>NZ_LIRF01000010.1:5000-256234 GCF_001297705.1 Chryseobacterium sp. ERMR1:04 | reverse complement strand
GCAGGCGGAACTTATACCCTAACCATTACAAGTGCTACTCCATCAGGATGTGTAAAACAGTCTTCTGTAACAGTAATACAAAATACAACACCTCCTCCAGTTTCATTAACTGCCACCTCCCTCATTATATGTAAAGGAGAATCAACCACCATTACTGCAGCAGGAGCCATATCATACACTTGGAACGGATTACCCGGAAATGCAAACATACAAACCGTTTCTCCAATAGTCACCACAACCTATACCGTAACAGGAGTAGGTACCAACGGTTGTGTCGCACAAAAATCAATTACTATTACTGTGGTACCCGAAATTGTTTCTTCATTAGCAGATATCGAAATCTGTAAAGGAAATAAAGGTTCACTAGATGCAGGAGCAGGACCTAACTACACCTACTCATGGAACACAGGCGAGACTACACAAATTATTAATCCAACTCTCGAAGGAACTTATACTGTAACCATTAGCAATGGCGTTTGTGCTAAAACCTTCTCTGCCAAAGTTACCTATACACAAGTTCCGGAGATTCTGGATATTGTATATCAAGATGATGCCCTAACGATTAAGGTGAAAAATAATGAAAATTTACCCCTAGAATATTCTATCGACGATGGGGTAACATGGCAAAGTTCAAATATATTCTACAATGTTCATAAAAACACAGAATATGCCATCAGAGTAAGAAACATAAGAACCCTATGTGATGCTTCCGTTCTTTATTATACATTCTTTCTACCCAATGTTATAACTCCAAATGATGATGGACACAATGATGTGATAAGTTTCGCAGGAATTGCAAAATTTAAAAACTTCTCTGCTACAATATTTGACAGGTACGGACTCCAGATATTCAAAGCTACTAAAGAAAATCCTGTGTGGGACGGAAAATTCTTAGCTCGCGTGATCCCTACGGCCACCTATTGGTATATCGCATCTTGGGAAGATAGGATAACAGGAAGACCAATTAAATTATCCGGCTGGATACTCCTAAAGAATAGACGAAATGATGAGAGAATAATTCCGATCAATAATTAATAAAATCCTCAAAAACGGCAAGCCTATTCTCTCTGAGAAATGGCTGCCTATTTATTTTTTTAATAAAAGACAAACACAGAATGAATAAAAAAATAGCATGTTATTTCTTAATTATTTTATTTTGTTTATCATACAAAAGTTCAGCCCAAACTTATCAAGATACCCCCAACATAATTAATAAGTCCGGAGCTCTAAAACTAAATAACTTAAGAAACTTAAGAAATTTAAATACCCAATGTCCTAGTCATAATATAATCATCAACGGAACATTTACTGATAATGCTAATAATTGGATATTACAGCCCGGATGGGATGCTCCTGGTTCACAAGCACTTTTTTCTGAAAACTATGCAACAAATAAAGATATTTCTCAAAGCTTAAACAATTTAGATTTAGCAAATACTAATAATTTCATTCCTTTAACCCTCACATTAGGAACTCAGGATGGAAATCAGAGTGCAGGATCTACGGCTAAATTACAAATATTATTAAACAATACCGTATATGCTACTATTGATAACGGTACACAAAGAAATCCCGCTATAAATAATGTTAAAATTACCCTTAGCAATGGTGCAACTTCCAATTTCATCCCTTTTACTACAGCCAATATAAATGGTTTTACTAAACAGACTTTTACAGTTTATATCCCCAGTAGCACCATTCCTAATACTTCGACTCTAATTTTCAGAGCAACAACCGGAATTGATGATTGGTTGTTAGAAGATATTTCAATATTAGCTTTTACTTGTGATCATGATGGAGATGGAGTTCCTGATTATATAGACTTAGACAATGATAACGATGGTATTCTGGATACCGATGAATGTCCCAATATTTTTGAAAATGTTGATTTTTCAACCAGTAACAATGTTCCATATACATTTACAGCTCCACCAACGGATTTAGGTTTTATTTTTGATGTATATCAATTAGATAATTCATTTAATTTAATTATCAATGGAAATAGTTTAGCAAATCAAGAAATACAATTCGAAAATTTTTTAATAAATAATATTAGATTTGCTGACGGTTCAAGATATGGACAAAATGGAATACCGGACATATGGAATATAATAGGTTCTTCAGCTACAAACCCTGCTGTTAGAATTATTATTAATCCTAATGGAAGCATAAATATGTATGGAAGTAAAACATCGGGAGGCCCACTTCTTCCTTTAGAACTTTTTAACGGAGCGTTCTTTAATAATATTATCTGGAATAGCCAAAGTAATAATATAGTAAAAATAACGCAATTAGTACAAGGAATGACATATATTTCAGGTACTGGAGGAGGTTACAAATCGGGATTTTGCGACTTGGATGGGGATGGTATATCTAATCAATTTGATTTAGATTCTGATGGAGATGGATGTTTTGATTCTATAGAAGGTGATGAAAACGTCACACTATCTCAAATCAATGCCAATGGATCCATAGCAGGACCTGTAGATTCACAAGGAGTTCCTATCTTAGTAAATGCTGGTGGAGCCGCAGATATTGGCGGAGATCAAGGACAAGGAATAGGATCTTCTCAAGATGCAACTATTAACACGTGCTCTTGTGATCCGCCTACTATTACAAGCTCATCATCAACAATCTGTATTGGCCAAACCGTAACTCTTACTTCAAGTCAAGCTACAGGAAACACTTGGTCTACAGGTGAAACCACACAATCTATTGTTGTGACAACTCCAGGAACATATACGGTAACGCATTCTGACAGTGTATGTACAAGTGCTCCCGCATCTATTACGATAGTACAAGGACTTGTTCCCACTGTCCAAAATACAGGTTTAAGTGTATGTTCAGATTCAGCAACAGCTACTTTTGATCTTAGTTCAGCGCAAGCTGATATTAGTGTAACTCCCGGGGTAAGTTTTACCTATTATACCAACCAAGCAGATGCCATAGCAGGAAATACAAATAATATTGCTAATCCTTCTGCATATACTTCTGCAAATACAACTCTTTATGTAAGGGTAGCATCTGCACAAGGCTGTTTTAATGTTGCCGAACTTCAGCTCAACATAAATCCGAATCCGGTTCCGGTAATTACAGCATCTGCCAATGTAATTTGTAATGATAATCCCGTAACGCTAACTTCAAATTTACCTACAGGAAACGTTTGGTCCACAGGAGAAACAACACAAACCATTACCGTTTCAAATGAGGGAACCTATACCTTAACCAATAACAACGGTACCTGTATAAGTACACCGGCTTCTATTGCTATTCTTAAACAAATAGATCCAAATCTCCAAATAGCAGGAAACCTCCTATTTTGTGAAGGTGATTCCACGATATTAACCGCAACTGCTAACGGAACCGGAAACACATTCTTATGGTCTAATGGAACCACAGGACCTACAAATACGGTGACAGCTCCCGGTATTTATTCCGTTACCCTAACAACAGCTTTAGGATGCCAGTATCAACAATCGGTAACCGTTGCCATGGATCCTATTATCATTGTCAACATATTACCTCCTTCACAGACCATTACCTGTCTGGTAACTGAAATAACACTGGATGCTACGGCATCTGTATATCAACCAGGAGCTACTTTCCTATGGACAGCTACAGCAGGGGGAAATATTGTATCAGGGGGAAATACTTTAAATCCTGTAGTAAATGCAGGCGGAACTTATACCCTGACCATTACAAGTGCTACTCCATCAGGATGTGTAAAACAGTCTTCTGTAACAGTAATACAAAATACAACACCTCCTCCGGTTTCATTAACTGCCACCTCCCTCATTATATGTAAAGGAGAATCAACCACCATTACTGCAGCAGGAGCTGTATCATACACTTGGAACGGATTACCCGGAAATGCAAACATACAAACCGTTTCTCCAATAGTCACCACAACCTATACCGTAACAGGAGTAGGTGCCAACGGTTGTGTCGCACAAAAATCAATTACTATTACTGTGGTACCCGAAATTGTTTCTTCATTAGCAGATATCGAAATCTGTAAAGGAAATAAAGGTTCACTAGACGCAGGAGCAGGACCTAACTACACCTACTCATGGAACACAGGCGAGACTACACAAATTATTAATCCAACTCTCGAAGGAATTTATACCGTAATCATTAGCAATGGCGTTTGTGCTAAAACCTTCTCTGCCAAAGTTACCTATACACAAGTTCCGGAGATTCTGGATATTGTATATCAAGATGATGCCCTAACGATTAAAGTAAAAAATAATGAAAATTTACCCCTAGAATATTCTATCGACGATGGGGTAACATGGCAAAGTTCAAATATATTCTACAATGTTCATAAAAACACAGAGTATGCCATCAGAGTAAGAAATATAAGAACCCTATGTGATGCTTCTGTTCTTTATTATACATTCTTTCTACCCAATGTTATAACTCCAAATGATGATGGACACAATGATGTGATAAGTTTCGCAGGAATTGCAAAATTTAAAAACTTCTCTGCTACAATATTTGACAGGTACGGACTCCAGATATTCAAAGCTACTAAAGAAAATCCTGTGTGGGACGGAAAATTCTTAGCTCGTGTGATCCCTACAGCCACCTATTGGTATATCGCATCTTGGGAAGATAGGATAACAGGAAAACCAATTAAATTATCCGGCTGGATACTCCTAAAGAATAGATAAACTGGTGAAACTAATATAAAAATTAATACCTAAAAAATTCTTTAAAAAATTGAATTAACACAAAGTAAAAATATAAGTTTATAAAAGTCTCATATTTATGAGGCTTTTTTGTTTTCAATAATTATTTTTGTAAGATGAACTATTCCGCAGAGCTCAAAAAATTCGTAACCAGCCAATATGTATATTCTGCTATCAGGATTACATTGGCTACTGTTCTGCCATGTTTGGTTCTGGCACACTTCGGAATATTAAAAGAATACTTTCTATTTCCTTTGGGAACTAGTTTTGTCGCACTCTGCGATCAACCCGGCCCATTTATCAGAAGAAGAAATGCATTAACCTTCGCTATTTTCTGTTTTGTGTTAGTCGCGCTTATTGCCAGCTTGGTGATGCATGTTAAAATTTTGGTCATCTTTGAGATCATTATATTTGGAATGTTTTTTTCGCTGATTGGCGTGTACGGACAAAGATTAGCCGCCGTAGGATCATTATCCTTAGTGGTCTTGGCCATCTTTATTGACGGGCACCTTACCGGCGTTAATATTTTTAAAGGGTTACTCATTTTTGCATCCGGATGCGCTTGGTTTTTATTGATATTCCTTATTGTTACCACCATTCAGCCTTATAAATTGGCCAGTCAGATGATTGGTGAGAATTATCTTCAATTGGCGGAATTCTTAAAAATCAAAGCCAATTACTATCAAAAAAATCCGGATTTCGATAAGCTGACAACGCAGGTTATCGCTAAGCAGATCGGAATTAAAAACCTTCAGGAAGAAACCAGAGAAACTGTTTTTAAAACAAGAACCATCGTTAATGAATCTACCACAACAAGCCGATTGCTGATGTTGATGTTCCTTAACTCAATGGACTTGCATGAAAAATTAATGACTTCCGAAAGCGATTATCAAAAACTTCAGCAGAGTTTTGAGGATAGCCTGATCCTGGTAAACATTCATGATTATCTTAATTTATTGGCCGAGGAAATTACCAATATTGGGATCTCCCTTCAAATTGGCACCCGCGCAAAACCATTATTCGATTTAGAAATTGAACATAAAAAGCTAAACATCCATTATTTCGAGCTTAGAAATAAACAGTTATCTCCAGATAATCTGGAAAACTTCATGATCTTGCGCCAAATATTAATGCGTATTAGTGAGATCACAAAAGAAATCAGTGAGATCTATAAAGTATTTTCACAAAACGTAAAACTGGCCAAGAGTCTTTCCACCGGATTAGACTTAAAAAAATTCATGCCTAATGAAGAGAAGCTTAATTTTAAAGTATTAAGAAATAACATTTCTCTTTCTTCATCCCATTTTAGGCACGCACTAAGAATTACAATCGCTTTATTGATTGGTTATCTTTTTTCTATGTTCGAGTTTTTTGTTATTGGTCATGCGTATTGGATCTTAATTACAATCGTTGCTATTTTAAAGCCCGCCTACTCTATCACCAAACAACGGAACTTGCTTCGTCTTTACGGAACCATTGTAGGGGCTTCAACGGCGTATGCTATTTTACATTTCATCCATATTAATGCTGTTTTATTTACGATCCTTCTTTTAAGTATGATCATGTGTTTCAGTTTTCTGAAAGGCCGCTATTTTTGGGCTGTTTCATTCATGACGATTTATGTTTTCTTAAGTTTCAATTTCTTAAGTCCTGGGAAAATAGATGTTATTTTTAAAGATAGAATTTTAGATACCGTTGTTGCAGGAATTATTGCTTTTCTGGTTTCTTATATTGTTTTACCTGTTTGGGGACATACTCAGAATTTAGATTTAATGAAAAAATCTGCGGAGAGTAACCTCATCTATTTTCAAAGTGTTATTTCTAAATTTCTGGAAGGAGATTTTGATCTAGAAGAGTATAAAGTGAAACGGAAAAATGCTATTATTTCATTAGCTAACCTTTCCGACAACTTTCAAAGGATGATTTCTGAACCTAAGAATCAACAGAAAAAACTGGAGGTTGTTCATCAGTTTGTGGCAACATCCCATTTGATTACCGCTTATACCGCTTCCCTTTCTCAATATTCAAAAAACAATGAAGAATATCCTGAAATTGATGCTGAAAGCTGGAGCCGAAAAATAGAAGCCGAAATGCAAAAAGTGACAGCATTGCTTAACGGTGATAAGATCAATGAAACCTTGAAAATGGAAAGTCGCATTGAACCTGAAGATTCTTCCATTGAAGATTTGATCTTAAAAAGAAAAACCGAGATTGAAGAAAGTGATGTCGTAAAACCAATAGATCCTGATAAAATTTCTCATTTAACAGAACTAAAAAACATTCATGATGTGTTGGAATTAATCTATGACGTTGCCAAAGAGCAGAGAAAAGTAATAGAAAAATACAAAAGCGAATCTGAAACTACAGAGGCTGTTAAACCTATTCCTCTACAATCGTAAAACAGTAATCATCGAAAAATTCTACTCTGGCTTTTAACTCGTCAGAATAATGCTCGTCATAGACTCTGCATTTAATATGGTGAAGATGTTTCAATTCAAAAGGTCTTACTTCATAATGCTTTTTCAGAGACCAATGTTTAGAGTGGTGAATTTTATACATGCTTTCCTTTACACTCCAGATAATGGTATAAAAAGTATCTGCTTTATCTTCAGGAATAAAACCTCTTTCATCTTCGTAGGTAAATTTATCGATTACCCTTAAAATTTTAGGATTGAACTTTTCAACATCGATACCAATTTTATTTTTAGAAATGGCAATGGCAGCATATGGAAAAGAATGTGTGATAGAAATTTCGGCATCTTTTGGAGAAAGAAAAGGTTCTCTTTCCTTATATAATATCTTAGAATTAGGTTTCAACCCTTTCAACAATTTACGAACCATCAATACTTCCAATAATTTTTTGGGATGATAGTCTTTTACTTTTTCAGCATTTTCTGGCTCCAGAAGCTCATCAATATTGAGTTCCTCGCTTTCATCATACTTCCAAATAAGAATGGTAGCAGTATCATCGGAAAAATCACGGTAAAGAGGCATGGGTTTGTTTATTGGACAAAATTAGTGAAAAAATTCGGGCAGGACGCGCGAAGTTAAAAGATAGAGGTTTTTCATACAGCTTGTCATACTGGAAGCATCTCAACAGTTTTGTTAAAATTAAGTTTAAATTCCTCCGGAAATGACAAACTTTGTGTAAAACTTCATAAAAAGGAATGTTTAAGTCAAACCTAACAGGTTTATCAGCCCTAATTCCTCCAGAATGACAAACAGTTTATCAAAGAAAAGTCACATTTCATTAAAAAAAAATTCACTCAAATCTTAAGATTCAAGTGAATTCAATATTATATTAAAAGCTAAAAAACAAAGCAGTTAGTCGTAAAAACTTCCCACTTCCCTCATCCTGCTTCCATCAAACTTATTTAGACTGATGATTCACATCATTTCTGTGTTCCATAATTTCTAAATTCTCATCTACGAAATAAGCACTTCCAAATCCGTTTACATAAGAACCTTTAACCGGATGTAAACCGATAAGAATAAAATCCTTCATTTCTGCAATAACATCTACTACTTTTCCGTGATCTTCTTTTAATTTTCCAACAACAGAATTCCAAGTTTCAGAATCTCTTTCTACCTGAGAGGTTGTAGCTTCAATAGTTAAACGTTCGCGAGCATAGATTTGTTTTGTAGCAGATTCATCTTCAATAAACATCACTGAGGTTTTTCTTCCTTCTGAAAGATTCTTCGTGTGTTTCGCCATGAAAGAAACCAAAATATAGAATGTATTGTTTTCCTGAACAAAAGGTGCATAGCTTGAATTAGGTGTTCCTTCTGCATCAACAGTAGCCAAAATTACACTTTTCGTGTTAGCAATGAGTTCTTTTACTTTTGGTGTCAAAGGTTTTGCTTGCTTCTGAGCGTCGTCTTGAGTATTAGTATGATTCATAGTATAAAATTTATTCCTACAAAAATAAGTTATTTAGACTAAATAAACTTAATTTATATACAATTTCATTATTTTGAAATTAAGTAGCTGTTTTTGTATCTTAATTATTAATTGTAATTTTGCAATTCATTATCAATTGAATTTAAACTTATTCATTAACATATGAGTACAACAACACAATACGTTCCTTATAAAGTTAAGGACATTTCCCTAGCAGAATGGGGAAGAAAAGAAATTACCCTTGCAGAAGCAGAAATGCCAGGTTTGATGTCTATCCGTGAAGAATACGGACCATCTCAACCGCTTAAAGGAGCAAGAATCGCTGGATGTCTTCACATGACAATCCAAACAGCTGTTCTTATCGAGACTTTGGTTGCTTTAGGTGCTGAAGTTACTTGGTCTTCTTGTAATATTTTCTCTACTCAAGATCACGCTGCTGCTGCTATTGCTGCTGCAGGAATTCCTGTTTATGCATGGAAAGGTCTAAACGAAGTAGATTTTGACTGGTGTATCGAGCAAACTTTATTCTTTGGTGAAGACAGAAAACCATTGAACATGATTCTTGATGACGGTGGAGATTTAACAAACATGGTTTTTGATAAATACCCAGAATTTACTAAAGATATCAAAGGACTTTCTGAAGAAACTACAACTGGAGTTCACAGATTGTACGAAAGAATGAAAAACGGAACTTTGGTAATGCCTGCAATCAACGTAAATGATTCAGTTACTAAATCTAAATTCGACAACAAATACGGATGTAAAGAATCTGCAGTAGATGCTGTAAGAAGAGCGACAGACCTTATGTTGGCTGGAAAAAGAGTGGTAGTTTGCGGATACGGAGATGTTGGTAAAGGTACGGCTGCTTCTTTCAGAGGAGCTGGTTCTATCGTTACTGTTACGGAGATTGATCCAATTTGTGCGCTTCAAGCTGCAATGGACGGTTTCGAAGTTAAAAGATTAGATACTGTTGTAGATAACGCAGATATCGTAATCACAACTACTGGTAACTTTAACATCGTAAGAGGAGAACATTTCCTTAAAATGAAAGATAAAGCGGTAGTTTGTAACATTGGTCACTTCGATAACGAAATCGATATGGCTTGGTTAAACGAAAACTATGGTTCTACAAAATCTGAAGTTAAACCACAAGTAGATATCTATACTATTGAAGGTAAAGAAGTAATTATTCTTGCTGAAGGTAGATTGGTAAACCTTGGTTGTGCAACAGGACACCCAAGTTTTGTAATGTCTAACTCGTTCTCTAACCAAACATTGGCTCAGATCGAATTATGGACTAACTCTGCTGCTTACGGAAACGAAGTATACATGTTACCTAAGCATTTAGATGAAAAAGTAGCTGCTCTTCACCTTAAGAAATTAAGCGTTGAACTAGAAGTTCTTTCTACTGAACAAGCTGAATACATCGGTGTTGACGTAAAAGGACCATTCAAACCTGAGTACTACAGATACTAGAAATGTGATCCTAGGCTTGCCGAAGGATTTCAAAATAATAGAAACTCTCCATTTTTTGGGGAGTTTTTTTGTTTTCAAATTCATTCATTTTAAAACAGAAAATTGATATATAAAGCAAATTAGCAATTCATGATTTACATTTTTAGGAGCTTAATCACGCTATCCGCTCATACTCCTCGCTCCAAAGCTTTATCCAATACTTGCTGTGGGGTAACCGCTTCTATCGTGGCTAAATTTACCGTGTTTTCCCCTATATGCCAGTATCATAAAATTTAATATATTTGGTATCTTTAACAAAAAACAATAAATATGAAAAAACAAAATGTTTCAACCGCATTCATCGCAGCATCTTGGGTTGCACTGGGAGCTGGTATGGTAGGATTTATCGTAGGTCTTGTGAGAGCCGAAATGCAGCTTAATGAAAAAGGATATTATTTCACCATCCTACTTTACGGATTATTTGCCGTTATTTCTTTACAGAAAGCAGTTCGTGACAGATTAGAAAATATAAAGGTTACCAATATTTATTATGGCATCTGCTGGTTTGCAACACTATCTTCAATTACTTTATTAGCCATTGGATTAGTAAACGCCACTATCCTGCCTAGTGAAAAAGGGTTTTATGGCTTTGCCTTTTTATTAGCACTTTTCGGGGCTATTGCTGTTCAAAAAAATACCAGAGACAACATGCAACAGGAATAATACAATATTCTTATTTCAGAGAATTTCTTATAGAATTTTCGGTAAAACTTAAATTAAAAAACATTTATAATAATAAATTCTTCAATATTTTGGAGAATTTATTATTTTTACAATCATTAATTCACAAATTATTGATATGTTTAAAAAACTTTTACCATTTATTCTTTTACTATTATTTCAAGTTGTAAAATCCCAGGATGAATTTATTACGATCTGGAAACCAAATTCACCCAATCAATACCCTTTATTAGGTCCCACAATGCCCAATGCGGCAGGAGCCAATCAAATTTGGTTTCCTGGAATAGGTAATAATTATACAATAAGCTGGGAAGAGGTGAACTATCCTCAACATAACGGTGCCATGACCAATGTAACCTCAACAGATCGTATTTTAATCGATTTTGGAACACCCTTAAATCCAAATCCGGCTGATGCAACATTCAAAGTAAAAGTAATCAACGGAAATGGAGCATTCAATCAAATAAAATTTGGACAAAACATTATACAGCCTAGTCCATTTATGGATATTGTCGTTCCAAAAACCTCTGGAAGTGCTGATAAAATTACTGAAATAGCTCAATGGGGAAATATCCAATGGACATCAATGAACAATGCTTTTGCTCAGTGTTTTTTTATTCAAATAACAGCAACAGATTCTCCCGACCTTAGCACCGCTACAGATGCTTCACTAATGTTTTATAATACTTTCAATTTTACGGGAAGTATTTCAATGGCAAATTGGGATACTTCTTCCCTCAAAAATTTCAAACATATATTTGCACTTGGAGCTCATCCTCTTGGTGCACAAAATAGTACTTTCAATCCTCCGATCGGATCTTGGGATATGTCCTCAGCCGAAGATATTAGTTATATGTTTATGAAGAGAAAAACTTTCAATCAAAATTTAAACAGTTGGAATACCTCTAAAGTCACCAATATGTCTTACACTTTTGCCGAGGCTATACTGTTTAATCAACCACTTAATAATTGGGATACTTCAAAGGTTACCAATATGTCTTATATGTTTCATTATGACCCTAATTTTAATCAGCCACTTGATAATTGGAATACTTCAAGTGTTACCAATATGGGACATATGTTTCATGGTGATATCAATTTCAACCAATATTTAGGTTCATGGGACGTAAGCAAGGTTACTGAGATGAATACGATGTTTCAGGGAGCTACAGGGTTTAATCAGTCTTTAGAAAAGTGGAATTTAAATGCATTATACTCTGCTAATAACATGATCTCACTTACAGGAATAGATTGCAACAATTATAGCAGAACTCTTTTTAAATGGGCAAATAATCCCAATACACCGAATAATATTTTGCTTCAAGATGTAACTCCGCTCCAATATTCTCTCACTGTTAATAACGAAAGAAATATACTGATATCCAAAGGTTGGATAATCACGGGAGATACCGGCACAGAATGTGAGTTTCTAGGAGTTTCGGAAAATAATTTGAAAGATTTACTATCCATCTACCCCAATCCCGCAACAGATTTTATTTATGTGAAAAATAGTAAAGATGTAAAAAGTTATATCATTTCAGATTTGAGTGGAAGAATTATCATGAAAGATTCTTTATCTAAGGATGAAATCAATATTCGAAGTTTAGCCACCGGAAATTATATTCTCCAAATTATTGCGAAAGATAAAATTCACTCTTTTAAATTTATAAAAAGATAGAAAAAGCCTCACAAAACGTGAGGCTTTTTAGTGAATGGCAAATGGTCAATTCACCTTATTTATCATATTGATTAGGATGCTGTGCTTTGATATCATCCACAGTTCCCAATACTTTATCTTTTAAAGCATCTTGGTATTTCTGAAGTTTTTCAGCCACCTGAACATCCCCCGTTCCAAGAATTTTAGCCGCCAAAATTCCGGCATTTAAAGCTCCATTCAACGCTACTGTTGCTACAGGAATTCCACCAGGCATTTGAAGGATTGATAATACAGAATCCCAACCGTCAATAGAATTACTCGACAAAATCGGAACGCCAATGACCGGTAAAGTTGTACAGCTCGCTACCATTCCCGGAAGATGGGCAGCGCCTCCTGCTCCGGCAATAATTACTTTCAAGCCTCTTTCTTTTGCCGTTTTGGCATAATCAAACATTCTCTCCGGCGTTCTGTGAGCCGAAACTACTGTAAGCTCATACGGAATATCTAACGTTTTTAAAAAATTTGCAGCTTGTTCCATGATCGGTAAGTCACTCTGACTTCCCATAATAATTCCTACCATCTTCAATTTTTATTAGAGTTCAAAGATAAAGAATTTAAGTCTTTTTTTTAAATGCCATAAATAAAAACCTCAGCTACTTATTTCTAAATGCAGAAGGTGAGATTCCTTTTAATTTTTTGAAAAACCGATTCAGGTGACTTTTATCGGTAAATCCGAATTCATTTGCTATTTCATTGATGCGCATATCACTATATTTCAGACGATTTTCAATGAGCCCCATTTTATATTGAGCAATATATTCATGTAACGTTTTATCTGTCTGATTTTTAAAATATCTGCCTACATACGTTTTCGAAATCCCAAATATGATACTGATATTTTCCGCCGTCAATTTTTCAGGATCATAAATATTTCCATGAACATATTGAATGATGTTCGCTGCTTTATTATCTGTTTTTTCATCAATCGAAACAAAAGTTTCATGCATAATATTTCGGGCTACAATCGTAAGAATAGACTGCACCAACAATTGAATCACTTCATTAGCATAAAAATTTTCATGATTCATCTCCATTAAGAGACTTTCCATAAGGTTTTTAATTATCCTTTCTTCCTGTTCATCTTTTATAATGGCTCCTTGAAAAGTATGGGTTGAAAAAGTCTGTTCAAGACGTTGCAAAAAAGTAGTTGTTATCTGATGAGAATGAAAAAATACTTTATTAAATCTAATGAAAAACAATTGTGTCTCCGTTTCAAACGTAAAAGAATGAGAATCTTCAGGAGCAAGTAAGAAAAGATTTCCTTCCCGGTAAGAAAATTGATTACCGTTGATATCTTGCGTCCCTTTTCCGCAAACAATATAAACCAATTCGAAAAAACTGACGCTATGTTCACCTCGTGGACAAACATTCATCGGTTCTTTTAAAACGAGTTCAAATGGCTTTTGTAAATAATCTTGTTTCATGACAATATTATACCCTTTTATGATGTAAAAATACAACATTTTAACATGGTTCATTCCCCAACTTTGTAGAACAAAAAAAGATCATAATGAATTCAATAATTAATACACAAAAAATGAAAGCACAAGTATTAGAACAATTTGGAAGCCTCTTAGCTGTAAAAGAAATCGACAAACCAGAACCTAAAGATCATGAAGTTTTGGTTAAAGTAAAAGCGAGCGGGCTTAATCCTTTAGACCTTAAAATAAAAAATGGACAAGCGGCCCATGCTGAAGCTATTCTTCCAATGATATTAGGCGTAGATATGTCAGGAATTATTGAAAAAACAGGAAAAGACATTCATAACTTCAAAGTAGGTGATGAAGTATTTGGCTTGGTGGGAGGTGTTTCGGATCTTCAGGGAACATTAGCAGAATACATTGCGGTAGATGCCGATTTGCTCGCCTTAAAACCCAAAAACATCTCATTTAGAGAAGCTGCAGCAACACCTTTGATATTTATTACGGCATGGGAAGCTGTCGTAGATCATATCAACATACAAAAGGATCAAACTATTTTAATTCACGGTGGTAATGGCGGTGTGGGACATGTAGCCATCCAAATTGCCAACGCAAAAGAAGCAAAAGTATATACAACGATTTCGTCACCATCATCAGAAATCATCAAAAAATATAATGTAGTCGCCATTGATTATAACCATTCATCTGTAGAAGAATACGTAACAAAATATACGGATGGAGAAGGATTTGATGCTGTTCTTGATACCGTGGGCGGAACTGTTTTAGAAAATTCTTTTAAAGCCGTAAAAAGATATTCAGGACATGTTGCAAGCATTTTGGGTTGGGGTACGCACAGCCTCGCTCCATTGTCTTTTCGGAATGCTACATATTCGGGAGTCTTTGCTTTATATCCGTTATTGTCAGGTAAAAACAGAAAACATTTCGGAGAGATATTGTCTCAAGCCTCACAACTTTTTGCAGAAGGAAAGCTGAAAATAGAACTTCATGATGAACATTACAACCTAATGCAGGCCAACGAAGCTTATGAAGTTTTGGAAAATAAAAAGTCAACAGGAAAAATGGTGATTGATATAGATTAGTCCTGTCTTAGATGGATGACAAACTATATAAATTTTTATTCTCGCAGATTTCGCAAATAATGATGCCTAAAAATCTGCGCAATCCGCAAAATCTGCGAGAGATAAAAAACACTACTTCAAGAGTCAGCATCCAATTTTAAAGCTTAAAACAAATCCATTATGTAAAAATCAATCTTAACATTCTGTTCCCTTTAAAATTAACCAAACTGTACCCATTTTCTTCCTATCAAAAAAGATATATTTGCTTACCACTTTTATTCTATTTTGAAAGATTACAAACTCATTTTTGCCGTCATTACCGTAGCACTGGTCTGGGGGACAACCTTTTTGGCAATTCGTGTTGCTGTAGAAACTATTCCGGCATGGTTTGTAGCGGGAATCCGTCAGTTTTTGGCATCAATGATTATGTTATTGGTTTTGCTTTCAAGAAAAGAATTTAAATGGATTGGCTGGAAAAATCTAGGATATCAACTTGTCTTCTCTACGCTAATGTTGATCGTGGCTAACGGAATGACAACCGTTGCTGAAGAAACGGTATCAAGCAGCTTGGCTTCTCTGATAAGTGCATCCTCTCCTATTCTTGTTTTTTTAGGAAGCGTTGCAATTGGATTACAAAAATTCAGCTTCAGAGCTTTTCTTGGCGTTTTGATGTGCTTCAGCGGAATATTATTCATCTTCTGGGACGGAATTCAAGACCTTGGAAATCCTGAGTATAGAATGGGAATTATTTTTCTTTTCTGTGCTATTTCAGGATGGGCTTCAGGAACCATTTTCACTAAAAAATTAAATATTCAAAGCGGTAATATTTCCTTAAACTTATTTTACCAGTTTCTGTTTGCAGGAATTGTTCAGATCATCTTTGCCTTTATTTTTTCAGAACATTACAATTTCGAAAACTGGACCTTAAAAAGTATTTCGGCTATGTTATACTTATCTGTTTTTGGTTCCGTGGCAGCATTTTTCGCTTTTCATTATGCATTAACCAAAATATCACCGGTTCAGGTTTCCATATTGGCTTATATCAACACCATTATTGCCATATTTTTGGGTTGGTTGATCATGGATGAAAACATTACCCTAAAATTTATCATGGCAGCTGTCTTAATTATTTTGGGTGTATTTATTATTAACTATAAACCGGAGATGTTTAGAAAGCAAAGAGTTGGATAACTTTTACCTTTTATCCCCCTTCTCTGTAATCATTTTCTAATTTTTCCATTCCCCTTTTTTTTCCTATATTGTTTACACCAATATATCCCGCATGTTAAAAAACACATTATTTATACTTCTTGCCATTTCTTTCTTTTTGGTAAGCTGTAATGATAAAGAAAAAGAAAAAAATCTCATTTCCAGAGAGCAGCAATTGCTTCAAAAAGAAAAACTCTTTGCTCAGAAAGAATCAGAATATCAGGCATTATTAAAAATGAGAGACAGTCTTTTTTCAAAAGAAGATTCTGTGAAAATTCTCATGTGGCCAGCAGAAATTTCGGGTGACTGGACCGGAAAAGTAATATGCACAGAATCCAACTGCAGTGATTATGTGGTGGGAGATCAGCGCATCGATACTTGGGAGTTTGATAATGATTCTACCCAATTGGTGGCGAAGATCATTAACAATAATAATCTCATACGATTGTACGCAGGGAAGTTTGATCATAATGAAATCAAGCTTACCTTTAAAACAGATTCTACATTCAGTAAGAAAGTAGAGATGAATGTTTTACTTAATGATATTTCCGACAGCAAAATAAAAGGCACCCGAACCGTTATGGTAGATAACTGTGTGGCCAAGTTTTCGGTCGAATTAGTACGTTCCACAAAATAAACACCTATGATTTTACTGAATATACATAATCTCAGTCTTCCCATAGAAGATCCGGTATTAAAGTTCCTACTCGTCCTGATTATTATTCTTGCGGCTCCTCTTTTGCTGAATAAAATAAAAGTTCCCCATTTATTAGGACTTATTATTGCCGGAGCAGTGATTGGGCCCAACGGTTTCAATGTTTTATCAAGAGATAGCAGTATTGTGGTGACCGGAACTACCGGTTTGTTGTACATCATGTTCCTTGCCGGACTTGAAATTGACATGGGAGATTTTAAGAAAAACAAATGGAAAAGCCTCACCTTCGGAATCTATACTTTTGTAGTTCCCTTTATTTTAGGTTTTCTTGGAGGATATTATCTTTTACACTTTAATATTCTTACCTCCGTATTATTTGCCAGTTTGTTTTCCTCTCATACCCTGATTGCCTATCCTTTGGTCAGCAAGTTGGGAATTGCGAAAAATCTGGCCGTCAACATTACCGTTGGAGGAACAATGATTACGGATGTTCTAGCCCTTTTGGTACTCGCTGTTGTTGTAGGAATGTCCCAAGGAGATGTGGGCACAGCATTTTGGGTAAAATTATCGGTTTCCTTTATTGTTTTTGCCCTTATTGTTTTGTTGATATTTCCTATTATCGGACGTTGGTTTTTCAAAAAAGTAGATGATAAGATCTCGCAATATATTTTTGTTTTAGTAATGATCTATCTCGCCGCTCTATTAGCAGAATTGGCAGGCGTAGAAGCTATTATCGGAGCATTTTTTGCAGGATTGGCTTTGAACAGACTTATTCCGCACACTTCTTCATTAATGAACAGGGTTGAGTTTGTCGGGAATGCGATCTTTATTCCTTTCTTTTTGATCAGTGTAGGAATGTTGATTGATTTTAAAGTTTTCTTTAAAAGTTCAGAAACCCTTCAGGTAGCTGCCATTATGCTTATTGCATCCATTGGAGGTAAATATCTTGCAGCTATTGCCACTAAAAAAACATTTCGCCTTTCCAAAGATGAAGGAAAACTTATTTTCGGATTGAGTTCCGCTTCTGCAGCGGCAACGTTAGCTTCCGTAATGGTGGGATATAACATCATTATTTCTGAAACTGAAACCGGAGAACCCATAAGATTACTGAACGAACATGTATTGAATGGAAGTATTTTACTGATCTTGGTTTCGTGTACAATTTCCTCATTTATCTCTATGGCGAGTGCTCAAAAAATTGCTGAAAGCGATAATGAAGATACGGTTTCAGGAGTCAATCATGAGGAAGAGAATATCCTGTTGGCCATTAATCACGAAAAGACCGTGGAAAGAATGGTTAATCTTGGGATTCTGATAAAAGCACATTCCAATACGGAAGATCTATATGCTTTAAATGTTATTAATGAAGATAAAAATGAATCTTCTGTAAAAAATGCCGAAAAATTATTACATCAAGCCACCGATGCTGCTGCTGCTGCAGACGTAAAATTACAGGCTTTGAAGAGATATGACAATGACGTCATCAACGGTGTACATCACGTAATGAAAGAGCAAAACATTACAGATCTAATTATTGGGTTAGAAGATGAAAAAGGCTTCTCCCCTTCTTTTGTCTATAATCTTTACAACGGTTATCTACAAAATGATGATGTGAATGTATTGGTATATCATGCGGCACAACCTCTTTCAACTATTAAAAAATATGCGGTAATGATTCCTGAGAAAGCGCATAAGGAAGCCGGATTTTTTCATGCGCTTCTAAGAGTCTGGAATATTGCCAGAAACTCTGGGGCAACTGTGGTTTTCTATGCTCCGGAGGAAATTTTAGATGTCCTACAGAAAATCATTAAAAAAGCAAATATAGAAGCTGAATTCATCATTATGAACAGTTGGAGAGATGGAGAAAAAACAGCCGCTCAGCTAAAAGAAGACGAAGCCCTGATTGTTTTTATGGCCAAAAGAGGAATGCAATCTTACCTTCCACAAATGAGACTGATCCCTGAACTTTTGAATAAATATCTGCACAATAACAATTATCTTCTTATTTATCCGTTCTCAGAATTTGATAAAAACAATCCCGAAATAAGATCCGTTGGAAATCATGGAGACTTTATGGAAATTGGAAATATTATTCAGAAGATTTTTAAGTAAGAAATCTATATCTATTAAAACTAATAACCTATGAAAAAAACAATTAGCTTATTATTAATGTTGAGCTTAATATTCATTTCTGCTCAGGAACAAACCTATTCAGATAAAGAATTCCAACAAAAACTAGACTCTATCAAAGCCGAAGGAAATTTATTGTATTCCATGGAAAATGCTTCTTGGAATTCCTCTGATTTACTAAATAAAAACAAAAAAGTCCGTGATATTGCAGGAAATTATCTTACCTATAAAAGTAATGACACTGTTAAAACTGTTTTCTTAAATAAAGATCAAGATCTTGTAGTTGCAGAATATTCTTTTAAAAATAATTTAAAAAATGCAGTAAAAGAAAATTTCACACAAAGAAAATTAAATGATAGGGAAACTAATCTTAAAACTGTTCGTGAAAAAATCATTCCTCAACTCTCTGAACCTAAATATGAGGTAGGAACCCCTAAAGATTATACGTTGAATATAATTATCATTCCTTTTAATGAAGGCTATAAAACCTATCTAATTCCTGGAACCTCTCAATCAGGTATTATTCCATTTGGTAATGATTATTTATTCTACTCTGATAAAGAAGGTAAAATTTCATCAAGCAAAAGATTTCACTCTAGGCTTATCCCGACAATGACTGCAATGGCAGGCGAAGGTACTATGACAATGACAACTCATAGTCACTTAAGAACTAATCCTTTCATTTCTGCTACTGACATTTGTACTTTTAAACTTTATGCACCCCTCACTACATTAGACGAATTTTCTGTCTATTCACCCGCATTAGGCGTATATATGAAATACAATTATAAAAAAGATATACTAGAAAAAACTACAAAGCCTTAAAATTTCAATGAAAAAGACCATACTCGCTATAACGTCCATACTTCTTGTCATCATAATTGCCTTTACAGTGTATTGGAATTTACCGATTGCGATCACAAGAAAATCTGATATACAGTTTGGAAATCAACTGATCAAAAATATTGAAACCTACCATACCATCAACAAAAAGTTCCCTGAAAATCAAGATTGGAAAACACTTGAAAAACTAGGGTTCAAAAAAGAAGAAAAAGGAACAAAGCCTTATTATTCAACCGATCATCACCATTCTTATGAATTAATATACAAGGATGAATTTGAAGGTCCCTATTTACTGTGGAATTCCCAAGAAAAAAAATGGACGATAGATTATCCTAAAATTCATGAATAATTTAACAATGAAAAATATAGTTTATTTACTTTCTATTATTATCTGCTCCAGCTTATATAGTCAAACAAATAAGAGAAAAATAAGAGATAGTCTAGAGGAGGAATCAATCAAAAATTTGACTCATCAAATTCTTGTAGATTTTAAAGATTTAAATTATATTAAACTTAATCAAAAGATTATTTCAGATATTGATTTTAACCAATTAAAAAATGAAAATCTCGTTTTGTATTTTAGTAGCTTACGTCGACCGATATTCCTAATTTCTCCTTTTGATGATGTTCCTCGAAACATGAATCCTGCTTTCAATCAGACTACATTCTGGAATAAAAAAACAATAAGGTGTATTAGAAAAAAGCATCATAAAAATGTAATTCCTTATCTAAAGGAAGCTAATTCTTTTTTATTTGTGGAAAATAATAAACCTGAAAGCTATACAAGAATTTTCGGTAGCTATGATCTTAATGATAAAAAAAATATATTAAAACTTTCAAAAAAACAGGAAAAGGGGTTAATATTAAACACACAAGAAGAATTTTATTATTTCCCGTTTACAAGCAAAAACCTAACAATTAACACTAATAAGAAAACAGAAAATTTCAACACTTTATATTTAGAATTTCATAACAAACCTAATAAAATTGTAGTTGTGGACTTTATATATAATTTAAATTATAATAATGTCACTCACAAAACTTATCAGTATAAAAACAATAATTGGGAAGAGGTCTCATTACTAAAGGAATAAAGAAAAGCTGTAGTTATAATTACAGCTTTCCTTTATTCTTTATTTTTAATTATTCCGCAATCACTCTCACCATTTCTTTCACTTTCACCAATTTCTCCATCAACTCTTCTTTCGAATCAGCCAATACATTGATGTGACCCATTTTTCTTCCAGGTTTGGTTTCGGTTTTTCCGTAAAGATGAACGTAGGTTTTTGGCATTTTCAATACATCATCCATTCCTTCATAAATTACCTTTCCTTCGAATCCTTCTGCGCCAACTAAGTTTAACATTCCACTGAAAGTTAGAGAATCTGTATCTGCCAAAGGTAAATTCTTCACGACACGATACATTTGTTCAAACTGTGAATTGGCATTTCCTTCCTGACTTTGATGTCCCGAGTTATGTAATCTTGGAGCCGTTTCGTTGACCCAAATTTTTCCTTCCTGATCTAAAAATAATTCGATGGCAAAAAGTCCGGGAGAATTGACTACCTCTAAAAATTTCTCGGTAATAGAATCTATTTGCTTCTGAATATCGTCACTTAAAAAAACCGGACAAATGTTGAAATCTAATAAATTCAGTTTCGGATCTGCCACCATTTCTGTTACAGGAAAAGTCTTTGTTTCTCCGTTTTCATTTCTTGCAACAATTACAGAAAGTTCTTTATCAATATCAACCAAACTTTCAATCACAGAAGCTTCCTGCCAAAGATTTTGAAGATCAATTTCATTTTTAATGAGCTGAACTCCTTTTCCGTCGTATCCACCCGTATTCATTTTTTGAACAAAAGGTAAGGGCATTGTAATTTCTTTATCTCTATTCCAAACCACCTGAAATTCAGGACTTGGAATATTATGTGTTTTATAAAACTCCTTTTGAAGGATTTTTTGTTGAATGGTTTTAATAATTTTAGAATTCGGAACTACTTTTACGCCCTGATTTTCAAGTTCAGCCAAAGCATCAGCATTTACATGTTCGATTTCAATCGTTACAACATCTTTATCTTTACCAAAATTCAAAACTGTTTCATAGTCATTGAAATTCCCTTGGGTAAAGTATGAGATATTGTGACAAGGAGCATCAGAAGCAGGATCTAATGTATAAAACTGATCATCATATTTCAATGCGCTCTGTATCAACATTCTTCCCAACTGTCCGCCTCCTAAAATTCCTATTTTCATTCTTTCTTTTTATTTTTTCTATTAGATCTAATTATTAATTTAAACGCAAAAGTTCGCTAAGATTTTAATTTAAAATACCATTTTTAAAGTTCGCAAGGGCGTTTCACTCAGCAAATTCCGCAAATACTTTGAATCGCAGTTTATTAAATTTTATCTATTTTCAGGTATCCTAATCCTATTTCATTTTCCTGATTTTCAGCATTAGATTGGGTTAAAACAATCGAGTATTTTTCTTTCATTTTTTCAGGCAGAATATCATTTACATTAAAAATATCATCAATATCTACTCCATGTTTATCATCTACATGACTTACCGCTCCTTCAAAACCCATTGTTTTATAAAACTCTGTATCTTTTGCTCTTTTGATGATTTCTCCCATTGATTTCCCAACCATCAGATGCTGTTCGTGAAACTCTTCAAAGTGTCCTCTCTTATATCCTCCTAAATTCAGGAAATACAATTGATCTTCTGAAGTGGCCTCTGTTTTTTCAACAATCTTTACTTCATATCCGTCTGCAAACTGTACTTTTTGATGACAATCAAGGTGAATTTTGCCCTCTGCTTCCTTCCAAAAATCTTTCATATCCGGAACCAGATCTTTCAGGCTTTCAGCAATCCCGAAAAATACATCATGCTGTTCAATATTTCTGCCTTTAGGCGTTGCTCCCAGAATCACATAAAATAAATTCATTTCTTTCTTGTTTTTGCAAAATTACATTAAAATAATCTTTTTTAAAAGTTTGTCAGACAACGCCAATAGTTTTATATTTGTACCATGTCAGAAATCATCATTCTCTTTCTTGGAGCCATCTCGGCAGGCCTTTTAGGTTCGCTTACAGGGCTAGGAGGAGGAGTTATCATCATCCCTTTATTAACGCTGGGTTTCGGCGTTCCTATGCATTACGCAATTGGCGCTTCATTAATTTCTGTGATCGGTACTTCTTCCGGTGCGGCGGTTGCTTTCGTTAAAGAAGGCTTTACCAATATGAGGATCGGAATGTTTTTAGAGATCGGAACTACTGCCGGAGCCATCATTGGAGCTTTGGTTTCCGGGATGCTGAATCCAAATACATTGGGAATTATTTTTGCAAGTATTCTTCTTTTGACAGTTGTTTTAAATCTTAAAGGAAAACCTGATCATCAGGAACCTCTGATAAAAGGCAGCTTAGAAGAAAAACTAAAATTATACGGAACATTTCCTGATAAAGGTGTATTAAAAAGCTATTCTGCAAGAAATACAGTTCCCGGATTTTTCATGATGATGTTTGCAGGAGCAATGTCCGGATTATTAGGAATCGGTTCTGGTGCATTGAAAGTTTTGGCAATGGATAACATGATGAGACTGCCATTTAAAGTTTCTACCACAACCAGTAATTTTATGATCGGCGTAACCGCTGTTGCAAGTGCCATGATCTATTTCCAGAGAGGTGAAATTATTCCTGTAATCGCAGCTCCTGTTTTAGTAGGTGTCGTTGTTGGAAGTTTCATTGGTTCAAAAACATTAATGGTTTCTAAGACAAAAAAGCTGAAAGCATTCTTCGCCATTGTAATCACGATCCTGTCGATTTACATGATGTATAACGGTATCAATAAAAGTTTCAGATAATGAGAAAGAATTTCACAGATGTAGATCTAAACCGTTCCGTTGGAAATCTTTTGAGGCTGGGTGTTCTTTTATCGGTAGCAACCTCCATCATTGGTTTTGTTAAACTTTTCTTCGAAGGCTTTGAAATGCCTAAAAAATATACCAGCCTGGATGTAGGATCTTCTTCTGAAAAGGTTTGGAACCACTTCTGGCATTCGCTGGGTGCAGGGGAAGGAATGGCCATTATTCAATTGGGAATTCTGATTCTGATCATTACTCCTTTAATGAGAATTGTGTTTGCATTGGTTGGCTATCTTAAAGAAAAAGACTACGTGTATGTAGTCATTTCTTCTATTGTTTTAGCAATTATGGCCATCAGTTTCTTTACGGGATACGCTCACTAATTACATATAAATTACAGATGTTAAACATGAGATTTCAGTCTAACATCTGCAATCTAGTGTCTTCTTGTTTTACATTTCATAAAACTCCAAAGGAAGCTGATCCGGATCTTGGGTAAAGAAAAACTCTTTTCCGGTGAATTCGTCTATTCTTATTTCTTCACAGCTCAATCCTTTATCCATTAGCTCTTGTCGCTTTTCATTTACATTTTCAACAGAAAAAGCCAAATGTCTTAATCCACATGATTCAGGACGAGAGGGTCTTTGGGGCGGATTGGGAAATGAAAATAATTCGATAACGTAATGATCACCAATAGCCAGATCTAGTTTATATGATTGTCTTTCTTCACGGTATACTTCTCGAATAATATTCAGTCCCATAACTTCTGTATAGAACTTCTTGGAAACCTCGTAGTCTGAGCAAATAATTGCAATATGATGTATTTTCATTTAATAACTTTTGAATTGTTCTTCTAATAATTTTTCGTAAATCTTTCTCAGCTTTCTTTCCACTTTATCTTCTCTCAAATATCTTTCTATATTCATCGATTTTAAAGTGATTGACGTACCTCTTCCATCAATTGATTTTGATACCTGAAGCTGAATATTTTCTATCGTTTGGTCGCCAATTTTAATCTTATCAATTTTATATTCATTACTTTCATCGATACTTTTCAAAATCTCTTGCTTTAAACTATCATTAGAGATCTGAAAAATATCTTTTTTACTATCAATATTTTTATAATCAATCCTCCCCAATCCTAAATATTTACTTTTATTTACACCTACAATTCTCACAGAGTCTTTATGAATATTGATGTCTCTCTTTTTCAATTCTGCTAACACCTGCTCTTTAGATTTAGGAAGGGTAAAAGTAGTATTTCCAAATATTAAATTCCCTGTGTAAGGAACATAATCATAATGTCTATACCCTTGTGATGTTGACATTAAAACAAATAATGTGGGCGCTAAAACAGCAAAAGTATTTACTTTTTTAAGGCTAAAAGTATTAATAATATGTGCATTTAGAATCAAATAATAAGGAATGGGTAGCAACAACACAACAAATATATCTGAATAATCAACCACTCTATGAATTGAAATAGGAGAAATTATATTATAATACTGAATACAACTTTCCGAAAAAGGTGATTTCCAAAAAGCAAACAGCAACCCCGCCAGAAATACTGAATACTGCTTTAATTTTGGAAATAAATAGGTCAGAAGCATCGGAAACGAGACAATCCCTACAATGTCAGACAATTTCCCTGTCAACCAGCTCGTATATTCAAATTTGAAAAAATGATCATTTAAAAAGAGGATAGCCAGGCAACCTAAAAAAACATAGTTCAGAATCAGATTCTTATTTCTCATATTACTTTTTATTTTCACAGTTTTCCTTCCTTCTGGTATCGATTATATATTGAATTTTCCAGACATTATTCTGTTTTACCAGTTGGAAACTATTGGCGCCACAATGTAGTAATTTTCCTTTATAATAGAACTGATACGGCGTAAAAACACTTGCTAAATTCCCATCAATATGAATGGCTTCAATGGTTATCCTTTCATCTAAATCATCTTTTGCAGCCTTACCAATGGAAGAAATAAATTCAGGAATAGCATCTGTTTTCACGGTTCCGTCTTTTGTAACCGTTTGAAGAATTGCCGTTTCTGAAAATACAGATTTCAACAACTCCGTATCTGCGTTTTTCATCGCAAGAAATAAATTTCGGATAGGCTTTTCAACATCGTGATCGACAGACTTCTGTCCGAAACAAAATGCAGAAAGCAACAAACTAAGAACAACGATTTTATTCATCTTATTTTCAATTCAATCTAATAGAATAAAAATAGGAAAATAAAATATAAACCTTACATCAATTTAAAAAGTAAAATCATACTTTTAACCCTTTATTATAAGAAATATGTGGACTGCTTATCTCATCTTAGTTGTATTGTTACTCGTTTTAACGCTATTGCCAAAAATTCAAAATTCACATTGGATATTTAGGGTCCCTGAATTTGGTAAAATCCAGATCACATATTTCATTATGATTACCTTCATTCTGGGTTTCCTGGTAGATTCTTCGTCAGACTATTTTTGGTATTGCCAAGGTTTATTAATCCTGTTATTTATTCATCACGGTGTTATTCTTATCAAGTACACTCCGCTTTATCCGATAAAGAAACATTCGAGACAGCAGAAATCCTCTCAAAAATTACATTTTATTTCAGCGAATGTTTATCAGTTCAATACAGAATACGGCAGGTTTATCAAATTAATCGAAAAATACAATCCTCAAGTTTTTCTAACGATGGAAAGTAATGAAGATTGGGAGAAAGCCATGCAACCTTTAGAAAAAGATTATCCATATCACCATAAAGTAACGTTGGAAAATACGTATGGAATGCACTTTTATTCCAAACTCAAAATACAGGAAGCAAAAACACATTATTTTGTTGCAGATGATATTCCGAGTATTGAAATTCACTTAATCACCGAAGATGGGTTTTCCTTTGTCTTTTTTGGTGTTCATCCACCGCCGCCAAGTCCTACTGAAGAAGAAACTTCAAAAGAAAGAGACGGCGATTTACTAAGTACCGCAAAACGGGTCACTGAGATTGATAAACCCTTAATTGTTGTTGGAGATTTCAATAACGTAGCGTGGTCAAAATCATCTATACTATTCAGAAAAACAAGTCATTTGATTGATCCAAGAATTGGTCGCGCCTTCGTTTCAACCTTTCATGCAAAATACCGTGTGTTGAGATTTCCCATTGATTTGATGTTTCATAGTGAAGATATTTTCATTGAAAAGCTTAGTACATTAGAAAACTTTGGGTCTGATCATCTTCCCGTCTATTGTGAGTTTTTTATAGACCATCATAATGACCAGCAGGAAGAAAGAATAGAAAAAGCGACTACCGAAGAGAAAATCCAAGCTGAAAAAATGATTCAGGAAGGAAAAAAAGAAGATGGAGAACGTGATGTGGTTGTGACTGAGGATTGATTGAATTAACCTATATTTTGACTAAAGTCAATTCCGTTACGATAAAACGAAAACGGGCTAAAGCCCGTTTCTATTGATGTTTAATTCTATTTTTTTCTAATTAAAACTTCATAACATCCTTCACTACTCCATTGTTTTGAGTGTGTTGTAATAATTCAGTTTCAATAAAAGATTTAATTTGTTCTTCAGATCCGGCATTTGGAAATAAAAGATGAACATTTGCTCCCGCATCCAATGTAAAGAATAAAGGCAGTCCTGTTTCTCTTCTAAAATCCCAAACTTTATTGATTACTTCTAATGTTCCGACTTTCATTAAAATAAAAGCAGGATCGCTCATCATCATCATGGCATGAAGCGTCAGCGCTTCGTGTTCCACTAGTTTGATAAAACTTTGTAAATCTCCATTTTCCAGAATTTCTTTCATCGGTCCGAAGTTCTCTCTAGCTTCCAAAAACCTTCTTTCTGCATACGGATTGGTATTCATCAAACCATGTCCAACCGTTGAAGAAACCGTTTTTTGACCTTCATGAATCAATAACACCCAATCATTAAAATCCTTGAAAATTTCATGAATTTCATCATCCGGATATTTTACTGCGTATAGATCTGAACTTCCTTTTACCTGAGATTGTCCCCAAACAACCAATCCATCATACAAACTTCTGCACGCACTTCCACTTCCTAATCTAGCCAGGAAAGAAGCTTTTTTTAATGATTCTTCATCCGATGTTTTATCAGAAAAAACGTCATCTATTTTCATCAGACATTTGGCAATTGCTCCAAATCCTGAAGCTGAACTTGCAATTCCTGAACTGTGAGGAAATGTATTTTCTGTTCTGATGACATATTTACCTTCTAAGATCCAAGGTAAATACTGCTCGATATTTTTAAAATACTTCTCGATCTTTTCAGCAAATTTCACTTCTTCATTTCCTGCTAAAAATGTTTGTACAGAAAATGGTTCTCCAGCTAAAAACTCAAGAGTCGTATTGGTTTTACAATGATTTAAAGTATAACTGATGCTCGGATTTGCAGGAATCTGATTGTCATATTTTCCCCAATATTTAATCAGAGCAATATTTGACGGACAGCTTTCCGAAACCGTTTGTGAGCTTATCGTAAATTCTTGTTTTCCTAAAAATTCTTGTGTTGTCATAATTTAATTTAAAATGATAAACTTATTTTTAACATTAGTTTATTAAAATAATTACTATTTTTCGTGTCTTTTGATATATTGATTTAATGAAAATTGAACATGCAATATTCCTACAAAAAATGTCCAAACTGAATTGATTTCTACCCCTTTCAATTTTTCTATAATACGTTTTCTAAGAGAATAAATACAAACTAAAAAACATGCTACATAGCCAATTTGCCCAAGCCAATATAAAATCAACAAAATGGTCTCGTTGGAACTAGAAGAAGAGCTAAACAGATAATTTAAACATACATGATTGCACGAAAGAAAAAATATCAATAAAATAATCCATACAGTAAGTTTTGTGTCGAATTTAATATTTTTTTTAATAAACCAGTACGGAACATAAAGCCCAAAAGTTAAAACAGAATATACAATGATAAGAAAAATATTTTCTCTTTTTATTTCATTTTTAAGAATCTCAAATTTTAGCAGATAAACGATTATTCCATATAAAATAAGTTTATAGCCAAAACTTCCTACTAAGCTTATTAAAGGATACCATTTTAAAATTTCTGATGAATCATGGTAATCTGCTTTCAGACGTTGGTTAACATAATACTGTATAATATCGCCGATAATTGTAAAAGCAAGTCCAACCAATAGATAATAATTTACTTTATCTTTTGAAAATTTATTTGAAAAATAAAGATAAAGAATGATGATAATAAGACCGATACCAGGAAGATAAGCCAATAAATCCGGAATAATTTTTTGCAACATAAAATCTTGTTTTAATAAATATCAATAAGTTAATACATTTTCTCAATAAGATCTGCATATTTTTTAAGAACTACATTTCTTTTCACCTTCAACGTCGGCGTTATTTCACCTGTATTGATATCAAATTCAGCAGGCATCAAAGTGAATTTCTTTACCTTTTCAAAATCAGACAGATCGTGTTGCAGTTCATTAATCTTATCTTTATATAAACGAATAATTTCGTCTTTTTTCACCAATTCTTCCCAGTTGGTGAACGGAATATTATTTTTCTTGATATAGTCTTCCAGAAACTCAAAGTTAGGAACAATAAGAGCCGAAACAAATTGTCTTCCTTCTGCGATCAAAACAATTTGACCTATATAATTATTGTTGGTCAACAAATTTTCTATCTGCTGTGGCGCAATGTATTTTCCGTTGGAAGTTTTCATCAGATCTTTGATCCTGTCTGTAATGATCAAATTTCCTTTATCATCAATCTTTCCTGCATCACCGGTTTTAAACCAACCATCTTCCGTGAACACTTTTTGTGTTTCCTCCGGTTTGTTGTAATACCCTTTCATGATACCGTTTCCTTTGGCTTGAATTTCATCATTATCGCCAATTCTTAGCTCAACTCCCGGCAAAGGTTTTCCGCTTGTTGCATGCTCAAAATGGGTCAAAGGGAAAAGCGTCAACGTAGCCGTAGTTTCTGTTAACCCATATCCAACCGTAACGTGAATTCCCACTGATTCAAAGAATTTGGTAACTTCAGGAGATACAGAAGCTCCACCACAAGGCAAGAACCAAAGTCGGCCTCCCATTTTTTCTTTGATTTTACTGAAAACAAGCATATTAGCAACAGATTCTTTTAGTTTTAAACCAAAAGGAATTGCGTTTGCATTTTGTCTTAATTTTCCGGTTTGCGCTCCTGTTTCTAGTGCCCAATTGAAGATTTTCTTTTTTAAAGATGAACCTTCATTAGCTTTTTCTAATACTCCGGCATATACTTTCTGGAAAAATCTCGGTACAGCACACATCATTGTAGGTTTTATCTCTTCCAATGCTTTTGCAATGCTTTTGGGATCTTCCAGGAAATAGACTCTCGCCCCACCGTATAAACAAAGCAGACTCCAGCATCTTTCGAAAACGTGACTCAATGGTAAAAATGCCAATGAAAGCTCTTCTTCGAAGTTTTTAAACTTAAAAAATTCAAAATGAGCATCAAAAGCTTTGATGAAATTTCCGTGCGTCAACATTACTCCTTTCGGCGTTCCGGTAGTTCCTGATGTATAGATCAACGTTGCTACATCATCATATTCTTTTTTGATGATTTCTAGTTTTGAGGAAGCTTTTGCAATAAAATTTTCCAGATAATAACTGCTGAATTCTTTTTTGATCCACACTGCTTTTTTCGAAACAATAATGGTTTGAAGATTATTTTCTTCTTTATGTAAAATATCCAGACACGCATCATATTGCGCCTGATCTCCCACTAAAATAATTTTAGACTGAGAATCATTGATGATATATTCTGCCTGCTCAGCATTATTTGTTGAATAAATAGGAACTGTAATCGCTCCGATAGACATGGCAGCCAAATCAAAGATCATCCATTCAGAAGAATTATCTGAATAGATGGCGACTTTATCATTTTCCTGAATTCCTGCATTTTTCAGTGCATTGGCGGTTTTGAAAATCATTTCACCAAATTTCTTCCAGCTCAATTCTTTCCAGCCTTCTTTTTTCTTAAAACCAATGGCTGATTTTACAGGATGCTTTGCTACATTTTTATTGATAATTGCCTCTGCAAGATTCATTTATTTATTCAGCTTTTTATCGTTACTATAATTATTAAGATGAAAATCAACACTTTCCTGTACAGGAATGAACTGATAATTCAGCTTTTCTTTAATTTTTTGGTTGGAAATAATATTCAAAGAAGTTACCGCTTCAATATTAGATCGGGTAGCCATTTTTAGTGGTGGAATTAACCATCCGAAAAAAACATTCAGCCATCTTCCCAAATTCAGTTGGGTATTAGAAAGGATTTTAGCATCTTTCAATCCTAATTTCTTTCTGATATAATTGCCCAAATCTGCATATTTTTTATTTTCAGAGATAAGAATAAAACGTTCTCCGAAAATATTTTTTTCCATTAATTCAATGGCAATTTTTGCCACATCAATGACATCTACATAAGATGTTCCTCCGGAAAAAGTAAAATTATTCTTTTCGAAAGTAGAAAAAAGTTCGCCACTGCTTTGTTTCCAGTTTCCACTTCCAATGATCATTCCGGGGTTGATAATAATTGTATTTAAGCCTTCCGCAGACGCTCTCCAAACTTCCATTTCAGATAAATGTTTGGAAATTGCATAGGCAGAATGTTCTATTTTGGGATTAAAATCAGACTCTTCATCCAATTCTCCTTTTTCATTAAAGCCGTCTAAAACGGCAATAGAACTTACATGTAAAAATTTCTTAACATCGGAACCTTCACAAGCAAATAAGAGATTTTCTGTACCTTTAATATTCACATGGTACATTTCTTTCTCGTCTTTTGGATTAAAGCTCACCTTGGCAGCGCAGTGATATACCTCCTCTACTCCTTTTAAAGCATCTTGCAGAGAGTTGATGTCATCAAAATCTACGTCGATCCATTCAATTTTATTAAAAAAATCGTCAGCGCTTTCCGTATAAAATGAATACGAATGTTTTACTTCTTTTATATTGCTTGTAGGTCTTTTTGCAGCACGAACGTTTTTGCCTTTTTTAAGAAGCTCTAAAACAATTACTCTGCCTAAAATTCCGGTGGCACCCGTTACAAAAACCATCAATTATATTTCTACTTGATTGTTGACTAAATTATGACAATATTTTTTATTCGGCAATTCTTCGTTTTGTTAAACAATTACCTAAAAATTGTATCTGCAAATTTGCGATTTTTAAAGGACAATTTCGGCCTAGTTTACCATTTAATTAATGAATTTGTTTAAATTTTCATGAAAAGTTTAATGGAAAATATTTTGTTGGAGAATCACAAAGGCGCAAAGTTTTAAATCTTCATTCTGTTATTAATGCGCAAGAAAATCTGAGATTTTCAGGAAGCATTAGGTTTTATGTTTTGACTAAAGTCTTTATTGGGATTAAAATAAGAAAACGGGCTAAAGCCCGTTTCTATTGATCTGAAATTATTGTGTAATTCGTGGAGTTAATTTATGGTTTTTGTCTTAAAGAAACTTAAGCTAAAATCATGTTATTTCTTCTCGGAGCCTTGTCACACAAGACATCTGCAATACTTTTAGAAATAAGATTCCCTTCCGTTAGATTATCCAGCCAGAAAAACTCTCCCGCTGCATTGATTTCGATAAAATAGTATTCATCCTCTGGAGAAACAATGATGTCTAATGCACCATAATCTACGTTGTAAACATCTAAAAGTTCCAGAACTTTTTCTTCAATATCTTTCGGAAGTTCGGTTGGAAGCCATTTATCTATTAAATTAACACCGTCTTTCCTCCAGTCAACCTTAGCATCTTCAAATTGTTGAGAATCAATTTCAAAAGCATACACATCCTGACCAACAACAGTCACACGAAGTTCTTTTTTCTTTTGAATCATTCTCTGAAACTGCATTGGGCAGTATAAAAGGGTCTCTAATTCTTCAAATTTATCTTCTTTAACAACATTGGTGAAGACTACACTTTCCACGCCATCTTCATAAATGGCAAAACCGGTCTGCATTTTGGCAACCACGTTTTTATGTTTCAGAATAAACTGTTTTGCATCTTCAGGATTATTAGTCAGGCACGTTTCAGGAACTCTAAATCCTATTTTATCAGCTATTTTAAGCTGCTCTTCTTTGCTGTCTAATCTTCTGTAAACACTTGGTTTGCCTAAAGAATAACAGTCAAAAGATTCCAGAAAACCAAAAATCGTGTTGCGAATTTCTCCCATCGCAGCTCCGTAAAATTTAGAGTCAATTTCTTCTTTCAAACCGTTTCCAATATTATAAGCTCTTCGGTACCAAACTGCCGCAACATCGTCCAGACGAATTTTGGTATCAGCAGTTTCAAGATAACTCACCCATTCTCCATCTTGGAAAAGAGTAGATAATTTATTTTGTAAAGGATATAAATCTACATCGAAACGAATCACTTCACAGTTATTTTTTTCAATATATTCTGTTACTTTTTCGATAGAAAAATTATCTCCTGTATGGGTAATTATTAAAATTTTATTCATTGGTTTTTTTATTCTTTTTATAAGGTTATCAGCTATTCTTTGTGCAATCGGAAAATGCAGCTCTTTTTGTAACATTCCCCACTCTCCTTGCGGATTTACTTCAAGAAAATAATATTTCCCATCTTTTGCTTTAATCATATCAATTGCTCCGAGATACAGTTTCATTTCCTTCATCATTAAAGTTAAATTCGCTTTAATTTCTTTCGGAAGATCATATTCTGACCACATGAAATTACCTTGAGCAACCCGCCAATCGGCATTTTCACTGTTATTAATTTTGCCTGTGAAAAATTCGCCATCCACATAGACAATTCTCAGTTCATATTCTTTTTCGATATACGGTTGAAAAATCATTGGACAATAGGCTATATCAGCAATATGCTCTAAATTATCTTCATCAATAATAGTCGTTGAAAGAAAATTTTCCCCATTCATCGATTTTGTAATGACTCCATGAAGTTTTGCCACAGCTTTTCCATTACAATGTTCCTGGAAAAAATGCAGTATTTTTTCTTCGTCATTCGAAAAAAGTGTCTTTGGAATGGTTAAATTAAACTTTTGAGCAATCTTTAGCTGATACATTTTATTTCCATCGACCTTTGTTTCCTGTTCATAAGGATTGATCCACGGAAGATCTTCCAACACCGTAAAAAGATTATACCGAAGACTTCCATATTCTTTTAGAAAGATCTTCTCATACTCTTCATCAAGATCTTCAGGCACGGTAATTCGCCAGGATTTCCTGTGCCATACCGCTTGAATATCTTTAGAGTGAAGGATATTTCCAAATTCATCAATCAGTTCAAATGAATTTTCATTGATACTGATTTTCTGAAAATCATTAAGATGATCAGAATTAAGCCTGAAATAAGGAATATTTTTAGATCTCAGATAATCAAAAAAGAGATCGATATTATAAAAATCGTTGGAGTGAGTAATACAAAGAATCATTTGCCGCGTTTTATTAAAAAAGGAAACTTAAAGTTTAAGTTCCCTTTCAAATATGATCTTGTTAATATGTTTAATTTATACAACCGGAGCATCATCATCTCCATCAGAAGGATACTTCTGAGTGTACGCCATATCAGTAGGTTTCATTGTTACAGGCCCTGGGCTATAAACACTATCTCTTTCGGGAATGGTAATATCAGTTCCTCCTTTTACTTTCTGAGGTTCTTTTAATTGTTTTTCAAGAAATGATGCAAAGAATGGTTTCTTTTTTGAATCCTTGTTTTTCATAATCTTTGGTTTGGTTTGGTTTGATTTAATATAATTTTGTATAAATTGAGAGAATCTTATTCTAATTCTCCTGTTTCATCACTATCAGAAGGATACTTCAAGGTTACCTGATCATTTTGTCTATCCGTAACCGTATCTCTTAAAATGGATGTTGTAGGAGTATCCTGAAGTGCAGTAGTTATTGCTCCTCCTTTTACTGTTTGAGGATCCTGAATTTGCTTCTCTAAAAATGAAGCGAAAAAAGGCTGCTTTTTCGAATTCTTATTTTTCATAATAACTATTGTTTGGTGGGTTTACTATTGTAAAGTATTAAATACCAGCTTCATCATTATCAGATGGATACTTTAGCGTCACTAGATGATCTCTTGTCGGCAAAGTAGCATTGTCAAAAGTTGGAGAAGTCGCAACATCTCTTGTAGTATCACTCACAATATCAGTAAGAGGTGTTGTCACTGCCCCACCCTGAATAGTTTCCGGATCTTTAATTTGCTTCTCTAGAAAAGAGGCAAAAAATGGCTTCTTTTTTGAATTTTCGTTGTTCATAATCCTTTATTTTGGGTTGAATTTAAGATAATGACAGAACCTCAACTATGACGTTTCTCCTGCTTCGTCGCCGTCAGAAGGATACTTCATTGTTACGTTATCATAGCCCGGCTTTGTAACAGTGTCTTGAAGCGCTGTTGTTACATTATCCAGAAGTTCCGAAGTCATAGAACCTCCTTTCACTTTTTCAGGATCATTAATTTGCTTCTCTAGAAATGAAGCAAAAAACGGTTTCTTTAATTTTTTGTTTTTCATGATATTTGAATTGGGTTTTAGTTTTTAATAATTACACTACAGAATCATCACCATCTGAAGGATATTTCATTGTTACATGATCGAATCCCGGCTTTGTAACATTATCCAAAATGGCAGAAGTGATCGTATCTTTTGTAGGAATTGTGATAGAATCTTCAAGGGCTGTGGTGATTTCTAACCCTCCATTCACTTTCTCTGGATTCTTAATTTGTTTCTCTAAAAATGAAGCAAAAAACGGTTTTTTTGAATTTTTCTGTCTCATAAGTTGATATTATTAGTTATTTGGTAAAACTAAATTACAAAAAATTCAACACAAGGAGAAATAAATAACTTATTTATTAAAATTTTAACACAAACTCAAAAATCAAAGAATAAAATTAATTTAAATTTAAAAACTGCCTAACAACAATCGCAAAATCAACCGGATTCTCTGCCTGAACCCAATGTCCCGCATTTTTCACCGTTACAATCTTAGCTTTTGGGAATTGTTGCTTAATTCCAAACTCATCCTGAGGAAGAATGTAGTTTGATTTTTCACCAGAAATAAATAAAGTTTCTCCTTCAAAAACACCAAATTTAATGGCATTAGAAACAAACTCTGTATATTTTTCTGCTAATGTTTTAAGATTAAATCTCCAGTTGAGCTTTTTATCATCATCCCAATATAAATTTTTAGCTAAAAACTGAATGGTAGATTTTTCAGGAATATATTGTGTTAAAACAGCTTCAACTTCATTTCGAGAGTTTACCGTAGTAAAATCAACCGTTTCCAACGCTTTGACAATTCCCTGGTGATGTGGCGGATATGCTTTTGGAGAAATATCAACGACAATTAATTTATCCACTTTCTCAGGATATCTTATCGCAAATTGCATTACCGCTTTCCCACCCAGAGAATGCCCTAGAATATGCGCTTTTTCTATTCCGTAATGGCTCATATAATGAGCAATATCATCCGCTAAATCATCATGTGACATCCCTTCAGAGTGAAAACTTCTTCCATGATTTCTAAGGTCAATTAAATGTACAGGCAACTGATCGCCCAGATCTTTTCCAAAGCTTCCCCAATTGTCAAGCATTCCGAACAATCCGTGAAAAACCAAAAGTGGTGTAGACGAAAGATTTTCGCCAAATATTTTTGAATGTAGAATTTCCATAATTATTTTTTTAGAATGGAAGCTAGAAGATGGATGCCGGAAGTTATTAAAAGAATCTTATCAAACTTCCAGCTTCAAACCTCAGGCTTCCTGCTTTATGCCCATTTTGCCAATCTCTTCAAGTATGCCTGAATTGTATTTTCCATTCCCATGTACAATGCTTCAGAAACCAAAGCATGGCCAATAGAAACTTCCAGTAAATTCGGGATATTATCTGCAAAATATTTTAAATTTTCTAAGCTAAGATCGTGTCCGGCATTGATACCTAAACCAAATTCATTTGCAACAACTGCAGTATCATAGTAAGGTTTTATCGCCTGTTCTTTATTCAGTAAATAGTTTTTTGCGTAAGCTTCTGTGTATAACTCTATTCTGTCTGTTCCGGTTTTTGCAGCATATTCCACCAATTCAGGTGTTGGATCTAAGAAAACAGACGTACGGATTCCCGCATTTTTAAACTCAGCAATAATTTCTGTAAGAAAATCTAAGTGCTTTTTTGTGTCCCATCCTGCATTTGAAGTAATAGCATCATCTGCGTCAGGAACCAGTGTTACCTGCTCCGGCTTTACCTCCAACACCATATCAATAAAATCTCTATGCGGATTTCCTTCAATATTAAATTCTGTAGTCACCAAAGGCTTCAGATCATAAACATCTTTTCTTGTGATATGTCTTTCATCGGGTCTTGGGTGGATGGTAATTCCCTGTCCGCCAAACTCCTGAATTTTAATTGCAGCTTCTGTTACACTTGGCGTTTCGCCTCCTCTTGCATTTCTTATCGTTGCAATTTTATTAATGTTTACACTTAATTTTGTCATGTTTTTTTAAGATGTTATTGATTAAGATTGAAATAGAAAGTTGAATCACAGTCTTCCAATTTCGTTCTTATTTTATTTTTAATATTTAATAATTCGAAGCCTGAAAATCAGCGGAGAAGAAAAACTTATAACTTCTGCCTTCAAGCTTCTAAACTTTTTACACTTTTACATTCACCTGCATTACCTGAAGATCAAATTCTTTTGAAGCCACCAATAAATGGTCAAAAATATCGGCTTGGATCTGCTCAAAACGTTCCCATTTAGAGTCATTTGCAAAACAATAAATTTCCAACGGCAACCCTTGTGGAGTGATCTCCAACTGGCGAACCATTCTTACTCCCTTTTCATCTACTGCAGGATCATTTTCAATATACTTTTGTGCATAATGCCTGAAAACACCAATATTAGTAAGTTGTTTCCCGTTAATGATCTTATTTTTATGCTCTATATTTTCTTTTTCCTTGGCTAATTCCTTGCTTTTTTCTTCAAGATAATCTGAGATCAAATTAATTTCTTTTAATCTTTCAATATCCTCCGGTGTCAAAAATTTAAAAGAATTGATATTGAAATAAATTGATTTCTTAATTCGTCTTGTATTAGACTCTGACATTACCTGAAGATTTTTAATCTCGGTCGTTAATAAATCATACGTAGGAATCGTGGAGATTGTTTTATCGAAATTGGTGATTTTTGTAGTCAGAAGGCTTATATCTGCAATATTTCCTTCAATATTGTATTTAGGAATTCCGATCCAGTCGCCCACTTTCATACTTTTGGATGTTGCCACATGAAGTCCAGTTACAAAACCTAAGATCGTATCTCTGAAAACAAGGACTAACACTGCTGTTATTGCTCCTAAACTTCCTAAAATTGTTCCGCCTTTAATCCCGAAAATAGTACAGATCCCGATCACAGTAAGAATAAAGATTCCAAAAATCTTCACTGATTCTGAGATCGCATTCAGCGCCATTATTTTATAAAAATCCTGTTTGATAACAAAGTAATTTCTAAACGCCGTCAGTACTCTGAATAACATTCCTGCAATCACAAAAATAATACCCAAACTCACGATAACGCCTAAGAATTCAAAGCTTTTAGGATGTCTCCAAAAAACAGACTTCAAGGCAGATTCAGCAAAGCTTAATGTCCCTAAATGAACGATAGAATTTGTTATTCTGGATTGATAAATTGATTTTAAAACCGGATACTTTTCTTTATCAAAAAAATTCTTAAAAATAGTGTTAACCAGAATTTTAAATAGAAAGTCTAACAAACAAACAAGACCTGCCAGAAAAATAAATTTAAGAATAATCTGGCACGTAAGCACCAAATCGCCAGGAACATTATCTCTAACGAAATAATGAATTGTATCACTTATATCCTGCAAAAAATCTTTGGTATCTTGTAGTTCGTCTTTCATTTACAGCAAATTTAGGAAAATTAAGGTTGATTTAAATTAAAACTTTCTCATCAATTTTCATCCCAAAATACGTTCTTTTTTAAAATTTAATAAAAATTATCAACCACCATTCTTTAAATTATCAAATCCACTCAAACATTGATTAATAAATATAAAATCCACCAAAAAATACAATTAAAAATAAATAATATTAAAAATTTACCATATTTTATGATTTTATATTTAATTATTTATTAATTTTGATAAAAACTAACCAAATAAAAATCAATTAGATATGAGAAAACACTACTTATTTATTTTGTTGTGTGTGTTCACACTTTTAACAAATTGTACAGGAGGAGAAGATCCTGTAATCGTTTCCCAGAACTCAGGTCCTGCGGTTGCAAAAACCGGAAAACTTACCGGAAAAGTGATGTCACAAAACGGAACCAAACCTATTGGAGGTGCTTCAGTTTTCACTTTTGATGACAAGTATAAAATCTATTATACGACTTCAGACGCAGATGGTAACTTCACACTGGAAGCTCCGGCCGGAGATCACACCATCCATATTCAAACAGGGAATGGTAGTAATTTCCGTACAGAAATTTCTGCGACTGTAAAAGATAAGGAAACGGTAAGTTTAGAAGCCAATCAAACCAAACTGAATCAGGTTGCTAAAATTGCGTATGTAAAAGGATCGTTTGATAAAATCGAAGATATCATTCAGACTTTAGGGTATACTGCAACTCAAATTACCAATAGTGATCTTGCCAATTTAACGACTATCTCGCAGTATGATATTATTTTTCTTAATTGCGGCTCAAGAAACCATTACGCAAATCAATCAATTTTCCCTGCAATTGATGCCAACTTAGCCACTTTTGTTGCTAACGGCGGAAGTATTTATGCTTCAGATTGGGATGTTGCCTATTTAGTAGGTGGCACAGACTACACTTCCAGCTGCTCACCTGCAGGCGGATTTGTTCCGGACACCAAACTATGCTCTGTAAACCAAGGAAACGCAGGTATCGTTCCGGCAGTAGTAAGCAATGCAGGACTTTCTGCTGCATTAGGATTTAGCTCATTTAACATCGATTTTGATCTGGTAGCGTGGCAGAAAATCACAAATTATGACCCAAATTATTGGGAAGTTTTAGTTAAAGACACGTCAAATAATGCTTTGATGATCAGAACCAATCATTTTACAACAACAGGTGTTCCGGCTACTCCGATAGGAAATGCTCCTACGTCAACATTTGTAACGGTTTGTATTACACTGCCGGGAAATACCCAGATCAGCATTTCAGTTCCTCAGGTATTGGTTCCTTATTTGGTTGCATTGGGAGCAACAGTAGGACCTTGTACAGGAGCTTCAAACAGCGGATATATTTATTATACTTCTTTTCATAATCATGCTTCAGGAAACATTGGAAATGCAGGCGTAATTTTACAATATGTAATCTTAAACTTATAATAAATTTTGAACTTAGATTGGAAGGTGGCTTTTGTAAGGCCACCTTTTTTTATATCTTGCATGTATAATTTAAAGAATGGATACCACATTAATTAATATTCTCTGTCTTGTTTTATTATTCCTCGGGCTCTTGGGAACCTTCCTTCCTATTTTACCCGGACTATTATTAAGTCTTTGTGGATTATTAATTTACAAATTCGGAACGGATGCAGATCTGTCTATGATTTATGTTTGGGCTTTCGTAGTTCTTACAGCTGCTTCCGTTGTCTTAAGCTATGTAATTCCTGCTAAAACCAATCAAAAATATGGAGGAACGCGTTGGGGAAGTATTGGCTCAATTATTGGAACTATTGTCGGAATGTTCCTTCCTATCCCATTAGGATTTTTAATCGGAATGTTTGCCGGAGTATTTATTGGTGAATTACTTCACGACAGCAAAGACATGAAGAAAGCATTACAATCTACCAAAGGAGCTTTCATTGGATTCATTTACGGAACCGGATTCAGTTTGGTTGTAGGAGTGGCCATGTTTTTGGTCGTTGTTTTGAATATGCTTAATATCATTTAAAAAATAAAGATCATGTTACATAAAACCATCATATTGAGTTTAGGACTATTGGCATTAGTGAATTGTAATGCTCAAAAAGAAACGAAAACCTCAACAAAAACGTCCGTTGCTACCAATACCAAAGAAAAAACACCAATGAGTAAAGATGAAAACATCATTTATTTCAATGAAGGGGAAAATAAATTCCTTAAAGAATATGAAATGAATGTTACCTTCAAAGGTATTTCAGAAGACAGTCGTTGTCCCGAAGGTGTAAACTGTATGTGGGCCGGAGTTGCCGTTGCACAGATTGAAGTAATGGGATTAGCAACCAGACCAATGACTGTAAATATCGCCACTACAGAAAATGCAGGGCGAAATTACCATCAGTCTACAACGTTTAATGGAGCAATTATTTCATTACAAGAAGTAACGCCTTATCCGACCTCACAAGGCGGGACAAAAGCCCTTGCCGGAAAATATAAGATCGGAATCGTTATTAAAAAAGCAGGAGAAAATTCTACCACGAAATAGGTTTTCTTCCTTTTGAAACCAAATATTCATTAATTTTTGAGAAAGGCTTGCTCCCGAAAAATCCTCTATATACAGAAAATGGTGAAGGGTGCGCAGACTTGATAATACAATGCTTAGCCGGATCAATGAGTTCGGCTTTTTTCTGTGCAAAAGCGCCCCACAATACAAAAACTACATTTTCTTTTTTATCTGAAATTTCTTTAATAATGTAATCTGTGAATTTTCCCCAACCTAAATCTTTATGAGAGTTCGGCGTATGAGCACGCACCGTTAAAGTAGCATTCAGCATCAGGACGCCTTGTTTTCCCCAATCATCCAACTCTTTTGAAGTTCTTACCACTCCTAAATCATCCTTTAATTCAATAAAAATATTTTTCAATGAAGGTGGCGCAGTTACCTGTTCAGAAACAGAAAAACACAAACCATTCGCCTGGAAGTCATTATGATAAGGATCTTGCCCGATAATTACCACTTCAATATCCTCAAAAGGTGTAATTTCCAACGCTCTGAAAATCTGATTTTTGGGAGGAAAAACTTTTGTTGTTGCGTATTCTTCTTTTACTTTCTCCCAAAGGGTAGTAAAATATTCTGTGCTTTTTATTGGGGCTAAAATTTCAGTCCAGGTCATGGGGTTTGATTTGATTATTTGAAAATATTTAATTTATAGGTAGTAATTCTAAGTAGTGATCTTTTCCAAATGTGATATAAAATAATGACAAAAAGGGATTTCTTCCGCTTAAATTAAATCTTATAATTTCTTCAGAATTTATTTTTAAATTAATCGGATTTGAACGACACCAATCAATTTTAGCTCTTAATGTATGTCCTCCTTCCTCAACTTCAAATTCTTTAGATTCACCATCAGCGATATCTCCTATTTTTTTATCATCCAGATAAATTCCTATGGATCTCAATTTGTTTGAATATTCTGATGAACGATTGATCATGAGTTTTGCCATCTCTATAGTAATTAGTTTATTTAAAGAACAACAAAATTATACGTTTTTCTTCAAACTAAAAACAATATTCTCCGGAAAACCTTCATCAATTCTCCCCTCTTGCAACACAAAATGGTGCTTTAAAAGAAGGCCTTTTGAATTTTCGTTACTTTTTTTGGTGAATGCTAGAATTTCCTGCAAATTTAAAGTATTAAATCCACAATCTAAAACAGCAGCAAGGGCTTCAGACATGATTCCTTTTCTGTGATAGTCAGGTAATAATTCATAGCCTACTTCTCCTTCTTTCCTATCCTCAGTAAATTTCCCAAGACAAATGGTTCCTATCAGGTTGGGTTCATCTTTATAAGAAATTCCCCAGTAAACCGTCTCCTTACTTTCAGTTTTTCTTTTGATTGTTAAGATAAATTCCAAGGCATCGTAATTCGTTTTTGGAGATACTCTTTCAACAAATTTATTCGTAATCGGATTACCTCGAATTTTCAGAATATCTTCAACATGACTTTCGTTGATTTCTTTTAACACTAATCTTTGTGTTTCTATTTTCATATTTCAAATTTAATAAAAAAATATTTTCACAAGCACATTAGAACATTAAGAAAATAAAGTACTGAAAATAATGAAGTTCCCATAAGAAGAAAGTCAAAGATTTTCAAAAAATCAATGTCTTCATCTTTACAGTACATTTGACATCAAGTCTGTTTTAACTCATTAAAAATTTAACCACAAAAGAGGCAAAAGATTAACACTTTAGTATTTTAAATTGATTATTAAACTACAAAGAAGAGCACATAAGTTTTTAAAAAATCTTTGATTTTTAATCTTTTGAAAAATTTAGCTTTCTAAAAATTACATAATGGTTAGCTATCTAAATAACTTTTGTTACAATTGCGGTTAATTTTTAAATAAACAACACGTCTTTATCAATAGGAACGGGTTTTAACCCCGTTCAAATAAAACAAAAAATCAATCGGCTTCAGCCAAAACTTAAAAAACACTGAAAAGTCTATGGTTTTTTACTAAATGAAATATCCTTATGAACTCTAAAATGATAAGTAAGAAAAAAATCTTTGCAGATTTTGCTGTAAAATTAATTTTAGACGATACTACCGAGGATCACCAAAATAATTAATGAACTTGTAAACTTTCAATTTAACCACAAATCGAAGATTCGACGGAGTCAAAAGCTATTATTGAACGAGTTAAAGCTTAGCTATTTTGAAAACATAAGCTTGCAAAAGAATAATATTTCGACTCCGCTCAATATGCAAAGATTTTTTAAAACTTATATGTTCTTGTTTACAGTTCATGATTAACTTAAATAATGCGTAATTCTTTTGACTCTTTTGTGGTTAAAAATTTTTGAAACTTTATGGTTAAATACAATGTAAAGAAACTCATTTTCAAATGCTACATCATCAAATTCACATTTTCTCACTAAATTTGCACTGTGTATATAAATAAAGAAGATTTAAACGAATTAGAGTTTCCGCAATTGCTCGCGGAAATCTCTCCATTTGCGTATTCTCCGAAAACGAGAGACAAAATTCTTCAACTTCGTCCCATGGAAATTGACGAGGCAGGACTTTCACTAAAAAAAACTTCCGAATATTTATCGAGTTTTGAAAGTTCAAATGCGATTCCGTTTGATGAATATGAAGATATTGAAAGCGAATTACAACTTATGCTGATCGAGAATTACCGTCTCGAAAACAAAGCTTTCATCAAAATAAAAACGATTACCCAACAAATAGGAAGACTTCAAAAGTTTTTCCCCACCATGCCTGATACTTTCCCTACTTTAATGGCAGACGCTTCTGTATTGGAGTTTAAGAAGGAAATTATTGATAAGGTAGATAAAGTTTTCAACCGTTTTGATGAAGTAAAAAGTGAAGCTTCACCGATCTTAAAAACATTGAGAACGGAAATTCAGCATGCGAAAAAAGCGATTCAGGAAAATTTTAACCGTGTATTGTTCAATTACGGGCAAAGTGATTTTCTGGATGATATCCGAGAAAGTAATATTGAAGACATTAGGGTTTTAGCGGTAAAATCTGCTTACAAGAAAAGAGTTCCGGGCAGAGTATTGGGACTTTCAAAAACAGGTTCTATCACGTATATTCAACCGGATAGTGTCGTAAAACATTACTTCAAACTTAAAGAAAATCAGGAAGAGGAAAAAAAGGAAATTGATAAGATTCTAAGGCAGCTTACGGCTGAATTAGCAGAATATCAACCTCAGCTTTGGAGATATCAGGCTTATATTTTTGATCTTGATCTTACGAGAGCTAAATCTAAGTTTGCAGAATTAATTAACGGTGTTTTACCAAAGATCAACCGTCACAAAACGTTAAAGCTAAGAGAAGCTTTCCATCCATTGCTTTGGTTAAGAAATAAAGCGGAGAACAAAATTATTTTCTCTCAAACATTATCTTTAACGGATCAAAACAGAATCATCTGTATTTCCGGACCGAATGCAGGAGGAAAATCCATCACGCTGAAAACAGTAGGATTGCTTCAATTGATGATTCAGAGCGGAATTTTAGTTCCTGTTCACCCAAGATCTGAAATGTTTTTCTTTGATAAAATCATGACTGACATTGGTGATAATCAATCTATTGAAAACCATCTTTCCACCTATTCATCAAGATTGAAGAAAATGGGCGGGATCATCCGTGAAGCTGATGCCAATACCCTTTTGTTGATTGATGAATTCGGAACGGGTTCAGATCCTGAATTGGGAGGTGCTTTGGCAGAAAGTTTCTTAGAGTTTTTCTATGACAAGAAGAGTTTTGCGATCATTACAACGCACTACACTAACATTAAATTGGTTGTAGAAGAGCTTTCTCATGCAGAAAATGCAGCGATGCTTTTTGATGAAGAAACACTGGAACCAATGTATAAACTGGAAGTTGGACAAGCTGGAAGTTCATTTACTTTTGAAGTTGCCGAGAAGAATAAAATCCCTAGGTTTATCATTCATTCTGCGAAGAAAAAAGTAGAACATGATATTGTGAATCTTGATAAAACGATTGTAAAACTTCAGCAGGAAAAATTCGAGGTTGAAAAACTGAAAACCGATCTTGCCGAAAGAAAAGAATCCGTTGAAGATAAGCGCGATAATTTGCAAAGACTGAATGAGCAGCTTCAACAAAAACTATTCAATTTCCAAAAGCTGTATGAAGATGAACATCGTAAACTGCAGTTTGGAAATAAGATTGAAACCTTTATCGATGGCTACATAAAAGGGAGATCCCGAAAAGATGTGGTGAAAGATTTTGTAAAAATTCTGGAACAGGAAAAATTCAGGAAAATCGGTGCTGATAAAGACGAAACAAAAAAACTTCAGGTTGTAAAAAGAAAAATAACCCAACAACTAAAAAAAGAAGATGTTATTGAAAAAATAACGGAAACCAACGAAAAAATAGAAGAGAAACGTCAAATTGACCGTGCTGTTTGGATGAAAATTGGGCAGCGTGTTCGTATCACAGGAAGCACAAGTGTCGGGACGATAGAAAAGATCTCCAGAAACAAAGTGATCGTGAATTACGGAACTTTTAAAACAACGATTAGCGCTGAGGAATTGGAGAGGATTTAAACAATTTGAGTATGGTAATTAAAACAAAGCTTACTTTTAAAGAATACCTGAAACTTAATATAGAAATTCTTTTTGGAGATATATTTTTAGTATTGGGACTTATTTTTTTACTCCTTTTTAGTATTTTAGGGTTTATTTCAAATATTATTTTCTATTCTGATTCACAAAACCTTTGGATATCATTTTTCATTATATTGGTTTGTGTGTTTTTAAATGCTTTTAAATACTTCCAATTAAAAAAGATTTATAAAACTAGTAAAGATATTAAAGAGGAGATTACTTACACTTTTTCAGATGAAAAAATTCATGTAAAGGGAAGTACATTTGAAAGTGAATTTAGTATTAAATCAATCTATCAAATACAAGAATTTAAAAATTTATTTTTAATATATTATAATTCTCATTCAAAAAGTATAATTCCTAAAAAAGGTTTCACAAAACAAGAAATTGCAACGCTCCGAACTATTGTTAAAAATAATAACGTAAAAGCGAAACTTAGAAACGATTAATAAAAAGCGAGTGTCGAATAAACTGACACTCGCTTTTGTTTTGTACTTTTATCAACAACCTATGTACTTTTCTTTCCAATAAACGGAAGCAGCATGGGTACTTTCTTTTGATAACTTTGATATTCTTCTCCATAAAAATCCTTAAGATCTTTTTCTTCCAAAAATTTTACCGCAATAAAAATATAAATAGTTGTCGTTAAGGTAAAAACTAAATGCCCGACCGTCATTACAGGCGTTGCCCAAAACGCAATTAAGAAACCGAGCATAATCGGATGCCTTACGATTTTGTATAAATAAATAATTTTAAAGCTTGTGTCTGCCGGTTGCAAGGTTTTATTTCTCATATTTTGAATAACCTGCCTCAATCCAAACAATTCAAAATGATTAATGATACACGTAGAAATCAATACAATCACCCATCCTAATAAATAAATGCCATGTATAATCATAACAGCAGCGTCATTTTCAATTTCCCAGACTACGGATCGCATGGGTTGCCATTGCCAATACATTAATAACAGCGCTAAACTGGCTAATAAGACATACGTACTACGTTCAATTACGGGGTTAATAATATTGGTCCACCATTTTTTAAATGCGGGTCTGGCCATTATGCTATGCTGAAGTGCAAATAAGCTCAACAAAAGTACATTGACGAGCAGTGATTCTGTAAAAGTAGTTTCTGTTCCAGAGTCTATTGATTTTGGAACAACAAAATTGCCAACAAATCCTATTGCATACAGAAAAGCAACAAGAAATACGAGGTAAGCAAATAATCCATAAAGAAAAGTAATTGACTTTATCATGCTTGTAGGTTTTACGATGGTTTTAGTTTAAAAGCAGTCCGTTATTTTTTAATTACCAACTCGTTTATATTGCTCGTAATTATTTACATAACCCTAAACTGCTGCTTCATTTAAAATTAAGTTTAAAATACTAAATGGGTATTATACTTTTACCGTAAAAAATTACATAATATCATTGTAATCAGAATTATCCGTAAATTCACAGCATGCTTAAAAATGCTAAAATCCTTGGAATATTCTATGTGAAGATTTTAATTCCAACCCTATTATTTTCTTTATTAATTGCTTTTGCAACAGATTTAAATTTCGAAAATTTAGGATTATGCTTTCTTTTATTATTTCCAATGCTTCATTTTTTCATTTATGAATTAAGGCTTAAAAATGAATATCTCTTTTACGCCAATTTCGGATTTTCAAGAATGTTTCTTTGGGGATTAACCTTGTCAACAAGCATCGTTATAAAATTCACATCCGTTTATTTATGAGTACCCTACATATTGACAGTATCACAAAAACCTTCGGAACTAAAAAAATACTACAAGATGTTTACTTAGGTTGCGAAACAGGAAAAATCATTGGACTTTTCGGAAGTAACGGTGCCGGAAAATCTACTTTATTTCAAATCATTTTCGGAACATTAAAAGGGGAAACTCAATTTATTAAATTCGACACGATCATTCTTAAAAATCAATGGGACAGAAAAAACAGAATCTCCTATCTTCCTCAATATTCATTTTTGCCAAAAAACAGTAAGATTAAAAACCTCATCAATCTATTCTGCAATAAAGAAAATAGTGAGAAACTCCACAACTTAGAATTAATACAACCCTTTTTAAACGAAACATTCAAGAATCTTTCTACTGGTGAACAAAGAATTATTGAAGTGTTGCTCATTATTCATTCTCAATCAGAGTTTATTTTATTAGATGAGCCCTTTCACAGTCTTTCCCCAAAAATAGCTACTGAGCTTAAAAAAATAATTAAAGAAATTTCAAAACAAAAAGGCTTTATTATTTCAGATCATAATTATCAGGATGTTCTAGACATTTCAGATGAGATATATCTAATCTCCAACACTTATGTAAGACAAATAAAAGATATTAAGGAATTGCAATTATTTAAATACCTCCCGAAAAGCATTTAATTTATATATTTGAGGAGTCAAAAATTTTTCATGATGATTTCCTCAAAAAAAGTATTTTATTTATCAGTTTTCAGTGTTTTTTCTTTAAGTCTGATGAAGGGGCAAAATAAAGTTCCTTTTGGTGTTGTAAAAGCTGAAGAAGGCTATGCAATGGTACGTGTTGCTAAAGATAATTACCGAAAAATTGTAGATAAGATCCGTATGCGCAGAGGAGATGTTTTTGTGTACGTAAAACCTGCTCCAGGAGAAACTGAATGGATCTGGATAAAATATCCAGACAAAGACGACACCGAAAAACCTTTTGTAAGGTATGACTCTCTTAACAGAGAGGGAATGGTGAATAAAGACCGTATTGCTTTCATTGATCAATTACCAAAATATACGCCTTCCAAATCTAAAAATGGAAAATCTCTTATTTTCACGGATGACACTAATCCTAAAATACCTGGTAACCAAAGAAGCAAGGTCATTATAGACGTTTACCCTTCTAATGCAAGCTACCGCAAGAAGGAAAAAGATGCAGCCGGAAAAATTCTTACCATCGATAAAGTAAGACCTTGGGGAATCGGTAATGATCTTCCTGAAGGCGTGACGGAAATTAAATCTATCAGGGTTCAACAACCCGGAAGAGGTTCTGTTTTTGTAAGGGAAGCGATCAAGAATTTATTTCAACCCACGATGGATTTCAATAACGTTGGGGTGACTTCTATTGACAATGATCATATCTTTCTTTATATGATTAATGGGTCAGGAGAAAACCGCTACACGACGCTTTGGACCATCAAAGAAGGCAAGGTGATGAGCCAGATCATCTATAATAATCCGGAATAATTCGTTTCGTTTTCATATTATCCTTATTTTTGCACCGAAAAGTTATTTTGCTTTTGGCTTCCCGCTGACGGCATTTGGCTTTTTCAGAAATTGGTTCTGCTTAACCGCAGATTAAAAGGGAATCGTGTGAAAATCACGAACTGTCGCGCAACTGTAAGTAACTAAAGTCTTTATTAAGAATCCACTGTGCGAGGCATGGGAAGGAGATGAAGATGTTACGAGTCAGGAGACCTGCCTATTTCTATAAGACAAAAACTTTCGCGATTTGAAGTTTATTGATCAATGGTCTGTTTCAGGAATTTCTGTATTCCTGTGATCTTCTGTTTGTTCCAATATGCTTTCTTTTCGCTTTAATTAATAATGAAATATGACTACAGAAGAAAGAATTAAAGCATCCGAAACCAGCATTTTTAAAGCCGTTTTCCCTAATACAACCAATCATTATGATACTCTTTTTGGAGGTACAGCGATGCAATTGATGGATGAAGTGGCATTTATCACCGCTACCCGTTTTGCAAGAAAAAGAGTGGTAACGGTAAGCAGTGACAAAATAGATTTTAAGAGACCTATTCCTGCAGGAACTATTGTGGAACTTATTGGTAAAGTTTCTTACGTTGGAAAAACGAGTATGAAAGTAAATGTAGAAATCTACACCGAGCAAATGTATTCTTACGAAAGAGAAAGAGCCATTGTAGGTGATTTTACGTTTGTGGCGATTGACGAATCTAAAAAGCCTATTCAAATACTTTAATAAAGTTTCGGCGGCCAAAGGCCGCCGAAACTTTATTTATGATTTCACAATTTTATCCGTTTCTAAATTTTTAATCATTAAAAATTCAAAAGCTTCTCCCATTTCATCGGAAGCACGAGTAATTGCATTTTCAAGCATATTTCTCACTTGGTTTTCGGTAACGCCAGCTTCTGTCCAGCTTTTTCCAGAGGTATAAGAATTCAAGATGAAAGGAATCATACGGTCTATAGCACAGGCAAAAATAGCATCGGGAGTTTTCTCTTCTTCAAACTCAAGCCAAAGATTAAAAAACTCTGAACGTAATGGTTCATCCAAAATTCCGAAAATGTTTTGAGCAGACTGTTTTTCTCTTTCGAATTTCCCCACCATTGCCTTTTCATCAAACAAGAAAGTATCACCGGCTTCAATTTCTACCAAATCGTGAATAGAAAGCATTCTTATCACTCTCAATAAATCAATATCTGCTCTGTTTTTCGCATAAGGAAAAAGGATTTGAGCTAAAATAACGATCTGCCACGAATGTTCAGCAGTATTCTCTCTTCTGGAATCATCGGCATTATAATTTCTTCTCTGTACATTTTTTAAAGCATCAACTGCTAAAATAAAATCGATTTCTTTCTGGATCTTCATTTTATTACTCTTTATAATATTCTTTTATTGGATATTTTGTGGTTGTAGCAACCCATTTATTATTTTTCAATTCTCTTTTTGTGACTTTTACCGTTTCATCTCCGCCAGTTGCATCTTCTTCCATTTCATACACTTTCAACAACCCTTTTTTCGGAACCACAGCATATTCTGTCGTAATATGCCAACAGCAACCAGATTTCGCATAGGTAATCAAACGCTTACGTTCTGGATCTGTTTGAAACATTCCCAGATTTTCATAGGCCAGATTTGTTAATTCTTCACTTTTCACAAATTGCTTCTTTGTTGAATTAAACACATACACATCATAAGAAGGGCCTCCATAGCCACTTTCATTTCCATTTCTAATGGCAACATCCTGGCTTCCATCAAAATTAAAATCATCAAAAATCAGAGGACTCTGCTCATCATATAACTGAATAATATTAGCCGTTGGCTTCTGATCTTCCTTTAAATAAAAATTAAGATTATTGGAAGTGAGCGTCTGAAACTTTCTGGAAGTAGCTTTATCAATCAGTTCAATAGTTGCCTTTCCCTGACATTCATCTTTCTCACATGTTTCAACATTAATGCTAACATTATATTTCTCAGAGGCATCTTTTAGTTCAAAATGATGCTGAGCAAAATACATAGGCCCTAAAAGAACCACAGCTTTTAAAAATACATTATAATTCATCATAGCGTGTTTGGTTTTTAAAAAAAATTAGCCTTTTTATCCTGTAAAAATCTAGAACAAAGATAAAAAATAGCATTCCAAAATCATTTTATTTTAAGATCTATATTTTCAAATAAAAATTAAACAACTAGTTATCAGGACTTTAAATATTTTAAATTAAAAAATACACTACTTTGTATTGCATATTACCATTTTAATTACATATCTTTGTAATGTAGAATTCAGATAGGTTCAACTAGCTAGGAACTTATTCTGAAAATATTAACTCAAAAAACTTAATATAAAGATGAATACCGAAAATACCAAAGCGCAAATGCGAAAAGGAATTCTGGAATTCTGTATTTTAAGTCTCATCAATATTCGCGAAATGTATGTTTCCGATTTAATAGATGAACTGAAAAAAGGAAAGCTGGATGTAGTAGAAGGAACCCTCTACCCTCTCCTAACAAGATTAAAAAACGGAGAGTTTCTCTCCTACCGATGGGAAGAATCTACAGGAGGGCCACCCAGAAAATATTACCAAATAACAGAAAAAGGCAAATTGTTTTTGGACGAACTTCAAAATACCTGGAAAGAATTAACAGATTCTGTAAACCAAATCACTCAAAAAATTTAAAAACAAAGCTATGAACAAGACACTCTCAATAGGACTCGCAGGTTTTTCTTTCACCATTGAAGAACACGCATATATAAAGCTTAGCGATTATCTTAATGCACTGAGAAGCTCTTTGGACGCTTCAGAAGCAGATGAGGTAATGCATGACATAGAAATAAGAATGGTTGAAATTTTCAGAGATTCTTTAGGAAAACGTGAGGTTGTAAATGATACTGATGTTGAAAGAGTAATCGCCCAAATCGGAACTCCGGAAAAGATCGAAGAACAGGAAGAAGCTTACTATTCTGAAAGAAATACAAATAAAACCAATACTTCAAGTTCTGATAATACAGATAAAAAACAATTGTTCCGTGATCCTGAAAGACAAAAAATCGCAGGGGTGTGCGCAGGATTAGCTCATTATGTAGGAATGGATATTACTGCAATGAGAGCGATCTGGTTAGGAATTTTCGTTCTTGGAATTTTCACACAGGCAGTTTCTTCTTCTTTAGTAGCATTGCTTTACATTATTCTTTGGATTGTTTTACCGAAAGCAGAAACTGCAGCAGATTTTTTGAAAATGAAGGGAAAGCCTATGAACTTCGACAATCTTAAAAGTGAATCTAACAAGCTGGTTCAGTTTGCTAACGAATCTACACAGAGAGTCGGAGAAATCTACATAGAAAACAAACCTTATATCAATAATGCAGGAAGCGGAATCTGGAATATATTTAAATATATAATGGGTGGATTCTTTGCTTTAGTAGCTGTAAGTAGTATTATTGGAGTGTTTGTAGTGTTCGGACTTTTTGGAATGGACTCTAACTTCCCTGGTGCTAACGAAATGAAGTTCTATTTCGGTGACAGCGGATTATACAGAATATTATCTGCCATCATCATTATCGGATCATTAATTCCAGCGATTATCTTCAGTTTGTTAAGCATTAAAATTTTCTCTCCAAAAACCAAATTAAGAAATATTGGTTGGGTGATAGGAGCTTTATTTCTTATTTTAATGGCGCTTGGAGCTTATTTCGGAGCTAGCATGGCTAAAAAAGAAATGTTCTTGAAAGGTAATAAAGAGGATACAGAAGAAGTTTCTATCAATACCACCTCAGACAGTTTATTTGTAGACCTTAAACAAATTGCTATTCCACAGAACTTTACAGGATATGACAATGATCTTTATTCTGACAAGGTATCTGTTTTCGAAAAAGACTGGGTACATGTTGATGTAACGAGAAAAGCAAATATTAAAACGCCTTATTTAATTATTAAAAAGGAGGCAAAAGGATACAATATTCCACTTAATGTAAATATTCCGGTAGAGATTATTAACAATAAAATTATTCTTCCTAATTACATTAAATATCCTTACGAACACAGATTTAGAAACTATAATATTGATTATGAGTTGGTAATTCCTCAAAATACAGTAGTCATTGCTTTAAAGAAAGATGGAATTGACTTCAATGGAGATTTAAACGGAGATGGAATTGATGATAATGAGCAAAATGACGACGATAATGATAATGATCACGGAAACATCAGAATCGAGAAAAATAAGATCTCTGTAAACGGTTCTACCATAGAATACAACTCTGATGATAAAGACAGCATCATCATTAACGGAAAAAAAGTTCCGGCTAACCAAGCTGATCAAGTAATTGATTCTATGAAATCAAGCATCAAAAAGATGAAAGGTGATATCGACATCAAAATAAACGACGGAAAAAACAAAGTTTCTATAAAAACTAAATAAAAACATATTTAAAACACACACAATGAAAAAAAGTATCAGTTTTATTCTCGGATTGCTTGCAGGAGTTTTCACAGCAGCCATCATTACTTACCTATTCTTTCTTATCACATTTAATAATTAATACGATGAACAAGAAATCATTTTGGACAGGATACGGGATAGGTGTAGTAATTGTCATCATAGGAGCTTTTATTTTTAAAGCTAACATGGAAGTTCCTAATACTCCATTGGATAATTTAGAACTCCATGATCTATCTGGCAAGCAGGTAAAAGCAGCAGAATTATTGGACAAACCCTTAATTGTTAACTACTGGGCCACCTGGTGCGCTCCTTGTAGAGAAGAGTTCCCAATATTCGAAAAAGTGAAAGCTAAAGCAGCAAGTAAAGTAAATATTGTAATGATCTCTGATGAAAAAAGCTCTACCATAGAAGCTTTTAATAAAAAGAACAAATACACATTTACCTATCTGCTTGCAGGCAAAGCGATTAGTTTTCCGCAGAGACCCGTAACAGCAGTTTATAATAAAAAAGGAGAACTTGTTTCACAAATAATGGGAACCGTTACCGAGAAACAACTTCTAGACCTTATAGACAATGCAGGTAAAGAATAAAACGATATAATAATTCGGCGATTGAAAAGTAACGAATGCGAAAACCATTCGGGTAAAAACAAAAACATAATTTCTATAAAAACCAAATAATAAACGGCAGAGAGTGGCTGAAGGTGTGAATGGAGAACAACAGTTTGAAATTCACACTCTTCTTCTCTCAAAAAGAATAAAAAAACTAAATTTACCCTCTGCATATCAAGAAATTATCTTATCTTCGTAAACAAATAATAACCCAAATCAAAAGCACTTACAAATGGTACAAGTAGCACTAGAAATTGTAATGAAAATCGTAGATTTAATCAGCGGTTTGTTTTAAGAGCGATAATATTTCAATATATTTGTAAAGTATAACCTCAATAGGTTATACTTTTTTGTTTTTAATTCAAAGTATATGAAAAAGCTGATTGGCAAATTAATGCTAAAAATCCTAGGTTGGAAGGTCGTTTTACAAGGTGATGTAAACAGTCTGAACAGATGTATTCTTGTTGTAGCACCTCACACCCACAATATGGAATATTTATTAGGAAATCTTGCTTATTGGTCATTGGGTAAACCTATAAAAATCATCATTAAAGATGCCCATACAAAAGCTTGGTATGGTAGTATCGTAAGAGGTTTAGGTGGAATTGGAATCGACAGAAGTCAGAAAAATGATCTTGTGAATTTTGTTGCCAACCAATTTAAAAAAGAAGATTTCAGCCTTGTTATCACCCCAGAAGGTACAAGAAGCTGGGTTCCGAAATGGAGAAAAGGTTTTTACCATATGGCTTTGGCGGCAAAAGTTCCTTTGGTATTGGCAGCAGGAGATTTTAAAAGAAATATTGTTTATTTGGGATACACCATTCCTTATGAAAGATTAGCAAGCGTTCCCTTTTCAGAAATAATGAAAGAAATTCAGGATTACTATATCAAAAATGACATCGGACCCAAAATCCCTGAAAACTGGAATCCAAATATCATGGGAAATGATTCAGAAGCTAGAAGCTAGAAGCTAGAAGCTAGAAGCTAGAAGCTAGAAGCTAGAAGCTAGAAGCTAGAAGCTAGAAGCTAGAAGCTAGAAGCTAGAAGCTAGAAGCTAGAAGCTAGAAGCTAGAAGCTAGAAGCTAGAAGCTAGAAGCTAGAAGCTAGAAGCTAGAAGCTAGAAGCAAAATTACTCATTACCAATTATCTATTACTTATCATCATGAAAAGCAAGACAAAAGAAGAAACACTACAGTTTTTAAACAGTTGGGGCAACGATATTACTTTAGCTAAAACATTAGAAATAAAATTCATCGACATCGATCTGGAAAATGAGACCCTAACAGCCACAATGCCCGTTCAACCAAAAGTACACCAACCCTTTGGAATTTTACATGGCGGCGCAAGTTGTGTGTTAGCAGAAACAATGGGGTCTAGCCTATCTAATATCTTTATTGATGGTACTAAATATTACGGGGTGGGAACCAATATTAATTCCAACCACTTAAGAAGTAAAAAAGACGGAATTGTAACTGCAGTTGCAAGATTCATCAGAAAAGGAAGAACAATGCATGTTTCAGAAATTGAGATTCGGGATGAAAAAGGCCAATTGATTAATCACACCACCATGACCAACAACATTATCAACAAGTAATTGTTTGACATAAAAATATAAGACTCAAAAAAATTGAGTCTTTTTTTATATCCTTGCTGCAACCTTTTTATTTTTTTGCATCTTTTAACAAATTTGTATCGTTTCAAATTAAAATAGTATCTTAAAGAATATTTTCAACTAATAACTGCAACCTTTTTCTTTTTTCACATCTTATAAGAAAAAGACTATGAAAACATTATTATCATTTTTATTTTTACTTACATTTATTTTTTCCTGTAGAGAAAATAATACTGAAGAATTAGAAAAAACTGTAGCTTCATACGATGTGTATATTGCCGGTAGAGAAAACAATCAATCTTGTTATTGGAAAAACGGACAAAAAACCAATCTCCCTCCCAGTGTTTATATTCCTCGAAAAATAATTGCAGAAAACAACCATGTCTATATTGCAGGAAGAATTCCTACAGTACCTATGAATTATCAGACATTCTGGAAAGACGGTATAAGATTCGATCTTGATCAATATTTGAATGTCCCAGTAACTAATGTTCCACAGATTTTTGATTTTTATGTTAAAAATGGAGATATTTATTTATTAGGACAAGCAACAAATCTAAACCCTGCCACTCCTTCACAAAGATTTGAATTCTGCTATTGGAAAAATGGAGTAAAAACAATTCTTTTTACAAATGAGTTTACCCAAAATGATTCTGGCTCTATAACAGTTCATGATTCTAAAGTATATGTTTCTGCTCATAAAAAAATAAATGGAGTCACCAACTTCGGCTATTTTATAAATACTACTTTTTATCCTTTAAATACAAATTACACTTATCGTAACGGGATTGCCTCTAATAATTCCAATCTCTATTTATATGGTACTGGCGCTACTCTTTTTTATAGAAATTTATTATCCAATATCCAGACACCAATACTAAGCCCCTCTGTAGGAGCTATAGACAAAATTATCTTGGACAACAATGATGTTTATCTACAGTCAAAGAATAAATATTATAAAAATGGCTCGGAGGTTTTAATAACAGATCCACAGTATAATTTAATACAGGAAATGAAAGTTCTCGATCAAAATATCTACATGATTAGATATAATGATAACGGAGAGCAGAAAGTCTTCATCAACAATGTAGAAATACAGAGTTTCATGCCTCCCTACTCTTTTGGCAACGGACTCCATTGCATTGATGTTGTCCAGAACTAAGCAATCTAAAAACATGCATAGCTCAACAAATTGGCAAAAAATATACAGCAACTATTCCCCAAAACTCTTGGGGATTTGCCGTAGGTATATACAGGATATTTACACGGCGGAAGATATTGTTCAAGACAGTTTCATTGCAGCGATGCAAAACAAACATCAGCTTAGAGATGAAAAGCTACTCTTTGCTTGGTTAAAAAAAATTGTGGTGAATAACGCTTTGCAGTACATTCGAAAAAACAGTAACGAAATTTTCATTTCAACCGAGATTTCGGAAATTCCAGATATACTTTCAGAAATGAGTGATCCTATTTCAGAAGAAAAACATATTTTCATATACGATTTCACAAGAGAAGAGCTTCTTTCATCTATTGATAATCTGCCTTCTCATCATAAATCTGTTTTCAATTTATACTATATTGAAAATTACTCTCATGCGGAGATCTCAACAACGCTTGGCATCAATGTAAATACCTCAAAATCTCATTTGTTAAGAGCAAAAAAATCTATTCAGAATTATTTGCTGAGTCATGTAAATCAAGATAGTCCGAAGAATAAAAAGAAGACTGTTCAACTGCTTGTTTTTTTTGGATTTGGAGAATTGTTATGGGCACAGACTTTCAAAAGTAAATTTTCAGATTTCAATATCACTCCTACAAAAACATTTGAAATTCCGGAAAGTGAAAATATAGATACCTTTCCCTCGGTTTCAAATCAAGCATGGAAAAAGAAGGTTATTGTAAGTTCTACGATTTTAGTCATTATTATAGGTTATATTTTTATAGTAAAACCTCAAAACCATCTTTTTAAACAGGAAAAAACTGAAATTATATCTGATCAAATTTCAGAAAATAAAAATAAAACAACAGAAGAAAAATTCCAACCAGACAACGCAAATGTAGAATCTAATGATAACTCCATTAATAAAATTGATACTTTAAATCAACATCCCATCGAGGCAACAACTCAGGAATCTCAATTAATTACTAAAGAAAAAAGTATCGATGCTAAAGAAAAATCAAAGAAGCTCACCATTAAAGATTCAGCTGCTGAAACTCCAAAAAAAGTAATTGTTGTCAAAAAAATTATCCAAAGGGATACCATCTTTATAGAAAGATAAAATTAATAACCAAAAAACATGTTTCTCAAAAAACTCTTCTTCCTTTTTTCAATCATTCTATTGCCCTTTTTGCAGGCTCAAAAAAAGAGAAACTGACACCGTTTATGTTTACGAAAAAGTGATTGTATATGATACCATTTATTTAGAAAAATCAATAAAATCAAAATTAAACGATATTTCTCTTCCCCAATTGAGTATTCTTGAAAAAGAAATTAAAGAGATCAGCAAAGAAAATCCTACCAATAATAGCATCGATCAAAAAAAACAAGAACAAATTAACACCCATTTTCAATATGGTGTGGAGATGGGAATTGGGTTGAAAAACAGCCAATGGGCAAGAGAACTCTCTAACAATAAACAACAGTTTGGAGAAAATATGGGAGCTTGGGTCTCAAAAAGTATAATCACTCCAAGATTATCTTTGATGCTTTCTGCGAATGTTTACTATTGGAATTCTACATTTGATTTGGATGGCAACAAAGAAGACACCTATCTGAACGGATTTTACTTTACGGAAGATCATCAGCCTTTGCTTTTTCAAAAATTTAATAATAAACATTTTGAATATGTCCTTCAGTTAAAAGTATTCTATGAATGGAAAAACATTCGTCCGTTTGTTGGATTTATAGTAAATAGGAACATCTATAAAATGCAATTTCTAGTTCCTGAAAATAACGTTTTAGATAAATTGGATGATTTTAAAACCACTCAAAACAATTATGGATTCTCCTTTGGTGTTCAATATCGATTGCTAAAACGATTTTTATTGTCTTTAGAGTATCAACAGTATCAAATGAAGAATGTTTCTTTAAAAAACTCGTCATTTGATTTTGACATTTTTAAGACTAATAATACCTTTGCAGAAAGAAAAATCAACTTAGGAATTTCTTATATGATTTCAAAGTAATGATTTTCGAAAAGTATTCAACCCATGATTTATTTCAAATTTCCTTTTGACGAAAAACTGTATTCAACAGATAAAAAAGCAGATAAAAATTTAATTCAATTTCACTCTTTTGACGGACTAAGGCAAATTAATTTTGATGGAAATACGATTGAAATAGATCAGGAAAAATTTGATCAGGAAGTGATTACTAATAATTCTTTACCGGAAGATAAAAGTAATTTCGTTGCCGAAACCAAAGATGAATATTTACAGAAACTAGAAGAGGTTATTCAAGTTATTAATGAAAATGAACTTCCAAAATTAGTTCTTTCTAGAAGGAAAATTTTTAATGATTTTAATCAAATTGATTTAAAAGAAAGTTTTAAAAATTTATGCCAAATCTACCCGAATGCTTTCAGGTACATTTTCAATAACGGAGAAGACGCCTGGATGGGCGCTTTTTCGGAGGTCTTAGGAAAATTCAACAAGATGACTCATGAATTTGAAACCATGAGCCTGGCGGGTACGCTACCTGTCTCAGAAGAGTGGTCTGACAAAGAAATTGAAGAACAAAAGCCTGTTTCCTCTTATATTAGAAATATTTTAGCAAGATATGTCACGTTGAGCGAAGTTGAAGAATCAAAAACTCACGATCATATTTCAGGAAATATTAAACATTTAAGAACCGATTTTAAAGCAAAAATACAAGCTGAAGATCTCGATAGCCTTATTCAGGAATTGCATCCTACTCCGGCCGTTTGTGGTATTCCGAAAGATTTTTGTAAAGAGAATATTCAAAAAATCGAAAAATTCCCCCGCGAATTCTATGCTGGTTATATCAAAATTGAAACGGAAGAAAGCATTCAATTTTTCGTTAATCTTCGTTGTGCAAAATTATATCAGAATTCTGTTCATCTCTTTGTGGGAGGTGGAATCACAGCCCAAAGCAATCCTGAAAAAGAATGGATTGAAACAGAATTAAAGTCTGAAGCCGTTTTGAAGAATCTGGTTATTTCTTAGATTACAACAGTGCCTTCAAGAGCCTAAACCATAAAAATATACAATCGGAAACAAAAAAAACTCTTTCAATTGATGAAAGAGTTGATATATTTTAATGGTTTAAAGATTATTTCTTTACTCCAATTCTACTCCAAGTATCCAAAACAAAGAGTAAAACAAGCCCAATTACCGCAGAGGCAATTGAAAAAACAAACTTTAGATTATCTTCAGATAAAACTTCTGATTGCCAGTCTAGAGCATAAAGATTAACTGCGATAAACACTACGAACAGTACTAAAAATACTTTATAAAACTTCTGCATGATTCTTAAAAATTTATATAATTCTGCACCAATTGTGCAAAGTTTGCGGTAAATAATTTAATTGAAATCGCTAAAAGAATGATCCCGAAAACTTTCTGTAAGATAGACAAAGTAGCCTCTCCCATTCTTCGTTCCAACCATTTTGCAGATTTCAGCACCAAATATACGAAAATTGTATTGAGAACGATTCCCAAAATAATATTAATATCATGAAATTCAGCTCTAAGCGATAACGTAGTTGTTAAAGTTCCGGCTCCTGCTACCAAAGGAAAAGCAATGGGAACAATAGATGCAGCCTTTGCCTCCGTTGTTTTATTGATTTCTATCCCCAAAATCATTTCCAGCGCTATGATAAAAATCACAAATGCACCGGCGATTGCAAAAGAGTTAACGTCTACCCCGATTAGTTTTAGAATCTTGTTTCCTACAAATAAAAAGACGATCATAATAACCCCAGCAGTGATCGAAGCTTTACCGGCTTCAATTTGTCCGAATTTCTGTTGCAAGCTTACAACAATGGGAACAGAACCGATAATATCGATTACAGCGAAAAGAACCATAAAACAGGTAACGATCTCTTTTATAGAAAAATCATTGAAAACTTCCATCTTTTTGTAATTAAAAATTTCGCAAAAATATGAAAAAATATTGATTATTTGCTAATCTGTGAATACAAATTAACAATTGCTTTCAAAAGTTCATCCATTCCTTCAGGAGATTTTACCGGAGCATATTTCTCCATCTGAATCTTTTGGGAAAGATTTCTGTATTCCTCCGCCATAGCAGATCCCTTATAACTCTCTAGAAATCTTCTGAAATCTTCCGCTGAGCTTTGGAAATACTGATTTCTCACTTCCGCATCCATCTCATCTATCGTTTGAAAAAACTTCTGATAATCTTCATTATCTTTAAGATTTTCTAAATAACTGAAATAATCATTAATATCAGTTTTTAGACTTTCTCTTATTTCATTTTCAGTTTCTGCTACAGAACCTAAAGATTTTGAAGGTACAGTTTCTTTAACTAATGTACGCTTTTTTTGCCAAGTCTTAAATAAAAGATAAGCAATAAACAGTGCCAGCAAGATCGCCGTATTGGTTAAAAGGATATTCCAATGGAACTTACCTTTTTCTTTCACTTTAAATGAGGTCGTCTTTAAAACCGGAGTATTTACGGTTTCCAAAAAGTTATTGGTGTATTCATTTACCTTCTCAACAGTTGTTTTAGACTCCATAATCTGGTCATGAGAAAAGGCATTCAATGCCAATGTTTCCTGCCCTAGATCAACATATTCTTTATTCGCTGGATTGAAGAAAGCGAATTGTTCTGTTTTAACATTGATATCGCCTGCCTTTTTTGGAATTAGAATATAACTCGCTAAAATTTCCCCTTTAATCCCAGTAGTTCCTGGAGCAACTGCCGAAGTAATTTTAGGTGCAAAAATTTCATAATCCGGAGATTCTGCAATTTTTGGAAGTTCCATGTCAGATAAATTACCTTCTCCTGTAACTTTTACGACTACATTGATGGGTTTCTTGATCTCCACTTTTTCTTTCGAAGCATTATAGATACTTACATTGAAGTTTCCAACTGCATTCTTGAAGCATTCTGGTGACCCTTCCGGAAGCTTTCTTACATTAAGCTTAACTCTGTTGGAGATAATTTTATTCTTGTTGGAATAGCTACTCAAAGACGCTGAAACAGCAGGAACCTCAACATATCCGGCCGCGTTCGGGAATACCATAAATACTGCTAACACTTGTGAAGCCATATTTCCATAACTAGATGATGGATCAATTTCTGATTTAGCAAAGCTGATAGGATGCACATTGATATTATCCTGCTGAGGAAGATGAATATTTTTCACTTTTCTAAAGTTATCCATATTCTTAGAATAGGCCTTTAGAACAGCGACAGTCGGTTGATCCTGATAAATATCCTTATCGTCGATCTCCATATTCAAATAAACCTCATTAGAAGCATTGGCAACAGATCTCTTTTCGACATCTTTTACTACAATATCGAAAGGTTCTGTTTTATAAATTTTATTATTGACGGTTACCAGAACGGAACCGATCTTAATTTTACCTTTTTGTTTAGGCTCAAGCGCAAGCTGAGAAACCCTTTGTGTGATCACTGTATTGGTGGCAGGATCTACATAGGTATTGTTTACAGATCCAGACCCAATAATATTAAATTTAGATAGATCCGGTAGACGAATTGGGGTTTGCTGATTATATTCACTCCCATTCATTTCCAGAACGATCGTAAGGTTTATCACATCTTTTCCCGAATAATCATTTTTATCCGGATTTACATTAATACTCACCTGTCCGTAAGAAATTACGGAGGAAAGGATAAATAATATGTAAATAATTTTTTGTTGCATCACCAATCTTTCTCGTTGCTTTCAGGCATCGAATAAGAATTTTTGTTTAAAATTCTTTTGGCAGTTTCTTTCTCTTTATCGCTTACTTTATCTAATATTGCGTTTTCAAGATCTTTCGGTATTTTACCTTCTTTATTTTGGTTCTTGTCCGGAGTATTTCCCTGCTGACTTTCCCCTTGATTCTGTTGGCCTTTCCCTTGATCTTGTTTTTGATCTTTAGTATCGCCTTTTTGATCATCATTTTTCTGTTGGTCTTTACCGCCACCGCCTTTACCTGACTTATTTTGCTGGTCTTTCTTTTGTTCGTTTTCTTTTTCCTTCAACTTAGCAATTCCATAATTTTTTCTTGTTGCCTCATTGTAAGGGTCTTGTTTTAAGGATTGCTTATAATAATCTGCTGCCTTTTCGGGCTCTTTCATCTGCATATAAGTATTTCCTAAATTATGAAGAGCCGCCGCTTTATCGGGAATGGTCTGAGAAAGTTTCTGTGCTTTTTCAAACTCAGCTTTTGCCTCGTCATATTTTTTATTTTTATACAGCGCATTTCCCAAATTATAATGTGCCGTAAAATCTTTTTCATTAGATTTTAAGGCTTCCATATACTTAGAAGACGCTTTATCATAATCTTTACCGTTAAATTTCTGATTGCCCTCATAGACCAATGTCTTATAGCTTTCCTGCCCGAATAAGAAGCCAGAAAATGAAAAAGCAATTATAAACGATAAAAAAAAGATTTTAGTATTCATTACTTGCAAAATTATCCCTTTATATGTTAATAAACAGAGTCTTAATTGTTAAAGTTGGGTTAAAGTGGGGATTGGATTGACAATACACCATAAAGAACATTAAATATTAAAATCTCTTTTGGGGTTAAAAATATAAATTAAAAAGAAGAAAAATATTGAAACCGCTAAAAAATATTGATAATAATGATTGGCATTCTGAGATTTTACCAATGTTAGTGAGGAAGACATTTTTTTACGCAGCGCATCTAAGATTCTGTTTGGTGCTTCATTGATGTTATTTCCATCAATATAAGTTCCTCCTGTAGACTCAGCCATTTTTTTAAGCGCTTCCGTTTGTCTTTTAGAAATTACTGTTTCTCCGGCTCTGTCTGTTTTATATCCCATTAACTGTCCAAAAACATATTCGGGAACCGGTGCTCCTTCATCCGAACCTATTCCCACAGACGTAATCATTATTCCTTCTTTATTGGCGAGTTTTATAGCCGCATTATCGTTCCCTTCATTATCTTCACCATCGCTCAATAAAACAATCTTTCTTGAACCTTTACTTACATTCTTAAATTTATCAGCCGCTACCTGTACTGCTTTCAGGAAATCGGTTCCCTGGATTTGTACAGAATTGGTTTCAATCCCATTAATATAGGTTTCAGCAGAACTATAATCTGTTGTTAAAGGCAAAATAGAAACCGCTTCCCCCGCAAACATAACGATCCCTACTTTATCGCTTTTCATATTTTGCATGGTATTAATCATTACATTTTTTGCTTCTGTCAAACGACTTGGAGTAATATCCTCCGCATTCATAGAATTTGAAACATCAAGCATAAAGATTACATTATTCATCTTTTGATTGCTTTTCACTTCTTCCGATCCGTTTAACAAATCAATGATGGAAAAGATTAAAAACAACGTTCCCAAAAGATATAAAGCCGGGAAGATTTTAACAAACCCTGATCTTTTTTCAAACAATTCTTCATGAAACTGACTGTCTGCAAAAATGTTTCTCCTTTTATTGTTCCATTTCAGAAAACGAATCAACAAAGTAGCTAACAGCGGCAAAAGCAACAGCAACAATAAATACCAATAATTACCTAAATACCACTCCATCAGCTTAAAAATTTATAAAACACCCATCTCATCAAGGCATCGATAATTAACATTCCTAAAGCAATCCAAAGGAAAATTTTAAAATATTCCTGATAATTATAAAGTTTAGATACTTTAATATCAGATTTCTCCAATTGATTAATTTCATTATAAACCTCTTCCAAGCTACTGTTTGAGGTTGCTCTGAAGTATTTTCCGTTGGTAGTCTGCGCTACTTCTCTTAAAAGTTCCTCATCAATCATTACCTGAGTTTCTGTAAAGACAAGGTCTCCAAAAATATCCTGTTGGGTAGGCATTAGAGCATATCCATTCGTTCCAATTCCGATAGAATACACCTTTATATCATTGTTCTTAGCCAATTCCGCAGCTACTTGAGCAGGCATTGCATTTTCAATTGTATTCACCCCATCGGTCATTAAAATAATGATCTTGCTTTTTGCTTTACTGTTTCTAAGGTGATTTACCGCTACAGAAAGTCCCTCTCCAATAGCAGTTCCTGGTTGAAGTTCCAGCGGATTAAGATTTTTCAATTCATCAATAACAACCTGATGATCGGAAGTTACAGGAACTTTTGTAAATGCCTCTCCGGAATACGTCACCAACCCTACTCTATCATTTGGTCGTTGATTCACAAACTTAATAGCAATTTCTTTCAATGCCGTTAAACGATCCGGTGTTAAATCTTTGGCCAACATACTCAACGATACATCAACAGCCAACATAATATCAACTCCTTTTGTATCATCTTTGTCCTGAGAAACCGTGAATGTTCTTGGTCTGGCCATCGCAATGATCAACGCAGAAAGAATAAGATATTTGGATATTTTCAGTAAAAAAATTACGGCTACAATTCCGTCACTTCCTTCCATATTTTTTACGGTAGGAACCTTTATCCCCTTTCTCTTTTGCTTGCTTATATCTTTAAATAAAAGAGGAATAAACAACAGAAAAAGCAGTAAAAACCACGGACTATAAAATTCAAAATTAGGCATCTTTTCTCAGGTTTTCGAATTCTAAATCCTTTGATGATCTCTTTACAAAATCTCTAACGTCTGCAAAATCTTTTTCCATAGCATCTTTATCTGGGAAAGTTTTGGCAAATTTCACCAAGTCTCCTCTTAAAAACACATCTGCAATTACTTTCTCGTTTTCCTGAGAGATTGTATTATTTTTTTTCATTAAATCTATTAAATCATCCGTCAACAAAACATCTGCAGGCAAATGATATTGTTTGGTAATGAATTTTCTGGAAATATCGATCAATTCAACATAGAATGAACGGTAATTTCCCTCTTCAATATATTTTTTCTTTTTAAGAGAATCTAGTTCCTTCAAGGTCTGATTGGTTGCCACCGCCGGAGAACTTTTAGATTTCCTTCCCCATTTCATATACATTACAATAGCAATGATAAGAGCGATAACCGCTAAGGCTGCTAAAACATAAAATTTATACAACTCCCAATAATCTTTTGCCTCAAGCTTAACTTCCTTATTATTCATGATATCATTGATCTGATCTGCTTTTTGAGCCGTATTCAGAACCTCAATTTCATAAGGAATTGTTTTTAAAACCTTATCGCCTACTTTAAATTCCAATTCAGGAATGGTAAATTTCCCTTCTTCATAAACCGCAAATTCAATTTTTCTATAATAGATATCGGGGTTTTGGGCAATACTATCTTTAATTTCTTCAAAATGGAAAGGTAATAATTCGTTTTTGGGAGCCGCTAACACCTTTTCGTTATGAAGATTATTTATCGTCACAATAATAGAGGTCACCTCTCCCAAAGCAAGGGTTTTCTTCTCAAGATTGGAAGAAAGCATCTGTGAAAAAGCATTTGCACAGATTAAAAAAGACAGTATAAATAGTAATTTTTTCAATTTTATCATTTAATTCAATGATTATTTAAAAGCATTTTGTCATTCCGACAAAAGGAGGAATCTGAAACTTAATATTCTTAATGCCTTCAATATATCTTAATGTTTTAAAATTAATTATTAATCTAGATTCTTCACTTCGCTGTCGCTACGTTCTGAATGACAAACTTACTGTATGATTTCTTTATTTCTTCTGGAAATAACTATACAATAATTTTGAATAATCCGCACCCGTATTTACATTCATAAAACTGGCCGAACTGTTGGCAAAATCGTCTTCCAACGCTCTTACTTTTTGTTTCTGCGCTTCCGCAAAAGTATATCTCCATCGTGCACTGGAAGTATTTGCCCAAACTTGTTTTCCGGTTTCAGCATCATACAACAGCGCATAGCCTACATCAGGAATTTCGTTATCTTTTTCATCATAAATTCTCATTCCAAGCAAATGGTGTTTTTTTGAAGCTACACGAAGCATTTTAGAATCGTATTCATCTTCAAAATCTGAGAATAAGAAGACCAAAGATTTTCTCTTAAATATTCCCATCATATATTCCATTGCTTTATCTATTTTAGACACTGCCGGAACATAATCAGCTGTTAATATATTACTGATGATGGACAAAATATGTTTCCTTCCCTTTTGTGGTGGGATAACTTTATATACTTTATCTGCAAATAGAATGAGACCTACTTTATCATTATTTCCCGCCGCTGAAAAACCTAAACTGGCAGCAATTTCTGCTACATATTCTCTTTTCAACTGGGTTTTCGTTCCGTAATCCATGGAAGCAGAAATATCCACTAAGATCATCATCGTCAATTCTCTTTCCTCTTCCATTACTTTTACGAACGGCTCACGGAAACGAGCGGTTTTATTCCAATCAATTCTACGAATTTCATCGCCAAACTGATACGGACGAACCTCTGAAAAAGTCATTCCCTGTCCTTTAAAAGCACTGTGATATTGTCCCATCAAAGTAGCTTCCGTCTTCCTGCGAGTACGGATTTCTATTTGCTTTACTTTTTTTACAATATCTTTTATTTGCATATTCTGCGTTTGAGTGTATTAGAGTGCGAGTGCTTTTTTGAGTGTTTAAAAACTTCCATCTATTTAAACTCAATGGAAACATTCAACCATTCATCATCAAACTTCGGACTGTATTTTTTGTAGAAATTAATTGCTGGTTCGTTCCAATTTAATACTTGAAAAACCATTCCGCTGTATTGATTTGATTTTCCGTATTCTAAGGTAGCTTCAAATAGTTTCTTACCAATTTGTTTTCCTCTTAGTTTTTCGGTCACCACTAAATCTTCTAAATATAATCTTCTTCCTTTCCAAGTCGAATATCGATCATAATACAATGAAATTCCTACAATCTGTCCCTCAAATTCAGCAACAAAAGCGCCCCAAACCGGAGATTCACCAAAACCATCTTCGATAAATTGTGCGAGCGTTAAAGTTACTTCATGCAAAGCTTTTTCATATTCAGCCAATTCTTTAATCAACTCCAACATGGGAGCACAATCTTCCTGAACTGCTTTTCTGATTATAATTTCTTCCATTAAAAATTAGGGAGCTTGGATTTTTGCTAAAATTCTGTTAACTATTTCTTCTGAAGAGATCTCTTCTGCTTCTGCTTCAAATGTTAAACCAATTCTGTGTCTCAATACATCTTTCGCTAATTCTTTTACATCTTCAGGAATTACAAAAGCTCTTCCTCTCAAAAATGCATACGCTCTTGATGCAATAGCTAAGTTAATGGATGCTCTAGGTGATGCTCCAAAACTGATATAGTTTTTAAGTTCAGACAAACCGTAATTTTCAGGGTAACGGGTTGCAAATACCATATCCAGAATATACTTTTCAATTTTTTCGTCTAAGTAAATCTGATTGATTAATTCTTTCGCATCTATAATATTCTGCAGAGAAACTACTGGTTTTACGACAGGCTGATGAGAAGTAGAAACCATTCTCATTACCGTTCTTTCATCTTCAAATTTCGGATAATCTATCGTACATTTCAACATAAAACGGTCACTTTGCGCTTCAGGTAAAAGATAAGTTCCTTCCTGATCAATGGGGTTTTGCGTTGCCAATACCAAAAATGGTTTTGGAAGTTTCATCGTCTCATCACCAATTGTCACCTGCTTTTCCTGCATTACTTCTAAAAGGGCAGACTGCACCTTTGCCGGAGCACGGTTGATCTCATCTGCAAGAACGAAATTGGCGAAAACAGGGCCTCTTTTTATGGTAAAATCATTATCCTTAATATTGTAGATCATTGTTCCTACAACATCTGCAGGCAATAGATCCGGTGTAAACTGAATCCTTGAAAATTCACCATGAACAGCATCCGCCAACGTTTTTATAGCTAACGTTTTTGCCAATCCGGGAACTCCTTCCAACAGAACGTGCCCACCTCCTAACAACCCCACCAAAAGGCGGTCTATCATATATTCCTGACCAATGATAACCTTGTTGATTTCCTGTCTCAGAAGTGAAAATAAGTAATTTTGTTCCTTTATTTTTTCCGTCAACTGACGAATGTCTTCTGCTTGATGTGTATCTGACATAGTTTAAATTAAAATAAGTTGTAAATTTCTAATAAATACTTGCATTAATCAACACAATAAATGCCATTTTTGAGTTAAAGTTTGTTAAAAATTCCGAGGTTTAGCGAGATATCCAAAGCCAAGAGACCAATTTCTAATTCATAAAATCCGATCGAAAGCTTAATTAACTGATATTATAAATTCCATTCTTATAAAGAAATGATTACAATCAGCAGTAAAATTTTATTCCCTTTTCTGGAAAACTATTGTGAATTGGTAGCAAAAAGCACTATAAAATCATTGGTTAAATAATTTCATAGTGCTTCTTTATTTTATTTAATTGAGGAAAACGTAAGCTATACAGACGTATTAAAGCTTAGTAATAGCAATTGTAAATACATCTTCCGGTGCATCTGTTGTTTCTTCGTAAGATCCTACATTTACATAATATGTTGTTCCGGATATTGTAGAGATCGTAATTGTTTCTGCAGCACCACCACCGCCATTATCAGCCGAATCTACACAGGCTAAGTTAGTACAAGCACCACTGTATACATCTACCTGAGGATCAAAAGTACTACCGGCAGGCATCGTCACTTTAATCGTGTACTGACTGCCATCTCCAACTAATTTAAACCATGTTCCATCATTCATTGCATCAGGACAAACAGCTATATTTCCTGCGTTATTAGTGGTTGAAACAGCATCGTTTTGCGTATACGAATAAGGGAAAACAGAAGCTAATAAAGCACCTGAACAAGCATCATTTACAGGAACCGGCGGAACTGTTTTAAATATAACCTCTGCGCAACCTGAAGATTCAACACCTCCTGAAACGGCAGTAATTTTTAAATAATAATTGGTATCAGCATTAAGGGCAGTTGATGGAATAAAACTAGTTCCAGTTACTACCTGCTGATTAATCACATTCGTACTTCCCGAACTTGTTCCTATTGAGACTTTGTAAGAATCTGCACCAGAAACTGGAAACCATTTAATATTGGGAGATAAAGCAACAAATTGAGCGTTATTCGTAGGATAAGCAACGAAAGGACAGGCAGCAGTAGTCCTAGGTGTTAATCCTGAAATGGTAATTGCTGATTTGTAGTCTGCTCTTATTCCACCCGGTGGAGATGCAGGATCCACTACCATAACATCCCCTTTATAATAAAGAGTAGAAGATGGAAGATGTGAATACACTTTAAATGCCTCATCAAAATTATTAATATCGATGCTCGGAGCATTTTCTTTTGCTGCAACCACTAAATTATCTGTATTATTATAAGCAAATGGAGTAGTAAAAATCACTTCAACCTTATTGTTGTTTTTAATCACTGTGCCCGCAAATACCTGAGTCAACTGCGAAGCAGGAACCCAATCTGTACCGGATGTGAAAGCCGTCTTTGTTGTGTGCCCCAGATAAACCGTCCAATTTGAAGAATCAAAAAGAGTTGCAGAAGGATCTACATAAAATATAAGCCCTGTAATATTCCCTGCTGCATTCGCATTTACCTCTTGTTTAGGATAAATCTGCTGAACATAAGAATAGGAAAAAAAACTACTCACCGGAGCAGTTCCTACAGTGGTGCTTCCAATGTTTATATTTATTTGGGCATTAAATACCAACGATATCAATAATAAAGATAAAAGTAAAATTCTTTTCATAATTAATAAATTCAATATGGAATATAGTGCTAATTTAGTATTAAAGTTTTAATTTTCGTAATAAATATGATTATTTAATCACACCAATTAATTCTCATACTATTTTAAACTTAAATCGCTAACGCTACTTTATGATTATGATTTGTATAATTATCAACAAATCGCGATTTGTTTTGAAAAACCATTCAACAAACACTAAATTTAAATACATATTTTAATACATTTGTAACAAATACCAATAGCATGTATAAAAAACTATTCTTTATGAGTCTCTTTTCTGTGGGACTTTTTCAATCACAAACAACAACCATGGTGAATGTGATTTCACAAGCAGTTTATTATGATGGTTATGCACCAACGGTATCCGAACCGATTCCTCCCGGTCTTATAAGATTAGGCAACACGAGGTACGCAAAAAAACTTACAGATGCTGAACTGAATTCTTTTAAGGCAAAAATTGCTATGAGGGTATCCATAGGAGCACTTTGTGATAATTACGACCGTCTGGGAGAAGTTTTCTTGGCCTTAGTTCCTAAAAATCAATCTACTTATACAACAGACGATGTAAATGTAAAAAGAATAGAAGTAGGCAGATACATTACCCCTTTTATGAGCAAAAACCGCTCTCCTACGCAAGTGCCTTACACATATGATTTAAGCAATCTATATAATATCTTTCATGATGCTGCACTTCGCAGTACTTACGATATGTATATGGAACTTGATGTGTTTGGTGTTCCTTATGCAGCACAAACACAGGTTGCAGGATGCTCCGGAAGAATTGACGTTTTCTCAGGATCCCTTACTTTCTTTTCAACAGATGCAGGCGCTACTCCTACGGCATACAACAGTCTTACTCCCCTCTTAAGCTATACCAGAGTCAATAACTATAACAGTACAGATGTTCCCGGCGAAACGGTTAGGATTGTAAATTTTAATCTACCCAGCGCTGTTACCGACGCTCATTTCGTTGTAATATCTACACCTCATGGTGCCAACAGTGGTGGTGAAGAATATGTAAGAAGACAAAATTATACTTATATAGATGATGTACAGGCGCTGACCTATACTCCCGGAGGAATTTCATGCGAACCCTTCAGAGTATACAACACACAAGGCAACGGAATATATGGAGCTACTCCTAAAACATTTGACGATTGGACTTCATGGAACAACTGGTGTCCCGGCAACTCCGTCCCTATCAGAGGATTCACATTGCCTAGCATGACTGCTGGAAACCATACTTTGAAACACACCATACCAACCGCTGTTTTTAATCAGCAACAAGGCGATGTGTATTTATCTGTTTATATGCAGAGCAAAAGCAACGCAACTTTAAATGTGAAGGATATCAAAACAACCGATGTAAGTATATACCCCAACCCTACTTCCGACTTTGTTAATATAAAGTCACCAATAGAGGTAACATCTCTCACGTTATTTAGTATAGACGGAAGAAAATTATTTGAAAGCAACAAAGAAAACAAAATAGATATTTCTTCATACAATACAGGAATTTACATTCTGAATATCGTTTTGAAAGACGGAACTTCTTTCAAACATAAGATTATCAAAAAATAAAAAGAATTCGACTATTCTTTTTAAAACAATTAAAGAACCTCCTATTGAATATTTTCATAGGAGGTTCTTTATTGCGCCTAAAAAAGGAGTATGCCTTATATCGTTAATCATCTCCCAATTTAATCCTCACATTAGAAAATATCAAATCAGCAACTCAACCTTTGAAGGTATTAGATATCATCGTTAAAAAGAAATTACCCTTCTCAAAATCAACTATTTTAACATTTATTTTCCTTTAAACAAAAGAAAAACGAATACTTTTTTTAACATTTGTTTCTTTTGAAAACAGCATTTTAAATAATTTTAACCTTAATCTCACGTTTAAAAATTGTCATTTCCAGTTTATTAAACTATTTTTGGTGATTAAAAATTTTGTAAAATGAATTATCATTTTCAAGCCCACAGACAGGTGAGAAGAAACCTTCTGGATATTCTGCAAAACACGTCTCATGAAGACCTTTTGCTAATACCAGATGGCTTTAACAATAACATTTATTGGAATATTGCGCATACGGTTGCTACACAGCAACTTTTGCACTATTACCTAAGCGGAAACCCTTTCAGAATCGATAAATATTGGGTCGAAACATATAAGAAAGGAACCCTTCCGAACTTAAATGTACAAAAATCTGAAGTGGAAGATCTGGAGTTTTTATTAACCGAAACTTCAAAGATCTTAATGAAAGATTATGACAGCGATTTCTTCTCAGATTACACCCCTTATACTACAAGTTTTGGGATGGATCTGAAAAGTATTCAAGATGCCATCATCTTCAACAACATACATGAAAGCCTGCATTACGGATATGCAATGGCACAAAAAAGAGCAATTTTAGGAGAAAAATATTAAAATGACAGATAAAAAAGACGATTTTATTTTCGGGCTTCGTCCGGTAATTGAAGCTATTGAAGCAGGAAAAACTATTGACAAGATCTTTGTACAAAATGCATTGCAGGGCGATATTTATGCAGAACTGAAAACGATTTTAGCTAAAAATAAATTACGTCCTAACTACGTTCCGGTTGAAAAACTGAACCGTTTTACGAGAAAAAACCACCAAGGTGTTGTAGCTTTTATTTCGGATGTCCCTTTTCATAAAATAGAGGATGTTGTTCCTCAATTATTTGAAGAAGGAAAAACTCCATTTTTATTGATTTTGGATAGATTAACTGATGTAAGAAATTTCGGAGCCATCTGTAGAACTGCAGAATGTGTAGGAATTGACGCTATTATTATTCCTGAAAAAGGAGGAGCGCCAATTAATTCTGATGCTATCAAAACGTCTGCAGGAGCACTTTATAATATTAAAATTTGTAAAGAGCCTAATTTAGCTCATGTGGTAGATTATCTTCAACAAAGTGGAATTTCTGTATTTGCAGCTACTGAAAAAGCTCAAAAACTGATCTACGATGTAAGTTTCACAGAACCTTGTGCGATTGTAATGGGTAATGAGGAAACCGGAATTTCAAAAGAAGTGTTGCATCACGCAGACGAAAAAATAAAACTTCCTATTGAAGGGAAAACTCAGTCTCTAAACGTTTCTGTTGCATGTGGAGCGATCTTATATGAAGCAACAAGACAGAAATTAACGAAAGTAAATTAATAGATAACACATTCAAAATTAATTTAAATGAAAAACATAGCAGCATTTGCTCTACTATCATCTATAGCCCTAGTTTCTTGTAAAAAAGAAACGGCAACCGTAACCAAAGTAGATCCTAAAACAGGAAAAACAATCACCGTAGAAGTTCCGGCTGATTCTGTGGCGAAAGTTGTAGAAAACCCGGCAATTAAAGATTCTGCAGGAATTTACACTCAAACTTTTAAGCTTGAAAAAGGAAAGACTTATCCTCTTACAACCTACCAAAGAGATGTAAAAACAATGACGGATCCTCAAGGGAAATCTCTTAACGGAACCAGCGAATCTACAGATGAGATGACTTTCACTGTTAATGATATCAAAGGGAATGTGTATGACATGACTCTTAATCTTATCGGAAAAAGAAATTCTCAATCTGCAGACGGGAAAACAATTATTGTAGATACAAAACAGGCAATCCCGAAAGAGGATGATCTAAAAATGATCTGGAATATCAACAAAGCGCTTACAGGAAACAAACTGAATATGAAAATGGATACGAAAGGAAATGTACTTTCTATCACAGGTTTTGATGCAGTTTACACAAAAGTTTCTAATGCTGTAGGTACTCTTATTAAAGATAAAAACCAAAAAGAAAGCGTTGTTGCAAGTCTTAAGCAAAGCTTTAATGAAAAGGTATTGAAAGATCAATTCAATAAAAACCTTACGATCATTCCTAAAAAAGGAGCTAAGATCGGTGAAAAATGGACTAATTCTGAAAATGCAGACGCAAGCGGAGCTGTTAAAGTAACCTCAAACTACGTATTGAAAAGTGTAGGAAATGGTGTTGCTGAAATTGCTGTAACAGGAGGAATTCCTAAGAAAAGCGAAAAGAAAACCCAAGACAAGATCACGCATAGCTTAAGCAGCGAGCTTGTACAAAACGGTACGATTAAATTTGATCAAAGTACAGGATGGATCACCAATCAGAAAATTGATGTAGTCACTACTCAGATAGAAACCATTTCAGACGGAGCTCAATCTCAGTCTATGAAAAGTGTTTCTAAATCTTCTGTAATGGTAAACCCTTCTGCAAAATAAATGAAGTAAGTTTTAGGATAGAGAGTTGAAGAATTTGAGAATTTTTATGAGTCGTAAATACTTCTCGACAAACTTCTAGCTTTAAACTTAGAATCTTAAATAAAAATATTATGAAGTTCATTCTTGAGTTAATACTTACCGCGATTATTATTTTCTTTGTGTGGAATATTTTGAAAAGATTATTTTTTAAGACATTCTACAGTTATTTATTTAAAAATATCAAACAGAATAATAATACGCAGCAAAATACCAACAACTCGACTAAGGATAATCAAAAAATCCACTGGGATGCAGAAACAGTGGATTATGAAGAGGTAAAAGATAATAAAGACAAAAGGTAAAAAATACCTAAGAAAATAAAAGATAATAACCCGTATGGCGAAAAATAAAAACTTAATTTATACTGCAATTTCATTAGTTGTATTTATAGTTTTAGCATTTTTATATTCCACACCTGTTTTTACAGGAAAACAACTTTTTCAACACGATATTGTTCAGTATAGAGGCGGTGCAAAAGAACTTCTCGACTACAGAGCCAATACTGGCAGCGAAACGTATTGGAGTGATTCTATGTTTGGAGGAATGCCTACCTATCAGATGGGAAGCCAGTTTAAAGGAGATATCATCAAGAAAATTGATAGCAATCTGAACTTTTTTCCAAGACCCGTTAATTATCTTTTCTTACTTTTTGCAGGATTTTTCCTTTTAGGAATGGTAGCCGTCAGAAACTGGAAGTATGCTTTATTAGGCGCTACTTTCTTCGGACTCTCCACCTATTTCTATATTATTATCGCAGCGGGGCACAATGGTAAAGTGAATACTATTGAATATTTTGCGCCTCTTTTAGCCGGAATATTACTCGTTTATATCCGGAAAAGTTACATCTGGGGATTCATTGTCACTACCCTATTTATGGGGCTTCAGATAGCGGCAAACCATCCACAGATGACGTATTATCTTTTCATTGCACTAGGATTTTTATTCTTATCAGAATTAATCAGAGCCATTCAAAAGAAAACGCCGATGAAGCATTTTTTAATTTCTTCGGGAATTATTGCTGCTGCTTGCATCATTGGTGTGGGGATGAATTCTCAAAGAATCATGGCCAATGCAGAATATGTAAAAGAAACCGTTCGTGGAAAACAAATCCTGGATAACGAAACGCATACTTCAGGAAAATCCGGTATGGATAAAGAAAGTATGCTGATGTGGAGCTACGGAAGACTGGAAACTCTAAACCTATTTATTCCAAGATTAATGGGTGGCGGAAGTCAGGAACCTGAAGCAAAAGACATCATGAATAAAGCTCAGGAACTCGTTCAGGACAATGTGAAGTCACAAGCCGAAATGGATCGTGTATCTAAAGGCTTCGGAAGTGTAACCTATTGGGGTGACCAACCGGGAACTTCAGGGCCGGCTTATCAAGGAGCAATTGTTTGTTTCTTGGCTTTATTAGGCTTCTTTTTCGCTTGGAAAAAATACCGTTACTGGATCTTAGGCGCTTCTATTATAACCATTTTATTGGCTTGGGGAAGCAACTTTATGCCGTTGTCGGATTTCTTTATAGACTTTGTTCCTATGTATAATAAGTTCAGAGCACCGTCTTCTATCTTAGTTATTGTAGAATTATTATTTCCTTTAATTGCAATCATCGGATTATACAGATTCTTTACAGACGAGAAATTAACAGAAGAATACAAAAAGAAAATCCTTACCTACGTAAGCGGAGGAACGTTAGGATTTTTATTAATTCTATTGCTTTTCGGAAAGTCTTTATTAGGCTTTTACACAGAAAACGAAAAGTTATATCTTCCCCCTTTCCTATTAGATTTTCTGGTAGAAGAAAGATTCAAACTATTTAGAATTGATGCTATAAAAGCATTCATCTACGTTGCAATAGCAGCTGCTGTTTTATTCATGACAATGAAACAAAAGCTAAGTCAGAATATCGCTCTAATCATCATCGGAGTCGTGAGTTTATTTGATCTTTGGACGGTAAACAAGCGTTATTTAAATGATGACAACTATGTAGACAAAGTATTTGCTGAAAACCCTTTCCAAACAGAAAGTTCAGATCTATTGGCTGAAAAAGTACAGGCTAATCCTAGTTTAGGATCTATTTTATCCAGTGTACAGGTGAACAAAACTTTGGAAACAATTGCTGAAAAAGATAAAACACATTACAGAATATTCAACAACATTTTAGGAACATTCGGCGAGACGAATACTTCCTATTTTAAATCTTCAATCGGAGGATATCACGCTGTGAAATTGAGAAGATATGATGATGTTATCAATGAATATTTCCAGGTAATGGATTCTGTAAAGCTTCCCAACGTTCTTAATTTATTGAATGCTAAATATTGGGTTGTAGGCGGTCCGGAACAACCTCAAACAATGCCAAATCCTAAAGCTAACGGAAATGCATGGTTTGTAAGTGATCTTAAATTTGTAAACAGTCCTAATCAAGAAATTAAATCTATTGGAGTAATCGACAGTAAGAAAACAGCAGTTATTGCTTCTTCAGATAAAGAATATTTCAATAATAAACCGGTTCAGGCAGATCCAACAGCATTTATTAATTTAACGAATTATCAGCCGAATGAGTTAGAATTCAAATCAGAATCTAAGACTCCTCAATTGGCCGTATTCTCTGAAATTTATTATCCTCACGGGTGGAAAATTTTCATAGACGAGAAAGAAGTTCCTTACATTAAAGCTGACTATTTACTTCGTGCCGTACACGTTCCTGCAGGAAAACACAATATCAGAATGGTCTTTGAACCAGAAGTTATTGAAACAGGAAAATGGATCTCTTTACTTTGCTTCGGATTATTCATCGCATTGAGTGGATTTGGTATTTATTTCATTTACCGCAAAAGAGACAAAAGAAAAGTTGAGAATATTTAGGAATTCAAAAGTTTGAAAAAGGCTTTATTTTAATGATTACTCAAAAATATATTACAGACTTAACCTATAGAATTAATGGAGCTTGCATTGAGGTTCATAAAATTTTGGGTGCAGGTTTAGCAGAAATCGTATACCATAAAGCCTTAGAAAAAGAATTTAAATTAAGAAACATTGAATACAAGTCTGAATTTCAAATACCAGTAATTTATAAAGACGAAAATTTGAATTGTGATTTTAAATGTGATTTTTTAATCGAGAATTTAATAGTTTTAGAAATAAAATCTGTCGCCTCGATTTTAGATATTCATAAATCTCAAATTCTAAATTACATGAACTTATTAAAGGTTCCGAAAGGAATTCTCGTAAACTTCAATGTCAAAAATCTATATCACTTTGGTCAAGAAACTTTTATAAATAAATATTTTGAACAATACGATTAAAATGTTTACCTATATTTTGTCAACTATTGAATAGCTAAACAATAATAAAATCTTTTGCCTCTTTTGCGGTTAAAGTACATATAAATGGAACAAAAGAAAATATTAATCATCACTTATTACTGGCCTCCTGCGGGAGGTCCTGGTGTTCAAAGATGGTTGAAGTTTGCAAAATATTTACCTGAGTTTGGATGGAAGCCCGTAATTTTTACGCCCGAAAATCCGAGTTATCCGTTGTTGGATGAAAGTTTAATGAAAGATATTCCTGAGAATATTGAAATCGTTAAAACCAAGATCTGGGAACCTTATCAACTCGCCGAAAAGCTTAATAAAAGCAATAAAAAGTTTAAAGCCGGACAGTTCGATGTCGGTAAAAACCAAAGCTGGAAATCTAAACTTTCGATTTGGATACGAGGAAATTTTTTCATTCCTGACGCCAGAGTTTTTTGGGTAAAACCTTCCGTTACATTTTTAGAACAGTATTTAAAAGAAAATAAAATAGATGTTGTGGTCACTTCGGGGCCGCCACATTCTTTACATTTAATTGGTTTAAACCTTAAAAAGAAATTTCCAGATCTAAAATGGATTGCAGATTTTCGTGATCCCTGGACGGAGATTTCTTATTATAAACATTTAAAACTAACTAAAAGTTCAGACAAAAAACATCGACAATTAGAAAGTGATGTTTTCAAAAATGCTGATATCACCTTAGCAACAAGCTATACCGACGCTGAGAATTTCCGTAAAAATGGAGCGAATGCAGTTTGTATTACAAATGGTTTTGATGAATCTGATGCTACGACTCTGCTAAGTAAGACAGAGGAAAATCAACAGAATAATCCCCCAACTCTCAAACTCTCAAACCCTCCAACCCTCAAACTAAAATTTACCTTAAGTTATATTGGCGTATTAGAACAGCTTAGAAATCCTGAGAATCTTTGGAAAGTACTTGATGATTTAGTAGCAACTCATTCCAATTTTGCTGAAAGTTTTTCATTAAAATTGGTAGGAAGAATTGATGATAAAATTTTACACTCGATTGAAAATTCAGGTTTAAAAAATCACATTCTTAATTTAGGGTATATTTCCCATGATAAGGCCATTCAGGAAATGCAAAGTTCGGATATGCTGCTGATCACTAATTTCCCTAATGAATCTTCAAAAGGAATTATTCCGGGTAAAATATTTGAATATTTAGCAACAGGTAAACAAATCATTTCTTTTGGTCCTGACCAAGCAGATGTTTCAAAAATATTAAATGAGACGCATGCAGGAAAACATTTCAGCTACAAGGATTCTGAGACAATAAAGCATTTTATCTTAGAAAAATTTGAATTGTGGAAAAATGGAAACCTTCTTGAAAACAATCAAAATATTGAACAGTTTTCAAGAAAGAATCTTACCAAAAAATTGGTTGATATTTTAGATTAAATAGTCCATTGGTCATTAACAACGGCTACTAAATAATACTTTCCTTGAAATTCCTCAAACACAAAACGAAGCGTTTTCCAATCCATTTCGCTATTTTTTTCGGTGCCTTTGGTATAGTTTTCTGTGAAGCTATGTTTAGGATATATCTTTTCTAAATTATTCAGAGAATTTCCTGTACCCTGAGCTTTATCTAAAGAAAATTGAGCCGCAGTAAAGTCTTTTGAAAAGACCCATTTGTCTAAATAATCATTGATCGTTGCTTTGTACAAATCTCCAGAACCATCATGAGCTCCCCAGGTAAAAATAGTTTTTGTGGGCTGTAATTTTTCAAATTCAGATTTAGAAAAGTGTTTATCTTCCTTAGGATTGATAAAGGCATACATAGAAAAAGTGATGCCCTTCTCAGGATGAATATATTCAGCGAATGCTTTGTAGTTTTTACTTTTTAAAGCCTGTAAAATTTCATCATTCGATTTTTTCAACACTTCAGCTTTATTAGCTGTAATTTGGCTAGTAGCATTTGTACTATCTGTTTTCACTTGTGCCGTAGAATCTACTTTGTTATCTACAGGTTTATTAATTTCCTTTTTACAAGCTACCAAACTTATCAATAATACGGGTAGTAATAATTTTTTCATTTTTTTATGTTAGGCAGAATAGATACCAAAACTAATGCCAGCTTCTAAAGTATTTTAAATCATATTAAATAGTTAGAATGACACCATCTTATTTTTAATCAATAGAAAATCTTTTTCTGAAATCTCTAAAAATCCAAACCGAAAATAGAAACCCCATTTCTTCTTATCTGCAATAAAATCTAAGTCGTCAATTAAAGGAAGAATTGACACATCTTTGCTCTCATAAAAATCTACATTTCTACGAAACGGCTGGAAATCTGCAGAAGACATTACCCCCTGATAAAGCTCTTCATCTTTAATCTCTCCTATCGCAGTAAAACACTGGCATTTTTCCTCTTTTTCAAAGTAGAGCTTCGGAGAATAATAAATGATACTATCTCCTTTCCTGAGTCTTTTTAAAGAAGTAGATTTCCCATGATTAGACTGCATAAACCCGCCCTGTACTCCTCTTTCAATATGATCTTTTGATGCAACAGCAATATAATATTTCATTCTTGGATATTCATGAATTCAATTAAAGGTAAGAAAGTTTTTCAATATCTTCGCATGATGGAAGTTTTAGATATTCTTATTGTCGGAGCAGGGCCAATTGGTCTTAATTGTGCGCTTGAAGCTAAAAAAAATAATCTGACTTATTTAATTATAGAAAAAGGAACCATTGTAAATTCGTTATACAACTATCCTTTATATATGCGATTTTTCTCGACCGCAGAAAAATTAGAAATAGATGAGATCCCCTTCATTTCAGCTGCTCCAAAACCAGGAAGACAAGAAGCATTAGAATATTATCAGGGAATTGCCAGACAGAAAAACATTCATATTAATCTGTATGAAAGAGTACTCAATGTTGCTAAAAACGAAGCTATTTTTGAAATTAAAACTTCAAAAGCAACATACTACGCCAAAAATGTAATTATCTCTACAGGATTCTATGATATCCCTAATTTGATGAATCTTCCAGGAGAAAATCTACCCAAAGTAAAGCATTATTACACCGAACCTTACCCTTATGCAAAGCAGAAAATTGTAGTCGTGGGTTCCAGCAATTCATCTGTAGATGCAGCGCTGGAAACGTATCGAAAAGGAGCTGAAGTCACCATGATTGTTCGCCATTCTGAAATATCAAAAAATGTAAAATATTGGGTAAAACCTGATATTGAAAACAGGATAGCTGAAGGAAGTATTGCCGCTCACTTCAATTCTGAGATTATTGAAATAAAGGAAAACGCTGTTATTTTTAAAGATGAAAATGGAAAAATCAACGAAATTGAAAATGATTTTGTATTGGCGATGACAGGCTATCTTCCTGATTTTGATTTCTTACTCAATTCAGGAATTGATCTCCAGGGAGACTGTTTAAATCCTATTTACCATCCCGAAACAATGGAAACAAATATCAAAAACCTTTATTTGGCTGGCGTTGTTTGTGGTGGAAAAGACACCCATCTTTGGTTTATTGAGAATTCAAGAATTCATGCAGAAATGATCATAAAAAATATCATTAAGTAAAATAAACAGCTTTTTCATCAATTCTAAGGAATGTAAATATTCAATATGCTATCAATAGTAAAATTATTTCTATTGATAATTTTAACCATCAACATTAAAAATAATAAATAAATACTTTGTTTGAATTTATCTAATTGATAATACACTAAATACTACAATTACTTGAATTATTTCATTATTACTTGAATAAATATCGTACATTTATTCAAGCAACACAAATACATAAAATGATGAAAAATTCAAGAAAAACCCAAATCTTTGGCGTTGTTCTAGTAACGCTATTAGCAAACTCTTGCAGACAAGAAAGTACGGAAATTGGAAATGATCAAATCACTCCTACCGACAACCAACAAACTGGACGTATGATCAGTGATGAAGTTCAAAAAAAGTTTATAGCTGACAATGGATTAAAACTTATTGGAACAATTAATATTGCGCCAACTAATGAAAACCAGTCCAGCATCAAAAGAAGGGTCACCAACCATTCAGACACTTATAACCCCCGAAAACCTTCAACAATTAGGTCTCAATAACCAAAGTATTCTCAACATTTATAAAAATAAATTTGGCAATGACATAACAGGAGTTATTGTAAATGACTATAAAACAAATGCTAGCTTAACACGTCCTGCAAACAACAATGCAAGGGCTTATGTGAAAACAGAACTTCCTGTGATAGAAAGTTTTGTTGGAGACCCAGATCAAAGCCAAGTAGTATTTAGCGGTACAAGTATTTATAATGCAACCTCGAATCCTATGACCTATAATAAAACGATTAGCTATAGTAATTTGACTTCAATGACGAATACCATTACCTTAGCAGCAGGTCTTACGGTAGGTGCAAAGATATCAATTACCCTAAGTTCTCCCCAAGGAAGCTTAGGATTACCTCAAGGCGTAAGTATACCTCTTCCGTTTATATCAGGAACCGCAGAAGCTTCAATAGAAGCAACCTTAAGCGCAACAGCATCAAGCTCTGTCGTTAAGCAGGTATCCAATACTATCACCGAAACAATAAATCCTATTGTTCCACCTAATAAAAAGTTATTTGTATATATTGTGCAAAAAGTACAGCAAGGTTCTATTACCTATAAAATTCCAATCACCTATCCTGGTGCAGTGATTACGAAAAAAGGTGATGCTTACACCAATTATGCAGCTTCTTTTCTTCAAAGAGATAAAACATTACAACGTGCTACTGTTAGATATGGATTTAATACAGAGGCTCAGATCTATGTAAAAGAGCTTGAAATGAATGAGGCCACTCCAGTTATTCATTAAACAACTTATTATATATAAATGAAAAGAGTTACTTTATAAGGTAACTCTTTTTCATTATTTGATGTGTTAGCAAAAATCCAATTTATAGATTTTAACTCATTTCTTTATCCTCTGTTTCTCTATCTTTCAGCATCCATGGAACCACAAAATAAAATGCAATTGCAATACCTGTCGCCAAGACTCCGGTCCCAATCCACAAGGCATTGAATCCGAATTTTTGAGCAAGCATTGTTCCGATGTATGGAGTAATAATAAATGCTATTGAAAACGAAATTCCATTCAATCCCATGTAGGCTCCTTTGTTGTTTTTTCCTGAACGCATTGCGGTGATTGTAGACATAAAAGGGAGTGTCCAAATCTCCCCAATACAAAGTAATGTCATGGAAATAATCAACGTAATCATACTGTAATCAAACGCTATCATGGCATAAGAAAATCCGCAAATGAAAGTTCCTAAAAGCATTGTTATTGCTAAACTGAAATACTTTTCGGCAATTTGTACAAACCCCATTTCAAGCAAGACAATTAAGAATCCGCTATATCCTAAAATATATCCTATACTCTGCTGGCTTAAATGCGCTGTATCTTTATAGAAGATCGTCAACGTGCTGAATAACTGGAAAAAGCATATTGAAAACAACATACAAAAGAAACAGTACACAAGGAACTTACGGTCTTTATACGGTGAGTTCTCTTTTTTGATAATGATTGCTTCTTTTACTTTTTTGGCTCTTAATTTGGCTAATTTATTTCGTTTCCCAAAGAACCAGATATACATTAATCCGGCTGTCAAAGCAGCAAATGCATTACTGAAAAATAAAAATTCGTAAGAAATTGCAGATAAAATTCCGCCCAAAGCAGGACCGATAGAGAATCCCAAATTCACAGCCATACGGTTGAGTGAAAATGCTCTTGTGATATTTTCAGGTCTTGCATACTTCGTGATCGCTACCGAGTTGGCAGGTCTGAACGTTTCGCTCACAATACTTTGCGCTAGAATAATTCCCGCCACTCCAACTTCTGTATTAAAGATCGGAATTAAACAAAATAAAGGTACACTCAGTAATAAACTTAAATACTGTACTTTATATTCTCCAATTTTATCGGTAATCATCCCACCCAACCAAGAGCCCAATACAGAACCAATTCCGAAAAAACTCAGAACAACTCCGGTATTCTCTATACTGAAATGTAAATGATCGGTCATGTATACTCCTAAAAACGGAAGTACCATAGAACCTGCACGGTTGATGAGCATTACCAAGGCCAACATCCAACTTTCCTGAGAAAGTCCCTTAAACGAGTTGGTATATACGCTTATTAATTTCACAATTTTTTAATTTTAAAACAAAAGAACAGGGCCTATACAATAAGCCCTGTTCTCTTTATATTAGTATAAATAGATTTTTACTCCGGCTTATAAGAGTCTTTTAATGTTACCGTACGGTTAAATACCAATTTAGCATCCGTAGAATCCTGATCTTTCGTAAAATATCCAATTCTTTGGAATTGAAGAGGTTCTCCAATAGCAACATCTTTTAAACTAGGTTCAGCAAAACCTTGAATTGTAGAGACCGATTCAGGATTAATAAAATCCAAGAAATCTACATCTTTTTCAGCATCAGGCTGTTCCACAGTGAATAAGTTATTGTAAATTCTTACATCTACAGGAAGGGCATGTTTTGCAGACACCCAATGTAATGTCCCTTTTACTTTTCTTAAACTTTCCTCAGTTCCACTCCCCGACTTACTTTTCTCGTCATAAGAAGCGTAAATGGTTGTAATCTCTCCGTTTTCATCTTTCTCCACTCTTTCAGCTTTGATGATGTAAGCAGATTTTAAACGAACTTCTCCACCTAATTTTAATCTAAAGAATTTATTGTTCGCTTCTTCTTTAAAGTCTTCACGCTCAATATATAATTCTCTAGAGAAAGGAACTTGCCTTGTTCCGGCATTTTCCTGCTCAGTATTATTTTCAGTGTCTAACCACTCTTCATTTCCTTCAGGATAGTTTTCAATCACCAATTTTACAGGATCTACCACTGCCATCAAACGTTTAGCCACTTTATTCAAGTCTTCACGGACGCAAAAATCCAATAATTGAATCTCAATAAGATTTTCTCTTTTGGCAACTCCCACTTTCTCAATAAAATTCTTGATAGAAGTAGGGGTAAAACCTTTCCTCCTCATTCCTGAAATTGTAGGCATCCTCGGATCATCCCATCCTGTCACTGCATTTTCAGCAACAAGCCTTTGCAGCTTCCTTTTGGAAGTGATCATATAAGAAACATTCATCCTTGCAAATTCTCTTTGCTTAGGCGCTACTTTAGATTCATCATACACCTGCTCCAAATACCAATTATAAAGCGGTCTGTGATTTTCAAATTCTAACGAACATAATGAATGGGATACTTGCTCTAAATAATCAGACTCCCCATGAGCCCAGTCGTACATTGGATAAATTTTCCATTCTGTACCTGTTCTGTGGTGAGGTCTTTTTAAAATTCTGTACATAACAGGGTCACGCATATTCATATTAGGCGAAACCATATCAATTTTTGCACGAAGAGACATTGAACCTTCTTCAAACTCCCCATTTTTCATCCTTTCGAATAAATCTAAAGATTCATCAACAGGACGATTTCTGAACGGAGATTCAACACCCGGTTCTGTAGGATTTTTTCTTTGTTCTGTTATCGTTTGAGATGGCTGCTCATCAACATAAGCTTTCTGCTCTTTGATCAACTTAACAGCCCAATCATAAAGCTGCTGGAAGTAGTCTGATGCATACAATTCTTTATCCCATTTGAAACCTAGCCATTCGACGTCTTTTTTAATAGAATCTACAAATTCCTGTTCTTCTTTTTCAGGATTTGTATCGTCAAAACGAAGGTTTACGGGAGCATTGTATTTTTCACCCAAACCAAAATTGATACAGATGGCTTTTGTGTGCCCAACATGTAAATATCCATTCGGTTCAGGAGGAAAACGGAAACGGATTTGATCTCTGTTTAAACCGTTTGCTAAATCATCTTCTATAATTTGCTCAATAAAATTGAGAGATTTTTTTTCTTCTTCCATTAAGTCAGCTTTTAAATATCACATTTTGTGACAATTTGCAAATTTAGGAAATTTCACGGGTTTATGAAAATGTAAAATCCTAAAAATAACAAGTTAAAAAATTATGATTTTCTTTTAAAATATGCAGAAAAATGCTTAAATTCACTAAAACTAACACTCATGTCTGTCTTTATCTTAAGTAACAGGAAAATTGTGCGCCATCAAGGTGAAAAATTAGATTCATTTTCTAATGATGAATATTCAATTCCTAATTTTAGAATTGCAAAATGTGATTTCGAAAACTACAAAGAACCTACAGCACAAGCCAAAAAGAAGAAAAGCTATACCAATCGAAACATCTTAGACTATAAACTCTTTTCAGAACCCGAGAAACAAGGATATCAAGAAGTTCTGGATGTCTTACTCAGTGAAAAGGGAATCAAAAAACCCACCCTTACCGCAAATAATCTGGGAGGAAGCCAAAGAATGTTTTACGAATTGTATAAAGAAATGTCTTCCAGCAAAGAAAGAAGTGATGTTTTGATATTTATTCATGGATATGCTTATGATTTTGATGATGAACTGAAAGCAATGATTGATCTTAAAAAGATATTCATAGACAACCCAGAATCTCCCGTTGAGCATATTTTATTTGTAAGCTGGCCGGCTTCGAGCAGTATTGTTCCCCTGACTTATTTTGACGATAAAGCGTCAAGTATCAATTCAGGGACTTCTTTACTAAGACTGTTTTATTTTTACACCCAATTTTTAAAAGATATCTTCTCCAATCGAGATCTTGCTCCCTGCAACCAAAGAATTCATTTAATGGCCCATTCCATGGGAAACAGAGTCCTTCAAAGTATGTTGTATAGCTTGAAAAAAGAGAATATATTAAGAGTTATCGATCAGGTTTTGCTATTGAACTCTGATGTTACGTATAAAGTTTTTGATGAATCGGAAGACTCCTTTAATAAGCTTCCTTTATTGGCCAACAGAATCTCCATTTATTTAAATCGAAAAGATACCATTCTTGGAATTTCACAATTCACAAAAAATATTCTAACCCCAAGATTGGGTAAAAACGGACCCAGCGATATTGAAAAACTCAAAGACATCGTTTCTATTATCGATTGTACTTTTATTGAAAATGATTTGAAGAACAGCTTGAAATTTGAAATCGGAAATCATTGGGGATATCTCTCCAGCTCGCAGGTTCAGAAAGATATTTTTCAAAATTTATACGGAGTAGATCGTAACCTTATCACCCATAGAATAAAGGACAACGAAAATATCTTCACAATTATTTCTTAACAACTCATTAAAAAAAATATAATAAATAGGCTCATGTGTTAAAGTTGGCATAGGAACTAAAAGTGGCATAAAGATTGTGAATTCATTAAACAGAGAAATATAAATTTTATATCATGAAGAAAGTTAAAAGTAAGTTTTCTTATTTATTGAAAAAAATTAAGAAAGCGATTTTTGTAAAAGACGTGATTTAATCAATTGAATACCAACAAAAAAAAAGACTAATTATCCGACCGTAAAATTACATTATCTATACAACCAATTCAATTTTATATCTAATAAGCTTTTTAAAGTTTATTAGATATTTCTTGTTTTCAGCTTTTATGTTTTAATTAACTAAGTAGTAAAATTTAAATTATATTTCACCACTTAGTTAATTAAAGTTAAAAACATTGCTTATTCTAAAAAATAAATTGATCTTTACTTTACAAATCAATTAAATCTTTATTATGAAAAATCTAGAAAAAATCAAAAGAGAAAAATTAAAAACAATCAAAGGAGGAAGACCTCCTCTTGGATGTAACAACTGGAATCCAAGTACAATGTGTTGCAGATCATGGGCTCCCGATTACTGCGGTAATACTACCTGTCCAGATTCACCTGCTCCAGCATGCTAGTTAATTTTTCTCAATTATATTTTGAACCATAACAGCTCATTTCTGAGTTCCAAATCGGATTCAAAATTATTGACAAATAAAGCTCCGGTGCCCAACCCTTGTGGCATCGGATTTTTTTTGGTAAATGTATATTGAGCAATCGCGTTGAGTCCAATATTACTTTCAAGTGCAGAGGTAATCCACCAAGCCATATTTTGTTGTTCTGCAAGCGAAATCCATTCATCAGAACCAGAAAAACCACCTACCAAAGCTGGTTTTAAAATAATATATTGAGGTTTGATGGCTTCTAACAGTTTCTTCTTTTCGTCGTAATTAATAATTCCTATTAATTCTTCATCTAAAGCAATCGGAGTTGGCGTTTCGGCACACAATTCTGCCATATCATCCCAATTTCCAGCTTTAATGGGCTGCTCGATAGAATGAATATCCAAATCTGCTAATTGTTGCAGTACAACTTTCGCCTCTTCTTTGCTAAAACCACCGTTAGCATCAACACGCAATTCTAGTTTTTCTTTGGAGAATTTCTGTCTTAGCTTTTGAAGTACTTCATATTCAGATTTCCAATCGACCCCAATTTTTAATTTAATGCAATGGAAGCCATTATTCAGTTTATCCTGAATCTGTTCTTCCATATAATGAATGTCACCCATCCAGATCAAACCATTGATAACGATTGAAGCTTTTCCTTCTGTAAATTCACTTGGGAAATATAAGTTATCTCCATGTTTTAAATTTAAAATGGCCTGTTCGTATCCAAACCAGATGGAAGGAAATTCTTTTAATTCTTCTTTTAAAAATTCAGAATCCTTTTCAATATGATCACAAAGCCATTGTAGCTTTTCTTCATAATCTGGTCGGTCATCAAAACTCAGTCCTCTGAAAATAGCACACTCTCCTATTCCCTTTTTATCATTTTCTGAAATTTCGAGAATAAAAGTTTCCTTTTCATACAAAACGCCACGAGATGTTCCACTCGGGCGTTTGAATTCTAATAAATATCTAGAATATTTTGCTTTCATTTATTTTACACTGTCTATTCGCATAAACTCTTCTGCTTTCTCCACCATATTTACGCTTCCACAGAAAAACGGAATTCTTTGATGAAGTTCTGTTGGTTCAATTTCCAAAATCCTTCTGAATCCGTCTGTTGCTTTTCCTCCGGCCTGTTCTGCCAAGAATGCCATAGGATTACATTCATATAACAATCTTAATTTACCAGTTGGAGACTGAGAATAAGAAGGATAAATGTAAATTCCCCCTTTCAACATATTTCTATGAAAATCTGCTACTAAAGAACCAATATATCTTGATGTATAAGGTCTGTCGCCTTCTTCCATCTGACAATATTTAAGGTAATTTTTAACGCCTTGAGGAAACTTGATATAATTTCCTTCATTGATAGAATAAATTTTACCCGTTTTTGGAAATGTCATATTCGGGTGAGAAAGATAATAAGTACCCAAAGAAGGATCCAGTGTAAATCCGTTCACACCGTTTCCTGTTGTATAAACAATCATGGTAGATGAACCGTAAATAACATATCCTGCAGCAATTTGATTTACTCCTTTCTGTAAGAAATCTTCCAACTGAACAGGCGTACCTGGTTCGCTTACTCTTCTGTAAATAGAGAAAATAGTTCCTACAGAAACATTTACATCAATATTTGAAGAACCATCTAACGGGTCAATCAATACAACATATTTGCTTAAATGACCATTTTCGCCACATTTAATGTCAATAAAATCATCATTTTCTTCAGAAGCAATACCACAAACCACTTCTCTTTGGGATAACGCTGTAATAAAAATCTCATTGGCAATCACATCAAGCTTCTGCTGCTCTTCTCCCTGAATATTTTCTTTCCCTGCTTTTCCAATGATATCTGCAATTCCGGCCTTGTTTACTTCCCTGTTTACCACTTTCGAAGCTAATCTTATTGCACTCAGAAGACGTGAAAATTCACCCGTAGAATACTGGAAGTCGTCCTGTTTATCAATAAGAAATTCTCCTAAAGTCTGTAATGGTTGATCTGACATATTTTTCTTTTTACGTTTTGCTCAAATTTCGTAAAATTTGGAACAATATAAAGAATTTTCTTTCAAAATACATTAAACACTGTATATCAGAACCCTACAATACGATTAACCGTTATTAGCTATTATTTAATCCTTAAAATTAATCACCAATTCATCCTGCGAAGGAAAGAAAATTCAGATATTTAGAATATATCAATAATTTTAATAAAATCTTAATTCTTAGTACCACTCGCCTCTTTCATATCTCGTTGTAAATTTATAATTTTGACCTCCGTAAAAAACTCAATTAAATTTTATCTAACAATTTTATTTTTAACAATTTAATGAAAATTTTCAAGTTTGGTGGAGCATCGGTAAAAGATGCTGAAAGTGTAAAAAATGTATCCATGGTATTAGAAAGCCAAGGATTTGCTAAATGTGTGCTGGTAATTTCAGCCATGGGCAAGACGACTAATGAATTGGAAAAAGTGGTAGAGCTTTATTTCAAGAAAGACAACTATCAAGCTGAGATCAAGAACATTAAACAGAAACACATTGAAATAGCCAAGGGGCTTTTCCAGGAAAATCATGCTGTTTTTGCAGAAATCAATTTGTTTTTTGATGATATTGATTCTTTTTTACGAAGAAATAAATCTCCAAACTACAATTTTGTTTACGACCAGGTTGTAAGCTGCGGAGAAATGATCTCAACTAAAATTGTAAGCGAATATCTGAATGAGATACAGTTTACCAATCAATGGCTAGATGCCAGAGATTATATAAAAACTGACAATTCTTACAGAGATGGTAATGTAGACTGGAAAAAGACTGAAGAATTTATGTCTACTCTAAATCCTGAAATCTGCTATGTAACGCAAGGTTTCATTGGTTCTGATGACAATAACTTTACAGTAACTTTAGGAAGAGAAGGTTCAGATTATTCTGCAGCGATCTTTGCTTATTGTTTAAATGCAGAAGCGATGACAATCTGGAAAGATGTTCCGGGAGTAATGACGGGAGATCCAAGAAAATTCAAGGATGTAACCCTTCTTTCGTATATTTCTTATGAAGAAGCGATTGAGATGGCATATTATGGAGCAAGTGTCATCCATCCTAAAACATTACAGCCTTTACAACAAAAGAGTATTCCTTTTTACGTAAAATCTTTCTTAGATCCTACTAAAGAAGGAACAAAAGTAGGTGCTTCTGATAAAAACGAATATCAGGAATCTTATATTTTAAAAGAAAATCAAAATCTCTTAAAAATATCTACAAGAGACTTTTCATTTGTTGCAGAAGATCACATGAGTTTGGTTTTTGGTTATTTATCAAAATATAAAATCAAAGTTTCTTTGATGCAGAACTCTGCAATTTCATTAGCTTTATGTCTGGAAGATAAATTTGACAAAATAGATGAGCTAAATGAAGAACTTCAGAAAATTTTTAAGACTGAAGTAGTAAAAAATGTATCTTTATTTACCGTGAGAAATGCGAAGATGGAGAACATAGATAAATTTTACCAAGAAAAAAGTGTATTATTGGAACAGATTTCCAAGAATACGCTTCAAATGGTAACACAATAAAATTAATTGCGACTAAACACACATGAGTTTAATTTCGAAAAACGATTTAATTCAAGCTTCCGGCTTAAGTAAAATAGGATTTTTAAAGAATCCAATAGCATCTGCTGTGATGAGCATTGCTAAAATAAATGAAGTAAACAGACTATACGATAAACTAAAAGATAAGGAAGGTAAAGACTTTTTCGACTCATTTGTGAGAGAAAGAAACTTAAGCTATGTTGCTTTTGAAGAAGATCTCGCAAAAATCCCAAAAACAGGACCATTTATTTTGGTATCCAATCATCCACTAGGAGCGATTGACGGGATTTTAATGTGCAAAATTTTAACAGAAGTACGTCCGGATTTCAAGGTGATGGGTAATTTCCTTTTGGAAAAAATCAAACCGATGGAACCTTTCGTGATTTCTGTAAACCCTTTTGAAAACAAAAAAGGAGCTTACAGCAGCTCTTCCGGGATGCGCGAAACATTAAAGCATTTGCAAAACGGAGGCTGTGTAGGTATTTTCCCGGCTGGAGAAGTTTCTAACAAGAACAATCCTTACGGAGAAATTTTAGATAAAGAATGGGAAAAACCGGCTCTTAAGCTTATTAAAATGGCAAAAGTGCCGGTAGTTCCTATGTATTTCCATGCAAAGAACAGCCGCCTTTTTTATCAGGTAGCCAAACTTCATCCGAATTTACAGACCTTGATGCTTCCTGCTGAAATGATGAATGACAGGGAGAAACCTATTCGTATCAGGATTGGAAAGACCATCAGTGTAAAAGCAATGGATGAGATGGAAACCATGGAAGAATTAGGAGAGTTCCTCAAGCGTAAGGTTTATATGATGAAATCTTACTACGAAAAGAGAAAATCTCTGGCTCAGGCTATTAATCTTCAAAATCTATATGTAAAGTTTCCTTTGCTCAGAGAAGAGAATATTGTTCAGAATATCATTGATGAAACTCCGAAAGAAGATATCATTAAAGACATCAGCAAGCTGAAAGGTACCGACAAAATGCTTTTTAGTAACGGTAATTATGAGATCTATTTCACCGCCTACGAAGAAATACCTTCTGTAATGAGGGAAATTGGGCGCCAAAGAGAGCTTACATTCCGTGCCGTAGGAGAAGGAAGTAACATGCCTTTTGACCTTGATGAATATGATAAGCACTATCATCATCTTTTTCTTTGGGATAATGCGGAGGAAAAGCTGGTTGGAGCCTACAGAATGGCTTTAGGTAAGGAAGTGATGAAGAAATCTGGTATAAAAGGTTTCTACACCAGTTCTTTATTTGAATTTGAACAAGACATCCATCCTTTCTTTAGAAAAGTAATTGAGATGGGAAGAGCCTATATCTGCCAGGAATATCAACAGAAACCCCTTCCTCTTTTCCTTTTATGGAGAGGAATTGTGCATGTTTGTTTAAGAAATCCTGACCATAAATTCCTAATGGGAGGTGTGAGTATCTCTAATAAGTTTTCAGAGTTCTCTAAATCATTAATGATTGAGTTTATGCGTTCTAATTATTATGATTCTGCAGTTGCTCAATACATCACTCCTAGAAACGAATATAAAGTAAGGCTTAGAGAAAGAGATAAAAGCTTATTCTTTGATGAAATGGAATCTGATCTAAATAAATTAGATAAGATCATTGACGATCTAGAACCAGAGTTAAGATTGCCTGTTTTGATCAAAAAATACATCAAGCAAAATGCAAAAGTTATTGCATTTAATGTAGATCCCAACTTTAATGATGCGATTGACGGATTGATGTATATTAGGATAAGCGACCTTCCCGAAAGTACGATAAAACCTGTGTTAGAAGAAATGAGTGAGCAAATAAGAAAGGAACAGGAAAATAACTCTCCTGAGAATCAGTAAGTTTTTATTTTTATTAGAAAAAAGTATGATTAATACTTGCTTCATATATGAAAACTTAGTACTTTTGCATCACTTTAAAACAACGAAGTAAGTCAAACAAAATAAAATGGTTTCTTAGCTCAGTTGGTAGAGCAATGGATTGAAAATCCATGTGTCCCTGGTTCGATTCCTGGAGAAACCACAAGAAATTATTTGATTTCTAAAATCCCTTAAATTTTACGATTTAAGGGATTTTTATTTTATATGAGTTATTCTGAAATTCTATCAATATTTTGGATCAATTGGACTACGCAAAAAGTTGGATCAATACCAAAACTTGGGGACTATGCAAAAAGCTTAGATAATCTAAATAGGAAAAACGATTTATCTCGCACACCTCTAAGTTGTAATCTGAAGTTTTTTATTTTGGCATTGAAAGACTCGGATCAGGTGCAAAAGTTGGGAACTACGCAAAAAGTTTAGATAACCTAAATAAGAAAAACACTCAACCTTTTAAATAGTTTCAAAAAACATTCTACGATCTCCAAATCCCTACTCTTACTACATTTTCTTTACATTGAGTATTATTTTCAGATAACTATTACTCAAATTAACCACTTCCCTACCTAACGTTTGTCAGTAGTAGAACTACTACAAAATATGAAATAATTGCGATAAATTACTCAAATTACCACTTCCCTACCTAACGTTTGTCAGTAGTAGAACTACTACAAAATATGAAATAATGCGATAAAAATTTTTTGAATTAAAATGTGGTATCTATATTTGCTATAACAAAACATTGAAAAACACAGTGTTAATAATTAAAATTTAGAAATTATGGCGGAAAAAAATTCAAGAGGAATTTTAAAATTCAACGGAAGCGAGGGTCAAAAGTTATTAAAACTTAATTACAGTGTCGCTAGATCTACAGACGTTTCAGGACGAGTAGCATCAGACCCATCAAATGCAATTATTAAGTTAACCATCGAAGCTACAGAGAAATCTGATATTCTCGAAAGTTTACTAAACGGTAAATACAAACCAACAAGCGGAGAAGTTACTTTCAATAAATCTCATGAAGAAGGAACATTAATTACCCTGAACTGGGAAAATGGTTATGTAATCCAACATGAAGTAGATTTCGACGCAGTAGATCAGAACTCTATGCTCATCAGTTTCGTGATCAGTGCAGAACAAATCAATTATGGTAATTCTGCTTACGAAGGGCTGTGGCCAAGTTCTTAAGCACCATCATTCCATAGAGAAAGATTCATAAAAGGCTGTCATTTATGATAGCCTTTTAAGCTTAAAATCATTAGTAAAAGCAGACAATCAAAATTTAAACACTCATTTTATTTTATGAAGTAGTAAAAATTACATTCGATACCAGAACACAAAAAAACACTAAAATGAAAAAAAACGAAAATGAAATCCCTTCTAATGAAGGCTATTCAACATTAAAAAGACCTTCATTTATTCCTGACAATAATACGAAGGCAATTTCTGAAAATCACATTGCAGGAATCAACCGAATGGTAGAACTGGAAGTGCTTGCCGACGGAAAACCTGTTAAATATTTCAAACACTTTAAATTAACCCAAAGTGCGGTCAAGCATCATGAATTTGAAATTATTCTAGCACATGACAGTCTGGAGGGGCATCAAACCCATCATCTAAAAGAGGTTAAAAAGCTATTAGGAAAACGCTTTACCGCAACGTTCAAATATAAAGGAGTGGATAAAAGTCCGGACCGATCTTTTGTAGGCGTGATTACTTCGGTGGGTTTCAGTCAGGAAAGGATGAGCTTGGGAAATATTGTTCTTAAAGGATACAGTCCAACCATTTTATTAGATGGTGCACCACATACCCAAAGCTTCGGAGGAAATCTCCCCGTAAATATGGGTATTATCGCCAATGATGTGATTAAGCAGGGACTTAATAACGACTTTGATTTCAGCATTAACACCAATGACAGTTCACAAATTCTATACAGCAGTCAATATGACGAAACCCATTATAATTATTTGGCAAGAATGGCTGAGGCTTATGGAGAACAGTTCTTTTATGACGGCTATGTTCTGCATTTTGGGAAACTTCCTCAACCCAATCCACCAATTAAATTAATCTACGGCAGCAATACTACCGAGTTGAGAACAGAACTCAAAGCAGTGCATACTAAGCCTCGATTCTATGGCTATAACAGCAGTAGGAATGAAAAACTGACCTCAGGGGATACTCCTGTAAAACATTTGGGAGATCTGGCCAGAACAGCCTATGAAAATAATGATAACATCTATAAAACTCCGGCTTTAAAAATCGCTCCTTTAAAAGCAGCTACCCATCTTGATGTAGAATACTCTCAGAAAAGTGCTGCGGGAAGTAAAGGCGTAGATGTATTTACGACTTCAGGTTCCACTACAGAACCTTTTCTTTATCCTGGATGTGTTGCCGATATTGAAATACGAATACCAGACTCCAATAAAACAGAGCATTTTACCACTTTAATGATTACCGAAGCTACGCACGAAGTAGACGCCAGAGGATATTATACGGGAACATTTGAAGGAATTGCGGAAGGAACAGGTTTCATGCCCACCCCAGATTTTGTAATTCCCGCTGCTCAACCCCAAATTGCAACGGTTATCTCTAATACTGATCCTAACGGACAAGGAAGAGTGAGCGTACGATTCGATTGGCAGTTGAATGACACCACCGATTTCATCCGAGTGATGAGCCCCGATGCGGGAGGAACAGGTCAAATCAATCAGAACCGTGGCTATGTTGCGATTCCTGAAGTAGGCGATCAGGTAATGGTTAATTTTCAACACGGACATCCAGACAGACCTTTCGTAATGGGGGGAATGTTTCATGGAGGCACAGGTTTAGGAGGTGGCATAAATAATCGACTGAGATCCATACAAACCAAAAGCGGAATAAAAATTCTCTTGAATGATGATGAAGGCAGCGTGAATATTATTGACCCAAGCGGAAATACATATTTGATGGATGGACAGGGGAATATTATCCTGACTGCTCCAAAAAATATGACGCTTAATGCAGGAGAGAATTTAGAGATCAATGTGGGACAGAATATGACAACCACAGTTGAAATGAATTCCAATGAAACTATAGGAACCAATAAATCTTTAAATGTGGGAATGATGAATATATTGACCGTTGGAAAAGATTTTGTAACCAATGTTGTGGGTAAAGTAAAAGAAGTCATTCAGGGAGATAAAGAAAGTGAAGTTAAAAAGGGAGCTACTATAATTAATAATGAAAAAGGAGTAATAGTTAATAGTAACGGAACAATTATTAAACAAGCACAAGAAGAGGTGAAAATTAATAGCGGTGAAAAATCTCAAAATCATTAATTATGGGCAAAGAAACGTACATTGGTGGTAAACTTATAGAAAAAATCGAAGGAGATTACACAATATTGTCTAATTCGAATATAAAATATAATTGTAATTTATTTGAAGCAGAGGGCGTTGACAAAGGGCTAACTTATAATGATCCAGAAGATATAGATTTTGGTAATGCTTTTATACCTATCGTCTCTATTGTTTCAAATGGAAAAGACTATGAGTTTAAAGACAAAGAAGGTTACTGGAGATTGGATATTAGAATTGATAACAATAAAAGATCTCCACAGATGCAGAGGGTAAGATTAGTTTCTACTAAGACAAAAGTTAAATTAAAATTTAAAGTAGAGAAAGGAAATAAAACAGCAGATGATAATACGGGTATAATAGTAGCAGATATTTATAATACCGCAAATCAAAAAATAGAGTCAAAGAAAATAAACACCTCCTATGGAAGTACCTTTGAAATAGAGATAGATAGCTTTAAAATAAGCATTATCAAATTCTATGCAGATGATGATGACTTATATTTTGATGGAGGCGCATCTCATGTTTTCTGTGGAGGGATAAGAATTGGGGACTGCCAAACTGAATTACAAAAAGAAAATGTAAAATCTATTGATGATTTATCACCAGAAGAAAAAGCTAAGTTTATGGCGACCGTTTTAGTGGAAAGTTCTAATGGAAAAAAAAATTTATGGGATATTGCATATATTTATCTAAACATTGTAGGAACTTATGGGATAGGAGGTTTAACTAAATCTTCTGCTTATTCGGAAAAAGGATTTGTATACATGTCACATCTATATCATTTAGGTTTTGGGAAGGAAAATAAGGATAAAACAGCTGGAGATGATAATACATGGCCATACAGAAAAATAACGGTTGAAAAACAGTCTGTGGAATATGCTAATTTTGAACAAGTAAAGGGATTTAAAAAATTTTGTGAAGAAAATATTTTTATAACAAATCCTAGATCTTTTTATAAAGATTGGGAAGGGCAAGGATATTATGGAGATATGAACATTAGGATGCATGATGATAGAAAAATTTGGGCAATGGCTTCCCAGTACTTTCATTTACAAAAACAATGTAAAGTAACCGAAAAATTGGTAGTCGCACTATTTGATCAATCGGCAATTAATAAGAATAAAGATGGAGGAAAAGCTAGAGATTCTACAACGTATATTTATCACAGCAAAAAGATATTAGCTCACTTTAAAAAATTTCCAAGTGATTTACCTAATTTTAAAAATGGTGATCATAAAGTATCAAAAACAGTTTTAAAAATAACCAAAGATTCACCCGCTAATGAAATTCCACCAGTTTATATCCTTGAAGATTTAAAATAACTAGTAAATTATGAAGTATACCCAATATTATTTTTTATTTGATTTGTATTGCTTTCTTACAAAATTGTTCAAGAAGAGAAGCTACAAAAATTGAACTATTCGATTATTTTAAAATTAGCTGGAGCGATTATTCTTCGGTGAGTGGTATGGAATCTCATAATGAAACTTTTGCTGAGAATGATTCTGTTTTTTACTACAATTATAAAATGTATAAAAAAGGAAAATTATATCATTTAAATGATTCATTACAAAGTAATGAGATCATAAAAAAATACAATCTAAAAAAATAAAAAATGTAGATTTCTTTAAATACAACATGAATAATTATAAAGATCATTTCTCATATCTAGATTGTGGTCTTCAAAAAAAGATTGATTGTGATTCCGGCTATGCAACTACACTAAAGACCAAAGAGCATGATACTTATCAATTTATTGACTTAAAGAATAAACCGATGTTATTACAAATCTGCTCTAAAGGAAAAGTTTACAAATTTAATATTGAAAAAAAGTATCCAGAAGAAAATAAGAATTTAGGAAATGGTAATTCTAATGCTTTTTTATATGATATTGATAAAGATGGAAAGGAAGAATTTATAGTAGTCTTTAGCAATTCAATAGATTATATTCTTTATGCGCAAGTTTATAAAATAAAAGAAAATTAAATTTTTTATCATTCCAAAATTCCATTTAGAATAATAAAATTTGAAAGGAGCATCCGCCACTGACAGCCTGTTTTACCAGATAATAAATAGCATTCCAGATAATAAGTCAATCAGATTTTCGCTTTATATCATTAAAATCAAGCATTTTTTTTATAAATTGCCACTAAGTAAGGTTTAAGTTCTTTGGATAAATCATTTTTTTTGTTTTGCAGCTCTAAATTGACATTTTTATTCAATTAACAACCCTTACTCTTTTTTTATAATTTTTTTTAACAGGCTCTTAGACCGTAATTTTCACTTAAATATTCACTAATTTCTTGCCTAAGTTTACTTCAAGTAAAAACAAAAATATTTTATTTCTTGTATGTGTACAATACAAAATATAATATGAACTGTTGATTCTTGAAAAGCCCACATCAGGTTTATATAGCAAAGAAATATTAATCGTCTAAAAAATCAAAAGATGAAAAAACAAACAACAAAATTAAGCTTAGATGCATTTAAAGAAATGGCAGACAAAGTACAAAACAGAAGAAGTAATGCAGAAAGTTGAGAAAGGTGATTTCAGTGAGTACCACGTTACTACAGGGTAAATTGCGAAAGCTATCATAACCATAGGAAAAGAAATTTTCTTATAGGACGTAAAGTTTAAAATTCAAGAAAGTGTAAAAATTCTTTCTTGAACTTTTATATAATATTGATTACTAAACAAAACTAATGGTTTATATTAAAAATTTATTCTATTTTTATTTTTTTCCCTCCAAAGAAACGGTATCTCCTTTACCTCTTAGTTCAAAAATTATTAATATTTTCTGTTTTTTACTATTACAGTATTTATTTATATTACTAATTACGGGAATTAGAATGCTTTTACAAATCAAAGGCATGCTAGAACCCCTAAAATATGACGGAGAAATGAATGCACTAACAAATTCCTTATTTCTTTCGGTGCTTTTAGGTCCTTTATTAGAGGAGATTGTTTTTAGATTATGGCTTATATATGATAAAATAAATATATCTATAAGTGTTACATATTTTTTATTATGGGTAAGCGCAAAAGTTTTTGGAGTGCATTGGTTCAGTACCATTTCATTTATATTAGTTTTTGTTTTATTATTTATTTTAATTTTTACAGCATTATTTTTTCTTTTGAAAAAATATGAAAATCAAAAATTATTTGATTTTTGGAAAAAAAATCAAATAATTTTTATTATTATATCCAGCATTTTATTTGCCGCCATTCATATAGGAAACTATACAGGAAATAATAACACTATAATTTATTATCTTATAACACTCGCTCCCCAGATTTTATTCGGTTTTACCCAAAGCTATCTAAGGATAAGGAGGGGATTTGGAACTAGCCTTACAGCTCATTCTGTAAATAATTTGACACCATTGATTCTTTCTAAAATAATATGAATAATCCTTTACGAACTATATTGTTTAGGAGTATATTCAAAAGATAACGAAGTCATTTAAACTTTTCTTATAAAAATAAGCAAGCCACCAGCCTATTGGACATACTAAATTAGTATATACACCTTGGGAAATTTCTTTAGATTAAATAAACAAATAGTACAACCACATCCCAATTCCAACTGAAAATTTTATTTGTATATTCACAAATCTGATAACCTAGAATACTCCAGACATGAAATATAATTGGCTAATTCATCTTGTTTTAAATCTAATAATGTATGGATTCTATGGGTTATTATGGTGGAATGTAAGCCAACCTTTGAGAGGAAATCATCATGGAGACAGAGCCTTAGGCGTTGCTATTGCTATTATATTTACGACTCCGTTCTATCTTCTTTTTAATCTAATTTTCGCGTATAGAGGATACAAAAAAAATCAGAGGAAAGTGTTTTTTATTAACGTATTGGGGCTCTTACTTTGTATTTTAAATTTCAGTTACCTGTATTATAAAACGAATGGTTTTAGTTAAACCACAATAAACAGTCTTAGACCTACAGGCTAGTATGCCATAAAGTATGATACATTTATAATTTTACATCAATTGGCAATCCAATGTAAAAATTCAGTAATCTGTCTTTTGCTGATAAACACATCCGAATTAATTTCAGGAGCCGGAGAAAGTTTTAATTCTATCTTTTGGCTTGTATGTTTAATGATCTCAACAATTGCTTTTTTATTGATGATAAACTTGCGGTTGATTTTAAAAAAAAGCTGAGCATTTAATTTATGGATGATATCTTTAATTGTATCATCATAAATATAGGTTCGATTATCTGATGTTGCTAAAAATAAGTATTTGCCGGATGCAAAAAAGTAAGCGGTGCTTTCCTCATCTACAGACCTGATTTTATTTCCGTCTGTGACCATAAAGTGCTTCATCTTTTCGGGATTTCCTGCCTGATATAAGGTAGAAATAGACTTCAATACAGGTTCAGGATCAAAATTCCCTCTTATGGAAATAAATTTTTGTAATGCTTTATGTAAATCTTCCTCTTCAAAAGGTTTTAAGAGATAATCTATGGTAAAATGTTTGAAAACCCGCATGGCATATTCATCAAATGCGGTAATAAAAATAACCGGTGTAAAAAGATCCACCTGCTCAAAAATATCCAGACTCATGCCATCACCAAGATGGATATCCATAAAGATAAGATCCGCAGAATCATTTTTGAAGAAATCTATAGCCTGTTTTTTTGAACGAAGAATCACCGTTTCCGTAACAGGAACGATGCTTTGTTTATCTAAAAGATCTTTCAGATAATTAACCGCCAATAGCTCATCTTCTATGATTGCAATTTTCATAACATTGCAAAAATACAAAAAAACCGCTAAAACAATTAAGTTCAAGCGGTTTCAGGGTTATTAATATGAATGTTAATTTTTTATAAGAATGGATTATTCTTTTTAGCACTTTTCGGGAACTCTATGGTATACCTTACGTCATTTTGCAAAAGAGTATATTCCTGTCCGTTAATGGTATGCGTTATTTTTTTCTGATTCAATCTTCTTAAATCAAACCAACGCTGCCCTTCCAATGCAAATTCTCTGAATCTCTCATCCATCATAAAATTCATGAATTCTGTAGAGCTCATTGCATTGATGTCATTTTGAACAGAAGCATATCCAGCTGCATTGTATCTGTTTTTTTCCACTTTAAGAAGGGTTTCTTTAGCTTCATCAAGTCTGTTTAATTTAACCAATGCTTCAGATTTTATAAAATATAATTCTGCTGTTCTGAAAGACACTCTGAAATCTGAACTTCCGCCTTTGATCACTTTATATTTGTTATTATTCTTTTCAAAATAAATGGCAAATCTCTTATCTGTAGCTGTATTATATTTTGAAATCAGATCCGAGGAAGCATACGATAAATTCTGTACCGCACTGTTAAATGCATTGTCCAGAGCCATGATAGATTCTACCGAAGCATAATGATTAGGCGCTGTATTGGATGTATTTAAATTGCTTAATTCTCCTTTAATCGCCAATACTTGGTCTGCATATCCTAATGCTTTATTCCAATCTCCTTCATAAAGAGCGGTTCTTGCCTCAAAAGCCAATAATGCTACTTTAGAGAATCTATAATTGATGCCTGATACCTGCTTCTGCTCTACCATAAGCTCATCTGCTTTTTTAGTATCTGCATGCACCTGATTATAAACTTCCTGTACGCTGGAAGGTTTTAAAACCTGCTCAAGATCAATTTCTAAATTAATAGGCACTCCTCTATCCTGAGATGCTGTAGCGGCATTATAAGGTTTCCCGTATAAATTAACCATATCAAAATAAACATACGCACGAAGCGCATAAGCTTCTGCTAAAATCTGCTGCTTTTCAGGAGATTCTGCCATAGTTTTGCTTCCTTCATTGATGATCTGGTTCAGATAAAAGACCACGGAATAAAAGCTTACCCAAGGAAATTCTATTGTTGATTGATCGTTATTGGTATCTTTCCACATCGCGATTTCACGATACGCAATAAAGTCACTTGTATTTTCGTCTACATTAAGCTCATCTGTACGAAGAGCCACCAGAGATCTGTGAATCGGATATTTTGCATATGCCGAAGTCAGTACCTTACGATAATCTTCCACGTCCATAGGAATAATTTTCCCTTCAGGTTGAATATCTAAAAAACGATCGCATCCTATACTGGAAAAACTTAGTGCTGCAACCGCAATGAATGTTGTAATTTTTCTCATTTTTTTCAATTTTAAAAAGAAACATTAAATCCTACTGTAACCGACTTGGTAATTGGCTGTGCATAAATATTACCGTATGTTTCCGGATCGAAATATCCTTTATATCCATTGCTGAATACAAACAGGTTACGACCTTCAATACTTAATCTCAAAGCACTGATTCCCATAGGACTTGTAAATTCTTTAGGCAACGTATATCCTAAACGAATGCTGCTAATTCTTACATAGCTGATTTCTTTTGCCCAAATATCAAGAAGACTGTAGGCATTAGAACGATTGTCAGAAAGCCATTTATTCCCCATCCAACCTGGGTTAGTTTCCATATCAGGACTGGTAATACCCGGAAGTGAACCGCCTGCCTGGTAGATATCTTTTGTATAATTTCTTCCTCTGTCCAATTCCATTCCACGGTAAGAAGGTGTTTGCATTACGGTTTGCTTCAGGTTAAAAGTAGCAGAAACAGTAAAGTCGAAATTTTTTATTTTAAATGTATTGATAATCCCTCCTGTAAACTTAGGATCTCTGTCTCCAACATAGGTAAAAAGACTTCTTAGTTCTGCGTTGGACAGCTTTGAATCAACCAACTGGCCAGGAAGAAAATCTGCATATACATCATACAATGCAAAGAAATCTTCAATCTTCATTTTTTCATTTCCTTTCCAGAACATTGGGTTTCCGTTCTCATCCATTCCTGCAGTTTTCAATGCAAAAACAGCGTTTACCGGAAGACCTTCTCTGGAAGGAAGCAAGGCATTGTCACGAGGTTGCTCGCTCAATACATTACTCTTGTTATGCGCAAAATTGATGGTTGTAGACCATTTGAAATTCTCTTTATTGATGTTTCTGGTAGAAAGCGCCAATTCAAAACCTTTGTTGGTTAAGCTTCCCCAGTTCATCATCGTATATTCAAAACCTGTTTCAAGAGGTGTTTCTTTCATACTGATCATATCGGTCCCTTTTCTGCTGTAAACATCTGCGGTAAGGTTGATACGATTCTGGAATACACCTAAATCTAATCCGAAATTCACATTCGTCGTTTTTTCCCAACGAAGTTTATCGTTTGGAGGACTGATGACATTGATAATATTTTCTTTCCCACCAGGAAGAATAGTTGCATCACTGTATTCACCAATAAAGAACGGTGAGGTGTTACGGTCTATATTTCCCTGTAATCCATAAGAAGCTCTTAATCTAAGGTTAGAAATAACAGAAAGATCTTTCATAAAGTTTTCTTTCGTTACTAACCAAGAACCAGAAACCGCCCAGATCGGAAGGTATTTGTATTTTTTATTAACCCCGAATAAATTAGTCCCGTCATATCTCACACTTCCGAAGAAAGTATATTTCTGATCGTAGGTATAGGAAGCGGTTGCGAACATAGAAGCGTATGCGTTCTCAATTGGAGGCATTTCGCGGTAGGTTTCATATTTTCTTTCCGCTGCAAAATTCGAGCTTGGGAAAACAATTGCTGTCGCTCTTCTTGTCTCAGAATCATAACCGAACGCTCTTGTAACCGTTGTGTTATCCTCTGTTTTACGAAGTTCAGTTCCAGCCATTAAATCAATCTCATGTACTGAATTAATTTTTGTACTGTAGCTTCCCTGCAATTTCCAGTTGTATTGGAAGAAATTATTATCCCAATTTTGTTTCACCCCACCATCCGGCAAAAAGTAACGGTACGCGCCATCTTTATAATAACGGGTTCCTTCTTTCATCTTTCTGGTAAAGTAGGTATTCTGAGCTGCAAATTTCTCTGTCTGATTCCCATCGTACTGAAGTCCTAACTGTGAAGTAATCTTCAGACCTTTTGATACTTTGTATTCTAAATCGAAAATCGCTTTTAATGACTGATTTTTCAGCGTGTAACTTGTATTTTCTCTTTCTTCTAAAAAGTTGAAAGGGATGTATCTGTTTTCAAAACCATCGATATCCTGATCATATCTGTAACTTCCATCTGCATTATAAGGACTCAGATAAGGATTTGCATTTCTTGAATAGTTAATCGGACTAATAGAAGCATCAGCATCTGTAACAAATGATTTCCTCTCACTTTGCGTACCGAAAACAGACACTCCAAAATTAAGTTTATCACTTATCTTATAATTATTTTTCAACGTTAAGTTATAACGCTCGAAACCTGTCCCGATTGTTGTCCCCTCTTCATCATAATATCCTAGGGAGAAATAATAATCTGAACGGTCACTACCTCCGGAAAGACTTATTCCGTATTGTTTATTGATTGCATTTCGGTACAATAATTTTCCCCAATCTGTATTGCTGTTTCTTAACCCATCGATTTGCTGACGCGTCAACATATTCAACGCATCTAAACCTCCGTTTCTATAGGCATCAAGCTGACCGTTTTTGGTTAAAATTCTCATCACCTCCCCTTTATCAGTACGATACGTTAAGTCGGTACGGTCGGCAAGCATTAATTCTAAATCTACTTTTTCAGATGCATTTAAAAGATTAAGTTTACCAAAATCAGGACGTGCCGTAACAAAAGTATCTGCAGAGAAGTTCAATTTTAAACTTCCTTTTTTTCCTCTTTTTGTTGTAATAGAAATTACCCCATTTGCTGCTCTTGCCCCATAAATAGCCGTAGCCGCAGCATCTTTCAAGATGGTAATATCTTCAATATCATTAGGGTTTAATCCTGCGATAGAAAAATTCTGAAGCTGATCAATATTATCCTTATCGGTAAAGTTAGGCACATCATTTCCTTCTAACGGAAGTCCATCAATCACCCATAAAGGATCTTGTGGCCCTGAAAGAGAAGCTGTTCCACGTATTCTGATTTTTGCAGGGCTTCCGGGAGCTCCGGTTTCAGGTGTAACGGCTACACCGGCAATTTGTCCTGCTAACATTTGATCTACACTGGCAACACCAGCCTGATTAATATTATCCATCTTAACGGTTGAAACCGCTGAAGTCTGCTTACGTTTTTCAATCTTCTGATATCCCGTAATGATTACTTCCTGAATATTATTTTTTTCAGAAAGCTCAGCACTTAAAACAGGAACTAATGTTATATGATAGTCATTCTTCCCTTCATCAATCTGAATGGTTCTGGACTCGTATCCTAGAGAACTCACCAATACAGACTTTGTATCTGCAGGCACTTCTAAGATAAATTTTCCATTTTTATCTGTTACTGTCCCTATCGAGACACTTTCGATAATTCCTTTTTGGTTGGTCTTGGTAGAAATAGACTGCGTTTCGATCTTTACAGATGCTCCGGCAATCATACGTGAAGTATCTCCATCCTGGATCTTCCCCGTGATTGTTTTCTTTTCTTGAGCTAACGCAATATTAGCAACCAAAAGAGGTAAAAGTATAAACGTTTTATTCATATCCGATTATTTGTTTAATGCCTCTTTAATACGGATGATTAAGTCAGCATAATGAGCCCTAGAGGCATCATCTCCTTTATTTTTACTTCTATTCAATACATTCAACACCTTCTGTAGTTCTGCTCTTTTATAAGTAGTAACTTCAGATACCCTTTTCATTGATGAATAATTAATATTTCTAAGACTTTGAGCTTCTTCCTGGAAATTACAGATCATCGGAATATTCAAGTTCTGATCTACCTTTAATCCTTTCACAGCAGTTTTTTCAAATAATTTATTAACCGAAACAATCAAAGCATCCACATAATTTTTCTGTGTCATCTTTTCAAGAATCGTTAAGCTTCCTTTCTTATTGAAAATTGAACCTCTCACTTGTTCGAATAAATTGTCTACCGTGTAAACTTCTTCCTTCGAACCTGAAACCTGATGTTTCAATTCATTTTCAAGCATTCTCAACAGACGGTCATCCATAAACAAAGAATACAAATTACCATACTGCATTCCTCTTGCTAGATTATACGGAGTCTGTTCAAATGGACCCATTGGAGAGTTTTTAACCGCATACGTTTTCTCAGTAATTGGATTGAAAAACAACCATTCCGGAAGGTTTATCGAATTATTGATTAAGTAATCAACCGCTCTTTTCTGAATTCCAGCAGGCACCGGCTCGTAAGCTTTTTTCTTACTTCCAAAAACAGTATTATCTAAATAAATCCCTCCTACATTCGCCATAACGTGACCTGTGTACAAGTCCCATTGTCCGATAGCTCCCAAATACAGCTTACCTGAATCGGTATAGCTTTTCCCATCTTCATACGTCCATTTTAAAAGATTATCTACAACAATCTTTAAGTTTTTCATTCCATATTCACTGGCCTTCATCGCATCATCACCTAAATCTTCAGATTGTGAACGAGGATCAATGGTTTCTAAATAACTTTGCTGTTCTCCATAGAAATAGGTAGGATCATCCTGGTGCTTTTCTATTAAGTTTTTCAGTGCTTTTTTCTCAGTCACTGCATCAGGATACCAGCGGTAACCCCATTCAATAGCATATTTATCGTAAATACCGATTTTTGGAGTAATTGCCGTAACACCATCTTCAGGCTGCGCTACGTAATTGTAACGTGCATAATCCATAATTGAAGGTGCGGTACCTCCCATTCTGTCTGTAAATTCTTTTGAACGTAATGAATCTACCGGAAAGGCAAATGAAGAGCCCATATTATGTTTTAATCCAAACGTATGTCCTACTTCATGAGATGAAACAAAACGAATAGCTTCGCCCATGTGCTCATCACTAAATACATTTCCTCTGGCTTTAGGATCAATTGGCCCTGTCTGAATTCTCATCCATTCCTGAAGAGAAGTCATTACGTTATGCCACCAAATAATATCTGACTCAATAATTTCACCACTTCTAGGATCTACCACTGAAGGTCCCATCGCGTTTGATTTAGGTGAAGCAGCATACGTAATTACCGAATATCTTACATCATCAATATCAAAGTCTTTATCTTTGTCATCCGGCATTTTTGCGATAACGGCATTTTTAAAACCTGCTTTTTCAAAAGCAGCCTGCCAATCGTAAACTCCTGCAATAATTTTTTCACGCCATTGGATAGGTGTGGCAGGATCAATATAATAAACGATAGGCTTCTTAGGCTCTACCAACTCTCCTCTCAGATACTTTTCTCTATCTTCATCTTTGGGTTCCAAACGCCATCTTGTAATGAAACGTTTTTCATCCATTCTTTGCTGACGGTCATTGAAAGACCAATGCTTTTCACTGAAAAAACCAACTCTAGGATCATCAGTTCTTGAATTCATTGGAGTTTTAGAAAGCAATACGATATTGCTGGTAACACCAAGTGTCACAGGTAAATCTACCCCTCCTTCATTTACCGTTGTCGTTAATTGAGATTTTACAACAAGGTTCTGAGGAAACGTCTTTACGTTTTCAATATAAGAAAGGTTTGATTTTACGGATCCACCAAGCCCAACATTTGCTAAAACATCGTTGAAACTTTTTTGGTTCCCGTCAAAAACTTTATTTACTTTAATGGCTACCGAAGTAGAATCATTATTCTGTGCCTCGATATCAAAAACCTCAATTACAGATTCTGAGAAATTGTCTTTAACAGATCTTGTAATAACATCATTTTTTGGAGACGATACTTGTGGAACTACTGTTTTAACCCAAACTTTTTTGGCTACAGCATCACGGTGGAAAGAAATTACTTTATTTTCATAATTCATTCCTTTATTTAACCCCGCTTCATTCACCTGCATCGGAACTTGGGATAGTTTATTAACTACCAAAAACTGACGCCCCATTAAACTATCCGGAATTTCAAAATAAATATCCGTTTTTACCTTAATCGTATTAAAAAGACCTTTTTTATAAGTTCCTTTCTTGATCAGTTCTTCAATTTTCTTCGTTTTTTTTGAGGAAACATCTGTTTTAGCAGATTTTTCTTTATCAGTTTTTACAGTATCTTTTTTCTGTGCAAATGCTGCCGGCGAAGCCATAGCAAGCCCTAGATACAGTACAAGCCTGTAATTCTTCATTAAAATAGTACAATTCATGCCCAATATGAGATATCTTGGTTTCTATCGGCAAAACTATAACCTAGGAAACTATATCTATATTAATAGGGAGTGAAAGGGTGAATTATCGGAGTGAATGGATTTTTAGCCATTTAATCCATTAAAGGTAAGAAACAGATAAAATATCCACCTTCTATATATATATTCAGATCATTATTCTTGAAATACCCATATATTTGACTTAAATAATCTAATCCGAACCGTTCTCCCTGCACTTCTTCCGTCTTCGGCTGCCATGTATTCTTTACAATAACTCCACCTTTCTCAACGGTAATTGTAATCGCTAAAGGATTATCTATTGTTGCAATATTATGTTTTATTGCATTTTCAGTAACCAACTGAAGAGATAAATAAGGAATTCGCTTTTCTAAACTTTCTTCATTATTGATAATTAATTCAAAACTAATTTCTTCATCAAACCTACTTTTCAGAAGATCCATATACTGTTTAATAAAACTAATTTCCTGCGATACGGGAACAATATTTTCTCTTGGAGGAACAATAAGATATCTATAAATCTTAGAAAGATTCATCGTAAATTTCTGTGCATTCTCTCTATTGAGGCCAATCAACATATAAAGAGAATTCAGTGAATTGAACAGAAAATGCGGATTGATATTATTCTTAAGCTGCTGAAGCTGGTTTAATGCTTCGTCTCTGTGCATTTTTTCATTCTCAACAAGAAGTAAATTCTTTTCAGACTGTATCTTTTCTTTTTCCTGATACGCAATATTCGTAGCCCTATAAAACAAAATAAACACTGTTAAAATAAGAACCAAGGCGGCCAGAAAAATATAAACGGTATATCTTTTCGTTTGATTCACGCTTTCATCAATCAGGAAACTGACATAATTTACCACTGCATATCCTTCAAAATTATCTGTTTTTAAAGGTTTAATAAATCGGATAACTTCCACATCAAGATACTCAGAAATAGTATTTCTTTCGGTATATCCCAGTTCTGTTTTACTGCTTAAGGTATCTTTGGGCTGAATATCTGTAAAATCAAAAATATTCTTTCCCAAATACTGTTTATCGGGTGTGTGATACAAACCCCTTCTTTTGAAAAAACATACGTGTATGTATTGGGAGACTGATCAATCGTCGCAAAATATTGATGAAGATTATCCAAGCTCACCGCAGAACCGTAATAGAGCATATTTTTGTTAGACTGTACCAAGGAATCATAACTTAACCAATAAATACTGTCGTTATGCGTAATTAAATAGTTGTTGAAATTACCGGGTACTCTATTTTTTATTTTGATATACTTCTCTACTGTTTCATCTTTTTTAAGAACATCAGATAAAAGGTCTTTGTTGGGCGATTCACCAGAAACGCCATTATAATAGTAATACCAACTGTAAGGAACAAGTTTGCGTCTGCGGTTTAAATTATTTAAAACAGAAGAGTAATCTTTATAATTTTTCAGACCGTCTTTCTGAACCAGAGCACGAAGCAGATATTGATAATCTTCAATATTTCTAAACTCTTTTTCTACGGTTTCATACTTTCGTAAAAAGGTTTTTCTTGCAAATTCTTCATTATTTTTTCGGCTGTCATGCGTAATGAGAAGACTCAGAATCGCAAATGCCACCACTGCAATTAAACAAGCTGACAAAGCCGCTATAAAAACAGATCTTTGGGTGAGTGCGTGTTTAAAATTAATCTTCAATTGATTCTTATTGTTATTTCATTTAAAATAAAGTTTCTATTCAACTCATTTTAAATCTTTGTTTTGAGTAAAAAAAATGGAAACCCAATCGGCATCTCCCATAAACAGGAGACAAAAATACATAATTTTTTAAGCAAAAAAAGAGCAGTTCATATTCCAATGTTGAAAATCATTAGAGCCAATTTTACATAAAACAGCCTTATTAGTCATAAAATCACTCACTCTTTTCTATTTAATTAAAAAAATATTCACCTAATTTACAATATTAAAAAAACGTTCATTTAGTAAAATTAACTCCCATACAATCAGAAATATAAACTGATTACATAGAAATAAAACACGCCCTAAAAACCGATTATTTCAAGATTATTTATGTTTTATTTAAAAAAATATTCCGCTAAAACTTGCGCCGTATTATAAAAACCTCTACTTTTGCACCACAATAAACGAACGAAGTAAGTCAAACAAAAATATACGGTTTCTTAGCTCAGTTGGTAGAGCAATGGATTGAAAATCCATGTGTCCCTGGTTCGATTCCTGGAGAAACCACAAACCACCTTAATTAAGGTGGTTTTTTTATGTCTATATCTCTTCATTTTAAATTTAAAGATTCTAAACTATACCTAATTCGGCTATATTTTCTAGTTTTTGTGTAATTTTAATCACAAATTGATATTTATCTTTACATTAAAACACTTTTCAGGTACCTTTTATACAATGAAGCATATTATCTTCTTATTCTTATTAATTTTTTCATCTGGTAATGTGTTCGCTCAAAAAGACGACTCCACAACATATTGTGACATTTTAATAAAAAAAGGAATTGATGCCTTGTATAAAAAAGATCATCCCGCATCCTTAGAATTATTCGCTGAAGCTAAAAAAATTGCTGAACAAAAAAATCTGTACGAGAATCAATTCATTACCACCAACTGTATTGGGCTGAATTATTATCAAATGTCTGATTACAGCACGGCTTTAGATTATTACTTAGAAGCCTACTCCATTGCCGTAAAACATTTGAAAAGCGATCGCGAGATGACCATACTTAATAATATTGCTCTCGTTTATCTGCAACAGGGAAAGTATAAAGAATCTGAAAAACATCAAAAAAGAGCATACGATTTGGCCGTAACCAATAAAGACAATATTGGTATCGCCATTTATTCAAGCAGCCTGGCAGATCTTTACAATATTACGCATCAACTGGACAAAGCTGCCGAGTATATCAAAATATCAAGGCAGGCTTTGGTACAAAATAATGACCCGAGAATTGATATTGACCTTGATTTGGCAGAAGCTAAAAATTTCGTTGAAAGAAAAGACTACGACAAAGCGCTTAGCATTCTTGAACCTCTTTTAAACAAACTAAAAAGCAAAGAATATATCGATCATAGAATCTCTGCTTTATTAACACTCTCTAAAGTTTATTTAGGCAAGAAAGATAATGATAAAGCTATTTCCTATGCACATCAGGCACAAAAAGAAAACTTAAATTACACCAACACAAAAGACATTTACAATCAGTTTTCCCATCTTTATTTCAGTACAGGAGATTACAACAAAGCCCTGCAATACAAAGATTCTGTAATCATTGTTAAAGATTCATTGAATGCGATTAAAAATCAGGCAATGTATCAAAACAGTGAAATCAAATTAAAGCTTCAAGATTCGGAAAAAGAACTTAAAAGCGAAAAAAGATTAAAGTTTTACGTTGCGGCATTCTGTATTTCACTTCTTCTTTTATTAAGCTGGCTCTTTAGAACACTTTATTTAAAAAACCGACAAAAAAGAACCATCGCCGAGCGAAATGAACACATTATTGCCTTAGAATTAAAAAATAAAGAAAATGACAATCTTTTGCTTGAGCAACAAATCAAGGAAAAAGAAACCGAAACTCTTCTAGAAAAAGAAAAACTAAAGAATGAACTGGAAAGCAGAAACAGAAAATTAGCTGCCAACGCCATCCACATCGCTCAAAGAAATGATAAAATAGAAGAATATATTCTTAAATTAAAAAAGAATCCGGAGATCATTAAAAGCAATCCGCTTTCTCAGCAATTGGATCAATTAAAATTAATTCTGACAAAAGAAGACAGCAACGATGATTTTTTAACCCATTTTGAAAGAATCAACAGTAAGTTTATTGATACCCTAAAATTGAAACATCCAGACCTCACCCTGAATGATATTCGATATATCAGCTACATTTATATGAACCTTTCTACGAAAGAAATCTCTTCCATCTTCAATATCACCATCGAAGCTTGCAGAAAAAGAAAAGAAAGAGTTTCTAAAAAATTAAATCTGACAAACTCAAACGACTTATACAACTACCTGTCAAGTATTTAAATAAAATAGTCACGCTTTTTCCGTTGACCGTCTTAATATTTCCCTTTTCATTTAGTGTGAACTTTTCTTCAAAAAATAAATTTGTACTACTAATTAATAGAACAATATTATGAAGAAAACAGTACTTACTTTATTTTTTATTCTGTTTTTGCAAATGACATTCGCTCAGGTGAGTTTTGCAGGAAACCCAGAATACGGACAGTTGAGAAACTTTGTTTACGACAAAACTGTTAGCAACAAAATCTACGCAACCACGTATATTGATAAGCACATTATGGTATCCAACGATAATGGTACCACCTGGAATGTCTTATACACCCTTCCATACCCAGCATATGCGCCAAGTATATCACAAATGAAGCTCACGAATAATGGCACAGCATTGAGTTTTATTATATATTTCGGACCGGGAAGCTCGCTTAACGAAATAATTGTATTAGATCTGCAATCTTTAAGTATTTTAAAGGAATATAATATCCCTTCTAATGAAGCTATTGAAAAAATATCTAATTATTCTATTCTTGATAATGGCAATATGAATACTGCTACCCTATTTTCAAAAGGTAGCAGTGATAAGTTTTTCAAAACTACAAATGGAGGAAATACTTGGACTAAAGTCTATGACGGAGCTAACTATGAAGGTGTTCTATTAAATGACGCTATTATGGATCCTGTAGACCCTCAAAAACTTTACATTGTTCGTAATGGAGGTCCGGGAAATATAGATGGAGGCTTACTGAAATCAACAGACGCCGGAGCTACCTGGACAGAAACATTGAACGGACTTATTCTTCAATCCATTGCTATTAACCCTACCAATCCTAATATCATGTATGTCGGAACAGGGGTACTTTGGACTTATCCAACGCAGCATGAAGCGGTTTACAAATCAACAGACGGAGGAAGCACATGGGCAGAACAGACTGCTATTACTTGGTCTACAAGCACCTTCGGACTTAAAAATGTTCCAAAAATTGAAATAAACCCTTACGATCCCAACCATGTACTTGTTTTAGCAGATGACCGAGTAGCCGTAACAATTAATGACGGAAATACATGGACGACGACTCCACAAGACGGATTAGCAGATGGTACTTCTTATTATTATGGAATTAGCGCCGCATTTAATCCTAAAAATATAAATAATGTTTTAATTGCCAGCAACCGCTTTCCAAAATTTTCTTCAGACAAAGGAGTAACACTGACATCAATAGCCAATCCTTTTTTTAATGGAATGGGAAAAATAAATGTCCTAAACGACAACGGAACCGACAAATTGATTTATGGAGTACAATACGGTTATACCGTTAAAAATCTTGTGAATAATCAGGAAAATCCAATCAACGTAATGCCTCTTAACGAAAGCCCAATGAGCGGCCAAATAGGTCTTATTTATGTAGACCGAAAAAATGCAGGAAGAGTCTATACTTATTCTGGATCAAATTTTGGAGGAAACAATATTAACGTAAGTGATGATTACGGAGCCAATATAACACCGCTATATAATACATATGACACAGGTTTTACTGCTGCTGAAACAGATCCTACCAATCCAAACATTGCTTGGATAGCCACTTTCAACGGAGTGAATGCGACTTTAATCAAATCAAATTTCACCAATATCGGAAACCCTACCAATGATATCATCACGTTACCTTATGACGAAGATTATATTTATGGAATTAAAGTCAATCAAAATAATGCTAATGAAGTATTGGTAACCGTAGGTAATAAGCTATTTAAAACAACCAACAATGGAACTTCATGGACAGAAATTACGGCTGGCTTGCAAGATCTAACACTTCCGAATATTGCTTTAAGCTTGGTTCAGAATCCATTAAACACAAACCAATACACAATGACCGCTTCAAATGGTATCTATACTTCACTTGACTCAGGAAATACATGGTCCAGAATCTACAATGGAATGGTGAATAAAGTAGAACATTCTACTAAACAAAACGGACAGATTATAGGAATCACCAACACCTATTTCGATACTCTTCCAAAAGTAATTTACACCAACAACGGAGGAACAAATTGGCAGGAAAGAACAGCTCCCAACTATTTTAATACTACTGTTTTAGATGGTACAGCACGTTTTATAGATACGAATACTGCTGAGGTTTATTTAACAACCAATTCCCTAGGAATTATAAAAGATGTGATCAGCTTCTCTACTTTAGGAACTTCAAACCCAAGTATTGTAAAAGATGACATCAGTATTTACCCAAATCCGGCTCAGGATGTCATCAACATTAAATTAGGTAAAAATGCTACCCAGTTTAAAGTAACAATGTACAGCACTGCAGGACAATTGGTTTTAAGCTCAGAAAACAAATCTAGTATTGATATTTCTAATCTAACAAAAGGGGTTTACCTTTTGAAAATTGAACAACTCAACAGCCCAACGATAATTAAAAAAGTTATCAAAAAATAACTTCTTTAATCTTTTTTCACAATCCTGAAACCGCCTCTCCCAAAGGCGGTTTTTCAGTTTACTTTCAATTTTTTTTTGATTAAAAATAAATAGTCAGTAATTATCAATAAAAGAAACAGATTGATTATTCTTCTCTTTATCACTAAGATGTTATACCATTTTATGGGTCAGATTTCATTTAAAAATATAAAAATAGGCCATACTTTCAATACTATTCCTCATTTATTTACGTTGAAAATAAGTATATTCGCTTTTTTAATTTTATTTCAAAAAATGAAGAAGATCATCTCTGGATTATTTTTATTTACCTCCATCATTACGTTTGCTCAGGAAGCAATACAGTTTCAGGACCTACCATTCAAAGATCTTATTGCAAAGGCAAAGAAAGACAATAAACTCATTTTTCTTGATGCGTATACTTCTTGGTGTGGCCCTTGTAAAATGATGGAAAAAAATATATTCACTCAAAAATCTGTTGGGGATTATTACAATTCCAGTTTTGTGAATGCAAGATTCGATATGGAGAAAGGAGAAGGGAGAGAAATTGCCATGAAATATGGGGTTCGCTCTTATCCTACTTACTTATTTTTAAATGGGGATGGAGAATTGGTTTCTCAAAATTCCGGTTATATGGAAGGAGATATGTTCGTATCTATGGCCAAGGAAATAAATTCACCCAATAATAAAAAAGGTTCCCTAAAAGAGCGTTTTGCAAAAGGAGAAAAAGATCCTGAATTCTTGATCAACATTATGAAACTGAATTCATCATCTGATTTTGATTTCGCAAGAAAAGCCTCAGAAAGATATTTTGAAACGAAAAAGAAAACAGATGAATTATCAAAAGATGACATCGGATTTTTATTATTCTTTTTAAAATCTACCGAGGAACCGAACTATAAAGTATTTGTGTCTAAAAAAGCAGACATTATTAAATTTCTTCCAGAAGATACCTACAAACAATTTGATAATCAATTGATATTATCTAAAGTGGTTGAGCAATCCATTGATGATAAAAACAAAAGAATCAATGAAGAGTATTTCATGAAAACAGCTGAACCTCTGGTGGGAAAATATGATGCTGAGGTTAAACTTAATCAAACAAAATTAAGCTACTACGAACAGAACGCTAATTTTCCGGAATACGAAAAAGCAGCTTTAGAATATTATAAAAATTCAGATTCTTTTGAACCGAATGAGCTATTGAAAGCAGCATGGGTTTTCTCTGAGCAAATCAAAACTCCATCATCTTTAAAGAAAGGGTTGGAATGGGCAGAAAAATCTGTCATGAGAGGTGAAACTTCAGAAAACACCTATATTTTGGCCAGACTTTATTTCTTAACAGGAAATAATGAGATGGCAAAAACATACGCTGAAATGTCTAAAACAATAGCATCTCAGTCACAAAAAGATTCTACTCTAGCAGAAGCGTTATTAAAACAAATAAAATAACAAATGTTGAAAAATAAATTTCTTACAGGATTTCTAACCTTATTTTTAATAGGAAATCTAAGCGCACAGGAGCAGGAAAATGAAAAAGGCCTGTATATAAAAGGTAATGCTTTATTTCTTCCTGTGGGAATGTTGAATTTAGGCTTAGAATATCAGTTAAGCAGAAAATACACTTTACAAGGGGACGTTTTTGCTTCTCCCTGGAAATCTTTTGCAGGAAGACATGCACAAGTTTATATGGCCCATTTGGAAGGAAGATATTATTTCCAAGAAGCCTTTAAACACTGGTATTTGGGAGTAAATGCCGGGGCAGGAGTATTTGATCTTACCAAATGGAATTATAGTGGAACTGATAAATTCCAACGCGGATTTAACCTAATGCTTGGAGCTACTGTTGGTTACCAGTTTCAATGGAAAGAAAGATGGAATATTGATGTTTATTTGGGTGGAGGAACTTCTCAAGGATCTTATCATGGATACGAAAACGTTCCACCAGATAGTTTTATCAGATATGACGGAGCAGAAGGTTGGAATAAAAGCGGCGAGCTAATTCCTTACAGAGGTGGTATCATGATTTCTTATAAATTAAAATAATACAATGAAACTTTTCGGAAAAAACCATATTATCATTTCAGTTATTACTTTCGTCATTCTGTTTTTAATGAATTTTATAGGAAATGAACAGGCTGATAAATTACAAAGTGCTTTGATGATAGCAGCTGCAGGTGTTATTGGTTTAACAATTGGACTTTTCATCTTGAATAAAGGTAAAGATGACAAAACTCCGCCGCCTGATTTTGATTAAAAAAGTGAATTGTAAATTGTCAATCCGCTACGCTTGTGAATTTTAAAATTGACCATTGACTAGCGCAGCAGATTGACAATTCACCAACACTAGTTTTCGTAAACAACGTATTTCGTTCTTATTTTTTCGAATTTCTCTAAATCCGGTTTCCAGGATTCTTTGATCTCTTTGATTGATTTTCCGGAAATGATTTGCTTTCTCAACTCATCAGTTCCTGCCAACGTATCAAACCATAAATTCTTAAGGAAAAAATCCTGTTGTGGGTTTTTATAGTTTTTATATGCTTTAATCACCCATTCTAAATTTATTTCTCTTAAATCTGTTGAATAATTGGAAAGGTTTTCACCATAACATAGTTTACCGTTTAAGAAAGGATCTTTAGCCCCAAAATTCGGTTTTGGAGTAAACTGATAAGGCAGATCTTTCGTCCAAGGCGATCCGTAAATTTGAAAAGGCAAATCTGTTCCTCTTCCTACCGAAACCTGAGTTCCCTCAAAAAAGCATAAACTTGGATATAAGTTAATTGATTTATCGTTCGGTAGATTCGGTGATGGCTTATCTAGAATTGGGTAACGCTTTTTCTTATGATAATTTTGCATCTGGATCAAAGTATATTTTGCCTGAACTCCATTTTTCAGCCACTTTTCTCCATTCACCATTTTTCCGTATTCCCCAATTGTCAATCCATAGACTACAGGAACTTCATGCATTCCTACAAAAGTGGACCATTTTTTCTTTAAAACCGGTCCGTCTGTATACCCATCATGCGGATTTGGACGGTCTAGAACCATGATCTCAACATTATTTTCTGCTCCCGCTTCCATTAAATAGGTTAAAGTAGAAATATAAGTATAGAATCTGGCACCAACATCCTGAATATCAAAAATTACGATATCAATCCCTTTTAGCTGCTCCGGCTTTGGTTTTTTATTATTCGCGTATAAAGAAACAATCGGAATTCCTGTTTTTACATCTACCCCATTTTTCACTTTCTCACCTGCGTCAGCATCTCCTCTAAAACCATGTTCAGGAGCAAAGATGGCTTTAATTTTAATATTATTTTTAACCAAAAAATCTACCAGATAGGTTTTATCACTCATCAAGCCTGTTTGATTGGTGACAATACCCACTGTTTTATTCTTTAATAAGGGTAAATAAACTTCCGGGCGGTCTGCTCCGGTTTTAAAACCATCATTATTTGGCTTCTGAGAATAATATTGATTGAATACACCTAAAAAAATTAGGCAAATAAGAAGTAAATTTTTAATTTTGAAATCTAAATTCATAAGCTTGAAATTTCCTTTATATTTCTCTAGAAAAATAGCGTTTTCCAAAGATAACAAAAATAACCTTTCGAGGGTTATCATCTTCATAGGCAGACTTTCTGTGGCTTTAGGAATTATCGTTTCATTGATAACGGTTTCCACAGGTTTTGGTTCGAAGAAAGCGATTAAAGAGAGACTAGCAGATTTCAACGGACACATTACGGTAAAATCCACACGATCTAACTCTTCTTATAACACTTCGGTTCTTGATAATCAGGGATTAGATATTCCTAAAATAAAAGAACTCCCCGATGTAGAATCGGTTCAGGAATACGCCATGGTAACAGGAATCATGCGTAACGAGCATAATTTTGCCGGAATTATCTTTAAAGGAATTGGAAAAGATTTTGACAGTTTACGATTTAAAAAATTCCTGGTTGCCGGAAGAACTCCAAAAATTACAGAAGTAGGATACAATAATGGCGTTACGATTTCTCAAAAAATAGCCAATGATCTCCATTTAAAATTAAAAGACAGTATTGTTACCATTTTTTCAAAAGCAGATCAAAAGCCTATTTATAGAAAATTTGAAGTGGTCGGAATTTATAAGACTGACATTAAAATGATTGACGAACAGTTTGTCATTGGCGGAATTAATCATGTGAGAAAAATTCAGGATATGAAACCTAATGAAATAGGTGGAATTGATATTTTCCTGAAAAACGTAAATGATATTGACAGTGATTTCCCTGAAATCGAAGGCCTGATAGGTTATAAAAACTACGCAGAAAAAGCAACGGAAAAATTCCCTCAAATAACAGATTGGATCAGCATTTTCGATACCAATATCGCTTTGATCATCGTGATCATGCTGATTGTAGTGGTTATTAATATCATCATGGTGCTTTTAATTCTGATCATTGAAAGAACAAATTCTATTGGTTTGCTTAAAACGTTGGGAGCAAGCAATTCTCAGATACGGGCTACTTTTATAAATTATACTTTGATTATCATGGTGCCCGGACTTTTATATGGAAACGTTATTGGAATTGGTTTGATATTGTTACAAAAGTTCTTCGGAATCATTAAACTGAACCCTGAAAATTATTACGTAAGCACAGTTCCTGTAGATTTAAATCCGATTGCTATTATTTCAATTTCAGTGGGGATTTTGATTATTTCAGGATTGGCATTGATCATTCCAAGTTATTTGATTAGCAAGATTTCTCCGGTGAAGGCGATTAAGTATAATTAAAGGTGAATTGTGAATTTAGCTTCGCTAGTCAATTGTGAATTTTACTCTACATAAAGTTTGTCATTCCGGAGGAATCTAGACTCGCATTAGCCTTTCAACTGTTGAGATTCCTACGGAATGACAAAGAGGATGATAGTTGTTGTGCTTTCAAATAATGGTGAGATTGCTTCGTCGCTGTGCTCCTCGCAAAGACAACTATCTCTGACAACGACCAATACCCTAGCCCCGATTATAATGAAAATCCTTTTTTGAAAAAAAAGATTGCAATGGAAAGCGGGAAAAAGCTTCAAAAAATAAAAATAATCAATAAAGAATTGTCAATTAATTTCATTATCAGTTTTCCAGGTTCGTTTGTAAAATTCACTATTACCATTTGACAATTCACGGATTAATTATACTCAAATCATAATTGTTAATTATTTGAAAGCTGTATCTTTGCACGGCTTATAAAACCAATTATGAAATACGCAAAAAACATTCTTGAAACTATAGGAAATACGCCACTAGTAAAGCTTAATAAAGTTTTAGGAGAAGATTTCCCGGCATTAGTTTTAGCAAAAGTAGAGACATTCAACCCAGGGAACTCGGTGAAAGACAGAATGGCTCTTAAAATGATTGAAGATGCAGAAAAAGACGGAAGATTAAAACCCGGAGGAACCATTATTGAAGGGACTTCTGGAAATACGGGGATGGGGTTGGCTCTTGCAGCAATCATCAAAGGTTACAAATGTATTTTTGTGACCAACTCTAAACAGTCTAAAGAAAAATGTGATATTCTTCGTGCCGTAGGTGCTGAGGTAATCGTTTGTCCTACAGACGTAAAACCTACAGATCCACGTTCTTATTATTCAGTTTCTAAAAGATTGGCTACTGAAACAGAAAACGGATGGTACGTTAACCAATACGATAATTTATCTAACAGAACCGCTCATTACGAGTCTACTGCTCCTGAAATCTGGGAACAGACAGACGGTCAATTAACTCACTTTGTAGCTGGAGCCGGAACTGGAGGTACTGTTACAGGTTGCGGAATGTTCTTCAAGGAGAAAAATCCGAACATCAAAATAATTGGTGTAGATACGTACGGTTCTATTTTGAAAGAATTCCACGAAACGGGTGAGCTTCATTATGACCATGCTTACACGTATATCACAGAAGGAATTGGTGAGGATATCATTCCTGAAAACTATGATATGTCGATCATTGATCATTTTGAGAAAGTAACGGATAAAGACGGTGCGATCTACGCTAGAAAACTGGCTAAAGAAGAAGGAATTTTCTGTGGATATTCTGCAGGAAGCGCTATTGCTTCTTTAATTCAGATGAAAGATCAGTTTACGAAAGATGATGTAATTGTTGTTCTTTTACACGATCACGGTTCAAGATATGTAGGAAAAGTCTACAACGACGAATGGATGAAAGAAATGGGTTGGCTAGATTAATCAATCTCCATCATAAAAACAAAAATCAGAGTAAATGTTTACTCTGATTTTTTTATTCCTTTATATTTTTCTTAAGTACTTGCTTTAATACGCTGTAATCTTTCTCACTCATTGATTTTCGTGGAAACATATAGTTGAATTTTCCTTCCAGAGAAATAAATTCATTATTGCTATCGAAATATTTAAAATCTTCCCATTTACTCAATTCTTCCTGACCATTAAGATTGACATTAAAAATTTCATCATTGAATCTAATCTCATAGATTTTAGAATCTTCCAATGATTTTAAATATTTATTGACATCTTTTTTCCATCTCGAAACTTTATTTATGCTCAAAGAAAGATAAACCGTACAAAGCAAAAATAGAAAACTTACGAAATATAAAATTCCAAACTTCTCTTTGCTTAGATCACCTTTAAAACAAAATAAGATCAGTAAAATTAAACCTACAACAATGGTTGTCACTGTTTTTCCTTTAGTGGTCTGTGAAAAAAATAAACTTCCCTGATTACCGCTGAAATAAATCTCCTCAAAATACTTTCTGTTTACGTTCAACTTAATAATTTTATCTCCGTTCATTTTTTATGAAAATTTAATTTGCTTTACGATTTGCAAAGATAGGATTTTCATCCGATCCTCAGCTAGGTCGTCCCTTCGTAGCTTCTTTTTGCATTAAATTTTGATAAAACTAAATATCTTCATAATGAGCACTTATTCCGGAAAGCTTGATCATTAATTCACGGTTTTTGCGTTTTAAATCTTCCATTTTTCGAAGCATATCATGAATGACTTCTAACCCCGGAAGATTAATCTCCAGATCATAATGCCAGTTGGCAAATTTCTCAAAAACAGGAAGATCTTCATACATCAGATATCGAATTTCATTTTCAGTCTGAATATGTAACAAACCAGAATCTACCAGCTCATCAAAAAAAGTGATCTCTATATTGTATATTTTTACGAGTTCTTCTCGCGATATTTTTTCATCCATGACTTAGGCGTTTTTAAGTTGTTCGAAAAGTTCTTTCTGTTTCTCGGTAAGATTTGTTGGCAACTTCACTTCGTAAGTCACAAATAAATCTCCAAACTGTCCTTCTTTTTTATACACCGGAAAACCTTTCCCTTTCAGTCTTACCGTAACTCCGCTTTGGGTTTCAGGTTTTACCTTCAGGTTAACACTTCCATCCAATGTATTTACCTGTACATCACCACCAAGAACTGCCGTATACAAATCAATGGTCACTTTAGTTTTTAAATCATCTCCCACTCTTTCAAAATCAGGATCTGAATTGATGTTGAAAGTAATGTACAGATCACCATTTGGACCTCCGTTATACCCTGGGCTTCCGTGACCTTTGAGCTTGATTTGCTGTCCGTCATATACTCCCGCAGGAATGGTAATTCTTACTTTCTTGCCGTTAATATCAAAAGTCTGAGGGTGCGTTGTTGCGGCATCTCTTAAATTTAAAGTTAATTCTGCATGCACATCCTGCCCTTTGAATTTTCCGGAAGCACTTCCTCGCGAGCTCTTACCAAAACCACCGCCTGCTCCACCAAACATATCTTGGAAAAAGTCTGAAAAATCTTCACCTTCTCCAAAGTCAGCACCCGAAGATCTGCCTCCATAATGTCCGCCCTGACTTTGAGATTGCTGTCTTTGCTGTTGCTGTGCTTTTTCGTATTCTTCGCCATGCTTCCAGTGTTCTCCATATTTATCATACTTGGTACGATTTTCCGGATTACTGAGAACTTCATTGGCTTCATTCAGCTCTTTGAATTTTATCTCTGCTTCTTTGTCGTTGGGATTAAGATCAGGATGGAGTTTTCTCGCCTGCTTTCGGTACGCTTTTTTGATATCATCCTGCGTTGCGCTTTTATCTACGCCTAAAATTTTATAGTAATCTATATAAGCCATAAAAACGATTATTTACTCAAATTTAACAAATTTATGCCTGAAAATAAAATAATAGGATGTTAAAAATAAAACTATCTTTGATAAAAAACATGGATGAAAGAAGTATTTAAAAACTACTCCGGAATTATATTTTTACTCATCGGAATCACTGTAGGAAGTATTATCGGAATTATTGCGCCCCATTTTGTAGATTATATAAAACCTGTGGGAGATATTTTCCTTAATCTCCTTTTTGTGAGTGTAGTTCCATTAGTCTTTTTTGCCGTTTCTAATTCTATTGCTTCTTTGGAACAGCAGTCGAAGTTTGGAAAAATAATGTTGACCATGATTTTTACCTTCCTGTTCTTCATTTTAACGGCAGCTATTTTTACCATCTGTGTTGTTTATTTATTTCCTGTTTCGGGAGTTTCGGGAAGCAAGGAAATTGTAGAAGAAGCAGCCAATAATGACAGTTGGGGAAATAGAATTGTAGGTTTCTTTACCGTAGGAGAATTTACCCAGCTTTTTTCAAGACAAAATATGTTGGCGCTCTTAATTTTTGCTTTTATGACAGGATTTGCAGCCAGAAAAGCAGGTGAACAAGGGCAGCCCTTCAGAGTTTTTCTTGCCTCCGGATATGAGGTAATGAAAGAATTACTTTTATTGATTATGAAAATTGCACCGATTGGGTTGGGTGCTTATTTTGCCTATCAGGTAGCCACCTTAGGACCTCAGCTTTTTGGATTTTATGCGAAACCTTTAGGTTTATATTATATTGCAGGAATTGTTTATTTCTTCGTGTTTTTCTCACTCTATGCTTTTATGGCAAACGGACAAAATGGTATCAAGAGTTTCTGGAAAAATGCAATTTATCCAAGCTTAACTGCACTAAGTACTTGCAGCAGCTTTGCCACAATGCCTGCTAATTTACAGGCAGCCTCAAAAATTGGTGTTCCAAGTTCTATTGCGAATCTTGTGATTCCTATCGGGACCACTTTGCATAAGAATGGATCTTCTATGTCTTCGATCATTAAAATTTACGTGGCCTTCTTAATTATTGGCAGAGATTTTTTTGAACCGACAAATCTCTTGTTAGCATTAGGAATTACCGTTTTTGTAAGTATCGTTGCAGGAGGAATTCCGAACGGTGGATATATTGGCGAAATGCTGATGATCTCTGTGTATAAATTACCTCAGGAAGCGATTCCAGCTGTAATGATTATCGGAACATTGGTTGATCCTTTAGCAACCGTTTTAAATGCAGTTGGACAGGTTGTTGCTTCGATGTTTGTGAATCGGTTTGTCAAGACTTGATGTTTTATTTAAACACAATTTTAACCTCCTTTTTTTTAGGTTAAACACAAACATCTGCGTTATCTGCTATAAATCTGCGGGAGAGTTTTTAAACATAGATGATTTTGTTTCGCAGATTAAACACGAATGACACGAATCTTTTTTCACGAATTTGCACAAATAATTTAAACGCAAACATCTGCGTTATCTGCCAAATCTGCGAGAGTTTTTTTCAGCCGCAGATTTTCACAAATTTATTGTGTTATAGATTAAACATAAATTACACGAATATTTTTCACTAGTTTTCACAAATAATTTGAATCGTCTTTTTTTCTCGCAGATTTTGCAGATGACGCAGATTCTTCAATACAATATATCAAACTTTTATTCACTACGTTTTACGGGTTCTAGGTTTTCGAATTCTTCAGGGGTAAAAAGTTTATATTCTACTTTAAATGTTTTCCCTAAAGGAGTTTCTAATGAAAACCCGCCCGGTCCGAAACCATCCACAACATCTAACGTAAAGTGAGAGTATTTCCAGTATTCAAATAAATCGCGATCGATCCAGAATTCGTGACCATTGATGGTTCCTATCATAGCATCGTTCATTCTTGGGAAAAAACCTCCTTTTTCGAAACATTGAGGCTGAGTACCTTCACAACATCCTCCGGCTTGGTAAAACATGAGTTCACCATATTTTTTTTCTAACTCCCAGATTACTTCTAGTGCCTTTTCTGTGACGGATACTCTGGATATTTTGGTTTGCATTTTTTATAATTATTAATTATTCGTTCTTTTACCTTGAAGTAAAAGAACCAAAAGTTCAAGACTTGGAAACTTACGCTAAAAATTAAAAGTTAATCCTAAAATTCCCAAAACTCGTGCGGATTTAATTGTTGTTCTTCGGTTCAAAGTTTGATCCCGCACTCAAACAGTGGAAATTTTTTAACGGATGAATTTTTAATTTTATTAACGCTTCATTTTCCTATGTCACATTTTCCACATATAAAGTTAAAGAAAAGTCCGGAGAAAAACTCTACCGGACTTCATTAAACCCATTATAATTTAACTTGCACTTCCTGCAATATCAAGAACGATTCTACCATCGATCTGTCCTGCTTTCATTTTATCGAAAACTTCGTTGATATCTTCCAGTTTTGCAGAAGTTACGGTTGCTTTTACCAATCCTTCATTGGCAAAATCTAATGCTTCCTGAAGATCTTTTCTTGTCCCAACAATGGAACCTCTTACCGTAATTCTTTTCAATACTGTTTCAAAAATTGGAAGTTCAAAAGATCCGGGAGGAAGTCCATTCAGAGCAATTGTTCCTTTTCTTCTCAACACATCAATTCCCTGTTTGAATGCGATAGGAGAAACCGCTGTGATCAATGCGCCGTGCATTCCGCCGACTTCCTTATGTAGATATTCTCCAGGATCTGTGTTTTTTGCATTGACCACTAAATCTGCTCCTAATTTTTTAGCCAATGCCAATTTATCATCTGATACATCAATCGCTGCAACGTGCATTCCCATTGCTTTTGCATATTGTACAGCAACGTGCCCTAATCCACCAATTCCTGAAATGGCTACCCATTCTCCCGGTTTTGTTTCTGTTTCTTTTAATCCTTTATAAACCGTTACTCCTGCACAAAGAATTGGGGCAATTTCTAAAAAGTTAACATCCGATTTTAAATGTCCCACATATCTTGAATCTGCAATCACATATTCTGCAAAACCACCATCGACGCTATATCCGCCATTCTGTTGAGCATGACACAATGTTTCCCAGCCTGTGATACAGTAGTCGCAACATCCACAAGCAGAATATAACCATGGAACTCCCACTGCATCTCCTTCTTTCACCATGGCTTCCGGTCCACACGCTACGACAATTCCGACTCCTTCGTGTCCTGGAATTAATGGCATTTTGGGTTTTGCCGGCCAGTCGCCATCTACTGCATGTAAATCTGTATGGCAAACTCCACACGCAATTACTTTTACGAGTACTTCATATCTTCCCGGTACTTTTACAGGAACTTCTTGGATTTGTAGCGGTTGTCCGTACCCTTGAACAACTGCAGCTTTCATTGTTTTTGGAATCATACTATTTTGATTTTTTTGAGTTAGTTTTTTGTTTGCTTTTTTGCTTTTTCTTGGAAGCCTTGTCAAGGCTCATAAAATCTCCTGCTCACCCGAAAAATGTCGGATAAGGGAAAAAAGTAGTTTTTTCGCGTGAGGGATAGGAAGGGCGGCGAGGAACGAGCCGGTGCGAAGTGAAACGGAGCACCGAAACGAAGTGGAGCCTTGGATAGCCCGACCGTTTTGCCTCGGCCTAAGCTGAGGCAAACGGGCACGCCCTAATATTTAAAATTAAAAGAAACCTAATTTATTTTTGTTGTAAGAAATCAACATGTTTTTGGTCTGGCGATAATGATCTAACATCATTTTGTGGTTTTCTCTACCAATTCCAGACTGTTTATATCCTCCGAAAGGCGCTCCAGCAGGATAAGAATGGTATTGATTTACCCAAACTCTACCCGCCTGGATCTTACGAGGAACATTGTATAACTGATGCGCATCTCTTGTCCAGACTCCGGCTCCAAGACCATAAATGGTATCGTTGGCAATTTTGATTCCCTCTTCTTCATCTTTAAACGTTGTAAACGCCAACACAGGACCGAAAATCTCTTCCTGAAAGATTCTCATTCTGTTATTTCCTTTGAAAATTGTCGGCTGGATATAGTATCCCTCTTCCAAACCTTCCCCCACATTGTTTACATCACCTCCCACAAGCACTTCTGCACCTTCTTCTTTTCCTAATTTGATGTATGAAAGGATTTTATCTTTTTGAATCTGAGAAGCCTGAGCGCCCATCATCACTGTTTTATCTAAAGGATTTCCTACTTTAATAGCTTTTACCCTTTCTATCACTTTAGCAATAAACGCATCTGCAATATCTTCCTGAACCAATAATCTTGACGGACACGTACAAATTTCACCCTGATTTAGCGCAAAAAGAACAGCACCTTCAATGGCTTTATCTAAAAATGCATCGTCTGCATCCATCACTGAACTGAAGAAAACATTTGGAGATTTACCCCCTAATTCCAACGTCACCGGAATGATATTTTCTGTCGCATACTGCATTACCAAACGGCCTGTCGCCGTAGAACCTGTAAATGCTGCTTTATTCACTTTTGGATTTGTAACCAACGCTCTTCCCAATTCTGCACCGAAACCATTAACAATATTGATAACGCCTGCCGGCAACAAATCTCCTATCACTTCCATTAAAACAATAATAGAAATCGGGGTGCTTTCTGCAGGCTTCAACACGACGCAATTCCCTGCTGCTAATGCCGGAGCAAGTTTCCAAACTGCCATTAATAAAGGAAAATTCCAAGGAATGATTTGAGCAATGACTCCCAACGGCTCATGAACGATCAAAGAAACGGTATCTTTATCTAACTCGTTATGAGATCCTTCATCAGCACGGATAACAGACGCGAAATACCTGAAATGATCTACCACCAAAGGTAAATCTGCCGCCAATGTTTCTCTTACCGCTTTACCGTTATCAATTGTTTCAACGGTCGCCAGATATTCTAAATTTTGCTCTATTCTGTCTGCGATTTTATTTAAAATAATACTTCTTTCTGTAGAAGATGTGTTTTTCCACGTTTGAAAAGCTTTGTCGGCCGCATTTACAGCCAATTCTAAATCTTCTTTAGAGGAGTGCGCTGCCTGTGTGAAATTTTTTCCGTCAATTGGAGAGACTACATTAAAATATTGTCCATTAACCGGAGCAGTAAATTTTCCGTCAATATAGTTATCATATTTGCTTTTGAATTCAGGCCAGTCTAAAATAGTACCTGATTTTTTTTCTGTAATAGTGCTCATATTAGTATAATTTTAATTTTTCTGTACAACCAAATTACACTTACCTCTGAGAACCCTATAGCACAATCGTATAAAAAAGCATCACAATAGTGCAGAGGCTTAATTTTATAGTTTTATTAACAACTGTATCGCATTTTAATTTCTATATTTGAAAGAAGAGGCAACAAAAAATGTTTAGAAATGAATAATAATAAATTTTTATTAAATACTCCTGAATTAAAGAAGGAAAATCAGCTTTTAAACCTCATTGAAAATCAAACGAAATTCAATCTAAACAACTGTGAATTTAGTATCTATGAAACCCATAAAACCGCTTTTGACGTAAAACTTCATTTTGAAAATATTGCTTTTACAGCGATGCTCCGTGGTAAAAAACATATGAAGCTGGATAATAAAACCAATTATTTCGACTATTTTCCGGGAGAAAGTATTTTGGTTGCCCCAGGAGAAACCATGGTCATTGATTTTCCTGAAGCCGACGAAACGCCCTCACAATGCATTGCTTTAAGCCTTAATCCTGATTTTATTGAAACCTCTTTAAACCATTTAAATTATCATTTACCAAAAGTAGATGAAACTTCACAATGGAATATTCAACTCGATGAATATTTTCTTTTTAACAATAAATCTCTTGCTTCTGCGACCAACAATATCATGAGAATCGCCATGGATGACAATTCTGAAAAAGATATTATGGCAGATTTTGCGTTGAAAGAACTCCTGATAAGGCTAATGCAAACCCAAGCAAGAAGTATGGTTGAGAAAAATATTGCTAAAAATAAATCCAGAATTGGTTTTGCCGTTGACTATATTAAAAATAATCTTCATCAGAAATTATCAATCGACAGTATTGCTAAGTTGGCTTATGTAAGCAAATCTAATTTCTTTAAAATGTTTAAAGATGAGCTCGGGACTTCTCCGAATGAATTTATTTTACAGGAAAGAATAAACAGGGCTAAAGAACTATTGGTGAGCCAGAACAGCATTAAAGAAACTGCCTATCAAACAGGATTCTCAGACACCAATTATTTCACCAGAGTTTTTAAACAATTGGTAGGAATTACTCCGAAAAGTTTTCAAAACAATACTACGTTTAATGAGTAGATTGTTGTTAGCGTTCAAATCATTTCTCCACCATCAAAATTTGCATCTTTTTTGCAGCACCTCATCCAGGATAGCCTAAGTTATCCGCTTATTACGATGAGAGCATTTATGATCATTACTGCTTTATTATTTTCTGCCAACGCATCAATCAGTGCACAAGGTAAGGGGCAAAAATTCAGCATTCAAACTAACTTAGAACAAATTGATTTATGGCCATCTCATATGCCAAATGCGGGAGGAAATCGGAGTTCAGAGCTCATTAGCGACAAAGGGTCTGTAACGAATGTTTCTATCCCAAGGCTCATTGTTCATCAACCTCAACATCCCAATGAGACCGCAATTTTAGTGATCAGCGGCGGCGGATATGCTCATATTGAACTAGGAAAAGAAAGTACGCCAGCTGCTAACTGGCTACAATCTGAAGGAGTAACGGCATTTGAGCTCATTTATAGGTTGCCTCAGGAAAACTGGAGCAGCACCAAAGTGCCCTTTGAAGACGCTCAACGTGCTATACGAATCATTCGTAATCTAGCCAAACATTACGGTATAGATCAACATAAAATTGGAATTTTAGGGTTTTCAGCAGGAGGCCATTTAGCAGGCATCACCTCTACTCTTTTTGACAAAAATTTTTACAAACCCGTTGATGCTATTGATTCCTTATCTGCAAAGCCAGATTTTGCAGGACTTATATACCCCGTGATTTCAATGCTTCCGCCCAATAATAAAACCCATTCTTTAAAAAGTATTCTAGGAAATCAGCCAACAACCCAAGAGGAAGTTGCTTTTTCTGTAGAAAAACAAGTGAATGCCCATACTCCACCTACATTTTTAGCACAAGCTTTGGACGATCCTATTTCTCCTGTAGATAACAGTTATCTAATGGATAAAGCTTTAAAAAACGCAAATATTCCTGTTGAAATGCATATTTTCCAAACGGGAGGACATGGCTGGGGCTTAGGTAAAAAAGGGAGTGAAGTGTCTGCTTGGCCCGAACTTTTTAAGATTTGGGCTCAGAATAGTGGCTTCTGGAAAAATTAAAACTACACTTTAATACCTCTATGAAAAACGAGACTATAAAAATATAGTCTCGTTTTTTGTTATTCACTTTAAATATTTATTTATCAAATTCCTGATAATTAAAATCTTAATACCCGTTATTTTGTACTAGGTTTGGATTTAAGTTGATGGCATCCTGTGGAATTGGTAATACAAATCTAAAATTATTTGCGGGTAGCGTTTTTAAAGCTCCAGTTGGAGCATCTGTTCCCCCACCATCTACAGCTGAACCATAGTCTGACCTTACAACTGCCTGTCCTAACCTTTTAATCGTCCAGAATCTATCATTCTCAAATGCTAATTCTAATCTTCTTTCATAATAAATCGCATTTAATAAAGAGGTTCCTGTTTCTATTCCCGGTATATAAGGAGAAGTTGAAGTCCCATATCTTTGTGCTCTCAATGTATTAAGCAATTGAAGTGCTTTGATTTGATTAGGAGCTGATGACTTCATATAAGCTTCCGCAACATTAAGATAAACCTCCGCAGATCTTAAGAATTTAACATCTACTACCTGAGCAGCTGCTGAACCCGCCCTTGATCTGTATTTAACAACATGATTATACTGAGTATTTACAAAATTGGTTGTAAGAACATAAGCTTCTTTTCTAATGTCATTTCCATTACCATATTTCGTAAATAAATCATAGTTGACATTATACTCAGAACGAATACCAGCAGGATTTACAGAGTTCTGATTATAAGCTACTCCAACATTTACGTTGTCATAATCTAAATTAGCATTTAAGATTGTAAACAAATTTCCATCATTACTGGCATCTCTCCAAATGTTAACAAAATTTGCTTTTGTTCCTACCGATGGATATGCTGTAATACACTGCTCCCCATATTGTATGGCTTTATCATACTCTCCTTTGTATAAATAAACACGAGATAAAAATCCTAAAACGGATGTTTTATTTAATCTTCCAACTGTATTATTGTTAGAATTAATATTAACCAATGCGTCTTGTAAATCTGCAATAATTTTATCATACGTTATGGTCACAGAAGCATCTCTTGACGGTTTAATTTCAGGGTTAAAAGTTTTTACATATGCTATCCCTAATGAAGATGGAGCATCATTGCTTTGCGTAGGAATTTTGGCATATGCCCTCACCAGATCAAAATGAGCAATTGCCCTTACCGCTTTAGCTTCTGCCTCTATGTTCTTCATATAATCGGTATACGGAACTTTATTAATATTATCTAAAATATTATTTGCCCTGGAAATAACTTTATATGCAGACGTATACAAATTCGTAACATCTTTTGTTTGTGGTGTATAAGACCATTCATATGCTGATTTATTGGTTTGTCTTCCTTGTGTATTTAAAATCAGATTATCTGCCAGCACATCACCAAGTATAATAGAACTTCCTGTATCGCTATTGTAATAAGTACGCCCCTTAAATGCATCATAAGCCCCATCCATCACCACTCTGAAGTTTGATTCTGAAGTAAAAATATTTTCAGGAGAATCCTGATCATTCGGAAGAACATCAAATCTATCATCACTGCATTGAAGTGATAAAAAAGACAGTAAGGATAGTATCGATATGTTAATTATTTTTTTCATAATTCTATTGTGTTTTAAAATTCTACTTCTATTCCGAACAAATATGTTTTTACGGCAGGATAACTGTAAGATGAGTAAGCTCCACTAATGAAGGTTTGTCCAACTCCTGTTTGGCTTTCTCCTGAACCAACAGATACTTCAGGATCTCCTTCAAATTTTGTCCAGGTCATTAAATTTTGCCCTGTCAGAGAAACCCTGATTCTATTAACAGGAAAAGATTCACCCAATGTTTTCTTATCAAAGGTGTATCCTATGCTTACGTTTCTTAATCGAATGTAAGATGCATTCTGTAAAAACCTGTCGGTTTGTTGTAGACCGGTAATGCCACCGGGTGCATTGTTTGTATTATTAGGTCTTGGCAGTACATTGGTCTGGCCGGGAGCTGTCCAATAATTCGCAGCATCCGCTCTCATATTACCGGTTGTTCCATTGGCATAATTCAACATATCCCGAGCCATGCTATTATAAACATAATTACCTGACTTATAGCTAAAATCTGCCTGCAGGTCTAAACCTTTATAAGACAATGAAGTACCAAAACCTCCAAAATATTTAGGAAGCGGTGATTTGCCTTCTATTAAAACAGCATCATTAGAATTATATACCTCAGTTGTTCCTCCATCTTTTGTATAATAGAGTTCATTTCCATTTTCAGGATTAATTCCGGCACTTCTTACTAAGTAAAATGAAAATGGTGTGTAGCCCTCTCTTAAAATATTATTATCATAAATTCTTTCTTTTTCTCCATCTCTCAGTTTATTGAGTTTATAGCTCATCATACTGGTATTGGCACGAACACTCCATTTAAAATTTTGATTTTTAATAATATCAGCCGAAATACTAATTTCCAATCCTTTATTTTGTAAATCACCGGCATTGATATATTTTGTATACCCACCTCCTTCTGAGCTAAGATTTGGTATCGCTAATATGAAATCTTTCTTCTGATCGATAAAATAATCCAGCGTACCTTTTATTCTATTGTTTAGGAAACCAAATTCTGCTCCGTAGTTTTGTGATTTTGTAACTTCCCATTTAAGATCCGGGTTTCCATAATTAGGATTTAAAGCTGCAATAGGAAAACTTCCATATCCGCCTCCCGTCATGAGTACATTATTTAGATTGAGGCCAATATTATTGTACCCTCTTGTTCCAACAGAAGCCCTAAGTTTTAAAAGAGAGACAATGTTATTATCTTTTAAAAAGTCTTCATTGGTAACATTCCATGCACCACTTAATGACCAAAATGGCTCAGATTTCACATTATTCCTACCAAATCGGGAGTCTTTATCCTGTCTGGCAGAAGCCGTTAGTATATATTTTTTAGCATAATCATAGGTTAGGAAAGCTCCATAAGAAAACGTTCTATATAATTCATCGTATCCTACAATGGCAAATGGAGTTGATGCATTACTGAGTTCACTTAAAGTAGGAATTGAAAAGTTTTGTCCTGTACCACTAATAAATCATTCCTAAACTCTGTATATTCTACTAAGCCTAATAGATCAATACTATGGTTTCCAAATGATTTGGTATAATTTAATATATTGGAATTGGTATATCTAAAACGATTTTGATTTTGTTCGAGCACCCTTCCGCCAAGCCCTAAAACATTATCAAGATAAGATCCTCTTAAAATCTTAGAAGTTCGTCTTATGTTGTTATAATATCCTCCTAACTGAGTCTTAAAATTTAGTCCATCTAAAATTTTATACTGAGCAAATATATTTCCGTCAAAAATTAAGGAATTGATATTTTCTGGGTTATTTTTTAGTGCTTCTAAAATTGGAAATGCTTTCTTTGTAGAATTATAGCTTCCATCAGCATTATATACAGGTTCGTAGGGATTATAAGAATACATTGCTCTAAATGGGTTCTGCTCATTATTTCGATCTCTAATCTCCTGAGACATACTATAATTTACTCCTGTTGAAACTCCAAAACTCAATCTATCAGTTGGGGTAGCTTCATATTTCATTCTCCCTGTATATCTCTTATAAGCGTGGATATTTTGTACAATACCATTGTCTGAATCGTAACCTAATGAAAATGTATATTTCGATTTTTCATTTCCTCCTCTTATTCCTATTTGATAAGACTCAATGGCAGATCTTCTTAAAATATCTTTTTGCCAATTATGATCTAAAGCAAGAGCAGCTGAAACATTTGAATCTGTCCATTTTGTGTATCCACCAATACCTAAATCATACATCTTTTTCTCATAATCAATTTTCTCTGCAGAATTCATCATTCTGAAATTGATATCTTTAATTTTTTCAGAGAATCCGATTCGTGAGCTCAACGTAATGATAGGTTTTCCTGATTTACCACTTTTAGTACTCAAGACAATAACTCCATTCGCCCCCTGAGAACCATAAATAGCCGCAGCAGCGGCATCTTTCAGCACAGAGATACTCTCATAATCGTTTGGATTGATGGCATTGAAAACATCCTGAGCTCTTTGGTCATTTCCCACAATAAATCCGTCAATGACAAATAATGGATTAGAAGCTCCAACACTCGTTGTAATATTTCCTAATCCTCGAATATTGATGACTGATCCGGAACCGGGCTTCCCATTCAAAGAAGAAATATCTACCCCCACAGCTTTGCCTTGTAAAGCATTTGTTCCTAATGTAGAAGAAGAAAAATTAGATAATGATTTTCCTGATACTACCGTAATGGCAGAAGTAACTTCATCTTTACTTTTTTTCTGGTATCCCGTTACAACTACTTCATCTATTTTTGCTTCTTTTAAAGAGTCATTATTTTTTTGTTGAGCACTTATAAACTGCCCTGTAAAAAACAAAACGCCCGCTGTGGCAATGCGTAGTTTTACTTTCATGTTTTTTTATTTAGTGTTTTTCTAGAAGCAAATATGTTAATAAGCTTTAACAATAACAATTCATAAAACACTCTAAAACAAACCAATACAACTTGCTGATTTTCATTAACAATCATCATTAGTAAACTTTTATATTTATCTCTAATAATAAAAAGAGATAAAATACATCTACACACCTACTTTTAACGTTTTATTTAAAAATAAAAAAAAACTTCAAAATACTATAATTACTTTTTATGATAAAAAAAATTCACCACCAATAGAATATTAATGAAATAATTAAAGAGTAATCATCGTTGATTTATCAATAAAACAATAATTTAGTTAATATTTATCCACAGAAAAAGCCTCAAAACTTAACAGAAAGTTAAACAACCTCTCTTTTTAACAAATTATAATATAAATATAAAAGCCAACTGTATACAGCTGGCTTTTCATTGTGTTCTTAGATAAAGTTAATCTTGATACCCATAATACCTTGCTCCTTGTAAAACAGGATTTTCTAATTCAATGGATTGTAATCCAAACCCTTTATAATTTTCATTAACGGATTCTTCTAATTGCTTTCTATGCAGTTTTTCGTAGGTTTCAAAATCAATGGCGGTTCTGTTTTTTAAGCCTTCAAATAAATTCCATTTTGCCACAACCGTTTTCCAGTTTTCTGAAACTTTCCCTGCGAATACTTTAGATTTTGATCCGCTTCCGTAGCCAAAAAACCCAATTTCGGAACCTTTTAATTCTTCATTTTCATTAAAAGAGATTTGTAATGCAGAAAGTAAGGCCATGAAAATAGAAGCTGTATACATATTGCCAATTTCGGATGAAGCTCTTTGTGATTTTTCTATCGTATTATTGATAAACTGAATATAATTTTCAGACTTCGCCACCGCTTTTTGTTCATCGGGAGTACCATAAGAAAGTCCATTTTCTAAACTGTAAATCTCAGTGAAAACTCTTTTACCGTGGAAAGCATACGGAAGATGGAAAATCAAATATTTCCAATTTTCATAAGGCTTACTTTTCCCTGTAATTTCTTTATAGTGGCTGTAGGCTTCTCTGATTCTATCCTGATAACATTGGTTGGAATACTGACCATCAAAAACAGGTTCATCCGTAAAGATTTCTATTTTATCGGGAAAAGATTCGGAAGCATTTGTTAGGTCTTCTTTCTTATACTGTCGTCTGGGTTTGAAAAAATCAAAAACACTTTCTGTAGCCACTCCCCAATTGTTTTCAATTTCCAACAAATCAGGTTTTGAAGAGATCAATAAAGATACAGCTCCACCACCTTGTGTGTATTCGCCTGAAGAAGCCAATTCGTATTTTGCGTAATCGCTGGCGATCACGATTGCTTTTTTGTCCGGATTTACCCTCACAAAATCTAAAGAATTATGTAAAGCATCTACTGCTCCTACACAGGCGAAAGTCATATCTACCACATCACAGTTTCTGAAACATCTTTCTCCAAATTCCTTTTCCAATACTTTTTCTACCATTTGCATCGCATAAGAAGCGGTTGGTTTTGCAGCATCTAAAGCGCTTTCCGTTCCTAAGTAAATGCGGGCAATATCTTTTGGATTAATCGTATAATCATGTATTAATTTTAATAAAGATTCTGCTGCAAAAGTAGCTGCATCTTCATGAACATCGGGAAATCCCATTTTATGCAACCCTAATCCTTTTTCTAATTTTGCGGGTTCAATTCCTCTTTTCTCTGCTAAATCTTTAATTTCCAAATATAAAGATGGTACATAATAGCTTGCAGCTTCAATTCCAAAAGTCATAATTCTGTAATTTTAAAACTAAATTATAAAAGATAATTCAAAATAAGGTTCATTATTCACCTGTTTTTTAGCATTAATGCTAAAAAAGCATCCCAAAATGAGATGCTTTAAAAACGTTTAATTTAGCTTTTATTATTTAAAATCTTCAATCGCCTTATTAATGGCGTCAATTTGTGGATTGATACTTGAAGCTTTTTGAGGATTTTGTTTTAACAGATCCATCTTTTTATTCAGACCATCTTTCAACATTTGAGAAATCATCATTTTTGCCTGGGCATTATCTCCCATTTGTCCTTTTGCACGGGACAACATTTTCGTAATGCTTTCTGTAGCTTTCAAATTATCTGAAGTCATGATCCAGTTGAATCCTTCTTCAGCAGATTTTCCCAATTCCGGATTTTGGAATTTCACAAAAGGATAAAATGCAGCAATCTGAGCAATATTAGCCATTTGAGAAGTCACTTTATTTTTAACAACAATCGGTAACATTTGTGTCAATAGATTTTCTGAAGCGCCACTAAGATCTATTTTATCAGCCAAAGCACCAATTTTGGTAGGGTCAATAGTCGCTATTGCTCCCAAAGAATTTCCTCTCACTGCATTCGAAACCGCATTCACTCCTTTTTCAAAAATCGGAAGGTATTTTTTATCCTTTGTTTTTGCTAACGCATTAATCGCAGCAGCCTGAGTTAATGTTTTCGGATCATTAGATGCTATTTTTTCAACCTCTGCTCCTAGGGCTTTCATTTGTTCCGGATTAGATAAATCCATCAATTCTAACGCCTTATTTCTCACTCTGAAATACGGATCTTTTATCCCCGCAGCCAATAATTTAGTTGCTGCAGGATTTTTTCCAACCTGATCTTTAATTCCATTCAACGCAGCATATCTGTTTTTAAATTCTTTTGAATTCGTAAACTGCATTAAGTACTGCTCTGGTGTTTTTGTATCAGTAATTTCAGCCAATAGAACCCCGTCTGCATTGATATTAATTAAATCCGGTGTTTTTGAAACATCAAAATTGAATGTATTTTTTGCCTTAGCATCCACCCAAACAGTATATCTTTTTGGTTTGCCATTATCATATACATCAATTGCCAAAGGAAATTCAAAAGGCTCCTCTTGCGTTTGATTAATCGTTACCGTAACTTGTTTCTTAACAGGCTCAAAAGCAGATGAGTAGTTCAATTTTGGGTTTCCGCTTCCGAAATACCACTGATTAAAGAACCAGTTCAGGTCTTTTCCTGAAACCTTTTCAAATGATAATCTTAACTGATGTGCTTCTGCATTCTGATATTCATTGGTTTTTAAATAATCATTCATTCCCGCAAAGAAGGCATCATCACCAAGATAGTTTCTCAGCATGTGAAGAATTCCGCCACCCTTTTGGTAAGTCACTAAATCAAAAACATCTTCACGAGACTCATAATCAAATCTCACCAAATCATCCTTGAAATCAGACGGACTGTGAATATATCTGTTGACATCTTCCAATTGATGGTAATCTGCCTGATCTTTTCCATACTTATATTCATTCCAAAGATATTCGGAATAATTAGCAAAAGATTCGTTTACTGTAAGATTGCTCCAGCTTTCTGCAGTCACTAAATCTCCAAACCAATGGTGAAATAATTCGTGAGCAATGGTGTCTTCCCAAGTATTTTCATCAATTAATTGTCCTGGTTTCTGTAAAATATCGCTTCCATGAAGCGTTGCTGTGGTATTTTCCATCGCACCACTTACATAATCTCTTCCTGAGATCTGTGCATATTTTGCCCAAGGATAATCGTAGCCCATCTTTTTAGAGAAAAACTCGATCATTTCAGGCGTATTTCCGTAGATCTGTTTTGCATACGGCTCATATGCCTTTTCAATATAATAATCTACCGGAATATTTCTCCATTTGTCTTTAACAATTGCATATTCACCCACGCCCATAAAGAAAAGGTAAGTTGAATGTCTTTTATCCATCACCCAATGATCCGTTCTCAATCCGTTCGATTCCTTTTGAGAATCTTTCATAATCCCGTTTGAAAGCGTCACATATTTATCTGGAACCGTCATGTAGATTTCCTGAGTAGACTTTTGATTTGGTTTATCAATGGTTGGGAACCACGCAGAAGAAGATTCTGTTTCTCCTTGCGTCCAGATCTGAGTTGGCATGTCTGGATCTTTTCCTTGTGCATTAATGAAATACAAGCCTTTTGCATCATTAATCGCCGCACTTCCTTGTTGCTTTACTTCGTTTGGACGGGAAGTATATTTAATATAAACCGTATAATCCTGATTTTTCTGATAGGTCTTATCTAAATTAATCTTTAAAATATCATTTTTATATTCATATTTTAAAGGAGATCTTTTGCCGTTAATATCTAAAGCAACCTCATGCACCAACATTCCTTTTGCATCAAGCGTTAATTCGTTGGTAGGATAAAAATAAGGCGAAGCGGTTAACCATTCTTCCCCATTCATTTGCTCCTTCTGATAATCAAAATTTACTTTAAGCTTGGTATGTTTTAGCTCTGTTACTTTGGTATGAGTAGCTCTGTACACCTTTTCTCTGCCTGAAGTTTCGGTTTGTGCCGATACATTTGCAGAAAAGAAAATCCCACCCAATATAGCAATCGATAAAATAGCCTTCTTCATCTTTATTTATTAATTATTTTTAGAATTATTTTTTGTTAAAATATCGAAAATATCATTGACTACCGTTTCGTAATCGCCTTTTTTAAACTGTTCTTTGGTTTTGTTAAACGCTTTTTTCAGTTCGCTTTCCGGGTTTTCATCGTCAATGATATCTATTGAACTGACTCCTTTTACCTGAAATAAAAGTTCTTTCAGTTTTTCAGCATCTGCGCTTTCTTCTATATTAATCTTTAAATATTTCATTTATTGTTTTTTAAAGGTAAATTTACTTGATCCTTGAGAAAAATCCATTGTATTTATTTCTGCATTAAATTTAATCTTTATTCCTGCCATATCAAATTTAAATTCGTTTTCAGAAACCGCCTCTAGAGAAAAAGCGCCTTGCCCAGTTGCCTGAGCTTTTAATTGCCCATTCTCTACAAATATTTTAATATCTAAAGGAAAATCTTTCGTTTTGTAATTCCCTTCATACTTTTTCAAAATATCTTTTGAAACTACAACATCGTTAAATTTCGGTATTTCAAAATTTTGCCCCAAAGCAGCCTTAATCATTTTAATAGATATATCATTATTATCAAAACTAGATTGATTCGTAATAAAACTTATAGCCACTTTCAGATCAGGAAAATAATACAAAACTGATCTAAACTGATCTATTCCGCCATTATGGCCAAATCCCCAACTTTCTCCAAACGGTACTTTTGTAAGTCCAAAACCATAATTATCAATATAATTTTTCATTTCTTTAAGACTCGTTTTTGTAATTACTTTTCCATTTTCAAGTCCAATGATAAATTTTAATAATTCCGTAGGTGTAGAAATTAGATTTCCAGCTCCAATCGGAATACTCATATCTGTTTCTTCCCAAGTATCATACTTTCCACCTTCATAATTATAAGAAAAAGCTTGATTTTTAGAAGCGTCTATTTTTCCTCCAACTTCCGTAAGTGTTAATTTTAAAGGTCTTGCAATTTTATTCTGAATAAGTTGAGCATAAGTTGTATGATATACTTTTTCTAAAATATAACCCAGCAAAATATAATTAGAATTACTGTATTCATATTTTATTCCGGGATTGAAATCACTTTTATATTTTTTAATAATTGAAATTAAACTGCTTTCTGTTTGAGGTTTTGTATTATAAGTCCAATATTCCTTATCGTCAGTAAGGTTATGAATTCCTGTTCTATGTTGTAATAATTGCTCAATAGAAATTTTATTCGCATTTTCTATTTCAGGATAAAAATCTGATAATTTAGTATTTAATGAGAGCTTCTTATCTTCAATAGCTTTCATTATCAAAACTGCCGTGAAAGTTTTAGAAATGGAACCAATGCGATATTGTGTATTCATATTCGCATTTTTCTGTTTTTCAGCATCTGAAAACCCAATGACCTTAAGAAAGGTGGGCTGATCTTTATAGGCAAATGCAAAACTTCCCATTACTTTATGATGTACATTTAAAGAATCCAGAAAATCCATCAGCTTCTGCCTACTCTGATTTTGAGAAAAAACAACACTAGAAATACTTATTAACGAAAGAAAAAATAACTTTTTTAACATACTTTTGAGATTTGCTCTTAAAAGTACAAAAAAAGTGAAGTTTTAGACTTCACTTTTTTTGTAATATTTATTCAGAAGATATTTTAATTGTAATGGATCTTTTTTGCAGTGCCAAAATAGTTTAATAACAATTTCGTCTGTTTTGATTTCATAAAATAGCTTAATTTGTTTCTTACCAATAAACGTAAATTTTATATTGGGAAACTTTTCTAAAGATTGATGTTTTAGAATATCATCAATCATTGTTTGTCTAAATTTCCTAATATCAGTTTGTAAAATAGCAATTTCTTTTGCAGTCCATTTTGCTTGGAGAAAATCTATAATTTCCTCTAGCGAAATTCTCGCAGTTTCTGAAATTGTTATTTTCATTTTTCACTAAATATTTCATTTAATAAATCATCCGTCAGTTCCTGAGTTTTTCCACTTTTATAATCATTTTCACTTTGCTCCATCACTTTTCCAAAGTATTCTGAGTTTTCAAGCCCATTCCAAGAATAAGTCTTTTCATTTTCAGAAATTTCAATAGCATTAATCCCTTTTATCTGGGATAAAAGTTTTTTAATGAAATCAACATCTGCATATTCGTCTAAACTTATTTTAATTTCCATGCATTTTGAATTTAAATCAAAGTTAAAGAAATAATTACAAAAATTATTTCAGCAAAATTAAATCGCTACCGGAGCTTTAATTCCTGGATGTGGATCATAATTTTCTAGTGTGAAATCTTCAAAATTAAAACCAAAAATATCTTTAATTTCCGGATTTAATTTCATGGTTGGAAGTGCTCTTGTTTCTCTTGAAAGCTGTCTGTTTACCTGCTCAAAATGATTATTGTAAATATGAACATCTCCAAAACTGTGAACATAATCTCCTACTTCCAAATCGCAAACCTGCGCTACCATCATCAGCAACAACGCATAACTTGCAATATTAAACGGAACACCCAAGAAAACATCTGCACTTCTTTGATAGAGTTGAAGTGATAATTTTCCATCTGCCACATAAAACTGGAACAGTGCATGGCAAGGCGCCAATGCCATATTTGGAATTTCGGCAACGTTCCAAGCAGAAACGATCAATCTTCTAGAGTCTGGATTTTTTTTAATCTGGTCGATAACTTCTGTAATCTGATCAACAATTTTCCCGTCCGCTCCGTTCCAACTTCTCCATTGTGCTCCGTAAACAGGACCCAAATCTCCATTTTCATTCGCCCATTCGTTCCAGATGCTTACGCCGTTATCATTTAGATATTTAATATTTGTATCTCCTTTTAAGAACCAAAGAAGTTCATAAATAATAGACTTCAAATGCACTTTTTTCGTTGTTACCAAAGGAAAGCCTTTAGACAAATCATATCTCAGCTGATATCCGAAAACACTTCTTGTTCCAGTACCCGTTCTATCAGTTTTATCGGTTCCATTGTCTAAAATATGTTGTAAAAGGTCTAAATAATTTTGCATTGTAAGAGCTATTTTTAAGGTTCAAATTTAAAAAAATATAAGCGATTTTTGGGTATCATAAGTCATAAAAAAAGCATTCACTTTTATGAATGCTTTCTATAATTTATTTTGTGGTGTATCTTTTTGGCAACGGTTTTACACTATAACAATACCACCATTTGATCTTTTGAATTGCCTTTAATAGATTTCAATTTTCCAAACTTAGTTTTTTCTATGATCTTATCATTCCAGTAATCGAGATGTACCGAACCAAACTTTATCAGTTTTTTATATTTACTCTCATCAATAATATCTTTAGTTCCATAATCAATAGAAACACTCCCAATAGACTTTAACTTCCCCAATCTGCTGTTATCAATAATATCATTTTCATAATAATCAACAGAAATATTCCCTACTGTTTTTACCTTTCCCAGTTTATCTTTATCAAAGCCAATAGAATCCCAATAGTCAATTTTCAGATCTCCAATACTTTTTATTTTCCCCACTTTTGGATCATTTTTATTGAAGCCATCCCAATAATCAATTTTAATATTTCCAATGCTTTTCAATTTTCCGAATTTATATTGATCAAAATTCTTATCTTCATTATAATCAATATCTCCATTTAAGCTCTCAGAGTAAAAATTCGTTATTTGCCCGGCTTTACTAAGATTAACCGTGATATCACCGATTGCGATATCAACAGATTCTAAATCATAGGAATTCCAAGAAACATGAGCCCGCATTTGAGCATTAAGAAAGATATTGCTTAGCAAGAAAGTAATCAGAAATACATTTTTCATTTTAATAAAGGATTCGTTTACCAAATATTCTCAATCGTTTGATGAATATTATTTATTGTAAATGTCTCTTCAATTTCCTTACCAAACATTGCTTTTACAAGAGGTGACTCCACCGAAACGGTCATTATTTTTTGCCCTTCTGAAACAATCTCCCCTAAAGAGGCAGCAATATAAAACAATCCTTTATTCGTTTTTACCAACGCTCCGTTTTGTACTTTAGAAGAGGGTTCGGCATTTATTTTCTGAATAATATTTTGCTGATTTAAAGTTTCATTCAATTGTCTTTGCAGATTATTGATTTCCTGTTGCAGCATTTCTCTCCCCGTCTCATATTTATCTCCCATTGAACTTTTGGTATCGTTGCTTGAAGCACGCGTTTCGGCTATGAGATTTTCAAAATTTTGAATTTTTTCTGAAATCTTTGTTTTAATGATACTTAAAATTTCTCCTTTATTCATTGGTATGTTTGGCTAAAGCCTTTATTCATTTACATTAAAAAGCGGGCTTTAGCCCGCTCTCACTGATTATATTATTTTTAAATATAAGAATTTTTATATTTTCACCCAAAATTTAATGGTCTTAGTTCATTTTTTCGAATAGAGCATAATCTGAAACCTTGAAACTAAAATCTTTCCCGTTGTTGAAATCTCTTTTTGTTCCTTCAAAAATATTTTTAAAAATTCCAGAAAAATGATCATCCTGAATATTGAAATCTACTGATTCTTTTGACATATTGAGTACTACTAAAACTTCATGATCGTCATTCTTTCTTAGGTAAGCTAATATTTTATCGTTTGCGGTGGTATTCAAAAGGTAAGTTCCAACACTTGGATCTCCTCCTCGCAAAGCAGGATTTGATGATTTCAAGCTTAATAATGTTTTATAAAAATCTGCAGATTGATAGGTATTCGTCCATTCAATCGCATCTTTTTCAAAGAATTCCAATCTTTTCATATTGGGAAGCTCCTGCCCTGAATATAATAACGGAATTCCATTCCATGTTGCAGAAAATACAGCCATTGGTTTTGTGATCTCACCATACTTTTCGTATTCTGTTCCATTCCATGAATTTTCATCGTGGTTTGAAGTAAACCAAGCTCTCATAGAAGAATCTCCAATATTAGAATATTGTATTAAAAGATCTTTTAAATCCTGCAAAGGCATATTTTTACTGTAATAATCTGCAGAGGTATGCATCCATTTCCAAGAATAGCTTGCATCGAAAACTTTTCCGTATTCGGGACTTTCCAATTCATCAAATTCTCCCAACCAGAAAAGAGGCTTTATGGTTTCAACGGCAGGGCGGGCCTGTTCCCAAAAATCAACTTCTACCCAAGAGGCTAAATCGCATCTAAATCCGTCAATATCTGTTTCTTTGATCCAGAATTTCATGGCATCGATCATTGCCAGTCGCATTTCTTGGTTTGTATAATCCAGCTCGATAATGTCGTCCATTCCTGAAGCGATATGGAATTTCCCATCAGAATCTTTTAAATAGAACTCAGGATTGGTTTTTGTCCATATATGATCCCATCCTGTATGATTGGCAACCCAGTCGATGATCACTTTAAATCCCAATCTATGCGCTTCATTTACCATGTGTTTGAAATCGTTTAATGTTCCAAATTCAGGATTGATAGATGTATAATCTGAAGCCGCATAAGGACTTCCCAAGCTTCCTTTTTTATTTTCCTGAGCAATCGGAGTAATCGGCATAAACCAAAGGGTTTTCACTCCCATTGATTTCAAGCGAGGCATTTCTTTTTCGAATGCTTTAAAAGTTCCTTCTTTTGTATATTGTCTGACGTTGACTTCGTAAATATTAGTTGAATGTTTCCATTCTTTAGGTAAATCCATCATATTCTTATTTGTATTTTGAAGGTACAGGAAACAATTCCCAGACCAATTATTTCATCAGCATTCTTCCCGTCAACAAAAATAGTGAATCATATGGGAAGAGCTTGAATTTCTTGAGAGTTAAATGGAATTGCATTGAATCTAATTACTGTGTAATGTCTTTGCAAGGAGCAATTTTTATAAGTTTATCTTTTTTCTGTCGAGATTCTTACAGAGTGACAAAGTGTATGCTATAATTTTGTGTATTACTTTATTTTGAGATTGCTTCACCTTCGGTTCGCAATGACGGAGAGCGCTTGGTGGCTGAGGTTCTCGAAGTCACCATTCCCGATACCCTAGCCCCGATTGAAGCAATTGTTTGAGCTCATTTTTTTGTTTCTGCGGCGGCTTTGCCGCCGCAGAAACAAAAAAATAGCGAGTGCGGAAAGCGGGAAATAGCTTCAAATAAAAAATAATTGCTGTTCGATATAGTCAAATAGCTACTCATAAAAAAGCCCCGAATAAAAATTCAGGGCTGTATATTGTAAATTATCTTTCGTCGCTGTCATCTTCTTCATCGAAAACATCGTCATCGTAGTTTTCTTCTTCATCATCATCGAAGTTATCATCATCTTCATCTGCAAAGCTGCTTCCACCACCAAAGTCGTCTTCAAAAGCAAAATCATCTTCCATTAATGGCATTGCCGATTTCTTTTTAGCGCCTCCACTTCCGTTTTTACTAGGTGCTTTCAACGGAACGTTTCCAAATCTGTATACTGTAATTGGATAATTAACTCCTTTTGTTTCTTCAATCACCTCAACAAGTTCACAGAAAAACTCCCAAAGATCAAGAAGACCATATTGAAACTGAGTCTTAGAACCTGTAGTTTCAAACGCTTCGTCAATATATACATCCGACATAATCTCCCCATCACCATCATCGCTCATATCCTCTAACGGAACACTTTTCACGATCGTACCATCTTCTTCTAATAAATTAAAAGTAGACAGTTCTTCGCCCTGAAGACTGAACGCACTTTTAATTCCTAAATGTAAATTCCATAGCGTCTGTTTTCCTTTAACTTCGATATCACGGAAAATATCTTCTTTCGCATCTAATATTACGCGGATTTTGTAAACCATATCAGTTTTAAATTACTTTTTTGCCTTTGTTATTATGATAAATCTCTATTGCAAATATATAATAAATGAGATGTGACAAAAAAATATTTCTGGATTTTTTAAAATATTTTTTTTTCTTACATTTTGCAAAAACTATTTACTTTTCTCCAGCATAAAACTGAACTTCGTGCCTTCAAGATAAACACTCTCTACTGTAATGTTTTCGTTATGAGCCTCAAGAATGTGTTTTACAATGGCTAATCCTAACCCTGAACCACCCTCTCGTCTGCTTCTGCTGGTCTCCACGCGGTAAAATCTTTCGAAGATTCTTGATAAAACTTCTGATTTTATTCCCATCCCGTTGTCGATTACTTCAATCAAAACTTTATTTTTCAGAACACTTGTTTTTACCACCACTCTTGCTTCCTGTCTATTGGCATAATGAATAGCATTGGAAATCAGATTGATAAAAACCTGCGATATTTTCTGTTTGTCGGCATCCACAAAAACCTGAGGATGCAGCGTCTGAATCTGTAATGTTGTAGTATGTTTTTCTGCTTCAAGATCGAGCAAATCAAAAATTTCTTTGATCAATAAATTGACATCAAATCTGGAAACATTAAGGTTAATTTCTCCTGCTTCAAGCCTATTGATCATATCTAAATCTGTGACAATAGCAATGAGCCTTTCTACCGAAATATCAATTCTTTCCAGATACTTATCGCGAATGGTAAGGTTATCTACCCCACCATCCCTTAAAGTTTCCACATATCCCTGAATAGAAAATAGTGGTGTTTTAAGCTCATGTGAAACGTTCCCAATATATTCTTTACGATAACTTTCCATCTCTTTCATCATATCGATCTCTGTGACCTTCTGCTGATTGAGATCAGAAAACCGTTCTCCTAATTCTTTAATGGTAATATTTTCGTTATTATCATGAACGATTTCCTGCGGCAAAAGCTGTGAAAGCCCACGAACCTGCTTTTTACCATAATAATTAAACAGTAATTCTAACACTAAATAATTAATGATAAAAATAAGGATGAGGCATATAAAAAGTCCTATTTTAAAGAAAGGAGTTTTATAATAGATATCTTTTAGTGAATCGAACATGATCACTAGAAGAAACATCACCAATGTCAATAGACATGAGGCTACAAGGGTAAGTCTGTAAAATTTCAATTTTACAAAGGTTTTTTGGTTTATGTAAAGTTAGGTTTTTTAAGCTATAAAACGATCAGCTTATACCCAATGCCTTTTAGAGTCTGGATGGTATTGATCCCCAGTTTTTCTCTTAATCTTCTAATGTGAACATCAATTGTTCTTTCTCCAACAATCACATCATTTCCCCAAACTTTCTCCAGGATCTCTTCTCTTTTAAACACTTTCTCTGTGTTTGAAGCTAAAAGATACAATAGGTCAAATTCTTTTTTCGGAAGTAAGAACTGCTGTCCGGCTTTTGATACTCTAAAATTGTCTTTATCAATAATCAAATCTCCAATCTCGATTAATTTAGCATTATCAGAAACTTGAGACGTTAATTGCAATAAAGCATTTACTTTAGAAATCAGAATTTTCGGTTTGATCAATTTCACAATATAATCATTAGCTCCGGCTTGAAAACCTGCTAATTGTGAAAATTCTTCGCTTCTTGCAGAAAGGAAAACAATAAGTGTTTTCTGAAGTTCTTTTATCTTACGAAGTTCCTGACACGTTTCGATACCGTCTTTTTCGGGCATCATTACATCTAATAAAATAAGATCGGGAACAATTTGTTTGGCTTTCTCAATACCTTCGTTACCATTGGTAGCTGTGTAAATGTCGTAGCCTTCCTTTTCTAAGTTGTAAGACAGAATCTCTAAAATATCCAACTCATCGTCTATTAAGAGTATTTTCTTTTGGTTCATTTTTAATTTTTACTGAGTCAAAGTTAACAATTTTTGAAGCATAGATTAACAAATAACCTATCGTTCACATAAAGTTAACAATAATAATGATTTGTTAATGTTTAGTTAAGAAAAAATTAAATTTCCGTAAACCATTTACAGCACTAAACTTCTCTTTCTTTGCCCCGAAAGAATATAGTAAGATAAAGTAAAATGAAAAAACAACTCCACAAGAGCATTATGCTACTTGCCTTGTTTTCTGCTGGCTATGCGTTTGCACAAAGCCATGTTCTGGAAGGCAGGATATTGGATGAGAAAGACAATACTCCTATTGAAGGCGTAAAGGTAAAGGTAAATGATCAGGAAGTAACCACTGACATTTCCGGAAACTACTCTCTCAGTCTTCCACCCGGAACCAATTATGTGATCACCGTAACTTCTAATGGATATAACAAAAAAGAGATCAGTGAGGTTACCGTAAAAAATGAAGCAAGCACTCATCTTGATATCATTTTGGATAAACCTTCTACAAAAGAAAAGCAAATTGAAGGTGTTGTTATCAAATCCAATGCAAGAAAAGAGACCATTGCCTCTACCATTGGTTTACAAAGAAATTCTGGTGTCGTTTCACAGGTTATTGGTGTGGAAGCTATTAAAAGAAGTCCGGACAGAAACACAGGAGAAGTTCTGAAAAGAGTTTCCGGTGTAAGTTTAGCTGAAGGAAAATACATCGTAGTAAGAGGATTATCTGACCGTTATAACCAAGCGATGTTGAATGGTATTCAGTTATCCAGTACCGAACCAGACAGAAAGACTTTCTCTTTCGAACTTTTCCCGGCCAACGTTATCGAAACGCTTGTTATCAATAAAACTTTCATTCCAGAATACAGTGGTGAATGGGCAGGTGGATTGATCCAGGTAAATACTAAAGACATCCCCAATAAAAACTTTTTTAATCTACAAGTAGGTGTAGGAGGAAACTCTATCACAATGGGACAAGAGTTCCGTATGCAAAAAGGTGGAAAATGGGATTTTCTAGGAATTGATGACGGATACAGAAAACTTCCAACAAGTATGCCTGCAAAAAATGCTTTCACTATTTTGGATGAAGCTACTAAAACAGGAATCGGGAAAGATTATGTAAAAAACCTAGGATACAACAGTGTAGGATATCCTGAGAATTTAAGTTTACAATTAGACGGAGGTTTCAATACAAAAATTTTCGGAAAAGATCTAGGCGTTATTGCGGTTCTTAACTACAGTAACAATAAAAGAAGAACGGAATCCAGAAACCGTTTCTTTACCATCAATGATCAATTAGCAGATACGAACTTTGATTATTTTACTGAAAAATATCAAAACGACGTTATTTTAGGAGGTTTATTAAACCTTACTTTAAAACTTAATAACAACAACAAAATCTCCCTAAAGAATATTATCACCAACAACACGGTAAATCATATGTCTTTCAGAACAGGGAAAGATTTTGAATTTGATCCTGTAAACGGAACAAATATTCTGGCCAGAGAAATTGGTTTTAAAGAAACTACTTTCTATAATTCTACCCTAAACGGAACCCATAAAATGGATGTTCTTGGTGGTATTACTTTCAACTGGTACGGAAGTTTCGGTATTTTAGATCAATACATTCCATTATTACAGCGTCTTCAGTACAACCAATATCCTGATATAAACGGAAGTCCATATTTGGCTTTGATTTCAAATGGTCTTTCACAAAAATCAGGAAGTGTATTCTACTCTACGCTTAGCGATTATTTATACAATGCAGGCGGAGATTTATCTAAAAACTTTGAAATGTTTGGCCAAAAACAAACCATCAAAGGAGGATATTTGTTTCAGGTAAAAGACAGAGTGTATAACTCAAGACCTTTCTCTGTAAAGTTGGAAGGATATAACCAACAATTGCTTTCTCAGCCTTTCGAAACAATCTTTAGTCCGGATAATTTTGGAACAGGAGGTGGTAAATTCACTTTCGACGAAATTGCAGGAAACCAATACAGATATATCGCCAATACGATTCTAAACGCAGGTTATTTACAGATGGATAATAACTTTACGCCGTGGTTCAGAGCGGTATGGGGATTAAGAGTTGAAAACTTTGATCAGTTAGTGGGAAGCACAAAAAGAAGTGATGATCGTTTTGTAAACACTCGTGTTACTGACTTTTTACCTGCTTTAAACATGACATTTAAACTGACGAACAACATGAATTTACGTGTTGCCGGTTCACAAACTGTCGTAAGACCAGAGTTTAGAGAAGTTTCTCCACTTGCTTATTATGATTTTGATTTAGGAGCTACCGTTATCGGTAACAAATATATTCAGAGAACGAAAATTACCAATGCCGACGTGCGTTGGGAATGGTACCCAAGAAATGGAGAGATTCTTTCCGTTGCAGGTTTCTATAAAAACTTTAAAAATCCGATTGAATTATACTTTAACCAATCTGGTGTAGGAACAAGTAATACCTTCAACTATCTAAACGTAGACAAAGCTGATGCTTACGGAGCGGAACTTGAATTCAGAAAAAAACTAGATTTCTTCAGTGTTCTTAAAAACTTTACGCTAGGTGGAAACTTTGCTTTAATCAAAAACAAAGTAACTGACGAAGCAACGAAGGTAGACCGACCAATGCAAGGACAATCTCCTTACACTGTTAATGTAAGTCTTCAGTATGATACTGAAAAAACAGGTTGGACCTCAACCATTCTTTTCAATATGATTGGAAGAAGAATCCTTTATGTAGGAAATGATCAGGTTCCACCAATTTGGGAAGCACCAAGACCTCTTCTTGATTTTCAGGTTGCAAAAAAGATCTGGCAGAACAAAGGAGAAATCAAGCTTAACATTTCAGATATCTTAAACCGTCACGCAAGATTTTATCACGATCTAAACGATAATAAAAAATACGACAGTGCTGATGCACTTGCTATCGACAGAGTAACAGGAACAAATATCAGTTTAACTCTTGGCTATAGCTTCTAATTTAAATCAATCAATATCTAATAAAAAATAACTCTTTATAACATGAAAAAATTTGTTTTATACTCTTTAATGCTTGGTACTGTAGCAACAACTATTACCGCATGTAGAAATATAGAAGAAGATGGGCAGACAATTGTTCAGAACGGAAATTCAGGAAACGGAAGTACTGACAACCTAATTCTTTCAGGAAAAATAACATCAAACCTTACCCTTAAAGCGAATAATACGTATAAGCTAAGAGGATTAGTATATGTAACAAACGGTGCTACATTAACCATCGAGCCAGGTACAAAAATTGTTGGTGAAGCTGATAAAAACGGATCTTTAATTATTACAAAAGGAAGTAAAATAATGGCAGAAGGTACTGCTGCAAACCCAATTATTTTCACTTCAGAAAAGCCAAGTCCTAAAAGAGGAGACTGGGCAGGTTTGGTAATCTTAGGAGCTGCTCCTACGAACGCATCTTTCAACGGACAAGCAGGAATTGGAGAGATTGAAGGAGGAATCAACAACACAGAAGGTTTAGGTCTTTACGGAGGAACAAATGCTGCTGATAACAGTGGAATTTTAAAATATGTAAGAGTAGAATATGCAGGATATGCATTTTTACCGGATAAAGAGATCAACGGAATTACATTCGGAGGTGTAGGTAATGGTACTACGGTAGATTACGTAGAGGTAGCGTACGCAAATGATGATAGTTTTGAATGGTTCGGAGGAACGGTAAACTGTTCTCACCTTATTGCTTACAAAGGTCTTGATGATGATTTTGATACAGACAATGGTTTCTCAGGAAAAATTCAGTTCGGTATTGCGGTAAGAGATTCTCAGATTGCAGACGTTTCAGGTTCTAATGCATTTGAATCTGATAATGATGCTAACGGTTCTCCTTTAACACCACAAACCGGAGCTACATTCTCTAATATGACGATCATTGGGCCTGTTAATTCTACTTCGGCTACAAATACAAACGTTGGTAATATCAACTCTTTGTTCCAAAATGCTTTACAGATCAGAAGAAACTCAACAATCTCAGTATTTAACTCTGTATTCACTGGGTTCCCGGTTGGTTTATTCATTGATGCAACAAAAGGTACTCCTACAGATAACAATATTGGTGCTTCACGTTTGGTATTCCAGAATAACATATTAGCAGGAAATGTAACGCCTTTAAAATTCGGGGCATCTACATCAACTCCTACCGCTTTTACATTCGCAGATCTTACCAACTGGTACAATACAGGAGGAAACACTACGTTGGCTTACACAGCTGATGCTAAATTTACAAATGCTTGGGCGCCGGCTGGTACTACACCAAACTTCTCTCCTGCTGCAGGATCTCCTTTATTAACAGGGGGTGTATTTACTCACCCTAAATTAACTGGATGGTTTACTGCAGTAACGTACAGAGGAGCTGTTAAAGATGCTAACGATACTTGGTATGCAGGTTGGACAAACTATAATTTATAATATATTAAGTGACTTTGAGTCGCTATTACCATAATTAGTAATTAGTTTTTTTTATCAAATCAAAACAGCCTTAGAAAGTAATTTTCTGAGGCTGTTTCTTTTTATATAAATTACATGAACATTTTACCCCCTAACAAGAATAAAAATTTACAACAACGGTACATTTGAATTGGGAAAATAAATAGAAAAGTGGTAATTTGGACCTCGTAATTGTAGAATATATATTTCACTTAAAATAATATCTATGTTTTTGAGTTTTATATATTCACAAAGCAGATAAAAATTAAATCAGAATTAAATCAAAAAATATATGAAAAAGAATCACTTAAAATTAATTGCTGCAGCTTTATTCATAGGTACTACATTTACCATTTATTCTTGTAGCAAAGATGATGATTCTACTCCCACCATCACTCCCGTAGGAATCGCTGTTGATCCCACTAATTTCAAAGGTGATATTACGAACGGACAAATAGTAACATTAGATCCTACCAAAGTATATAAACTTACAGGAGCTGTTAACATAAAAGATGGAGGAAAATTGGTAATTCCTGCCGGAACCAGAATTATAGCAACTCTTACCACTTCTTTTATCATCGTAGAGCAAGGTGGGCAAATATATGCTAACGGAACTTCCGGATCTCCCGTATTATTGTCTGCTTCTTCTACCACTTCCGGAAGCTGGGGAGGATTGGTGATCTGCGGTAAGGCACCCATCAACACTGGAACTTCAGGAACTTCAGAATTAGGCAATTCTACCTATGGTGGTACAGTAAGTGCTGATAATTCAGGGTCTTTATCATTTGTAAGAATTGAAAATACAGGGGCAGTCTATACAGGAACCACAAAATTCAACGGACTGTCTTTATTCGGCGTGGGTAGCGGAACTACAATAGGTAACGTATCTTTGGTAAACAGTGCTAATGATGGTATTCACCTGTATGGAGGAACAGTAAACCTATCTAATATTGTATCGATAAACAATCTGGATGATGCTTTCGAATGGACAGACGGCTGGAACGGAACCGCAACAGGTATCTATACCAAAAGAAAAGCCGACGGTATAGGAAATACAGGAATTAAAGGAACAAATAATACAAGCAACCCAGACGCTTCGCCAAGATCTAATCCTATTATCAAGAATGTTACTTTTCTTGGAGCTACTACCGGAGAATCCAATGCTATAAAATTGAAATCAGGAACGTATGCAACCATTGATAATGCAGTAACATCCAACTGGACTACAGGAGTTAATATTGAAAGTGATTCTACAGTAGCAAAATTCAATGGACATAAAAAGATTACGAACGTTCTATTTAACACTACCGCAACGAAAGTTTCTCTGAAATCTACCGCTGGGGCAAACGTACCCATCGTAGATACTACTTACACAGAAAAAGCAGATGCAGTAGGTGCTGGAAATGGAATTCTAGTTCCAACATGGGCCACCGGATGGTCAGGATTATAAAAAGTAAATATCTGTTGAGATACCATAAAAAATCCCTGGGAAAGTTACTTTCTCAGGGATTTCATTTATAAAAACAAGTATTAAAAAATATTATGATTTAGATTTCAGAAGTTAGACTTCAGATTATCTTATTTCTTCCAGAATAAATTACCTTCATTCATTAGAGCTTCAACACCAGACATTCTAGAAACCGCTTCTGCGGAACAGCTCGCATCTACCAAGACAATATTTGCTTTATCTCCAGCTTTTGGCCATTGCTGATTTCCTTTATCATCTAACGGAAGAATATTTTGGGTAGCAAACTGCAGTGTTCTTGAAAGTTGAAACTCCGTTGCGTATCCATATAATTCGGCAATTAAATTAGCCTTCTGAAGCATATTTCCGGATCCGAAAGTACTCCAGTAATCCTGAACGTTATCATTTCCGATTAAAACTTCTACTCCATTTTTTTTCAATATAGGAATCGGCATTACTTTTCCGGTGAATGGAACGGATGAAGCAATCCCCACTTTAGAAGCCGCCAACTTTTCAGCAATTTCCTGTGCTTCTTTTGGTGAAAGATGAGCTAATGCAAAAGCGTGACTTACGAACGTTTTCCCTTGAAGTTGAGGATTTTCAATCGCTTTATCAATTAAATAATTAATGGTTTTCATCCCAGACTCTCCTACTTCATGCAAATGAATATCAATTCCTTTATTATGGTCTAAGGCTAATTGCACCGTAAAATCAAGTACTTTTTCAATACTTCCGTCGATACTTAAAGGATCTAGTCCACCAATAAAACCCACATGCGGTAATTTGGTGACCTCTTTCATCAGAGGAATAGAATCCGTATAGTATAAGCCATGTTGAGGAAAAGCAACCAACTCGGCACCGAAAGAAGCTTTTTTATTGTCTAAAGCTTTCTCCAGATTCTCTAATGATTGTAAACCCGAAGTAGGATCAATATTAAAATGCGTTCTCACATAATGGGTTCCGTAGCTTTGTAGCAAATCAATTAACTGTTCAGCTCTTTCTACTGAGGTTTTCAAGAGTTCAGGAATAATTTCCTGTTCGTAAGAAATCATATCTTTCACCGTTTTCTTTTTTGGCGAAAGTGTTTGCCACGGCAGTCCGTACCATGTTTTATCTAAATGAACATGCATATCTCTGAAGGCAGGAAGCATCAGTTTTCCTTTTGCATCAACAGCATCAGAATGTGCATCGTTAGGTTTAATTGATTTTATTTTTCCTTCTTTAATTTCAACACAGAACAGCTCTGTTTTTGTTATAACAACCTCTTCATTATCGTATTCGAAACCCGTTTCCAAACGAACATTTTTTAAAGTATAATGTCCTTTCGCAAGCGGTTGATTTTGTAATTGCATGATCCCAAGTTTAATCCTACAAAATTACGACTGCCAAATCTTAAACAGGAGTATCAATTATGTCTTGTTTTGTATCAATTATTCTTTGAACTGAGAAGGCGTCATTCCGGTTTGTGCTTTAAAAAACTTTGAAAAACTGGCATGATCATAGAAACCGAGATCATAAACAATATCTTTAACAGACATTTCAGAAACTTTTAATAATCGTTTTGCTTCCAGTAAAATTCTGTCCTGAATAAGAGAAGAAGCCGATGTGTTAAGGCTTTTCTTACAGACAATATTTAAATAATTGGCAGAAATATTCAATTTTTCAGCATAGAAAGAAACCGAACGCTCCGTTTTAAAATGAATATCAATTAAGTTTAAAAATTTAGAAATAATAGGATTCGAATGATACACTTCAAAATCTTTAAAAGCTCCTTCCACCGATTTACTGACCAATAAACCAATCAATTCACTTCGTTTCTGAATCAGTTCCCAGAATACATTTTCTTCATTTAATTCTTTTTGAATTGCCTGAAATTCATATAAAAAAGTTGGAAAAATATCTTTCGAAAGATTGATAACCGGATGATTCTTATAATAAGAAGCAGAAAATCTCAATGCAGGAAGAAAACTTTCAAACCAATCTCGTGTGATCATTAATTGATAGCCGATTGTTTCTTTTTCGATCACCCATTGATGAACCTGATCCGGAAATACCAAATGAATTTGATGATCTTCAACCTGATATTCCACAAAATCGATTGTGTGAGAGCCTTTTCCACATTTAAAAAGGTTAATGATAAAAAAATCATGCTTGTGAGGTTCATCAATAGAGCGCTCCCCATACAATTCATTAAACAGCAAATTACAACCCTTCGATCGATGTTCACTGAATGCCTGAATCCCTAAAATGGGAAAATGATCTGATTGATGGCTCATTGTGTGTAATTTTTTCTCAAAAATATAATAAAATTAATCTCCGATCTACACCCAGGGTAAGATTTTAACTATTACTGTAATTTTAATAGGCTAAAACACTATAAGCCTTGACAAGGCTCCCGATCCCGAAAAACTTTTAAAAAATTAAAACACAACATTTCCCTGATGAATCAACGATTCAACATTTGAAATTCTTGAAACAGCTTCCGCCGAACAGCTTGCATTAAGGAAACTCAAATCTGCATTGTCACCAACTTTTGGCCATTGCTGAACTCCTTTATTATCTAATGGAAGAACATTTCCTGTAGCTAATTTCAAACTTCTTGATAATAAAAATTCAGTGGACTGGCCGTATAATTGCGCCATTAGATTGGCTTTTTGTAAAACACTTCCCGTTCCGAAAGTATTCCAATGATCAACGATGCTGTCGTTTCCTGTTAAAACCTCAACATTATATTTGTATAAAGTAGGAATCGGCATAATTAAGCTTCCAAAAGGAATCGTAGATACAATTCCGATTTTTGCGTTAGCTAGTTTTTCTGCAATCTCTTCCTGCTTTGGCTTTTCTAATTTTCCTAAAACGAAACAATGACTCAGATATGTTTTTCCTTTTAATGAAGGATTTTCATTCACTTTATCAATTAAATATTCAACGGTTTTTAAACCAGATTCTCCGCTTTCATGCAAGTGAATATCAATTCCTTTTTTATTATCTAAAGCCAACTGAACTGTAAAGTCAATTGTTTTCTCAATCGCTCCGTCAATCGTAAAAGGATCTACTCCACCAATAAAATCGATATCCATTTTCGCTGCTTCTTTCAAATACGGAACTGAATCTGTATAAAAAACACCATGCTGCGGAAAAGCCACCAATTCTGCTCCGAAAGTTTTCTTTTTGTGATCTAATGCTTTCTGTAGATTTTTTAATGAATCTAATTTTGAAGTCGGCTCAATATTCACATGGCTTCTTGCGAAAGACGTTCCTTTTGACTGCAACAACTCAATCATTTTCTCCGCTTTGAAAGTTGAGTTTTTTAACATTTCAGGAAGGATTTTCTGCTCTAAAGCAATCATTCCCTTTACTCCGCCTGTTCTTTTTCGCACCGCTTGCCATTTGTCTCCATAAAACGTTTTATCCAAGTGAATATGCATGTCTTTAAATGCAGGTAACATTAGAAATCCTTTTGCATCAACAGCTTTTGCATTCGGCTGGTTGGGCGTTATTTTTGAAATTTTCCCATTCTCAATTTCGATATAAAATAAATCGGTTTTTGTGGAGATTACTTCACCTTCTTCGTATTCAAAACCAGTTTCAAGACGAACATTTTTTAAGCTTAATTTTCCTTTTGCAGAAACCGTTGCAGTATCAAAAATTGAATTTGCCATTATCATGTTGGGTATTAAAGTTAATCCGGCCATCGCCAATGCTGAGTTTTTAAGAAAATCTTTACGAGATATGTTTGAAGTCTTCATTTCCAATCTATTTATTACAAAATTAATAAGAACTGAGCTGCTGAACGTGTATCGTTTATTGTATTGTTTGTATGATTTATTGAATCTCAATTTTATCAATAGGAACGGACTTTAGTTCATTGAGTTCAAAGGTAATCTTTATAATTATGGCAAAGGCTTCGACTCCGCTCAGCCTGACAGCGCTAATACTATCCGTAAGGTTATTCACTGTCAGGCAGGAGCAGAGTCGAAGCATTTCAAATTTTGTAGATTCTCTTTTTTATCTCCCGCAGATTTCACGGATTTACACAGATGATTGTGCTTTATTTGTGTAAAATATTAGTGCAATTTGTGTTTTAATCAAAACAAAAAAGGATGAAGCTCTATACCTCATCCTTTATATATTTTATCTTCTTAGTCTAAGAATATTCGAATTTTCTAACTGCTTCCAAGGTCATGTCAATTTCTTTATCCTTGATCGCATCACTGATGAAATACGTTTCATATCCACTTGGTGGAAGATAAATTCCATTTGTCAACATTTGATGGAAAAAGTTATTGAATAAGGCATGATTTGCTTCCTGTGCTTCATCAAAATTAGAAACTCTATTGATATGGAAGAAAACAGACATCATCGAACCTTTTCTATTGATCTTATGAGCAATTCCTTTTTCATTTAAAATTTTGCCAATTTCAAAATCTAAGGTTTCTGTTGTTTTATTAAGATTAGTGAAGAAATTTTCATCACTTTTAATCAATTGAAGCGTTTTTAAACCCGCTCTCATTGCCAAAGGATTTCCACTTAATGTTCCAGCTTGATAAACACCACCTTTTGGAGCTAAATGATCCATAATTTCGTTTCTTCCTGCAAAAGCACCAACCGGAAGTCCACCTCCGATTACTTTTCCATACGTTACCAAGTCTGCTTTCACATTATACAGTTCCTGAGCACCTCCAAAAGCCAATCTGAAACCCGTCATTACTTCATCAAAAATCAATAAAGCTCCGTTCTCATCACAGATCTTTCTTAAGTTTTGAAGGAAATTATTTTCAGGAAGTACGCACCCCATATTTCCGGCAACAGGCTCAATAATTACGGCTGCAATCTGCCCTTGATTATGACGGAAAAGATCTTGAACCTGCTCAAAATCATTATATCTTGCCAACAAAGTATCTTTTGCAGTACCTTCTGTCACTCCCGGAGAATTTGGGTTTCCAAAAGTAGCAGCACCACTTCCCGCTTTGATCAAAAATGAATCTGAATGCCCATGATAACATCCTTCAAATTTTACAATTTTATCTCTTCCCGTAAAACCTCTTGCCAATCTTACTGCGCTCATACAAGCTTCTGTTCCTGAAGAAACCATTCTGATCTGATCAATATTGGGAACATTCTCTACGATGAATTTTGCAATCTCAGTTTCCAATTCTGTCGGTGCACCGAAAGAGAAACCTTTCTCTGCCTGAATTTTTAATTCTTCCAACACTTCTGGATGAGTGTGCCCTAAAATAGCCGGGCCCCAAGAATTAATGTAATCGATATAGGTATTGTCATCAACATCTGTAAGGTAAGCCCCTTTTGCAGATTTCATGAAAACTGGAACGCCACCCACAGATTTGAATGCACGAACAGGAGAATTTACTCCTCCCGGAATGTATTTGTAAGCTTCATCGAATAAAGCTGAACTTCTTTGATACTTCATTTTCTATTTTTTCTTTATTATTTTACCCTTCAAAATAAGGGGTTCCATCTTCTCCTGCATAGTTTCTCAAACCATTTACTATTTTATAATATAGCCTAAATGCAGATCCATTTCTCCACACATTTCCTTGCGGAAAAAATTGACCTTCCAGTACTTTATTGTTTGGGAAAATAGTTTGATATAGTAAGTTATTTGGATCATTTTGATCAGGTTCAGAAACAACAACTAATCCAGAACCATCCATTAGATTTATTGAAGCATATTTAATCGGATAAACCTGATTAGAATTTTCGTCAACCAATCCAAATAAATTGGTTGAATTGGTTGAAACAATATAAGGTTTCCCATTATAAAACTTCCATCCGACATATGCTATATCTGGTGTACTTAAATACATTTTTTTGATTTTAGGAATGTAAATTCCTACATGTGAGTCTTTAGATACGATCTCAAGTAAATCAGCTTTAAAATTGATCTGATAATTTTCTTCATCCTCAAAAGGTTTTATCATGCTTAAATCTTCATCATCCAGATCATTCCAAGTTAATTTGATCTCTTTTGGCTCTCCGATATCAGTACCTCTTCCCCACCCGCGATCATTGATAGGATACCTTTCAGGCTCAATATATTTGTCAAGCCTCATCCTTGTTTTTATGGAATAATTATAATAGTCAAGACCTTCGAAAACGAGATAATTTTCACCATTTACAATGATCGGTTTATCAGAAATGAAAGGCATTATAATCGTTGCATTGCTATCTATTATACCAAACTTTCCATTCTGCTCGGCATGGAATCCGCCTACCGATTCGTCATACCAACTTATGCTGTAATATTGTGGCTGTACCGCAATGAATTTATTTGCTTCACACAATCCCCATAAATTCCCTCTTCTAAAGGGAATGTACTTTTGTTCTTGTGAAAATACGTTGCACGATATGAATAATAAAAATATCCCTAGATATTTAAAATTCACATTTAAAGTCTTCATGGTTGGGGTAGTATATTAGTTTCTAGGTTTTTTATCTATCAGATACATTAACTGTCCTGGTGATGGCTGTTGACCTTCATCCATCCTGTTTTTAGCATATAGTTTATGTAATTTGATTCCGAATTTTTGGGCAATGTCATGCATATCTTCACCGGGAGTCACTTTATACGTGGCTGTATTTCCATCAGAATTTTTAGATTCAAGGAATACGATGTCATTCTTCTTTAAAACATCGCTCTCCAATTCATTCCATTTGGTAAGTCTGCTTTCGCTTACTTTAAATTTATTGGCAATGAATTGAACATTGGTATCTTCAGGAATAACGATATATTTCAAGCCGTCATTAGGATGACTTTTAATGAGAATAGAATTAAGGATTTCAGCTTTTGTTTTGATTCTTTCCACTCTTTTTTCCTGCTGAGCGAAAGAAGTCTGCTTATAAGGAACATTTACTGTAACAGGAGCCGCTTTCTTTACCATTTTACCAGGTTCTAATCTCGCCATAAAGCTTCTGTCATCCTTCAAATCAGGATACATTCTAAGGACTGCATACAATACTTCTTTAGAACTTGTATTGTCGAATTCATACAGTTTATATCTTTCAATTTTTCCGATTAAGATAGATGCATAACGAGGATTTGTTGCATACCCAGCCTTTTTAAGACCATTTGCCCACGCTTTGTAATCTTTCATATCTAAATTGAAAAGACCTGTATAATATTTTCTTGTTGCTAAAAATATAGAATGGTCTTCGTACGATTGTCTGGGATCTTCATACACACGGAAACACTCATTGGGAGCATCATCAGTATGTTTCATGGTTTTACCCGACCAATCTTCTTTGCACTTTATTCCGAAGTGATTTTTCCCTTCCAAAGCCAATCTGCTTTGTCCACCACCAGTCTCAAGAAGTCCCTGAGCAAGGGTAATAGAAGCAGGTATTTTATACTTCTCCATTTCTTCCACTGCATATTGAGCGAATTTTTGGATGTATTGGTCTTCAGTAGCCCAAGTTTGAGCCGAGAATTTTGATAAAACTAAAAGGCTTATTAGTAAGAAAAGTCTTTTCATGTTTTTCAATTTTACTTTATATAATTAAATTTCTATTCTGTTTTTCTAAAAGCAAATTTGCTCCTTCAATTCCTTGTAATCCACCTGTGTGAAAGCACAAGATCTTACTATTCTCAGGAAACTCCCCTTCATCAATCAGTTCAAAAACTTTCTGCATCATCTTTCCCGTATATATCGGCTCTAATGGAATCCCATATTTCTCTTTGAAATCATTGATAAAACGGATGTTTTCATCTTTTATTTTACCATAACCTCCAAAACTTGAATCTATTAGATCAAAATTTCTTTTTAAAGTTAATTCAAAAATTTTATTTTCTAAAGAAGAATCGTCAACTACCTTAAAACCTATAACTTTCTGATTATCTTCACAAAATTTAGAAATCCCAGCAATTGTACCTCCGGTTCCAACTGCGGTGCAAAGATAATCAAAATCTTTTGTTTCGTTATTTAACATCATTTTTACGCCCTGTACGGCATCTTCATTGGTTCCTCCTTCAGGAACGATCAAAGCATCAGGAAATTCTTCCTGTAAAAATTCTGATAATTTTTCTTTGTTTCGATATTGTTCGCGGGTGATGAATTTTAAATTCATTCCGTTCCTTTTTGCGAAAACTAAGGTTGGATTATCCCGCCATTTATTCTGTAATTCTTCTCCTCTGATCATTCCTAATGTTGGAATTCCTGCTAATTTTCCTACGGCAGAAACGGCAGAAATATGATTTGAAAATGCTCCGCCAAAAGTTATGATATAAGGCTTTTCTGGATTTTGGGTTACATAATGATTGATATTGTAAAAAAGCTTCCAGTATTTATTCCCTGAAATTTGAGGATGAACGAGATCTTCTCTTTTAATGAAAAGTTTTACGTTTTTATGAATAAGGATTTCCTGAATAGGGATTTTTTCTGTTGGAACTTGTAATAGCATTCTTTTTAAATGATATTTATTTTGAACAAAATTACTATTTTTTGTTCGTTTTGTCTTGAAACAAAAGAACCAAAAATTCAAGACTTGGAAACTTCCGCTAAAAATCATTTCTATTCTCTAAAAATTCTAAAACTTGCGCGAATTCAAAATTTATCCTTTGATTCGATATTTGTCTCGCCTTCAAACAGTAGAATTTTCTTAACGTTCAAAGAATTAATTTTCTTAACGCTCCATTTTCCTATGTCAGTTTACTGCCGTTGAAACATTAGAAATGAAATTTAAAAATAACTCTACCTACAGATACTTTCTAAAGCTCCAGAATTTTCTTTTTTGGAGATAATTTAAATTGCTTTCGTTGGCATATGCTTCTCGTTCAAATGAAATTCTCATGTATGCCTGGTGGCTATTTTTTAGTTTAAAAAACCAGTAATAATATTCGATGACGTAAAAAATATAGAAGAAAATAATCAGCATTTCCAATTGCTGTTTTAAATGAATTTTTTCGTGATTGATAAGTATTTTATTTTCCTTATCTTCGGGTCTCCTAATGAAGATAAAAGGAAAAAGAGCGATGCCATTGATCTTTAGTTTTTTTAATGGCTTTTGGCAAATAATTATCATGATAACAAATATAAAGTTTTTTGACTTAGCGATTTAACTTATGGCACTTTTCGACATCAAAGAGGGTGAAGACTTTTACTACAACGAACAAGGGTATAAGGTTTTCACAGAAAAATTTCACCTAAAAAGGGGACATTGCTGTAAAAGTGGCTGTAGGCACTGCCCATATGGCTACGATAAAAAGACCGATACATTCATTAAAAACGATAAAAAAATTAAATAAAATGAAAAAATATATTTTTATTTTGTTAGCTGCGGCTACTTTGGGTTTAACGTCTTGTAGTCCTTTCCAAGTACGTTCAGACTATGCTGATACTGCAAACTTCACTTCTTATAAAACGTATAAAATAAGAATTGATGACCTGAAGTTGAATGATATTGATAAAGACAGAGTTTTGAATGAGTTGTCTAAGCAACTGCAAAGCAAAGGTCTTCAATCGGGAGAAAATCCTGATTTGATCGTGAATGTAAAAGCCAATCACAAGAAAGTAACAGATATTAATAATACCTCTCCTTACGGAATGTATGGTTGGGGCGGGCCTTTCGGTTGGGGTGTCGGCATGAGCAGAACATGGACAAGCAACTATAATGAAGGGGCTATTATCGTGGATCTTGTAGATGCTAAATCCAACAAATTGGTTTGGCAAGGTATCGGAAGTGGAATTTCTGTAGATTCACCTAAAGCTAAACAAAGACAAATCCCTGCAATCATGGCGGATATTATGAAAAACTATCCTCCACAAAGAAAATAAGAAAATTTTAATCAATTATATTAATAGAGCCAGCCCAATTTTTGTGTTGGCTTTTTTTCATTATGTGAACTTTTTCAAAGTTTTTATTTAATCACTTTAAAGTACTTAAGTTTTAAAAATTGAATCGGTAGAAAATAGTAAAGCTCACATAAGAAGAATATTTCGACTCCGCTCAATAGGTAAATATTTTCAAAAAAAAACTAAAGTGTACTTGTTAACTTTTAACTTAAAATGACTTAAGTATTTAAACTTTTGTGTCTTTTGTAGTTTAATTTTTTAATCAGTATAAGCAGACTTTATAATTGATCAATATAATTTTTACAATATTATGGTTAACTAAAATGCAATGCCTATTAAATTTAACAGTAATGTAATTTTTCATTCAAAAAAATATAGTAATCTTACTGTAAATTATCAATATGAAAAAAATTATCTTATTTCTTGTAGGGGCAGGCTTTGCCAACGCTCAGGCTCCTGCAGGATACTACAACGCAGCAAACGGACTTACCGGAGCCCCTTTAAAAACGGCATTAAGCTCTATTATTACCAACGGTCATCAGGATAAAGGCTATAACGGACTTTGGACTGCTTATAAAACAACCGACATCGATAAAAATTATGAAAATGACGGTTCCATTTTAGATATTTATTCTGAAATTCCTAACGGACCAGACCCTTATAAATATACTCCAGGGACCAATCAGTGTGGAACGTATTCTGTGGAAGGAAATTGCTACAACCGTGAGCACGTCATTCCTCAAAGTTTATTTAATCAAGCTTCACCAATGGTTTCTGACATCAACTTCATCAGAGCTACCGACGGAAAAGTAAATGGAATGAGATCTAATTATCCTTACGGGAAAGTAGGAACAGCTACGTTTACCTCTAAAAATGGGTCTAAGCTTGGAAGCTCTGTTTCTTCAGGATATTCAGGAGTTGTTTTTGAGCCCATTAATGAGTTTAAAGGGGATGTGGCCCGTATGATTTTGTATTTTGTAACCCGTTATCAAAGTAAATTATCAACTTTTTCTTCAGGAAATATGTTAGGAAGCACTGCATTTCCAGGGCTTCAGACTTGGGAGTTGAATGTGTTACTTGCTTGGCATAATCAGGATCCTGTTTCTCAGGCCGAAATTAACAGAAATAATGCTTCTTATGCTTATCAGGGAAATAGAAATCCGTTTATTGATAATCCAAATTATGTTAACCAGATTTGGGGTTCTCAACAATCGACTACAGATACACAAGCTCCGACAACGGTTACAGGCTTAACAATTACCTCAAAAACATCTAACAGTATTTCTCTTTCATGGAATGCTTCAACCGATAATGTTGGTGTTTCTTCCTATGCTGTTTATATGAATGGAAGCTTGAATACTACGGTAAGCTCAACCTCAACAACCATTGCAGGATTAAATCCTTCTACGACTTATAATTTCTATGTTGTCGCAAAAGATGCAGCAGGAAATTCTTCAACAAACAGTTCAACCGTTTCGGGAACAACCAATGCAGGAACATCTACTCCATCAACAAATTGTGTGAATGAAACTTTTGAAACCATCCCTGCAAGCAGTGCATCGTACTCAACAAGAACATGGACGAATGGAGGAATAAACTGGACCGCAACCGATGCAAGAACAGACCAAACAATTTCTAATAAAGCCATTACGGTAAGAGACGGTTCATTAACTTCAAGCAGCTCAGCTAATGGGATTGGATCATTAACGGTGACTACCCAACTGAAGTTTTCAGGAAGCAATGGAACTTTTAATGTAAAAGTAAATGGAACAACGGTAGGAACAGTTCCTTACAGTGCAACGGCTGCAACAACGACCATCAATAACATTAATGTCACAGGAAATGTGATTGTAACATTAGAAAACACAACATCCAGCAACAGAGTCGCTATTGACAATTTGAACTGGACCTGTTATTCAGGCGCCTCAAAACAGAACGTTTCTTCTTTAGATAAAGCTGAGGCTAAAGATTTACAGATTTATCCCAATCCGGTTTCTAACCTGGAAATATTTATAAAAGGAGAGACTCAAAACATCCAAAAAGCAGAGATTTATAACCTACAGGGAAAAGTGATGCAGACCATCTACCAACCTTTTAAAAATAGTAGAAATTCGCTTAAAATTAAAAACTTAGAACAGGGGATTTACATTTTAAAACTGGATCATACTCCCTTGAAATTTGTGGTACAGTAAGAATTCAGAAAATCTAACTTTATCTTTCTGAAAGAATCTCAGCAATCATATTTAATAGCTAAGTTTAGATTCCTCCGAAATGACAAATGGGTGATTGTATTGAGATTGCTTCGTCGCTTATGCTCCTCGCAATGACCATAAAAAAAGACTTCTCTTTAATAAGGGAAGTCTTTTTTACTTTATTTTTACTCTTTTTAATACACCTTAAACTCTGTCTCGCCTTGAGGAATATAAAATAAATGTTTCAATTCTAACAATCCTTTTCCATAGCCAGACTTCATATTACAAATTAAAGCATTGTCTCCCTTGGTTTTTGGATTAGAACCATCCGTATAAAGTGCCACTAATCTACCATCTGCAAAGAAACGCATCTGATATTTTTCAATAGGAAGTATTTCGATATCGCTATTGAATACTATTTCTCCTGCTTCATTCCAAGCTGCTTTTACTTTTTCTGGCGAAGCATACTCTGCCACCATCTGATTTTTTAATTTATCAAATAAAAGGCGGGCAACCTGATCTTTGTCTTTACTCTGATAAATACTGCGGACCTTGTTATATTCTTTTACAATTTTATTTCAAGTTCTTTCTTATTCATTTTACGTAAATCCTGTGCTTTCTCAAATGGTGCTTGATTAGCATATGGAACTTCTACATTAATATCAAAGCTGCCTTCATAAAATGTTTTTCCTGCTCCCGAAAATGTATAGTTGGAATAATTCTCTGTTACCTTTTTTTCATTTTTTGGAATGCTGTATTCCATATAAGTGACATCATCTGCACTTTTATTTTTCTGATCATAAGAACTTAATGTCAATTTCAAATCTGTATTATCAGGAAGTACTTCCGAACTTGCAGGATAGACTTTATAGGTAACCTTCTGTTTTCCACTTTTAAAAATAACATCATTTATTAGAAATGCAGATCCTGTTTGAGCTTCGTCATATTCTTTAAATGATGGCATATCATTTACTAAAATCTCAAAATAGCACATGTGATTGTTATAGGTAAAAGTATATTGTTTTTCGGAAGGATAATGTTTAATCTGTTTTGTAATCTCTTCTACTATATTATTTGCATTAATATTGGAGTTTTGCATAATTTCATTTTTACTTTGAGAACAAGCTATTAAACTTATTCCCAGTAATATAAATTGCAAACATTTTCTATACTTACTCATATTAATATGCCATAAACTCATTTTTCCCCTCAGGGATATAGAAATATCGGTTTAAGAATATTCCTCTTGTTCCTCCATCATAGTTTACTTTTGCCCAAAGTGCTGTGTTTCCACGTAATCGGTTATCATCTGTATCCAACATTAAAGCAGCCAGTTTTCCGTCTGCGAAAAATTCTATTTTATATTTTTCTATGGGTTGCATTTTAAAGCTAGAACTTTTATACATCTCTTTAAAAAGGATATTAATATTTTTATTAATCACTTCTTTACTCTCGTAAGTAGAAACATATAGATCTTTTAAGGAATTATATTCCAGCTTTGCAATATTGTCATATTCTTTATTTTGATATATATTCCAAACTTCCTTATATTTCTTTAATAATTTAGTTTCCAGTTCGTTCTTATTCATTTTACGCAGATCCTGTGCATTTTTAAATGGTGACTCAGAATTATAAGGAACATCAATAGTCACATCAAAACTCCCTTCATAAAATGTTTTTCCTGCTCCAACAAATTTTTCTTTCGTATATCCTTTGGCAATTTCCTGTTTCTTTTTAGGAAGAGAATAGGTTATGTAATCTGTATCCGGTGCTTTTTCATTTTTAAGATCATAAGATTTTAAATCAAACTCAAGATCTGTATCTTCTACAAGCATATTAAAAACCTCATCATATTCTTTAGATTTTCCCAAAGGATACATTTTATAGGAAATTGTATGTTTTCCACTTTTGAAAAGAACATGATTAATTTCTACAGCAGTATTACCCAGCGCTTTGTTAAATGCTTTTGTCAGTTTAATTCCGTCTACAAACATCTCAAAATAGCACTTATCATTGGAGTAACCAAGAGTGTATATTTTCTCCGAAGGATAATGCTTCACTTGTTTCGAAATTTCATCTGCTATATTGTCTGCAGTTATCGTTGAATTTTGATTGACCTTATTTTCTGTTTGAGAACAAGCCATAAGACTTATTCCCAATAAAATAGATTGTAGGTATTTTGTATAAATATTCATTTTAATATGCCATAAACTCACTTTTACCCTCAGGAATATAAAAATATCGGTTTAAGAATATTCCCCTTGTTCCTCCATCATAGTTTGCTTTTGCCCAAAGTGCTGTGTTTCCACGCAAATTATTATCCGTAGTATCCATCATTAAAGCTACTAGTTTTCCATTTGCAAAAAATTCTAGCTTATATTTCTCTATAGGCTGCATTTTAAAAGTAGGATTGTTATAGATCTCTTTGAAAAGTATATTGATATTTTTACTGATTGTTTCTTTATTGTCATAATTAGAAACATATAAATCTTTTAATGTATTGTACTCCAGCTTTGCAATATTATCCTGATCTTTATTCTCATAGATTGATGAAACTTCTTTATATTTTTTAAGGAGTTTTGCTTCAAGTTCCTTTTTATCCATTTTTCTCAGATCCTGTGCATTTTCGAATGCAGATTGTGTTTGGTAAGGAACCGTAACATTAATATCTATACTTCCTTCGTAAAATGTTTTTCCTGTTCCTATAAACTTCTGTTTTATATACTCTTTTGTTACTTCATTTTTTGTGGTGGGTAAACTATATTCCATCAACGTTTTATCCGACGAATCTTCATTCTTTAGATCATATGAGCCTAATTTTAGATTAAGGCTCGTTTCATCTGTTAATGTAGGATAGTCTTGTTTATATTTATTTTTATTTCCAAAAGGATAAAGCTTATATTTTAGGGTATGCTTTCCACCTTTAAAGATTACCTTATTAATATCAAAACCTTCAGGAACCATATTATCAAAATTTTTAAAAACAGGAATATCATCTATGAATATTTCATAATAACAATAGTTTCCTTCATGTGATATTACATACATTGGTTCTATTGGATAATGTTTTACCTGCTTAGAAATCTCATCTGCTATATTGTCTGCGGTTATCGTTGAATTTTGATTGACCCCATTTTCTTTTTGAGAACAAGCCATAAGACTTGTTCCCAATAAAATAGAGTGTAGATATTTTCTATAAATATTCATTTTAATACACCTTAAACTCTGTCTCCCCTTTAGGAAGATAAAGAAAATGTTTTATTTCAAATATGCTATTTTTGAATTCTCCAGATTTGATTTTACACACTAAAGCATTTCCTCCACGGATTTCAGGATTAGTACCATCTGTATATAAGGCCACTAATTTACCGTTTGCAAAAAATTGCATTTTATAATTTTTCACAGGTAAAATATCAACTTCACCTTTAATTATCACATCATTTAACTGATTCCATGCTGCTTTTACCTTTGCTTCTGTTGCATAGTCTGCCACTAAATCATCTTTTAGTCTGTCATATGTAAGTTTTGCAATCTCATCTTTTTCTTTGCTTACATATATTTCACGTATTTTCTGATATTCTTTAAGTACTTTTGCCTCCAATTCTTTTGAGTTTATTTTTCTTAAATCTTGTGCATTTTCGAAAGATGGATTCAGTGTATAAGGAACATCTATATTGATATCAAATTTTCCTTCATAATAAGTTTTCCCGGCTCCAGCAAATTTAAATTTAGAATAATTTCCAGTACCCTTTTCTTCTATTTGGGGAGCATCATATTCTTTATATACAACGTCTTTCGCAGTTGCAGCCTTTTCATCATAGGATTTTACCATTAATTTTAATTTTGTGTCATCAACTAATGTACTATAATTGCCTTCTTCATTTTTACCAACCGGATACATTCTATAAGTTATTGTTTGTTTCCCACTCTTAAAAATAGAATTATTTATCTCAAACGCATCTGGAACGTTATTATCATAATTTCTAAATACAGGAATATCATTCAATAATATCTCATAATAGCAAAGATCATTTTCATGTCTTATTTTATATATTTTTTCAGATGGATAGTGCTTAACTTGTTTAACAATCTCTTCTACTATATTTCCTGCATTGATATTTGGATTTTGCATAGTTTGCTTTTTATTTTGTGAACAAGCCATAAAACTTGTTATTATTATAGTACCTATTATTAATTTTTTCATTTCGTTTATGATTTAAATAATTGTATTTCATATAATGGCATCTCAAAAGGTTCTATAAGAGTAAATGGCATAGGTTTTCCATCATTAGTTTCTTTTTTGAAAACGCCAAAAATTCCTTTAACCTCTAAACTGCCGTAATAAGTTCCTTCTACTCCTGAACTATATAATATTTTAGTTACAAATAAACCTTTACCTCCACTATGATCTACACCATATTTTAGCTTTGACCCTAAACTTCCCTTGAGTGTAAACCTTACTTTGCCTTCAATTGAAGTTTGTAATTTACAAAATTTAAATACTCCTTCATATTTTCCTTCTATGACTGCATTAAAAAGAATTTGCTCCTTCAATAGCATTTCATTTTTTGCTGTAGAAATTCCGTTACCTAACTTATCAATTATTGAATAGCTATTGGTAAGAACACTATATTTTACATTATGTTCAAACATTAAGTCACCCCGTATTTCTATAGTTCCTAATATTTCTGGTACTCCTATACTTTTAAAATATTGTGCTATGCTATTATTGTTCTCTTTATTACTATCCAACTTTTTCTTAGCCTCCTTATCTTTAGGATACATAGCTCCTTTTATATCTTGTATAGTTTTAGTAATCAATTTTAATAGATCAAATTCTCTTTTAAAATTAACCGCAATTAGAGGTTCAGCTTTTAGATTAACTTCATAAACGATTCCCAGCTTCCCATCTTTTTGCTTTTGGTAATACATACCTGCATTGACAGCAATAGCTGGTGGAATCAATTCTACTCCTGCATCATCCATTTTTTTCAAAAAAGCTTCTGTACGCTTAGCCATTTTAGCAAACTTTTCAAGTTTTGTCGTTATATTTTTCCCACGTGTAAGGTAGATCATTAAAAGTTCAACAAGAATACCAATTACAACAAAACCATAAATAACAGCCGCCGCAGCAAATCTTGTATATTGAGTTTGTTTTATTAGATTCGTCTGAGTACCCGAAAGGGAAAGCTCTTGCCCAGCCTTCTCCACTGTACGATTATGGTAAGTATGGATTCCGTAAAAGTAGCTTTTTGCCTGACTTTCAATATATTTCAATAAGGTATGCTCAACAATGAAATTTGCTGGGATTAACCTGTAAATCTTATAAAAAGTAGTTTCCTTCAATTCATTAAGAACATCAGAAATTCCCTGCTCTAAGACAAAGCTTTGCTTATGAAAATAATAAGGCATTACAGTTTCCTCTCCATTATACTGAAAATGCCCAATCCATATAACATCCGGGTAAACTCTTACTTCCAATGTTGCTTTCTCTTTGTCGGCATAATACGCGCAACTATTGATATGGAATGCAAACTGATAATAGATCTTTGAAATAGGATTTAAAAATTTCCCCAATAACAATACATAGTTTTTAGGAAAAGCTGACTGTTGAGAAAAAACAATCTGTTTTATACTATTTCCAGTTTTTGGAACAAGGTCTTTACTATCTGTTTCATTTACATAGATTATATTTTTATTATGCTTTTCTTTCCTGAAACAACCTTTATCTGAACGGTTTAAAACATTTACCGTAATCTCTTTCATTTTGTTTGCATCCGGCGCAATCATTTCATAAAAAAGGGCATTTTGGTTGTACTCGATATAACTGAATTCTATTTCTACCCTTCTGTTTTTCTTATAAGCCTCTTCTGTTTTTCCAGAAGCAATAGGACTTACTTCTCCATATCCTCGGGTTTTTATCCTGTTTTTATCTAATCCTCCCTTTGCGAAAAAATCTTTTACTGCTTGTGCTCTTCGTTCAGAAAGAGCCTGATTATAATCTAACGTTCCCCTGTCATCAGCATGTCCGGAAAGGGTCATATCTAAATGTTGGTTATAGAGCAAAAAGTCTAACAGGTATTTTAAAGTATCGCGAGCCTCAGAGCGGATATCAGATTTATCATAGTTAAAATGAACTTTTGCTGTTGTATACTGAACTACAGGAGACGTTTTTTTGAAAGTGGTCTGCCCTTCTCTAAAAACCTCAAAAGTTTCGCCATTATCTTCTATATTGATTTGTTTATAGGTACAAAGGTGATTTACTTTAACCTCTTTATCCGCCGCACCCACTTTTACAGGAGCATTATTGGTAAGGGTTACCATATTCTGCTTTATGGGAACAATATTGTTTTTAACCTTCAGATATCTCCCGTGGATGATCTGCTTTTTGTCATCTTGTACATAACTGTTTCCATCTTTTACTTTAACATAAAACAGGTTATCCTCCGTTCCTTTCTTCCAAGACGGCTGAATGGTAAATTCTGTGTTAACTTCTCCTTGAATGACTTTAGCCTGCTTCTGAAATACTTTGGTCTGCTCGTCATCTTTTGTAGGGTCATAATTTCTGTCAAAGACTCTCCCTGCCACTTTACCAACAGTAACTTCATTGTTGAGGCGATATACTTCTATTGTAAGAGTCTGCTGATTCAGGCCTTCTGTTTCCAATCTCAGAAAAACATTCTCTCCAAATGAAAATTTACGGGCACGCTGATCCTCACCCCCGTTCTGCAGAGACCATTTGCTGCTGACAAGCAAAGCTGGAGAAAATCCTTTTACGTACAGTCCTGTATTATTTTTAGTATCTCTATTGCCAAAAAGAGTGGATTCAATATAATAATAGGCTGAAGCCCCACATTCTTTTTTTTCAAAAGCATACCCGTATATTTGGCTAGGTCCGATCTCTTTTTTATTGATGATCATTTCTCTGGTATAGTCCTGTCTTATCCAGATTGTTCCTTTCTTTTTATCGACCTCTGTAGTTCCTGACATCCATTCGGAAACTTTAAACCAGATGAGTTTGCCCGCTTCAACACAAATACGATTTCCTGCTCGGCTTATGACTTTTGCATTTACCTCGTTTGTGGCGATATCAATATTATTTACTCCTTTTCCCATGTCAAGTTAACTTAGAGTTTGTTTAATGGCATCTCCCGTCATATCGTATACCATTTCTTTCTTTTGCATGCTTTCAGAATCTACCAGGGGATTGATTTGCTGTTGCACGTCTTTATCCGCATTTTTAAAATTTTGTTGGCAGGCTTCCGCTCTCTGTCCGTTATCTATAATCTCGATGCATGGCGTTCCTGCAATGGCACAAATTGCTTTGCTATCTTCCAGAATAATAAACCCGCCATTACTCAATTGTACTTTATCATAAAAATTCTGCCACTCGGTCACCATTATTTTACATGGCGGAGGCGGTACTCCCATTTTTGTACAGTTTCCGAAAGTATTTTTTTCAAATGTAGCCGCTCCTATTTCTTTGGTGGTCACGATAAGTTTTTTGGAGGCATCCTTATCGTTAGCATATTCTTTCTTATGGGTAAGCACTTTAAGCTTATCCGGAGCCTGTCCAAATTGGCATTTGCAAATAGCACCTTGTACTACAATATGTTTTTCTGCCATTTTATTTTATATTTTGTGATGTGATAATTCTAATTTTCATTGATTACTGCAATACTTACCGCAATCTTTTTTTCCTCTTGAAGCATCATGCTACACTCCAGATATACTGATTCGGGAAGTAAGGTTTCTCCGTTCAGATAATGTACTATTCTACAATTTCCTTCTTTATTCATTACCGGATTATCTTCCATGATTAATGAAAAAGGGGCTTTATTAATAAAATCATATATACTTCTTTCATCATGTAAAGTTCCATGTCCTTCTATATTGATTAAATTATATTCATCTTTTACCGGATCGACCTCAAACTCTATTTGATAATTGGGTTCTACCACATTACTCACTATCGGAAAACTTTCTATTCCTTCTATTTTAAAAATCTGACCAAAACTTTGATACACTCCAAAAAATAAAGTTCGAATGAAATAATCATTTTTTAAAAGTAAACTTAACGTATCAGGCTCATTGAGTATTTTCTCTATTTTAGAGCAATATTCATCTACGGTTTCACCATCATATTCTTTGTATACTTCTTCTTTTACCTTTGCCCATCTTTCTTTAAACACCGAGGTATTTTCAATATCATTGAATTTTCCGGTCTCGTCTACACTCACTTGTAGCGGATATAAAACTTTAGATGTTTTGTAAGCTAACAGGTCGGCTATTTCATTTACTTCTTCTTCATTCAGATATAAATTTGAAGTTCGGTCTATTTCAAAAAAGTGTAATCTGTTTTCTGTTTTTAACCAACGTACAGAAGTTTCATATTTCAATTCATTTTTATGGGTTCCATTTTCAATAGTAATCACCACTCCATATATAGAGAATAAATTTTCAGGCTGAAAAACCAACCTGTTTCCACGACCGAAATTGACTAATCTGCTTTTATCCGCCACCGAAATTCTTGGTATAAAAAGCTCAACCTGTCTGGTAATTTCGATCAGGATCATATCCTGAACTTTGCAATGGTTATTATGAAAAAACTTTAAATCATGTGTGGATAAGCTGTATAAAGCAGCCACGCTTTTTAAAGTATCCGTTTTCTGAACAATATGTTTGTTAAATTTTTGCATATACATTATCGGTCAACAGCATTATATTTTCTGCCTGCAATTTTATTTAATATTGAAAATATAGGTGGCCAATAAAATGATTCCCACCATTACCAATATTATATTTGTCGTTCTATATTCTTTATTTCTTGAAGTAAAAAAACTCACTAATAGCTCTATAAAAAGTAATACACACCAGATGGTCATCCAACAGATATTTAAAATAAGATCCATGGGAATAGACATTCCATCGTTCCCTCCAATTGATTGATGAGGATGAAACCAATAATCCCAATGGGCATAACAGTAAATCAATAAAAATCCTATTAATAATACTCCTATTCTTATTGCCAGATATTTTTTCATGGGATAAAAATTAATGCAATACTCTTACTCTATCCGGTGTTGGATCCATACCGATGCCTTCTCTTCTTGCCGACCAATGCAGATATTTATTTCTAAGAATCCTTAAATCATCCTGCTCTTTCATCTCTGCCTGGTAGTCTGCATATTTCTGTTCCGGTATCGATGCACCCCCGTATTCATTCTCCACTTCTTTGTATCTCTTGAAGGTATATTGTTTTCCGTTTTCCATGGCATACGATCGAAGACGGTCTTTTACCCTTATCAATAAAGGGTCTTCTGAAATAGAATACGTTTCATCCGTAAGCTTTTTTATCGTCAGCGGCACTGTTTTCTGAACGCCATATTCTGCCATAAAATGTAAAGGAATATAACTGTATCTTTTTACTAAATCCCGAGTTCCTGTTAATGAATGATAAAATCCTGTCACAATTTTCAGTTGGTCTTCTTTGTACCAGGCATCTGCTATAAGCTGACTTCTTAAGTTCTTTAATTTTGTAGTGGTTGTCCAAGAAGTTTCCACTTCCTCCCAGGTCTCTGTTCCATCTTCATACGCGCCGCCTACATCACAGTGTACGCCAGGAAATATTTTTTCTATTCCGATATGCACATTCGTTAAATCAAAATTTTCTCTGTGTTCGTTTTCTGCTACAAAATGAATAACAGTCTGTGCTTTCCCTATATCATTCAACCCTAATTCTTCCACATCATTGTGAAAGTTCGGGGTTGCAGAAAAGTTTTTAGAATAAGAAGAAACGGTATCATAAATTCCTAAAAATCTAACTTTTAGTACTTCAACTGTAATTCCGGCTTCCTGCAATTTGAGGCCTAAATGTCCCCATTTTGGAAGTTCCTTACCTTCTACTCCACTGCCATCACTGTCAGAAAGAACAGTCACAGTCATTCCTTCGTTGGAATAGGTTCTTGAAGTAGCTTTATATTTTGATTTTGATATTTCATGGAGAAAATTTCGGGCCGCAGCGGCACCACGGCTGAAACCGAAAACGTCGAAAGTAAGAACGGCTATTCGATCTGCTTTTTTTGAGCCTTTAATATTTTTTACTTTTTTTACAATTTCTTCACATCCTTTTCTCACCTTTCCCCGGATTCCGGTATCTCCAGATCCGAAGGCATACCCCATCATAGAATCTCCTTCCTTATCTTCTGTACCAATCCCTTCTATGTAGATGCCAAAGTTTTTATCGTAATTATCCCATAGACGTGCTACATTACTCCAGTCATTATTATAACTGTTATTATCGGTAGGCTTACCTCCTTTTTTCTTATATGCAGCAGTTTCTTCCCTTCTTTCGATGGTATTGGTTTTGTTATTCAACGTACCATCAAAAAATACCCCAAGAGTAATATCTAATACCTCTTCTTGTGTTATGGTTGGTGTATAATCTCCAAATATATTATTGGGCATAATTCTTATTTTAAAATTGATAAATAAAGAGTACTTATTCTATTTTCTGAGATAATCTGATCTTTGCTTTCGTAATAGGAATTGTTTGCTTTTCGGTCTTTAATGACAGCGAAACGCCGGTATTATTGTCATCAACTTTAATAATAAAGTCTATATTTTCTTCCTTCCCAATTTTTTGGAACCGTTCAAATATTTCCTTCTCATCAAAAGAATCAATCCATACCGCATATCTGTTTTTATTTTTATCTCTCCAGTAAAAACCGCAGAATTTTGGAACGGCTCTTTTCTGATAAGAATCTTTTTGTAAACTTTCACCAAAAAGGTTTTCCTGCTCGCCGTTATAATTCTTAAACCCGAAATCTATCCACTCTGCGCCTTCAGGTAATATGACAGAAGGTTTCCAGTTATATCTTTCTCTGTAGACATCATAAACATCCGAAGCCGGATAGCCCTGTTCTTTTATTTTTGCTCTTACCTCAGGCTTAAAGGTTTCATAAGCCGGATCATTCAGCATTCGGTCTGCAAAACCTTCTTTCAACATATATTTTGCATTTTCGTAGGCTTTCTCTTTTGTAATAATGGTATCATGCGCCTGAAAAACGCCAACTTCTTTTTGATTTCCCGGGCCGTTGATCCATAAAACCACTCTTCCTTTGGGAGCCAATCCTACAATAAAATTACTATAAGTCGTTTTCTTCTGCGTATCCTGATCTATAAAGCCTTTTTTAAATAATTCGGTTATTTTATTTTTATCTAAATCCCATTTTCCGGTATAAAATTTATTTTCAACAAGAGAATACCACGTAAACTCTAGCTGAGAAGGAATATCCATATGCTGAGTACTTACACTCATTGTTCCGCCTTCATTTCCCCAACCCGTATTTTGGGTCCCCCAGATGGCATCAAAGCCATACGTAAAATCATCCGCAATAATAGCTCCTTTATAAATTTCCATGGGATATTCCTGCGGTGCAGAGAGGGTTCCTAACCAATTATATTTTTCTTCCATTTTCTTATTTTGACAACTTGCCAGTGAAAAACCACCTACCACAAAGAGAATCAGTATTTTTAGTTTACTTATTCCCATGGGACATTATTTTTTTATTACTTGCCAAAACAAGGTTTCCTTTTTTAGCTTCTGTATTGATCTTTCCAGCGATTTTTTCAACCTTCTGTCCCACGGTTAAATAATAGGAATCGTTTACTTTGATCAGTATATTTTTAGCAGTCTTTCTTATAGCCATAATTAAAAAAGTTTAGATTTTTCAGCACTGTTGAATTCTACGATCTTTCCACTTTGCATGGTCATATTTTCTTTTTCGCTGAACATGGAGATTTCTCCGGCTACTTCATGAGAAGTTTCAGACTGTCTCTTGAATTCTTTTTCTACCATCTCGGTTCTTGTATCTGAAGTTTCTCTGATATCTCCTGCCGCATTTTGAACAATATCAGCTCCTGCTGTAGAATTGATATTATGGTTAGCCGTACTTGAAATACTTTCACCAGCGTCTACCACAATTTCTTTTCCTGCCGTAATATTAATATTTTCGCCTGCATACAGCGTGAAATTTTTGGGCGCATTTAAGCTGATATTTCCTTTCCCATCCATAAAATAGATGTTTCCACTAGGATCAACAATTTTTACACTTCCTTCTTCATCATTCATCAAAATTCGGATTCCACTTCTTGTCTGAATTGATTTTAGATGATTATTCAATCCTCCTCCCAAGCCAATTCCGCCATGGAACATTCCGCCCATTACAAAAGGTCTGTCAGGATGATTGTGTACAAAACTAATCATCACCTGATCTCCCACTTCAGGAATGGCAACATAGCCTCTGTTTTGAGTGATCTGATCTGTACCTCCTGCATCAGGGCTCATCATTCTTATAAAATGGGTGGTATCGTTAGTCTGCCAGTCAAATCTTACCTGAACTCTACCCTGACCCTCAGGATCAGTATTTGAAATTACAGTTGCTATTTGTGGTTCAGCTTTAGGGATTGTGAATTCTGGTTTAGGTAAAAATCCGGTATCTGAAGCTATTCCGCTAAAACTACCTGTGTAGTGCCCTAAGGTATCAACCTCATGTTCAGTTTCAGTGACCATCACTCTTGTGAAATAGGAGGTCTCATTGCTGTCTGGTTTACGCATCTGAACATCTACCACACAACCCGGATGTAAAAACGGAACCGTGGTAGAACCGGATAAATTGAAAACATTTACAGCTTCACTTCCCGAGGTGCTTTTCTGAGAATATTCTACATCTAAATGCGTTGATGCTTTCACCGGAGCTATACGTAAAGAAGGTGTTTTAAATATTTTATCGTTGTGTGCATAAGCCGTTTGCGCAAGATCTCCTACATGTTTAATGGGGGTTGAACCGGAAGTCAGTTTCTGGTTTTTATTACTGTTATAACCGTAAAACTGAGGTTTTGTGTGTACTGCTCTCAATTCTACTTTGATATCATTGGCACTGCTGCCATATACAATATTGATGGGTTTATTTTGAGGCGGAAGCTTTCCGAAATGCAGAACTTCACCGTCATAATAGAATTGCTCACCATACGCCTCAGCCATTCTTGCCAGATAATTATAATGGGTCTCATCATACTGGCTGCTGTAGATAATCTGTGAATAATCATTGGTGTCAACCCTGATATCAAAGCGGCTTTTATCAATTCCTTGCTTGATCACTTCTTCTGCAATGATTCCCATATTCACAGGTTGAGTTCCTCCAAAACTTTGAATATGTGGCGCACCATCCAATAAAATCGTTGGACTGTAACCAGTTAATACAACATTTCCAAGACTCATTTTCTCCTGACTGAACCCTACTCCCGTAATAACTCCTACAAAAGTTCTTTCAGGACTCTTTTCGATATCTTTGTAAGCAATAACAACCGTTAACCGTTTTCCTAAGAATTTATTCGCTTCTTCTAGCGTATGGGTCTGGCGGTCTCCTAATGTATCGTGGGCTAAGGTAAGGGTAAACTCATGATGGCGCTGTGCACTTTGTTTCAGTTTAAAATGTTTAAAATATTTAATCACTTTACCCTCAATTACTAAAGATAACTTCACCAAACGGTTGATACCAGTGTGATGATTTTCAGAGATTCCATCTGCATTTTGGGAAGGACGAAACGATGAGCCTCGAACCCCTTCAGGTATAATAGACATAATTTTGTGATTGTGATGTTTATTAAAAATATAAAAAATTATTCGTAAAAATGAGGTTTATAATGAAAAATATTTTTTCACTTTACAAATTACAGGTGAAAAAAGACCGTCTTGGGGGACAGTCTTTTATACATATTGCTCACTCCTTGGAAATTAGCTTGATGGCCAAAGTCCTTCGTAAGCAGAATTTCCATAGTTGATTTTTTCTGCACTGATCACGAAACTGATCAACATAGAGTTTTGGTCTACTGCGTCGAAATCTACTTCGTGTTGAATTACATATCCATTTTCCCAGTTAAGAGTGATCAATGTTCCCTCTTCATGAGATTTATTGAAAGTAACTTCTCCGCTTGTTGGTTTGTATTTACCGTTTAGTAAACTTTCTAAAATTTCAGACTTTTCTGTAGCTTCAATAGTTAACTTAATAATTGCATTTGACGGGTCTGATGCTACACGTCCTGAAACATCTGTAGATCTTGCGACACTGTAATTAAGTTTTAATAACTTTTGCCCTTCGCTTCCGTTGAATTTTAAAATTCCTCTTGAATTTTTCTCTGCCATAATTTCTAAATTTTAATTATTAACACTGTGTTTTTCAATGTTTTGTTATAACAAATATAGATAGCCTATTTTGATTCAAAAAACTTTTATCGCACTATTTCATATTTTGTAGTAGTTCTACGACTAACAAGTGTTAGTTAAAAAATAATAAGTGTACTAAAAAACAAAAAGCCAATCATTCCAGAAAGGCCATAAAAAAAGACCGCAACTTGCGGTCTTCTCTATTTATTTGAAATTAATTATTGTCCCATTAATTCTTTTAATCTTTCCTGCATCAATTGAGGATCTTTCATCGCGTCCATTCCTAGGGTAGAAATAACGACGATAAGATATACAATATATAAAATACTCAATACAATACCAATGATACATAATATCTTACCTGTTTTCAAATTGTTATAATCTGAGTACATATCTGGATTCTGTTGGTACAAAATATTATCTTTTTTGAAAAGATATAATCCCACAATTCCGGTAATAATACCTACTACCCCATAGCAGCAGCAACCGATAATAGAGACGATTCCTAAAACAAGTACAGCAGTAGCATTTGGTAATTTCTGTTGATTCATAGTTATAATTTTAATGTTGATTTAGTGTGTATTTAAATAAAAATGTTTGTAAAAATAAGCAATTACCATTATAATAGAATTAGCAACCGCCATTATAATTAAAATATTTCCGTAATTCCTTTTCTTGTCAACAAAGCTAAGTCCTACTGTGAATAAAAACATCAACAGCGTATAAACAGCTGGAAACATATGAAAAGCTTCAGAGAATCTCCCTTCAAAAACCATCACAATAGCTCTTTGCGCACCGCATCCAAAACATTCTATTCCTAAGAACTTTTTACTTGGGCACGATAACATGAAATCTTCAATCTTCATTTTTTGAACTATATTAATTTGGATAAAATTAAGAAGAAATTTTTGCTCTTAAATATTGATGTGGAAAAAAACATTCTTCCTTCATTTCAAAAGATCCCTGGACTGCAATATACGGATTTCTTAAAATCTCTCTTGCAACAAAAATTAAGTCGGCATCACCTTTTTGAAGAATTTCTTCCGCCTGCTCTATTTTGGTAATAAGGCCTACCGCTCCTGTTTTTACTTCTGCTTCATTTCTTACTTGTGAAGAAAACGGAACTTGGTACCCGTCAAAAACAGAAATTTTTGCGCCATGAATATTTCCACCACTTGAAACATCAACTAAATCAACCGAATGATTTTTTAATATTTTCGCCAATTCTACACTGCTCGCAATATCCCAACCGTTTTCAGCATATTCAGTTCCTGAAATTCTTACAAAAAGAGCTACATTTTCATTCAATTCTTCATTTACAGCATCTACAATTTCCAATAAAAATCTAATTCTATTTTCAAAGCTTCCTCCATATTCATCGGTTCTGATATTAGAAAGCGGAGACAGAAACTGGTGAACCAAATATCCGTGTGCTCCATGAATTTCAATTACATCAAAACCTGCTTTCACCGCTCTTCTTGCTGCATCTTTAAAGTTTTGAATTTGTTCTTTAATCTCTTCTATCGTTAAAACATGCGGAATTCGCTCGGTCGGATGATAAGGAATTGGGCTTGGTGCCACAGTTTCCCAACCTTCCTCAACAGGAATTTGAAGATTATTCCATGTTGAACCTTTTCTTCCTGCGTGGGCAATTTGAATCCCCATCTTGCTATCCGAATTTTTGTGTACAAACTCCACAATTCGCTGTAGTTTTTCAGCCTGTTCATCATTCCAGATTCCCATACAATGGTTTGTGATCCTCCCTTGAGGTTCCACGCCGGTTGCTTCCACCATAATTAATCCTGTTCCTCCCTGTGATCTGCTTCCATAATGCACAAAATGGAAATCATTGGCCATCCCATTTTCACAAGAATACATACACATGGGAGACATTACCCATCTATTTTTTAATTCAACATTTCTAAATTGTATAGGAGTGTATAACATTGTTTAAATTTTTAAGATTTAAAATTACAAAAATTAGTATCATTAAAATATCTTATTTACATGAACACAGGTTTAAATTGACGACTTCTTTACAAAAAACAAACATTAATCTATGAGAGGTTGTTTAAACTTCAGCTAATAATTGCTGTGTGAAAATTGTAGCCCAATAAGGATAATTTTAGTTGTTAAGGAGATTAAGAAAAAGTCTACAGATTTCCTTAAGCGTGAAGTCTTAAAGTGAAGCTCAAACTTAATATTCTAAAAACCTTACGTAATCTTAGTGTTGAAAATCAAGGATGCATGAAAAATTGTTCATGAAAAATGAAATTATTAAAATTTAAACAGGCTCTTAGAAATTTTAAAATAGCAGTGAACCAGCTTACAAGTAGGCTAAAAGCAATCCAAAAAGTAAAAAATGATAGAATCAACTTAACAAACCAATCCAATATACAACTGAAAAACAAATGATTACACATTTAAAAGTTAACATTTTTTGCAATTAAAAACCAAAACAATTAATAATCATTAACAATTTGAAAATCATAATAATAGCAAAACCGAGATATTTTGGTAAAAACAAAAAAAAATTAAATTATTATGAAAAATTTACATTCTTGGATCCTATTATTAAGCATTTTTATGTACGTTAATGGATCTTGTCAAGTAGGCATAGGTACAACATCTCCCAGAGGCGCTTTGGATATCAATTCTCCTACAACCAATAATAAAGGTTTAGTGTTACCTACCAATAGTAATCCCACCAATATGACGAATCCACAAGGGGGATCATTAGCAGAAGGAACTGTCATGTATGATAATACTCAGAAGTGTGTTAAATTTTATAATGGAAGTGTTTGGTCCAATTGTCTATGTGACACTTGTGGAGCACCTACTCCCACCCTTAGTGCAGACTGTACACAAAATGGTTTTACGGGTAGCTATACAACTAATATTCCATTAAGTGGCACAACATTTACGGTAACCCTTGCAAATAACTCTTTTTCTACAGCCAATCTTGGTTTTCAAACAAGTGATCTTGTTTTAAGTGGAGTTTCCGGTTTAACAGTATCATCTGTAAGCCCTACTACAGCTACTCTTAATTCTGGGCAATCGCAAGTGGTAACATATACTATTACAGGAACACCAAATAATACAGGTACCCTTACAGGAACATGGTCTAAGCTAACGCTGAACTGTTCTAATACCGTAACCGTTCTACCAGGAGTACGTTTTGCCTATTGGGACACTTATTCAATAGGAAGTGCTACTTTTCCCGAATTTAATTCACAACTTAGCAATACAGCTAATTATGGTGCTACAGGAACTTATAATAAAATTGGAGGGTTTAGCTTTATTGATATCTCAGATATTCTAGATACAGCTACAGTTCCGAGCTTGCTTGCCAATTATGATATTATTTGTATAGGCGCAGAAACTGAGCTGGATGATACGGACAGTAGTAAAATCAAAGGATTTGTAGATGGAGGAGGTGTTGCTATTATACTTCTTGATGAGGACTTTAACACAGCTGTTTTCCAGGCTTTTGGCAATACAGGAACCATAGGAAGTGGAGGAGTAAATGGAATAACAACAACAGATGCTACAAATACTGGAGTATTTGGAGATGGAACAAATGCCAGCATCACTGGATTAGGGCAACACGGAAGAATATTGCTTAGTCAATTAGCTCCAGGATCTGTAGTACTTGCCACTGAAACAGCTTCTACAAATGACATCGCACTTTGGAAAACAGATAGCGGAGGAAGAGCCGTATTCGCCTGGGATGAAGGTGTATATAGATCGTCTAATATTACAGGTAATGTAATTGATACCCCGCAAGAGATCTTCCTTCATAATATTATAGCCTATCTTTTAAATGCTAGAGGGTTTTAGAGAAGTATCGCATCATAGTAAGCAGGTATCATATTCCTAAAACAAAAAAAACTATTTTATATTTACATATAACCTGTGATCACTTCAAGAAATTGAAAATATCACAGGTTATTTATGAACTGAGTTTTGAGTTAACGGATTCATGATCCAAAAACACTCCAAATAAGGCTGCTTCAATTCATGAAATTCAACGCGTAGTTTCCTTGAACTTTTCAAAGGACGAAGTTTAATAAATGTACTTATATTCTTATTCGGACAATATTCTATATGAACATAATATTTTGAAACAACACCTTCAAAAACAATAACATACTTATTATAAGACATTTGAACCAAAACACTACAACAATTTAACTTGATAATAACTTCAAGAACTGGAAAAACGATACTTAGTACCCCACACAAGATGCGCCGTTACTTTACTAACACATAACCATTGCTACGTAGACAATCAAAAGAAGATCACATTAGAGACTGAAAGTAAAATATATTACAGTACATATTTTCAACCATTTCTGAGACAAATAAACATTCATCTTTGAGACACTCTAAAATAATAATGAAATAATCGGCAATGTAAAGCCTAATTCAAAAGGGACGCAATCATAAATACAATTAACAACACATATTCACCATATGTATAACAAATAAACATCTATAATTGTAAAAATTAACAAAAAACAACATTTAAAAGCAAAAACAATTAACAATTATTAATAGGACAAAAATCAGGATAAAGGAAAAACTAAGATATTTTTGAAGAAAAATTTATTATTAATTAGCAACCAAAATTCCTTAATCCCAAAAAATCAAATTGTTATGAAAAACTTACATTCTTGGATCCTATTATTAAGCATTTTTATCTACGCTCAGGGATCTTGTCAAGTAGGTATAGGTACAACTTCTCCTCGAGGAGCTTTAGATATCAATTCTCCTACAACCAATAATAAAGGCTTAGTGCTACCAACCAATAATAGTCCCACCAATATGACAAACCCTCAAGGGGGAGCATTAGCAGAAGGAACCGTTATGTATGATAATACTGAGAAGTGTGTTAAATTTTACAATGGAAGTACATGGTCTAATTGCCTATGTGACACCTGTGGGCCATCTACTTCGACTATTATTGCAGACTGTACGCAAAATGGTTTTACAGGCAGTTACACAAGCAACATTCCCCTAAGTGGAACAACATTTACGGTAACAATTACAAATAATTCCTTTTCCACCTCCACTCTTAATCTTCAACCAAGCGATCTTGTTTTAAGTGGAGTTACTGGTTTAACAGTATCTTCTGTAAGTCCTACTACAGCAACTCTTAATGCCGGGCAATCGCAAATGTTAACGTATACTATTACAGGAACACCCAATAACAAAGGTACACTTACAGGAACATGGTCTAAACTATCATTAAACTGTTCTAATTCTGTAACCGTTGCACCTGGGGTACGTTTTGCCTATTGGGGCACTGCTTATTCAATAGGAACTTCTACTTTTTCAACATTTAACTCGCAACTTACCAATACGGCTAATTATGGTCCTACGGGAACTTACAATAAAATTGGTGGATTTAATTTTATCGATATTACAAGTATTTTAGGATCGGCTACAGCTGCAAGTTTACTTGCCAATTATGATGTTATCTGTATAGGTGCAAATACTGAAATAGATGCTGCAAGTAGCCTTAAAATTAAAGGATACGTAGACGGAGGAGGCGTTGCCACTATACTTCTTGACCAAAGCTTCAACACTGCTATTTTCCAAACTTTTGGTGGTACAGGAAGCGTAGGAGCCGGAGCAACGAACGGAGTAACAACCACAGACACTACGAATAATGGAGTTTTTGGAACCGGAACAAATGCCAGCATCACTGGGTTTGGGCAACAAGGAAGAATATTGCTTAGTCAGTTAGCTTCAGGATCTGTAGTACTTGCCACTGAAACAGCTTCTACAAATGACATTGCACTTTGGAAAACTGGCACCGGAGGAAGAGCAATCTTCTCTTGGGATGAAGGAGTCTATAGATCATCTAATATTACAGGTACCGTAATTGATACACCACAAGAGATATTTCTTCATAATATTATGGCTTACCTTTTAAATGCTAGAGGATTTTAACCAGAGAAACATCACATGATATCATAATTATGCAGGTATCAATATCATATTGCTGAAAACAAAACCTGCACCTATTATTTTCTTTAATCAGAGCCTTTTAAAATTTCTAAAATAAACTTTATCAAAATACTTTATTTTAGAAATTTTAAAAGGCTCTGAATATTGCCCATTTGATGAAAAAGAGGTAGTTTTGTCACCCTTTTTTAGGTCGATAATATATGAAAAAAGACATACAGGTACGTTACGAATATTTCAAAAATAGCGTTGAACTTAGTGATATAGAGAAAACATTGTTAGAAAGAGCAAAACAAGCCAGAGAAAATGCTTATGCTCCTTATTCTAACTTTTTAGTTGGCTGTTCGATCTTGCTGGAAAATGGAGAAATATTCTCCGGAAACAATCAGGAAAACGCAGCATTTCCGTCGGGTCTTTGCGCTGAAAGAACAGCTATATTCTGGGTAGCAGCCAATTTTCCGAATGAAAAAATCAAAAAGATCTTTATTGTTGGCGGTCCAAGAGAATTCAATGTGAAGAATCCTCCTATTCCACCTTGTGGAGCCTGTAGGCAAAGCTTAATAGAATACGAAACAAAGCAAAATGAAAATATAGATCTTTATTTTTCAAGCATGAATGATGAAGTGGTAAAAGTGAATTCTATTAAAGATTTACTTCCTTTTTATTTTGACGCTACCTTTTTATAGCTAGGGAATTACAGGGTAATCCCGAGAAACAAAGAGACAAAGCAATCTTTTACTAATTCTAACATTTTATTGTAATAAGATTGCTTCACCTTCGGTTCGCAATATCCCAAAAGTACCTGGTGACTGAGGACCTCGAAGTCACAGTGTATACTACCCTAGCCCAGATAGCAACGGTTACCCCACAGCAAGAAAATTGGAGGGCTGGAGGATTTTAGCGTTGGCATGGCTGGCGCGAGAAGTATGAGTGGATAGCGGGAAATAGCTTCAAAAATAACCTTTCATTTAAGTTCGTTTTTTCTTTTTTGTCTAATCAATCTAAAAACTTATCTTTGGGAAAATTTTGGTTTCCAGTGTATTTGGAATGAAAAGGGAATTGGGTGAAACCCCCAAACTGTCCCCGCAACTGTAAATCGCAACTCAAATTTCTACAACAAAAACCACTGTGAAAACGGGAAGGTGTAGAAAGCGAAAGTCAGGAGACCTGCCAAAATTATAATTTAAAAAATAGCTTGCTTTCGGAGGAAAAGTAAAATAGAAATGGATATAAAAAGATCTTTAGTACTGTTTTTTTCGTCTTACGGTTGTTTTCTTTTTTCGCAAGAGAAAGTAATTGATACCGTTTATGTTTTTGATAACCAAATGAGTAAAGTAAAACTTTTTCATCAGGTTACTACCATTACTCCTCAAGACGTAGAAAAAAACTCAACCAACCTTTCTGAACTTTTGCGTTTTCAATCTCCGATGTACATTAAAGAAAATGGCCGTGGAGCCGTTTCTTCACCTTCTTTCAGAGGGACTACAGCGCAACAGACTGCTTTTGTATGGAACGGAATTAATATTAATTCTAATTTTCTGGGGCAGGGGGATGTGAATAATATTTCCTATTGGGGCTTTGATCAGATTGACGTAAAAGCCGGTGGCGGAAGTGTAATCTATGGCAGTGGGGCAATTGGAGGAAGTATTCACCTGAATAATGACATGAGTTTTAACAGAGGTTTTCATACTTCTTTATTTTCAGAAGTAGCTTCTTTTAATACCTATAATAATTTCGCTAAAGCTTCATACAGTAATGATAAGTTTAGTTTTAAAGCTTCTGGACACCAAACCCAAAGTGAAAATAACTACCAAGTAGAAGAAGCCAGAAACTATATCAACAGAAACGGAAAATACAGCAATACCAATTTTAATTTTGCAGCAGCTTACAAAATAGCTCCCCATCATCAAATTTCATGGATCTCAGAATTTTATAATGGATCTCAGCATTATCCGATTTTTTTTGAAAGCCAGGACAAAACAAAATATGAAACTCAAAATATTCGCAGCCTGATTTCATGGGACTGGAACAAAACCAAATTCAGTAACTCATTTAAAGCAGCCTATACAGAAGAAAACTTCCAATATTTCGGTGATATCGATAAACCAAAAACAAGTGGAGGAACAGGAAAAAATTATATTCTTAAAAATGATTTTAATTATTTTATCGTTCCAAAGCTGAATTTCAATTTAATTAGTGAATTTCAGGTAAATAAAGGGGAAGGCTATGGATCGGGAATCGACCATGTAAGTAGAAATGTAGGATCTGTGAGTGGATTGATCCGTTATTTTGCAACAAAAGATTTACGCTTTGAAGCAGGAGTCAAAAAAGATTTTATACAAAATATAAGTTCACCAGTATTATTTTCATTTTCAGGGAAATGGGATGCTACAAACTGGTATAATTTAAACTTGAGTATTTCGAAAAACTTCAGATTCCCTTCATTTAATGACCTATATTGGCAACCTGGAGGAAATATTAATCTAAAACCAGAAACATCTTATCAATTTGAGTTGAGAAATCAGTTTAAAATTGCAGATGTCAAACTTTCGGTAACCCCATATTACATGAACATTCATGATATGATTCAATGGCTACCTACTTCTTTAGGATATTATTCGCCCATTAACACTTATAAAGTTGAATCCTATGGCATTGAATCTCAAATCGAATATGAAAAAAAATCTGGAAAACATACACTAAGATCAACTCTAGGATATTCTTATACGAAATCTACCAATCTTGAAACTCAGAAACAACTGATGTATGTTCCTTTTCATAAAATCTTTGGAAATATTGATTACCAATATGATTTCATGAGAGTATATGTTCAGGGAATGTTCAACGGATTGACCTATACAGATACTAATGAAAAGAGAAGTGATGCTCTAGACCCTTATTTTGTGATGAATTCAGGAGTTTCCGCAACATTACTTAAAAATTACACGATTGGTTTTAAAGTCAATAATATATTCAACCAAATCTATTATACAATGGCATTTTATCCTTTACCAAAAAGAAATTATAGTGTGAATTTGAATATCAATTTTTAAATAATTAAATATAATGAATATTAGAAAAATTTTATCTCTTGCATTTGCTGCAACATTACTTTTCACGACCTCTTGTACTACCGACAGCACCGAGGAAGTTGTAGAAACTACGTACGACAAAGGTATTCTTATTATGAACGAAGGTGGATTTACAACTCCAACAGCAGAAGTTTCTTTTGTTACTGATGACTTATCATTAGTTGCGAATAAAATTTATTCAGGAAAGAATAAAGAAATCTTAGGGAATGTATTACAAACTATTGGTTTTAGTGATGGTAATGCCTATTTGGTTTCAAACGTACCGAATAAAATTGATATTGTTAACAGATATACTTTCAAACAACAGGCTACTGTAACAACTAATCTTCAAGGTCCAAGATATATTGCTTTTTCAGGAAACCAATATTATGTGACCAACAATCTTTCTGGTGCTACAAAACTTAATGTATATAATAAGGACAATACTTTTGTAAAAAGTATCACTTTTGACAGATATGCTGAAAAAGTTGTTGAAGCTAGCGGAACTATTATTGTACAAACTGATGGTATAACGTATGAAGCAAATCCTCCTTACAACGCTTTACCAACAGGATATACCATTACCACTGTAAAGCCTTCAACGAATACAGTTGACAAAACGATAACGCTTCCAACTGTTGGAATCATCAGAGATATGATTTCTTACAATGGTGATGCTTACGTATTAGCTTCTGACAATACAAATTCTTATATCTATAAGATCAATTCTACAGCAGGAACATATACAACAACAACGCTTACAGCAATTCCTCAGGTTCAAAAATTAAGAGCTGATAATAACAAATTTTATTTTGCTAACGCAAGCAACAAAATTTATTCTATGACTGTAGGTTCTACTACTGTTCCAACGGCTCCTATTGTTACTACGCCAGGAAATCTATATGGATTTAACGTAATTGACGGTAGAATTTTCGCATCAGATGCAAGTTTCACAGCTGACAGCAAAGTGAATGTATACAATGCTACTAGTGGATCTTTACTTAAAACTTTCACTGCAGGAATCGGAACAAGTGGATTCTTTAAAAACTAAGATTTACGCTACGGCGTATTATATATAAATTTTTATTTTTTTTCATCATTTGTGTTTTTATCCGAGCGGTTTCTTCGAAACCGCTCGGATTTTTTTTATCTTCTGGCTTTAAAATAAGAAGTGAAAAAATCACAATTACTCATCATGTCATCATATTGATCAGGATATTTTTCCCTCAATTTCCGGTAATATTCATTCTTCTCCAATCTCTCATCAATATAGCTGTCCGAATAGGAAAGATAAGTTCCATTTTTCTGCTGTTCAAAATCAAGTCTGTTGTTTTCGCATCTGCCTTGCATCCTAAGACACAAAGCTTTAAATTTATCTGTTTTAGCATTTTCCAACGCTTTTCCGTAATAAAATCTGGCAAGATGAGAAGAATTAAACTCTTCATTATCTTCACGAACCGAAAAATTACTACTTGAACTTATTGAATACCTTCTCATCATCCAAACATTTCCATATTGAGACATATTGTAGTAACAATTAGCAACTAAAAAGTAATAATAATCACGGTCATTTTCTTTCGGGTTGTTAGCTTTACTGATATATTCCATCAGTTTTTTGGTAATTGAAATTTTATTTAATCTGAATTGCTCCTTCTCAGGAATAAAATCCGGAGTATATTTTAAATGAAAAAATGGATTTTCATCAAATATTACATTTCCATAATCATAACTGGTTTTATCATTCCTTTCCCAAAGAGAATATTGGATATTATAATACTCTTCACCAGGTTTTTGAAATGCATTCAATGCTAAATTAAGCTTATTCTGTCTCACATATTTTGTACCCAGCAAATCATATAACTTTTGAAAAGAAGATTTTTCCAATTTAAAATTCTGCGAAAAAGAATCCGTTTTTTCTTCTAAACGTTGAGCTTTTTTGATGAAACTCAATAATTCCTCAGGAGTATAAACTGCATCCAAATAATTAAAAGATTCTGCAAAATAATCACCATATGTTTTGTTGCCATTTTTTAAAGATTTATAGTACACAAAATTGTTAGACAAGTAATCATTTTCAGAAGCTGAATAATCTAATGAAGCATATAAAAGTGCCGCATCATCTGTATTGCCAAGATATTCCAATTCTCTGCCCAAAGCAAAAATGAACCGTTTATTGGTTTTATTTTTAATAATAATTTCCTTCGCCGCTTCAAGGATCATCGCATTTCCGTAATCCTGATTAGCAAAAAGATCCAAAACTTTGATCTGTTCCAAATTATTTCGCATTTTCAAATCTTTAGACAACGTGTTTTCTAACTGTGAAATTTGCAGTAAACTTTCTTTATAATTTTTTGTCATTAATAAAAGTTCAGCTTTTGCAAACTTCCAGAAATCAGGATTGTTAACTTTAGAAATATCTACATAATTAATAAATTCCAATACTTCAGCCGCATATTTCCTGTCGAAGTCGGATCTTTTTAAAACCTTTTGAACAGACTCACTTTCCGAAGTACTTTCCAGACCATATCCCGGAGATCCCATTGAGGGATCAAATAAGGTATAATAGGGTGTATAAATCCAATCTTCCAATTTATTGATCTCCCTTGCAAGCAAAAAGCCTAATCCTTCAGAATGTGGATTATACGTATAGATCTGTTTTAAGTTATCTATATTTTTACCAGAATTATAAATTCCATAAAGAAGTAAAACGTTGGCTTTTTCTGTATTATTTTTAGCATAATTCAATACTTCATTTTCAGGTACTTTGGAATCAAAATATTGCCAGGAAACAAAACATTTTTCAGGACATTTTGCAAAAACATTAGCAAAATAAATATTTTTAAGAGCCTGATTATTTTCTGCAATTGCTTTAAAATACAAAGCCCAAGTATCAACAATATCATCAGATCTGTCCGTCGAAAAATATTGGCCATACACTTTATTAATCTGCTTCATATCATGATTGTAAAAAGCCAGACGAATCGCTAAAAACGCATATCTTTTTTTGATTTCTAATTGTTTTGCAGACGTAGCTAAAGCAATTCCTTTATTTAGCATCTTTGTTCTGCTGACAATCACTGTATTTTCATTTCTTTCCCATGGATCATCCTGCCAAGTGTTAAAATATTCACAGTTTTTAGCAAATTTCAAATAATTAACAGCTTCAATATCTTTAGTTTTAAGTAAATATTGAAGAAAGGAATTAGCACTATTGGGATTAATATCTGAGAAACTGTAATTCCATAGAACCACAGTAATATCTTCTATAGAAACCTTATTGCTGCAGTATTTCCTCCAAAGTTCTTCATTCTGAGAATCATCCATTTTATGATCAGAATAATAAGATTGATCCCCAAAACTTAAAGACGAATAATAAAACGAATTGTATTTATGATAAGAAAAATAATCTGGGTTGAGGAAAGAAAATCGCACATCTTCTCCGTAAGGATAGAAACCACACGCCAAAAGAATATTACTTAGTAAAATCGTTGTAAAAATGACTAATTTCCGCATCTGTGTAGTTTTTTAATTGATTCTCGTCTAAATGGAAAAGTGTTACGGTAATTTCTTTATCAAACTTTACATTTTTCTTAATAATTGCAATAGCCTGATCTATTTGAGAAGTCGTTATTTCTTCATATTTTATTTTGTCTCCTACTCTCAAATAATTTTTATAATCAATCACCGTATCTTTTGTCACTTCATACCAAAGCGGTTTTATAGGTTTCAGATATTTTTTAATTTCATTTCCGTTGTACAAAACTCCGCTAAACTGATTGTTCTGATAAATCTGCATCCACGAATATAAAGGAAGCGCTACATCCAGATGAAGAGGATATTTCTTTCGAGTATTCAAATAACTTTTAAGCTCATTAAGATCCAAAATAGAATTTTTAGAATCATCTTCTAAAGGGTTAATCAGATTATAACACATCAAGATTACTTTATCAACCGGAGGAACTCCCATCTTATCTGGATATTTGTAAGGATACAACCTTAGTGTACAGGAAATTTCTTTCTGAGTAAGAGGTTTTAATTTTTTAAGGAAATAAAAATATTTGTCTTTAGTAGAAGCTGTCCAATCACAATCGATCTGAATTTCGGAAACTACCCTAGAATTAAATTTTTCTTTTGAAAATTTATTAATAAGGAAATTTACGTCGTCTGCGAGCTTGTCTAAATCTTTTTCAGTACTTTTTTTGAAAACAATATTCTTGATGTAAACTGTTGGAATAATTTCGCAGTTGATCATACTATTTTCATCAGAATAAGAAGAAATTCTGAGATCCGTTTTTGAAACAGGATAATTTCCCATCGCTTCCGTAAAATCTACTTCAAAATATTTAATGTAGAGCTTCTTTACATTCTGATCTTTTAAAATTTGACTTTCTTTATTTGATATGGAGTATCCATCTGTTTTCCAATAATAAAAAGCACGATCAACCTTTTCTATTTTATTTTCACAGGATAAAACAAACAAAAGAAATGACAGAAATAATAGTATCTTTTTCACTAATCAGTTTTTAAAAATTCGACAATTTAACACTAAAACCTTCAACAAATATAATAACAAAACTCATGCAATTTTAAGATTTAATTAACAAAATTTAAGATTTGTTATAATTTTGTTTTATGGCAAAATAAAAAGCAACAGATACAATCCATTGCTTTATGTCTTTATTTAAAATTTAGTGTTTACGCTAAAGTTAATCCTAATTTCTCTGCCTCGGTGATCACAAATTTTGTAGCTTCTTCTTTATCATTTAAAATTTCGCCTTCCAAGATGGCTTCTTTTACTTTTTCCTTTAAAATTCCGATTTCACGTCCTGGTTTAAGGTTAAACATTGCCATGATCTCTTCTCCTGAAATGGGTGGCTGGAAATTTCTTACGTGATCTTTTTCCTCAACCTCTTTTATCTTAATGGCAACGTATTCAAAATTCTTTTTGAATCGCTCCTGTTTCCTAGAGTTTTTTGTCGTTATATCGGCCTTACAAAGCGTAAATAAATCCTCCATATCTTCACCAGCATCGAACAACAATCTTCTTAATGCAGAATCTGAAGCATCATCTGTAATCAAAGCGATAGGACGGGATGAAAGCTTTACCATTTTCTGAACATACTTCATATCTGGACCTAAAGGTAATTTCAATTTCTGAAACATTGTTTTTACCATTTTTGAACCCAAAAATTCGTGTCCATGGAAAGTCCAGCCTGTTCCTTCAACGAATTTTTTTGTCGGAGCTTTTCCTATATCGTGAAGCAATGCAGACCAACGCAGCCAAAGATTATCCGTATGTAAAGAAATGTTATCTAACACTTCCAACGTGTGGTAAAAGTTGTCCTTATGAGTCTGTCCTTCTACCTCTTCTATTCCTTTTAGTTCAATTAATTCAGGAATAATCAGCTTCATTAATCCTGTTTCTTCCATCAATCTCAATCCGATCGATGGTTTTTCAGAAAGCATGATTTTATTAAACTCAACCATGATTCTTTCCATCGAAACAATTTTAATTCGCTCCGCTTCCTGCTTTATCGCTTTTAAAGAATGTTCTTCAATTTTAAAATTCAATGTTGATGCAAAACGTACCGCTCTCATCATCCTCAATGGATCGTCAGAATATGTTTGTGCGGGCTCTAAAGGTGTTCTTAAAATTCCTTTTTCCAGATCTTCAACACCATTGAAAGGATCGATCAATTCACCGAAATTATCTTTGTTTAAAGAGATTGCCATCGCATTAATGGTAAAATCTCTTCTCTTCTGGTCATCTTCCAAAGTACCACCTTCTACTTCTGGTTTACGACTATTTTCGGTGTAGCTTTCTTTTCTGGCACCTACAAATTCAAGTTCCAGATCTTTGTACCTGATCATCGCTGTTCCATACGTTTTGAAAACAGAAACTTTCATTTTAGGATCTATTTCTTTCCCCACACTTTCCGCAAGCTCAATTCCACTTTGTTCCGTAACAAAATCAATATCCGTTGAAGCTTTTCTTTTCATCAAAAGGTCCCTAACATATCCTCCGACAATATATACCGACTGATTATTTTTGTCCGCGACTTCAGAGATTATTTTGAAAAGTTTTAGATTTTTATTTTGATTAAGATTAATGAACATGTTTATTATGTAGATGTTAGAATTTAGACTTGATCTATTAGATCTATAACAGAGTTTTCAATAACTCCCTTTATTTATCTAATGTAAAACCACTAAAGAATTAAGGGGATTAAGCTTTACACTCAATATTCTTAATGCCTTAATGGTTGAATTATTTTGCAAAGATAATTAAAATCTTTTCTTTTATTCTCGTAGAACTTTTATTCTGTTATCGCTCCAGATTTTTATCACAGATGAACCCGAATATTGAGAAACTTTTTCTCTGTTTTCTTCCACCGTATAATCCACCAAATCAATAATTTCTTTTGAAATATCCGAAAATTGTAACGGGCTTTTATCTCCACTGAAATTTGCTGAAGTGGATACCAAAGGGCGGTTTAATTTTGTAATTAATTTTTTACAAAAATCATTTTTCACCAAACGAATTCCGATGCTTCCATCTTCAGCCAATAATTCTTTCGGTAATCCTTTCGGATTTTCATAAACTAGCGTTACAGGTTTTTCACTTAAATCCATGATTTCCCAAGCCATTTCCGGAACGTCTACCAAATCCTGTAATCTCTTTTCAGTTTCCACTAAAATGATCATTGATTTGTTTTTTTCACGCTTCTTGATGTCAAAAATTTTATTGATGGCCTCTATGTTTGTTGCGTCACACCCAATTCCCCAGATCGTATCTGTTGGATAAAGGATGGTTCCACCTGATTTTAATATGTTGATGATGTTTTCCATAATAAATAAGAAATTTAGACCTTGATACAATCAGTCTTTTAAAAAAAATGAGCTAAAACCATTTCTTTTATTTATATTTTTTGTTTGCTTATTTGTCTTTTTTAATATTTTCTTTAAATCTATTCGAATAATATGCTGAGAAAATAAAACCGGAACATTTAACCGTGCACTCTCCTTAATTAAAGTATAAAGAATAGATTCATTTTTAAAGAAAATCATTATTGTTTTTTCGTAATTACCCAAAGTATAGCCACTAGTCGGTTCATTTAAGAATATTAAATTATTTGAAATTTTAGAGACTCGATAATTATTTTTGTTTCCATATTCAAGAATTCTTTGCTTAGCATCTTCTTTATGAATATTAAACTTTATTTCCTTTAAATCTTTTTCAGTGAATTTGCAGTAAAATCCATACAATCCAAAAAATAACCCAGAACCACATAGAAGATATTCTAAATCACTATTAGCAGAAGATTTCACTGATCCCAAAGCTAATATTGATGGTACGATTAATGCCAGAAACATAAAATAGTTTGTAAACGTATCAAACTTCTCCCACCAACTTTCTTCAAACATTAATTTCTTTGAAGAAATACTTTCTTCAATTTCTAAATTCTTTAATATTCGCATTACAACTTCGGCAAATACCTTTCCTCAATAATATTCAAATGATGAATATTATGGCCAATAATTAATTTCCCGATGGTTTCTACAGAGATTTCGTTTCCGTTGGCTCTTCCTGTATTATTTAAAACTAATGAATTCAATGTTTCCAATAAAATTTGAGAAGACTTTCTGATCAATTTATATTCTTCTAACAAAGATTCTAAACTTCTTTCGTTAGCAAAAGAATTGTTAGCATACAGTTCCTCATCAAAACCTGGAAGTTCATTGTTATCGCCTCTTGCAAAAGCTAAAATTCTATATTGAAAAATCCTTTCAGTATCTGATAAATGGAGAAGTAATTCTTTCAACGTCCACTTTCCTTCATCGTAAGCGAAATGAGATTGCTCTTCTGAAAGTTTTGAATAAATAGCTATTGTTTTTTCTCCGGAAATCTTTAATTCTCCCAACCAATTTTCGGAAGGAATATGATCTAAATATCGTTGAATATATTTTTGAAAATCAATCATGGTAATATAGGTAATAAGTAATTGCTAATGAGTAATTTTTAAAATTTACAATTGACAATTCACGATTCTTTGTTCGTCCATTCGTAGAAGTTAACAGAATCATACAATTCAAAACCGCAAGCCGGATATAATTGATTTCCGATGTCGTTTGATTTCCCTGTTTCTAAGAGAACTCCACAAGCTTCGGTAGATTTTGCTAATTGCTTTGCTTCTTCAATTAATTCTTTTGAATAGCCTTTTCCACGGTAATTATCGTTGACATATAAATCATTCAACAGCCAATACCGTTTCATTCTAGTAGAAGAAAATATAGGAAATAATTGAACAAAACCAACTAACTTCCCTCCATTTTCAGCAACAAAAATTTCGGAATCTTTATTCTCGATTCTTTCTTTGAGGAAATTTTCAGCAGCAGAAATATCAGATTCTTTATGATAAAAAATTCTGTATTGATCAAACAATTCAGCCAATTGAGCCAAATCCTGAATGGTAGCTTTTCTTGTATTTTTCATCTTACTTATAAGTGATGATCGTAGCTTAGAACTCTTTTCATTTTCCAGTCTTTGCCATCCAAAATCCATAGAATCGTAAATTTTGCACGGCTTCCTTTGTTCCACTTTCCATTATTCAATTCAGCAAAATCATGTTCACCTTCTTCAATAAAAGCATACAAAACATTATCCTTGTACAAAGGATAAACTTTCATGCTGCTGGGAACCAATTCACGTTTTACTTTGTTGGGTCCGCCACAAATATTATTCCTGATTGAAGCAGTGAAAGCTTTTTCACCTGAAGTAATGCCACCTTTATCGTGATAAAATTCTAAATCATCACTCACAATAGAAGGATAATGAGAAAGATCACATTTGTTAAATCCGATATCGAATATCAAACTGTCTAATTTCTTTGCCGTTTTATACAACTCATCGGTTGGTTTAACCTGAGAATATGCAATCTGACTTAAAATTAACAGCACTAAAATCTGAATCTTTCTCATTATTTTTATTTTATAATTAATTTTATTTTTTTCACACTTTGTCATTCTGACGAAGGAAGAATCCCTACTTCTTTAAAGTAGATTCTTCATTACGCTCCGCTACATTCAGAATGACAAAACGGAATATTCAAAATCTATATTAAGAAAAAGCTTTTTCTAAATCTGCGATAAGATCTTCAGCATCTTCAATTCCAACGCTTAAACGAACCAAATCATCAGTAATACCTAATTCAGCACGTTTTTCAGCAGGAATAGAAGCGTGAGTCATCAATGCCGGGTGATTAGCCAAAGATTCTACTCCACCTAAAGATTCTGCCAACGTGAAAACTCTCACTTTTTCTAAAAACTTAACGGCATCTTCTTTTTTACCTGATTTGAAAGTGAAAGAAACCATCCCTCCAAAATCTTTCATTTGAGCTTTTGCCAATTCATATTGTGGGTGAGATTCTAATCCCGGATAAATTACTTTATCTACGGCAGGATGAGATTCAAGGTATTTCGCGACAGCCATTCCGTTTTCTGAATGTCTCTGAACTCTTAATGCCAATGTTTTAATCCCTCTCAATACCAAATAAGAATCGTGTGGTCCTAAAATCCCACCGCTTGCAAACTGGATGAAGTGAAGTTGATCTCCTAATTCAGCATCTTTAGCGATCAATGCACCAGCGATAACATCAGAGTGACCTCCTAAATATTTCGTTGCAGAATGCATTACGATATCAGCTCCCAAATCAATTGGTCTTTGTAGGTAAGGGGTTGCGAAAGTATTATCAACAGCAACTAAAATGTTTTTTCCTTTTGCAATTTCTACAACAGCCTTGATATCTACCAATTTCATCAATGGATTGGTTGGTGTTTCAATCCAGATCAGTTTTGTTTTATCTGTAATAACGTCAACAATTTTTGAAGCATCATCAAAATTAACGAACGTAAATTTCAATTGATATTTTTCAAAAAGTCTGGTAAACATTCTGTATGTTCCACCATATAAATCATCTACTGCAATAACCTCATCGCCTGGGTTTAATAATTTTAAAACACAGTCGATTGCCGCCAAACCAGATCCGAAAGCCAATCCTCTCGCCCCGTTTTCAATGCTTGCCAAAGAGTCTTCCAACGCCTGTCTTGTAGGGTTTGCCGCTCTTGAATATTCATATCCTGAATGTACTCCAGGACTTTTTTGTGCGAATGTAGATGTTAAAAATACAGGAACATTCACAGAACCCGTTGCAGATTCGTGATGTTGCCCTCCGTGAATAACTTTTGTATTAAAATTCATAATATTTTGCTTTTAGTTTATTGCTTTTGGCCTTTAGCTTTACAACTAACCTGCCAAAACTTTATTATTATTTACTTTGTGCTTTTAGCAAGAAAGCCAAAAGCGTTCTTACATTTTTATAGCAGATTTTATCGCAAATTCTTCTGCGATCTGCTCGATCCATTCTGCTACATCCTCCTCTCCTGTTGCTCTCTGGTAAGTACTCCCAAGAGAAACCAAGATCTGGTGGATAAACATTTTCATTTGATCTACCGGCATTTCTTTTGTCCAAAGATCAATTCTTAAAGCTTCCATCTTTTTATCATCCCAAACGGAAATCATCGTTGCCTTCGTATCTTCCTTTTCAACACCTCCATCTTCTGCATTCCAAGTGATGAGTTCCGGAATGTGGTTTTCATCTAATTCAACGTCTATCGTAATTTGAGTCTTTCTCATAACTTTCTATTTATTCTAATAATTTTATTTTTTGCTGTTGGCTTTTTGCTTATCGCTTTTCGCACAACTTCTAATTTCTAAGTTCCAGCCTTATTTAACTTTCGGCTTATATCCTGACTGATTAAAAATGGTTGTAGCATCCATTTTCAGGAAATCTACAAGCTTTGTATCAGGCTTTTCTTTAAAATAGGCTTTACAAACCTGCCATCCTGCAAAAATCCCCACTTGTGGTGAAGACTCGTTGTCTATATCTGTATAAAATTTAGAGAACGGTCCCGGAGCAATAAAACGCTCTACCAATCGGTGATCATCTCCAAAAATCAAGTTGTTTTCAACAAAATAATTCCAGATGTTTGCTTCATTCGCCAGCGTCCAGTCATATTGTTTTTTGGTGTAATTCATTTTCAGATAGTCCGGAAAATTGGGTAAAAATGCATCCTGAAGAATCATTATTTTTCCGTTAAGCATAATCTGATCAATAAATTTTTGGTGATCAGGAGATTCTTTAACCATACTTTCAGCAAAGATCTGCGACACTTTCGGTACAATATTCTGAGGATTCATTGATTTTTGAAAATACAGTTCCAAGCCTTTGTAGTTTGCATTTCCATCTCCCATAAAACCTGTAACATCTATGAACAGAAGATTTCCTTTTTCATCATAGAAAATAGGATCCTGAACCATCTGCAAGGCCGATGAAAACAAATATACTTTCGGGCTTTTAAATTGAGGAAAGTAATATTTGATATGTGAAAACAGATCCTGAAGCTCTTTTTGAAGCTTAGCCTGATCAATTTTCCCAATGGCTTCTTTATAGAGTTTTATTTCTCCGGCATCGGCTCTTCTTTTTCCGAAATCTGCATCTGAAACCGTTCCCTGAAACCAAGGATATTGAGCTTTAAATTGATCTAAACTTACATTCGGATCATACAATGCTTTTGAAATATCAGTAATTTCAACCTTTTCGGCAGGATTTTTCACTTCTACATTCCATTGGTTCTGAGAATCTTTGTTACAAGAATTCAAACCCAAAACTAAGAGTAAAGAAAGTGCAATAGTTCTAAAAATCTTCATTATTTTTACATGAAATTTAAGTTTACAAAAATACGGATTTAAACACAACCAAATGATGAAAAATAAAATATTTATAACAGTAATATTAAGCTTCACATCAGGCATTTTCTTTAGCCAAAACCTTAGTTTTAAGGACAAGAATCTTGAAAAAGCAGTGATAGAAAATTTTGATATGAATAAAGACAATGCCATCAGTAAATTCGAAGCAGAAGGCATTACCAACCTGTTTTTAGTAAATAAAGGGATAACCTTAACGGATGATCTTCCCTTTTTTCGAAATGCAACAACAATTGTTTTAGATGACAACGCCATTCCCAATGCATCGATAAAAAGCCTGAATAAGCTGGAGCTATTTTCATGCACAGGATGTAAGATCTCAAAATTCGAGGCAGATAATCTCCCCAAATTAATGTCCTTATATCTAGACAACAATGCTATTGAAAACATTTCGTTTAGGCTGGCACCAAGAATTAATCAATTAACAATATCTTTAAATAAATTAAAAACAATTGATTTAAGCTCGCTTAAATATTTAAAAAAATTAAATCTCGAACATAATCAGCTTCAAAAACTGGATATCTCTCTAAATAAAGAGCTACAAACCTTAAATTTAGCAGGAAATAAAATGAAAGAAGCGGATATAAGAAAAGGAATGAAAACAGATGTTACTATTTTCGGATTCGAAGAATAAACAGACGTTAAACCCTTAGATACAGATTTTACCATACTCCATTTTACTATTTAATATACAACCATGAAAATAGAAACTGAAAGACTCGTATTAAGAAAACTTGAAGATACCGATTATGAACGTTTGTTTCTTTTGGATTCTGATCCTGAAGTGATGAAATACATTGGCGTACCCGTTGTAAAAGACGTTAGTGATTCAAAAAAGATGATTCAGTTTATTCAAAAACAATATGCTGAGAATGGTGTTGGAAGATTTGCGGTCATTGAAAAAGAAAGTAATTTATTAATTGGCTGGAATGGGTTGAAATTTTTAACCGAAGCTATTAATGGATATAAGAATGTCTATGAACTAGGATATCGCTATCTACCTGAGTATTGGGGTAAAGGTTACGCTATGGAAGCTGCAAAAGCCTCTTTACATTATGGTTTCAATGACATTGGTACAGATGTAATTTATGCCATGGCTCATTCTGAAAATGATGGTTCAAATCATATTTTACAGAAACTGGGCTTTGAAAGAACAGGTGAATTTATGGAACCTGACGGAGTGTGTTTTTGGTACGAATTACAACGCGAAAAATACAGTTCAAAATCATGATTTTAAGACAGGAAGAAGAAAAAGACCGTCAAAAGGTTTTTGAAGTCATTGAAAAAACGTTCAAAGAGGCTGAATATAGCGATCATCAAGAGCATTTCTTAGTGGAAAAATTAAGAAAATCTGATGCTTTTATTCCCGAATTATCAATTGTTGCCGAAATAGATGGTGAAATTGTTGGGCATATTTTATTCACAAAAATTACAATAGAAAATGACTCAACATCTTTTGAATCATTGGCCTTAGCACCTGTTTCCGTACTTCCTGAGTTTCAGAATAAAGGAATTGGCGGATTGCTGATTAATTACGGACATACCCTTGCGAAAGATTTAGGCTATACCTCCGTAATATTAATTGGCCATGAAAACTATTATCCTAAGTTTGGATACGAAAAAACCACTAATTTTGGAATTTCTTTTCCGTTTGATATTCCCGAAGAAAACGGAATGGCTATAGCATTAACAGAAAACGGATTAGAAAATATAAATGGCGTAGTAAAATACCCTAAAGAATTTGGAATAGACTAAAAAAATATAAATAATGCAGACACAAAAAGTAACAGATCATATTGTAAGCTGGCTAAAAGATTATGCTACAAAAGCAAATGTAAACGGATATGTATTAGGAGTTTCAGGAGGCGTTGACTCTGGTGTTGTATCTACGTTGGCAGCAATGACGGGATTAAAAACGTTGTTAATTGAAATGCCGATTCGTCAAAAAGAAGATCAGGTAAACCGCGCTTGGGAACACATGAATGATTTAAAATCAAGATTCCCTAATGTAGAAACAATGTCTGTGAATTTAACCCCTGCTTTTGAAGAATTATATAAAAGCTTTGATGTACACGATGATCTTTATCCCAACGAAAAACTGGCTTTTGCCAACACCAGATCTCGTCTAAGAATGCTTACGTTGTATTATTATGGCCAACTGAATGGCCTTTTAGTGTGTGGAACAGGAAATAAAGTTGAGGATTTCGGAATTGGTTTCTACACCAAATATGGTGATGGCGGCGTTGACGTCTCTCCTATTGCCGATCTTTATAAAACGGAAGTTTACACATTGGCAAAATCTTTAAATTTGGTTAAAAATATTCAGGAAGCCATCCCTACCGACGGACTTTGGGATGTTGACAGAACGGATGAGCAACAAATTGGAGCAAGCTATCCCGAATTAGAAAAAATTCAAAAAGAATACGGAACAAAAACTGCGGAGGATTATGAAGGTCGCGATAAAGAAGTATTTTTAATTTTCGACAGAATGCACAAAGCGGCCAAACATAAAATGGATCCTATCCCGGTTTGTGATATTCCGGAGGAATGGAGAAGTGAGTAAATTTACCAATGTATCAATCTAACAGTTTACCGATGATTGCTTCATTGTTAAATTAATAAATTGATAAAGTCTTACCTTAATATATTATTGCTATGAATAGTAAAATAAGATCTTTATTTTTTATCTGCTTAGGACTTCTTTTTGGGATGTCTGCCATGTACATTTACAATAATTTTATCGCCGATAAAAAAGGCAATTCAAATGCTGTAAAAACAGAAACCGTTACTTATGGCAGTGCAGACCATCAAAATTCGGTTGGTACATCTTCAAATCAGCAGCCTATTGATGAATTAACGAAAGATAAAACAGTCATTAGTTATGTAAAACAAAACCATCAACTTCCTGACTATTATATCACAAAAAACGAAGCCAGAAAACAAGGCTGGAACCCGTCAAAAGGAAATCTTTGTGAGGTATTACCCGGAAAAGCAATTGGTGGAGATAAATTCAACAACAGAGAAGGAAGCCTGCCACAAGATGATAAATATTTTGAAGCTGATGTAAACTACAGTTGTGGAAACAGAAATTCGGATCGAATTATATTTACCAAATCCGGAGATGTTTATCTTACCAAAAACCATTATAAGAGTTTTGAAAAGCAGTAGTTTTTATTTACTCGCATTCTGTTTAACCTTTATCGTTTCATGTTCTGAAAAGCAACAGAAAGTAATAAAGGAAAATAAACCGATGGTGATATTAATTCAGCCTTTTAAAGATCTTAAACCTGAAAATGTAGAATTTATAACTGAGGAGATAAAAAAGGTTTATCCAAATGTAAAAGTTTTGGATGCCATAGACTTTCCCTCAAATGCTTACTATAAAGAAAGAAACCGCTACAGGGCAGATTCTATTATTAAATTTTTAAATACAAGAACAAAAGAGGGCTTTGTAACAATAGGTTTAACATCAAAAGATATAAGCGTAACCAAGGGAAAAACAAAAGATTTCGGGATAATGGGATTAGGTTACAGACCCGGAAAAGCCTGTGTTGCATCAAAATTCAGACTAAATAAAGAAAACCAAGACGAGCAGTTTTTCAAAATAGCCATCCATGAGCTTGGTCATACACAAGGATTAAAGCACTGTCCTGAAAAAATGTGTTTTATGAGAGATGCGGAAGGTAAAAACCCAACTAACGAGGAAACAGACTTTTGCAATCAATGCAAGACTTTTTTAACAAACAAAAACTGGAAATTCAATTCAATATGAAGACAATATATATAGATTTCACCGATATTGGTGACGATGAAGATTTTTACGCACAATTAAAAGAAAAGATTGCTCTTCCTGAGCATTTCGGGAATAACCTGGACGCTCTTTCTGATGTAATCACAGGGGAATTGGAAATGCCTTTTCACATCGAATTTGTAAACATGACCGTAGATCAGCTTGAAAGCTTTGAAGATCTATTAACAACCTTAGAAGAGATCGAAGAAGAATCATCAGAAGAGTTTACTTTTAGTTATTATCTGGAACAATATGAAGGGGATGATGAGGAAACTGAGGAAGAAGAAAGTCATGATGAAAAAGAAAATGACGATCAGAAGTAATTAAAATCAGTAGCATTACATAAAAACAAAACTCGCAGAAAAATCTGCGAGTTTTTTGGTCAGTCATTTTAAGTGTCCAATTTTTACTTTACTTACTGCTTAATGAATTTATAACTTTGTGAAACTTCCCCTTTCACAAAAATTTGTAATATATAATTTCCTCGAGATAAGGATGCTACGTCAACCTGATCTTTTACGGAATTTAATGATATTACTTTTTGACCGACCATATTGTATATTTCTGCTTTCTCAATTTTATCAATCCCTTTGATGTAAAGAATATCTTTTACAGGATTAGGATAAATTGATCCATTCGTTTTATTTTTTACTGCATCATGAGTCGCAAGAATCTCCGCCGGCAATTGAAGATAGAACGCCACCACCTCATTATTGGCATTCATTCCTATTCCTGCTATCTTTGTTCCATCCTGAGATATGGCTAGCGGAAGAGACATCGTAACACCCAGTGTATTGATACCTACCGACGTAGCATAATCATTTAAATTTATACGCCCTCCTGCCTGAGTCCATATAAATCCTTCTCCAGCCATTGGCGGTCCAGAGAAAGGTCTAAAAAAACCAATAACTGTTTGTCCGTTAGCTGATATACCTGTCGCGCTTCCACTGAAGAAGAAAGAGGAATTAGGATGTGTGATGTAAGTAAGTCCTGAAGTACTGTTCCAAACGTAAGGGTTCGGTACCTCTTCACCAATAATCGTATTTCCATCTGCTGAGACAGCACCCGCTTCGCCTACATTATTACCATTATTATCAGTGATATAACTTTCTATTCCATTGACCCATTTTGCACCGCTTCTGGTTCCGTCATACTCGTCTTGCCATCCTACGACTACGGTTCCATCTGTATTCACCGCATTGGCTCTTGAGCTACTTCCTGGAACCATACTTCCAAGATCTACGACTCCATTCTGAGCATCCCATTTTACCGCATGTGCAGTGGCTCCATTCACCCAGCCCAGTCCGACAATTGTATTGGCATTAGGCGTCATTCCCCATGTTGAGCTTACACTTCCGTCCCATCCTGTAGGAACAAGTCCGCCCTGATTTACCCAGGTAGAAGTTGCCACATCATAAGTTGAAATTTCGTTAAAGCTCGTTGTGGCATTCGTCGCTGAAGAACCAATCTTTGTTCCGTTATTGGAAATTACCGTTCTTCCTGACGAAGGATAGCCATTTGTTAAGCTTCCGATCTGAAACAAACCATTCTGAGCATCCCATTTAAAAATATCTCCGCCGCTGGTGTCCATACTTACGACCCCATTATCAGAAACACCCCCTACGCTATAAAAACCTACTCCCATCACGGAAAGCTGAGCATCAGCTACCGAGAATCCTAACAAACAACAGGCACATAATGCTCTCACTGAAATTGTGTAAAACTTTTTCATATTCTTTGTATTAATATTTTGAATTGGTGGAAGCAATATTAATATTATATTTACTCATTGAAAAAAAATTGACTTACAGAATTCGTGAATTTCGAAAGAACTAAATATTTAATTCTCTAAAAAACAAACATATACAAAAAATCTATTTTGAGCACAGATTGTAAGGATATTGAGAAAAAGTCCACAAAAAAGAAATTATTTCTCAAAACAATAATAAAAAGGGACCTCCTACTATTAGCCCTACTCCTCTTTTCAATTATTATAAATGGGCAATCTAGTCCCGACTTTACTATTCTAGCAGATAAAGCTTTTCAGAAATTATATCAAAATCCGGATGATTGTATAAGCTACTCTCAAAGTCTTCTCATAAGCGATCAAAATATTGAACATAAGATTGTTCTGCAAAACATTATTTCTCAAGCCTATGCAATGAAAGGAGACTATGTGCAGTCTGTGAATATTTCTAGCCAAAAAGAGAACAGTGAGAAAGAAGGACTTTCCTATTTTATGCAGATGTTTGGAGATTATAGTCTTGCCGATCAGTATCAGAATTTAAATCTCTATCATCAATCTCAGGAAATCATTTCTAACCTACTGTCTGATAGTAAATTATTCACTAAAAGCGAAAACCCTAAGGTGAAAATAACGATTGCTAAGCTTTACCAGCTTCAGGCTATTAATTTCGGGATCAATAGAAATTATGTTTCAGCGCTGGAAAACCTTAAAAAAAGTGATCAGTTTATCACTCCTCAAAATGAAGAAAATAAAATTACAGGACTTGAAAACAACATCTTCAAGTCTTCTTATTTAATGAGGCAAAACAAACTTGAGGAAGCTGAAAAACTGCTTGAAAAAACCATTTATACTATTGAAAACCAAAACAATAACTCTTCTCTACATGCACTGGCTTATGAAAACATGTCACGTTATTTCTTCCTCAAACAAGATTATAACACATCAATTCAACACTTAGAAAAAGGACTTTTAAAGATTGAAAGCCTTCCCTACAACGGGTTGAAAATTAAAATATATGAGTCTTTAGCCAAAAGTTATTTAGCCCTTCATAATGATGAAAAATACCATTATTACAATAAACTTTATATGGATCTGAGAACAAAACTAGATTCCAATGCAAAAGAAGGTATTCGGTATATTGTAAAATTGGTCGAAAATCATCAAACTCAAAATCTTGAATTCCAAAAACAAAATGAGTCAAAAAAACTATGGAGCTTAGTAACGGTCACGTTCGTAGTGATCATTGGTTTAATGATCTATTTCTTCATTGAAACCAGACGAAATAAAGACCTTCAAAAACAAATCGACTTCTTTGAAAAACAAAAAAAATGGGAACAGATAATTCATATAGCCGTTCCTGAAGAAACAGAAGAACAAGTTATTATTATCGATAAAACACTTGAAAAAGATTCTAACAAGATCTCCAAAGAAAAAGAAGGTGAAATTCTACAAAAATTGGAAGAATGGGAACATTCAGATCGGTATTTAAACAAAAACATGTCGCTTTCTATGCTTTCAGCACAAATGGGCGTGAATACCAAGTACCTTTCTGAAGTCATTAACAATAACAAAGGAAAAAACTTCAACGGATACATTAATGAATTAAGAATCAACCATATCGCTCATTTATTAAAAACAGATTCTACATATCTTAGTTACAAAGTAAGCTATCTGGCTGAGTTTTCGGGATTCTCTTCTCACAGTGCATTTACCACCGTTTTCAAATCCGTCACCGGAATGTCTCCAAACGTTTACATTCAGGAAATCAGTAAAAACAGACTCTCATGAAATTAGTATTAAAAACAATTACGTTCCTATTTTTAGTTGGTCTGATTTCAATCAATGGGCAAAAAATATCTGATGATTCTCTGATGAAAATAGCACGTCTTCAACTTTATGACAATCCGGAAAAAGCAATAAGCATCGGAAAAAATTTGTTAAAGAAGGAAAAAGACATTAATAAATCTATTGCCATTTATCTTCTTCTTTCAACGGCCAATATTGCCAAAAGAAATTTTGATGAATCTCTGCAATATATTTTAAAAGCTAAAGAATTGGCTCAAAAATCAAATGATCTAAAAACCCAAACCAATGTTTTGATCTCTGTGGCCATACAATATCAACAGATGGAGCTTTTCAGCAAAAGCCTTGAAGTACTCAACGAAGCCGATGCTATTCTTGCAAAACTGCCAGACAACGCTTCCGAAAAGTTTTTTGAAACGGCCAGAAGTTACGCCATTCGTGGAATGATCTATAAAAGCCAATCTAATTCTGAAATTGCCCTCGAAAAATTTCTGATCTCCATTAAAAACTTTGAAAAAATAGAGGATAAAAAAAATACATCTGCCAATATGAGTATTGTTTATTACAATATCGGATATTGCTACATCAACCTCAATCAGCTGGAAAAGGCACAATCTGCTTTTCAAGAATCTATTGAGTATGCTCAAAAAGACAGTGCTAAAAGTTTAGAAGCATTTGCCCTGAAAGGTCTGGCCGAAATGCATAAACAGAAACGCGAAAATGAGACTGCTTTACAACTTTTAACACAAGCTGAAAATCTTTCTAAAAATACAGGCGACCTCGTTCTTAACGAAGGAATTTATAAAGAAATGTCTGAAAATTATCTCGCGATGGGAAAACCGGAGCTTTATCAAACTTACAATAAAAAGTATTTTGAAATGCGCTTTAAAAGAGAGCAAAATGAACTGAGCTCCATCAACCATTCCATCAATAATTACAATATGGAAACAGCCAAGAAAAGCGGAGAAATAAAAACTCAATACCGTTTTTTCAGAATTGCTATTATAAGTATTGCTGCTATGATTATGGCATTCCTTTTATATTTTATCATAAAGGTTAGAAAACAGAATCGAAATTATCAGGGGAAGATTCAAAAACTCAGAAGATCCTAAAAACAATAGAAGCATCCCTCAAAAAAAGGAATGCTTTTATTATATGTTTTTCGATGGAATTATTTTCCGATAACTTCCGTGATAGGATTTCCAACGTTTCCACTTGGGAACTGAATTTTCAATAATGAAGAAACAGTAGGTGCAATATCCGTCATAAAATAAGGCTTATTGCTTTCTCCATGCTGAACGCCCCAACCCATAAAAATTAATGGAATGTGTGCATCATAAGAATTCCAAACACTGTGTGTAGTTCCTGTTTTTGCATATGGAGGCAACATAGAATCATGAGAGATCAATTGAATATCTCCACTTCTCTGTCTGTTAATTCCGTTGATAATTCTTTGTTTGATAGGCTCAGGAATTGTAGACTGCTGAACTTTCGTCACAGAAACTGCGAATAAAACGGTAGGATCTTTTTCTAATTCTTTCACCGTGAAATCTACTACATCATCCAGTTCCAGTTTATTGTCTTTCAACAATTTTCTATCGAAATATACCTGGTAATTATCCACCGCATTGATCAGTTTATCAACCCCAAATTTTGCTTTTAATTTATCATTGATATCTTTCTCCATTCCTTCTCCGAAGAAACCTGTTGGAAGTTTATGTTCTTTCAAGAATCCTACAGAATGTGCTCCACCATGGTCAGCAGAAAGGAAAACAGTGTACTCCCCTTTTCCAACTTTTGAATCCAGGTAGTTGAAAAACTGAGCTAAATCTTGGTCTAATCTTAAATAAACATCTTCAACCTCAATAGAATTAGGTCCAAATTTATGACCTGCATAATCTGTTGATGCTAAATTGATTGCTAAAAAGTCGGTGATATCATCACTTCCTAATTTCTCTCCTTCTACAGAAGCTTCAGCCAACTTTAATGTCAACGTATTTCCAAAAGGTGTATAACGGATGTTATCTTTTTTATCCTGATAATCTTTAGCTAAATTACTATAAGGAAAAGTGGGTGTTTTTGCACTTCCCAACAACCCTTCCCAAGAAGAATTATCTGGTGAACTTTCTGTATACTGATTGATTGGAAGTAAGGTATTCCAACCGTTCGCTACTAATTTTCCCGGTAAATCCTGAGAGTTGAAAGATTTTACCCATTGTGGTAAATCATTCATATACCAAGTACTTGTAATGAAATTTCCTGTAGAATCATCAAACCAAAACGCTCCGTTCGGCGTATGTCCGGCAGGAAGAATAGAAGCACGGTCTTTCAAAGAAACACCAATAACTTTTCCTTGGAAATTGGTTGCTAATCTTAGCTCGTCTGTTACCGTTGTAGACCAAAGGTTTTTTGGAGAATGACTTCCCACTTTTGCATTGGTTGTTCCCACAGGCTGCACACTTTCATCTGTTGTACAGTATACATTTTTACCGGTTTCTTTATCATTCCAGTCATTTCCTGCAATCCCGTGAATCGCCGGAACCGATCCTGTATAAATAGAAGTATGCCCCAAAGCAGTAACGGTAGGAACATAAGGAATATGAACGTTATTCAGAGAATATCCTGAATTCAATAACCTTTTGAAACCATCATTTCCAAATTTATTGTAAAATCGGTACAAATAATCCCAACGCATTTGATCCACCACGAGCCCAACCATTAATTTGGGTCTTTCTAATTGAGAATTTTTATTCTTCTGAGCATTGATTGTAACTACGGACAGAAAAGTTGCTGCCGCAATTGAAATTTTCCTAAGCATCTAGTAAATTTTTATTGAGAACAAATTTACGTGTTTTGAAAGTTTTGGTGTGTGAAATTTTGATTAATTTTGAGAATAATTAGTAATTTAGAAGAATAAAGAAATGGAAAACGAAAAAAATAATGAAGAAAAATTAAATCCTCTAATTTGGCTTTTTATTGTAATACTCATTCTATGGATAATTTCAGTGGTTTTAGTTAATTTAATATTTACTACCTGGACTGAGCGCGGCACTTTTGGAGATAGTTTTGGAGCATTAAATTCATTATTTTCAGGACTTGCATTTGGTGGTATTATTTATACAATACTTTTACAGAGAAAAGAATTAAAACTTCAACGTGATGAATTAATATTAACACGTGACGAACTTAAAAGGTCAGCAAATGCTCAAGAAGAATCAAATAAATTTCAACATGAACAAATAAGAATTGCTAATTTACCCATATTTCAATATGAAACTGAAATACATAATAATGTTAATTATTTAATAATTAAAAATGAAAGCGGTAGAATAGCTTTTGATGTTGATATTTGGCATTACATTACATATTTTGAAGAAGACATAATAAAAAAAGATTTTATTGAGGGCTATGTAAAAAATATTTCAAAAAAGCATTTAAACTTAAATTTATGGGACGATGAAATTTGGTCTATTTCCGAAAGAGGAATTTACGCTAGTTTTCCTAATAATTACAGCATAAAAATTCCTATTGAATCACCGTTAGATATAAATATATTTGATATTTTCATACAATATAGAGATTCACTAAATAATAATTATGCACTAAGAATTCTTTTTGACAGATCATTCAGTTCTAATGAAGTCCCTTTTATAATAGGAGAATTTGAACCTAAAATCCTAACATTGTTTGATAGAATTGATTTAACTGATGTAGCTTTAAAACGTGAAACTATTCATGAAATTTTCAAACCCGTATATGATATTCACCAATCATCAATTTTCGTAAATCACTTAAAAAATAAAATTACTTTTGGAGTTGAATCTAGATGGCATTTAAAAAAAATAAATTCTTATTAATACTTCAAGTCATTTTATGATAGATATTAAAAAACTCGAAAAACTTCACAATAACCCAACGTTAAATTGGGGATTAAATGGTTATAAAACAGATAAAACATACGCCGTTTCAAGTATTGAAATGGCAAATACTTTTGAATTTAGTCTAAGAGAGAAGAACCAATCTTACACAAAAATATGGGAAACAAATTCTGAGAATATTGCTGAGCTCAATACAATTATTGAACAAGGACATTCTTTCGGAGCTTTTCATGATGATGAATTAGTAGGTTGGGTTATCTGTGAATTTCGAGAATGGAATAATAGTCTTTTTATCGAAAATCTATTGATCAGTGAAAAATTTCGAGGACAAAGTATCGGAAGATTATTACTTAAAAATGTTAACAAAAGAGCCAGAGAGCTCAAGTGCAGAATAGTTGAACTTGAAACTCAAAACACCAATTATCCCGCTGTAAAATTCTATCAAAAAGCAGGTTTTACAATTACTGGAATCAATACTAAATTATACAATGATTCTTCAGAGACAGCTTTGTTTATGAGTTATGAAACTCTCCTCTAGCTTTATCGACAAAAACTATAAAAGATATTCGAAATTTTATTTTGTACTAATCAGTACAATTATATACCTTTGCTACAGAAAATAAACCCAAATGGCAGGCAGACCAAAAATATTCAATGAACAAGAAGCTGTAAATAGAGCCACTGAAGTCTTTAAAGACAAAGGCTACGACACGGCTTCTGCAGATGAACTTTTGGGAGCAATGGGAATTGGAAAAGGAAGTTTTTATTTGGCTTTCAAAGGTGGAAAACAGGAATTATATGCTCGATCTATCAAACAATTTTCAGAGAATTTTCATCATAAATTAGTTGACCAAATTGCAAAAACCGATAATCAAATAGACTTTATCAAACAACTATTTTTAGGATTAGCAAATGGGTCCGGATTCGATAAAGAAAGAGGATGTTACTTAGGAAATGCCTTGGTTCAATTGTCTGATAAAGATGAAGACATAAAAAAGATATCTGGTGAATTGCTAAGAAAATTGCAACAAGTTTTTGCAAAAGCGATACAAAAAGCACAGGAAAGCGGACAGATAAAAAGCACGGAAGACTCAGAAATTTTAGCATGGCATCTTACGAATCTATGGAATGGAATTCATGTTACAAAGCGTATGGAAAGTTCACCTAAAATACTTACATCAATCATTGAGCTTAATCTTAAAATACTCGATTAAAAAAATTTAAACAATTTTGTACTAAATAGTACAATATAGAAATATAATACAAATTCAAAAAAACAAAACATTATGAACATTACAAACAACACCATCCTTATCACAGGCGGAGGTTCAGGAATCGGTTTAGAAATTGCAAAAGCATTAAGCCCATCCAACAAAATTATTATTGTAGGAAGAAATAAAGAAAAACTAGATGCAGCCGCTAAAGATTTAGAAAATGTATTTACCATTCAGGCAGATATTACCAATGAAAATGATGTCAACAGATTATTCGAAGAAGTAAAAACAAGTTTCGGAGGGTTAAATATCTTGATAAATAATGCAGGGAATGCTTACGTCTACAATATTGCAAATGATGGAAATGCACATGATAAAGCATTGGCAGAATTTACAACCAATTATTTCGCACCCATCAGACTGTCAGAAAAATTCCTTCCTCTATTGAAAGAACAAAATGAAGCGGCAATTGTTAATGTTTCTTCAATCGTCGGTTTTGTTCCAGGATCTCATCTTCCAACGTATTCAGATTCAAAAGCAGCGCTTCACTCTCACACCCAATTATTGAGATACGAATTGGCTAAAGATACCAACGTAAAAGTTTTTGAATTGATGCCGCCTTTGGTTGCCACAGATTTCTCCGCAGAAATTGGAGGTAAAGAAAACGGAATTCCAGCTTCTGATGTTGCCAAAGATCTTGTAAAAGGACTTCAGGAGAATATTTATGAGATCCGTGTAGGAAATACAGGTATTTTATATAACAGCTTCTTTGCAGCTACTGAAGGAGCTTTTGCGACTTTTAATAATTAAGAAAGTCATGAAATACAAAATTTTCGGCAGCAAAACTGGACTTAGAGTTTCAGAACTGGCTTTAGGAACCGGAACCTTCGGAACAAAATGGGGCTACGGCTCCCAACCAGAAGAAGCTCAAAAAGTTTTTGACCAATACCTTGAAGCAGGCGGAAATTTCATAGACACCGCCGACGGCTATCAATTGGGCGAATCAGAAGAATTATTAAGCAAAATGATCGCTGATAAACGTCAAAATCTAGTCTTAGCCACAAAATATACAATGGGCGGCAACGAATTATTAACCACCGGAAACAGTCGTAAAAACCTCATCCGTTCAGTGGAAGCCAGCTTGAAAAGACTGAATACAGATTATATCGATCTGTATTGGGCACATCTTTCGGACGGACAAACACCAATCGAAGAGATCGTTCGCGGATTTGACGACTTGGTGAGAGACGGAAAAATTCTATATGCAGGATTTTCAAATTTTCCGGCTTGGAGAATTGCTAATGCTTCACTAATGGCTGATTTGCGTGGATGGTCACCGATCGTGGGAATTCAGATTGAATATAATTTGATCGAAAGAACTCCCGACAGAGAATTGCTTCCTATGGCTGAAGCGCTTGGTTTAGGCGTTGCGTTTTGGTCTCCTCTTGCAGGCGGTTCGCTGACCGGAAAATACCGTAATCCCGAATCAGAAGAAACTTTCCGCAAAAAAGAATGGAACGGCTATCTTCTAAAAGGTGAAGAAGGCTCCCGTGAAACCGCCATCATCGACACTCTTGTTCAAATAGCAGAAGAAAAAAATGTGAAAGTCGGTCAGGTTGCCTTGGCTTGGTTGCGTCAAAAACACAATCAGAGTTCATTGTCTACCGTAACGATTCTTGGTGTTAAAAATCTCACTCAGCTTGATGATAATCTTGAGTCGTTATCAGTTATTCTTTCAAACGAGCAAATCCAACAACTGAATGAAGTAAGCAACATCGAGCTTGGCTCACCCCACGAAGTTATCGCCAATTCCCAACAAAGAATCTTTGGTGAAAACTCAGGACTGATGATACAGAAAACTCCTGTCGCTTAATTCGGCAAGTTTCAATATATAAATTTCATAGACGAGTCAGCGTAATTTCTTTGCGCTGGCTTTTTTGTGGGTTTATCAAAAATTACTTCGTTTATTAGTAGAAATTGATTTCACATATTTTATTTCTCGGGGGGCGTCTTATTTGAATTTTAATAAATCTTGATTATGGCTTTCCATAATTTTAATGTTTTTATTTTATTAATTTTGAAAAAAACTAATAGCTATAATGCAAAAAAATTTAAATCAAATTAAAAATTGGGATTGGGTTACAACTTCTCTTTTAGGTCTATCAATATTAATTATTATTTTTTCATTTTTTGCACCTTATATATTAACTATTAATGCATCTAAATCAGACTTAGATTTTACCGGCACAGGACAAATAGGAGATACATTAGGTGGAATTATGAACCCTTTTATTGCGTTAGGTGGAGTATTTTTAACCTTCTTAGCATTTTATATGCAAATTAAAGCCAATCAAATACAAATTGGACAGTTTAATGAAGGTATATCAAATGAAAAAGTAAAGAAAATAAGGGATGAAAAAATATCGAGTTATTATAATTTATCTTTATTAGCAATTGATTTAGAAGATATAGTAAATGATATAAATGAAAAAACTGATAAAATAAAGCAATATATAGAATTAGAAAAAAGAGATGATTTATTCACTAATATTTTATACAGAACCACATCAAGAAAGTATTCTCGAATTTTAGAAACTGATAGACTTGAAATTTATAAAGGTTTTGTGTTTTTCTTACTTCAAGAAGAAAATTGGTTAAAAAAATATAGCAAGCTATACAATATACTTGATTTTCTCCCCGAATTATTCGAAACAATTTATGCAAAATACGATTCTCATTCAAAGGATTTATTTGAAAAAAAAATGTTATTAAGAAGTGAATTAAGCAAACTGATGGACAGTTTTGCTCAATTGGTTAATGATTATAATGCTAGAAATCTTTTGAATTATTTAAATATTAGTGAAGTCAAAATAAGCAATGAAGCACTTCTTAACTATTATCATGTTATTAACGGAAACTTTGACGAAAATAATAATCCTATTTCTGAAACAGATTTTAATAAAATTAACGAAAAAGTTTTAGAGCCTTTTTTACAAGATGCTTTATTTATTAGAAATAACAAACCAAATTATGACAGAAATATTGAACCTCTTATTGAAAAAATAGCAAATATTAGAAAGGATATTAAATTATTGAAAAATAGAAAATTTGAATTTTCAATTTCTCTTGAAAAAGAATATAAAACTCTTATTGAAGATACAAACAATCAAAGAAGCATCATTTTTGAACTTACAGAAATCAAAGAAGATATAAAAACAATTACTAAAGATATTAATCCTGAAAAAATATAACATGGATGGCAAAATTTTAATAGCATTAATTAGTCCAATTTTAATAACAATTGGAGGTGTAATTTCTTGGTTTCTAAAAGCAAAACGTGAAGAATTTTTATCAATTGAAGAAAAAGCAAGAGAAAATAAAATAAAAATTTATGAAACATTATTAGAGCCATTTATATATGCATTGACTGGTACGCTTGATGAAGATGAAAAGAATAATGGAATACAAAAAATGCTGACTTTAGAATATAAAAAAGCAGCTTTCAACCTAATTACTTTTGGTTCAGATGAAGTCGTTAATTCTTATAATACAATAATGCAGTCTTTCTTTAATAAAGAATCTTATGATGATAATGAATATGGAATAATTCTTTTAGCTCAACTGTCTGAATTACTTCTAAACATTAGAAAAGATTTATATAGCAAAAACACGAAGTTAAAAAGAAGTAATTTATTGGAATTCATGATGACTGATATTGAAAATTATAGAGATAAAATTGATAATTTTAAATTCAGAAAAATCAATTAGCAATCTTGATCTTAAAGATATTTTCTTCAATTTCAATGTTCCGCATAAAATTGATTTGGAGCTGTTTATGAATCATAATTATAAATTCAACATCAGTCTGGAACGTTTTGCTTTTATGACAGGACGAAGTTTATCGACTTTTAAAAGAGAATTGAAAGCAATTTTCAACACCACTCCCGGAAAATGGCTGATGAATAAACGTCTTCAGGAAGCTTATTTCCTTTTGGATAAAGAGCATAAAAAACGGACAGATATTTATGTTGATCTTGGCTTTGAAGATCTCTCTCATTTTTCTTTTACGTTTAAAAAATTGTATGGAATTTCACCTTTGGAACTGAAGTCAAAAAATAAATCATATTAAAATTCAAGTCTCTATCCAATAATAGAGATTTTTTTTCGACTACGTAAAAAGTAGATTTGGATACATCATCTTTTACAGGATGTCGGAACTTTGTTTCAATAAAAAACAAGTTAAAATGAAAATTATCGTAACAGGTTCTCTAGGAAATATCAGCAAGCCACTGACCAAAGAACTCATCAACAAAGGACATTCGGTTACTGTTGTAAGCAGCAATACAGAAAGACAATCAGAAATTGAAGCATTGGGTGCTAAAGCGGCCATTGGATCTATGGAAGATGTGGATTTTTTAAGCAAAACATTTACAGGTGCAGATATTGTGTATGCCATGGAAGCGTTAAATGCAGGAGTTTTTTTTGATCATAACGTAGATTTTATTGAAGCGAATACTCAGATTGGAAAAAATTACAAAGAAGCTTTTGAAAGATCAGGCGTGAAGAAGATTGTTCACCTCAGCAGTATTGGCGCTCACCTTCCAAGCGGAAACGGAATTCTTGCTTTCCATTATAATGTAGAAAAGATTTTAAATGAACTTCCTCAAGATGTTTCCATTAAATTTATGCGTCCGGTGGGATTTTATTACAATATGTATTCTTTTATTCCCACTATTAAATCACAAGGCGCCATCATTCAGAATTATGGTGGAGACGAAAAAGAAGCTTGGGTTTCGCCTTTAGATATCGCCAATGCCATTGCTGAAGAGATTGAAAAACCATTTAAAGGCAGAGAAGTTCGTTATATTGCGAGTGAAGAAATTTCGCCTAATGATATTGCAAAAACGTTGGGTGAAGCTATTGGAAATCCAGCACTGAAATGGCTGACTGTTCCTGATGAAGATGTACTCAATGGCATGATCAGCGCAGGAATGAATCCTAAAACTGCTAAAGGTTTTGTTGAAATGAATATTGCCAGAGGAAATGGCGTTTTATATGAAGATTATTACCAAAACAGACCTGCTCTGGGAAATGTGAAAGTAAAGGATTTTGCTGAAGATTTTGCTAAAGCATATTTTAATAAGTAAAATTGTTTTTTGTCTTAATGTAATCTAACAAAAGAGAGATCCTTCGACTTCGCTCAGGATGACATCGCTAATACTAACTTTTATATTTTTGGTTTTTATGTGTGTCAGTTTGAGCGAAGCTGAAAACTTTATAAAACAGCAAATATGTTTTACTAAAAAATCATCAGAAACAATTAACTTAGGCCTAATGAAACAGCCCATCAGACTCAAAACCATCAGTGAATTCCATCAGTTCCGTGGACTGCCAAAACCTGAGCATCCATTGATTAGTGTGATAGATTACAGTACAATCAGTCATGATCCTGATATCAAAGAACTGAGTTGGATTTTAGATTTTTATTCGATTTCTATTAAGAGAACTTCCAATGCAAAAATAAAATATGGTCAACTGGAATATGATTTTGATGAAGGGGTAATGTTTTTTATGGCTCCGGGACAGGTTTTCGGTGTAACCCTAGATCCGGATACTAGCTTACAAACAAAACATACAGGATGGATTTTACTCATTCATCCCGATTTCTTCTGGAATACTTCTTTAGCCAAAAATATCAAACATTATGAGTATTTTGATTATTCTGTGAAGGAAGCTTTATTTCTCTCCGAAAAGGAAGAAGATGTTGTTAAAAATGTGGTACAGAATATTCAAAACGAGTATCATTCGAATATTGACCAATTCAGTCAGAATATTATTATTTCACAGATTGAAACGTTGTTGAATTACGCTGAACGCTTTTATCAAAGGCAATTTATTACAAGAAAAATTTCCAATCATAAGATCCTTGATTCATTAGAAAAGTTATTAAATGATTATTTCAACAATGAAGACCTGATCACAAAAGGACTTCCTTCTGTACAATTTGTAGCCGATCAATTGAATGTTTCGGCGAGTTATCTAACCGGATTATTAAAAGTCTTAACCGGACAAAGTACTCAGCAACACATTCATGAAAAACTGATTAAAAAAGCAAAGGAAAAATTATCAACTACTCAATTATCTGTCAGTGAAATTGCGTATGAATTAGGTTTTGAACATCCCCAGTCTTTCAGCAAATTATTTAAAAACAAAACGAAGGTTTCACCGTTGGAATTCAGGCAGTCGTTTAATTAAAATTATATTTTTACGTTAATTTTTAATTCAGCTAATAATTTTTTTCATATTTTTGTATCGATCATTACAAAAATAAAATGAGAGGCAGACCCCAAATTTATGACAACTCGGAACTTATTCAGAAAGCACAAGAAATTTTCTGGAAAAAAGGCTATACCGCAACTTCTTTAAATGAATTATTAACCATCACCGGGGCAGGAAGTGGTAGTTTTTACAATACTTTTAAAGGAGGAAAAAAGCAGGTTTTCAAAGAAGCGATGAGCCAAAGAAGGCAAGCATTTATAGACTTTAAGAGCGAATTGGAAAAAAGTGAATCCCCAATTCATTTAATTAAAGACTTTTTCAGAAGTATTGCTGAGGAAAATGAAGCATCACATTTAAAGGGCTGTATTATCGCAAACACAGTCGTAGAAATGGCCTACGTGGATAAAGATCTGGAACATGAAGCTGTTAACATCTTAAAAGAAGTTGAAGAAATGTATACTGAAGCCATCCGAAAGGCACAGGAAAATGACAGTATGAAAAATAAAACCGATGCATCCATCTTAGGAAAATACCTCATCACATTTTGGTGTGGGCTGAATACCTTAAGACGAATGTATCCCGATAAAACGACTCTGTCTCAACAAATAGAAATACAATTGGCTGTTCTCAGCTAATTTTTTTTATTGATTTTTGTATCGATCATTACATAATTAAATAATATGAATTTAGAATTAACATCAAAAAAAGCATTCATCAGTGGTTCAACACAAGGAATTGGCTTTGCCATCGCTCAACAATTATTAGAAGAAGGCGCTGAAGTAATCATCAACGGAAGACAAAAACTGAAAACAGAAAAAGCTGTTTTTCAATTACAGCAGCAATTTCCGGATGCTACTATTTCAGGACTCGCAGCTGATTTTTCTAACCAACAAGAAGTCCATCATTTACTTGAACAATTGAATGATATTGATATTCTCATCAACAACATTGGAATTTTTGAACTGAAAGATTTTACAACCATTTCTGATGAAGAATGGTATCATATTTTTGAAATCAATGTCATGAGCTCTGTAAAATTATCCAGACATCTTATGCCAAAAATGTTGGAGAAAAACTGGGGAAGAATCATTTTCATCAGCAGTGAATCCGGCGTAAATATTCCTGGAAATATGATTCATTATGGCATGACAAAAGCAGCAATGATGGCAGTCAGTAATGGACTTTCAAAATTAACAAAAGGAACTGAAGTTACCGTTAATACCATTCTTGGTGGCCCAACGTATTCCGAAGGCGTTGCTGAAACCGTTGATTACTTTGCAAAAATTCAAAATATGAGTGTTGAACAAATGAAAGCTGCCATTATTCAGCAAACCAATCCTGATTCTTTATTACAAAGATTTATCGAGCCTAAAGAAATTGCCAGTCTAGCAACCTATCTTTCCAGTCCGTTATCTATTGCCACCAATGGAGCAAGCCTAAGAGCAGACGGAGGGGTTTTGAAAACAATGTAAGTATTAGTGGAAATATCATTATTTTACTCAATACTTTCGTAGAAGTTGTATAAATTATATTATAAAAATAGTTTTTCTAAAATAATCAGTGTATAAAAATTATTTTGTTATATTTGAAAAGCTATTATAAAAAAATATAAAAGCCATAAAAAACTAACACCTAATAACCATAAAAACATGAAAAATTCAGATTATTTTTTTCTACCTCTCCCATACTCCACTTCTTAATTCTACAAGATTTTCACTAGGATTCAGGATCTAAAAAATAATATTATAACATCATCAAAATTTCCCATCTGATCATTTATGAATCACGAAAAGCTGGGCTATGGTAAAAAATCATTTGCCTCCTCAATTTTACTATCTGTAATTATACCTTTACTTATTGGTACAGTTATTTATTTGGTGGCAAGAGACAGATCTGTATATTTCCTTAAAATATTACATTTAAATCCTCATACAATAGCTCTTCCAGGCTGGATAAAATTCAATTTACCCGACGGATTATGGGCTTTTGCTCTTTCATCTCTGATTTCAATCGTGTGGAAAGAAGATTCCTCTAAAAATTATTATTTATGGTTTATTATTGTATCAGTACTATCAATTTTGATGGAGGTATTGTATGGAACTTTTGATATCAAGGATATCGCTTTTATATCGGTTGGACTTATACTTCCGTTCCTTTTTAGAAAACAAAAATTTTATAACATAAAAACAATTTAACAACATGAAAAAGCACTTAATTTCAGCATTCGCAGTAGCAGCAATGGCATTCTTTGCCGTATCATCAGGTTCTGATAAAAAAGAAGGTGATGCTGCAAAAACAGAAACAAAAGCTGGAGAAGAGAAAAAAGATAATTGGACCTACACTCAAGATGAGGATAAAATGGAAGGTACTAAATATGATTTTGCTAAAGCTGAATCTACTAACAAAGTTGAGCTGAAGTTTCCTTATGATGGAGGAATTACTGCAGGAATTACCCTTAGGAATAACGGAAAAGAAAGTGAAGCAATGCTTACATTATCTAAAGGGCGTTTTATGACAAGCATTGGCGGAAATAAAACTGTAAAAGTGAAATTTGACGATCAGCCTGCAAAAGAATATACATATGGCTCACCAAATGACGGAAGCGGGAATGTAATATTCTTAGATAATTCAAAAGATTTCATCAAAAAAATAAAAGATTCTAAAAAAGCAATGTTGGAAGTAACATTCTTCCAAGAAGGCGCTCAGATCTTTGAATTCAACACAGAAGGTTTGAAGTGGGATAAATAATCTTATTCCTATCATTTAATATAAAACGCATCAAAGATGATGCGTTTTTGCATTAAAAAAGAAAATAATATATTAGACCCATGAAATATCTAGAAAAAATTCAAGGATTACTGCCTTTAGGTTATTTATATCTTATCGTTCTTGGACTTTTAAAGGAAAGTATTCTTTTTTACCAATTAGGAATTAATATTTTAAAATACTCCTCCATTACCGATATTCTGATCAGTCCTATTGCGGATATGGCCTCAAGCCCAATTCTCATCATTGTTATCATTACTGTTGTTATTTTATTCTTTCTATTTCAAATTATTCTTTTCAAAAACAGCCATAAAAACTGGAGCAAAAAGTTATTAGGAAGCTATAAAATAAACACTGAAGGTGATAAACAAGAACTCAAAAAGAAAATGGTTCCTGTGTTTGCTATAATGGTTGCCTTCGAGCTTCTCGCTTTGTTTATAGGATTAGGAATAGGTGAAGGGGCAAATATTAACAGGAGAATTGATACTCAATCTCTACAATACAATTATAAAATTATTTCCAGTTCTGGCGAGCCTACGGAGATATACATGATCGACATCAACAGCAGTTATTATTTTTATGTAACCAAAGGAGATAAACATATCAAAATTGCCCCTGTTGGAACGATCAATACACTGGAAATCATTAACAAAAAATAAAACCATGAAACAAACTAAACCAATAACCGAATACACCAACGAAGAACTCATCAGCAACGAAAAAAAAATGAAAATCCTTACCATTATGCTCATGGTTGCCATCCTTATTCTATTTTTTTCATCATTTTACTTAACCATTAAAAAAGGGTTTAGCGCTTTGTCTGTAATTCCCATCGCTTTACTTCCTATTTTGATCATGAATATTAATAACTGGAATAAATTAAAGAAAGAAAAATCGGACAGGAATTTATCCTAGTAATCTATCTTTTGTAATTTCATTGGTAAGAAAAAAACATTGTGATGAAAAAAAATCTGTTTTTAATCATTATATTTTTCCATCAGTTTTTAGGTGCTCAAAATATTGATTCGCTCAAAAAACAATCATTACAATATTATGAAATCGGTGATATACAAAATGCCTTATGTGTTCTGGAAGACTATCCAGATGATGAAAAAACAAAAAGTGATCTCTGGCAATACAAAGTTCATCTGAAAAGTATTCTTACGTATGATTTTACCCAAAAAGCAATTCTTAATCTTGATCACTGTATTGAAAAAGTAACCTTCGAAAAGGGCCTCATTTCTACAATGGGAATTTACAGTCCTAATGAAAAACGCTACATTATACCTCCTATCTATGATGAAGTAGGAGTTCTAAGCCTTAAAAAAGATCTTATCCTTCTGAGAAAGAACGGAAAATCCGGTATTGCAGATATTAACGGTAAAATCCTTCTTCCTTTAGAATACCATAACGTCGTGCAATACTTGGGAGAGTTTATTGCGGTGGTAGGTTTTGATTTTAGGCATAACCTTTACGATGATAATCTTAATGTATTACTTAAAGACTACTTTGAATTTGTAAATCTTAATCATTCTGATGACTATTTTTTAGCCTATAAAACTAAAAGTGATATCCGCCTGATTGAAAAAAAAACAATGAAAGTCCTTGCTCAGGGCAGCTCTATAGAGACAACCTTACTAAGTAATTTTGAACCTGGTCTTCAGGAAGTATTTTTCAACAGAAGAGCATTCAATAAATCGAATATTCAACTTATTAAAGTTAAAAACAATTCAGCTGTTAAACTGTATGCGTTGTCCAATGAATCGGGTTTACAATATATCAATGAATTTGAGGATGTTTATTTCGAGAACGAAAGCATTAACCAAATCATCAATACATATGAATCTGCTCAAAAACCTTTAAGCGAATACAAAGAATCAAAACATTATATTCCTTTTAAAAGAAACGGAAAAATGGGTATCCATTGTGTTGAAGACAATAAGATTTACAAAGAAACCCTCTTAGAAAACATTGATGAATTCGGAAACGGAATGGTAAACGGAAAAAAAATGAATATCCTGTTTGATTATCCTATTTCCCTCTTTAACTACGGTTCTTCAATTGTCAGAAATAATACGTTGATGTTCGAAAAAGAAGGTAAAATAGGTTTAATGAACTACAAAGCCCAGCTCATCCTTGATGCCGAATATGATGAATTTTACAATTGGGATGGTAGAAGTGCATCAGACAAAAGAAACCTGCTATTCCTTCGAAAGGGCTATCTATGGGGATTTCTAAACCTTAATGCCGGCCTTCTACAACCTGCTGTATATGATTTTATTCCTATGCGTGAGTATGAGCAAGATATCTACCTCACCTATAAAGACCAAAAATATTTTAAACGGGATATTTTTGCAGCAGATTCCATGATTACCTATCGCCCAGCGGAAAATTTCATTCAGGATCATAGAAAGAATTTTTTTCAAGCTAACGTTACCGAAAAGAAAGCCGAGGTTAAAAAAAAGAAAACCATAACCAGTTTTTTTAAAGATCTTGATATCAATATCATGGAATATGGAAAACAACCAACCTACACTCTTAAAAAAGCACCTGAATATCATTTAGAAAACTACACATTCATAAAAACGGGCGATACATATGGAATGTTGGTTAGCAATCAATCAGATGGAAAGGAAAATATCAAAGCTTCCTATCCTTCTCTTTTCGATTCTATACAATATCTTAAAGGAAATTATTTTCTGGCTTCTCTGAATGGAAAGCTAGGATTAATTGACGATCATTACCAATGTATCCTGAATTATGAATATGAAGATATTAAACCTTATGAGTTTCAGTTCATGAATGATCCTATTTTCAGGGTAAAAAAGGATGGTAAATACGGCTTGATGAATAAAAACTTCAGCTATATCCTGCCCCCGGAATATGAAGACCTACAAGTGTATGACAATAAGACGATAAGTGCCACGCAGCATGGAAAAAACTATTATCTTATGATTCGGAGTTTCCCTTCTCCCAATTTATTTAATCTATTTGAGCATTCGGAAAGAAAATATGCTCTTAAACAATATCATCCGAAGCTGGATATTACAATTTTCAGCTACACAGAAAACGGCAAAACCGGATTGGTAGATGATCATGAAAAAGAACTGCTTGCTCCTATTTATGAAGATGCTCTTTTTGTAACCACATCAAACGATAAACATTACGCTATCGTAAAAAATAAGAATCAGTATTATTTTGCAGATCAGACTGGGAAAATACTTCTCTCTGAGCCCATTTCTATTGATAAACAATTTATGTATCCAGAATTATTTAATGTATACTCTCCGTCAAGAATTTTTGAAAACGGTGTTGTTTTAAAATCTGCTAAAACACAAAAGATGGGCTTCTATAATTTTGAGTTTGATAAAATGATCATTCCTTTTCAATATGATGACCTTACAAAAACGGACTCCCGTTCCTATAAAAATGATTTTGCCAGCGCCATTATCTATGAAGGAAAAAACGAAAACGAAAATGAAAGAAGAAATTATGTTGGTCGTATTCTCAATATTCATTCTGGAAAAACTATTTTCGGACCGAAAAATACTCGTATTACTTTCGCCAACGATATTTATTTCAGTGCAGATCAAGTCATTTATACAATTGATGGCAAAATAGTGGCAAGGCAAAACGATCCGGGTGTTAAGGAATATCATTAATTATCCTTAAAAAGTGTGTATTAAAATAAAACTACCCCCACCATAAAAACTGTTCATCTTGAATATTGACTCAAAAAATAAACCCTTCTATTTTCCCTATATTTGGAATATCACATTAAAAAATTAAAACCATGAAAAAATTTATCCTGTGTCTATGAGTACTTACCATCATTTCTTGTTCAAATCCTATGGACAGAAAATACAGTGATGCAACAATGGAACAAGACCTAAAAGCTATTGGAAAAGAACAAAAACTAAGTGATGATGAAGCCAAACTAATGGCGGCTTATCTTATTTTAGGAAAGATTCAACACAAACCCTTGGAAGGAAAAACATATGCTCAAATTTTAGAAGACGCTAAAAAATATAGAGAAGAGCAGAAAGCTAAGAATTAATTCTTCCCCGAATAATATATTATAAATGCATCCTTTGGGGTGCATTTTTTTGTTATGGGTTTCCGTAATTTATTCGCTTAGGGTATTTATATTTTTGAAATATAAAAAAGAATAATACCATGAGTAAAAGAAATAATCTGTTATTGTTAGGCCTGTTTATAATTTCTATTAGTTGTAATAAGAGCAATAAAGAAATCGCTACAACACCTATTTCTGTTGATAGTTTAGCATTGATATCCGATAATCAAAATTCTGAAATCCATTATAATACTGAATATACAAATACTGATATCAAAAAAATTGACAGCAAAAAAGAGCTTCGAGCAAACGATGGAAATTTTAATCAAATGACTCTTTTTGAAGTTAAGAAAGATATCAGTTTAGAACAATTAAAAAATTACTGTTCATCCGTAAAACCTAATTATACTGATGGCTATTTTCAAATTCTAGTTTTCTTTAAGGAACCAAATAGTGCAAAATTTCCAGATAATCCTGTAACAGGTATGTATATGGAAGATGAAGACTTAAAAAATATAAAAGCAACATATACAATCAACAATATAAATGGGTATAGCAAATTGGATTATTATGAAAAAAATAATTGGAAAAGTTTAGCTCAAACATTTGATATATATTAAGTTAATTATTATATTTAAACCGAAAACTAAAACCAATAAAACTATTTATCATGAGGAGAGTCACAACTGTCTTCTTTTTATCATTGTGCTTATATACTTCTGCACAGCAAAAAGAAAATTCTACTACCCGCAAATTTATTAATAGCGCAGAATTTACACAAATCAACAAAAATTGGAATATAACGGCTGATTTCAAATCAGGAATAGGAGAAGAAGTTTCTTTTTTTCCTGTAGAAGCTATCGACCTAAAAACTAGTCAAAAGATTAAATCCATTCAGGTTGATATGAATGCAAAATATGATTTTATGGGAAAAACAAGATCATTTTTTAAAACTTATTGGCTTGATTTAGATGAAGTTGAAGAGTTTACTCAGTTCCTAGAACAGTATATAATTCCTAATCTAAAAGATAAAACGGAAAAAAAACAATCCACAACTTATATTTTTAATTCTAAAGAAATATCATTCAACTTCTATATTGAAAAAAATACGAGGAGAATTTCTATTTACCTAAAAGACTATGGTGCCATTGATAATGAACATTATTTTTGGACAGAATCGCAGGTTAATAAGATTCCTGAATTATTAGATGTTTTAAAAAAAATAAAATAAAATTACAAATGCCCAATACAAAATATTTAGAAGCTTTAGACAATTTACACATCACTCTAAAAAGCTCTTACACCGATTTTATCAATAAAGATATTGATTTTGAAAATTTTGAAATCAGTAACTATTTATTAGAAAGAATGAGACAATATTATCAAACACAATATGATAACAAAGTATTCTTAGAAAAAAGCTATATAATAAATGGTGCTGACTTTTTTACCGAACAATTATTATTCTTTATGAAAATCTACTTAGCAAAAAAACATCCAGAACTTAAAGCTTTTTCGGAAAAACAAATTATTCCCAAGCGAGGAATGATAAGGCCCGACATTTCTATCTGGAAAGATGAGGAGGTTGTTGCTATTATTGAATGTAAAACCCAATTAGGATGGAATAGGAAAAGATGGGAAATAGATTTTAATGAGAGGGAAAATAAACTTAAGAAAAGTTTTAAAAATGCAAAAGCCTTTCTTGTAGTATTAACAGCCGAAAATTGGGGAGGATTTGAAGACAATGAATTATTAGGCAAAAAATATTTTTGTTTATTAAAAGATAAATGGGTTACTAAATATGAGAATGAACACGATATTTATATTCCAATAGAAAAATTATTTAATCAAATTTTTTGACAATAAAAAACCGCATCTCACGATGCGGTTTCAATATATAAAGTCTAATCAATTAAAACTTCAAATCACCATTCACTTCTCTTACTGCATTAGCAGCTTCAGCGAATTTCAATTGCTCGTCAGCAGTCAATGTGATGTTAACAATTTTTTCAACACCGTTTTTCCCGATGATAGCAGGAACACCAAGGCAGATATCGTTTTGTCCGTATTCACCTTCCAACATTAATGAACAAGGGATCATTTTCTTTTGGTCACATGCAATCGCCTGAACCATTACAGAAACAGCTGCACCTGGCGCATACCAAGCAGAAGTACCTAATAATTTAGTAAGCGTTGCTCCTCCTACTTTAGTTTCTTCAATTACATATTTTTGTTGCTCTTCGTCAAGGAATTCAGTTACTGGAACTCCGTTTCTTGTTGCTTTGCTCAATAATGGAAGCATACCTGTATCACTGTGAGCAGCGATTACCATTCCGTTTACATCAGAAATTGGAGCTTCTAAAGCTTCTGCCAATCTGTATTGGAATCTTGCAGAATCTAAAGCACCACCCATTCCGATGATCTTGTGCTTAGGAAGACCTGAAGTTTTATGTACCAAATAAGCCATAGTATCCATTGGGTTAGAAACCACGATGATGATTACTTCTGGAGAATGTTTTACCAAGTTAGCAGTAACGTCTTTTACGATTCCTGCGTTGATACCGATTAATTCTTCTCTTGTCATTCCAGGTTTTCTAGGAATCCCTGAAGTAATAACCGCTACATGAGAACCTGCAGTTTTGCTGTAATCTCCTGTTGTTCCGGTAATTTTGGTATCAAATCCGTTAAGAGATGCGGTCTGCATCAAATCCATTGCTTTACCTTCAGCAAATCCTTCTTTAATGTCTACTAAAACTACTTCTGCACAGAAGTCTTTCATTGCGATGTATTCTGCACAACTCGCGCCTACAGCGCCTGCACCTACTACAGTTACTTTCATAATGTATACTTATTTAAATTTATTTTTTTTAGTTTCAATTTTTTGACTCCCAAATTTAACAATTCCTGAAAAATTGAGCAATCTTTCAGAAGTTTATATTGAACTTGGTTAAACTTTTTATTTTAACCACAGAAACAAAAGCTATTATTAAACTGTTTAAAGTTTAGCAAGTTTGAAATAAAAATCTTCAAAGAATAAAAATCAAAGATTTTTTTAAACTTATGTGTTCTTTTTTCTAGTTCATGATGAACTTAAATAACCTATGTGTTAATCTTTTGTCCCTAATTTTCAGTTAGCTTAAAGAGCTTATTATTATCTATTAGGCAAGTAGTTCGATTTTTTGGAAGATCTTAGTTTACGTTCAGCAAAAACGTATATAATTTTTTAGCGCCTGATAACACTTCATTATAGTTGTCTTCAGTAACTTCTGTATCTAAAACTTCTTTGAAATTCTTCCACATTGGACCTGTATTTTCCTGATAACATCCGAAGAAATTAAACGTTACGTTATCAAAACCTTCTGTTCTAGAAAGCTGTTTTGCGATCACATTTCCACCCAACGTAGAACCTTCGATCACATACATTGCTCCTAAAGCCTCATGTTCGTTGCTGAATTCAAGATCATGAGAAGTATTTTGATTATCTAATGACAAGCTTTGAAGATCTTTCTCAATAAGAGGAAGCTTTACTCTTTGATCCAACTGAAGTTTTTCAGAGAATTTATCAGAAAGGCTGGTAAAAATTTTATCTTCAGAATGAAGCAACATCAAATAATTGGTATTGATGATTTTTTTATAATCTTCTAAAGTGAAAGTCTTGTTAAAAATTTTTTCAGAATTAAAAAGTTTTTCAGCAGCATCGTGATATTCTGCTGTATTTTGTTTAAGATATTCAGATACCATAATAAGGTTTTAAAAGTTTCCCAAATTTAAGGCTTTTTGAACGTTAAAATGAAACTTGTACCATCTTTATTGCTTTTATAATCTACATTTCCTCCAATTCTATTCATAATTCTATGAACAATGGAAAGCCCTACTCCATTTCCTTTAAATTTTTTGGCATTATCCATCCTATTGAAAATTTTAAACATCTTATGTTTATCTTCTTCAGGAATTCCGATGCCGTTATCCGAAATGGTGTAAATAATATTTTCGCCCTCTTCTGTCCCTTCAATTTCAACTCTTGGCTGATCTTGTTGTGACGAATATTTTACCGCATTATTGATGATATTTAAAAACACCTGATGCATCATCGTTTTATCTGCCAATACCTCCGGACAATCTTTAATGATGACCTCACTGGTCGGGCTATCAAAGGTGATCTTCGCATTTTCAGAAATTTTTTGGATTGCATGGTGGGTTGGTAAACTTTCAAGCTCAATATCGCTGTGTTTTGCACGGCTTAGCTGTAGAACATCATGCATCATTTCAGCCATACTGTCGATTTCCTCCACAATGGAAGTCAGTCTATTTCTATTCTTCTCTGTTTTTTCAAAATTAGCAAGAAGCATTTGTGCATTCAGCTTCATCACCGTTAAAGGAGTTCCCAGATCATGAGAAATCGTATAAGAAAAACTGTCGAGTTCTTCATTCACCTTTCTCAGCTGATTGTTAAGTTCTTTGATGGCATTGTATTGTTTATGGGAAGTTTCCAAAATTACATCACGCACAGCCTGAACCGCACTGATATTTCGGGAGCTCCATCTTCTTGAATTTCCTTTAATATTTTCTGTAAACACCTGAAAAGAAGTTCTTGGAGAAATAATATGTTTTTCTTCGCCATTTTGGGAGAACACACCTATTTTCTTTTCCGGATTTCCGGCCCAGTTGATGTGCTCATCAAACTCTTTTCGAAACCAAATCAGCATTTCGTTTTTACTTCTTTCAATAAAATAGATAATGATTCCTGCAGCATTTTCATCTAACCCTAATTCATCACCATGTTCTTTAAGGAAGCTTCGGTTTACATACAGACTGTCTTCTGTATTTTGATGCGCCCACTTCACTATTTTGTCAATCACAGAACGTTCGGAAGTTATCCCATCTGTTACCAAATCTTCATCGGAAACAATGACTAAACCATCTGCTTCTGGCAATTCTCTGATGTCTTTTTTATTTTCAACCAAAGAATCAAATAACGTGTTATGTCTTAGAAAATCAGATTTTAAATAGGCAGATTTTCCATTTAAACCAATACGATATTCCAACTCCTGTTTAGATTTAAAGGAAGAATAGGCATTAGAGGCCAAAGCCGTAAAAATTCCAGCCTGCACTCTATCTTCAAGATCGATATGTTTAGGTGCTGAATTCTGACAGGTTACCAATCCCCAAAGTCTGTCATCAATAATAATCGACACACTAAAACTTGAAGTTGCTCCGGAGTTTTTAACGTACTGCCCATGAATAGGCGACATCCCTCGTGAAGCTGTAAAAGTAAGATCAAGATTCTTATGGTTTTTGCTCAAAATAGGAACCGTTTCAGAATATACATCACTGAAAATTCTTTTTCTTTTCTTCAGGTATAACTCTCTCGCCTGTCTCGGAATATCAGATTCGGGATAATGAAGTCCTAAATAACTTTCTAAATTTCCGTTTCTTCTTTCTGCAATTACTTTTCCGGAACCATCTGCCATAAATTTATACACCATCATTCGGTCATAATTCACCACTTTTGAAAGTGTACTCAAGAGTTGGTCCCAAATTTCCTGTGCATTATCTATGATATAAAAATTATCGTACTTATTAGAAATACGTTTATTTGGGTTGTTTAAAACTTTTTCAAATTCTAAAAAAATATGGTTTTTACTTTTGAAAACAGAGAAGTGATATTCTTTTTCACCAACGAAAATTTTGTCAAAATAGGTTTCGTTTTCTCTTCTTGTAAATTTGGTTAAAGAAGAGTAAATATCCGAATCTATAATGCTTTGAAAACTTTCAGGAAAGTCGGTTATTTTTTTACCAAAAAGAAATTCAACATTCTCAATATTGAAAATGTTGGAAATATTTTGACTAAAAAAAGTAATGGAATGAGAGTCTGTATCAATGCCAATCAGATATCCAAAACTTTGTATATACCCAGGGATATGTATGGGTTCTTCATGACAATCTACAAAATTCATACTATTCTTTAAACTATCAAATATAACGAAATTTTTGCAGCTATATATGTTTGTGGTACCAAATAATTAAAACGCTTAACCATCATTAACAAAGAGAATTCCTACAATAACCCAAGTGTGAATTATTATGTAAATCTTCTCTTTTTTTCTTGATCACCACGAGGTTTCAGCTATAAGATACGAAAAAAATCAGCAATAATTATTCTAAATACAGACTACCTGATTATTCACATGAATTTTATATTAATGTTTTTAAAATTTATGTTAATTAAACAAAATTTGTTAAATTTATATCACCAAACCAAGAGTACTTCCCAATAAAGAGTTAAATATTTCACTAAAAATTAAGATCCACTTTTACTTACACCCAAAAAAAATACTATGAAAAACTTCCCCAACATTTCATTTCCCTCGCTAAGCAAAACAGATTATTAAGATCAAAATGCTTTTCATTTTTAAGGCTTACGTCGTCTTAAATAAAAAAAAAATTACTAATTAAACACAAACCATATGACCTTTTTTCAATCAAAAAAGAGAAATCTATTATTTTGCTTTATGTTATTCTGCTTTTCAGCTCATGCACAAATACCGGATTCTCTACAGACCAAACAAGAGGAAGAGAGCGTAAAATATCCTCAGCTTCAGATTAAAGGTCTTTTTCAGGCACGTTACCTTGTCGGGATGAACAAAGATGTAGATGTAAACGGTCTTCATCACGAGGATGGCTCAGGAACCAATAACAATTTCATGGTAAAATACATGAGAATTCAGGTTCGGGCGAAGATCAGTAAACGTACCGAAGTTGTAGCCTTGGCCAATTTAGCTGATTTTAAAAATGATCCCAAAAGCAGAGTTCTCGAAAATGCTTATTTAAAATATACCTTTAATCCTAAATTAGCCTTTACCGTTGGGCAATTCAGACCATGGTTTGGGATTGAAGAAACCTATCCTATTGATATTATTAAATCGTTGGATTGGTCTAACCAATACACTGAATTCGGGAAACTAGGCTGGACGAGCTTCCAAATCGGACTTTCTGCTACAGGACAACTCGAATTAGGTAAAATTCCTTTTCAATATGCCATTTCGGTAGTCAATGGAAACGGAAAAAATCAGGTGAATGACAACGACGACGGAAAACAATACTCTACCCGATTAGTCTTTGGATTATTAAAAAAATACAATCTTAATTTGGGATTAAATGGTGGTATCGGCGAGGTTTTCGGCAAAAAAATATATGCTGTGGGCGTTGATCTAAGCTCATTGGTTAATTTTGATTCAAAATGGAGTTTAGACATGCAATTAGAAGGGAAACAGGCCACCAATCACCCATTATACTTTGCGGTTGCTCCGGAATTAAGACCAACAAATCCTGATGAATATTTAATTCGTGGAGCATACTTCCTTCCTAATTTAAGGTATGAAGTGAACCATAAAAACCTAAGTGCCTTCGAGCTATCTTGCCGATACGAATATATTGACACCAACTTCAGATTAAATTCAAATCCGAGACAGACGATCACTCCAATGGTTGGGTTAGAATTTCTGAAAAACTACGGAGCCAGAATTCAGCTCGGTGTACAGTTCGATCGCTACAAACATCAGGTAGCCAATACCAACCAATACAATAATAATTTATTCATTGTTCAGGTACAAAGTAGATTTTAATTCATTAACACATATAACGATTATGAAAGAAATTAATATCAGGAATATAGCGATAACCTTTGCTGTTGCGCTCATTATATGGTTTATTCCTGCTCCGAAAGGTGTTACAGAGAATGCCTGGCATTTATTTGCCATATTTGCAGCCACTATTTTAGGGATCATCCTTAAAGCTGCGCCAATGGGAACCATGTGTATGATGGCCATCGGGTTCACTGCTCTTACCGAGGTAGTAGCTCCGGGAGATGCAGGAAAATCAATCACCAAGGCGCTTTCAGGATTTGGAGATAAAGTAATCTGGCTGATCGGGATTTCATTCTTTATTGCCAGAGGCTTTATTAAAACAGGCTTAGGAAATAGAATTGCCTTTTTGTTTATCCGAATTTTCGGTAAAAGTTCTCTAGGACTCGCTTACGGATTAGGATTGGCAGACGTTTGTCTGGCTCCCGCTATTCCGAGTAACACGGCAAGAGGTGGCGGAATTATTTATCCCATTATGAAATCTATGGCGATAAGTTTTGATTCCGTTCCCGAAAAACCAGAAACGCATAGAAAGCTCGGTTCGTTTTTAACGCTAAACAGTTATTATATGAATCTGATTGCTTCTTCTATGTTCTTAACAGGAACAGCAAGTAACCCGATGTGTCAGAAATTCGCTGCCAATTTAGGAATTAATATTACTTGGATGTCTTGGGCTGCCGCAGGTTTTGTACCCGGATTAGTTGCGTTTTTTGTTGTGCCTTTGGTATTGTATAAACTGTATCCACCTGAATTGAAAAAAACAGGTGACGCACCAAAAATGGCTGCTCAAAAATTAAAAGAAATGGGCCCTATTTCCAGAAATGAATGGTTGATGTTATTGGCATTTTTCATTTTATTAACGCTTTGGATCTTTGGTGGAGCATTATCAATTGACGCTACAACCACCGCATTTATAGGATTAACCATCTTATTATTAACATCCGTATTAACCTGGGAAGATGTAAAAGCCGAAAAAGGAGCTTGGGATACCATTGTCTGGTTTGCCGTTTTGGTGATGATGGCCAGTTCTCTTAATGAACTCGGATTTATCGGTTGGTTCAGTGATTTAATTAAAGCTAAAATTGGCGGATTAAGCTGGTATGTTGCCTTTCCGGTGATTATAGTTGTCTACTTCTTCAGTCATTATATTTTTGCGAGTGCAACGGCCCATGTGGCAGCGATGTACGCCGCGTTATTAGGAGTTGGAGTTGCCGTAGGAATTCCTCCAATGTTATTGGCCATGATGCTTGGTTTCTTAGGATCTATTTATGGAGTATTAACGCATTATGGTCACGGTCCGGCTCCCGTTTTCTTCGGAAGTGGATATGTTGAATTAAAAGCCTGGTGGCTCCGCGGATTAGAAATCGGAATTGTATTGCTTGTTATCTACATGGTCGTTGGAGGTCTTTGGATGAAAGTTCTAGGATATTATTAAAATCTTATTTGAATTCTGCTTTAATAATATTTTTAACGCAACGTTCCAAAGTTTTTTAAATGAAATCAAGTTGTGAATAATAAGCCTGTGATAAACTAATTAAAAAATTAAACCACAAAAGGTACAAAAGCTATTATTGAATCATTTAAAGTTCAGCTATTTTTAAATACAAAGCTTGCAAAAGAATAAAAATCAAAGATTTTTTTTTACTTATGTGTTCTTGTTTGCACTTTATAATGAACTTAAATAGCTCAAGTGTTAATCTTTTGTCTCTTTTGTGGTCAAAATAAAAAGTTTAGACAAGTTCAATAATTAATCATTAAATAAAAAAATATGCTGTCTACCTTATCAAGAAAAATGCTGATGTGTCTTACAGGATTATTCCTGAGCTTCTTTCTGTTGATTCACTTCTTGGGAAATCTTCAGCTGTTTTTACCGCAGGAGCAAGCCCATCTTCAGTTTAATGCGTATTCGCATTTTCTGTCAGGAAACATTGTCATCAAAATAGTTTCTTATGTGTTGTATGCAAGTATCATCCTTCACGCCGTTGATGGACTGATTATTACCTTAAAAAACAAAAAATCAGGCGGAAATTATCAATCCGATAAAAGAGGAAGAGCCAGCAAATGGGCTTCCCGAAATATGGGAATTCTGGGAACATTATTATTAATTTTTCTGGTGATTCATTTTCAGAATTTTTGGTATATCTACAAATTCGGAAATCCCCCTTTGGATGAAAATGGAAATAAAGATCTCTATATTCTTGTGGTAACTGTTTTTAAAGAATGGTGGTATGTCATCATTTATGTGTTATCAATGGTTGCGTTGTGCTATCACCTGATCCATGGGATTTACAGCGCCGTAAGAACATTAGGACTATTTCATCCGAAGTTTGTAAAATGGTTTAAAACCATTGGAATTGCTTATTCAATCATCATCAGTGTTGGGTTTGCCTTAATGCCAATTTATGTATTCTTCACTGCCAATTAAATTGAGAAACTATGATTTTAGATTCAAAAATACCGGAAGGCCCTTTAGAACAAAAATGGGACAACTATAAAAAGAAAGCCAAGCTTGTGAATCCTGCCAACCGTAAAAAGTTAGATGTTATTGTTGTGGGAACCGGATTAGCAGGAAGTTCTCTCGCTGCCTCTTTGGGTGAAATGGGCTACAATGTGAAAGCATTTTGTTTTCAGGACAGTCCAAGGAGAGCGCATTCCGTTGCAGCTCAAGGGGGTGTAAATGCTGCCAAAAATTATAAAAATGATGGTGATAGCGTCTACAGAATGTTCGTTGATACCTTAAAGGGCGGCGACTTCAGAGCGCGTGAAGCCAATGTCTACAGAATGGCAGAATGCTCGTTGAATCTCATCGACCAAGCCGTTGCACAAGGCGTTCCGTTTGGAAGAGAATATGGCGGTTATCTGAACAACCGTTCTTTCGGTGGCGTTCAGGTAAGCCGAACTTTTTATGCAAGAGGACAAACCGGACAGCAATTGTTGTTAGGATCTTACCAAGCGTTAATGCGACAGGTTGGAAAAGGCAGCGTTCAGTTATTTTCAAGACACGAAATGTTGGATTTGGTGATGATTGAAGGAAAAGCCAGAGGAATTATCGTTAGAAATTTAGATACAGGAGAGATTGAAAGACACGCCGCCCACGCAGTTGTTTTGGCAACGGGAGGGTATGGTAAAATCTATTATTTATCAACGTTGGCGATGGGTTGCAACGGTTCTGCGATTTGGAGAGCTCATAAAAAAGGAGCGTTGATGGCGTCCCCAAGCTGGATTCAGGTACACCCTACTTCCTTGCCACAGTCTGGAGATTATCAGTCGAAATTAACGTTGATGTCTGAATCCTTACGAAATGACGGCAGAATCTGGGTTCCTCTAAAAGAAAATGAGACCAGAAAACCCAACGATATTCCCGAAAATGAAAGAGATTATTATTTGGAAAGAAGGTATCCGGCTTTTGGAAATCTAGCGCCAAGAGACATTTCATCAAGAGCAGCCAAAGAAAGAATTGATGCAGGTTTCGGAATCGGGCCGTTAAAAAATGCGGTCTATCTTGATTTTTCAAAAGCCATTAATGAGCAAGGAAAAGAAAAAATTCAGGAGAAATATGGCAATCTATTCGATATGTATCTTAAAATCACAGGGTACAATGCTTACGAAGAACCCATGATGATTTCTCCTTCTGCCCACTTTTCGATGGGTGGACTTTGGGTGGATTATGAATTAATGACCACCATTCCCGGGCTATTTGCATTGGGTGAAGCTAATTTTGCCGATCATGGAGCCAATCGATTGGGAGCGAATTCATTGCTTCAAGCTTCTGTTGATGGTTATTTTATTGCCCCTTACACGATTGCTAATTATTTATCAAATGAAATTCATACCGGAAAAATATCAACTGAAAATCCAGAGTTTGAAAAAGCTGAAAATGAAGTTAAAAATCAGATTCAAGATTTCATTGCGATAAAAGGAACAAAAACCGTTGACCATTTTCATAAAACATTAGGGAAACTCCTTTACGATTATTGTGGTTTAGCCCGAAATGAAGAAGGTTTAAAATATGCCATCGAAGAAATCAGAAAACTGAAACAGGAGTTTTATACAAACGTGAAAGTTTCCGGACAAGGTGACATGATGAATAGCGAACTGGAAAAAGCAGGTCGTGTAGCTGATTATTTTGAAATTGGCGAACTGATGTGTTACGATGCCTTAACCCGAAACGAATCTTGTGGCGCCCATTTCCGTGAAGAATACCAAACTCCGGATGGAGAAGCATTAAGGAATGACTCAGAATTTCAATTCATCTCAGCGTGGGCTTGGAAAGGCGAAAACAACGAACCGGAATTGATTAAAGAACCTTTGATATTCGAAGAAATACAACCTACCGTAAGAAGTTATAAATAAAGTTTATTCCATTTAACCACAAAAGATTCAAAAGACTTTAACACGTTAGTTATTTTAAGTTTAATATAACACTGCAAAAAAGAGCACATTAGTTTTCTGAAAATCTTTACATATTGAGCGGAGTCGAAATATTCTCCTTATGTGATCTTACTATTTTTCAAAATAGTAAGCTTAAAAAACTAAATTACTCTAAAGTGTTTAATTAAAAAACGTTTATTCCTTTTGCGGTTAAAGAGTTATTAATTGATTAAAAAACAAAAATTATGGATTTACACCTTAAGATATGGAGACAGAAAGATAATCAGAGTGAAGGAAAACTGGTGAATTATGATTTAACCGCATTAAATCCTCATATGTCTTTCCTTGAAATGCTGGATACCTTAAATGAGAAACTAATTGTTCAGGGTGATGAACCTGTAGAATTCGATCATGATTGCCGTGAAGGAATCTGCGGACAATGCGGAATGATGATCAATGGACTCGCTCACGGACCGTTAAAAAACACAACGACCTGTCAGCTTCACCTTCGTTCTTTTAAAGATGGAGAAACTGTTTTAATTGAACCTTTTCGTGCTGAAGCTTTTCCGGTAAAAAAAGATTTAAAAGTAGATCGTTCTGCGTTTGACAGAATTATTTCTTCAGGTGGTTTTGTATCGATTAATACCGGTCAGGCTCCCGATGCAACGGCGATTCCAATCACTCATCAAATTGCGGAAGAAGCCTTTGATTCTGCTGCGTGTATTGGTTGTGGAGCTTGTGTAGCCACCTGTAAAAATGCAAGTGCCGCCCTATTTACGTCTGCAAAAATTACGCATATGGCATTGCTTCCCCAAGGGAAAGAAGAAAGAAGCAACCGTGTCTTACATATGGTGAAACAAATGGATGCTGAACATTTCGGTCACTGTTCCAATACCGAAGCCTGTGAAGTGGAATGTCCGCAGGGAATTTCTGTGTTGAATATTGCCAGAATGAATTATGAATACAGCAGAGCGCTGTTTTTCAGGAAGAAATAATTGGGATAATTTGATTTTCAAACATCATTTTATCAAACCTTATAGGTTTTAGAAGCCTATAAGGTTTAGTAGCAGTTCATTTTAATTCTATATCGTTTTTTTAAACTTCTTTATCGAAATAAAGCATGTAATACTTCCCTTTTTCATCTTCTCCTGTAGCCAATTTCTGACGGTCACCATGAATGTAAATGTGGAAGTTTTTATCTAATTTAATAATGCTCTTGAAATGTCTTTGTGTCTTCTTAACAGCCGCTTCACTGATCGGGAATTCTTCCGCAATATTGATCTGCATATCCTGTTCGTAATCTGTTTTAAAATTATTAAAACTTTCGATTACATGCTCATCCCCTAAAACTTCAGCTGCAAATTCGTCTAACTTAAATTCTTCTTTTTCTTTAAAGAAATTAATTGATTTATTTAAGAAATCTGCCTGATCTGCTTTAGAAACTTCAAACTCCTGAGGAAGTTGTTTCACGATAAAATCTTTATATACCATCAACGCTTCCTGCGTGTGGAAATATTCATCATCACGTTGCTTCACTTTCAAGAAATCCTCGAACCAGTAATACATGTCCCCATTCTTGTTGTTATCAACCACAGAAAGTACATACCCTGTTTCTTTATGATTATTGTAGATCAACGCCGCTTTATCAATTTTTGACAAACCAATTCCCAAGTCTTTTTCAATTTCAAAACTGTCGCCTTGAGGAGCTATCTTTAAGAAAGGTTCTCTTTTTTCTGTTTTAAAGATCCCGATCTTATCTACTTTTTCATCACCTTCTCTATCATCCTCAAAATAAACGATGAATAGTTCACCACCCATAACTCTTGGGTTTTCGGCAGCTTCAAAAAGGTGTTTCGCAATATTTTCGGCTTCCCAAAGAAACTTGGCTTTATCATCAAAAATTTCAGATACAGAACTGAAAACAGGATTATTCACCAAATAGGTATCACTGTAAAAATTGAACGTTTCCTCAGACTTGAAAGAACCTAAAAAATAATCTTCAAGCGATTCTGCCATTCCTTCTTCTAACTGCAATTCTTCCTGAGACAGTATTAAAGACTCTCCATTGATTTTATTTCCTACTCTGTGTACTACGATTTTTGAAAACATCTCTTAAGTATTTTGGACTGCAAAGATATTCATTCTATCCTTTCTATCATAGAAATTAACCTGTGTAAAATTGCGACAAAAAAATGGACTGCTAAATACTTAAAATATTAATATTCAATCATTTAAAAATAAATATAAATTTTAAAAAATTCAAAAAAAACTTTATTTAACTGATAATCAATAAACTAAAAATTTATTACTTGTCCTTCAGTATACTTCGCTAAAAATACAGTTTTGTCAAAATCTTAATTGATGAAACAAGTATATAAAATTATTCTACAGCACCTTATAACCGAACTAATTAAAACATTCATATTAATACCCTTAGAAATAGACTTAAGTATTTTAGAAGAAACAAAAACAATCATTGGTATCATTAAAAACAAGCTTCTTTCCTAAATCTTTAATCAATTCTTTTCATTCTGATAAAAACCTTATCGTTTTGGGAGGTTTTTTATTGCTTAAAATTTAGCTAAAATAAATCAAAATACTGATTTCCAACCCATTAAACAAACAAACCAATCAAAGGAATACAATTGGTATCTATCTCTTCAAAACATACAAAATGGACTTAAAGACATTAAACCGGTTAGATACACTAAGAAGATTAAAAAGCAAAGGGCCAAAAACTCCAAAATGGTTAAAGCCTTATCATCTTATATTGATCGCTTTTTTAGTCGTCTTTATTTCTGGTGCTTTCATTAAACTTTTAGAACAAAATCATTATTAAAATGAATTATTTACAAGCTGCTCAGGAAATTACGGATGTAGTTCCCGATATCCAAAATGAATTGAAAAAGAATACCACGCAGAATTCTTACAGCGTTATTCAGACTTTCACGGATCGTATTAAAAACATGATCCGCCAAAACGACAGGAATCTTTTATTTAAGAGCTTACAAAAGATGGATGAGATCTATAAAAACGGTGATACAAAGCTGAGAAACGCCGTAGAAAGTACTTTCATCTATTCTCTGGACAATTTTACCACATTTTGCAACGAGGAATATAGAAAAGACATATTTACTCATATTTCTCAGGATTTACAGAAAATTTATTCAAAACAAATTTATAAACATGGAATGTGAAATTTTTCATTACATATTTCACCCATTTTATTACAAAAAAGTTAAAGTTATGAAGACAAAAATCAGAAAAGAATTCGACTGGAAACAATGGAAAAAGTCCAATTCTAGGCACAATATGGAAATATTGGCAACCCATGTTGCCATCATAATAGGTGTATTTATTTTTGCGGCCTGTTTGTAAGTTTGGTATGGTTTTCGCCGCAATACAAGTATTCGAAAAATATTAATTATGATGAATGTGCAAATGCAAACTATTAATCAGAAAATGGCTGTAGAGTATTTAAAATTTTTCTATCCAACAATCAGAAGTGAAATCACTCAGTTATCAAAACAAAATAATTTCGCCGGGGTTATACAGGCAACCATTAATTACTTAAAAGACCTTTTAGTAGATTCTAAAATCACAATCATAGGCCATCACCTTAAACTGATGGATGGGATTTACAGAAACGGAAATTCTTATGTGAAAGATATAATTGAGAATCTTTTTATAAGATCTTTTGAAAGCTTTAAAAAGCACACCAAAATTCAGAACTGGAATATTTTATATAACTACATGCCTGTGAAATTTCAGGAAATATATGTAGAACAGCAAAAGAAAGATGAAATATTCTTTGGTAAATAAAAATTAGATTAAGCTCCCTGAACGTTTTGTTCGGGGAGTTTTTTGTATCTAAATCGGTGAATCTTTTCGAGATTTATTAACGCTACAGTTTCCTAGGTCGATTTGAGAAAATCAACAAAAGCAAAGATTAAGATCATCTTATCTAAAACAAAAATGCCTCTAAAAAGTATTTAACTTCTTTGAGGCATTTTAATTTATGTGGTGCTTTTTTATTATTGTGCTTTTTTCACAAAAACACTTTCGATGGTCTTAAGCTCTTCTTTATTTAATTTGGAAGATTTCTCCAGCTTAGATAAAAATGTACTCACTTCTTCGGGGGTTGCCGGTGAACCTAAATTATCCCCTTTTTCATCAAAAGAATCTGCCAATATCTGCCCTTTCTTATCTAGTACAAGCCAAAAAGGAAGCCCTGCATTTTGCCCTTTATATTTATTCATTATTTCCTGTCCACCAGGATTTTCAAGACTTTTCTTTTCGCCTCTTTCCTGCACATCAAGATAAGCGGTTACAAAATTTTTATCGAATAAAGGTTTTGTTTCAGGAAGGTTCATATTTTTCTCCATCATCTTGCACCATTTACACCACGATGCATGAAAAATTAAAAGAACATTTTTGTCTTTAGCCTTCGCCTCTTTCAATGCTTTGCTTAATACAACATCTGCTTTTTCCTGTGCAAAATTTAACTGAAATAACAATAAGCCAACGATTAAAATTATTTTATTACCCTTCATTTGAACTTTATTTTTTGATTAAAACTATACGAATGTAGCTATTTTTCCTTTAATTCTGAATAAAAAAATTCCTAAGTTTATGCTCAGGAATTTATACTTTTATTACTTTTGAAAGCTTTAAAAAGCACAGCAAAATTCAGAACTGGAATATTTTATATAACTACATGCCTGTAAAATTTCAGGAATATCTGTAGAACAGCAAAAAAAATGAAATATTCTTTGGTAAATAAAAATTAGATTTAGAAACTCTCCAAACGCTTTGTCTGAAGATTTTTTTTTGATATTGGATGAATGAAAAACAGTAATTCCTATCAAAAAGCTGACATAATTCCGTAAAAAACTCTCCAGCTAAAGAAACTGGAGAGTTTGAAAACATCAGATATTATTTTTTCAAAATTTTCACATCATAACGTTCTTTACCGTTATCCAAAGTTAAAATATAACTTCCGAATGTCATTACGTTTATTTTTGTATTAATATATTGGGTAATTTCGCCAATATTCCCTTTCGTACTTAATAATAAATTACCTTTAATATCATGCAATACAGCAATGTAAAGATCATTATTATTGGCATCAGAAATAACAATTTTTATGTTTTCACCATCCTTAAGCGGATTAGGATAAAAATGAATCTTACTTTGCTCTTTATTAATTTCCTTGTTCAAAAGCGTTCCGTTTGGATAGACCAATATCTTTTGTCCATCATATCCTACAGCAAAAACTTTTACCGCATTAGAGGGAAAATCTACATATGTATTGGCAAATGTTAAATCACCGGTCCCTGCAACAGAAACACTGATCAGTTTATTCTGCCCGTCGAATGTTTCAAATGCTACGGCATTTTTCCATTTAGAATTGTCTACCAATAAAAATGTTCCTGCTGAGTTTTCCATTGTCTGCGCTCCCTGACCTGTAACTCCGGATAAAACTGCTTTATTTTTAAATATTTCTATGCTTGATGCTGAAATATAATTAACAACCGGTGAAACTGGCTTAGGATATCCTTTATCGGCAATATAAGCTTTCGCTTCGTCAATCATTGCCTGTGTGATGATAAGATCTTTTGGATCTCCATAATCTCTTACCTGAGTAGCAAGCGGCACCAAGAAACCTGTATTACTAAAAAAGTCTGTGAGATCTTCCTGAACTGCATCACAAATATTTTTAACCAAGTTCATGACTATTTCACCATTGCTAAGTTGGCTTTCATTAGTCTGTATTACTTTATCAACAACCGTAGCAAACCAATGGGCATAATCTACCGTATTTGTTGGAGTGTGAACTATTGAACCTACTGAATCTTCATCCGACATATCTTCATCAAAATCTAACGTTTCAGCTCCTTTAGCTGCTCCTGCCAACTGATAATACAACATAAGCTGCCAATATGGTACAAGCATTCTGAAGAGATTATCTGACCTATCAACATCACTAATATCTTTTCTCATCTGCTCAAAATAACTTTTATTTTGAATCTGAGTTTGTATCAAAAATTCTCCGTACATATTTCCTGCAACCTTCGGAAAGTATGTTTTTGTACCAAGACTTTTATCTAGAAACGGAATTTTTCTGTTATTTACAGGAGCTTCCAGATGATATGCAGCCCACATAGAATAAATATTATTCGTAATTTCAGCCATACCAGCCCATTTAATTCCTGGTCTAACCTGATTGATATGGCCTAATTCATAAGCAATTCCCCATAAACTCAGTTGTTTTGAATCAGCAACCTTAGGACCATCACTCCCTGTATCACTCAAATGAACTCCTTCACTTCCAGCGTACCATCCGCTTTTGCTATCAATATTTATAAACTGTCTGTTTTTAACATTTCTATTGAATTTAAAGAAGCCCATCATTTCCCGTTCTGACTTTTCCATCACATCATATTTATCAATTAAAAGCTGCGCACTTTCAAAATGATATTTTTTAATGAGATCCTTATTCATTATCAATTTAGTATAAATACCTTCGATATCAATTTTAGGATACACATTGTTCATTAGCATTTCCTGCCATTCCTGGTCATTTGCTTCTCTTGTGTAATATCCATTTATTAATCCTCCTGTGATATTTAGCTCTACTGGTTCTACTCCGGCAGCATCCGTGAAGTAATGAATATATCCCAATCCTTTATTTGTAGTTTTGATAATATTGATCCCATTATGCAGATCATAAAACACATCTGTAGGAGAATCTTCATTAGCAAAGTCTTTGATTCTGAGATAGGCTTTGTTAACATAAGAAACATTTTTTGCGAAAACAACAATCGTACTATCTTTTTCGAAAAATATTCCTGTTGCATTTTCAAATTCATTATAGTTTCCTATTTTCAAACTATTCTTAATAAAGTTTGGGGTTGCATAGGGATGGTAAGCCCTTACTCTATATTTTTTGTTGTACGTATTGTTAAAAATACACTGTGCTAACTCTTTCAAAAAAGGAACAGAGATCGCATCAATATCCTGTTGGATAACGTTAGATTTTAAACTTCCAAATAATTCATCTTGAAAAATATTTGAATAATCAGAATATACCAAACTATTAGGATGTTTTTTATAAAACTCCATTTCCCCCACAACGGCATACTTACTTCGCCCATCCAGTACTTCAACTTTAATGTTCAAAGGAACAACCCTTGAAGGAAACTTCAACGTACTTATTAGATTTTTCTGTCTAAGATTTGCCAAAACAATCGTGGTATAATTTGGGTTGGTAATTGTGTTATAACTAATCTTTATATTCCCAAAATCTCCATTACGGTTATTTGCATTTCGGGGATAGTATTTTAGATAGTCAACTGAAGTATTCCCATCAAATTTATAGGTCAGGACAATGGGTATTCCATCAGAGATGATTTGTGAATGATAGCTCTTATCAAAATCACCATCTAAACTTCTTCCAATGCCATATCCTTTAATGGTACTAGATGCAGAAGATCCGGATACATCGGGATACACTTTAGTATCAACAAAATCCAGAGAAGGCAGTGGTAGTATACAATTAGCTGCAGTTTCTTCTGCTCCGACCTCTTCCGATGAGTAGAACTCCATTTCTCCACAGGTTGAAGCATTCTTATATGCTTCTGAAACATCTATCCTGATCACAGCAGGTTGTAAAACATCATAAGGAAGATCGATTATTTTATCGGTTCTATCCATTATCAGAGATACGGAAGGTAGAATAATATTGAATACATCCGGATTATCTTGTGTAGAATAAGAAATTTTTATTTTCGTCCACACACCTGCTTTTTCATATCCACTATCTCTCCTTGGTCTGTAAATAAGCTTATTAATACTTTTTACTCTGTCGGAAAAATGAAAATTTAGTTGATCAGGGATCCCTAACTGTCCCCATTTAGAATTGTAATGAGTACTAATTGTTCCGTCAAGTGCTTTAGAAATATCCTGCCCACTCTGAGCCGGCTGTAATGAGGTAGCGCCAATGACTGGCATCTTTATACTCTGTGCAGATAATTGTTGCACGCAAAGCATAATAAATAAGGTTATTTTTTTTTTCATATTTAAAAAATTTATCCCTCCAAAATTATATACAGATAAGCAAAATTATACTACAGCAAATTTACGGCACGACCAAAAAAAATTAATAATCAATAACTTACATAATTGAGTGCTGTAGATAGTTAGTAGGTAGCATTTACCCCATGATTAATAATTACAACAAAAATCCCCAAGCTTACGCTCGGGGATTTCATATTCAATCAGTCTAAGACTGCTTATTTCACTTCTTCGAAGTCTGCATCCTGTACATCTTCAGCACCACCTGCATTAGCATTACCTCCAGGGTTTTGAGCTCCGGCTCCGTCTGCCTGTTGTCCTGCTGCATACATTTCTTCTGAAGCTGCCATCCAAGCTGCATCTAAAACTTCAGTTTTAGCTTTTACTTCGTCTCCATTTTTAGCTTCGAAAGCTGTTTTCAATTCTGCGTGAGCAGCTTCGATTGCTGCTTTCTTGTCAGCTGATAATTTATCTCCGAATTCTTTCAATTGCTTTTCAGTTTGGAAGATCAATCCGTCAGCTTTGTTGAAAATTTCAACTTCTTCTTTTCTCTTTGCATCAGATGCAGAGTTTTCCTGAGCTTCTTTTTTCATTCTTTCGATTTCTTCGTCAGAAAGACCTGAAGATGCTTGGATTTTGATAGACTGCTCTTTACCTGTTCCTTTATCTTTAGCAGAAACGCTAAGGATACCATTTGCATCAATATCGAAAGTTACTTCAATTTGAGGCACTCCTCTTTGTGCTGGTGGAATGTCAGTAAGATCAAATCTACCGATCTCTTTATTATCGTTGAACATTGGTCTTTCACCTTGTCCTACTCTGATGCTTACAGCCGGCTGGTTGTCAGAAGCTGTAGAGAATACTTCAGATTTTTTAGTTGGGATTGTTGTATTCGCTTCAATTAATTTAGTAAATACAGAACCCATTGTTTCAATACCTAAAGAAAGTGGAGTAACGTCTAGAAGTAATACATCTGTTACGTCTCCTGTAAGAACTCCTCCTTGGATTGCAGCACCAATTGCTACAACTTCGTCAGGGTTTACTCCTTTAGATGGTTTTTTACCAAAGAATTTTTCTACTTCCTCCTGGATAATAGGGATTCTTGTAGAACCACCTACCAAGATCACTTCGTCAATATCAGAGATAGAAAGTCCTGCATCAGAAAGCGCTTTTTTACAAGGCTCCATAGATCTTCTTACTAAGTCTGCAGCTAACTGCTCGAATTTAGCTTTCGTTAAAGTCTTCACTAAGTGTTTAGGACCTGTAGCTGTAGCTGTGATATATGGTAAGTTGATTTCAGTTTGTGGAGAAGAAGATAATTCAATCTTAGCTTTTTCAGCAGCTTCTTTTAATCTCTGTAATGCAATAGCATCAGTTTTTAATTCTACTCCTTCTTCAGCCTTGAACTCATCAGCCATCCAGTTGATAATAACATCATCAAAGTCATCACCTCCTAAGTGTGTATCACCATTTGTAGACAATACTTCGAAAACTCCGTCTCCTAAATCTAGGATAGAAACGTCAAAAGTACCCCCTCCAAGGTCATAAACAGCAATCTTCTGATCTTTGTGAGCCTTATCCATACCATAAGCTAAAGCAGCAGCTGTAGGCTCGTTGATAATTCTTTCTACTGTAAGACCAGCGATTTCTCCTGCTTCTTTAGTAGCTTGTCTTTGTGCATCGTTGAAGTAAGCCGGAACAGTAATTACCGCTCTTGTTACTTCTTGTCCAAGATAATCTTCAGCAGTTTTCTTCATTTTCTGAAGCGTCATTGCAGAGATTTCTTGTGGCGTATATTCTCTATCGTCTATTTTAACTTTTACAGTGTCATTCGGACCTTTTACAACATCGTAAGGTACTCTTGAAATTTCACTTGCATCATCTTTAAAATGAGTTCCAATAAATCTTTTGATAGAATATACTGTCTTTTTTGGATTCGTTACCGCCTGTCTTTTTGCAGGGTCTCCTACTTTTCTTTCACCATCTTCTGTAAACGCTACGATAGATGGGGTTGTTCTTTTTCCTTCAGCATTAGGGATTACAACAGCATCCTTACCTTCCATTACCGCAACACAAGAGTTGGTTGTTCCTAAGTCAATTCCAATTATTTTACTCATAATATTTATATTTTTTCTAATTTTTAAATTATTGATTACACTCTCTATTTCTCAATATCTGTACCATATATATTTTTATGACAAATTGACACACTTAAAGACAAAACCTCGATTATATCGAGGTTTAAAAAGTAAATAGTTGGAAATATTTTCAGTTATTTTTTAATGAATTTCATTGATTTGACAAAATCGTAATTATTGTAAGTCCTTACAAAATATACACCTGACGCAAGATCTCGTACATCAATCTTGTAAGTTTCATTTTTAATATCTGCCTTTTTTACCAGCCTGCCTTCAGAATTAAATATTTCTGCTGTATTAATTTTCATCAAAGGTGAAGCTATAGAAATATACTGACTGCTAGGATTAGGGAAAATAGTAATAGAGTTTACCTTTTCAACTTCATGTACTCCCAGAACGGAAGAGCATCCATTGGAGTTTAATAAACTCGCTCTCGGGCCGGCTAATGTATTCGTAACAATAGTCTTTTGGTCATTGGTAAACATTACTTTAACTTCATCTCTCGTATAATCCATAAAGTTCATAAACATGGCCCCACTTGATGTAGGAGTACATGTATATGTATTATTTGGAAATGTAGGACTTCCAGAATATGGATAATAGGTAGCAGGAGTATCTGCACAGAAATCATCAAAACTTGGTGTTCCACAGTTAGCGCTATTAGGAGGTACATCAGTATCTTCGCCAAAAGGATGTAATAATCCTAAATAATGACCTACCTCGTGTGTCATAGATCTTCCTTTATTATAGGGGAAAATTGCTGTACCTACTGTTCCGAAAGTTGTATAATTCATACCAATACCATCGTCAGAATTTCCTACATCTGCAAGTACGCTAGACCATCCTCCCAAATTTGGATCATTAGGATTTCCAACCCAAATATTAAGATATTTTGTAGGATCCCAAGCCACAGAACCTATACTTTTGAAATAATCTTCCTCAAAATTAAAATTATTACTAACAGATTTTCTTACAATACCATTCGTAATATTTCCGCTAGGATTTTTTGTGGCCAAACAAAACATTACTTCCATATCAGATCTAACAGGTTTAAAAACATCAGGTGCATTATTAGAGTCTGCATTTAATTTTCTAAAGTCCTGATTAAGTACAGCAATCTGCGATGCAATTTGCGCATCACTAATATTCTGTACTGCATTTTTGTATAAAACATGTACCACTATTGGAATTGTAATTACGGTTTGAGTATTTTTCCCAGTATTCGTATTTTTACTGGAAAGATAGTTATACAAATCCTTTTGGTGTAGGAACGCCTGTGGATTTTTACCGTAAAACTGTTTCATTTTTTTATCTGTAACACAATTGAACTGTGCAGATACATTAGCTAAAAGGACCAATCCCAACAGCGTTAAGCATTTTTTCATTTTTTAAAAATCATTCATTGTTTTCAGAAGCAAATATAACTGATTTTCAAATAATTAGTTAATGAAAATATAAATAAACAGCAGTCATTAATCAATATTATTACGACATAAAAATTATTACTTAACAAAACATTTTTGATAAAATATTTTTAACAAGTTCAATATTATTTAGAAAAAAGATTTAATTAAAATAATTGTAAAAATTCCTGCATTTATAATCGTTATTAAAATTAATTAAAGCGTTACTTTGGAATATGATTAAATTACAATATAATAGAGCTTATTCATAAACAACTGATTATCAAACAACCAAATTTAGTTTCAATTATTATTAAATGATTTTATTATTAATCATAAATGACCTATTGCAAAAATTTGACCTTATTTCTTGGTATATATGATTTAATATATTTTCTATTTTTCAGGAGCTATTTCCTGCTATCCGCTCATACTCCTCACGCCAACGCGCTCCAAGGCTAAGTCCTTCTCATATCCAGCTCCGTGTTGCGGGGTAACCGCTACTATCAGGGCTAGGATATTTGCCTGGTTATCATTTTTTTTATCGCAAAATCATCCCTCAGTTTGTCATCCC
>NZ_LIRF01000009.1 GCF_001297705.1 Chryseobacterium sp. ERMR1:04 | reverse complement strand
AGTTCCGACCTGCACGAATGGTGTAACGATCTGGGCACTGTCTCAACCATGAGCTCTGTGAAATTGTAGTCTCGGTGAAGATGCCGAGTACCCGCAATGGGACGAAAAGACCCTGTGAACCTTTACTATAACTTCGTATTGACTTTGAGTAAGTAATGTGTAGGATAGGTGGGAGACTTTGAAGCAGGCACGCTAGTGTTTGTGGAGTCAACGTTGAAATACCACCCTTTACTTACTTGGAGCCTAACTTCTTTTAGAAGGACATTGCGTGGTGGGTAGTTTGACTGGGGTGGTCGCCTCCAAAAGAGTAACGGAGGCTTTCAAAGGTACCCTCAGCACGCTTGGTAACCGTGCGTAGAGTGTAATGGCATAAGGGTGCTTGACTGTGAGACCTACAAGTCGATCAGGTGCGAAAGCAGGACATAGTGATCCGGTGGTTCCGTATGGAAGGGCCATCGCTCATAGGATAAAAGGTACTCCGGGGATAACAGGCTAGTCTCCCCCAAGAGCTCATATCGACGGGGAGGTTCGGCACCTCGATGTCGGCTCGTCACATCCTGGGGCTGGAGAAGGTCCCAAGGGTTGGGCTGTTCGCCCATTAAAGTGGCACGCGAGCTGGGTTCAGAACGTCGTGAGACAGTTCGGTCTCTATCTATTGCGGGCGTTAGATGTTTGAGAGGGCTTGATTCTAGTACGAGAGGACCGAATTGAACAAACCTCTGGTGTATCAGTTGTTCCGCCAGGAGCACCGCTGAGTAGCTACGTTTGGAAGAGATAAGCACTGAAAGCATATAAGTGCGAAACTCGCCTCAAGATGAGACATCTTTTAAGGGTCGTTGGAGATGACGACGTTGATAGGCTACAGGTGTAAAGTTGGTAACAGCATAGCCGAGTAGTACTAATTACCCGTAGATTTATTGCCTATTAAAAGGAATAAATATAATCATCAAATGAGTAATCATTAATATTACATTAAAAACCTATCTCAAGAATTGCTAGCAAGTGCAAGAAAGGTTTTGTCTTTGTGACTGTTTTTATCGATAAAATAAGGTATCAGGAAAAAGGTATCAGGATTTAGCGTAATGCTAAGGCCTAACCCCTAATCCCTCGAACCTTCATATAACGCCTTTAGGGTGGTTTTAGCGGTGGGGCTCACCTGTTCCCATTCCGAACACAGAAGTTAAGCCCACCAGCGCCGATGGTACTGCGAAAGCGGGAGAGTAGGTCGCCGCCAGTTTTTATTTAAAAGTCTCATACATTTATTTGTATGAGACTTTTTTTTGATACATACCCAAAGAAATTCCACAACCCAAACATCTTAATATATGAATAATAAGTAATAGGCAATGGGTAATAAGAAATCCTAAGTCATGCTGGCATTGCGAGGAACGAAGCTAGCCTGTGCTGAGCCTGTCGAAGTAATCTCTTTAACAATCTCAAAAGCCTCCCGCTCTTTTTGTCATCCTGGAAGGATCTCAACTATTCCTTTTAAATCATTTTATTGCATTTACACTTAGACCAATAATCATCTATTCTTTCTTCATTCATTCATTAAAAAATCTGCTTGATCTGCTAAATCTGCGAGAGATTTTTATCCTCAAACTTAAGGCTTCTATCGAACGAAGTAAAGCAATCTCTTTTTATCATATTAAATGTAATCAGTAAAAACACAACTTGATTATACATTGTCTCCGACTCATTTAGTTGTAGATTTTTTTGTTTGTTGTTGAGTTAAGAGGTATAAAAAATGAGATATTGAAACATGGTTTTCTGGTTGTTATAACAAACCTAACAGGTTTTTAAAACCTGTTAGGTTTATAGAGTGGAAAGATTCGAATCTAGATCCCTACGGGATGACAAACTGAGGGGTGATTTTGCGATAAGAAATGAAAATCAGACGGAAACGCTAGCCCTGATAGCAGCGGTTACCCCGCAACATGGAGTTGAAAAAGGTGAGGGTTTAAGCGTTGGAGCGCGTTGGCGTGAGGAGTATGAGCGGATAGCAGGAAATAGCTCCTGAAAAATAGGAAAACTTGAGCTACTACTATTTGTTGAAATTTTAAAGACTTTGAATTTATCTACTTAATTTTATTTTCTATTTTAGTTTGTTATGTTTTGTGAATCTATTAGTTATAAAAATAGTATAATTATTGGCGTTAAAATTCACTATGTATTGAAAAATTAGTATATTAGAAAAGCGTTATCCGAAAAGCTTAAATAGAGTAGGAAATATTAGAAACTAAGATACTATGAAAAATCTAATTAAGATTTCAAGAGAAAGTTTAAAATCACTTAAAGGAAATGGAAATCCTATGTGCCCGGATGATCCTGCTTTTATGCAGTGTTATAGCAATCCAGGTTTTCCAAATGGGTTTTGTGTGACCAGATACAGATGTTGTATTATGCTTGGAATGAGTCCGGAAGAGTGCAAAGACTATTAATAAAATGGCTATCTCAAAATCTGAGATAGCCATTTATTATTTTATAAAATAAATTTATCAAACCTGTATAACTCCCAAATTAAACTTCTCTGTAATAGGAGCATTATTTGCAGCTTCAATACCCATAGAAATCCATTTTCGGGTATCTGTAGGATTGATAATGGCATCTGTCCAAAGCCTTGCCGCAGCATAACTGGATTCTGTTTGTTTTTGGTATTTTTTAGAAATGCTATTTAAAATTTCATCACGTTCTTCTTTAGTGATTTCTTTCCCTTGCTTTTTCAATGTGGACTCTTGAATCTGCGCTAAAACTTTTGCAGCTTGAGATCCACCCATTACGGCTAAATCTGCCCAAGGCCATGCAACAATTAATCTTGGGTCATAGGCTTTGCCACACATTGCGTAATTTCCTGCTCCATAAGAGTTTCCTGTGATAATTGTAAACTTAGGAACGACAGAATTAGAAACGGCATTTACCATTTTTGCTCCGTCTTTAATGATTCCTCCTTGTTCAGATTTTGAACCAACCATAAAACCAGTAACATCCTGTAGGAAGACTAAAGGAATTTTTCTTTGATTACAGTTAGCAATAAATCTTGTTGCTTTATCGGCTGAATCTGAATAGATAACTCCACCAAACTGCATTTCTCCTTTACCGCTTTTTACCAATTTTCTTTGGTTAGCAACAATTCCTACAGACCAACCATCAACTCTGGCTGTTGCACATATAATTGTTTTACCATAATCTGGCTTATATTCTTCATATTCAGAATTATCAACCATACATTTAATAATTTCCAATGTATCATATTGATCTGCTCTTGAAACAGGTACGATTCCGAAAATATGATCTGGATTTTCTTTTGGTGGAAAACTTTCAATTCTATCGAAGCCTGCTTTTTCAGTACTTCCGAGAGATTTCATGATGTTTTTAATTCTATTTAAAGCGTCTTTATCATCTTTAGCTTTATAATCTGTAACTCCTGAAATTGAACAGTGGGTAGTAGCTCCACCAAGCGTTTCGTTATCTATCGTTTCTCCAATAGCAGCTTTTACCAAATAGCTTCCTGCTAAGAAAATAGAACCTGTCTTCTCAACAATCATGGCTTCATCACTCATGATAGGCAAATAAGCACCACCAGCAACACAACTTCCCATTACAGCAGAAATCTGAATGATTCCCATAGAGCTCATCTTAGCATTATTTCTGAATATTCTTCCGAAATGCTCTTTATCAGGGAAAATTTCATCCTGCATTGGAAGATATACTCCTGCAGAATCTACCAAATAAATAATTGGAAGTCTGTTTTCCATGGCGATTTCCTGAGCTCTCAGATTTTTCTTTCCTGTAATTGGAAACCAAGCTCCAGCTTTTACAGAGGCATCATTAGCAACCACTAAACATTGTCTTCCAGAAACATAGCCCATAACAACTACAACACCACCAGCTGGGCAACCGCCGTGCTCTTCGTACATTTCATAACCGGCAAATGCACCAATTTCTATGGAATCTGAATCTTTATCAAGAAGATATTCAACTCTTTCTCTTGCCGTCATTTTTCCTTCATCACGAAGTTTTTGAAGTCGTTTTTCGCCTCCTCCTTTTTTTATTTCAGCAAGTCGTCTATTTATTTCGGATAGTTTTAATCTGTTTTGATCTTCTCGCTTGTTGAATTCAATATCCATAAATTTTAATTTTTTACGGCTAAAGATACTATTTTTAAAAGGATTATGAATTTAAATAAAACAAGCGTTTAATAGATTGGTTTTCAGAATTTTGTGAAACATTTAACACAAAAATATTTTAAATGGCTGATATTTTTTCTAACTTTACAACAGAGTTATAGGGATAATATTCTCTATAGAATACTCTAAGTTCCTAGTTTATTTTTTTAATAGTTTATTATTTGAAGGCCCTGAACGTTGAACAAACTTTCAGGGTTTTTTATGAATGCACGTTCTTTTCAAATAAAAATGAATTCGGTATCAGTATCTTTTATAATTTATTAAATTTAATTGAAGTAAATCTGTATTTTTTATAAGATTTGTAAAAGCCTATTTGTAAATTTGCCTATTTAAAATTAAAAGAAGATAGGATATGCAAAAATTAGCGCTTTTTAGATTACACTTAATTGTTTTTTTGTGGGGATTCACTGCAATTCTTGGAAAACTAATTCATGCTAATGCAGATATTCTTGTATTTTACAGAATGCTCTTCGCTGCTATTTTTTTATATGCTTTTATTAGAATCTACAAAAAAGAAAGTATAAAGGTTTCTAAGAAAATATTTTTCCAGCTGGCAGCAATAGGAGTTGCCATGGCGTTGCATTGGTATTGCTTCTTTTATTCCATTAAAGTTTCTAATGTTTCTATAGCGTTAAGCTGTTTATCATTATCAACATTATTTGCCTCCATTTTAGAACCTATTATTTTTAAGAGAAAGATCGATATCTCAGAAGTCCTCATGGGAGTGGTAATTGTTTCCTGTATTTTATTGATTTTTAAAACAGAGTTCCAATTTAAGGAAGGAATTATGTATGGTGTTTTATGTGCCATTTTTGGAACTATCTTTTCTGTTTTTAATGGGAAGATGTTTGGTAAAACGACGTCTGGAAACATTATTTTTTATGAAATATTCTGTGGATGGCTCGTTTTATTGATATTTTATTCATTGAGTGGTCAAATTTTTCAGATGAATGAAATAAGTTATAGAGATATTGCGTTAATATGCTTATTAGCGAGTGTTTTTACAGCTTTTCCGATGCTGGAATCGGTTAATCTAATGAAATATATTTCGCCCTTTACATTAATTTTAACAGTTAATTTAGAACCAGTCTACGGAATTATACTAGCTTTTTTTATCTTTGGAGAATCAGAACAGATGAGCCCTGTTTTTTATATAGCATCAGGTGTTATGATACTGGCAATCATTGCAAATGGATTAATAAAAGCCAGAAAAACAAAAAAACTTTAACTAAGCATCAAACTTATATGATGAAAAAATATTTTTTACTTGCTTCTTTCGTATTATTTGGGACTTCTCAGGCTCAAATAATAAGGAAATATTCCAATGAATTTCTAAATATCGGAGCAGGAGCCAGAGGTCTCGCGATGGGTGGAGCTGTAATTTCCAATCAGGATGATGTATATTCCCCAATGTGGAACCCGGCAGGTTTAATGGCGATAGAAAGAGACTGGCAAGGAGCAGCAATGCACGCAGAGTATTTCGAATCGATTGCTAAATATGATTATCTGGCCTATGCAAAAGTACTAGAAACAGGTGTTTTCGGAGTCTCAGTGGTAAGATTGGGAATTGATAATATTTTGAATACGACACAATTGATCGACCCCGAAGGAAATATTGACTACGATAAAATAACTAAGTTTTCACAGTCTGATTATGCCGCAATTATTTCTTATGCTTTTAATCCTGCAGGAAATACGAAATTGGATATCGGAGTAAATGCTAAAATTGTTTATAGAAATGTAGGTAAATTTGCAAGTGGTTATGGATTTGGGTTTGATGTAGGGGCAATCTATAAAGCAGATAATGGGTGGAAATTCGGAGGGATGCTTCGAGATGCAACTACTACTGTTAACTTTTGGAGTGTTAACCAAAAAGAACTTTCTACGATTGTAGATGGAGTAGAATTTAACCCTGCACCAAAAGATAAAATGGAACTTACGATGCCTAAACTAAATGTTGGTGCGAGTAAGGTTTTTAATATTAATAGCAGCATTTATGTTTTACCAGAAGCAGGTATTAATGTAGATTTTGCGAAAACCGCGGCTCTTGTATCAACAGATTTTGCAAGTATTACGCCTTATGCAGGAGCGGAATTGGGCTATCAAAAAATGATCTTTGTAAGATTAGGAGTCAACAGATTTCAAAATATTACGGATATTGAAGACTTAAAAAGAAAAGTATCTTTCCAACCAAGTGCAGGTATCGGTATTAAATATAGAGGTCTTACGTTAGATTATGCCATTACAAATTCAGGAATTGGAGGATCTAATTTCTATTCAAATTTCTTCTCCCTTAAATTAGATATGGGAACGTTTAGAAATGATTAAAATTTTAAAAATGAAAAAACTATCAATACTTATTCTTACAATTTGTTCAATCATTGGTTTTGGGCAAAAAGTTTCCGATTATAAATATGTTTCTATTCCTGGGAAATTTTCCGATTTTAAAGAAGATTTTGGATTGGCGAATTCTGTAACTAAGTCATTAAAAGCTAAGAAATATATAATTATCCCCCAAGGTCAAAAAGAATTATGGCCAATAGAAGCTAAAGAGAATCCCTGTAATGTTCTTAGTAGTAATTTGTTAGATGATAGTGGCTTTTTAAGAAATAAGGTATCATTACAATTTAAAGATTGTAATGATAAAGTTATATTACAATCAAAAGGCAGCTCAATTATTAAAGAATTTGAAGAAGGTTTTCAGGATGCCTTAAAGCAAGCATTAGTTGCAGTTCCTGTTTCTAATCCAATTGTTATTGTTGCACAGAATGAAACGACAACTTCTACGAATAATAATAACTCAGTTGTTTCTTCACAAGTTGTAGAAAGCAATGGGGGAAAATACAGTAATGGAAAACTGGATGTACAGAAAGTACAAATAGATAATAATCATTTTATTTTAGTTAAGCCAAATAGTTCTATACCTTTTGCTACTTTTAAAGCAACAACAAAAAGAGATGTTTTTAGAGTAAAATTGGAAAATGGAGATCTTACGATTGGCTATTTTGAAAATGGAAATATTATCATTGAAATTCCTCAGGCCAATGGAGAATATGCTAAAGAAATTTTTTCTGGCAAGTAAAATTTTTTCCTCAAAAAATAAACAAAACAAACCCCTTATCAAATCTGATAAGGGGTTTTATAATAATATTAAACCATAAAAAAATTAAGGCATTAAAACAGTGTTAATTACATGAATTACACCATTAGACTGATTAACATCAGATATTGTGATTTTTGCGCTGTTTCCTTTAGCATCTGTAACATATAGATCTTTTCCTTTGGTCCAGAAAGTAACATCTTCACCTTCTACTGTTTTCATCATGCTTTTTCCGTTTCCGGCTTTTACTGCAGCCCAAATATCTTTAGCGCTGTATTTTCCTGCAAGAACGTGATATGTTAAGATTTTAGTAAGAGTCGCTTTATTTTCAGGCTTTACCAAATTATCCACTGTTCCTTTTGGAAGCTTTGCAAATGCTGCATCTGTAGGAGCTAATACCGTGAAAGGACCTTTTCCTTCTAGCGTTTCAACTAAGCCAGCTGCTTTTACTGCTGCTACCAACGTTTTATGATCTTTAGAATTTACAGCGTTTTCAATGATATTTTTTGAAGGATACATTGCTGCTCCACCTACCATTACTGTTTTTTCTTTCATTGCCTGTGCAGTTACATTTCCACTGAAAGCAAATGATAAAGCTACCATTCCTAAAACTGCGATTTTTGATCTTGTATTCATTTTTTTGATTTTTTAAATTAAATATTGTTTGATTTCTTATTCTTACCTACCATTTACGAGGTGGATTCTATTTTAGATTTAAAAACTATTTTTTTTGTGTAAATAAATTTTTCGGGGTTAATAAAAGCCTCAATAAATTCCATAATCATTTACGATGTAAAAGATTTTTTAGTTTTAGTTTATTTTACGGTTTATTTTATTACATTTGACTTGAAAAATATTCGTTATTAAAACAAACTATTCGGAAGAGGAACTTATCGTTTTATTGAAAGATAAAAACGAAGCTGGTTTTCATTATTTGTATGACCATTACTCCGGCGCGCTGTATGGTGTGATATTCCGAATTGTACAATCAAAAGAATATACAGAAGAAGTTATTCAGGATGTTTTTGTAAAAATCTGGAATGCCATTCTTCAGTATGATGCTAGCAAAGGAAGATTTTATACCTGGATGATTAATATTGCCAGAAATACGGCAATAGATTATTTAAAATCAAAAGGTTTCCAAAACGAGCTTAAAAACCAACCACTCCCTGATTTCGTATATAACAGTACAGAGCTTTCAACGACTAATAAAACATCCGATTTTATCGGGTTTAAAAATGTGCTTGAAGGTTTGGAAATTGATAAGCAGGAGCTTATAGATCTGGCATATTATCAGGGGTATACTCAAAACGAAATATCCGAAAAACTGAAGATACCGCTAGGTACGGTGAAGACGAAAATGCGGAATGCATTGATAAAATTAAAGGATTTATTAAAAGATTATCAATAAATTGAACACTAAGGAATACATATCATCCGGAATTTTAGAATCTTATATTCTAGGCTTTGCTTCTCCCGAGGAGGCAGGTATTTTGGAGTGTGTGATGAAGAACAATGCTGAAGTAAAAGTAGCTTTTGAAGAAGCTCAAAAAACTTTGGAAGATTTAGCGACGGCTCAGGCTGTGACTCCTCCAAATGATTTAAAATCTAATATTTGGAATAAAATTCAGCAGGAGCAGCTTGTTGAAGAAATAAGGCCCGTAGTTTCAGAATCAAAATCAGATCTGAAAGTTCAGGATGATGTAAAAGAGATTACAACTCAGAAAAGTTACAGTTGGAAAACCTGTGCTGTTGCAGCATCTGTACTGTTTTTAGTGAGTGTTGCAGGGAATTTATTCTGGATGAATACTCAATCTGAAAATAAAAAGGTCATTACAAAACTAGAGACAGAGAAACAATCTCAGGATTTAGCCCTTCAAAAAATGCAGGAAAAATGGCAAATGTTGTCAGGACCGGATATGCAGATGGTGATGTTGAAAGGAGTAGAAAAACATGCTGATTCTAAAGCAATGGTTTTCTGGGATAAAAAATCTAAAGAAGTCTACTTAAATGCAGACAGCCTACCAAAAGCTCCTGAAGGAATGCAATATCAGCTTTGGGCCATTGCGGACGGTAAACCTGTAAGTGCAGGAATGTACTCAGAAGATAAAGACAGTAAAATTGCTCTTGCCAACATAAAAAATGCTCAGGCTTTTGCTATAACTCTTGAGAAAAAAGGAGGAAGCGAAACGCCGACTATGGAAAATATGTATGTAATGGGTGAAGTTTAATATTCGTATTAAATGATAATATATAAAAAGCTCTTGATTCAAGAGCTTTTTTGTTTTTTATGGATTGAAAAATTCCCAAATTACTTTAGCCTTACTCTTTCCAAGGATTTCTTCCAAGGTCTCTAGATTAGACTCTTTTATACGTTTTACCGACTTTAATTTAGATAAAAGCAACTCAATTGTTTTTTCTCCCACTCCCGGAATTTCTTCCAGTTCAGATTTGATGGTAGAATTTGTTCTTCTGGTTCTGTGATGCTTTACCCCAAAACGGTGGGCTTCATCTCGAACTCTTTGAAGAATTTTAAGGGTTTCAGATTTTTTATCAAGATATAAAGGAATGGGATCTTCAGGGAAGAAAATCTCTTCTAATCTTTTGGCGATTCCCACAATCGTAATCTTTCCATAAAGACCTAATAATCTTAAACTTTTTACAGCCGAAGAAAGCTGCCCTTTTCCTCCATCAATCAAAATTAATTGTGGTAGAGCATCGCCTTCATCCAGTAATCTTTTGTAACGACGGTAAATGACTTCCTCCATCGTAGCATAATCATTGGCTCCTTCCACGGTTTTTGGGTGGAAAATTCTGTAATCTGCCTTGCTTGGCTTTCCATCTTTAAAAACAACGCAGGCTGAAACAGGATTGGTTCCCTGAATATTCGAGTTATCAAAACCTTCGATATGTCTTGGTTCAACAGGCATTCTCAGCAATTTTTGCATCTCTGCCATGATTCGGTTGGTATGTCTTTCCGGATCTATTATTTGAACTTGTTTTAATTTTTCTAAACGATATTCTTTGGCATTTTTCTCAGAAAGTTCAACAATTCGTTTTTTATCGCCCATTTTGGGAACGATCAATTTCACATTCGGAATTTCAACAGTTAAATGAAAAGGAAGGAGCACTTCTTTAGAATCTGAATCGAATTTCTGACGAATTTCAATCATCGCTTCTTCCAGAATATCTTCATCGGTTTCTTCCAAAATTTTCTTAATTTCTGTGGTGAAACTCTGAATAATATTTCCGTTTCTTATTTTAAAGAAATTCACATATGCAGCCGTCTCATCACTCGTCATTCCAAATACATCTATATCGTCTATATTAGGATTCATAACGGTATTTTTTGACTGGTAATCTTCCAGAATATCCAGTTTTTCTTTAATGATCTGTGCTTGCTCGAATTGTAAGTTTTCAGCATGTTTCATCATTTGATTAACCAGATATTCTTTTGCTTTTCGGAAATCCCCTTTTACAATTCCACGGATGGCATCTATTTTTTCATCATAATCTTCCTTGCTTTCCAAATCCTCGCAAGGTCCTTCGCAATTTTTGATATGATACTCAAGGCAAACTTTATATTTTCCTTCTGAAATTTTGGTTGGCGCTAAATTTAAATTACAAGTTCTAAGCTTATAAATATGTTTAATCGTTTCCAATAAAATCTTTGCAGGACGCACTTTTGCATACGGTCCGTAATATTCTGAGCCGTCTTTAATTTTCGTTCTTGTTAAGAATATTCTGGGAAAATTTTCATTTTTAATGCAGATCCAGGGATAAGTTTTGTCATCTTTCAGCATGACATTGTAAAATGGCTGATGTTCTTTTATCAGGTTGTTTTCCAATAAAAGGGCGTCATATTCGCTGTTTACAATGGTTGTTTCCAATCGCTGGATCTTTGCAACCATTATTTTTGTTCTGTATCCCGGTAGATTTTTGTTGAAATAGGAGAGAACCCTTTTCTTTAAATTTTTAGCCTTTCCTACATACAATAAGTGCTCATTTTTATCGTAATAACGATAGACACCAGGTTCGGAAGGTAAAGTTTTGAGTTGTAATTCTAAAGAAGGATTCATAGAACAAAATTACGGAATTTTGCTTTTATCTGTTGATACTAATATTTTTTTAACCTATTTTAAATTTTAGATAAGAAACTTAATGATTCTTATGCATTAAATTAAGTTTGTAAAGAATAAGAGGATTTTTACGATAACTTCAAGCTAGATTTCATAAAACAAAAAAAGCTGCAGAAAATTTCTACAGCTTTGTACATTATATAATTGGGTATATTATCCGTTTGTCATCTGAGTGTACTCGTTGATTAAGAAACTTAAGTAGTCCCATTCAACAGATTTTTTAGGATATTTTTTCATGAATTCTTTGTTGTCACCAAAAAGAAAATCATAGTTGTCTTCAAAATCATCTTTGTGAAGCCACATTACTTTATCTCCTTTTTTTACATAAAAAGATTTGATAACCCCACCGCCTAACTGAGGACCATAACCAAATGAAACACCTCCCGTTTCTTTCGCTCTGGGATCGTGGTAAACAGAAATGATATCGTCAAATCCAGGGTTGATTACCTGCATTAAAAATTCTTTATCGTCTTTCTTATTTTTTAGAGAAACAGTTTGGTTTACAAAATAAATACGACCATTTGTTGTACTTTTATTTAAACTTTTTGTTCCAATATTTCTGATGTTCCCCATATATTTAGCCACTTTTGCAAACTTTTCGGCATTGCTAGGGTATACATACATTTCATCAATTTGCTCAGCATTGAAAGTCATGCTCTTTTTTGAGATACTGTCTTTAATGGATACTTCAAAGATTTGTCCTTTTTTAGTATCAATTTTACTACAGAATCCTTTGTGAGTACTTCCGTCCTTTAAAATGATGGTAGATGTTTTCTTAGGAGATGGTGTGTTGAATCCTTCGTTAAAAAGATATTTTTCCATTTTTTGTTTCTCTTCCTTAGAGTATTTTACTTTGTCTTGAGCAAAAGATGCAACGCTTACAAAGCAGAAGGCAAGCAGTAAAGCTTTAAATTTCATGGGTTATTGTTTTTTATTTTAGGACGTAAAAGTAATAAATTAAATCACTTGTTTTGAAAAATAAATGCGGGCTGAAATTTTACTTTTACAGTTGTTGTTAAAAGTGTAATTTTAAGCAAAATTAAGACAATGATATACGGAATAGATGTTTTCAGTTTCCATGATGTATTGGAAATCTGCAAAAATCCAAAAAAAGCGAAACTTAATAAAGCTTCAAAAGATCAAATTTTAAAATCTCAGAAAAATGTTCAGAAAATTGTAGAGTCCGACAGATGTGTGTACGGAATCAATACAGGTTTTGGACCTCTTTGCGATACCAAAATTTCTGCTGATGAAACAGCACAATTACAATATAACTTAATTATTTCTCACGCGGTAGGCGTAGGTAAGCCTATTGATAAAGAATTTTCAAAGATCATGATCATTGCTAAAGTGCATGCATTATCAAAAGGTTTTTCGGGGGTTTCTTTGGAAGTAATCGAGCGATTGATTACCATGTTGGAGAAAGATATCATTCCTGTAGTTCCTGAGCAAGGTTCTGTTGGAGCTTCGGGAGATTTAGCGCCTTTATCGCATTTGGTTTTACCTCTTTTAGGGTTAGGACAAGTTTGGCAAGGAGATCAGATTTTCGAAACTGCTGAAATATTAGAGAAACACAATCTTGAACCGTTGACTTTAGGTCCAAAAGAAGGATTGGGATTAATTAACGGAACTCAGTTTATTTTGGCGCATGCCATCAAAGGATTAGAGAAATTCGAATACCTGTTGGATCTTGCTGATTTAACTGCTGCCATGAGCTTAGAAGCTTACAGAGGTTCTGAAAGTCCATTTAAAAAGGAACTTCATGACATCAGACCGTTTGAAGGAAGTAAAAAAGTGGCTGCCAGAATGGTTAAATTTTTAAAAGGTTCTGAAAACATGAAGGCTCATGAAGAATGTGAGCGTGTACAGGATCCTTATTCTATGAGATGTGTTCCTCAGGTTCACGGAGCGAGTAGAAATGCTTTTGAACATCTTAAATTAATGGCAAACACAGAATTAAATTCTGTTACAGATAACCCAATTGTTTTAAGTGCCGAAGAATCTATCTCAGGAGGAAACTTCCACGGACAATTAATGGCAATGCCTTTAGATTATGCAACATTGGCTGCGGCTGAATTAGGAAATATTTCTGATAGAAGAAGTTACTTATTATTGGAAGGAAAATACGGTTTACCAAGATTATTAACAGAAAGCTCTGGGCTAAATTCAGGATTCATGATTCCTCAATATACTTCTGCAGCGTTGGTAACAGAGAATAAGACACTATGTTTCCCTGCTTCTGCTGATTCAATTCCGACAAGTTTAGGTCAGGAAGATCATGTTTCGATGGGAAGTATTTCAGGAAGAAAATTCAATCAGGTTCTTGGGAATTTGGTTAATATTTTATCAGTGGAATTAATGTTTGCTGCACAAGGACTTGAATTTAGAAGACCTGCGAAATGTTCAAAAATTATTGAAGAAAACTTTACCCTAATCCGTTCTAAAGTTGACAAACTGGAAGAAGACAGATTAATTGGGAAAGACATGCTTGCTATTGCTGAATTGATTAATGATAGAAAATTTGTTGTGAATTAATTTTCAAACATAATAATATAATGAGAGCTTCCTTGAAAAAGGGAGCTTTTTTGTTTTAAATTTTTCTCTCGCTGATCAGGCTGATTTAGCAGATGATTATGTGTGTGTCTTTAAATCTGAATCATCTGAAAATTAATGGGAGCATAAAATAAATCAATTATTTTTGTACTACTAATAATATAAAACGATGTCAATAACGAAAACTGATTCCTCAAACATAGATTTTCAAAACTTAGTAAAATATCTTGATGCCGATTTAGCCATACGTGATGGAGAGGATCACGCATTTTATCATCAATTCAACAAAATTGATATGATCAAAAACTGTATCGTGATGTATATAGATAATCATCCTGCGGCTTGCGGTGCTTTTAAAAAAATTGATGATAATACGGCGGAGATCAAAAGAATGTACACGCATCCGGATTTTAGAAAAAGAGGATTGGCAGGAATGATCGTAAAAGAATTAGAAAATTGGGCCAAGGAAATAGGTTATAAAAAATGTGTCTTGGAAACAGGGATCAAGCAACCTGAAGCCATTGCTTTGTATGAAAAAAGTGACTATCAAAGAATTCCTAATTACGGGCAATACATCGGAATTGATAATAGCGTCTGCTACGAAAAATGCCTTTAATTCATATGAAAATTTTGAGAAAAGCTTCATGAAAATTGATATGCAGATAATGTTAATTTAATTTTTCAAACATCTGTAATTCAATATAAAATGATATCTTGAAGTTCCAAACCAAAATTATTTATATGAAAAAAAACGTATTTTATGTGATGTTTCTGCTTTTTGTGGCAGTTTCATGTAACAGAGACGAACTTCAAAATCAGGTAACCCAAATTGAGGTTGCGCAAAAAGATCCTCTCGATGCAAAACAAATTAACGGGAAAATTAATGAGTCTATCAAAAACACAGGATCATTCTCATGGGCAAAATCTTCCGACCATCTTGTGTGGAGTTCTATTTTTCAGGGAAACAAAGTAGCTTCTATTGGCTTTGGTTCTTCTAAAGATGACTTTGACAGAAGTCTGTCTTCTGATAATGAGCAAATTCAAAATGAAATTCTAGCGCTTATTGAGAAATATGAAGGAAAGGAAAAAGGGAGAGTTTTACTTACTGCTGACAAATACCTCAACCAAATAGATGTTGCCATTGAAAAGCAGGAAACGGTAATTGCTCTTCGTAAAATGAAGAATATTCGTTATCTGGAACCGGCGGATTATCATTATTTCGAAAATGAAAGTAAATTCAACGGTACCGCAAAATCTAGCGGAAGTTCTTCAGGATGCGGATTTGAATCCATTGCTTTAAATGCAGCCGACTATACAACTGTAACGCCCAACGCAAAGGCCCCTTGGTCTTTTTACAAACATAATATTACCAGTGCTTGGAGCTATAGCACGGGAGCCGGAGTAACGATTGGTTTAATTGATACCGGAGTTTCTCCGGAGCAAAACTTGTTGGGAAGTAGCTTTAATAATGGATCATCATCCGGAAGAACAATCAGCAAAGTTGGAGTGCATGTAGATTCTGTTTGGCCTTGGGCTACAGGCTACGACGGACCCAACGATCAATGCGGACACGGAACAAAGATGGCTTCAACAATGGCGGCTCCAAGAAATAATCAGGGGCAACCTGTGGGAGTGGCTTATAATGCGAATTTAATTGCTTATCGTGCTGCAACCAATGTTGTTTTGGATGGATACCACGAACAAAACGGAGTGAAAATAGCTTTCACAGAATTGGCCAATAACAACAGTGTGAAAATTATTTCCATGTCTATGGGACACATTTTTTCAGTGGGTAAAATTGAAGATGGAGTAAAATATGCTTATTCTAAAGGGAAATTAATTTTCTGTGCAGGCGGAACTTCTACAAGCTTCACTACTTTTGTCGGGGTTATTTTCCCTGCCTGGATGCCTGAAACACAAGCAATCACCGGAGTGAAAGAAAATACATCTAATCAGAAATGTGATGTTTGCCATTCAGGAGCTGAGATTGATTTTACCTACCAAATGGAAAGAGCTTCAGGAAGCAATATTCCGGTTTTAAGTTATTATAATGCGCAAACCGATTATGTGGGCGGTTCATCTGTGGCTACTGCTTCTACAGCAGGAATTGCAGCATTGGTTTGGTCTAAAAATCCATCATGGACAAGAGAACAGGTCTTGAATAAAATGAGACAGTCTGCAACGTATTATCCAAATCCAAATTCAGATTATGGCTACGGAAATATTAATGTTTTACAGGCAGTTCAGTAAGATTTAAACTGAAAATTTAGCTTTAACCACAAAAGGAACAAAAGATTGAATGCTTAAATGTGCATGGATAAGATCTTTTGCAACTTTTGTGGTTAAGTTTTTTATTACTATAAATAAGTCTGCATTAATCTCCTAGCTGATAATCTAAAGGAAGCATATTTTCAATTTTATTTTTTGAGAAATCTCCTTCAGTGATAAGTAAATCTGGAGTGGTGATGTTACCATCTTTTGAAACTTCAAATGTTTCACCTTCGGGATGAAGAAAGGAAGACAACATCACAGGGATCGTACTTTTAATAAAATCTTTTCCTTTACGTTCAAAAAAATATTTAGGATAATTAACCTGAAGCATATCGGCAAAGCTAAAAAGTACTTTATCACCAGATCGTTTTACATAATCAGAATCTGGAATTTTTGTTTTTGTGATTGCCAGCGCAAAAGGCTTTTCATTATTTTTTCGTCTTAGAATATCACTAATATCTTCGGGGATATGTATGTTTCTTGAATTTTTAATCATCTCCGAATAGTTCTTCAACGTTTTTAGTTCTTCATCAGTTGGGTATTTCGGATTGGGAATTTTAACCACTTTATTGACTATAAATCCGTCTTCGGAAATCTTATTGTTATAAATACTTCTGAAAAAATGCAGTAAACTTCCGTCAAAAGCATTCATTCTGTTAAGCTTTACTTTATCTGAGTTTTTTGTTTCTTTAAAAAAGCTTGTTCCGATATAATTTACCATTTTAGAATCAAAATCGGCAGAGTAGCTAATGAGGCTGTATTGTATCTCGTAGCCTAAGTTTTTATTTTCGATAATTAAAGTTTGTGGAGCTTTTACTTTCAGGGTTTTATTGGCTTTATCGTAGGCAAATTTTAAAGACCGCTGATTTTTAATCCTTACATTTTCTCTATCATAACCTATGAAAGTATCCAGGAAATAATTGATGTAATTTTTATAGGCTTCTTCAGTATACGGAATAATTCTAACCTCTTCAATGGTATTGGTTTTAATTAAAATAACTTTCAATGTTTTGTGAAGAACTTCAGCAAGGTTCGTAGTAAAAGTTTCATAATTTTCCTTTTGAAAAACCAGACTTCCTATGGTTTGTGAGGATAAATTAAGACTGAAAGTACCGTCTTCTTTGGAGGTAGTACCAATTTTTGTTCCGTCCAGATAAATATTGACATTGGCAATTTTCTGTTCGGCATCATTTACGACAGTACCTTTAATGATCTGGGCAAATGAACTATAAAAAGGGAGTAAAAGCAGAAATAGTAATATCGTTTTTTTCATGGTAAAACAATATTACTATATTTATAGTGATAAAAAAAGTTTTTATTAAATATTCGATTAATGAAAATAATTTAACCAATTCTCACACTCGTCATACTCAACGAACCACCAATGAGTTCATCATTAAACAAAGCTAAATTTTCCGCCTTATCTTTCAATCCTAATGTATAGATCAACGGCAAATAATGATCCGGAGTAGGAACGGCATACTGTAAAAATGTTCCCTGTTTTTGATAATCAATAATAGGTTGGAAATTACCATCCAAAAGCCAATTGTTGGTTTTCTCTCTGGCTTCAATCGCCCAGTCCCAGCCGGCTCCAACCGTATCAATATTTTTCCAGTCGATTAGTCTTAAATTATGGACAATATTTCCGCTTCCGATAATAAGAATACCTTTTTCGCGAAGTTTATTTAATTTCTGAGCCAACTCAAAATGATATTGTGGAGGTTTCGTATAATCAATGCTTAATTGAATCACAGGAATATCTGCATCAGGGTACATATGTTTGATGACTGACCATGCACCGTGATCCAATCCCCAATTATGATCTTCTTCAACCAAAATGGGAGATAAAAGTTCAGATGTTTCTTTCGCCAATTCCGGACTTCCGGGAGCAGGATATTCTACATCGAACAATGCTTTCGGAAAACCTCCAAAATCATGAATCGTCCTCGGCATATCCATTGCCGTCACAAAAGTTCCCTTCGTATACCAATGGGCAGAAATACATAAGATTGCATTTGGTTTCGGAATTTCCGTTGCGGCTTTTCTGAAACCTTGCACAAACTGATTTTCTTCAATAGCATTCATTGGTGAACCATGCCCAAGAAATAAAACAGGCATTCTTTGTGTACGTTGAAAATTGTCACTGATGTTTTGTAGATCGTTGAGGTTCATACTATAATATTAAAAAAAGAAAAAGGTTCAAGGTTTTTAGAAAATCCCTGAACCTTTTATGATTAAATTTTTTTGGACATTTGAGGTGTTTTTTATTTTAATAGGATTACATCCTATTCTTGAATATGTCGCCCCTTCGGGGCTCCCCAAAAATCCGTTTTTATTATGCTTGTTTTACAAACTGTAATTCTCCGGCAATCTTTACATCTTCGCTTACCATAACACCTCCAGCTTCAAGCGCTGCATTCCAGTTTAATCCGAAGTCTTTTCTGTTAATTTTTCCTTCAAAAGAAAAACCAGCTTTTGTATTTCCCCAAGGATCAACATTGATACCTCCAAAATCAATATCAAGAGTGATAGGTTTTGTAATTCCGTTGATTGTTAAATTTCCTGTTACATCACCGTTCAATGCCTGAGAATCGAAAGTAATGGTTGGGTTAGCTTCTACATTGAAAAATTCTGCAGATTTCAGGTGATTATCTCTGTCTGTATTATGTGTTGAAACAGAGTCAGTCTGAATCGTTGCACTTGTTTTAGCATTAGCGAAAGTATCATCTTCAGCTTCAATTTCTGCCGTGAAGTTGGTAAAGCTTCCTTTAATGTTAGAGATCATCATGTGTTTTACTTTGAAAGTAATTTCACTATGCGTTGGGTCTAGGTTCCATTTTGTTGCCATTGTAATATATTTTGTTATTGTTAATTATGATACAAATGTAGGATAAGACTTAGGTACAAATCATTGACGTAGGATAAGAAATGATTTTCTACTAATTTTTGTTATGATCATGTAAGCTAACTGTCATTTTGGCGAAGGAGAAATCTATTGCTCATTACCAAGTATTCATTACTTATTTTTTTGAAGCTGTTTCCTGCTTTCCATTGCAATCTTTTTTTTCAAAAAAGGATTTTCATTGCAATCAGGGCTAGGGTAGTGGTCGCCATCATTACTATTTGTCTTTGTGAGGAACGAAGCAATCTAATTAAAATAACATATCCATTACCACTCACTTTGTCATTCCGTAGGAATCTCAACCATTATAATTACAGCATGAATTTAGATTCCACGCTCCACTATGTTCCGTTCTGAATGACAAAGATACCGTACAATCATTGCTGAAAAAGTTGTAAAAACCAACTAAAAATCATCAACCAATCCTACCATGAAGTTAAGAATTAATTTCCGTCAAACGATTAATCCTATTTTACGAATCTTTTAATTTAACATTTCTTAACGGATGATTTTTATTTCTTATTTTTGGTGGATTCAATTTTATACAATGAAATTACATAGATTTTCTTTATTGATGGTAGTTTTGGGCGGATCAGTTTTTGCTCAGACTCAGAAATTCACGATGGCGGAGGCTGTAAACGGGTTGAGAACGAACTTAGCGGTGAAAAATATTTCTCAGTTTTCATGGTCTGGAGATGGTAAGTCTTACATTCAGGCAGTGAAAGGAGGATATTTGATTACGGATTTAAAGACGGCAAAACAAGATACTTTGGTTTCTTTGACGCAGTTAAACAGAAGTTTTTCAGACAAAAAATTAAAGGCAGTTCCGCAGATCAAATTTATCAGTAAATCTCAAGGATACTTCAACGCGAATGATCAAATGATCTGGGTTGATAAATCTGGAAGCGACTGGAAAGTAAAAAGCTCAGCTTCTTTAGATGAAAATGCGGCCAACGTAAAAATGTTTAGCGATAATCAGACTTTTGCGTATACAGTAAAGAATAATTTATTTGTTAATAAAAATGGAAAAGCCGTTGCTGTTACAAATGAGTCCAACGACAACATCCTGAACGGTGCTGCGAATGTTCACCGAAATGAATTCGGAATTGACACAGGAATTTTCCCATCTCCAAATTCAGAAAGTGTAGCGTTTTATAGAATGGATCAAACAATGGTTGCAGATTATCCTGTGATCGATTGGTCGGTAACGCCTGCGGTGAATCATAATATCAAATATCCAATGGCGGGACAAAAGTCTCACGAAGTTACATTGGGGGTTTATAATATTAAAAACCAGTCAACGACTTTCCTAAAAGTGGAAGGGGAGAAAGATCAATATTTAACAGCAATTACCTGGAGTCCTGATTCTAAATACATCTTTGTTGGAGTGTTGAACAGAGGTCAGAATCATATGAAAATGAATCAGTATGACGCTGCTACAGGAAATTTAGTAAAAACATTGTTTGAAGAAACAAATGACAAATATGTTGAGCCTCAACATCCGCTAACGTTCTTCCCGAATTCTAATACAGACTTTATTTGGCAAAGTCAGAGAACGGGATACAATCATTTATTCCACTATAGCTTAGAAAAAGGATTGGTTTCTCAGATCACAAAAGGAGATTGGTTGGTGACCGATATTTTAGGTTTCAATGAAAAGAAAAAAGAAATATTCTTTACTTCTACCAAAGAAACTCCTTTAGAAAAGCATTTGTATAAAATCAACTGGACGAGCTTTAAAATGGAGCGTTTAGACAATGCAGAAGGAGTTCACACAGGAGTTTTAAGCAGTGATGGAAATCATTTATATGATATCTACAGCAATGCCAATACCCCGAAAGTGGCCAATATTATCAATACCAATACATTGAAAGTTGATAATATTCTTACAGCTGAAAATACATTGAAAAATTATCAGAGACCTGAAATTAAAAATGTAAACCTGAAAGCAGATGACGGTACACCATTATATGGTAAAATCATTCTTCCAACGAATTTTGATCCTAACAAAAAATATCCGGTAATTGTTTATCTGTATAACGGACCACACTTACAGTTGGTAGCCAATACTTTCCCGGCTTCAGGAAATCTTTGGTATGAATATATGGCGCAAAACGGATATATTATTTTCACAATGGATGGAAGAGGTTCTTCTAACCGTGGACTAAAATTCGAGCAGGCTGTTTTCAGAAACTTAGGAACAGTTGAAATGAATGATCAAATGAAAGGAGTAGATTATTTAAAATCTCTTCCTTATGTAGATGCTGGAAAAATGGGAATCCATGGATGGAGCTTTGGTGGATTTATGACAACAAGCTTCATGCTTCGTCAGCCCGATGTTTTCAAGGTAGGGGTTGCAGGAGGTCCGGTAATCGATTGGAGCATGTATGAGATCATGTATGGTGAAAGATATATGGACACGCCACAGGAAAATCCACAAGGATATGCCACGGCTAATTTATTAGATAAAGTTCAGAACTTGAAAGGTAAATTATTAATGATCCACGGTGCTCAGGATGATGTGGTGGTTTGGCAACATTCTATGAAGTTCATCAAGTCTGCAGTAGATAACGGAGTTCAGTTAGACTATTTCGTTTATCCGGGACATCCACACAATGTGATCGGAAAAGACAGAGTGCATTTAATGCAGAAAGTAACAGATTATTTTGATCAGAATTTGAAGAAATAAATATTGAAATCCAGCCTCATTAGCTGGATTTTTTGTTTCAAGAATTTAATGAGCTAGGGAATTTGAGTGTTGAGAAAAGTTTTTTGAACGTAAATAAGATCTAGTTTATTCTAGAATGACAACCTGAAAGAGATTTTGTAAGGGTAGAGAACCGCAAAGACACCGGAACAGGATTTTGATGATGATATTGTTCTAAGACACCAGAAAATCGAAAATTTTCAAAATATAGTGTATAAAATTTTATCGAAGATAAAATCCTTGCGCCTTAAAAACATAATATTGGTAAAAAATCTTTGCGTCCTTGCATTAAAAAATTCTTCACTCCACTTATATTTTTATTCTGAAAGCAAAAATACTTGTAGACTTTTAAAAGAAAAAGAACAAGATCCGTTCTTACCATCGATCAATGTTTTTGAAGATGGATAACCGTAATTTTGTCCTATCTAAAAATCAAAAAATATGGAATTAGGAATAGGAATGTTTGGCGATTTGTCTTTTGACCAGACAACCGGAAAATATAGAGATGCAGGTGTTAAAATCTGTGAAATTCTTGAGCAGGTAAAAGCAATGGATGAGGTGGGAATTGATGTTTTTGCCATGGGAGAACACCACCGTCCTGATTATGCAGTTTCATCACCGGAAATGGTTTTGGCAGCGGCAGCAAGTATCACGAAAAATATAAAATTAGCAAGTGGGGTAACGGTGTTGAGTTCATCTGAGCCTGTAAAAGTATATGAAGATTTTTCAACATTAGATCTAATATCAGATGGTAGGGCAGAAATATTCGTAGGAAGAGGAAGTTTTATAGAATCTTTTCCGTTGTATGGATATTCTTTGAATGATTACGAACAGCTTTTCGATGAGAAATTAGAGTTGTTATTAAAAATCAATTCAGAAGAAAATGTTTCATGGTCTGGAAAGCTTCGTGCGCCGATGCAAAATCAAACGGTATATCCAAGAGCTAAAAACGATGGAAAATTGTCTATCTGGAGAGCGGTTGGAGGAACACCACAATCAGTTTTAAGTGCTGCACAATTGGGAATGCCTTTGGTGGTTGCGATTATTGGAGGAATGCCCATTCAGTTTAAAAATTTAATTGAATTTTATAAGCAGGAATATCAAAAGGCAGGACATGATGTATCTAAAATGCAGATTGCGATTCATTCTCACACTTTTGTAAGTGATGATCAAAATGTTGTAGACGGATATTTTAATAATTATAAATCTCAAATGGATAGGATTGGAGCTTCCAGAGGTTGGTCTCCCTACACGAAAATGCAGTATGATGGCGGAAGAAATAAAGATGGCGCTTTATTCATCGGAAGTCCGGCAGAAGTAGCTGATAAAATTGCGTACATGAAAGAAATTTTCGGAATCACGAGATTTATAGGACATATGGATATTGGTGATCCGGCTCATGACATCATGATGAAATCTATTGAACTGTTTGGTGGAAAAGTAAAACCAATTGTTCAAAACTAATAAAACGAGCCTCTGTTGAATTTTTCAATGGAGGCTTTTTTTACAGATAGAAAAGCCTTAAAAAATTTGACTTAACCAAGAATAGTATCTAATTCTGACAATATTCACATATTAACTATCCACACTATAATAAGCAATGGATACCTGAGGATGAAAAGCAAACATAAAAGTCTCAAAGCCATTTTCAGGCTTACTATTTTTACTTAAAAGATATTTATTGTCAATAATATCAAGTAATGATAATTCGGGAGTGTAGAAGGTAAGTCCGATCTTATGTTTCGAAGGATCTTCTGTATGGGAACTGATGAGGTCTAATTTAAAGCTTTCAACAGGGAAAAATGTATTTCCCAATACATCTGGAAGACTTTTAATCTCTCCGTTTAATTGAGAAATATAATTAACGACCGATGAACTCAACAAAAAAGGGATTCTTTCTGCATGTGGATTTTTAGCTAACAATTCCCAGTAATTTTTCACTGCATTTTCTTTGTCGTCAAAAACCTGATGCTGAATTTTATACTCGAAATATGTGTCTTCAAATACATATTTATCCCAAGGTAGGGTAGATTCTTGATGGATTACAATTCGGAATGTCAATTTTATTTTTGCTTTCATGAGACTAAATTTTTAATAAAAAAGGGCAGTTTTCCACGTCTGCCCTGGTACAAAAAACAAATGATATGAAAATATCTAACACTTAAAGTTTACTATTTATCAAACTTCTAAAAATAAAATAAGGGCATTTTCACTCAAGCCTTCAAACTCCAATGTTTCAATTTCGGTAAGAATCATGGCATCTCTGGTTTCCATCAATCTATTTTGAAATTCAAAAGCACCGTTGATCACCATTCCGAAAACAGATTTTCCTTTTTCATATAAAAAATATTCCTGTTCTTTTCTGCCTTCATACAATCCAATAAAATTCGGATACTCTAAGTTTTTCGAGATTTGAATTAATGTATTTTTTTTATTCAAATTCAAGTTTTCAATCGAGAAAGAGCTTTCTGGGTTTTTACTTTTTAATTCTAAAATCAAAACATCTGCTTTTTCACTTGGAAGATTATTTTTTAAGGTTAAAAAATTACTTTCACTCGATTTTAACGTGAAAATTTGTTCTGTTGAAATGGGTTTCTCAAAATCATTAATTACAATTTCGCCGTACAAAACAATCAAGAGAATAATGCCGTTCTTTTGAGATTGAAAATCATAGGTTCCGTTTTCATCTACAATAATTTCAGAAACTTTTCTTAGGTTAGAATTTCCTTTATCAGTAAATATTTCCTTGATCACACAAGCATTTTCTTTTTTCCAAAAAGTGAGATCTGATTTAAATATTCTGGATGGGCTTTGAACTAACATAATTTCTTTATTTTAAATATTTCCACATCGCACAGATCAACATCTGCTTTTGATTTTCAACACTTCACATATATATAGTTTCGATCGATGGAAACCTGTGCTTTTGTGGAAACTAATTAAACAACTTCTGATTTTTAAGCCGAAGCTTTTATGGTATGGACCAGAGCGAAACCTCCGCTTACGCTTCCTGAAATACTGGACATTTCATTGGAGGTTCCATCACTGAACACGTTATCATTCGAATTATAAGTATATCCGTTCATGCCTTTGTAGCCTGCGCTTGCACCTACCAAGACCACTGCGCTGTCACTTCCTTCAGGAAACGCAATCTGAGTCACTAAAAGTGATTGTCCCGCTGTGTTGTAAACATGAACATGAATATGAGTCGCTCTTCCGTTGTACCAACCCGGAAAAATAGAAGTAAAATTAACCTTTCCATTAGTATCCGTAGTTTGTCTTCCTCTTAAAAAGTGTACCGATGTGTAATTGGTGGGTTGCATTCCTGTTCCTCCATATTCAGAATAATTTCCGTCTTTATCGCAATGCCAGATATCCACAAGAGCCCCTTGTAAATTGGCACAGCTAGCATTCACGTTCTGAATGGTAATAGCAATGGTAAAAGGAACTCCGGTTCTGTCGCTTATAATATTGCTCTGAACCAAACTGGACGGTGTTTTTGTAGGAAATGGACCTTCTGTTTCAGAATTTGTTACCGAGCATCCTGTAGATGATCCGGATGAAGTAGTGGATGAATCTATTACATCATCATCACTTCCACAGTGGATTAAAAGGGGAGCTGCAACTGCTGTTACGCCCGCCAAACCCAGACTTTTTAAAAAGGACTTTCTATTCATTGTTTTCATAATACGGGTTTTTAAGGTTAAAAATTAAAAGGATAGGGTTGCTATCTTTTCAATTTTGATATCCCAAATGTATTTTCAAAATACCTTCCCCAAAAATTTATGAGGTAAACGGATGAAATGTGTCGGTAAAAGCGAATTTTTTAAGAAACGTTAAGAATTAATATATGCTTTGTACATCGTATTAGCACTGTGATTGTCATTCTGACGAAGGAAGAATCTCAATGGTTTTTTATTACTCATTACCCATTATTTATCACCTATTTTTCAGAACCTATTTCCTGCTTTCCGCTGTATCTTTTTTGTTACGGCCTCCGCTTCGCTCCGGCCGCAACAAAAAAGGATGTCGCTCCAATCAGGGCTAGGGTTTTTGCCGTTCATATCAATAATCACTATCATCATAAAGTTTGTGATCCTACAAGAATCTTAATAACGCAATTCAAAAATAGGATAGAGATTCTTCACTCCATTATATTTCATTCAGAATGACAGATTCACTGTTTATTGTAAGACAAAAGAAGAAAGCTATTTATTCACAATCCTCATCGCGTCTAAGCCTAACAGGTTTCGAAAACCTGTTAGGTTTGCCTTAATACTTAAAAAAGTGCAAATTAACGTAGAGCATCATAGTTAGTGGGTACCGTTATTTTCAATAGTCAACATTGCCATACAGTTTGTCATCCTAAAAGGATCTCAATAGCGCAATTCAAAAATTGGATAGGGATTCTTCACTCCATTATGTTCCATTCAGCATGACAGATTCACCGGTTATTGTAAAACAAAATAAGAAAGCTATTTATTCACAATCTTCATCACTTCTTCCTTATACGTTTCTCCAATCGGAATAATAAAATCCCCGATGTGAATATTACGATTAACGATGGTTTTGATAGTCTGTACAGGAACAATATAAGAGCGATGAACCCTCACAAAATCCTTTTCAGAAAGTTTTTCCATTATATTTTTCATGGAAGAGCGAGCGGTGATCTTAGAATGGTCTTTTAAATGAATTTGAATATAATCGTCCAAACCTTCAATCAGCTGAATGTCATTGAAATTGATCTTATGAAGTTTATAATCTGCACGAATGGAAAGATATTTTACCTCATCATTATCGGCGTTGATTTTCACTTTTTCAACAGCTGATTTAAATCTTTCAAAAGAAAAAGGTTTCAGTAAATAATCTACGGCATTGATATTAAAAGCATCCACGGCATATTCCGAATACGCTGTTGTAAAGATCACCTTTGTGTTTTGAGAGATATTTTTATAAAAATCCATTCCATTTTTGGAAGGCATTTCAATGTCTAAAAAGATGAGGTCTACAGGAAATTTGTTGAGGTATTTTTGAGCTTCACTCTGAATATTAAAGACTTTTTCTAACGAGAGATCTTCAATTTTTCCGGCATAATTTTCAATGATTTTTAGCGCAAGAATTTCGTCGTCCAAAGCAATGGCTTTTATCATATTTTTTAGATTAAATTAATTTTTAAATCGACTTCATAAGTTATCACATTGTTACGGATTATCAACGTGTGTTTTTCAGGATAAACCTGATGCAGATGTTCAATAGTATTCTTTAAACCGACTTTTAAACTGGCTTCATCAGTGATAGTATGATTAACAATATTATTAAAAACGCTAAAGTGTAAGATACCTTCCTGAACGATTACATTCACAGATATTTTTGAATTTTCTGCAGCATTGAATCCATATTTAAAAGCATTTTCGATGAAATTAACCAAAATGAAAGGGGCAATATGGAGATCCTTTGTTTCTACCATTTCAGTATAAGAAAAATCTAAACTGCTGTCTGTTCTCATGAGTTGAAGGGAAATATAATCTTTTAAATAGTTAATTTCTTGAGTAAATTCCACAAAATCTTTGCTGCTTTCCTGAACCACATACCGCATTACATTGGAAAGTTTCAAAATTCCATTAGGTGCATCGTCTGATTTTAGCAAGGCTAATGAGTAAATAGAATTTAAAATATTAAATAAAAAATGAGGTTGTAGTTGATATTTTAAGTTTAATAATTCGGCTTTGGCTTTGGATCTTTCCAATTCTTTTTTCTCATTATTTCTGTAAATAAAAAGGGATGATAAGAAAGAGAACAGAAAGGGGAGGAGCGAAGAAAAGATCATCTGATAATAAGAGCCATCATTTCTATGCCCGAAGCTTTCAAAGGATTGACGCCCATCCATTGGTGGTGAAGGCCTATTTCCATGAGGAGGTAGCATTTGAAGTTCAGGCATCATTGAAGGCTGTTGTATCTCTTCGATATTTTGGGAAGTACAGTAATAAGGTAAGAAAACCATGATGATAAAGCTTATTACAATGCAGATAATGAAAGTGAAGTATTTCTTTTTACTGTAAAATTTCGGTAAAAAAATAAGTAAGTTTAAGTAGAAAAAAATGATAATTAAAATGAAACGAATAAACTCTCTTTGAAAAGGAGAAACCCTGAAAACGGATAAACTACCATCAAAATCTGGGGATGAAACGATGGGAATAGTTAACAGCAATGGAATCAGAATAATATGTGGTCCTACTTTTTTCATGAAACTAAAATATAAAAAGTTTAAAGATTATTGAGAATATTAGCCCTACTTTTGGTTAAAACAAAATATGATATGAGGAATTTATGGCTTGCTTTATTCACTTTACTAGGAACAATTATCAGTGCTCAGGACTTGAAAGTCAGAGCGAAGGAGATCCAGGAAGAGGGGATTGAGCTTTACAGAAGCGAGATGGCAAGCTGGTACGGAACGGATGTTTTGAAAGCAAATTATGATAAAATGGAAAATGTGGTGGGCTATTTTTCATATATAGATGGAGGCGTTCCAAAATGTATTTTCTTTTCTAAAAACAATAAGGTTTTAGCTACAGTTGCATTCCCTGCCAACTACAATCCGAGAGATGCAAAACTAGATTTAATAGAAAGAGATTTTACAACAAGAGAATTAGATTATTTTACCATCAGACAAAATGCCAACGAGCAGGTGAAGACAGATACTATTTTCAAACATTATAATAATACGAGTATGAATTTAATTCCTATTATTACGAAAGATAATGTGAAGAGGGTATATGCTGTTACCGGTCCTTCGGTAGACAATATCGTTGTTTTTGGAAATGATTACCTGATTAGTTTTAATGATAAAAATGAAGTTAAGAATGTTGAGAAACTTCATAAAGGAATTATTATTCAGAGTATGAAAGATGAAAAAGTAGAGAATACCATTTCAGGACTTCATTCTCATGTATTGGAAAATTGGCAAACCATAACGCCTACCGATATTTGTACGTTAATGCTGTATTATAAATTTACCAATTGGGAAGAATATTTTATAGTATCTAAAGACTTTGTAAGTATGTGGCGAAATAAAACAAATAATCTTGTGATCATGAATGAAAAGGATTTTAAGAAATTGACCGAAATGATTGAGAAATCTGATAAAAATAATAGTAACAAAAATTAAGAATAGAAAATATGCACGAAAAAGCGAAAGATCCTTTACACGGAAAAAGACTCGATGCTATTCTTGAAGAGCTGGTAGAATATTACGGTGGATTTGAGAAGTTGGGACAGCAAATCAATATCAAATGTTTTACAGATAATCCGAGCATCAATTCTTCTCTGAAGTTTTTGCGAAAAACAGATTGGGCAAGAACTAAAGTTGAAAGCCTGTATCTTTATGTGCTAAGACAGAAAAAAAGAATGAGCCCAAAAGTGGAAACTAAAAATACTAGGTTTGAGATTGTTCTTTGAAGGTATTTCTTCGGTCAATAATTTCAAAAATAGTATATTTGTGCCGTTAATCGTGAAAAAAGCTCACGAAAAAAAGAAAAAATATGACAATTGAAAACAATCATGTTGTAGCTGTAAAGTATATACTTCACACTATCGAAGAGGATGGAAATAAAATTCTTGTAGAAGAAACAACAGAAGAAAATCCACTTACATTCTTATACGGTATGGGAATGATGATTCCTAAGTTTGAACAAAATATCCTTGGTTTGAAAGCTGGTGATAAAGCAGCTTTTGTAATTCAGCCAGAAGAAGCTTACGGTGAAAAACAACCGGATGCTATTGCTCAATTGCCAATAGATATGTTTAACGAAGCTGGAATTCCACCAGTAGGAGCTATTTTACCTTTAACAGATAATGAAGGAAATAACTTCCAGGCATTTGTAGTTGAGGTAACACCAGAAGCTGTAGTAGCAGACCTTAACCATCCAATGGCTGGGAAAGTGCTAGATTTCCAAGTAGAAATTTTAAACACACGTCCTGCAACAGAAGAAGAATTATCACACGGTCACGCTCATGGTGTTGACGGAACTGATGCTCACTAAAAACAATATAAATGTCCGATTCTTATCGGACATTTTTTATTTTTTTTTTGTTTTTATTTCCGATTCTTATCGGACTTTATTTTTTATTCTAAAAATTCTCCACTCACATAAAACCAACGGTTTTGGATCATTTTGAACTTTGATAATTCGTGATGAACCTGCTTTTGGCCGCTTTCGTCAGTATAAAAAGCTTTAAATTCAACTTTGCTGACAGAAGTTTTGTCCACAATTTCCAGTTTTGTCCATTCATTAATCTCTCCCCATTCCTGCAAATCTTTTGTATTATGAAATTGTCTTTTGCTTGGAGATGTTGTTTCCATCAGGTATTTTCCATTGGGAATAGCAAATGCCGAAAACCTTGAACGCATCAAAGCCTCAGCAGTAGGTGCATTTTCCTGTATGGAAGTGACAACATCTCAAAGCCTCAGCAGTAGGGCATTTTTCTCTCCTGTATGGTAAGGTTGACAACATTCTTCATAAGATTTTCCTGAGCAGCAAGGACAGTTCATTTTTTCTAATTTTAATTTTCAAAACACAAATTTACACGAATATTTTTTCACAAATAGCACAAATCTTGTATCAGTAGAAACGGGTTAAAGCCCGTTTAAACAAAATATTAATTCCAATTGGCTTTAGCCAAAACTTATATATAAGTATTTTTTCCACAGATTATTGCGTATAATCTTTTTATTTATGATAAAATATAACACAAACATCTGTGCGATCTGTGGGAAATAAAAAACATCTACCATTTAAAATAAAAAAGCATCCAAATGAATGCTTTAAAAAATTCTCTTCTTGAGCCGGAAGAATAGTTCATTTTTTCTAATCTTTGAAATACAAAAATCCTGAATATTTTTTATTTGTCGAGCAGATCGAGCAGATTTAACATTAAACGTAAGCATCCGCGTTATCTGCAAAATCTGCGAGAGATTAAACGGTATCATTCGTAAAAAAGATAATGTTTAAATAAAACAAAAAAAGCATCCAAATCAATGAATGCTTTTAAAAATTTATTTAATAAAACCTCTGTTTCTCAATAAAGGTTTAATATCCGGATTGTGTCCTGTGAAATCTCTGAATGCCTGATTAAGGTCAACAGAATTACCTACAGAAAGAATATATTTTCTGAAACGGTCTCCGTTTTCTCTTGTTAAACCACCATTTTTTTCAATCCACTCCCAAGCATCGTTATCCAATGTTTCAGACCATAAATAAGCGTAATATCCTGCTGAATATCCACCTCCCCAAATGTGAGCAAAATAAGGCGTGTGATATCTTGGTGGAACGGTTGCTAATGTAAATCCGTGTTTTGTTAACGATTGTTTTTCAAAATCTAAAACAGGGATTAATTGACTTTCATTCGTTACCGTATGCCAATCCATATCAAGTTCGGCAGCAGAAACTAATTCTGTTGTCATGTATCCTTGATTGAATGTTCCTGCTTTTTTAATTTTATCAACTAAAGCTTGTGGAATAGGCTGTTTGGTTTCGTAATGAAGCGCGTAGTTCTTTAAAACAATAGGATCTAAAGCCCAATGTTCATTAATTTGAGAAGGGAATTCTACAAAGTCTCTCGGTACATTTGTTCCTGAAAGCGATGGATATTTCTGACTGGCAAACATTCCGTGGATAGAGTGACCAAATTCATGGAAAATAGTGGAAACATCATCAAAACTAATTAATGAAGGTTTTCCCGGAGCCGGTTTCTGATAATTATAACAGTTGACGATTACTGGTTTTGTGCCTAATAAATAAGACTGCTCAACGAAGTTACTCATCCAAGCTCCACCGTTTTTAGAATCTCTTGTATAGAAATCTAAATAATAGATGGCAATAGATTTTCCATCATGATCGAAAACTTCATACGTTACCACATCAGGATGATAAACCGGAAGATCTGTTCTCTTTTTGAAAGTCAATCCATAGAATTTTTCAGCAGCGAAGAAAACACCTTTTTCCAAAACAGTAGTGATTTCAAAATAAGGTTTGATTTGATTTTCATCTAAATCGAATTTCGCTTTTCTTACCTGTTCAGCATAGAAAGTCCAGTCCCAAGGTTCAACCTTGAAACCTCCTTTTTGTTGATCAATAAGATCCTGGATATCTTTTGCTTCACGTTTTGCTGTTTCTACAGCAGGCGTTGCAATTTGGTTCATTAAGTTGGTAGCCGCTTCAGGCGTTTTTGCCATCTGATCTTGCAATTTCCATTCTGCAAAACTTTTCTTCCCTAAGATCTGCGCTTTTTTAAGTCTTAATTTTGCCAGTTTTTCAATCGTTTCTCTGGTATCATTTCCATCACCTTTTTCAGCTCTTAGCCAAGAAGCTTTGAATAATTTCTCTCTGGTTGCTCTATTGGTAAGGTTTTGTAATAGAGGTTGCTGAGTTGTGTTTTGTAACGCTAAAAGATATTGGCCTGGTTTTCCTGCAGTTTTTGCATCGGTTGCTGCAGCAGCAATTTCGTCAGCTGAAAGTCCGTCTAATTCTTTTGCATTAGAAAAGAAAACACCACCTACTTTTCTAGCTTCCAATAATTTATTGGCATATTGTGTGGAAAGGGAGGCTAATTCTTGGTTTACCTGCTTTAATTTTTCTTTATCCGCAGAAGAAAGATTGGCTCCTGCAATTTCAAAATTCTGTTTGTAATATTGTACTAATCTCTTACTTTCAGGGTCTAAACCATCTTCTTTGATTGATTTAATTCTTTTGTAAAGATTGTCATTCAGATACATTTTATCAGAATGTGCTGCAAAAATTGGAGCATATTCTTCATCTAAAGCCTGTAAAGTTGGGTTTGTATTCGCACTGGTAAGGTTTGAGAATACAATAACGGTTCTTTTCAAAATCTCCCCACTTTTCTCTAAAGCAACGATGGTGTTTTCAAAAGTTGGAGCGTCAGGATTGTTAGCGATTTTTAAAATCTCAGCGTCATGCTGTTTTAATCCAAAATCAAAAGCCGGTTTAAAGTGTTCATTTTTAATTTTATCAAATTCGGGAGCTTCATATTGAAGTTTGCTTTTTTTCATAAAAGGATTTGATGAAAGAGAAGCGTCCGGTGCAGGAATTTCCTGTTGATTATCGGTTTTTTTCATTGTAGTACAAGAGTAATTAAATGCTAATGCAGAAATTAATAATACCGATGTAATATTTTTCATAAATTAGTTGTTATTAAAGTATAAAGATATTAAAAACTTAAAGTATAAAAACGTAAATATGAGATCAACAACTATTTTTATTTTTTCAGCCTTCGTTTTGTTATCGTCGTGTAATGATAAACATGAGAGAAACGGTAACGACAGAAGTAATGAAAAAGGCAATTGGGTAGATAAGGTGACCAATAAAGACCATGGGCCCGGTCAGGAAAAAGAATATATTGGAGATTTTGATGAGATTGAGGTTTCTCAGGCTATTGACGCTGAAATTATCAAATCTGAAACAGAGAAAGTCGTAGTATATGCACCTGCCAATATTATTGATGAAATATTAATTGATAAAATTGGAAGTAAAGTACATATTCATTACAAATCGGGGATTAGAGTAATGGACGGTCACAATGTTAAAGCTAAAATTTACGTTAAAGATTTCTCTAAATTGATTGCTAACTCTGCGGCAAGCATTAATATCAAAGATAAATTTACCCAAGAAAAAACAGACGTTGAAGTATCGAGTGCTGCAAGTATCACAGGGAATCTTGAAGCTAATGAATTCGACATTAAAGCAGATAGCAGCAGTAGTTTTGATGGAAAGATCTGGGCAGTTGATTTAGATGTTGAAGCTTCTTCAGCAGCAAGCATCAACATTTCCGGTAAGGCCAAAAAAGTGGAGGTAAGCTCTTCTTCAGGAAGTAGTATTTCTGCAAAAGATTTTTTAGCTGACAATTTAAAAGCGGATGCTTCAAGTGGTGCCAGTGTAGAAATCAGTGCATCATCAAGCATAGATGCAGAAGCTTCATCTGGTGGAAGTGTAAATGTTTACAAAAGAGGAAACGTTACCAATATTAAGAAAGATGAAAGTAGTGGCGGAAGCGTCAATATCAAATAAAATTAAACAGGAGGTTCTTCATCTTCATCGTCTGTAGATGATGAACCTTCCCAGTTTTTATTATCAAAATTAAGATTATCAAATGCCAATAATTCCTCCTCTCTTTGGAGGATTTCTTTTGTGGTAAACAGAAGAATTTCATCATCTTCTTTTGCTTTAGCCAATCTTCTGATAGACGCTTTATCAATAGACATAAATCTTTGTCCAAGACGTCTTGCTGCATATTTCCTCATCCCGGTTTCGTGGAGAACATCTACGGCCATATCCACGGCTGTTCCCAAGGTTTCACGGTATATATGATCAATCCCATTGTTGAGGTAGGTGTATGCATCAAGCCTGTTTCTTGCTCTTACAAAAATTTTCACCTTTGGATAATGCTCGCGAACAAGATCTGCAATGTATTTATTATCCTCAGCATCATCCAGGCATAGCACCAAAAGTTCGGCATCTTCAATTCCTGCAGCTCTTAAAATAGGAATTCTCCTCGCATCACCGTAATACACTTTAAAACCGTAGCTTCTTAATAGTTTCACACGGTCAGAGTCTCTATCCAAAATGGTTGCTGAAACTTTAGATGCTTTCAGTAAACGACCAACCGTACTTCCAAAATGTCCAAAACCTACAATGATGATTTTCTTTTGGCTTACATCATTATCCAGAATATTAAAATCATTTTCTTCTTCCGGAATTTTCTTAATGAATTTCGGGGTAATAAATTTATCATTAATGATTAAAAGGAAAGGAGTGATACACATTGTGATTGCCGTTACAGCCATCATTTGCGCATTGAGTTCAGGGGTTAAAAGATAGAGGTTGGAAGCATAATTAATTAATACAAAAGCAAATTCTCCCACCTGAGAAAGCGCAAAAGCATAAAATAAGCTTTGTGGAGTATCTATTTTGAAAAATTTTCCAATCGCGTATAACACGAAGAATTTCACGGTTAAAACAGCAAATACAGTACTGAAAATAAAGGTAGGATCTTGTTGAATGATATTAAAATTCATGGTAGAGCCTACACTCACGAAAAAGACGGCGAGCAAAAGCCCTTTAAACGGATCGATCTGTGCTTCCAATTCGTGACGAAACTCACTGTTAGCCAACATTACGCCTGCTAGGAAGGCTCCTAAAGCGGGAGATAAGCCAATGGCTACCATTAATTCTGATACACCGATAACCAGAAATAGGGAAGAGGCTGTCAAAAGCTCCGTCATTCCAGATTTTGAAACATATCTTAAAAAAGGAACGAAAACATATTTTCCTAATAGAATAAGAATCGCGACTCCAAAGATTACGGTTCCGGCCTGTAACCATTCCGGAAGTTTTTGGATTAAGACCTGTACTTTATTATCGCTGTGATCTGCTTTATAATTAGCAATAATAGGTAAAACAGCCAGAATAGGAATTACTGCAATATCCTGAAACAGAAGGGTAGAGAAGGAGGCTTCTCCGGCTAATGTTTTAAGGTTATTTTTTTCCTGTAAAGTCTGTAAAACAATGGCGGTGGAAGATAAGGCAAAACACATGGCAACGGAAATGGCTATATCTATTCTCCATCCTACGCTAATGAAAACCAAAAATAAAAGGGAGATCGTAAGCAGCATTTGGGTGAGCCCGAGTCCCACTATTTTCTTCCGCATGTCCCAGAACTTTTTGGGTTCTAATTCCAACCCAACCAGAAATAACAGCATGATAACACCAAATTCGCTGGCGTGCATAATTCCATCTACATCTTTTCCGGTAAGTTTGAGAACATAAGGACCGATAATAATTCCTCCAAAAATATAACCAATGACAGAACTTAGCCCAAATTTTCTAGCGAGCGGAACCATAATAATGGCAACGCCTAAGAAAATTAATGTGTTCATTGCTAAAGTAGATTCCATATTTATTGGTTCAGGAGTTCGGTGAATTCTTTTTTATGTAAAATGATCTCTTTTTTTGAAAGCTTGCTGGCCTCGTAGACGATCTTTATATTTTTGATGTTGGCTTTGAAAACGTTTAAAGAAACAATCAATCCGCTGATGAGCTCATCAATAGTGTATTGATAGGTTCCTGTTTTGGTAAAAGATCTTTCCTTTCCGCCTGTAGTCACAAGGATATGAACTTCCTTGCCTTCCAAAGGATTATCTTCACCTTCTAGCAGCCAGTCCCGGTCAAAAACTTCATCAATCCATAACTTCAATAGGGGAGGTACTCCAAACCAGATGATTGGGAATTGAAAAATAAAACGGTCATAATTTTTCAGTCGCTTTCTTTCTCTGAAGGCTGCAATATGAAAATCGGGATATTCTTCGTAAAGATCTCTGAGTGTAAAATGTTGGTGGCGAACATAGAAATTGATAAGCTCTACATTCGAGTTTGAGTGCTCTAGATAAGGATGTGCAAAAACTACCAACGTCTTCTTCATAAAACCTGTTTTCAGTAAATATAATAAAAAAAGATTGAATTAAAGACGTTTTTAAGGTGCTTTTATTAAGTTTTTAGTATGTAAAAATGAATTTAATGTTAAGAAAAGATAAAAAAATGGTGAATTTTTAGGATTTTAAATAAAAAAAAATCGGACAATAGCTGCCCGATTATATTTTATTGGTCTCTTTCTGAATTACCATCCTCCGGAAGCGCCACCGCCGCCAAAACTTCCGCCACCGCCAAAGCCTCCAAAGCCTCCAAATCCGCCGCCACCGCCAGAACTTCCGCCACCGAATCCTCCGCCTCCAAAACTACCTGGGAAAGGAAAGAATCCGCCGGGATAATTTCTGCGACCTCTTCTTGTGATAACTACATCATCGTCGTCGTCATTATTTCCACCTCTTCCGCCGCCTTTGTTTCCAAAAAGAATGCTAAGAATAAGTAAGATCACAAATGCGATAATTATTATTTTTAAAGTACTTCCATTTCCTCCATTGTCTTGGGCTATCGGTTTAAATTTACCTTGTACAGCTTCCATAATGGCTGAGGTCCCTTGGTTGATTCCTTGATACCATTTCCCCTGTTTGAAGTTAGGAGTAACCAGGTAATCTAAGATCTGCCCAGTAACGGATGCTGTTAAATATTGTTCAACTGCTCTTCCTTGTTGAATAGACATGGTGTGATCTTCGGTTGCAATTAAAAAAACAACGCCATTATCAACGCCTTTTTTTCCGATTCCCCATTTTTCACCAAACATGGTTGCCAGAAAATTGATGTCTTCTCCTTTAGTCGAAGGAATGATTATCACTTCAATTTCTGTTGAGGTAGAATCTGCAAATTTTATCAGCTTGTTATTAAGCTGATCTTTTTCCTGTTTTGTTAATAAATTAGCTTCATCAACAACAGGATACAAAATTGCGGGCTTTGGGGGAATCGTATATTGTGCTGATACAAAAGTGTAAAAGCAAATCAATACGAATGATAGTACTATTTTAAGAGAACGTAATCTCATTAGAAAGTTGATTGGGGTTTTCTCCTCTTACAGGAAAATGTTTTTTTAGTTCAGTGCCTGTTTTAAGAATGGCACTTTTTAAAGCCTGATAATAGTTTCCTTTAGCAAATTCTGAAGTGATATCATCATGCAGATGATCCCAAAAAGATTGATATACTTTATCGTGGATTCCGATATCCCCAATAATGGTAAGATACTTTTTTCCAAAATTTACATGAAAAAGCACAGCATTACTTTCTGCAGTTTTATTCTGGCAAAGATTTTTAAAAACCTCAAATGCCCTCTGTGCATTTTGATCTTCAGTAGTACTAGAGTCTATATGCACTCTTATCTCGCCTGTAGAATGTTTTTCTGCGGATTGAATAGCTTCCACGAGGGAAGCTATCTGCTGATCTGTTAAGAAAGTATCCATTATTCAGAGAAAGCGTCTGGTGCTTTTTGAGCTCCTGCTTCAGCTTTGAAGTAAGGCTTCTCTTTAAAGTTGGTAAAATTCGCCAAAATATTATTTGGGAAAGTTTTTATTGATGTATTGTAAACCTTAGCGGCATCGTTGTAGTAAACCGTTTCAGTTCTGATACTATTTTCAATAGCAGTATATTCTCTTTGGAAATTAATGTATTGTTGGTCTGCTTTTAAGTTGGGATAAGATTCTACAACAGCCATTAATCTGCTTAAAGATCCTGATAATTCTCCCTGCGCAGCCTGAAATTTAGCCATATCAGCTTCTGTCATATTCGTAGGATCAATATTGATAGAAGTCGCTTTAGAACGTGCTTCAACAACTTTAGTTAATGTTTCCTGTTCAAATTTAGAATACGCTTTTACGGTTCTTTCCAGATTAGGAATAAGATTGGCCCTTTTTTGATAAACAGTCTCTACATTAGACCATTTTGCATTGACCGTTTGTTCTTGGTCTACAAAATTATTATATCCATTCTTTCCCCAGAAGAAGACAACGACAACAATAATAAGGAGAGCAATACCGATGGTTCCGGCGCTCAGGCAACCTTTATTTTTCATAGTTTAATTTTTTTAATATTTTTTGTGCTAACCAAATATACAAATTATGTGCTAATTTTGCAGAAAATTATTTTAATGACAACAATAGTGGTGGCAATGGGAGAGAAGAATGAAATTGGTTTTGAAAATCAATTACTTTGGCATCTTCCGAAAGATTTAAAACATTTTAAAGATCTTACTTCGGAGCATCCGATTATTATGGGGAGAAAGACATATGAAAGTATCGGGAAGCCACTTCCTAATCGTACCAACATTGTTATTTCAAGAAAGAAGAACTGGTTTGAAGAAGGAATTCTGATTGTAGGAAGTATTAAAGAAGCCGTAAAATTTGCGAAAAAGATCGATGAAGAGGTTTTCATTATCGGTGGAGGGAATGTCTATGAACAAACAATGGAGATTGCTGATAAACTTATAGTTACTCTCGTGAAAGCAGATTTGAAAGCAGATACTTTCTTTCCGAAGATTAATGAAAAGATCTGGAAAAAAACGGAGGAAGTCTTTCATGAAAAAGATGAGAAAAATCAATATGATTTCTATTTTCAAACATTTGAAAGAATTGAAGGTAAATAGTTGACTGTTGATTGTTTTGAAATGCATGAAATTTTTAACCAGAAAGCATCAACAAACAACCATTAACTACCAACCGAATTTCTTATCTTTGCACTTCTTAAATTTTAATAAGGAAACACTCACGACAAAGAGCTTTCTCTGGAAAGGAATATGATCGTAACGAGTGTTCCATCTGACCCATAAAATATACATATAACAGATGAATAAGTACATAAAAATTGTAATTGCAGCACTTCTTATTATTGCAGGTCTTTATTTAATGATCTTCACAAGAAGCCTAGGTTGGGGAATCGTAGTATTTCTTCTTGCCGCATTGCCTATTTTTCTTTTCTTTAAAAACGAATATATCCTTTTGGCATTCTGGCAATTGAGAAAACAAAATATGGATAAAGCCGTGGTATACTTAAGTAATATTAAGGATTATCAAGGTCAGCTTCATAAATCTCAGTACGGTTATTTTCATTATCTACAAGGTTTAACTTTAGCGCAGGAACACCCTACGAAAGTAGAACCGTTAATGAGAAAAGCGTTGGAATATGGCTTGAATATGAAGCATGACAGAGCAATGGCTACGTTAAACTTGGCTGCTGCAGCTATTTCTAAAGGAAGAAAGCAGGAAGGTCAAAAACTACTGGAGGAAGCAAAAAGATTGGATAGTGCAGGAATGATGACAGATCAAATCAAAATGATGAAAGATCAGTTGAAAATGCCAACAATGCAAAAGCACGTACACAATCCTCATATGAGACAGAGAGGGAAATTCTAATATAGATTTTTCACATAAATATATAAATGCACTTGATTTTTCAGGTGCATTTTTTATTTTTAACCGATAAGGGTTTTATTAAAAAGGTAAGAATAGTATGGGCTGAAATTAATAATTACATTTCCGAACTATGATCATATCCATAGAATTTTGGCATTTGCCAATGGTATTTTACGGCTAATGTTCTGATTCCAACAATTAATAAAATGGTGAAAATCTGGATGAAAGTATAAGAGAGTGTAGTATATTTTGTGAGTAATAAAAACACTGAACCACCGACAATACAAGCGGTAGCATAAATTTCTTTTCTAAAGATCAAGGGAATTCTATTCAATAAAATATCCCGAATAATCCCTCCGAAGCAGCCTGTAATAGTTCCCAATCCGATACATATTAAAGGATGGATATCTACATGTAAGCCTTTTTGAACGCCAATGATGGTAAACAATCCCAATCCGAAGCTGTCAAAAATAAATAAAGTCACTTTAAAGTTTTTCTCCAGTGATTTAAATATCATTGTGAAAATACTTGTAATGATGATAACGCCACAGGTTAACAGGTCGTGCATCCAGAAAACAGGAATATCCAATAATAAATCTCTAACAGTTCCGCCTCCAACAGAAGTTACGAAGGCAATAATAAGTACCCCAAACGGATCAAGACGTTTTTGCATCGCTGCAAAACTTCCCGACATTGAAAAGGCAATCGTTCCGAGTACTTCTATGGCAAAATTGAACTGTTCGTGCATATAGTATGAGTAATGAGTAATTGGTAATGAGTGATATAAATTATTCCGTTTTATTTTGTGATAATTTAAATTTATAGGTTGTCATTACTTTTACGAGTTCTTCACATTCTGATTTTAAATTTAAAATATTTTCAGGACTTAGATATCCAAGTTCCTCAATTATTTCCAACCAAAGTTGAGTTTCATCAATTTCCTCAACAACAATACAGATTTTAGCAAATCTTTCTTTTTCAGATCTGGCTCTTGCAACTGCTCTATAATTTGCAGCTACAGAAGTGGAAGACCTTATAATTTGCTTTCTAATGATTGAAAGGGCATCAGAATAAGGTAATGATGATAATGATTTAATAATGGAAATAGAGAAATTTTTGGTTCTGTCTCTAAATAGTTGATTAAAATCCATCGTATTAAATATTACGTATTACCAATTACTCATTATTTATAATTTCACTCTTACTGCTTCAGGAACCAATAATTCATACTCGCCGCCGTGGTTGATGATTTCTCTCACGATGCTGCTGCTGATGAATGATTTTCCTGATGAGGTTAATAAAAATACGGTTTCTAATTTTTTATGAGCTAAGGTTCTGTTGGTGTGAGCAATGGCTTTTTCAAATTCAAAATCTGCAGGATTTCTTAATCCTCGAAGAATGTACTGAGCATTTTTCTCAAAACAAAAGTCAACAGTTAGACCTTCAAAATAATCTACTTCTACGTTGGGGAATTCGGCAACAGAATTTTGAATAAATTCCACCCTTTTTTCCAGGGGAAACATGTATTTCTTCTGAGAATTCTGCCCAATGGCAATAATTAATTTATCAAAAAGCGGAGCCGCTCTTTCAATAATGTCGTAATGTCCTAAAGTGATAGGATCAAATGATCCCGGGAAAACAGCAATTTTCATACTTACTTTAATTTTTTAGCTAAAGCTTTTTCAACTTCATTTCCGCAAAGATCTGTGATAGAAATTCCATAGATTTTTGCCTGTTGAGGAAGAATACTTGCCGGAGAAAATCCAGGGTTTGTATTCATTTCTAACATATAGGGAATACCGTCCATCAAAATAAACTCACTGCGTGAAAAGCCACTCATTCCTAGAGAATCGTAGGCTCTTTTTGAGATTTCTTCCACTCTTTTTGTAGTTTCGGCATCAATTCTGGCAGGGGTAATTTCTTCGGAAGCGCCTTCATATTTAGCTTCGTAATCAAAGAACTCATTTTGAGGAACAATTTCTGTAATTCCTAACACAATGGTTTCTCCTTTAAAGTCTATAACGCCTACTGAAACTTCCATTCCGTCTAAGAAACTTTCAATTAAAATCTCATCATCTTCTTTAAAGGCAATTTCTGTTGCAGCAATTAATTCAGACTTTTCTTTTACTTTAGAAATTCCCAGAGAAGAACCAGACTGATTAGGTTTAACAAAAACAGGAAGTCCTAGATTTTCGATGATCTCATCTACATTAATGTCTTCTCCTTTTCTTAAATAAACACTTTTCGCAGAAGGAATTCCGTATTTTGACAATACCGCTAACGTATCTTTTTTGTTAAATGTTAAAGCGCTTTGATAAAAATCACATCCTGTATAGGTTTGCCCGATAGCATCCCAGTACGCTTGTAAAATTCCATTTTCGCCCGGAGTTCCATGGATAATGTTAAAGCAAACATCAAATGTCAGCTGCTCATTATTATCTAATGTTACAGAGAAGTCCCCTTTATTAATGGCATATTTCTTATCATTTTCACCTAGAAAATACCACTCCTCTTTAAGGATAACTACCTTATATACATTATATAGATCTCTGTCTAAAGAATCATAAATTAATTGACCGCTTTTTAGGGAGACAACATATTCGTCGGAATAGCCTCCCATAACTACGGCAACACTTTTTTTGCTCATAACCTATAGTATCAATTGAGGCAAATTTAATGATTTTATGTAATGCAATAAGTGAAATTCCGAAAATTTGAATTCAAAAATGAATTGTGTTAAATAAAAAGGACATTCTAAAATTATTAATTATATTTGCGGTTATAATTAAAGTATTTTTAAGTATGCTTAAATCACTTTTCAATTGGAGAGTTTTACTGAACGTATTGTTAGCTATCGTGGTCTTTGTAGGCCTTGTGTGGCTTACATTTCGTTGGTTAGAATACCATACGAAACATGGTCAGGAAACGCCAGTTCCAAATGTAGTAAATAAATCGGTCTATGATGCTGTCAAGATATTGGAAGACACAGGACTAGATTATGAAGTAGATAGTGCTACTTATGATCCAAAATACAGACCTTTTCAGGTTCTTAAAATGTCTCCATCTGCGGGTTCCCGTGTGAAAGATGGTAGAGCCATTCAGCTAAGAGTTAATCCGAGAACTTGGGCTCCTGTAGCCATTCCGGATGTGATTAATAAATATTCAGGTTTAGCTTTCCAAAGAATAAATCAGGTAGGATTAAAAATCGGAGATACTATTTTTGAACCAAGTATTCAGAAAGATGCTATTCTTAGAGTATTATTCAAAGGAAATGCAGTAAAACCTGGAACATTGATTCCTAGATTCTCAACCATTGATGTGGTTGTGGGTTCTGGGCCAATGAGAAATATCTCAATACCAAATGTGGTAGGGTTAACAGTGAAAGAAGCACGAGGCGTTATTGCAAGAAGTATGTTTGAAGTAGGTCTTGTAGAACATGAGGACGGAAGTAAAGATGAATCTGATATTATTTATTATCAGGATCCTGCTTCAGGAGATGTCAGGGACCAGGGAATGCAGATAGATCTTTGGGCAAGTAAGAAAACACCGGCTGAACTGAATGCAAAAATTGAACAGTTAAATTCTATATACAGAATGAAGGTTGATACTTCACTGCCTCCTGTACGTTACGAAGAAGCTCATAACTATCCAGCTCCTCAAGAAGCAGCTCCTGTTGTTCAGGTTCCGGTTCATAAAACAGAACCAGTAAAGACAGAGCCTAAGCCTGCGGCAACGAAACCTGCTGCATCTACAACTGAAAAACCAAAACCTTCTGCAAGCACTAACACTGCTAATACAGGAAGTAGTAATAAATCAACAACACCTACAAATACTCCACAGCAACCCGCTCAAAAGCCTAAAGCTAAAAAAGTAGTCGTAGAATAATAAAAATTTATCATAACAATTAAGGCTTCAACTTTCATAATGTTGAAGCCTTTTGTGTAAAAAAATAAAAAGAAATGACAGAAGATAACGAAGATTTTTTAGATGAAGAATTGTTAGATCCCAACAATATTGATATTGAAGAGGAGAATAGCGGATTGTATGAGCATCTTAATATCACTGTTGATAAAAAACAAGAACCGTTAAGAATAGATAAGTTTCTATTAATATACCGTCAGAATTCTTCACGAAACAAAATCTCACAAACGTGCAGAGCCGGAAATGTTGTGGTTAACGGATTACCGGTAAAACAAAACTATCGTGTAAAGCCGGGCGATCATGTTTCTGTATTATTGGCCCATCCTCCAAGGTTGAATGTTATTGTTCCACAAAATATTCCAATTAATATTGTTTATGAGGATGATGATTTGGTGGTGGTAGATAAAAATCCGGGAATGGTAGTTCATCCGGGATTTGGAAACTGGGACGGAACGTTAGTAAATGCCCTTGCTTATCATTTTGAACAAAATAACCAAAAGTCTGATCTGGATAGAGTAGGATTGGTGCATAGAATTGATAAAGATACTTCAGGCTTATTGGTAATTGCTAAAAATGAATATGCTTTAAGTTTTCTTGCAAAACAGTTTTTCGAAAGAAAAACCAAAAGATTATACTGGGCTTTTGTGTGGGGGAATGTGAAGGATGATGAAGGAACAATCACCGGCCACATCGGTAGACATCCTAAAAATAGAATGCAAATGCATACTTATGTAGACGGAAGCCACGGCAAGCATGCAGTAACCCATTATAAAGTCCTTGAAAGATTTAAGTATATGACTTGGGTGGAATGCAAATTAGAGACGGGAAGAACCCATCAGATAAGAGCGCACTTCAAACATATTGGTCATACCCTGTTTAATGACGAAAGATATGAAGGTCATACGCCATTACGAGGAGTTAACTTACCTAAGTATAAGCAATTTATAAAAAACGTATTCGAAATTTTACCAAGACATGCTCTTCATGCTCATACTTTAGGATTTATACATCCTACAACAAAAATGGAATTGTATTTTGAGAGCCCAATGCCCCAAGATATGACGGATGCCGTAAAAAAATGGAGAAATTATTTAGAAAACTAAAAATATATTGAGAATTTTTTTATATTTGTTGAATTGAAATCAAGATTTGTTATGAGAAAACTATATGCTATGGTGTGTTTGGCTCTTTTGTCAAATGCATATAAAGCACAAGAAACATTACCATACTATCAACAATATCTTTTGGATGGTGAGTTCCTGTTCAACCCTGCACAATACGGTAAAACGGACTATGTTCAGCTTAATCTTAACTACCAACAACAATTTTCAAAGTTTAGCGAATCTCCAAATGTACAATCAGTTGGGATTAATGCGAATATCTTTGATAGATTAGGGGCTGGTATTTCTGTTTTTAGAGATAGTAATGGACCTATCTCGGCTGGAGGTATTACGGCTGGTGCTTCATATTTCATTCCTCTTAGCAGTGAAGGAGACAGAAAAGATCAATTCTCTTTCGGTACAAGTGTAAGCTTGTATAATATGAATTTTGATTATTCAAAAATTAACACTGAAGATGCGTCTGACCCTTTATTACAAGGTGCTGAAAGCAATATCTTTATGGCTTATGCCAACTTTGGGGTAGCAGCTACGTATCACAATATCTTTGCAGGCGTTTCTGTTAATGACATCGCTCTATCGAATGATGAGTCTATTGTTAACGGTCGTGAGCCTTCTCCAATCAAATTCTTCTTAAACTTAGGATATGATTGGCACTTTGCAGATAATATGTATGTTACACCATCTGCATTGATCAACCTTAATACCAACTCTACAAGAACTGTTGATTACAACTTAATGGCAACATTCTTTAACGATATCAATTCGTTCTCGTTCGGAGTAAACTATAGATCTGTTCAGAATAGATTTGATAGCCAACAATTAAGTATCTCTCCAATTGTTAAAGTAAGATTTAATAAATTTATGGTAGGTGCTAGTTATAACCTTGGATTGTCTGATATTCAGACGTATGGAGGGAATAGCTTCATGATTGGATTGGGGTATAACTTTGATAACTTCATTAATCATAGAGGTTATAGATATTAATCAATTTAATTTAAATAAATTTGAGCTCTGATTTTTTCAGAGCTTTTTTTATGATTTATATTCACATTCCGTTCTGTAAACAAAAATGCAGCTATTGTAATTTTCATTTCTCAACATCTTTAAATTTTAAGGATGAAATGCTTGCTGCAATGAAGAAAGAGATCTTTTTACGAAAAGACGAACTGCAGAATAAAAATTTACAGTCCCTTTACTTTGGAGGTGGTACGCCTTCCATTCTCTCTGTTGATGAGATCAATTCTTTGATTGATGAGGTGTTAAAGCATTTCAGTTTTGATAAGGATATTGAAATTACCTTAGAAGCCAACCCTGATGATTTAGATAAAAGCTTTTTAAAAGGGTTATCAAATTCTTATGTGAATCGTCTTTCAATAGGAACTCAAAGTTTCTTTGAAGAAGATTTGAAATTGATGAATCGTGCACATAATGCTTCCGAAGCAGAAAGTTCTATTAAAAGAGCTCAGGATTTTGGGTTTGAAAACTTAAGTATAGACCTTATTTATGGTTCACCAACTTCTAATCTTGAAATCTGGAAACAGAATCTAAAAAAAACCATTGCTTTAGAAGTACCTCATATTTCTTCTTATGCGCTGACTGTTGAGCCAAAAACAGCATTGGAAAACTGGATCTCAAAAGGAAAAGTTGCCAATCCTAAAGAAGAAGAGCAGAATGAAGAGTTTTATTATCTCTCAGACTTCCTAAAAGATCATGGGTTTGATCATTATGAGGTTTCCAATTTTGCTAAACCAGGCTTTTATTCAAGGCATAATTCTTCATATTGGAAATATAAAGAGTATTTGGGAATAGGTCCGTCTGCACATTCTTACAACGGACATGATACAAGAAGTTGGAATGTCGCCAATAATCAACAATACATTAAAAAATTAAACTCAAATATTATCGCTAAAGAGACCGAAATTCTTTCTCTGGAAGATCAATTTAATGAAATGATCATGATTGGGTTGAGAACAATTTGGGGCGTAGATCTTGAAAGTTTGAATCATAAATTCTCAAATAAGATTTTAGATACGTTTCAAAATGATATTAAATCTAAGGTTTCCGACGGTATTTTAGTCGTTGAAAACAATCACCTTAAGATTCCTGAGAAACATTGGTTTATGGCAGATGGGATTGCTTCAGACTTATTTATTATCTAATTTATATTAAAAATTAAAAACCATAAACTATAAACCATGAAGAAATATTTACAACTTATCTGTTTATTTTTTGCTGTTCTATCCTTTTCTCAAAAACCAATTTTTGCCAAAGTGAAAGTGAATGCAGTAAACATTTACAGAACTTCTGCTGAATTGCAAGGTTCGGCTAGTTTTTCTTTACCTGGAGGTTCTTCAGACATTGTAATTACAAATATATCAGATAATGTTTTTCCAAAATCAATACAGATCAATTCGAATAATAAAAATATTAACATTCTTTCAGTGCAGTATGTAAATAATTATTATTCAGAAAATTTAGAAAGTGTAAACCCTCGTTCTAAGATTATTGGAGATAGTATTACTCTTATGAACAATATGATTTCTAAGCTCAATATTGAAAGAGAAACGAGTGAAAAAACGTTAGAACTTCTGGATAAAAATCAAGGACTTTTGGTAGGAAGCAGTTCTTCAAGCGTTGCCCAGCTAATGCAACTTACAGAATATTATAAATCAAAGAGAACTGAAATAAGTACTGCTTTGGTTGATATTTATAAGAAAAGTGAAGAAAATCAACGTAAGCTTGATAGGCTTAATACAAAATTAAGAGAAGTTTCTAAAACTGGAGATGCCAGTTCTAAAAGTGTTTTACTTTTAAAGGTATTCAATACCGGTTCAGGAAACGTAAAAATGGATATTGGATATCTTACAGGAAATGTTTCGTGGGAACCTTTCTATGAAGTTAAAGGAAATAAACTTTCTGAGCCTTTAGATATTACATTTAAAGCAAAGGTTTTACAAACAACGGGACAAGATTGGAAAGGAGTAAAGCTTTCTTTGATTAATGCAAGATCATCTACAAGTAATAATGCCCCTGTCTTGACACCATGGTTTTTAGAATCCTTTAAAAATGCAGATAAAGTTCTAATACAAGGTTATTCAAAACATAGAGATACTATGAGGGAAACAAGAATAGAAGAAGTTGCGGTGGTAGGAATCAGCAAGAGATTTGTATCTAAAGAAAACCTTCTGAACACGAGTTTTGATGTAGATATTCCTTATGATGTTCTATCAAGCAGTGATTATCATTTTATTACGCTAAAAGAAATTAAAGTTCCTGTAATTTATAAATATTATACTGCTCCAAGACAAAATACAAATGCATTTTTAATAGCCAGAATTAAAGATTTTAATCAATATAATCTAATTCCGGGAGAAGCAAGTGTGATATTTGAGAATATGTATGTGGGCGAAACAAAAATTAACCCTGATCAGATAACAGATGAATTGAGTATTACCTTAGGGGATGATAAAAAAATAAGTGTTCGCAAAGAGATTGTTGATGACAAATCAAGCACTAAATTGTTCTCTTCATACCAAGAGAAAACATTTACCTATGATATTATTGTTAGAAATAATAAGAAAGAAGCAATTAATATTGAGATGAAGGACCAAATTCCTTTAAGTAAAAATGAAGATGTAAAAGTAGAATTGCTTCAAACAGATGGTGCAGAGCTCGATAAAGAAAAAGGGTTTTTAACTTGGAATCTTAAAATTTCTGCATCTGAAACAAAGAAAATTAGAATAAGCTATAAGGTAAGATATCCGAAAGATTATTCTATCAGTAATCTTAATTAAATTACGAACTATTCAGTATTTTTGTATAAAATTTCAGCTCACTTGAAAACTAAAAAAGAAAATTACTCGCATCTCTCACCTAAGCAGCCTATCGGAGTTTTTGATAGTGGAGTTGGAGGGTTAACGGTAGCTAAAGAAATAAAAAGACTTCTTCCCCATGAAGATCTGATTTACTTTGGAGATACAAAACACCTTCCGTACGGTGAGAAATCAAAAGAAGCGATCATTGAATATTCTACAAAGATCACCAACTTTTTGTTGGCGCAAAACTGTAAAGCGATTGTAATTGCCTGTAATACGGCGACAGCAAATGCTTTGAATGAAGTGATGGCATCTGTTGCAGGAAAAGTTCCTGTGATTGATGTAATAAATCCTGTTGCCGAAAAAGTTTCCTACGAAATTCATACGAATGTCGGCGTTATTGCTACGAAAGCAACGGTGAATTCGGGGTTATATAAAAAGAGTATTAGAAAGCATAATAAATGGATTAAAGTTGATGAATTAGCAACCCCTTTATTGGTTCCTGCTATTGAGGAAGGCTTTAAAAATCATCCAATCACGCATGCTATTATCTATAATTATTTAAGCAATAATAAACTAAAGAATATTGAAACGTTGATTTTAGGATGTACACATTATCCTTTACTGATTGACGAAATCAAGCAGTATTACGGAAACCGTGTTCGGGTTATAGATTCTCCTAATATTGTAACCAACCATTTGAAGATTATTTTAGACAAGTATCATCTTTTAAATGATAGCAATTCAAAACCGAATTATCATTTTTATCTCTCAGATATCACTAAGAATTTTGAGAAGATCTCTAAGAAATTCTTCGGTAAGAGCATCGATCTTGAACTTAAAGTACTATAAAAATAAAAGCTGTTTCAAACCGAAACAGCTTTTGTATTTAAGTCTATTTAAACTCATTAAAATTTAACCACAAAACAAAAGATTAACACTTTAGTATGTTAATTATTAAACTGCTGATAAGAGCATCTAAGTTTTAAAAATATTTGCATATTGAGCGGAGTCGAAATGTTATTATTTTGAATGGCTTTTGTTTTCTAACAATTAAACAATTGTTAAAAATCAGCGTATAGCTTTTGTCTCTTTTTCGGTTAAAATATTAAAACTCTAGAATTACTTTTTCGGCTTTTAATCTTGTCTTTGGGGTTACTTTAGGTTGATTGCTATCATCTTCAGATCTTTCTCCAATTGCCACAGCAAATAAGGTTTCATACTTTTCATTTTTTAAGATGTCATCATATTTTTCTGGCTCAATTCCTTCCATTGGGGTAGAATCTATATCCATATTGGCACAGGCAGAAAGGAGCACTCCAAGAGATAAATACACTTGATGTCTAAGCCATGATTGGATAGCAGCTTCTCCTTTTGATTTTACAAAATTATTGTAATAATTGATAGAACCTTCCGGCAAGGTTGCTTCAATTTGCTTTTCAAAATCTTCCGAATTTTTTAATACCTGAAAAACTATGATCTGGTTACTTTCTATAATTTTATTTTTATTAAAATAAGAAGCTTCCCCTAATTTTTCTTTGATTTCAGGATTACTCACAAAGACAAAATTCCATGGTTGACTGTTAATCGAAGATGGGCTTAGGTTCAATATTTCTTTCAATTGAGTTACTTGTTCTTCACTAATTGTTCCTTGAGGATTGTATTTTTTTACGGTATACCTCGTTTTCATTTTTTCTAAAAAACTCATAATTTTATACTATCATTTTTATAGTTACAAAATTAATTTAAGTTTATTAACTTTGCAATAACGGTAAAAAATGATAGTATAAATGTATACAGTAGACAACAAGCCTTATCCTTGCTGCACCAGCGTAACGATGAGATTTATAGGCGGAAAATGGAAAGCGGTAATTTTGTTTTATTTAATTGATGGTGCCAAAAGATATAATGAACTGAGGAAATTAATTCCTACCATTACAGAAAGAACGCTTAGTCTTCAATTAAAACAATTGGAAGAAGATAATATTATAGATCGGAAGGTTTACACAAAAAAGCCTCCTTTAATGGTAGAATATTCATTAACTGATTTTGGAAAAACATTGCTTCCTGTCTTAACTGAAATTGCAAAATGGGGGCAGGATGCTGTAGATATTTCAAAAAAAATAACCAAGAATTAAATTTCCTGGTTATCTGTTTCTACTGTATTAGGTTTGAAAAAACTGAAACTTACGTTTCCGTATTTTCGGGTTTCTAAAAAGTTGGGATGATCAAATTTCATTCTGCTTTGATGCTCAACAACCAAAACGCCATTTTCTTTTAGGTATTTGTTATGTAAAACTAAAGAAATAAGTTCGTGGTATTTTTTTTCTTCCATTTCGAAAGGAGCATCAGAAAAAACGATCTCAAAAGATTTTTTGTTTCTGAATTTTTTTAACCAATCAAAAGCATCCCCTCTTTGAACGCTTACTTGTGAAGACATATCCAATTCTGAAGCGGTGGAATTAAGGAAGCTTGTATGTTTAGGGTTCATTTCTACAGAAACGATATCCTTACAACCTCTTGACGCAAATTCGAAAGTAATAGACCCAATTCCTGCGAAAAGATCCAGAACAGAAATCGACTGCATATCATACGTATTTTCTAAAATGCTGAACAAAGCTTCTTTGGCAAAATCCGTTGTGGGTCTTACATCAAAATTCTTTGGAGCTGCTATTTTTTTGGCTTTCCATCTGCCGGATATTATTCTGTACATTATGCAAAGGTAATTATTATAAGTAAAATTCTCTTTCTTTTATATAAATATCTATTTTTGCAACTTAAAAATTATAACTATGAGAAAGTATCTGCTGCCATTTGTGATGTTGGCCATTTTTAGTGTTAAATCATTTGGTCAGAATGTCTTTGAAAAAGGATATTATATCGATAATCAAGGTAGTAAAGTTGAAGGATTGATAAAAAATATGGAATGGGGTAGAAGCCTTGTTCAGTTTGAATTTAAAAATGATGCAACAAGTGCTTCAAAATTAAAAGGAATCAGCGTTGTTAAGGAATTTGAAATTGAAGGGAAAGTAAAATATGTAAGAGCTGATGTCGAAGTTGAAATGTCGAGTGATAATCTTAGTACCTTAAGTGATAGTAAAGATCCAATATTTACTAAAAAAACTGTTTTTCTTAAAGCCCTAGTTGAAGGGAAATATACGTTATATCAATATTCTTATGAAGATGTAAGACGTTTTTTTTATCAAACAGATTCTGACATTAAACCACTAGTTTATAAAAAATATTCAATATCAGATACACAGGTTGCTAAAAATAATATGTTTATTGAACAAATGCAAAGTTTATCAGATTGTGATGATATCAATGATTCTCAAATTTTAAGTATTCAATATAGAGAATCGGATTTGAAAGAATTTTTTATTAGATTTAATACTTGTAAAAATGAAAATTATAAAAGTTTTGAAAAAAAATCAGAAAAAAAATCATTCCATTTATCTATAAGACCTGGAGTTAACTTTTCTTCTCTGGCAATATCAAGTAATGATAACCAAAGTTTATATAATACAGATTTTGGAAATCAAACCAATTTTAGAGTAGGAGTTGAAGCTGAATTTGTAATGCCTTTTAATAATAATAAATGGGCTCTAATTATAGAACCAACTTATCAATACTATAATTCTGAAAAAGAATATACTACAAAAACAATACTAAATGAAGCAGTACCTAATAAAACAACATTAAAGTATTCTTCGATAGAAGTTCCTTTAGGAATTAGGCATTATAGTTTTATTAGTGCTAAATCAAAGGTTTTCGTCAATGCTTCTTTTGTTTATGATGTTGTTTTAGGTGGATCAGAGATTACTTATGAAGAATATAATTATCTTCCAAGAAAGTTTAAATTAGAACCTAATATTAATTTTGCATTTGGAATTGGCTATAAATATGATAATAGATATAGTTTAGAATTTAATTATCATACAAAAAGGGATATTTTAGGGAAGGATATTAAGTCAGATTATAAAACAATCTCTCTTATTTTTGGATATACATTATTTTAATATACTCAACACAGAAAATAAAAAAGGAATGCTCTGCATTCCTTTTTTTATTTTTAATTTAAAATGAAATTCTTATTAGGAATATTATCAAATACAATTTTCAGATTCTTTACAAATTTTTGTAATTCTGAAATAAAGGTTTCATTTTCAGTGGTTTCTCCGTAAGCAAAAAAGTTGGTTTCATTAATTCCAAAATCTATTTTGCTTAATGTAAACATTACAAAATAAAGAAAATCTACCTCTGAATTTACATCCAGATTATTGTATAAGATTATTTTTTTATTGTCAATGGCAAAGAACTCACATTGGTTATGGTAAAGGTTAATGTGAATTTCTTTATTGTTTTTGTTCGTAATCGAATTTAAAAACTTCTCACCTGAAAAATTAAAATGAACCGGAATCGCCAATTCTTTTATCTTATTATAAAAATTTTTCGGGAAGGTATAATAAAACTGAACCTTAAATTTCTTGTTCACAGAAAGCATCAGCTCTTCATTTTCCTTATCAACGGGAGCGTTGTAGGCAATGAGTTCAAAACCTGCATCATGCTCTGAAAATCCTTCAGGCATCAACGTAAAATGGTTCAGCGACGAGATTACATGAATTTCGTCAAATCTTTGTTTTATCAGAACATTATCCAGTTGATCAGTAATAAAATTTTCTGGAGTTTCTTCTGTAACAAAATAAGATTTTTCCTCCAAAATGCTCTTGTTCTTAGCAATTTGGTAGATCAATCCGTCTTTGGTAAAAAGTAAATTAAGTACGTTCATATTACAATTGTTGCAAATTTAGTGAAATTCTACCATTACCGCACCCGATTGATGATGAAGTATTTCTTTATGATAATAATCGAGTTTGCTTTGGCTCTCCAAAACATCCATGACCATTCTCTGTAAAACGCCATCACCTATTCCGTGAACGATTTCTAATCTTTTTAAATTATTCTTTCTGCAAAAGCTGATGACTTCCAACAGCTTTTCTTTTTGAAGAAAAAGTCTCTCAAAGCTATCATAATCATTCGGGTTTTTTACTAGATGATGAAAATGTAGGTCCAATACTAACTGATTTTTATGATGCTTTTTTGACGTCACTTTCTTCGGCTCCGGCTTTCTTTCTACTTTCATATTTTCGTAGATAGAAGCATTATTCGGAACCAATTTTTCTGCTTGGTATTGATAGGTGAAGCCATATTCATCTTTAAAAACCACAGTGTTTCCGTGCACAGAAGTTATCATTCCGCTTAAGTCTTCATCTACCACAGAAACTTTATCACCAATCTTCATTTTTATTATTTTCAATTTTGTCACTCAGACACCAGTTGAATCTTATATTTAGATCCTTGATGCAAATTTAAAGTTATTTCGGTCCCAATTCAATAACCTCAAGATCTTTTATTTCTTCTCCCTCAACCACAAAACGCATCATTGTTCTCATTTTGTGCCAGCCTTGTTTTCCACAAGCTCCAGGATTAAGATGAAGTAATTTGTTCGTTTTATCATACATGGCTTTCAAAATATGGGAATGCCCTGAAATAAATAGTTTAGGAGTTTTTTCAGCAATTTCTTCTTTTGCTAAAGGGGTGTATTTTCCGGGATAACCTCCGATGTGAATCATTAATACTTCTAAGTCTTCACAAAAAAAACGGTTTACTTCCGGAAATTCAGATCGGATCTTTGTGTTGTCTATATTTCCGTAAACACCTTTTAAAGGCTTTATTTTTTCGAGCTCTTCAATAACTTCAAGATTTCCAAAGTCTCCACAATGCCAAATTTCATCAGCCTGTTGGGCATAGTCTAGAATTCGGTCATCAATATAAGAATGTGAGTCGGAAAGGAGGAGGATTTTAGTCATTATCTAACAGTTCTTTCGGTAATATTTTCATCATATTTTTCTTTGAAAATGGCAACACGCTCAGGATTTAATTCTCCATCATGAGTAAGCACTCTTTCTTTGATGAGCCATCTTATCAATTTTTCCATTCCTTTTCTTGAGTTCATGAAATTGGCAATCTTTGCAATATCAGTTGATTCTATTTTAACTTTCTCTGTAAGGAAATTAAGGATAAAATAATCATCGTTTACATATTTTGGAGTTTCATTATCCATATATTTATAAAGCAGAACTTCCTCGTCATCTTTCATAGAAAAGAAAGAATATTGAGCAACATTGATTTTTTCAACTTTTAAAATCTGTTTTCCATCCAGTAAAACTTTATCGTCTTTGATGATGGCTTCCTGTGAAAAATATAAATGAAAACTGAGTACGAATAAAAAGAAAGTAAATAGCTTTTTTGCTGTCATTATATTGAGTTAGTTTTTGCAAAGATAAGCTTTGAAATTACTTTATAAAGTAATTTGATAAATTCTAGATTCCTCTTCCCAAGGATGATACCCCCTGAGCAATATATTGAAACCCATATTTTTCGTATAAGCCTATATGATCTGTACAAAGATTTAGGTATTTAAATCCGCCTTCTCTGGTATCTTGTTTTGCTTTATTTAAGAGTAATGAAATGTAATTGTTTCCTCTGTGATTTTCTTCAATAAAAATAGCGCAAACCCAAGGATACAAATCTCCCCGGCTGATGAAGTCATTCGTTATTAAACCTGCGCAACCTATAATTTGATATTCTTTTTCTAAAAGATACCATTGTGGTAAAAACTGTTCTGCATTAATGCTGTGAGTTATACAATCTTCATACATCTTTGGATAAATATCTGGCCAGCTTTTTTGTAAATATTGTATAGCGATATCTTTATATTCTGGGGTTTGTCGTACAGAAATAATTTTCACCATAATCTTTATTTTGTTTATAGAAAACCAAATTTACTCAATAAATGTTGAATTGATTAACTTCGTAAAAATTTAAAAATAATGAAGCATAACTTTTCTTTGTTCTTTATTCTGTTCTCTCTGATCTCTTTTGGGCAGGTTGAAGAAAAGAAACTGGACGAACTGATCCAGAATACGTTGAAAACTTTTGATGTTCCAGGAATGTCAGTCGGAATTGTAAAAGATGGAAAACTGATTTATTCAAAAGGAGTAGGCGTACGTTCTTTAACAACAAAGCAGCCGATGGATGCCAATACGTTGGTAGGAATTGCTTCCAACTCAAAAGGTTTTACCTGTACGGCATTAGCGATTTTAGCAGATGAAGGAAAATTAGACTGGAATGATAAGGTTTCAAAATATATTCCTGAATTTCAAATGTATGATCCTTATGTTTCGCAAAATGTTACCATTAAAGATTTAGTGACACACAGAGCAGGCTTAGGGTTAGGGCAGGGTGATCTAATGTTTTTCCCAGAAGGAGGTAGTTTAACGGTAAATGATATTATACATAACGTAAGATATTTACAACCTGAAAACCCATTCAGAACCACTTTAGATTATAATAATGTGATGTTTATTGTTGCCGGAGAAGTGATTCACAGAGTTTCAGGATTAAGTTGGGCAGATTTTATCGAACAAAGAATTATGAAACCTGTTGGGATGACCTCAAGTTTCGGAAGTTACAACAGAGCAAAAGCAATTACTAATAAAATTGATGCTCATGCGCCTGTAGACGGAAAATCAATCGCAGTTCCTCACGACTGGAATGAAACAGCCAACGCAGCAGGCGGAATTATGAGTAACATTATAGATATGACGACTTGGGCGGAATTTCTATTGAATAATTTCACAACGAAAGACGGCAAAAAATTAGTTTCAGATAAAAATGTACAACAGCTTTGGAGCTTACAGATTCCTGATAGAGTAGCGGCAAAAAATCCTTATGATACCAGTTTTTATGGGTACGGAATGGGCTGGTTTTTAAGTGATGTTAAAGGTCACAAACAAGTTCAGCATACAGGCGGATTAATTGGAACGGTAACGCAGTTTACTTTAATTCCGGATCTGAAATTAGGAATTGTAGTTTTAACCAACCAACAGTCAGGGGCAGCTTTCAACACCATTACCAATACGGTAAAAGATTCTTATTTAGGCGTGGCAGACAGAAATTGGCTGAAAACGTATGGCGAGAGAATGACAAAAAATGAAGCCGTTTATGAAAAGCAAAAGAAAGAAGCTTTCGCAACATCTGAGTCATTTAAAAAAGATAAAAACCTTCAGCCTAAGGCCGAACAATTTGTGGGTAAATACAATGATGTTTGGTTTGGAGATGTAGAAATCTCTCAGAAGGGGAATACTTATACTATTGCATGTAAAAACTCACCAAGATTAAAAGGGGAGCTCCTTCCATACTCCAATAACTCTTTCATTATAAAATGGGACGACAGAAGTTACGATGCTGATGCCTATATTATTTTCAATTATGATGAAAACGGAAAAGCGGTATCTGCAAAACTAAAACCTATTTCCGATGTTACAGATTTCAGTTTTGATTTTGATGATCTGGATTTGAAAAAGAAATAAAGTATACTTTTTTAGTTCAATACTTAATAATTAAAAGCCTTCCAATTTCTATTTTGGAAGGCTTTTAATTTTTTATTTTAAATTTTTACTCGCCATTTTACAATCTATCATTTTGTATCCCTGTAATTCAAATTTGATTGTTTTCTTATCAAGCATATCTATTCCATTTTTGTTGACTAAAGTACCACTTGCGGGATATAAATATCCATTTTTTTGAAGATAAAATCCTTGGTTTTTAGAGCTCTCATCATTACTTATTAATGTCTGAATAACTTTCAGGGTATCTCCTACCTTTATACCACTTAAGTTAGCCACAATAATATTATTTCCTTTTTGGTCAGATTCTTTTATATCAGATCCAAAATATCTGTTAAATATCTTTCCTGTGATTTTTCCTCCATTCTCATTAATGGAAATCATCGTACTATCTTTATAGCTTTTATCTATATGTATTTGTAGATAGCAGGTAGTTTTGGAATTGATTTGATAATCTTTTGGAGTTGTTGAAAATGTTGGGATAGAATCTATAATTATTGGTTTGTTTTCTGTTGTTGTGTTGTTTTTCTTGTTACAACTTACCATACATAAGAATAGAGAAAGTAAACTTACAGCGATAATTTTTTTCATAAATATAAATTTGTTTTGATGAAACAAATTTACGCACAAGTTGATGATTTTAAATTGTTTACGATTTAATTTAAAGATAAGTTCGTTTTTATGATTTTATATTCTATTAAAACAATAGTATATAGAATTTTATACATTATATTGATTGGTGTTGAATAAAAAATTAGGTTTGATTTCTTGTTGGTAAAATATGAGTTGATACAAAACGCCATACTTTTACTAAATATTCTGCCCTTTTATTCAAATAAGTTTACATCCTGCTGTGTTCGGGAAAGCTCAGTATTTAGATGGTATTTTTCAAAGAATTGTTTTAGATCAATTAAGCGTTTTTTATTGTTGTACTTATTACTTGAACTCAGTTTTTGCTGACAAAATGAACACGCTCTTGCAAAATGAGAATCTGTTTCAGGAAGATGATTCGTTCCATTCATTACACAATTGGCATGTAAACAATGGCTGATCCCAAACATATGTCCAATCTCATGAGAACTTATTTTTATGAGTCTTTCGAGACTTTTATTAAAATTTGATTCGGATAAATTTCCATTTGCAAATCGATACATCGAGGTTACCCCAACGCCATCCTGATAAGAAGCTAACCCAAAGACATAGTTCCATTCCGGTTTTGGGAATAGATCTCTTTCTGTAATTCCCATTAAAACAATGGCATCTTTTGGTTTTCTTTTAATTAAAACATTATTCAGCACATATCCGGCTAAAATTTGCTCTTGCCCGTCTTTAAAGATCCTTCTTACAGATTTCGGAAAAATATCATTGGATAAAGCTGGTAAAACTTTGGTTTCAAGTTGAAAATAAATTTTCAGATATTCTTGGGTAAGCTGAATTTCTTTCTTCTGTAAATCATTAAATGTTCCAATGGGTTGTAAATAAATACTATTTTTTCCGGCTTCGGGTTTAATCTTTTCCATTTTCTGGAAATCCTCAAAAGTTTGAAATTTCTCATCCCGATCATATCTCCATTCACCAGGTATGGGCTTAGAAAGCTTTACATCATTCAATGAAATGGCTTCAAAATAGTTTTTTTCCTTCTTTGTACAGGAAAGAAGGAATATAAAAGTTGATAAGAAGAAGATGTTAAAAATGAAACTAAATTTTCCCGGGCTCATAAAAGAAAAGTAATTTCTTATTGGCTCCATCAAACTCTGCCCACGAATTGCAGTCAATTTCAAAACCGGCAACTCCGCAGGTCGGAAAATGAAAAATATCGTTAGAAATAGAGTTGGCAAAATTAGAAATCCCATTGTTATGCGAGAAAAAAGCTACAGAATCATGGGTATCATCCAAACCGTAGATTGCAGATTCAAAATTTCTTTCCAAAGGATTGTATAATTTTTCATCCGTTATCATGGCAGACTGATACGCTTGGTTAAAAATTTCGCAGGTACTCAAGGCACGGACAGCCGGACTCGATACCATATAATCTATTGAGATTTGGTTGTTCTTTAAAAATCCCGACATATTCTTAGCGTCTTCTAACCCTTTGTCCGCCAAAGGTCTATCAAAGTCCTCTGTGTCTTCTGGCCAGTCGCTCTTTGCATGTCTTACTAGGATAAGTTTCTTCATAATTCTGTTTGTTGGAAGATTAAAATTATAAAAAAAATAATGGAATAAAACATGATTTATAAAAAAAACTACGTCACGAATAAAATCATTAAAATTTACTAAATTTGCAAACCTATGGGACAAATCCTTGCAATAGACTATGGAAAGGCTCGCTGCGGTATTGCAGCGACAGATGATATGAAGATCATTGCGAGTGGTCTTGATACCGTACAAACTCCATCTTTAATGGAATTTTTGAAAAAATATTTCAAAGAAAATAGAGTAGATGACATTGTTGTGGGGCTTCCCACAGATTTAAAAGGAAATATTTCCGAGGTGGAAACTGATATTCTAAAATTCATAGAAGAATTTAGAAAAGAATTTTCAGAAGTTCCCGTTCATCGTTTAGATGAAAGATTTACTTCCAAAATGGCTTCGTTTTTTATTTCTCAAAGTGGGAAAAGCAAAAAACAAAGACAGGAAAAAGGATTAATAGATAAAGTAAGTGCAACCATCATATTGCAAAATTTTTTAGAACAAAGAACAAGATGATTTTACCGATAAGAGCCTTTGGGGATCCTGTTTTGAGAAAAGTAGGCAAAGATATAGACAAGAATTATCCCGATTTACAAGAGTTGATAGATAGCATGTTCGACACCATGAACAGTGCTAACGGAATTGGTCTGGCTGCTCCGCAGATTGGTCTGGATATCCGCGTATTTATCATAGACGTTTCTCCATTAGCAGAAGATGAAGATTATGAGGATATTAAGGATGAATTGAAAGATTTCAAAAAAGTTTTCATTAACGCTAAAATTCTTGAAGAATCCGGTGAAGAATGGAAATTTAACGAAGGATGTCTTTCTATTCCTGATGTAAGAGAGGATGTTAAGAGAAAAAGTACAATCGTTATAGAATATTATGACGAAAATTTCGTTAAGCATACGGAAACTTTTTCCGATATTAGAGCCCGCGTAATTCAACATGAATACGACCATATTGAAGGAACGCTGTTTACGGATCATTTAAGTTCTTTGAAAAAGAAATTAGTGAAAGGTAAATTAACAAAGATTTCTCAGGGTGATGTAAGCATCAGCTATAAAATGAGATTTCCGAAATAGTTTGAATAGTAAGTAAAAAACAAGAAAATAATAAACAGCAAAAAGCCTTGAGCCGATTGCTACATTCACAAAAAATAAAGTTATGCTGTTAGAAAAAATAATTTCAATCTCTGGAAAACCAGGACTTTACAAATTAGTTTCTCAATTAAGAAACGGTTTTATTATTGAAGATGTTACTTCAAAAAAGAAAGTAAGCATTGGAAACTCTAGCCAAGTAAGTTTGCTAGACAATATCGCGATGTTTACGTTTGATAAAGAAGTTCCTTTGTTTGAAGTATTTGAAAATATTGCTAAAAACCAAGATTATAAGGAAACGATTTCTCACAAATCTAGTGATGACGAATTGAAGGAATTCATGGGTACATCTCTTCCTAACTACGATACAGAAAGAGTATATGCTTCTGATATCAAGAAATTGGCTCAATGGTACAATATTTTACACAAAGCGGGATATATTACGCCTGAAAGTTTTGTAAAAGCTGAACCTGAAACGTTAGATCCAACAACTGGGGAAGTTACTTTAACAGATAAAGAAGCTCCTAAGAAAGCGGCTCCAAAAGCTCAACCAGCTTCTCCAAAAGCGAAAGCTTCATCTGGAGCAAAAGCAGCTACAAAAAGTACACACAGAAAGATGGGATAATTCATTCCTCTGAATGGTAAATATAAAAGCCTTGTTGAGATTTTCTTGACAAGGCTTTTTTGTTTTGATACGGGGTTGTGTCATTCTGAACGGAACGAAGTGTAGTGAAGAATCTTCAAAATAAAGTTTAGATTCTTCCTTCGTCAGAATGACAAAAAGCATTAAATAGTACACATTGTATTCTTATTCCTTAAATTTGTAATACTTTGAATTTTCAAACTATGAATACCAGACAAGAAAAACTAGAAGCTTTCGGAAGATTATTAGATATCATGGATGACCTGCGCGAAAAATGTCCGTGGGATCAGAAACAAACATTAGAAACACTTCGTCATTTGACGCTTGAAGAAACCTATGAACTTTCTGATGCTATTTTGCAGGGAGATCTTCAGGAGATTAAAAAGGAATTGGGTGATGTTTTGCTTCATCTTGTTTTCTATTCAAAAATAGGTTCTGAAAAAGAAAGTTTTGACATTGCTGATGTCATCAATTCTTTAAATGAAAAATTGATCTTCCGCCATCCTCATATTTATGGAGATGTAGAAGTAAAAGATGAAGAAGAAGTAAAACAGAACTGGGAAAAATTAAAGTTAAAAGAAGGGAACAAGTCTATTTTGGGTGGTGTACCGAAAAGTCTTCCGAGTATGGTGAAAGCATACCGAATTCAGGATAAAGTAAAAGGAATTGGTTTTGAATTTCACGATGCTGAAGATGCATGGAAAAAAGTGGATGAAGAATTAGCCGAATTTCATGCAGAAACGGATATTGATAAAAAGGAACTGGAATTGGGAGATGTATTTTTCTCACTCATTAACTATGCAAGAATTTCAGGAATTAATCCGGATTCTGCTTTGGAAAGAACCAATTTAAAATTTATCTCAAGATTTCAAAAAATGGAAAATATCGCTTTAGAAAAAAATCTAAAGTTGGAAGATCTGTCTTTGGAAGAAATGGATGTGCTTTGGGAGGAAGCTAAAAAATTAAATAAAAACTAATGAAAATGTATATATTTTGTGCCATAACTTCATTGCTTTTTTTAGGGTGTAATCCTAAAAATCAAACTGAGCAACCCAAAGAAGATACGTTGAAAGTAGAATTTTCTTTACCTAAAAAACTAAAAGAAGTTTCAGGGATTACGTTGTCTCCGGATAAAAAAACAATTTGGGCAATAGAAGATAAAGGAAATAAGAATGTTGTGTATGGGCTAAATACACAGGGAGAACTGGTGGCCGATGTTCTTGTGGAAAATGCGGAGAATGACGATTGGGAAGATATTATAAAAGATACCCAAGGCAATATCTACATCGGAAATTTTGGAAATAATGATAATGACAGGCAGAATCTTTCCATCTTGAAATTAGATTTAAAAGATGCTTCTCAGAAAACCACAAAAGCCATTCAGACTACAAAATTCCATTATGAAGGACAGACTGAATTTCCTCCAAAAAAATCGAATTGGTTATATGACTGCGAAGCTTTCGTAGAAATGAAAGGAAATTTTTATCTCTTTACCAAAAACAGGAGTAAGGGTTTTGACGGGACTTTCTTAGTTTTTAAGGTTCCGAATAAAGAAGGAGATTTTGAAGCAAAATTGATAGGTAGATTAAAGCTGGATGGCAAATATAGTGATGCGGCGATTACTTCTGCGGCAATTAACAGTACACAAGATAAAATTGTATTGTTGAATCATAAAAATATACGGGTGCTTTCAGGATTTACGGCAGATAATTTTAACTCAGCTAAGATTCAAAAAATACCTTTACATCATGATTCTCAAAAAGAATCGATTGTTTTTCTTGATGATAAGACATTGCTGATTGCTGATGAAAAAGATAAGAAAACAGGAGGGAACGTTTATAAATACTCCTTTTAAATTAAGAACTTGTTTTCAACTTTTTATTTTAACCACAAAAGAACCACAAGATTAACACTTTAGTATTTTAAGTTAATTATTAAACTGCTAATAAGAGCACATAAGTTTTTAAAAATATTTGCATATTGAGCGGAGTCGAAATATTATTCTTTTGAGTGGCTTTTGTCCCTTTTGTGGTTAATTTTTTTAATTAGTTTAAACAGGCTTTCAATATAAAATCCTCGCAAAGGTAATTTGCGAGGATTGGATATATACTTCTTATGAAGCTGAATAATTATGGTGTAAGATAAGAGATGTGAATATTACCGCTGGATAATCTGAAACTTTGGGTATAACGACAGCGTATTCTAAACGTTTCACCAGCATTAAAAAAAGAGATAGAAGATAAGTTGTGATTAATTCCGAGTGTTCTTTCTCCATGGCCTGTTGAGATAGCCGCCAATGATACGGTAGAAGGTGAAACTTTTTGGATGTAAGAGTTTGCCGTTCCTGCAGTGTATCCATTTCCATTTAAACTTAGGTCATAGGTGATATACGGTACAATATTATAAAACCCGGGCTTTACGACGGTAAATATTCCGTTACTGGAATTGTAGGTGAGATAGGCCGTATCAATTTTATTACTCACATTATAAATATAGGTTTGTGAATAACTTTCATGAGTGCTTACAGGATTGGTACCGGTACCGGTATAACTTCCGCTGCTAGGGCTTATATCTGTTTTATTACCAACAAAAATTACTTTTAAAAAGTTTTCAGATTCTATATTTCTCCAGACAGGTGTGTTTCCGGTTCCGTTTGACATTAAAAATTCGCCTTTATTTCCGGAATTTCCTTTCGTTCTGGAATCACCTCCTACATTCAGATCTTTTACGACTTGTAACGTCCCATTAACGTGTAGTGTATTTTGTGGAGTAGGTGTTTGGATTCCCACTTGCGCATGGTGAATTACGGATACAGCGAATAATGCCATACAAAATAGCTTTTTTTTCATCAAATATGTTTTTTGTTTTAATTTGTCGGTTGCAAATGTAATTTTTTTTATACAATCGATATTTTTAATTAATTTTAAACATATTGCGCTATGCTTGTGTATTATATGTATTGTTGATATTATATATTTCCTTTACGGGTTATATTTATTTTATACCTTCTAATTCAAGAAATAAAAGCGATAAAATTTATTTTTTTTTAATGCAAAAAAGTTTTTATTGAGGATTATTTAAATTAAAAAAGCCTCAGAAAAATATTTTCTAAGGCTTTTAGCTGTATTTGTGATAAATTATTTTTTAAAACGTCATTCCCACGCCACCAGAAATTCTTCCCCCATCAGATCCGTAGAAATAGTTTAATCTTGCAGAGAACATTTCGACAACGCTCATCCAGAATCCAACGCCGGCAGATTGGTGCCATTTGTTAGAATCTTCTTTATCATTCCAAACTCTTCCGATGTCATAACCAATTAACACACCCATATTGGCAGGAATAATGTTGTTTCTTACTCTTCCAAAATCCCAACGGATTTCTGAGTTATTGGTAAAATAAGATCTTCCTGAGAATCTATCATTTCTAAAAGCTCTCATTCCGTTATTTCCACCGATGCTTGCTCCTTGGTAAAATTCAAAATTATTATTGTTGATCAACATGGCATTGCTGGAGTTGGCCAATACAAAATTTCCTCTTTTATCAAGTCTGTGATCAATGGTTAAGGTACCATTTAACGTTAAAAAGTTTTTATCAAAATTTGAAATATTGCTTTTCCAATCGGCATTCAAAATGAATTCCATTCCTAACGTCGGGAAGGCATTATTATCTAAATTTTTAAAACTAAAGGTATAGTTTACTCCTGTAAATTGCTGATTGTTAAAAACCTCAGGCCTTACGTCTGGAGACTGGTCTACAAAACGGTCTCCATTTCTTTGTACCTTGTTATCCTCAAAAGTAAGCTGGAATTTGTTTTCCAGATTCATCCAACTTTTCTTAGAAATAGAAGGGGCAAAAAAGAATTTTGAAATTCTTGCTCTGTTGTATTCTCTCTCTACATTTTCTTTATCGTACACACTTTCGTTAGACAAACCAAAGAAGTTTTCTGAAAAGCGTGGCGTAGAATAAGAAGCATCTAAGTTAAAATCCCATCCTGATATCGCTTTCTTGAAAATTCCTTTATAAGCAAGGTTAAAACCAGCTGTGGCAGTATAGAAATTGGCTTTTAAACTATGTTTTTGGGTATAAGGATCGCGGATAAAATTGTTTACCGTGTAATTGGCTAAGAAACCAATAATCACCCCATCATCAGGGTTATAGTCTGCATTTGGGTAGCCCGCTACAAAATTATATTTCGGATGTTTATAGTTGTAAGTATTGATGTCGTAATCGTCAGAAATATGTTTCGTTCCCGAACCGTTGTAGGTGTTTTTTTGAGATTTAAAATCATAGATCTTTACTTTACTTCCATTTTCCACATTGTAGACATCATGGTTGTAACCTCCTATAAGTCGAATATTTATTTTAGGTCTTCCAGTTCCGGAAACTTCATAAATGTCGTCATCTTCCAACCCATAGATCCAAAGTTCTTTTGTCTTGGCATCATCATAGGTTTTCTCAAATACCAACTCGGGAGATTCGTCTTTTTTGCCTATTTTATATTGTTTTACATTAACAGAATGTCCATTTTTTGTAATCACAAATTTGTCAGGATTTACGGTTCCTGCTAGTGGAACTTTCTCCTGTAAGACATCATAATATCGGATTGCGTAATCTTCTAATTTTGTTTTTCTTGATTTTAATTTTCTTTGAATATCAGCAATCGTTTCATCTTTTACTTCTTTAGGCAGATTGTCAAAAGCGTCATCAATATCTTTATCGGTTAAATGTTCCTGAATATATTTTGCCTGTGCAATCCAGTCTTTTTCGGTAGAACCTTTTAAGAAGATAAGATCTAAAGGATAAGGCTCCATATTGATCCATTTTACATTTTTAATATCATCTTTAAATGTTTTCATGTGGCGGATAGCGGGAACATTCATGATAAGCCTAAACGCGGCTCCATCATATTTACTGAACGCCTGATCTCTGTCTCTAGGAATCGGTTTATACACTACTTTGTCTCCGTCTTTATATTCTGCCCATTTCCATTGATCAGAATGTCTGTCCCAATCGCCAATGAGCATATCAAAAATTCTTGCTCGGATATAAGATTCCTGATCTACAGAATATTTATAGTTTTTGGTGAAATTTTCCAACACATCATCGGTTGAAAGAATATCTCTTGCATTGTCTAATGACTGTAATGTTTTAGGGTCTGAAGAAAAACGTTCCTCAATCATATACATCTCGTCACCATAATGGAGATTATAGTCACCCAATGCCTGTTGTTTCGGAATGTAGAATAATCTCGGATTGCTGTGGAAGATATTAAGCTTATCTGCCATATTTCCTACTGAGAAAGGAGTGAAAGGATGATTGGTCGTGTAAAAATCTAATAAGAACTTATCAGGGAAAGTATTGTTTAATTCATTTCCGAAAGTGCTTTTTTTGAATGCCATATTGTTAAGGAAACGCACAGCACTTTTTTTCACCCCTCTCATTACAAATTCCTGTCCGTCTTTAGCTCTTAATCGTAAACTGTTTGACTGGTTTCCACCTCCTTCTCTGAAAGGTTGGTAGCCACCATCCAATTCGGAAAGATTAGCCGTTGGAGCTTCAATAGACATTCCGTAGTATTTTCTGTAATGCTCGCCCCAAAGCCATGTGTAAAATCTTCTTTTCTCTGTTAATTTTTTAGGATAAACAGTAGAAGATATTGTCTTGGGAAAAGAGTTGGGATAATTATTGACAAATACATCAGGCTTTGAGATCACCGAAATATGAGACAGGTTTTTAAGCTTATTATCTTTTGTTGAAAAGAATTCTACATCTGAACTTTGATCTTTCCTGATATTCAGCACTGCAAAACCATTTCCTCCGTAAGAGAAATCTGTTTGTTCTGCGATGGTTGACGGATCCGTTTTAGACCCTGCGCCGCTAATGATCTGTCTGATATTTCTTTCTTCATGATATTGAAGATTGTGGTCGTGGCCCGAAACAAAAATGATATTTCCTTTGTCCTGAACAATACTTTTTAATCTATTGGCCAGATCTGCGTAATGTTTGTTGTTGATATCTTCCAAACTAGCTCCGGAAGAACTTCTCAGAATATTGATGATGCTTGCTACACCGGGAGCGGGAACTTTACTTTTTAAAGGGAAAAGATGAGACTTTGCTGAATTATATCCTGCATGTGTTCCACTGCTGATAATAGGATGGTGCAATGCTACGATGATTCTTTTGTCCTGATTTTTATTAATGAGATCTTTAAATTCATCAAAGAAATCTTCACGGGTTTTGATCGTACAGTTTTTATTAATCCCTGGATATTTGTCCCAGTTGATTAAAGCCCATTCTGTATCAATGATAATTAATTTAATGTCTTTGGTTAGGCTAATATCATCAATAGGGCAAGCATTTTTGGGAAGAAACGCTTTTTTATCGTTTAGATATTTTTTTACAAAATTTTCCTGAGCTTTTAATCCGTCGATTCCGTGATACCAATCGTGATTTCCGGGAATAACGACTGTTCTTCCTTTGAAATTTTTTGTAATATTAAGTTGGTTTTCCAGTTTTTGTTTGGCTAAAGGATATTCTTTATCGGATTCTTCTGGCATTCCTGAAGGATAAATATTATCTCCAAGAAACAGGACCATAGAATTTTCATTCGCAGAATCCAGCTTATTTTTCAGAATGTTTAGCGTATGCTGTGCCTGAATTTCGTCTGCATTTCCAGCATCGCCAACTAAGAATATTTTAAAGTCGTTTTCAGATTTTATATCAGAATTTTTAACTTCAAATAAGTTTTTACCCTTTTTTACGTTATACGTTGCGCAGGAATATAGAAGTCCGGCAAGCAATAATACTCTAAGGAGAATTGAAATTTTTTTTAGATGAGTTTTAAAGGATAAATTCATAAATTTACATTAACAAAAATTCAGGAATGAGCATTTTACACAAAGCCAAAGATTATGTTGAAATCTTATTCAAAGATAAGTTATCTTCAGTATATTCTTACCATAATTTTATTCATACCACCTACACGGTAAATAAGGCAGAGGAAATTATGAAAAACACCCCTGTCTCTAGTGAGGATCAGGAAAAAGTGTTGTTGGCACTTTGGTTTCATGATACAGGCTACATCGTAAGTCCTCAGAATCACGAAGAGGAGGGCGTTGAGATTCTGAAAAAATTTCTGCTGAACGAAAACTATCCTGAAAGCTATATAGAAGATGTTTCGAAACTTATTTTAGCCACTAAAATTACATACCAGCCTCAGAATCTTTTAGAGAAAATAGTAAAAGATGCAGACTGCAGTCATTTTGCAAGTTATGACTATAACGATATTTCGGATGCCCTGAGAAAAGAATGGGAGCTTACCAATGTAAGATGTTTTTCTAATGACGAATGGAACGCCGGAAACCTTGAGATGCTTAAAAATAAACATCAGTTTTATACGGACTATGCAAAGGAAAACTGGGAGTCGCTCAAAAAGAAAAATATCAAAAAGATAGAGAAAAAGCTAGAAAAGGAGGAGGAGAAGAAAGAGAGTTCTGAAACTAAGAAAGAACCAAAGGAGCCCAAAGAACCTAAAGAAGCAAAATCAGACAGAAGCGTAGATACGTTGTTCAGAATTACATTGAATAACCACACCAGACTAAGTGATATTGCCGACAGTAAAGCGAATATTTTACTTTCTGTAAATGCCATTATCATTTCGGTTTGTCTTTCTGTTTTGGTTCCGAAACTGGATGCTCCAAAAAATGCACACCTTATTATTCCTAGTTTTGTGTTGTTACTATCTAGTGTTTTAACCATTATTTTTGCCATCTTATCCACAAAACCGAACGTTACCAAGACTCAGTTTACCAAGCAGGATATTGCAGATAGAAAAGTAAATCTTTTGTTTTTCGGAAACTTTCAGCAGATGTTGTTTAATGATTATCATGATGCGATGAAAGATTTGATCAAAGACAGAGATTATATTTATGATTCTATGGTAAAAGATCTGTATTATTTAGGGAAGGTTTTGGAAAGAAAATATAAGCTTTTATCCATCACGTATCAGATTTTTATGGTGGGAATTATTATTTCTGTTTTATCTTTTGCGTATGCTTTTCTTTCACTTTAATTTAAAATTAATCTAAGAAAATGATTGTAAGACAGCGGACGAACTGGCTGAAAATGCTATTTATATGGAGAGGTTCTGTGTTGAAGAAAATTATTGTTCAGCTTGTTCTTATCACGTTGTTCTCTTTGGCGGTTTATCTTTTTAAAGGGAAAATATACGATTATAAAGTTCATCTTAATCCTACGATCTTTACGCTGATAGGTCTTGCCTTGGCCATTTTCATGGGATTTTGTAATTCTGCGAGTTATGACCGTTATTGGGAAGGAAGAAAACTTTGGGGATTATTGGTGATTGAAACCAGATCTTTAACAAGACAGATCTTTTCATTAATTAATGATTCTTCTCCGGAAGCTCAAAACGATAAAAAGAAAATTGTAAAAATGATTTCGGCGTTTTGCTGGTCATTAAATTATCAGTTAAGAGATAAATCCGGAACTGAGCATCTTTTGCGCTTGCTTTCTCCTGAACAGGTTAAGCAGCTGGAAGGTAAAAAATTTATTCCAAGTATTATTCTAGGATTTATTGCAGAATGGCTGAGCGAACAGAATAAAAAAGGAAATATAGACACGATTGTCTTAACTTCTTTGGATCATCAACTGAACCAGTTTTCTAATATTTCCGGTGGTTGCGAGAGGATTTATAATACGCCTTTACCTTTTGCGTACAGTGTTTTACTGCACAGAACGGTGTATCTGTATTGCTTTTGGTTACCTTTTGGATTAGTCGATAGTTTGGGCTGGATGATGCCTTTAATTGTGTTGTTGATCAGTTACACTTTCATTGCTTTAGATGCGATTATTCAGGAAATAGCAGAGCCTTTTGGGGAAGAAGAAAATGATCTTGCGTTGAACAGTATTTGCAGAACAATCGAGTTCTCCATTTTCGAGCAGGCAAATATTCCGCAAGGTGAATTGAAGAAACCGGATTCTTATTTTGTGAATTAATCTTCCTGAGTAAAGGAAACTCTTAAGGCTAATAATCCTGTAATTCCCTGCAAATCTTCTACTCTTAAAAACTCTACATCAGGCTGAAGAATACCTTTTTTCTGAAGCTTGGAAATATAATCGAGATATTCTTTTTGATTTTCCATTCCGAAATAAACAATAGTGATTTTTCCTGGGCAGGTTATTCTTTCCGCTGAATCTTTTATATGAGCTTTGTCAAGACGTTTTTTAATAATTTCGTAGTAAGAATTATATGCTCCATCTACGTCAAAACGTTTTTCATCCATTCGGAAACGGATGTCTATTTTTTCGTTATAAACAAAAATAAGAGAAGCAATATCTAAAGAGATCGGTAGCCCTTTTTTGAAATTCTGAAATTCCTGTTCCATTTTGCAAACAGTTTTCAATTGCCAATATCTCAACTTATGCACAATCTTTGACGAATACGTAAGATCCGGAGCAATATTTTGCCCTGTGAATAAATTATGCTCTATTCCGTCTGATTTAAATCTTTCATAATAATGGGGGAAGATCTGCTGAGCTTCTACCTGACTTTCGTCTAAAATATCCGCCAATTTTCTATTGACCAACGTGATAGAATCGTCTAAACTTTTTCTGTTGGCATAGAATAAATCATTCTGGGTGAAAACCTGAGTGAAATAATCTTTGATCTTGGTTTTAAGTTCATCAGTAGACTGTACTTCCAATTTGCCTTGCAAGTAAGGATGAATTTCATCTCTCAATAATCTTTGAAGACGTTGTTCGGTATCAGCTTTTATTTCATTGTTTAATTCATTCTCAAAAATATCTAAAGCCAGCAAATATTTCTCTGAATCTGAATTAATGGATACAAAAATATCATGAAGACCATCAATTTGCTGATTAAGATCTTCCAACATCAGATTAAAACGCTTTTCCGACGAAGAACGAATATCAGAAAAACCAAAAAGTGGTGTTAATGTTTTAAATGAAATTTGCTTTAACGTGTATATCTTTTTTGCCATGGAGGCATTGAAATATTTCTCGGCTTCATTTCTGAATTTCCAGACTACACTGTCGTGAATGGAAGTATATTCTCGCTGGATAATGGCTTCTATCTGATAATTTTTTTCAAAACTAAATCTGTTGATTGAAAAAAGGATCATATCTGTGAAGAACTCCAGTTTTTTTAATTTTAATCCGTTGAAACTGTTCGCTTGTGGAGAAGTAAACTCCATAATGGCCAACAATTCACTGTCTCTCATGATAGGAATTACCATGAAACTGTTGATGTTATTATCTTTTAAAATACTGAAAGAGGGGATTCTTTTTACTTCTTCGTCCAAGTTATCCACATTCGAAACAACAATCGCTTTAGAATTGTGATTTAAATTATCAAATGTATTTTTTCTCGTTTCTTCATCAAAAGCATTGATCCAGAAATCTAGAATATGATTGGTGAAAAAGTTTTCGTAGATCGGAAGTTTCTCCAGTCTTTGATCTTTTTTGTTGAAAAGCATTAACCCAAAATTAAGCTGAGAAACATCAAAGTAAGATTTGAATATTTCAGTTAAGTTTTCATCCGGATTCATGTTCTCAGGGTCGATCTGTATCATGCTTGATTTTAGATCAGATAATGCAACCTCTGAAGTACAATCTACAAGAGAAATAATGGTAAAGCCTTTTAATATCCAAGATTGAGGCGGGAAATATCTCTTCCAAAGCTTGAAATCATCTATATTTTCCAATAGCATATTTAACACTTCATCAGAGGGAATAGCTGTTTTTTCCCCCGGATAGATCTCGATAAAATCTGAGTTTACCGTAATTTTATAGTGCTTCATGATTCCCTGTTTATTTGGGATGTCATAATAAAAGGGAAGGGTACTTTTTATATCTCTTTTGAAATAACTCTGTAAAATTAGGCAGCAGCAGAATACATAAAACTCGTCATCATCGATGTTTCGAAGTTCTATTTCAAAGTCTTTTCCTGCATCTTTAAGAATGTCTTTGAATCTTTCGGTATAATTAAATGTAATGTTAGAAAGCGGAATACTTGCTGCTTTTATTTCATTATTGGTTAAACCTGTTGGAAAAAGGTCGGCCATTAAAAGCCTGATGAGGTCTTCATGTTTGTCTAGTAATGTGACATCCTGAAAGCCATCTTTAAGCTCTTTGAAATTTTTAGTTTTATCAATTAATGACTCGGCATAATTAACGCGATACTCCAAACGGTCGTTATATCGGATATGTTCTAACACATCCAAATACTTTTTGAATGACATGTAGACCTGAAAGGGAGCTTCTTTTTTATAAAAATTTGCCAAAAACCGAAATTTCAAGTAAAGTTATGAAAAAACGACAACTTGAGGGTTGTAAACACGCTGTTTTTATCTATCAATCCATCTAAATTATCCAATATATTTCCTTCTTTCTTGCGTTGAATTTGATGAGGCTTTTTACGAGGCATTTTGCTTTTTCAAGATATAAAATTGGAACTATTATTTTTTGGTGATGTTAGTAATTATTCTAAAGTCAGGGTACTTTTTATTTAACATAATGTTGTTTTTAATGATTTGATTATTAGTTATTTGATTTTGTTTTTATTAACGGATTTTATTTGTAAATGGAAATTTATTAACAGGAATTAACCCCTTAAAAAATTAACGTTATTATAAACGGTTATAAATTTATACGAAAGAATGAAAGAGAATAGAAGGAGAGTTGCTTATTAAATCGTATTGGGAAAATGAGAATATACAAATATAAAATCCTAATAATGAAATCAATATCAATGAAGTTTTATATCTATTTTCAAAATTCTACGAAATAAATTGACATTCACTTAAAACACATATTATGAAAAAGTTCATTTTTTTTATAGTCCTATTATTTCCCGTTTCTTTTATATTCAGTCAAGTAGGAATAGGAACAACTACTCCTGATCCATCTTCTATTTTACATTTAGAATCTTCTAAAAAAGGTATTTTACCTCCAAGAAATACCCTTAGTGGGAGTGGGGATGCCGTTACAATTCCTAATCCGGCTACAGGTCTTCTTGTCTATCATCTTGGAAATAGTGCACTATCAGCAGGTGTTTATATTAACCTCGGAACGCCTAGCGCCCCTGTCTGGACTAGAACCGGACAGAGTGTTACTAACACTGAAGGAAGTAAAATCTATAAAACGAAATACAGAGGCCGTAATTCTTACTTACAAAACTATCCTAAGCCGACGTTATCAATACCTGAGATGAACTTAGAAATGAGATTTGGTGATGATGGCACCAATAATTATTTACAAGTTAGGCTTTTACAAGTACCCACTGTAAATGTTGCAACTAGATTATTAGGACATTGGCAGGGACATAGCCATAATGCGTATGGTACCTTTCTTACATTTACTCCTACGAATTGGAATGTATGGCAAAATGTTGGGGGAATTGAATGGAATTTTGAATGGGGGTATTATTATGTAATATCTACTGATGAAAATAGAGCTACAGGGCTAAACCCGTTCAATTACTCGATGAACATGTATGGACTTTGTGGTTATGGAACTTATGGAAGTGTGAGTTTAGAGCCTTATACATTGGCTGCGGAAGTATTTTAGATAGTAGCTATTTAAATATTATAGTAATCCTCCAAATACACTAAGAACAATTATTAGATATCAAATTTCTTTTAAATAAAACACATTCTCATGAAAAAATACTTAGTAACAGTAGCTTTATGTTCCGTTTCTTTTGGCTTTAGTCAAATAGGAATAGGAACATCAACACCAGATGCTTCTTCAGCTTTACATTTAGAATCTTCTAATCAAGGCCTTTTGATTCCAAGAAATACACTTGCAAGTACTGATGATGCAATTACGATCCCAAATCCTGCAATCGGACTCTTTCTTTACCATTTGGGAAACAGTGCAATGGCATCGGGGATGTATATAAATAAAGGAACCACTACTTCTCCTATATGGAACCGAACCGAACAAGTCTCTACGGGTAATGAAGGGGCTAAAATATATAAAGCGAAATACAGAGGTCGAAATTCTTATCTGCAAAATTTTCCCAAACCTACATTAAAAATACCTGAACTGAATATGGAAGTACGTTTTGCCGAAACGATCACGGGGACTACAGTTGATCATTCTTTTCAATTTAGGCTTCTGCAACAACCTGCGACTAATGTTACCCTTAGAATTAATGAACATTGGCAAGGAGATGTGGATACTGATCACGGAGCCAATCCATATACGGCGAGTTACACAACATCCAATTGGAATACCTGGCAGAGTATTTCTGGATCATGGAAAGGCGAGTGGGGCTTTTATATTGTGATCTCTACTAATGAAATCAGATCAACGGGGCTAAATCCTTTTGATTTCAGTATTAATTTGTATGGTCTTTGTGGTTATGGTACGTATGGGAATATTCTCTCTGAACCTTATTTATTGGCGGCGAAGGTTTTTTAAAAGTTCAGTTTCCAACCCTGATTATTAAATGTTTTATATATTGACAATGATAATATATAGACTAAAATAAGGTAGAAATTACACCATTTCTTAATCATAATTCTCTCATAAAATTCCACAAAAAAAGCACAACCGGAAAAGTTGTGCTTTTGTATATTAAAATTCAGATCTTACAATCCGAACTGTTTTGCAAATAAATCAGGAGCAACTCCTAACATAATGATTGAAGCAATAATAACAACGGCAACAATATTATAGGTAAGTGTTACTTTTTCTGATGTTTTGAAAGTTGTTTCTTTATAGAAGAACATGGCAATAATTAATCTCAGGTAAAAAGCAATTGAAATTGCAGAACCTAAAACGGCTACTAATACTAAGAAAGCTGCACCGTTCATAGCCTGAGAGAATAAAGCAAATTTACCCATGAAACCTGCTGTTAAAGGAACTCCAGCCATTGATAGCAATGAGATCGCTGCAACGGTTGCCAATAAGGGCTCAGATTTTGCCAATCCTTTGAATGCTCCGAAAGAAGTTTCTCTCTTTAATTTTTCTACCCAGATCAAACACATAAATACACCTACTGTAGATAACGAATAAGCAAATAAATAGAATGCTAAGTTATAGGTAGAAAGGCTCGTCATTCCGAAGAAAACCAAACCGATGTATCCTGCGTGAGATACTGATGAATACGCCAACATTCTCTTCGCATTGGTCTGTGCAAGACCCATTGCGTTGGCTAAGAATAAGGTAATGATTAAGAATACTCCAAATACATTGATCCAGTCATGAGTAACGCCTGCGAAACCAATTGTCATTAATCTGAATAATGCATAGAATCCTGAGATTTTCACAACACTTGCCATGAAAGCTGTGATCAATGATGGTGAACCTGAATAAACATCCGGACTCCACATGTGGAAAGGTGCTAATGCTACTTTAAATGCCATTGCACAAAGCATCAACAGAACTCCCAGAATGAACATTACATTTTTAGGATTCTGTGTTCCGAAATCATGAATTTTATATAAATCGAAAGTTCCTGTACTTCCATAAATAAACGCAATACCAAACAAGAGGAACCCTGTTGCAAATGCACCCATTAGGAAATATTTAATAGAAGCTTCGTTTGATCTTAGATCAGTTTTGTTGGCACCCGCCATTACATATAAAGGAATGGAAAGAATTTCTACTCCTAAGAATAATGTTACCAAGTTTTGGAAACCGAAAAGTACGATCCCTCCACATAATGCAAACAACATTAATGCATATAATTCTGACTGGTGGCTTCTGTGATTGCTGAATGCAAAACCTCCCAAAAAGAATAATAATAAAGTAGTTACAATTGATATTTTTGTAAATAAGGCAGTATTTGCAGTATAGTCATACATGTGTCTGTACTTTTCGAAAAAAGCAAGTTCTGGCATGAAGCTTACATATAATGCGATGATTAATCCAAAAATCCCAATGTATCTTGCGAATTTTCCTTGTTCGAAAACTCCTGAAAATAACGCAACAATTGCCGTTAGGAAAACAATAATTAAAACACTCATAATATAGATTTGAGATTTGAGAACTGAGCATTAGAATAAAAATAACTTCTAAATTTCATACTCTCTCTTAATTTTTTAATTTTTAAATCTTTTAATTTCTTAATTAGCCATAGCTGTGTAGATAAACTTCACTGAGCTACTTACCATTGTAATTACCGGTTGAGGGAAAATACCTAATAAGATCACAAAAACTGCGATACTTGCCAATACAGAAAATTCTACTGCAGATAGATCTTTTGCGGTGCTTAATACGGCATCATTTCCTTCTCCGAACATTGCTTTTCCGTAGAATCTCAATAAGTAAACAGCACAAAGAATTACCGTAAGACCAGCGATTACTGCTGCTAATCCGTTAAAATCATATATAGATTTCAACAAGATAAATTCTCCGATGAATCCGTTGGTTAATGGAACTCCCATTGAACCTAATACAATGATCAAGAATAATACGGCAAACTTCGGCGCCACTTTCGCTAAACCTCCCATTTGTCTGATGTCTCTTGATTTAAATCTCTTATATAAAATATCACAACAGTAGAATAAACCTACGACGTTGATACCGTGCGCAAAAGTTTGTACTAAAGCTCCTTCGGCACCTTCAATGTTGAATGATCCTCTTAAAGTAACTACTGCAGAAGCAAAGATACCTGCTACCATCAATCCAACGTGAGAGAAAGAAGAGTATGCAATGATTCTCTTCATATCTGTCTGGATGATTGCAATTAATGCTCCGTGAACAATTCCTACAATTGCAAGAATGATTACAATTTGTCCTGAAATTCCTGCAATTGGAATTGGAGTAATTGGTAATAAGTAACGAAGAACTCCATAAACTGCCATCTTTAGCATAATACCAGATAACAACATCGATCCTTGAGTAGGAGAGTAGGTATAGGTATCAGGCTGCCAAGTATGGAAAGGAAATACCGGTAATTTCACTGCAAAAGCAAAGAAAATAAACCAGAAGACCACAGTCTGTTGCGTTTCGTTTAATGTAGCATTGTATAGATCTGTTAATGCAAATGATGCGGAATGATTGTAAACATAAATCAATCCTACCAACATGAATAAAGATCCAACGAATGTATAGACAAAGAATTTCGTAGTGAATTCTAATCTTTTATTTTCCTGTCCCCAAAGTCCGGCAATAAACCAAATTGGGATCAAAGTTACTTCCCAGAAAATGTAGAACAGTAAACCATCCAAAGAGGTGAAAACTCCTACCAATCCGAACTGCATAAGCAAGATCAAACCATAGAAAGAGTTTTTGTAACTCACATTTTCATTAAACGAAGATAAAATGATGATCGGCGTTAAGATGTTGGTCAATAATAAAAGCAGCAAGCTCATCCCGTCTATCCCGAAATGAAGAGAGCTTTTAATAAATTGTGACCAAGGATAATTGATCTCGTGCTGTAATACACTGTCTACGGTAGGATTAAAATCGAAATCCGCAGCGATGTAAAACGTAATAAGCATTTGAACCAATGCAATTCCTAGTGCTAAATATTTGCTGGATTTATCTTTCCAGGCAAAAACCAGTCCCGATCCTACTAGAGGTAAAAGCAATAATGTTAATAATAAACAAGACATTATTATTGTAGTATAAAGTTAACAATCAGTATAATTCCCACAGCTAAAGACATGATAAGTATATATGTCTCAACGTTTCCGTTTTGGATACGTTTCATAGATCTGCCGCTGTCTTCAGCGCCTTCGCCCACAAAGTCAACGAAACGATCTAGTATTCCCTTATCAAACATCTTTCCTCCACGTCCTAATCCTTCAACAGTTTTTACAATTAATGCATTGTAAAGTTCGTCTACATATAGTTTTTTAGCAGAAAGCTTTTCCCATCCGGTGTAGTTCTCTTCAGCAAGAGCCATTTTCTTCTTATTTACATAAGTATTTTTCACAATGAACCAAACAGCGAAGAACATTAATACTGTTGCTCCAAGAAGGATCATTTCAGTATTAAAAGGAACTCCTGAAAGGGTACTTTCCATTTGTTTGAAACTTTCCTCGGTAAGAACAGGTTTTAGCCATTCCATTAGTTTGGCATAATGACCGTGTCCGATGAAGTGAGGAAGGTTAATTAATCCACCTAATACAGAAAGAATAGCCAAGACGATCAATGGTAATGTCATGCTTGTCGGGCTTTCGTGTAAATGGTGTTTCTGATCTTCTGTACCTCTGAACTCTCCGTGGAAAGTCAGGTAATACAGTCTGAACATATACGTTGCAGTGATTGCCGCTAAAATGAATAACATTACCCAGTAAATAGGGTTTTTAGCATAAGCAGCCACTAAAATTTCGTCTTTAGAAATCATCCCTGATAATAAAGGGAATCCTGAAATTGCCAATGTTCCGATAAGGAAGGTAGCGTGAGTAATAGGAATGTACTTTTTAAGACCTCCCATGAAACGCATATCCTGTTCGTTGCTCATTGCGTGAATTACAGAACCTGCTCCTAAGAATAACAATGCTTTGAAGAAAGCGTGCGTCATTACGTGGAACATTGCTGTTGTATACGCTCCTAATCCTAAAGCAATGAACATGAATCCAAGTTGTGAAACTGTAGAATAGGCCAATACTTTTTTGATATCGTTTTGACGAAGAGCATAGAAACCGGCTAAAGCAGCGGTTAAGAATCCTATTAATAAGATTCCGTCCTGAACGGTTGGTGCTAACGTAAATAAGAAATTTGATCTTACCACTAAATAAATACCTGCCGTAACCATCGTTGCCGCATGAATCAATGCTGATACAGGAGTTGGTCCTGCCATCGCGTCCGGTAACCAAGTATATAAAGGGACCTGAGCCGATTTACCAGTTGCACCGATAAATAAACTCGCCGTAATAAAGATAATTACAGATCCATCTAATTCAAATTTCCCTGCGTTTTGAGCTACTGTAAGGTAATCTACTGCATTGGTTTGAGAAGCGATCATAAAGATACCGATCAATAATGCTAAGTCACCAATTCTGTTCATGATGAAAGCTTTTCTTGCTGCTTTACCATATTCTTCGTTGGTATACCAAAACCCAATCAATAAATAAGAACACAATCCTACACCTTCCCATCCGATGAATAAGATCAGGTAGTTGCTTCCCATTACTAATAATAACATTGAGAAGATAAATAGATTTAAATAAGTAAAAAACTTATAGAAACCTTTATCATGACTCATATATCCGATAGAGTACAGGTGAATCAAAGATCCGATTCCTGTGATAACCATAATCATCATTAATGATAATTGATCGATCTGGAAACCAAAATTGATCTGAATTCCATTTACTCTAAACCATTCAAAAGCTTTTACGATCACAGGCTGACTTTCAGAATCGAAATTCATGAAAAGGCTTACTGCGATACAGAAAGATCCGAAAACAGCAATCGTAGCCAAACTTCCAACAACTATTTTTGGAAGATTTTTCCCGAATAAACCGTTAATAAGAAAACCTAAAAGTGGTAAAAGTACTATTGCATACACTAAATTTTCCATTCTTATCCTCTTAATTTATTAAATATACTTACATCCACAGAACGGGTATTTCTATATAGCATAGCAATAATTGCCAAACCTACTGCTACTTCCGCAGCAGCCACCACCATAATGAAGAAAACTAAAAGTTGTCCGTCGCCATTCCCTTTGTAGGCTGAAAATGCAGCTAATAAAAGGTTTGTAGAATTCAGCATAAGCTCAACACAACCCAAAATAACAATAGCGTTTTTTCTCAACAATACTCCCAATACTCCCAAACAGAACAATACTGAAGAAAGAATTATGAAATAATCTAGAGGGACGCTTTGTATAAATGTATTTACTTCTCCCATAATTTTATAAATCTTTTTTACCGATTAATACCGCACCTACAATACCTGCTAAAATAAGAATCGAGGCAAGCTCAAACGGCAAAACATATTCGTTAAACAAAAGTCTACCCAGATTTTTAGTAAGACCAACCCCTTTGTCTACATTATCTGCAACAATGTGTTTGTCTTGTACTCCTCTGAATACGCCTAAAACTCCAATTAATAAAAGACCTGCTGTAAAAACTCCAATAAATTTTAAAGTATTGCTCTTCTTACTTTCGTCTTCTTTATTAAGGTTAAGCATCATCAGTATATAAAGGAATAATACCATGATTGCTCCGGCATATACTATAATCTGAATAATTGCTAAGAACTGTGCATTCAAAAGAATGTACATTCCTGCAATGGAAAACATCGTGACAATTAATGACAAAATAGCATATAAAGGATTTCTTGCAAATACAAAATACACTGCACTAGCCACTGCTAAAAACGCCACCAAGAAAAATAAAAACTGATCCATTATTTTACCGCATTTTTTTGTTTCTCGGATTGTCTTGTAGTGATATCAATCCTTTCATTTATTTTTTCGACTAACTTTTCCTTTCCGTAGATGAAAGAACCTCTGTTGGTTTCCACGTCTACCAATCTGTCTGTAAGATAGATTGCAGATTTCGGACAAGCTTCTTCACACATACCGCAGAAAATACATCTTAGCATATTGATTTCATATACTGAGGCATATTTCTCTTCTCTGTAAAGGCCTTTTTCTTCTTTCGTTCTTTCAGCCGCAGTCATTGTAATTGCTTCTGCAGGGCATGCTACCGCACAAAGTCCACAAGCTGTACATCTTTCTCTGCCTTCCTCGTCTCTTTTCAAAACGTGCTGACCTCTCCAGATAGTCGTTCTTGGCTTCTGTACTTCAGGATACGAATAAACTGCAGGAGCACCTTTCATAACGGTTCTTACAGCATGCTTAAATGTAATCCCCATACCTTTGAAAATCGCCGGGAGGTAGATTTTCTCAGCAAGGGTCATTTCTTTGTTAGAAACAACTTTTGATCTGTTAGTAAGTTTCATTTATTTTATTTTTTTTAGGCCGAATTTTTATTCAGCGTTAAAAATATATTCTTATCTATTTCTTAGTTTGCAAATGCTAAAATTACAGCACCTGTAATAATTAAGTTCACCAAAGCCATTGGAATTAATGTTTTCCAACCTAGGTGCATTAATTGGTCATATCTAAATCTTGGAAGGGTCCATCTGATCCACATAAAGATCAAGATTCCGATAATTGTTTTCGCTAAAAATGCTACAACACTCAAGATTCCTGCAGTGTTCTCACCCCAGTGCTGAGTTACCCACTCAATTCCAGGATAGTTATACCCTCCGAAGAAAAGAACAACCATAAAAGCATTTGAAATAAACATGTTCACATATTCACCGAACATGTATAATCCTAATTTCATTGATGAGTATTCTGTAGAATATCCTGTTACCAATTCAGATTCACATTCCGGTAAATCGAAAGGGTGTCTGTTGGTTTCTGCCAAAGCAGCTACGAAGAATACAAGGAAGGCAATTGGTTGGTAGAAAATATTCCAGTTCATCCCGGAAACCCAAGGAATCACTCCCCAAAGTTTTCCTGTAGTCTGGCTTTCTGTAATTACTTTTAAATCTAAACTTCCTGTCATCATAATGATAGAAAGTAAAGCCAATCCCATTGCCAATTCATAAGAAATCATCTGAGACGAAGCACGGATGGCACCTAATAATGAATATTTGTTATTAGAAGCCCAACCTCCGATCATGATTCCGTAAACACCAATAGAAGCCATTCCGATGATAAAAAGTACACCAACATCAATGTTAGCCACCTGTAGATCAAAAGAAGTACCTCCAATATTTAAACTTTTACCCCAAGGAATAACGGCTCCTGTGATTAATGAAATAAACATTACCAAAGCCGGTCCTAATACAAATAGGAATCTCTCTGCATTGGCAGGCGTAAAGTCTTCTTTGAAGAAAAACTTTCCACCATCTGCAAGAGGCTGTAGTAATCCGAAAGGTCCGGCTCTGTTGGGACCAATTCTGTCTTGCATAATAGAAGCAACTTTTCTTTCTGCCCAAGTAGAGTAGGCTGCTATCGTTAATGATAACAAGAAAAGCGCAAGTACAAGTATAAGTTTAAATGTAAGTAAATCCATTTTTATTTTTATAGATGTTAGATATTAGAAGTTAGAAATTAGATTCAATCTGTTTCTGAAATCTGTAATCTTATTAAAATTATTTTTCGTCTTTTTCACTGATTTCCTTAGCCATTGGATTGTCTAAAACTCTTAGCTCATCTTTAGGCTTTTCATAGTGATTCAATGAAATAACAGAATGTCTGTCGATATGTCTAGGACCTTCAATATTCCAATCTGAAAGTTCTTTTCTTTCGAAACGGCAGGTATCACAGATGAATTCTTCAACTTCTCCCCACTGATCTTTTCTGGCAGTAACTCTTACAATCTCGTCACCTTTCATCCAAACAACAGCTTTTCCTGAACATTTACCACATTTACAAGTAGCATTCATTGGTTTTGTAAACCAAACTCTGCTTGCAAAACGAGAAGTTCTGTCTGTTAATGCTCCAACAGGACACACATCGATAATGTTTCCGATGTAGTCGTTATCTAAAGCTTTATTTAAATAGGTAGAAATTTCTGCGTGATCTCCTCTGAAAAGAATTCCGTGCTCTCTAGTCTCTGTTAATTGGTTTGCCGTCAATACGCATCTTGCGCAAAGAATACAACGGTTCATATTCAACTTGATATTCGGACCAAGATCGTCTGCTTCGTAGGTATTTCTTTCAAACTCAGTTCTTGTCTGAAGATTTCCGTGCTCATACCCAAGATCCTGAAGATGACATTCACCAGCCTGATCACATACAGGACAGTCTAGTGGGTGATTTACTAATAAAAATTCGGTAACCGCCTTTCTTCCTTCCTGAGCTTTTTCAGAAGAAAGATTTTTAACTTCCATACCATCCATTACGTTAGTTCTGCAACTCGCAACTAATTTTGGCATAGGGCGAGGATCTGCTTCCGATCCTTTCGAAACTTCTACTAAGCAAGTTCTACATCTTCCTCCACTGGTTTCCAATTTGCTGTAATAGCACATTGCAGGAGGTACAGATTTTCCACCGATTTGTCTTGCTGCTTCAAGAATAGAAGTACCAGGCAAAACTTCGGTAGTTTGTCCGTCTATAGTTATTGTGAATTTTTTAACTTCTTCGCTCATATCATATGCTTTAAGCTTTCTGCATTAAGCAATAGGCTTTGTTATTTATTTTTCTTCGTATTAAATGTATATCCGATTCCTGCCAGAACTTGTCCGAAAACAAAATCCTGTTGTGCTTTATCAGGTTTGTTATTTAAGGTGGTTTTAATATCCCACATATTAATATAACCGGCTTTTGCTTCTACTCTGATCATCCAGTTTTTCCAGAAAACTAAGTTTAAACTGGATCTGATATCGGTTCCCATACCTGCAACGTGAAAACGGTCACTTCTTTCATTACCAAAAAGTTTTACATTACTTTTCGGAAACATAAACCCGATTCCGGCTCCATAAGACCATACTAAATCTATATTTTTCTTATGAATAAGGTTTTTGTATTTCTCAAGACCTAAATTTTCATAATTTAATCCGTCTGTATGCTCGAAGGTAAGGAAATTTTCATCTGCTAAATTCACCTGTCCGTTTTCTACCATTCCTGCATATTTAGGATCCGAAATATGACCTTTGAAATCTACTGTCTGGTTCTGATCCATCACATATTTCATATGATCTATCCCAAGTACCAATGCTAAATTATCTTTAATAAAATATCCTAGTCTGAAATTATACTGCGTTACGGTAAACCAACTTGGATCAATATAAACGATTCCAAATTTTGTAGGTCTGTCCTGCGCTGATACATTATTCAGTTGAAAATCGTAACCGTTTCCTTGAAAATGGATATCCGAATTACTGTAAGCAGCTCTGTTCCATCCATAGAAAAGGAAAAACTGACCTTTTTTGCTTAATGGTAAAGGCTTCTCCTTCTTTTCAACTTTATTCAAAGGAGCTACCTCCAGTTTATATTCTTTCTCTAATGTATCTTTTTTAACCTGCGCAAAAGCAAGCCCCGACATCATTAATCCAACAACTAATAACTTCTTCATTTTAACTAAGCATTTTTTTCAACAGCAGGAATTGGATCTGCGTAATTTGCCAGTCCGTAATTTTGTGTCTGAGACAATTCCGGATTTTTCACGTGCCATTCAAACTCGTCTCTAAAGTGACGAATTGCTGCTGCTACAGGCCAAGCTGCTGCATCACCTAAAGGACAAATGGTATTTCCTTCGATTTTTCTCTGGATATCCCAAAGTAGATCGATATCTTCCATTTTTCCTTCTCCTTTCTCAATTTTCTTTAAGATTTTATGCATCCATCCCGTTCCTTCACGGCAAGGTGTACATTGTCCACAACTTTCGTGGTGATAAAATCTCGCCAACGTCATGGTATGTTCTACGATACACTGGTCTTCATCTAAAACAATGAAACCTCCTGAACCCATCATTGTTCCGGTAGCAAATCCACCGTCAGCTAATGATTCGTAGTTCATGTATCTTGGTTCTCCGTTTACGGTTCTTAATAATAGATTAGCCGGAACAATTGGCACTGAACTACCTCCCGGAATACAAGCTTTTAGCTTTTTACCGTTCGCAATACCACCACAATATTCATCAGAGTAAATGAATTCTTCAACCGTAATGGTCATGTCGATTTCATAAACTCCTGGCTTATTAATATTTCCACAAGCAGAAATTAATTTTGTACCTGTAGATCTTCCAACTCCAATTTTAGCATATTCAGCTCCTGTAATATCAATGATAGGAACAATTGCTGCGATAGATTCAACGTTATTTACTACCGTTGGTCTTTCCCAAAGTCCTTTTACGGCAGGGAATGGTGGTTTTAGTCTTGGGTTTCCTCTTTTACCTTCAAGAGATTCAAGCAATGCTGTTTCTTCACCACAGATATAAGCTCCACCACCTCTTTGAACATAAATTTCACAATCGAAACCAGTTCCTAAGATGTTTTTACCTAAAAATCCTGCAGCTTTAGCTTCTTCAATAGCTTCTTCTAAGATATCCGGAATCCAAGAATATTCTCCACGGATGTAGATATAAGAAACATTTGAACCTAAAACAAAAGATGAGATCAACATTCCTTCTATCAATAAATGAGGAAGATATTCCATCAAATATCTGTCTTTGAACGTTCCCGGTTCAGATTCATCAGCATTTACTACCAAGTGTCTTGGTACGCCTTCCGGTTTTGCCAAAAAGCTCCACTTCATTCCTGTTGGGAATCCTGCTCCACCACGTCCACGAAGGCCGGAAGCTTTTACTTCTTCCAAGATTTCCTCGGGTGTCATTTTCAAGGCTTTTTCAGCTGCAGTGTAACCTCCCTGTTTACGGTAGGTTTCAAAGTAGCGAATACCTTCTATATGTGCGTCCTTAAGTAAAAGTTTTTTACTCATTTTTATATGCTTTTAGCGAGTGGCTCCTAGTTTTTGGCTATTTGCTTTGCGCCTTTTTTAATTAATTTAAAATTTATTTAGCCCAAATCAACCTGTCCTTCTCTGCAAAGATCTAGGATTTCGTCAACTTTTTCTATCGTTAAATTTTCATGAAAGAATTTCCCTAACTGCAACATGGGCGCATATCCACAAGCCCCAAGGCATTCAGCCGGCTTTAATGTGAACATACCGTCTTCAGTAGTTTCTCCATCCTTAATATTCAGTTTAGTTCTGATATGGTCTAGGATTTTTTCGCTTCCGCAAACCATACAAGGTCCCGTTCTGCAAACTTCCAAGACATATTTACCAACCGGTTTCATATTGAACATGGTATAAAAAGTAGCTACTTCATATACTTCAATTGGCTTAATACTTAATAATTCAGCAACATAATCCATCACAGGAACGTCTAACCATCCTCCGAATTCTTTCTGTGCTATGTGTAGAACAGGAAGAAGAGCAGATTTTTGTCTACCTTCAGGATATCTCGCCATAATTTTATGTACCTGTGCTAAACTTTCCGGTTTAAAAGCTATTGTTTCGCTCATTTTTTATCTCTAATTAAAGACTAAAGAACCAAGGAAATATTCTAAAGTTCAATATTCTAAATTCGTTTTATATAAGGTGATGAAAGTCTTTTTTTCTTTCATCTTTTTTCTAATATCTAAATTATGCGTCTAGTTCTCCCGCAATAATATTCATACTACACATTGTTACAATCGCATCAGAGATTACAGAACCTGTAATCATCTCAGGATAGGCTTGGTAGTAGATAAAACATGGTCTTCTGAAGTGTAGTCTGTAAGGACTTCTTCCACCATCACTCACTAGATAGAAACCTAATTCTCCGTTTCCACCTTCTACCGCATGATAAATTTCTCCTTTAGGAACATCAGTTTCTCCCATTACAATTTTGAAATGGTAAATTAACGCTTCCATTTTGCTGTAAACATCAGCTTTTTCTGGTAAATAGAAATCTGGAACATCCGCGTGGAATGGTCCTTCAGGAAGGTTATCGTATGCTTGATTGATTATTTTAAGGGATTCCCAGATTTCCTGCTGACGAACCATGAAACGGTCGTACGTGTCACCAGAAGTTCCTACCGGAATAATAAAGTCGAAATCTTCGTAAGAAGAATAAGGTTGTGCAACTCTTACATCATAATCTACACCTGCTGCACGTAAATTAGGACCTGTAAAACCATAGCTTAATGCTCTTTCTGCAGAAATTGCTCCTGCACCAATGGTTCTGTCCATAAAGATTCGGTTTCTTTCTAATAATTGACCGAATTCTGCAAATCTTGCAGGGAACGTTTTTAAGAAATCTTTCAGTAACTCATGGAATTTTGGAGTGAAATCTCTTTCAAAACCTCCGATTCTTCCCATATTTGTTGTCATTCTTGCTCCACAAATCTGCTCATACATATCATAAATACGTTCTCTTTCGATAAACATATACGTAAGACCTGTAATTGCTCCTGCATCCATTCCGGTTACCCCATTACAAATAAGGTGGTCACCGATTCTTGCTAATTCCATTAAAATTACACGCATGTAGTCTACACGCTTAGGAACTTCAACACCAATTAGCTTCTCAACTGTCATATGCCAACCTAAATTGTTGATTGGTGCAGAACAGTAATTCATACGGTCGGTAAGGGTAGTGATCTGAGAATAATTTCTTTTTTCAGAAATCTTTTCAAATGCTCTGTGGATATATCCCACGGTCTGCTCTGCGTGAAGGATTCTTTCTCCATCCATCGTTAAGATATTCTGGAAAATCCCGTGAGTAGCAGGGTGAGTAGGTCCTAAATTAAGGGTGTATAATTGACCATCAATTTGCTCCTTACTGTCGTACTGGTTTAGTATATTAGATAATGAGTTATCTTTCATAATATTTGCTTTTAGCTATTTGCTTTTGGCTATTGGCTAAGTGCCATTCGCCAGAAGCTATATTATCTTCCGAACATGCTATCGTTCTTGTCTGTTCTTGTGCCATCTTCAAGACGATATTCTTTCAACATAGGGTGGTATCCAAGATCTTCCATATTTAAAATAGCTCTAAGATCAGGGTGTCCTTTAAATTTAATTCCGTAGAAATCAAAAGTTTCTCTTTCCATCCAGTTAGCTCCGGCGTATAATTCTACAAGAGAATCAACTTCGATATTTTCTCTGGACATAAAAATTTTCAAACGGATTCTGAAATTGGCCATCATATTATGTAAATGATATACAACACCTATTTCTTTCTCTGGAAATTCTGGGTAATGGATTCCACAAATATCTGTAAGGAAATTAAACTCCAACGATGAATCTCTAAGATAGTGAATGATCTTCTTGATATCCTCTTTTTTCACTTCAACCGTTAGCATTCCGTAAGGTTCTGAACTTGAGATTACAGATTCCGGAAATTCTCTTGTGATTGCTTCTAATACAAATTCGTTCGTCATTTCCGTTAGTTGCTTATGTTGTAAGAATCTAATAATTTCTGATATTCAGGCATATCTCTTCTTCTGATGCTTTCGCTTTCTGCTAAAGCCTGAACCTGCATTACACCTTCAATAATCTGCTCCGGTCTTGGTGGGCATCCTGGCACATAAACGTCAACCGGGATGATTTTATCAATTCCCTGTAAAACAGAGTACGTGTCAAAAATACCACCGCTTGAAGCACAAGCTCCAACAGCAACTACCCATTTTGGCTCAGCCATCTGAGTGTATACTTCTTTTAGGACAGGTCCTAATTTTTTAGATATCGTTCCACAAACCATCAACATATCTGCCTGTCTTGGTGAGAAAGAGTTTCTTTCCATCCCAAATCTTGAAGCATCATAAGTAGGGTTCAATGTAGCCATAAACTCGATACCACAACAAGACGTTGCAAATGGTAAAGGCCAAAGAGAGAACTTTCTAGCCATCCCGATTACACTGCTCAGTTTCGTTGCGAAAAAGCCTTCTCCTTCAAATCCTTCGGGAGCAGGTGCATCTGTTCTTATTACTGGTTTTTGATCTGACATAATTTCTTCTTCTTAAGTTTTATTTATTTATCCCAATCTAATGCGCCACGCTTCCAAACGTAGAAAAATGCTACGAAGAAAATTGCTACAAATGTAAGTACAGCAAAGAATCCTTCAAATCCGAATTCTCTGAAGTTAACAGCATACGGGTAAAAAAATACGATTTCAATATCGAATAATACGAATAATACCGCAGTCAAGAAATACTTGATAGAAAACGGCGTTCTGGCATTTCCTTCTACAGGAACTCCACATTCCCAGCTCTGGTTTTTAACAGAATTTCCTTTTTTCTGTTGTGGACCTAGAAAATGCGCTCCAAGTAATGAAACTGCTACGAAAGCAACCGCAACACCGGCTTGGATAAGGATTGGAATATAACTTTCAGGTAAATTCATTTTTACATTATTATCTCAATTTGCAAATTTAGCGAATAAAGAATAAAGCATGAAATTAATAACCTTAAAAGTGGAATTAAAATCAGGAAAACTGGTAATTTAGAATCAATAAAAATTAGCTAGCTATAATTATTTTTTTTGTGTACGTTTCCCCATTTTTTGTACTTACCGTTAATAAGTATGTTCCATTTGTTACCCCTGAAACATCTAGGCTTTCAATAGTATTTTGATTTGAAAAATCTTTTATAATTCTTCCCGAATTGTCAAACAGGCGGACTTGGGTTATTTCTCTTCTATTAATATTAGTTTTACAGATAATATTAGTGTTTGAAGGGCTAATTACATTAAAATAGAAATTTATTACTGTGTTTTCCTGAACATTTAGGGTAGCTAGAGGTGTACAAGTTGAATTTGTTGAAGTGGAGTTATAAATTGATGCTGCTCCATTTATGCTACCATTAAAAGTTCCGATGGGTCCGCTTACTATCTTATTTTCCATATCAACTTCATAGAATGTTGAATTCGGATAAGTGGCGCTAACAATATATACTTTTGAGTGAATTCCGTAATCTATAGAAAAAGCTGCATATGCATCGGGTATAGAAAGGCTCATAAATTGACAGCTTTGTGATGGATTCATCATATTTATCTCGAGTATCCCTGTGTTAGTTGTCAAAAAAAGGTGATTATTGTAAAAGAATAAATCGCCCGCAGGAGATTGAGTGATTGGTAAATCACCCATTACTGTGAAAGTACCAGAAGAGATATCGTATCGATACATTTTGCTGTATCCGAATCCTGCAGCATATATGTAATTTCCTGAGTCTGCGGTTAGAGAATTTATAAAACCAATAGTAGTAAAATCACCTAAAAACTCACAACTTGAATCGCTACTTTTTTTTCTGTATAATAATCCGGTGGTCGTTACATAATAAAGATTATTGGAGCTATCAATGGCTATATCTGAATATGTTTCACCTATATAAACTGTTGGTGGGCAAAAAGGAACATTTGTTGCGGTTAGGGTTGTAATGTCAAGTTTTGATACGGCATTTAAATATTGATTATATGAATTAACATAAAATTCCTGAGAATATAACTTTAATGAAAATAAAAAAAGTATTAAAGTTATTTTTACAATAAATGGTTTCATAGAGAATTATTAGTTTGAGACAAAGACAAATAACTAGTCTATCCAAGAAGAAGTAATTTCATATTATCAGATTATTTCTTCATTTTTTTAAGGAGAGTATAGGCCATAAACGAAATATAAGCAAAAAGAATACTTGCATATAAAATGTTCACAACGGTATTTGTTCTATCGTCTTGTGATTGCAAAAACAAATTATAAGCGATAAAACCTGCAATTAAAATCGCAAAAACAATAAGATGTGGCTTCATTATTTGGTAGTAAGGTTTGAGAGTTTTACGGATGAAGTTATTGAATGTGTTGGGAATAGGCTAAGATTACTCATTACCAATTACTCATTACTTATATTCAAAGAATATGTTCTTCTTCTTTTGTGATTTACAGGATTGTAATCTTGCCAAAGAACTTGTACGCTCTTATTTTCTTCTAATTCTGGGTTTGTTTCTGCAAAATCAATTCCCATACTTGTAAATCGAACAAATATTTCTTTGAAAATAATAGCGGTTACGCCACGTCTCTGGTATTCAGGGTGGATTCCGATAAGGTAGAAATTAGCTCTGTCGTTTTTCTTACTGGCTTGTAAAAAATGCCACCATCCGAATGGAAATAATTTACCTTTAGATTTTTGCAAAGCTTTTGAATATGAAGGCATTGTGATTGCGAAAGAAACCAATTCCTGATTTTCATCAACCACACAAATTACATAGTTTTTATCAATAAATGGGAAATATTTTTCTCTGTAGGTCTGGATTTGTTCATCAGAAATCGGAGTATATGTAGAAAGATGTTTATAAGTTTCATCTAATAATTTAAACATGGGTTCTACATATGGTAAAATCTCTTCTTTTGACTTGAAATGAAGGACTTTAAGCTTGTATTTCTGAGCAATTAAACCACTGAATTTTTCTACTTTTGCAGGTAAAATTTTAGGGAAATTCATTTCAAATTCTACCCATTCTTTTTCTTTTGTCAGTCCAAGTTCTTCAAGATGTTTAGGGTAATATTCGTGATTGTAGATTCCAATCATGGTGGCTAATTTATCAAAGCCCATCGTTAGCATTCCCGCCTTGTCAAGGTTAGTGAAACCCATAGGGCCCTCAATTTTGTCGATGTTATGTTCCTTAGCGTAGTCTATTGCTTTTTGAATCAAAGCTGCCGAAACTTCCTTGTCGTCAATAAAATCTATCCATCCAAAACGGACTTTTTTTACCCCTAATTCTTTCTCTTCCTTATGGTTAATGATAACCGCAATTCTTCCTACTACTTTGTTGTCTTTTGTTGCCAAGAATTGTTTAGACTCTGAATAGTTTAAAGCCGGATTTTCTTTAGCATCCCAAATTTTAAATTCATCTTTAATAAAAGAAGGAACATAATAAGGGTTGTTTTTATATAAATCCATCGGAAACCTTACAAATTGTTTTAATTCATTTTGGGTTTTTACTTCAATAATTGCAACTGTAGACATAGTTTAATAGGGCTAATTGTAGGACAAATATAAATAAATAAAATGTAATACTTTGGCACAGTTTTTACATCTTAAAGCTTAAAAATACACATAAAAATCTAATAAAAATGATTGGTTATTATATTATTATTGGTATTTCAATGTTGGTAAGCTGGTATGTTTCATCAAAATTGAAATCCAAGTTTGCTTATTATTCGAATGTACATCTTAGAAATGGACTTTCAGGAAAAGAAGTTGCAGAGAAAATGTTGAGAGATAATGGAATTAATGATGTTCAGGTGATTTCTGTTCCTGGTCAATTGACAGATCATTACAATCCTGCAGATAAAACAGTTAATCTTTCGGAAGGTGTTTACATGCAACGAAATGCGGCTGCGGCGGCTGTTGCAGCTCACGAATGTGGGCATGCTGTGCAACATGCAGTGGGGTATTCGATGCTTCAATTGCGTTCAAAATTGGTTCCGATTGTTAATATAAGTTCTAATTTAATGCAGTTTGTTCTTATTGCCGGTATTGGTATTATGGCTGCAACGAGATCTATAGACAATCCTAACGGAAATACGGCTGTTTTAGCGATTGGTGTTTTAATGTTTGCCTTTACGACTCTTTTTGCTTTTGTAACACTTCCTGTGGAATATGATGCGAGCAACAGAGCTATGAAATGGCTTAAAGATACTGGAACTGTGACTTCTGATGAATATGTTGGTGTTCAGGATAGCTTAAAATGGGCTGCAAGAACATATGTTGTCGCTGCTATCGGTTCATTTGTACAACTTCTTTACTGGGGATCTTTATTGCTTGGAGGAAGAAGAAATTAATCTATAAATTCAAAAGAAATATTCTGCATTTCTGACAATTTGTCAGAAATGTTTTCTTTTTGTGCTATTTTTAATGATGCGGTGAGAATACAGTTTTCATTGGCGTCAAAATTTAAAACCTTAGCATCAAATTTAGATAACAAAGTGAAGATTATATTTTGTTGATTAAAATTGAACTCAATTTCTATTTGAGTTTCTAATTCTTTGGTGATAATATGAGCTTCTTCCAAGGTTATTTTTGCACATTCTTTATAGGCTTTTACTAAACCTGAAACCCCTAATTTGGTTCCACCATAATAACGAACTGATATCACTAGAACATTTGTGATTTCATGAGCTAATAACTGATTGTAAATAGGTAATCCTGCACTTCCTGATGGTTCACCGTCATCATTTGCTCTGTAATTTTCTCCATTTATACCCATTCTGAAGGCATAACAATGATGCGTTGCTTTTGGATGTTCAGATCTTATTTTTTCTAAAGCAGCTTTCAGTTCAACTTCATTATTTACAGGAAAGGCAAACCCTATGAACTTGCTTCCTTTTTCTTTTAATAAAGTATTTTCTATGGGTTTTTCTATGGTTTTGTATTCGAACGTCATTCCCCTTATTTCTTATAAAATTGTATTGAATTATCTCTAAATTCTTCTATTTTGTTAGACTTTAAATCAAATTCAGGAGCTTTTGTTCCATTCTCCAGTTTCAAATTTTCATTTTTAATAACAATAGCTTCATCCCAAAGATTGGCATCAATGAACTGCTGTAAAGTAAAACTTCCACCTTCGATAATAACAGATTGAATGTGTTCTTTGTACAAAGCTTTCATTAAATCTGACAAGAAATTCTCTTTTTTAATTTTAATAAAATGAATATTATTTTCTGTTCCTTCTTTTATTGAATTGAAAACTAATGTTTTTGCTTCCTCATTATATATTTTGAAATCTTTCGGAACCTTTAAATCGAAATCAATTAAAATTCGTACAAGATTTACCCCTTCAACATTTCTCACGGTCAAGCTTGGATTATCATTCAAAGCAGTTTGCGTTCCAACTAAGATAGCATGCTCGTCGGCTCTTAATTGATGAACGAATTGATTGACCAATGAATTTGAAATAGAGTAGGGCTTGAAGTCTTTATCCATAAATCCGTCTCCAGATTCTGCCCATTTTAAAATAATATAAGGTCTTTGCTTTTCGTGATAAGTGAAAAATCTTTTGTTAAGCTCAATGCATTCGTTTTCTAATACTCCTGAAATCACTTCTATTCCGGCATCCTGAATAATCTTTTTGCCTTTTCCATTCACTTTATCATGCGAGTCCATTGCTCCAATCACTACTTTTTTAAAACCAAGCTCTTTAATTTTTAAAGAGCAAGGCGGAGTTTTCCCATAATGAGCACAAGGTTCAAGGGAAACATAGATAGTAGATTCAGGAATAAGATCTTTATTTTTCACTGAATGTATAGCGTTGATTTCTGCATGGTTTTCTCCGGCCTTATGATGATAGCCTTCACCAATAATTTCTCCATTATGAACGATTACGCTTCCTACCAAAGGATTTGGGTAGGTTTTGCCCAATGCTTTTTGAGCTAATTCGATACATCTTTTTATATATAATTCGTCCTGCATAGTAATGAAAAAGGCGAAGACAAATTTCTTTGCTCCGCCTTTTTTTAGATTTTTAAATTATTTATTCTCCAGCGATAATTTTGTGGAGATTTTGTTTTAAAGATTCCAAATGAGCTTTCTTTTCATCAATCATAATGAAAGTGTCTTTCAACATTGGGTTTTCTCTTGAAGGCTTGTTGAAGAACGCTAAATTATTTTCTAATTTTACGATTTCAGCTTCAAGATCAGATATTTGGCTCTTTATTTTTCTTGCTTTGTCTGTTAATTGAATTTCTGATAAACCTTCTTCTTTAAGTTCAAGCTCATTGATCTTATTCAGTTTCAATTTCTCTCTCAACGTTTTGTTGAACTCAGAATTAATAGCAATTTTATCTCTAGGAACTTTTCCAATATTGTTCCATGCAGATTTTATAGCTTCAATTCTTTCAACACTTCCTTCTTCGTCTGAAACTGTTTTTAGATCTTCAAGAATTTCTTTTTTCTGTTTGTAATTTTCTTTCCAGTTATCGGTAGAAGCATTGCTTTTTTCTCTGTAATTATTGAAGAAAGTATTACATGCATCACGGAATTCGTCCCAAATTTTATTGGTCATGCTTTTTGGAACGTGGCCAATTTTTTTCCAGTCTTCCTGTAGTTTTTTGAACAATGGAACAGTGATATCCCACTCTTCATTGTTCATATTGTCTTTCGCAGTTTGGATCAATTGTAATTTTTCATCCAAATTAGTCTGCTGAGATCCTTTTAAAGACTTATAGTAATTGTTTTTAGTTGTATTAAAAGCTCTCAATGTTGTCTTGAAATCATTCCAATTTTGATTGGATAATTTTCTTGGAACACTTCCTGTTTTTAAAAACTCTGAGCGTAGATCTTCAACTCTTTTAATTGAATTTTGCCAATAGCTGTGATTTGGAGTGTCAGAAGGCTCAGAAAGTTTTTTAATTTCTGTAATGATCTGATTTTTCTTTTCCAAATTTGCATTTTGCTCAGATTCTATGGCTGCAGAAAGTTCAGATTTTCTTTCATGAATTTTATTGGAAATTTCTTTGAACTCTTCCCAAGTTTTTTCACGGAATTCTTCTGCTACAGGCTCAGCTTCTTCTTTCCAAAGTTTATGCAGATATTGTAATTCATTTAATGCTTTCTGAATTACAGGTTCGTTCTGTAATTCTTTTGCACGAGCAATGATGTGTTGTCTTTTTTCAAGGTTGTGGCTGTATTCCTGCTCCAAAAATTCTTTATTCAAATCCAACATTTGATAAAACTGATTCAAATGATGAAAGTAATTATTATTAAGAATTTTGAATTCAGACTTAGCAACCTGTCCTGCATGAGACCATTCTTCTTTTATATCACGAATAGACTTGAAAAGATTAGTTCCCGGTTCAGAATTGGTATATAGATTTTTAAGTCTTTCAATAATACTTTGACGGTGATCCAGATTTTTTTTCTGTTCTTCCTCTTGTCCTTTTTGGAAGTCATCGTGCTTTTCTCTGAAGATATTAACTAACGCAGAAAATTTAGCCTGTAAAGGGTGCTCGTAACTAAAGTTTTCCGGAGCATTTCCTCCATCAGCATATTCGTGCTTTTTGTCTTCCACTTCGTCGTGGATAAAATGACTTGCTTTTTCTTTTAATAGATTGAATTTTCTAAAATCTTCACCCGCATTAGGCGTGTTGATGATTTTTTCCATTTCTTTCAAAGCATCACTTAGGGTAATGTCAGTATCTGCATGCTCTTCGTGATGTTCTGCTTCATCTTCATGTGTGTTTTCTTCCGCAGGTACAGTGTTTTCTGATGTTTCTTCTTGAGATACTTCGTTAGAAATTGTATTTTCTTCGTTTTCAGAAAGATTATTTTCTGTTGTCATAGCAAATCTTATTATGTGAATGGAGTTAATATCCTCTAAAAATAGGCTAAAAGCCAATTAGAGTACTAATTTATGTTATTTTTTTTGAAAATTCCAAATTTCCCAAGCTTTTTCTGCTTGCTGTTCAAGCATGTAATATCCGTTCACGGTTTTAGCCCCTTTTTCTGAAGCCTTAATAATGAATTGAGTGTAGTTTGGATTGTAAATTAAATCTATAATTAAATGATCTTTTGACAGCCCTTCAAAAGGGAAATCTAAGCAGTCTTCCACATTAGGGAAAGTGCCTACGGGAGTGCACTGTACAATGATTTTATGATTTTGAACAGTCTCCTTATCTAAGTTTTCGAAATTTATTTCAGAATTTCTTGAAATGATTTTTGAGGAAATCCCGTGCTTATCGAGGGCATATTTTACTGCTTTTGCAGCACCGCCATTTCCTAAAATTAAAGCAGAGTCCTGATGTGCTTTTTTATGAAGCAGTAAGGTTTTTTCAAAGCCAACAGCGTCGGTATTGTATCCTATTTTTTTTCCATCTTGAACTAAGACACAGTTTACAGCGCCAATTTTTTCTGCTTCATCACTTAACTCATCCAAATAATCAATGATTTTTTCTTTGTAAGGGATCGTTACGTTGAAACCTAAAAGATCAGGGGTGGAAAACAAGCCTTCAACTTCATCAATTTCTTTTAAATCGAAAATGCTATACGAATAGCCTTTAAGCATGAGCTTTTGAAATTTATCTTCGAAAAATTTTTTGGAAAAAGAATAAGAAATATTTCTTCCTATTAAGCCTAATTTTTTATTGAAATCCATCTATCAAAAATAAAAAAAAGACCGAATAAATCGGTCTTAGTTTAAAAATATTTTTTTGTGTTACTCTACAATGAATTTTGTTGTAGCAACATCCGTTTTAAGAATGTAATTTCCTTTTATAAATCCTTGAAGGTTAATTTTATTTGAATTTTTAAAAGGATTAGCAATCACTTGAATTAATTTTCCTGAAAGATCATAAATCTCAGCCTTAGAAATTTTACTTAAGTTTTCACCTTTTACAAAAAGTTCGTTATTCTTAACCGGGTTAGGGTAGATACTGAATGCTTTCTGTTTTGTAGTTTCAACTGTTCCTAATGTACTGCTGCAAGTCCAAGAAAGGTCATCTAAAGCTACTCTATTTGAAGTAGAAGAATTGGTAAGTTTAATCACAATATTTCCACTTACATTAATGTTGCTGATAGTTGTTGTCGTTACTGTTGAACTATAAGGAATTGTTCCTACATTAACATCGTTGATAAGAACATTAAAACTACCACTGCTTCCTCCAAATTTTAATTGAGTTGTTAAAGTTAAATTTTGAATACCTCCTGAAATGGTAGAACTTGTAAGATTACCATTTCTGATTGTAATTGCTTTTCCTGAAATTGTTTGATCAGTTCTTGCATCTGTCGCAGTCCAAGTAATATTATTATTTGTCCATATTTGTGTTTCATATCCTGAACCTGTAGAAGGAATTGTTTCAAAATCTTCAGTTCCACAGGCTGTATTCCCTCCAGATTGCCCTGGAAGAGTAGTTTCAGTTGCGATATTACTTTGAGGAGAAGGATTTCCTGCTGCATCTTTAGCGATAATATAAAAACTATAAGCTGTAGACGATGCTAAATTAGCAACAGTGGTTGAAGTTAGGGTACCAGATACAGTTGCTTTTAACGCTCCATTTGCATAAATATCATAAGATGTTACTCCAATATTATCTGTAGCAGCTGTCCAGCTTAGAGCAATTGAATTTGAAGTCGGATTGTTTGCTGCTAAGTTTGTTGCAGCAGTTGGAGCCTGAGTATCTACAACAACAGTTCCCCAGATCTGATCAACATATTCCGGATGATCAATGTATGGATTTCTGTTTCCTTGGTATACATAAGAAGCATTATTTCTTATTACTTCTGCCTGAGATACCGGATCTGCGGCATTCCAAGCTAACAACTGATTAAGTTCCCATGACTGAAGTCCGGGAAAAGTAGATCCTCCAAGCATGTTTCCAGAACTAAAGCCTGCAAGTTGAGATTCGTATCTTGTTACAAAATAAAGGATCATCCTTGCGATATCTCCTTTGAATGCATCAATAGGTTCAAATACAATCCCTGAATATCCAGGTGATACGGAACCTCCTAATTTAGATCCATTTAATGAGGTAAAAGAGGCAGATCCTACTTTACCATAAGGGTAGTTAGATCTCATCCCATTCACTTTACCGTCAGTTGCACGAATAAAGTTGATATCAGATTTCATAGGTAATGCTTCATTGAATAAGCTCTGAGGGACAACGTGCTCTCTGTTGTAGCAATTTCCTTCACTGCTGTAACTCCCGCATTGGTTTGTTCCATAATTAAAATTATATGGATCAGGACCTGTAGGGTTTTCAGAGTAAATGTCTAGGATTGTTCCATCATTTTCGTAAGTTCTATCAATGTCGGTTGTTTGATAGCCAGTCCATAAACCATTATAGCCGTGATCTTGATGACCATTTGTGATGATTTCTTTTAGTTTCGTTTTCAGTGCTGGTCCGCTAAGTCCGGCAGCTGCATTGTAATATCCCGCAGGGATTTGAGCAAATGCACTCATAAATGCAAAACTCAATAAAAAAGAGAATAAAGTACGTTTCATTTATAAAAAATTGGGACGTAAAGGTACCTAAAAATTAAAAATAGTGATTATTAATTTTTAGTAATATACTCTTTACTGATTTTTGAGAATACCCAAGAAATAATGAAACCGAATAGGGAAGCAGTAATGGCTACTGTAAAATAATTTTTCCCAACTATTCTTACGGGGAAAGGAAGCGTTTCATTGGCTTTGAAAAATTCTGTATAAAGCTGGAAATAGCAAAGTGCTGTGCCCAGAATTAATCCGGAGATAATACCTAAAATAACAATAAGACCTCCTGTATAGAAATAAATTCTTCTTAAGTGACTTAAAGGGAATCCTAATGAAATTAAAGATTTAGCTTGTTCCTTTTTGTCAAGTTGTAAAATAATGATGGCTCCTGCCAAATTGAAGGTTGTGATGAAAATTACTAATGCAAAAATCAGATAGATAAATAACTTTTCAGTATTGATCATCTTCCAGAAGGCTGCATTTTCTTCTTCTTTGGTCTTAATTTCAATATTTTTCCCAAGAGAAGAAAGGAGCTTTTGTTTTACGGCATCTGTATTATCAGGATTTTTTAATTTAATGACGATCTGATACGCAGAGTTTTTAGGCAAACTAAGTAATTCCTCCGTGAGTTCTATGGGAGAAATGATGTAATTGTCTAATTGATCTTTTCCCGGAAATACTCCGGTTACCAGGATGTCTTTTTTATTGTAAATATCTTCTTCTTTGTTAATGATACCGGTTCCCGGCTTAGGCATGAACAAGGTTGCATAATTACTTGAAGAAGCTACAGGAATAGATAATCTGTTGTCTAAAGAGTTTTCCATTAATACTTCATTCGAATAATCGAAACTTGGATAAGATCCGTAAAAAACGTCTTTATCAATAGGGTTTACCTTGGTATAGGCAGAGTCAACACCTCTTAAATAGGCAATATCTCCTTTTCCGTTATAGCTGATGTAAATTTTTTCCTCAATAACTTTTGAAAAACTACTAATCTCTTTGTCTTTCTTTAAAATTTCGTCAATGTTATTAAGGTTCTTAATCGTTTTGCCGCTACTGCTTTTGATCGTTAAATCTGCATGAAGGTTGGAAATAAGATCTTTATTAAGATCTTCAAGTCCTGAGAAAACAGAAATAATTACAAACATTGCAGTTACAGCAACTGTCATTGCTCCTACTGCCAGCCACGTAATAAACGTAACGGCAGTACTCCCTTTTTTTGATAAAAGGTAGCGTGAAGCTATGTAAAATGCAATGTTTTTCAAAATTTATAAAACGGGATTGTCTCCTTCGCCTCTTAATTCTTTTTCAAGTTTCTCAACATCATCAAGGGCTGTGTCTAAATAGAAACTAAGCTGCGGAATAATTCGCACCTGCTTACCCATTTTCTGACCAATAAAATTTCTGTACTGAGTTTTGTTTTCCTCAATTTCCTTCATGATAGAAGTTCTGAATTCCTGAGGGAATATGCTTAAATAAATTTTGGCAATACTCAAATCCGGAGTTATTTTAACATCCGAAACGGATACTAAAAAACTTTGCTTGCTTTCTGCAGCTTGTTTTCGGAAAAGTTCTGCGAAATCTTCCTGTATAATCTGTGCTACTTTTCTTTGTCTGTTACTTTCCATAAGTTGTGCAAATTTAGTACTTTTGTTTGAATTGCTATTTGAAATTTGATACCATTATCAAATTTACCACTTAATTATATTTATTTTTATTTATGAAGCTAGAACATATTGGTATTGCCGTGAAATCTTTGGGCGTTTCTGATGAACTGTTTACGAAACTATTAGGTAAGGAATCTTACAAAAAAGAATCTGTAGAAAGGGAAGGTGTAGTGACTTCTTTTTATGAAACCGGAGAAAGTAAAATTGAGCTTTTGGAAGCCAGTAATCCTGAAAGTCCAATCTCAAAATTTATTGATAAGAAGGGGGAAGGTATCCATCATTTGGCTTTTGGCGTTGAAAATATCATTGAAGAGATAAAAAGATTAAAAAAAGAAGGGTTTCAATTTATATCGGAAGAACCTAAAGAAGGTGCTGATAATAAATTGGTTGTGTTCCTACACCCTAAATCCACCAATGGCGTGTTGGTAGAACTTTGTCAAGAAAAGCATTAAAAAGTTTTGTAGTAACGGAAATTTTACTATTTTTGCAATCACAAAATTTAACCAAATTTTGAGGTCCTATAGCTCAGTTGGTTAGAGCACCTGACTCATAATCAGGTGGTCCCTGGTTCGAGCCCAGGTGGGACCACAGCGATGAAGAATAAGATTTCTTCTAAATTTATTAAAGCCCCTATTTTAGGGGCTTTTTTGTTTTAATACACATATTTTAATTCGTCATGTTTCCCCATAGTTTCCCAAAAAAAGGGTACCTTTTTTATCCCTGTTAATTTTCTTGTCAAAAGTGAGGTGAAGGTCTTTGGTGGAGTGGATTTGGAATAGAATCATATGGGAATTACCAGCTAGGTAATTATGATAAAATATGGCAAGGAATAATAATGAAAGGAGGAATGAAATTGCCTGCTGTACGACAAACAAAAGCTTATAGAAAATTTATAAAATGGTTAGACTAAATTATATTGTATGTGTAATTATATAATTCAGAATAGTATCTTCTTAATCATCATTTTCCTTTATATGTATGTGATGTTAGATTTTAGATTTAGGAAGGAAGATTTTGATTTTAAAAGATATGCCAAAAAAAGGAAAAAACAATCCATATTATCATGGTTTATGGATGTAAATGGTTGGCAGGCTGCAATCTCTGCCTTGATATTTACAATAGTCTATTTTTTTATTAAGCGTGGAGTTTTGACTGATATTTTGAGTGTCTTTAAAATTCATATTTGTTAATCATTTTTAACTAGAAAGATTGTTAATCTTCTATTAAGAAATTTATTTCCAAATTGAAAATACCTTTAGTTGATAAGAGTTTTGCTCTTTGACCAGAATAAAAACAAATCCGTCTCATTTTTGGGACGGATTATTTTATAAAGTATTTACAAAGAGAATTCAAATAAAAAATATTATTCCAGATTTCGCCTTTCCTGGTTCCTTTTATACCAAATAATACATAATACCATTGACATTTAGCAACACTTTTTTCTTCCAAAAATCAATGGAAGTTTCCCTGTTGATGTTGCAATTTTGTTTTAAAAATAAAAACAAAATCTCTATTTTATATTTCAATTGTGCTTTTGTTGGTGTCTTCTTGTAAAGAGAATGACAAAAGCAATCAACTTAATCAAATTTCACATTCTATAATAGTAAAAGAATTATTATTGGAATATTCATAAAGCATTCTTCTAAAAACTGAAAAAACATTTTACTTCGGGAGGGCTGTGATACCATTTCTATTGAAAGGCTTAAAAATTAGAATTCATTATTTGTTAGGTTTTTAAATTAAAAATATTTAAAATATTTAACTTTGTAATTTCCAAGACTTATTTGGCAATAAGAAAACGTAAAAAAAAATATATAACAATGTCAATAACAAATGAACATGAATTAATAGGAATGCAGAAGGCGAGTGAAGCGGTTGCATATACCTTAAAAGAAATGATTCATTATGCTCAGCCAGGCATGACAACAAAGGATCTTGATGAATACGGTGCAAAGATACTTTCCGACTTCGGTGCAAAATCTGCTCCTTATTTAACCTATGGGTTTCCGGGTTGGACATGCATTAGTGTGGATAATGAATTTTGCCACGGTATTCCTACAGATCAACGAATTTTAAAAGAAGGTGATTTAATTAATATCGATGTTTCTGCAGAGTTGAACGGATTTTGGGCAGATAACGGAGGTTCTTTTATCATCGGAAAAGATATTAACCAACATCAAAAATTGGTCGATGCTTCTAAAGATATTTTAGAGAAAGCGATCAATAACATAAAAGGAGGTGTAAAAATAGCGGATATCGGATTTTTAATGGAAACGGAAGCTAAGAAAAGAGGTTTTAAAGTTATTAAAAATCTGGGTGGTCACGGTATTGGAAGAAGCCTACACGAAGAGCCGGATGAATTATTAAATTACAGAAACCGTTTTGACAACAGACGTTTCAAGAAAAATTCTGTGGTGGCCATTGAAACATTTATTTCAACCTCTTCAAATTTAGCAGTAGAACAGAATGATGGCTGGACAATGGTTGGGAATAAAGGAGGATATATGGCACAACACGAACATACGATTGTGGTGACCGATGGAAAACCAATTATTTTAACACATATGAATGAGATATTGAACTAAGAAACTCAAATCAGTTTTTTATAAATAACCTTCAATAAAAAGATAGACACTTGCAGAAATGTAAGTGTTTTTTTGTTTTTATAGTGTTGATTTTTAATGATTTTTAAATTTAAATAAAATCCTTTCCAACCTTTTGTGGGTAACCAGCATCTTTATAGATAGAGCCATTTATTAACCTCAAACATATTATAAGATGAAGAACATATGCCTGAAACTTTTGCTGTTTTTCCCGATGTTATATTGGGCGCAAATACCGATTATTGAGACTCCAGATACAAAAGGAGGATTTGAGAATAATAATAAGGTTATTCTTCAGAAATTGAATATCGAAACCAAAATTACGGGTGGAATTTCCACGAACGTTATCACCATGGTTTTTAAAAATAATTCTAACCGATTAATGGAAGGCCGATTAACTTTTCCGCTTCCTGAAGGAGTAAATGTAAGTGGCTATGCGTTGGATATTAATGGAAAACTAAGAAATGCCGTTCCTGTAGAAAAAGAAAAAGCTAAGGAAGTTTTTGAAACTATTCAAAAAAGAAATATAGATCCCGGAATTTTAGAAAAAGTGGAAGGAAATAATTTCCGTACAAGAATTTATCCCATCAATGCAAATGGAGGGGAAAGAACAGTTCAGATTTCTTACAATTATGAACTGAAAAAGCAAGGGAATCATTACCAATATTTTCTACCGCTTAATTATTCCACTCAAATTCCTGAGTTCAATATAAAAACAAGTGTTTTCCAGAATGCGGTTTCCCCGGAATTGGAAGAAAAGCCTGATGGAAGTTTTAATTTTGTAAAAAATGGAAATGTTTGGGTTGCAGAAACGCATAAATTAAATTATAAGCCAACTCAAAATCTGAAGATCAATTTCCCACAAACTGAAGGAGGTCAAAATGTATTGATACAGAAAGCATCAGATCATTCTTCTTACTTTTTTGCTAATTTAGGAATTGATCCAAAAGAAAAAGCTAAGAAATTACCTAATAAATTAGCGATTGTTTGGGATAATTCGTTAAGCGGATTAAAAAGAGATCATACGAAAGAATGGACTTTACTGGAAGAATATTTTAAAGTGAATAAAAGCCTTTCGGTAAAAATTTATTTCCTTAATAATACGTTTGATGAAGGTAAAAGTTTTACAATAAATAATGGAAACTGGAATGAATTAAAATCTTATTTATCTCAGGTTACGTATGATGGCGGTACCGATTTCGGACAATTAAAATCAGTAAAAGAAGAGGAAGTTTTATTTTTCACAGATGGACTGTCTTCTTTTGGAGATCTGAAAATGACTATTAATAAACCGGTTTACACTATTTCGTCATCTAATAATGCGAATTTTAATCAATTAAAATTTATCAGTAATAAAACAGGAGGTGAGTTTTTAAACATCAGTGAAAATGATCCTAAAAAAGAAGTCCGTAAACTGTTGTATCAGTCTTTAAGATTTATAGGAATTGAAAACAATTTTTCACTGACAGAAGTTTATCCTTCGCTGTCACAAACCATTTCTCAGGATTTTGTGTTAACAGGTATTCTAAAAGGAAATCAAGCAACCGTAAAGGTTTTATTTGGGTATGGAAATGAAGTGACAGAAACTAAAACGGTTTCTTTGGATGTAAATAAACAATCTGTAAAAGATTGGGAAATCTCTCAATTTTGGGCTCAGAAAAAACTGAATGAGCTGGAAATTTTTGAGAAAGAGAATAAAGAGGAGATCAAAAATATAAGCAGACAATTTGGGTTGGTGAGCAATAATATGAGCTTAATGGTGTTGGAAAATGTTCAGGATTATGTGCGATATGAAATTAGTCCGCCCTCTGAACTGCGTGAAGAATATAATCAGATTGTAAAAAATAATCAGGCTCAAAAAGATGTTCGTGTTAATGATCTCATGGCAAAAGCTGAAACAATGACCGAGAATTTAAAAAAATGGTGGAAAACAGATTTTAAACAAAAGCAGAAAAAATATCCTCAACCGAACTATCCTCAGTATTCTCCTAGAGAGGATATGAGAAGAGAAAGTAATGCACAGATTGAAGAGGTTGTAGTGAGAGGATATTCAGCACGAGCTGAAAATAAATCAATTGCTAGTGCATCAAGTGTTGTTGTTTCATCTCCGGTAGCAACCCCAGCAAGACAAGCTGATGTTGTGCAGTCTCTTGAGGGGCGAGTAGCAGGAGTAGAAATCTATGCAAAAGGGGATTATGCTATGGATAAGAAGATGACTGAAAATATTATCCAGAAAGGAAAAATCACAACAGTAGATGTGAAATCTGATGCAGAATACATGAAGTTTTTTGAGTCATCTAAAAAATCAGAAGAAATCTATCAATTGTATCTTAGTCACAGAAAAGAGTATGCCGAAACGCCGCAATATTATTTTGATGTGGCTCAGTTGTTTTTCAAAATTGATGATAAAAAAACAGGTTTAAGAGTATTGAGTTCTATTGCTGATCTTGATATCGAAAATGAAGAACTTTATAAATTATTAGCCTATAAATTAAAACAGGCTGAGGTATACGATAAAGAACTTTGGATCAGTAAAAAAGTATTGGATTGGCGACCTTTCGATCCTCAAAGTTACAGAGATTATGCGCTGGCTTTAGAAGATAATAAAGACTATCAGGGAGCTTTAGATAATTTATATAAAATTTTAAACCAATCTTACACCCGTGAAATGGCCAATCGTGATAATGGAATTGAAGAAACCATTATTATGGAGATCAATGAATTGATCAGCAATCACAGAAGTGAATTAGATCTTAAAAATATCAATCCTAAGATCATTGCAAATCTGCCTGTGAATATCCGAGTGGTAATCAACTGGAACAAAGACAATACAGATATTGATCTTTGGGTAACAGATCCCAACAGCGAGCGTTGTATGTATTCTCATAAATCAACGGGAATTGGCGGAAGACTAAGTGATGATTTTACGGGAGGTTTTGGTCCTGAGCAGTTTTTATTGAAAAAAGCGATCAAAGGAAAATATAAAATTGAAACTAATTTTTTCAATGAAAATCAAGTAAGTATTGCCGGCCCAACAGCAATTATGGCTGAAATTTTTATCAATTATGCCTCAGGAAAACAGGAAAGAAAAATTGTGGTTTTTCAAAATAAAAATGAATCTGATACAGGAGATCGAGATGGGATATTGATCGGTGAGTTTGAGTTTTAATAAAGCTTTTATATATTCTACCTAAAAAATAAGAGACTGATTGTGAAAAATCAGTCTCTTTTGTATAATAGTATAAACAATTGAAATCTTAACCACAAAAGCTATTGTTAAGTGATTAACATTTGAGACATTTTTAAAAACTTATGTTTTCTTGTTTGCACTCCTTAGTTAACTTAAATAACTCAAGTGTTAATCTTTTGCGGTTAAAATAAAAGCAATTTATCACGGTAAGATAATCTATTGATACTTATCCTTATTCCAATATTGCTTTAGGCTCCAAATAGGCTTCAAGCCCGAAAATACCATATTCTCTCCCGATACCTGATTGTTTAAATCCTCCAAAGGGTGCTTTTGAATCATGGGAAAGTCCGTTGATGCTAATTCTGCCAGCATCTATTTTTGAGGCAACGGCTAACGCTCTTTTTCTGTCTGATGAGAAAATATAGGCCGCCAAACCATAGGGTGTATCATTAGCAATACTTATCGCATCGTTATCATCGGTATAAGGAATAATGGATAAAACAGGTCCGAAGATTTCTTCCTGTGCAATACGCATGGAGTTCTTTACATTCGTGAAGACCGTAGCTTTTACAAAGTTTCCGGCTTCGAGTCCTTTGGGTTGGCCAATTCCTCCTGTAAGCAGTTCAGCTCCTTCTTCCTCTCCGATTTTAATATATTCCTGAACACGTTCAAACTGTTTCTGGCTCACCATGGGACCCACCATTGTATCTGGATCTGAAGGAAGTCCGACTTTTATCGTTTCCACAAAAGATTTTACCAATGTATTCACTTCTTCCAGTTTTGATTGTGGAACAAGAAGGCGCGTACCTGCGGCACAAGCTTGCCCACTGTTTAGAAATGCAGCAGTGATCGCAGCAGGAATTGTTTTTTCAAGATCTGCGTCATCCAGAATAATATTAGGAGATTTTCCACCCAATTCAAGAGTGATACGCTTCATACTATCTACGGCGCCTTTGGTTATGATTTTTCCAACCGCGGTAGATCCGGTGAATGATATCTTATTAATTCCAGTGTTACGAGTGATTTCTGCACCTACAACATCTCCCAAACCGTTAACAAAATTTACAACTCCTTTTGGTAAACCTGCTTCGTGAAAACATTCGGCGATGATTTGGGTCTGCTGAGCGCTCAGTTCGCTGGGCTTTACTACTGCGGTACAACCTGCGGCAATTACTGTTGATAATTTCGTACAGATAAAGCCGTTGCTCATATTCCATGGGATGATGATTCCTGCCACGCCAACAGGAGTAAGAAATACGTTGGTATTTCCTGTGACTTTTTCAAAATGAAAATCTTTTAGCACTTCAATCATTGCCGTGAAATCATTAATCGCAAACTGAACTACCATCGAACAAAATTGGTACGTACCTCCATATTCTTCAACCATAACATCGATGAGGTCTTGTTGTCTTCTGATCACCGCAGCCCGTATTTTTTCAAGATAAGTGATGCGCTCTTCTTTTGTAGTGGAAGAGAATGTTTTGAACGCTTCTTGGGCAGCAGCAATGGCATGTTGAGTATCTATTTCATTGGCTAAAGTTACCGTTGCTATTTTCTCATTATTAACCGGACTTAAAAGATCTAAAGTTTCTGTTCCGTTGGGAATAATGAATGCTCCGTTTACATAAATTGTTTCAATTTTTTTCATTGTATACTTAATTTTTTACTACAACAAAGTTGGGCAAGTCTCCTCTTATTTTAATTGCTGAAAAGCTCAAAGAAAGGTTTTTGAAAAGCTCATAATCAATTGCTGTAAAAAGAAAAACCATTCTGTCTTTGGGAACAGAATGGCTTAGATGATAAGGGTGAAAAATTATCGGTTTTCTATCCAGTCGACGAACAGTTTTCTTTCAGCGAAAAGCCATTTTCCATCTTGTTTTACAAATTGGTCATCATATCTAATGGCAGCAACCATGAACTTTTGACCACCTTCTTCTTTCGTAAGATGATGTGCCATACAATACGTAATTCCTGTAGCATGATCGTTGGCAATCGTTACGGTGTTTTGTCCGTTAAAATGCATTGTGCTATCATAAGTATTTAGATTATCGAATACAGGAAACAAATCTTCTCTGTTGGTAATAACCTGGGACGGTGTATCTGATTTTGGATCATAATACACTTCAAAACGAGTATCTTCGGTAAAGAGAGACATCTGCCCTTGGGCGTTTCGTGTATCTGCACAATAAGCATAGCTATCTACTAATTTTCTAATAGCAGCCTGATCTTCAATTTCCTGAATTTTCTGTTCTGTAGTCATTGTATTTTATTTTTGTAAGGTTAAACTTTCTGTAGGAGTGACTCCGTATTTTTGTTTAAATGCGGTATAAAAATGGGATAAGTTTTCAAAGCCAAGATCCAGATAGATATCTGCCGATTTTTTATTCTTTTTATGAATTAATTCATGGGCTTCCTCAAGTCTTTTGTTTTTCAGCCATTTGGCGGGAGAAGTATTAAAAATATGAACAAAATCTCTTTTAAAAGCTGCCAAGCTTCTTCCTGTTAATCTTGCGAAATTTTCTATAGGTGCATTGTAATGAAAGTTCTTCTGCATAAATTCTGCTAAATTGATCTTATGAGGTTCAGAGAAATCAAATAGGAAATCTCGCAATCCGCAATCATAATTTAAAAGGAGTTCTATACATTCTGAGACCTTGGCAAAAGACATATTATTGGTACTTTTTTCAGGGTTTTCCAAATAAGGGATCAGCGATTGAAAATAGCTTTGTAGAAAGACATCGGGTTGAATAACAGCCGTTAGCTTTCCTTCATATTTTTTATGAATATTGATGGAATGTAATGCAGCATATTTTTTTAAGTCTTCAGTTTTGAAAATGACAGAAACGGCCTTGTATTCTTTATCATCAGCAGGGAGTTTCAGACTTTTGGCAAATTGATTTCGATGAGCCAACAGCATTCTGTTTTTCTTCAATACAAATGTTCCTTTTTGATTAAAAACATGGGTTTCTCCTGAGACTTGGAAGGCTAAAATATGATCCGGAACAAATTGATCATAGCCCCATTTTTCTTCTGAACTACAGGAATAAACGAATGAATTTTCGATGGGTGGCGTAATCTCTTTCATGATGATTGATGGGTTAAAAGCTGTTGACGATACGTTTCATTTCTCGCTGCAGTATTAGAATCTACCGCCATAAGGAATGAAGCCAATAAAGCAAGGGTAATACCGGACGCTTGCCAGTTAGGAGATTTGCTTACTAAAATTAGGGCAGCTCCAATCATAACAAGGATGGGAAGTACTTTAAAAACAAGTGCGAAATCACTGTTAGACTTAGAAGTTCGTTCAATTTCCTTTTGTATAAAAGCTGAGCTGTCGGTTTGATATTCTTTTTCAAATTGGATGACCCTTGGTTTGTTGGCAGTATACAGACCTATTCCTATTGTTGTAAGCAGAAAACCTGTAATCGCTAAAGGAATAACAAAGGCTTTTGCCATCGTTGTTTTTCCTAAAAAGTAAAACCCAATAGCACTCAGGATGGTTATGAAACTGAATATCCATACTATTTTTGCCGAGAAAATTTCTGCCCGTGCCCAATCTGTACTTATTTTTATAATATCCATATCTGATGTTTTGTCTACAGCAAATTTCAATATAATAAAGGTAAGTACTATTTCTCAAAAGCTCAATATACACTTTCTGAAAAGCTCAAAGTGATTGGTTTTTAAAACGCTTTATGATCAGTTGATTAAAAAAAATAATGATGCTCATATCAATATTATTGAGTAACTTTTTACTTGATTTTAAAACAATACCCTATGAAAATACTACTGATCATTTCGTTTATAGTGTTAGCTGTAAAAATGCAGGCCCAGAAAGTATTTTCAACTCAATATTCTAGTCAGGCAGATGTAAAAGTTTTTGTGGTGGAATATGAAAGTCAGGCTGATCTTAAAGTATATAAAGTGCAATATGACATTCAGGCCGGAACTAATGATGGCAAATGGTTTTTTACCGAATATGGAAGTCAGGCCAAAAAGAAAATATATTTTGTTGACTATGCGAGTCAGGCAGATTTAAAAATATTTTTTGTAAAATATGATAGCCAGGCGGGATGGAGAAACAATGATAAAAAGCAACTCATGTATTAGCAGATGAGGTTTGTTGAATTAAAAAAAGAAAATTGTATCATACAAAAAGCCTGTTCTAGATAGAACAGGCTTTCCTTCATTATTAAAAAACTAACACATCCATTAAGGCTCCAAATGGCTGACCTTTGTGTGGATAATATCATAAAATACCGTTGGATTACTTGTGTTAGGAGTAATTCTGTAGGTGAATTTTTCATTGGTTAATTCAAGGATTTGTACATCACGGGTAAAAATAACCGCTCCGCTAGTAGGATCTTTAGCGACAAGAGTTCTTGTTTTTCCATCGGCAGAAATAGACCAGTCTCCTTGGTTTCTTAACACATTATTTAATCCATAAATAGCGTATGTTCCACCAGCTCTGAAGTAAGCAAATCCTACATAGCTTGCTACATTGGCGTCGGTTAAGCTCATCGCATTTCCGTCTTTATCTTTCGCTCCTGTCGTTTCCCAAGGAGTAGAAGCTAAAATTCTCTGACCATTGCTTGGTTCAGCATGATTTACCTTCGTATGGATAATATCATAATATACCGAAGGATCACTAGCGTTGGTATGAATTCTATAGGTGAAAACATTTCTGTTCAGCTCAAGAATATCTACATTACGGCTAAAGATGGTTGTTCCGTCAGGACGAAGAGCGGTAATGGTTCTTGTTTTTCCTTGTGAATCTACAGACCAGGTTCCCATGGAGCGTAATACATTATTAAGTCCGTAAATCGCAAACTTACCATCTCCATTAAAGTAAGAGAATCCAACAAATCCTGCTACTGCGGGATCTGTTAATGCAACAGATTGTCCGTTTTTATCTTTTGCTTCAGTTGTTTCCCAAGGGGTAGAAGATAAAACCTGTGAAGGGGTCAATTGCTCTTCAATGATTAAATGATCATCATCGTTTGAACAAGATACTGTAGTTGCAGTTAACATGAAAACTGTCAATAGGTAAAATAATTTTTTCAGGGTGTTCATAATTTATATTTTTAAATCTTTACAAACATATTCGTTCTCAAAATCAAAAGATTGTATGAAATATCTCTTTTGTTGTAAAAAGTATCACTTGCCGTTACTATTTTATTAAATTAATACGATAGTCTGTATAAATTCAGATATTGGTACATTTGAAAAACTAAATCGTTAGAAATTAAATGCTACAAATTGATACTCTTATACTTGACAGAGAAATAAAAGATTCTTTCCAGATTTCTAGATTAGACCATTCTATATTGAATGAAGGATTTTCGATAAGCGTGACCTATAATCGTGTATTTATTATTCATGAAGGAGCGGGAAGTGTTATTATCGATGATAAAGAGTTTGAACTTCAAGATAAAGAGATCTTATTAATCTCAAAAGGGCAAATGTTTTCATTTTCTCCACAAACAAAATTATCCGGATTTGAAATCAGTTTTGGAGATTGCTTTTGGGAAAAGGCTCCTGCAAGTGCTTCCAATTGCAAGCTTTTATTATTCAATGATGCTGCCCTTCATCAACGGCTATCTTTACATCAAAATGATTTTTTAGAATTGGACCCCATTTGTGAGATTGTATTAAAAGAATATCTCAGCGATGATTATCCGAACAAGTTGGATGCAATGGCGGCTTACTTAAAAATTCTGATGATTAAATTAGCCAATCTAGCTCCCTCTTTTCATGAAGGGATTGATGATTTTGATAATCAGATCTTCCGGAAGTTTCTGGAGCTTGTAAGTACAGAATATCATCAGATGCACGATGTATTGTATTATGCAGAAAAGCTTTTACTAACACCTCGAAAACTTTCGGATATCGCTAAGAAGAAAAGCGGAAAAGGAGCGAAGGAAATTATTGCCGGACAAATTATCGCAGAATCAAAACGGTTGCTTCAGTTTTCAGCTAAAACTATTAAAGAGATTGCTTACGAACTGTCATTTAGCACACCGGAGCAGTTCAGTCATTTTTTCAAAAAACATACAAATACTTCCCCTTTAGATTACCGCAAGATCTTTGTAAATATTGGCAGGTAATGTGAAGATTCTGACATTCCTTTCAGTCTTGAATGCACCTACTTTTGTTATCATAAAAATTAAAAAAGTATGTCAGTTCAAAGATTACAAAGCATTGCAGGAATCACCATTCCCGATAGTAAAATTGCCACAGAAGCCACCGAATTATTATTAGAACACGGTACCGAATTTATCTACAATCATTCTTTACGGGTTTTCCTTTTTTCTTCGCTAAATGGTAAAAGAAAGAACCTTGAATATGATGAAGAGCTGTTATATGTAAGTTCTGTATTTCATGATTTAGGATTGGTTCCGCATTACAGCAGTTCAGATTTAAGATTTGAAGTGGATGGAGCCAATGCAGCAAGAGATTTTCTGAAGAGCCACGGAATCCCGAAAGAAAAATTACAGTTGGTGTGGGATACAATTGCCCTTCATACGACAATCGGAATTGCAGAACATAAAGAAAACGAAGTAGCTTTGATGTATTCCGGAGTTGGATTGGATGTGATGGGAGAGGGATATGAACATTTAAGTGAAAAAAACAGAAATGAAATTATCGAAGCTTTTCCTAGAAATGACTTTAAGAATAAAATAATTCCAACCTTTTTTGATGGTTTTAAAAACAAAACAGAAACTACTTTCGGGAATATCAAGGCAGATGTCTGCGCCTTTATGATTCCTAATTTCGAAAGAAAAAACTTTTGTGATTGTATTCTTCATTCGCCTTGGAGTGAATAGTTGAGGTTAAAAAAATACTCATTAAATTTTACGCGCATTATTTTTCCTAAAATAGTGTTAAATCCTTATCCTTGATAAGGATTTTTTATGCAAAACTGAAAATATTTTCTAATTTTGGAGAAACAACTCAATATGTTTATGAATAAAATTTCTCTTTTTGGATTGATGAGTGCAATCGGTTGCATTGGTGCGAATTCTTTACAAGCACAAAACTCCATTCAGATTAAAAATACATTGGATTTTCCTAGAACGGAAGTCGTTTCAATTCCTGTTTCAAACCTACAATCTTTTTTAAACAAAAACAAAGAATCTGATCTTAGAATCAAAGATAACGGGAACAAATATCTTCCTATCCAATGGATCGATAATGATGGAGATGGCAAAAGTGACGAATTATTGTTTCAAGCCAATATTGAAGGCAATAAAACCAATTCTTATACGATTGTTGCAGATGCTAAAACTCCCGTTCCTGAAAGTAAATTAACCACTTATTCAAGATTGGTTCCGGAACGTGTAGACGATTATGCGTGGGAAAATGATAAAATAGCTTTCCGGGTATACGGACCAAAAGGGCAGAAGGAAGCGTTAGCAGGCGTTAATGGAAGTACACTTTCCAGTGGTGTTGATATTTGGTTAAAAAGAACAGATCAACCCATCATCAATAAATGGTATAAAGGATATATGACGGATCCGATGTATTACCATAAAGATACAAGAGGAGAGGGATACGATCCTTATCATGTGGGAGACAGCCGTGGAACGGGAGGGACAGGAATTTGGAAAAACGACAGTCTTCAGGTTTCTCAGAATTTTGTGACTTCCAAAACCATTGCAACAGGGCCGTTAAGAACGGTTTTTGAATTAACTTATAATCCATGGAGTGAATATGGAATCAAAGAAACCAAACGTATTTCTTTAGATCTGGGTTCTAATTTCTCAAAGTTTGAATCTACTTTTGAGGCTGAAAAACAAGTTCCCAATTATACCATCGGAGTGACATTACATAAAAATGAAGGCGAAGCAAAACTGAATGATAAAAGCGGATATTACCTTCATTGGGAGAAAATTGATGATGCTTTTGTAGGCGAAGGAATTGTTGTTGATCCTAAAATTGTTGAAAAATCTATTGCCTTTACGTCTAAAACTCCGGATCAGAGTAATCTGTTGGTAGTTACCAAACCTCAGCGAAAACTCGTGTATTACGCAGGATTTGCATGGCAAAAAAGCGGACAGGTTCAAACACAAAAAGATTGGGAAGCGCTGTTGCAGAAACAATCTAAGATCATTGCTAATCCTTTATTGATTAAGATTAAATAAATAAAAATGAATGTAAAAATCTGTACCTTAATTCTTGGATTAGCGGCTGTACATTATTCAGCCCAGATAAAAGATACCTTAGCCGAAAAAATGTTGCTGTATCAACTTCCAAATGGCGGTTGGGGAAAACAACTCAACGATAAATCTGTGGTGAACTATAATTTACCCATCGATAAAAATCTTTTAAAGAAGATTAAAGCGACGGGAGATGATCACGCTACGATTGACAATAATGCAACTTCCAGAGAGATCAATGCATTGATTAAGTCATATAAAACAACAAACAATCCCGAATACCTCAAGTCAGCAGAAAAAGGAATTAACTATCTTCTTTCGATGCAGTATCAAAATGGTGGATTTCCTCAATATTATCCGAATACAGGATTATACAGAAAGCAGATTACGTATAATGACAACGCGATGATCAATGCTTTAACGGTTTTGTATAATGTGGCGGAAGGTAAAAATGATTTTGATGTTGTGGATTCTAAGGTAAAAGAAAAATCGAAGGCTGCTGTTCAAAAAGGAATTGACTGTATTTTAAAAACGCAGGTGTTGCAAAAAGGAACTCCGTCAATTTGGGGAGATCAATATAATGAAATCACAATGCAGCCCGATAAAGCCCGAGCTTTTGAACCTATTTCTTTGGCGACTGGAGAATCGGTCAATGTTGTAAAATTTTTAATGATGCAACCTGCCACTCCGGAAATTCAAAAATCAATTAAATCTGCAATAAACTGGTTTAAGATGAATAAAATTGAAGGGTACAGTTATAACGTAACCAAACAAAACGGGAAAGCGGTTAGGATTTTGGCTGAAGATAAAAATTCTATCATTTGGGCTAGATTTTATGATATCCATAACAATAAACCGTTGTTCGGAGATCGTGACGGAAGTGTAAAATATAATTATAACGATGTTTCCGAAGAAAGGAGAAACGGGTACAGCTGGTTTGGTGATAGCCCTGAAAAACTGGTTGATAAAGAATACCCGAAATGGGCGCAGAAGAATAATGTGATGTTTTAGGGCTGAAGACTTGGAGAGTTTTAGGGTTTGAGAGTGAGAGGGTTTTAGGGTCGTGGAGTTGTCGTATTTTTGGTGTCATTGCGAGGAGCGGAGCGACGAAGCAATCTCAATATATAATAGTAAGCATCACAGTTATCCACAAAGTTTGTCATCCTGGAAGGATCTCAACGATTGAAATACCATCTTAAAAGATAGCAAAAAAAGATTGCTTTACTTTGACAGGCTCAGCAGAGACTAGCTATACTTCTCATAATGAACCTAAATAGATTTCTAATACTATGCTTAGATCCTTTCAGGATGACAAAATAGGTGTTGAAATGCATAGGTTGAAAATACGACTTCAACCCTAGCCCCGATTATAATGAAAATCCTTTTTTGAAAAAAAAGATTGCAATGGAAAGCGGGAAAAAGCTCCTAAATAAAACATGAAAATTAATGTAAATAGAAAATGACTGAGCATTACACTCAGTCATTTTCGTCTACAATTTTAATTTTAACTTATAATGTATTGCAAATATTGCCTCCTAAAGTAGCACCTGCATTGGCGGTAACATCAGCTTTTACGTCCGCAGCTGATAAAGCAGGAATTGAATAAGGCGGTGTAAATGCCGTTCCGCTTCCGGCTGTGTTTCCTGTTATGTTGGTAAAGATGCTTCCGGTTTGAGTAACTGCAGTAAATCCGCTCATTAAATTAATAGGTTCTTTTACGTTTTCAAAAACATTTCTGTCCACAAGAATATTTGCCTGAACTCCAGCTGCAATACATTTATTGCTCGCTGAACTGTTGAAATAGCTGTTGATGATATGTATTTTTCCAAATCTCACTCTTGGCATACGCTCTTTACACCCAGGTGCCCACCAGCAACGAACAAACGTTACATTCAGTTTTCCTGCATCGGCAGTAGCTCCATCGCTTGATCCGATAAGATTCGAAAATCTGTGATCGTCTGTTCCTCCTGAACCTCCTGGTTTTGGTGTTTTCAAATAATGGAATTTAGTATACGAAACCGTAACAAAGTCAGATTTATTTTTGATGTCAAAGTTTCCGTCTACACCGTCTCTAAACTCACAATGATCAATCCATACATTTCTACAATCATCTAAAATAGCATTGTCCCAACCGTCTGTATCATAAGCTCCCGGGCCTTCAAAGATGAGGTTTCTGATGATGATATTGTCACATCTTTTAATGTTGATAATTCCTGAGCCACTTGCAGTCTGGTCCGTAGAAACCAATTTGGCACCACTTGCGCCATAAACTGTCTTTCCGGTTTGATCCTGAAGCGATAAACGCGTGGTAATCGTAATGGTTCCTGTTATTTTCACAACTTTAACCGCTGTATTTTCTAGGGCAGCTTTTAATTGTGCATAGGTTGTCACTGTAGTTTCGGCAGCGGTTCCACCTCCTGTAGTTCCCCCATTTTGTGAAGCCCATCCCGGAGCTACGCAATTGGCGAGAGGAATAATGGCATTGGTTTCTAATGCGCCTAGATTCATGGTGTTGGGGCTTTCTTTCAATTCACTTTTGATGTCGTCTTGTCCGCAACCAATTAGGGCAAAAGTTGAACTTAAAGTTACCGTCAATAAAGCAACTTTGATTTTTGTTTTCATAGTTTAATATTTTTGTGATTTGGTGAGTTGTGAAATTATTAAATGTATAATTAATTGTTTTATATTTTAACGTATCAATATTTATATAATTATAATGTTGTTTATTTTATTAATTCAATCGGTTGCATTTTGTTGTAGTGTTAAAAATGATGAATAATCGTTGCTTGCATATAAAATTCCCGCAGATTTTACCAATCTTACAGAATACATCTGACTAATTTGTAAAACCTGCGGGAGAGCAATGTATATAAAGAGATTTAGTGTATTGTTTATTCTTCCAACGTATTATGGAGTAAGGAAATCTTCTCTAAATGGGGTGAATGCATAAATTAATTGTCCTTCTTCTAAGCATTTCACACCATGAAAAATATTGGGCTGAGCGAAAAACCCGTCCCCTTTCTGTAGTATTTTCACTTCCTCATTAACGGTTACTTCAAACTTTCCTGAAGCAACATACGTAATTTGAGAATGAAAATGCTGATGCAACGTTCCAATCGCATCTTTCTCAAATTTTACGATGACCATCATAACCTGAGAATTGTATCCTACAAATTGTCTGCAAACTCCATTTCCTAAATCTTCCCATTCAGAATTTCCGTCAAAGAAGGGTTCTTTTTTGAATTCCATTTTTCTATGTTTTATTGTTGGTTATTCGCAATGGCGCAAAAGTTTTTAATTTTAATTCTGTTTTAGGGCGCAAGAAAATCAAAGATTTTCAGTTATTCAGTGTGAAATTTTATCGCAGATAAAATCTTTGCGCCTTAAAGAATATTTACAAACTCAAGAATGCCTTGAGTCTTTGCGTTTAAAACTATTTAATATACTTCTCCAAGCCCGTTTTCAACGTTTTCAAAGATTGTACCGCCAATTTAGCAATAGATTCCGCGCCTAATTTTGATAAATGGGTATCGTCATCTTTTCCTTCGGGATAATAATCTGTATCTCCTTTTTTATAGTGCAAATGTAGCTTTTTCGAATTTTCAGGATCGTAAGAAATTTCCATTTGCTCTGTCAATAACTGTAAATCTACAAAAGGAACTTTCAGCTCATTCGTAACCATTCTTACGACGAGAGGATATTCTTTATGGGTATCTACCAACACTCCATTTTCATTGAAATTTCTTCTGACAATGGAAGACATTAAAATTGGAGTCGCTCCTTTCGACCTTGCTTCATTTACATATCTTTCCAAGTTCGCTCGGTATTGAGTATAAGGATTCGTGAAACGTACAGAATCATTCAGCTTTTGGTCGTTATGCCCAAATTGAATAATAACGAAATCTCCTTTTTTAAGCTGTTTCATTACTTTATCCCATCTTCCTTCTGTTCTGAAGCTTTTTGAACTTCTTCCATTGGTTGCATGATTCTGAATTTCAATTCCTGACGTCATTAATGGCGGAAGCATCTGTCCCCAACCATGTTCCGGGTTTTTATCCGGATTTTCCTTATTCGCCATTGTGGAATCTCCAATAAGGAATAGGGTTGGTTTTTGTTGTGCAAATGTTATTATGGATAAGAGTAGAAATAGTAATGCAAGTTTTTTATTCATTGTAAATAGTTTTTTAATTAAATTTCTTTTGTCTTGAAACAAAAGCACCAAAAGTTCAAGACTTGGAAACTTCCGCTAAAAATTATTTCTGTTCTCTAAAAATTCTAAAACTCGCGCAAATTTGATATTTGTTCTTCGGTTCAATATTTGTGTTGCGCTCAAACAGTAGAATTTTTTTAACGTTCACAGAATTAATTTTTTTAACGCTCCATTTTCCTATGTCAATTTAAACATGGGTGTAATTACTCATCACCAATTACTTATTACCCATGTTTAAGGGTTCCAGCCATTAAATATTTTTTCTAATGTATATTTTTTCAAATCCTTTTTTGTTAATTGATGTGACCAGCTTACACGCTTTGCTATATTTCCTCCTTCACCTTTGCTTCCGAATTCTGCATAGTAAGCGGTTTTTTCTTTATCAGGAAACATTTTGTCTCCTCTCCAGGGATTCCAGCCTTCAGGGATGATATGTTTTCCCATTTCGGTATTGATGAAAACTGTTTTAGCGTAAGGTCGCCAAGGCCTTCCTAAATAAACTTTTGTAATGCCTTCTTTCGCGATTAATTTACAATCAATAAAAACAAAACCATATGGTTTGTCGGCTTCTGTGGCAGCAGCAGTGATGTAAGAATCGGCTAAACTTTTAATCGTACAGTTTTTAAAAACTACGGTTGCCTGTCCGAAAATAAAATCTGTCGTTCCTTCGATATAACAATTCTCGAAATATTGTCTGCTATGATTCGTTGCAGAATATAGGGTGTCCTGACAACCTAAAATAGTAGAATTTTTAATAATAAAACGGTCACCTTCCACATGAAGAGAAACAGCTTGCCCTTCATTGCATGAACTGTTTTGAATAGTCAGATTACTGATTTTAATATCATCAGCCATCACCAATACAGTATAAGAATTGAAGGTTGTCATTTTTTCATTGAACGAATCTGGTTTTCCCGAAAAATCATTGTTGATGATCATTGTATTGTCTTTATTTTCACCTTCTAACGTGATTTTATGTTTTGAAGTGGGAATAACAATCTTCTCATGATATGTTCCTGATTTAATAAAAATTAAAGCTTCCGCAGGGCCTAAATCTCTTACTGAATTTATTGCTTTCTGAATGGATGTGAAATCTCCGCTTCCGTCTTTAGCAACGGTAATTTTGATATACGGTTCATTTTCTGCAAACAGAAATTGAGTCATCGAAATGAAGAGAATTAAAAATAAGTTTTTCATAGGCTATACTATTTTTGACGCAAACGATATTAATTTTCTCGCAGATTTGGCAGATTACGCAGATTTTTTTCAACATAATCATCTGCGAAATTTGCAAAATCTGCGAGAGATAGAAGTATTAAATCAAAATGTTGTTTTAAAAATTAAAAGAGGATTATTTCAAAACTTTATCTAAAAAACCAACCGTGTAATGTAATGTTTCCATGAACCAAGGTTCTGCCGACCAAAAAGAATGCGGTGTATCCTTAATTTCATGAAACTCAGTTGGAATATGATACGCTTTTAATTTTTTCATCATTTCATCTCTTCCTGCATGAAATCGAGGTTGGGAGCTGTTGATGAAAAGGGTAGGAGGTGTATTTTTAGTCACGTACTCCAATGGTGAAGCTTCTGTCCAGTTTTTGAGATTGGTATTTCTGTCGCCATCCAGCCAATACGCAGCGTATGTACTTTCTTCAGCTTCTGGGTGGATGAACGAAACAATTCCGTCAACATTCACGATAGCCTTAATGTTGTTCTTTGAGCGTACTCCAACCAAAGTAGCCATTTGCGCGCCTGCCGATTCGCCCAATACAGCTATTTTATCTTGATCTAAAGAATATTTTTTTCTGTTTTTCTTTAACCATTTGATTGCAGTTTCAATATCTTCAACTCCGGCAGGATATTTTGCGACATCTGCTAATCGATAACCGACTGCAATGGTAACATATCCTTTTGAAGCAAGCTCCATGGCCATGTATTTTTCATTTTCCTTAGTTCCGGAAATCCAGCCACCGCCGTGAACCATTGCAATTCCGGGATGTTTTTTTGAGTTATCGAGAGGGTAATATACATCAGCCTTTAAGGAAAGTCCATTAATATTGGCGTATTCTACTTCTTTATCAATTCCAATATTTTGAGGTATTGGTCGGTCAATTGGAGTGATAAAAGGATATTTTTTCTTTAATTTTTCATAGGTAACTTCATTGGTGTAAGGAGTAGCATTCGGTCGTGGAACTTGCCCGAATGCTAATGTTTCTCCTACCCAAAAAATAGAAATATAAAAAAGTTTTTTATTGAAAATCATTCGCTTGTGGAATTTTTTAATGCTGTTTTTGATACCTGTTTTAGTTTGTTGGCGAATCGCGAAGGCGCAAAGAATACTTATTATGTTTGTACTGTAAGGCGCAAGGATTTTATCTTTGATAAAATTTTAGATTGTATTTTTTTGAAAATATTCGATTTTCTTGCGCCTTAAAATACGATCAAGTTTAAAAACTTTGCGCCTTTGCGATGACCAACTATTTAACTGCATTTTTAGTTACTTCTGTCCCGATAGAAAGTGCATTTTTATCAGATGTTACTTCTTTGGGTAACAATACAGCTCCCGTTTTATTTCCTAACACTTTAACCAATGGCTTATTTGTAGATTCAAATTTCACGGTTGAAAGATTGATGTTTTTACTATTGTAAATGGTTGCGCCAGTGCCTTCAGTATATCTAAGTTTTACATTTTTCAAAGTAATTCCGTCTGCATCAACGATGGTTAAAGCTTTTTTTGTGTCAAACTGAGAATCTTCAATGACGATATTTTTAAGATTCATTTCTGCTAAACCAAATAAGGTAATCGCTTCATAAGAGTTTACCGCATTGATGTTTTTAAAGAAAATATTTCTGAAAATAGGTGTTTCTTCTGTGACAGGATATGTTTTTTCAGGGGCTTTATTTCCTTCTTTTTTCTGTCCGTCTTCCAATACCGGAGACGCGCCTTCATAGAACATATTGAAACCGATGGTCTGCGTTGGAATATTAATCATATCAATATTTTTAATGTAAATATTTTCAACAATTCCTCCTCTTCCGCGGGTTGTTTTAAAACGAAGACCGATGTCTGTTCCAATAAACGTACAGTCTGAAACCTGGATATTTCTCGCACCACCAGACATTTCACTTCCTACCACAAAACCTCCGTGACCATGATAGACTACATTATTTTTAATGATAACATTTTCAGTAGGCATGGCTCTTTTTCTACCGTCTTCATTTTTCCCTGATTTAATACAAATGGCATCATCACCAACATCAAACGTATTGTCGTAGATCAAAACGTTTTTACACGATTCCAAATCTACACCGTCACCATTTTGAGAAAACCAAGGATTTCTAACTGTAAGATTTCTTAAAATAACGTTTGTACACATCAATGGATGAAGGTTCCATGCGGGAGAGTTTTGGAAAGTTGGTCCGTCTAACAACACTTTATTACAACCTACCAAACTTACCATAACCGGACGAAGAAAATCTTTAACGGTTGAGAGTTCTTCTTTAGAAATTTTATCAGGAACATTGAAGTTTGAACTGCTTTCAAATCCTTTTTTATAACTTTCTGAAGGATACCAGTTTTTGCCATCGGAAGATAAAATTCCACCTGATGCAACGATTTCTTTCCATTCAGATTCTGCTACCTTGCTTTTTTTGATGGCTCTCCATGCATCACCGCTTCCGTCAATTACTCCTTTTCCGGTAATGGCAATATTGCTTGCATTTTTTGCTGAAATTGGAGATTGACAACGGATGGTATTTAATCCTTCAAAACTTACATCAACCAAAGGATAATCTTTTTTGTCTTTGCTGAATATAATGAATGCACCTTCTTCTACATGAAGGTTGATATTGCTTTTTAATTCGATAGGACCTGTAAGCCACATTCCGCGAGGAACAACTAATTTTCCACCTCCTTTTTTGGAAAGATCATCGATTGCTTTTTTAAACGCTTCTGTATTTTTTACATTTCCGCCTGCAACGCCTCCATACTGAGTGATAGAAACGGTGTTGGCAGCAAAAGAAGTTTCTGTAACCTGAGGCATTTTAAACTCAATGTTTTTATAAATATCCACATTCTGAGCATACACTTGCCCTGAAAACATCATTGCTGCTACTAAACCAATAACTTTAAGAGACTTCTTCATTTTATTTTTTTTGAGTTTTAATTACTTTTTTAAATTCTTGATAAACCATAGACGCTATAACTTTTGCTCCTTCCGGTTGAAAATGTGTATTGTCTTTTTGACCTTTAGGATACGCTTCATATACATTCTCAGGAAGATTCATGAAATAATGATTGCTGGTGAAATCCTGTCCTTTTTGGGTGAAATAATCCATTGATAATTTGTTTAAATCAATGTAAGGAACCTTCATTTCCTTAGCGATATCAATAGGAGCCTGCCAGTATTCTCCATGTACATTTTCTAATTTCCCGTCTTTCCAGGGATAATTTCTTGCGACAGGGGTTAAGATGATTGGGTTTCCTCCTTTTTGTCTGGTTTGGCTAACGAATAATCTTAAAAATTCTTTGTACCCCTGAATGTTTACATAACGATCCGGATGTTTTTCTGAACCGTCGTTATGACCGAACTGCATAATCACATAATCGTTTGGTTGTATATGTTCATACACATATCTCCATCTTCCTTCCTGAAAAAAAGTTCGGGTGCTTCTACCGCCATGAGCCCTATCAATCACTGCAACAGAATCTGTTGTGATGGCAGGTTGTAAAGATGCCAAACTATCTTTCACAAAAAACGGTTGAAAAACCTGTCCCCAACCTGTAATTGGGTAACGAACTTTCATATACTCTTTTCCGGGCTCGTAATCTCCCGTATAATCTGCCATCGTGGAATCTCCGATGAGGTAAATATGGGTGATTTTTTTATTCTGTTTTGCCATTGTCTTTTGTGCATGACTTTGGGATTGACACGCAGACAACAGCAAAACGCTGAATAAAAACGAAGCGATTTTCTTTATTTTTTTCTTCATGACTAATATATCTTGTTGGTTATCGCAAAGGCGCAAAATTTTTAAACTTGATCGTGTTTTAAGGCGCAAGAAAATCATAGATTTTCAATGAATTTTGAAGTATTAAATTTTATCGAAGATAAAATCCTTGCGCCTTAACGCATATACCTTTAAATTTTCTTTGCGTCTTTGCGATTTACCAACCCTAATTCTAATTTTTAGTTACTCTAAACCAATCAAAATCTGCATATCCACCGCGAGGTGCCTTAGCTGTGCTTATGCTATATAGACCTACTTTTGCACCGATCCATTTTCCGGGTTTTGCCTGAAAGACTTCACCTGCTTTTGTGAAATTTTTTCCGTTTTCACTATAGCTGAACTGACACAATCCATTCGGTTCATTTACGTTTACTTTTAAATAGGCTTCGTTTCCTTTTAATTTAGTTTCAAATAAAATCTTTTCTTCACCGCCTTTGTCTGCTTTTTCGGCTCTTCTTAACTGAAGATAATATCCGTCCGGTTTATTGGTAATGATAATCGATTCATGATCCAATCCCATGACTAAAAGTCCTGCTGCTTTTCCTTCTTTGGCATCTTCGGGAGTTAATGTAACTTTTGTTGATGCTGCAAAATTTGGAGCAGGGAATTTTTGAGTTAATAGGTTCGGAACGTTCCAAAGATTTTTTTCTCCTTCAGAAACTTTCATAGAGAATAATCTTAGAAATTTTTGTCCGGGAAGTTTGGATGACCAAACGATATTTTCGTTGGCACTCCATTGCCATTGCAAACCTAATTTTTCACCATCAAATTCATCTGTTTCTGGCGGAGTAACGATAGGGTAGGATTTGCCAACGTTTGGCTTTTTATAAGTTAAAACCGGTTCGCCGATTCCGTTTTTATTATTGTCGATTCCGATGACGGGCCAATCTTTTTCCCATTTCATAGGTTGTAGGTGAACGATTCTTCCTCCGGCATCTACATCCTGAAAATGGTAGAACCAATCTTCTCCCGAAGGCGTATCTACCCAGGCTCCCTGATGTGGCCCGTTGATTTTTGTGGAACCCTGCTCCAACACAACTTTCTCCTCGTAAGGACCATACATATTTTTTGATCTTAAGACCAATTGCCAACCTGTGGCCACTCCTCCTGCGGGAGCAAAAATATAGTAGTAGCCATTTCTTTTATACATTTTAGGACCTTCAACGGTCGGATGATGATCGTGACCATCAAAAACATGAACACCTTTGTCTAAGACTTTAGTTCCTTCAGGATTCATTCTATTGATGGATAAAATACTTTTCACTCCGGCACGGCTTCCCGCCCAACCATGAACTAAATAGGCCGTTCCATCTTCATCCCAAAACGGACAAGAATCTATTAACCCTTTTCCTTCCATCACCAAAACTGGTTTTTCCCAAGCTCCCAACGGATCTTTGGTTTTCACCATATAAATTCCGAAATCGGGATCTCCCCAATAAATGTAGAACTCTCCTTTATGAAATCTGATGCTGGGTGCCCAAACTCCGTCCCCTCTTTTGGGAGTAGAAAAATGTTCGTTAGGAAGAACGTCCTGAATGGCGTAGTTCACCAATTTCCAGTTCACCATATCTTTTGAATGAAGAATAGGCAATCCCGGAGCCTCATTGAAACTTGAAGCGGTCATATAATAATCATCTCCAACACGGATAGCGTCGGGATCTGAATAATCTGCGTATAAAATGGGATTTCTAAAGTTCTTTCCCTGATCGGCCGTCCATACTTCAGAAACGTAATTTTTTTCCTGTGCGTTAAGATATGTTGAAGCAATTGACAGTACCAAGGTTGCTGCTATGTTGAAAATATTGTTTGTCTTCATAAAATCGGTTCCATTGATTAAAAGTGATCCACCAGTTGTCATTTCGACGTTAGGAGAAATCTATTATACTTTTTATAGATTCTTCACTCCGCTTTCGCTTTGTTCTGAATGACAGCGCTGTAATAATTTATTTTTCAAATTCTAAACTTGCCAAAATAAAAGGTCCGGTTCCTTTTGGATCATTGGAACGAATTTCTTCATTCACATAATATTCATAAGAACCGCTTCTGTAAGGCGTTCCACCCAAACCTGCCACAGCGCAGCATTGATTTAAATTCACAACACCGTTTTCATCCACAGAAATTAAATTTTTGATGATTCCGTCATAACCTTTTTTAGCATATGTTTTATAAGAGGTTGGCAAATATCCTTTGTTGACAGATTTCATCATCACATACACAAACATCGATGAACCTGTAGCTTCCAGATAATTTCCTTTGTCTGCCCCTTTGTCTAACACTTGATACCAAAGTCCGGTTTCTTTGTCCTGAACTTTGATGACCGCATCGGTATACGATTTTAAGTATGAAATTAGCTTTGCTCTTCCGGGATGGTTTTGGGGTAAGTAATCCAATACATCGACGATTGCCATTCCGTACCAACCCATTGCTCTTGACCAGAAATTAGGTGAAAGTCCGGTTTCTTTATTGGCCCAAGCCTGTTCCTTGCTTTCGTCCCAAGCGTGATACAACAACCCTGTTTTTTTATCTAACAGATGTTTTTGAATGAGATCAAACTGATTAACAATATCATTGTAAGCTTTTTCTGCATCAGCTCCTTTTGAAAATTCGTGGGTGTAATTGGCATAAAACGGTTCTCCCATATAAAGGCCATCTAACCACATTTGATTGGGATAGATTTTCTTATGCCAGAAACCGCCTTCTGAAGTTCTCGGTTGTCCGTCAATTTGTGAACGAAGTGTTTGTAACGCTTTTAGATATTTCTCTTTTTTCTCTTTTTCGTAGAGATAAAGAAGCACATTTCCACAATTCAACATATCGATATTGTACTTTGAAAGATCATAGGAAACAATGGTTCCATCTTCCTTTACCATCATGTCGCCGAATTTGGTGATGTAGTTGTAATACTCTTTATTGCCTGTTTTTTCATACAGTTTTTCTGCACCTTCTAAAACGATAGCAGTTGGATAACTCCATTTTGGATTTTTGTTGTAATCTAACATCCAGGCTTCAGGGAAACGTTTAATCTCAGATTGCAGCATTCTTTGTGACCAGGGAAGTGTTGTTGAAATCTTTCCTTTTACTTCCGATTTTACTTCTTTTGAAGCGGTATGCAAAGGCTTTTGTGCACACGAAAAAAAGATTCCGGAACATAAAGCCGTGAGTGCGTAAATTTTAATATGATTGTTGATAAAGTTCATAAGTTTAAACTTTAAAGTTGATTATTTTTATCTAAAATGTCCAGCTTTTTCTCCAGATCTTGGTAGAAAGATTCTTCTGTTGTCAAGCCATTAGGTTCCAAAGACCATGCTCCTAAAAAGTAATAGGAAACATTCTTCGTTTTCTTAAAAACTACAGTATGAGTAGATTTTGTTTTCACATATTTATCAAAACTTTCAAGAGGGTAGAAGACAGCCATTCCCAGATTGTCCTCTTTTTTAGTTTCGGTTTGATTTCCGTAGGTGGCAATGTAAGCCCATTTTTTATTTTTACTGATTCCCTGTTTTAATGGAATATTTTTAATAGCAACAATTCCGGTACATAATCCGGATAGGGTATTACTCAAATTCAAATCTACTTTTACAAAACGGTCTTTGTTGAAAATCGTTAGTTTTGATTGTAGATCTACTGCGTCACCCCAGGTTTTCCATCTTTTGTAATCGATGGTTGCTGAAGATTGATCTTTTTCATTGACTACTTTTACGATTGTATTTTTTACGATTTTAAAAGTTTCAACATAATCATTTTGCTCGTCATATCTTCCATAAGAACCAACACCGATGGTACGGCCAGATTTCAACACATCCTGTCCCCAAGGAGCATCGTGATGATACGATTCAAAGCCGTCTTGTCCAACTTCCGGTAAAACCAGTGTGTTTACTTTTTTACCGAAAATATCGGTGGCATTTCGCCAATCTAAATATAATCTATAACCAATCTGATTGTTTTCCAACCCGATGCCTTCATATCTGATATAAGTTGAATGGTCGGTGTGATCTGTGGGAATTGTTAATCCCTGAACATTTTTAAAAGTTCCGCCAATGTATTTGTCGCCTTCCCATTTCCCTCCTTCTTTCACAGAAAGTTCTGCGTAGGAAAAAGGAGCTTTCGGATTTTTTTTAATTTGAGCAATCACAGAAGTCTGAGCAAAACTAAATGTTGAACTCATAACCGCTCCCGCGACCCATATTTTATATAAATTGAATTTTAATGTTGACATATTACTTTTTATTATAATTGATGTTTTAAGCCTGTTTAAACTAATTAAAAAATTAAACCACAAAAGAGGCAAAAGCTATTATTAAATCATTTAAAGTTCAGCTATCTTAAAAATAAAGCTTGCAAAAGAATAAAAATCAAAGATTTTTTTACTTATGTGTTCTTGTTTGCACTTTATGATGCACTTAAATAGCTCAAATGTTAATCTTTTGTCTCTTTTGTGGTCAAAATAAAAGTTTAAATAAGTTCATTAAAAAGTTTTCTTAGTTATTAGTTTTGTCCTTCAGTAATTTTCTTAACAATATCATTGAAATACACTTCGATATTGTCGTAGTTTTTATCTAAATCTCTTCCGTTGGTGTTGGATACTTTTGGATTTAATTGATGCTTGATTTCCCATTCGTCAGGCATTCCGTCGTTGTCTGAATCGAGTAGCGGTTTGCCGTCGTTCAATTTTGGGAATCCTCCAACATCATTTTGTGAATCAATGATTCCGTTGGCACTTCCTTTTGAACCTTTGTAAGTGAAACTTCCGTTTTTAACATCTTTCAATACATGTGCATCGACTACATCTCTCACCAAACTTGCACCTCCGATCTGTAAGATTTTTTCGTAGGCTTCTTTTGCAGAATGTGTTTTTACATTATTCTGAATATCATGAGGCTGATTGATTTTGATCTCGTTTTTATCTTTATCCGTCAGATGATAAGAAGATTTCATTTGACTGAAAACGCCTTCTGTCCAATTGTCTTTCGTTACTTCCGGGCTTCCTTCCACTACATTTCCGTTGATGTAATATTTCCCCCAAATATTGTAGACCTCAGCTTGAGGTTTTTCATTTTTATCAATGGCAACAATTCTTTGTTTTGTGATCGTAGCCGGTCCGGGTTTGTAATAATTATTGATGAGGTTCACGTTCATTCCTTCACCTCCATATACATTATTGTGTCCCCAATTGTAAATCACATTATTCCTAAAATCGGTAAGGTCTGTTAATGCAAATTTACTTCCTGCATATTCCCCCAATCTTGGATTCCTGCTGTCGTGATGAGCATATATATTATGATGGAAAGAGGCCAATTTTCCTCCGGCAATTCCGCCATATCCGTGGGCTCCTTTTTGATGAAAAGAATTTCTTAAACTTTCTGCAATCACACACCATTGAAGCGTTGTATTTTCGTTCACATAAATGGAAACCGTCTCATCTGTTGACCAGCTCATTGAACAATGATCTACGATTAAATTTTTGATAAACCTTGCGCCCAAAGCGTCTCCTTCAAATTTTTTTTGATCACCCATTCTGAATCTCACATAACGGATAATCACATTATCTGCTGCTACAAAAGTTTCGTAATTGGCTATGGTAATTCCGTCTCCGGGAGCGGTTTGTCCAGCAATGGTCACATTGCCTTCCTGTATTTTCAACGGTGATTCCAAATAAATGGTTCCGCCTGTTTTAAAAACAATGTATCTCGGTCCTTTTTGGTGTAAAGCAAACCTCAACGTTCCTTCTGAGCCATCGTCTGTTAATTTGGTGACAGCATAAACCTTTCCACCACGTCCACCTGTTGTATATCTGCCAAAGCCTTCTGCACCGGGGAAACTTACCACATTTTGAGCCTCAACGAAAGTTGAGATTCCGCATAGAATGGCTGTTGTGAATAAGGTGGTGAAATACTTTTTCATGATTGAAAATCTTTGGTATTGAGTATTGGACTGAAATTAGTTGAAACTCTTTTTAGGGTTCCAGTTATCGTTTCCTTTGAGAATATTTTCTGTAGAATATTTTTTTCTTTCTTCTTTGGTTAATTGATGTGACCACGAAACTCTTTTAGAAATATTTCCTCCTGTTCCTTTTGAATTTGATTCAGCATAGAATGTTGTCTTTTCTGCATCGGGTTTGCTCCAATTATGCCATCCTTCAGGTTTTATGGTTGAATTGATTTCACAATTAATGTAAACAGTTTTTGCAAAAGGTCTCCAAGGTCTTCCCAAATACACAGAGTTTTCTTTAGCATTTCCGATAATTTTAGATTGAATAAAAACAAATCCAAATGCATTTTCCTGTGGAGTAGAAGCGGCAGTCACATAGCTTGCGCCTTCTTTGGAATAAATGGTGCAGTTTTCAAAAATGGCTGTTCCGGCTCCGAAAATATAATCAGTGGTTCCTTCGATGTAACAGTTTTTAAAATAATTTCTTGAAGGCTTTGTTTTGTCTGCTAGATCCTGTACTCCTTTTAAATATAAAGTATCTTGGTTTCCTAAGAATCTGCAATTTTCAAAAGCAATTCTGTCACCTGAAGTCAAAACTGCAACAGCTTGCCCCACTCTTCCTGAGCTGTTTTCAAATGAAATATTTTTCGCTGTAAAATCATTTGAATAAATAAAAATCGTAGATGAATTGGTTGTTCCTATCTCTTTTCCTTTTGGGTTCTTTTTTGAAGCAAAATCATCGTACGTGATGATGGTGTTTTCAGGATTTTCACCTTCCATTAGAATCACTCCTTTTGTTTCGGGAATGATGATCTTTTCTTTGTAAACTCCGGCTTTTATTAAAATTTTTGTTCTGCTAGAGGTTTCGTTTTCAACTGCGTCAATGGCTTGCTGTATGGTGGTGAAGTTGCCTTTTCCGTCTTTCGAAACTACGATTGTTTTATCATGAGCTTTGAAAGAAAGGAGGCTTAAAAGTACTACAGCAAAAACAGAAAACAGAATGAAATTTTTATGAAAAGAGGAATCTTTCATTGAATTTAATTTTGGATTTTTTTAAAATACAGACTTATCTCCTGTGACAGAGTAAGTCTGTATTTAAACTAAATATGAATGTATTTTTATATTCCTAGTAACCGTAATCTTGGGTAAGATTGTAGTTAGACTGGATTATATCGCTATAAATAGGTAATAATTCTCTTTTATTAGGTTGGAAATATTGTGCAAAACCTTTTACCGGATCACTCACATAAGTTGGTAAAACTGCTGCTCTCCAGGCAATCTTTGTATACCCTGAAGGTGTTGCGTCTTGGGAAGGCGTATAAAATACCTGAGATTTATCTGTAAGTGTCGTGAAAATATCAATATCAGTGATATTTTGCTGCGCTGTTTTCGTAGGATCGTAGACCGACTTTTTAAAGTAAAGATTTAAAGGAACGTTTGCGTATTGACCTGTTCCATTAGCAAAAGCGGTCAGTTTCTGTCTTGTTTCTGTAATCTTCGCATCTAATAAATTCCAACGGATAAGGTCATATTTTCTGATTCCCTCACCACCTAATTCCAATAATCTTTCCTGAGCAACAAAATTGAAGAATCCAACTTTATCGGTAGGAATTGTTCCCACTTGTCCCAGGTTTCCTGTATAAGCTCTATTTCTTACTAATTTCACTGCATTGATTGCATCTTGTGAAGGGGCTCCATGAATTTCATTATCTGCTTCTGCAAACATTAACAATACATCTGAAAAACGAATTAAAGGCCAGTCGATCGCAAGGTTTTGAGAAGGTCCGGTAACGGTTGTCCATGATTTTCTGAATTTCGAATCTGTAAAGGTAATAGCCGATACCAATTCTGCCTGATTGGTGTTATTCACTTTAAAAACACCCACATTCATGTCTCTTCTCAGATCATATTTGCTGAATTCGTAGAAGTATGTTGGAAGTGCATTCACACCGCCGCCACCTTTCCAAGAGGAATTATCATCATGTTTAAGCCCGTTGTAATATCCAATTTTACTGTCTGTTCTTGCGTTACCACCAAAAGCTCCTACTGCAAAAATAACTTCATTAGTAGCATCTTGCGCATTCGTATGCAAAGCTTTGAAAACGGCCTGATAACTTGGGTTTAAACTATGCTCTGAAGCATGATTCATGATTTCTTTACATTCATCAAGGGCGATCTGATAGTATTTCTGAGGGTTAGATCCTTGGGCCATCAGTTGTGGACTTCTTCTTAAAGAGTATCCTGCTCTTGCCAATGCTATTCTTGCTCTAAGCCCTTTTACAGCTCCCTTAGAAATTCTTGCTGAAGGCGTGTTTCCTTCTGATCTCCATGGCACTAAATTTCCTGCGGTGGCAAGATCATCAATCAATCTGTCATAGATAACGTCTCTGTCTGTTTTAGCCAGATAAATGGTTTCCATATCTGCCGATGGTTTATCCTGAAAAGGAACATCGCCCCAGTTTCTGATCAATTCATAGTAGAATTGAGCTCTTAATGTTAATGCTTCACCAAGGTAGCGATCCATTAATTTTTTATCGGCATCAGATCCTGTTTTATATACCGGAGAAAGGGGAATGTTTTTAATACAAAGATTTGCTCTTTCAATTCCTGAATATAATTTTAGAAACGGTTTGTTTAGTTCTGAGTTGGTAGAACATGATCCGAAGGTTGCAATTCCTCTTCTGTCATTACAGTTATAGTCTCCGGAAGTTCTGAAATCGTCACTGGAATGAGGATAAATTAAAGCTAATCTTTGTCCGTATCCGTCATCACCGGCCAATTGGCTATATACCCCAACTAATGCGGTAAATGCATCTGGTGTGCTGTCAAATTGCTGCGCTTCAGATACGCTTGAAAGGTTTTCCGCGTCTAAAAAGCTATCACATGAATTAAATGTAATGGAAGAAACGATGCAGCTTAAAATTATGATTGTTTTTTTCATTTCTATTTCAATTAAAAGGTAATGTCAATTCCTGTTAAAATAAACCTACTACGAGGATAAGCAGCGTAATCTACACCCGGAGTAAGAGGATTTCTTCTTGTACTTGCCTCAGGATCATATCCTGAATATTTTGTGATTGTAAACACATTGTTCACGGTAGCGTATATTCTTAAGTTTTTAACGAAAGCACTTTCTAAAGCACCTTTTGGAAGGGTATACCCAATTGTTAGATTGTTGAGTCGTAAGAAAGAACCGTCTTCAATAGCATAAGAATGTAAGATGTAGTTTCCGCTTGGTGGTGTCCACATGGTTGTATTGGCATTTAATGCTGCTAATGCGGTTGGGTCGGTTACTCTCACTCCGTCAGGTCCAAAAGATTTCCATCTGTCGGCAACTTCTCCCAACATGTTGTTATCTCTGTATTGGTATTGGGTGGTAAATTCTACTTTATTGGCGTTATATACTTTATTCCCTACCGAGAAATTAAAGAATAAGCTCATATCCCAACTCTTATAACGGAAAGTCTGGCTAAATCCTCCGAAGAATTTTGGCTGAGCGCTTCCTAATTCAGTTTGATCTTCAACGGTGATTTTTCCGTCTCCGTTTACATCTTTTAGCTTTAGATCTCCGGGCTGAATAGCTTTTGAACCTAAAGTAATAGCACTCGCATTTGGAATTCCATCTTTTAAAGTGTAAGCTTGAGTAGTTGGGTTATAATTAAAGTCACTTACCTCATATCTTCCTTCCGTTACATATCCATAATAGGTTCCGATAGGGTTTCCAACTTTTACAACGAAATCATATAAACTGTTTACCCATCCTGAAGCGGCAAGGTAATAATTACTGCTTGCAGAAGCATTGGAACCTCCTAAACTTTTGATCATATTTCTGTTGGCAGAGATGTTGAAATCTGCTTTCCAGGTAAAGTTTTCTTTGTTTATGATAAGTCCTCCTAAAGTAAATTCAAGCCCTTTGTTCTGAGTTTTCCCAGAGTTTTGATATTGATATTCATACCCAGAAGTTTGAGGGATTTTAGCTAAAACCAAAAGATCCTTTGTATCTGTAATATATCCGTCTATGCTACCATACAATCTTCCATTAAAGAATCCGAAATCAATACCTAGGTTTTTAGATACAGTAGCTTCCCATGTTACGTTCGGGTTTTTCATAATATTTCCCGTTGTAGCTCCTGGAGTTACACCGCTTCCGAAAGTATATCCGTAATCGGTAGACGTGGTGAAGAATGTATCATATAAGTAAGCGGGAATTCTGTTGTTTCCAGCTAACCCATATCCAAAACGTAGTTTAAGCTCTTCCAGCCATTCTTTATCTTTCAGGAAATTTTCTTGCTTCAGTTTCCAGGCTAATGAAACAGCAGGGAAGGTTCCCCATCTGTTTCCTTGTGCGAAAACATTGGTTCCATCTTTTCTTACAGATAGTGTGGCGATATATTTATTATCAAAAATATAGTTGGCTCTTGCAAAGAATGAGGCAAGTCTGTCTGGTGGAAGCGCTGCAGTTCTAGGAGCATCCTGAATCATTCCTGCTGGAGGAATTGCGGATTGGATACTTGCAAATGCTTCCTCAGGTTTAATAGAAACCGGTAACCATTTTACATAAGTGCTTGAAGACTCTCCGTCTGTTTGCACAGTTTCTTCTCCTAATAATAGATCGAGTTTATGTCTTCCAAATTTTTTGGTATAATTTAAGGTATTGGTATTGGTGATTCTTCTTGTCTGTGATCTTGTTAATTGTACAATTGGCTGGTTGTTGTTGGCTCTTGCATCACTGGTGATTGCTCCCCAAAATTGGTTGACAGCATTGTCTTTTTGTACATAACCGATTACAGATCTAAAGGTAAGATCTTTGGTAATGTTATAATTTAAATAAGCATTTAATAATAAATCATTGGTTTTATTATCCCTTACTTCATTGTTGTTTAGTAGAAGAGGGTTAACCAAGTTGGTGTTTGTTGCGTAATCTGGATCAAAATCATCAACAGGAACATTACTTCCTCCTTCAAAAGGTTGGTATCTTACTGCGTTTCTTAATCTATTGGTTCCTTGTGAACCAGATGCAGAAGTTCCCGCTCCGGTAATCACTTGTCTTCCATATCTTGCATTAATCCCCATCTTTAATTTTTTACTGACATCAAAGTCATACTTAAAGTTGGCCATGCTTCTTTTGAATCCTGAACCAATCATGATCCCATCTTCTTCCACATGGTTTAAAGTCAATGAAAATGAAGACTTATCAGAGCCTCCTGTAATGCTTACGTTGTGTGTGAAATTGAAAGCTTCTTTTCCAAAAAGTTCTTTTTGCCAATCCCTTTTCTTAATGTTACCATAATTTTCATTGATAAGGGCAGGGTCACCGTATCTTGCTACAAAGATATCTTTATCACTCTGAAGATCGGCTTTGTAGTAAAGTTCGTACTGATAGTTCACAAATTCAAGAGGACTTAAAACCGGAAGCGTATTCATGATTTTTCTTACTCCGGTATATCCGTTGTAATTAATAGATGTTGCTGCTTTCTTGCGTCCTCCTTTTGTGGTAATTATAATAACCCCATTGGCACCTCTTGCTCCATAGATAGAAGTAGAAGCGGCATCTTTTAAGACTTCAATAGACTCAATTTCTTTTGGAGATAAAACTGATAATGCGTTATCCATCTGGATTCCGTCTACGATATATAAAGGCGCATTACTTTGGGTAATGGAAGTTCCCCCTCTTACTTTGATTTCTACTTCAGCTCCTGGTGATCCTTCACTGGCAGTGATCTGTACACCGGCCACTCTTCCCTGGATGGCCTCTGCTGCACTATTCACAGGCATATCTTTCATATCTTCAGCTTTTACTGAGCCTACTGCGTTTGTAACGTCTTTTTTAGAAACCTTAGAATATCCTACTAAAACCACTTCGTCGATCTTAGTTTCTTTTTCTTTGTTCTTATCTTTTTCTTGAGCCATTGCAAGGACAGGAATTAGAAAGACCGTTAAATATAACCACTTTACTGATTGTACTCTTTTATCCATTATTGTATCCTTATAGTTTTAATTCTTGGTTGAAAGCTTTTTTTCAATCTTTGTTTTTTTGGATTCAGTAAGTATTCTATTCTTTCTAGTGGTTAATATTTTAAAAATTTCACGCTTTATTCAAAGTGCAATCGATTGCGTAATTTTTCGTAAAAAATATCTTGGCTCCTAAACTAATATTATTTTTCAATACACAAAGAAAAAAATATTATTTATTCATTAATTTGATTGTTTAAGTTGTTAAGTTTTAAAAAACATTTGATTATCTATGTTCTTTAATTTATTGATAATTAATTACTTATTGATTTGTTAGCTATTGCTAAAATAATTTTAAAATTCATGATAAATTTTCCTGTTTAAAATTTAAAACTTAAAAAATCCTTAAAAATTGACTGTTTTTTTGTCTTAAAAATTCCCAAATCAAGGGCTCAAGAACAAAATTTTAACGGTTTTACTGATTTTTGTCATCTTTCCGGGTTAATATTTTTAACTTATTTTCTTTAATGTTAATGATTAAACTTAATACGCATCATATATATAGGTAAACAAGATTATTGTTAGGGATTTTACAACTCGTGTTTTACTGTTTTGTTTTGGCATGATTTTATTTAAAATCAAGACTTGGGATTCACTTTCGGTTAAAAAATAGGGAGCGTATTTCATTAAAACTGCTCCATTTATTTTCATATTTTAAAATTATCAATCTGTTTTTCAGCGATTTAAAAATTAAAATTAATTTTTTGTTAACTAATTAAAGAATAATTATATATTTATCCCAACAGTAATTCTATCATATTTTAGTGTAATTAATGCAATCGATTACGCAAAGTTGAAAAGGTTTGAGAAAACCATAAAATAAAAGTATAAAAATCAAGTAGTATGACACAGTCAGAATTTCGTTACGCCCATCATCCTGAAGATGCAAAAAAGTATACCACTGAAGATCTTAGGAGGGAGTTTCTAATCAATGATTTATTTAATGAAGATAAGATAAAACTAGTCTATTCTATGTACGACAGGCTAATTGTAGGAGGTATCATGCCTTCAACACAAGCTTTGAAACTGGAGCCGACAGATGATTTGAAAGCCGAACATTTCCTTGACAGGAGAGAGTTGGGAATCATCAACGTTGGTGGTGCCGGAAAAGTAACGGTAGACGGTGAAGTATATGAGCTTGGAAATAAAGAAGCTTTATATATTGGTAAAGGAGTAAAAGAAGTAATTTTTGAAAAGGCGGGTAATGAACAGCCGTATTTTTATATCAATTCAGCTCCCGCGCATCATAATTATCCAACAAAGAAGATCACGAAGAACGAAGCCGAAATTGTAGAACTGGGCGAAGAGAAATATGCCAACAAGCGTACGATCAACAAACTGATTGTGAACAGTGTTCTAGAAACATGTCAGCTTCAAATGGGAATGACAGAGCTTCACCCGGGAAGTGTTTGGAACACCATGCCTTCCCATACCCACACCAGAAGAATGGAAGCCTATTTCTATTTTGATTTGGAAGAAGGACAGGCGATCAGCCATTTCTTAGGACAGCCTCAGGAAACGCGTCATATTTTTATGAAAAACCACGAAGCTGTGCTGTCTCCGGAATGGTCTATCCACTCAGGAGTCGGAACTTCTAATTATACTTTTATCTGGGGTATGGCCGGAGAAAATATGGACTACGGCGATATGGACGGTATCAAAACTAACGAACTAAAGTAATTTTTCTAATGAATTTATTTGATTTATCCGGTAAAGTAGCCGTTGTAACTGGCGGTACTCACGGATTAGGAATGGCAATGGCCGAAGGGCTTGCCGCTGCAGGTGCTGAACTGGCTATTACAAGTACAATGCCATCAAAATTAGAGGCTGCTTTAGACTATTATCGTGGAAAAGGATATAGTGCAACAGGATATCTTTTTGATGTAACGGACGAATTGGAAGCCGCTCAGAAAGTAGCTTTAATGGAAGCTACCCATGGAAAAATAGACATCCTTGTCAACAATGCAGGAATCATCAAACGTGTTCCCGCTATTGAGATGGAGGTCGAAGACTTTAGAAAAGTAATTGATGTGGATCTTACAGGACCTTTTATCATGTCGAAATTAATCGGAAAATACATGATCAAAAGAAAATCCGGAAAGATCATCAACATCTGCTCAATGATGAGTGAGTTGGGTCGTGATAATGTGGTGGCGTATGCATCTGCAAAAGGCGGACTGAAAATGCTTACCAAAAATCTGGCGACAGAATGGGCAAAATACAATATTCAGGTGAACGGAATCGGTCCCGGATATTTTGCGACTTCTCAGACAGAACCAATTAGAGTAGATGGACATCCTTTCAACGATTTTATCATTAACAGAACTCCGGAAGGAAGATGGGGAAATCCAGAAGATCTTGCAGGAACAGCTATTTTCCTGGCTTCCGACGCAAGCAAATTTATCAACGGACAAATTATTTACGTTGATGGCGGAATTTTGGCAACCATCGGGAAGCCTGCTAATGAGTAACAACAGAATTAGACTAGAATGAAACCTTTTATTACAGATAACTTTTTATTACAAAATAAATACGCTGAAGAATTATACTTCAAGTATGCAGAAAAACAACCTATCATTGATTATCATAATCATTTGATTCCTAAAGATATTGCAGAAGACACCATTTTCGAAAATATCTCAAAGGTTTGGATTGCAGGCGACCATTACAAATGGAGAGCGATGCGTACGCTGGGAGTGAACGAAAAATTCATCACCGGAGATTCTTCAGATAAAGAAAAATTTGAAGCTTGGGCTAAAACGGTTCCTTATACATTGAGAAATCCTTTGTATCATTGGACACATTTAGAATTGAAGCGTTACTTCGGTATTGATGAATTGTTAAATGCAGATAATGCATCAGAAATTTACGAAAATATTACCTCCCAACTTCAGACGCCTGAAAAATCGACAAGAGGATTATTAAAAATGATGAATGTAGAATCTCTGTGTACAACGGAAGACCCTACAGACATTTTAAATTACCATCAGGATTTGGCGAAAAGCGATTTTGATATTAAAGTAAGTACGGCTTTCCGTCCGGATAAAGCCATTTTAATTGAAAACCACAACTTCGCAGATTATATCTCTAAACTAGGCGAATCAGCCGGAATTGAAATTAATTCTTACCAGACTTTGTGTGATGCTTTAATTAAAAGAATTGAATATTTCCACGAAAACGGATGCAGATTGTGCGACCACGGATTAAACAATATTTCTTTCGAAGAAGCGACTGATGCAGAAGTCAACACAATCTTCAATGATAAATTATCAGGAAAAGTGATTGCTGAAAAGCAGGTAAATCAATTCAAAACAGCGATTTTATTATTCTTAGGCGAAGCTTATCACAAATTTGGTTGGGTTCAGCAATTCCACTTGGGCGCATTGAGAAATAATAACGAAAGAATGCACAGGATTCTAGGTCCGGATACGGGTTGGGATTCTATCGGTGACTTCGTTCAAGCTGAAACGTTGTCTAAATTATTAAACACCTTAGACGGAAAAGATAAATTAACAAAGACCATTTTATATAATTTAAATCCCGCCGACAACGAGATTTTCGCAACAATGATCGGGAATTTCAACGACGGGAGTATCAAAGGAAAAGTGCAGTTTGGTTCAGGATGGTGGTTTCTAGATCAGAAAGATGGAATGATTAAGCAAATGAATGCTCTTTCCAATATGGGATTGATCAGCTGTTTTGTTGGAATGCTGACGGATTCCAGAAGTTTCCTTTCTTTCCCGAGACACGAATACTTCAGAAGAGTGTTGTGTAATCTTTTCGGTCAAGAAATGAAAAATGGCGAATTACCTGATGATATTGAACTGATTGGTAAAACAATTTCAGATATTTGTTATCATAATGCTAAAAATTATTTTGATTTTTAAATTTCAAATGCCATAAATTTTTTCGCAGATTTAGCAGATTTATTTAAGCCTAATCATCTGCAAGATTTGCGAAATCTGCGAGAGATAAAAAAAAATATAACTATTAAGATAAATAGAGAAGTTAAGAATCATTAAGAATATAAATCGAAGATTTTAAACTAATTAAAAAATTAAACCACAAAAGGCACAAAAGCTATTTTTGAATCATTTAAAGTTCAGCTATTTAAAAAAAAATAAAGCTTACAAAAGAATAAAAATCAAAGATTTTTTACTTATGTGTTCTTGTTTGTACTTTATGATGAACTTATATAGCTCAAGTGTTAATCTTTTGTAACTTTTGTGGTCAAAATAAAAAGTTTAAACAAGTTCTATTTGATCTTTTATTTTCAATGTATTAAACTTCAAAATTACTAAAGTGTCAAAAACTTTTGGATCTTTTGTAGTTAAATAATGACCGTTAATTAAAAAAATGAGCAACAAAATAGTCACATTCGGAGAAGTCATCATGCGACTTTCACCTCCCGGAAACAGAACCATGAAGCAAAGCCACGAAATGGAATTTTTTTTCGGTGGAACTGAGTTGAATGTAGCATCTTCATTGGCAACAATGGGATGTGACGTGAGACATATCAGCAGTGTTTCGAATGATTTTGTAGGTGAATCCGCAGTTTCTTTTATTAAAAGTTTGGGAATTGACACGACTTTCATCAATAAAAATGAGCATCCTTTAGGATTGTACTTTTTGGAAGTAGGTTCATCAGTTCGTGCCAGCAGAATTGCGTACAACAGATTAAATGGTTCTTTTGCAAATATTAAATCTGAACAAATCGACTGGAAAAAAGCATTCGAAGGTTGTAAATATTTCCACTGGACAGGCATTAGTCCGGGGATTTCCGAATCGGCGTATGAAACGTTAAAAAAAGGGTTGCAAATTGCTCGTGAACTGGGAATTGAAATTACAACCGATCCCGCTTACCGTTCCAACCTTTGGAAATACGGCAAAAACGGAAATGAGGTATTGAAAGAATTGGTTTCGTACTCAACGATTTTTATCGGTGGCGTGAATGAAATTAATGAGATTATTGGAACACAGTTTCAATCAGATAAAGAAGGTTTCATGGAAGCCTGTAAAGAATTAAAACAACAAATTCCTTCTATTCATAAGATTTTCGACAAGATAAGAATTGGCGTTACGGCAAGTTCTCAGCAAACGCAGGGACGAGCTTTAGTAGATGATAATTATTTTGAAACTGAAGTATTGGAAGTAAATCCTGTGGTCGACAGAATCGGTACAGGTGATGCTTTTGCAGCAGGTTTGATATATGGTTTAATGAATTTCGATGATGAAAAAGCATTGAAATTCGCCAATGCAGCTTGTGCGATAAAACACACTATTTTGGGTGACATTAATTACAGCAGCGCAGAAGATATTTTGGAAGTCATGAATGGAAATTCAGGAGGAAGAATAAAAAGATAATTATGGCAAGATTTACGCGTATAGAAGTTGCATTAAAAGTGAAAGAAACAGGCATTGTTCCTGTATTTTATCACGCCGATGCAGAGATTGGCAAGAGAATTTTAAAAGCTTGCTACGACGGCGGTGCCCGTGTTTTTGAATTTACCAACAGAGGAGATTTCGCACATGAAGTTTTTTCAGAACTGGTAAAATATTCAGCGAAAGAACTTCCTGAAATGATCTTGGGAATAGGTTCTGTAGTTGATGCCGGAACTGCTTCTTTATATATTCAAAACGGAACCAATTTCATTGTTGCGCCTTCATTAAATCCTGATGTAGCAAAGGTTTGCAACAGAAGAAAAATCTCATGGATGCCGGGTTGCGGATCGGTTTCTGAAATTTCTTACGCAGAAGAATTAGGCGCTGAAATTGTTAAGATTTTCCCTGCTACACAAGTTGGCGGACCGGAATTTATTAAAGCGGTAAAAGGCCCTATGCCATGGTCAAACATAATGCCTACAGGCGGAGTGTTACCCACCAAAGAAAATATTTCACAATGGATTTCTGCAGGAGCATATTGCGTAGGCTTAGGTTCACAGTTATTTGTGAAAAATGAAAATGGTGAGTATGATTACGAAAAAATTACAGAAACTGTCACAAATTCAATTCAGATTATTGAAGAATTAAGGTAATTGTTTTTAACTAAAGATAAATGTAAATGCAAAGTTTTAATAGCTAATAATTCATTATTTTAAGAAAGCAAAGAGTAGCGGAAAAGTCACTGATTACACTGATTTTAATTCGTCCGCTTCATAAAAATTAATTGATTGATTTCACCTTTGCTCACTCAAAAATAAGAATAAAAGAGAATAAATCTTTGCGTTAAAAAACAACTAGAAATTAATTAAAAACAATTCTTAATAACATATTTTTCTTTGCTAAAATAGCTTAGAATAGGGGATTTACAGCCCAAATTATATTCAAAACCAAGAAAAAATCAATACGCTTAAAGATTGATATGAAAAAAGAAATATCCTCGAAACCGAGTAAATTTAGATGGACGATATGCTTCTTGCTGTTCATTGCCACGACCATTAATTATATGGATCGGCAGGTTTTGTCCCTTACGTGGAAAGATTTCATTGCACCGGAATTTCACTGGAATAATAATGATTACGGGAATATCACCGCATTATTTTCTATTTTCTATGCGATAAGTATGCTTTTCGCAGGGAAATTTGTGGATTGGATGGATACCAAAAAAGGGTTCCTTTGGGCAATCGCGATTTGGTCTGTAGGAGCTGTTTTACATGCTTTTTGTGGAATTGCTACAGCAGGAGTTCTTACCGGAAACTGGATGGTAGGTTTCCATGAATCTAAGGTGTTGATTGGTAAAGTTGATAATGTTTCAATGGTTATCAGTACGAGTGTAACATTGTTCATTTTCGCCCGTTTTGTATTGGCAGTAGGGGAAGCAGGAAATTTTCCGGCCGCAATTAAAACAACAGCAGAATATTTCCCTAAAAAAGACAGAGCGTTGGCTACCAGTATTTTTAATGCAGGAGCAACGGTTGGCGCTTTGGCGGCACCGCTTACGATTCCTTTTATTGCAAAATCAATGGGATGGGAATGGGCATTTATTATCATCGGAGCATTAGGATTTGTTTGGATGGGACTTTGGGTATTTTATTACAAAAAACCTCATGAACATCATAAAGTAAATGAACATGAATTAACCTATATTCAACAAGATCAAGATGATATTCCCAATACGGATTCTAGCATTCCTGAGAAAAAATTCACTTTCAAAGAATGTTTTAGCTACAGACAAACTTGGGCTTTTGCTTTTGGGAAATTTATGACAGACGGGATTTGGTGGTTCTTTTTATTCTGGACACCGGCTTATTTAAGCTCAGTCTATAAAATGGATTCCACGCAAAGTGCATTGCCATTATTCGTTCTTTACATGATCACTTTATTATCGATCATTGGCGGATGGCTTCCAAAATATTTTGTGGAAAAAAAAGGAATGAACGCTTATACAGGAAGAATGAAAGCAATGTTGATTTTTGCATTTTTCCCTTTGTTAGCATTATTTGCACAACCGTTAGGCTCAATTACGTATTGGCTTCCGGTTATCATCATCGGAATTGCAGGAGCAGCGCATCAGGCTTGGTCGGCGAATATTTTCTCGACAGTTGGCGATATGTTTCCTAAAAAAGCCATTGCAACCATCACAGGAATTGGTGGAATGGCGGGAGGAATTGGTTCTTTTATCATTAATAAATCTTCGGGAGTATTATTCGATCACGCTCATAAAGCATGGACAACAGTGGACGGAACGCCTTTATTGGAAAAATATCCTCAATACATCAACGAACGTTTGCCGGAAGGATTTTTTGAGCAATTGGAAAAATCAGGAGCTGTGATTTCAGACGGAATTGATAAAGGATACATGATTATTTTTTCAGCGTGTGCGGTGGCGTATCTAATTGCATGGAGTGTCATGAAAGCATTGGTTCCAAAATATAAAGTGATAAGTAAATAATTATATCTATCTAAACCTTCAAGGTTTGATTAAACAAAAATAGATTCAAAGATTTATAGCGGTCTTAGCTGAGTGAAACGCCTTTGCGAACTTAAAAGCAGTTAGTAGTCAAAAAATATTTGCGCCCTTTGCATTAAAAAACAACAAAATCATCGAGTTAAAAAAGATGGAAAATCAGATAAAACAAAAATTAAATCGTGAATTAAACGGTTCTCAGGAAAAGCTTCCCATAAAAATTGTACAGTTTGGAGGTGGAAATTTCATGAGAGGATTCACAGATTATGTGATTTATAAATTAAATAAAGAAGCAGGATTTAATGCAGGAATTGTAAACGTTCAGCCTACAGCAGGCGGTTCTGTTCACAAATTGGAAGAGCAGGATAATTTATACACGCTTTTTTCAAGAGGAATTAAAAAAGGAGAGATCATTGATACAAAACAGGTGATCTCGGCGATTCAAAAATCGATTAATCCTTATACAAATTACGATGAATTCTTAGCGTTGGCAAAAGAAGAGGAATTAGAGTTTATCTTCTCCAACACTACAGAAACAGGAATTGCTTATGATCAATCGGAGAATGATTACACAGGACCTCACAAAAATTTCCCTGCGAAACTAACGGTTTTATTACACGAAAGATTCAAACATTTCAACGGAGCAAAAGACAAAGGATTAAGAATTATTCCTTGTGAATTGATTGAAGACAATGCTTTTACTTTAAAGAAAATCATCTTACAATATGCACAACTTTGGAATTTAGAAGATGATTTTGCGCAATGGATTGAACAATGTAATTATTTCCACAATACACTGGTTGACAGGATTGTTCCGGGGTATCCAAAAGATGATGTAGAATCCTATGAAGACCAATTGGATTACGAAGATCAGATGATGGTTGTTTCCGAAACGTTCTTGCTTTTTGTGATTCAGGATGTGGCCAATTTAAAAGAGAGAATTCCTTTCGATAAGATCAACGAACAGATTTTGGTGGTTGATGATATTAAGCCCTATCGCTTAAGAAAAGTGAGAATTTTAAATGGTGGTCATACATTGATGCTGGCTCCTGCAATTTTATCAGGAAAAGAAACGGTAAAAGAATCTATTGATGACCAATTTATCGGTCAGTTTTTAAATGAAACGATTTTCAATGAAGTGAATCCAACGCTAGGTTTAGATGAAAATGAATTGAAAGATTTTGCTGAAGAAGTTTTCGATAGGTTTAGAAATCCTTTTATCAAGCATTATCAGGCAAGCATCGCGTTGTATTTTGTTTCTAAATTTAAAGTGAGAATTCTTCCGAGTTTGTTGGGTTATGTTGAAATCAACAAAAAATTACCATTGAATTTAACCTTCTCTTTGGCAAGTTTAATCAGATTCTATCAGGGAAGCTTTGGAGAGAAAACATTACCATTGAATGACGAAGAATCAATCATCAACAGATTCAAAGAAATTTGGAAAAATGAAGAGTATGAGAAAGTAGCAGAATTGGCTTTAAGCGAAACGACTTTCTGGGATACGGATCTTACTGAAATTGATGGTTTAACATCGGCAGTAGCAAAAGCATTGTCGGAAATTGATCATCACGATATGGAAACGGCCTATCACAACTTTATCCAATTTTATTCTTAAAAAATGATGCAAAAGAAAGTACTGAAAGTAAATCCCAAAGATAATGTAGCAGTGGCATTGGTAGATCTGAAGCAAGGGGAAACTGTTACTTTAGGTGATCTTACTTATGATCTTATAAAGGATACGAAGGCGAAACATAAATTCGTGACTGAAGATCTTGCCCTTGGTGATTCTATCATCATGTACGGAGTTTTGGTGGGAAAAGCGAATCAACCCATCCAAAAAGGAGAGGTGATTACGACTGAAAACGTAAAACACCAAAGTGCAAAAGTAGAAGGTAAAACAGAAACGAATTCATGGACTGCCCCAAACGTTGACAAATGGAAAGATAAAACCTTCATGGGCTACCACCGTGAAGACGGACAGGTTGGAACAGAAAACGTTTGGTTGTTTTTTCCATTGGTTTTTTGTGAAAATAGAAATGTAGAGATTTTAAAAGATGTCTTTGAAAAGGAATTGTTGTTTGAAAAAGCAACCAAGCATCAATTATTATTAAGATCATTAATCAATAATTCTGAAACAGAAAGTTTTGTTGAAGAAGATCATGATTCTCGGGTTTTTAAAAATATTGACGTAAAATTTATCACGCACCAAGGCGGTTGTGGCGGAATTCGTCAGGATGCGGAAGCATTGGGAAGGTTATTGGCAGGATATGTTAATAATCCGAATGTAGCGGGAGCAACAGTTTTGAGCTTGGGTTGTCAGAATTTACAGGTTCAGATTTTTACAGATGCGTTAGAAAAGATCAGTCCAAACAATAAAAAACCAATCATCGTTTACGAACAGCAAAAATCAGGAACGGTGGATGAAATGCTCAACGGAATCATTAAAGATTCTTATGAAGCCATCAAACAAGTCAATGAAATCGAAAGAAAGCCGGCCCCAATTTCTAAGTTAGTTTTGGGATTGGAATGTGGAGGCTCAGACGGTTTTTCTGGAATTTCTGCCAATCCGGTTTTAGGACAATTATCAGATTTAATGGCTGGAATCGGCGGTTCAACTATTCTTTCTGAATTCCCTGAATTATGTGGAGTAGAGCAGGAGTTGGTGAACCGTTGTGTGAATGAAGAAGATGCTAAAAGGTTCTTGAAATTAATGAAAGACTTTGAAGATTCAGTCGTTGCTGCAGGATCTGGTTTTGATATGAATCCGTCGCCGGGGAATATTAAAGATGGATTAATAACCGATGCCATGAAATCTGCAGGAGCGGCTAAAAAAGGCGGTTCGTCGCCGATAAATGATGTACTGGATTTTACAGAATATATCAAAGAACCGGGCCTAAATTTACTGTGTACTCCCGGAAATGACGTGGAATGTACAACGGCTTTAGTGGGCTCAGGTTCAAATGTAGTTTTATTCACGACAGGTTTGGGAACGCCGACAGGAAATCCTGTTGTTCCTGTAGTCAAAATATCATCTAACACTTCTTTATCTGAAAGAATGCCTGATATCATCGATTTCAATACGGGAGATGTGATTACCGGTGAAAAATCAATAGACGAAAAGGCAGAAGAATTGTTAGAATTCATCATTGAAGTCGCAAGCGGAGAAGTAAAAACAAAAGCCGCTATTTTAAATCAGAACGATTTTATCCCTTGGAGAAGGGGAGTTTCTTTATAGATATAGTTTATAATTATATAATTATATAATTATTAGGATTGAAAATGCTTTCTACTTTGTGTGGGAAGTATTTTCTTTTTGATGTATTAGCATAGATTTACAATCCGTACTTATTACTTTCGGAAGCGTCACGGATTATAAATTTAAGATATTAGGTATATTTTTAAGTGTTGATATTACTGAAATTTCGACTGCCAGTTATTGCTTTACCACTTTATTTCCTACTCCTGTAAGTGAAGTGTCTGGTTTTCCACTTTTTGTACCTGAAGTCTTATAGAATATGGTATTATTACCTCCTTCCATTACTATCTTATCTACTTTATCAATGTATACTTTATTCCCTGTTCCTGAAACGGATATTTTTTTAGCACTTCCTTTGATGGTGATGGTATTATCACCTCCTTCCACTTCTACAATGCCTCCGTTAAGGGTATAGTTCAGTTGATGATCTATACCTTCAACATGTATTTTTTTATCGCTGTCTGTTTTTTCTACACCTTTGATGGATTCTGTTTTTCTGGATTGAGAAAAAGCAGTACCAGTTCCAAGAAAGAGAATCACCAAGATTCCTGCTGTTTTAATATTTTTCATATTGCATTTGAATTTAGTTGCAGATAAATATAAGAAAAATAAGAATTTTAATTCCTATTTAAACGTTAAATCCTCGATTTCAGGTGAAAAAATGATTGATGAAAAAACAGTAGAATTGCTAGAATTTATTTTAGAAGTTGCTAGCGGATGTGTAAAAATAAAAGCTGCTATTCACGAATAAACACGAAGCTGTATCAATAGGAACGGACTTTAGTCCGTTTAATAATAAATGTACAATCCGATTGGCTTTAGCCAAAACTTAAATGCAAAAGCTGAGTTTAGATTCTTTCAGAATGACAAGTCTTGAAATAACATTCGCCGACTTTATGGAGGCAATTTTTGTTTCTTTTGTTTGACTACGTTGAATCTTCGATTTCAAGACAAAAGAAATTTATTTCCTTTTCGAAGACTTTCTAATATAAAGTTGCGGTGCCAACACCACTTTTTTCTCAATAGAAACCCCGGAACCATTCTCTTTTATACTTTCAATAAATACCTGTCCGGCCATTTTTCCCATGATAACAGGAGTTTGGTCTACAGAACTCATTGGGAGTTCCATAAATTGAGTAAACGGTTCGTTGGAGAAACCGATAACGGCTACTTCCTGAGGTATTTTTATTTTCCGTTTTTTTAATTCCTGGCAAGCACCCAGCGCTGCAAAATCACTTGAGGAAAAAATAGCATCAGGGATCGATTTTTTATCCCAAAGTTTTCTAACGGCATCAATTCCTTCATCAATTGAACTTCCCGTTACAATAATATTATCTTCTTTTACCTGAAAGTTATGATCGATTAATGCTTGTTTGTAACCATTAAGACGATTTTGATAGATTTCAAGATTAAGATCTCCTGCAAAATGGCAAATATTCTTGTAACCTTCTTGAATAAGATGCTCGGTTGCAATATATCCTCCTTTGTAATCATCAATCACAACGGTACTAATTCCCGGAATATCTTTCTTTCTATCGAAAAAGATAATCGGAGTATTGGTGGTATCTAAAATACTTTGAATATGTTCAGTATCAATCGTTGTTTTTGAAACCGACATGAAAATCCCGTCTACCTGAGCATTTAATAACGTATTAAGATGCCTTTTTTCAATCATAACATCTTCATGACTCTGGCAGATAATAACGTGATAGCCGTGCGGAGAAAGTTCTTCTTCAATTCCACGGATAACGGAGGAGAAGAAATTGGTATTCACAAAAGGAACAATAATTCCTACGTTTTTTGTTTCACCGCTTTTAAGAGCTTTCGCAAGATTATTCTGCTTATAGTTCATTTCCTTAGCAGTTTTCTTTACCAAATCTTTTGTTGCCTGGCTGATTCTCGGATGATCATTAAGTGCTCTGGAAACAGTAGCCACACTTACATTAATTTTCTTTGAAATATCATATATCGTGGCCCCTTTCTTATTCATAAATGTTTTTTCTAGCTTGTTTTTGTACATCAAATGGATATACGTTATTGACGTAAATTTAATCAAAATATGACTATTAAAAAGGAAATAATATGTATTTTATATCAGTTTATGCAGGATTACATTTAAATGATAAGTTAAATGTGTTTAAATGATTCGTTCTCTTTGTTTTAAGGTTAAATTTCACGTTGGATAAAAGTTGATATTCACTTAAAATAAGATGTATTTATGGTATAAATTGGTGTTTAATGATGAATTTAAATGAGTGGAAGCTCTATTTCATTTAACCAAAAAGGACACCGAAATCGATGCCCTCAATTAACTAACTGTATGAAGTTTTTATTTTTTCCAGATCTTTTCTATTTCTTCTAAGGATTTACCTTTCGTTTCGGGAACCATTTTCCAAACAAAAATCAATGATAAGACACTCATGACTCCGTAAAACCCATAAGTAAAGGTACCACTGAATTCCATCATAAAAGGATAGGTTGAGGAGATTAAATAATTGGCTGCCCATTGTGCGGCAACAGCAATGGCAATGGCACTTCCTCGTATTTTATTAGGAAAAATCTCTGAAATAAGAACCCAACAAATCGGTCCCCAAGACATCATAAAAGAAGCGGTATACATAATAATAAAGACCAAAGTGGCAATCCCGATAATATGATAATAGGAGAAAATGGCAATGGCAAACATTCCGATGGCCATACCCAATGAACCCACGATGAGAAGTGGTTTTCTTCCCCATTTATCAACCGTGAAAATAGCGACAACGGTGAAAACCACATTTACTAATCCCATCACCACAGTTTGCAGCATCGATGCATCTTTGTGAACGCCCATGCTTTCGAAAATTCTGGGAGCATAATATAATGCGACGTTAATTCCTACAAATTGTTGGAAAACAGAAAGTAAAATCCCGATAACAATGACTGTTTTTCCGAATGCGAAAATTTCACTTTTATGTTCCGCAATCGTGCCTTTTATTTCTGTGAAAATTTCTTTTCCACGAGCTTCACCGTTTATTTTAGATAAGATTTTCAATGCTTCATCGTCCTTTTTCATTAAAGTCAGATAACGTGGTGTTTCAGGAACAAAGAATAATAAAATTCCAAACAGAGCGGCGGGAATGGTTAATGATAAAAACATATATCTCCATCCGATTTGGTTGATCCACTCCATACTTTTTCCGTCGGCAATTCCCCAGTTGACAAAATAGACCACCAGCATTCCAAAAATAATAGCAAATTGATTGAGAGAAACCAATCTTCCTCGTACTTCAGCAGGAGCAATTTCCCCAATATACATGGGACAAACGGCTGAAGCCAAACCGACTCCGATTCCACCAATAATTCTATAAAAATTAAAAGCCAATAAAACGCCCATTGAATGTTCCCCATGCTTGAAAAATAAAAACTCCGGATATGCTGCTCCCAACGCACTGATAAAAAACAAAAATGCCGCCAGCATCAATGATCTTTTTCTTCCTAATTTGGTTGAAAAATATCCTGAAACCGCACCTCCGATGATGCAGCCAATTAAAGCACTGGAAATTGTTGCTCCGTGGGCCAATGAACTTAATCCTAATGGAATGATTAAATATTCCTGAATCGATTTTTCTGCTCCAGAGATCACTGCGGTATCATAACCAAACAGTAGACCGCCTAGCGTAGCCACTAAGGTAAGCATGGTCACATAAACCATATTGATTTGTGCCTTTGTTCCTGAAGAATATTTCGGACCGTTATCTATTATTTGCATAGGTTGTATTCGTTTTAGTTTTTTAATTTCAAAAAGAGCAATCGATTGCATTTTCAAGAGTAATACTTTATTATTAAATAAGCTTACGCTATCATTATTTTAAATATTATTCAATTATAATAATTGTAAGGCTTTAAATGTAATAATTTTAGATAATAGATGAGATATTTTTGTGAATAATTAAATTTTGATGATAAGTAATTTGTTATTTGTTTAGGTAACACGATTTTATATTCTATTTTTTTATTGCTGTTTTAAGATTAGTCAAATATTCAGTGTATTATTATGAAAATATGCACTCCCAAAAACTGGAGTTTGTTATTAAATTTTATCAATCAACTGTATTGAATAAAAGAGATGATCATATATTTAGGGTTAAATATTCTCCCAAATAATATATTTTTGAATTATGAATAACAGGAATCGTGGGAAAAATACAGGTGATGACGTTCTATTTGGTTCTGATAAGCAAATTGATAAACTGAGGATTGCCGTTCAGGATATACACTATTTATTGAGTAGAGGATATGCTGAAAGAGCGAGCTCTGAGCTGGTAGGAAATAGATATAAACTAAAGACCCGACAAATTCAGGCGATTCGCGCTGCGTCTGCTTCAGAAACTCAGATTGAAATTAGAAAATCAAAACAGATTGAAATATCAGATTTAAAAGATAGAACAATCTATTTGGATGGTTTTAATATTTTGATTTTGTTGGAAAGTTTACTTTCAGAAGCGTACATTTTTCAAGGAATTGATGGTTGTTACCGTGACCTTTCCGGGGTTCACGGAACGTATAAAAGAGTCAACCAAACACAAAGATCAATAGAATTGGTCTCTCAGTTTTTCCAAGAAGCCAAGCTTCAAAAATTGATTTGGATTTTCGATAAACCCGTTTCCAATAGCGGAAGAATCAAACAGATTATTCTTGAATTTGCCGCGGAAACTCAACTCAATTGGGAAGTTGAATTAGAATTTAATCCGGATAAATTTTTAGCAGAAAATGCAGAAATTACAGCGTCCTCAGATGCTTGGATCTTAGATCATTGCACAAAATGGTTTAACCTGATTGATTATTTAATTCAGCAAGAAAAGCTTTCTGTGAATTTGATTAGAATGGCTTAAAATAAATTATTAAAATTTCATAAATATTTTTTACTGCGTAAAAAGATTGCGTATAAGACCGGTACTTTTGTCATCATAAAATTAAAACAATGGATTTTTCTAATCAAAAATTTTCAGAAAAAGAATGGGAAGTATGTCTTAAGGTATTGAATGCCTTGAAAGATGAACCTTTTCAAAACCCTGATAATAAAACTTTTTCAGGATTGATTACAAAAATTCATAAAAATGCTAAAAAGCAAAGCCGTCAGGAAAGCTATTTCCAGATGAAAACTCAGGATTTGGAAATCAATTCAGAATCTGTACTGCTGAAAAAAGCTTTAGCCGGAGTTTCTGCTTTTTATGATGATCAAAAAGATGAAACAAAACTCACAAAACTTCAGATTCCTAAAAACTGTTACTGTTGCAATCAGAGTTATGCATATGCCCATTCTTTTTACACAAGATTGTGCCCTAAATGTGCAGAACAGAATTATGAAAAACGCTTTGAATCGGCAGATTTGACAGGACGAAATGTTATTCTTACAGGAGGAAGGGTAAAAGTAGGTTTAGCCACAGCTTTAAAGATATTGAGAAATGGCGCTAATTTGGTTTTGACCACCCGTTTTCCTGCACTTGCTTTGGAGCAATTGCAGCAGGAAGAAGATTATAATGATTGGAAAGATAAGCTTTGGGTATACGGATTGGATCTTAGAAATTTAAAGGCAATTCAAGAATTCATCAATTTTTATAAAGCAAATTTTGAAACCCTTGATATTCTCATCAATAATGCAGCACAAACTATCAAATATCCCGATGAATATTACCTTCCGATTGTAAAACGTGAAAATGAAATGCTGGTTGAGTTTAAAAATATTCAGAATTTAATTCCCAATCAAACGCAAATTTCAAATGAGATCGGGAAATTAGAATATGCTCAAAATGAAGAAACCACAGTTGCTTTGACCCGCTTCGGGCAACCTGTTGACAACCGAGATAAAACCAGTTGGAATTCTACTTTGGAAGAAGTTTCAATGTATGAATTGGTAGAAGTTAACCTCATTAATCATATTGCTCCTTATTTTTTAATTAAAGAATTAAAACCATTAATGAGAAACTCTTTATTCAAAGAAAAATTTATTATTAATGTGACTTCTTCCGAAGGTATCTTTAGTTATGAAAATAAAACAATTTTTCATCCACATACAAATATGACGAAAGCCGCCTTAAATATGATGACACTCACTTCTGCAAAAGAATTTGAAAAAGATGAGATTTATATGAGTGCTGTAGATGTTGGCTGGATTTCTACAGGAGCAAAGGAAAGTTTAAGAAAGAAACAATTTGAGCAGGGATATATTCCTCCACTGGATTCTGTGGATGGAGCTGCTAGAATTTTGCAGCCTATTATAGAAGGTATTAAAGGAAATTATTTTAGTGGAGTTTTGTTGAAAAATTATAAAATTCATACTTGGTAAAATAAAAGAAACGTTAGTTCAGCTGGAAGAATGCCGGCCTGTCACGCCGGAGGTCGTGGGTTCGAGTCCCACACGTTTCGCAGGAGTACATAGTTCAATAGAGAAGAACGTGGTCATTACACGGCCGAGGTTGCAGGTTCGAGTCCTGCTGTACTCCCAAAAATGGAGATAATAGTAATAACGGAAAAATACGTCCTGCTAAGACGAGTTGCAAGTTCGAATCTTGCTTATCTCCCAAATGGAAGCAATAGTTTAAATGGAAAAATGCCTCAAACCCAGAGGAGTTGCAAGTTCAAATCTTGCTTGTTTCCCTTTTTAAAACTTTATGAAAAATCTTTACAATAAAGGAACTTTCCGATCTCATGAATATGGAAAAATCCCACCATATTTAAAAAAGTATGGAAATAAGAAATGGAGAAGAACTGCAAAATCTGAAATTGAAGATCATTTAAATGAAGAAGTAAAATTTAGAAAAGCAAGAAAGAAAAAACAAAAAATGATCTGGGTGAAAATCACAAAAGAAATTAATGGAACAAAATATTCTGATTTTAGAAAATATGCGAAAGAAAAATCATTCAAAAGTGCCATTACAAGTCCTCATGTCATAAGATACTTTACTATATATAATGAACAAAATAATAACAAAAACAAATGAACACATTTATAGACATTGGCATTAACCTGACCAATAAACAATTTAACAACGAACACGAAGAAATTATCAACAGAGCGCTGGATAATGGAGTAGAGCAAATGATCCTCACAGGAACAAGCATTCGTGGAAGTAAAGAATCTGCTGAAATGGCAGAAGATTATCCTGAAATTTTATTTTCAACAGCAGGAATTCACCCTCATGATGCTAAATCTTTTAACAATGAAAGCATCGATGAACTTCGAAAATTATTAAAACAAGATCACGTCATCTCAGTCGGAGAATGCGGATTAGATTTTGACCGTGATTTTTCACCAAGAGCCATTCAGGAAAAATGTTATCGAGCTCAATTAGAATTAGCTGTTGAGGTTAGCAAACCCCTTTTTCTTCATGAAAGATCAGCGTTTAAAAGGTTCAATGAAATTACAGACGAATATCTTTCAAAGCTACCTGAAGCGGTTGTTCATTGTTTTACAGGAACGTTGGATGAAGCGAAAGTGTATTTGAATAAAGGGTTTTACTTAGGATTTACGGGAGCGATTAGCGATGATAATAGATTTAAACATTTAGAAGACGTCATAAAGTATGTCCCTTTAGATAGAATGATGATTGAAACAGATGCGCCTTTCATGCTTCCGAAAAATAGGTCGAGAACACAAAACCGCCGAAACGAACCATCCTTTCTGCCGTACGTTGCACAAACAATAGCACATTTAAAGAAAATAAGCATTTCCGAAGTAGCGAACGAAACTACAGAAGTCGCCAGAAAATTTTTCAGAATATAAAAAAGAGCTCTACAGATTCATGTAAAGCTCTTTTTGTTTTATAAGATTGCTTTTTGTTTAGATGCTTTTCCAAGCAGCTTCCAATGCCAGTTCGATCATTGGTTTCAAAGCAGTTTCTCTTTGATCAGCCGAAATCTTTTCGTGAGTAGGAATAATATCCGTTACCGTAAGAATCGTCGCTGCATTTTTTCCTAAATGTCTTGCGTTGGCATACAATCCAAATGCTTCCATTTCCACTGCCGGGCAGTTATATTTTGTAGCAATTGCAGGAACAGCCTGATCTTTTCTGTAGAAAATATCACTACTGTGCACATTGATTGCTTTTGTTTTTAAAGATAATTCTTCCGCAGTAGCATTAATCGTGTCAAAAATACTTCCTTCATGAGAAAGAATTTCCTCTTCAATTTCCCATGCATATTTAGCATACGTACTTTCACTTGCTGCATTTTCAACATTTAAAATATCAAAAGTTTTCAAGTCTGTAGTATAAGCGCCGCAAGTTCCAATTCTAATGATCGTCTCCACTTCATATTCTGTGTACAGTTCAAAAGAATAAATTCCAATACTTGGAAATCCCATTCCACTTGCTCCCACAGTGATTTCTTTACCTTTATAAAGACCGGTATAATAAAAAATACCTCTTGTTTTACTTACTAATTTTGCGTTTTCTAAAAAGTTTTCTGCAATATACTGTGCACGAAGCGGATCTCCCGGCTGCAATACAACTTTAGCAATTTCACCTTTTTTTGCACTAATGTGAATACTCATAATTTTATTTTGAATGATGCAAAGATAATAACTTTTTGATTGTCATCGCGAGGAATGGAGTGAGCCTATATAAGTAAAGTAATCTCAAAAATATAACCCTTCTCATACTCTCCAACTCTCAAACCCACGATCCTTCCATCTCAATTTTTATCAGGAGCTTCATCCAGCTATCCGCTGTATCTTTTTTGTTACGGCCTCCGCTTTGCTTCGGCCGCAACAAAAAAGGATGTCGCTTCTATCTGGGCTAGGGTATTGGTCGTTCTTTTCAACAGTCACTATCACCATAAAGTTTGTCATCCTGTAAGGATCTCAATAACGCAATTCAAAAAAAGGGTAGAGATTCTTCCCTCCACTGCATTCCATTCAGAATGGCAGATACATAAAATATTCAGAGATAAAATAAGAAAACTATTTATTCGAAGAGAATACCTCAAGGTCTGCCCGAGGATTATTTATTGGTAATTCTCATCGCCTCTCAACCTAACAGGTTTCAAAAACCTGTTAGGTTTGCTTTAAGAGTAAAAAAATCAACATTTCATCCATCCACTATTGTCTATGCTCAATCTATTCAATACTTAACCAAACATCTGTGTCAATCTGCGAAAATCTGTGGGAAACAAAAAACAGTAATTCCTTGAGGCCTCACATCTAAGCCCCAACCCAAACCTCATAGGTTTCAAAAACCTATGAGGTTTTTTATACCTTATATATAATAGGAACACTTCCCAAATACATTTTAAGCAGTCTAAAGCAGTCTTATAACATATTCAAAACCCCAATCGAACAATGTGGATAACTACCACGTACTATGTAAAGTAAATAAAATCAATTATTTAGCTCACTTACTTCTCCACAAAAAACCAATTATCTCCACATTAAGTTAATAAAGTTTGGAATGGTGGGTAAAAAGAGAGTACTTTTGCCCCACTGAAAAACGATATGTTGATCGGTAGCGCAGAAGACAGTAAGACAAAATCTACACAACAAAAACGAATCAAAAAATAACTTAAACTTTTTCTTAGAAAGAGTTGTAAAAGTTAAAAAGATTTGTATCTTTGCAGTCCGGTAAAACGGGAGCAGAGGAGTAGAAGATAAGGAGTGTTGAAAACGAGGTTAGGGTTATTTACAAGACACTAAATTAAGTTAGAAAACGCTTTGTCAATTAGAAATAAAGTTTTACTTTTGCACACGCAAATCTATACTGAAAACGACAGAAAATTAGGTATAGTAAAAAGCGTAAGATATAAGAAGATCATTGAAAAATAGATATAACAACCAAGTAAGGAAAAGACTAGAACGTTAATAACTTTGAGTGAGTCAGACAAACATACAATGGAGAGTTTGATCCTGGCTCAGGATGAACGCTAGCGGGAGGCCTAACACATGCAAGCCGAGCGGTATTTGTCTTTCGGGACAGAGAGAGCGGCGTACGGGTGCGGAACACGTGTGCAACCTGCCTTTATCTGGGGGATAGCCTTTCGAAAGGAAGATTAATACCCCATAACATATTAAGTGGCATCACTTGATATTGAAAACTCCGGTGGATAGAGATGGGCACGCGCAAGATTAGATAGTTGGTGAGGTAACGGCTCACCAAGTCAATGATCTTTAGGGGGCCTGAGAGGGTGATCCCCCACACTGGTACTGAGACACGGACCAGACTCCTACGGGAGGCAGCAGTGAGGAATATTGGACAATGGGTGAGAGCCTGATCCAGCCATCCCGCGTGAAGGACGACGGCCCTATGGGTTGTAAACTTCTTTTGTATAGGGATAAACCTTTCCACGTGTGGAAAGCTGAAGGTACTATACGAATAAGCACCGGCTAACTCCGTGCCAGCAGCCGCGGTAATACGGAGGGTGCAAGCGTTATCCGGATTTATTGGGTTTAAAGGGTCCGTAGGCGGGCTCGTAAGTCAGTGGTGAAATCTCATAGCTTAACTATGAAACTGCCATTGATACTGCGAGCCTTGAGTAAGGTAGAGGTAGCTGGAATAAGTAGTGTAGCGGTGAAATGCATAGATATTACTTAGAACACCAATTGCGAAGGCAGGTTACCATGTCTTAACTGACGCTGATGGACGAAAGCGTGGGGAGCGAACAGGATTAGATACCCTGGTAGTCCACGCCGTAAACGATGCTAACTCGTTTTTGGGGCTTTAAGCTTCAGAGACTAAGCGAAAGTGATAAGTTAGCCACCTGGGGAGTACGTTCGCAAGAATGAAACTCAAAGGAATTGACGGGGGCCCGCACAAGCGGTGGATTATGTGGTTTAATTCGATGATACGCGAGGAACCTTACCAAGGCTTAAATGGGAATTGACAGGTTTAGAAATAGACTTTTCTTCGGACAATTTTCAAGGTGCTGCATGGTTGTCGTCAGCTCGTGCCGTGAGGTGTTAGGTTAAGTCCTGCA
>NZ_LIRF01000008.1 GCF_001297705.1 Chryseobacterium sp. ERMR1:04 | reverse complement strand
TGCAGGACTTAACCTAACACCTCACGGCACGAGCTGACGACAACCATGCAGCACCTTGAAAATTGTCCGAAGAAAAGTCTATTTCTAAACCTGTCAATTCCCATTTAAGCCTTGGTAAGGTTCCTCGCGTATCATCGAATTAAACCACATAATCCACCGCTTGTGCGGGCCCCCGTCAATTCCTTTGAGTTTCATTCTTGCGAACGTACTCCCCAGGTGGCTAACTTATCACTTTCGCTTAGTCTCTGAAGCTTAAAGCCCCAAAAACGAGTTAGCATCGTTTACGGCGTGGACTACCAGGGTATCTAATCCTGTTCGCTCCCCACGCTTTCGTCCATCAGCGTCAGTTAAGACATGGTAACCTGCCTTCGCAATTGGTGTTCTAAGTAATATCTATGCATTTCACCGCTACACTACTTATTCCAGCTACCTCTACCTTACTCAAGGCTCGCAGTATCAATGGCAGTTTCATAGTTAAGCTATGAGATTTCACCACTGACTTACGAGCCCGCCTACGGACCCTTTAAACCCAATAAATCCGGATAACGCTTGCACCCTCCGTATTACCGCGGCTGCTGGCACGGAGTTAGCCGGTGCTTATTCGTATAGTACCTTCAGCTTTCCACACGTGGAAAGGTTTATCCCTATACAAAAGAAGTTTACAACCCATAGGGCCGTCGTCCTTCACGCGGGATGGCTGGATCAGGCTCTCACCCATTGTCCAATATTCCTCACTGCTGCCTCCCGTAGGAGTCTGGTCCGTGTCTCAGTACCAGTGTGGGGGATCACCCTCTCAGGCCCCCTAAAGATCATTGACTTGGTGAGCCGTTACCTCACCAACTATCTAATCTTGCGCGTGCCCATCTCTATCCACCGGAGTTTTCAATATCAAGTGATGCCACTTAATATGTTATGGGGTATTAATCTTCCTTTCGAAAGGCTATCCCCCAGATAAAGGCAGGTTGCACACGTGTTCCGCACCCGTACGCCGCTCTCTCTGTCCCGAAAGACAAATACCGCTCGGCTTGCATGTGTTAGGCCTCCCGCTAGCGTTCATCCTGAGCCAGGATCAAACTCTCCATTGTATGTTTGTCTGACTCACTCAAAGTTATTAACGTTCTAGTATTTTCCTTACTTGGTTGTTATATCTATTTTTCAATGATCTTCTTATATCTTACGCTTTTTACTATACCTAATTTTCTGTCGTTTTCAGTATAGATTTGCGTGTGCAAAAGTAAAACTTTATTTCTAATTGACAAAGCGTTTTCTAACTTAATTTAGTGTCTTGTAAATAACCCTAACCTCGTTTTCAACACTCCTTATCTTCTACTCCTCTGCTCCCGTTTTACCGGACTGCAAAGATACAAATCTTTTTAACTTTTCCAACTCTTTCTAAGAAAAAGTTTAAGTTATTTTTTGATTCGTTTTTGTTGTGTAGATATTGTCTTACTGTCTTCTGCGCTACCAATCAACATATCGTTTTTCAGTGGGGCAAAAGTACTCTCTTTTTACCCACCACTCCAAACTTTATTAACTTAATGTGGAGATAATTGGTTTTTTGTGGAGAATTAGGCATACTAAATAATTGATTTTATTAACGTTATGTGATATTTTGTAGTTATCCACATTGTTCGATTTTAGTTTTGAATATGTTATAAGACTGCTTTATACTGCTTAAAATACTTTTGGGAAGTATTCCTATTATATATAGGTTTTTGAAACCTATGAGGTTTGGGTTGGGGCTTAGATGTGAGGCCTCAAGGAATTACTGTTTTTTGTTTCCCACAGATTTTCGCAGATGTTGAAGGGGCTGGATATTGAACGAATTGATTATAGGCAGTAGTGGATGGATGAAATGTTGATTTTTTTACTCTTAAATCAAACCTAACAGGTTTTTGAAACCTGTTAGGTTTAAAGGCGATGAAGATTACCAATAAATAATCCCATCCCCGGGGCAGACCTTGAGGTATTTATCTTCGAATACATCGTTGTCTTATTTTATCTCTGAATATTTTGTGAAACTGCCATTCTGAATGGAATGTAGTGGAGTGAAGAATCTTTATCCTTTTTTTAGTTTACCTGTTGAGATCCTTACAGGATGACAAACTTTATGGTGATAGTGACTGTTGAAAAGAACGACCAATACCCTAGCCCAGATAGAAACGGGTACCCCGCAACATTGGATGGGAGCGTGAGAGGGCTTGAGCGTTGGAGCGCGATGGAGTGAGGAGTATGAGTGGAGAGCTGGATGAAGCTACTGAAAAAATTTGAACTAGAGGAAGGAGGGTTTGAGAGTTGGAAAGTATGATAGAGGTTATGTTTTTGAGATTGCTTCGGCGCTTCACTTCTCGCAATTGACTGTTTGGAAAAATAAAAAGCAGAGTTTAATTACTCTGCTTTTCTTTATTATATATGGTACTTAAAAATTCGCCATAGGATTTCTCTAACCCTATAATGTCGCCAGATTTTAAGTTTATACCGCCGACTCCTGTGTCGTCTGATTTAATTTTTGTGGCTGAGATTTGAAAATATTGACTGATCTCTCCCTGCTTGGGCTGTAGCTTAATGGTAGAACCCAAAAGTTTTTTTGTAGAAATTACATACAATTCTCCCGGCACCACTTTTATAATGATGTATGATCTTGGAGATAATGTATAATCTTTTTTGTTTACGCCTATCTTTTGGTCTTTGTCTGATGACGCAAATAAAAAGATATTCCCCGTTTGATTTAAAAACTTGTCTTTTGGTAAATAGTATAAAGCAAGTTTATAATTGGAAGGATTGAAAGCTTGCGGCGAGCCATCTATATTTTCAAATGGTTTTAATGAAAACGCGTTGGCACCAATTTCTTTTGCCTTCTTATAGATTAAAGAAAAAACTTCAGCGTCGTCTTTTGAGAATCCCTGAACTTCTACTTCTCCTAAAAGTTCGGCCTGCTTGGCTTCTTCGTTTATTCTGTATAGAAATTTATCTGTGTTCTCGTTTGTTTTTTCAACTTTCGTTAAATAAACATTCTGAGCACTGAAAACCTGGGCAAAAAAAACAAAAATGATTATTCCTAAATTTTTCATGAGATATTATTTTATTGTGAAAGGATTTCTACACATTCTTCTAAACTATTCTCCCAATGTTTTAGTTCAATTTTATAGGTCTCTTCAATTTTATCTAAACACATTGTACTTCTTTTCGGGCGTTTGGCCGGAGTTGGATATTGTTCTGTTGTTAATGCATTTAATTTTACGGAAGCGTTTGAAAATTCAGCAATCTTTTTAGCAAATTCAAACCATGTTGTTTCCGGATAATTTGAAAAGTGGAAAACACCGAAGGTTTTCGTTGGAGCACCGATGATATTCATGATTGCTTCTGCCAGATCATTTGCATTTGTAGGCTGGCCATATTGATCTGCAACAATTCCTAATTCGTCTTTTTGCGGAAACAAATTCAGCATGGTCTTCACAAAGTTTTTATTAAACTCTGAATATAACCAAGATGTTCTTAGAATAATGGTTTTAGGATTAATCTCTAAAGCCAATTCTTCTCCTTTTAATTTTGATTCTCCGTAAACTCCTATCGGGTTTGTGAAATCATCTTCGGAATAATCTAAATTAGTTTCTCCATCGAAAACATAATCTGTAGAAACGTGAACTAATATCGCTTTATGGTCTACACAAGCCTGAGCCAGATTTGCTACCCCGTCTGCATTTACAGCAAAAGCTTTCTCACTTTCTTTTTCCGCAAGATCTACCGCCGTGTAAGCCGATGCATTGATACAGAAATCTGGTTTTTCATTATTGAAGAAAATATTTACCTGATCTTCGTTCGTAATATCTACCGTTTGTGAATCTGCGAATACAAATTCATAATCAAGTTCAAAATCGGGAGCAATTTTTCTTATACAATTTCCCAACTGTCCGTTGCTTCCTATTACAACTATTTTTTTCATGTATTACTTTTACTTTTTAATATTGTCTTATGGAATATACATTAAATATTTCAATGTTTCCTTTTGTTATGAATTTTTTGCGTTTTGTGATCTTAAAAACTTCACTCGTGACTGAAAATCTTTCTGATCCAACTCTACATGGAATTTTTGGAATGTTTCTTTTATATCGTCCGGATGAACTTCTGATTTTCTAGTTTTCATATTGAAGTAAATAATCGTAACCCATAAAACCGCATGCACTGTTTTCTCATCCAAGCTTTTCATTAAGATTTCCACCTTCGCTGTTCTGTCTTGGATTTCGATGGTTTTGCTACTGATTACTACCTGAGTATTATATCTTACTTCTTTTAAATATGCTATTTCGTTTTGAATGGCAATCCAGGTACAGCCTGTTTTTTTAGTATATTCTTCGTAAGTGAAACCATAAAATGTTTCGACATGATCTTCTCTTGCATTGAACATGTAATCGAGATATTTCACATTATTTAAATGCCCAATCGGATCACAATCACTAAATCTGACCTTTACCGTAGTTGATACTTCTTTTTCCATTTGGCAAAAATAAAAAAACCACCTCTAAAAGAGGTGGTCTGTTCTATAAATCTTTGTTAATTTGTTTCAATTAAAGACCTAATTCTTTTTTTACAGCTGGAGTAGCATCTGTACCTGCTTTGTAAACAAACGCAGAAGAGTTAGCATCCATAACGTAATCATAACCGTTTGCTTTAGCAACTTTAGTTACAACATCGTTTAGTTTCTTTTCAACCGGCTCATAAGCTGCATCTCTTTTAGCAACAAAATCTTTTTGAGCTTTATCTTGCATTTGGTTGATCTCGTCATTCATTTTAGACAATTCAGCTTCTCTTGCTTTGTTTTCGTCAGCAGTTTTCTTTGGAGCTTCTTCAGTATATTGCTTTAATTTAGCTTGTCCAGCGTCAGCTTTCTTTTTAATTTCTGCTTGCTTAGCATCTAAGAAAGTTTTTAAATCTGCATCTGCTTTTTTCTTTTCAGGCATTGCTTCAAGAACACCCATAACATCTAAAGTAGCAATTTTTTGAGCTTTTGCCATACCTACAGATACAACCATCATTACTGCTGCAAATAATACACTTAATTTTTTCATAACTGGTAAATAAATAATTTAATTTGTTTATTAGATTTTAAATATAGGAAAAAGTTAACTTTAATAATTACTTTTTACCTTTTGTATTTGTTTTTTCCTTTTTATCGGCCCCTGTTGAACCTTTTAATAAAATATCCAGCACTTTGTCTGTATAATCAAATCTTTTTTGAAGGAAAATAACATTAACATTATTGGCTTTATCAAGAACTATGCCCAAGCCATTTTTCTCAGACATCGTCTGAATGGCCGTCCAGATCTGATCCTGGAAAGGCACGATTAAGCTTGTTCTTAATTTTGTGATCTCACCATTGGCTCCAAACCTCAAACTCGTAGTAGTTTTGACGTTTTTATCCAAATCCATCACCTCTTTTTCTCTAAGCTTTAATTGGTCTCCGACTAACAAAACTCTTTCGTTTTCAAAAGCTGATCTTTTCTTTTCAAATTCAGACTGCAAACTTTGAAGTTCAGATTGCCAAGTATCAATTTGTGAATTTAGTCTTGCTTCAGCTTCTTTATATTGAGGTAACTTATCTAATATGTATTCTGTATCTACTACGCCGACTTTCTGAGCATTGCTCAAGCCGAAAAGTAAGAATACTATAAATGTGAGAACTGTTTTAAAATATTTCATATTGCGAATTATAATGATTGGTTCATCAAGAAGTGTGTCTTCCATCCTGAAGGCTCAGTTCCAAGAACTGTTTTATCAAATCCGTAAGCAAAATCAAATCCGATCAATCCAAATGCACCCATGTAAACTCTTACCCCAACACCAACTGATCTTTTTAACTGGAACGGATTATAGTTACCCCATGAGTTCCAAACGTTACCTCCTTCAGCAAATGTTAATGCATAAATTTTAGCGGTTTGACTCATTGAAATTGGATATCTTAATTCTAACGTAAATCTGTTATAAATTGTACCTCCTCCTTTTTGAGTAATATCGTCAACAGTTCCACCATAAGTAGAAGCATTTTCGTAACCTCTTAAAGGAATTAGTTCTCTACCATCATATCTACCTCCGAAAAGTCCTGTTCCTCCTACATAGAATCTTTCAAATGGCGGAGCTCCTAATTCTTTGTTGTATCCGTCCATGAAGCCCATTTCAGCAGAAGATCTTAAGACTAGTTTTCCAGCAATCTCGTTATAAACGTCCGCTTTAAACTTAATTTTATAGAATTCCATCCACTTATACTTTTCAGTAGGACTCATTGTAGAATAGTCTTTATTGCTAAACAATGAATATGGCGCTGTAAATTTCCCGGAAAGTTCAATATTAGAACCTGTTGTTGGGAAAATTGGGTCAATACCCGCAGAGTTTCTACTTAATCCGATATTAAGACTTAAGTTATTTGCTGTTCCATAATATTCAGTAGTATCACCGAATTCAAATGGATAGTTACTAAAGTCATATTTCTGATACTGAAGACCTGTGTATAATGAGAAATAATCATCCGGCCATTTCAATAATCTATTTAAACCTACTGATGCGGAGAAGATATTCAACTTCTGTGCATTACCATACTGGTCAGAATATTTTACTCTTGAAGTATTTAAACTTACAGATAGTGCAGTTGGTCTTGTTCCGAACAACCAAGGCTCTGTGAAAGATACTCCATAGTTTTGGAAATACTGTCCAGCTTGCGCTTGAAGAGATAATGTTTGTCCGTCCCCTTGTGGTACAGGTCTAAAGTCTTTAAACTTAAGGAAGTTCTTCAATGAGAAGTTGTTGAACGTTAATCCTAGAGTTCCAATAAAGCTGTTACCACCGTAACCTGCCTGTAACTGAACCTGAGAAGAACCTTTCTCCACCAATTTCCAATTGATATCTACTGTATTATCTTGTTGATTTGGCTGAATATCCTGACCTACCTGCTGTGGATCAAAGAATGACATTCCCGCTAAATCAAAATATGTTCTTTTAATATCACTCTTAGCAAAAAGACTTCCCGGCTTCGTTCTTAAAGCACGAAGGATAACGTGGTCATGCGTTGTTGTATTCCCTTGCCAAGTTACTTTATTCCAAGTTGCTTTTTCACCTTCGTTGATACGGATCTCAAGATTAATCTTATCTCCATCTACCGATTTTTCAACAGGAGTAACGTTAGAGAAAAGGTAACCGTTATTCATGTAAACCGACTTGATATCAGAATCATCTTCTTTACCTCCATCTTCTCCAACTTTTTTGTTGAATCCTACTGCATCGTAAATATCACCTTTCTTATATCCTAACAATCTTTGTAGATAGTCTGTAGGATATACGGTATTTCCAGTAAATGTAATATCACCAATGTAATATTGTTTACCTTCTTTTAATTTTACGTTGATTTCGTAATCGTTTTTCTTATTTCTCCACACAGAATCAGAAACAATAGCTGCATCTCTATATCCTAAAGAGTTATAGTAGCTGATAAGACTTTGCTTATCTTCCTGATATTTTTCTGCGATGAATTTTGAAGGCTTTAAGATTCCTCCAATACTAAACCTTTTTTGTTTAGTTTCTTTAAAAGCCTTATTTCTAAGTTTTGAATCCGTCACTTTCTCGTTTCCTTCGAACTCGATGTGGTTGATTTTTACTTTTTTGCCTTTATCAACAATAATCGTCCAGTCTACCAAAGCAGGATCATTCGCATTTACTTTATCCTCAATGGTGATCTTAGCATCTGCAAATCCTTTTTTGATGTAATCTTTAGGAATATTTGTTTTAAGACTTGAAACTAAATTTTGGGTAATTTTCGTTCCCGGCTTCAGATTGTTGTCTTTTGCCAGTTTTTCATTCTTAGATTTCCCAATTCCTTTACCCTTAAATTTAACTTCTCCAAGTTCTTTTAAGTCTTGTAAATAGAATTTCAAAACTACAGTTTCGCCTTCAATACTTTGTACATAGACCTCCACTTCCGAAAAAGATTGAGTGTCCCAAAGTTTTTTAATAGCATTGCTGATTTTCTGCCCAGGGATATCTACACTTTCTCCTTTTGACAATCCTGTAAATCTTAAGATCTGTGCAGGTGTGTATTTTTTAACCCCATCTACAACGATGTCTTTAAGCATGTAAGAGCCTATTTGGCTGTCTGCATGCACAGGATTATTCACTTTTGTGCTGTCCTGTGGCGTTACCTGTCCATAAAAATGTGCAGAAGCAACAAACATAATGATGGGTAATAGTCTAAACTTCATTTTATCGTAGTCTTTCTTTTCTTAAATTTTACTGAATCTTTATTTGCTCGCCGGTTAAGCCGTATCTTCTCTCTTTGTTTTGATAATCTACAATACACTGGAAGAAAATATCTTTTGAAAAATCCGGCCACAGAACATTTAAAAACTGTAGTTCTGCATAGGCGATCTGCCAAAGGAGGAAATTACTTATTCTAGTCTCACCGCTGGTCCTTATTAATAAATCAACAGGTGGAAAATCTTTCGTATAAAGATAGTCTTCGAATAATTTTTCATCAATATTCTCTACCTCTACTTTTCCTTCTTTTACATCAGTACTAATATTTTTTACGGCATTCAGTATCTCATTTTGTGAGCCATAGCTTATTGCCAATACCAAATTACCTTTTGTGTTTTCTTTTGTAAGTTCTACCACGCGAAGCAACTGATCCTTTACAAGTGACGGCAATTTGTCTAAATTACCAATAACATGCATTCTTAATCCTTTACTGAATATCTCCTCAGCCTCCAGCAGTAATGTCTCTGTAAGCAGATTCATTAAAGTATCTACTTCATCAGTAGGTCGGTTCCAGTTTTCCGAAGAAAACGTGTAAAGCGTTAAGTATGGGATATTGATCTCATTACATGCATTAATAGCATTTCTTACAGCATCAATAGCATTTTTATGACCAAAGGTCCTTTCTTCGCCACGGGATTTTGCCCATCTTCCGTTACCATCCATAATGATAGCAACGTGTTGCGGTAAATTCTCAGAATTTATTTTATCTTTAATCAACGACATAATTAATTAATCACAATAACATGGTGGTCTTCCGAAAGAATAAGTAAGGCCTAAACTTACCGTATTCATCCAATCTTTAGACTTACTATCTCCAATATTTCTTTCTTTAATAAACTTCTCTTCTCTTTCCTTCGATACTACATAATAAGCATCTGACTGAAGCAAAGATCCACCTGTAGCAGGATTTAAAATATCTCCATTATAAGTAGCAACAACATCTTTATTAAGAATCTGGCTATAATCCAGCTGATCTGTCATTGTGTATCTAAATGTAGCTTCAGCAAATATTGCCCAACTATAGTTAAATTTATATTTCAAACCTACTCCAAAAGGAAGATGCATTGTTGTCTTTCTACCTGTTGTATATACCGCAGAAGTAGTAAAATCCAACTCATTAATAGGAGCCTGTGCTACACCATCTGCATCTCTTCTAAAATCATTTACCATGGTTGCTTTCGGAGCATCGAACATTAAAGCTCCAACTCCACCAAATATATAAGGGCTAAGCATACCTTTCTGCTCATTGTTCACTGGGAAGAAATTGTATTCGAACATTAAGCTAGCCTCATATACATTGTTTTTCCCCATAGCATTCCTATTCTGTCTGTATTCTTCTTTAGCAACTTTATCACTAAATTGAATCTGATTATATCCTAGATCTAATCTAACAGTTTGATGAGGGTTAAAATTAAACCTATATAAAATACCTCCATAAAAAGGAATCCCAAAATCTGACGTCTTGCTTAAATCCAGCGGCTTTTGTAAAATATAATTCGTTCTTCCTATGTCGCCAACTAGGTTACTCATCCCCAGACGAACCCCCAATTCGTTCCTTTGAGCTTTAATACTTACCACAGTTCCCAAAACGGCAAGGAAGCTAAATAATAATTTTTTATTCATAAAAGAATACGGATTTATGGTTATTTTAAAATTTAATTTTTGCAAATATAAAACATTTTTATATTAATGATAATCTTAATGTTTAGTTAAAAATAAACAAAAAAACATAATTTGTTATAAAGTAAACGGCAAAGTAGCAAAAATATTCTTTTTTTAATAGATTCAAAATACTCAAATATGCAATAAACCCCCATTAAATGAGGGTTTAAAAACACTATTTTTTATTAAGGATTGCTCGAACCTTATTTCTTATTCTTATTAACAATGGCTCTTTATAATTTTTATCTTCATCGAAATATCCATAACCATATCCGTAACCATACCCGTAACCATATCCATACCCATGTTTTACGTCATAATCATTATAAACTAAGCCTAAATGCTCAATTTCATTGTTGTGATACTTCTCTGTAATCATTTTCAGCATATACTTTTCTGTGTATTCATGACGAACTACATAGATATTAGCATCTGAATATTTCATTAATTCATAAGAATCTGCTACCAAACCTACTGGCGGAGAGTCAATAATTATAAAATCATAGATCTCTTTAAGCTCTTCGATAAACTTAATATTCTTATCACTCATCAAAAGTTCCGAAGGATTTGGAGGAATTGGTCCTGAAGTAGCAACATCCAGATTAGGAATATATGTTTTATTAATAATCTGATCTATTGAAACCTCTCCGGTAAGATAATTAGAAATTCCATATTTATTATCGATTTTAAAATCTCCAAAAATCTTTGGTTTTCTTAAATCCATCCCCAAAAGGATTGTTTTCTTATCACTTAAGCCTAAAACTGAAGCTAAATTAATAGAAACATATGTTTTTCCTTCACCTCCAATTGATGATGTTACCAATATTGTCTTGCTTTTACCATTTTCCCCAGATAAGAACCTCATATTTGCTCTTATTCCTCTGAATGCTTCAGAAACAGAAGATTTAGGCTGCTCTAAAACGGTAAGCATATTTTCATTATTGTTATTTCCAATAACTCCAAGCATTGGAATTCTGGTCGCATTCAATAATTCTTTAATATTTCTAATCTTGTTATCAAGCACTTCACCGATCAAAAGAAACAACAAAGGTAAAACCAATAGTGCTCCTAAAATGGTAGCTTTGGTTCCTTTTACGTTAGGGCCAATTGGAGCTTGACCAAGATTTTTGGCAGGGTCAATAACTGTAATATCAGACTGATTGGTAGCCATTCTCATTTGGGTTTCATTCTGTCTTCCCAATAAGCTATTATAAGTTGCCTCAATCATACTATATCCTCTCTCCGCATCTAAGTACCTCCTTTGTTTTTCAGGATAAGAAGCCAAGTCTGAGTTAGCATCCGAAACCTGTTGATTTATATCAGACTGATTGGTAGCCATTCTCATTTGGGTTTCATTCTGTCTTCCCAATAAGCTATTATAAGTTGCCTCAATCATACTATATCCTCTCTCCGCATCTAAGTACCTCCTTTGTTTTTCAGGATAAGAAGCCAAGTCTGAGTTAGCATCCGAAACCTGTTGATTTATTTTATTAATCTCAGTATAATATCCCGTATAATAATTTCTTAATGAATTCGAAGAACTTAACTTAGCATCATTAATAAGTCTATTAATTTCAAGCATTGGTTCCGAATTCGGTTTATAAATTGAAGCCATCTCTCTTTTTTTAAGATAAAGAGCTTTTAATTCTGACACGGAAGCTGAGAAAAGACCATCCTCAAAACCAGCAGCATTGGTACTGATCATTTTATCAAAATTCTGTGTTTCAAGTGTATGTTTTATTGTATTAAGAGAGCTTAATTTACTTTCTAAATCTGCTTTTTTTGATTCTAAATCCTTTATTTTAATTAAAGATTTTTCATCTCTATCCTTGATATCATAAAGTTTTTCAGACGTTTTTAAGTAATTTAAAACTGCTGCACTAGAATCTAATTTTTTTCTGATTCCATCAAGATTTGCCTGGAGATAAGACTCTGTATTTTTATCTACCGTATTTTTATCTGCAAATCTTTTTTTCTGCAATTCAGTTACTGATTGATTTAGAAAATTCACTGTACTATTTAGATTATACCCTGTTTTAGTAATAATCATAATACTGTTAATCTCTTTATCAAATTCTACTCCAATAGTAGAAACAATATCATTAACAGACTGATTTACAGAATTAAGACTAACAATAATCTTATCTAATACAATTTTAGATTTTACAGGGTTCTGAACTAGCCTAAATTTTAAATTTGGTGATGTATACCATTCTCCTACTTTGATGATTTTATTAGCTGGTCTTTCATATGCATTAATACTTTGAAAACCTTCACTTTGGTAACTATATAAGCTTGTAGACTGACCTTCTTCAGGCAAAACAACTTCATAAGTACCATTGCCTTTAGGCATCAAAGTAATAGGATAGTTAATTTGCTGTGCATGCCCTTTATCTATCTGTATTAAAACAGGAGAATCATCTTTATCTAAATAAGTAGACTTTATAGATCCTTTTGTAGAATAATTCACAAAAAGATCTAACCCTTTTACAAGAAACTCATTATGAGATCTCGATAAAAGCATTTTTTTCAAATAAATCCCGTCCTGATTTCCAGTTTGGCCATATATAAAATTAATAGACTGATTGGGTGTAAAATAGCTAGAAGTATTACTTGAAATACTTAAAGACAAATTTGAAGCATAGATACTTTGTGCGTAATATTTACTATACACCCACGAAATTACATATCCAATCAAGAACATAAATACGAACCAATACCAGTTCTTTACTATTCTTCTTAAAAAGTGCTCAATATCAAAAAATGAGAAAGAACCAAATTTTTCCTTTTGAGAATCGTTTTTCTCTACAGTTGTGTCTTTTCCTGGAATCATGCTAAAGGTTTTTTAGAAGTAGATAAATTGACAATGCTGTAGTAATTACAGAAACTCCCGATATTAAAGTCTGAATTGGATCTTTTCCAAATCCGTTCAAGCTCTTTGCTCTTGTGTTAAGATAAATTTCATCACCATTTTGCACATAGTAATACGGTGAATTCATAATATCTTCACGAGTAAGATCTATTTTTGCAACCTTGATTCCTTCAGGCAACTTTCTATGAATCACGATATTTTTTCTATCAACAGTTCTGTTCATTCCGCCATTAATGGCTAAAGCCTCAGTTATTGTAAGTATATTTTTATGAACTACTTTTTCTCCTGTAAGGCCTGTTGTTTCAACATCACCCAAAATATAATAAGTAATACCGTTAGTATTGAGTCTTACTTCTGATTTTCCTTCTTGGAAATTCTCATTTACTTTATCCTGAATTTCTTTTGTTAGGTCTTCAATCGTTCTTCCTTCAGCTTTAATATAACCAATACCAAATATATTGATATCACCATTGGAGTCAACTTTTAACCCATTAAAATAGAAACTAACGTTTCCACCAGGGCCACTACCTCCCCCACTACCTACTCCAGCAGTTCCGCCACCTGGCAAAGCCTGTCCGCCATTTGCTCCACTAGAATTTAAAGAAGAATAAAATTGTGCAGCATCACCTTTAGGAGTAGTCACAATATTAAGGTTTAACATATCGTTTTTAGTGATTCTGTATACGGGTACATTATACGGTATCAACCCCTCTTCGTTGATGACAAGGCTTTCACTAGGCTGCATATACCTTACATCTTTTGTAGTAATACAAGATGTAATGAGAAAAGGGAATATTAAAAGGAATAAATACTTATAATTTTTCATCATATTTTCAAGTTGTTTGCAAAAATAGAAATTTAATTGTTACTTTTTATTATTTCTTAAAGCATATATAAAATCGGGCAGATAAGCCCCTAAAAAGCCCAATGCTAATATGATTAATAATAATAAATTTATATTGGTATGTCTTAAACAATAAGCAATGGTGACAATAAAAAGATAATATACAATAATATAAAAACTAGATCTTCTGTGGGTAAGATTAAGCTTTAATAATTTGTGATGTATGTGATTTTTATCTGCATCAAAAGGCGACTTCTTATTCCAAAGCCTTATGAAAATGACATTTAGTGTATCTACAATGGGAAGAATCAATATTGCAACTGCGATTACAGGAGCAGACTGCAAATGATATCTTGGTACATTGGGAAGGTCTTTATCGATAAAAATATCGATAAAACAAATAGCTGTAAATGCAAGTAAGAATCCCAATAACATGGAACCTGTATCGCCCATAAATATTTTATTGGTCCTGTAATTTGATAAATTATAATATAGAAAAGCAAGTACCGCTCCAATGATAATCCCCGAAAGCACGACCAATGGATAATTATATTCTCCTAATCTGTAATAACTTAAACCGAAAAGAGCAGAACATATCAGAGAATAACTACCTGCTAAACCATCTATTCCATCTATTAAATTAAAAGCATTAATAAGAATTATAAAAGTAATAATACTGAATAGAATACTTATAAAATAACCAAGCTCATATACTCCGCATATACCGAATAAACTTCTTATTCTTATGTCTGAGCCTATCACAATAAATGCAGAAACTACAATCTGTGCCACTAATTTCTTATATGCCCTCATCACCACAATATCATCCATTACCCCTATGTATAGGAGGATAACAAGTGACGCAAATAAAAATTTATAGAGATCAAAAAGCTCATACGCAAAGATAGAAGTGCATATTCCTATGGAATAGAAAATAGCAATACCTCCTAAGTTCGGTATTTTTCTCATGTGGGAACTCCTAACTCCAGGCTCATCCATCAAGTTTTTCCTTCTGGAAATCTTGATAATGGTTGGTACTGAAAAGTAGGTGATTAAAAAAGAGAACAAAAAACCTAATCCTATCTTCACGTAGAAAATAGAAATTCCGGTTTCGGTTAAGAACAATTCAAAATTCTTCATTTTTTTCCTAATCAAGTACATGTGTTTCCTTATAACTTTTAGAGAACCCCTTTATAAATTGGTTTTATAAAAAGTTTCTGCCAATCGAAACAACCGTACTACATTTGTGTTTACATTAATATTCTTATCAATTTTTTCTGTCCTGCAAAAAACAATAGATAAAAAATCTTTTTTTTCAGAGGCAAAGATAAAAGATAATTTTTATCAAAACGACTATAGTTTAATATATCTTTTAATTTTATATTCCTATCTTTCACGAAAAGCTCTAGTTTATGAGCCATTTCATAAAAAACATCATCACTTTTCACAAAAGCGAGGTACGCCAAAAAGGAATAAACTCCCTCAAAAATCTGAAAGTTTTTTAATTCTTGCTTCTTATCAGCGTATTGAGATTTTTCAAAAACAGCTTCAACATCTTCTACTGCTTTCAGAATATCCAATCCTTTTTCTGTATGAGTTTTTGTAATAGAATCGGTACGTTCCAGATATTGATAATGAAAGTTTTGGGTCTGAGCTATATTTTCACAATTTAATAAAAGCTGGGGAATAAGCTGTATATCTTCAAAATGAACTCCTTTTTTAAATCTTTTCTGGTCAAAAAGTTCTTTTCTGAATAATTTATTACAGGCAAAATAGCTTAAATCAGAGAAAACAGAAAAATTATTTTCAAGATCAATTTTCTCAGGCATATTAGGAATCTGTGTCAGTTTTTGGGTTACATTGCCGTGTTGATCAACTTTTTGAATGTTGCAGATGACCATTTTTGATTGATGTTTTTCTGCCAGATTAACCATTTCTTCAAACATCGTCTCTGTAACATAATCATCACTGTCTACGAAACCAATAAAATCTCCGGTAGCTCTGTCAATTCCAAAATTTCTAGCATCGCTTAAGCCTCCATTTTCTTTAAAGAAAGGTTTTATTTTTTCCGGATATTGCTGAGCGTATTGTTCGATTATTTTTTGAGAACCATCCTTACTTCCGTCGTTTACAACCAAAACCTCAATATTTTCAAGGGTTTGTTTCACTAAAGAATCAAGACATTTTGCCAAGTAATTCTCAACATTATAAACAGGAACAATTATGGAAACTTTTGGGGGAACAAGGTCTATCATACATTATATTTTCGTCAGTCTTGCACTCAGCCAGCCTTTTTTGGCTTCATCAAAATCTTTTCTTGAGCATGGAATGCAATTTTCTATATTTTCATCATCACCAAAATACCACAAATTACTGAAAGTATCACGTTTGAAAGCATATTGTCTATCATCTATCAAAACATAGAATATTTCGTAATGTCTTTCTCTTGGATGCGATTGCTGGATATTAATTCCTTCAATCATATACCAGATCATTTGCGCTAAAAGTTGGTGGTTTAGCTGATTTTCAGAGTAAATATTATAATTAAAGATTCCTACGGATTTAAGATTTTCGCTCAATCCTATCTCTTTCATATACGCGCAAATTTCTCTGCGATTCAGTCCATTCACTTGTGGATTCATGGAAAAAGGTTCGCTGAAACTTTCAATAGCATCACAATTTACAGTTACCAAATCTGCTTTTCTGAAAAAAGGTTCTGTTTTTTCTGTAGAGTTCATCATTTCAGCCAAGCGGATGATATCAAACTCTACTTCTTTGATTAGCCTTATAGAATCAGCTTCATTTAAATGTTTTTGATATCCTAAATGATGATAATTTTTAATAGAGAAGCTCTTCGTCGCAAACATTTTACTCAAAAAAGTATGTTCGTTAATATGTTCACCCTGTTGAAGGGAAATAATATTGCTAATTTGAGTATAATTAATATTTTTCTTATGAAAATTTAATGCAGAAAAGAGAGAGAAAGCAAAATCATTTGAACCTCCTATAATCACCGGAATTGCTCTTTTGTAATGACAAACCGACAACACCTCCTGCAGGATATAATGAGAATCCTGAACAGATTTCCCTGAAACCAGATCTCCCAAATCTACAATAGGAATTTCAAAATCAAGTTGTGAAAGTTTATAAAACTCCTCTCTTACTGATGTAAAATCCTGTACTTCTGCCTCACCATTAGAACCTCTATAATCCGAAATAAACAAAAGAACAATACTGTCTTCCTTTATTTCTTTCGTAATACGATTTCCTATCTGCCAACTTTCTGTTTTGAAATTTCTTGGGGAAATGATAAAATCTTCAAAATTCATTGTATATAATAATCTTAAATTATTTTACTTCAAAAAAATGTTTTCTAAAGAACATTTTCACAAACATACAAAAAACCTCATCAAGTTCGTATTGTGTCACGTTTTTTGTTGACAAAAAAAGCCGCTAACACTTAATGTTAACGGCTTTTTAGTATTTGGGTAGTATTATTTTAATATTAGATATTATTATTTTATTGCTTTATAAATTTAGTTGTAATTATTTTGTGTTCTGCCATGACATTAATAATATAAATCCCGGGCAACAAGTTATCAACATTAATTTTATTATCTGAAGGTTTAGATTTTGAATAGATTATTTTTCTACCGTTCAAGTCCATAATCTCATATCCTATTACCTTTTCGTTTGTTGTAAAATACAAGAAATCTTTAACAGGATTTGGGTAAATCTTTAAGTCTCTGAAATCCAAATCAGAAGTCCCCAAGTAACTCTCATTAAAAAAATATTTACGTGCTGTACCTACATATTGAGTTTGCCCACCATAGACAATAGAATAAATTCCAAATAATACTATTGAGTTTCCATATAATTCAAAACCTTCATTGTATACACTCTTATTAAGCATTTGTGGTGTTATGATTTTACCGTTCAGTCCAAAAGAATTATCCAGATCTCCATTCTCATCCATCTTCAAAGCATAAGTATTGTACCAGCCCGTTCCAGAGATTATAAACTTGTTATCTGGAAGACGTACTATCTTCTTAGGAGTTGAATTTGACTGAACAGGAATAACACTTATTCCTGTATTTTTAAATGTACTATCCAAAGTTCCATTTGCGTTTAAACGATAGGTAATAAGCCCAAAACAATTATTACCATTACAAATACTTCCAGAAGTTAAGCCTAATATTTTTCCATTGTCAAGAAACATCAGTTGAGCACTGCTATCTACATTCTGGCCAAATGAGTATAGAAAAGTTCCTCCGGTTCCAAAAGAGGTATCAAAACTTCCATCAGATTGAAGTTTTGTAACCACTATTCTTTGATCGCTAACCGCAACGATTTTCTGACCAGCCATAAAAATTTCGTTGTTACTATTTACTTCCACTCTTCTATATTTATAAGTAAAACCTAAGGCAAGTATCCCATTATTTCCAAAAGTAGCATCAAGAACTCCATTGGGTAAAAGACGTACAAGGCTATAATCTGAACCAGCATTAGTAGTTGTATATTTTAAAAGATAAATTCTTCCACTCTGGTCAACTTCTATATCAGCATATGATGCAGATTGATTAAAAGTGGTAAAGTCGCTGATAAAATTTCCATTAATATCAATTTTTTGAACTTTCCCACCATACCCCACATCCATTATAATATAATTTCCGTCTCCGGCAGATTTTATATGTGCATAGTTTTCTGAAGAGGTTAACTTATATCCCGTTCCGTTAAAAGTTGTGTCCAGCATACCGTTAGAAGTAAATCGGGCAATGAAGTTAGCCCCAACTGCCAAGACTCTTCCATCGGGAAGCTTTACTGTTGAATGTATCTGTAACCCTCCAGACATCTGACTGCCATTATAAAAGGCAAAATTGGTACATCCACCACTCTGACCGTAAGAAGTATCCAAGAGATTTTCTTGGGCAAAAATGTTCAATGAAACGAAAAGTCCTAGAAAAGAAAGAATTTTATACATAGTTCAATAAGCGATATTTTCAGGTTACTATTATTTTTATAAAATAAGTCGCAAATGTATAAAAATTAAACACAGATAGTCTTATTCATAAAAAAGCCGTCAACATTATTTGTCAACGGCTTTGTATTGTTATTTTAATATTACTTCTTTTTTGCAGGTGCTTTCTTTACTGCTGTTGTTTTCTTTGCAGTGGTAGCTTTTTTAGCAGCTGGTTTCTTTTTCTCGGCAAACGCTTTAGGATCTTGGTCTGTAATCCATTTTTTAACCTCATCTAAAGAAATTTCTTTCAATTCTTCTCCTTCATATTTTGTATCATCATTTTTCTTTGGAATTTTAAACATCGTTTTTCCAAATTTGATAAAAGGTCCCCATCTTCCGTTTTCAATAGAGATTTTTTCTTTCTCCCACTGTTGAATATATCTGTTGGCCTCTTTTTCAAGCTTAGCATCAATTAATTCATTGATATCGCTTTGAGAAAGATTGTCAAAATCATATTTCTTAGGAACGTTTACAAAAATACTTTTGTATTTAATAAAAGGTCCGAATCTTCCTGTTCCTTTTGTTACTGGCTCCCCTTGATATGTTGCAATCGGAGCATCAGCTATTTTCTTTTCTTTAATAATTTCTTCCGCTCTTTCCTGATTTACAGACAAAGGATCTTCTCCTTTCGGAATACTGATGTATGTCTCACCCCATTTTACATAAGGACCAAATCTACCCACACCAACTGATACCGGCTGATCTTCAAAACTACTTAACTCGAAAGGTAATTTGAAAAGCTCCATAGCTTCTTCAAGAGTAATCGTTGCAATATTCTGCCCCGTCATTAAAGATGCAAAAGTTGGTTTTTCTTCATCCTCAGTTTCTCCGATCTGGATCATCGCTCCAAATCTTCCGATTCTTGCATGAACATTTTTACCTGTTTTTGGATCTACTCCTAAAAGTCGGTCCCCGTTTGCACGGTCTGCGTTTTCTTCAACATCTGCAATTCTCGGATGAAATTTAGAATAGAAATCGGTCATCATTTCTTTCCATTTCTGCGCACCATTTGCAATTTCGTCAAAACTCTCTTCTACTCTTGCTGTAAAACCGTAATCTAAGATTTCTTTGAAGTTGTCTGTTAAGAAATCACTTACCACTTCTCCAATATCTGTAGGAACGAATTTATTTTTATCTCCTCCGAATTTCTCGTCAAGGATTACTTTCTGAATTTTATCTTTTGCTAAAGAGATCTTTACCACTTCTCTCATTTGTGGTTCTATTTCTCTTTTATCTACATATTCACGATTCTGAATGGTTTGAATTGTCGGTGCATACGTTGACGGACGACCAATACCTAATTCTTCCAGTTTTTTGATCAATCCTGCTTCCGTGTATCTTGCACTAGGTCTTGTATACTTTTCTGTAGCGGTGATCGTTTTATATTCCAAAACTTCACCAATGCTTACTTTTGGAAGTAGTTTATCGTTGTTTTCGTCATCATCATCTTCAGCCTTAACAATTCCGTATGCTTTTAAGAAACCATCGAAAATAATAACTTCTCCTTGTGCTTCAAAATGCTGTGGCAATTTTGCGTTTCCGATCTCAATAACCGTCTTCTCTATTTTAGCATTGGCCATCTGAGAAGCTAGTGTTCTTCTGTAAATTAATTGATATAATTTACTCAACTGAGCATCACCAATACTTTTTACTGAAAAATCAGTCGGACGAATCGCCTCGTGAGCTTCCTGTGCTGAAGCAGATTTTGTTGTATAATTTCTTGGAGAAGAATATTCTGATCCGTATTCTGATGTAATTTGTTTTTTGGCGCCTTCAATAGCTTCCTGAGAAAGGTTTACTGAATCCGTTCTCATATACGTAATATATCCTTCTTCGTATAATCTTTGGGCAATACGCATCGTGTTGGTTACGTTATATCCTAACCTTGAAGATGCTTCCTGCTGTAACGTAGATGTTGTAAAAGGTGCAGATGCAGAACGCATTCCCGGTTTGGTTTCAACATTCAGAACTTTAAATTCTGTTGTTCTTGCCTGCTCAAGGAATTTTTCGGCATCTTCTTCTTTTTCGAAGTCTTTTTTAAGTTTAGCCGCAATTTCCTGCTCTGTATTATTTAAGAAAACTCCATCCAGCTTGAAACTAGCTTTTGGCTTAAACGCGCGGATTTCTTTTTCTCTTTCAACAATTAATCTTACCGCCACAGACTGAACTCTTCCTGCTGACAATCCCGGTTTTACTTTTTTCCAAAGTACCGGAGACATTTCAAAACCTACGATTCTATCTAAAATTCTTCTTGCCTGTTGAGCATTTACCAAATTCTGGTCTATATCTCTTGGGTTCTCGATTGCTTTTAGAATCGCATTCTTAGTAATCTCGTGAAAAACAATTCTTTTTCTGTTTTCAGGTTTCAGTTTTAATTCGTCTGCTAAGTGCCAAGCAATAGCCTCACCCTCGCGGTCCTCATCGGAAGCTAACCAAACCATTTCAGCTTTCTTCACAGCGGACTTTAATTCTGTTACCAGTTTCTTTTTATCTGCCGAAACTTCATAATCTGGATTGAAAGTCTCAAGGTCGATACCCATCCCTTTTTTAGGCAAATCCCTAATGTGTCCAAAACTGGATTTCACTTCGAAATCTTTCCCTAAATATTTCTGAATAGTTTTTGCTTTCGCCGGAGACTCTACAATTACTAAATTTTTCGACATTCTAAAATTTTTGCAAAAGTAAAGCTTTTTTATTATATACTTTTTGTTATCCAATTTTAATTTGGCAATCAAATGAGTTTTATTAAGACTCAGTAAAAAGAAAACCCAACCATCAATCCCTCTATAAATGGTAGTTTACGCTCAAATTATACAGAATATTTATTTTTAAATAAAAAGATATAGAATTTTTCGTCCATAGTAATAGATGTCTATAATTTCAAGCTTTTTTGTAAAAGAAGGGAATAAAACAGATTTTGCTTTATTCCCTTCTTTACTGTTACTTCCTCTTTAAAAAAGATTACTCTTTGACAATCTTAACAACACTTTCCGAATTGTTAATTCTTACCAAATAAATCCCGGAAACCAAAGAAGAAACATCTGTTTTTCCACTTTCAAACTTTCCTGATTTCACAAGCTGTCCAGACATATTGTAAATTTGATAGAAATAGGATTGCCCCTGAGCTGTACTAATGTAAAGAATGTTTTTCACAGGGTTAGGATACAAAATAATTTTATTGTCTTTAACTTTTTGCACGATCTCAACTTCACTTAAAGGAGCCGCTGCCTTTGCCGCAGGCAGCGAAGTAATCTGAAGTTTTGGAAGAACTCCTTTTTCATCTCCATTGGCATCATATTTTATTTTAACACAACGGCAGCTCATTGCAAAATAAGGATCATTATTATCATGGAGGGCGGTCATACGATTAGCAGTAGAGGCTGCATCAAATATAACATCAATAGGTCGACCTATATAATTTGAATTCAACGCAGCAGTCCATACTCCCGGAAATTGGAAATTAACTGCATTAAAAGTCCCCACAGAGTTTTGATTAGCAATAACACTTCTAAAACCTCTAGAACCGGAATTAGGATAATTGCCTATTTTATATGAAGGATCATTAAAGGTATACCCTATTGTACTTGTCGTATTAGGATTCCTTACTCTTACCCCTAAATAATCTGTAAGGACACTGTATGCCGTTCCTACATTTTTATCTTTTTTATACCAAGGAGTAATTCCAAAATCTTGATTAGAATCATACGCACTATTCATTATATCAGGAATTCTCCAACCTTCCGGACAAGGATCAAAAGGTGATTTTTTCCCACCTCTCCCCCATCTGTCTGCGGCTAAATTTGGCTCGGTTGATAACCAGTCTGTACCGTTCGTATAGAGAGGCATTGCACTATTATAAGAAGCAAAAGAACTCGGAATCATATACACCAAAGGATTTTTAACCGAATAAGATAAAATTTTAGCAACCCTATCCGACACTTTATCAGTTGTTAATATATTTGCATTCGCGGGATTAGAATAGGTATTGTATGGGATTATATAAGCTCCTGACAAATTATTATAAGTTGCGTAAGGAAGAGAGGTATAATTCAGTGTTCCACTAGCTGTGGTGGCTCCTAAAAAAACTCCATAAGAGGCCCTGTTATCTGCATACTGAAAAATAGGAATCGGATCTTTTCTTCCCCATTGATAATGTAATCCTGTAGACGCTTTTATTACTGCAAGCTCAGCAGCTGTAGGCGTAAGAGGATTTACAACGGTAGGAAATGCATCTGTAGCACCTAAATTTCTATCCATAAACTCTGTCTGTAGCACATACCTGGCCTTGGCAACATAATTTACATAATTAGTAACATTAGTTAGCGGTAGCTCTGTCGTATAAGAATTAGACTGAATAGGAGTATCTGTAACCCAGATATGCCAACTCCAATATACAGGATTGGTAATACTTCCGTTATGTAAAGTTACCACTGCATTACCACTTTGATTAGGGTTAATATCAACTAAAATCTTTGAAGCTGAAATCGCAGAAACACTTCCCGGAGAAGGATTTACAACCGTAAGTTTATTTACTAAACCAGAGTTTGTTGTCCAAAGAACATTCGCTTTTAAATTATTAAAATTAGACGAATTAAGAATCTCCTGATTATTCAAAAGCTGACTTTGAACCGAAAAAGCTTTACTCACAGGAATCTCAATAGTAGAGATGGTAGTATTTTTAACAATCTGATAGGTATTAGGATTATTAATACCCTCTCTATACTCTGTTACTTCAGGCAAATATTCTGTAGGAAAATCGTAACTATTAACAACATATACCGGATCTTTTATACACCTACATCCATTAGCATCTGATGTTTTCCCTGTCATTAAAGGCATATAAAAATACCTTCCTTTCACATTGGAAAGTCCAGTATCAGGGATATCCGGCTGATCTTTATCCGGAACCATAAACAGCATTCGGGCATTTACAGAAGGAGAGGCATCAAAATTTCGCGGCATAGTTGCTGTCCATAAACCTGTATGATGCTGATCGCTATATTGCCCCTGATGTGCAATCTGTATCAATTGACCTGTGCCGGGAAATACGCCCATATTATCCCCCCTACATTGGAGAGATCAAATCCGTAATTAGAATACACTCTAAATCCTGTCATAAAACTGGGTACCCCAACATCTGTAGGCTTTATAATATGATACTTATTGGTTTCAAAAAGATCTTTCCCCATATTTGTTCTTACTCCAAATGGAGAAAAATCAACCCTGATATCATCAGCATATGTTGCAGAACCCAGATTAGCCACTAAAACAGAAGGTATGCGCCATCCATTGGGACAGGGGTCATAAGAAGACTTATTTCTGTAGGGCTTTGCACTGTCATCACTATTATAATTAGCTGCAATTTTACCCTGAGAATTATCGGACCATAGATTAAGTTCCGTAAGCTGACTATCTACTAAACCTGTTGATTTACCAAACCAATTAATCGGAAGATTGGTATTACCATTATAATATGCGGGCCCAGAATTATCATCTTTGTTTATATAAATGAGGCTTAAAGGATTTTTAATAGACAGCTTCAAATTATTACCTACTTCAGCATTTGATAATAAAACATACTTCGTAAGATCATCTATTTTAATTGCATTCGTTAAATTTTTAGCGCCCCTATGCCTCACTCTGCCAACAGAACCACTTGCTTCATAAAAGTCATCTACTTTAGTTACCAATGGAGGAATAGGATCTTTTCTTCCCCATTGATATAACAAACCGCCACTTCTACTCCATTCATTACTCGTCATAGAATTACCAATAGCTCCTAAATTCCGGTCCATCCATTTCCAATCAGAATCTGGAACAGACTCTATAGTACCATCATTTAATTCTCTTCTGATATTGCTAAAACTTTTATACGTTAGCCCGTTGGTAGGATCATCAGTAACCCAAATATGCCAAGACCAGTAAATCTCACCATTAATCCTAAATGTAATCACCGCATTTCCTTTTTTAGATTTATTAATCGGAACCTTGATCTTTCCGTTGAGGCCGGCATCTAAGACCTCAAGAGAATACCCTGCTCCTGTTTTGATCAACCCAGCGGTATCTTCCCATAATACATCGGCAGTAATTGCTCCGCCGGGTATGCTCGCTCCCCCAATATATTTATCTTTCTCCCACATTACATAGGCCTTTTTCACAGGCACAAGTAAACCCTCACTATTCTGACTGGGATCAAAAATATAACTATTCGGTGCCTTTGCCCAATCTAATGGGATAACGGGAGGTTTAACCCGTGTATTACTCAGATTTTTTACATTTGAATTAATAGAGGATCTATTAATAACATTACGCTCCCCATTCCTTTCCCTTTGTAAGTCTTTAACAGTAGTATCTGACCTTTTCAAATACAAATCTTTTACATTTTGAGAGGAAAAAGAGTTTCTTATATCTAGCCTACTTCTAGAATAGACACTTATTGACAACAGACAAAGCACTGCCAATACATTCTTTAATAACTTTTTCATATCCTTTAATTATGTGTACCTATTAAAGAACAATTACCAAGCCTCTCTCAAAGAAACGTTATTTATTTTATCAATTACAATATCATAAATACATTATGTTAACGATTATTAACAAATATTAATATAAAATCACAAATAACCAATTCCCAACTTATGCATTTTAGATTAACAAAATGTATTATATTATAACAACAGAAAAAGAGACAGTAATTTATATACTGTCTCTTTTGATATTATTTATTATAAATTTTAAGGAAAAAACATTGAAGAATGGCAAGCGATATAACCAATGCCATTTTCTATTTTAAAACAACTTCTGGAACTGTTTTTTTTAACAATGAAGTGATTGTTAAAGATATTACAAGAATCAATAAAAGTAAAAATGGGCAATACCAAATAAAAAAATCAATATGGGTATGAATATGTGCGTGCTCTTTAAATAAGATAAGCCAACTTAGTGGTGCGGTAATCGAAAACCATGTTGTAGCCACTAGTTTTCTATCAATATTCTTAATATATAAAAAGACAGAACATAAAATGCCACAAAAAATAATTACAATAAAAGGTAATTTAATAAAATCCTCATTGATAAATGATCCACCAACATACCTAAGAAGTATATCCAAATGATATTGTTTCAATGTATTTAGGTAAGCGTACTCTCCATTATATGAATATTCTCCATTAGCTCTTCTTGAATAAGCGTCCACAAGATGAGCAATTCCATCTTCAAAATTACCCGTTAAAAGCTTAAACTGAAAGAGTTGAAATAAAATCGTAACCACCAATGGAACGATCACTATTAGCAAATGAGTTCTTACGAATTTGAAATAAAATGACCATTTATTTTCAAATAAATAATAAATATATGGGATAGAAGAAGATATTAAGAATACCGTAATAAATTCAAAACCTGTAAACCAAAATTTAATGAAAAACAACAATGAAAAAGCAATGGTATATTTCTTTATACTATAGTTTTCTTTATGTCGTTCAAAAAACAAAAGCGAATAAGCAAAAGGAAGAAAATAAACCCAATTACACCACCAAGTACTTTTACCATATAGAAAGATCCAATAATTCGGAATTATAAGCAGAAAGCTTATAATACAGGTCATCATTCCAAACCTCTTTTTTATCCAAAACAAAATTAAAGTTAATAGCTAAAGACTGTAATCAAAACTTTTTATCCAAAACAAAATTAAAGTTAATAGCAGGCTTAATGACAATGAATTCAAAACTCTAAAAATCAAGATGTTAACTTTATTATCTAAGCCAAATATCTTATCAAAAACACTGTATAATATGGCCTGCCCTCCAATTTGAGACTTATACGCCCAATAGTAATATTTTTTAGGCCGCTCATTATTAAGGTATTTAATATAAGATTTTTTCCCGGCAGAAAATCTAGAAGACAAATTAGCATCAGGAAAAAAAATCCCGGTAAAACCTCCATCCGCAAATACACCTCCTTGCTGAGAGTTTAAAAGTTTCCCTATGACCAATGTTTCAGATACCTCAATTTTACTATATTCAAATCTTTCTTTTGGAATAAAATGAAATAAATTAAACTGACTATTACAAAAAAACAAAATAATGAAAAGCAGGAATGTAAACTTATTTTTCATGTTATCTCGTGCTATTATATCGTACTTTAAAGTTCTTTTTATCAATTATGCTAATATTATCCAAAATAAGCCCCGTCATGAAGGCAAGCAAAGACAATATAACCAGCATAATAGAAAATATAAGAGTTGGAACTTTATATACATACTTATATTCAAAATATTCCTTGATAGGAATTGTCATAAATAAAAGCCCCAGAACAAATAAAACAGCAGACACGGTTCCAAAAAATAAAAGAGGTTTATAAAGTCTTACCAAATTAAAGAAGAGTTTTATTACCTTAAAACCATCAGTAAAAGTATTTAATTTTGAGACACTCCCTTCCGGACGATCCCTATAGTCTATAGAATACTCATCTATTACCAATTCATAATTCAGAGAATAAATAGAGAGGTCAGTTTCCAGTTCAAATCCTTTTATGGTACTCGCGTAATTCTTTACAAACTTGTTTGAGAAAATTCTATATCCAGACAAGATATCTTTCAACTCTGAACCAAAAAACATATTAATAAGGCTTCTTACCAAATTGTTTCCGAAATTATGAAATGCTCTTTTATTCTGATTTTTATAACTGTTATTAGAAAGTCTGTCACCAACAAGCATATCACAATTATTATCAATAAACTGATCCAACATCTGCTGAACACAATCTACCGGATAAGTATCATCACCATCAATCATGATATAAATATCTGCATCTATTTCTCGGAACATCTTAAAGACAACATTCGCCTTTCCTTGTTTTTTCTCGAATCGTACAATGGCTCCGGCTTCTTTTGCAATTTCTGCTGTTCCGTCTTTTGAATTATTATCAAAGACATAAATTTCAGCATTTGGAAGAAAGGTTTTAAAATCTCTTACAACTTTTTCGATCGTTAAAGCTTCATTATAACAGGGAACAAGTACAGCTATTTTAGGAGATACCATTAGCAAAAAACTTTTTTTGTTCTACAGTATTCCTTTTTTTGCTGAGGGATTTTCACGGATGTATGATTCATCCTGTGAAAAATGTTTTTTCTTTTCATCTTTGATCTTTATAAATTTTTGGTAAAAATAATAAAAAACTATTGAAAGTTTTTTAACTTAATATAAATAAAACACTCTTAATACTAGGTACCAGTCTAGGTTTTATCGTATTAAGCCATTATTTTTTAATAATCAGAATACATTTTCGTAATAATTTATTTTTATTGAAAAAAATTCTGCCGTTAAAGAGGACACATAGGCTATTCTATTTTCAAATTCCCCCTACTATACAAGTTGATATGAAACCATTATAAATTGATCATAATATTCCTTTTCATCGGGATTGACATCTAAAATATTTCTTACAGAATTGGGAAATAAAGTTATTTTTTTTCGATAACGTCAAAATTCATAAAAATAGCATACTACTGTTTTTTTTCTTTTAAGGAAGAAGAAAGTTCCTATAAAGATCAATGGTAAATCTACCCGCAACAATATTTCTAAAACTAGAAAAAACCACAAAATTGAAAATAACTAAAAATATAATAAAGAGATATACTCGTACTTTTGTTTGTTTTGAAACTACATACATAGCATTTGGTATAATTAAAAGCCCAAACCCAGTAAATGCACCAACCAATCTGGATGAGAAAACAGGATTATTTCTGAATATAAAATAAAAGCATATTCCCACAAGAGCATAATTCCTGTGATATTCATAATAAGGATATTTTTCTACCATTTTAGTATCAAAGAAAAAGAGGAAAAATGTAAGAATAGCTGTCATAATCTCCGGAATACCAATTCCCCCATTAAGCCTTTCTGCAGTTTCCTCCATGTATGCATTAAAACCATTAATAACAATACTGTCCGAAGTAATTCCATTTAAAAAGCTTCCGAAAACCCTATATACTTCAAACGGAGACATCACGATAGATACTAATATAGCTCCAAGCATAATCCCTTTATTTACTGGGATACGTGCCACCCAATACATTGGCAAAAATGCATAACATATATTATGAATACCTCCTGCCAGATAAATACATAATAGATAATAGAATAATTTTCTTTCTTTTATAAATCGCACTGCAAAATACGCTATAAAAACCCCCAAATTCTGTCTCATTTGTCCACATTCACCGATAAAAAAACCGGGAATAAACATAAATAAGATATAGGTAAAGGGATAAAACGTATTATCTTCTACATATCTAGCCTTAAAAAATATAGCTAACGTCGCTACAACAAATGTAAGCATATAGAAAGGTGCATTGAAAAAATTAAGCATAAACTTATTAATCAATACATACAACCACTCTATTGCAACGTCCTGCGGACTGTCTAAATGAAGACCTTTATAAAAGATACTGAGATAATCTCGCGTATCGGCATAAACGTAAATTTCCCTATAACTTCCATAATCTGCACCTGCATCTCGAAAGCCCGCAATCAAAACCAGATAACCACATAAAATATAAAGATATTTACGATCTACTTTACCACGAAATACTTCTTGGTAACTTAAAATAAACAGAAAAAAAATTGCTATTAGAAAATAGGGGTGTAGTAAACTCATTATTTAATGTATCTGTGTTTTAAAAACATATCAAAAACCAAGTTCATTACTCAAAAGTTTTTTTATATTTTTTTTTCATCAATAGGGAACTTCTGCAAAAGTAGATTTTTTTTTTATTTCGTCCCGAATATTTTAAGCTAAAACTTTATATATTAAATCTTTTGAACTTATACTTAAAAAATTAAATTTGCAAACTTGATTTCATAACGCAATGCACCGTTTTTTTATATTTCTATATTATCTCATTTCCAGAAACAAAACACTTTCAGTATTTATTACTTTAAGTATTGCTTTGGTATGTGGATTTTTCGCATCAAAGATTAATTTCGAAGAAGATATTAACCAGATAATCCCTAAGAATGAAAAATCTGATCTTACTGCAAAAGTTCTTAAACAGCTTAATTTCTCAGATAAGATCATCGTCATTATTGAAAATAAATCTAAAGAAGACAATTTTCAGCTCTCTGAAACAGCAGATACTTTTTTACAGAAGATTGACCCTTTACAAAAATATATAGGTTCTGTTCAGGGAAAAGTAAATGACAGCGAAATTTCAGAAACCTTTGATTTCGTTAATCAAAACCTTCCTTTATTCTTAAATGAAAACGATTACAAAGAAATTGAAAGAAAACTTCAGAAAGACAGCATTGCCAAACAGGTAGAAAACAATTATGTTTCACTGGTTTCACCGACAAGCTTGGTGACTAAGGATTTTATAAAAAAAGATCCGCTTGGAATCACGTTTTTGGGAATCAAAAAACTGAATGCTTTAAATATCAGCAAAGACTTTAAACTTGAAGATAATTACATCGTTACCAAAGACGGAAAAAATCTTTTGCTTTTTATTGAACCTAAAAACAAAAGCAATGATACCAAAAATAACGAGGCTTTTATCAATCAGCTTAACGAAATAAAAGATAACCTCAACAAACAGTTTAAAGGAAAAACAGAGCTTAGTTATTTTGGTTCGCCAGTAATTGCTGTGGCCAATGCTCAACAGATCAAAAAAGATATTCAGAATACGGTAATCATCTCTATGACGTTGCTTTTGATATTGTTGATCTATTATTTCAGGAATTTCTTTACACCAATCATCGTTTTTCTTCCGACTGTATTTTCGGTTTTACTGGCTTTATTGATTTTATACTTCATCAAAGATAAAATCTCGGCAATTTCTTTAAGTGTCGGAGCCATCTTGATTGGAATTACAATAGATTATGCGCTTCATATTCTTACCCATTACAAGCACAACAATAATATTGAAGAGCTGTATAAAGAGATTACACAACCCATTATTCTAAGTAGTGCAACAACGGCTGTTTCATTTTTATGTTTGGTTTTTGTTCGATCTGAAGCTTTGAAAGATCTTGGCCTTTTTGCTGCAATTACCGTTATCCTTTCTTCGATTACGGCATTAATCATCGTTCCTCAACTTTACAAGCCTAAACAAAAGGACGAAAAAGTAAGCACCAACTTTATCGATAAAATAGGATCTTACCCATATGAGAAAAATAAACCTTTAATTATTGGCTGCTCTATCATTATTATCGCGTGTATCTTTGGTTTCAGACACGTTGGTTTTAATGAAGATATTGGAGATCTGAATTACATTCCAAAAGATTTAAAAATAAGCGAGGCTAAGTTGGAGAAACTTTCTGACATTACTTCAAAATCTATTTACACCATTTCTTATGGAAATTCTGAGAACGAAGCCTTGGCAAGGAACTCTCAACTTTCTCAATTCCTTGAAAAAGAAAAGAAAGACGGGAAAATATTAAGTTACAACTCCATTGGAAATGTTGTTTTATCGGAAAAAGACCAACAAAAGAAAATTGAAATCTGGAAAAATTTCTGGGACAGTCATAAAAAGAATCAGACAATTTCTGAATTGATAAGCAATGGAAACAAATTCGGATTTAACAGTTCGGCTTTTAATCAATTCAATGACAATTTAAATAAAGACTATGCTACGTTAAGCTTAGAAGACTACGAAAAAATAAAGGCATTACAAATTTCCGAGTTTTTAAGTAATGAAAATGGCTTCTATACTGTTTCTAATGTAGTGAAAGTAGATGAAACCAAAAGAGACGCCTTCATCAAAGATGTTGAAAAGAAACACGAGGCATTAGCAATCGATCGTCAACAGATGAACGAAAACTTTTTAGGCTTATTGAAAAGAGACTTCAATACGTTAATTAATTACTCACTATTAGCAATCGTTTTAACGATCATTGTTTTCTTTAGAAATTTTGAACTTACTGTTCTTACGATGTTTCCGATTGTTTTAACAGGAGTCGTAACTGCGGGAATTCTCTATTTCTTAGGATTAGAATTAAATATTTTCAGCACCGTTGTGTGTACCTTAGTCTTTGGAGTCGGGGACGATTTCAGTATTTTCCTTACCAAGGCCATGCAAAAAGAGCATACGACTGGGAAAAATGAACTTCCAACGTATAGAACTTCAATCATTCTGGCTGTTTTCACCACGATATTATCCATCGGATCTTTAATTTTCGCCAAACATCCGGCTTTACATTCGCTCGCTTTGGTTGCTTTGATCGGAATGTTTTCTGTCATTATTATCACCTCAACATTATATCCGTTCTGGTTTAGATTATTAATTACCAACAGAGCTAAAAAAGGACTTTCGCCTATTACTTTCAGATTGTTCTTACGTTCTATTATATCTTTCTTTTACTACGGCTTAGGCGGAATTTTCTTTTCTTTCTTCGGACATTTCTTTGTGAGAAAAGCAAAAGGCAAAACGTTGAGTACGATCAAAAAGTCTATTGCATTATTTTTAAAGTCCGTTTTACATCTGAGTCCGTTTGTCAAGAAAACGGTGATTAGAAATCCGAATGAAGATTTTAGTAAGCCCTGTGTAATTATTGCCAATCACACTTCTTTCCTAGACACTTTAGCAATGGCAATGGCCACCCATAAGATTGTCTATTTAGTAAATGACTGGGTATATGAATCTCCTGTCTTTGGAAAATTGGTAAAAGCTCTAGGCTTCTTCCCTGTATCTCAAGGTATCGAAAATGGAATGGATCAACTTCGAGAAAAAATAAATGAAGGCTATTCTTTAATGGTTTTCCCCGAGGCTGAGCGTTCTTATAGCAATGATGTAAAAAGATTTCACAAAGGAGCCTTTTATATTGCCGAAGAGTTTGGCTTAGATATAGTTCCTGTCTACATTCATGGAAATTCTGAAGTATTACCAAAAGGTGACTTCATTATTTATGATGGCAGCATTACCGTAAAAGTTGGAGATAGAATTAACAATGATGACCTTAGCTTTGGTAAAAACTATTCGGAAAGAACAAAAAAGATCAATGCCTATTTCAGAGATGAGTTTGCTAAATTGAGAAATCAGATCGAAGACGAAAATTATTTTAAAAAGAAGTTATTCCTAAGCTTCCTATATAAAGAAACTGATGTTGTAGAAGAACTGAAAAAGGATTTCAAAAAGAATAAATCTGTTTACTTCGAATTGAATAAACATATTCCAAAAGATGCGGTTGTTTTACATATCGCTGATGATTTTGGACAAAAAGATGTTTTATTAACGCTACAGGAAGCAAGCAGAAAAATATTCAGTTTAATTAATAATCACGAAAAACGTGAAATCGCGGAACAGAGTTATATTGTGAAAAGAAGAAAGATCAATTACATCAGTAACCTCTCTGAAATCGATAAAAAAGCAAACGTCCTTTTAGTTTCTGATGAGAATTTTGATATAAGAAATAGTACGGAACTTCCAGAGATTGTTATTTTTCTGAATATAAAAAATACTTCATTTGAAAATGATAATTATAAACTGGAATTCAGTTCAGAATCAATAAAAGTATTTCACCATACATAATAAATATGAAAAGCATATTTTTGTAACCGATAAAAAAAATTAATGCAAAAAAACATACTTGTTATATATTATTCACAAACCGGGCAATTGGAAGACATTGTAAAAAATGTTGCAAAACCGTTTGAAAGTAATACAGAAGAATACAATGTTACGTATTATAATATTCAGTTAAAGGAAGACTTTGCTTTCCCCTGGTCGAGCGATGTATTCTTCGACACCTTTCCGGAATCTTATTTACAGATCCCAAGTGAGATCCTTCCGCCTTCGGAGGAAGTGTTGAATAAAAAATATGACCTTATTATTTTTGGATATCAGGTTTGGTATTTAACACCTTCCATTCCTATTATATCATTCCTGAAAAGCGGATATGCTGAAAAGCTATTGAAAGACACCCCAGTAGTTACCATTTCTGCAACAAGAAACATGTGGATGCTTTCTCAGGAGAAACTAAAGGTGTATTTAAAAGACATGAAATCAAAACTTGTCGGAAATATCGCTTTGGTAGACCGACATGACAATTATACAAGTGTATTAACCATTTTACGATGGCTAACAACCGGGCAAAAAGAAAAATCAGGGTTGCTTCCCGCAGCAGGCGTTTCAGATGAAGAAATTACTGGTTCTGTAAAATACGGAGAAGTCATTAAAAAGCATTTTAAAAACAATGACTTGGACAATCTTCAGCCTGATCTGATACAAAACGGAGCCGTAGAAATTCGCCCTTTTTTAGTAAGAGTAGAAAAGGTAGGAAACAAGATTTTCACCATATGGTCTAACCTGATTATCAAGAAAAAAGAAAAACGACCATTGTTGATAAAATTCTTTAAGGTATATTTGATGGCAGCAATCTGGGTAATCTCACCCATCGTTTTAGTTTTACACCTGCTGACAACACCTATATTTTGGTTTAAAAGACAGAAACAAAAAAAATATTTACAAGGAATTAATTTAAAATAGAATGTACGACGTATTTATAACAAAAGCATCAAAATACTTACCCAATGAGCCTGTTTCTAATGATGAAATGGAAACGTATCTTGGCTATATAAATGAGGCGAGATCTAAAGCGAAATCTATTATTTTAAGAAACAATAAAATCACCACAAGATATTACGCTTTAGACAAAAAAGGAAACCCAACGCATACCAATGCACAGCTTACCGCAAAAGCTATTGAAGGACTTTTTGATGAAAATTTCAAAAAATCAGATATGAAATTGCTGTCTGTGGGAACCACTTCTCCAGACCAGATTCAGCCTTCACACGCTTCTATGGTGCATGGGGAATTAAACATCGGGAAATCTATTGAGATTAACACCGCAACAGGCCTTTGTAATTCGGGGATGAACGCTTTGAATTACGGATTCCTATCTATTAAAGCAGGAGTTCAGGAAACAGCAGTTTGTGCAGGTTCTGAAAGAATGTCTGCATGGATGACCGCTGATAAATTCAACCACGAAGCAGTAAATTTAATTTTATTGGAAGAAAGACCAATTATTGCCTTCAAAAGAGAATTCCTTAGATGGATGCTTTCTGACGGAGCGGGTGCTTTCCTATTACAAAATAAACCAAGAGAAAACGAAATCTCTTTGAAGATTGATTTCATTGATTTCTATTCTTACGCTCACGAAATCGAAGCTTGTATGTATGCAGGTTGTGAGAAACAAGAAGACGGAAGTTTAAAATCTTGGGCAGATTACCCTTCAGACGAATGGTTGAAGCAGTCTATTTTTGCGATAAAACAAGACACTAAAATTCTTGACAAATACATCTTGGTAAAAGGTGCAGAAAGTTTAAGATCATCTTTTGACAAACACAGTTTAGATCCGGATTCTATTGATCACGTGTTGGCGCATATCTCTTCAGGGTATTTTAAAGAAGGCCTTAAAGAGGAATTTGACAAAGTAGGATTAGATTTCCCTTGGGAAAAATGGTATTATAATCTTTCTGATATCGGAAATATTGGTGCCGGCTCTATATTCGTAGCTTTAGAAGAGTTGATGAACTCAGGGAAATTGAAAAAAGGAGAAAAAATACTTCTTTGTGTTCCTGAAAGTGGAAGATTTGCATATTCTTGTTCATTACTAACGGTTTGCTAATGGAAAACAGACTACCAACATCAGATCAAAATTTCGTTGAAAGCTTAATTCCACAAAGATCTCCTTTTGTAATGGTGAATGAGATTGCTGAATATTCTGAAAGTCACCTAATCTCAGGATTTGAAATAAAAGAAGACAATATTTTTGTTCAGAACGGAATTTTTCAGGCTTCAGGAATGATCGAGCATCAGGCACAAAGTGTGGCTTTACACACCGGCTACAAATACTATCTGTTGGGAAAAGATGCTCCCACAGGATATATTGGTGCAATCAAGTCTTTTGAAGCTGAGGCATTGCCAAAAGTAGGAGATCATCTGAAGTCTGAAGTTACTATTCTTAATGAAGTAATGGGCGTTACGCTTGTCAATATTATTACGAAACTGAATGATGTTGAGATTGCCAACTCTCAAATGAAAACTGTTGTAAAATAATTCTCATGGAAATCAAGGAAAAAAACATCATCAATATTCATCAATTCTTACCCCATCGTCATCCAATGTTGATGGCAGATTATATTTTAGAATTGACTAAAGAAAAAGTGGTGACTTCCTTTGAAATACTCGAGGACAATATTTTTGTTCATAACAATGAGTTTGTTGAAGCGGGGCTAATTGAAAACCTCGCACAAACCTGCTCATCCATTCTTGGACAAAGTTTCTTCGAAAATCCTGAAGCCGACACAAAAGTGATTGGCTTTATTACCAATATCAAAAAGATTGAAGTTTTCGCCTTACCTAAAGTGGGTGACCAGATCATTTCAAAAGCATCTTTGATTTCTCAGTATGAAAACATCTGCAATATCTTTTGTGAGACTTTTCATAATGATGAATTATTAATTAGAGCTGAGATTAATTTGTTTATTCAGGAAGTAAAACAATAAAAAGAATGAAAAAACAAGACCTTCCTCAGGACGAAAGCAACTTGAAGTCAGCTAATATGACCGAAGTGTTATACGTGACTGATGAAAACAATAATTATACAACGGCAAACAGCATTGGTTGGGACGTTAAGAAAGCCGCTTTGGATGAATCTTTAGCCTTAATTAATGAAAGAATAGAAGAAGCCAGACAAGATGTTGCCAATAATATAGCGAGTCCAATTGTTTATTTCATGGAACTGAACAAAATGGATTTACAGGTTCTTGCTTCCTACGCCGGAATGTGGCAATGGAGAGTAAAAAGACATGCAAAACCGAAAGTATTTAAGACACTAAGCGAATCCGTACTGAAAAAATATGCCGATGCATTCGGGATTTCAGTGGATGAATTAAAAAATTTCAACGGTAAATAAATAGAAACCTTCAAGGTTTTAAAAACCTTGAAGGTTTGGTAAAATCAAGCAACGAATGAAACTTAATTTTGAACACCATCAAACTGCGCATTGCGAAAACGGTGTTGCCTCTAATTTACTCATAAACAAAGGGCTCAAACTCAGCGAACCGATGATCTTCGGAATTGGTTCAGGGTTATTTTTCGTGTATTTACCTTTTTTAAAAGTAAATTTCGCCCCAGGCTTCAGCTACAGGCCAATGCCGGGAGCTATTTTCAGCAAAGCCGCAAAAAGACTGGGAATTAAAATTAAAAGAGAAAAATTCTCGAATCCTAAAGACGCTCAATTAGCTTTAGAGAAAAACTTAGAAAATAATGTCCCAACAGGTTTACAGGTTGGGGTTTTTAACCTTACGTATTTTCCTGAAGAATATAAATTCCATTTCAACGCCCACAATTTGGTCGTTTACGGAAAAGAAGACGGAAGATTTTTGATCAGTGATCCCGTGATGGATTACACCACTTCCCTTTCTGAAGCCGAATTGGAAAAAGTAAGATATGCCAAAGGAGCACTTCCTCCCAAAGGCCATATGTACTACCCTACTTATATTCCTGAGAATGTAAATATAGAAGAAGCCATAAAAAAAGGAATTAAAGATACTTGTAAAAACATGTTGGCTCCCGTTCCACTTATCGGCGTAAAAGCCATGAGATGGGTCGCAAAAAGCATCCCGAAATGGGCAGATAAAAAAGGTACAAAAGTGACCAATCATTATTTGGGCCAATTGATCAGAATGCAAGAGGAAATCGGAACAGGCGGTGGCGGTTTCAGATTTATTTATGGAGCTTTTTTACAGGAAGCTTCCGTAATTCTTAAGAATGATGAACTAAAAGAACTGTCTAAAGAAATTACCGCAATCGGTGATCTTTGGAGAGATTTTGCCGTGGATATTGCAAGAGTTTACAAAAACAGAAATTCAAAAAGCAATATCTATCAGGAGCTTTCAAAATCAATGCTTCATATTGCTGATCTGGAAGAAGCTTTCTATAAAAAACTGAGAAAAGCAATTTAACGTGGAGAACATCATTGAAATAAAAAACCTGTATAAAAAATACAAGCACGCAGAAGAGTTTTCTGTAAATGATATCTCGTTGAATATTAATCAAAACGAAATCTACGGAATACTGGGACCCAACGGAGCAGGAAAAACAACTTTGATTTCTATACTTTCGGGGTTGATAAAACCTACGTCAGGAACTTTTAAGATCAACGGACTATCTCCCCAAAAAGATGGTTTTAAATTAAGACAGATCATCGGGATCGTTCCTCAGGAATATGCATTATATCCTACGCTTACGGCAAAAGAAAACTTAATGTTCTTCGGTAGCTTGTATGGTTTGCCTCATAAAAAATTAAAAATTGCGATTGATGAATCCTTAGAACTTATGGGATTGTCAAAATTCGCTGATAAAAAAGTAGAACAATTCTCTGGAGGAATGAAACGTCGTTGCAATTTGATAGCAGGAACACTTCATAATCCGAAAGTCTTGTTTCTTGATGAACCAACCGTTGGCGTTGATGTTCAATCTAAAAAAGCAATTATTGATTATCTTTTAGATTTAAATAAAAAAGGAACGTGCATCATTTACACCTCACATCACCTTTCTGAGGCAGAAGAATTCTGTACAAAAATTGCGATCATTGATCATGGGAAAATCCACGCTGTTGGAACTCCTGAAGAATTGGTGAACAGAGTTGCCAGTGCCGAAAACTTAGAAGATGTTTTCATTTCATTAACCGGAAAAGAATTAAGAGATGTTGTTGTATAAATTGTGGAGAAGTTTCGTTAAGGAAATCCTTTTACTGAAAAGAGATATCGGTGGAATCGTCATTATTTTTGTGATGCCTTTATTGTTGATTATTACGATCACTTTAATTCAGGATTCTACTTTTAAAAATCTGGAAGGTTCAAAAATTCCAATTATTTTTATTGATAACGACAAATCCGAAATTTCAAAAAATATAAAACATGAGCTCGAAAATGGTAAAACATTCGAGTTAGTGACCCATTACAATGAAAAATCTGCCCAAAAAGCTGTTTTTTCAGGGGATTATCAGATGGCCATCGTCATTCCTGAAAATTTAACGAAAGATCTAAATGCAAATATTGACTCTAAGGTTCAGACCATTGTAAGTTCATTTGGAATTGAGGCAGATGCTGCTTCTGCAAAAAAGAATGTTGACATAAAAGCCAAAGACATTCACTTGTACTTTGATCCGGCAACCAATATCGGTTTCAAAAACAATGTCATGAATGCCGTTAATAAAATGGTTTTTGAGATCGAAAACAAAAAGATCTACAAAGCCTTTCAGGATCAATTGGGAACCACCGAAAATCTGGATGAAAATAAAAACTTAATCAGTTTTAAAGAAATTACGCCTACAAAAGGGAAAATGGACATTATACCGAATTCTGTTCAGCATAATGTTCCGGCTTGGGCGCTATTCGCCATATTTTTTATCGTCGTTCCGCTTTCTATTAATTTAGTGAAAGAAAAAAGTCAGGGAACCAGTGTAAGAGTAAGAGTGAGCCCAACGCCTTATTATATTCATATTTTAGGAAAAACGTGTACGTATTTAATCATCTGTATCATTCAGTTTTTATTGATGGTAGCGGTGGGAGTTTACCTTTTCCCTTATATGAATTTACCTCAGTTTGATGTGACTGGAAAAATGTTCCACCTCATTATCGTTACCATTTTTGCAGGATTGGCAGCTATTGGCTTCGGTGTTTTATTAGGAACACTGGCCGATACTCAGGAACAGTCTGCGCCGTTTGGAGCGACTTCTGTGGTTGTATTGGCAGCTGTTGGAGGAATATGGGTTCCTGTATTCTTAATGCCTGAATTCATGCAGACCGTTGCGAAATTCTCACCCATGAACTGGGGACTGAATGCCTATTACGATATTATTTTAAGAAACAGCGGAATCGCTGGTATAGCAAAAGAGCTGGCTTTATTATTTTTATTTTATATTGCCATGGTCACTATTTCAATTTTTTATGAAAGGAAACAAAATGCAGTCTAACGAAAAACCAATCCAGTGTACTGAGGAAGTACGAGTACGATTCAATGAGACAGATCCGTTGGGAATTGTTTGGCATGGCCATTACATTGTGTATTTCGAAGACGGAAGAGAAGCTTTCGGCAGACAGCATGGCTTAACTTATCTTGATATTCAGAAAGCCGGATTCGTAACCCCTATCATAAAAAGTACCTGCGAACATTTTCTGCCTTTAAAATATGGAGAAACCTTCAATATCGTAACCACTTTTGTTAATTCTACTGCTGCAAAATTGATTTACAGATACGAACTTTTTAATCAAGACAACAAATTGGTTTGCAGCGGAGAAACCATTCAGGTTTTCTTAGATTCTGACAATAATTTATGTTTGTATAATCCCGAGTTTTTTCAAGCTTGGAAAGATAAAATGGGATTATGAGAAAAGAAGTTTACATCACAGATTACAACTGCGTCACTCCTTTAGGATTTGATGTTGCATCCAATTGGAATGCTTTATTACAAGGAAAATCAGGGGTCGCCAAACATAAAGTGATCGAAAATCAGGAAGCTTTTTATGCTTCTATCATCGATTCTGAAAAGTTGGAAGAAGAATTCAATAAGAACTTCGACAATCAGGATTTCACAAGACTGGAAAAAATGTTTTTGTTAAGCTTAAAACCTTTGGTAGAAAGACATAACATTACAGAAGAAACGGCTTTTATTTTATCAACAACAAAAGGAAATATAAGCTTATTAAAAAATAAAGTGACTGTACCGGAAGGTGCTTATCTTTCAAGTTTAGCACAAAAAATCGCAGACTTTTTCGGATTTAAAACCAAACCCATTGTAGTTTCCAATGCCTGCGTTTCAGGGGTAATGGCGATTGCTGTTGCTAAAAATATGATTCAGGCAGGAAGATATAAAGATGCGTTTGTCGTTGCCGGAGATGAGATCTCAGAATTTGTGATTTCAGGATTCAATTCTTTTCAGGCCATAGGAAGCGAACCTTGTAAACCTTATGACAAAAACCGCAGCGGAATCAATATTGGTGAAGCTACAGCGGCGGCTTTTATTACAGGTCATTGCGAGGAACGAAGTGACGAAGCAATCTCAAACGAAAGTTTTAGTTTTAAAATATCCGGAGATTCAGCTATTAACGATGCGAATCACATTTCCGGACCCTCAAGAACGGGAGACGGATTGTATGCAAGCATCAAAAATGCAATGACAGAGGCACAAGTTTCAACAGAACAAATCAATTTTATATCTGCTCACGGAACAGCAACAATATACAACGACGAAATGGAAGCCATCGCTTTCAACAGAATGGAATTACAGAATGTTCCTCTCAACAGCATGAAAGGTTTTTACGGACACTGTTTAGGAGCATCAGGTTTACTGGAAAGTATTATTTCTATGGAAAGTGCTCTTCATAATACCTTAATTTCATCTAAAAACTTTGAAGAAATGGGAGTTTCCCAGCCTTTACATATTATTAAAGAAAACCAACCTGCGGAAATCAAATATATTTTGAAAACGGCTTCAGGTTTTGGTGGGTGTAATGCAGCAATTGTTTTAGAAAAATGTTAACACGATGAAGAAAACAGACATTTGCACCATAGAAAACTCAAAAATAACCGTCAACGGAGAAATTATTTTCGAAAGTCAATCTGAAGTATTTTCAGAATTTGCCAAAGAAGCTTATAAAAGTTTAGAAGTGAATTATCCTAAATTTCATAAAATGGATAACTTAAGCAAACTCGCTTTTCTGGCTTCCGAAATGATTTTAAAAGACAGAGATCATAGCAAAACAGCAATTGTTTTGGCCAACAGATCATCAAGTTTAGATACTGATTTTAAATATCAGGAAAGCATCAATTCTCAGGACAATTTCTTCCCGAGCCCGGCTGTTTTTGTGTACACATTGCCCAACATCTGCGTCGGTGAAATAAGCATCAGACATACAATGCAGACAGAGAATGCTTTTTTTGTTTTGGATGAATTTGATGAAAAATTTTTAAATGATTACTCAGAACAGATTTTACAGTCAGGAAAGGCTGAAAAGGTACTCTGTGGCTGGGTAGAGCTATATCAGGAAAGTTACAAAGCTTTTGTATATTTGCTGACTACGTAATCTAACAATATAAAAATGTACCCATTTACCAATTTTTAAATAATGCTTATAATTATTATTACATTGTTAAACTGATACATTGATAAATTATAAATGAAATTTATTTATGGAAAACCTACAAACTGAATTGAAGCACAAAATTATCGAAGTACTTAATCTTGAAGATGTTTCTATAGAAGAAATCAAAGATACTGATCCGTTATTCGGAGGAGGTTTAGGATTAGATTCTATCGACGCTTTAGAGTTGATCGTTCTTCTTGACAAAGATTATGGAATAAAATTAGCCGATCCTAAAAAAGGAAAGGAAATTTTTCAATCTATCGATACGATGGCAAAATTCATCGAAGAAAACAGAACAAAATAAGTTAATCTACCAATGTATCAATGTAATAGTCTAGCAATTATTGGTAAACTGTTACATTGATACATTGGTAAATTTTGTATAAAAATGAGTCAAAAAATTGCCATAACAGGAATGGGCATCATTTCTTCCATCGGTAACAATGTGGAAGAAAATTTCATTTCGCTCACTTCCGGAAAACACGGAATTTCAGATATTCAGTTGTTTGAAACCCGTCACACCGGAAATATTAAAACAGGCGAGATCAAATTATCTAATGAAGAATTGGTACAAAAACTTCAGCTTAATGAAGATAATAATGTAACAAGAACCGCTTTATTAGGTATGGTTGCTGCAAAAGAAGCGGTAGAAAGTGCCGGTATATCAGATATCAACGGCTACAAAACGGGGTTAATTTCTTCAACAAGCGTTGGCGGAATGGATATCACCGAAAAGTATTTCTACTCCTACGAAGACTTTCCTGAAAAGCAAAAATATATAGACTCTCATGATGCAGGAAATTCATCATTAGCCATTGCAGATTATTTAGGCCTTAAAGGCATGGTTTCTACCATCAGTACGGCTTGCTCATCTGCTGCCAACGCGATTATGATTGGCGCAAAGCTTATTAAAAATGGAGTCTTAGACCGCGTGATTGTTGGTGGAACAGATTCTCTTTCAAAATTTACTTTGAATGGATTCAGTACCCTAATGATTCTTACTGATGCTTATAATACGCCTTTCGACAATGACAGAAAAGGATTAAATCTAGGAGAAGCAGCAGCCTTTTTGGTGTTGGAATCTGATGAACTTGTCAAAAAGTACTCGGCTATCTTTCAGGCTATGGAAATGCCAACGATGCCCACCATCAAACCGCTTCTTCGGAAAACGGACAAGGCGCTTATTTAGCCATGGAAAAAGCATTGAAAGTGTCAGGTTTACAGAAAGAAAATATCGATTATATCAACGCTCACGGAACAGCAACTCCCAATAATGATCTTTCAGAAGGAATTGCGATGATCAGACTTTTTGGCGAAAATCAGGTTCCGGAATTCAGTTCTACAAAAGCGTTTACAGGTCATACTTTAGCTGCAGCGGCGGGAATTGAAGCCATCTATTCATTGTTGGCCATTCAAAATAATATCATTTTCCCCAATTTGAATTTTAAAACGAAAATGGAAGAATTTGATCTAACTCCCGTTACCGAATTGAAAGAGAAGAATATCGATCATGTACTTTCCAACTCATTTGGGTTCGGAGGAAATTGTTCAACCTTAATTTTCTCAAAATCATGAGCGCAGTGTATATCAACAGTGCAGCCTGCATCTCGGTTCAGGACACTTTAAATGAAAATTTCATCCAAAATCTTACGCCTGAAAATTCAATTCAGATCGTAAAAGCTATTGAACCTAATTACAAAGAATTCATTCCCCCTGCAATGAGCAGAAGAATGTCTAAAACTGTAAAAATGAGTTCTGTAGCCTCAAAATACGCTTTAAAAGAAGCCGGAATTGAAAATCCTGATGCGATTATTGTCGGAACAGGAATGGGATGTTCCCAGGATTCTGAAAAGTTTTTAAAAAATGTAATTGATAATAATGAAGAGTTTCTGACTCCAACTTATTTTATCCAATCCACTCACAATACGGTTGCCGGGCAAATAGCTTTAGCATTACAATGCCACGCTTACAATTTCACCTATGTGAATACTTCTTCTTCTTTAGAATTCTCCATGTTAGACGCCAAACTTCAAATTAATGATGGTGAGGCTGATCATGTTTTGGTGGGTTCAACAGATGAGCAGACCGACAGAACAATGGAATTGTATAAATTAAACAATACCATTAAAAAAGAAGAAAATCTTCCTGTTGATTATTTACACTCAACAACAGAAGGCGTTATTTGGGGAGAAGGTTCAAGCTTTTTTGTTTTAGGAAAAGAAAAGGCAGAAAGTTCTTACGCTCAGCTTAGAGATATTAAAATCAACAATAGATTAGAACAAGATGAAATTCAAAAGTTTATCAGAGACTTACTAACAAAAAACCATCTTACCTTTGAAGAAATTGACGCTGTGATTTTAGGTTTTAGCGGAGATTCTAAATCGGACGCCTATTATACCAAAGCAATGGATTTATTTCCCAATTCAGCGTTATTATATTATAAGCATCTAAGTGGAGAATTCAATACAGCAAGTGGTTTCTCAACATTTATGGCTTGTCATATTCTGAAAGATCAGCAGATTCCGGAAGTGATGATGATTAATGAAGTGAAAAAAGAAAGTATTAAAAACATTCTTTTGTATAATCATTTGGGAGGAAGTGATCATAGTTTGGTTTTGTTGGAGAGAGCTTAAGTTTTAACGTAGAGAATTAAGACGATCTGTTTGTCATTCTGACGGAGGAAGAATCTCAACATCAATATTAGATTCTTCATTTCGCTTTGCTACATTCAGAATGACAGAACGAATGTCCAGATTGAGAAAATTTTAAACCAAAAACTCAAAATAATAAAAAGATGAAACACTATCCATTTATTCTATTTTATCTTTTCTGCAATGTATTTATTTATGCATTTCACGGGACTTTTTGGGTATATCTGTTTTGTTTCTTACTTTTTTCGGCGGTGGTCGTTTGGGGATCTTTTGACATTCAATTAGGATATTTTGTCAATAGTTTGACGCATAAAAGAACAAAAATCAAGGAAGTTGCTTTGACTTTTGATGATAGTCCGACCGAGTTTACTCCAAAATTTTTAGATCTATTAAAAGAAAACCAGATAAAAGCAACCTTTTTCTGTATTGGAAAACAGATTGAAAAATATCCCGAAACTTTCCAAAGAATTATTGCAGAAGGTCATACAATTGGAAATCACACCTTATCTCACTCCAACAACACAGGATTTTTATCTACCTCAAAAATGATTGAGGAGATTGAGCAATGTGATCAAATTATGGAGAAAGTGGGAAATATTAAAACCAATTTATACCGTCCTCCTTTTGGCGTTACCAATCCGAATATTGCTAAAGCCATTAAACAAACTCATAAAGAAAGCATCGGCTGGAATGTCCGTTCTTTAGATACGATCACAGACAACGAAAAGAAAATTTATAAACGAGTTACAAAAAATCTAAAGAAAGGAAGCATCATTCTCCTTCACGATACTTCGGAAAAAACGTATAATGTTTTGACAGATTTATTAGTATTTTTGGAACGTGAAAAGTATTCAACTTTTACGATAGATACTATTTCAACCACAAAAGGCGCAAAAGCTTTTAATGCATAAGAATTTTGGTGTTGGTGGCAATTATTACCAACGCATACACAACCAACCAGCCACCAATAAAGAATATTTTCTAACAATTTCGTTAAAAACAGATGCACTCTCCACCAAATAATATGAAGACAACAGCTACATTTTCATTTCTACTCATTTTATTATGTTTACAAAGTTGTGCACAAAAAAATGAAACGAAAACAAACCTCAAATTAAAAAGCATCTATGAAGTAACTAAAGATGATGTAAATGAAACAGTAGGAAAATACGGACTTAAAGGGAAAGTGAAAACGGTAGAACAGAAAACTTCTTCTGCCTCAAAGGATTCTATTACAGATTTTAGTAAATTTGAACTTATTGATATGAATAAAGAGCATCAATACTTTAATCTTGCAGAAATGGATAACGATTGTAAGGTCACTTTTAATAAAAACGGATATATTGTAAACAGAATTTCGTTTAGAGAAAGGTTTGGTAGCAAATCTCTTGAAACGGATACTTTATTTTATGACAAGAATAATCAACTGACTATTGTTAGAAATAATTTAGAAGGTGATGATTTTGCATTTCCTGGCGATATGAAATTTGAGTATAATAAATCTGGACATCTCATCAAACAATATGTAAACAAACAGATATGGCTATATAGCTATAGTGAAGATAAAAACCAAGTTAGAATTGTACACCACGAAGACAATGAGTTCCGGTTTGACAATATTTACACATATAACCAATTTGGACAAAAATTGGAAAATCACAGATACGAAAAAAATGGAAAATTAGAAGTCCGTTGGGTGTATGAGTATGATGACCAAGGAGAAGTTAAAAAGGAAACACTATTCAATACTGATGGTACTCATAGCGAATCTCATAAACACAAATTCGATAAAGATTTTAAAGTTTACGAACAGTATGATAAAAATAAAAATTGGACTATAAAAATAATAATCAATCCAAAAGTCGAGAAGATTACCATTAAAAAAAAAAATTGAATATTATCAATAAAAATTAAACAATGATTAAAAATATTGCTTTCGGAGCATTTTTATTAGTTTCAAGTCTCTTTTTTGCTCAGAACACAGCAATGTCAGGACCTGAAGCAAAAGCATTCGTAACCAAAGTTTCATCTGAAACCAAGGAAATAAAAACATTACAAAGTGATTTTACCCAAACCAAAAAGATGGATTTTTTGGATAAAAACATTGTGACGTATGGAAGAATGTCTTTAAAAACACCCAACATTTTAAGCTGGAAATATACAAAGCCTTACCAGTACAGCATTATCTTTAAGGACAATAAGATATTCATCAACGATCAGGGAAAGAAATCTTCTGTGGATGCTAAAAGTAAAACCTTTGAAAAGATCAATAAACTGATTGTAGGAAGTTCAAACGGACAAATGTTTAACGATCCTGAATTTTCCGTAGCTTACTTGAAAAATGCAAATTATAACATCGCAAAATTCACTCCTAAATCTGCGCAATTACTGAAATACATCAAACAGATTGAACTAAGTTTTCCTAAAGGTCAATCAACCGTTTCGCAGGTTAATATGACGGAAGCCTCAGGAGACACCACAAATATTGTTTTTAAAAATACGAAGATCAATGCGCCGATTTCTGCTTCAGAATTTTCTTTATAGCCTAATTTTTCTTCTGTTTGTTTCGTGTAAAACCTATAAACTTTCAGATGCAAAATCAGTTTCAACTTCTGAGAAGACCGTTGAAAATTTATACTTTTCGTCAAATGAAGATTACATATATAAATGTCAGATGGATATTTATAAAAACCATGTAAGCGGAATTCTGATTATCAAAAAGATCAATGATGCGACACACCGTGTTGTATTAACCTCTGATTTTGGAAATAAATTAATTGATTTTGAAATTTCCGGAGATAATTTTAAACTGAATTATGTTTTAGCAGACTTAGATAAAAAGATTGTCATTAATTTTTTAAAGAATGATTTTCAGCAATTGCTAAAACAGAAATACCCTGTTAGTGAAAGTTTTGAGAATGAAAAATCGAAAATTTATCTTTCAAAATTGGATAAGAAACAATATTATCTGTTCTTCAATAAAGAAAATGGATTGCTGAATCAGATCATTTATACCAAAAACAATAAGGAAAAAATCGATTTCACTTTTGAAGCAAAAAAACATATCTTCGCGGATAGTTTGAATCTTCAACATAAAGATTTCAAGATCAATATAAAACTATTTCAAATAACCGAAACCGAATAATTTTTAACATGAAAAAAACGGCACTTTTACTCTTTGCTTTATTTGCCACTTTATCTTTTGCTCAGGTGACTTTTAACCCGGGAATAAGAGCAGGAGCGAATTTTTCGCATTTTACCAATAATGAAAATCAAACATTCTACTGGCCAGATTCTCCAAACGCGAATATGAGCATGGATTTTAAAACTAAAACCGAGTTTTATATTGGATTTCTAGGAAATATTCGTTTTGCAAAATTTTATGCTTTACAGCCGGAAATTAATTATTCGAGACAGGGAGCAAAGTTTGAAACCAATGTTAACAACTGGAACGGACAAACACTTTCTGTTTCTTATTTAGGACTTCAATTGGTTAATAAATTTTATTTCAATAAATTCAACGTTCTTGTAGGGCCAACCTTGGAATTTGTTGTTGACAAGAAAAATTTTGATCCGGAAAGCGAAATAGATTTAGGAATTACAGCCGGTTTAGGATATGACATTACAAAAAACTTTGGGGTTGAAGCAAGAGTAAAAAAAGGCTTTGTTCCTGTTTACAGCTTCTATGACAATCATACAAACGTTACTTTTCAGGCGGGCGTTTACTATACATTTAACATGAAAAAATAATTTTATGCAGACTATTCTTACAGACTTTTACACCTTACAATCATCAGAAAAAGAAGAAAACGGACGTTTCATTGCTCATATCACGCTCAATAAAGATCATGATATTTTTAATGGGCATTTCCCGGGAAATCCTGTAACTCCAGGAGTTTGCATGATGCAGATCGTAAAAGAATTAACTGAAGAATTTACAGGTGCATCGTTATTTTTAAAATCTGCTTCGAATGTGAAATTCATGGCGATTATTAACCCATTTGAAACCCCAGATTTAACGTTACAATTGGATATTAATGAAAGTGATGATGAAGTGAAAGTAAAAAACACCACTTTATTTGGCGAGACAATTGCACTAAAAATGTCTGTACACTATAAAAAATTGACATCATGAAATTGATCTTATCATTCATCACAGCTTTTATATTTTTCTTTCAAAATGATTTGGAGTCATTAAGAAACAGCTATGCAAAGGCCAATCAATCCAACGAAAATACACAGGCATTTATTAGTAATGCCGAAAAACAATCTGGTTCCGATGCGGTGACGACTGGTTATAAAGCTGCTGCAAAAATCATGGAGGCTAAAATTGTTAAACAAAACAGAAAAGCACTTGTAAAATCCGGAGCAACGGATCTTGAAAGTATTATTAAATCTAATCCTAACAATATTGAATTACATTTGATAAGACTAAGCGTTCAGGAAAATATCCCCAAAATTGTAGGATACAGAGGCGGATTGAAAGATGATAAAGCATTCATTTTAAGCAACTATGGAAAGCAGAATACAGCCATGAAAAGTTATATCAAAAAGTTTGCTGTACAATCTAAAACCATGTCTGATACTGAAAAAGCATCATTAAAATAAAACAATGACCCTTCCTGAAGTACAAAATGCAATTTCTGAAAAAAAGATTTGTATTTTAATCCCTACTTACAACAACGAGAAAACTCTGAGAAGAGTAATTGATGGTGTTTTAGAGTATACCGAAAATATCATTGTGATCAATGACGGGTCTACGGATTCTACTCATCAAATCCTCGGTCATTATTCTCAAATTACAACGATTTCCCTGCCTGAGAATAAAGGCAAAGGAAATGGACTTAAAATAGGCTTCAGAAAGGCAAAGGAATTAGGTTTTGATTATGCAATAACGATTGATTCTGATGGCCAGCATTATCCTGATGACCTTCCGGTTTTTGTGGAAGCTTTACTAAATGAAGAGCAGGACGTTTTACTCATCGGAAACCGAAATATGTCGCAAGACGGAATTCCAAAGAAAAGCAGTTTTGGAAATCGTTTTTCTAATTTCTGGTTTTGGTTTGAAACTGGTATTAAGCTGGAAGATACCCAATCTGGCTATCGTTTATATCCTTTACATAAAATTCCAAAGAAATATTTTACCCCAAAATTCGAATTTGAGATTGAAATTATTGTAAGAACAGCCTGGAGGCACGTTCCGGTAAAAAATGTTCCTATAAAAGTGTTGTATGATCCTGCAGAAAGGGTTTCGCATTTCAGACCATTCAAAGATTTCACAAGAATCAGTATTCTGAATACCATCTTGGTAACCATTACTTTGCTTTATATTATTCCGAGAAATTTCATAAATAATTTCAGAAAAAAGAGTTTTAAAAGATTCATCAAAGAAGATGTTTTAGAAAGCGATGGAAGCAACCGTACAAAAGCTTTCTCCATCGCGCTTGGGGTTTTTATAGGCCTTTGCCCGTTATGGGGATTTCAGACCTTATTGGTGATTTCTTTGTCCGTGCTTTTTAAACTGAACAAGGTCTTGGCTTTTGTTGCATCCAATGTGAGCTTACCTCCATTAATTCCTTTTGTTATTGCTGCTTCTCTATTTTTAGGCGCTCCTTTTGTGCATGGAGACAGTAATATTTTAAGCAGTGAACTTAACTTTGAGCTTATTAAAAATAATCTTCTTCAATATGTAATCGGAAGTCTGATTTTGGCAAGTTCAATGTCTTTGATTTTAGGAACGGCCACTTTCCTGTTCTTGAATAAAGTGAGCCCTGATAATAAATAATTCAACACTCTTTTACATAAAAACTGCAAAGCCTTTCGACCTTGCAGTGAGTTATGAAGAATAAATTATGTTTTATTTTTTTGTTAGCTTCTGAGAATATGTCTTTCCATTCTTATCAACTAAAACAAGCATATACACACCAGAATTTAATTGTTTGATTGAGATTGAATTTCTTTCAACTTTCGCCTGTAAAACCATTCTACCACTCATTTCATATACTTTCGCATCCGTTAGGATAAGATCATTTTTAGTTTTAAAATTAACAATATCATCACTCGGATTTGGATACACCGTGAATAATTCCTGAGTAGCCTGAACGTCTTTAACTCCTAAATAAGATCCTTCAACCACATGTAATGTTGTATTAGGTGTTACATTATAAATGGTATCAACCAAACCTGAAGGCCATTTCACAATCACTTTTGTAATGGCTGTAGCCTGACCAATGCCGAAATGAGTATTCAGTGTATTCATATTTCCGAATCCTACTCCACTTTGTACATCTCGAATTTGTTTTCCCCAAGCTCCATAGATCTCCACTCTTGCCCCAATCCCATTTCTGTTACTTTGGGTTCCCTGTAAGGTTACTTTAAGCCATTTATTGGTATTTCCTGCATTCATAAGAATGGTATTTCCATTCTGAATATCCAGAAAACCATCATTATTAAGATCTCCAATGGGACGCTTAATCGTATTTACGTTGTAAGCAGTAGCATTCGGAGTAAAAGTAAAATCACCATTTCCAAACATGATTGTATTTCCTGCGCCTAAAACATCCAGAAATCCATCATTATCAAAATCATAAGCAACATATTCTCTGCTCGAAGTATTAATTATATCATAACCCGAACCTACTGATTTATCGGTAAATGTACCATCCCCATTATTCTTCATCACTTTGCTCAGCCCGTTGGTTGTAGCATTGATTCCTACAACAGCGTCCATCCAACCATCATTATTAAAATCTCCCCAAGCAGCAGACCATGTCTGAGTAGGATTTGCCATATTGGCGTCGGCGGCAACATTTGTGAAGGTTCCATCACCATTATTTCTCAGCAATTCATCAATATTTCCACCAGGCCCAGAGCCTCCTCCACTGCATTTGGCTATATAGAGATCCATATCCCCGTCATTATCATAATCTACCCAAATAGAACCATAGTTTCCTCCGGAAGGAAAATCACCTAGCCCTCCCTGATTATGGTTCATATTGGTTCCGTCATTCAAATAAAACCTGTTCGGAGCATTATCATCACATACGAAAGCATCTAGTTTTCCATCTTTATTGATATCTATAAAATTAGTTCTCTGAACTAAAAAAGATTGCGGTTTTCTATCGATAGTAAAGCCCGTTCCATCAGCATTAGCTTTTACAAAAGCAATCCCGCTTCCCGATCCATACATCAGGTCATTAAAACCGTTATTGTCATAATCTCCGGCTGCAATGCTCCATGAAGGCAATATAATAGAACTAGGAATTGCATAGGTAACATTATTAAATCCGCCTCCCGGCTGTTGATAAGAGATAACGATTTGAGTATTATTTACTACAGAGACAATATCATCCAAATAATCTCCATTCATATCTACCACACAGTTATTGTAACTACCGGATGCTGTAACCGGCTGAGAATTAAACGAAAGCCTATTGATAATAGGTGGCCCTTCAGCCACGGTAAAATTAAACCCTAAATTAGTCCATCTGCTATCGAATACCACATAATAGGTATTTCCGGCAACAGCTCCAAAGGTAACCTTTGAAGAAGTCCCGGTAGAGTCATCATTCGCGGCCACACATGCTAATACTCCACAACTTCCTGCAAATACCATTAATCTTGTATCTACATTTTGTCCTGCAATTACCGAAGAAACAGTAACACTCTTATTTGCTGTAGCTGTATATTTATACCAAATTGCTGCTTGTGCGGGAGTACCCAAATTACAAACTGTGGGAGGTGGTGTTCCCGTAATTAAAGGAGCCGTATAAGTTCCTGGAGTAATATCTATTGCGGAAGCACATGTAAGTTGAGCTATTCCCCATGTTATATTACATAATATAACAAAAAAGGATACTATTTTTCTCATATTTTTTCATTTTGGTTATTCGTTTTTAAGGACAGTTTTGATTCAGTGAATTGATCCATTGCTTTAAAAGTTCTACCCCTTCATCGTGTACAATGGTTCTTCCTAGCAAAGGCATTCTATTACTCTCATCTACAGAGTTGAGTCTAAAGTTCATTACCGACTTATTATGATTTCCCGGTGTTATAATTCTTTCTAATGAAGGACCTTGCGGCTCATCTGCCATCACACAAACTCCCATATTGGTAAGATTGGTCGTTTGACTAAAACCCAAGCGTATAGCACGATAATCACAACGCGCATTCTGTTGATGACAATGCGCACAGTTGATGTCTACATAAGAGCGTAATCTTATATCTAAAGGCTTACTGGTATCTTTGTAATTAACCGTAGAAACAATACTAGAAGGATAACTTAGCAAATAGCCTTCATCTACTAATTTTTGTAATTGATTTTTAACTCCTCCTGAGTACGTGTAAGTTGTATTTAGATTTTGAGGTTTTACACCAATGGGAATCGGCTTATTATCCAGTTTATGACAAGCAAGGCATTCTGATTCAGAAGGAATTCTGTACTCTATTGCCATCACCTCATTATTCTCTTTCTTGAAAGTAATATTTTTAGAACTCCCACTCGTAAAATCTGTTCCGGCTACCAGATTGGCCTCTGTCTGATCATCATTCCACACATATTCTGCAAACACCCAACCGCTTGATTTTCTAATCATTAATCGGGTTTCCAATATTTTGGTCGTATTATTAGGCTGTACGGTATTATAATAAAAGCTTTTTATTAAAACAGTTCCTACAGGAAAATTCAGTGTTTTATCATCTGCGTCATAAGTCGCTTTTACGCCTTGTGGCATCCAAATAAATCTTTTTTTAAGAGCGTAGTCTGTAAATAGCGAACTGGCAGGTTCATAAGGAATTACTTTGCTAGATGGCGTTAAGTTTTTTAGTTCGCCGGTAAAAAATGCATATGTAGACAGTTTAGCGTAAGGAACTGCATTGATGTCAAAATTAACAAAAGAACTCTCAACTTCTACCCCTTCCATTTTCTCATCTTTACAAGAAAATAGCATCAATAAAAATACAAGAGATAAAAAATATTTTTTTCTCATTCGTTTCATGGTTTTAAGGAAACGAATATAAATAATAAATCAACTACGCGCCAAATATTTTACACCAAAATAGAGAAACTAATAAAAATAATAAAACAAAACTAATATTAAATTATTAATTACTCAATAAATACACCACAAACACAAGATAAAACTCAAATTAAAGAAAGCAACATTTAAAATAAAAAACACATAAAATAAAGGTAACGACTTTGGAAATTAATATTATTTATAAACAACATCCGAGAACAACAAAAGGGTTGTAAAAACAGTGACAAATATCGCAATAATCACCAACACAAGTTGTACGGTAAAATTTGCTTTCTCCTGATCTTCTTCTTTCGCTTCAAAAGTAAAATTAATTTTACCCGGATTTTTAATAATTCGCCAAATGAACCATAAAATGATCAGGTTTAATATAATCGGAGAAAAAAGGAATAATTTACTTCCGGATCCCCCTGTATTTTTTCCGTATCCCTGAATAGGAATAGTGTCTGGAATTGAACTGTATTTACTTAGCAAATACACAGAATAACAAACGATTATAAGGAATGGAATTGAAAATAAATACTGTATACTTTTGGGGATCATTGTAGTTTTTTTAATGTTTTCTTTAGATATTTTTCAACATTCTCTTTATCGGGAACGGTCGTGATTTCTTTTGTCAGCGCCTTTTCAAACTCCATTCTTGCTTTTGAATATTCTTTTCTCGCAAAATAATATTTTCCAGCCTGATAATATACAAACCAAAAATCTGGATTCAACGATTGATAATGTCCAATTGCATCATCAGATAACATAACATCCTTTTTTGAAATTGCATCGCTGAGTTGAGATTCTATAATTTTAGAAACCTCAAAATTTTTAAATTCTTGAGAATCTACAAAAGGATCTTTGGGAATATTTAAGGTGGAAGTTGCCAATTCATCATTTTGAAATTTTTGGTTTGAGAAGATTTTATTAAGGTCATAGCAAACAAATTCTCCCAACTGATAAGGATTTGACGACACCCAAACCAATCTCTTTTCCGGCGAAAAAATCACAGCATGATGCGCCAATAACTGATTAATAGCCTTCTCATTTCCATAGCCAATCTTCTCCCCTTTCAAGCCTGATTTATCTCTAAGAATAGAAGCCATTTTTTCAGGATTAAGTTTTTTATTTTCCTGTAATAGCTCCTCAAGCTTTTCATAGCGGTATTCAGAATGGCTTTCCAGAATGTGTTTCTGGTTTCTTTTATCATCTTTATACGCTTCTGATTGAAAATGATTGGTACAAAAAACTCGGTCTGTATTTTCAACCCTGTAAACACCAAAATTGTTTGGTGAGACTTCAATAATCACTGCATTTTTATCATTTGCACTTCCCACCAAAATAGATTCAGAAACAAAAACTTTTCTCTTTTTAGCAATGGCAATCGCTTCATCAATATTTTTAGCATATTGCAGAATCTCTCTCGTTACAAAAGAAATCGGAGTTTTAGCCGTTAATGGAATTTTAGATTTTCCTGCATTAATCGTCACGGTAATACCTTCTTTATTCATTCCCGAAACAACCCCAATCATCCCTGGCCAACTTACCGACATGTAGGGGATTCCCTGCTCGGGCTCTACGAATTCTATTAATTTATTTTTAGCAAAATCATCTCCCACATAAAAATCGAAATTTCTACCAATCAACAGACCTCCGTCTTCAGAGTTTTCATTCCAAACCGCTAAAGAAGTGCATCCTACCACCATCAAATCCTGCATCGCATGACCAATATCGTGAGCGCCATGTAAGTATAAACTTCTTAAATATTTAGGTGCAATAAAGTTATATTTATCTGATGCATATCGAGATAACCCGAATAATTCTGCCTGATAATCTTCCCGTACATTGAGATACATTTTCCTGTTATACCATTTTAGAAAACCTCTCAATAATTTCTGCTTAAACTTAGACGGAACAAAACCTTCCACTTTAGAAAAGAAAATCTCTTCCTGTTTTTGCATTAAGTTTTGAGTCAGTGCTCCGTTGTTATAGCCTAATTGTAAAGGATTTCCTTTAATATATAATTCCCAAAGCTGTTGTTTGTTTTTGGTAAGATAATTTTGATTAAAATTAAATGTTGAATCATTCATCTTATGAACTGTAGGAACTTCTAAAGCATATTGCTTAACCTCAGGAATATGTTTGATGGATTTTCTGATACCGCAAGATGTGAGACTAAGAATGAAAAATAAACACAATGAGACTCCTATTTTACGGTATTTGTCATTCTGACGATAGGAAGAATCTCTTTTTACAAGTTTAGATTCTTCATTACGCTTTGCTCCATTCAGAATGACAAGAGTATGTTTAAATTTCATTATTATTAATCATTTGTGTCAAACGTTCATCAACAAGTTCTTTTCCTAAAATTTCAGCACAGGTATTGAAGGCACCAATTGTACATCCTAAAATTCCGTGCATATTGACGGACTGTCCTGTTAGAAAAAGATTATTGATCTTTGTTCTTGGAGAAACCATTGTTTTTAAGGGGTTCTCCGAGCTTTTTATATATCCGTACATATTTCCTTCAAAGCTTCCGATATAATCACGGTAAGATAAGGGTGAAGAAGTATATACTTTTTTAATAGACTGTCGCAAGTTTGGAATTTTCTTTGCCAGCGCATCAATCATTTTTTCGGCTTTCTCTTGCTTAAATTTTTCATATTGCTTTCCTCTTTCATGCTCTTCTACAACTGTATTTACTGTTTTTTGCCAAGCTTTAACTTCAGCAAAATCCATATAGGAAATAGCGGTTAAACTTTCTGCAAATTCAGGATGCAATGTTGAAGGGGTTGAAGAAAGCATATATGTTTCCGGCCAACTGTTTTTATCGTATCGATAGGCATTCCAAACCAATTCTTCGGATGAATAATGGTAAATATTATGATTAAAATTCGGGATAGACTGAGGTTTTAAGACCAGATAAACACTGAAACACGAAGAAACAGGCTCCCAGCTTAACACTCTATTGAGAAAGGATTTTTTTAATCTTTGCTGCCCAATTAATGTAATGAGTGAACGGATTTCAATATTGGAAATAAACTGTTTTGCAGCATATTCTTTTCCTGCTTTAGTTTTTACAGCAATTAAAACATTCTTTTCATTGAAAATAAATTCGGAAACTTCTGCATGCTTGTGTACCTCTGCGCCGTATTCTCTTAGTTTTCTGATTAAAAGTTTTGAGATCTGGCTTCCTCCTTTCACACATTTATACGCACTTTGGATATATGAATTCACCGTTAAAGCATGCACATGAAAAGGAATATTTTCAGAATCTCCCGCGTAGAGAAAATTTGAACCTAATAAAACCGATTGCAGCTTTGTATTTGAAGTAATGGATTCTATGAATCTCTTTGTATTTAAATGGAGAATTTCTTCATTGTAATTATCTTTTCCCACGACATTATATCTGGGAAACTGATTGCAAATTCGCTGAATTTCTTCACAGTAATTTTCTAAATTTTCTTTTTCATCCGGAAAATATTGAGAGAGTTGATTAACAAAGTTTTCATACCCTTGTGCATGGGGATAATCAATGTCATCGTCTCCAAAAGTGATCTTATCATATCCGTCAACATCCATTTTATGAAGTTCAAGATCATTTATAATCTCTAAATAAGAAAAGAATTGATGAAGGTTTTGCCCTTTTGAGAGTCCGCCCAAATAATGAACTCCGGTATCGAAGATTAGTTTATCCCGGGAAAATGTCTGTAAATTTCCGCCATACTGATTGTTTTTCTCCAAGACACAGACTTTCAAGCCTTCTTTCGCCAAAATTAGAGCCGAAACAAGACCTCCCAATCCGCTACCGATAATTAATATGTCGTATGTTTTTTTCAAGGAGATTAATTTTTCATCAGCCTTGTCAAGGTTTAAAACCTTGACAAGGCTTTTTCAACGCTGAATTGTTTGCAGCCCGACTTGAGCGAAAATCCTTTTTTTGCCAAAGCAAAAAAAGATTGGGAGCGGAAGACGGAAAAGCTGCCCTAAAAATATTGAAAATTAATCAATATCATCCCAAAAATCAAAGTAATTGAACCATTGAAGGGGATATTTTTTGATCATGGATTCAAGATTTTGTACATAAGAATGCAAAAGACCTTGTGCATCACGCTTTTTCACAGCCTCGGCAACTCTTGCATACAAGTGATAATGAAGATTCTTTTCTTTCATTACATACACATAGACAACAGGAACACCCAATCTGGAAGCAATCAGAAAAGGACCCGCCGGAAATTTGGCGCTTTTCCCTAATAGCTCAGCTTCAAGGAATTTTGACCCTTCAAAATATCGATCACCGGTAAAGCAGATCAATTCATTCTTAGATAACGCTTCATTGATATCGAAAATATGGGACATATCATCTTTCACATAAATAAATTTGATATTACTTTCTTTAACTGAAACACTTCCCAAGTATTCTTTAATCACTGTAACTTCCTGATCTGTTGTCACTAAGTTAATCTGACAATCAAAATCAATATCCGCAAAAAAGTATTCTGCGATTTCAAAATTTCCAATGTGTGCACTGATAAGAACCCCACCCTTTTTTTCTGCTAAAAGGTTTCTAAGATTTTCAATTCCGTCAAATTCATATGTGAATTTATCTCTCAGCCCTGCAGAAATAGCCGTTTTATCAATTAATACCTTTCCGAAAACAAAATAGCTTTTGAATATTGAAAATTTAGTTTTCCAAGAAGTATAATTAAGGCGTTTTTTAAAGTAATAAGAGATGTATTGATTGCTCTTTTTTTCGAATATAAAGTAGTAAGCAGCAACGAAATACAGGACAAAATATGAACTTCGGACTCCAATATTTCTAATGCACCAGACGAATATTTGATATCCTAGAATTGTGCCTTTAGATTTACCTTTCCACTTGTTCATAGTACCAATTTAGCAATGTATCAATTTAACAGCGTAACAATTTATCAGACGTAAAGCATTGGTAAACTGTTAAATTGGTATATTATAATATTTAATTTAGAGTAAATTTTAATCGATAATTAAGCGTTTTTCTCCGTGATTTTATTCTGAATTGTCGTATAAAAATCATCAAATGTGATCATTTTTTTGAAGTCTGCTTCGCCTAATTTCACGCCGAAATTAGATTCGATAACCACTACCATATCAATATAATCTAAGCTGTCTAAGCCCAGTGTCGTTTTAAGATTCCCGTCATGACGGATTTCGTCCCCGTCAACTTCGAATTCATTAACCAAAAAATCATTAACGATAGCAATAATTTTTTCCCTTTCCATGTTTTTAATCAAACTTTTTAACAATTAATGCGGAATTGGTGCCCCCAAATCCAAAAGAATTCGACAAAAATACGTCAATTTTTTGATTTTTCGTTTCAGAGACCAAATTTATCCTTTTCGCCTCATCATCAGGGTTTTCCAAATTGATATTGGGAGCCACGAAATCATTTTGCATCATCAGAATTGAGTAGATAACTTCACTTGCGCCCGCCATCCAACATTCGTGACCCGTCATTGATTTTGTAGAACTCACCGGAACATCACTCCCGAAGATCTCGTAAATAGCTTTTGCTTCGTTCGCATCACCAATTGGTGTGGAAGTCGCATGAGCATTAATATAATCGATGTCTTTCACCTCTAAACCAGACTGTTGCAAGGCTCTGTTCATCGCTAACGCAGGGCCGTCAACATTAGGCGTTGAAATATGTCCGCCATTGGATGAAAATCCATATCCGATAATTTCCCCTAAAATAGTTACCCCTCTTTTCTGTGCAGATTCTAAGCTTTCAACAATTAAAGAGGCCGCTCCACCGCTTGGGATTAAGCCGTCTCTGTCTTTATCAAAAGGCCTTGATGCTTTTGTAGGCTCATTTTCTCTTACTGAAAAAACACCTAATCCATCAAAACTCGCCATTGAATATTTGTTGGTTTCCTGAGCGCCTCCACAAACAATCATGTCTTGCATTCCACTCTTAATCATCATATAAGCCAATCCCAACGAATGAGATCCGCTAGCACAAGCTGCACTAATGGTAAGATTAATTCCTCTTAATTTAAATATCGTGGAAAGGTTCATGGTTACGGTAGAATTCATTGATTTGAATATCGCCCCAGAACCCATTAAAGTGGTATCTTTTTTCTCTCTTGCAATATCAATAGATTCTACTACTGCCTGAGAAACACTGTCATTCCCGTATAAAATTCCTACTTCGTTGTTATCTAAAAAGTCTTGATCAATTTTTGCCTGTTTTAGTGCATCGCTGGTTGCCATATAAGCATATTCGCTTTCCTCGCCCATACTTATACGCTGACGTCTGTTCAAAAGACTTTTTAAATCCGGCTTTGGAACCACGCCCGTAAGGCCTGACCTGAAACCAAATTCTTTCCTTTCGTCTACTAAAACAATACCTGATTTTCCTTGATACAGGGATTCCTTTACTTCTTCCAAAGAAGTTCCGATGCAAGAATAAATTCCCATTCCGGTAATTACAACCCTATTTTCCATGTTTTTCAAATTTAACAATGTATCAGTTTACCAGCGTAACAATTTTTAAATTGAATCTCTATTGTTAAATTGTTACATTGATAGATTGTTACATTCATTAAGAATAGATTCCTCCATTAATATTAATCACTTCACCTGTAATGTAAGAAGATTTTTTAGAGGCTAAAAATGCCACTAAATCAGCTACTTCTTCTGCTTCTCCAAATCTGTTGACAGGGATCATCGCCTTCAATTCATCTTCATTGAATTCCTGCGTCATATCTGTTCTGATAAACCCTGGTGCTACAGCATTTACAGTGATATTTCTTTTGGCAACTTCCTGAGCCAATGCTTTTGTAGCGCCAACCAAAGCACCTTTTGCTGCAGAATAATTCGTCTGGCCGGCTGTTCCTTTTACTCCGGAAACAGAAACCATATTGATGATTCTACCATATTTATTACGCAACAATTTTTGAATAAAGAAATTGGTTACGTTGAAAAATCCATTTAAACTTGTATTTATCACAGAGTTCCAGTCTTCACTTGGCATCCACATGAATAGTCCATCTCTTGTAATTCCGGCATTGTTTACAATAACCTCAACCACTGAATCAGCATTTTTCTCCTGCCATTCTCCAAGAACTTTTAGCGTTTCTTCAGCATTGCCTACATCGAATTTTAGAATTTCTCCTGTAGAGCCTAGTTCTTCTACTTTAGCTAATGTTTCCTTAGCGGCAACTTCGTTTGAAGTGTAGTTGATGAGTATATGATAATTTTTCTCTTCTGCCAGTTTTATACAGATTGCTCTTCCGATTCCCCTTGAGCCACCTGTGATGATTGCACATTTCATTTCTTAGTCGTAGTTTTTTTAATTTTGAAACAGTTCTGCATTATTGAACCATTTGTTTCCTAATAGATTCCCAGATCTATCAATAAAGCCCCATTTTCCTGATTTTCTCACTCTTGAGACTCCATCATTGAATCCTTTATTTTTTTCTGTAAATCCAAAGCTTTTAGAAATATCGTAATCCATTGGAATAACCAGTTTTCCTGTCTTATCAATAAAGCCCCAATCTTTTCCTTTTACCGGAGCAAGATTATCATTACTGAAAACCTCAGCATCATTGTAAGTAGGCTCTATCACATAATTTCCAGTAGTATCAATATATCCCCATTTACTATTTACACAAACAGGAGCTAAATTTTGATTAAAAGATCTCGCCTTATCGAATTTAGGTTCAATTACCCAATTTCCTGTTTTATCAATAAATCCTATTTTTCCTTTTTTCTTGGCATACGTAATGGATTGACCTTGAAAATCCCAGATTCGATCAACCTCATCCATGATTTTAAAATCTTTTCCTTCAATAATTCCGTATAAGCTTCCTTTCTTAGCCCAGGTTGTTCCATCTGCATATTCTCCGATATCACCATATTCAAAAGGAACAATTACATTTCCTTTCGCATCAATAATTCCCCAACGGCTATCTTTAGAAGCTCTTGCAAAACCATTTTGAAAAGGCTTGATGATGTCATATTCTGCATGAATAACCACTTTGCCATCCGTATCAAAAGCGCCAATCTTATTCCCAACTTTCATAAAAGCTAACCCATCATTAAAGTCATATAACTTGTCTGAATACGGCATTGTAAGCTTCTCTCCTTTTTTGTTGATATAAAACCAATTTTTGTCTTTTTCCACAATACAAATTCCATTGTGGAAATCTTTTATATTTGAAAATGAAGGTTGAATGACTAATTTCCCATCTTTTCCTATAAACCCCCAAGCCTTACCGTCCTTCACAGCGGCTAACCCGTCTGAAAAACTTTTTGCAGTTTCAAAGCTTGGTTGAATAACGTAATTTCCGGATTTATTTATATACCCAATTTTAGATTTTTCCTTGACTAAAGCCAATTCTTGGGCAAAAAACACTTGTCCGACTAGTAAGAGTACGAGAGATAAAATCAACCTTTTTTTCATTATTTTCCGTTTTTAAGATATTGTTTTACTTTTTCCAAATAAGGATACATCACCATATCATCTGAGAACGCAGGAATGATCTTTCTTATTTCATCATACAATTCTTTTGTAGAAGATGAAACTTTATCCTTAAAATCAAGATATTCAATGGCCTGAATAATCGTGATGGCTTCAATTGCTAATACTTCAAAAGCATTTTCAATTACTTTTCTGCAGATTACCGCTGAGTTTGTTCCCATACTCACGATATCCTGGTTATCATTGTTGTTCGGAATACTGTGAACATACATAGAATTAGACAACATTTGACTTTCTGCTGTTGTTGAAGTTGCAGTGAACTGAACCCCCTGCATCCCGAAATTAAAGCCTAATTTACCTAAATTTACGAAAGGAGGCAAGATTTCGTTGATTTTAGCATTCAAAAGATAGTTTAATTGTCTTTCAGCTAGCATTGTTAGTTTGGTTACCACAATTTTAAGTTTGTCCATTTCCAAAGAAATATAATCTCCGTGGAAATTTCCGCCATGGTAAACATGTTGACCTTCAACGTCTATAATTGGGTTATCATTCGCAGAGTTAATTTCATTTTCAAGAACCTTCTCCGTGTATTCCAATGTATCTAAAACAGGTCCTAAGATTTGAGGAACACATCTTAGTGAATAATATTCCTGAACTTTTTCCTTGAATACCTTTTCCTGTTCTTCGAAATGAGTATATAAATGATCTTCTCTTTTTCTGATCAACTGACTGTCTGATAAATGCGCACGCATTCTTTCTGCAATCTTTTGTTGACCGTAGTGTTTTTTTGTTCCGTTCAACGCTTCAGATAAATGATCATCATACGCCTGAACAATCTCATTTATTGCACAAGACAATTTAATTGAGATTTCAGTTAATTGATTGGCTTTGTACGCATTTACAATTCCAATTCCTGACATCACAGAAGTTCCATTCATTAAAGCAAGACCTTCACGAATCTCTACTTTTATGGGCTCTAGTCCTTCAATCTCAAAAACTTCTTTTGTAGATTTTCTTTCTCCTTTATAGAACACTTCACCTTCCCCAATAAGGACTAAAGCTAAATGTGCCAATTGCACTAAATCTCCACTTGCGCCTACTCCTCCATGTTCGAAGATCAATGGAGTAACCTCTCTGTTAATTAATTCCTTAAGTAAATTAACTACAGAATGATGAACTCCTGAATTTCCAAGAGACAACGTATTTAATCTTGCCAGCATACAAGCTTTAACTTCTTGTGGAGGCAACGGATTTCCAATCCCTGAAGAGTGGCTTCTTATTAAATTGTATTGTAATTGATGAGTATCTTCATCACTGATTTTAAACTGAGCCATCGGTCCAAAGCCTGTGTTCACACCATATATCACTTTATTCCTAGAAAATTCTTTCAAAAACTGAAAACTCGCATCCACTCTGGCTAAAAGTGTGTCATCCAGTTCTATTTTTTCATTATTTACGACGATATCCTGAAAATCTTTCAGTTCTAAAAAGCTATTTATTTTCATTAATTAAAAAGTAATAGTAGATAATTTTATAAAATATTAATTAATTGTCACTAATTTTGCGGCAAAGATATAAGTTATTATTAAAATAAAAAATCAAAGATGAGCAAAGAATTTGTTGATGTTCTCGTAATCGGTGCTGGACCTTCCGGATGCGTATCTTCTTCATACTTAAAGAAGAACAATATCAACGTGAAAGTTGTCGAAAAAACAAAATTCCCAAGATTAGTTGTTGGCGAGAGCTTGATTCCCAGAGTAATGGATCATTTTGATGAAGCCGGACTTTTCCCTGCGCTCGACAAAATGGGCTTTGAGAAAAAGTTGGGCGCCCGTTTCTTAAGAGGTGACGAAGTTTGCATCTTTGATTTCAGTGATAAATTCGGTGAAGGCTGGGACTGGACTTGGCAGGTTCCAAGAGCTGATTTTGATAATACGTTGGCTCAGGAAGTGATTAATAAAGGAATTGACCTAGAATTTGAAACTGAAGTGATCGGAATTGAATTTAACGGGACAGATTCTATCACCACTGTAAAAAACAAAGACGGAGAAACGAAGGAAATCCACGCAAAATTTGTGATTGACTCAAGTGGTTACGGAAGAGTTTTACCCAGATTATTAGATCTGGAAAAACCTTCAAAACTATCTCCCCACTCTGCAATCTTCGCTCATGTAGAAGATTCTAACAGAGAAGAAGGTGAAGAAGGAACCTTGATCTCTTTTGATATTATAGAAACTGAAGTCTGGCTTTGGGTTATCCCTTTTTCTAATGGAAATACAAGTGTAGGAATTGTGGGCCCGACTGAATATATTGATCAATTATCCGAAAATGGTGATACCGCAGAAGCGTTGAAAAAAGCAATCTCGCTTTCTGATTATTATGTCAAACGTTTCGGAAACGTAGACTTTCTTTTTGAACCTAAACATTTGAAAGATTATTCTTGTTCCGTGAAAAGCTTATTCGGTGACGGATTTGCGTTGACAGGAAATGCTTCAGAATTCTTAGATCCTGTTTTCTCATCAGGAATGGCTTTTGCTACAGAATCAGGAATGCTCGCTGCAAAACTGGCCATCAAACAACTGAATGGCGAAAAAGTAAATTGGCAAACAGAATACGCAGACTATATTTTATATGGGGTAGATGTTTTCACGACCTATGTGAAAGAATGGTACACCGGAAATCTTCAGGAATTATTTTTCCATCAACCTGAAAATCCAGATGTAAAGAAAAAAATATGTGCAGTTTTAGCAGGATATGTATGGAATAAAGACAATCCTTTTGTAAAAAAGCACGATACCGTGATTAAAAATCTTGCCAACCTCATCAAACTTGAGAAACAGCAAGAACAGTTATAAACAAACGGTCTGAATTTCAGACCGTTTGTTGTTTTTATTTTATGCTACTTTTAATTTCTTTACCTAACTTCTTTCCGGTAACTTCATATGCCGCAGCAATTCTTCCGTACTCCCACGAAAAATCTGGATTCATTTGTTTCCCCTGAATTTTATCCGCAAGTAACTTCATGACTACTTTTTCAGGATTATCAGTTTCCACAAAAATCAAATTGGCAGTTAGTTTTGCTTCCTGAGAACCGATCATTCCTCCGTACCAACCAGCGTAGATCCATTTTGCATCAATAATTAAGGTGTATTTTGCTTTAACATCATTTCTAAAAGTTACCTTTTTTGATTTGCTATTAACTCCTTTGAAAAAGTATTCTAAATATTGTGTGTTTTTAAATCTTTCCCATTCTCTAGTCCAACTTTGCCATACCACTTCACCTTTTCTAGCAGTAATTTCAGCTTTTCTACTTTCAACATATTCTGTTTCTGTTAAATTTTTCTCCTGATAAACGGCATTATCAAATTTCAGTTGAACATTTACTTCAGTTTGATCTTTCAGGAAATCAAAATTCCCCGATTCAAAGTTGATTTGATTCTGTGCAAAAGTTGTTGCTGCCATTGCCATAAACAATAGCAATAATAATTTTTTCATAGTTTATAATTTTATTTTAACGCTTGTAAATATAAAGGTAAAAAAACAGCCAAAAAAAACTTGATGTATCTATTTTTTATGAATGTAATATTCAACTTTTATTGCTAACATTTTTGAAGTTTTTGCAAAGCATTCTGCAATTCTGTAATTATTATTCGGAATCCCTACAACATTATCGCCCACCGCTTTGATCCCTTCCACAACCATCAAAATATTATCCGGATTTTCTGTCTCTACAAACGTCATTCTGGAATTCATCTGTGCAGGATCATTAATGATACCTCCGAACCAACCTTGATAAATCCATGTAGGCTCTACGATTAGTGTGTACTTTGTTTTATCAAATTTTGTAGAAGCTTCAATCTTGGTATTTTTATTCCAAGATGCTAAAAATTTATCCTGAAAAGTTTGAGCTTTATTATGTTCCCAATCTCCTCTCCATTTTTCTGCCTCATCTTTACCGCTTGCTTTTTCAACTTCAGCCATTCTTCTAGCCATAAACTCTGCTTCATTTAAGTTCTTTTTATCAAACTTCATATGATCATATTTAAAAATGACTTTTACAAATTTCTGGTCTTTTAAAAAGTTATAATCTCCTGAAATAACTTTGACTCTTTGAGCCATCAAACCTATGGAAAGACTAATTAGTAGTAGAAATAAAGTTTTTTTCATGTGTGTTTGTGTATTTGTATTATCTTAAATCTATAAATGTAATGGGTTTTCTACTGTTTGGATTAAACACTGTTTTAGATAAAACATCAAAATCTATGATCTCAATTTTTGGACTTACCCTCAATTTTGCGCGGAAATGATCTCTTACTTCGTTTACAAAATTTTCTGATTTGCTGTCTGTGCTTATTTTAATGATAATTTCATCCAACCCAATTTCATTAGACTGAATAACGATCTGATAACACAAAATATTATTAAAATCATTCAAGATATCATTCATTGCAGGCGGATACAAGGTTGTTCCTTTGTATTTAATCATCTGCTGCTTTCTTCCAACTACAGGGCCTAATCTCATTGTATTTCTTCCGCATTCACAAGGCTCATAATGGGCTTTTACAATATCTCCGGTTTTAAATCTTAATAACGGAATCGCCTCAACGCCTAAGGTTGTAATCGTTAATTCCCCACTTTCTCCTTCCTGAACCAAATTCCCTTCGTTATCCAGAATTTCTGTAATAATTAATTCAGGATGATGGTGTCCTCCAACTTGAAATTCACATTCCGTAAAAGCAGTGCTCATTTCTGTAGAAGCGTAGGTTGAAAATAATTTAATATTCCACTTCTCTTTAATTTTCTGTGAAAGAATATTATCCGTAAAATCCTGATTCTTGATACTTTCTCCGATACAAACCGCTCCATAAACACTGGAGTTTTTATAATCAACCCCATGCTTTTCAGCATAATCAATCATCTTCAACAGAAAAGAAGGAACGGTGATTAAATATTTAGGTTTATATCTAAAAATAGAGTCCCATTGCAATTCGGGAATTCCGGGCCCCATTCTCACGACACTTGCACCCATTTTTCTCAATCCAAGAAAATAAGCCAATCCGGCCATGAATCTTTTGTCGATGGTTGTGATCATCTGTACAACATCTCCTTTTTGAATTCCTGCACAGGCAAAAGAAATCGCCTCATTATAAGCCAATCTTTCAAGGTCGTTGTCTGACAAACCAAAAGTTACAGGATCTCCCAATGTTCCTGATGTCGTACTATAATCCACGATTTTATGACTTGGAATACAGAAAAAATCGTCATTATTTTGCTGAATATCGTTTTTCGTTGTCGTCGGGATCTTTTGTAAATCCTCTAGAGACTGAACATCAGCAATATTGATATTATTTTCTTTAAATAATCTCTGATAAAATGGCGAATTAGTTTCAAGATAAGTTAAAAGCTCCTGAAGTTTTTGCTCCTGAAATTGTTTAATTTCCTGAATATTTGATTTTTCGATTGATGGATAGAATTCCAATGGTTTTTATTTTAAGTGACAAATTTATTTAATTAAAATTAAAAGATTGCTTCCTAGGAAACTTTAACCACAGATTTTCGCAGATGATTGTGGTTTAATTCTGTGCTTATTCGTGAAACCCATTTGTGACATTAGTGTTTAAATAAAATTATCTACGAAAAGTAAAAGTTTGAGTATTTGTATTCCCCGCAGTGTTGATTGTTGTCACTTTCAACGTATGCAAACCCGAACCTTTTGGGCATTTTTCATCAAAATTATAAACAAAATCATCTTTTACACGCGCAAACCTAAGCCACTTACCATCAAGCTCTGCACGGAATGAAACAATATCACCAATGTTGGTTGCTCCTTTTAATCGTAAAAAACTACCGTTAAGAAGCATTTCATCTTTCCAACTGGGAGACACAGAAGGCAAATTGGTATCTAATAATAATTTCGCTGTGCCTAATCTGTTAAACTCGCCTTCTACCCAATCTCCATTCCATTTTCCTTTTACTGCGCTGACATCACTCCCATAATCGAGCTGCATGACGACTTTATCTTTTTCTTCATTGGTTAATTTCCTGTTAGCCTTTATTTTTACCATATAATTATCATGAATTGGAATTAATGGACTATTTAACACAACCGCATTTGAAATGGCATCACCTCCATTTTTTTCATACATATTGAAGTTCACGGCATCATACACAGCATTCTTGCTCAAATTAATTTCTGCATTTTCTGTTTTAATGGTTTTTGCTTGATTTGGGGTGACCGTTTTATCATTAGAAGAAATCTTATCTAAACTTTTAGTTAACTGCACTTTTGTAGCAAGCCGACTTGTATTTCCATTCACATCTTTTAAAACAATTTCAATAGTGTGAATCTCTTCATCTTTAAGATTGATAATCCCGTTTGAACCAACACTATAATTCTCCAATTTCATTCCCGGCAAAGTCGATAAATGCTGAATACTCATTTTATCTTGAACGAACTTTGCATAATCAATACAACCATTACTATAGCGAGTATCTTCATAACTCACTTTATCAATTTTAAAATGATAAACCGACTTCCCATCCATCAACAATTCTGCATCATAAATTCCTAAATTAAAACCCTGATTGGCTTTATCCACCGCTTTTATGGCAAAACTTATGGTGGGAGAACTCACCTGCACGACATTTGCGGTATAATTATTTCCTGTTTTTTTTACCGCAACTCCATTAGCTCCGGGTTCATACGTACTGAAACGTCGGTCATACCAATACAACCCACTAATAATCGGGGCAATAGTATCCGGAATAGTAAAACCAAAAAGCAAAGGATTGAGACATACTTCAGTTTTTGTATCTCTGATTTCAAAATGTAAGTGCGGCCCCGCTGAACCTCCTGTATTACCACTCAGAGCAATTAATTGTCCTTTCTTCACAGGAAATTGATTCGCTGAAAAAACAATATCCTGCTCCCATTTTTCGTCTTTGTATTGTTTTTCTTTTACGAATTCATCCAGCTTATCAAAATATTTATTTAAATGAGCATAACCTGTGGTATACCCATTCGGATGAGTAACGTACACCGCATTTCCAAAACCATATCGCTCTACTTTTATTCTGCTTATATAACCCTCTGCTGCGGCAACGACTGGTAAGTTTTCCTGGCTATTGGTTCGGATATCCAACCCCATATGAAAATGATTGGAACGAACTGCTCCGAAGTTGGCTGCAAGATTAATGGGGATATTTAAAGGATTTCTAAAGTAACCTTGTGGATAATTATTTTGGGAAAACATTGTAATGTAGCTGACAAGACAAAAAAGAATTATCAATCGGGAAAAGACTTTCATACAAATGGTTTTAAGTGTTATATTAAAGTTACAAAATTTTGTTTTTATTTTCCGTAGATTTTCGTAGATCATTATGCATATTTCTTTGACGAGGATTACGATTCAGCTTCATCAAATCAACAAGTTGATTCTTATTTCCTTAATTCAAATTAATTATTATTCAATAAAAACTTGGCGCTAAAATAAAATCTGTGAGAAATATTTTAAATTTTGGTTAAAACCAAATTCAAAGTATTCATTTTGAAAGCGGGCTAAAGCGTACTCCTATTGATACAACACTCTATAAAATTGTGACATTTGTGAAAACATTAGTGTTATTTGTGTTTAAAATTCAGATCAAAAACTTCACAATTCACAATGCACAATGCACAAAAAATTAATTCCAACATTTATATTTCTGAAACAGAACTTTTTAATTGGAAATATCAAAATAAAACATATATTATAAACCGACAAATTTTAGTAAATTTGCCAACTTAATTAATCAACGATATTGAGATATTACAATGAGCCAATTTAAAGAATACAAAAACCTCAACCTTATTGACGTAGCAGACAATGTAGCGGAATTTTGGAAACAAAATAAAACTTTCAATAAAAGTGTTGAGATTCGTGAGGGGCAACCTGAGTTTGTTTTTTATGAAGGTCCGCCTTCAGCAAACGGTATGCCCGGAATTCACCATGTTATGGCTAGAGCATTAAAGGATATTTTCTGTCGTTATCAGACCCAAAACGGAAAACAGGTTTTCCGTAAGGCGGGTTGGGATACACACGGACTTCCTGTAGAGCTAGGCGTAGAAAAAGAATTAGGAATCACTAAAGAAGATATTGGCAAAAAAATTTCTATTGAAGATTACAACAAAGCATGTCGTGAAGCAGTAATGCGCTACACGGATGTTTGGAATACCCTTACCGAGAAAATTGGATATTGGGTAGACCTTAATGATCCTTATATCACCTACAAGCCAAAATACATGGAGACTGTTTGGTGGTTGTTGAAGCAATTGTACAACAAAGATTTATTGTACAAAGGGTACACCATCCAACCTTATTCTCCAAAAGCAGGAACAGGACTTTCTTCTGCGGAATTAAATATGCCCGGAACTTATCACGATGTTTCTGATACAACGGTTGTAGCTCAGTTTAAAGTTAAAAAAGATTTATCTACTTTATTCAACGATGTTGATGGAGATGTACACATCCTTGCATGGACAACAACTCCCTGGACGTTGCCATCTAACACGGCCCTTACCGTAGGTAGAGATATTGAATATGTTTTGGTTGAAACATTTAACCAATATACATTTGAACCGATAGCTGTTGTATTATCTCGCGTTCTTTTACCTAAAGTATTTGGTAAGAAATATGCTGAAGGTACAGATGAAGATTTTACCAACTATACTCCGGAAACCAAAGTAATACCATTTAGAATTTTAAAGGAATTTACAGGAGAAAAACTTGTTGATACAAGATACGAACAATTAGTTCCTTGGTTTACACCAAATGACAATCCTGAAAATGCTTTCAGAGTAATCTTAGGTGATTTCGTTACAACAGAAGATGGTACAGGTATCGTACATACAGCCCCTACATTTGGTGCTGATGATGCGAGAGTGGCTAAAATGGCTAAGCCTGAAATCCCTCCAATGTTAATAAAGGATGAAGGCGACAATTTAGTTCCGCTAGTAGATCTTCAGGGAAAATTCATCACAGGAGAAAATGTTCCGGAATTATTCTCTGGAAAATACATCAAGAACGAATATTATGATGAAGGCACTGCACCTGAAAAATCTTGGGACGTAGAGCTGGCAATTTTATTAAAAATAGAAAATAAAGCCTTCAAAGTAGAGAAATATGTTCACAGTTATCCACACTGCTGGAGAACCGACAAGCCTGTATTATATTATCCTCTAGATTCTTGGTTTGTGAAAATGACTGCTGTAAAAGACAGATTGGTTAATTTAAACAAAGAAATCAACTGGAAACCAAAATCAACCGGAGAAGGACGTTTCGGTAACTGGTTAGAAAATGTAAACGACTGGAATCTTTCCCGTTCAAGATATTGGGGAATTCCATTACCAATCTGGAGAACTGAAGATCTGAAAGAAGAGATCATCATCGGTTCTGTAGAAGAGCTATACAACGAGATCGAAAAATCTATCGAAGCAGGATTGATGACAGAAAACCCGTTCAAAGGTTTTGAGATCGGAAATATGTCTGAAGAAAATTATTCTTTGGTTGATCTACATAAAAATATCGTTGATAAAATTGTTTTGATTTCAGAATCAGGAAAAGCAATGAATCGTGAGAGCGACTTGATTGACGTTTGGTTCGATTCAGGTTCTATGCCTTATGCGCAGTTGCACTATCCTTTTGAAAACAAAGAATTAATTGACAATAATAAAGCATTCCCTGCAGACTTCATTGCGGAAGGTGTTGACCAGACTCGTGGTTGGTTCTACACGCTTCATGCGATCGGAACAGCAGTTTTTGATTCAGTTGCTTATAAAAATGTAATGAGTAACGGACTTGTTTTGGATAAAAACGGTCTAAAAATGTCAAAATCCAAAGGAAATGGAGTTGATCCGTTTGAAACGCTTTCCAATTACGGACCTGATGCGACGCGTTGGTACATGGTTTCGAATGCGAATCCTTGGGAAAACCTGAAATTTGATGTTGAAGGAATTGATGAAGTAAGAAGAAAATTCTTCGGAACATTATACAACACGTATTCATTCTTTGCATTGTATGCGAATGTTGACGGATTCAATTATTCTGAAAAAGAAATTGAAAACAGACCAGAAATCGACAGATGGATATTGTCTGAATTAAATTTATTAATAAAAGAAGTAAAGGCATTCTACGAAGACTACGAACCTACAAGAGTTGCAAGAGCCATCAACACATTTGTGAACGATAACCTGAGTAACTGGTACGTAAGATTGTGTAGAAGACGTTTCTGGAAAGGAGATTACTCAGAAGATAAAATCTCTGCTTACCAAACTTTATATACTTGTCTTGAGACTGTTGCTAAATTATCTGCGCCAATCGCTCCGTTCTTTATGGATCAATTGTATCAGGATTTAAATAAAGTAACAGGAAAAGAAAATGCTGAATCTATTCACTTGACAGATTTCCCTGTTGCTAATGAAAGTTTAATCGATCAGGATTTGGTTGAAAAAACGCATTTAGCACAAACAATCACATCATTAGTTTTTTCAATACGAAAAAAACATAATCTTAAAGTTAGACAGCCACTTTCAAGAGTTTTAGTTCCAGTTATGGATGATAAATTTGGTGATAAAATTTTAAGCATTGCGAATTTAGTTGAGCAAGAAGTCAATGTAAAAAAATTATTAACAATGGATGTTCAGCAAGCAAATCACATGATTGAAAAATCTGTGAAACCTGATTTCAAAAAATTAGGTGCAAAACTTGGAAAAGATATGAATGTTGTTAAAAATAGATTGGCAACTTTAACTAAACAAGAAATTTTTGAGCTTGAGCTAAATGAAGAATTATGTATTGAAGGTCACTGGATTGACATTAAAGATGTAGAAATTATCACGACAGATTTACCTGGATGGGCGGTAGCAAGTGAAGGAAAATTAACTGTGGCATTAGATTTGACGCTAACAGATGAGTTAAAATCTGAAGGGATTGCAAGAGAGTTTATCAATAGAGTTCAAAATATTAGAAAAGAGCAAAATTTTGAATTAACGGATAAGATAAAGATCTTTGTAGAAGAAAATTCACCTTTCCTGAATGATATTCAGAAAAATGAAGAATATATTTCATCCGAGGTCTTGTCAAATAAAATAGAAATTGTATCTTCACTTCCAAATTTTAACGAAATCGAGATAGATGAGGTTAAATTTAAGATAAATGTTGAAAAAAATTAATATATAGTTATTGTTTTTCAAATCCCATTTCATAATTTTATTAAAAAAGAGAAAAGAACATGTCAGACGAAAGAGTAAGATATAATGATTCTGATTTACAAGAGTTTAAAACGATCATTAAAGAGAAAATAGAGAAAGCAGAAAAAGATTTGCAGCTGATCAGAGAAAGCTTCATCAACGACCAGAATAATGGGACGGATGATACTTCTCCAACATTCAAAGCATTTGAAGAGGGAGCTGAGACACTAAGCAAAGAACAAAACTCTATTTTGGCAGGAAGACAAGAAAAATTCGTGCGCGATCTTAAGAATGCTTTAATCAGAATTGAGAATAAAACATACGGTGTTTGTAGAGTAACAGGAAAGCTGATTCCTAAAGAAAGATTATTAGCCGTTCCTCATGCTACACTAAGCATCGAAGCGAAAAATATGCAGAAATAACCGTAAGGTTTGTAAAATAAATTTGGGTTTATATCGTATTTCATGAAATACTTTATAAACCTAATTTTTAATTTATATCCATGAACGAATTGTTAATTTTAGGGGTCATACTTATGGTCGTGTTATGGTTTTTCAACAGAGTTTGGATCAAAAACAGATTCTTTCCTGAGAAACATACCCACTATACAATTGATGATCAATTTAATTCCGATAAACGCGACAGGGAAAAAGAAATTGACCACCTTTTAAGCAAAATGGGCAAAAATGGAGTCAATGATTTGTCTGCTAAAGACAGAAGAAGGTTAGACGAATTGTCTAAAAAGTAAATATTTAAATAAAATAAAGATGGAGTCTATAATAGTACACACTAAAAATGCAATGGAATTGAATGCGCTGAAAAGTGTTTTAAAAGATATGAACATCGAGTTCGAGAAATTCCATACCAAGATGCATCACAACACTAAGACGATTAAGAAAGTCATTGGTAAGAAAAACGAAAAAATAGGAAAACCTTATAAACCAAAAGGATTGTAATGAAGAAGATTGCACTTATCACTTTTCTTATTTTATTAATTGACCAGGCTTCAAAAATCTATATTAAAACTCATTTCAATCTAGATGACAGCGTTACCGTTTTACCAGGCTTCAAACTTACTTTTGTAGAAAATCCGGGGATGGCTTACGGCCTTCATTTTGGAGGAGTTATTGGTAAATACTTCCTTGTTATTTTAAGAATATTCTTAATAGGAGGAATGGTGTATATGTTCAAAAAGTGGTTACAACAAGGAGCATCCAACTATCTTATTATCCCAATGGCTATCATTTTTGCCGGTGCCATAGGAAATCTTATCGACGGAATGTTTTACGGATTACTTTTCGACAGCGGAACAATATATGATCCTAGTATAGACCGATGGATCGGGTATGGCGGAGTTTCTAAGCTTGTACCGATAGGACAAGGTTACTCTACATTTATGAGAGGTTGTGTGGTTGATATGCTCCATTTCCCTTTGGTAGACTGGAACGTTCCTGAGAGTTTTCCACTAATCGGAGGAAAGCACCTGGAGTTTTTCAAATATATTTTCAATGTTGCAGATTCTGCAATCACCGTTGGTGCGGTTTTATTATTAGTTTTCAGAAAGAAGGCGTTTCCCAATGGCCTTGAATTCTAAAAAGAATTATACAAGATGAATAAAATAATCAAAACTATATTTAAAATATTCCTGCTTCTTATTGTTGCAGGATTTATTTTTATTGCCTGGGCGAATTACAGCATCAAAAAAGAAAGTGATGCGTCCGTATCCTATAATATTGCTGATGTTCCTGAAACAAAAACAGCGTTACTTTTAGGAACAAGCAAAAATTTAAACAGCGGACTTCCCAATGCGTATTTCTACAACAGAATACAAGCCGCAATAGATCTCTATAAAAGCGGAAAGATCAAATACATCATCGTAAGCGGAGACAATAGCACGAAAGATTATAACGAGCCTGAAGATATGCTATTGACCTTAATGAAATACGGAATTCCACAAGACCATATTTTTCTGGATCATGCAGGTTTCAGAACCCTTGATTCTGTGGTAAGAGCTAAAGAAATCTTTGGACAAACGAAGTTGGTTATTATATCACAAAAATTCCACAATGAAAGAGCGGTATTTTTAGCCAAACAAAACGGAATTGAAGCTTTTGGCTACAACGCTAAAGATGTGAATAAATATGCAGGTTTTAAAACCAATATGCGCGAATACCTTGCTAAAGCAAAAGCCTATTGGGATCTTCTGTTGGGAGTTGAACCGAAATTTGGAGGAGAGAAAATTTTAATTCCTTAACTTCTTTCTCATTCTGATTTCGCAGATTATGCTTTTTTTAATGCAAAGATTTAATCTAATAATAATTAATCTCAAGTGAGCAAAGAAGAATCAATAAGTTGATTTGATGAAGCTCTGTTTTCAAGCTTCACGCAGCAAATTTATTTGCCTTTGCCTTCTAAAAATAATAGGTTTGGAAATAAAATCTTTGCGTTTAAATAAAGAAAAACACAATCATCTGTGAAAATCTGTGCAATCAGTGGGAAAATAATTAAATTTGCAATTCATTAATTTTTATAAATAATTTAAACAAATGTCAAGAATTCTTACCGGCATTCAAGCCACCGGAACACCACACCTTGGAAACTTGTTGGGTGCAATTATTCCCGCTGTTGAGCTATCAAAACAGGAAGGAAATGAATCATTTTTATTCATCGCGAATCTTCATTCATTAACGCAGATCAAAGACGCGAAAGAATTGAAACAAAATACCTACGAAATAGCTGCGGCTTGGCTTGCTTGTGGACTAGATACCGAAAAAACATTCTTTTACAGACAGAGTGATATCCCTGAAACCTGTGAACTATCTTGGCATTTATCTTGTTTTTTTCCTTATCAGAGATTAACGTTAGCGCATTCATTTAAAGATAAAGCAGACAGATTACAGGACGTAAACGCAGGTTTGTTTACGTACCCTATCTTGATGGCTGCCGATATTTTATTGTACGATGCTGAAATTGTACCTGTAGGAAAAGATCAGCTTCAACATTTAGAAATCGCCCGTGATGTAGCTTCAAGATTCAACAATCAGATGGGTGAAGTTTTCGTTTTACCTCAATCTGAACTTCAGGAAGACACAAAATATGTTCCCGGACTTGACGGACACAAAATGTCTAAATCAAGAGGAAATATTATCAATATTTTCTTACCTGAAAAGGAATTGAAAAAGCAGATAATGGGCATTGAATCTGACTCAAAATCTTTAGAAGAACCTAAAGATCCGGAAACAGATAAAACATTTGCGATCTATCAACTGGTTGCTACACCTGAACAGACTGAAGAATTAAGAGCTAAATATTTAGCCGGAAATTTCGGTTACGGACATGCTAAAATGGAGCTTTTTAATTTAATACTGACTCGCTTTACCAAAGAAAGAGAATTGTTTAGTTATTACATGAGCAATCTTAATGAACTGGAGGCTAAACTTCAGGAAGGTGCGCAAAAGACGAGAGTCATTGCCACTGAAACAATCAAAAGAGTAAGAGAAAGTTTAGGAATATAATTCAAACTTTTAAAATATAAGAAAGCCTTTCACATTGAAAGGCTTTTGTTTTTTGTCATTTTAATCTGGTATTAATTCTTCGAAAGAACAAAACAATGCATTCCCTCTTTAAATTCATAGGTAATATCTAATCTGGGATATTGTTTTATGATCGTCTTAATGATAGAAAGCCCCAATCCTGTAGATCCCTGATCTGAACCCTGCTTATAAAAACGATTAAAAATCTGAGATTGATCCAAAGGAATTCCGGAACCTGTATTTTGAAATATCAGTTTTTGTTTTTCGGTGATAATATTGATGACTCCATTTTGATTATTATACTTCACCGCATTTTTAAGCAAATTAGACAAAAGAATATTAGCCAAATCGGGATCAAAAACCGCTTCAAAAATTTCTTTTTCTACAACATTGATGTTGATCTTTTTGAACTCAATAAAATCTTCGTAGCTTTTTACTAAATCATTAATTAATACATTAAAATTGACATTAGATATTTTATTAAACTGATTATTTTCAATCTTAGAAAGCATTAACAAAGATTTATTCAATCCTGCCATTCTTCTGAGATCGTTTTTAACATCATTCAAAAAGTTGAGATTTTTCTTATCCAGTTCATCATTCTGAATTGAGAGATCAATTTTATTAATCACGATTGCCAATGGCGTTTGTAATTCGTGAGAAGCATTTTCGATAAACTGTTTCTGCTGATGAAAAACAAGTTCATTACGCTCAATCATTTCATTAATCTCAATATTCAACTCCTCGAATTCTTTTATAGAATAATTTTGAGGCTCATAAGAAGAAGAAACACCAAACTGATATTTTTTAAGCTTATCGAGGATTAAATAAAACGGTCTCATGGCTTTATGAAGCAAAAATCCGTTAACGGCAATAATACTTACGACCAATAACAGATATAAAACAATTAAGGCAGTTGTAAGGTCGTACACCAGCTCATCCTCTTCTACCGTAGATGTTCTGATGGTCAATTGCTGATGTTTTCCAAACTGATCTATAAAATCTGTTTTAAGAACCCGGTAGGGCTGTTCTTCATCATCATATTCCATATAATACATTTTATTATACAGACTATTCTTATCTTTATAGTCGGATGCCGAGATTGGATTTATTTTAAATTCATTAAAACCAAATTCATTATTCTTTAACAGGTTTTCATCAAAATAAACAGCCTTAATAATTTGTATTTTCCTGTTTTTTAACCCATCATCTACATTATCATATACTTCATCTAAAATATAGGCGTAAAACAAAGCAGCCCAAACAGCAATGATCAATAACAAGATCGTGATGAGGTACTTTATGGTGTAATATTTTAGAGAAACTTTCATTAAATAAATTTATAGCCAATCCCATAAACAGCCTGAAAATCAGCTTGTGAATTGAGTGTTTTTAATTTTTTACGGAGATTTTTAATTTGAGAATAAATGAAATCCAGACTGTCTGCCTGATCAATGTAATCTCCCCAAATCGCTTCTGCAAGCATCGTTTTTTGCAACGTCTTTTCCGGGTTTACCACAAAATAGTAGAGAAGATCATATTCTTTACGATTAAGGATCAATTCATTATCATCAATTTTCACAACCCTGCTTTCCGGATCAATATGAATATTTTTATAGCTAATGGTATTTTCGCCATCCTGATTTTTTCGTCTGATGACAGATTTAATTCTTGCCATTAATTCCGCCAGATGAAAAGGCTTGGCAAGATAATCGTCTGCACCAATTTCCAATCCGTTCACTTTATCATCTACAGAATCTTTCGCAGATAGAATAATTACGGGATCTTTTTTATGCATCGCTTTAATTTCCTTCAGAAGATCCATTCCATTTCCGTTGGGCAGCATAATATCCAAAAGAATACAGTCATATTCATAAGAGATGATCTTTTCTAACCCCGATTGATAATCATCAGCATATTCAACAATAAAATGTTCTGCTTCAAGAAAACTTTGCACTACATTTCTTAATTCCGGTTCATCTTCTATAATTAAAATCTTCATATCTGTGCTTCTTGGTTGATAATACTTTTACAGGCCCTATTTAGCCTCTATCAAATATATAAAATTAAAACCTCCTGAAGGCAGGAGGCTTGTGTATGCATTTAAGAATTTGTTTTTATATACTTCCCCTTTGCATCAAAAATAAGGCTTGACCCATTCATCAAATTAATCTTGTATGCATTGTATTTCTCTTCAATAGAAGCAATCCAGCTTCCAGCGTGATTTCTTGTAATATAGCTTAGAATACTTTTTCTAATTGCCTTACCTGTCATTATGTTCCAATTTACCATATCTTTTGTTTGTGTTGTTTGTGTGTGATTTTTATGATTAGTCGTCAATTCGTTTAAAGTTTCCATTTTTGTCAAATTCAAGATCTATTCCATTAGAAAGTTCAGCTTTATAAGACCAGCTTTTTCTTTCTATTTTTACAATATGAGTATTGGGAAAACTCTTAGCAACATAATTTCTTATTGTTGCAGGGATGAAACCATAAGAGACTTTCTGATGTTTACCATCTACTTCTTTCCAGTTTCCTTTGCTGTCGAATTCAACTTTTATTCCGTTTGTCAAAAAAACTTTATATTCATCAACTCCGAAAATTTCATTGTCTTCAATAACAGAACTTGTTGCAATTCCTTTAAAATTAACGGATAGAAAATTCTTAGCGGTTTTTGGTAATTGATTAGCGCTTATCACTCGGTCTTGTCCGTAAACAAAGCCCATCATTAATAAAAGTACTAAAGCCAGCACCACGGTTATTTTATTTCTTTTTTCCATAATTAAATATTGTTTGTTAATTATTATGGAGCAAAGATCTAAATCAAATTAGGAAAGAATTAGGAAAAATTGGAAGTGAATTGAAAATATGAAGAATTTAAATACAAAATTATATCTGATACTTTTTATTCTTCACTTTCTAAAGATTATCCTTGTCAAGATTTTGAATCTTGACAAGGATAACTGTTGTATTAATTAAAAAATTTTACAAGAAATTTTTGATCTGTAAAAGATGGGTGATTGATTTCAACCCTTCTTCCTGTTTGTTCTCTTTGTATACATCAAAGAAAATAACATCAATACCAAAGTTTTGAGATCCTACAACATCAGCGATCCAATCATCTCCTATCAAAATACTTTCTTCTTTTTTAGCATTTGATAAGCCTAAAGAATATTCGAAAATTTCAGGTTTAGGTTTTCTCACGCCTACAGAATCAGCACTGGTAATGGTATGGAAATAATGGGCAATACCCGACAGAATGCATTTTCTTTCTGTTACTTCTTTAAAGCCATTGGAGATGATGTGCAGCGTGTAATTCTTAGATTTTAAGTATTCCAAGATATCTTCTGCTCCTTCTACCAATTCGTTATGATTAAGTATTTTATCTAAAAAATGCTCTTCAAAATACAGAGAAAGCTCTTTATTTTCTACTCCAAAATGTTTGAAAGTATCATAAAAACGGTGCTCTCTCAAATATTCTTTTCCGATGAGTCCGTCTCTTATATCTTCCCACAGTTTTTCGTTGATTTCATGATAAACTGCGTGAAAATCTTCAAAATCAATATTGTATTCTAAAGAGATTTCTTTTGTTTCAAAAAGTCTTTTGATGGTAAGATAAGCGTTCTTACGATGATCCCAAAGCGTATTATCAAGATCAAAAAAAATGTGCTGAATTTTCATACAGCACAAAATTAATACTTTTAATTCTTAGAGATCAGATAATTCTTACTCTTAGTTTTAGCTACATCAATATTTTTAGAAAAATTGAGTAAAAAATCAATAGTTTCTTTCTTAGGTTTCAAAGCTTTCACTTTTAAGGAATCATTTTTTTTCATAGGCGATAAATGTTTTTCCTTAAAACGAGAATTTTTAAGAATTATTATCTCGTTAGGATGATATTATTTTCATCCATGATTTTTCTCAGGTTTATTAGCGCATAACGTACTCTTCCTAACGTGGTATTGATACTCATATCGGTATGATCTGCGATTTCTTTAAAGCTGAGTCCGTCAAAGAATCTAAGCTTAATTACCTCCTGCTGATTAAGAGGTAGAAATTGCAACATTCTTAGTAAATCTTCCTGAATTTGATTGGTTACCAATTGATCTTCAATATTCTCAGAGGGTTCTCTGATAAGATCAAAAATAGAATATTCATCCGTTTCGAAAGTAGTTTCTGAAACTTTAATGTTTTTTGATTTTAATCTGAAATGGTCTATAATAAGATTGTAGGCAATTCTTTTTGCCCAAAGGATGAATTTTCCTTCTTCGTTGTAACGGCCTTCTTTTAGCATTAAGATGATTTTCATGAAAGTATCCTGAAAAACATCATTGGCCAAGTCCTCATCATTAATTTTATAAAAAATGAATGTAAAAAGCTCTCTCTGGTGACGGTGAATAAGCGTTGATAATGCTGATTCGTCTCCTTCCTGGTAAAGGGAAATTAGTAAACTATCCGATTTTGATTTCATAACTCTTCTCAATAATAAAAAAATTTGTAGACAAGCTTACATCTAGATAATTAATCTAGCTTTAGCTGTAAATACAAAACAGTTCTTTGGAGTAAAGTAAAATCAATAGGCGGTACATTATTTATTGGTGTAAATATAATAATTTTTTAATAACTGTTAACCTATTATTAATTTTTTACACGAAAAATTTAAAAAAAATCACTTAAATATGTCATGAATGAACACTGTAGGGATATTTAGTGTAAAATTAACATTCAGACCTTTCATTTCTTTACCGTTTAAATTGCTAATTGGGAAGGCATATCCCCCCGTAAGATCTAAAATTCCGAAAAGAGTTACCCCAATTTTCGGTGCAACGTATTTATTTGTGCCTTCTGCTCCAATAATCAAATAGTAAGAATGATAGAAATCTACATCCTTTTGGAAATTTAATAAAACGTCTGCCTGTAATTTCGGCATTATGGCAAATTCAGAATGCGTAGAGCCCATCAATGCAGAAGCTCCCAGCCTGTAAATAACATCATCATTTTTCAGGAAAAGCAACTTCCCTCCCACTTCTCCAAAACTCTGGTTTTGGTACGTATATCCTACCGTAAGCATCTTATGCATCGTATATTGAGCTTGGGTAAAAATGCTTAGAAAGAATACCGATAGAATGGTTATTGCAACTCGAAAATTCATCATCTTTAAATTATTTAAGTGTAAAATTAAAAAAAACTGCCTTACCTGAAAGATAAAGCAGTAATTTATTATGTTGAGAAAAAATTAAATTCCGAAAGAAGCTTTAATTTCGTCTACTTTGTCTAGTTTCTCCCAAGTAAAGAATTCCAGCCCTGTAAGCGTTAATTCATTCTTGTGACCTTTATTGAAAGTTTTATCAGCTACATAATGCTCTCTTCCCATGTGCCCATAAGAAGCAGTATCCTGATAGATAGGGTTTCTCAATTTTAAGTTTTGCTCAATCGCATAGGGTCTTAAATCGAAAATTGTAGATACTTTTTTAGCAATTTCACCATCGTTGATCGCTACTTTTGAAGTTCCGTAAGTATTGATGTATAAACCACAAGGTTCAGCAACACCAATAGCATAAGAAACCTGTACCAAAACTTCGTCAGCAACACCTGCAGCTACTAAGTTTTTAGCGATGTGTCTTGTTGCATAAGCAGCACTTCTGTCTACTTTTGAAGGATCTTTTCCAGAGAATGCACCACCACCGTGAGCACCTTTTCCACCGTAAGTATCAACGATGATTTTTCTTCCTGTAAGACCTGTATCTCCGTGAGGTCCTCCGATTACGAATTTCCCTGTTGGATTGATGTGATATTTGATCTGATCATTAAATAACGCTTTAATTTCCTCAGTCTGTAAAGCGACTACTCTAGGAATTAAAATATTTTTGATGTCTTCACGAATCTTATTCAACATTTCTTCTTCTGCTGCAAAATCATCATGCTGAGTAGAAACTACAATAGAATCAATTCTTACTGGTTTGTGATCATCAGAATATTCAATTGTTACTTGGCTTTTTGCATCCGGACGAAGATAAACGATATCTTTATTTTCTCTTCTGATCGCAGAAAGTTCTTTCAAAATAGTGTGGGCTAAATCTAATGCCAAAGGCATATAGTTCGCTGTTTCGTTGGTAGCATACCCAAACATCATTCCTTGGTCTCCTGCACCTTGTGCATTTGCCTTCGCTTCGAAAGACTCGTCATTTACAGCTCTGTCAACACCTTGATTAATGTCCGGAGATTGTTCGTGAATTGCAGAAATAACTCCACAAGAATCACCATTAAACATATATTCTCCTTTTGTATATCCAATTCCGTTGATAACTTCTCTTGCAATAGTCTGTACATCTAAATAGGCATCAGACTTTACTTCACCTGCCAATACCACCTGCCCTGTTGTAACAAGAGTTTCACAAGCTACTTTCGAGCTTTTATCGTATGCTAAGAAATGATCGATTAATGCATCAGAGATCTGATCGGCAATTTTATCTGGATGCCCTTCTGAAACTGATTCAGACGTAAATAAATAAGACATATTATTCTGTATTTTTAGATTAAAAAAAATGAAGAAAAACCTGAATAATTGCCAGAAAAGCTCAAAATAGAAATACTGTTTTAGCTTTTTTTTATAGAGGTTGCAATCAGGTCAAATTTTTCCTCGTTCGTAAACGTTGACAAATTTAAGTACTATTTTTTTAATACTCAAAACTTTTGTTTACTAATTATAATTTTCTTTAAATTAATGATTTATCAACCTTTATTAAGAAAAATAAACTATTGTGGTTTTATACTTACGAATTCTTTTGGGCTTTCGTTATAGTTTAGTTTGTCTTTTAAAGATATTCTGATAGAATTAGACAATTCATCAATAATTTTTTGCTTGAAAGTTGGCTTATAATAAATGATGCTTATCTCTCTGTAAGGGAAAGGCTTCTTAAATCTGAACACATTTCCTTTTTGTTCTTCAGAAAGTTGACTCAATGCCAATTCTGGTAAAATACTGATTCCACCAACTTTATCTACCATGTGTACCAAAGTCTGAATATTAGACGCCAAGAAATCTAAATTCTTAGGTTTTAAGGTATTCTCTTTTAGGTGACAGATATTTTCAAATTGGTTTCTCAGGCAGTTTCCTTCTTCAAGCAACCAAACCTTTTCAACATTAAGATCTTCAGGAACAACATAAGAATTTTTCTTATTCGCTTCAGTATTTGAGCTGTAGATCATCAATTCTTCATTAAATAAGAAGTCCTGATAAAATTCATCAGCCGTATCATAAGGAGTGGAAATAATTCCTGCATCCAATTCTCCCGCTTTTAAAGCCTTAATAATACTATCAGTGGTCATTTCTTTTACATTCATCTGAATTTTCGGATTCTCTTCCAAGAATGCAAAAATCTCAGTAGGTAAAATGAAAGACGACACCGTAGGAATGATTCCCAAATTAATGGTTCCTCCTAAAATATTATTTAAAAGATTAGCCTTATTCCTCAATTCATTGACGGATTCTATAATTACCTTTGCCTGATCAATGATCTGAAGTCCTACATCTGTTGTACGAATCGGGTGGGTAGTTCTATCAAAAACCTTTACATCCAGTTCATCCTCAAATTTCTGTATCATTGCACTCAATGTAGGCTGTGTAATGAAGCAAGCTTGAGCTGCTTTTCCAAAGTGTTTATACTTATCTACAGCGATAAGATATTCCAATTGCTGAATGTTCATCTGATTAATATTATCTATTACAAAGATATGATGTTTTTGCAATTAGCAATTAAAAATTCCTGTAATTTTGATAATTAGTACCTTTACATAATAGTATATAAATCGTAAATCAATCATTCAAATCATAACTATATGGATTCTAAAAAATTAACATTAAGCAGCGGTGCTCCTTACTTTGAGCATCAGGATTCTCAGACCGTGGGTCCAAGAGGTCCCGTATTATTACAGGATTTTATCCTTCAGGAAAACCTTGCGCATTTTGTAAGAGAAAGAATTCCTGAAAGAATTGTTCACGCTAAAGGAAGTGGCGCTTATGGAACGTTAACCATAACACATGATATTAGTAAATATACCAAAGCAAAAATATTTTCAAAAGTTGGAAATTCATGCAGAATGTTTGCTCGTTTCTCTACCGTAGGTGGCGAAAAAGGAAGTGCAGATACCGCAAGAGACCCTAGAGGATTTGCCTTAAAATTTTATACAGAAGACGGAAACTGGGATTTAGTTGGAAACAACACACCGGTATTCTTTATTAAGGATGCTAAAAAATTTCCGGATTTCATTCATACCCAAAAAAGAGTTCCTAAAACCAACTTAAAGAGCGCAACCATGATGTGGGATTTTTGGAGTTTAAACCCAGAATCACTTCATCAGGTTTTAATTTTAATGTCTGATAGAGGAACTCCTCACGGATTCAGACATATGCATGGTTTCGGATCTCACACCTTCTCCATGATTAATGCAGATAATGAAAGAGTGTGGGTAAAATTCCATTTTAAAACAAAACAGGGAATTAAAAACTTCACCAATGACGACGCTGTGAAAATGGCGGGAGAAAATCCAGATTTTGCTCAGGAAGATCTTTGCAACGCTATTGATAATGGAGATTTCCCAAAATGGACGATGTATATCCAAGTAATGACAGAAGAGCAGGCAAGAGATTTCAGATGGAATCCTTTTGACATTACTAAAGTTTGGTTCCAGGGAGATTTCCCATTGATTGAAGTGGGTGAAATGGAATTGAATGAAGTTCCTGTGAATTATTTCGCACACGTAGAACAATCTACCTTCTCTCCAAGTAATTTAATTGACGGAATTAGTTTCTCTCCGGACAAAATGCTTCAGGGAAGATTATTTTCTTATCCGGATGCACACCGATACAGAGTTGGCGTAAATGCTCACCAGTTAGAAGTCAACCGTTGTCCTTTTGCCGTTAACAATTACCAAAGAGATGGTTATATGGCAGACTCAAGCCAATATCAGGACCAACCAAATTATCATCCTAACAGTTTTGATGATATTAAGCCAGATTCAGCCTATAAAAATTTCGAATATGAGCTAGACAGCAACCACGTTGCCAGCTACAATAGAAATGAAAACGATGATGATCATTACACTCAGCCAGGCTTGTTGTATACAAAAGCAATGAACAATGAAGACAGAGAACATCTGATTCAAAATATCATCGGAAGCATGAAAGGAATTGATGGTCCAAAGAGAGATGAAATCATAAATAGACAATTATGCCATTTTTTTAGAGCAAATATTGAACTTGGCATGAAAGTAGCATCACAACTAAATGTTAATATTGATGCAAATATGATGAATCATTCAAAATAAACATATTTGAATAATAATTTCAATTTAAAGGAAAAAAAAACAGTATTTTTTCCTTTTTTTTGTAAAAAATTTATAATTTGCACAAATAATATTTTAAAGTGGAAAAATGAGTTACGAAAACATATTATTAACTAAAGAAGATAAATTATCAATAATCACCATAAATAGACCTGAAAGTTTAAATGCTTTAAACGCAAAAACGATTAAAGAAATTAGTTCAGCAATAAACGAACTAAACGAAGATAAATCGTGCAGAGTCATTATTATTACAGGAAGCGGAGAAAAATCTTTCGTAGCTGGAGCTGATATTAAAGAATTTAGTGATTTTGGACAGGAAAAAGCGGAAGAATTAGCCAGAAACGGGCAAAACTTTATTTTTAATACAATAGAAAACTTATCTAAACCAGTGATAGCAGCCGTAAACGGATTTGCTTTAGGTGGAGGTTTAGAGCTTGCCATGGCATGCCACATCAGATACGCATCGGAAAATGCTAAATTGGGTCTTCCAGAAGTTACATTAGGATTAATTCCTGGGTACGGAGGAACACAAAGGCTTCCAAAGCTTGTAGGAAAAGGTATTGCCAATGAAATGATCTTCTCAGCCAAAATGATCCCCGCTCAGAGAGCTAAAGAAATCGGATTGGTAAATGAAGTATATCCTATTGGAGAATTACTAACAAAAACAAAAGAACTAGCAAATGTAATTGCCAACAACTCACCGATGGCAATATCAAAGGCAATACATGCCGTAAACTTATCTGATACGGATAAAGGTTTTGAAACTGAGATCAAATATTTCGGGGAACTTTTTGAACTTGATGATAAAAAAGAGGGAGTTTCTGCTTTTATTGAGAAAAGAAAGCCTAACTTCTAAGAAAATTAATCCAATTATTTCGAAAAAAAACAATGACGCTGTATGAATAAGTTTGATAAAGCTTATCTAAAAATGGCCCTCGAGTGGGCAAACCTTTCCTACTGCAAACGAAAACAAGTAGGAGCTCTTATCGTAAAAGATAGGATGATTATTTCAGATGGGTACAACGGCACTCCTTCGGGATTTGAAAACTGCTGTGAAGATGAAGGGGGAACAACACATTGGTATGTACTGCATGCAGAAGCTAACGCTATATTAAAGTTAGCCTCTTCTACACAATCTGCAAAAGGAGCAACGTTATATTTAACGCTATCCCCTTGCAAAGAATGTAGTAAACTTATTTTACAGGCAGGAATTTCCAGACTTGTGTATATTAATGAATATTCGGACGATGATGGGATATCGTTCTTGAGGAACCATAACATTGAAATAGAACAAATATCGGACTGTGAACTAAAAAAATAAGCACAAACATGACTTGGGATGAAAAAATTAAGGATTTTGAAATATTTCTTCGATTCGAAAGAAATTTTTCAGAAAACACGCTCGACGCCTACGTTCGGGACATTAAAAAACTAAAAGAATACGCAGTAGTGGATCTGGAAAATATCGGTCCGGGTTCTATAGCGTATGAAAATCTGCAAGAATACATCTTTAATCTTTCTAAACAGAAATTCAGCGAAAGATCACAAGCAAGATGGATATCTTCTATAAAAGCTTTCTTCAAATTTTTACTTGAAGATGAGTTTCGTGAAGATAATCCGGCAGCTTTGCTCGAGGGTCCCAAGTTGGGATTATATTTGCCTGATACCTTAAGCCTACCTGATATCAATAAAATTATCAGCGCTATAGAAGTATCATCAGATCTTGGAAAGAGAAACCAGTGTATTATTGAAGTATTGTACGGATGCGGCCTTCGCGTTTCGGAACTTATTGATCTGAAGATTTCAAACATTAATTTTGTAGAAAATTATATCAAAGTGAATGGAAAGGGAAATAAAACCCGTTTCGTTCCATTAGCAGATTATACTGCAGATTTGTTACAAAACTATATTCAGGAAACACGCTCAAAAAGCAAGATCAATAAAAAGTACGAAGACTCACTATTTCTGAACAGCAGAGGTACCTCTATGTCTAGAGTAATTGTATTCTTAATTATAAAAGAACTTACCGATAAAGCAGGTGTAAGCAAGAAAATATCTCCACACACGTTTAGACATTCTTTTGCTACCCATTTATTACAAAACGGTGCAGATCTACGTTATATACAGGAAATGCTGGGGCATTCAAGTATTACAACAACAGAGATCTATACTCACTTAAAAACTGAAGAACTTCGCGATGTGATCTTAACCTATCACCCGAGAAATAGTAATATTGCGTAATGAAACTATTGAAATATTGCCCAAGCTGTGGCAAAGAAACTCTACAGTGGGACGGCGAAAAGAAATGGAGCTGCCCAAATTGTGATTTCAGACTCTACAATAACGTTGCCGGCGCTGTAGCCGTAGTAATAAGATGTGGTGATGAAATTTACCTTACCCGAAGAAATCAGGAGCCTAAAAAAGGAAAACTAGATTTAGCCGGAGGTTTTGTAGATCCCAAAGAAAGCGCAGAAGAAGCTTGTAAAAGAGAGCTTTTCGAGGAACTTCAGCTTGATATCAATATTTCAAACTTAAAGTACGTAACGAGTCTTCCAAACGTTTATCAATACAAAGAAATTGATTATAATACAATTGATTTATTTTATGAATATACTGTTTCGGAAAAATTTGAAGTGAATATTGAGTTATCTGAGATCTCAGAGACCCAATGGATTCCTTTAAATAAAATCAACCTCGATGATATCGCTTTTGATTCTCAGAAGATATTTTTTGAAAGGTATTTAAAGAAAATATAATTCTTTATCAATATATCTCTCGCAGATTTTACAGGTTATGCAGATTTTTAAATATAATCATCCGCTAATTTGTAAGATCTGCGAGAGTTTTTTTATTTGCTAGTAAGACTTATTCTTAAGCATTTCTTCAAAGTAATTAGACAATAGCTTTCTTTCTGCTTCAGATAAATTAGCCTCTTTATGATAAACAATATATCCTGGCAAAGGCATCATTTTATTTTGAACGGTTTCTGCAGCTCTGCTCAGCATATTCTCTTTCAACTCCTTATTGTAAGTACCCCAAATAGAAAAATTAAGACGTTCTCTACCGTCATTAACATGGCTTTTTACAGACCATGAAATAGGTGCGATAAAAGCATACTTCGGATATACTGTTTCATTAGAATGACAGTCATAGCAAGCCCCTTTTATCAATCCTCTGATCTTTTCCGGGGTATTCTTAGCCTCCACGAAATTTACAGCATGATCTACGGGTTTATTCACTCTGTCGATTGGAATAAACTGGATCATCGCAAAAGCTACCAACGTCCAAAACACAATTTTTTTTGCAGTCTTCATAATTTTCTTACTTCACAGGAGTTAAAATAGCCCCTCCAGATTTCAACTCACGATTATTTGCATCTTGTTTTACCGGTTTATCCTTATTTTCATTCGGAACTACCGTTTTAGAAGGTGTAGAAGTTTTAGGGCTGTCTAATGTTCTGGTATCTTTTAAATCCCAAGTTTCATTAGTATCCCACAACGGTCTTATAAGAGCAACTTTATAATAGACATAAGAATCTTCAGCAAAAACCTCATTGAGGAAGTCTGATTCGTCCCAATATTTATTGTCATTATTATCTACCAATATCCTTACGATATACTCAGCAGGCTTCAGGATTGCAAATTTTATTTCGTCTCCTTTGGTATATTTTTGATAAACAACCTTTTCTGATGAGTCTAGCAACTGAATCCAATAGTTGGAGGCAGGAGCATTTTCTAATTTAAATGTCAGGCTACCGTAATTCTCAGGTTTATCTGCTTCAAAATCGAAACGTTTTGACTCCGACGTTTTAGCGTAGAATGAAGAAACCGTAGTCTTAGGAACCGTTAACTGGTATTTTTTCCCAATAATAAAATCTGATTTTATTAAAATCTGATACGGATTTGTTTCAGAAATCTGAGCCGTAAAATCCTGAGTCGTTAAACTATCACTTTTTAACACCCATTTTTCAGGGTTTATTTTATCGATGATATAATTTGAGGTAATCTTGAAATCAGTTTTCGGGGGTAACATTCCACCTCCATTATCACTACTGATCTCCATAGCACTTTTCGCATTGTATTTATAGAACAATGAGGCATTATAAAGCGTATCCTTTTTCTGGTCAGCATTATACCCAAACTTTAAGTTCTCTGTTGCAGTTTGTCCAACATCACTTTTTACCGCATCAAACCAAACTCTCACGGTATCAGATTTTGGAGTATGAGTAATCTTGTAATCTTTAATTTTTTCGCTCAAAGGCTTAACTTTCACTTCACTAGGATGCCCTTCAAATGTCATCATCACTCCGCCCGGCATTTCTTTCATCTCAACATATTTCAATGCTTTTTTAGAAGGATATACTTTTAAATTCAACCCTGAAATAGATTTTTCAACATCTACAGGTTCTTTTTGAAAACCAACCTTTTCTTTTCCAGGATCATACATTGAATTTCCGTTTTCATCTTCGAAAGCAATAATCTTATATTTTCCGGGTGACAGATAATTCAGTTCATAATACCCATCGGCATCTACTTTCGTGATGTAGTAAGGTTTCTGTTTATAGTTAATGGTATCTTTTACTTGATACAGCCCAACAACCAGCTTATTTTCGGTCCCTGAGGCTTGCTTTTTGATAGCTAATGCATCTTTTACTTCACCACTGATATACAGATCATCTAATTTATCTCCTGTAGAAAAAGCAAAATTGAAATAACGCAGAATATTCGCTTCGTTGTTATCTACAATAGAGTTTCCGAAGTTGAAATTATATGTTGTATTGGCCTTCAAAGTATCCGTCCATTGGATCAAAATAAATTTATTGGCAATATTTGAAGGTAAAATACGCTTGATATTTTTAATAGGCGGAGAAATAATCAGGTTTTTATTGATGTCTTTCAACGTAATATATTCATCAAAATCAAGACGCAGTTCGCGAATATCTCTTTTAACATTGATCCTTGTTGAATCAATATTTGAGCTTAAAAATTTCGGTGCTAAAGAATCTTTAGGTCCACCAACCGGAGAGCCTACCCTTGCACACGACTGCACAAGAAAACCTATAATAAATAAGAGAAGAAGTCTTTTCATGAATATGTTTAAGCAAAAGTAAACATTATTCTGGAACATCCTGCCCGCCATTTAAAGAATCTTTATTGTCATTCATGATGCTGTGAAGCTTATCTTTCTGTACAGGGAAATCTTCAAACAAACCTGATAAAGCAAGCGCCGTATAGACTTTGTTTGAATACTTATTTCCAATGGCAACAATAGTTACTTTTGATTTTAGTAAATGGGCAAAAACAGAGTTTGTTCCGTGCCACCATCCGTTATGATACGTTAGTTTTTCTCCGTTATCAAAAATCTTCATTCTGAATCCTAGCCCATAATTGTTCATTCCTACTTTTTCATTGCTGTAAGGAGAGAACACCATATCCATCAGTTCCGGTTTTAGGAATTTTTTTGAGAACATTGCTTTTGAGAAATTATATAAATCTCTTGGCGTTGTATACACATTTTTATCTCCGTAAATAAGATCTAATCTATCTAAAGGATATAGTTTATTGGTGTAATAAAAAGATTGTGAAGCTGTAGGAATATCTTTTTCCTGAAAGATATAGGTATTATTCATTTTCAATGGTGTAAAAACCATTTCTTTCATCGCTTGAGGAAAAGGCGTTTTTGTTATTTTCTCTATCAACAGAGCCAACAATGCAAAATTGGTATTACAATACATGAAACCTGTGTCTGTATCTCTTGCCAGATCAGGTTTGTATTTAATAATCATATCCAATACATCCTGGTTGGTAATATAGGGTTTTGAAAGTTCTGGCGCTGCAGGTGGAATTTTAGTAATAAAATATTCATACTTTGGAAGACCACTTCTTTGATCCAATAAAGTCTGTACCGTTACATTCGGATAAGGAAATCCTGGAAAAAATTGAGTTAAATGATCCGAAAATTTTATTTTTCCCGCTTCTATCAATTTCATCATCGCCATCGCCGTTAAAGTTTTTGAAACTGAAGCTACATGCAAAGGTGTATTTTTATCAATTGGCATTTGGCCTCCTGCTCTTCCGAAACCTCTGTAATTTTCATAAATGATATCATCGCCTTTGGCCACTAATATTCCACCACTTAGATCACTCGCTTCCCAAACTTTTTTATAATACTGATCGATATAACGAACAAGAGAAGCTTTGTTAGGAAGCTGCCCGTCGCCTTTTGTGAAAACATCAGCCAAATCTACACTTCCATAATTAGGAAGGTTGGTGGTATTTTCAGTTACAGATTCTTTGGATTCGGATTTTTTTTTACAAGAAAAAATTAGTAAAAAAACGGATAAAACAAGGACAAAATTACGCTTCTTCATGAGTTTCAAAAATGAGCGGGCAATTTAATAAAACTCAAAATAAATATTGAATTCTTATTACATATTATGAATTATTTAACATAAACAAGAGCAAAATCGGGAAATTGTAAATTCCACCTTTTACCTCTTAACAAAAAGAAGCAACAATCTTATCAACAATCACCTGTGCTAGTTTTTCTTTACTTTGGTGCGTCCAGCCTGCGATATGAGGCGTAACGATTACTTTTTCAGAGCTTAAAAGATATTGTAAATCTTCATTTTCTGTTTCAATATTTTCGAAAGAAGACTTTTCATATTCCAAAACATCAAGACATGCTCCTTTTACCTTTCCAGATTTCAACGCTTCAACTAAAGCTCTCGTTTCTATGTTTTTTCCTCTCGCTGTATTTACGAAATAGAAATCATTTTTCATATCAGAAAGGAATGGTCCATCAACTAAATAATATGACAAGTCTGTCAAAGGAATATGTAAACTTAAAACCTCTGCTTTTTCTTTTAATTCTGCCAAAGAAACCTGTGTTGCAAATTGATCAGAAAGATCTGGCAGAATATCATGGAAGATCACTTTACAGCCAAAACCCGAAAGTCTTTTCGCCGTAGCTTTCCCCATGTTTCCGTAACCGATAAGTCCAACTGTTTTTCCTAATAATTCATCACCACGGTTTTCTTCACGCAACCAGATTCCGTTCTTCACTTCCTGAGAAGCAATGAAAAGTCGGTTCATTAAAATTAACAACATTCCGACAACATGTTCTGCCACAGAATCCCTGTTTCCTTCAGGAGAATTAATCAATTGAATTCCCAGTTTTTCAGCAACAGGAATATCAATATTCTCCATGCCCGCACCTACTCTTGCAATGAATTTCAGATTTTTGCCTTTCTCCAAAAAATTTTGGTCTAAAGGAATTCGGCTTCTGATAATGATTCCATCATAGTTTTCAATCTTAGCACAAACCTCATCGTAAGAAGACGTAAAATCTTCTTCCAGTATGAAATTTTTCGCTAAAAGCTGTTCAGTGATAAGAGGGTGGTTTTTATCTAAAAGTAGGATTTTCATATTGTAAATATTTTAACGTAACGTTTGAGAAGATTTATTAATTTTTTTTAGCTTTTATGTTTTTCACTATTTTTTCCCATAAAGTTTGTCATGCTGAAAGCATCTCAACAAAGTATTACAAAAAGATTCGAGCCTAGATCCTTTCAGGATGACAAACTTTGTGATTATTTATCCAATGTTTAAATAAACGACTGAAACCCTAGCCCCGATTGTAATGGAAATCCTTTTTTGCAAAAAAAGATTGCAATGGAAAGCGGGAAAAAGCTTCAAAAAAAATGCTTCAATATATCTGTTAACTAAAAAATGCTTTTAAGCTCGCAAAGACGTTACACTCAGCAAAGATTAAAAGCATTGATATCTTGTTTAAACTTAATTTATTATTTATCTGTTTCCGGCTCTTGTGGCTCTTGGAATAATTTCTTCAGCTCCACAGATTCCAATGGTTTCATTCTTCCTGAAAGAATTAATGACAATTCTTTTCTACGGAATGCCGCAGCAAATCTTTCTTTTTCGTCTTCGGTTTCAGGAACCATTTCAGGAATTGGAATTGGACGATTAAACTCATCCACCGCAACGAACGTGTAAATTCCAGCATTCGTATGCGTTTTCTTTTGACTGATAGGATCATCTAACCAAACATCAACATACACTTCCATAGAAGTAGAAAATGCTCTGGAAACCTTAGACTCTAAAATCACAATTCCACCTTCCGGAATCGGGTGATTAAAAGAAACGTGATTCACAGAAGCGGTAACCACTCTTCTTTCGCAATGTCTTGCTGCAGAAATAGACGCACAACGGTCCATCTTTGCCAGCAACTCACCTCCAAAAAGATTTCTTAGAGAATTGGTTTCGTTAGGGAGTACGATATTAGTCATGATGGTCAGAGATTCTGACGCTTTTTTTATTTTTGCCATGTAGCCTTAGTCTTGTTTGGGGTTGTTGGAATTTGAACCGCTTTTTCAGCAGGTTTTACGATTGAATCTTTTTTCAATGTTTTCAAAGAATCTGCCATTCTTATCTTGGCAGAGTCTACTTTTACCGTGTCTCTTACCAATACTGCTACTTTTGCATTAACCTTGAGCGAATCTTTTTCTTTCTTAAAAGATTCTTTCCCAAAAAGGAGCTCTTGGTTCGTAAAAGCGAGATAAACGATCCCTAAAACAGGAATAACGATTAAAAAGATCCAAAGGAGTGATTTGCTGAATTTATATTCTTTTCCGGATTTTTCAGAAACAACGGATTTATCTTTTGTTTTAATATCAGAAAATTTAATCTCTTCCAATCCATAAAAATCAGGATGTCCGGATTCTATTCTCTTTCCTTTAAAATGGGTATGACCCTCTTCAATAAAGATCGTTCCGAGATTCTGAATTTCTAAAGTCTGTTCTGCCTGAAGTTTTTTCTTCCAAAAATCGGTCTGAATTTTTAAATCACTTTTGGACGCAGCAAAAGACATTTGCTTTTGCTCTGCAATAAAAGCGATTAAATCATCAGATTGAATCTCAAAGTCAGGCATAAAAGCAATCTGACTTGCCGGAGGAAGGATACTTCCGTTTTCGGAGTTGATAATTGCTTTAGAATTCTCAAGAGAAAATACACCAAAGCTTGGAACTGTAACAGTACCAAATTGTTTCAGATATTCTAAAATGTAAGCTGAAATATTCATTTGATGGCAAATTTATAACTTTTCCATGACTTTTTAGATGATTTATTGACATAAAAAAGACTGCCGAAACAGTCTCTAAAATATAATATTACTTGTTTAAATGTCTTTATTGAGGTATTGAAAACAATTCTGAGTTATCTTTACCTATTTACTATTGAATTTTCCAGCTTATTCCGAACATAAAATTAGTTCCTGCCTGAGAAAAATAGAAAGGCTGTCCTTCAGAAACTGCTCCGTTATTCACATATTTTTTATTGAAAATATTATTTACCAATAACTTTAATGCAACGTCGTTATTTGCAATCTTGAATTGATACTGCGCATTAAAATCGGTCAGAAGATAATCTTTCAATTGTAAATTTTTATCTTCCACGTTATCTAAATATTGTTTTCCCACATATTGGTTCATCAATGCAAACTGGAAATTTTTATTTGGATTAAATTTCAATCCTACATTCGCGATCACATCCGGTGAAAAAGAAATCTGTGTATTTCCTAGATCTTTAATTCCATCTGCATTTTCTATTTTAAAATCAAGGTTTCTGTTCTGACTAAGACTTACATTCCCTGAAATCTCCCATTGTTTAGACAATTTAGCCAACGCTCCGATTTCAATTCCTCTTCTGTAACTTTCTCCGGAATTTGTTCTGATGAATGCCCCGACATTATTCAGTTCTCCATTTAAAACCAACTGATTAACATAGTACATGTAATATAAATTGGCCGTAACCGATAAAATTCCGAATTGCTTTTCTAAACCAGCCTCAAAATCATGAAGCTTTTCAGCTTTCACATTATTATCAGCGGTTAAATCATCTCTGTTCGGTTCACGTTGAGCGTGCGCATAAGATAAAAAGACCTTTCCGTTTCCTATTCTGTAATTCACCCCAGCTTTAGGGTTAAAGAACAACCAGTTTTTCGTCAGGTTGCCTCCTTCACCATCGCCATCCTGTATGATTTTTATATCATAATCTATATTTCTAAGCTGTAGATCTCCGAAGAATTCAAAATTATTTACTTTAAACAACGCCTTTGCAAAACCAGATACTTCACTTTTCACAGAACGGTTTCTGTAATACTCACTTTCGTTAATCTGAGGCAAAAACACACCCGTCACATTTCCAAAATGTCTTCCGTAATATTGATTGGCTACTGCTCCAAAATTAAGGTCAAGATTTTCAAACTTTCCATAAAGCGTTGAAACCATTCCGTAGAAATCATTATCCAGCCATTTTTTTCTGATGAAATCGGTACGTTGTAATGTTTGTCCGTTTTCTATTATATTGGGTAAGTTATACTTCGAAAATTTAGCATTCTGCTTATAGTTTTCATAATACCCTTTCCCTTTTGTGTAATGCAAAGTTGTTTCTAAATTCCAATGATCACTGAATTTCTGCTCCCAAAGTAACTGATAATGGTTTTGTCTGTAATTATCTGTTTCGTTATCGTAGAACCCTATAATATTTTTATCTGCATCAAGAATAGCTCCTGAAACATTAAATTTCGGGTCTGTTTCCCAAGTCTTTCGGTCTATTCCATTCCATGCCTGATACGTTTTTTCTTTCCCTCCAAAAGCCATCAAACGAATTCTCGTTTTACCTTCTTCGAAAAGTGCTGTAAAATTGTATGAATGAAGATCAGATGCAGCTCTGTCGATATATCCATCAGAATGAATATTGGTATATCTTCCCATCACAGAAAGTCTGTTTTTCCAGAATTTCCCTGAGCCGACCTCAGCAGAATATTTATAAGTATTGAATGATCCGTAACTGTCATCCGTTTTAAAATAAAGCTTGTCTTCAGGATCTTTTGAGATCACATTAATACTCGCTCCAAAAGCAGAAACCCCGTTATTGGAAGTCCCAACCCCTCTTTGAATAACAATTTGTGATGCCGAACTCGTTAAATCCGGAACATTAACGAAAAACGTTCCCTGACTTTCAGAATCATTGAACGGAACGCCGTTCATCATTACATTGATTCCTCTTCCGGCAACACCACGAATCCTAAAACCTGTATATCCTACTCCATTTCCGGCGTCGGAAGTCGAAATAATTGAGGTTTGATTTTTAAGCAACATCGGTAAATCCTGTCCAAGATTTCTACTGTCTAAATCTTTTTGAACATTAATAATTTCCTTAGCAACAGGAAGTCTTTTGGTAAAGTTGACGGCTTCAATTTCCTTTATTTTTAAGGAATCAGTGTTTTGTGCTTGTATAAAAGCAAAAGAGCCTACGGTAAGCCCTAAAAAAAATAATCCTTTCATTCTATAAATTTTTAAAATTTAATGAATAAAAGGGGCGGATTATGATGGATAATGAGTAATTGATAATAAGTAATAATTTGAAAAGTACTTATTTACTCATTTTTAATTTCCCTAAACAGCATTATCCGTTCTAGGTTCATTGGGTATAATCTCAGCTTGTTACAGCACCCCTTTATTTCAGCCGCGAAATTACAAAAAATGTACGAGATATCTGCTTTGAATTCAGGAAAGGAAATTCTGAAGTCTTAAAAAGACTCAAATCATTAATATTCTTTATTATTGGCATCAATGTAATAGTAATTAACTCCGTCTTTGGTAACATCAAACATTTTACCCAATTTCCAGCTGAAATTCCTTTTGATATTCGAATATTCGAAAGGAATAATTACTTTATTATTAACATCAATCACTCCAAATCTGTCATTCTGAGAAGCCACAATCATCGGATCTGCCACATCATCTCCTTCCATGATAAATAAATATTGGTATTGAGGGTAAATTTGATAATCACGATAATCTGCCGCATTTACAAATTTTGCTTTTTCAATGATGCCATAAAAGCCATTTAAAATATACGCCTGATATAATTGCTGCTTATAATCTCCAAATTTACATTGCCCTAAATCAGCATCTTTGAACTGATACACTCTTTTTCCTGCATGATCAACCCGGTAGGATATTAAATCTTTTTCAACAGTCGCGTAATCTTTTGTGCCAAATTTTCTGATTTTTTCGTTGGGAGAGTTTAAAAGATTACAATCTTCAGCAAAAAAAACGGCAATATGATATTCAGGCTGAATGATAATTTTCCCTTTTTGGTTAATATATCCGAATTTTCCGTCTTTCTTTTTTGGAATTAAAACAGGAATATCTTTATTAATGACCACCAGTTCAGGATTGGGTTTAGGCTCTTCAGCAGCCTTTTTAACAATATTCTTTGGTGCTTTTTTTACAGGAACTTTCTTCACCGTTTTTACCTGGGAAAAAATAAAAATAGAAATAAACACACTCAGAAAATTAATTACTTTTTTCATACTCATCATTTGCTTGCAAAAATACGGCTAAAAATAGAAAATATAAAATTCATATTTATAAAGAATCTAAATAATATCTTCCTGATAAAATATTAAAAATTCGTAATTTTGGGAACAATTTTTTAATTGTTTGATAATTTAAAAGCGTTTTTAAGATACAACACCTGATACAGATAGAATCAACAAAGTATACGAACGTTTCCGAAAGAGAGTTTTGCGACAAAAAAAGAGTACCCGTAAGCCAATTACAGTTTCAATAAAAGTCCATTCATACTCCCCTTTATAACAATATATTATCTCACATTTTAAAAAAAGGTGTAGATTATGCTGACTTTACTCGGGTCTATAATGTGTATCTAAATGCGAGCGCTCAAAATAGCATTGAATATTTATACAGACTTGTAGAGAAAAAGTAGCAATATCTACTTTTAATATTGAAAAGACTTCTATATGAATATTTATAAGGATTACATTAAAGAGATTGAAGAAAGAAAAGACCAAGGACTTCATCCAAAGCCAATTGATGGTGCTGAATTATTAAGCGAAATTATTTCGCAAATTAAAGATACAGCTAATGAATACAGGGCAGACTCTCTTAAATTTTTTATTTATAACACATTACCAGGAACGACAAGTGCGGCTGGTGTAAAAGCTCAATTTTTAAAAGAAATCATTCTAGGTGAATCTGTTGTAGAAGAAATTTCTCCAGCATATGCCTTTGAATTATTATCTCACATGAAGGGAGGACCTTCAATTAAGGTATTGCTAGATCTAGCTTTAGGTAATGATACTGCTATTGCCAAAGAAGCTGCAAATGTTCTTAAGACTCAAGTTTTCCTTTATGATGCGGATACTGACCGTTTGAAGGAAGCATTCAATAGCGGTAACGAAATCGCAAAAGAAATCATTGAAAGCTACGCAAAAGCCGAATTCTTCACAAAACTTCCAGAAGTTGCTGAAGAAGTAAAGGTGGTAACATTTATTGCTGGTGAAGGTGATATCTCTACAGATTTACTTTCTCCGGGAAATCAGGCTCACTCAAGATCAGATCGTGAATTGCATGGTAAATGTATGATCACTCCTCAAGCACAGGAAGAAATTAAAGCGTTACAGGCTCAACATCCTGATGCAAGTGTAATGCTTATTGCAGAAAAAGGAACAATGGGTGTTGGTTCATCTCGTATGTCGGGAGTAAACAACGTAGCTCTTTGGACTGGTAAACAAGCAAGCCCATACATTCCATTTGTAAACATCGCTCCGATTGTTGGAGGAACAAACGGCATTTCTCCGATTTTCCTTACAACGGTTGATGTAACAGGAGGTATCGGAATCGACCTTCAGAACTGGGTGAAAAAATTAGACGAAAACGGAAATCCTGTTCGTAACGAGAATGGTGACATCGTTTTAGAAGAAGCATATTCTGTAGCTACAGGAACAGTTCTTACAATCAATACTAAAGAAAAGAAATTATATAACGGGGATGTTGAATTGAAAGATATTTCAAAATCATTTACTCCTCAAAAATTAGAGTTCATCAAAGCGGGTGGTTCTTATGCCATCGTATTTGGTAAAAAACTACAAACATTTGCCGCAAAACTTTTAGGAATTGAAACGCCTCTTGTTTTTGCTCCTTCTAAAGAAATCTCTATCGAAGGGCAGGGTCTTACTGCAGTTGAAAAAATCTTTAACAGAAATGCCGTTGGTGTTACTGAAGGTAAATTATTGCACGCAGGTTCAGATGTTAGAGTTGAAGTAAACATTGTTGGTTCTCAGGATACAACAGGTTTGATGACTGCTCAGGAATTAGAATCTATGGCTGCAACTGTAATTTCTCCAATCGTTGACGGAGCTTATCAGTCAGGATGTCATACTGCTTCAGTTTGGGATAAAAAAGCTCAGGCTAACATTCCTAAATTAATGAAATTCATGAACGATTTCGGAGTAATCACTGCACGTGACCCGAAAGGTGAATACCACGCGATGACAGACGTTATTCACAAAGTTCTTAACGATATTACGATTGACGAATGGGCAATCATCATCGGAGGTGACTCTCACACAAGAATGTCTAAAGGGGTAGCTTTCGGAGCTGACTCTGGAACAGTAGCATTAGCTTTAGCAACAGGTGAAGCTTCAATGCCAATCCCTGAATCTGTGAAAGTGACTTTCAAAGGAGATATGAAGGAGCATATGGATTTCCGTGATGTAGTTCACGCAACTCAGGCTCAAATGTTGAAGCAATTTGATGGGGAGAACGTATTCCAAGGTAGAATTATCGAGGTTCACATCGGAACACTTCCTGCTGACCAAGCGTTTACATTTACAGACTGGACTGCAGAAATGAAAGCTAAAGCTTCAATCAATATCTCTGAAGACGATACTTTGATCGAATCATTGGAAATTGCTAAGAGCAGAATCCAGATCATGATCGACAAAGGAATGGACAATCACAACAAGGTTCTTCAAGGATTAATTAATAAAGCTAATAAAAGAATCGAGGAAATCAGATCAGGTGATAAACCTGCTTTAACTCCTGATGCTAACGCTAAATATTACGCTGAAGTAGTTGTTGATCTTGATATCATCGTTGAACCAATGATTGCTGACCCAGATGTAAACAATGATGATGTTTCTAAGAGATATACTCACGATACTATCAGAGATCTTACGTATTACGGAGGTGAGAAAAAAGTAGATCTTGGTTTCGTTGGATCTTGTATGGTTCACAAAGGAGATTTAAAAATCGTTTCTCAAATGCTTAGAAACCTTGAAAAGCAAAATGGTAAAGTAGAATTCCTAGCTCCATTGGTTGTGGCTGCGCCTACTTACAATATCATTGATGAATTAAAGGCTGAAGGTGACTGGGAATTTTTAGAAAAATATTCAGGTTTCGAATTTAACGACAACACTCCAAAAGGTGAAGCTCGTACACAATACCAAAACATGATGTACCTTGAGCGTCCTGGATGTAACCTTTGTATGGGTAACCAGGAAAAAGCTGAAAAAGGAGATACTGTTTTAGCTACTTCTACCCGTCTTTTCCAAGGAAGAGTTGTGGAAGATTCTGAACGTAAAAAAGGAGAATCTTTATTGGCTTCAACTCCGGTTGTTGTACTTTCTGCGATCATGGGAAGAATTCCTAATATCGATGAGTATAAAACAGCTGTTGAAGGTATTGACCTTACTAAATTCGCTCCACCTATTAAGGAGTTGGTTCAGGTTGGTCATTAATAAAGCTTACCGATAAGTCGAAAGACTGTTTTAACTTATATAAGAAAGATTTTAGTCCATTGGATTTAAAATCTTTCTTTTTTTATTTAGAACCTTTCCATTTAAGAGTCATGAGAATTATTTTAACCTATGTCAATGACTCAAAAATTATTTTTCCTTAACTTGATAGTTATAAATAATATTAATTATTCATCTTATTTATACTGCTTTATAGGTGGTAGGAACAGAATTTGATGAGTTATATTTAAGAAAATCTCCGCCTTTACTTTTAAATTAAAGTCCGGAAAAAAATTATTGAAAAAGAAAAATTAAAATAGATATGACTTTCGACATTGACATGATCAAAAAAGTATACGAGCGTTACCCAGAAAGAATTGCTGCGGCAAGACAAATCGTGGGAAAACCTCTTACACTTTCAGAAAAAATCCTTTACACCCACTTGTGGGAAGGAAATGCTACATCAGCACATGAAAGAGGAAACTCTTACGTAGATTTTGCACCAGACAGAGTTGCCATGCAAGATGCAACGGCACAGATGGCGCTTTTACAATTTATGCAGGCTGGAAAGGCTAAAGTAGCTGTTCCTTCAACTGCTCACGCCGATCACCTGATTCAGGCAAGAGTAGGTGCACAGGCAGATTTACAAGAAGGTCTTAATAAGAATTCAGAAGTTTTCAATTTCTTGGGTTCTGTTTGTGATAAATATGGAATTGGTTTCTGGAAGCCAGGAGCCGGAATCATTCACCAAGTTGTCTTGGAAAATTATGCATTCCCAGGAGGTATGATGATTGGAACTGACTCTCACACGGTAAATGCGGGAGGATTAGGAATGGTTGCAATCGGAGTTGGTGGTGCTGATGCGGTAGACGTAATGGCAGGAATGGCTTGGGAGCTTAAAATGCCTAAACTTATCGGGGTAAAATTAACCGGTAAAATGTCTGGCTGGACTTCTGCAAAAGATGTTATCCTAAAAGTTGCAGGAATCCTTACCGTAAAAGGAGGAACAGGATGTATCGTAGAATATTTCGGAGAAGGTGCTCAATCTTTATCTGCAACAGGAAAAGGTACCATCTGTAACATGGGTGCTGAAATTGGAGCTACCACTTCAACTTTCGGGTACGATGATTCTATGAGAAGATATTTGGCTTCTACAGGAAGACAAGATGTTGTGGATGCTGCTGACGTCATTGCTGACCACTTAACGGGTGATGCTGAAGTGTACGCTAACCCAGAACAATATTTCGATCAAGTTATTGAAATTAACCTTTCTGAATTAACGCCTCACCTAAACGGACCTTTTACTCCAGATTTGGCAACGCCAGTTTCTGAATTTAAAGCTAAAGCTGAAGCGAACGGATGGCCTCTGGAAGTAGAATGGGCATTAATTGGTTCTTGTACAAACTCTTCTTATGAAGATTTATCGAGAGCAGCTTCTATTGTTGAAGATGCAGTAGCAAAAGGAGTAAAACCTAAAGCTATTTTAGGAATTAACCCAGGATCTGAGCAAGTGAAATTCACGGCAGAAAGAGACGGTTTCTTAGATTCTTTCAGAAAATTTGAAAACGCAAGAATATTTACTAACGCTTGCGGACCTTGTATCGGACAATGGGACAGAGAAGGTTCTGAAAAAGGAGAGAAAAACTCAATCATTCACTCTTTCAACAGAAACTTTGCGAAAAGAGCAGATGGTAACCCAAATACGCACGCATTCGTAGCTTCTCCTGAAATGGTAGCGGCTATTGCTATCTCAGGAAGATTAGATTTCAACCCTATCACTGATACTTTAACTGCTGAAAACGGGGAGCAAATCAAACTAGATGAGCCAAAAGGTTTTGAATTACCTGAAAAAGGCTTCGCTGTAGATGATAACGGATACCAAGCGCCATCTGCGGACGGATCTGGTGTTCAGGTAAACGTAAGCCCAACTTCAGACAGACTTCAGTTGTTAGAAGAATTCCCTGCTTGGGACGGAAAAAACATTGTAGGTGCCAGAGTTTTAATCAAAGCTTTCGGAAAATGTACTACTGACCACATTTCTATGGCTGGACCATGGTTGAAATACAGAGGCCATTTAGATAATATCTCAAACAATATGTTGATTGGAGCTGTAAACGCTTACAACATGGAAACAAACAGTGTGAAAAACCTATTAACAGGTGAACACGGCGAAGTTCCTGCTGTACAGAGAGCTTACAAAGCTGCAGGAATTCCTACGATTGTTGTGGGAGATCAAAACTACGGTGAAGGTTCTTCAAGAGAACACGCTGCTATGGAGCCAAGACATCTTGGTGTAAAAGCGGTATTGGTAAAATCATTTGCAAGAATCCATGAAACGAACCTTAAAAAACAAGGGATGTTGGGATTAACTTTCGCTAATGAGGCTGATTATGATAAAATCCAGGAAGATGACACGGTGAACTTCTTAGATTTAGATCAATTCGCTCCAGGAAAACAACTTTCTTTAGAATTTGTACATGCTGATGGAACTAAAGACATCATTATGGCGAATCATACGTATAACGATCAACAGATTGATTGGTTTAAGGCAGGTTCTGCGCTGAACTTAATCAAAAGACAAGAACATTAATTGTTAGATTAATATATCCTAAAAAGCAACTTCAATTGAAGTTGCTTTTTTTATTTCAGTTTCTTTAGAAAATTCTCTCTATACATATCTCCGATTGGAATTTCCTGTTCCGAAAATAAATTCACTTTTTTAGCACTGATGCTTTTTATTTGATTGGTATTGATAATAAACGACTTGTGAATTCTTACAAAAGACCATTCAGAAAGTTGCTGTTCAAGAGATTTTAAGGTGTCCAACACAATATATTCCTGGTTGGCTGTTTTGATGTTTACATAATCTTTAATGCTTTCTATATAAAGAATATCTTCAAAATTAATGCGGTATTGCTGGCCGGAAGATTTTACAAAAAAATGGGAATCTACTTTATTTTCCACAAAAGAAAAACGTTCCTGAGCCTTCAATGAACTTTGATAAAAACGTTCAAAAGAAATGGGTTTTAAAAGATAATCTACGATATTGTGTTCATAGCCTTCCAATGCATATTCGGAATACGCGGTCGTTAAAATATATTTTAATTTATCGCCGACGATTTTCATAAAATTTATTCCCGTTAATTCAGGCATTTGAATATCAAGAAAAACCAGATCTGCCTCATTATTTTGAATATAATCTAAAGCTTCTATCGGGTTTTCTGTGGAAAAGACCAATTCTAGAAACGGAATTTTCCGAACGTAGTTTTCCAACAGGGAAATTGCCAATGGTTCGTCATCTACGACCATACACTTTATCTTATTCATTCAGCAAAATTGATTTTCAAATCTACAATAAATTCCGATTCGGTTTCTGTTATATTGAGTTCGTGCTTTTTGGGATATAAAATTTCCAGCCTTTTCTTTACATTTTCAATTCCAATACCCGACGTAGAATCTTTCATCTTATCTTTTTTGAAATTATGAAGATTAAAATGAAGGACTTTGTTATCATCAGACATCTTCACCATAAAACCCTTCTCTCTAAAATCACCATGTTTAAAGGCATTTTCTACGAATGGAACAATAAGCATAGGAGAAATATTAAGTTTAGGGAAATTGATATTTTTTTCAACGACCAAAAGTTCCGGATTTTTTAATCTTAAACTTTCTAACGCGATTAAACTTTCAATATATCCTATTTCTTTATCTAATGTTATAAAATCTTTCTCCAAATCTTTGGTACTGTATCTCAGGAGTTGGCTCAATTCTTCAAGTGCAGGCAAAGCTTTATCTGATTTTTGATATACTAGAGAATAAATATTATTTAAAGAATTAAAAATAAAATGCGGATTGATCTGGGTTTTCAACGCCTGCAATTCTGCTGTTTTTTTGGCTTCAATTAATTCCGATTTCTCTTTTTCTACATCAACAAAGTATTTAAAAAACCAAAAAGTAGTACTGATAAAAATGGTGGTACTGCTGTAGAAAATATTATCGAAAAAGTAAAATCCCAAGTTAGTTCCTTCCTTATAATTCCTTAACCCTATTGTTGCAGGCAATAAGATCTCTTCCACAGAATATCGAACAAAAACAAAACACGAAGCACTCAACAAAAATGCAATCACCGATTTATACCATTTGCTTGCATCAAAAAAGTTGGGAGCTACCATAAAATAGTTCACATAAAAGCAAATAAAGCTCGTGAGGAAGAAAGTTATATTAAGAATGATTCTCTCCGTATGAAATACAAAATAAGGAATAAGAACCGATCCTATACTATAAATCCCCCAGAAGAAAATATGCAGATAAATAAGTTTGTTCGCTTTCATAAAGCAAAAATAGGATATCTGTTAAATTATGAGCTCTAATTTCCGATGAACACCTTCATTTCTCCGACGAAAATCTTTTAACCCCGATAAACAGAGGCTTCATCTAAACGCTATTTCATAGGTTTTCCTGTAAATCTACCTTTGGACTATCAAAATAAAATAACTAACAAAAAAAATAATTATGAAAACATTTATCTATAGCCTACTTGTATGCTTCTCTACTTTTGTTTCGGCTCAGAAAAAACCATCAGAGTATTTTAGCAACCCTAAAACCAAAGTTTTGGTCGTAGGATCATTCCATTTTGATTATCCTAATCTTGATGCTCATAAAACAGAAAAAAGCGACCAAGTAGATGTTCTTGCTCCTAAAACAGCCAAAGAAGTAACAGAACTTGTGGAGTATATTAAAAAATTTAAACCTACAAAAATAGCCATCGAGGCCTGGCCAAAATGGAACGCCAACCAAAAGCTAAAAGAATATAGCGAAGGAAAATACAAAGACAAAAGAGATGAGCGTTATCAACTTGCAATGCGTATTGCTACCGAACTTAAGCTCAATGAATTATTCAGTATAGATGCGGCATCTGCTTGGGGCGACTTTGAAGAAAAATTTGGAAAACAAGATTCTGCCTATTTCAATAAGATTAGCCAAGATTATGATTTTCAGAGTGATGACGCGATATCTAATCAATATAACGATTTTTTTAAAAGTAGTGAACCTAAAAGCTTTACATCTATTCTAGAAAACTTTAAGTATATGAACAGTAAAGAATATCACCAGTATGAATATGGCGCTTATCTTACCGGAGATTTTAAATTAAGAGACCACGACGGTGCAGATATGCTTTCATTATATTGGTATAACAGAAACCTTAGAATGTTCCGCAATATCCAGAATATCCCTCACAATACAGAAGACAGAATACTTGTCATTGCAGGAAATGGTCATGCATCCGTGCTAAGACAGCTATTTACCTCATCTCCTGAGTTTGATTATGTAGAATTCAATTCCCTATAACACCCACACAAAAGCTTTTTGTAACAAAATTTCCTTTTCTGCGTCTAACTGAATAGTAGTAAAAGAATAGTATGAAAAAAACTATATTCGTTCTTTCTGTGATAGGCTCTATGTTTACCTATGCACAGGAGAAGACCAATAGTCAGGTAAAAGAAAAGGAAATTGAAGGGGTGGTCATCACCAAAACTAAAAAAGCCGTTGAACAAAAAGCAGATCGTACAATCTTTGATTTTTCTGAACAACCTCAGCTTAATAACGGAAATGTGTTGGAAGGGATAAAAAAACTTCCGGGTCTTGTCTCCACAGACATCGCAGGAATGATGTATCAGGGGAAAATGCTTGAAGTATACCTTAACGGAAGACCTTTAAACATCACCACCAACGAACTGAATTCTTTCCTTGAGGGAATGCCCGCTAATTCTGTTGACAGAATCGAAGTAATCACGCAACCCGGCGCAGAGTTTCCTGCCACATCAGGAGGTGCCATCATGAATATCATCACGAATAAGAATGCTAATAAATACTTAACAGCAACGTATTCAGGAAATTATTCTTTTACCAATTACGATAAATACAGAAGCCGAACCAGTAATTCATTAAACTTAAATGCCAGAAATAAATATTTCGGATGGCAGTTGAATGTGGGCCAGAACTACCGAGAAAGTATGATGGACACCAATCAGGATAACTTAATCTTAAGTAATACTGACAGGGTTGGAAGAGGATATTTTGCAAAATCTGGGGTAACTTTTGATCTTGGACAGGACAGATTACTATTAAACTACGATATTTATCACAACAACAATAGTAATTATATTGCAAGCAACGGACTTACGGACATTTTAATTCAGGAAAATCCTGCTCTTTATAGAGAAACTAAATTTAATAATTTCGATGCTTCAAATACCAACAATTTAAGACAAGAGGCTGTAGTTACCTATCAAAAACGTTTTGCAGATAAGTCTCAAAAATTAGATTTTCAATTTGGATATACAAGATCTACCAGTAAATTTGATCAGGATAATATTTTCACAGATTTATTTTATCAAAATCCTGAAACTACACTGCCAAGAATTGTGAAAGGAAATGTTCTGAATAACACATCAGACATGAAAATCGCTAACTTTAAAATTGATTATTCACAACCTATCAAACTTCTTGATGGTGGAAAAATGAGCTTTGGAGGGCTATACGAAAGACAGGATTATGATACTGAAAGTTTTGGATTAACCAATTTAGAATATCAAAGGCAAACAGCTTCAACATATTTAGAGTTTCAGGCAAAACTGAAAAAGTTTGATTTTACCTTAGGTTCACGTGCTGAAAACTATGATATTTCCGGGATTACCCGATTCTTTAATAAACAAGAAAATCTGGTTCAAGATGATTTAACTCCTTTTAATAAGTTTAAATTATTCCCTAACGCAAGTATGCAGTATAACATGATGAATCAGGTTTATATTGCTGCTAACTATAACAAAAAAATAAGCTTACCAAGTATTTCAGCCTTAAACCCGAACAATACAACGTTCCAAGGTCCCAATACTCAAGTAACAGGTAACCCCAATCTACAGCCAACCATTTTTGATAATTATGAATTAAAGATCTCGGCTTTTGATTATGCATTTATTGGCTATAGCGTAAGCTCTGCAACGAATCAAGTAGCGCAGATCATCAGAAAAGATGGTAAAAACCTCTTTAACGAGCAGGTAAATATTTCCAATATGAAAATTCATAATTTCAATGTTGGGCTTCCTATTCCGTTTATGATCTTCAGTAAATCACTAAGTGAGATCATGAAGTTTAATTTTAATCCTGATAAAATCAACTTTATGTATGTCTATGCAGGATATCAGAAGCATCAAATTGATAATCTGAACAATAAAGGATTCTGGATTTTCAATGTATCAACACAGGTTATCTTACCAAAAGCAATAAAACTAACCGCTAATTACAGTTACCTCACTCCACAAGCGGGATATTTTTACTTTACTGCAGAAAAGCCATTCAACAACAATGTTGATATTACCTTAACAAAGAAGTTTATGGATAATCGCTTAACGGTTTCTGTCTTTGCAAATGATATTTTCAATGGTCAGGTAATGCAGGTACGTTCTAATCCACCTGTAGGAGAAACAGTAATGTTGAGAAATAAATATGACAGCAGAAACTTCGGATTATCAATTAATTATAAAATTCCTACCAAAAATAAATTGGCTAAAGAAGATTCAAACATTCTGAACCAAACGAAGAAAGAAGATACTGGTGTGATGCAGCAAGCACAATAATTTTTTGTTTAAACACAAATCAGCACGAATATTTTACACGAATAACACGAATACTTTATCAATAGAAACGGACTTTAGTCCGTTTTTTTATGCAAAAATTCAAACTGGCTTTAGCCAAACCCTATTGAATATTGTTTTTTAATCAAAAATCAACAGTTTGAAATCTCCAGTTTAATGTATCAATCAATGTGAGTTGATTGATATCTAAAGGTAAATCGGTTATCAATTTTAGGGTTAAATTCGCCATCATGCTTCCTACAATTCCCGGCAACGCGCCCAAAACGCCAAGGCTATCACAATCCGGAAGATCTTCATCAATCGGTGGCTCAGGAAACAGATCTCTTAAATGTTTACTCCCCTGATAATTAAAAATAGCAACCTGCCCAGAAAACCCTAAAATACTCCCGTAAATCAAAGGTTTACTTAATTTTACACAAAAGTCATTGACTAAATATCGCGTTTTGAAATTATCTGAACCATCGATAACAACATCAAATTGAGAGATAATTTCTTCTGCATTGGATTCATCTAATTTTTTTTCAATTCCAATAAACTGAACATGACGGTTGAGCTTGCTTACAAATTGTTCTGCACTTTTAACCTTAGAAACTCCCACCGAATTTTCATTGTGAATGATTTGTCGGTTTAAGTTATGTAATTCAACCTCATCAAAATCCATTACCCCTAAAACTCCAACTCCTGCCGCTGCTAAATACTGAATCACAGGACTTCCTAATCCGCCTGCTCCAATCACAAGCACTTTGGAGTTCATTATTTTTCGTTGCCCATCCAAGCCTATTTCTTCAATAAAAATTTGGCGGCTGTATCGTGAGAAAATATCTTCGTTTTTCATATTTTTTTATTGAACCAATAAGCTTATTTAAATTAAACCACAAAAGACACAAAAGCTATTATTGAATCATTTAAAGTTTAACTATTTTGAAAACAAAGCCCGCAAAAGAGTAAAAATCAAAGATTTTTTCAACTTATGTATTCTTTTTTTGCATTTCAAAATAAGCTTACAATGTGTTAATCTTTTGTGTCTTTTGCGGTTAAAATAAAGAGCTTAAACAATTTCGTTGTAAAGAACATTGCTTTTAGTACTTAAAATCTATCTGATTTTTTCTTAACTAAACTTAATCTCTTCAATTTTCTTAATGGTTTAAAATCTTTTACATTTTAAATTCCACTATACATAGCATCCCAGTCTTTCATCACTGGATCATAGCCCGCTTGTTTAATAATACTGCGCATTTCATTCATGCTTCTTTCATCGCTGGTTTCAAACTGTTCCAACGATTCCGGATCTACCACATACCCTCCAGGATTGGTTTTCGATCCCGCGCTCATCGCTGTTGCGCCCAATGAAATGATATTATTTCTGAACTTTTCATTTTCTCTGGTGGAAATGGATATCTCCAACTCTTCATTCCAAATTCGATAAGCACAGATTAATTGTAATAAATCTTTATCCTCCATAATAAAATTGGGCTCAATAATACCTTCCGCAGGTCGTAATCTCGGAAATGAAACTGAAAACTTACTTTTCCAATACTGCTTCTGTAAATAATCGATGTGAAGGGCGTTGAAAAAACTATCAACTCTCCAATCTTCCAAACCTAATAAAACACCCAAGCCCATTTTATGGATTCCTGCCTTTCCTATTCTATCAGGCGTTTCTAAACGAAAATTGAAATTGGACTTCTTCCCTTTTGGATGATATTCTTTATAGACTTCCTGATGATACGTTTCCTGATATACCAACACCGCATTCACGCCTTCATCGTGAAGTTGTTGATATTCTTCCTCCGACAGTGGCTGAACTTCAATAGAAATATTGGCAAAATGAGGCTTCAACAAACGAACCGCCGTCAAAAAATAGGAAAGTCCCACTGTTTTATTCGCTTCTCCGCTTACCAGCAATACATGATTGACCTCCATTGCTTTTAACGCCATAGCTTCTATAATAAGCTCCGTACTGGAAAGTGTCTTTCTTTTAAGGGAATTATCTAAGCTAAAACCACAGTAAGTGCAGATATTCTGACATTCATTACTCAGATACAATGGCGCATACAGCTGAATCGTCTTTCCAAAACGTTTCTGTGTGATTTTCTGCGTCATCTGAGCCATCAGTTCTAATTTCTGAGCCGCAACAGGAGAAAGAAAATTCAGAAAATCTTCTATTGTTTTCGTACTCTTTTGCAGGCTGTTTTCAACATCAGATAAGGTTACTTTCTCCAATTTGGCTTTAATATCATCCCAGTGATAATTTTCAAAAATATCTTTAAAGCTGTTCATAATATTCGGTTTTAATCCAAATAATCATTATTTATTATTTGTAATAGGACTTCATCCTATTCTTTACTGAATCGTCCCTTTGGGACTTTTATATTCTTCGTTTCAATCAAACAAAAAAGACGTCAACGGGCTAGAGGCTTTTGCATGATTTCCAATTGCTCCCAATCCTGATTCATAGGCTCTTCTTCCTGCAATTACACCTTCTTTAAAAGCCAACGCCATATTTATTGGATTTCTAGCAACGGCAATCGCTGTATTTACCAAAACTGCATCCGCTCCCATTTCCATTGCTTTTGCCGCGTCAGAAGGAGCGCCAATTCCTGCATCCACCACTACCGGAACATTACTCTGACTGATAATAATCTCTAAAAAGTCTACTGTTCTCAAGCCTTTATTCGTACCAATTGGTGCTCCAAGTGGCATTACGACTGCTGTTCCTGCATCTTCCAAACGTTTGCATAAAACAGGATCGGCATGAATGTAAGGCATTACGATAAATCCTAATTTTGCCAATTCCTCCGTAGCATACAATGTTTCAATAGGATCGGGCAACAAATATTTGGGGTCGGGATGGATTTCTAGTTTAACCCAATTCGTCTCCAATGCTTCTCTTGCCAATTGTGCAGCCAATACTGCTTCTTTGGCTGTTCTTGCACCTGAGGTATTAGGCAAAAGATGTGCTTTTGTAGATCTTAATGAACCTAACAAATCATCTTCCGAGGATTGAGAATCTATTCGTTTCAAAGCCATCGTTACCATATTGGTTTCTGAAGCAATAATTGATTTTGCCATTTCTTCAAGACTTCCGAATTTTCCTGTTCCTAAAAACAATCTCGATTCGAAGACTCTATCTGCTATTATTAATTGTTGATTATTCATGTAATGCGAGTTTAATTTCATGTACGGTAGCGGTTTCGTTCGTAATTAAACCTGAAACGGCAACACCGTATATTCCGATTTGCTGTAGTAATTCAATGTCATTGAGGATAACCCCGCCAATTGCAAAGATTTTTGGCACTTCCAATGACTGAGTTTTTAAGTCCTGAATGATTTTTTCATAGCCTTCAAAACCTAAAATAGGACTGAGTTTTTCTTTCGTTGAGGTAAATCTTAACGGCCCCAAACCAATATAATCACACCCTTCATTCATTCTTTGTAAAACATCTGAAAGCGTGTTGGCTGTTCCCCCTATGATTTTATCTTTTCCTAAAACCTGTCTTGCTATTTCAATGGATTGATCATTCAAACCTAAGTGAACACCGTCTGCATCAATATCTTTCGCAATCTGAACATGATCATTGATGATACAAACCGCCTGATTGTCCGAGCATAGCTTTTTTGAAATTTCACAAAGTTTGATGAATTCATTTTCAGGAGCATTTTTCCAACGGACTTGAATCCATTTCACTCCATTATCAAGAGCTTTTCGGATATTCAGCTCCTGATCTTCTATGGTAAATCCTTGAGATATGTATTGTAATTTTTCCATTTTTCTATATTAATTTTAACGCAAAGAGCGCAAATTTTAAATACCAAGCATTAAGAATGAAATCCTAGTAAAGTTGGATTACTTTTTAAAAATTTCTCGATGTATAGTTTTCCTTGTTTGCAGGCTTTTTCCAAATTGTTGCCTAAAGCTAAATAGCTTGCAATAGCCGAAGAAAGCACGCAGCCTGACCCATGTTTTGAATAGAAAACAGAAGCTTTATCATTGGATTCAATGATAATTTCTTTTCCCTTCTCAATTAAAATATCTGTTCCTAATTTATCTTCACGATGACCTCCTTTAATTAAAATTGAACATGAATTTTCTGAGTGTGATAAAAGATGAGCTTCTTTTAAAACTTGATATTCATTGTAGTTTGGGGTGATCAAATCAATTTGTTTTAATACATTTTCCAATTCGGTAATTGTATTCAAATCAAAAAAAGAAAACTCAGATGTGCTTTTCAACACCGGATCCCAGACTATTTTTGCTTCAGGATTATTCAATTTAATTGCTTTTACTATTTCCGCAAGCATCCACGCATCTTTAACGACTCCGATTTTAACAACCTGAACATCATACTTTTTAATTAAAACCTCAATTGATTGTATGATTTCAGATAATGGTTGCCAATTCAAGCTCAAACATTGAGATTCTGTCTGTAAAGTCATTGCTGTACAAATTCCTAACCCTTGGACTTTCAATTGTTCCATTGTTTTAATATCTACCAATAAACCTGCTCCACCACTTGGATCAAAGCCCGCAATACTCATTACGAAAGGACGTTCTGTCTGCATTTTTTGAATACATTTAAAGGTTCATCATTCTCCCAAATTGCGCCTAATAAAGCCACTCCATCTACTCCACTTTCAAAAGCATTGTTGATATTATTTTCATTAATTCCACCCAAAGCCATCAGTTTTACATTAGAATGAGTTCTTTTCTTAATATCATTTAAAATTGTCGAATTCTCTCCGTACCCTTTTTTAGAAATACTTGGAAAAATCGGACTGATAAAAGCGTACACCCATTCCTCATCTAATTCATTAAATGTTTCAATATCGTGAACAGACGTTGAAATTATTTTATCTGTAAAAGATTTAAACAAACCATTTTGCCTATCAATTTCTCTGAAATGAAATCTTGAAACAGTAAAATTCTTCGCCAAATCATAATGACTGTGCAATACCAACTTACTATGAAATCCTGAATTTATCTGATTAATAAAATCCGTCATTTCTTCTGAATTAATGAAAGGCTTTCTGATATGAAGTACATCCAATCCTTCCTGAAATAATTCGTTAATCAATTCAGTCTCATTCTTCATCATTTCTTCGGGCGTGATAACAATGATCATATATAGATTTCTTTCCCTTTTTCGATGAACTCCTGTGATTTGTCAAACATTCCTTTTTCTGCAGACTCACGAATTTCCTGTGTGATTTTCATTGAGCAGAATTTAGGTCCGCACATTGAGCAGAAATGGGCAATCTTTGCACCGTCCGCCGGCAATGTTTCATCATGATAAGATCTTGCCGTTTCAGGATCTAATGAAAGATTAAATTGATCTTCCCATCTGAATTCAAACCTCGCTTTGCTTAAAGCATTGTCTCTGTATTGTGCTCCTGGATGCCCTTTCGCCAAATCGGCAGCATGAGCCGCTAATTTATACGTGATCACCCCAACTTTTACATCTTCTCTGTTCGGAAGTCCTAAATGCTCTTTCGGCGTCACATAACACAACATCGCACAACCAAACCAGCCAATCATTGCCGCTCCAATTCCTGAAGTAATGTGGTCATAACCCGGTGCAATATCTGTCGTTAAAGGGCCTAATGTATAAAATGGCGCTTCATCACATACTTCCAATTGCTTCTCCATATTTTCTTTGATCATGTGCATCGGAACGTGTCCTGGACCTTCAATCATCACCTGAACATTATGTTTCCATGCGATTTTCGTGAGTTCTCCCAACGTTTCTAATTCTGCAAACTGAGCGGCATCATTGGCGTCTGCAATTGACCCAGGACGAAGACCGTCCCCTAAAGAAAATGCAACATCATATTTTTTCATGATCTCACAAATCTCTTCAAAATGAGTGTATAAAAAGCTTTCTTTATGATGATACAGACACCATTTTGCCATAATGGAACCTCCTCTGGAAACAATTCCTGTTACTCGGTTGGCTGTTAAATGAATATATCTCAACAAAACGCCGGCATGAATCGTAAAGTAAGAAACGCCCTGCTCCGCCTGCTCGATTAAAGTATCTTTAAAAATTTCCCAAGTCAGATCTTCAGGAACTCCTTTTACTTTTTCTAATGCCTGATAAATTGGAACCGTTCCAATGGGAACCGGACTATTTCTGATGATCCATTCTCTTGTTTCGTGAATATTTTTCCCTGTAGATAAATCCATGATCGTATCAGCTCCCCATCTACAAGCCCAAACCGCCTTTTCAACTTCTTCGTCAATACTCGATGAAACAGCACTGTTTCCTATGTTGGCATTAATTTTAACCAAGAAATTCCTTCCGATAATCATCGGTTCACTTTCCGGGTGATTAATATTGTTTGGAATGATTGCTCTTCCTCTCGCAATTTCTTCTCTTACAAATTCAGGAGTAATTTTGCTTTTCGGTGTTCTTGCTCCAAAGCTATTTCCCGGATGTTGAAAAGCCATATCTTTTGAAACAGTTTCCAATTGCTCGATGCGCTGATTCTCTCTGATGGCGATATATTCCATTTCCGGAGTAATAATTCCCTGTCTTGCATAATACAATTGGGTAACTTCTTTTCCTTCTTTGGCAACTTTTGGTTTGTGATTGTACGAAAATCGTAAGTCAGCCAATTTTGGATCAGCCAAACGTTTTTTACCATATTCTGAAGTGATAGTATCTAAAACATCAACATCTTCACGATCCAGAATCCATTGTTCTCTGATTCTTGGGAGACCTTTTAAAATATCAATCTCTGAATTTTCATCCGTATAAGCTCCGGAGGTATCGTAAATAGTCACCGGAGGATTTTCTTCTAAAGTCCCGTTGGTCAATTTCGTCGGACTTAAGTGTATTTCTCGCATTGCTACATTAATCGGGTGAATTTTCCCTTCAACGTAAATTTTCTTTGAGTTCGGAAACGGCGAACGTGTGATCTTGTGAGCCATAAAATGATTGGGTATTTATGAGAATTAACCGCCTTGAGTAGCAGTAATGATTAAAATAGAATCGTTGTCTTTGAGAAATGTTTCCAGCCAGGCCGACTGCGGAATGATACGATTGTTGAGTGCTACAGCAATACCTTTCTTTTTTCCAGGGATTTCCATAGCCAAAAGTGCTTCCAGATTTTCGGGAAGTTCAGCGAAAGTTTTTCGGGTGTGGTTGATTGTGAGTTCCATTCCAAAGTTTTAATTAAACATTTCACTTTAGGAATGGCCATCATTGTGCATAGAAAGCACAACAAAAAGTCATCTCACTTTTCCCTACGCTGGTATGATCCAGATCAGGTTCAAAGGGTAAAGTCTCAGTCTGTTTGTTAACAGACACCCCTAAAGTATAGGGCGAAGGTAGTTATTTTTTTGAAATACGCAAAATTGAATTTTATTTGAAATAAAAAAAACCATCTTCAAATCGAGATGGTCCTGTATTTTTTAAAGCACACCTACTAATAAGGTTTCAAGCTTTCATTTATAATAAGATTAGCAGCCGCACATTCCTTTTTTTGTATAGAAATAAGCTTTTTTCTTATAAATAATTTTTATTGAATATTGATTTTCTTCTATACAAGAATCTTCAACTTTCGTTGATTTAATTACTTTTATATAGATTTTGTACGTTTTATTTCCAAAAGCCTCAGGATATTCTTTTGTTCCTTTTATACTTGGGAAAGTTTCATCTTTTCCTTTAAAATTAAAAAGCACTCCATCCTCTTCAGATAAATTAGCAACCGGATTTTTCTTTCCGTCGATATAACATCCTGCGTGCATTTTAGGATCTTTCAAATCGTGAAGAACAGGTTTTTGTGCTAAAAAACTGCATGACACGAAAAATGAGATCAATAAAGGTAAATATTTCATGGCGAGATTATTTTTAGAATTAAAGAAAATAACTTAAACCTGCTTTATATCTGTTAAGCCTGTCTGGTAAACCATTATATCCACCATTGATTGTTTTTGTGATTTTTTTAAAGACAAGAAGATTATTTCCCGTATCAATACTTTTATGGATATCTATCTGGTCTGCCAATTCATTTAAATGTCTCGTATTCCAGAACCATCCTGCGCTTTGCGCTGCATTTTTCAATTGTATATTATTGCATTTGGAGACATTTTTCCCTCCTAAAAGAGTTGGATTTACAATAAAATCGGTTCCTAAAGCATTTGATACCGCTTTATAATTGGCTCTACCTGTAATTTGAATCAACCCTCTTCCTTTAAATTTTACGCCATCTCCTTTTTGAATATTTCCCAGATCCTTTCTTCCTTCATAAGCGCTTCCGCTTGCGAGTTCTTCCGTGTAAAATAACCCACCACTTTCATGCCCGAGTTGTGCCAAAAAATTAAGAATTCTTGAAGGGGTATTTATAGAAAAGTGCTCACAATTTTCTATAATATGGGGTAAAAATCCTGAAGCATACGTTGATTTAGAACATGTAGCTTCTTTAAGCTGTCCAAGTGTAAGCATAATATTGTTCTTTAAAATTATAGGATAAAGCTATCCTAAAAAAACAAATATGGGTACAGTGGAAGTACTGCTTTAAAGTTCGGTATTTCTACTGAATATTGTCTATTAGACTGCTTATATAAGGCAAACCTAACAGGTTTAGATTTTGAATTCTACTTGAAATGAAAAAGACCATCTCGGGATGAGACAGTCTTCACTTTTATTTTAAATATTTTTTTAGTAAAAAAGCTTTAAGCTTCCATCAGAATTATATTGATTAGTCCAATTTGATTGGTTCAGAAAAAACTCGGAGCTATTAGGTTGATACTCTTTCGAGATTCTTCTCTGAGGATTATTCTTTGATAATGAAAAATAGAAATAATCTTCAAAAATACCCAAACTCTTAAATGGATTTTGTGCAGAATCAAAATTATCAAATGTAGTTTCATTCGTAACATAAGCATCAATATTATTATGCTTTTCAGTTTTAGTTGCCTTTTCTAAATTTCCTGAGTTATTATAAGTAAACTTTTCTACATATGTAAAAATATAATCAGCAGGATCATTCGGATCATATGGAACATTAGGATATTGAGTTAAAATCTCAGTTAATTTTCCTGAATTGTCATAAGTATAGGTCAAATACCTGTCCATATATGAATTATTAACTTGAGGAATAATTAATTTAATAACTCTTCCTTGACTATCAAATTCAAATTTTCTTTCTTCCAACTTAACCGTAAAACTAGGATCAGAACTATAATTTTTCATAATCGCCGTATTTCCTGTGTAAGATATTGTTGTATAAACTGACTTCGAGTAAAAGAAAGAATATCCTGTACCTCCAGAAAGCTCCACCTTTCCTCCTATTTTTTTAGTTACTCTTCCTTGAGCATCATACTCAAAAGTGTAATTTAACTCATTTCCTGAGAATGGTTCTGATAAAACCGGAAAATTCCAAGATACTTTACTTGTGTTTGTATTAGCTGGCTGAGTAATCTCAGTCGTTATTTCATCATCATTATTTGAACAAGAGGCGAAAGCCAACAATGTGGAAAAGAGTAATAATTTAAGTTTCATTTTGTGTATTTTTTTTAATTTTCACAAGCTCTCCAAATCGCATCATTCTGCGGAACAGGAGCTATGATTTCAATATTTTCTTTGGTGACAGGGTGTATAAATTCTAATTTTCTGGCGTGAAGATTAATTCCGCCATCGGGATTGGAACGAGGAGCACCGTATTTTAGATCTCCTTTAATAGGAACTCCACTTTTAGATAGTTGTGCCCTGATCTGATGATGTCTTCCGGTTTCAAGATCAATTTCCAGTAAAAGATAATTGTCCAGCTTTTTAATAACATGATAGGTAAGAATTGCTTCTTTTGCCCCTTCTGTTGCTTTTATGAAGACAATTGCTTTGTTATTTTTTTCGTTTTTCTGTAAATAATGCACCAAACGCTGACTTTGCGGAATCATTTCTTTCGCCACAACTGCCCAATACGTTTTTTTAACCTCCCTGTTTTTAACCATTTGCGTTAAACGGGAAAGCGCTTTGGACGTTTTAGCATAAATCACTAACCCAGAAGTCGGGCGATCTATACGATGAACCAAACCGAGAAAAACATTTCCCGGTTTAGCATCTCTTATTTTTATAAAGTTTTTGATGGAATCTAATAACGATTCGTCACCCGTTTTATCACCTTGTACAAGCTGACCTACTTTTTTGTTTATCACCAAAAGATGGTTGTCTTCATAAACAATTTGCTCCTCCATTTTCTAAGCTTGTCTTTGTCTGTTGGAAAAAGAAAGAATAATCCCTCCCAGAAGTCCTAATGTTTTCATTCCTGCCAATCTTGAGTCCAACGGTAAAAATGCACCGATAATGCATAGACCTGCCGCCGCATACATTGGATAAATAAAATTTTTATTGGAAAGAAAAGGAGCCTGAAGAACAAAGCTTATTCCTATTATTATATAAAATACTCTTTTGGAAAGTAGATTACTTACGTCCGGAGAAAATATATTAAACCATCCCGCTGCAAGGCAAATCACAGCAATTACGGAAATAATTCCTTGTATCGTTTGTTGGTTTCTCATTAAATAATATTAGTAGCTTTCAGTTTCGTTTGGAAATTCAACGTTTTTCACATCTTTTACATATTGAGCCACAGCTCCTGTAATTTCTGTATAAAGGTCTAGATATCTTCTCAAAAATTTTGGGCTAAAACCTTGGTTCATCCCAACCATATCGTGATATACCAAAACCTGACCGTCACAATCTGGTCCAGCACCGATTCCGATCGTTGGAATAGAAATGCTTTCTGATACTTTCTTAGCCAAATTAGCCGGAATTTTCTCTAAAACAATAGCAAAACATCCTAATTCTTCTAAAATCTGAGCATCAGCAATTAACTTTTCAGCTTCTGCTTCGTCTTTTGCTCTTACTTTATAGGTTCCGAATTTATAAATAGACTGAGGCGTCAATCCTAAATGTCCCATCACAGGAATTCCTGCATTGATAATTTTTTTGATAGATTTTGAAATCTCTTTCCCTCCTTCAATCTTTACCGCATGAGCACCACCTTCTTTCATCATTCTCACCGCAGATTCCAACGCTTTCTCGGGATTACTCTGATAAGTTCCGAAAGGTAAGTCTGCCACCACCAATGCTCTGTTTGTTCCACGAACAACACTTTGGGCATGGTAAATCATCTGATCTAATGTGATAGGTAAGGTAGTTTCAAAACCCGCCATTACATTTGCTGCAGAATCTCCTATCAAAACAGCATCAATTCCCCCTGCGTCTACCATTTTAGCCGTAGTAAAATCATATGCAGTAAGCATGGTAATTTTCTCCTTGTCGAATTTCATTTTACGCAAGGTTTCAGTCGTAACTTTTTTAATTTCAGAGTGAACAGACATAATTTATCTATTGTTTAAAAGTTAAAAAGTCGGCTTTCGCCGACTTAAGTTTTTTGGTATGATTTATAAAACTACGTGTCCTAGTTTCATTAGTTTGTCGTGATTCAGAATTTTGATATTTCTTCCGTCTACTTCTATCAAACTGTCCTGTTTGAATTCGGAAATCAAACGAATGGCACTTTCTGTTGCCGTTCCTATAATATTGGCAATCTCTTCTCTCGTTAAAGAGATTTTAATAAATCCTTCAGGGTCAACGCCTAATTTCTGTTCCAATAGAATCAGAATTTCAGCTAACCTTTCTCTTACCGTTTTCTGAGCTAAGAAAGTAATCGTGTTTGAAGACTCTCCTAATTCATAAGATATTTTTTGAAGCATTACGAAAGATAACTGAGGATCTACCTCCAGAAGATACATAAAAACCTCGGCAGGAAGAAAAATACACTCAATATCTGTCATTGCTTCTGCTTTGGCTTGAAAATTTTCTCCACAAAGCAAAGATCGGTAGCCGATGATATCACCTTCTTTAATAAATCTCAAAATCTGGTCTTTCCCGAAGGCTCCCGATTTAGAAAGCTTAGCAGCACCTTTATCTAAAAAGTATACTCCTTTTGGAATTTCTCCATCTTCAAAAATAGTGTCATGCTTTTGAAAAGTTAACCTTTTTTTACCGTTAATATACTTCTCAAAATCTGCACTATTAAGTCTTTCCTTGAATGATTTATCATTAAAAACTCTGGCGAACCTCTCTTCAATTGCAATCTGTTGTTCCTGCGACATTTTATATGACATTTATCACAAAAATAGCACATTTTAAAACGATAAACAAAAAAAAATGTTATAATTTTGTAAGTCAATAATTTATGGAGGTGAGCGAGAACTGTTTTCATTGTGGACAAGGTATAGAAAAGGAAAGAATTCTTTTTGACGAAAGGATCTTCTGTTGCAACGGTTGCAAATCTGTTTATGAAATTCTAAATACCAATAATCTAAGTAATTTTTACGAATTAAATAAAACGGCAGGAATTCGTCCCAGTGATGAAAACGCTTCCCAATTTGATTATTTAGACACCCCGGAAATCTTCGACAAAGTAACAGATTTCTCGGAAGGAAACACCAGCCTGATTACATTTAAAGTTCCAGTAATACACTGCTCTTCTTGTATTTGGCTACTGGAAAGTCTTCATACATTAAATGAAAACATTAAATATTCTCAGGTTAACTTCACAAGAAAGACCTTACAGGTTTCATTCAATCATAACGACCTGAAATTAAGTGAACTTGCTAAATTTTTAACCAATCTAGGATACAAACCTGTCATCAGCCTTGAAACAGCAGACAAAAACGAAGATCATCTAGACAAATCTTTATTGGTGAAATTTGCGATTGCAGCTTTCGCTTTTGGTAACGGAATGTTCCTTGCCTTTCCTGAATATATTGGAGGTGAAGATTACTGGATGGAACATTATAAAGGTTTATTCAGAACCTTGATTTTTCTACTAGCCACCCCTGTTGTATTTTATTCCGCATCAGATTATTACAAATCTGCCTGGTACGGATTAAAAAATAAGATTGTCAACATCGACGTCCCGATTGTTTTAGGGATTTTCGTTCTATATGGAAGAAGTATTTACGAAGTGGTTACCGATTACGGTCCAGGATACTTCGATACGCTCTGTGGACTTTTATTCTTTATGCTTTTGGGGAAAATTTTCCAGAAAAGAACCTATAGCGCTCTTTCATACGATAGAGATTATAAATCTTTCTACCCTATTGCCGTAACAAAAGTTGATTTCGAAGGAAAACAGGATAACATTTTACTGTCTGAAATAAAAGTTGGTGATAGAATTCTAGTTAGAAATCAGGAAATCATACCTGTTGATGCTATTTTGATTAATGGAGAAGGAAATATCGACAACAGCTTTATTACCGGAGAAAGTGAAAGCATCAGCAAACATCCGGGTGATAAAATTTTCGCGGGAGGAAAACAAATTGGATCTTCTTTAGAATTGGAAGTTATCAAAAATGTGGATCAAAGTTACCTAACACAACTTTGGAATAAAGAAGCCTTCAAAAAACATGAAACTGGACTTGACACATTAACAAATAATGTCAGCAAATATTTCACATTCATTATTTTAGGGATCGCTGTAGTTGCAGGAACTTATTGGTATTTTATTGATTTAGATAAAATGTTCCAGGTTATTTCTGCAATTCTGATTATTGCCTGCCCATGTGCATTGGCGTTGTCGGCTCCGTTCACTTTTGGTCATATCATGAGGATTTTAGGTAGAAACAAATTCTATGTAAAAGATACTTTAACAATTGAGAAAATTGCAAAGATCAACACCATTGTTTTTGATAAAACAGGAACCATTACGCACAGAAAAAAATCAAATATCAAATACGAAGGTCCTGAAATGCAGGAATTCGATGTATTAAATATCAAAACTTTATTAAAAAATTCCAATCATCCGCTTTCAAAATCTTTATACGAATTCATTGAGTCGAAGGACGAATATTTCCCTGTTGACCGTTTTCAGGAAATCTCAGGAAAAGGCTACGAAGCAAGCGTAAGAGGAAACACCTATAAAATTGGTTCTGCACGTTATAACAATCAAGAGTCTAAAAATCTTGAAACTGCTGTATACATCAGCAAAAATGATGAGTTCATAGGTAAATTCATCTTTAAAAATGAATACCGTGCCAAACTTAAAGACCTCTTTAAAAAATTAACGAACTACAAAATTTATATTCTGAGCGGAGATAACTCTTCAGAAGAAAATCAATTAAAAGAATTGATTCCAAATTGTCAGGCCATGGCTTTTAATCAAAGTCCGGAAGACAAACTGAATTATATCAAAAATCTTCAAGACAAAAACTTAAAAGTAGCGATGCTTGGAGATGGACTAAATGACGCAGGGGCCCTTAAACAAAGCAATGTAGGAATTGCAATTGCCGATGACACCAATAGTTTTACTCCTTCATCTGATGTTATTATGAATGGGGACAAAGTGGTAAATCTGGACAATTACCTGAACGTATGTAAAGGCTCAATCACTATTGTAAAAATGACATTCATAATTAGTTTTCTATACAATATTGTAGGATTAAGCTATGCCGTGACAGGCCACATGCATCCCCTTTTTGCAGCACTGATAATGCCTGCAAGCTCCATCACCGTAGTTACATTCACCACCGTTTCAACATGGATATTGGGAAGAAAGTATTTCAAAAAACACGCTTAAAAGCCCTTATTTAGACTGATTTTAAATTAGCAAGAACCGCTATTTCGTGATTAATATCATTATTTTTCACTAAATTTGAGCCCTGAAAATAGGTTAATTTTGTTGTCAAATGGATATTCTATATTTAATGATCCTCTGCAGTGTTTCTTTGGCTGCAATTTTCTTGGTCGTTTTTATAGTCAATGCAAGGAAGGGACAGTTCGAAGATGATGAATCTCCTGCTGTACGAATCCTCTTTGACTCTGGCGAAATCAAGGAAAAAGATGATAATGACAACAACCCCGACAAGAAAGAAATAGGAGAAAATAATAAAATTGAAGAAAAAAGTGAATAGTTGATATGGAGACACAAAAGTTTAGTTATGACAATAGTATTGTTCGGGCATTCCTTTACGCGACCATAGTTTTTGGGCTTATAGGATTTACGTTCGGACTTACTGCGGCATTAATGCTTTTCTATCCTGAATTACCTGAATTTTTATTCGGGACTGATGATACAACCATAAGAAGTTTATCGTCTGGGAATATTCAAGGGTTGATAAACACTCATGGTGCATTTGGTTTTGGTAGAATTAGAATGTTACACACCAGCACCGTAATCTTTGCATTCGTATGTAATATCGTTTATACCGGTATTTATTACTCATTACAGAGATTATTAAAAACAAGAATGTATAGTGATACATTGTCTTGGTTACATTTCTGGACTTGGCAATTTATGATTGTTGCTACGTTCATTACTTTCTTTATGGGGATTAACACCTCTAAAGAGTATGCAGAACATGAGTGGCCAATTGACATATTAATCGCATTCTCATGGATCATCTTCGGAGCAAACATGTTCTTAACAATTGCAAAAAGAAGAGTAAGACACCTTTATGTAGCTATTTGGTTCTACATTGGTACTTGGATCGCAGTGGCAATGCTTCACATTTTTAACAACTTAGAAGTTCCATTATCTTTCACAGGTTGGAAATCTTATTCAGCATATGCTGGGGTAAAAGATGCTATTGTACAATGGTGGTATGGTCACAATGCAGTAGCATTCGTATTGACAACTCCGGTTTTAGGTTTGATGTATTACTTCTTACCAAAAGCTGCTGACAGACCGGTTTTCTCATACAAACTGTCTATTATTCACTTCTGGTCATTAATCTTCGTATATATCTGGGCTGGTCCTCACCACCTTCAGTATACAGCACTTCCGGCTTGGGCTCAGGCAGTGGGAACAGGTTTCTCTATCATGCTTATTGCACCATCTTGGGGAGGAATGCTGAACGGGCTTCTTACATTAAGAGGAGCTTGGGATAAGGTAAGAGAAAATCCTATCTTGAAGTTCTTCGTAGTTGCAGTTACTTGTTATGGTATGGCAACATTTGAAGGACCACTTTTAGCAACTAAAAACATCAACAAAATAGGTCACTTTACGGACTGGGTTATTGGTCACGTACATTTAGGAGCTCTTGGATGGAATGGTTTCATGGCATTCGGGGTTATCTATTACTTAGTACCTATCTTGTGGAGAACAAAACTTTGGTCTGTAAAATTAGCTAACTGGCATTTCTGGTTAGGTACATTAGGAATTATTTTCTATGCAGTACCAATGTATATTGCAGGTTTCACTCAAGGATTGATGTGGAAGCAGTTTAACCGGATCAATACCAAAAGTTGGGGACTAGGCAAAAAGTTTAGATAATCTAAATAGGAAAAACGATTTATCTCGCACACCTCTAAGTTGTAATCTGAAGTTTTTTATTTTGGCATTGAAAGACTCAGCTGCAGCATTCGTGCTACGAGCATTAAAATAATTGAGAATACCATCATAGTTTAATATAATTGTCCTAGTTAAGGTATTGAAGGATTTAAATCCGGATTCTTCCACATCTTTAAACCAATGGGCTAACTTTAACATGGCTACTGGTTTTTCAATGTTTTGATTATAGATTTTCCTGAGCCCATCTGATAAATTGTACGCTTTTTCTAAATCTGGATACTCTGAGAACAAGATTTTCGCCCTCTGTTTTTGTGATGGAGTCCACTTTTCTCTGGTTTTATAAAGTAAATATCTACTTCTTGCCAAAAGTTGCTTTCGAGTGTCACCGTTTAGGAAAATTTCAATTTGGAGATTTTCTTTCTTTTGCTTTGCTTCCAACAAAAGATTATTTTCTTGTTCAATAGCTTCCCAACGATGGCTTACCCTGATGTCCTGCAACGCTTCTATGGCTAATTTCTGAACATGGAAACGGTCGATAACCTGTATTGCTTTGGGGAAACATCTTTTGGCGATGAGTTTCATAGAACCAGCCATATCGAGTGTTATTTCTTTCACTCTCATTCTCGACCTTCTGCTGATTTTTAAAATATATTCAGCTATGATATTGCTTTTTGTACCTTTGATTACAGCTACAAGAGAACCTTTTTTGCCTTTTGCTTTTTTGGAAGTGAGAACACTGTACAGTTCTCCATCAGAAAGGGCAACTTCGTCCAAGGAAAGCTGCTCGGAGAGGTTTTCAGGGTAGAGAATCCAATCTTCTGCATGCGATTTTTGTTCCCAATCTTTAAAATTACTGATGCTTTGTTTGTACTGTCTTTGGAATTTTCTACCATCTACGCCGTACATCTCACCAATGGTTTTACAGGGAAGCGCTTTAGTATCTGCTGATTTTTTTTAAGAACTCTGCAAAATCTTGTGTCATGCGGGTTCCTTTGGCAATAAGATTCCAATCTCTTTGAATGATGTTTCCTGTTTTAGTATCAGTCCACCTTCTACGTCTGATGTGGAGCTTCACTGTTTTTCCGCGGAGAGGAAAATCATCTACCATAATTTCAGGAACAAAACCTTTTGACTGTAATATGAGCGAAGAAAATTCTTTTGGAACTGTATTTTTTTCTTCAAAGTAAATATGTAGAATTTTGTTTTCCTCTTCAAATTTTACAATCTCAAAATATTCAATCAAGAGTTCAGGTAAAAATAATTTAAGCAGTTCGGCATCATTTAACATACTACAAAAATATCATTTTTTATTTTCTCCCCAAGTTTTGGAACTGATCCGTTTAACCCAGACGGAACACTATTGTGGAAAAACTGGTTAGATACCGTTACTGCTATTATTCCTTACTATAAAATGAGATTTGCAGGAGGTCTATTCTATATCTCTGGAGCAATCTTAATGGTTGTAAACGTTGTAGCTACTGTAAGAAAAGGATCATTCCAAAAAGAAGTTCCAGCAGAAGCTCCAGCATTAGCAAACATTGGAAAAAACAGAAAAGAAGGAGAAGGAACTCACCTTTGGTTAGAAAGAACACCAGTATTATTGGGTATTTTATCTTTCTTAACAATATCAATTGGTAGTTCTGTGGAAATCATCCCTACACTATCTTTAAAGAAAAGTGTACCTACGATTTCAGCAGTAAAACCTTATTCACCGCTTGAATTAGAAGGTAGGGATCTTTATATCCGTGAAGGATGTAACTCTTGTCACTCTCAAATGATCAGACCATTCAGAGATGAGATTACCAGATTCAATGGTAAAAACGGACAGTATTCAAAAGCTGGAGAGTTCGTATATGACAGACCATTCTTATGGGGATCAAAAAGAACAGGACCAGATTTACATAGAGAAGGAGGTAAAAACCCAAGTTCTTGGCACTACAAACACATGTATAACCCAAGATCTACATCTGCAGGTTCTATCATGCCTCGTTTCCCTTGGTTAATTGCTACTAACTTAGACAGATCTAAAATGGTTGATAAAATGAAACTGATGAAAAATACTTTCGAGGTTCCATATACAAAACCTCAGATAGATTCTGCTGATGCATGGGCAGATAATCAGGCTTCGAAAATTGTAAAAGATATTTTCTCTGAAGCAGCCGACTTAAAAGACGCTTATGCTAAGAGACCTAAAGGAGAATTAGAGAAGAAAGAGATTGTAGCTCTTATCGCTTACTTACAAAGATTAGGAACTGATATCAAAACAACAGAAATAAAAACAGCAAGTAATAACTAAACATTAAAAGCTTCAAAAATGATTCCTCAGAACTTTAAAGATATATTATCCAATACAGAAAATGCAGGCTTGTATCAAACATTGGCACTGATATTCTTTATGATGTTCTTCGTAGCCCTAATAATATATGTTTTTAGCAGGCCTAAAAAATATTATAAGGAAGAAGAAGAAGCTCCTCTGGGGGATGATGAAGATGATTTTAATTTAAAAAATTAAACTATTTATTATGAAACAAAGGACACCGGTTGTTGTAAACATTATAATAATAATTGGACTTCTAATAGTTTTTTATTATTTGTTTGTACAGAGCTACGCGTTTTTAGCCTCACCATATTTTTGGGGTACTGTTGTAATAGGTGCTATTTTAGCTTATATCCACAGTTCAATTGGAGATTTAATTGAAAATAATAAATTCAAGAAATTATCTGCAGAAGAAAAAGCAGCTTATTTAGCAGAAAAGAAAGTACCATTCCTAAGAAGAATGTACGATGCTGCATTCAAGAAGCAATCTGAAACAGAAGAGAAAGATATCCTTATTGACCACGGTTTCGACGGAATCATGGAGCTGGATAACCAATTACCAAAATGGTGGGTAGGTTTATTCTATTTTGGGACCGCTTTTTGTATCGTTTATATATGTGCATACTCTTTCACAGATTTTGCTCACCCATTAAGCGAATACGAACAAGAATACAAAGAGCAGATTGCAAGTATTGCTGAATACGAAAAAAATCAGCCTCCTGTAACTATTGAAACAGCAAAATATTCTGCTGATAATATCGCAGAAGGTAAAGAGCTTTTCAAAACCAACTGTGCTTCATGTCACAAGGAAGATGGTAGTGGTGGTATCGGTCCAAACTTGACGGATAACTACTGGATCAACCAGCCAGAGAAAACTTTATTCAAAAACGTTTTCCATATGGACTGGAATGGTTCACCTACTAACCCTGCCATGAGAGCATTTGGTAAAAACGGTGAAGTTTCTGGTGCGGAGATTGAGAAGATTGCAGCGTATGTATATCACATCAATCAAGAGCAACCTCCAGTGACACCGGCTCAAGGTGGAGCTGCTCCTCAGGGAACAGAAGCTCATTGGGAGAAAGAATAAGTTAAAAAGAAAATTAGAAAGTATATGAAAAGCATAATTTGTTATTAAATGAAAAAATAGTAACGAATTATGCTTTTCTTTTTTTATTAAACACATCACAAAATGTCAGACATAGAAGAAATAGAAGTAAAAGGCGGGCAAGGACAGGTTCTGGAGCCTGAAACTTACAGAGATTCTATAGGGACAATGGAACGATCTGGTAAAAGGAAATGGGTTTTTCCTAGAAAACCAAAAGGGAAGTTTACCAACTATAGAGATATTGTAAGCTACAGCTTATTAGTTATTTATTTTACAGTGCCATTTCTTAAGATCAATGGCAACCCATTCTTTTTGTTTAATGTTATTGATAGAGAGTTTTTTATCATCGGACAACCCTTCTATCCACAAGACTTTTTCATTCTTACATTAGGTGCCATCGCCTCTTTAATATTTATCATCATTTTTACGATTGCGTTCGGAAGAATTTTCTGCGGGTGGATTTGTCCTCAGACAATTTTTATGGAATCGATTTTCCGTAAAATAGAATATCTTATTGAAGGTGACAGGAACAGACAGATGAAACTTGACAGACAAGAGTGGAATACCGAAAAGATCTGGAAAAGAAGCTTAAAATGGACTGTTTACATGATTATTTCATTGATTATCACCCACTTTATGCTTATGTATATTGTTGGATATCAGGAAATACTTAGAATTATCTCTGAAGGGCCATTTGCACATCCTACGAATTTCATCGTGATGGTTCTTTTTACCGCAGCATTTTACTTTGTATTTGCATGGTTTAGAGAGCAGGTTTGTACCTTGGTTTGTCCATACGGAAGATTACAGGGAGTTTTAATTGATAAAGATACCATTAATGTTTTCTACGATTTTAAAAGAGGAGAAAACAGATCTTCATGGAGAAAAGGTGAAGACAGAAAAGCTGCCGGAAAAGGAGATTGTATCGATTGTCATCAATGTGTGGTTGTTTGCCCTACAGGAATTGACATCAGAGACGGTCAACAGCTGGAATGCGTTAACTGTACAGCTTGTATCGATGCGTGTGATGAAGTGATGGAAAAAGTAGGTCTTCCGAAAGGATTGATCAGATATGCTTCTGAAAATGAAATTGAACAAGGAACTCAATTTAAATTCACCGGAAGAATGAAAGGCTTCGCAGTCGTTCTAGCTTTATTGGTTGGATTCTTAGGATTCTTACTCTATAATCGTGGAGAGATGGAAGCTAAATTCATTAAACCTGCAGGAAGTACATTCTTTGTAAAAGACGGAAAAATTACCAATACCTACAATTATACCTTCTTAAACAAGACCAATGATAAGAAAATCGTAACGATTAAAGTCATTGAACCTACTCATGGAGAAATCACCTACAGCGCATCAAGTAAGATTACTGTAGAAAGAGATAAAATGTCAAAAGGAACCATCAACATCAGTTTCCCTGAAGACGAAATGAAGCTTTCAAAACAAAATATCACCATTGGTGTTTATGATATGAAAGGTAAATTGGTAGATTCTTACAAAACTTATTTTGAGGGACCATTTAAATTACAATTTTAATTTTCAGCAATAATAATTTCCTTAATTTGGAAATATAAACACCAATGATGGACATATTTTCCCTATGACCTTTAAAAAATAATAAAATTTACATATGAAAAACTTTAGTTGGGGACACGGTGTTGTAATTGCATTATTTGCATTCATAGTTTTTATTTTATCGATGTTATTTCTTTTCCCGAACGGGCAAAAAAATTCTGAAATGGTAACCGATAATTATTATGAAGAAGAATTAAAATACCAAGATGTAATTGATGCGAAGAAAAAAGCAGACGACCTACAGGAAAAACCTACTTACAGCCAAGATACAAACGGAATTAAAGTCCTTTTTCCAAAAGGATATGACAATTCTAACACGACAGTAAAATTTGTTTTAAATAGAACGGATGACCAGAATTTAGATATTAAAAAATCTGAACAGCTGGATGCAAATCAATCTATTTCAATACCAGGAAAAGTATTGAAACCAGGAAATTATACACTAAGATTGATGTGGACGAAAGATAAAACAGACTACAGATTGGATTATGATGTGATATGGAAATAGCACTTATTTTATCGGCCATAGGCTTGGGATTTGCTTCCGGTTTTCACTGTATCGGAATGTGCGGACCTATTGCTTTATCGATGGGATTAACAAAAAAACAGGCTACTAATTTTTACCTGCAAAATCTTACTTATCAATTTGGTAGAATTTTCACCTATGCTCTTTTGGGAGCTGTGTTGGGAATTATTGGTCAGGGCTTTGAAATGGCAGGCTTTCAGCGATACTTAACCATAGCTGTTGGAATTCTGCTTATCATAATGGCCGTATTTTCTTTTGGAGGAAAAGATTTTGCGTCAAAAATCCCTTTCTTTTCTAAATTTTTATTTAAAGTTAAATCAAATTTAGGAAGGTTACTACAAAAAGCAGATTACCGTTCTAGGTTTACAACAGGCATTCTTAACGGCTTTTTACCATGCGGAATGGTTTATATGGCACTAACAGCAAGCCTAGCAAGCGGAGGAATATGGCAGGGAGCCTCATATATGGCTTTATTTGGATTGGGAACACTTCCATTCATGTTTGCCGTAGTTTTGGTCGGAAACTTGATGAATCAAGCTTTTAGAGTGAAAGTTTTAAAAGTAATTCCAGTCGTTATGATCATTCTAGGAGGATTATTTATTGTAAGAGGTCTGGAACTCGGAATTCCTTACATTTCTCCAAGAGCTGAAGCGATGACCATTTCTAAAGATAATCAAGGAGATTGCCATTTACCCGGAGATCACAGCACGCACAAACATAGCGCAACGAATTGTCACTAAGATAATCTAGGTGGCTGAATGAAGTATGCACTTAAAACAGCGTAAAACAAAGAAGTAAAACTCAAAAATATAAACAAGAAAATTTTCGCTATCACGGTATAAAGCTCTAATCTAAAATAATAGCAAAATATTATTCTAAAGGATAAGCCGTTACACTTTTCACCTCCGATAAAGCAAAATACGTATGTACCGTATTAACATGGGGAAGTAATGACAATTTATGACGTAGAAATATATTATACGAATCCATATCCTTAGTTACTATACGCAGCATAAAATCATAGGAACCGGCGATCTGATAACATTCCATCACTTCAGGAAGTAAAATAACTTCCTTCTCAAATTCTTGTAAAACATCAAAAGTGTGCGCTTTTAAAAACACTTGAGAAAACGAGATGAGTCCTAAACCTATTTTATATCTATCCAATAAAGCTACGGTCTTTATAATATACCCATTTGTTTTAAGTTTTTTCACACGTTCATGCGTAGCTGCAACAGATAAATGCAGATGTAGAGATAATTCTTTATTGTTCAGTGTTGCATCTTCTTGTAGAAGTTCTAATAATTTAATGTCAGTTTGATCTAATTTCATTTTGACTTTTTATTGATTACAATCTCAATTTAATAAAATATCTGTAAATTTTCTTGTTAAATATGTAGATTCCAAAATATTTATTGAATTTTCTGCAACCTATTGAATAAATAACGGAATAAATATAATTTTGTTGATATAACAATAAAAAAACACATGATGTTAACCGTTGAAAAAAATGTATCTCACAAATGTCTATCTCCTCAGTTAGATAGTAGATTTAAGCACTTATGGTGTTTAATTGGAAATACTCCAATGCTGGAGCTGCAATATATTTACAAAGGCAAACCTGGAAAAATATATGTAAAATGCGAAAACTATAATCTTACCGGCAGTATAAAAGATAGAATGGCTTTATATATCTTATACAAAGCTTACATGAATTGCCAGATTAATCCCAAAGATACAATCATTGAGGCGACGAGTGGTAATACAGGCATTGCCTTTTCTGCAATTGGAAAAGCTTTAGGACATCAAGTAAAAATCATTATGCCTAATTGGCTAAGTAAGGAGCGTATTGATATTATAAAAAGTATGGGCGCCGATATAGAGCTTGTATCAAAAGAAGATGGAGGTTTTCTAGGGAGTATTACATTAAGCGAACAGCTAGCTTCCAAAGGAGGAGTATTCTTACCCCGTCAATTTGAAAATCAATACAATGCTGAATCTCATGAATTAACAACTGGAAAAGAAATAGTCCTTCAGCTAGCATCTAAAGGACTTACGGCTGACGCATTTGTTGCAGGAGTAGGGACAGGCGGAACTGTTATGGGAATAGGTAAACAATTAAGAAATAATAATCCAAACGTTAAAATTCATCCTTTAGAACCTTTGGAAAGTCCTACTCTAACAACTGGTTACAAAATAGGTTCCCATCGTATACAAGGAATTTCAGATGAGTTTATTCCGGCTATCGTTAAATTGGATGAGCTAGATCAAGTTATTTGTGCATCAGATGGCGATTCCATCATTATGGCTCAAAAGCTAGCACAACAATTGGGCTTAGCAGTGGGCATATCATCTGGTGCCAATATCATTGGAGCTATAAAACTAAAAGAAGAATTGGGGAGCGATGCGGTAGTTGTAACATTACTTCCTGATGATAATAAAAAATATTTAAGTACCGATTTAGTGAAAGAACAGCCAATGAAAGAAGATTATATAGCTAAAGATCTTGATTTTACCGGATTCTTACCTATTGCCCGATTAGAAAAACCTTTATTGGGGTTTTAAAAATGATATGATTTTAAAATCTTATCGGTAATATTCTTCAATGTAAACAATTATAACAATCTAAATACTAGCTACATTAATACAATTCTTTATAAAAACAAATCCCCTTTCAAAAATGAAAGGGGATTATTTATTATACAATATAATAGTTTAATTAATCACATCAAACCTTGCATATTCTGCAACCTTTTTAGGAAGCTTAATACCTTCTTCTGTTTGATTATTCTCAAGCAAAGCTGCCATAATTCTTGGCAACGCCATCGCTGAACCATTTAAAGTATGAACCAATTGAGATTTACCATCCGTTTTGTAACGGCATTTCAAACGATTTGCCTGGAAAGTCTCAAAATTTGAAACTGAACTTACTTCTAGCCACATTTCCTGAGCAGCACTCCAAACTTCAAAATCATACGTCATTGCAGCAGCAAAACCTGTATCTCCACCACAAAGTCTTAATACTCTGTAAGGAAGTTCAAGATCTGTTAAAATCTCTTTGATATGCTCTACCATTTCTTCCAACACAGCGTAAGAATTTTCAGGCTTTTCAAGTCTTACAATTTCTACTTTTTCAAATTGGTGAAGACGGTTCAGACCTCTTACGTGAGCTCCGTAACTTCCCGCTTCCCTTCTGTAACACTGAGAAAATGCGGTATTTTTAATCGGAAGATCTTTTTCTTCCAACAAGACATCACGGTATAAATTCGTCACCGGAACTTCTGCTGTTGGAATTAAATATAAATCATCAGCCTGAATATAATACATCTGCCCTTCTTTATCCGGCAACTGACCCGTTCCGTATCCTGAAGCTTCATTCACAACGTGAGGAGGATTTACTTCCATATACCCTTTCTCAACATTTTTATCTAAGAAATATTGAACTAAAGCTCTTTGCAGTCTCGCTCCTTTTCCTAAATAAACAGGAAAACCAGCACCAGCAATTTTAACGCCTAATTCAAAATCAATCAAATTATATTTTTTAGCAAGCTCCCAATGAGGAATTGCTCCTTCACCAAGACCTTCTACATCATGAGACTGATAAATAATCTCGTTATCTTCTGCAGACGCTCCGCTTTTTACCAATTCATTGGGAATATTCGGAAGCTGGTATAAAATATCTAATAAAGCCTTTTCTTTAATTTCTAACTGAGATTTCAATTCTGAGCTCGACTCTTTATACTGTGCTGTTTTAGATTTTGATGATTCCGCTTCTTCTTTTTTTCCTTCTTTCATTAAAATTCCAATTTCTTTGGAGATTTTATTGATTTCCGAAAGTTGAGAATCTAATTCAAATTGGATTTTTTTTCTTTCATCGTCAGTAGCAATAGCATCATCTACCAACTCAAGATTTTTGAATTGTCTTTTTTTCAGACCTTCTAAAACGCGTTCTTTATTATCGCGCAAAAAATTGACTTGTAACATTTTATTTAGATGTTAGTTATTAGAATGTTAGATATAATTACCTAACAAGTTATGCAAATTTAAAAATTATTTTACGATTGTAACTACATTTAGCCCACCAGGTTGCTTTGTAAACCTTAAGGTGCCATTGTAATATACTTTGGAGACTTCAAAAACAGTTGGCGTCCAGTGATATTGTATCTCTACAACATCATTAACTGTATCTGCAACATTGTTAACTGTTCTTCTTAAAGAAAGTGCTAATCTAGAATAATACGTTCTGTTTTCAGGACTTACTGAATCTAAAATTTTTCTTTTAGCTCCCGTAATATATTCCATGTAAAATAAAGAATCGGAGGTCATTTTAAGAGGAATACTAACCGGCGAATTATCTGCATCACCAAAAATATCATTTACCGCATACGAAGAAAAGGAACCTGCTTTTTTTCCATTAAGCAAATCCTGTCCTGCATTATTTTTCATGTAAAGATCAAGTATCTGATCTATTTTTTGGATAGAATCGTCATCCTCTCTTTTACAGCTTAAAAGTGCAAATAATACGACCAATATTCCGAAAACAACATTTTTCATTTCAACAAAGATAAAAACTTATTTTAATTCTTTAAGATATTTATAAAAGAAGAAAGCCAAAAAGAAACCTGAAAACAGCAATGTAACAGAAACACTAATCGTCATTCCCATCAATTTATATTTAGGAACTAGAATAAAAGACAGTAATATTAAAAGTGGCAAAGAAAATAAGGAAACATTTGTATTAATAGCCATTTTTCCGACAGCAGACATTAAATTTCCATATAAATTTCTAAAGAGAATATTCATTAAAAAAGTAAATGTAAAAATGACAAATAGTAATGAATTTTCAGCATACTTTTCGTTAAAAAATACTTTCAAAATATCTTTACTAAAAAATGTACAAACAGAAAAAATCAATAAACAAACTGGAATAAAAAACTTATAATACCCTGATATATACTCTTTAAGAAAATATTTATTATTATAATTTTTAGCTAAAACAGGAAAATCACTTTGCATAAAAGCCAAAGCAAGAAAAGTTACATTAGATGGAATAAGTATAGCAACACGATAATCTGCAACGTAGCTCTCATTTAATAAAAACCCCAGAAGAAGAATATCTAAAGAAAAAAGAGCATCTGATAGAACTGTTGTTCCCGACGTATTAAATGCATATTTCCAAATATCTTTTGAATTAAAAATATTGGGAACTTTTTTTACGGATAAATCTGTTTTTTCATACCAAAAAAAACATAAAAATGGAATCAGAGCGATTGCAATAAGATATCCTTTTAACTCAAAAAAATATGTCAGTATAAGTGTTACAAATAATCCGGCAATGTTTATGACATTATTTAATTTAGCAAATTTACGATTTTTATTATTAATTCTCAATTCTGTCTGAACATAATTGAAAAAATAAAATCCGACAAAACGTACCGCAAAAAATATAAATATCCAGATGATATCTTCATATTTATTCACATAAAATAAACTGCTTCCTAAAAAAACTACCGTAAGAATAAGTTGATAAATAAAACCTTGTCTCAAAAGATAAGCCGAAAGCTTTTCTTTATCAATCTGACTTTCAGAAATAGATCCATACCTCAGTAAACTTTGATTGCTTCCAAAACCTGCACATGATGAAAAAATAGCAAAAATAGCAGCTACAATACTCATTTTACCAAAGTCTTCTATGGGTAACAGCTTAATGATGAATAACGAAGAAAGAAAAGCACAAATTTTCCCAATCAAAAGAGAGGCAAGAATATATTGTCCTTGATTTTTAAGAAAATTTCGTAAAAAACTCGGGAGACTTTTCATTCACTAAAAGTAAAGTTTAAAAATAGATAAAACATTAATTGCCTGACATTTATAATAAAATGTGTTTTTAGAAAATAAATTGGTTACCTCTTCTCTCAGCTCAGGATAGGATTCCAGTCTTCCTATATTTTCATTAAAATAATTCTGGTAATATCGTTGAATATCAGGCGTAGAATCAAAGTAGTATTGATAAGGATACATACTGGCTTTTTCAGGCGATTGTAAAATCTTATTATATAAAAGCAAATATCCCCTTTTCAAAAATGTATCTCCAAACTTCACTTTCCAATGGGCATCAGGTTTCATTAGAGTTCTTTCCCAAGTATATTTTGTAGCTTCTTTGCAATGTTTTGCCATCCATTCAAAATAAAACTTATGTTTATATTTCCATTCTTCCGGAAGACTTAAAGATAATTTAATAAAATCCTTCGTCATAAAAGGAGAAAGATGATAAGATTTCTGCTGTAATACCTGAGTTCCCAGAACAGTTCTATTGTATGCCAAATTTTTCAATAAAAATATTTCTTCTCTTTCATAGTTTTTCATCACTTTTTGCAAATCAGATTGAATCTTTGGAAGAAAATTTTGATTAACTATAATTTTATATTCTGTAGGAGATTTTGCTCTAGGCTCAGAATTAAATCCTCCTAAAATTCCGTCACCAATTTGCCCGCCATGAAAAATTGCAAAGTCCTGAAAGGAAAGATTATCCAAAGCATATTGCACATGAATTCCTCCAGAAAAAACACTCGTTCCCTCTGAAATTTTCGTCAGTTCATCTATTTTTTTAAGGAAGCTTCCATTATCTAAAGAAACAAATTCATAAGGTAATTTATAATCAGAAGCAATTTCTCTAGAAATTTTTTCATCAAGATATCCTGAATGTGAGAAGCAAAGTGCGCATCCGATATCAAATTTATTTTGAATAGCATAAAACATTGCCATTCTACTGTCTAATCCTCCGCTTAAAAATGCTAAATGAGACGTATTTAGCTCGATATCTTTTTCGTATTCCCATTTTACAGCTTCTGTAAAAACTTCATGAATATCATCAACTGCATTTTGTTTAGTTTTAGAATAATATTCAATTTCAGAAACATTAAAATATTCTTTTTCACTAACTATGTTGCGTTCACAATCAATTTCTAGAAAGTGAGAATCTGAAATTTTATAAACGTCTTCAATAGGAGTTCTATTTTCCAAAAGATAACCTATAGCAAGCAACTGATACAACGAAATCATGTCCGGAGCCAAAGAAATACGATGTTCTTTGATGGTTTTACTTAATCTGACTAAATCTGAATCTGCAGAAAATTTGTTATTTATTTTTGCATAGAAAACTCTTTGGGTAGAAGTAGGATTGGTAAAAATCAATATTTTTTTCTTTTGCTTATCCCAAATACAGCCTCTGAATTCACCTTCTAATTGTTGAATAACCCTCCAATTCTTTTCCAAATAACTTTGAACTAAATAGTCCTTAAAAGTATCAGATGAATTTTTAAGTAAATCTTTTTTATTGAGAATAACGCCTTCAAGTAAAATAGTAACTTCAGATGTTTCTATGAAAACTGAATCATAAGTTTTATTTTCAAAATAGTGATTAATTTGAACTTGATCATTATGAATAAATATAGAAAATCCCTTTGTCATTATATTACTTTATGATAAATTTCAGTAAATTGTTTACCAATAGTATCTTGTGAAAAAGTTTTCTCGGCATACTCTACCAATATATCTTTTCTGCAAAAAGAATTATGGTCTGACAGCATCTTTATCATCGCATTTTCCAATAGATTTTCATCTGCATGATCCAAAAGTATTCCGCTATTTTCAGGGAAAAACTCAGAAATACCACCCACATTTGTTGAAATTACATGTATACCACTAGCAAATGATTCTGCGATTACACATGGTTGGTTTTCATCATCACTAAAAAGTATAAAACAGTCTGCATTATGCATTCTTTGAGATACTTGCGTCAAAGTTTGCATACCAAACACCTCAATATTATTTTGTAAATTTTCTTTCTCTACACTATTTTTTAATTCTGAGAAATCACCATCCCCTCCTATTTGTAAGGTAAAATTATACCCCTTATTCAAAAGTTTAATGGCTACCTTCAATATTTTATCAGCATTTTTTCTAGGAATTAAGCTAGAGATGTGAATAAAATTAAAAGTGGTATTCTCTGTTAATCTGGGTAAAAAAAGATGTGTATCTACTACATTCGGTATTACAGTCATCGGTTTTTTAACACCTATATTTTCTATTCCTTTTTTTAGATCTTCGCTTACCGGGCAGATTACTGATGCTTGATTTCCAATATATTTCGCTATCCTTTTAATTTTAGAGGATGTGATATTATAATTTTTACTTCTTAAGGCTGTCCAATGTTCTGTAACAATAAAAGGAATTCTATATTTCTTCTTCAGATACACCGCAAAAAGCATATTATTATGAAGAACATTTGCGTGAACCAAGTCCGGTTTTTGCATTCTCTGAAAACCTTCTTTATAGGCCTTTATTCTTCTTATAAAGTTGAGAATAGGGTTACTCGTATTTTTATAATAAACAACAAGCGTTCTAATCCCATTTATTATGTTGTCGTCAAAAATAAACTTTCCTTTTTGGTTGATATCTCCAATTGCATGCAATATTTCAACATCATGAAATAATGCCGCTGCTTCCGCATGACGCTGCACAAAATTGCCGTTAGTAGGCTCCAGTTTGTTGGGGAACCATGAGGAAATAAAAAGTATTTTCAAGAGAAATTATTTTATAGAAGCCGCCCAGCTTTTATCGATTGGTAAAAGAAAGTGTCCTAAGAAATCTAGATAGGTGTTTTTTGAAAAGTCAAAAACCTCAATGTCTCTTGATAACTCTCCGTTTCTCAATTTTGTTTTAAAATCAATAAGTTTCAACGTTTTAATCTCTCCATTCTCTACAAAGCTCGCTTTCATTCTGTCGAATAATCCTAATTGGTATTCTTCATCAATCTCTCTCATGATCTTTCCTAATGCATCAATACTACATCCTGAAGCCATTTCTTTCTCTTCATCTACACAAACCACAATAAACTGATTTTTTTCGATTTTAAAAGAAGAGGAAAGCGGTTTTCCGTGTGCAGCCCAATTGGCCAAAAAATCATATAGTTTTTCAGTAATGGTTTTTGCTTCCTTCGTTGTAAAAGGTCTTGATGCCGGATATATAATAACTCTATAGTCGTTAGCTTCTACGATACTTGATTCTTCAATCTTCATTTCTGGTAATTTTAAAGTATAAAATTAAGAATTATAATTAACATATTTTTTAAATAACAAAACTCAAGAATATCTTGAGTCTTATTATTATATTTTAAAGTTGCAATAGTCTACAAATCTTCGGCTTCAGCCAAAAGCTCTACAATATCTTTAACAACAACTTCTTCATTTTTATTAAAATGCTTCACCCCATCGGTCATCATTGTATTACAAAATGGACAACCTGTAGCAATTACTTTAGGTTCGAAAGATAAAGCTTCCTCTGTTCTTTCTATATTGATGTCTTTATTCCCCTTTTCAGGCTCTTTAAACATCTGTGCACCTCCAGCTCCACAACAAAGACCATTGGTCTTACAACGCTTCATTTCTACAAGCTCAGCATCTAATTTTTCAAGCAACATTCTTGGTGCTTCATATTCATCATTTGCTCTTCCTAAATAACACGGATCATGGAAAGTAATTTTTTTACCCTTGAAAGCACCGCCTTCAATTTTCAACCTACCTTCTTCCATTAACTTTCTAAGGAATTGGGTATGGTGTATTACTTCGAAATTACCTCCTAAGCTCGGATACTCATTTTTAAGCGTATTGAAACAGTGCGGACAAGCCGTTACTATTTTTTTTACATCGTAAGCATTCAGAACTTCAATATTCGTTAAGGCCATCATCTGGAACACAAATTCGTTTCCTGCTCTTTTTGCAGGATCTCCAGTACAGCTTTCTTCCTGTCCGAGAACAGCAAATTCAACGCCTATTTTATTTAGTATTTTGCAAAATGCTTTCGTTATTTTTTTTGCACGGTCATCAAAACTTCCCGCACAGCCAACCCAAAACAAAACTTCCGGTGATTTTCCTTCGGCAGCATATTCTGCCATTGTTTTAATTTGCATTTTCTTTTTGTTTATTTAAAAAATTGGCATAGTATTCTTTTGCTTTTGCCATTGCATCTACTGGAACCACGAAAAGAAGCATCATATTAGACTCATCATAGTTCAAATACTTCCACTCGTTACCGGTAGACTTATCCTTCAAGGCAATTACCATACTTTGCTTCGCCATTTCCAAAGTATTATCGTTTAAAAATTTAGGATTCATCCCTTTTGACTTCATAACAGACTTCACCGCTTCTTGTTTGGCTTCGTCTAGTTTTTCATTCATGAAAGTTACAATCATTGTAATTGGATAAGTGGCAAATGCATATTCTGTTTCTTTAGTTTTAAAAATATCCGAAACATTGATTGCGTTCTTATCCGCATTTTTAAGTTCTATTTTATAGGCCTCATTTCCTTCAAGAACATTTTTAAATCCGGCGATCATCGTTTGTTTATCAAACTTTTCTACCACCGCTGGATGAGTCATATTGATAATTCCCTCATAATCTTTTTTCTGAAATAAGTCTAAAAAAGACTGCGTATCAGCTAAAATCTTTTTCTGTTCTGCTGACTGAGCCAACACAAAACCAGAAATTAACAGGAGTACTATGAAGAATATTTTTTTCATTTAAATATCTTTTTATAAATCCTTTCAACAAGTGTTTCTTTTTCTTCTATTTCTTCGTCATTGGTTTCGGTAATAAATTCATCTAAATTATCATATTTCTGACGATTTAAAATGGCATTATTTATTGAAAATGATGCATCAAATAATAAAGCCTGAAATAAAAAATAAAAACAGATAAATCTAATGGGTGGAAACAATAAAAATTCTGAAGACTTAACTTTCTTTACGATGATATAAATGACAAAAAATATTGACGGAATCCATAAAAAATAATTACCTACATGATCAGAAAAATTACTTTGAGAAAATAGATAAACTATAAAAGGCATCCAAATGATATTAACAACTATCAGATAAAAAGACAATCTAATTTCCAGTTCATTTCTCTCAATAAAGTTGACCACTTTTTGCATCCCTGATCACATTAATCATTCGCCCAATTCAAACGATCTGCCTGATTATACTGCCAAGGAGCAGCATTATTCTCTACATTCGTCATCATAAGATTCAATTCCTGAGGAGCAGCAGACTGTTCCATTACCAAGAATCTTCTCATTTCGAAAATGATAGAAAGCGGATCTAATAATATAGGACAAGCTTCTGTACAAGCGTTACAAGTAGTACATGCCCAAAGTTCTTCTTTGGTAACATAATCATTCAACAGCTTTTTACCATCATCAACGAAAGAACCGTTTTTGTCAATATTTCTACCTACTTCTTCCAATCTGTCTCTTGTTTTCATCAAGATCAATCTTGGAGATAGTTTTTTACCTGTAATATTCGCAGGGCAAACAGAAGTACATCTTCCACATTCTGTACAAGAATAAGCATTTAGTAATTGAACTTGGTTAAGATCAAAAATATCTTCAGCGCCAAATTTAGACGGAACATCAGCTTCCGAACCTTCTGCCGGAGCAGCGTAAGGATCTGCATTAGGATCCATCATCAATTTAATTTCTTTAGTAACAGATTCTAAATTGTTGAATTTTCCTTTCTTATCTAAGTTGGCAAACCAAGTACTTGGAAATGCTAAAATTATGTGTAAATGTTTTGAATAGTAAAGATAGTTCATGAAGAAAAGGATTCCCACAAAGTGGAACCACCAAGCCGCTTTCTCAGTAAACATCAAGAATCCGTTATCGAAACTGAAAATTTCTAAAAATGGAACAAAAATCATTTCACTGATCGGGAAACTTCCATGCGCTGGAAAAACACCTCTCATTTGCAAAATAGAATCTGCAGCGTTCATTTTAAAGAATGCCATCATTAAAGCAAATTCAATAATAAGAATCCAGTTGGCATCATCCTTTGGCCATCCGAAAAGTTCTTTCATGGTTAATCTCTTAACCCCATAAAAATTTCTACGAATGAAGAATAATACAACTCCAATCACAACCAAAAGGGCTAAAACCTCTAATGTTGCGGTAAAGAAATTATAAAAAGTATGTCCAAAAATTGACGAAAGGAATCGGTGTGTTCCAAAAATCCCATCAACAATGATCTCTACAAGTTCTATATTAATAATAACAAACCCAACGTATACAAAAAGGTGTAAAACTCCAGCAACAGGGCGCGCTGTCATTTTACTCTGTCCCATCGCAACTCGTGCCATGGTTCCCCAACGTTCAGATTTATTATCACTGCGGTTGATTTCTCTTCCTAATTTGATATTTCTATATATCTTTTGCAGACTTTTTGCAAACAGGCCAAAACCAGCAACTAATAAAATTAGAAAAATAATATTATCGATATATTGCATAAGGTATATTAGTCTTTATTATTCTTTCCGAAAACCGAGAAGTTGATATATCTTTTCGGATTGGCTTTCATGTCTTCGATCAATGAGTTCAAGTTGGTAGATGCTGAATTCAGATTGTTATAAAGCTGCTCATCTTTCATCAATTTCCCTAAACTTCCTTGTCCGTTATCAATACCTCCAATCACTTGATTTAGTTTGCCTACTGTAGCATCTAAATTGGCGATAGTCGCATTTAATTTTTTAGTATCGATGCTTTCTGCTAAGTTTCCGTATTTATCTAAAGTAACTTTACCTGTCTGCATGGTTATGCTTGCATCATCCAATACTTTTTGAAGTTTCGGGTCATTGTGTCCCACTAGAGTACTTACATTTCCTGCAGTAGTCTGTAAGGCACCTACAGTTTTGTTAAGATTCGCAAGCAACGCTTTGATCTCTTCTCTGTTTTGCGCATTCACAACTTGGTTGGCATTGGCCATTAAAGAATCAACACGATACAAAACAGACTGTAACTGATCTTTAACCGGACCTACCTGAGCAGAAAGGCTACCTAAAGTACCTAACTTGAAAGCACTTTGTAATGTATCTCCATCTTTTGCAGTCGCCCCACCATAGGTAAGATTTACTCTCATTTCTTTACCGGACATAATGCCTGGTTCAAAAATTTCAAGAGTTGACTGTTTTGAAAACTCAAAATTATTATCAACCGTTACTTTCACCACAAAATGGATCTTTCCATCCTTTGATCTTTCCGGAATGATTTTATCAACCTGTCCTACTTTCAATCCATTGATTGAAACAGGAGAAGATTGAGATAATCCTTCAACATTATCATATTTTGCGTAAAATATATTATCGGTAGTAAAAAGACTTCTGCCTTTCATAAATTGGAACAACAACACGAAACCAATAATGGCTAAAATTGCTATTATACCAGCTTTTAATTCTTTACTGAACTTCACTTGCTAATTTTTTCTAATAAGCAAATATAATACATTTTAAATTAATGTTTCCTTTTATTACTCTGCTTATTACTCTGTACCAAATACAAAAAATGCGGCAAAAAACTTTGCCGCATTGATATAATGAAATTAAATCTCTTAATTATTTTTGAGATCCTACTTTATTCCAGATCTCGATTCTGTAATCATCGATATCAGAATTGTCTTGTAAGCTCTTCAACCAAGCCTGACCGAACATTCCTGAGTTTCTCTGAGTAACAGACTCTGTGAACTGCTTAAGGTCTCCAGGCTGCTTGTTAGTTGTTTCGTTCTTTTTAATTAAAACATAAACTCCTGTTCCACCTTCAACCGGATTAGATAACTTCCCTTTTGCAACACCAAATGCAGCACCAGCTACTTTAGGCTCCATTGAACCTGCCACTGATGGGTTTAATAAATTAACCTGTGCAGATTGTTTTGTTGTTGTAAATAATGCAGCAATCTGATCTAAGCTCGTTGCTTTAGCAGCTGCAATTTTATCAGAAATTTGTTTTGCTGCTAATTTATTTTTAACAATTGTTTCAATTTGATCTCTTACAGATTCAGGATCTGCAAGACCTTTCTCTTGTTTTCCGTTTAGGTAAACTACAATTTTATCTCCTGTTCCTTCTACAGTAAAGAATTCTGTATCTCCTTTTTCTCTTTTCTTATCGAAAGCCCAAGAAAGGATCTCACCATCTTTATCAGTACCTAAACCTTGTAACTGACCGTCGAATCTCTTAGCAGATTTAGGGTTTGAGAATTGGAAGTTAGATTTTTTAGCAATATTTACGAAATCGTTGAAAGATTTCCCTTGAACCTGCTGGATAAATCTTCTTGCTTTCTTATCTGTATCAGCTTCAGTAGCATCAGAAGGCTTCACTGCTTTTACTAAGTTAGCCACTTTATATCCCATAGATCCAGATTTCTTATCTTCAATATTGATGATATGGTATCCGAATTGAGTTTCTACAACACCTGTAGCACCTTTAGGATTGTTCGCCAAATACGTTAAGAATTCAGGAACGAAAGGAGTTTCAGGAGTCGTCCATCCTAAGCTACCACCTTGAGCAGCAGAATTTGGATCATTTGATAACTTAAGGAATTCTGTAAATCTAGCCGGAGTAGCTTTTACAATAGCCCCAATAGAATCTGCCAATTTCTTAGCTGCTTCTTTAGATCTTGTAACACCCTCTCCCGCAGGACTTCCTTTGAATGCAATAAGAATATGTCTAGACAATGTAGAGTCAGAAGTTTTTTTACCAACTAATTTAGATACTACATAGAAGTTTTGTTCTTTGTAAGGTCCAAAAGTTTGTCCCACTGCTGCCGTTGCAATTTGAGCTTGTACAGCCTGTGGTAATTGTGCTGGCTTTAAATACTGATTATTAAAAGGCATATCAGAATTAGCCATTACAAACATAGAATCGTTCGTTGTATTTTGGAAGTTTTCTTTTCCTCCACTTGCATCAGTACCTCCAGAGAATAATTTATTAATCTCTTTCTGAGCTGCTGCATCATCACCTGCACTTGGTTGAGAAGGGAAATATACGATACCGATATTTCTGCTTGCCTCAGCCTTAAACATCACAGGGTGCTGTTTAATATAATTAGCTAAGTCTTCCGTCTTAACGTTTATTTTAGTTTTTTGAAGATAAGCAGCGTAATCAACTTTCACAAAATCGATATCAGCTAACTGATCTCTTTGTCTCATTAATTCTTCTGCTTCTTTCTTACCTGTTGTAACACCTGTAGAAACATTTGCAAATACCTGTCTCGCCATCAATCTGTATTCAACAGATTTTCTGGTTTTGATCCATTGGTTATACCCTTCCGGACTTGTATTCTTTAAATCTTCGATTTGCTTTTTAAGCTCCTGAGTCTTAAAGTTTCCTTTTTCGTCAAAGAACTGTTTGTTTTGAGCAAACATTTGATCGTACTGGATCTGATTCCAGAAATAATCTTCCGTCATTTCAAACCCCATTTTCTCGAATTGCTGCTTAATCAGTTTGGATTGCACCAATAACTGCCAAGCCTGTTCTTCAAGACCATTTTTCGGTTGATTTTGCTGCTCAGCCTGCTGTTGTAGAACGAAAAGCTGATCATTATACTCTTCACGAGTAATTTTCTCACCATTTACTTTTCCTAAAACATCAGGATTTTTACCAAAAACCTTCTCAATACTATCGGGATTCACCAAGAACGCTAAAAGCGCTAGTGCAATTACTCCCATCAAAAGCCAAGGCTTACTCCTAATCTGTCCTAAAATTGCCATTTTATAAATTATAGTTTTTTATCAGTTTGCGAAAATACACATTTTTAAGAAATTACGGAAATCCTAGTTCTTTATTTTAATTTTTAAAATTTAATTTGGGCAAAAAAGGAAATTTTGACCAGATTTTTTAACAAAAAACAAATGGCATAAGTATTGTGCATTTTACAACATCATAATATGCGATACGTTTTCAAGGCATATTATGAAATTCTACTTTAACGATTTAAAACGGAAATGACAATTTGTCATTCTATTAACTATGACAGAATTTGAAGATATAAGTTTAGAGGAAATGATAAGTGACGGATTTGATATTGTAGCCGAGGAAATCAATCTTTCTGATCTTGCGGAGACTGAAAAAAACTCAGAACAAAAGATATTCCCTATCCTTCCTGTAAGAAATATGGTAATGTTTCCTAATGTGGTAATTCCTATTACTGCAGGAAGAAAAGCATCTATACAACTCCTTGAAGAAGCTCAGGTAAACGGAGACTTTATCGGAATTGTAAGCCAGAAAAACTCAGATATAGAACAGCCTACAGAAAAAGATCTATACCAAACAGGAACTCTAGCCAAGATTATAAAAATAATAAAACTTCCTGAAGGGAATATCACTGCTATTACTAAGGGTTTCCACAGATTTAAGATAAAAAAAATCATTGAAACTCAACCTTATTTTAAAGCTGAGATTTCAAAATTAAAAGATGGAAAGGCTAAAAACCAAGAAGAATACGAAGCTTTATTAGAGAATGTTAAAGATTTAGCATTAAAAATAATTGAGCTTGACCCGAATATTCCTAACGCAGCTAATTTTGCCATCAAAAACATCAACAATAATGATGATCTTTTAAATTTCATCTGTACCAACGCTAATTTTTCATCTAGTGCAAAGCAAAGCTTGCTTGAAGAAAAGAACTTGATGGAAAGAGCGAACACGTGCTATGAAATGATGCATGAAGATTTCAGAAAATTAGAATTAAGAAATCAGATTCATCAAAAAACATCAAAAGATCTTGACAAGCAACAGAAAGAATACTTTCTAAATCAACAGATTAGAACGATTCAGGAAGAATTGGGAGGCGGACCGGAAAATGATATTGAAGACCTTATTGCAAAAGCAAGCAAAAAGAAATGGAATGCAGAAGTTGAGGAGCATTTTCAAAAGGAAATCAACAGATTACAACGCCAAAACCCGAATTCACCAGATTACAATGTTCAGAGAAATTATTTAGATTTCTTTACAGATCTGCCTTGGGATACATTCACCAAAGATACTTTTGATATTGAAAAAGCCGAAAAAGTTTTAGATAAAGCACATTTCGGATTAGAAGATATTAAGAAAAGAATTTTAGAACACATGGCTGTTTTGAAATTAAAAAACAACATGAAATCTCCAATTTTATTATTGGTAGGGCCTCCGGGAGTTGGTAAAACATCTTTAGGAAAGTCTGTTGCTGATGCTTTGGGAAGAAAATATGTTCGTGTTTCTTTAGGTGGACTTCATGACGAAAGTGAAATCCGTGGGCACAGAAAAACATACATCGGAGCGATGGCAGGAAGAATTCTTCAATCCATCAAAAAATCAGGAACATCAAACCCTGTGATTGTGTTGGATGAGATTGATAAAGTAGGAAAAGGCATGCATGGAGATCCAAGTTCGGCACTTCTTGAAGTTCTTGATCCTGAACAAAATAATGCATTCTACGATAATTTCTTAGAAATGGGCTATGACCTTTCTAAAGTAATGTTCATTGCTACAGCCAACTCACTTTCAACCATTCAAACGCCATTGTTAGACAGAATGGAAATTATCCAGATTGCTGGATATACACTGGAAGAAAAAATAGAGATTGCTAAAAGACATTTAATTAAAAAACAACAGGAAGAAAACGGTTTGACAATACGATCATTCAAACTTGGAAATCCTGAATTGAAACATATCATCGAAGCGCACACTTCTGAAAGTGGAGTAAGATCTTTAGAAAAAAGAATTGCTTCTATTGCCCGTTGGGTAGCTTTACAGACTGCTTTATCAAGAGAATATGATGTTAAAATTTCTGTTGATAAAGTAGATGAAATTTTAGGAGTTCCAAGACCAAAAAGTTTATCCGAGATCACAGGAGTTCCTGGTGTTGTAACCGGCCTTGCATGGACAAGCGTAGGTGGAGACATTTTATTCATTGAAAGTATTTTAAGCAATGGAAAAGGCGCTTTGACGATGACCGGTAACTTGGGTACAGTAATGAAAGAATCTGCTACCATTGCTTTAGAATATATCAAAGCAAAGCATGATGAACTAGGAATTTCTCAGGAAGATATAGAAACAAAAAACATCCACGTTCACGTTCCTGAAGGTGCTACCCCAAAAGACGGACCTTCTGCAGGAATTGCTATGCTGACATCAATGGTTTCTTCTTATAAAAATAAAAAAGTAAAACCGCATCTTGCTATGACAGGTGAGATTACCCTTAGAGGAAAAGTACTTCCTGTGGGTGGAATCAAGGAAAAACTTTTGGCAGCAACCAGAGCAGGAATTAAAGAAGTCATTCTTTGTGAGGCCAACAGAAAAGATGTAGAAGAAATTAAAAAAGATTATCTTAAAAATCTGAATGTACATTACGTTAACAGAATGGAAGAAGTGGTAGAAATTGCCCTTGAAAAATAAATTTACATAGATTAACTTCTCAATACATACCACACGTCTCCACAATTGGGGACGTGTTTTTTATTCACTTAAAAAAGAATTCAAGTTAATTAAATTAAAAGACCTTCAATTCGGAGGGTTTTACTATTTTTATACTACAGACTCGAATTATGAACTTTCTTAAACTTCCTTTCCTCGTTAAGCTTACTTTGGTTATCATTTCAATCATTGGACTTGGATATCTGCTTGCATTGGGGCAAAGTATTTTAGCTCCTTTCTTTTTGGCATTTTTAATGGCGATGCTATTTTTACCTATTGCCACTTTTATGGAAAGAAGACTGAGATTCCCAAGGAGCATCTCAACCATGACTTCTGTAATGATTATGTTGATTATGTTAACCGGACTTATCTACTTCTTTGGATCACAATTATCAAATTTCAGCAAAGACCTTCCTCATTTAAGAACACAATTCACGACTGTCTTTAATAGCCTTCAAAATTGGGTTTCAGACACTTTTCATGTTAAAATCCATGAACAATTAGATTACCTTGACCAAGGCTTAAGCAAGCTTTTATCTTCATCAGGCGTTATCTTAGGGTTTACTTTTAGTATATTTTCAACCGGTTTAGGCTTTATTGTATTTTTTATTCTGTTTTTCATTTTCATATTAAATTACAGAAGAATATTAAATAATTTCATCCTTACCGTTTTTAACGAAAAACATAAAGCCAGCGTACAGGAAGTTGTAAATGAAGTACGAATTATGACCAAAAAATATATTTTCGGTCTTTGTTTACAGGTATTTATCGTATCTATTCTTTCTTCAACTGTATTGACAGTTTTAGGCGTAAAATATGCAATCCTTCTTGGAGTTTTAACCGGATTATTAAATGTTATTCCTTATTTGGGAATCTGTATTTCGTTATTAATTTCATGCTTTATCGCTTTTGCAACCGCTACTCCATCTACGTGTATTTATGTATTCATAGGCTATATCGCCGTACATATTGTTGACGGAAACATTATTCTCCCTTTTGTTGTGGGTTCAAAAGTAAAGATCAACGCATTGTTTTCTTTTATCGGAATTCTTTTAGGAGAGCACCTTTGGGGAATTGCAGGAATGTTTCTTTGTATTCCGGCAATTGCCATTATTAAAATTATCTTTGAAAGAGTTGATGGGTTAAAACCTTGGGGGAAATTACTGGGTGAAGAAGACAAGCCTCACAAAAAGAAAAAAAGCTACAAAATATCAAAAAATATTACTTTGAAGGAAATGGATTGATATGTAAATAATATATATAAAATAAGCCCTCAATTGAGGGCTTTTATATTTATACTACGGTGCGCAATATGGGCTCATTCCGCTCGGACAGGCCTGATCACAAGGAATATAACTCTGATTATCCGGACAGTATCCTAAACTAGATCCAGGATCTGTACCTCCACCGCCGCCACCTAAACAAGGGTGTCCCGGTGGAATTTTGCAAGGACATCCTTCTAGTCCTATATCACAGAGCTCTTTTCCTCCTCCATTAATTTTTTTTAAATTCTCGCGATTTAACTTTTGAAAATTTTTCAACATAATATTATTTGTTTAGTTTGACTTGTAAAACAAATATATAAAATTCAATGATATTAAAGAAAAATATTCCGTTAAAAATAAATTTCAATTCAATCTATTTCGAATTAATTAACGAATGAGAATTTTATTTACATTTGATAAAAATCCATCACTTATGAAAATCGTAAAATTTATTCTATGCCTACTTTTCGGACTTATGTTTATTAATGCAGGTCTCGACAAGTTTTTACACTACATGCCAATGCCACCTCTTACAGCCGATCAAACAAAACTTTTCGCTGCTTTCGGAGAAATCGGATGGCTGATGCCTTTAGTGGGTACCGTAGAAGTTATTGGAGGGTTATTATTTATCTTTCCAAAAACAAGAGCCTTAGGTGCCATCGTAATTTTGCCTGTAATGGTAGGAATACTTTTACACAATGTTTACAGAGCCCCGTCTTCACCTGGAATTTCAATTGCGGTAGTTTTATTTTTAATTAATCTTTGGATCATTATTGATAACGAAAAGAAATATAAAGCTTTAGTAAGCTGAAAATAATGTGAATGGTGAATAGCCAATCCGCTTTGCCTATTAATTTTAAAAATTCACTTGCGAAGCAAAATTCATCATTCACCATTCACATTTTATATTTTATACAAATGCACTGAAACCCGTAATTGATCTTCCGACAATCAGTGAATTGATCTCTTTTGTTCCTTCGTAAGAATAAATTGCTTCTGCATCAGCAACAAATCTTGCAACATCATATTCCAATAAAATCCCATTTCCACCCAAAACTTCTCTTGCTCTGGAAACAATATCTCTTGTTCTCAGCGTACAGAAAACTTTGGCCAAAGAAGCATGTTCATCTTTTAAAATTCCTTCATCCTGCATTTCAGACAATCTGAAAACCATCGTTTGCATTGCCGTAAGATTAGAAAGCATTTCTACCAGATGCCCCTGAATCATTTGAAAAGAAGCAATCGGTTTTCCGAATTGTTCTCTAGTTCTTGTATAGGCTAAAGCACTTTCATATGCTCCCCGCGCACAGCCTGTCGCCATCCAGGCAACTCCAGCTCTTGTCATTCTCAATACTTTACCTGTATCTTTAAATGAATTGGCATTTTGCAATCTGTTTTCTTCGGTCACTAAACAATCCGTCAGCGTAATTAATCCGTTTTGAACGATTCTTAACGCCATTTTTCCTTTAATTTTCTCAACAGAATATCCGGGATTATCTTTCTCAACAATAAAGCCTTTCACTTCACCACCATCAAGATCTCTTGCCCAAATTATAATTAAATCTGCAAAAGTTGCGTTACCAATCCATTTTTTTTGCCCGTTTAAAATCCAGCCTTCAGGAGTTTTTTTGCAGGTTACCGTTAATCCGCCAGCTGCTCCGGATCCAACTTCAGGTTCCGTTAACCCAAACGCTCCAATTTTTTCGAACTTCTGCATTTGAGGAAGCCACTTTTGCTTTTGTTCTTCAGATCCACAAATATAAATAGAACCCATCGCCAAACCAGATTGCACCCCAAAAAATGTAGCAATAGAAGCATCAACCCTAGCCATTTCCATTGCAATAACTCCTTCCATCAAGAAAGGCATTCCCGGACAACCATATCCTTCATAGGTTACACCACAGATATTTAATTTTTGGAATTTTGGAATTAATTCATGAGGAAATTCGTCTCTCAGCCAATAATGATTTACCAGAGGCTTCACTTCTTTTTCCATGAATTCTCTTACTTTAAGTTGAATTTCTCTCTGCTCGGGAGTCAGCGTATGATAAATATCGTAGAAATCTCCGTCAATCGGCGGAAGCTCTTTTTTCTTTTTATTGGGATCAAGCATTTTCATCAATCCTCCCAATTGTTTATCATCTAATTTGGAGAAGCTTTGCATCAATTTAGGTAAATCTACCTTTTGAGAAATAGCACTTAGCTGATCAAAATCTATTGATCTGAATAATTCTATCGTGTTTCTGATTTTGGAAAAAGTATTAGACATAGTTATCGTGTGGTTTTGATTTGTAAAAAATATGCAAAAATCAATCCGAAAATTAGCTCTAATACCTTTGTTTAATTTACAAAACACTGATTTTAAATTAATTAAATCAACTTTTTCGCTTTACAACTTTTTTACTCGTGATTTTCAAACATTACAACCCATTCAGCCTGAACTTTGGAATAAGCAAAAACAGTAAAAGTGAAGATGACGAAATCGCTATCAATAAATCCCATTGCTTATCTCAGTTTAAAAATGGCGATTACCTTCAACAATTGAAAATAAAAAATATCTATATATGAAAACTACGTACATCAAATTATCCCTAGCCAGTATTCTTTTATTAGGAATCTATTCTTGTAAAAAGGGAGAAGCTACAGCAAGTAAATATGAACTTGAAGGCGCAGCAGATTCTGCAGCAGTTGTGGTTTCAGATAGTGTTTCCTCTGCCGCAACCACCAAAGTGAAAGACAAACAGTTTATCAAAACTGCAGAAGTAAATATGGAAGTGAAAGATGTTTATGATGCAACAATTTCCATTGAAAAATCTATTCAGGAGCTTGGCGGATTTGTTACAAAAAGTAATTTGCAGAGTACTGTCGTTTCAGAAGATACCTACAACACATCCAACGAAAATTCAATGTTGGTGAAAAAATTTCAAACTGAAAACACGATGCAGGTTCGTGTTCCGACAGATAAATTGGGAGAATTATTAACCTTAATTAATGATAAAAAATTATTTCTGAATTCAAGAATCATTAATGCAGAAGATGTAACCGCAAGCATTAAATATGCAGAATTAGAAACCCAAAGAAATAAAAAAACCAACGAAACCATTGCTCAAATGAAAGTCAATAAAGACAAAGTAAACATGGGTAATGATAATATGAAAGAAGGAAATCAGCAACAGCTGGAAAGCATGAATATTGTTGACAACATCAAATACAGCACCGTTGACATTTACATTAAAGAACCCAAACTTAGAATCGCAGAAATTGCGGTTACCAATACCAAAAGCATTGACAATAAATATAAATTCAATTTCATTTACGATGCAAAAAATGCTTTTGTGGAAGGTTTTTATTTAATTCAAAGAATTGCGGTCGGATTAATTACCATTTGGCCTATTCTACTTATTGCAGCAGCTATTATGTATGTATTGAGAAAAAGAAAATATTTTAAAAAGCCTGATCAGATTTAATTAAAACTATCCTAACCTTAGTGGTTATCAACATAATTTTAGATTTTCAAACCTCCATTTCAGGAGGTTTTTTATTTTTCTCAAAAAAAACTGTAACGATTATAATACCACCCTTACCTACTGTTTAAAGAATAAAGAATTAAAAACTTAATCACATGAAAAATTTAGTAAAACTTGGGTTCGCAGTATTATTATCATCAACCTTCACAACAGCAAAAGCGCAGAGTACCAACCCGGAAAACAGTACACTTTGGGAAGTTTCAGGGAACGGGCTCACAAAACCTTCTTATATTGCAGGAACGTTTCATACAATGTGTAGTTCGGATTTTGAGATAAAATCGAAAGTGATGAAAGCGCTGGAAAAATCTGATAATTTTGTAATGGAAGTTAATTATACAGATCCTGCTGAAATGGCAACCATGCAGAAAATGTATCAGACGGATAAAAAACTATCAGATCAGCTTACTCCTGCAGAAGCAAAGGAGTTAGACAAGATCCTCAACGATTATGGAACAGATTTAAAGAAAATGGATCATTCAAGTTCACAAGCTTTATATTCACTTATTGCATTGAAATCTACACCATGTCCTCAAACTGAAATGAAATTTTATGAAATAGAACTTCTTAAAAATGCTATTAAAAGTAAAAAGAAAGTTTACGGGCTTGAAAAAGTAGAAGAACAGCTTACATCCATCAATAAAGCTTATGATTTGAAAGCGGTCATTGAGCAACTAAAAATGGGAAAGGAATATGAAATCCTTCTTAAGAAAATGGTCGTTGCATTTAAAAATGAAGATGTAGCATCTCTTTACACCCACTTTAAAAATGACAAAATAATGAATGCCAAACAAGAAAAAGCCATGCTTACGGACAGAAATAATAACTGGGCAGAAAAAATGCCGGAAATTATGAAAAAAGAAAGTTCGTTCTTTGCAGTAGGAGGCGCTCATCTTATGGGTAAAAACGGAGTGATCCAGCTTTTAAAATCGAAAGGATATACCTTGAAACCTGTATCAAGCCTTTAGCACATAACCAAACCATGAAATCACCGTGAGCAATCCAACCGAAACCGCTTTTTTAAATCTCGTGAACAAGCACAAAGGCATTTTGTATAAGGCCTCGCGCATCTATGCAGATTCTTTGGAAGACCGCGAAGATCTACAGCAGGAAATTCTTATTCAGCTTTGGAAATCGTATCAGAATTTCAAGGGTAACAGTGAATTTTCCACCTGGATGTACCGCGTAGCCATTAACACCGCCATTACTTATTTAAAAAAAGAAAAAAAACGGACAAATAATCACTCGGATGCACCCCATCATTTTGAAGTCCAAAACGAAGATTACAATCCTGCAAAAGACAAGCAATTAGAAGTTTTTTACACCGCAGTCCAAGAACTTAAACCTCTAGAAAAAGCCGTTATATTTTACTTTATGGAAGGAATGTCACATAAAGAAATCGGGGACAATTTAGGACTTAGTGAAGGCAATGCCCGTGTAAAACTGAACAGAACCAAAGAAAAAATACAGCAAATCATAAAAAAATCAGGCTATGAATTTTGATCGATTAAAAGAACAATGGAATAACGAAGACGCCGACAGCGTAAACATTCCCAACAATATAGAACAGCTAAAAAAGAGTAAACATCCTATTGAAAAGATCCAAAAAAGCATGAAGATGGAACTTCCATTCCAGATTATTGGCATCATTCTTATCGGATTCTTTCCACAACAACTGGATTTCCCTGTATCGCAGCATATTATTTATTACACCTCTTACACCCTATTTGTGGTAATATCTTCTTATTACTTTTTAGGATTTTATAAATTTTATAAACAAACCGAACTGTATACCGGAAATACCCAAAACAGCCTCTGGAAAATATACCATGAACTGAAACTGAACATGGAAAGATATAAATCTTTAGGATTTCTCCTTCTTCCTCACTTTATGATCACATTAGGACTCGTTTTTTATAATGTATTGGCGAAAAAAGGAGAGTCTTTAGTAAATATGTCAAGCCATAATCAGCAGGTTTTAATACTGAGCGTTGTCATAGGAACTATCGCGATTATAGCAGGTATTATTTTATGGACTCAATATTATTCATTTTTTATAATGTATTGGCGAAAAAAGGAGAGTCTTTAGTAAATATGTCAAGCCATAATCAGCAGGTTTTAATACTGAGCGTTGTCATAGGAACTATCGCGATTATAGCAGGTATTATTTTATGGACTCAATATTTCTATGGAAAAAATGCCAAACAACTTGAGAATATACTGAACGAAATAGACGAATAATTTTATCATTCATCTATCAAAATAATAAGAACTATTAAACCTCAGACTTGATCTGGGGTTTGTTTTTTAAAAAATTGTTATTTATAACGCTCAAATTTATCTGAGGTTTTATTTTTCCTTAAATTTGCAAATTAGAAATTTAACGACACCAAATTTTTTAGAAATTTTTATTCAGAAAACTAATTTCTAAAATTAATAATCTAAATCCTTTAGAAATATATGCTATCAAAAATAAATCCTATACAAACAAACAGTTGGAAAGCTCTTGATGAACACTTTGCAGGAAATGATTTCGAACTAAGAACTCTTTTCCAATACAACCAGAATCGTTTTGAAGAGTTTTCATTAAAAAGAGACAATTTTCTTTTTGATTATTCTAAAAACTTGATTGACTCAAGAACAAAAGAACTTCTCTTGAACCTAGCAGAAGAATGTCAGTTGAAAGACGCTATTTCTAAAATGTTCTCAGGAGATAAAATCAACGAAACTGAAGGAAGAGCAGTTTTACATACAGCTTTGAGGGATTTTTCTGACAAAGAAATTTTGGTTGATGGTGACAATATTAAGCCACAGATCAAAAGAGTTTTGGACCACATGAAATCATTCTCTGAAAAAATTATTTCAGGAGATCATAAAGGTTTTAGCGGAAAAGAAATCACTGATGTTGTGAATATCGGAATCGGAGGTTCAGATTTAGGACCTGTGATGGTAGTTTCAGCTTTAAAGCATTTTAAAACAAGATTAGACGTTCATTTCGTTTCAAACGTAGACGGAAATCATATCGCAGAAGTTGTAAAGAACTTAAATCCTGAAACCACTTTATTTATCATTGCTTCTAAAACGTTTACGACACAAGAAACAATGACGAATGCTAATTCGGCAAAAGACTGGTTCTTAAAAGTAGGAAAACAGGAAGATGTAGCAAAACACTTTGTTGCTTTATCAACTAATGTTCAGGCAGTTAAAGACTTTGGAATTGCAGAAGAAAACATCTTCGAATTCTGGGATTGGGTTGGCGGAAGATATTCACTTTGGAGCGCAATCGGCTTAAGCATCGTTCTTTCAGTTGGATATGAAAACTTCGAACAATTATTAAAAGGAGCTTCTGACAGCGACCAACATTTCCAGACCGCAGATTTTTCTGAAAACATTCCTGTTTTAATGGGATTAATGGGAATTTGGTACCGTAATTTCTACGCGGCAACAACGTATGCTATTCTTCCTTACTCTCAATATTTAGATAGGTTTGCAGCGTATCTTCAACAAGGAGATATGGAAAGTAATGGAAAATGTGTTGACAGAAACGGTGAGTTCGTAGAGTACGAAACAGGACCAATCATCTGGGGTGAGCCTGGAACAAACGGACAACATGCATTCTATCAATTGATTCACCAAGGAACAGAATTAATTCCTGCTGATTTTATTGCGTATGCGAAAAGTCCAAACAAAGTTTCTGATCATCAGGATAAATTATTAGCTAACTTTTTCGCTCAGACTGAAGCACTTGCCTTCGGAAAGACAGAAGAAGAAGTGGAAGAAGAATTGAAAAGCGCAGGAAAATCTGAGGAAGAAATTGACTTTTTATTAAACTACAAAGTCTTCCAAGGAAACACCCCTACTAACTCAATTATTTTCAATGAATTAACTCCATTTTCATTAGGACAGTTAATTGCATTGTATGAACACAAGATTTTTGTTCAGGGCGTTATCTGGAACATCTTTAGCTTTGACCAATTTGGTGTAGAATTAGGAAAAGTGTTGGCTAATAAGATTTTACCAGAACTTGAAAACAATGAGGCTATTAGCTCTCACGACAGCTCTACAAATGGGTTGATAAACTATTATAAAGGAAATAAGTAAAAATGCTTAGCAGAAAAACAAAAGATAAAATCAAAAGAAAAATTGAATTTATCAAGTTATTTTTGAGTAGCGAGACCAATCATTTGAAAAAAGATGTATCGCTAAAGAAAAAATGGTTTGGTAATGACTATGGTGGTTTTTTGGTAGCAACAGAATTTTTAAATAAAGATTCTATTGTGTATTCTTTTGGGGTTGGAGAAGATATTTCTTTTGACACAGAAATAATTGATAAATATAATTGTATGGTTTTTGGATTTGACCCTACGCCAAAATCAATCAATTGGGTAAAATCAAACCAATTGTCTCAAAATTTTAAGTTTTTCGATTTTGGCATTGGGGACACAACAAAAACAGATTTTTTTTATTTTCCTAAAAACCCTGATTTTGTTTCTGGAAGTACAGTAGAACAGAGTAATATCAATTTAGATCGAAAGATTGAGGTTCAACTTAAAACTCTGAATGATACAATGTCTTTATTAGAACACAAGAAAGTGGATGTTTTAAAAATGGATATTGAGGGCGCAGAATATAAGGTATTAGAAAATATTTTGAATTCTGACATTGAAATTGGACAAATTCTTGTTGAATTTCATGATCGTTTTTTCCCCAATGGAAAGCAGAAAACAATAGATATATTAGAAAAACTAAAAGAACATGGTTTTCTAATCTTTGGTATTTCTGAAACCTATGATGAGATATCATTAATCAATAAGAATCTAATAAAAAGTAAATAAAAGTAAAATGGCACAAATTCTTGACGGACTAAAAGTATCCAAAGAAATAAAAGCAGAAATCAAGGTCGAAGTTGATAAGATTCTTGCAAGCAAAAGAAGAGCACCCCATTTGGTTGCAATTCTTGTTGGTAACAACGGAGCAAGCAAGGCGTATGTAAATGCTAAAGTGAAAGACTGCGAAGAAGTAGGTTTTCAATCTAGTTTAGTTAAATTTCCAAGCACCGTTTCTGAATCTGAATTATTGGAAAAAATTGAGGAACTTAATAAGGATAAATCTGTAGACGGATTTATCGTTCAGTTGCCTTTACCCGATCAGGTTGATCAGGAGAAAATCATTAATGCGATTGATCCAAGAAAAGATGTTGATGGTTTCCACCCTACAAATTTTGGGAAAATGGCATTGGAAATGGATACTTTCTTACCTGCAACTCCATTTGGTATTTTAACTTTATTAGAAAGATACAATATCGAAACAAAAGGAAAAGACTGTGTTATCATCGGAAGAAGTAAAATCGTAGGAAGACCAATGAGTATCTTGATGGGAAGAAAAGATTTCCCAGGAAATTCAACGGTTACGCTTACACACTCTTATACAAAAGACATTGAAGAATATACTAAAAAAGCAGACATCGTAATTACAGCTTTAGGTGATCCTCACTTTTTAAAAGGTGAAATGATCAAAGACGGAGCGGTAATTGTTGACGTAGGGATCACAAGAGTAGATAATGATTCTCCTAAAGGATATTATTTGGCTGGTGATGTAGATTTCGACAGCTGTGCAGAAAAAGCAAGCTGGATTACGCCGGTTCCGGGAGGAGTTGGACCTATGACAAGAGCGATGTTGATGAAAAATACCATCATTGCTTATAAGACTTCAGTCTATAACGACTAATTTTAAAATGAATAAAGAAGAAGATATTTTATTAAAAGAAGGTAAAATGCTCCCTGTGATGGAGCATTTTTACACTCTTCAAGGAGAAGGAGCACACACGGGAAAAGCATCCTATTTCATTAGATTGGGAGGTTGCGACGTCGGGTGTCATTGGTGTGATGTAAAAGAAAGTTGGGACCCAACCTTACACCCGCTAATGAATGCAGAAGAAATTGCAGAAACCGCTGCCAAACATTGTAAAACCGTTGTTTTAACAGGTGGCGAGCCATTAATGTGGAATCTTGATATTTTAACATCCAAATTAAAAGAATTGGGATGTACCATTCATATCGAAACTTCGGGAGCCTATCCTATGAGTGGACATATCGACTGGATTACGCTTTCACCAAAGAAAACAGGACTTCCTAAAGAGGAAATTTATGAGAAAGCAAGCGAGCTTAAAGTAATTGTTTTCAATAACAACGATCTTAAATTTGCAGAAGAGCAGGCCGCAAAAGTTTCAGCAAACTGTAAGTTGTATCTTCAAAGCGAATGGAGCAAGCGTGATGAGATGTATCCTAAAATTACAGATTTCATTTTAGAACATCCGGAATGGCAGGCATCAGTTCAGACTCATAAATATCTTAATATACCATAAAAAAAGCGTAATTTAGCTCTTCGTATCCGTTATAAAGCCGATAGATGCAAAGAATTCGATACTCTAGATATTTAAAATCGATTATTATCTTGCTAGACCTTTTGGTTATAGCGTCTGTCTTCGTATTCTTTTTTATCAGTAGAAATGAAAGCTTAAAGTATAATCAGGAAACCTGGTATCAGAATATTTTTTCCTTAGTCTTATTATTTATGTTCTGGATGCTCTTGAGTGGCAGAACAAAAATTTATAATATTTCCAGGAATTTAACTTATACTATATTTCTTGAACGGCTACTCATTCACTTTTTACTCTTCATCCTTGGAGTGCTTTTAATAGGAAAAGTAAGCTACAATGTTTTTTTTAATTCTGATATTTATTGGCTTTCATTTTACCTGTTTTTCTTTATATTTTTCGCTAAATCTATCATTTATTTCGGGATTAAATATTTCCGTAGTTTAGGGATCAATTTTAGGAACATCATGTTTCTGAACGAAAACAGTTCTACGGAGATATTAAAAAATATATTCAGCGAAAGAAAAGATTACGGGTACAAGATTTTCGAATACAATAAATCTGAAATCAATTCTTTTGAATTGGTAGAGTTTTGGAAATATCACGGGATTCATACTTTATTTTTTCCATCAGAAAACTCTTTTGATGAAAAAACTGAAGATGAGATTTTTAGATTGGCAGAGGCTAATAAAGTTCACATCTCATTAGTTCCAAGTATTACGCAAAGTGATTTTTTCCTTTATGATTTGGCCTATATCCAGACTCAGCCCGTATTAAATCAGGCAAGATATCCTTTAGATTATTATTCAAATTATTTATTAAAAAGAACATTTGATATCCTTTTCTCACTTGTTATATTGATATTCGTTTGTTCTTGGTTGTTTCCCATTATTGCGATATTAATAAAAACAACATCTAAAGGTCCGGTCTTATTTTTGCAGAAACGATATGGCTTTCATGAAGAGGTTTTTAATTGTATTAAATTCCGAACAATGATCGTTAATGAAGAATCTTCTACCAAAACAACCGAAGAAAATGATTGCAGGATAACTAAAATCGGAAAATTCCTACGGAAAACGAGTCTAGACGAGATGCCACAATTCATAAATGTATTGAAAGGAGAAATGTCTATTGTAGGACCAAGACCTCATATGTTGGCTGTTGACAATTATTACAAACCGAAAATAGGAAGATATAGCTTAAGAAGTATGGTAAGTCCGGGCATTACCGGCCTTGCACAGGTCAATGGGTTACGCGGTGATTCCGGAGATATAGAAGTGGAGATGAATAAACGTATTTTGGCTGATACCTTTTACGTTAGAAACTGGAGTTTTGTCTTAGATATGGTGATCATTTTGAAAACTATTTTATTAGTAATCGGCGGAGACAAAAATGCAAAATAAATAATGCTTTAATAAAAAAAGTCTAATTTAGCAGAATGTTAAAAAAGTTTTTTACAGCGATAGGAGAATACATTATCCTTCTAGGTAAATCAATGCAGAAGCCTCAGAAATCGAGGGTATTCTGGAAGCTGTTCATGAGAGAAATTAATGATTTAGGAGTCAACTCTTTTGGGTTGGTTATCTTTACATCTATATTCGTAGGGGCGGTAGTTGCCATTCAAATGTTTAATAACTTTGATTCTTCTTCCTTTCCTATTCCTCCTGCATTTGTAGGATATGCAACAAAAGCGGTATTAATTTTGGAATTCGCACCTACTATTATCAGTTTGATCTTAGCGGGAAAAGTGGGCTCATATATTGCATCAAGTATAGGAACCATGAGGGTTTCAGAACAAATTGACGCATTAGATATGGGAATATCTATACTGAGTTAAATTCCATGTTATCAAAAATTGCTGGTATCAATTGACGCATTAGATATTATGGGTGTAAATTCCCCTAACTTCTTAATCCTTCCAAAAATAATTGCTTGTGTTATCTTCAATCCGTTACTTATCGCGATTAGTATCGTATTTGGTATTGGTGGAGGTTATCTTGCAGGAATGATAACAGGAAACTGGACACAATCTGACTATATCACCGGTATTCAAATGTACATGCCCAACATGTTCATTTACTATGCCTTTACTAAAACAGCCGTGTTCGCCTTTATTATTGCAACAGTTCCATCGTATTTCGGATATAATGTAAAAGGAGGTTCACTAGAAGTGGGTAGAGCGAGTACGCAGGCTGTGGTTTGGACAATGGTATTCATTATCCTTTCTGAGTTAGTATTAACCCAATTAATATTAAGCTAATGATCGAGGTAAAAAATCTTAGAAAGAGTTTTGAAGAAGTTGAAGTACTTAAAGGGATTTCAACAAATTTTGAGAAAGGAAAAGTAAACCTTATCATTGGACAAAGTGGATCCGGAAAAACCGTTTTCCTTAAAAGTCTTTTGAATGTATATCAGCCTTCTTCGGGAGAAATTCTATTTGATGGAAGAGATATCAATGTGATGAACAGAGAAGAAAAACAGCATTTGCGTTCTGAAATCGGAACCGTATTTCAGGGAAGTGCTTTGTTTGACTCTTTAACTGTAGAAGAAAACATTATGTTTCCTTTGGATATGTTCACCAACTTAACTTTCAGAGAAAAAAAGAGAAGAGTTTTTGAAGTAATCGGAAGAGTACATTTAGATAAAGCCAACAGAAAGTATCCATCTGAAATTTCCGGAGGGATGCAAAAACGTGTGGCGATTGCAAGAGCGATTGTAAACCATCCAAAATATTTATTCTGTGATGAGCCCAACTCTGGTTTGGATCCTTACACTTCTAATATTATTGATGATCTACTGCTTGAGATCACACAGGAATACAACACGACAACAATTATCAATACCCATGATATGAACTCTGTAATGACGATTGGTCAAAAGATCGTTTATTTAAGATTAGGAATCAAAGAATGGGAAGGAAATAAAGATGTTCTGATTACGGCAGGCAATAAAAACCTTATTGACTTCGTTTATTCTTCAGAGCTATTCAAAGAATTGAGAGAGTATTTACTCGAAAACAATAAAACGATTGAGAATACAATACATAAAATAGACGATAATGAAAAAGATATTTAGTATAGCACTAATAGGATTCTCCATGCTTGCTACTGCACAGATTTCTCTTGCAGGTAAAGCAAATTTAATATTTCCTACGGGATCTCCTTCATGGAAAAACATTAAAGGAACAGTGAACAATGCAATTGAAGGTGAAGGGAAAAACAATGTTGGTTTTAATGTTGGTCTTTCCTTGAAAGCTAACCTTCCGATGTCTTTCTTCCTAATGCCGGAACTATATTACACTCATTTTAAAAGTGATTTTACAGATCCTACCTCAAATACTACTTTTGATGTTAAAAGCAACAGAATTGATTTACCTGTACTTGTAGGTCATAAAGTATTAGGAAACATGCTTGGTGTATTTATCGGGCCTGTTGCAAGCTACAATTTGAGCAAAGAAGACACTTTCAATGACTTTAAAGAAAATTCAAGAGATAACTTTACAGTAGGTTACCAATTTGGAGCTCAACTTGAAATTAAAAAGTTAATTGTAAATGCAAAATACGAAGGTGCATTTAGCAAGGATACAAGAAACTTTATCAGCAAAGTATCTGGTGAAGAAATTAGATATGACAACAGACCCAACCTATTTATGGTAGGTGTAGGATATAAGTTTTAATGAAATAACTGAAAATATCAACTATAAACTCCTCAAATATTAAATTTGAGGAGTTTTATTTTGTGCCTGAAGTTCTGCTTCGCGTTTTGCAATCTCTGCAGCCTGCTTTTCCAGATCTTCTTTATCTTTTTGTAACTGTTTGAATTCTTTTCTTTTCTGATCTTGTTTTATTGCACTTCCTTTGCTTACATAGCCTACCATTCCTCCGATAATTAAACCAATTCCAACCCCAGCCATAACGCCCATGATGTGAGGAAGACCTATTTTGTCAACAGTAAAATCTGTGGTAAGATAAAAAAGTAATGCCGATACGGCTAAAAGGATCAATCCTGTAATTGATAAACTCTTCATAATATTGTGTTTAGGTGATTAAATTAAAAAGCCTTACCAAATTTACTAAAAATTTAATAAGGCCTCATTCAAGATTAAAATTCTATCGTTATTTAGATTTTCCCTCCTGCAGCCTTATAATATTCTAAAGCTTTTGGTAAATCTTTATTAATATCTGAAATTCTGGTTTCAGGATTTGGGTGCGTAGATAAAAACTCAGGTTGTCTGCCACCTGTAGAAGCAGCCTCCATTCTACCCCAAAAAGGGACAGCCTCTCTTGGATCATATCCTGCCATAGACATCAAATACAATCCCATTTTATCAGCCTCAGACTCTTGGTTTCTCCCGTACTTTAATAAGGCAACCTGAGAACCTATAGGATATACCTTTTGAAAGATTCCTGCCCACTGAGAGTTTGAAATAGTGCCTCCCAAAATAGATCCTCCATACTGAGCAACCATTGCCTGGGAAATTCTTTCATTTCCATGACCTGCCAACGCATGAGAAACCTCGTGGCCCATTACTACGGCAAGTCCGTTATCATTTTTAGTGACCGGTAAAATTCCGGTATATACAGCAACTTTACCGCCCGGCATACACCATGCGTTCAGTTCGTTGCTTTGTAGAAGGTTAAATTCCCAACTGTAATTAGCCAGATCAGCAGATCTTCCTATGGTTTGATAGTATCTTTCAGCGGCACTTTTAATTCTGCTGCCTACGCTTACCACTCTTTTTGCATCTGTTGTTCCGGTGATTACTTTGCCTTTAGACAATGTCGTTTTATATTCCTGAGCAGACATTGTTAATATCTCAGAATTATTCGCTATCTGTAAAGAAGACCTCCCCGTAATTGGGTTTGTTGTACAAGCTGTAACCGATAAAGCAACCGCTCCTATTCCTAATAGATGTGTTATTTTCATATTTTCGAGTGTTATTAATTCAAGCTTAACAATTTCTATTCCAAAACATTTTACAAACCATATATTTGCATACATTTTGCTATATAAATTTAACTATTATTTTACAATTATGAAAAAGTATATTTCAATCTTATTTGTTTTTGGATTTTTGTTTTTCTTTCAGAGCTATTCTGCGCAGGAAATGGATTCTAAAACAGTTGATGCCCTTGTAAATTCTCAGGACTTTACCTTCCATGCACAAAGAGCAAACCCTACGAATTATGATGTGATTAAGGTCATGAATTCTATGCCTAATTCTACATCAACAAGAATTCTGGACCTGAATGGAGATTACACCATTATCGTAAAAGATAAAATGTTGGAGGTTGTGCTTCCTTATTTTGGAAGATCATTTAAAGCAAATATTGGAGGCGATAATAGCTACAGATTCACCTCAAAAGATTACACCGTAACTAAATCTCAGAATAAAAAAGGAAAATGGACCATCAAGATCAAACCTAATGACGTTAATAACGTAGATGAAATCATCATAGAAGTGTTTAAAAATGGGAAAGCTTTTACTTCTGTAAGAGGTAATGACAGACAGCCAATTTCTTACGATGGCTATATTTCAAAAAGTGAAGAAACGAAATAATTATAATCGATACGTGATTCGCAATGTGAGATTAAACTGAATATTAAATATGCTCAGGATTTTAAAACTCGGATTTTGGATCTTTTAAAAATTTCTCAACAAATAATTTTGCTTCGGTACTTGGGCTTGAAACCATTGTCGAAGCATTTTTTTTATGCTCCAGATAAGCCTCTTCAACAGAATTGCTTTTCTTCATCATGGCTAAAATGTATTCCTGAACCCAATATTCAAAACGTTTTTCGGCCTGTTGAGTTCGTACGATTTCAAAGCGTTCCGTTTTCTTTTTTAACTCAATAAATTCATCAATTTTAGCATAAATTTCGCCAAGACCTTCGTTATGTAAAGCAGAACCGAGTAAAACAGGAATTTTCCAGTCTTTTTCTTTGGGAGGAATAAAATCAAGTGCTCGTTTTAATTCTAATCTTGTATTTTTTGCTTTTTGAAGATTATCCTGATCTACTTTATTAATGAAAATGAGATCCACCATTTCCATGATTCCTCGTTTTATCCCTTGAAGTTCGTCTCCACCCCCAATGATTTTTAAAAATAAAAACACATCAGTAATATCAGAAACTAACACTTCCGATTGCCCTACCCCAACGGTTTCAATTAAAATATAATCATAACCAGCCGCTTCGCAGATCATCATCGTTTCAAAAGTGGTATTGGCAACACCGCCTAAAAATCCGGAACTCGGAGAAGGGCGAATAAAAGCATTCTCTTCTTTTGACAACTCTTCCATTCTGGTTTTATCACCCAAAATACTTCCTTTATTAATGGCTGAACTTGGATCAATGGCTAGAACAGCTACTTTTTTACCGTGAGAAATCACGAGTCTCCCGAAATTTTCTATAAAGGTTGATTTTCCAGCTCCCGGAACGCCCGTAATTCCAACACGAACAGATTTCCCTGTTAAAGGCATAATTTGCTTTAATAATTCTTCGGCCTGAATTCTATGTTCCGCTTTTTTGCTTTCAACCAAAGTAATAGCTTTTGCAATCAAACGTTTATTGCCTGACCGTATTCCTTCTATAAGCTCTTCTGTAGAAAATTTCATTAGTTCAAAAATAAGAATTAAACGGGGAATGGTCAATAGTGAATGTACTTTGCCTATTAATTTTTTAATATTGAATATAATTTTCATTTCGTATTGTCATCCTGTAAGGATCCAGCCACGAATCTTTCCATCCTTTTCTCTAATATGATGCTTAGACCCTTACAGGATGACCAACAGAATAGATAGTTCCAAATGTTGAATTGATAGACAAAACCTAGCCCTGATTGAAATGACATCCTTTTGAGTTGCGGCTGAAGCGAAGCGAAAGCCGTAACTCAAAAGATATAATGGAAAGCAGGAAATAGCTTCTAAAAATAATCAAATTCATCATTCACTTTTCCTGCTAATTTGTATTTCTTCTAAATTAACTATTGCATCATCAATGAAAAAGGGAATTTCCTACATTTGTTTCAATCAAATAGTTTAAACATGAAAAAAATATTCGCCATAGCATCATTCACTGCTGTTTTATTAGCATCTTGTACACCAAAAGCTACAACAGCAACCGCTCCAATGGCTTCAACTTCTACAGCAGAGCAGATTGCTCAAGGGAAAACAATCTTTGAAAACTCATGCACAAGATGTCATAAATTACCAGATCCTACAGCGCATACAGCGGTGAAATGGGTAGGAATTATGAACTCTATGGCTCCAAAAGCGAAGTTAACAGATGAGCAGCATCAGTGGGTTTACGATTATATCGTTTCTGTGAAAAAGTAATCTTTTACATTAAATAAATATAAAGTCTTCCTATGAAGGCTTTTTTTATTTTAACTCAATTCCTAATCCAGGTTTTCCGGACAATATTATTTTACCATTTTCCACAAAACTGCCTGTTGCGTAATCATTGGAAATAAGGCTTGCTCCATCTAAATCTGCGTAATCAACAAGTCCTGCCAAAGCACAACCCGCAGAAATTCCTACGGTAGATTCTGTCATGCAGCCAATCATGATCTTGTAATTTAATTCTCGAGCTTTTTTTATCATTTCTAAAGCAGGGGTTAGACCACCCGATTTCATTAGTTTGATATTAATGCTTCTATAATAAGGAATTAAGTCGTCCAAAGAATCTACATTTTGGCAATCTTCATCTGCCATCCAATTGGCAAAACCATCTTTCTTTAATATTTTATATTCATCAATTGGTCTTGGCTGCTCCAAGTAAGAGAATTTCTGAACCTCCATATTTTCCTGAAGCCAGATACAATCTTCATCAGTAAAACTTGCGTTTGAATCTAATGCAATATTGGAGTTTAATTCCAGCAGTTTTTCAATATCAGCTTTGTTTAAACCCTTACATTTCACTTTGAATTTGTTCCAACTGCTTTTTTCAATTTTCTGAATCTGTTTATTAATATCTCCGACGGAAATCGTGATTGAACTTTCCACTAAATTTTCAGAAGGAAGCTGATTTAATTCTATAAAACTTTTGTTCTCTAATTTTCCGAAAAGATCCCAATATGAACAATCCAATGCAGAAAGCAAGAACGGATGAAGATCTAAGCTCCGTAAAAACTTGAAAAATTCTTTGGGATGAATGATTTTCTGGGACTCAATTCTAGTTTGAATTTCCTTTAATTTTAAAACAAAATGTTGAAGATTGATTTGATAATAATCTATCGCAACACATTCTCCGTATCCTTTACAATTTTGATGAGACAATTCTATGAGTAAAGCCTCTCTTTTGTCATAGTTCCCGTAAGCAATTGAAAATGTTTCTTTTAAACGTAATTCTTTTATTGTGAAATTTATCTTCATATTTTAACTTACCCAATGATCAAATGAATTTATAATTTTCCACTTACCATTAATTTTTTGATAAATGGTAATAGCACCTCCTCCATATAAAGGTCTACATGACATAGAATTTTGAATGATACAAATATTTTTATCTCTATTGAAAAATGGTACAGAAAAAGTTCTTATACACTTATTCTTATATCTTTTATCAAATTCAGTCCAAAAATCATTAGGCTTGATTTGTCTTATTTTATAAATTTCTTCATCAGTCGTGTATTGTAGATTTGTCTTTATCCTGTTTTTATTAAATTTAAAATGAGATAATATTTTTTCTTCTTTTTTATAATAAGCAGAATCTTTTTGTGAAAAAATAGAATCATATTCTAAATTAATTCCCAATCCAGGAGGTGGAGGCGGTTCGTCAGCATTACTGATCTCTGTCTCTAAATAAATCTTTTTACACGAAATATTGTAAACATAATCATGTCCGAAATTCTCATTAGCCAGCATCAAACTATCTCCTTTTTGTTCGTCAATTATCAATTGATTCAAAACTTCATATCTCAAATCTAAATTTTCATCTTTTGGAGTAATGCTAACCTTTGGATGATTCTTTTTACACGAAATAATTATTAGTAAGAATAGAAAAATAAAGTGTTTCATATATTAAATTTACAAAAAAAGGAGACTAAATAAGTCTCCTCCTTCTTTTTAGTTCATTTTTTCTTCGCCATTTTAGATTTCACAAATCTCTTGCGCTCTTTTACTAAATCAAAACTGCAGGATGTGAAACAATACTTTTCTGCTTCATTTAAAAACTTCAACGCATTTTTTAGACTTCCTCTTTTCTCGGAAAGCAAAGATCTATAAAGCCATATGGTTGATTTATCAATCCCTTTAATTTTTAATGAATAATGGATCAGCTTTTCAGCTTCATGGAAATCTTCGTTATCCAAAAGACATTTGATGTAGTATTGTGGAACATTCAAGTTTGTCACATCGTACAGCATGGCTTCTTCAAAATACAGCTTTGCTTTTTCGTAATCAATTAACATTTCGCTGTAGATTCTTCCCATCAGACACAAGCTATCTGCATCTTCAGGATCGTAAGAAAGCGCATAATTAAGCGCTTCCAGACAATCTGGTAAGCTGTAAGGATAATTATCTAAAGCCTCGAAGTAATATTTACTTTTAGTTAAGGTCATTTTTGTGGTTTTTTAATTCGCTTTTCAGGACGTTTCTCTGTTTTTTGAAAGATTTCTCCTGATAATTCTTTTTAAAATCTGTTCCGGAAAACGTACGGGTCGGATTTCCTCTTTGCACCTGCAAATGATTGTTCCAGGTTTCCTGCATTCTTTTTTCCAATTGCTGAATGTAGACTTCCATCACTTTTTCTTTTAATCTTGTGACAGACAATTTTTTATTCTCCAATTGTGAACGCGTATCCTGCACGAAAACACTTTGCCCCGTTGGTACATGAGTAGCGCGAACTGCCGTGTTTACTTTATTCACATTTTGCCCGCCACTTCCCTGGCTTCTCGTTGTTTGAAACTGGATATCTTTCTCATTGAAATTGATTTTCTCCAACCCTTCCAATTCAAAAATGCCAATGAACCAATTGCTTCTTTTATGCAGTTTTCGGAACGTACTTTTTCCTATCCAACAAATACTTCCTAACCAGGTTTTTAAAAATTCAGTTATATTTTTAGCTTTTAAAAGGATGGTTACGGATTTCAATGTCAGATTTTCATCCCCATTTTCACGGTGTATGATTTCGTAGTCTATATTATTATTTTTTGCTTCCTCAAGGAAAGCCTTCAGCACTTTTGCCACTACCCATTGGCATTCTAAAGGCCCTCTTCCTGAGGTTATTTGTATGAGTTTTTCCATTTTTGTAAAATTTTTAAGATCGCATCTCTGTTTTTTGCTTCTTTAATAAATGTTGGTAATTTTTCTACCATTCGCATTCTGTAAGGTAATCGTGTTCTAAGATCTGATGAAACATAGTTTTCCATTTCCAACAGATGTTCTCTATTTCTAGCCCAGAATAATTTCCCTTTGAAATCTTCCTGAAAATAATAGGAGCATCCAAAAACCTGATCATGGATCAACCCTTCTTCTCTTACCTTAGAATTGAGATATTTCTCAACTTTTGGTTGAATATGAAACCTTGAATCGCATTCCTTGCAATGAACAGATGCATTTTTAGGAGGTCCCTTTAAATTACCCTGTTCATTATGAATATGATGCCCGCAGACAGGACAGTTAATTTTAATGATCGCTTTATAAATGACCAAATCCAATCCACTTTTTTTCACATCACAATGCCTGCATTCTAGTATTGCTTGTTGGTAGCTGTGTTCATTTTTAACCATAGCATCTTCTCCACAATCTGGACAGACAACGAGGGTGTTTTCGTGATAGTTAAAATATTCTTGTTTGTATCTTTTTTTCATTTTTTTAAATTCTTCTTTTTGTCATTACGACAAAGGATATTCAAACCTAACAGGTTTTAAAAACCTGTTAGGTTTAGACCCATTTTGATAATCATCAGTTAAAATCTATCAACCAATTTATCTATCCATCCTCACAATTCTAGGTTGAAAAGTTCCGAGGATATCTACCAGTTCGCTTTGGGCATTCATGACTTCGTTGATGTCTTTGTACGCCATTGGTGCTTCTTCGGTATTCCCGCCCATCAAAGTGACATTCTTTAATTTTAATTCTTTTTTGATGTCATTTTGAGTGAAAAGGTTTCTACATTCTCCTCTTGAAAAAGCTCTTCCCGCTCCATGTGAAGCTGAATTCAAAGAATCTGGATTTCCTTTTCCGCGAACGATAAAACCTTTTGCGGTCATTGAACCCGGAATCATTCCCAATTCATTTTCATTGGCTGGAGTTGCGCCTTTTCTATGGACAATCATTTCTCTTCCGTTGTGAATTTCTTTCCAAGCGAAGTTGTGATGGTTTTCGATTTTAGCTTTTACTCTGCCTCCGACCGCTTTCACCAATCTTCGGTGAATGTCATCGTGACAGGCCGAAGCATAATCTCCTGCCAAATTCATCGCTGTCCAATATTCTAAACCGAGATGGGTATTCAAATCCAGCCAGGCGAAGTTTTGTGCTTCTTTTGGCAACGGGCATTGTTCTGTTGCCACTCTCGTATAATATTGGGCAATCTCAGCGCCCAATCCACGCGAGCCGCTGTGTGAAAGAATTCCGAGGTATTTTCCTTTTGGGAGTCCTATTTGTATGTCTTCTTCCGTAATTTCAACTTCTCCGAATTCTACAAAATGGTTTCCTCCGCCGGAACTCCCCATTTGTTTGATAGCTTTTCCTTTTAATCTTTTCAAAATCGGGATCATATCGAACGTATCTCTGTCGAAAATTTCATGATCAATGTGAGATTTATGCGTTTCATACATCCCGAATTTGGTGTGTTCGGCCAGTGCTTTTTCATATTTATCTTTAGCACCGTCCAGATATGAAATCGGAGTATCCAAAATACTGAGGCTCATTCTGCAACCAATATCCATCCCGACTCCATAAGGAATTACGGCATTATCTACCGCAAGAACTCCACCTATTGGAAGTCCGTAGCCGCTGTGGGCATCGGGCATCAAGGCACCTTGAAGCGCAATCGGAAGTTTCAATCCTGTGTATAATTGATTCTTCGCTTCATCTGAAATATTGTTTCCAAAAATATGAAAAGAAGTACGGTTGGCATTCAACATTCTTTTTTCTGTTTTCTTGGATGAAAGCAAGGCTTCTGCAATTTGTCCGAAGGTTAAATCTTTTTCATAATTCTCCGGATTATCCAGAATTTCCTTTAAAAGAGATTTCACATGATGAATATTTTTAGTCGCAAAATTTCTTTTCATGACTTCCAAAGCGATGTTAACACTCTGATTATTTGGATATCCTATTTTTAATATATCTTTTCCTTTTAATTTTAAATTTCCCATTGTTTTTATTTTAAACATTTATTGGACTCATTCGTCCATAAAATAATCTGCAAATTCTGTTGCGGACATTTTTTTGTAGTGAAAGTATTTTCTACTTTCGATAAGATGTGTTTTGTATTCACCCTTCCACGAGTATGATTTACCATTAATTGTTGTCTGAATAATCCCTTTAATTTTACCTTGATTCAGATATGATTCTAATTCTGCATATTCTTTTTCCAGTTCTGAATTTAAAGGCTTGTAATGAGTAATCATATAAGGTTTTACTCGTAAAGTAAATCTCCATGGCTCGATGAATTCGTAGTATGTATCGTACTTTTTCCTGAACGGATCGTATTCTTCTCTTTTCAGAAAGTATTGTTTTTCTCTGGTTGTTAATCCCAATTTTGGATCATTCCATTGGTAGGGTAAAAGACGATCTAGCTTCTGATCTCTTGGTACATATATTTTTCTTCCGAATTTTCTTTTCTTTTTTAAAAATTTCCGTGTTTCAGAATACATGTAGGTGTTGATCTTCGCAAGAATTCCTTCAAAAAAATTTCCATCTTTAGTTCTTTTTACATCATCCCTGACGACAAAGAATCTTGCAAAACCTTTCTGATAAGGATTTTCCAATGGAACTAACTGAATTTTTCTTCTTGTTTCCCAAAGTTCTCTACTACGCTTATACTTTTTTCTTATCTGCTTTTCTACATCTTTTCTACTTATTCTTTTTCTGCTTTTCAGGCTTCTTAAGCGATGAAACAGAAGGTTATCATTTTCCATTAATTATAGATATTAGAGGTGAAGTATTGGTGGTTTTTTGCCAGTACTTCACATTAAATCTTGTCCAACTAATATTTTAGTTGATAAGTTCTTCAAACCTCATAGGTTTTTGAAACCTATGAGGTTTATTGGCAGAGCGTTATCATTAGCCCCGATTGCAGCGACATCCTTTTTTACGATAGCTTGAAAAAAGCAAAGGCAAAAAAGATATAGCGGAAAGCGGGAAATAGCTCCTAAATTGTATTAAAAATGATTTCAGGGAAATTTGAAGATTGAATTATTGCACAATAAAAAACCCGAAATCTTGCGACTTCGGGTTTTGATATATCATTGTACTGTTATTCTAAGAGTGTACCAAACCACGAAGCCTCACCACCATAAGTGGCAAACCGAAAGGAGAAATATGATCTAATTTGAACATTGCTTCGTTGTTTTTTAATTGGTTAAACTTTATTTTCTGGTGCAAATATATAAAATTTCCCGAAAATGAATATTTTATTTTTATTTTTTTTGCTATTTATCTGTAAATAAGTCTCATTCTCATGAAATTTCATTCTTATAGCACACAAAAGAGTATATTTGTTTTTTAGACTAAAAATTATGAAAAACACTTTATTGAAAACATTATTTTATGTATTCGCAGTTGCGATTCTATTTTCCTGTAATTCTAACAAGAATAGTGATATCCTGAATTATACGACGGATGCCACCTTAGGTTTATCCAGAGTAAATCTTAAAACAATTTCGGATAAGATCCCAGTTGAAAAAATCCTGAAAGAGAAGAAAGACCTAAAAGAAGAAGAAAAATTCTTCTTGCAATTGGTAAGTAAACCCAAAGAATCGGGGATTAATATTGACAAACCTCTTTATTTTATCGTTGACCAAGGAAAATCAACGTATGATCCTGATGTAAAAGCTTTTTTCTGGGTTGATGACAAGGCAAAATTTCAAAAAAGCATGTCTGATCTTACCAAAAGTAAAGTAACGATCGACAAAAAAGATTACATCTATGTAGATGGTAAACTAAGCGGAAGTATAAAAGGTGATATGGCCATCGTAACAACCGATAAGAGCTATAGTCCTTATCCAGGCGGTTATGACTCTATGAATACCCCAAGTATTGATACCTCTTCTAAGCTTAATGAAAAATATTTCACAGATTTCTGGGGCCGTAAAGGAACTTCAAATTCTGCGATAAAAGATCAGGTAGACCAATCTTTGGTTAGTGATAAAGACATTAGCGGATGGGTAAATCTTGCCGCTGTTGCCAGCTATGCATCAAAGGGATATATCGAGACCCTTGCCGTAAATAAATTAATAAAAGATTCCGGAATTGGTTTCGATTTTAATTTTGACAAAGGGAAATCTGAAATGGATACCAAAACTTTCTTCAATGCAGACATGAAGAAGATTGTTGAAAAATATTACAATAAAAACAAGATCAATTACGACTTGGTAAAAAATGTAGAACTAGATAATGCTAAATCTTTCTCTATCGGATTTTTCAGTTTAGATTTTATGAAATATCTGATTAAAGAAGCCGGTTTTGAAGCTACGATCAATCATTATTTATCTTCAACCGACAAAACATTGGAAGACATTACTTCTACTTTTACGGGAGATTATGCATTTGTAGATTTCAAATCTTCTCCTACAGATTCTATAGATTATTACAGAACAAAAAATGCGGTAGTATTAGAATTTAATCCAAAGAAAAAGGCAGATCTTACGTCTTTATTGGCCGGCCCTCTTGGTCAAAGTAAAAAGTATATGATTACTGACAATCAGGTTATTTTCTCTGAAGACAACAATGTAATTTATCAGTTCCAAAATAAAAAGGCAGGAAAAAATGCTAAGCTTGATAAGAAATCAGGTGTTACGGCTTATTCTTGGTCTGATGGTAAAGAATACAATACCAAAGAAAAACCTGCGGTGAAGATCATAGATATGGTGAACGAGACTAAGGAAGACGGAGGAAACATGGTTTCTAAAACGGTATTTACTTTAGATAAAAAAGACGAAAACGCATTGTATTATTTAATAATGAATGGATAATATTATTCTAGAAAATATTTCTCCTAAATATTTCACTCCCAAAGATTTGGAACAGTCACAGATCTGGAAAAAGAACATCACTTTCCAGAAAGGGAAGAAATTCCTGATTGTTGCACCCTCTGGGAGTGGAAAATCTACTTTGGCAACTGCTATTCTCGGAACCCATTTTCAGTATGAGGGAAATATAAAATATGATCAGCAGATTGTAAAAAACCTTCATCTTGAGAAAATTGTAGAAAACAGAAAAGACGGCGTAAGCTTATTATTTCAGGACGTAAGATTAATTAAAGATCTTACGATTTCTGAGAATATTCTGTTGCGTGTTTTTAATCAGGATCGAAAAAAATTCATTCCGCTTATGGAGGAATATGCATCCAGATTAGGCGTAGAAAGTTTATTAAACAAGAAGGCAGAAAACTGCTCGTATGGAGAAAGACAAAGAAGTGCCATCGTAAGAAGTTTGGTGAATCCTACCGATTTTCTGATCTACGACGAATGTTTCAGTCACCTGGATATGGAGAACAAAAAGATTGCTTTTTCATTAATTAATGAAGTGTCTCAAAAAAGTGGAAGTTCAGTTTTATTTTTTGAACTGAATGAATTCCCTTTTGAGCATGATTATCAAATTCTTCATTTATAAGCTTATGAAGAAAATTTTTAACTCAATCATATTGTACGCAGGGTTGTTTATTGCATTCATTCTTGTGGTTTCTTGCCTGCAACTGTACGAAAATGCCAACCGACTTTTCGGAAGTAAAAGCAGTGACAGCAATTACTGGCTGACGTTCAGTAAAAAACTGACGCCTGATAATATCGGAAGAAAAGAACTTCTCGGTTTTAATGAAAATGATGTTGCAAAACTGAGAAAATGGGATGAAATAAAGACCGTTTATCCATTTTCAGCGAATGAATTTAAAGCATCTGCAAACGGTGGCGATTTTATTCCTTTTTATACGGATCTTTATTTTGAAGGTCTGGATTTAAAAGCAATTGATGTTCCATTGACAGATGATGAATTTCAGGTAAAAGGAGACATAATTCCGATTATTATTTCAAGGGAATATCTGAATCTTTATAATTATGGATTTGCTTTAAATCAAGGGCTTCCACAAATTTCAGAAGATTTCGCCAAGAAAATTGAGATCAACATTAATATCATCGTCAATAAACAAAACAAAACCTATAGAGGAAGATTGGTTGGACTTTCCGACCGTATCCACTCCGTTTTGATACCGAAAAAATTTCTTGACTCCTTGAATTTGGCAGAAAAACCTCAACTAGCAAATCAACCTAAAATCTATAACAGAGTTTTGGTTCAGGTGAAGGATTCCGGAGATGAAGGTTTGATTTCAAAAATGAAAGAAAACAATTATGAATCTAATCAGGAAAGCTTGCGCTCAGCCAAGATAAAGTCTAAACTTTTCCTTGTATTAAAAGCAATTGCCGTATTAGGTATTTTCATTTTTGCATTATGCCTTTACATTATTGTAAGCTTTATTAAGATTCAGTTTTTAGAAAAGCAGGAAGAAGTTTCCATTAAAAATAGCTTGGGTTATTCTCCGAAAAAAATGGTGAGTGATATCAGCAGACGTTTCAGTATTCATTTAATGATCGTCTTAGCTTTAAGTTTAATTTTAATAGCTGCCGGACAGTATTTTCTGGCGAAATCCAGTGTATCGAACGGATTGTTATCAATCTATATTAATCCTTGGCTCTGGACAGCAATTATTATTATTCCGATCTTGGTTTATTTCTTTGTAAAAGAATTGATTTACCGATGGTTGCTCCGATCATGGAAAATATAAAATAAACAAATGGCTATCAATTTTTGGTAGTCATTTTTCTTTATTGTAAATGAATCAAGCTGAGGAAAATGCCGTCAATTACTTTTGTCATTCTTTTTAAATCCAGTGTTTCTAATGTGTCTGTTGGTTGATGATAATTTTTATTTCTGAAAAAAGAAGTATCAGTAATCATCATCGCGGAATATCCAAATTTCCAATAGTTTAAATGATCAGAATAGTCGGTTCCTTTAATAAATTGTGGAGCTGAAAAGGTTTCTGTTTTGACCTGATTGGCTTCTACAAAATGATCACTAAAATTGTTTACAAACTCTCCGCCTCCAAACTTTTTAGCTAACGTAATATAATCTCCTCTATTTCCGTAATACCACGAAAGAATTCCCAATGGATAGTCCTGAGAATTATCTTCGTCTTTAAAATATCCAATCATTTCTACACTTGCCATTCCGTACACCTCGATATTATTGTCTTTCAGATATTTTGCATGAACATAGCTGCCCATATTTTCAGTTCTGAAATACGGAGGTTCTTCTAAAGTATAAGCGACCAAATCTATTCTGTAATTGAGTTTTTGCCCTTTAAGCATTCTTGCCAATTCCAATAAGGCCGTAACTCCTGTTGCATTATCATCCGCTCCCTGCTGATCTCCGCAGACATCATAATGAGCCCCAATAATGATTCTCTTTTTGTTCTCCGTCCCAAAAGAACAGATTACATTTTTATACGTTTCTTCTCCAACTTGATATTCTTGGAAGCTTGTGTTGTCGCTGTATTTATTGAAGTTTTGATGAATATATTCTGCAATAGTATTAAGCTGATCAAGATTTTTATAGTTTCGAAATTCGGGAGTTTGAGTAAGTGCTCTTAAATGTTCTTTAACCAAATTTATATCAGCCGGAATAGGAGATTTTTCCGGTACTTGAGCTCTTTTAAAAGGATTAAAGAATACAATTCCTATAAAAAATAAACCCACGAAAAGAATGATGTTTCTTTTCGTGGGTTTTACTATATTTTTGAAATTCATTACAAATTATTTTGAATGTCCACTTTTAATAATTACTCTGTTAACACTCTTGAAAATTTAACCACAAAAGAGGCTAAAGCTATTTGTATGGCTAAAACTGTTTTAATTGTTAGAAAACAAAAGCTATCAAAATAATAAAAATCAAAGATTTTTTAAAACTAATATGGTCTTATTTTCGGCTTATTACTTAAATACTAATATATTAATCTTTTGCTCCTTTTGTGGTAAAAAGAAAAAGTTTAATCCTATTTTTCAATTATATCAAATTATGGATAATCATAAAATTTATTTATTCGCCTAAAAACTTCTTCAAAATATCTACTGCACATTTTGGAAGATTAGTTCCAGGACCGAAGATAAAATCTGCGCCGTTGGCGTACAAGAATTCGTAATCCTGTTGCGGAATTACACCCCCGACAACAATTGTAACGTCATCAGCGCCTAACTTTTTCAATTCTTCCACCACTTGCGGAACCAATGTCTTATGGCCAGCTGCCAGAGAAGATACTCCTAAAATATGAATATCATTTTCCACCGCTTGTTTGGCCACCTCTTCCGGAGTCTGGAATAACGGAGCAACATCCACATCAAATCCCATATCGGCAAATGCTGTAGCCACTACTTTAGCGCCTCTGTCATGACCATCCTGACCCATCTTAGCCACCATAATTCTTGGACGGCGCCCTTCTTCTTCTTCAAATTTTTGAGTAAGAGCTAAGGCTTGTCCGAAATATTCGTTTTTCCCTGCATTCATAGCATATACTCCAGAAATTGTTCTAATATTTGCTTTATATCTGCCGAAGCTTTCTTCCATAGCATCGCTCATTTCGCCAAGCGTCACTCTTCTGCGAGCCGCTTCGATACACAATGCCAACAAATTTCCTTTTCCTGTTTTTGCTGATTCTCTGATTTCATTTAAAATCTGCTCAACAGCTTCGTTATTTCTTTCTTTTTTTATTGACTCTAATCTTTCGATCTGTTTTCTACGAACCTCCGTATTATCGATATCTAAGATCTCTATTGGAGTCTGTTTTAATGAAGATCTGAATGAATTTACCCCAATGATAAATTCTTCTCCACTATCAATTTTAGCTTGTTTTTTGGCTGCTGCTTCTTCAATTCTCATTTTTGGAATTCCTGCTTCGATAGCTTTTGTCATTCCGCCTTCCTTTTCAACCTCATCGATGTATTTCATCGCTTCTTCGATCATCTGTTGGGTCAAGCTTTCCACTAAATTACTTCCACCCATTGGATCTACAACATCGCAAATTCCGCTTTCCTGTTGAAGAATGATTTGTGTATTTCTTGCAATTTTAGCAGAATAATCTGTTGGAAGGGCAATCGCTTCATCCAAAGCATTCGTGTGTAAAGACTGTGTTCCACCCAACGCTGAAGACAATGCTTCAATCGCCGTTCTTGTGATATTATTAAAAGGTTCCTGCTCCGTTAAAGACCAACCAGAAGTCTGTGAGTGCGTTCTTAATGCTAACGATTTCGGATTTTGAGGATTAAATTGCTTCAATAGTTCTGCCCAAATATATCTTGCCGCACGCATTTTAGCAATTTCCATGAAGTGATTCATCCCGATGGCCCAGAAAAATGATAATCTTGGCGCGAAGTCATCTACCTTCATTCCTGCTTTTATTCCTGTTCTTACATATTCCAATCCATCTGCTAACGTGTAAGCCATCTCCAAAACCGGAGTTGCTCCCGCTTCCTGCATGTGATAGCCTGAAATAGAAATTGAGTTGAATTTTGGAATGTTCTGTGCCGTATATTCAAAAATATCAGCGATAATTTTCATGGAAGGTGCAGGTGGATAAATGTAAGTATTTCTTACCATGAATTCCTTCAAAATATCATTCTGAATAGTTCCTGAAAGAAGTTCCTGCTTTATACCCTGTTCTTCGGCTGCTACAATGTAAAAAGATAAAATAGGCAATACCGCACCGTTCATCGTCATAGAAACCGAGATCTGATCTAATGGAATTTCATTAAACAAGATTTTCATATCTTCTATAGAATCAATCGCAACACCTGCTTTCCCAACATCACCAACCACTCTTGCGTGATCTGAATCATATCCTCTGTGCGTTGCCAAATCAAAAGCTACCGAAAGTCCTTTCTGACCAGCCGCTAAGTTTCTTCTGTAAAATGCATTAGACTCTTCTGCCGTAGAAAAACCTGCATACTGACGAACCGTCCAAGGTTTCTGAACATACATCGTAGAATATGGACCTCTTAAATAAGGTGCAATTCCCGGAGAAGTCTGTGTTAAAGATTCATTTTTAACATCGTCTTTTGTATAAGATGATTTTAATTCTAATCCATCTTTTTCGAATGGATAGACTTCGGTTTGTTTTCCAGTTATATTAAATTGAGGAGTTTTGTTTTGAACTTCCCGTCTCATACTTTCAGATTTATTAGATGCCTAAAATTACACATTTTTGAAATAATAAATTACTATTGATAATCTTATGATTAAGTGAACTTTAAAATAAAGTTATGATCTATTACATTTTGTTCAAACTACTATCATTTGCCTGTTATTCAATATTTCAATTATTATCTCCTTATAAATTTTTATTATTTTTGTCAATTCAAATTATTTTAAACTTTAATTAATAAAAACATGAAAAAATTATTATTTTCTGCATCCCTAATTGTTGCTAATTTTGCTTTTGGACAGCTTACTCTTGAACATTCTTTTACAGAGGAACGGACTTTGACGTATTCAACTCCATCCGAAACATATTACGTTTCTAAAACGGTAGACAATAAGCTTAAAATTTATAATTCGAATTATACTCTTTATAAAACGGTGAACGTACCAATGCCGGCAAACTACAGCGTACTAAGTTTTGCGTCAGATAATCTAGATTATATTATCTCAAAAAACATTTTTAATACTGATAGTAAATTCGAATTTCTAATTGCTGTTTATAATTATAATAACAATAGTAATAGTTATGAAACAAAGCTTCTTTTAATTAATGAAGACGGAACTTTGCTTAAAGATTTCAATCCAAATCCTGCTTCTATAAGCTATGCAGAAAAATTTGAAATCTTCCATGATTCAGTATTGAATGTTAATAAGCTGGTTGTACACAATGAGTCTTATATTACTACTATTAATTATAATCCTATCCCCCAAACAGACGTTTATGCGCTACCGACATCTGTATTAACAACAAAAGAAATTCAAGCAGGAACTAAATTATCCGCATTTCCAATTCCAACAAATAAAATCTTAAATATTGTTAATCCCGGAAACGGAGCCAATAAAATACAGGTTTACGACACAACGGGAAAGCTGGTTGTAGACAAATCTTTTTCAACATCTGAAAATAAAATTTCAATTGATGTAGAAAACCTTCCAAAGGGAATTTATATTTACAAAGTAGGAGAACTAAGTTCTAAGTTTACCAAAAACTAATTGTAAGCCTCATAAAAAAATCCGACTGAATATTCAGTCGGATTTATATTTTCAAAGGATTTAAAGAATTATTTTCCTAATTGCTTAATCCCCATTTCATACAAAGCAAAAGACATTTTATCTGCACTTTCACCAATGATCTGTTCCGTAGACCTTCCTGCACCGTGACCTGCATTTTTTTCAATTCTTAATAAAACAGGATTATCACAGCTTTGCTTTTCTTGTAATTCTGCTCCAAATTTAAATGAATGGGCAGGTACTACTCTATCATCGTGATCACTTGTTGTCACCATTGTTGATGGATAGCAAACTTTTTTCACATTGTGTAAAGGCGAATATGATTTTAGATATTCAAACATCTCTTTACTATCTTCTGCTGTTCCGTAGTCATAAGACCAACCTGCGCCAGCAGTAAATTTATTATACCTCAACATATCCAATACACCAACCGCAGGAAATGCTACTTTTGCCAAATCAGGACGAATCGTCATCGTAGCTCCTACTAATAAACCTCCGTTTGAACCTCCGGAAATAGCCATATATTCTTTAGAAGTATAGCCTTTATTTTGTAAATATTCTCCTGCAGCAATGAAATCATCAAAAACATTTTTCTTTTGAAGTTTTGTTCCTGCATCGTGCCATTTTTTCCCATATTCTCCACCTCCACGGATATTTGGAACGGCGTAAACTCCTCCATTTTCCATCCAGATCGCATTAGAAACAGAGAAACCTGGCTGTAAACTTACATTGAAACCTCCGTAAGCATAAAGGATTGTAGGATTTTTGCCGTTAAGTTTAGTTCCTTTTTTATAATTGATCATCATTGGAACTTTCGTTCCGTCTTTTGAAGTATAGAAAACTTGCTCTGAAACATAATCTTCAGGATTAAATTTCACTTTTGGCTTCTGGTATACTTCCGATTTTCCGGAATCTGCATTGAATTTATAAATTGTACCCGGCGTAATATAATTTCCGAATGAGAAATACAGTTCTTTTTCTGTTTTCTTTCCGCCAAATCCATTAACTGTTCCTTTTCCGGGAAGAGCAATTTCTCTAACCAATTTACCCGTTTTATCATATTGTTTTACCTGATCAATAGCATCAATCATATAGGTTGCGAAGAAATATCCACCTGCAGAAGAAACTCCAAGTACATTTTCTGTTTCAGGAATTACATTTTTCCAAGTTTCAGGGGTTGGATTTTTGATGGTTGTTTTTACCAATCGCATGTTGGGTGCATCTTTGTCGGTAGAAATAAAGATATCATCTCCATCCGTATCAACGATATTAGCATTGATGTCAAATCCTTTATTGATCTGAACAAAATCACCTCCTTTCTTAAGGTCTTTTATGTATAATTCGTTTCCATTGGTTGCATTTGCTGCCGAAATAACCAAATATTTTTGATCTTCCGTCACATAGGCTCCCAAATATCTTCTTGGCGTTTTTTCACCTCCAAAGATCAATTTATCATCAGACTGCTTTGTTCCTAATTTATGGAAATATACTTTATGCTTATCTGTCATTCCGGAAAGCACTGTCCCTTCTTTTGGCTTATCATAGCTTGAATAAAAGAACCCTTCATCGCCTAACCAAGAAATTCCGCTGAATTTTACATCAACTAAAGTCTCATCAATTTGCTTTTTTGTAATGGCATCAATGATGATAATCTTGTTCCAGTCACTTCCTCCTTCAGAAATAGAGTAACCGGCTAATGTTCCTTTTTTATTAAATGATAACTGAGCTAAAGAAGTCGTTCCTTTCTCTGAAAATTTATTCGGATCTAGAAAAACTTCTGTTGCCTTGGTTTTATTATTTGTTCTGTAGTAAACTGACTGCGCCTGTAGACCGTCATTTTTTGAATAATAGGTATAATCACCTTCTTTGAAAGGTGCAGAAATTTTTTCGTAATTCCATATTTCCTTCAATTGGCTCTTAATCTGATCTCTAAAAGGGATTTTTGAAAGATAATTTTGAGTAAAATTCACCTCTTCATCAACCCATTTTTTGGTAGCTTCAGAATCATTTTCTAAATCTCTGAAAGGATCTGCTACAGCAGTTCCAAAATAAGTATCTGTCTGATTACTTTTTAATGCTTTAGGATAATTCATTTTTTGAGAATAAAATGTTGCTGAAAACAAAACTCCAGCTGTTAATAAGATAGGTTTAAAATTCATATTGAACGATTTTCTCAAAAATACGGAATCTGGTTAAATAAAAAAACAGATATCTCAAGCTATCTTTCATCTATAGCTACGTGCCAAATAATAATTCTTACCTATGAAAATAGAATCTAATTCAACAATTATATATTTAATACAAAACCAATCTAAAAAGTAATACCAGAGCCTATACTATTAATCCTCACTGATTATTTAACAATATTAAGCCATTCTTATTTTTTATTGATTTCAAACACAAAACATTACTTAGATAAAATAAACAATAAATAATTCTTATTATTTCACTATAAAATGAATTTTGTCTGGTTATTTTTATTATTTTCGAAAAAAATTAATACACTTTTTTAATAACTATGAAAAACAACACCTATTTTGGTAGGCAGTATGTCTTTAGACTACTCCTACTCATTTGGCTTATAGTCCCTTGGGTACTACAAGCACAATCTTTAACACATATCACATGGGATTCCCAAGTTGGATGCAAAGAGTATCGAGGCGATAAAGAAGATGGAAATTCTTCAGAGTCCATTGATACTTCACAGTGTGTCCGTGTTTGTGGAGGCAGTACAGTGAAATATACAGCTACTGGCCCAAACATTTCAAGCGTACAATGGAGTGTTTCAGGGGGAACCCTCGGAAACCTTGTTATAGGAGGAGCAAATACTCAACCTGAAATTACTTGGGATGCAACTGCAGGAAGCGGTTCTATACAAGCAGTAATAACATATACCAATGGTACCGTCGAAACTCAGACAATATGTATAGAAAAAATCAACAGTCCTAGTGCTAAATTCGAAATATTGAATATGGATGATACTGTATGTAAAAATACAATAATCCATTTTAGCAATCTTTCTCACCAAAATGGAGGTACGGATATTGTAAATTATTTCTGGGAGTTCGGAGATGGAACAACCTCTACAGCTTTTGAACCTTCTCATGCCTACACAGATGAAGGACCACACACGGTAAGATTAACTGTTACCAATAAGTGCGGTTGTTCTAATTTTGTGGAGAGAGAATTTAGGGTAATCAGAGCTACTCCTGTACAAATCAACTGTGCTTCTGTAGTATGTGAAGGCAGTACTGAAACGTATAGCGTGGAAGATGGATGTAACGGAGAATGGAAAGTAATTGGGGGTACAATCGTAGGCCACAATGGAAATACCATCGAAGTGAAATGGGATCACGTAGATCCAACTGACGGATTCGGTTATGTAATGTATAAATCCGAGTGTGGCTGTCCTGAATGGACTACTATAAAAATTCCTGTAATTTTAGCTCACGCGAAAATTAAAGGGGAATCCGTTGTATGCGCTAACAAGCAGTATAAATATACACTTCCTCAGTGGCCTACTACCAATTTCCAATGGAATGTATCAGGTCCTTCCGGAGCTCAATTGAATTATAATCAGCAACGAAATGAAGTGCTTTTTTCTGCAAGCCAACCAGGAACTTATACTCTGACATCAAATTATAATAATACATTACTATTATGTAAAGGAGATGCATCAATAACTATTGTAGTAGAAGAGCCTGTAGTCATAAGTGGAGGAGCAGAAGAAATCTGCGTGGGAACAAGCCAGACATTTACTGCTACACCTAATGTACCTGTTATTTGGAAAATATCCACAGGAAGCTCAGTATATACTTCCCCTCCAACCACTGGTCCTTTCAATTACACATTTCCAACAGCAGGTTCCTACACCGTTATAGCAACCAAACAAGGAGGAGGCTGTGAAAGTAATACTAGATTGATTAAAGTAATATCAATTCCGAGAAGACCAGCAGCACCTATATTAGGTGACATCAAAGTATGTCCTGGGAAGCCCTATACCTATACAATTAGCTTTGTTGAAAGTGGCATGTTACCCGTTTGGGAAGTTACCAACGGAACCATTCAAGGAAGCAATACAGGAACTTCGGTAACTGTTATATTTAATTCTGGAGCTACATCATATACTGTATCTGTACGCACCAGATTAGCTTCAAGCACAGTAAGTTGTCTTTCTCCCCCCAACACACTTACTATAAATCCTATAGATCTCAATAGTATTACCATTAATCCTAATCCGGGGCCTTTCTGCCCAAGTAGTACGCAATCGTTCAGTGCCAATTTAAATGGTATTGTTCCTGATGTTATGGAGTGGAGGTTTGAAAGCCCTAATTTTGGAAGTTTTGCAAACGGTCAAGGTACAGGTAATATTGTTGTGAATTTCAATGAAATTTCTAGTACAGACCATACTAATTTAATTTTAAAAATTACAAAATGTGGAATAGTAAAAGAGATTAGCATTCCGGTCTCATTATTAACACTCCCTACGGTTAGCTTTGCCAATACAGCAAATATTTGCTTAGGTTCAGATCTTTCATTTTCTGTCAACCAGGGGACAATTACCTCTGCAACAAGTGTGATCTTTACTTTTGCTAATGGAACGACTTACCCAGCAACGTTCAATGCATTAGGAAATTATACTTTTCCAAATTCGGGATATATTCAAAATAACTCTGGAGCTAACATTTCTCAGCAAGTTACTGTAGAATTTGTAGGCACTAACGGATGTAACTACAGACCTAAAGCTGTAGCCAATTTTATTGTATACCCTGAAACAATCATTACTGTTTCACCCGTATATAATATTATAGTATGCGACCCTTCAACCTTTTCTCCGTATACCCTTATGGCCAATAGCTCTACAGGACTTACAAATATCGTTTCTTGGCAATGGTCTCATAATGATATACCCATTTCAGGAGCCATAACTAATTCTTTTACAATACTACCAGGAGCAGGTATCTTTGGTACATATAAAGTAAAAGCAAAAGACGTTAATGGATGTACGGTTTACTCACAAGATATAAAAGTAACCCAAGATTGCCCTCTTAGCAACTGTAATGCTAATCCTCAGATTAGTTTTATTCCAAAATGGACAGACTGTAACACCATTACAGCAAGTAACCTAACCTATTCTGGAACACCGGACGAGATCCAATGGGTTTCTAACAGTGTCCTAAATTTAGTTTCGCCACAGGGAGCAACTAATGCTACGTTCCAGACCACTCTTGCAGGGGCACATATTGTTTTTGTGAGGCTTAGATATGGTACATGTTGGTATAGCCAAGGAATAGAAGTACAGAAAAATTATGAACCAAAGTTTAATGTTAGCCAGGTTTGTAATGGTAATGGATATAATGTCACATTGCACAATACATCTACAATATTTAACATTAACGGAAGTTCTATTTCCTACTCATTCAGTGGAGGTGGTCAGCCTACTCAGAATGGACAAACGGCTACGTACAATAATCTGGCACCAGGCACTTACACCTTTACCATGACAATATCCGCCCCAGGTAAACCAGTATGTACCACGACACAGACTATTACATTAGCTCCAATACCAAATTTAGACTTTTTAATTCCCGCTTGGATATGTGTTGGCGATGTAGTTACATTCAGCCCAATAGGCTATAGCCCTCTCAATAAATATACTTGGTATTTTGATGGAACTTCTTATGTGGCTCCAGGAGCAAATGCTCAGATCACCTACAATACAGGAGGATTCAAATCAATACAATTAGAAGTTACTACACCTAATGGGTGCACATACACATCTCTTCCTATAAGTATCAATGTGAATGTAGCTAATTTCACTGGATTCCTTTCACCTCTCAATTCTACTGAATGTGTAGGAAATAATCCCAATATTATATATAATAATACATCATTTACATCTCCTACAGGCTATATCTGGATGAATGGTTCTCAACCGGTTGTAGGAGCTCCCAATTCTATAAGCTTTACTCCAACGCAATCAGGAAGCTATTGGCCCGTATTAGTATCTTCACTTGGTTGTAAGTCATATGTTATGAGTCAAAATCCAGCAATAGTAACATTGAAAACAGTTCCGTATGTTAATATATCGGCAAAAGCTAACATCTGTACGGGACAATCAGTAGTACTTAGCGGTATTGTAACGGATAACACATTGCAATATCAATGGAAAAAGAATGGAGCATTAGTATCGTTACCATGGGCTTCATCACCTTATCCTATCGTTCTTAACACAGGATCATTATCTACAGGAACATATGTATATACTCTTGAAGTAAGAACTCCCGGAACATCTGGATGTATTGGTTCAAAAAACTTTACCGTTACCGTTAGTAATCCACCGGCAGCGCCAAGCATAACGTACACTAAAGAAAGTTGTCAGCCTTACGCTATCAAATTAACAGCATCTGGACCTTCTAATGGAGACTATAACTGGAGTAATGGTATGAGTGGACAATCCATTACCGTTAATGAGGGAGGCGCTTATCAGGTTATTTATACTGCACCAAGCGGTTGTACTTCATCTTCTCAGGTACAAGTACCATTAAGTATTGAAAGCTTAATATGGGTATTCCCTACAGGTTGCTATGATGAATGCACAAGAGAAGGTCGCAGTATCTTAGGTCCAAAAGGAATATTCAATCATCATGATTGGCAGTTATTTGGAAACAATATCCAAAGCGGAAATAACAGTTTGATTAATCCGCTATTTATCAATACGCCGGGATCTTATCAATTATACATTGAGCATTTTGGATGTCAATATACTGCTGGAACGATGAATTTCTTCCCAGGTAAAGAATGTGGAATAGAGACACAGTGTAAATTGGAAGCAAAAATTGATCCTATGAAATGGGATAAAGATCATTATAATGTCTATGGAAGCATTTATAATGGAGCAACTTCACCAATAACTCTTACGGTTTCCAGTCTTAACGGGTATGGAAGTTATATTCCATCTATCATTACAATTCCTGCAGGAGGTACCTATGATATGTCTGCTAATCCATTGGCATTCTATCCGAACAATAGTTTCCCTGGAGGAGCTGATGAAATATTGTTTCAGACTCAAGATTGCAAGATTGTTGTAAAAGTGGAGGTTCCAAATTTTGAAAACAAATTGGCAATTTCTAAGTCAGAGAGTACAGCTTCGCTTTCTTCTCTGAAAATAGCACCAAATCCCGCAAAGGAAAAAGTGAGAATTTCTTATAATACAGGCAGTGAAAAACTGCAGGCAAAACAAATTACGATTTTTGATGCCAGAGGCAATATCAAATTCCGTAAGGAGCTTAAAGCGTCCTCTGGAGAGGTAGACGTAGAAGTTTCCAGTTGGCTGCAGAGTGTTTACATTGTCATTGTACAAACAGGAGATACATCACTACAAGGCAAATTGATTAAAAACTAATCATATATAATGCAATGTTCTCTTCGGAGAACATTGTTTTTTTATAGTATGTAATAATTAAATAAAATTTTATGATACAATTTAAAAACAAACTGTGGACATTATTTTTGATAATACCCGTATTATCTTTTAGCCAAAATTACCAATGGCAATGGGCTAAACAAGCTGGTGGCCAAACAGGCTCTGTCGATCCAGGATTTAATTATTTAAATGATGAATCTATACGGGATATTGTAGTTGATAGCAACAATAATACTTATTATCTAGCAACTGTATGGGCACAAAATCAGAACTTAGATGCTGTAGCAGTAAATAATTATGGCCTTCGTGATCTTTTGCTTTTTTCTACCGACTGTCAAGGAAACGTAAGATGGTCGAGAACCATAGGGGGTTCTGGAGATGGTGAAAACGCTTGGAATCTTGAGGTAGATAATAATGGAGGGCTTTATATAATGGCTACCATTTATAATGGTTCTGATAGTAATGATCCGAATGCTGTCCCTATGCATTTTGATGACACTCATACAATACCTCTATATACATACACTAATCAGACGACTCCTGACCCAGGATATAAATCAGCCTATTTATTGAAATACAATACCGCTGACGGAAAACTTGCATGGAGTAAATCCTTACAGGGAGACGTCAGCATAACAACCCGTATTGTCGATTCTCAAATGATGTATATGGATTCTTCAAAAAATATTCATACAATTTTAGGCTTTAGGGCAGGTACTCATTTAGGAGGATTAATTACCGTACCTTCTACATATACGTCATCGTTTCAATATTATTTGGTTAAATTTAACTACGATTATAACACTGGGGATATGATCCCCGCTGCCCCTTTATTACTTCCTATTACTGGAGATTTAAGGGTTGGAGCAGAAGATGGAAAAGTTAATTTAGTATATGATGAAAGCTTAAACCGATATTATCTGGCAGGTAAAAGAATGGCAGGAGACTATTCTGGTGTTTTGGCAGATTTTTCTTATAATGGTATTTCTTTTACTAAGCCTGCTTATATGTTGGCATTTAACGGTAGTACCGGCGCAGAAGTATGGAGAAAAGAACTTGATAATAACTTACCAAATTTTCCAGATGTCGAAATTCATTCTATCATAAAAGAGCCCAATTCTTCTAGTCTTTATATTTCTGGACGCTATGTTTCAACAACAGATGCTGCAACTTTTGGAAATTACACGTTCCCTATACCTGCCTATGGAGGGCAAAAACCTTTTGTTATGAAGCTTAACTCTGATGGCGTGGTGCAATGGGCTAAAATTCCTGACGGAATTCCCAATTTGACTAATGAAGGCTACCGTTTTATGAAAGGAACAATTGCTCTTAATGGAAATGAAATAGCATTTGCCCATGGAAGCTGGGGAAGTACTTGGGGTAGTTATACCATGACACGTCCTAGCGGAGACCGCGCAGACCCAATATTAGTTCGTTTTAACAAGGATACAGGCTCCATACTGGGATTGGGAAATATCCTTAGTAATTATGGAATGGTAGATGAGTTTACAGCAATTACGGTAGATAAAGATGGGAACTATATATTAGGAGGCTTTTTTCATCAGCAATTATTTACTGATCCGAATGACAATGTCAATACAATGGCAGTCAACGTAGCGGGAGGCAAATCTCAAAATTTCTTTACAAAGTACTCCAAATCAACATGTAACGCACTTTCTGTAGAAGAAACGGCCGCTCAGGCGGGAATACAAATATATCCAAATCCTGTACAGGATATTCTCAATATAAAAAGTAAAGAACCTTTAGTGTCTTATGAGCTTTACGGATCTACAGGACAATTGGTAAAACAAGGAAGCTTTAGTACTACACAAGAACAATTGGGAGTATCATCCCTTCAAACAGGAATCTACTATATCAAACTTAAAACTAAATCTTCTACCGTGACGGAGAAATTTATTAAAAAGTAAAATACAAATTCTAATTAAGAATTAAAAAGCAGTGTTTCGTAAAGAGAACACTGCTTTTTTTATGAGACGCAATACTTAAATATTAAATTCTAAGTATTGTAAGAAATATTATTTTGGTTCAAAACTCTCAAAATAGAAATCAGTTAATTTAGAAACAATATCATCGGGGCTGCCGTTCCAATAGTAAACTTTTCCACCTTCTGATAATTGATATAAACTAAATTCCTGATCTGTTGTTACCGTTTTATCTGCATTTTTAAACTCTTCCGTAATCTGAATTAAATACTTTTTCAAATCCTCAGACTTTACTTTTTTCGGATTTGTAATCGGCATATCAGATAACTTAGAAGGCACTTTAAAACTAACAGAATAGTTGATCAAAGCTATTTTTTGATCTTTTACATATTCATTTTCAATCATTTTCACATTCGTTATCGATACCTTTCCGTTTTTGAAATTATCCGTCATAATCTTGAAATAATCTTCAGCTTCTTTTCTGCAATCATTGGCTGTATTCTTATGAAAAGTAGATAAAAAACTGTCAACTCCTGCTTTCAAAGTTTCGTCTGCCGTTTCTTTTAGATTAATTTCATACGCATTCTTCCCCTCTACGGTCGGCTTCAAATACTCATTAAGCTTTGCAAGAGCTGCATCGTCATACTTCACGAAAGTATCAAAGTAAAATCCAAAAACATCACTTGGTTTTTTAACTTCTTGGGCATTAAAATTTTGGGCAAACAAGGCCAACATTAAAAATAAAATGATCTTATAATTTTTCATAACTTATTTCGTTTTTGGAGGGTGTAAATTAATGATTTGAAAACAAAAAACCTCTGAAAAAATCAGAGGTTTTGAATATCTTTTTATATTTCTTAGTAATTATCTTCCTCTCCTTTCATCTTCTCTGCATTTTCAGCCATGATTACGGCATCAATCATCTCAGAGATATCTCCATTCATGTAAGCGTCAAGATTATACATCGATTTGTTGATTCTATGATCTGTAACTCTTCCCTGAGGATAGTTATAAGTTTTAATTTTCGCAGAACGGTCACCTGTAGAAACCATAGATTTACGTTGTGCAGCAATATCTCCTACAGATTTCTGTACTTCGATATCATATAATTTGGTACGAAGCATTTCCATCGCCAATTCTCTGTTGGCCAACTGAGAACGTGCCTGCTGACAAACAACCACCATTCCTGAAGGTTTGTGTGTTAGCTGTACTTTGGTTTCAACCTTGTTTACGTTTTGTCCACCCGCTCCACCTGAACGTGAAGTCTGCATTTCGATATCCGCAGGATTCAATTCAAAATCAATTTCCTCAGCTTCCGGTAAAACAGCCACGGTAATTGCAGAAGTATGCACTCTACCTTGAGATTCCGTTTCAGGAACACGTTGTACACGGTGAACACCAGACTCAAATTTCATGATTCCGTAAACGCCGTCTCCTTCAATTTTAATAATTAATTCTTTATATCCTTTAGATGCTTCACTAGAATCTGTGATTTCATGCTTCCATCCTTTGGTTTTGAAATACATTGCATACGCTCTGTACACATCTTCCACGAAAATGGCAGCTTCATCTCCACCAGTTCCGGCACGAAGTTCTACGATTACGTTTTTATCGTCAGTTGGATCTTTAGGAATCAAAAGTACTTTCAATTCTTCTTCCAAACCTGGAAGTTTGCCTTGAGCTTCTACTTTTTCTTCTTTAGCCATATCAACCAAGTCTCTGTCTGAACCATCAGCGATGATTTCTTCAGATTCTGCAATATTATCTAAAGCACCTTTGTACTGATCGTAAACTTTTACAATTTTGCCCAAATCACTGTATTCTTTATTTAATGAAGAATATTTTTTTTGATCTGAAATGATATCAGGCTGTATAATAAGGTCTGCCACCTCATTATATCTTTGTTTTATAGCTTCTAATTTTGGAATTAACGACTTAGACATTGTAGAAATTTTGTGGGGGCAAAGATAAGGATTATTAATTCAATACTCAATAGTCTTTACATAAACTCTAACTATTTGATATATAATTTTGTCTTGTAATTAATATTATCTTGGTTTGGTTGTAAAATAAGTTATCCTTTTTGTCATGTGAATCTAATGAAGATCTATTTTAAAGCAACCGAAGCAAAACTCTATTGACCGTTTACTTTTTTGTTTGCAAAAACGTTACAATCAGAAAAACTCACATTATTCAACAGCATCTTTGTCATTGACTTCGTCGAATCTTCGATTTCTGGAAGAATCTAAACAATTCAATATTGTAGTCCTTTTGTCTTGAAACAAAAGAACGAAAAATTCAAGACTGGAAACTTCCGCTAAAAATAAATTATGTTCTCTAAAAATTCTAAAATTCGTGCGGATGTACTTTTGTTGTTTTGTTTCAGTATTTGTCCCGCACTCAAACAGTAGAATTTTCTTAACGTTCACATATTTTATTTTGTCTCAATAATTTTTATTTTTTTATTGGAATCAACGAATCTCTTCGAGATTTCTTAACGCTCCATTTTTCTAGGTCGATTTAAACTATTAAACTTACTGTGGTCAATTCTTAGAAAGCTTTTTATCAATCAAATACAAAACAATTCCCAAGGCTACGATTCCTAATCCGATAAGACTTTCTTTAGGATTATGAACAAACGTAAAATATAAAATGTAACTGCTAAACAACATAAAAACAGTAGGAAAAACATAGAATACATTCGATTTAAATATTTTTCGCTGACTTTTTTTAAGAAAGAAAACCGTAGAAATAGCCAACGTTGCAAACAGTTGAAGTATAAACGAGGTGTACACAAAAATTTCTTTAAAACTTCCTGTCAAAATAATCAAAGTTGCGATAACAGCATGCGCAAAAATAGCACGAACCGGAATTCCTTTTTTATTATTAACCGATAACGATTTCCACAGTCTGTTTTCTTTTGCAAAAGCCTGTGTTAATCTCGAACCTACCCATAAATATCCACTAATCGTGGCAACCAACTGTAAGGCAATAAAAACATTTACTATTTTTCCAAAAGAATGACCAAGCATATTATTGGCTGCCTCTCTCATTACATCTTCTTTTCCTTCCAATTGGTGGATCGGAGCATGCTTTAACATAATATAATTGATCAAAATATAACAAACCGTCACGAATACTGTTCCTACAATCAATGCTTTAGGAAGATTTTTTTGAACATCTTTGATCTCTCCTGCAATATAAGATGCAGAGTTCCAACCCGTATAAGAATACGTTACGAAAACCAAAGAGGTTGCAAATGCGGGAAGCATCATTTCGTCTTTCCAACTGTCGGTGAAACTCAGGCTATTCCCAATTTGAGGTTCAGAAAGGACAACACCCAAAATAATCAGGACAATGATAAAAGCTACTTTAATAAAGGTAAAAAAGTTATGAAATCTGCTCGACGCTTTTAAACTAAATGATAAAGACAACGCCACTAAAAAGATGACGACAATCGAAAACCAAGTTCCAAAAGTAAAATCAAAAGCCGAGAGATATTGTGACATGGCCAAAGCCGCTAATGCGACTGGTGAAGAAAACCCTATGATCAGAGAAATCCAACTTACCAAATAGCCTAAAAGCGGATGATAGGTTTCTTTAAGATAAATAAAATCACCTCCATTTCCTTTAAAATGAGAGCCCAATTCCGCATAACAGAATGCTCCAAATAAAGCCAATACTCCACCAATCATCCAAAGCAGAAAAATACTGTACGTATTGGTAACATCTACCAACTGGAAACCCAAAGTCGTGAAAATTCCCGTCCCAATCATATTGGATACCACAATGGCAACTGCTGTTTTCCAGCCTATTTGATGTGAAGTCGTACTCATTTTTATTATAGATGCTAGATTTTAGACTTAAAAATTCATTAAAAATTTAACCACAAAAGGTACAAAAGCTTTGATTTAAAATTTAGCTATTTTCAAACTGAAAGTCCTCAAAAGAATAATATTTCGACTCCGCTCAATATGCAAAGATTTTTAAAAAACTTATGTGTTCTTATTTACAGATCATTATAAACTTAAATAAGCAACATTTTTAATCTTTTGTGTCTTTTGTGGTGAAATTAAAAAGTTCAATATTAAAAATTAAAGTTAACTCTCCCGAAGAAATAACTTCCCAATGTTCCCATCTGAACCGGCGCATATTTGAAAACTCCGTAATAAGAATTTTCATAGATCTGCAAATCAGGGAAAACATCCAATAAATTGTTGGCTCCAATCGTAAGGTTTACATTTTTAGTGATATCGTACCCAACGCTTACGTCCGTAACAATTTTAGGAGAAAATTCCTGAACCCCTCCAAAAGGATACCCATCTCTGATAACCTTACCAAAATACGTATTTCGCACTAAGAAATTGAATTTATTAATACTATAATTAAGTCCTAACGTCGCTTTTGCCTTAGGAGAAAGCGTTTCAATAATATTGATTTGATCCGGTCCGAAAAATTCTGACTGAGGAGTATCCAAATTTTGAGGAAAATGGAAGCCCGTGATCTTTGTTTCCGTGTAGTTTCCTGCTAAATTGATATTTAAATTTCCACCTGCTAATTTCCAGTCGTATGAAACAACCAGATCCACCCCTTTTGTTTCTGTATCAATGGCATTGGCAAAGAATCTGCCGCTTTCTGCAACGTTATTTTCGCCCACCAATTCGGGATCAGACAATCTTTTATCTGTAATATTGCTGGTGATAACAATTCTGTCTTTCACCCCGATCCAATATCCGTCCAGCGTAACGAAAAGTCCTTTAGCTGGTTTTAAAGTAAATCCAAGACTGGCGTTGACAGAAGTTTCCTGCTTTAATTTATCAAACCCCAAAACCTCAGCAGCTTTACTGTCTGTGGTAAATATTCCTTTTCTAACGATTTTCATCCCCGAAGTAGAAATATCTGCATACGAGTTGTTAAAATATTGCTGTTGCAAAGAAGGTGCTCTAAAGCCTGTTCCTACCGCTCCTCGAATGGCATAATCTTTTATGAATTCATATCGAATGGCTAATTTCCCATTCAATGTATTTCCAAAGTCAGAATAATTTTCAAATCTTGCAGCGGCATCGATATTTAATTTCTTAGCTAAATCATAAGAAACATCTGCATAAACAGCCGTAGAATGTCTTGATTTTTTCAACGCATTATCAGGAGAAAAACCCATAAAAGACTGTGATCCGCCATTTCCAACCACTGTAGATCCTGGAGTTGCAATATTTCCATTAATATCATAGGTCGCATAAGATGCTTCGTCACCAGCTTTGATTTGATATTCTTCAAATCTAAATTCTCCTCCGAAGGCAACATTGAAATTATTTAAGTTCTTAGAAACATCAAGATTAATGGTATTTTGAAGAAAGCTGTGCGCTCCTGCATAAAAACTCGTGGGCGATTTTACCCCTAGGGAAGCATTATTGGTATTATTAACATTATAATTGAATGTATTGCTTCCGAAAGTATTACTCAAATCAAAAAACCAGTCGTTTACATTGTATTTTGTTCCAACAGCGTAAGAAAGATCGTAGACCTGAGATTTCAGATTAGCCTGAAAACCATTTGGATAAATTGAAGAAACAATATTAGCTTTTTCACTTGGAAGCCTTCTAAACCCGAAACCTTCACCTTCTTTTAAACTGAAGCCTCCAAAACTATACAGCTTAAAATGATCATTGAAAGGATATTCTGCATTGAAAAACATTTGAGCCTGCTTTATCTGAGCATCACCAATCTGGAAATTGAAATCATCTCTGGTTAAGCCTCTTTTACTAATCTCAGCATCATCTAAAGCTCTTGCAGCATCAGGATCATTGGCAAAATCATATGCAAAGTTATCTCCAAAAATATCTAAATTGTGATTTTGAGCTCTTGTTGTTTTTCCTCTTTGACTTAGCTGTAATGATAAATTCATATAACTTTTCTCCTTTCCTAAAGAAGTTCCGTAATTAACGGCTCCCTGATAGGTTTCCCCGTCATTTCTTCCTGATAATCCGTAATTTAAACTTGCAGAAGCGCCGATATCTTTTTTAAGAATAATATTAATAACGCCTGCAATGGCATCGGAGCCATATTGTGCTGCTGCTCCGTCTCTTAACACTTCTATCCTATCGATCGCAATCACGGGAATGGTGCTTAAATCTGTCCCAACAGAACCGTTTCCGACTGTATTTTGATAATTAACTAAAGAGGTTGTATGTCTTCTTTTTCCATTCACTAAAACCAACACCTGGTCGGGACCCATTCCTCTCAATGTCATCGGATCAATATGTTCTGTACCGTCAGAAGCCGATTGTCTCACTGCATTAAAAGAAGGAATTACATAGTTTAAAAGATCCTGAACCGATGTTTGCGGGGCAGATTTTTGTAATTTTTCAATATTAATAACATCCACCGGAACCGGAGTTTCCAGTTTTGTTCTTTTCGCATTACGATTACCTACAATAATGACGTCTTCGATTTGTTTTTCCTTTTCCAATTCCTGTGCAGATAATAATCCTACACTTAAAAGGAGTACGCTTATGCTGAGCTTTTTCATTTCGCGGGTATTTCTTTCAAATTTTAAAATAAATAATATGCTCACAGTAACATCTGCAAACATCAACAAAGATTGTCAAGAAATGGAATGAATATTTAGAATATTGCTTCACTTATCTTCCCCCAATTGGGTTGGAATTAGCACCTTTACACACTGGAATTGTGTCGGTTGCTAAGGTTTCACAGGGCCAAATCCCTCCACCTTTCTCGATAAATCTATTGCAAAAGTAGACTATTGTTTTCAAATGACAAAGAGGAGGGTAAATTGTCTATGATGAATTTTAATTATCTCTCTTCTCTGATAAAACGTTGTCGGAATAAATGGTAACTAATAAACATCTCCTGCTAAATGATAACCTATTTATTAAAATCTTCCATTGGTACAACAATCCTGAATATTGTTGTAAAATGAATACCTGCTCTGTAAAAAAACAAAGTCCTATTAGACAACAAAACATGGAAAATTTTATTTCCATGTTTTTTATTTTTAATCGAATTTCATTTGCTCCTTCACCTTTTTATCATCATCATTTTTATCCAGTTTATTTTCTTCAATATCTTTCAGATTTCTTACTACAAAATATTGAGGCGTCATCATTGCGTATAATTTAAATAATGGCGCTTGAATTATTTTACTTTTATAGGTAAGACTAATCCTCATAGAACCTGAACTGCTCGATCTTTCTTTAATTGTTTCCGGAAAATCTTCATTTAAACCAAAATCCCAATCTTTTGGAATGAACTTTTTCTTTTCATAATATTCCATAAAACTATTTTGTACCCTACTCTTATTATTTATTTCCAATACTTTCTTGATATGAGCATCGGATATATCCTGAAGTGTATCTTTTTTATAAAAATAAATCATACTGTCGATGATTACAAAATGTTCATTCATACTGATGTCTTTGTTATTCCCAAATATTGAATTCTCATCTCCTCCGGATCCATAAGGCTGAATAAGAGTAACAAAATTCTCATCATTAAGATTCAAAAGTCCTCCTTTCTGCGGAATATTTTGGATAAATTCTTTGCCATTATTAAGTTTGAATTTATGATTTCCAGGATCTAGTAATATCGAAACACTCGTTGAGTCTGCTGAAAGTTTAAAAGGAAATTCATCATCAACCAGCAATGTTCCCTTTTGCGTAGAAGGATTGTAGCTTACTTCCACCCTTGTTTTAATTTTACTACAAGAAACCAGTAAAAAAATAAAAATAAACAACAAAAAAGCACTTTTAAATCTCATAAAAACAATTTTTTAATAACAATTATAATTTTATTTACAAATAAAGTTAATTTTTTTATCTTGCGCGACTATTTATAAAAATTAACCATGAGAATAATTTTTGGTCACAATAATTTTGTGATAAAAAGAGTAGCTCCCAAAGAGCTGGGCATTGAAGATGATCCACATATGAAAAATGCAGAAATAAGACTAATTCAAAAATTTGCACATCTGTATTTCATTCCTGTATTTCCTATGGGACAAGAATGGATTTTAAGAAAAGAAGGAAAATCTTATGTTATTACTTCAGATGTCAAAGCTATTTTGCATCGCAACTATCCTTCAAGGGTTCATATTGGAGCATTTGCTTTGCCTTTGTTATTAATCTTAGGAGTTATTATCTATTCCATTTCAAGTAAAATATCAGATTACCAATATCAGAAAAGAGCCGCAGCAGATCTTCAGATTAAAGGAAATGGATTGATAAAAACATTTGATTCTATTAATAATGAAAATACTGCATTCTTATCTCTTTATGACGCTTCAGCTTATAAAGATCTCGATTATGCTGTTTTAAAAACAGAAGGAAATAGACTTTTAATAAAACCTATCACAGAAAATGAAAATAATAAAATCAACTATAACCTTCCTTCCCAAATAAGACTTTACGCCCTTCTAAAAGGCGGAGGACAGACTGAAGACAGTATTTGGATCAGTAAAAATGAAATTAAAAAAACGATTCCGAACAAAGAATTATTTAAACCTATTTCAATAAAAGGATTAGATCCCTCTCCTTTAGAAATGAGAGATATTTATATTATAAAAGATGCTTATTTTAAAAATGAAACGCCTGTAGAAGCAGAATCTTCATTTTATTCAGAATATGTAAACTACGGTAAAGATGCAGTGATTGACAGCTTAATCCCAACACAAAAAGGAGAAGAATGGAAGCTTTCAAAAAATAAAAAGGTAAATTATAAAGAGCGGTTTGCTATAAAAACAGAAAGCTCAAATCCAGCTATCCTTTATTATCATACCGTTCCCGACAATACACCTCATCAGGTTAAAATTTCCGATAAGCACATAAAAAACAGCATCAACGGAGAATACTAACAACAAAGGCTTATCAAGTTGATAAGCCTTTTATTTTCAATAAAGAACAAAGACCGAAGACATTATGGCTTTTAAATGTATACTTCAAGCCCGATTTTGTCTGGTTGAATAACTTTCCGATGGCAGTTAGGGAATCTACTGTCTACTTTTGGCTCCATAATTTAATAACAATTTAATATTTTCAAAATGGAAAACAATAAAACCTTACAATCAGAAAAAGTATTATACACCGGAAAAACTCACACTACAGGAGGTCGTGAAGGATTTTCTAAAAGCTCTGACGGAAATCTTAACATAAAACTTTCAACTCCGGGTGGTAATGAAGCAGGAACAAATCCGGAACAGCTTTTCGCAGCGGGATGGTCGGCCTGCTTTATAGGTGCTCTTGGAATTGCAGCGAGAAGAAGAAAAATCAGACTTTCTGCCGAGACAGCTATAGATGCAGAAGTTGATCTTTGTATGAGTGATGATACTTATTTTTTACAGGCTCGATTGAATGTAAGTCTTCCGGGAATCGATGTTGAAACTGCAAAATTATTGACTGAAGAAGCCCACCAGACTTGTCCGTATTCTAAAATGTCAAGAGGAAATATTAATGTAGAAATTAATATTATTTAAAGAATTAAAACCTATTTTATATTTAAACAAAACCCGCTGTGTTTTTTTCAAACACAACGGGTTTCTGCAATTTAATATAAACTAATTAAGAAAAACAAAAGGCCTTAAAAAAGCCTTTTGTTCATCAATCAAATATCTATGGACTTTAGTTTTTGCTGATTTTTTTAGAGAAGGTCTGCCCGTTCTTTAATTTCAATTCTACAATGTAAATTCCTTTTGGAAGTCCTTGCATATCGATCTGGTCATTAGAAAATCGAACATTAATTTTCTGTCCTACTACATTCATTACATTTACATTCTCAATTGCTGAATCTCCTTTAATATAGAGAATTCCGCTTGTTGGGTTTGGATAAATCCCTAACGTTTTAGCCTTAATATCAGAAGTTCCCAGCGTTGTAAATTCTTTGATACATCTTACAGAATGCCCTTGCCCTCTAGGTCCTCCAGAAGCCGGATTAGCAATCGTAGCTCCTACATACAGATATTTCCCTCCGGAAGTAGCCGTATCTGAACTCCAGAAATATCCTCTTTGTCCTACATAGGTAAATCCACCGTCACTTGAGCTTCTGAATCCACCAGCAGGCAATTTTAATTTACTGTTATATGCAGTTGCAGGGTTTGATATCCCTTCAGAAGACACTAAAGTGGTCCATTCACTCTGAGATGGCATTTTCCAGTCTGAGCCAATTGCTTTACATGGGTCTGCTCCTTTTGCAATAGATACAGAATTTGCATTTTCTATGTTCCATTGATCTGTTAAAGCACTTCCAGCCCACCAAGCCGGAGAGCCAATCACATAACCTATCCCTGCTACTCCGGTCGGATTATTAGATGAAGGCGCAGAGGCGGTTGCCGAGTTTCTGAGCTGATGCCCATCATCCCATCTTCCCCACTGGAAAAGATCTCCATAAGAATCTGCGTCTGCCTGAGAAGTGGCTACCTGAGAACTTCCTAAGTTTTGTTGAAGCCAGATTTTCCCATCTGCTCCTCTTACCGTAGTATAGGAAACAACTTGCCCTTTATAATTGAATTTAACACAACCCAGGTCACCAATATTATTTCCCGGATCTGTACCGTTACAAGCCTGAGGGGTAGGCGTAAGAGTAATTCTTTTTACTTTTAGACCTCCTTCTGTATATGCTAATACCAGATAGTTGTTTACTTTATCTATTGTTAATTCATTATAAGTCGCTTCTCCATCAGAAAGAAAAGTGCCTCCTAATGTTCCCCAAGTTTGGGATGCTGTATCTAATTTGTATACTGTATTTCTTAGAAAATTATCATTTTCCCAACGGCTAGCCACCACATAAGGTTCACCCGCCGGAGTTACCGCAATAGCCACATGCTGTGCTCCTCCTGAAGAAAAATAGGCATTTCCTACTTGTACCCAAGAAGTTCCGTTAAATTTCTTAACATTCACTTTTCTGGAGTTTGCAGAGTTGGAAACATATGCAACATATAGATTGTTATTGGCATCAATGGCAATATCTGAGGTATAACTTTCTCCTGAAGATGAAGCATCTACAATACTTCCTCCTACCAAAGTCCAGTTATTAGAAGTGGTTGCTGTCGTTGTATTTTCATAGACGTTTACCCCACTTGCTACATTACAAGTATACACTTTGTTATTGGTTCCGATGACCATTTCTGCAAATGAAGCTCCGTTTGAGAAACCTGCATTTCCTACCTGCTCCCAAGCTCCGTTTACATAACGCTGAACGGTACCTGAATTCTGAGTACTGTAGGTAAATAATACATTAGCCGGAGATACGGCAGAAGCATGATAATTAATCGTGTTAGTCGTTGCACTTGGTAGCTGAGACCAAGCCGCTCCGTTAAACTGGCGAACTTCTAAACCACTTCCCTGATTGGTATAATAAACATTTCCTGAACCATCCACTGATAAAGAATTATACAATGCCGTTCCTGATGTAATCCCGGCACTTCCTCCAACATATGACCAAGATGTTCCGTTAAATTTCTGTACAGACCCCTTTGTTACAGATGCATCGTAATAAGAAATAAAATAATTTCCTGCATTGTCTACCACCAAATTATTATGGCTAGATCCTGCTGCTGATATCGGTTGCACCGAGCCAACATTCTCCCATTGCTGTGCGTATGAGTAATTTCCTGCGATAGCAAGCAACCCAAATCCCACTCCAATTTTTTTAATCGCAAAATATAAATTTCCGAACATAATGAATATTATTTTTATTTATTCTAAATTTAATTTAATTTTGCGCAAAATTAGTTGACATTCTTAACCCTAAGTTATCATTTCCAAACTTTTAGTTATCTGATGTCTGGCTTTCATGTTAAATTGTATCATGCTCGTAAAAACTTGTCGTATGAAGAATCAATCTAAAAATGGGTTATTGTTCAGATCCGAAGACATTAAAATCATAATGCAGGAAGACTCGTGCCCTGAAACCTATTCCAGATCTAGTATGATCGAAGGAAAATCGAGCTTTAACTTAATCTTTTTGTTGAGTCCGAATATCAATCTGGAAGCCCAAGATTGTGGAACTCACTTTATATTCAAGAAAAATCAATACATTCTCCACTATTCTCCTCAGGAAAGTACGGCTGAACTTTGGACAGAAAATCAGGAGACCTTAAAATATCTTCAGATTCAGATTAATTATCAGTATATATTCAATCTCATCAACCCTGAATCTAATCGAGAAAGCGCAGAAATTCTCGAAAATATGATCGAGAATAATTACATTTTCCTTCATAAAGAAACGCCACCGGATATGACTGTAGAAATGCATATTATTTTAAGAGAAATTGTAAGCTATACTAAAAGAGGGGTAATGCAGAAATTATTCATTGAAGCGAAGATCATTAAACTTCTGATTTTAATTTTTGAGCAATTCAATGAAAAAAATACGATTGAAACCTCTCCGCAAACGCCATCGATCATTAAAAAATTCGTTGATGAAAATTTTCACAAGAATATAAAAGTTGAAGAAATCGGAAAGTTGATAGGAATTAATCAGAACAAAATAAGAAAGGAGTTTAAAGCCCAATATCATATCACCGTTACCGATTATCTTTCTGAACTAAGAATGCTTAAAGCAAAAAAAATGATCATCGATAAAGAAATTATGATCAAAGAAATCGCCATTGAATGCGGTTATGAATATGTTCAAAACTTTACAAGAGCATTTAAGAAAAAATACGGAGTCTCTCCTGAGACTTTAAGAAATGGGTAAAAACAGAAAACCACCTAATAAATTAAGTGGTTTATATATGTTGTTTTGCTTTGATATTACTTTTTCAGAATTAAGGTGAAAAAGCAATGACAATCAATTAATGATGTCCGTGACTATCGTGTAAGAAAGGTCCGTGTCCTTTAGGGCTGCTGAAGATCACTTCAACTCCTTGTTGCTCATTCAGTTCTTTTCTTCTGATATCTTCCGGATCAAAAGGTTTTACTTTACCGAAGTACTCCATCAAACCTTCACTTAACCACATTGGGATTACCAATCCAAAAAACATAAAGATACACCAGAATCCTACAAGGAACATTGTAACAAAGTAGATTGTCCAAAGGAACTGATAAAACGGCCAAAATGCTGATAACATCATTTTTCTTATATATTTTAGGCAAAAATAGAACTTTTTTCTTTTTTAAACAAAAGATCAGTGCCCTATTTTCATTATTTATTTTTATTTTAAACTAATTCTTATAGATGTAAGACAATAGCTATTTAGATAAAAGATGAATAATCACAAAAAAATCTAAATAATATCGTACAACTTTCTATTCTTAATGAGCAAGATTTGCGAAGAAATCATTTCCTTTATCATCGGTAATGATGAATGCAGGGAAATCTTTCACCTCAATTTTTCTTACGGCTTCCATTCCTAATTCAGGGAAATCAACCACCTCAACAGACAGAATATTATCTTTTGCTAAGATCGCAGCCGGTCCTCCAATCGAGCCAATATAGAATCCACCGTATTTGTGACAAGCATCGGTAACGTCTTTCGTTCTGTTTCCTTTTGCCAACATCACCATACTTCCGCCGTGGCTTTGGAATTCATCTACATAAACATCCATTCTTCCCGCAGTTGTTGGTCCGAAACTTCCTGAAGCCATTCCTTCCGGAGTTTTTGCAGGCCCTGCGTAATAAATCGGGTGATTTTTGAAATATTCAGGCATTGGTTTTCCTGCATCCAATAATTCTTTGATCTTTGCGTGAGCAATATCTCTTGCAACGATCAATGTTCCGTTTAATTTTAATCTTGTTTTGATTGGATATTTTGAAAGCTCTGCTAAAATTTCAGGCATTGGCTTATTCAAATTGATTTCCACTGCCTCCTCCAAATGTGGCGGCGTTGCAGGTAAGAATCTTTTTGGATCTTCCTCCAATTGCTCCAAGAAAATACCGTCTTTATTAATTTTTCCTTTAATATTTCTGTCCGCTGAACAAGAAACGCCCATCCCAACAGGGCAAGAAGCCGCGTGACGAGGAAGTCTGATTACTCGAACATCGTGCGTTAAATATTTCCCACCAAACTGCGCTCCAATAGCACTTTCCTGGCAGATTTTCTGAACTTTAGCCTCCCATTCCAGATCTCTGAAAGCCTGACCCGCTTCATTTCCTTCAGTCGGAAGATTGTCATAATATTTTGCAGATGCTTTTTTTACTGTAGCCAAATTCGCTTCCGCAGAAGTTCCTCCGATCACTAATGCTAAGTGATAAGGCGGGCAAGCAGCAGTTCCCAAATCTGAAATTCTCTCTTTTACGAAAGCTTCCAAAGATTTTTCGTTGAGTAAAGACTTTGTTTTTTGATATAAGAATGTTTTATTGGCAGAACCACCACCTTTTGTTAAGAATAAAAACTCGTAAGAATCTCCTTGCTTAGCATACAAATCAATTTGTGCAGGAAGATTTGAACCCGAGTTTTTCTCATCAAACATGTTCAATGGAATTACCTGAGAATATCTTAAGTTTCTTTTTTGATAAGTATTGTAGATTCCTTTGCTTAAATATTCACCGTCATCAACGCCTGTATAAACGTTCTCTCCTTTTTTACCCATCACGATCGCCGTTCCTGTATCCTGGCAAGAAGGAAGTGCTCCTTCTACTGCAACAGCAGCATTCTGTAATAAGTTATAGGCAACGAATCTGTCATTATCGGTAGCTTCAGGATCATCAATAATTCTTTTCAAACTTTCTAAGTGAGACGAACGAAGCATAAAAGAAACATCTGCCATGGCTTCTTCAGCCAATAACTCCAATCCTTTTGGATCAATCGTTAAGATCTCTCTGTCTCCTAGTTTTTCAACTTTCACATACTCTGAAGTCAACTTTTTATAAACCGTATCGTCCTTTTGAATCGGGTACGGATCCTGATATCTAAATTCCATTTCAATTTTTTCTTGGTACAAAAATACGCCTTACCTAAAAAAACATGAGTAAAATCACTGACTTGAATTGATATTTATAATGATTATAAATTGTGGGATTCTGAGTTTATGATTAATTTTATAGAAACGTATTTTTAACCACAAAAGGGACAAAAGTTTTTAAACACATCAGTAATTTAAGTTTAATTAAATAATGTTTTAAAAGAACACATTAGCTTTTGAAAATCTATGATTTTCATTTTTGTGAACTTTAAAGGTTCTTATTGATAAATTTAAACTAAATCTTTTGTTCCTTTTGTGGTTTAATTAAAATTATAAAAATTTCAATCACAATGAATTACAGAATAGAAAAAGACACCATGGGTGAGGTTCAAGTGCCTGCTGATAAGTTTTGGGGAGCACAGACGGAACGTTCAAGAAACAATTTTAAGATTGGTCCGGAAAGCTCAATGCCCCACGAAATTATCGAAGCTTTTGCTTATTTAAAAAAAGCAGCTGCCTTCACCAATACTGATCTGGGAGTTCTTCCTGCTGAAAAAAGAGATATGATCGCTAAAGTTTGCGAAGAAATCTTAGAAGGAAAATTAAACGACCAATTCCCGTTGGTAATCTGGCAAACTGGCTCAGGAACACAATCTAACATGAATGTGAATGAGGTAATTTCTAACAGAGCCCACGTTAATAATGGAGGAAATCTAGGTGATAAATCTGAAATTCACGCCAATGATGACGTGAATAAATCACAATCATCCAACGATACTTATCCAACAGCAATGCACATTGCAGCCTACAAAAAAGTAATGGAAGCAACAATTCCTGCTGTTGAGAAACTAAAAAATACGTTAGCAGAAAAATCAATTGCTTTTAAAGATATTGTAAAGATTGGAAGAACGCATTTAATGGATGCAACTCCTTTGACTTTAGGACAAGAGTTTTCAGGATATGTGGCTCAGTTAAATTATGGTTTAAAAGCATTAAAAAACACATTGCCTCACCTTTCTGAACTTGCTTTGGGCGGAACTGCAGTAGGAACGGGATTAAATACACCAAAAGGTTATGATGTAAAAGTGGCTGAATATATTGCAAAATTCACCAATCTTCCTTTCGTAACGGCTGAGAATAAGTTTGAAGCTTTAGCGGCTCACGATGCTATTGTAGAATCCCACGGAGCTTTAAAACAATTGGCAGTTTCTTTATTTAAAATTGCACAGGATATTAGGTTAATGGCTTCTGGTCCACGTTCAGGAATTGGTGAAATTCATATTCCGGAAAATGAACCGGGTTCATCCATTATGCCCGGAAAAGTAAACCCTACCCAAAATGAAGCATTAACAATGGTTTGCGCGCAAGTTTTAGGAAATGACACTACGATTTCATTCGCAGGGACTCAGGGGAATTATGAACTGAATGTTTTCAAACCTGTAATGGCATATAATTTCTTACAATCTGCACAGTTAATCGCTGATGCATGTATTTCATTTAATGATCATTGTGCTGTTGGAATTGAACCTAACAATGAAAGAATTAAAGAATTGGTAGATAAATCTCTGATGTTGGTTACTGCTTTAAATACGCACATCGGTTATGAAAATGCGGCAAAAATTGCAAAAACAGCTCACAAAAACGGAACAACGTTGAAAGAAGAAGCGGTAAATCTTGGATTTTTAACTGCTGAACAATTCGATGAGTGGGTGAAGCCTGAAGATATGGTGGGAAGTTTGAAATAGAGAATTAGATTTAATTATATTGTAAAAACGCTGAGAAAATTTTCCCAGCGTTTTTTGTTTTTTACAAAGGCAAAAGATTATGATATGTGGAAAAATTACATAAACTGTTGCAAAGATTTGTTTCATTTTTACAATCATAATTCTTTTAGATAATAAAATTTAATATAGCTTATAAAACTCCCTTAGGAATGAATTATTTTTATATATTTGCGATCTAACAACAAAATCATTATAACTATGAAAAATCTTAAGTCAATCTCAAGAAACGAAATGAAATCAGTAAAAGGAGGAGCTGAATCTAACTGCTATTGTGCACCAATGGGATCAGGAAAACCACCATTAAATACAATTGCACCAAATGCTGATGCCTGCTTTGATGCTTGTGAACGATATAGAAACTCATAAATTTCACATACTATAAAGTTTATACTTTAATATATGAAGTACTCATTCATCATTAAGAGGATATTTTTTATCCTCTTATTTTATTTTTCAGCTTTAGATGCTCAAAAAATATTAGTCATCAATAATAGTGATGAATCTATCACAGTAAATAACCGCAAAAAAGATATAGTTATTAAAGATCGTGAAAGAAAAGAAATTTCCAACATTAACGATCGAATCTCACTTAAAAACAATAAAAATCTAGACAGGTTTATAAATTTATTTCTTGATCCTACTGATACAATTATTATAACCATAAAAAAAGATGATGGAATTATTTATACAGGAAATCAAGCAGCCATTCATGAATACCTAAATGAAAGATTAAATATTGAAACCTTTGGAAAAATGAATATCTATCAAAATGTTATTGAAAAGAAAAATATTGAAGAGCTAAAAAACACATCAGAATTATTAATTTTAGATGTAATGAAAAAAGTTAAGTTATCAAGCCTACTTTTTTTTCATGATGACAAAGAGGCAACAAAAAAATTAAAAAATCACATTAAATATAATTGGCTTTATACTATCTTTTCTACAATTGATAGAGAAGAAAAAAATAAAACTTTAAAAAAAGAAGTTATTAATTATTATTACAAAAAATATATAGAATCTGATATTCCCCAATATAGCTGTAACGGCTTTTTTCAATATCATGTTATTCAAATTTTAGCAAAAAATAAAAACCTACTACAGATTAAAATGCCCATTTATCCTATCATTGAAAACACTGATGAAGATAAGTTCAACCAGTTTCTTCCTAAAAACTGTCAAAAGTATTATTTTCTGGGTAAATATCAATATCTTGACCACATCGACAATCCTCAAAAAGAATATTATAAAAAAGTTTTAAGTGAAAAATTTAATGATTAATAAATCTACCTTACCAAATATCATCATTATTATATTTGTCTTTTGGTCATCATGTAACTGTTTTTTAGCACAAAATTATCAGATTACGTATGAAGTAAAGTTTAAGCCTGTAAAAGAAAGTGATTCCTTTATAAAAGAAAATATGGTTCTAAAAATAGCTAATGATCAAAGTATTTTTTATAATTTAAATAAAAATAAAATAGACTCATTAGCTAGCAAATATAATTTTAAGGCCATATCTTCGATTAACAGTTCATTATTAAGAATAAAAGTATTTAAAAATTTTTCAAAAGATTATAATACTGTAGGAGGTAATTTTAATCAATTCAATTACTGGTATAAAGAAAAGAAGATTAAGTATTACAATCTAAAGAAATATGGTAAATATAAAGACTATGCAGCCAGCGAAGCTTTTACAGACTTTGGGAAAAGAAAATGGTATCTTATATACACTAATGATATTCCAATTAATGATGGGCCTTATATTTTTTCAGGCTTACCTGGTTTGATTATCAAAGCCGAGTCATTAGATGGGGATTATACTTTTGAGCTAATTGAAATTAAAAAACTTGAGGAAAAATATTTATTAGCAGAGAATAAGGAAAATATAAAAAAGAAAAACTAATAAAAAGTATTAATGATTTTATAAATGATCCTGCTTCTCATAAAATTAATTTTCAAAATGATAAAGGTGATAGTTTTAATTATGAATTTGGAGGTGTAAAGGATAAAAATTATCATGATACAAATGAAAATATAAAAAATATAATTCAAAAATTCAATAACTATCCAGATAAGGATATTCCTATTATAACATTTTAAAAAATGTTATAATAGGAATATCAAGTTCTAATTCACTATCCTATCAAAAAAAATGCTTTGTAGTATTCTTCGCTTTATATGTTATATTTAAAAATATGACTGATTACCTGTTCTCTACCACCAAAATGCTACCCCAAAAACTAAAGCTTTATCATTTTCAAAATTTCCGTTTTTAAAGAAATTACCAAAATCTTTTTTCACAAAAATGCTGAATTCGTTGTAAGATACTGTGAATTGCCCACCGTAAATAAAAGGACTTACCTGATAATTACTTCTCTCTCTATCACTGATTCCTTCTCCTTTGATAATATTATTGGTAGACATTTTCACCCCACCGTAAACGTTCGCTCCCACTTTGAAACCTTTGTTATAATCTCTGTATTGAACATCCATTCCTGCATTTTTGATCTTCGAAAAATTATACTGGATTCCCAGTGGAACCATGATGTAACCCGTTCTCAGTTTACTTTTGCTCAATCCTTTATCATAATGAGACAGGACAGGATTAGCATTAATATCTTTCATGAAAAACATATTGTTATCAATATTTAACGTTCTCCAAGAAAAACCAATTCCCGATATCAATCCCCACGGGCTTGTTCTTCCAAACTGATAGTTGAGCTTAAGTCCAAATTCAAAATTTCCAGCATATCCTATATTTTTATCTAAGTCGTTATCAACCTTAGAATTCGTAAGATTCATAATTCCATAAGAAAAATATCCTTCAAGAGTTTTCGTTGGTCTGAATTTTTTCATCAATTTTACTTTTAATTCTTCATTAGAAGTAACATCAGAATTAAGAAGTGAATATCTTACCTGTTTTTGAATAACACTGTCAAGATCAAAACCCAACCCTTCAATTCTTTCATCAATTTTTTCAGAAAAACGATCGGCAATGAGTGATTTCTGTTTATCAAACTCTATTTTGTCAAGGTTTTGTGACTGAAGCGTAAGTAATTCTGCTTCCATCAATTTTTTCTCTTCCTGAATGATAGCATCTATTTTTTTTGCATATTCATCTACTTTTTCCTTTACAATAGGACTTACCTCGGTATCATTTTTTGACTGAAGATTTAAGGATAATGATTTTCTCTGTGAATAGGCTGATGTGGATAACAGACACAGGAATCCCATCATGATAATTTTCTTGATCATATTATTAATTTTTTATAGTTAAAAGAGTTTTATTTTCTGTTTAAATCAACGCTTGCCACGTTGCTTTCTTTCGTTTTCTCAATCACATCTTTATGTTCTACTGAAAAAAGCAATGTGGAAGGATCTACATATTTTTTCCTTTTCGTAGGAACCTTTGAAGAATCTACCTGAGCCATAATTTGTTCCGCTTTAATTTTAGGAAGCTGTGGAACAATTATTTGTGCACCTTCTTTTCTCGGAAGTATTTGTTTTTGTTCTGCTAAAACTTTAGATGACTGAACTTCATCGATGATTTTAGTTGAAACAGGCTTGTTTTTAGGAGTTATATTTTTATCTGCATATACAGGATCAACATTTTCAGCCACATCTTCAAGAGATTTTTCCTGAGCCGGCCTATTTTTTATGTCTGCAATTTCTATATGCTGAATTTTTTCTTTCCCTGAATGATTTGAAAAAAGAACGAATCCCAAACCAAAAGCCAGAACAATACTTGCCGCAGCCCAAACCCAGGTCATATAAGATCCGGATGGTTTCTGCTCTTTCTGTAATGCAATCTCAGACCACAGATCTCTTGAAGGAGTAATTTCTCTTTCTTCAATCTGTTTTTTTATCTGATGTTCTAAATTATCCCTGTGCATGCTCATTTCTCTTTGTTTTTTGTTGTTGAAGATAAAGTACTCTTAATTTCTCTTTAGCCCGAAACAGTTGCGTCTTACTTACCGCCAAAGAGATCTGTAATGTCTCGGAAATTTCCTGATGTGAATAACCTTCCAGAACATACAAGTTGAAAACCATTCTGTAAGCATCCGGAAGTTGATTTAAAAGTTCCTGAGCATCGAAATCAACGGTACTTTCATCTTCCTGAGCTTCTACCATAAAAGAGGGGTTGATATCGTCTATATAAAAAACCGTTTTGTGGCTTTTTATAAAATTAAGACATTCATTCACCACAATTCTTCGGGCCCATCCTTCGAGGTTACCTTCACCCCGAAAACTTTCAATATGTTTAAAAATTTTACAGAAAGCTTTGATGATACAGTCTTCCGCCTGATATAAGTCTGTGATGTAGCTTTTGCCCACGCTCAGAAACTTCTTAACATTCTGCTCATAAAAAACTTTCTGAGCAGCCGGATCTTGTTTCTTAAGACGGCTTATCAAATCTTCTTTTTTATTTCCGAACAAAATTTTCATTCTTAAAACTGTTTCTATTGTAATGACAACGTAAACCTGAAAAGGTTACACAAAAATATATTTTTATTAAAAAAGTTTTCGAATTAATATTTTTCCTATTTTAGTGAATAATTACAAACAACTATAAAACAAACCATTATGAAAAACCTAAAGAAATTAAACAGACAGAATTTAAAAGAAGTTTTAGGCGGACATACTTGCCACGGTAATCTTATTCATCTTGAATGGAACGGATATCATGCTTGCTGTATAAAAGCACCGGCAGGCGGAAATCCTTGCAAAGGGACATCTTGCTTAATCCCGATTGACATGTGTGATAACGGAAACCCGATGTAACCTCTACTTAAAATAATTGATACCCAAAAAAGGTCAGATATATTCTGACCTTTTATATTTTCTTCACTCTGTTTATCCTGAAAAATCATCCAGCATATCTCTCGTTGGTACAAAGAAAAGTGTTCCTGTCATCGCTGTACTAAAATCTAAAATCCGATCATAATTACCAACAGGATCACCGATAAACATATTGGTGAGCATTTTCTTCGTCGTTGTAAATGTACTTGCGTAAGCTATAAAATAAGTTCCAAATTCATTCGTTGATGGACTTCCAAAAGGCATATTATCTCTTACAATTTTTAATTCTTCACCATTCTCCCCTTCCACATTAGCCAAAGCGATATGTGAATTGGACGGCTTTACATCATCCGACATTTCAATATCATTCTCTTTTGATCTTCCGATTACTTTTTCCTGTTCTTCCGTTGAAAGACCTTTCCAAGCATCCATATTATGAAGGTATTTCTGAACAAAAAGATAACTTCCGCCTTTATAATTCAAATCTTCATCGCCAATTTTTGCGAAATAATTTCTGTCATCACCATGCGGATTTTCGGTTCCATCAACAAAACCTAAGATCGAGCGGGCATCCCAATATTTAAAACCATTAATTTCTACTATACTTTCAGCTACAGGAGTTAGCAATTTTGAAATTTCAATCGCCATATCGAAAATCAAACTTTTATTATCTGCTCTCAAATGAAAATGAAGATCACCCGGCGTAGGAACAGCCGTATGTTTTATGCCTTTAATTTCTTCAAAAGTGGCTAATTCTTTAGGTATTGGTGTTGGAAGCTCTAATTTTTTCCATGCTTCGTAACCAATTCCCATCACGCAACTTGCTCTGCTGTCCGGAAATCTATTAAACACAGAATTATTCAAATTTAAAACTAAAGCACACAATTGTTGAAAGACATTTTTTACCTTCGGATTATTATTCAGTTTCCAAACCATGAAAATGGTATTGCTGTTCGGATAATCGGTAACGTTTTGTGATTCTATACTCATGGATTCAATCAATATTAGACTTAAACATTTGAATTAAATAACCTCAATCGGCGTAGAAACCTGATCTGCAAAATACTGTTCCAATTCTTTCAACGTCTCAGGATTCGTTTGAATATCTTTCACCAACTGCCCTTTATTTACCACAACAATTCTGTTACAAACCTCAGTCGTATGCGAAAGATCGTGACTTGAAATAAGGAACGTCACTCCGTCCTGCTTTGATAATTCTTTAATTAAATTCTTCAGTTTGATTTGTGTGGAAGGATCTAAATTGGCAAAAGGTTCATCCAAAATAATAATTTCAGGATTTCCTATAATTGCACCCACAATCCCCACTTTTTTCTGATTTCCTTTTGAAAGATCACGAACATATTTTCCTGAGTTTAAGATTTCTCCATTAAATAAATCATGAAACTGCTTTAAAAACTCATCCACAGAAGCTTTATTCTGGCCTCTCAGTTCACCGATGAAATAGAAATATTCCTCCGGAGTAAGATAGCCAATTAAAAAATTTTCATCTACAAAAGCCGAAACTTTACTTTTCCAGGCTTCAGATTCATTTACTTTAATTCCGTCAATGCTTACAAAGCCTGTGGTAGCCTGAATTAAATCTAACATCAAGCTGAATAAAGTTGTTTTTCCGGCTCCGTTATTTCCGACAAGGCCGAAAGTTTCGCCGTTTGGAATTTCAATATTTTCGATATTCAGAACAGTCGCAGTTCCGTATGTTTTAGATAAATTATTTATAGTAATCATATTAATCTTTGTTTTTGAATGCCTCTAACGTACTGTATTTCTCTTTTTTATAATGTCTTACGATGGTATCGAATATTTTTTCTCTCAATAAAAATCCAATTGATCCTAAAATAGCAATGCTGATTACACCTCCCGTCATTCCGAAGAAATATTTTGAAGCTCCGAAAACAGCTATCGGTAAAAGCATTTTTGGAATTAATAGCAGCAAAGCTTTCATATTAAAACTGTTCTTCTGGCCAATTCTTTTTTCTCTGGAATTCAAATCGATTTGAGTTTTATTAAAAGCTCCTGACCACAAGGTAAACTGAGAATTCACTCCAATATTGTATAATCCTGCCGCAAAGAAAGTAATGTATACTTCCCAACCCCAATACGCATAAAAGAGGGCGATAATCATTGAAACTCCCGTTACAATATTCATTAACCACCATTTTGCTTTTAAATATTCTTTGTAGGGAACATTTAAAGTCATCATCAAAGGATAATAAGAACTATCGAAAGCGGGAACCTTTTGCCCAAATAAAAATTGAAAACCACCCGTTACAAAAAGCCCCATCAGCATCATCATATAAGGTGTTTTATAGACTGAAGAGGAGAACATAAGCATTCCGTAGAATATAAACAGGAAACTCCCCAATACAATTCCTTTGGCCACTTTATTACGTCTTAGCAGCTTAATATCATTGTTAATGAAAGTTCCGAGTACACCGTATTTATTTAAAAAGGCAATATTTTCTGTTTTTCCGATTTCCTTTTTAGCTTCTAATCCTTGATCTAAGTAAAACTCCTGATAAACATGTTTAAAGCAGATCCACCAAAGTCCTGAAAACAAAACAATGGGTATTAAAATTAAATAAGGTTTTGTATAAAAACCATAGAAAAATGCCTCAGAATAAGACAGAAGCGGAATGATATTATAATACGTTAAAAGTCCTAATCCAATAAATACAGACCCAATTATAATAGCAATCGTTTCTTTATTATTGAAAAGTATATTGATAAAATTATTAAGATAAAAAAGTAAGGAAACTCCTATAAACCAAGACAAAACTTCCAAAAATCCGTATCCGTTGAATAGCGCAATGATAGAAAATGTGATAAAAAACAAAGAATTTAACCAACTAAAAGCCGATAAAAATGTTTTAATCAACATATAATTGACCAACGTTTTCTTAGAGATATTCAGTGTAAGAAAAGGCTTAATGTTTTGGGTAGACATTTCCTGCCACATGTATTTGACAATCAAATCTACCACCCAGACTATAATCATGAATTTTGAAACTACTTTTATAGGATCTGCATGCATCTTATTCTGTACCAAATAGAAAACAGCAAAAGCTCCTCCTACCAAACATGCCATAAAATAAAGAATCCCGATAAATCGAAAAATCTTCATGGCAAGATTTACGCCTACAGAAGTACCGCGAAAAAAACTTTTTATTTCTAACCTTAGGAACTTTAAAAACATAGCTTACTTTTCTACATTAGTAAGTAGAATGCAAAATATGTTACAGATTTTCAAGGCAAATCATATAAACAGGATGAAAATTTAATTAGTTTGAGATTCCTTCGGCTCCGCTCAGGATGACATTTCTAATACTAAATATTTAAGTAAGTTCTAATTAATTATCCAATCAATTCTTTCGCCTGCGCTAAAGCCGCCTCAGTAATTTTACTTCCGGAAAGTAATTGGGCAATTTCGTTGAGCTTCTCTTCATTACTCAAAGTAACAATCGTAGATTGCGTTTTCCCCCGTACATCTTGCTTTACCACTTTGTAATTATTATTTCCTTTTGCAGCAACCTGCGCTAAGTGAGAAATAACAATCAGCTGCATATCCTGAGACATTTCACGCATCAAATTTCCAATTTCTTCAGCTACTTTTCCTGAAACACCGCTATCGATTTCGTCTAAAATAAGCGTTGGAAGCTCATCACTTTCAGCAATGATTTTTTTCACCGCCAGCATTACTCGTGATCTTTCACCGCCTGAAATAGCTGTTTGAATCGGTTTTAAAGGAAACCCAGAGTTGGCTTGAAACAACAATTGAATATTTTCTTTTCCAAATTGATTAAATTCTGATGTATCCTGAAGCTCAATATCTACTTTAGCTTTTTCAAGACCCAGTTTTTTAAATAAGTTTTCTGCTTTTTTAATGAAAACAGGAACGCTTTTCTTTCTGTTCTTTGAAAGTTTCTCAGAAATTGATTGAAGAGATTTTTCTTTTTTAGAAATATTTTCTTCAATGTCTGTAATGGATGATTCCAATTCTGAAGCACCTTGTTGCTCTCCTGATAACTGATCTCTTATTTCTTTTAATTCTTCAACATCAGAAACATTATGCTTAATAAATAAACTGTTGAGTTTATTATTCAGTTCAGAAAGTACGGCAAGATTTTCAGGATTAATTTCAATTTTCTCAGATTCATTTTCCAGTTCGGAAATGATGTCTTTTAATTCTACAAAAGATATTTCTAATCTTTGATCAAGTTCTGCAAAGCTATTTGAAACCTCAGAAATTTTTGACAATTTATGTTTGGCTTCATTAAAGAAAGATAAGATTCCGATTTCTTCCTGATGAAATCTTGATAAAACCTGAGACAGATTTTCTGAGATCATTCCTGCATTTTCCTGAATAGAAAGGAGGTTCTTTAATTCTTCGTAATCCACACCATCTAAATTCAATTCTTCTAATTCACTTAATAAGAATTGTTTATAGTCACTTTCTTTATTGTTTTCAGAAAGTTGAATTTTTAATTTCTTCAGCTGCGTTTTCAGGTTCTGAAATTCTAAAAATTCATGTTGATACTCTTCAATGATTTTTTTGTTTTCAGAAAGTCCGTCAATGATTTTAAACTGATATTCTGACGTAAAAAGATTAGACGTTTCAAACTGTGAATGAATATCGATAAGTTGCGAAGATAATTCTCTTAAAACATCCAACGTTACCGGAACGTCATTAATAAACGCTCTGGATTTTCCTGCAGGAGAAATTTCTCTGCGGATAATCGTTTGATGCTCATAATCGAGATCATTTTCGATAAAAAATTTTTTGAACTGATTATTTAAATTAAATTCAGTTTCAACAATGCTTTTTTCAGCTGCATTTGAGATGGATTTCACATCTGCCCTTTCTCCTAAAATAAGTCTAAGAGCACCTAAAATTATCGATTTACCCGCACCAGTTTCCCCAGTGATTACTTGTAAACCGTTGTGTAATGATACATCTAACGTATCAATAAGGGCAAAATTTTTAATGTAAATTCTCGAAAGCATTGATGTAGCAGTTACTTTAGGTAATGCAAATATAGAACTTTAAAACTCAGAATTCAAGACCGAAAAAATCAGTTTTTTATTGTTTCCATTGGCTCCAATATTTGTCCGTATTTTTTGGATTCATGAGGATTAACAACTGTTTCAGATCACCCAATGCAATTCCTCCGTTGTTTCCTGAATTGAAAATATTAAAAATCTCATCTGCTTTATTGGTTAGAAAAAGATCTAAATAATAATTCTGAGTAAAATTGCTTTCATAGGTTTTTAACTGCATTAAACCATCAAAAATTACTTTCTTCGCCTGTGTTTGATCCTGATTGAATAAATTATCTAAACCGGCTCTGTGATAAGAATAAAAGAGTGATCTTAGCTGTACCATATTCGGGCTCATGATTTCTCTGATCAACTGAGAACGGTTTCTAGGTTCAGCAATTTGCTTCCATCCTTCATAAATATTTTGAGATTCGCCATTTTGAGCGATTTGCTGTGCTTTTTGAAACCATTGCGTTCCGCCAGAAGACTGGAAGCTATCTGCGTCATATCCCAAAATCGTATAGACATAGAAACTAATAACATCAATTAAATTTTTACCGGAAAACTGTCTTTCATTAAAAATAAGGTTCTCATTTTCAATATATTCAAAAGAGAATCTTTGATCCTGAACATTTAATAATGGGGATTCATAAACCGTGTTATAAACAGGACGTACCGCCTGCACTACAATATTCCCTTTATATTTATTTCCACCAGGACTCTCAGTCAAAACAATAGAAAAATTACTTTTTATTTTTTCAAAATTCTGAAGCTTTTTGCCTGTCCAGCTTGTATTATTGATAAAATCTCTAAGACTTTTTTCCAACGATTTATAAACCTGTTGGTTACTTCCTCCCAGTTGTTGTGCATTCACCTGAACGGTTGCCAGCAATTCCTGAGAAAAGCTAAGATTAAATAGGAAAAGCAGTAAAAATAAACTTATGTATTTTTTCATTATCTAGTAAAAATTGAGAACGGAAATTTATTAAAATTATTTTAAAATCTGAGACTCCACAAAATTGAGAATATCTTTTGCGACATCGTCTTTAGATTTTAATTCAAATTCTTTTTTCTCCGTTTTGGTGAATATTTTTATTTTATTAGTGTCATTTTTAAATCCTGCTCCTTCATCGCGAAGAGAATTTAGGACAATCATATCAAGATTTTTCTTTTCCAGCTTACCCTTTGCATTTTCTTCTTCATTCTGAGTTTCCAAGGCAAAACCTACCAAAAACTGGTGGGTCTTTTTATCGCCCATTGTTCTGAGGATATCCGGATTTTTAATTAATTCAATGGTTAAGCTATCATCATTTTTTTTGATCTTTTCCTTAGCCACTTCTTTTGGAGCGTAATCTGCAACCGCAGCACTAGCAATCCCGATGTCTATGGTATCATAAAATTCAAATACCTTATCCAGCATTTCTTTTGCAGAAGTCACTTTATATACATCCACATTCTTATCGTTCATCACCTGAGAAGTGGGCCCTGAGATCAAAATAACTTTTGCTCCTCTTTTTGAAGCCTCCTCAGCCAAAGAAAACCCCATTTTACCAGAAGAATGATTTCCTATAAATCTTACAGGATCAATTGCTTCATAGGTGGGGCCGGCCGTAATTAAAACGGTTTGACCTTCTAACGTCTTTTCATGGTGAGCTGCATTAAAAAATTCTTCAACAGCATTAGCAATCGTCTCCGGTTCTGCCATTCTTCCCTGCCCGATCAGTCCACTCGCCAATTCCCCATTTTCTGCAGGAATAATAAAGTGTCCGAAATCTTCGGCCAGCTCTAAATTCTGTTGGGTGGAAGGATGCTGATACATATCTAAATCCATTGCGGGTGCTATAAAAACAGGACATTTAGCCGACATATAAGTGGCAATCACCAAATTATCACACATTCCGTGTGTCATTTTCGCCAATGTATTAGCAGTACACGGAGCCATGATCATTACATCTGCCCACAATGCCATTTCCACATGGCTGTTCCATGTTCCGTTTTCATTATAAAAATCTGTATACACAGGTTTTTTAGACAACGTAGACAAGCTTAGCTTCGTTACAAAATGTTCAGCATCAGGAGTCATAATCACCTGAACCTCGGCTCCTTTCTTTATAAAATCTCTTATCAGAAAATGAATTTTATAGGCTGCAATTCCTCCAGAAACGGCAATAAGAATCTTCTTCCCAGAAACACTCATGTAGTTTTAATTTTTTAAAACACTAAAATACTTATTTTTTCTCACAAACCATTTAAACAACAAAGGTCATAAAAGAAATAGTTCCTTTATGACCTTCATCTATTAAAAACCAGTTGGTTTTTATTTTCTTTCTTCAGTTTTTCTGAAGTAAATATCTTCGTTTAACCATTCTTCGATAGCGATAGAAGTTGGTTTTGGAAGTTTTTCGTAATGTTTAGAGATCTCAATTTGTTCTCTGTTTTCGAAAACTTCTTCCAATGTAGAGTTGTGAACAGCAAATTCGTCTAATTTGTTATGCAATTCTGTACGAATTTCTGCATTGATCTGCTCTGCTCTCTTTCCCATGATAACAATAGCTTCATAGATTGAACCTACTTTATCTTCAATCTTATCTTTATCGTAAGTAATAGTATTTACTTCTGCTTTTGTATCTTTTACACTCATTTTGAGAAAATTAATTTATTTATAAGGTCGCAAATTTACGAATTATCTTTGGATTTTGAAAGTCGCCGCCGGTGGAGGTGTTTGAAGCACCGCACTATCCCTCTGGATCAGCTTTGCTTTCTTCTCAGCATCTATCTGATTTTTAATCTGCTCTTCCGTTTTGTTCTTTTCAGCCTGCTTTTCTACTTCTTTCTTCTGTCTTGCCGTTAAATTAGCAATTCTAGCTTCAGTTTCTTTTTTTACAATAACGAAATCTTTCTTTTCTTTCTCTAATTTTTGTCTTAGATCCAGGGCAGTTTTAGAATATTCTGTATTAGGAAGATCTTTTTCAACCACTTTTGTAAATGACAATGCACTTTCAATACGTTCGTCTTTAAGATCATAAATAGATTTCTGAGCCAGCGCATAACGAGCTTTCATGATATAATCATAAATTTTCGGACGAAGTTTTGTACTTGGAAAATCTTCTAATACATTCTCTAATGAGGTATTGGCAGCTTTGTAATCTCCCATACTGAAGTATTGCTTTGCATTCTCGTAAGATTTGAATTCTAACTTGTAAGACAATTCATCAATTAGGGTACTGATATTTTTAGACTTCTCAGAATTTGGATAGTTGTTCAAGAAATCCTGTAGCTCATTAATAGCCATTTGAGTACTTGACTGGTCCAAATTATAATCCATAGAACCTTCATAGTAACATAAAGCCGACATATAAGCCGCATCTTCTGCTCTAGCATCTTTTGGAAAACTTACTGCAAAGTTTTTAAACTGATGCCCTGCCAACTTATAATTTTTATCATAATAGTTAGCATACGCCGTATTGTAACCTACATTTGGGAAATCGTCTGTCCCTGCAACCAGATTAGCTAATCTGTCATAAAGAGCCAAAGAATTTTTCCACTTCTTTTTTGCAAAATTTTCGTTTGCAACTTTTAAGATGTAGTTTTTATCAGCACTTTTCATTGCTTTATCTTGCTGACTCGCACATGAAGTTACCACAGCCACAGCAAAAAGACCTAAAATATATTTTTTCATATAAAAAATTCAACAGTTTTCGGATTATATGACCGATCTATTAATTTGCAAAAATATAACTTTTTTATCAATAGATTTTTTTTTATGAATATTTAACGTAATTTTAGTCTGCAGCGTATCCCAAAATTGCAAAAACACTGAGTAAGAGATTCATTCTTACCTTTTTTTCTGCTTCTTTCGCATAAGTTTCCTCATTTTTACTCGGAACATAGAGCTCATAGAAGTTTTTATTACGAATAACAAACAAGGTAGACCCAAGAATTGTTGTCAAAATATCCTCAGGTTTTGGGGTAAATGTGAAAACTCCCGACGCCACTCCTTTTTTAATGACTTCATCTAATTTTTTAACAAATAATTGATAAAAATCAAGCAGTTCATCTTTTAAATTTTCTGTGTGTCGAAGTTCTTGCGTCACAAATCCGTGGAAATAATTATATTTAAATAACTGAGAAACAATATATTTAATAATTTCCTTCATTTGCATTTCCGGTTTCCCTTCTTTGATGGTATCTGCAAATTCTGAAAAAGTTTCTCTCGTCTTCAACACTCTGTACTGATAGAGATAAGACATCATTTTTTCTTTAGAACCGAAATAATAAGAAATCATGGCAACGTTGATATTTGCTTTGGAACAAATGTCCCTCACCGATGTTCCTTCGTAGCCTTTTTTCGCGATCAGCTCTTCAGCAATATCTAAAATATGGATTTGTTTTTCTGTAAATTTTTTCTTCATGTGAAGTGCACTTTGAGTAAAGTTAAGAAATTTTTAACATATTTATAAACGTTCGTTTAAGAATTTTATATTAATTCTAAATAGTTAGTATTTTTGTACATGGATTTTTTTGATTTTCACCATCATAAGAAAAATGTGCCTTACGGAATTTATAATGCGGAACTTACTACTATTCCGCCAAGTATTCCCTATTCTATCGGTATTCACCCAAAAGATATTGATATTAATTTAATAAATAATCAACTTGATTGGTTACAATCAAACATCCATGAAAACTGTTTTGCCATCGGAGAATGCGGATTAGATTCTTTGGTTTCTATTGATCAAAAAATTCAGGAGGACGTTTTTTTGAAACAAATAAAGATTGCCAATGAACTCAAAAAGCCAGTGATTATTCATTGTGTAAGAAAATTTTATGAAGTGATTTCCTTTAAAAAATATGCCGAACAGCCGATGATCATTCATGGTTTTAATAAAAAACAAAACGTTGCCGAAGATCTCCTTAAAAATAATTTTTATTTGAGTTTTGGAAAACCTGTTTTGTATAATTTATCTTTGCAACAAATTTTGAAAATCACGCCTTTAGACAGAATCTTTTTAGAAACTGATAATGAAGATTTTAACCTCGAAGAATTATACAAAAAGACTTCAGAGCTCAAGGGAATTTCATTGGAAAAATTGAACGAACAGATTATAGAAAATTTAGAGACAATAAAAAATGGATAAAAACTGGTTGGAGAGAACGGAACTTCTCATCAAAGAAGAAGGTTTGGAAAGATTGAATAAAGCAACTATTTTGGTTGTCGGGCTCGGCGGAGTAGGTTCTTTTGCAGCAGAATTTTTGGCAAGAGCCGGAGTGGGAACCATGACCATTGTAGATGGCGACACGGTAGATATCACCAACATTAACAGACAATTACCTGCTTTGCACTCAACCATTGGAAAGCATAAAGTAGAGGTTGTTGCAGAAAGACTTTTAGATATTAATCCCAACCTTAATTTAACCAAAATCAATGAGTTTCTAAATCCGGAAAGAATGGATGAAGTTCTGGACTCTGCAAAATTTGATTATGTTTTAGACTGTATCGACAGTGTAACTCCAAAAATCTGTTTAATCATTGCCGCAAGAAGAAGAAAGGTAAAAATCGTAAGCTCAATGGGCGCTGGGGGAAAGACCGATCCTAGTAAGGTGATGGTAAGAGACATCAGCAAAACCGAGCATTGCCATCTTGCAAGACAGGTAAGAAAAAGATTAAAAAAGGAGAAAATTGATAAAGGTGTTCGTTGCGTTTTTGCCAACGACATCCAAGATGAAGAAAGCTTGAAAATGACAGACGGAACCAATTATAAAAGATCTTTTTATGGAACGATAAGTTATATGCCTGCAATTTTTGGGTTATATACTGCTTCGGAAGTTATTAATCATTTATTGAAAAAAGAATAAAAATTTATTTTCCCACAGATTTCACAGATCAACTCACCTAATTATGCGTAATTTCTGTATGAGAATTTGTGAAACCTGTGGGAAAAATTCAAAATAAGCCTATATTTACACGCTGTAAATGACAAATTTCAAATATCCCAGAGCCGAAAAACTCAAAAAAGACAATGAGATCACTTTACTTTTTGAAAAAGGTAAATGGAGAACCTGCGGAAATTTGAGAATTATCATCCTAAAAGATAAACCTACTTTACCGGTAGAAGCTCTAAAATTTGGGGTTTCTGTTTCTAAAAGATACTTCAAAAAAGCGGTGTACAGAAATCGCGTAAAAAGATTACTCAGAGAATCTTACCGTTTAAACAAAGATCTTTTTAAAGAATCATTCGGAGAAAAAACCATTGCGATGATGTTTTGGGTTTCTTCTGAAATGCCTGCAAAATTTCAAGATGTGGAAGAACAGTTTATTAAGCTTTGCCAATCTAATCAGCCTCAGAAAAAAGCTTAAAATTCATTTTTTCTCCCGCAGATCACACAGATCTACACGGATGCTTGTGCATATCTTTTCTCTTAGATTAAACCTAACTCATACAAGATTAAATTTTAATAAAGTGTTTTCTCATTTTTTGTAACTTTAAAGGACACAATTAATCTGAAAACTAAAATGTTAGACCATGTTCCCTACTTACCTTATGTCTTGAGTGCATTTATTGGCATCGGACTAGCCGCCGCTACGGGCTTTAGAGTTTTTCTTCCCATGTTTGCGGTAAGCCTGGCATCCTACCTTAATTGGATCCCGATGAATGAGAATTTTGAATGGCTTTCAGGCCTTCCAACACTTATTACCACAGGAATTGCTACCGTCGCAGAGATTCTGGCTTATTACATCCCTCTTATTGATCATTTATTGGATACAATCTCTATTCCTATGGCTACTGTTGCGGGTTCTATTTTATTTGCAAGTCAGTTTGCAGACTTAGGAACATTTCCGCAATGGGCATTGGCATTGATTGCAGGAGGAGGAACTGCAGCAACCATAAGCTCTGGGTTTGCAGGAATTCGGGCCGCTTCTACCGCAACCACAGGTGGATTGGGAAATTCCGTTGTTGGAACCACTGAAACAGCCGGAGCAGGAATAATGACTGTGTTAGCCATAGCAATGCCTATTTTGGCCGCCATTTGCACCCTTATCTTAGTTGTTCTCGTTATTGTCTACGGCAGGAAGGCCTTGCGAAAGTTAAGAGGTAAAAAAAATACAGCTCACAACACATAAAACAAAAATGCTGAATCTATGAGACTCAGCATTTTTTATATTTTATTTTAATCTTAATTCTTTCCTCGGACATCTTTTATATCCTGAATTTTTCCTTCAAAATGTGCTTTCTTTTCAGGATGTTTAAGAATCAATATATTGAATGCTTTAATTGCTTTTGTGTACAATTTTTGTTCAAAATACAAAGTAGCCAACGTTTCCGTCATCAAATGTGAAATATCATCCGTTTTCTCTTTTACCACAAAATTAACTTCATCTTTTAATTGAGATATTTTAGGATTCTTTTCTATAAAAGATTCAATTACCTTATTTTTAGTCTCAATCTTTTCTTGTTCTACCTCCTGTATTTCTTCTACTTCCGGCTCTTCTGATTCTTGCTCTGCCTCTACTTTTTCTTCTTCTTCTAAAGGCCTGTCTATTTTCAGCCAGCTTTGCCAAGTGTTGATAAATCCGGGAACATTGCTATCCATAGGACTTACAGCTATTGGTTCAGCAGGAATTTCTTCTTTTGCTTCTTTAGATTTTTTCTCTTCTTTCCCTTCATTAACCTCTACTGCCCAACTTGAAATAATATCAGAGTTGAAGAAAGACACATTTAATGCCGGAGCTTCTTCCTCTTCATCATTTTCTTCCAATGCTTCAGTTTCAACAATCTTTTCCTCTTTAACAGGCTCGTCAATAACTTCAACAGCTTCTACATTATCCTTTGGAAGCTCAATAATTTCTTCAACGCGAGGTACAATCTCTTCCTGTTTTGGTGCTTCTTCTTTTACGATTTCAGCTTTTGGCTGAAGAATTTCAATTGATTTATTAAGCATAGAATCCGGAACATGAGACTCAAGACTCATCGGTTTCCAAGCAGATTTAACTTCTGTTTGTTCTTCTGCTACAGGCTTTTCCTCTTGAATTTCCTGTTTGGGTTCTTCAACAGTTTCAGTCTCTTCAGATTTATTTCCAATTAATTCAGATACATTTTCTTCAACTTTTGAGACTTCTATTTCTGAATCACTCTTTTCTTCTTTTGTTTCGACATTAAAATATTGAGTTTCAGCAAAACTTATTTCATGTCCTACCACTTCAGGCTCGGTATCTTCCTTTTCAGAAATCACTTTTGTAGCCTTCATTTTTTTCTCAACCTCTTCTATCAAGCGTCTCATTTCATCTTCATGCTTGTTGCTGGGTTGAGCAATCTCTTCTTCTGCTAGTGTTTCATCAATCGTATTGGATTGAATTTTTACCTCTGGCAAGAAAGAATCTGTTCCGTGGAAACTTAATTCAGCCTCATTGTTTACCTTTTCCGTTTCACTTTCTGAAGCAATTTCTTCTTCATTGATGATTTCCTCCGGGGTAAATTCTATTTTAGCTTCGGCTTCAACAAACTCTTCTGTTGTTGCCGTATTTGATTGATCTTCTTCCGTTAATTGATTTTCCTGAGCAACCTCTTCCGTTAAAACAGGTTCTATCTCATGAAAACTTACATCAGATTCATTATCTATTTTTTCTTCCTCTACTGCTGAATCAATCTTTTCTTCATTGATAATGATTTCAGGATGTAATTCTGCTGTTTCCTCAACTTGATCTTCGTTCTGAATATCTTCAGAAACGGATTCTTCATGTATAGGATCCAATTTATCAACGACCACTTCTTCAGGTTGTTTTTCAAATTTTTGAATCACAATAGATCCTGATTCCAGCGTTGATTCCAAATCAATAGTATCTACCGTATCATCTTCAAGGAAGTTTTCTTCCCCTTCAAATAAAATACGGTTTCTTTCCCCATTAACAAGAATATGTTTAATTTCCGGAGTGGCATGAGGCTGCAACGTAAAAGCTTCTTCTTGCTTTTTGTCGGTTATTTCCTCTTGTATTTCCTCTCTTTTAATCGGGAAATTACTTTTATTATAAATATACTTGAATGTATTCTTAGGAATTTCGGGCTTTTCTTCTTCAACAATTTCGGGTTTAACCTTTTGCTGAATTTTACCGTTGATCAACTGATAAAGAATTTTCTTATCTGTTGTATATGCCGCCGTTGTAGAAAGCTCTTTCTGATAATTTTCTTTATCAAAAAGATGAATTCCATACAGGTGTAAAGCTCTGATATTTTGAATGTAGGGAAAAGAATTAATCTCCTCTTTCAAAAGATTAAGATCTTCTGACTGTATATTTTTGGGGTTCTTTAATAATTCTAAAACTCTAGGATTCATTTTACCAATTCGCTACAATATCGTTAAATATCTTGTTAATGATTCTATCTGTTGCAATCTTCACCTGTGAAGTTTCTATTTGTGACTGTGATAAATTACTGTTGAAAACCGCTTCATCAGAATAGGTTCTGTCGAAACTGGAATCTGGATGCACTTTATTTTCATAATGCACTTTCACCGTAATTGTTAATTTATTTTGAGAGTCCTGAACAATACCTCCTGTAGCTTGATTCTGTGTTGTATTAGAACCAATCGTGGTAGGCGTTATAGAATAGTCTGTAATCTCTCCTTCGATCAAAATATCCGGATTTTCTTTGGTTCCCTTTAACGTCGTTCTCTGTAAAAATCTGTTTTGAATATCTGTTGAAAATTGCTGTGCCAATGTAGGATTCACCAATGCAGCATTATTCGGAAATTCATTGATCTGTACCGTCTTTTCGTCTGTTAAAGATGAACCTGTAAAAGAATAACATTGCTGAAACAATGAAAGAATTACAAATCCAAATATAATTTTCATTTTACTTATCATAAACCCTGCTTTTGATTTTGTGTTTCTAAAACATCTTTAAAACTAGCATATTTAATACAAATTCCTATTGGCGCAGTAAACAATATTCCTATTCCACAAGCGATAATTCCTACTTCTGAAATGACTCCTACAACAAGGCTGAAGATCAAAATCATCCAAAAGTTTTTCTTAGCTATTTTCCAAGAAAGCGAATAAGCCTGTCTTACACTTTGTACTCTGTATAATGAAATAATAGGCTGTACAAAGTAAAAAGAAATAGCAAACGCAAATATTAGCAACATAAACAGAATCATCCAGATCCCCATTCCTCCTGCAAATAAAGCTGATCCTAAATCACCTGCTCCATCTCCATATTGAGCTGCGAATATCATAGGAACTAAAGAAATTTGGATAGGAATCATTAATATAACAATTGCTACGAAAATAAGCAGCATAAATTTGAAATACACCCAAAAATCTGTAAAGTCAAAAATATCACCAGCCTGAACTTTCTGCCCCTGATCTACTTTTCTACAAATTTTATAAAAATTACCCAATGCCAATAATCCGCAAAACGGGATAATACTCATGATAACTACGAGAATAGTTGCTACTATAAATCCGCCAATATCTTTTTTGAAAAGTTCAAATCCGTCAGAAATATATTTTCCGATGTTAAAATTGTATCCTCCTTTAGTAATTAAGTCAAAATTCATGGTTCGTTAGTCTTCTAGGTTATATTGTTTTATTTTCCTGTATAAAGTTCTTTGTGAAATTCCCAACTCATCGGCCGCTTTATTCCTACGTCCTTTATGCTTTTCTAACGCTTTGATAATCAAATCTTTTTCATTGTTTTGAAGAGATAAAGATTCAGGTTTATTTTCCTCAATTTCAATATCTTCAAAGTCTTCATAGCTATCCTCATTATCTGAATTTGATATGATTGTTGGCGTCTGAACAGCTGGGCCATTATTATTATTTTCAAAATACAATAAAGAATTAGCTGGTACCGCCTGCTGCGTTTCAGGAGTATAAATCCTGCTGATCAGATTTTTCTCTTGATTGCTCAAATCTGCCGTTCCTCTGTTCTTTATCAGTTCCGAAGTTAAGGATTTTAAATCATTTATATCATTACGCATATCAAAGAGAATCTTGTACATTATTTCTCTTTCGCTCCCAAAATCATTCTGTTTTTGATTATTAGGCGTATTTACCACCATAGGTAAATGCGTTTCCATTGGAATATATTCTGATAATTTTTCTACCGTTATCGTTCTTTCACGCTCTACTACCGTCATTTGCTCAACGAGGTTTCTTAGCTGACGAACATTTCCGGGAAAAGAATAATTTTCAACATAATGCACAGCGCTTGGCTCTAATTCCAATTCCGGCATTCTGTATTTTTCAGCAAAATCTATTGCAAACTTTCTGAATAACAAATGAATATCACCTTTTCTTTCTCTCAAAGGCGGCATATCTATTTGCACGGTATTCAAACGGTAAAATAAATCTTCACGGAATCTTCCGTCATGAATTGCCTTCATCATATTCACGTTGGTAGCCGCAACAATTCTCACATTGGTTTTTTGAACCTGTGAAGAACCCACCTTCATAAATTCACCGCTTTCCAACACTCTTAGAAGACGAACCTGCGTCTGTAAAGGAAGTTCACCTACCTCATCTAAGAAAATTGTTCCACCATCTGCCACTTCAAAATATCCTTTTCTGGTAGCGGTAGCTCCGGTGAAGGCTCCTTTTTCGTGTCCAAATAATTCGGAATCGATTGTTCCCTCAGGAATCGCTCCACAGTTGACAACAATATAAGGCTGATGTTTTCTTTTAGATTCTGAATGAATAATTTTAGGGATAAATTCTTTCCCTACCCCACTTTCACCGATCACCAACACAGAGATATCTGTGGGTGCCACCTGAATAGATTTTTCTAAGGCACGGTTTAAAGCCGGAAAATTTCCGATAATTCCGAAGCGGTTTTTTATATTTTGTAAGTCGTTACTCATAAGTAAATTTTTGATTATTGATTTAATTTAGCCTACAAACACTCAATGTATGCTCTGTAAGGCTTGTTGATTTTCTAAAACGATGTTGTAAGCTTTTAAAGCTTATTTTCATCACAATTATTAATTCTAACTTATTAAATCTAAATAATCTTTGTTTCTGACTTTCGAAACTTTACTTGTAAAATATATGTTTTCGACAAAATTGTATTCTTTATTTTGTCGTTCAAAATTTTCTAAATTTTTATTGTGCTTATTCCTCTGAGAATAATTTAATCCAAGATAATCATTATAAAAATTATGATGATGATTGGGAACAATGGTTTCTCCAATAGCATCAAATACTTTTTGTTTCTGATTTAACGTGCAATATTCGCTTGTTTTTTTCTTAGCTAAAAACTCAAAGACTTGGTCATAATCCTGAGTTCCTAAAAACTTGCTGTAAACTTCTCGCAGTCTTTTGCAGTCATCACTTTCGATGGTCCCGTTATGAACATGCGCCGAAATATTATTGCAAATGATTACCAATAAAACACTAAGGCAATATTTTTGAAATTTTTCCATTGTCTGTTTATTATTGATAATTATTTATTCTTGAATATATATGGGTCTCTTTGGAGAACAAATTAGTTCAGCGTATGTTCTACTTTTCTCCCTAAAAGCGTGCCCTGTGTATTATCGTAAACGAAAACATCCACAATGTCACCCAATTTTTGCCCTTCCAGCATATCAAATACGCAAACGGCATTTTGAGAGTTTCTTCCTTTCCACTGTTTTTGGTTTTTTCTGGAAACACCTTCGATCAAAATACGGTGAATACGTCCAACATATCCTTCCATTCTTTGTCTGGATAATTCTCTCTGCAAATCAATAACTTCAGCCAAACGTCTTTGTTTAACCTCAGCAGGAACATTATCTTCCATCTTCTTGTGAGCAGGAGTTCCCGGTCTTTCCGAATAAGAGAACATATAACCGTAGTCATATTCTACTTCTCTCATTAAGCTTAAAGTATCTTGGTGATCTTCTTCCGTTTCATCGCAGAAACCAATAATCATATCTTGAGAAAAAGAAATATCAGGAACAATTTCTTTCGCTTTATTAATTAATTCTAAATATTCTTCACGAGTGTGCTGTCTGTTCATCGCTTCCAGCATTCTGTTGCTTCCACTCTGAACAGGAAGGTGAACATAATTACAGACGTTCTCGTGTTTTGCCATAATTCTAAACACCTCCAAATTCATATCCTGAGGATTAGACGTTGAGAATCTGATTCTCATATCTGGAACCGCTTTAGCCACAAGATCAAGCAAATGTGCAAAATCAACGGCCGTAGCTTTCTGCATTTCAGATGCTTTGGCAAAATCTTTTTTAGGCCCGCCTCCGTACCAAAGGTAAGAGTCTACGTTTTGCCCCAACAATGTAATTTCTTTATATCCGTTATCCCAAAGGCCTTTGCATTCCTCAAGAATTGAGTGTGGATCACGACTTCTTTCTCTACCTCTCGTAAATGGAACCACACAGAATGTACACATGTTATCACAACCTCTGGTAATGGTAACGAAAGCTGTTACTCCATTTCCACCTAAACGAACAGGATTGATATCTGCATAGGTTTCTTCTTTTGAAAGAATCACATTAATAGCATCTCTACCATCTTCTGTTTCTTTTAAAAGATTAGGTAAATCTCTGTAAGCATCAGGGCCAACCACAAGGTCAACCAACTGCTCTTCTTCTAAAAATTTGGTTTTTAATCTCTCCGCCATGCAGCCCAAAACACCAACCGTCATGTTTGGTTTTTCTTTTTTCAGTTTTTTGAACTGAGCAAGACGCATTCTCACTGTTTGCTCTGCTTTCTCACGAATAGAGCATGTATTTAAAAGGATAAGATCTGCTTCTTCTACTTTAAGAGTTGTATTATAACCCTGATCATTAAGAATAGAGGCAACGATTTCAGAATCAGAGAAATTCATCTGACAACCATAGCTCTCTAAAAATAATTTTTTAGAATTCCCATCTCTTTCAGTAATAGCAAAAGCTTCTCCCTGCTTGGTCTCGTCTATATATTTTTCCTGCACTTTTGTAGAAATTAAATTTTAGAAATTGGGTTTTATATCAATGCTAAAAATAGTTTAGTTTGCAAAGATACAAAATATTGTGCCATAATGGCAGGATGATATCATTATCTATTATACATCATTTGATTCATAGATTTCATATTTTCCTCATTTTCTATTTGAACATCAAAGTTTTGACGCAATGGTTGCCTTAGTTTAAATTTAAGGGGAATACCATTAAATGAAGCGGGCTTCCATTTTCCTTTTATTCGAGAAAGTTCATCAACAATATCTTTTTTTTCATTTTCAGTATAATTACCTTCAATTTCAAACCCTTCCATTTCTCCTTTTTCGTTTACAACAAATGTCAAGCTAGCATATTTATCCTCATTTTTCTTAACTTTTTTATTGAATATAAATATTATTTCACTTGCAAAACTTTTCATTCCTTTCTCATATACCGGATTTTTCATTTCATTACTTCTTGGATCATCTTTCGAGTAGTACAAATAAAAAGGTTTAATTTCAATTTTTGTAATTGATGCAATATATTTATCATTTTCCTTTGCAGGAATCCATCTTTTTAAATGAGGCATAATTTTACGTGCGAAATCAAATGCACATTTATTTTTCTGAATTGTTATCGTATCAAAATCTTTAATATAATTAATCGTAGAATTTTCATTTACAATAATTGGAATAGTATATTTCTCTCCAACATTTTCACAAGGTAGTAGTTTCTGTTGCTTCACTACTTTGACAACCTCCTTATTAAATTCATTTATTCCACCAGCATAAAAATATTGTCCATGAGGGTATTGATCTAGAACCTCTCTTTGAGCAGATATTAAAACCGTTGAAATAATAAAAATTAGAATAAATACTTTCCTAATCATGATCATAAACATTTGAACTAAACTTAACCTTCAAAATATATTTTGAATTAACGGGAACTCCATCTTTTGTGGCAGGCGTCCATTTCTTTTTTACTTTTTTCATGGCATACTTCATATCATCAATGAACATCTCATTGTTTTTAAACTTTGGAAGTACATCCAGATTGTTGGTTTTGCCTTTTTCGTCAATATTAAAGATAAAAGTTACATCCCCCTGAATCGCATACAACGCAACGTCTACATAGGCATGAACCATATTCATAAATTCTGTTTTGAACGCCTCATCGCCTCCCGGAAATTCAGCTTTTGTATCTTGAGAAAAAGCATGACTGCTGAAAAGAAAGAAGAATAAAATTACAATATATTTTTTCATTACATATCTGTTGAAATAGATGATAGATTCATTTTTATTTTAACCTGTGAAGTGATCGGCTGTCCGTTACAAGATGCCGGAATCCAGTTTTGTTTAATTCTTCTTACTACATACTTCATATCATCAAAAAAAACCTGGCTGTTGGCTACTTTCGGAGATCCTTCAATTTTAGTCACTTTTCCTGTCTGATCGATCGTTAATATAAAATTAAAATCACCATTTAATACATAAAAATCAGAATTAAGATAATCAAACATATATTTTCTCAATATCTCCTTATATACTAAAACACCTCCTTCAAAGGCTGCAGCTTTAAAATCATTACAGTTTTTTGCAGCAATTTGTAATAAAGGTTCTTTGATATCTATTTTCAGAATATTGTTGCTTGCTTCTGGAGTAAATGTATTGTCTCTCTCTTCAACATCTTGTTGTGCAAAAGCAAAATTTGCAACAAAAAGCCCGATGAATAATGCTAAAGTTTTCATGAATATATTTTTATTAGAGCAAAATTACATCAAAAAAAAGCTTCACACAAAAGTGTAAAGCCTGATTAAAATATTTAATTAAATTTTAATGTAAAAACTATGAAGTGATTGGCTGATTCTGAGCTTTGCTTCCTGTTTCTTTCAGCATTAATGAAACCAAAATGGCTAAAACAATGCCCACAATCCAAAATAAGATAGACTCTTGAAAATGCAGATCTCCAGCCGAAATATCTAAACTTTTCCCGAACCATCTGCTGAAAATAGGGCTCAATAAAGTGGTAACCCCAAATGTTATAAAATTAATAGCTCCTGTAGAACTTCCTTTTACATAATCTGGGTTTGCTTCTTTAATAATGGAGTACGGAATCATCGCTGCTCCGGAACCTAGCCCAAGAATAAACATGCTTATTTTTGCAGGGTATAACTCCGGTAAGTAAATCAACTGTAATAAACTTGCGATCATAATTACAGCTCCACCTACCAAAACAGGCTTTCTTCTTCCTATTTTATCGGTTATAAAACCTAAAAGCGGACATCCAAAAACCCACCCAAAGGCAACCATGGCACTTGTAATGGCTGCTTCATGAAAAACAAACTGCTTGTCTTTCTGAAAAAAAGCAACCGCCCAAGTCATGGCAAATATCGTTGTTGGAGCAAATAATAACCCCGAAATAATCCCACAAAGCCAAGACTGAGGGTTTTTAAAAACAATTTTATAGGGTTCTAAATATCCAATATGTTGCGTTTTAGCTTTTTCAGAATCTTGAGATTTATTTTCATTAGGAATAACAAAGAATAAACCGAAAGCCGTAACAATTGTTGTAATTCCTGACCATAGCCAGAAGGTATCAATATTGACTCCTTTTTCTACCCAAGGTCCTACCACAAACTGTCCTGCCGTTCCACCCAACATTCCTATACATTGTGTGAAACCAATGGCTGTTGCCAAAGATTTTGAAGAGAAACCTTTACTCGCCAAATAAACACAGCCAGGAAAAGCAAAAGCACAACCTGCGCCCTGTAATAATCTTCCGGAAATTCCGGCGACCTGGCTAGAAATTAAAAATAATAAACACCCCAATCCTAAGATCAAAGTTCCAACGAAAAGAGATTTTTTGCCACCGAATTTATCTAAAGCAATTCCGGCAATTAAACTACAGGTTGAATAGGTGTAATAATAGGTTCCTACCATACTGATCAGCTTCAGTTCGGTGGTGTTAAAATTATTAACCAATTGAGGAATCATCACCGCGGGGGCAGACCTGATCACATAATCTAAAAAATAAAAGATCAACCCAAATGCCCACGCAATAATGTAGAATTTTTTTAAAGAACTACTCATCACAATAATTCTTTAATATGTTTATAGTTACTTTTTACTGTTTCCAAAGCTTCTTCCATTTTACCACCCAGCATCAACTGAGCCATCGATTTTGTCATCCCGATGATCTGATCAAATTCAATTTTTGGAGGCAATGCCAACGCATTAGGATTGGTGAAAATATTTAAAAGATAAGGACCGTCGTGATTCAGACATTCATTAATAGCTGACTCAACTTCTTCCGGTTGATGAACATTTTTTCCAGGATAGCCCATTGCCTGTGCGATCATTCCAAAATCAGGATTAATCATATCGGTCTCATTATCGGGCATCCCACCGACTTCCATTTCCAATTTTACCATTCCCAGTGCTCTGTTGTTAAAAACAATCAATTTCACAGGAAGTTTATATTGAAAAATAGTGGCCATATCTCCTAATAACATCGATAATCCACCATCACCACACATCGCAATAACCTGTCGATTCGGATGTGCTAAAGACGCTCCAATAGCCATTGGCATTGCATTCGCCATAGAACCATGGTTGAATGATCCTAACATTTTACGTTCGCCCGTTCCTGTAATGAATCTTGCACCCCAAACACAGCACATTCCTGTATCTACAGTGAAAATAGCATCATTTTTCGCCAATCTATCTAACGTATGCGCTACATATTCCGGTTGAATAGCATCTTCTTTTCCCGCATCTTTCACGTAGATCAATTGTTGCTCTTTTACTTTTTCATAAAACTCCAACTGTTGATTTAGGAAATTAACGTCTGTTTTCTCTTTTAATAAAGGTAATAACGCCTTGATCGTTTCTTTAACATCACCTGTTAAACCTAGTTCCAACTTAGCCCTTCTACCCAATCGTTCCGGACTTTCATCAATTTGAACGATTTTATTTTTAACAGGCATAAATTTTTGGTAAGGAAAATCGGTTCCCAAAAGAAGCAATAAGTCTGCTTCATGCATGGCATGATAAGCAGAAGGAAAACCTAAAAGACCCGTCAACCCTACTTCATTAGGATTATTAGGCTGTATCGACATTTTTCCACGGAAAGAATATCCTACGGGAGATTTTAAATATTTCGAAAGTTCTACGACTTCAGCATTGGCATTTTCTGCCCCAATTCCACAATAGATCGTTACTTTTCCGCTTTCATTAATCAAATTTGCCAGCTGATTCAATTCTTCATCAGAAGGTCGGATAATAGGATTTGTTTTAAATATCTGATTGGAAGTGGTAGCTTCTTCAGCATCCAATTCGGAAACATCTCCCGGAAGGCCAATTACCGCAACTCCTTTTTTAGAAATCGCATGTTGAATGGCCGTCTGCATCGTTCTTTGTACCTGCTCTGGTCTTGTGATCATTTGGTTGTAATAGCTACAATCATCAAACAATTTTATGGTATTCGTTTCCTGGAAATAATCCATCCCCATCTCTTCACTCGGAATGGTAGAGGCAATCACCAACATTGGAATATGAGACCGGTGCGCTTCATATACTCCATTAATCAAATGAACGTGTCCCGGGCCACAACTTCCTGCACAAACTGCAAAACCATCAAGCTCCGCTTCCGCTGCTGCTGCATACGCACCCACTTCCTCATGTCTTACATGAATCCATTCAATACTGCTTTTTTTAACGGCGATATTTAAATGATTAAGACTATCGCCTGTTACGGCATAAATTCTTTTCACATTTGCTTTTTCGAGCATTTCAACAATTTGCTCAGCTATATTTTTAGCCATAATTATATTTTTGGTGGTTATTTTTCTAATTAGAAATCCAGAAATGGTACAGATCAGTTAAGATTGTTTTCTTGTTTAAAGATTGACCTCTACCAAATTTAACTAATAATTTAGGATTTTCACCGCAACCCAATGTTAAAGTTTTATTAGAATATCCTGCAATAGGCCTAAAAAAATACTCCGCAATTTCTTGCGGAGTAGGTATATTTTAATTTAAATTACTTCAATCTGATTTCTTAATAGATCATCAAACTCATCTCTTTTACGAATTAGAAGAGCTTTTCCATCTAAGAACAACACTTCAGCAGGTTTTAGTCTTGAATTAAAGTTTGAACTCATTTCAAAACCGTACGCTCCCGCATTATGGAACGCTAAAATATCACCTTCTCTTACTTCGTTTAGTTTTCTATCCCAAGCGAAAGTATCTGTCTCACAAATGTTTCCAACTACAGTGTAAATTCTTTCTGCTCCTTTGGGATTAGATAAATTTTCAATCGCGTGGTAAGAATCGTAAAACATTGGACGAATTAAGTGGTTAAACCCTGAATTAACGCCCACAAAAACTGTTGCTGTTGTTTGCTTGATCACATTTGCTTTCACTAAAAGATATCCGCTTTTTCCAACCAAGAATTTCCCTGGTTCAAACCATAGTTCAAATTTCTTTCCTGTAGATTTTGAAAACTCAGCAATTACTTTTTCCACTTTTTTACCTAATGTTTTCACATCAGTTTCTTCTTCGCTGTCTTGGTAAGGGATTTTGAAACCACTTCCCATATCCAAATATTTCAGGTTTGGGAAATGCTCAGAAAGTTCCAGCATAATATCTAATGCTTGTAGGAAAACATCAGGATCTTTGATCTCGCTTCCTGTATGCATGTGAAGACCTTCCACATTCAGGTTTGTACTTTTCATCACTCTTTCGATGTGACGAACCTGGTGAATAGAAATACCAAATTTGCTATCGATATGTCCCGTTGAAATTTTATAGTTTCCTCCCGCGAAAATATGGGGGTTGATTCTTACAAGGATTGGGTAGGTATTCCCGTATTTGTTTCCAAATTGCTCAAGCGTAGAAATATTATCAATATTAATATGTACGCCATGTGTCATTGCTTCTTCAATTTCAGCTAAATCAACACAGTTTGGAGTGAATAATATTCTGTCTTTAGTAAACCCTACTTTTAAACCAAGCTTTACTTCATTAATTGATACACAATCCAAAGAAGCACCCAAGTTCTTGACGTACTTCAGGATGTTGATATTTGTCAACGCCTTCGCTGCATAGAAGAACCTTGTGTGTTTTAAAAAAGACGATGTAAGTTTTTCGTATTGAATTTTGATAGATTCTGCGTCGTAAACGTACACCGGTGTGCCAAACTCATTGGCAATCTTTAATAACTCTTTTGAATTCATAATTTCATTTTAACATAAAAAGGGCAGATCCTTCCGAAAAAGAGTCTGCCGCAATAATTATTTTTATGCAAGACAACTCTTTTAAATATTCCAAACCTTAGAAAACCTTACGGCTCCCTTTTTTCCAGTTCTTTTTTGTTTAAAATTTTGCATTGCTTCGTTTTATTTTTTACAAAAATACTAATTCTTTTTTAGTTTGAGAAAATTGTTTGCAAAGCGTTTCCTTCTTGATAACAATTCCTACGCTTTTAAAACGTTCTTTTACTTGGGTAATGGTAAGGTTTCAAAATCTCCACGAAGTAACGCCAGCTGCAAATCGTTATGTAAATCTACCGATGATAATGGCAGATCTATTTTTAATTTAGAGATCATGCTCAACGTTTGAATTTGAGTGAAAAGCTCGTAAAAACCGTAGGAAACAACTTTTCCGTTTTCGATAATTAAGAATAACTTCTCCCCTAATTTTCTTCCTTGCCCTAGCCAAAGTTCGTTTCTTTTCTTGAACTCTATTTTCTTTTTAAAGACATTAATATCATTATACTCTTCAAACGCGCCAATAAACTGAACTGCTTTTGTGCCCTGAGTGAAAGACTTGAACTTCAGAATTGGTTTTTCTAGCTTATTGAGTTTATTCTTTTCAACAATATATTTATTATTTCTAAAATAAAGTCCGAAAGGATATACTTCTCTTCTTTTGATATTTTTTGAATTCAGTATCAGCTTGGCAATGATATCTGTTCCTGTAAGCTCAAAATTAATCTGAGTAACCCCCAACTGAATTTCTTCCCATCTTTTAGATTTGGAATTAAAAACTTTCTTAGAGAACTTATTAATGTCCTGCACATAGTCGGAAAAAATAATTTTTCCTTCTTCATTTTGAAAATATACAAACCCTCTCTCACTTGGAAGATCTTGCGTTAGCTGCTTAATTTTATTGATGTACGTTTTAGCATTTGCTTCCTCGTGATGCTCCTGAATGATCTCATTTTTAATATCTTTTGACACCAAAAGTTTAAACAATTCTAAAGTAGCTCGCGCGTCACCTTCTGCTCTGTGAGGGTTTGTTAGAGGAATTCCTAAAGACCTAACCAATTTTCCTAATGAATAACTTGCTTCATCAGGAATGAGTTTTTTAGCCAAAGGAATGGTATCTAAGGTATTGATTTTAAAATCATACCCCAACCTTGCAAACGACTGGCGCAGCATTCTGTAATCGAAATCTATATTATGCCCTACCAAGGTTGTATTTTGAGTGATTTCTATCACTCTTTTTGCAATTTCATGGAATTTCGGGGCCGTTTTCACCATTTTTGGGGTGATATTCGTCAATTTCTGAACAAAAGGAGTAATATCTCCTTCAGGGTCTACTAAAGAAATAAATTGATCAACAATTTTATGTCCATCATAACGGTAGATCGCAATATCTATAATGCATTCTTTTCTGTAACCTGCACCATTACTTTCTATATCTATTATTGAATACATTACAATTTTGCTTTACAGCTAATTTTTATGATTAATATTAATAATTCCTGCCCCATTAAAATACTTACAATATGATACTGTACGAAGTACATAACCTATGCCAACGCGTACAAAATGGTTGTAGCTCATTTTCTTGATTATTATTCAGATTCATCCGTCAAATCAATCTTTCAAACAGCTAAAACACCCAATTTGTATTGATAAATAAAGGCAGTCCTGCTAAATTAACAAAAATTATATCAAAAAAAGTACATCTTGAGTTTAAACTCTCCATAATTGAATTGGAAATTACTTACTCAATGAAATAAATTGACGATATCTTTAATGATAATTCATCCCAAATTATTCTTATCTTTTTCTTCCTCCCAATCCAAACATTCCTAAGATCGCTTTTGCTCCTTCACGCATCAGAGTACTTGTAAACGTTCTTCCCGCTTGGCTTTTCAAAACTTGCTCAAACATTCCCGGCTCTTCTTTTACAGGTCTCGATTTTTGGGTTGGCGTAGAATTTTGTGCCGCCTGTTCCATTCTCGTGGTTAACATTTCGTAAGCAGATTCTCTATCAATATCTTCCTGATATTTAGCTACTAAAGCAGATTTGTTTACCAGATCTGAAACTTCAGCATCATTTAAAACGTCCATTCTGGATTCCGGGGAAATTAAATACGTATGAACCAACGGTGTAGGAATTCCTTTCTCGTCTAAAGCCGTAATAAAAGCCTCCCCGATTCCTAGATTCTGAATTAAATTTGACGCATCGTAAAATTCCGTTGTCGGATAATTTTCAACTGCTTTAGATATCTCTTTTTTATCTTTTGCCGTAAAACCTCTTAGCGCATGTTGGATCTTCAGCCCCAACTGAGAAAGCACACTTTCTGGAACATCGCCCGGAATTTGAGTAATAAAATAAATACCAACTCCTTTAGAACGAATTAATTTCACCATCGTTTCAATCTGCGAAAGCAATGCTTTTGAAGATTCGTCAAACATTAAGTGAGCCTCGTCAATAAATAAAACTAATTTCGGTTTTCCGCTGTCTCCTTCTTCCGGAAAAGTCATATAAATTTCAGCAAAAAGAGAAAGCATAAAAGTAGAGAACAATTGCGGCTTACTTTGAATATCTGCTACTCGTAAAATATTCACGACGCCTTTTCCATCTCTGGTTTCAAGCAAATCATGAACATCAAAACTAAGTTCCCCAAAGAAATCTCCTGCTCCCTGCTGTTCTAAAGCGACTATTGATCTTAAAATAGCCCCCAAAGAAGCAGAAGCAATAGAACCGTAGTTGGATGCCAGCTCAGCTTTTCCTTGTGCATTATCTGTTACATATTGCAGTACTTTTTTAAGATCCTTAAGATCAATCAAAGGCAATCCTTTGTCATCACAATATTTAAAAACAATAGACATGATACTTTGCTGAGTATCATTCAATTCTAAAATTTTACTTAATAAAACAGGGCCGAATTCTGTAACCGTAGCTCTTAATTTCACTCCTTTTCCACCAGAAATCGTCATTAATTCTACCGGAAATGCTTGTGGATTATATGGAAGCTGCGTTTTAGCATATCTTTCTTCAATAATAGCATTCATCTGGCCAGCCTCTGCAATTCCAGAAAAATCTCCTTTAATATCCAATACCAAAGAAGGAACTCCTGCGTGAGAAAGCTGCTCTGCAAAAACCTGTAACGTTTTGGTTTTACCCGTCCCCGTAGCACCGGCAATAAGCCCATGTCTGTTGATTGTTTTTAAAGGAATACTTACGTTTACTTCCGGCACTACTTCGCCATCCAGCATTCCTTTTCCTAGTATAATATGTTCTCCTTTAGGAGTATATTTTGCATTTAAATCTTCAATAAATTTTGCCTTATCTGCCATTTGATCTTTTTTAACTTTATAAATATAAAATTTTTTATAAACATTTAATCATCTAAAGAATATTCATGATTAAGTTCACCTTTCAATTTCTATAAATTTTCCGTAATTTAGTATATGAAAATACAACATTCTAACACACCATGATCATTAAGAAAAATTTACTCTTTATTTTATCCTTCTTTTTCATTACGGTTTTTTCCCAACAAAGAAAGCAACCCGTTAATTTACCTGTAAAAGAAGATTACACCCATCCATTTACAAAAACTATTTTCCCTTTATTATGGTCGGGCTTTCAAAGAGAAGAGGTAGTTTCGTATGATCTGCAAAATCAAAATGTAGCCATAAGCTATGTTCAACAGAAAACTAAAAAAATAAAAACAGTCTTGACTCTTTACATTTATCCTAAAAAAGAATTGGATAATCAACAACTCAGAGACGAATTTTATTCATACCAATATGCCATTAATCAAAACTCAAATAAAGGCGTTAATCTAAAACCTTTATTCGGAAATACTTCCAATGAAAACCTGAAGGTTAACTATATATACTCAATCTTTAATAATACGTTAGGGCAACCCGATTTTTTTAAAGGCGTTAAATATGTTGATAAAAAATCTCTCCTGGCTATTTATGAATGTGGAGGCTGGGGTTTCAAAATAAGAGTTTCCAGTGATGATATGACAGATGATCAATTAGCCGGACTTAAAGAGAAAGCTGAAAACTATTTTGGAGTATTAAATATCGCTTCAATAAAACCTTTACCTATCCAAGAAGCTCCCGATACGGTTCTTTCACCTGTTATAAGAAGAGACACAATGATGATGAATGCTACCATTGCTGCTGCAGAGGCCAAAATAGAATGGATAGAAAGTCATTTAGATAAAAAAGAACTTTTGACCGGTTTTAACGATATGCAAATAGATTCCGAAGTGTATGCCACCGAAAGAATGATTGATTTTTATAAAGCTTATCAAAAAAACTGGAAACTTCACGGCGATACCCAAAAGTATTTCAATGAAATGATAAGAATAGCCGATAACGGAAAAATAAAAGATCATATTTATGAAAAATTCCATAAAATCATCAATTATCCCGAAGGAGAATCTCAACAAGAAAATTACATTCAGTTTAAAATAGATAAAAATATCTCTGAAGACACGAATGAAATTTTCTACAAGATCTTTTATAAATTAGAATAAATAAAAACTTTATAGATTTACTCTATGAGTATCGATATTTTATTTTAACCCATTTTTAAAAAATAAAACACGATTTTTGTAGATTGAATAATAACAACAAAATTGTTAAAGAAATAAGATGAAAGTTGAACAAATATATACAGGCTGCCTGGCTCAAGGAGCATATTATATAGTATCAGAAAATGAAGCTGTAATTATAGATCCTCTAAGAGAAGTAAAACCTTATTTGGATCGCCTGGAAAAAGACAATGTAACTTTAAAATATATTTTTGAGACCCATTTTCACGCAGATTTCGTTTCAGGACACCTGGATTTAAGTAAGAAAACAGGAGCGCCTATTGTTTACGGACCAACCGCAAACCCTGATTTTGAAGCCATTATTGCAGAAGACGATCAGATTTTTGAAATAGGAAAAGTAAAAATAAAGGCTTTGCACACTCCAGGTCATACCATGGAAAGTACCACCTATCTTCTCATTGATGAAAATGGTGTTGAAACAGCCATTTTTACAGGAGACACATTGTTTTTAGGAGACGTGGGAAGACCCGACCTTGCTCAAAAAGCAACCAATCTTACCCAAGAAGACCTTGCAGGAATATTATACGAAAGTTTACACAGCAAAATACTTCCTTTAGACGATAGTATTACGGTTTATCCGGCTCATGGAGCAGGTTCAGCGTGTGGAAAGAATATGCAGAAAGAAACTGTTGATATCTTGGGAAATCAAAGAAAAACCAATTACGCATTAAATCAACCCGATAAAGAATCATTCATCAGAGAGGTTTTAGATGGATTAACAGCTCCACCTAAATACTTCGGAATGAACGTGGCTTTAAACAAAGGAGGTTACGAAAGCCTTGATGTCGTTATGGATAAAGGATTAAATCCTGTTTCTGTTGAAGATTTCGAAAACTTTGCAGAAGAAACCGGAGCTTTGATCTTAGATACAAGAGGGCCTGCTGATTTCCAAAAAGGATTTATTCCAAACTCTATCAATATCGGATTAAAAGGAGATTTTGCCCCTTGGGTTGGAACGCTGATCGTAGATGTAAAGCATCCTTTATTATTAGTGACCGACGAAGGAATGGAAGAGGAAGTTATTACAAGATTAAGCAGAGTTGGTTTTGATAATGTGGTAGGATATTTACAGGGAGGTTTTGATTCTTGGAAAAATTCAGGCAAAGAAATGGATGAAGTAAAAAGAATTTCACCTTCCGAATTTGCAGAACAATTTACTGAAGACACCAAAGTTATTGATGTAAGAAAACTAGGAGAATATTCTGCGGAACATATTGACAACGCTTATAACAAACCATTGGATACCATCAGTGATTGGGTAAGTACTATTGATGATTCTGAACATTTCTTTATTCACTGTGCGGGAGGCTATAGAAGTATGATCGCAGCAAGCATTCTTAACTCTCACGGAATCAGAAATTTCACCGAAATAGAAGGCGGATATAACGGAATCAAAAAAACAGAGAAATTCCCCACTTCAGACTTCGTTTGTCAATCAAAAACATTGTAAGATCTCTATATGAAAAATAAAATTTTTGGATTAATCCTTGTCTCGGCCTTAGCATTAAGCGCTTGTAAAACAGCAACAAACTCAGAGGTTTCCAATGCAAGTATTAGAAAAATAATCAATAATCCGGATGTTACTTTGGTAGATGTAAGAACCCCTGAACAATTTGCAGGAGGAACAGCCGACAACGCCATTAACGTTCCTTTGGCTGAAATCATAAACAATCCGACCTCACTAAAAGGGAAAAAAGTAGTTGTTTTCTGTAATAAAGGAATACAGGCAGATGAAGCTGTTAAGATCTTAAAGAAAAATGGTGTTGAAGTGTATGACGGAACGAGTTGGAGAAATGTAAAAGGTATTCAGGATTCCAGTCTTTAATGATGAATATCCAAAACTTGAACTAAAACCAAAAAATATGTCACAAAAATTTCAAGAACTTATTGAATCTGAAAGACCTGTATTGATCGACTTTTTTGCAACCTGGTGCCAACCATGCAAAGTTCAGTCGTCGGTTTTAAATACAGTAAAAGAAAATATAGGTCAAGGAGCCAGAATTATAAAAATAGATGTGGATCAGTATCCAGCCATCGCTTCACAATATGGAGTACGCGGAGTTCCTACTTTAGCGATTTTCAAACAAGGAGAATTACTCTGGAAAGAAAGTGGGGTGCATGATGTAAATACGCTGACTCAACTTTTAAAACAATATGAATAAAACTGTGAGAAATCACAGTTTTTTATTTTTACGTGAAAAATTTCAATTTGTAATCCTTGTCAAGGTTTTTGAACCTTGACAAGGATTATTAAAAACAAAAAATCAGCGAGAAAAACTTTATTTAAAAGATGAATAATTTATCATTCAATCGAAAAAGAATCTCTGTCATTCAAAAACTGAAAATGTTTTCTGAAATCATTTAATTCATTGATATCTAATTCCGCGGAAACAATATTTCCATTTTTCGCAGCAATTTCTTTTCCATCTGCAAAAAAGCAATGCGAACTTTCCTGATAAAACAGATCATTTCCGTCGGTCCCGATCCTGTTTAACCCAAATACAAAAGATAAATTTTCAATAGCTCTCGCTTTCAGGAGATGTTCCCAGGCTCCTACTCTTTTCTCAGGCCAGTTGGCAACATACAAAATCGCATCATAATCGTCATTATTTCTTGCAAAAACAGGAAAACGAAGATCATAACATACTTGCAATAAAAACCTTATTCCTTTATAATTCACAATCACTCTTTCTTTTCCTGGCGTGTATACTTTATCTTCTCCTGAGAAAGAAAACAAATGTCTTTTATCATAAAAAACAACCTCAGAATCTGGCTTTACGAAATGCATCCTATTATAAAAATTCCCATTTTCTTCTACAGGAGCACTTCCACAAAATGCCGCATTTTTCTCTTTCGATATCTTTTTTAAAAACGCTAAAGACTCTTCATTTCGGTCTGAAACTTCAGAAGCATCCATACAAAAACCTGTTGAAAACATCTCTGGTAAAAGGAAAACATCAGCTTCCTGATCTTTCAGCTGCTCTTCAATTAATTTAAAATTTTCAGTCTTATTTTTCCAAATGATATCTAAATTTAATGCTATAATTTTCATAGATCTTATTCAATAACTTCCATAAAAATACAGTTTTTAATTGATTTCGGTTTTATTTTTGATGGTCTTATTTCTTTTAATACTAACACGACAAATTTATAATTTATGAAAAAATTGGTTTTTATGTTTATGTTAATCTTCTGGGGAGCTACTGCTAATGCACAAGCCTGGACAGGAAAAGGAGATCAAAAAGTACAGCTTGGTCTTAATGCTTGGGGATATGGAACGGGAGTTACAGGAACTTATGACTATGGTTTAAATAAATTAATATCTGTAGGAGCAGGAGCGAATGCTTATTTCGGAGGATATAAAGATAATGACAAAGACAACCGTGTTTTTATTTTCGGAAGATTGAATTTTCACCTTCGTGAAGCGCTAGATTTACCAGAGAAATTAGACATCTATCCCGGTGTAAATTTGGGAGTTCTTGGAAAAGACTTTGGAATTGGCGCTCATATCGGAGCAAGATACTTTTTCACAGAGAAAATCGGAGTATTTGCAGAAGTAGGAAACAATGGCAGTCTCGGAGTTTCTATCAATTTGTAGAAATTAGTCTTAATATATGACAAAGCTTCTCGTTTCGAGGGGCTTTTTTGTTTGGCATAGTTTTGATAATTGTTACCTTTGCAAATTAAATCTAAATTTTATTAATGGAATTAGCAATCAAGATTTTCCAGTTTATCTTAAGCATCTCTATTTTAGTGGTTCTTCATGAGCTTGGACACTTTTTACCCGCAAAATACTTTAAAACCAAGGTAGAAAAATTCTATCTGTTTTTTGATCCATGGTTCTCAATAGCAAAGAAAAAAATCGGTGAAACAGAATACGGTATAGGATGGCTTCCTTTCGGAGGATATGTGAAAATTGCCGGAATGGTAGATGAAAGCATGGATACTGAGCAATTGAAGCAACCGGCTCAACCTTGGGAATTCAGAGCAAAACCGGCTTGGCAGAGATTAATCATCATGTTGGGTGGAGTTACGGTAAACTTTTTCTTGGCTTGGCTAATTTATAGCTGTCTTTCTCTTTTTAACGGAGAAACGTATACAGATCTTACAAAATTCGAAAACGGTATAGAAGTAACAGAAGCTGGTAGAAAAATGGGCTTTGAAAATGGTGATAAAATTGTCAGCATTGACGGAAAACCTAATGAAAGACTAGAAAATGCCTCTATTAATATTCTTTTAGGTGATAACGTAACCGTATTAAGAAACGGTAAAGAAGTTACTTTCCCTGTAAATACTGAGGGCGTTGCAGAAGTTCTTAAACAAAGAGAAGCAAAATTATACATCGGCCCAAGAATGCCAATGGTTATCGATTCTTTGGCAACTCCTTCATCTAAAGCATCAGGATTAGCTTCTGGTGATAAAGTTGTTGGGATTAATGGTCAAAAAGTTTCATTCTTTGATCAGGTAAGTGCTCTTTTAAATCAAAATAAAGGAAAGACGATTTCTGTTGATGTTGAAAGAAACGGAGCTGTTCAAACAATCCCTACTGTTCCTGTTGATGCAAACGGAAAATTAGGCGTACAGCTTTCAACGAAAAATCTGGCTAAATCAATTGTTACCACTAAACAATATTCTTTCGGAGAATCTATTCCTAGAGGATTTACAAGAACTATTGAAGCATTAACCATGCAGGTTAAGCAATTCAAGATCATGTTTAATTCTAAAGTACAAGGATATAAAAATGTAGGAGGACCCATTGCAATCGTTAAGAATATGCCTGTAGATAAATCTGCTGACGGAAGCATCGCAATCAACTGGCCTGCTTTCTGGAGCTTTACAGCTATGTTTTCTATTTGGTTGGCATTTTTGAACTTAATTCCTATCCCAGGATTGGATGGTGGACATGTAATCTTTACTTTATATGAAATTATTGTAGGAAAACCAGTACCGCAAAAAGTGTTAGAAAACGCACAGATGATTGGTGTTATCTTCTTGTTAGGCTTAATGTTACTAATCTTTGGAAGTGATATCTTTAAAGTGTTCACAGGAAAATTATAGAAATATTTAAAATATTTTTTAAAAACATTTGTCTGGTATAAATATTCGTCCTATATTTGCACCACTTAAAAATAAGGACATTCCTCCTTAGCTCAGTTGGTTAGAGCATCTGACTGTTAATCAGAGGGTCCTTGGTTCGAGCCCAAGAGGAGGAGCGAAAGCTAAAAAGAGTTACAAAATATTTTGTAACTCTTTTTTATTGCATACAATTCAACTTCTATTTTCCATAATTTAATAAAGAATTGTAAACTGGCTTATTTCATTTAGTCCTATAAAGACTAACTTTATATAAATAGATGAAACAATGAGCTCAATTACGATAAGACAAGCTGAACCTAAGGACTACAAGGCAATCATTGAACTACAAAATGCCAATACTCCGGATCAGTTAACAGAACAAGAAAAGAAAGAGGGATTCGTGGTCTCCAGCATGACTGAAGAGACATTGGATGGCATCAATAAAAACCTAGGCGTTCTCGTTGCTATTGAAGATGATAAACTAGCGGGGTTCGTATGTCTTGCCTCAACTAATCCTCTACCGGGACATCCTGTGGTAAAAGCGATGTATGAAAGCTTCCCTAATCAGATATTCAATCATAAACCATTAACAGAATATCGAGTTTTTATCTACGGACCTGTTTTAATAAATTTCAATTGGAGAGGAAAAGGAATTTTGAAAAAACTATTTGCTGCCGTGAAGGATTTCACTAAAAAAGAGTACGATTTAGGAGCGGCTTTCATAAATGATAAAAATCCACATTCTCTTGCAGTTCATATACAAGGTTTAGGAATGACTACTCTAACTCCTTTTAATTACCAGAATGAAACATTTCAACTGGTCGTTTTTCAAGTTTAATTAACCAAAAGATAGCTTCTCAAAATTACTTTTGAGCAAAATTGAAAAATATTTTCATTTTTTTGTTTTAACATCACACCTTCAGTTAAAACTTCAAAACATTGAAAAATAGACAGATAAAAACATCAAATTTTTCCCACCACCAAGTCATTTAAAAAAAAATCATTTTTTCTCTATAATTTGCTTTAAACACTTGCTTCATATCAATATTCATATTATATTTGCATCACCAAAACAAAGGAAAATTCCTCCTTAGCTCAGTTGGTTAGAGCATCTGACTGTTAATCAGAGGGTCCTTGGTTCGAGCCCAAGAGGAGGAGCGAAAGCTTGAAGAGTTACAAATATTTTGTAACTCTTTTTTTATGTCTATATACAAGATATTTTACATTAATTCACATTTCTTGAAAAAAGGATAGAGCGTAAAAACGCATTTTCAATAACGTCAGAAATAAATTATTTAAAACTTTATCATTTTAACAAATTAATATCTATAACACCATCAAAATGATGGTGTTATTTTTGTTACCTTTGTCGTTTTGTATTTATTTACGGAAATCTTTTTAAATTTTAATATTTTATAAATAAGCAGCATACTTTTTGTTTATGCTAAATGCTTGAAGAAACAACAAATGCCAATTAATAATTCCAAATATTACTTTCTCTCTTTTTTCCTATTTTTTACAGGTCTTATATCTGCACAAAACTCCGCAAGTGGTAAAATCTTAGATGCAACAACAAACAAAGAAATTAGTGGTGTAGATATTTTCATTAATGATAGCGATAAACCTACTTTAACGACCAATACAGGGAATTTTAGCATACAGTCAGATAGCATTATCTATAAATTAAAATTCTTAAGAAAGAATTATGCATTGGAAAGCGTAGATATTACCGCAGAAAATGCCAACAATCTTTTTGTAAAATTATCTCAGGAAAAAGTAGAAAGTATTCAGGAAGTTGTTATTCATAACGAAAAACCAAAGTACAAGAATAAAAAGGAAAATCCTGCTTACGCTATTATGCAGGAGGTGTGGAAAAGAAAAAGAAATAACGGCTTAGACAAGTTTGACACCTATACTTATAAAGAATATGAAAAGATTCAGTTTGACGCCAACAATCTGGACAGCACTTTCATGAAGCGAAAAATCTTTAATAAACTTGATTTTATTTTTGATTACGCAGACTCTACCGCAAGTGGAAAAATGGCACTTCCCGTATTCTTAAACGAAGCTATATATGAAAACTATGGCGAAAACAAACCTGGGAAGAAAACAAAAAGACTTTTAATTGCCCAAAAAACATCTGGTTTTCAGGATAATCAAATTATTACTTTAACGGCAAAAAACCTTTATCGTGATATTAATATTTATGATAACACTTTAAATTATTTCGATATTGGATTTCCAAGTCCTGTTGGAGAAAGCGGTTTCAGTACTTACGACTACAACCTTGTTGATACCATTGCCATCCATGGAGAAAACGCTTATAAAATCAGGTATCAACCCAAGAGAACGGAGGTTTTAGCCTTTCAGGGATATCTTTATATTGACACCGACAGTTATGCTGTTTTAGGAGCTACTTTAAAATCAACGCAAAAAATCAACGTCAATTTCATTAACGCTATTTCAACCGAGTTGGAATATGATAATCCTGATGAGAACACTTTTTTACCTAAAAAGTTTGTCACGGAAATTGAAATGACCCCTTTTGCCAAAAAGAAAACATCTAAAAGTATCATTGCCAGAAGATCTGTAGATTATTCTGAATATGAATTTAATAAACCACTTGAAGACAAAGTCTTTGTTCGAAAGGAAGAAGAATATGACAGTAAATTCGTAGACAAAGATGATGCTTACTGGTTGAAGGCCAGACCTGATTCTTTATCTAAAAGCGAACAAGGTGTTTATGAAATGTTGGAGAAACTTCAAAAGACTCCCAAATTCAACCGAATTGTAAAAATATACGAAACATTAGGCTCCGGATATTATAACGTCACAAAAGGAATCGATATAGGTCCAATATTCTCCATTTACGGAAAAAATGAAGTAGAAGGCGACAGAATACGATTAGGAGCCAGATCTTATTTCACTCAAAATGACCCTTGGAGAGTTCAGTTTTATACCGCTTACGGATTTAAAGACCATCAAGTTAAATATGGAGTTGAAGGCCGATATATGTTTAACAGAGTGAATCGTTTCATGATCGGAGGAGGAAACAGAAGAGATATTTTGCAACTTGGGGTACAATTAACAACCGATGATGGTATTATGGCTCGTTCATTTGCTTCATCAACCGTTTTTGCACGAGGAGAAAACGCATCACTGAGTTCATTAAATCAAACCAATATATTCACGTCTATTGAACCATGGAAAAACTTCCAGATCAGAGTAGACGGAACCATGCAAAGTATTAAATCTGCCAACCCTGAAGGATTTAATTTAATGTATTACAGAAATGGTGATCTAAGAAAAACAGTTAATGATTCACATGTTACCATTAGTTTAATCGCAAGACCCGGTGCTAAGTTTTCACAAACCGGTATCGACAGATACGAGCATGGAACTTTAGCCCCAACAATCGTTTTAAAATATACAAGAGGTATCGAAGGTCTATTTAATGCAGATTTCAATTACAACAAGCTTCAATTCATGTTTTACAAGCCTGTCCTGATTGGAAGCTGGGGTAAAACATTAATTAATTTTGAGGCGGGTAAAAATTTCAATACCGTTCCATTAGCATTACAAAATGTTATTCCGGGTAACCAATCTTACAGCTTGGTAGGAAATACGTTTGCGCAGCTTAATTATTATGAATTCGTTGCAGACACTTATACTACACTTCATTTAGAGCATCATTTTAATGGAAAGATCCTTTCATTCATTCCTTTAATTAAAAAGTTAAAACTGAGAGAAGTTGCCTTTATAAGAGGAGCATACGGAACATTAAGCGATGCTTCAAAAAGCATCAATGTTGAAGGATTCAAATATTCAGCGCCTGATCAGCAAATTTATTATGAATATGGTGTCGGAATTGAAAATATTGGTTTTGGAAACTTAAGAATTTTCAGAGTTGATTTCAACTGGAGAGGAAATTATCTCAACAGACCTGATATTTCTAAATTTGGTATCAAAGCGGGGTTCCAGGTAGGATTTTAAAATATAAACTTTTTGCATTTTTTATTTAAATCTAGCTTATTATACTCTATTAAATATTGGCTGTTTTTTTATGAAACTACAACTTAACTCTCTGAAATACTAGTATTAACATTCTATTTTTTTTAATAAAAAAACCTCAACTACATAGTTGAGGAAGTTATTCTTATAAAACTTATTTCTAAGAACAAGTATCACATTGATCAAGAACAGCATTTAGACAATGTGCTTTTTGCCATGCAGTCCAAGCACACCATTCAGCACACCAGTTTGCTAAAGGAGGACATCTTGAATCTGCACCACCATTGATGTCTTTCAAATTCTTGTTTGTCAATTTTTTCAAATTTTTCATAATATTTTGTTTTAATTTGTGCGCCTACTCTATTTGCTTTTCGGCTTCCGCGAAGAGATTGTTATTTGATTGTTTACAAATATAAAAATATTTCACAAACAAAGGAATATTAATTTAATAAATTCCAATTTAAATAATAGGCACAAAAAAAGTCTCAACTATCGTTGAGACTTTTAACTTGTATAAAACGCTTAAATAATTATGCGTTTGGTTCTACAGATACAAAAGATCTGTTGTTTGCTTTCTTTCTGAAAACTACTTTACCGTCTACTAGAGCAAATAAAGTGTGGTCTTTACCCATTCCCACGTTAGTACCTGGGTGGTGTTGAGTACCTCTTTGTCTGATAATAATATTACCGGCAATAGCTTCTTGTCCTCCGAAAATCTTCACACCTAGTCTTTTAGAATGAGATTCTCTACCGTTTTTGGAACTACCAACTCCTTTCTTATGTGCCATTTTATTTTAAGGTTTTTTGGTTTAAATTATTCTGCGCTTTCAGCAGCGTCAGCTTTTTTAGTTGTTTTCTTAGCAGGCTTTTCTGCTTTTTTAGCTCCATCAAAACCAGTAATACCAGTGATTTGAATTTGAGTTAAAGATTGTCTGTGACCATTTTTAACTTGGTAACCTTTTCTTCTTTTCTTCTTGAAAATGATTACTTTATCAGCCTTTACGTGGTCTAAGATTTCAGCATCTACTACGATACCGCTTACAGCTGGGGCGCCAACAGTGATAGAACCATTTACAGTAAGAAGAATTTTATCGAAAGATACTTTATCTCCTTTTTCTCCTTTCAAACGGTTCACAAACAACTTCTGGTCTTGCTCAACTTTATATTGAAGCCCTGCTATTTCTACAATTGCAAACATTGTTTATAAATTTTTAGTTAATTCGAGGTGCAAATATAAGAATTAATTTCCAATTAACTAACAACCAGAACAATCTTTTTCAACCAATAAACATTTCACTATGTATTGAATAATTTTCAATGGTAAAATACACGTTCATAACAGATTATTTTATACCTTCGTTTTCACCAAAAAAAAATTTGACATGAAAAGAAACTTTAATTTCTGCTTACTAGCAGGGGCAATTGCTGCATTCTCATTGACAGCATGTAACGACGACAAAATGGAAGAAACCGTTCTTCCTGAATCTCAAACAGAAAATTTAAAAATTGATCAACCCGGAGATTTGCAAAAGCAATGTTCCTATGTAGATCAGAACTGGAGCTCTACCGCTGTTTTAAAAACAACCCTTAAAACAACAGCAGAAACCAATTTCATGAATGCACAAATGTCCAACATCATCAGTCTTTGGGGAGGAACCAGCCTTACCTTCAGATTTGTTGATGATGCATCAAATCCTAACTCAACGTACAATGCAATTTCGTATTCCAATGGAAAAATCTACTATGGATACGCCATTTTTTATGATGCAAAAGCAAAAGGTGGCGACATCGTAAACGCCATGATCCTTGCTCATGAATATGGGCACCAACTTCAATACCGTTATAATTTACCTTCTGTAAGTGAATCTACGGCACGACCAAACGAATTAGAAGCTGATGGTTTTGCCGGATATTATTTAAGAAGACCAAACGGTTATAACAAAACAGATTTCACCCAAATTGCTGCCGCTTATGAATTTGCACAAAGCATCGGAGACAATCAAACCACAAGTCCTGGCCATCACGGAACCCCACCACAAAGAAGATCTGCCGTTCGTTTAGGCTTCCTTTTAGGGCAATACAATCTTACAGCTGCCGATTTCGATTATAACTTCTTCTATTATTATCAAGGAGTTTTAAATGGAACTTACAAACAGGCAAAAAATACCAGAAATCCTGAAATTGACGCTTACATGAGTCAATATGTGGATGAATTAAGAAAAATTCAGTCTGGAGAAATTTCAGCAGAAGAATTTAAGCAACTTAAGTAAACATTCATTTTTAGTATATTTAATAAAGGAGGTAAACGATTCGTTTTACCTCCTTTTATTTATATAAAAAATCCCCAAACTTTAATTAATTTTGACCTTCATCATAATATACTCATGAATAGAGACCTCTACATTGATTTTGCAAAAGGATTAGCAACGCTTTCCATTATATTTATTCATACCGCTTTCTGGTCCGGACAATTTTATATTCCTACGGAGGTAAGGGTATTTTCTTTAGTTTTTGATGTTGCTCTATTTTACGCTTTAAGTGGAATTACATCTGGTAATAATATTGAAAAAACACTTTACAGGCTATTAAAACTACAGATCACCTACATGATCTTCGTAACATTTTTATTTTTCCTTGATTACTTTTTTAAAGTTTTTGGACTCAACTTTTTCTCTTTAGAATGGTTACAGAAATTTTATTCAACATTCGGTTCAAAATATGCCACCACGAGTATTTCAATGGAACCGCAATGGCAAAACTTAGGAAATTGGTATCTTCATCAATATACAAACGCAGATACTTTCCCTGTTGTGATGGGAAGTTTTTGGTATTTAAAAGTATATTTTATTCTAACCGTTTTCGGCGTTTTAATTTTAAGATTTTTCCCAAAGCATATCAATTGGTTCATCGGAATTTGTATTGCTCTGACTTTACTATTTAATATATTCCCATGGTTTTATCCTACAGGACAAGTTGGTTATGTAGCATTTTATATGGCGATTTTCTTAATCGCGAACAGAATGCGAGGTAAAAAAGTTCCGACTAAAATGATTCCCGTTCTTTACGGAATTGTTGCTGCTGCACTAGCCTGGATGTTTTGGTATTATGGAACTGAGATCTTTTATCAAATCAATAAAAACAAATTCCCTCCCAAGATTCCTTATATCATATGGACTTTATTTTCTTTGACTACCCTATTCGTCTTTTACAACAGATTAAAAATCACGAAAGAAAGCTTTATTACTTACATTGGGAAAAATGCCATCTTTTTCTATTTTGCTCAGGGAATCAGCTCGTCTTTGGTCTATTTTCTGGTGGTTCCATTGAAAGAAAACATGCCTTGGTGGATTTTGATGGTCTTAATTTATGCTATTAATATAATTTTAGCTTTTATAATTTCAACAGGATTGAAGAAAGTTGATAATTTTGGATGGCGTATATTAGAATTTCTAAGAAAAAAGACAGCTTCATAGTTATCTGCTATCAATTTCAAATAAAATCATATTTCTTATCGCAATTTATTTTAATTTTACAGAAAATTCAGAATATGTTTAAGTTGAAACTTCTTACCGACCCAAGATGGGCTAATATTGCAGAAGGAAACCTCGGAGAAATTTTGACCGACCATGCTTGGTGTGAACAGAAAGCGACAACAAATGCTATTAGCTTGATCAATATGCTTCCTGAACATCCAGAAATTATAACGGAACTTATTGCCATCGCTCAGGAAGAGCTTGACCATTTTAGTCAGGTTCATGAATTTATTAAGAAAAGAGGATTTGTTTTCGGAAAGGCAAGAAAGGATGATTATGTCAATGAATTGGCTAAATTTGTCGTTCAGGGAACAAGGGAAGATCTTATTGTTGACAAATTACTTTTCGCTGCCATGATTGAAGCGAGAAGCTGTGAAAGGTTCAAAGTGCTTACTGAAAATATTAAAGATGAAGAGTTGATTGTTTTCTACAGAGAACTCATGATCTCAGAAGCCAATCATTATACTACTTTCATTGGGTTTGCAAGACAATTGGGAGATCCTGAAAAAGTAAACAAACGTTGGGAAGAATGGCTGGAATATGAAGCCAATATCATCAAATCATACGGAAACAAAGAAACAATACACGGTTAAAATAAATACAGTAAACAGACGTTGAAAAAATTCACTTTCGAGAATATAACCAATTTCTTTCTGAAAAATTTCTTTCAGGGATTGGTCATTATTGGCCCTATCGGACTTACCATTTTTGTGATTTGGTATGTTATCACCTCGGTTGACAATATTATTCCGTCGGTTGCCAAAGAAATTCCGGGGTTGGTTTTTATCTCAACGATTTTAATTACTGCTCTTCTAGGATTTTTAGGGAATAAATTTGTTGTCGGAAAATTCTTTTTCGATCTGGTAGATCGTTTACTAGAGAAAACTCCCGGCGTAAAACATATTTACACCCCTACAAAAGACGTAATGTCTTCATTTGTAGGAGACAAAAAGAAATTCAATGATCCTGTTTGGGTAAAAACCAATGAAAACCCAGAGATCTGGAGAATCGGATTTTTAACGCAAAAAGAAATGGAAGATGTAGACAAACATAATTATGTTGCCGTTTATCTTCCACATTCGTACGCTATTTCCGGTTGGGTAATTGTGACTGAAGAAAAAAACATCAAACCTGTAGTGGGAATGACTGCGGCTTCGGCAATGAAATTTGCTGTAAGTGGTGGTGTAGCAGGCTTCCATTCAGACGATAATATATTTAAAGCTCCAGAGTAAGCTTCTTTTACTTTTTTAAATATACTTGATGAATTTGAATTTATTTCAAACAAATTTTCTTTACAAACAATCTAATATAAAATATCATGAATTTACCGTACGCGGAACCTTTCCGCATTAAGATGATTGAAGAAATCCGTCAATCAACCAAAGAAGAAAGAGAGCAGTGGCTTAAAGATGCTAACTATAATTTATTTAATCTAAAATCTTCGCAGGTTTACATTGATCTTTTAACAGATTCAGGAACAGGAGCAATGTCTGACAGACAATGGGGAGCGTTGATGACAGGAGACGAAAGTTATGCAGGTTCTCGTTCATTCGAACAATTACATCAAACTGTACAGGATATCACAGGTTTCAAATATCTTTTACCTACACACCAAGGAAGAGCTGCTGAGAACGTTTTGTTTTCAGTATTAGTAAAAGATGGTGATGTAGTTCCAGGAAACTCTCACTTTGACACAACAAAAGGACACATCGAATTAAGAAAAGCACACGCAATCGACTGTACGATTGATGAAGCTTTTGATATTAATAATCTACATCCATTCAAAGGAAATATTGATCTTGAAAAACTGGAAGAAGTTTATAAAAGTCATCCAAAAGAAAAAATTCCTTTCTGTTTAGTTACCATTACATGTAACTCTTCAGGAGGGCAGCCGGTTTCTCTGGAAAATATGAAAGCAGTAAGAGAACTTTCTAATCAATATGGAATTCCTGTTTTCTTCGACTCAGCAAGATTCGCAGAAAATGCTTATTTCATCAAAAAGAGAGAGAAAGGGCAAGAAAATAGAACGATTAAAGACATCTGTAAAGAAGTTTTCTCTTACGGAGACGGAATGACGATGAGTTCTAAAAAAGACGGGCTGGTAAACATCGGAGGATTTATTGCGTTAAATAGCGAAGAAATTTTCAGAAAAGCATCTAGCTTCACCATTATCTACGAAGGTTTTATTACCTATGGTGGTATGGCTGGAAGAGATATGGCAGCTTTAGCAGTAGGTCTTGATGAAGCAACAGAATTTGCTTATTTGGAAGGCAGAATTTCTCAGGTTGAATATCTTGGTCACAAATTAATTGAATACGGAATTCCTGTTCAGAAACCCATCGGTGGACACGCAGTTTTTATTGATTCTTTAAATTTCTTACCTAATGTTGACCGTTCAGAATTCCCTGCACAGACTTTAGGACTTGAGATCTATAAAGAAGCCGGAATCAGAACCGTGGAAATCGGAACTTTATTGGCAGACAGAGATCCTCAAACAAGAGAAAACCGTTATCCTAAACTAGAATTGGTTCGTTTAGCAATTCCTAGAAGAACGTATACAAATAATCACATGGATTATATTGCAGCCGCAATCAAAAACGTTTACGAAAGACGTGATGAAATTGCAAAAGGTTACAAAATAACATGGGAACCAGAGCTTTTAAGACACTTCACCGTACAACTGGAAGAAGCATAAAAATGAAAACCGAGATTTATTCTCGGTTTTTTTTATTTCATAGAGAAAAACAAATTCCATCAACTTAAATATTACCTACCAAACATTTATAATTATTTAAATTTTACTAATAATCATCAAAACCAATACTTGATTAGTGAATTATTAAAATATATTGCTTTTTAATAGCGTTTTAAAAACAAAAATCAATACATTTGAAATAATTACCAATCATCAAATATGAGAAAAAGATATGTGAGTGCCTTTTTTCTTGGCGCATCAGCTTTCTTTTATGCTCAGGAAATTAAAGACACTATTTCTAAAGAAGCTAAAATAGAGGAAGTTGCGATTACAGGAAGTCGAAACAAAAAAAGAACAGTAACCAATACGCCTGTTCCTATTGATATCATCGACATTAAGCAAGTCAGTCAAGCCACAGGACAAGTAGAAGTTAACCAACTTTTACAGTTCGCCGCACCTTCTTTCAATTCTAATAAACAATCCGGATCAGATGGAGCTGATGCTGTAGACCCTGCAACCTTAAGAGGCCTAGGTCCTGATCAAACTTTACTTTTATTAAATGGTAAGAGGTACCACCAATCATCATTGATCAATCTTTTCGGAACAAAAGGAAGAGGAAACACAGGATCGGATATGAATACCATTCCGATCGGAGCCATAAAAAGAATAGAAGTTCTTCGTGATGGCGCTGCCGCGCAATATGGTTCTGATGCTATCGCAGGGGTGATTAATGTAATTCTAAACGACCGCAACAAAGGTTTTGAAGGCAATGCTTTCTACGGAATGAATCTTTTTAAGAGTCCAGGAAACAAAGATGTTGTATCAGATCGAAAAATAGATGGAATTACATTTGATTTTAGTGGAAATCTAGGAACTAAAATAGGATCAAAGGGAGGATTCGGAAATTTTACCTTAGAATTTATCAATAAAGAACATTCTATCAGAAATGCAAATCCTGAATTCTATACCGCTCCAAGACAACGCTTTGGGGATGCTAAATCTCAGAACGTTTATTTCTTCGGAAACATAGAAGTTCCTTTATCTGATGGGCTAAAATTCTATTCCCGCCAAGGCTTTTCTCAACGAAGAACAAATTCTTATGCATGGACAAGAACTGCGGATGCAGACGGAAACGTGCCTGAAGTTTATCCTAACGGTTTTAATCCTATTCAGAATACGAGCATCACAGATTTTACGTTTGATAATGGCTTAAAATTTAAAGTCGCCGATTGGGATGTAGATTTCTACAATGCTTTTGGCAGCAATAGATTTACGTATCAGATCGATAATACCATTAATGCTACTTTAGGGGTAAATTCACCGACAAGTTTTAATGCAGGAGGACATGCACTTTTACAAAATACCACAGGTTTTAACGCTTCAAAACATTTTGATGTTCTAGAAGGATTAAATATTGCTTTCGGATCTGAGTTCAGGTATGAAAAATTTAATGTTATCAAAGGGGAAGAAGGCTCTTATGCGATGTATGACATCAATGGAAACATTGTTACCCAAAACACAGATCCAAGTCTTTTGGTAACTGTTCCAAGCTCCTCTCCATTACGATATAGACCCGGTGGCTCACAAGGATTCCCTGGATATTCTCAGGAGGTCAATAAAAGCAGGAATAATTTTGCTGCTTACGTAGACACCGAACTGGATATTACCAAAAAATGGATGATCAGTATCGCCGGAAGATTTGAAAATTACAATGATTTTGGAAGTACCATTAACGGAAAAATTGCAACAAGATATGCCATTACGCCTCAATTGGCATTCAGAGGTTCTGCTTCCACAGGCTTCAGAGCTCCTTCATTAGCACAGAAATATTATAGTTTACAATATACCAATTTCCAAGGAGGCCAATTAGTAACCATCCAGCTTCCTTCTAATGACAGTAATTTAGCGAAAGCAGCAGGAATCCCTCAATTAAAACAAGAAACGTCGTTGAACGGAAGTGCCGGATTTACCTTTAATGCAGGAAAATTCACCGCTACAATTGACGGATATTACATCAAGGTAAAAGACAGAATTGTGTTAACTGGTAATTTTGCAAAAGCAGATCTTCCACAAGAAGCACAAGACGAATATCCTTTTATTGACCAGGCTCAATTTTTTTCTAATGCTATTGATACCCGTACAAAAGGGGTAGATATTATTCTTAATTACAATGAAAACTTGGGCAAAGGAAAATTAACGGCAACACTCGCCGGAAATTATAATGAAATGGAAATTACAAAAGTACACACTTCTCCATTATTAGCCGGAAAAGAAGACATTTATATAAGCCCAAGAGAAAGAGCTTTTATATTGGCTTCTGCTCCTAAAACCAAGATCAACCTAAATTTAAATTATAAAATAAAAGGCTTCAATGCCAATCTTCAGTTGGTAAGATTTGACAAAGTAACATTAATAGGCTACGGAGGTGCGGACGATTTCCAGATCTACAATCCTCGAGTTACCACCGATCTATCTTTCGGGTATGATTTCACTAAAAATGTAAGCTTAACCATTGGAAGTAAGAATCTATTCAACCGATATCCAACATTACAAAAAGCGGCTGTTTCTGATGGAGATACCGAATCTGGAGGTATTTTCGACCCTGTACAAATGGGATTCGCAGGAAGACAAGCCTTTGCAAGATTTAATTTCAGATTTTAATATATATTTTAAGCAATAATGCTTCTGAAAATCAGAAGCATTATGTTTTTATTTTTTTGAAATTTTATAGAGTTTACCACTATCTGTTACCGCATAAAGATTTCCATCTGAGCCATCTAACACATCTCTGAATCTTTCTTTCTGATCTGCTAAAAGACGCTCCTCTCCTACTACTTTATTATCTTTCATCACAATTCTGTTAATATGTTCACCACTTAAACAACCGATGATCAGGTTGCCTTTCCATTCCTCCATATTTCCGGTATAGAAAGTAACGCCACTTGGTGAGATCACAGGATCCCAATAATATACAGGTTGCTCGGTTCCTTCTTTTTGAGTAATTCCCTTTCCTACTTTTTCACCTGAATATTCAATTCCGTAGGTAACATCTCCCCAACCATAATTTTTTCCGGGTTTGATTAAATTAATCTCGTCTCCACCTCGCGGTCCCATTTCTACATCCCATAAATTTCCATTAGGATCAATCGCCATTCCTTGAGGATTCCTCACTCCATACGCATAAATCTCAGGCTTGAATCCAGCCTTTCCAATGAATGGATTTCCTGGAGCAGGCTTACCATCTTTTGTTATTTTTAAAATTTTACCTAAATAATTATCTGTTTTTTGAGCATACACTCTTGTCTGTTTATCCGATCTTTCTCCTATACTTACAAACAAATTTCCGTCTTTATCAAAAGCCAATCTGCTTCCGTAATGCTTATCTCCATCATAAGAAGGTTCCGCACGGAAAATTACTTTTACTTCGGAGATGTTTTTTAAATCTGCCGAAAGTTTTCCTTTAGCCACAGAAGTTAAATTCCCATCACCAAAAGGCTCAGAAAAACTAAAATAAATGATCATATTGGTTTTAAAATCCGGGTCAAGCGCCACATCAAGCATTCCGCCCTGCCCTTTTGAATCTACTTTTGGAAATCCTTCAATTTTAGAAACTTGCTTTCCATCCGTTGAAACCACATTTATATAGCCTCTTTTATCAGTAATTAAAAATTTGCCATCCGGTAAGTTGATGATTCCCCAAGGTTTTCCAAGATCTTTACTGAGGATTTCGACACTATATGCCGTTGAAGTTTTTACAGCCTTTATTCTTGTTTGCCCTACAAATGCGGGTTTATAATTAGAATTTGGCTTTTCTGTTTCTACACTTCCGTCTTTACTTATTTGCTGCGCATTCGCATTATTCTTTTTACACGACGACAATAGTAAAAACAAACTTAAAGCTGGCACATAATATTTATTGATTTTCATAGTATTACAATTAGTGATAATCAAAGAAATGGAAAAATAGTGCCATAAAAATTTGTGAATTTAATTTTTTATTCTACATTTGTAGAGCGAGATGTAACACTGTAGAATATGAACGAAATAAAATTAACAGATTCTGAAAAAGACCTCATGGAAATTCTTTGGGAAAAAGAAAAAGCTTTCATGAAAGAAATTTTAGATATTTATCCTGAGCCTAAACCAGCTACAACAACGGTTGCTACTCTGTTGAAGAGAATGCAGAACAAAGATCTGGTAGGATACACATTATATGGAAATTCCCGTGAGTACTATCCAAAAGTAGCCAAAGGGGAATATTTCAAGGAAGAAATGACTTCTATGATTGACCGTTTTTTCAATAGTTCGGTGACACAGTTTGCCTCTTTTTTTACAAAAAACGCAGAATTGTCTCAAAGCCAACTGAAAGAACTTCGCGAAATTATTGACAAACAAATAGACGAATAACATGATCCCGATTATTCTAAAAATAATTTTATGCACTACACTGCTTATTGCTTTGTATTATTTGTTTTTGGAAAGAGAGAAAATGCATCAGTTTAACCGATTTTATTTAATTTTTTCACTGGTATTTTCTTATGTGATTCCTTTTATAACGATCACAACAGAATTTCCAAAGCCCAGCAACAATCCACAGCTAATCTTTGAAGAAGCAACACATCAGTTAACGGCCCATCCCTCACAACAGGAAAGTTTTAACTGGATGAATATCATTTGGATAGTTTATGGAATCGTAACCTGCATTCTTTTGATAAAAGCAATTATTTCTGTTGCAAGAATCAACAATTTACAAGGAAAAGAAATCAACTATCAAGGTCAACAAATAAAAATAACTCATAAAAACATTTCTCCTTTTAGTTTTTGGAAAACGATTTATCTGGGGAAAAACTATTTCAAAAATAATGAGATAGATTCGAGAATTTTCCTGCACGAAAAGGGACATGTAAAACAAAAACATAGCATCGACCTATTATTAATTGAAATTCTGAAAATAGTTACTTGGTTTAATCCTGCGCTATATTTTTACAAAAAAGCAATGGTGACCAATCATGAGTTTTTGGCCGACGAATATGTTCTGAAAAATAATTATAATATTAAAGACTATCAAAATTTAATACTTAACGAACTTATTTCTGGACAAAACTATAACCTTACGCATACATTCAATTTTAATAACACCAAAAAACGATTTATTATGATGAACAGAAAAAAAACAAAATTAGTTGGATTGAAAAAAGTGATTAGCATTCCAATCTTAGTCATTGCCTTTGGACTATTCGTACAAAAAACGTACGCCAATGATTCAAATCCTACAATACCATTGCTTACAAAAAAAGCAGAGGTTAAAAAAGCACAAAATATCACACCAATTCAGCAAATTGTAGAAGACACAAAACAGTTGCTAGAAAGCAAGGAGGTAAAACACACAAATGAGGAAAAGCAGGCTGTAGACACCATTCGTCCGAAAAGTAAAAAATCACTTCCCGAATCTGCACAACCCAAACAGGAAACGGTTGCGACAACTACATCATCAGAAAACATTATAAATCCTGAGTATCCCGGAGGTATTAATCAGTTGAGAAAAAATATTGCGAATATTTTTGATGCTTCAAAAATGAAGCCTTCAACAGGTAAAGCGTTCATAAAAACTGAAATTGAATACGTTATTAACAAAGAAGGAAGTGTTGAACATATAATGATCAATGGCGACAATGAAATTTTCAATAATGAAGTAAAAACAGCTTTCTTAAAAGCAAATGAAGGTGCAAAATGGCAACCCGCGACAAAAGACGGAACAGTAATAAGCTACACCATGAGACTTCCAATAACAATGAGCTTTCAATAGAGTTTATGAATAAATTTAGCAAGAGTCCGATTCAGGACTCTTTTTTATTTCATAAATTTGATATATGAATTTTAATCTTCAATCAGAATATAAACCAACCGGCGACCAACCTGTAGCCATTGAAAAACTTACCGAAGGAATTGAAATTGGTGAGAAATATCAGACTTTATTGGGTGTTACCGGATCCGGGAAAACATTTACGGTGGCCAACGTTGTTCAAAACGTACAAAGGCCAACAATTGTTATGGCCCACAATAAAACGTTGGCGGCACAGCTTTTCATGGAATTTAAAGAGTTTTTTCCTGACAATGCTGTTGAGTATTTTGTGAGTTACTACGACTATTATCAACCGGAGGCCTACATTGCCACAACCGGAACTTATATTGAAAAAGACTTAAGCATCAATGAAGAGGTTGAAAAACTACGTCTTTCTGCCATTGCAAGTTTACTTTCCGGCAGACGAGATGTTTTGATCGTAGCTTCTGTATCTTGTATTTATGGGGTGGGAAATCCTGCAGAATTCCACAAGTCTTTAATTTCACTTGCCATTGGAGAAAAAATAACAAGAACATCGCTTTTACACTCTTTAGTTAATGCTTTATACTCCAGAACATTAAGTGACTTTCAACGAGGTACATTTAGGGTAAAAGGAGACGTTATTGATGTCTTTCCTGCGTATGCAGACAATGCGGTAAGAATTCAGTTCTTTGGGGATGAGATTGAAAAAATTCAGAGCTTTGATCCTGTTTCTGGAAATGTGACGGCTAGTTTTGATCAAATACAAATTTATCCTGCCAACCTTTTTGTGACCTCCAAAGAAACCTTGAATGGAGCCATTAAATCTATTCAGGATGACATGGTAAAACAAGTGGATTTCTTTAGCGAAATAGGAAAACCTTTAGAAGCCAAAAGATTACAGGAAAGAACCGAACTCGATCTTGAAATGATTAAAGAATTAGGCTATTGTTCTGGTATTGAGAATTATTCTCGTTATTTGGATGGCAGACTTCCAGGATCCAGACCTTTCTGTTTATTGGATTATTTCCCTAAAGATTATTTAATGGTGATTGATGAAAGTCACGTTACCGTTCCCCAGGTTCATGCGATGTACGGAGGCGACAGAAGCAGAAAAGAAGCTTTGGTAGAATATGGATTCCGACTTCCCGCAGCCATGGACAACAGACCTTTGAAGTTTGAAGAATATGAATCAATCCAAAATCAGGTCATCTATGTTTCTGCAACCCCTGCCGATTATGAATTAGAGAAATCAGGAGGTACTTATATTGAACAGATTATTCGCCCAACCGGATTATTGGATCCTGTAATTGAAGTAAGACCAAGCCAAAATCAGATTGATGATTTAATGGAGGAAATCCAGAAAAGAACTGATCTTGATGAAAGGGTTTTAGTCACTACTTTAACCAAGAAAATGGCGGAAGAATTAACCAAATACTTCACAAAATTCGGAATTCGAACAAGATATATTCACTCAGACGTTGAAACCTTGGAACGTATTCAGATTATGCATGATCTGCGTGTTGGTCTTTTTGATGTTCTTATTGGGGTCAACTTATTGAGAGAAGGGTTAGATTTACCAGAAGTTTCGTTGGTTGCTATTTTAGACGCCGACAAAGAAGGAATGCTAAGAAGCAGAAGATCAATGATTCAGACGGTTGGTCGTGCTGCAAGAAACCTTAATGGTAAAGCGATTTTATATGCCGATAAAATGACAAAATCTATGCAGGCAACGATAGATGAAACTGCGTATCGTCGTGAAAAACAAATTCAATACAACAAAGACCATAACAAGGTTCCAACTGCCTTGAATAAGAAGATCTCTGAGAATTTAGTCGGCCGAAGCAAAGATTTCCCTGATGAAAAATATACTCAAAAACAGATCTTACAAAAAGTTGCCGAAGTAAAAGCAACCTACGCCAGCGAAGATGTTGAAAAAATGATCGTTCAAAAGCAGAAAGAAATGGAAGCAGCAGCTAAAAACCTTGATTTCATTAAAGCAGCCAAACTTAGAGATGAAATTGCTGTCTTAAAGGATTAATTTGATTTAAATATAAAATAGTTTCGGCGGCACCAAAGGTGCCGCCGAAACTTTATACTAAAACTTATACGTCTTATTTTTTAGCTTATCATAATTCACCGTTCCTCCTCGAAGAGGCGTCAGTAAATCCATTAAGCCATTTATTTTTATTTCGTAAATCGTTGAAAGTTGCATTCCCAGTTTTCCTGGTGGCATTCCTTTGCTATGAAACCATTCAAGATAACTTACTGGAAGATCTGCAAGAATTACCCCTTTATGCTTCCCGAAAGGCATCTTCATTACACAAATCTCTTTTAATATTTCCGGGTTTATTCCTTCTACCATTTTATTTTAAACTATTAAATCAATTTTATTGTCTTGCTCTTCATCTTTATCGGACAACTGCAGATCCGGAGGCGTATCTTCATCTGAAAACTCATTTCTATATACTTGGATTAGGAGAAGCGTAAGAGAGATCAGAATCGGTCCGAAGATCAATCCCATAAACCCAAACAGATTCATTCCCATGATAATTCCAAATACGGTATTTAAGGGATGAATATCTTCCAACTTTTTAAGAAGCGTAAAGCGTAATAAATTATCGGTTAAACCTACAATCACTAAACAGTAAGCAGCCAAACCAAGTCCGTGCCCGGTATCTCCTTCTGCAATCATAAAAATACAGATAGGAATATAAACAATTGCCGCTCCCACGATTGGAATCATTGAGCCTACTGCAGTTAATGCAAAAAGTAAAACAGGACTGGGCGCCCCAAAAATAAAGTAACCGATTAAAGCCACCAAACCTTGCCCAAGAGCTACCACAGGAATCCCGATGGCGTTGGCCATGATTAGCTTTCTCATCTTCTCCCCTATCAAAGACACATTAGATCTTTTCAACGGAGCAGATGATGCAAGAATACGTTCAAAAAAACGAGGGGTAGCCAACATGAAATAAAGAATAAAATACATAGACATGATTACGGTAAGCGTATTAAATGTCCCGCTAACTGCTTTCGTTGAAACCTGTCCTACAGAATTTTTCAACTTGCCCATGTTTTCCTTACTCAATATATCAAAGCCTGTTTCCGAAAAAATATACGTGTGTATCTTTTCCAAAAACACATTAAACTTCGTCATATAAACCTGCGCATTTCCAAACTTTTCAATTAAAAGCTCGGCAATAAAATAAATAGGTAAAATAAGAATAATCAAACTCGCAAGCATCAGCACCAATGATGAAAGCCACGGTTTCCATTTTCTTTGTTCCTGCAGGTAGAAATTATATTTTCGGCAAAGAACATAAATGGTAATTGCTCCCAACACAGAAGGTATAAAAAGAGCAAGGTTAAAACAAATTAATCCCGCCAACACCAAAATGATAGCAAGTAATGAAACCTGCTTTATCACCACACTGCTTATTTGTTTATCTTTATTCAATCCTATTATTTTTTAAATATGAGTTGTCTCGGTTTTCCCAGGTAAGCACAATATGCTGAGTACATTACGATCATGATGAACGGAGCCGTAAGGATAATCCCAATACAACACAGCACAAGACCCGAAACACTGATTAATAATCCTAATAATGCTACTCCCAAAAACGTACCGTAATTTTCTTTTGCGATATTAAAAGTCTTGCTAATAGCGTCCATTGCTGTTGCATTTTCAAACAAAAGAATAGGATATCCTAAAAGGAAAAACGGGAAAACAAAGAAGAACGGAATTCCACACATCGCAGCAGAAACCCCTAATATGATTGATGTAACTAAACTATACAACAAAATATTTCCTACATTTTGACGGTACCCAATAAACAGGTCTGAAAATTCTATCGCGTTTTTAGTATTAAACTTATTGGCAATATAGATCAATCCAACATAAATAGGCGAAAGTAAAATTCCCAAAATACTCGAAAATGAGTAGTATAATGAAAACCCAGGCTTTCTCCAGTATTCGTAATTTGTATAATCACCATCCAGATCTCTAAAATCACTAAACCCACTCCAAGAATTGAATCCTGTAATAGATTGTAGGATAAAATCTCCTATAATATAGATAATCATTGAAACTAATGCATAGAGAAAAATCCCTTTATACATTTCAAAAGCGTGAGAAATAATGGATCCTGCTTCCTTACTAGGAACAGAACCTTGTTGGTCAAACTCGTCAAATTCAGACATGGTTAATTATTTTATGATTTTACCAAATTTAACTTTATTTTGATAAAAACACAGTAAACAATCCAAAATTTAACTCTTTTCTGAAAAAACTGTTTTATAAAGTGAATAAATCATCGCATTCCAAAACGGAAATGTAAACAGTCCTCCAATTAAAAATAAACCAAAACCTAAATATTTAAAAAAGAATGCCACAAGAATACAAACAAATATTTCTAAGAAATACATTTTCAAAGCTTTAAAGTTTAATGAAATAGCTTCAAAGATTCTTTTGTCTGTAAAAAACATCAGCGGAGCAACGAAAATGGTAATAAAAACCCAAACCACAGGAAGAATGATTGTCTGTGCAACCATTAAATACGTGAAAAACCAAAAGATATAATATCCAATATATTTAAAGAAATTAAGACCGTTATATCCCGCAAATAAATCGCCAATAACAATTTTTTCTTTTAAATCCATTTTTTTAAAAATCTGAAATAATCCAAGATTCAGAGGAAAAAGGAAAATGATGGTCCCAAAAATCCCATACATAAACTTTTGATAATTATCCGTTTGTGATATTTCAGAAGTTTTTGCCAAATATTCGCTTGTTCCGATTTTGAAAGCCTCTACCAATTCCTGATTCATTTCCCAAATTCCGTACTTAGCTGCAAAGAATGAGATTGAGGTAAAAAATATCGCAAAATATATGATGGAAAACATCAATTGATAGATCAATGTTTTATTCCAATAAAAAAAAGCTTGTTTTAGTATAAAGTCAATTCCCGGTTTCTGAGGATATTTGTTCTGCATTAAAAATATTTTGTGCAAAAGTAAACATCAATAAGTACTTTTGCCGAATGTTTTCAGTGAATCATCAAAAATTTATGGAAATGGACGAACTTTCTCTTCAGAAGGTTCCCTATTTTTTTGTTATCGACTTCCTTACAGAGAATGTTGAAATCTATAAAGAGAATGAAATTGAAAAATCAGGCTTATTAATTGATTTTCAAACATTTTCAACCGCAAAAAACAAGCAGGAATTACATAAAAAAATAGAATGGAAATCATTTCCTGAAACCTTAGAAAGCTTTAAATCAGGCTTTGATAAAGTTCAGCAAAACATTCGTCTTGGAAATTCTTATTTAACCAACTATACCCGAAAAACACGAATAGAGACCAATTTGACCCTTGAAGAAATTTTCTATCACTCAAATGCAAAATACAAGGTTTTTTATAAAGATTTTTTTGTATTTTTTTCTCCTGAAACTTTTGTGAAGATTATCGACGGCAAAATTTTGACTTATCCGATGAAGGGAACCATTGATGCTTCCTTGGAAAATGCAGCAGAAACCCTGAAAAATGATAAAAAAGAAAAGGCCGAACATTATACCGTTGTAGATTTACTTCGCAATGATCTTAGCATGGTGGCAAATGAGGTGAAGGTTGATAAATTTCAACACATTGATTTCATTAAGACGCAACAAAAAGATTTGTATGCCATGAGTTCAGAGATCTCAGGAAATTTGAAAACCGAATTTAGAGGAAAAGTAGGAAGTATTATGAAAAAACTACTTCCGGCAGGTTCTATTTTAGGAGCTCCAAAGCCCAAAACATTAGAGATAACCCTAAAGGCAGAAGGATATGACAGAGGATATTATACAGGAGTTTGCGGTTGGTTTGATGGTGAAAGCCTCGACAGTTGTGTAATGATTCGCTTTATTGAAAAAGAAAACAGTACATTGTACTTTAAAAGCGGAGGCGGAATAACGCACATGAGTAGATTAGAAGACGAGTATCAGGAAATGAAAAATAAAATTTATGTCCCAATTCATTGAAAGTATTAAAGTAGAAGATCAGGAAGTGTTCCTGTTAGACATTCATCAAAAAAGAGTAAATCAAACCTTTGCCCACTTTGGGAAAGAAGGTTCTATTGATTTGGCTAAAATTTTTAAAAGCCTGGAGCATGATGAAGACGGAATGTATAAACTAAGAATCTCTTACGATTTAGACAAAAGAATCCGTACCCAAATGATTCCTTATGCGATTCCTGAAATACAGGATTTCCAATTGGTTGAAAACAACAGTTTCGACTATTCTTTCAAATTTGAAGACCGAAAAGAGTTGGAAAGAATGAAAACGAAGTCTAAGGCTGAAGAAATCATTATTGTAAAAAATAATCATATCACAGACACCTCATTCTCTAACATTTTGTTCTTAAAAGGGAAAGATTGGTTTACGCCAACAACCTATCTGTTAAACGGAGTTCAAAGACAGAACCTTTTGAAGAATAAAAAGATAAAAGAGCAGGAAATTACTTTACAAAATATCAAACAATACACCCATTTTCAACTCATCAATGCGATGAATGATTTTGATGATATGTTTATTTACCCAATAGATCGAATTATCAATCTACCGGGTAATCAAGAATATTTAGATTTTTAATACTATTTCATAAAGTCAAAATAAGCCTTTAAAACATCGGCGCTATTTTTACCATACGTATTCACTTCCAATATTTTAGGTTGTGCATCCGGTTTGAAGAAATTATCTAACACACGGTCAAGCGTTGCTTCATCTTCCACTCTTGTGTAAGAGAATCCGAAATGCTTGGCAAGGTGTTCCGCATTTTTACGGTGCTTCGTTGCAATAAATTCGTCTAAAGTATTTGGGTTGGCATTTCCAGGCCCCGGAATAATCTTAAAGATATTCCCTTCCCCATTATTGAAGATCATAATTCTTACAAATGGTGGAATATATTGATTCCAAAGACCATTAATATCGTAGAAAAAACTTAGATCTCCGGTAATTAACAATGTCGGATTGGCATTTTTAATAGCAAACCCCATCGCCGTTGAGGTAGAACCATCAATTCCGCTTGTACCTCGGTTACAGTATATTTTTCTTTTCCCAAAATCAAATAACTGCGCATATCTTATCGCCGAACTATTGCTTACATGAATATTATAATTCTCAGGAACCGTTTCTGAAACTTTATTAAAGAAATAGAAATCAGAATATTCTACGGTATTTAAAAATTCTAGATGTTTAGCATCTTTTTTATCTCGTAAAACATCCCAAAGATTAAAATAAGGCCTTGGCTCTAGATTAATGAATTTCAACAATTTAGAAAAGAACAATTCTGGTTTAACTTCTATTTTTTCTGTTAATGAAAAATAAGTATCAGGCTGCCAAACTTCATCCAAATGCCAATGTTGTTTTGGGCGTGCGCTTCTTAAAAATTGTTTTACTTTTTTAGAAACTACATTCTGCCCGATGGTTATTAAGAGATCAGGAGCGTATGTTTTATAGTCTTCTTCCGTAAAATTGAAAATATAACGATCAATATGTCTAAAAAATTTATCATGATGCACATTAGAATTTGCCTCACTTAAAACCACCACAGAATGATTTTTAACCAACTGAGAAAGCTGACTTTCCAATTCAGGACTGTAGTCTTTTGTTCCAACCAAAAGAAGAATTCTTTGTGAAGTATGCCAATCTGCAATTAAGGTAGACGGAATTTCATATTCCTTGTGCTTAATTGTTTTCTCAACCGTAGGAAAAGTAGGAAGTTCAGAAACCAATTCATACAAAGGCTCTTCCAACGGGATATTAATATGAACCGGACCTTGTTTTTCAAAACAAAGCTCAATTGCTTTTTTAATAATATCAAAATTAATCTCCTCGGCGTTTTCCTTACTGTCTTCTAAGAGTTGGAAATCACCATAAGAATGCTGATGAAAAATATTTTGCTGTCTAATGGTCTGCCCATCAAAAATATCTACAAAATCTGTGGGTCTGTCTGCACTTAATATCAAAAGTGGAATATTCTGATAAAATGCTTCTGTAACGGCAGGATAATAATTGGCAACAGCCGAACCACTTGTACAGGTAACTGCAACAGGCTTTTTTTCGCTTTGGGCCATCCCTATTCCAACAAAAGCGGCACTTCTTTCGTCTACAATACTGAAACAGTTAAAACTATCCATTTCTGAAAAATGAATCGCTAACGGGGCATTTCTAGATCCCGGTGAAATAACAATATCTAAAATTCCGTACTGCTGAAGGAGGTGCGCAAGTATTTGAATACTTCTCTTAGAAGAATATTTTTTCATGAGTACAAATTTAACTTATAAATCCTTAATTCTAAAAAAATTTAATTCAAAAAAGATGTAATTTTGCACCACGTTAAATTTCTAAAAATGGATAAAATACCTAGTGTAGACCTGCGTGATTTCCTTTCGGGTGAACCGGAACGCAAACAGAAATTTGTAAATGAAATCGGAAAAGCTTACGAAGAGATTGGTTTTGTGGCCTTAAAAGGACACTTTCTTAATGACCAATTGGTAGAAGACCTGTACGGAGAAGTGAAAAACTTTTTTGAACTTCCCACAGAGACTAAACAACAGTATGAAATTCCAGGAATTGGTGGCCAAAGAGGCTATGTAGGATTCGGTAAAGAAACTGCAAAAGGATTCAAAAAAGGAGACTTAAAAGAATTTTGGCATTTCGGACAATATGTGTCTGATGATTCAAAATACAAAAAAGAATATCCTGACAATGTGATTGTTGATGAACTTCCAAAATTCAATGAAGTAGGTAAAGAAACGTACCAAATGCTTGAGAAAACAGGAAAATCTGTTTTACAGGCGTTGGCATTGTATCTTGATCTTGATGAGTTTTATTTTGATGACAAAATTGCAGAAGGAAACTCTATTTTAAGACCTATTCATTATCCACCTATTACTCAGGAGCCGGATGATGCGGTAAGAGCAGCTGCTCACGGAGACATCAATCTGATTACGCTTTTGATGGGATCTCAAGGAAAAGGACTTCAGGTTCAAAACCATGATGGTGAATGGATTGATGCTATTGCCGAACCAGATGAATTGGTGATCAACGTTGGAGATATGTTATCAAGACATACCAACAACAAATTGAAATCTACGATTCACAGAGTGGTAAATCCACCAAGAGAATCGTGGGGAACTTCAAGATATTCTATCCCTTTCTTTATGCATCCAGTAAGCGGAATGTCATTAAACGCTCTTGAAAATTGTGTTAATGAAAACAACCCTAAGTTATATGAAGATACAACTGCAGGAGAGTTTTTACACGAAAGATTGATTGAATTAGGGTTAATAAAAAAATAACCCAAAAACCTTATTTGGTATATAATTTTTTAATTATATTTACTTTACTATCAAAATTTTAATTAAATCAATATGAAAAATTTAAAGAAATTAAGTAAAGGCCAACTAAAAGGCATTTCGGGAGCAGGAGGAATTAAACTTCCAGAACCTGAATTTTGTAACTATTACTGCAGCGGAGTTGTCATTTGTGCAGCTTGCAGCAATGATTTCAAATGTCCGGACAATTCAATGTAATTGAAATTCAAAAACATGTATAAGAAAACCGTTCCTTTTTGGAGCGGTTTTTTGTTTTCCGTTGCTATGATTACATTAAAAAAAGGATCAGTTTTAACTCAATTATGAGATAAAACATGGGCAATATTAGCCATAGAAAGACTTCCATGAAAAATAATTCAAAACAGATTGACATATGACTATTTTGAGTATCTTTATTTTACCATCAAACTAAAAATAATATGAAAAATCTAAAGAAATTAAGCAAAGACAAATTGAAAAGCATTTCAGGGGGAGAAAGCTATCCTTTTCCCGGAGAATGTTTTTATATATGTAATGGAATTATGTATCGCGAATTGTGTAGACGAGAATTTATCTGCCCTGAAGGCGAACCCGTTTAGAAATAACAAACTTGCTATATAAAATACCGTTTCTTTTTGGAGCGGTTTTTTGTTCCTTATTATTTAAACACTAATACTGTTCACAAATAAAACACAATCATCTGTGAAAATTCTTATAATCTGCGGAAAAAAAATCAATCAAACAGCCTCAATTGCTGATCTTTCGCTCCCGTAAAATTAGCCGTTGATAATTTAGGAAACTCTTTGCCATCAAAAAATTTCTTTCTTCCTATTTTAAAGGTATTGTGAATCATTTCTGCAATATTCCCTTGTCCATTCTGTCTTTCAAAATATCTTTTATCTCCTAAGTTTCCTCCTCGCGTTGAACGAATTAAGTTTAAAACTTTCTGAGCTCTGTCCGGAAAATGAGTTTCAATCCACTGTACAAAAACAGGTTCTACCGTATCATTCAATCTTACTAAATTATACCCAAAACTTTGAGCCCCGGCATCAGAAATCGCTTTTAAAATATTTAAAGGCTCATCACTATTCAACCCCGGAATCATTGGCGCAACCATCACATGTACAGGAACTTTACTCTCAGAAAGAGTTTCAATTGCTTTTAGTTTATTCTTGGAAGAACTGGTCCGTGGCTCCATTTTTCTTCTTAACTCTTCATTCATCGTAGGAATGCTTAAAGAAACAGAAACTAAATTCTGTTCAGCAAGGGGTTTTAGAATATCCAGATCTCTCAAAACTAAAGCATTTTTTGTCAGAATATTGACAGGGTGTCTGTAATCAAGACAAACTTGCAGTAATTTTCTAGTAATCTCAAATTGTCTTTCGGCAGGCTGATAGCAATCCGTATTTCCAGAAAGCAAAATTGACGCAGGTTTATAGCCTCTTTTTTGGAAAAATTTCTCTAATAATTCTGGTGCATTTTTCTTCACCATAATTTTTCTTTCAAAATCAATTCCCGCGCTATAGCCCCAGTATTCATGAGTAGGTCTTGCAAAACAATAAGAACATCCATGCTCACAACCCTGATAAGGATTCATTGAATATTCCATCGGAAGATCTTCACTCTTCACCTGATTCACAATCGTTTTCGGAAAAATCTCCGTAAAAGAGGTCTTTACAGATTCAAAATCTTCTTCATCGGGCTCATAGGTAAACCTGTCGAAACGGTTGATAATATTTCGCTGAGCGCCTTGACCTTTTATACTGTTTTCGTTCTGCATTTTCTGATGTAAAAATAGAATGGAATCTTCAAAAAATAATGCGTTTTAACACTAAAGTTTTCCACAAAAATATCCAACACTAAAAAAGTATTGGATATTAAAAAAAACTGATTAAATATATATTTTTACTACTTCAGCGCATAAAATTCTATTCCATGATATTCGTCATCTTGATTTTTACCATCAAAATGTCTGTGATAATCTGAATAAGAATCACTGTATTGTTTATTTTTTTTACCTAATACTTTTTTAATGCCTATAAAACTTAATACTGCCAAAAGCCCAACACTTCCTGCCAGTATAACTCCGACTTCTTTTTTCATATTTTGCCCGATTTATTACTTGGGATATTGCAAAAAGTGTACCTATTTTATTTATTTTAATTATAAATTTTGTTAACATTAAACTTAATTTTCAAGAAAAATATAATTCATCAAAAAATCAATGTTTTAGTGCTAATGGTTTAATTCTTGTAGTAAATCAATAAAATATTATTATGGATAGCTCAGAATATATGGATCGTATGACAACTCTAAGTCAGGTAATGAAAACCTTATCTGAACGAGGCATACACCGAGAATTCAGAATGAATGAAAGCTGTGAAATGAAGCTAGATAACTCAGAAAAAAACTATGCACCCACTGACTTAACCATCTTAAAAACATATCGTTTTGAAGGCGATAGCAATCCGGACGACAATGCAGTGCTATATGTTTTAAAAGATAATGATGGAAACCGTGGCATGATTATAGACTCTTATGGAGCAGACAGCAATTATCCAGGCGAAGAATTCGATAAATTCCTAAGAGATATCCCCGTTCAGGAGAGCGAAGAATTTAATCTTTAAAAATCAAATATAATCTGCCGGTTAATGAGACTGGTAAGCAATAATTCAAAAAGAACAATTTTAACATATTTTAAAAGATAAACCCGAAATTATTCAGTTTCGGGTTTATCTTTTTTCTTGAATATATTCTTTAGAAAGCCTTTCTTTTCTTGAGGATCTTGTTCAGCTTTTTGTTCCGGTTTTTTAGAATTTGATTTAATATTTTGTTTCAATTCTTTTACCGATTTCTTCATTTCTTTTACAGAAGAAACTGCCTTTTTTACTTTTTTCTCTGTCTTATCAACATTAATTCCGATCAAAGTCTTCTTCAACCCTTGCTCAATTCCTTTCCAAAACAAATTAAAGAAAGATTTTGTAGGGTCTCTTTCAACATTTTCTACCGTAACATCTTCAGGAAGACTTCCAGAACTGGATTTCACTACCAAATTGGCAATCGCGGTAAGAATCCCTTTTTTCTGCTGATTGTCTTTATTTAAAACTGCGATCTTTAAATCCTTATGTTTTAAATTAAAAGTTCCGCTCAAACCTTTAGGATTTCCTTTAAAATTAAAAAGCATTTCCTGAATTGTCCCCGAAGTGGCCATAACATGAAGATAAGGCTTGATAAAAGGGTTAATTCCATTCGCAGGAAGATTTGCTGCACGGCCAGAAATGGTAAATACATCATTTGTATTGGCTACATCAAATCCCCAATTTACAGCCAAAGGAGCAAGATTCATAAATGAACAATTGATCTTGATATCTACCTTCGTTGGCTTACCTTTCATTTTGGAAGAATTCAGGTTTTTAACATTCATATTAAAATTACCGAATATCAACTTTCCTGGTCCCGTACTCTCCGGTGTATCTTCTTCATACACTAGAACGGAGTTTTTAAGATCTAAATTAGAGACATACATCGGAATTTTAATCGATCGCAATAATTTAGAGTACAGTGGCTTTTCTTTTAAATCATCGTTAGGAATTTTACTCCTGAAAATATTAGCATCTGCAGATTGAATCACCACATTTGATGCGTTAATACTTTTATTCTGTGAAAAAAGATCCCAATTTCCTTCTGCTGTAATTTGATTTGCTTTAAGATCATACAAATCTCTTTCTACAGGAATCATTTTGATAAACTGAGCTCTCGAAACCAGAGGTTTCATCGCGAAATTACTGATCTGAACTTTATTTTTGTTAAGCTTTAAAAGTCCAACGCTCATCCTATAGAACTGCGTTTGATAAGCAAAATTTTTGGTCGTTAAAAAAAAATCTTTAGCATTAAAAGTATGCCCTAAATTATTGGGCTTAGGCTTCACTTCAATATTATTAATAGTCGCATTCAGATCGTTAAAAACCAGAGGCTGATTTCCTTTATCGTAAGTAATATTAGAATTTTTAAGAGAAACTTTTCGAATTACAATCGAGTTTATCGTATTTTCTTTCGGAGTTTTCTTTGCTTTAATTTCGCCTTCTTTGATGGTACCATTTACATGATCCACCAACACATCTTTAATATCAAGATTTAACTTTTTATCTATAAATTGTAAAGTATTGATATTAAAAGCAGCAAGATTTGCTTTAAAAGTCATCAATCTTCTACCCGGATCTGATATGTTTGGAGTAACAGAAACATCTCTTAATTCCCCACTTTTAGGATTCAGCGCAATACTTCCAACACTAAAATTCTGATGATTGGAATATAAAATGTCTTTTCCTGAAAACTGAAAGCTTTTGTATCCAACGGGGATTACTTGCTCCCTTGTTTCTTTATCAAATATTAATTGATCAACATTAAGCGTAAAATTTTTCGCCCATAAAAGTTGATTCCCATCAGCCTTCAGAACCTGAACCGCTGCATTTGTTATTTTAATCTGACCTAAATTGACTTCATAATTCAAAGGCTTTTCAGATTTCTTAGCAACGGCATTGGTATTATAAACGGTCAGGTTAGGATTTTCAAAATTGGCATTGCTTAAAGAGATTTTATTCTTCACCAGAACGATATCTTTAAAAGCCATTTTCCGAATCGAAAATTCAAATAATTTTGGCTTTTTTGGATAAAATCTCGTAAACTGATTAAAGCTCAACAAAGGAATCACCCGAAAATTATCTACAGACATTTGCCCATTAACTGTCGTTATCTGGCTTATTGTTAAAGCATACACAGTATCTGGCCGGAAAAAGAAGTTCTTTCCTTTAACATCATATTTATCAAAAGTAACAGGTAACTGATCTCCTACAGATTCTTCCGTCATCTGTAGATTTTCAACGTACAAATCGAGTTTTTGAACCGATAAAAGTTTCTGTTTTGTATACTTAAAAACATTGAAGCTTCCTTTGTTAATCCTGATACTTTCAAAGGCCAAAGGATTTCTTTTTTTAGCTGTTTTAAGATCTGCAGGCTTAGGAAGAATTACATTCAAATTAGGCCCAGACAATACGATGTCGGAAGTACTTATCTGTTTATTAAAAATAGCATCGTAAATTCCAAAACGGTTGATCTTTAATGTATCAATCGTTCCTTGCAGCCCCAAAACACTGATATTTTGAGGATTCTTGCTATTCACAGAAATTCCGACAGCAACAATATTTCCTGTTCCCAAATCAACATCAAATGTCTTATAGGAAACTTTATAATCTGTATTATTCTTGATATAATTAGGCAGCTGGGTTTTGAGCCAAAAATTTAAGCCGAAGTTTCCCAACAAGAAAATCACCATCAAAACCCCAAAGCCAATCAGTAGCTTTTTAACCCATTTGTTCATATTTGTGATTTGGTTTAATTATATCTTAAATATAAGATTAATTTTTTACACCTAAATCAATCACATATCCTTCATGTCCTCTTACATTAATAAATCTCCTCCTTCGAAACTTAAATATTGTCCTTTAATTCCAACTAACTTTCCTGTAAACTCAGGTTTTTTGTCTAAAGTGAATGAGTTTACTTTTTCCGGTTTTTCATACGGATAATCAAATTTCCATACACCTTCCCCTTCGCTATAGAACTTTTGGAAATCTTCAGGAAAATATTGCTTTATTTTTTGTTGAAAATCTACAAGATCCATTTCTCCTTCAAAATCATCCTGCAGCATTTTTCTCCAATTTGTTTTATCTGATAAATGCTCTTTCAGCGCAACTTCTATCATTCCCGCCTCATATCTGTTTTCTGTTCTGGCAATCGGTAACGCGAAAGTTGCTCCTTGGTCAATCCATCGTGTAGGAATTTGTGAACTTCTCGTGACCCCCACTTTCACATCTCCTGTATAAGCCAAATACACGGTGTGCGGCTGAAGTTGAATTTGTTTTTCCACTTCCAGATCTCGCTCTGCAACCCCAAGATGTGCGGTAGAAAGCTCCGGACGGATAATCGTATCACTTGCATAAGGACTTTCAAAAAAGCAGCTTTTACAAAATCCCATTCTATAAATAGGCTTATTTTTTCCACAATTCACACATTGAAAGCCGGTATGCTTTATCGTCAATTCTTTTCCAAACAATTCATTCATGTGAATAAGATCACCCGAAAGGTTAAGATAATACTGAATTGGCTGAGCATCATAACTCGTCATCTTTAAAATTTGCCCTTGAAACTGCATATTAATTTTATATTACTTTTTTAAGTAAATTTAATGATTATATTTTTCACAAAGGAATTTTATATTTTTGCACAGATAAAAAACACGAATGAAATATCTTGTAACAGGAGGAAGCGGATTTATTGGTTCTCACTTAGTAGAACGATTATTGAAAGAAGGACATTCTGTCATAAACATTGACAACTTTGATAATTTCTACGATTATCGGATAAAAATTAAAAATACATTAGAATCTATTGCAGATTTTTCTGATTTTACTTTTTCTGACAAAGAGACCGACATTAAGAAATTAATCTCCCTTTCACAATCAAACAATTATACCTTATATTATCAGGACATCAGAGATAAAAAAGGGCTTGAAGACCTTTTTAAAACCCATAAAATTGATGTGATCATTCATCTGGCCGCCCTTGCCGGCGTTCGTCCTTCCATCGAAAGACCTTTGGAATACGAAGAAGTAAATGTTCGTGGAACGATGCATCTTTGGGAACTCTGTAAAGAATTCAGAATCAACAAATTTGTTTGCGCGTCTTCATCAAGCGTTTACGGAAACAACGAGAAAGTTCCCTTTGCCGAAACAGACAATGTAGACAATCCTATTTCACCATATGCAGCCACCAAAAAATGTGGAGAAATTTTAGGTCATGTTTATCATCAATTATATGCTATAGACATGATTCAACTAAGGTTTTTCACGGTTTACGGACCTAGACAAAGACCTGATCTTGCGATACATAAATTCACAAAATTAATTTCCGAAGATCAGGAAATCCCTTTCTACGGCGATGGAAGTACCGCAAGAGATTACACTTATATTGATGACATTATTGATGGTATTACAAAGTCTATCCGCTATCTGGAAAATCATTCAAAAGTATATGAAATCATCAACCTTGGAGAAAGTCAGGTAATTACTCTTAATGAAATGCTTTCTACCATTGAGCAAGCTTTAGGAAAAACTGCCATCAAAAAAATTCTGCCAATGCAACCTGGAGATGTACAGAAAACCAATGCTGATATAGGAAAAGCGAAGGTTTTAATTGATTACAACCCTACTACAGACTTCCAAAATGGCATAAAAAAATTTGTGGAATGGTTTTTGAGAAAATGACATCGAACAAGTTGCTGACACAGCTCTAATACAGTCTGTGACGGGCAATGAGTAAAAAATTAATAAAAAGAATTGAAAATCAGGTATAAAAAAGCTTATAATATAGCCTATTTTTATACTTTTGCAAAAAAAATAGAATATTATGTACTGGACATTAGAATTAGCCTCATATTTAAGTGACGCACCTTGGCCAATGACAAAGGCTGAGCTTATTGATTATGCAATCAGAACTGGTGCACCCATGGAGGTAACGGAAAACCTTCAGGCTATTGAAGACGAAGGTGAAATGTATGAAGCCATTGACGAGATCTGGCCAGACTATCCTACGGACGAAGATTATCTTTGGAACGAAGACGAATATTAAATAAGGCATGAGCTTTAGGCAATAAGCTTAAAGCTTATTCCCCTTTTTATAATATCAATTTTTGCGCAGTAAGCGTATTTAGTAAAACGCTTAAAGCATATCGCTTTAGGCATAAAGTAAAAATTTATGAGTTTTTTAAACAAAGTTCTTAAAGGGTTTTTGGGAGACAAGAAAGCGCAGGACCTAAAGGAAGTAAAAAAAGTTGTAACAAAAATCAAAGCTGTTGAACCCAATATTCAGCAATTGTCTGATGATGGCTTAAGAGAGAAAACTGCTGAATTTAAAGATAAAATAAAATCAGCAACAAGTACCATCACAGCGCAGATAGAACAGATTAAAGAGCAGATAAAAAATTCGGCTAATGTTGATGAAAAAGAAGCTCTTTTCTCTCAAATAGAGTCTCTTAAAAAAGATTCATACGAAATCGAGGAGAAAGTTCTTAGCCAAGTTCTTCCTGAAGCTTTTGCACTAGTAAAAGAAACAGCAAGAAGATGGGCGCAAAACGGAGAAATTCGTGTAGCTGCGACTCAATTGGACAGAGAACTTGCTGCAACTAAAGATTTCGTTGAGATCCAGGGAGACACTGCTGTTTGGAAAAACTCATGGGATGCAGCCGGAACTCCTGTAGTTTGGGATATGGTCCACTACGATGTTCAGTTTATTGGAGGGGTTATTCTTCACAGCGGTAAAATTGCCGAAATGGCAACGGGTGAAGGTAAAACGCTAGTAGGAACATTACCTATTTACTTAAATGCACTTCCTGAAAGAGGGGTTCACGTGGTAACCGTGAATGACTATCTTGCAAAAAGAGACTCCGCTTGGATGGGTCCATTGTATCAGTTCCACGGAATGAGAATCGATTGTATCGATAATCACCAGCCGAACTCAGATGGAAGAAGAAAAGCATACAATTCAGATATTACCTATGGAACAAATAACGAATTCGGTTTCGATTATTTGAGAGATAACATGGTAACTTCACCTTCAGAATTGGTACAAAGAGAATTAAACTTTGCTATCGTGGATGAGGTTGACTCTGTTTTGGTAGATGACGCAAGAACGCCATTGATTATTTCTGGTCCGGTTCCTCAGGGAGACAGACAAGAATTTGATGTTCTTAAACCTTCAATCGACAGAATTGTTGAAGTTCAAAAGAAAACCGTTTCTGCAATTTTTAATGAAGCAAAAAAATTAATTGCTGCAGGAAATACTAAAGAAGGAGGATTCAAATTACTTCAGGCTTACAGAGGTTTGCCTAAAAACAGACAATTAATCAAGTTCTTATCAGAAAGCGGAAACAGAGCATTACTTCAGAAAGTTGAAGGTCAATACATGCAGGACAACAACCGTGATATGCCGATTGTAGATAAAGATCTTTATTTCGTTATCGAGGAGAAAAACAATCAGGTTGATTTGACAGACAAAGGTGTTGAATATATGTCTCAGGGAAATGAAGATAATAATTTCTTCGTTCTTCCGGATATCGGAACTGAGATTGCTGAAGTTGAAGCTAAAAATTTAACGAAAGAAGAAGAATTCGAAGCTAAAGAAAAATTATTCTCTGATTTTGCTGAAAAATCTGAGCGTGTTCACACCATGAGTCAGTTATTGAAAGCATATACATTATTTGAAAAAGATGATGAGTATGTAGTAATTGATGGTGAAGTAAAAATCGTTGATGAACAGACAGGTCGTATCATGGAAGGACGTCGTTATTCAGACGGTCTACACCAGGCGATTGAAGCTAAAGAAAACGTAAAAATTGAAGCAGCAACGCAAACTTTTGCAACGGTAACGCTTCAAAACTACTTCCGTATGTACAACAAACTTACGGGGATGACGGGTACTGCTGAAACTGAAGCAGGCGAACTTTGGGAAATCTACAAATTAGATGTTGTAGTAATTCCTACCAACCGTCCTATTATAAGAGATGACAAACAAGATTTAGTTTTCAAAACTAACAGAGAAAAATATAACGCCGTAATTGAAGAAATTGAAAGATTAACAGCAGCAAGAAGACCTGTATTGGTAGGTACAACTTCTGTTGAAATTTCTCAGTTGCTTTCAAAAGCGCTACAATTAAGAAAAATTCCGCACCAGGTATTGAACGCGAAACTTCACAAGAAGGAAGCAGAGATCGTTGCAGGAGCAGGACAGCCAGGAGCAGTAACCATTGCAACCAACATGGCAGGTCGTGGTACGGATATTAAATTGGCCAAAGAGGTAAAAGAATCTGGCGGTTTAGCAATTATTGGTACAGAAAGACACGATTCAAGACGTGTTGACAGACAGTTAAGAGGTAGAGCGGGACGTCAGGGAGATCCGGGAAGTTCTCAGTTCTATGTATCTCTTGAAGATAACTTAATGCGTTTATTCGGTTCTGAGAGAATCGCTAAAATGATGGACAGAATGGGTCATAAAGATGGTGAAGTTATTCAGCATTCTATGATCAGTAAATCTATCGAAAGAGCGCAGAAAAAAGTAGAAGAAAATAACTTCGGAACAAGAAAGAGACTTCTTGAATATGATGACGTAATGAACAAACAACGTGACGTTATCTATAAGCGAAGAAAGAATGCTCTATTCGGAGATCACTTGAAATACGATATCACCAACATGATTTTCGATGTTTCTAATTCTATCGTAACGAAAGGAAAAGCAAACGGAAGCTATAAAGATTTTGAATTTGAAATCATCAAACATTTCACAATGGGTTCTCCGGTTTCTGAAAGTGACTTTGGTAATAAGCAAGTTCCGGAATTAACGGATATCTTATTCAAAGCGGCTCAGGAAGATTATAACATGAAACTGAACTTATTGAGAGAAAAATCATTCCCTATTATTGAGAATGTATATCAAAATCAAGGTTCAATGTTTAAAATGATTCAGGTTCCTTTCACAGACGGACACAAAACAATGACTATTGTAGCTGATCTTAAAGAAGCTTACGATACGAAATGTGAAAGTTTGATTAACGATTTTGAAAAGAATATCACTTTATCAATCATCGATGAAAACTGGAAGCTTCACCTTCGTGAGATGGATGATCTTAGAAGATCTTCTCAGGGAGCTGTTTACGAGCAAAAAGATCCGCTTGTTATTTACAAACAAGAATCTTTCCACTTATTCAGCGAAATGATGGATAAATTAAACAAAGAAATTATTTCATTCTTATATAAAGGAGAAATTCCTGCGTAAGAAATAAATTAATTATAGAATAGAAACCGCTCCAGCACTGCATGGAGCGGTTTTTTGTATTTAATGGATAATAATTGTATGATAAATATCAATGATGAAACTTATTTAGAATAATTAAAAACAATATATTTGCAGAAAATTTGGCTTTCATGAAAAATGTACTGATCTGCACCTCTCTGTTAGGTTCCGTCCTGACTTTAGCTCAGGAAAAGGATTCTGCTAACACAAAACGCATTGATGAAGTGATTATAAATACTTACATCAAAAAAGACAGTGACTATTCAAATAAGATGACTTTAAAGGCTATTGAAAACCCTCAGGTCTATTCTAGCATAGATAAAGTAATCTTAGAGAACCAAGGGATTTATACCGTTGATGAAGCATTTAGAAATATTCCGGGTCTGCAAACTATGTGGACAGCCAATGGAAGAGCCGGTGACGGCGGTGCTTATGTAAACTTAAGAGGATTTGTTTCTTCAAACTCTTTGAGAAATGGTGTCTTAGGATCTGTAACAGGAGCTATAGATGCCATTAATCTAGAAAAAGTAGAAGTACTTAAAGGCCCATCAGGAACCTTATTCGGAAGTTTATTAACAAGTTATGGAGGCGTAATCAACCGGGTTACCAAAAAGCCTTTTGAAACTTTCGGCGGGAACATCAATTTATCAGGCGGCAGTTACGATACATACAGAGCTGCTGTAGATGTTAATGCTCCCCTTACTCAAGATAAAAAATTATTATTCAGGCTAAATTCTGCGTATACCAACGAAGGAACATTTCAAACAGAAGGTTTCAAAAGAAATTTAGCAATTGCTCCAAGCCTTACTTATAATCCAACAGATCGTTTAAACATCAACTTCGAAATGGAATTATTCCAAATGAAAAGTATGAGCGATCAAACCTTTTTCTTTTACTCAGGAAAATATTTACAGAAAGTCAACAATATTAAAGATCTGAATCTTGATTATAAGAACTCTTATTTAGGAAAAGATTTAACCAATACAGGAAGAAGCATCAATTTTTTCGGACAGGTTAATTATAAAATATCAAACAACATTAAGTCTTCTACGAACATCAGCACTTCTTCCAGTTATTCTAATGGATTTATGCCTTATTTATTCTTTACAGGTGATGATGCTACCAGCATGTACAGAAGCGACCAATCAACCAGAGACAGTAGAAAAAAGTCAATTAATTTCCAACAAAATTTCAATGGAGATTTCCGTATCGGAAACTTAAGAAACCGTGTTGTTTTAGGATTTGATTATTTAAGAGTGAATAACGATCAGAATTTTTATGACATCAATGGTTTTGACAGAAATGCTGCCGGAGAACCAATACCGGTGCCTTTGCACCAACCAGGTTTTAATTATACCAATTTCAACGGTACCGCATTACATACAAAATATGATGCAGTAGCAGGAAACGAAACTCCATACCTCATCAACGGAACACAGGAAAATTATGCGGTGTACCTTTCCAACGTTTTAAGCATCACCAATAACTTAAATGTTTTAATGGCATTGCGTGTTGATAATTTCAACAACAAGCCGGGAGTTCCGGCAACTCCAGATCCTGAGGAGCGCAAAAGTTTTAATCAGACTTTCTTTTCTCCAAAACTTGGAATCGTTTATGAAGTGGTAAAAGATAAGTTTTCAGTCTTTGGAAACTATCAAAACAGCTTTAAAAATCTTGATTACTATAAAGATGCTGCAGGTTTAACAAGAACTCCGACTCCTGAACAAGCTAACCAAATGGAAGGAGGGATCAAAACCAGCCTTTTTAACGGAAAAATTTCTTCTACGTTAAGTTACTATAACATCAAGGTAAAAGATGTTTTAAGAAATGCAATAAACTCTAATGATCCTCGCGCACAAGTACAGGACGGAACCATTGTAAGCAAAGGAGTTGAGCTTGAAGTGAATGCTTATTTGGTAAAAGGTTTTACGGCAATTGTTGGTTTCAGTTATAATGATTCAAAATATACCCAAGCAGATGCGTCTGTAGAGAACAGAAGACCTAATACAGCAGGTTCCCCTTATTTGGCTAACCTTTACGCAAGTTATCAGTTTTTAGATGGTAATTTAAAAGGCTTAGGATTCGGAATTGGTGGAAATTACGCCAGTGAAAATAAAATTGTAAATAATCTAGATACGGCCACAAATACAAATAATGTCTTCACATTACCTTCTTATATCGTATTGAACGCCAATGCTTATTATGACACCAAGAAATTCAGAATTGGGATAAAAGCAGACAATTTCACCAACGAACATTACTGGATTGGTTATACCACAGCAAATCCTCAGAAACTGATGAATATAATCGGAAGTGTTACTTATAAATTCTAATCAAATAATTACAGACTCTGTCTTACAAAAATAAACAATGAAGAAATTAACAATAGGAGCAGCTTTATTAGCAACAATGATGACCTTTGCACAGGAAAAAGACTCTATCAAATCTAACGATATTGAAGAAGTTGTTGTAAAAGGAAAATATTACAATAAATACGTAGAAAAAGAAGGTTCTTCTTCTATGCGTTTAGATGAAGCTTTAATAAAAATTCCACAAAACATTTCAATCATTACAGGCAGAGCATTAGAAGATCAGCAGGTTACAACCTTGAGTGACGGTGTTCTTAGAAACGTTGCCGGAGCACAAAGATTAGAGCACTGGGGAGACATGTATACAAGAGTAAACATGAGAGGCTCCAGAGCTGCAGCCTTTATGAACGGGGTAAACGTTACATCAAACTGGGGACCTCTAAGTGAAGATATGTCTTTTGTAGATCATATTGAATTCATCAAAGGGCCGTCAGGATTCTTAATGTCAAACGGAGAACCAAGCGGTATTTACAATATCGTAACTAAAAAGCCAACCGGACAGGCCCTAAACGGAACAGCAAGAGTAACTCTTGGAAGCTTCAATATGTACAGAGGAGAAGCAGACATTGATACTAAAATCACCGATAAAGTAGCTTTCAGATTGAATTTAATGGCTCAGAACAAAAACAGTTTCAGAGATTATGAATTCAATGACAGATATATTATCAACCCTTCATTGAAAGTAAAACTTTCTGATAAAACGACTTTAACAGCAGAATATATCTATCAAAAGGCAAAAATGTCTGAAGTAGGTTCTGCGTATGTATTCAGTTTTGATGGATATGCAACAAAACCTGTAGAATACACAACAACTGATCCGGGTATTGATCCTACAAAAGTGGATAACAACACCGTAAACATCAATTTACAACATAAATTCAATGAAAACTGGAAACTAACTTCTCAATTAACCTATGTGAATGAATACACGATGGGAAGTGACCTTTGGCCTAGTAAATTTGAAGGAAACTATATGATCCGTCGTTTAAATTATTGGGAAGCTGATAATACCATGAAATTCGGACAGGTTTTCTTAAACGGTTTTGCAAAAACAGGTTCTGTTTCTCACAAAATCTTAGCAGGGCTTGATTTAGGAAGCAAGAAATATATGGCAGATTGGTCTCAGGGATATAACCTTGATAAATATAATGCTAATGATAATTATACTAAAGCTGCTGATCATAACTATTGGTATAATATCGATACCAACAGCTATGATAGTAATGGTCCAACAGGCGCTTATTATGGTCCTAACAATACCGACGCTTACAAACCTTTCGATAAGACAAAACCTCTTTCTGTAAGAGCCGGAGCAGGAAGTACAATTGAACAAAACTATACCGGTTTATATTTACAGGATGAATTAGGCTTTTTTAATGATGCATTAAGATTAACACTTGCAGCACGCTATACAAACGTAAAAGAAAATAGCTACGGAACAAAAACAGAAGCTAATAAAATTACTCCGAGAGTTGGTCTAAGCTATTCTATTGATGAAAGTATGTCTGCTTATGCATTATATGACCAAGCATTCTCACCCCAATCTGGTTTATTTAGAGATGGAACAACTGCAAAACCAATTACAGGGAATAACATGGAAGTAGGTGTAAAGAAAGATTGGTTCGCAGGGAAATGGAATACTACATTGTCATTATATAACATTAATAAAAACAATGCAATTGGTACTGATCCAACAGACCCTACCGGAATGTTTTCAATCTTTTTGGGCAAAACAAGAGTGCAGGGAGTTGAATTTGATCTAAAAGGTGAAATCACTAAAGGATTCAATGCAATCTTCAATTATGCATTTACAGAAAATAAATTTACTGAAACTACTCCTTTAGCTAATAAGGGAGATAAAGTTCCGGGATATGCTAAACATACAGCAAACGCTTGGTTAAATTACACTTTCACACAAGGTGATTTAGAAGGTTTTGGATTAAGCTTTGGAGGTACATTCTTAGGCGGAAGAAGTAGTTGGAATTGGGGTAGCACAAATGCTCCCTTAGAAATGAATGATTATTTAAAATTTGATGCAGGTGCCTCTTGGGAAAATTCTAAATTCAGAATAGGTCTTAATGTTTTTAATCTTTTCAATAGATATTTATATAGTGGAAGTAGCATCAATTTTACAATGTCAGACAATACACAAAGAGGAGGTTACTATTATCAAGCAGAAGCTCCAAGAAACTTTAGAGTATCAATAGGATATAAATTTTAAATAAATAAAAGTTAGCCCTTCCAAGGGTTAACTTTTTTGATATGAAGAAAAAACATCACCATAAAAAGAAGGTTTCTTCAACAAAAAAATGGTCTGCCAAACTGCATTTGTGGTTTGGTTTATCCGTTGGTCTTATCATTTTTATTGTTTCATTATCGGGAACTTTATATGTTTTTAAAGATGAGGTTCAGAACAGTTTACGTAAAGAAGCAATTTATGTACAGAAAGAAAATATAGGTAGCAAACCGCTATCTATTGAGATTCTTCGGGAGAAAGTCAGTTTAGAACTTAATGAAAAGTTTCCGCTGAGCTCTGTTGAGATTCCTTTAGACCAAGCAAAATCCTACAAATTTCTGTATTACGAAAAAGATAAAAAAGGATGGAACTATTTTGATGAAGTTCTGATCAATAAATTGGTGTATGTAAACCAATATACAGGAGAAATTTTATCTGTTTATAATGAAAAGTATGACTTCTTTACCCTTCTAAAATATATCCATTGGGGGCTTCTTCTGAACTCCGACTGGGGAAAATATGTGGTAGGAATTCCGGTTGTATTATTCATCATCATGCTCATCACAGGTATTGTTCTTTGGTGGCCACAGAATAAGAAGATGCGAAAAGGACGTTTTTCTTTCGATTGGAAAAATGTAAAAACCTGGAAACGCAAGAACTACGACCTTCATAATATCTTAGGATTTTATGCTTCATTTATTGCCTTATTAATGAGTGTTACAGGAATTTATTTTGCCTATCCTTGGGTGAAAAACACATTCAACGTTGCCTTATCAGGTTCAACCGAGCTGCCTAAGGAAAAGGAAATAAAATCTCCGGATTCACTGTTAGCAAAAAACAATGCAATTTTTGATCTTACCGCATCCGAAACAAGAAAACGATACGCCACCTCATCAAGTTTTAGAATTCCATTAAACGGAAAAACTAAAAAAGGGAAAGAATTAAAAAACATTCCCATCTCAGTGTATGGACAAGATGGAAGATTTAGTGAGCGTAATCAGTTGGTTTTTGATAAATATTCAGGGAAATTATTAGCCAACAAACCTCATCAACAATTAAACAACGCCGAGAAATACGCCAACGCCAACTATGACATTCACACAGGATCATACTTTGGACTGTTCGGGAAAATTATTTGGTTTATCACAGGACTCATTTGCACATCATTACCTGTTACAGGGTTTTTAGTATGGCTAGGAAAACAAAAGAAAAAGGGAATTAAGAACGTACAATGAAAAAATTAACTCTATCTGTAGCTTGTTTGGCTACTATTTCAGCATTTGGACAGGTAAAAGACAGCATCAACACAAGAGATGTAGATGAGGTTGTGCTAACAGCATCCAGAAAAAGAGAAAATATTAAAGAAATACCGAGTTCTATAACCGTTGTTGGCGAAAAACAAGTGCAGTCTCAGTTAACGGTAAACTCAGATATTACAAGCATTTTACAATATACGGTTCCGAGTTTGGCAACAAGTTCCGGGCAAACTTCCAATACAGGGCAAACGCTTCGTGGGCGCCAGGTTTTGGTTTTAATTGACGGGATTCCACAATCTACTCCCCTTCGAAACGGAGCGAGAGATTTAAGATCTATCGACCCTTCAGTTATCGAAAGAATTGAGGTGATCAAAGGTGCATCTTCCATCTACGGAAACGGTGCAGATGGAGGTATTATCAATTATATCACAAGAAGAAGCAAATCCGACAAGAAGATCTCGGGGATTTCACAATTTGGAATTACGGGTCAGCCATATGGCGGAACATTAGGCTATAGAGCAAGTCAGCTTTTATCCGGAAAGATCAGTAAGTTCGATTACGTAGTTTCATTGGCTTATGAAAAAACAGGCTATATGAAAGATGCAGATGGTGTAAATCTGAGTCCGACATACAGTACAGCCAAAATGAATAACTACAACGGAATGTTGAAATTAGGCTACACTATTAATGATAACCAAAGAATTGAAGCTTCCTACATCGGCTATGCTGCCAAATCTGATTTAAATTTAGGCTTAAAAACAGGCAAATACGGTATTACCCCAACGATTGGAGAAGGAGAAGGAAAAAATCTGGAAACCACTCCGCAAGGTACCCCAAGAAACCACAATTTCAAATTAAGTTATGATAACAAAAACCTGTGGAAAGGAACTTCATTAAACGTAAATCTTTACTTACAGGATTTCAGAACCGTTTACGGATACAGCGATACTTTCCTGAATGGTGGCCAATCAAATGTCATTTCAAAAAAATCAGGCGCAAGAGCCAATTTCGATACCCAGCTTTGGAGTGGTAAAAATTCTCAGGCTGAAATGATTTACGGATTAGATGTTTTGAATGATCAAACCGTTCAAAAACTGGAAGACGGCCGTTATTGGACACCGGATATGAACATGACCAACATCGCTCCATTCCTTTTGGTTAAAGTTGATTTAATGAAAAAATTAACGATAAAAGGAGGTTTACGATATGAAAACATTGCCGTAAAAGTTGGAGATTTCAACACGCTTTCTACGATTAAAAGTGACGGAACCTTCACCAAAAGTATTTTTGTAACAGGCGGAGATTTAAAATACAATGCCTTAGTGGGAAATATTGGTGTTCGTTATAATATCAATCCAATGATTAATCTTTTTGGAAGCTTTTCTCAAGCCTACTCTATCAACGAATTAGGAAGAATCTTAAGAAACTCAACAGAAGGAACCATTCAAAATTTAGAAACAAAACCCATTATTGTCAACAACTATGAATTGGGGGCAACAGGGCAAATCTCAAAATGGATCAACTACGAGATCACATCTTATGTAAGTACTTCCAAACTGGGAGCAACTTTTGTTCAAAGTCCGGACAGAGCTTTAATGATTCAAAGATCACCGGAAGTTGTGTATGGTGTGGAAGGGTTTTTACATTTCACACCCACAAAATGGATCAACTTCGGAGGAAGCTACAGCTGGATGGAAGGGATTACTTCTGTAAAAGATGACGGAGATTATTCAACCAAAATCAACAACAGCAGAATTTCTGCACCGAAAGTCTTAGCCTATGTTCAAGTGAGACCAATTCAAGCTTTATCTGTGGGTCTTGATATGTTACACGCTTTTGGGCAAAATAGATTCGAGCCCAATGCCAAAGGAGTGTATGCTTATGGAGAAGGAAGAGTGCCGGATTATACTGTTTTCAACCTAAGATCGAGTTATGAAGTTAGTCAAAACTGGAAAGTTTCTTTAGGGATCGAAAACCTTTTCAACAAGACCTATCAACCTGCTATTGCATGGTGGGCAGCAAGAGATGCCGACTTTACCAATTCGCTAGGATTAAGAGGAACGTTTATGGTGGAATATAAATTTTAATTGAAGCTTTTTCCCGCTTTCCACTGTATCTTTTTCGCCCACGCTTTTTTTAAGCCATTTCAGAAAAAGGATGTCGTTGCAAAACGAGGAACAAGTTTCGACGACTCCATTAAAAAAATAAAATACAGGAGTCAATCGGGGCTAGGGTATTTGTCTGGTTATCATTTTTTCATCGCAAAATCAATCCTCAGTTTGTCATCCCGTAGGGATCCAAGCATAGTATTAGAAAATTGTATGGAAAGATTCGCGTCTAGATCCCTACGGGATGACAAACTAGATGAAAATAATTTGAAGAAAAAATAAACAACACTCAAATAAAACTAAAGGTGCTTCACTTAACAAGACATTCAATTTGTATTTCGAAATTAATTCAAACGCCTTTGTTTATCTTAAATACAATAAAAATTCGGAAAAAACCTTTGTATAACTTTGCGTTTAAAGAATAATATTTTTCATTCAAAGCTCGTTAATTATAAATATTCTAAATAAAAATTAAAAACTTATCTTTGCGGAACTTAAAAAAATTATGAAAAAGAAACATCATAAAAAGAAGCCAAACGTATTTAAAAAATGGACAGGAAAACTGCATTTGTGGTTTGGTTTAGGTATTGGATTTTTGATTTTCATTATTTCCATTACCGGCGCACTGTATGTTTTTAAAGATGAAATTGAAAACATTACCCGAAAAGATGTCATCTATCATAATACACAAAATATTGACCAGAAGCAGATTCTTCCCATCCGAGTGTTAGAAAAATCTGTGGACGCTCAGGTGAAAGAGAAATACCCTATTCACTGGGTAAATATTCCTATCGACAAAAAAATGTCTTACCAATTCTATTGGTACGAGCATAATACACATGCCTGGAATTACTTTGATGAATTCCCTATTTATAAAGTAGCATACGTAAATCCTTACGACGGAAAAGTTTTAAGAACCTACGACGAGAAAAACGGATTCTTCCAAATTGTAAAAATGATTCACTGGAGTTATTTGTTGAAACAAGATTGGGGAACATATGTTGTGGGAATTCCTGTTATTATCTTTATCATCATGTTGATATCAGGAATTATTTTATGGTGGCCTAAAAACAAAGCAGCGAGAAAGCAACGTTTTTCATTCAAATGGAAAAATATCAAAAGTTGGAAAAGAAAGAATTACGACCTTCATAATATCTTAGGATTTTATGCCTCTATCTTTGCTTTGATTTTCTCTATCACAGGATTATTCTATGCTTTCTTTATTGTTCAGGCAGCCATCTATGTGATCTTCTCAGGAGGCGAAACAAAATATCCGGATTTCTCTCATATCAAAACCAAAGCTCCGATAGAGCTAAGAACAGAAGGTACTTTAGATAAGATCAGCAATACCGTTAAAGCAAAATATCCAGACTCTTTCGGTTTCGCTATAGATTTAGGACACGAACACATGGATGATCATGAGCACCCGAATTTTGAGGTTTATGTAAAACATTTATCTTATTCTTATCATAAAAGCAGCAGTCTTATTTTTGATGAAAACTCAGGAGAACTTCTTCATACCCACGACATGAAAGACAAAAATTTCGGAGAAAAAGCAGTAGGAGCCAATTATGACATTCACGTAGGATCTATTTTAGGACTGCCCACAAAGATCATTGCATTTGTAGTAAGTTTGATATGTGCCTCATTACCAGTTACTGGCTTCCTTGTTTGGTGGGGAAGGCGAAAAAAGAAAACGGCAAAAGTAGTGTAAAAAAAAATAGCAAGAAATGTGTAGTTAATCATCCATTAATACAATCTTTTTTATATTTTTAACCTTTTAGAATTTATAAGAATAGAAATGTCATTAATAGATTTATCAAAACACGTTGCCCTAGGAATTGATATTGGTGGTACAAATACCAAATTTGGTGTTGTAAACCACAGAGGTGAAGTTCTTGAAAAAGGCAATCTAAGCACTGATGCATACGCTACAGTTGAAGAATTCATAGATGCTTTGTATGAAAAAGTGCATCCGCTGATGGATAAATACGGAAAAGAGAAAAACTTTGACGGAATTGGCGTGGGTGCTCCCAACGGAAATTACTATACCGGTACCATAGAACAGGCTCCCAATTTACCCTGGAAAGGAGTAATCCCTTTTGGTGAATTAATGACGGCTAAGTTTGGCTTGCCCACTACAATAACCAATGATGCTAATGCAGCAGCTTTTGGTGAAATGCTTTTCGGAGCAGCACGTGGAATGAAAGATTTTATCATGATCACATTAGGAACAGGGGTAGGAAGCGGAATTGTATCCAGCGGAAAACTGATCTACGGACATGATGGTTTCGCAGGAGAATTGGGGCATACCATTGTAAAACCAGGCGGAAGAAAACACTGGAGCACAGGATCTGAAGGAAGCTTAGAAGCCTATGCGTCTGCAACAGGAATTGCAATCACTGCAAAAAAGATGAGAGCCGAATTCCCAGAATCGATGTTGAGCCAATATCCTGAAGAATCTATCAACTCCAAAACAGTACACGAATGTGCGTTGAAAGGTGATGCAATTTCTATTGAAGTTTTCAGATATACAGGTCAGAAATTAGGAGAAGCATTAGCCAACTTTGTGATGTTTTCTTCACCGGAAGCGATTCTTTTATTTGGAGGCGTAATTAAAGCCGGAGATTTCATCCTGAAACCCGCTAAACTTCATATGGAAAGAAACCTTCTTCCGATATTCAGAAATAAAGTAAAATTGGTTTTCAGTGAACTAGACGAAGCAGACGCTGCTATTTTAGGAGCAAGTGCTTTGGTTTGGGAAAAATAATTGAAAACATTTAAAATATAATTGAGCATCCTTTTTGAGGATGCTTTTTTTTTAATCTCCTACGGATTTACGCAGATGTTTGCGTTATAATTTATTTTACATGTAAAATCCTTGACAAGGATCATTGTGTTTATTTGTGAAAAAATTAGTGTTATTGGTGTTTAAAAATCTCCCACAGATCTCCCAGATTTGCACAGATGTTTGCGTTATATTTTTCTTGTGATTATTTGTGAAATCTATGAGTGTAATTTGTGTTTAAACCACCCTTTTCAACAGAAAATGAAAAACTTTTTCTTATTTTTGATTGGTCTTTCTCAACATATTCAATACTTAAAAAGAGAAAATATTTAAATACAATAATCAACCTAAAATGGATAACAATAATTTAGAGCAAATTACTTTCGGAGGCGGATGTTTCTGGTGTGTAGAAAGCTGTTTCAATATATTAAAAGGCGTTGAATCTGCAATTTCAGGATATTCGGGAGGTCATAAAGATCATCCAACCTATGAAGAGGTTTGCACAGGAGAAACAGGTCATGCAGAAGTAGTACAGATCACGTATGATCCTAAAATCATTTCTTACGAGCAATTAATGGATGTCTTCTTTTTCCTTCACGATCCTACGCAATTAAACAGACAAGGAAACGATATCGGAACACAGTACCGTTCAGTAATCTATTATAAAGACGATGCTGAAAAAGCAAAAGCTGAAGAAGCTATTAAAGCATCACAAGAATCAGGAAGATGGTCTGGAACTTATGTTACAGAATTAACACCTTTCGAGAAATTCTGGCCGGCAGAACAGTATCATCAAGGATATTATAATGTGAACCCTACTCAACCCTATTGCAGTGCGGTTGTAGGACCAAAAATTCAGAAATTTAAAAAACATTTCGGGGAATTGGGAATGTTGAATGCAGAGTAATCTTATATCTGTTTGTTGAGATTCCTCCAGAAATCATAGATTCGGCGAAGTTAATGACAAACAAAATGTATAAGTATTCATTAAAAAATAAAAAGCGAAGAGATTGATTCTCTTCGCTTTTGTTTACAAATTATGTTAATATGAAGACTGTTAGTATCCTGGGTTTTGGGTAAAATCTTTCGATGCATCAATTGTCGCCTGAGGAATCGGGAAAATTCTTCTGTAAGGTTGAGAAGCCGGTTTTGCTGTTCCCGCCAGATCAAACTTCTTAAATCTGATCAACGCTTTTCTTCTGTACATTTCCCAATACAATTCAAATCCAGATTCTTTCAATAACGTATTTGCATCCAGAGAAGCAAGCGCAATGCCAGGAGCATTTCCTTTTAAAGCATCATTCGTTCTACTCGTTCTCAATCTATTGACATCTGCTAAAGCAGCCCCAACATTTCCTTTTCTAAAATATGCTTCTGCTCTCATCATATAGATTGTTCCAAGTCTATACAATGGCACATCCATCCCGCTTGTTCCGTTGTTTCCGTAACCCGGATCAAATTCAAACTTGAAGTTTCTTACCCCTCTGTTGATCTGAGCCTGTGTAAATACCGCTTCTGAAGGACTATCAAAATTTAATTCAGGAGTAAAATCAGCTGCAAGAGTAGTGTTTTTTTCTGTGAATAATTTATACACTTTAATTCTTCCGTCTGCGGTCATATCAAAGTTTCCGTTGGCAAGAATTTTAGGCCCATATTGTTGACCAACCTGCAATCCTCTGTTGAAATGGAACCAAGGCTTTCCTGTTCCTTCCACTTTACTCGTTGACGGTACACTTACGTCCGTCCCATCATTTTTGAACCAAGTTCCGTCCTCATACTGATATGTTCTTTGGAAACGAGGATCATCATGATTTCCATTCCATGAATAATAGAATTCCGGAGTGATACAATTTGCATTGGTTCCTCTATTGTCAGGCGAAGGCTTCTGAATTCTTTCCATTGACATATACGCCAGGTCATTATCTGAACCTTTGTCTGAATTCGCAATTTTCTTCTGAACAATCGTAAAAATCATTTCCTTACTTGTATCATTATTGATATCAAAATTGTGGAAATAATTAGACTCTAAGTTAAAATTAGGATTGCTAATTAACAAATTAGAATATTCAATCACTTTATCCATATCCGTTCCTACTCCATTCACAGCTTGTTCTAGAAAGTTGAAATCACCTGCCGTTTTATTTTTCAAAACTGCTCTGTTCAGATACATATCCGCCAAAAGCGCATAAGCTGCCTGTTTTGTAAATCTTCCAGCATGTGTATTTTGAGTTTTAATATCTGCTAAGTTTGGAATAAGCCCTTCAACCTCAGTAATTAAAGCATCAATTGTAGTTTCTGCTTTTCTGATCTGAATCGGTGCATTAATATTATCCGGATCTCTGTAAGGCGCCTGCCCAAATAAATCAATTGTTGTGTAGGTATAAAAAGCCAATAACCCTTTCGCTTCAGCTAAAAACAGTGTTTTATTGGCTCCTGTACTTTTGCTGGCACTTGATATTGCTGTTAAGGATTTTGTAATTCCGAAATTCAGTTGATTCCAAGTTGTTTTTACAACATCACTGTTAGCGTTCCAAGAAAACTCGTGCATTGCTCTCCATTTTCCTCCGTCTCCCCAGTCACTTCCTCTTGTTGGTAAAATTGCTTCATCTGTAGAATATTCCTGCAAAGCAAAAACACTTCCGTGATCTACAAAAGTTCCTTCACCAAGCTGACTGTAGGCAGCAGCCAAAGCAGCTTCAGAATCTGCAATCTCAGATCCCAAAACCTCATCGGTCACTTGTTCATCCAGATTTGTACATCCAACTAAAGCCAGTACACTAATGGATAAAACAATTTTATTAATATTTAAAAATTTAGATTTCATGATTTCCTTTAACTTAAATTAAAATTTAACAGTTGCTCCCAAAATAAAAGTTTTCGCAGACGGATACGTCGTATAATCAATCCCTAAAGACTGGTTTCCTTCAACCTGTTTGTTCGTATCAACAAGTGGATCGTAACCTGTATAATTCGTAATTGTAAATAAATTCTGTGCACTTACATACAAATTGATGCTTTTCAAAAATTTCAACTGAGTCATGTCGAAAGTATATCCTAGCCTTACATTATTCAGACGAATAAAGTCCGATTTTTCAAGATATAATGAAGATAATTGCGGCTGGTTGGTAAAGCTCGCTCCCGAATCATAGAAGTTTTTCAACACGTTTCTGTCTGAAGCTAAGTTGTTGATATTTAAATCTAACGCGGTATTATTAACCAAATAACCTCCTGTCTGTCCGATGAAAGAGAATGAAAAATCAAACTTCTTGTATTTCATGTAAGAATTGATCCCGAACGTAAAGTTTGGAATAGCTCCTTCGAAAATTTTTCTGTCATTTTGGTCAATTTTTCCGTCTCCGTTCAGATCTTCATACATGTATTTTCCATTGGCATCAACTCCCAAATAATTGTACATATAAAAAGATCCTGCTTCATACCCATTTTTGTAAATATTAGCTGTAACTCCTGAAAGCCCAGGCCCTGAAACTTCTCCAGTATAAATTGCAGAAACAGGAAGATCTTTCACCACGTTATTTACTGTTGCCCCGTTTACGTCAAAATTCCATGTGAAATTTTCATTTTTAATAATTTCTGAACCTAAAGACAATTCAAAACCCTTATTTACAATCTTTGCATCTACGTTTCTCCAAACTGTACTTGTAGGACTTAAAGGAGTTGAAGGAATATTTAAGATCGGATCTTTTGTTGTCTTGTGATAATATTCCAATGATCCGTATAATTTGTTTTTAAATAAACTAAAGTCCATACCAATATTGGTTTGCTCCACAACCTCCCATTTCAGATCAGGATTTACAGTTCTGTTGATAGAAACTCCATTGATCAAATCTAAATTAGGATATAAATAATACCCCGCAGCCTGCGTCAATGAAGAACTTGCCTTCGTAATCTTATTGATAACCTCCTGATTTCCTGTCTGCCCCCAGCTTCCTCTTAATTTTAATTCATTAACAAACTGAGAATCTTTCAGGAAATTTTCATTTGAAATCGTCCAACCTACAGCAACTGAAGGGAAATATCCATATTTATTATTATCTCCAAATCGTGTAGATCCGTCTGCTCTTAATGAAGCCGTTAATAAATATTTTTTATCAAAATTGTAATTTACTCTTCCGAAATACGACTGCAGTTCGTTCTCCTGAGCGTATCCAGCTCCCGGAACAAATGCTGTTCCAGAATATCCAGGATTAAGTTCCGGAGCAACTCCCGCTCCCTGAGCTGCAATATCTTTTACTCCAAAATAAGTTCCTGTAGATTTGAATTTTTGATACGAGAACCCTCCCAATAAGCTGAAATTGTGTTTATTTAAGCTAAGGTCATACGTTAAATAATGTTCCAAAAGCACATTATAAGAATCTAGGTTTGCTTGAACATACGATCCTTTTGGGGTTCTGTCGGTAACATTCGGATACATTGTTGTATTCCTTTCCGACATTGTTTTATCGATCCCTAAATTGAATTTATAATTTAATCCCGGTAAAATTCTCAACGTAGCTTCCGTATTCCCCAACACTCTGAATGTATTGGTTTTGTCACTGTAAACACTTAACAAATACAACGGGTTGTAGTGAGCATTCATATTGAAATTGGTATAATTTCCATTTTCATCATATACAGAACGGGTAGGATTCGCCATTAAAGCGTGAATAATTACCTGACCATCAGATCCTGCATTTCCACCATTCGGAATTCCTGTTTCTTTGATGTCACTTGCTGTAAGATTTACTTTAATCTTTAATCTTTTGCTATCAAAGAAAGATTCTTCGGCGTTCAAACGGGCAGTTGTTCTTTTGAAGCTACTGTTCAGCACGATACCATCTTGGTCCATATGAGAAATTGACGCAAAATAATTCCCAGTTTCCGTAGCTTTTGAGAACGATACCGAATGATTCGATGAAACTGCATTTCTGTAAATTTCATCCTGCCAGTCAGTATTTCCGCCATGGTCATATAATTTATTGATGCCTGCTGCTCTGTATTCATCAGCAGTCATTAAATCTAATTTTTTAATCACAGAAGAAAAACCTAAATACGTATCATACGTAAACATCGGCTCTCCCTTCTTTCCTCTTTTGGTCGTTACCAAAACAACACCATTTGATCCTCTTGCTCCATAAATAGCCGCTGCAGAGGCATCTTTTAAAACAGTGATTGATTCAATATCTGATGTATTCAAGAAATTTAACGGGTTTTTCGCCTGAGCATTTCCCAAACCAACGTTCGGACTTTGTGCACTTACCGCATCATTACTCAAAGGAACCCCATCCACAACGAATAAAGGTGTACTACCACTTCTGATAGAGCCAATCCCTCTGATGGAAACATTCACTCCTGCGCCAGGCTCTCCACTCGACTGAACGATACGAACACCGGCGATTTTTCCCTGCATCAAATTATCAACTGAAATATTCATTCCTTCTTTGAAATTTTCTGCTTTCAATTGACTTACCGCTCCTGTTAAATCAGATTTTTTCTGGGAACCATACCCTACCAAAGTAACCTCTTCAATAGAAGTTGCTCCTTTTTTAGATTGTAGCTTAATCGAAACTGAAGAAGAGGTGATTTTCACTTTTTGAACTTCATATCCATCATAAGAAATAGATAACGTTTGCCCTACAGAAGCGGAAATAGAAAAATTTCCCAGAGCATCTGTAGTTGCTGTAGCCCCTGTTTCTACAACAGAGATCTTTGCGCCTTCAATAGCCGATCCTTCCTGATCCTGCACGAGGCCGGAAATAGTTTCGTTCACCTGCGAAAAAGCAGGATAACTTGTTGTAAATCCTTCTGCATTGGCGTGATTGGACACCAAAAATATCAATGCGATCGGAATTAGCTTTTTAAATTTAAAAAAAATAATTTTGTGGTACATATCATTAAGTAAAGTAAATTGTAATAAACGTTGCTTTGCTTAGTAAAAAAGCCGCTGTTATTCCCGTAACAGTGGTTTTTTTTAACTTGATCTTCGTTTCATTTTCGGCATACAAAGTAAAATGATCTTCCACGAAATCACTTTAACATAATATTATCTTAAAATCAACAAAACATAAATATCTCAAAAAGAGAAAATAAAAACACACTCATTATCAACAACTTAAAAAGTTGTGTTTTTTCTCATTCACACAATCTTAAAGAACACTTAACATAATATGTAAATCGTCAGAAACGAAGAGTCATTAATTTCGCCATTACAAAAATTGACGAAATGAAAAATCCCGTTTTTATAGTCTTATACCTCTCTTCTTTAAACCTATTTTGGGCGCAGTCCAAAAACCTTAATGATTTAAAAATTAATGAAATTCAGGTAATTGGCTCTCATAATAGTTATAAAAAAGCTATTCTTCCTGAGGTTTATAGCTATTTATCGAAGAAAGATTCTATGAATTTTCTGCCTAGAATTCAATATGAACACATCCCTATACCTCAACAATTAGATTTAGGCCTTCGAAATCTTGAAATTGATGTCTACGCAGACAGTAAAGGAGGAAAATATGCTCATCCAAAGATTTTAGATCTTGTTAAAACAACACAGCCTTTCGATCCTGAAGGAAAAATGAAAAAGCCGGGTTACAAAATGATTCACATTACAGATATTGATTATCAGACTTGGTATTACACGCTGGAAGATTGCCTGAAAGATTTGAAAAAGTGGTCAGACGCCCACCCTGACCATGATCCTGTATTCATTACATTGGAACCCAAAGACGGAGAACCCAATACATTTGGGACAGAACCTGAACACTATACTTCTCAGCTATTTGATGATTTAGATAATGAGTTGAAAAAATATTTAGGTAAAAATAAAATCATTACTCCTGATGAAATCAGAGGTTCTTATAACACATTGAATGAAGCGGTTCTTAAAAAGAATTGGCCAAAAGTAAAAGATGCGAAAGGTAAATTTTTTTTTGTACTGGATAATAACAGTGAAAACAGAGATCTTTATATGAAAGATCATCCATCATTAAAAGGAAGAATGGTCTTTACCAACTCTACCCCTGGAACACCAGAATCTGCGGTTTTATTTAGGAATGACCCAAGTCCTGAGATTAATGCTCTCGTAAAACAAGGCTATATCATTCGTACCAGGGCCGATGCCGATACCATGGAAGCCAGAAAAGAAGATTATTCAAGATTTGAAAAAGCTAAAGAAAGCGGTGCTCAGGTTATCACTACAGATTATTATCTTCCGAGTAAACTTTTTAAATCAAACTATACAATCAGCTTTGATAACAATACGTATGAAAGGAAAAATCCTGTGATAGGAAAATAATTAAAATCATAGTAAAGGAGAGACTGTCTAACTTTTGGGCAGTCTTTTTAATTTGGTTGCTTTGTCTGATCTTTTAACGCAAAGGTGAATCAACACATTGATTGGATTAAGTTTACGTTAAAGCTTCAAGTAGTAAAATTATTTATCCTTAAAAAAACTTTAAATAAGAAATTTAAGAACATTTACCTTGTTAATTGTTTTATTTTCAATAAATTACCCTTGTCAAGGTTTAAAACCTTGACAAGGGTAAACATCTGCGTAATCTCTAAAATCTGCGAGAATTAAAAAACTACAATCTTTTTATCTCCTGCTTTTTCAAGTCAATTTCAAAATGATCTGCCGGATCTCCGTTTGAGAGCAAAGAAAGAATTTTAAAAACCGATTTTAATTGTTTGACAAAAGGATCTTGAGAAGTATTAGCTTCATACAGCTTTTCCAATTGCTGATATTGCTGTAGCCTTTCTCTTGGAATATCTTTTTTCGCCAACTCATCCGCTGATTGAAATTTATACAGATCAAGTAACAAATCTTCAAAACTCCATTTCTTGAATCCTTTTGATTGAATTCCTTTTTGTGTTACTTCAGATCCTGAATTTTGTCCCATCACAAGCAAGTCTTCTCCATTTAAAGATTTTGCTTTCTCTATAAATTCTTTAGGCCAATCATTCGGAATCATCCTTAAGCGAACCAATTCTTTTAAATGAAATAGCATGAAATCATGATAAGATTTTGTTTTCAAAATGTCTTTATTCCAAAGTGTAGTGTTTTTATTTTGACTTAATGCTTGATATTCCTTTTCATATAAAGGAAAAAGATCATCAAAATGAGGAACATCATTCAAAACTTCTGTCTGTACCTCCATTTTGTCAGAAGAATGGATAGTGAGAATTTTATAGCTCGGCAAATAGGCCGCCAATGAAGGAACCTGAACATTGACTAACATTTTACCATCAATCTTTCTTATTCCTGTATCATTGATATGCATATGTCCAGCAAAATGAATTTGTAAACCTGCATCTGCAAATACTTTGGCTACTTCTTCTTCTGGTACACGCTCCAGTTGCCATTTTTTTTCACCCAACAAATTTTTGATCTCGTTGGTAGCTCCATCATTGAAATCAATCATTGGGTAATGCGTAAATGCGATCAGGGTTTTACCATTCAATTTCGCTTCATCTGCAATTTTTCTCACCCACTTAATCAAATGTTGTTTATTCGTCAAGACATTATTATACCCAATGCTTGCTCCATAGTAGTTAGAAGGATTATTAGAATTTCCGTTGAGGTTTTTAGGGATATAAGTATTTCCATCAATGGCCAACATCCAAATTCCTTTTACGGGCTCAACAACATAACTTAAATCCGGTACAGAAAATCCTTTGGTAACGTCATACATTCTTTGGGTGTATACGGCTTGTTGAATAGCTTTTGGATAGGAATAATTTATATATGAATCTTGATCTTGACTAAAAGGAGTGCTCCAAAACAGATCTTTTTCTTTCGGATAAAAACCGAAGTCTTTTAATTCATCCAAAATATCCAAATACCCTGATTCTGCAATATCTTTTGTGATGATCTTAGGTGTTGTTTTACCCAAGTTCTCTTTGCTGTAAATCCCTAATGAGCTTCCATTCTCCCCTAAAAAATCATCTTTTCCTGCGTCCTGTCGAAACGGACCAACAGGATCATGGTTTCCTGTGATCAGGTAAAAATCTATTCCATATTTTTGGTGATACTGATCTAAAATTTTACGGAGCCCACGCAAGTTATAGGCTTGTCCATCATCTGAAAAATCTCCGGGCATGGCAACTATTTTAATCCCTTTTGCAGCAATATCATCTAATGCTTTTAGAAAGGCAAAATAATTTTCATTAAAAACCCTTGTGGAATGTAGTTGAGAATCCATTGTTCTCAAAATGGTTGGCTTTCCTGTTTTCGGGTTGATAATTCCTTTAAAATCATTATCCGAAAAGCTTCCATACAAATCCTGAAAATGCACATCTGAAAGAAATGCAATTTGCACAGGTTTCTCCTGAGCCGAAAATAAAGTAAAAGCAAAAAGTAAAAGTGAGAATATTCCTTTGTTCATCTTAAAATAAGACGAAAGTAAGCGATTCTCATGTGAATTGTTTTAATTGAATTTTAAATAATTGTGAATGAAATTTATTCTTGCACCTCTATTGAATCTTGTGGCTTTCCTGCATATTTAAATATAATAAGCGGTGTTGATCTTCTTAATTCTCTTCCGGTTTCCGGATCTACCCCATCATCCGTAAAAAATTCTACTCCGCTGTTGTATTTTGAATACCATGTTTTTCCCAAAGCATTCATTTCAGTCAAAGTATCTTTTCTCATGATCTTTTTAAAGTGTAAAAATTTGTGCGCGTTCATCGCAACGATATCAATCCCAGGATTAATATAACTGCTGTCTGTTGCCATATATCTTTCCCCGTCCCAATACATATACTTTTTCTCAATAGCCGGATTTCCACTTGACATAAAACCCATAGGAGATATCTTTTTATTATTAGAAAAAACAACATTCCCTGTTACAAGACACAACAATAAACCGATTTCCATAATGCCTAGTCCATTTTTCTTCATCAAGTCTGGCATTTTGAAGTGCTGTTCATTCGTTATGTTGATAATAATTTTTGAAAGCTTTTCTGTTAAAGACTCCTCATCTTCATCCACACTTATTTTGACTGTGGTTTTGTTCGCTTCTTCGTCTTTCTTAATAAAAGTTCTGGAAAAGTCTGCGAAATCTTTGAAACCAACATATTCACTTAATTTATCGAGCCTATCTGGTTGAATATTAATATCTCCGTCTCCTAGTATGTAGGCGTCATAATATCTTGCAAAACTCTTATCATTTATTGGAAAACCTAGATCCTCTTTAAAATAGAGCCATAAATAAGAGGCTAAGCCATTTTTAGTATCTCGTTGAGATTCATCTTTTGCACGCTTAAATACTTCCTGAATTAGTAGTTTTTTCTTGGACATAATTAGTTTTTATAGGCTATTACAAAATAGGTGATTTTTCATCATGTCGCATTACGGGTTTCCGTAACAAAACTCCTGTCCATTTCTTGTCTATCGATGTCTATGTTTTGTCTAACACCCGCCTCCTCCATTGTCGCATCTTTGCTTCAGAAATCAGTGACAAACAAAACATTACAAAAACAAATGTACAAAACTGATTTCTAAATCACCAGATAAAACGGAAGAAAACTCCGGGTTGGGAAGCAGATGTTTCTCTTCCGTTTTTGAAGGTTCACTTCCCAAAAAATTTTAGAAGCGCTTCAATTTTTTTTAACCGTGTCAAACTATCTGCGATCTGTTTCGCAGGGAAGAACACGAATGCTTTAACAATAAATTTTTTGAAACTATGTTACAATTTATATTAATGCTATTAGGTTTAGCATTCTCACATAACAACGCTAATGCAACAACGTGTAATAACAATCAAGATCCAATAACAATACAAAGTGGAGGACCGAGTAATCCAGGTGGTGGAGTTGATCCGGGAGATACAGGAGGAGATACAATACAAGTCCCTCCTAAAAAATAAAAAGAGAAAGGCATTTCTACTTTTCATATTTTTGTAATAAACTTTAAATTAAAAAATATGATCAATTTTATCATAATGCTACTAGGTTTAGTATTTGGAAATAATAATGCAAATACAACAACATCCAATAACAATCAAAATATGTTGATTAACCAAACTGGAGGACAAAGCAATCCGGAGGTAGGTATTGACCCCGGAGATACTGGAGGAGATACTGGGCAAACACCTCCCAGAAAATAATTAGTAGTATTAATTAATAAGCGAAAGAAATTCTTTCGCTTATTTTATTTAAATTAGATTAAAACTAACAATCTTGAAATCATACATTTTATTTTTTATCATATTTACCTTAACATATTGTTCAGACAAACAAAAGAATAGTAATGAGCCTAATCCTTATTATGATAGAGCTTTTGAATTTTTAGAGAAAAAAAATGAAGATAGCGCATATGTCTATTTTGATAAAGCTAAAGATATTTTTGAGGAACATAAAAATAGAGTAATGGAGGGCAAGTGCCTAATTAATATCGCAATAATATCAACTAATAAAGGGGATTATTATAGCGGGCAATTAATTTCTACTCAAGCAATTAAATATTTTAATGAAAATGATAAAGATCAATTCTCTTATATATATTCAAACTACAACAATCTTGGAATATCAAGTGATAATTTGAAAGACTATAAAAATGCGATTAGATTTCATAATCTGGCTTTAAAATTTGCAAATGATGAACCTAATAAGATAATTGCATTAAATAATCTTGGAAATGTGTACAAGGAAAACAAAGAGTATCGCCAAGCAATTAAAATCTATAAGACAATACTAACTAATTCTAAAAGTAATAATAAAACATATCCAACTGCATTAACAAATCTCGCTGTATCTAAATGGCTTGCGAATCCAAATTACAATCCAGAGCCAGATCTTTTAAAAGCTTTAAAAATAAGAGAAATCGAGAATGACTTATGGGGCCAAAATTCCAGTCATTCTCATCTTGCCGATTATTTTACAAATAAAAATTCTGAAAAAGCATTATTTCATGCATCCAAAATGTATGAAGTTTCAAAAAAAATAAAAAGTCCTGATGATCAACTAGAAGCATTAAAAAAAATTATTGAATTAGATTCAAAAAGCTACAAAATCTCTTTTCAGAGATATTCTAAATTAGAAGATAGCCTTCAAACTGTAAGAAATAATTCTAAAAATCAATTTGCACTTATAAGATTTGATTCTGAAAAATTAAAAACTGAAAACGCAGAAAAAGAAGTAGGGCTTATCCAGCGAAATATTGGATTAGCAGCTTTATCCTTACTATTAATCGGCGGCTTCTTTCTATATAAAAGAAGAAAGAAAAGACTCCAGCAAGAAAACGAATTAAAAATAAAAAACAACCAACTTAAACTCTCCAAAAAAGTTCACGACGTTGTTGCCAATGGCATCTATCAGGTAATGGCTAAAATTGAAAATCAGGAGAATATTGATAAAAATGAAATGCTGGATGAACTGGAATTTGTTTATGAAAAATCCAGAGATATTTCTTACGAAAAAATAGATTCAAAAGAGGAGGAGGAAGATTTCAGTAAAAAAATATCAGAGCTTATTGCTTCCTTTAAAAATGAATCAATTAACACTTATGTAGCCGGAAATGACAAAACAATTTGGAAAGATTTAAAAATATCAACCCAAGAGGAAGTTTACCAAATCGTTAGAGAACTGTTGGTCAATATGAAAAAACACAGTCAGGCAGACAGAGTAGTATTCAAATTTGAAAGAATAAATAATTTCATCACCATTTCCTACACAGACAATGGTATAGGCATCTCTGGAGAATTAATTTATAAGAATGGCCTCACGAGTACGGTTTCCCGTATTGAAAATGTCCACGGAGAAATTATTTTTGATACCGAAATCGAAAAAGGATTGAAGATTACTATTTCATTTCCTATTTAAAAAAAGAAAACAATGTTTAAAAAAATTTTAATATCCGAAGACCACGAAAGTATCAGTATTTCTATACAAAAAACATTAGAAGAATTGAATGTTCCCAATGTTGACTATGTTTCCTATTGTGATGACGCCTTGGCTAAAGTTCAAAAATCTATCCGCGAAAAAGATACCTATGATTTATTAATCACAGATCTTTATTACGAAGAAGATCATCATAAGCAAAATATAAAAAACGGAATAGAACTGGTACAGCAATTACGAGCTATTCAGCCTTCGCTAAAAGTGATTGTTTTTTCCGCAGAACACAGATCTGGAGTAATCCATTCTCTTTTTACAGAATCTAAAATCAACGGCTATGTACGCAAAGCAAGAAATGATTCAAAAGATTTAAAAAAGGCCATTGCTTCTGTCTACGTTAATGAGAACTACCTATCCTTGGATCTTAAACAGGAAGTAAAAAAGCTCAACAATTATGAGTTTTCTACTTATGACATTACGTTAGTATCCCTCCTATCACAAGGCGTTTTGCAAAAAAACATTCCTGTCTATCTTCAAAACAACAACATCAGACCCAATAGTTTAAGCAGTGTAGAGAAAAGATTAAACAGCTTAAAAGAAGCATTGGAGGTCACCAGCAATGAACAATTGGTTGCTTTTTGTAAAGATCTGGGGATTATTTAACGAGATTTCTAAAACATATTCTATTAAACCTTTCAATTTTTTTGGAAGGTTTTTTCGTTTTACGGATTCCCGTAAGGATTGATTTTTATATAGTTCTATTTTTGGAATATCAAATAAAACGAATCATGGAATATAAAGTAATCCCATTTGTAGCAACAGCAAATCATCAAAATATGAACTCAAGTAACATTGCTCAACAATTAGAAGACTTAATAGCAGCTCAAACCAACCAAGGCTGGAATTATGTAAGATTAGAAAGTGTTTCTACTTATGTTCAACCCATAACAGGGTGTTTTGGAACTGAAACTCAAAAAGGCTACATGACTTCATATCAAATGATTGTATTCTCAAAAGAAGAAAATGAAAAATCTACTTATTCTTCTCATTAAAATATACTGGTTTTGTATTCCTGCCCAAAAGAGGAAAAAATGTATCTTCAGAATAAGCTGTTCAAAACATGTTTATGAAAAAACAATACATCAAGGCTTTATTGCAGGATTAAAAGCATTCAAATATAGGTTCCAAAATTGCAGATCTGGAGCTCATATTATTGAAAACCCAATTACAAAAAAACTTCAAATTATTTTACCTGGAAATCAAATCCTTGAAGAAGAAGAAATTTCAAAAAGGTTTTTAAACTAAAAAAATATTAATCATGGGAAAATTTATTATCACTAAAAGAAAAGACAACGAATATCAATTCAACTTAAAAGCAGGAAACGGCGAGATTATTTTAACCAGTGAAGGCTATGTTCAAAAAGCATCTTGCCTTAAAGGAATTGAATCTGTAAGAATCAACTCCATAGATGACGCGAGGTACGACAGAAGAGTTGCCGTAAATGATAAAGATTATTTTGTACTGAAAGCTAGAAACGGTGAAATTATTGGTAAAAGCCAATACTACAGTTCAAAAGCGTCTATGGAGATTGGTATTGTTTCAGTGAAAACCAATGCACCATATGCCGAAATCGTTGATGAAACTATTTAAAAAAAAGCAATGGATTTAAAAATAAAACTTGAACAATTACATCAGAAAGTAGTTGGCTTAAAAGATCATATAGGCACTGAAGAAGCAACAAAAAATGCTTTTGTTATGCCTTTTATACAAATTTTAGGGTATGATATTTTTAATCCTACCGAAGTTATTCCGGAGCACACTTGTGACATTGGAACGAAGAAGGGTGAAAAAGTAGATTATGTAATTAAGCATAATGATAATCCTATTTTCATTATAGAATGTAAACATTGGAAAGAAAGTGCTGATGCCCATAATTCTCAACTTCACAGATATTATCATGTATCAAAAACCAGATTTGGGGTTCTTACGAATGGAATTGTCTATAATTTCTATACTGATCTCGAAAAGCCCAATATTATGGATGAGAAGCCTTTTTTTACCATCAATATTGAAGACTTAAAAGACAGCTCCATTAAAATCTTAGAAAGCTTTACTAAAAAAGATTACAACCTTGAAAGTATTTTAGATTCAGCAGAGGCATTAAAATATATCAAAGCCATCAGGAAAGAATTCGAAAAAGAAATTGAAGCACCGTCTGATGAATTGGTAAAACTTCTGGTAAGCAGATTTTTTGAAAAACCAATGACCGCCAACAGAATGATTTCTTTTAAAGAATATACAAAGAAAGCGTTAACAACTTCGATCAACGAATCTATCAGTTTCAGGCTTAAATCTGCATTAAGTATCAATGAGCAGATTGAAAAACAGGATGAAGGAGTAAAAACTTCTCAATCTATTGATGAAAATATTGATTCTAAAATTGTCACTACAGACGAAGAATTAGAAGGATTTCAAATTGTAAAAGCTATTTTAAGAGAGAGAATACCTTCATCAAGAATTGCCTATCGAGACACATTATCCTATTTCGGAATTTTGCTGGATGATAATAACAGAAAGCCTCTGTGCAGGTTACATTTTAATACGGCTAATAAATATCTGGAAACATTTCATAATGGTAAAGAATCTGGAGAAAAAGTTCTGCTCAATAACCTTGATGAAATATATAATTTCAAAGAAGAGCTCCATAAAACACTAGAAAACTATAACTAATAAAAACCATTTAAAAACTAATAACCATGAAAACACTAATTTTTACAAGCCTTTTAGGTATAAGCTTATTATGGCCTGCCAGCTTTTCAGCGGCAACCAACAGCAGTATTTCTAAAACGGAGTATGCAAATAAAACTCCAAAGAAAAAAACTTCGAAAGCTAAAAGAAACAAAACGAAAAGCTCAAAGTCATACACTCAAAGTAAAGGATGTACTTACAATGGAAATTCTCTAAACGTAGGATCTAGAGGCGGATGTTATTACTATTCGGGAAGTAGTAAAGTATATGTAGACAGATCCTATTGTTCTGGTTGTAACTAATCTTATCACAAAAAAACTAAAAACACTCAACATATATCAACAAAAAAGCGAAGAAATTATTCTTCGCTTTTCTTTATTTTCTGATCATTTCCGTGTGCGGAATATCGTCTTCTAAATATTTTTTTCCGGTATCTATAAAACCAAAATCTCCATAGAATTTTAATAAATAATCCTGTGCAGAAATTCTGATCTCAGAAGTATGATAACGGTTTTCTATGGTTTCAACAGCATATTGTATAAGCTGCTTACCCAAGCTTCTTCCTCGTCCTTTTTGTGTGGTTATAACGCGACCTAATGAAGTTTCTTCAAACTTAATGCCTTTGTCGAAAACTCGGCAATACGCCAAAATTTCACCATCTTCCTCCTCTGCCCAAACATGAATCGCCTGCTGATCATAACCGTCCGCATCCAGATATACACAATTTTGCTCTACTACAAATACTTCGCTGCGAGCCTTAAGAAGATTATACAATTCAGGAACGGTAAATTCCTCAAACGTTTTAATTTTCCAAATAATATTACTCATCGAAATTTACACTGTTATTTTTTAAAAACTCATTGGTTGTTTGTATAAAATCTAGGATCTCATCACATCCTTCTTTCTTTTCAGCAGAAGTCACATATATTTCCGGAAGATCTTCCCATGTCTTATAAAGCTCATTTCGGTAATCTTCTACATTTTTTATTGCGATGTTGGGTTTCAATTTATCCACTTTTGTAAAAACAATTGAAAAAGGCACTCCACTTTCTCCACACCATTCAATAAATTCAAGATCTATTTTCTGAGGGCTGTGTCTTGAATCTATCAAAACAAAAAGATTCACAAGATTCTTTCTGTTCAGAATATAATTATTGATCAGTTTCTCAAAATCCCTTCTCATTACCTTTGAAACCTTAGCATAACCATATCCCGGTAAATCAGTAAGATACCAGTCTTCATTGATTATAAAATGATTAATAAGCTGAGTTTTCCCTGGGGTTCCCGAAGTTTTTGCCAAATCTTTCCTGTTTAGCATTGCATTGATCAAAGATGATTTCCCAACATTTGATCTTCCTATAAAAGCATATTCAGGGATTGTCGCTTCCGGACATTCCTGCCATTTACCACTACTCTTTACGAACTCTGCTGTCTTAATAACCATTTCGAATATTTTTTAGAAAATTAAACCATTAAGAAAAACTCTTAATGGTTTAATATATTTTTTTAAACTTTATCTTTTAACCAGCTGTAGAGAACCTCATTGAACTCGTCTGGTTTTTCCATCATTGCGGCATGCCCACATTTATCAATCCAGAACAAATCTGAATTAGGAATAAACTTGTGCATATCAATCGCAACTTCCGGAGGTGTTACATTATCTTGCTTCCCCCAAATCAAACACGTAGGTGTTACAATTTTAGGAAGATCATTTAACATATTGTGTTTGATGGCACTTCTGGCCAACATTACGGTTTTTATTCCCTTCATTCTATCATTCACCACCCCAAAGACCTCGTCTACAAGATCTTCAGTTGCTACAGCAGGATCATAAAAAACCTCTTCTGTTTTCTTCCTTATATATGACTTATCATTTTTTCTCGGAAAACTATCTCCAAATGTTCTTTCATATAATCCGGAACTTCCGGTTAAAACCAAATTGCTTACCAAATCTGGTCTTGCTAAAGTAAGTATAAGCCCAATGTGACCTCCCATTGAATTTCCAACAATGGTTACCGGCCCCTCGATGTGGCTCTCTATAAACTTTATAATATATTTTGCTAATGTGGTAAGATTAGTATTGAGTACTGGCAAATCGTAGATCGGCAACTGAGGTACATAGACCTTAAATCCTCTATCGGAAAAAAAATTCACCATCTTATCGAAATTACTCAAACCACCCATTAAACCGTGCAACAGCACTAATGGATGTCCTTCTCCCGCCTCTACAAAGGTATATTTCTTTTCTTTTTTTGTACTAAATATCATAAAATGCCTTAATAAAGCCTTGCAAAAATACAAATTAAACCTCAAAAATATTTTGATATGCCTAATTTAAAGTAAAAATAATATAATAACACGCTTTTTATTCTTTTTTTTCAAAATCTCTTTCCTATGGGCCGAATAACATAATATACAACGGTAATACTATCAACAACTTATATAGCAAATCTTCAATCTTTAATAAAACTTATTAACATTATGTCAAAAAGTGGGAAAAAGTGGGCGATTTTGGAAATTATTATATAAATTTGTCCCAAATGAAAAGTTTCATTGGAACATATGAGTGCAAAATTGACGACAAAGGCCGTTTAAAAGTTCCTTCATCTCTTATAAAGCAGATGGAAGACTTTGAAGACAAGGCATTTGTAGTTAAAAGATCCGTGTTCCAATCTTGTTTAGAAGTCTATCCTATGAATGCATGGGATAAATTGATGGGCAAAATTAATAAACTAAACAGATTCATTAAAAAGAATGCTGATTTCATTAGAATGTTTACGGCAGGAGTAAAAACTGTAGAATTGGATAATGCCGGTAGATTACAGATTTCAAAAGACCTGATGCATTTCGCAAATCTTCAGAAAGATATTGTGATAACAAGCGCAGGTGAATTGTTTGAGATCTGGGATAAAGACGCTTACGAAAAAGTGATCGCTACCAACGAAGAAGATTTTGCCAGCCTTGCCGAAGACGTGATGGGCTCTTTAGATGAAGAATAACCGCTAAATAATAGAAGCGAAAAAAACACAACTTAAACATGTATCATAACCCCGTTTTGTTAAAGCAAAGTGTTGATGATTTGGTAACGAATCCAGACGGAACATACGTGGACTGCACTTTTGGTGGCGGAGGCCATTCAAAAGAAATATTGAGTAGACTTTCTGATAAAGGAAGATTATTCGGTTTTGACCAGGACTTAGACGCACTTAAAAATACGATTGATGATCCAAGATTTACGTTGATCAATCAGAATTTCCGATTTTTAGAAAACTCCTTACTGATGTATGGAGCTTCTCAGGTTGATGGAGTTCTTGCAGACCTTGGAGTATCTTCTCATCAGTTTGATGAGGCCGAAAGAGGATTCTCCACAAGAAGCAACGCTCCTTTGGATATGAGAATGAATGTAATGCAAGGCCTTGATGCCAAAAGAGTAATCAATGATTACGAGGAAGAACAGCTGGCTAATATTTTTTATTACTATGGAGAATTAAGAGAATCTAGGAAATTAGCTAGAGACATCGTTCACCACAGAAAAATTAAAAGCATCAATACGACGGAAGATTTGAAAAAGCTTTTCAGTTTTCTTCCGCCGCATAAAATTAATAAGTTTTATGCACAGCTTTTCCAGGCGATTAGAATTGAGGTAAACCAGGAATTGGAAGTTTTAAAAGAAATGCTTGTTCAGGCATACAATGTTTTAAAACCGGAAGGAAGATTGGTCGTGATTTCTTATCACTCCTTAGAAGATCGTTTGGTAAAAAGATTCTTGAAAAACGGAATGTTCGAAGGGGAACCTACAAGAGACATCTACGGAAATTATAAAAAAGTATTTGAACTGGTGAAGACTAAAGCAATTATTCCTGATGACAAGGAAATTGAAGAAAACTCAAGAGCCAGAAGTGCTAAAATGAGAACAGGAATTAAAATATAAATAATGAGTAATGGGTAATAAGCAATTTTTAAATATTACACATTACTAATTACCAATTACTAATAAATAAAGTGGCAAAAAGAACAACAACATCCCGCCCTCAGAAGAAACTCACTTTTATAGATATTATAAAAGGGAATTTCCTGAATCGTGATGAGATAAAAATACATTACAAGTATTTTTTACTGTTGTTTATCTTAATGATGGCCATGATTTACAGCAATCATCTCGTCAATAAGAAAATTAAAATTGTAAACGCCCTAAAAGAAGAAACAGAAGAATATAAATCTCGAAACGCTTACGCACAAAGTAAGCTGATTAAAGTAAAAATGGAATCTCAATTGGGAAAAGAAGTCGCCCGGGATTCTTTGATGACACTGGAAAACCATCCTCATAAATTGCTAATAAAATTGGATAGTACAGATGCAAAAGCAAAATGAATACGATAACAAACGTAAAAGAACCTTAAGGTGGGGCTACCTCTTCGCAGTGGTGGCTTTGTGCGTATTTGTAATGTTCATTGCAAGGATCATCATTCTTCAAAATACCAATGTTCAGGAGATCAAAGACGATTATATCAATAAAAATTACCGCGAAGCTACCCTAAAAGCAGCTCGTGGAAATTTATTTGCTTCTGATGGTTCCATTTTGGCAACTACCGTGATGCGTTATGATATCTATTTAGACTTCAAAACGATGAAAGATACCATCTATCACAACAACATCGGAGCTTTATCAGATTCTTTAAGCAAAATGTTCAACAAGCCGAAAACTGAATTCAGACAAAAGTTTGACGAACAAAAGAAAAAGAAGAATCAATATTACACTTTAGTTAAAGGACTTGATTTTGACGAATACGACAGAATCAGACACTTCCCAATTTTTGTAAAAGGGAAAAATAAAGGAGGTTTTATTGTCGATAGAAATTATAAAAGAGAATTAGCGACCTCAGAAATCGGCGCCGGAACAATCGGAATCGATAATGGCGAATTAAAAGCCGGTCTGGAAGGTGCTTTCTCAAAATATCTGACAGGAACAGACGGAAAAAGATTGGAACAGAGAATTAATTCTTCTCAATGGAAACCTATCGACTTCTGGAAAGTTCAGGAACCTATTGATGGAGAAGATGTTTACACCACATTAGATCTTAGAATTCAAGATATTGCCCATTCAGCATTAGAAAAACAGATGATCTCTTTCGAAGCAAAACACGGAACGGTGATTGTAATGGAAGTTGGAACCGGAAAAGTTCGTGCTATGGTTAATTTAAGAAGAAACGAAGAAGGTAATTATGAAGATTCTTATAACTATGCGATAAAGGATAATATCGAACCGGGTTCTACATTCAAAACCATTTCTTTATTGGCAGCAATGGATGATGGTTTTATTGATGAAAATACAACCGTAGATGTAGGAAATGGAGTTTGGACCTATGCAAAACAAAGGATTTCAGACGGTCATGGTGGTGGAGTTTATGACATCAGTGATGTATTGGCGAAATCCAGTAACGTAGGAACTTCAAAACTGATCACAAAGTATTATGCCAACAAACCACAGATTTTCCTTGATCATCTGAGACGTTGGAAATTGTTTGATAAAATGGACATCGAACTTCCGGGAATCACAAAACCGAAGATCTTAACACCTGAAAACAAAAGATGGAATGCGGCTACATTAGCCTCTATCTCTTATGGATATTCATCTAACATTAATTTATTACAATTAACAACTTTCTACAACGCAGTTGCTAATGGTGGTAAAATGTTAAAACCATTATTCATAGACAAAATCATGAAGGACGGAAAGGTAATGTATAGCGCAAAACCTGAAGTAATGGTTAATAAAATAGCATCGGAAAAGGCAATTAAAATGATGACCAGCGCATTAACGAAGGCGGTAGAAAAAGGAACAGGACGAAGTATTTTTACTCCCAACCTAAAAATGGCAGGGAAAACAGGAACCGCAAGGTTTGAATATTGGCTTCCTGGTCCAATGAAATACCGAGCTTCATTCGCAGGTTTCTATCCGGCTGATAATCCGAAATACACATGTTATGTGATGATCAGTGAGCCCAATACGGCTAAAAGTTTTTACGGAGGAGCCGTTTCTGCACCAGTGTTTAAAGAGATTGCAGGAAAAACATTCTTAAAGACGCCTCAAAATGTTGAAAAAGAAATGCTTGTCGACAGAAAGGTAAACCTTAACAAAATGGTGGAACCTAATGTGAAAATAGCAGTAAACAATAAGCAAATGCCAAGCGTGGTAGGATTAATTGGTAAAAATATTATCCCACAATTGGAAAACTTAGGATACCGTGTAGATTATAAAGGAGTTGGTAGAATCAAAGAACAATTCCCTATAGAAGGCACAACAATTAGTAAAAATCAGAGAATTTATTTGTCTCTGCAGAATTAAGGAAAGAGTCTCAAAGAGACGATTTAAATAAGAATAGGATGATAATCCTATTTAAAAATTAAATGATAAAGAACCCGAAGGGTTCAATATTAATAGCCATAAGTAAAACTTATGGAATTGAATTCCGAAAAGACAATTAAATATAGACAGGATAAAATCCTGTTAAAATTATTAAGAATATAAAGCATCAAAGAAATGCAATTAATTGAATTATTAAATAGAATTCCAGTCTTAGAAATTCACGGTGAAAACACTCGTGAGATTTCTGAATTGGTTTTCGACAGCAGAAAGGTTACGGAAAACTCTCTTTACATTGCAATGAGAGGAACGGTTGTAGATGGACATTCATTTATTGCATCTTCTATTGAAAAAGGAGCAAAAGCAATCGTTTGTGAAGAGTTTCCTGAAAATTTGGATGAAGACATTACCTATGTTAAAGTAAAAGATTCTTCTAAAGCTTTAGGTCATTTAGCTTCTAATTTCTACGGAAATCCTTCTGAAAAATTGAAATTAATTGGAGTTACAGGAACAAACGGAAAAACGTCTGTTTCTACACTCCTTTTTGATGTATTTAAAAATTTAGGCTACGATTCGGCTTTACTTTCAACAGTTGAAATCAGAATTGGAGAAAAAATAATTCCGGCGACGCATACAACTCCGGACGTTATTACCATTAATAAAATCTTGGCTCAGGCAGTTGAAGAAGGTTGCGAATTTGCTTTCATGGAAGTAAGTTCTCACGGCATTTCTCAAAACAGAATTGAAGGTCTTCATTTTAAAGTAGCAGGATTTACCAATCTTACCCACGATCATTTAGATTATCACAAAACTTTTGATGAGTATTTAAAAACGAAAAAAAGATTTTTTGACGAACTTCAGGATACCGCTGTTGCGATCACCAATGTAGATGATAAAAACGGCATGGTTATGCTTCAAAATACAAAGGCTACGAAAAAGTCTTATGCTTTGAAAACTATGGCAGATTTTCACGGAAAATCATTGGAAATTGATTTCAACGGAATGCTGTTGAATTTCAATGGAAAAGAATTCTGGACTACATTAACAGGAAGATTTAATGTTTACAATTTACTGTTGGTTTTCGGAATTGCTTCTGAGCTTGGCTTTGAGCAGGATGAAATTCTTCAGGCGATCAGTAAACTACAAAGGGTTTCGGGAAGGTTTGAAACATTCAAATCAGATGGCGGAATTTTCTTCATTGTAGATTATGCACACACTCCGGATGCCTTGGAAAACATTCTGGATAGCATTAATGACATCAGAACAAAAAATGAAAGACTGATCACCGTTTTCGGTTGCGGAGGAGACAGAGACCATTCTAAAAGACCTGAAATGGGAAATATTGCCAGTAAAAAATCAACATTGGCGATTATCACTTCAGACAATCCAAGAACAGAAGATCCCGCACAAATTATAAAAGAAATTGAAGCAGGCGTTGAACCTCAAAACTTCAGCAAATACACTTCAATTCCCGATAGAAGAGAAGCCATAAAAATGGCAATAAAATTCTCAGAACCTAAAGATATTGTTTTGGTAGCCGGAAAAGGTCATGAAACGTATCAAGAGATAAATGGTGTAAGACATCATTTTGATGACAAAGAAGTAATTATTGAGCTCTGGAAGTTAATGAGTAAGTAAATTAAAAAGAAAACATGTTATACTACCTATACGAATATTTAACCGCCCATGGAATTCACATCCCGGGACTTGGAATGTTAAAATACATTTCATTTCGTGCCGGAATGGCTGTTCTGTTGTCTTTAACGATCGCTCTTGTTTACGGAAAAAGAATCATCAACTATCTGAGAGCAAAACAGATGGGAGAATTAGTTCGTGATTTAGGTTTAGACGGACAAAAACAAAAAGAAGGAACTCCTACCATGGGAGGTCTTATCATTATTTTGGCAACGCTTATTCCGGTTCTTTTATTTACCCGAATTACCAATATTTATATTGTTCTTTTAATTGTTACTGTGATCTGGATGGGAGCCATTGGTTTCTTAGATGATTATTTAAAAAAGGTAAAGAAAAATAAAGACGGACTAAGTGGTAAATTTAAAATTGTAGGACAGGTCGGATTAGGGCTAATTATCGGAGTTACAATGTATTTTCACCCCGACATTACGGTTAAAAGAAAGTATGCAGACGCAAAAGTAGTGAACAGAAATAATGTAGAGCAGAATTTTATGCCTACAGAAAAAATCACTGTTTCTACCGTTCCGTTTGCTAAAAATAATGATTTGGAATGAATATATTGTGCAAGAGTCATGATGTGCATGATGTGCTATTGATGCTCTACAAGAAAAATCACTGTTTCTACCGTTCCGTTTGCTAAAAATAATGAGTTCGATTATAGTGGAATGTTATTTTGGATGAACGATAAAGACGCTCATGAATGGGCATGGATTGTTTTCATTCCAATCGTGATCTTCATTGTAACAGCAGTTTCCAACGGAGCCAATATTACGGATGGGATTGATGGTCTCGCAGCAGGAACAAGTACAGTCATATTAATGGCTTTAGCATTTTTCACCTACGTCTCCGGGAATATCATTTTTGCAGATTATCTCAATATTATGTTCCTCCCCAATATGGGTGAAACCACCATTTTTGTGGTCGCCATGGTAGGAGCTGTTATCGGCTTCTTCTGGTATAACACCTATCCTGCACAGGTTTTTATGGGAGATACAGGAAGTTTAATGTTGGGTGGAGTAATTGCTGTGTTAGCCATTATTTTAAGAAAAGAATTAATGATTCCTGTGTTATGTGGGATCTTCTTAATAGAAAACATATCTGTTATGTTACAGGTCGTGGTTTTCAAATACAGAAAAAGAAAATATGGGCTGGAATATGCTCAGAACAATAGATTTTTTAAGATGTCACCTCTACATCATCATTATCAGAAAGAAGGTTTTCACGAAAGTAAAATCGTAAACAGAATGATAATTATTGGTGTAATGTTGGCAATTGTATGTCTTATCACCTTAAAAATGAGATAAGATTTTGTAAAAAGTAAAATGTATCAGCGTATGGATGATTCACCAAATACATCAATACAATATACATAAATACCAAAAGATTAATATGAAAATAGTTGTTTTAGGAGGAGGAGAAAGTGGTTGCGGCGCTGCTTATTTGGCTAAAAAAAAGGGTTTGGAAGTATTTCTTTCAGACAAAGGAGTCATTAAGGATAACTATAAGAAATTTCTAACGGAGAATGAAATTGATTTTGAAGAAGGAAGCCACGATGAAGAAAGAATTTTAAATGCAGACTGGATCGTAAAAAGCCCGGGAATTCCGAAAAAAGCGGATATCATCAATAAAATTCATTTAAAAGGAATCAGACTTTCCTCTGAAATTGAATTTGCATCGGAATTTACGAATGCCAAGATCATTGCCATTACAGGAAGTAATGGAAAAACAACAACAACCTCTTTAATCTACCACATCCTGAAAAATGACGGATTGAATGTAGGTTTAGGCGGAAACATTGGTTACAGTTTTGCAAAACAAGTTGCAGATGAAAATCATGAATATTATGTATTGGAAGTAAGTTCATTTCAATTAGATGATATTCAGAATTTTAGACCTTATATTTCTTTATTGTTGAATTTATCAAAAGATCATTTAGATCAATATAACTACAACTATGAAGAATATGCATTAGCAAAATTTAGAATCGTTGAAAATCAGGAGAATGATAATTTCTTCATCTATAATAAAGATGATGAAATGAGTAAAAACATTCTTGAAAAATTAGAAGTAAAAGCGAAAATGATTCCTTTTTCAACCAAAGAAAGTTTATCTGAAGGAGGTTTTGTAGACCAAGATCAACTTACAGTAAAATTAAAAGATGAATTCTCAATGAAAATTGAAGAGCTGTCATTGTTAGGAAATCATAATGTTGCCAATAGTTTAGCAGCATCTATCGCGGGTAAAATATTGCAGATCAATAATGAAAGTATTAGAAATTCATTAATGACTTTCCAGGCTGTAGAACACAGACTGGAACTGGTATCTGAAATTGATGGTGTAAAATACATCAACGACAGCAAGGCAACCAACGTTAATGCAACCTATTACGCATTGGAAAGCATGAAAACGCCAACCGTTTGGATCGTTGGCGGACAGGATAAAGGAAACGATTACTCAGAAATTGAGGAACTCGTTAAAAGAAAAGTAAAAGCAATTGTTTGTTTAGGAATTGATAATCAAAAAATTATAGATTTCTTTAAAGACAAGAAAGAATATATTTATGACACTTCAAGTATGGAAGAAGCGGTAAGAATATCAAAATCTTTAGCTAAAAATGGGGATACTGTTTTATTATCTCCATGTTGTGCAAGTTTCGATTTATTCAAAAGCTACGAAGACAGAGGTCGTCAGTTTAAAGAACAAGTAGTAAAGTAAATGTAAAAAAGTACATCGTACATTTTACATGAATACAAAACAATATGGACGAACAGAATACAGATAACAGATTTGAATTCCTAAAGGGCGATAAAGTACTTTGGATGGTCATTCTTGTGATCTCCATTTTCTCTATTTTCCCTGTATATTCTGCGAGTTCAAATCTTGAATATATTGTTAATAATGGGACAACAACTGGTCACATTATGAAACACATGTTCTTTGTACTTCTGGGGTTGGCCATTATGAGGGTGGTAGGAACAATAAAATACGAATACATAGGAAAGCTCAGCAGTATATTGCTTGGCTTAATGATTATTCTATTGGTTATCACCATGTTTACAGGACAAACCATTGATGGAGCCAGTGCTTCCAGATGGTTGAAAATTCCGGGAACACCCATTTCATTTCAGCCTTCGTCCTTTGCTTTTTTAATGTTGATTATCTATTTATGCAGATATCTAACCAAGAAAATAACTCGGGAAAGGCTGCCGATAGAGAACATCATGTACATCTTCGGTCCTATTCTACTGGTTTTCGTATTGGTTGCAAAAGATAATGGTTCTACGGCGTTAATGATATTATTAGTTTCCGTAATTGTTTTGATTATAGGACAATTGCATTGGAAATATATTGCCGGATTTATCTCTTCATCATTCGTTGCCATTGTTTTCTTTTTAATCATTGCTTTAAATACCAACATGATTGGCGGAAACCGTGTACATACATGGATGAGCCGTATAGAAACATTTACCTCAAGCAAAGCAAAATCTGCTGATGTAGATGATGAAAGCTTAAAGGCAAAAAATTATCAGGTAATGCAGGCCAAAGCGGCGATCGTTAATGGTGGAATTACCGGGATGGGACCAGGAAAAAGTGCATTAAAACAAATGCTTCCACAGTCTGCATCCGATTTTATTTTTGCAGTAATTGTTGAAGAATATGGCGTTATAGGCGCTGCATTTCTTATTTGTATGTATTTGATTATGATGATCAGGATTGTAATGATCGCCAGTAAAATGCCCGCCTTTTTCGGGTCTTTACTCGTTCTCAGTCTCGGGGTTATGATCTTTATACAGCTTTCGGTAAATATTGCCGTAGCCATCAACTTAATTCCGGTAACGGGACAGCCATTGCCGCTGATAAGTTATGGAGGAACATCCATGTTGGTGACGTATTTACAATTAGGAATTATTTTAAATATAAGCTCAAGAATACAGATATACGATGAAGAAGGAATGGGCAAAAAACAAAGTATAGCAGAAATAAACGATATCGCTTAGAAGGAAAAAAAAGAGTCCCAAAAGGATAACTTAAAACAGAATAGGATGCAAACCCTATCAAAATGAATCAGATTAATTTGATTAAATAAAAAAAATGGACAATCAATCAGCAAATAGCCAAAAGCCAAAAGCCATTCGCGTATTATTATCAGGCGGCGGAACAGGAGGACACATCTTCCCGGCCATTGCTATTGCAGATGAGATCAAGAAAAGATTTCCTGATGCAGAATTTTTGTTCATTGGTGCCAACGGTAAGATGGAAATGGAAAAAGTTCCACTAGCTGGCTATAAAATCGAAGGGATTGATATCGCAGGAATCGACAGAGGAAATATGCTATCCAATTTAGGTTTGCCTTTCAAAATTTTGAAAAGCTTATCTAAATCCAAAAGAATAATTAAAAACTTTGCTCCGGACTTTGCGGTTGGAACAGGTGGTTTTGCAAGTGGACCCGCTTTGTATGAAGCAAGTAAAATGGGAATTCCTATTTTTATTCAGGAGCAGAATGCACATGCAGGAGTAACAAATAAGATTTTAAGTAAAAAAGCAAGAGCTGTTTTTACAGCCTATCCAGCAGTGGAAGGTTTTCCTGCAGAAAAAATAAAATTCTTAGGAAATCCTATTCGTTCAACCATTATTTCAGGAATGCAGGAAACATCTCAGGCAAAAGAAAAAATGGGATTGGATAAAGACAAACTGACGATACTTTCTGTTGGAGGTTCTTTAGGTTCAAGAACATTAAATAATGGTTGGAAAGAAAATCTTGAAAGCCTTAAAGGAAAAGGATATCAACTGATCTGGCAAACCGGAAAACTGGATTATAATGAATTATCTTCCACTCTCCAGCTTCCAGCTTCCATCCAACTGAAGGAATTCATTAAAGATATGGAAACCGCTTACTCAGCAGCCGATATCATTGTTTCAAGAGCAGGAGCCATTGCCATTTCAGAGTTGGCGGTAGCACAAAAGCCTGTTTTATTGGTTCCTTTCCCTTTTGCGGCAGAGGATCATCAAACAAAAAATGCGCTGAATTTGGTTGAAAAAAATGCAGCCAAAATGGTAAAAGACTCTGAAATGCAGGAGAAATTCTGGAATACATTATCAGAAATCTGCGAAAATGAAAGCTTAAGAAAAGAAATGTCTGAAAATCTGAAATATTTTGCCAAGCCAAACGCAGCAAAAGAGATTGTAGATGAGATATTTAAATTAATGTAAGGAGAATGAAAAACTTAGAAACATATCAAAATTTTTACTTCGTTGGAATCGGAGGTATCGGGATGAGTGCTTTGGCACGCTATTTCAATGCTTCAGGTAAAAAAGTTTTGGGCTATGATAAAACCAACACCAAACTCACTCAGAATTTGATGAATGAGGGAATTGATATTGTTTTTGAAGATCTTATTGACGAAAGACTAACTTCTCTTGAAAAAGAAAATACATTGGTAATTTATACTCCGGCAATCAAAACGTTGGGGATCTTAGATTATTTTAATCAAAATAGTTTTGAAGTTTTAAAACGTGCAAAAGTTTTAGGGCTAATTACTGAAAATACAAATTGTATTGCTGTTGCCGGAACGCACGGAAAAACAACAACTTCTACCTTAGTCGCTCACTTGTGTAAAGAAGCCGATTTACCTTTTTCTTGCTTTTTGGGCGGAATTTCCGAGAATTTTAAATCCAACTTTTTATATAACGGAACAACATATTCTGTAGTAGAAGCCGATGAATATGACAGAAGCTTCCTTAACCTTTCTCCGGATTGGGCAGTGATCACTTCCACAGATGCAGATCATTTGGATATTTATGGCGATAAAAATACAATTGAAGAAGGCTTTAAACAATTTGCTGCATTAGTTCCAAAAGACAAACAGCTTTTTGTAAGAAAAGGAATTGAGATCGGAAGACCTCATATTACGTATGCAGTCAATGAAAAAGCAGATTATTATTCAGATAATCTTCGAATGGATCATGATAAGATCTATTTTGATTTTCATACGCCAACCGAAACAATAAAAGATTTTGTTTGGGAAATTCCGGGAATTCATAATGTAGAAAACGCAACCGTTGCATTAGCTATTTTAAATAATTTAGGCGTTGATTTCGAAACATTAAAGAAAGCAATTGCCAATTTTAAAGGGATTAAAAGAAGATATACTAAACATATTTATAATACCGGTAAAATTTACATTGACGATTATGCACACCACCCAACAGAAATTAATGCTGTAGTGGGATCGATCAGAACTTTTTACCCTGAGAAAAAATTATTGGTGGTTTTTCAACCCCATTTGTTTAGCAGAACCCGAGATTTTGCAGACGGTTTTGCAGAAAGTTTAAGTGATACTGAAGAATTGATTTTGTTAGATATTTACCCAGCAAGAGAACTTCAGGAAAATTTTAAAGAAATAACTTCAGATTGGTTATTGAAAAAAGTTAATTTAGATAAAAAAGAAGTATCAAATTTATCAGATGCTTTTGAAAAGATAAAAGAAAAAGATTTTGACATCCTTCTCACAGTTGGCGCAGGAAATATTGATACCCTGTATGATCCTATTTGTGAATGGATGAACAGTAATTAAATAATGTCAGAAAACTACTTACAAAAAGCATGGGGAGATAGTATTGATAATGTCAACATTAATGATATTAAAGAAGCTATTAATGAAGCCTTAAAAATGGATGACGAGCACGGTGTATTTTGGGTAAGTATTATTATTCATGATGAAAATGTTTTAGAAATGAGTAAAAACCTTGATGTTACAGGTATTTTTGAAGACAACAATGGGTTAAATTATAAAAGAAAATTTAAAAATATAAAAGAAATAATATCTCTTTATGAAGTTTTTCTGACCGAAGATTTTGCAAGTGTAAAATCTATTCTAAAAGAAAAAATTTAATTTAAAGTAGACAAAAAAAGAAAATGAAAAATAAATACAGAATATTAAAAATTGCTATCACAGTGATCCTTCTTGGGTTCCTGCTAAGTTTCTCGTTGAAGAAATTTGGGGGTCAGAAGATCACGGATAATAATATTTCTGTGAAAATGAATGAAAAAACTCCGGTCTATTTCGTTGATGAAAAAGATATCAGAGCCATCGTAAATAAAGAAAATCCATCAGGAAAAGTAGGAGACCTTAATATTCCGGCCTTGGAAAAAAAGATCAATGCACTTCCAGCTATTGACAGTGCCAATGTCTACTTAAACCTTAATGGAAAACTTAATCTGGATATTAAACAAAGGGTCCCTATTTTCAGATTAAATAAAGATGGAAGAGATTTTTATGTAGATGATAAAGGAGTTGAATTTCCGATCTCCAAAACGTACTCACACCCTTGTATGTTGGTTACAGGAAATGTAAAACCCGATGAATATGGAAAATTAGCGGAACTGGTTGAGAAAATCGACAAAGATGATTTCAGTAAAAAATATTTCATAGGAATATCAAAAGACAACAACGGAGATTATAATCTTCTCACAAGCGAAGGAAATTATAAAGTTGAATTGGGTGATCTGGATAATATAGAATTAAAAGTAAAAGGATTTAAAGCTTTTGTAGAAAAATACCTCGTGTATCAGGATCCTTTAAAATACAATATGATCTCTATTAAATATCAGAATCAGATTGTAACCACGCTAAATCCTTATTTTAAAGAAAACGACAGTATTTTAAAAGTAGGAAATTTAGAACTGGCAAAAATATCAACGCCGGCTCCTGCTAGAAAAACAGAGGCCAAGCTCAAAATAGGAGACGTAAAAAAAGAAACTAATAAACCAAACTATACTTCTAAAAAACCGAAGGAAAGTACAAAACCAAAGGCTAAAGCCAAGCCAAAAGCAAAAGAAACTAAAAAAACAGAAAAGAAAATAACTCCTGCCAAGGCAAAAGCAAAAGTTAAAGTAGAATAAAAAAAATCAAATCGATATAAACAATGGAAAATCAAGAGTATTCAGTAGGTCTGGACATCGGGACAACAAAGATAGTCGCGATTGTCGGAAGGAGGAATGCACACGGGAAAATCGAAATTCTCGGTGTTGGGAAGGCCAAAAGTCTTGGAGTTCATAAGGGCATTGTGAATAATATTTCGCAAACCATTAACTCTATCAAGGCTGCTGTGTCAGAAGCACAATCAAGCGCAGGAGTTCCTATCCGTAAAGTCACGGTAGGTATTGCAGGAAAGCACATACGCTCTCTCCAGCACTCCGATTATATTATGCGTGAGCACCCCGACAAATTTATTACAGATGATGATATAGAAGCACTGAAAGATCAGGTCAAGAAACTGGTTATGCTTCCAGGAGAAGAAATTATCCATGTTCTTCCCCAAGAATATAAAGTGGATTCCGAAGGTGAAATTCAGGAGCCTGTCGGTATGCACGGGAAACGTTTAGAAGCTAATTTCCACGTAGTTGTGGGACAAATGGGCAGCATCCGAAACATTGCAAGATGCGTAAGAGAAGCCGGTTTGGAAATGGAAGCTCTTACCTTAGAGCCTTTAGCATCTTCAGAAGCGGTTCTTACAAAAGAAGAAAAAGAAGCAGGAGTTGCCATCGTAGATATTGGTGGTGGTACTACAGATATAGCTATATTTAAAGATAATATTATCCGTCATACCTGCGTAATTCCTTACGGTGGAGGGATTATTACAGAAGATATTAAAGAAGGCTGTTCCATTATAGAAAAACATGCAGAGCAACTGAAAGTAAAATTCGGTTCTGCAGTTCCTGAGTTGGAAAAAGACAGCACATTTGTTACTATTCCGGGACTTCATGGAAGACCAGATAAAGAGATTTCTCTTAAAACTTTAGCACAGATTATCAATGCAAGAGTAGAAGAAATTCTTGAGATGGTAAATACAGAATTAAAGGCGTATGGTGCTTTTGAACAAAAGAAAAAACTGATTGCAGGAATTGTTCTTACAGGCGGTGGATCTAATTTGAAACATCTTCGTCAGCTTGCTAATTATACTACCGGTTTTGATAGTAGAATTGGTTTTGCAAATGAGTATATTGCTAATGATAAAAATCAATATTTAAAAGGTCCTGAATTTGCAACCTCTATTGGATTATTAATGGAGAGTTTAAAAATCAGAGACAAAAAACCGGTTATAATAGAAGAAGAGATCGTTCAGGAAGCTCCTAAGCAGGAAATTGCAGAGGAAGTGGTGGAAACCAATACAATGGCTCAGCACACAGCACCTGTTCAGGAACAAGAAGTTAAAACCCCACAGGAAAATAAAAGAGCGGCAAGACTGACTTTCGGACAGTCGCTTATGGAAAAAGTAAAAAAATTCTTTGAAGAAGTAGAATAGTAAATACAGATATTATGGAAAATATAGGTACACAAGGATTTTCATTTGATTTACCAAAAGGTAACTCAGCGATCATAAAGGTAATTGGTGTTGGTGGCGGTGGAAACAACGCCCTAAAATACATGTACGAGAAAGGAATTCACGGAGTAGATTTCGTGGTTTGTAATACAGATGCTCAAACGTTAGATAATAACCCGGTTTCAAACAAAGTACAGTTAGGAACTACGATTACAGAAGGACTGGGCGCAGGTGCCGATCCTGAAGTAGGAGAAAAATCAGCAATTGAAAGTATTGAAGAGATCAAGGCTGCGATGGGACATAATACCAAAATGGTGTTTATCACTGCCGGAATGGGCGGTGGAACCGGAACCGGTGCTGCTCCTGTAATCGCTAAAGTAGCTAAAGATATGGGAATCTTAACGGTAGGTATTGTTACCGTTCCTTTCAGTTTTGAAGGGAAAAGAAGACTGGAACAAGCTGAAATTGGTCTTGAAAAATTAAGAAATAATGTTGATTCACTTATTGTAATCAATAACGATAAACTAAGACAGCAGTTTGGTAACCTTGGATTCAAGCAAGGGTTCTCAAAAGCCGATGAAGTATTAACCAACGCTGCAAAAGGAATGGCAGAGGTTATTACAGGTTACTTTGATGTAAACATTGACTTTAGAGATGCTAAATCTGTCCTTCAAAATTCAGGGACAGCTTTGATGTCTACAGGTACAGCTTCAGGAGAAAACAAAGCGGATGAAGCGGTAAGAAAAGCGCTGGATTCCCCTCTATTGAATGACAATAAGATTACAGGTGCTAAAAATGTATTATTGTTGATCAGAAGTGGTGTAGAAGAAGTTACGATGGATGAGATCGGTATCATCATGGATTACATTCAGAAAGAAGCTGGAAATACAGCTGATATTATTTTCGGGGTGGGTGCTGATGAAGAATTAGGAGATGCAATAAGCGTTCTTGTGATCGCAACAGGTTTTTCTAATGACGATAAAAAATTCGCAGGCCCAACAGAAAAAATCAGAATTGGTCTTAATGACAAATTAGATTCACATAAAACTTCTCCGTTTAAAACAAGAGAAGAAAGAGGGGTTGCTCCTGAGCACGGATACGATTTTGGAGGAAAAAATCATTTCAGATTAGACGACGAAGACCATGACAGTCCACAGTTTAAGTCTATGATTACTGAAAAAAAAATGATTATCGAAGATGATAGCATTAAAACAGAAGTAAAATTCTCTGATAGAGAGGAAGATACATTAGCAAACGCTACTCAAGGATGGAGAGGTGATGAAGAAGAGCAAGATGCATACAGCTTATTCGCTATTGATGAAGAAACGGATCCTAATGACTTAGAAATTCAATCTTTCTCATTTGAAACAGAAGACAGAAGAGAAGAACCCAAAACAAGTATTTCTACTCCCTCTTATTCTCAGGAAAAGCCAGTTGAGTTCAGCTTCTTTGTAAACGAACCCATCAGCGAGCCTAGAACTGATTTTGGACAGCCAAAAGCAGAGTTTAGCACTCCAACGAATACATACAGTCAGGTAACTGAAGAAGTAGCTCCAAAAATTGAAAGTTTTTATCAACCCAAAGAGGAGATAAGAACGGAAGAGAGACCTGCTTATGAAAGCAAAACTGAAATTGAAACTTCTTCCGACAGTGAGTTCACTTTTGTGAATAAAACAGCAGAACAGGAAAGAGTAATAGAAAGAAGAAATAAATTAAAAGAATTCAACTCTCGCTACCAAAGCTTTGATAGCGCAAGTGAGTTCGAATCTGTTCCTGCTTTCAAAAGAAAAAATATTTCTATTGACGGAACTAATGCTTCAGATCAAAATATAAACACCTATTTATCTGACAACAATGGTTCTATGCAAATCAGAGAAAACAGATTTTTAAATAAAGATGTAGATTAAATTGCAATTGGCAATTGGCTGCTAGCAAATGGCTTTTATGGCCACATTAAAGCTAATAGCCAACTGCCAAAAGCCAAAAGCAAGAAAAACCATGAGTTTAGAAATTATAATTAGCGAAGCTATAAAAACAGCAATGAGAGCAAAAGACAGAGTAGCTCTGGATTCTCTTCGTGCTGTAAAATCTCAGATCCTACTTCTAAAAACAGAAGCTAGAGGTGCAGAAGTTTCAGAAGAGCAGGAAATTGCTATTTTACAAAGAATGATCAAGCAGCGTAAGGATTCTTACGAACAATTTACTGCACAAGGCAGAAATGATCTTGCAGAAGTAGAAGAAGCTCAGATGAAAGTTATTGAGAAATTTTTGCCACAACAGCTTTCACCAGAAGAACTAGAAGCTGAAATGAAAACGATCATTTCAGAAGCAGGAGCTGAGTCTATAAAAGATTTAGGAAAGGTAATGGGAGTTGCCTCAAAAGCATTTGCTGGAAGGTCAGACGGAAAGAGTATTTCCGAGATGGCCAAAAAACTCCTTTCATAAAAGTCTTGGCGTGATTTCCAAGCAATAAATAAGGATATTTAATATTTGCATATCGATTTGATTAAGAAGCCCGAAACCTTTCCAGTTTCGGGCTTCATTTTTTATCTTGAGATATTCAATGTTTTTTACGATTCTAAAAGAGAATTGAATATTTCGTTAAAGTGAGGGAAAATGTAAATGTTTTTTTCATGGTTATTGTTTTCAGAATCATTCCAAATTTAACAATTATATTTAATTATTCCTAATCTTATTTCATTATTTACTGAGTATTATTAAATCATTACTGAATTATTAATTTTGTTTTACGAATACTTTGATAGTTTTTATATATTGAAGAAAAGTAAAGAATTGTTTAACTTTGCATAGATTAAAAAACAAAAATATGTATCCAACAGATTTAGTAATGCCTATGAAGGCAGAACTTACAGATAAAGGTTTCCAAGACTTAGCAACACCAACACAGGTTGAAGAAGCATTAAAACAATCAGGAACTACTCTATTGGTGATCAATTCTGTTTGCGGATGTGCAGCAGGTGCAGCAAGACCGGGAGTTGTATATTCTTTAACAGGAGATAAAAAACCTGATCATTTAACAACAGTTTTCGCTGGCTTTGATACAGAAGCTGTAGCAGAGGCTAGAAAGCACTTAGCACCATTCCCTCCAAGCTCACCATGTGTAGCTTTGTTTAAGGACGGAGAATTGGTTCATATGCTAGAAAGACATCATATTGAAGGGAATCCTGCAGGAGCTATTGCAGCGAATCTTCAGGCTGCTTATGATGAGTATTGCTAAGAAACAATAAATCTAAATACTAACCGTTACAAATTTTGTAGCGGTTTTTTTATTTATCGCAATAAAATATTCTTAGAAAAGTCAAATATCATTATATTTGGAAATGGCAACGAAAGCACTCTTTAATACTGTGGTCAACTGGTTCATCCGCCAAAGGATAGATCAGATAGAGAATTTTATGGATCATCCTATTGAAACACAAAAAGGGATTTTATTCTCCCAATTGTTTCATTCTGAAGATACTGAGTACGGAAAAAAATATGGTTTCAACTCTATTTCAAGTTATCAGGACTTTAAAAATAAGGTTCCCATTGTTACGTATGAAGATTTTGAGCCCTATATCGAAAGAGCAAGGCAAGGTCATAAAGACGTAAGTTGGCCGGGTTATATAAAGCATTTTGCTAAATCTTCGGGCACTACCAATGCGAAAAGTAAATACATTCCTATTTCTGCCGAAAGTTTAGAATACTGCCACATGAAAGCAGGAAAAGACATGGTGGCAATCTATGCCAACAACCATCCTGAAAATCAACTTTTTACCAATAAGAATTTACGTTTAGGAGGAAGCTCGGAGCTTTATGCCGATTTTAACACAAAATTTGGCGATTTATCTGCTATTTTAATTGATAATCTTCCGTTTTGGGTAGAAATTACCACCACTCCAAGCAAAAAGGTTTCATTAATGGGCGAATGGGAAAGCAAACTGAAGGCCATTACCTCTGAAGTTAAAAATGAAGATGTAGGAAGTATTTTAGGAGTACCCAGCTGGATGATGGTTCTTTTACAGAGAGTTTTAAAGGAGACTGATGTTAAAAACATTTCAGAGTTATGGCCGAATCTTGAAGTATTCTTCCACGGCGGAATCAGCTTTAAACCTTACAAAGAGCAGTTCCAGCAAATCATTGGAAAAAAAATAAATTACTACGAAATCTATAACGCTTCGGAAGGATTCTTCGGAATTCAGGACCGACCGGATAGTGACGAAATGCTTTTAATGCTGGATTACGGCATTTTTTACGAGTTCATTCCGATGGATGAGTTCCATTTTTCAAATCCAAAAGTGGTAAGCCTAGAAGATGTTGAAGTGGGCAAAAACTATGCAATGGTCATCACCACCAACGGTGGATTATGGAGATATTTGATTGGTGATACAGTGGTATTTACGTGTACCAATCCTTTCAGAATAAAAATTACAGGAAGAACAAAACATTATATTAATGCTTTTGGAGAAGAATTGATGATCACCAATGTAGAATCGGCTATTTCTAAAGCTTGCCAAACTACAGGTGCCAGTATAACCGACTTCACAGGAGCCCCTATTTTCATGAAAGAAAATGAAGGTGGTGCTCATGAGTGGATCTTCGAATTCAGTGAAAAACCGAGCGATTTAGACCATTTTATCGACTGTTTTGATCAGCACTTGAAAACAATCAATTCAGATTATGAAGCGAAGAGGTATAATAACTTAACCCTAAAACGACCTATCGTGCATATTGCAAAACCAAACCTGTTTTATTGTTGGTTGGAATCCAAAGGAAAATTGGGCGGACAAAATAAAGTCCCAAGATTAAGCAATGACAGAGAATATATAGAACCTTTATTGGCATTAAATAATAAACCGCAGTAAGTTCTGCGGTTTAATTTTTTTATTTGTTTAAATCATCTTTTAATTTCTTAGCAGCGTCTTCCACTTTCGAAGCTCCTTTTGCAGCGGCTTCTTTAGCATCTTTTCCTACTTTATTTGCCTCAGTTTTGATATCCTGCCCTGCCTTATGAAGATCTGCTTTGGTCTTATCTGCAGTAGCGTCTATTTTATCTTTCGCTTTCTGAGCGGCATCATCAATCTTATTTCCTGCTTCATCAACTTTAGTTTTAACGTCTTCTTTTGCTTTACTGATTTTTGAAGTATCAACTCCGCTTTCGCTTACCGTTGTAGTTTCTGTAGTGACAGAACCATCAGGGTTCTCAGTAGTTTCAGATTTTGTTGTTGATTTTGTGCATGATACAACAAGAGTTGAGATCATTAATGCTGCTAAAATTTGTTTTTTCATATTGTATATTTTTTTAATGAGTTTTTAAAATTAAATATTTTTATTCAGTTTTAGTGTCATTTGACGAAGTTTCTGCCCCTTTCTTCTTTTTCTCTTCGTCGGCTTTTTTCTTTTCTTCGTCCTTTTTCTTTTTGTTTTCTTTATCTACCTCGTCTTTTATTCGTTTTTCTTCCTTCTGAACTTTAACGACCTCTTTTATAGAATCCTGATAACGCTGAGAAGACATTTTTATTTTACGTACAACATCAATTGAAGTGGCTCCCGCAGAAAAAGAATCTACTGCAACCGTGTCATAGTGTACTTTAACTTCCTGATCAACATTAAGATTAACAGGTTCTTTTTTGGAACAGGCCGTACATAAAACAAGGAAAGTAAGAATTATAAAAACTAAATTTTTCATGGAACTAATTTAGCAGAAATTCTGCAATTACAGGATAGTGATCCGATAATTTCACAGAATTATCCACTTTATAGCTTAAAGGAATAATTGATTTTGAACTAAAAATATAATCAATTCTTAAAGGAACTTTATAATCATAAAAACTGGAAGAACTTCCATTTCCCACCTTCAAAAAAGCATCTTGTAGATCTTTCCCCAAATTATAATATTCATAAGAATTAGGAACAGAGTTAAAATCTCCTGCTAAAATCACAGGATAAGGTGATAAATCTACCACTTTTCTAATTCTTCTAATCTGATCTTCATGTGCTTTAAAGGTAGGAATCATGTGAGAAAGAAGGGTATTTATCTTTCCGCCCTCTTTGCCAAATCCGTCAAATTTAAGCATCGATTTATGCAGTCTGAAAGGTTCTAGATAAACATTAACAACCCGTATAATCTTTCCATTAATATCTATATCTGCATAGAAAGAATTTCCACGGTCTTTTTCTTCAACAAGATTTTCCTGTCTTACAATTTTATGCTTAGTTTTTAAAATAACCGAAGGATATTTAATAAGATCATCTCTTAAAGCTGTTTTGGTATCTCTTTCCTGTACTAAAATAATATCTGCATCCTGATCATTAATATATTTTTTTACTTTATCCCAACCAAAATCTCCATATTTAACATTGAAAGTCAACACTTTAATATCTCTTATTGATTTCGAATTTTCATTTTTAGGAGTAAAATTAACCCATCTTCTGATCGGATTATAAAAAATAAAAGTGCTTAGTATGAAGGCAATTGCTATTTTTTTTCTTCTGATAACCCAAACCAAGGTCAAGAGAATGTGTACAATGATAAGATAAGGGAACCCAAGAGAAAGAAGGTTAAGATTGCCAAAAATATTAGGCGGAATCCATGCATTTCCTAATGTACAGAGGAGTAAAACAATAATTGTAATATGGAAAAATAATACTATCTGGCTCAACTTCATGGAATAAAGATCTTAGGGTACATCCTATTTAAGCAAAAACCCTACCAATGCCAGATTATTTAACGAACTTTATGAAACAGCTATTGTAGTTTGAAAGTACCTATTACCGGATAATGATCCGAAATATTGACGGAGCGGTCAACATTGTACGTAATTGGTTGTATTGATTTTGAAGTAAAAATATAGTCGATTCTCAATGGAAATTTATAATCATGAAAGCTTGTACCACTCCCTTTACCTACTTCTAGAAAAGCATCTTGTAGCCCTTCTGAGAGATGGTAATATTCATAAGAATTGGGAACAGAATTAAAATCACCATTTAAAACTACAGGATATGGAGACTCATCAACACTTTTCCTGATAATCTGAACTTGTTCCTGATGCATTTTAAAAGTTGGCAGCAATCTTTTAACAACATTCTTTAGTTTTTCTTCATCTTCATCACTGTTTCCATTGAGCTTCACCATTGACTTTTCAAACTTGAACGGTTGAAGATAAATGTTCACAAAACGATATACCTTTCCTCTGATCTCAATGTCAGTCTGATCTGCATAGGCATTAAAAAAGTCATAATTTCCCTTAATTAATATTTTCTGTGAAATAATCTTGTGTCTAGAATAAGTAGAAACAGCATAATTTATTTTACCCTCACTAAGCCCTTTAAATTTATACTTTTGTTCACCATCCTCCTGCAAAAGAACCACATCAGCATTTTGTTCATCAATATAATTCTCTATATTTTTAATACCTAAAACGCCTCCCTTAGTATTGAAAGTAATAATCTTGAGATTGGCGATTTCTTTTTTATCCGTAGAAAAATTAACCCATCTTTTTACAGGATTGGTAAAAATCAAGCCTAATAACATAAATACAAAAGCTCTCTTTTTCCAACTGAAGATCCAGAAAAAGATCAATCCAACATATCCAATCATTAAAACAGGAAATCCTAATGACAATAAATTAAACCAAGGAAATACCTTAGGTGGAACATAGGCATTAAGCAACATTCCCAATAAAAGAAGGAATATCCCGACATGCAGTATTAAAAATATGAGGCGAAGGATTTTCACAAAAGAAGTTTAGTTAAATCTGTATAAATGTTTTTTCCAGATCCAAGCTAACAAAAATCCTACCAAAGCTCCTCCAACGTGAGCCAAGTGAGCAATTCCTCCTCCGTTTCCAGAAACTCCTAAAAAGACAGAAACAACGATAATTATTGGTAATATATATTTTACTTTAACAGGAACCGGAATAAACATGATCATGATTTTTGAATCCGGATATAACGTCGCAAAAGCTGCGATAACCCCAAAAATAGCTCCCGAAGCTCCAACCATAGGAGTAGCAACAATACCATTCAGGTCTTGTACTAATCCTTGTTGTTTAAGGACAGATTCTGCTGTTCCATTATAAACGCCTTGAGCTCCCGACAAATAAGCATTTACATTAAAGCCTAACTGTTGTAGCTCATTAGAAATTTGCTGTACTTCTACGAAATTCCATAAATTAAAAAGGAAGAATGCACCCAGTCCACTTACAAAATAGAGAATCAAATATTTTTTGTCACCCAAACTCTGTTCTAATATAGGTCCAAAACTATATAAGGTTAACATATTAAACAAAATATGCATAATACTTCCATGCATAAACATGTGTGTAATAATCTGCCAAGAATGGAAAAAAGGTGAAAACGGGTAAAAAGCAGCAAGGCTAGCCGTTAACTGATCTCTCAATAAAAAATTTGAAACAATAAACACTATAATATTTATAATGATAATATTTCTTGTAATCGGTGGTATATTATTAAACATGTTTTTTAAAATTTATTCTTAAAATCATTGAACGGAATCTCATAAAAACATCGTTTTCCATCGGGTAAAAACTCAGGGAATCCTAATGCTGTAAAGTCTTTTACCAATTGTTCCGCATCTTTTTTATAGATAAAATCAAATCTGGATTTAGATTGCAATTTATTCCATTGGTTGTTATAAAATTGCAAAAATTCTTCTTCCGTTTTATATTCTAAAATTTCAAACAGATCTTCCAGGAATTTCATCACTTGAGTTTCTTTCAATCCTTCAGGAACCGAATCAATTCTCAGTACATTTTCATGGGCTACTTTCGTCTCAAAACCAAGTTCGGGAAGATATTTTTTAATTGAGTTATACTTACTTTTCTCAATTTCATTCATGTGATATTCCAAAGAGAAAAGAAGAGAATGACTATTTGTAGCTCCTCTTTTTACCGGTTTATTATTTTCAGCAACCAATAATCTATGGATTCTTCCTAAATCCATCATCAGTGCGCGATCTCCTTTATTGAACAGCCAATATCCATTTGGAAGTCTCATTAAATCTTCATCAAAATCCTCATCTTCAAATAAATTAATTTTTGAAGGTGCTGCAGTGATATTCTGATGATACATCTCTGTAATATTTTGAATTTGTGATAAATTAACCACTTTTTCTTCCAAGAATGGATTATAGTCTTTATCTACAACAATTTCAGGCATTTTAATGGTACCGCCACCATTTCCTTTGCTTGGATAGGTCTTATTCATCATCTGATCCAAATCAGGATCTCTTTCAAAATCTAAACTTGGTGCAATATTATAAATTCCTAAAGATCTTTTTATGGTTGATCGAAGCAAAGCAAAAATAAGATGCTCGTCTTCAAATTTAACTTCTGTTTTCTGTGGATGAATATTCACGTCTATCTTCTCAGGATCAAGATCTAAGAAAAGGAAGAACGTAGGAACATACCCTGGAAGAAGCAATCCTTCAAATGCTTCCTGAACCGCTTTATTAAAATATGGGCTTTTAAAGTACCTCCCATTTACAAAAAGAAACTGCTCGCCTCTTGTCTTTTTCGCTCCCTCAGGTTTTGCAACAAACCCGTGAAGTTTACACCAGATAATATCTTCTCTGATAGGAATAAGTTGCGGCTGTAATTTTCTTCCGAAAATATCAACAATACGCTGCATCTGATTTCCCTTTCTTAATCTGAAAATTGGTTCATCATCATGAAATAAAGAAAACTCTAAATTTTCATGAGCCAATGCCACGCGCTGAAATTCATCAATGACATGACGGAATTCTATATTATTGTTTTTAAGAAATTTTCTTCGTGCAGGAACGTTGTAAAAAAGATTTTTAACTAAAAAATTAGAACCCTCCACCGTTTGTGCGGGATCTTGGAATTGGAAAACTCCGCCTTCAATGTAAATATTCGTTCCGATACCCGCTCCTCTCTGCATTGTTTTCAATTCAACCTGAGAAACTGCTGCAATGGAAGCCAAAGCTTCCCCACGAAAACCTTTTGTAATAATCTTGAAAATATCTTCAGTTCCTTTGATCTTGGAAGTTGCATGTCTTTCAAATGCCATTCTCGCATCCGTCTCAGACATTCCTTTTCCATCGTCTACAACCTGTATCAGATTTTTTCCGGCATCTCTGATGATCAGCTCAATTTTGCTAGCATCTGCATCTATTGCATTCTCCAAAAGTTCCTTCACTATGGACGCAGGTCTCTGCACCACTTCTCCTGCCGCTATTTGGTTGGCTACATGATCGGGTAAAAGCTGAATTATATCTGACATAAAAACATTAAATCGACTTACAAAAATAGTCAATGAAAACGGGAATAAAAACATTAAACCCGTGAATTAAAATTTAATTATCAACAAATCAACAATCTTGCCGCAAAGCTCTTTAAACAGCGTTTCCCAACAATCACATTTTCACAAAAGAACAACCCTCTAGTTGCCTTATACAAATAGAGGGTTGATTCACAGCTAGTTTACACAAAAAAATAATACTGATATTTTATATTTATTCTTGTATTTAATCTTCAAATACAAGCTTTCTTTTTTCCTGTCTCTTTTCCTTTATTTCCGGAATCCCGTGGATCTTGTCATACAAATATGCCACAAGGGTCGGTTTTTTATAGATTTTACTATATCTATACTGCGTTTTGAAATGTCGGACATGGATTTTATACATATCATATCCAATAACAATCAAAAGACATAAACTAATGACATAGAACACCCTAAACTCCAAATAATAATATGTTAACCCTGAGAAAACAGCTCCTAACACATACGCAAACATAATACTCGTTAGTAATTTTGCCCTTGCGATCAATTCTCCGTTTTTTCTAAATTTCTTCTGGGTAAACATGGAAAAAAGGATCCCCAAATCGGTTGTTGTTCCCGTAAGATGGGTTGTTTTTACCGAGAAATTTGATATACTTGCCGTCAGCCCGTTCTGCAAACCGGTTGCAAAAAGCATCAAGGCGACCAAAAATTCTGTTTCTTCTAATGTTTTCCGATAGAAAAACTGCCCATACACTCCTACAAACAATAAACATAGTATTTCTAATACAATAGGCATTGAGTGCGCAAAATATTTACTCTTTTTATTGAAATTGATGACAATAAAATTGGATACAAAACCTCCGAAGAAGAACAGAAAGATCCAACCTCCTACCACTGCCACCTGCGTCCAGTTTCCTTTACTTATCTCTGCCGCCAAAATGGCGTAATGTCCTGTTACGTTTGAGGTAAAAGAGAGAAATATTAATAGAGATGCTATATTTATAGTCCCTGCCGTGAAGGCGGTCAGCGTCCCCAACCTAATGTTGTCTCCTAACGTCCTGCTGTTACTATAATTTCTTAACATTTTTTGTTTTTTTAAGTGTTGTGTTTTTTAAACCTCAACAAAGACCTCTGCAAGCCTTCCTCTTTCTGGAAGTCTTTTAGCAATCTCAACGGTTATTTCCTGAGCTTGCAGATCTTTGCATTTTTTGATATAAGAAGCAATATCGAATTTCCCGTTTCCTTTGCTTTTAATAGCCGGAGAATAATAGGCTTCTTCTATATTTTCTGCTTTCACATAATTATTAAAAGTCCTTTGGAAGCTTCCCGTGAAAATATCACAGACTACTTTGCTAATTAAATGAGGGTATTTATTTTTGATAATTCCGTACGCATCAACAAATTCCTGAGGTCTTATTTTATGGAAGATTGAGCTTTTGGTTGTGAATAAAAGATCTCTGATAGAATCTCCCATTTCATATCCCGATACAAGCAAAATATTATATTGAGTTTCATCCCCTCTTGTATCTTTCTCTTTTAGTACTTTTTTCAATATATTTAAAGACTCAAGAGAGTAATCCGTGGCAATTAAAATTGTTTTAGTCATATCTTTAAGATTTAGTTTCGTGTTTATCTTTTTTGATAATACAAAACTATAGCGACCAAATTAGAAGCTCTTTGGAATAGAATTAAAATGTCATTAAAGAGATTAAAATGAGATTAGAAAATTGTTAACGGGAATTAATATTGAGGACTTTTTAGGAGATTTATCCGAATGCTTCGACTTCGCTCAGCATGACACTTCTAATACTAACAGCCTATTGTAACAGCCATTTTTTTAGCGATGTCATGCTGAGCGAAGTCGAAGCATCTCTTAATTTTATACTAATTTTTCCTCCTGCTGAGTACTATAGAAATTAGGAAAACGAAGCTGAACAGTCGTTCCTTGGTTTTCATGGGAACTTACGATGAGTTCACCACGATGCATTCTGACAATATTTCTTGCCAAAGGAAGCCCGATTCCGTAGCCTTCGTAGTTTTTTGTATTGGAAGCTCTAAAGAACGGATCATAGATCTTATTCATTTCCTCTTCAGGAATACCGATTCCGTCATCTTTAATAATGATATAAACATCTGTATCTGTAGCGCCTAACGAAACTTTCACCTGCTGGAAATTAGAATATTTACATCCGTTTTGAATAATATTAGCCACCGCAAGATGCAACAACTGCTCATTACCCTGAACTTTTAATTTCTTAGGATTATCAGGCAACATACTTATATCCAGGTAGATATTATTTCGAACATCAATTTTTCGCAATGTTTCAATAACATCCCAAAGCAACTGATCAATTCTTACCTTATCCATTTTCTGGATCTTACCATCAAACCCGGTTTGAGCGATCATCAATAAAGCCTTGATCTTTTTATCTAATTTTTCGGCTTCATCTAAAATGATCTCTAAGGTTTCTTTATATTCATCGGCTGTTCTGTTGATAGAAAGGGCTACATCAGCTTCTCCCATAATCGAAGTAAGCGGCGTTCTCAATTCATGGGAAACATTTCCAATTAAATGATTTTGGGTTTCAAATGAGGTTTCAATACGGTTAAGCATTCCGTTAAAGGTATCTACCAATTCATTCAATTCTTTATTATCCGGCTGAGATTCCAATCTTAAGTGAAGGTTTTCAGAACTGATTTCCTTTACCTTTCCTGTGATTTTTAAAATCGGCTTAAACAAGGTTTTAGATAAATAAAAAGAAAAGATCATACTAAAGAACAACGAAAGCACAACACAGGCCATCAACGTTCTTTTTAGAAAACCTAAATAATAGACCACGTAATGGTTCTTCGCAGAAGCAATGGCGATATATTCTTTATCATCAGACTTAAAAGATTGCCCGATGTAATAAAACTCTTTATCATTATAATTGGCCTCGCCTTTTTTTACAATATTCTTGAAAAAATAATCCGGAATATGTACTTCTTGGGAGATTTTCTTGAAATTAGAATCCGTGGGAACCGCGAAAACATAATCCTTTTCCATCGGAAGTTCTTCGTCATTCGAACTGTTCAGAACATAATTTTCAGGAAGATCAAGATGGTCTTTGCTTTTCTCAATCTGCACAATGGTTGTTGTACGGATCTTCAGCAACTCATAAAACCTCTGATGTGAAAAGTTGACAATTGAAAAATAAACCAATCCACTAAACAACAATATAATGGCGGTAAAAACCAGCATTAAAAGCACCATCGTTTTGGTTTGATTTGTGACAACTTTATTAAACATTCAATTATGGTTTTTTCAATACATACCCCATTCCTATCACGGTATGTATTAATTTATTATCATCTTGCTGATCTAATTTTTTTCGTAAATAATTAACGTAAACATCTACAACATTCGTCCCCAACTCGTAGTTTACACCCCAAACTGCATCCAGAATTTCTGCTCTGGAAATTACTTTTTCAGGATTATTAAGGAAATACAAGAGTAATTTATATTCTGTAGAAGTAAGAGAAATCTCCTCTCCCGAGCGGGTCACTTTCTTAGTATAATCGTTCACCATTAAATCAGAGAATTGAAAAACATGCTCATTATCAACCTCCGGTTCTGCGATTTCCTGAGCCGGACTATTATTACTTCTCCTTAATAAGGATTTAATACGAGCCACCAGTTCAATAAACTTAAATGGCTTTACCAGATAGTCATCTCCCCCATTTTCTAATCCCAAAACGATATTTTCGGAAGTTCCCAGCGCCGTTAAAAACAGAATAGGAACATGTTTATTCGTTTTTCTGATTTCTTTACAGACATCCAACCCGTTCATTTCCGGCAGCATGATATCCAGAATTACGAGATCAAAATCATTAGCCTGCACCAATTGAACTCCGGTACGGCCATCGAAGGCTACTGAAATTTCATAGCCTTTTTCCTGAAGTCCTTTTTTTATAAAAGAGACTACACTGGTTTCGTCTTCGATCAGAATAATTTTTTTCATAAGAGTAACGAATTTCACAAAAATAGCGTTTTTTATTTTGAGCCGGAAGCCTGATGTGAGAAGAAAGCAAGATTTAGAGGATAGATTTTCTTATTTGGACTCCATTTAATGGCTCCGACATTTTAAAATAACAATAAAAATTTTCAGTTAATTGATTTTAAACGTAGCCTACACTCTATATAATAATACTAAATTTGTTCTCAATTAATAACATTCAAAACAATTCGGGTTAAATTCTAAATACTATGAACGATTTTTTAATAGGTGTCGGAAAAAGATTAAAGGATATTAGAAAAAAAAATAATTTAACCATTAACGAATTGGCTCTCAGAGCAGATGTAAGCAATGGACTTATTTCCCGAATCGAAAATGGAAGAACCATTCCCTCTCTTCCCGTTCTTTTGGATCTTATTCAGTCATTAGAAATTGATGCCAGCTACTTTTTTGAAGGCGTAGAGAAAAAATCACACGCAAAATTCATCCACTTACCTAAAGAAAACCAACAAGTTATTGAAAAAGAAGTTGAAGCAGAAGGTTTCAAGTATATGCATATTTTCAGTAAAAGTCTTCATTCATTAGGTTTTGAAGCCGTTTTATTAACCATTGAACCTCATGCGAAAAGAGAAAAAGTAATCACCGACGCCTGGGAATTTAAATACATTCTAAAGGGAGAGGTAAAATACGTAATCGATAACGAAGAAATCATCCTAAAAGAAGGAGACTCTTTGTATTTCAATGGGAAATTTCCTCATGTTCCTGTAAGCATCAGCAATGAAAGCTGCATCATGCTTGTTCTTTATTTTTATTCTGACAAACATTAATCCCTTTTTACTATAAGACAACTTTTAAGTGTTTTTTCGTCCTTATTCTGACTAATTACACCCTTTTCAAAGTGCCATTTCAAATCCAAAAGTTTACAAATACTCAACTTTTGTTTTTTAGAGGCATTTCAAAATTAACGTAGAATTAATTAAAAGCCACTCAGATTATTAATTAATTTTATTAACAGTTAATTTCATTTAAATTAATAAAACACATCAGAATCAATTAAATAGACTCATATAACACTATTTAAACATTGTATTCATAGAAATATTTACACCAACATACTGGTTATATTTTCATGAATTTGTTAATTATTACTTAATCTCAAATTATTACATATATTAAAATTATTAGCTTGTTTTGCAGTAGAAATTTAATATTTGTAAAATGCGAGCAAAATTTGAGAAACTATTTATCCTTGTTTTTGTCTGTTGTATTACGCTGCTATCAGCCCAAGAACAATCTATCATAGGAGTTGTCCTGGATGAAAGCCAGCCACTTCCCGGAGCCACCATCAAAATAAAAGGTTCTTCTAAAACTGCCACCACAGACGTTGATGGAAAATTCATCCTCAGTGATGTAAAAACCGGGCAGTATCATTTGCAAATAAGCTATATAGGATATGAAACTAAAGATATAGATGTAGATGTAACATCGGGAGAAACTAAAGATCTAGGTACTGTCAATTTATCTCAAAAACACAAAAGCATTGATGAAGTTATAGTAACCGGAACTTTAAAAAACACCGAGGCAAGAGCATTAAATCTTCAAAAAAATGCCATCAACATCAGCAATGTTATTGCTTCTGACGGAATCGGAAAACTACCGGACAGAAACGCCGCAGAAACCGTACAACGTGTACAGGGCGTGTCTATTGAAAGAGATCAGGGAGAAGGAAGATTCGTTTCTTTAAGAGGATTACCCCCGTTTTGGGCTTCTACAACCATCAATGGAAACAGACTTCCGACCGCAGAAGAAGAAACCACCTCTAGAGCGACGGCTTTCGACTTTTTCCCAACAGAATTGATCTCCTACGTGCATGTTAATAAATCTTTTACTCCAGATATGGAAGCAGATGGAATTGGCGGCGGCGTGAATTTCATCACCAAAACGCTACCGATGAAACCTGAACTGAAAATTACGTTAGGAAGTGGATATAACGCAAAAGCTGATAAAGGAGTATATAATTTGGGGCTACTTTACGGTGGAAGAACAAAAGATAAAAAGTTTGGTTACCTATTTAATGTGGCTCATTTCACAAGAAACTGGTCAACAGATAATTTTGAAGCAAGAAGAAGTGGTGACGAAGGTGTTTTCAGGCTTGAACTTCGCGATTACAACGGGGTTAGAAAAACCACAGGAATCAATACCGCTTTTGAATATGTTTTATCTCCAAAAACTACATTTTACCTAAAAGGAATGTACGGAACACTGTCTGATGACGAAACCCATTACAAGCACAGAATCAGATTTGATAAATTCAATTCGGCAGATAATACGGTAAGAGTTGAGTTACAAAACATTCACAATAAACTTATTACCGAACTAACTTCTGTTTCTTTAGGAGCCGTTCATAATCTTAACAAAGGAAAAATAGATTGGGACCTATCCTATTACGACAACAGATTCAAATACGGGAACATTCCGGACAAACAGAACAATTCTTATTATGTCATCAAATACACTCAATCTGGTGTTGGTATCAATCCAAATTACATTTCAGATCATGGAAACGGACCAAGAGCATATTGGCAGGCAGACGGCGGAAAATTAGATTATAAAAACACAGATGCCTTATTTGGTTTTTATAGTGATCCTAATTTCAAAATGGACGCTTCTAAAATGAAATTCACCGATTTAGAATTCTACAAAGTTTTTGTTGATGAAAAAGATAAAATTGTAGCCACTTTTAACCATGAAATTAATACTTCTGATAAGCTGACCTTAAAATACGGGTTCAAATACAGAGACAAGGAGCGTAATGCAAGATTTTCTGATATTTTTTACAACTGGAATAATGGTTCTGCTCCTTACTTATCAGATTCTGGTCAATTTATCACCACGCAGCCAAACGGCACAAAATATTTAAGCGAAATGAATGCCCACATTGGGAATACTTTCGGGCCGGTTTTATCAACAACGGGAATGAATCAGTTTTGGTTTCAAAATCAGGGAAACTTAAAAATAAATCCTGCAGATTCAGAATCTCTTGAATTCAATAAAGCATTAGGAAGAAACTTCGATGTTTTTGAAAAACACGCAGACGCTTATGGAATGGGAACCTATAAAGTAAATGATCAGATGACCATTTTAGGAGGAATCAGATTATCAAATACCAATACTAAAGTAAGAGGGTATAACGTGTTGGATGATGTACTAACGCCCGTAGAAAACACCAAGAATTATCTTGCCGTTTTACCGATGCTACATATTAAATATGCCTTAAATGATAAAACCAATCTACGCTTTGCAGCAACCAGAACATTCTCAAGACCCAATTTCGGAGACTTAACTCCTGGAGGAACTTACATTGAAGCAGATTATAAATTTGTAGGAGGAAATCCAAATCTGAATCCTACCTACTCTTTAAACTTCGATTTAATGGGAGAATATTACTTCTCTAATGTAGGGATTTTGAGTGGTGGCGTTTTCTATAAATCAATCACAGATCCTATCTTCCAAGATTCTTTCATCGGTACTTACAATGGAAATAGCGGTGTACAATTCTCTGCTCCCAACAACGGAAAAGCAGCTTGGCTAAGCGGAATTGAATTGGGAATCAACAGAAGATTCGATTTCTTACCCGGTTTTCTTCAGTATTTCGGAACCCAGCTGAATGCCACTTTCATGAATTCGGAGATGGAAAAACCAAGCGGTAGAAAAGTAAAGCTTCCGTATCAGGCAAAAGAATTATACAACATCCAGATTTTCTTTGAGAAAAAAGGATTCAATGCAAGATTGGCTTACAATCATAAAGGAAAATACGCTGTAGAATATGCAGAACAAGACATCAACGATTCTTACTACGGAAAATACAGCAGCTTAGACTTCGGAACATCGTATCAATTCACAAAATATCTGCTTCTCTATGCAGACGTAAACAACATTCTGAACAAGCCTTTGATCTATCATTTCGGAAAAGATGAAACACGTCCGGAGCAGGTTGAATACTATGGCGTACGATGCAATTTGGGTATAAAACTTAATTTCTAACCTCATCACCATGGCAGAAAGTAATAATAAAAAATCAGGAGTAACTCTAAAAGCGGCTTTCGCTGCTTTTGGGGTCTACTTTTGCATGTACGGTTTTAGAAAACCTTTTACAGTAGCTTCTTTCGAAGGTCTTTCTTATCTCGGAGTTGATTATAAAGTATTGATCATCATTGCTCAGGTAATGGGCTATTTTATCTCGAAATTCATCGGAATTAAATTTATTTCAGAACTAAAACCAGAGAAAAGAATCTTCTATTTATTCACTTTTATTGCCGTTGCTGAGCTTGCTTTATTAGGCTTTGCAGTTGTTCCTGCTCCTTACAATATTCTTTTTATGTTTATTAATGGAGTTCCGCTAGGAATGATCTGGGGAATTGTATTTTCCTACATCGAAGGAAGAAAAACAACAGAGATCATTGGTTTATTTTTATGTTCAAGCTTTGTGGTTTCTTCAGGATTTACAAAATCTGTCGGAAAGTTTTTAATGGACACTTTCAATATTTCAGAATTCTGGATGCCCTTTTCAGCAGGATTACTCTTTGTTATTCCTTTATTAATTTTCGGAACCATGCTAGAGAAGCTTCCAAAACCAACAGAAGAAGACATTGCTTTAAAAAACAAAAGACTCCCTCTCAACACCATAGAAAGAAAAAAAATCATCAAACAGTTTTTTGTTCCGATGCTTTGCATCACCTTTTTATATGTAAGCTTGACGATTTTAAGAGATTTCAGAGATAATTTTAATCGGGAAATCTGGGATAATTTACATATCAAATTTGATAGTTCAGTTTTTACCTTAACGGAAGTTCCAATTGCAATCATGGTACTTTTAATCCTGAGCTTCATGGTAAAAGTGAAGAACAACAAAAAAGCCTTTGCCTATTATCATTACATTCTTTTTGGAGGAATATTAACAGTCGGCTTTTCAACCTATCTATTTGAAAACAGCTTGTTATCACCTTTTCCATGGATGGTTCTTTCTGGTTTTGGAATGTATTTATGCTACATCCCTTTCAACGGAATTTATTTTGACCGAATGATTGCTGTCTTTAACATCAAAGGAAACGTGGGCTTTCTCATCTATTTTGTAGATTCTTTTGGATACTTGGGAAGTGTTTTAATCCTGCTTTATAAGAACTTCGGCTCTTCACAAACCTCGTGGCTTAACTTTTATATTAAACTGAACTACATCATCGTAGTCGTTACATTAATTTCTTCTCTTATTGCTTTTATCGCGTTCAGAAGAAAATCAAGAAAAAATAAGATTAATAATCAACCATACATCAATTTCGATACGTCGGAAAGGATATAAATTACAGTAAAAATGACAACAAAATTCGATTTAATCGTTGTAGGAGGTGGAATTTTAGGAACATTCCACGCCTATCATGCCTTAAAAAGGGGTCTTAGCGTAGCTTTATTAGAAAAGAATTCTCTGCCTCAAGGGGCTACCGTAAGAAACTTCGGCCAAGTGGTACCTTCCGGAATGGATCTGAAATGGCAAAACTTCGGAAGAGAAAGTTTAGCAATTTATAATGAACTTCAGGAGCAAACCAATTTAACCATAAGAAAAAACGGTTCGGTATACATCGCTTCCAATGATGAAGAAATGCAGTTGATCAATGAATTATACGAAATCAATAAAAATAACAGCTACGAATCTGTTCTTTTATCAAAGAGCGAATGCATTAATAAATTTGATGGACTTCGTTCAGATTATTGCAAAGGAGGTTTGTTTTTCCCGCAAGAGCTGTCCGTAGATCCTATTGAAATGATTGTAAAACTTCAAGCTCTTTTAAAGGAAAAATTCAAACTAAAGATATTCTATAACACCACCGTTCTGGAAACGTATGAAGATGATAGAGAATGTACTGCCGTTACTTCAGATGGAACCGAATTTAATGCTGCTAAGATTATTATCTGTGGCGGACATGAATTTAAAACACTCTATCCAACCGTTTTTAACGAAAGTGATATCGAAGTAAGTAAGCTTCAAATGCTTCAGACAAAACCACAAGGGATCTATTCTTTACAGGGAAATATTCTTACCGGATTATCCATCAGAAGATATGAAGCTTTTGCAGAATGTGCTTCTTTTGAAAAAATCAAATCACAGGAAGATCCGAATTCTTTTGAGAAAAAATTTGGCGTTCATATTTTATTCAAACAAGCGCTGGACGGTTCCATTATTTTAGGCGACTCCCATGAATATGCTAATGCAAAAGATGCCGACAATTTAGGATATGATCTGAATATGGAAATTGATGAATTCATGATCAACGAAGCAAAAAAAATTATAGACCTGCCGACTTATGAAATTCAGAGACGTTGGTTTGGGGTCTACGCTCAATGCAAAACAAAAGATATTTTCGAATACAATCCTTCTCCGAATATCTACATTATTACTGCAATTGGCGGTAAGGGAATGACAGCAAGCGGAGGCTTTTCAAAATTTAACATCGATAAAATTTACACTTAAATAAATGAAGAATATAGAATTATTGGTTCTGGATATGGCCGGAACTACGATCAATGAAGACAATGTAGTATACAAAACGTTAACAAATGCCGTGAATGATTATGGCTATCAGGTTTCTTTAGAAAAAGTCTTATCCACGTGTGCCGGAATGGAGAAACTGGAAGCCATCAGCAGTTTATTAAAAAAGATTGACGGAAACGAAGACGATGCCCTGGCTATTTTTGAAAATTTTTCAGACCAATTAAAAGATGCTTACGAAAACCTAGAGGTTAAACCCATTATTGGTGTTGAGGAATTCTTGCTGAAAATGAGAGCTAAAGACAAAAAAATAGCCTTGAATACAGGCTATACTTCCGAAATAGCGCAACAGCTTATAGACAAACTGGGTTGGAAAGAAAACATTCATTATGATGTTTTAATCACCGCCAATGATGTTTCAGAAAGCCGTCCAAGCCCCGAAATGATCCATCTTGCTATGAAGAAGTTTAATATTAATGATGCCGAAAGAGTATTAAAAGCAGGCGATTCTGTTATTGATATTGAAGAAGGTAAAAATGCAGGCTGCGGGCTGACCATTGCTGTTCTTTCAGGGGCGCAAAACAGAGCCGAACTGGAAAAATCTAACCCCGATTATATTTTAAACACTTTATCTGAGGCTGAAGAAATTCTTTGCTAATTCTTTCAAACTAAGTTTACTTATTCAGCCTCTTTTTTTGATTTAGCATTCAACTTTTTAATTATCAATTAATTAATTTTAAGTTCATACATGTTTACAAATAGTCAATTAATTTTACAATTATCAAATTAAAATTACTATTTGTAAACTTTTTTATTTTTAAAACGATCTAATTATTATGAAAACAAAACTATTTTCTCTTGCTGTCATTATGAGTAGTTTTTTCAACGCTCAGACAAAAAAGGTTCTTTTTATTGGTATCGATGGATGCCGCGCTGACGTGATGATGTCGTCTGCCATTCCTAACATTCAGAATTTGGTTTCAAAATCAATCTATTCTACAGATGGACTTTGCGCAGCAACCACTTGGAGCGGAAACGGTTGGAGTACGATGCTTACAGGCGTTTGGCATACCAAACACAATGTTCAGGATAACAGTTTCACCAACCCGAATTATGTAAATTATCCTGACTTTTTAACCAGAGCAGAAACGTATAATTCAAACCTGAGAACCATCTCTTTAGCAAGCTGGGCTCCAATCAATGATCAAATTGTTCAGAATGCAGATGTTCAGAGTAATTTCACTTCCGATGTAGCGGTTAAAAACGCAGCCATCAATGCTTTACAAACCGATAATCCTGACATCTTATTTGTTGATTTTGATGATGTAGATCACGCAGGGCATTCTTACGGTTTCGCTGCATCTGTTCCGCAATATGTTTCTGCGATTCAGCAAACAGACGCTTACGTTGGAGAAATTGTAAACGCCATGAAAAACAGAGCTACTTACAACAATGAAGATTGGCTGGTGGTTTTAACAACCGATCACGGTGCTATTGAAAGTTCTCATGGTGGGGGCAATCTTTCGGAAAGGAATATTTTCACAATCTATTCTAACCCCAATTTTACTCCTCAGCAAATCAGCAAGACAATTCTTGAATCTAATAAAACATTTAATCAACTTAATTTTCCTGCAGGAACATATGCAAAACCAGCAAATCAGACCCCTTTTAATTTTGGAGCCACACAGGATTTCACGATTGAGTTTTGGGTAAAACCTAATGCAAGTTTTTCCAGCGATCCGGTAATGATTGGTAACAAAAACTGGGCAAACGGTAAAAATAAAGGGGTAATCATCTCAGGATATTCTGGGCAAACTTATAAAATAAATATTGGTGACGGGACCAACAGAATAGATCTTGTGGGAGGAAAAATGGAAACCAACCAATGGAAACATATTGCCGTAAGCTTTGATAGAGATGGTCTTGTGACTTTATATGAAGATGGAGTTCCGGTAACTTTTGCTAAAATGAATACCATTGGAAATATAGATTCAGGCCTTCCTTTCACGATCAATCAGGATGGAACCAATGTTTATGGGCAAAATTTAGCCGCATCTTACAAAGACATCAGAGTTTGGAAATCGGCGCTTCCCAATGACGTTTTGGTGAATTGGGCGAATGAAAATATTACGCCTTCACATCCTTATTATGCTCAGTTATTAGGCAACTGGAAATGCGATGAAGCATCAGGAAATACCCTTGTTGATTCGAGCCCGAACAATAATAATGCTTCAGTTACAGGTTCTGCGACTCGTAATGTGGGAACGGTCAATAATTTCAAGATCTACAATTACCTGTCTACTACCAGAGAAGCAGATCATCTACCGACTGTTTTAAACTGGATGTGTATTCCGGTTCAGGCTTCTTGGGGAATTGATGGTGTGAATAGAATTCCGCTATGTTCTAACGGAACTTTATCTACCAAAGAACTTGAAACCTCAACAAACGATTTTACTATTTATCCAAATCCTGCCAATCAGGAAATCAATGTAAAATTCAAATCAGACGAAAGAGAAGTAAAAGTGGACATTATTGACGCTAAAGGCAGTATAGTATCCACTCAAAAAATCAATTCTTCGAAAGGGTATTATGATGAAAAAATCAATATTAATAACCTTTCCACAGGATTTTACTTCATTAAAATAACAGGAAATAAGAAATCACTCTCAAAAACATTTATCAAAAAATAAATAACAGATTTTTCAACACATATCATTAGTAGATTTAGTTTTGATATTAGAATGAGGATCTGTTTGATCCAAGTTCTAATATCTTTTTTTATATACAACCTGGATATTTTTATTGTTCGTCTGCTTTATTTTAACACTTTAACATTAATTTGTTAAAAAATTCAAATAAATAATTTTCTACATCTATTTTAAATTTCAAATTACAAAATTACCACCATAACACAAATAAAATTAAACAAAACACAACAAAAACATCTTAAACGGTATTTTAAACAAGAAAAATGCCTTTTTATTTATTTAATGTTTTTTATATTTGAAAAAATTCACCTTATGAAAGCAAAATTATTTTTATTCATAATTGCAGTAAACTGCTTACTAAATGCTAAAACAAAAAAAGTGCTTTTTATTGGTATGGACGGCTGCCGAGCTGATGTGATGATGGCGTCCAACGTTCCCAATATAAAGAATTTGATTTCAAAATCAATATATTCTGTAGACGTACTTTCTGCTATGCCCACCATCAGCGGAAATGGATGGAGCACAATGTTAACCGGTGTTTGGCATACCAAACATAACGTTCGAGATAATGCGTTTGGCAACCCGAATTTTATTAATTATCCAGATTTTTTAACAAGAGCCAAAGCTTACAATCCTAATTTACGAACCATCTCATTAACAACCTGGGACGATATTAGTGATAAAATTATTAAAAATGCCAGTGTTAAAATTAAATTAACCACAGATTTAGCCGTGAAAAACACAGCCGTGAATGTTTTAAAAAATGACAATCCTGATATCTTATTTCTGGATTTTTCTGATACAGATTATGCAGGTCATGGATATGGTTTTTCATCAAGCATTCCACAGTATGTATCTGCCATTCAGAAAACGGACTCTTATATTGGAGAAATTGTAAATGCTATGAAAAACAGAGCAAATTATAATAACGAAGAATGGATGGTAGTACTAGCCACAGATCATGGCGGAATAGATACTCATGGCGGAGGAGATATTGCAGAAAGAAATGTATTTACTATTTTTTCTAATCCTAATTTTACCCCTCAACAAATTAGCAAAACCACTCTTGAATCCACTAAAACATTCAATCAACTTAATTTTCCTGCAGGAACCTACGCCAGACCAACAAACCAAGCGCCTTTTAATTTTGGAGCAACTCAGGATTTTACAATAGAATTTTGGGTAAAAGCCAATGGAAATATTCCCAATGATCACCCAGTAATGATGAGCAATAAAAACTGGGAAAATGGTAAAAATAAAGGTTTTGTAATTTCTGGATTCTATGGACAAACTTATAAAATAAATATAGGTGATGGCACCAACAGAATAGATATGGTGGGTGGAAAAATGGAAATCAATAAATGGAAACACGTTGCCGTAAGTTTTGACAGAGATGGGTTTGTAACTTTATATGAAAATGGTGTAGTGGTCTCTTTTGAAAAAATGAATATCATCGGAAACATAGACTCCGGACTTCCTCTTACTATTAATCAAGATGGTCTGGCTGTTTATGGAATAAACTTTCCTGCTTCTTATAGAGATATTAGAATCTGGAAATCTGTACTTCCTAATGATGTTTTAATCAACTGGGCCAATCAAAATATTACGACTTCTCATCCTTATTACTCGCAATTACTCGCAAACTGGAAATGTAATGAAACTTCAGGGAACACTTTAATAGATTCTAGCCCCAGCAATAACAGTTCTATCATTAATGGTAATCCTAATCGAAATTTGAATACTACAACTAATTTTAAAATTTATAATTATTTGTCTACCCCTAGAGAAACAGACTTTTTCCCAACTGTCCTAAACTGGCTGTGCATTCCGGTTCAGGCTTCTTGGGGAATAGATGGGGTGAATAGAATTCCGCTATGTTCTAATGGAACTTTATCCAGCAAAGAACTTGAAACCTCAACAAATGACTTCTCTATATATCCTAATCCTGCCAATCAACAGATTAATGTGAAATTTACCTCAGAGGAAAGAGAGGTTAAACTGGAAATCATTGATTCAAAGGGAACCATTGTTTCCTCTCAAAAATTAAATTCTTCAACAAGTCACTATGACCAAACGATTAATATAGAAAAGCTTTTTAGCGGAGTATATTTTATAAAAATTAACGGAAACAAAAAATCAATTTCAAAAACATTTATCAAAAAATAAATAAGAGGTTTTTAAATACATCATCAGTGTAGATTTAATTTTGATATTAGAACGAGGATAAAACGATCCAAGTTCTAATATCTTTTTTTATTTATAAACAGGATTTGAAATATTTATTTCTTCTTCTTGAACCACCATACCAGAAAGCCAGTGATCGGAAGTGAAGCTCCAACAATTGTTATAAAAAAATACAAAGCCCTTCCCCATATTCCGCCGAATGCTGAGCCTACATGAAGGTCATAATTAAGTTTCTGTACCTTAATCGGAAAATCCGCGTTTTCAAATGAGTTTGCATATGAAGAAGCATTAGCCAGTAAATTACCAGAATTCCGGTCATAGCTGAAACTCTGCAGGTCATAAAACTTTCGATGTGACTGATAGAGAAACAAACCTATAGTTCCTGTAGAATCTTTAGGAACAGACAGATAGTACCCTTTTGCATCTGCCTTATTTATTGCATCTTCCCAAGCAATATGCATTGATCTTTGCAGGTTCTCTGGATTATAAGAAGCTATATTTTTGAGTTCCTGCTGCTCTTTTGCAGGTGTTTTCCCCAGTGAAGTTGTAAAATACAGGAATTTATTAAACCATGGAAGCCCGTAATACATTCCGGTCATTGATATAACCAACAGAATAATGATGGAATAAAATCCGAAAACATTGTGAAGATCATAATTCAGTCTTTTGGTCTTTGCGCCCCATTTTACAGAAAAGCTCTGTTTTTTCATGGCCTTAGTCCATTTCTTTGGCCACCAAAGCACAAGTCCAGTAATCAGTGTGATAAAAAATATAAAAGTGGAATAATTAATTATCGGCCGTCCGATCTCTGATGGTAACCATAGAAAACGATGTCCTTTTAACGTCCATTCGAAGAAATCAAATTCTTTTTTAAAACTCGGCTTGCGTAGGATTTCCCCGGTATAAGGATGAAAATACATAATAAAACCCGGATTTCTTTTTCCAAAGCCAACCATCGCAGCCTTACCCGTAGGACGCCATACGAAAGATATTTCCTGCTCGGGATAAAGCTTTTGCGCTTTCCCATAAAGATATGCAGGATTGAGCATTACTTTTCCGGGAAGATATTCAACCTTTAATTCAGGATTGAGCCAGTCTTTGATTTCATCACGGAAAGACCACGTAATTCCTGTGAGACATATAATGACAACAACAATTCCAGAAGCAAGGCCTAGCCACAAATGCAGCCAGGCCGAAATCCTATAGAATAAGCTTCTGTTATATTTCTTTTTAGATTTTGCTTTTCCGGTATTCATTTAAAAATTATATGAAATATTCATCCTGAAATTAATTGGGTTTGTAGCTCTCCATCCGTAATGGCTGTAGCCCCATGCTCCGGGATAGAAGCCTACATAATTGTAACGGTCTGTCAGGTTATTGACAAGGAAAGAGATCTGATAACTGTCTCTTTTGTAAGAAACGCCAACATCAAGCGTAAAATAATCGTCCGGAAGATATGGATACCCTGTTACCACAGGCCATGCTGCTCTTTTAGCCTGATATTCATAACCAAATGAGAAACCAAGTCCTTCCAAATCTCCTTCGGCAATGGTATATTTCACCCATCCATTGGTGATGTGTTTAGCCGTTCCGTACAGCATGCCTCCAACATTCTTAGGATTATTGTCTTTGCTTACTTTAGCATCGGTATAAGCATAGTTGAGAAGGATACTCCAGTTTTTACTGATATTTCCATTGAGATCAAACTCAATTCCTTTGGATGTTGCTTCTCCTGTCTGTTCAAAAAGGCCAGGATTATCTACTCCCGCAGCGGTCAGCATATTGGTTTTGGTAAGGTGATAAAATGTAAGATTCGTCATTAGCTGCCCATTAAACCAGGTTTTCTTAACTCCTATTTCCTTATTCTTTCCGTAAGAAGGATCGGCCGTACTCCCGTTCAGTAATCTTCCTGTCTGCTCTTGAAATGTTTCATCATACAGGCCATACACTGTGAAAGTAGGAGACAACAGCCCTGTAATACTGAAACGTGGTGTTACCGCTGTATTTTTAACTTCGGCTCCTTTGTCTGCAGCACTCGTTTTCGAAGTAGAAGTATAGCGAAACCCTCCCGCCACTCTCAATTTATCTTCCAGGAAGCGGACTTCATCCTGAATATGGAATGAGGTGTAAGAATAGTTGGTGAGATAATTCGCCCCACGCTCACGAAGCGATCTGGAACGATCATATTCCGGGATATCTGCTTTTCTGAGATTTCCATAGACCGGATTGTAAATATTAAATAACGGTCCTACCGTTTGGGGCATAGCCGTCCAGTCCGCAACATAGAATTTTTTTCCCATATCGATTCCTGCCAGAATAGTATGGTTGATATTTCCTGTTGAAAACTTACCCCGTGTGAATACCTGCCCGATTGTGGATGTATTTAAGGCATCATTAATACTGATTCCACGGCTTACATCCCCTTTCGTTTTTTTATTTACCGAATCATCTGCCAAAGCAATCGTATTATACTTTGCGTACAGCGATTCTCCCTGCATTTCCGACCGTACATATCCAAACTGACCGGTGATCATCCAGTTATCATTAAAATTATGATTGATGGTTCCGTACACATTATGTTCCCATGATCTTGTAGGGTCCATAATGGGGTCGGAGAAGGTAAAAGATCTTTTGACATCTTTAAAACCGTCAATTCCATAGGCATATTTAGCAAACCCTCCCTGAAAGTTATTTTGGGAAAGAATATATTCAAGGGTTACATTTGTATTTTCTGAGGCAATGTACTTGAAAGAAGGATTAATGACATACTGCTCATGCTCTACATACTGCTGGAACGAACCTTTTTTGGTTCCCATCACGTTCAGTCTTCCCCAGAATTTACCATCTTTACTCAGTTTTCTTTCTACATCTGCTGCAGCACGGTACAGATTAAAACTTCCCAAAGTAAGTTGAACATTCCCTCTTTCTCTTCCTACAGGTTTTTTAGTTACAATATTATAAAATCCTCCCGGCTGTGTATTTCCCATCATAAATCCTGCGGGACCTTTTACAAATTCTACACGGTCCACAAAAGACATATCCTCACGAAGCGGCCCAAAACTTCCGCTTACATCCATCCCGTTCCGGAGGTTAGAGGCCTGAAAACCGCGAACAGCAATTCCCACACTTCCTTCTTCCTGATGCGTAATCGTACGTACACCACTCACATTCCTGCTGAGTCCTTCAGCGGTAGTTAAAATCTGCTGGTCATTCAAAAGCCGCTGATCAATTACCTGAATATTCTGCGGGGTAACAAGCAGGTTTTCACCCAACCTCAAAGTAGAAGAAGGAATCGTCTTGCGATTAGCAATTACATTGACCTCCATAATCTGATAAACATCAGAAGACTGTGTAAAATTATGGGTAATGGTGTCATTTTCTTTCAATATAAAAGAATATGTTTTGGGTACCTCCGGATCGTCTACCTGAAGTACATAATTTCCAGCGGGTATATTATTAAAGCGGTATATTCCATCCTGATCGGTATAAGTTTCTGATTCTCCATTATTCAGGATTACTTTAGCGGCAGAAACCGGCTTATTCTGAGAGCTCATTACCTTTCCTGTAATTTGTGACGTATTCTGCGCCCAAACTAAAGCAGGAAAAAGCAACGCTGAAAAAAGGAGTTTGTTCTTATTCATAAATTGTTATTTAGAATTAGTTTAATTAAATTTACTGACGCAAAATTAGTTTTTGTGGGCAGGAAAAACTTTTGAGGTTGGGATAAATACGTTAGATTTTGGGAGAGGAACATACAATAACACAACAGATTTTAGATTTCTTCGGTGAAGACAACAGCCATGGAGCACATGAGGTTTTCACCAATGATTTGGGGAAATTTGAAACCCTTACCCATTATAATAATGATGAGTTCTTAGTAAAAGAATACCGATATTCTTATCATGCAGATTATACGATGAAATTCCGAACGGAAAAAGTGAAGTATATAGAACTTGCTTTTTTTCTTGATGGTGCAGATGTTATCAGAGATTCGGTAAATGGTAAGCCCGGAGCGTATAAGCTTCATCATCACTATATTTATTTTACTCCAGAAAATGCTGATATTAAAATTTTCTTTAAAAAAGAAATCTGTTATAAAAATCTAGATATTTACGTCTCCAAAGATTATTTTCATCAACTGGCAGAAGACAGCCCTATGCTGCAAAATTTCATCGCAAAAGTAGATCTAGGAAAGTCTGCGAGCCTCTTCCCTGAAGGTCTTCCCATAACCCCGCAGATGATGAGTATTTTACTGGAGATTAAAAAATGTACGCTGGACGGTTTTTACAGAGACTATTTTATCAAGAGTAAAATTTTAAGCCTGTTGCTGCTTATTTTTGAGTTTGCAAAAAATCAGGAAGAGAAGCCTTTAGTACAGAATAAATCCTCCATTAATACTTCTGACATTCATACGCTAATGGAGATCAAGGAATTTATTGAAGGAAACCTGAAATCATTTTATACAATAGAACAGCTTTCTATACGATTTGGGATCAACGAGTTTAAATTAAAAAAGGGGTTCAAAGAATTATTTGGCGACGGTGTCTTTCATTATGCAGCTAAACTCAGGATGAAAGAAGCCCTTCATCTGCTTAAAAATTCAGATCTCTCCATAAAAGAAATAGCGTATCATTTAGGATATGCTTCCCCATCGTCTTTCAGTGTCGCTTTTAAAAATGAAATAGGTGTTGGACCAAGCTATTACCGTAAACATTGAAGAATGTAGGTTCAGCTTAGTTTTTTATGCTATTTTATTTTAAACGCAAAGCTTAAATTTCTTCAAAAGGTTTTTATTAAAAAGCATCATCGCTTTTTATCATTTCTATTGGTTGTCATTATTCCTCTTTAGATGAAAAATCCTTACAAATTGGTCTTCTCTCACTCTTTTTTGCCTGATTTAATAATAATTAACATTTTGATTTACAGGTTTTTACTCTTGTTTCAAATTCAAAAGTAGTAGAACTACTACAAAAGTTGAGATTTAATGTAAAATATTTTGCAGATAATAGCGAACGATATATATTTGACACATAATCAACTACAACTCATTGAAATATTAATAATTAAAATTTACAAATCATGGCAGCAAATTCAAGAGGAATTTTAAAATTCAACGGAAGCGAAGGTCAAAAACTTCTTAAACTTAACTACAGCGTTTCAAGATCTACCGATGTATCAGGACGCGTGGCATCAGACCCATCTAATGCATTAATTAAATTAACAATAGAAGCTACAGAGAAATCTGAGATTCTTGAAAGTTTGTTAAATGGCAAATACAAGCCTACCTCTGGAGAGATCACCTTCAACAAATCACATGAAGAAGGCACACTCATCACTTTAAACTGGGAAAACGGATATGTCATTCAGCACGAAGTAGATTTCGATGCAGTGGATGAAAACAGCATGTTGATCAGTTTTATCGTGAGCGCAGAAAAAATTAATTATGGTAATTCTGCGTACGAAGGAATCTGGCCTACTTCTTAAGAATATCTGTATTTAAAAACTTCATACAGAAAGGTCCCCTGGCATAAGGATGCCTTTCTGTCTTTTTTCGCTGGTTACTACTTTCGTCCTGAAGATCATCTTCTTAACGGTAGCAGTTATGAAACGCCTACTCTGTTTACAACATATCCAATGCATTCTACCTCTTCCTTTTTATAGAATACACCTCGTATGTTTTTACAATAGCGTTAAAAATAATGAAACCCAGAAACACTTTAAATATGAATAAAAATACTTCAAATTCAGATAAGATCTCAGAGAATAACATCCCTGGAATCAACCGTGTGGTGAAACTGGATATTGTGGTCGAAGGGAAAATTGTAAAACATTTCAAACACTTCCGCCTGCAACAGAGCGCAAGACGACATCACAATTTCGAATTGATTCTGGCTCATGATTCTTTAGGAGAAGTTCAGAATCATAACTTAGAACAAGCCCGTCAGTTTTTAGGAAAGCGTATAACCGTTGTTTTTAAATACAAAGATTATGAAAATGACAGCCCTGAAAGAACTTTCGTAGGAGTTATTACCAAAGCCGCATTCAGCCAAGAAAAAATGAGCTTAGGGAATATTGTATTAAAAGGTCAAAGTCCGACTATTTTAATGGATTCTGCTCCCCATACCCAAAGTTTCGGAGGGAGCCAATCTGTAAATACGGGAATTATTGCCGACAGTATTATTAAAGAAACCCTAGGTTCCACTAAATTTGATTTTAGGGTTGAACCCCAAAACAATGGCTACATCAACTACAGCTCTCAGTATAACGAAACGCACTATAATTATCTCGCCAGAACAGCAGAAGCTTATGGTGAACAGTTTTATTATGATGGTGAGGTTCTTCATTTTGGAAAACTACCCTCTTCTGAAAAAGCGGTACGTCTTATTTATGGAAGTAATGTGAGCGATGTTCAGGTAGAACTGAAAGCCGTACACATTAAACCTGAATTTTTCGGATACAGCAGCACTAGTCATACTAAAATGGCAGGTTCTGAAAGCAATATCAGACACTTAGGAGAAATTCCGGCAAAAGCCTATGAATTAAACAACAACATCTTCAAAACAAGATCACTCTCTCCTGCTCCTGTAAATCCTAATATGTTTATGGACGTTGGAGATTCGCAGAAAAGCGCCGCAGGAAGTGCCGCAGTAGAAGTATTTACCGTTTCAGGAAACACAACGGTTCCATTTCTATATCCCGGTTGTCATGCAGATATTGAAATGCGTAAACCAGACACCAGCCAGACCTCTTATTTCACCAAGCTTACGATTACAGAAGCTACCCATGAAGTGAATGCCAGAGGATATTACACAGGAACTTTTGAAGCCATTGCTGAAGGAACAGGATTTATGCCGAAACCTGAGTTTACCCTTCCTAAAGCTGAGCCTCAGGTGGCGACCGTAATATCCAATACAGATCCTACCAACCAGGGAAGGATACAGGTGCAATTTGATTGGCAAAGGAATCCTGATGCCACTCATTTTATACGAATGATGAGTCCTGATGCAGGAGGAACAGACGTTATTACCCAAAACAGAGGATTTGTAGCAATTCCTGAAGTTGGAGATCAGGTAATGGTAGGATTCGAGTATCATCATCCAGATTTCCCTTTTGCGATGGGAGGTATGTTTCACGGGCAAGTAGGTCTTGGAGGAAATGTAAACAATCATATTAAATCGATACAAACCAGAAGCGGAAATAAAGTCATTTTTAATGATCAGGAAGGCAGTATTTTTATAGAAGATCCAAGTGGAAATACTTATTTGATGGACGGAAAAGGAAATATTACCGTGAATGCTCCAAAGAATATGACCTTCACTGCAGGCGAAAATATACAGATGAATGCAGGCCGAAATATTATTGCTTCCGCCCAGAGAAATATCAACATTATGGCGGGTGAAGATATTACCGAAACGGCCAATGATGATTATAACTTAACAGCAAGCAATATCATTGAAACCGCAGAAGCAGGAAGAAGCTCAAGAGCTAAAAACATCACCGAAAATATGGAAGCAGGCTCTTACATCAGCACAAAAGATGCGATTAATGTAGAAAGCGCTAAGGAGGTGAACATCAATAGTGGTAAACAGGTAAAAATGCAGTAAAATGGCAGGCGAAGGCGGAAATATCATACGGAATGTCTTTGGAAAGTCTTATAAAGAAGCAGAGCAGATCATGAAAGATGCTTCTCAGGGAGCTCTTGACTTTAAATCTCCACAGGAAAACACCTTTTATGGAAAAAATGGAGGGAAGAAACTGGATGATTATCAGGCAAAGAAAGACAATACTCTACTCGTTACAAAAGTGGAGGGTCCTTTAGATGACAATGGCGGAAACATAGATAAACCAAAAGAAGGTGAACAACATTGGTTTAAAGCAACTTTTAACAGGTCTGCAGCAAAGAACGAGTATAAAAAACTGTTATGGAAATTAAAGATCAATGGAGTTTCTATTCCTTTCTCTTTTGACTATTCTTCCATAGAAGGAAGCACTGAAACCATACAGGTAAAACTTCCATGCTATTCTATGCGCGCATATGCTTATTTCAAAAGTCCTATTGACAAAGTAAGTGTTGATGTAGCCGTAAAAGGTCTTACTTTCCCAATGCTTATCCTACAGGGAACCAGAAGAAAAGGAAAAAAAATAGTCGTTAAAGATGGGAAAAAAGTCAGTAGTAATGATACCGCAATTGATATGCTTTATAATGACTATCCAGAAAACAAAACAGGATTTGATAAACTAAGAGCCGAACTATATTCAGAAAACTATGATGCAGAAAAACAGGATAGCTGGTATAATAATACTTCCAGAGCAGATAATGCAACACAAAATGCAGACTATACTCTAAAAAAAGTAGAAGAATTCTGTAAAAAATCTAGCGATGATCTTTTTAAAATTTTCAAAAGCGATATTGAATGGTATTCAAAAGGTAAATTAGAAACCGTTGCAAAAAAAATGGTTGATAAAATGCAGTCCAATTCAGGAGGTGAATTTTCAGATAAGGATCTTACTGATGCAGTAGTTCAACATGAAAAATCACAAGCTTTTATTTCTTCTATTAAATCTGTAATTCAATCTTATCTTACTAAAAACAATGGGGATATTCAGAATTTAGAAATCACAGACTCATCAAACGGAATTTTATATAAATACCTTGTTGACAGAGGAGTAGACAATCCTAAATTTAGCGATAAATTCAGTGGACTAGGTATTACGATTAATGATGTATGGGCTTATCAGATCTATATTACGCGGTATAAAAAAAACGGACGCAGTTTTGAAATGGGATTGGAATATATTTATTATGATCATTTTGGTCTGGATTATCCGGACATTCAAAAATATGATAAGGATATCTTTTACAGTTGGTTTATTTTACAGCATTTCAGAGGCTATAAACCCTTTATTACCAAGCTGGATATTGTAGGGGAACTCAAAGGAACATTTTAAAACGAGTAAAAGCAATGGGCAAAAAAATTTACATTATCATTCTTGCACTGGCCGTTATAGCAGGCATCATTATTTATAACAATACAAAAATGGAAAATATCAGCATACAACCGGTAGATAAAGAATTTAATTCACAACTGGAATTCGGAATTCAATATTATACGATCTCCGGCTATAGTGATTACAAGTCCGAAGATCTTGCTTTATACATCCATAATTATCTGGATCAAAATAAAAATATAGTGAAAAATGCAAAAATGATATTATTCTATAAAGATTCATTTTTTGCCAATTATAAAAAAAATATGAGGGAATCTGCAAGAGATAATGAATTCGGAGGTATTGAAGGACATCAGGATGATCTGGTCATTAAAGTATGGTATGATATAGTGGATACCCAGCTTGAAGAGCATCTTATCATTTTCAAGAATGGCAAAATAATATTTGAAAAAGCTAAATAAAATGAATAGTAATAAATAATTGACTTTTCAAATAAAACATTCTGATGGGTCAATCTAAAGGATACTAAAATACTGATAGCATTAGATAATGAATAAAATGGCAAAATGGATACTTATAGGAGTTTTAACCTGTGTGATACTCTATTTTGGAATTAGCTTTTTTGCAGTTTCTTGGCTAATTTATTTCTCCAATCCTAAAAGAATTGAAAATGTACAGGAAAAAAAAGTATTAGAAAAAATTAAAACAAAATATAACATTCAGGAAATAGAGCGTACACCAGAATATGAAAAAGACATTATAGAAAAGGATACAGCCACCTATACTTTATATCTGTACAGTAAAAACTTTTGTGAAATTAAAACCGATTCGGTGAAAGAAAGTTCAATGCAGATTGCAAAAGAAATTAACCAAATAGATCTGGATCCAAAGTTTTATAAATACAAACTTGTTTTCTGTTGTAAGCTATATAACCCCAATGGAATTTCATTTCAGTATGTAAGAAAAGACCTATAAAGTAAAATAACAAAACCTCAGCATGGAAGAAAACCAAGTAAAACCTTTTCAGAAATATTCATCAGGAACGCATCTTTATCATGCTGAAAGTTCGCTTGAAGTACGGTTTGGAGAAACTAAAGGCTTCCATTCTTCCTGCAAGCTCAATATACAGGAAATAGAAAATGAAGATCATACCAAAAACTGGCTGATAGAAAAAATAGAAGAAGCCCCGCTCCCATCGGAAAATAGTTTTATGGAAATTCTTCATGAGCTTGAGCAAAGATCTTATCCTGTAGAAATAAAAGTAGATGAAAAAGGTGTTTTTCTTCATGCTGCAGACCATAAAAAACATATAGAAAACTGGAAACAGAAAACCTCCGGAATACAGGAGAAATATCAAAATGCCGAGGTCTTCAGGAGTCAATATCTTACCATATTAGAAGATGAAGAGCTTTTTTACAAAAATAAACTCAGAGAACCATTTTGGAACCTTCTGTTCTTTGCACCTTCTTATGTAGACAATGGCGGAAAAAACCAAGAATCCATCACCTGGAATATCAAAGGAATCGGAAATATAGAATGCACAGGAACCATCAACGCTGAACAAAGAGATTATGGGTTTGATGCTTTCTTTACCTCAGAAACTATTGTTCCTGAAAACATTAAAGAAGAAATAAATAAAAAATATCTGCACCAAGCAGCGCAGTATAAAGCAAAACTTACCATACAAATGGAATATAATTCTCCTAAAAAGCAGTATTCTAAGAAGAAAGCTGATTTTACCCTTTCGGAAGGAGATAAAATAGTATACAGGGAAATAAGCAGTATTATTTAACTTCATGAACACATGACATGGCAGATAAAGGATTTATTATTGTAGAAGGAGCTACCGCATATTGTAGCAGCTCTGTAGCCAACAATGCTAAAGGAACAGCTGTTCCGATGGAGGTAAAAAGCCAGAAAAAGAAACTCGGCAAAAACAAATATTTCGCACAGAGTAAACCTGTAGCCACTTATCTGGATGATAAAGCTGAAAGTTTTGGAGGAGGCAACGGGTTCGGTAACTGTAAAGGATCGGACGGCAAGCCTTATCCATGCAAAGCCAAATGCAGCCTTAAATATAAAGATTATTACGAAAATGTAGAATTCAATAAGAGTATGAAAGTATTATTGGATGTTTCTACCGCTACATGCCCTGGCTATGGAGTTCCCGGAACGGTGGCATTTGCAACTACCGGACAGGCCAACAATGTTTCACAGATCGATGTAAAAGAAGCAGACGAGTTTTCTGTAGCCAACACTTCTCCGCAATGGGAAACCTCAGGAACATCTTCCGCCACTACATCAGTGAATTCTATTGCAATGACCCTTCCTATTCCTGTTGCTAAACCAGCTGGAACTTATTACTATGTCAAGCTTCCATCAAATCCTCTAACCTCTTTTTTTAATCCTTTATCCTCAGATAATTTAACGTTAACTGCCCAATTTAAAGGTGACGCTACAAAAATTATTTGGGCCATTTTCAAAGGCGAAGATACCAAAGACAAAGTGAAAACTTTTATCGGGTTGGGAAGTGTTTTCAACCAATCATTAAGTAAAATTTTTGATAATCTTTCTGAAGGAAAATACAGAATAGAAGCTTACGGAAAAAAAGCTGGTGATAAAAACTGCGCCATCATTATTGAAGTGGTAAAAGATTTTGTTAAAAAAATAGTTGTTCCCGGAGATTCTACGTTGGTAAATATTCCCTTTCCTGTCTCTGTAGAATATAAACTCACGAGCCAAGCTGATAAGATGAAAATGCTGAATGGAAACGCATTCATGCCTCTAACGACCATGGCAAAATGGCGTATTAAACAAGGGACAACCATACTACACAACAGTGATTCAGGCATCGCTTCACCTCATCTGGTCGCAGTGGGAAGTTTGGGAGGAACCGCAAGCTTGATCTTTAAAAATGCGGGGAAATATACACTGGAAGCTTTCACTGATCCCAATGATCCCAAGCCTGAATCTGTAGAAATAAAAATTGAAAATACTCTAAGTGTAATGGGCGTGAGCGGCGAGCCCGGATTGCTACGTTCTGGAGACATGCTTAAAATTCAGGCCTCAAAGTTTAATGTAGCCTATCTTCCCGCCGCAGGAAAAACGGTGCATTGGTATTTGAAGAGAGAAGGATCAGGAAGGATTACCGCATTTGAAAGCTCCTCTTCCTTTAAAACTGCTGTCATCAATAAAAAAGCAGATGCTTTCCTAAGCCAAGATGCCCACCTATCTAGCGGACAATATATCGGAAAATATATAATGGAAGCGTATGCCAGTCCTTTAGGATCAACAAAACAGCCGGCATTCACAGGATCAGATACCTTTCATTTTGAGATCATTAACAATGTAATTGATAAATTCACACTCCCTGCAGGAAACATTCCCAAAGGAACAAAAGTAAAATATACAGGTACCGCAAGAATTGCAACCCTCGCTGGAAATGAAGCCATAAAAGTAGAAGTTCCACAAAACGTGACCGACAATGGAGATGGTACCCTCACCTTCAACGAATTGGGTGAATATACTATTTCCGCTTATCTAACCGGTAGTAATACGGATAATAAAAAAATAGAGACCAAAATAAAAGTTTCTCAACCCACTGTAAAAAGGGCACTTTGGGCCTACGGAACGGGCGTTAAACGTACAGAAACAGGATTCGGGGAAGAGACCTATGGTTTTGTTGAAATTGACGGCCTTCAAAATCAAGCCTTAAAAGTAAAAATCTGGGTAAAAGGCGAAGGTGATGATTTTTACAAACAGAAAGAACAATTTATGTTGGAAGAAAAAAGCGTAACGCTAGACAGCCAAGGTAAAGCTTCTTTCATGATCAATACCACCGAGGATTATAAGAAAAAACTAGCCGAGACCATCCCGAAAACGACAGAAAACCCTACCCCAACTTATCGATTGGTATTTACCATAGAGCTACAATCCGGAACCGCAACAGACGTTGTACTCCCTGCCAATATTTCAATAGAAGGAACACGTCCCGTGGTGATAGATGCCACTACGACTTATCTTGAAGTATTAGACTCTAATGAAGAGCTAGTTATTACTTCTGAACAGAAAATTGTTTCTATTATGTTTTCGTCTGAAGACGGGAAAAGTATTCAGCGCGAACAGACTTTCTACGGTAAAACTCATAAAATTTGGGTACACACCGTTAATATGACGGAAGAAATTTTGAAAATTGATGTCTTCAAGGAAGTTCCCAAAGAAGGATTGAACGAAAGAGACCACATCGTCTATACCCATGAAAGCAAAGAAACTTACAAAGAGGAAAAAACAGGTAAAGATGGGTTACTAGAAGTTTCTTTTACAGCAAAGGAAGAATGGAAAACGCCACCTAAAAATTTCGATTATTATATAGCACAGGTTTCCAGGCAGCTGAAAGATCCTGCTGATCCCAACAAAAAAATCTGGAAAGCAGAAAAAATGCAGGTTACCCTCAATGATAGTCTTCCTGCTAGCTTGGTCCGTACCGAAGACATGGAAAAATTAGGCATCAAAGCTTACAAACAAGATGGAACCCCTTTCACTCAGGAAGAAATGTTGGAGCTCCGCAAACAGTTTATCTTTTATGAAGCTGGTTGCTTAAAAGTTTCCCAGAAGGCAACACCCGAAGCTATAGATAATGAAGTGATGCCTGTGGTGGTGGAAATGGCTGAGGTGAAAAGAGAAGGAGGAGGATGTCCGCGATGTAATGCTCCCATAACTGCTGATCAGTTAAAAGAAATATTTCCCAATGCAGACCCTACCGTATTAGCCCAAGTAGCTGCGGCATATACAAAATATATGAAAGAGATTGGAATGAATAGTTGCTGGAATAAAGCTCACCTGTTTGCCCAAGCAAGAGTGGAAACAGGAACTTCTCTCCATCTGAAAGAGGGAGAAAACTTTAACTGGTACTGGGAAAAACTCCCAACCACTTTTGCAGCATTTAAGACAACTGAAGGAAGAGAAAATGCAAAGCTTTGGGGACGTCCAGTGGAAACTCCAGCTATCCCAGGAGTTACTCAGGAAAACCAGAAAAATATAGCCAATTGGGCGTACTCTCCTACGAGTGATAAAGGAAAAGAAATCGGTAATACACAAGAGGGAGATGGATGGAACTTCAGAGGTAAAGGTTTAATACAGCTGACAGGGAGAAAAGCCTATGCATATGCCAATACGTATACAAAAAAAGAAGGAGCAGATATCATTATAGATCCCGATCTGGTTTTAACAAACATTGCTGTATCAGTCATATCTTCTATGGCTTTTTTCAAATGGAAAGGTATTAACACCATCGTTAATGGTTCAAAAGACACTTTACCCGTAAGTAAAAAAGTAGGGAAAATGGTCGCAACAAAAGATGAAGATGGGAAAGCGTCCGACAACTATAAGGAAAAGCAAAAAGCATTTGATGATTATACTTCAAAAACATTTAAAACCTCTGAGTGTGAATGGGGCAAAGCTGTAGATATCAACCTTGCAGGAAGAAGTCCTTGGATGGAAAACGCAATTGCTGAAGCTAAAACCTATGGAGGAAAAGATGAAAGTACTATTGACAGCAGAATCAAAACCTATCATAAAGATGGTGGCGGTACAGATGCAGGAAGTGGTACTGCATGGTGCGCATCATTTGTTTGCTGGTGTATTGAACAAAAAAATCTTCCCAGCCCTCATTCAGCCGGTTCAAGAATGTTCTTGGATAGTCCAAAAGCAGAAAAATGTGAGGTCTTTTTTGGCGCTGTAGCTATATTTTCTGATTGTAATTCTACAGGATCTAAAATAGAAACTTCAGGGCATGCAACATTTGTTTTCGGAAAATTGCCAGGAACTGATGTTTATGCGTGTCTGGGAGGAAATCAATCAGATAAGCTTAAGATGTCAAGCTATAATTGCAGCGGTAGTGTGTTTGTATCTTGGACAGAAAAAAATGGAACAGTACACTACAAAATATTTAGAGGCTTCTATAAGCCGAAGGGTTACGTTATTAAAGACATTGATAAGTTAAATAATAATGATAATTATTCATCCGCTGATGAAGCAAGTAAAAAAGCGTTAAATTTAGATATTAAATCAGATGACAATGGCGAAAGTTCAACGTAAACTAGTTATAACAAAGATTTTAATTGCCTCTTGTTTTTTTTGTCTCATCCAATGTCAGCAAAAAAAGCAAGAAATAACCAATCAACATGCAAATGCTAAAAACACAGAAAAAATGGAAATAAATTCTATTTTGGCCGAACAATTAAAAAAAGGCGCTGCCGAAGAATATGGAAGTTTTAGTAATTATTCTGAAAAAGATTTGGAAGCTTTAATTGAAATTGAAGATTCTATTTTACAATCTAACGGATATAAAACCCTAGATAACAATCAATTCGGAGCAAAGATTGAAAATATATTTGGAAGAAAAATAGATTATAATTCCAACACTAATTTTTTAAAATTAGACACCTATAATACATGTGATAAAGAGTTAAACTTTTTGCCCTTCTCTTCTGAAAATCAGAATTTATATGTTTCAAAAAAAAATAAATTAATATCCTATTTCTATCCTATTCCTTTATTGATTGATTATCAAAAACTATATCCAGATTTAAAAAAATTGGAAGAAAATACTATTGATATAACAACCAATGATGGTCCGCAGCATGTAAAACGCTGGAAAGACATTCCTAATTTAAAAGAGCAACAGAAAAAAAATGCTCAAATAATAGTTGCCCGTAACATGTATCTGTTTAATGAGAATAAAACATACATTACCTGGCTGGTTACGCAAGATCCTATATTTGTTAAAACATTAGTTAAACAGTTTGGCTATACTAGAGAGCCTAAATTTACCGATCTTGCTATGAATGATTATCTTGAAAAATATCAAACAGCTTCTGATATAGGAGATATTATTTTCGTTAAAAATTGCAAAGGAGAATTAGAAATACGAACAGAATTACTAAAATATATCAAAGATCATACTAAATCTAATGAAAACAGGTTGCTAACAGCTTTAGAGAATTTTGGATATGCTTTAAAAGATAATAGCACATTTACTAAAGATGAAAAATACAAAATATTAGCGTACATCGGTAATACAGTTGATCCTTTTTACTTAGATTTTGCAGGTATTAATTCAGGCAATGCAATTTGGAATGCCGAAAGTGTACTTTATAATAGTGTAGTAAGTGATAAAAATATCATTCCTGTATTCCAGAAAAACAATTATTATGGACTCCCTGATTTAAAAGAAAGTAGTATGAGAGTAGAAGGAATAATAGAGCACAGTTCTCAATAATAAAAGAACCAGACAATTAGTATATCTGTGTGTTTTGAAAAATGTGACAATGAGTATTATGAAAAAAAAAATCAGCCTTAAAACCCCATTTCCATCACCTCCACTTATTCTTTTCATTTTTCTGCTCATTAATATCTTACTTAAATCACAAACTACAGAAGAAAAAATATTAGAAAAGCAATTAAGGCAGGGCGCAAATCAATATAATAAAGAAGCGGGTGTTGAAATAATGAAAAAATCATTCGCTATAGAAGAATTAGATACAGAAGTTCGAACAGTTGCGAAAATTTTAAAGGATAATGGATATAAAACTATAAGCAATGACGCTTTTAATCAAAAGATCAGAACCGTTTTTGGAAGGATAATTATCCCTAACTCAGATAAGAAATACCTTTATCTTAATTATCTTGATACATGTAGCAGAGATCTCATTCTGGAACCTAATAACTTTATTGATTATAATGGAACTTATATTATTAAAGATCAAAAATTTATTGCCGATTTTTATTATCTCCCTGAAATTTTAGACTATCAGTCACAATATCCAAACATTGCCAATAAAGAAAAAGAGCTACCTAAAGAATACATCTATAACAAAGAGAAATACAATATTGAGCAATGGCGAGATCTGGAGAATCGCTCAGATGAATATGATCTAAAAGTAAAGCGCAACCATAATATACAAACAATTATTGCCCGTAATATGTATTTGTTCAATGACAACAAAGCTCAATACAAATGGTTAATATTAAATGACAGTATTTCATGGAAGGTTTAGTAAAAACTTACGGATATACTCAAGATACTGATTTATTGAAATGGGTAATAGAAAAGACAAAGTTTGATAAAAATAATCCAACAGACTTTGGGAAATTATTTTGGACAAAGGATTGTGATGGAACGGCAAGATTACACGCCAATACATTTAAAGTATTACAAAAGCTTTACCTTCCAAATGATGCCTCAGAAAATAGATTCACGCTGAATAATATCAAACAATATCTAGAATATTTGGGAAATAACGGAAACACAGAATCAAAAATTTTAACAGAAGCTGACAGAGTAAAAATAATGGCCAATCTAGCCTATTTTGCAGAACAATATAAATACAACCCTTCTTATGACAGCCACTCTAAAATAATGGGAAGGCTACGCTTTTTTCTAAATCAAAAAGATATTGACATCTTAGAAAAAAATAATTACTTCAGCCTTCCAAAGTTTAAAGAATGGTGGGATAATGCTGACTATGATGAATACTTTGTTGAAGAGTGTGAATACAATGGCACTTGTGGAACAGATAATCAACCATTAAACATCACAGAATGGCGGAAACAACATCCTAAAAAATAACACAAAAGCATATCTGAAAAGGTATGCTTTTTTAGATAACACCAAAAAAATGGCTGTAAAATTTTTCTCAGAACTTAATAATATTGTAAATTAGTAAGGAAGTCACAACCAGACTTTAGAAAAAATGTTTTTTAATCTAAAAAATAAATGATGAGAAACACCAGTATTAAAAAAATTATTTTACCCTTAATGATCATTCCAATTTTAGGTTGTCATAACAACCAGACCGTAAAAATAGAATCTACCCAAGACGTAATTGCAGGCGCAAACTTGAACATCCATTCGGTACCCAATCTTAGGGAACTGGGAGGCTATTCTACCACAACCGGCAAAACAATAAAAGAAGGTTTATTGTATCGTTCCAACCAGCTGAATCCTATTTCTGCGGAAGATCAGTCAAAGCTAGATTCGCTACACCTAAAAACCGTCTATGATTTAAGAACAGCTGCAGAAAGAGAAGAATCTCCAGATCAATTACCCAACCACACAAAAGAAATATGGCTGGATGTCTTGAAAGATAAAAGCACGGTAGGTGCCGCTACTCTATCCAAGGTATTGAAAAATCCTGCAGAGGTCAATAAAGCAATGGGGAATGGCAAGGCTGCAGAGTTGTTCAAAGAAATTTATGTAGACCTTGTAGAACTACCAAGTGCCAAAAAAGCATATCATGATTTCTTCCTGTCTATTGCCAATAAAAATAATTTACCTGCCCTTTTCCACTGTACAGCAGGAAAAGACAGGACAGGCTGGGCTGCTGCCTCTCTTCTAAGCTTATTAGGAGTTCCAAAAGATCAGATTTATAGTAATTATTTAGAATCAAATACCTATTTAATCCCTGCCTACAAGAAACAGATCGATTCTTTTGTAGCTGCAGGAGGAAAAAAAATATATTGATTGATGTACTTGGTGTAAAAAAAGAATATTTAGACGCTTCTTTTAGCACAGTTCAGAAAAATTATGGTTCAATAGAAAATTACTTTGAAAAAGGACTTGATATTGATAAGGCCACACAAGAAAAAATTAAGAATATTCTTCTTTCTAGATAAAATTAATTAAAAAAGGAAAAGTAGTTTCTTATAAGGAGTATTTAGATTACGCTCATCTTTAGAAATGAGATACTATTAGAATAAGATAGTAAAAGTGTAAAAATACCTTTTTAGGAACCATCTTAAAATAAAAAACCCTCCGTAATAAAATTACAGAGGGTTTTTAGTACCCCGGGCGGGGGTACTATATAATTTTCTTAAAATTTCTTTATCTTTAATTCATTTATATTCAATAACTTTGAATTATAAAGGATTTCTAAATAGTCAATATAATCATTTTTAGCTAATTTAAAATCAAATTTAACCACCTATTTAGCCACCCTTTATCTAGTTTAAATTAATTTAAGTTAAGAATGAAGACAGTTTTTGAATTAAGAAAAGAAAAAATAAATAAAGATGGCTTAATTCCAATACAGCTTATTGTACGTCATGATGGGAAAAGAATTAGGAAAAATACCGGTTTATCTGTCTTAGAAAATCATTGGACGGGACATAGAGTTAAACCCAACCTGAAGAAAGAAAAAGATAACAATTACCAGATCATTAATGACGACCTACAACAGATCGAGGATAAGGTGAATAAGCTTTTTCTTTATTTGAAAGTCAATGATATTAAGTTTTCATCAGAAAAGTTTAATGAGCTTTTTGAAAAAAGACAAGAATTAGTTGAAAATAAATTTGACTTCTTTCAATGTTTTGATGAGTATATAGAAAAAGGGAAACTTACGAAAACTCCTAATACAACCAAGGGGCAAACTACAGTAAAAAATTATCTTAAAAATTTTTGTGATGATTCCGGATTTATTATCTCTTTTGACCAAGTTAACACTCCATTCTTTGAGACTCTAATGGAATATTCATACCAGGATAAGAAAGTTAAACAAAACTACTTTGCCAAAATCATTAAAGTCTTAAAATCATTTCTTAAATGGTCTGAAGAAAAGGGTTATCATTCCAATCGAGAGTATGAAAAATTTATTGCCACTGAGCATGATATCGATATTGTTTATCTAACTTTTGAAGAATTAATGATTCTTTATAATAAAGAATTTGAAAGCGCACGATTGAGCCATGTTAGAGATTTTTACTGCATGGGATGCTTCACGGGATTAAGATTTTCAGACCTTTCAAAACTTCACCTAGCAAATATCTCTGAAGAACATATAATTCTATCAATTCAAAAAACGAAAACTCAAAATCATGCGATTAAGCTAAATAAATACGCAAAAGAGATTTTGAATAAGTATAAAGGTACTATTTACGAACCATTACCCCATATTTCATCTCAAAAATTTAATGAATATGTAAAAGAGTGTTGTGAAGAAGCTGAAATTACACAACCTTTTACAATACATTGGTTTGTTGGCAATCAAAAAAAATCTTTAACACAGCCTAAATGTAAATTTATTACAAGCCATACAGCTAGGAAAACATTTATCACGAATTCTCTTCTTTTAGGAATGGAGCCAAAAGCAATTAAGAAGATTGCAAATATTAAAAAAGATGCAGTTTTAGATAAATATATGAAAGTTACTGAAGCATTTACGGACGATCAAATGGATAAGGCATGGAAATAAACGACTTAACTATCTTAAAATATATCACACCTGAATCTGTTAATATTTTAAGCTCTTATTTGGAAAAGGATTCACGTACATATTCGATTTTAGAAAAATATGAAGAAATTTCATATTTAGGTGCTTCAGAAAAATTTTTCTTTTTATTTAAAGAGCATGAAAAATTTATAAATAGGAACCATGAAATTCTTAATAAGCATTCAGATCATTTATTATCAGTCATGGGGCTATTATTCCAGTTAGAGACTTATGGTTATAGGCATGAAAATAATTCGATATTTGAAAAAGCATACGGAGAATTTGGTTATGTAATTCCTATAGATCATTCTTTTCCTGAAGATGTTAATATTGAATACAGACTCACAGATAATGATAGTTCTGTATGTATTATTGATTTGTTTTTTAATATAGAACTTAATAAGATAATGAGACGAGTAATGGAACGATATCAAGATCATTCTAATTACGGAAGATCACAATTTTTAAACTATGATATTGCTTTTAGTGACTTGGATGTAATCAATCTTTATCCTTATTTATTCAAAGGCACAAAAGAATTAGAGAATCATATGAAGATTATTTCGGAGAAATTCAATTTTTTCGATAAGGATAAAATTATAGATAATTTTCAAATTATTAATAATAAAATTCATTTGGCTTTTGAAGAAATTACTTCGAGAACAAAATGTAACTATATTAAGTGTTATAACTACTTTGATTTTAGAAGTCGTGCATTAAGCTATTCAGATGAAAATGATGAATTGCTAACATATTTAGACAAATACTTTTTTCCAAGAAAACTTAGTAAATATGATCCTCAATACTATATTACTTTTTTTATTGTTTCGATAGATTTTGAATTACCTGATTTGGAATTTGTAAAAGACTATGATAAAAAATATTATTGTGATGATAATATTAATATTTACGATAGTGTTCATGGTTATAAGAAATTACTTATTTACAATGATGAAGTTAAAAATGAGAATTTATTAAAAGATGATATTAAAAATATGCTCAACAGTAGCAATTACAAAAATTTACTTAAAGTGAATATTGATCTTAAAAAAACTATTATGTTATTCGAAGGTTTAGTTGACAAAATTTTACCTGGTAATAAACAGTTGAAAAGAGATTTTAAGGATTTATTTAAGTTTGTCACCAATGAATCTATTAAAATATTTCCTACTACTAATGAACTGACTGTTGAAAATATAAAATATATTATGCGCTTTTTAAATAATTATAAAAGTTTGGAGTTTGATTATAATATTTCTGATTTACAATATTTGTTAACTCATTTTGCCAATAAGCCTGAGCATGAAAAAAATACTTCTATATATAAAGCCCATAGTATGGATAGATTTAAATTAGACAGAAAAACACAAAATGAGCTAAACTCATTAGTCCGATAGTAATTTCATGTTATGAAATTATTTATCTGATTATCATTGCTTTAAAATGTTTTTAAATTCCGTTTTTTAGCGGAATTTATTTTTTTGTCTTTTTAAACTTGAACTTTGGCATTAGAAAAACCAATAAAAGTTTATTAAAATGTCAATACAACTTTATTCACATTCTAAGGGTGATTTAGAAAAAGCAGTTGAGATTATTCTCAATAAAGCACAGAATTTTATAATTCCTTCAAAAAATGAAGAAAGTCAACCTGAAGATCTAATTTCTCAGACAGAAGCTTCAAAATTCCTACACGTTTCTATTCCTACAATTATTGACTGGAGAAAAAATAAGAATCTTCCTTATTATAATTTCAGTGGGAGATTTTACTATTCTAAAAAAGAGCTTCTGGAATACGGTAGAAGAAATCGTAAATAGTCAAACTTGTAATGAACGAATTACACGAATTGATTAAACAGCTAGATTCTCTACCTAATAATACAGTTAGGAAAGATTTTTTGAATTCTATTCAAAGAGATCCGGAACTATCAAGACACCATCTTCGTAGATTAGCTTGTAACATTCTGGTTCAGGAAAATTTCGTAGAGAAGTACTATAAAAAAAGTTTAAGTGAAATATTGAAGAAATTTTTTTCAAAACAATTTCAATTTTTCAAAAGATTATTAAAGAGTTAACGAGAAATTAAAAATGACTCATATGGTTTCCGATCAAAGTAGAAAAATTGTTAAGAAAAGCTATGATGACATTCAGAAGGTTGAATTTATAAGAATAGGTAATCAATTTGCCGATGACTTTTTGTTTCAAGATAATAAAGCAACGGATATACCCATAAATGCTTTAAGAATTATTTTCAATATAATCTCAATTCTGAGAAATGATCAATTTATGCCTGAAAAGCAGGTTAGACAACTTACTCTTTTTGATGAAGAATTTGAAACTGAAAACAATGTATTCATATCAATGAAGATCAGAAATAACAAAATTTCAAGAAAAAGATCCAGTAAGCAGATTATTGAAGCGTATGAATATCTTGCAAGGTTTAGAATGGGATGGTATACATCAAAAAACATAGCAGGCAAGGACATTAAAACCTTTGGGGGGCTGATTTCTTTACCAACTTATGAAGAAAGAGGATATACTTCTTTTTTAATAAGTAGTTTTTGGCTTAAGAAACTAATTGTCTTAACAGAATATAATCATATAATGTATGAATTGGTTTATCAAATACGAAATAACAAACATATTTTATTTGCAATATGGCTATCAAAGATCCCTGAAAATGGCACGACTTTAAAACTTTCGACCTTTAATCAGAAATTTAATCTTAATTATAAGAATCCAAATGATTTCTGTACCAAGTTTTTAAAGCCAATCAGGCTAAACCTCAATAAATTAAACCATTTATCATTCAATTATAAATACGAGTATGAAGCCATTTCCATTATTCCTTATTTAAACAAAAATATTGAGAGAGGACTTCTAACAGAAAAAGCTAATGATGCTAGACTTATAAATCAAAGAATAAGATACTTTAGAAAAAGGTATTATTTGGAAAACATTGACTTAACTAGGTTTTTGTATAGTTATTCTAATATTTTAAAAATAAGACTTCAGATTGAGGAAGCTTATAAAAGATTTATTAAAGAAAATAGGACTAAAGGAAGAACTTCTACTAATGTAAGAGGTATTTACTTTCTTCAAGAATTACAAAAATTCCTCATTGAAATTTATAGGGAATCGGAAACAGGAAAAAGATTTCCAGATGCTTATCCGGTTATAATATAACTTAGTTTGCGGTATTGCACTCCTGTGTTGGCGGTATTGCGCTCTCTCCAATTGCGGTATTACACTCTCTGAAGTTAAGGAAATGTTAAAATATAAGTTTTAAATATCAGGTTTGCGGTATTGCACTCTTTTCCACATCAAATTTTTAATTGAAAAGCAGCAATTAGGAAAAATCTTGGTGAATCACCAATTGTTTGCGGTATTGCGCTCGGACATAATTGATGTTTTTGCGGTATTGCACTCTTGTTTTTGCGGTATTGCGCTCCTGTCAATTGCGGTATTGCACTCCTGTCATTTTTAACTCAAACGACTATCTGTAAAGGGTTTGCGGGAATTACTAAAATATATATTAAAAGTATTTAAAAGTTTTCTTTTTTATTAAAAGGAATTTTTGCTAATCAAAATAAAAAAAATGAACTGTAAACAATTCAATTCGGTACAATTGGAAGAAGTCCTCCTTTCTCTCGGACACCTTCCAAAAAAACAAAATGAAAAAGAAGCTTGGTTTCTCAATCCTTTCGGAACCGAAACCGAAGCATCTTTTAAGCTCGATAAGCGCCAAAATATTTGGTATTTACATTCTGAAGGTGTTGGCGGAAATAACATCGATTTTTTAAAGAAATATTTTAATTATTCAATCAATGAAATTCTCTCTTGGGCATCCGAGAAAAGTTTTTCTTCTTTTCATCAGCAGACGGAAATTGAGAAGCCAAATTATAACATTACTGAAGTTGCGGAAATTCAAAATTGGAATCTGAAAAAATATTTAGTTGACAGAGGTCTAACTCAAAGATCATTCAGATTTTTAAAAGAGATAAAATTTACAATCAATAATAAAAAATTGTATGCTGTTGGATTTGAAAATTTATCCGGAGGATGGGAGCTTAGAAATTCATTTTACAAAGGTTCACTTTTGAAAAAGGATATTTCGATAATTAAAAATGACAGCAATAAAATTGTTGTTTTTGAAGGTTTTTTTGATGCACTTTCTTATATCGAATTTCAAGAAAAATTGAAAGAAGATATTCTAATTCTCAACTCAATTTCGATGTTAAACAAAGCCAAAAATTATCTTCAAAACTATTCGGAAATATTACTTTTTCTCGACAATGATCCTGCCGGAAAAAAGACAAAAGATGAACTATTGTCTTCTTTTTCCAATGCAGTAGATTATAGTTTCATGTATAAAGATTACAAGGATTTTAATGAGTTTTTCGTAGCTGATAAAGGTGGATTTATCCAGCAAGACGAAACTGGGCAGAGCCACTGTTTCATCTTGCCCCTTCGGGGAAATAACTGACCGTCAATAAATTACAATATTTAATCTTTTTGAAACTATATATCAAGGATATATAAATCTCTTGAAAAGCTTTATTCATCTAAGTTATTACATATAAATCAATATAATGGAGTCTATTAAAAAGCCAAATACAACAATTGCTATTTCTCAACAAGACCTGAAAAGACTGGAGAGCTTTGTAAGAAAAAAAGGACTTTCCAAGAAAGAATTTATTACGGTTTCATTAGATTTTTTTGAGAGAACCGGACTTGATCCAGTTAAACATGAATCTCCAAAAGCTGAACTTGAAAAAGTGATAAAAAGAATAGATCAGATTATTGCTTTTATAAAAACTCAGGAGAAAGAAACTATACGTCCAAGTTTTGAAGCAATCGTTTCGAGTGAGGAAAGAATTAAAAATGATCTTTCAAAAATTCTGAAAATTGAACATTTTAATGAGTTCATCAGAGGGTTTAATTCTTTTGCTATGGAAACAAAAAATTCTTTGAAATTATTAAATCAAAGCAATCACAATGAACATTAAAATTCAGGGTGGCGAAAGTGGTAAATATTCAAATTCCGGAAGTTCATCAAACCTGATTGATTATTTAGAACATGAAGACCTGGAAAGAATGACGGAGGGGAAACAGGTTGAACACTTTTTTTCTCATGACCAGAATAGAGTTTCTTCAGCTGAAGTTATTGAATCCCTTGACAACAATAAACAAAAGCTGACAAAAGAAGATGCAAAATTCTTTGTCATTACCGTGAGTCCTTCAGAAAAAGAATTGCAACAAATTGGCAAAACTTCCCAAGAAAGAAGCAAAGCACTAAAAGATTATGTAAGAAACGAAGTAATGCAAAGATATGCTGAAAATTTTGGCAAAGGATTACAGGCTAAAGATATTATGTACTACGCTAAAATTCATCACGAAAGAAACATGAAAAATAATATTGATATGCATGTTCATATAGTTGTTAGCAGAAAATCTTTAGATAAAAGAATGAAACTTTCTCCAATGACGAACCATAAAAATACAACAAGAGGACAGGTTAAAGGAGGTTTTGATCGTAAAAATTTCATTCAAAAATCCGAAGATGCTTTTGATAAGAAGTTCGCCTTCCAAAGAAACTATAAACAGTCTTTTGAATATTGTAATGCTATAATAAATGGTACAATTGAAGAAAGAAAAAAAGTTATAGAAACAGCTATAAAGCAGGAATCCGCAAAGCAATATGAAATTAAAAAAACAGTCGAACAAAATAAAAAAAATAACCAGGGCTTTAGCCTATAAAATTTAATAAACATGGAAAAAGATCCAATCTTAATGATAAAATTTATCATTGTTGCAATGTCTTTATTTTTATTGTATATGCTAGGAGTGAAGATTATAGGTGTTAATTTATTCTTATACAATATATCTCAACACGGATTTTCAGTAATGATATCTCCAGAGGCAAATGTTTTTTCAAGATTAAAATTTTTAGTTGTAGGAATTTGTTTCGGATATGCAGAACTTTTTTACATTATGATTCAATTTTGGATTGTAAAATCTCTAATTCCGCCACTGAAAACACCTTTCAATTTTTATAGAAAATTAATTTTTTACCCTTTTGATTTTATTAATAAACAATTTACAGGCTTTTCATTATTGAAAGATTCAAAGAAAAAATTTCAGGGATTAACTTTACAAACCAAAAAAAGAACCGTTCAAATTCAGAATCCTTTTCGTGGAATTTTAGTAATTGGCGGTCCCGGAGCAGGAAAATCTGAAAGTTTTGCAGTCCCCTTTATACGAGAGTTAGCACAAAAACAGTTTTCAGGTATCTGTTATGATTTTAAATATCCGGCACTTGCAAATGATATAGAGCTTTTTTATTCAGATTCAGGTATTAAGCATTATGTTTTGAATTTTAATGATTCACTTAAAAGCCATAGATGTAATCCTTTAAATCCAAAATATTTACCTCATTCAGCGTATGCAAGAGAATACGCTTCTGCCATCACCAAAAATTTGATGAAAGAATCTATTAAGAAAGAGGATTTTTGGTCACGTTCTGCAACAGATCTTTTGACAGCCTGTATTTGGTTTCTGAAGAAAGAATATCCAGAATATTGTGATCTTCCGCATACATTAGCATTGATTGCGACAAATCACATTGATTTAATTGCTTTACTGTCTTCAAATTCCGAAACTAAAGCAATGATATTGTCACTTGCTACAGCTTTAGAAAGTGAAGCAAATTCACAATTAGCGGGAGTAGTTGGATCATTACAGGGCGCAGTAGCACAAATTAATACTCCGGAGTTCATGTATATTTTCGGAGGAGAGGATTTTGATCTGAATATTAATAATCCGGATAATCCGATTGTTTTAACGGTAGGTAATAATCCTTCAATTGCGACTACATTAGCTCCCCTGTGTAGTCTGGTTATCTCAGTTGCTGCAAAACAATTGAATCAACCACATAAACACCATTCTTTTGTATTACTGGATGAATTTCCAACTGTTTTTATTAACGATATCCAAACTCTTCCAAATACAGGTAGAAGCAATAAAATTGCAAGTATGTTTTTCTGTCAGGATCTTTCACAACTTACTGATGGTTACACGAAAGAAAAAGCAGATGTATTATTTGCAAGCTGTCTGAATCATTTTTACGGTCAGGTTTCCAGTAGTCATACTGCAGATATTCTCAGTAAACAATTTGGTAAAAAAGATCAATATTTTGAAAGTAATAATACTTCACGTCATTTTCTAAATCCATTTAAAAGAAATGTTGGTCAAAGCCGATCTGTACAGGAAAGAGACGTTTTCAGAAATTCTGTCTTTATGGAGTTACCGGTTGGTGTATTCGTGGGGAGGATCGCCGAAAGCTCTGAATCTTTTATTCACGAAAAGTTTTTACCTGTTAAGAGAAAGAAATTAGCGTATAAGATAGACAGTCAATTTAAGAATCAGCCTGATTTCGTCATTACTGATTATTATGAAAAGGTTCGGGATGAAGTCAATGGAATTATTTCTCTTTTCAAGGGCAAAATTAATAAAAATGAAAGCAAGCAAGACCGATCTAGGCAAATGAATCCAGCTCCCGATAATAGTTCTGAAGAATTTAGCGGAATCAATATAATTGAAGATGAAGAAGCTAATTCATCCGCTGAACTTGAAGAGAATGAAAGAAACTTTAATTTTTCAAGCAGGAGTCTATAAATCATTATAAAAAAAATAAAAAGTTATGAAAATACTACAGAGCAAAATTTCAGTTTGGGGAATTGTAACCCTATTAATAGTAATGATCTTTTTGATCTCAATTGCTATAAGAAAAGATTCAGTCAAAACAGCAGCAGAAAAGCCGAAAATAGATTATAAAGAACTTGACAAAGCTTTATTTGGAACTACAGAAAATAATTAAAATCTTTTTTGACAAAAATTAAAAAATTTATTTAAAGAAATAATTTTGTAAAAATTTTTTAATATGGAAAATAAGTTTACAATGACCGAAAAACAAATAAATATTTGTAAAAAATCCCTTGAAGAGTTGAAGGTTTTACACCTTGAAAATCAACACTTTTACACTCCTGTAGATGTCTACTATAAGCCTTCAGGTGATCAATTTAAAAAGTGGGCTTTACTTACTTGTAATGATCATTATTGTGAACCTTTTGAGCAGGATATAAAAGATGCAATGATATTGAGACGTTCTAAAAAATGTCCTGAGTGTCTTTCTATAATTCAAAGTGGGAACAACCGTATTACTATTTCAGAACTAAATAATAGGATAAAAAATTCCAAAAATCCTGTTATCCGAGACAAGCAAATTGTGATCAGATATGAAGATCATCTTCATAATGAAAAAAATACTATGGTTATAGTGAAATGTAATTTATTTGGTCATCACAAAAATCTTTATCCGCAAACAGCTGTTTCAATAGGAAAAAATAATATCTGTCCGGAATGTGCTAAAACGAGAGAATACAAAAAGAAAGCTGGACAAAATCTTGTTGAAAAAATAAATAATATTTTAAGAGAAAAGAACAATTCTTTTTCATTCTTCGGTTCCATAGATCGAAATGATAAAAGTATTATTTTCTATGATTTAATTTGTAAAAATTGTGGTTGCTCCGAATGGGAAAGGGAAAAGTATGTTTCGTCAGTAAAATGTAAAGTTTGTTATCCAAATGATACTACAGGTGAGAGTAGAGTCATAGAATATTTAAATTTTCTAAAACTAGCTTTTAAAAAGCAAAAAAAATTTCCTGGATTGAAAAATGAAAAGGAACTAAAATGTGATTTTTTTATTCCAAAACTGAATTTAATAATTGAGTTTGACGGACACCAACATTATTATCCTGTTGACTATTTTAAAGGGTTTAAAAGCTTTAAAAAAACAATTAAATGCGACTGGATTAAAAACAGATATGCTTTAAAAAATGGAATAAATATTTTAAGAATTCCTTTTTACGAATATCATAATATTGAAAATTTAATAGATAATTTCATTTCCAAAATTAATAATGGGCAAGAAACATATAAAAAGTACAATACTTCATTGAATTTTTATAAAATAAATTATGTTCCGTTAATTGTGAAAAAAAGAATTATTTTAAAAAAGATAAGATAGAATTGATTACTTCTAATCTATCGTCGAGTACTTTTTTTATTCATTATCAATCGGTCACTTTTTGAAATGTATGAATTATAGAATTCAAATTATCCATCAATATTTTATTACAATTGTTGGATTAAAATATGGCGGGTAAATCCTAAAGTAAATGTGATATCATATCATAAGTGTATTTTGAATACACCATTTTTAGGGACTGCTTTTATATAGAGCTCCTCATGCAGGAGCTCTTTTTTACTTTTAAATTTTTCAGTCGTCACTTCCTCAGCCTTCTCGTTTTTTGAAAACGCTTGTCATTCGTTGTTTCTTTGTTCAAAATTTCCTAATATTAAAATTACATTCATAAAGTAAGGAAAGTTTAAATTTTGATATAATCGAAAAAAAAAGTTTGATTACATACGCTAAATTATTATTTACTTTTTAGATTTTATTTTATAAATCTTTTTTGTGAAGTCTTATATAAGTGAAATTTCAACAAATAGAACATACAATGTAATTAAAGCCTAACTTACAAGTATTAATCATCAAAATCCGTAAAATAATCATCTATATCAAAATCTAGAAATGGTTCATCTTTCTTACGTCTGGCAATAAAAAGACCATAAACTTCTTTATCTGGATAATATCGTAATAGTAAATTTTTACAAGCCTTAAAATGGCTTCCTGAAGTTAAAAAATCATCAAAGAGAATAATATTATTTGTAGTTATTTCTTCTTCATTCAACTCTAACCCATGGATTAAATCATCAGGAGGAAGCCTATGTCCTGTGATATGGAAAGGCTCATGTGTTTCTCTAAATGAAATAATATCTTTAACATTGCAGCTTAAGGCAAGATTAAGGCATTTCAGATTTCGATTATCATATAAGGGTTCATTTCTCGCTTTTGAAGGAGGAATGGGAACAAAAGTAAACTCATTTCGTAATTCATCAAAATCTTTTTTTATTAATAATGATACTTCCTTTATCGCTTTTTTCTTGTACCATAACTCACTATCTGAAGAATCAACACTTTTCTTATAATTAGAAATTAAACTATTTGTTTTCCCTGCTTTGAATGTTCCTCTTGGAACATAATCATCAAAGAAGTAATATATTGCATTTTCATCTTCATTTACATTCAGATAATCATGATGGTGGTAATATTCAGGAGCCAATTGAATTATCATAATCTAAATATTATCTATTATATCACTCATTTTTTTTACCCTAATCGCTCCTTGCTCCTCAAATTTTGAAGGCCATGAAATATTTTTGTTGTTAAAACAACTCTCTAAAATAAATAGCTTTCTTCCTTGGGCAATTGCAGCCTTTGCCTGAATTAGTGAACCGGAAGTTTCTCCAGCCTCAACTATAATAGTCCCCTCTGTAAGTGCAGACATAGTTTTATTTCTTTCTGGAAAAAACAATCTATTACCTTGAATTCCTTGTTTGGAATATTTTATAAAAGGAACTTGACTTACAACCAAAAATTGTTTTGCTAAATAATCTTGAAGATTTTTATTTTTTTTAGGGTAGTATTGATTTATTGGTGTTCCAATTACAGCAAAAGTATTTCCTTGATAATGAAGAGCTGATAAATGTGCCATAGTATCTATTCCCTCAGCTAGACCTGACGCAATAGTTATATTATTTTTGACCAATTCACGAACAATCATTCTTGTTCGTTTTAACCCCTCCTCACTAGCCTTACGGGATCCAACTATAGCAAGAGATTTCCCTCTCAACAATTCCAAATTGCCTTTATAATAAAATACTTCTAAGGGCTCTTTTGCATCTTTAAGTTTTTCTGGATAATTAAGTGTATGATTGACCACAATACCAAAATCATGATCTTTCATTATTTTCAAAAGTGTTGACCTATAATCTTCCACCTTCTTACAATCAACTAATTGAGTAGGAAGTTTATGATCTCGTTCTATAAAAAATTGAGATAACTTTTTAAAACTTGCTTTATCATAATTATCCCAAATAGCTTCATAAGCAATCATCTCTTCAACTGGTGAAAGATAATTAATAAATCTCTTATTAGCTTCCTTAAATACAAGCATTTTTACGAATTTAGATTTGTGTTAAATAACAAATATAGAGTTATATAGAAATGATATTTCAAAGATATATTTTAATAACGTAAAATTATGTCGTTTTATTTAAATTATCCAACTTAGCAAATATTAGTTTCATATAACATAACTTAAAAAGGCAAAATCATTCAGATCTTGCCTTTTCTATTATTTATAAAAATAATTTTATTTTTTCTGAACACTTTCTTTTTCAGCCTTATTTACATTAATAGAAAAAGTAGAACCATTAAATTGGATGATAAATCCAATTATTGCTAAGATAGCAGCAAATATAAATGCACTTACCAATCCTGCTAATACATTTCCCCAAAATCCCGATGTTAAAGGCTTAATAATACCTTTTAAAATTTCAGCTTGTTGATTAACTGCCTGCTCTTTATAATTTTCCAATTCTTCCTCTAATACATTTTCAATAAATCCCTGTACTATTAATTCTGCTTTAAGCTTATAGCTATCAATTGAACTATCTGAAGATGAAAACGCATTAAAAGGAACTAAGTCGGAATCTGTTAATTGATTACCGCCAGTTTGCTGCTGTTCAATATACTCTATTTTACTTTTTTTGTAAAGGGAATAAGCAATGTGTCCAATAAGGTCAGAATCTTTCTCTATCAGCTTAGAGTAGATGTAGTTATAATTTCTCTGCATATGATTTTAGAGATTTACCATAAGCCTCACTTATTTTATCTTTGCTTATCTCTCTAACTTTGACAACTCCATTCAATCTACTTCTAGCAGTTATGATACCAGTATAAGCCTCTTTAACACTTGCGTCAATACCATTAAAAATTAGATTTTTATTCGCTTTTCTTATGGTAGAGGGCGATATTTTAAAATTTAATTTTTTCATTTTTTTATAATCTGTCTATCAAAAATACAGTTTTTTCCAGATTTAACCTAATTCATTATAATGATCAAATCAATTATTATTATAAATATTATATTTTATTTATTGTATTTTAAGAATTTACTTTGCTTTTTACTAGAGAAAGATTCTATATTGAGTTCCAATTTATAGAAAAACAATCAAAAAAAACACCAAGACATTTAAACAACCGTTTAAATACTGTCATTTCCTTTTTTTTAAGCAAATACAAAACGCTGAATATCAACTAATTAAAAATATTAAATCTTACTAAAGAACAATTAACAGAATGTGGATAAAATAATATTAAAATAATTTTAACCGATTTGTTTAATACAAAAATATTTTTTATTTTTGTATTGTTCATTTTATGGACAAAAAAAAGCTTCTTGCGTCAACAAGATGCTTTTAAGTTCTTTTACATTTTCGGTCTCTTCATTAATAAAAAATTTCAATGAAGAATATTAAGTTTTCAGAGTGTAAAAATACACTTTTAGGAGGATATCTTGCAAATTTTAAACCAGAAATTTACAAGGATATTTTAGAAGCCGCGTACGAATCGGCTTTAGAGGGTAATACTAAGGTTAGTAATCTCGTTAAGAGAGAGCCAACTCTTTTTAGTAAAAATACGTTAAAATCATTATTGCTCAACAATGCGATGATTGACATTTTTAGAACAAAAATTTTAACGAGTGAAAAAACAAAGCATAGAGTTAAGTTTTTCGAAACTTATAGAATGACTTTTGCTTTAGTAGATGACAAATTCTTTTTATGTTTTAAAGCTCTTGGTAAGGAAAATACCATTGAAGGAATGAAGACAAAAAGATTTGAAGATATAATACAAGGGAAGCCTTTTAGTATATCAAAAAAAATGAATCAGGAGCTTAGTAAGCTTAGTTTAAAGGGGTTGCCTCCAATTATTTTTGTTGGATTTAAGAAAACAACCGATTATATTGATTTTATTAATCTGCAATATTATTCTGAAGGAAACATCTCTTTAGAATATGGAATTAGAGAAGAATATACTTCTACTTCAAAAGACAGAATTAAACCAAAAAACAATAATAATAATGATGATGAACAATCTTCATCACTAGCCGTTTAAGATAAACCGAAGAGACCGAAAATAAAAGAACAAAAACTATCTAACATCATTATGGAAAATACAGCTTACAACGGCTTCTCTTTAAAAGTTGTAAGAGACTTTTACGGAATTAGCCAATCTCAATTTGCAAAACTTTTAGGAATTTCACAACCTGTAATTAGCAAACTAGAAAAAGGAGATAAAAACCTTGAAGAAAATCACATTAAAAATTTTAGTGAATATTTTGAAGCAAATTTTTTTAAAAGAAATGTCGAAAATGTTAACCCTAAATTATTTTACAGAAAGTTATCCTCTGTAACAAAATCAAAACTAGGAATGTTCGAGTCACGCTTGAATCTATTTTATAACACTATCTTAGAAGCATTGGAGATTGTAGATTTAGATTCTGATCAGCTTCCAAAAATTGACATTGATGACTACTACAGAGACGTAGATGGAGAATATAAAACTGACTTTGAATATATTGCAACAGAAGTTAGATTAAAATTTGGAATGGGAAGAGGTCCTATTCCTAATATTATTAAATTACTAGAGGAGAAAGGTGTTATTATACACTTTTTTGACTATGATTTTATTTCTTCCGATAACAATAAATTTGATGGGGTAAGCTTCTATGTTAAAGGGATTCCGGTTATATTAGTTAATAATAAAATACCCAACTCTAGAAAAGTTTTCACCATTGCTCATGAGCTTGGTCACTTACTACTTCATTTCGATGATATGATCGCTATAGAGCGTGACATAGAAAGCGAAGCTAATAACTTTGCATCTGCTTTTTTAGCCCCTGCAAAAGATATTAAAAGCTCCTTAAGACAATTAAATATTGAAAAACTAAAGTCTCTAAAAATTGAATGGAATATGTCAATTTCTTCTTTAGTTTACAGGGCTTATACTTTAGGTACAATCTCACAACAAACATTACGATTTTGGATGATGAAACTATCACCTATTAGAAAAAATGAACCTCTTGAATTTGAAATTGACAGCCCTAAACTTTTAAAAAAGCTGTTCCAAGTATTAGAACAACAAACAGATCATGGCATCTATAAACATCTAGGATTTACAGAGAAAATGAGAGCAGAATTATTCGGTAAAGACAACATCCCTTTTAAACCAAAATTAAAAATAGTTCTAGACTAGATATAAAAAAAACCTTCCAATAGAATTGGAAGGTTTTTTTTATTTATTTAGCCACCCTTTTGACCACCCATAAAAATAAAAAACCCTCTGTTAACCTAAGTTACAGAGGGTTTTAGTACCCCGGGCGGGACTTGAACCCGCACGTTCTTACGAACACAGGATTTTAAGTCCTGCGTGTCTACCAGTTCCACCACCAGGGCATGGAGTGGAGCGAAAAACGGGATTCGAACCCGCGACCCCAACCTTGGCAAGGTTGTGCTCTACCAGCTGAGCTATTTTCGCAAAACCTGTGCGGATGAAGGGACTCGAACCCCCACGCCTCACGGCACCAGATCCTAAGTCTGGCGTGGCTACCAATTACACCACATCCGCATTGTTTTGTTAAGTTATATTTTTAAAGAGCTTGTATCGTTTTTGTGAGTGCAAATATAGGACATTTTCCTTTACTTCCAAACTTTTCACAAAAAAAAATTAAAATATTTTAATTTTTTTTCTCTCGTACCCTTTATTACGATTCATTTTCTTACTTTTACATCGTTAATATTTACATATGGAATTACAAGGAACGGTAAAGAAACTTTTTGATGCTCAGACATTTGCGAGCGGGTTTCAAAAAAGAGAAATGGTTATTTTAACCCAAGAACAGTATCCACAACCTATAAACATAGAATTTTTGTCTGATAAGATAAATTTACTTGATAATCTTAGAGAAGGAGAAAATGTTAAGGTGGGAATCAACATCAGAGGAAGAGAATGGACTTCTCCTCAAGGTGAAACTAAATATTTCAACTCTATTACAGGTTGGAAAATAGAGAAAGTTTTAGATAATGGTTCTGAACCTACTCAAGCTTCCCCATCACAATCTGCATCTCCGGTTTCTAATGAGAACCCATTTGCTGGTGACGAAGACGATGATTTACCTTTTTAATTAAAAGACAACGATCAAATATAAATCCTGCTTTATTAAGTGGGATTTTTTTTCACAAAAAATGATTCGATTAGACGAAAACGAGATTTCATTTCCCGACCCTGCTCTGTATGATGGTCATGACGGAATTATTGCGTTTGGTGGAGATTTATCTATCGAGCGTATATGGTTTGCCTACCAATTGGGAATTTTCCCGTGGTATAATCCCGATGAAGAAATTCTTTGGTGGTGCCCCGATCCGAGGTTTGTATTATTTCCTGAAGAATTGAAAGTATCAAAATCAATGAGGAAAATATTAAATCGAAATGTTTTCACCTTCACAGAAAATCAAAATTTCAGAGAAGTCATTAAAAGCTGTCAGGAAATAAGCAGAAAAGGGCAATCCGGAACTTGGCTTTCTGATGAACTCATGGAATCTTTTATAAAACTTCACGAATACGGATTGGCAAAAAGCATTGAAGTTTGGCAAGAGGGCGAGTTGGTTGGCGGATTTTACGGTTTACAGATTGGAAATATATTCTGCGGAGAAAGTATGTTTGCGAAAGTGAGCAATGCTTCAAAAGCAGGTTTTATTCATTTTGTTGAAAGCAATAAAGACAACCTTGAACTCGTTGACTGTCAGTCTCACACAGAACATTTGGAAAGCCTGGGCGCCAGGATGATTCCTAAAAAAGAATTTTTAAAAACTTTACACGAAAACAATGAACGCCGATAAAGAGAAATGGATTCTTTTAACCATATTGAGCCTTATTTGGGGCTCTTCTTTTATTTTGATCAAAAAATCTTTAGATCATTTCAATCCCTTTCAGGTAGGAGCCTTACGAGTTCTTATCGCAGGAATTGTTTTAATGCCAATCGCCATTTCTAAATATAAATTGTTCCCGAAGAAACAGGTAAAATGGCTTATTTTAGCAGCATTTACAGGAAGTTTTATCCCAATGTTTCTATTTCCCATCGCAGAAAAGGAAATTACCAGTAGCATTGCAGGAATCGTGAACTCAATGATGCCCATTTTCGTCATTATTGTGGGGGCGCTGGTCTGGAAGTTTGAAACGACAAAACAACAGTTAATTGGCGTGTTTATTAGCTTTACAGGAGTATGTATATTAGCTTTTGGAGGAGACGATGGGGCGGCTTTTAAGCTTATTCCTATTCTTTTGCTGTTATTGGCAACTTTATGTTATGCCGTGAGTACAACAACGGTAAAATCTAAACTCATGGACGTTTCTTCTACGGTACTTTCTGCTTTTGTATTCTCATTCGTATTATTTATCCCGTCATTATTGGCTCTAAGCTTCACCGGATTCTTTTCTACCTTCAGTTTTTCGAAGGATACCATGACAGGATTGATGTTTGTAAGCTTATTATCTATTTTCGGAACAGGCCTCGCGATGATGATGAACTATAGACTACTGAAAGTCTCTACTCCACTGTTTGCATCAACAGTTACTTTGTTAATGCCTATTGTTGCGATCATCTGGGGTATTTTAGACGGTGAAACGCTAACCATATTACAATTTGTAGGGGCAAGTATTATTATTGCCGGATTGATCTTTTTAAGGGCAAAACCTGCTATAAAAAAATAAATCCTGCATTGCTGCAGGATTTTCTTTTATTGAGTCTGTTATTTTGACGAAGGAGAAATCTCTCCTATCATCAAGCTTTCAGCCTTTTAATTTTTCTTTCTTACTTTAGCTTTTGCCTTTTTCACCTCATCTTTGATGTAAGGATATTTTTTCTGCATATCCGGTGCAAGTGTAGGGTCTAAGCTTAGTGCCAGCTGAAGAGATTCAATACCTTTTTCCTGATTTTTAAGGATGAAATAACAGTTGCTTAACTGATAATACAATTCTGCTCTGTTATGCAATACTACAGCATCATTTAAAAGAGTAACCGTTTCATCATACTCCCCTAAAAGCATCAATACTTCTGAGTAAGCATACCAGTTATAAAATCTTGAAGGCTCAGCTTCAACCAGTTTTTTCAAACAAACAAGGCTTTCTTCGAATTTTCCGGAATCAATAAATAAGAATGCTAATCTTTTTTGATAATCAAGATTGGTTTCATTCAAATTAGTTGCTTCCTGTGCAAAATGTAAAGCTTCTGACATTCCGCCCATTTCTTCGTATAAATACGACTGCTCCATCATAGAAAGATAAAACTGAGGATCTTCTCTCAATGATTTCTGGAATGAATTCAAAGCCATAACCGGCTGTTTTAATGCTTTATAGCACAAACCAATTTTATAAAATGTAAACGCCTTTGTATATTCCAACTCAAGCATCTCTTCATATATTTCAATTGATTTTTTGTATTGATTTAAAGCTTCATAACAAGCCGCTTTATTTGCATATACTCCAACCGCGGTTGAATTGATTGCCAATAAATAATCAAAGCCTTTTATTGCTTCCTCGTAATTCTTTCTATTGAAATAAAACTGTCCATATTCAAACCAAGCGGTTTCAGAATACGCAAAATCATCTAAATATTCATTAAGAAAGGCAATTGCCTCCTCACTCTTATTCAACTCGCTAAAGCATATCATTGCATTTTCCAACGGATATTCATCCGTAGGATCTTCTTTCAATGCTTTTTTGTAATGTTTAAGAGCGTTAAAAGGATCTCCTAAGTTCACATATTCATCTGCAATAAAATTGTGAAGAAAATTTTCTTCTTCTTTTAATTCTAATGCTTTTTTACAGATTTCAATAGATCTTTTGGGATTTCCTAAATTCGAATAATACTTTGCATAGCAAACCAAAAAGTCTGTATTCTCCATAGATGCAGCCTTCAACTCATCGATAAGCTCTTTTGCAGCATTATACTCTTCCCATTCTAAAAGAACTTCAAGTTTTTTAATCTTGATGTCCAAAGAATTAGGATGAAGTTTAAGACCATAATTTATTGCGTTATCTGCATAATTAAAGTCGCCCAACTCCAGATAATGAACAATGATATCCTCCAACTCTTCTGTATCAAAGTAGAATTCATCATTATTTTCCATCATTTCTTCGAACTTTTTCACAAGTTCATTTCCAAAATATTCTTCCAATATAGTGTCTTATCGTCGGCCCAACGTCTGAATATACTTGCAAACATCGACAAACTTCTTAAATTAATATTACTTCTGAAATTCACTATTTCAAAATGTATGCAAAGTTGCAATTTTTTTTTGACATACATTATTCGTTAATTTCTATCCTAAAGATAGTGAAAAGAATACGAAGGTGAAAGAATTGTGGATAAATAAATTGGAGTTATTATTAAATTAATATAACCAATCTCTTTCTGCTGCTGATTTCATGCTGCCAAATGGTTTCAATATCTTTTAGATGAACAGTTTCTGTTTCTATTTTTAAGGTGCCATTTGCTGCTGCCTGAAACATTTCGGGAATAATTTCTGTTAACAAAAGTTTAAACTCATCAGGTGCCCAGCTTCCTAATCCCGAACCTGAGATCTGAATATCTGTTCCTCTTAAAATTTGGGATGATAGCTGAATGGTGTCTCCGCTCATACCTCCCACTGAAACCAATCGTGTTTTGTGGGAAAACGTTCCGTCTCCTTTTAATGCAGATAACAGAAGTTCCACCGAATGCCCCCAAATGTAATCCAAGACAACATCAATTGGTGTTTCGCTGTGGATCTCTTTTATTTTTTGTTTAAAATCTTCGTCATTTAATTGCAAAGAAACAACCTCATCTGCGCCAAGGTCATAAAGAGAGGCCAATACTTCCTCATTTCTTCCGGTAACAATTACTTTCTTAGCACCGTATAATTTAGCAACCTGAATCGCAACTTTCCCTGTAATTCCTGTCGCTCCATTAATTAAAATAGTTTCTCCCGATTTTAGTTTTGTTTTGAATTTAAGTCCCATGGCAGATCCCATCACCGCATTGGGCAAAGCGGCAGCGGTAGGAAAATCAAGACCATCAGGAATGGGAACAATAAACTTTTTATCTGCGACAGCTTTTTCTGCTACGGTTCCTTTTTTACTGAAAAAATATACTTTATCTCCATTTTCGAGCATTCCTACTCCATCACTCCCGATAAGTTTAGGTTGATGTACTTCATTTTCGTTTGAATAATGGGTTCCGCCTGCTCTTGCTCTATCCAAATGTTTAATAGATGCTGCTTTTACGGAGATGAGTTGTTCGTTTTCAGAATTTACTTCAGGATCAGAGAAATCTGCATATTGTGGAATTCCTCCTTTTTCAAATACTACGGCTGCTTTCATTGTTTTATATTTTTATACAAAATTATAGAGAAAGCTTGTCAGGAAGCGATAACATTTGTTATCAGTTGAGATGAAAGTTGGATGCTTGGAGGTGGAAGATTTAGAAAATAACTTTTTTGACGCAAAGATTATACTTCTTTGTGTATTATTTTTAGAGGGCAAAGGCAAATAAATTTGCTTCGCGAAGCTTGAAAACATCGCTTCATCAAATCAACTCGTTGATTCTTTTTTGCTCACTTAGATATGTTTTATTTTTAAATTAAAACTTTGCGTTTAAAAATGAAAAAGTTCTTTATTAATTCAATTATATGCAGTCGCAAAGAAACTTCCATATTCCAGCCTTTCAAAGCCTGTCTTTCAAAATCTTGCTTTTTATTCTGCTGAGATGCACAGTGGTAATTCCCAAATAGGAAGCAATATAATGCTGGGGAACTCTTTTGATGATTTCGGGTTTCTGTTGGCTAAGATCAATATACCTCTGCTGTGGTGTATTTTTAATGAATGAGAAAAAGTGTTTCATATAATCGAATACTCTTTCAAAGACAGAATCCATGAATTTGCTCCTTAACTCAGGAATCTCATAAATCTCTTCTAAAATAGAATCTAGAGAAGCTTTATCAATTTGCCATAACACACAAGGCTCAATGGTCTCAAACGAAACCATACTTGGCAATCCTTTTCTGAAACTTTCGAGGGAAGAAAACATGGTGTTTTCCATAAAAAACTGGAAGGTTACGTCTTTTCCGTCGTTATTATACCAAGCTCTTACAATTCCTTTTTCAATAAAATAGGCATTTAATGAAACTTCATCTTCTTTAAGAAGAGTCGTTTTTGCCGGAACTTCCATACGTTGGAAGCTTCTTGTAAATTTCTCACAAGTTTCTTTCGGAAAAGGGAATCTGTTTTTTAGATGTTCAAACATGTTGCAAGCAAAAAGAACGGAACCAAAGCCCCGTTCTTTTTATAATATTAAATCAAACTTTTAATTTTAGCGATGATATCATCTCCTAATTTATCAGCCTCTTCCTGAGATTTAGCTTCTGTATAAATTCTGATTATTGGTTCTGTATTCGACTTACGAAGGTGAACCCAATTGTTTTCAAAGTCTATTTTCACTCCGTCAATCGTAGAAACATTTTCGTTTTGATATTCTTTTTCCATTTTAGATAAAATATCATCTACATTGATTTCCGGCGTTAATTCTATTTTCTTTTTCCCCATGAAATAGCTTGGATATCCCGCTCTCAGTTCAGAAACTGTTTTGTTTTCTTTTGCTAAATGAGTTAAAAATAAGGCTACCCCTACCAGAGAATCTCTTCCGTAGTGAAGTTCAGGATAGATAATTCCTCCGTTTCCTTCCCCTCCGATTACTGCATTTTTCTCTTTCATTAAAGTAACAACGTTTACTTCTCCGACAGCACTTGCAAAATATTCTGAGTTATGACTCTGTGCAACATCTCTCAATGCACGGCTTGAAGAAAGGTTTGAAATTGCCACGCCATTTTTATTTTTCAATAAATAATCTGCAACAGCAACCAATGTGTATTCTTCCCCAAACATCTCTCCTTTTTCATCGATTAAAGCTAATCTGTCAACATCAGGATCTACAACCACTCCAACATCAGCACCTTCTTTTTTAATCAATTCACAGATATCTCCTAAATGTTCTTTTAACGGCTCAGGATTGTGTGGAAACTGTCCGTTTGGTTCACAATATAGCTTTACGGTTTCACATCCTAGTTTATCTAAAAGCATTGGAATCGCAATCCCTCCCGTAGAATTTACGGCATCTAAAATTACTTTAAATTTCTTTGCCTTAATTGCTTCTACATCTACCATCGGTAAATCTAAAATCTGCTGAATATGAATATCAAAAGCGTCATCTCTTGTTTCATATTTTCCCAAATCATCTACTTCAGCATAATTGAAATCTTCACTTTCAGCTAAAGCCAACACTTCAGCCCCGTTTTCTCCGGTGATGAATTCTCCTTTTTCGTTTAATAGTTTTAGCGCATTCCATTGTTTTGGATTGTGAGAAGCGGTAAGAATAATTCCTCCGTCTGCATTCAGCTCAGGAACCATGATCTCAACGGTTGGCGTTGTAGAAAGTCCAAGATCAATCACGTTGATTCCCAACCCTTGTAAAGTTGCGGTAACCAATGAATTAACCATTAATCCTGAAATTCTTGCATCACGACCAATGATTAAAGTTAAATCTTTTTTATTCTTATTATTCTGAAGCCAAGTTCCAAATGCGGAAGCGAATTTTACTACATCCAGGGGTGTTAAATTATCATTTACTCTCCCTCCAATTGTACCTCTAATCCCTGAAATAGATTTGATTAACGACATTATGTTTTTATATTTTGATTAATTATTTTAGTTCTAAATTTTCGTTGCAAAGATACTTAAAAGACTTTCAATTTATAGAATAGGTATTTTTTCCTGAAGCTTATCATAGTTTCTTTTTACAACTTTCGGAGGTGCAAAACGATAGCCAATATAAAGCAACCCATAGATATTATTGTTTTCTACGGTAGAGTTCTTCTCCTCATTGTAAGCATCCGCATAAAAATTCATTTTACCTCCAAACAAAAACCGATCCGTATTATATCCTACATGAAGTCCGCCGGTAAATTTTACGGCTAGATACTGTGTATTTTCTTTTGCTCCTTTTGTTCCGTCTTCAAGAGAATCTCTATAGCTGGAGAATTTACCCCCAAACCCTAAGGATGCATAGGGAGAAATATTAACTTTTTTCGCAATCACCCAATTATAAAAATAGCCCATATTGGCGCCTATATTATATTGAATTTCTTTACTTTTCTGGTTATCTTCTACATTAGAGAAGGTTGTACGGTCGTAATCTAAAAATGGCACCCAGCTACCGCTGCTCTTTTTCTGCCATTCTCCCTGCGTATAAATACTGTTTAACGAGAAATTTTTATTGAGGGTATAGGAAGTAGAACCTCCAAAGCTTTGGATTTTTAAATTGGGAAACTGAAGATAAGGATCTCTTCCTTCCTGCCATTCAGGCAATAAGTCTTTCATATTCTCGATATAAAACCCCTTTACCCTTTTATAATAAAGCGTTTGTGTAAATCTTTTTGGGAAAAACCTAAACCTTAAGTCTGTATAAGAACTGTTTCCTTTGTTTGCGTTGTCATTATTCCCGGGAATAAATCGTGGTGCAAATGATATTGTTGCACTTATAATTCTATAATCCAGAGATAAAGAGGTTTTTGTCTTGTTGTTGATTGAAAGTATGGTCTGCTTTGCATTTTTAGCATCGCCTTCCGAAAAAATATAGCTTTCAATATTGGTATCCAAATTAGCACGGATCATGACCTGATCTGCGTAAGATTTAATAATAGCAGTATCAACCTGCGCTTTTCCAAGAATAACACACAGGCAGCAGACAAAAAGAAAGAGTGCTTTCAGGCTCAAATTGAATTCATTTTAATTTTAAAAAATGAAAATACTACAATTTTTGCAATTATCGGCTTAAGATAAGATTACGAACATCCACAATCTTTATCACAACCCGTTTTTTTAGAGCTAAATTTTTTAGGGGCAAAATTCTTTTTAAGAATATTGAAAAGCGAGTAGCAAGCGAACCCAACTACCACTAAAACAATTACATATTGAAAAATTAATGAAGAGTTCATTATTTTAATATTTGATATACTATCATCGACACAAAGTATGCCAAACCTGTCATCATCACAACCTGAAAGCCAGTCCATTTCCAGCTTTTGGTCTCTCTGTAAACTACTGCCAGTGTAGAAACACACTGCATTGCAAATGCATAAAATAAAAGTACGGAAACCCCGGTTGCAAAATTGAAAACTTTTTCACCGTTTGGTTTTACATCGTGTCTCATTTTATCAATCACCTTTCCTTCGGGAGCATCGTTATCTAAACTGTATAATGTAGACATGGTTCCTACAAAAACTTCTCTTGCGACAAAGCTTGTGATAATCCCAACACCCATTTTCCAGTCATACCCTAATGGTGCAATGGCAGGCTCAATTGCTTTTCCCATTTTTGCCAAATAAGAATGATCAAGGTGAACATTTGTTGCCACTATTTCATTAGGATTCTGCTTCGGTCCAAAATAGCTTAAGAACCAGATAATAATACTTACGATGAAGATAATTTTACCCGCTCCTGTTATAAATTCCCAAACTTTCCCCAATACCATTTTAAAATCGTATCCGAAAAGTGGCTTTTTATACGTTGGTAAATCCATTACCAGGTAAGTCTTTCCTTTATTTTTAATGAAACCCTTAAGAATAGCTGCAGAAAGCAAGGCTACCATGAATCCTAAAAGATACATTCCCAATAACACCAATGCTTTATACTGAATTCCGTAGAAGGTTCCGTCTGAAATAATCAATCCGATGATGATGCTGTAAACAGGAAGTCTTGCAGAACACGTCATGAAAGGCGTCACCAAAATGGTCAATAATCTTTCTTTTACGTTCTCAATATTCCTTGTAGAAATCACCGCAGGAATGGCACAAGCTGTTCCTGAAACTAAGGGTACAATACTTTTTCCGTTTAATCCAAATGGGCGTAAAAAACGATCCATCAGGAAGATAACCCTCGCCATATACCCTGAATCTTCCAGTAAATACAGGAAGTATAATAAAATTCCGATTTGTGGTGCAAAGACCATAATTCCTCCTAATCCAGGAATAATTCCATTAGAAATCAATGAATTTAGAGGTCCTTCAGGAAGGTTTTTCCCTGTGAAGGCAGAGAACCAAGCAAAGAAATCGTCAATCCAATTCATTGGATATTCCGCCAAGAAGAAAACACTTTGGAAAATGATCAATAGAATTAATAAGAAAACGACATAGCCCCAGAATTTATGAACTAAAACTTTATCTAATTTCTCCGTCAATAATTCTTTGAATTGTGGCTTTTTAGTGATTACATTCGCTAAGATCTTATCAATATTCTGATATCTTCTTATGGTTTCCTTAACCTGTAATCTTTTGGGTACTAAACTTTTAACCTCAGAATCATTTAATGCATCTTTCATTGATTCGATCTTACTCAACTCAACTCCTGAAGATACTGATATCCAAGCTTTATATTCGCTAGTAAAACCTTTATGTGAAACTAATTTTTGAATAAAACCAGCATGCTCGTTGGGTGTTTCAAAGGATGCTTTATCTGTTTTTAAAAACTCATTATTTAAAACGGCCTCTCTTATTTCATCAATTCCTATTTGCTCTTTAGCATTGGTCTGGATGATCTTAATTCCCAGTGCTTCAGAAAATTTTTGAACAGCAATATTCACCCCTCTTCTCTCCGCCTGATCAATCTGGTTTACCACCAAGATCATCGGAATACCTAAATCCTGAATTTGCTGAAAAAGAAGAAGTCCTCTTTTTAAACTTAAAGCTTCCAGAATATAAACAACTCCTGCATAATTTTTCTGCTCATCAATAAGGAATTTAGAAAAAATAGCCTCGTCTTCCGAACTTGGATACATGCTGTATGAACCCGGTAAATCAACTACCTCAACCTCTTCATTCTTGTAAACATAATTCCCTGAATGACTTGCTACGGTTACCCCCGCATAATTTCCAGTTTTCTGTTTTTTGTTGCAAAGCGTATTGAAAACCGTTGACTTTCCTACGTTAGGATTTCCGACTAAAAGTACCTGTTTTTTTTGAGTATCCTGCATTAATTCAATTCTTCAACAATGATATAATTACCTTCTTCTTCACGAAGGGCAATTCGGCTTTTTTCTTCTCCAAATTCCACATACATTGGGCCACTAAACGGAGCCTGATACAATATCCTGAAAGCAGTATCCGGCAAAAGACCCATTTCTATGATCTTACTTGGCATCTTCATCTCGTCGTCATCATACCCCAATATTTTTCCCATTTTGTTCATAGGAAATCCGCTCAATTTATGTAAACCCTTCTCTTTCAAAGCCTGATCTTTTATGAATGCAAATATACTCTATTTAAATTTAATCTAAATAACGGAAAATGTTAAAAAAAACAAACCCAAACGTATTGCTACACTTGGGTTTATTAAATATAATTTAGTTGATATGAATGTTTATTTTTTTTCTTTCTCTTTTCCGACCTTTTCTACATTTCCTACGCTTAATGTCCCATAATCCGGTTCAATAGGATTGTCATTTGCTTTATAAAAGTCTTTATATCGCTTCTCTTCTTTCTTCATCATGTCTCCAATGGTACCATCCATTCCCGGAATAGATTTAGACATCATTTCCTGTGTCATCATTGGTCTTACTGTTGCAAAAGGATCTTTTTTGAAGTCATTAAATGTTTTTTCAAACTTTTCTCGAGACAGAACGTTTACTTTTCCTCCTTTTGCCTGCATTAAGGTTTCGATATAAGAATACTCTGTATAATCCTTTATTTTCTTGTTTCCTTGTAACACCCAAGAATAGTTTTTATCTGCATCCTCAATTTTTACAATTAAGCCTGGAAGTCCATAAAATTTATACGGTCCATCCTGAAAAGGAAGATCTGCACTAAACCAAGCCGTCCACTGTTTTCCTCCGAATTCAGTTGTTGCTTTTTGCGTATTGTATTCGCCTATTTTTTGCTTTTCATTTTGTATTTTCCAATTGAATTTCAAATTTTCATCATATCCAATATTGGTAGGTGTAAATCCACTTGCGATCTTATCTACATACTCAATTTTCATGCTTGGATACATCTTGTATATTCTCGAAGAAATTTTTGGCGTTTTAAGGATTTTAGATAAATCTTTCATTGCCCCTGCTTTTTTCATGGCTTCTATTTCAATCTTGGCAATAGAATCCTGAGAAATAACCGTGTAATCCTGATAAATAGATCTGTTTTTATCTGTAATATCTAAGATCGTAATGACCTTATCTATTTTTGCCGAATCTTTTTTAGGCTTAAAAGATAATTCGTAGAAAAAACGGTTGGCAGTTTCTTTAGAATCCTTATCCTGAGCACTCACAAAAGTAACAAGAGCGATAAAAAATACTGAGAAGAACTTTTTCATTTTTGAAATGTTTATTAATTAGTGAGCACTTGTATTATTTTGTTACAGTTTTTTTGAAATTTATTCCGTGTGCAATCTTATACAGCTGATATGAAATACTTTATTAAAGCCTCTTATTTAAACTTTATGATTTCATTATCTTTTTGTTGCCATCAAAACCTCTAACTTTAAGCTACCTAAAAAACAAATAGTATGGACACTTTATCACAATTAAAATCCGAACTGGAGACCGAGTATCAAACAACAAAAAAGTTCATTGATCTTTTTCCTGAAGGAAAAAATGAATACGCTCCTCACGAAAAAAGCATGAAAATGATGCCTTTGGCGACTCATTTGGTGGAAGTCTTCGAATGGCCCAATACCATCATAGCAACTTCTGAGCTAGATTTTGCAAAAGGAGCCTATCAACCCACGAAACTGTCAACCAAAGAAGAACTTCTAAAAAAACTGGATGACAGTTATCAAGCTGGTAAACAGGCGTTAGAAAATGCGAAAGAAGATGACCTAACCCCGAGCTGGACCATCAAAAACGACGGCCATGCATTAGCGAGCTGGAGCAAGTATGGAGCGATCCGACATGGGTTGAATCAAATTACGCATCACAGGGCTCAATTGGGCGTTTATTACAGGTTAAATAACATCCCGCTCCCTGGAAGCTATGGACCTTCTGCTGACAATCCTACTTTTTAAAAAATTTACACTAGAACTTCTTATAAATTAAAACCCAACCTCAATGAGGTTGGGTTTTGTATTTTTATTTAAAGTTGAATTTTACTGTGAACATGACTTGGCTTGGGCGAAGTTGATACCTTGTATACGTGATATTAGTTGTATTGATATCATATGTTTCAAATACTTTTTTATTGGCTATATTCATCCACTTCAATTCAAAATCAATTTTCTTTTTAGCCCATGTAAACTGATAGGAAACATCATAGAAACCATTGTGATATTTCTGATCCGCTGCGTTTGTATTTACCTGATCCCAATTGAATCCAATAGTATGATTTTCGATTGGATAAAAGAAAAGTCCAAGATTATGAGTAAATCCAGTTCTTGTAGCATTAGAATTCACTTCTCCTTTACTTGTTTGTTTAGTTTTAGAAAGACTCGCATTATAGTCGATGCTCATCCAGCTGAAATAGGTATTATTGAACTTAATACCATATGACTGACCGTTGTTTTTATTGGTAAAAGATTTATTATTTAGGAAAGCATCAGATTCCGCTGTATTGTTGCTATAGCTAAGGGATGCATTGGTCTTAAACTTTGGAAAATATTTTCCTACTTCTACGCTGTAGCCATTATTCAATATATGATTATCCTGCTCTATATATTTCATAATAGTATATCCAGCTCCATTGATCTCCGGATTTGAAATTAAGTTTCGCTTTGCATCAGAATATCTATAATTAACATTGAAGAATAAATTATTCAATGGGTTTCTATACTCTATTCTTGTTCCTGCAGATTTATTATTATTCTGAGGAATGGGATTATTAATATCCATTGCATTAATTCCGCTTGGTGAAGTCATTAAGAATCCTGAATAAGCAGTATTTATTTCTCCAAAATTGTTATTAATATTAGCATTTACTGAAGCCTTCCAGAAAGAAGCAAAAGTATACTGTGCAAAAATACTTGGTTCAAAAGTAACTTTATTTACAGATTTTGAAACTAATCTTAATGGATCTTCCGCTTTAATATTATTAGAATTTACCGGGAAGTTAGCATAAAGCATCCAAGAATCATTCTTGTAGTTTACTCCTACACTTCCATAGGGTGTAGCTGTTGTATATTTTAAATCGTTACTATATGCTGTTGATAAAGGATCCTTTATACTAGGATCAGTAGATGGAATTGCTTTAATATTTGACAAATCCGAAATCATATCTGTACTTTTAAAATTAAACCCTACTTCAGGAGTGAACGTCCATCCTTTTGTAGAAAAGCTAATATTCGCAGAATGATTTGCTTCAAAGGTTTTAAGTCTTAAGCTCTGTCTCACCAATTCCGAATTAGGAGTTGGTGCAAATCCAGGAATATTCAAATAAGATGATGGAGAGACTTCCAATGTCTGTTTATCTGTCTGATAGCTCAAATAAGATAAAATATTCACCATTTTTTCTTTCCATGGAACAATTGTACTTAATGAGTTTTGAAATGATGTTGTAGGAGACTCCAGTGCTTCATCCGCATGTCTCTGCTTACCATCTTCAATATCTGTTCTATCTACAATCCCTCTGTCTGCATTCCAATATTGAGAAAAGCTTGTCGTATTTTTAAAGAATCCCTTTTTTGCATTCTTTGTAAATATCAATTCTCCTTTTGCTTTGTCTGTATAAAAATTATTTAGAATATTTGTATAGTTTGAGCTTCCTTCAAAATAATTAGTTTGGCTATAAGCTTCTCTTTCTACAGCGTTATTTGTATAGTTTACATTTGCCTTCAGCTCCCATTCTTTTTTCTTATCAATATTAGTTAAATAGTTTGCTGATAAATAATGTACATTATTCAAGAGATACCTTTTTACAGGGAGGTTGGGGGTGCTTGCATTTTCAACATTCAGCCAGTCGTTTTGAGCAGCATTGATACGTTTACCTTCGAATCTATTTCCAAACGCCAAAATATTCCCTTCATTTTCAACTTGTTCCCCCATATTATTAGTCTTGTAATTAACCACCCATTGGCTCTTCTGTCCGAAAAACATTGGTGTTAACTTTACATTCCATAACCAAGGATCTCCGAAGCCGGTTCCTACTTCTCCTCTACCAGTCATGGTAACAGAGTTTTTCAGTTTAATATTTATAGCTGCGGCATCAGAAGGTACTTTGTCCTGAAGAATTTTTACAGGCTGGTGATTTTCCAGCACCTCAACTTTCTGTACCGCGTCTTTTGGAAGTGAATTGTTGATGGTTCCATAACCCCCTTCCATTAAATCTTTTCCGTTGACATAGAATTTGTTGATCGCATTTCCTTGGTAAAGAATAGTTCCGTCTGTGTTGACTTCAATTCCGGGAATCTTTCTCATTACGTCAGCCAATGTTCTATCACTTTTACTGTCGAATGCTTTCAGATCATAGGCAATGGTGTCTCCTCTTGAGGTGATCATTTTAGTTTTTAGCTGTACCTCTTTTATTTCTGTGGCTTCAGACTGCATTTTGAAAGTTAAAGTCTGATCGCTATTGCCAATTTGTTTTGTTAAGGGTTTTTGATTGAATGCTTTTACCTTAAGATCTACATTAGGCTCTGCTGATGTGAAAGTCACCTTATATTCTCCTTTAGAATTGGTAATTCCATAGGCTAAGATGGCATCCTTTCCGGGCTCCTCTATTGTTACACTTGCACTCGGAATGGCAATCCCATCTTCATCTGTAATTTTCCCTGAAACCGTTTTCTGTGCAAAAGTAAGCACTGAGAAAAAAAGCATCAGAAATAAGGAAACATTCTTTTTCATAATTTATTATTTGGCTAATTAGTTAATGGTTATACTTTTTTGTTACACTTTTATAAAGATCAATTTTAATGATGAAAGTTAAAACCACTATATCACTACAAACATAGTGATGTTTTTTTTAATTAAGTTGAAAAAATAAAAACTTTCAACAATTTTATTTGATTGGTTTTGCATTTAAGTTAATCGATAATTTTTACGATAAAAATTAAACCTCAGCACCTTATATTGCTATTCAATATTCACTTTTACCATGTTTTGCATATTAAATAGATTTTATATATTCGTCCCGAATGAATTTTTATTCAATCAATTTGTGTTTTTGCCCTGTAATTCTATTTACAGGGTATTTTTTTTAAAATAACCATATAAAACCCCTTCTACAAAGGGAATACGGTATTCTTATCATGTATTAAATTAGATAAGAATAATGATTAAAATTGAAAAGCGGACTAAAGTCCGCTCCTATTGGTAAAATTGATATTTCTAATTTTTTAATCAATCCTATAAAGGTTTTGTATATAATTGAGCAGTCATTGTTCCTCTGCCCCAATTATAGTTAGGATTAGAATCTACATCCCACATATTGAAACGGAAATTAGTAGGATTGGCACCCATTTCATTTCTTTCTATATATCCATTAAGTGAATACGTAATCGTAATATCAGAACCTGTATTATTGGTAATGGTTTCTGCATAAGAAGTTCCAACAGATAGCATTTGCATAGGGATAGATCCCGAATTCCCAGACGCATCACTTGCAATGCTATATTTTCTGGATCCCGCCGGTGCTTCTACTCCATTTTTCAAAAACCGAATTCCCATATACCCTACTGGTCGATTAGCTTGGGTAGCACCCGAAGTTGTTCCTACTGGTGTAGAATAGGTAACAACAACCTGAGCCAAAGAATTGGCAGGAATTGTAATTGGGATGCTTAACCCTAAATTAATATTATTTACAGTACTATTTGTTCCAACATTTGAATTAACGGGATTTGTTGCTACCGTAGAATATGCATTCTTTAGAATAAATTGGTTATTATCAAATTTTTGCCACGTCGTCCAGACTGGAGCAGCTGGTGTACCATAATTAGCATAAAATCCGTCTCCTGTACCAATTGTACCACCAGCGCTGTATACAATAAGCCCCTTTGCAGGAGATGGTATTGTAACGGCATCTGTTGCACTCACCAAAGGAATACGGGGAATAAGCACTCCTTTATTAGCGCTTTTTATTTCCAATGCAGCGCTTGCATCCGGATTAGGAGTATTTATCCCTACTTGCGCATCAATTTGATAGTAAGCAGAAAAGAGCATCCCTGCTGAGAAGATCATTTTTTGTAAATTCATTTTTTCTTTGTGTTAATTTAATTAATAAAATTTTGTGCTATTTGTTAGCTTTTCAGGAGCCAAATCCCATCTTACACAAAATTTCGGCAAAACTATAGAAAGCGCCGGTTATATATATTACGGAATTGTTAATTAATATAACCACCTCATAATCAAATACAATTAAGCTATGCGAATCATACTATCAATTTTTAACATCTTTATAACAGAATTATTTTTTACAGCCATATAGACAATATTAAAAATAGATCACACAAAACAAAGACTCAATAAACATATACAACAAAAAAAAGCCTTAATTTTTACGAAAAGCATATTAATAAAATCAGTTTTATGATTTACAAAATATTTGAAATAATAAAGATTTCATTATTTATCACATAACAATGATTTAAAACATAAATTTCCATGTTATTTAATTAATTTTTATCATTACATTTATATTGTCTTGTTTAAAATCTTTTATCACAGATATTTATTGATATTGATTTGATACATAAAAATGATTTGAATCATAGATTAAAAAAAACTTAAACTCCGTGTGAAACATTTTAATTTAATAATTTTGTAACATAAAATTTATAGAAATGGGAATTATTTTAAAGCCTATAGATGTTGTAGATGATATTTCTAAAGAGGAATTCTACGAAAAATATCTAAAGCCAAGGAGGCCCGTTGTCATAAAAAACATGGCAAAAAAGTGGCCTGCCTACCAAAAGTGGACAATGGATTATGTGAAGGAAGTGGTTGGAGATATTGAAGTACCGCTTTATGACTCTAAAAAAGCAGATCCTGCGGCTCCCATTAATACACCTACAACCAAAATGAAATTTGCAGATTATATAGACCTCATCCAAAGAGAGCCTACAGATCTTAGAATTTTCTTTTTTGATCCTATAAAACACGCCGGTAAACTGCTCGAAGAATATATTCCACCAAAAGAATTGATGGGTGGTTTTTTAGACAAATATCCCGGTATGTTCTTCGGAGGAAAGGGTTCTGTAACTTTTTTACATTTCGATATTGATTTAGCGCATATTTTCCATACTCATTTCAATGGAAGAAAACACGTCATGCTATTTGAAAATAAATGGAAAGAAAGGCTATATCAACTTCCTTATGCAACGTATGCATTAGAAGATTACGACATTGAGAATCCTGATTTTGAGAAATATCCGGCTTTGGATGGTGTAGAAGGTATCGATTGCTACCTTGAGCATGGTGACACCCTATTTATGCCTACCGGTTGGTGGCACTGGATGAAATATCTGGATGGCAGCTTCTCTCTTTCATTGAGAGCTTGGGACAAATCCTGGGCCGTAAAAGCAAATTCTTTATGGAATCTTACCGTTCAACGTAAGTTTGACGACATCATGAAATCCAATTTCAAAAAGAAATACATGGACTGGAAAGAAAAAGTAGCCATCAAACGAGCTGAAATGGCTTTAAAAAGAGGTTTACCCAGATAAAAATAAAAAGACGTTTCAAGCTGAAACGTCTTTTTTTATTCCTAAAAATTAAGTTTACTTTTTAATAATCTTGTAGCTTTTTTCTGTTGATCCCTCTTTAATTTTCACCACATAATTTCCTGCAGACAAATCGCTCATCGTAATTTTTGTAGTTCCTGAATTGGGCGCTATCAGCTTCTGAGCTCTTCCTGTCATATCATATATATTGATCTCAGAAATTTTATTCTTGCTTTCAATAGTAAGAATATCACCCACAGGATTGGGATAGATCGAAATGCTTTTCTTATCAGCTGCTGCCTCTGATACCGCAAGCGTATTAGAAGAAACAACAAAATCATCAATCCCTATAAACCAGATATCTGTAGTTGTAGAGTAGAAAGCAATATATATCGTCTGCCCTACATAAGGTGTTAGATCATACGTATATTGCTGCCAAGTTACCGGTGGTTTTACTGCGGATGCCAATGTAGTGGTAAAAGCCGCTGCTGTAGGCGTTGTTGTAGAGATTTTTAAATCCACTATTTCAGCCAAACCAGCCCCTCTATTTCTCCCCCAAAAGGTTAATTTGTCCGAAACACCAGCGGTAACAACTATTGCAGGACTTATTGCATAATCGCTATGCGCATCACTTCCATATTCCAATCCTAAAAAATGGGATCCTGAATGGGAAGCACTAAAAGTACTGTCATAAGAAGTCCACGTCTTCCATGTTCCGGTGTCTCCACCGTTAATGATCGTCCAATCTGACGGTAATGTAGCCGAATCAAAACTTTGTGAATACTGAGCAGAAATACTAAGAGGCCATAGGCCTAACATCAATGCTAATCGATAAACATGTTTCATAGTTAATTGTTTTCCACTAATTTAGCGAAAAATTTAAATCGAAACATATTTTTACATAACAAATATAAACATCAACCTTATTTGTTATTAATTCTATAAACAGGATATTGTCTAAAGGTTTTCTCTTCAAAATAAGGAGAGTTTTTATATACCCAATCTAGTTGCGCCTCTCCATCATCTGCAAATTTTTTATCGGAAGCTTTTTTAGCTTCTAACCTTTCTTTTAACCCTTTATCTTTTTTCAATAATTCTGCGGCGGTATCTTCAAAAATATAGGCTGAATAATATTCTTTTTGCGCTAAGATTCCGTCGAAGAAATTCCAATTAAAAAAAGAATCCAACGCTTCAGGTTCTAGGGTTTCAATAATATATTTTACGCCTTCCTGGTTGGTCGGAACTACGTAATCCCCGGCTGAAAAGGTGATGTGTTTATTGGATGTGTCTACCGTTGTTTCAAAATGCAAATAATGTCCTTCATAAGGATTTTTAACCGTCTTAAAATCATTGATCTTATAAGATTCTACCGCAATCGTACTGTCTTTTTGAAGCGGCTTCATCTGAATCTGATTTCTTTTAAACTCTTCAATTATTTTGTATTGGGACTGAGGAATCACATAATGTGTGGGAATCGTCACATACCCTGTAGGAACAGCAGTTGTAAACAATTTTATTTTCTTTGTAAAAGGTTTATTTCTGTCGTAAAATAATCGTGGTTTTCCGGAAACTTCGCTTGGCTTATACTTTCCCTCATATCCTTTAAAATCCATCGTAGAATATTTTGTAGAATCTATTTTCCAACGAATTCCGTATTGTTTTCCGGCTTGGTATTGTTTTAAATTTTCAACCCGAAGTTCTTTTATCTTTTTATAGTCTTTATCTAAATTTTGAAGGTTGACCAACATATATTTATACGTTGCATCTACCCTTTTGTCATACGGTTTCAGCATATGGGTTTCGGGAACGGTACCTAAAGAATTAAACAACGTTGTATATCCGGTAGAATATCTCGGTGAATCCTCAAAAGAAGCAAAACCAACCTCCGGAACATCACCATGAATATTGACATACGGCGTGCTTTCGTATCCTAATTTCTGTAACTCTTGAAGATTTTTAGCCTGATAATTATCGTAGAAATAATTTCCCAACACATTTCCTAAACGTTCTTTGAAAGTGGAGATATACGTAAAGGTATATTGATAATCGGCTCCGTTGCTTACATGATTATCAATAAAAACATCTGGTTTTAGCCATTGATAAATCTGCTGAAAACTTCTTGCATTTTTAGAATCTGCTTTGATGAAGTCTCTATTTAGGTCGTAATTTCTCGCGTTTCCACGAAAACCATATTGTTCCGGTCCGTTTTGATTGGCTCTGGAAAACGAACCTCTGTTTAGCATTCCACTCACATTATACGCTGAAATAGCGGCAATGATAAAATTCTGCGGTGTTTTGATTTTCTTGGTCGCCAAATCTCGCATCAACATCATGGTTGCATCAATTCCGTCCGGTTCTCCGGGGTGAATTCCGTTGTTGACGAACAAAATAGCCTTGTCTTTTCTTAATTGATCCAATTCTTTTTCAGGAAACGGATTGTAAACCACCACATAGATGGGTTTCCCGTTATCGTCTTCTCCTTTTTTCAGATATTGAATGGTGCTAAAATTCTTTGCTAAATTTTGATAATACACATTCATTTCCTCATAAGTAACGGTTTGATTACCATTCCCTTTTTCAAAAGGGGTTTGAAATTGAGTTTGCGCAAAAAATAAAGATGAACTCAGGAAAAATAAGAGATATTGCAGTTTCATTGAAGTGATATTTCAGGTTTCAAAATTACTTATCTTTTTGGAAAATCGGAAACGTTGATCACATACAATTTGTCATTCTGAACGAAACGAAGTGCGGTGAAGAATCTCAATACAAAATAGATTCTTCTTTTGTCAGAATGACAATGATATTTTTTAATCTATCGCTGATTTTGCAGATTCTTTTTTTAGTGTAAACGTTGGTGTTATTTGGTTTATTTTTCAAGATAAAATTAATGATTCTTCACTCCTCTTTATCCTATTCATAATGACAATAATGTTTTTAATCTCTCGCAGATGAAGCTGATTTCGCAGATTTTTTTAGTGTAAATATTTGTGTTATCTGGTTTATTTTTCAAGATAAAATTAGCGGTTCTTCAATCCCTTTTGTTCCATTAAGAACGACAAGTATGCTTACCATTTATTTCTCCCTTTTTCATCTGGATATAATAATGGAAGCGGATCGCTTTGCCAGTATTCCTTTGTGTTAACATCCATGACGGATAATATGCCGACGAAAGCCGCACCAGTATCGAGATTCCACACATTCGCTTTATTGACAGGATGCATCACCCCTAAATATAAAGTTGGGGTATGACCGATGAAGATTTCATTATATAAAAGCAGTCTTTTTGGATATAATTCTGAGTTTTCTGACAAGTCTTTATCCATTGTAACTGCAGCATGCCACAAAGATCTGTCCCAATTAGAATTGCTAGAATACATTTCTTTTTCAGGGCCATCCATCGAAGAATAACCGGCATGAATAAACAAACGGTTGTCTTCGTCTACATAATAATTTTTCATCCTTTGAAAAAACTCTAGGTGCTGATTCAAGTTTTCTTCAGCATAATCAGCATAACTTTCAACGGTGCTTTTTCCTCCGTTGGAAAGCCAGACGTTGGGCGCAAGACCTAAAGAAATCCAATCTTCAGTCCATGCATCATGGTTTCCTTTAATAAAAATACATTCCTGTTTTTCGGAAAGTTCTATTAAAAACTGAATAATTTGGGAAGATTCGCTCCAACCATCAACATAATCTCCGAGGAAAATTAAGGTGTCATTTTTAGTTACATTCGCTCGTTCTAAAGCTTGTTTCAAAGCCTTAAATCCTCCGTGAATATCGCCTATTGCTAATGTTCTTTTCATTTAATTATCCTTTTGTTTTTCAGTAATCCATTTCCCGTTGTCTTCACCTGGTTTACCAATATTCATAACAAGTAATTTATTACAGTTTGAACATAATTTTTTAAAATGATAAATCCGATATTTTTTTCCTTCAATACTTAATGTTGTTTTCAAGTATACATCATCTCTGGAAAAATCAAATGAATTTTCACAATTGGGGCAACTGTCACTCTTCATCATCTTGAAATATAAATCGAATTTACAAAATCCGTCAGCCAAACCCCATTATCGGACAGATAAAATTCAATTCCATTTTCAAACATTTCCCCCGTTTTAATGGTTAGGATGATTGGTTTTCCGTGGCGCATTCCAACGCTGGTTGCGGTTTCTTTATCCTGACTTAAATGAACGTGTTGTCGATCTCTTTTTTCTATTCCTTTTTCCAGAATAGATTCGATATTACTTTGAGCCGTTCCGTGATATAAAAATTCCGGTGGTTGCTGTGGAATTAAGGCCAAATTAATATCAATCGAATGCCCCTGGCTGGCTCTGATTCTTGTTTTATCTTCATTAAAAGCAAATCGTTTTTTAGCGTTGGTCTGTACGATTTCATCTAATTCTTCAAAGGTAAAGCCTTCATAAGAATCTCTTTTTGATGTTGTGATTAATTCATCAACATTTGCCCATCCGTTTTCATCTAAATTTAAATTAATGATTTCGGGATGGTGTCTGAGAACGTAGCTCAGAAATTTGCTTTTGCTTTTCTTTTGTTTTTCATTCATGGTTTTTGTTTTAGTCTTTCTACAACATTTTGTATGTTGAAATAATCTTGCTTTATATTTTCAAAAGTTTCTTTTTCCTCTTTATTTAATCTTGCTAAAAGAGCTTTTTGTTGGAAATAATATTCCTCAAAATTATCATTATTATCATCCATCTTTTTTTGTAATTTCAGGTGTTGTTCAATCTCATCCTCTGTAAAATTATAAGAAAGAAGTTTCATTTTAATATGGAAATCCCAATGAGAATCTCTGTCAATTCTTTCTTGAATTTCTTTTATTTTTTTACAGTTTTGTTCTGTAGTTTCAAAATTATTTATTTTTCTCCATAATAAATCTCCTATGATTCCTTCGCCAAATTCTCCAAAATTATCGACATAATGACCTTCATAATTTTTTAAATTTTCAAGAAAAACTTTATTTTCGTTTGGATAAATAAATAAATTACGAAGATACATTCCATAGCCAAAATGTTCTACAGTTTCCTCAAATTGATTCGCAACAGATTTATTTTTAATTTCTTCAAAATCATTTTTGTTTAAATCTTCATTAATTAAAAAATCAACAGCCTCTTCCACTGTATTGATTTTTGAAGTAATTTCGTTGACTTCGTTTTCAAAACTTCTCTGTTCTTTGACAATTTTTTCCAACTTTTTATCATTTTCCTCGTTTATAACATTATCAGTGGGCTTATCAAAATAATCCGCTGGAATTACATCCTTGGAATTAGTATTTAAAAAAGTTCTTAATCTAAAGCAAAAAAAGGATTCTTCAAATTCAAGAATGGATAATATTTTTTCATTATCAGCATTTTGAAAATTTTTCCCAAAAACATTTTCTATTTTAATTTTATCAATTAAAGAATGATTAAGCGTATTCGTTTTTATTTCTGAAAGTCCTCCAAATTCAGCTGAATTTTCATCAGAATGTGAACCCCTATATTCTGTAAAACGATCCATACCACACTCAACTCTTGCCGTGATTAAAATATTATCTGTATGTTTTATTGAAGTTTCAGCATATTTTTCAATATCCTCCTTCTTGAAAGTAAAAAGTATTTCATTAAATGGTAATACTGTAAAATTATTTTTATCCAAAAACTCCAGATCCTTCAATCCGAGCAGAACGTAAAATGTGACTGTTTTCATTTTAATTTTTCATTTAATTTTTCACACAAAATCTCAATATCCTCTTTCCTTACCAAGTCAGAAACCCATTCTTCAGGAATATTATTAAAACCATAATAAATTCCTACTATTCCGCCTGTGATGGCTCCGGTTGTGTCTGTATCTTCTCCTAAGTTGACGGCTTTTAATACTGCTTCAGAATAACTTTTTGAGTTTAGAAAACACCATAAAGAGGCTTCTAAACTGTGGAGAACGTAGCCGCTGCTTTTAATTTCATTTTCATGAAAACTTGAAATATCGTTCTTTAGAATTCGTTGAAAAAGTTCAATTTCTTTTGGATTAAAACCTTGAATTTCTGCATATTCCAAAGCTATTTTTTGAACATGATTATATGCCTCTTTTTTATCTTTTTCTTTTATCAATTGAATGGCAAAAATCACATAGATAAAACATGCAAAAACAGAACGAAAATGTCCATGAGTAACGGACGAAACTTCTTTTACTGTTCGATATAAGTTTTCAATGTTTTCTTCATTTACAAGGTAAAAAGCTAAGGGAAGGATTCTCATTAAAGAACCATTCCCGTTGTCTTCTTCAAAAATATTTCCTGAAAATTTTGCACTTTCACCTTTAATTAATCTTGCAATGGAATGTCTTGTTGTTCCCCCAATATCGAAAAGCCGTCCGTGAGCCGTCCAATGTCCGTATTTGTTCCATTTAACAAAGCTTTCTCCAATTTTTTCCAAATCGTAGCCTTTTGTCAATTCTTCTGCAAGACATAAAGTTAAAGAACTGTCGTCACTCCAAGTTCCTTTGGGTTGATTCCAAGACATAAATCCTAACATTTCGGTTACTGGAAAACGTTTTAAATAGTCTCTTTCCTTAAATTCCACCGGAACACCCAACGCATCGCCAATACACACTCCAAAAATTCCGGCTTTTACTATATTTTCCATTAGGCTAAATTTACAAGCTTATCAAATAACAGCTTCATTCCTCTTGTTGCGGTTTCTTTCATCACAACAGCTCTTTGCCCATATCCAAAACCTGTTTCATTGGGATTGATTACAATCAATAAACAATCATCTTTGATCTCATGAATCAATCCTGCCGCAGGATAAACCTGTAAAGAGGTTCCGATTACTAAGAAAATATCTGCCTGTTTTGCTTTTTCTGTCGCTTCTTTCATTAAAGGAACATCTTCTCCGAACCAAACGATGAAAGGTCTTAATTGCGCTCCATCTTCTGCTTTATCACCAATCTTGATGTCCTTTTTTTGTTCGTAAATCAAGCCTTTATTATTGCATGAACAGGATTTTAATAATTCTCCGTGGATATGAAGGATATTTGTTGATCCCGCTCTTTCGTGCAGATCATCGATATTTTGAGTAATAATTTCTACCTCAAAATATTTTTCTAAATCTGCTATTATTTTGTGTGCATCGTTAGGCTCAACTTCATGGATCTGACGACGTCTTTGGTTGTAAAATTCAAGAACCAATTCTCTGTCTTTTCTCCATCCTTCCGGACTTGCTACATCCGTTATACTATGATTTTCCCAAAGACCATCTCCGTCTCTGAATGTTTTTATTCCGCTTTCGGCGCTGATTCCTGCGCCGCTTAATATGGTTAGTTTTTTCATTTGTTTTCCTGTTTTTATTTTTAAACGCAAAGTCGCAAAGATTTTATTTAAAATTATTCTGCATATTTTCGTTCGCAAAGGCGTTTCAATCAGCAAATTAGCATTAATTTATTCTCTTAATAATTTTTTATAAATCTCTTCATTTTCATCATCAAAACAGACGAAAATAACTTTTTCTATAATATCTGATTTAAAATTTTTCACCTCATCAACAGCAATTTTTCCTGCCAGTTCTTTTGGAAATCTATAAACTCCTGTACTGATGTTTGGGAAAGCAATGGTTTTCACTTCAAGACTTTCAGCCAATTTTAAAGAATTTCTATAACAGTTTGCCAAAAGTTGTGACTCTTTTTCTTCATCATTATTCCACACCGGACCAACGGTATGAATGACATATTTTGCAGGAAGATTTCCGGCTGTTGTTACTACCGCTTCTCCAGTTTTGCATTTACCTTGTCGATTTCTGATTTGCCTGCATTCTTCTAAAATTTCTGATCCTCCTGCACGATGAATCGCTCCGTCAACTCCGCCTCCACCCAATAAAGATGAATTGGCTGCATTGACGATGGCGTCTGATTTTATTTTGGTGATGTCTCCTTTTGTTAATTCAATTTTCATCATTTTATTTTAAATCCCTTAATAATAATCTTCCAATTCTTTTTTTTCAAGAGCTCTATAATCTTCTGTCGGAAAATTGCACTTATCAATAAGAATATCTAGCTCAAATTCTTTTATTTGAGGGAATAATAGATCGGTAATCACTTTATTTAATCTTTCTACAAGATTATCAATATCTTTTATACTTTCTATTACAAAGGCTTTTGATACTCTTTCTTCGACCGATGGAGATCCCATCAGCCTAACTCCACCAAAAAAATTTTCTAAAATTCTAATATAATCTCTTCTGAAATTTATTATTCTTAAGGTCATAAATTTCAAGCTTCTTTTGTTTATATTTTCTATTTTAAAATTGCCTTCTAAAACTGAATTTATAGTAGGTATTACTTCATTTGAAAATTTATAATTATTATAATCATAAATAAACTCAAGATTATAAAATTGCTTCAGATCTTTTATTTCTATATCTAAAAACTCAAAATATGCACATATCCTTCTATATCTTATATACATTGAAGGCAGCATTTTTGAGGGATCATCTACATAAATTTGTGATTTATCATGTTCTAAAATACTGCTAAGTTTTAAAAGTAATTCCAAAATTTCGATGGTCACTTCTTCTCTTGTAATTTTCATACTATTTCTTCAAAAGGTTTTATCATTTCTTCTTTCTTGGTCAGAACTGCAAAAACCACTCTTTTAAATTTATTTTTATACTTTCCGTGAAGATGCTTTTTAAATAATTCTGCAATTTCTTTCGGATCATTTTTAAAAACGCCACATCCCCAAGCTCCTAAAATCAATGTTTCGTTTCCTTGATGTAAAGCCAATGCCAGCATTTTATCCATTCTCATATCCATTGCTCCGAAAATTTCATCTGCTCTTTCTGGTTCCTGTCGCTTGACAACTCCTGCATTTACAGCGGGAGAAGTGATAAAATTACACAAAACAGGTTTTGGTAATAATTCTCCTTTATCTTTCCTGAAAACAGGAACTTTCGGACTGTAAATCATCATATCTGTGTAAAAACACGATTCCATGGCACGGTGAACAGTGTAATAATCCCAAGCCTGAAGTTGAGTTTCATACAAGGCAGAAGTTCTTGCCAGGCTTTCTTCCTGCGCTTCTGCTCCATTGATAAAACCTCCTCCCGGATTTTTTGCAGAGGCGAAATTCAGACACATGATTTTCTGCTGATCTTCTTCTTCGCTCAATTTTAAAATTGCTTTTAAAGAACTGCAATTCCAGACTTCAAATGTTGTTTCAAAATCTGTTTTCGGAAGTTCATTATTTACGAGTTCCGAAAGCTCTTCTGATGAAAACAAAACGGTTCCTTTTTTAGAGATTTCCAGTTCGTTTTCTATATTTATTTTTTCGTTGTTTTGGTTTATATAATATTTCTTGGCTAAGATGTCTAGCGTATCTTTTGCCATTCCTTTATTTGTCATGGTTAGTTTTTTTTATTTATTCAAAATCGTAAACATATACTTCCACATCATTTTCCAACAATGTTCTTTCAATAATTGGCTCAATTTCTTCCCATTTTCCTCCCGCCAAACCGCAGCCAATTCTCGGCATATGAACACTCGCATTTAATTTTACCGCTTCATTAGAAAGTTTCCCCAAACACATTTCTACAGCTTCATATCTTATGGGAGCAATTCCTTTTGAATTGGTAATCGTTTTATGTTGACCAATCATATTGCAAATCCAAATATTTTCTTCAACTTGAACTATTTGAATTTCTCCAAGATGGAAATTTTCTTTGTTTTTAAACCATTCTCTATACTCATTTTCGGGTTTCTTCCATTTTTTAGATATTGCCATTACAAAACCTTTTCCCCAACCTCCAATATCGTTGCAAATATGAATGATGATTTTATTTCCATTAGCCTGTGGATTTGTAGCGTCTCCTTTTAAATAATTTATAGTTTTCATGGTTATCAAATTTTAATTTTATCTAAATTCAAACACTTTTCAATATTTTTTGTTGTTCCACTTTTTCTTTTTTCATCTGAATTAAAATCAATTGCTAGAAAATGAGTACAGTTTGAAATTGCATAATTGTCTCTTTCTAAATCAGAAGTAAAGCCTCCTTTAATTTCCCATTTTCCAGCTTTTGTTTTAAATGTATTAGAAAAATATCTCGGTTTTTCTCCGATATGAAGGATGCTTACCTTTTCAGATTTATCTTTTATATATTCCATCATTAAAGTATCAACTCCACAGAAATCTCCCATGATAAATTCACATTCAGAAAGATCGAATTCTTTTAATCGCTCAATATAAAACTGATTAAATTTTTCCCAAGACAAATTCCCGTTTCCAAAAACATATATTTTTTTCATTATTACGTTGTGTTTTCATACCTTCTGCTTTAGGTTTTGGCTAAAGCCGTTGAAATGTATTCTTTATTAAAATGGGCTAAAGCCCATTCCTATTGATTTATGGTTTATGTTTAATTTATTTTCTTTTAAAATTAATCAATATTTTTCATCAATTAATTTGCTTAAAATCCTTTGAATACGGAGAATAAGATCTATACACCTCATCAAAATTTACATCAAGATTTTCTATTTTAAATTCTTCATCCAATTGATCTAAACATGTTACAACCAGATTTTTCTTATTGGCAAAAACATAAGCTTCATCCAATTTCAGAGCATAATTTAATAAGTCATAATCTAAATTTCCAAAGCGAAGATCCTTTTGATATTCGTTGAATAGGCAGGTTTCTTCTTCATTATTTCTTAATATTATCTGATTTTCATTACTCATCCATCCGCTTCCGTGACGGGTTGAATAACTTCTTGTCACGTAGAACATTTCTATATTTTCAATCTTCAATAATTTACAAACTTCGTAGGCATTCTTTGATGTTGTATTCGCAAAAGTTACATTTGGAAAAACGCCATGATCCATATCCAATAAAATTCCCTGACTTCCTTCAAAAATAAGATTGTTAAATGAATTCAGATAAGAATAGCCTTCAATTTTCCAATCAATTATATCGATGGCTTCTAAAAAATCCTGTAATGCATTTTGGATTTCTTCTCCTTCTTCAAAACCATAATAATGGGCGATTCCTTTTAATTTTTCAATTAACATTGATCTTGGACTTATTAAATCAATCGCAAATAATTTAAACGGACTTTCTTGTCTTTTCATCGTAGCTCCCACTCCTTTTCCACAGGTTCCGTGTTCTAAGTTTTTGGTGTTTTTTCTGTTACTCAAAACATCGAATGGCGTCGTGACTTTTGCCAACGGATGAATATGCAGTTCAACATTTCCGTTCTTTTGTTTTAATTCTTCTCTTTCATTCCATAAAAAAGTTGGATGAATGGTGCAATGTTCCGTAAAATAAGAAGGCAAACCGCGCAGCGCTCCACTTCCAAAACTTGAGTGAATATGCTTTTTATCATCAATCATCACCGTATGCGCCGCCTGCTGCCCGCCAGAAAACCGAATAACTACAGACTCAGGATTTTGCTGAGCCAGAAAATCTGTAGTGATTCCTTTTCCTTCATCACCAAAACCTAAGCCTATAACTATTTGTGCTGTTTTCATTTTTTAAAACATTTGAATATTATTAAATCCTCCTAAATCTACTGATCTTGAAGATTCATTTTTATATCGGTTGCAAACAATTTCTTTAATCACATTCGGAACGTCTCTGTAATCTTCTATCGATAAACAGTTTTGTCCTAACAGATCTTTCCAACCTTGATCTGCTCTAACCGCTTGATCTGAATGCAAAACACTGATGTGAAAAACATCGTATTTTTTTTGAACTTCTTTCAGCAATTCGGTATGCGTAAAAGTGTGTTGCCCCGTTCCCATAATTTCTCTGATCGCAGAAGCCGGAAGTGTTTTCAAGCATGGTTCATCACCTACCGTAAACAATAGTCCTTTCTGATTTCTCTTTTCAAAAGCATCGGTTCTGGTGTGAAAAGCGGCAAAATACCAAGCCAATAAATAACTTTCTCCAGCATTTCCTCCACCGCCTGATTCAATATAAGTTCTGGTCAGCCACATATCCAATTCTTCATCTCCTGATTCAAACTGACCCACTTGCAAAGGATATCCGTCACATTCATGATCGCCTATTCCTAAGAACAAAAGAGCAGGATCAGGAACGCCTCCCTGGATAATTCCACCCATTAACTTGGGTAGCCCGTCTTTAATTAATTCATGAGGAATATGTCCCATACTTCCTGTAACATCCAATCCTAATATAATAGGAACTGAATTCGGGTGAACTACAGAATCTCTTGATTCTCTAAAAGAAATACCATTAGGATTCATTGATTCATGTGCCATTCTTTTTGCATTCTGAGTGAAAATTTCACTTGCAGATTTTGATGCATATCCTTCTTTTCTTGCTCTGTCATAACGAGCGTCCATGTCGTATCTTGTACTTCCCATAACTAAAATTTTTTACCAAATAAATATTCAAATCTTTTTGTTGAAACTTCCAGTTGAATATTCAAATTTCTGATTGTTAATGATAATTCTATGTCTCTCTGAACGAATGCTTCCGGCTGAAAATCTGCAAATGTTAAACTGTTTTTGTCTAACGGACTGATATCAATAAGACCTTCCTGTTCGCGTTCCAGTCTTTTTATTTTCAATTCAATATCTTCAACTCGGCGTCTGTATATCAACTCTGAATCTTCACCGATGGTTCGGGCCCGATCTTCTCTAATCTGATCATTGTTTCTTTGTAATGATTCGATGAATCTTGGTTTTAAGTCTTCTTCCATGTTTTATATTTTTATTTGTGTCAATATTACACTAATTAAAAACTGCATAGTTTTGCCTTAATTCTTTACGAATTTCTTTTATCCTTTTAACAAATCCCTTACTTCCATTAAAGCAAAACCTAACAAGTTTTCACCATTCCAAAGAAGTGGGTTTGCTGCTTTTGGATCTGTTTCCAACATTCCGATTCCCCAAATCGTATCGTATGGACTAGCTTCTACCAAGATTTTATCGTTTGTTGACAGAAGAAATTCTTTGAACTTTTGATTTTGGGAGAATTTTAAAAGATTTCCTTTTCTCACGATTTCATACTTCTCTTCATTCCAACGTTGCGGATCAAAATTTTTAACTTTTCTTCCTAAGCTTTTAGCCTGATTGGGAGAATCTGCTTTTAAAATCTCTTCTATTATATGATGATCATTAAATAATTTTGCCTTTCCCGCCATCATGTAATGTTCTGCTGTTTTATATTCAATTCCATTTTCTTCAAATTGGAAAGGAAACCATTGACTGAAACAAGATTTTGTAATCTCATCTTTCACGGTGTGTCCCCAGAAGAATAGAAAGTCTAACTTTTCTTTTCTCTGAAACTTCTCAATTGTATTTTGTAAGGTATAGTTCATGTTTGTGTTATTGTTACACAAATGTAAAACAATATGCTTTTATCTGCCAAATATTATTTGTGTTATTTTTACACTAAATACATAATTAGCTGATTTTCAATAATAAAAATCATACACACAGATTAATAAGCAATGTTTTCGTTTAATAAATATTGAAAAACTTAATAAAACTAAATATTTAGTTATGTTAATTAGAGTTGAAAAAATGAATTTTTAGGGTACTTTCAAGACTGAAATTGAGATAAAGGAAAGCTACTTGATTTCGAAATAGAAACCTTGCTCTTCCCATTCTTTATATTTTTCCTGATTGAAGGTAAATAATTTCCCGGGTCTTCCGCTTCCTTCTTTTTTAAAATTATTCGTTTCCTTAAGAAGTTCGTAGCTCATTATCTTTTTACGGAAATTTCGGCGGTCGATTTCTTTTCCAACAATGGTTTTATATAAATTTTCAAGATCTGAAAAAGGGAATTCTTCATTCAGAAGATTAAAACCGATTGGTTGGTACTGAATTTTCGTACGAAGTCTTTTTAACGCAATATCAATAATTTTATCATGGTCAAAAGCAAGCTTAGGAAGTTTGGTAACACTGAACCATTGTGCATCTTCTGCATCAGAGTCAGCAAACAGTTCATGGTAAGAAGGGTTCACTAAGCCCAAATAAGCCACAGAAACCACTCGATTCCTAGGATCCCGACCTACGTTACCAAAAGTATAGAGTTGTTCCAAAAAATCAGGCTTTATGCCCGCCTCTTCGTGAAGCTCTCTTTTTACAGCATCATCGAGATTTTCGTCATCTAAAACCAAGCCTCCTGGAAGCGCCCACCCGCCCTTGAAAGGTTCTATTTTTCTTTTGATTAAAAGAATCTGAAGGTCTTTCTTATCAAAATACCCGAAAACAACTGCGTCTACAGCAACTTTTATATCCTGTAATTTTTTTGGAGAGCTCATGTTTGAATTTGCGTTATGAATACGCAAAAATACAAAGAATATTCTTACTTTTACCAAATAATCCTCATGAAAACATTTTTTTACAGTCTTACAGTCTTCTTATTATTCAGCTGCAAAAAAGAAAAATCTTTTGCAGATAAGATTATCCTTCACGATAGCCATCATGAAAAACTAAACTATCAACAGTTTAATGAAGGGATAGATGAAGCAGGGACCTGTATAATCTATGTGGGAAAAGACACCTCAACTATTGAGTTGAAATATTATATGGGAATGATGGATCCACCACCTCCTCCATTAGGATTTGTTCCTGACAGTTCCTATAGAAAACGAGAACAAATGCTTACCGGATTTTTTTATCATCATTTTAACCGAATTAAATCTTCTGAAAAGCCTGTCACATTTGACTCTTTATCTGGACAAAATATAGAAATGAGTTATAAAATTAATGACACTATCCCAAAATATGCTTACAATCTAGAAACAGGAACAATCAAAAAATACAAAGCATTCCCAGTTTTTATAAAAAATATTTCAGGTAAAAAATTAATCCTGCAGGAGTTTAAATCTTTAACTCTAGCGGTTTTAAATGATCAACAAAAATGGCAGATGCTATCCAACGACAATGTTATGGTATGTGGTGACAGCAGGATACAATACCAATATTGGGAATTTAATCCTAATGAAATAATGGTTTTGTCTGTAAACTTTCTGAAAGGAAAGGATAAGGGAAAATTCAAAATATTTTTCTATGATCACTCAACTGAAGCATTTTTAATGAATTATGACAAAAGCATCATTGAAAAGCAACGAAATCTGTTTGAACTGAAATAAAAAATCCACAGAAAAAATCTGTGGATTCAATATTAAAAATGCATCTAAATGCTTAATCATTTAATTTCAAAACAGCCATGAACGCTGATTGTGGTACTTCTACTCTACCAATCTGCTTCATTTTCTTTTTACCTTCTTTTTGTTTCTCTAGCAATTTACGTTTTCTGGAAATATCTCCTCCGTAACATTTTGCCGTAACGTCTTTTCTTAACGCTTTAATCGTTTCTCTTGCAATCACTTTCGCTCCTAACGCTGCCTGAACTGCAATATCAAACTGCTGTCTAGGAATTAGTTCACGAAGTTTTTCACACATCTTTTTACCGATGTAATATGCATTGCTATCGTGAATCAATGATGATAAAGCATCTACCATATCTCCATTGATCAGGATATCCATTTTTACCAATTTTGAAGAACGCATTCCGATGGGTGAATAATCGAATGATGCATATCCTTTAGAGATAGATTTCAAACGGTCATAAAAGTCGAAAACAACCTCAGCCAAAGGCATATTGAACGTTAATTCTACTCTGTCTGCTGTCAGGTAACTTTGGTTTACAATCTCCCCTCTTTTCTCAATACAAAGCGTCATTACAGAACCCACAAAATCAGATTTAGTAATAATTGAAGCCTTGATATAAGGCTCTTCCACTCTGTCTAAAAGATTGGGATCAATCATTTCAGATGGGTTATTGATCAATATCGTTGTTTCAGGATCTTTCTTTGAATATCCGTGGTAAGAAACGTTGGGAACAGTTGTAATAACATCCATGTTAAACTCTCTGTCTAAACGCTCCTGAACAATTTCCATGTGAAGCATTCCCAAGAATCCGCAACGGAAACCAAAACCAAGTGCTGCTGAACTTTCCGGTTCGAAAACCAAAGAAGCATCATTTAGTCTTAATTTTTCCAATGAAAATCTTAACTCTTCAAAATCTTCAGATTCAATAGGATAAATCCCTGCAAAAACCATTGGTTTTACTTCTTCAAATCCATCAATCGCCGCAGCTGCAGGATTTACAAAAGAGGTAATGGTATCACCTACTTTTACTTCTCTTGCATCTTTAATTCCGGAAATAATGTACCCTACATCACCACAGTGAATGGTTTTCTTAGGAACCTGCTTTAATTTTAAAGTCCCTACTTCATCTGCACCATATTCTTTTCCTGTTGCGAAAAATTTGATTTTCTCATTTTTAGAAATACTTCCGTTTACGATTTTGAAATAGGCTTCAATACCTCTGAACGGATTGTAAACTGAATCAAAAATCAATGCCTGAAGCGGTGCATCCGGATCTCCAACCGGAGCTGGAATCTTCTTCACAATATGCTCAAGCAATTCATGAACTCCTTCTCCCGTTTTACCGGAAACTCTAAGAACATCTTCATACTTACATCCTAAAAGTCCCATAATCTCGTCGGTAACTTCTTCTGGATTTGCTGATGGAAGATCTATTTTATTAAGAATCGGAATAATTTCCAAGTCATTTTCTAAGGCTAAATACAAATTACTAATTGTCTGCGCCTGGATACTTTGTGCAGCATCTACAATAAGAAGTGCGCCTTCACAAGCAGCAATAGAACGAGAAACCTCATAAGAGAAATCTACGTGTCCCGGTGTATCAATTAGGTTTAAAATATATTTTTCTCCATTAAGCTCATAATCCATCTGGATAGCGTGAGATTTAATCGTGATCCCACGTTCTTTCTCCAAATCCATATCATCAAGCGTCTGAGACTGTAATTCTCTCTGAGTAACGGTATTGGTATACTCTAAAAGACGGTCCGCCAAAGTACTTTTACCGTGGTCAATATGAGCGATTATGCAAAAATTTCGTATGTTTTTCATTTAAGAACTATGTAATTTGCAAAGATAAAAAAAAGAGAGACAAATCCTCTCTCTTAAATTTTTAGTGTGAAATTAATTTTTAAAAGTTTAAGTTTTATACTTAATACTCAAAAATATACTCTCCCGTTAAAGGACTGATATATACTTTTTCTTTTTTATCATATTATTTATTTTTATCAAAGCCTTCCGGTAAAATATAATTCCCAGTAAGCTTATCAATTCCTACTCTATAATACAGAGCATTCTGCCTTCTGATTTTTGTGGCCGCAATATTTATTACACCTACTACCAGACCTCCAATAGCACCAGCAGCTCCTGCTCCTACGATAATCGGGGTACTGCTATACTGCGGAAAAATTTCTTCCTGAGATGCCATTATAAAAATTCCTTCATTATCTTTTTCAATTTCAATGATACTTATAGGTGTCTTTTTATAAGCAACTCCGTTATCGATGATTGCAAAAACATCTTTACTTAGATTATCATAACCATCAACTCTTTTCACTCCTTTAATCACCCCATCTTTATTCTTCTTTACTGCAAGTTCTTTATCCGGATTTTGTTCTGCAAATGACTTATAATCTCTATAAACTCCATCCGTAAAAGACTGGGAGGTGTAAATCGGTAGCTGTTCTGATATTACCTTTTCATAATTTCCAAGTTCAGTCTCAGAGACAGCTATATTCAACCCTGCTTCAGTATATGAATCCTTTATAATATTAGCTAATTCTAATGATATTTTGGCTGCTATAGCTCTCGTGATATAAGCATGATCTTTCTGCGGATAATTCTTTGAAATTTTAATTTTTTTTAAAAAATAAAATTTCTCATTTCTTTTTAAAAAGGTAGAAACCTGCATTTCCAAATGTCCCATAACTGATCTTTCAGTAGGTATATCCTTAACCTTTAGATCTTCTAGTATAAGGAAATATTTAGTATTTCCCAGCACCTTATTATCTTCTAAAAACCAATCTGAAAATAATTTTTCCAGATCATCTTTTTCAAATTTAACCTCGTAAGGTTCTTTTCTGTGTGAAACTATCCCTATGGTTTTATCTTCTCGTCTGTCGATTAAAGTAAGAGAGTTTGCAAGTTTATTTTTATCTTTTATACTTTGCCTAAGCTCTATAAACTGAGTTTTTTGGGCAAACAATGACCCTGAAAATAAAAGGAATAATAGAATTTGTTTCATCGTTTTTATATTTCCCGCAAAAATAAGAATTAGTTTAAAATAAAAGACTCTCACAAAACGTAAGAGTCATTATTTTATTCATTCGAAAAATCATATTCTCCAGTTAAAGGATCAATATACACTTCCGCTTTTTCATCTTTTTTCATTTTATTTTGTCTCAACCCTCTTTCAAAAATACCGACAAGCCCAACAGCTAAGCCTCCATACATTCCTCCTTGAGCGCCACCAACACTTACAAAAACAGCTGAGTTTCTAACTGGTAAAATAAATCCTCTATTGCCTATCAAGTAAAATCCTTTTTCATTTTTATCTAATTCTAAAAATCCAGAATAGGTCTTCTTATAAGCCTTCCCATTTTCCACATACACAAACATTTCATTAGCAGAGATTTTATCTTTCTTTCCATTTTCATCTTTTACCGCCCTCAAAACCTCTCCTCTGCTATTTTTCTCAAGAATATATATTCCTTGCTCCGGAGTTTGATTAAAAAACGAAATATAATTTAGATAAACGCCATCTTTTAATTGCTCGTTTTTATACGCTTCAGAATTATTTTTAACATACGATTCATAGTCTGTAAGAGCATCAATTGTCACTGAACTTTCCACAGGTTTCATTGTATAAGTCTTCTTCATAAACATCGCAATGATGACCGGAATATTCTTTACAACCACTTCAGAAATATTTTTATTCTTAAAACTGTAAACCGTGTCTTTTTTGTATAAAAATCTATAATGATCTTCTTCTTTCAGAAAAGTTTGTGCTGAAAAATCAACGTTCGCTTCTGTTTCTTTTCCATCCGTTTCACCCATTGATGTTTTTAATCTTTTTAAAACCAGAACCAATTCATGTTTGCCTCCTTTATGATTACTTTCTGTATACCATTGACTTAAAAAATGATCTACGGTTGTTGGGAAAACAATTTCTTTCATTTCTTTGTTATCACCGAAAGGCATCTCTCCTATTTTCTTGTCTTCTCTTTGGTCTATAACAGCAAGAGATTTATAGATATTCCCTTTTGGATTGGAAAGGTTTCCTCTTTCCTTAATAATTTCCTGAGCCTGCGAAAATGATAGAATAGATATGAAAATGAATGTGATTTGTAAGATTTTTTTCATGTGATAAAAGGTTTTATCAAAAATAGCAATTTGTTTAAAATCAAACGACTCTCACAAAAAAAGATTTGTAAGAGTCGTCCAACATTAAAAAAATAAACTATTATGGGGCTTGCTTCGGTCCTGTAGCATTGTGGTTTCCGTGAGGTTTTCTTTCGTTCATTTTATCTCTCATCATACCCTCAGATTGAAACAACTTCAAGACTTTCTGGCAAGGAATAACTTCCTGCATTTTATCTGCGTATTTTTTTCTATTATCTAATAACTTTTGCCCTACTTCAAAACTTTGCTGCAATTTTGCTTTTGCTTCATCGTCTGATAAAGTTTCAGGGTTAAAATTAGAATTAAACTGGCTTTTTATTTGTTTCTGGTTATCAAGATATTCATTGTAAAGCTGCGTAAATTCAGCCTTATCACTTGCTTCAATATCCAGATTATCCATCACCATATTATTCCTGAATTTAGCTAAAAGAGTTTTTCTTTCTTCTGGAGAAAGATTATTTATTACCTCTTTTCTTTGTTTAGGGTCCATCTTTTTCCAGTCATAATCCGTTTTTTGGGCATTTAACCCAAAACCATAAATAATAAAAAGTGTAAATAATATCTTTTTCATCTTTCTTTAATTATATAAATCCAAATAAACATCCTGAGTAGAATTGCTTGCTAATTCTGAGATTTCAGAATTAGAAAACGAATCTAAATATTCATTAATTTGAGTTTCATTTTTCTTAGAAACTGGTTTCGCTATTTTTGGCGTAGCAACCTCTTTTGTTTCAGTTGCTTGCGAAACAAAATTTCTACTGTTTTGATTAACAACTATTTGATTATTATTTTCAACAGAAGTTAAATCAGATTTCAATGTTTCATAAGCCAACTCACTTTCATTTTTTGGTGCTTGGGTATTCGCAGCATACGTGGCTCCAGAATTACCTATATTTTTTGTTGAATCATTATTTTGATTAAAAACAAAACTAGCCCCAAAAATCAAAGCCAATGATGCAGCCACTGCATATACCCAATTCAGTTTAAAAATAGGTGCTTTCGTATTGGCTTTCACATCATTCATTACTCTTTCCTGAATGTTTTCAAACAAATTATCAGGAACCTTGTAAATGTTCTTACGTTCTAATTTTTCTATATCGAACTCTTTCATGTCTTTTCGTCTCAAAAATTATTTTTCGTAATTTTCTTTTATATATTCTTCAATTTTTTGCTTGGCATAATGATAATTCGTTTTTAAAGTCCCTACCGACATATCTACAATTTTTGATATTTCTTCGTAAGGCAAATCATCATAATACCGCATCATAAATACCAGTTTCTGCTTTTCAGGCAGACTTTGTATAGCGCTCTGTAATAGTACCTGTATCTCTTCTGCATCCGTCTCTGTGTTATCAGCCACAAGGTTCTGCATATAATATTCCGGATCTTCATCCGTCTTTTGCATTTTCTTTAACTTGTTTACCTGCTGTAATGCTTCGTTAGTAGCGATTCTGTACAGCCAGGTGTACAACTGACTATCATTTTTGAACTGATGAAAATTCTGATATGCTTTAATGAATGTTTCCTGCAAGGTATCTTGCGCAAGATCACCATCCACAATAATTCTTCTTATATGCCAATACAATCTACTTTGATAAGCATCCATCAACGCGCGAACTCCTTTCTCCTGAGTTCGTGGGTTTTGCATCAGCGTAATAATCTCCGCGTCCTTAATCTTCATAAGATGCTTTCATTGTTTTGGATTACAAAAATAATGGAAAGTTAAATTACTTATTCAATTTTTAGTCCAAATATTGAAATAATATCAGACTGTTACGTTTTAAACTTGAAGCAGCGGGCAATAAGCAGATTTACAAAAACTTCCATCCTCTAGCGTTCAACTTCCTTTTTCAACTCAGCTTAAAATATTATCTTTGTTTTATGCAAATTGTAATTATTGGTTCCGGAAATGTAGCCTATCATCTGGCAAAAGCTTTTGTTCTGAATAACATTCCATTAGCTCAGATTTTCGGAAGAAACGGAGCAGAACTCGATAAGATTTCTGAAGAATTAAATATTCCTTATTCAACAGAAAAACTAGAAGACGCAAATCTGTATATCATTTGTGTAAGTGACAGTTCTGTAGAAAATGTGTCTAAGATCATTACTAAAAAAGATTGTCTGGTTGTGCATACATCCGGATCGCTACCCAAAGAAGTTTTAGTAGGAGCGTACAGAAAATCAAGCCTTTATCCTTTACAGACTTTTTCTAAATCTAAAGAATTGGATTACAAAAAGATTCCTTTCTTCATAGAGACTGAAAATGAAGAAGATAAAGCGCTCCTTTTTGAAATTGCCTCTAAAATTTCCAACAATGTAATGGAAAGCACCCACGAAAAGAGAAAGTATATTCATTTAACCGCAGTTTTTGCCTGCAATTTTGTGAATCATCTTTTTTCAAGAGCAAAGGAAATTTCAGATTCTCAGGAGATTCCGTTTGATTATTTTTTACCGCTGATTGATGAAACCGTTCAGAAAATCCATGAAATTGAACCCAAATCTGCACAAACCGGACCTGCCGTAAGAAATGATGCACGTATTTTGCAGTTGCATGAAGAATTATTGAAAGATGAAAGTCTGGAGATCTATAAAACAATGAATCATTCTATTAAAAAAATGTATGAGTTATAAAGAGAAATTAAAAGATATAAAAGCATTTGTATTTGATGTAGACGGAGTTTTCACAGATGGAAGTGTTTATTTGATGCCTGGAGGAAATATGTCTAGAGTAATGAATGTTCTGGATGGCTATGCTGTTGTTAAAGCATTAAAAAACAATTATTTAATCGGAGTCATTACAGGAGGGAATGATGAAATGGTAAAACACAGAATCAATTATCTTGGAATTCATGATTATTATGCAAAATCTCATAATAAGATGGTTGATTTTGAAGATTTTAAAAAGAAATACAATCTTAAAAACGAAGAAATTTTAACAATGGGAGATGACCTTCCGGATATTCGTATGATGGAGACATCTGCTATTGCAACGTGTCCCGAAAATGCAGTTCCTGAGGTGAAAGGAATTTCCGACTACATTTCTCCAAAACAAGGGGGAAGTGGGGCAGTACGTGATGTCATTGAGCAAGTAATGAAAATTCAGGGAACCTGGCTGGAAGATAACACACAATCTATATAATTAACTGATAATGAAATTACTATTAGCATCACAATCGCCACGAAGAAAAGAATTACTTTCCAGTTTAGGATTTGATTTCGAGGTGGTAAAAATAGATTGTGAAGAAATCTTACCCGAAAATATTGAAATAGGAGAGGCGGCAGCGTATTTAGCTGAATTAAAAGCAAATGCATTCAGAAATCTCGTAGACGATGAAGTTTTATTGACTTCAGATACCGTGGTAGCCATTGATCATCAGATTTTGGGAAAACCAAAAGATGAAGCAGATGCAAAGAGAATGTTGCAGAAGCTATCTGGAACAACGCATCAGGTTTATACCGGAATTACCATCAAAACAATCGATAAAACCATTACAGAAACAGATGTAGCAGATGTAGAACTTGATGATATTTCAGATGAAGAAATAGAGTATTACGTTCAAAACTACAAACCTTTCGACAAAGCAGGAAGCTATGGCATACAAGAATGGCTTGGAATGGCGAAAATTAAAAAACTATCCGGTAGTTTTTATACGATAATGGGACTTCCTACCCATTTGGTTTACAAAATTTTGAAAGAAATATAAGTATTTTCAATATAAAATTTTATTATTTTTACAAAATCATCAATCTTTTGATAATAAAAAGTAAATTGGCTAGTTATATTGAGTAATGAAAAAAAATATCCTATTCCTTTTAGCAGCTTGTATCGTTCTCTCTTGTGGATCAAAACCCAAGAGGCCCGACCAGCGATCGAAGTTCATGAAAGGGTTTTCCACATATTACAATACACTATTTAACGCTAAAGACGCGTTGAACAGTGAATTTACGAGTAGAGATAAAGCACATAAAGATAATTTTTATGCCCCTTATATTCCTATTCTTACCTTTGAAGACCAGCCTCTAGGCAGTGATCTTGGGCAATCTTCTGCATTTGCTGAAAACACCATGAAAATGGCGGAAGTAAATAATTCAGGAGGTAGAAATGCTCCCGGAAGACCTCCAGGTGCTCCTCCGGGGATGCCAGGTAACAATAATGGCAATAATCAAAACAATCAGGTAGAACAAAATGGCCAGCAAGAAAATAAAGGTGCTACCGTTTTAGAAATTGCAGAAGCAAAAGCCTTAAAAGCGATCAATAAATATTCGGTGATCAAAAATGGGGAAGAAAAGAACAAAAAGATCTTTGATGCTTACATTATCCTTGCACAATCAAGAATTTACCAAAACAAATCTTCAGAAGCTTTAGATGCGTTGAACTATGTTTTCACGCATATGAAGGATGATAAAAGGATTGCTTTAGCCAAAATTTATCGTGGAGTAGCCTATGATCAAAAGAAAGATTATCATAGAGCTCATGAAATATTTTCTCTGTTAAAAGGAGAGGATATTGGTAAAAATGATAAAAAACTATTAAGTATTTATTATGCTGAATCTCTTTTAGATGCAGGAAAGAAGGAAGAGGCTGCAAAAGAGCTTGATAATGCTTACGAATTGAACTCCAACAGAAAACTGAAAAGTAGAATTGCCTTCTTAAGAGGTCAGGTTTTAGAAGGGTTAAATCAAAATGAGAAAGCCAGAGAAAGCTTCATGGCTGCCTATAAATATGCTAATGATTTCGAATTTGAAGTTAAATCTCAAATAGAAATTGCCAAAACTTTTAACGGAAAAGGCGATTATGAAGGAGCAAGAAAATATTTGGAAGGTATCAGTAAAAAAGGAACTTACGGATCTAGAAAGAACGAATTTTACTATGCGCTAGGGCTAATGGCCAATAAAGCAGGTAAGAAAAAAGAAGCGCAGGACCTTTTCAAAAAATCTTTAAAAGAAAAAGTTTCAGACTTACAGGTTCGTGGTTTGGCTTACTATGAAATAGGGAAGGATTACCTTGATAAAAACGATTATATCGGAGCCGGAAGTTATTATGACTCAGCACTTGTTGCGATGACGTATGAGCCTTCAAAAATTCTTTTACAGGAACAGTCTATCAACATCAAGAAAATATCAAAAAACTATTATCTGATCAAGAAAAATGACAGTATTCTTTCTTTAGCGAAGATGTCTGAAGCTCAAAAAACTGATTTTTTCACCAAGCATATCGCTAAATTAAAAGTAAAAGAAGAAAAAGAAGAGATTGAAAGAAGACGTGCAGAAAGAGCGAAAGGCTTTGATACAGGAGATTATAGTGCAAATTCTATTTTTGCGAATAGTTCCAACTCTTTTGAAAACTTTGGAACTTCAGCAAAAGGATTTTATTTCAGCAATACAGGAACGGTATCAAAAGGATCTTCCTCATTTAAGCAAGTTTGGGGAGATAGAGCGCTTGTAGATAACTGGCGTTTCTCTAAAAAGATGAGCTCTATTGATGATATGAAGAATGAAGCGTTGGGCGTTACTTCAGCACCCAATCCAAGACGTTTTGAGCCTAGTTTTTACATCGAACAGATTCCTACTGATCTTGGTAAATTAGATCAACTTAAAAAAGACAGAGACACGGCTTCTTTAGGCTTGGGAATTATGTATCAGAACTATTTTACCAATACTCCTTTAGCCACTAAAACATTGTATGATCTGGTAGATGTAAAACCTGAAGAAAAAGTAATGCTACAGGCTTTATATGAGATCTTTGCCATGAATTATGAGAAGACACCTCAGTCTTCAGAACGAGCAAAACAGATCTTATTAAAAGATTATCCTTATACATCTTACGCAGAGTTTGCCAGAAACCCTAAAAACAATTCGTTTGTAAAATCTTCAGAAGACGTTCAAAATGAATATAAAAAGGCGTATGCTTTGTTTGAATCTGAGAAATTTGCAGAAAGTAAACAGATATTGGACCAAGCTCTTGTGAAATACCCGAAAGATGCCTTAGTCCCAAAAATGTACTTATTGAATGCCTTTAATAGCGGAAAATCGAGCGGTAAGGAAGTAATGATTCTACAGCTAGAGCAGATTGCTTTAAATTACGCTAAAACCCCTGAAGGAATCAAAGCCAAAGAGATGCTTAATTACCTGAAAAGTGAGCTTTCGTTCCAGGAAACGGATACTAAAGGAAATACCCTTCAGAAACCGGGAAGTAAGCCATTACAGCAACCCACTTCTCAGAATATGGATAATAATGGGGGGCAAATGAATAATCAAAATGTAAATGTACCACCATCTACGCAGCCATCAGCACCAGCGCAGACTGTCAATAGCAATGCAATGCTTTTAGATGAGTCTACCCCTGCACCGCCGCCTACTCAGCCAGGCAGTACTCCGGGGCAGAAGCCTCAAAAAACAACTCCGGCAAAAACTAAATAAAATAAGAAAAGCGAAGATTAGTCTTCGCTTTTCTTATTTTATGGTGTCGTTTATTATTTAAGAATCTGTTGATTTCTTTTTCTTTACCCCATGGAAGTCTTTTAAATAAAAAGGCTCGAAATAAGCAATATCTTCAAACTCTTTATTTTCAATTTTTTCTAAGGTCTTCTTTACTAAATACTGTGCAGAAGGGTAGATGCTTTCATTAAATTCAGCATTGGGAAGCTGTAAAATTTCCTGTGCTTTCTTTGCGCCATCTCCTACAAACAGTACTTTTTTATCTTTAAATTCTTCAAAAGAAGTTTCATCTAAAATTTTAGCTTCTGTCTGCGAAAGTTCTTTTCCCGTTTCGCCGTCATAAACAGCCGTATAAACCTCCATTCTTCTCGCATCGACCATTGGAATTATATAGTCATAGTTTTGCGCTAAAAAAGGCTCTATCATCGTCTCAAGAGAATTAACCGCAATCAATGGAATCTTTAGTCCGTAACAAAACCCTTTTGCTGATGAAGCCCCAATTCTTAATCCGGTGTAAGAACCAGGTCCTTTTCCTAAAGAAACCGCCTGAATCTCTTTTATAGAAATCCCTGCTCCTTCCAAAGCCCATTCTACAAAAGTGTGTAAACTCTCAGACTGTTTATAATTGTCTGAAACTTCTTCGCTAACACACAATAGTTTACCATTATCTGATATCGCTACAGAACAGTTTTTGGAAGAGGTTTCGAGGTATAAAATTTTCATTTTTAATAATTAAATCTATTCATTTACTTCATCAATTAAATCAATGACAAAGTTTGGAATTATTTTTATTCTGCAAATTTATGGCTTTATTTCGACACTCTGACGGCTCCAAAGTTTCCAGACCGCATTCTTTTTCATCCAAATTTCAAGTAAAGCCAATTTCATTTCAAATTTTTGATCTTTATACAAACCAGAAACATAGATTTTTCTTCTGATACTTACAAAATTCTTATGCCTTTTTAAATCAGAAATTTCAAGCTGTTTGATTTCTTTATATATTACTTTTTTGCTTGAAAAGTCTTTTATAAAATCATCTATAGTCTGAACCCATCCATTTGAATGCCCAAAAGAAACATCTGAACATAAAATATTAACTATCTTATCATCATTGTTCTGCATGTATTGATCTAAAAGTGAAATGCTTTCAAATAATTTCGCTTCTTTTTGACTAGATTTTAAGCCTTGGCCATACCAAAAAAGAAAGGAAAAGATGAGAATGAAAAGTGATATTTTTTTCAATCTATTTTCTGTAAATAGTTCTCGGTTCTGCCTGTGAAGTAGGGTAGATGGTCATATCAGAAACACTCACATGTTTGGGAGCATTTACGCAATAAGCAATTGCATCCGCAATATCTTCTGCTTTTAAGGCTTCATATCCGGCATATACCGTAGACGCTTTTTCGCTATCTCCTTTAAATCTAACTAAAGAAAAGTCTGTTTCCACTGCGCCTGGTTGAATATTGGTCACCTTAATTCCAAATTCAGTTAATTCTAAACGCATTCCCTCAGAAATTACATCAACCGCTTTTTTAGTTGCGCAATACACAACCCCATTAGCATACGTTTGTCTAGCCGCAACAGAACTGATATTAACGATATGTCCGGTATTTCTTTCTTTCATTGATGGAATAATCATTTTAGACACATATAAAAGTCCTTTTACATTTCCATCGATCATAGAATCCCAATCATTGGTATTTCCTGCTGAAAGAGGTTCAAGACCATGTGCGTTTCCGGCATTATTAATGAGAACATCAATATTCTTCCATTCTTCTGGAAGAGATGAGATCGCTTTTTCTACTTCTTCAAGATTCCTTACATCAAATACTAAACTAAGTATTTCGGTATATTGAGAAAGCTCAGTTTTTAATGATTCTAAAACTTCAGCCCTTCTTCCGCAAATAATAATTCTGTTTCCCTGTTTTGCAAAAAGCTCTGCTGTTGATTTTCCGATTCCGGAAGTTGCGCCTGTAATGAGTATTGTTTTCATAAAATGTTTAATTCTAAATGTAACAGTCTAAAAATTCATCAATATAACAATTATTAGTAAACTGTTAATTGATACATATATAATATTAGTTAGCGTCAAATGCTTCAAAAGCACCTATTATATGTTCGATAGTGAGTTTTCCTTTTTCATCGGGAAGAACTGAGATAATATCAAACCTTACTTCCTGATCTATATTAAATTTTTCCATATAATGATTGGCCGCAGAAACGATTAATGATATCTTCCTTTTATTAACCGCTTCTTGGGGTAACATAAAAGCATCTGTTGAACGAGCTTTTACTTCCACAACAACTATTAAACTATCTTTTTCGGTAACAATATCAATCTCTGCTTTTTGAAACCGAAAGTTTCTTACCAGGATTTTATAGCCGTTCTTTTGTAAATATTCAACAGCCAGATCTTCTGCTTTTTTTCCGAAGTCGTTGTGATTTGCCATTATTTTCTAAATTGATAGGCCCACCAGATTAATACAATCTGTAAAGGAAGTCTCAAGACAGTAAGCCAGAAATATTTATGATGGGTCTGATAAAAGCTTTTTGCCATTTCAACATTAGCAGGAAAAACCGCTATAAACAATAATATACTAAGATAGGCACCCAACTTTTGAGTTTGAGGAAAGATCAATAGAACTCCACATACAATTTCAATAAGACCACTTATATAAACCATGTTCAAATGAGAAGGGATATATGAAGGTATTATTTTAATGAAAATCTGGGGCTTCAAAAAATGTAAGATCCCCGCCAATATCAATAAAGAGGAAAGTACAAACTTTGAATATATCATTTTTTATTTATTATAACGAATTGAAACGGTTTTACCTATTTTCAAAGAGATCTTGCTCCCAATAATCAAAGGTCTGTTGTCTTTAATATGTCCATTTGGAAAACCAAAAACAACGGGGAACTGATACTTTGAAAGTCTTTCTGAGATTAATTGATACGCAAATTCATCGAAGCTATTTTCGTATTGCTTATTTTCTTTTTCATCTCCCATGTTGGTCATTCCCCCAACAATTAAACCTGAAATTTTAGTGAAAACTCCGGCAAGTTCCAAACTCATAATCATTCGATCTAATGCATAAAAATTCTCCCCAATATCTTCAATGAATAAAATTTTATCTTTAAAATCAAATGAATATTTTGTTCCTAAAAGAGCATAGATTAAGGCTAAATTTCCTCCAACCAATTCTCCTTTGATATTTCCTTTTTGATTAAATGGGCTAGCTTGTAAGTGATATTCCGAAGTCTTTCCTTTTAAAATATCAAAGATCAGATCATAGCTTTCATCAGTAACTCCAAAGCTTGAAGTTTTAATTGTCTGCCCGTGAATGGAGGCAAAACCTTTCTTCAACAAATAACTTTGGATTACCGTATTATCGGAATATCCAATATACCATTTCGGGTTTTGCTTAAATTTATCCAGTTTCAAATGCTGAATCAGATGCTGACATCCGTATCCGCCTCTGGAAGCCCAAACTGCAGAAATGTTTTTATCATTTAAAGCCCAATTGATATCTTTTATTCTTTCCTTTTCTGTCCCTGCGTAATTGTAACCATTTGAGAATTTAGTATAAAGATGCTCTCCTAAAACAGGAACAAAACCTTTATTCTTGATCATTTTTATTCCCTTTTCAAGTTGAGATGCATCTACAGCACCGGCAGGGGAAATAATAGCTATTTTATCCCCTTTTTTAAGGGACTTTGGAAAGATTATTTTTTTCATTTGTTCTTTTGAAATTTAACTTCTTTTTTCTCTGCTTCTTCTAGTCGCTTGTCAAATTGGTTGAATTTTTTAAAGCTCTGTAAAAAGATAAAGAAACTGAAAAGGATAAGGATTACCCCAACAATTCGTCTGATCTTATTGGCCAATGTTTGTGTTAGTTTATCATGAAATTGTTTTGCCAAAAATATTTTAGCAAGATCAATACATAAATAAGTACCAATCACCAACCCTATATAAAGGATAAAACTCCCCGTATCCGGATATTCTTTTCTCACTGAAATTACCGTAACCAACCAGAATAGAATAACCCCAACATTTAAAATATTAAAGAAAAAACCATTCATGAAGGTCTTAAAATAATTCTGACCAATGATTCTCTCTTCACCCGGCATATGCATTTTGGTTTTCGTGACCATCATGACAATACCATATACAAAAATTAAGATCGAGGTGATCCTATAAAATCCGGGGTGCTTATCTATTAAACTCACCAGATCTGCACTTGCATAATACGCTGCAATAATGCACAACAAGTCTGCCGTAATTACTCCTACATCTAAGGCCAAAGCATGCTTAGGACCTCTGGAGAAGCTGGTTTCTATTAATAAGAAAAATATTGGGCCAATAAAAACAAGACTCAACATGAATCCTAAAATAACAGCAGATAGTACTAATTCAAACATTTAAAAATTGTTTCTCTTCCAAATTTAAAAATTATATTTCTATTTGTCGATAAAATCCAATTCTTTTAAGTTTTCAATATATATTCGGAAGCTTTTTAAAACAAAAAAAAGACTGCAAAATTTGCAGTCTTCATTGGTATATTGTGATGAGTATTTAGTCAATTTTACTTGTCCAAACAATTTTCATTATAAATAAATTGATAATCTTTTCTAATTTTTAATCCAAAAATTCCTCTTTCAAAAGTATATATAATTTGGTTTTTAAATAGCATCCTTTTATAGTCAATAAAAAAACTTCTCGTCATATATGAATATTCATAAGCATTTCCACTTAGATAAATATAGGTGGTTTTTCCTTTTTCATGTTTATATCTACTTCCAACTTCAGCAATCTTATTTTTATAACAGTAAGTTTCCTTAGTTGGGTTCATCCCTGTTACATAATTTATGAGAAAAAAAGCATTAATAATCATTGGAAAAGTAACACAAAAAAAATATTTTTTTCCTAAGCTTCCTATTCTTATGACATTTCTATTAATTAGAATATTACTTATAATACAAAGTATAATGATAACCGCTACAAACCCATAAAAATTAATAACAGTATCAAAAATAACTGTAACAAGTAGGATAAAGTTAAGGATACTAAAAATGATATATTTATCTATTTTAGTCATGACTAATCAACAATCTTAAAGTCCAGTTGCTTTTGAATTAAATTAGCTTTAACCACTTTTATCTGAACCTGATCCCCTAATTGGTATCTTTTTCCTGTTCTTGAACCATACACCGCATGGGTAGATTTATCATAGCTATAAGAGTCATCCATAAGGTCTCTCAACTTGATTAATCCTTCAGCTCCGTTTTCAGGAATCTCAACCCAGAAACCGAATTCTGCAACTCCAGAAATAACACCTCCGAAAGTTTCGCCCAAATGTTTCTCCATGAATTTTACTTGCATGAATTTGATTGAATCTCTTTCAGCATCGGCTGCTAATCTTTCTCTTGAACTACAATATTTTGCTTTCTCTTCAACTTCTTCTCTGCTGGTAGATTTTCCACCATCCAAATAATGTTGAAGAAGACGGTGAGCAATTAAATCCGGGTAACGACGAATAGGAGAGGTGAAGTGAGAATAATAGTCGAACCCTAATCCATAGTGACCGATAGGTTCTGTAGAATAAACTGCTTTACTCATACTTCGCATCGCTAATGTTTCCACCATATTTTCTTCGCCTTTTCCTTTTACATCACTTAGTAATCGGTTTAAAGATTCCGCTACTTTTTTGGTATTAGCCAAGTCCATTTTATACCCGAAAGTAGAAACAAAATCTCTTAAAGCTTCTAATTTTGCCGGATCCGGATCGTCGTGAACTCTATAAATAAATGTATTATTAGAAGGAGATCCATTTTTAGTTAATGACACGAATTCTGAAACTTTTTTATTGGCTAAAAGCATGAATTCTTCAATCAGGTGATTTGAATCTTTGCTTACTTTAAAGTAAACCCCAATTGGCTGATTATTTTCATCAAGATTAAATCTTACTTCGCTTCTGTCAAACGTAATGGCCCCTTGTCTTATACGCTCGGCACGCATGATTTTTGCTAAATTATCAAGAACTAAGATTTCTTCTGTATAATCTCCTTCTTTATTTTCAATTCTTTCCTGCGCTTCTTCGTAACTGAATCTTCTGTCGGAATGAATTACTGTTCTTCCAAACCACTGTTTCTTAATTTCTGCATTATCATTTAATTCAAAAACTGCTGAAAAAGTAAACTTATCTTCATTCGGACGAAGTGAACAAACGTCGTTACTTAAGACTTCCGGTAACATTGGAACAACACGGTCAACTAAATATACCGATGTAGCCCTTTGATAGGCTTCATCATCTAAAATAGTTCCAGGAATTACGTAATGAGAAACGTCCGCAATGTGAACTCCAATTTCCCAATTTCCGTTATCCAATTTTCTTATGGATAGGGCATCATCAAAATCTTTTGCGTCTTTCGGGTCAATAGTAAAGGTTGTGATCCCTCGCATATCCCAACGCTTCGCAACTTCTTCTTCTGTAATTCTTCTGTCGATTTTATCGGCATCTGCTTCCACATCCTCAGGGAATTGATAAGGCAACCCATATTCAGCAAGAATAGAGTGAATCTCGGTCTCATGTTCCCCAGGAGCCCCTAGAACTTTGATAATTTCCCCTTCAGGGTTTTTATCTCCGGGTCTCCATTCAGTCATTTTTACAACAACTTTGTCACCATCATTAGCACCTCCAAATTTCCCTCTTGGAATAAAGATATCTGTATTAATCGTCTTTTTATCACAAACAACAAATCCGAAATCTTTATGAGTAACTACCTGTAAAGTTCCTACAAATTCGGTTCTGGTTCTTTCCAAAACTTCCAATACAGAACCTTCCAGTTTCTTTCCTTTATAAGTATAGGTAACGATTAAAACCTTATCACCTTGCAATGCATCTTTCACATTTTTTGAATGAATGAAGACATCATCTTCCAGACTTTCCACCTTTACATAGGCATTTCCAGATTGGTTAAAATCTATGGTTCCTGTTAAGGTTCCTGCAATGTTTAGATTTATGATATATTTCCCTTTTTCAGTTTCTTTAATTTTTTCAGAAGCCTGAAGTTTATGCAAAGCCTGAATCACAAGTTCTCTTTGTCTTGGATTTTTATGATCTATTCCATCCGAGATCTGTTTATAATTATAGATCTTTGATGAATTTTCATTCATAAAACGCAGGATCAATCTTCCGATTTCCATGAGTTTATGATCGTTTTTTTGGCTTATATATTTTCTTTTTTTTGGCATTATTTTATTTTTTATTAATCTCTCAAATAATCAGATTCTGAGATTTCTATATATTTAGAATTTATATATTCTGTATAAAAATCTTCTCTTCCTAATGAGAATTTTACTTTGTTTTTCTTTAATTCAAAATCTATCGTTACTATTTCGCTGTACAAGACTCTTTCAAAATCATAAAATTTAGTTTTTTTGATTTCCTGTTCTGTCATGAATTTACCTTTTGCATTATAAGCATCATAACTTTTTATCTTAGACTTGGGGATTCCATTATAATCTGTTCCTCCTGTCAGTCTGTATGCTTTAGAATATTCTTTATTTAAATCATAGGGAAGAGGTACTATAATCTTATCAGGAAAAATATTCACAAATTTTTTAAAATTTCTTTTATCCCAAAAATATTTAAACTTTAAAGCATTTATTACATTTCTATCTGAATAATCCTTAAGGTCACTATTACAACCTTGTTCTAATAGGTGTATAAGATTAAGATAAATTACTTTATTTCTAAGGTTTTTTCTTTCTATTTTATTAAAAATATAATCTGCTAATGAATGATAATTTACATTTTTATTATTATCAAGAAAATCAAATTTAATTTTATCCAATTCATCTTTTGTAAATTGATGTAAACTTATTCCTTTAATAAGAACAGGGCAACCATCATTTTCTGCAATTCCGGGTACCGTAGGACAAGCATCATCTTTATCTAAAATTCCGTCACCATCTGTATCCGCCCACGGACATCCATTATTTTCAATAGGTCCGGAAATCGTAGGGCAGATATCATCTTTATCGAAAATTCCATCGTCATCCGAATCCGGCCATGGGCAACCTTTGTTTTCTACTGTACCTATTTCCTTTGGACATTGGTCTAAGTAAAATAATATTCCGTCTTTATCTTCGTCAGAAATACAAATCTTTTTATTGAATTCTTTCTTACATTTTTTTAAAGCATCCTTATCTAGTATTTCCTGGGCATGGAAACAACTCAATACAAAAAACAGAATCAGTGATGCTTTTCTTTTCATGAAATTATTAATTCTTTGTTTAATCTATAGTATCAATTTTGCTTCCAAATCTGTTACAACGATAAATTTAGTTTTATAAAAATACTACAAATATGGAGAAGAGTAGAGAAAACCTCTTATAAATATCTTTTAAATATTAAAAAGGTTAATGAAAATAATAGACAGGTAAATTCTATTGGATGTCGCAAAGATACAATATTAATAATATAAAGGCTTGCAGTTTGATTTGCAAGCCTTTATATTATTATTAACAGAATGCAATTTTGTCAACTCTGTTTTGATGTCTACCTCCTTCAAAGTCTGTAGAAAGAAATTTATTTACAATTTCTATAGCTACTTCTTTTGCAATGAATCTTGCAGGAATTGAGATCATATTCGCATCATTATGCTGTCTTGCCAGCTGTGCAATCTCAGGCATCCAGCAAAGAGCACAACGAATCTGCTGATGTTTGTTAGCAGTGATCTGAACTCCATTTCCGCTTCCGCAGATCAAAATTCCTAATTCGTTCTCTCCATTCTCCACAGAGGTTGCTGCGGGGTGTACAAAGTCCGGATAATCCACACTGTCTGTGGAGAACGTTCCAAAATCCTGAACTTCAAAGCTTTCTGATAAATAGTTCTTAACAATCTCCTTATACTCGAAACCTGCATGGTCTGCGGCAATAGCGATTTTTCTTTTCATAATTCTTGTATTAAGCCTTTTTAGATTTATATCCACACAAATGTAAGTATAATGTGGATAAGTCTTAAATTTTTGCCAGTTTATTGTGAGTATCCTTGTTAGTAAGTGTTAATAACAATGACAAAATAAATGTTTCGTAACATTAAAATAATTTGTAATAGAAACGCTCTCCAAAAATTTTAACATTTATTTTCAAAAACTTTCCACAGAGAATTCGGCATCTTTTCCATAATGCAGTTATTAAGAATTACTATTGTGGGAAAGTTATTCACAATTGTTGATAACACTGGTAGTAGATACATTTTCAGAGGCTTATAATGTCAGTAAAATGTGAGTTGAGTACAAATTAAATGTTATCAATTATTACCAAAAAACTTATCCCCTAAACTAACAACACTCAACAACAACTATCATTTATTCTTTTTTATAAAAGAGAAAATAATGTTGATAGAATGAATGAGTGTCCTGAAAACTTTTTGAAAAATTTTATTGGGGGGAAGGTGTTCAAAAATTTTAAACTCTTACATTTGTGAAACGAAAAATCAAAAGAAATTTATGAAGACAATCAATGATTTCAATTTTAAAGATAAGAAGGCTCTGGTAAGAGTTGATTTCAATGTTCCGCAGGATGATCAGCTTAACGTTACCGATAATACGAGAATCGCAGCCGTGAAGCCTACTGTAGAAAAAATTCTTAATGACGGTGGTTCTGTAATCTTAATGACGCACCTTGGAAGACCTAAAGGAGAAGTGAAGAATGAATTCTCCCTGAAAAACATTCTAGGAGAAGTTTCTAGCGTATTAGGGCAGCAAGTTAAGTTTGTTGATGAATCAATAGGAGAGAAGGCTGAAAAAGCCGCTGCTGAGCTTCAGCCTGGAGAGATTTTATTATTAGAGAACCTACGTTTTCATAATGAAGAAGAAAAAGGAGATGAAGGATTCGCTGAGCAGCTGTCTAAATTAGGAGATGCTTATGTAAATGATGCATTTGGTACTGCTCACAGAGCTCATGCTTCCACAGCAGTTATTGCTAATTATTTTACTTCAACTAAATTTTTCGGTTTATTGATGGCTAATGAACTAAAAGCCATTGATAAAGTATTGAAAAGTGGTGAGAGACCTGTTACTGCCATATTAGGTGGATCTAAGGTTTCAACTAAAATTACCATTATAGAAAACATACTTCCGGCAGTTGATAATTTAATTATTGGTGGTGGTATGGCGTTCACTTTTATTAAAGCTCTTGGAGGTAAAATAGGAACTTCATTGGTTGAAGAAGATAAATTACCTTTAGCGTTAGAAATTTTAGGAAAAGCAAAAGAACATAATGTAAAAGTATATCTTCCTTCTGATACGATCATCGCTGAAAGTTTCAGTAATGATGCAGAAAGAAAAGAAGTAGATATTTATGCAATTCCTGAAGGATGGATGGGATTGGATGCTGGACCAAAATCTAGAGACCAGTTCAATGATGTTCTTTTAAATTCAAGAACAATTTTATGGAACGGACCGATTGGAGTTTTTGAAATGTCAAACTTTTCTGCGGGAACAGTAGCTCTTGGAGAAAGTATTGCTGAAGCAACAAAACTTGGAGCTTTCTCTTTAGTGGGAGGAGGAGACAGTGTTGCTTTTGTAAAACAATTTGGTTATGCAGATAAAGTAAGTTATGTTTCTACCGGAGGTGGAGCAATGTTAGAAAGCTTGGAAGGTTTGGAACTTCCGGGTGTTGCTGCTATCAACAAATAGAAAAATAAATTTTTATAAATTTTAAGTCCGCTGATTTTTTTCAGTGGACTTTTTATTTTTTTTGATGTCTAGATAATTTATCAATTATTTTCAGCTTATCTTTTTTTAATTAAAAAATCTGATAAATATTTTTTTGTAATTAATTTTTAAAATTGTACAAAATATATTTTCCTCAATATATTTGCTTGCATGAGATTTTTACTTATAGTATAAAATTTCTATCTCTTCAAGTTTTCTCTTTAAACTCTAAAATAAAAATTTTGAATAATCTTGGAATACGAATTTCAGAATTGGATTTAAATTTCAGATTTTAAAATTTTCACATGCATGTATCTAAATCCAAATGTAACGGTAAGGGTGTATCTCTTAAAAATTCCATTTTATAAATTTTAAGATTTCTTTTTTTGAATTAAGTAATTGTAGGGATTTTTCTTTTTTATGAATATAAATACGGCTTACTAACATGTTGCTAACATTTTCAGTGGTAAAATGTTCTTTTTTATAAATTATCGATTCAAAAAAAAATATCGATGTAAAAGTATAGGGTAGGGGAGTAGTCTTATACAATAAAAAAACTCAAGGTATTGCCTCGAGTTTGTATTTTTTTAGGGGAAATGATGAAAATTGACCTCTATAAATAGCTTAAAAATCGATTTTCTACTTTTTTTCGATAATGTATATCAAACTCGAAAATTCATTAGAAAAAAGGGCTTTTACGTTAGAAATCGTTCCGTAGATCGTTGCTTTAAGCCAAAAAAGAGGTGATTTCTTGTATTTTTCGCTTAACATAGAGATGTAATAAGAGTCAAGAACCAAAGGTTTGATTTTTCTCATTTTCCAGTTGGGTTTCTTAGAAATTAAATTTTCCATTCCGGTTTTTGAAAAATGATAGATGTGTCTTGGTACATCATATGCTGCCCAATATTCTTTATAATGTTTTGCATCGTATGATGTAGGATTGGGAACTGCAATAATTAATAATCCTTTTTCTTTTAATTTTGAATGAAAAATCTGAAGCATCTCATCTTGATTTTCTACGTGCTCGAAAACATGCCATAAAGTAATTGCATCTAAACTTCCATCTTCAATGGTGTTTAAATTATCTATTATTTTTGCTTTTTCAATTTTACTTTTTGCAGCTTTTCTTGCATCAGCATCAGGTTCGAAACCTAAGGTTTCAAAATCATTTTCTATATATTTTACAAATTCTCCGGCTCCACATCCATAATCCAGAACTTTTGAACCTTTCTTTATTCTGTCAATAAGGATCGTTTTTTTATATTGAAGATTGAAAGACTGTAAGAATTTATATAGTTTTTCTTTTAAACTTCCTGAATCCTGGTGATGGGAAATATAATCTTCACTTTCATAATAGGTAGAAATATTCGATGGAATAGGGGAGGTCTTAAAAACTCCTTTTGTTTCTGTTTCTTTGATTTCAAATATTTCCTGAGAAAGAAAATGATCTTTAATTTTCATTTAATTGACTTCTTTTATATTAAAAATTAAGATATTTATAAACTATAGTAAGCTCATAGACATCTTAATTTTCTCTTTTATTTTACAAATGTTCCACGTGAAACATTTCTTAATTTAACGTCCTAGATACACCATTAAAACATTAATATCGGCCGGAGATACTCCGCTTATTCTGCCTGCTTGTGCTAAAGTTTTTGGCTTTACCTTAGTCATTTTCTGTTTAGCTTCTGAAGAAAGGCTTGTAATAGCTAAATAATCAAAATCTTCTGGAATCTTAACGTTTTCTAGACGATTCAGTTTGGCTACATTTTCTTTTTCTTTCTCAATATATCCTCTGTATTTAATATTTACTTCTGCTTGTTCTCTTACTTCATCATCGTAAGTAGAAGTAACTAGCTTAATAGCTTCAATATTTTCTAGCTTTTCTAGGGTAATATTTGGTCTTGTAAGGAACTGCGCAGCTCTGTAAGCTTGGTCTACAGGATTACTTTCTATACTCTCTAAAATAGGATTAATAACTCCAGGCTTTAAAGAAGTTTCTCGTAAGAAGGCTTCAAGTTCTTCACTTTTAGTGATTTTCTCCTGAACTCTTTTCAGTCTATCTTCTTTTGCTAAACCTAAGTTATAAGCCTTTTCAGTTAATCTGATATCTGCATTATCTTGTCTTAAAAGAAGTCTGTATTCTGCACGAGAAGTAAACATTCTGTAAGGCTCTTCTGTACCTTTCGTAATTAAATCATCAATTAAAACTCCGATATATGCTTCGTCTCTGTTAAGTATAAAATCTTCTTTATCGTGTACTTTATTGTGAGCGTTTATCCCTGCAATTAAACCTTGTCCGGCAGCTTCTTCGTAGCCTGTTGTTCCATTGATCTGACCTGCAAAATATAAGTTACCGATCAATTTTGTTTCTAAGGTATGTTTTAATTGAGTAGGAGGGAAGTAGTCATATTCGATAGCATAACCCGGACGGAATACTTTTACATTCTCAAATCCTGGGATATGTTTCATTGCTTTAAGCTGAACGTCTTCAGGAAGAGAAGAGCTGAAACCGTTTACATAAATCTCTACAGTTTTCCATCCTTCCGGTTCTACGAAAAGCTGGTGTCTTGTTCTTTCTGCAAAACGATTAATCTTGTCTTCAATACTAGGACAATATCTTGGTCCTAAACTTTGAATGGTACCATTGAACATTGGGCTTCTGTCGAAACCTTCACGTAAAATATCATGCACCGCTTCGTTGGTATAAACGATATGACAGCTTAATTGTTTTGTTAATTTTGGAGTATCAAGATAGCTGAATTTTTGAGGATTTTCATCTCCCTTTTGTTCTTCCATTTTAGAATAATCCAAGCTTCTTCCATCTACGCGGGGTGGAGTACCGGTCTTCATTCTTCCAGATTCAAAACCTAAAGAAACGAGTTGTTCGGTAATACCAAATGCTCTTGGTTCACCCATTCTTCCACCACCTAATTGTTTGTCTCCAACGTGGATCAATCCGTTAAGGAAAGTACCATTTGTAAGAACTACAGATTTGGATCTTATTTGAATTCCTAATGAAGTTACAACTCCAACGGCTCTATCATTTTCAATAATTAAGCTCTTTACCATATCCTGAAAGAAATCAAGATTTGGAGTATTTTCTAATGCATAACGCCATTCTTCTGCAAAAAGCATTCTGTCGTTTTGTGTTCTTGGAGACCACATCGCAGGACCTTTTGAAAGGTTTAGCATTTTGAATTGTATCGCAGATTTGTCTGCTATAATTCCGGAGTATCCTCCCATTGCATCAATCTCTCTTACAATTTGTCCCTTTGCAATACCTCCCATTGCTGGGTTACAGCTCATTTGTCCGATTGTTTGCATGTTCATTGTAACGAGCAAAGTTTTCGACCCTAAGTTGGCTGCTGCTGCTGCTGCTTCACATCCTGCGTGACCCGCACCAACTACGATTACATCATATATTTCTGAAATCATTTTTATGTTGCTTGTTTTAAGCCTTAAATTTTTTATCTTTTTTAAATGTTTCACGTGAAACATTGCGTCGAAATAAATTCTAAAAAGTGTTTCTATTTCGTGTTATTTAGCGTAGATAAAAATCTCTTTGATATAAATTAATTAGTATACTTTGCTAAATAAAAATCTTCTTTTCCTCGCATTGCTTTCTCTTCTTCTTCCGTTTTATCCTTGTATCCACAAAGATGAAGAATGCCATGAGCTAAAACTCTTCTTAGTTCTTCTTCGTGATTTTTGGATAGGGTAGAAGCGTTGTCTGAAATGCGCTGCAAAGATACAAAAATCTCAGCGCTTATTGTTTTACCTTTTACATAATCAAAAGTGATGATATCTGTATAATAATCATGCTGCAGATAGTCTTGATTTATCTTCAGCAGATATTCGTCGTCACAGAAAATGTAATTGATTTCTCCTAATTTTTTTCCTTCTGAAAGAATAAGATCTTCCAGCCATTTCGTGTATTCTGTATTTACCGTTGAGGGTAAGTTTTCGTAAAAGAATTGTATCATTGTTTTAAAACCAGTGTCCTAATATAACACTGAATATACCTTTTTGATTATTTTTAAGTGAGTGACTAAAGTTTAGTCTTATCTGTCCAAACGGAGATTTATAACCTGCCGAGATCCCTACTGAACTATAGTTCAATTTAACGGCATCTTCGAAAGTAATGTCATCAGATAAATTAGCAAAAGAGAAATTTCCGCTTAAGAAATAATTCTTCTCAAATTTAAACTGAAGATCATTGGATATTAATATAACATTATTTGAATTAAGCTGTGAAAAATAGAATCCTGCAAAGCTTTTGAAGTTGACCATATTTTGTTCGAAAACACCTCCTAAACGGTATTGATAAAATTGAGGAAGATTCTCGCCAATGGTAATTCCACCATAAAGATTAAGACGATAAGAGAATTGTTTTGTTAAAGGAATACTGATTCTAATATCAGCTTTTACCTGTACCAATCTTTTATCTACTTCAGATTTCATTAAATCTATGGCCTTTCCTTCAGCAGAAATATAGAGTCCTTTAGTAGGGAAGTCTTTGTCGTCCTGGGTGTCGCTTTTAATGAAAACATAGGGGTTTAGAAAGCGGCTAATTCGTTCATTGGTACCATTGGCTTCGGCATCAAAATAATCGTGACTTAAACCACCTCCTATGGCGAACTTATCCTTCCATGTAGATTGGATGTAGATCTCATTTCTCAGCCATTTCCATTTATCTACATTATAATTATTGGCATCTTTTAGATCGAAGCTCATTCCTGAGGAGTAGAATCCTAATCCCGGAATATATCCGTTATCAATAAAATAATTTAAGTAATATCTAGGCTTATCTCCTACAATTACATCCAGGGAAAGATTCGAATTTTTAAACAACAGACGTTTTGCAGAATAGTTTAATAATAAACCTGTCTTAAAGACTTCATCATAGTGAAGACCAAATTTTACAAAATGCCTTGCTTCATCTTCGGTTACATACAACTTAAGGTAGTTGGCATCGTTCTCTGAAACGATATCGTAATTAATAAATTTATAATTGTTGGTGGCTACCAGTTTATCAATCTTTTTATTAATACTTCCATAGGTTTGTAAAGAGGGTAGGCGAAGTCCCATTTTTCCTAGGACATAGTTTTTTCCAAAAATTTTATCTCCTTCCAATGCGATACTGTCAATTTTATATACATTAGAATAGATAGGATTTACCTGTTGCCTCAACCGGTCAAATGAACGCTTGGGAAGTTCATTTAATATATTCACATATTTTAAACCTTCCACATATCCGCTGTCAAGAATTTTTTTCTTGTCATCATAGCTTGTGGCAGACATGCCTTTTAAATTAGGCTTAATATTAATATCTGTGAACTTGTATTGACGTTTTGTATCCTTATGGATATTCATATCAATCACTTGATTCAGGATGGCTATAATACTGTTTAAATCTTCTCTGCTGGATAGGTCTTGATTAAGATCCACACCGATCACAATATCGATCCCTTTATCCTTTAATGGCTTTGATGGATAGTTTACCGTCATCGCTCCGTCAATATAAATACTGTCCCCAATTTTCACAGGATCCATTAATGAAGGGAAGGCAGAACTTGCCATGATAGACTGTACCAAATCTCCTTTTTCAAAGATCTGCATGTTTCCACTTTCTAGGTTGGTTGCAACACACATGAACGGAATAGGAAGTTTTGAAAAGTCATCAATATTAGAAACATTTTTGAAAAGCTCTTTCAGTAAATAAACATTTTTCTGACCTGAGCTTATGGAAGAGGGAAGTGTGATTTTTCCATTTTTTAATGGAATAGAAAAAAGATACTTGTCTACAGATTTATTAAAGAATGTACTTTCTTTTCTAGATTTAGGATCCATAATTAAAGAATAGAAATCGGTGTCCATCACTATTTTTTCGATCTCTTTTCCAGAATATCCGGAGGCGTATAAACCGCCAACGATAGCGCCCATACTTGTCCCGGCAATGTAATCTACTTTTACTCCTAGAGAATCTAATACTTTGAGTACTCCAACATGCGAAAAACCTTTGGCTCCGCCACCGGCCAATGAGAGGCCTATTCTGGGATTTTTAGGAATTACCAAATTCTTTTTTACTTGAGACTGGATCAAAAGTAATTGGAACACGAATAAGAGAATCAAAAGTTTTCTCATAGTTAGTCTTTTATATAAATCCTTTTCACCCGAGGTGAGATGGAAGTTAATACTTCGTAGGTTATGGTTTTGCAGTATGCTGCGAATTCTTTTAAACTTGGTTTTGCATTGAAAATAGTTACCGTATCTCCTTCTTTCACATTGGGAATGTGATCTACATTCAGCATCATCATATCCATACAGATATTCCCAACAATAGGGGCTAAGGTTTTGTGTACTGCAAAATTTCCTATTTGGTTTCCTATTAATCTTGGAATTCCGTCTGCATAGCCAACAGGAACAGTCGCTATTTTGGTTGTATGATCTGTCTTGTACTTTCTGCTGTAGCCTACAGATTCTCCGTTTTCTACCAAAGAGATTTGGGAGATTACTGTTTTAAAGCTTACAACAGATTGTAATTGTTTTTGTATTTCACTACTTGGTGATTCTCCTAGCATTCCAATCCCAATTCTTACCATATCATATTCATGATGGGTATAGCTTGTAATTCCGGAAGAATTTAAGATATGTCGGATAGGCGTGTAGTTCAATTTTTCAATGAGGGAGCTGGAGTTTTTTTCAAAGGTTTTTAATTGATTCAATGTAAATTCTTTCTCAGCCGGTACATCTGAAGACGATAGATGACTGAAAATACTTTGAACCTGTACATTGATATTATTTAAAGTTTCGCTTAATTGATCTAATTCAGCATCTTTAAAACCAAGACGATGCATTCCCGTTTCCAGTTTGATATGGATAGGATATTTTTTGTCGTATCCTGATTTTTGAACTGCTTCGTAAAACAACTCCAATACCCTGAAACTATAAATTTCCGGTTCTAGATTATATTGAATCACGGTATCATAGCTATGTTGCTCAGGATTCATCACCACAATAGGGATGGTAATTCCTTTTTTTCTAAGTTCCACACCTTCATCTACAAACGCAACACCAAGATAATCAATATGATGATGCTGTAGAAATTCTGAAATCTCATAACTTCCTAATCCATAAGCATTTGCTTTTACCATAGCCATCATTTTGGTGGAAGGTTTCAGTAAAGACTTATGATAATTAATGTTATGAAGAATCGCATTCAGATTAATTTCTAAAACGGTATCATGTTTCCTGAGCTCAAGCAGATCTTTTAGTCTTTCAATCTCAAATTTTCTTGCCCCTTTCAGAAGAATAATTTGGTTTTCAATTTCTGTAAGATGTTTGCTTTCAATTAATTCTTGAGTGTTAATGAAAGTAGATGTTTTAGATTTAAATAAATCACTAAACTTTGATATTTCATCACCAATTAAGAAAACCGAATCAAATTTCTGTTCATTCACAAGATCTGAAACCTCTTCATACAATTCCTGAGAATTAGAATTCACGCCAACAATGTCGGTGAGAACCAAAGATTTTTTAGACTTGTTATACTCTTTTAAAAATTGTAGGGCAGTTTTTAAAGAATCCAGATCCAGATTAAAAGAATCATTAATGATGATATTATTTTTACTTCCTTCAATCGCTTCAAGTCGCATTTCTACAGCCTTTAAAGCGTTGATTTTTTCAATGATCTTCTGATTTTCTATTCCCAACTCCTTTAGCACCGTAATAAGGGCTAAAGCATTGGTTAAAGTAGCTTCATCCCTTTGATGGGCTGAAAAACTGATCTCTTCCCCAAAATATTCCACAACAATATTTTCATCCTTGGAAATATTGTTTTTAATGAAAACCTGATTCTCTTTTTTAAAGCCGTAAGAAATTAATTTTTTACTTGAATACAGTTTATTTATTTTATTGCTGACGAGTGCATTATCACCATTATAAATGATCACTTCAGAATCTTTAAAAAGTTTAATCTTTTCATCGATTAATTCCTCCTCCGATTCGAAATTGGCAGCATGTGCCGTTCCAATATGAGTAAGCAAACCAATCTGTGGATGGAAAATATTTTCCAGATTCTGCATTTCATTGGGCTTTGAAATTCCTACTTCAAAAATTCCCAATTGGTGAGAATTATTAATTTGAAGCAAAGAAAGAGGAAGACCAATTTGTGAATTAAAACTTTTTGGACTTTTCACTGTCGGGAATTCATTCCAAAGACATTGGTATAGCCATTCTTTAAGAATCGTTTTTCCGTTACTTCCTGTAATTCCAATGGATTTAATGGAAGAATTTTCGAAATGATATTTCGCTAATTTTTGAAGAAATTCAACAGAATTTTCAACAATGATCCACGTTACATTTTCAAACTGAGGATAATGATGTTCAGAAATAATTATTGTTATTCCTCTATCAATAGCAGATTCAATAAATTTTTCCCCTGAATTTTTTTGAGTATTAATTGCAATAAAGGCGGCGTTCTTAGTAGAATATATAATCCTGCTATCAAAAGCGATGTTTTTGATAATTAAATTTTCATCTCCAATAATGTTAGCATTGGTGATTTCTGCAATTTGGTGTACTGTATAATTCATTGGTGCCCTTTCTGCTTTATTTTTTGTGTTGGCTTTTTTGTTGGAAATTACAAAGACGTAAAGTTTTTATTAATTTTATTTACGTCTTTGTGTTTAACCAAAATATATTTTAATTAAATCTAGCATTAAACTTAATATTAGCCTAATTTACTATTTATTTATTCTTTTTTGAAAGTACTTCTTCAATAAAAACACGACGGCTTACTGCTTCGTAACTTTCGGTTTCTCCTAATTCTACCAAATCGTCTCCCTGAGAAGTTCTCATGGAGTAGTTGGCCAGATTACCCGTTCTCTTACAAATAGCATGCACTTTTGTAACGTATTCTGCAGTAGCCATTAAGTTAGGCATCGGGCCAAAAGGTCTTCCTAAAAAGTCCATATCCAATCCTGCGATGACTACTCGTATGCCGCTATTGGCTAATTGATTGGCAATTTCGACAATACTTTCGTCGAAAAACTGTGCTTCATCAATGCCTACAACATCACAATTAGACCCCAATAATATGATTTCATTAGGGTTTTCTACTGCCGTACTGCGAATGGTATTCTTGTTATGAGAAACCACGTCCTCATTGGAATATCGAGTATCGGTTTTTGGTTTAAAAATTTCCACATTTTGCCCTGCCATTTCAGCTCTTCGAAGTCTTCTGATCAACTCTTCCGTTTTTCCGGAAAACATTGAGCCACAAATAACTTCCATCCAACCACTTTGTTTGGAATGATTAATTGTATTTTCTAAAAACATTTGTTAAATTAGCCGTATATTTTTAACATCAAAAGTAAGCAATTTTAACAACAATCTTATATGCAGAATATCCAAGATTTAAAGGAAAAGATTTTTTTTGAATCCAAGAATATCATTGATATTTTGGAGAAAATAAACAATGTTGACGAATTACTTTCTAAGCAAGATCTTGTAGATGAGCTTGCTAATAGAATCTCTTTCTTAAGATTGTTAGAAAAAAATATTGAGTATTTCATCCCCGACAATCAATCTCAGGTCTCAGAAAACGAAAAGAGTATTTCTTTTGTAAATAATGATTTTGAATCTCAGGAATCAAACCATGAAGTTACCGAAGAAGAAGCTATTTTTAATAATGAGTTCAACGAAATAGACGAAAACGACAACAAATCTTCTTATGAAGAAAATGGGGTAGCCTTTGTTGATGGTGAAAACAGTACACCAAATCTTCATGTAGGAGCCGCTGAGGAAGAAGCCATTTTCAATAATCAACTCAATGAAATTGTTGAAAATGAATATCATGAAAATGTAGTTACCTTTGTTGAAGAAAATTCTGATACCGTTGACGCTGTTCAGGATAAAAAATCTAATGAAGAGGTGACGGAAGAGGAAGTGGTTTTTAATAATCAGTTAAATGAAATTGATGAAGATCAACCTTCAGATTATCAGGGAAGTATTTTAAACTTTGTAGATGAAGAAAGGATTCTTGCCAATGCAGAACCTGAAACGGACGAAGATATTCAAGAAGAGATATTCAGCCATCATATTACGCAAGAGGAAGTTATTTTTAATAATCAGTTGAACGAAATAGATGAATTTGAAAATGAAATCTCTGATGATCGTGGAAATGAGAGCAATAATTTTGATGAAGAAGAGAAAGTTCAGTATAATTTTGAATCTGAAATAAAGACTGAAGGATATAAGCAGGAAATTTCAGCAGAAACTCCAAGCGCTTTTGAAACTGAAATTTTAGATGATGATGAAATGCTTATCGAAGAAAATGAAGAACAGTTTGTATCTTCCAATATATCGATAGAGCAGGGAGAAATGGTAAATGAAACGTCTAATGTTGAAAATATTCTCAGCGAAATTAAAAATGATGCTCAGGTTGAAGAAAAACAAGAGCAAAAAATAGCTGAAGAAGAATCAGACAGAAGAAAAATTGTAGATTTTGATAGACCTTCTCATGATAATGAAAAGGAACATCTAGCTTCTGATGAGAGCTTTGAAAATTTAGAAGCGTATAATCAGGAGAAAAAGATAAGACTGTCTAATATCAAAGGATTAAAGGCTGTTCAGTCGTTATTTGATGATGATCATTTACAGATAGAAACTCCTCAGGAAAAACCGGTTCCGGTAGTAAAAGAAGAAACCGGAAGCATCCTGAAAACAAATATTCCGACCAACTTAATGGAGGCGGAAAAAACAAAACCTGAATTTAAATTAGATTTAAATGACAGGATTGCTTTCACAAAAACACTATTTGGAGGAAGCCAATCTGAACTGAATGATGCCATTGGTGTCCTTAACAGGTTCAGAACATTAGAAGAAGCAAAAGAATATTTGAGTGACCTTTACTACGATAGAAAATGGAGTAAGGTTGATGAATACGCTCAAAGACTGTGGATATTAGTAGAAAATAAATTCTTATAAATTAAATTTTGAGCGGAATCCTTTATTTTGTTCCCACACCGGTTGGGAACTTAGAAGACATGACTTTCAGGGCGGTAAAAGTACTGAAAGAGGTAGATTATATTTTATGTGAAGACACAAGAACTTCCGGAATTCTTTTAAAACATTACGAGATCTCTAAACCATTAAGATCTTATCATTTACATAATGAGCATCAGGCAACAGAAAAGGTAATTAATGATCTTAAAAGCGGTCAGAATATTGCCATTATTACCGATGCGGGAACACCGGGGATTTCAGATCCGGGGTATTTATTAAGTAAAGCAGGTTCAGATAATGATATTGAAATGATATGCCTGCCGGGAGCAACAGCTTTTGTTCCGGCTTTGGTGGTGTCCGGACTTCCGAATAATGAGTTTTTATTTGCTGGTTTTCTTCCTCAAAAGAAAGGAAGACAGACAAAGCTGAAACAACTGGCAGAGGAGAAAAAAACAATTGTTTTATACGAAAGCCCACACAAGATCAATACTACGCTGGAGCAGGTAAAAGAGTTCTTCGGAAAGCATACAAAAGCAAGTTTGAGTCGTGAGATTTCGAAGAAATTTGAAGAAACTAAAAGAGGATCAATCAATGAATTAATTGAATTTTCCAAAAGCAAAACTTTAAAAGGAGAGATCGTTCTTATTATCAATAATTCTATTTAAATCTTTAATTGAAAAATCTAGTTTTCGTATTGTTTTCATCGCTTTGTATAGCACAACAAACGGATCAATACACTAATATTCTGTTATCCAAAAAGCTGGGTAAAGAAGTCCAGTCTTATTCAAAAGGATATGGAATAATCGTCGATCAGGAAACTGGAAAATCAGGTATTGTTGATTCTTTAGGTACCATTACGTTTACTTATCCGTATAAAAATGAGATCACCCATTTATGGAAAGATAGATTTATCTTAAAGGTAAAAGAAGGAGAGGCTAAAGGACAGACGGCTTTAATTGATGTTAATGGAAAAGAACTAATTCCTCTTGATAATTTTAAATTCAGAACCTGGGAGAATAAAGATAAACTAATCTATTCTAAAAGTGGGAAAGTGGCTGTTTTTGATTTTAACGGAAAGGAAATCATTCCTTTCTTTGATGACATACAATTTGCCAGTGAAAACAGATTTTTTGTAAAAAAAGATAAGAACTGGGTCATCTATAATTTTGATGGGCAGCAGGTTTCCGATAGAGAATTTAAGGATAATCTTCGTTTTTATAAAGGAAGGGTTTACCTTATGACAGGTGCTAGAAGTGGCGAAGTTCTGGATAATAACGGAAAAACAATAAGTACATTTTCTGATCATTATGTTGAAGATATCAACGGATATCCTTTCATTATTACAAAAAATGAAGCCAAAAATAAATATGGAATCATAGATGAAAATGAAAAGGTTTTGGAAGATGAAATCTACGATCAGGCTTTTGTAGGAAGAGAATATATTTACCTGGTAAAAGATAATAAAGCAAGTATTTTTTCGAAAGCAGAAAAAAAATCTTATCCTACCGATTTTGAGTTTGTAAGCCACTTGTTTAATGGAATGTTTAAGTCTTTGAAAGACGATAAAAATCCTAAAATAGCGGTTATTCGCACCAACGGTGAAGTTGTTCTTCCTAAAGAATATGATGTAATAGAAGCTTTTAAATTAAGAGGTGAAAATTATTTGTATGTAAGTAAAGATGGTGAAGAGAAGCTTTTAGATAAAGATTTAAAGAGCGTTTTAGAAGAAGATTATCAGATAGAAAAAGTGTTTTTTAATAATTTAATTGTTAAAAAAGGAGATACTTTCTATACCTTTTCTCCCAAAGATAAATCTTACACTCCACTTAAAGATGTGGCTGCTATAAAGCCGTTTCAGTCTTATCCGGCTGTCATCTGTAAAAACAGCGAAAACCTTTACGGAATGGTGGATGAGGAAGGAAAACAAATCATTGCATTTATGTATGATGATATTGTTACTTTCACTTCCGGAAATGAAGTAGTGGTACAGAAAGGAGATAAATTCGGGGTTACAAACCTAAAAAATGAACCGTTGAAAGACGTTATTTACGATAAATATTCCGCCGATAGAAAAGGGTTGAAACTTACCAAAGATAAAACCACAGAATACTTAAGCTTTTCATCCTCAGAAAATAAAATACTATTAGATTAACCTGTATACATGACAAAAAACAGTCTTAATTTTTTATTAAAATAATAGTTTAAAATGCATTGAATAACAATTTATAATATCTTTGCGCACCATTTAATTTAGATAAAATTAAATATATTAAATTAGCCAAAACACAATAAGCTAATTCATTAAAGGAAAAAATAATTGTCATAGATATGAAACTATTAGAAGGAAAGGTAGCACTAATTACCGGAGCTACGAGAGGAATCGGGAGAGGAATTGCAGAAATGTTTGCTCAACAGGGGGCAAAAGTAGCATTCACTTACGCTGGTTCTGTAGATAAAGCAAAGGAATTAGAAGAGACTTTAAGTTCTGTAACTCAAATTAAAGGGTACCAATCTGATGCATCAGATTACGATGCGGCTCAAAAATTAGTAGATGATGTAATGGCTGAGTTTGGTAAAATTGATATTCTTGTTAACAATGCAGGAATTACCAAAGATGGGCTATTAATGAGAATGTCAAAAGACGATTGGGACAGTGTTATCAAAGTAAACTTAGATTCAGTATTCAACCTTACAAAGGCGGTTATTAAGCCGATGATGAAGGCAAAATCCGGTTCTATTATCAATATGAGTTCTGTTGTGGGTATTAAAGGAAATGCAGGACAGGCAAACTATGCAGCTACTAAAGCGGGAGTTATTGGGTTTACAAAATCTGTAGCGTTGGAATTAGGTTCAAGAAATATTCGTTGTAACGCTGTTGCACCAGGTTTTATTGAAACTGAAATGACGGCAGCTTTAGATGAAAAAGCAGTACAGGCTTGGAGAGATGGGATTCCATTAAAAAGAGGTGGACAACCCGAAGATATTGCGAATGCATGTGTTTTCTTCGCAAGTGATATGTCTGCGTATGTTACAGGTCAAACATTGAATATTGATGGAGGAATGCTAATGCCATAAGAAGCTCTACCTTAAAAATATATAAAAAGCCGTTCAGTCTGAACGGCTTTTGTTATTTCTAAAAAATCAGTCTTTAAAAACCTGATTCTCCTGTTCCTGAACTCTAATAAAAGTCGTTCTTTTTGACAATTCCTTCAGCTTCGATGCTCCCACATAAGTACATGTTGAACGTACACCTCCTAGAATATCTTTTACCGTCTCTGAAACCGGACCTTTATACGCTACTTTTACTGTTTTTCCTTCTGAAGCTCTGTATTCAGCAACCCCACCTGAGTGTTTATCCATTGCTGTTTTTGAACTCATTCCGTAAAAAGTTCGGTATTTTTTACCATTTTCTTCTATAATTTCGCCGCCGCTTTCATCATGACCGGCAAACATTCCGCCAAGCATCACAAAATCTGCACCGCCACCAAAGGCTTTAGCAACATCTCCAGGAACTTTACAGCCTCCATCTGCAATGATATGTCCACCCAAACCGTGAGCAGCATCAGAACATTCAATAATGGCAGATAGCTGAGGATATCCAACTCCGGTTTTTACACGCGTTGTACACACAGAACCTGGTCCGATTCCTACTTTAATGATATCTGCACCTACCAAAAGAAGCTCTTCTACCATCTCACCGGTTACTACATTCCCTGCGATAATGATCTTATCAGGAAAATTAGCTCTTGCATTCTTTACAAAGTCCACAAAATGCTCGGAATAACCATTGGCTACATCAATGCATAAAAACTCGATTTTAGGGTGCTTTCCAATGATCTGTTTCAGCTTTTCTTCATCCGCTTTTCCGGTTCCGGTGCTTAAGGCAATATATTGATGAATACTTTCGGGCTGACTATTTAAAAAGGTACTCCATTCTTCAACAGAATAATGTTTGTGGATGGCTGTAATAATTTTATCTTTTGCTAATTCTACCGCCATTTCAAAAGTTCCCACCGTATCCATATTTGCAGCGATAATGGGAGTTCCCTGCCATTTCTTTTGGGTATGTTTGAACGTAAATTCTCTCTCTAGGCTCACTTCTGAACGGGATTTTAAGGTAGAACGCTTTGGGCGAAACATTACATCTTTAAAACCCAGTTTGATATCATATTCTATTCTCATAATTTGGATAAATTAATAAGAATAAATTTAAGAAAAAGATTTAATGAAAATAAGAAGAAAAGGGACTTTGTGAATTTATTATGAGTAAATTTTGATTGTTTCAAAGTCTTAGATTACCTTTTTTCTGAATAAAAGGGATGTATGAAATAAGGCGTAAAATAATTTACGCCTTAGGTTTATTTTAATCAAATTTCATGACTTCTTCCAACGTTTTAATGTATTCGTAGGCGGTCATATCAAATTTTACAGGAACAATGGAGATGTATCCGGCAGCCAAAGCTGTTTCATCAGCATCCTCAGATTTATCCATATTATTGAAATATCCTGTTAGCCAGTAATATTTTTTTCCGTGTGGGCTTACTCTTTCGTCAAAACTTTCTTCCCATTTTGCGTTAGCTTGTTTACAAACTTTAATCCCTTTGATTTCTCCTGCAGGAAGTTTCGGAATGTTTACATTTAATACAATTCCTTTTGGCATTGGGTTTTCCAATGTTCTTCTAACGATATTTTGAATAAATTCTTTAGCTTGAGAAAAATCGGCTTCCCAACTGAAATCAAGCAATGAAAATCCGATTGCAGGAATGCCTTCCACACCAGCTTCTACCGCTGCAGACATTGTTCCGGAATAGATTACATTAATTGAAGAATTTGCTCCATGATTGATTCCTGAAACTACGATATCCGGTCTTCTTGTCATGATTTTATCAAGAGCCATTTTCACACAGTCAACGGGAGTTCCACTACAAGAAAAGTCTGTTTGTGGGCCGTCTAAGGTTACTTCTTCGTAACTTAAGGTAGAATTAATGGTAATAGCGTGTCCTTTTCCGCTTTGAGGAGAATTGGGCGCTACAACAACAACTTCTCCGATTTCGTTCATAAAACTGATAAGATTTCTGATACCAGGTGCTGTAATTCCATCATCATTAGTAACCAGAATAAGAGGTCTTTCCATATTATATTTTAATTTTAACAAATATAGGATAAAAGACTTTCTTTAAAAACTTCGATTTTAAATATTATTTGAACTTTGATCACTTTTGTTCATTTTTGCATAAACTAATTCCAAATAAATTCACTCAATGGGTATTCTAATTTCTGTAGTAATAATTTTAAGCTTACTGGCCCTTCCAATAATTGTAAAAGGAGAGATAAGCAGCAAAATAATATCGAGCTTTCTTTTAGGATTATTTATAATTCCACTTTTAATTAATGTTGAAAGATGGTCATCAAAATCTTCCCAAGGAGATATATTGCTATGTATGTTAAATTTTATAGGCTATATTGTTTTTAATATAATCAGTTTGATCATATTATTGATAAAGCCACAAAATCGTAGGGAATATTTTTTCTTTTTTCCAATAATTTCTGCAATGTTAGTGTTTATTTTTACGTCAATGGATGGAGTGAAATATGCATTTCTTATAGTAGGAAATATTCTCATTGCATTCCTACCTCTCTACGTTTATATCTACTATCTTTTGTATAAAAAAAGGGTATGATGAATATTAATTTTTTTCAATTTTCAGTTTTATTAATCACTATAATAATCCTTATTTATTCATGGAAAAGAAAGAGATCTTTGGCAAATTTTCTCTTGGGAGCTTTAATTTTAATTGGTTTGAGCAGTCTTGATTTTCTCGACTTTGAAGGAGAAATGAGTATACTTACGACTTGTTTTATGATGTTCAGTTATCTGGGTTTTAGTTTCACCTATGTTATTTATGCTGCTAATAAAAATTCTGATTATCATATTACTTATTCTTGCAGTTTTTTAGTGATTTTTATCTCAGTCTGCTTTTTCTGTATCGATGGCGGAAAATATTATGAGTATAAATTTGGAGAAGCTTTGAGAATCATCGTTTCATTCTTTCCTCTGTATATTTTGACATTAATTGAAGATCGAAAAATAAAGCAGCATACTTCTAATAATAAAAACTCTTAAAACTATCTGATATTTATAAATAAGGTATTAAATTTGATAGTTTGTAACAGTAATTTAAAAATTACTACTAATTAAAATACTTTTTAAAAAATTAATAAAATACATTACAGATTTATGTGGAAAAATTTCAAGCTAAATAAATTTTTACTCCTAATTCCATTAACAAGTCTAATGTTTTGTTTCAACTCACCTAAAAATGATGATGAAAAGATGCAGACGATAATGGTGAGCGTAAAGAACACTCTTTCTTATCTACATTACAGCCCAAAAGCTATTAATGATGCTTATTCTAAGGATGTTTACAAACAATATTTTGAGATGATAGATCCGGGAAAAAGATATTTCCTGCAATCTGATATGGATGAATTCAGCAAGCACGAAACAAAGCTTGATGATTATCTGAATATCGGTGATCTTACGTTCTATAAATTAACGACGGACAGACTTTTTCAAAGGGTTGATGAGATTGATAAATTAACTCAGGATATTTTCAGTAAGCCAATCAACCTTGAAGAAGATGAGAGTTTGGTTTTAGAAAATAAACTTAAAAAAGCACCAGCTTCTAAGCAAGATCAGTATAATGAATGGAAAAAGTTCATTAAATACAATATTCTTCAGGAAATTGAATCTTTAAACAGCAAAGAACTTGCTCAAAAAGAGAAAAAAGATTCTGTACAGAAATATAAATTGCAGGATACAATTAAACTTCAGATTCTTACGCCTGAACAGAAGAAAGTAAAGGCAACGGACGAAGTAAAAGATCTTGTAAAAGATACGTTTACGAGGTTTAAGAAGAGAAATAAAATGAACTGGTTCACAGTGTATATGAATGCATATACAGAAGTTTTTGATCCTCATACCAATTACTATTCTCCAAAAGATAAGGAAGAATTTGATATGGCTTTCACAGGAAAAGTGATCGGAATCGGAGCAGTGATCCAAGAGAAAAAAGGATATTTATATTTAGGTCCTCTTACCATCGGAGCGCCAGCTTGGAAATCGAAGCAGCTTACAGAAGGAGATAAGATCCTAAAAGTAAAATCTAAACCAAAAGATGATGCTGTAAATGTGGTAGGAATGCTTTCTGAGGAAGCGGTAAGATACATCAGAGGGGAAAAAGGAACTCCGGTTACATTAACAGTTCAGAAGAAAGACGGAACGACTAAAGAAGTAACAATGATCCGTGAAGAAGTTGCCATTGAAGATACTTTCGCAAGAAGTATTGTTGTAAATTCTCCAAACGGTAAGAAATATGGTTTCATTAATTTACCAAGTTTCAATGCTGATTTTGAAGATCCAAAAGGAAGAAATGCTTCTGATGACATTAAAAATGAGATCATTAAACTGAAAGCTCAAAACATCGAAGGAATTGTTTTAGATCTAAGAAATAACGGTGGTGGATCTCTAACGGAAGTAGGTGATATCATGGGACTTTTCATGAATGCAGGACCTTATGTTCAGGTAAAAGACGGAAACGGAAAAATTCAGACGCTGAAAAACAAACAGGAAACTCCAATCTGGACAGGACCGGTTGTTATTATGCAAAATGAACTTTCGGCTTCAGCTTCAGAGATCTTGGCGGGTGCAATGCAGGATACTGGAAGAGCGATGATTATCGGTTCTCCACAGTCTTTCGGAAAAGGAACGGTTCAGACTTTTGTTGATTTAAATAGATTCTTAAACAGTGAAGATGATTTCGGTTCTTTAAAATTAACGATCCAGAAGTTCTACAGAATTACAGGAGAGTCTACGCAGAGAAAAGGTATTGTTTCTGATATTCAGATGAAAGACTTCTTTACCTATGCTGAAATAGGAGAGCGATATGATGATTATGCATTGGCGTGGGATAAAATTCCTAGCACCAACTTCCAGAAACTAAACTATTTTGATGTGAAAGCATTAGAAAAAGCAAGCAACGATAGAATGGCTAAAAATACCAACTATCAGTTGTTATTAGAATCTGCGCAATGGAGAGAGAAATTAGATAAAGAAGAGACAATCACGCTTAACATCAATAAGTTTAATGACTTGATGAAGCAAAGAAAAGCTCAGATTGAAAAATTCAAAGCATTAACGAAATTTGAAAACGGTCTTCAGTTTATTTTGTATCCCAATGAAGTAGATAGAGAGAAAAAAGATGAAGCATTCAAGAAGAAATCTGAAATGTGGATCAAAAATCTTAAGAAAGACCCTTACCTTCAGGAAGCAATGAATATCATAGGCGATATGAATGTAAAAAAATAAACACACACACAAACCAAATGATGAATGAGATTAATAACGTAATAAATGACAATGTAAATGTAACATTTAAAGAGATTTTAGAATACAAAATATTTTCGCTGGGTAAGTATAATCTTACGGTCTACGAAATAATAGGAGCGTTCATGATCCTTATTATAGGATTGGTTGTCTCGAAAATAATACGAAGGCTTATTTATAAATCTGAAAGATTTGATCTAGGTAAAAAGTTTGCGTTTTCGCAGGTATTCCATTACGTGATCGTAATTATTATGTTCTTTCTGGTCATGAAAATGCTCGGATTGGATATGTCTCCATTACTCGTAGGTTCAAGCGTAATTTTGGTAGGTATAGGTCTTGGTCTGCAAAATTTGTTTTTAGATTTTATATCGGGGATCATTATTTTGTTAGACAGGACAATACGAGTGGGAGATGTGGTAGACCTCGATGGAATTATAGGCGAGGTTCAGGAAATTAAAATGAGAACGACCACGATTCTTACCAGAGATAATAAGAGTATTATTTTTCCCAATTCTGTTTTAACTAAAAATAGACTGGTGAATTTCTCTCATAATGACGAAGTGGTCGCTTTTGAAATTACGGTCGGAGTGCATTATGATACAGATCTGGAGCTATTGGAGAAGTTAATGGTAGAGGCCGCACTAGAACATGAAAGCGTGCTTAAAGATCCGCTCCCCTCCGTAAGGCTGGAAAATTTTGGAGATAGCTCTTTAGATTTTAAAATGTTTTATCATACAAAAAATTTATTTAGACAGCCAACGATGCGAAGTAATATTAGGAAATCAATATTAAGGAAGTTTCGGGAAAATGAGATCAATATCCCATATCCTATCAGGACCTTAGACTTTCCTAAGAATACTTTTCAATAATAAATCAAAACAAAAAATCCGTTTCACAAGTCGTGAAACGGATTTTTTTATTACCTTTTTCTGAAAGAATTGTACTATTTAATTTCTACACATCCCACTCTTCCGCCTGCATTTCCTGTAGGCTGAGTATGGAAATCATCTGCTGCTGCATGAATAATCATTCCTTTTCCGATGATATTTTTAGATTCGTCAGTACATCCAAGACACCATTTGTCGGTTTTGAAAGTCAATGTGGCAACACCGTCTTTATTAGCCACTAAATTCCCGATATCTCCCATGTGGAAATGCTCAGCTCCCCATTTACCATGATCGTCTTTTCCTGGATTCCAGTGTCCTCCTGTAGACGTTCCATCAGCTGCAGAGCAGTCACCTTTTTCATGAATATGTACAGCGTGGATCCCCGGAGTAAGATTGGTGACATCAAGCTTCATTACAACTTCGTTTCCGTTTTGAGTAAACTTTGCAGTTCCTCCAGTTTGTGTTCCGCTTTTAGCGTTTACAGAATACATTTTTGTAGTTCCGCAAGAAACAGCAAATAATGCACAACCAGCCAATAATGCTAATGTTTGTACTTTCATTTTAAATGATTTTTTATATTGATATAAAGGTAAGTAATATTTAAAATAAAAATTCATAGAATCTTTATTTCCAACATTCGCAATAAAAGACAAATTCTCTATCCTTTATCTTCTTACTTTTACGGGTAAAAACAACAATTGGAAGAATATAAAAGAAGAATCATCAGGATCATTAAATATATAGACAATCATTTGGATGATGACCTCAGTCTTGAAAAAGTGGCTGCTCTAGGCGCCTATTCTCCCTTTCATTTTCATAGAATTTTTAAGCTCATTACGGGAGAAACACTTCAGAACTATATCATCCGAAAGAAAATTGAAAAAAGTGCTTTATATCTTGCTTTAAGGAAGAATGTAGACATTAAGGAAATATACATGGAACTTGGATTTGCAAACCATTCTGTCTTTAATAAAACGTTTAAAAAATACTACGGAAAGTCACCTTCCGAATTTCGTAGGTCTGCCCCAGAAAGTTTCCACAAGATTTTACAAGTTGAGAGCAAGAACGGACAAGTTGATACGGTTTTTCGACAATACATTTGCAAGGTAGAAAACCTATTAAACTGGCGAACAATGAATTTAAAAATTAAAGTAACAGAACTGCAGGAAATGAATCTTGCGTGTGTAATGAGCCTTGGATTGGCTGATGTAGAAAAGTCTTATGATATCTTAATCAATTGGGCTAAAAAGAAACAGCTTTTTCCCCGTGAAAATGTAAAAATGATCTCCGTTTATCATGACAGCTTCAAAGTAACACCTCCCGAAAAAGTAAGGATTCACGCATCTATGCTTCTTGATAATCAACTCATGGAGCAGGAAGGGGAAGTTTTTCCTGAGACCATTGAAGCGGGTAAATTTATCATCGGCAGCGGAGAAGTTACCCTGAATGATTTTGAAAAGTGCTGGGCCTCTTTATTCTTATGGATGAATGAGAACCAGTATTCCATCCGAAAAGCTTTTCCTTTTGAGATCTATCATTCCAATTTCAAAGAGCATCCGGAAGGGAAAATGATTGTTGATTTTTGCATCCCTATTCACTAATCTGCGACTCAGAGTTCAAAGTATGCCTTTCGGTAAGTTTTTTTTCACCGAAAGGCATTTTCAACTGTATTTTTGATCCGAAAATTAAAAACAATGAAAACGCAGACACAAAGATTCTTATTTCTTATTGCTTTTTTCTCATTTTCTCTAAGCTATGCTCAGGTGAAAATTACAGGAAAAGTAACTTTTAGAAATAAAGGAATCAGCGAAATAAATATCACCTTGAAAGACACGTATGATGGAGCTACAACCGATACAAATGGTAACTTCTCATTTGAAACGTCAGAAAAAGGAAACCATACTTTGATATTTACCCACCCAAAATACAATGATGTAGAAAAACCAATTGTCATTGAAAATCAGGAAATATCCGTCAATGTAGAATTGAAAGAACAGATTAACGAAATTGATGCCGTCGTGATCTCAGCAGGCTCCATAGAAGCAAGCGATAAGAAAAGAGCAACCGCATTATTAACACCTATTGACGTGTATACAACGGCAGGGGCAGACGGGCAGATTACTTCTGCATTAACCTATCTTCCGGGTGTACAGAAAGTAGGAGAGTCTGAAGGATTATTCATCAGAGGAGGGACAGGAACAGAATCTAAGATCTTTATGGATGGAAGCTTAATTAACAATTATTTCTCCAGCTCAGTTCCGGGAATTGCGGGTAGAGATCGTTTTAATACGTCACTTTTTAAAGGAAATGTATTTTCAAGCGGAGGATATTCAGCATTGTACGGGCAGGCTCTTTCCGGAGCATTAATGTTGGAAAGTGTAGATCTTCCGGACCAGAGTTCTTATGATTTTGGTATTTCTCCGATTTTTGCGAATGTTGGCTTTCAAAAGCTAAGCGATGATAAAACACATTCTTATGGCGCAACTTTAGGATATTCTAATTTGAATTTAATGCAGAAAGTTTTCGATTTTAATACCGATTTTATCGATGCTCCACAAGGTTTAAATGCTGATGCTAATTTTAGAATTAAAACAAAATCAGGTGGGTTTTTCAAATATTACGGAAAATATGATACCAATAGCATGGGTGTAAAAACAGAAAGCTTAGAAGCTGATAATGAATATTCTTTAATTAAGTTGAAAGGGAAAAACACCTATCACAACTTATCTTTCAAGCAGAAATTCGGGAAATATCTTCTCAACGCAGGAACATCGTATTCATTCAACAGAACAGGTCTTAATTTTTCAACCGAACCCAATGACATTGAATCGGATAAGACAAGATTGCTTACCGATGGAAATTACATCAATTTTAAAGCAGTTTTAGAAAGAAAAATAAATAGAATCAGTGCTGTAAGAGGAGGTTTTGAATTAAATAATACTGATGAAAAACTGACGTTTGAAGAAATCAATAAGCATTATAAAGATTTAATCTCAGCTGCTTTTGTAGAAACAGATTTGGGTTTCAGTAACAATTTATCTGCTAAAATAGGAGTGAGGGCAGAGAATTCATCTTATCTCGGAAAAAGCAACATTGCTCCAAGATTGGCTTTGGCTTACCGTTTCGCAAAAGACTGGACCACCTCTTTTGCTTATGGATTATTCTATCAAAACCCTGAAAGTAAATATATTAATGGTCCTGCCAATCTTGATTTTCAAAAGTCTCAGCATTATATTTTTCAGGTTCAGAGAGCAACAGATGGCAGAAGTTTACGATTTGAGGCTTTTTATAAGAAATATGATCAGCTGATTAAAGTGTCAAATCTTGGATTTAATGATAATCAAGCTCAACCGATTCAAAGAGCTGATAATAATAATGGTTTTGGTTATGCAAAAGGGTTGGAGCTGTTCTGGAGAGACAAGAAAACCTTTGATAATATCGATTATTGGATCAGTTATTCATACTTGGATTCAAAAAGAGATTTTATGAATTATCCAGTAAGTTTACAGCCTAATTTCGCATCAGCACATACCCTTTCAGCAGTTGCCAAAAGATTTATTCCGGAATGGAAATTAGGGGTTAACCTATCGTATAGCTACGCAAAAGGACGCCCATATTATGATTTTGCAACGAAAGAGGTTAATGGGAGCAGTATCAATTATACAAGAAATGAAGGCAGATTAAAAGACTATAATGCTCTTAATTTAAGTTTTAATTATCTTCCGAATCTTGGAAAAAAAGATGCTAAAGCGTTCACCATTTTTGTATTGAGTATCTCGAATGTCTTAGGAACAAAAAATGTGTATGGCTACAATTTCTCTCAAGACGGATCCAGAAGTTCTGGAGTGGTTCCGCCGATTAATACCTTTGTTTTTGTAGGCGCATTTATAAGTTTTGGTGTAGATAAAACCCAAGATGCGATCAATAATAATCTGTAAAATATCAGAAACCCAATCGTTTTATTAATTAAAAATATAACAGACAATACAATATAAACTAACCTCAAAAAACTTAGAAAAAATGAAAAAATACCTATTAAGCTTTGCTTTAGTATTAATGAGTTTAACGGCTTTTGCTCAGACTGCTTATGAAAAAGCAATGACTGAAAAAATTGCAAAATTAGAATCATGTAAATCTTCCGAAGATTTTCAGACATTAGCGAATGATTTCGACAGAATCGGGAAGAAAGAAACAACGCAATGGTTACCGTCTTATTATGCTGCTTTTGCTTATATTCAAAAAGGGAGAGTTCAGATGAGAGAAGGGAAGATGATAGAGTTGGATATCATTGCCGGACAAGCAGAAAAATATCTGGATGCTGCTGAAAATGCAGGTCAAAAAAATAATGCTGAGGTTCATTTATTGAGAAAAATGGCATCCTCTTTAAAGATGATGGTGAATCCTCAACAAAGATTTATGACAGATGGTGCAAAGGCGGGAGAGGAACTTAAAATTGCTGAGAAATTAGATCCAGCCAATCCAAGAATTGCTTTGATAAAAGCTGAAGATACCTATTTCACTCCTGAGCAATACGGAGGTAGCAAGACCAAAGGGATTGAGATGTTTAAACTGGCATTAGAGAAATATAATTCTTATCAACCAAAATCTGCATTAGATCCAAACTGGGGGAAAGGAGAAGCTCAGTATTTTATCAGTCAGGCCACTAAATAATAAATTTAAAAATATTCTAAGCCTTCCAAATCATGGAAGGTTTTTTTGTGCCGTTCAGGAATTAAATATGACGGTTCGGCAAGAAATAATTTTAAATATTTTGAATATAGTCTAAATTTGAGCTAAGAAATTGAATCATGAAACGTAAAAACTTTATCACCTTACTTTGGATATCATTGGCTACTTCAATGTTTTTCTTTTTCGCTTTTACAGATGAAAAAACGATTGAAAACTTTTTATTAACGGTCTTGATCTCTTTCATGTATTCATTCGTTTTGGCGGGCGGAAACGGTATGTTGAATGACTTTCTTAATAAAAAATTCCCCTGGTCTGAAGCCACTACTAAAAGAGCTGCGATAAGCATTATTTCTATTCTTATTGCCAATGTCATATTGGTGTATTTCTGTAATTATGTGAATTTTGTACTGATTCAGAAGGCGGTAAATACAACAGAATATTTTTCAGGACGATATAATTTCATCAATTGGTTTACCATTAATGTTGCTTTACTGATCTCCGCTTTTCTTCATGCAAGAGGCTTTATGGAAGAGCTGAAAAAAACTTCCAAAAAAGAAGTGGTAGAGCAGAAACTCATCGCAAAATCTGCCAACGCACAGTTTGAAAGTTTAAAAAACCAGCTTGATCCGCATTTTCTTTTCAATTCATTGAATGTTTTAAGTTCATTAATTGATGAAAATCCGAGACAGGCGCAGAAGTTTACGGCTTCAATGTCAAAGATTTACCGGTATGTTTTGGAACAGAAAGATAAAGAATTAGTTACAGTAGAAGACGAGATAGAATTTGCAAAAACGTATTGTGATCTATTAAAAACAAGATTTGAAGACAGCGTAGATTTTGTTTTTGATGTTGATCAAGAAGATTACCGAAGATATGTAGTTCCACTTTCGCTGCAATTGCTGTTGGAAAATTGTATCAAACATAATTTTGCCACATCTTCAAAACCATTAATCATCAAAGTTTTTTCTGAAAATGATACGCTGTGCATTGAAAATAACCTGCAGGTGAGAGAACAGATGAAAGAGAGCGCAGGGATTGGACTGGCGAATATTGTTCAGCGTTATGCTTTGCTCACCAAGAAGAATGTTTTCATTGAAAAATCTGAAGATTATTTTAAAGTGAAACTTCCGATATTATCGGGTAAGCCAAACGTTGTCAGTGTGAAACCTGAGGATAGTGATAAAGCCTATGAAAGAGCAAAAAAACGGGTGAAAGAGATCAAAAGTTTCTATGGAAACCTTATTTCTTATTGTGTAATTATTCCGTTTTTGATCATTATTAATTTGATTACAAACCCCAAACATATTTGGTTTTACTTTCCGATGCTGGGTTGGGGAATTGGTGTTTTAGCACACGGAATGAATGTTTTTGCCATTGGGAAAAACTGGGAAGAAAAGAAAATCAGAGAATTAATGAATAAAGAGAAGTAAATGGAAACGCTACACGTCATTTTTTATTTTTCAATGGTGGCTTGGTTTCTGAGTGAATTTCTTTATAAAAGGATATTGAAATCAGGAGAAAAAGACCAGAAAAACAAAGATAAATCTACATTGAATGTACTATGGATTGCCATTCCTTTTTCTATTGTGGCATCTGTAACAGTTTCATACAGTGTGAAATTTCCCATTGTTCACTCTGTCTGGATCTTTTATCTTGGTGAAATTTGTATTCTTACCGGAATCATTTTAAGATTCATCATCATCAGATCTTTAGGAAAGTATTTTACGGTTGATGTAACGATAAGAGAAGATCATAAAATCAAAAAAGAGGGATTTTATAAATATCTGAGACATCCATCGTATGCTTTTTCTTTATTGACTTCTTTTGGTCTAGGTTTATATTTAAATAATTGGTTTTCGTTGATTTTAGCATTTGTTCCTCCCTTATTAGCATTCAGCTACAGAATTAAAATTGAAGAACAGGCCTTGGTAGAACAATTTGGAGAAGAATATATCGAATATAGAAAATCTACAAAAAAACTGATTCCGTTTATTTATTAAATAGAACTAATCGTAAACTTAAACCTTGTTGAGGCGTCTATTTTCCACACAAAAATTAAACCCAATCATCTGCAAAATCCGCGAGAGAAAGAAAAATTAAGCCCCGTAATTTCCATTAAATTTAGATTTTTACATTTCAGTATCCATTTTCTACAACTCAGTAAGATAAAGTTGATTGGAAGCTCTTTATTGACCTAAATTTGATTCAAGAAAAACAAACAAATCTTTAAAATAACAGAATATGGAAACTTACCCAAACAAAGAAAATTTAGCGTATAAAAAAGCGACAAAAAGAGTAAAAGAACTCAAAGGATTCTATGGAAATCTTACTTCTTATTGTTTGATAATTCCTTTTTTATTGGTTCTTAATCTTTTAACTTCCCCTAATCATTTATGGTTTTATTGGCCAATGCTAGGATGGGGTGTCGGTCTTGTAGCACACGGAATCAACGTCTTTGGAATTGGAAAAGACTGGGAAGAAAAGAAGATCAAAGAATTGATGGATGAAGAAAGAAAAAGCATAAAAACATTATAATATTAGCAATAACTTTTAAAAATCACAATTATGAATTATCATCAGGCAGAACAAAGAGTAAAAGAACTAAGAAAGTTTTATAAAGGAATATTTTGGTTCGCAATCATTTCAGGATTCGTTTTTTTCGACGATATTTTTGAAAAAGGAGTATTTGATTTTTCACTTTTCGACGGATCAATTATTTTAGGGATCTGGGCTGCTATTTTGGCTGTAAAAGCGGTGAAATTATTTATTTTTGATTCAGAGTGGGAAAAAGAGGTGATGGAAAAAGAGATGAAAAAATCAAAAGATCCCATAAACTTTTAATAGCTGAAAACTTTTATTTAATTTTATTTCGAAATCAAAAACTAAAAATCAATGATTAAAACGGTCATTATCGAAGATGAAAAACCTGCAGCAAGAAAGATAGAAAGAATGTTGAGCCTATTTCCTGAATTAGAGGTTGTTGCAAACATTGAGTCGGTAGAAGATGGGGTGAAATGGTTCTCAGAAAATGAGCATCCGCAACTTATCTTTTCAGATATCGTTTTGGGAGATGGTTTATCGTTTGATATTTTTGAAAAAATTCCTACCAAAGGATTTATCATTTACACCACAGCTTTTGATCAGTACACGCTGAAGGCTTTTAAGTTAAATAGTATCGATTATCTTTTAAAACCTATTTTAGAAGAAGATCTTGCCGGAGCGATTGAAAAGTTTAAATCATTTCTTCCTTCCGGAAATCCTGTTACTTCACAGGAAATTAAGCAGTTAATCAAAAAAGATAAAACAACGCTTTCAAGAGTTTTAGTGAAGATCGGCTACAATTTGAAGATTGTTCAAACCAACGAGATCAGTTGTTTTTTTAGTGAAAATAAGATCGTTTATCTTCAGACAGAAGATCGTACTTACCCTTCAGATTTCACGTTGGATGAGCTGGAAGATGTCTTGGATGAAAAGAAATTCTTCCGTGCAAACAGACAGTTTATTATCAGTTCAGATTACATCAAAAATATTCACACTTCACCCAATTATAAAGTAGAATTGGATTTTCAACCCCAAGAGGAAATCACGGTAAGCCGTGACCGTGTGAAAGATTTTAAAGATTGGTTGGTAGGATAATTTTTAGATCATAAACCATAAAATAAAGACTCTTGCCTCTCAAACAAATAGGATCAACTAATTACCTGTAATCAATTCTGTTAGACTCGGTGTCTTCAAGTTGTTGTATAATAGAGGTTGGAATTTCTTCGCTTTCAATAGGAAAGCTGATAGAATCCGAAACAAAGATCTTTCGATCTGCTTTCTGAAAGATCTCGAACAGAGCAATAGGCTCTTGATTAAAACTAATACATGTACTTATAAAATGCAATTCATGGAGCTTATATTCTGGATTTTTCAATTTTTCCTTGATATCTTTTATCCTTGAGACGAAATGCCTTTGTCGGATAAAGGTATTGCTGTTCATGATGATAAAAACGTAATCTGAATAGGCGGTTACTTTTCCGAAATATTTATGTCGGTCTCCGCCGCTTCTTTCTATAAAATATTCCCCTGACGTTTCAGATTTGTAGATTTCTTTTGCAGAACGCCATATGCGGTCATCTTTAGCCTGCGATGGGTTCTCCGGAAGATTTCTGTTGTACGAATACCAACAGCCCACTAAACTGTCTAAAAGAGCCGTATTCTGCTTTACATTATTCATATCAATTCTCAAATCATTAAAATTAAATGCTTCTGTATTTGAATTAATAAAATCGATGTAATTTGAATATCCCAACACCTTGACAATGAGACTTAATTTTGCCAAATTAGGTTTGCTTAAAATTGCATTTTCATTTTGATGATGTTTTTTTAGTTTGTTGATTATCAGATGTTCATAAAGATAATTTGAACCTAAAATATCAGCTTCTTTTTTTGTGTTTTTTCTGAATTATCATTAATAATAAGATCATTAAGCTCGGAAACAATATATGACCATTCCGTTTTTGAGACATCTTCCCAGTGTCTTTTCTTTAAAAAATGGAGACTTAGGAAATTCATTAATTTCTCAAGATGCAAGATATCTTCTTTTTTCATAAGACTAATTTAAGATAATTGTAAAACTAAAAAAGATTTTTGTGAGACTTTTATATTTTTTAATCAATCCAAATTTGAATAGAAACTAAAAGTTATTAAAATGGAAACAAAAATGATATTACAAAATGATTTGCTTTGGAACAGGCTTCAAAACTTTTCCTTAGATACTCCAAATGTAGATTTTCCTTTCTCAAAGAAACTTGCAAAAGAAGAAAGCTGGGGCTTAGATTTTACTAAAAAAGCAATAGAAGAGTATAAAAAATTCGTTTATCTCTGCTGTATCCTTCCAAATGGTGCTTCCCCAAGTGAAACTGTAGATAAGGTTTGGCATATGCATCTTATCTATACCCAAAATTACTGGGAAGAATTTTGTCCGAATGTTTTACGACAAAAACTTCATCATCATCCTTCAAAAGGAGGTTCTGATGATACCATAAAACATAAAATTTGGTTTAGTGATACGTTAGAAAATTATCAAAAAATATTTCAGCATGAGCCACCTGAAGATATCTGGAGTGAGCGAAAAATAAAATTAAAAAGTAAAAATTCTAAACTGAACATTTTCAAAATATTTTCTGTGGCTTCTGTGTTATTGATTTTGAGTTCTTGTTCAGATAAAATAGGTAATTTCTTAACAATCATTTTTATAGTAATTCCAGCGATCTTTCTTTTTACAAGTTTTCTTTCGGGGATTTTTAATAAAAGTAATGATCCAAAAAGTAAGAATAGAAATGATAACGGAGACGGCAATTGTTTTAGTAGTAATAGTGGAAGTGATAGTTCTTCAAGTTGTAGCAGCTCATGTGGAAGTAGTTGTGGTGGAGGCTGCGGTGGTTGTGGAGGAGGAGATTAATCAGAAAAGTATGAACAATGAAAAAGATAATCATTCACACAATTCCGTTTATAATAAGCTGGATTTGGCTTATTGTAAACAAAGAGATTTATAATCCTATTTCTTTAAAAGGACCGGACTTTCTGAAATTCTATTTGATTCTTTTACTCGGGTTTTATGCTTCCATTTTCTTCTTAAAATCATGTAATGAAAAGGTTTCTAAAACTACATTTTACTTTATAATTTCGATTTTCATTTTGGGAATTGTAAAATTAATTAGAGGGATTTTTTTAGGAAAACCGGTAGGGTTTTTAATTATGATTTTAATTTTAGAAGTTATTGTTATGTTGTTTTTTAATTTATCTGAATTAAAGAGGTAGATTAAATAATATTTTTGAATTATTTCAAAAAATAAACCCGAAACATTAGTGCTTCGGGCTTCTTATAATTTGTCAGGAAATTTAACTTATTCCTTTTCTTTTGCTGTCTTATAACCGTATTCTTTACACATATAGCAGGTAATTCCTAATAGAATGATGCTTAATATCAAATGTGATCTTTCTGGATGCACGATTGCTTGGTAAAGATTGTATCCTAAAACGGCAGATACAATTCCTATTAATATTTGATTGGTTTGAGCGTACTGGTTTTTTAATGAAGTTTTCATGATTAATATTTTTAATTGTTATTTATTCAGTAAGTATCACAACTTAAAATATGTTACAGAAAAATTTGAAAACTTTCTTTTTTTACGCAATTACTCCGCTTCCAATAAGTTCATCATCAAGATACCAAGAAGCAAATTGTCCTTCCGCAATTGCAGATTGAGGTTCTTCGAATTCCATATAAAAAACGTTTTCAAACTGGAAAATGGTTGCTTTCTGCAAAGCTTGCCTGTAACGGAATCTCGCCAATACTTGCATAGACTCTCCATTTTTTAATCTTAGATCTTCACGAACCCAATGCAATTCGGCATTATCAACTTTCAAGGCTTTTTTATGCAATCCCGGAAAGCTGTGGCTCTCTCCCACAAAAATGATGTTGTTTTCCATATCTCTGGATACAATAAAACAGCTTTCTTTGTGTCCGCCAATTCCTAGGCCTTTACTTTGACCGATCGTGAAAAATTGAGCACCCTGATGCTTTCCAATTACTTTACCGTGGGCTTTTTTATAATTGATTTTTTTGCTTAAAAATTCTAATTCTTCTTCTTTTGAAGAGAAATTCGGCGTTTCCTGAGAAAACAAAGGTGAATCTTTGAAAATCTCTACGATTTCGCCTTCTTTAGGAACCAATTGCTGTTGTAAAAACTGAGGAAGACTTACTTTTCCGATAAAACACAATCCCTGAGAATCTTTTTTATCAGCCGTAACCAATCCGATTTCTTTAGCGATTTCTCTTACTTCTGGTTTTGTTAATTCCCCAATAGGAAATAACGCTTTAGACAATTGATCCTGACTCAATTGACATAGAAAATACGATTGATCTTTATTGTTGTCTTTTCCTGCTAACAAATGAAAAATTTCTTTTCCGTTTTCGTCAATAGTAGAATCTACTCTTGCATAATGTCCTGTAGCCACTTTATCAGCACCTAAAGACATTGCTGTTTTCATAAAAACATCAAATTTTACTTCTCTGTTACACAAAACATCAGGATTCGGAGTTCTTCCTTTCTGATATTCATCAAACATATAATCAACGATTCTTTCCTTGTAAAGATCGCTCATATCAATCACCTGAAACGGAATTCCTAATTTCTGGGCAACCATCAACGCATCATTGCTGTCCTCTATCCAAGGACATTCATCTTCTAATGTAACGGAAGCATCATTCCAATTTCTCATAAACAAAGCCACCACTTCATGACCTTGTTGCTGCAGCAAATATGCTGTAACACTGGAGTCTACACCTCCAGATAATCCTACTACTATTTTCATTGTATTTCAATTTTACGAAACTCTTAACGGGAGTTCTTAGTTTGATGCGGCAAAAATACAATTAAAAAAATTCGTAAAAAAACCATAATTTTAAACATTGATAAAAACGATATTAATATGAAAAAAATTACTATTGCATTGATGCTGATACTTTCAGGGTCAGTGTTTTCCCAAGTTTCAGTAGGTGCACCCATACAACAAAATAATAAATGGACTTTTGGAGGCGGAATTGGTTTAGGCTTCGGAAGCAACAGTGCTTTTTACCTCCAGGCTTCCCCAAGAGTGGGATATAGACTAACCGATGATTTAGAAGCTGGAGTTATAGGAAGTGTCTCATGGCAGACCTCTAAATACTATAGTTCAACCATGTTTGGAGCCGGTCCTTTTGCGAACTATTATTTTGCCAGATCTTTTTACGTAGGAGCCAATCTTCAACATTATTTCATTGATTATAAAGACAAGTTCTATGATTACAAAGATCACAGAGAAGAAACCGCTTTATATCTTGGTGGGGGCTATATGCAACGCATCGGAGGAAGTTCTTTTATGCAAATTGGCGTAATGTATAACGTGCTTTGGAAAGAGAATTCGAGTGTGTTTTCTAGTGGACTAGTGCCGAATATTGGTTTTGTGGTGGGATTGTAATGATTCTTTTGCGTGTAATTGTTTTCAGGACTAGAGAATTGAAATACTAATAAAAGCACTCGAAAGTTTTTACCTTCGAGTGTTTTTATTAGTATTTATTTTTTAATCATTAGCTTAAAACTCTTTATTAATGTTTGGTTTATTTTTTTAATGGATAATTGATAAGTTCCATTGATAAGTTTATCTTCCAAATTAAAATGTTCTTCTTCGTTTTTTTGAATATTTTTAGAATAAATTAGCCTTCCTGACATATCATTAATATTGATAATATGAGGCTCTTTATTTAATACAGAGCCTTTCAAACTGAAATTTCCATTATTTGGATTGTTGTAAAGAATGAGATCTTCCAAAGAGTTGATTTCGGATGTAGACAAATACTTAGGACTGAATTTAGCAATAAATGAAGATATCCCTACTGTAATCCCAGCCGGATAAATAATGTTGGGCTGATATCCATTTGCTGAACTGAAGCCATTGTTGCCAGGTGTGTGACCGTACAGATAAAAACCATCAGAATATTTTGAAAAGCTACAGTATATATCCATTGCCTCTGTGGCATTACCTAAAGAACCTCCATAATAAGAGATAAAATCGGGGGACCCGGTGTTGGTATCTAATATACCGAAAAAGATATCCTCAGTGCTAGGATTTGGTTTAGTATTGATATAAGCGCCAGGGGTTGATATGTTCTGATTTCCCGTGCTTAAACCGGTAAAAAGTAATTTACCATTCTTTACATCAAGGCCTCTGTCTCCACTAAAACTATCATAATTATCAGACCCTATATAAGTACTCCATATTCTGTTTCCTAGGTTATTGAATTTAGTAACAAACATGTCGAAACCATCAGTGGTATTAGCTTTATAGGCCCCCTCTGTTGCGTAGTAGTTACTCGGAACTCCAAAAGTCATTCCTACAATATAAACACCTGTTTCGTCTGCTTTTATATCAGAAATACCTGCATAATAGTTTCCTATTGACCCATAATATGTTCCCCAAATTCGTTGTCCCGTAGTTCCATCAATTTTAGAAATGAACTGCCCAGATTTTGCAATCTGAAAGGTATTGGATGTTGATAATTCTGCTCCTGCAGGCTTTAGATCATCTTGCCCAAAAATATAAAGGTTGTTTCCATAAACCGTCATCCCATTCACTGACTTAGCAGGAGTATAGGTTGCCCATATTTTTTGACCTTGTGGACTTAATTTCACAATATAACTATTTGCTAAAAGGTGTCCTCCTGCATCATAAACCATGCTGAAATTCGGTTGAAAGGTTCCTGGATCGGATAAATTCTGCCATTTAGTAAGTCCTATAATATAAATATTTCCGTTGTTGTCAGTTTCAATAGAATTATAGCTCCCATTTCCTGGTAGATAAGTTTTCCACAAAAGATTGTTATTGGGATCATATTTAGAAAGGATTATATCATCTGGTTCATTATGGCTAGATAGCCAAACCCCGGAAGGAAGAGTTGGATAGCTCATAAGATTACTTTCAAATTCATACATATTGCCAGTATCATCTCTAAAATAGGGTGCTTTTTTTGATGGGCCAGAAGTTATATAAGGTGTGTATTCTGCTTGTAAAAGATTTCCGAGAGATGAAAGTTTTCCAGAAAAATTGTTAGGAGTCTGAAAATTTCCCGTAAAGGGATGACCTCCGAGAGTAACAAATTGATTGTAATATGAAGTAGGTGGATTTCCTATATTAGGATTGGGCAAAGAAGTGATTGCGTCTGCAAAAATGGTGGAAGAATTATCTTCATGAATTCTGTAAAGAACTGTATTTGTTGCCCCAAAATAGGTACCCCAATCTCTTTGGTAATTAAAAGTATTTTGAGAAAATAGACATGAGGAAAACAAAACAAAAAATAGATTTTTAGCTTTCATAATTAGATTTAATATGTTGATGATTATTGTGGTTCATACAAAAATATACAAACAATTGTGAATTATCTTAATTAATTGCTCTAAAAATTGATATAAAATAAAAAGCACCGGAAAATCCCGATGCTTTATATTTAAAAAATTAAATTATTTATTAAGAAGATTTCTCAACCGTCTTTTTTGTTTTCTGAGCTTTTCCGGCTAGGCCGTCTTTCGCTTCATTTACATCTAAAATAATAGTCTCTCCTTCGTTTAATTGTTTGTTTACCAGCATTTCAGCTAATAAATCTTCAATGTATTTCTGGATCGCTCTTTTTAGAGGTCTTGCTCCGAAGTCTTTGTCCCAACCTTTTTCAGAAATAAAGTCTTTCGCTTCTTCAGTTAAGTCAACTTTATATCCTAATTTATCAAGTCTGGTGTAAAGCTTGTTCAATTCAAGATCAATGATTTTCTTGATATCTTCTTTCTCAAGAGAGTTGAAGATCACAATGTCATCAATTCTGTTTAAGAACTCAGGAGCAAATGCTTTTTTAAGGGCATTTTCAATGGTTCCTCTTGCTCTTGTATCAGAACCTGTTTTCTTAGCAGAAGTTCCGAATCCAACACCATCACCGAAGTCCTTAATATCTCTGGTTCCGATGTTTGAAGTAAGGATAATGATTGTATTTCTAAAATCAATTTTTCTACCTAAACTGTCGGTAACGTGACCTTCATCTAAGATCTGTAACAAGATATTGAATACATCTGGGTGAGCTTTTTCAATCTCATCCAAAAGAACCACTGCATAAGGTTTTCTTCTTACGGCTTCAGTTAATTGTCCACCTTCCTCGTATCCAACGTATCCCGGAGGCGCACCAACCAATCTTGAAACCGCGAATTTCTCCATATATTCACTCATGTCGATTCTGATCAAAGATTCATCAGATTCGAAAAGCTCTCTTGCCATTACTTTTGCAAGCTCAGTTTTACCCACTCCGGTTGTTCCAAGGAAAATAAAGGTACCGATAGGACGGTTTGGATCTTTAAGACCCGCTCTGTTTCTTTGGATAGCTTTTACAACTTTCTTCACAGCTTCTTCCTGACCGATCACTTTTCCGTTCAGTTTTTCGTCCATCTGAGCTAATTTATCAAGCTCATTTTTACCAACTTTCGTTACAGGAACACCGCTCATCATAGAAACCACTTCCGCTACATTTTCATCGGTTACCGTTTCTTTTTTCTCTTTTACATCTTTATCCCACTTATCCTGAGCAGCATTAAGTTCCATTTGAAGACGTTCTTCTTCATCTTTTAGCTTCCTGGCCTCAAGATAATCCTGAGCTTTTACAGCTTTCTGCTTCAATTCTTTGATTTCTTCAATTTTCTGTTCAAAATCAATGATCTCGGTAGGAACTTTCATGTTTTTAATATAAACACGGGATCCGGCTTCGTCCATTGCATCAATTGCTTTATCTGGTAAGAAACGGTCTGTAATATATCTAGCTGTCAAGTTGACACAAGCCAGAATTGCTTCCGGAGTATATACTACATTATGATGTTCTTCGTATTTGTCTTTAATCTGATTCAAGATCTGAATGGTTTCTTCAATATTCGTAGGTTCCACCATTACTTTCTGGAATCTTCTCTCCAAAGCACCGTCTTTTTCAATATACTGACGATACTCATCAAGAGTGGTAGCACCAATACATTGAATTTCACCTCTTGCTAAGGCTGGTTTAAACATATTGGAGGCATCTAAACTTCCTGTTGAGCTACCAGCACCCACAATCGTATGAAGTTCGTCAATGAATAAGATTACATCACGGTTTTTTTCTAATTCCGTCATGATGGCCTTCATTCTTTCTTCAAACTGTCCACGGTATTTTGTTCCTGCAACTAAACTTGCAAGATCTAACGTGATGACTCTTTTACCATAAAGAACTCTGGAAACTTTCTTCTGTTGAATTCTTAAAGCTAATCCTTCAGCGATGGCAGATTTACCAACACCTGGTTCACCAATAAGCAACGGATTGTTTTTCTTTCTTCTTGATAAGATCTGAGAAACTCTTTCGATTTCTTTCTCACGACCAATTACTGGATCTAATTTTCCATCTCTTGCCAATGAAGTAAGGTCTCTACCAAAGTTGTCCAATGTTGGCGTTTTACTTTTTGCAGACCCTAAGTTTCCTGTAGGCTTTCTCATTTGCTCAAAATCTTCTCTTTCTTCATCATCATCATACGCACTCATTTGTGGTGCTTGCCCGGAGTTTTTAAGCATCGTTTGATATTCTTTTGAAACTCCTTCATAGTCGATATCATAAGCTCCTAATATACTAGAGGTAGGGTCTTCATATTTATATAGAATGCCTAAAAGCAAATGAACGGTATTAATTTCATTACTTTTGTATTGTCTGCATTCTAACTCAGCACGTTTGATGGAATGATCTGCCATCTTGGTGAAAGAAATATTGGTAACCTCCTCAGAAATAGGATTAAGACTTACTGTATTTAGAGTTTCAATTTTTCTTCTGATTTGTGTTAGATCCGCATTAAGGTTTTGAAGGATTTCTTTTGCAGAGTTTTCCGTTTTTATAATACCTAAAAGTAGATGTTCTGTATTGAGAAATTCACTTTTCAGCCTTTTAGCTTCGCTTTTGCTTTGTTTGAACACCTGGCTCAAACCTTGTGAAAACTTATAATCCATAATATATCTCATTAGAATAAAAGCAACATTGCCATTTATTCATTATCTAAATTACAAATATTTTACCAAAAATCAAATAATGACTTTATGGCAGAAAAAAACTTTATTATCTTATTGAAAATGACTAAGTTTGTTATCTCATAAATTTTTCTCATGAATCCCGAAATTTCTACTTACGTCGGATATTCTGCCTCACTTTTCGTTGTGTTGAGCTTTATATTAAAAGATGTAAGAAAAATCAGAATTGTAAATATGATTGGCTGTATATGTTTTGTCATTTACGGCATCTTCAGCGGAATGCTGTGGCCGGTGATCATACCAAACGGGCTGGTTTGCCTTATACAAATCTACCATTTGTCGGCAGGAAATAAGGGGAAATGAGGAAAAAGATAATTACATCTGCTTTTAGCAACTTATATACAGATCAACGTATTGAAAAGGTTTGCAGAACCTTACATGAAAACGGCTATGAGATTGAATTAATAGGTAATAATTGGGGTGGAGCAGAGGATATGCAGAGACCTTATTCTTTCTCAAGAATAGAACTCATTTCTAAAAGTTTAAAAACGGCTTATTTTGAATTTAATTGGGAGTTATACCGTGAATTAAAGAAGAAAGCTGATCAAAATACCATTCTCCATGCCAATGATTTGGATGCTTTGCTGCCGAATTATCTTATTGCTAAAAAATTAAATATTCCTTTAGTTTTTGACAGTCATGAAATTTTTTCCGAAATGCCGGCAATTCAAGGCAAAATGTCACAAAAAATGTGGAGATATCTTGAGCGAAGGATCGTTCCGCAAATAAAATTCATGATCACCGCGAGTGGAAGTTATGGAAAATGGTTTCAAAAAAAATATGGAGTTGATCCAATTATCATTCAAAACGCACCTCGAAAAATAGACTTTGATCTTGAAATTCCTGAAAATAATCCAAAAGTAGTTTTGTATCAAGGAGCAATTAATCCTTTCAGAGGAATTGATAAAGTAATTTTGGCAATGCATCTCCTTGATAATGTAATTTTGAAAATCGCTGGAGATGGACCTCGTAAGAAAGAATATGAAGACTTGGTTATTCGTGAAAATCTTCAAAATAAAGTTCAGTTTCTAGGAAAATTAAGACCAGAAGATTTAAGAGAGATCACGGTAAAGGTGGATTGCGGAATGAGCATAGAAGAGAATGGGGGAGAGAGCTATTTTTATTCTTTACCGAATAAAGTTCTAGACTGTATCCAGGCAAGGGTTCCTTTAATGCTATCAAATCTCCCAGAAATGCAGAATATTAAAAATCAATTTGATGTTGGAGAAATTATCAAAGATCATCAACCTTCAACTATTGCCAACTCAATACAATTAATTTTAAATAAAGGAAGAAAAAATTACCTACCCGAACTTGAAAAAGCGGCCAATGCGCTTTGTTGGGAAAATGAAGAGGTGAAATTATTGCAGGTTTTCGAAAAAGCATCTCATTAATTATTCCTTTCCATATTTATTTCTGAGAAGTTTGTCGTGCAAAAAGCGTCTAAATTCGAATCTTTCCAGACTATTTTCTAATTCGATGTTTAGATCCTTAATAGGATGACAAATATTGTGTTTTTCCAAATGCTTAAAAATAATGACTGCAACCTAGCCCCGATTGTCGCGACATCCTTTTTTGCAGAGGGAAAAGTGTTGGCAAAAAGATATAGCAGAAAGCGGGAATAGCTTCAAATAAATTTTAAAAAAACTCTCGTGTTTTTAGCACAAAAAATAAAATCCTTTAAGACTCATTATAAATTGTTTTTCATACTCAATCTGTATTAAATTATCTTTTTAAAATTGGTTATCTTTGCAGAAAGAAAGTAAGAATGACCATTAAAGAAAAACAGAAGGAACTTATCGACGAGTTTGCGTTTCTTGAAGACTGGGAGCAAAAATATGAGTATATCATAGATCTTGGAAAGGAATTAAAAGGACTTTCAGAAGACAAGAAAGGTGATGAAAACCTAATTAAAGGTTGCCAGAGTAAAGTTTGGATCGATGCCGAATTCAAAGATGGAAAACTATTTTTCGATGCAGATTCTGACGGTATTTTACCAAAAGGAATCGTTTCGCTGTTGGTAAGCATTTACAGCGGCCATTCTACACAGGAAATTTTAGATTCTGATTTTGAATTTATTTCTGAAATCGGATTACAGGAATTTCTTTCCCCTTCCAGAGCCAATGGATTAATGGCGATGACAAAGCAAATTAAATTTTATGCAGTTGCTTATCAACTGAAGTCGTAGTTGTGACTAGAATTTTAGCATATCGTTTTTCCGCGTTTGGTGATGTCGCTATGACAGCACCTGTTTTTCGAGAGTTCTTAGAACAGAATCCCGATGTAGAAATCATCATGGTTTCAAGGAAAAGTTTTGAAAGTTTATTTGCTGATATTCCGAATGTTATCTTTAAGGGAATCAACTTAGATGACTATAAAGGTTTTTTTGGATTACAAAGACTGGCCAATGAATTAATAAAAGAATATAATCCCGATATGATCGCCAATCTGCATGATGTGATCAGAACAAAAATTTTAGATAAAATCTATGGAAGAAAGGGGCTTAAAGTATTCAAAATAAACAAAGGAAAAGAAGAAAAAGAAAGGTTAACTGATATCTGGAACCTGAATAAAATTCAATTGAGAAAAACAGTCGAGCGCTATGCAGATGTTTTCAGGGAAATGGGTTTTAAAGTTGAACTTTCTCATCAGTTAAGACCTATTACGGAAAGGAAATCGGGGATAGGTTTTGCCCCGTTTGCCCAACATAAAGGGAAAATGCTTCCTTTGGAGAAATCTTATGAATTGGTAAGGATTTTAGCGCAGAAACATACCATCTACTTCTTCGGAGGTGGAAAAAATGAGACTGAAACATTGGAAAAATGGGAAAGCCAAATTTCAAATACAAAAAGTCTAGCCGGAAAATTAACCCTTACGGAAGAACTCAATAAAATTGCTGAATTAGAGCTGATGATCTCTATGGATTCTGCCAATATGCACTTAGCAAGTTTAATGGGAACACGATGTGTTTCTATTTGGGGTTCTACGCATCCATATGCGGGCTTTTTAGGCTTTGGACAGAGTGAAGATGATGTTGTTCAGGTAAGTGATCTTACGTGCAGGCCTTGCTCTGTTTTTGGAGATAAGGAATGTTTTAGAGGAGATTGGGCCTGTTTAGAAGAACTTAATATTCAAAAAATTATTGATAAGGTTTAATAGAAATTAAAATATAGTATAATCAAGGAATCTCTAAATAAGGAGATTCTTTTTTTTTTTTTGCGTAGTCCCCGTTTTTTAATTATTAAGTATATAACAAAAAAAACTCTCTTAAAAAAGAGAGTTTTTTTTGTGGGCCCTGAGGGATTCGAACCCCCGACCCTCTGGGTGTAAACCAGATGCTCTGAACCAACTGAGCTAAGAGCCCTAAATTTTTTAAAGGTGTTAGGAACCTTTGTGGGCGATGAGGGATTCGAACCCCCGACCCTCTGGGTGTAAACCAGATGCTCTGAACCAACTGAGCTAATCGCCCTCTGTAACGTTATTTCCGTTTAGAGTGGTGCAAATATACGACTTATTTGGAAACTTCCAAATTTTTTTCTAAAAATTCTCCAACAACAAAGTTACTTCCGCCAATAAAAATCATTTCTTCGTTTGTAGATTGTTGTTTTGCAGACAAATAGGCGTCTTGTACTGAATCGAAAATTTTATAAATAATTTTTGCGTCAATTAGTAGATTTTCATAATCTTTCGGGTGTCTTCCCCTCTCGATAGAAGGTTTTGCAAAATAAAACTCAGAATTCACAGGTAATAAAGTCATCACTTCATCGATCTTTTTGTCATTAACAAATCCCAAAATAACATGTTTGTGCTTGTCGATCGAGTTGAGTTGAGTGAAAACCTGTTCTAATCCTGCCTGATTATGTCCTGTATCGCAAATTGTCAAAGGACTTTGAGAGAATTCAAACCAACGTCCGATAAATCCGGTGTTCTTATGGACGTTTAGAAGCCCATTTTCAATGTTTTTATCAGAAATAGATACATTGAGCTTTCTTAACTCCTCAATTAAAGCTAAAACCACCTTTATGTTCTTTTCCTGGTAATTTCCTTTTAAGTCAGATTTGAAACTATTGTTCAACAAGGTAGCATCAACCAAAAAAGCATTTTCCTGGATTGATTTTTCTTTAATAATATTTTTCACGACCTCATTTTCATCACCGAAAATGATAGGAGTGTTGTTTTTAATAATTCCTGCCTTTTCAAATGCAATTTGTTGAATGGTATCTCCTAAAATATTTTGATGATCTAATTGCACATTCGTAATGGCAGAAACCAAAGGCTTGATGATATTTGTAGAATCTAATCTTCCACCTAATCCAACTTCAATAATTGCAAAATCTACCTGTTGTTGATAGAAATATTCAAAGGCCATAATGGTCGTAAACTCAAAAAATGAAGGAAGAATGTCTTCTGGAAGTCCTTTCAGCTTTTGAATGAAGTTGAATACAAATTCTTTGTCGCAATTGGTCCCGTTTACTTTTATACGTTCTGTGAAATCAATAAGATGAGGGGAGTTGTATAAACCAATCTTATAACCCGCATCCTGCAGAACTGAGGCCAACATATTGCTTGAAGAACCTTTTCCGTTGGTGCCGCCAATATGGATGCATTTTATTTTTTCCTGAGGGTTGTCAAAAAAAGCACAAAGCTTAATGATATTATCTAAACCAGGTTTGTAAGCTTTCTCTCCATCTATCTGATAGTTGGGTGCCTGTACGAAAAGCCAATCAACGGCTTCTTGATATTGTTGAGTTGTCATGATGCAAAATTCTCAAAAGTTTGATAAAAATAAAACATTAATTTTTTTTATCTGTAACTTTTTTATATTTGGCTCGTCTAATATCATAAAATCAGAATATGAAAAAAGTTTGGATTATTGTTTTGGGATTAACAAGCATGGGTTTAAGTGCTCAGAAAAAGTGGTCCTTAAGAGAATGCGTAGACTATGCAGTAGAGCATAATCTTCAGGTGATCCAAAATCAATATTCAAAACAGATTCAGGATTCTAATCTTAAAATGGCAAGAAAGCAATATCTGCCATCTGTATCGGGGAGCATGTCTAATAGTGTAAGTTTTGGGCAGACTTCATTTGGAACAGGAAGTTTGAGGAATGATAGATTCAGTAACAGTTCTAATTTGGGGGCTGATATCTTGGTTTATAACAACGGAAGACTGGAGAAAAATATTAGAAAAAGCCAGTTTGATGTAGAAGCCAGCCAATATGATATTGAAACCATTAAAAATGATATTTCACTGCAGATTGCGCAACAGTATCTTACCACCTTGTTGAATAGAGAAATTGTAAAAATCTCTGAGAGTGCAGTTGAAAATGCCCAAAAACAATACGATAGAGCAAAAATAACAACGCAGGTTGGGACTACGGCTCAGACTATTTTAGCGGAAGCAGAAGCTGCATTAGCGAGGGAAAAGCAAAATCGTAAAACAGCAGAAATTAATGTTTCTAGGAGTCTTTTTGCGATGGCACAGCTTTTACAGTTACCAGATTATAAAGATTTTGATGTTGAAAATGTAAATGTTCCGGACCAATTGGAGCCACAATTAAAATCAGTGGATGAGGTTCTTACTACAGCATTTGATAATCAACCTCAGATAAAGGCTGCGGAAAGCAGAATAAACTCTGCCATTGCACAAACAGAAGTAAGTAAAACGGCTTTCTGGCCTACACTTTCTGCAAGTGCTGGAATAGGAAGTTTTTACAATAATCTTTTAACTACAAATACTACAGGATATGATGCGTTAGGAAATCGTATCATGGAAAGAAATTTATTTGGGCAATATAAAGACAATTTTGGTCAGCAGGCTAGTCTTTCGCTTAATGTTCCTATTTTCAATAAAGGAATTACCAAGCTTCAGGTAGAACAATCTAAAATAAATGAAAGCGTTGCTAAGATCACTTTGGAACAACAAAAACAGACCGTAAGACAGAATGTTCAGAAAGCACAGTTTGATGTTGATGCTAACTATGAAACATTTTTATCTGCTATGGAAACAGAAAAAAGTACAAAGCTGGCTCTGGATTTCGCTGATAAAAGCTATACAGCAGGAAGAACGACCATCTATGATGTAAATGTTGCGAGAAATAACTATGCTAATGCACAAGGATCTGTGGCCCAAGCGAAATACAATTATCTTTTCAGTCTTAAATTATTGAATTTCTATGCAGGAATTCCATTAAGTTTGTAAAATGTCTATTCAATCGTTAGAAAAATATTTACCAAATAACACCCTCCAATATTTAAAAATTTGGTTTCTAGACCATTATATTCATATAAAAATTACAAGAAATAGGAATTCTAAACTGGGAGATTATAGAAAGCTCCCAGATAATTCCCATGAAATAACCATAAATTCTACACTTTCACCACAGCTTTTTTTCTTTGTATTAACTCATGAATTGGCTCATTTAATTGCTTTTGAAAAATATGGAAGACGAATTTCCCCACATGGAAATGAATGGAAAGAAACCTTTCGGTTAATGCTTCTTGAAAGTCTTGAAGTGTATGAGGAAGAACTGAGGCCCATCATTACCAAATTCTCTAAGTCTCCTAAGGCCAATTTTATGGCAAGCCCAGATTTGGTTAAATATTTTCATATTGAAAAACAAGACGATACCCTTCAGTTTATTGAAGAGCTTAAAAAAGGAGAATACTTTATGTACCGAAATGAAAAGTATTTGTTAGAAGGTCTGATTAAAAAAAACTATCTTTGTAAGAACCTGGCTACTGGAAGAAAGTATTCTTTCAAACCTTTGGCAAGGGTAGAAAAATGTAGTTAAACATGTCAAATTCAGATAAATACTGTGTGATAATGGCGGGTGGAATCGGCAGTAGATTCTGGCCACTAAGTACACAGAAATTTCCAAAACAATTTCAGGATATTCTAGGAACTGGGCGAACAATGATTCAGCAAACGTATGACAGGATCAAAAAAATCATTCCCAATGAGAATATATTTGTCATTACAAATAAAGAGTATGTAGCTCTTTCTCATCAGCAGTTACCAGAAGTGCCGGAAGAAAATATCGTAGGAGAACCTTTGATAAAAAATACGGCTGCATGTAATCTTTACATGGCCAATAAAATTGCTGAGATCAACCCAAATGCTACAATGATTGTTCTTCCCGCAGATCATTTGATTCTGAAAGAAAATGTTTTTGTAGAAAAAATGGAGGTGGCTTTTGACATTGCTTCTAAGCATGATTATCTGGTAACGTTAGGAATTACCCCCACAAGACCTGATACAGGATATGGGTATATACAATTTGTAGATAAAAAAGATTCGGAATATTTCAAAGTAAAGACTTTTACGGAAAAACCCATTCTGGAGCTTGCACAAAGCTTTTTGGAAAGTGGAGATTTTCTTTGGAATGCAGGAATTTTTATATGGAATGTAAAAACCATTCACCATGCTTTTGAAACTTATCTTCCAGAGATGACACAACATTTTATGGCGTGTGAATACAATGCTGAAAGCGAAAAAAGCTGTATTGAAATTATTTATCCGAAAGTTCAGAAAATTTCTATCGATAACGGGATTTTAGAAAAAGCTAAAAATGTTTATGTAGTACCTTCTGACCTTGGTTGGAGTGACTTAGGAACATGGACTTCCGTATATGAAAATTCGGAAAAAGACGAGAACGAAAATGCGGTAAAGCAAAAGCATATTCTTACCTATAATTCTAGCGGAAACATTATTCACGTAAAGAATACGAATAAGGCCATTGTTATTGATGGATTGAAAGATTTTATCGTTGTAGATACAGAGAAGGTTTTATTAATTTGTCCAAGAGACCATGATCAGCTGATAAAAGACTACGTTCTTGATTTGAAAAGCTTAAAAAAAGGAGAGAAATTTATTTAAAAAGGGCATAATTTCTGCTACGTTTTGAATTATGATAAAAAATGCATCCAAACTTATTTTGTTGATTTTCTTTCTTTTAGGTGCGCTTGCGTATTCTCAGGAGAAGAAAAAATTTAGCAGTATTCATAATATTCTAAGAGGAATCGTTCCCAACAATAAAACAGATTTTTGGGTGTTGCTTTACAATACGTATGGAAAAGATCAGGAGATTAATGTTTCGGGATCTAAAAAAGAGTATATCCCTCAATCTTCAGGATTTAACCTTTTCCCTAATGAAGACAGTTTTTATTATATCGCCTATTCTTCCGGTGGAAAAATGAATTATGTTACAGATCTTAATGGCTTAAAAACCTTTATCGGAAAGATTGACAATATTGAGGAAGCTGCCATTGCAGCCACGATAGAAGGTTATCTTGTGGATGAAGAATTTAAAGATGTTGCAGGAAATTATTATGAAGACTCCTCTAATTATTATCTGGACCTAGGAAAGCTGACTTCAAAAGAATGCCCGTACCAGAAAAAGCATTATACCTTAACGATAAATAAGCCTACAGGAGCTATTACCAATGTAAAAGACAACGGAGCCTATATTGAGCTTTACAATAAAAAATGTCCCAATAATCCAAGGCTTCTGAAAATTGAAAAAAAAGAAGAACCAAAAGATGAGCCTAAAAAATCAAGCAGATCAACCCAACGCAAATAGTGTCTACGAAACAGAAAGACTAATTATTCGTCCAGTATCAGTGGAGGATAGAGCGTTTTTTTTTGAATTGTATAACAGACCGAAATTTATACAATACATCGGTGATCGTCATATTAAGACGATTGATGATGCAGAAAATTATATCAAAAATAGGTTCCTTCCACAGCTTGAAAAGACAGGATTTGGAAACTACTTAGTGGTTACTAAAGATACTAATGAAAAAATTGGTGCTGTAGGAATCTTTGAAAGAGAAGGATTAGATATTTTAGATATAGGATTTTCTCTCTTGGAAGAATTTGAAGGTAAAGGCTATGCTTATGAAGCGGCTCTAAAAGTAAAATCTATCGGAATGGATGATTTTGGGTTAAAAAAGATTTCTGCGATTACTTCAAAAAATAATTTTTCTTCTCAAAACTTAATCAAAAAATTAGGCTTAACATTCAAAAATCATGTAACACTTCCCAACGAAGATGAAGAGTTGATGTATTTCGAAACAGAATAAAAAAACACAAGAAGCACTAATATTTTCACAAATATCACTAATGATTTGTGCCATTCGTGAAAATATTAGTGTCATTCGTGCTTAAATCTACCCTTCCAAAATCTGCTCAGCCGCCGTTTTCGAAGTCACTTTTTCAATCACTCTTTCACAAACACCATTTTCATCAAAAATGAAAGTCGTTCTTACAATTCCCATGTATGTTTTTCCGAACGTTTTCTTCTCCTGCCAAACCCCGAATTTTTCAATAATATCACGGTTTTCATCAGCAATAAGGTCATAAGGAAAAGCAAATTTGCTATGGAAGTTTTTCTGTTTTTTCACAGAATCACCACTTATTCCGAGTAATTGAAATCCTGCTTTTTCCAATTGAGAATAATTATCACTCAAATTACAAGCTTCTACCGTACAGGTTGGAGTATTGGCTTGAGGATAAAAGAAAATAACTAACTTTTTTCCAATTAATTTTGATGAGCTTACGGTTTCTCCTTCTTGGTTCGTTCCTTCAAATTCTGGCAATTTATCTCCAACTTTCAACATAATGATTTAATTTTGCTCAAATTTAATGGTTAAATGACAAAAAAGCAAAGAGCAGAACTTGTTCAGTTAGAATTAGAAAAATTATATCCTGTTGTTCCTATTTTTTTAGATCATATAGATGTTTATACGCTGATGGTTGCTGTTGCCCTTTCTGCGCAAACTACCGACAAGAAGGTAAATGAGGTAACTCCCGAACTTTTCGCGGTAGCAGGAACGCCACAAAGAATGGCAAAATTGGAGGATTTTGAAATTAAAGAACTCATCAAAGAAATTGGACTTTCGAATACAAAAGCTAAGAATCTGAAAAAAATGGCAGAGCAACTTTTGGAAAAACATAACGGGATTGTACCTCAAACCTATGAAGAACTTGAAGAATTGGCAGGTGTGGGGCACAAAACGGCTTCTGTAGTGATGAGCCAGGGCTTCGGATTTCCCGCTTTTCCTGTCGATACACATATTCACAGATTGATGACGCAATGGAAGCTCACTTCCGGAAAAAACGTGGTAGAAACGGAAAAAGATGCCAAAAAATTATGGAAAGAAGAGTTTTGGAATAAACTGCACCTTCAGATTATTTTTTATGGTAGAGAATATTCGCCTGCGAGAGGAAAAGGGGAAAAGGATTTTATTACGAAAATGATGTTTGAGAAATAAAAAAACAACCTTTTTTAGGTTGTTTTTTTATTTATTAAGTTGATTATTTAGTCTTGTTTTTATGATTTTGTATAAAATCTTTATTACGGATTTGAGTAGATAGTTCTTTATATAAAATTGTAGCTAAATCGAAACTAATATCTTTATACTTATCATCATAAGTCATAGAGTGAGAATCATATCCATTAGTAATGATTGTGATTTTATAACTTTCTTCATTTTGTGATGCTTTAAATTCTATATTATAATCCTTACAAATTTCTAAAAAGCTTTTGTAGACATTTGTATTTTTAATTTTTTCATAAATTGTATTTACAACATGATCATTGCTGCCTTCATTTTCTTGAAACTTTAGAACTTTCTGTTCAAAGGTTAATTTGTTAATTATAGGAATGAATGCATTTTCCATTATTTAAAATCAAATTAATTATCCAGCAATCTTCTGTGGTAATTAATTTGTCCTAAATGATAACTCAAATGTCCAAATAAATGAATCAGAAAATATTCAGTGGTCATTTTATATCCAAGGGCTTCAAGAGGATATTCTTTTTCAAGATCTTCTGTAGATAATTTGTCAAGCGTTGAAACTACGACATCCAAAGTTTTTTCAACTTTTTCAATTAATTCTGCTCTTGGAATGTTCTTTAATGAGAATTCTAGTTCTCTATTTCTAATATATCCTGATTTTCCTAGCTCAGCACCAATAAAAGTGTTTAGGTTTCCAACTAAATGAAGACAAAGGTTCCCTCCGGAATTGGCGACATTTTTATCTGTTTTCCACATTGAATCTTCGTTTCGATACGCTTCAATTTCTTCTTTTAATTTATTGAGATCTCTGGTATAAAGAGATTTTAGGCTTTCTGTTATCATTTTTTATTTAAAATTTAATTCCCTTAAAGGGTGGATTTTTGTTAAATAAAAAGACGGGGCAGTTAAATATACACCCCGTCAAATTTATAATATTTTCAAACTATTTTAATCTTAGTTTACTTCTGTTTCTGTGCCCAAAGCTCCATTTTCCTATTTAAAACATTTAATGGAAGACATCCTTGGCTCAATACTTCATCATGAAATTTTGCTAAACTGAATTTTTTCCCCAATTCTTTTTGATATTGATCTCTCAATTCACGAATTCTCAATGAACCGATTTTGTAACCCAAAGCTTGCCCCGGCATTGCCATATATCTTTCAACTTCTGCGGTTGCGCCTGCTTCATCGTAAGAAATATTACTTAAGAAATATTTGATGGCGTCTTCTCTTGACATTTTTCCGGTGTGAATTCCTGTGTCAACAACCAAGCGTACCGCTCTCAACATCTGATCGCTTAAATATCCCATTTTTTGATAAGGATCTGTATATAATCCGAATTCAGGACCTAGAGTTTCGCAGTAATGCGCCCAACCTTCACCGTAAGCTCCAAACCATCCGAATCTCATGAACTTCGGTAATTTTGTGTTTTCCTGTTGTAGAGAAACCTGATAATGATGTCCCGGAATAGCTTCATGTAGGAAAAGTGATTCCATTCCTGAGGTAACATTGAATTTAGAAGGATCCGGAAGCGGAACATAGAAAATTCCCGGTCTTTTTCCGTCCGGTGTTCCTTGAATGTATTCTGCACTGGCACTGGCTTCTCTGAATTTTTCAGTTTGTCTAATCTCAAATTTCGTCTTAGGAGTCACACTGAACATGGTTTTCAGTTTCGGAGTGATCTTCGCTAAAATGGCATTAAAACCATCTAAAACATCTTTAGAAGTCTTATAAGGCATGGCTTTAGGATCTGTTTTCACAAAGGTGATGAACTCTTCCAGTGTTCCGGAAAATCCAACCTGTTGTTTTACTTTTTCCATTTCTGCACGAAGCATAGCGACTTGTTGAAGTCCTATTTTATTGATCTCTTCTGGAGATTTGTTGGTTGTTGTCCAGCTTTTTACATAATAAGCATAGATGTCGTTTCCTTTTGGAAGGCTGTTGTAACCATCTGTATCTCTTCCTTTTGGCAAGTATTCTGTTTCTAAGAATTTACCCATCTTGGTGTATGCAGGAATTATTTTTTTAGAAATAGCTTCTTGATACAGTTTTGTGAATTTATCTTTTTGAGCGGTCGTAAAATCTTTAGGGAAATGTTGGATAGGACCGTAGAAAATATTTTTTTCAAAATTAGGATTGATGATTTCCTCGGCTTTCATCTGAGGGATCATTTTTACGATCAACTTTTTAGGTAAAACCATCTTATTGTTGATTCCTTCTTTAAAGTTTTCAATGGCAGCATCCATCCATAAAGGAAATTTATCCATTCTTTTTAACCAGTCTTCATAATCTTTTTCAGTTTTAAAAGGCTGACTTCCTTCTCCGCTTCCATATAAAGGGAAATTTAAAGGCAGACCTCCGAACTGAGTAAAAGGAATGTATTCCGGATGATAAGCGTAGGCTTCAGTCTTATCTTTTAAGGTAAAATCTAATACATCAAAAACAACTTTATCATCATCAGAAAGACTCTTGTAATCTACCTGATCTAATTGTTTCTGAACAGAATTGTAAAAAGCTACTTCCCCGGAAATGAAGTCTTTATCGATGTTGATCGGAAGTTGATCATTATATCTTAGGTCTCCTTGTGATGTGGCATCCAACGGATACAGTTTTAGATATTGCTCATAGTAATTGGACGCAATAGAATCTATATTGGTAGGAGTCACTTTTGTTAAAGGAGAATCGGATTTTTTACATGAAATTAAGCTTACAGCTAAGCCCAAACCTAAAATACTTTTCGATAAAATGTTTTTCATTTTTCAGAATCTTTATGAGAGCAAAAGTAAGTATTATTGAAAATAAACCGATTATTAATAAACTCGATTTTTAGAAAAATAATTTTCAAAAAATTTTCCACTTTCAATCTATTTTTTATCTTTGCTGATAACGTTTAACAATCATATATATTACAGCTCTTTTTTAAGAAATAATGAAAGGGATTTTAAAAATTTACCATCCGGAAGAAACGCTAACATACAATATTAGAAATACTTATTGTAAGGCGGTTTACAGTAACCAAGAACATTTTCTTGAGGTTGAAATCATCACGGATGACAGCTTAGATCATGTAGATGATGATTCTTTACACTACAATTTTCCACAGCTTTCGCTTAATGTTTTCGATTTTCCTATTGAAACATCGGAAATAGAAGGAAAAACCATTCAAATCAATGATTCTGATGAGGAAACCTACACAGAAGTAGATTTATTCGACGATGAAGATGCTTTTATCTACGATAATGAGCTTCAATTCGAGAAAAACGATGAAGATGTACTGCAGGTGATCTGGAAAGGAACCATTGATGATTTCTATACAGGATCGGACACGCCGATTCCTTTTAGGCTCAAATGCGAATTTAAACAAGATGATATTGTAGTAGACGAGGATTAGAATTAATCTTTCCCTCAGTCGTTTTGTAATCAGATTTCTTTTCAAAATATTTTTTGGAGAGAAATTTGCTATTGATATCCAATAACAAAATTTAAGGTGTTTTTAAGTAATTTTTAAGACATCAATTCATAATATTCCACTACTTTTGTCGTTAAAACCTTTATAAATATTCATAGTAATGCTGTTAACGGAACTTACTCAGATTTTATTTGCACAAATCACTGCACCTGCAGTTGCAACAGACCATTTAGAATTTTCATTTTGGAAGATCATGTTCCACGGAGGGGCTTTCGCTAAAATAGTAATGTTTACCGTACTGGCACTTGGTGTATTCTCGGTATATCTATTTTTTGAAAGATTTTTCTTTATTAAAAGACTGACTTCAAAAACAGATTCTAATTTTATGGATAATATTGAAGATTTTATTAAAGAAGGCAAAATAGAATCGGCAGCAGATTACTGTAAAAGACAAAACTCTCCTGAAGGACGAATTTTAGAAAAAGGAATTTCAAGATTGGGACGTCCTGTTTCCGACATCGTAAGTGCGATGGAATCACAGGCTCAGGTAGAAGTTGCCAATATGGAGAAGAATCTTAACCTCTTGGCGGTGGTACCAAGTATTGCTCCGATGTTAGGGCTTTTAGGAACGGTTATCGGGATGATTATTGCGTTCTTTAATTTATCTCAAGCATCCGGATCCTTCTCTCCTAAAACATTGTCTGAAGGTATTTATACAGCGTTGGGACAAACGGCGGTTGGTCTTGCAGTAGCAATTCCGGCTAACTTTTTCTACAATATTCTTTTAACAAGGATTGATAAATTTGTACTAAGAGCTCAGAATATGTCTGGCGAATTTTTAGATCTTATCAACAAACCTTTATAAATCTTTCCAGATGAAAATTCAGAGAAGAAATAAAGCAAATCCCGAATTCAGTTTGGCAGCGATGACCGATGTTATCTTGCTGATGCTGATATTCTTTATGATTACTTCATCCGCTGCCAACCAAAGTGCAATTGAGGTAAATCTACCAAAAGCGGGAGCATTAGAAGATAATATTCCAAACCCTTTGGTCGTAAGTATTAAACCGGATGGATCTTATTTTGTGGATGATAATCCTGTAACGAAAGACCAGTTGGAGTCTGTGATTGTGAGTAAATTAACCAATCAAACCAATAAGTCTTTTACCATTCGTGCAGATGAAAATACAATGCATAAAGATGTTGTTTTCGCCATGGAAATTGCTGAAAAGAATAAATTTAATATTGCCATTGCAACAGTTAAAGATAAATAATAACAGGTAAGGATCATTTTAAAATGAGAGGCTACACAGCAGACAAAAACGAGCAAAACAGAGACAGGATAAAAAGTGCGATACTTTCTATTCTTATTTGGTCTGCCATCTTGCTTTTTGTTTTTCTTTATAAATTAAAACCGGAGTTAGAGAAAAAGCCAGATGAGGTAATTACCACAATGTTGGTGAACTTTGGAGACAACAGAAATGCGAAAGGTGTTGAAGAACCCGCTGATCAAGAGGGAAGTTTAGCTGCAGCTACAGAAGTGGTAACTCCAGAGCCTGTTGAAGCTGCTGTTCCTGAAACGAAAACGGTAGTAAAACCAGAACCTAAACCAGAGGTTAAAAAAGCGGAGGTTAAGGAGAAGGTACTTACCGGAAATAAATCAAAACTTACGGTTCCTAAGAAAGAGGAAACAACAAAATCTGATAAGAAAGCAGCAACAAGCGCTTCTGCTTCTAAGAATACCAAAAAGGCAGGTGCCGCAACCGCCAATTCCAAAACAGGAAATGGAGACGGAAAAGGAAACGCCGCCATTGGAAATTTAATTAAAGGAAGAGGAACGAAAGCCGGAAGCCAAGGAACGGGAGAAGGAGTAGGAAATTCCGGAGATCCTTTAGGAGGTGACGGAAATGGTGATAGTAAAGTAGGAATCGACAGAAAATTAATTGCATATATTCCTGGAACGATGGGAAGAGGTGGAGCACAGCCTAGTAATAGTTGTACCGCCAGTGGAACCATCACTGTGGCATATACCGTGGATAAAGCAGGAAATGTAGTGTCTGCAAGAAGATCAAGCGGAACATCCGATCCCTGTATTTCTTCCAACGCAGTGGCCTGGGTCAAGAAATATGTAAAAGCTGAAAAAGCAAGTACATCTTCTACAGGAACATATAAAATTAGTTTCTAACATATAAAAGCACTTTATTCAAGTGCTTTTTTTATTTCGTTGATTCTATTGATAACCGGAAGCGCAAAAATTCCGCTGGTTTGAAGATACAGTTCGTAGAATGTTTTTGCTTTGTCTAGAAAGTCATTGTTTTTTTGTCCTCTGCCTGTAAAATAGAAAAGATTTCCCAGCATTTCGTAATAATCTTTGTGGTCTCTTTCCTGTCTTTCATTGACGATTTCTATGATTTCTTCTTTTGATTTTGAGGAAAGGGTAGCAAAATCAAACTTGAAAATATCTTTCATTAACATCTCGAAATCTAATTCTTTCTGCATTAAACTTTCTTCAGGCTTATCTAAAATCAGTTTTTCTAATGCTTGAGTTAACTGACGTATGAGTCGTAATGTGAATTCTTTATCTGTGATCATAATAATCTTTTTATTAGTTGTATATTATTAATGGTTTGTTATTAAAAAACTACAATAGACAGGGAACCTCCGATGGCAAAAATAATTAAACTATAGCCAACATCATTTTGGTCAGATTTTCTGTTCTCTAATTTACTGTATCTATGATTTAGAGATTTAGCTATGAGTAAAGGTATTGGTTCTTTTTTGTAAATCCATTTAAAAATGAAACGAGTGATTTGTAAGAATATAAAAATTAAAAAAGGTAAAATAGAGGATGTAAAATCTTCTTGTACCGTTAGCCATAATGTACAAATTGCTAACCATAATAAGGAAAAATAAATATTCCTAAATTTTTCTGATAATGGAGTTGAAATTGGCAGCCACCAAAGAGCTATAAAAATTACTGAACCCATTATTTTTATAATTTCTAAATGGATTTGATTAAATTTCAAATAATGAATGAGAATTTCCATGAGTACGATTAAGCTAAGTAAAATTATTTCATATAAGCTCAACGGTTTTAGAAAAAAACCAAGTTTTATATTTTTCAACTTAATCATTTGTCTTCAATTAATATACTTTTATGCAAAAAACAAATAAGCTAAAGCAATCGCAGTAATAACTCCCACTAAATCTGCCAAAAGCATAGCAATTACCGTATATCTAGTATTCTTCACGGCTACAGCTCCGAAATAAACGGCAATCACGTAAAAGGTCGTATCTGAGCTTCCCTGAAGAACTGCTGCTAGCTTCCCTTGGAAACTGTCTGCTCCGAAAGTTGACATCGTATCCACCATCATTCCACGGGCTCCGGAACCGGATAAAGGTTTGATTAATGCGGTTGGAAGCCCATCAACAAAACGAGGATCAAAATTAGCAGTATAGGCCACCCATTTCATTCCATCGATAATGACATCAAAAACACCGGAAGTTCTTAGAAGAGAAATTGCAATCAACATTCCTACTAAATAAGGAATGATCTTGACACAGGTCGTAAAACCTTCTTTTGCTCCTTCAATAAAAGCATCAAAAACATTAATTTTTTTATAAAGGGCGCCAAGCACAATTCCTAAGAATATAAAAAGTATTAATCCGTTGCTTAAAACTTTGCTAAAAGTGTCTAATTCGTCTTTACTTAATTGAACCAAGTATACCACCAAAAGTCCAATAATCGCTGAAATTCCGCCTACATAAGCGATAACTACAGGGCGAAGAAGATTTATTTTTTGATATAAAGAAACAATAATCATAGCTGCTAAAGTCGCTGCAAATGTGGCAATCATACACGGAAGAAAAATATCCGTTGGTGTTTTAGAACCCATAGAAGCTCTGATGGCGATAATAGAAACCGGAATCAATGTCATTCCTCCAGCATGAAGACATAAGAACATGATCTGAGAATTACTCGCGGTATCTTTATTTGGATTTAAAGTTTGCAGACTTTCCATGGCTTTTAAACCAAATGGCGTGGCGGCATTATCCAATCCTAAAAGATTAGCACTGAAATTCATCAACATATGCCCGAAAGCAGGGTGGTTTTTCGGGATTTCAGGGAATAATTTTGAAAAGAAAGGTTGAATTAATCTACTTAAAAGATTGATTCCGCCTGCTTTTTCTGCGATACTCATGAATCCCATGAATAAGGTCATGATTCCTATCAAACCGATGCAGATTTTTACGGCAGTTTCAGAGGTTCCTATAACGCCATCTGATTCCTGAACGCGATATACTTTTACATCTTGTTTAAGAGAATCTGTCTTGTAATGAATTCTACTTTCAGCGAAATTCTGTTTTTTTATCAAACTGTCTCGGATAATAGGAGAGAGCGTGCTCATTTTCTGAGTTGCGATTTGCACTGTATCACCGCCTTTCCCAACAACCATATCATTGAAAATGGTTTTGTAATGACTTGATGACATATACTTTATGCTTGCAATAGCAATGGCAACGATAATAAAAGCCGACCAAATTCTGCTGAGAACCATTTGATTAAATTATAATGGGTTAAACTTATCAAAAAAACTTCAGATTACAAAAGAGACGGGAACTTTTTGTCATTGCGAGGAGCTAAGCGACGAAGCAATCTCAATAAAACAAATAAAACTTTTAATATAAATAAGTTTAGATTCCACGCTCCACTTCGTTACGCTCTGAATGACAAACTAAATGGTTAAATAAAAACTATTTTTCATCAAGATAAACCAAGTATCCCTCAAAATCATCATCCAGGTTTTTCAGAACTTTTGCGTCTTTCATTTTATCAATCAAAGCATCTACAAAGAAACTTTTTTCAAAAAACTGGCGGTGGATTCCGGGTAACAATTCCATGAAATAATCCATTCCTATTTTATTGTTATGAAGGTCCATTTTGGTTTCCAACGGCTTATTAGGAAATAATTCTTCGTGCATGTCGGTTATTCTTTTGCAGAAATCCAATGCTTTTTCGGGCGAAGAGACCTTGCTGCAGTACATCAGGATAAAAGCACACCAAAGTGAATGTCTGAAAGCGTTTCCTATCCCATTATTGGATGCTGTTTCGGGAAAGCGGTTCTGAGCAATCGTGAAAGCTTGTATGGTGGCATAAAAGCTTAATAAAGAAAAAAGAGGATGGGGTAGAACAAGCGATAAAAGACGCATGATCTTTTTAAAGCTCATACTTCGGATCGTATTGAAAAATATTTTAAAAGTCCTCATAAATAAAAATCTCTCCCCAATTAGAGAGAGATTGTATTGTATTTGTTACAAATTTTAAGCATGTACTGCTAATAAATTTACTGTCTTAGCTACTACTTCTTTAATTTCGGTTCTTTTCACGATGAAATCTACGAATCCTTTTTCCTGTAAGAATTCAGAAGTTTGGAAACCTTCCGGTAAGTCTCTACCGATGGTCTCACGGATAACTCTTGGTCCTGCAAAGCCAATTAAAGCTTTAGGTTCAGCCATAATAATGTCTGCCGTCATTGCGAAAGAAGCTGTAATTCCTCCAAAAGTAGGGTCGCAAAGATATGCGATGTATAAAAGTCCTGCTTCTGAAAGTTGAGCCAATTTAGCCTGTACTTTAGCCAATTGCATCAAAGAGTAGGTTGCTTCCTGCATTCTCGCTCCTCCTGACTGACAAATGATCATGTAGGGAAGTTTGTTTTTGATACAGTAATCAATTGCTCTTCTGATCTTTTCACCCATTACAGAACCTAACGATCCTCCAATAAAAGCGAAATCCATACAAGAAACTACCATTTTAGTTCCGTTTACAGTTCCTACACCATTTCTAATAGAATCAGTAAGCTTTGTTTTTGCTCTTACTTCTTTTAAACGATCGGCGTAAGGCTTTGTATCTTTGAAGCCTAGGATGTCTATACTTTCAACATTAGCATCTAGTTCAGTGAATTTACCTTCGTCAAAAAGGATATCAAAAAATTCTGCACTTCCTATTCTTACATGAAATCCGTCTTCAGGAGAAACATAATTGTTTTTCTTCAGTTCATCATGTTCTACTACTTTTCCTGACGGAGTTTGGTGCCAAAGACCTTTGGGAACATCCTTTTTTTCATCAGTAGAGGTCGTAATGTTTTTTGCTTTTCTTTTAAACCAGTCGAATGCCATTTTATAAGTATTAATGTACAATGTAGAATGCAAAATGTATAAAGAGGTAAGTTAGTACTCACTGCTTTATACATTTCACTTTTTACAAATTGTTATTTTAAAGTATTTACGTTATTTAAATCTTCAAACGCTTTAACCAATCTTGTAGAGAAAGTTTCTTCACCTTTTCTTACCCAACCTCTTGGGTCATAGAATTTTTTGTTAGGTTTTTCTTCTCCTTCAGGATTTCCGATTTGAGCTCTTAAATAATCGATATTGTTAACCATGAAATCTCTAATTCCTTCTGTGTAAGCGAATTGAAGATCTGTATCAATGTTCATTTTAACTACACCATAATCGATAGCTTCTCTGATCTCTTCTAAAGTAGATCCCGAACCTCCGTGGAATACAAAATTCACAGGTTTTTCACCAGTTCCGAATTTCTCTTCAACAAATTTCTGAGAGTTGTCTAGGATTTTTGGAGTAAGAACTACGTTTCCTGGCTTATAAACTCCGTGTACGTTACCGAATGCTGCTGCAATCGTAAAGTTATCAGATACTGCTTTTAGTTTTTCGTAAGTATAAGCAATATCTTCAGGTTGAGTATATAATTTAGAGTTGTCTACATCAGAGTTATCTACACCATCTTCTTCCCCTCCTGTAACACCAATTTCAACTTCTAGAGTCATCTGCATTTTAGCCATTCTTTCGAAATACTTAACAGAGATCTCTAGGTTTTCTTCTAAAGATTCTTCAGAAAGATCTAGCATGTGAGAAGAGTAAAGAGATTTACCTGTCTGCTTGTAAAATTCTTCACTAGCATCCAATAATCCGTCGATCCAAGGCAATAATTTTTTTGCACAGTGGTCTGTATGTAAAATTACAGTCGCTCCGTAAGCTTCTGCAAGAGTATGAATATGTCTAGCTCCGGCAATAGATCCTAAAATAGCTGCCTTCTGACCGTCATTGCTTAATCCTTTTCCTGCATTAAATGCAGCTCCACCGTTAGAAAACTGAATAATAACAGGAGAGTTTAATTTTGCTGCAGTTTCCATAACAGCATTTACATTGCTAGAACCAATTACGTTTACAGCTGGTAATGCATATTTGTTTTCTTTAGCATGCTGAAAAATATCAGTAACTAATTGACCTGTGGCAACTCCTGCCGGGAAAATTCTGCTCATGTTTTACTTTTTATATAATTTATTAGGTGTTTCTAAAATTCCTGTAAAGGTAAGAATTTTTGATAAATTGTTAATTTCTTTTGTCGCGCCCCCAAAGTAGTTTCTGGCGGATGGTTTCGTAGAAACTCAGATCATTAGGCTGTACCAAAAGAATCTGGAAACTTGCCTTTTTAATAATGATCTCTTTATCGGTTTCTATATGGATCAATCTTGAATCTAGAGAAAGCGAATATTGAGGTACTCTGCTTTCTACTTTGAATTTTATTTCAACACGGTCATTCACCACTAAAGGTCTCACATTCAGATTGTGAGGAGCGATAGGAGTGATGACGAAGTTTTCGTTATTGGGAGAAATGATGGGTCCGCCACAGCTTAAAGAGTAGGCGGTAGAACCTGTTGGGGTAGAAACGATAACACCGTCTCCCCAGAACACATTTAAAAATTCATCATTAATATATGAATCTACCGTAACCATAGATGTTGTTTCTTTTCTGGAAATGGTAACATCGTTTAAAGCATACGGGAAAAATTCGTCTGATCTTGGTGAAACGACTTCAATGACAGCACGGCGGCTGGTTTTTACATCACCTTTTAAGATGGCATCCAATTCTTTGAAGGCTTCTTCTTTGGTAAAACTTGCCAAGAATCCTAATCTTCCGGTGTTTACACCTACAATAGGAATCTCCAGATCTTCAATAAAAGTTAAAGAGTTTACAATCGTTCCGTCTCCACCGAAAGTGAAGAAAAGATCAACTTCTTTATCAATAAGATCCTGCTTATTATTAAAGGTCTCAAATATTTTTGAAAACTGAAGCGCTTCCGCCATTACCTCGTACAAAACAGATTTTACACCTCTGCTTTCAAGTTCTGAAACAAATTTGCTTAAATATAAAAAAGTATCAAGATCTTTTTTCTGAGAATATATGGCTGCCTTCATGTTTAAATTTCTATGAATTTTTGTAAAAATCCGAACCTGTCTTTAAACAGATCAGATTTTTCGTCAGAATAGAATTTTTCTACAATTCTATAATCATAACGGTCAAAAGTTGCGTCTATCGAGCCTAGATTTTCATTGCTGATCTTTATGGTCACATGAATCACTTCATCGGACATAAAGCTGATAAATCCACCATAAAATTTAGAGTTGTTGCTCTCTATAATATTGGCAATTTCTGTCATTGAATATTTTCTGGCAGGGGTTTCAATCGTAAGGATAGCTCCTAGTTCCGAAAACAGCGGATATTTAGACAAATCCTGGAAAATGTCTTCACAGCCGATGTATCCCAAATACTTTTCACTTTTATTGATAACAGGAACTATATTAGCATTGAAGGTATAAAACAAACGAATGCTGTCCATAATATTGTTATCTTCTAAAATAGCAAATCGCTCGATCTGATGTTCAAGATCTTTCAGGGTTCCTTCTTCTTCATAAAGGAAATCTTGCGCAATTGCACCGTAAAAGTGATGGGATTTTTTAACGAAGACATGGGAATATCCAAAGTCCTCTAACATGTTTCTTGCTGATTCTATTGAGTCAGTCAAGCTAAAACACGGGAAATCTTTTGAGATATAGTCCTTGATAAACATTGTGCTAATTTATAAAAAATTAAACGAAACTTTTTCTGAAAACCTATATTTTTTTTGGGAAAAATAAAAAAACCAATTTTAAAATTTGTTCGCGACGAAAAAAAAAGTATCTTTGTCGCCTTTCATTTTTACTTTTTATTAGATTTATTTCAAACTGCACTGTCTTTTAGACATATGCAGTTTTTTTATTTTAGGGCTTTTGTGAACTCCCACATCACGATTCCTCCACATACGCTCACATTTAAAGAATGCTTGGTTCCCAACTGGGGAATCTCTAAGAATGTATCAATATTTTCCAATGCTTCATCGCTGATACCTTCTACTTCGTTTCCTAGAATTAATGCATATTTCTTTGTCTTATCAATAGTGTAATCTGTAATCATCTGGCTGTTTGAGGTTTGTTCAATGCCAATAATTTCAAATCCTTTACTTTTAAGATCACTAATTGTTGTGTTAATATCACTTTCATGGCTCCAATCAACGCTTTCCGTTGCGCCTAGCGCCGCTTTATGAATTTCACGGTGGGGCGGTTGTGGAGTAATTCCGCACAGAATAATTTTTTCAATTAAAAAAGCATCTGCCGTTCTGAAGGTAGCACCCACATTGTGCATACTTCTTATATTATCTAAAACGATGATCAAAGGAATTTTCTCAACTTTTTTGAATGTTTCTACATCTATTCTGTTAAGTTCTTCCAGTTTTAATTTGTGTACCAATGTATTATGTTGTTGAATTTAATTTTCTGTTTTTATAAAACCTTCTTCTTAATGAACCCAGTATCCGTTTCTATTATCATCTACGAACTTCATTTCTCTTTGGATTTTGTTTACCGGATAAGGCTTTTTTCATTGACTATCACAGTAATAATTGAGCTCTTATCTTCAGTAAGAAGTTTACTTTAGTCCTCTAATTTATCAAATTTATCATTAAAAACGCTATTTATAGCTTCTGAATGTGAATTAAAGGGTAATCTAAACTCATTATAATAAGGATTGCTCTTCTTAAAGTCTGTTTTTTTATTTTTTCAAGCCCATGATCTGATGAACATTTTTTTCAATATTCTGTGCTAGCGCTTCCATCGGAATATCATTTTCATCATTATTAAATGGATCTTCAATTTCTTCTGCAATCATTTCCAAACTCATCAACACATAATAAACAAAAACAGTCAACGGAATCATGAAAAGCCCAATAGTAATGACATAAGCAATAGGCAATGCAAAAACGTACAAAATAATGAACTTCTTTATAAATGAAGAGTAAGAATAGGGAATTGGTGTATTTTTAATTCTCTCACATCCTCCGCAAACATCCAGAAAACCTGAAAGCTGCGTGTCTAGATACAGCATTTCCATCTCAGATATTTTACCTTCTTTTTTTAATTGACTAAGTTTATGAGTGAGCAGTATAATGATTTCAGATGGACCGTGATGCTTCAGTGATTTTTCAATTTCAGAATAATCTTCGTCCAAAGCCAGTCTTGTAGATTCTTTCGAAAGGTGTTTGGCTAAAAAGTGAGGAAAAAACTTTAGATATCTTGCAATTTGCTCAGCATCTTGCCTGTCATTACTTAATATGTTATTAATCTTCACTGCAAAATTTCGGGTATCGTTTACCAATTTTCCCCAAAGTTTTCTTCCTTCCCACCATCTGTCATAGGCCGTGTTTGTTCTGAAAACCAATAATAAAGAAAGAACAAAGCCTAATAAAGAGTGAATCATCCCGACATTGCTAACTCCGGATTTTGAAGTAAGATGAAGGTATTCTACCTCTAAATATTGAATGCCCCAGGAATACAATCCCACAAGAATCATACTTGGGAAAAGAATCTTCAGCGTATCACTTTTATGTAAACTGAAAAGGATTTTAAGGAAATGCTTGGTGTTATAGGCTCTCATAAATTTCGTTAGTCTTACAAAGATAAAATTTTCATTTTTGCATACTTTATATAAAGCTTAAAATATGTTTAAAATAGCTTAGATATTAATAAGGCCAAAGATTTTAGCATCAACAAATTTTCCTTTTTCAAAGAAAAAATCACGCATTGTTCCTTCTTCATTAAAGCCTAAGGAAAGCAACAGTTTTTCAGAAGAAATATTAGCAGGATCAATAAAAGCTTCTACACGGTGAAGTTTCATGGTTTCAAGTCCGAAGATCAAAATGGGAAGAATGGCTTCTTTCATATAAGACTTTTTCCAGAATTTAGGATTCAGTTCGTACCCAATTTCAGCTTTAAAATGCTCTTTATGCCAATTGTGATAGCCACAAGTTCCGATTACTTTCTTTTCTGATTTTAATTCTATAGCCCACCTGAAACCCTTTCCTTCTTCAAACTCTTTATTGAAAAGCTGAATAACATTTTCAGCATCTTCTAATGTTTTAAAGGTTTCAAGATCATAATATTCCATGACTTCATCTAAAGAAAAGTATTCAAACAAATCTTTGGTGTCATGAAGGGTCAATTGTCTTAAAAGCAATCTTTCAGTTTCTAAGATGGGATAGGTCATCGTTTCTATTTTACTGAAAATTACAATAAATATTTTATTGGAGAAATAAATTAATGTGAACTCTTAAATTTTCAAAGAAAACATTAATTCTAAAACAATTTCCTAACCCTGAATTTATTCTTTAAATTTGGGGCTCATTTTTTATTATGGCTAAAGCAAAGAAAGAAACCCCGTTAATGACGCAGTATAATACCATCAAGGCGAAATATCCTGATGCGCTTTTATTATTTAGGGTAGGGGATTTTTATGAAACTTTCGGGCAGGATGCTGTTAGAACTTCCCAGATTTTAGGAATTGTTTTAACCAAAAGAGCAAATGGAGACGGTCATATAGAATTGGCCGGATTTCCGCATCATTCTGTAGATTCTTATTTGCCAAAGTTGGTGAGAGCAGGACTTCGTGTGGCGATTTGCGACCAATTGGAAGATCCTAAAACAGTGAAAGGAATTGTAAAAAGAGGAGTGACTGAGTTGGTTACACCGGGAGTTACATTCAATGACCAGGTTTTAAATTCAAAAAAGAATAATTTCCTGCTTTCTCTTCATAAAGAAAAAGAGAAATACGGAATTGCTTTGGTAGATGTTTCAACAGGTGAGTTTTTGGTGAGTGAAGGAAATTTAGATAAAATACTTCATATCGTCAATACTTTTGATCCCAGTGAGATCATTTATCAGAGAAGTGTTCAGCTTCCGGAGCAACTTAAAAATAAAAGTGCTTTCAAACTGGAAGACTGGGCGTATCAATATAATTTTGGCTACGAAAAATTAAAGAATCATTTTAAAACCAATTCTTTAAAAGGGTTTGGTGTTGAAAATTCTCAATTGGCCATTGCTGCGGCAGGCGCTATTTTCGCTTATCTGGTTGAAGATACGCATCATAATTTATTAGCGCATATTACAAAAATTCAGGTGATTCCTCAGGAAGATTTCTTGATGATGGATAATTTCACACTGAGAAATCTGGAAATTGTTTATCCAAGCAATCCACAAGGGAAATCATTATTAGATATTATCGACAAAACTTCAACTCCGATGGGAGGGAGATTGTTGAGAAGAAGGATTATACTTCCTTTAAAATCAGTATACGAAATTGGAAGAAGGCTTTCTTTAATTGATTTTTTAAACGAGAATGATAATCTGAAATACGAAATTTCCCAATTATTAAAAGCTATTTCCGATTTAGATCGATTAATGGGAAAGCTTGCTGCCGAAAAGATTTCGCCCAGAGAATTAGGACATTTGCGTCAGAGTTTAATTAATATTCATAAAATTAAGGCGTTGCTTCATCCTCATGCAGATGTTTTGGCTTGGCTTCAGCCGTTGTCTGATTTAGATGAATTAATTAAATCTTTACAAAATTCTCTTAATGAAGAACTTCCGGTAAGTTTGGCGAAAGGAAATGTGATTAAAAACGGTATTTCTGAAGAATTGGATATGTTGAGAGGGCTTCAAAGTAAAGGAAGAGGTTTTCTGGATGATATGTGCCAGCGAGAAATAGAAAGAACGGGAATTACCAGTCTTAAAATTGATTTTAATAATGTTTTCGGATACTATATTGAAGTTCGAAATACCCATAAAGACAAAGTTCCGAGTGATTGGTTGAGAAAACAAACGTTGGTGAACGCAGAACGTTATATCACGGAAGAATTAAAAGAATATGAAAGCCAGATTCTTGGTGCTGAAGAAAAAATCAGTGTTTTAGAAAATCAACTGTACAGAAGTGTATGCTCTGAAACAATGGTTTACATGGATCAGATTCAAGAGAATTCTAGCATTATTGCACAATTGGATGTAGCGGTTGGTTTATCTGAACTGGCTGTTTCTGAAAGTTACACCAAACCGATTTTAACGGAAACTTTTGCGATTGATCTAAAGGAAGCAAGGCATCCAATTATTGAAAATGCACTTCCGTTGGGAGAAAAATATATTCCGAATGATATTTATTTAGATAAAGATTCTCAGCAGATCATCATGGTTACGGGACCCAATATGGCGGGTAAATCTGCAATTCTTCGTCAGACTGCTATTGTTTGTTTATTGGCACAAATCGGAAGTTTTGTTCCTGCTAAGCATGCTGAAATTGGAGTGTTAGACAAGATTTTTACAAGAGTAGGAGCTACGGATAATATTTCAGCTGGGGAATCAACTTTTATGGTTGAAATGAACGAGGCTGCCAATATTTTGAATAACATTTCAGACCGAAGTTTAATTTTATTAGACGAAATCGGTCGTGGAACTTCAACATATGACGGGGTTTCCATTGCTTGGGCTATCGCTGAATATCTGCATCAACATCCTACTCAGGTTAAAACATTATTTGCCACGCATTATCATGAATTAAATGAAATGACCGTGAATTTCGAGCGTGTAAAGAACTTCCACGTTTCTATTCAGGAGAACAAAGGAAATATCATTTTCCTGAGAAAATTAGTTCCTGGAGGAAGTGAGCACAGTTTCGGTATCCATGTGGCGAAATTGGCAGGAATGCCTGCAAAAGTAGTGAACAGAGCCAATGAAATTCTGAAAACGCTGGAAGCAAGCCGTTCTCAAAGCAGCTCTTCTGAAAGTATTAAAAAGGTCACTGAGGAAAATATGCAACTTTCGTTCTTCCAATTGGATGATCCTGTGTTGGAAAATATCCGTGAAGAACTAACGAAAATAGACATCAATACGTTGACGCCAATTGAAGCTTTAATGAAGCTGAATTCGATTAAAAAGATGATTGGGAAATAGTTTTATTTTGAAAGCTATTTGTCAAAACTCATTGTTAAAGGAACTCGGAATCTATAGCGAACTTTTTGTCCGTTAATTTCAGCTGGAATCCATTTATCCTTGATTTTTGATATTGCCCTGATTGCTTCTTGATTGAAACTTTCATTGCTTCCCGATGCCTTTATATCAGTTAAAGATCCGTCTCTATCAATGATAAATGTTAATTCACAGGTTTCTTTCTGAGAAGAAGAAACCACTTTTCTGGCTCTGAAATTGTCGCCAATCATTTTCTGTAGAACTTCAGTGCCCTTGGAAAAAGTTGCTGCTTTCTCAACCCTTTTGTATATTTCTTGACTATCTTTTTTAAGGACTAATTCATCCAGTTCTTCTGTTCCTTTTACAGATTCTTGTCCAGAAACAAATGAACCCAATATGATGCTAAGAAAGAATATTATTTTCTTCATAATTAAAGTTTTTGCAAAAATAAACTTTAATATTTCTTCAAGGACAAAGGAAAGGTATAAAGATAACGAACGGGCTCATTATTTATCATTGCGGGTTTCCATTTTACAAACATTCTTCGGACTGCAGTTTCTGCGGCTGCTGAATGCTTTTTATCGTCCCCGGTGGCGGTTACATAACGTACGTATCCATTTTTTTCAACAATAAAATAAACTCGGGTGTCAATTTTTTTTGAATCAACATCAATAATATCCATGTTTTCTGCAAATTTTCTATGGAAAGCATCAATTCCTCCCGGAAATTCTGGAGCTTTATCGGCTTGGGTTACCACACCGTCCAAATTCATTTTTGATTTTAAAACTGCATAATTTGGAATAGCAGACCCATTTTTTGAAGGTGTATTTTTTGTGATAATTCCTTGCCCAAATAGTACGATACTTAAAAAAGCTCCAAGAAACAACAATGTTTTTTTCATAACTATTTTTTTTCGTTAAAAGATGTGCGTTTTTAGTAAAAGCAAAAAGAGAGCCTAAATGTCTCTCATACATTATAAGTAATGTTTTCGTAAGTTGTTGTTTATCTTGAATATAATAGGTTAGGTGTGGGTGTTTTGTTTCCTAGTGCGGTCTGTAGAATTTTATCCAATAATTAATCAAAATCAACAAAAAAAATAAATATTCGTTTTTAATATATTTTTTTATGTCAAAGATTCTGCAAATTTTTATGGCTAATAATTTTGCTGATTTTTAAGTTCTAAATAGTTTTCTACTCAGCAATGTTCACAAACATGGTTTAATGATATCAAATTGCGAATAACTATTTTAAAAAAATGACTAATTTTGAGTATGAAGAATGTAATCCATATCTTATTTCTGTCAGTATGTTTCACTGTTTTAAATGCACAAGAGACAACAATTACTCCCATTAAATATGAAGAACTGGAAAAAAGAATTAAGCAGGAAAAAGATCAATTTCTCGTGGTTAATTTCTGGTCTACTACCTGCGCACCGTGCGTAAAAGAGCTTCCTCATTTTATGGAAGTAAATAATAAATATGCTAACGATCCGAGATTTAAAATGATCCTTGTATCGCTTGATCGTTTGGCAGACAAAGAAAGAGTGATTACCTTTATTAAAAATAAGAACCTTACGGCAGAAGTAATTTTGCTGGATGATATCAAAAGAATGAACACCTGGATTCCGAAATTTGAAAAAGATTGGGACGGAAATATTCCCGTGACGATTTTCTATAAAAATGGAGAGAAAGTATATTTCAATGATGGAGAAATGAGTAAAGACGAACTAGAAAACACAATTACTAAAAATTTATTATAAACAGAAAGTATGAAAAATCTAAAAATTTTAATGACAGCCTGCATTGTTGGATTGGGACTACTAAGTTTCACAACAATTGACCATGATAAAACACCTTCAAAGCATACTGCTTCTTCAATCAAAGGCTATGAAGTAGGAGATTCAGCTACCGATTTTAAGCTTAAAAATATTGATGGGAAAAAGGTTTCCCTGAGCAATTTTAAAAGTGCAAAAGGTTTTATTGTAATTTTCACGTGTAATCATTGTCCATACGCGAAGAAATATGAAGACAGAATTGTTGAGCTTGACAAAAAATATAAAGATCAAGGATATCCTGTGATTGCCATTAATCCAAATGATCCAAACGTACAGCCTGAAGATGGTTACAAGCAAATGATTGAGAGAGCGAAGCAAAAAGGATTTACTTTTCCTTACTTGTTGGATGAAGGGCAGAAAGTTTTCCCGCAATATGGAGCAACAAAAACACCTCATGTATTTATTCTACAGAAAGAAAATGGTAAAAATATCGTAAAATATATCGGTGCGATCGACAATAATTATGAAGATCCCAATGATGTTTCAGAGCATTATGTGCAAGATGCCGTGAATGCTTTGATAAAAGGAGAACCTATAAAAATGACGAAAACGGTTGCTATTGGATGCACCGTGAAAGTAAAGAAATAATATCTTTGTAAAATATATCAATAGGAACGGGCTTTAGCCCGTTTTTTTAATAATAAAACCAATTTGGCTTTAGCCAAAACATCCATATGAACTTCAAATTCAGCCTGAAATACTTCCTTTTAACAATTCTAATTTTCTTCGTTGAGGTTTTAATTGCCACAAAATTAAAGCATATTTTCTTTGTGAGAGCGTATCTGGGAGATGTGATTGTCGTGATTCTTTTGTATACTTTTGTTAAAAGTTTTTTGATCATCAATAATCAAAAACTGATTTTAGGAATCTTAGCCTTTTCTTGCTTGGTTGAATTTGCACAATACTTTAAGGTTGCAGACAAATTAGGCTTCCTTCCGGGAAGCCTGATGTATATTGTGGTAGGAAATTCTTTTTCCTGGATTGATATTTTATGCTACGTAGCGGGTTGCGTGCTATTGTATCTTTTTGTGAAGTTTGAGGAATCTAGAAGCTTGCAAAAGCTTACTTAAGATCAATTATCTTCCGAATGAGTCATATTTATCTTCTGCATATTTTACAAAACGGTTCAATAGAGCCACGTTCTCTTTTTCCATTGGAGAAAGGTCTTTGTCTACATTGTTAGATACAGGAATATACCAATCTGTCTGTTCAAAGAAGTTTCTGTAAGTCTGTTTTTTGAAAGCATATCCATGTCTTGCAAAAACTGAATTTTTAATGATTTCAAGATCCAGTTTTCTTAAGTTTTTAAGATCTTTTTCTGCTAATTTTTGCTTTGAAGCGTTTAATTTAAATATGGCATCAGAAGCGACTCTGTTTTTTTGAGTTGTATATTTTTCTGTTTTCCCGGTTTCTTCATTGGTATATTTTTCAACAAAATCTTTTGGATTTTCCCAATCTACCAAATTTGAATCTTCATCCAGCATAAAATTCGGATTGTAAACAAACTGTTTTTTGGTTAATTTTAATGTTTTTATAGGAGATTTTACCGCTTTTTTATTAAATACTGACCATTTTCCCGTCAAACTGTCACCAGCTAATTTTACTTCAAATCTACCGTCCGTTTTATCATTTCCGGGTTCGTCGAGTGTAAATGATTTTGAATCTTCATTAAAAATTCCTCTGAAAGGACGCTGATTTCCATTTACAATACTTTGACCGTAAACGCTGTCTTTTGTAATTCTGTTGATCTTTAAAGCCAGTTTTTTATTAACCTCTCCTTCATATTCCTCTCCATCTTCAGAAGTAATCATTTCCTTTCCTGCAAAATCTCCCATATAAATTCCGTACAATTCTTGATGAACCTCAGGAACCACTGTGGAATCTTTCTTTGTAACCAGAGAATCTTTTGAGGCCCCCGTTTCTTTTGCATCCTTTTTACAGGCTATTAAACTGATGGTAAATAAGGAGATTAATGTTAATTTTAAAATTTTCATAGATGAGTTTTTTTGATTTTTAATGGTGATGTGCAATCGCAAAATTACGGATTGTAGTAAAGCGATTTTATATAATTTTTTTTGTGATTAAATATTCAATTAAAAGGATATTTGGGACCCAACCCATCCATGCAATGATTTCATAAACATCCATCGGATTGGGATGGAAAAAATAGACAATAATAACTTTCCACATTCTTAAGGTGATTGCAGATAGCGTTAATGCAAAACTGCGCCACATCCATTGTTTATGTTGTTTAAATTTTTTCTGTCGGGCAAATTGGTAAGCTTTAAAAGTAGTAAACCACCACAAACTTCCCAAAATAATAAAAGAGATTTTAGAAAAAACATCTCCATTGGCAAAAAATCCCATGTAAAGTCCTGACGGAGCAGAGAAAATTAATAATAAAAAGATATACACTTTCCCCGAATTTCTATGGAAATTTTTCAATCCAAAATCTTTCCTGAGAATCGCTAAAAACCCTGAAAGTAAAACAAAAATACTCGTATAAACATGGGTGTAGAAGAACCACAGATATTCAGGTCTGTCAACAACTTCTGTTTGTTTAATCATTAAAAAGCTCACTTCCGTTTTTAATGGAATATATTCTAACGTAATTTTTAGCATAAGCCAAAAAAAATACCCAAACCCGATTGTGAAAAGGATTTTTAAGATGCTTGGGATATTTTTCTTGACTAAAAGCATTTTTCTAATTTGTATTTTTTTAAACACTAATATCACAAATTTCACCACAAATATTCACCAATGAATTGTGCTATTTGTGAAATTATTCGTGCCATTTGTGTTTTATTAATTATTTCAAATTCAAATCCTGCGCAATCAACCAAGCTTCACTCCAGCAAGCCTGAAAATTAAAGCCTCCGGTTACGGCATCAATATTCAATACTTCTCCGGCAACATAAAAATTAGGTAAAATTTTAGAGGACATGTTTTTAAAATTAATTTCTTTTAAATCTACCCCTCCGGCGGTTACAAACTCATCTTTAAACGTTGATTTTCCTGTTACCTGCAATTTCTTTTTACAGAGATTTTCCAGAATAGTTTGCATTTCCTTTCCTGAAATTTGGGCAACTTGTTTATTGAGGTCTACTTTGGAAACTTCTAATATTTTCTGCCAGAATCTATTCGTAATATCAAATATTTTTGCCAGTCCAATAGTCTTTTTTGGATTGGATTGTTTGAAGTTTTGAAATAATTCTTCTGCATCATCAATATCTTTTGAGATAAAATTAACTTCAATTTCAAAATTATATTTAACCTTGGCTAAACTTAGTGCTTCCCAAGCCGATATTTTTAAAATTGCGGGTCCCGAAAGTCCCCAATGGGTAATTAATAAAGGTCCGCTTTCTTCCGTTTTTAATTTTGGAATAGAGATTTCTGCATTTTCAAAACTTGTTCCAGGTAAGTCTTTTAATAAATCATTCTTAATGTTGAATGTGAAAAGGGAAGGAACTAAATCAATGATTTTATGTCCTAAATTTTCAATGATTTTCAATGATTTTGGTGAGCTTCCGGTGGTGTATATAACATAATCGGCTTCAAAATCGCCTAAACTTGTTGTAACGACATATTTTTCGTCTAATTTTTCAATCTCCTTTACCGAACATTTTGTTTTTACTTCAACGTTCTTCTGCTGAATTTCATTCCATAATGTTTTGATAATCGTTTGCGAAGAATTGCTTTCTGGAAAAACCCTGTTGTCGTTTTCTATTTTTAATGAGACTTTTCTTTGATCAAACCAATCCATCGTGTCTCCAGGTTGAAATTTGGTAAAAACACTTAATAATTCTTTGTTTCCACGAGGGTAAAATTGAACCAATTCCTTTGGATCAAAGCATGCATGAGTAACATTACATCTTCCGCCTCCGGAAATTTTAACCTTCTGAAGTACATCTGAGTTTTGCTCTAGAATTGTAATATTGTATTTTGTTTCGTCAAGATTCGATGCACAGAAAAAACCAGCTGCACCGCCTCCAATAATGATAATTTGCTTCATATTTCTATTAATCTTATGCTCAAGATTATTTTTACAAAACTACAATTTTTATAAACCATCTTATTTGAGTAATTTTGAAGATTATAATTTTTTGAACTTTAAAGTGAAAATAATCAACCACAAAAGGAACAAAAGATTGTAAACACTTTAGAACAAATAAGTTTAATATTAAACAGTTTAAAAGTTCACAGAAGATGAAAATCAAAGATTTTTTAAAACTAATGTATTCTTTTGTTTATTGTTGAAAGATAGCTTGAAAGACCTACGCGTTGCAAAAGCTTTTGTTCCTTTTGTGGTTAAAAAGTTGGAGTTCATTATTAAAAAATAAAATTTAAATGATATTTTACCATAAATTCGAAGTTCGTTGGAGTGATCTTGATGCCAACAAACATTTAGCAAACTCATCGTATGTACAATTTTGTGCACAAACCAGAATGGCTTTTATGAAGCAGGAAAAGATGGGGGTTACACAAATGAGCAGATGGGGGATTGGTCCTGTGATCATGCACGAAAGATTTTCTTTTTTCAAAGAAATATTTGCAGATCAGATGGTTATTGTAAGTCTGGAAATTGATGGGTGTGCAGAAGATTCTTCTATTTATCGTTTTGTACACAAGTTTTACCTTCCTGATGGCTCGCATTGTGCAACTTCAGAAGCTACAGGCGTTTGGATTGATACCATGCTGAGAAAAATGACAACGCCACCGGATGATGTGATGGAAGCGATGAACAAATATAAAACCCCGGATACAATAGTTTTAACGAGAGAAGATTTTAAGAAATTACCTTTCCGTCCGGAAAATATTGATCCGTCGAAACTTGTATAAATTTAGTGTAAGGTTCAAAGTTGAATGTTCAGGCATTGCTTATTACCTTACTACCCATTACTTATAATTAAAAAATATGTTTGAAGATAAAGAACCAGAATTAACGCCGATCTCTAAATTAGGAGAATTTGGATTAATTAAGCATTTAACAGAACATTTTCCTTTATCCAATGAGTCTTCGGAACTTGGAGTAGGAGATGATGCGGCAATCATTAATCCCGGAAATAAAAAAGTTGTTCTTACCACAGATGTTTTAGCAGAAGGTGTGCATTTCAATTTGGGATATGTTCCGTTAAAACATTTAGGATATAAAGCGGTTGTTGTGAATCTTAGCGATGTTGCGGCAATGAATGCTACTCCAACACAGATCTTAGTTTCTTTGGCGGTGTCAAACCGTTTTCCGGTAGAAGCTTTGGAAGAAATTTATTCTGGAATTCAGGCGGCTTGCACCAGATATAAAGTGGATCTAATTGGTGGAGATACAACAAGCTCAAACGCAGGTTTGGTCATGAGTATTACGGCTGTTGGTCTCGAAGATGAAGAAAACATTGTAAAAAGAAGTACCGCACAACCCAATGATCTTCTTGTTGTAAGTGGAGATTTAGGAGGTGCTTATATGGGACTTCAGATCCTAGAAAGAGAGCACGCTGTGTTCCTTGCTGACCCGAATATGCAACCTGAAATGGAAGGATTTGATTATATTCTGGAAAGACAATTGAAGCCTGAAGCAAGAACAGACGTTAAAGGTATTTTAGAAGGATTAGGTATTAAACCAACTTCCATGATCGATATTTCTGATGGTTTGGCTTCTGAAATTTTACATCTTTCAGATCAATCAAAAGTAGGTTTCAGATTATATGAAGAGAAAGTTCCAATGGATAATCTGACAATTACGACAGCGGATGAATTTAATTTAAACCCTGTAATGGCAGCTTTAAGTGGAGGTGAAGATTATGAATTATTATTTACCATTTCACCAAATGATTTTGAGAAAATGAAAAACCATCCTGATTTCACAATCATTGGACATGCTGTTGATAAAGAAGAAGGTAATTTTATGGTGGCAAGAGGTTCTAACCAATTGGTTTCTCTTACCGCTCAAGGATGGGATGCTTTTTTAGGAAATAACTAAGAATAAGTTGTATACTTAATTTTGAAATATTGTAAGACCACTGCTTTTGTAGTGGTTTTTTTGTTTAAAATAGCTCAATCTCTAATGTAGAAGAAAGTTAAACAAATCTTTGAAAAATAAATTATAAGTAAACAACAATAATATTATTTTGTATCATCGATTATAGGCTTTAAGAAAGACATAAAATCTTTTTCTAAATCTTTGGCTAAAAAAATCGAACCATAATAGTTGATATGAGAACGATTATAATATATTAACGTATCCTTATAAAAAGGAGCATTTTTAAATACTTTACTTTTAGAAAGATCGTAAAAATAAACGTTTTTGTAAGTAGCCGCAAACTTCTTCAATGCATTTCTATTGATTGGATTATCAATAATTTTAAATTTTTTTGTGGTTCTTTTGAGGTAATCTCTATTAATTTTTACGGGATCTCTATCAACTGCCGGAAATGTATTGAATACAACCAACTTTTGGTTGGGCTTTAGCGATTGTGCTACTTTTTCCAATGCCATGTATACTGATGTATTCCCTGTTTTGGGCTCTAATAAGGCAATTGCATTAATTAAAATAATTTTGTTCTTATTGATATTTTGCTGCGTAAACCCTGCAAGTTGTTGAGATGCATCATAAAATTTCATTTCAGAAGGCTTAAAATTATCTTTTCCTATTCCTGTTAATGCGGGCAATCCGTCTGTTGTAACTGTAGAAAAAGCAAAATCATTTTTCCTTCCTATATAATCTAAAAAGGGCTTAATGTTTAAAGCATGGCTATCTCCGATAAGTAGTATTTGGTTGTTTTTAGATTTCTTATCCCCGAAAAATTCAATTTTTTTCTGATTATGAGAATTCATACCAAATGTTGGAGACGTATAAATATCGGGAATATGGAGAGATTGAGTTGCTTTTGGAAGTAAAAGAGTAATAAGAATTAATAGGGCTCCACCCGAAACGATAGAACGAATAAAGATAGAATTACTTTTTTTTCTAAAAAAACGTTCAATAAACTGATAGGAAAACCAAGAGAGAAAAAAGGTTAGAATGCCAATGAAAATAATTTCATTGGTAGTTAGGACGTAATCATCATTGTAATACCTAATAAAAGCAATAATGGGCCAATGCCATAAGTACAATGAGTAGGAGAGTTCTCCTATGTAAACGGGCGCTTTCTTAGCAAAAAAATCAGAGATAAAATTATTATCTGAAACTAATAAATTTGCTGTGGCAATAGTTGGAATTAAAGCTAAAACCCCAGGAAAAAAAACATTTTTATTGATTAAAATAGCAGATAATAGTAAAGCTAATAAGCTCAATGAGGCGAAAATATTATTATAGAATCTATTAAAATTAATTTTCTTTTTAAACGTAAGGCTATAAAATGCTCCGATTAAAAACTCAGGAATTCTGGATATCAATGAAAAATATTGTGATGAATTATCATTTTCAATAGACATTCCAATATTGGTGTAAATAGTGAAAAGAATAATTAATAAGAGAATAATTCGAGGTAAATATTTTTTTTTACAGACCATAAGAAACAATGGAAGTAAAAAGTAAAATTGCATTTCAATAGATAAAGACCAGGTATGTAGAAATGGGTTATCTTCCAGTTTAGCCCCAAAATAAGAATCTCCACGAGAAAATAATAGATTTGAAACAAATGAAGCTGATGCGCCTGCAGACTTTTGAAGTGTCCAAAAATCTCGACTTAAATAGACGAAAAATCCTGCAGTAGTTGCTGAGATAATAAGGAAAAGATAAGCGGGAAATATTCTTTTCAGCCGTTTTAAGTAAAAATCATAAAATTGAAAAGTATGATTGTCTTTTTGCCCGATAATAATGGACGTCATTAAATATCCAGATATAACAAAGAATACGTCTACCCCAATAAAACCTCCAGGTAACCAATTGTAATTTAAATGAAAAATAAATACTAATAAGAAGGCCAATGCTCTTATTCCTTGTATATCATTTCTAAACTCCATTCAATGAATTTAATTAAAGCGCAAATATAATGGATAATTGTACTTGATCTTGAATATTACCTATTTTGCCATGGGACGTATGTATGATTTCATGTTTGATAGGCTTTATATTTTACCTTTATTTCTAAAAAAAAGTACAATAAAATTGACATCATCCTTCCGTTTTTTCTTTTGGTCATACTATTCAAACACTTAATCAAGTAATTTTTGTAAAAAATAAGCAATAGGCTCTCTTTGCATAAAGTTTAAATTATGAAGAGAAACCTTCTGACAGCTGTCTGCTGTCTGTTGCCTTTAGGATATTGGATCAATGCTCAGACAGGCATATCTGCAGAGTTGAAAACAGAGTATATTCCATTCTCTAATTATGTCCGTCCGGAAGACAGTGTAAAAACAGATTCCAAAAGTGATTTTAAAAGAGTAGATCTGAATCTGAGTATTCCGTTATCCGTAAAAAAGAATAGCGACGGTAAAATAAAATCATGGTCCATGCTAGTTGGAGGCTCCTATGCGAAAATGAATCACAAAAATTACGAAACCCAATTGTTTCCAACTGAAATGCTGAATGCGCAGGTCGGAATACAGCATATGCGACCTTTAGGAAAAAAGTGGAGTATGATGATGACTGCATCGGTAGGAGTGTATACCGATCTTGAAAAAATAGATTTTAATGATGTTCTGGGACAGGGAGGAATATTATTTATCAGGCATTTTAATCCAAATCTTGCCTTGGGGGGAGGTCCGGTTTTAACAACGGCTTTTGGAGTTCCGATGATTCTGCCGTGGATTTATTTCGATTGGAAAACCAATGGGAAAATTAAATTCAACATTAATTTCCCGGAAGGAATGGATGCGGGATATCAATTTACAGACAAGTTTACTTTAAAAGCAGTGGTGAACCTCAATGGAATGTCTGTGGAAAGAAATAAAGACGGGAAATCTATGCTGTTCGGATATCAGCAGATTACAGCAGGGCTCAGACCGGAAATAAAACTGAATGATCAACTCACACTCCGTCTTACTGGAGGAAGTACTTTAGTCAGAAGTTTCAGTGAGAACGATCGCAAGATTAAAAATATTTTTAAGGAAAAGAACGTGGCTGATCCCCGATTTACAAGCACATTTTATGTGGCGCTGGGCTTGCGTTGGAATTTGCCATAAGAAAAGAGAACGTAAAGGCTGGAAGATTATATATTCCAGCCTTTACATTTTCTCTATTTACTGATCAACTTCTTATATACTACTTGATTCAAGAGCTCTTCTTTTCGGGTACGGGAAATAGGAAGCTCTATTTTATTGATGAACAGGCGCCCTCCGGAGATCATATCAATGTGGGTGATATTGATTAAGAAAGACTTATGTATTCTGAAAAAATGCTCGGAAGGTAAAGATTCTTCTATGGCCTTCATGGTTTGGTGGATCACCAGGAATTTATCCTTAAAATGAAGTTTTGTATAATTCTGCATACTTTCAACATATAAAATATCTACCCAGGAAACTTTAATAAAGGAATCAGATTGTCTTACATAAAGAAAGGGGTCATCCAACGGGCTGTTCTTCTTTAGTTTTTCACTGATGATAAACTGTTGTTGTGCCCTATTTACAGCCTGATAAAAACGATTAAAAGCAATGGGTTTTAAAAGATAATCTGCAACCTGCAGACGGAATCCTTCTAACGCATATTCAGAATAGGCTGTTGTAAGAATGCATAAGGGCGGATTTTCAAGCTGCTCCAAAAATTCAAGACCACTCAGGTAGGGCATGTTAATGTCCAGAAACAGAAGGTCTATTTCACTTTCTTTTACTTTGGAGTCGGCCTCCAATGCTGTGGCGCAGGTACCTTCTACAGATAAAAAATCGATTTGATCGGCAAGCTCTTTTAGATGGAACCTTGCAAGTGGTTCATCATCTACGATCAGGCATTTCATTTTAGGAATAGTAGGGATCATTTTGTTCGGAAAGATGTAAGGTTAAAGAAACTTTATAGACAAGATTATCAGATTCTATTTTTAATTCGTGAGAACCAGGATACTGTAATTTTAAACGTTTTTTTACATTCTGAAGGCCAATTCCACCGATTCCGTCTTTCTTTTTGTATACGGTTATATCCGAATATGAATTTTCAACGTAGAAAGAAAGCGTTTCGTTTTTTTCTTTGCAAGAGATGATAATATACCCTTTATGCCCTGGAAGCCTGCAGACGTATTTAAATGCATTTTCAATAAAAGGGACCAACAACAAGGGGGCAATATTGGTCTTTTTATTATCGATTTTCCAGAATGCTTTTACATCCAGTTCATTTCCCCATCTTAATTTCTCTACGTCTACCAGATTCTGAAGGTATTCAATTTCTTTATCTAAAGGAACCAATGGCTGATTGCAGTGATATAGCTGATATCTCAGAATATCTGAAAACTTCATCAGTAAAAATCCGGCGAGTGGCGTATCTGTTTTCATCAAAATATGAATATGGTTCAGGATGTTGAATACCAAATGTGGATTGATTTGATCCTGAAGAAGTTTGAGCTGGTTTTCCAAATGGGCTTGCTGAAGAAGGATGTGGTCTCGCTCTATTCTTCCATGTTCTTTATAAAACTTAATACCGCAGGCAGATCCGTTAATCAGGAAAGAGGCTGGAAGAGCCATATAAAACCCCTGCCATAAAATAGGCAAATGACCTGATATATTAGACGGAAGGGTGGTCTTAGGTGCTACTTCAAGATAAGTAAATATCACAGAATAAACCAAACTCAGAAGAAGAATGAGAAGGGTCGCCTGAATAAGAAACCGTTTCATTTTTTTTAGTCGTAATGCTTTTGGAAGAAGTTTGGTGGTTAAAAAATGAGTGAATGTAAAAGAACTTATAGTGATGATAAGAGATTGGAACATAGCCAGATATTTCTCTGTGTTAATCTGGAAGTTACACCATAATACAATAGCGAAAACAAGCCAGAAAATAAAGGTGAAAATATATTCTCTTACAACAAAAGGTTTTGTCATGGGATAGGATGATGATGATTTATAAAAAATTAGAAACTGCGGTTTTGCAGTTTCTAATAAGTAAAGATAATTTAAGTTTTTAGAATAGAAAATAACCTATTCCTAAGCTAAAGCTATTGGGTTTAAATTTAAAGTCTTTACTGATGCTTGAAAGTCCTTTTTCATATCTCAAATCAACAGTAAGGTTTTTATAATCTATCCCTAAACCTCCTGTAATTCCAATATTGGATTTGTCAAATTTTTTAAAGCCTTCCTGAAGAGCCTGTGAGGTAGATAGATTATTGTTAAAAGCATAGCTATAAACCCCGCCGGCAAATACCCGTAGATTAAAATCATTGGTTTTTACCACTTTGTATCCTATAACGATAGGGATGTCAATGGCGCTCCAGCTTAGTTTTGCAGAACTTCCGTCTTTAATTTCATAGGTTGTTTTTCTTTTGTTGAATAAGGCTTCTCCCTGTACATACAGACTTCCGATATCCATTCTTGTCATCACTCCTGCCTGATAACCTAAACCATATTTCCCTTTTAAGGAAGAAGATTCCGTTGATGTTTTCGTAAAACTTGTTCCTCCCTTTACTCCAATGTGAAAAGTAGGGGTCTGCTGAGCTTGAATATCAACAGAACAAGTGATGCATAATAACAGTGAGCTTAGTGCTAAAAATTGTTGTTTCATAAATTAATTGATGTTAGAAATTTGAGCAAAACAACGGATCTCAGCATCGAATTGAAATTTTATTTGATGAATGGTAAGGAAGATAGGATAAGAAGGCTTTTTAATTTGAAGTGAGTATATAGATAACAACAAAGTGGCTATCCCAATAAAAAAGTCGGAAGAAAAATCTTCCGACTTATAATGATTAAAAAGGTTGTTCCGTACAGCGATCGTCTCCCGGAGCGCAGTAAGGAATACCGCCACCTCCTCCTGAACCACCTCCTCCTCCGGTAGAAACACATTGTCCGGGATTTCCGTCATCATTCATTTCGCATGCTTTTCCGAAGGTACATTCGCAATCTGTCCAGCAATAGGCAGAATCTCCGTTACTGTGACAACCACCTCCGCCTCCGCCAAGAATGTTGGAAAGATCTTTTCGTACTAATTTTTTGATGTTTTTCATAATTAAAGTTTGTAATTTGGTTAAAATGTAAAATATTTTACATTATTTAAAGATAAAAAATTAAATTCAACCATTTGTTATTTGTTTAATTGAGAAATATGAAAGACAATGAAGTATATGTTTTTACAGGAGAAAAATCTCCTTTCCCATCAGGGATTTTTACAACATTAGAAAATGCAGAAGAATGGATAAAAAAATATTCATTAAGTGGAATGTTAAATAAATATCCTTTAGATATGGGGCTGTATGATTGGGCGATAAAAGAAAATTTTTTTACTGTAAATAAAGAATATCAGAAAGAAGCTGACTTTATTGAAAGATTTACTTCTGCATCGTTAGAACATTTTCATTTTAAGAATGGCACAATGACATAATTTTGTGAAATAATGAAAACAAAGTGAGTGTAATTAAAAAATCCAGCTCAAACGAGCTGGATTTCAATATATAAGCTTAATTCTTATGCTATGCTTTCACAATATTAATAATAACCTCCATTGCTTTTTCCATACTTTCCAAAGCAACATATTCGTAAGGTCCGTGGAAGTTCATTCCACCTGCAAAAATATTTGGACAAGGAAGTCCCATATATGACAATTGTGCGCCATCTGTTCCCCCTCTGATTGCCTTAATTTTAGGTTCAATATTAGATTCCTTCATCGCTTTTGCAGCAAGGTCAATGATGTGCATTTTTCCTTCAAACTGCTGCTTCATGTTACGGTATTGCTCTTTGATCTCAACTTCAGCGGTGCCTTCACCATATTTTTGGTTGAATTCAACAATTTTTTCTGCCATAAATTTCTTTCTAGCTTCATATTTTTCTTCGTCATGATCACGAATGATATATTGAAGTTTAGCTTCGGAAATATCAGCAGTAATATCCATTAAATGATAGAAACCATCAAAACCTTTTGTCGTAGCAGGAGTTTCATTAGCAGGAAGTAACTGTATAAATTCAGCAGCTAAAAGACCTGCATTTACCATTTTTCCGAAAGCATATCCTGGGTGTACACTCAATCCGTGGATTTTCACAACAGCTCCAGCGGCATTGAAGTTTTCATATTCTAATTCTCCAACTTCACTTCCGTCCATCGTATAAGCGAATTCTGCTCCGAATTTTGCAACATCAAATTTATGGGCTCCTCTTCCAATTTCTTCATCGGGCGTAAATCCTACAGCAATTCTTCCATGCTTAATTTCTGGATTTGCGATTAGATATTCTGCAGCTGTTACAATTTCTGCACAACCTGCTTTATCATCTGCTCCCAAAAGCGTATTTCCGTCTGTTGTAATTAACGTCTGACCGATATACGTTTTTAAACTTTCAAATTTTGAAGAAGATAAAGTAAATCCTGTTGTTTGGTTTAATAATAAATCATTTCCATCATAGTTTTCCCAAACCTGAGGTTTTACATTCTCACCACTGAAATCGGGTGAAGTATCATAATGCGAAATAAATCCAATAGTTGGTCTGTCATCATTTTCTAGGTTAGAGGGAACATAGCCCATAATATAACCGTTATCATCAATTGAAACATCTTCTAAACCTATTGTTCTCAGTTCTTCAACAATGTATTTTGCGATGTCCCACTGCCTTTCTGTAGAAGGGGTAGTTTCACTTTCTGCATCACTTGTTGAATATATTTTTACATAACTAAGAAAACGGTTCAGTAACTTTTCTTTCCACAATTGGTTGAATTCTATTGTACTCATTAGATATCATAAATTTCCAACAAATATACAATGTAAATTCTTCACATCTAAAATTTGGTATATGTTTCTGTAGATTTTCTACCTGAACATATTGGTTGATTTTTTTAATATCGAACCCTGATTTCATTAATTAAATAAATTATCATAACTTGCATGAATATGATGTCCAAACGTTGCAAATATGCTTTAAAAGCAATGGTTAGATTGGCAAAAAACTATAATCAAGGGTTTTTGTCAACCACTATTATTGCACAGGATGAAAATATCCCTAAAAAATTTTTAGAACAAATTCTTCTTGAACTGAAACGAGCCAGGCTTGTTAACAGCAAGCAAGGAATGGCTGGAGGTTATTACTTATTGAAGTCTCCAGACGATGTTTCATTAGCCGATATCTACCGTATTTTTGAGGGTCCGATTGCGCTGACTCCTTGTGTTTCCCTAAATTTTTATGAAGCTTGCGACGATTGTGTTGATGAAGCAACCTGCTATCTTAGAAACGAATTAATCATTGTAAGAGAAAAGACCAGGAAAAGTATGATGGAAGCGACGCTTACTTCATTTATAAAAAACAGCTGATATTTTTTTTTAATTTTTATATCCTACTAATTTGGTAGGATTAATAGGATTTATATATATTTGCAAGAGTTAATTTCAATTTACAATGGAAAATACTCTAAAAATAGAATACAATAAATTGCTTGATAATGCCTCTACGGGTGCTTTCGGTGCTGATTTTTTAGAAGTTCTTGCAAACAGGTTTTCAGGGGAGGTTATTTTTTCTACCAGCTTCAGTTATGAAGATCAGGTGGTGACTCATCTGATAAAAAATCTGAATATTGATATTTTCACGCTGGATACGGGAAGACTTTTTGAGCAGACTTATGAAACCTGGGCTTCCTCCAGAGCATTTTTCAAAAAAAGGATTAAAGCTTATTATCCGGATGCAGAATTATTGCAAGAATTTGTTTCAGAAAATGGGCCAGATTCATTTTATCAATCAGTTGAGCAAAGAAAAGCATGCTGTAATATCAGAAAAGTTATTCCGTTGAAAAAAGCGCTTCAGGGATATAAGGTTTGGGTCACTGGATTAAGGTCTGAACATTCTGCCGGAAGAAAAGAAATGCCACAGCTGGAATGGGATCCCGATCATCAGATCATCAAATTTCATCCGATTCTTCATTGGACTACACAGCAGGTAACAGATTATATAAAAGATCATCACCTTCCTTATAATCATCTTCACAAAAAAGGATTTGTAAGTATCGGATGTGAACCTTGCACGAGAGCAATTAAAGAAGGAGAGGATTTCAGAGCAGGCCGCTGGTGGTGGGAAGATGCAGATAAGAAAGAATGCGGTTTACATGTTCATCAATAAAAAATAAAATATGTCATTATATCATTTAAATTATCTAGATCAGTTAGAATCTGAATCTATCTATATTTTAAGGGAAGTAGCGGGACAGTTTGAGCGTCCAGCTTTACTATTCAGTGGGGGAAAAGACAGTATCGTTTTGGCGCATTTGGCAGCAAAAGCATTCCCGCATGGAAAAATTCCTTTTACATTTGTTCATGTAGATACGGGGCATAACTTTCAGGAGGTATTAGACTTCAGAGATCAGCTGGCCACAGAAATGAACGTAGACTTGGTTGTGAGAAAAGTGGAAGATACCATTCATAAAAGAAAACTTACAGAGCCTAAGGGTAAGTTTCCAAGTAGAAATTGGTTGCAGACCTTTACGCTGCTAGATACGATTGAAGAATTTGAATTTGATGCATGCATTGGTGGTGCCCGAAGAGATGAAGAAAAAGCCCGTGCAAAAGAAAGAATATTTTCTGTAAGGGATGAATTTGGGCAATGGGATCCTAAACTTCAGCGCCCCGAATTGTGGAATATTTTCAATGGAAGAATTCATAAAGGTGAAAATGTAAGGGTTTTCCCGATAAGCAACTGGACAGAGCTTGATGTATGGAATTATATCCGTAGAGAGCAGATTAATCTGCCTTCAATTTATTTTTCTCATGAAAGAGAAGTGGTAGAGCTGAACGGACAGTGGATTGCCAATTCTGAATTTGCTGTTCTGGAAGAAAGTGATACCATTATTACAAAAAGGATAAGATACCGTACCGTGGGGGATATGACTTGTACCGCAGCTGTTGAATCGGAAGCTGCTACAGTAGACAGAGTGATTGAAGAGATTATAGCGACCAGAATCTCAGAAAGAGGAGAGACCCGAATTGATGATCGTGTAACAGAAGCAGCGATGGAAGACCGAAAAAAAGGCGGCTACTTTTAATGAATAATAAGCAATAGGTAATAGCACGGCATGAAAAAATAGCCATTCCAAAGATCTTGCCTATGATGAATCACGGATAAATAAAAAACATGGATATATTAAGATTTATAACAGCAGGAAGCGTAGATGACGGGAAAAGCACCCTTATCGGAAGACTGCTGTACGATAGCAAAAGTATTTTACAAGATCAGTTGGAAGTACTTGAAAAACACTCTAAAAACAAAAATGAAGACGGGGTAGATTTAGCTCTTTTAACGGATGGACTTCGGGCAGAAAGAGAACAGGGAATTACCATTGATGTTGCGTATCGATATTTTTCAACCTCAAAAAGAAAATTTATCATTGCAGATGCTCCGGGGCATGTTCAATATACCCGAAACATGATTACGGGAGCTTCCAATTCAGATGTAATGGTGATTCTTATTGATGCACGTCAGGGCGTTATTGAACAGACGAGGAGACATTCTATTATTGCTTCGTTGCTTAAACTGAAAAAAGTAGCAGTTGCGATTAATAAAATGGATATGGTAGATTATTCAGAAGCTGTTTTTGAAAGCATTAAAGCAGATTATTCTAAAATTGCAAAAGGTCTAGGTCTTAATGAAGTTACCTATTTCCCGATTTCTGCATTGAAAGGAGATAATATTGTTTCCTTATCGCCTGCTACAGAATGGTATAAAGGAAGTTCTCTTCTTGAATATTTGGAAGAAGTACAGCTTGATCAGGAGGATAACAAAGGAAGCCGTTTTCAGGTACAGTATGTGATTAGGCCTCAGACAGAAGAACTTCATGATTACCGTGGATATGCCGGGCAGATGATCAGCGGAAGTTTTCAGAAAGGAGATAAAATAGCCATACTTCCAACAGGAATTATTACTGAAATTAAAACAATAGAAGTAAATGGATCTGAGGTTCAGGAAGCTTTTGAAGGGCAACCGGTCGTCATTCAGATTAAAGAAGATATAGATATCAGTCGTGGAGATTTTTTTGCATCTGCTGAAGAGCTTCCCAATGTTGAGAAAGAAGTGGAAGTATTATTGTGTTGGCTTGATCATAAAGCGCTGCAACCGGGAAATAAGTACCTGATACAGCATCACAGCAGACAGTTAAAAGCTATCGTGAAAAATGTGGATTATAAAATCAATGTCAATACGTTGGAGCAGGAAACTGCAGAGGGAGAAATTAAGCTTAATGAGATTGCAAAAGTAACCATAAAGACTGCGCAGCCTTTAGTATTTGATGATTTTATAAGCAATAAAAAAACGGGATCGGCCATTTTGGTGGATGAAACCTCTAACGCTACCGTTGCAGCATGTATAATTCAGTAAAGAATGAAAGTTTCGGATCATTTTATTAAAACCATTATTGAAAAAAAGCAGATCAATTCCCAAGGTTTTTTTGATAAGACCAAGATGGAATATTTTGTAACAAAGCTATATCAAGTATTGTTTCTTAAACAAACTTTAAATACTGAAAATCAGATCGGTATTGAGTTTGAAGAACTGCATGTATTACTGTTAAACCTGCTTAATAATACATCAAACGATGAGGTTTTTGCTGAAAAGAATACTGATGATTTTTTTCTGGCATTGCCTGATATTTATAATACACTGATTCTTGACGCTGAATCTATTTTAGAATTTGATCCTGCTACAGAATCGTTAGAAGAAATTCTGCTTTCATATCCTGGATTTTTTGCAACCTATGTGTATAGGATTTCGCATCAGCTTTGGATTCAAAAAGTAAAAATTCTGCCGCGGGTGATTTCAGAATACGGACACAGCAGAACAGGAATAGACATTCATCCGGGGGCAGTCATTGGTAAACATTTCTTTATTGACCATGGAACAGGGATTGTGATTGGAGAAACTGTCGTCATCGGAAATCATGTGAAATTGTACCAAGGGGTAACACTTGGAGCCCTAAATGTTTCAAAGGATAAAGCCAATAAGAAAAGGCATCCCAATATTGAAGACCATGTTATCATCTATTCCGGAGCCACCATTCTGGGAGGAGATACAACGATAGGAAGAGACAGTATTATTGGAGGAAATGTATGGATTACACAAAATGTTCCATCCAATTCTTTGGTGTATAATAAAAGTGAAATAAGAATAAAAGATAACGGACCGCTTCCTGAATCTTTAACATTTGTGATATAAGAATAAAAATAACAACCTAAAATAGAATCGGTATGAAGTTCCAAAATATAGTAGAAACAATCGGAAATACCCCGATAGTAAAAATTAATAAGCTTTTCGGTACAGAACATGAAATCTGGATCAAACTAGAGAAGGCTAATCCTGGAGGAAGTATTAAAGACAGGATTGCTTTATCAATGATTGAAGATGCAGAATCTAAAGGTCTTCTGAACAAAGACAGTATCATTATAGAACCTACAAGTGGGAATACAGGGATTGGACTGGCCTTGGTAGCTGCTGTAAAAAACTATAAGCTTATTCTTGTGATGCCTGAAAGTATGAGCTTGGAACGCCGAAAAATTATGGAATCTTATGGAGCTGAATTTATTTTAACTCCGAGAGAGAAAGGAATGAAAGGAGCGATTGAAAAAGCGGAAGAATTGGCGAAGGAAACTCCAAATTCATGGATTCCGAAACAGTTTGACAATCCGGCGAATGTAAAGGCACATATTCAAACTACTGCTCAGGAAATTCTGAAAGACTTCCCCGAAGGATTAGATTACTTGATTACGGGGGTAGGAACCGGAGGACATATTACCGGAATTGCACAGGTTCTTAAACAGAAATTCCCCAATATCAAAGTCATTGCGGTAGAACCTCAACTGTCTCCGGTACTTAGTGGAGGATCTCCGGGGGCACATCCACTCCAAGGGTTGGGAGCAGGATTTATCCCTTCAATTCTTGATACCGAAATCTTAGACGAAATTATTCAGATTAATAAAGAGGAAGCGTTTGAATTTACCAAAGAAGCTGCCAAAAAAGAAGGTTTGTTTATAGGAATTTCTAGCGGAGCTGCTTTAGCGGCAGTTGCAAAAAAACTACCGCAAATCCCATCTGGATCTAGCATACTGACTATAAATTATGACACAGGCGAAAGATACCTGTCTATAGAAGGACTTTTCTAGACCTCACTAATAAGAAGATTTAAAATGGAAAAATTGAATACTACACCAAAGGTTTACCTTATCGGTGCAGGACCTGGCGACCCAGATCTGATCACTGTGAAAGCTGTAAAAGCCATTGCTTTAGCCGATGTTATCTTGTGTGATCGTCTGGTAAGTCCTGAAATAATAGATCGTTACGTAAATAAAAAAACAGAAATTATATATGTTGGTAAAGAATGCAGTAAAAACGCGTCCACTCCGCAACCTCATATCAATACTTTAATTGTAGATCATGCTTCCCAAGGAAAAACAGTGGTAAGGCTCAAAGGGGGTGATATTTCTTTCTTTTCTAACGTTTTGGATGAATTGAAAGTTTTAAAACAACATCATATATCATTTGAAATTATACCTGGTATTACAGCAGCCTCAGGAGCGGCAGCGTATGCAGGAATCCCTTTAACAGCAAGAGGATATGCTACATCCGTACGTTTTCTTACCTATTATAAAACAGAAATTCTGAGCGATGCGTATTGGAAAGAACTGGGAACGTCAGATGATACACTTGTTTTTTACATGTCTAAAGGAAACCTCAATGGTTTGGTAGATAGATTTTTAGCATGGGGGAAATTAGATGATAAAAAGATTGCAATTATAGAACAGGCTACAACCCCTTATCAGAAAGTATATACTTCTTCATTAGAAGATTTTCATGAAAAATTTGGAGATAAAGATTTTGTATCTCCGTCATTAGTGGTGATAGGAAAAGTAGTTAATCTGCATGAAGAATTTTCATGGGTAGAAACATCAATTCAGGAAGGGATTTACTTTAAATCTGTAACGAATGGAACTTTAGTGTCAAACAATCAAAATATAATTCAATATGCTGTCTGAAACTAAATTAAATGCACTTAAAGAAATATCCGGAGGCTTTTCAAGAGAGGAAGCAGTTTGGGCAAGTGGTTTTTTGGCAGGTCTTTCAGAAGGATTTTCAGCTATAAAGGATCAGATTACACCCGCAGTTCAAACAGATAGTGGGCCTTTAAAAAAAATTACCCTCGCTTATGGAACCGAAACAGGTAACAGTAAGAAATTAGCAGTAGAACTTGCAGGAATAATCAAGAAAAAAGGAATTCAGGTAAAGCTGGCAGACCTTTCTCAGTATAAGCCTAAAGATCTTGCTAAAGAAGAGTTTTTTTTCGTCATTATCAGTACTCAGGGAGAAGGAGATCCACCAATTCTTGCCAAAAAATTTTACGATCATATTCATGAAAATGAGTTGGATATCAGTAATTTAAAATTTGGAATTCTTGCGCTCGGAGATAGCAGCTATCCCTTATTTTGTAAAACAGGTGAAGATATTGATTCCCGTTTTGAAGTACTTGGAGCCCAGAGAATCATTCCTTTAAAAAGGTGTGATATAGATTATGAACAGGAGGCTCATAGCTGGACAGAACATATCTTGGATGTTATCAATAAAACGAAAGAAAACAGTCAGAAAATTGCGCTCGCTCCAAAAACGTCAGCAGGAAGAAAAAAATATCAGGGGAAGATTTCAACAATCATTAACCTTAATGATATAGGCTCCGACAAAGAAACCTATCATATAGAGATAGAAACGGAAGATTCTCTTGTGTATAATCCGGGTGATGCATTGGGCGTTTTAGCTTTTAATCCAAAACAGGAAGTAGATGAAATTATTAGATTGACAGGGGTTGATCCTAAAAAGGAAATTAAAACTTCGAAAATAACTGCCACTATAGAAGATCTTCTTTACAAACATCTTAATATCAGTTATCTGCTTAAAAATGTAGTGACTCAATATGCAGCAATTACGGGACATCATATTCCCGAACTAAGGGTAAGCCTTCTAGAACTTTTGAAGATCCATCCTGTAAAAAACACGGATGAATTTGAACAGATTATAGGTGTTTTAACTGGCCAGTCTCCACGTCTGTATTCTGTTTCTTCATCTTTGGAAGCGCATGGCGATACCGAAATTCATATTACAGTAACCAAGTCTGAATTTTTCATCAATAATAAAAAACAAAACGGATTGTGCAGCGGTTTCCTGTCAGAATTTAAGGAAGGACAAAATATAGAATTTTATATTCAGGAAGCTAAACATTTCAGGCTTCCGAAACAGGATAAAGATATCATCATGATTGGTCCGGGGACGGGTATTGCCCCTTTCAGGTCTTTTCTCTACGAAAGAGATGCTGTGGGAGCAGAGGGAAGGAATTGGCTCTTTTTCGGAGATCGAACTTTCGTGTCAGACTTCCTTTATCAATCCGAACTTCAGGACTTTTTGAAAACAGGAACCTTGACCCACTTGGATCTTGCATTTTCCAGAGATACACCAGAAAAAATCTATGTACAGCATAAGCTGGAACAAAAAGCGCAGGAAGTGTATCATTGGCTGGAAGGTGGAGCATCACTTTATGTTTGCGGAGCTAAAGAGCCGATGAGCAAAGATGTTGAAAAAACCATTCTGAATATCATTCAAGAGAAAGGGAAACACAACGAGGAAGAAGCTCAGGCTTATCTTGAAGAATTGGAGCTTAGCGGAAGATATGTTAAAGATGTGTATTAAATCATAAACGGATAGGTAATGACAGATAAGAATAACCTTTCGCCGGTAGAAAGGATAAAAACCGGTAGTAACGGGCTCAGGGGAACTTTAAAAGAAAGCCTTTTAGATGATTTTACAGGAGCCATCAGAGAAGATGACCAAACTGTCATCAAGTTTCACGGCATGTATCAGCAGGATGATAGAGACAGACGTGAAGAGAGAGTCGCAAAAAAATTAGAATGGCTCTATTCCTATATGATTCGGTTGAGGCTTCCAGGAGGGTTTTTAACTTCCGAACAATGGGCCGGGCTTCATGAAATTGCAGAAAATCATTCTACAGGAGTCATAAAAATTACCACGAGGCAAACCGTGCAGTTACATGGAATTTTAAAATCTCACATAAAGCCTACGATTCAGGATTTCAACCTTCATCATCTGGATTCTATTGCGGCGTGTGGGGATGTCAACAGAAATGTAACCTGTACCTCAAATCCTTCCGAGTCACCATTACATCAAACGGTCTATGAGCTGGCAGGAAAGATCAGTGAAATGTGTCTTCCGAAAACAAAATCTTATTATGATCTTTGGATTGATGATGAATTATTAATTGATCGAAAAATAGAAGAAGATCCCTTGTATCAGGACAGATATCTTCCTAGAAAAATGAAAATAGGGATTGCAATTCCTCCCAATAATGACGTGGATGTTTTTATTAATGATATCGCGCTGATTGCTGTTATTGAAAATGATAAAATTGCAGGATATAATATTGCCGCAGGAGGAGGGCTTGGTGCCACTCACGGAAATGAAGCAACCTATGCGCGTCTGGCTTCTCTTCTAGGCTTTGTAGATACAGAAGAAAAAGTACTGAAAGCAGTGTATGAAATTATCACCGTACAACGTGATTTTGGGAATAGAAGTGATAGAAAATTATCAAGATTAAAATACACCTTAGATAAACTGGGCATTGAAGAATACAGAAAAGAAGTCGAAAAAAGATGCGGCTTTAGTTTTGAACCTGCTCGGGAATTTAAGTTTGAACAAAGAAAAGACCGCTACGGGTGGATACAGAACCATGAAGGCAAGTGGTTTTATACCGTGTTTGTGGAGCATGGCAGAATTCTCGATACAGAAGAATATCCTTTAAAATCTGGGCTGTTAAAAATTGCTGAAACAGGAAAAGTAAATTTCAGGTTTACCTGTAATCAAAATCTTATTCTTTCTGATATTCAGGAAAAAGATAAAGCTGAAATTGAGAAGATTCTTAAAGAACATGGAATTTCAGATTATACACAGGAAGCGAGTGCATTACGTAAAAATTCTGTGGCTTGTGTAGCCTTAAATACGTGCTCTTTGGCATTAGCAGAAGCTCAGCGTTATTTACCGGTTTTGGTGACCAAAATAGAACCTGTTCTTGAAAAGCACGGACTTCAAAATGAAGACATCACCATTAGAATGACGGGCTGTCCTAACGGTTGCGGAAGATCGCCCAATGCAGAGATCGGTTTTGTGGGCACAGCGTATGGAAAGTACAATCTTCATATCGGTGGTGACCGGCTAGGAATGCGCCTCAATACAAAATTTAAAGAAAATATTGGGGAAGAAGAAATCCTTGAAACCCTTGATACCCTTTTTGGAATTTATTCTGAAAGCAGACAGGCAGAAGAAACATTTGGAGATTTCTCTTACCGCTATTTACAAATCAAAAAATAAAAAATATGATCAACCTTCTTTATCGGCAAAAAAAAGCCAAAAAACATTACCATCATCTTTTAGGGATTCGAATGTGTACATGCTGTTTATTAATTGATGACGCATAAATCATTCTACAACCCTAAAATTTTAAACAAATGATACCCACACAACCTAAATATTTTAAGCAAAAAATAACTATACTCTTTTTATTTACACTTTCGTTCTCGGGCTTTGTACAGGCACAACAGCTTATTGAAGTAAGTGGAATTATCAACCATACAGATACTCATAAAGGCCTTGCCGGAGCAAAGGTTCAGATAGAAAATACCCAGGATACCTCCATAACGGATCAGGAAGGAAATTTTAATCTGAGAACAAGGGTGAAAATACCTTTCAGAATCGTGGTTAGCAAAGAAGGCTTTGCCAGCCAGACTACAGAAGTACTGTCATTATCCAATAAAATAACGATAGACTTAAATCCTCAGAATAGCATCATTAATGAAGTGGTTATTTCGGCATCTCGTGTTCCCGAAAAAATATTGAGATCGCCAATTGCGATTGAAAAAATTGATATTAAAACCATCCGCGAAAGTCCGGCTGCCTCATTTTATGAAACATTGGAAAACGTAAAAGGAATGCAGCTTTTAACGTCAAGTCTTACGTTGAAAGTTCCTAACTCAAGAGGATTCAACTCTCCGAATAACTTCCGCTTCATGCAGTTGGTAGATGGGGTAGATGTTCAGTCTGCCACCCTCGGAGTTCCATTAGGAAATGCCATAGGTCCCACAGAATTAGATATCCAGTCAATGGAAATTACTTCGGGAGCTGCCTCAGCCCTCTATGGGATGAATGCGGTTAATGGTTTGGCAAGCCTTCAGACAAAAGATCCGTTTACCTCGGAAGGGATAAGTGTTTATTTCAGAGGTGGCGTGAACCACGTAGACAATGTCAACCATAAAATGTCAACTCTTGGAGAAAGTGCCATTAGGATTGCAAAAGTTTTTAATAAAAACTTTGCCGTAAAAGTAAATGCCTCTTACTTCACAGGTGTAGATTGGATTTCAAACAACCGTACAGATCAGAACCCTAATTCACTGATTACCGCCAACCCCAACTTTTCTTTAGCCAATAATCCGGCAGAAGATCTTTGGAATAAATACGGAGATGAAAGAAATAATAGAACAACCGTAAAGGTAAATTATGACGGAAAACCTACCACTTTTAATGTATCCAGAACGGGTTACTATGAAAAAGATTTGGTAAGCCCAGAGGTGAAAAATGTAAAATTTGATGCCGGGCTATACTATCGTTTTGGTGATCAGTGGAAGACTTCCTATGTATACCGTTACGGATTACTAGATGGAACTTTTCAGAGAGGAAATAAAATACGCCTTCAGAATGCAACGGTTCAGAATCATAAAGTAGAACTTACGGGTAAAGAATTGACATTCAGAGCCTATATGTCCATAGAAAATACCGGAGATTCTTATAATCTTAAGCCCTTGGCAGATAATCTGGATCTTACCAATCTTTCTAATAACAACTGGAGAAATATTTTTCAGACGGCTTTGCAGGATAGACTTAATTCAGGCGTGAATCTGAATGATGCTTTTATTTTGGCCCGACAGGAGGCAGATAAAAACAGGGTAATTCCTGGAACAGCAGCCTTTGAGCAGTTAAAAAATACCATTGCAGGGATTAATAATTGGGATTCTGTAAATTCTGGAATTGTGGGAGCACCCGCTACAGGAGGAGCAAAGCTTGAGCAAAAATCCCGTTTCTACCAAGGTGAAATTACTTATGATTTCACCCGATTCGTAAAGGTTTTTAATCTTCTTGCCGGAGCAGATTACCGTCTTTACAGCATAACGCCGGATGGGAATAATTTTGTTGATTTCGAAAGACCGGTGAGTGAGAGAAATATCCCTTTACCTAACGGAACCTTCGGAAACGATGTAATTTACCAAAAGTACGGTGCATTTGCTCAGCTTACTAAGCTTTTCTTTGATGATAAATTAAAGGTTAATTTTGCACTTCGTGTCGACAGGAATCCAGAATTTGACACTAAATTAAATCCAAGACTAAGTGTTGTTTATTCGCCGGTTAACCAGCATAATTTCAGGGCTTCTATTCAAAATGGATATCGTTTTCCCTCTTTATTTGAAGCGCTCTCTTTTGTGAATAATGGAAACGTAAGAAGAGTAGGCGGCTTGTCAAAAGTTAATGACGGTCTTGGATATCTAGAAAATTCATATACGCTGGCTTCTATTGATCAATTCATTTCTGCGGTTAATAAAGACGTAGATGGAGGCGAGAATCAGAACCAGGCCGCATTGAAAAACAGAAATCTTTTAATTGCTGCCAATCTGCCGAAATTACAACCTGAAAAAGTTACCTCTTTTGAAGTAGGGTATAAATCAGTTTTATTCAACAACAGGTTGGTCATCGATTGGGATTTTTATTATAATGTTTACGAAGGTTTTCTCGGACAAGTAGAAGTAGCCGTACCTAAAAATGAAAATATAGGAAGTGATAATGCTGTTTTAGCGATGTTGGACAAAAGTAAGCAGGATAGATACAGAGTGTATACCAACAGCAACAGTATATACAAAAGCTTAGGAACGTCTTTGGGAATCCGTTACAATCTGGTGGGAAATTATAATGTGAACGCCAACGTATCGTATAATGATCTTATTTCATCCAACACTTCGGATCTCTTTATTACTGCTTTCAATACTCCGAAATGGGCTGTCAATCTCAGTGTAGGAAACAGAGAAATCATTAAGAATATCGGGTTTACCGTCGCAGCAAGGTGGCAGGATCGTTTCTTATGGTATTCTATCGAGGGAACCGATCTACTCGGAAACAGAGAATCATTAAGAATATCGGGTTTACCGTCGCAGCAAGGTGGCAGGATCGTTTCTTATGGGAGAGCCCATTAGCTTCCGGAAATGTCCCTGCATACTATACCATTGACGCACAGGCCACATGGCGGATTCCAGAAATAAAGGTAAGCGTTAAAATAGGCGCTACAAATCTCCTTAACCGCAGATATTATCAATACGCAGCTGGCCCAGAAATTGGAGGTCTCTATTATTTAGCTTTTACGTATGATTTAAAACTTTAAACACAATGAGTAATCCATTATATCCCATATTCTTAAAACTCGAAGACCTGTCACTGCTTATTATTGGTGGTGGAAACATCGCGTTGGAGAAACTAGAATCTGTTCTGGCTAATTCTCCCAATGCGCGTATTAAGCTTGTTGCAAAAGAAATTAATGATCAGGTTAAAGAGCTAAAACAAGGCTATCCTAATCTTACCTTGTATGAAAGATCGTATACAGATAATGATTTTGATAGTGCCGATCTTGCAATTGTGGCCGTTAATGATATTTCTTTAGCAGAGCGCATCCGTAGCAGGGCGCATCAACATAATATACTGGTAAACATTGCTGATAAACCAGATCTGTGCGATTTTTATTTAGGCTCCATCGTCCGAAAAGGAAATCTTAAAATTGCAGTTTCCACCAATGGCAAATCGCCTACCGTCGCCAAGAGATTACGTGAGATCTTAACAGAAGTAATACCTGATGAAGAAATTAATGGATTACTGGACAATATGCAGAATATCCGGAATCAATTAAAAGGTGATTTCACCTACAAAGTAAAAGAGCTTAATAGGTTAACTACTGATTATCTCGATGAAAGAAGCCAGTCTCCTGAAACAAAACTGGAGATGGAGAAGCTTATTAACATCACCAAAACAGTACAGAGAAGAGCCAATATTTATCTGGGAATAATAGGGGTTTTACTCCTTATCGGAATATTGATATTGATTATTTACCAATTCAACCTTTCTGGAGACATTCAAAGTTTTCTCAATAAAGACGGGCATATTTTTTATTGGATGTTGCTGGCTGGGTTTTTAGCTGAAATTGTAGCCGGATCAATGGGGATGGGGTATGGAGTAATCTGTACAACAATTCTCCTGCTGCTGAATGTTCCGCCACCGGTAGTAAGTGCAAGCATTCACTCTGCAGAATCTTTTACATCAGCGGCGGGAAGTATCAGCCATTATAAGTTAGGGAATGTCAATAAAAAAATGGTGTGGATTTTATTTCCTGTGGCGGCAGTGGGAGCTTTTATCGGAGCATTTACCTTGTCTCACTTTGGCGAACATTATGCTCATATCGTAAAACCTATAATTGCCTGCTACACGCTATATTTAGGAATCAATATCCTTAGAAATGCCTTTAAAAGAAAAGATAAAAAATCAGGAGCTGAGAAGCCTAAAAAGAGAACCAATCTCCGAATCTTAGGATTGGTTGGTGGGTTTATAGATTCTTTTGCAGGAGGAGGCTGGGGGCCGTTGGTTACCGGAACATTAATCAAAGAGGGGAGAACGCCACGGTATGTAGTGGGAAGTTCAACGATGGCTAAGTTTTTATTGACCGTTGTAAGCGCTCTAACCTTTGTTTTTACCATCGGAATTCATCATTGGAATATTGTTCTTGGTCTTCTTTTGGGAGGTGTTTTTACCGCTCCTTTTTCAGCAATGTTTGCATCACGGCTTCCTGCCAAAAAAATGTTTGTGGTAGTAGGAGTCGTGGTTATTGTGATGAGTCTTATTACCATTGTAAAATCACTAGCCTAAATGTTTTTGGATTGTACTTTTTCTATAAAATAGCAGTTTCCATTTCTTGGAGAGTTTATCTGGGAGTATATTTCAGTTATCGAAATTTTAAATCACTTATAAAAGGTTGAAAATCAAAATAGTGTTAGCTTTGTGTTATTCCTATATAAACTTGTTAAGTTTTATTATATTTGAAAAAATCAAAAGTACTAATGTTTCTAACTGAATGTCCGAGAGATGCAATGCAGGGATGGGGAGAATTTATCCCTACAGATAAAAAAATAGATTATATCAACTCCTTGATGGATGTTGGGTATGATATATTAGATTGTCTAAGCTTTGTTTCTCCAAAAGCAATTCCTCAGCTTGCTGATTCTGATGAGGTTGCCGAAAATATAGATAAATCTTTATCGAATACTAAAGTTTCAGCAATCATCGGAAATTACAGAGGTGCCGAAAAAGCATTGAAGCATAAATCCGTAGATATTCTTGGGTTTCCATTTTCTATTTCTGAGACTTTTCAGCATAGAAATACGAATAAAAGTCAGGAAGAAGCTTTCACTGAAATTGTTAAAATGCTTGAGCTGACAAAAAGTGAAAATAGAGAGTTAAATGTTTATTTTTCAATGGCTTTCGGAAATCCTTATGGTGAAATGTGGAAATGGGAAGATGTAGATTTCTGGGCACAAAGGTTTTCGGAAATTGGAATTAAAAATATCTTACTTTCTGATACAACGGGAGTTGCAACACCGGAAACCATTGCTCTTTTATTCGAAAAAATACCATCAAAATATCCTGATATCAATTTCGGAGGGCATTTTCATAACCGATATGAAGATTCTTATTCTAAATTAAAAGCAGCTTATGATAAAGGTTGCCGAAGATTCGACAGTGCGATCAAAGGAATTGGCGGTTGCCCAATGGCAAAAGATGATTTGGTAGGAAATATGCCTACAGAACAGGTCATCAATTTTATGAGTGTTGAAAAAGTAGATCACAAATTAAATTTGTTAAACTTCGAAAGTTCTTATAACAGAGCGAAAGATATTTTTCATTTTTAAAAAAATATCTTATAATTTTCATTCAGTATTAGCGATGTCATCCTGAGCGGAGTCGAAGGATCTCAATAATTAAAATAAAATTAAGAATATCAATAGGAGCGGACTTTAGTCCGCTTTACTATTCAAAACTGAGATTGGCTTTAGCCAAAACATATAAAATAACACCAAAATCAATAAAAATGTCACCAATAATCTCACCTTCTGAACTTAAAACGCTATCAACTGAAAATCTAATCATCCTTGATGCAAGGGTAGGAAAAGACGTTTACCAAAACTATCTTGAAAAGCACCTTAAAGGAGCAAGATTCATAGATTTAGATAAAGATTTAGCGGAGATTGGAGAAGATGCGGCTTTTGGCGGAAGACATCCTCTTCCGGGCATTAAAAAATTTGCAGAAACACTTTCAAATCTTGGTATTTCAGAAGATTCTCATGTTGTTATTTATGATGATAAAAACGGAGCGAATGCAGGGGCAAGAGCTTGGTGGATGTTACGATCTTTTGGAATTGAAAATGTTCAGGTTTTAGATGGAGGAATTCAAGCAGCTGAAAAAGAAGGTTTAGAGTTTTCATCAGGTGAGGGAATTGTTGAAAAAGCAGAACTGCTCAAGAAAGAGGGTTGGCTTCTTCCAACTTCAATGTTGGAAAATGTTGAAAATGAATTGGTAAACCATTCTTCAACAATAATTGATGTAAGAGATGCTTACCGATATAATGGTGAATCTGAGCCTATTGATTTAGTGGCGGGACATATTCCCGGAGCGATTAATATTCCCTTTTCTGAAAACCTTGACGAAAATGGGAACTTCCTAAAACCAGAAATTTTAAAGGAAAAATATGTAAAACTACTACAAAATAAACCAGAAAATTTAATCATCCATTGTGGTTCAGGAGTTACAGCGTGTCATACGATTTTAGCATTGGAGTACGCTGGTTTTCAAATATCTAACTTGTATGTTGGGTCATGGAGTGAATGGAGCAGAAGAGACGGGAAAGAAGTCGCAAGAAACATCTAAATAGATATTTGTCATTTTATTTGTCATTCTGACGAAGGAAGAATCTCAACAAGATATAGATTCTGAACGAAATGAAATAGAGTGAACATAAACAAAATAAAAGGCTGCCAAAAATGACAGCCTAATTTATTTTTAATTCAAGAATTAAAGCATTCCTAATTCAAACTTCGCTTCTTCGCTCATCATATCCTTAGTCCAGCTAGGTTCAAAAGTAAGCTCTAAGTCAACGCTTTTTACGTTTTCGGCTTCAGCTACTTTATCTTTTACTTCTTGTGGAAGTGTTTCTGCAACAGGACAATTCGGTGTTGTAAGAGTCATGATGATCTTCACATCACCGTCTTCAGAAATCTGAACGTCATAAATTAATCCCAACTCGTAAATATCCACCGGAATTTCGGGGTCATAAACGGTTTTTAGTATTCCTATGATTTCTTCTCCTATATCAGCAATTTGATCGTCTGTAAATTTCATTTTTTAATCTAGATTGATATTCCTTTTCAACAAATCTTCCTGACGCATTCGTCGGAAAACGTTTGCCAAAGTTAAGACATCTTTTTCACAATAGTCGACTATTCTTTGCAAGTCTTTTTCTATGTAGTAGATTGATGAAACCATTGAGCCATCGATATCATCTTTCGGAGTGGGAATTCCAAAGACATGAGCAAGTAATTCTAAAGAAATGAAGCTTTTATAGTCTCCAAACTTCCATAATTCCATGGTGTCGATATGTGGGATTTGCCACGGTTTTTTTCCAAACATCTGGAAAGGTATAGGAGGTTGTATTCCGTTAATTAAGAAACGTCTCGCTATCCAGGGGAAGTCAAATTCTTTACCGTTATGTGCGCAAAGAATAACATCCCGAAGTCTTGGACTATTGAAAATTTCGCCAAACTCTATCAGCAATTTCTTTTCATCATCGTTCGCAAAACTTTTGATCTTCAGGGTCTCGTTTTTTTCGAGCATTCCGATGGTAATGCAAATAATCTTTCCAAATTCGGCCATAATTCCGGCTCTTTCAGGATAAAACTCTTCTGCGGAAATCTCATCTTTTCTCTGGAATCTTGTTTTTTTATCCCAAAGTTTTTGATCTGTTTCAGGAAGTTCTTCCCACAAACCGGTGCCTGGAACTGTTTCAATATCAAGGAATAAAACTCTTTCTAATGGAATATGTTGTATCATACGTATGTTTACTGTTTATCCAACCTGCATTCCGTTTTTTGTGGGTAATGAAGGGCTTAAAAGGGTAACGTCCTTTTTATCTTCTCCATAAAGTCCCAACACAAGGCATTCGCTGAAAAAGTTAGCAATTTGCTTTTTTGGAAAATTGACGATGGCTAAAATTTGTTGCCCTACCAATTCTTCTTTCTGATAAAGAGAAGTAATTTGAGCAGATGATTTTCTGATTCCCAAATCTCCAAAATCAATTTCTAACTGATAGGATGGGTTTCTGGCTTTTTCAAAATCGTTTACTGAAATGATGGTTCCACATCTGATATCTAATTTTTCAAAATCTTCCCAAGAGATTTCTGGTTTTACTGTCATGGTAATGAATTGATTAAGTGTTCTACTTCTGTTTTTTGTTCTGTGTATTTTTGTTGAAGCTCAGAGCCTTCGCCCATTCTTCTGTAATATTCCAATGCTTTGTTTCCAAAGAATTTCCGGTGAAAATCTGAAACATCAGGAATTTGTGGAAAAACGGTATGGAAAAGCATTTCGCAATACGCCTGAAATTCTCTTTCATTTTTATCTTCAACCACATTTCCCGGTGCTTTTTGTCTTACATGAAGCATTTCGTGAGCCAGCATATTAAGAACGAGATTCAAATCAAAATCAAATATATTCTTGGGAATCATAACCATTTGAGGTTTTCCCAATTCTCCTTCGGCGGTTAAAAGCATTGAAGTTGGTGAAAGTTCTTGTCTGAAACCAAATCCTGCAAAATTTTCATGTTCCAACTTAAAAGAACTGATTAAATATTTCGCAGCATCCAAAATCTGATCATGCTCTTTGTAGGCGTTGAGATGTAAATTGATTTGTTCGAAATTCATTCAAATATATGTTTTAACAAATGTATTAAAATATTAAAAACCTAAAAATAATTTTCAGGACATAAATTTTTTCAATTTAAAATCAGTTAGTTATGGTTTTTTTTAATTTTTTTTGAAAATTCAATGCAAGATTCTTTAAAAAACTGATTTATGTAAATGAGTACTCAAAGTAATATAATGTTTAATGAAAATAATTAAAGTAATGAAGAAATTAACAGTACTTAAGGCTTTTATGGTGGTTTTGGTTGCCTTTACAGCATTGTCTTTAACGTCATGTAATAACGACAGTTATGAACCGGTTCCTGTAAAATTAAGCGATGTAAACGGAAACTATAGAGCGAAATTGATAACAACGCAAGGAAATAATAAAACAGAAAAGGTAATTGATTTTGCCGCAAAAGATACATTGATTACGTTTAAAGAGTTTCCAATAAAAGAAATTGTAAAAGCGGTAGTAAAAGATCCTGTAAAAACAGAAACAGCATTAACTGCGATTGGAAAAGTTGAATATAAACTTAATTACTCTTCCAAGATCAATGTTGAAAATAATGTAGTAGAGTTGAGTTTTGTGCCAAAAAAGATTACAATCCAGATTCCTGTAGACGGAGGAACGAAAAAAACGATTGTGACGTTGTCTGCTAAACAAAAAGGATTGTTTATAGGGCAAGACTGGTCGCTGAGATATAGTTTGGCTGCAGAAAAGATCACTGTTGATGGTGTAGAATTGGCCCCCTTTGAAATTATTAAATATGATTTTCCGTATTCTTTAAAAAATTAAGAGGCGGATATCACCCAAGATAGGTTGCGCTTTGTAAAAAAGGCAGCCTATTTTTGTATTACAATTAAACGGATCATAAAATTAGAACAGGATTGTAAAAATTCATGGAAGAAAGTAAGGAGCAGATGTTAACAAACCGCCTTCGATTGAAGGAGGAAGCTGCCTGGAAAGAGCTTTTTGGAGCCCATTCCAGAAACCTTACCTATGTATGCTCCCGATACATTATCAGCAAAGATGACGTGCATGATGTGTTGCAAAACAGCTTTATAAAAATGTTTGGTTCTATAGATTCTTTTGAATATCGAGGGGTAGGTTCTTTAAGAGCATGGATGTCCAGAATTGTAGTGAATGAATCGTTGAGTTATATCAAACGAAACTCTGATTTTAAATTAATGACAGATGATTTCGAATTTCCTGATGTGTCTGATGAAGAAGAGCCAGATCTTGAGGAAATATCAGAGCTCACTATTATGAAGATGGTACGGTCGCTTCCTGATGGTTACCGAACTGTTTTTAACTTGTTTGTGTTTGAGCAGAAAAGTCATAAAGAAATTGCGGGACTGTTGGGTATTGCTGAAAATTCTTCTGCCTCCCAGTTTCACAGAGCTAAAGGATTACTTGCACAAAAGATCAAAGAATATAAAATGGTAAAAAAAAGCGCAATATGAAAAATCAATGGTTAGATAATATGCGCTCCAGAATGGAAGACCACGAAAGTGATGTTCCGGATGGATTGTGGGATGATATTAAAGATGAATTATTCAATGAAAAGGATGAGAACACCATTGTTGGATTGAGATCAGAAAATGAGCTAGCCGGACAAGAAAAGAAGACTTCGGGGAAAAAAATTAGAACTGTTCTGTATCGTATAAGTGCTGTTGCAGCAGTAGTTGCACTATTTTTTGTGGGAAATGAGGTTATTCAATTTTACAATAAGAAAGCGCCTTCAAAAAAGATAGCACAGATTGGAAAAGGAGATTCAGTTCAAAAGAATAATGATCCAGTTGTATCAAGTGATCCAATGCGAGAAAAAGAAAGGAACTTAGCAATTCAGCAAAACAATGAACAGCAAAATAATATATTAAATACAACAACCTCATCTTCAACGAAGTATTTAACTAAAGTCGTAGACAATGAATTGAATACAATTAAAAATTCAACCTCTGAAAATCAAAATATTGCTACAGGAGCAGACGTATTTAAACAAGATCAACATACAGCACAGGAGGCTACAATTAATACCAGTGACCAGTCTCTTAATGAAATAAATGCTAATAAAGAAACCTTAGGAAATGAAGTTGAGTTTCAAAATAAACTGGCAACGGCAGATGTTCCAAAGAAGATAAAAAGACAACGTGATCCATCTTGGATGTTGAGTTTACTTACAGGTAAAGCGTCTCCAAATTCTGCAGAGCAATTTCCGGGATATGCTACTTTAAATGGAAGTCCGGTGAGAGTGAGTGATCTGTTTAGTGCAGCAGGATATGAAGAAAGTCCGCTGAGAGAGGTTTTATTAGCCAATCAAAATGAAAAAGTAGATGCAAAGATCCAACATAAAATACCGGTGACATTAGGAATCTCCATGTATTACAGTCTTGGAAAAAAATGGGGAATAGGGACGGGAATAAATTACACCAAATTATCCTCTGAACTTCGTACCGGAAGTGAAACTAACTTTATAAAAAGTGATCAGACCGTTCATTACATTGGCGTTCCGGTTCAGGTAAATTATAATGTCGTACAGAAAGGAGCTTTCACAGGATATGTTACCGCCGGAGCGCTTATTGAAAAATCGGTTGCCGGAAATGTGAAGACGAAATATATCGTGAATGATGAAGTAAAGGACCAAATAAAAGAGAACATAGAAGCTAAACCATTTCAGTTTTCGGTAAATACCGCCGTGGGAATACAATTAAAAGTGGCCAATAAAATAGGAATTTATGCAGAGCCGGGTATTGGTTACCACTTTAAAGATAATAGTTCCTTAAACACCATATACAAAGAAAAACCATTCAATTTTAATATGAACTTTGGGATTAGATTACTGATCGATAAGTAATCCTTTTTTAGTTCAACTATTTTTTTAACCCCCATTTTAGGCTTGTAAATATATGAGTCCGGTTGGTTTTGTATGCTTTAATTTTTAATTCATAAAACTCACCAATAAATAATTTACTATGAAAACAAAACTAATTTTTTTAGCGTTTTATCTTCTTCTGAGCATTGTCAATGTTCAGGCACAATGCTCTCCAACGATTACGAGCCCAAGGCTTGGGACGCTGTTTGCAGACAAGGTTGTGTTTTGTAATACAGAGACAGAAATGCTTTCTACAACGCAAACTTATGGAACTTACCAATGGTATAAACAACAATGGGATTGGCAGTCTCCTAACCCAAATCCTTGGGTTGCGATAGCTGGGGCTACCTCTCAGACATTGACGATTAATGGGGGCAATGATATGTTGTATTACTTTAAAGTGGTGGTAACAGATGGAGATTGTCAAGCAGAAAGTCCGGCCATTCTTGCTGATGGATATGCATACGGACTTCCGTTTATGATGGCCAATTTTACACCGGGAACTTACGAACAAATCGCACCTGGAGAATATAATATTTGCGAAGGAGCAACAGTGCAGCTGGATGACGGATTTCCACAATTGTATGGGGTACATACTTGGTTTAAGTGTCTTCCGGGAACAAATCCGCCATTGCCTACAGATCCTTGTATCATCGCTGGTGCAACAGGAGATTCTTATCATGCGACTACATCAGGAGTATATGGATTTTATGCGTGCACAGAATATTGCCCCGATCAGTGTGAAATGTTGGCTAACTTCGCATTTATCAAGCTTAATTTCGGAAGCTGGGGCTTTTGTGGTAACCTGGGAACTGGAGAAACAAAACCCAAAGAGAATGCTTTAACAGTATATCCAAATCCAACCACACAGTTTTTATATATCGGAAAAGAGTCTGATAAAACATATAATAATGTTTCTATCATTGATATGTCCGGAAAGCTTATTTTACAGAAAACCAGACATCAATATAATGAACCCATAGACGTGAGCAGTTTTGTTCCGGGAACTTATATGGTAGTTTCTAAAACATTGGATGGGAAGGTTTACAAAAACAAGTTTATCAAGAAGTAATAGTTAGTTTTTAATAATTTATGTTTAGGTCGGTGCAAGTTCTTTACTTGCGCCGATTTATTTTTAAAGGTTATTCATAATTTTTAAAAAAGTAACCTAAAGTGTTTTGGTAATGTAGAAAAAAACCTGCCTTAATAGGGATGTTTAGGCAGACTTTTTTGCTTTTAAGGAAGGGTACTAAGATTAATATTAGGAGCAGTACTGGGAGGTGTTATAGTAAATTGGGAACCGGGCTCAACAATGGTATTGAAAAATCCTCCATTTTGTAGAGTGAAAGTATTTCCATCCTTGGTTCCACCTATAGCATCAATTCTTTGTGCATTTTTATAGGTAGCATCTACTGAAAACTTCGCTGTTGACAGAGGTTTCCATGTACCTTCTTGTGTTCTTATCCATTGGTTTTTAAATGTAGCGCTACGTTCTAAGTAGCCATTTTCAGGCTCAAAGTTTTCAACAAAACTATGGAAATTTGTAAGATAGGTATTGGTGTATGGTCTTTTCCAGCTGGCAATAAGTTTCCAGTTACTGTTTTCCGGGGTTAAAAACCATGCGGTATATATTGTGTTGTTATTTCCGTCGGGTTCCCCTTTCAATAAAAATTTATACGTTTTACCTGCTGCCCAGTTGTATTTGTAATAACTTTGTCCGCCTGCGCCTTCACCTCCAAATTGATTGGTGGTTACATCTGTTCCTATTTTTAATAGTTTTACTTTTTTATCTTCAGGAATATCATCGGGGTTATCTGTTTCAAATGGGCTCCATACGGAAAATAAGATTCTTCTTTCTGTTGCAGAATTTACTTGTATGCCAAAATATCCCTCTTTAAATCCGCTAACCATAAAATCCGAACCTATTTTATCTTGTCCGGTAGGCACGGTCACTTCATTATAATAATAACTAATATTTTCAGGAGTTGGGATGGTATAAGATAGATGGCAGGAAGGTCCTCTTCTTGACCAATAATAATACTCAGGCATATTGCTAAATACATTAGTTCCGGAAGCGGCTGTACCCGAGAATAAAATATGTGATACATCTGCAAAATAGCTACCCGTTTTTGTTACCCCTTGTAAATCTACTTTTACATACCCTGCCGGCACGTTGAAATTTCCTATTATACGGCTAGAATATGATGGTCCGGTAATGGAAATGTTTTTTGATATTCCGTTTACTGTGACTTTAATGGTACTGTTTCCGTTAGGAACTTTAGCTTTTAAGCCCAAGGTTAAATCTCCTGATTTTGAAACGCGAAAATAAGTACTTATAACTGTTTTGGGTTGGTCCAGTTTTTAAGTCCTCCATCTGCTTCATCACTAATTTCTTCAGTGGCTTCGTTGGGTTGGGTTGTAATAAATGCATTTCCTGCTAAAGGAACTTCTGTAGATGAAGAATTAAAAGGTTCATTGTTATTTTCTCTGCATGAAAAAGATATTAGCAGTACTGAGTAGCTTAATAAAGCTAATTTTGTTAATTTTTTCATAGTGTGTTTTTTATGTGATTAAATGTAAATATAACAATAATTGGCCTTTTTATTTTGTTTTTAATCGTGTTATTTGTTGTTTTAGCTATTGAATTGGTAAATTGATTTTTTTATATTTAATCATTATCTTGATAAGAACAAATAAATTTCTCTTTATTAAAAAATAGATAAATATTATATTGATATTTTGGGATTAAACAGGCTAAAATAAATTCCAGTGTTTTGCAGGTTAGAAAAAGGAAGGTCTCATATATTTCGAATGATGTGTTTCATTCAGAAAAAAATATTAATTATATTTACATTAAAACACAATTATGCTGATCAAAATTTATGGAAGTGCAATTCATGGAGTTGCAGCTCAGACAATTACTATTGAAGTGAATGTAGATACAGGCGGGGTAGGTTATCATTTGGTAGGCCTTGCCGATAATGCAATTAAAGAAAGCAGTTACCGAATTTCGGCTGCCTTAAAAAACGTTGGTTTCAAGATTCCCGGAAAGAAAATCACCATCAATATGCACTATTAATCTAGTCTATGAATAGAAGAGTATTTGTAACAAAAAATTCCGAAGCTTTAGCTTCGGAACATTAATCTTCAATCTCTTTACCATAATATGGATTGACTGATTGTCTTGATAAAGATTTAAGGGTATCCCTTACATTATAATAAAGATAAACTTCTAACTCATCTTTTTTAGGAAAGATAGTACATAATGCAGAGTCCTTTATATTGTTTTTATTCAATAAAAAAGTGTAACCAGACCCCTCATTATGTTTATCCTTAAATAATCTAAATCCTATATTATTTTTATGAAAATAATTTTGAATATCAGCTAAATTATTAATTCTTTTACTTTCCTTCTTATCATATGTTTTAATAAAATGTCTATAAAGTATTGTATCATTATTTAAAATATATGATTCATATATCCCATTTTTTCTGATATAATTTTTTAAATGTTGAAAATTATATTCGTCGTAAATTGATATTAATATTTTTGCTTTTCCTTGTTCCTTTTTACTAGGTTCTATAGGAGAATAAAGATGGTAGTCTGGATGAAAAGGATTATGAGTAGAGTATTTATGGTACTCTTTTTTTATTGCCTTAGCATCAGGATTTAGAACAATTAATTCTTTCTGTATAATCTTAGTATTTGAATTTTTACAAGCATGTAATACAAGTAAAGAACATAAAGTTAAAAAGATTAGCCTCATTTTATTTGTTTATTGCTTTTTAAGTTTTTCCAGCTCACTGTCTGTATCTATGGAAGATAATGTTTTTTTTTATTTATATTTTTTTAATATTTCTATTAAATCGAAATATATTGTTAATCTAGCATATCTTGTTATTATAATTTTGGTTTTAAAATAATGATTATCTACAAAATAACGATTATCTATAATTTGAAAATGTAACATTATAAGTTATTTTATTGATGTATTATTATGTGCTTTTATTTTTATGAAAAATTATCAATATAATATGCTGTTTTGTAAAATAAAATATTAATTATTTTTACTACAAAACACAAAGTATGCTGATCAAAATTTATGGAAGTGCAATTCATGGAGTTGCAGCTCAGACAATTACTATTGAAGTGAATGTAGATACAGGCGGGGTAGGTTATCATTTGGTAGGCCTTGCCGATAATGCAATTAAAGAAAGCAGTTACCGAATTTCGGCTGCTTTAAAAAACGTTGGTTTCAAGATTCCCGGAAAGAAAATCACCATCAATATGGCACCTGCCGATCTCCGAAAAGAAGGGGCTGCTTACGATCTGAGTATTGCGATTGGAATTTTAGCGGCTTCTGATCAGATTTTAGCTGAAAATATTCAGGATTATATTATTATGGGTGAGCTTTCATTAGATGGAGGTTTACAGCCTATCCGAGGCGTTCTTCCAATTGCGATTCAGGCGAGGGAAGAAGGTTTCAAAGGGATTATTTTACCCAAACAAAATACGCGCGAGGCAGCTATTGTTAATAATCTTGATGTGTATGGCGTTGAAAATATTAAAGAGGTTATTGATTTCTTTAATGAAGGGAAACCTCTTGAAAAAGTAGTTTTAGATACCAGAAAAGAGTTTCAGGATAAAGTGAATTTATTTCCTTTTGATTTTTCAGAAGTAAAAGGACAGGAAACAGCAAAGCGGGCAATGGAAGTGGCTGCTGCGGGAGGTCATAATATTATTTTAATTGGCCCACCGGGAAGCGGAAAAACAATGTTGGCGAAAAGAGTTCCCAGTATTTTACCTCCTTTAACATTAAAAGAAGCCTTAGAAACAACAAAAATTCATTCTGTCGCCGGAAAAATGGGAACAGAAACTTCATTAATGACTGTTCGGCCTTTTAGATCACCCCATCATACGATTTCTGATGTTGTTGTATAGAATGTGGTGTTTGTATATATTTGTAGAAAAACAACTGTATGTTAGCTATTTATGCAAGACTCTCTCAGGACAAAGGGGATAATCTAAGTTCAATAGAGAACCAAATTCATTTTGGAAAAGAGTATGCAAAGAAATTAAATTTAAGTTACAAAATTTATCAAGATGTTGGTGTTTCTGGAACATTACCGATAGAGAAACGTCCTGAACTATTTAGATTAATAGAAGATATTGAAGCAAAAGAAATCACCAATGTTTTTGCTTATGACCAATCAAGAATTGAACGAGACCATATTGTTTGGAATAGTTTATGGTTACTTTTCCAAAAAAATGATACTAAACTCTATTTTCATTCAGGAGGAGAATTCAATTTTGATTCCCCTGACAATTTTCTTGCTTCAAATGTCCTATCCGTTTTTAATTCATTTTTTGTTAAGTTAACAAAGCAAAAGGTTGTAAATGCATTACAAAAGAATGTTGAAAGTGGAAAAGTTCATGCCAGCCCTCCATTTGGTTACACTAAGGACTCTAATAAAAATTTGATTATCAATGAAAAAGAATCGGAAACTGTGAAAAGGATTTATCAAATGTCCTTAGAAGGTAAAGGAACAGATAAAATTGCTGAAATACTAAACTTAGAAGGAGTACTAACAGCTTATAGTAAATTAGAAAAAGGAGGTGTTTACAAAATCAGAGATAGATATTCTAATGTTGTAACTGAAAAGAAAAAGAGTGATGCTAAATGGAGAGGGAGAACCGTACAGGGAATCATTAAAAATACAATTTACAAAGGTCAGAGATTTTGGAAAGGCAATTACTATAAAGTTCCAGCAGTTTTTGAGGATGTTTATTGGCAAAAAGTCAATGAAAATTTACAAAAGAATAGAAACAATACTGGAAAGAAAGTTGAGCATAAATATTTACTAAAAGGTATTATTAAGTGTAGTTGTGGGAGAAATATGTATGGTAGAAGTAGGGTTGATAAAAGAGACCATACTTATATTTGCTCATCACGAAGAATCAAGGGCGAAAACTGTGGAAATAGAGCCATAAATATTGATAAAATTGAAAACATCATTTGGGAGCATTTCTTTATAAAGGATGAGCTTTTAAAGCTTTTAAATGAAGCTTCAAATTCAGGAAATTCGATTTTGGAAAATCTTTTAGTTGAAAGAGAACTTTTGGAAAAAAAGTTAGAAAACAATGAAAAAGGCAAACAAAGCTTAATAAGGTCTGTTATGAATGATGTACTTACTAATGATGAGGTTAAGCCTGAAATAGAAAAGATTAGGAATGAAAATAGCAAAATTAAACTTCAAATTTCAGAAATTGACTTGAGAACATCTAATTTGAAAGATTTTGAAAGCTTAATTATTGAGACGAAGGAAGATTTCAAAAAATATTCTCTGGAGACTGATTTTGAGATTAAAATGAATCTTGTACATAAATATATTGATAAAATAATTGTTGCATACAATGAGACGCCTGAATTCCTTAATTGCTATTCTTTAGAGATTGGGTTTAAGAACGAGATAGTAAAGGAGAAATATATTTTTAGGGTTAAAAATGGTTATCTATTTTCTTTTAGAGACAGAGCAATTAGAAAACTTGTAGGTTCAGAAATACAGTATATTGTAAGTTTTGAAGACATGAACGAACAAAGTCTTCACACTCAAAATGGAATATTATTAAAACCACATTTTGACCATGGACATGGTCTTGAATTTATTAAAAACACATTTATTCCTTATGGTGAAATAAGAAGTTGGACTCTTGAGAAAGTTATAGAGTTTTACGATTTAAATCCTCATTGGCTGTGTAATGATTCTGGACTTAACATCTATGTACTAGATAAGCAAGCCTCACTTTATAATTTGTTTGTAGAAAAATATAAGGGATATAAAAATAAAGGAGCAGAAGAGTGGTTCACTTCTGTATTTGAAGGACATTTGAATGCTGTAAATAGTAGATTTGATAAAAAATGATTTGATTAGATGGCGAAAGAGTTTTTCACATTCTGGATAAGCCTAAAATTCTCATAATATCTTTTAGATTAACTTACAATTAATTAGTAACACGACAAGTTTTGTCGTTGCTCAGGTATATCTTTGTTTCAGTTCTTATAAATCTCTTTGAAATGAAATAAAAAGGGTTATTTTTGCAAGAACTTTAATTATACCAATTTGAAACAGAATTATTAATTGAAACTAGTGAACGATGAAAAAAATTATTATTCCCATCAGCATGTTATGTGCTGGTCTTACTTATGCCCAAAACTCCCCAAGTAACAACGAAAATTATATTGAGACGACCAACTGCCTTGATGCAGATTGTATCAAAAAAGCCGTAACTGTACAGTATTTTGACGGACTTGGAAGACCTAAGCAGGTTATTGGTGTAAAAGCTTCTCCTGCTGGAAAAGATGTTGTTACTCACATTGAGTATGACGGCTTTGGAAGACAGACGAAAGATTTCCTACCCGTTCCACAATCAGTAACTCAAAACGGAGATATTTTCCCAAACCCATTAGGTAATGCTTCAGTAATCTATGGGTCAGAAAAGATTTACTCTGAAAAGAAATTGGAGAACTCACCGTTGGATAGATTGCAGGAACTAACACAAGTAGGGAACGATTGGGCAAACAAACCCGTGAAAATGGATTATGATGCCAATTCGGGAGGTGAGGTTAAAAAATATGTTACCACAACTACATGGGTTAACGGTGCAACTTCTAGTATTTTAAGTCTTGCTACCGATTCCAACTCAGAAAACGGATATTTTAAAGCTGCACAATTATATAAAAATACGGTTACTGATGAAGATGGAGGCAAGACCATTGAATTTAAAAATGGAATGGGTCAGCTACTCATGGTAAGAAAGGTACTCAGTGCCACAGAAAATGCTGATACATATTTTGTATATAATGAATACAACCAAAGAGCTTTTGTACTTCCTCCTTTGGCTTCAACAGCTCCCATTAATGACACTACATTAAATAATCTATGCTATCAATTCAGATATGATGGCAGAGGTAGACTTGTAGAAAAAAAGTTACCGACTAAAGACTGGGAATATTTAGCTTATGATAAGCAAGATAGACTTGTAGCTGCACAGGATGCCAATTTAAAAGTCAAAGGTCAATGGCTGTACACAAAATTTGACCAGTTTGGAAGAGTTGCCATTACTGGAATTGGTACAGGGGGCACGAGAAGTACAGAACAGGACTTGATTGACACTTTAGGTTCTAATAATGTTAACAGAGTAGACACAGCACCTTTCAACAGACAAGGAGTCGATGTGTATTACAATAACCAAGATTCAACGTACCCAAACTCTACGAAATGGGTAACATTATTATCTCTAAACTATTACGACAGGTATCCTGCATACAACTTTAACCCTCCATTTCCGACCACTATTTTCGGGAAAGATATTTTAACAGACGACCCGACCAACCCTGCAACAATCAACCACAGCACAAAAGGACTCCCTGTCATGAGTTTGGTCAAGAACTTAGAAAATGACAGTTGGACAAAAAACTTTACTTATTACGATAACAGAGGAAGAGCAATAGGAAGTTATTCTATCAACCATTTGGGAGGCTATACCAAAACAGAATCGGAATTGGATTTTACAGGAGTGACCCAACAAACTAAAACCTATCATAAAAAGTCAGCATTTGATAATGAGAAAACCATTACTGAAACCTTTGAATATGACCACCAAAACAGACTATTGGTACACAAGCATCAAATAGACAATAACCCTGTTGAAATACTGACTCAAAACAGCTATAATGAACTCTCACAGGTCACAAACAAAAAAGTAGGAGGAACAAGCCTTTCTGCACCTATTCAGAGTATAGATTATTCTTACAATATCAGAGGTTGGCTGACTAAAATCAACCACCCACAAAGTTTAGGCAATAAGATGTTTGGTTATGAGATAAAATATAATAATCCTACGAGCACCTCACTTTCTACAGGCAAATACAATGGCAACATTGCAGAGGTGGACTGGATGGCTTCACAAGACGGAATCCTTAAAAGATACTCTTACCAGTATGACGGTCTAAACAGACTTAAAAATGGGGTTTACTCAGAGCCTAATGCTTCTATTCCTGTAAATAACTATTTCAATGAGACGGTTACCTATGATTTGAATGGAAATATTCAGAATCTGAAAAGAAACAGAGAAGCAGCCAATATAGGAGCTGAATTGATAGACGACCTTAATTACACTTATACTGGAAACAAACCCAATACCATTACTGATGTTTCAGGAAACTATTTTGGATATCCTGAGACTTCGGGAACCCCCATATCTTATGATGATAATGGGAATATGAAAGATTTTGTAGACAAAGGAATACTACAGATTGGCTACAATTCAATGAATCTCCCGAATTATATTAAGTTCAATGAGTACGTGATGCGTGATGACCCGTTTGGATTTGGATTGGAAGCAAAATACAAGAATACAACTTACCTGTATCGTGCCGATGGTACGAAGCTTAAAAAAGTACACAATTACTTTTCAGGTCGTACACAGATGGATGTGAAAAAAACTACGGATTATCTGGATGGGTTCCAATACACGGACAATGTACTACAGTTTGTACCTACCTCTGAGGGGTATTACAATTTTGTAAATAATGGTTATATTTACAACTTTACAGACCATTTGGGAAATATTCGAATGTCTTACTATAAAGATGCTTCGGGAAATGTAGTTGTAGACAGGGCAACAAATTACTATCCTTTCGGACTTGAATTTGGAGCACATGCTACTACAAGTAATACCTCTCCTAACTATCAATACAAGTTTTTAGGTCAGGAATTACAGGAAGAAACAGGATGGTTTGATTTAAATGCAAGATTTTATATGCCTGATGCAGTTATTTTCGGACAACATGACCCACTTTCTGAAAAGACATTACAACCGTATGCATATGGATACAACAATCCTATACGTTTTATTGACCCAATGGGAACCGAAGGCTTAGGTTGGGGATTGAAAGATAATGTTTGGAAATGGGATGCAAATTTAACAGCAGGTAATTATCAACAACAAGGATTTACAGACTATAAAGATGATGGTAGTATAATTAGTAATTCACCGATACAGGGACAAGAAAGTGGGGATACTGGACAAACTTATTTAGGGGCAAACGGACAGGCTACTTATTTGCCTACAAACTCTAATGGCTCTACAGGAATGCTTGGAATGTCGAACTGGTTTAGAGATGCTCTTTCAGCAACAACTTCTGCTTTAGGGAGTATTATTGGAACTACTAATGAAGAGTTTCCTCAAATCACAAATACTGGAGGATTGGCAAGGACTGATTTTGATGCAAGTACTCATAATAAGCTAAGACCAGGTGATAAAACTTTTACTTTAGACTGGGGAAGTTTTGTTGCTCCAAGTACTTTCCCAGCCGATGGCTCTAAGGGTGTAGTAACATGGGCTGGTAGGTTTTATGCTGGGTCGTGGGTAGCAGATAGATTAGCAGATGTGAAAAACACTATGTCTGGAGGAAATAAACCAACTGACACAGCTTATTTCAGAGGTTATACGTTTGATAAAAAAGGGATTCAAGATACTCTATACCAAACACCAGTAAGAAAAGGAGAGTCCTTTGAGCAAGCTTGGTCAAGAGTTTATAAAACAGCAGATTCAACAGCACGTGCAAAATGGTAAAAATATGACGAACAAACTTATTTTATTATATCTTTTTTTGTTTTTTGTTTCTTGCAAAAAGAATGAAGAAACAAAAAATTATAAAGATTTAAATTCCACAGAATATTTTTCAATTGCTACTAATTTGAAAAATTTAAAAAAAATTGAAAAATTGAAAATAAACGATTCCTTATTTAAAATAAAAGGTCAATTTAGTATTTATGAAATAAAAGGTCAAATAAATAAAAATAATAAAAGAATAGGATGGTGGGAAGCCACTGACAATAATACGAAAGAATTAGTAGCAAAATTAGAATATAAATTAATTGATAAGAAAGAATTTGTCAATCAGTATATTTTATTTGAAAATAAAAAAATTGATACTTTAAGCAGTAAATTTTATTCTTTAAAGAAAAAGGTAAATTCTGTAAGTTATAGATTTTATATACCTAATCAACTAAAAAAAATACGCTCTGAAGGAAAACTTAATTATAGATATTCTTTTCAAGGAAAAGAATATAGACATTTAGAATCTAAAGCTGTTAAAAATAAAAACATTTTTGAATGCGAAATTTCTCTACCTAAAAATATTGATGATAATGATTTTATTATTCAAGGAGGTTTCTGGGAGATGTTTCAATTAGAAAATGGTGGTATTGGAGCAAATGATATTTATGTATTAGATACTATACAAGGTAATACAAAAAAGTAAAATGAACTATGAAAGAACTAATTGAAAAAATCAAAACAGAATTTGAAACATTTGCAACGGATGCTAATCTACAATCAGAAAAAGGAAACAAGACGGCTGGAATGAGAGCCAGAAAATCAGCATTGGAACTTAGTAAACTGTTCAAAGAGTTTAGAAAAGTCTCTGTTGAAGAAGCCAAAAAGTAAAACAAAACCTTTATCAAATTTGGTAAAGGTTTTTTGTTGCTGTCAACAGAAAAAAAGAGGTAGAAATAGATAGTTTTTCAGCCAAAAATAACACAAAATATCAATCTGCCTTTTGTAATGAGAAGTATAATGAATATCAGCAACTTAAATAAGAAACAAGTCTGTTAAGTCGTTACGAATATGCTAATATCAAAATTTCCTATAAAAATGAGAAAATTAATTTTTTCAGAAACACTGTACAAGCTCTATGTCTGTTTCTCTATTGATTTAAAAGCTTTACATAATCATAGTAAACATCAAGCTAAAAAAGTGTAAAATTTCCCCTCAAATATCACTAAAAAATATATAAACTTCCAATATACCATTTGTTTTTAATAAAGTGCTGAAATTCAGTTATTTGATATGCGAAACATCAAAGATAATGTCTTACGAGGGTAAACATAGGAAAACTTCTCCCATTTTGAGAGAAGTTTTTTATTGCAGTTAATACAATATAGGTTTATCCTTGTTTCTGGATTTATAAAGAATTTTGTTCTGTAACAGTTACTTTATAATTTGGAATAGTCTGAATTTCTTTAAACCATTTATCATATCTACGATTTAAAGGAACCATTTTTATAAAACCTTCCATTTTACAATTGGTTAGCTCTTCAAATCTTTTTTCTAGAGTATCCCCCAAAGATTCCCCTATAAGTTCCTTTAGATGTGGATTTATAAAGTAAGTCATGCTAAATCTGCCTAACTCATCACAGTTCAAATCAATCTTTGCAAAAGCTGTTATAAATTCCTCATATTTAAAGCTGTTTCCTAAGTTTTGGTTTTCAGTATGATTGCATTCAATTCTGGTTCTTAAATCCTCGACCTCGAAAAAGCTTTGAATTTCTATTAAAAAAGCCTTTAATCTATCGTAATACTCCTTCGTTGTTTGGTTTGATTTTTGAGCCTCTAAATTGGTGAATTTAGTAAGTTTTGAATTATGGTAGCTATCATCAAGAAAATGAGCAAACAATACTGGATTCAAATCGGGTATTCTTTCCTTCATTTCTAGAAACTCAGAAACTACAAGTTTCTCAATATATTTACCCGTTGAAAATCCACATTTTGCAAGTGCTGTTTGGTTTTCCAGAATTTCAATATGAGTTGGATAAACTCTGTTACTGGTTATATTTCCCTTTTTATCAATTCCTTTCCAAGCTAAAAAATCTAATACAACCTTTTGAAAAGGTACAGAGTTAATATAGTTATAACGTGGAATAGTAACAATATCCCTTGCGTACTCATCTATTGGAAATAACCAATTGTGAAGTTTATCGTAAACATTACCGATTACCTTGACTTTTAAATTAATAATCCAAGTCATTACTCATTATTTTGTCATATATTTCTGCTTGTCTCGAGTCTTTGGGTCTTGGATGCCTTGACCTCAAATCATCATCTAAGTATTTTTCATAATTTTCAACGGTACGTCTTCTACTTTCGATTTTTCTTTGAAGTATTTGGTCCATGTAATCAGAAAAATCATAGTTAGTTCTATCTTCTGAATTTCTATACTTAAAACCATCAATAATTCCTTTTATATAACCTGTTGAATAATCAGCTTTCTCATTATAATTTGGAAGAGGTATATTACTATCGTAAGGTGCTCTTCGTTGGCAATAACTTCCTTTTTTATAACACAAGGCATCTCCAAAACCCTCTTTGTAAGCAGAATTATAATCATTTTGAGAGAATAAAAAGGAGGAAAACGTGATAAATGAAAGTAATAATAACTTTTTCATATTCAGTGATTTTAAATTATTATTCTTTGTCTAAAGTAATGTTGTTAATTCCGTTTATCCACTGTATTTTAGTAGCACTAATCTTTTTAAATTTATAAGAGCCACTGGAAGCACCTGCTGTAATAACAAAGTTATAATCAGTATCTGTTATTGTCTCATCAACCTTTGCTGTTTGCCCTGCTGATTTTGCCTGTTCTAATACAGTTTTGTAGCTGGTGTAAGGAGTTACCAGTATAAAATCATCATCCTCAAAAATAAAATAACTTGTGGAAGTACCAGAAATCTTATAACTTCCTATTATCCAATTAGGCACGTGGAAGTATTGGGTATTTACAGGGTTGGTTTGCTGAACAGTATTGTCATCATCATTATTGGAACACCCAATGAAAGACATCCCAATAAAAAGTGTAAATAAAATCTTTTTCATCTTGTTTGGATTTTAGTTTCCTACACTTTGCATAATATTTTGCATTTTTGAAGACTCCATAAAGGTTGTCCCAGCCTGTTTGTACACCATTCGTTTACCACAAACTTCTAAGGCATAAGACCCACTTCCCATACCTTTAACTTTGTCAATAATCTTAATGTTTTCAACAGGACAGCCCTGTTCAACCGATACGATTTTAATTAGTTTACTTTCAGTTGTTCCTGTTGTTCCTCTGGAAATAGCTCCACATGAAGTGATAACGAATGCAGTTGTAACTGCAAGAAATAAATGTTTCATATAAATTGAATTTTATTGTTCATAATCTAAAGTATAAACAACAAAAAAGTGAGGCACTTGTCCATGTTAGCAATACAAGCTCGGCAAAGCTCTGACACATAACAGGAAAGCCCTCACCATTATATGGCAAGGAGCTAAACTGTTTGCATTTTGTGTCAAATTTGAATTTTGCCGATTCGTATTACACTTGCAAAAGTTTTCTCTTTTTTTCGTTGAAGTTGGACAAAGATATTAATTCAACCTGAATGTTTAAAATCTATTTCTTGTAAAATAGCCTTTTGTACTGTTTCAGAATGATAAACACCTTTATTGTTCAGTAACATGCATTATTCCAACTTAATTTGTGGGCAACTCCCGAACCTTGAAATAAATGCATCTTTCATCTTTAACTTTGAGACTTCAATATTTTCCTCTTGTACAGCAATGCAGTCATGTATGGTAAAGGTTGGAATCTTTTTCTTTATTAAGCCTCTTGCAACCTTATCAACAATGAGTTCAGCCTCTAAATCGAATAGCTCATGAGAAATGATTTTGTGATTCCCTTTTTTCTTTTCTCTTATTAAATCATATAGGATTGGGAATTCTGATTTAAAAACTTCCTGCTCTTCTATGTAACGGTTGTTTTGAGCATAAAGCATTGAAATAAAAAGGCTTTTTGTTAATGCTCTGTCTTGCTCAGGTAAATAATTGTAAACCTCATTAAATAGTCTTTGATAGTCTGTTGCCCATTCTATTAAAGTGGATTTCCCCTTGAAAAGGTCAATAAAATAATCATATATAACTCCCTTAGTGGTGAGTGTGTTAAATTTGTGAATCTCTTTATTCATAAGGGTTTTGAGGATTCTGGTCGAGATATAGTAAGAGGGAGGCTTTATCTCAGGGCTTAACTGATTTACTGAGTTTAAACCATTAAATGTTTCAGTATAATGTGTAACCAAATGGGAATTAGTATGTAATCCCTTAGTTTGATTGTAACTATTGGGATAAATGCTACTTGGGGTTTCCCTTTCACTTTTTGATTTCCAGCCATTGTGATTCCAGTTCCCCTTTTGTGAATTGTTAAGAAAAGGGGAATAAAATTTTTTATTAGAATTCTGAAAGTGGTTACAACTATCCTGAAACAAACTTTTAGGTTTATCTAAAAAAAAGTATTTGTTAGAAACTTGCTGGACTAATCTCCCGTTTGTAACCTGTAACATTGGTTTAGCTACCAACAAAGTTCCATATCTTTCTACGAGGAACTGTTCTAACCATTGGTTCGGAAGATAACCTTTAGTTGTGTATGAAATAGTATTTAATTTATATTTAGCCTCAAATGCTGGGCAATTTTTCAGCCTTTCAATCCTATGTGAGTCTAAAACAGCCGTTTTCTGTAAATACTGTGATAATAAATAAGGAAACATATTTTTTACATCTAACTGCTGTAACTTTTTACCTTCATAAAATAGTAAACTTCGTGTGGTTTTATTTAATATAGTCAATGGAGAATAGAATCTACCAGATGGTTTCTTTTCAAATTGTTTATGTTCTCTATTAAATTTATGTTGACCATTAAAAAACTTTACCAATTGTTTTAATGCTCCATGATATGCAGAATATTTTCTCCAATCAATTTTTATATCTGAATCAAGAGGAAATTTCACTTTTTCCAAATACTTACAAAACAACAATTCCTCTGCCAGATTAAAATCGATTGAGAATTTAGTCCTATCAAAAAGCTTGTATAAAATTTTCTCAAAATTTTTCACATAAGCATTATCGAATTTTTTCTCAAAATTGACTGGTTTTAAGTTGCTTACCTCTATTAGTTTTAACCTTTGATAAGAATGAGACTTGGTAAAGCCGTACCCAAAATGTTCACCTCTTATTTCATTATTAAATGGGCTTCTTTTTGAGAGAATGTTTAGTTTGAATAGGAAATCGTAATATATTCTATAATTATTTCCACAACATTTTTTTAAATCATTACTGTGTATATTTCTTTTTTTAGATGTGTAATACCTATTTTTATCAGTATTATAGGTGACTGTTTTGGTTGCAATTAAGTTTATAAGAGATAATAATTTATTAAATTCTATCTCAGTATTTTCAGAAACTACCGAATTAGCCAACTCCTCAATATTAATACTTGCGGGAATTAAAAGCATTAACTCATAATTAGATAATGCCTTAGGTGATGTGTTTTCAATCATTAATTTTTATTTAAAATCTTTTTTACTTTTTGTACAGTCCCCAGACTAACATTACACAGTTTAGCTGTATTTCTTAAAGATTGTCCTTTCCTTAGGTATTTGACAACATCTTTATATTTATCCAAAACCTCTTCGTCTGTTTCTTTCGAGCCTAATTCGCGACCTTTGTAAACTCCCTTTGCTTTTGCTAATGCAATTCCCTCTCTCTGTCTTTCTAATAGCGTATTCCGTTCCATTTCAGCGATGTTTCCCATAACCGATATAATCAATTTAAAAGCAGAATTAGGCTTATTATTGACTAAACTTTTTAATCCAAGATTATCAACTTCTAAAACAATTTTCTTTTCATTTAGAAGCTCTAAAGTGGTTAAAATATCAAATAGATTTCTTCCCAATCGGTCTATGGAATGCACACTTATATAGTCTATTAAGCCATCTTCTATGTCTTCGAGCATTTTTTTTCCCTCTGGTCTTTGGCTGAATGGCGTAGCCCCACTAATGGTGTCAATGTAGAGTTTTTCATCGGGGTGGTTCTTTTGTAACTGTCTTTGTGAGTTTTGATTTCCTGTGGAAATCCTTACATATCTTGCTTTCATTTGATTAAGGTTTAAAGCACCCTGATAACAGGGTGCAAGGTTGTTGTTAATTCCTAAAATAGTACCCGTTTGAGGTTGAATAATCATACATTAGATGTCTTGCTGTAGAAGTCCAGTCAATGTAAATGTATGAGGGTAAATTTTCGGGAATGCTACCATCTTGTTCTAACATTTCCTGAACGAAATTTTCATCTGAATCAAATTTACCATAATAAGAATCTGAAAGACTCTCCAAAAGGTCTTCCACCTCCTTATGGTAGTAGCTCATGCACTCCGCATAAGCTTCTATAACCTCGAAATCATAGTCTGAACTGTCGATTTGTTCGGCTACCTCGTAAATGTCCTTTGAAATATAGCTTTCACTTATTAAGCCTTGATTGATAAAGAATTCTGGGGTTTCATAATCCTGAAACATAAATTCGGGGTCTTCTTCATCAGAGTGCAATTCATACATTGCAGTAATTAATTCGTCATAATCTGAATAATCCGAAAGATTTAGCCATTTTCCGTACAAACTTGAATTGTTGTACTTGCGATACGTTCCCACATAAATGCAGGCACTTTGAAGACAATGTTGTAACTTTGCCATAGTCGATAATTTTAGTAACGTTAAAATTTATTGATTTGCCTTGTTGTGTACCACCACACCAAGGCTTTTTTATTAATTCAAATATACACATTTTTTTTAAATGCACCAAATTTAGGATAGGTCTTTTTGGTATATTTTAAAACTTTTATAACATCTTTTGAACAAACCTTTTCTGTGTCACGTTTAGACTTTAGTCTAAAAATGTTACGAGACAAAAAATAAAAATTTCAAATAGTTTATAAATATGACTTTTTATAAAACTCACAACAAAAATCTGAATTTAAAAGTGGGGGTATATCAAAAAGCAGAAAGAGAGGGGGGAGGTGTTTTCTATATCACTACAGGGGATAGATAAACTCAATATATTTCATTATATTTAGCGTGAATAACCTATAAAATTTTCTTAAAATGAGTGGTGATAAAGATATGTTTATCATAAATAAGATTTTTCCAAATGCAAAAGATATTTTTGCTGTATCAGGAAGACCTATCTCTGAAATAAAAAATGATTGTCTTTTTGTATTTGATACAAACTCTTTGATACTACCTTATACAACAAGTTCAGAAAGTCTCGATGAACTAAAAAAGGTTTATACAAAAATTATTCGAGAGAAAAGGTTTTTCATCCCAGGACAAGTCGCACGAGAGTTTGCCAGAATCAGACCTGAAAAAATTAAAGAAGTCTTTCAAAAATTAACAAAAAGTAGAACTAGTATTCCAACATTAAAGATAGGTAAATACCCATTATTAAATGGAATAAAAGAATACGATGAATTGTTTTCAAAAGAAAAAGAAATTAATTCTCTATTGACAGAATATTCCGATAAACTAGGAAAAGTTGTTGAACATGTTAAGGAATGGTCTTGGAATGACCCAGTAAGCCAGCTTTACAAAGTCTTGTTTACGGATGAAGTAATCTATGATATTGAATTGGATGAGGTAAAAATAAAAAAAGAGCTAGAGTATAGATATGAAAATAAAATTCCTCCTGGATATGAGGATAGAAACAAAGAAGATGGAGGGATTGGTGATTTATTAATATGGTTTACTATTCTAGAGCTAGCTGAGAAACATACAAAAGATATAATTTTTATATCTGGTGATGAAAAGAAAGATTGGTTTTATCAAAGTGAGAAACAGAGTTTATATCCTAAATTTGAATTAACTGCTGAGTTCAGAGGTAAAGCTCCTGGTAAAACATTTAGTATCATTAAACTTTCTGAACTTTTAGAATTATATGGAGTAGATGAGAAAGTCGTTAAGGAATTAGAGCATGAGGAACAAGAAACTTTACATTCAGATTCATTAACCTTTAATAAATCTGATATTCAATCTAAAATTGTACAGTGGATAAGGGATAACTATAAATATCAGAATCTAATCAGCATTAATAATATTGGTTTTCCCAGAATATCAATAAAAGTTGAAAATGGAAGAGGCAGGATAGGTTTTGAAATAATTGATTTTACTAGTATTGGTAATTTGAAATCTAGAGTTTCACAAATATTAAATCAGATTCGTACTTCTACTAATGAATATGAAAAAATATGTTTCATTATCACATATGACGAATTTATGATGATGGAGGAGGTGATTAATAGCCTTGATGCAATTAAATCAATACTTCTTATGTCAGATACAGATTTTAATGTAGAAATTATTCCTGGATTCATTAAGAGAGATAGGTTTGAAAAAATCTTTCAATCGACCTAGTTAATGAATTTTGGATTAAGGACAATGCAATGATTTAATTTCATTTTGTAAAGCTTTGAACATTATCTTTATTTCTTCAAAATTGTTGCTGGGAGTTTCAAGTTCCTTTTTGTTAACACTTCCAGCAAATTCCCAAATTTCTAGAATGTCTTTCCATTCAATCTCATAACTATTAAAAAAATGGCGAAAATGCCATTTATTCCAGACCCAAGATACTCCCCTGATAAAGAAATGGCTCAAAGAACCCAAACAAATATGAGGGAGGATATTGGTATGACGTTTAGAAAACCATATCCCCAAGAACAAGAAATTGGATTGCCTAGACATAAAATGACTTGATTACGGTTTCCCGTATTTTAAAAATATTTTTATTTCTTAACTTGTTGCATTGTAAAGATTTTAATAAAAAAAGGGATGTGCGTCATCATATCTTGTAAATAAAATCCTTGCTTTTCAATAAGTGATAATGATTGTAGAGTATTAATTATTTTTTCTATCATTACATTGAATTATTTAATTATTTTTATAAAAAATTATTATTTCGATATGTACAAAACCGAATATGGTAGTTTTGATGGAAACTCATGGGAAGCATTTTGTCAAACTTGTTTTAAGTTGAAGTATGAAAATGTTGGATATCAAGAGCTTACTGCTTGGCAAGGGGATTTAGGTATTGAGGGTTTTACACGTGACGGTGTCGTTTTTCAGTGCTATTGCCCCGATGAAGAGTACGAACCATCAATACTTTATGAAAAGCAAAGAGACAAAATTACTAAAGACCTTAAAAAGCTTGATGCCAAGAAGGAGGATTTAAAAAAGTATTTGAAGGATACTAAAATCAAAAAATGGATTTTAGTTACACCTGGTTACAAAAATAAAGAACTCGTTAAACATTGTAGAGATAAGGCAGAAGAATATAGAGCAATGTCTTTAGATATACTTGATTCAGATTTTGATGTCTTTGTTCAAGATTTGGGTTTCTTTGCAGAGCAAATCCCTTACGTGGTTGGTTTTAATGGTAGAAAAGTTGAAGTAAATCATATCCCTGAGTCCACAGAAAATCAGGAAAGATGGAAGAATAGTAGTATTTCCTTGGTACAAACTGCTAATAGAAAAAATACTCATAGGGTTTCTGCTAATGTACCTAGAAGAGAAGAAAAGATAAATAAACTAACCTCTCTTACAATTTCATATTTTTTGAACGGTAACCTTATGTTAAGTAAAATACAGTCTTCCTTTCCCGATGACTATGAGAAGTTTGTTCGTATTATTAGCCAATATGAAGAAAAAGTGGAAGAAATGTGTATAACAAATAGTTCAGATAGTAACACACTCTATGAAAAAATCTCTGTTGATTTGAAAGCAAAAATAGCTTCAAGTTTTCCATATTTAGATGAAACAACTATTGAAAGATTAACAAATCAAGTACTTGCAGATTGGATTTTGAGATGCCCAATTGAATTCGAATAGTTATGAATGACAAAGATATTAACATACAGCACTTAAAGTTTACTCAAAGACCAATACCAATTCCAGTAGATTATCGTCCATTGTACAAAATTTCGATAATTATACTTGTTCTAAAATTGTGCTGTAGAGACAACGCTTCAACATTACTAAAGCTACATTTGTTCTCTTGGATACTGAAATCTGATAGCAACATGAATGTGATGCGAAATTATATAATAAGTAATTACAAAAAGGAGATTGAAGTTTGGAACATTGAGCCAGCACTTAACAGGGCGCTACAGTTTGCTGTTGCTGATGGACTCTGTGAAATGACAAGTACAAAAAAATATAAATTAACAGAAAAAGGAGAATCATTTTACAATTCAATAATTGAAAGTGAAAGTTTTACTAAAGAAGTAGAGTTTTTAAAATTTGTTGGTAAGAATAAAATTACGGATAGTAGAATTGACGAAATGACTAAACAATGGAAATTACAATATGTTGAAAATAAATAGTGTAAAGGTTGAAATAAATACTGATAAAGGTCTGTTTGGAGCTGACTTTACTTTTGAATCAGGTTTGAATATTATTCGAGGAAACAATACAGCAGGTAAATCATCATTGTTCCAGTCAATCATTTATGCACTCGGTTTTGAAGAGCTTTTAGGAGGAAAGTTTGAAAAGACACTACAGTCTGTACTTAAAGATACCGTTGAGTATCCCAGAGAAAAAAATCAATACAAGATTTTACAGTCTTTTGTATATCTTGTAGTTGAAAATCAATCTGGTGAAGTAATTACAGTAAGACGTGGGGTTAGAGTTCCCGATAGAAAGTCACAATTGATAGATGTGTATTATGGTGATTATATTTCAGAGCCAGAAAACATAACTCAGCAAAAACAGATGTGGGTTCATGATAAAGGTGGTGCTTCAGACAATGACTTTGGCTTTCATGCTTTCCTGTGTGAGTTTATAAATTTAGAACTTCCAAAAGTTGTCACCTATAATGGTAATTTTACTTCCCTTTACCTTCAGCAGATAGCATCTGCATTTATCATTGAGCAAAAGAAAGGCTGGAGTGACTTCTTTATTACAGCTCCTATATACTCTATTAGAGATTTAAATCAAAGAATTGTAGAATTTTTGCTTAACCTTGATGTTTTTGAAAATAATGAAAAAAAGGAGTTAATTAACACTAGAAGAAATAAGCTTCAAAATGATTGGCAAAAGACTTTTAACGACTTGGAATCTTTGGCAGAAAGAACCAATACAAAGATTGTAGGAGTTAAACAGACTCCTGAGTTAATAAATAATATTAACGACATAAAACTTATCTTAGAAAGAGAAGCAGGAGACTTGCGAATTGAAGATTACTTTTCCGAGCTACAAAACGAATTACTTGGCTATAGTGATAACTTTGAGACTGTAGGTGATAATATATCTGCAAATGAAAGACTACTTAACGATAAGCAGAATCTCTTAAATAAATTTAATATCAACTATGATATCCTTCTGCCAGAAATTAGTGTTGAGGAATCAAAGCTCGTACAGTTTGAAAGACAACATGCAACAATTAATGAGGATTTACGTAAGAACAAGGGAGTTCAAAAGTTAAATAGACTAGGGGCGAAAAATGATTTGAAAATTACAGAAAATAAGTGTCCTACATGTTCCCAAGAGATAAAAGATTTATTGCCGAGTGATATTAACCATACACCAATGAGGTTAGAAGATAATATTTCTTATCTAGAGTCACAAGTAAGTATGATTAAGATTTACATTGATGGGCAAAAAAAATCAATACAGGATAAGCAGAAGCAGGCAGAAGAGTTAAGAAATGAAGCTCACATTTTAAGAAAAGAAATTAGAGATTTAAAAAAAGAATTAGTAGAGGATGAAAGAATTCCTTCAATCATACAAATCGAGAAAAAATTTAGTTTAACACAGAGAGTAAACCTTTTCCGTAAAGCAGTTGAGAAACTAGAAGATATCAAAAACCAATTTTCACCCTTAATTGATAGTTATGGAAAACTCTTGACTGACGTTTCTGGGTTACCCACTTTAAATCTATCCGCCCTAGATGAACAAAAAATAAAAGACTTTGAGGAAAATTTTATTTCTTATCTGAGAAAGTTTGGTTACAAAAGTAAAAGTTTTGATGCCATTAAGCTATCAAGAGATACTTATTTTCCAATTGTTGACGGTCTATATAACATTAAGTTTGATTCGTCAGCAAGTGATTTTATACGTTGTATCTGGTCTTATACTATTTCTCTAATGAAAACATCAGTCGCTTTTGGAGGAAACCATCCTCAAGTTTTAATCTTTGATGAACCAAAGCAACAGGATATATCTTTACCAAGTTTTAAAACCTTCCTTCAGGAGTTAGCAAAGTTCAAAAATCAACAAGTTTTTGTTTTTGCATCCTTTGAAAATTCAGATAAAACCTTTACTGATTCAACTGACGGGATTACCTTTAAACTTAGTAAGATTGAAGAGACTTTAATAAAGCCAATACTATAGATAATATTTTATCTATACAATACTACTTAACCAAATCATTTTTTAATGACTATAACACTTTAGAATACAAGTATAGTGAAAGGTTAAAAGTTAGATTGGAATTCTTTACTGCACATAAGTCGAAGGGATTAGAGGCTGAATATACATTTGTATTAAATTGTAATTCTTGAAGACTTGGATTTCCTTCCGAAATGTATGATGACCCTGTTCTCTTGTTATTGTTGGGGAGCTCTGAAACATACCCTAATAGTGAAGAAAGGAGGCTTTTCTATGTTGCACTAACTAGGGCAAAGATAAATCTCTAATTGCCAATAAGAAGTTTGCTTCGAAATTTATTATTGAGCTTGATGAAAGCCTGAATAACAAAGTGAATAGCAATCTAAAGTGCCCAAATTGTCGTTCAGGAGACTTAGAGTTGAAAACAGGAGTTGGAGTTAAAGATAAAAAAAGTGGCTTATTGATAGTGAACTAAAATTACTTGTGAACTAAGCAATACTAATTGTTAAAAAATAATGAAAAATATAATTATTGATACATGTGTCTTTGTTCAGGAAAATTTTTTTCATGGACATAAAATAAATGGCTTACTAAACTTACATGATAAAGAAATTGCTAAAATTTTTATTACAGAGATTACATACCATGAAGTATTAAAAAAATTTAATGACTTCTTTACGGAAGGGCTAGCTAGTTACATTAAGCTAAAAGGTGCTATGGGATTTAAGTTATTAAAGAATGTGAATGGTTATGATAATTTATTTCAAGACATTAATAAAGAATCTGTACTTAATGATTTTAAAAGAAAGTTAGATAAATATATTAGTGAAGGAGTTATAGAAATTATTCCTTATAAACTCTTGAACATCGATACCATTTTCAATGACTACTTTAATGGAAATCCACCTTTTGGTCAAAAAAATAAAAAATCAGAATTCCCCGATGCATTTACTTCAAAACTAATAGAGGAATTTATTGCTGAGAAAGGGCTCTCAGATGTAACGATTTTTTCTTTAGATAATGATTTTTCACAACTAGATAGTAAAGCAACTATAAGTAAAGATTATATTTCTTTCTTGAATATTGAAAATTCTAAACTTGAGAAAGCAGAAGTAGCAGAAAGGGTTTATATACTTAATCAAGAAAGCATAATTGACCAATTCAAAGATTGGTTTGAAGATAGACTCTATGATTATAATCTTTATCACGATGCTGTAAATTGGAAAGATATTCACGATGTTGAGGTAGAAGATATAAATGTGGATGCCTTAGAGTTTAGTGTTGTTGATATTACTGATAAGGAGGTTTTTGCTGAAATAACATCCAATGTGAGCGTGAAAATAGATGTTACCACTGATAATGAAGAGTTTAGATATTACGACAGTGATGATAAGACATATCATTTCTTTGATACAGATAGTGTTAGCCTTATCAAAACATTTAAGTGTTCAATGACTATAGGGATTGAAGTGAATAACAAAGAAGATTATTCTGAAGAGTATGAGATAGAATCAATTAACGAAGGTGTCGAAATTTATTTTGATTCGATTGAAGATTTTTATTAATGCTGGAATAAACACTAGAATTAAACAAGAATACTTTTACAACAGAGGTATTCCTAGTTTAATCGAGCCCTCATTTAAGAGAGTGACAGATGTTAATATAATTAGAGGTTAGTAAAACTTTTACCCAATTGTAAAGTCTTTCTGTTTTTAATTAAATAGGATTTTTGTTATTGAATTAATAATTTTATCTATTATTTAATGCGGATTGTGTGTAAATATGATTAATTTAGCATAAACTAAAAAAACAGCTATGAAAATCTTAACAACTTTTTTATTCACAGTATTCGCAGTTGCAAACTTTTGTTGTCAAAACACTGAAATACTGATTTTATCAGGTAAAATTAAATTTACCGATATTCCTTCAAAAATTACTAATGCAGTAACTTTAAGTACACTAAATGAATTAAATCAGAGGTTAAATCAAAGTGGTACCTTAATTCTTAGAAATGTAGAACTTAATCTTGGTGACATTAGAGAAAAAGATACACTATTTGTATTCGCAATTGAGAAATTAAAGCTAGAAAACACTAAAATAATTACGAATGGAAATTCTCTCGAAGTGTACGCAAATAAAATTGAATTTGACAATAAATCGAGTATCCAATCGTTCAATCAATATTTTGTGAAAAATGGTTTAAATGGAAACGAACAGAATATAAATGGGACAAGCGGTGATAATGGTGATAATGGTGGTCTAGTGAAATTTTTTATATTGGACAAAATTGAAAGTTCAATCATACTTAATTTGAATGGTCAAAATGGAGGTAATGCAGGAAGTGGTATGCCTGGGAAGAATGGAATTAAAGGAAGCGATGGAACAAATGCAAGGAACGGTGCTTTGGGCTCATGCGGAAGAGGTCCAGGAAGAGGTAGTGATGGAACTAATGGAACTAACGGAGGTAATGCCGGGAATAGCGGTAATGGAGGTAATGGAGGATTCCTTTTTGTAAATTATATTAATAAAAACCCTTCGACTGAAAATCTTTTTAATATAACGTCTGAAAAAGGTTTAGCAGGTGAGGCAGGTGTTATTGGTATTGGTGGAAGAGGTGGTGATGGTGGTGAAGGCGGTTCAAATGCTGGAAACTGTTCACGTCTAAGTGCTGAAAGGGGACGAGGGAAAAAAGGCGTTGATGGTGCTGACGGAGTAAAGGGAATTGATGGGAAATCAGGTGAGCCAGGTAAATTGACTGTTCAAAAATATACCTTATAATTTATCAACTCATTATTTATAAACATTAATTATTTAGATATAGATAGGAGGAATAAGATTGAAATATTGATTCTAATTTTCGAATAATTCTATAATCCGAATTCGAAATTATTAAAAATATTCGAAATTTTGGAAGAGATAATGTTTCTTACAAGGACAAAGTGTAATACTGTCTTATATTAGACAAAGCATCTAATAAAATTTAAATGTATAAAGAGGTTTCCCAAGCAGGGAGACCTCTTTTACAATTTTATATAGAAATAAAATAACGCCCCCTCATTTAAGAAAGTAACAGATGTTGCACTCGTTGGGGGCGGAAGTTATCCTCAGCCCGGAGAAATTTCTTTGGCGCATAACGGTGTTTTATTTTTAGATGAAATGCCTGAATTTAAAAGAACGGTTTTGGAAGTAATGAGACAGCCCTTGGAAGATCGTGAAGTGACCATCTCAAGAGCGCGGTTTACGGTAAATTATCCAGCTAGTTTTATGTTGGTTGCTTCCATGAACCCTAGCCCAAGCGGATTTTTCCCGGACGATCCAAACAATACCTCATCTGTTTACGAAATGCAGCGGTATATGAATAAACTTTCGGGACCTCTTTTGGATAGAATTGATATTCATATTGAAGTTCAGAAAGTTGAATTTGAGCAACTAACAGAAAAACGGAAAGGAGAAAAGAGCGAAGATATAAGAAAGCGTGTTTTAATTGCTCGTGAAATTCAGGGGGAGCGATATAAAGATTTGGAAATTAGTTATAATGCTCAAATTGGCCCCAAAGAAATTGAAAAATATTGTGAACTGGATAAAGCATCTTTTAATCTCATAAAATTAGCCATGGAAAAACTGAATCTTTCCGCCAGAGCCTTTGACCGAATTTTAAAAGTAGCCCGAACAATTGCCGATTTGGAAGAATCTCAAAATATTTTATCTCATCATATCTCTGAAGCCATACAATACAGAAGCTTAGATAGAGAGTTCTGGAATGTGTAAATAAAGACTCAGTTGGCATATATATTCAATAAAAAAATAATACGTCAAGTTTTGTCGCTGTGTAGGGTGATATTTGTAGAGAAGGATAATAAATAATTGTAAAGTAATACCTTAAATCAGATATCAAATGAGTACAATCGATAAAAATATTTTGAAAAATGGCTCATTGCCAACTGACGCTAATGATTCTATAGATCTAATGAGTAAGAGTTTCGTTGCTCATGAAAGTGTAGTGATAGATATTACACCTCTCAAATGTAGAAATACATTAAAAGGCATCATCCTAGAAAATGAAAATAAGCAATTTGCCCGATTTTTATGGCAAAAAAATACTCTTCCGGATGGCACTGCAAAAACTGGATATTTTAAAGAAAGCGTCAATGAGCTAGGGGTGACTATTGCCCATAATGAAGGTTCTATCACAATAACCAATGGTGGAGCATCCCAATATCTCAAAGCAGAATTAAAAGTTTAATAATTGATATACTAGAAATAGCGTTTAGGACATTCCTAAACGCTATTTTTTTTATTAAAAAATTTGAAATGTAAAAATAATACGTCAAGTTCTGTCGTTGTGCAGGGCGATATTTGCAGTATAGAAAAACAGAGAGATATGGCCATATAGAAATGTTCTTCTTACATAACCAAAATCAAAAAAATATTAAAATGCCAACACCAGACGAATTTATTTTATTAGCAGATGAGTATACAGGATTAGAATACTCTTGGAAAAAAATTGGAGCAGCAGATAGCTCGCTTAACAATGTACTCAAAAAAAACATTGGAAATTACAAATATGAAAGAATGTTTGAAGTTGCCGATGTAAGATGGTGGGGAGTAAAAGGTGATGGAACGGACGAAAGTGATGCTCTGAAACAAATGCTTCTAGATATTAAGGATAGTAAAAAAATAAATGAAGTTGCTTTCTATGGACTTGAAAAAGTGATTACCAATTCTACATTAAATATTGAGAGAGGAGATTTAATTATTGATGGTAAAAACTGTGTGCTTTCAAGTGGAGTAGGGACAGATATAATAATTTTTAATATTGATAATTCAAACAATATATATGATGCTCATAACATTCATATCAAAAACTTTATTTCGGGGAATACACCAACAGCTCAGACTTTCCTTAAAGCAAGTTCCAGTCATTATTTAAGAATTACAGATTGTCGTTTTGATGGGATGAAGTTAGGGTTTGATTTAAGTGATTGTTATTTTACCAAAATTAATTCTGTGTATTTTCAATCAGTATATCAGGCTTTTAAATTTCATGACTCAACGAATGCTTTTGATGTAACCAATATGAAGGTTCATGGAGCAGGTATTCCATCGGAAATTATTGATACAACAACAGGAGGAAATATTTCTGGGTGTAGCTTTGAAGATGCTTCAGGAAGATTAATTTTAGACCGTGCTTTTGGAATTAATATCACGGGGAATTATTTCGAAGGATATAATGAAAATAAAGTTGATACTTATATTTCTACTGTAAATCCTGTTGATGAAACTGTTGCAGGAATTAATATTGCAGGCAATTTGTTTTATAGAGGTGCTATGCAGGCTATTAAACTGCATCATGTAGCAGGAATTTCAATCACAGGGAATTATATTGGAACTTTACATGCTGTTAGAATTAATTCAGACAAGAGTACTACAGATACGTTCCACTCCACTCAAAAAAACATTAATTACAGTGGAAATGCATGGAGGTATATCCCATCACAGCAAGGAGGAACTCCTATAAGTGAATCTTCTGAATTTATTGGAGATTTTGATCTAGAAAGAGCAAACATCTCTCCCGAATGGAATGTTCCAATCATCTTTAGACCTCAGGTTTTTCATGGTGGATATTTTGAGAATGGAGATCATCAATTAGCTGCAACGCCTATAAGTAATGATTCCACTACTTCAAATTATATGAAGCATACATGGCAAACGAATGGTAAAAAAACGGAAGCTTATCTAAATGGATCTATTAATTTATTTGGAAGACAATTTGCGAATAATGAAAGTCTTGATGTTGCTATTGAACCATTTGGGTTTGGAAGTACAATCGGAATATTGATGATGCATAATGCCAGCGGAGAGTTTGCTCAATTTTTATGGCATCGAAACGTAAATGGTACCCAAAAAACAGGTCATTTTAAACAAGTTTTTAATGAATTAGGGGTAGAGATTACTCATTATGATGGATATTTTACAGTAAAGAATAATGGTGCATCCCAGTATCTCAAAGCAGAATTGAAAGTTTAATAGTAATATATAGTATACTAGAAATAGCGTTTAGGACATTCCTAAACGCTATTTTTTATTGTTTTTTGAAGATTCTGTTTATGATTAATTAATCGTTACTTTCAACACATTTTGTACGGCAGGAATAGGGAATACATTTCCTACTTTTGCAATCACTTTACTTTCTGCTTGAGGGGTTCCTCCAAATAAAGCCTGGTGATTTCCTGCTCCAGGATATTGATCAATTCCAGTTCCTGAATCAAACAATGTCGTTTTTGAAGTTAGATCACCTTTTGTATTAGCATCGATGCTTTGTTCGTTAGCATAAAACCAGTCATTAGAGAACCCAAACATCGTTACATACGCAATTTTGTCTCCCGGATTTGATTGGAATTTAGTCATTACTTTAGCTCCAGGCGCTACCGGTGCATTTCCTGCAATATAAACTCCTTTTACGTTTGGTAAAGCTTTTAAGCTATTTTGAAGTTTGTTTACATCTCCCATTTGTGCAATTTCTTTTAATCCTTTTCCTGCATCTAATTGCCCTAGCTCATAAATTGGATTTTTATCTCCATTATACACCACAACCAAAGCAGGAGAAAGTCCTGTCATTACTTTAGTATTGGCATTTAGGCTTGTAACCATTTTAGTGATATCTCCCATTTGTGCTATATCGGTGATCTCAGGATTAGATAAGGCATTTGGAGTAAAGAATGGAGCTGAATTTAATAATTGTGAACCATTATAGTTAGAAACTGCCCAAACTCCCGGAGAGAAAGGAGTTTCATGTCCTGTACCTGCTGAGGTGTTGGTGATCGTTAACGTAAATTCAGAAGAAACATCATTGTACGCAAGGTTTAATTTCATCAATTGTGAAGCGGTTACACCGGGAACTTGTGCGATAGGCTTGCTTTCCGGCTGTCCTGAAACATTGTCTTTAGTTCCGTTATCCCACAAAAGAACTTGTGAAGATACATCTCCGGTAATGGCGTTTCCGTTGTTGTCAAATAACTTGATTCCTGGTTGCTGAGAAGCAAAGAACCAGTCTTTTGATGCTCCATACATCGTTGCAAACATTAATGACTGTGCTTTTCCTGCACTAAATTTAATAGAAACAGATTGTCCCGGTGTAATAATAGGAGCTGTTGTACCTTTGAAACTTCCGCTTTCAACGAAATCTTTGGGAGCTACTACGTTTTCGAAGGTAATTGTTTTTTCTGATGAAGGAATTTCCATCGTATCATTGTTGTCACAAGAGGTAAGTGCAAATGTTGTGATAATACCAGCGGCCAACGTAGCAATTTTAAAGATGTTCTTTTTCATAAAATATTATTTAAGTTATAAATTGTTTTTCTATAGCTATAGTCGGAAGTGTTTTGAAATCCTGACAAAAATTTTTGAAAAAAATATTTCTGTACCCACAAATCTATTGGCGCCTATGGTATTATTTGCTTTTCTAGGTGTTAATTATTATTAATAATTGGAATTTAAAATCGAAATAAAGATTAATTTATTTGTTGTTATTTAGTTGGTTTATAGTTGAATGAGTGATGATGGTGTTAAATAAAAAAAACGCGAAAGATAACTTTCACGGTTTTCAAAAATATATTCAATGAAGATTATTTATTTGGAATTATTTTGATCTGATTTACATTTAACTATAAAAAATAATCATTTTTAAAAAAGAAATTCTGGGAATTCCAGTATTCTAAATAATATTGAACACTTTGTTTTTTCTCTTTTATTATTTCCGGAATATTATTATAAAATTTTAAATATTGCTGTCTTTTTCCTGACAAAATGTTGTCTAAACTTTCTGTGCATAATAAGCAAGAGCTAGAATAAACTGTTTTCTTTTCACAGAAATGACATTTTTTAAGACTATTCAAAAAATGTTTTCTTTTTTCTAATTCAAAAGAGGAGAGGGTATTTTCGGGAATACTTTGCAAGAGTTTAAGAAAATTTAGATTTCTGAAAAGATGGAAGTTTAATGATTTGCTTTCAACATCATAAAATATCTCAACTATTCTGTTCATTGTGATATCTATAGATTGTACTTCTTCTGAGAAATTTAAATTTATACAATCAACGTCTTGCCATAGGAAAACATTGTTTGAGCTTTTAATATTATAATAAATAAATCCTTTTTCAGAAATCTCATGAATAACCAATTTTTTTAAGTCATTTTGTGTACACTTTCGGCATAAAACTTCTATCCAATCAGCTCCATTTTCCTGAACATGATCTTTACTTCCACACCTTGAGCAGGTATCATTAATTAATTCTTTATACTTATTAATAACTTCTGATAATTCAAGGGATAAATTTCCTCCTGAAAAATGAAAACGACCCCACTTCTCTTTAGCTTCAATATGCATCAATTTATTCCAGCCTAATGACTGAAGTTCCTTAAACATATTTTTGATTTCTCTTTGCCATCCCCTTGAGAAAGATCTAATGAAAGAAGTTATATATCCCTCATCGGTATCAAAATTTTTAATTTCAATATTGCGTTTTTTTAATTCCTCAAGAAGTACTTGGTTATATCCTTCACTATATCGATACACTAAGAAAGTATCAATTACATTTTCATCTGAAAAGTGGCTAAATTCACTCATCCATTTATTATTTAAAATCAAAAATAAAAAAACCGCGAAAGATAACTTTCACGGTTTTCAAAAATATATTCAATGAAGATTATTTTTTCTTTGTAGTTGGAGTTTTTAACACTTTTGTTTTTGTGTCAGCAGGAGTATTTTCATCTCTTACTAATTTTAACTCGTCAATCAATCTTCTTGCACCAGCGTACTTGTCGATTGTCCAAAGAACGAAACGAACATCTACGTTGATTGTTTTTTGCCATTCTTGTTCGAAAACGATGTCACCGCTTAACGCTTCACTGTTTCCGTCGAATGCGATACCGATAAGGTTTCCATCTCCATCAATTACCGGAGAACCAGAGTTACCTCCTGTAATATCATTGTTTGATAAGAAGTTTACAGGCATGTATCCTTTAGCATCAGCATACTGACCGAAGTCCTGCATGTTGTAAAGGTCAATTACTCTTTGTGGAAGATCAAATTCTTCATCCCCTTTCTTGTATTTGCCTACAAGACCAGCCATATCTGTATAATAGTTATCAGTAACACCGAAATAGTTTCTGTCTGTTCTGATAGGTAATTTATCTACCGTTCCGTATGTTAATCTCATTGTAGAGTTAGCATCAGGATAGAATTTTTTCTCAGGCATTGATTTCATTAAACCAGCTAAGAATAAACGGTTGTTTTTAGCAAAATTGTCATCCACTTTAGCGAATCTTTCTCCCGCCATTTTTTGGTCTGCAGCTAAGCTGTTAGCGATCTTAAGAAGCGGATCTGCATCTAGTTTTAAAGCATCTGGGTTTAAAACGAAGTTGGTAGCAGAAGTTTTATTAGCGAAGATAGATGAGTAAGCAATGTTTGATAAATTCTTAGCATCTAATCCCATAATAGTTGCAGAAGCTACATCTTTATCTACTTTAGTCTGGTAAAGGTTAACCATTGAAGTTAGCATTTCACCTTCCAAGTTGGTATTGATGTTTTCGTAAGCAGCTTTTACAGCAGCATCTACTTTTGGCTTCATTGCCAATCTTCCCTGCATGTCTTGTGCAGCGTAAGCTTTAAGCACAGAACCTAATTGGAAAGCAACACTGATGTATTTTGAGTTTCTTGAAAGCTGAGACATATAGTTTCTCTCAACATTTCTTGTAGAAACCTGCTTGTAATACGTTTCAATATCTTCTAGAACCCCATCATATGCTTCGTTTCCGGTTTGTATAGACCATTTTCTGTAAACGTCTTCAATCTTCTGTTTGTCAGTAATAGTTCCGTTTTTTTCAACAGCATCAATTGTTCCTTGTCTGTTTTTCCAGTAGTTTGCTACTGAAGCATACTGAGAAGCATAGTTCAATTGAGTTCCTTTATCTTTATCCATGTACTTCTTCATAACATCCATTGCTAATCTAGAAGCGGTAACCCAAGCCGGGTAATCTTTACCAACCATTTGCTGAATTCCGTAAGAAGTCAGGTAACGGTTTGTTCTTCCAGGGTAACCCATGATCATTGAGAAATCACCAGGCTTAACTCCTTTAAGAGAAACAGGTAAGAAATGTTTAGGCTTTAAAGGAACGTTTGTTGGAGCAAATTCGGCAGGGTTTCCTGCAGCATCAGCATACACTCTGAAAACCGTAAAGTCTGCAGTATGTCTTGGCCATTCCCAGTTGTCTGTATCACCTCCGAATTTCCCTAAAGAAGATGGTGGTGCACCTACTAATCTGATGTCTTTATAATCTTGGTAAACGAAAAAGTAGAATTCGTTTCCGTTGAAGAAGTCTCTTACAACTACTGTATATTTTCCGTTTTCAGAGTTTTCAGACTGGATTGCTTTAGTTTCAGCATCAATCACCGCTTTTCTCTCGTCTCCGGTCATTTTATTGTTTAGCTTAGAATTGATTCTTTGCGTAGCATCATCCATTCTCACTAAAAATCTTACGTAAAGATCCTTTGCATTAAATTCGTCTTTCTGCTTCATTGCCCAGAAACCATTCTTCAAATAGTCTTTTTCTGGAGTAGAAGCTGCTGCAACAGCACCATAACCACAGTGGTGGTTTGTGAAAATAAGTCCTTTGTCAGAAACAATTTCCCCAGTACAGAAACCACCGAAACTTACGATAGCATCTTTCATACTTGAGTTGTTTACTGAATAAATTTCTTCAGGGGTTAAATGCAAACCTTCTTTTTGCATGTCAACACCATTTAATCTTTTGATGAGCATTAACAGCCACATCCCCTCATCTGCCCTCATCTGGACAAAGCCCAACAAGAAGGTAAATAGTAGAAATAGTCTTTTCATTTTATAACATAATTTTTGTGACGCTAATTTACTAATTTTTATGGGATTCTGCCTGCGAATGGTATGAAAATGGGATTCTACCCTTTATGAGAAAAATACTACTATCAGTTTTTGCTGTTTTGTTATTAAGTTTAATTTTTAATTGTTCAACAGCGCAGGTTAAAAGTCCACCTATTCAAAGAGAATGGATGCTGGTTTCTTTTGGTAATTTTACTAAAAATGAATTAGTTAAAGATAAAGCAGGGATCAATCTAACAGCTGCTCAAGAAAACGGGAAAATCCGGGGAAGTGCTTTTATGGGATGCAACAATATGTTCTTTACATCCGCATTTAAAAACAATGGAAAAGTAGAAATTTCAGGAGTAGGAGGTACCATGAAAGCGTGTCAAAATATGGAGTTGGAAACCGAATTTTCAAAAAGCTTTCAAAATATGACGAAATATTCTGTTGAAGGGCATTTTCTTACGTTGTCCGATGATCATGGAAATTCAATGAAATTTGTAGCTGCGGACTGGGATTAAAAATCACCTTTTATGAGTCTTTTTTTGAATAATTGGTTCTCAGCTCAATCAAACGAAGCAAGAGTTTCTCTAGTTTCAGATTGATTGATATGCGCAGTCGTGATTCTTTGCTTGTTAGTTTTTACGATAAATTTAAAAAAAATGAGTATGATTTTTAAAAATTTGCGTCATTAAGTGATTAAAAATCTATAAATCAAATGTATGATAAACTTAAATTAACATTAAAATCTTAGGATATGTAAAAAATGATTTTGTTTTTTCTCCTGAAAATGGTAACTTGTAAATCTTACAAACATAGATAGAATTTAATGCTAGACAAGAAAGAACATAATTACGAAAAAGCTATTTTGGTGGGTGTTATCACTCAAAACCAAGATGAAGATAAGCTTACGGAATATATGGATGAATTGGAGTTTTTGGCTTTTACAGCGGGAGCTACCGTACAAAAACGCTTTACTCAAAAATTAACCCAACCGGATTCCAAAACCTTTATTGGAAGCGGGAAAGCTCAGGAAATAAAAGAATATGTTAAGGAATATGGGATAGGAACAGTCATTTTTGATGATGAACTATCTCCTTCCCAACTTAAAAATCTTGAAAAAGAAATAGAAGTAAAAATTTTAGACAGAACCAATCTTATCCTTGATATTTTTGCCCAAAGAGCACAGACTTCTTATGCAAGAACTCAGGTAGAATTGGCGCAATATCAATATCTTTTACCTCGATTGACGAGAATGTGGACTCACTTGGAGCGTCAAAAAGGGGGAATCGGGATGAGAGGTCCCGGGGAAACGGAAATTGAAACTGACCGTCGTATCATCCGTGACCGAATTTCCTTATTGAAGGAGAAGTTGAAAACAATCGATAGGCAAATGGCTACCCAAAGAAACAATCGTGGAAAGGTAGTTCGTGCAGCTTTGGTAGGGTATACCAATGTGGGGAAATCTACCTTGATGAATGCGTTGTCAAAATCTGACGTTTTTGCTGAAAACAAGTTATTTGCAACACTGGACACTACGGTAAGAAAAGTAGTGATCGGTAATTTACCTTTCCTGTTGACAGATACGGTAGGATTCATCAGAAAATTACCAACCCAACTTGTTGAATCTTTCAAATCTACTCTTGACGAGGTGCGTGAAGCAGACTTGTTGATTCATGTGGTAGATATTTCTCATGAAAGTTTTGAAGATCATATAGAATCTGTAAATCATACGTTAATGGAGATCAATGCGCATCAGAAACCGATGATCATGGTGTTCAATAAAATTGATGATTTCAGTTATGATAAAAAAGAGGATGACGATTTAACGCCGTCTACCAAGAAAAATGTTTCGTTAGAAGAGTGGCAAAAAACATGGATGGGTAAATCTAAGCATCCAACGGTTTTTATTTCTGCTTTAACGAAAGAAAACTTCCCGGAAATGAAAAAGATGATCTATGATGAGGTCATGAAAATTCATATTGCGAGATTTCCTTACAATGATTTCCTTTTCGAGTATTTCGAAAATGATGAGGAAGAAGAAAACAAAGATTAATGAAATATCACTTTTTCCTTTTACTTCTTTTTATTTCGGTTTTTGGTTATAGCCAAAAATCAAAAATCGATTTTAAAAGTATTGAAAAAAGTCTTACGAATAAACAGTCTCCGTACACTTACGAAAAACTGATCTTCAAATACAAAGGCTATCCAAGATCTTTGGATAGTATTGAAGCGCAATATCTTTATTACGGCAGAAATTTCAGAGATGGAAAGGTTTCTACCAATGATGATGATTTTAAACAACTGGCAGAATCTTTTAAGAATCAGAATTTTGACGATTGTATAAAACAGGGCAAGGCTCTTTATGATAAAGATCCTACGAATCTGGATGTTCTTCTTATTTTGCTCCGTGCGTATGATCAAAAAAAAGATGGTAGTAATTTTACCCATCATCTGAGCCAATTCCGTCTGCTTGCAGATGCGATAAAAAATTCTGGAGACGGTAAATCTGAAAAAACAGCATATGCTGTAAATTCTGTTGGGGATGAATATATTCTTTTGAACATGCTGAATATAGGACAAGACTACACAAGAGGTTCTAAATCCTCAAAAGACGGGATGTATGATATTTGGGAAAAAGACGACAATAAAATTTATATCAAAGTACTTTATTTAGACCTTTAATTAAAAAACAACTTAGTGGAGTTATATTATTCATTTTCAGCCTTAATCGTTCTAGCATCAATATTTGCCTATCTTAATCACCGGTTTTTGAAACTTCCGAGTACCATCGGTATTATGGTTATTGCCATTGTGGTTTCTATATTTCTGGTTTCTTTTGGGGAAGCAGTTTTACCAAGAACCTTCGGACATCTTAATGACCTGATGAACAGTATCGATTTTACTGAAGTTCTGATGGGTGCGATGCTTAATTTCCTGTTATTTGCGGGAGGTATTCATATTAATATTGATGATCTTAAAGAACAGTTTCGTCCTGTTTTGATATTCTCAACGGTGGGAGTCGTCATTTCTACATTTATTGTAGGATTTGGGATGTTTTATATATTGCCCTTTTTAGGAATTCATTTACCTTTTATATATTGTCTTCTTTTCGGAGCATTAATTTCACCTACTGATCCTGTTGCTGTTTTAAGTATTTTAAAGCAGGCTAATGTATCCAAATCATTAGAAACGAAAGTGGCGGGAGAATCTCTTTTCAACGATGGTATGGCGGTTGTGGTTTTCTCAGTCGTATTACAAGTTGCTATCGGGAAAGAGGTAGATTTAGGTATTGAAAGTATTGGGCTCTTATTATTAAAAGAAGCCGGAGGCGGATTGTTTCTAGGGGTTATTCTAGGTTGGATAACTTCCAGATTGATGCGTGAGGTAGATGATTATATTATTTCAGTGTTGGTAACGCTTTCTGTGGTCATGGGCGGTTATCTTATTGCAAGACAGATGCATATTTCAGGACCGTTAACAATGGTTGCAGCAGGTTTATTCATGGGTAATTTTAATGTAAGGTTTAAAATGAAATCCATCACGCAGGATTATCTTATTAAATTCTGGGAGTTGATTGATGAAATTCTGAATGCTGTATTATTCTTATTCATTGGTTTTGAATTATTAATGATCAAAGACCTTAAGCATTTTATCGTTCCGGGATTAGTGGCTATTGTTATTGTTTTATTGGCGAGAGTGATATCCATTTGGGGACCTACCAAATTTATGAGAACAACCTTTAGTCCACAAACCGTAAAAGTATTGGTTTGGGGAGGAATCCGAGGGGGTGTTTCCATTGCATTAGCCATGTCTATTCCTAAAAGTGAGTTCAGTGAAATTATTTTAAGTATCACTTATTGTGTAGTGGTATTCTCAATTATAGTTCAAGGGCTTACGATTGCGAAAGTTGCCAATCCGAACAAGATTGCAAAAGAAGAAGAGGAGCTGGAAAGTATGGCTTCAGATGAAAAACATTAATTGATTGAAATTTATTTAAAAATGAATAAGATTTTTTATGTATTCTTTCTGTTGATTTTTGGAACTTATTTTTCCCAGATTAATACTGATGAAATAAAAAAAAACGTCACAGAAAATCCGCAGAAATATTTTTACGATTATTTGGAAGTCTTTAAAAAAGATCCTTCAAAACTCACTCAGGAAGAGATGAGCCAGCTTTATTACGGAAGTCGTTTTATAAAGCTAGACTACGATTTGTCTGTCTATAATAAAGAGTCTAAAGAAATTTGGAACCCTGCTTCAAAAAGAAGCTTATCTAAAAGTAAAGCTGAAAAAATTGTTGCTAAAGCAGAAGAAACCTATTCCAAATATCCTTTTGATAAAAATATATTAATTGGTCTTTCTAATATTTATAATGCTTTAGGAGATAAAATTAAGAGTAAATTGGTTGAAGATCAATATGCTGCTATCGAAAATACAATTAAAAATAGTGGAACAGGTGATTCAGCAGATTCTCCTATATGTGTAATTTGGGCGGGACATGTTCTTGAAAAAATTGATGATTTACGAGGTTACGGAACGATAAGAGATTTTAAACAAGATATAAAAATGTTGCCGGACGGAAGTACCCTTACAATGTATTCAATGGGAAAGAAACAGATTTACGTAAAATTAGTAGGAGGCTTTAGATTTGATTAATATGGTAAAAGAAATACAAGAAGCGTTAGCCGTTTTATCCATTCCTGAGAAGGCCGCATTTTTTCCAAAATTCTTTAAAACCGGAAAAGGTGAATATGGAGAAGGAGATTTGTTTTTAGGGGTAAAAGTTCCTGATCAAAGGAGTGTAGCTAAAGAATATTATCCTAAAATTTCTTTAGAGGAACTGGGCGAATTGCTTTCTTCAAAATACCATGAACATAGGCTTACCGCTCTATTTATGTTGATTTCTAAGTTTGAAAAAACAAAAGATCCAAAAGTAAAAGAGGAAGTGGTAACATTTTATCTGAATCATTTGCAGTATGTTAACAATTGGGATCTGGTAGATTCTACTTGCTATAAGATCTTAGGCAGATATGCCTTTGAAAATCAGAAAGAAGACTTGTTGAGAAAGCTTTCCAATTCAGATGAAATGTGGCACAAAAGAATTGCGGTGGTAGGAACAATGCACTATGTGAAAAAAGGAGAATTTGATCTGACAAAAGAATTTGTAACCCACAATTTAAAACATCCCCACGATTTGATGCACAAAGCAAACGGATGGATGCTAAGAGAAATGGGCGAGAAAAATGAAGCCGAACTCATCAAATATCTAAATACCTATTATAAAGAAATGCCACGAACCTGTCTTCGATATTCAATAGAAAAGTTGGATGAAGAAGTACGACAGGATTATCTTAAAGGGAGAATATAAAAATAAAACTACTTAATACATTAGAATTAAGTAGTTTTGCTTTTTAAACCTAAGTCATGAAAATTTTTCTCAAGCAGTTGATGCTGCTTCTTCCGTTATTACTGTTAACGAGTTGTTTCGATATTTTAGAGAAAGTCAATGTAAAAGCTGATGGAACAGGTGAATACAGCGTTATTCTAAACGCTAGTAAAAACAAAACCAGGCTCGCTTCTATCTCTAAAATGGAAACGGTGAATGGAAAAAAAATCCCTAAAAAGCCTGAAATTGAAAATAAAATTAATGAAGCTTCAAGGGTTTTTAAGGCCACTCCGGGGATCAGCAACGTAAAAACAAGCGTAGATTTTGATAATTATGTCATCAAACTAAGCTGTAATTTCAAGAAAATTGAAAATATCAATGCCGGATTAGAGCAGTTAAAAGCGAAAAACATTCTCGGTAAAATGATTCCTACACAAATTTACAGTCAGAGCCTTGACAAAAAATCATTTACCAGAAATAAAGTCAGTACGTTTAAAACAGATTACGACAAAATGAGTACTGCAGATAAAGAGGTGTTTAATAACGCCAAATATACTTCTGTGTTGCAATTCGAAAACACGATAAAATCTCAAACCAACAGCTCTTATGCGCTTTCTCCGAATAAAAAAGCGGTGAAGCTTGACGCCAATGTTTTAGATTTTATTCTTCAGAAAAAACAAATTCAAAATACCATCCTTTTCCAATAATTTCAATTATAAAATATGAAATCTATCTTTAAAAAAACACAACAAATTACGCTTTTACTCTTTGGCTTTGTGCTTGTTTTTGCACAACAAAAGATGAAGATTCCCAATGATGCGGCCTTTTATATGGAAATCAACGGAAAACAGCTTAATAAGAAAATAAGCTGGGACAAATTCAATCCTTTTTTACAGGAGATCAGCAAAAAGAAGCATAAAAAAGACAAAGAGAATAAAGAGAAACCCTCTTGGAATGATTACTCCAAAACAGGGATTAAATATGACGGAACACAATATCATTACGGAACTTTCAATGATTCGGTACAGGCTTATACGGCTTATTTTATTTTAGATAATAAAGAAAAGTTTCAGGAATTTATTAATTCTACCAAAAAAAGCGGACAGGAAATTACTAAGAAAAGCAAATATTCATACGTTGATATTGATGATGATATTTTTGTTGCCTGGAATGGAAGCCGTGCTGTTGTAAGCGTGATCAACTACACAAAACCATACAAAAATGTTTGGGCTGATGAGGTGATGGTAGATAGCGCAGTGGCTGTTGTTGACAGTTCGGCAGTGGTGGTAGATACTGCTTATGCTGCAGAGCCGGAAAGACCATTTGACTATAAAGAAGAGATACAATCATTAAAAGGAGATATCAAATATTTAAAAGAAAATATTAAAGACAATAATAATGAGATTGTAAGAATCCAAAAAGATATTAAATACCTGCAAAAGCATCATGCCTATCCGGAAGAAAAGAAAAGTACAACAGACACCGTATATTCTGAAGATGAGGCTGTAAAAGAAGATCCTACCGCTAATGATGAGGAGATGGAAAATAAAGAGTATGCAATAGATCCGGATGCTCAAAAGGAAATGGATTCCATACGAATAGAAAAATTCAAGGTGGTAAAAAAGCTGGCTGAAGATTCGTTTGATCAATATTTTAATTCGAATTTAGAGCTTGAGGTTCCTCAGCAGATGTTGGCTTTCCGAGATGTTAATGCAGATGTTTTTGTATACACCGATTACGGAAGAATCGTTAATGAAGGAATTTACGGGAAGCTCATGAAGACCTATAATTATGCTCAGTTTTTCCAGAAAATTTATAATTCAAACTCTTCATACAATTTGTATTTTGACAAAGACAAAGTAAAACTGATTAACAATTATCAGCATAAAGATGCAGAGGTTCAAAAAGGGATTGCTGCTGTTTACAAAGGCAGGAAAAATAAAAAACTGACTGCGTTGATTAATGATAAAAGTCTTGGGTATTATTCTGTTAATTTAAACGGAGCGAAAAGTTTTGACATGGTCTACAGTCTGTTTAAAGATTTGGGAGATGGAGAATATCAGAAAGAAATGGAGCTGATGATGGAAACCATGAAAATTGTTCTGGATGAAGAGGCCATTGCTAAAATTGCTCCAGGAAATGGAATTTTTGTATTGAATGAATTGAAATCTAAAAAAGTAGACTACACAGATTACGATTACGATGATGACTACAACGAAAAAGAAGTAAAGAAAACAAAAGATGTCGTGGTTCCTAATTTCACTTTTGCTTTTGCTACAGAAAATGAAGACTATTGGAATCGTGTCTTTAATTTATTGATTACGAATAAAAAGCTGTCGAAAAAATTTACGAAAAAAGGAGAATTCTATTCTTTCAAAGATCCTAAAGATAATGGATACCTTGATCAGATGTTCTTTACCGTAAAAGACGGAATTGTATACCTTACAACCTCAACCGATAGTATTATTCCTAAAGATCAATCTGAAGGGTCTAAAAAATGGGCAAAAGATGCGGCTAAATATCCTTTGTCGGGAAGACTTGATATTCAGAAGCTTTTAATCGGGATGGAAAAAGAATTCAAAAGTACTTCTGAAAAAAAGATGCTTGATTTGTTTAGAAAAAATGTAGGGGAATTGTATTACAAAACAGAGGTGAAGGGCGAAAGCATAGAAACAGAAATAGATTATAATATTAAAGATTCTTCTGATAACAGTTTGATGTATTTCTTCGATCTATTTGACGAAGCATACAAAATCATGCAAGAACCTGAAAAAGCTTTGAAAACACTATAATCAATGAATAAAAAGAGATTTATTGTCCCGTTAGTTATTGTACTCGGCATTGCTATTTATTTTGTGTTTTATCATAAAGATAAGACGTTACAATTTGTGCCTAAAAATGCAGATGTAGTAGTTATAATTGATGTGAAAAAATTAACGAGACAATATGTTTCTAGCTTTATAATGCATCCTTCCCAATGGTTTGGAGGTGAGGCTAGCCATGAAGAAGGAATTTCTTTGCAACATTCGGGGATTAAAATTCCAGATTTTTTGCAAATTTTTCATGTCAAAAACTCCAAATTTTCGAATTGGTATTCTGTGATCAAATTGAAAGATCAACAAAAATTTTTAGCCTTTCTCAACAAGCAGAAATTCATAGATAAAGGGAGAAATCTCTTTCAAAAAGATCATTTTTTTATCAAAATAGAAGGGAATCATTGTATTTTGGGAACTTCTAATTCAGATTTTGAAAACATTCAGAATCAATTGTTTCAGTCTTCTAGGCAAAATGTTTTTAATGCCAGTCAGTTTATTGAAAATACGGCAGGAAGTATTTCTTTTATTTCTGGACAAAAGATTCAGAATTTTTCTATTGAATTAAATGCAGGTGATATTGAAATAAAAAATAGATCGAATTCAGATAGCTTTACTTCAATCCTATCTAAACTGGAGAAGAAAAATGCTTTCTTAGAAATGGAATTAGATGCTCAAAACATCAAGAAATACACTTCTTTCTTTAATAAAAGCATCGCAGATTCTTCACAGATTAATTACATAAAAGCAAGTATTGAGCTAGAGCAGGTGAGTGACACTATTCTTAGTTACGGCTATGATGATAATTTTAATGAAATAGAGAAAAAGACGTATCAGAAAATTGTTCAACCGAATTATGTAATCAATCTTCAAACTGCGGTTCCTGAAATAACATGGCAATACTTTGTGCATAAAAAATGGATCAACGCTCAACATCAATTTACCATCATTCCTTTTCAGCCCAATACAATTGCTGAAACCAAAAACGGATTTGAAATAAAATCTACCAGAAAACCCATACCCCCATCTCCCAATTTAAAAGAAAACTATATCTTCGTCAGAAATAGCATGCTGCTGTCTTCTTCTTTAAGTACTTTAACAGATACTGAGAAAAATATGATTTCTAATTTAGATTATATTTTTTATGGAAATAAAGGACAAGATTATTATATAAAATGTAAGGCTAAGAAAGGAAACTTACCTTCAATTTTAAGATGGTAATTGTTATTTGTGAACGTCTAAAATGATTAATGATTGATGAGCCCTTCAGATATTTCTTTGATAAAAACAGGTACGCATTACTTTCTACATCTGGTTTTTCCGGTTTTTATCGCGTTGATTTTTTTTCGTGAAAATTGGAAAAAAGCGTATTTTATTCTATTAGCAACCATGTTGGTGGATGCCGATCATTTATTTGCTCATCCTATTTTTGATCCGAATAGAGGAAGTATAGGTTTTCATTTTTTACATTCTTATTATGCCATTGCGGTGTACTTTTTGCTGCTATTTTTTAAAGGGAATATCAGAATTATTGGGGTAGGACTTTTGTTTCATATGCTGACAGATTTTCAAGACTTTTACTTCTGGCCTCATTAAAATATGATTAATATTTTCTTTTGATATTTGAATTTCAATAGATTTTTTGTATTTTGTTGACACTTATGAAATTAAAAGAATTTTTACATTATACGTATATTTTTCCTGTTCTGGCGGTAATTTATTACTTTTCCGGATTAATGGGCGGCGGTGTTGTTTATGATGTAATTGCAGGTATTTTGCTTACTGGAAGTGTTTTATCGGCAGTGCATCATGCAGAAGTGGTAGCTCATAAAGTAGGAGAACCTTTCGGGACCATTATCCTGGCATTATGTATTACCATTATTGAAGTCGCATTAATTATATCATTGATGGTTGCTGGTGGAGATGATGCCATCACGCTGGCCAGAGATACGGTTTTTGCCGCAGTAATGATTATTCTGAACGGAATTATAGGAATCTGTATTTTAATAGGAGGAGTGAAGTATTACGAGCAGTTTTTTGCGAGAACTTCGGCAACCACTTACTTGGTGAGTATTGTTTCTATTTTGATATTAACCTTGGTACTTCCTAATTTTACTTCGAGCGTTAACGGGCCTTTCTATAATAAAGCCCAGTTGATCTTTGTTTCTATTGCCTGTTTGGTGATCTACGGAGTCTTTCTGATGGTACAGACCGTGAGACATAGAAACTATTTTATTATTACCGATGAAGACTCAGATTCGCATTACATTCCAACAAAATTCGCTACGGCTATCAGCTTTGCTTTTCTTGTTATCTGTCTTGTTATTGTTGTTTTGATGGCAAAAGGGCTTTCCGGAACTATTGAAGATATGGTAAGAAGCGTGGGTGCTCCAAAATCATTGGTAGGAGTTATTATTGCTGCGGTAGTTTTACTTCCTGAGTGTGTTGCAGCAATAAGAGCAGCGAGAAACAACCAGATACAGTCAAGCTTAAACTTAGCATTAGGTTCTGCCTTGGCAAGTATTGGTTTAACGATTCCGGCGGTATCTGTGGTGTGTATTATGTATGATATTCCTTTCGTATTGGGATTAGATAAAAAAGATATTATCCTGCTTTCTTTATCCGTGTTTATCGTAATGCTGTCGTTAAGTAGAGGAAAAACAAACATTCTGTACGGAACGGTGTTATTGGTGAATTTAGCAGCGTATATCTTTACGGTAATTGTCCCTTAATTATTAACGTTTTCTCGCCATTTCCATCTTATAAAAGTGAATGAACAAAATAAAGACTACAATCTTAGCTTAGATTGTAGTCCTTTTATTTAATTATTTATGTCTGGCTTAATCTTGCTTTTCCCATAGCTCACCTTCTCCTTGGTAGCCATCTTGTAACCACATTTTATCAAAAGCATGGCTAAGAGTTTTTCCAACTTCTTTACCACAACAATTAAAAGAAACTTTATTTGGGCTATGTACTTTCATTTCCCACTCTTCACCTTCTCCTTGGATTCCGTTTTGTAGCCATAATTTATCAAAAGCATGGCTTAGGTATAATCCATTTTCTTTGCTGATGCATTTTAATGCAACTCTATTATTTGATAAAGTTTCAAGAATAAAGACTTCACCTAATCCTCTAATACCATTTTGAAGAAATACATCTCCATTTCCATGGCTTAAAAATTTTCCGATTTCTTTTCCTTGAGCTTGTAATAATACTACTGTAGCAGTTTTTACGTTTTCTTTAGTTAGTTCCATGATTTCTAAGGTTTTTTTTAATTTCCTACTCTAAGTGCTTTTCGGAGACCGCAGTCAAAATTTGGTTATTGAGACGTCTGTAGTAATTTTGATAGGGTAAAGCTAGAGATTAAAAACACATCGCGCATCAGTAGAAATACCTAAAAATCAATTATTTACAAAATATAACGAAATGGAGATATATTTTATTTTTCTTGATTAGGCTATATTCTGTAATAGCTTTAAAATAAGGGAAACATAATTTTGAGGCTTAAAAAACCATCTTGAGATTTGTATTTTCAAAGGGGAAAATAATGAGAAAAATGAATTTTATTTTCGTCAAACATGAAAAAAAATAGATCTTCTTTACAGAAAATGATGCTGATAAATGTATAGAAATAGAATTTTACGGTAATTATTTTTTACTCATTAAAGTTTTCTCGCCATTTCCATTTTGTAAGCCATTAATTTGGCGATGTTTTCGGATTTGTAAATAGCCATATCGGCATTTTCACCCACGAAATTTTCTTCGATGGTCTGTTTCCATAATTCAAGCCATTGGTCGAAATGCTTTTTTTCCATGGCCTGCATTTCATTGATAGGGAAGTGTACTGCCATTGGATTCCCTTTGTAGCTCATTTGTCCGAAAAGGATAGATTCCCAAAAAGAATACATCTTAGGTAAATGTTTGTCCCAGTCTACTTTGGCTACATCATTAAAGAAAAAGCTAATGGTTTCATCTTTAATTACTTTGGTGTAAAAAGAATTCACAAGATGTTCAATGTCTTCTCTTGATTCCAGTTTTTTCATCTTTCAAATGTAGTGTAAAATCAATTTAAAAATTCAATCGCTGTGTTGATAAATTTCATTATCAAAAGTTTGTTTTAGTAATGAGTGTAAGTCGCTGAAAACTAAGAGTTTTTTTGATAATTATCTTTTGATAACTAAAATATTTAGTACTAAAACTTTATATGCTTTTAATTTTTTTAAAAAGCATTAGAGATTGTATGTTAACTTTGTTAGGATATATTATTAATATAAACCATGGACTTGACACTTCTACGCTAAGTGAACGACTCTTTTTAAACCTGATGGCATCATTATCAATTAATAGCAGAAACAATTTCCAAATTATTGCCACTACGCTCTTTATATATAAGGATCTGAGGAAACATGCAGAAGAAATTTACAAGCCATTCGGAGTGACAAAGGCAATATTTTACAGAGATGCTAAAATTCTGGATAATCATACAGATGAAGACCTGAAAAAATGCCGAATAAAGTATTGAAATAGTTAATCAATTAATATGTATAAATTCAGTAGAAATACGGATTGCCGTAAGAGTAGATAAATTCTTATTATTACATTTACTGATAAACTACATTTGATAATAAGTGAAGTTTTATAATTAATCCATTATGAAATTTGTATGATAGTATAAAATCTTCCAAATTATGAAAAAAAGGAGGTCACCAATAGCAAAAAATCTTTTGAATAATTCTGTTTCCGGAATGTTCAGTGCAATTGAAATTCACAATAAGCCAATAATGTCATATCGGTATGAAACTGTCGTTCTCCTTATTCTTAATGCTTGGGAACTAATTTTAAAGGCCTATCTGTATAAATATCATAAAAAAATAAAACTTTTTCATGAAGATGGAACCACAAAGCAATTTGATAATTGCTTAAATATTACAGTTGAAAAAATAGGTAAAGAATTTAATCCAACGGTAGAAAATTTAAAAGTATTATACGAATATAGAAATCAAGTTGCACATTTTTTTATTGAAGAACTAAATCCTGTATTGTTCTCGTTAATTAGTAAAAGTATAATTTTCTATTCCAAATTTGTTCAAGTACACTTTAAAATTGATCTTACAAAAGATAACAATCTTATATTATTACCTATAGGCTTTAAACGCCCTGTTTCGCCAATTGACTATATTTCAAATATATCAGTTAATACCAACGCATCAGTAGAATTAAAAGAATTTTTACATACAATAGTAGATGCTTCTCGTCGGTTAAATGATGAAAAAATTGACGAAACTATTTTCTCTGATTTTAGAATGAGTTTAACGAATGTTTCAAGAATAACAAATGCTGACTTGATAGCTGGTATCGATAATTCACGGAAAAATCAATTGACTGTATCAACAATAAAACAAACTCAAAATATTATTGCCAGCAAAACAGGCGAAAAACTTGTTTTAACTCGCGATAAAATTTTGGCGACAGGTTCTATATATTACGAGGAATTGCAAGATGGAATTTTTGATGAAATAAACAATATTGTCGATGCAAATAAACTTTTATCTAAAGATAAATCCAAGTTTATGCTTGGAATTCAATTGTATTACCGAATCTACTCTGAGCGACAACATGTTAATTTTAATATTGACATATTTGAAATGTTAGCAAAAACAGCTATGCTTGATTTTTATGCTCCCTTCATGTTTTGGTTTATTAAACTTCCCTCGAAAATTGCTGCTAATCTATTGTATGAGATTTTTCAACAATCTAAGTCTCCAAAAATTTTAAATCTTGTAAAAATTTCAGTTTTACTTGGTGAAGAAGCTTCGAAAATTTTAGCTAATGCATTTGAGAAAAAGTTTAAAGATCAAATTCAAAAACCTGATTACTTTTATACTTTGGGAGAGCTAATTAAAAGTAAGCAAACAGATCCCATATTAAAATGTTTGAAGTCCTCGTCTGGCAAGATGCTTCTATCACAAACTTACTCAGATTTTATGAATGATAACAAATTATCAAAATCGACCTTGTCAAAAGAATGTTTTGATTTTTTTTCAGGTCAAGCCGACCAAAAGACTGCGTTGAGAGAATTAGACTATTTGGCGTACGCTGATCAAATTATCGGGAACGCTGAATTATTAGAAGAATTTAAAAAATATTTTAATAATAACCTTTGTTAAAATCGCCTATTTTATTTAATGTAAACATCTATAACAGAATAGTTTTAATATATGAATAAGAAAAAAATGATAAAATGGCTGAACTATTTGTTAGATTTTGTGCCGAAATTGAGAATTTAAATAGTTTAAACTTATATTATATAAATATCCTTGCTTAGAATGTAATAATCTATTCTTAATTAGAAGTTATTCATAAACAAAAGATAAGTTTGAGGTTATTTCTCTCAAACTTCAAACAAAGTATCGTTTATGTATTTTACTTAATATACTTTTTTATTAAAAATAATAGAAACCACCACCTTAAAGTATTCGCAAAGCAAAAAAAGTAATATATTTATCATCAATCTAATAACCAATTAATGCTCACAGTACATTTATTGCCAGCTCTATATGGCGACACTATCCTTATCGATGTTTTCGATGAAAAAAAAATTAATACTAATATATTGATTGATTGTGGATTTAATTTTGAGTCAGAAATTCTTCCTATACTAAATAAGTATCATAAGGCAGGTAAAAAGCTTGACCGTTTTATAATTACTCACTATGATGATGATCATATTAATAGTGCCGCAAAATTTATAAAGGAAAATGGATCAGCACAAAGTCCTAAAATAATTGAGATAGATCAGGTATGGCTAAATGCATACAAACATCTGCAATTTGAGAAGAAGAAACTTCCAGTACCGGATGAGAATCAGCTAAACCTACTAAGGAATTTTATTGCTTTGCAAAAAGTTGATACTACCAAAAAGCAAACTGAAATTGGTGCAAAACAAGCTTCAAAATTAGGTAAGGAATTACTCTCACAAAACTACTCATGGAATGAAGACTTTAACGGCAAAGCCGTTTGTATTGAATATGCCACAACAATCCTTCTAAACGATAACGTGTTGATTACTTTAGTTGGGCCTAATAAGCAGCAACTGACTTCTATTGATAGTGAGTTTAAAAAAGCTCTAAAATCGCAGGGAATAAAGGTTTCGGATACGCATTTTGTTGATGATGCATTTGAATTATTTTTAAAATCACTTAGTGCTAAAGATATTGAAACTTATAGTGGTGTCATTAATGGCTCCGTTATCAAGCCAATAACGTCAGAGCTCATTAAATCAAATAAATCAGAATATAAACCAGACAAACGGGTCGGAAATGGGAGCTCTATATCGTTTATTTTAAATGCAGATGGAAAAAAAATACTAATGCTTGCTGATGCACATGCAGAACCTGTGATAGAGCGATTAAAAAGACTGTATCCTGATGAGACTTGTCTCTTCTTTGATGCAATAAAAGTTAGCCATCACGGAAGCTTTGGAAATAATCCAAAAGAATTATATGAATTAATCGACAGTGCTAATTACCTTATATCAACGAATGGAAGCCATCCTTCTCATATGCATCCTGACATTGAAACAATTGCATTTATTATTAACCGGCCTTTACGTGGGACCATTACCAAAAGGAAATTAATTTTCAATTATTTTCCTAAACATCTTGCTCGGATCTTTGACGAAGACTTAATGAAGGAATTTAACTATACTGCTGAAGTTTCCAACGAATTAAAGTTGCCATGATAGATATTAAAAATTTAGAAAATTGTACATGGAAAGTCTTGGATAAGGATGGAATTCCGGTAGGTACTGCTTTTTTCGCTGAAAAAAAACTATTAATAACTTCACTACATGTTGTTGAGGACTTTATCGGCGAAAAATTTTACATAGAAAATCGCGATAAAACAAAGGCTCCAGTTTTTGTCAAAGACCATTGTAACGAAAATGATCTTGCTATTTTAATAACGGACGGATATGTTTCTGACCATACGGTTATTTTATGTAGTGAGGTACCTTTAATTAAGGCCGAATGGTCAGCATTTGGATTTCCAGCTACTAAGGAAGGTTTGGTGGTAGGCAGTAAACTGGAGGGAACCGTTTTTAATGTCATATCTGTAGAACATACTCACGATCTCGTATTGGAAACGCCTGGCATCAAGTTGGACAATGAATATCGCGGATTTTCAGGCTCTGGGGTAATAAATAAGAGGCAAGAAATATCTTCGGTATTGAGATATATAGATGTAAATAGCTTATGCTCTGTAAGTATTAAAAAAGCAGAAAATTTTTTAAAGAAGAATGGTATATCAGTTGTTGATGATCAATTAGATGATTTTTCAGTTTATATGCCCAAAGCATTTGATTACGCAGAAGAACCATTAAAATCAATTGGGGTAGCTTTTGCCAAACAAGTAGCTAAGAATACTTCTCCTCAAGCAATAGCAAGTATTTTAACTGGTAAATTAATGACTCCGGAACTGAATGGCTCATTGAATGAGATAATTCAATTCCTAAAAAATCAAGCTGATCTAAATAATGAGTTGTGGAAAGCATGGTTAGAATTTTTAAGTTACGTACAGATGCTGAAAGGAGAATATGGTGATATTAATGCCGTATATATTTCTCTTCCAAACACCGAGGTATCAAAATTTATCGAAGGTGTCGAAACAAAAATAGTTCAAGATATCCAATTAACTCTGCAATTTTTCTTTACTGAAGAGGCACAATATTTCTCTATAGCTAAAAAGCATCTACTAGACAAGTCTATTGCAGGAACTTTGCAAAATAATCATTGTCATATTTTTCACTCACATAAAACTATGTTTGGCTTACACCCTTTCACAAAAGAAGACAAAAGAAACATCATTTTTGATATTTTTAGCCCAACAGACGCAGGTTTAAATATAGCTGGCAATATAGATTATGGAGTTTTAAGTTTGTCACAATTGGCGTTAGGTATTGCATGTAGCACAACAATCGCAGAGGCGACCCAAAATCTCACTAAAATATTTAATGATGCAATTAAATAAATCACAACCAATTATAGACGAATTAGCAAAATTTGATAATTACTTTAGTTCATCTGGTGCGGAGTGTTGGATGACGTCGTCTGGAAAAATTCATCTGTATGTATTTTCAATATTTTACGAAACTGCGAAAGATTTGGAAGAAAACTATAAAGAATTACGTGATCACGTCGCGATAAGTTTCCAAAGTAGGACACTGAACAATTCTGCCGAGCGTTGGAATCTATATATTTTGTATTTAGTGAAAGAGTTCGTACCTCAAGAACTTAGACAGATAATTCTTCAGGACAAATTTTCAGCTCGAAAGATGGTTTGTTCAACAGGACAAGAGGAAATTAATGACCAATATATTAATAGCTTAATAGGCAAAACACTTATTGATATTGATATACCTGAAAGAAATGTATCAATTGACAAGCTTGAAGAATTGATGAATGCTAAGCATCCTGAAGTAGCAATTGCGGTTAACCAGATTGATGCAATGACTAATAGAGACAATTTAAAAGAACTCATTAAATTTTTAAGCGATGAGCAAGATTAAAGATATTAAAATTAATGATTTTCGAATTTATAACGAAGAACAGAATTTCAGCTTCATTAATGGTGACTCACTTTCAAATCTAATGGTGATTTATGCGCCAAACGGCTTTGGTAAAACATCTTTCTTTGATGCCGTGGAATGGTGCTATTCCAGTAAGTTAAGACGTTTTGAATCGGATATACTCGGACAGGAAATTAATCGTAGGGACTATTCAAGTGGAGACAAAATTTTGCTCACAAATAGACAAAGTTATAAAAATGGGAAAAGCGGTACGGTTAAGATTCAGACTACTGACGATAAAGTAATAGAACGAACAGCTACAGAGAGAAAAGCAAAAAAGTTTGAATACAAATATGACTACCGGACTGTGAGTAGCCTAAAGTCGGATTTTAAGCAAGATGTTCTCGATAGGTTGGTTAAAACCAATATACTGACGCAGGATCAAATTGACGAATTTTTACGTCATACTAAACCTGATGAACGATTTTTTCAATTGCAAAACTTTTGGCCAGAAGGTGAAAATGCTCTTTCCATTCTTAAAAAGATTGACAGTTATATCAGTATGTTGGCGCTTGAAAAAGATGAAATTAACACAAATATAGCGAGCGCGAATAAGCAAATTAAAGATTTTTTAAATGCCGGGGATCAGATTGAGCCAATTAATACCGCAATTCAGAAACTGGCTGAGAAAAGTTCAACCGAATTTAAAATGGAGGCTTTGGTAGCGAATGTCAATAAAGAAACTTATCAAGTTATTCTTAGTACGACACAAACCTATATTGAAAGAGCCAAACTTATCGAACAGCATGCATTCGCACAAATATCTTTACTGCAAGCACTACAAAAATCATTACAGGACTATCTTCTATGGTTAAAAGCTTACCCCATCTTAACCGAAGATTACAATAAGCTTTCCAAATTGGAAAAATTGTATACCGATCTTAATACTTATAATACTTCCGTAAATTCTCTTGAGATAAAATTTTTAAGTATTTCTAATTCTGAACAAAAAATATCCCGCTTATTGGCACTTGTCGGTGATGTTGATACTATCTATAAAAATATTGCTCAGCAACAAAAAATTCTTAATGATTTCCGTCAAGATATCAATAAATATCTTAATCAATTAGAAAGTTCAAAATCGTCAAATCTTGCTCTCCAGTCGACTTTAACAGAATGGGAGCAGCAACATGATGCACTTGATCGTAAATTGAAAGAATGGGATACAGAACTGGAAAATTATAGATTTTGGAATGCAGATTCTGAAAAAAGTAAGATAAAAATTAAAGAACTTAATGAGCAACTTACAGAAAAAGAATCCGCTTTATCATCAAAACTTTCTTCTCGTCAGTTGTTGCAATCAATTGTTGAAAATGGAGACTTTGAATCATTACCATTGGAGGACCAGGAAAAGCTGTCTGATGATTTTACAATAAGAAAACAGTTGGATAAACAGTTAATTGCCAATAAGATTAATATTAACAAATTGCAAAATGATCTAGATAACTCTGCAACTTTAGACGAAACTTTAGACAGAATTATTGAATGGGGAGAGGATTATGTTCGAAAAACGGATGACAACCATTGTCCACTATGCGCAACAGATTTCAAGGAAGTTTCCAGTTTATTAGCAAAAATCGAGGAACAGAAGACCGCCAAGACAACTACTATAACGTTAAAATCGCAACTTGATATAGCAAAGGCAGATGAAATATTGCTCCAAGAAAAAATCGGTGAGTTTAATAGGAAGATTTTAAGTTTTATCAAGCAAGCAATTGAGCTTTGTAATAATGAGATATCGAACTTACAAATGCAAAGGGACATAATTTCAAGTGAAATTACAAATGTACAAAGTGCCCTTCAGAATTCAACTCGATCTGTTAGTACAAGTTTATCGCAACTTAGACCTGACGCTACAGAATCTGACTTAAACACCCCTATTGATTTTGATGAAATTAAATCAGAAATGCAATCAAAACTTTCTAAAATTAGGCTTAGGGTTTTACGACTGGAAAATATTGTAAAATATAGATTTCAAAACATCTCTTCGATTGAAAATAATATTTCGATTTTAAAAAATAGGATTTCAACTGCTGAAAATAATATCGCAATTTCTCGCGCTGACCGACTTTTAGTCGAAGCTGAGCAGATAATGAAAGAATTAAATCTAGTCGATGATAGCTTTCATAAAATAGAATTGCAAAGTAGGTTGGATGAAATCAAACATCAATTGACCTCTGCCAGCACGGAAAAATCGGGAAATGAAGCAAAGATTGCAGAGATTAAAAGTGATATAGGTTCATTTTCCATTCAGTTCAATGAGGCTGAAATTCCTGGCTTAAAAATTGCTAAGAAGAACGATATCAATGATGTTCAGCAAAAGACTTCAACTTATATCAATCAGTTCAGACAGTTTTCTAAAGATGAAGATCCGTCAGAAGAGTTTTTCCAAAGAGAAATAGAGGGACTTAAACTCTATCACCAAAATTTGATAGCAGAAGTTAAGGACCTTGAGAATTTGTCGGTGAGTCTGAAGGTTATAGAAAACAATGTTTTGAAAAACACACTAGAAAAAGATGTAGAAAAATGGGAATTGCAGATTAGACCATTAGACGACTCACTCGACAAAGTCATAGAGGCCAGAAAAACTTCTGAAACTTACATTAATGGGGAAATCAATAAATACTTTAATCAAGAGGTGATTAATCAGATATATTCTAGAATTGAGCCTCACCCAAATCTTAACCAAATAAAAATTAGTCCTAAAATTACCGAAAAAGGACCTATTTTGGATATTAAAGCTATAAGTAATGACGAAGAATTAGACCCTTCTTTATATTTAAGTGCTGGTCAGCTAAACGTTTTATCTTTGAGTATATTTTTGGCCAAAGCATTTGAAACACGAAATGATGAGATAGATACAATTTTTATGGACGATCCGATTCAAAACCTAAGTGATATTAATATACTTTCCTTTATTGATCTTATTCGAACAATGATAACTAAGTATAACAGGCAAATTGTAATTTCTTCACATGACGAAAATTTCTACAAACTTATGCGAAATAAAATGCCGTCAGATGCTTTTAACGTTCGTTATTACGAAATTCAAAGTTTTGGTAAAGCGACTCATGTTAAATAATTGATAGATGGTTTATAGAGAATATGAAAATCTTTTCGGAATGATGCCTTATTTTAATCAGAGGAGATGTGTTATGTTTTGAAGGAAGTATTTTGCTGAGTAAAATTTTTAAAAGAATAGGGTCATATATTTACTTAGAGGAGTAAATTAATTAGTTTAATTGGTTGATTTTTAAAGCTTAATGCTTCGAAAACGCAAAAAAAGGAAATTTTAAGTATGGCAAATAAGAAGAAAGGTCTCTCTCTACTATCAGTAATGTCTCTAATAGCTATTCTTCACAGTTAATCTTTTCTGCAAAGCGAAATATTAATTTTTAATGCGGTTTCGATAAGCTTAAAAATTAATAATAATCAATCAGATCTCACACGGCGAAGGATAATTTTAATAAATCCTAACTTTTTTCATGTTAGGATTTTATTTTTCTTTAATAAAGATAATTTTCTTACTTTTAAAATAATAGGTATAATTATTCCTGAAAAATTGCTTTCGCATTAAATATTCGGAATTAAAAAATGAAAAGTTTACAAAAAAAGTTTTAACTCCAGTTCCTGAATGATTTTACGCATATAATTTATAGATTACAAGTGATTTTGGGGTATATAGAGTTCTAGATTAAAATTAACTTTTTTTAATTCAGAAAGAAAAAAATATGATATTTCGAATCGTAATTTCTCTTTTGAAAATACGATTATATCTATAAAATTTAAAAGGCTCTCACCATAAGATTTATTTTCATTTTTAAATCGGATCCATCTGTAATCTAATGCCCTTAATCTATATAATGCATTTATAAGTATTCTTGTATTCTGAAATGCATGTAGCTCATCTAAACAGATTATAACTTGTAGCATTATTGCTTGCTCTGACTTTTTACTATAATCAACTTGCTCTGATTTTTCATTAATAAGGTTAACTATATCTTGCATTAGTAAACTTATCTGTGTTTCATCATTTTCTAACATATAATTTAATAAATCATTTACATAATATGATTTCTAAGAAGAAACAGCTTTTATAAATGATAGCCACCATCCATATACAGTCCATCCAAAGAATACATTAATTAATAAAACAATCAGAAATTTAAATTTTAGTTTTGGAAGACGAAGTAGCGCTATCATTGAAGGAATGAAATAGATAAACAAAATTATTTTAAGAAATAATGCTCCACCTTGTTCTTGTTGTGTAGTTATGGTCAAAATTTGTATCATGCTTATTTAATAAAAGAGCGTGGAACTAATATCAATCCGTACATAGGTGCCGCGAAGTACCCGATAACCAGAAAGACTTAGCCCACGCCGTATAAGCATGGGCGTAAGTCTATCATTTTTGGTTATCATTTTAAAGTTCGCGGCTTTATGTACCAAAACGATAGCTTACGCTTGACGTTATTTTAATTTGTAGCAAATATAATAAAAATCAAAAATAGATAAACAATATAGTGGGTATTATTGTAAAATGAATATCTAAAAAAAATATAAATAAATATAATCTAATTCAGGATAAAACATGTAGCATTAGGCTTTTTCCTTTTGTATACAATATACAACTAGATTGGTTTTCTCGTCTGAAATTAGCGGTAGGCTTTATTAGAATAAATATTTTTTGAGTATTTCTTTAACGTCTAAAAAATCTGTAACCATAGAGCTCTCTTTTTTATATTGTTTAATAAGTGTTTTTTTTGTTATTTGTAATAATAAGAAATTTATTAATCAATTAAAAAAGCATTATTAGTATGAAAATTTAATAACTGCTCACAGGTGTATTTTGGATCAATACCAAAAGTTGGGGACTAGGCAAAAAGTTTAGATAATCTAAATAGGAAAAACGATTTATCTCGCACACCTCTAAGTTGTAATCTGAAGTTTTTTATTTTGGCATTGAAAGACTCAGCTGCAGCATTCGTGCTACGAGCATTAAAATAATTGAGAATACCATCATAGTTTAATATAATTGTCCTAGTTAAGGTATTGAAGGATTTAAATCCGGATTCTTCCACATCTTTAAACCAATGGGCTAACTTTAACATGGCTACTGGTTTTTCAATGTTTTGATTATAGATTTTCCTGAGCCCATCTGATAAATTGTACGCTTTTTCTAAATCTGGATACTCTGAGAACAAGATTTTCGCCCTCTGTTTTTGTGATGGAGTCCACTTTTCTCTGGTTTTATAAAGTAAATATCTACTTCTTGCCAAAAGTTGCTTTCGAGTGTCACCGTTTAGGAAAATTTCAATTTGGAGATTTTCTTTCTTTTGCTTTGCTTCCAACAAAAGATTATTTTCTTGTTCAATAGCTTCCCAACGATGGCTTACCCTGATGTCCTGCAACGCTTCTATGGCTAATTTCTGAACATGGAAACGGTCGATAACCTGTATTGCTTTGGGGAAACATCTTTTGGCGATGAGTTTCATAGAACCAGCCATATCGAGTGTTATTTCTTTCACTCTCATTCTCGACCTTCTGCTGATTTTTAAAATATATTCAGCTATGATATTGCTTTTTGTACCTTTGATTACAGCTACAAGAGAACCTTTTTTGCCTTTTGCTTTTTTGGAAGTGAGAACACTGTACAGTTCTCCATCAGAAAGGGCAACTTCGTCCAAGGAAAGCTGCTCGGAGAGGTTTTCAGGGTAGAGAATCCAATCTTCTGCATGCGATTTTTGTTCCCAATCTTTAAAATTACTGATGCTTTGTTTGTACTGTCTTTGGAATTTTCTACCATCTACGCCGTACATCTCACCAATGGTTTTACAGGGAAGCGCTTTAGTATCTGCTGATTTTTTTTAAGAACTCTGCAAAATCTTGTGTCATGCGGGTTCCTTTGGCAATAAGATTCCAATCTCTTTGAATGATGTTTCCTGTTTTAGTATCAGTCCACCTTCTACGTCTGATGTGGAGCTTCACTGTTTTTCCGCGGAGAGGAAAATCATCTACCATAATTTCAGGAACAAAACCTTTTGACTGTAATATGAGCGAAGAAAATTCTTTTGGAACTGTATTTTTTTCTTCAAAGTAAATATGTAGAATTTTGTTTTCCTCTTCAAATTTTACAATCTCAAAATATTCAATCAAGAGTTCAGGTAAAAATAATTTAAGCAGTTCGGCATCATTTAACATACTACAAAAATATCATTTTTTATTTTCTCCCCAAGTTTTGGAACTGATCCTGTATTTTTTAATGAATTTATATAAAATGTTTAATATTAGCATCTTATGTGAATTTTGCATTCCAAATATTTATATTACACTAAATATTCCAAATATTTGAATTATTTCCAATATATATTGGGAATAATATTGTTTTCAATAAAAAATAGTTGAGTTTTGTATTTTTTTAATATGTTTGTATAAAATAAAATCCGTCAAGTATTAGAGCACCTACGGATTTTATTTTCGATAATAGCATATGGAAAAAAGAGCTTTCTTTTGTCCCCTATACTGTATTTTTATTTAGCAAATATAAAATTTATTACTGAATAAAAAAATTATGATTATCAATATTTTTTGAGTTTTCCAAAAATATTGATATCAATGGGTACTAGGATAGGTAACATCGAAAGTTTATTTTTCTATATAAGGCTTGTATAAGTTTAAAATTATATACATATGGAAAAAAAACTAAATGAACTTCACAATCTTTTTGAAAAATGCATGGAAGAAAATGCTTTTTCAAATTCTTTAAAGAAGAAATTTTTGTCTGAATTTTATCGACTTTCCTTCTATATGTCATCGAAGTCGACCCTCCTTTATAATGAAAATGTAGGGAAACAATATTTGACATATATACAATCGCCAGGTGAAAGTGAATTAATTAAAAATTCTAAACATGAATACCATGAATGGTATATTGAGCTTTTAAATGCAGTACTAAATGGAGATTGGACTATAAAGAAAAAAAGAAAAGATTATAATTTACCATTACCAGGGAATCTAGGAAGTTATATGCTTGATTTTCTTAATACTTATGCAAAGGAAAGACGTCTGTCACAATTGACAAGGAATTATTATTATATAGGACTTAGACGGTTTTGTGAAAAATTGGTTGAAGATAAGATTTCAAATCTTCATAATATTACGGCAGAGTATATACTTGAATTTGTTTATTTACAAAAGGATAAAGAGCATGTGGCAGCTATTTTAAGATCAGTCTTAGCAGATCTTTATTCAAAAAAAATTATTGATTTTCGGACAGCAAATATTCTTACCAATGTAAAAACTAGATCCCATAAAAAACTACCTTCTCACTATACACCTGAAGAAGTTATGTGCATAGAGAAATCTATTGATAGGAAATATGCAATAGGTAAAAGGGATTACGCTATAATTTTATTAGCGACTCGTCTAGGTTTAAGGTCTTCAGACATAAGGCTTTTACAATTTTCTAATATTGATTGGGATAATAATGTTATAACTCTTGAGCAATTTAAAACCAAAGAACCAGTGGAATTACCATTGTTAATAGATGTTGGTGAGGCGATTGTAGATTATATTCAGCACGGTAGGCCTAAATCTTTCTCTAAATATATTTTCCTTAAAGGAAAGTCTCCACATTTACCTTTAGAAGGACAAACTTTGACAGCAATAACGGAAAAGTATTTTAAAAAATCTAATGTTGAATTTGCGAAAAAAAGGCATGGCCCACATTCCTTGCGGCACAGTTTGGCTACAAATCTTCTTAAAAAAGGAACGCCATTACCCGTAATTTCAGGAACTCTAGGGCATAATAGTACTGCAAATACAATGATATATCTTCATTTAAATACTGAAGATTTACTCAATTGCTCTTTGGATGTGCCACCCGTTAGCAAAGATTTTTATCTACAAATAAACTAAAAAGGTAATTATGGAAGAACCAAAAGGATTTTATAAAAGCAGATTCGCACCATACATAAATGGATTCCTTACAGAAAAAAAACAGAAAGGCCTTTCTGATACAAAAGTGTTAAAAGGTTTCATGTTGGAATTTGATAAATTTTTCCAAGAATATAGCATAACTGATTTAAATATTACCGAAGACGTCATTTTGCAATGGAGAAACACGAGAATTAGTGACGGTAAACGAACTTTGTATTATAAATATACTGCGTGGGTGAATTTTTGTAGGTATTTATGTAGTATAGGAATAGAATGCTATATTCCACGACCCCCAAGAGAAGGTAGCCAAAATGATTATATACCTTACATATATACTTCGCAAGAGATTGAACTAATTTTTACAACTGTTGATAAACTTCGGATAGATATAAATAGAAATACTACTCCAATGTTTGTTATGCCGGCAATATGTAGATTACTTTATAGTACAGGAATGCGCATTAGCGAAGCGCTGTCTCTTAAAAATGAAGATTTGGATTTTAATAAACGACTCATATATATAAATAGAGCTAAAAATGGACAACAAAGATTAGCTGTTATGAATGATTCTTTATTGTCAGTTCTAAAAGAGTATAGGACTTTCAGGAACTTTATCCCAATTCATAATTTAGATTCACCAGATAGACATTTCTTTACAACACAAATGGGGAGGAAGTGTTCCGTAGGAAACATTCGAGTTTGGTTTCATAAAACTTTGTCCTACGCAGAAATTCCTAAGCAGACTTATATTAATCAACCTAGGATACACGATTTAAGACATACTGCTGCTGTTCATAGTTTGCAGAAATTAATAAGTTTAGGTACAGATATATATAGTGAACTTCCTTTGGTTTCAATGTTTTTAGGGCATAAAATTTAAAATCCACGGCACACTATATTAGATTAACAACACAAATGTTTCCGGATCTAATTAAAATGCAAAGCAAAACGGCTTTTGTTTTTCCTGATATGAAATTTATTAATACTGATGATTTATGACAGATTTTGCTAAATATTTAGAAAAGTTTTTCCACAAATATTTGATTAGTGAGTATGGGGCGTCAAAACATACAATTAGGGCGTATAGAGATAGCTTTTCGTTATTATTATCTTTTATGAAAAAGGTTAAATTTATAGATGCTGATAAGATTGAGCTTAGACATATTAATAAAGATATTATAGAGGATTTTTTATCATGGCTTGAGTATGAGCATAATAATAATGTAGCAACAAGAAATCAGCGCTGTGCGGCTATTCGCTCTTTTTTTAAATTCTTAATGTATGAAGAGCCAACTAGGATAGGAGAATGGCAAAATATTCGATCAATTAGATTAAAGAAAACCATCATTAAAACCGTTTCATATCTATCTATTAATGGAATTAAACTACTTCTCGAACAAATTCCTAGTAATAATCGTAGCTCGAGACGGGATTTAGCGATGATGGCCTTATTGTATGATAGCGGAGCTCGTGTTCAAGAATTAATAGATTTATCTCCGTCTAATATAAGATTTGAAGAGCCATGCATGATTTTACTACATGGCAAAGGAAATAAAGAAAGATTGATACCATTACAATCAGAACAGATAAAGTTTTTAAAACAATATATAATCGAATATGGACTTGACAAAAGAGAAAAAGAAAAGACTCCATTATTCTTTAACAGAGTTGGAGAAAAACTTACATCTGCAGGAGTTACATATATCTTAAAAAAATATGCTAGTGCCGCTAGATTTGTTGATCCTGAAATTATTCCTCAAGTAATTAGCCCGCACACTCTAAGACACTCAAAAGCGATGCATCTTGCTGAAGCGGGATTAAGTTTATTTTGGATAAGAGATTTTCTTGGTCACTCGAGTATACAAACTACAGATAGATATACTAGAACCAATTCGAAACAGATAAAAAAAGCTTTAGAATCTGTTTATGAGGATGTATTACCTCAAATTAATAATGAACGTTCATGGGAAAAAAATTCTGCATTAAAAGAATTCCTTAAAGGTTTGAGATAATTTTAATAGTGTAATCAAAAGTCTAAGTACAAAGTTAATAGTCTAATTGATTGATTTGTAATAATTTATTTTTTATACTTTTGATTATATTTAAGTTTTGATAACTGACTTTATCAAAAGCTTTTGATAAATTTCATGAAAACAATATTTTATCTTTGCCTATTGGTTAGTTTTTATTTAGGATAAGGTTCGTTAAAAAAATAAAAAGGATTCAAAGAAATGGCAAGAGGATTCAGAAAGAAAATTCAACAAAAGAATACCGAGAATAGCGGTTTTGGAGATAACACATCCGGAAGATTCATTAATAAAGATGGTCTTCCGAATGTTCAGAGAAAAGGAATGAATGTCTTCAACAGATTCAGCTGGTATCATACAATGTTGGAGTTATCCACGTTTCGGTTTCTCTCGTATCTTGTTGTGGGTTATATTCTGATTAATATTGTTTTTGCGATGATCTATTATTTAATTGGAGTAGAACATCTTACAGGAATTGATAAAAGCGATCCGTTAAATGAATTTATTGATGTATTTTTCTTTAGTTCACAGACTTTTACGACGGTTGGATACGGAAGAATTGCACCCGTGGGCTTTACGGCCAGTTTGGTGGCTACTTTTGAAGCTTTTTTAGGATTGCTTACCTTTGCCATTGCAACGGGTTTGTTTTATGGAAGATTTTCGAGACCAAGGGCATATTTAAAGTTTTCTGATATTACAGTAATTGCTCCTTTTCAGGATACCACGGCTTTAATGTTCAGGTTAGCACCGTATAAAAATAATGCATTAACAGATGCTGAAGTTATTTTATCAACGGCCATTGAAGTGATTGAAGAAAGGGGAGCGAAGAATAAATTTTACAGGCTGGATACTCAATTAAGCAAGATCAATACATTAGCGCTCAATTGGACGGTTGTGCATAAAATAGATGAAAATTCGCCGTTTTATGGCTTCTCTGAGGATGATTTTAAGAATACAAATATTGAAATCATTGTTCATGTACGTGCGTTTGATGAAGTGTTTTCAAATACGGTAGTTCAGAGATCATCTTATGTTTCGAGGGAAATCGTATATGGAGCAAAATTTACCACGATGTATTATCCAAATAAAGATAATCAGACAACGGTTTTAGATTTGGATAAAATCAATGACTATCAAAAAGTAGATCTTCCCACTTTGGGAGAAGAATCAATATAAATGAATTTACAATTTTACAAGAAACAGGCTTTACAGAAACAGAAAGAACACAAAAAGTTTCTGGACGGATTAAAGAAAAAACCGCCCAAGAACCTTGATTATGTGGTTCAGGAAACGCATGATGAAGTTTTTGAAAAGATAGATTGCCTGCAATGTGCCAACTGCTGCAAAACCACAGGTCCTTTATACACAGAGAAAGATATTGAACGGATTTCAAAACATCTGCGAATGAAATCGGCTGATTTTGAAGCTAAATTTCTAAGAGTAGATGAAGATAATGACAAAGTATTGCAAAATCTTCCCTGCTTTTTTCTGAATGGTGATAATACATGCTCAATTTATGATGTGCGACCGAAAGCCTGCAGAGAATATCCGCATACAGATCGTAAAAAGATTTATCAGATCAATGATTTGATGTTAAAAAATACGGTAATCTGTCCTGCAGCATTTGAGTTTGTAGAAAGAATTATGAAAAATTTAGAAAAATAATTCATAATCCCAATTCATCTTAAAGAGTTATAAAGTGCGTTAAATGATTGGTTTGCAAATACTTTAATAAAATAGGCGGCGTTTAAGAATAGGAAACAACTAACTTTAAACACGTACATTATGAAAAAGACAATCTTAGCAACAGCATTTACCTTAGTAGGAATCGTTGCAGTATCAGCTCAAACAACATCTCAACAGCCGGCAACAGCTAGTGCGCAAGCTTCAACCCAAACCCAGGCGGGTGGGCAATGGAACTCTGATGTGGCTAAAGAAGCTCAAACAGCTACTACTAAAGCTACCACTACAATAGATGGTGCTACAGCAACAGTAAATTCTGCAACAGAAGCAGCGCCAAGTGTAACGGCAGAAGGATCAGTAGAGACTACGAAGCCAAAAGGGACAGCCAAAGCAGCAAAAAAAGCTAAACCAAAAAGTCAAAGTAAATAACTAAAAGTAAAACAGTAAAAAATCCTGGGACGTAATGTTTCAGGATTTTTTGTGTGTTAAATCTCACACGATGTTTTTAATCAAATGATAATAAAAAAAGCGTTGAAATAAATCAACGCTTTCTCCTTTCACTTTTTACTTTTTTCCCATTTATAATCCCGGGAACAGGTTGTATCAAAAAAGGTCGGGAAATTTTCCCAACCTTTATATTTTGTCTTATACCACTCCTTGAGCCAGCATTGCTTCTGCAACTTTCACGAAGCCGGCGATATTAGCACCTTTAACGTAGTTTACATAGCCATCTTCCTCTTTTCCGTAGTCTCTACAAGCTTTATGAATTCCGATCATGATCTCTTTCAATCTAGCCTCCACTTCTTCAGAAGTCCAGTTTAGACGAATAGAGTTTTGAGTCATTTCTAATCCTGAAGTAGCTACACCACCAGCGTTAGACGCTTTACCAGGAGAGAATAATACTTTGTTATCTAAGAAATAGTTGATAGCATCTAGTGTTGAAGGCATGTTTGCAGCTTCAGTTACACAAAGACATCCGTTTTCAACTAATACTTTAGCATCTTCTAGATCTAATTCGTTTTGAGTAGCAGATGGTATTGCTACATCACACTTCACACTCCAAGGACGTTTTCCAGCGTGGAATTCAGCAGAAGGATATTTTTTAGCATAATCTTCAGCTCTGTTGTTCCCTGAATTTCTAAGCTCTAATAGATAATCGATTTTTTCTCCATCGATTCCGTCTTTGTCATAGATATACCCATCCGGTCCGGAAATAGTTACTACTTTTCCTCCCAGTTCAGTTATCTTTTTAATAACTCCCCAAGCTACGTTTCCGAAACCTGAAACAGTTACTGTTTTATCTTTGAAAGTTTGACCGATTGTTTTAAGCATTTGCTCAGCGAAGTAAACAACACCGTAACCAGTTGCTTCAGGACGGATTAATGAACCACCGTAAGCAAGACCTTTTCCTGTAAGAACACCTGTAAACTCGTTTTTTATTTTCTTGTATTGACCGAACAAATATCCGATCTCTCTAGAACCTACACCGATGTCTCCCGCAGGAACGTCAGTTTCAGGGCCGATATGTTTACATAATTCTGTCATGAAAGCTTGGCAAAAACGCATTACTTCCATATCAGATTTTCCTTGTGGGTCGAAGTCTGAACCTCCTTTTCCTCCTCCATTGGAAGAGTTGTCAATGAGTTTTTGAATACCTGTTCGAAAGCTAAAAACTTAAGAACAGACAAGTTTACAGTAGGGTGGAAACGGATTCCTCCTTTGTATGGTCCGATGGCAGAGTTCATCTGAATTCTGAAACCTCTGTTTACCTGGATTTCTCCTTTATCGTCAACCCATGGAACTCTGAAAATAATGATTCTTTCAGCTTCCGCCATTCTTTCTAGAAGTTTCATTCCCGTGTATTCCTTCTTTGTCAAGATAAACGGAATTACAGTCACAGCAACTTCTTTTACAGCTTGTAAAAATTCTGGCTCGTTAGGGTTTTTTGCCTCAATTTTTGCAATAAACTCCTGAATTTTCTGGTCAATATTATATTGTTCCATATAGAGTAAGGTTGAATATTATTGTCAACAAATTTAATTTTTTTTTCAAAATTCACAATACCTTATTTGATAATTGCTGAAAATTTAATAATAAGGAGGCGAAATATTATTAAATCCACAATTTGCGTTTAAATCTTGTTGAAAATTAAAAGTTATCTATGAAATAATGCAATATTAAGAAATAGTTAAATCTCAAATTGCAGTGAATTGCCTCCCGGAATACGATTTCACTTTCCCTAAAAGCTCCAATTCTAAAATGACCGGCAAAATTTTATGCGAAGGAAGCGATATTTTCTGTGCAAGATCGTCTAAAGTTATTTGAGGATGGTCAATAATTGAATTATATACGACTGTTTGATTTTCAGTTAATTGAATACTTTCTTCACTTCGTGGAAATAATTCTTCTATTTTTTCAAGAGGCTTATTAAAATCCAGTGAATCGGTAAGGTCTTTCAGGGTAGAAATAGCTCTTGCTTTATGCTGAAAAATCAATTGATTACATCCTTGGCTGTATTTATCTGTGATCTTTCCGGGAAGGGCAAAAACCTCTCGGTTATAGTTGTTTGCAAAGGTGGCTGTACTGATGGAACCTCCTCCAAAAGCTGTTTCTACAACGATGGTTGCGGGTGAAATTCCGGCCACAATTCTATTTCTTTGGATGAAATTTTCCCGATCAGGTTTTCTTGACGAATTGAATTCAGTAAATAAGGCTCCGTTATTTTCAATGATTTTTTCGGATAGTTTCTTGTTTTTTGCGGGATACAGCATATGAAATCCATGAGCCAAAACGGCTACTGTTGAAATATTGTATTCAATAGATTGTTCGTGAACTTCCTTATCAACTCCTAATGCCAGGCCACTTATTGAAATGTATTGGTTTGATTGGGTTTCTTCAAAAAAATCATGGATAAACTGTTTACCATACGGCGAGATATTTCTTGTCCCCACAAGACTTAAAGTTTTTAAAGAATCATCAAAATTTCCTTTCTGATAGAGGATAGCAGGAGCGTCATCACATTCTTTAAGTAATTTTGGAAGTTCATTAAGATGTCTTAGTCTTATTTGTATTTTATTGTTTTCGCAAAATTTTAATTCATTTTCTGCAAATTCCAGATAAGCTATGTTTCCGATGTCAGACACTATTTTTCTTCCGATTCCATCTACTTTTTGGTATTCTTTTTTGGCATGTTCCCAAGCTTCTTTTGCACTTCCAAATGTTCGGACGAGCTTTAAAAAATTAATATCACCAATAAGGTTGCATTCGCGTAAAGCGATGGAATAGAGTTGTTCTTCAGAATACATTTGTGTTGGTTTTATAACACAAATGTAGAAAATAAGTTTTATTTTTTCCTTAATTTATCCAAATGATCCCAAATATCATCTCTTTTTTTATACGGTAGTTCTAAGAAATCGTCAGGATGATTTTCTTTATATTCCTGCCAAAGTTTATCATCTTTTTCGCTATAATAATTAGGAAATTCCCAAATATATTTCTTCTTTCTTTCTCCAATGTTCTTAAATGCAAAAGCAATAATACTTCCTACAACAGCGCCTGAAAGATGGGCTTGCCAAGAAATTTTACTCGGTTCTTGTAAGTTGTAGAAGAGTTCTTCAGGAAACATTCCCCAAATTAAACTGCCATAATACAGAACTACCAATAAAGAGATGGTTAAATGGGTTGTATTCCACTTAAAAACTCCACTGAAGAAAAGGAAAAATGCAAGAACGTAAACCACTCCGCTGGCTCCGATGGTGCAGGTGTAGATATATTCACCGGTAAGAATGTCCACAGGAGGTAAAAGCCAAACCAGTAAACCGGTAGCAAGCCATCCCAAGATAAAAACTTTATTGGCGACTAGCGGATAGAATTGATAGAGAAGAAACATGAGCACCGCAATAGGAATGGAGTTTCCTATAATATGATCCATATTTCCATGTAAAAGAGGCGAGGTGACAATTCCCAATAAACCTTCCGGTAATAAAGGAATGATAGCCCCGAAGCAACTGCCAAAAAAGCCCTGCGTCTGTAAAAAGTAGCCAAACCACATTGCGGCAAGCATAAGCAGTGGGTATAAGATAGCTCTTTTGGAAATTACATTTTTAAACATGGAGAATTTACGTCAAATCAAAAGCCAATGCTCAATTTCGGAAAATATGGCGATGATTTTTAACGGCTTATTTTATTTTAAGACAAAAGGTAATACTTTTCTCTAAGTAAAATTTAATAAAAAAATATTTTGTCATTTATTTATTAAACCTCCTTATTATGAATGGGTTAAAAAAATAAATAAAAGCTTCCCTATTCATCTATGGCTTGAAGTGGGCGTAAAGAAAAATTATATTTATATTTTTGTAGCTGTAAATAGTTAATTATGAGAAAACTTTTTTTTGCTATTTCCATTTCTTTGGGGATATATGCAAATGCTCAAGAAGAAGTTAAGAAAGATTCTGTAAAAACAGATACTATCAAATACTGGTCTGTTTTAGGCAAAAATACTTTAATGATCAATCAGGCTGCTTTCTCCAATTGGGTAGGAGGAGGAGCCAATAATATAGGTTGGCTTGCAGGCGTAAACTATAATATTACCTATGAAAAAGATAAAGATCTTTGGGAGAACATTATTATTTTAAATTACGGACAAAATAATACCCAAGGTATCGGAACCAGAAAGACTCAGGATGTTATTAATATTTCTACCAATTATGGAAGACAGTTTTCAAAAAGCTGGTACTTGTCTGGTGGTGCGAGTTTGCTGACCCAGTTTGCTTCGGGATATGAGGATGGGAACAATCCGGAGGCAAAAAAGATTTCTAATTTTATGGCTCCAGGTTATCTGAACTTTGGTTTGGGGATTACCTACAGGCCCAATGATAATCTTACGGTGACTATGCGTCCTGCCAATGCCAGGCTGACACTGGTTATGGATCCGGATCTTCAGTTTGCAGGAAGTTATGGTTTAAAACAAGACGGTGATTCTTCATTATTGCAATTCGGTTTCCTTGGAACAGCGCAGTATAAAGTGAAGCTGATGCAGGATATTTATTTAACCAATACGGCTTCTGTATTCTCTAATTATCTGGATCATCCGGACAGGCTTGTTTTGGCTTACGGAGCGTTGCTAAATATGAAGGTAAATAAATTTATTTCTACCAATATTACTTTAGATGTTCTGTACGATCATAACCAGATTCAAAAAACACAGCTCAAACAAACGTTGGGAGTTGGTTTTGCCTACACCCTTAATAATGGGGTTAAACGCTCTGAAAGAAAAGACAGCCAGTGGTGGATCAATAAAAAATAAGCTAACGACAATCGTAATATAGTAAGCAATTCAGTTTTGAATTGCTTTTTTGTTTTCAAGACTTTGTTTTTTAAGTAGCTTTAAGTTCAAGACAGTGTTTCAATGTTATTGTTGTAAGGTTCAGATAAATAAAAGCTTACAAAATCTATCTTTAATTCATTTTTTGTTGAATTGTTTATTTACAATAATTATATTTATATTTTTGTAATGAAAATTTATACATATGAAAAAAAGTTTATTAATCATTTCCATGTCTTTGGGAGTAAGTGCTTTTGCACAGGAAACTAAGAGTGATGTTCCAGCCGCTGATTCTACAAAATACTGGTCTATCAAGGGGCAAAATACGTTAATGCTTAATCAGTCTGCCTTTTCAAATTGGGTAGGCGGGGGCGCCAATAACGTCGGGTGGCTTGCCGGAGTTAACTACAATATGACTTACGAGAAAGGGAAAGATCTTTGGGAAAACATTGTTATTCTTGGCTACGGACAAAATAATACACAAGGTGTTGGAACAAGAAAAACGCAGGACGTTATTAACCTTTCTACGAATTACGGTAGAGAATTTAGGAAGAACTGGTATCTTTCTGGAGGTGCAAGTTTACAAACTCAGTTTGCGGGAGGTTATGCAGATGGAAACAATCCGGATGCTGCTAAAATATCCAATTTTATGGCTCCTGGATATGTTAACGTGGGTGTTGGGGTAACTTACCGTCCAAATGATAATTTTACGATGACCTTACGCCCTGCCAATGCAAGATGGACTTTTGTCTTGGATAAAGACCTACAATATGCAGGAAGCTACGGATTAAAGAATGATGGTGATAAATCATTATTTCAGTTTGGTTTCCTGGGAACAGCTATTTATAAAGTGAAGCTGATGGAGAATATTAACCTGACCAATACCGCTTCTGTATTCTCAAACTATATAGATCATCCGGACAGATTGGTTCTTGCGTATGGAGCGGTCTTAAATATGAAGATCAATAAATTTATCTCATCAAATATTACATTGGATGTATTGTATGATCATAACCAGATCAGAAGAACACAGCTAAAACAGACGTTAGGTCTTGGTTTTGCCTATAATTTTGAAAATGGTAAAAAGCGTTCTGATAAAAAAGATAATCAATCTTGGATGAAGAAATAATCCAATTTCTATAAAAAACAAAAAAAGCACTTCAATTTGAAGTGCTTTTCTATGTATCAATTTATTTTTAGAACTCTATGTCTACGTTTAGTTTCTCTGCCAAAAGTTTTGAAACTTTCTCTTTAAGAGGCTCAATATCGATATTCTGCATCGCATCATTAGCAAATGCGTACAACAATAAAGCCTGCGCTTCTTTTTTAGAAATACCTCTTGCCCTTAGATAAAATAATGCATCCTCATTCAATTGTCCAACCGTACAGCCGTGAGAACATTTCACATCATCTGCGAAAATCTCTAACTGAGGTTTTGTATCAATGGTAGCACCTTCACTTAATAAAACGTTGTTATTTTGTTGATAAGCATTCGTTTTCTGAGCGATTTTATCAACGAAAACTTTTCCGTTAAATACACCGTGTGCATTATCTTTGAAAATACCTTTATAATTCTGGTAACTTTCACAGTTGGGCGTCTTATGATGAACCGCCGTATGGTGGTCTACCAATTGGTCTTTCCCAATAATTGTGATTCCGTTCATGAATGAATTAATGTTTGATCCATTATGAATAAAATCGAGGTTATTTCTAACCAATTTACCTCCAAAAGTAAATGTGTTTACCGTTGTTAAACTGTCTTTTTCCTGTTTTGCGAAAGTGCTGTCTACAAGATAAGACGTATGATTATCGTTTTGAAGTTTATGCCAATCTGCTTTTGCATTGGGATACGTGAAAATCTCCGTTACCGAATTTGTTAATACAAATGTATCATCAAAATTATGGTGACTTTCAATAATTTCCACTTTTGCACCATCTTCTACGATCAACAAGTTTCTTGTGTTGTAGAAAGTGTTTTCTTCTTGATTTTGAGAAATATAGAAGATATGGATTGGTTTTTCAATCACTACATTTTTCGGAACTTTCAGAAAGAAACCATATTTGCAGTATGCAAGATTTAAATCTGTAAAAGCCGAATTTCCTTCAGCAATTGTATTAAAGTATTTATCAAAAACTTCTTTGTGGTTCTCGTCATTCAATGCGTAATTGAATGATAGGAACTCTACATTTTCGATAGAAACTTTAGATAATTCTTTATGAAGTTTACCGTTTACAAAAACAATCCAGTCAAAATTTTCTTCGCCTAAATGCAATTGGTCGAATTGCTCTTTAGTGATATTGTGACTTTCTTTCGGGAAAAAATTGTAGCTTTTTTCCGTGATTTCTTTGATGTTGGTATATTTATATTCTTCGTCTTTCTTGGTAGGAAAACCAATGCTTTCAAACTTTTGAATAGCAGATTTTCTATCTTCATCCAGAAATCTGTGACGAAGACTTTCCAAAAATTCACCGTGGTTGTCAATAATTTGATCGTATAAAGCCATTACTGCGATTTCGGCCATCACACCTTTTTTATATATTTGAATATTGTACTAATACTGCGGTTTTTCCGCTTTGTTTTTTAGTTAAAATTGATAAAATCTTAGCTAAAAACTATTTTCTTCTTAGTTAAGAAGCCAATCGTAACCTTTCTCTTCAAGCTCTAAAGCAAGAGATTTGTCTCCTGTTTTAATGATCTTTCCGTTCGCTAAAACGTGTACAAAGTCAGGTTGAATATAGTTAAGCAATCTTTGATAGTGAGTAATCAAAAGAACTGCATTACCTTCATTTTTGAATGTGTTTACTCCATCTGCAACAATTCTCAACGCATCAATGTCTAATCCTGAATCTGTCTCATCAAGAATAGCCAATTTTGGGTTAAGCATCATCATCTGGAAAATCTCATTTCTTTTCTTTTCACCTCCTGAAAAACCTTCATTTAATGATCTTGAAAGGAAATCTTTTTTAATTCCCAATTGCTCAGATTTTTCACGAATCATGGCTAACATCTCTTTTGCAGACATGTCTTCCAATCCGTTTGCTTTTCTTGTTTCGTTTAAAGCAGCTTTGATAAAGTTGGTTACAGAAACCCCAGGAATTTCCACAGGATATTGGAAAGAAAGGAAAATACCTTTGTGCGCTCTGTCTTCAGGAGCATCTTCAATGATATTCTCACCTTGAAAAAGAATTTCTCCGTCTGTAACTTCGTAATCTTCTTTTCCTGCAATTACAGAAGAAAGAGTAGATTTTCCGGCTCCGTTTGGTCCCATGATCGCATGAACTTCACCCGGTTTTATTTCGAGATTGATACCTTTTAAAATTTCTGCGCCATCTGCAATTTTGGCGTGCAAGTTTTTTATATTTAACATATGTTCAAGTTTATCGCAAGGTTAGACCAAGATTTTTTAATCTCCTTTGCTTTTTTAAGATAAACAAAGGCGCTAACGCTTATCAATGAAATACTATTTCTTTTTTATTTGTTTTTAAACATTAAGAAGTTATCAAATAAAACCTTAATGTTTATATATCTATCCTACAGAACCTTCTAAAGAAATTTCCAATAATTTCTGCGCTTCAATAGCGAATTCCATTGGTAATTTATTTAAAACTTCTTTACTGAAACCGTTAACGATCAAAGCAATTGCTCTTTCCGTATCAATACCTCTTTGGTTACAGTAGAAAATCTGATCTTCACCGATTTTTGAAGTTGTAGCTTCGTGTTCTAACTGAGCCGTAGGATCTTTAATTTCAATATAAGGGAAAGTATGTGCACCACATTCGTTACCCATTAGCAAAGAGTCACACTGAGAGAAGTTTCTTGCTCCTTTTGCAGAAGGCATTACTTTTACCAAACCTCTGTATGAATTCTGAGATTTTCCTGCAGAGATTCCTTTAGAAATAATCGTTGATCTGGTGTTTTTACCAATGTGAATCATCTTTGTTCCTGTATCTGCATATTGGTGGTTGTTGGTAACCGCAATAGAGTAGAATTCCCCGATTGAGTTATCACCTTTCAAGATACAAGACGGATATTTCCAAGTTACGGCAGAACCTGTTTCAACCTGAGTCCAAGAGATTTTTGCATTTCTTTCGCAAAGTCCTCTTTTCGTTACAAAATTGAAAACACCTCCTTTTCCTTCTTCATTTCCTGGATACCAGTTTTGAACAGTTGAATATTTAATTTCAGCACCATCCATTGCAATAAGTTCTACAACAGCAGCGTGAAGCTGGTTTTCGTCTCTTGATGGAGCTGTACAGCCCTCAAGATAAGATACGTAACTTCCTTCATCAGCAATAACAATCGTTCTTTCAAACTGACCTGTTCCTGCCTGATTGATACGGAAATACGTAGACAATTCCATTGGACATCTTACCCCTTTTGGAATATAGCAGAAACTTCCGTCAGAAAATACTGCGGAATTTAAGGCTGCATAAAAGTTATCTCCTCTAGGAACTACTTTACCAAGATATTTCTTAACAAGATCCGGGTGGTTTTTAATGGCTTCAGAAATAGAACAGAAAATAATTCCTTTTTCCATTAACGTGTCCTGAAAGGTCGTTTTTACAGAAACTGAATCTATTACAATATCTACAGCAACACCAGAAAGTCTTTTTTGTTCTTCAATATTGATTCCTAATTTGGCAAAAGTTGCCAATAATTCAGGATCTACTTCATCTAAACTTGCCAATTCAGCGTTTACTTTTGGAGCAGCGTAATATTTTATGGCTTGAAAATCTGGTTTTGTATATTTAATGTTTGCCCAATCTGGTTCAGTCATTTTCAGCCAAATTCTATAAGACTCCAAACGCCATTCTGTCATCCATTCCGGCTCTTCTTTTTTAGCAGAGATAGCACGAACGATATCTTCATTTAAACCAATTGGAAAATCTTCATAATCGATCTTTGTTTCCCAACCGAATTCATATTTTTTATTTTCTAAATCGACTCTTAAGTCGTCTTCAGTATATTTACTCATTTTAATAGATTTTAGAGGTTATATTTCAGATGTTAAAAATTTGCATGTGCGAACTTTTACGCTCTGGTTTCTAACTTCTAATTATAAAGAAAAACTCTCTCCACAACCACACGTTCTGGATGCATTAGGATTGTTGAAAACAAACCCCTTTCCGTTTAATCCTCCTGAATACTCAAGAATTGTTCCTGCCAGATAAAGGATAGACTTTTTTTCAACAACAATTTTAACGTCGTTGTCTTCAAAAATCTGATCTGTGTCTGCTTTTTGATTGTCGAATCCCAAAACATACTCTAAACCAGAACATCCTCCACTTTTTACCCCTACTCTTATATAATCTTCAGCAGGGTTGAAGCCATCCTCTGTCATAAGTTGGATTGCTTTTGCCTTTGCTTGGTCTGATACTTTTATCATTGTATTTATTTAGAATGATTTAATGCTGCAAAAATACGAACTAATTTCCGCAATCTCAAATTGAAGCTATCTATTTTAATGATTCCGATCTTATTATGTTGATTATTGATATGATTGTTAATGTTAAAAATGTATAAATTTTCTATCGCCAATCTGAAGATCTTGTTTTTGATTTAACTTTGAATAGGATTTTTTATCTATAAAAGAAATAATAATGAAAAAGAAACTCGTTGTTTTTTTAATGTTGCTTTTAGTAACAATGTCTTATGGACAGACCGTAAGATACATTTATGAAACTTCGGTGAATCCGGATTCTATTAATCTGGTAAGTCTGAAGAATGAGAAAACTTTTTTAGATATTAAAGGAAATCGTTCTTTATTCATTAGTGAAAACAAATTAATAAAAGATTCTTTATTCTCTGCATTTAAAATTGAAGAAAAGAAAGATATTAAAAAAGAAGAAAAAGATTTTTCGAAATTAGGTGTAAAAAAACATATTGAGCCTACTTTTTTTGAATATTATATAACTAAAGATATTCCGGAACAAAAAGTTTATTATTATGATAGAGTAGCCGGAAAACAAATTTACTATCAGGAAGACAGACCTGTAAAATGGGAGATCACCAATGTTACAGAGAAGCAGAACGGATATCCGTCCCAAAAAGCAGTTGCCAATTTTGGAGGAAGAGTTTGGACGGCGTGGTTCACTAAAGACATTCCTATTTCTGATGGACCATATAAACTTTCCGGATTACCCGGACTGATTGTGAAGCTAGAAGATGATAAAGGTGATTATAAATTTGATCTTATTAAGAAGATTACCGTGAAGAATGCGTTTGAAGAACCCGTTAGTTCTGATGTAAAGCAAAGCACAAGGGTGAATTTTAATGGAGATAAAGCAGCGCTGGAGTTGGAATTTGCAAAAAATAGAAGGTTAGGCAGTAAGGGAGAAGGTATGCAGGATTTTGGCGGCGGCGGTGGAAAACATGGCGGCGGAATGGGCGGAATGAGAGGCGGTAACCACTCAGGTGGTGGCGGAGGAATGTCTCACAGAGGAGGAATGGATGGTAATAATAGTCCATCAATGCCAAGTGGCAACACAGAAAATACTTCTTTTAAAAGCAGTATCAATCAAAACCCAATTGAATTAAAATAAAACGTATAATGAAAAAAATAGGCATTATTGCTTTAGCGTTGTTTATTCAGAATATCTATGCACAAGCTAATCGATTTGTGTATCAGGTGACTATGAAGCCAGACGCAGCAAATAAAAATGATATAAAAACTGAAAATGCATATCTGGATATTTCAGGAGAAAAATCACTTTTCTATTCTGAAAACAGATTAAAAAGAGATTCTATTATGCAGAAAAACTTCCAAAGCGGTGGTGCGAGAGGTTTTAACAGAGATCAAATGGAAGGCTTACGATCCAATATTAATTATTCCATAGAAAAAGATAAGACCAACCAGAAAACTTTCTTTAAAGATAGGATAGGGCGAGATATCTATTCTTACGAAGAAGATCGTCCTTTAAGTTGGAAAATTTTATCGGAGACGATGAAAATCGGAGAGTATAAAGTTCAAAAAGCAGAAACTGATTTTGCAGGAAGAAAATGGACGGCATGGTTTACAACAGACCTTCCTTACCAAGATGGACCGTATAAATTTACAGGACTTCCGGGTTTAATCGTAAAAGTAGAAGATGCTCAAGGAGACTATTCTTTTGACTTAATGAAAAACTATAAAATTGCCGATTTCCCGACGATGAATCAGTTTGGAAATACCATTAAAGTAAAAAGGTCTGATTATTTAAAACAACAGGAAAAGTATAAAAGTGATCCTATTTCATTCATGAGTCAACAAGGCGGAGGCTTTGCTCAGACAAGAATGGGTGGTGGTGGAGGAATTGCCTCACCAAGATCTGGCGGCGGCGGAGGTCGTGGCGGAAACCAAGATCCTGCGGAAATGAAAAAAAGAATGGAAGACAGAATGAAAGAGGAAGCTAAAAATAATAGCAATCCGATAGAATTGAAATAATTAAACAGAATAATTTTAGCATTAATTATACAATAGGCTGTCCTATGCGGGACAGCCTATTTTTTGCTTGTATCTCTTTATAAGAAGAGGAGTTTCATACAAAGGATTTTAGATTTTTGAAGAATGACGTTGTTACTTTGCTTTAACAGCTGTTGAAGTAAAATCTGTGAATACGCCATCTGCCCCAAGGTTGAAAAAATCTTTATATTCTAAAAGAGGATTGTTTTTATAATCTGCGAGCAATCTTTTGGGTTCATCTCTAAAAGTATAAACATGAACCAGCAATTTTCTGTCATGAGCTCTTTTAATAAGGTCTGTACTGGGAAGTTTGGTAAAATCTCTACTATCTATTTTTCCATCGCCATTTAAATCTACGATACTTCCATCGCTATTATTTTTAAAAGTATAAGGAATAATATAGGGTTTCCAAGGTCCTATAGCATTTGCATACGTTTTTATAAAGTCTAATCCTGCATTCGTAACCAAATCGTTATATGTCCGAGAGTCTCCTTTTACAACAAAATCGTAAGGTTTTCCGTTAGGTAATGTCATATCTAGGGTGCCATCTTTTTTTACATCATAGGCATCCAATAGCTGTACAAGTTTTACAGTAGATTTAGAATGGATGTATTGTAGATTAGATACCTCAAAAGATTCTACAAAAACTGATGCATTGCTAGAATTCCATCCGGCAAGGCTTAGTTCTTTTAAGAGCTCATCGGATATTTTCAAATTTCTGTCTTCGTGAAAAGTAGGATGTTTTGTTTCGGCATAGAAGCCAACTGCTCTTCCATTTTTTTTGGCTTTTATTAAGGCTATGATTTCCTGTATAGTAGGAATGTCATATAGTTCATTATAGCTTTGATCCCTTTCCGGTAAAGCTTGTGTTGCCTTTAATTCTTTTATTTCTGCTAATGTAAAATCGCAGGCAAACCAATCTTCTACCATAAATCCGTCTAGATTTTTCGTTGTTTTTTTAGAGGCAAATTTTGATATTTTCGAAACATTGGTTGTTCCGGAAAGCATTGGTTCATGACGAGCAATAAGATGCCCGTCTTTTGTCATCACAAGATCTGTTTCAATGAAGTCTGCACCATCTTCTATAGCTTTAGCGTAGGCTTCAAGAGTATGCTCTGGCAGAACTCCTGAAGCTCCTCTGTGTGCTATTATCAATGGTACTTTACCAGAAAGAGTGGGATAATTTGTGACTGAAAAGTCTTGATTATCATTACATGAGAATAGGAATAACGGGACTGTTATTAATAAAAGTTTTTTCATACATTGAGTTTAGACCTCAAATGTAACTTCTATATGTTACAGGAAATTTAATTTAATATTAATTTTAAATATTTCTGGAAATACTTATTTAAGTAATTGGTTGAAAGTATCACCTTGTCTGATATCTCCGGTATTATAGCCTTTCATAAACCATTCTTTACGCTGTGCAGATGAACCGTGGGTAAAGCTTTCCTGGTTTACATATCCCTGAGATCTTTTCTGAATATTATCATCTCCAACAGCTTGTGCAGCTTCAATAGCAGACTCAATATCACCGGGTTCTAAAATATGCTCTCTGGAATCTGTTTTTTTTGCCCAAACTCCGGCATAGAAATCAGCCTGTAATTCGGTTGCGACAGAAACTCTGTTCATTTCTGCTTCAGAATATCTTCCACTTCTTCTAAGCGCATCCACTTTTTGGGTAGTTCCTAAAAGAGTTTGTACATGGTGTCCTACTTCATGAGCCAATACATAAGCAATGGTAAATTCAGTCACTTTTGCACCAAATTTATCCTGTAGTTCATTAAAAAAGCTCATATCCATATAAACTTTCTGGTCAGCCGGACAATAAAACGGGCCCATTGCAGATTGTGCTGTTCCGCATCCTGACTGAGTCGTTTGTGAAAAAAGAACAATTTTAGGTGGGGTATAACTCATGCTATTTTCTTTGAAAATCTGGTCCCATGTAAGGATATTCCATTTTCCCATCATATCTACCATTTCTCCGATTTTCTTATCGTTGGCTGATAATTCTCTCTGTTCGGTCTGGGGTTGGGATGAAGACATACTGCCAGAACTTAATATACTGGAAGGATCTCCTCCCAGAAAGAAGATGATAGCAGCAATAATTAAAGTTCCCAATCCGCCACCTACAATGGCACCTCCGCTGCTGCCACCGCTTCCGCGACGGTCTTCAACGTTTCCACCTCTATCGTCTGTCCATTTCATAGTTTGTAATTTTATGTATAAAGTTAAAAATATAAAATTAATAGTAACAGTAAAAAATTACCTGCTGAATGATCAGGTAAAATATACTTTTTAATTAACGATTCAAGTTGTTATTTTTTATCCAGTAAGAAGTAGACTGATAGGCCGAAATTGTTTCGTCAACCAGTTTTTGATTATGATCTTTTATAATATTTTCATCATAATAAATATTGAATTGAGGAGATAACTGACTTGGTTTTTGTTTTAAAGAATATTGTCTTATCATTCTCACAGGAGAAATAACCGTTAAATGATCATCTTTTACAAACCCAAGATCCTGATACGTTGCAATATAAGCTTTAGGCTGAAATTCTTTTTTGAAAACGTCCTGACCTAAAAATTTAGATTGATAATTAAAGTTCAACAATCCAAAAACAGTAGGCATCACATCTATTTGAGACATCACCTGATCAAATTTTTGAGGTTGAATAAATCCGTCAGAATACACCAAAGCAGGAATTTTATATTTATCCATTGGCAATTCTGTATCTCCTGCACTGGAAGCACAATGATCGGCAATAATCACGAAGACTGTATTTTTATACCAATCTTGTTTTTTAGCCATATCAAAAAACAGTTTAAGAGAGTAATCTGTATATTTTACGCCACCTTCACGAGATTTTGCATTTCCGGGAATATCAACTCTTCCATCAGGATACGTGAAAGGTCTGTGGTTAGAAACCGTCATCCAATGGTTGAAAAATGGCTTTCCAGATTTTGCTTCAGCATTCATTACCTGAATTGCTTTTCTCGCCATATCTTCATCAGCAACCCCCCAAACATTTGCGAAAGATATTTCTTCGGGTTTGAAGTTGTTTCTATCAACAATTCCGTATCCGTTTCCGGCAAAGAAATCCTGCATATTATCAAAATAGCTGTATCCGCCGTATAAAAACTTCACATCATAGCCTTTAGATTTGAAAACACTTCCGGTGGTGAATTTATTCTTATTATTTTCTCTTTTAATAATACTTTCTCCTGCTGTTGGCGGAATACAAAGCGTCAATGCTTCCAAGCCACGAACTGTTCTGTTTCCGGTTGCATAAAGATTCGTAAACATGATAGAATGATTGGCAAGACTATCCAGGAAAGGCGTTAATTTTTGGGTATTTCCATAATGCTCCATAAACTCTGCCGATAAACTTTCAATCGAAATCAACACAACGTTTTTCTTTAATTCAGGTTGATCTGATGTAATATTTCGGGTAAGCTTAGGTTCAGAAAACTGACTTAAAAAATTATTTTCCGCCAGCTTTTGATCTATTTTAGGATAGAACTGAAAATAATCAAGTTCGTTATGCGTAAATGCCCAATAGAATTTAGGCAATCCATTCGCTTCAATTTCTTCTGCGAAGACATTCGGCGAGGTTATTTTCGTAGTAAAACTTAATCCTAATAAACTTACTCCAGCCAATACAATGAACGATCCCAATAGAATGAACTTCTGTTTCAGGTTGGGAAGGTCTAAAAGTTCGTTTTTAGTTCTTCTGAAAATCATCCAGGTAATCGTAAGCGATACCGCAGATATGGCTAGGAATAGAGGAATAACAGGATAACTTTCCATGATATTTCCAATCACTTCATTGGTATAAATAAGGTAATCTACAGCAATGAAATTATAACGCAAACCAAATTCATTATAGAAGAAATACTCACTTACTGCATTAAAAATAATAACGGTGGTATATAAAAATACAACGATGAAATAGAGTGTATTCCTGATTTTTATCCTTTGGGCAGGGAAGAATAACATCGCTGCAAAGAAAAGCGTCTTTAGTCCTATAAAAGCAAGGGCAACCTCTGCAATAGAACCTCCGTATTGTTTAAAAATATTATTTGGAATAACCAATATATAGAGGAAAAACAAAACGAATATTCCTAATATGATCTGTCCGTAAGGTTTTTTGTATTTCGTATTTGATAAAAACAAAAAATAGAGCGCCAGAAAAATACTGGCTAAAACGAAAACAAAAATATCGTTAATAATCCCAATGGATAAAACTTTTAGTACTTCAAAAAAGCCAAAGCTCGCCGTGGTTATAGGGTGAAATAAAAACACGATTCTTACTATTAAAGAAATAATAAGATAAAAAGCTCCTAAATATAGGAAGGGTTTTATTTTTTGTGAGAACATTAGGTATGAATTAAGTTTTCACAAAGATAGTTTTTGTTCAGAATCAATTTATAAAAAAAGTAAAAACATCTTGTGGAATAGGTTTTTTACAAGCTAATTTTCATAAGAAAAGTTAGATTTATAGAGAAACCTGGAAAATAAAAAAAGGACTATAAGCAATAGTCCTTTTGTATGAGTTGATAATGAATCTCAATTTATGAGTGTCCGAAACCGATATTTCCGGTTTTCTCAGAAAGATTCTTTTTGAAATCTATCATTCTTAATGCTGTAACGGCTGCTTCCACTCCTTTGTTTCCAAGATCACCACCGCTTCTAGCGATAGACTGGTCTTTGGTATCATCTGTTAATACACAGAAAATCGTTGGAGTATCGGTTAAGATATTACAGTCTTTAATTCCCTGAGCTACTGCTGAGCAAACGAAATCGAAGTGAGGTGTTTCTCCACGGATCACGCAACCTATGGCAATTACCGCGTCGTATTTCCTCTCTTTGCAAAGCTGCATGCTTGCATAGCTAAGCTCAAATGCTCCCGGAACAGGGAAGAGCTTTATATTTTCAGCTTTTACGCCTTCTTTTTCAAGGATTTCCAAAGCTGCATCACGAAGATTGTATGTTACAAAATCATTCCACTCAGAAAAAACAATGCCGATAGAAAAATCTTCGGCATTAGTTATATGAAGTGGCTTGTAATCGGATAGATTAACTGTTGCCATTTTTTAGTAATATTTAGTCATTTCAATATAAGAATCAGACATTCCGTTGTCATAGTCCTGATATTTTTCGTCAATTGCAGAAAAATATTTTTTAGCCTCTGCGTTTTTCTTTAATCCTAATGCTAAGATCCCTGCTTTTCTTGTGAAATAGTAAGTAGTATAAGGATCAGAAGATGCAGAAGATGCTTTGTCTAATAATGATAAAGCTTCATCATTTTTGTTAAGACCTGATTTTGCATCTGCCATTGCACCAAACTTCATTGCTACCAATGTTTTGTTGTCAGATGAAAATTGATCTAAAAGATCATAAGCTTCCTGGAACTTTCCTTCTTTGAATTTTAATAAACCAGCGTTATATCCTGCAAGTTTACCAACGTTAGTAGAAGAATAGTCGTTATAAGTACCTACAAAACCTGGGTTTGCAGCAGATTTACCACCTAAAGCTTCTTTATCTTTTCCTTCCATAAGATTTTTCTGAGCAGAAAGGAAAGTTTTCATAGCTTCCGCATTCTGAGGAGCTACAATAAATTGCTTATAAGCGAAAAACCCTAGAACACCTAAAATAAGTGCGCCAAAAACAATACCTAGAGGCTTTGAATATTTTTCAAGAAATCTTTCAGTGTTTAAAGCCTCTCTATCAAGGTCTTTAAAAAACTCTACTGTTTCTTTACCTTCTTGCTCGTTTTGAGCATTCTTTGCAAGTTTTGCCATAAATTCTTAAAAATTGAATTGCAAATTTAATTGTTTCTGAATGATTTACAAAATACTTTAAGGGTATTATTAATAAAACTATAGTAAAGCTTTAGATAAATCATTTAAACGCCCAAAATTTGCCGGTGTTTACATTGAAAAAGAGGCAGTATGATTGTAAAGCATCTTTTATTTATAATTTTTAATATTCTAAAATATGATAGATCTCGGAGTTGAATTTTTTTAATTTTTCATCACCGTTTAATCCCGTAAGACCAATAAGGAAACTGAACTGACTAACGATTGCTCCTTGCTTTTCTACTAATTTTGCCGCAGCTTCTGTAGTTCCGCCTGTTGCCAATAGATCGTCATGAATTAAAACTCTTTGTCCTTTTTTTATCTGTCCTTCGCGGGTTTCGATTACTGCACTTCCATATTCCAGGTCATATTTTTCTGAAATGATGGGTGGAGGAAGTTTCCCTGCTTTTCTGATTAAGATAAACGGAACTTCTAATGCCACTGCAATCGCAATTCCGAATAAATAGCCTCGGCTTTCAATTCCGCAGACTGCATCTACTTTTCCTTTACTGAAAGCTACCAGATCTTTAATTACCTCTTCGTAAAGTTTTGGGTCTAAGAAAATAGGAGAGATGTCTTTAAACTGAATTCCGGGAATCGGAAAATCGGCAATATTCTCAATTGTATCTTCTAGTTTTTTGATGAGTTCTTTTGAAGCCATTTATGGGTTTATTTTATAGCTGGAAATTTTCCAGTCTCCGTTTACATTTTTAAGTCCGAAAGTTACTTTTAAAGCAGTTGTTTTTCCACTTTTATCAGTAACATCGTAAGTTGCATTTACGCTTGCATTATTCGGGTTTGTTGCGTTGGATGTAATATTCTTAACGCTTACATTTTTCACTGATCCAAATCCTGAAGTTGGGTTAGAGAAAGACTCATAGCTTCCCCAGTTTGGATTGTTTGAAGATTCAAATGCTGCTTTTAAATTTTGTGAACTTACGTTATTTAAAAATTTAGTTACTGTATTTTTAGGATCTGCAACGGGCTGCTTTGGAGTTGCAGGAGCTGTAGTTGCTGATGCAGGATCTGTTGGAGCCGTTGGAATGGTAGCTGAAGGGTTGTTAGGATCAATTACTGCAGGATCTGTAGTTACTGCTGTAGAATCTACTTTTGGTGGTGCAGGAACTTTCAATGCAGATGGATTCACATCTAACCCGATTTTAGACATTTTGAATGTTTTTGCAGTAGTCTTTACAGAAACGGTGATGTCAATTTTATTATCAACTACTTTTGAAGCAAGAAGTGATGAGAATTTCAAGTTGAATCCTTTGAAATTATTATCCTGCATCAGGTTTTTAGCAGTAGAAAGTCTTACTCCATTACTGAATACTTCTAAGGTCGCTTCTAAACCAGCTCCTGTAAATGAAACAGGATTTCCTGCATTATCTACCAATCTTGGAATGATCTGAATAGCCGTTGAGCCATTTCCGTCATCTGCTGAAGGTCTTGTTATGATGCTTAATGAGTTTGCTTTAACATCATTAGGATCACTTTCTTTTGCTTTATCATCTCCAAAGATATTCATTTCTCCTAATGAAGGTGGGGCAGTACTTGCCCATTCGATACCGTTTTTCTGTGCAACCTGATCTGCCAGCGATAGAATTTCAGGAACTTTTTTCCCGTTAATAAGCTGGCCAAGAGCTTTCAATTCATTTACATCGCCATCAGCTTCTACTCCAAATGTTTTAAGAATATAAAGAGCCTCATTAAATTTTATCTGTTTAATGGTTGGAAGACTAGAAGTCATATCATTGATACTAGACTGTAAAGTTCTTGTACTGGTAGCATCTACATGATCTTTTTTACATGCTGTAAAAAGCAATAGACTGAAAACTAGTAGAAAAGAAAACTTTTTCATTTTTGATTGTTTGCTACAAATTTAATAAAACCTTTAGGAATAGGCATTTTTTATTTTTTATTTTGTTGTTCTTTTAAATCATCTTTAAAGAATGAGCTGAAAACGCTCTGCATATTCGGAAAAGATGGGCTTTCCCAGTACTTTGTTTGATAATTGCTGTTTTTTGTGCTGAATTTCACTTTTTCAATATCATTGTCATTGCTGAAGTTTAATTCTGTAGGGTAGAAGTTGGTGTAAAGAATTAATTGATTGTATTGAGGTTCGCTTTTATGTTTAAGCTTTAAAAAATTGATCTCGTTAAATTCTAATAAATCGCGCAATGTTTTTTTACTTCCTTTTTCATAGGAAAGATTTAAAATACTTTTGATATCAAAGAATCGATATCCGAACAAGGCAAATTCTTTTTTCTGTAGCGCTTCACCTGTAATTTCAAGTTGATCTTTTTGCTCACCTTTCAATTCTTTGATGGTAGATTTTTTACTTTTATATTCTAGAATATTTCCTATTTCTTTCATATCCGGAACTTCCAGATTTGAATCGTAATCCCAATTTGCCGTTTGCTTTTTTTCAAACTTGGCATCTTCAAGTTTGTAGACTCTGAACTGTTCAACATTTGTACTTTTCAGTTTCTTGGTTTTATTATCAAAAATATAAGTAACAATTCCATCGGTATAACAATTCAGTTTGTTGTTGACGGTTACGTAAGAATTAAAATTTCCTTTCACAAAAATATATTTTGCAGGCTTATTATTTTTAATAACTACGGCTTCAATATCTTTTACTCTGTCATTGAGTTTTATGACGTCTTGAGTAAAATCTGAATAGGAGAGTGTGGCCACCGAAAAATTATCATATATAATTTGAAATTTTTCCTGAGCTGGGTCTATCAACTTTTTATCAATTTTTCCATCAATATCAGAATAGGCCAGGATGCTTCCGTCTTTTCCGAAAACTGAAACTTTGGGAAGAGGCTTATTGGTTTTTCCGGAAATGAAAGTGATGGATTGTGCATTGATCAATTGAAATGCAAAAACAAATAGCATGTAAAACAGATAACTTTTTTTCATAATGATTTTTTTAGAAGTTGTGTAATCAGTCTAAAATTGAAACAATTTTAAAAAAGCTGCCTGAAATGGTGAATTCATTCCATAAAAAAAGACTGATTAATTAATAATCAGTCTTTTAAAGTTTTATTTTGTTACAAGTCCTTAGAAAGGATACTCATAAATTTCAGATTCATGTAAGAAAGGGTTACCTGTAGGAATCAATTTAAGTTTAGCTAATGCAGACATTACCGTAAAAATAAACAATCCAACTACGAATAAAACAGCCCCTAAGATCAATAAGAATACTTCTGGAGTGTTCCAGTAAGGTCCTACCGTTCCCGGCATTACCATGTTGAAGTAATCTAACAAGTGACCTAAAATAACCACGATAGCCATTACTGTAACTACTTTGTAGTTTCTCTTAATGCTGCTACTTACTAATACCAATAATGGTAATAAGAAGTTGATGATCAACATTGGTAAGAAAGTAATACCATAGTGTTGGAATCTTCCGAAGAAGTAGTTAACCTCTTCCGGTACGTTTGCATACCAATAAAGCATAAACTGTGCGAACCATGTGTACGTCCAAAGCATACTTGTAGCGAAAAGGAATACTCCTAAATCATGCAAGTGATTGTCATTGAACTGTGGTAAGAAACCATTTTTCTTAAGATAAACACTTAATAAAATGATAACAGCAATACCACTTGATAGGCAGCTAACCATTGAATACCAGATGTACATTGTAGAATACCAGTGAGGGTCAATAGACATCAACCAGTCCCAAGCCCAAGCTGCAGAAGCAAACCCGAAGAATGCGATATATCCTACTGCCCATCTGTAAAGGAATTGATACTCTACTAAAGATTTTGTATCATCTACTTTTTTAGACTGTGCTTTCAATTTCCATGCGAAGAATGATGCTCCGATAACGTAGATCAACGTTCTGATTGCATAGAAAGGAATATTTAAGAATCTTTTCTTTTCGTATAAGATCACATCAAAATGTGCAGAGTTTGGATCTGTTAAATCCGGATCCATCCAGTGGAATAGGTGACCTTGGTGTAAAATATTCAATATCATGATTATTACCAAGATTGCACCACCGTAAGGGATGTAAGAAGCGATAGCTTCCATTACTCTTGTGATAATAATTGGCCATCCTGCGTGAGCAGCATGCTGAATACAATAGAAAAATAATACCGCGCAGCTCACTCCAAAGAAAAATACAGCTACAAAGTGTATTGATGCTAAAGGCTGATTGTGAATCTGTAGTTCCGCATGTTCCAAGTGAGAAGCGTGATCCTGAGGACCGATCATTTCACTTGAATGTGTAGGAGCAGTATGACCAGAAGCATGAACAGCTTCCATCATTTGTTCTATTCTTTCTGTGCTAATTCCTTTATTCAAGAAAAAACCAATACCAAATAGAACTAAACCTACAACAAGAAGTATTATAGAAGTTGATTTTAATTTTGGTGAAAAACTATACATTTCTTTTCTTATTTTTTAGTTGCGGTAGTAGTTTCTGTTGTAGCTGCAGCTGGTGTAGCTGTAGCCGCTGCGGGTGCCGCTGCTCCTTTTTTGAAGGCGCTCATCACATACATTGCAACTCTCCATCTGTCTCCAGCGTTTAGTTGTCCTGCATAAGAACCCATTGCATTTCTACCGTTTGTTAATACATAATGAACAGATCCTACCGTAATTTCTCTATCAGCATAGTTTGGTACACCAGAGAAAGCACCGCTTTGTACAATTGGTCCTTGTCCATCACCTCCTGTTCCGTGACATGCAGCACAAGTATGATCAAAAAGTATTTTTCCTCTTTCAATATCCTTAGCAGCATTTGCCGGATTTAAAGGAGAAGCATTTAGCTTTTTAGATGCATCATATCCTGCGTTATATTGATCTGCATTTTTTGGAAGTAAACCTTCTTCAAAAACACCGTCACTATTTTGAGCCACTGACCCTTCTACGGGACCAAGACCTGTTGCAAAACTATTTTTAACAAACGCTGGAATTTCATTCTCATGATCTGAATACGCATCTTGAGCTTTCATCAATGGATCATAAGCTACAGGAAAGTACATATCCGGGAAATAAACCAACGGTGCGTTTTCTTTCGGTCCGCAAGAATTAAGTAAAACTGTAGTTAAACCTAAAATTGCTGTAATTTTTAATACATTCTTTTTCATTTTAAGCGTCTTTAACAGTTATTTCTTCAACTCCAGTCTCAATAAGCAACTGCTTTACAGATTCTACATCTTCAGTTACAAATTCCATAAGGAATTTATCATCTGTTGTTCTAGGATCCGGGTTTTGTGCAGGAGCTCCAGGATACATTTTGTTTCTTACTAAGAAAGTTAATGACATCATGTGAGCGGCACAGAAAACCATAAGCTCAAACATTGGTACTACGAATGCAGGCATGTTGTGCGCCCAGTCAAAAGCAGGTTTACCACCAATATTTTGAGGCCAGTCATGGTTCATTACGTACCAAGTAACTGTTGCACCAATAGAAAGTCCGTAAAGAGCGTAGATAAATGCAGCATCAGAAATTCTCGTTTTCTTCAACCCTAAAGCCTTATCTAGTCCGTGAACCGGGAATGGAGTATAAACTTCGTTTATCGCAATTCCTTTATCGTTGAATGCCTTAACGCCGTTCATTAGATCGTCGTCATCAGCATAAAGTCCGTATACAATTTTAGTGGTGCTCATCTCCTTCTTTTGCTTTATAAGTTTCACCTGAGATTTTCAAAATCGATTTTAATTCTGCCTGTGCAATTACAGGGAATGTTCTTGCGTATAATAAGAATAATACAGAGAAGAATCCGATTGTTCCTAAGTATACACCTACATCAATAATCGTTGGCTTAAACATTGTCCAAGATCCAGGTAAGTAGTCTCTAGAAAGGTTGATAACAATAATATCAAAACGTTCGAACCACATACCGATGTTAATGATTAATGCAATAATAAATGTTGCAATAATATTTGTTCTTACTCTCTTGAACCAGAATAATGCAGGGATAATTAAGTTACAAGTAATCAATGCCCAGAAAGCCCACCAGTAAGGACCGGTTGCTGCACCTGGAGAAAGATAAGTAAAGTCTTCAAATCTTGATCCTGAATACCATCCGATAAAATATTCTGTTCCGTAAGCTACAGTTACCATACCACCTGTTAAGATGATTACGATGTTCATAATTTCGATATGATACATTGTAATATAGTCTTCTAGGTGACAAACTTTTCTAGCGATCAACAATAGTGTTTGTACCATTGCAAATCCTGAGAAGATTGCTCCGGCAACGAAGTAAGGAGGATAGATCGTAGAGTGCCATCCTTTAATAACCGAAGTTGCGAAGTCAAAAGATACGGTAGTGTGTACTGAGAATACAAGTGGAGTTGCTAAACCTGCAAGAACCAAAGATAGTTCTTCGAATCTCTGCCAGTGTTTTGCTTTACCACCCCAACCGAATGCTAGGAATGTATAAATTTTCTTTGTCCAAGGAGTTTTTGCTCTATCTCTGATCATCGCAAAGTCAGGGATTAATCCCATGAACCAGAATACGGTTGATACTGAGAAATACGTAGAGATCGCAAATACGTCCCAAAGTAGAGGAGAGTTGAAGTTCCCCCAAAGAGAACCAAACTGGTTAGGTAAAGGGAAAACCCAGTATCCTACCCAAACTCTACCCATGTGGATAACAGGGAAGATTGCCGCCTGAACAACCGCGAAGATAGTCATCGCCTCAGCTGAACGGTTTACAGACATTCTCCAACGCTGTCTAAATAATAATAATACTGCGGAGATAAGTGTTCCGGCGTGACCGATACCTACCCACCATACGAAGTTGGTAATATCCCAACCCCAGTTAATAGTTCTGTTAAGCCCCCATGCTCCAATACCTGTTCCGATAGTATAAGCGATACAGCCGAATCCGTAGATGAATAGAACTAAGGCTGCATATAGTGATACCCACCATAATTTTCCTGCTCTTTCTTCGATAGGTCGTGCGATATCTTCTGTAATATCGTGATAAGTTTTGTGACCAATAATTAGAGGTTCCCTTATCGGAGCTTCGTAATGTCCTGACATTTTTTACCTATTTATTATTTAAACTTTATTTTTCTACTCTGTTTCTTACTTTAGTGTGATAGAACACGTTTGGCTTGGTTCCGATCTCTTCTAGTAAATAATATCTTCTGTTACTAGAATATAGTTTTCTAATTTCAGATTCTTTGTCATTCATGTCTCCAAACTTCATAGATCCTGTAGAACAAGCTGATGCACACGCAACAGAGTCTTGGAATTCATGGTCTGTAACTTTTCTTCCTTCTTTTTTAGCTGTAAGAATAGTTGCCTGAGTCTTTTGGATACACATTGAACATTTCTCCATAACCCCTCTTGTTCTTACAACAACATCCGGGTTAAGAACCATTCTTCCTAAATCGTTATTCTGATTAAAGTCGAATTTATCATTCAAGTTATATGTAAACCAGTTGAAACGTCTTACTTTGTACGGACAGTTGTTTGCACAATATCTAGTACCAATACATCTGTTGTAAGCCATGTGGTTTTGACCTTGCTTACTGTGAGAAGTAGCCGCTACCGGACATACAGTTTCACATGGAGCGTGGTTACAGTGCTGACACATTACCGGTTGGAAAATCACATCTGGACTTTCGTTTGGCTCGATTAAGATGTTGTATAAGTTAGGAACGTTAAGTCCTCTGTCAATACCTTCTTTAGTTTCGATCTTTTCTTTAGCAGAGTAGTAACGGTCAATTCTTAACCAATACATATCTCTAGACATTCTGATCTCTTCTTTACCTACAACAGGAACGTTGTTTTCTGCCTGACAAGCAATGATACATGCTCCACAACCAGTACAAGAGTTCAAGTCAACAGACAAGTTGAAGTGAGGACCATCTGTATCATCGAATGCATCCCAAAGGTCAATTTTGCCTGCTGGAAGTGCTCCGCTAATGGTGTGGTACTCCAAAGGCTTGTTCCATCCTTTGTGTTCGTCATCGAATGCTACGTTAATATATTCAGCTAAAGGAACTTCTTTAGCGATCTCATAACGTCCCATTAGAGTATTTTGAAGCTGGATACCAGCAAACTCATGATCTTCACCTGTTTTTTCAATCTTAGCATTTGAAATAGCCAAGTTAGAACCATCAAATAAAGGATAAGCGTTTACTCCTGTATCAGCAGTAGCTCCTGAGTTTTTCTTACCATATCCAAGCGCAAGACCTACTGATCCGTCTGCTTGTCCTGGCTGAATGAATACAGGAACATCTTTTATTGTTACTCCGTTTACAGTAAGGTTTACGATAGAACCATCCAACTGCATTCTTGCATTAAGATCGTTTTCAATACCTAATCTTTCTGCATCTTTAGGAGAGATCGTCAAGTAGTTATCCCAAGACATTCTAGTGATTGGATCTGGTAATTCCTGCAACCAAGGGTTGTTTGCCTGAGTACCATCTCCCATTGCAGTAGTAGTATACAATACCAATTCTAGATCGGAAGCTTTGAAATTTCCTAATTCTGCAACAGCCTGAGCACCATTTCCACCTGCATAAGACAACATTGTTGCGTTATTAGAAGGAACGATACCGTTATATAAAGCTTTATTGAAAGAAGTTGCTCCTAAGATTGAAGCAGAACTTGCTTTTAAATAATCGTAATAGTTATTAGCAGCATTGTTTTTTCCATTTTTCCAAACCAATAGAGATTCTTCAATCTGTCTTGATTTATAGATCTTTTGGATTGTAGGCTGCATTAATGTATAAACTCCAGTCTGAGGCTCAATATCACCCCAAGATTCTAGCCAGTTAGCTACAGGAATTACAGCTTTCGCTGCTTTGTACATTTCATTTTTCTTATCTGCAACAGCAACTACACAAGCAACTTTAGATAAAGATTTTTTGAAATCTTCTCCTTTTGGATGAGAGTAGATAGGATCTACGTTGTTTGTAATTAATACTCCAACTTGTCCTGCATTTACCCATCCTAAGAATTCGTTATATTTTGCTTGATCAAATTCTCTTAAGAAGTTCGCTTTACCAGTGAAAGCTACTGAACCTAATTTTTGGTTGATCAAGTGTGCAAGAACCTGAGCTCCTTTAGAACCGTCAGCCAATACAACAGCTTTGTTGCCTTTAGCTTGTAATTCTTTAACGATCTCAACAGCAATCTTGTCAGAAGCAGCGCCTCCTCCTACGATTGCATTGTAAACTTCAACTAAAGTTTTGTTTACAGCACTTGGCTTTAATCTATATCTTGAGTCAGCATTAGCACCAGTTAAAGACATGTTTGATTCCACTTGGATGTGTCTCAACATGCTTGCTCCTGGTTTTCTTGCCTCAGCAAAAGAAGTTTCTAAACTTCCAGCGTTGTAATCTCCTAAGAAATCTGCCTGGAAAGAAACTACTAATTCAGAACCTTTAAGATCGTAAACAGGTAATGCTCTTTGTCCGAATACTTCCTGAGCAGCATCTAATCCTGCAGAGTAAGGGAAAGCATCAAAAGTTACCAGTTCAGCTGTAGGATATTTTGCTTTAAAATCAGCGAATAACTTTTTGAAAGTAGGTGAAGCGAAAGACTGAGATAAAAGAACGATTTTCTTTCCTGCTGCTTTAGCCTCTTCTAATCCTTTAAGAACGAAATCATCTACTTTATCGAAAGTTTCGTCTTTACCGTCTAGCTTAGGTTGTTTTACTTTGTCATTATCATAAAGAGAAAGTACACTTGCCTGAGCTCTAGCGTTAGTTTTACCTAAATCACCAGCAGCCGGGTTTGGATCAATCTTGATAGGTCTACCTTCACGAGTCTTTACTAAAACACTAGCGAAATCGAATCCATCAAAATATGTTGAAGCGTAGTAATTTGGAACCCCAGGAATAATATCATGAGGTTTTACCACGTAAGGAATCGTTTTAATTACCGGAGCTTCACAAGCAGCAAGCGTTACCGCTGCTGTAGAGAATCCTAGTAACTTTAAGAAATCTCTTCTTGAAGTACTTGATCCGTTTTGTTCAGCATCTCCAAGGAAATCTTCTACCGGAATTTCTTCCTGAAACTCTTTCTGAGCCAGCTTATTATTTAAAGCTGGGTCTTTAAGTTCATGAATACTTCTAAATTGTATTTTATTTGAAGCCATTTATACTTCTAATTTTTAGTTATTAATAATGACATTTACCACACTCAAGACCTCCAATTGCGTCTACAGTAATTTTACCACCGTCTTTAGGGTATTGCTTCTTAAGCTTGTCATGTAGATTCTTGAAGTATTCTTTATTATAACCGTTGTTCATATCAACTTCAGTAGTTCTGTGACATTCAATACACCATCCCATTGTGAAGTCATTAGCCATTTGAACAACATTCATTGTATCAATTTTTCCGTGACAAGCTTTACAAACAACATCAATTTTGTTTGTTGGATTCTTTTTGTTGAAAGAATTAATGATCGCTTGCTCACCTGCTACTACGTGTTGAGAGTGGTTAAAGTATACGAAATCTGGCATGTTGTGAATTCTTGTCCATTCTACCGGTTGAGTTTTACCTGTATACTGTTGTTTTTCAGAATCCCAACCTGTCGCAGCATAAATCTTCTGGATTTCTCCGTCATAGAATGCTTTGTCTTTTCCAGGCTCCATGTAATGTTTAGCATTGTATTCAGAAATTGTTCTGTGACAGTTCATACAAACGTTCATAGAAGGAATCTCAGACACCTTACCGTATTTAGCACTAGAGTGACATAACTGACAGTCAATTTTCTGTTCTCCAGCGTGGATTTTGTGAGAGAAGTAGATAGGCTGTTCTGGCTTATATCCTTTGTAAACCCCGATCCACATGACCCAGTTCCAAATTCCATAAGTAGCCAAAATAGCTAGAATTGCTAATGCTCCTTTACCGATGTAGTGGTATTTCTCATAGATTTCACTGAAAGAACGAACTCTAGTTTCGTTAAGTCCAGCTAAGTCTTCAGATTGACCTAATTTAACTAATTGTCTTAGTTTAATTAAGATCCAAACCAATAAAGCAGCAATTGCTAGAAGTGAAATAATAACAACACTAGTCGTAGTATTGCTTGCAGGAGCCGCCGCTGCTGCATCTGTACCAGTAGCTGTCGTAGCAGCTGGTTCCGGTTCTGGAGCCGGAGGATTAGTTGTAAAAGCTAAGATGTCATCAATATCCTTATCTGTAAGATTCGGAAACTGCAACATTTCAGTCTTGTTAAATTTTTCAAAAATCTCATTGGCGTATTTGTCACCAGATGCTCTCAGAGCTTTGTTGTCCTTGATCCACTTGTGAAGCCAATCTTTGTCTACACCACCCTCTGTTTTTACTCGTTCTACAACCCCTTTCAAAGGAGGTCCTATTACTTGTTTATCCAGCGCGTGGCATGCAGTACAATTCGCTTTGAAAAGTTTCTCACCGTTTTTAGGATCGCCGTCTTGCCCGTAAATTGAAGCACTGGTCGATAGCAATAAGCCTATTGCGATCAACGTTTGTTTATAATGCTTTCTCCAACTAATCATTTAAATTATCTTATGTTAGTAAAATATTGAACCAATCAATCCCGCAAAAATAATATTTTTAACAGGAATTTAACGCCATAACGAGAGGGGAAAATATCATTTGTAGTTAATTTGTATTAATTCTAAATAACTCAGTTTGGTATAATTTTTTAATTTGTATAAATTTGCGGAAACAAGTTTAAATGAAAAATTTAATCAAAATATTTTTAGCACTATCATTATTTGGGTTTTATAATATTGATGCACAACAGGTTGTGAAGAAAGATACGCTGTCTGGAACAGAATTAATTATCACTATGGATCCTAAAGTGAGTGATGCTTTGGGGAGCTTAGAAGATAAATGTTCTAAAGTGGCGACTCATAATTCATCCAATAATACACCCAAAGATAATGATGATGACAGTTCTTATACGAGGCCTGCGAAAATATATGTTCCCAATAGAGAGCTTACCAATGCAGAAATTTGCAGAAAGAACCCTAGAATCTTAGGATATAAGATCCAAATCACTACAGTAAAGACCAATGAAGAGGCTAACGAGGTGAAGTCTTATTTCAGAAAAAGGTTTCCGAATCTGAAGGTTGAAACGGATGCTTCTTTAAGACCGAATTATAAAATTTTAGCAGGAAGTTATTTTACAAAACAAAGTGCTGCTTCAGATTTATCTAGAGTAAGAGAATATTTTAAATCGGCAACTCCTGTTCAATACAGAATTTTCTGCGCAGAAGCAAAATAATATTTTGTAGAAATATAAAGAAAACTAAAGCTGAGAAAATTCTCAGCTTTTTTTATTGGTAATATTGATTTAAAAACCAGAAAAACTCTACCATTCTTACGTAATTATTGAGCAATAAATAGACAAATAATAGACTTACAATAACCGTTAAAAAAGATAAGATTTTAGGAGAGGTTTTATACGAATAAAACAGCCATCCCAATAATAACGGATACACGAAAACAAAGTGTCCACCGTAGATGTACGCGGTATGAAGTCCAAATTTCATCATACAATGTATGATGATGTCAATGAAAAATGAGATCATGAGTATTTGGACAAACTTATTTTTGAAATTTTTAAAATAACTCCAAAAAATCAGTGTCAAAAGGACTGCAATAAATACGTAAGGAATCCAAGAGGTGTAAACATCCATAAGTAGGCCTTTGAAATCAAAGCCTTTCATGTTGTTTTTATTGCGGATAATGAAGCTTGGGAATAAGATGTTTCCTCCAAAAAAGTAGGAGAGAATCATGTCCCAAATCGGGGTGGATTTTACATTAGAAAACTTCTCGTATTGACTGTTTGTCTTGGAAAATATATTTTCATACTTGAAATTAATTCTATTTAAATACAATAATACGAAGCAAATAATAGTTAAGACAACCCTGAAAACTGCGTTTCCAAATTTCTTCCAATTTCTAAAAATACCTTTCTCAAATGCTACGGGAATAAAAACTTTTGCAATGTTTGTTACGGTAAGTCCTCCAATAGAAATACCTGCTAAAATAATTGGTATGGCAGGGATTTTTTCTTCTTTTTTGAGCTTTATCGCTGCATAATGATTGAATAAAGTCAATAAGAATAGAGTATAAGTGAAGTTTTCTGGGGTAAAAGAAAGGATAATAGGGGTTGAAAATGTTCCGAAAAACAGGATAATTAATACATTGATGAATAAGGGAAGGTTAATAATATTCTTAAGGTATTTAAAGACCTGAAGCATGCTTAAGCTAACCATTAAAGTACTCATCCAAGCTAATGCTAACCTGAAAACGGCATTTGTTTTTCCATCAGAAAGATATAAAGCAATTTCTCTGACCCAATTAAAAAAATAATAAGAGAGTGGATGTCTTTCAAAGCTTCCTCCGGTCATTACAATAGAACGGTTGTCAAAACTAAAGTAAGCATCCCAAGGAATTCTTTCATCGAAAATAATTCGATAATCTAGGGCAATATACCAGCCTAAAATTCCGTAAGCAATGAGAAAGAATGTGAATACTCCGAGCTCCGAATATGAATAAGGGAGAATGAGCTTAAATAAGCCGTTAAGTTTCGATTTAATAGTAGGAATAAACACCATCAAAAATTTTTACAAAAGTAAAAATAAAAAGCTCACCAATTTTGATGAGCTTTAAAAGATTATGTGGAAAGCAATTATTCTTTAATTACTTTTTCTGTAGTTGTTGTTCCGTCTGCAAATTCTACTTGCACTAAATAGGTTCCTTTTGGAAGAGAAGAGATATCTACTTTATCAGATGTTGATTTCAATACTGATTTTCCTGAGAAGTCTAACACTGCTGAAGATTTTATCTTTTTATCAGTTTTGATATTGATTTCTCCTTTTGTTGGGTTAGGGTAGATGCTTACTGATTTTAATTTTGAAGATGCTTCGTTTGTTGCTAAGGTGCCAGATGAAACTACAACATCATCTATTGAAACCCCATCTGCGTCTGTTGCTACATAACGGAATCTAATTTGAACATTTGTTTGTCCAATATATGGTGTTAAACTTACTTGTACCGGTACAATATTTAAATTGTAAAGATCAGTATCAATATCCCCGTCTCCATCATCTATGAAGCCTACTTCATCATCTTCATTCCATAATGTTGTCCATGTTGCTCCACCATTGGTAGAAATTTGTGCAAGTAAATTTCCTGCATCAAGAACTTTCATGTATGAGTAGCCTATTACTGCTTTAAAACTTAAAGATGGAGATGTAGTTCCAGCTAGGCTAAATGAAGGACTTACTAAATTTGCAGTATTTGCTGAAGTAGTAAAATTAATACCTGCAGATTTGGTTCCAGAAATTAAAAATTCTGATGCTCCCGTTCCAAAAACAACAGGACTAAAATCCCAAGGTCTTGATGATACTGTGCTTGTTCTTGTCCATCCTGTTGGAGGAAATGTTGTTCCTTCAAAGTTTTCTGATAATAATGTCTGTGCTTCTATAGAGGCTCCAATAAACAATATGCTTAAAGATAGTAGAATTTTTTTCATAATATTTTTTATTTTATGTAAAAATAACAAAAAAAACCAGAATAATGAAAAAAGCTCATTAAAAAAAGGATATTGATTGTGGGTTAATAATTTTATGAACTGCAAGAAAGCATGGAGCATCCTGAAATGTCATCATACTCAGAGGGTCTTTTTGTTGAAAATTCAGGATAAAATTCTTGATAAGGATTTTTTAATGCTGTTGTTAATTTATTAAGCATTTCTGTTTTTCCTAAATTAATTTCTTCGATACATTGGTATAAATGAAAATTTCTTAAAATGAATTTAGGATTTGTTTTCTGCATTAGAATAATTGATTCTTCTTTTGAAATCAAATTTCGAGTTAATCTTATGTTGTATGTATTTATGAAATCCTCAATTTTTAAAAGCTTTTCAGGATGCAGTGAAACGTATGAAATCCTTTGAAAATTATCTTTTAAATCATATTTACGGCTAATTTTCTCTAATTCGTTAAAAAATAAAGTATAGTCTAACTGTAATTCTTGCATCAATCCTTGCCAGTTTGTGAAAAATTCTTCGTCACCATCAAGCAATTGGTCAAAGCCAAATTTTTTGCACAGCATAGTGTCATGAGTTTTCCAGAAATAGTCTCCGAATTCATTTAATGTTTTTTCTAAAAGCTGTTCATCTTCAATCAATACATTTAGTGAATTGGCCAATTGCCAAAGATTCCATTGGGAAATCTGTCCTTGCTTTCCAAAGGCATATCTTCTTCCGGGTAAATCGGTTGTGTTTGGGGTAAAGTTTAAATCATATTCATCCATCATGGAATAAGGGCCGTAGTCTATTGTCAGTCCTAAGATCGACATGTTATCCGTATTCATTACGCCATGAACAAAGCCTACTCTAAACCATTCTACCATCAAATCTGCTGTTCTTTTGCAAACGTCTTGAAAGAAGTCTTTGTATTTTTGATTTCCTTCGGAAGTAATTTCAGGATAGTAATTATCAATGGTAAAATTAACAAGCTTTTGTAGGGTGTCGTATTCCTGTTGTGCAGAAATCAATTCAAAATGACCAAATCGAAGGAAGCTTTCTGCTGTTCTTACGACCACTGCGCCTTTTTCGGCTTGAGGGTTTCCGCTGTACATCATATCTCTTACGACGTCTTCTCCAGTAAAAGCTAAACTTAATGCTCTTGTTGTTGGAACGCCTAAATGAAACATAGCCTCACTCATTAAATATTCGCGAACTGAAGACCTCAACACTGCTCTTCCATCTGCATGTCTGGAGTAAGGAGTTGCGCCGGCTCCTTTCCATTGAATTTCTGTTTTTTTACCTGAATCATTTGTGATTTCACCGGCTAAAATTGCTCTTCCATCACCTAATTGTCCTGCCCAGTTTCCAAACTGATGTCCTGCATAAGCGGTAGCGTATGTTTGTATGTTTTCAGGAAGGTTATTTCCCACAAGAAAATCTAAATCTTTCTCTTCAAACTTTCCTAATCCTATTTCCTCCGAAAGTTCTTCATTGAATGCAATCAATGCTGGGTTTTCAAAACTAACAGGATCTACTGTTGAAAATAAAACTTTAGGCGTATTTCTTTGAATGGTATTGCCGGAAAAATCTCCAGGAAACATTTTTATAAAAGGTTGTTTGATGTTTTCGATATTCATGTATCAAAGTTATTAATAATAAAAGAAAAGACCTTCCAAATAATTGAAAGGTCTTGTGTATTTCTAAAAGAGAATTTATTTATTGAAATCTACTTCGTCTGAGGAATGTAGGTTTTCATTCACATTTTCTTCTTTCTTGTCAGAGTTGTTTTTAGGGGTACGTTCTACAGGTCTTGGATTTTTGATTTCGTCCATCGTCTGAAGGCCTCCATCATCACCATAACCGCCTCCAATGCCTTTTAAGCCAGAGCATCCATCTTTCCAATCGGAAGGTTTTGTGAATTTATCATCAGGAGAAATTCCTAATGTTTTATCAGCCCACACTTTCTTCATGAAGATTGCCCAAATTGGCAATGCCATTTTTGCTCCCTGTCCTTCACCTGTTCCTAAGAAGTGGGTTGCTCTATCTTCCCATCCAACCCAAGCTCCTGTTGCTAGTTTTGGCGTAATTCCCATAAACCAACCATCGGAGTTATTTTGTGTTGTCCCTGTTTTAGCAGCAATTTCTACCGCTTTTGAGATTCCTCTTCTTCCTAATTCACCAGAAGCAGTTCCGTATTGTGCCACCCCTTTCATGAGTTCAATCATGGTGTAAGCGTATAGCGGATTCATTACTTCTTTTGGTTCTACATTTACTTCTTTGATCACTCTACCGTTGGCATCTTCAATTCTCCAGATCATTTCCGGTTTGTTGTGATTTCCATAGTTGGCGAAAGTACTGTAAGCCCCAAGCATTTCATAGATGGTAATATCTGATGAACCTAAAGCAATGGTATTGTTTCTCGGAATTTCTTCTGTTACTCCTAAGTCTCTTGCTGTTTGAATTACAGCATCAACACCAGTCATTTCAATAAGTCTTGCGGCAATCGGGTTTTGAGAGTGTGCTAAACCATCTTTTAAGGTTAGCATTCCTCCTCTTCCCGGAACATGCCATCCGTTGTGATCATAAGTTCCATTGGATACCGTTGAACAAGGCGTCATTCCTAATTTCATAATAGCCGTTGCGTACACAAAAGGCTTAAATGTTGAACCGACCTGTCTTTTTCCTTGTTTGATGTGATCATACTGGAAATGTTGCCAGTCGATTCCTCCAACCCAAGCTTTAATTTCACCTGTTCCCGGAACCATTGACATTAAACCTGCCTGAGCAATTTGTTTATGGTATCTGATAGAATCCCAAGGAGACATTTCCACTTCTTCTTCTCCGGCCCATGTGAAACGTGAAGTTTTGATTGGTTTGTGAAACTCCATCATGATTGAGTCTTCAGAAATACCAGCTCTTTTTAATTGCTTGTAACGTCCAGTTCTTTTCATTGCCTGAAGCATTACGCTGTTAACCTGCGTATTTGTTAAGTAATAGAAAGGTCTGTTTTTTCTACCTCTTTGCTCGGCATCAAATCTTTTTTGAAGATCTGTTAAATGTTCTCTGATTGATTGCTCTGCGTATTTCTGCATCTTAGAATCAAGAGTGATATATATTTTTAAACCGTCTTTGTAAAGGTTTAATTTCTTACCGGTCTGTTTCTCGTAATCTTTAAGGTAAGTATCAATCTCTTTTTTCAAATAAAACTTATAGTAAGCAGAGTAGTCATCACTGATATTTTTGATCGGTTGATAGTCAGTTTTTACGGCTGATGATGTTGCTTTATCATAAGTTGTTTGATCAATATATCCTGTTTCCAACATTTGAGCGAGTACAACATCTCTTCTCCTTTTTGCTCTTTCAGGATTTCTCATCGGGTTGTTTGCAATAGGAGCTTCTAGCATTGCTACAAACATTGCTGCCTCCGGAAGAGTGAGTTGAGAGGTTGACTTGTTAAAATAAATTTTTGACGCCATTTCAATACCGTTGGCATTGTAGGTAAAGTCAAACTTATTAAAATATAAAGTGATAATCTCTTCCTTGGTATATCTTTTTTCAAGACTTACCGCAACGGACCATTCTTTAAGCTTTTGAATAACCCTTTTTATTGGATTTTTAGAAGGTTCTTTGGTGAATAAAAGTTTAGCCAACTGTTGTGTAATTGTAGAACCTCCACCTCTGTCGCCACCATACCTTACAGCTCTTAAAATAGATCTTAAATCAATTCCAGAGTGTTCTTTGAACCTTTCGTCCTCTTTAGCTTGTAATGCATAAATAAGGAAAGGAGGAAGTTCTTTGTAAGTAATAGGCTGCGTTTTTTCTTTTTCAAATTTGCCTAGAAGAACTCCATCTGATGAAATAATTTCAGAGGCTACGTAAATATCAGGATTCTCAAGCTCTTTTACATCGGGCATTTCTCCAAGAAAACCTTGAGAAACAGCAAAGAAAAGTCCTGAAATTCCTAGAACAACTGCAATGAGTCCAATCCAAATAATGCTAACCCATTTTTTCCAACCGGTTTTTTTGCCATTCTTTTTGGGAGGAAGAGGGAATGTTTTTCCTTTGCTTCCTACGTTTCTTTTGTTATCTTCCATTGATAATTACGGTTTAGCCGTTTCTATTTTTACTCCAATATCTTCAATTCCAGGAAGGGCATCATTTCTCATGGCTTGCACCATGCCGATTTCATATTTGCCTTTTTCCGGAAACTTATAATTCAATTTATATTGAAAAAGGGTCTCCTTCGTGTCTCCAAAACCTGTACCAAGCCATTCTCCATTGGGCTTTGCCAATACATAATTTAAGGTGTCTGTTTCCTTCTTTTTGTTCTGAAGATTGGTGAAATTTACAATAAATCTTATATTGCTGTAAGGGTAATTATTGTTATTCCTTACAACAAATATAATGTTTTTAGGATTTTGTGGATCTGAAATTTCAAGATTAAATTTTTGCTCACTTTTCTTATTCCATTTGTTATCAACAGAATTCATTGTGACTGTTTCACCTTCCGGAGAAGATTTACAGCTAAAGAAAAGGATAAGAGTTAATACTCCTAAAATTTTATGCATTGTTATCTTTTTTTGGAGGAAACTTTTTCTTGAATTTTTTCTTGTTCGGGTTAGGTTGAGGCTTGTTCTCAGGATCTACCGCTGCTTCTGCTTTTTCTAACTGAGCTTTTGGTTGCTGCTGTTGTTGAGGCTTTTGAGGTCTCTGCTTGTTAGGATTAGGGTTGGCGTTCGGATTCTGGTTTTCTGTCCTTGCTGGTCTTTCAACTCTTTCCGGGCGTTCAGACTTTTCCGTATTTTGAGGTCGATCTGATCTTTCAGGTCTGTTTTTTCTTGGACTTTGGTTAGGACCGCTTTGATTTTGGTTTGGCCTGTTTTGATTCTGATTTTGAGGTCTGTTTTTGTTAAAGCTTTTATTTTTCTTCTCAAATCTATCAACACTGTTTTCCTGAATAAGATCAATGGTGTGCAAAGGAGCGTCAGGTTGCTTAAGATCCTCAAGAGGCAACGTTCTTTCTCCTTTTTTATTTTTTGCAATTAATTCTTTAACCAAATCAATATCAAAATCATACCACGCAACCGAACTGTCGATGTATGCAAACCACATTTTCTTTTTGAAAACGTCAATCTTAATACAAAATGCTCTTCCTTTTTCTGTGTCTAACGTTGTAGAAGAAGAAGGGAAGTGGCTTAATGCATCAAGATAGCTGTCTAATTCATAATTAAGACAACATTTAAGTTTACCACATTGCCCAGCCAGTTTTTGAGGGTTGATACTCAACTGCTGATATCTTGCAACGTTGGTGTTTACTGATCTGAAATCTGTTAACCACGTAGAACAACATAGCTCTCTTCCGCATGATCCGATTCCTCCAACTTTTGCTGCTTCCTGTCTGAAACCAATTTGTTTCATGTCGATTTTCGTTCTGAAAGTAGAAGCAAAGTCTTTAATTAACTGTCTGAAATCTATTCGGTTATCAGCAGTGTAATAAAATGTAACCTTAGAAGCATCACCTTGGTATTCAACATCTGTAACTTTCATTTCAAGTCCCAGTCTGTGAGCGATTTTTCTAGCGTCTATTTTTACGTTATCTTCTTTTTTTCTAGCTTCCTGCCAGACTTCAATATCTTTTTGGTTGGCTAATCTGTATATTTTAAGTGCAGATTCTTCAGAAGTTCTTTTCTTCTTCATCTGAATTTTCACTAATTCTCCGGTGAGACTTACCACACCTACATCATGTCCGGGACTAGATTCTACTGTTACTACGCTACCAATATGTAAAGGAACATTATTTACATTTTTATAAAATAATTTTCTGTCATTTTTAAATCTAACTTCTACATAATCACACCTATTAGATGCCGGATTATTGATGTTAGATAGCCAGTCGAAAACACTTAATTTATAACTATTACCACAGGTATTTACGCTTTCACAGCCATTCGCGGTTTTCTTGGGTCCGCAAGAATGTGCAGAATCGCCGGATGTTTTACATCCACAACTCATATAACTTTTATTTGTTCCTGCAAATTTATATATTTTTATCTTTATGTAATTCTAAAAAATTCAAATATTCATCAAGATCATTGTTTAATATTAAACTAAAAACTTGATTACTCGGCAAAAGGTTATTAAATATCTAATAACTATGTGTTTAAGGGCTTTTTTTATTAAAGTGTTATTTTAAACATAATTTTCTTTTGGCATATTGTTTAAAATTTTAAGATTTATTAACAGGTGTAGCCAAAATAATTTTATATTTGGGTTATATAATAATAGTCTATGAAAAAAATATTAGTATCAACTGCTTTATTGGCAGGTGTTCTATCTTACGCAGGAGGCTTCAGGGTTTCTTTGCAAGGGGTAAAACAATTGGCAATGGCACATACTAGTGCACATGCTGAAGATGCAAGTGTGGCATTTTTTAACCCAGCGGGTATGTCATTTATTCCTTCAAGACTGAGTATATCAGTAGGAGGTTTTGCTGCGGGTAATAAAGTGACTTTCCAGAATACAAATACGCTGCAGAGTACAGAAACGGATAATCCTATCGGAACCCCACTTTATGCTGCTATTGCTTATAAACCAATTGACAAATTATCTATTGGTTTCAGCTTTTCTACCCCTTTTGGGAGTACTATTGAGTATCCAAATAACTGGGAAGGAAGAGAGATGGTTGAAAAACTTGAGTTGAAAGCATTCTATTTTCAGCCCATGATTTCATATAAATTTAATGATTGGTTTGCGTTTGGTGCAAGTTATATCTACGCTAAAGGATCTGTGAACTGGGATAAGGCTATTACACAATTTGGTGGTGAACTTAATCTAGACAGTAAGGCGAGCGGGCATGGATATGGTTTTGGTTTTTACTTCAGGCCAGATCCAAAACTTGACGTAAGTATCGCTTACCGCTCACCGGTTGATATGAAAGCTAAGAAAGGAACAGCTACTTTCAGTTTTCCGACATCTAGTGTTTATCCATTATTAGGTCTGGATACATCAGGTAAAGATAGTTTTACTGCAACATTACCTTTGGTGGAGGAGTATACGATAGGTTTAACGTATAAAATTACTCCGAAATGGTTGGTTTCTGCGGATTTCAACTATCACGGATGGGAAAGATACAGTCAGCTGACGTTGGATTTTGGTAAAGCTCCGGTTGGAAATCAGCCATCAGATCCTACGGTTTCTGTTTCTCCTAAAAACTTTAAAAATTCTAAGACATTTAGATTGGGAACTCAGTATGCATTTACAGATAAGATCTTTGGTCGTCTTGGTGCTTATTATGATGAATCTCCATATACTGACGAAAACTTTATTCCTGAAACACCTTCATACAATACGTATGTGGTAACAGGAGGGGTTGGATTTAAACTAAAACAATTCGGAGTTGATATTGCTGGAGGATATGCAATACCTCAGGCAAGAGATGTGAAAAATAGTTTACTTGGTTTCTATGGACAGTCTACAGCTACGGCATTCTATGTAGGTCTAGGTTTATCTTATAATCCTTTTTAATTGAAAGACTATGAAAAAAATTATAATTTCTACAATCGCTATTTCCGCGTTATTTTTTACAACGAGTTGCGAACATGAATTCGATACGGACGTAAAAGACGTTGTTGTAAGTAAAGGAGAAGCCGATTTTACTAAATATATTTCTTTAGGAAACTCTTTGACTTCAGGCTATAGAGACGGTGCTCTTTATGCTGATGGACAAAATGAATCTTATCCTTCTATGATTGCTCAGCAAATGAAATTAGTTGGCGGCGGAGATTTTAAACAACCTTTAATGCCGGATAATAACGGAGGGCTTCTTCTTAATTTAGGTGGTACTACCAATCTTCAAATTGCAAGTACGAAACTTTATATTGACAGTTTTATTGCTGGTTCTCCTGATATCAAAAATGCTAATAATAATGTTGCAACAACTTTAACAAATACTGTTTTAACAGGTCCTTTCAACAACATGGGGGTTCCGGGAGCTAAGGTTGCGCATTTACTGGCAGATGGTTATGGGAATGTGCAAGGGGTTGCTTTAGGTACTGCTAATCCTTACTTCGTAAGATTTGCGTCAACGCCTACAACATCTGTGATTAAGGATTTCAAAGCTCAAAGTCCTACATTCTTCTCTTTATGGATCGGTAATAATGATGCTTTATTGTATGCTTTGGCTGGTGCAGATAGTTCTGTGGAAACTTTAACGCCTCCTGCTCTGTTTGCTCAATATTATAATGCATTGATTGCTGAGATTGCGACTACAAATGCTAAAGGTGTAATTGCAAATATTCCTAGTGTAACATCTATTCCTTCTCTAACAACAATTCCAACAAATCCTTTAACAGCTTCTGTTTTGGGTGGAGGGAATGTAGCTGCAGGGAATGCAAATATTGATAATTTAAATACGAATTTATACGGTCCGTTAAGTCAGATTTTAACTGCTGTTGGTGCAGGAAGCAGAATTAAATTGCTTTCTAAAACAGAAGCAAATCCTTTATTAATTAAGGATGAAAGTTTGCCTGATTTAAAAGTTCAGATTACAGCAGCAGCAACTGCGTCAGGAAATCCTCAATTGGTTGCTTTGGCTACTTATCTTGGAGCAACTTACGGGCAGGCAAGACAGGCGAAAACTGGAGATTTAGTTCCTTTAACGAGTAAAGCAGCAATTGGATCGACTGAACCAACGGCGCTTGCGGCTCTTTCTGCAAGAGGAATTGCTTATCCATTTGCAGATAAATATATTTTAATACCATCAGAAATTACAGAAATCAATACTGCAATTGATGCTTATAATGTTACCATTAAAGCTGCGGCGGCTTCAAAAGGTTATGCTTTTGTAGATGCTAACAAGAAAATGAATGAGCTTGGTACTCAGTCAGGAGTTTCTTGGGATGGTGTGAGATACACTGCTAAATTTGTAACAGGTGGAGCCTTCTCTTTAGATGGAGTACATCTTACGGGTAGAGGGTATGCAATTATTGCTAATGAATTTATTAAGTCAATTAATGCGACTTACAAATCTTCTTTACCACAGGTAAATGCGAATAATTATTCGGGCGTGAAGTTCCCTTAATCAAAAGGAAAATAAAAACATATGAACCACAAGGAGTAATTCTTGTGGTTTTTTTATAAATTTGCAAAATCTTTTAAAAAGTAAAAATGGCCGATCAGTTAAGTTATCTATTTTGTACAAGAACGAGTAAGGTCTTGGCAGAAAAAATTGCCCAGTATTATGGGAAAGAATTAGGGAAAATCAACTTTCAGGAGTTTAGCGACGGAGAGTTTGAGCCTGTTTTAGACGAATCTGTAAGAGGTGGGAGAGTTTTCCTAATCGGATCTACGTTCCCTCCGGCAGACAATCTTTTAGAACTTCTTCTAATGATTGATGCAGCGAAAAGAGCTTCTGCAAAAAGTATTACTGTAGTACTTCCGTACTTTGGGCTTGCAAGACAAGACAGAAAAGACAAGCCAAGAGCACCGATAGGGGCAAAATTGGTTGCGAACCTTTTAACTGCTGCGGGAGCAACAAGAATTATGACGATGGATCTGCATGCAGACCAAATTCAAGGATTCTTTGAAATTCCTGTGGATCATTTGTATGCTTCTAGCATTTTTGTAGACTACATAAGAAATCTAAACTTAGATAATCTTACAATTGCTTCTCCGGATATGGGAGGTGCAAAAAGAGCGAAAAACTATGCAGGTCACTTAGGTGCTGATGTAGTAATTGCTTACAAGGAAAGAAAAAAAGCAAATGTAATAGAGAAGAAATGTTCCTTATCGGAGATGTTGTAGGAAAGAATGTTATTCTAATCGATGATATGATCGATACTGCGGGAACACTTTGCAAAGCTGCAGACATTTTAATGGAGAAAGGAGCAAAATCAGTAAGAGCGATGGCTACTCATGGAGTGCTTTCAGGAAAAGCTTACGATAATATTGAGAACTCGAAATTGTTGGAAGTTATTGTAACTGACTCAATTCCTGTGAAAAATAATTTGACAACTAAAATAAAAGTGCTATCTTGCGCCCCTCTATTTGCGGACGTTATGAAGATGGTTCATGAGCATCAATCAATTAGCAGTAAGTTTGTTATTTAATTGATATTTAGCTGTTTGCAAATTAAACTTTAAACAAATTTTTAAATTTTTATAAATGAAATCAATTACAATTCAAGGTACAAAAAGAGAAAGCGTGGGCAAAAAGTCGACAAAAGCTTTACGTGATGCTGAATTAGTTCCTTGTGTTGTTTACGGAGGTGGTGAGCCATTGAACTTCTCTGCTACAGAGAAAGCGTTCAAAGGTTTGGTATATACTCCTGAAGCACACACGGTATCTATTGAAGTTGACGGACAGGTAATTCCTGCTGTTCTTCAAGATATTCAGTTCCACCCAATTACGGACAGAATTATTCATGCAGACTTCTACAGATTATCTGACGATAAGCCAGTTGTTATGGAAGTTCCTGTAAGAATCATTGGTCGTTCTAAAGGTGTTGTAGCTGGTGGTGTTTTACGTCAGTCTTTCAGAAAATTGAAAGTAAAAGCTATTCCTGCAAACTTGCCAGACGAAGTTGTGGTAGATATTACTTCACTTAAAATTGGTAACAAATTGTATGTTGGAGGTATCAAAGCTGAAGGATATACTTTTGTACACCCAGACAATGCAGTTGTTGTAGCTGTTAAAATGTCTAGAAATGCAATCAAAGGTGCAGCAGCTGATGATGACGATGAAGAAGAAGTTGCAACAGAAGTTGAAGGAGATGCTCCTGCAACAGAAGAAGCAGCAGCTGAATAAGAAATTTCTTAATCACAATATAAGACCTGTCAATGTATTTTGGCAGGTTTTTTATTTTTAGATTAAATCTATAATCATGTTCATGCAATTTTCTTTCGGAAAAAAAGCCGTAAATTTGAAGAGTTCTAAATAAGAGCATTTTAATTTAAAATTTTAATAAATGTTTGACATTCACGAAATAAGAAGTCAGTTTACTATATTAAACCAGCAGGTGAACGGTAAACCGTTAGTTTACTTAGATAATGCAGCAACGTCTCAAAAACCGAATTCAGTTTTAGAAGTTTGGACTCAATATTACACAGAAATCAATGCCAATGTGCATAGAGGAATTCATACATTAAGTCAGTTAGCAACAGAAGAAATGGAGCTTTCAAGAAGAAAGATTCAGAAATTCATCAATGCTAAACATGATTTTGAAGTAATTTTCACGAAAGGAACAACAGAAGGGTTAAACCTTATCGCTTATATTTTAACACAGAAGCTTAAAAAAGATGATGAAATTATCATTTCTTACCTAGAGCATCACTCAAATATTGTTCCTTGGCAAATGCTTTGTGAAAGAACAGGGGCAAAGCTTCGTGTTATTCCAATTGATGAAAACGGGATTCTTCAGTTAGATTATCTTGATCAGTATTTAAGCGAAAAAACAAAAGTAGTTTCTGTAAACCAGGTTTCTAATGCGTTGGGAGTTGTAAATCCTATTGAAGAGATCATTGCTAAGACAAGAAAAAATTCGGATGCTTATATTGTGATTGATGGGGCTCAATCTGCTCCACACTTTACAATTGATGTTCAGAAAATGGATTGTGATTTCTTCGTGTTTTCAGGTCACAAAATGTACGCTCCCATGGGAACGGGTATTTTATACGGAAAACAAGAGATATTGGAAGATTTGCCACCTTTTCATGGAGGAGGAGAGATGATTGCCACGTGTTCTTTTGACGGAACTACTTACGCAGGCTTACCTTTTAAATATGAAGCCGGAACTCCAAATGTTGGAGGGAATATTGCTCTTGGTGCAGCAGTAGATTTTATTGAAAAAATAGGACATTCTACGATTCAGAATCATGAAAATGCTTTGTTAGAATACGCACAAAGACAATTGCTGGAAATAGAAAACCTTAAAGTCTATGGTGAAAAGGCAAACAGAACAGGGGTAGTTTCCTTTAATTTAGAAGGAACAGGTATTTCTTCTGATGTAGGGATGATTCTTGATAAAATGGGGATTGCCGTGAGAACAGGACATCACTGTACACAACCAATCATGGATTTCTTTAATATTGCAGGAACCGTGAGAGCTAGTTTTGCGATTTACAATACTTTTGAAGAAATTGATCTTCTTGTGGAAGGGGTGAAAAAAGCACAACGAATGTTGTCATAATATATCAAAGCTTCTGAAATTCAGAAGCTTTTTTCTTTTGATCTATTTAATATTATCATGAGTAATAGATTTTAACAATCCTTCGAATTGTAATTTTTTGATCTATTCTTTTTATTTATTCTGCTAATTTTGCCCTGTAAAATTTAACGAATGGAATTAATAAATAAATTAAACTGGAGATTTGCGACCAAAGCAATGAACCGTGAAAAAGTGCCACAGGAAAAAGTGGACAAAATACTAGAGGCGGCAAGATTAGCGCCTACTTCAAGCGGTTTGCAGCCGTTCGAAATCTTTGTTATTACCAATCAGGAGGTAAAAGAGCAGATTAAGCCACATGCATGGAATCAGCCACAGGTTACAGACTGTTCTCATCTTTTGGTTTTTGCAGCTTGGGATAATTATACGGAAGAAAGAATCAATAATATGTTTGATCTTACGAATGAAATCAGAGGCTTCAAAAATGAAGGTTGGGAAAACTACAGACAGATGCTGTTGAGTACATATCCTCAAAGATCAGCTGAAGAAAACTTTACGCACGCAGCGAAACAAGCTTATATTTCTTTCGGAGCAGCAATTATTGCAGCCGCCTTTGAAGAAGTAGATTCTACGCCAATGGAAGGGTTTTCTCCTGATGCGGTTGATGAAATCTTAAACTTAAAAGAGAAAGGATTAAAAAGTGTTTTACTGTTGCCAATCGGTTACAGAGAAGCATCCAACGATTGGTTGGTGAACCTTGCTAAAGTAAGAAAGGCTAAAGAAGATTTTATTACAGAAATTAAATAATTTCTATATACCATATACAGAAAAATCCCTTTCAGCTTTCTGAAAGGGATTTTGTTTTATGGGAATTAGACCTTGAAGGTTTCAATAATGTAAAGTTTAATTATTCGGTTTCCAATCTACAACAGCTCTAATAAAAGCTTCAGCATTTTCTACTGGAATGTTAGGTAAAATTCCGTGACCAAGATTCGCGATGTATCTGTCTTTTCCAAAACGGTTAATCATTTCATTCACCATTTTTTTAATCGTTTCTGGTGTAGAATGTAATCTTGCAGGATCAAAATTCCCTTGAAGCGTCATGGTATGATTCGTTAACGTTCTTGCTAACTCAGGCTTGATCGTCCAGTCAACACCTAAAGCTGAAACCGGAGACATTGTCATATCTTCCAAAGCAAACCAACATCCTTTTCCAAATACAACAACATGAGAAAGCGGACTTAAAGCTTCAACGATTTGGTTAATATATTGCCAAGAGAATTCCTGATAATCTGCTGGAGATAGCATTCCACCCCAAGAATCAAAGATCTGTACCGCAGAAACTCCTTTTTCTACTTTTCTTTTTAGATAAGCAATCGTAGTGTCTGTGATCTTTTGAAGCAATAAATGAGCGGCTTCCGGCTGTTGGAAACAGAACGACTTTGCAATATCAAAAGCTTTACTTCCTTTTCCTTCTACGCAATAGCAAAGAAGAGTCCATGGAGAACCTGCAAAACCAATCAATGGAATATCATTGTCTAGTTTTATCAATGTTAATTCAATGGCGTCAAATACATATCCTAAGGTATCATTTACATCCGGAACGATAACATTTTGTACTTGTTCCATTGTTCTGATAGGATCGTCTAACCAAGGACCAACGTTTTCCTTCATCTTAAAATCAATTCCCATGGCTTGAGGCACTACCAAAATATCAGAGAATAAAATGGCAGCATCCAAAGGAAATCTACGGATAGGCTGTACGGTGATTTCAGCGGCAAGCTCAGGAGTCTGACATCTCGTGAAGAAATCATATTTATCACGAAGAGCAATGAATTCCGGCAAATATCTTCCGGCTTGTCTCATCATCCAAACTGGTGGTCTTTCTACGGTTTCTCCGCGAAGTGCTTTTAAATATAGGTCGTTTTTAATCATAATGTATTAGACTAATATTGCCGGCAGTATACACGTTGGGCAATAGATATTTCAAAGATTATTTTTTACTACTCTTTGTATTAATTCAAAGATAGATACAAGATTATTTCCTTCGGAGGTATAGATCTTCTGTTGGGTGTATTTTTTCAACTCACCAGAAGTGGTTTCTCCAATCGAAAACAGGGTCATATTTTCTAATGAATTTTGCTTTGCAAAACTACGAACTCCGCTTGGACTAAAAAAAACTATCGCATGATATTTTTCAGGTACCAACGGATTGATTTCTTCGGTATTATAAACAGTGACTTTATTGTATTTGATATTTTGTAACGGAAGTTCTTTGTCGAGAACGTCAATGGCGAGGTTTCCACAGAAATGAACAAACTTTTCATGCTGGCAGTGGGTAATAATAAATTTTGAAAGCGTTTCGGCATTTTTCAATACTTTAAAAGTTCCAAAACCATTTTTTCTCAGTTCTCTTTTGGTTTTTTCGCCCACACAATATATTTTATTGTAGTTTTTCGCAGTAAAATCTTCGTTAGGCTTAAATTGATTATTGAAAAAAGAAATTACACCGTTCACACTGGTGAAAATAAGAGAGTAGTTTTTTAAATCAAAAGAAGTAATCTGAATAGGGTTGGTCTTAATAACCTCAACACAGTCCACCAAAATATCCTCTCCTAATTGTTGGGTTAAAATTGATTGGTCTATGTTTTTGGTAAATAAAATTTTCATTAAGGTCTATCTTTTAAATGTAAATCGGTAACTAACAGTCTTACTTTTGTCATGAAATCTTTCCCTGGGTCTTCTTTTGTTGTAAAATAATTAGGGTCTGTTTCTTTCCAAAGTTTAGAATTTCTAAAGATACCATATTCTGAATGTCCTATTAAATATTCTATATTGTATTTTTTAGTTAAAAATCTAATGAGCTGAGCATTCGAGGCTATTTGTTTTTCGGTAAGCGGTTGCTGTTTGCTTCCTATATTTTCAATACCTATTGCACAATAATTAAGACCAATGGTGTGTCTTGCAAACATATTGGGCTCCATAAGTTGATAGATAGTGCCATCTCTGTCTACAATAAACTGAGAAGAAACATTGAGCGTACTTTGTTTTTTCAAAACATTTCTGGCAGATTCCAAATAGGTTTTATTGAAATACTTATAATTGGTTTCAACGGTTCCACCTGCGGTATAATGCAGGACGATTATTTTAGGTGAAATAGTTGGAGACTTTTGAACAATTTGATAATGATCCTTAAGGTACTCCAAACTTAGGCGTGTTCTTTCAGTAGAATAATCAATAGGTTTATTAATTATTTTAACTTCACTGGTTTGAGCCTTCGCAAAGCATGTTATCAATACGAATAAAGCATAAAAAAGGTTTTTCATAATAAAAATAGCTTATTTAGGGTATTGATAATGTCCTGTAATGGTATATTTAAAGAGTACGTCTTCCAAAACTTGTCCGCTTCCTATATTATGTACGATTAAAAATCTTTTTCCGTCAGCAGATTTTTTATTCACCACAATTCCAATATGGGTTAGGTTGCCTGGTAAAATCCAAGTAACAATATCACCCGGAATATAAAGTGCAGGATTGGTTTCAATAGATTTTACTTTTCCGAATTTAGAAAAGAAGACGCCAAGATTAGGAACCCTTCTGTGATCAATATTAGGGTCAGGCTTTTTCAACTTCCAAGTTTTTCGCCATATCCTCGTGCACTTCTTTTTGTAAATCAATACCTACTTTTCTGTAAGCTCTGATAGCAACATCTGTGCAAACACCTTTATCCGAAGGAACATCTCCATTGGGATAGGCGAGGATAAAATAAGTAGGGTCGTAGGTAATGGTCTTGTCTATGATCCCCAAAGCGGCATCAGATAATTGAAGTGCAAATTTATTCTGTGCATTTACAGTAAACACACAGAATGTGAGGAGCAATAAAAACAGGGCCTTTTTCATTATTTTGTACGTTAAAATATAAAGGTACAAATATGCTTAAAAGTTCTTAATAAGAACCTTTAATTTCAGCCATCAATTCTTTTCCTCCGTTTTCAAGAACTATTTTTGCGAATTTTTCCCCAAAATTTTCAACCTCATTATATTCGAAGTTTTCATCTGTAGCAATACAGTTTTTCCCATCTAATGAACAAAGGGCTGCTTTAAAACGAATTTGATCTCCAAAAAATTCAGCAAATGCTCCAATAGGTGCGGTACAACCTCCTTCTAATGTACTTAAGAAGTTTCTTTCAATTTCTACACAGATCTGAGTAGGTTTATGATTGGTTATTGTGTTTAGGATTTCATTGATTTCTTTCTTGTCAGAATGTCCTGCCACAGCAATAACACCTTGCGAAGGAGCAGGGATCATTAACGGAAGCATTTCATAATCAATATCCATCTGCATTCTTTTGATTCCTGCTAAAGATAAGATGGTAGCATCAAAATCCTGATCCTGTAATTTTTGAAGACGCGTCTGAATATTTCCACGAATATCTGAAAACTCAGCATGCGGATAATTTCTTGACCAAAAAGCTCTTCTTCTCAAACTGCTTGTTGCCAATTTCAGTTCGTGAAACTCTTTATTTTTAGATTCTTCTTTTCTTATCAATACATCCTGAGGGAAATCTCTTTCCAGATAAGAAACAAGTTCAATATTTTCCGGTAAAAGAGTAGGTACATCTTTTAAAGAGTGAACAGCAATGTCTATCTCATCATTTAATAATGCAACATCCAAATCTCTTGTGAAAACGCCTGTAATTCCCATAGAATAAAGGGGAAGATTAAGGTTTTTATCACCAGAAGAAACGATAGGTACAATTTCCGTTAGGTAATTACTGTTTTGTAGGTGCCTTGCAACCTCTCTTGCCTGCCAAAGTGCAAGTGCGGAATTTCTGGTTCCGATTCTAATGCTTTTCATTGAATTCGTTGTTTGGTTGTTCAACTAATATTTCGTGCATTAATTTACTGATTTCTTCGGCTTTCCAAGGATTATCGATGATATATTTCGCAAAACGATTGGTGATTTTCTGAATCATTTTCTCAGAAAGCTCCATGTCTGTAATGTTAATATATTTGTTTTTTCTGTAAAAATTATGCATCTCGTTGCGTTCCATATTTTTAAGAACGGCTTTGAAATGGTGAATATTTGGTGCTAGTTTTCTCTTTTTTTCCCATTCAAGAAACTCTTTTGCCATTTCTTTGATAATAGATTCGGCTTTTGGGATTTCTTTTTCTCTCTGCTGAATGGTTTCCTGAATTTGCTTTGAAAGCTCATCAACATCAATTAAGGTTACGTTTTCATTGGTCGTAACATCTTTATCTACATTGTGAGGAATAGAAAGGTCAATGATCAATGTTTCTTTTCCGTTCGGGAAGTGGGAAGCATTAATAATAGGTTTCTTGGCTCCGGTAGCAACGATAAGGATATCTGTATTTTTCAACTCATTGTCAAAATCAGAATAGTCAACATGAGGAATGTTATATTTTTCAGATATCTTTTCAGCTTTCTCCTGAGTTCTATTTGCTATTTTTATTTTGGGTTGGAAAACATGTTTCACAAGATTTTCCACTGTGTTTTGGCCAATTTCACCAACCCCTAAAAGAAGAATGTTTTTCTCTGTAATTCTTTTTTGGTTGTTTAAAATATAGTGAACGGCAGCATAAGAAACGGAAGCGGCTCCGTTGGAGATTCCAGTTTCGTTTTTAATTCTTTTGGAGATCTGAATGGCAGAGTTAATGGCTCTTTCCAGATAAGGATTCGAATTCTGCCTCTCTTTTTTAAAACGGCTGTATGCTTTTTTAATTTGTCCGATGATCTCGAAATCACCAATGATCTGACTCTCCAATCCTGCAGCGACTCTGAATAAATGCGTTAAAGCTTCTTCTTTGGTAAGGATATTGGCAAATTGAAGGAAATCTGTGATGTTTACCCCGATTGTTTTACAATATTCTTCGGCAACCAAAAGGTAATTCGGAGTAGTAGTGTAGATTTCGGTTCTGTTACAGGTGGAAACCACAAAGGCATCTCCTAAATTTTCGTCGTGAATTCGAGCAACAAAATTTTTAATATTTTCATCAAAAAATGCAAATTTCCCTCGCGTTTCTCCATCAGCCTTTTCATAGCTTATAGAAAGTACAGCAAAATTTGAAGTTTTATGTATATTGGAATATTGTAGCATAAGCGTTGCAAATTTAAGGCTTTTTTTATTAATTATTTTCTGATAATGTATATGATAATTATCGTGAAAAACTATAAATCGCCACTATGTAGGGCTTTGCTTTCCGTCTTCTAAAAATATTATTTCAATACTTAGCAAATAATTTAGAATTTTAACCAAATTTTAACCAAATTATATGCTTATGAAGTTTCTTTAGTAGCCTTAAATTTATATCTTTGTATTCTTAAAATCAGAAGAAAAATATGAGTTTATTCGATATGTTTACGCAAGAAATTGCGATAGACCTAGGAACTGCCAACACGCTTATTATCCATAATAACAAAATTGTTATAGATCAGCCTTCAATTGTTGCAATTGAGCGTTCTACGGGTAAACCTATTGCTGTAGGGGAACAGGCGAAGCATATGCAGGGGAAAACTCATGAAGATATCAAAACTATTCGTCCTTTGAAAGACGGGGTTATTGCAGATTTTCATGCTTCTGAACACATGATTAAGGAGTTTATCAAAAAAATTCCTGGGATCAAAGGTAGATTCATTCAGCCTGCTCTAAGAATCGTGATCTGTATTCCTTCAGGAATTACAGAGGTTGAGAAAAGAGCGGTAAGAGATTCTGCACAAAAAGTAAATGCAAAAGAAGTAAGGTTGATTTATGAACCAATGGCAGCTGCAATAGGAGTTGGGATTGATGTTCAGAAACCTGAAGGTAATATGATCATCGACATAGGTGGCGGTACTACAGAAATTGCTGTGGTAGCTTTAGGAGGTATTGTTTGTGATAAATCTGTGAAAATTGCAGGGGATGTATTTACAAACGATATTGCTTATTTCCTAAGAACGCACCATAATCTTTACATCGGAGAAAGAACAGCTGAAAGAGTGAAAATTGAAGTAGGTTCTGCTGTTGAAGATCTTGATGTAGATATTGAAGATATTCCGGTACAAGGTAGAGACCTTATCACTGGTAAGCCAAAAGAAATTATGGTTGGCTATAAAGAAATTGCACGTGCGCTGGATAAATCTATTATCAGGATTGAAGATTCTGTAATGGAAACTCTTTCTTTAACACCTCCGGAATTGGCAGCTGATATCTATAAAACAGGTATTTATCTTGCTGGTGGTGGTGCTTTGTTAAGAGGTTTGGCAGACAGACTACACAAAAAGACCGGTCTTCCTGTTTTCGTGGCAGAAGATCCGTTAAGAGCTGTAGTTCGCGGAACAGGTATTGCGCTTAAGAATATGGATAAATTCAATTTCTTAATTAAATAATTTTAACTTTTACGACACTTTATCTGAATGGGATTTTTGCTGAGATTATTTTCGAAGAACTCTCTTTTTGTCTTCTTTATTTTCTTGCAAATTGTTGCTCTGGTTCTGATATTCTCTAAAAATGCCATGCAGAAATCTTGGGTCGCCGGCCAATCAGCCGCGTTGAACTCTAGGGTTTCCGGATATATTGATGAAGGGGTTACTTATCTTAAGCTTAAACAGATCAATGAAGATCTTGTTGCTCAAAATAAGGCTTTGATGGTGGAACTCTATGGAAAAGAGGGCGCCAAGAATCCTGTATTCAAAAGAGTGCATGATACTTTAGGAGGAGGTCAGGTTTACACATTTGTAGACGGAGAGATAGTTTTCAATAGTATTAACAGAAGAAATAACTATTTTACCATTAACCGTGGTAAGAGAGATGGCGTGTTTCCACAAATGGGAGTTATGGCTCCTAAAGGTGTTGCGGGAATCGTGATCAATGCTACAGATAGTTACGCCCTGGTTCAGTCTGTTTTAAGTGTGAATAATATAAGAATTAATGCAGCTCTTAAAAGCTCAGGATATTTTGGAACATTAACTTGGAATGGAGATAACTCCAGAGTAATGCACTTGTCAGATGTTCCTAAATATGTAGCCTTGAAAATTGGTGATACCGTGGTAACAGACGGTAAGTCGGCAATTTTCCCTAAAGGAGTGATGATTGGTACTATTGCGGGATACTCCGTTGACAATAAAACAGGTTTTTGGGATATTTCAGTTGAGCTAAGTGAAAAAATGGGTGCTTTGAACAAAGTATTCGTGGTTAAAAATCTTAAGAAAGCTGAGGTACAAAAGATTCAAGATACAATGCAAGCTGTAATAAAAAAGGAAAATGATTAGCAGGACTTTATTTACGGACATATTAATCATGATATTTCTTGTTGCATTACAGGTCTTTGTATTGAACAGGATAACTATTTTCGGGAAATATACTCCGGTATTATATCCTGTGTTCGTTATGTTTTATCCTTTTTTTAGAAATAAATATCAGTTTTTAGCACTCAGTTTTTTAATCGGTCTTTCTGTGGATGCATTCTTGTCTTCATGGGGGATCAACGCGTTTGCAACAACGCTAATTGCTTATTTCAGAACCTTGATTTTCAGGACGTCTACAGATACCTCTACAGACTTTTTTTCTTTTCAATCCCTTCAATGGGCGCAGTTTTTGCTGTTTCTGTTTTCAAGTATATTTTTGCACCAACTTTTAGTACAGTATATTGAATTCTTTAAGTTTAGCAGATTTTTTGAAATTTTACTTAATGTGGTGGTAACAAGTATAATTTCCTTTATATTTATCGTTATTTACGCATTAATCTTTAAAATCAAACAAAAAGTTTGAACACACGTTATTTAAAAATCTTTTCCGTGCTTGCTGTTATCGCTATAATTTTTGTAGCGAGACTTGCTTATTTACAGTTGTTTACCGACCGGTATGCATTGAATGCGGCTAATACTTCCATTAAAACGGAGTACGTTATCCCTCAACGAGGAGTGGTGTTTGACAGAAATGGTAAGATCATGGTGGGGAACCAACCTGCGTATGAAATTTCTTTTACGGAAGCTTTAATGAAACCTGATTTTGATACGATTGCTTTCTGTAGCTTGATGGGTATCAATAAAAATGATTTTATTAAGAAAATTACGGTTATTAAAAAAGAAAAATATTACTCTAAGCTGACTCCGATGACTTTTATAAAGGACCTCAGCAGAGAAGATATTGCCAGAGTACAGGAAATTATATTTAAATATCCAGCTTTCAGTATTGTTTCAAGACCTCAAAGACAATATGAAGTTTCTACTTCAGGAAACCTTTTAGGATATACCAGTGAGGTAAACGAAAGAGATATTAAGAAAGATTCTACCTATTATTTACCTGGAGATTTCATCGGTAAATCCGGAGTTGAAAAATCATACGAAAAAGAACTTCGTGGGGTAAAAGGAATTAAATATATTCAGAAAGATATCAGGCTTAGAAATATTGGTTCTTATAAAGGCGGTTCATTAGATAAAGATGTAATAACGGGTAAAGATATTACGCTTACTATTGATTATGATCTTCAAAGAATGGCCGAAGAAATGCTTGTGAATAAGCATGGAGCTATTGTGGCGATTGATCCTAATAATGGGGAAATTTTAACCTTAGCTACCGGACCGGATATTGATCCCAATTTATTTACCGGACCCAATAAGTCTAGAAATTTATACGCATTATCGAAAGATACGCTCTACGAAAACAAACCAACTTTTGACCGATCGCTTCAAGCAGCTTATCCTCCGGGATCCACTTTCAAATTGTTAACGGCACTTGCAGGAATGCAGATGGGCGTGATGGATGAAAAGACTGTTTTCCCTTGTGGAGGAGGTTTTAATTATAGAGGATTAAGAATTAAAGGGCACGGTGGTGCAGATCCTTTGATTCCATCAATACAAATATCAAGTAACTGTTACTTCTCATACGCTTATTTAGCGATTATGAATAAATATCCGGGAAACCCTTCGAAAGGAGTCGATGAATGGAAAGGAATTCTAAACAGTTTTGGAGTAGGAGAGTTTTTGAACAATGACTTGGCGGTAGGCGCAAAAGGAAGAATTCCTTCCGGGGAGTTTTATGAAAAAAGAATGCAGTCCATTTATAAAGCAAGTGGCGCTAAAAAAGATCCTAAAAACTGGGATGCTTTGGCTACAGGAGCGGTATTTAACGGAATGGGACAAGGTGACGTTTTAGTAACTCCTTTGCAGTTGGCTAACTATGTTGGTGCTATTGCGAATAAAGGATGGTATTATACGCCTCATATTGTAAAATCAATTGATGGGAAACCAAATCCTGATAAAAGATTTAAAACGAAACATAAAACGCTTGTTGATCCTAAACATTTCGAACCCGTTTTAAAAGGAATGGAAGCCGTGGTGTTAAGAGGTACAGCGAGAGGATTAAAATCAAATGACTTCACTCAGTTAGCAAAAACGGGTACCGCGCAGGTTCCTCAAGGAAAGGATAACTCGATTTTTGTATTGATTGCTCCGGCAGATAAACCTAAAATAGTTGTAGTTGCAGTAATGGAGCACGCTGGTTTTGGGGCCACTTGGGCAGGTCCGGCTTGTACCGTGATTGCTGAAAAATATATTACAGGAGATGTAAAGAGAGAAAATCTTTACAAAAAGATGACAACCTCAAGCTTCATGCCTGAGTATAAAAGACAGTGGGTTGCAGATTTAAAACGTAAAGGTTTATATATAGATCCTAAACCTGATTCTGTTAAATTAAAAAGAAAGCAGGATAGTCTTAATTTCATTAAAGAACAAAAAGCAAAATTGCAAAAAAAGATAGACGAAGAAACTAAAAACATCAAAACCACTAAACAATGAAATGGACAGAGGGAATAGATAAATTAGGTCTTAGTTTATACTTCATGCTTTGCATTTTTGCGATTGCCAATATTTATAGCGTTGATCAGAAATTAGGAGAAAAACAATTGATTTTTTTCTGTATTTCTCTATTTGTGGGCTTGATAATATTTGTGGGCAGAAGTAAGTTCTTCGAAAACATGTCTGGTATTTTCTATATCGGAGGCGTTTTGCTTCTTATTGGCCTTTTCCCTTTTGGAAAGGAGATTATGGGGCAGAAAAACTGGTATAAATTCGGTAGCTTTACGATGCAGCCTGTAGAATTTGCTAAGATTAGTACAACTCTTATGGTGGCAAACTATGTCTCAGGGCCAGATTTTAATTTAAAAAATAGGAAATCTCTGTTGACTGTTTTAACCATTATTGGTATTCCTGCAGCAGTTGTTTTAGCCATTCCGGATGTGGGCTCCATGTTGGTTTTCGTAGCCTTTTTTATTGCTTTGTACCGAGAAGGATTGAATGGGTTACTTTTCGGAGTAGGATTTCTTTTTGCAGGCGTATTCTTAGTGTCGCTGGCTGTAGATCCTATTTACATTGTTATCGCTATATTATTAATTGCGGGCGGCTGGATTGCCATGAACTATTATAAAATGTCTTGGGATGTTCTTTCCATAGGAGGTATTGCCGGATCTATTCTTTTATTGTGTGGTTTAGCTTTTGGCTCACCCTATATTTTAGAAAAACTTCCCAAACACCAAAGAGAAAGAATTGAAGTTCTTTATAAAGGTGAGAAAGCCTTTAGAGATACCTCGGGGTATAACTTATTGTATTCTAAAACAGCAATTGGTTCCGGAGGAGTTTTAGGAAAAGGATATCGCCAAGGTTCGGTAACGCAAGGGAAATTTGTTCCTGAGCAGCAAACCGATTATATTTTCTGTGCGGTAGGAGAAGAGTGGGGCTTCGTAGGAAGTGCAGCTTTGGTTCTTGCCTATATGGTTTTTATTGGAAGAATCTATTATCTCGCAGAAAAGCAGAAATCTACGTTTAATCGTGTTTTTGGGTATTGTTTTGCCTCTATTCTTTTGATGCACTTTACGATCAATTTAGGAATGGTTATGGGGCTTTTCCCAACCGTTGGGATTCCGTTGCCTTACTTTAGTTATGGAGGAAGTTCATTACTGGCCTTTTCTATCATGACTTTTGTTTTCTTTAAATTAAATTATGCTGATAAAAACAGTTTGGTTTAAAAGGCTAGATGCTGGAAGTTTACAATCATCTTTTTTATTTCTTAGTTACAAATAATCAATCATTCAAATAAAATCATAAAGCTTTATGAGAGAAGCCTACGTTCTGGACCAAAACTTCGACAATATAGATTTTGGAAAAGCTCCATTGGAAAAAGGAGAGGATGAAAACTGTACTTTCCGTAATTGTAATTTTGAATATGTAAATCTATCCGAATGTAAATTTACCGACTGTGAGTTCATCGAATGTAATTTAAGTATGGCAAAGCTTTCTAATACGGCTTTTCGTGATGTTATTTTTAAAGAATCTAAGATGTTCGGACTTCAGTTTAGCGATTGCAATGAATTTGGATTATCATTTAAGTTTGACGAATGCTCTCTCAATAATTCTACCTTTTATAAAACAACGATTAAAAAGACATTATTTAAAAATTCAAAGTTAATAGAGGTTGATTTTGAAGAATGTGATCTTTCCGGCGCTGTCTTTACCAACAGTGATTTGGCGGGTGCTGTTTTCGTTAATACAAACCTTGAAAAAACGGATTTCAGAACATCCATCAATTATTCTATAGATCCGAACGTAAACAAGCTTAAAAAGGCTAAATTCTCCCTTTCTGAAGTGCATGGTCTTTTGTATAAGCTCGATATTCAGATAGAGAGAAATAGCTAGGGTAAACCTAGAGAATATAAAACAATAAAAAAGCCTTCAAAATTTTTGAAGGCTTCATTATTTAAATCAATTATTTAAAATTAAAAACTTGTTGCTGTTGTCGCTGTTATTGCAGCTAGGTTGTTATAAGCTTCTCCGTTTTCATTGATCACTCTTTTTGCGAATCTAAATTTAGGTCCCCAATAAGAATCATTAAGAGAAGATATCATGACTCCTTTCGAAGTGGCTGCATGGATGAATTTTACTTCACCTTCTTCAGAAACACTCTCTACAATACCTACGTGAGAAATTCTTCTGCCGTGAGAAAAGAAAATTAGATCACCTTTCTGAAGATTCTCTTTTTCTATTTTTTCTCCTTCCTGAGACTGAGAGGCTGCTACTCTTGGTAAGCTAAGTCCTGCTGCTGCTCCAAATACAGAAAGCACAAAAGCTGAACAATCTATACCGTTTCTTGTCATTCCTCCGTATCTGTAAGGAGTTCCTAGGTATGTTTCAGCTTCCGTTAGGATATTGTCTATTGTTTTATTATACTTAATAACTTTTGCAATGCCTGCATTCTTAATAGAATTTTTTGCATTTGCTATAGATGCCGCCTTTTCTGCAAGAAATGAGTTGATCAATCTCTGCTTATCCTGCTCCATTTTGTTTGTATCAAGTGAAGCTAGTTTGGCATCTGTTTTGTATTCTTTAGAGTAAGTTGCTGGTTTTGAAACTACATAATTTGTAACGCAAGATTGTAGTGAAACTGTAGAAACTAAAGCTACTAAATAAGACAAAACTCTTTTCTTCATATACATATTTATTACCGTGTTAAAGGGATATTTATTTCAAAAGCCTTACAAAAGTAGAGATTCCAATCAAAAGAGTCCTAATATGATTATTGTCAGGTTCTGCATTTAACATATTTTAACATATAATATACGTATGTTAAGGAAAAACAATCCACAACGTCCTTTTTTTCATAAGACTTTGGTTTTTTTTATTATGATTTCTTAACAAAATGTTTCCGTTTTCTCTGTTTCAGCACTTTTTTAGATGTTGCGAGACAAAAAAGTATTAAATCATTTTTAACATTTCATTAATAATCTTCTTATTTTGAAAGTTTTACTTTAATACTTTGGCCATCACGAATCTCTTCTGTAGCAGCCTTTACAATAACATCATCCGAATTTACATTCCCAATAATGGTGGTGGTATCTCCATTAGAAATACCTGAGGTAACAGGAATCCAATGTGCTTTATCTTTTTCTACGCGAATGACAAATACGCCCAGAGTAGAATTTAACACCGCAGAAGTAGGAACAGACAGTGCTTTATTGTGATCACTTAAAGGAAGGATCACATTGGCTACCATTCCGGGTAATAATCTTTTGTCTGTATTGTAAACATCCATTTCTACGGATTGTGATCGCAAACGATTGTCTAATGCTCCTGAAAATCTTGATACTTTTGCAGTATAGGTTTCTCCGGGAATAGATTGTACAGAGAATTTTATTTGCCCGTCTTTATTAAGACTTCCGGTATAGGATTCGGGAACATTCACGATTAAACGAAGTTTGCTCTGTTGTACTAAACTAAACAACGGAAGCTCAGATCCTTTTCCTGATGGACCCACGTAGGCTCCGGCACTTACATTTCTCGTAGAAATGTTTCCGCTGAATGGTGCTCTGATCTGAAGATAATTTTTAACATCAATAACTTCTCGGTAAGAGGCTTTGGCAGCTTCTAACTGCGCCATATCTGATCTTTGCGAGGCAAGAGCCTGTTCCAGATCAAGCGCAGAAATAGTTCCCGGGGTTTTACTCGTTTCTTTTAAACGGTCATATTTTGCTTTACTGGCAATATAAATAGCTTCTTTAGACTTTAATGTGGAAGCGGCAGCACTTTGCTGGGCATTCATTTCAGGAGCCTCTAAAGTAGCTAAGAGTTGTCCGGCCACAACTTCATTTCCTACATCCACATAAAGCTTTTTAACAAAGCTGCTGATTTTAGCATATACATCTACTTTTTGGAAAGGTTGTAGCTCCCCGGGAATTGTTGTAGAAGAGGCAAAATCTCCCTGCTTAGGATTAATAGCTTCTATGTCTGGAGCTGCTTGAGGAGCTGCTTTTTTTACTTCGGCTTTGTTCTGTTCACAGCTTTGTAAACTGAAAGCTACGATGATGGTCGGGATGATATAATGATATAATCGATTCATATTGATGGTATTAATAGCTTTGTTTTATTTTAAAAGTTCAGGAATAAAGTGAATACTTTCTTCATCTTCAGGATCCAGAGAAACACTTTGAGTGCTTGTTTTACCTTGTCCCCAAGCAAATGCAAGTGGAAGAATAAACAGAGCAGCAAAGGTAGAGGCGATTAATCCTCCGATTACGGCTCTTCCTAAAGGAGATACCTGATCTCCTGCTTCTCCTAATCCCAATGCCATAGGAACCATTCCTACAACCATTGCTAAAGCAGTCATTACAATAGGTCTTAGTCGTAATGCAGCCGCTTCTCTGGCAGATAATAAGGCATTTCCGTTATGTTTTCTCAGTTGTTCAGCATTGGTAATTAATAATACGGCATTGGAAATAGACACCCCGACAGACATAATGATTCCCATATAAGACTGAAGGTTAAGCGTTGATCCACTTACAATTAATAAAGCCAGCGCACCGAATAAAACGGCAGGAACTGTTACCAATACAACGCCAGAAACTTTAAAAGACTGGAAGTTGGCGGCAAGCATCAGGAAAATCACCATGATCGCAATCACCAAACTGCTTTGAAGACTGGTTAAAGTATCATTTAATGTTTGACTCATTCCTATTAATCCTACATTCAGACCTCTTGGAAGTTCTCCCAAGTTGTCAATTACTTTTTGAACATCTCTTGATGCTTTCCCTAAATCGGTGTGATTTAAATTGGCGGTTACCGTAAGCATCGGCATCGCTCCTAAATTATCTGTTTCGCCATATGTGAAACTGTCTTTTAAGGTTGCTACATCGCCTAAATTAGGTCTATTGGAATTTCTTAGCAATGGTATTCCTGCAATTTCAGCCTTGCTGTTCATTTTGTTTTCAGGAACCTGTACCTGTACGTTGTAGCTGTATCCTGCTTTTTCATCGGTCCAGATATTTTTTTCTGTGTATCTTGATGATGAAGTAGAAGCGACCAATGAACGTGAAATATCGGTCATATCAATTCCCAATTGGGCAGCCCGAATACGATCTACTGTAATATCGATAGATGGATATTTAATAGATTGCCCGATTTGTACATCTCTTAAATAAGGGATTTTCTTCAATTCGGTTTCAACCTTTTTTGCGTACGCTTCGTTAGCTTCTTTGCTTCTTCCGGATAACCTCACTTCGATAGGAGTAGGAGATCCCTGGCTAAGAATTTTTTCAGTTAATTCTATCGGTTCAAATGAGAGCTTCATTTGTGGGTTAATGCTTTTTGCTTTTTCTCTAATCTTATCTTTCAGATCATCCAGATTCGTGTGGAATCCTTCTTTTAATCCTACCTGTAAAACAGTTTCATGAGATCCTGCCATCCATAAATAAATAGGACTTACAGAAAATAGATTCGGATGATTTCCTACATAGGCAGAGGTGATTGAGATATTATCTTTTCCAACGATACCTTTGATCCCATCTAACAGTTTTAAGGTTTGAAGCTCGGTTTGTTCAATTCTGGTTCCGTCAGGAATTCTCATTCTCACCTGAAACTGAGAGCCGTTAACTTGCGGAAGTACATCACGACCAATGCTGTTTAAAACTAAAGCAACCAAGGCCAAAGTAAGCACAATATATATGGAAACCACGATCTTTCGGAAGGGCATAATTCGGTCTAAGAACTTCAGATAACGGAATCGTACTTTTTCGAAAAGACTTACTTTTCCATCTCGGTTACTGTCTTCTTGTTGAAGCAGTATTTCTTTCTGACTCCAGGTATCATTTTCATCACTTAGGCCTGCTGCTTTTAATTCTTCAGCATCGGTCATGATGTGGCCGTCTTTTGCTTTGTGATGTTTTATTTTCATGATCCAGTTGGCCATGACAGGAACAAAAGTCTGAGATAGGAAGTAGGAAATAATCATACTGAATCCTATTGCAAGAGCAAGCGGTAAGAATAATGAGCCGGGAATTCCTTCCATCGTAAATGCAGGCGCAAACACAGCAAGAATACAAAACAAGATCAATAGCTTTGGAAACGCGATTTCTTTACATGCATCCCAGATGGCCAATGCTTTTGGTTTGCCCATATCAAAATGCTGGTGGATATTCTCTATCGTAACGGTACTTTCATCGACGAGAATTCCAATGGCTAAGGCGAGTCCACTCAGGGTCATGATATTAATGGTCTGCCCAAAGAGATTTAAAAATAATACGGATGAAATTATACAAATCGGAATGGTAAGGATCACAATAAGAGCCCCCCGAATATCACCGAGGAAGAGAATTACCATTAATCCTGTCAGTAAAGCACCTATGGTTCCTTCACTCAGCAAACTTTTAACGGAGTTGATCACATAGGTAGATTGGTCAAATTCAAAACTGACTTTTACATCATCAGGAAGATTGGACTGTATCTGAGGAAGTTGTTTTTTTAGATTCTGAACGACATCCCAAGTGGAAGCATCAGCACTTTTGGCAATACTTAAATAAACAGAACGACGGCCATTAACCAATGCATAACCAGAAGTAACATCGGCTCCATCTGTTACTGTGGCAACATCTTTTAAGTAAAGATTCTGTACACCTCCTTTATATAAAGGGATGTTGCCAAAGTCTTTTACATTTTTTATCATCGTATTGGTAGGAGTGATGTAATATTTATCACCAATACGTACGTTTCCTGACGGGGCGGTCTGATTGTTCAGACGAAGTGATTCCACCAATTGATCAGGCGTTAAATTATGTTGACGGAGTAAATCAGGATTGGCATTAACAACAACGGTACGGATGTTTCCTCCAAAAGGAGGCGAAGAAACAATCCCGGGAATGGAGGTAAAAGTAGAGCGGACATACACGTTCGCTAAATCCAGCAATTCGTTATTATTTCTTTTATCACTGCTTAAAACAAGTTGGCCCACAGGAAGAGTAGATGCATCGAAGCGGATGATAAAAGGTGGATTGGATCCCGGCGGGAAAGCAGCCTGAATTCTGGTAGAGAATGAATTAAGCTCAGCCGCAGCCTGCGCCATATTGGTACCCGGATAGAAATTGATTTTCATCAAAGTTAATCCCTGAATATTTTTGGTTTCAATACTTTTAATCCCATTCACAAAAAGGAAAATATTGATGTATTGTTTGGCGAAAAATGCTTCCATCTGCTGCGGAGTATATCCACTAAACGGGTGGGAAACATAGATTACCGGTAAATCCAGTTTTGGGAAAATATCGACTTTAATGGAGCTGGCGGAGCGTATTCCGAAGAAAAAAAGCCCTGCAACCAATACTAAAATCGTAATGGGTTTTCTTAATGCAAATCTTATTAAGTTCATTTATATAGGATTGATATGAGTTATTTTAATTCTTACAGTTCTTTTTCGAAGACTGTAAAATCACCTAGTGCTGCGGCTTTTAGTAACAAGGCATTCCAAACATTGCTGATGGCGATATCTATGTCGGTTTCTGCTCTTACCAAAGCATAAATCGTCTGAGAAAGATCAACCAAATCTGTAAGTCCGTTTTTGTACAATACAGATCGTTGTATGTAAGCATCATTAGCTGATTTTAACTGGATAGGAACTTGCTCGTAGACTGAAAATGCATTGTTCCATTTGTTTTCTGATAGATCCAGCTGTGCTTTGATCTGCTGTTCGGCCAAATCGTATTCATGTTGGAGCCCCTGCGTTGTATAATCCTGGGCGCTGATTTCTTTAGATAACCTGAATGTTTGGGTGAAATTCCAGGAAACGCCTACACCAATCAGATAATTGCTTCTGGTGGGTCTTATTCCGTCCCAGTAAGAAGAAGAAAAATCATTTTGATCCTGTGCGTATCCGTTTCCAAATCCTGAAGCCCGGCTCTGTATGATCCCAACCATTGAGAAGGAAGGATAATATTGTGTTTTCAGCAATTGTTTTTCCTGCTCACTTACCTCAATTCGGCTTTTAAAGAATGAAAGAACAGGATGATTTTTTATTTCAGAGCTTGTTTCTGAAGGAAATTCGGTCGGAGTTCTCTTCAAAATAGTACTGTCTAATACAAATCTCTGAGAAGGAATGCCCAAAAGTTGGGCGAGTTTATTTTCCTGTTCCTGCTCATTATCTTTTGCTTTGATGTAAGTAATCATCGCATTGGCATAATCTGCTTTTGCTGAGAAGGAATGCCCAAAAGTTGGGCGAGTTTATTTTCCTGTTCCTGCTCATTATCTTTTGCTTTGATGTAAGTAATCATCGCATTGGCATAATCTGCTTTTGCAAGAGAAAGATCTACCCCCGGAACAAGGCCGTTTCTTTCTTTAACCTCAACAATTCTTCTAATGGTATCTGTTCTTCCCACATTTCTTTCGTAGGACAGTTTTAATTTTTTAGCAGCGAGAACATTAATGTAAGCGGCGGCTACTTTTACTTTGTGCTGAAAGATTTCATCAGAAAGATCTTTAGAGTCTCTCTGTGTTTTGAATTCGGCTACTTTAACCCTCTGTTTGGCTTTACCGAAAGAGAAAAACTCCCAGTTGACATTGGCTAAATATAAGGCTCCAAAAGAAGCGTTCCAGTTTTGTTCGGGGAGAGGAAGTCCTGATGAAGCCACTCCGTATCCACCAAATCCATATAGCGGACCGTTTTGTCCGTTGACGGTTCCATAGTCCTGTTGAACACTGAAATTAAGATTAGGTAAAGCCTGACGTTTTGCCAGCTCTACAGATTCCTGAGAAGATCGTCGGTAGGATTCCTTTGCTTTGATGGTTCCGTAATTATGAACAGCGGTTTCAAGAGCAGATTGCAAGGAGAGGACTTCCTGTGCATTCACTTGACTGCTGACAAAAATAGAGGATATCGTTAGGATAAAAGCTCTTAAAAGCATTTGGTATATTTTTTCTTTGGTCAAAGTAAAAAATACATTTTGAAGCAATCTTGAAGTTTAAATTAATAGATTACAATATTATCAGTTTTATGTAGGATAGTTTTCTTTTTGATTTAATAATCTATGCATTTTCCATTGCTAAAACGGTTTCATTAAAAGCTTTTGTTGGGATAAAAAACTGATGATTTTCTGTGGTGTGAAAATAGATGGTGATGCTGTGCCAGCCGTCTGCAAAGTCATAATGAATAGGAAATGCATTGACCTCACAAATCTGTTTGACGATTGATAATCCCAATCCTATGCTCTCGTTACATTGATTGCTTTTTTTAAACCTTTTAAAAAGCTCTTGGGTAGGAATATCAGGAGGAAGACCGGTATTGCAAATTCTGAAGAACTTTTTGGTCAGCACAATTTCAATATTTCCATTTGTAAGATTATGACGGATCGCATTGGATAAAAGATTGTTAAGAAGAATTTCCGCCAATGTGGGATGAATTTTCACATACACATCTCTTTCACAAGTTCGGTTGAGGTTGATATTTTTAAGGATCAGATGATCTGAATAAGCGTTGATGGTTTCTTTTTCTACTCGGCAGAACCTCAGCTCTTCATTGGTGATGAATTCATGATTATTCAACTTTGTCAAAAGAATAAGAGACCGGTTGATTCTGCTCAGTTTATCGATAGAATTCTGAATGTCAGTTAATAACGCAGCCTGTTGACCATTGATTTCTGTTTCAGCCAACAGTTCGATCTTACTTTGAATAACAGCTAGCGGAGTCTGTACTTCATGAGACGCATTTTCACTGAATTCTTTCACAGAAGCATAATCTTCAATGGCTTTATCGGTCATTAATTGTAGAAATTCATTAAGTTTTTTAAATTCATTGGTGCTTGTGGGTAATAGATCCAGCCGTTCTTTTTTCTGAATATTGAATTGATAAATACCATCAATAGCATGGTGAAAAGGCTTGAGGATATAACGGGATAAAATTCTTGCGGTTACAAATACAATGGTGGTAATTAATATTATTTTTAGAAATAAAGCATTCAACATGCCTTTCATGATCTCGTCGGTTGAGGTAATGTAGCTGTAAGACGAGATTTTATAAACTTTATTATCGGTTGTTATATAAGAATTGATTTGTATTTTACATTCATTACGTGCTGCTTTTTCATTGGCAAGGCAGGTATGAATGATCTCAGGATTGCTAGAAGGAAGGATACTGCTTTTAACTTGACGAATAGAAATAGGTAATCCCTGCGATGTTTTTTCAGGAGTTTCTCCTTTTTTTAACTGAGCAGCAACGTATGTATTGACTGCTTTTAGCCTTTCGATTTCTACATTGTCTAATCGTTTTTTGATGCTGATATAAGAAATATACATACTGATGGGCGTAACCAACAATACAATGGCAATAAACCAAACCGATATTTTATTCAGTAAATTCATAAATCTGTATATTTTAATCCGTTGAACTTATAGCCAAGCCCATAAATTGTTTCCACATAATCATTGCCTCCAGCGGTTGCTATTTTTTTTCTGAGGTTTTTCACATGCTGATATACAAAATCAAAATTAGCTAAATTGTCTGTGTAATCTCCCCAGAGATGATTGGCGATAGATTGTTTAGACAAGACTCTGTTTTTGTTGACCAGAAAATACAAGAGCAGTTCAAACTCCTTTTGGGTTACTTCCAATCTGTTATTTTGAATAAAAACTTCATAAGTATCGGTGTTCAATACAATCTCATTAAATTTTACATCATTATAGCCATCCATTTTTTTTCTTCTGTAGATTGCTCTTAATCTCGCATGGAGTTCAGGTAAATGAAACGGTTTTGTAATGTAGTCGTCGGCTCCTTTTTCAAGGCCGGAGATCTTATCATCTAATGCATCTTTGGCCGAAATAATAAGTACACCACTGTTTATTTTTTCTTTTTTGATGTAATTTAAAAGCTGTAAACCATTCCCATCGGGCAACATGATGTCTAATAATATACAATCGTAGCTATTGAAACTTAACCGCTCCAATGCGTCTTTGTAACTATAAGCACATTCACAGATATAATGCTCTTCTCCAAGGTAGTACGTGATACTTTGGGCAAGCTCTCTGTTGTCTTCGATGAGTAAGATTTTCATAAGAATGCAAAGTTAAATGTAAATCTTATATGAATCTTGAAGTTGTGTAAATTCTTATTTGTAACGCGTTAAGGTTTTTGATTTTAAGTACGTTAATGTAAAAATTTGACACAAAAAAAACTCTCCGGTTTTCCGGAGAGTTTAACTAATATGGAACTTTACAGATGTTATCTTGTAAATAACATTTCTCTATATTTCGTCATTGGCCAAAGCTCATCATCAACCATCATTTCAAGATCATCAGAAGCTTCTCTGATCGGATCGAATAATGGGATTACGCTTTTGCAGTATGTTTCTGCTTGCTTTTGACTGTCAGGCGTTGCTTTTGCAGCTTCTCTCGCTTTCATAAGATCCTCAACACCTAATTTAATTTTAGAAATGTTTTCAGAAATCTGAGTAATTAAACTTATTTGTTCTTTTGCTAATTTTTTGAATTCTTTGTCTTCAAAAATATCCTTAAGACCTTTTACGTTTTCAATTAATCTGTTTTGATAATTTAACGCTGAAGGAATAATGTGGTTTCTTGCGATATCACTTAAAACTCTTGCTTCAATATCAATAACAGTAGAATATTTTTCTAATTTGATCTCATTTCTTGCTTCAACCTCTCTGTGGTTGAAAATTCCTAATTCTTCATAAAGATCTACAAACTTCTGGTTCATTTCCTGCTTCAATGCTTCAGGAGTAGTTTTCCAGTTGTTCAATCCTCTTTTTTCAGCTTCTATAGCCCAGTCGTCAGAATATCCGTCACCTTCAAACATAATGTTTTTACATTGCTTGATGTATTCTCTTAGTACGTTGAAAATAGCTTCGTCTTTCTTCAATCCTGTTTCAATTAAAGCATCCACTTCTTTTTTGAAGTCGTTTAATTGTTTTGCAGCAATGGTATTCATTACGGTCATAGATTCTGCGCAGTTTGCAGAAGAACCTACCGCTCTGATCTCAAATTTATTTCCTGTAAATGCAAATGGAGACGTTCTGTTTCTGTCAGTATTATCTAACAAAATTTCAGGAATTTTTCCAACTACATTTAGTTTTAGATCTGTTTTTTCGTCTGGAGAAAGTTTACCTTCTGTTACTTTTTCCAATTCTTCCAATACTCTGAACAACTGACTTCCGATAAATACAGAAATAATTGCCGGTGGAGCTTCGTTAGCCCCTAATCTGTGGTCATTGCTTGCAGATGCAATACTTGCTCTTAAAAGATCAGCATATTCATGAACTGCTTTAATTGCATTAACGAAGAATGTTAAGAACTGTAAGTTTTTCTTAGGGTTTTTGCCTGGGCTTAATAGGTTTTCACCTGTATCAGTAGCTAAAGACCAGTTGTTGTGTTTTCCACTACCGTTTACTCCTGCGAATGGTTTTTCGTGGAATAAAATATGGAAATGGTGTCTGTGAGCAATTCTTGCCATCACATCCATCAACAAAGAGTTGTGGTCTACTGCAACGTTTACTTCTTCAAACATTGGAGCCAGCTCAAATTGGTTTGGAGCCACCTCGTTGTGTCTTGTAGTAACCGGAATTCCCAATTTCATACATTCGATTTCCAATTCTTTCATGAAGTTCATTACCCTTGTAGGAATAGAACCGAAATAATGGTCATCTAGCTGCTGTCCTTTTGCAGGAGAGTGTCCTAATAACGTTTTTCCTGTTAATACCAAGTCTGGACGAGATTGGAATAATGCAGAATCAACTAAGAAATATTCTTGCTCCCAACCTAGAGTAGGAGTTACTTTTGTTACGTTTTTGTCGAAATACTGCATGACGCTTGTTGCAGCTTCGTCTACAGCGTTCAACGCTCTTAAAAGAGGAGCTTTGTAATCTAACGTTTCTCCTGTGTAAGAGATAAAGATAGAAGGGATACAAAGCGTAGTTCCCATAATGAAAGCAGGAGATGTAGGATCCCAAGCAGTATATCCTCTAGCTTCGAACGTGTTTCTGATTCCACCGTTCGGGAAAGAAGAAGCGTCAGGCTCTTGTTGGATCAATAAGTTTCCACTGAATCTTTCGATGGCTCTTCCGCCTTCAATTGGCGTGAAGAAAGAATCGTGCTTTTCTGCAGTTGTTCCTGTTAACGGCTGAAACCAGTGTGTATAGTGAGTTACTCCTTTGCTCATTGCCCAATCTTTCATAGCCACGGCTACCTGATCTGCAATTAATCTCTGGATTTTACTTCCTTTCTTAATAGCATCCATGATGGACTGGAATGCTTCTTTTGTTAAATATTCTCTCATTGTGTTTTCAGAGAATACATTTTCACAAAATAATTCTGACAATTTCGCAGGAATTTCTACTGAATTATCTTTTCTAAAGTCCTTGAATGGTAATGTTTCTAATGCTTTAAATCTTAAAGTTGACATATTAAGGGTGTATTTTGTGGGGCAAATTTACAAAAAAAATGAATTCAAAATGTTTTTGCCCTATATTTTTTAGGGGTATTGTGAATATTTTATCAAAAATTAAACAAGAATTTAGTTTTTAAGCCCCTAAAATTGGGTATTATGTTAAGTAGTTTGTTAAAAGATAGTTAAAATAACTTGAGGGGAGATTTTGTATATTTGTGTGAAATTTATTTTATGACAAATTCTAGAGCAAGAGAAACAACAGAGGCCATTGAAAGACTATATATCTCTATGAGACATTTATTTTATAGAGGATTTTTCAAGCCGGCGGGTGTTTCTGGAGAAAGTATTAGAAGTTTGTTGAAAACAATCAATCCTGAAATTTATGGTACCATGAATGTTCCAAACAAATTGGAGCTAGATGGTTTGATGTATGTTTTAGACAGACTTCCGGAGGGAATTGAGGAATGTGCTTTTATTCATTTGACATCAGATGAGGGTTTTGATAAAGGAAGTTTCGAACCAATTGTACCTAAAAAGAGGAGAAGAAACTGTTATAGAATAGACGAACACCAGATGAATATTGAAGTTCTTTTGGGGCGTTCTGAAATTTATGACATTCTTACCCACTTAACCTTCTTATTTATAGAAGCAGATAAAATCCGTAATCTGGCGTTCATCCAAGATGAAAACTGGAAGCCGACACGTGCTTTTAAAATTATTGAAGAAGTAGTAAAAGGCGAAAAACAATTCACAAGAAAGGAAAAAGAGGTTGCTCTTATTCATTTATCTTCTTTAATAGGAAGAACTTTTGACGAAACGTTGAGAGCATATAATACTTTCGGAGACGATAACAATCCGGACCGTTTATTTAAGATCATTTACAACTTAGGAAAAGTAAGTTTAGAAGATGCTAAACAAAGCAGAGAAAGAGAAATTCATTTCAGTGCGATATTAAAGGAAAGAGTAGGTCACCATTATTTTGGTGAAAAATGGGCTCATAAAGTGAAAGAGGTTTTATTTGAAAACAACCTTCACATGCGTCCGTTACATATTATTTCTGCGAACATGCACTCTGTGAAAAATATGCTGTACGGAAATGATGCGTTAAAGAAAAAAGATCACAAAGAAGTAGACTATAAAATGTACGGAGATATTTCCGATAAGAAAGAGCTTCGTGATAAGGTTTCTAAATATGCATTAGACCAAGGTTTAATTTATATTGATGACAAAAGCGGAAGTAATATAGACGTTCAGATCATAGACTTAAGTAAAACAGAACTTAAAAATACACCGTTCGGTCATATTAAATATGATGGAGACGATGTGATTATGGTTTTTGATTATGCATTCGGAGAACAGGCCTTTGAAGTAATGGATGAATTATTGAGACCTTTCGAGCATAAAGGAGAAGTATATATGATGAAGGTGAAATCTGTTTCGATTATGGGGAAAGCCGGAATCTTAGAAGGCGCAAAAGGAGATATTATGATTCCTACGTCTCATATTTTTGAAGGAACGGCAGATAACTATCCTTTTGAAAATGCTTTGAAACTGGATGATTTTAAAGATGATGAATTAAAAGCTTTTGAAGGAACGATGATCACTGTTTTAGGAACATCACTTCAAAACAGAGATATCTTGTCGTATTTCATGCATACTTCATGGAAAGCAATCGGACTGGAAATGGAAGGTGCGCATTATCAGAAAGCAATTCAGGTGGCGTCTAAAATCAGACATCATATTGCACCGGATCTTTTTGTTTGTTACGCTTACTATGCTTCCGATAATCCTTTGGAAACAGGAAGTACATTATCTTCAGGTGGATTAGGACTTACAGGAGTAAAACCAACATATCTGATTACCTTGAAAATTTTAGAGAAAATTTTAGAAAGCGGTAAAAAACAAACGGCTAAAAAATAATTTTAATTCTATACTAAATATCAACCTCAAATGTTCTGCATTTGAGGTTTTTTATTAATTATTAATTGGTTGTTTATGAATGTGTTATCCTTGTTAAGGTTTTAAACCTTGACAAGGATAATTAAAATTTGCAAAATCAGCCAGAAGTAAAAAGTTAAAATTAATATCTTTAAAAAAATTAAAATCATGAGTTCAGTTTCACAATTATCAAAAAGATTTAGGGAGGTTTTGCTTGATGGTTTTTGGATCGCAAATACCAATTTTAAAGATCAGCTTAAAGATGTCTTTTGGGATCACGCAACAACGAAAGTAGGTTCTTTGAATACAATTGCAATGCTTACTTTTCATATTCATTATTATATTGCAGGACTTATTAATGTGTTTGAAGGTGGCAATCTTGAGATTAAAGATAAATACAGTTTTGATCTTCCGTCTATTGAATCTCAGGAGCAGTGGGAAGAATTATTAAATCAATTATGGATGGATTCTGAAAAGTTTGCAATATTATTAGAACAAATGCCAGATTCTAAAATGGATGAAATTATTGTTGATGAAAAATACGGAACTTATCTTAGAAATATTGATGGAATGATCGAGCATTCTTATTATCATTTGGGACAGATTACTTTGATTAAAAAGCTATTGAGTAATTAATTCTTTTAAACACAATTTAGCACTAATTTTTTCACAAATAACACGAATATATTTCTATTTAATATAAATTACTAATTCTGTTACTTTTTTTAGATCAACATTTTGTAATTCTGGGTTAAAATTTAGATTGTCAATAATCATAATGTCACCAGATTTCATATTATAAATCTTTTCCTTAACAGATTTATTAAATTCATCTCCATAATTAACCATTGGTTCTTCAGCATTAATTTGATAGCGAAATTTCCCCACCTTTCCTAATTTCATAACAAATTGAGGAATGTAATATTCTATTTTAGAATTAGCAAGTTCTTCCTTCGACAAAGTAATTTTTCCTATTTTGTTTTCGATACTTGCAAAAGATTTATCAATGTTTACTATTCGAAATTCTCTTTTCTCAACTATTTCTTTGCCTTTACTAAATTTAATTATTGTGATTTCCATTGATGCTCCTGCTGCAGGAGTAATGTAATATTTGTTTTTCTGCTCTTTATAAACTCCTAATCCGCTTACTTTAATACTATCCGAATTAGGGACATAAATTGTCAAATAGTTTTTTAGGCCTCTATATAAAATATTGAGCTTTTCGTTTTCTATGATGGATTTAATGTTTGAATCCTCTGAAGATGAAATTTGTTTTTTTGGTGTACAATAAATGCAAACCCAGAAAATAAGTGTGTAACAAGCTAAATTTTTCAATGGAATAATAAATTATTTTCACTCAAATATATAAATTATCACAACTAATATGCATTTGACGCTCTTTCAAAATTTACTTATCTTTAAAAAAAATAAAATTTTAAATGAAAAAATCGGTTGCAATCCTATTTGCATTTATCATTTCTCAATTTCAGGCACAGCAGACGCCTTATTATCAGCAGGCTGCGAAGTACAAGATGGATATTGATGTTAATGCGGAAAAATTTACTTATCAGGGAAATCAAAATTTAGAATATACCAACAACTCTCCGGACGAATTGAACGTGGTGTATTTCCATTTATATTGGAATGCTTTTAAACCGAATTCAATGATGGATCAAAGGGTGGCGAGCCAAGGTAAAAACGGAGATTCAAGATTGCAGAAAAACGGTATTTCAACATTAGCTTCTATTCCGAAAAATGAAGAAGGGGCTCAAAATATTCACTGGATCAAACAAAATGGGAAAAACCTGAAGTTTGAAATTCAGGAAACGATCATGAAGGTGTATTTAGCTGAACCGATCAAGCCTAATTCAACCACTAATTTTACGATGGAATGGGATGCTGTCATACCTCAGCAAATCAGAAGAAGTGGTAGAAACAACAGAGAAGGTGTTGATATGACCATGACGCAATGGTATCCTAAAATTTCAGAATATGATTATGACGGATGGGCTACTTTCGATTATTTGGGAAGAGAGTTTCATGCACCGTTCTCGGATTTTGATGTGACCATTAAAATCAATAAAGATTATGTAGTAGGAGCGGGCGGAATTCTTGAAAACCCGACTGAAGTAAAAGGGTATGATGCCAATGCAAAGATCAAAACCGAAAAAGATAAAAAAGCAATCTGGAAATGGACGGCTAAAAATATGCTGGATTTTGCTTGGAGTGCAGATAGAGATTATGTGGTAAAAAGTTTTGAGGTACCGGAAGGGCCAAAAGTTTTCTTGGTGTATCAAAACAATGACAAAACTAAAGCTTGGGAAGAAGCTCCGGCCTATCTTACAAAATATTTCCAGATCATGAATGCTCACTTTGGGAAATATGTATATCCAACCTACGCATTTATCCAAGGTGGAGATGGCGGAATGGAGTATGGAATGTGTACGATGATCTTGGGTGAATCTAAAAATATCAAGGATTTAATGGGATTAATGGCTCACGAAGGCGCACACTCTTGGTATCAGCAAATGTTGGCAACCAACGAATCTATGCGTCCATGGATGGATGAAGGATTTACAAGTTATGCGGAAGGGTACACGATGCATCAGTTATTCCCTGAAGACTTGCCGAATCCTTTTGTTGAAAGATTGGATGCTTACAGAAAATTCATCCAAAAAAAGATTGAAGAACCTGCGGTTTGGTTAGGTGATCACCACGATAACGGAACTTCTTATACCTATTCTACGTATGTGAAAGGAGAATTATATTTGGTAGAATTAGGTTATATCATGGGAGAGCAAAATTTAGCGGAAACATTGAAACAATATTATGATCAATGGAGCATGAAACATCCTACAGACAGAGATTTTCTGCATATCGCTCAGAAAGTTTCAGGAATGGATCTGAAATGGTTTCATCATTATTGGATCAACACTACAAAAACAATAGATTACGGAATTAAGGATGTAAAATACGATGCCAAGTCTACAACGATTACTTTAATCAATAACGGGCAGGTTCCGATGCCGATTGATTTTAGCGTAATGACTAAGGAGAAGAAAATTGTTACGTACCAAATTCCAACCAATCTTACCCACACTTGGAAGTCAAAAGATGCTTACGGTGATTTTAAAACAGTAGAGTATTGGCCTTGGACTCAGAAAGAATATACGTTAACAATTCCTTACACGAAGTCTCAGCTATCTGTTCTGGGAATAGATTTTAGCCAGAGGCTTGCTGATGTAAATATGGAAGACAATTTTGTTGAAGTAAAATAATTAAAAAGGAGGAATTTTGAGAAAAGTTCCTCCTTTTTTTATTTATCCATTATTTGGAGCACACGCCGGAGGTATTATACAGTTTAGCGTAGCACAAGGGTTTGCAGGGCATTTAGTTCCTGGGCATATTGCGGGTACGCTGATTCCGGGTATAGGACAATTTACATTTCCGCCTTGTATGGATTTTAATCCGCTTCTCGAGAGTTTCTTTAAATTTTTCATAATGATTTTGTTTTAGATGAATGTGTTATAATTTGATAATCAAAACTATCGTAATCTGTAGTAATTGAAAAGTAAGAAATAGCAGCTGTTTATCTATAGCTAATAAGTGTATTAATATTTCTCTTAAGTGTGATTTTGTTTATTGGAAAATTTAAATTAAAAATTAATATTTTTTTTAAACCAAAGAATATTGGAGTTAATGAAGCTTTTTTTGTGTAAAAACTTTACTTTTACAGTGATTTTTTATGCTAAAAGAAATAAAGATTTAAATGAATTCTATCGTAATCAATGTAGGAAACAGCAATGTCAGGTTTGGTCTTTTTGATGATGACAATTGTGATATTTCATGGGTGATTAATACAAAGCCTTATAGAACAACGGATGAGCTTTATGTTCAAATGTTGATGTTGTATCAGACCTACAAAATAGATCCCAAAGATATTAGTAAAGTTATTATAGGATCGGTGGTTCCCCAATTGACCAAGGTGGTGAGTTCGGCGATAAAAAAGATCCACGGTATTCAGCCTGTAATTGTTGACAGAAGTACGCCTTCCGGCGTTCATGCGAAATCTAAACAAATGGGAACGGATATTTATGCCAATCTCGTGGCTGCTCACAATTTATATCCGGACAGAAAGAAAATTATTATAGACTTCGGAACTGCACTTACCGCAAGCTGTGTAACGGAAACCGGAGAAACATTAGGCGTAATTATCGCTCCGGGAATTGTGACTTCTTTAAACTCTTTAATCAGTCAAACCGCTCAACTTCCGGAAATTGAATTAAAAAAACCAAAGTCTGTTTTAGGATTAGATACGGTAACTTGTATGCAAAGTGGAATGGTATACGGATTTTTAGGAATGGTAGAAGGGTTTATCGACCGAATTAATGATGAAGTAAATGACGATTGTTTTGTGATCGCAACGGGCGGTGTTTCGCATGTCTACAAACCTTTAACAACTAAGATTCATATCACAGACAGGCTTCATACCTTGAAAGGATTATACTTTTTAGGAAAAGATTTATAAATGAATGAATTCCCCAAAATAGAAACAGAAAGACTTATTCTCTCTCAATTGAAGGAGGAAGACCTTCCTTTGGTTGTTGAATATCTTCAGTCGAAAATTTTTTCTGATCTCACCTCCAATATTCCTTCTCCCTATACAGAAGAGGATGCTCAATTTTGGTTGAATAATTCTCAGCAAGCCTTTGAAAATAAGTCGGGATATACGTTTGCGATTCGAAATAAAGACCATGAAATTATGGGTGCCATCGGACTTCACGATAGAGGAGATGATAAAGCAGAATTGGGATATTGGCTGGGTGCTTCATTTTGGAATAAAGGCTACATTACAGAAGCTGCAAAAGCTATTTTAGATTTTGGATTTAATGAATTGAATTTAAATAAGATCTACGCCACGCATTTTCTACACAATCCTGCATCAGGAAAAGTATTGGAAAAAATAGGAATGGAAAAAGAAGCTTTGTTGAAACAGCATCTAAAAAAGAACGGGGAATACTTTGATATTCCTTTGTATTCTGTTTTTAGGAATAAGGATTAACGCTTGGATTTAAAAAACTGTTTAACGATAGTAGAACACTCATTTTCCATAACACCAACAATCATTTCTGTTTTTGGATGAAGAGAAAGATGCTTGTTGATAAATCCTCTTTGTTCATCTCTAGCACCAATGACAACTTTTGAAATTTGAGACCAGGAAAGAGCTCCCGAACACATCACGCAAGGTTCCAACGTGACATATAATGTACAATTTTTTAAATATTTTCCACCTAGGAAATTAGCGGCTGAGGTTATCGCCTGCATTTCGGCATGAGCGGTAACATCATTCAGGGTTTCCGTAAGATTGTGGGCTCTTGCAATCACCCGATTATTAGAAACGATGATACAGCCGATAGGAACCTCATCTTTTTCTAATGCTGCTTCAGCTTCCTGAAAAGCCATTTTCATGTAGTATTCGTCGGTAAACATTTACTGGAAATTTAAAGTTAGAGGAAGAGAGAACTTATATCTTACAGGATATCCGTTTAATCTTGCTGGGATCCATTTTTCTTGTGTAAGGTATATAGCAAGAATAGCATATTTACTAAAATCTTCATTATCACTAATGGCTTTCACATCTTGAATACTTCCATCAGTTTCAATAATAAATGAAATTTTACAAGCGATAATTCCTTTAGCATTAATTTCATCACCTAAAAAATTAGCCATAAATTCTTTTTTGAAAAATTCATATCCTTTTGGATGTATTGCTATAATTTCGCCAGTCTCATTTTTAATAATTTTGCTAGAATCTATAGGTATAATATTGGTTTTTATCTTGGATACTTCTTCTAAGTAATCTCTATTTCTATTAAAGTCTAAATCTCGTAATTCTTTAGTTTTTTTACTGAAAAGCATTGCTTTTTTTTCTCTAGAAATAGGTTGAGATATATTTTTATTATATTCTTCTTCAGTATTTTTAATTGCAATATCATACTTTTCTTTAATAACTTTAAGGCTTTCTGTTTGTTGTGAACAATAGAAATTTAAAATGAAAAGTGATAAGAATATAATATATTTCTTCATACTATTCAATATTTAAAGTAAGCGGAAGTTTAAAACGAAATCTTACGGCATCTCCATTAATGGTTGCTGGAGAAAACTTTGAAGAAATAGAATATAATGCGATCTCAGCTTGTCTGTTGAACGTAAAATTATCACCCTGAGCCTGCACATTGCTTATACTTCCGTCTTTTTCCACAATAAAAGCAACATTGGTTTTAATGGTTTTGATGTTCGAATAAACGCCTTCCGAATAAAAAAGATTCACCACTTCCTTTCTTAAAGCATCCACTCCGCCAGGATAGGCTGCCGTTTTATCTGTTGTTGAAATAAGTTCAGATGAATCTTGTGTTTGAATGTTTTTCTTTTGAATTTTGGCAAGATCTTCTATGTTCTTCACTTTTAATAAAGCGCCAATCAATGCTACATTTTCAATGCTGTCCATTTTCTTCATGAAAAACAGGAAGTCATTTTTTATAGCAGATTTGTTGAATGTATTGGGCTCAGCGTTAAATTTTTTCTTAAACTCAGTCCCCAACATACTTCGATGGTTGTTGTAATAATTTTTCACGAGCTTAAAGTCTTCAGTCTGTTGCGAAAAACAAAAAGAAGAAATGAGACAAAACAAACAAAGAAATAAAGCTTTCAATCCTGACATATTCATGTAAAAGTAATCAAAAAATATGAAATCTGATGATTCTTTTACAGTTCAGAATAGCTGTTTAAAGACTCTTGAAGGTGAGTTCTGATATCATCAACTAATGTTTTAGGTTCTAGCACGGTAACCTCTTTTCCATACGATAAAATTTCCTGCATAAAGTCGTAAGTAGGATGTAAGAAAAATTCAAAAAAAGTTTCCTCAAGGGTTTCCTTCGTTTCTTTTTGTGACTGATGCAGCGGAAAACTTTTGATGTATTCTCCCTGATGTTTAGTGCATTTAAGAACAATTTTTTGAGGTTTTTGCTCAGATAAATTCATTACTCCGAAAGCATTTTTAAAATGTTCCCTGAAATTGAAATTGTGCTTTTCACGAAATTTATTTTTATCAACATCCAGATAATTGATTCTGTCTAAACCGAAAGATTTCAGTGCTTTATCCTTAGTGTCGATCGCAATAAGATACCATCTGTCTTTAGATTCTTTCAATGCCAATGGATGAACTTTTCGGGAAGTCATCAGTTTGTTTTTGTAATTGTAATGTTCAAAAGTGACCACTCTTTTATTACGAATGGCAAAGAAAAGGTCATAAAAATGTTCAACTCCGGTCGGTTTTCGGGATTCAAAAAAGATGAAATTAGAGAAATCCGGATGAAGATTCAACGCGTTACTTACCTGAAAAGATTCTAAGAGTTTTTGGTTGTATTCATCCACTTCCATAATCGGTCGACTCTCAATATAATATCGATTATCACCCTTCTTTTTGTTATGAATGGAAAGGTTAAAAAGACCTAAAATCTCACGAATATCCCTCTGCAAGGTGCGGATAGAGTAGCTTTTAATATCTGCATCCTGAAATTCAAAAGAGTTTAAAAGATAGTCCTCCAGCTGCGAATACGTCGCCGGAGAACTCTCTAATCTTTTTATAATTAAGGCATATCTTGTCAGGTAAAAGTCTTTTTTCATTCGGGATCTATTTATGTTGCAGATTTGCTGCGTTTTAATGTAACCAAATGAAACGCGAGCATTTCATTCGATTATTTTCTAAAACAAATATAGATTCTTAATGCGACAAAACGTGTCGTGTTTTATTTTTTATCTATTATATTCTTATTAGAAGGATGCCATTAAATTACCATTTTCATCCCATTTTTTATAAGTTCCGTCATATTCTACGTTGTTATGGGCTTTATATTCTGTATATTTTTTACCGTTTTTATGATAAGATCTGAACCAACCTTCCTGGTATCCTTCCTTATATTCCTCCTCACAAAAAAGTTCGCCGGTGTCATAGTACCGTAAAACAAGACCTGTAAAAAGGCTGCCATTGTGATAATATATAGGAACTCCTCCGCCATCTAAACGGTTACATGTTAACTCGCTTTCTTTTATTTTTAATGCCATGATTATTCGATTAATGTATTAAACAAATTTATTAAAATCCCATGAATCTAATTCCTGAGGTCAAATAATAACAATGGACACATGGAGGTTGTAATTTATCTGTAATTCTTAAATATCTGTTGTATCCGATAATATCATGAAAGACTGCTTCTCCCAGCTTTCCTTCAGGATCAATAATAGTTAACAGCCTATCTAATGCTCTGATCTCTCCATGAGACCCCATTGCACCAGCCCTTAATATGTCAATTTCTTCAGCAGGAACCCCTTTCATTTTTAAACGGGCGATATGCTTTTCCAACCTTATTTTAAGAGTGGGGTGAATATTGTCAATGAAGTTTTTATATACTTCACCTTTTCCTTTTCCTATTTCTGCTTTCAAAAAATTGGTTTCAGTTGAAATATACCTTATTCCATTTTTTACATAAATGAAACCACTTATCATTGTTTTTTCGAAAATAATACCAGCATCAAAAGTAGAAAGAATTTTGGCAGCATCTATATTTATCTTTTCAACAAGGCTTCTGCCCCAATCTCCATATTTATTATAAGCTTCTGCTTCAGTAAGTAAATCTTTTAAATTAGTTGTAGGATATATTTTACCATATGTCAGAAGTTCTTCGGCCGCTTTAATGAATTCCTTTGGATTATTAAGGTGCTTCAATAACTTGTTTGCTTCTTTATAAAACTCGGATTTTTGAGCTCTTGTAATTATTTCACCTTTATATACTATAGCAATTTCATTATTAACTTCTTCTACAACCTTATTTTTTACAATTCTTTGAGTTCTGAACTGTCCTTCTATAAGGAACATGCCATATTTATTTAGCATTTTTGATTTTGCTTCGTTTACAAGACCTCTTGTTGCATCTATTAATTCCTTGTTTGTCAGGAGTACCTTAAATGTATTTTTGGTAAAGTTAGAAATTTCTCTTTCAAGCATAACTTTTACCATACAGCTCATTACAAAATTCTTTACTTCTGCTCTGGTTTCTTGGGCTAATATCTTTCCACCTATTTTGTATAATTGTTGTACTACGGCTGTTGTAGCTGTTGCATAACCTGCTGTTTTATAAATCTTCTCCCATATATCCAGAAATTCTTTAGTTAGGTTATCTTTTACTAATTGAATTCCCAGATCTCCTAAAGCGATAGCTCCATCTACCGCTACTAACATTCCCCAAAATGTAATGGAGCTGGCTCCTTCAGCAGCTAATAAACTTGTCCCAAGGGTTTCTACCGCTAATGCAATCGCGAGCATGTTTATTCCAATTCTAATAGCATTGGCCAGCCCTTCCATATTTTTCTGATGCTGTTTGTCATAGAGAAATAATGCAGGTACAAATAAGAGACTTTGAGTTTCTTCTTCTATCACAATAATAATATCTAGTGGATTTAGTTTTATTGCTCTTGTTGTAATGGTATTACTACCAATATCCATGATAACACTTCCGGTATCTACTAACTGTTCGTCTGTAATATATTTTTGTTGAACATAGTATTTGTTTTTGTCTTCTTTTAAATTGGATTCTATTTTTTCCAAGCTTACAAAAGATTTTTTCCCAACTGAAAAAAGATGATTGGTAAAAGTGAAACTATCTTTTGCGATATGAGAGAATGAATTAATGATACTTATAAAGGCCATTTTACAAGGAACCTCCTGTCCCATAAAAGCTATCTCATCATCCAAAGCATGATAGAGGTTAACTACAAAACTTTGGTTTTTATTAAACTGTTGCATCAAAAATGAGATTCGTTGAGGAGTGTTAAAAGCAAATAATGCTTTCATTAACGCAGAACTGGCATCTCTTACAAAGCTGAAAAAACCATTTACATCATAGCTATAAAAAGAACAAATGTTTTTCCATAAAACTTCTGGTTTTAAGCTGGATAATGTAAAATCAGGGGCATTTTCATATAACCAAATGAGTTGTTTAATATCTGTGCACCTTTCAATTAATGGAATATACTTGTTGTTAATTAATTGTTCGAACCATTCAGGGGTATCTCCTTGGATTTCTTTAATTAAGTAATATATATCTGTAATGTTCTCACTGAAAAGCATAATCCCAACGTATTTATCATTAATACTAAATGCATTTTCTGAAGTTGTTGATTGTACAGAATTTCGATACTTTTCTGTATTTTTATAAAAGTATGCTGCCTTACACTTAATTTGTTTTTGGTTACTATCAATTTGAAAAGATATTGATATTTTACTATCAATATTATCGATCTTTCTATTGATACCACAGCTAATCGATGTTGTAATTTTCTGTTTATAAGAATTGACGTAAGAAAAAGGAATTGTTTCATTAACTTTTCTCTTTACATCAACCACCCCATCTGTACCAATTACAACACTTTCGCTAATTATTTTTGTTGGAGCAATAAAGGTATTCCAGTCTAAAGGTTCTTCTATGCCAGTCTTCAAGTATTTAACAATCCTGGCAAAATCAATTTTTTCATTTCTTTCTAGACCATAAAAATCTTCTGAATATTCACCAGATGTTTTTTTTGGTAATCCTAATGGTGGAATAGCTTTTATGATTTGAGATGGAGAGGAAATATCTTGTATTTTTGGAACTTTTAATGCTTTTATTGTGCTCATCTTTTTAGTTTTTAATGTTATGAGAAATAAAATGGCGGCAATTACACCGCCATTTCGTTAAATAAATATTAGCCTAAAGTGCTGGTGTCTTTTTCGCCATGCTGTAATTGAGAGTCTTCATCCAACCTGAAACTCGTCTTAGTCTCCAGTTCCGAAGGATTCTCACAATTTTTCGGATCGGTTTCCGGAAAAATTGGAAGAGGTTCATCCACAGGTAATCCTGTAGATTTGTCCTGAAGAATTGTCAATGTTGTTGGAACTCTTGTGATCCAATATTTACCTTGTGCTTCTCCGGTAGGTTGTCTCATTTCTTCTACAATACTCATATACATTGGGTCTCCAATTACAGGAACTGCACCCCCATTCCAGATAAGGCCTGTTTCCAAGAAGAATTGTACGGCATTTTCAAAGCCAGGTTTTACGGTCACAATAATTCTTGCCATACCCGCCTGTAAGAAGCTCCTGAACAAAGGATCCATACTTTCAGTAAGATAAAATTCCTGCCAGCTCTTACGGTTAGCCCAGTAGTATGGATAGAATGTGTAATCCATAATTTCCCATTCAAAGGCTTGCTCCATAAACTTCGCTAATGCGGTATATTTATCAAGGTTTTCACTTAAATACACCTGGAAATTATCCATTTTTGTATTGTCATCAGCTCCATTTGTTGTTGCTTGCCCAAGGGAGGTAAGATAATCCTGTAATAAATAAGCAATACAGTTATGCTTCAAGGTATCATGTTCCATATAACGGTAATAATTTCCTTGTTTATCTTTAGATTCAGCTTCTTTTTCCTTTTGCTCTGTATCTAATTTTTTTTGCTCTTCCTGGAAATTTTTGTAAGCTTCTTCATAAGCTTTAATAATAACATTGAAATTTTCTGTCTTCCAAGCCAGCATATAATCGTCAGAAAGTTCACATTCAAAAATAAATGATACATTGAATGAATCTACACCGACCCCTTGATATTCATAAGGATAAGATCCGGTAATGTTTAATCCACTCACCGAATAATTACTGTCAATTGAACCACGTCCTACATTGGGTAAATTGATCTTACCGCCTGTAAAGTTGCTTACTTTCATATAACCATACTCATATCCATAGTTCACTCTTGCAGATTTTGCAGCATAGTTTTGTGGGAAATCCAGCGTTAGAATTCTCAACCCTCCATCTTTTGCCAGTTTGAACCAGTTTAAACCAATAGTATGCTGTTTTTTTTGTTGTGGAAGGTCTGTAACGGTAATTCCATAAATATCTGCCCAATGTTTGATTTGTTCCATGGTTGCAGACTTTGGATTTGGCATTGTCCATGCTTTTTCAGGAGCCGTTCTCGGATCTACCGGAGCGGTAAGTACCTGAGCTTTGGCAACGGAAAGCGCCAGACGGTGTAGTCTTGAAGGTTCAGGAACCATGAATTCAAACATGGTACGTTTACCATAGTTATAGATCTGATTCTTCATTTTCTTGTCGATCCATCTATAAACTCCTGTAATATGCTGTGGTGCTTCGTTGGTTGTAAGAGCTTTTCCTCTGTTGTCGAATTCGTGAACGTTGGTTTCCGTGTATTCTTTAATAATTTTTTGTACCCTTTCTTCCGAAATTTTAGTAAGAACTCTTTCCATTGCTCTTTCCGTGATCTCCTGAGACTTCATGACTGCCTGTCTTGTACTGTCATGCTGCGCTGTATTATTGGCATAGTCTGATCCTATATCTAATTTATATCCTGCATCATAACTAAAGTGTGCATATGCCGTAATACTCTGCTGTTTATCCAATTCTTTGGCTACCTCAGTTTGCATATCTGATCGGGAGGTTTTTGAAGTATCAGAAATTTTCTCGGTTTCCTGAGATTTAGAAGTCGTATCTGTAATTTCAGAATATTCTCTGGCAACTGAAGACTTGTGCCTCAATTCGCTGGCCATAACGTTTTCAATATTAGAAACTTCTCCAGGGACATATGCGTGAATACTTTGTACCACTTTCAAATAATCTGCAACTCCAAGCCTTTTGATTCCAAAGTTTTTACGTTTTTGAGTTGTTACCGTCTCAGGTTCTCCCGGATTTTCAGGGGCACGCTGTAATGTGAGCATTCCTGTAAGACTAAGATCTCCTTTCGGATACAGTTGTCCAAGATCTCCATATGCAACACTTCCGTTATCAAAAATGATTTCTATCCTGAAAACAATGCTGGCTCTAAACTTATCAATTAAGCTGATTGGCAAGGTAATTTTGTTGTCTATTACCGGAATATTGCTATAGTTTTCTTCAAAACTTCCTACGGTATCTGTCGTTGCAATAATTTTTGCATTGGCAACACTCCATGATGTATCTTCTACTTCAAAAGAAAAGTTAACAAATCCTCTTGTTCCCGAAAGTCCGAAAGAGTTATGCGCTAAGAAGCTATATGCCATTGCTGTTCTCGAGGTATTCTGAACCAGAGGAACAGAAGCACCTCCTATATTCACATATTGTTGCTGTGAAAGAGGAGAGTTTTCCAATGCCGTTTCCATGGATGAAGAGATTGTATTCTTAACAATATTTAAAGCATCAGAATAGGTTTGTATTTCTTCGTCAAGAACAATATTTTGATTTCCTAATTTTAGCGTATTGTAAGAAAGAATTTTAACTCCTCCTTTAGCAGCAGTTTCAACTGCTTGCTTATGATCGAATTCAGCAAAAAGTTCAATAAATAGATCAAAGGATTCAGGAGAAAGTTTTGACTGTAAATCTTCTAAGTCAATTTCATTTCTGTAAGAAAATTCAAAAGATGGCACTTCATATTCCCTTATGCTGTCATAAAGACGTTTTTTCTCTCTTCTTCTGTAGTTTCAGGAGTTATTTTGCTTTCTACTTCAGTCCTTTTTCTATCATATAAATCTATACGTTCTCTGTTTTCGTCCATATACCTTGAATGCCCTTCTTGGTATGCTTGGTAACTAGATTTATGATATTTTTTCTGAAGTTTCTCTAATTCGGAATTAAGCTTCTCTAAAGCTTTTCTTCTATGTATTGCTCTGTCTGCAACTAGAGAAGCTCTTGCTTCAGCTTCTAGTCTTTGAATAGTTTTTGCAGCTAGACCCGGCTTAGACTCATCTTCAGATGATTTTGAGGAATCTGAAAAAGATGTTTCTGAATTATCATCTGAAAATAGTGATGTTGGTAATATTATCTGACTATTCATCGCTTTTTCTAGCGGTTTTTCGCCATTTATCCTGATTAGTTCTTGGTCCGTAAGATCTTGTATATTTGCAAAACCGAGCTGGATCGCCATAAGAATATGACTGATTGCTTCTTTAATATAAAAATCACCCTGAGTAACAATCTGATAAATAAAGTTATTCCAAAGAAGGCTGAATGTTTTAATTCCTTCAGAATTAAGTTCTTTATTGGGATAAATAAGAGTTTTGTAATAAACCGTAACATAATCCCAGTCATTACTATCTAAGGCTTCTTTTTTAGAAAGCTTTCTCCCGATAGTAAGAAGGTCTCTAAATACGCCTTCTTCAATTTTCTTTTCGGTTTCAAATCCAACATTACTAAATCTGCTGGCTATCCTTTTCATTTCTCCGAATTTAGATGTTTTAGCAGATCTTCCGGCAACTGCAGTGTCAAAAAGACCTGTTGCGCCTTTGGGTCTATGGATAAATCCTAAATTTTTATCTTTAGTTTCTGTTAGCTGTGGGTTTCTTAAACTCACGAATCTGAAAAGCGTCTGGGACGCATTGTTTGCTGTGCTCATATTATTTGTTGATTGATAGTTAATAATGCCTTCTCCTATTAAGGATTTTCCGACGGTAAACGCGGACTTTGTTGGTGTATTGTTTGGTGCCATTTTTTATTTTTTAGTATATTCTAAGGTGAGCGTAAATGAATCGATTGTAGAATAATCATTATCAGGAGCTCCTATAATTTCAAATTGAACATGGGTTTTCTCTAAAGTGATAAAAGCCTTTGATCTCCACTGATTCCCTGCAAACGCAGCATCTATGGCATACCATTCTGTAAACATCTGATTGGATACAATAACCTCCATATTTTCAATAAGTTTATCAATCCATATTTCGCCATTTCTGGGAATCTGATTGAAAAATAAAGTCTTTTTATAAATGGGTTTACCATTAATCCAGCTTCCGCCTGTTAATTCTTCTTTGGTGGTATAGGAATGCTGTTTGTCTGCGTATTTCTTTTGAATAAAGCTTTCATTGGTGTAATAATCACCATAATAGGTTGATCCCCGTAAACCTGAGAAAGCTGGATTAGAGGAACCTATTATGACATCGTCATGATTAATACTTAATACAGATGTTACATTATCACCTCCAATCCAATATATGGATGGTGTTAAAGCTCCGTCATCTTGAATATCAAATCCAGCCATCTCATTATTAGAATGTTTGCTATAGAATCCAAAAGAATTTTGACCTGTGGTGTCATTACCTTTGTATTGGATGGAGCCCCTTAACGGTTTGTCATCAGTTGTTCCTGCTAAAGGAATGTGTTCTTGGCTATCAGTGGGTTGAGTATCCCATCCAAGTGAGCCGTCTTGTCTTGCAACAACGTATTTTTTAATTTGACCGGGAATTGTTGGAGTATATCCAAGGTTTGAAATAATCAAACCGCTTGTTTTTATATTCCCATCTACTTCGAAAGTTTCTGTAAGTAATTGAGTTGTACCGATACCTACTTTTCCATTGTTATAATATATATTGCTGCTTACGAAATTAGACCCATTCCAAGAAGTAAGGTAATAAGAGGTTAGGTTAATTTTTTGATAGGTAGTCCATGGGCTATTCTGGGTAAGAAAATAGAATCCAGATCCAAGACTAGGATCAGGTGCGTTTAATTTTGTTTTTAATGTTTCTTTCAGCCCTGAAATATTATCCTGAGGAATATTTTCGTCTTTATGCCAATAAGAGTCCTGCCATTCCCAAAAATCTTCTTGTACTGGGATATCTCCGTTTTCAAAGTTTTTTTTTATTTCTTGTTTTGATTTCATAATTAATTTAAGATTCGCTGATTAAACTTCCTCCAATGACTCTTGTTTTAGGATCAAATGAATCTGGATAGTATTGTGTATTTCTGTCTAGCATGACAGTCTTCATATCGGGATTGTAATTAAATGCATTTGGTCCAATTTTTGAGACGCTTGGTGCTATGTATAAGGAGTTAAGCTGATTGTAGGCAAAGGCATAGTCTTTAATTTCAATGACGTTGGCAGGGATGTTTAATGAGGTGAGCTGATTGGAAGAAAAAGCATGTTCATTAATAGTTGTAACATTTCCTGTAATGATTAGCGATTTTAACTGATTATTACTGAAAGCTTCGTTGCCAATAGTTAGAACACTTTCAGCCAAAGATAAATTTGATACTCCATTGCCAAACGCAAATTGTGCCGGTATGTGCAAAGTACCTTGTTTTATAAATATATTAATAACCCGTAGAGGTGCTAATGTAGCATTTCCATTTTCGTCTATCTCTGCATAAAAATCATTCAAACGAGGGAGGCCGTTTTCTAATCCTGCAATCTTAGCAATATCTATTTTCTCCTCCTTATGCCAATAAGAGTCCTGCCATTGCCAAAAATGTTCTTGTGTTGGTTTATCTCCGTTTTCGAAATACAATTTTAATTCTTCTTTTGTTTTCATTTTAATATAAATTTATCTATATGTGATTGTTGCTGTTTCTGGAATGCCGGCATTGCTTAAGTCTAATCCTCTAGGGGCAGATACACTTTTAAGAGATGGTATAGCAAATGCATTAAGTCCAACGGATTGTACAGTATTAGGAATGTATAATTCTTTTAATTTAGTGTTTGAGGAATTGAATGCATAATCACCTATAACCTCTAGGCCTTCATTTAAAATGATTTCTTCTAATGTGTCAGAAGCGTCATTGGCATTTACTTGGCTAGAAAAAGCTCCATATTTAATAATCTTTAATGTGGTAGGTGTTTTAACACTTTTTATACATTGTGATCCAAAGGCGGATCTACCTACTTCTTCAAGCCCTTCATTTAAAATAATCTCTCTTACTTGGTATAAGAAACCTTGGTAGTTATAAGCACCATCTGCAATTTTTTTTATAGTATCCGGAAATGTAACAGACAGAAAAGATCCTCTAAATTCATTATTAGTAATTAATGGAACTAATTTTTCGAGATTACTAATAGCGCTTTGTGGAATTTTTTCATCTTTATGCCAATAAGATTCCTGCCATTGCCAAAAATGTTCTTGTGTTGGTTTATTTCCGTTTTCGAAATAAAGTTTTAATTCTTCTTTTGTTTTCATAAATAAATTTTGTAATTAATATTGATCTTTAGTTGATTATTTTTAAACACAATTCTGGCTGTTCAACATTTGTGAATGGTGAATTCAAAGGTTATGAGACAGTAAAGTAGTATTGGTTTTTGAGGAATATGCTGAAGAGCACAGAACGTGTTAAGTTTAAAAATTGAGTTTAATAGATATCTTCTTCCAGAATATCATTTTTAAAATCCTGTCGGAAGAAATTTTCAATATCATCGAGATAATTCTCGTAGTTTATTTCTGTATTTTCAATGTCGCTCCATTCAACGGTGTAGAGCTCTTTATCAAAAGTTATATCTGGATTGTGATTTGGTGTTTCCATATCTTTTGTTTGATGATTTAGGTTAAAATTTGGACGTATTTCTTGCTGTCCAGCATTTATAAATGTTGAATTCAAAGGCGTTTAAAAATTTTAATGATTGTTATTTTGTATCTTTGTTATATTCCAAAGGTAGGCGGGTGAAGCGACAAAACTTGACGTGTTTAAATATCTTTTTTATTTTTTTTGAATAGCTAGCGATCTAGATTGGACCATCATTTTCAAAATCCTGTCGGAAGAAATTTTCAATATCGTCGAGATAATTCTCGTAGTCTATTTCTGCATTTTCGATGTCGCTCCATTCAACGGTGTAGAGCTCTTTATCAAAAGTTATATCTGGATTGTGATTTGGTGTTTCCATATCTTTTGTTTGGTGATTTAGGTTAAATTTTGGACGTATTTCTTGCTGTCCAGCATTTATAAATGTTGAATTCAAAGGCGTTTAAAAGTTTTAATGATTGTTATTTTGTGTCTTTGTTATATTCCAAAGGTAGGGGTGAGAAACGACAAAACTTGACGTGTTTAAATATCTTTTTTATTTTTTTTTCAATATAATCTCAATAGCTTATATTGGGTATTTATAAGTAAAATAGCTTATATTTTATTTCTGATCAATTTCTGTACAATTTGATTCAATGTTTCTCTGTTATCATCAATATAACTCAGTCCGGCTTGGATTAAATTTTCAATATTAGATCTTCTTACGTTATCCATTGAAGGAGAAGCATTTTTTAAAGATGGATTTAATCGATAATAGTTTTTCTGATTTCTCTGACCCAACGTTTGGAACATTTGGCAAAGTTGATAGTCTACTGTTTCAGCATTGGCAGACATTAGAATGTCAATAATAGGAGTTACCCAGCCCAATTTTCCTGATTTTTCCATTTTCTTGAAAGAATAAGACCTAGACTCAATCCCTGTTCCGATAGAAATTATAATCATATCATTAACGCTTGGGTGATTAGCTTTTTGATGATTTCTTAACACTTCAGCAAAGGGAATTTTTCTTGCTTCAGCATAGGCGCAAAGGGTAGGGTTATTCGCAAACATTCCGCCGTCAATTAAACTGAATATTTGTCCGTACATCGATTTTATCTGAACCGGACTAAAATACGTTGGTGCCGCTGAAGTTGCTCTGCAAATATCTTTTACGTAAAAATTGTCGGTACTTAAATTTGCTTTCCAGGAATTAAAAAGTTTAGCTCTTCTATTTTCAATATCATAGCTGGTTATTAAACAGGGTTTTATGAGTTCTTTCAGCTCAAGATGTCCAAAAAAGTCATTGAGGTTTTTTTCAAGTTCTTCCTGAGAAATCTTTTCATTCAGTAAACCAAACGGATTGACTAATTTTTCCCAGAAAGAAACCTGGAATATATCGCCCCCTTTTTCAGCATATAATTCCAATCCTTTTTGAATAGAATATTTTGCTTTTCGGTTTTCATCTGGGCATAGAATAATAGAGGCAATCAAAGCACCCGTGCTGCTTCCTGCAACAAAATCAAAATAATCTCCAAGCTTGGCACTTGGTTTATCATGCTGCTGTAGTTGCTCTTCTATATAGCGTAAAATAATGCAGGTGATAATACCTCTTATACCGCCGCCGTCCAAAGAAAGAATGGTTGTTTTTTTCATGTGATATTTTTTAATTTTTTTAAAAGGACACATACAATCTTAGCTGGATAAAATCAATAAGTAACTATTGGTTTTTAGCTTTTAGATTTCTTTGTTTCTGCTGTTTTTTGCTACAATAAAGATAGGCGGAGGAGGCGACAGAACGTGTCGTATTATAATTAATTTCAAATAAAATGAGATTAAAGAATAATATATCCTGCCTTATCTCTCGTCATTTTAGACAAGGTTCTCCAGCTTGTTTTTATAGGTCCTTTTTTGGTTGGAATGCTCTTTTTTTCAAAGTGGGGAAGATCTTTAAACGTTTTCCAGTTTCCGCCCCAATCCCAGCCGTGTTTAGCGAAAATTTTCACACATTCGTACCAATCGGCCACACCATCATTATCCCAGTCTTTTGCGGTATCCCAGCTTGCTGTTTTTCCATCAATCATTAAGCACATATCTACCGCGAGGCCATAATTATGAATACTTTGTCCGGCTTTAGCATTGGTTACTTTTTTTCCTGTCGTAATTCTTCCAATGGCATACAGCTTTTCCTGTTCTTCAAAACTTCTTAGGCCCTGCGTAATTCTTATTTTTGCTCTTCCGGTTAGGGCTTCATCGCATTCTTTAATAATTTGTTTTACTTCATCTCTTACGAAAGGGTGTAGTTTTTCAATTCTTTCTAAAGTCACTTTATCCATAATTGTATATTTTAATGTTTTAGAAAACAAAAGTATACACGGGATGCGACAAAACTTGACGCATGTAGAATTAATATGATCTTATTATTCTTTGAATGGATTAATGGTCTAAAACAATGAAGCTTATTTTTTAGAGATGGATTTTTTATTATTGGAAAATTTAGAAAAAAAAGCAAAAGTAATTGGTAAACACGACAAAACATGACGCATTTAAAATATTTAATTTGTTGAAAATCAAATGGCTATTTATAGCGTTAAAGTTTTAATTAAACATAATATTCTATTTTAAAAGGCATAATTTTGTATAGCAAAAAGTTGATTTATTTATCATGTACGCCTTAGTCGATTGCAATAATTTTTTTGTTTCCTGTGAAAGAACGCTGGATCCTTCGCTCGAAAACAAGCCCGTTGTGGTGCTTTCCAACAACGATGGATGTGTTGTGTCTCGAAGTAAAGAAGCTAAAGATTTGGGAATTCCGATGGCGGCTCCTGCATTTAAGTATAAAGAGCTTTTTAAGAAATATGATGTCAAAAGTTTTTCAGCAAAATTTGAGTTGTATAATTTTAAAAGTCAACAGGTAATAGATATTGCAAAGGCTTATGTTTTGGAGCATGAGGTTTACAGTATTGATGAATTATTCCTTGATCTAACGGGTTTTAAATACATCAATCTCTATGATTATTGTCTGGAAATTCAGCATAAAATTCAGAAAGAAACCCATATTCCGGTAAGTATCGGAATTGCACCCACCAAAACATTGTGTAAGGTTGCCAACAGAATTGTAAAAGATTTTCCGAAAAATTTTGATGGAGTTTATATAATGGATACGCCTGAAAAAATTGAGAAAGCCTTAAAATGGCTTAATATCGGAGATGTTTGGGGCATTGGTCGAAAACTTACCGCAAAAATGAATGACAGTGGAGTATACAAAGCTTGGGATCTGCTGCAAAAACCCGAAATGTGGGTGAGAAAAGTGATGGGAATTCATGGGGTGAGAATGATTAATGAGTTAAAAGGGATCCGGCAGCTTGAACTGGATGCTCCTTCTCCTAAAAAGTCCATTGCTGTTACCCGAAGTTTCATGGAAATGTTGATGAAAAAAGATGACGTGAGAGAGCGGGTAGAAACGTTCGGAATGTATTGCTCAGAAAGGTTGAGAAAACAAAATACATGCTGTAAGATGGTTACGGTTTTTGTTCAGACGAATCGTTTCAGACAGGATTTGCCGGAATATAGAAATGCGATGACCCAAATTCTTCCTAATCCTACCAATTCTTCTATTATTATCGGAAGGGCTGTGAATGAACTTTTCGAAGCTATTTTTAAAGAAGGTTTCCATTATAAAAAAGCGGGAGTTATCGTTAATGATTTTGTTCCTGAGGATCAACGATTGATCAGCCTTTTTGAGGAAGATACTCAAAATCAACATTTACCGGTGATGAAAGCAATGGATGCGATGAATAAAAAATACGGAAAAGACAAAGTTCGTCTAGGAAGTATGAGCGGCGAGAACACTTTTGGACGCGCCCAATTATCCCCCGAATACGAAGCTTTCTTAAAGAATAATACCTTGACGGAAGCTAATTTCCGGTTCCACTAAAGCTTTAGTTTAGAAGTGATTAGTTTATGTTGTCTGAAATAATTGTACGGTTTCATTCACCAAAAATTTCACCTGATCTGGTCTTCCTCTGTCGTTTTTAGGATTATTACTGTAGCTTCCAGTTCTTACAATCACCATATCATGTTCAGGAACCATAATAATGTACTGACCTTGAAGTCCTAAGAAATAATAATGTTGAATAGGATTATCATGATTAATCCAAAGTCCCATTCCGTAAATTTCTTTAGATTTCTGAGTTGGAGTTCTCATTAAATTAATAAAATCTAAATTTAATAATTGAATATCGTCAACCTTTCCATCATTCAAGAATAGCTGCCCCAATTTTGCATAATCTCTCGCATTGGAATGAATACAGCAATAGGTTTTTTCCATCCCGCTGTCGTCAACACTCCATTCTGCATTTTGCTCCATTCCAAGCGGAATCCAGAATTTTTCAGATAAGTAACTGGCTAAAGATTGATTGATGGCTTTTCTTACAGCAAAACCTAACAACTGTGTTGAACCGCTTTGATACTGATATCTTTGCCCGGGTTCTTCTTTGAATTTTCTTGAAAAAACCGCTTTGGCAAGACTTCTTCCGTAGTACGCTTTAGCGTTCGGAAGAAAAGGATTGGCGTAATCTTCATCCCAATCAAGTCCGGCCTCCATTTGAGCCAAATTTTTAAGGGTTACATGATTCCCAAATTCTTTAGTTTTAAATTCATCATAGAAATCGGAGAATAGAGAATCAATATTTTTAATCTTAGCTTCTTCCAATGCTTTGCCCAAAAGCATTACGGTCACAGCTTTTGCCATTGAAAATGAATTGGTTTTTGAAAGCTGATTATATCCATTCCAATATTGTTCATGAAGAATTTTCCCGTTTTTAATGACCACAAAACCTGCTGTATCAGACTGTAAAAGATCAGTAACGATATTTTCGGGAAGTTCTTTTTGGTTGTATTCAGGATCTTCTTCCCAAAGTTTGGGCTCTTCTGTGTGAATTGTATTTCTCGGAAAAAGCTTTCCATCATCAATATTGGCGCTTAATTTCCCTTTAAGGTATGTTTTAGATATTCCACTGAATAAATAATCATATCCAAAAAGATAGGCTAGGGCTACTGTAGCAGCGGCTCCGCCTACGATATATTTTAGTGCTTTCATGTAAGTTGGTCTTCAACAAATTTAAAATAAATTTGATAATATGAAACGGAATGATTTATTTTTGTGATTATTTGATGTAAAATATGATGAAAAAACTAATTTCCTTTTTATTTTTCTATTTTTTCATAATGACCTTCGGACAGGTATATAAACCTATGGATACCGCAGATTATGCAAAGAGAAAAGATTTTCTCAGAAATTTTTCTTCGGATGCTGAAAATCTGGGCAAAAAAAGTAAATCTGATTTTCCGGGAAAAAAGGGATCTGAATTATCAAAAATCTATAAAGAATTCTCCAAAGAGTTTGAAAAAAAGGTAAAGGGAAAAAGCTTTGTTTTCAACGCTGAGTTTGATTCTAAAGTAAAAAGTCTGATCGAAAGATTAAGAAAAAATAACCCTCAAATTCCTCAAAACTTAAAAATTCTTATTGCCAGAGACAACACGCCAAATGCGTATTGCTTTGTAGACGGAACTTTTGTGATCAATATGGGACTTTTCAGCTGGCTAAATAATGATGATCAGCTGGCAGCGGTGATTTCCCATGAGTTGGGGCACAAAATTTCGGAACATACGCTGAAGGTTTTTCTGAATATGATTGATCAGGATCAAACGGATAGGGCGGTGGTTCAGGATATTAAATTATCCAAAGAAAACCGTAATCAAAGGGCTTTTGATGTGCTAAAAAACAGAATTTACAGGAAGGGTGTTGAAAATAGAAAGCAGGAAATGCAGGCCGATTCTTTGGGCTACGTGATTTTTAAAAATAGTGATTTTAAGAAAACTGAATTTGTTAATACATTAAAAAGACTGGAAGATTTCGATACCATTTCGCCAAGAGTATTAAAAGTAGAAACATATAAAAAATATTTTGGTTTTCCCAAGCAGGAGTTTAAAGAAAAGTGGCTGAAAAAAGAAGATTTTTCGCTGTATAATTATAATAATTTTAAAGAAAAGCTGAATAAAGATTCGCTAAAGTCGCATCCGGAAATTGTACTGAGAATTGATCGACTAAAAAAAAGTTTTCCGGAACTGAAAGTTGAAAATGCAGATGGAAAACCTTCGGAATCTTACGCTGTTCTTGAAAAAATAGCGAGAATGGAAACGCTACCCAATTTTTATTATTCAGAAGACTATGGGGTTGGAATTTATTCAAGTCTTCAGTTTTTACAGGACGGAGAAGAAGAGGAATATTATAAAAAATGGCTCGGAAAATGTTTCGCTAAAATTTATGAAGCTCGGAAAAATTATAACTTAAACCGATATCTGGATAGAGTAGACCCTAAAAACCAAAGTGAAAGTTATCAGCAGTTTTTGAATTTTATGTGGAATTTGAATCTGGATGAAATAAAAAATATCGCTGATTATTATCAAAATAAAGAATCCTGACAAACTGCCAGGATTCTTGTTGATCTTAATAATTTAATCTTTCTAAGCGAATTTTATTGAATTTTTCCTTTTCATTGTATTCTCGAAGTAAAATATAGCCTTCTTTCGCAACGTATGGCGTTACACTGTAGTTATCTTTTTCTGAAATAGGAACAACTTCCTGTTTGAATTTCCCATCAATAATTGTATTGATGAAAAGATTCCATTTTTTCTCTTTCGTTACCTGATCTTTCTGATAATCCCGGAAGAAAAATACAACGTCTTTACCGTCATTTAAATATTGAGAAAAAAGATAATCGCTATTTACCCACTTTGATTTTTCTTTTTCAAAAACCTGAACTTCTTTTACTTTGAAATCTTTATCTGTATTTACATAGACTAAATCCGTGGTTTTAGGCGCATTGTATTGTCCCGCAGGTTTAAACTTTTCAGAAAGAATCCCCACGCTTCCGTCGCTCATAAAATATACGTCCTTTGTTTGCAGATAATATCCGTTTTCTACCCCTCCGTCTGCACTCAGTTTCGGAATATGATTGGAAAGATCTGGTTTGTAGTTTAATGTTTTGAGATCTACATTATAATTGTTTTTATCCAGCATCAATCGTGCAAAACCTCTATCGCTTTTCGGAACATAATTTCTACCCAACAAAACAATTTTATCATCAAAAGTTTTGTCATTGTCAATTCTTCCATTACCTGAATTTAGGACATCAATATTATAAATAGTGTCCGGCGAAAGTCCTGTGATTGGCTTATTAGAAAGTTCTTTACCTGTTTTCATATCAATGACCAAAAGGGAAAACGTTTTATCGTCATCATTCACTTTTCTTAAAATTCCGTACAGGCGGTTTTCATCTCTTTCAAGAACGGTAAGATCTGAGAATACTTTTTTATCACCATTTGTATTGTAGCTGTATCTCCAGATTTCTTTTTTGTTTTCATCAAATTTAATCAGACTGTTTTTGTTGATGTATCTTCCATAATCATTATATTCAGTAGCAAGATAACCTCCTTCTTTAATTTCGCCAACGGCAGAAACGTAATTGTAGCCTTTTTCTTTTTTCTCTGCGCGATTCTCTTTTCTTTCTTCCTTGAAGCTTTTAGGTTGGGTGATTTCTTTAAACTGACCATCTTCCTGATAATCGTAATACACTTTTGGTTTTACGGTATTTGTTTTAGGATCAATTACCATGGAGACAGGGGCGGTTACATCTTTTGCAAAAGCCTGTATATAATGGTAATCTGAAGGACGAAGAATAATCTGACCTTTAAAATCTACATATCCTACATAATTAGAAACAAGAGGTCCTGCTTCAAATTCTTTATTGGCAACAGGATTAAGGTTTTTATCTAAAATTACATACTCAAACTTTTGAGTTTTTTTATCTTTATTTCCATAAGAATAGAGAGAAACATAGCCATAGAGATTGTCTTTTGTGTCAAACAAGGCATTCATTCCGATATTTTTTCCTGAAGCTAGAGAGGCTAAATCCTGTGTTTGAGAATATGAAAACGTCTGGATGAGGCCTAACATTAATAACGTTATTTTTTTCATGGTTAAAAATTGAGTTTCAAAAGTAATACTTTAAGTGTAAAGTTGAAGAAAAATAAAAAGCCTTGAAAAAATCAAGGCTGTATTTAAAAAAAGTAGAGATCTACTTGTTGTACTCAGCAAGGAACGTGTGTGAATTTGTAGGAAATGTAGTGCTTGTATAAGTAGTAACCGTTTTTGTGGGAAAATTGTTATTATTATAGGTGTGCACTGATGTAGCACTGGTGTTTCCGTTGGTTGGTCCAGTGTAGGTACTTTTCATTGTTAAAAGGTTGTTACCTGCTACGTCTCCTTCAGCTGATAATAGGAAGTTTATTTTTAAAAATCCTTTAATATTCTTAGTCGGATTATTTTGCCCGTCATACAAGTAGGTGTACTTTCTTGTTTGTGCTTCATAGGTAGATGTTGCAGTAATAAGATTGTTGTTATTGGAAATATAAACATCATACAAGGTAAATTTCACATTCGAATGTACTCCGGTTGTGGGATTGTAGGTAGATGATGTATATTCATTATATTGCACATGGTTATCACTCAGATATTGAAAGTTCTTTGTATAAACTAACGTTCCTGAATGTTTGTTTGTTATTTTTTCAGCACTAACTTTTCCATTGATATAGGTGAATTCTCTCATGTAAACCATAGTATTACCTTCAAAATCTTCAGTTTTTACAATATTGTCTCCACTATAAGTATAAACTGTTTTTTCGTTAGTACCAACATCGTTTGATTCTAATAGTTTTGTTCCGTCATATTTAAAAGTAGTCACATAAGTTTGGTTGTCCTGAGTAATTTCGGTAAGTTTTGTTGGAACGATCGTTATTGGATCAACTGGCGGATCTTGTTCTAACGTATCATCAGAAGAGCTGCAGCTTGCGAAGGCATACAATGCGAAAGACGAAATAATTAATTTCTTCATAGTTATTATTTTTAGTTTTAAAATTCTGCTAAAAATAATACTTTCTGCTATATTTTGGATGGATTTGGTATTAAAAATAAAAAAGCCCTGATTTCTCAAGGCTCTAAGTTTATATTTTAGAAAGTAAATTTCTGAAGTTCGTTTTCTCGTCGATAATTCGTCTCAGTTCAGATACCGGAACTCTTTCCTGCTGCATCGTGTCTCTGTCTCTTATTGTTACGGTGTGATCTGTTAAAGAATCGTGATCAATGGTGATACAATAAGGAGTACCGATCGCGTCTTGTCTTCTGTAACGTTTTCCGATCGCATCTTTTTCTTCGTAGAATAAGTTGAAATCATATTTAAGATCGTTGAAGATATTTTCTGCATATTCTGCTAAACCGTCTTTCTTCATTAATGGAAGAATAGCTGCTTTTACAGGAGCTAACGCTGGAGGAAGAGATAAAACTGTTCTTTCTGAGCCATCTTCCAATACTTCGTCTTTTAAGCAAGTTGCAAAAATAGAAAGGAATAATCTGTCTAATCCTACAGAAGTTTCTACTACGTAAGGAACATAGTTTTCGTTTCTTTCAGGATCGAAGAATTGAAGTTTTCTTCCTGAATGCTTCTCATGAGCTTTTAAGTCGAAATCTGTTCTTGAGTGAACCCCTTCCAATTCTTTAAATCCAAATGGGAAATTAAATTCAATATCAGCCGCAGCATTCGCATAATGCGCTAATTTCTCATGATCGTGGAATCTATAATTATCATTTCCTAATCCTAACGCTAAGTGCCAGTTGAGACGTTTTGTTTTCCATTGTTCGTAGAATTCAAGTTCAGTTCCTGGCGCTACAAAAAATTGCATTTCCATTTGTTCGAATTCACGCATTCTGAAAATAAACTGTCTTGCAACGATTTCATTTCTGAAAGCTTTTCCGATTTGTGCGATACCGAAAGGAAGTCTGTGACGTGAAGTTTTTTGTACGTTTAAGAAATTAACAAAGATACCTTGAGCCGTTTCAGGTCTTAGGTAAAGATCCATTGCAGAATCTGCAGAAGCTCCTAATTTAGTTCCGAACATCAGGTTAAATTGTCTTACTTCCGTCCAGTTTTTAGAACCGGTGTCAGGATCAGCAATTTCTAATTCTTCAATTAAAGATTTTACATCAGCAAGATCTTCATTTTCCAATGATTTTGCTAACCTTGAAAGAATAGCTTCTCTTTTTGCTCTGTATTCTAAAATTTTAGGATTCGTCGCTTCAAATTGAGCTTTATCGAAAGATTCACCGAATCTTTTTGCTGCTTTTTCAATTTCTTTGTTCTCTTTATCTTCAATTTTCAAACAGTAATCTTCTACCAAAACATCTGCTCTGAAACGTTTTTTAGAATCTTTATTATCAATCAATGGATCGTTGAAAGCGTCTACGTGGCCCGATGCCTTCCAAGTTGTTGGGTGCATAAGGATTGCAGAATCAATACCCACAATATTTTCGTTAAGCTGTACCATCGCTTTCCACCAATATTGTTTGATATTATTTTTTAGTTCGGCCCCATTCTGTCCATAATCATAAACAGCGGATAAACCGTCATAGATCTCACTTGAAGGGAAAATAAAACCATATTCTTTAGCGTGAGAAATCACTTTCTTGAAAACATCTTCTTGCTTTGCCATAATTTTTTTACGTCTGAAGCACAAAAATATGAATTTGGATTTCAAAATCATGAAATTCAATAAAAAAAGCAGTAAATAAAAATACAAATATTTACATTTTAATTTTCAGAAGCCGAGAACCTGCTTTCTCTACTCGCTATTTTTCATGAATTTGCGCGGCGGCGGAGCCGCCGCGCAAATTCATGAAAAATGAGCTCAAACATGCCGTTCAATCAGGGCTAAAATGATCCGAGATTTTTTTTACCGCAAAACTCAAACCTAACGGGTTTTCAAAACCCGTTAGGTTTTCATTCAACAACACAAGTTTGCGAAAATTGAAAGAGTAATTTTTAACGAAGGTTTTTATCGAATAGATTTGAAATTTCTACTTTTGTCGAATGTTAGAAATTCTTTATCGAGACGAACATCTTATTGCCATCAATAAACCAAGCGGATTACTGGTTCATAAATCTTTTTATGCAGGGGAAGCCGATACTTATGCTATTCAGGAATTAAGAAACCAGATTGGACAAAAAGTTTATCCTGTGCATCGTTTAGACCGAAAAACTTCGGGTGTTTTGTTATTTACTTTAGATAAAGAAACTTTGAGACTCATGAGCGATCAGTTTGCCTCACGAGAAGTCGAAAAGAAATACATCGCCATTCTTAGGGGTTGGGCAAAAGAAGAAGAAACCATCGATTATGATTTGGTTAATGAAAACGAAGTCAAGCAAAACGCGGTTACCTATTATCACCGCTTACAGACTTCGGAAATAGATTTACCTTTTTTAAAACATCAGACTTCAAGATATTGTTTGGTTGAAGCTATTCCTGAAACGGGAAGATTTCATCAGTTGAGAAAACATTTTAAACATATTTTACATCCTATTTTAGGCTGCCGTAAACACGGTTGCAATAAACAGAATAAATTGTGGCTTAAAACATTTGAAATCAATAAAATGACACTTCACGCCCATCAATTGATTTTTAATCATCCTATTTCTAACGAAAAAATTACGGTAAATGCCACTATAGATGATGAGTTCAAAAGAATAGGAGATATTTTGAAGTTCGATTTGAGTGCATATTCTTAGTTTCTTACATTTTTTATTGCCATAAAGTTTGTCATTCAGAGCGTAACGAAGTGGAGCGTGGAATCTAAGCGTATTTGGTAATTTGTGTTGAGATTCCTACGGAATGACAAACTTCGTGGCTATTTAATAATGTTGAAATAAACGACTGCAACCCTAGCCCCGATTGAAATGAAAATCCTTTTTTGCAAAAAAAGATTGCAATGGAAATCGGGAAATAGCTCTTAGAAAAAATAAAAATACAATTCGGTGTAGTCAAAAAACATCAAATAAATTTGCTGCGCAAAGCTTAAACATATAGCTTTATCAAATCAACTTGTTGATTAATTCTTTGCTCACTTAAATAGTACACTCGAAAAATAAAATCTTTGCGTCAAAAAAACTCGCTGATTTTACTGATTATGCAGATGTTTATATTTTATAGACGATACTTATAAAACATTTTTACATAAAGTATCATACGTTAATCAAACATTAATTTTAAAATGAGTATTTTTGTAAAACTTTTTTTCAATGTACAAATCGCTTATTCGTCCGATTCTTTTCAAATTTGATCCTGAAGAAGTACACCACTTTACTTTTTCGATGCTAAAGAATTTTGGATTTCTTACCAAATTATTTTTCCCTAAACCTATTGAAGATAAACGTCTGGAAAGAGAAGTTTTCGGATTGAAATTTAAAAATCCTGTAGGGTTGGCAGCTGGTTTTGATAAAAATGCGGTGTTGTTTAACGAATTGGGAGATTTAGGTTTCGGATTTGTAGAAATCGGGACGGTAACACCAAGAGCACAAGCCGGAAATCCTAAGAAAAGATTATTTCGTCTGATAGAAGACGGAGGAATCATCAACCGAATGGGTTTCAACAACGACGGTTTGGAAGCAGCAATCGAAAAACTGAAAGGCAACAAAGGGAAAATCATCATCGGTGGAAACATTGGTAAGAATACAGATACAAGCCCTGAAAATTACACTCAGGATTATCTGGATTGTTTTGAAGGTCTTCATCCTCACGTAGATTATTTTGTACTGAATGTAAGCTGCCCAAATGTAGGAAGCCATGCCAAATTGGAAGATGTAGAATATTTACGAGAACTGATTACAGCGGTAAAGAAAATAAATCAGGCCAAAGCTGTGCAGAAGCCGATATTACTGAAAATTGCTCCGGATTTGAATAACAGTCAGCTTGACGAGATTGTAGATCTGATTGCAGAAACAAAAATAGATGGAGTAATTGTCTCCAATACGTCAGTAAACAGAGAAGGCTTAAAAACTTCACCTGACGTTTTAGAACAAATAGGAAATGGCGGTTTAAGCGGAAAACCTATTCGTGAGAGAAGTACAAAAATGATCAAATATCTTTCAGATAAAAGCAACAGAGCTTTCCCAATCATTGGGGTAGGTGGAATTCACTCTGCAAAAGATGCGATTGAAAAATTAGATGCAGGTGCGAGCTTAATTCAGTTATACACCGGATTTATTTACGAAGGCCCTGAATTGATCAACGAAATCAATAAGGAACTTTTAAAAAGAGCAAGCAGATTACCGAGATAAATTAAAAGAGAGTTTTAGACTCTCTTTTTTATTTTGATTTTCTAACAGACGCATTTTTTACATCAACCGTAAATATATAAGCGGATGTAGATTCCGTTTTGTTTACTTTAAAAGTTAACATTTTTTTGTCTTTAGATTTTGTTTCTTTCGTGTCATATATATTTTCAAGACAACTTTCTGTGAGAAATTCTTCGTAGTTCTTGTAATTCCAGTCTTTGGTAAAGTACAAAACCCGATATCCTTTTTCGCCTTCACTTGCCCCGCATCTTCCGCACGCATTGAAGTTTGATGATTCTTCAAAATACAACAAAACACGATTTCCATTTTCTCCGGAAGCGTAAGAAATTAATTGATTGCCTCCATGTTTATTAATAAAATCAAAGGTGTTGATCTTTTTATTATTGGGTAAAATCAGGTAATTATTATAACGGTAAATCATATCGTTGCCGGTGAATAATTTTGCCGGTTGAGTTTTTTCATTCAAATAAAAATTACCCAAAATAGGATTTTCTTTATCGTTTTGCTCAAAAACAATAGATTCTTTAGGATGTAAAGCTTCTGCGATTTCTGCAGTCTTTTCTACTTTTTGAGGGGAAGTAATACTGTCTCTGAAACTTTTAGCATTCTGCTTTTGCTTAGTGCCAAAATTATACAAAGACAATTTTCCATAATCGTAAATGCCTGTCAATGGAATTTTCTTTTGGTATTTATCGTAATAATACCATCCGTCTACAAAATATTGATAGAGACTACAGTCGGCAATTCCTGCAAAATAAAGTTGCATGGTGACGGGAACTCCGGCAATTTCCCCTTTGAAAATCTGAGATGAATCTGTTACTTTCTTTAATTCAACCTTCTGACAGAGAAAAAAAGATAAGCTTAAAGAAAATAAGAACGTTAAAAATTTTTTCATGGTTGGGTGAGCGTAGTTTTTAGTTGATCAGAGGAAGAAGTTTGAAATTGTATAGATAATTAAACCAACCAGCCCACCGACCAAAGTTCCGTTAACGCGAATAAATTGGAGGTCTTTTCCGACTTCTAATTCCAGCTTCTCACTCAATTCTTTTCCTTTCCAATTACCAACGGTTGAACTGATGAGGTTTCCAAATTGATGAGTATTTTTAAGAATGTATTTGTAAGCGGTGACACGAACCCAATGATCTATTTTATTTTGAAGCTTTTCGTCCGTTTTAAGGTTTTGTGAAAATTCATTCAGGTTTTTAGATAAATAATTTTTTAGTGAAGATCCATTATCCTGTAATTCTTTTACCAATGTTTTTTTAATAGAGAACCAGATATCATTAGAATATTCATCCAGTTTATCATTTTTCAGGAAGTTATTTTTGATGTCTTTGAATTCATCTTCCCATTTCGGATCTTCTTTTAAATCAGTTGAAAATTCGTAAATCTTTTTTGTAATTAAAGCTCTGATGTCGTGTTGAGGATCTTCTTCCACTTCTTTGAAAAAGTCTGCAAGGCCGCTTGCAATCTTATCTGCAATTTTATTGTCGACAAAAGACGGAATAAAAGAATAACTTCCTTCTTTTACACGATTTTGAATCATTTCATCATTTTCAATGATATAATCTTTGATCTGTTTGGAGAGGTTGGTGATAATTCTTTGATGATCGTTCTTGTCTAAAAGATAATTAATTCCGTTTCCGATGATTTTATTCAATTTAATATCATCTGTCATTTCCGAAACCTTTTTACTGATGAAACTGCTTACCGTAGAATCATCCAGCTTATTCAGAATATCCAACACAATATCGGAAAGGTTTTTAATTAAAATTTCCTGGTTTTTCTCTTTAGTAAGCCATTCTCCAACAAAATTTGAGACCTTAAGTTTCTGAATATAAGGACGGATATTTTGAGGGGAAAGAAAATTAGATACGACAAAGCTGCCCAAGTTGTCTCCAAGCCTTTCTTTGCTGTTTTCAATTAAATTGGTATGTGGAATGGGTAATCCAAGAGGATGACTAAAAAGTGCGGTAACGGCAAACCAATCGGCCAACGCACCCACCATTGCTGCCTCAGAAAAAGCACGAACATACCCAATCCAATGAGAATCATTTGATTTTTGAAGAATCGTGGTAATAATAAACACAATGGCCATCAATACAAATAAGCCTGTGGCAAATGCTTTATATTTTCTTAACTGTTTTCTTTTCGCTTCATCATTCATATTCTCAAATTTACTAAATTTGATATGAAACTATTTAATATTAAGTAAAAGCTTTAACCACAAAAGGCACAAAAGTTTTTGCTGTATTAAAAAAGTTTTTAAGAGCACGTTAGTTTTTTGAAAATCTAAGATTTTCTTACTTCTGTGAACTTTTGATTGTTAATTTTTAAACTTCAAAGATTAAAGCATTAAAAACTTTTGTGCCTTTTGTGGTTTAATTTAAATATTTAAATAATTCTTATGGAAAACGAAGCAAAAAACAATCCATATTACTCAAGAACAGATACAACTAAACTTGAGATTTCTAATGAAGAATGGAAAAAGGTCTTAGCGCCCGATTTATATGCCATCGCCAGAGAAGCGGCAACAGAAAGAGCTTTTACCGGAAAATATAATGAATTTGACGAAATCGGAGATTATTATTGCGCCGTTTGTGGAAATCATTTATTCCGTTCCACTTCTAAGTTTTCGAGCAGTTGCGGATGGCCAAGTTTCTTTGAAGCAGATAAAGAAGGGGTATATTATAAAAAAGACACCGCCTACGGAATGGAAAGAGTAGAGGTGCTTTGCAAACGATGTGACTCGCATTTGGGGCATGTCTTTGATGATGGTCCGAAGCCTACAGGACTGCGTTATTGCATGAATTCTGTAAGCTTGGAATTTGTTCCGGATTCGCAAAAATAAGCCTTTTAATTCACGAAATCAGGACGTTAAAGTTTCTTAAATTGAGTTAAACTTCTTTCGTTTTTAACTGCTTGGTAATTATGTTTTTATAAATTTGCCTACTAATTTGAATTTAACATAATATTGAATGAGAGGATTGTATAGCGTATTAGGTGTTGTATACATGGTTACAACTTCATTTTATATTTCTCCGGAAAAAGGAAATATAAAGAAGGAAAACATCAACCCAAAAATTGAAAGAACAGAGACCACTACATCTGAGAAGGCTACCACGGTATCTTCGTCAGAAGCATTGTACAAATCAATTACATTTGAAGTGGGGCACGAACTTAACGAAGAAGTTTTCTTTAAAGCTTTAACAGGTTTTGAGAATTTAAAGAAAGCTGGTTTGCTTAACCAAGATGCTCACTTATTAACAGTATGCGATTTTTCAATGTCTTCTAACACGAAAAGACTTTGGGTGATTGACACAGAAGAAAAGAAAGTATTATTCAACTCGCTGGTAGCCCACGGAAAGAATACGGGAGAAGAATTTGCCACTAACTTTTCGAATACCAACAGTTCGCTTCAAAGCAGCTTAGGATTTTATATCACGGATGCTACTTATAACGGAGACAACGGGTATTCTTTAAGATTGTTGGGAATGGATAAAGGCTTTAATGATGCAGCTTACAAAAGAGCAATCGTCATGCACGGAGCTGATTATGTGAGTGAAGATTTTGCCGCAGTGCATAAGAGAATCGGAAGAAGTTGGGGATGTCCCGCTGTTCCAAGAGATCTTACACAGCCGATCATTAATACAATAAAAGGAAGAAATTGCCTTTTCATTTATTATCCCGATCAGAATTATCTTTCCAAATCGGAATGGTTAAAAGCATAAGAACAAAAGCAGTCTACATCAGACTGCTTTTTTATTAGACTAGCTTTAACTTTAACCACAAAAGATTTTAACACTTAAGATATTTTAAGTCTAATATAAAAGCATAAAGAAGAGCACTTAAGTTTTAAAAAACTGTGCATATTGAGCGGAGTCGAAATATTATTCTATTGTGCACTTTTGAATAGCTTAAAGGGTTTAATAGCTTAAAGATGAGGTTTTTAGAACAGTACTTTTGCCTCTTTTGCGGTTAAAATAAAAATTTATAATCTATTTCGAGAAACAAATTGTATGGTAAAAGTACTTCCTTTTGATGGCTCAGATTGTAAGGAAAGATTGCCCAGATGCATTTCAATAATTCTTTTAACAATCGATAATCCGATGCCGTTTCCTTTGTCGTAATTCTTATTATTTCCACGATAAAATAAATCGAATATTTTTAATTGATCGGCTTCTGAAATACCAATTCCATGATCTATAAAACGAATTTCCAGATTGTTGTTCTGAACCTCAATTTCTACCGAACAGTTTTTATCAGAAGAATATTTGCAGGCATTTTCCATTAGATTTAAAAAGGCAATCTGCAGTAAATAAGGATTTCCATGAAAATCATAATTGCTTTCATCTTTGTCCGCCAGATTATCCATATAATGAATACCGATTCTATATTCTGAATTTTTTTGCAACAAAGCTACTTTTGCATCTGCCAAAACTTCATCTAAACGAAGATCTACAAAACTGATCTGGGAAACATCATAACTCGCCCGTGCAAAATCCAGCAAAGCGGATGAAAGTTGCGATGCTTGGTTGGCATCCTGTAAAGCATTATCAATGGAGATTTTATAATCTTCCAAGGTGATGTTTAATTCTTTAGCAAGCTCAAGCTCAGCAATTAAAGTAGAAAGCGGAGTCCTGAATTCGTGAGAAATGGTAGTAACGAATTGTTTGTGATTATTAAACGATTTTTCTAATCTGTTGAAGGTTGAATTAAACGTTTCCGTCAATTCATAAATTTCATCTTTTGCCTTGGGAACCACCAATCTTTTGTTGAGGTTATGTTCCGAAATATCACGAATTTGGAGAATAATATCCTTTAAAGGTTTTAATGTATAATAAGAAAACAAAAACCCAATAATAAAAATGATGACAATGGATATGATGTAAATAATAATAACATCTTTTTTGAATTCCTCAATGTGTGCTTTTCCTGTAACATCTGTTGCGCTTCCGATGATGTAGAAATTCTCATTATTAAATTCATATTTAAACGCCATATACTGGCGATCTCCTCTTTGCCAGGTGATTCTGTTTTTTTTCGTTTTAATGAGTTGATCTAAATAATATTGATTTTTAGAAGAAGGCTGAATATCTGTAAAGATCAATTTTTTATTCGAATCATAAACACTGATATCTGCTTCATTCAATAGCTTTTTATTGCGCTCATGAAGTTCGCGAATTTTGGAGTCATCAATTTTAGCATCAAAAATAAATTCTGACCTCCAGGTGATTTTGTATCCCAAACGGTCATTGAATTCATCCTCTCTGTTTTTTTCAGAAACAAAATAGAGTACATACGCGAAAAGGAAAAGAATTCCCGCTGTTAATATCGCATAGTTGAGCGCTGTCCTAGTGGCTATTTTCATAACTGACTTGTGAAAATAAATCCAACTCCGGGTTTGGTGTGAATGAGTTTTTCATCAAAATCTTTGTCGATTTTCTTTCGCAGATAGGCGATATACACATCAATATAATTCGTTCCTGTATCGAAATGATTGCCCCAAACATTTTCAGCTATTTCTTCACGGGTTAAAATCCTTTCGGTATTGCTCATTAGAAAAACCAAGAGCTTAAATTCTTTCGGAGTAAGAATGATTTCCTTTTCATTTCTGAAAACACGGTTTATTTTTGTATCTACTTTAAGGTTTTGATATTCAATGTAATTCGACGATTCATTTTTCTTAGGCGAAGATGATTTTCTTAGCACGATAGCCTTTATTCGGGCGTATAATTCTCTTATTTCAAAGGGTTTAACCATATAATCATCTGCTCCGGCATCGAAACCTTCAATTTTTTCGTCGATGGTTCCTAATGCAGTCAGCATAATAATCGGAAGGTCCGCATTTTTTTGTTTAATGATTTTACTTAATTCAATGCCATTCATATTGGGAAGCATAATGTCGGTAATGACAAGATCAAATGTAATTTTATCTACCATGACCAAAGCATCCTCAGCGTCTTCCGAGATGTAAATCTGATAGCCCTGACTTTCCAGTCCTCGTTTTAAAAGCGCAGAAACGCGGGCATTATCTTCTATAATTAAAACTTTCATGTGAAAATTGTTTCAGGACGGTTATTCAAAATTGAGATTAAAATAAATATTGTCAATAGGTTGACTGTCAGTTGTTCTGTGAATTTTATACAAAGGTATTCTATATTTTTATTTTTAAAGAAGAGATTGATTCTTTTAATAGTTTTCTATAAGGTTTCTAACAGTTTTCTAACGACGTTCCTTGATTTTCGAAAGTAATTTTGTCCCGTTGAAATCAACACTAAGGATTAATAAAAAGAAAATGTTATGAATAAAAAATCTTTTAAAGTCGGGCTCATTTTACTTTCAATGATGAGTGTGTACTCGAAAGTAGAAGCTCAGAAAAAGAACGATTTTAATAATCCGGGACTTACCCATTATCTGAACGATGAGCATACACGTTATATTTCTTTTAGCGGATATGCAGAGCTTTGGGCAAGATATGCGCAGCTTAATCCGGGAAGTTTGATTAATAATCAGGCCAAATCGGATGTTGCAGATTTGTCTCTTCGTAGGGTGAGGGTGAAAATGACGTATAAGCCGACTGAGAAATTGATGTTTGTTTTACAGGGCGGAACTACGAATGTAAATGTTACGGCAAAAGCCAGCAACTATTTTGATTTATTGGATGCCTATGCTGAATATTCATTTAGTGATAAGATTGCTTTTGGAGCAGGACGATCTACGTGGAGAGGATTGTCAAGATTCACGACAGGACCATTAAACACGTTATTATATGATTTACCTGCGTATGCCACTTCCAATGCAGGTGCAACAGATTATACGGTGAGAGAATTGGGAGCGTATGTGAAAGGGCAATTAGGGAAATTTGACTATCGTTTGGTGGTTGCTGATCCTTATACCATGTCAACCGCTGATCCTAAACTCAATGTAGCTTCTTTCAGTAAAAATGCGCCTCACAAAGACTTTTCAGGATATTTCAGATATGCATTTTTGGATACAGAAAATATTTCAACACCTTTTAATTCTGGAACGTATGGTGGAAAAAAGAATGTATTGAGTCTGGGCGCAGGTTTCGATTATATTCATAATGCCATGTGGCATCAGGATGTTGATAAAAACACGATTAATGATGACATGAAAAGCTTTGCGGTAGACTTATTTTATGATGCTCCTTTAAACAAAGAAAAAGGAACTTCTGTTAGTGCTTACGGAATGGCAATGCACAATGATTATGGTCCGAATTATGTTCGTTATGTAGGAACAAACAATCCTGCGACTTCTGTAGATGTTACGCAAGCGAGTTTGAACGGAGCAGGAAATGCAATGCCTGTTATTGGGACAGGAAATACGTATTATGTGCAATTAGGAGGAACGCTTCCTTATTTAAATAAAGAAAAAAAGAATCTTCAGCTTCAGCCTGCGGTTGGGATGCAGTTGTCTGATTTAAAAGGTCTTCATGATAACGCAATTATCTATGATGCCGGAATTTCTTTATTGATGAACGGAATGTCTTCCCGATTAACTTTTGATGCACAAAACAGGCCCGTTTTTACAGGAGGAGCCAATAATAATGCAGTGGTTTCTGACCGACAGTGGCAGTTTGTTTTAAAATATAGAATTGATTTTAATTAAAAATAGTAACAATGGAAAGAAGAAAATTTTTATTCCGCTCAATGCAGGCTTCGGCTTTGCTGTTGATCTCAGGAAATATGTTTGCGTCTGTTTTACCTATGTTTAACCCTATAAAAACTAAAAAAGTGTACTTCCATTATTTATTGTTCTGGCTCAGAAAAGATTTGTCTGAAGCTGAAGTAAAAGAGTTTGAAAACTTCTTTGAAGGGCTGAAAAAACTCCCTTATCAAAAAAATCTCCGTTACGGAAAACCTGCTAACTCAAGTCCGAGAAGTGTTTTAGATAATACATTCACGTACAACGCTTCTATGGAATTTGATACGCTGGAAGAACTGGAAGCCTACGGTCAGCTCCCTGAGCATTTGGCTTTGGTAAAAAAATACAAACCATTCTTTGAAAGAATGTTGGTTCATGATACAGTTTACAATTAAAAAAAAGAATTTAATTTACAATGAAAAATATAGTTAAAGGCATTAGCTTTGTTCTGGCATTAAGCACTTTTGGATTTATGAATGCACAGCACAAAAAACACAAAAACGTTAGCGTAAGTACAGAAAAAACAACTGAGTTTATTCCTGCAATAAGATTGGTGAATAATCCTGATGGATCATGTACATTCGAAAAAGGACAAATTCCTACGCTAAAACACATGAATACCACAACTTTCTGGATGAGTAATAAGACAGAAGAATGGGAGAAAAACGCACATCCCGCTCCAAGAAGGCAATATGTGATTACATTAAAAGGAAATATCAAGTTTAAAGTAACAGACGGTTCTACTTTTATGATCACCCCCGGAACGATTCTTTTGGCGGAAGATTTGAAAGGAAAAGGACACAGTTGGGATATGGTTCACAGCAAGGAGTGGGAGAGATTATATGTGCCGATTGCTGAAGATGCAGATGATTTCTTTATTGCAGATAAAGCATCAAATTAATTTTTTGAGATACAACTTTTATAGTTTTATATACTTCGTACAATGTTGAAAGCAGTCAAAATTTTGACTGCTTTTTTGTGTCACTTAGTTTCTATTTCTACAATTTTCCCACCATTTTCTCCTAAATATTGGGAAAGTAATTTATCAAAAACTTTATAGCCATTATCGGAATTAGTGAAAATAAGAATTCCTTGTTTGGTTTTTGGTAAAATCACGGTAAGACAGAATGTTCCTTCATCGGAGCCACCATGTGATAAGGCATAATCTCCATTTCCCAGATCATAAATTATAAAGCCTAATCCGAAGTATTTGCTTTTCCCGGTTTGAACCTGCTTTTTGATCATTTCCAGATAAACATCTTTGCTAAGGTTTCCACCGTTAAGAATATTAGCGAGAAAGTTTCCATAATCTTCTATTGTTGTATGTAAATCATCGGCACCATTTGCCTGTTTATTTTCCTCTATTTCATAGGGTTTCTCATTTTTGTCATAGCCTATTGCGAACCTTGATTTATCGGTGTCTGTATCCCAAATATAATTGGTATCCTTCATTTTTAAGGGTTGAAATATCAGATCTTTTGCTAATTGTTCAATAGGTTTTTTGAATTTATTCTCAATTGCTTTTCTCAAATATTCAAAACCTTCTCCTGAGTATTGAAATTGGGTTCCCGGCTCAAAATCAAAACTCAATTTTTTGTTTTCTTTCATGTATCTCCAATTTGGAAAACCTGTTTGATGGCTTAGTATTATTCGGGTTGTTAATTTTTTGTTTCTAGGGTCATTTACTAAATCCGGATCTGTCCAATATTTATAAACGGGTTCGTCAAGATTCCATTTTCCCAGGCTCACCAAATGCAATGCAACCATTGAAGTAATGGGCTTAGTAAGGGATGCTACATTAAAAATTGTATTGTAAGGCGCGGAATTGTTTTCTTTAATTTGTCCGAAAACTTTAATTTGCTTCAGCTTTCCGTTTTCTATAATCCCAAGTCCAAGAGCTGGAATCTTAAGTTCTCTCAGCCAATTTTCAATTTCAGTATCAAAAATTGAATTTGTGTGGGAATGGTCGTTTGTTTTTTCTGTCTGAGCGTAACTTTTAGAGAAAAAAAACATGAAGAATAATAGGGTAAAATAAAAGGATTTTGTCATTGTCGTAATTTTTTGACAAAGATTGAATTTCCTGTTTTTTAAACAAAAAAAAGAGCCCGACAAAGGCCCGACAATAATCTGACACGATTATATCATGTTGAAATTCAGCTTGTAAAAAAGCTTTTTGTGTTTGTCTATTTCAGCTGCATTTCGAAGAATGATGAATACGTTTGACAGGATAATCAATATCATAATGATAAGCGTCAATGCAGGACCGGGTTTTAAAAAGATACCCAGCATAAAGGTAATAGGAGCTAAAACAGTCCAAAGTATCTGAATAGAAATTATTTGTTTTGCTAAATTGTTTTTCTGCTTTAGCTTAAACATAAGAATAAGCGGGAGTAAAATATTGAGCGGGGGAAGCAATATACAAGGGATAGAAGAAAGATTGATTATTTTTATTAATGAATAATCGATTAAAATCGGCTGTTCTTTAATTTCCAGGTTTTCATTCTCAATTTCTACTTTTTGAAACTCACTTTCTTTTGTTTCTAAAGCTTTTGCCAACACACGAAGGGTATGACCTTTTGGTTGAGTTCCTGCTTCTATCCGTTGTATGGTCCTAACAGAAATGCCAGAGCTTTCAGCTAACTCTTCTTGAGTAAGATTTTTTTGCTCTCTTATTTCTTTTAATTTGGACATGTTGCTGTATATGTATTCCGAAATTAGCTAAACTTCTTGAAAACCAAAGTGGCATTATGCCCTCCGAAACCGAAAGCATTACTTAAAGCAAACGTAATATCTTTTTCTTTAGCTTCACCAAAAACGATATTTACGTCTTTCGGGATATTCTCATCAATGTTATGAAGATTAATCGTTGGTGGAATAATTCCTTGCTCAATTGCTTTTATAGAAAGAATAGCTTCTGCTGCTCCAGCTGCTCCCAACAAATGACCAGTCATTGATTTGGTAGCACTGATATCAAGGTTTTTACTTCCTTTGAATAATTTATTAATTCCTTTTAATTCAACCAAATCTCCCATTGGAGTAGAAGTGGCGTGAGGATTAAGATAGTCGATATCCTCGATGTTTGCTCCCGCTTCATTTAGTGCTAATTGCATTGCTTTAATAGCTCCAACACCATCTGGATGAGGTGCTGTCATGTGATAAGCATCTGCGGTCATCGCTGCACCAACTAATTCTGCGTAAATTTTTGCCCCTCTTGCTTTAGCGTGCTCATATTCTTCAAGAATTAATGCACCTGCACCTTCACCCATTACAAAACCATCTCTGTTGGCGTCATAAGGACGACTTGCTGTTGCAAAATCATCATTTCTTGTAGACATGGCTTTCATAATAGAAAAACCTCCTACAGAAGCCGGTGTAATAGCTGCTTCGGATCCACCACTTACAATTACTTTCGCTTTTCCTAATCTGATATAATTAAAAGCATCCATGATCGCTGTATTCCCTGTAGCACAAGCTGAAATCGTGGTGTAATTAATACCCTGAAGACCAAACTTCATGGAAATCATTCCTGATGCCATGTTGGCAATGAATTTTGGAACGAAGAACGGATTAAACCTTGGCGTTCCGTCTCCTTTTGTAAATTCCATCACTTCACTTTCGAAAGTCCACATTCCACCTTGTCCTGTTCCCCAGATAACACCGGTATCAAACGGATCCATATTTTCCAGCTCAAGCCCTGAATCTTTAAGAGCTTCCGCACTAGAATACATTGCATATTGTGAAAATAGATCACTTCTTTTGATTTCCTGATGGGTTAAATGTGCTTTTGGATCAAAATTTTTAACCTCACAAGCTACATGCACCTTAAATTTTGCGGTATCGAAATGGGTAATTAAGTTGGCCCCACTGACACCATTAATACTGTTTTGCCAAAAATCTTCGACATTATTTCCCAAAGGTGTAACTGCACCTAGTCCTGTAATGACAACTCTTTTCATATTAGTTACTGATTTTAAATAAATTAGAGGTTCCCCTTGCAATTAAACGCGTCTTATCTGCGTTCCATATTTCGCATTGAGCGTTTACAAATTGCTTACCTCTTTTAATGATTTTCGTTTCGGCTACAATATTATCATTTTCTTTTGCAGTTGAAAAATAATCTATGACATTATTGATGGTTGTGATGAAAGAATTTTCATTTAGGGAGAACATTGTCGCTCCAATGATGTCATCAACAATAGCTGCGGTCACTCCGCCATGAAGATTTCCTATCGGATTTAGCCATTCTGGCCTTACTTTATATTGAAACTCCAAATGTCCTTCTTCTACAGAAACTACAATGGGGTTGAGCCATTTCATAAAAGGAGAAGGAGATTGGGTAAATTCTTTTCCGATGAATTGTTTTAATTGTTCTAATCTGTCCATTTTCAGTTTTATTTTTCTAAGATCATCGTTACCCCTTGTCCGCGGGCGGCGCAAATGGAAATAAATCCTTTCCCGCTTCCTTTTTCATTCAGTAATTTTGCCAATGTACCAATGATTCTTCCGCCGGTTGCAGCAAAAGGATGGGCTGAAGCAAGACTTCCGCCTTTTACGTTTAATTTGGTTCTGTCGATTTTTCCTAATGCTTTTTCTAATCCGAATTGCTTTGCCAAATCATCATTCTCCCAGATTTTAATGGTAGCTAAAACCTGAGCAGCAAAAGCCTCGTGAATTTCATAATAATCAAAGTCTTCCAAGTTCATTCCTGCTTTTTTAAGCATTCTGTCTGCTGCAAAAACGGGAGCCAGTAGTAGGTTTTGTTTATTTTCAACATATTCAATTCCTGCCACTTCTGAGAATGTGATATAAGCTAAGATGGGAAGATTATTGGCTTTTGCCCAATCTTCACTTGCCAATAAAACGGCAGAAGCTCCATCGGTAAATGGAGTTGAATTTCCGGCTGTCAACGTTCCGTTTTGTTTATCGAAAGCGGGTTTTAATGAAGCTAATTTCTCCAAACTTGTATCACGACGAAGATTATTGTCTTTATCTAAACCAAAAGCGGGGGTGATCATATCATCAAAAAAGCCTTCATCATACGCTTTCGCCATATTTTGATGACTTTTAAAAGCCAATTCATCCTGATCCTCACGGGAAATCTGATAATGTTTTGCGGTAATTTCTGTGTGTCCGCCCATTACCAAACCTGTTTTGGGTTCTTGTCCTTTGTAGGGAATCGGCATCCAGTCTTTCAGTGTTGGACTTAATAAGTGTTTTAGTTTTCCAAAAGCAGATTTTTCTTTGTTGGCTTTTAACAATGCTTTTCTTAATCTTGGCGAAGATTCAAACGGGATGTTGCTCATGGCTTCAACGCCGCAGGCAATTCCACTTTCGATTTGGCCTAAGGCAATTTTATTTCCGATGTAAATAGCTGCTTCAATTCCTGTATCACAAGCCTGTTGCAAATCACACGCAGGAGTTGCAGGATCGAGTGAGGTATTCATCACCGTTTCTCTGATGAGGTTGCTTTCAGAAATATGTTTAATGACAGCCCCGCCTGCCACTTCACCTAAAAGTTTTCCTTTTAAATGATAACGATCAATAAGCCCATTCAACGCAGAAATCAATAAACTTTGATTGTCTGCATCTGCATAAGCGGTATTCATTCTGGCAAAAGGAATCCTGTTGTATCCTACGATTGCTACTTTTTTTGTTTCCATAGCGTCAATTTTATGATGGAAGGAGTTTTAGTTCTTTGTCAATCATTAATAAAATCCGATCTAAAGCAAGGTTGAGGTATTTTTCATCATCTGTTGTTTTGGAAAGTAAAATACCTCCTTCAACGATCATGATAAAGAGCGCTCCGTATTCTTCGGCATTGATATGCTGATGGATCTCTTTCTTTTGCTGTCCCTGCACAATAACAGATACAATTTTTTTAATCCAAATTTCGAAGGATAAAGAAACCTGTTTTTGTAAAGCGGGAAAAGTATCATCAGCTTCAGTAGCAGCATTCATTAATGGGCATCCACCACTTTCAAAAACCATTTTCCAGCTTTTTCGGTAGAAATTCACAAAGGCATTAAGTTTATCAATTGTGGTTGGGAATTCATCACCTAAAGATCTTGCCATGCTTTTGGCCAGTAAGCTCGAGTTGTATTTGTAGACCTCAAGAGCTACTTCGTCTTTATTTTCAAAGTTTCCATAGATGCTTCCTTTCGTTAATCCTGTAGCTTCTGTTATGTCGGAAAGCGACGTAGAAGTATAGCCCTTTGTGTTAAATAAAGAGGCTGTTTTTTCAATAATAAATTGTTTTGTCTTTTCTGCTTTTGACATTTCCTGTAATGAAATTATACTGCAAAGATACGAAAATATACCAAGCGGTATATTTTGTTTTAAAAATAAATCTGAACTGTTGGATAAGCTCAGATTTAATTATTTATGATCTATTCACCTAATTTGTCATCCGGAGGAATCTCAACTTAGTTTTTTCTATATACTTCTTTAGATTCCTCATAGAATGATAATGAGTATAACACTAAAATTCATTTTTAAACGCAAAGTTTTAATATAAAAAAAATATTATTTTTAGGAAGCAAAGAAATACGACAAAGTCTCTGATGAAGGATGCTTCTTAAGAATCAATTATATTGATTCAATTCTTTGCTATCTTAAATAATCAGAATTAAAAATGAATCTTTGCGTTAAAAATACTTTACGAATGCATACAGAGGATGACAAAAATATCTTTTTATAGATAATTGTTAAGCCAAAGTAGCAGTCAAAGTAATTTCAAAATTGAAAGCTGCGCTTACAGGGCATCCTTCTTCAGCAATTTTAGCGAATTTTTGAAACTCTTCTTCTGAAAGTCCCGGAACTTTTGCGGTTAAAGTCAGTTCAGATTTTGTAATTTTTCCAAGGGTTGGATCAAGGGTGATTACTGATTTTGTAACCAATTCTTCCGGAGTAAAACCAGCCTGAGAAAGTTCGGCGCTTAATTTCATAGTAAAGCATCCTGCGTGAGCTGCTGCCAATAATTCTTCAGGGTTTGTTCCCACTCCGTCAGCAAAACGGCTGTTGAAAGAATATTGAGTTTCATTCAACGTTGTACTTTGAGTGGTTAAATGTCCTTTTCCTTCTTTGATGTTACCGTTCCAAACGGCTGTTGCGTTACGTTTCATAATGTTTTGTTTTTTGTTATTTAATGTTGTTTGTTTTTGATGATACAAAGATATAGTGGTTGTTGAGTAAAATAAATAGATAAAAAGACCTAAATATTGTACTTTTTTCCCGAGGTGTAGTTTTTCTTGAAATTAACGGGAGTGTTTCCAATTTTATTGGTGAAGAGTCGGTTGAAATAAGCAGGATCTTCATAGCCTAGATCGTAAGCAATTTCTTTAACAGGTTTGTCAGTGTAGAATAACAGTCTTTTAGCTTCCAGTAAGATTCGATTGATGATAAACTGATTGGGCGAATCCAGATGTAAGCTTTTAAATTTATGCGTTAATGTTTTCGGAGCTAGGTGAAGTAATTCTGCATAATCGGCAACATTGTGTTTCTCTCTGAAATGGATTTCCAGATGTCTGCTGAAATCTCTGAACACATCCAATTCATTACTCAGAATTTTTACAGTGTCATTATCCAGATTTTGTTTTTTCCATTTTCTGGTGGCGCGGATAATGACCTGTTTTAAATAGGTTCGTATCATTTCTTCGCTGGAAGATTCTTTCCATTCCAGCTCTTCCTGGATGTTTTGAAATAAGTTTTTAATAATCATTGATTCAGAATCATCAAGATCAACTTTCGGGATTTCAAAGATATTATGGAAAAGCAAACCGTCACAGGCTACTTCCTTATCATGAATTTGGATGCAATAAAAATCTCTGTTGTAATAAAGAAGTGAAGCCGCTTCAGCGTTTCCATTTTTAATGTCAAAATATTGATAGGTAAGAAAAAATAGAGTAGGAGCTTCTGTTTTGTAATGATTGAAATCTACGGTCAGTTCATAGCCTGCAGGAACTAAAAGTATTTTTATATAGGGTTGAGATTTTATTTTGTTGATGGTTTCAAGATTTTCATTAGAAAATAGAATGAGTCCGAATTTTTTATAATTGTCTTCAAAAACCAGATCTTGTAATCCCATAGATTTACTTTAAGTTTAAAGATACAAAAAAGCATGATTTCAATACATTAAATTATTGAAAACTATTGAACCTAAAAAGGATGGAAAAGATTCTTTTAAAAAAAACAAAAGAATACATCCCTAGATTGATATTATTTTAGCATTTTTACAAAGATTTGTACTGTTAACCCTTTTTCCAAAACTGCTATATGAGCGAATTAGAAAATATTCTGAGAGAAATAACTCCACTATCTCCCGAAGATAGCTTTCTTGTGTTTGACCGTATTAAAGCATCATTTGATTTCCCATATCACTACCATCCTGAGATTGAAATAAATTTTGTTTACAAAGGAAAAGGATACCGTAGAATGATTGGAGATCATACAGGGGAAATTGGAGATATAGAGCTGGTTATTGTGGGGCCAAATCTGCCTCATTGTTGGGCTAATCATAAATGTAAGAATAGGAAAACCAATGAGATAACAGTGCAATTCAATCAGGATTTTTTCAATCAATCTTTGATGGAAAAAAATGTGTTGAAACCGATTAATAAACTGATAAAAGAATCCATCAGAGGGATTTTATTTTCAACAGAAACAGCTGAAAAACTAAAAGATTCTTTTCTCAATCTCTCTAAAATGAGCAGTTTTGAATCTTTTATTGAAATCATGAAAATCCTTAATGAGCTGGCGGTTGCAGAAGATAAAATATTTTTATCATCTTATAGTATTGATTTGGAGACTTTTGCTGATAATGACAAAATGAAAATTGTTCATGATTTTGTACACAAAAATTTTGAAAATAAAATAACACTGGATGATGTTGCCTCACTTGTGAATATGAGCAATGTTACTTTCAATAGATTTATCAAAAAAAGGATTAGTAAAACGTTTGTAAATTATCTTAACGAAGTAAGAATAAGCTATGCCGCCCGATGGCTTATGGAAAAAAATCTAACGGTTTTTGAAATCGCTTTTGAAGCCGGATTTAATAATATTGCTAATTTTAATAAAGTCTTTAAATCCATCAAGAAAACAACACCTACAGAGTTTAGAGAACAGTTTAAAGGAGTCAAAAAAATTGAATAAAAAGGCTTACTTCATAAAATAATTTTTAGAAAATCCGGATTTCAAGATCTGGATTTTTTTGTTAAAAAGTGAAATAAATGCCTTGGGTTTAATCCCTTAAAATGCATTGTATCTATTTGTAAATTAGTTTGGTATGATTGTTTTAAAAACAAGCATGAAATAATAATATCATTTTATGACAAAATAGTATTATATCTGACTGGTAACAAAATTTAGATTTGCTAATGTGAATTAAATCTTAAGAAAACTTTAAATTATCTGATGCATAAAGAGCAAAATATTGCTAAAAAAATAAGAAATTTTTGTATCGAATGCTAAAGTAATGTGATTGATTCTCAATTAAATCTAACTAATCTAAGCCTTATGAGAAAAGCAGTTATACCGGTTCTATTAGTTCTTTCCTTTTATTCAAATGCTCAGGAGAGGAAAACAGCCGACACCACCAAGACAACCGATATTCAGGAGGTTGTTGTCACTTCTTTGGGGATAAAAAAACAAGCCCGCTCGCTGACGTATTCTAGCCAGCAGATTGGCGGAGATGAACTGACTGCGGTAAAAACTCCCAATCTTTTAAATTCTATCAACGGAAAAGTTTCCAATGTACAGGTCAACAGAACGAACGGGGTAGGAAGTTCCGTAAGGGTGATTATGAGAGGAAACAAATCGGTATCCAACACTCAGCCACTGTATGTAATCGATGGAATTCCTATTGTGAATGGTACAGGGAAGTCTGCAGATATCGGACAATACTCCAATATGCCGGATCCCGGAGATGTACTGAGCTCAATTAACCCGGATGATATTGAAAGCATGAACTTCCTGAAAGGAGCTTCTGCTTCTGCATTGTATGGTTCTGCCGGAGGAAACGGAGCTATTTTGATTACTACAAAAAAAGGACGTGCAGGTAAAAGTACTATTACTTACAGCACCAGCCTCACAGCAGATAGAGCGTATAGCCTTCCAAAGTTGCAGCACAGTTATTTGTCTTATGACCCATCTGTTTCAGGACAGCAGCCTGGAGAATCTGTACAGAGCTGGGGTGCAAAAGGAGCATCTAAAGATTATCTTAAAGATTTTCTGCAAACAGGAACTACGTGGGTAAACAGTCTTTCTTTCCAGTCTGGGAATGAAAAATCTACCAATTATTTTTCTGTTGGGAATACCACCAATAAAGGAGTCGTTCCTATGTCATATTTTGATCAGTATAATGTCTCTTTCAGAAACTCCAGCAAGTTCATGGATGATAAGTTGACATTAGATGCCAACTTCATTGGTTCACTGCAGGAAAGTAAAAACAGACAGACTCCAGGAGCATCATTTTCGCCCTTAACAAGTTTGTACTGGTTACCAAGAGGAGTAGACTTTGATCAATATGGACCCGATAATTATTCCTATATAGATAAAACCAGATATTTACCAGCTCAGAACTGGTGGGAAATTACTCCGGAAGGAAGCTTTAAAGGAAATCCTGCAACGCAGAATCCTTATTGGATCTTAAACAGAAATCCGGTTACTGTTAGCAATAAAAATGCCTATGGAGCACTTGCGCTGTCTTATCAGATCAATCCATGGTTGTCTGCAAGAGTGAGAGGGAATTATAGCTGGAATATATCAGACAGTCAGCGTGATATTGCTGCTTTCTCAGCGAATAGTTTACTAGCTGGAGGTAAAAATGGAAGAATTCTTAAAAATGTATACGAAAACTCTTCTACTTATGGCGATGTTTTACTTATCGGTAGCCCAAAGCTAAGTGAGGATATCTCTTTAGATTTTACAGTAGGGGGAAGTATCAATACGTCACGAAATAAGATTACACAGATTGATAATGCTTATCTGGCTGCTCCTAATCTTTTTACTCTGAATAACCTTCAATGGAGTACAAACAGATCACCTGGAGATGGATATCATTACATCTATACCAATATGAAAAGACAGGTGCAGTCGGTTTTTGCAAGTGCATCTGTTGGATACAAAAATATGTTCTATGTAGACATGACCTTCAGAAATGATTGGGATTCTAGCTTAGCGCTAACCGGAAGAACCGGATTTGATTATGAATCTGTAGGTGCCAATGCTATATTATCTTCTATATTCAAACTTCCGGAAACAATTAATTTCTGGAAAATAAGAGGATCATACGCAACTGTTGGATTGGGATTGCCTGCGAATATTTCAAATTCAATGGTTGAATACAACAAAGGATATTCTTACGGAGTAGATGCAGGAACGATTGTATATCCTAAAAGCTCTTTCATTACAGATCCTAATTTTAATGAATTGTTTCCAAAACCCGAACTTAATAAAACTTTTGAAGCGGGGACAGAGCTAAGGATGTTGAAGAATAAATTAAGTTTTGATATTACCTATTATAATTCCAATACGAGTAACCAGTTGTTGGAAACCAAAATTGCTTCCAATTTAGGAGGTATTCCTACAGGATCTTATTACATTAATGCAGGAAAAATACAAAATATAGGTTTCGAGTCTTCTTTATCTTATAAAATTTTCAATACAGAAAAATTTGGTTGGACTACGGCATTGAATGGATCTGTGAATAAGAACAAGATCGTTGAGCTATTCCCATCAAGGTTGAGTATTTCAGAAGAACAACTTTTCTCATTGACTGGAGGGGGAGAGTATACAAAGCTTAAACTGGGAGGATCTTTCGGAGATCTTTACGGAATTAAATTTAAAAGAGATGACCAGGGACGTATTTTGGTGAATGAAAAAGGGATTCCATTAGCAGAAGATACTCCTTCTTATTTGGGTAACCCGAACCCTAAATTTATTTTAGGATTTAATAATACTTTTAATATTGGCAAATTAGGAATCTCTTTCCTTATTGATGGTAAATTTGGAGGTCAGGTTCTTTCTCTTACTGAGAAAGCAAATGATTTGTATGGGGTAAGTAAAGCTTCTGCTGATGCAAGAGATGCCGGAGGTGTATCTATTCCAAATGCGGTATATGCACCAGGAACTCCAAATGCAGGACAGGCTTATACCGGTTTAACAGATCCGAAAGATTACTATCAAAAAGTAGGGACTACCGAAGGATATGGAAAAGGAATTGACGAGGCTTATATGTACAGCGCTACAACGGTAAGATTACGTCAGGCTTCTATTTCATATACTTTTGATATCAAGTCAAAATACATGAGAAATGCAACGGTAAGTTTAGTGGGAACCAATTTATTTTTCTTCTATAAAAAAGCACCGTTTGACCCTGAACAAGTATCTGGAAATACACCTGGTGGGGTTGGGGTAGACGCATTCGGACTACCGGTTAACCGATCTATCGGATTATCATTAAAAGCTAACTTCTAACTTTTACAATTAAGAAAATGAAAATCAATACTATTAAAACATTGGTATTCGGTACTGTAGTGCTGTTTTCGATCTCAGGATGTACTAATGACTTTGACCAATATAATCAGGAAAAACTAGGCGGACCTGAAAATTTTTATGCAGATTTTATTGCTGTTGTTGATCCTATGAAATCTATGCAACGTGGGTTGCAGGCAGATTATCAACGATATCCTAATTTGAGTGCAGATATGTACTCTGGAATGTTCAGTACTGCAACTCCATTCAATAGTGGGGTAAATAATCTTACCTATTCTATGGTGGATGACTGGAATAATAAAATTGTTGCCAGACAGCAGGATATTTTCAATTATTCTATCATTATTGATAATGCTGCGAAAGTAATCTATGAAGGAGTAGATTTTACGGGAACATTTGCCGTTAAAAAAATTCTGAAAGTTATTACAGCAGCAAGAGTTTCAGACAATCATGGGCCCGTGGTATACAGTAAATATGAAAAGCCAAATCCTAACGGAACTACAGATTTTGACTCTCAACAAGATGCCTACAATTATTTTATTGCTGATCTTACTGTAGCGATTAATGATTTACAGAAAATAATTGCTACATCGGCTACACAAAATGTAGAAGATAAATCTTCACTAAAAAATGCTGATTTGGTATATGGTGGAGATATGGTAAAGTGGGCAAAATTTGCCAATTCTCTTAAGCTGAGATTAGCCATGAGAATGAGCTACGCTGACCCTGTGAAATCTAGACAATATGCTGAGGAAGCTCTTGCGTCGTCCGCAGGATTGATTACTGATAATGCAGATAACGCATTAATTAGTGTAGGAAGGTCAGAATTGAGTACAATCATCGAAGGGGATAGAGACTGTTTCATAGGTGCCCCTTTAATGGCTTTTATGAACGGATATAAAGATTCAAGACTTTCTGCGTATGCTCTTCCGGCAACGGACAGCAGTGTTCATGGGCAATATATAGGAATACGTCAGGGAATTGATTTGTTAAATGGTAAAGCAACCTATGGTGGATTTTCACAACCACAGGCCAAATCGGCAAACGGAGATTATTTTTCTGGAACTGATGGTAAAATGAAATTATTTACCGCAGCAGAAACCTATTTCCTGAAAGCTGAGGCCGCTCTAAGAGGGTATGCAGGAGCAGGAGATATTCAAACCAATTATGAAAACGGAGTTCGCCAATCTTTCGGTGAATGGGGAAAGAGTGCTGACGTTGATGTTTATCTTGCCAATACCACTTATACGGAAAAAGCTTATGTTGATCCAAAAAATGCAGACAATAATGTAGCTGCTGGAAACCCTCAGTTAAGTACAATTACCATTGGTTGGAATAATACAGATACAAACGAAAGAAAATTAGAAAGAATTATTACCCAGAAATGGTTGTGTCTTTATCCTAACGGACCCGAAGCTTGGGCAGAACAGAGAAGAACAGGATATCCTATTCTCTTCAAAATAAGAAAAAATGATAGTGGCGGATTGATCAGTACGGATGCTATGATCCGAAGAATTCCTTTCACTATCGAGACTAAAACATCACTTTATAATTATCAACAGGCTTTACAAACGCTTAGCGGACCAGATACCGGAGCAACTAAGCTATGGTGGGATAAGAAATAATTAATCAAAATCACTCAAAATATAGAGGCATCTTAGGAATCAGGTTTTTATTTGATACTTTCATTTCGGTTGGAGAGGTTAACCTCTTTATATAGTTTCATTTTAGCCGGGATGAAATAGTAAGATGTCTCTTTTCATTTAGTATTTTAGTTTTAAGCATGATAAAAAACAACTCAGGAAACCGTCTGGTAAACCCTATCCTCTGGATCTCGACCTTATATTTTGCAATGGGAATGCCCTTTGTAACCATTAATGCCGTATCCGGAATTATGTATAAGGATATGGGGATTTCAGATTCCAAAATTACTTTCTGGACGGCGCTTATCATGTTCTCATGGACATTAAAACCATTGTGGAGTCCTTTTCTGGAGATTTATAAAACTAAAAAATTCTTTGTTGTATTTACCCAGTTTGCCATAGGAATTCTATTTGCACTCGTTGCTTTAAGTCTTCAGTTACCCGATTTTTTTAAATACAGCATTGCACTTTTTGCAGTTGTTGCATTTTGTGGAGCAACACATGATGTGGTAGCAGATGGAACGTATATTGGTTTCCTTACCAACAAAGAACAGGCAAAATATATTGGCTGGCAGGGTGCCTTCTACAATTTGGCAAAGATTATCAGCAGTGGAGCATTGGTATATTTCGCCGGAGTTTTAGAAAAAACAAAAGGCGTTACCCATGCATGGATGCTTATTATGGGGATTTATGCATTGTTATTTTTTGCGCTCGCTGTTTATCATTATTTCATCTTGCCAAAAGAAGAGAGAGAAGTACCAAAAGAAGAAAAATCAGCTAGAAATGTCCGTAAAGAATTGTTGGAAGTTATTACCTCTTTCTTTACAAAACGAAAAATTATATGGTCTATCTTGTTCATTATCCTATATCGTTTTGCGGAAGGTTTTGCCATCAAAATTGCGCCTTTATTTTTTAAAGCGCCAAGATCTTCAGGAGGATTAGGATTATCTACCTCAGAAATAGGACTTATTTATGGGACGTATGGTTCAGCCGCATTTATTTTAGGATCTGTGCTGGCGGGATATTTTATTTCAGCCCGTGGACTAAAAAAATCGTTAATCTGGCTGTGTTGCGCTTTCAATATTCCATTCATTGTATATGCTTTATTAGCTTACTATCAGCCGGTTGATCTTTTACCGGTAGGTATTGCTGTTGTGGTAGAATACTTTGGTTATGGGTTTGGGTTTGTAGGGCTTATGCTTTATATGATGCAACAGATAGCGCCCGGAAAACATAAAACAGCCCATTATGCATTTGCCACCGGTATTATGAATCTTGGGGTGATGATTCCGGGAATGTTCAGCGGGATGATCAGCGACTGTATAGGATATAAAATGTTTTTCATCTGGGTTTTAGTAGCTACGATTCCGGCATTTTTAGTGACATTATTTGTTCCGTTCCCCTATTTGGAAAATCAAAAAGAACAAGAGATCAATCAATAAACAAAATTAAATAAAAAGTAAAAAATACTTTATGACAGCTCAATCAGTAATGATCCCTTGGCAGGATCGCCCGGAAGATAGCAATGATATTATGTGGAGGTTCTCCGAAAACCCGATCATTAACAGATATGCAATACCAACGTCGAACAGTATATTCAATAGTGCCGTAACTTCTTTTGAGGACGGATTTGCAGGCGTATTCAGATGTGATAACAAAGCCGTGCAGATGAATATTTTTGCTGGTTTCAGTAAAGATGGAATCAATTGGGAGATCAATCATGATCCTATTGAAATGAAGGCAGGCAATACTGAAATGATAGAATCCGACTACAAATATGATCCTCGTGTCACTTTTATAGAAGACCGTTATTGGATTACCTGGTGTAATGGATATAATGGACCTACCATCGGAATTGGCTATACTTTCGATTTTAAAGAGTTTTTCCAGTGTGAAAATGCTTTTCTGCCATTCAACAGAAATGGAGTGCTTTTCCCTGAAAAAATCAATGGTAAATATGCAATGTTGAGCCGTCCAAGTGATAATGGGCACACTCCTTTTGGAGATATTTACATCAGCTACAGTCCTGATATGAAATATTGGGGAGAACACCGTTGCGTAATGAAAGTAACGCCTTTTGAAGATAGTGCATGGCAATGTACCAAGATTGGTGGTGGCCCGGTTCCTATTAAAACAGAAGAAGGATGGCTGCTTTTCTATCATGGTGTAATTAATACCTGCAGAGGTTTCCGATATTCAATGGGAGCAGCATTGCTGGATCTTGAAGATCCTACCAAAGTACTGTATAGAACGAAGCCATATTTATTGGCTCCTGCAGAATCGTATGAGTTAACAGGAGATGTGCCGAATGTAGTTTTTCCTTGTGCTGCATTAACAGAAGGAGATAAAGTTTCCGTGTATTATGGCGCTGCCGATACGGTGGTGGCTATTGCCTTCGGATATATTTCAGAAATAATTGATTTTATGAAAAAGAACTCAATCTAAGTCAGTTAGAATTTTTTACGGAATATGTAGATCAACTTATTTTTTTTCGAGTAAAGATCTTTGTTTTGGTTTTCATATTTTTAGACAAATTTTTATATTAAAAAGCCCGATATACCTATCATGAAGAAAGAATTGCTTATCTATTTTTTTACCGCTCTGCTCTCTACGGGGCATGCTCAACAACAGAAGAATGATGTTCTTTCTTGGGTAGATCCGTTCATCGGAACAGGTGGCCATGGTCATACTTTTCCAGGAGCTACAACGCCATTTGGAATGATCCAGCTAAGTCCGGATCAGAATACAAAAAGTGGAGATTGGGACTGGTGTTCAGGATACCATTACAGCAGTAAGACGATTATGGGATTCAGTCATAACCACCTTAGTGGGACAGGTTGGGCAGATCTTGGAGATATTCTGGTCATGCCAACGGTGGGTGCCTTAAAGATGACGCCGGGTACAGAAGAGAATCCTGAAACAGGCTATCGCTCAAAATTCAGCCACGAAAGAGAGACTGCATCGCCGGGGTATTACTCTGTTATGCTGGACAGTTATGGAATTAAAGCAGAATTAACAACTTCTCCAAGGGTAGGTTTTCATAAATATACCTTCCCAAAAAGTGATGAATCTAATATCATTATAGATCCTACCAATAAAATCTTTGGAAATATTTATCATACGCTGGTAAGTATAGAAGGAAATAATAAAATTAAAGGATATTGCTACAGCAATGGCTGGGGAGGAAAGCGATTTGCTTATTTTGTGATGGAGTTTTCCAAACCGTTTAAATCTTATGGAGTATATGCGGAAGGAAAAATAAAAAGCAATGAAAAAATGGCTTTGGCTAAAGATGCTAAAGCGTATGTGAAATTCTCTACGGAAGACAATGAAAGTATTGAGGTGAAAGTCTCTTTATCTCCGGTAAGTACAGAAAATGCACAGGAAAATTTTGATACCGAAGCCAAAAATGTAGACTTTGCTCAAGCGAAAGAAACGGCACAGAAAACATGGAGAGATCTGATCGGTAGATTTGAAGTAACAGGTGGAACAAATGACCAGAGAAAAATCTTCTATACAGGGGTTTATCATACATTTATTGCTCCTAATCTTTATATGGATGCCAACGGAGACTATGTGGCAGCACAGGAAAATATGAATACCAAGTGGTTTACCAACTACAGTACCTATTCTTATTGGGATGGTTTTAGAGCTACCCATCCTTTGTTGACCATTATGGATCAAAAACATACGAAAGAATTTGCAAACTCTTTAATCAGCCGATATACAGACCGTAAAGATCATATGCCGATTTGGGAACTTTGTGGATACGATAATTTCTGTATGCTTGGCTATCATAGTGTATCGGTAATCTGGGATGCTATTTCTAAAGGAGTACCGGGTATTGATGAAGAAAAAGCGTTTGCAGCCATGAAAGATGCTTCTTTAACCGATAAAATGAGCAGCAGTGATGGAGGCGGAGGTCTTAATGACTATATTAAATTAGGCTATACCCCTTCAGAAAACGGAGCTTCTGTTTCTGCCACGTTGGAATATGCTTATGATGACTGGTGTATCCAGCAACTTGCAGAAAAGCTGGGCAAAAAAGACGAAGCAGAAGTGTACAGAAAGCGTTCTATGAGCTTTTTAAATACTTTTAATAAAGAAAATAATCATTTCTGGCCAAAACAGAAAAACGGTAAATTCTTACCAGATTTTGTATTGAACGACTGGAAAAAACTTCAGCCACACTGGGTTTCTGGAAATATCTGGGCGTATGATTTCTTTGTTCCTCATAAGATTGATGAAATGATGGACTTATACGGAGGAAAAAAAGGTTTCGAAAACAAATTAGATAAAACCTTTACCGAAGCCCTTAAAATGGAGGGAGAACAGCACGTAGATATTTCAGGATTCATTGGTTCTTTAGGATTTGGAGATGAGCCGGGACACCACGTTCCTTATCTTTACAACTATGTGGGAAGTCCTTACAAGACACAGAAAATGATCAAATTCATCCGTGATAATATGTATGCTGCAAAGCCTGACGGAATCGTAAACAATGAAGATTGCGGACAAATGTCGGCATGGTATATTTTCTCTTCATTAGGATTCTATCCGGTGACACCTGGTAAGCCTGTGTATGCAATCGGAGCGCCTCAGTTTCCGAAAGCTTCTCTTAAATTAGAAAATGGAAAAACTTTCACTGTCATTGCAGATAAAATTTCTGATAAAAATATCTATGTTCAGAAAATGTTCCTTAATGGTAAAGAGTATAAAAGCTGGGAACTTAATCACAGTGACATCATGAACGGAGGGGAACTGAGATTTGTGATGGGAAATAAACCTGTAAAATAAGATTAATAAAAAATAACGAAATAACGTATCAATGGAAAGGAGAAATTTTATTAAAACAAGTGCACTGGCAGGAGCCGGATTGCTGTTTACTCAAAATATTTTTGCAAAAAATCTGGTTCTGGATGGCTTCCCGATTGTTCGAGTGGCTAAGGATAAAAGACATTTTACCAGCGAATCAGTAGAAGGTGCAATTTCAGCTTTTAAAAGTAAAGTTAAAAATAAAGAATTAGCTTGGCTTTTTGAAAACTGTTTTCCAAATACATTAGATACAACTGTTTTTTATAGTGAAAATAACGGTAATCCGGATACGTACGTGATTACTGGTGATATTGATGCCATGTGGCTTAGAGACAGTTCTGCACAGGTTTTCCCTTATCTGCAGTTCTCAAAGAAAGATGAGAAACTACATAAACTGATCTCTGGAGTAATCCACAAGCAGACCACGTTTATTCTGAAAGATCCGTATGCCAATGCTTTCTACAATGATGACCAGAAAATAAGCAAGTGGAAAGAATATGATCACACCGATATGAAGCCTGGAATCCATGAGAGAAAATGGGAGATCGATTCATTGTGTTATCCTATTCGTTTAGCATATCATTTCTGGAAAACAACAGGAGATACAAAGCCTTTCGATGCCAATTGGTTACAGGGGATTAAACTTACTTTACAGACGTTTACCGAGCAGCAGAGGAAAAAAGATTTAGGACCTTATAAATTCGAGCGTACAACAGCTTGGGCTACAGATGGTGTTCCGATGGGAGGATATGGCTATCCTACAAAACCGGTTGGATTAATCAGTTCTATGTTCCGTCCAAGTGATGATGCTACTATTTATGGATTCCTGATTCCGTCTAATCTATTTGTAGTGATAAGTTTACGTCAGGCTGCAGAAATGGTTTCACAAATCAAAAATGAAAAAGCATTGGCTCAGCAGCTTAACAGCCTTGCAGATGAGGTAGAGGGCGCGATTAAGAAATATGGAATTTACGATCACCCTCAATACGGAAAAATATATGCTTTTGAAGTCAATGGCTTTGGAAGTTATAACCTGATGGATGATGCCAACTGTCCAAGCTTGCTAGGATTGCCTTATTTGGGAGCTGTGAAATCTGATGATCCTGTGTATGTTAATACCAGAAAATTTGTCTGGTCAGAAAACAACCCATTCTTTTTCAAAGGTAAATTGGCAGAAGGGATTGGAGGTCCACACATTGGTCTTGATATGATCTGGCCAATGAGTATCATTATGAAAGCGTTGACTTCCAAAGATCAAAGTGAGATTAAATGGTGTATCAACACATTACAGAAAACTCACGGAGGAACAGGTTTTATGCATGAATCTTTCAATAAGGATGATGATAAAAAATTCACCAGAGAATGGTTTGCATGGTCGAATACCTTATTTGGAGAGTTATTATGGAAAACTTTTAACGAACATCCGGAGTTATTGGCATAGCCATTTAAGAGTACATTCTTCTATTTTTCCCTTAGATGTTTTTCTGTAAAAGAATAATGTCCTGATAGAGATTTGTACAATTTTAACACCAAGAAACAATAAAACAAATTATATTATGAGAAAAAAATCCGTTTTTATTACCCTACTTGCCCTTGCCCTTCAGGGTACTTTAAAGCTTAGTGCACAGCAACTTAATCCGGTAGGAATATGCTATGTAGAAGTGAATAACAATAATATGTTGAATGCAGGGTCTTATACTTTGCAGAACAGCGGGAAACAGCTTTTTGATGTGGCCATTATTTTTGCGGCTAATATTAATTATGATGTTTCCAAGAACAGAGCGTATATCTCAAACAATAACAATGTTACCAAAGTATTGAATGATGTAAATACCTATGTAAGACCTTTGCAGCAAAAGGGAATCAAGGTATTGTTGGATCTATTAGGAAATCATCAGGGAGCTGGTATTTCGAACTTCCCGAACCGTGAAGCAGCCAAAGATTTTGCATTACAGATTGCCAATACTGTTTATACTTACGGTTTGGATGGGGTAGATCTGGATGACGAATATGCAGGCTATGGAAATAACGGAACAGGTCCTGCGAATAGCAGTTCTTTTGTTATGCTTTTGCAGGAACTTAAAAGTGCAATGCCCGATAAGTTAATCACATTTTATTATCTGGGGCCTGCCACCACAAGACAAAATTATAACGGAGATAAAGCCGGAAATTATATAGATTATAGCTGGAACCCATATTATGGTACTTACAGTGCTCCTAGTGTATCACCTCTTGATAATAGTAAGCTATCAGCGGCTGCAACGTGGATTCAAAACACGAATCCACAGTCTACTTCTGTGGCTACATTAACAAGTCTGGCAACCAATACAAAAAACGACGGGTATGGAGTATTCATGTGGTACGATCTGGGTGGAACCGATGTTGCAAGCTATCTGAGTACAGGATCAAATATTCTTTACAGTGAAAATACACAACGCAGTGGAGCTCTTTATTCGTGGTCACAAGGGCAAGCCTGTGATCCGCCACTTGGGTTGGAAATGACGAATGCTAGCGGAACTACCGCTAAGTTAAATTGGACTGCCAATGGTTCTCAAACCTATAATATCGATTATAAAGCAGCCAATTCAACGACATGGACGAATGTGGCAACCAACTATTCAGGAAGCAATGTCGTGATCAATAGCCTTACCCAGAATACAGATTATGACTGGAGAATACAATCTAACTGTTCTTCAACATTAACGAGTACTTACCTTTTTGCACCGAGGTTTAATTCTGGAAACGGATGCGCTACTCCAACTGGTTTGGTGGCATCAAATAACCTTGGTACAACTACGCAATTGTCATGGGATGCTGTGGGAACTGCTTCTACTTATACCTTACAATATAAAACGGCAGCAGCAACTACATGGAATGTGATTCCAAATATCTCAACCAATACGTATAGCCTTCAGAACCTGACGGGTAATACCAACTATGTATGGAAAGTACAATCATCTTGCGGAGGTACAAATACCAGCGTTTATTCAGCTGATACCGCATTTAACAGTGGTTTTGCACCTGTTGTAAGCCCTGGCCCAAGAGCGCTTTCTTTTAATGGAAGTACCCAATATCTTAATGCAGGACAATTTAACCTGAGTGGAAATGCATTAACCTTTGAAGGATGGGTTAAAGTAAATGCATTTAAACCGAGTTTTCCTTATATTTCATCAGTTCTAGGAATTGAAGTAGGAGATAGTAATTCGGCAATGCTACGATTTGGGGATGGTAACTTGGCTAATAACAAATTACAGTTTATATTAAGTTTTGGCTCATCTCAGGTAAAGCTTAACAGTAATACAGGCCTTAATACCAATACATGGTACCACATTGCAGCAACTTATGACGGTGCATCAATGAAGCTTTATATCAATGGCGCTTTGGATGCAAGTGCTTCTAGTTCGGGTAATTTTACAGCAAATGGTATTCTTTATATCGCTAGAAATTATGATAATTCACGAGCTTTAAATGGATCTCTGGATGAATTCAGAGTATGGAAAAAAGCATTAACCCCTCAGGAGATTTTAGATAATAAATGTAACGTTGGAGCAAGCTCAACCGGTCTTGAAGCCAACTGGAAAATGGATGAAGGCAGTGGAAACGGAGCGTTGGATGCTACTTCAAATACTCATTTTGCGAGCTTGATCAACATGTCAGATACCAATTGGAAAACGGACGTTCCTTGTACGGCTTCATTATCTACACAGGATATTAAGGATGGTGAGTTAGGTAAAGAGAACAATGTATATCCAAATCCGGTTAAAAGAGGGAATGATATTCACTTCAGAATCAATACTAATACTGCGGAAGAAATTGCTTTGTATGATGTGTCAGGAAAGCTGATTAGAAAAGAAAGTGTAAATAAAAATGATGTTATCATGAATACTCAAAATATACCAACGGGGACTTATCTTTATAAAGTAACATCAAAAAATAGCCAGATTGTATCATCCGGTAAAATAATCGTAGAATAAATGAGGGTTCAACTAAAAAGGTAAATGATTATCCACAATTTGATCTCATTGAAAAACTTTGTGGTCTTTGCGTTTAAAAAATACTAGTAAACCAGACATTTAAAAAAGTAAAACAAATTAAATAGTAAAATAGAGAGACAAAAAAGCAAAAATGAATTCCAAAAAGGATGATTATCATTCCGTGTTATTTATTTTTGCTTTTTGTTTGTCTGTTTTGAGGATATATAAATATAAAGCCTGTTCAAACTCATTTAAAAATTAAACCACAAAAGGTACAAAAGCTATTATTGAATCGTTTAAAGTTTAGCTATTTTGAAAACTTATGTGCTCTTATTAGCGGTTTAATAATTAACTTAAAAATACTGAAGTGTTAATCTTTTGTCTCTTTTGCGGTTAAAATAAAAGGTTTAAACAAGTTCATAATAAAGAACGAAATAATGCAGAATATAGTAGGAATAGATATTGGAGGATCTCATATTACGTTGGCTCAGGTTGATCCGCAGAAACGTGAAATACTGCCCTCTACTTATGGGAGAGAACATGTTGATTCTTTTGAGCCTCGTGAAATTATTTTTTCTTCATGGACGTCTGCCATTGAAAAAGTGGCTCATGATCTGAGTAGAGAACATCTTTTAATAGGGATCGCAATGCCCGGACCTTTCGATTATGAAAATGGGGTTTCTTCCATGCAGCAAGGAAAATTTATGGATATTTATCAGGTAAATATCAAAGAAGAACTGGCAAAGAGACTTTCAATTTCTTCTGATCAGATTCATTTTTTAAATGATGCCGCTGCATTTATGGAAGGAGAAGTTTTCGCAGGCTGCGCGCAAGGGTATAAAAAAGTTTTTGGAGTAACGTTGGGAACAGGTCTTGGAACCACTTTTTATAACAACGAAACTGCCACGGATGAAGATCTGTGGGATTCACCTCTCAAGGATTCTATTTGTGAAGACTATCTGGCAACAAGATGGTTTGTCAACCGGTATGCAGAATTAACAGGAGAAACCATTTCCGGAACCAAAGAATTACTGGATAAGCCTGAAGAAATACGAACCAAAATATTTGATGAATATGCAGATTCTTTTGCAGAGTTTATGATCAGATATGTAAGAAGTTATGAGCCTGAAGTTTTAGTTATAGGAGGAAATATTGCAAAAGCTTTTCCTTATTTTGAAAAAAGATTTATTTCTAATTTAAAAAAGAATAATCTTAACCTACCCATAAAAATTTCCGCTATTTTTGAAGATGCAGCCATTTTAGGAGCTGCAAGCTATGCTTTGAAAAAAGCCTGAATAAATTAATAAAATGATAATGAAGTCTTTATTTTCTACTTATTTTCTTTTACTGAGTACTTTGATTTTTAGTCAGAGCTCATCCCCGGTAGATTATGTAAATCCGCTTATGGGAACGCAATCCAAACCCTCTTTGTCGAATGGAAATACCTATCCGGCAATAGGACTTCCGTGGGGAATGAATATTTGGACGCCCCAAACGGGTAAAATGGGCGACGGATGGGCCTATAGCTATGATGCCGACAAGATAAGAGGTTTTAAACAAACGCATCAGCCATCTCCCTGGATGAATGATTACGGCGCTTTTGCGATCATGCCGGGCGTTGGTAAATTGAAATTTAAAGAAGACGACAGAGCAAGTTGGTTCAGCCATAAAGCAGAAAAGGCAACTCCTTATTTCTATAGTGTGTATTTAGCTGATATTAACGTAACCACTGAATTTACGCCTACAGAAAGAGCTTCTTTTTTTAAATTTGATTTTCCTAAAACAGATAGCGCGTATGTCGTGATTGATGCGCTGGATAAAGGTTCTTATATCAAGATTTTTCCAAAAGAAAAGAAGATCATAGGATATACCACCAAGTATGCCTCAGGAAAATATGAGAATTTTAAAAACTATTTCATTATCCAGTTTGATAAAGATTTTGACGTAACCACCGCTTGGAAGGATGATAAGTTCATCAACAATCAGCTTGAAGTTACCAGTAATCATGCAGGAGCAGTCGTTGGTTTTAAATTGAAAAACAAAGAATCGGTGTATGCAAAAGTAGCATCTTCATTCATCAGTTTTGAGCAGGCAGAAATAAATTTGAAGAGAGAAATTGGAAACAAAAGTTTCGATCAGGTAAAAACAGATGCTAAAGATATCTGGAATAAAACCTTAAATAAGATCGAGGTAAAGGGAGGAACAGATCAACAGATGAGAACCTTTTATTCCTCTTTATACAGAACCTTATTTTTTCCACAAAAACTATATGAAGTTGATGCGCAGAATAAAATAAAACACTGGAGTCCTTATAACGGGAAAATAGAAGAGGGTAGAATGTTTGCAGGAACAGGTTTTTGGGATACTTTCCGTGCATTATATCCTTTCCTGAATTTAGTGTATCCAGGCATTAATGTTGAAATGCAGGAAGGTTTGGCCAACGCTTATAAGGAAGGAGGTTTCTTACCAGAATGGAGCAGTCCCGGATATTCCAATATTATGATTGGAAACAACTCGGCTTCCGTAGTGGCAGATGCTTACATCAAAGGACTTCGTGGGTATGATACAGAAACACTTTGGCAGGCGGTAAAACATGGTGCCAATAATGAAGGCCCTATGGATGCTGTAGGACGTAGAGGAGTGGAATATTACAATCGTTTAGGATATGTGCCTTATGATGTGAAAATTAACGAAAATGCAGCCCGAACGTTGGAATATGCTTACGATGATTTCGCTATTTATCAGTTAGGAAAAGCGTTAGGGAAACCTGCTTCAGAAATTGATATTTATAAAAAAAGAGCCTATAATTATAAAAACATGTATGATCCGGAAACTGGGTTAATGCGTGGTAAAAATCAGGATGGTAAATTCCAGAAACCTTTTAATCCTTTTAAATGGGGAGATGCTTTCACAGAAGGAAATAGCTGGCATTATACCTGGTCTGTTTTTCAGGATATTGATGGTCTTGCGAAATTAATGGGAGGCAAAAAGAAATTTGAAGCAAAGCTGGATGAGGTTTTTTCTCTTCCACCGGTTTTTGATGACAGTTATTATGGAGGCGTAATTCATGAGATCCGTGAAATGCAGATCATGAATATGGGACAATATGCCCACGGAAACCAGCCCATTCAGCATATGATTTATTTATATAATTATTCAGGATCGCCTTATAAAACTCAATATTGGGCAAGAGAGGTGATGAATAAACTATATCAGCCAACACCAGACGGCTATTGTGGAGATGAAGATAACGGGCAGACTTCTGCATGGTATGTTTTCTCTGCGTTAGGTTTCTATCCGGTAACTCCGGCCACAGATCAGTATGTTTTAGGGGCACCCTTATTTAAAGAGGCTACGATTCATCTTGAAAACGGAAAGAAAATAGAAATAAAGGCGCCACAAAATAGTGCTGAAAATCTATATGTAAAATCATTGAATATAAATCAGAAACCTTATTCTAAAAACTGGCTGAGTCATAAAGAATTGATGACAGGAGCTGTTCTGGACTTCCAAATGGATAGTAAGCCAAACAAAGAAAGAGGTGCACAGGAAAAGGATTTTCCGTATTCAATGTCAAAAGAATAATCATTTAATAATAATTTTTTAACCTATAAATACAACTGTAATGAGTGCAGAAAAGAAAGAAATATTTGATAGAGTAGAAGAAATGTTGGGAACACAGGGTTTTAACATTGCCGCAAAGGATGATACAAGACCTTGGGGTGGCTTTTTTGTGATTGATGAAAACCAGGCACAGGATTTTGCGAACCAATATTTTGATGGAATTGATGTAGAAAGTTTAAAAATTGGAGGAAAGCTAAGCCCGAAAATCTTATTGGTAGCTCCGGATGCAAGACTAAGCTGGCAGTATCACCACCGTAGAGCAGAAATCTGGCAGGTAGTAGAAGGGACGGTTGGAATTAAAAGAAGCAATACCGATGAAGAAGGCGAGTTGAAAGAATTCGGTCCAAAAGATCAAATCAAGCTTCAGCAAGGAGAGAGACACAGACTAATTGGTTTACAGGGTTGGGGTGTAGTTGCCGAGATCTGGCAGCATACTGATGCTTCTAGCCCTTCTGACGAAGACGATATCGTGAGAGTGCAGGATGATTTTGGAAGGTAATTCTAAACTAAAATATACATCAGCCTCTGTTCATCATTTCTCTATTGTAGAGCGTGGCGAGCAGAGGCTTTTTTTAAGATTAAACCGTATGAAAAAATATATTTTATGCTTTTGGATAGGGATTCTGTTTGTGGTAAATACTCAGGCACAAACGTTTTCATCACCCAATGGTCAATTAAAATTAAATTTTACCATTGAAGAAGGGGGAAGTCCCTATTATTCTTTAGGCTATAAAGATAAAAGTGTAATAAAAAACAGTAAGTTAGGATTTACGATAAAGCCTTCCTACTCTTATGATTCTGAATTTAAGGTAGAAAATATTGATTATGCTTCTTTTAATAAAAATTGGACCCCGGTTTGGGGACCCAACAAAGAAGTAAATAATCACTACAACGAAATGTTGGTGCATTTAGTTCAACAGAAAACAGGCTGGAAGCTGGATGTCAGATTTAGACTTTTTGATGATGGATTGGGCTTTCGATATGAATTTCCCATCCAATCTGAATTAAGACATTTTACGATTAACAATGAAACAACGAGTTTTAATCTAGGGAAAGACTATAAAGCTTTTTGGATTCCTGCGGATTATGACACCAATGAATTTCCGGTGTCGACCTCTCAATTATCTGAAGTTTCGAAACTTATTGATCATGCTAGAAAAGAATCTTTAGCCGCAAAAGCGCCAAGTAAAAGCCTTGCGGTACAGACCCCATTGATGTTGAAATCTCAGGACGGTCTTTATATCAATATTCATGAGGCAGCTTTGGTTAATTTTCCCGCCATGAGCCTTACTCTTGATGAGAAAAATTTTATTTTGTCATCTAATCTTACACCGGATAAAAACGGAGATCGAGGCTTTATTCAAACAGGATCCGTGAGTCCTTGGCGCACCATGATTATCAGTGATGATGCTAGAAAAATTTTGTCTTCTAATCTTGTGGTTAACCTTAATGAGCCAAGCAAAATTGAAGATACATCCTGGATAAAACCGATTAAATATATTGGCGTTTGGTGGGAATATTTTACAGGAGGAGGGTCTACTTGGGCGTACTCAAATAATCAGGATATTAGAATAGGAAAAACGGACTACACGACTTTACCACCCAATGGCACTCATGGAGCCAATACCAAACATGTAAAAGAATATATAGATTTCGCGGCAGAAAACGGATTTGATGCTGTATTGGTAGAAGGCTGGAATGAAGGCTGGGAAGATAACCAAGCGTACAGGAAAGAACATATTTATAGCTTTACGAAAGCATATCCGGATTTCGATGTAAAGGAGCTTCAGGCATATGCAAAAAGTAAAAACGTAAAAATCATCATGCATCACGAAACCACATCTTCTGTTGTAGACTATGAAAGACAGCTTAATGATGGTTTTAAGTTTATGAAAGACAATGGTTATGATGCGGTGAAAACGGGATATGTAGGACCTATTATTCCCCGAAGTGAATATCATGACGGGCAATGGATGGTGAATCATTATCAATATGTTGTGGAAACAGCTGCCCGATATCATATCATGGTCAATTCACACGAAGCCGTGCGCCCAACGGGCTTATATAGAACTTTCCCCAACTGGATTGCTCAGGAATCTGCAAGAGGAACTGAGTTTGAATCTTTTAGTGGAAACAAGCCCGATCATACAACCATTTTACCGTTTACCCGACTGATAGGAGGTCCTATGGATTATACACCGGGAATATTTGAAGGAGATTTATCCGTTTACGGCAATAATAAAGCGCAGTTAAGTACAACGCTTACCAAACAATTGGCTCTTTACATCACGATGTATAGCCCTCTTCAGATGGCAGCAGATTTAATTGAAAACTATAAAAAATATCCTGATGCTTTTCAGTTTATTAAGGATGTGGCTGTAGATTGGGATTCTTCCTATATTCTTGAAGCAGAGCCTGGAGACTATGTTACCATTGCAAGAAAAGCAAAAAATAAGAAAGAATGGTTTGTGGGAAGTATTACAGATGAGAACCCAAGAGAAGCAATCGTAGATTTATCGTTTTTGCCTAAAGGAGAAAAATTTGAAGCAACCCTATATAAAGATGGAAAACAGGCAAGCTGGAATCATAATCCTAAGAGCTATGAGATCTCTAAGCAACAGGTGAAATCGAACCAAACATTAAAAATTAAAGTAGCTCCCGGAGGAGGTTTTGCTATAAGTATTAAAGCTTTGAAATAATAAAAAGGGATTATTATTTCAGGACTAAACAATGCCATAAAAATAAAACCAGCTCCAATTTTTGGAGCTGGTTTTTATATTAAAATATTTATTTCTAGAAAGTTACATCTAATCCAACATAGAAATTAGCTTTCATAATTGGGGCATACACCATTCCGCCATCAAAGTAATTACCGAAAGGATTTCTAAAATCTACAATCGCATTTTTCTGGTAATAAGACGTTAAATTCTCACCGCCAACATACGCTCTGATCTTTTTATTGAAATTTCTTGAAACCTGAGCATTCAGCACCGCATAAGATTCTGAATAAGTGGGCAATTGAAATTCTTCAGGATTGCTTGATGTGTTAGGAAGTCTTTGCTTTCCAACCCAGTTTAAGGTTGTATCAAAACTCCAGAATGCACCTTTATCATTTTTGTTGGTTGAATAGGCAAGGTTTACAAAACCTCTGTGCTTGGCCATGAAAGGAATTTCTCTTCTTCCATCCAGATAATCAGCCTGAACATCATAATATTTATATGCTAATCTTACATCAAAGTTTTTGAAAGGCGTAAAATCCCATTGCGTTTGAAAGGAGTTCGCAAAAGATTTACCTTCTAGGTTATAGAAAGTCAATTGTTGAGGAGAACGGTCTAGATCTACCAAAACTTGATTCTGGAAATCTGTTCTAAAGAAATCTGCAATAATCGAAGATTTTCTTCCAAAGATCTTGAATTCCTGTTGTAAACTGATTCCGTAATTCCAAGCAATTTCAGGCTTTAAACCATAGATACTTCCATTATTTTGTAAGATCTGAATATTTCTGTTAGAAGCAAAATATTGTTGATTTTCAGCAAAAACATTGGCGGTTCTAAAACCTCTTCCTGCAGAAAGTCTCAAAATAGTCTGTGGAGTGAAATCATATTTAAAATTCAATCTCGGCGTAAACTGAGTTCCTGCCAAATTGTGGAAATCTGCTCTGGCTCCAGCGACTAAAGTATATTTTAATCCGGTCAACGTATATTCAGCAAAAATTCCCGGAACAATTTCGTTTCTTTTGAAATTATCTGTCAAATATGTTTCATCATAACCATCATACATAAAACTTGCACCCGCTTTATATTTGTGATTGGTATTTCCTAAAATACTTTCAAAAATTAAATTTGAGTAATACGTCTGCTGCTTTCCTGAATAATTTCTAAGACCGAAAAAGCTGTCCTGCTGATGATAAACATATTGGTTCATCCAGCCTAAACTTTGGTAAGGTTTACCTTTAAAAACATATCCTGTTTTGTTCCAAACCTGAAATCTTGAGATGTCAATTCCAACCCCGTAAGCGGTTTGCTTATCCTGAGGCAGTTGTTTGTTGAAATCTGTTTGTCCTGCCGTTCTTTCGTCTTTGATGAAGTTAATTCCAAAATGTGAACCGAAACCTGACTTTTCTAAATCGTTATAGTTCAGCAAATAAGCCGTGTTGATCTGCGTTCCTTTTGGACGGTCAAGAAAACCGTCTTTATTCATATCGGTATTACCGAAAGTTCCGTTTCCATGAAGCAAAAACGTTTGAGACCATTTTTCATTAATCTTGGAAACGTTGGTAATATTGGCTTCGGCTCTTCCATTAAAATCAGAAAAAAGATTTAATGAAGTTTCAGGTTCTTTAGCGTTTTTTAAAAGCTCTGTATTAATTTGTCCTGTGATACTTTCATATCCGTTGGTAACGGTGCTTCCTCCTTTGGTTAATTGGATGCTTTCGATCCATCTTCCGGGAATAAAGCTTAATCCATAGGCAGAGGCTAATCCTCTGATTTCAGGTAATAATTCTTTAGTTAAACTTGTGTATTTTTGGTCTAAGCCTAACATTTTCAATTGTTTTGTTCCCGTAACCGCATTGCTGAAAGAAACATCAACCGTTGCATTGGTTTCAAAACTTTCAGACAAATTACAACAAGCTGCTTTTAATAATTCTTTTTTATCGATATTAAAAACCAATCCTGCTTCTTTCTTGCTTAAAGAAGTTGCTGTTTTCCCTCCTGTCAGAACAACGCCTTCAATGCTTTTTTCACGATTGTCATGACCTTCATGGCTTTCGTTTGAAGCGTTTGCATCCTTGTGTTCTGAATGGTCAGACGTTGTACCTTCTTCATAATGTACATTAGGATTCTTTTCTCCTAAGGCGATTTCTCTGTCGTACAAACAACATCCGGGAAGATTTTTATAGGTGGCATCTGATGATTTATATTTTTCATTATCATGACCCACATCTGCAATTTTCTTTAAAATTTTATCTGCTGAGGTTTTTGATGAATCAAAATCTAAGGTAACGGTTTGCTTTTCTGCATTCCAGTCTGCGGAATTGGCACCCGCCTCTTTTGCTGCTTTTTCGATTCTTGCTTTACAAGACGCACAGTTTCCTTTTACATAAAATTCATTTTCTTTTTTATGCTGATGATCGTGCGCTTCTACGGCAGTTGGTTGAAGGTTTCTGTCATAATGACAACATCCCGGAAGACTTTCATACGTCTCATTCGATGCTTTGAATTTTTCATTGTCGTGTCCTGCTCCGGCTACTTTCTTCAAGATCTCATCCGTTGAAACAGTACTGTCTGTTTCTAAGGTTAAGGTTTGGGATTCAATAGAATAACGGGCTTCTTTTGCACCTGCCTTTTTAGCGGTTGTTTCTATTCTTTCCTTACACATTTCGCAGTTTCCTTTTACTTTGAATTGGCTTTTAGAAAGATTTTGAGCAAAAATAATTTGGGTAAATAGTAAGAATGCACCAAGAATTATCTTGGAAATATATAATTTCATTTGTTTAAAATTTAGATTAATTAAAAAATCGGTCCATTATAGAATAATGAACTGGTTGATATGTAATTAACCTAGTTTGGGCGGTTGCCAAATATCTTTTAAACCATCTGAAACATAAGGATCAGAATATTGAAATGGTAAATTTTGGGTAAGATTAAAATGAGATAGATCTAAAGACAATAAAGATTTAGAAGGGGTAATTTCTAAAAATGGAGCGCAAGAGATGCACAACGTACAGCAATCATCATTACAAGATGATTTACTTTCTTTAGAGTGATGGTCTTTTGATGAACTGTGGTGGTTTTTGCAGCAATCGTCTGATTTTGACTCTTTTTTGCAGCAAGTTTCCTGTGAAGCCTGAGCATAGAAGTTATCCTTGGGAATTAAAAAAATTCCCAAGCAGAAAATGATCGTCAAAATCTGAACTAGTTTCACGATTGCAAATTTACAAAAATTATGGCAAAGGTTCTCCTACTTTTAATGAACAACTATGAAAAGGCTCACCATGAGCAGGATTTAATTTTGGTTTTTCACCCATTGCAAGAGCTTGTTGAGGGGCTGGGGCAGGAGTAGGTTGAATGTTTGTTGGAGTGGCTTGTGGAGAGGGTTTGCTGCTTAAAGGCTGTCCGACAGGGATATCACATCTATGACCTGGCTGACCATGCGGAGGATTCATTCCGGGAGCAGTTTTTGCAGCCTGATTTTTATCAGGAACTATAACTTGTCCTGCAGGTAATGCATTAGGATCAACTTGAACGGCGTTAGGAACGGTATTAACGGCCACATTTTGAGCGGGAGCAGCTTGACTATTCAGAGGTTGTCCAACAGGAATATCGCATCGGTGACCCGGCTGTCCATGCGCAGGATTCATTCCTGGTGCTGCAATAGAAGCGGCGGCTGGGCTGGAAATTCCAGCTTGATCTAAAATAGAGGGTTGAGGCGTATTAACAACTGCGTTTGATTGAACGCTGGTTTCTTCCTTTATATACGTTGCTTTTTCGTCTTTTTTACAAGAAACGGTTACTAGTGAAACGGCGATAAAGCCTAAAAGTGTATTTTTCATATCCAGAATTGGTATGAAACAAAATTAGCAAAACATTTTTAATTGTTTTGCTAATTTTATATTTATAATCTTATTTTAGAACTAATTTTTAACTAAAAGTCTAAATCCTTCTCCGTGAACGTTGATAATTTCCAAACCTTCGTCTTCTTTTAATAATTTACGAAGCTTCGCGATATAAACGTCCATACTTCTTGCCGTAAAGTAGTTTTCTTTTTTCCAGATTTTTCTTAATGCTAGATCTCTAGGCATAAAGTCGTTTCTGTGGATACAAAGAAGTTTCAATAATTCATTTTCTTTTGGAGAAAGTTTATATTCTTTATCACCTACTCTCAATTGTCTAAGCATAGAATCAAAGAAAATATTGCTGATCTTGAATTGCTCTTGCTCTTCATTTTCCAACGTAGAGCTTCTCTGAAGAATAGCTTTTATTTTGTATAAAAGTAACTCCGTATCAAATGGTTTTGTGATGTAGTCATCCGCTCCCAATTGGTACCCTTTTAATATATCTTCTCTCATGTTTCTTGCAGTCAAGAAAATGATAGGGGTATTTTTATCGATTTTTTTAACGTCTTCTGCTAATGAGAATCCGTCTTTTTTAGGCATCATGACATCGAAAATACAGATGTCGAATTCGTTTTCTGTAAATTCTTTCAATCCCTGTTCTCCATCTACTGCCAGTGTAACTTCAAAATTATTGATCGTTAAATAATCTTTCAATACTGCTCCGAAACTCTGATCGTCTTCTACTAATAATATTCTGTTGCTCATAGTTTTAAAAATTAAAAATTAAAAAGTAATCATGAAGTCACTCATTCTACCTTCTTAATTATATTGTTATTTGGGTTCCTATTTATTTTAAATTAACTCATTGGAAGTTTTATCGTGAAAGTACTTCCTTTATCTTTCTGAGAATCTACAATTACTTCTCCTTTATGCAGTTCTACAATCTTTTTTACGTAGGAAAGACCAAGGCCTTGTCCTTTTACATTATGAATATTTCCTGTTTCTTCTCTAAAGAATTTGTCGAAAATTTTCGTTTTATTTTGGGTTTCCATTCCCATTCCTTTGTCTGAAATTTCAATCACATATAGATTGCCTTCATTGCTGGTTTTTATATGGATCTCAGGAGTCTCAGGAGAATACTTATTCGCGTTATCTAATAAATTAACCAACATATTCGAGATGTGGAATTCATCTATTTTGAATATATATTTATCGGCAGTGAATTCCTGGGTAAGCGAACCATTTCGTTGATTAACAATCAAGTTAAATGATTCAGTTGTTCTCTTGATTAATTCTCTTACGTTAGCTTCTCTTAAGAATAGTTCTACCTCATTTCTCTCTAGTTTAGACATATTAAGAATATTCTCAACCTGCTTTTTCATCCTTAAATTCTCCTGCTTGATTAATTCTGAATAGTATTTAACCTTATCAGGATTCGTGGCAATTTTATCATTTGCTAATGAATCTGTTGCGACGGATATTGTTGCGAGAGGCGTTTTAAACTCATGAGACATATTATTGATGAAGTCTGTCTTTACTTCTGCCAATTTTTTCTGCCTCATCATATAATTAATAGAGATGATATAAATTCCTAAAATCGTCAACAAGGAAAGGAAAGTTCCTAAAAGCATCGGCCAATTGTTCATCGCCAAAGAATATTCTTTTTTAGGAAAGACTAATGCTAAAGTATATAAAGTACGTTCTTTTTGGTCTGTAAAAAGAGGGTAGCTGTAAGGCGTATTATCTTTTTTGTCTTTATAATCTTTGTTTACAATGCTTGTGAGATTGTTATTTTTATCCGTAACGGCATAGTCAAACTTCGCTGAAATTCCCCTTATTTTAAGTTCTTTGGTGATAATAGAATCAAGAACTTTACTGTCAACTCTTTTGGTAATGGGTAAATTATTTCCATAAATTTTAGCAAATTCTTTTATGGTATAATCTCCATTTTCAATATCGTTGTTGATCTCTGCGGTAAGCTGTTGTGGTTTTGTAGTGTCTCTTTTTATTTTATAGGCTGCACCATCACTATAAAGGGTTGTCCATTTTATGGAATCTCCTCTTGGAGAAATGGGAAGCTGCGTCTTCTCAATAATATTTTTAGAATAAATGATTTGTCTTTGAGTTCCGGAATCTTCTACTTGCTGAATAGTCGTTAAAGAAGGTTGATTGTTGCTGGCAATGATATTTTTTCGGAAGTTTTTATTGTCTTCGTTGGTATATTTTTCTATCTCTATTTCAGTAATGCTTTTCGCAGTACTTTCTAAAGCAGTATATACTTTGCCTGAAAAATCCTGTTCCAGAATATTGTAATATCTCTTCAGCCAATAAAATTGGAGCGTAACAAAGACGATCAGTGAGATGGTCATAAACACCGAAATTATTGGGATGAACTTATTATTCATTAGACTGTTTTATTGTTTTTAGAATTGTGAATGTTAAAATTAATTGTTTTAAGACTTGATAAACAAAAAACGAGCCAAAAAATTGTATAATTTTTCTTAAAACTACGTTTTTTAACATTTTATTATAAATTTAAGAATGCTTAACATAGGAAAACCCCTGTCATAAATTAAAATAGTAAGTTTGTTACAAATAATTACTTATGGAATCTAATATCATTTTTAACAAAGATTTTGACTCAAAGAGTGTTTATGTAATGAAAATTTTTCATACTGATGTGTCAAAAGTGTGGGATTATTTTACACAATCCGAATTATTGGATTATTGGTGGGCTCCCAAACCATGGAAATGTGAAACTAAAAAGCAGGATTTTAAGGAAGGAGGAGTTTGGTTGTATTCAATGGTTGGTCCGGAAAATGAAAGACATTATGCCCAATTAAAATATGGGGAGATTATGGAACATAGAAGTTTTGACGGTGTGGCTGCTTTTTGTAATGAAGACGGAGATATTAATGAAAGGGTTTCCGGATCACAATGGCTTATTGGGTTTACTGGAATAGAAGAAGGAGCAAAAGTGACGATCAATATTCATTTTGCGTCGGAGGAAGCAATGAAGCAGCAACTGGAAATGGGTTTTGAAGAAGGCTTCAAAATGGGATTGAATCAATTAGCAGAGGTTTTAAAATAATTTGAACCATTGAGCTTAATTCTCAAAATGACCTTAATGGCTTAAAATAAAAAAAAACGGAAAGGAGAACCTTTCCGTTTTCTTATTTTTCTTAAAACAATTCTTCGTCTTGAAAATATTGAATAACTGCTTTTTTCATAAGCAATGATTGCTCATTGGGTTTTAATTCTGGTAATCCTTCCAGTTTTTCAAAGTGCGGCCATCCGCCTTCGTAGTGCGAGAATTTATAGTACCCAAAAGGTTCCAGTAATCTACACACGGCGATATGAATTAAATTTACTTTATCTTCTTTCGTATATTTTTGCTGTCCACTTCCTAATTCCTGAAGACCAATTAAAAATAAGATGGTCTCAATGGGTGGATTTTTTTCAGTATCAAAGTTTTCCTCGAAAAATTGTTCTACTTTTTTCCAATATTCAGCTTCGTTGATCATCCTTTTTCATTTTCTAATTTTAACAGAAACGCATATTCCAATGCGTCTTCTTTTAATGATTCAAATCTTCCGCTCGCGCCTCCGTGTCCGGAACTCATATCGGTTTTGAATAATAAAAGATTGTTGTCTGTTTTTAACTCTCTTAATTTTGCGGTCCATTTTGCAGGTTCCCAATATTGAACCTGAGAATCATGCAGACCTGTTGTAATCAGTATATGAGGGTATTCTTTCGCTTCTACATTATCGTATGGCGAATATTCCTTCATGTATTGATAATATTCTTTGTCGTTTGGATTTCCCCATTCGTCATATTCTCCTGTAGTTAATGGAATCGTTTCATCCAACATCGTCGTCACAACATCTACAAAAGGAACCTGAGAAACAATTCCGTTGAATAGTTTCGGCTCGTAATTGATAACTGCCCCAACCAATAATCCTCCTGCACTTCCGCCCATTGCATATAAATGCTTTGATGAAGTGTAATTTTGTTTGATTAAATATTTTCCGGCATCAATAAAATCAAAGAAGGTATTTTTCTTAAACAGCATTTTTCCGTCTTCATACCATTCTCTTCCTAAATATTCTCCACCTCTGATGTGAGCAATTGCATAAATAAAGCCTCTGTCTAAGATTGATAACCTTACATTAGAGAAACTTGCATCAACCGTATGTCCATAACTTCCATAACCATATAAAAGAACAGGAGTATCGGCTGATTTTTTCGTGTCTTTGTGATAAACCAATGAGATTGGAATTTTTGTTTCTCCATCTCTTGAGTCTGCCCAAATTCTTTCGGAAATATAATTTTCAGCAATGAATTTTCCTCCCAAAACTTCCTGTTGCTTCAACAGTTTCGTTGTTTTGTCTTTAAGGTTATATTCATAAGTTGCATTGGGTTGTGTAAGCGAGGTATAGCCGTAACGTAAAACTTCGGTGTCAAATTCTAAATTGGTCCCGATGTAAGCCGTATACGTTGGATCAGAGAAAGGTAGATAATAAGATTCTTTGGTTTTCTCTTCGATGATTTTGATTTGTAAAAGACCTCTTTCTCTTTCTTCAAGAATAAGATAGTCTTTAAATATTTCAAAACCTTCCAAGAGAATTTCTGCGCGGTGCGGAATGACATCTACCCAGTTTTCCATTCCACAATTATCAATTTTAGCTTTTACAATTTTAAAATTTATTGCGTCATCGGCATTGGTGATAATGTAAAACTCGTCTTCATAATGTTCTACAGAATATTCTAGATCATCGATTCTTGACTGAATCATTTTCCATTCTGCAAAAACATCATCAGCAGGAATAAAACGGTGTTCATCAGAAATCGTGCTTGAACTTGCCAGAAAAATATATTCTAATGATTTTGTTTTGAAAACATTCACATCAAAAGTGTCATCCTCTTCATGGAAGATTAAAATATCTTCTGAAGGTTCTGTTCCTAATTTATGCCTGTATACCTGAAATGCACGTAAGCTTTCATCTTTTCTGATATAAAAAACGTGTTCGTTATCATTCGCCCAAACAGCTTTACCTGTGGTGTTTTCTATTTTATCAGTAAGAATTTCTTCTGTTTCTAAATTCTTGAAATTAATGTCATAAATTCTTCTTCCAACATTATCAGACGAAAAAGAAGTTAATGTATTATTTGGACTTACAGCAACGCTTCCCACTTCGAAAAATGTTTCACCTTCTGCAAGAATATTTACATCAAGAATAATCTCTTCGGTGTTTTCTAAACTTTTATGTTTTCTGCAAAAAATAGGATATTCTTTTCCTTCTTCATAACGTACGATATACCAGTATTCATTGAAGAAATAGGGTAAAGATTCGTCATCTTTTTTGTAGCGGGCTTTCATCTCTTCATAAAGCTCTTCCTGAAGCTCTTCGGTATCTTTCATCATAAATTCTTCGTAAGCATTTTCTTCTTCAAGATACTTTATGACTTCAGGGTTTTCTCTTTCATTGAGCCAGAAATAATTGTCCGTTCTTTTATCTCCGTGTATTTCTAGTGTTTTTTCTATTTTTTTTGCCTGTGGAGCTTCCATTCAATATTAATTCTTGTTCAAATTTAGTTAAAAAAAAGCCATCTTTCCTTTTATTGAAAGACGGCTGTTTTATATTTTAGAGTAAAAGTTACTTATGTAAAGCTTTTACATACTTTTCAAGGGCCATAGTCATAGATGGCGTTTCTTTTGTAGGCGCCATTAGATCTACTCTTAATCCTGCTTCTTCAGCGGCTGCTAATGTTGTGTTACCAAAAACACCAATATTAGTTTCATCCTGTTTGAAGTCTGGGAAATTCTGTTGTAAAGATTTAATTCCTTGAGGACTAAAGAAGATCATCATGTCATAATCTTTAATACTAATATCTGTAAGATCACTACAAACCGTTCTGTACATGATTGCTCTTGTCCAATCTACGTTTGCGGCATCTAACGTCTTTACAATATCCGGACTTAAAACATCCGAAGAAGGTAATAGATACTTTTCAGAAGGGAATTTCTTGAAAAGCGGAGCTAAGTCTGAGAAGTTTTTCTCCCCAAAACTGATCTTTCTTTTTCTGTAGACAATATGCTTTTGAAGATAGTTGGCTACTGCTTCAGACTGGCAGATATATCGCATAGTATCTGGTACTGCAAAGCGTAACTCTTCAGCAAGTCTGAAATAATGATCTATTGCATTTTTGCTGGTAAAAATAATTCCAGTGTACTGTGTTAGATCTATTTTCTGTGTTCTAAGTTCCTTGTTGTCAACACCTTCGACGTGGATAAAAGGACGAAAATCAATCTTTATTTTTTCCTTCTTCGCTATATCTAAATATGGAGAAGACTCACTAGGCGCTGGTTGAGAAACCAATATAGACTTTATTCTCATCATTGACATTTATTAAAAAAATAATACTTTCCAAAGCAGTAATAATGGTGCTATTTGGAGGGTGCAAATATACAAAAATTTATAATACCATTTTTCGGGTAAAACATTGTTCTTGTGAAATAAATAGAAAAAAACTTTAAAAATGAATACAAATGAAAAGAAGAATAAATAGTATAAAAACATTTTATTTCTGTCAATAGGGAAATAGTAGTGGGTTACACATAAAATTATTAACAAAAAAGACAAAACAAAGTAAAATTTTGTAGAGGTAAAGTAAAAAACCATCCATTTTTTACCATCTCCTATACTTTGATAGAAAATAAATCCTAATGTTGTTTTTATTAAATAAAATAACACAACGGCTATTAAACTATACCCAAATTTATTCAATTGGTATCCCAAAACCTGTAAGTCGGCAACTTTTTTAGGCACAATCGGGATGTATTGTGAGATTAAAACAGCTAAGGTAAGAGCCATCACACAAGAGGTGATAATCCAGCTGGGAAGGTTATTGCTGGCGTCAAAATATTTTTGCAGCAAAAAGTCTTTCAGGTTGGCGCCTCTTTCTATGATATTCATCATAAATAGGTATAAAAATATACAGCCCAACAATATAAAGATTACCCAATCGTTGTTCTCGGGTATCCTTACGTGATTTATAAAATTTTGTGATAATGGCAAAGGAATGTTTTTTGCAAAATTATAGATTATTTTGTATAAAATAAAAAGGTTAAATAAACTATCTTTGCAAATTGAAATGAAAAAACTCGTCATCATCCCAACTTATAACGAAAAGGAAAATATAGAAAGTATAATTTCCGCGGTTTTTGCGTTGGAAGATAATTTTCATATTTTAGTAGTGGATGACTCCTCTCCGGACGGTACATTTGAGATTGTAAAAGATCTTCAGAAGAGATTTCCTCATACATTGCATTTATCGATAAGACATGTAAAAGATGGTTTAGGGAAAGCTTATATTCATGGTTTTAAATGGGCAATTCAAAATAATTATGATTATATTTTTGAAATGGATGCCGATTTTTCTCACAATCCAAGTGATTTACCCAAACTTTTCGAAGCTTGTCTGAATGCAGATATGGCCATTGGTTCTCGTTATTCGAAAGGAGTAAATGTGGTAAACTGGCCAATGGGAAGAGTTCTTCTTTCTTATTTTGCATCAAAATACGTAAGATTTGTTTTAGGACTTTCGATACATGATACAACAGCAGGTTTTGTTTGTTTTTCAAGAAAAGTTTTAGAAGAAATAGGATTGGAGAATGTAAGGCTTAAAGGATATGGTTTTCAAATCGAAATGAAATTCAGAGCTTTTAAAAAAGGCTTTAAAATTGTAGAAGTTCCTATTATTTTTACCAACAGAATATTGGGCGAAAGTAAAATGAATGGTGGAATTATTCATGAAGCGGTGTTTGGTGTTTTAAATTTAAAGTGGAAATCATTAATCAACAGATTATGAAAAAACTGATCTTCATTTTTGTTTTATTGGGAATGTTTTCATGTGGTGATTACATTGATAAACCAAAGAACTTGGTAGACAAAGATATAATGGCTGAGATTCTTGCTGAGATGGCAATTAATGATCAGGCAACTTTTGTGTATCAAAATAAAAATCTGGAATCCGGAACACGATATATTCTTAAAACATATAAGGTAAAACCGAATGATTTTATCGAAAGTTTTAAATATTATGTGGTGAAAGATGAAATGAAGGGAATTGCTGAGGAAGCTCAAAAAGTATTAATTGAAAAAGATCCAAAAGCGGATCAATATATAAAAGATAAGTTGAAAAAGAATGGAGTGTTACCAACTCTTGAAAAATAGGGCTGGTAGATCAACATATTCCATTTGGCAAAAAAGATCAGTCGCCAATGATGGTGAATTAAAGAAGTATACGAATGAAATTTTTTAATATAGAAAAAACCTCTGAAGGTAAGGCAAGAGCAGGAGAGATCATGACCGATCATGGGAAGGTGCAAACCCCTATTTTTATGCCTGTAGGAACTGTAGCAAGTGTGAAAACAGTTCACCAAAGAGAATTAAAAGAAGACATCAAGGCCCAAATTATTTTGGGTAATACCTATCACTTATACCTTCGTCCTGGTATGGAAACCATGCAGAAAGCGGGAGGTTTACATAAATTCATGAACTGGGATCTTCCTATTCTTACGGATTCAGGAGGTTTTCAGGTATTTTCACTTTCAGGAAGTAGAAAAATGTCTGAGGAAGGAGTGAAGTTCAAATCTCATATTGATGGAAGTTATCACTTATTTACTCCGGAAAAATCTATGGAAATCCAAAGACAGATCGGAGCAGATATTTTCATGGCTTTTGACGAATGTGTGGCTTATCCTAGTGGATACAACCAAGTAAAAGCTTCCATGGAAATGACCCACAGATGGTTGAAAAGATGTATTGGTTGGAATGAGAAAAATCCTGAATTATACGGTTACAAACAAAGGTTTTTCCCGATTGTTCAAGGTTCTACGTATTCAGATTTAAGAAAAATTTCTGCTGAAGTAATTTCAGAGGCAGGTGCCGAAGGAAACGCAATTGGTGGATTGTCTGTTGGTGAACCTGAAGATGAACTTTACAGAATTACTAATGAAGTTACCGATATCTTACCAAAAGATAAACCGAGATACCTAATGGGAGTAGGAACTCCATGGAATATTTTGGAATCTATTGGGTTGGGAATTGATATGATGGATTGTGTGATGCCTACCAGAAATGCAAGAAATGGAATGCTGTTCACTTGGCAAGGGGTAATAAACATGAAAAATGAAAAATGGAAACAAGATTTTTCTCCTTTGGATGAGTTTGGGACAAGTTTTGTAGATAGAGAATATTCAAAAGCATATGTGCGCCATTTATTTGTTTCTAAAGAATATTTAGGAAAACAAATTGCATCAATTCATAACTTGGCATTTTATTTAGATTTGGTAAAAGTGGCAAGAGAGCATATTATTGCAGGAGATTTTTATCAATGGAAAGATTCTGTGGTTCCTGTTCTTAGACAAAGACTTTAAAAAATATAAATACATAGTAAAAAAAGAGTCCCAAAGGGACGACTTAACAAAGAATAGGATGCTAATCCTATCAAAATAAAAAAAGCGAGTAGTGTTTAAAATTATAGACAAATATATCATTAAAAAATACCTTGGAACTTTTAGTTTCATGTTGATATTGCTGTCTGTAGTGGTTTTGGTAATTGATGTTCAGCAGAAGATTCCAAGAATTGAAAATGCTAAATTGGTAGACCCAAAATTGGATTTGACGTATTTTCTTATCCATTTTTACCCTTTCTGGATCATCAACCTGGTCATGACCTTCTTGTCTATTTTGGTGTTTATTTCGGTGATTTATTTTACCTCCAGAATGGCAAATAATACCGAAATTGTTGCCATTATAAGCAGTGGTGCCAGTTTCCACAGATTTGCAAAGCCTTATTTGCTTACCTCTTTATTTATTGCGTGTTTGTCATTGGTAGTCAATCATTTTGTTCTTCCTTGGGCAAATATTCAGAAAAATCAATTAGAGGCATATACCTATAATGCAAGGAATAAAGAAAAACTTCTAGGAACGGCTCCGGTTTCCGCACAGCTAAGCAGAACAGAATATATTTTTGTTAATTCATGGAATAAAGGAGAGAAAAGAGGCTCTGGTTTTGTCTTTCAAACATTCAATAAGAATAGAAAGATGACCTATGAGCTTAAAGCTTCCGATGTACTTTGGGATAAAGCTAAAAAACAATTTGTTTTAAGCAATTATCTGGAAAAAACCATCAATAAAGACGATACAGAAAAACTTTCAAACGGAGTTGAGATAAGAAAAAGTTTTGGTCATGATCCTGAAGAGCTTTTCCCGAACGAATTGTTAGGGCAAAACAAAACCACGCTGGAGCTTCTGAAGTTTATTCAAAGAGAAAAAGAAAAAGGAAACAGTAACCTGAATACCCATCTCAATGAGCTTCATCAGAGAACTTCAATGCCTGTTTCTATTGTTATTCTTACGTTTTTAGCACTTTCTCTTTCTTCTCAAAAGAAAAGAGGAGGATTGGGTGTAAACTTGGCTATAGGAATCTCCTTGGCTTTCCTGTTTGTGTTTTCATTTGAAGCATTAAAGGTGGTTTCTGAAAACAAAAGCATGTCGCCTCTGCTTGCGATGTGGTTTCCCAATATTGTGTTTTTCCCGATCGCATTGTATTTATACTTGAAAAGAGCCAATCAATAAAGAAGTTTTATTTCTTTATGATAAAAAGATTGTAGTCCGTCATTTTCAAGATCAATCCATAATTCACCCATTTTGTCGGCGTATTTTATAATGCCATTTTGTCTCTCTTCATTCATTTCGAAGACAGAGATCTCATCTTTTCGAAATAGATTTTCATTAAAATGATCCATGATTTCCTGTTCAGAAGGAATATTTTTTAATTTTTCAATTAGAAAATCATGATAGTTGGAGGTAAATTCTTTTAAATCATATCTTGTTCCCGTCTGGGTTAAAAGTGAGCCCGCTTTGGAAATATCATCAAATACTTCCTGTAACACATTGATACCCGAACCGATGATGTAATAATTGCTTTGGTTGATTTTTTTCTTCTCGATTAAAATTCCAACGATTTTCTTATTTTTAAGAATGATGTCGTTCGGCCATTTTATTTTCACTATATTTTCAGTCAAATTGGCAAGGAAATCCCTGATGGCAATTGCGGTATAATAATTGAACAAAAAATCAGACAGCGTGGAGTTTTCAGTTTTAACTGCTAGCGTATAGGCTAAATTTTTTTCAGCAGTTGAAATCCATGTATTTCCGTACTGTCCACGACCTTTGGTCTGGTTGAAAGTATGAAGCCCAATAAAATCCGAATTATCGTAAAGTAAATACTGAGATATTTCGTCATTAGTAGAAGAAGACTCTTTTTGATAGAATAGTTGACCCATTAAGAAAACTTTAAGACTTTAAAAGGCTAAAAGTAAGGCTAAAGTAAAAGAAAAACAATAAATTTGCAGATTATAGATATTTTAATGAATAAAACAGCAGAAAAGCAGGCGCTAATAGATAAAATTGTTGAGGCCATCCAAGATGTAAAGGGTGAAGATATTATGATTTTCGATCTTTCGAAAATTGAAAATTCTGTAGCGGAAACTTTTATAATTTGTAGCGGAAACTCAAACACACAAGTGTCTGCATTAGCAGGGAGTGTAGAGAAAAAAGTAAGAAACGATCTTCAGGATAGACCTTGGCATGTAGAAGGTACCGAAAACTCTATGTGGGTTTTGGTAGATTATGTTACCGTGGTAGTTCACATTTTCCAAAAAGAAACTCGTGAGTACTATGACATCGAGGAACTTTGGGGAGATGCGAAGATTACAAAGATTGAATATGAATATTAAATTTTAAAAAGTATAAATGAACAATAAAGGATTTAACTGGTTTTTTCCGATTGCGATCATAGCTCTTTTGTTATTTTTTGGCTCCAATTTTTTAGGAGGCGACAGTGCAAAATCTATTGACGAAGATGGTTTCTTCAAAGAGTTGCAGGCGGGAAAAGTTCAAAATATTATTATATACAAAGACACCGAAAAGGCTGATGTTTTCTTAACGAAAGCTGCTAAAACGGCGATAGTAAGTAAAGATGCTAAAGAAAATAATCCGTTATCTGCATTCGAGATGGCACCAAAAGCAGATTGTTCTGTAAAATACGGAGATCTTCAGCTATTCCTTCAAAAGTTTGAACAGATAAAAGCAACTAACCCTGCTATTGCAACGACTAAAGATTATGGTGCAGGCAAAAATCCTTTCATGGATATTTTGTTCTCAGCATTAATTTGGATTGCTATTTTAGGATTGTTCTATTTCCTTCTTTTCAGAAAGATGGGAGGTGGCGGAGGCCCTGGTGGACAAATTTTCTCTATCGGTAAGTCTAAAGCAAAACTTTTCGACGAAAAAGAAAGAATTCAGGTAACATTTAAGGATGTTGCAGGATTGGAAGGTGCAAAAGAAGAAGTACAGGAAGTTGTAGATTTCTTGAAAAATTCTGAAAAATACACAAAACTAGGAGGTAAGATCCCTAAAGGAGTTCTATTAGTAGGACCTCCGGGAACGGGTAAAACATTACTGGCTAAAGCCGTTGCAGGTGAAGCTAAAGTTCCATTCTTCTCACTTTCAGGTTCTGATTTTGTAGAAATGTTTGTAGGAGTAGGAGCTTCAAGAGTAAGAGATTTGTTTGCTCAGGCAAAAGCAAAATCTCCGGCAATCATCTTTATTGATGAGATTGATGCGATCGGACGTGCAAGAGGTAAAAACAATTTCTCAGGCGGAAATGACGAAAGAGAAAATACATTGAACCAACTTCTTACAGAAATGGACGGATTTGGAACAGATGTTAACGTTATCGTTATGGCTGCAACCAACAGAGCTGATATCTTAGATAAAGCCTTGATGAGAGCAGGACGTTTTGACCGTTCTATCTATGTAGATCTTCCTGAATTACACGAAAGAAGAGAGATTTTTGATGTTCACCTGCTTAAAATTAAGCTTGATGATACAGTGGACAGAGATTTCTTAGCAAAACAAACTCCAGGATTCAGTGGAGCAGATATTGCTAACGTTTGTAACGAAGCAGCATTAATTGCAGCTAGAAATAGTCATACTTCGGTAACTAAGCAAGATTTCCTTGATGCTGTAGACAGAATCATTGGTGGTCTTGAGAAGAAAAATATGGCAATCAAACCTTCAGAAAAAAGAAGAGTTGCTTATCATGAAGCGGGTCACGCTACCATCTCTTGGTTGGTAGAACACGCAGCTCCATTGTTGAAAGTAACGATTGTGCCAAGAGGACGCTCTTTAGGAGCAGCTTGGTATCTTCCAGAAGAAAGACAGTTGACAACTACTGAACAGATGATGGACGAATTATGTGCAACATTAGGAGGTAGAGCAGCAGAGCAGGTTATTTTTAACAATATTTCAACAGGTGCATTATCTGATTTGGAAAGTGTAACGAAAAGAGCTCAGGCTATGGTTACGGTATACGGATTAAGCCCAAATATTGGGAACATCTCTTACTACGACAGTTCAGGGCAGTCTGAATATAATTTTGGAAAACCATATTCTGAAGCAACGGCTAATAAAATTGATGTTGAGATAAAATCAATTATTGAAAATCAATATGAAAGAGCGGTTCAGATTCTTACTGAGAATAAAGATAAGCTTGATGCCTTAGCGAATAAACTTTTAGAAAAAGAAGTAATTTTCCGTGAAGACCTTGAGGATATATTCGGAAAAAGAGCATGGGATCCTGAGTTAACAGAAAGACCTGTTACAAGCACGATGGCGGCTAAAGAACCGAGTGAGGAAATCATTATCAAAGACAAAGAAGAAGAAAGTGAAATTCAGGCTCCAGAAAGCCCGACACAACTTTAAAATACTTCAAAAATAGAGTAGAAAAAACCTGACGACGCAAAATTGTCAGGTTTTTTCATATTTAAGAGTACATTTTTAGAATCTATTGTAATTTATTTTCTATTTTTGTATAAAGTTGACTAAAAATAAATTAAGTTGAGTTTATTCAAGAGAATTGTAAGCAAACTGACCAACCAACCTGAGGAAGAAGACAAACAGAGTTTGGAAAAACTAGGGGATTCGCTTAAAAATGCGGATCTCGACTATAAGTTTGCGCAATTATTTACGCATTCGGGAGGATTTTTTAATTATTGTGCAGATGAAGCGGAGGCTCTACAGACTTTACAGCAAATTGTCAAAATAGAAGGGATGAATAATATCTTTTGTTGGGATAAGGAGCTTCAGAATTTTCTGAACGTGGTGAAAACTCCTTATACTTCAGATTTTGAACATTCCAATGATGCTGCTTTCATCACCTGTGAGTATCTTATTGCTTACGATGGAAGAATCATGCTTTCACATAATAACATCCTGCATTATCACTCTTCAAGGTTGCCTAATAAAATCATTATTATGGCGAATGTTTCACAGATTGTAAATAACCTGAATGATGCGATGGGAAAAATTAAAAGAAACGGAAATATTAAGAACCTTACTTCCATCAGCGGAAATCAGTCAAAATTAGATACTTCTTCACACGCCAATACAAAACTATTTTTATTGCTGCTTGAAGACTAGCATCAACTTCTAAAATTTACATCTTGGACAAAAATCTTATTCAAAGAACACTCTCGGGAATTGTTTATGTTGCAGTTATTATTCTTTGTACCACTCCGCTAGGAGCGCAACTCATCAACAGTATTTCTCCGGACCTTGTTAAACAACAATATTTATATTACGGTTTGATCACTTTTCTATTGATTGTAGGATCATGGGAATGTGTAAAAATTATGAAATTTGGAAATGGATATGAGAAATGGGTCGTATTTCCTGTTATCATGGTTATCTTTTATATGTTTTCCAAAAGGTATTTCTACCACGACTTTTATTTTAATTTCAGATTAAGCGAAATATTGGCGCTTGCCTTGATTTTAATAGCTGTTATCACGTTATTTAAATATGCGAACGAATTGTACTTCGATAGCGGGAAACTTATTTTTACAGTTATTTACGTGGCTCTTCCGTTTAGTTTTGCATTGGGCTTACCAAAGTTTTCTACCTATGAGAATACATTCTCTTTAGAAGTTCTTTTCTTGTTTGTTTTGATATGGAGCAGCGATACGTTTGCCTACTTAACAGGGAAATTCTTCGGGAAACATAAAATGGCTCCTAAAATCTCTCCTAAAAAAACTTGGGAAGGATATTTTGGTGGGGTAGTACTAACATTAGTGCTTTCTTACTTCATAGAACATTATCAGCCTGAACTTAGAGGAAACTGGATGGTTGTTGGGTTCTTAGTGGCTGCCTTTGCACCATTAGGAGATTTGGTAGAAAGCCAACTGAAAAGAAATTTCGGTGTAAAAGACAGCGGAAACATCCTTCCGGGGCATGGTGGCGTATTAGATAGGCTGGATAGTTTTTTAATTTGCGCGCCTGTCGTATATTTGTACTTTATTTTAGAAAAATTTATTTAATCTCATGAAATTACATAAGGAGTCAAAGGGGACGATCACTGTAGCAACACTACTATTTATTATCATTAGTGTGTTGGCTATTTATTTTCTTGAAATGTGGTCATTACTGATCATTATGCCATTATTGATTGTCTACAGTTTAGTATTTTGGTTCTTTAGAGTTCCGGTACGTGATATTTTAGAACACCGTGAAAACGTTATTGCTCCTGTTGATGGGAAAGTGGTAATGATCAAGGAAGTGGAAGAAACCGAGTTTTTGAAAGGAAAAGCGATTCAGGTTTCTATTTTTATGTCACCTTTAAACGTGCATATTTGTAGATATCCGGTTTCAGGAAAAGTAATTTATAAAAAATACCATCCAGGGAAATATCTTGTTGCTTGGCACGAGAAATCTTCTACAGAGAACGAGAGAACAACGGTTGCTGTTCAAAGTATGACAAATCATCAAGTGGTTTTCAGACAAATTGCAGGATACGTGGCTAGAAGAATTGTTTTCTATTGTAATGAAGGGGATGAGTCTAAAGCAGGACATGAATTTGGATTCATTAAATTCGGATCAAGAATGGATGTTTTCTTGCCTTTAGATACAGAAATCATCTGCAAGATTGGAGATATCACCAAAGGTGGATTGGATGTGATTGCAAGAATGAAAGATTAAGACATCATCAAAAATATATGTAAAGACTGTTTCGAAAGGAGCGGTCTTTTTTATTTACATACGAATGACACGAGAATTTGTTTCAACCTATTTTATGTACTGTTTTACTTCATTAATCAACCTCAAAATCAATTCCACAGGCAAATCCTCTTCAATCTCAATTAAAAGGATTTTAAACTTCTTTCTGCCTTCCTGAATGAGCTCTGGATGATCAAGTCTATCACCATGATAAAAACTTACATAATGTTTCTTATGCTTTTTGCTGTAATATAAATAGCATAACATCTTCTTTTTAAACTTAAAAAAAGGAAGCCCGAAGCTCAATGTTTCTGTGATATTTTCAGGGTCCGACTCTAATATCTTTTTCCTTAAAAAAAGAAGAGTACTTCTTTCAGGTTCTTGAATTCTGTAGAAGTACTCTTGTATGGGATTCATTTTAAAAACTAATTTAAAAAGATTTAATCAAAATTTTGAAGCTCAACAAGCTTGTGATATACACCTCTGTGCGCCATAAGCTCTTGGTGGCTTCCTTGTTCTACGATGTCGCCTTTTTCCATCACTACAATCCAGTCAGCTTTTTGAATCGTTGAAAGTCTGTGGGCAATGATTAATGAGGTTCTGTTGGCCATCATTTTTTCAAGAGCATCCTGAACAAATTTTTCAGATTCAGTATCCAAAGCTGAAGTCGCTTCATCAAGAATCATAATAGGAGGGTTTTTAAGAACCGCTCTTGCGATAGAAACTCTTTGTTTCTGACCTCCGGAAAGTTTACCTCCATCATCTCCGATATTGGTATCATACCCGTTGGGTAACTGTGTAATGAAAATATCTGCATTGGCAACTTTAGCAGCTGCAATTACTTCTTCTTTAGTAGCGTCAGGCTTACCCATTAAAATATTATTGTAAACCGAATCGTTGAATAATACAGATTCCTGGGTTACCATTCCCAATAGCTTTCTATATTCATTTAATTTTAAATGTTTGATGCTAACACCATCAATTAAAATTTCACCTTCAGAAACATCATAGAATCTTGCCAAAAGATTGGCGATGGTTGTTTTTCCACTTCCACTTTGTCCAACCAACGCAACCGTTTTTCCTTTCGGAATGGTTAAGTTGAAGTTTTTAAGGATTAAATTATCTTTATCGTAATAGAATCCAATGTCCTTAAATTCAATATTATTTTGAAGAGTAGTAATTGAAACAGGTTCTGATACTTCTTCGATCTTCACGTCTGCATCCAGAATTTCCAATACTCTTTTTAGAGAAGCTTCTCCTTTCTGAACATTAGAAATAGAAGTAGACAAACTTTTTGCAGGAGGTAAGATTTGGAAGAATATTCCCAAGAAAACTAGGAAATCTGCCGGTGAAATACTTTGCTCAATAATAATTTGTTTTCCTCCGTACCATGCAATGATCAGGAAAGTAATTGATCCTAGAAATTCACTCATTGGCGATGCCAATTCTTTCTTTCTTCCCAAGCTTATCGAGCTGGAAATCCATTTATTCATAGATTGCATGAATCTATTGTCCATTATCTTTTCAGCATTAAAGATCTTGATCACTTTTGATGATTTCAGTGTTTCATCAACAATAGAAAAGATAGTTCCCATTTCGTGCTGCGCTTCATGAGAGTCTTTTTTAAGACTTTTTCCAATCAAAGCAATCATGGTTCCCATTACAGGTAAAACCAATAAAGAGAAAAGGGTCATTTGTGGACTTAAGAAGTACAAGGTCACTAAAGTACTTATCAACATAAATGGAGCGTTGATTAACTCAATCAAACTTCCCAAAATGTTTCCTTCAACTTCCCCAACATCATTAGACATACGAGACATCATATCTCCTTTTCTACTTTCGGTAAAAAAAGAAACGGGTAAAGAAAGTATTTTGCGGTACATAGCACCACGAAGATCTTTGGTAACCCCCACACGATAATTAATTAACAAAAAAGATCCGAAATAACGGAAAGCATTTCTCAAAAGAAACATAAAAGCCGTAATAATACACAGCCAAGCCAGAACTTTTAGAGTACCGTATTCTACGACTAAACTCTGAACATAATAGTTAGAGTATTCTTTTAAGTAAGAAAAGAAATCACCAATACTTCCGGAATAAACAGGAGCTGTTTCGTATTTCTCAGGCTTTATAGTGCCAAAAAGCATTCCCAAGACAGGTAAAATAGTTCCTAAAGAAGCTATTTGAAATACAGAATACATGATGTTGAAGAATAAACTTCCGTAGATATATTTCTGATGCGGTTTCGCGAATTTTAGTATTTTTTTATATTCGTTCATTCAATGAAAAATTGGATAGCAAAATTAATTAAAATATAGTGATAAGACGTTCTAAATCCTATTTTACTTTAACTAATATGTCCTAATACTCTCTTTTTTGTTACAAGGTATTTCTGATATGGTGCTGGTTGTGAAAAAAAGAGTGCTACTTTTATAAGGTAACACTCTTTTTATTTTAATTAAAATTTCACGGTATCATTATACTTTGGAGCAAAGTTCTTAGGACTTAATTTATCCAATGTCTTTCCAAAATTATTAATGATCTGGGTCATATTATCGAAATCAACAATGCTTACATCATCGGTCACTTGGTGGTAATGCTTGATTTTAGTCATATCAGCAGTTGAAATTGAATGAGCGATAATTTTCTTTTTAACAAAGTTTACATTGTCTGATCTGTAAAATAATTGTTCTGCAGCATAAGGATCAGCATTGATTTTTAATCCGTTTACTGCGTTTTTATTAAAAAGTTCATCCAAATCCGAAAACCCATCGCCAGTCATAAAAACAGCGTTTTTTCCGAATTGAGATTCTGTAGCCACCATTTCAAAATTGAAAAGCGCATATAAGTTATTGTAAATTTTATCTAAATTTTTATCATCTGCAATGGCGGTAGAGCCCAACATTCCTTTTTCCTCCCCATTAAATGCCATGAAAACCATTGAAAATTCAGGTTTTTTAGTTTTGAAATAATCTGAAATTCCTACTAAAGTGGTAATGCCACTTGCATCATCATCAGCTCCATTGTAAATATTATCGCCACTTTTATTATTGTCTATTCCGATGTGATCGAAATGTCCTGAGAAACCTAAGTATTTATCGGTTTTTCCTTTTTTAGCACCACACACATTATAAACCTTTTTTCCTTTGTAATCAAACGGAACGAGGTAAGAATTTCCTGTACAGAATTCTAAATTATTTTCTTTAAAAAGCTTAGCGATATAATTTGCCGCATTTTCATTTTCAGGGGTTCCGATTTCGCGGCCTTTCATTTCGTCTGATGCCAACGTTGCAAGAACAGTTTTGATTCTTTCGGTTGAAACTTCCTGTGCTAATGTAAATACTGAGAAAAGAGAGAGCGTAAGAAAGGTGAGTTTTTTCATGAGTAGATAAATTTTAATAATAGGTCGCAATTTAAAGGAAAATGTTGCACAAATGATATATAAAAGAAAAAAACAGCTCCTAAAAGAAGCTGTTCTTACTCAAAAAATCGTTGTTTAGGTTATCGAAGTCTGTCCACAGATTTCACGAGCCTCTCATCTTTGCGGATGTATATGTTTGCAATAAGCAGACAGATAATCGCGATCAATGGAAAAATCGGCTCAACACCCTTCTCAGGAAATTGAATTCCTCCGGGTGAGTTTAGTAACCAGTACGCCAATACACCAATCAACAAAACGTTTATAATGATGCTGATGTTATTCAGCAAAATTTGTCTTTTTCTGTTTTTAAAGCTGAATACACTTAGTAATCCAACCAAAACAAGTGCTACACTACCAATATTTACAACAGATATAGTGCCAAAAATGACAACATCCTGTCCTGTAATGAACAGAAACACAGCAGCTAAAACTGCCAGAAAAACCCATATAGTCTGTATTCTTTGTAGCATTGAATATTTAATTCTAGGCAAAAGTAGTATAAATTTTGCACAATTCAAAAATAAGTGTAGATTTGCATTATACAATGTACTTGAAAACAATAGTCACCGGACTTACTTTTCTTACTCACAATTAATTACATTTTTACATTAAATATGTTTAACATAGAAACGTTAAGGTCAAAATCCGTAACGGAACTGACTAAAATCTTAAAGGATTTGGGCGTTAAAGTTGCAAGAAACAGCAATGAGAATGATAAAATCTTTGCAGTTCTTGATTTTCAGGCTTCTAACCCTAAAGTTGCAAAAGATTATTTCAACGCCACAGAAAGCAGTATGAATACTGAAGAAAATCCACCAGAGAAAGAAGCGAAAGCTCCTGTAAAAAAGGCTGCTCCGAAAAGGACGCCAAAACCAAAGCCTGAGGCAAAAGCTCCGGTAGAAACAAAACCAAAAGAAGAAGAAAAAGCGGTTGAAAAAGAAATTGTTTCCGAAGAAGTAAAGCCACAAGCTCCTAAAGCTGAAACTGAAGAAGATGCAGCAGCAAAGGCTGAAGCCGCAAGGAAAAAAAGAAAAAGGCTTCCTACAAATACAAGCAATGTAGAAAATCCTGTTCAGGAACAAACGGAAGCTCCTAAAAACACACCACCTCAAGAATCTGCTCCAGCAGCAGAGAAGCCTAGCAACCCTCGACAACAACCGCAGGCTAGACCTCAAAAAGGACAGAACCATCCACAAAACAGTGGAAACCAACATAAAAATCAAAACCCGAATCAAGGTCAGAGCTCTAATCAAAATCCTAATCAGGGACAGGCTCAAAATCCTAACCAAGGGCAGAACCCGAATCAAAACCCAAACCAGCATTCGAATCAGAATCAGAACCCTAATCAAAATCAAAATAGGAATTCTGACAGAAACGAAGATCATCAAGAACACCATAGAAAAGAGTTCAATTTTGATGGAATGGTAAGTATTGAAGGGGTTTTAGAAATATTACCGGATAACTACGGATTTTTACGTTCTTCAGATTTTAGCTATATTTCTTCTCCGGATGATGTATATGTTTCTACTGCACAGATCAGAAATTTCGGGTTGAAAACGGGTGATACAGTAAGAGGTATTGTAAGACTTCCAAAAGAAGGAGAAAAATACTTTTCTTTATTAAAACCAACTGAAGTTAACGGACGTGATCTTGCATTCATTAAAGATCGTGTGGCGTTTGAATATTTAACACCGCTTTTCCCTGAAGAGAAATTTAACCTGGCAGGAGATAATTCAACGCTTTCTACAAGAATTGTTGATTTATTCGCGCCAATCGGGAAAGGACAGAGAGCAATGATCGTTGCACAGCCGAAAACCGGTAAAACGATGTTGTTGAAAGATATTGCTAATTCTATTGCTTCTAATCATCCTGAAGTATACATGATGGTTCTTTTGATCGACGAACGTCCTGAAGAAGTTACCGATATGGAAAGAAGTGTAAATGCAGAAGTTATTGCATCTACATTTGATGAAGCAGCAGATAAGCATGTAAAAGTGGCCAACCTTGTTTTAGCGAAAGCTCAAAGAATGGTTGAATGCGGACATGATGTTGTGATCTTATTAGACTCAATTACAAGATTAGCAAGAGCTTACAATACGGTAACGCCTGCATCTGGTAAAGTTCTTTCTGGTGGGGTAGATGCGAATGCTCTTCACAAGCCGAAAAGATTCTTCGGAGCGGCAAGAAAAATTGAAGGTGGTGGATCTTTAACGATTATTGCAACAGCACTTATTGATACAGGTTCTAAAATGGATGAAGTTATTTTTGAAGAATTCAAAGGTACCGGAAACATGGAACTTCAATTAGACAGAAAAATTGCTAACAGAAGGATTTATCCTGCTATTGATTTAATTTCTTCAAGTACAAGAAGAGACGATCTATTGCTTGATGAAGTTACTTCTCAGAGAATGTGGATCTTCAGAAAATACCTTTCTGAAATGAATCCTGTAGAAGCAATGGAATTTGTAAATAAAAACATCCGAGGAACTTTAAACAATGAAGAGTTCTTGATGTCTATGAATAAATAATTTAATTTAATATTGTTAAATGAGAAGCACAGGTTTTATATCTGTGCTTTTTGTTTTGATTTTTTCTAAACTTAATTTTTTTAATTAAAAGTATGATAGAATCTACGATATCAATGTTAAAGATTTATTAAAATAATCTCCAATTTTTGATAATCGATCATTTATTGGCTAACTTTGAATTATAACATTAAAAATAAAATTATGTCATTTGAATTACCAAAATTAGGATATGCTTACGATGCATTAGAGCCGACTATTGATGCAAAAACTATGGAGATTCACCATACAAAACATCACCAAGCATATATCGACAACTTAAATAAAGCAATTGAAGGTACTGAACTAGCTGGAAAAACGATCGAAGAGATCTGCCAGACTGGAACTGATAAGCCTGCAGTAAGAAACAATGGTGGAGGTCACTTCAACCACTCTTTATTCTGGGAAGTTTTAACTCCTGGTGGAAGCAATGAGCCTGTAGGAAACGTAAAAGCTGCTATCGAAACTTATGGTGGTCTTGAAAAATTCAAAAATGATTTTTCTGATGCTGCTAAAACAAGATTCGGTTCTGGATGGGCTTGGCTAGTGAAAAATGCTGACGGTTCTGTTTCTGTTTCTTCTACGCCAAACCAAGACAATCCATTAATGCCTGTTGCAGACGTTAAAGGAACTCCAGTTTTAGGTTTAGACGTTTGGGAGCACGCTTATTATTTAAACTACCAAAACAGAAGACCTGACTATGTTTCTGCATTTTTCTCTGTTGTAAACTGGGACAAAGTAGAGGAATTATTCAACAAATAATTTTCAGACATTACTTGTCCTGAAAAAATGATACAGGATTAAACAAATAAAAGCATACAAAAAAACAGTAGAGACTTTCAAGTCTCTACTGTTTTTTTGTATGCTCTAATAGCTTTTAATGATACATTTGTCAATTATTAGAGAGGTTTATTTAGTTAGAAATAAAAGTATAAACCAACAGGTTCTCGTTCCTATTACTATTGAAAATAAATAAATTTATGGATGATAATAAAGACAGTATAAAATTACTTATTGCTAGCGCGTTATTGTTGGTATTTTTAGTTCTATATATTAAGTTTTCCGATACAGCAATACTAAATAAAGATATGCTTAAAAATCTTAAATATACAACTGGAACTATTTTAACAGATAGATTCTATAGTAAATCAACAGGAGATGGGTATGATTATGAATTCTATACACAAAAAGGTATAAAAGAGCCGCACGTTGATGGAAATTTCATTAAGGGCAGAAAATATCTTGTGGTTTATGACTCTGTTAATATTAAAAATGGATTTATGATTTTAGACGATTATGATATAACTGATAGCTTGAGAAAAAAAAATATTAATGAAAAAGAAGGTTGGTCAATAGATAAAATTCCATTTGGGTTTGATAAAAGAAGACTCAATGAAGAAGTAACGGGAAGTATTATTGAGGCGACTAAATAATAACAATATATTTTTCTATTGTTTATTCTTATACCTATAAATAAAAGAATCTATCTTATTATGGATAGATTCTTTTATTATTTAAAACTAGACGAAGCCTACCCATATTCATCTTGACCATTGTACAAATTCTTTCATGTGATATTTTTATTAATGATTATTTAAAATAAACTAGCTCATTTTATTTCTTTAAGTAAATTTTCAGGTTTCATTTCTGATTTTTCCTTATCACTTTTAGAATTGGCTTGTGCTGAACAACTAAAAGGAATAGATGTGATGAATAATAGTAAAATTAGATTTTCTATATTCATAAAGTTACACAAAAAAAGCACCCGAATCGAGTGCTTTATATTTTATGGTTCTTTTTGAAGAATGACAAATGCCGGAAAGTGGTCACTATAGCCTCCTGTAAACTGATCCCCGTTCCAGGATCTGAAAGGATAGCCTTTATAATTTCCTTCTTTATTAACTAAATAAGCCGGAGCATAGATTTCAGCTTTAAAAACAGAATATTCTTTAGTTACCTGATCGGAGATTAGATTCTTAGAAACAATGATCTGATCAAATAAGTTAGGAGCATCCTGATACGCTAAAGAAGCAATCCCTTTTTTGTATAAAGGATACATTAGATTAAGATAAGGAGTTTCTTCTGTTAAGTCTTTTGGACTTGCCTGTGCTTTTAAATGATTTTTTAAACTTGAGCTTACAGGATCATCATTAAAGTCGCCCATAGCAAACAATTTTGTAGTAGGATCGGCTGTTCTTATGCTGTCCATTTGTTGTTTCAGTAAAGCAGCAGCGGCATTTCTTTTTGGTAAAGAAATCGCTTCACCTCCTCTTCTGGAAGGCCAGTGATTCATAAAGAAAGCTACTTTTTCGTTATCAAGGAAACCTGTAACAACTAATATATCTCTAGTGTATTCTCTTTTTCCGTTATCTCCGTAAACTTTCAACTCTTTTTTAAGAGAATTGGTTATGGTAAATCTTCTTTTTTGATAGATCAGGGCTACATCAATTCCTCTGTAGTCATAAGAGTTATAGTGAATGATTCCGTAATCGAATTTTGCTAAAGCCGGTTGCTTAATTAGGTCTTCAATAACCTGTCTGTTTTCAACCTCAATCAAGCCTACAACTGCAGGTGCAGTTTTGGTATATTGTGAACCCAATTCTGAAATTACTTTAGCTTCATTAGCCAATTTAGCATTGTAAATTTTAGTATTATAATTTTTAGGACTTTTCGGAGTAAATTCTTCAGAACCACTTTGGTATCTTACTGCTTTTTTACCTTTCAGAGCGCCGTCACTCCATTGTCCGTCATATTTTTCAGCTTCTAAAAACTTAATAGAGTCTAAAGGAATACTTCTGTGAAAAGCCGGATTTTTTATATCTTTTGTACCGTCTATGTAATCTGCGGAACGTATGGTGTCCCAAAGGTTTTCTACGTTTAAAAAACCTACCGCGGCAACTTTTCTTAATTTGCCTTGCTGTTGTGCGAAAGTTATGACCGAACAAATAACGGCACAAAAACTTAAAAATTTTCTCATTGAATATTAAAATTAATTAATCGACAAATTTACTTTTTTTTAACTCTTTCAGTTTTAAATAATTGTAAATTTATAATAATTTAATGAAGAGCTACATGCTTTTTCCTTAAAAGCTTGCAATGTTAAGAAAAAATAATGTTAAAAAAGTTTTAAATTATAAAATTTGATTAAATTTGTGCCCCCAAGTTTTAACTTGTTGATAACTAAGGTGAAAAGTGTTTAAAAAAATAATATACTATGATTAAAAAACTATCATTAGTCTCTTTATTTACTTTACTTCCTGCTTCGTTCTATTTTGCGCAAACTACAGTATTTGCGTATCTTAAGGATGCTGACGGAAAGGCTATTGAAAAGGCCGGAGTGAATTTAAAAGGGAATGAAAATGATGTAACGGCCGATAAAATTGGATATTTCCAGTTTGTTGATTTACAGCCGGGGCATTACCAAATTGTGATTGCAAAATCGAATTACGAAACAAAAGTAATGGAGTTTGATGTAGTCAGTGACGAGAAAAGAAAAGATCTAGGGGCTATTACGCTGTATTCTGCTCTTACGAATGCAGATCAGGGATTAGCAATTATCGACAGTGGTAGTGGTGGTGATGAAGGTGGTGGTAACAGCCAATCTTCTACCGTAGGTTTGCTACAGTCTTCTCAGGATGTATTCAGTAGAGTTGCAGCATTTGATTTAGGATTTTATTGGTTCCGTCCTAGAGGAATTGATGGTAGGTCAGCAGAATCAATGTTGAATGGTGTTTCTATGGTTGAATCTGATAATGGTAATGTCGATTTTGGAAATTGGGGTGGTCTTAATGAAATCACGAGATACCCGGAAATTTCTCAAAATCATTCGCCATCAGAATATGCATTTGGTGGAAACAGTTCCGTTATTTATAAAAATACAAAAGCAAGCGATTATAGAAAAGGAAGTCAGTTGACGTATTCATTGACGAACAGAAACTATACCAACAGATTATCTTACAGATATTCTTCAGGAATGAGTAAGAAAGGTTGGGCTTTTACAGGGATGATCGCCAGAAGGTGGGCTCAGGAAGGTATACAAGAAGGAACTTTCTATGATGCATACAGCGGTTATCTTGGGGTTGAAAAGAAATTCAGTGACAACCATTCCATGACATTTAATGCCATTGGTTCTAAATATACTAGAAGTACTTCTAGTCCAAATACTCAGGAGGTTTATGATTTCAGAGGAATTCATTACAACTCATATTGGGGATGGCAAGGTGGAGAGAAAAGAAGCGAGAGGGTAAGAAGAGGCTTCCAGCCATTGTTCCAATTACAGGATTTCTGGAAGATCAATAAGAAGTCTCAATTATGGACATCCGTTTCTTATCAGTTCGGAAAAGACTATAGCTCAAGATTGGATTGGTACAGAGCGAATAACCCTTCACCAACGTACTACCGTAATTTACCAAGCTATTGGTTGAATTATAAAAATCCTGCTCCTGCACAAGCTGAGAATATTGGAATTACTACGGATTGGTGGACTAATAACGATGAATCACGTACGCAAATCAACTGGGATAATCTTTATAATGCCAACAGAAACGGTGATCTTTATATGTCGCAGTTTGGCGGTAGGAGAGCAGCTTATTACCTAGTAGATGATGTGAAAGATGATAAAACATTTAATGTATCAACCCACTATACTTATAACTTTAATGATACTTCTCGTTTCATTTTAAATGCATCTTATCAAAATTATAAATCTGAGCAGTACAGAGAGGTGAACGATTTATTAGGGGCTGATTTCGCTCTGAATATGGATCCGTTTGCATCCAATACTGATGCAGGAAGTGTTTGGGGTAAATACAATACAAAAGAAGATGATGCTTCTGTTGCAAAAAGAGAAGGAGATAAGATCGGGTATGATTATATTTTTAGAAGACAGGAAATAAAAATAAATCCGGCAGTAAAATTCTCAACAGGTAAATTTGATGTTTTTGTTTCTGGATTATTCGGGTATACTACCAACAGTAGAGAAGGTTTATTTCAGCATTACCTATATCAGTCATCTTACGGAAAAGGAGAGACTAAAAACTTTTGGAATGTTGGTGTTAAAGGTCAGATTACTTATAGAATCAACGGTAGAAACTTCCTTGTTTATAATGGAGCATACTACTCACAGTCTCCATTCTTAAATGATATTTATTTTAATACAAGAGTAAGTGGTGTTGTAACTCCAAATATCAAGAACGTTGTTATTGATGCTAATGATTTGAGCTATGTAATATCTACTCCTATTGTTAAAGTGAGATTAACCGGTTACCTTGTTAATACTCAGAATGAAACAAGTGTACAGAGATATTTTGCACAGGGTGTTAAGCTTACTACCTTGAGTGAAAATGGTGATCAGACTCCAGTTCAGGACGGTGCATTTATTACTCAGGTACTTGCGGGTGCTAACAAGAGAAATATGGGAATTGAGCTGGGTGCACAGGTGAAAATTACGCCTACTTTAACGGCTAATGGATTATTGAGTGTAGGACAATATACTTATACCAATAACCCTACTGTTTATTTTGCATCTGACGCAGTTGGAACATTTAGAGAGCTTGATGGTAATGGTAATTTAGTTTCGAGATCATATACTAATATGGGAGAGGCTACATTAAAAAATTACAGACAGGGAGGAACACCTCAAGAGGCATATAACTTAGGTCTTAGGTATAGCAGCCCTAAATACTGGTGGGTTGGTGCAAGCTGGAACTACTTCGGACACTCATTCTTAGATCCGTCTCCGGTAACAAGAACAGAAAGGTTTTATTCCAATCCAAATACCCCGGGAGTACCTTATGACAACGTAACTCCTGAAGAATTGGCAAGAGTTCTTACGCCTACTAAATTGCCTAGCTCATTCTTCTTGAATGCTAACGCAGGTAAATCATGGATGATCGGTAAGTATTATGTATTGGTATCTGCATCTATTAATAACATCCTTAATAATAAAAATTATATTACAGGAGGGTTTGAACAGACCAGAAACGTAAACTATAATGACTATACAAGTGATTATGATAGCGGAAATATGGTATTTGCTCCTAAATACTGGTACTCTCAGGGAAGATCTTATTTTGTTAATCTTCAATTTAGATTCTAATAAATAAATTTAAAAAATCGAAAACAATGAAAAATATATATTTTAAAGCGGCTATATTTAGTGCCCTTTCAATGTTGACGTTATCGTCTTGTGTAAAGTCCGATGATTACGAAGTTCCGGAAATTAAGTGTACTAACAAATTTGCGGCAGCTAATCATAAATTAACAGATCTTGCAACCATTGCAAAGCCTAAACCGGGTGCAACTGATATTATTACTGAAGATTATATCGTTGAAGCCTATGTTGGTTCAAATGATGAATCTGGAAATATTTACAAAATGATGTTCCTTCAGGATAAGCCGGAAAACCCAACGCAAGGGATAGAGGTGGACATTGACGGAGGAAACCAGTATTTGGATTTCCCTACAGGAGCTATGGTTAGAATTAACTTAAAGGGACTTATTGTTCAGGCTTCTAATGGAAATATCAAAATTGGTTCTTACGATCCAAGCTACTCAGTTGGAAGAATTAACCCAAATAAACTTTCGAACTATATGGCGAGAGTTTGTGACGGACAAAAGCCGGTTGTAGCTGCAATGATACCTTTGGAATTTAATTCTATCGCTGAGGCTCTTAAAAATGGCGCACACATCAACCAATTGATCAAAATTAAGAATGTTCAGTTCGAAGATGCAGAATTAACAAAGAATTTTGGTGATGATACAGCAACAGGAGATCGTTATATTACAGATAAAAAAGCGGCGAGATTAGATCTTCGTTTCAGTAATTTCGCAACGTTTGCTAAATCACCAATCTCTCCAAATTACGCAAAAAGTGGGGATATCGTTCTATGCTTAAGTCGTTATACTAGCCCAACTAATCCTACAGCTACAGTTTTCACAGAGCAAGCATATATCAGAAGTCTGAATGATATGGTCTTTACCAACGCAAGATTCTCTCCTGGAGCACCAGAAAACCCTTCTGCTTCTGCTGTGAATCTTTTCCCGAGTTCTGATTTTGAAAACTGGACGAACTTTATAGCCAATATAGATGCTACCTTTGGAATTAAGCCTTATGCTACTCAAGGTATTGGTTTGGGATATAACGGTACAAATTCACTTCAGATTAAAGGTACAGTACCACCATCAAATGATTATGTGTTTACGGCTTATGCTGCTACAGGATTACCAGCTGCTCCGAAGAGAATTACAATGTATATCAAAGGTACAGCAACAGGAAAATCGCTTTCTTTTAACGTATATAAAACTACAGGTACCCCTGGTACAGCTTTTTATACATATAACTTAGGAACATTTACAACTGGTGCTATCTTAGATACTGAAAGTGCTAATGCATATTCGGGATCAATCAATACAAACGGACAATGGAGATTGATCGAGCTGAATGTTACGGGTCTAACAGATCTTAATTTAACAGCCGGAAAAAACATGTTTGCTATCAAAACAGGTAGTGGAGGAGTTTACGATCTTCAGATTGATAACATCAAAATTGAGTAATATCAAGATAGTTTAGAATAGGAGTATTCTTATCATCAATAAAAGAATCCGTCTCAGCATTGAGGCGGATTTTTGTTTTCAGGCTATGAATGAGAAATAAAAGGTCTTACTTTAAATTCTCCACAGGCAGTAATTTTATTAGAACGATATATGTTCATTCAAAATTTTGTCACAATAATTATTAAATAGAAATACTTCTGATCTTTGTTCATTTAATAGGTTTTCATAGAAACTGTCGCCTTTTACTGTCCATTCTCTGAAGCTAATAATATCACCATCTTGAATATCTAAATCTTCCCAAGAATTTATCTTGACCAAATTTGTTTCCCAATATTTAGATACTCTGGAATCTATTATTTGGAATAATTGTGCTGGAAATGAAAGAGGATAAGAATTAGATTCATCTCCAAGTATATAATAAAATAGGGCGTTTAAATATTTACCAATAGCGAAAACTGTATATTCTTTATTGACTGTGATTTCTAATTCTGAATGTATTGCCCATTCTGCTAATAATTTATTATCACTCAAAATTTGTTTGCTAATACATTTTACTTTCATATTTATTTGAATTCAAAGTCTAACAAAAAACCATTGCTTTTTGCAATGGTTGTATAATTTTAAATTTTTTCGCTTTTAAAAAGAAACTTCATTCACTTCTTTTCCGCGTTGGAAATTCATTACTTTCTGACTTCCCTTATAAGCGATACTCACAATGTTAATCTGCTTCGGAAAAGCACTTAAAAGGATCGTATTTTTAATCTTCATGGTACTGATATCTGACACTCCGCTGGTCTCAAAATATACCCAAACTGTTTCTCCGCTTACCTGACTTCCTGTGAAAGTAATTGTTTTTGGAGAATCATTAACATACACGTCGAAGTTATTATTTACATATTTCTTTACTTCTGCTTCAAACCCTGCTGTGTTAGGATTTATTTTTATAGCATCCGAAATATGGGCTGTATTCATCTTTGTAGTAAACTTCAACGTCTTGCTTCCATCAATATAATCAACTTTAGTCATTGAAGAGAAAAAGTCTACACTCATGAAACTCGTTAACACAAAAAATGTTAATATTCCTGATATATATAAAAGTTTTTTCATTCTAATTAATAGATTTACAATCATAGTTGTTGTTTATAAAGTCACAAATAATATGCCAATTAAAAATTTACGTTCACAGAATATTTATCATAAAACGCTTTAATGTGCGCAACCGCTTCATCAGCCGTGTCTACCACTCTGTAAAGATCTAAATCGTCTTCTGCAATCATTTTTTCTTTTAATAAAGTTGCTTTAAACCAATCTAGCAATCCTCCCCAAAATTCAGATCCTACCAAAACAATAGGGAATTTTCCTATTTTATTGGTTTGGATGAGCGTCATTGCTTCGGTAAGTTCATCAAGTGTTCCAAATCCGCCCGGCATTACAATAAACCCTTGAGAATATTTTACAAACATTACTTTTCTTACGAAGAAGTAATCAAAATTCATAGAATAGGATTTGTTGATATAAGGATTAAAATGCTGTTCAAAAGGCAAATCAATATTTAAACCTATTGAGGTTCCTTTAGCATTAAAAGCTCCTTTATTTCCGGCTTCCATAATTCCAGGTCCACCTCCGGTAATAATTCCGAAACCAAGTTTCGTTATTTTTTCGGCAATCTCAACTGCCATATCGTAATATTTAGTATCTGGTTTTAGCCTGGCAGAACCAAAAATAGAAACACAAGGTCCTATTTTAGCCAACTTTTCATAACCATCTACAAATTCAGCCATTACCTTGAAAACCATCCAGCTGTCTTTGGTAATGATTTCGTCCCAGGTTTTTTGTTTTAAACTGTTATGTAGTTTTGTTTCGTTGCTATCAAGTGCCGGGTTTACCAAACTTTCATCTCTCGTTCCATCAAGTTCCATCATGACAATTATTTAAAATATTTTTCGGCTTCTATTACAGATTCTGGTCTTCCAACATCTATCAAAACGCTATCGTGCACAAAACCATGAATGTGCTCAGTTTGCATGATGTCCAGATATTCTTCCATAATAGAAAATTTGCCTGTTCTTTTTATTTTGTTAAAAATGATAGGGTTGATACAATGAACACCGCTAAAAGCCAAAGCCTTGAATCCTTTGTTAAATTCTGCAAGTCTTTGTTCGCCGGTTTGTACATTAAGCCATCCTCTTAAAACCAATTCATCGTTGAAAAGTAATTTTCTTGAACTTTCCCTATCCGAAACGGCTAAAGTAGCGAAATCTTTTATCTTTTTATGATAGTTTACAAGATCAGTAATATTTATCTCTGTTAAAATATCTGCATTCATGATTAAAAAATCTTCCCCATGATCAAGGAATCTTCTAGCAAAAATCAAACCACCACCAGTTTCCAGCAGTTCGTTGGCTTCATCTGAAATCTCAATGTTGCAATTGAAGTTGTTGTTTTTCTTCAAAAACTCAACGATCTGATCTCCAAAATGATGGATGTTGATCACGAAATCAGTGATTCCGAAACTCTTGAGGTAGTTTATATTTCTTTCTAAAAGAGGGATGCCATTCACCTTAGCCAAAGCCTTGGGATGATGATCTGTAAAAGGTTTCAGACGGGTACCTTTTCCTGCTGCAAAAATTAGAGCCTTCATATAATATGGGTAATGAGTAATTGGTAATATGTAATGATGAAGTATAAATAATAATTAATATAATTTAACGAAGTTAAAAATATTACTCATTACCAATTACTTATCACTCATGTTAAGTTGGTGTTGTTCATCATGATGAAGGGTTACATTGGTTCCTTCAGGATATTTTTCTTTGATGAATTCTGCAATTTTTATCGCAGCGTATACAGATCGGTGCTGTCCACCTGTACATCCGAAATTGATTTGTAGATTTTCAAAACCTCTTGCCAAATAGTTATCGATGTTGATAGAAACGATGTTTTTTATGAGCTCTAAAAATTGAGGTATTTCGGTTTTTGTTTCAAGATATTCCTGAACGCCGATATCGTTTCCTGTTTGAATTTTATATTCCTCAACTCTTCCTGGGTTTAAAATTCCTCTACAGTCGAAAGCAAAACCACCTCCGTTTCCTGATTCGTCTTTAGGAATTCCTCCCTTTTTGTATGAAAAACTGTGGATGTCTATGTGTAGCATATTATTTTATATTTAATTATTGTGGCTTTTAATTTGAACCATTCAGCTCATTGTTTATTTTTATTTCTTCAATCACTTTTGTCATTCCGGAGGAATCTAAGCTTAGTTTTTTGTTTAAAAAGATCCTTCGACTTCGCTCAGGATGAAATCGTTAATACTAACCGCTTAATGAGGTGTGACTCAATTTATGTAAGTCAGATTTTGTTGAAGACTTTATGTTTTTAAAATTTCTTCAATTTTTAACCTCGTTTTCTCCGAGCTTAACTGTTGTATCACTTTTTCAAGTTCCGGATAGTCTTTCATATCTTCCCAGGATTGAGCAAATTGGGTGATGTTTTCTATTCCTTTTTCTATACTTGCAATGAAGTGTTGTTTTCTCTGAATCAATCCTCTAAAACCATACGCTCCCAAAACCTGTAAGAATCTCATCAATTGAATTGGTTTAACCGATTTTTTTAGTTGAACTTGAATTTCTTCATTTTCAAATTGTTGAGTATAGAATTCCAGCATCTCATTTTTAAAATCTTCAGAAAAATTAGCTTTCGCCTGAAACAGAAAAGAAATAACATCATACATTAAAGGTCCCTTCATTGCAGACTGATAATCGATAAATGAAACGGTATTGTTTTCATTTACCATGATGTTTCTTGCCTGAAAATCGCGAATCATTAATCCTTTCGGTTCAAGATTTTCGATGAGGTGGACGATCTTTTTAAATTCTTTCAGCAGAGTAGATTTATGATATTCCAGCTCAAGAACATCTGCCACAAAGTTTTTAAAATAATATAAATCGTGAATGACGGGAAGCTCATCATAACTTTCATATTCAAAAGTTTGATGATAATCTATTTTTCCTTTGGTCTGTATTTGAAGTTGAAAAAGCTTTTCTAATGTTTGCTTTACCAATGATCTTATATTTTCGGATAGACCTTCTTTTGAAATCATCTCAGAAAGTGTATTTCCACCTAAAAACTCCTGAATGTATATTTTCCGGTCATCAGAAATGGAGAAAATAGTAGGCGTATTAAGGTTGAGTTGGGAAAATATCTCCGAAAAATAAAAAAAACTTTCATTCTCGGGAATGTTTTCATTGTACGTAATAATGTATTGTTTGTTATCGGATTGGGCCACGAAATTTACCCTCGCAGAACCGCTTTGAGCCAATGTGATGAACTCAGAAGATTTTTTACCGATATAGTTTTCAAAAAATCGTTTTGCGTTTTCGGAAGTCATAATATGGAAACAAATATACTAAATATCAGTTGATTTTTTATCTTTGCGTTATGCTAAAGGATTTTAAACCAGTTTTAAGCATTTTATTGCGTTTCATCATTATCTATTTGGTGTTGCTTTTTGGCTATCAATTTTATCTGAATGAATTTAAAGGAACCGGACTGGATCCTTTTTCGAGGCTCATTGCAGATCAGGTAATGTGGATTCAGAATTTAATAAATTATCCCACCAAACTTTTCGATGATATTCGCGGAGAATCTGTTTGGTTTAATGTGAAAAATTATTATCCAACAAGGATGGTGGAGGGGTGTAATGCTATTTCTGTGATGATTCTTTTTGTATCTTTTGTTTTTGCTTTTTATAAAGGAAAGAAAACATTTGTTTTTGTATTGATTGGTCTTCTTGCTCTTTATATCATGAATGTATTGAGAATTGCAGGGTTGAATATTGTAATGAGAGATTATCAACAATATGGTAAAATGTCACATGATTTTGTTTTTCCGGCAGTTATCTACGGAAGTGTGGTTTTACTTTGGCTTGTTTGGATTAAATTCTTTGCTTTAAAAAATGAAAATTCTTAGTTGGTTTCTGGTTATAGTAGGCGTTGTTGGACTTGTAAGTGTGAGAGCGCTTGAAGATAAGATCTTCTATGACCCTTTTCTCAACTATTTTCATGAAGCCAATAAAAATCTTTCATTTCCTCCTTTTGAATGGGGAAAACTGATTGCAGGGCACCTTTTCAGATTTATTTTAAACTTATTTTTTTCCTGTGTGATCATTCATTTTATATTTAAAAATAAAGAATGGACAATCCAAGGAGCTTTACTAATCACAATAATTTTCGCGATTACGTTTCCGATTTATCTGTATTGTATCTATGATAGATTTGAGATTGGCTACCTGTTTTCTTTTTACATGAGAAGATTTGTGATTCAACCTTTGATCTTGCTTTTGATCGTTCCGATGTTTTATTATAGAAAGCAAATAGGTAAAGAAGTTACATAGACTTTTTAAGCACAAATTTTCGCGGCTATTTTTACACAAATTTTGTCATCAATAGGAACGGGCTTCAGCCCGTTTAAACAAAATAATACCATCAATTGGCTTTAGCCAAAATCTAAGTTTTTTTTATCTAAATTGAAATTATTCCACTGTATGTTTAACTTCTCTTGTCACATTTTCAGCCGTCCATTCCACTCGTTTTACAAATTCTCTTTCACGAACTGGGCAGTCTGTGATCTGACATACAGGACATGAAACGGTTCTGCAGTCATCCATATGAAAATTAAATTCTACGGTACGCTTTGTATTTTTAGCTAAAAGAATAATGACGCTTTCCATTTGTTTATGAGCATCACGAAGGGTGTAATACCAAGGAAGAGTGATGTGTGCGTCAATATGCAGGGAAGCTCCAAATTGCTGGATTTTCATATTGTGAATATCAATCCATTCTGTTTTTCTGTTATTTTCAAGAATATGAACGATTTGATTTAATAAGTCAGGATCTTGTTCATCCATAATTCCACTTAAAGATTTGCGGACAATCTTGTATCCAACAAAAATAATGTAGGCTCCAAAAACTAGGGCTACAGCGGAATCTATCCAATAAATTTTAGTAAAATAAACAATGACTAAACTTATTACCACACCCAATGTTGTAATGGTGTCAGACTGAAGATGTTTTCCGGAAGAAATTAACACTAAAGAATTTTCTCTTTTTCCTTTTTTAATGGAAATGTAGCCTAAATAATAATTTACAATCGCGGTTGCAGCAATAATCCAGATACCCCAATCCAGTTTATTCAATACTTTGCCGGTGATTAAACTGTTGATGCCTTCGTAGATGATCATGATCCCCGCAATGGCGATTAAAGCACCTTCTATTCCCGATGTTACGAATTCTACTTTTCCGTGGCCGTAAGGGTGTCCTTCGTCCTTTGGTTTTGCAGCAAGATGTAAAGAGTAAAGTCCCATAAATGCACTAATGACATTCACGATACTTTCCATAGCGTCAGAAAATACGGCATCGGAATTAGTCAGTTTCCATGCAACGATTTTTCCTATAAATAGAATAATTCCAAAAGCGGCGATCCATTTTTGAAAGCCTATTTTATCTTTATTGATATTCTTCTGAGCGTTCATAAGTTTGATAAAAAAAAGAATCTCAATGTTGAGACTCTTTTTTATTTTGTTAGTTTATACTAAGTTGTTTGCTACAAGGTATTCTGCGATCTGTACTGCGTTGGTTGCAGCGCCTTTTCGCAGATTGTCTGCTACGATCCAGAGGTTGAGCGTTTTTGGCTGGGAGAGGTCTCGCCTGATTCTTCCGACAAACACTTCATCTTTTCCTTCTGAATATAATGGCATTGGATATTCGTTGTTTTTAACGTTATCCATTACAATCACTCCCGGAGTTTCAGCTAAAATCTTTCTTACTTCGTCAAGTTCAAATTCATTTTCGAACTCAATGTTTACGCTTTCAGAATGTCCTCCCTGAACCGGAACTCTTACTGCTGTTGCTGTTAAATTAAATGTATCATCTCCTAAAATTTTCTTAGGCTCTTTCATTAATTTAATTTCTTCTTTCGTATAATCATCATCAGAAAAAACATCACAATGTGGAAGTGCGTTTTTAAAAATCTGATAAGGATATACTTTTTCAACAGAATCGTCTCCGTTTATTTCTCCGTTTAATTGATCTACAGCAGCTTTTCCTGTTCCTGTTACAGATTGGTAGGTAGAAACAATTACTCTTTTTAAATCATATTTTTTGTTTAGCGGACCTAAAACCATCACCAACTGAATTGTAGAACAGTTTGGGTTTGCTATGATCTTATCTTCCTTGGTCAATACATCAGCATTGATCTCGGGAACCACTAATTTTTTATCAGGATCCATTCTCCAAGCTGAAGAATTATCAATCACTGTAATGCCTGCTTCTGCAAATTTTGGAGCAAATTCAAGCGATGTTGAACCACCCGCTGAAAAAAGTGCAATATCAGGTTTGGCAGCTATAGCGTCATTAATGCTTACAATAGTATACTCTTCCTGTTTATACTTCACCTTCTTACCTATAGATCTTTCCGAAGCTACCGGAATTAATTCTGTTATAGGGAAGTTCCTTTCCTCTAATACTCTAAGCATAACTTGTCCAACCATTCCTGTTGAACCGACTACAGCTACTTTCATGTTAATGATTACATTTTTAAAGTTAATATATTAAGCTCCAAAGACTCTTGTCCATGGAAACGCGAATGCAAATAAACCAACTGCAATTAATCCCATAATTACAATTTTCAAAGAAATAGTATCGCTAGATTTTACTTTTCTATTGATGATGGTCAACAAAACTGCTGCGATTAGCATAGAAAATGGATGTTCAACAAATGTTTGTCTGCTATAAGCATCACTCATTAATGTTCCAGATGCCATAGCCGCTTTTAAGCCTGGGGAAACAAATAATAAAAAGATTCCCATTAAAAATTGCACGTGGAAGAAGATCATTGTGAAAAGGGTAGTCTTCTTTAAAAATTTATTTACTTTCCCACTGAAACCAAACATGGTAGCTAGTAAAGCGATAATAAATAATGTTACTAATAGAAGCTCTAAATACCCAAATCCCTTGTGGGCACTCAATAAAATCTTGTAAAAATCCATAATCCTATTTTTTCTTTTTTTCTAATGTACAAATATAACAAAAATCCCGGCGATAAGCCGGGATTGATATTTATAAAATCTAATGTTTTTATATGATTAGAAGTTGAATGATAATGTTGCAGCCCATGTTCTTCCGAATCCGAAATATGCACGGTTACCAGTTGCGATCCCTTTGTACATCATACCAAGTTCGTCATAAGTTTTTTTACCTACGTTGTTTGTTACTCCGTCAGCTAATTTAGTTGGTGTATCATTACCAAATATATTAGTAGAAGCATCAGATATATACGTTGTGTCAATCAAGTTATAGATATTTACTCCTATAGTAAAGTATTGAGACTCATTTTTTAATCTTAATTTATAAGAAGCTCCAACATCAAACAAGTTAAAATCAGGTAATTGTAATACTCCTCTGTCTTGCGCAGACTGGTTAGAGAATGTTGCAATATCAATAGAAGAATATAATTTCCCAACATATCTCCAAGTACCAAAGATGCTAAGATCTTTTACAGGTTTGATGGTTGCTCCTAATGAAGCAGTCATTTGTGGGATACTGTTATTACTTGTTCCTCCTACTTTTACTTTGTCTATGTATAATTCAGATGTATTTGAAGTACCAGATAAAGTAAGTGGATTGTTGTTGTCGTCAAATGCTGTTCCTGTTGCATTCCCTTTGTAGTAGTAATCGCCCCAAGAGAACATACCATTGAATTCTAAGAAGTTAGTTGGTTTGTAAGTTCCGTCGAATTCAATACCTTGATGAATTTCAGTAATACCATTGATCTCTGCATAACCAGTAGTCGTTGTATTATCAGGCAATGTAAACGTCTGGTTAGTTTTTCTCAACCATCTGTCTTTCCACTGCGTTCTGTATAAGTTAACATTCGCACTGAATTTAGCTGATCTGAATCCATACCCAACTTCTGCTGAGAAAATTTTCTCGTTGGTTAAAGACTGATTAATAAGCTGTTGGTTGTTTGGGTAAACTGTATTTAAGAATGGTTGCTTGCTGTAGTAACCAATGTTAGCAAAAACGTTGTGTTGCTCATTGATGTTATAGTTAGCTCCCCCTTTGATATTATATCCAAATAGATTTTTGAAACCTGTTTTAGTGTTTACTGTCTGGCCTTTTAATGTGCTTCCGTCTAATACAAAATTATCAATTCTTTGATATCCTTGGTTAGATACGGATCCTTGTACGAATGCAGATAAATTATTTTTAGTATATTCTACTTGCGCAAATCCACTATACCAAATTACTTCTCCATCATTACTAAATCCTACTTGATCTTGTAATGGAGCTGTTTTTCCTCCAAACGGATTCCACTCAAGTTTTTTATAATCGTATGCGTTACTTACAATATTCGGGGCTATATTTTTGTTATTAGCATCTTTGTATCCTGAAGCTCCATATAGATCTGAAACTACTTGATAATGGTATCCATAGTAATATCTATCGTCAGTTCCTACTGAGAAATTCCAGTTATCATTCACTTTATGTTGGAAATTAGCTAAAATTCCATACCAGTTGTGAGAGTTTACATTTGATCTACGAATTAAAGTACTTCCTGCACCAGCTGTATTTACATTAACTGCTTGGTTAGCGGCAAAAATAGCATCATAATTGAAATGCCCAGAAGTATCAACAAAAGAAGCATCAGTGATTGATTTACCTCCTACTTTTCCTAAATCTCCAGTTCCGCCACCTCTACCATTAGACATGTAAGCTACCGTACTTAATTTGGATTTTTCACTCATTGTCCAATCCCAGTTTAGCATCATTACCGGCTTAGAGTAATAATTAGCTCTGTTAGCTACAGGTACTCTGTTTCCTGAAGAATCTGTGTAGTATCCATAGTCAGAGTTATACTGTCTGTATGGCGACCCGTCGCGATCAGGGTTGTAATTAATGTAATTTTGGACTGTAGGAGCAAAAGTTCTTTGATTATGCCATTGAGGCGCAGATGTTAAAGTAAATTGAAAGTTATGTTTTTTACTTGCTTCAAATCCTAATGCAAAATAGTAAGCATAAGCTTCATAATCTGTGTTCTCAATATAAGTTCCTCCAGCTTGTCTGCTCATCAAAATTGATGAAGACCATCCGTCTTTAGATTTACCGGTATTGTAAGCAAAAGATGTTTTTAAATAATCGTCGTTACCAACACCTAATCTTATTACCCCACCTTTTTTCATGTCTGCTGACTTTGTGATGAAGTTCATCGTACCTCCAACAGAAGCAATAGCCAGTTTAGAAGATCCAAGTCCTCTTTGTACCTGCATGAAACTTGTAACATCAGATAATCCAGTCCAGTTTGAGAAATAAACAGTACCGCCTTCCATATCATTTACAGGCATACCGTTTACCATTACTGCAATGTTTCTAGATTCGAAACCACGCATAACAATTTGAGAGTCTCCGAAACCACCACCACCTTTTGTAGCATATACTGAAGGCGTTGTATTTAACAATTCTACAAGCTCTTGATTTCCTTGTCTTTCAAGGATCTGTGCAGCTTTAATTGTAGAGACAGCTACTGGTGTTTTTCTATCTTTAGCGATATCAGTAACTCCTCTTAGGATTACCTCCTCAATATCTTTAGACCTGGTTGTCTTAACAGTGTCTTTAGTTTCTTGAGCGTAATAAACACTAGCTGTAGATAACGTAATAAATACAGTTAGTATTGATTTGTTGATTAATTTCATAATCGTTAGTAATAGTTAGATTTAATTTTCTGCAAAATTGGCGAAATAAATTTTAACTAATATTAACTATATGTTAATTTTTACTGAATCTTAATAAGTTGTAATTTATTGATTGTCAAATATTTAAACTAAAATCGAATTTTCATATGAAAAAAATCATATTATTGTATTTTTAATAAATAGGGGTGCTTTTTATTAAAAATACAACGCTATTTCACTGCTTTGAGGCTTAAATCGATATTCTCAGCTGAGTGAGTAAGGGCTCCTACAGAGATATAGGTGACTCCTGTAGTCGCAATTTCTTTTAACATATCTCGGGTAATTCCGCCGGATGCTTCAGATTCGCAAGAACCATTGATCATTTTTACGGCTTGCTTCATCATCTTCACATTCATGTTATCAAGCATAATTCTGTCAACTTTTGCCTTGATTGCTTCTTCAACTTCTTCAAGATTTCTGGTTTCAACCTCAATCTTTAATTTCTTTTTATTTTTTTTGATATAATCTTTTGCCATTTTCACGGCATTCGTTATGCTTCCGTTGTAATCAATATGGTTGTCTTTCAGCATGATCATGTCATAAAGACCATATCTGTGATTGGTTCCACCACCAATGGCAACTGCCCATTTTTCACAGACTCTGAAATTGGGAGTTGTTTTTCTAGTGTCTAATAATTTGGTTTTTGTACCTACCAATCGGGAATCCCAATCATTGGTAAGGGTGGCAATACCGCTCATTCTTTGCATGCAATTAAGAATCAGCCTTTCAGTAGAAAGAATAGATCTTGCGCTTCCGGTAACAATAAGGGCTACGTCACCAATTCTTGCAGGAGTTCCATCTTTAATAAAAACCTCGACTTTTAAGTTCTTATCAAAAGTTTTAAAAATGATTTCAGCCAATTCAACTCCTGCCAAAATACAGTTTTGCTTAACCAACAATTTTGCACTTTGTTCCAAATCTTTCGGAATGGTAGAAAGGGTAGAGTGGTCTCCATCCTGAATATCTTCTTCTAAAGCATTCTTGATGAATTGTTTTAAAACTTTATCTGTAACGTAGTCTGGTCTTTTCATTGTGTATGCTTTTAAGCTAAATCTTTATTGTAAAACGCTCCCTTATTCTCAGTCATTTCCATAGATTGGGTAATAATGAGGTGGGCAACGGTTGTTAAATTTCTTAGTTCTGATAATTGTGGCGAAAGTATAGAGTAGTGGTAGATCTCATCTACAGCAGCAGCAATTTCCTGATGCTTTTGTAAAGCCATAGTTAAACGTTTGTTACTTCTTACGATTCCCACAAGATCGCTCATCATTTCCTGGAGTTGCTTTCTCAGGTAACTTACGATGACCATTTCGTCCATGATCTTCATTCCTTCTTCATTCCATTCAGGGACTGCTTTTAAATCATCAAAGTTGAAATTGTTTTCATTGAGAAGAGTCATTGTTTTCATGGCAGCATTGTGTCCGAAAACTAAACCTTCTAATAATGAGTTCGATGCGAGTCTGTTGGCTCCATGTAGGCCTGAATTGGTACATTCACCAACCGCAAATAGATTTTTAATGGATGATTGTCCGTCTTTATCGACTTCAATTCCACCCATCAAATAATGACAAGCTGGAACTACAGGAATCAATTGAGTAAAAGGATCTATTGCTTCTTCTCTGCATTTTTTATAAATATTAGGGAAGTGTTCCAAGAATTTTTCATGATCCATCTCTCGGCAATCTAAACCGACAAATTCATCACCAGAAACTTTCATTTCATTGTCAATAGCTCTTGCGACAATATCTCTTGAAGCTAATTCTTCACGCTCATCATATTTGTGCATGAATTTTTCACCTCTTTTGGTTCTTAATTTTGCACCATCACCACGAACGGCTTCAGAAATTAAAAATAACATTCCGTCAATTTTGCTATACAAAGCTGTTGGGTGAAACTGATAATACTGCATATTGGAAACCTGGCCTTTGGCGCGGGCTACAAATGCAATTCCATCTCCTGTTGCAATTTTAGGATTGGTTGTGTTTTTATAAACATGTCCGGCACCTCCAGTTGCTACCAAAGTGATTTTTGAAGTAATTTTTTTGATGGTTTTAGATTTTTCATCTAAAATATACGCTCCATAGCAATGAATGTCTCCTGTGTTTAATTCTTTTCCAGGAACATGGTGTTGCGTAATGATATCAATTACATAATGATGATCTAAAATCTCAATATTAGGGCTTTTGTTGGCTGTTTCCAGTAAGGCTCTTTCGATCTCGAAACCGGTAATGTCTTTATGATGAACAATTCTGTTTTCAGTATGTCCGCCCTCTCTTCCTAAAGCGAATTCTCCATTTTTCTTGTCGAAATTGGCGCCCCATTCTACGATCTCGTTGAATCTTGCAGGAGCTTCCTTTACCACCATTTCTACAACATCGCGTTTGTTTTCACCGTCTCCGGCACGCATGGTATCCTCGATGTGTTTTTCGAAATTATCATTTTTAGAATCTGTGACTACCGCTAAACCGCCTTGTGCGTATTTGGTATTGCTTTCGTCTTCATCAGATTTCGTTACTATGATTATTTTGGCATCGGGAAGTTGCTCAGAAACTTTTATGGCATAAGAAAGTCCCGAAATACCGGAACCAATTACTAATACATCCGCTTTTATCATATGCTTACTTTAGGTACAATCGTCTAAATAATTAAATAAATTTAAACAATTTTTCGTTTGGTTTTCTTACTTTTTTCATGTGTTGGAAATGATCTTCCTCAGAACGGTAGCCTAACGCTAGGGTAACGGTTACTTTTTCTGTTTCAGGATCGATGTTTAGAATTTCTTCAATAAGATCCTGACGGTAGCCTTCCATAGGACAAGTGTCAATATTTTCTATCGCTGCAGCATACATTAAGTTGGCTAATACGATATAAGACTGTTTCTCTGCCCAGTTGAAAATTTCATCGTTGTTTTTTTGATTAATATGCTGATTGATGCTGTTCTTGAAGAGGTTGAGATTCTCTAACGGAACATCTCTCACTTCAGAAATATGATTAAAATACCCTTGCACATAGCTTTCTCCAATTGTTTTTTTCGAAATGATAACAATCAAATGAGAGCACGTGGATATTTGTGATGGATTATAAAATGCAGGAATTAATTTTTGCTTCATCTCTTCACTTTCCACCACAGTAATTTTGTAGGGTTGAAGGCCAAGCGAACTTGCAGACAGCTTTCCTGACTCAAGAATGTTATGAAGGGTTTCCTGAGGAATAATTTCGGCGTTAAATTTTTTCACAGAATATCTTCTGCTTAAAGCTTCCAAATAATTCATATGACAAATTTAAGGATTGGATGTGAATAAACTGAGCTTAAAACGAAATATCTCCGTCTAAATTGCACAAAAAAGAATCACTCCAAAAAAATTGAAGTGATTCTCTTATTATATAAAATGATTATTTTATTACTCTCTGTTTTTCACCAATATCCATCCTGAATATTTGAAAGGAGTTTTATGTTTATCATTTTCATTCCATGTTACAGAATACCAGTAGCTTCCTGTAGGGACTTTTCTTCCCGCAATGGTTCCGTCCCATCTGTATCTTGTAGACTTATCACCTTGATGGATCTTGGCTCCATATCTGTCGAATACATTAAACACGAGATTTTCTTTGTTGGCTAATGCAGAATAATCGATGGCATCATTTACTCCGTCTCCGTTGGGCGTAATTACGTTGATAAGATTGGGAACAACGACCGTGATGGTGATAGGTTCGCAGTCATATGCATCTTTTACGTATATTTTATTATCACCTCTCGGTATATTTTTAAATAGATTAGAGTCCTGCCATGTAATGTTATCCAGTGAATATTTATACGGCTGGGTTCCTCCGATCACGTTGATGCTGATGGTGCTGCTTGATATATCAACACTCGTAATGACAGGTTGCTCAGAAGGGAAAATTGTTACTTTTTGAGTTGCCGTACAATCTCCTGTTTTCAGTTTTACCCAATATGTACCAACGCCTACATTGGAGATCGTTTGGGTTGTGGCTCCTGTGCTCCATAAATATGAACTGAATCCAGGGCCTGCATCTAACGTAGTTTTATCTTCCATACAAATTGTTTTATCTTTTAAAACAGCAGATAAAACTGGGGCAATTACGGTCAATGTAACTTTGGCCACGGCGTAACATCCGTTTCCATTTGTTACTTTAATGTAAATGACTCCATTAGGAGCGGTATAGGTTAAGGGATTAGGAATTTCATTGGTTCCATTGATTGCATCTGTTAAAGATGGATAGTATTTTTTTGTGGTCCCTGCCTGCGTTGTTACAGCTGCTATGGTAAGATTAAATAAACCTGTTGAAGGATCTGTTTCAATAAAGCAAGTTCTTAGGGTTGCATCATTTACGGTAACTACTGCGAAATGATTTAAAGTAATTTTTGCTGTAGATACACAACCTTGAGGAGTGGTTACTTTTACATATACAAAACCTACAGGAGAAGGATAGGTTGTAGGATTTAAAATTTCATTCGTTCCGTTGTTAAGGTCTGTTAGAGTAGGATAGTATTGTTTTGTTACTCCCAAAACGGTAGTTACCGCAGCTGTTGTAAGGTCAAATATGGCTACACCAGCATTGTTGTTGTTACATCCCGTTAGTGTTTTGTCAACCGCAGCAAAAGGAGTCGGATTTAATTTGATTACTCCATCACCATTATCGCATAACGTAGATGATGGGTCTTTCACAACCACGGTTATGTTAGTGTTCCCCGAATAGGTATAATTGGTAGGGTTGGTAATAGGGGTTCCGCCAGGTCCAAAATAAGTAATGATATAATTGGCAGGATTGGCTACAAATTGGGTGTTGTATGATGTTAAATCTATGGTTCCTGTTCCTGTTGCAGGATTTACACACACAAAAGGAGTGAGTGTATTGGTAAGAATTGGAACTTTATCGATATAGACTTTCGCATTTTTAATAGAATGTCTTGCACTGGCACCTCCTGTAGCTGCCGAAAAACCAAAGTATCCTGTTGTCATGCCTATTGCTCCTCCTGATGGCGCGAAAGATTGATCAACAAGTAGTACACCGTCAATTCTTATTTTGATGAGCCAGCTTGTAGGGTTGGCAGGATCGGTTTCTCCATTTACCTCAACATGTTTGTAAGTTGGCCCTACAAATGGTTGAGTTGGGTTAAGATCTGCAGTGTGGTAAGTGCTTCCCGGAGTATTGTTGTATTCGATATTAAAGTTTCCTGCAGGTAGATTATTGGTGCCATATAGAACATGAACTTTGCTCATTTGCCCTTCGGTAGTGTTGTTGAAAATATCAAAGCCTACCATCAACCCATTGGCATTTGAAGGAATTCCAAGTCCTCCGCCTGATACAAATCCTGTTGGGGGATTGGCAAGATACCAGAAGGTAAATCCGTCTCCTCTTCCGAATGCAGGGGTTCCGTTTCCATCAATTCTAAAATCAAATTCCACTTTCCATTTGTCGCAATATTTCAAGTTGATCGGAGCTGCTAATTTTATAGCACCATAAAGACCTCCTTGGTCTGCGGTGAGCTGTATGAAGTCGGTGTTAACGTTCGCGCTCGAGACGAGATCCCACCCTGTGGTTACCACGGGGTTTCCTGAGAGCTGATAAGTCTGAGAAAATAGCTTTCCAGACAAACAGCACAAAATAATATAAAAATAAAAGAGTAAAGTTTTTTTCATGTGAAGTATATTGGTTAGGTTGTTAGTATTGTAAATGTATTGATTTTATGTTATTTGGTGTTGTTTATGTGTTAATTATGTAATTTAATTTAGTTAAACTGTAATAAAATAAGATTTATGAAATTAAATTGATAATTTTAATTAATTAAAAAGATTGATTTGAAATTTTCGCCCAGCGTTGAGGTATAATTCATAAAAAACTCACTCCGATTTCGGAGTGAGTTTTACCTGTTATTCTCTATTTTTTACAAGTACCCATCCGTTGTATTTTGTTTGGGTATTGTTTTTATCATTTTCATTCCAAGTAATGGTATACCAATAAGTCGCTGTTAAGATCTTCTTACCTCCAGAAGTTCCGTCCCATCTGTAAGCTTTAGATTTATCAGCGGTGAAAAGCTTGTTTCCATATCTATCGTAAACAATAAACTCCAGATTCTTTTTGTAAGCTAATGCTGAGTAGTCTATATAATCATTAATGTTATCTCCGTTTGGAGTAATTGCATTAATCAAATTAGGAACGGTGATCTGAACCTGAATAGGAGTACAGTTGTAGAAATCTTTAACATATACTTTTACTTCACCTCTTGCAAGGTTGTTGAAATAATTAGAATCCTGCCAAGTGATTCCGTCCAATGAGTATTTATAAGGAGGGGTTCCTCCGTTTACATTTACAGTAATCGTATTGTTATTAATATCAATGCTTGAAATAACAGGCTGGGCAGAAGGAATTACCTTTACAATTTGAGTAGTAATACAGTTTCCTGTTTTTAGTTTTACCCAATAAAGACCCGCTGAAATATTTTGTATAGCCTGAGTTGTTGCTCCTGTGCTCCATTCGTATCCGTCAAAACCAGGTCCCGCATCAAGCGTTGTTTTGGCATCTATACAAATGATTTTATCTTTTAAAACGGCAGAGGTTACCGGAGTTAAAACAATCAGCGTGATTTTGGCGGTATTATAGCACCCGTTTGCAGAGGTTACTTTTACATATATTGTTGTATTTCCTGTAATATATGTTGTAGGGTTCATGATCTCATTAGTTCCTGCTAATGCATCAGCTGCTGTCGGATAATATTTTTTAGTAGTACCTGCTAGCGGCGTTACATTGGCTGTTGCTAAATTGAATAAAGCTGTCGTAGGAGCATTTTCAATAAAACATGAGCGCAAAACAGTATCATTTACAACCACCAGAGGATGGAAGGCTAAGGTAATTTGCGCGCTGCCGGTACATCCTTGTGGGGTGGTTACTTTTACAAAAACAACTCCTGGTACAGAAGTATACGCTGCAGGATTTGGGATTTCATTAATGCCTGCATTAAGATCAGCCATTGTTTTGTAATACTTCTTTGTAACTCCTAAAACACCTGTTATGTTGGCTGTAGTAAGATTAAATGTAGCTGTTCCTATATTGTTATTATTACACTCGGTCAAAGTAACATTATTGGCGCTGAAAGGAGAAAGTGACAAGGCTATTTTTCCGTCGGCGTTATCACACAAAACCCCTGCGTTATCTTTAATAACAACTGTTATTGTTGTGTTTGCGTTATACTGATAGTTTGTAGGAGTAGCAATTGGAGTAGAGCTTCCTAAAACATAATAAGTAAAGGTATAATTAGCAGGATTAGCTACAAATTGATTATTGTAAGACGTTAAATTTACACTTGCTGATCCTGTCGTTGGATTAGGGCAAAAAGATTGGGTAACGCTATTTTGTAAAATAGCAACTTTATCGGTGTAAATTTTTACATTTTTAATGGAATGTCTTGATCTGTTCCCTCCCGTAGAAGCTGAAAATCCAAAGTACCCAATGGTCATTGCGGTTGCAGCACCTGAAGGGACAAAAGATTGATTACAGATGATGTTGCCATCAATGGTTATTTTGATGATCCAACCAGTAGGAGAACTAGGATTAACCTCAGCGGTTACTTCAACATGTTTGTAGGTAGCGCCTTGGAAAGGCTGTGTTGTGTTCAGATCAGGGGAGTGAAAAGAACTTCCTGCAACATTGAAAAACTCTACGTTGTTGCTGTCGGTAGTATTGGCAACTTGTCCGTATGCCACATGAACTTTGCTCATTACAGCTGTAGTGGTATTGTTATAGGTATCAAATCCTACAATTAATCCAACTGCATTTTGAGAAACTCCAAGACCAGACCCTAGCACGCTGGCTACCGGTGGATTTGCCAGATACCAAAACGCAAGGCCATCTCCGTTGGCGGTTTGGTTAGAATCCATTCTAAAATCAAATTCAACTCTCCACTTATCGCAGTATTTTAAGTTGATGGGATCATTCAGTCTTATGGATCCGGATTGGTTGTTGGTATCAGGGGTGAGCTGAATGAAGTCAGTATTCACTTGTGTAGGAGAAACCATTGTCCAGCCGGTCGTAGTTACAGGATTTCCTGTGAGCTGATAGGTTTGGGCCAGGATTTTTCCGAATAAACCAGAAAAAATAATGGCAAAATAAACGAGTAGTTTTTTAATCATTTAGTAACGCACTTTAAATTAGACGTGTAAATATATTAAATCCGAATCAATAAATATGTATTTACTGTTAATTTTGCGGAATATAATAGGTATTTAATAAAGAAGTCTAGTTTGAATAGCGAAATTACTAATAGATAGTATCTATAATTAGTTTAAATAAAATTGAGCTAAAAAAGGGAGTTATTCTCAAGAGATTCAAAATAAGCATCTATTTCAAGGTTGTCTGAAGCAGCTGCGGCAACGGCTAATTTATCACAAAGTTCATTTTCAAAATGCCCTGCATGTCCCTTTATCCAATGCATTTTAGGTTTATGTATATTATAAAGTTCAATGAATTTTTTCCAGAGATCAGGATTCTTCACATTTTTCCATCCTCTTTTTATCCATCCTGCAATCCAGTTTTGGTTAATCGCGTCAGAGACATACTTACTATCCGTGAAAACATGAATGTCATTATCCGGAGATTTTAGTTTTTCCAGTGCATTAATCACGGCCAGAAGCTCCATTCTGTTGTTGGTGGTTTTGCGAAAGCCTTTCGAGAATGTTTTCTGGTAATTTTTTTCAGGAACGCGCATAACAATTCCGTATCCTCCTTTTCCGGGGTTTCCACTGCAGGCGCCGTCTGTATATATATCAATTCTCAAATCTGTTGTATGTAAAAATTAAAATCGTTTGAAATTTTTAAATAATGGACCACAAAAGCTTTATTATTTAAACACTTTAGATCACTTAAGTTTTAGAGTTTATTACTTTAAAAATAAAAAGTACAAATAAGATAAAGATCAAAGATTTTTGAAAACTTAAGTGTTCTTTAATGAACTTTATTTTAAACTTAAAAGACTTAAGTGCCAAAAAAAATGGACTTGATATGAAAGTTTTTATAATTAAAATTAACCTTAAGTATTAAAAAGGAAAATCATCTTCATCATCAAAATCATTCATTGAAGAACCTGAAAGTTTAGAACTATCGGGTAAATCAAATGCTGCTCCTGGTTGAATTGTTGTTTTTATTTTATCAAAACCACTTGGTTCAGGTGTACCGAAATCAGTAGGAAAACCTCCGCCTGTTGCGTGTTCTATATCTCCAAATTTTGCAAAGTGTTTCAAGAAAGATAATCTTACATCTGCTGTAGCACCATTCCTGTGTTTTGCGATAATAAGTTCGGCTTGGTTTTCTGTTGTAGTTTCCTGTCCTTCATCATCATTATCCCAAACGCCAATTTTATAATATTCCGGTCTAAAGATGAAAGACACGATATCTGCATCCTGCTCAATCGCTCCGGATTCCCTTAGATCTGAAAGTTGAGGTCTTTTCCCGGGGCGGGTTTCCACACTTCTTGAAAGCTGTGAAAGTGCAATTACAGGAACGTTCAATTCTTTTGCAATCGCTTTTAGTGAACGTGAGATCATGGAGATTTCCTGTTCACGGTTTCCAACTCCTTTTCCACCACTACCGGCTGTCATCAGCTGAAGATAATCGACCATGATCAGTCTAACGCCATGCTGCATTACCAATCTTCGGCATTTTGCACGGAAGTCGAATATAGAAAGGGAAGGGGTTTCATCAATGAAAAGAGGAGCGTTTTCCAGTTCAGATACATTGGAGAATAGTCGCTGCCATTCTTCATCATCTAGGGTTCCTTTTCTTAGTTTTTCAGATGAAATTCTTGTTTCAGAGGCGATCATCCTTGTGATCAACTGTACCGATGCCATCTCCAGAGAGAAAAGGACCATTGGTATTTTATGTCCGACAGCAATATTTCTTGCCATGGAAAGAAGGAAAGCTGTTTTTCCCATCGCAGGACGGGCAGCAATAATAATAAGGTCGGAATTTTGCCAACCTCCGGTTTCTTTATCGATATCTCTAAATCCTGAAGGTACTCCTGAAATACCTTCTTTGTCTTTTAAAGATTTTATGGTTTCAATAGCTTGTTTTACCAATGAGTTTGCCGTGTCGAATCCTTTTTTAATGGTTCCGTTGGTGATTTCAAAGAATGATTGTTCAGCTTTGTCTAAAAGCTCAAAAACATCGGTAGATTCTTTATAAGAAGAGTCTATAACGTTGGCAGAAACATTAATTAAACTTCTTAAAATATATTTTTCCAGAATAACACGAACGTGATATTCAATGTGTGCAGATGAACTTACACCCATTGTAAGATCAACGATATAATGGTCTCCACCTGCCAAAGGAAGTTTTTCTTCTTTTTTAAGCTCCTGAATAATGGTCATTAAATCAACAGGGTGGTTTCCTTCGTATAATTTTAAAATGGTCGTGAAAATTACCTGATGTCTAGGGTCATAAAATACATCAGGCGTAAGAAGATCAATAGAATGGTCTAGCCCTTTTTTGTCAATTAAAAAAGTTCCGATAACCAATCTTTCGAAGTCTACTGCGTTAGGAGGCATTTTTCCATCAGCAATGGATAACTCTTTTGCAAAGTTTCCGTGAGTAAGAGATGATAGTGTTTCTTTCTGCGCCATTGTGCAAAGATATAGTTTATTTAAAAAATAATTTGAAAATAGTAACTAACATTTTACTGCTGATTTGTTTTAAAATACCATCAATAAAAGAGAGTTGATGTGAATAAAAAAATCACCCCAAAATTGAGGTGATTTTAAATGTATTAAAAGAATTAAATTATTCTCTGTTTTTTACAAGTACCCATCCGCTGTATTTTGTCTGAGTATTGTTTTTATCATTTTCGTTCCATGTGATCGTGTACCAATAAGTTCCTGTAAGGATTTTTTTACCTCCGGAAGTTCCGTCCCATCTATAGGCTTTGGTTTTATCAGCTGTGAAAAGTTTATTTCCATATCTGTCGTAAACAATAAACTCTAAGTTCTTTTTGTAAGCCAATGCAGAATAATCTATATAATCATTAATGTTGTCTCCATTTGGTGTGATTGCATTAATAAGATTAGGAACAGTTACTTGTACATCTACAGGATTACAATCGTAAAAATCTTTTACATATACTTTTACTTCTCCTCTTGGAAGGTCTGTAAACACATTAGAATCTTGCCAGTTGATACCATCTATAGAGTATTTGTAAGGAGCTGTTCCCCCGTTTACGTTTACTGTAATTGTATTGTTGGTGATATCAATGCTGGTTACCACAGGTTGCTGAGTAGCGTATACATTCACATTTTGTAGGGTGAAACATTTTCCTGTTTTCAATTTTACCCAATAAGCGCCAACTGCTACATTTGAAATTGTTTGTGTTGTTGCTCCTGTGCTCCATTCGTAGCCGTCAAATCCGGCACCTGCATCTAAAGTTGTTTTGTCTTCAAGACAGATTGTTTTGTCTTTTAAAACATTTGATTTTACAGGAGGTAAAACTTTAAGATTAATCTTAGCAATAGAATAACAACCATCAGCACTATAAACTCTTACATATGCAGAACCTGTAGTGGTAATGTAAATAGCTGGATTTCCTATTTCATTCGTTCCGCTTGTTGCGTTAGCTAATGTTGTGTAGAATTTTTTAGGAGGAGTTGGAAGTGTGGAAACATTTGCTGAAGTTAAGTCAAATACAGCTGTTGTTATATTAGTTGGAATATAACAAGATTCAAGGCTGGCGTCATTTACTATAACAAGAGAATAGAATTTTAATGTTATTTCGGCATTTGCAGTACAGCCATCGTCTGTACTTACTTTTACGAATACTTTTTTCTCTACGGAAATGTAATTGGTAATATTGGTGATCTCGTTTGTTCCTGCATTTAGATCATTAAGGGTAGGGTAATATTTTTTTGTAGCAGCACCTGTGTAAACATTTGCTGTTGTCAGGTCAAATGATGCTGTTCCTACATTATTATTGTTACAGCCGTATAGTGTGACATTTTTAGTGATAATATTTCCTTTTTCAAATTTGAATTTTCCTGTTAGAAAGCATCCATTGATAGGATTATCAGGGTTATTAGGATCAGTGTATTTTAATCTGTAATAGTAAATATCTGTTGCATTTACCATGATGGGTGCTGTGATCGGAGCGTTTCCTGTAATTACGTCATTACTAGTTGTATGATAGGTTACCGTAAAGTTCGTATTGCCATTAATGATTCCTGCAGATAAAGTACTGAAATCAAACATTGTTGGTAGTTGACACTTGTAAATAACATTTGGAGAAGTTGGTGTTGGGCCAGGCTCTCCAGGAGTGACAAATGGATGAGGGGTTAATACGGGATCAGTGAATGGAGATGCTAATGTAGCTGTTCCTCCCCAGGTTAATGCAAATCCATTGGCATTTGCAGAGAAATTGTCTACAAGTAAATAGTATGTTTCTCCAGCTATTACATCCATGTATCTACAAAATCCGCTTCCACCTGCATCTTGTGTAAGATCGGTTGAAGTCATGTCGAGCCCTGTTAAGATTCCGTTTGTTGTGTTAGCGTACGAGCATCTGATAGGGGTCCCTAAATTACCACAGGTAACATTAGGTCCAAAAACAGTCCAGTCATAATCTGCCTGTGCATTAGGAGTAATTAGGAATGTAAGGGTGCCACTCGTTGCAATAGTAAAACTATACCATACTGAGTAGTGTTCTGAGGTTACGCATCCGATTAGGCCTTCTGCTGTATTTCCATGACCACTTGGGGTATAGGACAGGTCTGAGTTTCCGCATACCGGAATTGCTGAATCACAATCTGATTGCGAAAAATATAGCTGCGAGAAAAAGAAGACTAAAAGAAGTAGATGTTTTTTCATTTTAACTGACTTTTATTAAACAAAAATAACGAAAATATTAACAATAATTTAATATTGTATTAGCGAGATACAGAAAACCGCTTAAAAGAAAGCGGTTTTTGTATGTATTATTAATTATTCTCTGTTTTTTACCAATATCCATCCTGAATATTTGAAAGGAGTACTTTTCTTATCGTTCTCATTCCATGTTACAGAATACCAGTAATTACCTGTAGATAGTTTTTTACCATCAATCGTAGTACCTCCCCATTTATATCCATTGCTTTTATCAGCTTGGAAGATTTTGGCACCATATCTGTCAAAAATACTGAATATAAGATTTTTCTTACTTGCTAATGCAGAATAATCAATCACATCATTGATGCCATCTCCGTTTGGAGTGATTACATTGATGATATTAGGTACAACTACCTCCACTTCAATAGGATCACAATCATAAGAGTCTTTCACATAAACGGTAGTGTTTCCTCTTGGTACATTAGCGAATACATTGGAGTCTTGCCAGTTGATATTATCTATTGAGTATTTATAGGGAGCGGTCCCACCTATAACGTATGCTGTAAGAGTAGTAGTTGAAATGTCAATACTAGAAATTACTGGTTGCTCAGATGGGTAGATTTTTACTGTTTGAAGTGCAGTACAGTCTCCTGTTTTCAGCTTTACCCAATAAGTACCTACTCCAACATTGGCAATGGATTGAGTTGTAGCTCCTGTACTCCATTCGTATGAACTAAATCCGGGACCTGCATCTAATGTGGTTTTATCTTCAATACAAATGATTTTGTCTTTTAAAACAGCAGAATAAACAGGGGCAATTACGGTTAATGTTACTTTTGCAACAGCATAACATCCATTTGCATTGGATACTTTAATGTAGATAACTCCATTTGGAGAAATATATGCTAATGCTTGCGCAGGAGGAATTTCATTGGTTCCGTTGATCGCATCTGTTAAAGAAGGATAGTATTTTTTAGTAGTTCCTGCCTGAGTTGATACGGCGGCTATAGTAAGATTAAATAAAGCTGTTGAAGGATTTGTTTCAATAAAACAAGATCTTAAAGTAACGTCATTTACGGTTACAATTGGGAAAAAATTTAATTTAATTTCTGCAATGTCTGTACATCCAAATTCATTAGTTGCTTTTACATAGGCAGATCCTGCAGCAGAAGTGTATTGATAAGGATTTGTTATTTCACTAATTCCAGCATTTACAGCGGCTAATGACGGGTAATATTTTAATGTAAGATTAGGGGTTGCATTTACATTGGCTGTTGTAAGATCATATAATGCTGTTCCCGAATTATTATTACTACAAGAAGTTAATGCTGCTGGTGATAGTTTAAAAGATTTGTCAAGGAATTTTATTGTGCCGAACTCCCTACACTGATTTAAAAAACTTGTGGGGCTGCTAGGGTCAACATAAGTAATAGCATAGCTATAAGTCGTAGTTGTATTTACCGATTCAGGAGTGGTTATAGGATTTATATCATCTATAGCATCAGTAGCACTTCTATAATATTTGACAATAAAATTAGGATTGCTATTTAGGATATGTGTTGAAAGTGTTGAGAAATCGAAATTTACAGGATTGCCACAAATAGGAATTTCTCCATTTTGTGTTGGGCCAGGCTGTAAAAATGGGTTAGGTTGATATATATGAGATGAATTGTTGTCAAAAGGAGTTAGTAATGTTGCTGTACCTCCAAAAGATAATGTAAATGGTGAAATTTGAGTAGAGAAGTTATTCAAAAGTAAGTGATAAACTTGCCCTGGAAGCACATCTATATATTTCACAAAACCTGTTCCTGTTCCGTTTTCGCTTGTAGCTGTAGCTGTCATACTTAATCCAGTAGGGTTAACGGCTCCAAAATTAACAAGACCTGCATATGAACATCTTAAAGGGGTTGCTGTTAAATTAGCACAATTGTGATTAGGTCCATAGAGTGCAAAATCATAATCGATATTAGTGGCATTAGGGCCTGTAGGCGTAACGAGAAAGGTTAAAGTTCCGGCTGTTTGTATGCTGAAAGTAAGCCAAATGGAGTTTGTCTCTCCAATTGGACCCAAGCAACCAACTGTACCTTCTTTAATGTTCCCCCAGCCATTAGGTGTTAAGGAAATAGCAGCATCACTACATATTGGTATAGCGGTAGCGCAGTCTTGCTGTGCATAAAACATTTGAGTTGCAAAAAATAGAAAGACCAGTAGATATTTTTTCATTTTGATCAGTTTAAAGTTTTTTAATCCTTAGATTATTTAGTTGATTGAATTAACTGTCTGCCCCATGTTGGTGAGGTAATGTCTGAAGAGTTTTCTTTTTCAAAACCGCTTTGTGCTTTTTGAAAAAGGATTTCAGCATCTGCTTTATCTCCGGATTTTTCTTTTAATTTAGCCTTTAGAATTACCAGTCTAGGGTTGTCTGGTGAACTTTCTTCAGCTTTTGCAATAGTTTTAGCAATAACATCTGTGTCTTTTTGTACATCCTGAGAAATATTCATCTGTATCTTCTGAAAATAAATCAACCCTATTAATGTATTGATTTCAGCATTGTTTGGTTGAGAGGTCAATGCAGCTATGGCGAATTTTTGAGCCATTGCATTAGATTCACCAAGATTTTGTGCTGATGTATCTTTTAATTGCATTTCAGTTTTAAGATAAATTGAAACAGCAGCATAATAGTAAGCTTGCCATTTTTCTGAAGTTTTAGTACTTGTGAATTTAAAAAACTTTTGAAATAGGTTGTCGTAATCACTTCTTGTTTTAGCTGTATTTATTTGCGAAACAGATTGTTGAAAGTCTTTTTCTGTGTAGGATTGAGCATTTACTGAAATGCCTGCTACAAAAAAACTTAAAATAAGTAGAATTTTTTTCATAAAGGGTAGATTTAAAATTTTCTAATTCTTTATTTATTTGATTGAATTAACTGTCTGCCCCACATTGGTGCAGTATTGTCCGAAGAATTCTTACTTCCAAATCCGCTTGTTGCTTTTTTCAGAAGGAGTTCTGCAGCAGATTTGTCTCCTGATTTTTCTTTCATTCTAGCTTTTAAAATTGCTAATCTAGGATTGTTTGGCGTTGTTGCTTCTGCTTTTGCTATTGTTTGTGAAATAAGATCTAGATCTTTTTGTGTATTGCTAGAAGGGTTGATTTGTATTTTCTGAAAATAGATCAATCCAAGTAATATATTAACTTCTGCATTATCTTGCTGAGAAGTTGCTCCATTAGCAAATTTTGTAGCAAGTGCATTAGATGCTGAAAGGTCTTCGTGAGTAGTTTGATCTAATTGTACCTCTGTTTTAAGATACATTGAAACAGCAGCATAATAGTAAGCTTGCCATCTTTCTGAAGTTTTGGTACTCGTGAATTTAGAAAACTTTTGAAAAAGGTTATCGTAATCACTTCTTGTTTTAGAAGTATTTACTTGTAAAACAGATTGTTGAAAGTCTTTTTCTATGTAAACTTGAGCGTCTGCCCAAGAAGCGGCCATAAAAAAGCCTAAAATTAGTAGAATTTTTTTCATAAAGGGGGAGATTTTATAAAGCAAATATAAATAATTATTAACGTTGAATCGAAGTTTTTGTGATTTATTTAATAAATCACACTTATAAGTTTTAATATTGCATTTTTCTAAGCTTGGGATTTGTGCTTGCTACAAGCAAAGCAACCAATACCGTCATCGTTCCTCCAAATACTACAGAGCGCACTACGCCAAGTAGTTTTGCCATAACTCCACTTTCAAATTGGCCCATCTCATTACTAGACATAATAAAAATGGAATTCACACTTAAAACACGTCCTCTTATGTGATCTGGTGTCTTCAACTGAACTATAGTTCCTCGTATTACAACAGAAATTCCATCGAGCATTCCGCTTAATACCAAAAACATAAATGAAAGCCAATATATATGAGATAATCCAAAACCTATAATACACAATCCAAATCCGGTTACTACCACAAGCAATATCTTACCCTGGTTTTTCCTTAACGGAATAATAGATAACATTATTATGATACACATCGAACCAATATCCGAAGCAGCATTTAATAATCCGAAACCTTCGGCACCTACTTTTAGAATGTCGGTAGCAAATACGGGGATCATTGCAACGGCTCCTCCGAAGAGAACAGCAAACATATCAAGACATAACGCACCTAGAATCTCTTTGGTTTTAAAGATGTAAGAAATTCCTTCGCGCATACTTTCAACCACATTTACTTCTTCTTTTTTGTGTTCAGAATATTGTTTTTTTAATTGCCAGAAAAATAATGAAGCGAAAAATATTAATGATATAATAACAACTAAGGTCCATTTTACTCCAAAATAACCAATAAGAAATCCCCCAACTGCATGTCCGCAAACAGATGATATCAGGAAAGTGGCCTGATTTAGAGTGACGGCATTCGGTAGATTTTCTTTTTTAACGATTTTTGGAATCATAGAAGGGACAATAGGTCCGATAAAAGCTCGTGCAATTCCTGTGAAAAAAATAACAGCGTAGATGAAATAGGTAATCTGGTGTCCGGTAAAATGCATTTCTACATTTAGGAATGCCGGAATCAGCAATAAGCCAATTAGAAAAACATAGGTGTAATTACAGATGAGCAGGAGCCTCTTTTTTTCATTCATATCAATAACATGGCCTGCGTATAAAGCACAGCTTACGGCCGGAATTACTTCCGAAAGACCAATCAAACCAATTGAAAAAGGATCTTTTGTTAATTGATACACCCACCATCCAAGTAAAGTAGCGAGCATTCTAAAGGCTAAAACGATAAAAAATCTTCCTGTAAGAAGATTCCTGAATTCAACATTTTGCAATGTTTTTAGCGGGGTAAACGAAATCATTCACAAAAATAGCCCTAAATATTCATTTAAGGCTAGTGATATCGTGATTTTTTAAATGATAAATCAAATGGAAGCTGAAAGATAAAATCTATTTTAGTCAGCTCTTGAAGAACTTAAAACTAATGCTGCAACGCCTGCTGCCCCAATTACAACCGCACCGGCAGTAATTCTAGCTTTTCTGCTGTCTCTTACAGATGCTACATTAGATTTTGGAATGATAACTTCTGTGCTGTCTTTTTTCCCGGCTGTACCCATAAGATTATTGCCATCTATGTTGCGGAATAGCATTTTTTGATTTTTAGAACCGTCTTTCATTTTAACCACATACATTTTTCCTGCTTCAAGGTTAGAATAATTATTCTTAGAAATGTCTTCGGTATATTTTGTAGTTGCACAAGATGAAATTACAAATAATGAAGTTAACAAAGATGATTTTAAAAGTACAGATGCTTTCATTCTTATTTTTTAGTTTTCCAAATTTATAATTTTTTTCGAATAAACGTTTCCTGAATTAAAAAAATGTGTTTAAAATTTATAGATTTCTAATAAATCTGCGATTTTTCTATCATTTGCCAGTCTTGGAGTTTTATTTTGACCGCCCAATTTTCCTTGAGATTTTGCATATTCATGAAAAGCATTCTTTTTTAATCTGCTGATATGAAGTTTTTGGAGAATATTTCCAGAAATCAAATCATCATAATAGGTATTGCGTTTTCTTAGCTGTTCATCAAGTTCATCTTTAAAGATTTCCAAATTTTCGGGTTCTTTGTCAAATTCTATGAACCATTCATGATAGGGAAGTCCTTCTGTAGGATTTACCTGTGGGGCGAGATGAAACTCGGTAATTTGTGCGGGATATTTTTCTAAGGTTGCTTTAAGAGCTTCTTCCACTTCAAAAGCAATAACATGTTCCCCGAAAGCTGAAGTAAAATGTTTTGTCCTTCCGCTTACTAAAATTCTGTACGGATTTTTATCAATAAACCTTACCACATCACCAATGGAATACGCCCACAAACCTGAATTCGTTGTTAAGATCAATGCATAATCTTTATTCAGTTCAATTTCTTTTAGCGTTAATCTTCTTGCATTGGGTTTGCCATATTCTTCCAAGGGAATAAACTCATAGAAAATTCCATGATTGGTTAAAAGCAAAAGTCCCTCTTTTGTATAATCATCCTGAAAAGCGAAAAAACCTTCTGAAGCAGGGAATGTTTGAATGATATCAACTTTCCCACCCAATAATTCTTCCATTTTATCGCGGTAAGGTTCATAATTTACTCCACCTGTAACGATCAATTGAAGATTAGGAAAAATTTGCTTGATCTTTTTGCCGTTCTTTTCAATTAATTTTTCAAAATACATGATTAACCAAGGTGGAATTCCAGAGATCAGCGTCATGTTTTCTTTTTCGGTCTCCTCAACTATTTTTTCAACTTTGGTTTCCCAGTCGTCGATCATATTGGTTTCCCAACTCGGTAAACGGTTTTTCTGTAGATAATTTGGGATGTGATGTGCAACGATCCCAGAAAGGCGTCCTGTTTTTATGCCGAAAACTTCTTCTAATTCAGGACTTCCCTGTAGAAAGATCATTTTGCCTTTCACAAATTCAGCACTGTTTTTCTGTGCAATATAATGGAATAAAGCACTTTGAGCTCCTGCAATTTGGTAAGGCATGGCTTCTTTAGAAATCGGAATATATTTTGATCCCGAAGTCGTACCTGAAGTTTTAGCAAAATATTCCGGAGTTTCTGTCCATAGAATATTGGCCTGACCTTTTTTTACTCTTTCAATATAGGGTTTAAGGTCTTCATAGTCTGCAATAGAAACTTTTTCCTGAAACTCTTTTATTGAGTGAATGTTTTCAAAATCATGCTCTCTTCCAAACAGTGTTTTTTTAGCCGTTTCTACCAAAGATAAAAGTAATTCTTCTTGGTTTTTCCCCGAATTTTGTTTGAATTCTTCAGCCTTTTGAACATGCTTTTTTGCCCAAACCAGTGCTATATTTTTCTTGAAAAAGTTTAACATGGTTCAAATTTATAAATAACTAAATAATTTGATGACATTTTAATGAAATATGAAATAAAAAAAACCGATGAATGAGTATCATCGGTTCTTCGAAATTTGATTATGAAAATAACAACTATAAGTTGAGTTTATTTGTTTTCTTTATACCTTTTGTCTGGGGTACCATCTTTTTTTAGATGTTGAGCGTCTTTATATCTCTTATCAGGAGTACCGTCTTTTTTCATTTTAACAGCTGTTGTAGACGGGGCTGCTGGTTTTGCTACTTTGGTATCTGTTGCTTTTACAGCTTTAGCGTCTACCATTTTAGCAGGTTTTGTTACCTGTTGATGAGCTTTAGAAGCTGTTGCAGGAGCAGCTTGTTGAGCAGTTGCAAACCCTAGTCCTAATACTAGTGTCATTGCAGTTATTAATTTTTTCATAATAATTGTATTATTTGTTTTTGTTGAATCAAAGTTATGCAAAAATTAGGCTGAAAAATCTAACGTTTAGAAACTTAACTAAAGTTTATTACAGCTTAAAAAAAAATTAAAGCTGTTTAATAATCTATCAGAGCCTTCTGGAATATCAGAGGATCAAAAACAATTTTAAAAAAAATAAATTTTGTGTTGTGTTTAAAAATAAAAGACCTGCTTTCAAAAATGAAAACAGGTCTTAGTATGTGTCTAAATAGTTAGTTTAACGTTTGCAGTCAGCAGTCCAAGTTTTACCGTCTTTGGTGTATAATATTTTCACCTGATTGTTTTCAACTCTTACGTAAGCTGTTGCATTTGAACCTACCATAATTATGGTATTAGCTCCCTTTTGTTCAAAATCAATTCCGTTAAGAGCAGGAATGTCGTTAGAGAAAGCAAAGTTATATTTGGTTCCGCTTACAACTTTGGTTACAAAAACACTTCCTTCGGTTGTGCTGATGTTTTTGTCTGCATCTTTATAAGAAACACTTCCTTTGTAAACTCCGGCGAAAACATCGTCTTTGGTTACATCGTCCTCGCTACTACAAGATGAAAAAGAGATTGCTGTAAAAAGTACCAGCATAAAAATTCCTAAAGCTTTAATTGTTTTTTGCATCATTTTTCGTTTAAATGTTAAGTGGGGGAACTTTCAAACATTATGCCATGGATAGGGATTTTTTACGTTTTAACTTTTAATTAAATTTTTTGGCATTTATTGTGATTTAGGAGGTTTTTATCGGTATAGTTTAAATTTTGTGTAAATCACAATCATGATTTTAGAGAAAAAAAATATCCTTACCTTTGTTTTGTCTTAAACGGTTTCGGAAAACTCCCGAAATCGCTTTTGGCGTTTATACCGTTACTATTTATGCAGTTAAAAACAATCAACGAAAAGTTTCTTCCAGATTTATTACAAAAGGAATTTGGAAAAGAGATTTTTGCTCAACTGGAAAATAATCAACACATTTCTGTAAGAGGAAGTGCAGGATCTTCGGCTTCTATTTTTGTTGCCGAGCTTTTTTTAACCCAGAAACATACCGTTCTTTATATAATTGATGATAAAGAAGACGCTCTTTATGTCAATACGGAGATGGAAGATTTGTTGGGGAAAGAAAAAGTCTTGTATTTTCCTGCAACGCATCTTGAGCCTTATCAGGTTGAGAAAACGCAGAATGCCAATTTGGTGTTGAGAACCGAGGTTTTAAATAAAATAAATTCAAGCAAATCTCCAAAGGTAATTGTTGCCTATTCGGGTGCTTTATCGGAAAAAGTGTTGAAGAAAGAAGATTTTAAAGCTATTTCTCATCAGATCAAAGTAGGCGACCAACTTGACTTTGATTTTGTGGATGAATTGCTTACACATTATAACTTTCAGCAAACAGATTTTGTTTCTGAACCCGGAGAGTTTTCCGTAAGAGGAGGGATTGTAGACGTATTTTCTTATTCTTATGAAAAGCCTTACCGTATTACTTTCTTTGGAAATGAGGTTGAAAGCATAAAAACATTTGATATTGAAACACAACTTTCTATAGAGAAAGTAAAAGAGCTTCAATTGGTTTCTAATATGAATTTTTCAGTAGGAGGGACCAGAGTTTCTTTACTTCAATTATTACCGAAAGAGAGTTTTATTGTTTCTAAAAATGGACTTGTTGGGATTCAAAGAATTAAAACGTTTTACGAAAAATCTTTAGAGAAATTCGAAGCTTTAAGCAAAGATATAGCTCATAGAGCACCAAAGGAATTATTTATTTCTGATCAGGAGTTTTTATTTGATTATAAAAAATTTAAAACCATTGATTTTAGCAGTGTTGCGATTGAAGGGCTGAAAGATATTACGGAGATTAAAATTGATCAGACTTCACAGCCTTCTTTTCATAAAAACTTTGAATTACTCATTGAAGATTTAGAAGAAAAGCAAGAAGAAGGTTTTGATACCTGGATCTCTTTTTCTACGGAGAAGCAAAGGGAAAGACTTCAGTCAATTTTTGAAGAACTGGAACATGAAGTGCCTTTTAAAAGCTTTAAGTCTGAGCTTCATGAAGGTTTTGTAGATAGTGATCACAAAATTTTGGTGTATACAGATCACCAGATCTTTGACCGTTATCAACGATATAAAGCGAAAAATAATTTTGCTAAATCTGAACAGCTTACTTTAAAAGATTTAATGTCTCTTAAAATTGGAGATTATATTGCTCATATCGATCATGGAATAGGAAAATTCATGGGATTGGTAAAGGTGAATAACGACGGTAAAATTCAGGAATGTTTTAAACTGACCTATAAAAATGGAGACTTATTATATGTAAGTATTCATTCCCTTCATAAGATTTCAAAATTCAATGGGCCCGATGGAAAAGAAATTGTTCTAAGTAAGTTGGGATCGCCGAGTTGGAAATCATTGAAACAGAAAACAAAAGCTAAAGTAAAACAGATTGCTTTTGATCTTATCAGATTGTATGCTCAAAGAAAAACGGCTAAAGGTTTTGCTTTTACACCAGATTCTTATCTGCAAAATGAATTGGAAGCCAGTTTTATTTATGAAGATACTCCGGATCAGGAAAAAGCAACCATTGACGTTAAAAAGGATATGGAGGCAGATACGGTGATGGACAGATTAGTTTGCGGAGACGTTGGTTTCGGTAAAACGGAAGTGGCTGTGCGTGCTGCATTCAAAGCGGCAACAGATGGTAAACAGGTAGCTATTTTGGTTCCGACAACTATCTTGGCTTTTCAACATTATAGAAGTTTTAAAGAAAGATTAAAAGATTTTCCAGTTACAGTTTCTTATGTTAACCGATTCAGAACTGCCAAGCAGAAATCTGAAACTTTGGCTGATCTGAAAGATGGAAAAGTTGATATTATTATAGGAACACATCAGTTGGCAAGCGCAAGTGTTAAGTTTAAAGATTTAGGGTTGTTGATTATTGATGAAGAGCATAAGTTTGGAGTTTCAGTAAAAGATAAACTGAAAACACTTAAAAGCAATGTTGATACCTTGACTTTAACGGCAACGCCAATTCCTAGAACCTTGCAGTTTTCATTGATGGCAGCCCGAGATCTATCAGTTATTAAAACACCACCACCAAACAGGCAGCCTGTGGATACGCAACTTGTTGGTTTTAATGAAGAAACCATTCGTGATGCGGTGTCTTACGAATTACAAAGAGACGGACAGGTTTATTTTATTAATAATAGAATTGAAAACCTTAAAGATATTGCAGGATTAATTCAGCGACTGGTTCCTGATGCGCGAGTAATCATTGGTCACGGACAAATGGAAGGAAAGCAACTCGAGAAAAACGTTCTGGATTTTATGGAAGGTAAATATGACGTTCTGGTTTCTACAACGATTATCGAAAGTGGAGTAGATGTTCCTAATGCCAATACCATCTTTATTAATGATGCTCAAAGATTTGGGATGGCAGATCTTCACCAGATGAGAGGAAGGGTAGGACGAAGCAACAGAAAAGCTTTTTGTTATTTAATTACTCCGCCTTATGATATGATTACATCGGATGCGAGGAAGCGTCTTGAAGCGATTGAACAGTTTTCAGATCTTGGAAGTGGTTTCCAGATTGCCATGAAAGATTTGGAGATTCGTGGTGCTGGAGATTTGTTAGGTGCTGAACAAAGTGGATTTATCAATGAAATGGGCTTTGAAACCTATCAAAAACTGATGCAGGAAGCTCTTGAAGAACTAAAAGATGATAAGGATTTTGAGAACTTATTTGATAATGAGGAAGATCGTAACAAGCTCTTTAAATCGGTAAAAGATGTGAATATTGATACTGATTTAGAATTAATGCTTCCCGATTTTTATATATCGAATACCGAAGAGCGATTATTGCTTTATCAGAAACTTGCAGAGATCAATAATGAGGCAGATTTGCAAAAATTCGAGCTGGAATTGATCGATCGTTTTGGAAAATTACCAAAAGAAGCAATTAATTTATTAAAAAGTGTTTCGTTAAAATGGCTCGCTTCCGACATCGGTTTTGAGAAAATTGTCATGAAAAATGGAGTGTTTTTAGGCTACTTTCCGGGCAACCCTCAAGACAAATTTTACCAAACAAGCAAGTTTAAAAACATAATTAGTTACCTAACCTCAAATCCTGCAGAAGCCCAACTGAAGGAGAAAGTAAGCAAGGAAGGAAATCACCTTATGATGAGAAAAGACAAGGTGATAAATGTCGATGAGGTGAATAATCTACTAAAATCTATCCTAAAAAACGACTAGATAATTCGCTAAAAGTAGAAATAATTCTACTTTTATATGCTATAAATTCTATAGCGTAATTAACTTATTTCTATTAACTTACATTAAGTTAATTCTACTTTTTGTATAATATTTTATACCTTTGCAGCCCTTATTATGAAAAAAGCTATGTATTTATGCGTGGTTGGGCTGTTTTCGGTCTATACCTATGCGCAGGTGGGCGTTGGGATAAACATCCCTCAAACAACTCTCGATGTCAACGGGAAGACCACCTTAAGAAAAGAACTTAGAGTGGGTGGTACTTCTACCCAAGTTGGTAATGCCGGTTTAAACGGCCAAGTTTTGGTTTCCCAGGGAGATGGAGTATCTCCTCAATGGAAAACTCTGAATGTCACCTTTATGGAGGAAGGACAGTACAAATTAATCAATTCATATTTATCATCAGATCAAGTAGGTGTTGCCTCTCTTTCTAACGGGATTTCTGGTGATGCTATTTACAAAAATAGTATTGGAGATGATATCACTGATGCAAGCAAAGGAACATGGGTGAAAATTGCGGGTCTTGAGAATAATTTTACGATTAAAAACGGGCTGAACAGACTTACTTATCAGTTCCAAACCGGAGTTGAAATGAAAGCCTCAACGGCAAATGCATCTCAGAATGTAAGCTTTACGTGTGGTATTTTCCGAAATGGTAAACTTGTAGCGGTACGTCCGGACAAAATTTCTTCAAACAATAATTCTGAAAAGAAAGGAATCCAAGATTATATTTTCACGTTAAATTACACGGAACCAGACGTTCCGGTAGGGGTACAAAAGATTGAAGTTGCATGCAGGAAAATTAATGTATCTAATAACAACGCTCAGTTTGCTATTGGGCGTAATGTAGAAGGTAATGGCAATCTTTCTAATGCATTTACTTTAGAATCTGCATTCAAGATCGATCTTATTGAATTTGTAACCTACCAAGTAAATTAATCAATGAAAAATATATTATTTATCCTATTCTCTACAGTAGGATTATCACTCTCTGCTCAAGTTGGAATCAATACACCGGCTCCTAAAGCAATGTTGGATGTGAATGGTAACTATAATCTTAGAGGTAAATTAGTGGTTCAAGATGCTAATAATAAGCTTTCTGAAGGTAGAGATGATCAACTTTTAGTTTCACAAGGCGAAGGAAATGCTCCTACATGGAAAACACTTCGTATTCCTGATTATGAAGCCAATAAATTTTATTTAATTTTTAATAACTCGTTTTCCGATAGAGAAGGGGTGAAATTTACGGATTCTGAAGAGTCTGCTCCTACTTCACGTTCTGCTTCTTTTACTAAAAACAATACGTTCAGTACTTTTGGACAGTTTAAGAAAATACCTGGGCTGACTAAAGTTTTCAAAGTATTTAGTACACAAAGTAAGACCTATTTTCAGTTTGAAACCGTTGTTCATGCTGATTTTGGAACCGTTGGAAACACAGATAATTCCATTGATTACGGTTGTGGGATTTTTGTAGATGATAAACTGGTGAATTTAAGACAGGGAAATATTAAGGCAAGTAGTGCATCCAATCCTTTCCTTACGCACAACCAAATTGGTCTTGTGGAAAATCTTTCAAAAGGAGATCATACCGTAAGCGTGGCCTGTTCAAGATTGGAATCTTATAACATAAATAGTAATACTCCAGTAACATTAGGAATAGGAACTAGTGTTGCGGCTAATATTGATTCTTTCATCTCTCAATCATCACTTAAAGTAGATGTTTATGAGGTACCTCAGGTGTTTAATACAGTAACAAACTAAATCATGAAACAAATATTGTTAATAAGCTTGCTATTCTTTGGAGCTTTATTAAGTGCTCAAGTGGGTATTAATACGGCTGCACCAGTAAATAGATTAGATATAAATGGAGACTTGAATGTAAGAAAGGAAATTAGAATAGGCGCTTCCGCAGCTACTAAAGGTTCTTCGGGACCAAAAGGAACACTCTTTCACAATAATGCAAATTTGAATATTAATGATTGGAAAGATGTAAAAGTTGCTGATGGGATGGGAAGTATGTCTCTTTTTTCTATGACTACAGTTTTTGATAAAGTAGGTGCACGTTTTACGGGTAATAATGGCTCTACAAGTCCATATGCAGAAAACTTAGATTATAATGCAAATTGGACAGTTTTGACTGGAACCGTAGGTAAATTTTCTATTACAAATGCAGAAAATAAAGTAACCTTTACTTTTCAAACGACTGCTCAAAAAACGATTAATCCTAATTCTAATACGACCAATGCTAATGCATCAATAAGTTTTGCCTGCGGAATTTTTGTAGACGATAAGTTAAAGGCAGTGAGAACTGATGTAATATTAGGCGGGGATGGAACAAATAAGATCTTTAATCTTAATGCAACTCTTACTAATCTTCTTCCCAAAAAGGATTACAATGTAAAAGCTGCCTGCGTAAAAAGAAATTTGAATTCAGGAACTTTAGGAATTGGAAGAGCCGTAAATACTACTTTTCTTAATGCAGATATGTCACAATCTGTATTAACAACATCGGTATTGCAGCCATTTTAATTTTTCATAATAAATAATAGTTGAGAAGGTTTAAAAGTGTAAATTTTTAAACCTTTTTTCATTATAAAACTAATATTTATGATGGCTTGGTTTTTATTTGGGAAAATAAATTATATTTGGCACCATTAAAAAAATCATTAACCATGAGAAAAAACATTCTATTTAAAGCTCTTTTAGGGCTTGTTTTCGGATTTCTTATATCGTGCGACAATACAACGGACGATCCTATTAACCAAAACAAAACTACTACTCCCAATAACAACAGCGGAGGCGGGGGTACAACGATTACCGGACCAAGAATTTTAAGCAAAACAACGGGTAATGGGGCTACAGTAGAAGAGTTTATTACGAATGCGGGCATTCTTGATAAAGGAATATTTACAGATGCAAGCACTCCGAACTCTTTTTTTACGGGTACTGCCACTTATACAGCAAATAAAATTTCGAAAATAAAGTTTGTGGGTTCTAATGGTGCAGGATATGATTTTGACATCAGCTATGATACGAATGGAAGAATTTCCGGAACAACGTCTAATTTACTTACGGGAACTATACTTACAGGAAAAAGTGATTTTTTTTATACGTATGATTCTGCTGGGAAAATCACAAAGATCATAGAAAAGAAAAAGATGGGAGCTGGAGGTATAATACCTAGTGTATATAGTCAGTTTACAGAAAATACGCTAACGTATACCGGAGATAATATTACTAAAGTAGTTTCTGTGATGGGAGCAACAGATAATAGTGGAAATCCACAACCAGGGGGATCATTGGCAACGACTTTCAATTTTACAAACTATGACTCTAAAATTAATCCGTATACAACACTTCCTAAAACTTTCTTTTTGGTATATAGCTTAATACATCCAGCTAATTTTTATAGACTATCTTCCAATAATGTTGGGAATCTGAGCTTTGCGTATCCGGCTCCAGCACCATCTATATCTGTAGATATGGCGTATCAGTATGATACTCAGAATTATCCTATTTCAAGCCAAAACCAGACAGGAAAATATATCTATAAAGCTTTATAACGAAAAACTTAATTACTAAGTTTGCTATAATATGAATAATTATATACTTTTTATTCAAAAAAAAATTATATTTTTGGAAAAATAAATAATCCCCCTTAAGGAATGAAAAGACTTTTATATTTTGTTTTACTATTGGCAGGTTTTTCTGCAATACATTCTTGTAAAGATTTATTGGATGAAGATGGAAATCCATTAGTAGATTTGAATACTAATAGCGGTTTAACAGGCCCAAGAGCGTTATATAGAGAAATTACGGATGCTGATACAATCGCAGAATATCATTATAACGGATTGCTTTTATCAAGAGTCATTAGAAATCATGCATCTATTACTGATGTTACTTTCAGTGGTGACAAAGTAAGTACGATCAATTTTCGTGGCTTCCTTGATATGGACGGAGATGGAATCTTAGATAAAGACAGTACTTCGTTTTCACAGTTATTTACATATGGTAATACAGGAAGATTGGAATCTATATCAGAAAACCGTTCTGTGTATAAGAGAGGAACTCCGGTTCCCCCGGCAATTTTAGGTCCATTTGCTCTTTTTAAAAAGACGAAAAGTTTGTTTAATTTAGAGTATGATGCATCTACCGCTAAATTTAAAATGATCACTATGAGAACCGGAACAGATGTTTCAGGAACTCAATTTGCCTATACAGCCTATTCAAAAACGAATTATGATTATATAGGAGATAATGTATCTAATGCAGAAAAACATTCTGGTCTTATAGGAGCTGGTGGGGTATTTGGTACACCAACTGAAAAACTAGGATATGTATATTCAAGTTATGATACTCAGATAAGCCCGTATACATTACTGCCTTTCGCTTATAAAGTGTCTGTTCTTATATCTACAAGTAAAAATGATTTAAAAAGTTTAATACTTTCTCCAAATAGTCCTAAGAGGATGTCTGTATCAGATCTTATGTTGCCAATTCCGGCTCCTGTTTTGTTCTCTACAGATTATCGTTATGATCCACAGACGTATGTGACAAAAGGATTTGGGACAAACTTTATTTATAAACCACTATAAGAAATAATTATTTTTCATAATATTTAAACTCAATTCTTCACCGGATTGAGTTTTTTATTTTTTATCTCTTAATTTTGCAAAAAATTTCTCATGAAATATTTAATCGTCGGTCTCGGAAATAAAGGCCCGGAATATGAAAATACACGTCACAATATAGGATTTAAAGTAGCTGAAAAAATAGCTGAAACACTTGAAGCATCATTTAATACCACCAACTTTGGGTGGATGGCAGAAGGCAAATATAAAGGCAGAAAAGTTTTGATTTTAAAGCCAGATACGTATATGAACCTTTCTGGAAATGCAGTGAAATTTTGGATGCAGAAGGAAAATATTCCTTTAGAAAATGTAATGATTGTTACTGATGATCTTGCGTTGCCTTTTGGTACATTAAGAATGAAAATGAAAGGTTCAGATGCAGGTCATAACGGACTTAAAAATATTAATGAAGTACTTCAGACCCAAAATTACGCAAGACTTCGTTTTGGGATCTCTGCAGAGTTTTCAGAAGGTAGGCAAGTAGACTATGTCCTTGGAACCTGGAATGAAGAAGAAGCGGAGAAGCTTCCTGAAAGAATAGAAAAATTTACTAAAGCTTGTTTATCGTTTGTTTTTGCAGGCATCAATAATACAATGTCCGCTTTTAACGGGAAATAAGATATTATATAAGACAAAACCTACATTTTAGTAGGTTTTGTCTTATATAATATTATTAGGATTGAGAGCTATACTTCTTTACTTTACTAATAAGGAAAAAAGAAATAGCTGAAATGATTTTAAGAATTTTCATGTACTAAAAATATAAAAGAAACGCCTGATGTAGCTGTTTCTTTTTAAAAAATTATTTATTCTTCTTTTTCTATAACAGGTTTCTTAAAACTTAATATTATTACCCAAACAGAACTTATTATAAAAATAGATATGGTAGGTAGAAATCCAGATGATGATACTCTCTTGTAATTTTCGGGAACTGAAACTCCTGTGAGATAAACTGTTCCTATTAATAAAGACAAAAAACAAAATAATTGGAGGTACCTGTCTTTATACTTTCTACATAAAATAAAAGTAATCAATGTTCCTATTATAGTAATAGCTATAAATCCTTCCCAAAAAATCCCAATTACAGGAAAATGTGTTATATCATGTAGAAATGCAAATAGGTACATTAAAATTATTCCAAAATTAATGGTTCCGTTTTCTTGTATACCGTTAATAAGTAAAAAAGAAAATATAGATATAATTTTTAAAACTTTCATATCAAGGACAAGTTCTTATAGTGTTAGGTGCGTTTCCTCCTGATGAGTGGTTAGCTAAACTAGATAAAATTGAAGCAACGTTATTTGGGCTATCCCAACTTCCGCTATTGTTTGTAGAAACCCCTGCAATATTTAAGACATCTATAGCAAAATCAGAACAATTGTTATACCAAAGAAAGGAAAAAGGGGAAATGGGAATTACTGAAAATGAATGGGAACGTATTGCAAAACTTCTTGAAATAGATGTTGAAGAAATAAAAGAAAATTCAGAAACATCTAATGTGATGAATAATTTTGATAATAGCTCAGGAAATTATATTGGAAATAATAATAACTATTGTAATATTCCTGAATTTGTATTAAAGGATTTACAGGATTATATTGCATTATTAAAGGAAGAAAATCAGAGATTGAAAGAAGAGTTAAAAAGTAAATAAATAAAAGTAAGCCTGTTTAGGGTTGCATCATCTTATTTTTTATTAAAAAAGCAAAGACCATCGATATTTCGATGGTCTTTTTATATACTTTAGAAATTAATTTCCAATCTAACTAACTATAGTATTATTTCTTTTTTATGTGTGTAATAGAGAGGTGTAAATGGGATTTATTATAACCAAGTTACAACTCCGGTTTCAACGTCATAGTTGGCACCAACTATTTTGATCTTACCTTCGTCTTCAAGCTTTTTAAGCGTTGAACTTTGGGTACGGATATCTTCGATGGCACTTTTTACGTTTTGTTGGTTCAGTCTTTCCAAAAGATCACCGTTTTTAGATGAACGCTCTTCTCCTTCTTCAATGATTTCATTGATGATTGGGTCGAAATGATTGATCAAATGATTAAGGTTGTCCATTCCTAATCCTTGGATTTGTGCTGCGTCTAAACCGCCTTTTAAAGCGCCACATTTAGTGTGTCCCAATACAACAACAAGTTTGGAACCTGCAACGTTACAGCCAAATTCCATTGATCCTAAAATATCCTGATTTACAAAATTACCTGCAATTCTAACGCTGAAAACATCTCCCAATCCTTGATCAAAGATAAGTTCTGCAGAAGTACGGCTGTCTATGCAGCTTAAAATTACTGCAAAAGGCCATTGTCCTTCACGGGTAGCATTTACCTGTCCTAAAAGATCTCTGTTTGCCTTTAGATTGCTTACAAACCTTTGGTTTCCTTCTTTTAAAATTTCTAATGCTTTTTCAGGCGTAATAGTAGATTGAGTTTCGTGTGTATGTGCTTTCATATGATTTGTTTATTCTTTTTAAAGTTAAAAAAATTATTGGAATTGAGCTTACATTGCTCTTTTGTGAGTAATCAAGATGTGAGAATCCTGATTGGTTTCATAATCTCTGTATGAGGTTTTGAAACCTAGAAGTTCAACATTAATATCTTCTTCTTTGGCTCTTATGTTGGCGAAATCCTGAATCATCTCCAATACATCGGTTGTGATATATGAAGTTCCTCTCGCGTCAATAGTCACTGTAGAGTTTGACTTAATGTTTTTTAATGTTTTTTTGATGGCAGCTTTATTTAAGAAAGATACTTCTTCAGCAAGCTTAATATTAATTTCGTCTGCATCATCTAATTTTTCTCGGCTTAAATAATAAGCACGTTTCATATTTCCCTGAAGAATATAGAAAACAGAGATGGCTAAACCAATTCCTACTCCTTTCAACAAGTCGGTAGCCACTATCGCAACTACAGTCGCAACAAATGGAATGAATTGGAATTTTCCCAAATGCCAAAAATGCATGATGGTAGCCGGTTTTGCTAATTTATATCCTACCAAGATCAATACAGCGGCAAGCGTTGCAAGCGGAATTAAATTTAATATAAACGGAATGGTAAGAACACAAACCAATAGTAAAACCCCATGAATCATCGCTGACATTTTAGAAGTAGCACCTGCATTAGCATTGGCTGAACTTCTTACAACAACGGATGTCATTGGAAGACCTCCGATAAATGCGCTGATTAAGTTTCCGATTCCCTGAGCTTTAAGTTCTAGGTTGGTATCAGTAATTCTTCTTTGTTTATCTAATCTGTCTGATGCTTCAATACAAAGTAATGTTTCAATAGAAGCTACAATGGCAATAGTTGCTCCCACGATCCATACTTTAGGATTGGTAAATCCTCCGAAGTCGGGCAGTGTAATTAGGTTTTTAAAGTCGTCAGCAGATTTTGGAACAGGTAAAGAAACCAAATGCTCTGTACCAATTGCCAATCCGCTTCCGGACATTTTAAAAAGTTCATTCAATAAAATACCTACAACCACTGCAACCAATGCTCCTGGAAGCATTTTCATTCTTTTCAAGGCAGGTACTTTATCCCAAATTAAAAGAACAGATACTGATACCAATGTAACTAGAATTGCTCCCGCATGAACTGCTCCAAATAATTCTGTAAAATAATTGAAGTTCAGTCCTTTATCAAATATAGATTCATGTCCTTCGTAATCTTTATCAAATCCTAGGGCATGGGGAATTTGTTTTAGAATAATGATGATACCAATTGCGGCAAGCATCCCTTCAATAACGTTATTGGGAAAGTAGTTTGAAATACTTCCTGCTTTTACAAAGCCTAAGATTAATTGAATAAGACCCGCCACGATTCCTGCGGAAAGGAAAAGGTTAAAGGCACCAAGATCTGTGATTGCCGTTAAGACAATCGCTGTTAGACCTGCGGCAGGACCGGATACTGAAATGTTTGAGTTACTTAAAAACCCTACGACCAGACCACCTACGATTCCTGAAATAATTCCAGACAAGGGTGGTGCTCCAGACGCTAAAGCAATTCCTAAACAAAGCGGAAGTGCTACTAAAAATACAACGAGGCCTGAAGGAAAATTCTCCTTAATTCCTCCTATTAAAGATGTCTTTTTCATGATGTGAAAACTGCTGTGAATATATCATAGAGCTATGTGTCTTTACATAATTCAATGATAAAAGATTGGAAATTTAATTTTAAAGCATGTGTATTCGATATCAAATTTGATATGAATAAATAGAAATATGAATCGTACTTAAAAATTAAGCTTCCGGGGGCGGAGAAAATATAGTGAGTAGGGGAGACAGATGAAAAGAATCATCTATCAGTATAAAAGATCTACCTGAAAGATCAGGTTCGAAAAATTTTAAATAATCGAAAACGTTTAGAGGCTTTGGAAGCGTCTTTTCGTAAATAACTAAAGATGTGGAGTGAGAATGAGGCTCTTCTTCATTGATGATAATATTGGTTCTCTGTAATTCCCAACCAAAAACTGCAGCAATGCTTGGCAGCGCTGTAAAGTTTAGGAAAAACGTTAAAACAATAATACTCCAGAATTTCATTTTACATTCTTTTATTAAAAAACTATTTAGTTTTCTTACTCATTACCCAATCTGAACCTGTTAGGTTATAGATTTTTTGGATGTCTTTTAAGATTTTTTCAAAATCGATCTCCAAATCAATAATTTTACCTGTTCTAAGGTCAAAAACCCAGCCGTGAACTACAGGATATTCTTCTAAAATATATCTTTCCTGTACACAAGCCATTTTAATTACGTTGATACATTGCTCCTGAACATTCAGTTCTACCAGCCTGTCATAATGTTTACCTTCATCATTAATAGCGTCTAATTCTGCTTGGTGTAATCTATACACATCACGAATATTTCTTAACCAAGGATTCAATAATCCTAAATCTTGAGGGGTCATTGCTGCTTTTACACCACCACAGTTGTAATGTCCGCAAACAATAATGTGTTTTACTTTTAGATGTTCTACTGCATACTGAATAACAGCTGTTGAACTCATATCTAAAGTATTCACCACATTAGCAATGTTTCTCGTTACAAAAACTTCGCCTGGCTGCGTACCCATTAATTCTTCTGCGGTTACTCGGCTGTCTGAACATCCAATATATAGATAATCCGGATTTTGAGTTTTAGCTAATTCTTCGAAGAATTTAGGGTCTTGTGCAATTTTAGATGCTACCCATTTTCTATTGTTTTCAAAAATAACTTCGTACGATTGTGACATAAATTAAAAATTTGAAGGTGTAATTATTTATTTCGTTTAAATTATTTTCAAAATCAATAGACTAAATCAATAATGATGCAAAAATATAATTTTTGGTTAAAATGCAATTACTTTTAACAAAGTTTAATATTAAAATATGCTTAAAATCATACGGAATCTATGTATTGGATAGGTTTTCCTTTGTTTTAGATTAATATTTTATGGTTTTAATAATTTAAACAGTTTCAATAATATAGATATAAAAATACGAACTATTTAGAATAAAAAGAAATTTCAATATTAAAAGATTCTTAAATCGACACAAAAAAAGCTTCCCTAGGTTAAGGAAGCTACTATTTATGCGAAAACTTATGATCTATAAGGTTTGTTATATTTTACTGTTAATATAGCCCTCTGTTGCTCTTTTTATAGGGTATATTTTCCCGGGATTTCCAACAACTACAGAATTGGTCGGGATGTCAAAGTTTACATACGAGTTGGGTGCAATTAAAACATTATTTCCCACTGTAACCCCGCCCACAATTACGGCATTGGTTCCAATCCAGACTTCATCTCCGATGGTGGGAAAGCCTTGATACTTTCCACGGTTTTGTTGCCCGATGGTTACGCCCTGTGCGATATTGCAGTTTCTGCCAATTGTTGCTTTAGGGTTAATGACTAAACTTCCCCAATGGCCTAAATACAGTCCTTCGCCAATTTCAGTTTCGGGATAGATCTGATATCCATATTTTATTTGATAATGCCTCAAAACCAATCTCCAGAAAATCCCTAAGACAGGTTTTTTCATGTGTTTCTGAGTTTTTCTAAAAATATAGATAAAGTGTAAATTAGGGTTGATGCATTTTGCCCAAATTTCAAATGTTGAAAGCCATTTTCCGCTTTCACGATAAAAATCTTTTTGTATGATGGAATAATTTGACATAGTTAGGATTTATATTTCATCAATTATTTCTTGAAGTTTTTGTACAGATTTCTCTAAAACAAATGGTAGATCTGTTTCGGATACCCGCTTTTTGTATTCTCCGGCAAGATCTTTATTCGTAAGAAACATTTTCATTCCGTCATAAATTCCATCTTCAGAATTTGGAGTTATCGTTCCTAGTTTTCCGTCTTGCAAAAGGTCTTTAATCCCAGAAATATCTGTTGCTGAAATAGGTTTGTTAAGAATAAGTGCCTCTGCTATAATTGTTGGAAATCCCTCATGTCTTGAGGACATGATGTAGTAGTCTGCTTTTTTTAAATAAGGATAAGGGTTGCTTTTAAATCCTAACATTTTTGCTGTTTCTTGCAATTTTAATTGATCAAGCAATGCTTGAATGTTATCGAGATCAAAACCATCACCAATAATTAAAAGTTGATGTTTTAAACCTTCGTCTAATAATCTTTTATGAACTTCTAATAACCTATCGTAGCCTTTTTGGGGGTAAACAGTTCCAACGCTTACAAAAGTAGGAATATTATTATCGAAAGGGTAGTCATCAATAATAATATTTGCTTTTTTCAGTGTATCTTCTTTATCTATAGGGTTGAAAATTTTGATGACAGATTGTTTTTCTGTTTCATTTTGAGCCAATTTATGCATTTCCTGCTGCAGTTTGTTGGAAATAACTAATATTTTGTCAAACTTAAAAAACTGTCTTATGACGTCTGGAGTGTATTCTTTTAGGTTGAAAATATCATTTTGTACCCAGATTATTTTTTTTGAATCTTTCTGTGGGCTCGATAAAATTTCTCTGTACATTCCATGAATGGCCGCCAGTTCTACGTCGTATTGTTTATTCTTTAAAATAAATTTATAAAGCAGGGAAGGAAACCAAAGAAACATCTTTTGATAAAGAACCCGATAAGCTTTTACAGGAATATCTTGTGGTCTATTGGTGGTGATCATTTCTCCTTTCAATAAGTAATAAACATTTACCCAAGAAGGCACTTCTTTAATGTAGATTCCCGAATAAAGATTGATTAATAAATCAACTTCATACTTGTCTGGTGAAATGTTTTTTAAAAAAGTAACCAACACTTTTTCTGCCCCACCATGACGAAGAGAACCAATACGAATGAGTATTTTCTTTTTTTTCGACATTTATTTTCTTACGGGTTTATAAGTATGAGGGAGATTTTTGATGAGGTATTCTTCTAGTTTTGCACGGTCGGCTTCTAGTTCAAGAGGATATATTGTGCTATTGGCGATCAATTTTTCGCCATATTGTTCAATCGTGCAAATGAATTTAGCAGGGGCACCCGCATAAATTGTATTATCGGGAACAGAACTGCTTACCACACTCATAGAACCAACAATGCAGTTGCTTCCAATGGAAACTCCGGGGAGTAAAACGGCTCCTTTTCCAATAAAGGTATTGTTACCGATTTTTATTCTTCCGAACGTTCTTCCGTCTTTGTATTTTTCAATTCTTTTTGTTACTCGCCCATCTCCTCCATGATTAATAAAAGAAATGCCTTCAGCAATGGTTATATTGTCTCCCATCTCAATAAGAAAAGGCTCTGAACCAAAATTGGGAATGCCTTGTACATAAAGATTATCACCCACTTTCATTCCTTGTTTGATGGCGACTTTAATAATAATATGTTTGATCATATCCTGATACAGGGAACGTATCTTTAATATGACTCTGAATAATAACATCATTTTTGTGTTAGTTTTAAAATTATATTTTCTACAGTGTTAAATATTTTCTGATTATCAAACTGCTCTTCAATCGTTTCAAGATGTTTTTTAATGTTGGAAACGAGTTCTGGTTCAGTTAAAAACTTTTTCATTGCGTCATACATATCGTCTTCTTCATAATTAACGAGGTATCCTGTTTTTTCATGAGAAATCATCTCTGGAATTCCTCCTACGCTCGTTGCAATAATAGGTTTTTGAAGAATTAATGTGTCTGCAATAATAAGAGGCCATCCTTCAGATTCTGAGGGGAGAATAAAAAAGTCTGCATTTTTTACATAAGGATAAGGATTCATCATGGATCCTAATAATTCAAAGCTGTTGGTAACGCCTAAGTTTTCAGCTTGTTTTTTTAGATTGTCCATTTCTTCACCATCACCAATTACGATAATATGATGATTAAATCCGTCTTTTATAAGCTTTGCATGAGCATTAAGTAATTTATGAAAACCTTTTCTGGTATGCAATCTGGCAACCGATACAAATACGGGAATATCGGGTAATTCAGGTTTAAATACTTCAGCTTTTTGCTTTAGCTCATCAATGGGAATTGCATTTAAAATAACTTGATTTTCAGGCAATTTTAGATCAGGATATGTTTCTACTAGAATATCTCTGGCTTGTTGGGAGCCAAAAATGAAATAATCAAACTGAGGAATTTGATGTAAGATTCTAGAAACAATCGGCTGCATTTTAGGAACCGTAATGTCAGAATGGAACCAGCCTATTTTTTTTGAATGTTTGTTACTTGAGTTTAATACAGAGGTGAAAGCATCGAAAGTCGGAGCAATTTCTACATCATATTTTTCATTCAGAAGATTATCTGCAACGTTGGGGTTTATTTCCGCATGCTTTAGTTCTAATCTTCTTTTTATAAGCTGTATTTTTTTGATAACAGGATTTTTGGAAAGATCTTCTTTTCCTTCTTTAAGATATACTTTTCGGATATGTTTGGGAATCTCATTTCGTAATTCTCCCTGATTCATGTTTAAGCATATTGTCATCTCAAATTTATCTCTGTTAAGATTATTAAGCATGCTTAATATTACCTTTTCTACCCCTCCCATTTCCATGGAGCGATGCCTGAAAAGTACTTTTGTTTTCTTATTCATCATCATTAACTAAAGATTTGTTGTGCAAATATTTTCAGTTTTTTCTTAATTCTATATGTAATCGAAGTTTGATATTCTAATAAACTATAAATTTCGGTAGAAGTGTTGTACTCATTAGGAATAGGTTTACTGTGTATTGTTGTTAATTTTCTACGTTTCATGGCATTAAAAATTACTTTGGCAAAATATTCACGAGATTTTGGTCTGTTATCATTTTGAGAAATACCTCCAGCATGTGTTCTGTAAAGATAGTTAGCTTCATTGATAAATAATACTTTTCCTTTCTCATACATTTTTAAATACAAATCCTGGTCCTCCGCAATTTTCATCATAGGATCCATTTTTTCTGTTTGGTCATAAATCTTTTTTCTAAAATTTACAAAATGAACAATATGAACCGGACAGTTAAAAAAATAAGGATCATTATTGAGAACCTGCATGGCTAATTTAGGAATTTCTATGGGTTGAAGATGCTCGTCACACTTCACATATTTTGAATAAGTGAGAACTATATCTTTGTTTTTCTTAAAAGCGGTAATACTTGAAAGGAGTGCATTGGGAGTAATGGCATCATCAGGATCTACAAATCCACAGATATCGGTATTTGCAAGTTCTATTAATTTACTTTTTGTAATACCAACGCCACTATTCTCTTCATTTTGATGAATCTTAAAACGATCATCATGGCCGATTATTTTTTGTATAATCTCTAAAGAATTATCTGTAGAAGCGTCATCAAGGATAATGGCTTCCCAATTATCATATGTTTGTGCAATAATAGAATCGTAGCAGTTCTTGAAAAATTTTCCATTATTGTAATTTGCTATAAGGATAGAAAACTTCATTTGTGAGGGTTAAGTTTTTTTTAATAAATTTTTGTAAAGATAAAAATTAAATATTACAGAAAAATCTTTATTTTTGTCACTTACACAAACACAATGAATGAATTACTAAGAGTTTTTAAAACATTTTTAGCCTACCTTAAACGTCCGGATCTCTATCCTGAACTTGGTAGAAAAATCGTGAAAAACACTATTAATAGAGGAAATGCCTTTAAAGGCAAAGAGAAAACAAACTCTTGGGCAGCCTCTAAATCAATTTCTCAAAGAGAAGCAATTTCCCAGCTTTTTGAAATTGATATGAATTCTTTTAAAGATGATTTTAAAGAAATTTTAAAAAAATCTGAAGAAAGAGAAATCTCTTGCCCCATTAAAATGGGGGGTGCCGGTGCAATGGAGTTAATCTATTTTGCATGTGAATTTACAAAGGCACAAAATGTCATAGAAACCGGAGTTGCTTACGGCTGGTCTTCTTTGGCTGCATTGCTTTCCCTTCAAAAAATAGATGGAACTTTGTATAGTTCTGATATGCCTTATTTAGCACAAGATGGCGACCAGTATGTAGGGGTTGTAGTTCCTGATGATCTTAAAAAATATTGGAAATTATTCCGTTTTGCGGATAAGGAATCTCTACCTAAAATCTTTAATCAAAATTCTTCTTTTGATGTTGTACATTATGATTCAGACAAGAGTTATAACGGAAGAATGTGGGCTTATGAAGAATTGTATAAACATCTTAGAAAAGGAGGAATCTTTATAAGTGATGATATAGGCGATAATTCTGCTTATCAGGATTTTTGTGAAAAAAATGATATAAATACAGTGGTAGTGGAGTTTGAAGGAAAATATATTGGTATGTTTGTAAAGTAATTTTTATTTTAAATAAAGTTTATGCTTTTTAATTCTATTGCCTTTTTAATTTTTCTTCCGATTGTTTTTATACTATACTGGCGTGTATGTAATAAAAACTATAAATACCAGAATATCCTTTTGCTGGCGGCCAGCTTTTATTTTTATGGCTGTTGGGATTGGCGGTTTCTTTTCCTTCTGATATTTTCTATCGGACTGGATTATTTTTCAGGTATTCAAATTGAAAACAGTAAAACAAAAAGAGAAGCTACTTTTTGGCTGACATTGAGTATCGCAATTAATCTTGGCTTTTTAGGCTTTTTTAAATACTACAATTTCTTCATAGAAAATTTTGCAGAACTCTTGCATTCGTTTGGCTTTGGCGTAAACATGTGGGTATTAAAAGTTATTCTACCGGTTGGTATTTCTTTCTACACATTCCATGGGTTATCTTATGTGATAGATGTTTATAAGAAAAGAATTCCGGCAGAAAGAAACTATGTAGATTATGCAGTATTTGTAAGTTATTTTCCTTTGTTGGTGGCTGGGCCTATTGAAAGAGCAACCCATCTTCTTCCTCAAATTCAGAGAAAAAGAACTTTTGATTACGAAAAAGCAAAAGACGGAATGGCTCAGATTCTCTGGGGATTTTTCAAGAAAATGGTAATTGCAGATAACTGTGCGCCTATTGTTAATGAAATTTTCACAAACTACCATACAGAAAGTGCCAGTAACTTAGTATTAGGAGCTGTACTTTTTGCCTTCCAGATTTATGGAGACTTTTCAGGATATTCAGATATTGCCTTAGGAACATCCAGATTGTTTGGTCTTGAATTACTTAAAAACTTTTCATTCCCTTATTTTTCAAGAGATATTGCCGAATTCTGGAGGAGATGGCATATTTCACTTTCATCTTGGTTTAGAGATTACCTGTATATTCCTTTAGGGGGAAGTAAAGGCGGATTGTGGATGAAAATTAGAAATACCTTTATTATTTTCCTGGTCAGCGGGTTCTGGCATGGCGCCAACTGGACGTTTATTATTTGGGGCGGATTGAATGCTTTATTCTTTCTTCCTTTATTAATTGCTGAAAAAAACAGACATAACCTGGAAGTTGTGGCAATGGGAAAAATTATTCCTTCGTTCAGAGAAGTATTGAGTATTTTAATGACGTTTACGCTGACTTGTTTTGCGTGGATATTTTTCCGTTCAGAAAGTGTTTCTGATGCTATCGGATATATTAAAAGGATCTTTAGCGAAAGTCTGTTTTCATTCCCGACAGAGTTTAGATTAGTTCTGTCTGGATTGATTCTTTTTATGCTTGTGATAGAATGGTGGAATAGAACGCAGGATTATGGATTAAAAATTCAAGATAAAAAGCCGTGGTTACAAAGTATTATTTATATTTTAGTCGCATTTTTGATATTGAATTTTGCCAACTTTGGCAGTAATGAATTTATTTATTTTCAATTTTAAATGAAGAAGTTTTTCTCAAGATTAGCATTATTTATAGCCGTAGTATTTATTATAGGCTTGGTGAAGCTGGCCCTTAGCCCGAATACAAATTATTCATATCCGTATCTAAATGCAAAGCTGGAGTTTCTGGAAAAGCATCCGGAATACAATATGTATTTCATTGGAAGCTCTAAAATCAATAATCAGGTTGATTGTAAAATTATCGATCAGAATATTGCAGGGGTAAAATCATATAATTTAGGAGCCAATGCAGGTTTTGATCTAGAAAGTTATCAAACTTTAGATTATATTTTAAGCAATCCTAATTTCAAACCTAAGTATATCATCGTTGAATTGCAGGATAAAATAAAGGTTACCAAAATCAATATTAAAACAGAAAGAAGTTTCGGATCTTTCAATTATGCAAATACGGCTTTTGCTATAAATTACCATCTAGAGAATAAAGATTATAAACAGATAGGGTTGACATTGGCGTCTTTTGTTTTAAATGTTTTTCACTTTAATAAATATTCTGATGAAAGATCTATTCAAAAAACACAGAATAGTTTTATAGATAAGAATCAAGGCTTTTCTGCATTAGAATTTAGTTCGGTTCCAAGAACTGACGAAAATAAACTTAAAAGTGTAATTAAAGAAAGGCTTGAACGTTATCATGCAGATCAAAATAAATACACACCAAATCAAGCTTTGGTGAAGAGAATTAATGAGTTTTCAGAAAAGTGTAAGAAAAAAAACATTCAATTGATACTCTATATTCCAGGCCCAGCAGAGCCGGATGCAAAAAAACTGGAAGTATATCAAAACGCGTTCAACGTACCTGTTGTAAGTCTTGTAAATCCGGATGCATATCCTGAGTTTTATCAATATGAAAATAGATGGGATTATGGGCATCTTAATGAAAAGGGATCTAAAATTCTTTCAGAAAAAACGGCTCCTCTTTTAGAAAAAGTTTTAGATAAGAAATAATCAAATATTACATTTAATTAAAGCTTAAACAGAGGTTTGTAAATAAATGATATTAATTGTATTTTGCAAACCGCAAATGAAACCTATGATGAAAACGTTTACACAGCTAAAGAAAAATTTAAATAAAAAAGAAGAAGGGCTAAAAAAAATAAAAGTGGCGTTGTTGGGAGATACTGCAACCCAGTTTTTAAATGTAGCTCTAAAAGGTACTGCTATTGATGAAGGCTTTGACTTAGAGGTTTTTGAAGCAGATTTTGGTCAGATTTCCCGTCAGATCTTAGATCCTACTTCAGAATATTATGAGTTTAATGCTGATTATACGATCATCTTTGAATCTTCACATAAATTACTCTCTCAATATTATAAATCATACAATTCTCAGTTGAATTTTGCTCAGGATAAAATCAATTATATAGAAGAATTATACACTACCATTCAAAACCGCACAAAAAGCAAAGTTATTTATTGCAATTTTACAGGTATTGATAATCAGATTTTTGGGAATTTTGCTCATAAAGTTGAATCTTCTTTTGTTTTTCAGCTTAATAAATTGAATTATTTACTTTCTGCACAATTAGCCATAGGACAGAATAATCTTTTTATCGCAGATTTGCTTTCTATTCAAAATAAATGGGGAAGAAACTTTATGTTTTCTCCCAATATTTATGTGAATACGGAGATGGTGTTGTCTTTAGATGTACTGCCCATTGTATCCCATCATATCGTTAGTATTTTATCTTCTGTAGAAGGTAAGTTCAAGAAGTGTTTGATCTTAGATCTGGATAATACAACATGGGGAGGAATTATTGGTGATGATGGTCTTGAAAAAATACAGATTGGTAGTTTAGGAATCGGCAAAGCTTTTACAGAACTTCAATATTGGGCTAAAGCGTTGCAGAAGAGAGGTATTATTCTAGCGGTCTGCAGTAAAAATGATGAAGATAAAGCGAAAGAGCCTTTTGAAAAACATCCTGATATGGTTCTTAAATTAGACGATATTGCTGTGTTTGTAGCCAATTGGGAGAATAAAGCAGATAATATCAGGAAAATTCAGAGTATATTAAATATTGGGTTCGATTCTATGGTTTTCCTGGATGACAATCCTTTTGAAAGAAACATTGTCAGAGAAAATCTTCCTGACGTTTGTGTTCCGGAATTACCCGAAGATCCTGCAGAATATTTAGAATATTTATATGGTTTAAATCTTTTTGAAACCGCAAGCTTCTCTGAAAATGATGCTGAGAGAACGAAGCAATATCAGGTTGAGGCAGAAAGAGCCATTGCGTTGGATAGTTTTACCAATGTAGAAGATTTTCTTAAAAGTATGAAGATGGTTTCTGATGTTCAGGCATTTAATAACTTTTCAAAACCTAGGGTTTCTCAATTAACACAACGCTCTAATCAATTTAATTTAAGAACGGTAAGATATACTGAACAAGACGTTGAAAGCCTTATGAATTCGGAGGATCACCATACCATGTCTTTTACTTTGGTAGATAAATATGGTGACAACGGATTGATTTGTGTGATTGTCCTGGAAAAGAAAGATGCAGAAACACTTTTCATTGAAACATGGCTGATGAGCTGCCGAGTGTTGAAAAGAGGAATGGAGGAGTTTACGCTTAACACAATCGTTGAGACAGCAAAAAAGAATGGTTTTAAATATGTTGTAGGCGAATATCTTCCAACAGCAAAAAACCAAATGGTGAAGGATCATTACCAAAGGTTAGGGTTTATAGAAAATGAAGGAAAATGGGTCTTGAATATTGATCGCTATGAGCCAAAAGAAGTTTTTATAAGCACTAAATAAAATATGGAAATTGAACACTTAATCGAAAGCATTGCGACTAAAAATGCCATTCATGGTAAAAAGTTGCAAAAGAATTTTTCTTCTTTAAAGGAAGAAGAACATTATATTAATGACTATAATGTTTTCATCAATAAATATAAAGATATTCTTGAAAAGAACAGTCTTACATTTGATGACTCCATCAACTATTATCTTAAAATGATTGGAGATTTTAATGAAGAAATGCTTGATTTTATAAGAACAGGAAAATATAGGAATACTTCATTTGACGCCGTAAATAAAGCAATGTATAATAATCCTGATGTCATGGTTTCTCATATGCACGGATTATTGCTTTCTCAGTTTCTTTGGAAACATCATTATGATGTGTATCAATATTTCAAAAATGGGATTCAACACTATTTACCTATACAATCTTATCTTGAAATAGGAGCTGGTCATGGCTTGTATTTTGAAGCCGCAATGGAAAAAATTGGTAATGATTGTACTTTTGAAGCATTGGATATTAGTGAGTCTTCTCTTGAGCTTACAAAAAGTTTAATCAAAAGTGACAAGGTGATCTATCATCTTAAAAATGTATTTGATTATAATGATGATGATGAAAAGAAAGATTTCATAACAATGGGAGAGGTGCTAGAGCATGTGGAAGATCCTTTAGCGTTATTAAAGAAAATCAAAAACCTTATAAAACCAGAAGGAACTATTTTTATTACAACTCCTACCAATGCCCCTTCCATAGATCATATTTATCTATTTAACAATGTTCAGGAAATCAGAGATTTAATTAATGAGGCAGGACTGGAGATTGTAGATGAAAGGTATTTTGTAAGTGAAGATATAGATTTAGAAAAAGCAGAAAAAAGAAAGATTGCAACCATGTATGCATCGTTTTTAAAAATAAAAAAATAGTTAAACATTATGAATAAAGAAGAAATTTTAGCAAAACTATCAGAAATTTTCCGTGAAGAATTGGATAACGAAGATATTACCCTAACAGAAGAAACTACAGCAAATGATGTAGAAGAATGGGATTCACTTTCTCATATTCAACTTATTGTAGCAGTAGAAAAGGCTTTTAAAGTACGTTTCACTTCTTCAGAAATTCAAAGCTGGAACACAGTAGGTGAAATGGCAAGTTCTATTGCTTCAAAATTGTAATGAAATTTCATCACGTAGGAGTTGCCTGTAAGGATATACAGGCAGAACTCCAAAGCATAAGACAACTCCACAAAATCATAGAAGAAACGCCTGTTGTTTTCGATCCGAATCAGCAAGCAGAATTATGTATGATTACGGTAGAAGATGGATTGAATATCGAGCTTGTTTCAGGGAAACCGGTGGAGAATCTTTTGAAAAAAAGAATTTCATACTATCATATTTGCTATGAAGTGGATGATATTGATAAAACAATAGAAGATCTTACCGAAAAGGGAGGAATGCTAATCTCTCCACCTAAAGAAGCGATACTTTTCAATAACAGAAAAGTGGCTTTCTTAATGCTTTCTTATGGAATTGTTGAACTTTTAAATAGCAACTGATGCAGTTTACATCATTAGTATTTATCCTTTTTTTTTCGGTTGTTTTTGCCATATACTGGTGGGTTTTAGGGAAAAATCTTAAAGCTCAGAATATATTTTTATTATTGGCCAGCTATGTGTTTTATGCAAGCTGGGACTGGAGGTTTCTTATACTTTTGGTGGTAAGTTCAGCAATATGTTATTATTTGGGATTAAAAATTTCTGAAACTCAAGATCCGAAGAGAAAAAAGCTTTGGGTAAATTTGGGATTACTATTTTCTGTAGGAACATTATTTTATTTTAAATATTTCAATTTCTTTATTGAATCTTTTACAGATTTATTTGGAATTAAAAATGATTTGACTTTAAAAATAATTTTACCGCTGGGAATTAGTTTTTATACTTTCAGGATGATAAGTTATATTCTTGATATTAAGAATAATAAATTGAAAGCTGAAACAGATGCTCTAGCTTTTTTCAACTATATTTCTTTCTTTCCAAGTATGACTTCAGGTCCTATTGACAAAGGGGGACTATTGCTTCCTCAACTGAAAAAAGAAAGAGTTTTCACCGTTGAAAATGGATCTGATGCAGCAAGGCAGATTCTTTTGGGAGCATTCAAAAAGCTGGTTGTTTCTAATAGTATTTCACCTATTACTCAGAATATATTCCAGAACTACGAACATCTTTCAGGAAGTACAATTGCTTTTGGAGCAGTTCTTTTCCTATTCCAGATGTATGCCGATTTTTCAGGATATTCGGATATGGCCATTGGTATCGCAAAACTGTTAGGCTTTAAAACAACTAAAAACTTTGCTTTCCCTCTTTTTGCTCAAAATATTGCAGATTATTGGAGAAAATGGCATATTTCATTAACTTCTTGGTTAACAGAATATGTCTTTACCCCATTAGTAATACAATTCAGAGATTACGATAAAAAGGGATTAATGCTTGCCGTTTTTCTGAATTTTGTAATCATTGGTTTCTGGCATGGTGCCAACTGGACTTTCATTGTTTATGGAGCTTTGCAAGGACTGTATTATGTTCCTTTAGTGGTTAATAATCAGATTAATAAAAAGAAGAAACTATCTAAAACAATTCCTACATTTAAAGAACTTGGAAATATAGTGTATACCATGGCTTTGGTTTGTTTTGCACTGGTTCTTTTTGTTGCTCCGAGTTTAAAAGATGCTTTTGGCATGTATGGGAGAATTTTTAGTCTTTCACTTTTCTCGGTTCCACAGTTTATTAAAATTAAAATTTTAGGTTTAATTGCCATTGTCGTTTTAATTGACTGGATTAATAAAGAGCAGGAGCATGGTTTGGAAATCAGCAGATTTAAACCAATGGTAAGAAGAATTATTTATGTTTTCCTTATTTTTCTGATTATGTATTACGGCGTTTTTGGTAACGGAAGTTTCATCTATGAACAGTTCTAATGAAAAAGTTTTTATTTAAAATATCATTTTATATTATTGGTGTTATTGGCGTTATGCTGTTCTTAGGAACGTACGCAGATGGTAATACTGATGATAATTACAGACACTATACAGGCCCAAAACCTTCTGATATGATCTTGGGAGATTCTCGTGGCGGACAGGCTGTTATTCCCTATGTTCTGGATGAAAAACTAAAAGGAAGAAAGTTTAATAATTTTGCCCTTAATATTGGTGATTCTCCGTATGGACAAGTCTATCTTGAAGCAGTAAAGAGAAGAATGAATCCAGATACTAAAAATGGAATTTTCATTTTAACCGTTGATCCTTGGTGTTTATCATTAGAAAAAAGTTTAGAAAACGTAAAAGAAGATCCGGATAGATATTCTCCTCTGGCTGATATGCATTTTTATGATATGAGCCCCAACTATGAATACCTTTTAAAGCATTTTTCTGGAAGTTGGTTTAATATCTACAGAGATAGGGAAGAACTTTCAAAATCAGTAACTTTTTTGCATAAAAATGGATGGATGGAAGTTAATGTAAATATACATCCTGATAGTATTAAAGTAAGAGAAGCCAGAAAGATTGAAGGGTATACTGAGATGATGAAAGGTCAGAAAATTTCACAATACAGAATCAATGCTTTTCAAGATATGATTAAATATCTTAAAGAGAAAGGGACGGTGTATATTGTAAGAATTCCGGCATTCAAAGGCATGATGGAACTAGAAGATAAATACGCTCCTGATTTCAATAAGAGAATAGAAAATATAGCAAAACAAAATGGAGTGAAGTTTTTTAATTTGTCAACAAAACCTGAGGATTACATTTACACAGACGGAAACCACATGTATAAAGGATCTGGGAAGATCTTCACTGCTCAAATTGCCGACTCTATTATAGCGGATAAAAGAGGAAAGAAATAATTCTAAAATAGCCCTTTTCTAAAATTGATATTAAATAATCCCGAACGAATACTGGGATAATCTGTGATCATATATTTTGTAATCATTCCCCATTTCTTAAAACGAGGGGCAACAGCAATTTCAAAACTGCGATGCATTCTTTTGATATGAACTTTGGCGTCTTGGGGAACAGTTTCTTCATTTTCAGCCCATTTATTGATTTCTCTCCAAAGTAGAACCCTTGTGGTGGCAGGATTGATCTTGCCGGAATTTACTTGCGTGATTCTGTTGTCTTCATGAATGCCTCTCACGGCTACTGCTTTGTCTATAATGCCAGTATACAAATCGAGGTAGTAAGAGAGTCTTAATAAGAATTCGGTGTCCTGATGAAGCCTTAAATGCGTTTTAAAGAATGTACCCATCTTTTGTAATGATTCTCTTCTTATGGTAAGCGCATCCAGACTAAATTGTCCAAAAGATCCTCTCATATGGATCTGCCCTGGAAATACATCTTTAGGATGATGCTTTTTATAGACGGTTGTTAGTCGATCTCCATATAATTTATAATACTGTTCTTTTGATTTTTCAGAATAATAATGAACCCCAATGGCACCATAAACTCCTTCTACGTCTGGATTGTTAAAAAGCTCTTTTTCGGCATCAAATCTATTGGGTAAGTAGTAATCATCGGCATCCAGAAATGCTATAATATCTCCGGTTGCTTTTTCTAATCCCAAATTTCGGGTTGCTCCGGCTCCATGATTTCCTTTATCGGGATGTTGATAGAGTTTTACTCGGTCATATTTTTCAGCCAATTCCAAGCAGATTTGTAATGCATTGTCGGGCGACTTGTCTTCAATTAAAATCACTTCATATACTTCATCAAACTGTAAAGCAGATTCTACAGCCTGAGCAACATATTTCTCGGCGTTATAAACGGGAGTAATTACTGATATTTTCATTAAAACAGAATGTAAATTAAATAATGGTTGATCTAAAATTGATATTGTAAAGTCCCGATCTAATACTTCTATAATCAGTAATAAGGTATTTCCCAATCATTCCCCATTTTTTGAAAGTGGGAGCAATGGCAATCTCAAAACTACGAAGCATTCTTTGGATGTGAATTTTTACATCTTGGGGAACGCCTTCTTCATTTTCGGCCCATTTACTCAGTTCTCTCCACAATAAAACCCGCGTTGTTGCAGGATTTGTTTTCCCTGAATCTACTTTTGTTATTCTATTATCTTCATGAATACCTCTTAAGGCAATAGGTTGCTCATTGATTCCTGTAAAAAGCCTAAGATAGAAAGCGAGCCTTACGATAATTTCCGAATCCTGATGAAGACGGAGAGAGGTTTCAAACATTTTGCTCATTTTAGACAGAGCTGTTTTTCTAATGGTAAGAGCATCCAGATGAATCAATCCAAAAGTTCCGCGCAAATTAATTAATCCTAAATAAACATCTTCAGGATTTGTTTTTTTATATACAGTATCTAATTTATCTTTATAAATAGGGTAGTACTGTTCTCTTGCTTTTTCTGAATAATATTGTACTCCATTGGCTCCATACACCCCATCAACTTCTGGATTTTTGAAAAGTTCTCTTTCCGCATCAAATCTGTTGGGTAAGTAGTAATCATCGGCATCTAAAAATGCTACGAAATCGCCGGTTACTTTCTCTAATCCGAGATTTCTGGAAGCTCCGGCTCCGTGGTTACCTTTGTCGGGATGCTGGTATAATTTAATTTGAGAATATTTTTCAGCTAATTTCTGACAGACCTGCAGCGCATTGTCCGGAGATTTATCTTCAATTAAAATGATCTCATATACTTCCTCAAACTGTAGCGCTGATTCTACGGCTTGCGAAATGTATTTTTCAGCATTATAAACGGGAATGATTACGGATATTTTCATCGGTTGAGATAAGTGAAACGATATTGTGTTTTTACTATTTGGGGATTTTTAATAGCCTCTAAAAAGATACAAAAATATTTATTTAATCCTGTTTTTAAAGATAAGTCAAATGATCTATAGGTTAAATAAATTTTTCTTTTGCAATCTAGCGGTAATGGATTGGAGCTTGACCAATCATATAAAGACTTCCATAACAGGCATTGCCTCTTATTATATTGAGGGGAATATCTTATAATTTTTGTGATCCTGTTATTATCATGAACGCCTCTTATCGCAATGGCTTTATCTATAATTCCAGATTTTAAATAGCAATGATAAGCCAGTTTAGTAATAAAATCAGAATCCTGATGTACCCTAAGATTTTCGTTAAAGCGAAGATTATTTTTAACTAAAGCCGATTTTCTGATGGTAAGTGCGTTCAAATGAAAGAATGTTCCAAAAATGATAGGAGTCAAACCTAATAATCCTTTCAAAACAGTTTCACCTTCTGCTGGGAAATTAACGGTGGTTAAAGAGATGTTTTTAAATTTACTCTGAAATTCTTCTTTTCCTTTTTCGGTTAAATATTCTATTCCGATGGCTCCAAAAACACCTTCGATTTTTGCCTCTTTGAAAATTTCTTTTTCCGCCTCAAAACGATTGGGGAGATAATAATCATCTGCATCCAGAAAAGAGATGAATTCACAATTTGCTTTTTCAAGACCTAAATTTCTAGAAGCTCCGGCACCATGATTTCCTTTGTCAGCATGTTGATGTAAAGTAATTCTTGAATCTTTGATAATCAATTTCTGGCAAACCTCTAATGAATTATCGGTTGATTTATCCTCAATTAATACAATTTCCTGTACTTCATCAAACTGCAACGCAGAATCTACCGCTTTTTCTAAAAACTCTGCTGCATTGTAAACGGGTATAATTACTGAGATATTCATGCCTTGCTATATATTGCGTTTAATTTTTCACTAAAAATAATAGGGTCATGATTTTTTTTGATTCTTTCCAATGAATTTTTTGATTTTTCCAAGAGCTGTTCCGGATCTGCAAAAATATCTTCAAGAACATTTTCAAGCTGTACTTTCAATGTTTTTTTTAGTTCTTCTTTTTGTTCATTGGTATAGTAAAGTGCCTGTTTTAAACGATTTTGAGGAATATGAATCAACCAGCCACAATTTTTATTATTAATTTCCGGTAATGCTCTTATGTCTGTACTAATGACAGGAACTCCTGCCGCCTGCATTTCTAATACAGAAAATCCATAAGTATCGGACCAAGTGGGTAACAAACCAACGTGAGATTGCTTAATAAGCTCGATCACTTTTTCGTTAGGAATGTTTTCGAAAATTTCGATCCATTCTTCCTTTTTCAATAGCTCTTTAGTTTCCTGAGCTTCTTTTTCAGTTACCCTCGTTACATAATTATCTGTTTTAAAAGAAGAAACAATCGTAAGTTTGAAATTGTGTTTTTGTCTTAATTTTTTTAAAACCTCTACCATTTCCACTCCTCCTTTTAGATGAAATTGGGTTCCTACAAAAATAAGATTAAAAGTTTCTATGTTTTTGTAAACACTCTGAGAATCTCTCGGAATAACCTCCTGCGAAGGATGTATCACAGAAAGTTTATTGTTGATAATTTCCTGAAATTCAGGATAGTTTTTCAAAAGCTCCAACTGAATATTTGCAGAAGCTTGAGAAATTGAGATAATCCCTAAACAGTTCTTTCTGGAAATTTGCTTGAGCGCATTTTCTGTTTTTTTATTACGGGTATGTTGAGGTTCAGTTTTCTGATGATCATTTCTGGTTTCATGGAATCTGGGAACTAACGTTTCAAAAGAAGCTACCCATTTCTGAGAAGAATAATTAATATCATTGTAAAGATGAAGGATATCAATCTTTGGTTTTTGATAGAAAAAATACTTTCCTTCAATATTATCTCTTTTTCTGAACAAAATATTTTTCAAGGTAGATAATGAATGAAAAAAATTGTTGTTTTTTCGTAGAAATACATACTCAAATCCAGAAACTTTATTTAAAATATTTCTTTTAATGGGATAGTCATTTTGTGTCAGGCCTATTTTCATCTTATTGTAAATGATTTTTATTATTCTGAAACCAAAGCGCTAAAATCAATAAACTCCAATGCTGAAGCTGCTTATTGAGTTTCTTTTGTACTTCATTAAAATCTAAAAACTGAAAGATATAACTGTTTTTATTTTCAAGAAGTTCTTTGCTTAGATCTTGAAGTTCAGTTTCTTTGAACCATTCATTGACAGAAGCTCCAAAACCATTTTTTTTACGTTTTGCAATTTCTTCTGTCCACGCCTGAGAATAGGCTTTTCTTAATATAATTTTATCTTCCGTTGAGTTTACCTTGTACTGCCAAGGAAGTTGAATACAGAACTCTGCAAAATCTATATCTAAAAATGGAATTCTTACTTCTACAGAATTATACATAGAAGTTCTGTCACCTTTCAACAACATGTTACCCGGAACATATTTTTCCAGATCTATCCTCATAAGATCATTAAAATCTTCATTTTTAGGGGTAAAGCTAAACTCTTGTGCAGGAATTCCCTCGCTGATCCCCAATTTTCTAATTTCGGCAATAGAAAAGTGATTTCGCACCTTGTTCTGATGATAATCCAGGGTATCACTGTATTCTGCTCTGTGGCGCCTTTCGGACCCAATATCTCTAAATTTTCCGGCTAAAAGAATCATTTTAGAAAGGTAGTCCGGATAATAACCTTTTTGAGAAAGATTTACATTATATCTATAAAAACTATATCCTCCGAATAACTCATCACCTACATCGCCGGAAAGAATAACTTTAAGATCTTTGGAAGCTTGTTTGAAAATAAGATGAGTAGGAAGTAAGGAAGAATCCATCAACGGTTCATCCATATAGGAATAAACTTCCTGCAACGTTTCTGAAATTTTTTGTTTCTTATCTAAAAGAATATGATGGTCTGTTTTGTATTTATCTGCAATGGCCTGTGCGTATGGCATTTCGTTTAAATCACCACTATCATAGCCGTAAACCAATGTTTTGATATTTTCTTTATATTTAGAAGCTACCGCAACAATCGTACTTGAGTCAAGCCCTCCCGAAAGGAAAGAACCTACGGGAACATCTGCTATTAATTGTTTTTTTACGGCACTGTCTAAAAGGTATTTAAATTTTTCGACACTTTCACCCAAGCTTAATTTTGTGGTTTCTGTAGGAACTTTCCAATACGGTTTTATTTCTATATTCCCATTCTTATATACCAGAGTATGCGCTGGTTTAAGGTTGGAAATATTTTTATAAATAGTTTGGTGAGGGTGGATATATCCGTTTTTTAAATAATAGGCAATCTGTGCTTTATCAATTTCTGGTTTTACTAATCCTGAGGCTAAAATTGCTTTGATCTCAGATGCAAAAATAAATTCACCGTCTTTTCCAATAGCATAGTAAAAAGGCTTTTCTCCAAAACGATCTCTTGCGCAGAATAGTTCTTGCTTTTCATTGTCCCATAGGGCAAAAGCAAACATTCCGGGTAGATCATGGATCAAGTTTTCTTGTTTCTTCTGATACATAGCAAGAACAACCTCAGTATCTGAACCTCCACGATATGGATAGTCTGCATATTGGTCTTTTATCGCCTGATAACCATAGATTTCACCATTTAAAACAATGCATTCTTTCTTTGTATCAGAAAACATAGGCTGTTTACCATTCTCAGAAAGGTCTATAATTGAAAGTCTTCTATGACCTAATGCTGCATTATCATAAAATTCAAAATGCTCAGAATCCGGACCACGATAGGCCATAACATTCGTCATTTTTTGAATTTCTTCCTGATAATTTTTTGCATTATTGATTATGATTCCTGCTATTCCGCACATAGGTATTTTTTTAAGGGAAGTTTAATTTAATGTTTGTATTTTTAATAAGGTGCTTATTTAAATTGCTCTCTCAGTTTCATCGTTGGAATCTTAAAGTCAAGTTAAAAAAATAATAGTTGTGTTTTTTAGAAAAAAAATAAATTAAATATGTTTTTTAGATTATAAAATATAAAATAATAGGTTTGTTTTAGAAAATTATCAAATATAGTAAAAGTTAAAAAACCTTCAGTTCTAAGCAGCATTTTCCACCAGAGATTAAAAAATATTATTATAATAGTAATAATTTCTTGTTTGCGAGTTAACACTAATTTTTGCTCCCCAATCATAAATATGGTTAATAGCGAAAAAAAGATATTTACCCATCGGCCCCAATCCACAGCAATATAGAATAAAGGAAGTAAAAAAATAACTTGTATAGCTAAGAATATAGTACTGATTTTAACTTGATTAAATTTACAATAAATATAAAAAGTGAATGAACCCAGAAATATACTAATAACATACATCTGATAGCTATATGAATGTGATTTGTAATAATCAAGAACATTGTAATTTGGGTTGTACTCAAAAATACCTAATTCTTTAAATACTAATCCGTGGTTTTTAAAGAATTGTACTGTATTTACTGTCGTTATATTTACTCCGAATTTATAAAGAATCATCATAGCCGCAGTGGCAGGTAGAAACTGATAAAAAAATATTTTTTTTATTTTGTCAATACTAGGACGATCATTTTTAACAAAGTAGGTAAAACTGACAAATGGTAAATAAAAAAATGCCATTTCGTGGGTTAATATTGCAATAAGGATAAAGAGAGTAATAACATAATCTTTAATGATAACCTTGGAGCGGAGAGATAAAAAATATAGGAGATATAGCAGAAAAAACAAAGCTTCCTTTTTTGATGCAATTTCAGGATGCTTTACCATCATTCCGAAACCTGCAGGGAGTAGTATGAGTGCTATAACAAGGAGGTTATTTTTTTCTTTCCAAAAGAGTTTTATGAATAAGTAAAAGAATAAAGAATAAAGAATAAATAAAAATGCAAATACAATATATTCCAGATTAATGTTAGTAATCTCATTTATAAATATAAATAAAGAACCAAAGAGCCCTCTTCGTTTGAACCCACCATCTTGATAGTTTATAAGCCATTCTCCCAGAAACCATCCGCCTTTGTTTACTACGATTAATGAATAGGAGGTTGCAATACTAAAATAATAGTAAATTATGAATATGAAACTTATGATGTAGTTGGTTATTTTTACTTTCATTATTTTAATAAATATTTGATAACTAACAATTTTATATTAACTTCTATAATTTTATTTTGCTATTTTGTATAATGTCAGGGAGTTAAAAAAATTTGAAATACAAAAAATAAATAAGTTTTTTCAAAAAATTATCAATTCTTGGGAAGGTTAAAAAGCCTTGGTGTAAAACCATCATACTCCAAAGGGAATTAAATAATATTAATACAATAGCAATTATATCTTTTTTTAAACTACTTAGGATTGTTTTTTCACCTGCGATAAAGATTGTTAATAGAGAGAAAATAATATTTATCCATCTACCCCAATCATAGGCTATATAGAATAAGGGTAATAAAAATATTGTTTGTATTATTATAAATGGAATATTTATTTTGAGGTTATTAAATCTATAATATATTCCAAAAGTTAATATGCTTATTAATATACTTATAGCATACATTTGATAACCATATAGATGTTCCTTATAAAAGTTCAAAACATTAAAATTGGGATCATATTCATAGATTCCTAATTGACCGAGTTGAAGACCATGTTCCTTCAAAAATAAAATGGAGTTATCTGTTTTTATATTCATCCCAAATTTATAAAGAAGCGCCATCGTTATAATTGCAGGAACTATTTGAAATATAATTATCTTTTTAATTTTCTTAAATGCTGAAGCTTCATTTTTGATGAAGTAAGTGAAGGCTATAAATGGTAAATAAAAAAATGTTGCTTCATGATTTAAGATCGCAATTATTATAAAGAATGTAATTATAAAATCATTAATAATAATCTTTGAGTTGAGGTAAACAAAATATAAAAGATATAATAACAGGAAAAAAACATCTTTTTTAGCTGCGATTGTAGGATCTTTTAAAAGCATTCCAAATGCTGAAGGAAGTAGTAAAATACTTATTGTGATTAAATTATTTTTATTTTTCCAGAAGAGCTTAATCAACATGTAGAAGAATAAAGTATATACTAAAAATAGAAAAGAGAAAATAATGTATTCCAGATTAATTTTAGTAACCTCATTTAAAAATATAAATATAGTACCAAATAACCCTCTTCTTTTAAAGCCTCCATCCTGATAATTGATAATCCATTCTCCTAAATACCATCCGTTTTTATTAATTATGATTTGTAAATAGGTATTTTGTATACTTATAAAATAATATACAATCAGTATAAGACTAATGATATAATTAATGACTTTAGTTTTCATGCCTTAATCAATAAATACATTCTTAAAGGTATCCATTACAGGATGTGGTAAAAACTTTTCATACAGTTCTTTTGCAGATAGTTTCAGATCTGAATCTAAAATAATATCCCGCAATTCTTTTTCGTTGCGATAATAGTAGGCTTTATCTTTCAAATGCATATTATGAGCCTTCTCGGGAGAATCCGCAAAAGTAATGACGGATTTTCCTTTAATTGCAAATTCGGCAACAGTGATTCCAAACGTTTCACCTCTTTCTCGTGCATGAAGCAATGCATCACAAGTGTTGATGAATTTTAGTTTCATCATAATATCCGAACTTGGCGGGAGGAATATAATGTTGGGTAAAGCTGATTTCCACCATTTTTTCTTCACAAAAGAGTCTACTCCCATAAAAATGAAATAAATGTCTTTATATTTTGAAGCAATTTTTTCTGCTGTTTTTTGAGCAAAAGTGATATTGAAACTTTGACCGCCACCATAATATCCAAAAACTTTGGCATTTTTTGGAATATTAAGTTCCGTTCTCAGATCCTCATGAGTTTCAGCTCCCAAATTGACCATATGTGGAACGAATGGAGATTTAGATCCTGTCATTTCCTCACTCAGCCATTCTGAAACATAAGCATAGACATCTCCATGGGGCTCTAAATATTTAAAAACACTGTGAATAACTGTTTTGCACTCTTTTGTCTCTACACCGTCTTGGAACCCGTTTTTGATGGCATAAAACAAATCAATAGTATTGTTTTTGATGACGGTATCAACTTCTTTAAAATCAGAATAATCAATTACCTGAAAACGTTTTTTGAATTTTTCAATTCCTAACTGATGGTTGGTTGGTAATGTTTTATTGTATATAATGATAGATTCATTTCCAAGATATCTTTCATTGAAATCTGCGTAATCATATAATGCGATGGAAGTCCCTCTATAATTGAGTTCGTTCTCATGGAAAAGGATTTTCATTATGTGCTTATTTAAATTTATTTTTCAATTTACTCAATATTTTGCGAAGAAGGCTTTTCTTCGGGTATTTAGTAAAATCTTTATGTGTAAAAAGACCTTCGCCTTGTGCTATTTTAAAATCCTGCTTTACCCACCAAGAAGCAATATTTCTTTCAAGCGAAACAGATTCTCCGGAAAAAGGAAGAATTTTTTCAAGTAAATAATTTTTTTTAACAAGATAAGGATTGTTCGTCCAATTCGCCCATCGGGAAGTTGTTACGAAGTATTCTCCCTGCTTTTGTATTTTATCAGGAAACTCTACCGCCGGATCTAGCCAATGGAGTGATTCAAGAAGGTGAGGAGAGGTGCATTCGTGCCAATCATCATAGTAATCGAGCTCTTTACCTTTGTTTCTAATAGATATCAAAGGATAACCGGGTTTTTTTCTGCTTCGGAATCTTACAACGTCAAATCCATTATTAAGTAAATCTAGTCCGCCTTTAAGATGAGGAAATACAAAGTTTTTTTCTTCAATAAGTTCCCAATCATGTTCTAAGAAAAGAATATTTTCGGTGGAAGCATTTTCGGCCAGCATTTTCATGCCTTTTCCAATCCCAATATTTTCTTTTAAGCCAATATATTTGACTTTATATTTTTCTGCGGTTTTTTTATCTTCCTCACTTACTTCCTGAAAGAGGATTACAATATCATCCACCATCTCTAAAAGTCCATACTTTTTGTATGACCTCAGCGTGTTTTTCAGCGTACTCCCACTTTTCCAGGAAAGGATACAGATGCTTATAGGTAGTTTTTCCATTATAATTAAAGATTTAAAAATGGATGTTTACCGGTCATAGCTGTTGTTCTATAGGCATCAATTTCTTTAAATTTTGCTGAAAAGTATTTATACTGTTCCATATAAAATTTATACTCACTTCTATTTCTTTGTGCTCCCACTTTTAAAATAGAGGTAAGGAAAGCTTTTTTCTCTCTCTTGATATTATAATCAAAATTGGGGTTCATATATCTCGTTTCCCTTTGCATTTGCATGGAAAGTCTCTGTCTTGCTAATATTTCGGCAGGCGTTTTTTGTTGCTCTTTTTCAAAGGATTGCACTTTTGCATCATGTACAACCTTACTTTTCGGGCAAACAATTATTTTGAATCCGAAATAAGTAACTCTGTTGATATAGTCATAATCTTCAGCACCATGAAAGAAATACGGATTAAATCCTCCTACTTTCTCAATGATATTTCTTGGAATAAACCAGTGCGCAGCATTCACGAATTTTATTTCATAAAACGGCTTAAGGCTGCCAAAAAATAGATCAGAAACTAATCTGTTATTTTTAGCGTCTTGGGCAATGTAGTTTTCAAAATGGAGATCAAATCTTTTTTCACTTCCATCCATATGCATAGGGCTTAATATCCCGATTTGTTCCTTATTAGGATAGGTTTTGTAAACCTCCAATAGTTGTTCTACACTATCAGGGAAAATCCATGCATCCTGATTCATGAGATAAACAAAATCAGCACCTGCTTTATATGCTTTTTCTATTCCTACATTATTTGCTCTTCCGAAACCAGAATTTTCGGCTGATTGTATGAAATCTACTTCAGGAAAAGTAGTTTTTATATATTCTTGTGTACCATCTGTGGAACCATTATCAATTACAATACATATTACAGGGTGATTGGAATGTCTTAAACTTGTAAAACATCTTTCCGCCCATTTCATAGCATTGTAAGTAACGATGATCAAATAAACTTTATTCATGTGTGTTTTTAAATATATTTTTCGGTCAGAATTTTTATATAATCTTCAGCACTTGTTTTTGAGAAAAAGGCAGTAATATTTTCCTCGAAAGTTACTTTATAAAAATCCCCTTGGTCCACCTCATCGTAGTTTGCCTTCTTATCCATTTTTAGTTGGATTGCATTAATAATTTCACTCAGATCATAATAATAGGGATACGCAAAATTAATCGTTTTATTGTTTAATTGAGCGCAATTCATACCTAAAAACAGCGCAATGTCATCAATATCTATTAATAATCTTCTGGCTTTGGTGTGCAGTGCAAATTTATTGTTATTTGAAATCTGTGCTTTCAAATAATTGAAAAGAGTGTTTGGGTTTCCTCCTTTTCCTACAATATTTCCTATTCTTAGGATAAGATAATTCTCGGAATTTTCTTGGATATAATTTTCGATTGCTTTTTTATGCATAACGTAATGACTGTCTTGCTTTGATTGGTCATTAATACTCAAAGTAGAAAAATAAATAACCTTGCTACTAGGATTATTCTCTAATGCAGTTTTTAAAAGAGTAAATTCTCTTTCAAATTCAGAACTTCTGGTTTCGAGGGAGTTTGAAACACCAGAAGCAAAGTAGAGCATATCCTCTGAATCTATATTTTTTAGTGAGGTTGCGATAAGTCCGTTTCCTATAATCATTATTTGTGTTTTTTTATATAAAACTGTTGTTCTGTACTTTTATCTGATGTTTTTGGTTAATTGTATGTTGGGTCCATTTTATTGCCAGATATAATTTTATAGGATTCAATGAAAACTTTGATAATATATTGTTGAAAAAGTATCCTGTAGCAGCTTTATGAAAATTAGACTTCGTGATTACAGTAGAGTATGTCATCAAAGTATAATAAAAATAAGCCTTTAGGTTTGATGTTTTATATTCTGAATTATATTTTTTTATAAAAGGGATAATAGCAAAATCTCCCTTCATCATATCATACGTTACATTTTTCGAAATGCTTGCCGAAAACTGTCTGTAAGTACTCATTTGCTCAGGAAGAACTTTTATTTTTCCATAGCATCCAGCTAAAAGATAAAGGCATCTGTCTGCAGAAATAATTTTTGTTGGAAAATCATCCTTCAAAATACTTTTTCTGAAGAAAAATGTTGAGGTTTGGCAAATGTTTCTGTCAGTCAAACTATCCTTCGTTAATTCTTGTCCCAAATGTCCTGAAAAACCATGGCTAGGAAGAGGAACATCTTCATAAATGACATTAGAATCTGTACCCACTCCTGAGAAATCAGGATTTTTTTCTAAAAAATTAAATTGTTGTTGTAGTTTGGAAGAATCGATCCAATAATCATCACCATCTAATATAGAAATATATTTTCCAGAAGCTTTTGAAAAAGAAAATAAAGTGTTTTTTACATATCCTAAATTAGGAACGTTTTTAAAATATTTTATTTTATTACCTTTTGGATGTGACGCAATGAGCTCATTGATAATGATCTCTGTATTATCCGGAGAATTATCATTACAAATGATAATTTCATAGGCACCATTGAACTCTTGAGCGAAAATACTCTCAAGACATTGTTTAATATATTTTTCGTGTTTATAGGTGGTAATACAAATGCTTACATCCATACTGTTGGTTTAAATTCTAAATAAATCAGCTCCTTCAAGGTCTAAATATTGGTAACGAATACACTTTAAAATGTATTTTTTTTTCTCCAAAAAAGGCAATGATTTTAAATATGTATTTCTATTTTTAATAAATATAGAATATATGTTGGTTAGTTTTTCGTTTTCTCTAGGATTTAATTCTTTATATCTTTTTAAAATTTGCATATACCCCCACACATATTCTTTAAAATATTTTTGAGTTTCTGATATTTCTTCTTCTTCCTTATCTGATTTATATCTTAAACCATATACCTGATTAGGATGTAATCTATACGAAGAAAGAGATTTTGAGATAAATCCGAGTGAGTGTTTTGAACTTAATTTTTGAGCAATATAATAATCATGGGCGATAGGGAAGTCTTCCATTTCATATTTTTTCAGAGCTACTTTTTTTATTGCCAAAGCGCAGCCTAATATAAAACTTCCTTTTTTAACTAATGCTACAAAAAGATCATTATCATTTACCTCTTGAATCACCTCTTCATGAGAAATACCTTTCCAATTTAAATAAGAAGGATGTATTTTATCATCATCAATTAATTTTAAATCGTGGAAGGCACCATCAAATTTAGGATTAATTTCAAAAAAACGAATAGTTTCTTCTACTTTATCTTTTTCCCAAATATCATCTTGATCACTGATAATAATAATCTCGTTTTTGCAGAGATTGATCGCCTTTTCAAAGTTTTTAATAAAACCTAAGTTATTTTCATTTTGATAAAATTTGAAAAAATCAGGGTGCTTTTTCTGATATTCAAAAAGTATTTCTATCGTTTTATCATTCGAACCATCGTCGCAAATTACGATCTCATCTACTTGTACAGTTTGATTCAGAATAGAATCTATTTGCTCATGTAGATAATTCTCTCCATTGTATGTACATAAAGCTACGGATATCTTCATAGTCTATTTCTTGGATAAATATTAGTTATTTTCTATTGATAAACGAACAAAAAATTCATCTTATTTCTTTTGTAGTTTATCATAACGTCCTATTTATATTATTTATTTTTAAAAACTTCTTTAACTACATCTAAATATTCTCTTCCCCAGGTCTTACTTGGTTCTAAATAATTTCCTTCTGCCCATTCATTCCAAGCATTGATGAAAAATAGATTTTCTTCTTCACTAAAAGGAGTGAATAATTTTACTTTTTCTTCAAGCCAATGTTTAAATATTTTTGGAGATGTGTTTTTTAAAATAAAATAATTCTTTGCTTTTCTAGCGCTATTGTCAAAGCCGGGACATACGCATCTGAAAAATTTATGATCCGGTTTTTCATTTTTATGATATTCAATGTCTGCATTAGCAAAATCAATATATTCTACAAGTTTTCCATCTAGTTGAGGTATTGATTCAGTAGATTTTAATTTTAGTTTTTTAGTCCAGTGACTAAAACTTTGTTTAATGGTAGAAACACTTATCTCGTCTCTTAAAGATTTAAAGTTCTGCTTTTCAAGTGAGTTATTCTTATCTTTAATTTCTTTTAAGGTTTTTATTCCGGAATGGGGTTGAAACTCAATGCTTGCATCAATATTTTTGGTGATAAATTCCTGACCTTTTTCTCCAAAACTTTCAAAACGGGTAATGTATAATTCTATTCCATGTTTTGCCACTTCTTTTCTCCATAATTCAGCAACCTTATCAAAATCCGGTATCAGTGAGGTTCTGTAAACTGCAAAAACAGCTTTTCCATCAATTTTTATATATCTTTCATCTTTGAAGAAAGGGATAAGATAATTAATATGAGCAATATGGTCTTCCATATCACTATAATCTTGTTGCATCAATATATTTTGGTCTCCTCCGTCCCAGACTCTAGTCCAGTTTTCATTAGCCCAACAAAGCATGAAAGGGAAATCTTCCTTGGGATTTTTTAATTTTTCTTCGAGGGGCTTTTCCATTAAAAGCTTTCCATTGAACCAATAATGGTAATAACAAAAACCATAGATCCCATATTCTTTAGCCAGTTTTTCCTGTTCTAACCTACATTCAGCAAGACGCAAGTCATAAAAGCCCAGATCAGTTGGAAGCTGTGGTTGATCGTGACCTTCGTATAAGGGTTTTGCTTTGGTTACATTGGTCCATTCTGTAAAGCCTTTTCCCCACCATTCATCATTTTCCGGGAACGGATGGAACTGAGGGAGGTGTATGGCAATTGGTCTAAGCTTATTTAACATAATTATTCTAGTGTTTTTAAAATTTTTGCAGGAACGCCTCCGACAACACAATTATCAGGAATATCTTTATTTATCAGTGAATTGGATCCTATGATGACATTATTCCCAATTTTGACACCTCCTAATATGCTTACATATTCTCCAATCCAAACGTTATCTCCTATAATGATTTCTCCTTTAGAGAATAAAGGTCTTTCTTTGGGCGGAATATTATTCTCTTCTTTTGTTATAGAGCCATGATTGTGATCTGATATGAGTACGTTGCTTGCAATAAGAGTATTATTTCCAATGACTATTTTATTAATCGCTCCTATATGTACGTTATGATTGATGTGTACATTGTCTTTTATTATTATTTCAGGATTAAATTTCTGATCTCGATAATGATCAATAGCATCTAGCCAAAAACGGTTTCCTGCTACAAAATCAGATCCGATTTCGATATATTTGCAACCATTAATGATATAGGGCGTTTCTAATTGGAAATTGCTTCCTACTTTTTTGAATTGTTTAGCAATCCACCTTATATATTGATCTTGCTTATTATTTTGGTGATTTTTGAATTCATTAAATAGGTAATTTAGTATCCTGTTTTTTATCTTTTGAAACATAATAAATTTTTTAAGATGCTATGGTATCTTCAGTTATTAACAAGGTAAATAAAAAGTAAGGATAAGTTGTATGATCTTGTCTTGGTCATCTTTTGATAATTCATAATAAAAAGGTAATCTTAAAAGATTATCTGTAAAATGATCGGAGTTAGGAATGTCAATCTTAGGATTAGTTGCAAGGTAATAATCACTTTTATTTAAACTTAAATAATGAAAAACGGGATGTATATCTTTTGCTTTTAAGTATTGTATCAGATTTGTTCTTTCTTCATAATTTTTACAAATGATATAGAACATGTGGGCATTGTTATCTGCGAATGAAGGAATATTCGGTAAAGCGATACATTTTTTCTCTTCTAATGATTTAAAGGCATTAGAGTACCTTTGCCATATCTCTATTCTTTTTGCTTGAATAATATCAAGGTTTTCTAATTGTGCATATAGAAAAGCAGAAATAATTTCTGATGGTAGGAAAGATGAGCCTAGATCTACCCAACCGTATTTATTGACTTCACCTCTGAAGAAAGCGCTTCTGTTGGTCCCTTTTTCCCTGATAACTTCTGCTCTTTCAAAGAATTTAGAATCATTAATAACAAGCATTCCTCCTTCTCCAGCAATGATATTTTTTGTTTCATGAAATGAAAAAGCGGCAAAATGACCTATTGCACCTAAAGCTTTTTTAGTTCCATCAGAGAAAGTATAATAGCTGTCTATCGCCTGAGCAGCATCTTCCACCACAAACAGGTTATACTTTTTAGCTAAGGCCATGATTTTTTCCATATCACAAGCTACTCCAGCATAATGTACGGGAACAATTACTTTTGTTTTCTCTGTAATATGCTCTTCAATCTTTTCGGCATCAATATTAGGGTTATTTGTGCAGGAGTCTACAAAAATAATTTTAGCTCCCCGTAATGCAAAAGCATTAGCCGAGGAAACAAACGTATAACTTGGAACAATCACTTCGTCTCCTTCCTTAATATTACAGAGGATGGCGGCCATTTCCAAAGCATCGGTACATGACGTTGTTAAGAGTACTTTAGGAAAATGGTATTTTTCTTCAAAGAATTGCTGACATTTTTTAGTGAACATTCCGTCCCCAGAAATTTTTCCGGATAATACGGCTTCTTCTATATATTTCAGCTCTTTGCCTATAATAAATGGTTTGTTGAATGGAATCATAGTGTTTTAAACTTAGTATCTTTAATCTTTATAAAATATTTTTCCATGTATTCAAAAGATAAATAGCTAATAAAGATAGTTAAACTTGGGATTAATAAATAGATAAATATATTGAATAAATAAATATTATTGCATAAACGAAGTAACTTATAAGAAATAGGAAAAATAAAAAACATGACAATAGGGTGGTACATGTATATTCCATAAGAGATGTTTCCTAAAAATGAAAATGATCTATTGGTAAAAACACTTCTGTTTGACTGGTTGATACTAATTATAATCAATAATAAAAAAAGAAATCCTGAGATTAAGCTTTGTATATAATGTTTAAAAATAGGGGTAGAAATTAAAAAACATATTAATAGGGCTGTTGTCAGATATATGAATTTACTTTTAGTATATTTTGTTATTATTTCAGGATACTTGGAATAATAATATCCACCAATCCCCCCAATAGCCATGAACTCGAAAGGAATGATACTGGTAATATGCCCTAATAATGACTGAGGGAACTTCACATTTGTAATAATAAACGTGAATAATATTAATCCGAAAACCCATACCAAAAGATTTTTCCGAAAAAAAGAAACGATTAGAGGCCAAAGTATGTAAAATTGCTCTTCAACACCTACAGACCAAGATTGGGATGCACCAACAACTATTTTCCCTGTTTTCAACGCAAGGTTGGGTAAGAAAAGGATATACAATAATATTGTTTTCAAACTATAATTAGAAGGGTCCATTATTTTGTCATACCAATTAGGAGTAATGGAAAAAATAGTGAAAGAGTGGGCGAATAAGGGTATGAGTGTAAAAGAGATTAAAACAATAAGATAATATAATGGCCAAATCCTCAATATCCTTCTTAAATAGAATTTTTTTAAATTAATCGTATTATTTTTTTCTTTTTCTGAAATCAGAAGATAGGTGATAAGAAATCCACTAAGAACAAAAAATAGATAAACACCATTTTCACCTAAATTCTCTATAAAATAGGTGCTGTATTTTGAATTGAATAAGCTTCCTATATGGTCACTGTGTTTGAATACCTCAATATGATGGAATATTACATCCAAAGCCGCAACTGCACGTAGTTCATTGAGTCCAGTGAAAAAAACGGTTTTTTTTGCCGGCTCCATATTATCTTATAAATCTTGAAGGATTACCAACATACAATCCTGATGTATCTAAATTTTTTATCACAACAGTTCCTCCTCCTAATTGTATCCTCTCCGAGATGTTTATATTGTCAATGACAGTACTGTTTATTCCAAGAACACAAAGTTTGGAAACATTCACAAATCCAGCCAGACTCACAGACGGGGATAAAAAACAATGGTCTCCTATACTTGAGTCATGGGCAACAGAACATGAAATGTTAAGAAGAACATTATCCCCTATTTTTACATCCTGATCAATCATGCAATTAGGATAGATAATGGTTCCCTGTCCTATTTTTGCTGAAGGATCAACGATGCTTGTTGAATGAATAAATTGATAAAAAGGAATTTTATTTTTAAAATCTTCAAAAACCTGTCGCTTAAATTCCAAGTGTCTATATCCTATTGCAATGACTATTTCATCAAAGACATCCTTCTGAAAAATATCCAGAATATCTTTTTGATTTCCTAATATGGGAAGGTTTTTTACTTTATTTCCCTTTTCCTGAAAATCATCAAAAAAACCAACGACTTTATTATCTGTATCAGTATGGATATGATGCAGAATCTGCTGTCCCAGATGGCCGGACCCGATTATTGCAATACGTTTCATTTAAAATCAATTTTATGGTCAGATTGATAGATCAAATATCCTGACCGATCATTACTGGAATGTACATCCTGTAGCGAAGGATTGGTAATTTCCTTTTTTAATATATTTTGATTTTCTATATCAGAAAAGAAAGGAAGTAAATATTCTGTATTTTTTGACAAAAAGTATACTCCTGAGTATTTTTCTGATGCTATATCTGTGGGAAAGGAGAATCGGTTTAAAGCAATATCTGTTACAGCCTGTAAATAGTCAAAACCCGTAGATAGTTCCACAAGATCTGATCCAATAAAATCACCTCCCATTCTGCTTCCGATTTCAATGGGATATACTTTACCTTTATCGGTTATAATTAATTCTACATGGGAAGCTCCATTTTCAACTTTTGTTGCCTCCAGTATTTTATATGTAATCTCATGTATTTTATTTTTAATATCTTCAGGTAATGCTGATGGCTGATGATGGGCTAACTCAACAAAATAGGGCTCTTTTGTTATTTCTTTATCCGTAATTGTTATAATTTTATGCTCGCCTTTCCAGCTAATTGTTTCAACACTTACTTCTTTACCTGTTATAAATTCTTCCACCACGCAAGTCTTACTAAATGAATAGTTGACTGCATTCTCAACAGCTTCTGTTGCACCCTCAGGAGAATCTATTTTTATGACTCCCAAACTTCCAGATCTGTCAGAAGGCTTTATGATTAAAGGATAGCTAAACAAATCAAAATCCCTTGGATTAAATTCTGAAATTGAAATGGATCGAGGAGATGCAATATTATTTTCTTCAAAGCACTTTCTCATAAGTGACTTATTAGTTGTTAGCATTGAGCATTCAATACTATTTCCTGGAAGATTTAATGCCTGAGCTATATACGCTATGGTTGGAATACAAATGTCAGTTGCAATAGTCAATATTCCATCTATACCAACTTCTTTGCATTTCGCAAGAATACTTTCTTTTTCCAAAACAGAAATATCATAAAAATAATCTACATATTCTTTGCAAACTGCTTTCCCGTCATCCCAAGCAAAGCAGTGAATCTCATGATTGTTTTCTTTTGCTTTTTTCACTAATGGCAGTTGGAGGTAGCTTGCTCCTAAAATGGCAATTTTTTTCATGATTCAAGAATGTTTTTGAAAATTTTTTCAGCATATGAATAAGACGAAAACTCTTCGACCTGCTTGACAGCGTTTTTAGAAAAGATTTTATAAGAATCTTTATTTAATTGAAAAACCTTTTTAATCCCTTCAGCTAATTCTTGACTATTTTTTACTGAAGCTTTATATCCATTGTAATCGTTTATGACCATATTTGTTATAATTCCGGTATCAAAACCTACAACCGGAGTTCCACAGGCTAATGCTTCTGAAACCATCATCGGCCCTGAGTCTTCTACCGAAGTGTTCACAAAAACATCTGCAGCTTGATACAGTAATGATAACAAACGGTAATCTTTTATATATTCAATCATTTGCTTTTTGAACGTCACCTTCTCAAATTCTTCATTTACAGAATTTGAAACAACCAACACTATGATTTTCTCTTTTATCTCAGCAGGTAATTCTTTATCCAATAGCTGAAGCGCTTCAATAAGATAAGAAAATCCTTTTCTCGGATCATCCATTTTCTGAGCACCTGTTAAAATATAGAAATGATCATAAGACAAAGAAAAGATATCTTTTGCAATGGATTTGTTTTTACTGTTTAATAGTTTGGTATCAATCAGACTATTTACGTTATAAATTGTATGTTGATTTTTATATATTTTTGATTTTTTAGCCTGTTCTAGTGTTAAACCTGAACCAGCAATGATTTGAAAATTTGCCTTTTGAGCATTTTCATATTTTTTATTAAAGTTGTTTTTAGCTCTGTCTTTGATTGGATCATCTAAAATAGCAGGACAAATATCACAACCATGAATATAACCTTCACATCCCCATGAATAATGACATCCTCCTGTGAAGTGATTCATATCTACAGTGATATTATATATTTTAGCATGTGTCCCATTGTAAAGATTTAACAAATCTGTACTGTTGAGAAAATCAATTGTCATTCCTGTAAAAATATATTCAGGAATAAAACCTACTATTTTTAGCATGCTTTCAACGTTTATATTTTCAGACAGTTCATCTTTGCTTAAAAAACAATATTTTTCTTCTATTTTGGGCTCTTTTTTAATAGGTTGAGGAAATAGCCTACTTTTTATTTTATTAATAATCCTTTGTGTTAAGCTAAACTTTGGATAAGGCGTAAAATGTCTGTATACTTTAATAAAATCATCATTTTTTGTTTTATGTTTTACACACATCACAACCTCATGCCCCATATTTTTTAAAATAAGAGCAGTTTTATACATGGCTTCATAAGCGCCATTAATATCACCCGTTGATAAAATAAGAATTTTTTTCATTTTAAATCCCAAATTACCGGAGGAGTTATAATTCCGTTTTCGGTATCTCCTGTAATGAAATTGTCATGTCCTGTTTCTATAATAGATAATTGTACACCTCCTTTTATCAAGTCATAAAGCTCAACGCTAGGAGTATCTAAAGCAACGGAAAAAATATAAGTATTGGGAATGAGTGTATTGCCCTCAATTTTGATTGAGAATTTGTTCTCTCCAATATTTTTAAAAATTTTTCGGGTTATGAAAATTACATTTTCAAATTTATCTAATACTGCGATGTTTACTCTTATACCGCTTTTTACATTTCTATTTTCAAAGCTGATATCAACACAAATATCATCTGTATGACTAAATTCGGTCGTTTCGATATTTTTGTTGTTGTATATTCTAACATGTTGGATCTGAGCTTTTTTGTTTAAATCTTCGATATAAGCAAATTCAGTGCTGGGTGACAGTTCATTTAGAATATAGCTTTCAAGAACTTTATTAATATTTCCCTGATCTGAAACCTGTCCAAGTCTCATTAAAATACCGTTGTTACATAACTGTTTTACAGCAGCCATATTATGGCTCACAAATAATACTGTTCTGCCTTCTCCTTTTGTAACATCACCCATTTTTCCAAGACATTTTTTTTGGAACTCCGCATCTCCAACTGCCAAAACCTCATCTACAATAAGGATTTCAGATTCCAAATGGGCTGCAACGGCAAAAGCAAGACGCACATACATTCCTGAGGAATATCTTTTTACAGGAGTATCAATATATCTTTCTACTCCGGAAAAAGCTACAATTTCATCAAATTTTCGGGTGATTTCTTTACGGGTCATTCCTAGGATAGCACCATTCAGGTAAACATTTTCCCTTCCTGTCATTTCAGGGTGAAACCCAGTTCCTACTTCTAATAGAGAGGCTATTCTTCCGTTCGTATAGATTTTTCCAGTAGTAGGTTTTGTTACTTTACTTAACAGTTTTAGGAGGGTGGACTTTCCTGCACCGTTTCTTCCGATGATCCCGACTGCATCACCCTGATTTATTTCAAAGTTAATATCACGTAAAGACCAAATATAATCGGAGCTTCCTTTTGTGGTTCTGTCATTGACCTCCCCAATCTTTAGATAAGGATCTTCGTTACCTCTTATCTTATGCCAAAACCTATTGAGATCATGGGAAAGTGTTCCTGTACCCACTTGCCCTAAGCGGTATTGTTTTGATATATTTTCTGCTTTTAAAGCTAGCATTTTTAAATTTTTTTAATTAATCAAAATGTTTTTATAACACGTTTATACGGTATCCATAAAAGCTCTTTCCACTTTATTGAAGGTAATGACCCCAATAAAAAGAAGAATAAGAGTAATAATGGTACTCGTAATAAGCATTGAGGGTGAAAAATCTCCTACACCCAGCCAGCCATATTTAAAACATTCGAAAATACCGGTTAGCGGATTAAATTTCGATAAGCTTCTAAAATATCCTGGAAGCATAGATACAGGATAAATTACGGGCGTTGCATACATCAGCAAACTTACGCCGAAAGCCAACAACATAGTAAGGTCTTTATATTTTGTAGTAAGTGCAGAAAACAGCATTCCGGCTCCTAAAGCTAACAATGCCATGATGATGATAAGAAATGGCGTTGCCAACATCCACCAATTGGGATGAACTTCTTTGTTAATAACATAATACAGCCACACTACTAAGAATAAGAGAAACTGTACGCTCAATCGCATAAGATTCGAAAGAACAATTGAAATTGGCGTTACAAGTCTTGGAAAATACACTTTACCAAAAATACTGGCGTTGCTTGTAAAAGTACTGGTAGTGCCTAAAAGTGCCCCGGAAAAATAATTCCATAAGGTAACACCTGCCAGGTAAAACAAAATACCCGGTGCACCATCGGTAGGAAGTTTTGCAAATTTTCCGAAAATAACCAAATAGGTAATTGTAGTGAAAATGGGATTAATAAAAAACCATATCGGTCCCAAAATAGTTTGCTTGAAACTTGATACAAAGTCTCTTTTTACAAACATATAGACTAGATCTTTATATTTCCAGACCTCTTTTATTTTTAAATCAAATAAAGAATGGTTGTCATCTATTGTTTCTGTCCACTTCTGTTGTTGTGGTTCATTCATTTGTGTCAAAATTTTTACAAATTTATAATAATTAATTTAGCTGAAATTTTTTAGATTATGAATTCTTCTTCATATGGAACTGAAAATAACAACTAATGTATTGAAAAATATCTGAATTGGCAAAAACTATTGGCCATAAAGCCAATAGTTCTTTAAATTATCAATGTTATTCTGATTATTTGTTTACAAGCTGCTTAAGATATGTACCATATCCGCTTTTACCATATTTGATAGCAGTTTCTAATAGTTTTTCTTCGCTAATAAATTTGTTTCTGAAAGCAATTTCTTCGATACATCCAATTTTGAAACCTTGTCTTTTTTCAATTACACTTACAAATTCAGATGCATCATGAAGTGAGTCGAATGTTCCAGTATCTAACCAAGCGGTTCCTCTATCAAGAACACCAACTTCAAGCTTATTTTTACTTAAGTAAACATTATTTACATCAGTAATTTCCAGTTCTCCTCTTGGTGAAGGTTGTATGTTTTTAGCGATTTCTACGACTTCATTGTCGTAAAAGTATAGACCGGGAACGGCGTAGTTTGATTTAGGGCTTAGAGGTTTTTCTTCTATGGAAACTGCCTTGAAATTATTATCAAATTCTACAACACCGTACCTCTCGGGATCAGCAACGTGATAAGCAAAAACAACACCTCCATCAGGATTCGTTTTGTTTTTTAATAAAGTTCCCATTTCAGAGCCATAAAAAATATTATCACCTAAAACAAGGGCTACAGAATCGTCTCCGATAAATTGATCTCCTAAGATAAAGGCTTGTGCTAAACCATCTGGGCTGGGTTGTACAATATATTCTATATTACACCCAATTTGTGAGCCGTCACCTAAAAGCTTGATAAATCCAGCTTGGTCGTGCGGAGTTGTAATAATTAAAATGTCTTTAATTCCTGCTAATAATAAAGTTGAAAGCGGGTAATAAATCATTGGCTTATCATAAACCGGCATCAGTTGCTTACTTACAGCAATAGTAAGAGGGTAAAGTCTTGTTCCGGAACCTCCGGCTAATATTATTCCTTTCATTTTGTGTGTTTAATTGTATTGATTATCATAATATTTTTGATAATCTCCATTGGTGATATTTTCCAACCACTCTTTATTTTCAAGATACCAATCGATTGTTTTTCCTAGACCTTCTTCGAAAGTTACAGAAGGCTTCCATCCCAGATCTTTATTAAGTTTAGTAGCATCGATAGCATAACGTTTGTCGTGTCCTGGTCTGTCTTTTACAAAAGTAATGAGTTTTTCAGAATGACCTTCGGGTTTTCCTAATTTGGCATCCATTTGCTTAATTAATTCTTTCACCAAGTCAATATTCTGCCACTCGTTGAAACCACCTATATTATAAGTTTCTCCAGTTTTAGCTTCATTAAAAATTTGGTGAATACCTTTTGCATGGTCAATTACGTATAACCAATCTCTTGTATATTTTCCGTCACCATAAATAGGCAATGGTCTTTCATTAAGAATATTTGAGATACAAAGTGGGATCAGTTTTTCTGGGAAATGATTCGGTCCGTAATTGTTTGAACAGTTTGATACGATAAAAGGCATTCCATAAGTATTTCCGTACGCTCTCACCAAATGGTCAGAAGCGGCTTTAGAAGCAGAATATGGAGATTGTGGATCGTAAGCTGTTGTTTCTAAGAAAAATCCTGTTTCCCCTAAACTTCCATACACTTCATCAGTTGAAACGTGATAGAATAAGTTTTGTCTTTTTTCATCTGGGAACCTTCCGTGAGTATGATCAGGATTTAATGTCCAGAATTCTTTACAAAGATTAAGAAGATTTGCTGTTCCGTTTACATTGGTATTAATAAATGCCATTGGATCTGTAATACTTCGGTCTACATGACTTTCTGCAGCTAAGTGAACGACAGCATCAGGATTATATTTTTCAAATATTGTTCTTAATTCTTCAGGGTTGGTGATATCTGCTTTTTCGAAAACGTAATTAGGTTCGTTTTCGATGTCTTTTAAATTTTCCAGATTTCCGGCGTAGGTAAGCGCATCAAGATTGATGATTGTTGTATTTGGATTATTCTTCACAAATTCTCTTACAACGTGGGATCCTATAAATCCTGCTCCTCCGGTAATAATTATGTTTTTCATCTGATTATTTTGAAATTGTCTTTCTTCCTATACTTTTATAAAAGAATCCGTTTTGTTCTGGAACTTCCAGCGGATACATGTTTCTTCCGTCAAAAATAACTTTATTTTTCATTTTTTTAGCCATCAGTTCAAAGTTTGGATTTTTAAACTCCGGCCATTCTGTTGCGATGAATAAAGCGTCTACATCTTCTAAGGCATCATACATTCCTTTTGCGTATTGTATTTTATCGCCGATTAATTTTTTAACATTATTTTCGGCAACAGCGTCGTATGCTACAATTTTCGCGCCTTTGTTTAATAAAAGATCAATATTGTCTAAAGAAGAAGCTTCACGGATGTCGTCTGTATTTGCTTTAAAAGCTAATCCCCACATGGCAATTGTTTTCCCCTCAACACTTCCTCCAAAGTATTTTTCAATCTCTGAAACTAAAATTACTTTTTGAGCAATATTTACATTTTCAGTAGCTTCCAAAATTTGGAAATTAAAATCTTCCTTTTTTCCGGATCTGATTAAAGCTTTCACGTCTTTAGGGAAACAACTTCCTCCATATCCGATTCCAGGGAATAAAAATCGGTGACCAATTCTGTCATCACTTCCCATTCCTAGTCTTACTTTATCAACGTCTGCACCTACTTTTTCACAATAGTTGGCAATTTCATTCATAAACGTGATTTTCACAGCTAAGAAAGAATTGGCAGCATATTTTGTTAATTCAGAGGACTTTTCGTCCATGAAAATAATAGGAATTCCGGTATTTGTAAATGGCTGATAGATTTTAGACATAATATCTTTAGCCCTTTCAGAACTTGATCCTACAACCACTCTTGCGGGATTCATTGAGTCTTCAACGGCAAAACCTTCTCTCAAAAATTCAGGGTTAGACACTACGTCGAAAGGAATGCTTGTTTTTGATGCAATTACCTCACTCACTCTATCAGCAGTTCCTACAGGAACAGTACTTTTATTGACAACAACTTTATATTCTGTCATGAGTTCACCAATATCGTTGGCTACTTTCAGAACATAAGAAAGGTCTGCTGAGCCATCTTCTCCTGGTGGAGTGGGTAATGCTAGATATACAACTTCGCTTTTGTCTAAAGCTTCTTTTAAATTGGTAGTGAAAAATAATCTTTCAGATTGGATGTTTCTAAGAAACATTTCCTCAAGGTTCGGCTCATAGATGGGAACTACGCCGTTTTTCATACCTTCTACTTTTTTCTCATCAATATCTACACAGTATACTGAATTGCCAAGTTCTGCTAGGGTAGTTCCTGTAACTAATCCTACATAACCTGTTCCTACAATCGTTATATTCAAAATGTATGTTTTTAAAAATTCATGACAAAAATAGTAAAAATACTTTCACTGCGCCTTTTAATTTAATGTAAATGAATATTAACTTACATGCTTGATTATAAGAGATTTTTGCTTTTTTAGAAAAAAATTGTATATTTGCATTGGATTTACGGGAAAAAATGAGAAGGCTTCGGAAGAAAGCCTTTTTTCGTACAGGTAAACCAAGGTTAATATAATTTATGGAGTTTAGAAAAAAAATTGAAGAATTATTAAATGAGTTCCTTGAAACCAGAGAAGATTTATTTCTTATTGATTTAAAGTTTTCTACGGGGGACGACATTACGGTGATTTTAGATGGAGACAACGGAGTTTCTGTGCAAGACTGTCTAGATGCAAGTCGCGCAATAGAATTCAATATGGATCGCGAAGAACATGATTTCAGCTTACAGGTGATGTCTGCTGGATTAAGCGAGCCTTTGGTAACTCCGAGACAATTCAATAAAAATTTAGGAAGAGAGATCGAAATTATGCTGACGGATTCTTCCGAAATTGAAGGTGAATTATTGAAAGTAGATGAGGAAAAGATTACTCTTATTTTACGTTACAGAAAACCAAAAGAAGTGGGGAAAGGTAAAGTAGATGTGGTGGAGGAAAAAGAAATTCCTTACGCTGAGATTAAAAAAGCATTAGTAGCAATTAAATTTTAAAAGAAAAAAGAATAAATGGATAATATAGCGTTGATTGAATCCTTTGGTGATTTTAAAGACGAAAAAGGGATCAGTAAGATCGATCTTATGGCAATTATTGAAGATTCACTGAAGACTCTTTTGAGAAAAAGATTTGATTCAGATGATCATTTTGATGTAATTGTGAACCCGGATAAAGGAGATTTTCAGATATTTTTAAATAAAACGATTGTAGAGGACGAAATGTCGGAAGACGATGATTTGGAAATCGAGATCTCTGAAGCAAAGAAAATAGATTCAACTTTCGAAGTAGGCGAGGATTTTACAATGGAAATTCCTGTTGCTCAATTAGGAAGAAGAAATATTCTTACGTTGAAGCAGATTTTAGCAACTAAATTGCAGGAACATAACAACGCCATGTTGTATGAGCAGTTTAGAGATAGAATCGGAGAGATTGTAATTGGAGAAATTCACCATATCCGTCACAAACATGTGATCTTATTGGATGATGAAGAGAATGAATTTATCTTACCAAAAGAAAATCAGATTAGTTCTGACTTCTTTAAAAAAGGTGAAAATATCAGAGCTATTGTTGAATCAGTAGATTTTAAAGGTTCAAAACCTCAGATTATTATTTCCAGAACTGCACCTAAATTCCTAGAGAAGTTATTAGAGTTGGAAATTCCTGAGATCCAAGATGGTACTATTATATTGAAAAAAGTAGTAAGAATTCCTGGTGAAAAGGCGAAGATCGCAGTAGATGCTTATGACGACAGAATAGATCCTGTTGGTGCCTGTGTGGGTGTGAAAGGATCAAGAATTCACGGCGTTGTAAGAGAGTTGAGAAATGAAAACATCGATGTTATTCAGTGGTCTAAAAACCCTGAGATCTTAGTGAAGAGAGCTTTAGGAAATGTTACCATCAATAAAATTGACATCAACGAGGAAACCAATTATGCTTTGGTTTATACTCCTGTTGAAGAGATTTCTAAAGTTATCGGTAAGCAAGGTCAGAATATCAGATTGGCTTCTTGGTTAACAGGGTATGAAATTGATGTATTCAGAGAAGCTAGCGAAGATGATGATGTTGAATTGAGAGAATTTAATGACGATATAGAGCAGTGGATTCTGGATGAATTTAAGAAAGTGGGTCTTACTACTGCAAAATCAGTATTAGATAAAGATACGGAAAGTCTTATTAAAATGGTTGACTTGGAAGAGGAAACAATTGAAGATGTAAAACGTATTCTAAGAGAAGAATTTGAAAGTTAAGATTTTGAGATAAATTTTAATAATCAGTAAAAAGAAATACTTTAATTTTAAGAATTAAAAAAATAGTAAATATAATAGATGCCAAAAATAAGATTAAATAAAGCGGTTAAGGAATTCAATATTTCGATGTCCAGATTAGTAGAATTTTTACAAGCTAAGGGTATCGAGGTTGAAAGCAATCCTAACGCTCAATTAGAAGAAGCGGCATATTCTGCATTGGAAGCTGAGTTTGCCAAAGATGGCGAGCAACGTAAAGCTTCCCATGAGGTGGTGATCACGAAAGTTCCGGAAGAAAAACTGGAAATTGAAGAAAAGAAAACCCCTGAAGTAATAAGAGCTAAAGCTAACAGACCGGAAACGAGAATTTTAGGTAAAATAGACTTAGAGCCTAAAAAGCCTGAAGTTGAAGAAACTCCTGTTGCTCCTGTAGCAGCACCGGTAGTGGTAGAAGAAAAGAAAGTAGAAGTAGTAGTACCACCAACGCCAACACCGGAACCAGAAGTGAAGGCAGCTCCTGAAAAAGAAAAGCAGGAATTCAAAGTTCTGGATAAAATTGACTTGTCTCAGATAGAATCTAGAAATAGACCTGTAAAAAAAGATAAACCTAAAGTGGAAGATAAAAAAGCGGAGGAAAAACCAGTTGAGCCTGTGAAACAAGCTCCAAAGCCCGTTGTAGAGCCCGTAGCTAAACCTGTTGAGGTGAAAGCTGAGCCTAAAAAAGTAGAAGCTGATCAGCCTCAAGAGTCTCAAAAAATTGAAACGGTTTATCAAAAACTTGATGGACCTAAAATTGTTGGTGAAAAAATCGACTTAAGTCAGTTTGCGCCAAAACCTAATTCTGGGGCTAAAAAGAAAAGAAAAAGGATTGAAAAACCTGGAGGCCCTAATCAGCCAAACTCAGGAAACAATCAACAAGGTGGTAATAATACCCAAGGTGGTGGCCAAGGAAACCGTCCGCCAGGTCAAGGGAACAACCAAGGTGGTCAAGGAAACCGTCCGCCAGGTCAAGGTGGCCAAGGAAACCGTCCGCCAGGACAAGGTGGTCCTCGTTTTGGGAATAACCAAGGTAACCGTCCTCCAGGACAAGGTGGTGGTTTCAAAAAAGGCCCAGGTGGCCCAGGAAACAACAACAGACCTGGTCAAAGAACGATGCCTGTTGAATTAACCGACGAGCAAGTTAAAAACCAGATCAAGGAAACCCTTGAAAAATTAACCAATAAAGGAGGTAAATCTAAATCTGCTAAACACAGAAAAGATAAAAGAACTTACCGTAGAGAGCAGGATGAGCGTCAGCAGGAAGCAGATGCAAGAGATACTTCACTAAAAGTTACAGAATTTATCACTGTCGGAGAATTGGCAAGTTTGATGGATGTAAGTGCAACAGAAGTAATTTCGGCTTGTTTCTCTCTAGGAGTAATGGTAACAATGAACCAAAGACTTGAAGCTGATACTTTATTATTAGTTGCTGACGAATTTGGTTATAAAATAGAATTCTCGGATGCTGACCTTGAAGAGGTAGAATCTGAAGAAGATATGGATACTGAGGAGGATCTTTCTCCAAGAGCTCCGATCGTTACCGTAATGGGTCACGTTGACCACGGTAAAACGTCATTACTTGATTACATCAGAAAAACAAACGTTATCGCTGGTGAATCAGGAGGTATTACGCAGCATATTGGTGCTTATAACGTGAAATTGGAAAGTGGACAGAGAATTACATTCTTAGATACACCAGGTCACGAAGCGTTTACAGCAATGAGAGCCAGAGGTGCTCAGATCACGGATATTGCAATTATTGTAATTGCAGCTGATGATGATGTGATGCCTCAAACGAGAGAAGCTATTTCTCACGCACAGGCTGCTGGTGTACCAATGATTATTGCAATCAACAAAGTAGATAGACCAAGTGCAAATCCGGACAATATCCGTCAACAACTTTCTGGGATGAATATCTTAGTAGAAGAGTGGGGTGGAAATGTTCAGGCACAAGAGATTTCTGCTAAGTTTGGTAATAACATGGATATTCTATTAGAGAAAGTATTACTTCAAGCAGAAATGTTAGATTTAAAAGCTAATCCGGACAGAAACGCTCAAGGTGTTGTTATTGAAGCTTCATTAGATAAAGGAAGAGGTTATGTTGCTACAATGTTAGTACAGACAGGCACCTTGAAAGTTGGAGATTATGTAGTTGCAGGTAAAAACCACGGTAAAGTAAAAGCAATGCTTGACGAAAGAGGTAGAAACCTTAAGGAAGCAGGTCCATCTATACCGGTAACTATTTTAGGTTTAGACGGAGCACCAACAGCTGGTGATAAGTTTAAAGTATATGAAGATGAAAGTGAAGCTAAAACGATTGCTAACAAGAGAGAGCAGCTTCAAAGAGAATTGTCTATCAGAACTAAGAAACATACAACTCTTGAAGAGTTGGGTAGAAGAATTGCATTGGGTGAGTTCAAGGAATTGAATATTATCTTAAAAGGTGACGTTGATGGTTCAGTTGAAGCATTATCAGATCAATTGCAAAGATTATCTACTGCTGAAATTAATGTAAACATTCTTCATAAAGGTGTTGGACAGATCACGGAATCTGATGTTAACTTAGCAACTGCTTCAGATGCAATTATTATCGGATTTAATGTTAGAGCTGGTGGTAATGCTAAAGAATTAGCAGACAGAGAAGAGATTGAGATCAGAACATATTCTGTAATCTATGCTGCTATTGACGAAGTTAAAGAAGCAATGGAAGGTATGCTTTCCCCTGAAATTAAAGAGCAGGTAATTGGTAATGTTGAAATTAGAGAAGTCTTTAAGATTTCTAAAGTTGGAACAATTGCTGGTTGTATGGTTCTTTCAGGAAAAGTTACCAGACAGTCTAAAGTAAGAGTACTTCGTGACGGTATCGTGAAATTCGATGGTGAGCTTGAAAGTTTAAAACGTTTCAAAGACGATGTAAAAGAAGTAACAAAAGGTTACGAATGTGGATTGAACCTAAAAGGGTATAACGACATCGAAACCGGTGATATTCTTGAGGTTTACGAAGAAGTAGCCGTTAAGAAAAAATTGAAATAATTAATATTTTAAGGATAAAAAAGCCACTTTGTAAAAAGTGGCTTTTTTGTTGTTTTTTTATCTTTTATAATTTATAATAATTCTAAATAAGATTTTTCTCTTTATAAAAAATATGTTAAATGTTTTTTTTCATATAAAAAGAATACATTATATGAAAAAATAAGTGGTAATTTTTGCTAAAGCTTGTTTATTTTTAAAAAAAAATAACATTAAACATGAAAAAAAGTAATATCTATCTAGTTGGAAAACTTGCAAGTGTTAATATTTATTAACATATTTGCCCATTAAAATATATTAAAATTTGTTAATATGAATGTTAAACTACGTGTATTAAGTGTAGGAGCTTTGTTTTTCTTAGGACAAGCTGCTTTTGCACAATCTAAGAAAGATACGGTTGCTAAAGAAACTCAGATTGAGGAAGTAGTAATGGTTGGATTCGGTCAGAAGAAGACAGTTCAAGAAATGACAGGATCGGCTAGTACTATGTCTGCAAAAGCGATTGAAGATGTTCCTGTGGCTTCTGTAGATAAAATGCTACAGGGAAGAGTAGCAGGTGTACAGACAGGTAATGCTTCTGGGCAGCCTGGAGGTATGGCTAGTGTACGTGTTCGTGGTATTTCATCCATTAATGGAGTTTCTTCACCTATTTATATTGTTGATGGGGTAAGAATTTCTTCTGGTGATTTATCAAGACAAGTAACGACTGCAAATGCTTTAGCTGGTTTGAATCCAGATGACATTGAAAATGTTACTGTATTAAAGGATGCAGTTTCTACAGCTGTATATGGTGCTGATGCCGGAGCAGGGGTAATTGTAATTACGACAAAATCAGGTAAGAAAGGAAAAGCAAGATTTAATATTAGTTTCAACAGTGGATTTAATGACAGAGCAGTGAAGGCTCATGAGTCTTTCAATACAACTGACTGGAAGACGTATTTACTTCAGGCATTTTCAAACAGAGATAATAGACAATATACTGCTGCAGACCTAGCAAATAATACTTATAATACAGGAGTAAATGCTGCGGGTGTTTTCCAAACTGGTGATAGTTCAAGTGATTGGCAAAAAGCGACTCAAAAATTAGGGTATCAGCAAAATCTTGATTTTAATGTGTCTGGAGGGAATGATAAATTTACCTATTATTCATCAATCAACTATTTTAATCAGGAGAGTGTTGTTAGAGGGTCTTATTTTAACAGACTTGCTTTTACAAATAAATTATCATATCAGGCTACTGATAAGTTAAAAATTAATACAGATTTTCAATTTGCGTACACAAAAATCAGTACGTTAAGCGATGCTGGAGCATTCTCAAACCCAATTCTTACCCAATATTTTAACAGACCAACAGATGCTATTACGAATCCTGATGGAAGTTATAATCTTGGAGGAGCGAATGGTAGATTGAGTAATAATAATTTCAACTCTGCGGCTCTTCAGGATATGAATTATGTTCATGGAGGAACTTTTAGAGCTTTTGGAAATTTAAATGTTGAATATAAGATATTAAAAAACCTTACCTATAGATTTGTTTTCTCTCCAGAATATATTAACCTAGAAGAGGATACTTATTGGAATCCATTGCATGGTGATGGTGCAGGATATGGAGGGTATCAACAGACTGGCGTTAGCAGATATTTCAATTTTAACGTACAGAATATCTTAGATTATAACTTTAGAATAGATCGTCATAATTTTGGAGCTTCATTGATTCAGGAAGCATACAAAAAAGACAGTAAATATTTAACAGCAACGGGTATTACTGTTGGTACACCAACACTTCAGACTCTGACAAATTTTGTAGTACCTTTCGGGTATAATGGGGACAAAGATATGTCATCTCGTTATGGTTATGCTGTTACAGGTCATTATGACTATGATAAGTTATTTTTATTAGATGCTTCATATAGACGTGATGTATTATCTCAGTTTACTCCAGGTCATAAAGCAGGGAACTTCTGGTCTGTAGGGGTAGGTCTTGATGTAGCACGTTTTGAAACGATTAAAAATATTGATGCTATTTCAATGTTGAAGTTCAGATCATCATATGGTAAATTAGGAAACCAGGTATTGGCTAATCCTTATGCTACTTTTGCTTATACAACCAACTATAATGATTATGCAGCAGCATCTATCTATAGAGTCTTTAACCCAAATTTATCTTGGGAAACAGTAAATCCATTTAACGTAGGGTTTGATTTCGGATTCTTTAAAAATAGATTGACAGTTACTGCAGAATATTATAACAAGAAAACCAAAGATCTAATTTATAATATTCCTTTATCAGGTGCTCAGGGTGCTAATGATCCTTCTGATGCTGGAAGAAATGTGTTTTATGTAGATAATATTGGAACATTAGTAAATAAAGGTTTTGAATTTTCAGTAAACGGAGATATTTTTAGAGGAGATAGAGATCAGTTTAACTGGTCACTTGGTGCTAACCTATCTACGTTGAATAATAAAGTAACAGAACTTTACGGATCAGATGTAAATACATCTACAACAACTGTTAGAGTTGGTGAAGGAGTAAGAACATTTTATTTAAGAAAATGGGCAGGAGTAGATCCTTCTAATGGAGATCCACTTTGGTACATTAATGGAGTAGATGGTGCTACAACAAATGTATATAGTCAAGCTAAGCAAGCTGTACAAGGTTCATTCCTAAGTAATGTATTTGGTGGGGTGAATACTTCATTGTCTTATAAAGGGTTTGCGCTTGATTTACAATTTACTTATGGATTTGGAGGTAAGATTTATGACAACTGGTCAAACTACCTTTATTCAGACGGACAATATTCTCTTAATTATCCTGGATATGGTGATATAATGGGAGATTATTGGACACCAAATAATCCTAACGCTTCTAATCCTAAACCAATTATTGGAGGTAATAAGCAATCAAATCAAGCATCTACAAGATTCTTATATGATGCAGATTATATTCGTTTAAGCAATGCCAGTTTTGGGTATACATTCAGCAGTGATTTCCTTAAAGGCTCTGGATTTACTAATATGAAAGTATATGTGATGGCTAACAATGCTTACACATATAGATTCGATAAAGGTCTTAAATATGACCCTGAAACTAATATCGCAGGTTATACAGATCTAAATTTACCGGTATTAAAATCTTTCTTATTCGGTGTTAATTTAAGTTTTTAAAAAAAAAGAAAATGAAAAATAAAATATTAAAAGTAGCATTATTATCTATAGCACTTCTGACGGTATCTGTATCTTGTAGTGATGATTTCGTAGAAAGACAATTCAATCAAGATGTAGAGCAGGGACCATTAAAATCAGTTCAGGAGATGGAGTCTTTTGTAAGAGGTACTTATGCTTCTATGAGAAGTCCATATTATTATGGGTGTGATTTTCTGGCTTATGGAGAGGTGAGGTCAGATGAGATGTTGAGTAACCTGAATAGTGGTTATTATACAAATGTTATGAATTATACACAAGTAGCGGCAGATGGATATGCTAAAGATACTTGGAATTATATTTATCAGACTGTAGCTAAGGCTAACGTTGTTATTAATACTGATGCTAGTTCATTTAGCGCTGACGATAAAGATCACGCAGGATTTTTACAAGGTCAGGCTTATGCGGTAAGAGCTTTAAACTTCTTTGATTTACTTCGTGTATACGGGCAACAATATACTGGATCTGGATCTTTAGGAGTAGTTTTACCTCTTAAATATGATCCACAAGCCAAACAGGCTAGAAGTACAATTGCAGAAACAGAAGCACAGATTGCATCTGATTTTGCTAAAGCTGAGCAATTAATGGAAGATCATTCTGATTGGGATAATGGACCTAGTGAGAGAACTGAATTATCACTTTCAGCTGTAAAAGGTCTAATGGCTAGATTTTATCTATACAAAGGTAATTATGCTAAAGTTAGAGAATTAGTAGATTATATTGTAGATGCAGGAGGATATTCTGTAGTTGGAGCTGCAAACCTTCAGGGTTCTTATACATTTTCAATGAACGGATCGGCTGCCAATTCAATGTTTGAATTAGCAGTAGGAAATGCATCAGCCTTGGGGACGCAGTCTTACAGACATAAGCTTAGTAATGGTGGATATGGGAATGTTGTTATCAAACCGGCTGCTGTTGCATTATTTGCTTCTAATGATACAAGAAGAACTCTTATTACTACTGGAAGCACAAATTACTTGTCTAATCTTAATGGAGTAAAAGGTAAATATTTGAATGCTTCTGGTGCTGATAATATTAAAATGCTTCGTTATGAGGAAATTTTATTAGACGGTGTTGAAGCAGAGCTTAATGGAGGTAATCCAATTAAGGCTTTAACTTATTTAAACCAAATTCGTACTAATAGAAATTTAGCAGCTGCAACAAGTGTTACTATTGCTGAATTGAAAAATGAAAGATTAAGAGAACTTCTTGGTGAAGGTTTAAGACAATGGGATCTTAGAAGATGGGGTGATGCTGTTCCTAGACCTACTACGGCTAGCACTAGTCCATTATTGAATGCTTTCCCTATTCCGTTATCAGAAACGAACGTAGGAGCTGTTCAGTCTAATCCAGGATACGACAACTAAATGATATATTAAAAATTATTATTATAAAAAAAACCGCTATTAGCGGTTTTTTTTATGATAATTCAATAGGTAAAATTATTATCTTTACAGTATATATAATTTTTTAATATGAAAAAAATATTTTTGATTCTGTGTCTACCTCTTGCTACGGCTAGTTTTTTTGCGCAAGCGGGTAATGGTAATGTATTTATGTCTAATGATAAAATATTCACTCTCGGAAAAAGAAGTAAAAGTGCGGAATATAAGATAGACGGAAATCCATATTCGAATAGCAAAAAATTTGAGAAAGTAACAATAGATGGATTTTCAAAGAATGTTCAGGATCTTAGATATAATGCTTATGAAGATGAAATGGAGTTTACTCAAAATAATGAAAATTACTTTGTGGATAAAACAGATGGATTGGTTGTTAATTTTCCTGAATTAAAAAAAACATATATTGTAAAAGATTACACTTATTTAGGAAATAAAAAATTAGGCTATTTAATGCTTTTAAATAAAAAAGATGCAAAATACGGATTGTTTAAAAGAGAAAAAGTAGAACTTATACCTGGTGAAAAAAGTCCTAATGCCTATGGTAAGGATGCTAATGATTACTTCGCAAAAGAAAAAGATCTGTATTTAATTTCAAATGGAAATCAGTTTTACAAATTCCCTAAAGATATAGATGAACTTGCGGTTCTATTGTCTTTAGATAAGAATGAATTACAGAGTTTTGCTAAATCTAATAAGATTAACTTTAATAAGGAAGCTGATCTTATAAAATTAGTTGACTTTATTAATAAATAATAATTGTAAAAAAGTATGTATTTTTGCCCTACAAAAGCAGATAATGAAGTACATACTTTTTATAATATTTTTTCTCGGGTTTATTTCTAAGGCTCAGGTTGTCAATAAAACAGACTCAAATAAACTTGAAAACAAAAAAGATGATGATACCTTAGTGATAGACTCCGGTAAAAAAGATTCTTTAAAAATATTTAAGCCAACGATTAAGGATTATCTGTATCAGACGCAGTTTTCTGAAAAGAAAGTATTTGATACGGTGATGACTTTTGATAAAACGAATATATATTCACAGTATAATAACAAAGATAATTTTGGGAGAGTACAGGTTGCTAACATAGGAGCGGGGTTTAATCCGTTGTCTTATGAAGTAAATGCAGAACAGAATCTAGCGTTGTTACCGGAGAATAAATCGTACGGAATTATTGGTGTTAATGATGTCCATTATTACGATGTAAAAACACCGACTGCTACTTTTGTATATCATAATGCAATGAAAAATGGAGCTGCGTTGAGATCAACATATACTCAGAATATCGGTAAGAGATTCAACTTTGCTTTAGAGTATATGGGATTGCGTTCTCAGGGAATGTATAGAAACTCTTTGGCTGCTAATAACAATACCTTATTTTCGGGACACTATATTTCTAAAAGTGGAAACTATGAATTATTTGCCCACTACCTACACCAAAATGTAAACAATCAGGAGAGTGGTGGAATTGTAGACGATGATCTTTTCCAAAGCGGAAGCAGCGATTATAGCAATAAGCAAAATGCTCAGGTTAACTTAGCGTCTTCAAACTCGCAATATGCGTATAGAAGATATTATTTAAGCCATCAATTTTCCCCTTTTAATCCTGAAAAATATCCTTTTAGAATAAGACACACTATTTCTCATCAGGGAAATAAATATTACTATACGCAAGGCGCTATAGAGCCTTATTGGAAGGCTGTTCCACAAGAGATCGTTGCAGGTTTTCCTCTTTCAACAAAAAAATATTCTGAGAATTTAAGCAATACCGTTAGTTTGGTTTGGGATAACGAAAAGTTCAAGCTTGATGCTGGGGTACGTTACCAAATGTTGAAATTTGGCGCAACTGCTATTACATTGCCTATTTTAGAAATCCCTAATGAGATTAAGGAAAGTAGAATTGGAGCAGTAGGAAATCTTCAGGTGAAACTTTTAGATAAGATACAGTTGAATTCATTTCTTGAATTTTCAAATGGGAGCCAATTTGGAACCTATTTAAAAACAACTAATAATCTTAAGTTTGAACCGATAAAAGATTATTTTGTAAATGCTAAAGTTAATTTCCAAAGTGTATATCCGTCATTTAACTACCTTTTAAATACATCGAATTATAATAATTTTAATTATTATCTTCAGAATGCAAAAAATCAGTCGATCACTGAAATTGGCGGAAATGTAAATTTAAAATGGTTCAAAACCGAACTGTTTGTAAACTATTTCAGAATTGATAATTATACATATTTCGATCAGTTTGCGATGCCAAAACAAAGTGATACCTCGCTGAATATTTCCCAAATAGGAGGGGATGCAACATTTAGTTATGGAGATTTTCATTTGAATACAAGATTGCAGTTTCAAAATGCTTTAACAAATAAAGAATTACTTCCGATGCCAAGTTTTATTGGTAGAGCAAATTTCTTTTATCAGTCTAAAGCTTTCAAAGATGCTGCAGAAATTCAGGCGGGGATCAAAGTATATTACTTCTCAAAATTCGCTTCAAGAGATTATTTTCCGATATTGAACGAATATATTTTACCTAATTCTAGTTCATTCTCGATTGGTGGACAGCCAATTGCAGATGTCTATATTAATATGAAGGTTAAAAAAATGTTCTTTTATGTTGAAGGTCAGCAAATAGGAACGGTTATTTCACATAATAAAGCCTACGCATTTCCACATTATCCGGTTTATGATTTTAGACTGAATCTTGGGATTGTTTGGTATATGTTCAACTAATATTATACAATCAAAAGTTGAAAACAATTAATAAAATATCATTTAACGATATAGAAAGCATACCTCAATTGATCAAAGATTTTTTGAGTCATAAAATTGAAGGATTCGAAGAAAATACATTTTCTTTTGATAATTTTAAAAAGCAGATTCACTTAAAACAGGAATCTTTTACGCAAGATCAAAGAGAGGTTTTATTTGATGCGCTGGAGGAACAACTTAAGGATCTTAAAATATCATCAAAGCAAAAAGAGAATGTAGATCATTTAAAACAGCCCAATACATTTACGATCACAACTGGTCATCAGTTAAATTTATTTTCCGGGCCTGTTTTCTTTGTATATAAAATTTTGCAGACGATTAAAACCTGCACTTATTTAAAAGAAAACTTTCCTGATTTTAATTTTGTTCCTGTCTATTGGATGGCTTCGGAAGATCATGATTTTGCAGAGATCAATCATTTTAAAACAGACAACAATTATTACGAGATCAATGAAAAGTCTGGCGGTCCGGTTGGAAGAATCAAGATCAATGATACATTTTTTATTTCAGAGTTTGAAAAAGAATTTAAAGATTCAATTTTCGGAACTGAATTAATTTTGATGTTGAAGGAGGCTTACAAACCTGAGAATACATTAACTCAGGCTATCAAAACTTTAGTTAACAGGCTTTTTTCAGATCTAGGTTTGTTGATTGTTGATGGAGATTCTAAAGAGCTTAAAACACAGATCAAAGATGTTTTTAAAGATGAACTTCTGAATTTTAGTTTACATGAAACATCAAAAGATAAAGTAGATTTTCTAACAGAAAAATACGGCAAAGTTCAGGTGAATCCACGTGAGATTAACTTGTTTTATTTTTCAGAAACAAGAGATCGAATTGAGTTTGATGGTCAGAAATATATTGTTGTAGATAAAAATATTCAGTTTACTCAGGAAGAAATCTTGAATGAATTGGAAAATAATCCTGAGAAATTCAGTCCAAATGCATTAATGCGTCCGGTGTATCAGGAAAAGGTTTTACCGAATTTAGCCTATATCGGAGGAAATGCTGAAATCATGTATTGGTTGGAATTGAAAGATTATTTCACGAAAATCAATATTCCGTTTCCGGTTTTAATTCCAAGAAATTCAATGTTGTTTTTAAAGGAAAAAACGGTTGCTAAAATTGGAAAATTAGATTTGAAAATTGAAGATTTTTTCCAAAACTTTACAACAATTACCAATAACAAAATTTTAAGTAATAATGCGATTCTGGAATTATTAGAAAAGAAAGAACAGATCTTAACAAATAATTTTTCTGAATTAAAAGTTATTGCTGAAACTACTGAAAAGTCCTTTGGCAATATGGTAAAGGCTGAAGAAGTGAGGCAAATGAAATCTTTTGCAAGAATGAAAAAACGTCTCCTTCATGCTGAAAAGATTAAACAAAGTGAATTGTTAGAAAGACTGGAAAATCTATTTTTAGATGTACATCCTTCTAAGACCTGGCAAGAAAGAGTTTATAATTTTAGCGTATTTTTCGCAGATTATGGATATTCGTGGCTTGAAACTTGTTTGGAAGAAATGGTGGTTCAAGATTCAAAATTAATAATTGTTGCCATTTAATTTTAAAGGAGTATTTTTGTAAATTATAATTATCGACTATGATAAAGAGGTTTTTTATTCTATCCAGTTTATGTATGTTTTTGGGCATGTCTGCTCAGAAATCTCACACCGTTGTAAAAGGAGATAATCCTTATAACATTGCAAAAAAATACGGGATAACTGTGGACGAATTGCTAAAACTAAACCCAAAGTTTAAAGACGGAAAGCTGGCAATTGGCGATATTCTTACGGTTAAAGCAGATAAAACAGCTACAGCTATACCTTCAGTTCCTAAAACAACGGTGGCGGTAGTAGAAAAAGCTAAACCCAATGCACACTTAGGTAAAATTATTTTACAGCCTAAGCAGACTATTTACGGAATTACAAAACAATACCGTATCTCAGAAACTGATTTGAGAAAATTAAATCCTGAATTGGATTCTCACATGAAGATCGGGGATGAGATCATATTACCGCTTGACAGTGTTAAGAAATATGGTGGTGAGCAGGCACAAGTTGCCATTACAACGCCCGCAGCTACAAAACCTGTAGAAACTGTTGTTGAGACTCCGGTATCAACGTCTGCTGGTAATGAATTGTATGTTGTTCAGGCAAAAGATAATTATTACAGAATTGCAAGACAGTTTAATGTTACCAAAGAAGAGCTTTTTGCTTTAAATCCAGGATTGGAAGAAAAAGGGTTGAAACCTGGTGAGTCTATTAAAGTTAAAAAATCAAATAACAATACCTCAGTTTCTGAACCGGTTGCGAATACAAAAACAACGATGGATTCAGGAAATGAAAAACCTTCTGTAAGTTCATCAAATACCAGCACAGCTTCTTCAGACGAATATGTGACGTATACAGTGATGCAGGGAGATACAGTTTTCTCTATTGTTAATAAATTCGGAGTATCTATTGATGAGCTTATTGCACTGAATCCCGATTTATCTCATGGGTTAAAAACAGGAATGATTTTAAAGATCAAGAAACTTGATCCGGCTTATATCAAGAAAAGCGGTGATGCTTTAAGCGTTGTATTGATGCTTCCTTTCGGATACAGCACCAACGAAACTCAATACAGAGGAATGGCTATGGATTTCCTTACAGGAGCGAAAGTAGCAATTGAAAGAAATGCTAGAAACGGTCAGAAATTAGATATTAAGATTGTAGATTCTGGTAATGAAGCTTCATTCAGAAATTCATTAACACAGATTAATCCTAACAATACAGATTTAATCATTGGGCCATTCTTCAAGTCGAATGTTATTGATGTTTTAGATTTTACTAAAAATCAAAAAATTCCGATTGTTGCGCCATTTGCCAATTCACCGGAATTATACAACTACAGCAATTTGATTATTGTTGAAACGAATGATCAGACATACGCAGATAAGATCATTGAAGAAGTAAAAGGAGCTTATTCTGATCAAAAAATTTATATTGTTGCAGATAGCAAAAAAGAAAATGCAAACTATATTAAAGGAGGTCTTGAAAAAGCACTTAAGAATCCTAATGTAACGATTGTAAATTCTCCGGCTGATATTCAGGTTGACCAAAATATGATGACAGGACAATCTGCTCCGGTTATTACTATCTTAGCGAATGATAATGATGCTTTGGGGGATGCTTTTGCAAATAAAGTAATTGCTTTGTCTAAAGAAGTTCAGGGCGTGAAAGCTTTCAGTATGTATTATTCTCCAATTTTTGAAAAGAAAGTGGACGAATTGAGCCAAGCTAATTTGGTGTATTTAATGGATAGAAAGATTAATGCTGATGGTGGTTTCGAAAAAGAAATTCTAGCAGCATATAAAAATAAATATTGTAAAACGCCTCCTAAATATGCAATCGTAGGTTTCGATGTCGTAAATGACATGTTAACCAGAGAAAACAAAAAAGGAGAAATTTTCAAGCAAATGAATAAAGTTCAGACTCAGTTGGCTACCAAATTTGAGTTTGTAAAATCTAAAGCAAACGGAGCATATGTAAATACAGGTTATCGTGTGATTAGATTGGTTCCATAAATGATTTGGATCAGTTTAAAGAAAAACGTTAACATTATATTTATATTTGCATAATATTTTAAATCAATACATGAAAGCACTTGTATTTCCTGGGCAGGGTTCTCAGTTCGTAGGAATGGGAAAAGAATTGTATGATTCTAGAAAAGATATAAAAGATCTGATGGAATCTGCCAACGAAATTTTAGGGTTCGATATCCTTTCCATTATGTTTAATGGGGCAGATGAAGACCTTAAAAAAACAGAGGTTACCCAACCTTCAATTTTTATACATTCTGTTGCTGCGCTTAAAGCAGTGAACGGTCTTGGAGCTGAAATGGTTGCAGGGCATTCTTTAGGAGAATTTTCAGCATTAGTTGCCAATGGAGTTTTATCTTTTGATGACGGTCTGAAATTAGTTTCTGAAAGAGCAAAAGCAATGCAGGATGCTTGCAATGCTAACCCAAGTTCTATGGCAGCAATTTTAGGATTAGAAGATGCTAGAGTTGAAGAAATCTGTGCACAAATCAGCGGAATTGTTGTTCCTGCAAATTACAACTGTCCCGGACAATTGGTAATTTCTGGTGAAACGGCAGCGGTTGAAGAGGCTTGTGCAAAACTAAAAGAGGCGGGAGCTAAAAGAGCTTTATTGTTACCTGTGAATGGAGCATTCCATTCTCCATTGATGCAGCCGGCACAAGAAAGACTGGCAGCAGCAATTGAAAAAACAAAATTTAGAAAAGCTACAATTCCTGTTTATCAGAATATCACCACCACAGCGATAACTAATCCTGAGGAGATCAAACAAAATTTGATTGCGCAATTAACAGGCCCAGTAAAATGGACACAGTCTGTTCAAAATATGATTAAAGATGGTGCAACAAACTTCATTGAAGTTGGACCAGGAAAAACACTTCAAGGATTGATCAAGAAAATTGACAATTCTGTAGATGTTGCTTCTGCAATTTAATTAACAAAATATGAGCGAGATATTTTCACCGGGAAAGCTTATGCTTACTTCAGAATATTTTGCGATAGACGGAGCTCTTGTCTTAGCGGTACCCACCAAGCTAGGACAAGAGTTTTTCTTTGATGAAAAACAGGATGGGAAGACATTGATCTTCTGGGAAGCCTATCATCAAAATAAATTATGGTTAAAAGCTGTCATTGATTATAATAGCTGGCAGGTCATAGAAACCAACATTACTTCTAGTGCTGAATTTATCTTAAAAACCTTAAAAAACGTTCAGAGTCTTTCTGAAACCAAATTCAAAAGCACACATTCTTATCATTTAAAAACAAACCTTCAGTTTCCGGCCGATTATGGTCTTGGAAGTAGTTCTACGCTGATGAATAATCTTGCGGAATGGGCTGCAATAGATCCTTTTTATTTAAACTCTATCAGTTTGGGAGGAAGCGGTTATGATATTGCAGTTGCCAAAGAGAAATCGGCTGTCCTTTTTCAAAGTAAACCTGAGATCAAATATGAGAAGGTAGATTTTAATCCTTCTTTTAAAAATGAGCTTATTTTTATTCATCTCAATCAAAAGCAAGATAGCCGCGAAGGAATCAATTTTTACAAGTCAAAAACAAAGTCTCAAAAACTGGTTGATGAGTTTTCGAATCTCACAAAGAATATTTTGTTATGCAGTGAATTGGAAAATTTTTCTCAACTAATGGTGATTCATGAGCAAAAAATAGCTAATTTTCTTGAAATTCCTACAGTTAAACAAAAGTTTTTCGAAGATTGCCCTTCATTTGTGAAAAGTTTAGGTGCTTGGGGCGGAGATTTTGTCATGAGTGCCAAATTTGATGGCTTTAAGGACTATTTTTGGGGAAAAGGTTTTACTACTGTTTTTCAATGGCATGAGATAATTAATTTGTAATCAGTATTTTACAAAGAGGTTTTTTTATTTGCCAATCTGACTTATATCATTATATTTAAACCACCTTTAACAATTAATTAATATTAATTTTGTTGAACCCAAAAAAGAAATAGAAAATATAAGTAAAATGAAACACGCTAAAATCATCCAAGATTTAGAAAAATTAGGGATTAAAGGAGACTATGAAATACAATATAATCCTTCTTATGAAGAGTTATATCAAGCTGAAATTTCTCCTGAAAACCAAGGCTTTGAGAAAGCAGAGCTTACAGAATCTGGTGCGGTATCAGTAAAAACAGGAATTTTCACAGGTCGTTCTCCTAAAGATAGATACATTGTACAGGATGATGTTACAAAAGACACAATTTTCTGGGATGGTAAAGTAAACTTGCCAACTTCCCCGGAAATTTTCCAGTCTTGTAAGGAATTAGTGTTGAACCAGCTTTCAACTTCTAAGAAAATTTATGTTGTAGATGCTTTCTGTGGAACGAATGCAGATACTAGACTTAAAGTAAGATTTATTGTAGAGGTTGCATGGCAGGCGCATTTTGTTACGAATATGTTCATCCGTCCTTCTCACTACGAGTTAGAAAACTTCGGAGAACCGGATTTTACTGTAATCAACGGATCTAAAACAACAAACCCGAACTGGGAAGAGCAAGGATTAAATTCTGAGAACTTCGTAATGTTCAACCTTACTGAAAAACTTCAGATTATTGGCGGTACTTGGTACGGTGGAGAAATGAAGAAAGGAATGTTTGCCATGATGAACTATTACCTTCCATTGAAAGGGATGGCTTCTATGCATTGTTCTGCAAACGTAGGTGAAGAGGGAGATGTTGCTCTTTTCTTCGGACTTTCCGGAACAGGAAAAACTACATTATCTGCAGATCCTAAAAGATATTTGATCGGTGATGACGAACACGGTTGGGATAATAATGGAGTATTCAACTACGAAGGTGGTTGTTATGCTAAAGTTATTGACCTTTCTGAAGAAAAAGAACCGGATATTTTCAGAGCTATTAAAAGAGATGCACTTCTTGAAAACGTTGTCGTAAACAACGGAGTATCTGATTATACTGATGGATCAATCACAGAAAATACTAGAGTTTCTTATCCGATTTATCATATCAATAAAATCGTTTTACCTTCTAAAGCAGGTCACGCAAGCAAGATTGTTTATCTTTCTGCTGATGCATTCGGAGTATTGCCTCCGGTTTCTGTTTTAGATGAAAACCAAGCTCAATATCACTTCCTTTGCGGTTATACTTCAAAATTAGCCGGAACTGAAAGAGGGATTACTTCTCCTGAACCGTCATTCTCACCTGCATTTGGTGAGGCGTTCTTAACATTACACCCAACAATGTATTCTAAAACATTAATTGGTAAAATGAAAGAACACGGTGCTAAAGCTTATTTGGTAAACACAGGATGGAATGGTACCGGAAAGAGAATTTCTCTAAAAGATACAAGAGCAATTATTGATGCGATCATTGATGGTTCAATCGAAAATGCTCCTAAAACTAGAATTCCTATCATGAATTTGGAGATTCCTACTGAATTACCAAACGTTTCTGAAGGTATTTTAGATCCTAGAAATACATACAACGAAGTTGCTGAGTGGGAAGAGAAAGCAAAAGATCTTGCCTCAAGATATATCAAAAACTTTGATCAGTATTGTAATACCGAAGAAGGGAAAAAGCTTATCGCTTCCGGACCTCAATTACAACAGCAGACAACAAACTAAAAATAGAAATCCTCATCAATGCGATGAGGATTTTTTTTAATATATATCTAAGATGCTTCAACTCCGCTCTGCATGACATTCCTAATACTAATCGTTTTATTATAACGTACTTTATTAGCGATGTCATGCTGAGCGGAGTCGAAGCATTTCTTATTTTCAATCTTAATGAAATTTATTTCAAACTCAAAATCGCCAATCTATATCCATCCATTCCAAAGCCGGATAAAACAGCATCGCTATTGGCAGCTGTCACAGATTTTTGACGAAATTCTTCTCTTTTATAAATATTACTGATGTGAACTTCCACTTTTTGCTTTTGAATATTTTTTAAACAATCAGCAATTGCATAAGAATAATGCGTGTAAGCGCCAGGATTAATGACTAACGCCTCAAAATCATCCTTCTGAAGTCTGTTAATGATCTCTCCTTCAATATTCGATTGATAATATTCTAATTCATGAGAAGGGAATTCAGATTTTAAATTTTCCAAATAATCTTCCATAGAAAGTGTTCCGTAAATTTCTGGTTCTCTTGTTCCTAAAAGATTCAGGTTGGGACCGTTTACAATTAAAATTTTCATAGTATAAATTTAAAAAGTTTTTTCAATTAAGACTCAAATTTTTGATTTTAATTGGAAATCATGCTTTGTGTTATTTTTAATGATATTTCTCATATTTACAAAATCAATAATTTCCTTAAGTACTTATTTTAGTGGTTTTTAAATTTTTATTAACATAATTTTTATCAAATTATCATTAAAAATATTAAAGTCTACTTGTTTTGTAGACTATTTGTTTCTAGATTTGCAAACATATTTCGATCGGCTTATAAAGAAAGATGGAGGGAACTGACCCTGTGAAGTCTTAACAACCTGCGTTGCGCAAGGTGTTACATTCAGCCTTTAAAGGAAAAATAAGCATTTGGTTAATCGTATTTATCGATGACTTTTGCTGACTTTTCTATAAAGGGTTAGTTTTTAATATTTGATAAATAAAATTGATTATGATTGGTAAAAGTTTAATTAATTCTAAAATTTGGATTCCACCAGTTGCTGTATTTTTCTTAGGAATTGCCAGCGTACATGGTCAGGAAACAAAAAAAGATACCCTTCGCGAAAAGGAGATTGATGAAGTGGTAGTGGTAGCTTACGGAAAAGCTAAAAAAAATAGTTACACAGGTTCTGTGGCAACCATTTCAAGTGATAAAATCAACAACAGACCGGTTACGAATATTACAAAGGCTTTGGAAGGGCAGGTTGCCGGACTTCAGGCAGTGAGTGCTTCGGGACAGCCAGGATCTGTAGCATCTGTTCGTATTCGAGGAATTGGTTCTGTGAGTGCATCAAGTGAGCCGTTATACGTGGTAGACGGACTTCCTTTTGATGGAAACCTGAATACAATCAGCCCGAATGATATTGAATCAATCAGTGTATTGAAAGATGCTACAGCAAGCTCTTTGTATGGTTCAAGAGGTGCAAACGGAGTGATTATCATTACAACCAAATCCGGTAAAAAAGGAGAGTCGCGTATTAATTTTAATATGAGTCAGGGATTCTCTTCAAGAGCTGTGAAAGACTATAAGCAGGTAACAACAGATCAATATTTTGAATTGTATTGGGAAGCGTTGAGAAATGGTTTTGTTGCCAATCAAATTGCTTCGCAACAGGCTGCCCAAATGGCAAGTGATGCTTTAATTTCAGGAAGCAATGGCTTAGGAATTAATCCTTACGGATCCAATTTTGCAAAACCTGTAGGAACAGACGGAAAATTGTTACCCGGTGCAAAAGCTTTATGGGATGATAATTGGGCGAATGTTCTTCAAAGAACTGCGGCAAGAAATCAAGTAGATTTAGATTTCAGTGGTGGAAGTGATAAAAGTAATTATTATTTCTCATTAGGCTATTTGGATGATAAAGGAGTTGCTATTGAATCAGGCTTTAAAAAATACAGCACGAGATTAAAATTAAATTCTGAAGTTAAAAAATGGTTGAATGTTGGTGCCAACTTAAGTTACACCAACAGCATACAACAGGCTCCACCTTCATCAGATTCAAGTTCGGATAATATTATTAATGTGGGACGTAGTATTCCTTCATTTTATCCTTATTACGAAAGAAACGGAGATGGAAGTTATAGGCTGGATGCAAATGGAAATAATATTTATGACTTTGGAAAATACAGGCCGTCCAATGCTTTACAAAATCAGAATTTAGCAGCAACATTGCCTTTAGATAAAAACGAAAACAAAGAAGATAACTTTTCTGGGAAAGGATTTCTAGATTTTACATTTTTACCTGAACTAAAATTTAAGTCGAGCTTTTCTGTTGATTTGGTGAACTATAACGGTCATTATTATACAAACCCATTATTGGGACAGGGAACGGAGATTGGGGGTTCAGTAACAAGAACTAATTCCAGAACACTTTCTTATACAACAAGTAATATTTTAACGTATGATAAAAAATTCGGTCAGCATCATATTAACCTTTTGGCTGGTCAGGAATTTTATAAGTACGATTATCAGACAATTTCAGGAAACAGAAGTCAGTTTTCTCTTCCGTATTACTATGAGCCGGATGCTGCAGCCTTGTTAGGAGGATTTAGTGGAAATAGTGATAAAGTAAGTTTATTAAGTTTCTTAGGCAAAGTAGAGTATGATTATGCCAATAAATATTTCGTTTCAGGATCAGTAAGATCTGACGGTTCTTCAAGATTTGCACCCGAAAACAGATGGGGAACCTTCTGGTCAGTAGGAGGATCTTGGAAAGCATCGAATGAAAATTTCATTAAAGATTTAAATTTCTTCAATCAATTGACGCTTCGTGCAAGTTACGGTGGACAGGGAAATGATAAAATCATGAAAGGTAGCCAAAGTATTTACTATGCTTATCAGAGTTTATACACGTTCTATAATAATTTAGGAGAACCGGGAACGGTGGCAAGCAAACTTCCGACGCCCGAGTTGAAATGGGAAACCAATCTTAACCTAAATTTAGGATTAGAATTCGCTATTCTTAACAATAGGGTTAAAGGAAATGTAGAATATTTTGAACGTAAAAGTCAGGATCTTTTATTTGACACGCCTATGGCTCCATCTCTAGGATTTAGTAGCTTTCAGGCTAATATCGGGACATTAAAAAATACAGGTTTTGAATTTTCATTGTTTACAACCCCAATTAAAACAGAAGATTTTGAATGGAATGTTGATGTGAATTTAAGCACATTAAATAATAAAATAACAAAATTACCCAAAGCGTCAATCATTAGCGGAACAAAGCTGTTAACAGAAGGAGGTTCTGTATATGATTTCTATCTTCCGACTTGGGTGGGTGTAGATCCTAGTAATGGTAAGGCATTGTGGAAAACCATTAAAACGGATGCAAACGGACAAACGGTAGAAGGTACAACTTCAGTAGTAGGAGAAGCAACGAGAGAACTTCAGGGTTCTGCACTTCCAAAATTAATGGGAGGGCTTACCACAAGTATTAATTATAAGAATTTTGACTTATCAGCATTATTGACTTTCAGAATAGGAGGGAAGATATTGGATACAGATTATACATCCATTATGTCAAGTGGAAGTCTTGGAGGAAGATCTTGGAGTGCAGAAATACTAAACAGATGGACGCCTGAAAATCCCAATACAGATGTTCCTGGTCTATCTACGACGCCTAATAACTGGACAAATGCATCTTCAAGATTTTTATATTCTGCAACCTATGCAAGATTGAAAAATGTGAGTATTGGTTATACGCTGCCATCAGATTACTTTGAAAAAATCGGATTGAAAAAATTCAGAATCTATCTGCAGGGAGAAAACCTTCTGACCTTCTACAAACATAAAGGAATGGACCCTGAGCAAGCATTGGATGGAACTACTTACTATAGATATCCTGCAATGAGAACAATAACTTTTGGAATTCAGGCGACTCTTTAATCTCTTTAAAATTTAAACAATGAAAAAATTAAAATATATATCCTTTGCTTTTATTGCCTTGCTTTCGATTGTGAGTTGTGAAAATGATCTGGAAACGGCTCCTACCGACCAGGCGAACGAAGCTGAAATTTTTAAAACTGCGGATAATGCTGAAACAGTAATCAATGGAACGTGGGCAAAGTTTAACGATGACGGAACCAACTATGCCAACATCGGATATTCAACCGTGTTGAGAACAAGTGATGCGATGGGAAGCGATGTAGCGGTTTTGACCAATAAATATGGATTTCCCGGCGCGTATGCTTTTACAGACCTAGTAAATAATACAGGAGGTCGTCCACTTTTTATCTGGAGTTTGCTGTATTCTACCATCAATAACATGAATAATGTGATTACAAAAATTGATGCTGCAGAAGGAAGTCAGGATAAGAAAAATCAGGTGAAAGGTCAGGCAAAAACATTACGTGCATTTTGTTACTTAAACTTGGCGAGTTTTTACCAGTTAAGTTATTTGAAAGATAAAACAGCATTAACGGCTCCAATTTATACGGAACCTACCACCACGAATTCAAAGCCTAATAAAAGAGCGAGTTTAGAGGAAATCTATACGTTGATTAAAAGTGATTTAACGGATGCTGACCAATTATTGCAAAATTATACCCGAAACAATAAAGATAAAATTGATAGATCGGTAGTGAATGGATTATTGGCAAGAACCTATTTGAACACCGGAGATTGGACGAAAGCTGCTGCCGCTGCCAAGGTTGCCAGAAATGGATATGCTTTAATGACTTCTGAAAAGTACAAAGACGGATTTAATGACATCAGCAATGGAGAATGGATCTGGGGACATGGCCAGACACAAGAGCAGTCAAGTGAAAGTTATGCATTCCACTTTTTAGATGTTTCGTCTTCGGGAAGTTATTATTACAGTTTCATGGCTGACCCGTACTTTAAAAATCTGTTTGACACCAATGATATCAGATATTCTTTATTCTCATGGGATGGACAGCCGGGAAGAGAAGGGCTTTTGAGATATGCTAAGTTTAAATTTAAAGCCAATCTGATTGCAGATATTGTCTACATGAGAGCTGCTGAAATGTATTTAATTGAAGCTGAAGCTGACGCCAGAAACGGAAATATTACGAATGCAGTGACAGTATTAAATCAATTAAAATCAGCAAGAAACGCCAATCAATACAACGGATCTTTAGCGCAGAATGATGTGATTAAAGAAGTTTTGATTGAGAGAAGAAAAGAATTATTTGGGGAAGGTTTCTCTTTGTCTGATATCATCAGAACCCAAGGAACGGTGGCTAGAAAACCTTATGCCAATGCAGATGGGTCATCCATTCCGGTTCAGATTACAACTCCAGCTGGGGTCGTAAAAACGGTTAATGGAAGAGGACACACCATTTATGCTTTCCCAGACCAGACTTCTTTTGCTCCGAATAGTAAGTATTATTTGTTTTCTATTCCACAGAAGGAGGTGGAGAATAACCCGAATTTGTAGTATTTTTATACTTGAAATAATATAAGCAATATATTACTAAGTAAAACTCCCTTGATCAATTCAAGGGAGTTTTTTGTTGCCTTAAAGTAGCTTATTTTGGGTAATATATTTATTGAATGATGGACAAGGAGGAATTTGTGCCGCTGTTATAAAAAGTATTTTCCTGGATTGACTTATTAAGAGAAACGGATACGAGTGTGACGCTCGCGAGCAAAAAAGTGGAAGTGACCATTAACGGTTACTTTTCTTCTTCTTCATAGCAACCTAGCTCATAAGTGTATTTTTCAAAATCTTCTTTTAGTAATTCTTTTAAAAAAGGTTTTAATTTTTGAACTTGTAGCTTTGTCAAATTATATTGATCATAAATTTCATCCTCATAATCTTCTTCATTAAGAATCAAATCATCTAACTCTTTTAGTAGCTGTGTTGATGTAATATCTAATTTATATTCCTTATGAAGAATTTCTTCTTTTTTACTAAATTCTTCGATAGCTCTTACACGTTTCATAACTCTATTTTTTGATTTTGATAAGTAGATTGTTGATTCATTTGCATTATAGGAGTCATCAAAAAAGGTGTAACTCTGCTTGCTGCCCAATCTAAAAGTTTTAACCCTCCATAAATAATTCCGACCCCAACTCCAACTTTCATAATAGGTTCAGTTTTTCTTCCAGGTACAGGATCTTTATATACTTCTCCAGTTTTTGGATCGGCTGAGCCTAAATGTTTTCCTTTTTTATTATATATTTCAACATCTCCATGTTGTTTATCCCATTCTAATATTTTTCCATCTTGTTCGGCCACTTCCTTTATTAGGACCACTTTTTGCATCTGGGAATCCTTCTAAATCTTTTGGGGCAGGCTTATGATGCCTACTATCCCTAGCACTATCTCCTTTCTTCCCTCCATTGCCGTCTCCATCATCAGAAAAAGGAGTATCTATTTGATGCATCGCATTATTAAACCCTGCGACAAATCCCCCAATTACAGCACCCTGCCAGAAGTTTCCTCCTGTCAATTCAGAACCAACTCCTCCCGCCAAGGCACCAAAAGTAGAAGTTCCTCTATACTTCCAAATTTACCAAACTATGCCTTTGATTTGTTCTATTTTATTAATCTTCTTACAGCGTAAAAAACCATATTTGGTCTTGAAATTAAACTTTCTTAACTCATTGTTTTTCCAAATGAATTTAGAATAGAGCAAGTTTTCGTCATTGCAGTAATATTTTATTGTATAATCGCCCTTGAAAAAATTAAAAAAAATATCTTTAACATTTTCAAAATAATAATTTTCATTCAAATTAAATTGAATTTTGATCGACTCTTTTTCTAAATCTACTACTACTAAATTCTCATTAGTTTCTTTTTCTAAATGAATTAACTTGTCATTTAGGATATCATCTTTGCCCAAACTATATTTCGATGAGATAAGATGTTGACGTATTTTTTCTATATTCTCCATATTATCTAACCTTATATTTACCCCAGTCTTTAGGATTTGGAAAAATATGTTTATTAAATTTTCCTATTTTTTCAATATTAAAATGTGTTGGATATCCTCTTCCGCCACCAATTTTTGGAAGACTATGTTTCTCAAATCTAATCATAAATTTTGTAGGCTTGTCAAGGTATCCAAAACTAAATTGTCCTGCTACCTTTGTTTTATAAAAAAAATTTGCACCAGATACAAATCTATAGAATGCAGCTCCAGTAAATTCAAGAGCCGCCGCACCCAAACCTTCACTTATTGAAAGACCAGTTCCTTCGGTATGAAGTCTTAATCCGTAGGTAGAATAATCAGCAGACATATTATCACCAGCTTCAAGAACAGTTACAGATTTACTCCCAATTAATTTTCCTTTTGCATCATATAAATAATCTGTTGTATCTCCTCCCTTTTTTCCTCCTGTTGCTGTAATAGTACCATCTGCATTTCTCCTAAATTCATCATCATTATAAGTTGGTTGCATATCCTCCATATGCATCACGTGATTCAATCCGGCAACTACGCCTCCAATTAGAGCTCCTTGCCAGAAATTTCCTCCTGTCAATTCAGATCCTATTCCTCCTGATAAAGCACCAAAAGCTATTGTGCCAACAGTAGTTTTAGCGATCCCTTTAGCAGCAGCTCCAAAAGCACTTGCTCCTAAGCTTCCAAAAAAACCTCCTGCTGCTGCTGCACTTAAGAATTTATCTCCCTGTACTAATCCTAAAACCCCTTGAGATATAGCGTGGGTACCCGCTTGTATCATTGCTAATCCAACACCTCCGACAGATTCCTTGATACTAGTTCCTAGAGCGGTTAATCCTCCTACTTGCCCAGCTGCAGAAAATAAACTTCCTATTCCAAAAGTTACAGCTCCGGATGCGGCTCCTGTAAAAGTAGCTTTAAATGCCCCTAATAAATTCCATTGATCGAAGTTACCTGTTACTGCGAGGCTTAATGTATAAGCGGCTAATCCAATAGCTGCGCCAATAATAATAGCCTTTACAATGGCTGCCATAGAAATGGCAAATAATGTTACGAGTTCTTCTCCACTCGGATCAGCAAACATTAAGGGATTATTCATTACATATCCATACTTATTATAATTTTGTGTATTAGTTGGGTCCGAAATATTCTCATCTGCATTTAAGAATCTTCTTAACAGTGGATCATACAACCTTCCGTTCATATGTATAATACCTACTTCTGCAAAATGTTCGTGGCTGGTAAATCCTCTTTCTAATAATAATGCGGTTGTATCAATTATATTTTTATCTGTTATAATCGCTCCATTTCCCATTTGAAGATGAGTGAAATTACCCCAGGCGTCAAAATGCCTTTGCTCCAGCTTGTTTCCTAATTCATCACTAATGGCTAAGATACTTCCTATGTAATCTTTATGTAAAAATTTGTAAGAGCCATTGCTTTCTTCGAAATTTTTCAAATATACAATATTGCTTTCGTAAGGAGTTCCTCCAATATATAAAATATGTTTTTCTTTGCCTGTTGTATTGTCTTTTACAATTTCAAAACTTCCGTCTTCACTATAGAATTTGGTAAACTTACCATCTCCGTTTGTGCTGAAATTACCACCGTAAGTAACCCTTTGCCTCATGTTTGTGAGTCCATATTGGAAGGCTACATCTCCTTTTTCTCCATCAATGAAAATTGGATCATTATTCTCATTATATGCAATACTTTGAATTAAATCATTATTATAATTTTGAGTTCCCGCTGCATTTAATGTCATTCCTGTTGGTTGGTAAATCTTGGAAGAGTTTTCATACTTAATTTTACCTACCTGATCATTTTCCATGATTCTTCCTTTAGCATCATAGATATTTCTGTTCATTGGTTTTGCACCCGTTATAGGATCTGTCCAGCTGATTAATCTATTGTTGTCATCATAATCAAAGAGTTCTGTGATATTGAAATCACCTCCAGTCACCCTGCTTTTTAACTCATTTTTAATTCCGTCAAAGATGTAATTAAGCTGCAAAATCCCTTGCTTCACCTGAGAAGAATGATTAACCGAGGTTAAGAAACCACTACCATCATAATTATTAATAACATTTGCTGCACCTAATTTAGCTTGAAGTATTTGACCTTTTGCATTGGCGTCTTTAAGTTCCCATAAAACCTTGCCTGAATTTTTATCTTTTACCTGATAAAGTTCTCCATTCCATTCACTATAAATATTTTCAATATTTACTTTAGTAAGAACTCCCGAAGAATAAAGGCTTTTTTCATAAGATGTTACTCTTGCTTTATCGTCATAAGTAATTCCTTTCTGGATAAAATATTTACCATTGCTGTTTTCAGAAGATGATAATATTCTTCCTTGTTGATCGAAAGAAATAGTTGAACTGTATGCTTTTCCTTTAGAAGTTCCATTTTTTGATATTACCCTTCCTTTATTATCATACATATAAGAAATTATTTTATCAGTAGCCTGGCCGGCATCTACTGTAGAAATTTCTTTTTGAGTGATAAGCTGTCCTAAATTATTATATATAAATTCTTTAGTTCCTTTTGGACTGATAATTTTCTTAGGTTGTCCGAATGCATCATATTCGTATTTATATAATCCATTAGACGGATCATTAAATTCTGACTTTCTTCCCCAATTATCATATTTTGTAGTGACAATATTTTCTGCATATTGTGCTTTAATCTGTTCTCCTGCGGCATTATATGAAAATTGAATAGTTCCTCCTTTGTCGGTGGTAGAAAGTACATTTCCTGCTGCATCCGTGGTTTTAGTATTTACTCTTGCATATCCATTAACTTCTCTTACAGTGGTGGTATTACCAGAAACAAAAGTTTCTATTTGTTTACCAGTAACTGAAGAAATTTCTCCTACATTATTCAATGTGGCTAACGCAGTTGTGGTTATCTTAGCAGGGTAGAAGGTGTCGTTATAAGATATAACATTCCATTTGCTTACATTTTCACCTTCAAAATAAGGTTCACTCTCTTTCGTTTTTCTTCCTAAAATATCATATTGAATTTCCTGAGTTATAAACTGTCCTTGTTTGAATGCTTTAGTGGAAGATTTATAATCCTGACCTAATTTATTGGTGTATTTTTTTGATATATCTCCATCAGCATCATATTGGGTAACAATTACATTGAGTTGCTTATCCTTTTCATATTGATAAGTGGTCTTTCCTGCCTGATTAGTTTTAGATGTTAATATTTTACCCCAATTATCATAGGTGTTTTCGAGAATATTACCTAGAGGGTCCGTTTGGGATTTTATCTGTCCCCAGTCATTATAAATGATATTTGTTTCAAGTCCTATATTATCTGTCTTTTTTACAACAAACCTTCCTTTTGGATCGTATGCAGATGCTACAGTCTGAGTTTGAGAATCAATATTATTACTGATTATTTTCTTAGTTATATTTCCAAAGCCATCATATTCATAAGTTTCTTGTAAGTTACCAGAGTTATCTCTGTTCCAAGTTACCAGAGTTTTTAATAGATTATTATCATAAATATATTCTTCTTTTGCTGATTTTGTATCACCATATATTTGTGAAAGATCAATTTTAGATTTAGGGCGACCAATATAATACTCAGAATTTGTACCATTAGGATTGTGATAATAATCAAACGTGGAAGTTGTTACTGCATAATTATTATTAACATTTGTTATGGTCTGTAAAGGGAGATAGTAGTCTCCATAAGTAATTGTACTTACTGTAGTTGTATTGGTTAAAAACTCTTTTGATTTTGTGGATTTTGGAACAAGAGCTTTTACGATGTTAGGTTTATCCGCTGGAGTTATATTCGTAACTATTTGGCCATTTAATAACTCATCTTTATCATAACTTGTCGATTTAAAGTTTAAAAGTTCTGTATTGTTTTCAGAAATATCTGTCGGAAATATTTTGTTGTTGTCATTAGTTCTTAATGACCATTCCTTAATTGTTACTCCTTCATTTAAAGGATCTATTTCTGCACCTGACCATATCTTTGTGTTTTCGAAGCCGTCTGCATACCATGATGAACGGGCTGTTTGTCTGAAACCAATAACTCCCTTACCATGAAGGTTAACAATTAGATCTCGATATTTAAAATCCTGCTTTCTTCCTTGTTCTTTGAGTTGAGTAACCAGAAAATTTTGTGGCATATGTTCCACTTGTACATATGGATAATTCTGGATAGTAGTAGGTCGATAGAATGTAGAGGTTAGAGGATCTGTTGTATCTATTTCATTGTATTTAATTTCAGTTTTTATGCCTCCCTGATTAATAGCAAGAATTCGCTCTCTGCTCTTTATGTCATAATAAGTATAACGGTATAGATGATTGGCTACTTTCACGAAAAAAATATTTTCTTCTTTATTAATTCGTAATGAGAGGTTCATAGGCATCCAATGATCACCAATCTCTGAATACATACTCCAAGGATCTTCATTATATTTTGTTGAAAATGAAATATTTCCATTAGCATCTGTACCCATTGATTCTAAAATCTGAAAACCTCTTCTTGAATCTATGTCTTTACAGCATTTATGAGCTTTAAATATCTGGGATTCAAAACGGACTAAATCACTTTTCCCATCTCCATTAAGGTCTTTTGCAAAATGCCAAACAGCAAGCTGTCTTTTATAAGTATTATCAACTATTTTTGGCTCTTTAATGTAGTATGAAAAATTGTTAAGATTCTGCTCCCTGAAATTAAAGGATTGCCCCGCAGGAAGTGTTTTTCCTTGGTTAATATATAATTTCCAATCAGATGTTTCAATACCTTGAGGTACCATGAAGTCCATTTTATTGTCTCCATTAAAATCTCCAAAAACGACCCCAGAACTTTCACCACTAAAAAATATGTAATTAGTTCGAATTTCATATTTACCAGCGTTGTTTACTACAAAAAAATTATTATTTACCCAATTTGAAGTAACTTCAACTAAATTTTCTTTTCCGTCTCCATCAAAATCCATTGCATATCCAACTTTTAATAGATCTCTAGGTCCAGAACCTACCCAATATGCATCATTTTCACTAGTATTAGGGTTTACGATATAAAAATCAAATTCTGTATAAGATTGCATAGTGGGGCGAGGTGGGGCAGGAAGCCCTGAATCCAAAATATTTGGGTCGGTAATTGGGCCTGTATATGGTACAATTGTCGTAATACTTTCCACTGAAAATAATACCTCAGAAAGGCCATCTCCATTAGCGTCTACATCTCTAAACTCTCTTATATAAGATTTTGTAGATATGTATGGGTCTGTAGGGTTTTCCCGAGGTCTTGTATATGTTTTATCATACAGTGATGATGGAACATTTTTAGATTGATTAAGAATGTATTTATCATTTTCAAAAATATACTTATCAAATTTTATTTGGGTTGCTTCATTTTTGTGCTGATAAAGCGATTTAATAGGTCGCATTTTAGCATTGCTTAATGTAGAATTAATTGCTAAGGAACCTGCTAAATTGGCATCAGAAACTTTTACGGTGTTTCCTCCAAAAAAATTATTATAAGTAATATATGTACCAGCAATTGTAGCTTCAATGTAATCACCTTCTCTGTCACAATGTCCATAATCATCGTAACTTATACATTCATAATATCCTTGACTGGCAGAGTGATAATATAATAAATCTAAATATCCATCTCCATCGAAGTCAGATATGTTTTTATTATCTAAATTTAAATTGTTAGAAAGCTCCGAACTTTTAATGGTAGATGCATCCTTACTTCGCTCAAACCTTATGGGAGTTGCGGCATCATTTTCAGCATTGTACTCAGTTATATTATCTACAAATTGATAATTTGTATTATTGTTAATGTATTTGACTTCATACCTTTTAAACTGGGAACTATTAGATTTTACAATAATCTCATTGAGAAGTTTATCCTGATTATAATAGTATCCTTGATGATATGAAAGTTCTTTTGAAGTTCTTTCAATATTATAATTAAATATGATTTCATTGAAATGACTTTTATTCAAGATTTCATTGCCTCCCCATTTAATTTTTTTAATTTTTGTCACCTCCCCGCTGATTTCGGTTAAGGCTGCTATAGAGGTGTTTTTTTCGTACTCATAGGTTATGTAATTCCCTTGAGTATCCATCCATTTCATAATATTATATTCCATAGATGTTCTTCCGGTACTAGAGTGTTCAGGATCGTCAGATTGAGTGTCCCCATACCAAGCTTGTGAGCCATCTTCAAATGTTACATGAAAAAATAAAGGTCCCTGAACACCACTTTTAGTACCAATGGACTTTATTTTTATATTAGAATATTTTTCCGTTACATATTCAGCGCCGTCTTTACCATATTCTCCTGACTTTAAAATTAACCTTTGTCCATTGAAGCTGAAATAATCTGAATAGTCTAGTTTAATTTCATCAGATTTACCATCTTTTTCAATATGTTTTCCAATTCTGGAGATTGAGGTTATTCCAGAGATATTCCAACCATATCCCGCAATCCCGTTTGTGCCACCACTTGTATATACGAGGTTTACTTGAGGGGCAACACTTTTAACTCCAGGAGGTAGAGCAATGGGTAAAGTAAATTGTAACTGACCTCCTCCATTAATTTCTATGTTACCTTTGGTATCATGAAATTTAATAGTGTCGGTTTTTATTGTCCCAGATGGATTATTTGCTCCCGCATTTGAATCTATTGGTCCACCTCCTGGATTTTCCGTTGCAGGACCAATCTTAGCTACAAAAGGATTTGAAGTAGTTGATGTGGCTCTAAATCCTTGTGCCAGTACCACCGTTTGTGGATCCTGAACGGTTCGTGATGTACTTTCCTGCTGGTAGAGTATGGTCTGCGAATAGCCCAATACTGAACACAGGAAAAGCATCAGTGATGAAAGAATTTTCATATTCTTTTTTATAAATTATTATGGTTAAAAGTTTATCGTTTGGTAATGTTTTTACTGAAGATCCTTCCATCTTTTAAAGTAAAGCGGAGAACATATACTCCCCATTCATAGCCATTCATGTTGATCTTCAATTGTCGGTTTAAACTTGGAATATTTTGTTGTTGGAATTTCCAGTGCACTGTACTATGCTGATAAAGGGAAACAGATTCTATTAATCCATTTACTTCTTCGGTCCAGTCTATCGTAAGAAAATCATTTACAGGAACAGGATATAGTCTTATTTGTTTCCAAAAAGTATTTTCATCAATCGTTGGCTCTTGTTTTACAGCAGCAATCGGTTTTATTTCCTCCACTTTTTTTACTTCTTTAATTTCTTCAGGAGCATTTTTTCCGGCTGCATTGGGACCTCTGTATCTTTGGTTTCCTGCCTCATCATATTTAAAATAGACTTCAGTTTGTGAAAAACCAAAAAATCCTATCAGTAAGGAGAATAGGGAAAGTAGTTTTCTTTTCATAGTGTTTTATTTTTTTGTTGAAAGTAACAATTCTAATTGTTTCTCTAGTTTTTCAATCTTTTCAGATTGCTGTTTCAAAGCTTTGTTTTGCTCTATAGAATAAAGTGTCAATTCTTCTATTTTTTCAAGAAGTTTAGCATCCATTTCTCCAAGATTGATCCCTACTTTTGCAACTTCTTCAGCAGAAGGAATATTTGGTAAATGTCCTTTATCTGCAATATGTTTTTCAACTTCTTCGAGTGTGTTAAGTTTATAGTCTTTTTTGAATACATAATCTGCCCATCCGTTGGCTGAAGGGTTTTCTACTTTTATCTGCTCTGCTTTTATCCCTTTTCTTACATAAAAAATAAAATTAGGATCATTATCATATTGATCAGTACCGACAGTTACTTTTCCGGTATTGAAAACAACAAGACTACTGTTGTGTACGGCATCGGTAAATTTTATTCTTGTGATTCCAGATGAATTAGGAGTAGATACATCTGCATTTGGATCTTCAACATTATTATTAGGCATGTGGAATTCCAAATTACGACTTCCCGCAGTTCTTACAACAACGTCCGATGGTACAGCCCATCTAGAGGCACAGCCATTACAAAGTACACTTGTAATTTCTAATCGTCCTCGTGAAGTTCCTGTAGCAGTCATGTCACCTATCACCATGCCATTAACATAAGGGCTAGAGAAGACCCTAAACCGTTCAATATTATTGGTTTTAAAGACTAAATCTTTATCATCAATTGTCCCAATAAAGTTATTAGGGGGTGTTGTTCCTGTATTTCCTGTTGTATTCCAAGATTGGGCAAAAGTAAATGAAGATGAAGCTAATAGAGCTATCAAGAATAATTTTAGTTTCATAAAAGTTAAAATATGTTAAATTTAGAGCCGCGAATTTAACATAAATTCACAAGAACTAGAATTAAACCAATATGATATTTATTACGTGTAAATATTAGTAAAATAATTTAAACTGATTGTAAAGGAATAACCTGAATTAGGAATATAAGAAAAAATTAAAATCACAGAAACGTCTGAAGCTTTAATTTAAAATTTAAGATTCAACAAGCCTTATCTCATTCTGTCTTACCTTTAATTAACAAGGAAAATAATCCTCCAGCATTTTCAGTAATTTTTACAGAATTGAAGTTTTCTTTTAAGATTTTATCGAGTTTATAATCTAGCAAAGATGATAATGAAATTTTCTCATTATTTTTCAGGCATATTTCAATGTGATAATAGTAATCATTGTAAGCCAATGAATAAGCTCCAGTTGAATCATCAAAATGTTGCTTCGTTGCAAAAACATTAATTTCGTTAATATCTTCTGAGCTATATTCAATAGCATTCACAATTAATCTATTCTTATCAATAACTATTTCTTTAAAACAATTGTTGTTCAAATAATTTAGATGTAAAATGGCTACAGGCAAAACAACGATTAAAAAATAAAAAGAGAAGGTTGACCAAAAAAGGATTTTGAATAGATCAAATTCTGTGTTTACATATAAGAAATACATAAGTCCAAAATAGATTATACTAATTATAATTAATTCTATCAAAGCCTTTAATTGGCTTTTTAATGTGATTTTTAAATTCATTGAAATAGATAGTTTTTGATAATTAATCTATTTAAATTTAATAATTATTTTTCTTTTTAATTTCTTCCCACTGAATCATTAAAGGGTACATTTCCTCTAGTCCTGGTTTCTGGTATAATGAATCTTTTTTGTAGTTCTTTAAGATAGAATTTAAATCTGGGATGCCATTTAAAGGTGGAAATAGCATGTATTCTGTTCCGCCTTTAAAACCTTTTTCTTTCTCAAAATTATTTCCAATAGAGGTTCTTTGTACAATTTTAAAAGACGTAAAATAGAACATAGGAAGTATAACGGGTAATAGTAATGGAAGTTTAGGAAATCTATCCAATCCTTGTCCTATGAGAATAATAATGAAAATATACGGAACGAGCTGGAAAACATGTACATCCGATACATTATGTTTGATACAGAAAAATAGAAAAGGAAGAGCCCCGAAAAGAATATAGCTCAGGTATTTTTTATTTCTTACTCCCCAAACAATAAATACACTGAAAAATAAGAAATTGTATCCCAGGATTCCTAAATTCTTTATAATACTTTTAAAAATCGTTGAAGGGTCATAATCAAAAAGAGAGTTTTCATACGCATTATCGGTAAATATAGAGACTAAAGAATGACGTCCAAGTGCTACAGGAAGCAATAGAATTGAAAATAAAATAAGCGTAATAAGACCTCCATAAATAATGTGTTTCTTTAGAAGTTTAAAGTTTTTAAAAAGTAAGAAACAATATAAGGGGCCAAAAAGGATCGTCTGAATATGAATCAAGAAAAGGATTCCTAAAAATATGGAGAGGTAATAGAAATATTTAATATCCTTTTCTTTGAGGAATTTAAATACATTCATTAAAAATAAGATAACAAAAAGAATGTAAAATGTATAGACCTCTGTAATGATGGCTTGCCTCCAAAATGTAAATGAAAATCCTAACAGCATCATACACATCAGAGATGATTTTTCAGAAATATCTAATAAAAGTAGTAGCTTTCTTAAATAAAATAAAGCCAGCAGTCCTGAAATAATACAGATGCTGACAAAAAGAATATGTACATTGATAAATGGGAAAATCTTATAGGCTAAGCCTAAAACATTGGAAAACAAAAAGTGATTGGTTGCGTTCGATTCAAATGCAAATCCCTGATAACCTTGAATGGTAAAGCCTAAACTATCACCCAAAGCTGGATCTTTTCCAATGGATAAAAAGTAGATAATCCCCAATATTAAAAGAAATATATAGGGATAAGCGGAGTATTTATTTTGCATTGCTTGAGTGAGTAAATGTGCGTTTTTACAAATTTAATAAATAGTCACAGTAATTTAGATTTAAATGCTGCATTATTTATTTTCCATGAATGGTCACGAGGTTATTTAAGACAAAAAGAATCGTATTTCTCAAATGATAAAATGCAACAATCATCAGGAAAATGACTTTTCCATTGATGAAAAATCTCTATCTTTGTCACAATGAACCTATTCAGACTGATTTTAGCAATGTATTTCATGGTGTTATCCGTAATGCCGTGTGAAGACATACATAAACAATCAGGTCCTGATAAGACATTATTATCTTTGCATATTGACGAATCCCATTCAAAAGACAAAGGAGATATTTGTTCTCCGTTGTGCGTTTGTAATTGCTGTCAGATTACGGTTACGGCTTTTAAGATGGATGTTTCAATGAAAATTCCTCAAAAGATTCAAACCTATTTTTCAAAGAAAATTCTATTTCAGAAAAACAATTTTGCCTACCAGGTGTACGACCATATTTGGCAACCTCCTAAGATTTAATGTATTGATTTTAAATATTTCATGAAACTTTGCAATATCGTTGCAGAGGTATTCATGATATTTTTGCATTTCAACGCCATCAAACCTCATAGGTTTTGAAGAAAAGCATCTTTATTTAAAAAAATAATGGAATGTAAAATATTCTCAATTAAAATTAATCGATTGTCTCTTTGATAACTTTGCTGAGTAAAACGCCTTTGCGAACTTAAAACCAATTACTTTATCAAAAAAACTTAGCGCTCTTAGCGTTAAAAAATTAAGCAGCGTTAAAAAACAGACAATCACAAATTAAATCTCAATTTGTGTTAGATAAAATAATAAAATTTAGTATCCAAAACAAAATCATTATAGGTATAATGACTTTGCTTTTGATCATTTGGGGAGGGTGGAGTGCCACCAGATTACCCATTGATGCCGTACCGGATATTACCAATAATCAGGTACAGATTATTACGGTTTGCCCTACGTTGGCAGGGCAGGAAGTAGAACAATTAGTCACTTTCCCCATTGAGCAAAGTATTGCGACGGTGCCGGATATAGAAGAAACCCGAAGTATTTCAAGATTCGGATTATCGGTGATTACGGTTGTATTTAAAGATAAAGTAGACATCTATTTTGCCCGGCAATTAATCAACGAAAGATTAAAGCAGGCGGAAGAAAATATCCCTAAAGGAATCGGAACTCCCGAATTGGCACCTGTGAGTACAGGGTTGGGAGAAGTATATCAATATATTTTGCATCCTAAAAAAGGAAGTGAGAAAAAATACAATGCGAAAGATCTGCGTACAATGCAGGATTGGATTGTTTCCCGACAGTTATACGGAACAGAAGGCGTTGCTGAGGTCAATAGCTTTGGGGGCGAGCTGAAACAATATGAAGTGGCGGTAAATCCCAATCGTCTAAAAGCAATGGGAGTAAGCGTTGCCGATATTTTCACAGCCCTTGAAAAAAACAATCAGAATACGGGCGGAGCTTATATTGATAAAAAGCCGAATGCCTATTTCATTCGGGGAATTGGTTTGGCAACTTCTATTGAGGATGTTAAAAATATTGCGGTAAAAAATACAGGGAATATTCCTGTTTTTATTAAAGATGTAGCAGATGTTCGTTTTGGGCATGCAACGCGTTACGGAGCGATGACGTATAACGGACAAACCGATGCCGTTGGTGGAGTGGTGATGATGTTGAAAGGTGCGAATAGTAATGATGTTGTCAACAGAATTAAAGAAAAAATTCCGACCATTCAGAAATCGTTGCCGGCAGATATTGTGATCGAACCATTTTTAGACAGAACAGATTTGGTAGATCGAGCAATCAGTACGGTTGAGAAGAACTTGATTGAGGGAGCACTGATCGTTATTTTTGTTTTAGTTGTATTTCTTGGAAATTTCAGAGCAGGATTAATTGTAGCTTCGGCAATTCCTTTGTCCTTATTATTTGCTTTGGGAATGATGAATGTTTTCGGAGTAAGTGCCAATTTAATGAGTTTGGGAGCGATCGATTTTGGATTGATTGTAGACGGAGCGGTAATTATTGTTGAAGCTACTTTGCATCATTTAGGATTAAGAAAATCCGTTCAGAGATTAACGCAAAGCGAAATGGATGAAGAAGTTTTTCTATCGGCCTCAAAAATTCGTGGAAGTGCTGCTTTTGGAGAAATTATTATCCTGATTGTATACATTCCAATTCTTACATTGGTAGGAATTGAAGGCAAAATGTTCTCACCAATGGCTAAAACAGTAGGTTTTGCAATTTTGGGAGCATTGATTCTTTCACTGACTTATATTCCGATGATGTGCGCGCTTTTCCTTTCGAAGAAAACATCTCACAAAGAAAATTTTTCGGATAAAATGATGAATTGGTTGCAAAAAATATATCAACCTTTATTACAGAAAGCTATTAAAATTAAATATGTGATTGTTGGACTTACCGTTGTTTTATTCTCAATCTCAGCATTGATTTTTAGTAGAATGGGTGGGGAGTTTATTCCACAGTTGCAGGAAGGAGATTTTGCATTTCATTGTATTTTACCACAGGGAAGTTCATTAAGCCAAAGTATCGAAACGTCAATGCAGGCTTCCAGATTGATTAAACAATTTGACGAGGTGAAAATGGTCGTTGGAAAAACAGGTTCTGCTGAGGTTCCTACAGATCCGATGCCACCGGAAGCCACCGATTTAATCATTGTATTGAAACCTCAAAAAGAATGGAAATCCAAAAAATCATACACTGAATTATCAGATGAAATTACAGAAAAACTGGAAGTAATTCCCGGAGTTTTCTTTGAAGCGAATCAACCGATTCAAATGCGTTTTAATGAATTGATGACCGGAATCCGACAAGATGTTGCGGTAAAGATCTTCGGTGAAAATATGGATACACTTTCAATTTATGCTGATAAAGTAAGCAAAGTTATTCAAAATGTTGAAGGAGCAACTTCTCCACAAGTTGAAAGAGTGGGCGGACTTCCGCAGATTAATGTAACTTACGACAGAACGAGAATTGCCAATTACGGATTAAATGTTGAAGATGTCAACAATGTTTTAAGCACCGCATTTGCAGGTAAAACTGCCGGTCAGATTTTTGAAAATGAAAGACGTTTTGATTTGGTGGTAAGATTAGACAGCCTGTATCGAACAGATATTGATGATGTGAGTAATTTAATGGTTCCAACCAATACCGGAACTCAGGTTCCATTATCTCAGGTGGCGAATATTGAATATAAATTGGGGCCTGCCCAAATCAGTCGTGAAGCTGGGAAACGTAGAATTGTCGTTGGATTTAATGTGAAAGGAAGAGATGTAGAAAGTGTAGTGAAAGATATTCAGTCAAAACTCACAAAAGAGGTAAAACTTCCATCAGGATATTATTTCACATACGGTGGTCAGTTTGAAAACTTAAAAGAAGCAAGTCAGCGACTGATGATTGCCGTTCCGGTATCGCTTCTCCTAATTTTTATGTTGCTGTATTTTACATTTCATTCTTTCAAACAGGCAACCTTGATATTTACGGCGATTCCGATGAGTGCGATCGGAGGTATTTTTGCTCTTTTGTTAAGAGGAATGCCTTTCAGTATCAGTGCAGGAATTGGTTTTATTGCATTATTCGGAGTGGCAGTTCTTAACGGAATTGTGTTGATCGGAACATTCAATCAATTAGAAAAAGATGGCGTTACCGATGTCTTTAAAAGAGTCATTGAAGGGACGAAAACCAGATTAAGACCTGTTTTAATGACAGCAACGGTAGCTTCTTTCGGATTCTTACCGATGGCAATCAGTACAAGCGCAGGAGCAGAAGTTCAGAAACCTTTAGCGACGGTTGTTATCGGAGGATTACTCTCCGCAACTTTCCTTACTTTGTTTGTATTGCCGATGTTGTATATTATTTTTAATTCTAAAATTAATATTAAAGATAAATTGCTGAAAAAGCCTTTAACAATAATCATTTTAATAGGAACTTTATTGTTAGGTCAAAATTTGAAAGCACAAAATTCAAGAGAAATTTCTTTGAATCAGGCAATAGAATTGTTACAGGAAAATAACCCTTCCATAAAAGCAAAGGATTTAAGTGTTCAGTCTTCTGAGGCATTGAAGCCAACCGCAAAAGAAATTCCTAAGTTAGATTTCAGTGCACAGCTCGGACAATACAACAGCCCGAAATTTGACCAGTCTTTTTCTATTTCTCAAACAATTCCTTTTCCCACTTTGTTTAAAGCCAGAAAGGAATTAATTCAGGAAGAGATTAAAACCAAAAAGATTGAAAAACAGGTTACCGAAAATGAATTGATCAAACAGGTAAGATCTTATTTTTATCAGATTGAATATTTGCAGTACAATCAATCAAAACTGCAATACCTCGATAGTTTGTATGGCGATTTTATCAGAATTGCAACGGTGAGATTTAAAGCAGGAGATATTAAGAAAATAGAAATCAACACCGCGGAAACACAGAAAGGAGAGATCAATCTTTTGTTTCAGCAGAATAAGGTATATCTAAATAATGCCTATAAAAATTTAAAGACCTTATTAAATACAGATGAAGATATTTCCATTCCGGATTCTCAAAAATATGAACCTTTAAAAGTTGAATATCTTTTAGACAATGCAACGGTTGAAAATCATCCATCGATCCAGATTTTTAAGCAGAATATGGAAGTGCTGGAAAAGAATAAAAATGTTGAAAAGGCGCAGGGATTACCAGATTTCAGTATTGGATATACCAATCAGTCGTTGATAGGTTTCCATACTTTAAATGGACAGGAAAAATATTATGGGTCTGAGAATAGATTCAATGCAGTGACCGTTGGGGTGGCTATTCCATTGACTTTCGGTGCTACAAAAGCAAGAATAAAGTCGTTGGATTACCAAAAGCAGATGGAAGAAAAGAACGCGAAGTTTCAGCAGCAACAGCTGGATACTCAACTAAAGAATTCGTTCAGCCAATATCAGCAAGATCTTCAACAGTATCAATATTATACAGATCAGGCGGTTCCTAATGCGAAAAGTATTGTAAAAGCCGCTCAGTTAGGTTATAAAACAGGAGAGATTTCTTATGTAGAATATTTGTTTGCGCTTCAAACAGCAACCAATATCGAACTGAAATATTTGCAATCTATTCAGCAGGTAAATCAAACTGTTGTCAACATTAATTCTTTAATCAACAAATAAAATGAAATTCAAATTTAATATCATCATACTTATTCTTCTGTCATTATTTCTAACGAGTTGTGGAAAGTCTGAAAAAGCAGAAGAACCAAAAGAGAAAACTGAAGAACATTCAGAACATGAAAGTTCGGAGTTTGCAGAACTAACGCAAGAGCAAATGAATGCGGTGGGGATTTCGTTAGGACAAATTGAAATGAAGGAGCTTACTTCTGTCGTTAAAGCCAACGGGGGATTGAGTGTGCCCAATAATAATAAAGCCAGTGCAACTTCTTTATATGGAGGAGTCATTAAGACATTGAATGTTCAGGTGGGAGATTTTGTAAAAAAAGGGCAGGTAATCGCTACGATTGCCAACCCTGAGTTTATTCAATTGCAGGAAGATTATTTAACAACAGGAAGCAGAATCACTTTTGCAGAACAGGAATACAGAAGACAAAGAGAACTTTTTGATAATGATGCCGGAGCGAAAAAAAATCTACAAAATGCGGATTCAGAGTTAAAAACTTTAAGAACCAAAAGAGCTTCTTTGCAAAGACAGATTCAGATGATGGGAATCAGCCCGGGAAATGTTTCCAACCAAAATCTAAGAACCGGACTTGCTGTTACAGCACCAATTAGCGGGACAATCAGTAATATTTTATTACAGATCGGAAGTTATATTAATGTTTCGTCGCCTGTTGCAGAAATTGTTGATAACAGTTCTTTGCATCTCGATTTACAGGTTTTTGAAAAAGACCTACCATCAATAAAAGTAGGGCAGAAAATTCATTTTACGTTAACCAATAATCCGGTAGAAGAATATGATGCTGAGGTCTACAGCATTGGAACAGCTTTTGAAAATCAAAGTAAAACCATTCCGATTCATTGTAAAGTGAAAGGAAATAAAAACGGTTTAATTGATGGAATGAATGCCACTGCGGTGATAAGTTTAGATAATAAATTAATGTCTGCAGTTCCCAACACGGCCATTACAAGTGCTGACGGGAAAGACTATATTTTTCTTGTGAGCGATAAAAAGACAGAAGATCATAAAGATGAAAAATCTCAGGAGAAACACAATGAAAAAACCGTTAACTTTGAGAGGATAGAAGTGGTAAAAGGAACTTCAGAAATGGGGTATACAGCCATTACACCTGTGAAATCTATTCCGGAAGGAACTAAAATCGCAACAAAAGGAGCATTTTTTATTAATGCTAAGCTCACAAACTCTGGAGAACACGAACATTAATTTTCAAATATTATGAAAAAAGACATTGAAAATAAATTAATAGATAAAAATACCAAACCTACAAGCATGAGGATCTTGGTGTATGATTTTTTGAGTTCTCAGGAAGCAGCTTTGTCATTATCAGAAATTGAAAATTATTTTGATAATGCCGACCGAACCACAATTTACCGAACATTAAAAACTTTTGAGGAAAAAGGAATTGTTCACAGCATACAGGAAAATGCCACGACGAAATATAAGCTTTGTCACGATGGATGTGATGAAAGTACACATAAAGATTGGCATCTTCATTTCTACTGTAAGATCTGTAAACAGACCACTTGTAAAGAAGATATTTCTTTTCCTGAGAATGTTCAGACGAATTTCAGGATTGATGAAATCAGGCTTTTTGCCAAAGGAATCTGTGAAAACTGTCTGGAAAGTTTGCAATAGTATTGCATTAAGTTTACACCTAATTTTGATTAAAATTATTCAGTTATGGAAGAATGTTGCAGTACAAAACCCAAAAAAGAGCACAATCATAGTCATGAAGGTCACGACCACGACCATTCTCATGATACAGGAGATCAATCTACGTTTCAGATGTTCCTTCCTGCAATCATCTCTTTTTCTTTGTTATTAATAGGAATCGCTTTAGATAATTATATTAAAACCAATTGGTTCACAGGCTGGGTTCGCTTAGTTTGGTACCTGATTGCTTATATTCCGGTGGGACTTCCTGTGTTAAAAGAAGCGTACGAAAGCATCACGAAAGGCGATGTGTTTTCAGAGTTTTTCTTAATGGGAATCGCAACCGTGGGTGCTTTTTCAATAGGAGAATATCCGGAAGGAGTTGCTGTAATGCTTTTCTATTCTGTGGGTGAAGTTTTTCAGGCGATGGCGGTGACCAGAGCAAAAAGTAATATCAAATCTTTACTCGATCAGCGTCCCGATGAGGTTACGATTTTGAAAGATGGGAAACCTGAAATTGTAAAAGCAGAAAAGGTAAATATTGGAGAAATTATTCAGTTGAAATCTGGTGAAAAACTAGGATTAGACGGTGAGTTGCTGTCTGAAAAAGCCTCATTTAACACTTCCGCGCTTACCGGAGAAAGTAAACCGGATACCAAAATAAAAGGCGAAACGGTATTAGCGGGAATGATCAATCTCAATACGGTGAGTCAGGTAAAAGTAACAACGGCTTATAAAGATAGTAAACTGAGCAAAATTTTGGAGATGGTTCAAAATGCAACTGCTCAAAAAGCTCCGACCGAATTATTTATCAGAAAATTCGCCAAAGTGTATACACCAATTGTTGTGTTTTTAGCAATCGGAATTACGTTGTTGCCTTACTTTTTTGTAGCCGATTATCAGTTTAGAGATTGGTTGTACAGAGCATTGGTATTCTTGGTAATCTCTTGTCCGTGTGCTTTGGTGATCTCCATTCCATTAGGATATTTTGGTGGAATTGGAGCGGGCAGCCGAAACGGGATTTTATTTAAAGGAAGCAACTTTTTAGATGTTCTGGCGAATGTTCAAAATGTGGTGATGGACAAAACCGGAACCATGACCGAAGGTGTTTTTAAAGTTCAGGAAGTTGATTTTAAAACTGAATTCAATAAAGATGAAATTTTAAAATTTGTCAATGCCTTAGAAAGTAAAAGTTCTCATCCTGTTGCAACAGCGATTCATGATTTTGTAGGAGAGATTGATCATTCTATTCAATTAGAAAATGTGGAAGAAATTGCTGGGCATGGCTTAAAAGCAACGATCAATGGAAAAGATTTATTGGTGGGGAACTTTAAGTTATTGGATAAGTTCAATATCAAATATGACATCCAACCTGACAATATTGTGTACACCTTGATTGCCATTGCTTACGATAAACAATTTGTAGGGTATCTTACGATTGCCGATTCCATTAAAGCGGATGCTCAATTAACGATCAATAAATTAAAAGCTTTGAATGTACAAACCACCATGTTGAGTGGAGACAAGACTTCAGTGGTGAAATTTGTGGCCGATCAATTGGGGATTCAAAATGCTTTTGGAGATTTACTTCCCGAAGATAAGGTGAATAAAGTAAAAGAGATCAAAGCTAAAAATCAAACTGTAGCCTTTGTCGGTGATGGTGTAAATGATGCGCCAGTTGTTGCCTTAAGCGACGTAGGAATCGCAATGGGCGGATTGGGAAGTGATGCAACGATTGAAACTGCCGACGTTGTAATCCAAGACGATATGCCGAGTAAAATCCCAATGGCTATTAATATCGGAAAGCAAACGAAGAAAATCGTGTGGCAGAATATCATTCTTGCATTTGCCGTAAAAGCGGTTGTTTTAGTATTGGGAGCTGGAGGTTTAGCCACCATGTGGGAAGCTGTTTTTGCCGATGTTGGAGTTGCTTTACTCGCTATTCTAAATGCGGTTAGAATTCAGAAAATGAAATTTTAAAATAATTTTCACGTGATAAACCTTGACAAGGATCACAGATTTCACCCAAAGTTTTTTACTCATCAATAGAAACGGACTTTAGCCCGTTTACAAAAATAAATTTTTCAACATGGCTTTAGCCAAAACATATTTTCTCGCAGATTATGCAAATCTCGTAGATGTTTGTATTAAAAAGAGATCTGCGTCATCAGCAAAATCCGCGAGAAACAAAAAACAAAGCTCTGTTAAATTTTAACGGAGCTTTTTTATTACTATCAACCGCTCACCATCAATTAGAAAAATGACTTTCATCATAAATCAATCATAAAAACAAATTTCAGTAGTATATTTGTAGAACAGAATTGATCATTGAAGTTTTTCATTTCCATATTCGTTATTTTCACCATTGCATTACGACCTGTTTTGCCATTGCTGAATTATGCGATAAACTATGATTACATTGTAAAAAATCTTTGTGAAAACAGAAACGTTCCACAATCTACTTGTAAAGGGAAATGCTATGTCGAAAAGGAATTAGCAAAAACAGAAAAACAATCAAACAATTCTCAAAATATTAAAATCGCGGGATTAGATGTTTTCTTATCCAACGAAATATTTTCATTCTCCAATAAAAACCTATCAGATTTTTCAATAGGAATCCCTGATTCAGGTGCCTTTAATTTCCATATATCAGAATATTCCTCCCGAATATTCCGTCCTCCTTTAGTTTAATTTTTTTTTAAAACTAAATTTTAGTTGAATCTAATATTGAAATAAACTTAGCTATCAATTGCTGAGTATAACGCCCTTGCAAACGTATAAATGTGAGGCTTGTAAAAAGCTTGCGAACCTTGCGTTTAAAATAATTCAATATTAAATTTAGTTAAAATAATCAACCAATTTTATTCAATACGAATATTAATTTCAATTTAATTTAAAATGAAATCAAAAATAATTTTGACAGCATTTCTGTCTATCTCACTATTGTCTTGTGCCCAGGAAGTCCCTAAGGTAAAGCATAAAAAGAGCACTGCCTCTTCAAAATCAAATACTAAGAGCACGAAATTTGCCAACGCAGAAGATCCCATTTGCCACATGAAAACAGAAGATGGCATGAAGGATACAGCGGTGTATAAAAATAAAACGTATGGTTTTTGCAGTGCTTACTGTAAGGACGAATTCAAAAAAAATCCGGAGAAGTATGTCCAAAAATAATAAGACCAATAAAAGTGCAAAGCGCAAAGTAATAATTCCGCTTGCTATTATTGCTTTACTTTTCTTAGGTATCGGGGTTGGGATGAGTTATTTTAAAAAGAGCCTTTACACGGTAATGAAGGTTCCTAATTTTGAACTGACTGATCAAAATAATAAGAAAATTACGAATAAAGATATGCTTGGAAAAGTATATTTGGTAGAGTTTTTTTTCAGCAGATGTCCTACCATTTGCCCTGTGATGAACAGCAATATGAGAGCAATTGAGGATGAGATTAATAATCCTGATTTTGGAATCATTTCCATAAGTATAGACCCTGAAAATGATACTCCCGAATTATTGAAGCAACACGCCAAAAGAATTGGGGTGAAATCTCCCAACTGGCATTTCTTAACAGGAAATAGAGATTATATTGGCAAGGTGGCTGATCAATTCGATATTTATGTAGGTGATAAAGAAGATGAAGGAGAAAATCTCAACCATAGCGGAATGATTGCTCTGGTAGACCAGGAAGGTAATATTCGATGCAGATACAATAAGGATAATATGCCGATTTTATATTATTCTGGTTTAAATTATGAAGATGCAGAAGGAAAGGTCCCAAAATTGACAGGTAAATATCACCCTGACAGAGAAATTTTAATTGAGGATATTAAGAAATTATTGAAGTAAAGATTGGAAGCTAGATGCAGGAAGAGGGAAGTTGTAACAGTTAGTATATAACTTCCAGCCTCTCCATCTACCAGCTTCCAACCTAAAAGAAAATATTGTTTAACCACAAAAACAAAACGTTATGAAGATTATGAAAATAGCTGCTCTAAGTGCAGTTTTTGCGGCGCAGTTTGCGTTTGCACAGTTTAAACAGACGCCTTTACCGTATGCATACAATGCATTGGAAGGTTCTATTGATGCTCAGACAATGGAGATTCATTATTCAAAACATGCTGCTGCATATGTAGCGAATTTGAATAAAGCAATTGCGGGAACTCCACAGGAAAAACAAACCTTATTTCAGATTCTTTCTCAGGCTTCGAAATCTACTCCTGCTGTAAGAAATAATGCAGGTGGACATTATAACCACGAGCTTTTCTGGACAATGCTTACGCCTGAAAAAAATACGCAACCTTCAGCAAAATTAGCAAAAGCAATTACTGAAAGCTTCGGGAGTATGGATGCTTTCAAAGAAAAAATTGGTAAAGCTGGAGCAGAACGTTTTGGTTCTGGATGGGCTTGGCTTTCTGTAGATAAAAACGGAAAATTATTCGTTTCATCAACACCTAATCAGGATAATCCTTTAATGGATGTTGTAGAAGAAAAAGGGACTCCAATTTTAGGAATTGATGTTTGGGAGCATGCTTATTATTTGAAATATCAAAACAAAAGAGCAGATTATCTTTCCGCAATCTGGAATGTGCTTAACTGGAAATCAGTAAGCCAAAGATATGAAGATGCCATAAGCAAGAAATAATTCATGAACTTAATTTGCAGCATATTTCTCACATTCTTTGTGGTATTCAGGCCTCTGGTACCATTGGTGGAGTATGCTGTAAATTATGATTATATATCGAATGTTTTATGTATCAACAAAAGCAAACCCGAGCTTCACTGTAACGGAAAGTGTTACCTGAGCAAAGAGCTTGCAAAAACAAATGATACCGATTCTTCGCCTTTAAACAAAACAAAAAATTCAGGACAGAAATTATTGGATATTTATATTCTTCCTGACATTGCAGAAATTCAAAACACAGAAAAAATATCTCTCTTTAATTTCAAATTTTCATACAAAGCAGATTATTCTTTTCTGTTTTTACCCTCTATTTTCAGACCTCCGGTTTTTTAAGTTAATTTTTTCAAATCTTATTTTAACCACAAAAGTTACAAAAGCTTCTGTTTAAATCTTACGTAAAATAAGTTCACCTAAGATGAAAATCAAAGATTTTCTCAAAACTTAAGTGTTCTATTAAAGCGTTAAGTATTCACTTTAAAATTCTAAAGTGTTAAAACTTTTGTGCCTTTTGCGGTTAGAAAAAATTGAGTGTTCTTTCATTCAGATATATTTTTTTTTCAAAAAAGTTACAAAAGCTATTGCTTACATCTTACGTAAAATAATTTCACCTAAGATGAAAATCAAAGATTTTCTCAAAACTTAAGTGTTCTATTAAAGCGTTAAGTACTCACTTTAAAATTCTAAAGTGTTAAAGCTTTTGTGCCTTTTGCGGTTAGAGAAAATTGAGTGTTCTTTCATTCAACTCATATGTCTATTTCAAAAAATCAACTTAAAAAATCAACAATGAAAATTTATAAATTTTTATCATTATTCTGTATTGCCATTATTGTATTCACTTTAACCTCTTGTCGAAATAATGACGATAACGACGATTCAACCAATGAAACACCTGGAAATCTTCAGATAAAATTTGAAATTGGGTTTAATAATCTGGGCGATATTGTTTTAAATCAAACTACACAAACGTCTTTGCAAGGACAAAAGCATCAGTTTTCTGCGCTTAAATATGTGGTGAGCAATATCAGTTTATTCGATGAAAACGGAAATGAGTTTAAATACAATGAAAATAATCCTGACAAAGGTGCTTTCATCGTAGATCAAGCGGATGCCGTGGCCGGAATTATTTACCTCAACCTCAATGGAATTCCAAAAAACAATTATAAAAAAATAAAATTCGGATTGGGAATTAGCCAAAATGCTTATCTGCTGGGACAAGACGGGCAGGCAGAATTCTGGAATAAGGCCAAGCAAAAAGGAATGTCGTGGTCTTGGGCAGCAGGTTATGTTTTTGTAAAATTGGAAGGAAAATACGGAACAAGTTCTCCTACTACAGAATTTATGAATCACACCGGAAATATGGGGAATACCGCAGCGAATAATACACCTAATCTTTACCGAGAAGTTACGTTAAACCTTCCGACGACAGCAAGAGTTACCACTGCAATTACGCCTTCCATTCATATTTTGGCAGATCTTAACCAGTATTTGAGTGGTGAAACTCCGCTTACTTTGACATCTACCAATGACATGATGATGGGTTCAAGTCAACACTTGGTTAATGTAACCAATAACTTAACGAAGATGTTTAAAGTAGACCACGTTCACAATGATTAAAATAATAAAAACGGGATTGATTCTTTTTTCTTTTCTAAGCGTTATATCGTGTTCGGATGAGGTAATAGAGCCGCTGGAAAAAGATGAAGCTTACAACTTGGAGTTTCCTTCCTATTTTTCTGAATTGACTTTCGATCAATCTGGAAATCCTATTACCAAAAATGGAGTAGAGTTGGGACGAAAATTATTCTATGAAGGCAAGCTTTCACGAAATAATACCATCTCATGTGGTTTCTGTCATATTCAGGAAAATGCATTTACCCATCACGGTCATACCGTAAGTCATGGTGTTGATGATCGAATTGGAATCAGAAACGCTCCACCGATTCAAAACATGGCATTTCTAAAACGATATATGTGGGATGGAGTCATTCATAATTTAAATGAACAGCCAATAATTCCAATAACCAACGAAGATGAAATGGATAGTTCGATGCCTGAGGTTATTTCAAAATTAAGCGGAGATTCTAAGTATAAAAAATTATTTAAGTCTGCTTATGGCGATGAAAGTATCACAGGGGAAAGAGTGTTGAAAGCGTTGTCACAATTTATGGCGACGATGATTTCCGCAGATTCGAAATATGACAGATTTAAACAAGGAAAAGAAAATTTTACTTCAGAAGAAACGCAGGGGATGAATTTATTTCAGCAGAAATGTGCTTCCTGCCACAGCGGAGCATTGTTTACAGATGAAAGTTTCAGAAATACAGGAATGTATTATAATACGCAGTTCAAAGATGCGGGACGATATAGAGTGACGCTTGATCAAAACGATTGGATGAAATTCCGCGTTCCGAGTTTAAGGAATATTGAATATACTGCACCTTACATGCATGACGGGAGATTTTACACCTTAAATGCAGTACTTAATTTCTATTCAGATAATGTGGAAAATCAGCCCAATCTTGATCCTCAATTAAAACAAAACGGTCATGTCGGAATTGCGATGAACGATCAGGAGAAGCAGTTCATTATTACCTTTCTGAAAACATTGTCCGATAAAAACTTTATTTCAAACCCAAAATTTTCTGAGTAAACATGAAAAGAATAATTTTAATAATAAGCTTGATTTTATGTAATTTATTTCAGGCTAAAGCAATCACTGACAGTCTTTATATTCCTACTGATTTTCATGAAATGGTTTTTGATGATTGTGATGCTTGCGGATGTGCTGCAGGAAACGGTTCTTCTGGTTTTGAGTCTTTATTGAATCCACAATTTATAGGAATTAAATATTTTGCACAGCATTATAAAGCAAAAGAAAATCTATTTGTAAAGGATTTAACGCAGGATCAATATTTCAATACCATTCAGCTTTGGGGAAAGATTCCTTTAACTAAAAAGCTAAGTGTATACGCGAGTTTGCCATTTCATTTTCATGAAAAGAAAACCATGCAGGGTGATATTAAGATCAATGGAATTGGAGATTTGAATTTGATGGGAATCTATCAGTTAATTAATTCAAAAGATAATATTCATCAATTAAATGGAGGAGTTGGAGTGAAAGTTCCCTTAGGAAAGTTTGATGAGAAAGGAATTACAGGCGTTAATCCTAGTTTTCAGCTGGGAACAGGAAGCTGGGATTATCAGATGGTTTTGAATTATAAATTTCAGAAAAATAAAGTTGCTGTTCTTTTAAACACAGATTATACCATTAAAACAGAGAACAAGAAGCATTATGATTTTGGAAACCAATGGAATTATTCAGCCACCGGATTCTATCAACTTATCGCCAATGAAAAAGTTATTTTTTCAGGAAAAGTAGGAATGCAGGGAGAAGTATATGATCGAAATAAACAGTTTCGTGAAGATTTACCCAATACCGCAGGAAGTGCTTTATACGGAAAATTGGGTTTTGAAGCCTCTTATAAAAAGTTTAGTTTGGGAAGTGAAGTGATGCTTCCCGCTTATTCTAATTTAGCAGGAGGAGATATTGAAGCGAAATCCCGACTGAGTGTTTTTATCAACTTTGGAATTTAACATAATTATTTACATCCCGTTAAGAAATTAGCGGGATGTTTTTGTTATTTAGTTGAAATTCATTTAATTAAGTGAGGTATTGTATATGCTGATAATTTTCTATCTTTGCCAAAATCTGGTGAGCCCTAAAAAGCGCTTAAAAGGGAATTCGGTGTAAATCCGGAACAGACCCGCTGCTGTAAGCTCCACAAAAAAGTTTTTGAAAATTATATCCACTGTTTTTTTAATGGGAAGGATTTCAAAAATGGAGTAAGTCAGAAGACCTGCCAGAAGATTTAACGTTTGACGCTTTCGTGGAATAAAGCTTAGGACATCAATGATTCTGTGCAGTTATCGCTGTGCTTTTCATTGCTGCTTTCTTATATCCATTAGCGTTATTATTTTCAAAGAGCTAATGGTATCAAAATTTACTTCCGGACTTCATAAAGTTATTGTCATATTCGTTGTGCTAACGGCTCAACTCTTATGTTCCCAAACAAAAAGAGATACTCTTAAAGAGCAACACATTGTTCCTGTTACTATTTACAAAAAGAATTTTAAAGAAATTCTTCCTGCACAGACGCTTTCAGGAGAAGAGCTTGAGAGACTTAATAGCCATTCTGTTGCCGATGCATTGCGTTATTTTTCGGGGATTCAGATTAAAGACTACGGTGGAATTGGAGGGCTAAAAACAATCAATGTTCGAAGCTTAGGAAGTCAGCATGTTGGCGTTTTTTATGATGGGATTCAGTTGGGAAATGCTCAAAATGGACTTGTGGATTTAGGAAGATATTCTTTGGATGATTTGGAAGAAATATCATTATATAATGGGCAGAAAAGTGAAATTTTTCAACCTGCAAAAGATTTTGGATCTTCCAGCTCTATTTATTTACAGCCTAAAACACCCTATTTTACAGGAAATAAAAAAACTAATCTTGTTGTAAGATTAAAGAATGCCTCTATTGATTTATTTAATCCTTCATTTCGGTTAGAACAAAAAATTTCACCAAGAGTTTCTGCGAGTTTCAGTTCGGAATTTATGCAGAGTGATGGGATCTACAGATACCGTTATGCTAAAAAATATCCTGATGGAGAACAGGCTTATGATGTTATTGCAAAACGACAGGATTCTGATATTAATGCAAAACGTTTTGAAACCAGTGTAAACGGAACTCTAAATAACGGAACTTGGAATGTTCGTGGTTATGGGTATATTTCAAATCGTGGATTGCCTGCTTCAATTGTAAATGGGCGTTTTGATGCTCGTGGTGCAAGAATGTCTGATGAAAATTACTTCGTTCAAGCTCATGTAAGAAAAAAACTATTTCCAAAATTAGAAACTCAGTTTAAAGCAAAATTTGCTTATGACTATACGCACTTTCTTGATACTGTTAGAACAGAGTATCTAAAGTATGCAGATAATACTTTTATCCAAAGAGAAGTGTATGTTTCATCATCAAATTTATATTCTATTAATTCCAATTGGGATGTGAGTGTAAATGGTGATTTTCAATTCAATAATCTGGATGCTAACTTAGACAAATTTTCTTTTCCCACTCGTTATACTTCGTTGGTAGCTTTAGCATCCACCTATCAATGGAATAGATTTAAGGTGTTGGGAAGTGTTTTAGGAACATTTGTCCAAGAGCATGTTGAACGTAATATTAAGTCACCTGATAGACAAGAATGGACTCCATCTTTATTCATGAGCTATCAGCCACTCATTATTCCAGAGCTTACGTTGAGGGCTTTTTATAAAAGGATTTTTAGAATGCCAACTTTCAATGATTTGTATTATACCTATATAGGAAATACGTATCTGAAACCGGAGTATACCAATCAGTATGACATTGGCTTTACCTATCAGAAAAGTTTTGATAAACCAATTCTTAAAAATTTCTATGCAAAAGTTGATGGTTACTATAATAAAGTTGAAGATAAAATTATCGCAGCTCCTAATGGAAGTATGTTCCGTTGGCTGATGATGAATCTTGGTTTGGTTGAAATTGTTGGAGTAGACGTGAATGTTCAGGCGGATATGATGTTGGGGAATGTTAAGCTTAAGCCATTGCTTTCCTACACGTATCAAAGTGCCAGAGATATGACGAATCCTGAGGATACATTCTATAAAGATCAAATTGCTTATACCCCTTGGCATAGCGGAACTTTTACGTTAATGGCAGATTATAAAGACTGGAGTTTTAATTATAGCGCAATGTACGTGGGTAAGCGTTACGATGTGAATCAGGATAACAATCAATATAATTATGTACAGCCTTGGTATACGCATGATTTATCTGTTCAGAAGAAATTTAATTGGCATAAGCAACAATTCAAAGTAAGCTTAGAAATGAATAATATGTTTAATCAATACTATGATGTCGTAATTAATTATCCAATGCCGGGAAGAAATTTTAAACTTATTTTAAACTACACTTTATGAAGAAGCTAAACATTTTTCTATTATTTTTTACGTTGGCTTTTCTAGTTTCATGTCGTACAGACGATATTATTGTGCGTTCAGAAGTTGTTCCCGGACTTGCCATACCTGAAAATACAGCAATCAAAGGGTTCTATATGTTGAATGAAGGAAATATGGGGAGTAATAAATGCACCCTGGATTTTTTTGATTATACCACAGGAACGTATCACAGGAATATTTACGCAGAGATTAATCCCAATGTCGTAAAGGAATTAGGTGATGTTGGAAACGATATTAAAATTTACGGAAGCAAATTATATATCGTTGTTAATGTTTCCAACAAAATAGAGGTTTTGGATGCTAAGACAGCGAAGCGTATTAAAACCATCCCGTTGCAGAATTGCAGATATATGGTTTTTAAAGACGGAAAAGCATACGCGAGCAGTTATGCCGGACCAGTAGATATTAATCCTAATGCTCCAAAGGGAAAAGTAGTGGAGATTGATACGACTTCTCTTTCCATACAAAGACAAGTAACAGTTGGATATCAGCCTGAAGAAATGGCAATCGTAGGAAACAAGCTTTTCGTAGCAAATTCAGGAGGATATATGGTTCCTAACTATGATAAGACAGTTTCAGTAATTGATCTCACTTCGTTCACGGAGACTAAAAAAGTGGATGTTGCCATTAATCTTCACCGTCTGCAAAAAGATAATTATGGAGATCTGTATGTAAGCTCAAGAGGAGATTATTATACAGTGCCGTCAAGCTTATATTTAATGGATGCGGCAACGGGGGCAATAAAGAAAGACTTTCATATTGCGGTTAGCGAAATGACCATTGTGAACGACAAGTTGTATTACTATGGAAACGAGTTCAATTACAATACGCACGCCTACACAAAAACTTTCGGAATTATAGATGTAAAAACCGAGGAGATTATTTCTAATAAAATTATTGATCAGGAATACATTAACGCTATCAAAACACCTTACGGAATTATGGTAAATCCTATTACGGAAGATATTTACATTACCGATGCCAGAAACTATGTTGCTATGGGATTTGTATACTGTTTTGATAGGAACGGACATTTCAAATGGAAAACCGAAGGCGGAAATATCCCCGCGCATTTTGCTTTTTTATACAAATAATTAAATCTAACATATGAAGAGAATTACGTTTAACTATTTCAATATTTTACTTTTATCAGTCCTCCTTATCTCGGTTGTATCTTGTAAAAGTGACGATGATGATTTTTCTTTTAATGGTCTTGATGGATCTTATTCTGTTGACCGTTTTAAAGTATTGAGTATCCCGACAAATGTTTCAGGAAATTTTACCTGGAGTATTAATGATTCTATTATTTCACAAAGCTCAGAGCTGGAATTTATCAGTTCAAAAGCCAATACGTATCCTTTAACATTAAAAATTGATGTGAATGGAAGTGTAAAAACGTATAATTCTAAAATAGTTGTTAATCACGAGACGGGAACTTACAGCAAATATATTTCTAATGTATTTGATTTTCGTCCTGCGGTAGGACAGTTTATGAACGAAATTCCAGAATATGCTCCAGGGAATACAGCGGCTGATATGATTCAGAGAGCCAGAGAATCTTTGGTAGGAGGCAATTCTACAATGATTAGCCTTGGAGGATATGGAGGATATGTTGTTTTTGGTTTTGATCATACCGTTCCAAACATGAACGGAAGAGATTTTAAAATTCTTGGAAATGCTTTCTTTGCGAGTGATGCTAATGATTCTCGTTCAGGATCTTGTGAACCGGGAATTATTATGGTTGCCTATGACAGAAATAAAAACGGAAAGCCGGATGATAATGAATGGTACGAAATAGCAGGAAGCGAGTACTTTAAAAATACAACGGTTAAAAATTTCAATATAACCTATTTTAAACCCAATGAAAATAAGCCTCCCGTTCCCGGAAGTGAGTTTTGGCAAGCTGATGTAGAATATATCAAATGGCAAGACAATCTTGGGAATAACGGATTTAAAACACGGAATGCCTTCCATTCGCAAAGCTATTATCCTTTGTGGCTTTCGGATAGTTCTTACAGTTTTAGCGGAACAAAGCTTCAGAATAATTTTTATGACCAAAGCGGAACGGGAAATTATTGGGTAGGTAAATCTTATGAATACGGCTACGCAGATAATGCACCGAATACAGATGAAGCTTCCAATATCGATATCTCTTGGGCCGTTGACAGAAACGGAAATTATGTAAAACTTCCCGGGGTAGATTTTGTGAAAGTATATACAGGAACCAATCAGGAAGCAGGTTGGTTGGGTGAAGTCTCTACTGAGGTTGCCGGAGCGTATGATTTACATCTTAAATAAAATTCAACAATACAATACTTTTAAAATTAAATAGAAATGAAAAAGTTTTATCTTTTTACAATGCTTTTGCTGTTTGCATTTTTTACGAATGCACAGGTAAAAGTACAAGGGGTACCCCGAAATGATATTCAGAACCCTAATACCCAAAATCAGACGACTACAACTTTAACGTTTGCTGATGTACAATATTGGGTAGGAACAGGAGCAAACGAAGCTGCTTTTGTGGTACAATGGAATGACAGTAAAAATCCTGATGCATTAGTATGGGGATTCAGATGGGACGGTAATGCTACAGGTGAAGATATGTTGAAAGCCATTGCAAAAGCCGACCATAGATTTTTCTCTTTGTTATACCAGGGAACCCAGTTTGGTTCTGCAGTAGGGGGATTTGGTTTTGATTTAAATGGGGTAAATTCAAATGGTCTTTACAAGGCTGGGAATTTAACCTATCCTTTTTACCCTGTAAATGGAGTTATAAATACAACATCTTATGATTTTGATCAATATACAGGAATAGATGCAGCTGATCACTGGTCTTCAGGATGGACAGTTAATGGATATTGGTCATATTGGACAAAAGACCCTACTGATTCTGATTTTGGATATTCACCAGTAGGAGTAAGTACAAGAGCGCTGGAAAATGGTTCTTGGGATGTTTGGAATTTTAATGCATCATTTAATGATTTCCCAATTTCTTCTACCATGACGCCTGTTACCCCTTATGTTTCTTCAACTAATTTCACCAATGGGTATTTTATGGTGAATGAAGATTGGTTTGGCCATACCAATGGTTCTGTGAATTTTATAGATAATAACGGAAATATTAATTACCGTGTTTACAGCAATGCTAATAATAATGAGGCTTTTGGAGCAACCACTCAATTTGGAACAATTTACGGAGATAAATTCTACTTCATTTCAAAGCAAGCTGCTGATGGTGGAGATCATCAATATACGCCAGGAGGAAGATTAGTTGTTGCGAATGCTCAGACAATGCAGAAAATTGCAGGATTTAATGCCATTGGAGGAGGAGATGGAAGATCTTTTCTTGGGGTGAATGAACACAAAGGATATATCGGTGCATCAAACGGTATCTTCAAATTTGATATTGATAATATGCAGGTTGGAACAGTTATTCCAACAACAGGTGGCGGAAGTTCAAGTGCCGGACAAATAGGAACGATGATTCGTACTTCTCAATATGTTTTTGCAATAAAACAAGCTGCGGGGGTATTGGTAATCAATCCAACTACAGATACGGTTATTAGTACGATTGCAGGATCTTTCAATTCAATTGTTCAGGCGAAAGATGGAAGTATTTGGGCAATTCAAAATCAGAAATTAGTAAATATTCATCCCACAACTTTTGTAACTACAAGTTATGATATTCCTACGACGAAATATTTGGGAGCTTGGGGAGCTTGGAACGCCGGAAGTTTTACTGCAAGTAATAAAAACAATACTTTGTATTGGCTTAACTCTGTTGATTCTTTTAATTCAGGTGCTCAAATTGTGAAGTTTGATGTTACTACAAAAACGTTCAATGAAAGCTTTGCTTTACTTCCGGGACAAACCGGAACCTATAAGCAAATTCCTTACGGAGCTGCATTGCGTGTAAATCCAAATACAGATGAATTGATATTAAATACTACAGAAAGTGGTTACGGTGCTCATTACCAAAAGAATTGGATTCATACGTATAATAATACAGGAACGTTAACCAATACAAAAACTCTAAATGATTATTATTGGTTCCCTTCAGTAGCAGTTTTCCCAGATATGACAAATCCTGTTGTAAGCAATACATTCCCTTCTCAGGTGTCTGTGAATATGGCAACTACAATTGATTTGAAGACCGTAATTTCTGATGGAGATAATTTATCATCAGCTATTGTTAAGTCTGTTAAATCTAACAGTAATACGGCTATACTTTCTGCTATGATTAATCTTGATGATGAATTAGTTCTTACCCCTCAAGGGTCAGGAACTGCAGATATCGTTTTAAGTTTTAATTCAAATGGTAAAGTGGTTGAAAAAATGCTTACCGTAAATACCACGACTTCTACTTTAGCGACTGCTGAGGTTAAAAAAATACAATTAGGTATTTATCCGAATCCTACATCTGATGTTTTGAATATTAAAACTCAGGAGAAAATTGTAAGTGCCGTAATCTTTGATCTTTCTGGAAAGATGATCAATGCTCCAATCAATAATGGGCAGATTAATGTAAGTACACTTACAAAAGGAATGTACATCCTAAAAGTGGTGACTGACAAAGCGGTTTATCAACAGAAATTTATTAAGAATTAATTTTCTAAATAATAATTTATAATTAGATAGAGGCCTCTATCATTATGGTGGAGGCTTTTTAATTGTCTGATATACAATGAGTATTGTTTTGTTTCGATTTATTTTTTAAATTGCATAGTATTCTATTTACCAAATCTTAAATCACTTTTTTATGGAAAAAACCAAATCCGGCTTTCAAGAGAAATCTCCTTCTATGGACAAAATATTGGTCATAAAGATGACCATGTTTCTCTGCTATTCATAGTATGAATATGTTTGGCGGACAAGGATTTGATGAGCGAGGAAGAGAAATGAAGATGGGAGGCGGAAATAGAGGAGAAGGCGGTAGAGGAAGAAGGTAAAATAAATTTAAACAATATTTGATTCTCTAGTTGATATAAACCCCTTTGCTATTGCAGTAAAGGGGTTTTTTATATGGATGATAATTTATAATTATTTTGCTTTTTTAGTTCCTCGAATATTAGGTAAAAATGCGGTGATAATACCCATTAAGGGTAAGAATGCACAGATTTTAAAGACGTATTCAATACTGGTGTCGTCAGCAACTGCCCCTAATACAGCGGAACCTATTCCTCCCATTCCGAACATAAATCCGAAAAATAAACCGGCTACCAAACCAATTTTATCAGGCATCAGATCTGTTGCGTATACTAAGATGGCAGAAAATGCTGAGGCAATAATTAACCCGATTAAAACAGCAAATACAATCGTCCAAACCAATGAAAGATAAGGAAGACACAACGTAAACGGTGCGGCTCCTAAAATAGATATCCAAATAATTTTCTTTCTGCCATATTTATCTCCCAATTTCCCTCCCAAAATGGTTCCTACTGCAACGGCTGCAAGAAACATAAATAAATATAACTGAGAATCCTGTACAGAAACATGAAATTTATCGATCAGGAAAAAAGTGAAATAATTCGTCATTGATGCCAGATAAATGTACTTTGAAAATACCAAAGCCAACAAAATACTAACAGAGAATAATACCTTTTTTCTTGACAGTTGAATATTGATTACCACATCAGAATGCTTGGATGCTTTTTGAATAGATAATCTTTCAGCGTACCAGTTTCCGATTCTCCATAGCAGGATGATCCCAATAAATGCAGCAATAGCGAACAATCCTACATATCCCTGACCCAATGGAAGAACAATTAATGCTACCAATAATGGCCCAATGGCACTTCCCGAATTTCCTCCTACCTGAAAAATAGATTGGGCAAGCCCTTTCTGTCCACCAGAGGCAAGTTGAGCAACTCTGGAAGCTTCAGGATGAAAAACCGATGATCCCATACCGATTAATGCCACCGAGATCAGAATCATATAATACTCATGAGCTGAGGCCAAAAGGAGTAGGCCTGCCATTGATAATCCCATTCCGATGGCCAACGATCTTGGATTTGGTTTCTTATCGGTATAAATTCCTACAAACGGCTGTAGTATAGATGCCGTAAGTTGAAATACCAATGTAATAATACCAATTTGCGCAAAAGATAGTGTAAACTCTCCTTTTAGAATGGGGTATAATGAAGGGATGGTAGATTGGATCAGGTCATTTAAAAAATGGGAAAAACTGATCATAAATAAAATAGGATAAACAATTTTATTGGGGTCAATTGTTTTTGTTTGTACTTCTTCCATAGAATTGTAATTTGAAAATTCATCTTATCATCTGATGAATTTGATTGTTATTTTACTTAGCTTTATTATTTTTAAAATAAATTTTCAACAATTTTTTGAGCAATAATGGCTGCTTGCTGTGGATCTCTTTTTTCTATGCTTTTATAAAGATCGGCATGTATATTTTGTGAGATCTTAAAAGAGTCTGTGTTATTGTTATTATTGATTTCAAAAGTTTTTAGAATATTCTTACTTGCTACTTTATAAATTTCTTTTAAAAGCGTATTACCACAAGCTTCAGCTATGGCTACGTGAAAATTTAAATCTGCCAGATAGCATTCCTGTGCTTGATTTTCTTCAGCAAATTTACCTCTGAGGTCTAAATAATGCTTAATAGTTTCTAAATCTTTTTTCGTACGATTCATTGCTGCTTTTGCCGCAATCTTTGAATCCAGAAGAGATCGCACTTCAAGAACTTCCTCAATTTCTGCTTTACTAATTTGAGTTTCTAAAGATTCCTGAATGTTTTTAGATACCACAAATGTTCCCACACCTTGTTGTACGCTTAAGATACCATTAATAGATAATATTTTTATCGCCTCACGGATACTGGAGCGTCCAACCCCATACATTTTCATGAGTTCAGGTTCAGTCGGCAGTTTCTCACCAATAGAATAATGATCATTAGTGATCTCTTCAATAAGTCTTTCTGCTACTTCTTGGGCTAATGTTTTTCTTTGAATATGCGACATATCATCTTATCATCTGACGAATGCAAAGGTAAAGCTTTTTATTAATTTTCTTTGAAAAAGTAAAAGAAAAAAGCCGTCTCTTATATTGAGACGGCCATTTTTCATCAGTTTTGTATGTGTTTTTTGTGTTTATTTTTAAAGTTTTACCTTACAAAAGCGTTGGCCATTCCGCCATCTACATTAATCGTGTTGCCTGTACTTTTGTTTAAAATACCAACACATGCAAAAACTCCTTTCGCAATGTCTTCAGGTAAAATGATTTCGTGTAATAAATTTCGTTTAGCATAATGCATCGGAAGTTCTTCCACAGTAATTCCATAAGCTTTGGCACGACCTTCTGCCCATTCGCCTTCCCAGATTTTACTTCCCACAATCACACCGTCCGGGTTTACGGTATTTACTCTTATTTTATCAGGACCAAGTTCGGCGGCTAATAAACGGGTCATGTGTTGTTGGGCAGCTTTTGCTGTTCCATAACCTACGTTGTTAGGTCCGGCTACTAATCCGTTTTTACTGGCAATATGTACGATATCACCTCCTAACCCTTGTTTTCTTAAAATTTTAACGCCCTGCTGAGCCATTAAGAACTGTCCTTTTACCAAAACATTTGCCAATAAATCCCATTCTTTAATCGTGGTTTCTTCCAATGGTTTTGAAATGGCCAATCCTGCAGAATGTACAATAATATCTACACCACCAAAAGCAAGGCTCGCCTGTTTGAAAGCATTAATAATATCTTCTTCTTTAGTCACGTCACAAGGGACAGCAATAGCTTGATCTTTTTTATAAGTCTTCAAGGCAGTTTCTAGGGTGGGTTCACTTAAATCGGTAAGGACAACAACGGCTCCTTCTGAAACAAGCTTATCTGCAATAGCTTTACCAATACCTCCGCCGGCACCTGTTATAATTGCTACTTTTCGGGATAAAGGCTGCTCTTTCGGCATTCTTTGTAATTTGGCTTCTTCCAGTAACCAATATTCTATATCAAAGGCTTCCTGTCTTGGTAATGATGTATAAGCTGTAATCGCTTCTGCACCACGCATGACATTGATGGCATTGATGTAAAACTCGCTGGCGACTCTCGTCGTTTGTTTATCTTTTGAAAAGCTAAACATTCCCACTCCCGGATAAATAATGATCACAGGATTTGGATCTCTCATTGCAGGACTATTAGGATGTTTACACGATTCGTAATAGTGCTTGTACTCCTCACGATATTGTTCAAAGGCGGGTTTTAATTTTTCCAGAACAGATGAGGTGTCTTCTAAATTTTCATCTGTTGTTAAATGTAAAACTAAAGGCTGAATTTTAGTCCGTAAAAAGTGGTCCGGACAAGAAGTTCCCATAGGAGCAAGCCTTTCAAGATCATTGCTGTTGATGAATTCAAGAACAACATCCGTATCGGTAAAATGACCAATCATTCTGTTTTCTGTAGAAGCCAATCCGCGAAGCAACGGCATTAGGGTAGCTGCCTTTTGTAGGCGTTCTTCTTTGGGTAAACTCTCTATTTTTTTTCCTCCAAAAACGATTCCTTTTTCTTTAATCTTAGCATCAATATATTGAGAGGCTTTTTCAATAACTTCTAAACTGTTGATATAACATTCGTAAGAAGTATCTCCCCAGGTAAATAAACCATGGCTTCCTAATACAATTCCTCTAATTCCAGGATTTTCGATAAGGCATTTTTCTAATTGTAAACCGAGATCAAAGCCCGGACGCTGCCAAGGAACCCAGCCCATCGTATCTCCCCAGATTTCTTTGGTTACTTTTTCACTGTCTTTAGCGGCAGCTATGGCAATTAAAGCATCAGGATGCAAATGATCAATATGTTTAAAAGGCAATAAGCCATGTAGTGGTGTATCTATAGAAGGCGCTTTGCTATTAAGATCATAGATGCAGTGGTTGAAAAGATCTACCATTCGGTCTTCATCATTCAACCCTTGATATACTTTTTTAAGATCACGAAGTCTTTCGGTATACAAACCTGCGATTCCGCTTCTGGTGAGAGTACCGATATCACCACCGGAACCTTTCACCCACATTACTTCTACTTCAGCATTGGTAAGAGGATCTTTTTCTATGGTTTTGCAAGAAGTATTCCCTCCACCATAATTGGTAATACGGAGATCTTCTCCTAATATATTAGATCTGTAAAGAAATAAAGCTACCTGGTCATCGCCTAATTCAGCAGCTTTTGTATCATTCCAGAGATCATTGACATGTTGAAATTTTTTTTCCATTTTATTGATGTATTAAACTATGAATTTCTTACACTTGTTTTTCAAAAATAAGATAATAGAAGAAGGAAAGTATCCTGTACTGTGCTGTATAATAATAGGATATATTTTTAATGATTAAAGGCTAAAAAAACTATCTTTGAAAAATTAGCTCCCAAAATATACCCACAAATGCAAATTGATGTTAACGAAAATTCCAGTATTCCGAAGTATCGACAAATCGTTGATTCTATTATTAATAATATTATCAAAGGCCATACAAAATCAGGTGACAGGCTGCCTTCCATCAATGTGATGAGTGAAGATTATTATCTTTCCCGAGACACAGTTGAAAAAGCGTATAAAGTTCTTCGTGAAAGAAAAATCATAGAATCTATTAAAGGGAAAGGCTATTATATCACAGATATTATTCCTGATCAAAAAGTGAATATTTTATTCATGATTAATAAACCGAGTGGATATAAAATGGAAATCTATGATGCTTTTGTTAATGAAATTGGGGGCAAAGGTCACGTTTCTATGTTTCTGTATTATTGTGATGAAACATTATTTATCAATGAGCTCGAAAAGAAAATGGGTGCGTTTGATTATTATGTAGTCATGCTTCATTTTCGGGATGAAAATTCCAAGCACATCAGTTTTACCGAGAAAGTACTTCATACACTCAATAAAATTTCTAAAGACCGGGTGATTCTTATCGATAATTATAAATCTCCATTAAATGAAGGCTACGGTTGTATTTATCAGGATTTTGAAAAAGATATTTCAGAATCATTAACCGAAGCACTTGAAAAATTGAAGAAATATGAAAAGCTGGTATTGGTATATCCCTCAAAAGTGCATTATCCGTATCCGAGAAGAATTGCCCGTGGTTTTACTTCCTTCTGCATGCAAAATCATTTTAATTATGAAGTCATTGAAGAAATTTATGATGATATGGAACTGGACAAAAAGTACGCCTACATCATTTTGAGAGAAAAAGATCTGGTAAGCCTGGTAAGACAGGTTCGTGGAAAAAATCTTCAGTTAGGAAAAGACATTGGGATCATTTCTTATAATGAAACGCCATTGAAAGACCTATTAGGAATCACTGTTATCAGTACAGATTTTAAAGCAATGGGAGGCACGGCAGGATATATGGTTTTGAAAAATAAAAGAGAATCTGTAAAAAATGTTTTTAAATACATAGAACGAGATTCTCTTTAGATATTGCGATGAGGTTTATGGTAATAACCTTTCCGGAAATTTGTCAATGCGATCTATAGAAAGCTGTTGCATGATCTGATATAGGTGGGTTTTAAACATATTTATCGTATGCTCGCCACCTTCATCTCCTAACGCTCCTACGCCATACATAAAAGGTCTGCCCATAAAATTAAATTCTGAGCCAACCGCATGAGCCCGAGCCAAATCTACTCCTGAGCGCATGCCGCCATCCAGCATTATTTTTATCTTAGAAGAATAAGACGGATTAGAAGCTAGTTTTATTAAAGAGCGGATGGATGATTCCCCAGCATCAATCTGCCTTCCGCCATGGTTGGAGACGATAATACCATCAACGCCTATTTTAATACATTCTTCTATATCTTCTTGTGTGGTAATTCCTTTTAAAACCAATGGACCTTTCCAAATATCCCGGATAGCTTTTACTTTTTCGGCATCTACTTTTCCTGTGAAAGTTCGGTTCATAAATTGCCCCAATTGGGACATGTCCATCCCTTTTTCCATATAAGGTTTTAGTACGCCGAAGTTGGGAATACCATATTGTAACGTTTTCAAACTCCAGGTTGGATGACTAAAAGCCTGAAATATATTTTCAATATTCATTTTCGGAGGCATAGAAAGGCCACTTTTGATCTCTTTGTAACGAAGTCCGAAAGCCGGAACATCTACCAAAACAACTAAAACAGGACATTCCACCGCTTTCAGACGATCAAGAATATCATCCCGCAACCGATTTTCTGTAGGGTGATACAGCTGAAACCAAAAGGTACCTTCAGAAGCTTTGGCTATATTTTCTATTCCCGCTGTAGAAACAGTACTCAAGGTATAAGGAATCTTGAGTTTTGCAGAGGCTTTGGCTAAAATTTCCGGAGCGTTGGGCCACATCAATCCTTGTAATCCGATGGGAGAAATTCCAAAAGGTGCCGCATATTTTTGTCCAAATATTTCAACCGACATATCAATTTCGTCTATTTTTTTGAGATAATAAGGCTTCAATAAAATATCATCGAAATCGGTTTCGTTTCGGGAAAGGTTCAATCCTTCATTAGCGCCTCCTTCTAGATAGTCAAACGCAAATTTTGGAATTCTTGTTTTCGCTTTTTTACGGAGATCTTCTACGGATGGATATTTTGAATTGTAAGGGAAAATTAATTTCTTACTCATTGGCTGTAAATTTCATTTAAAATAATAAAAATTGGGGTTTTAGTAATCTGTTTGTATTATAAACTTTTTCAAACTTTTATTTTCAAAATAGCTAACTAAAAGCTTTTATACCTTTTGTGGTAGAATTTTAAAAGGTTCCAAATTCAATACAATTAGTTAAATCGTCATTTTGAACTCAAAAGGAAAAACTTTCCGAATTCCAAGATCAATGGTATTGCTTGAATAGCTTTGTTCATTTTTAAGCGCATTTCTTGTAATTAAAGCCGCACCCAAAGCAGTAGCATTATCAATTTCAGAAGTGTAAATTGTTTTATCCGGAAATTCTGTGGCCAATAATCTGGTGTACAATTCATTTCTTGAAAACCCACCGGTAATATAAATCGCGGAAGAATCATTGTCACCACTTATTATTTCTATTCTTTCTTTGGCGAGTTTTATTAAATCAATATTTAATTGATGATAGGCTTCTTCAAAACTATCAAACTGTTCCAGATCTGAAATACATTCGTCTGCATTCTCAGAAACACCATTGGGAAAAAATACATTGACTTTATTCTTAGCTAATAAGTCTTCAAAAATTGATGGAGCTGCCTTTACAAACTGATAATGGTCTTTCGTTTTTTGAAAATATTCAGATAGTTTCTCTGCAATTTTTTTATGAATATGTCCCATAAATAAGCGGGAAGATTTTACTTGTTTTTGCTGAACAGATAAAAAGCATAACGTATCTTTTTTAAGTTGATCGGAGGTTAGTTTTTCTTCATTAAAAGGATTCATAAAAATACTCCAGGTTCCCGTAGAGATCAAGATGAATTTTTCTGAATGATCTATTAAATAAGGAATTAAGGAAGCTGAACTGTCATGAAATCCGGTACCAATTAAGGTTGGTTTATCATTCAATATAACAGTGAAAAAATCAAAATTTGAGGTAGGTGCTACCAAGTTGATATTCTCATCTGAAACCCAACGGTGATAGGTATTATTATCAAAATCCCAAAGCGCAGTATGGCAACCAATCGACGTATATTCTGAGGCGATCTTTTTTGTGAAAAGATAACTTAGATACTGAGGGAAGTGTAATATATTTTTCACTTTAGCATAGACTTCAGATTTTTTATTTTTCAACCAAAGTATCTGTAAACCGGAATTAAGCATTCCCAATTTAGGAGAAGCGGTTTTTCGAAGAAACTCTTTAGAATCTCCATATCTTTCATAAAAGTTGTCTAAAGTATCTTCAGGTAAAGGTTTCAGATAGTTGTATAAAGGGGTAACTCGGTTTCCATTTTCATCAAGATAAACAAGCGTAGCTCCATACGTGGTAAAATTAATGGCGATGATTTCATAGATCAAACTTAAACTTTTTGTAATGCTTATGATCCAGGTTTCAATGGCAGAAATATCATCACAGGGAAAACCTTCCTCATCCGTTATTTCTTCAAAAGGCTGCTCTTGAAGCTGAATGAGTTTAAGATCTTCATTAAAGAGAAGTAATTTCTTGTTGGTTTTCCCAATATCAAATATGGCGATGACTTTCTTCATAATTATTTACATCAAAATTTCAGAAGAAGCTCTGTTGCTGAGAACAATGGTTTCATAATTCTCTATTTCATTGATATAGTTTTCACCCACAGCAACATTATTAATCAGGCAGTAATAATCGTAAACCGCTCCAAATGGTTTTGTTTTTAATAATTCTAACCAAGCAAGGCGTTGGAAATTCTTGCCATGTTCTTCAAACTCTTTAAGTTTTTCCACAGGCTCCAGGAAAGCGAAGAGAAAAGCAATCTGCACCGCTCGGATTCCCGTTACGTAAGCTCCAATTCTGTTGATGCTTGCATCAAAATAATCTAACCCTACATTTACTTTTTTCATTGCATTCGCACGAACAATTTCTTGAGCAATGAGTTGTATTTCATCATTAAAAGTAACCACGTGGTCACTGTCCCAACGGACAGGTCTTGTGACGTGCAATAATATTTCATCTAAAAACTGAAGGACAGAAGATATTTTATCACCGGTTTGCTCTGTCGGATGAAAATGACCGTTATCTAAACAGATCATTTTATTATTTTTTACCGCATAGGCCAAATAAAATTCGTTGGAACCTACCGTCATTGATTCTGCACCGATTCCGAAAAGCTTACTTTCTACAGCATCTTTTAAATATTCTTTTGGATATTCTTCTGCAAAAATTTCATCTAATGATTTTTTTAATAAGGCTCTGTGCGTATTTCTGTCGATGGGAGTATCTTTTGATCCATCAGGAATCCAGATGTTGTTGATGACGGGGGTTCCTAATTGTTTTCCCATTTCTGCAGCGATTTTACGGCAGCATTTTACATGCTCTACCCAAAACTGTCTTATATTTTCATCTTTACTGGAAAGTGTGAACCCTGTATTTGCATTAGGATGGGAAAAGCAGGTAGGATTAAAATCCAATCCGATTTCATTTTTTTTTGCCCAATCTATCCAACTTTGGAAATGTTTGATCTCAATTTCGTTACGATCTACTTTTTCATTATTGAAATCTCCATAAATAGCGTGCAGATTAAAACGGTGTTTTCCGGGAAGAAGACGTAAAACTTCTTCGATATCCTGGCGAAGTTCCTCAATCGTGGTTGCTTTTCCCGGATAATTTCCGGTTACCTGAATTCCACCACCTGTAAGTTCAGCATCCGGACTTTCAAAACCTGCCACATCATCTCCCTGCCAACAATGTAAACTTATGTGTAGGTCCTTCATTTGTTCTATAGCGTAGTCTGTATCGATTCCTAGCTCGGCATAATTCTTTTTTGCTAAGGCGTATGCTTCTTTTATACTTTCTGTATTCATCATTTATATTTTATTTTTATTTTAAAGAGGTTCCGTATCCTACGATCGCTATGGCAACAAGTAAAGTTGCGATGCTGCCAATCATTGTATTACGGGCTTTTGGTTGTACACCTTCCCATTCTTTCAATATATATCCCCAAATGTTAGCGACTAAAATATAGGAACACATATGTAATATCCAGCTGCTGGCACCATTTCCCATTTTACTTTCTCCCATTCCGTAAAAGAAAAACTGTAAAAACCACATCGTTCCTGCGATGGCACTAAATATATAATTTTTAAAGAGAGGTTTGGTGGGTTCTGTATAATCTGAATAACTTTTTTCTTTTAAAGCAATATAAATACACGATAAAAAATTGGTGGTGAAGCCTCCCCAAAGGATGACGACAAAAATAATATTATTTTGCATTAATGGATTTACGCCTGCTTTTACCATTTCTTCGGCTAAAGGTTTTCCGGCATCTATCCCATAATTAAAACAGGCACTTAAAACACCGGATATCAATCCTAAGATTAATCCTGTTTTCAAATTAAATTCTTTACCTGAGTTGGAAGAAACTTCTTTCTTACCTTTTTCTTTCAACATTCCTGCTCTTCCTGATAACGTTATCCCAATGAGACAAATGAATATTCCTAAAAGAATAATCTGTCCGCCTGTGGATGAAAGCAATCCTGAAAAGGTATCTTTTCCTTCTTTCGGATAAAAATCGTAAAAGATTGCCGGTAATAAAGATCCAAATGATAAGGTGATTCCTAAAATAAAAGAATTACCCAATGACATTCCCAGATAGCGAATTCCTAGTCCATAGGTTAGTCCTCCAATTCCCCATAAAAACCCAAATAGGAAAGTGTAGGGAAGTACCTCTGTATGCGTGAAAATTACATGCATAAATTCTGGATAAGAAAACCATGCTGCTATAAACGGAACAATGATCCAAGAGAAAAGTCCGCCAACCATCCAGTAGGTTTCCCATTTCCATCCCTTCACTTTTTTATAAGGCATATAAAAACTTCCTGCAGCAATTCCGCCAATCACATGATAAATAATTCCTAATAATGCTTGCATACCCTTAACGATGTTTATATAAATTATACTTTGTCTTCATCATTTTTACTTTTCCTAAATTAGGAGAAGCTGAGTAAGGTGGCGTCCTGTACTATCCTGTAGACTTATTTTAATGAATACAGGGTAAGGAAATGAGATAATAATATAATATCGTAAACGTGTGGGAGAGGGAGTTGGTAAGGGTAAAAAATAAGAGAGAAAGTTAGGCACAAAAAAAGAGACTTTAAAAATAAAGTCTCTTTTGTAGCCCGTAGGGGAGTCGAACCCCTCTTACCAGAATGAAAATCTGAGGTCCTAACCGATAGACGAACGGGCCATCTACCAAACTGTAATAAATTACAGGGTTAGTATTTTTTGTTTTTATAAGTTTCAACTCTTATTTTAATTACCCGGTTAGTAGTAATTAAGTCTTGTAGCCCGTAGGGGAGTCGAACCCCTCTTACCAGAATGAAAATCTGAGGTCCTAACCGATAGACGAACGGGCCAACTATACTTATTAAGCTAGTTTGTTAACGTGCTTAGTTAATTTGCTTTTTAAGTTAGCCGCTTTGTTTTTGTGGATAATATTTTTCTTAGCTAATTTATCCAACAAAGAGATAACTTTTGGCAATTGCTCAGTAGCAGCAGCTTTGTCTTCTTCATTTCTTAGTATCTTCAAAGCTGTTCTAGCAGTCTTGTGATAGTATCTGTTACGAACTTTTCTAACTTCGTTTTGTCTGATTCTCTTTAATGCTGATTTATGATTTGCCATATCGTTTAAATGTGAGTGCAAAAATAAAGACTTTTTTAATACCAGCCAAATAATTTCTTGATTATTTTTGAAAAATTTTAATTTTCTTCTGAAAGGTACTGTTTAAGCTTATCTATTGCTTGTTCTATTTTAAAATTTTCTTGTTCTTTATCTATTCTTTTGATAATATTTTCCAACATTATCATTGCGTTGTTCCATTCTCCGGTTGTGTTGGTAAAGGTTAGTCCGTCAATTGTAACTTCTAATGCTCCTCTTTCTCCACTCTTGTAAAGTCTGAAACTTATTTTATCATCGTTGCCTATAATCCCCTCTTCATTGATCTTTAAATCATAATTTTTAGGGTTAGAATGGATTTTATTAAAGAGCAACTTCGCTTCTTGTATCTTTAAATCCTGCATGACATAAAATTATTTGCTAAGCCTGTGCGGGAAATACATCCCAAAGACTTAATATAAATTAGTATTCATCATTTGCTTTTTCTTAGTCGAAAACAGAGATCATTAAGGGTATAATGTTTCACTATTTTCTTTTGCCTAAGAATAAATGCGAATGCAAAATTAAATAATCTTTTTTTAAATTCCTATAGCTAGATAAAATTGCTAGTCAGAATACTTTATTTATGTAGTCTATAGGGGAATCGAACCCCTGTTGCAAGGATGAAAACCTTGAGTCCTGACCACTAGACGAATAGACCAAATTTTGAGGTTGCAAAAGTAGGAATTAACTTTTGAACTTCAAAATTATTTTTTAAATTATTTATATACTTTTTGAATGACAGTATTCTTAATTCCTTTGCTTTCAAGCTCTTTCTGTAAATTTACAGCGTCTTCTAGGGTGTAAATTTTTCCATAAGTGTAGTAGAAAACACCACTATCTTTGTTCCTTTCGAGATCTTTTAGCGTTTGTAGGATAAAAGAATTGCCATTTAATTTTTCTCCCACATAGACTTCAATGGTGTAATATCCCATGCTTAATTTTTGATTTGGCATGAATCCTACGGCAAAAGCATTTCTAAATCCTGCGTCTTTCGCTGTTTTAATATTAATATCTTTTACAGAAGACATATTGGTGACTCCGTAATAGTATTTGTACTGTCCGTTTTCTTTAATAGGAAGAATGTAGTTTAAGCCTTTTAATGCAGGGTCTCCATCATTGTATTTAGTTGGAGCACTCATTAATAATATTCTGAAATCATTCTTTAATGCTACTTCAGCTGGTTTTTCAGGCTCTATTTTTTTGGTAGTAGTAGCATAGGCACCTCCGGATTTTCTGTCGACTGCTTTTTTGTATTCTATGATAGCGTTATAGATACTTTCAGAAATCTCATCCTGGCCCTTTTCAGATGCCAAATAATGACTTTCTTCCGCATGATTGATAAATCCTGTTTCAATAAGAACAGAAGGCATTGCATTCATACGAAGAACGTGTAGGTTTTTTTGGAAAACACCTCTTGAGAATCTTTTGTCTTTATCTACAAAATTTCCTTCCACCAATCCACCTAAAAGTAGACTGGATTCCAAATATTTACTTTGCTGAAGTTTTAGTGCAATTAAAGATTCCGGTGAACTTGCGTCATAAGAACCAAAGGTCTGCTTATCTTTTTCGTCTAAGAAAATTACATCATTTTCTCTTTTAGCCACCTCAAGGTTGGTATCATTCTGGTCTGGTCCCTGAACATAAGTTTCAGTTCCGTATGCTGTAGATCTTGCTGCTGAATTACAGTGAACAGATACAAAAAGATCTGCTTTGCTTCTGTTTGCTAAATTCGTTCTGTCGGAAAGAGAAGGATATTCATCATATTTACGAGTGTAAATTACTTTGAAATCTTTATTTTTCTCAAGCATTCTTCCAACTTTTAGCACAATAGCAAGGGTTACATCCTTTTCTGCGAGCAAACCAATATCGGAGTAACTCCTTTTGGCTCCTGAATCACTTCCTCCATGTCCGGCATCTAAAACGATGGTGAATTTCTTTTGAGAAAACATAAAATTACTCAAAAAGATGAGGAGAAATGATAAAATTATTTTAAAATTTTGTTTGTACATCTTACAGTTTTAAAAATTATACTAATTTTGAGCCTTAATTATATATAATAAAATTGGCCAAAACCGTCCTCAAAAATATATTACAAATTTCAATTATCCTAATTTTTAACAGTTTTTTAGCACAGGAAACGTCTGAGAAATTGCCTAAAAATGCGGTTAATGATACTATTTCCAAAAAGGATACCATTGTTGTAAAAAAAGAGTCTTTAGATGATATTCTTCAGACTAAAGCTGATAATATCCGTAGAGACTTCCCTAAAAAGATGATTTACCTGAACAAAAAAGCTCAGGTGAAGTATCAGGATATGCAAATTGATGCAGATTATATCTCTATAGATGAGAAGCAAAATCTTGTCTATGCGAGAGGTAAGCTAGATTCTTTAGGAAAAATTATAGAACCTGTTATTACAACCCAGGCAGGGAAAAAATATGAAACGAATGAGTTTCATTATAATACCAAAACAAAACAAGCTATCGCCTATAATGCCCGAACTGAGGAAAGTGAAGGGGTAATTATTGCCAAAAAGACGAAGAAGTATAGCGACTCTGTCTTTGCAATGACCAATGCCATTTATACTACGGATGAGTATTTTATCAAGAAAAAAGATACAGCGGCGGATTATCACATGCGGGCTTATAATATTAAATTAATAAAGACCAAAGAAAAATCTCAGATTATTACAGGGCCTATTCAGTTATTTATTGAAAGGGTTCCAACGCCTTTAATTATGCCATTTGCTATTTTACCATTTTCTTCTAAAAGATCAGCGGGTATTTTGATCCCGAGTTTTGGGGAAAGGCAGGATGTAGGTTTCTTCTTGAATGGAATAGGATATTATCAACCCATAGGGGAGCATTTTGATCTTAAGGTACTTGCTGATATTTACACCAAGGGAAGCTGGAATTTAAGACCGGAAATGAACTATATGAAGAAATATCGTTATTCCGGAAGTTTCTCTGCAGATATTGGAACACAGGTGAGAGGGATAAAAGGACTGGATGATTATAATAAAAACAGTACCTATAGAATTGCCTGGAGACATACCCAAGATACAAAAGCGAATCCTTTTCTTAATTTCTCTGCTTCTGTGGATGTTGTGAGTACTAAGTTTTATAACAATACGCTGAATAACAATTATATTTTAAATCAAAATGTATTAAACACGCAGCAGAACTCCACAGTAACGCTTACAAAAAGGTTCTTAAAGTTACCGGCTACCATTACAGCAACCACTTCTTATTCTCAGAACTTTGCTACCGGGAAGTCAGATTTGCGTTTGCCTCAGATGAACGTTGCCATTAACCAGTTTTATTTATTTAAATCAAAAACGGGTGTAAGAAGCGGATTATTGGAAAATATTACCGTAAATACAGGGCTTAATTTAACAAATTATGTGCAAACTGACGAAGGCGAGCTTTTCAAAAAGGAAATGTGGGATAAGTTACAAACCGGGCTTAAAAACAATATTGCTTTAGGAACCAATACCACCATTGCCAAATATTTCACTTTCAGTTTAGGGGCGAATGTAGATAATGCATTAACGACAAAAACAATTAAGAAATTTTATGATCCTGTAGCTGATAAAGAAATTACGGCAACAGATAAAGGGATCGCAGGATATTCTACCTTCTCTTCAACGGCAAGTATTCAAACGACGCTTTACGGAATGATGAAGTTTAAAAAAGGGTCTACTATTGAAGCGATCCGACACATGATGACGCCAAGTATTGGGTTTACATACTCACCGGATTTTGGAGGTTCAGGTTATGGATATTACAAGAACTATTACAATGCTACAGGCGCTTTAACTCCTTATTCAATTTTTGAAGGCGGAATTGTAGGAAGCCCTTCAAGTGGGATGGTGGGAGCGCTAGGATTTAATATTGGAAACAATATTGAGATGAAAGTGAAGTCTAAAAGTGATTCTACCGGAGTAAAAAAAATAAAAATATTTGAATCTTTAAACCTTTCAGGAAGCTATAACTTTGCAGCAAAAGATCACCCTTGGTCTATTTTAACGATCAATGGTCAGTCTTCTTTCTTTAATAATAAACTGAATGTAAATACGAGTTTGTCATTAGATCCATATAAAATCATCTACCTTCCAGGACAGGATACAGGAGGAATCAGAACAGAAGATTTTGGTCACTTTAGTGTACAGGGGTTCAACGTGCAGTTGTCTTATCCTTTAAGCAGTGAGATTTTTGGACAGAAAACAGACTATGCTAAAAAATATAAATCTAAAGGAGAGATAAGAAATGAAAATTATTATTTTGATGATGATAATTACGCTCGTTTCGATCAGGCTTGGACGTTGAATGTGAATGCCAACTACGCCTATTCAAAAACTTCAGGGAATAGAATTCCTACAAGAATGGCCTCTGTTGGACTTGATGGTAGTGTTAAACTGACACCTTTCTGGAATATCAACGGAAGTACTCACTATGATATGGTGACGAAAGAATTGGCGTATACAAGAATTGGTTTCTCAAGAGATCAACGAAGTTTTACCATTAATTTTAACTGGGTTCCTTTTGGGCAGTATAAGGTATACGACTTCTTTATTGGGATAAAAGCTAATATTTTAAGTGATGCGTTGAAGTATAAAGACAGAAGTTTCACACAGCCAAATCCACCTTTCTAAATATCATATTGATATTTGAATATAAATTTTATATTTGCAACCAAAATAAATTCTAATAAAATCACTGTTGAATATACTTCAAACAAAACAGTATAGGAGGTAGTGATTGCATATGATTTTAGAAAAAATAAATAGTAACTACATATGAAAAAAGTAATCAACACAGTGAATGCACCTGCAGCTATCGGACCTTATTCTCAGGCAAATCTTGCCAACGGAGTATTATACATTTCTGGTCAGATCCCTGTAGATCCTGCAACTGGTAAATTGGTAGAAGGAATTGAAAAAGAAACGCACCAGGTAATGAAAAATCTTGAGGCAATTCTTACTGAAGCTGGAATGACATTTAAAAATGTTGTAAAAGCGAGTATTTTCCTTAAAAGTATGGATGATTTTGCTGTAATGAATGATATTTATGCGTCTTACTTGGATGCAGAAAGCTTTCCGGCTCGTGAAACAGTACAGGTTTCTTGCTTGCCTAAAAATGTTGATATTGAAATTTCGATGATCGCACATCAGGATTAATGAGTTTTATAAGAAATACATTAGCGGTTTTAGTGGGGCTCGCAATTGCCGGGCTTATCATTACCCTTGGTATAAGGGTTTTTCCGCAATGGGTTACTTTTGAAGCTTTCGCTCCTTTTGAGCACTGGCAGAGGTTTCTTGAAAGCATGAAAAATGATGAAGCGTTCTTCGGCTTCTTATTGTTTATTTCCGGTTTGGGAACTACGATAGGAGGGGTGGCAACAGCAATCATCGTAAAATATGCTAAAGTAGCTTATGCTATTCTTATTGGGTTCATCATGTTGTTTATAGCCATGCTGGATGTTATTATTTTTCCTTATCATCCTACGTTCTATAAAATATCTATTTTCCTTACATTCTTTCCTTTTTCGTGGATCGGGGGTAAGATCGTAGAAGTCATTTATGAACGGAATAAGAAAAAGAGAATCGCTGAGAAAATGAATAATAAATCATAAAATAAAAAGCCGCTACAAATTTTGTAGCGGCTTTTCGTTGATATGAAAATAAATGTTTTTGTTGAATCTTGATTAAGGCATTTTAAAGCCTTTCGTGTACATTCTGCCATACTCATCCACAAACTTCACTTGAACGTTCCCTTGATACTTATCTAGGATTCTTTCAACGTCTTTTTGTGAGTTTACAGGCTTACCATTGATCTCTACTACGATATAGTTGTCTACCAATCCGATCTTAGCGATTTCGCTTCCTTCAGATACATTTTTAGCAACAACACCGCTATTCAAACCGTAGTCTGTTTTGAATTTTTCACTTAATGGTTCAAAATCAGCTCCAATTTTTTCTGTAACACTTAGTTCTTCTTTTGTTCTTGTAGAAGTTCCTCCTTTTTGATCTCTCAATGTTACTGTAGTTGTGCTCTCTTTACCATTTCTTGAGTAAGTAACTTGTACTTTATCTCCAGGACGCTTGCTTCCGATAGCGATAGATAGATCGGCAAAGTCTGTAATGGCTGAATTATCTATTTTGGTGATAATATCTCCCATTTTAATGCCAGCATCTTCAGCACCACTCTTATCTCCGAATCCTGTAACGTATACTCCTGAACCTGTTTTAAGGTTAGTCTTTTTCTGTTTGTTGTAGGCAGCAACCTGCATGTCATCAGAAAGGTCTAGAGATTGAACTCCAAGGAATCCTCTTTGTACAATTCCGAATTTCTTGATGTCTTCAACAATTTTTCTGGCCAAATTAGCCGGAACTGCAAATCCGTATCCTTGGTAATAACCAGTTGTAGATTGGATCGCAGAGTTAATCCCAATAAGTTCACCATTCGTATTTACCAATGCTCCTCCTGAGTTTCCAGGGTTAATGGCAGCATCTGTCTGAATAAAACTTTCAATAGGATTAGTCGCTTTCCCTTGACCTCCTAAAATTCCGATTCCTCTTCCTTTAGCAGAAATAATACCTGCTGTAACGGTTGAGTTCAGTCCTAACGGATTACCTACCGCAAGAGCCCATTGTCCTACTTCAATATTATCAGAATTAGCAAAGTTTAGATAAGGTAGTCCTTTTTCTTCAATCTTTAATAATGAAATATCAGTGTTAGGATCTGTTCCTACTAAGGTTGCGATATAAGATTTTTTGTTGCTTAATACGACTTCCAGTTTATTGGCACCCGCTACAACGTGATTATTTGATATAATATAACCATCCGGAGAGATAATTACTCCTGAACCCATTCCTGAAGGCATATTGTCAGGGACTTGTTGCTGTGGCTTTTGTCTTTGTTGTCCTCCTCTTCCGCCTCCGCCGAAAGGATCACCGAAAAAGAAGTCGAATAGATCTTGCTCGGATGCTCTTCCACCAGAAGAAGATGTTCTGCTTTGGTAATTCTTAATAGTAACTACAGCCGGAACCGTAGTTTTTGCTGCTTTTACAAAATCGTCACCTACAGCACCAGTATTCATACCAGCAAATGAAACATTTGAGGCAGATTTAAAATAACCCTGATCCTCATTATTAGTAGGATGACCGAAATATTGTATTGTGCCAACGGTAGTAGCTCCTGAGATAACTCCTACTACAGCAAATGGTAATAGTTTTTTTAAAGTACTCTTCATTGTATATCTTCTTTTAATTTTTAATTTATGTTTTATTGTAAACAAATTTAATGCTAAATAGGTAGTTGATTATTATGATATGTTTCAATTTTAACTAAAATTTAACAGGAATAGCAATTATTTATGCATTATGTCGTAATTGTTAAAATTGGAATTAACAAAACTTAAAAAAATATTAAACAAAATAGTGACATTTTGTATCGTAAAGCTAGCATTATATAATGAATAACTGACAAAATTTCACACCTAAATGATTTTTTTGATTAGCTATAATTTAATAACCATTATGTGTCTCCTAACGTCTGATATTTTTATCAACAAATAGACTTAATTGAAAAATTACTATCTTTGCAAAAATACTTTTCTCACTTAAAACGTTTATAGCATGCAACTGTATAACACCTTAAGCGCAGAAGAAAGAGCTCAACTTATTGATGAAGCTGGTAAGGAACGTCTTACATTGTCTTTCTATGCGTATGCCAAAATTGAAGATCCCAAAAAGTTTCGCGACGAATTATTTATAGCCTGGAATGCACTTGATGCATTGGGTCGTATCTATGTTGCCCATGAAGGAATTAATGCTCAGATGAGCGTTCCTGCTGATCAATTTGAAGCATTTCGCGATACATTAGAAGTGTATGACTTCATGAAAGGGATTCGTTTAAACGTAGCAGTAGATCAGGATGATTATTCTTTTTTAAAGTTGACCATCAAGGTGAGACATAAAATTGTAGCCGACGGTTTGAATGATGATTCTTTTGATGTTACCAATAAAGGAGTTCACTTAAAAGCTCAGGAGTTTAATAATCTATTGGAAGACCCAAATACAATTGTGGTTGATTTCAGAAATCACTACGAAAGTGAAGTAGGTCATTTTGAAGGCGCTATTACACCTGATGTAGAAAACTTCAGAGAAAGCTTACCAATCATTAACGAACAGTTACAAGATTTTAAAGAAGATAAAAACCTGTTAATGTATTGCACAGGCGGAATTCGTTGTGAAAAAGCCAGCGCTTACTTTAAGCATCAGGGTTTCAAAAATGTTTTCCAATTAGAAGGCGGAATTATTGAATATACCCGTCAGATAAAAGAAGAAAATATTGAGAGTAAATTCATAGGGAAGAACTTCGTATTTGATCACCGATTAGGAGAACGAATTACAGATGATATTATTTCACAATGCCATCAATGTGGGAAGCCTTGTGATAACCATACCAATTGTGCGAATGATGCCTGTCACTTATTGTTTATTCAATGTGACGAATGCAAAGCTACAATGGAAAATACATGTTCTACAGAATGCTTGGAAATTACACATTTACCGGTAGAAGAGCAATTACAACTAAGAAAAGGATTGCAGGTTGGAAATAAAGTGTTCAGAAAAGGGAAGTCTGATTCTTTGAAATTTAAGAATTCAGGTGATTTACCAACTCAGCCTTTAGGAAAAGTAGCCACCAAAAATATTCGCCAAAAGATAGCGGTTAAAAAAGTATTGGTTGGAAAAGGAGAACATTATTACTCAAAATCAAAAATTGCGCAGTTCTTAATTGAAAACAAAGAGCTTTCAATAGGCGATAAAGTATTGATTTCTGGTCCTACAACGGGTGAACAAGAATTTACAATTACCGAAATTTATGCAAACGGAGGTCCTTGCGAAACGGCAAAAATGGGAGATCAAATTACTTTTGAGCTTCCGTTTAAAGTTCGTTTATCAGACAAATTATATAAAATTATAGAACCTTCTGAAAAAGCTTAATGAGAATGCTAAAAGCTGAACTTAGAAAAAAATATATGCAAAAAAGAAAAGCCTTATCTTCTGATGAGGCTTTCTTGTTATCTGAAAAGATTGTTGAAAATTTTATTCACTATTTTAAGCCTGTAGAAGGTCAGAAAGTACATGTTTTTATCCCGATTGAGAAGTTTAATGAAATTGATACTAATCTATTCATCAACTATTTTTTAGAGCATAATATCCGTGTTTTTGTGCCTAAGGTTGTAGAAGGGTTGATCTCGGTTGAAATATTTCCAGATACAGAATTTGAAACAAGCAAGTGGGGAATTTCGGAACCTGTTTCTACTATAGATTCAGGAGAGACTCAGTTTGATTATGTAATCACGCCTTTATTGTATTGTGACCCTAATGGAAATAGAGTAGGCTATGGGAAAGGTTTTTATGATGACTTTTTTCAATCTATTTCACCTAGTTCAAAAAAAATCGGAGTTAATTATTTTAACCCCGATGAATATATTGATGATGTCTGGGAAAATGATATTCCCTTAGACTATTTAGTTACTTTTACTGATGTGCTGTCTTTCTTCAAAGGGGAAGAATAGAAGTTAAGGAAGTAAAATTTAAATTCTTTTTTGAATTTAATAGGCGCCGACATAAGAATGTATTGTGCATTTTTTTCAAAAGTACCCAACGATCTGTTCTTATCATCAAAGTATTCTACATCAAATTTGGCGTAATCCAGCGTATCTTTTTTATAATAATCTTTATAAACAGATAAATTATTCACTTTTACACTTTTTACCTTTAAGCTATCCAGTTCTCGGAATAACCTTTTAAAGGTCAGGCTATCCGGTTTATGGAAATAGCTTCCGATTTGAGAATAGATTACCGTATCAATCTCGGTATTCTTATTTCCTGATCCCGATAAGTATAAGGTAGACAGATCTAAAAGCTCCTGAACCTTTTGCTTGGTAATGAAGTTGATGGCCTGCGCGCTATCCATCTGCACGGCAGGATAGCTTTTTTTATTATTACTGTTTCTAAGTTTTTCAATATCACTTACTTCTGAGTTTTTTTTCTCATTACAAGCTGCTAACATAAGAAGCGTTATTGCAAAAATTAAAAAATTACTTATTCTTTTCATCTGTACTTGCAATTTTAAATTTGATAGATATTATTTTCCCATTATTATCTTTTTTCATTTCAATGACACTTAGATTCTTAAGGGAAGTTGTGGGTGTTGTTACTAAGGTAATGTATTTTTGTTTGTCTAACGTTTCAATACCGTAGGTTGTATTATCATAAACCTGATAAATAATAGCATTGTTGCTGATGAGATTTTCTAGCTGCTTACGTTTCTGTTTAAGGAGTTCAGGATTACCATTAGCATCTTTTACCGAGAAATAATTAACAGCCATCTTATAATCATCAGGCTTTAATTCTATCATTTCTTCTGTAGGCGCGTTTTCTAAACTTCTGCTTATCGTTAAGTATTCGTAGAAAGGAGCTCTGATCTCCATTTTCAAAATCTTATCCTTTGTTGAGTATTTAAAACAATCTCCAGGTTTTATTCTATAAAGAATAGGAGACTCATTTTCTTTAATCACTTTTATTTCTAAGGTATTAATAACGGAAGTTCCTCTGTCTGCATCAGTGAAACAATATTTGTATTCTTTTAGAAATAATTCATCTTTAAAACCAAGGATACCCGTTACTAAAATCAAAATAGAGGTTGCAAGCGCCCAAATGTTCTTTTTAAAGAAATTTTTCTTGGGTTTTACAGTCTCAGAATCTGATGGGATTTTTAATTCTGTATTTTTATTAACTATTTGATTTTCACTATTTGATTTTTGTAAATCAGTATTTTCTTGTGGTGTTTCGCTTGTTTTTTCGGGTGAATTCTTGCTTTTAGATAAATTAGACAAACTTTCAAGTGTTTTTTCTAAATCTTCTATCTCTTCATCACTCATATCTTGGTCTTGTTGTAGCAATTCTCCGGCAAATAAGTGTTGCTTTTTGAATTCGTACCATGAGTCGTAACCTGTATAAATACTCAATAAATTGAGCATGTCAATTCTAGGTAATTTTGTAACGGGAGAGTTTTTGAAATAGGTGTAAAAAGATTTTTCGCTAATGTTTCCTTTAGCCTTTTTACGAAGATCTTCCTGAAAATATATAATATCAATACCCTTCCATTTTGAAATATCATCATAGGAAGGAGTATATTCTTTCAAATATTGAGCTTGGACATCCTTTTTTAGCTGCTCAAAATGTAATAGATCTAAATCTGTCAATTTTTAAATATAATTAAATTACTGATTATCAGGTTAGTTTATTTGTAAAACTATTTTACAAAGGTATTACAATTATTTTTCATAAACAACTTTTGTATCTGCTATACCTTTGTCTTGTTCAAATATACAGAACGAGAAAAAATTTTAGAAAACAATATTAACAAAATTAAATTTAATTTATTATGAAAAAGTCATTATTCGTAGCTGCTATCGCTGCAATCTCTCTAGTTGCTTGTAAAAAAACTGAAGCTACTTCTACTGAAGGAGGTGCTGATTCTGCTGCTGTAGCTGTTACTGATTCTGCTGCTGTTGTTGCTGATTCTGCTGCAACTGTTGTTGATTCTGCTGCTTCTGCTACTGTAGGTGCTGCTAAAGATGCTGCTGCTGCTACTACTGCTGCTGGAGCTGAAGCTGCTAAAGGTGCTGCTGCTGGAGCTGCTGATGCTGCTAAAGGAGCTGCTGATGCTGCTAAAGGTGCTGCTAAAGACGCTAAACAAGCTGTTGACGCTGCTAAAAAATAATTTTTAGCCTCAACCTAAAAATAAAAGAACCGGTTCACCTAGTGAATCGGTTTTTTTATGCGTTGTATTTATGAGTAATAAGTAATTGACAATAAGTAATACTTGTAACCCGCAACAATCAATCAATAACCAATAACAAATAATTATCCTTTCTTTTGTTTCAATGCTTCATAGCATGTAATGGCAACGGCGTTGCTTAAATTTAAAGAATCGATGCTTCCTGTCATTGGGATTAGCGTATTTTTTCCCTTTCCTATCCAGAAATCACTCAACCCAGAATGTTCGGTTCCAAATAATACCGCAGATTTTTGAGTGAAATCTCTTTTATAAAGATCTTCAGAACTTTCATCCATGATCGTAGTATAGATATTGAACTGATTCTTTTGAAGAAATTCTAATGTTTCCTCATTTTCAGCCTGAAATACCTGCATTCCGAAAAGACAACCAACACTTGAACGGATTACATTAGGATTATAAAAGTCTGTTTTACCGTCTGCTACAATCAGAGCATCAATTCCAAATGCTTCACAGCTTCTTAAAATTGCCCCTAAATTTCCTGGTTTTTCGACTCCTTCAACAATAATTACAGTAGAATTTTCTTTTGGGTTAAATGAATCTAAGCTATTTTCTTTAGCCTTATAGACTCCAATAATTCCTTCAGAGCTTCCTCTGTAGGCAATCTTTTCATACACTTTATCACTTACAAGATGTGTTTTCCCATCAGGAGTTTGTCCTTTAAATATAGTTTCACAAATGAAAAACTCTACCGCTTCAAAATCATATTTCTGAGCCCTTTCGTTTTCCTGTTGTCCTTCCACTACAAAAACACCTGATTTTTTTCTAAATCGGTTGTCTGTAAGAAGTTTAGTGATATTTTTTATTTTTTCGTTTTGAAAGCTTTCAATCATTTTTATGATTCTAGAATGTTGTTAGAAGTATCAATTAAGCTCTGTGGAAGCTCTTTTTTATTTTTTATTCCTAAAGATTTTAATTTCTGAGTTTGAATAATCAGATTGTCATTTCCTGTAGAAAGTTGCTTGTAAGCATCATTATAAACGTTCTTCGCTTGATCTAGATTTTTACCTACTTTTTCAAGATTATCTACAAAACCTACAAACTTATCATACAATTTAGCGCCTCTTTCAGCGATTTCCATGGAATTTTTGTTTTGGTATTCACGCTTCCAAAGATCAGCTATTAATTTTAATGAAGTAATTAAATTACTCGGATTTAATAGTAAAACTCTTCTTTCGTAGGCATAATTCCAAAGGTTTTGGTCTGCCTGCATTGCAGCAATATAAGCGGGCTCACTAGGAATAAACATCATCACAAAATCCAGCGATTTCCCGTAATCATCGTATGCTTTTTGGCTTAATTGCGTAATGTGCGTTTTTATAGAAGATAAATGTTGATTCAGTTTAATGGCATAAATATCCTGATCTGTTTCATCCACTAATTCCGTGAAAGCAGTTAAAGAAACTTTAGAATCTATAATTACATTTCTTTCATCCGGATATTTTATAACTGCATCCGGGCGCATTTTCTTTCCTGAAAATTCTGAAAATAATGCTTTGTTATCTTCATCGCGAAGTTCATGTTCCAGGAAATATTCTCTTCCTTTTACCAAACCGGATTTTTCAAGAATGCTTTCAAGGATCATCTCGCCCCAATTTCCTTGGGTTTTGCTTTCACCTTTCAATGCTCTTGTTAATTTCTTGGCATCTTCAGAGATCTGTTGATTCAGTTCTGCCAATTCTTTCACCTTTTCGGCAAGAGAAAAGCGTTCCTTATTTTCCTTTTCGTAAGCTTCGTTTACTCTGTTTTTAAGATCTGCTATTTTTTCCTGAAAAGGGTCTAAGATTGATTTAAGATTATTCTGATTAAGGGTTGTGAACTTTTCTGTTTTCTCTTCTAAAATTTTATTTGCTAAGTTTTCAAACTGTAATTTAGATTCTTCTTGAATTTTAGTGATTTCTCCTTTTTGGGTTTCAAGAGACTTTTGCATGCTTTCATTAACGGCAGAAAGTTCAGCATTTTTAGCAAAAATAATCTGTTTTTCGGTGATCAGTTTTTCAATTTGAGCAGCTAATTTGATGTTAATTTCTTTGTACTCTAAAATCTGAGAATGTAAAGATGAATATTCTGCCGAGACTTTTGCGAGCTCATTTTTTTGATCATTAAATAGATCTGCCTGTTGTTGATTTTGCTCTTTTTCTTTATTGATGGCAAGCATTAATTCCTGGATTTTCTGCATAGAATTTTCCAGATCCGAATTGTTCTTAATCTGTAAATTGTTGAGCGCATCATAAGAACTTCTTGACACCATTGATGATTTCAGTGCAAAATATAAAATTACTGCTCCAAGAATCCCTCCTGCAATAAATCCAATAATTAAATAGGTCATCTCCATATTGCAAAATTATGAAAAAAAGCCGGGTGTAAAAATTGTGCTAACAAGTATTGGAGGCTTAAGATTTTATTAAAATAGATTTATCCGTTAGATTTCACATAGAGTTGTTTTTTTGATTTCTTATATTTATAGGAAATTTCAGGGCTTATGAATATTTTATTAGTAGAAGACGATGAAAGAATCAGTAAATTTCTTGTAAAAGGGTTGAGCGAAGCCGGCCATCATATGGTTCTTGCTGATTCTGGAGAAAAAGCACGTGATATAATAGGCACGTACGATTTTGATATTATTTTAATGGATATTATGTTGCCGGGATTAGACGGAATGCAGCTTACACAAATGATCAGATTTAGAAAAAATTATACTCCGATTCTGGTTTTAAGTGCGTTAAACAGTCCGGATGATAAAATAAAAATGCTTGATTTGGGAGCTGATGATTATTTGTCGAAACCTTTTCATTTTGAAGAGTTGATATCGAGGATTAAAGCGTTGACAAGAAGAAATAGATTAAGCTATCAGGAAGATAATCAGTTTTTATCATGCGGAACGTTGATGATAGATACAGATCTTCATAAAGTGATTCAGAAAGATAAAGAGATTGAGCTTTCCCCTACAGAATATAAATTGCTCACTTTCCTGATGGAGAATAAAAACAAAGTGTTGAGCAGAACCCAGATCCTTCATAATGTGTGGGGAATTAGTTTTGATAACACCACGAATGTTGTGGATGTTTACATTTCTTATGTCCGCAATAAAATTGATGAAACGGAACAAAAAATTATTCACACCGTAAAAGGAACAGGATATTTGATTAAAGATTAGAAATGACTTTAAAGAATAGATTTACCCTTATTTCCAGCCTTTCGTTCGGCATTGTTTCTATTATTACTTTTGTAGTGATATTTTTTGCGTACTATGACAGCACTAAGATTGCTTATTTTGACAGATTGAGAAATACGGCTCTTATCTCTGCCATTTATTATCTTGAAAAAGATGAGCTTCCAAAAGACAGGCATGCGCAGATAAAAAAAGAATACCATCATCTTATTGAAAATAGCCAAGTCGCAGTGTATGATCAGAAGAATCAAGTGACTTTTGGGCAAAATCTGGGAGATAAAAATATTAAACCCTATCATTTAAAGATTGCAAGAAGTAACAAGAGTGTACAGTTCTTAGTTGAAAATAATTTTTATTATGGTATTTTTTATAAAGACAACCAAGGGGATTTTGTTGTTTTCGCTAAAGCATCCAGTGGTTCTTTTAATTCTCAGATGATCAGACTTTCTATTATTATGTTGGCGGTATTGATCATGGGTTTATTGGCCATCTATTTTTTAAGCAGATATCTTTCGAAAATAATTTACAAGCCTATTTCTAATATTGTTGAGCGTATTAATAATGTAGAATATAACGATATTTCTCAGGCAATTACTTCTACCAATACGGATGATGAACTTGAAGAACTGATTAAATCATACAATAAATTATTCGGGAGAATCTCGGAAAGCATCTTACTCCAACAGAATTTCATTAACTATGTTTCGCATGAGTTTAAGACACCTTTGGCTGCAATTTCTGGAAACTTAGAGGTGTTTGCCCAAAAAGATAGAACACCGGAAGAATACAGAGAAGTGGTTAAAGAATCATTGGAAAATGTATATGAGATTGAAAATATTCTGAATAATCTTTTGCTGATGTCTGGGCTTACTAAACTTGAAAAATCTCATAAACAGGTACGTGTGGATGAACTTATCTGGAAAATCTATGAAAAATTAAATAGTAAAGCCCAAGAAAAACAAATTTCTATTACCATCAATCTAAAGGTTACAAAGCCTGCTTTATTAGAATTTCCCGGAAATGAAACCCTATTGTATCTGGCGTTATATAATATTGTAGAAAATGCAATAAAATATTCGGGACCGAGTCCAATTTCGGTGACGATGTTGGAAGAAAATCAACAATTACAAATCGAGATTAAAGATCAGGGAAAAGGTATTGCTCCCGATGATCTTAAGAAAATAACCGAGACTTTTTACAGAGGAAAAAATGTAGATAATATAAAAGGAAGTGGAATCGGGCTGTCCTTATCTAAAAGTATTTTCGATCATCATGATGTTATGATGAAAATAAGTTCTGTAGTCGGTAAGGGAACCACGGTTCTGCTTACGTTTCCTACGATATCAAAGGTTCTAACCAAACTCTAATGTTGGATTAATCGAATCTTAATTCTATTTGAAATTAGCTTTAATGTGCCGAAAATAACTTTGTAGTCTTAAATACGAGACTTTGAAGAAAATTATCATAACATTATTGTACGTTCATATTTTTGGTTTCTTTTCTGCACAAAATTCAGACACGCTGAAAATTGGAAGAAAAGAAGCTGAATCTATTTTTCTTACCCGAAATCTGGATCTTATTACTCAGAAATTAGAAATCTCTCAAGCGGAAGCCCGTGTTGTTCAGGCGAAATTTTGGCCTAATCCTAAACTTACCATTAATGAAGTTAATTTATGGCGGACCTATGATATTGAGGAGCAGCCAGCATTAATCCGTAATTGGGGAACAAACACGCAGGTATCTGCGGAGATTGAGCAGGTAATACAAACTGCAGGCAAGAGAAGAAAGAACATCGAGCTTCAGAAAATTGAAGTGGAAGGGGAGAAATACGAATTGCAGGAAGTACTGCGTGAGCTGAAAAAACTGCTGCGTAATACCATTACTGAAATTGTATATAATCAGGAACAGCAGAAACTGTATCAAAATCAAATTTCTTCTATTGAGAAATTAACAAAATCTTATCAAAATCAATTAGAGCAAGGAAATATCAGTCGGGCAGAATATATCAGGCTGAAGGCTCAGGAAATTGAATTCAAGAAAAAACTGATTTCCTTACAACAGGAAATTACAGAACAGCAGACAGAGCTAAAAGCATTATTAATTATTCCTGCTAAATCATACATTGTTATTTCAGATGATCTTCATGCTCCTGAAAAAGAACTTTCAGAATTAGAATTACCAAAGTGGTTGGAAGTGGCTAAAGAAAACCGTCCCGATATTTTGATTGCCAAAAATAAAGAAAAGTCTGCCCAGAAAAATCTGGAATTACAAAATGCATTAAGAACTCCTGATATTGCCGTGTCTGTAGGATACGACCGTGGAGGAAATATTATGAAAGATTTCGTGGGATTCGGTGTTTCATTTGATCTACCCATTTTTGACCGAAATAAAGGGAATATTCAGGAAGCTAAATTAGAAATCACCAAATCCGGATATGAAACCCGTAAGAATATTCTAAAATCTGAAAACGAAATTGTTGCAGTTTTTAATAACTACACCAAAACTCAGGAGATCTTTCATGAGATCGACGATTCTTACGAAACTACTTTGGATGGAATGCTTACAAGTCATGAAAAAAACTTCAGACTTAGAAATCTAAGCATGCTGGAGTATATGGACTTTCTAGATACTTATATAAGCAATAAAATGATCATCCTGGATACCAAAAAAGAACTTAATCAATATTACGAAAACCTACAGTATGTTGTAGGACAAGATTTATAGATATGGAAAATATTACGACTAAATATATTATAGCAGCTGGCTTTTTGGTAATGGTAGCTTTCACTGGCTGTACTGAAAAAAAGCAGAATGAAGAAGCGGGAACCCAAAATTACTGTATCAGTAAAGAGCTTAAAAAAGATCTGAAACTGGTAGATGTAGAAAGACTTCCGGTAGAAGAAAGTATTACCCTTACGGGGGAAGTTGAAAGCAACTCTGACAAGACGGTTCCGTTTGTAAGTCTTGTGGATGGAGTGGTAACAGAAACCTATTTTTCTTTAGGGAATTATGTGAAAAAAGGACAGGTTCTGGCCACTGTAAAAAGTGTTTCCGTGAATGAAATGCAGGGAGATACTAAAACATTGCAGGCACAATTGGCTGTTGCAAAAAGGAAACTATCCTCCGTAGAATCTATGTATAAAGATGATATTGCTTCTCAGAAAGATTTACAGGAAGCAAAATCTGAAGTTGAAATTCTGCAAGCAAGTATTTTCAAGACCAATAAAAATATGCAGTTGTATTCAGCGGGAAGTAACGTTATTCAGATCAAATCTCCAGCAGACGGATATGTTATCTCAAAGAATATTTCTAACGGAATGCCTGTAACATCGGGTGGAGGCGAGCTTTTTACAATTTCAAATCTTGATAAAGTTTGGGTGATGGCTAATGTATATGCTACGAATATGAGACACGTCTATGTTAATCAGCCTGTAGAAGTAAAAACCTTGGCTTATCCTGATGATAATTTTTCAGGGAAAGTAAATTCAATTTCGCAGGTTTTTAATGAAAATGAAAGAGTGTTGAAAGCTAAAATTATTATGGATAATAATAATATGAAGTTGAGACCCGGAATGTCAGCAGATATTGTACTACCTATTAATTCACAAGATAAAACGGCATTGGCAATTCCTGCTAAAGCATTGGTTTTTGATAACAATCAAAGTTATGTTATTGTTTATAAAAAAGACTGTGCACTAGAGGTAAGAGCAGTTACTGAAATAGCAGCCAACAGCAAACATATTTATGTAGAAGGAAACCTTAAAGCAGGAGAAAAGATCATTGCTTCTAACGGATTGCTGATCTATGAGAACTTGAAAAACCAATCCAATAATTCTAAGAAATAATGAGAAAATTTGTTCAGAGTATAGTTTCTTTCTCTTTAAAAAATTCCCTGATTGTATTATTAGGAACATTTCTTTTATTGGCTGGAGGAATCTATTCATACATCCATACTCCTATTGAAGCCTTCCCCGATGTTACCAACACCAGAGTAAGAGTAATTACTCAGTGGCCGGGAAGAAGTGCCGAAGAAATAGAAAAATTCGTAACCTTACCCATTTCAAAAGAAATGAATACGATACCGAATAAAACGTCGGTACGGTCCATCTCTTTATTTGGATTATCGGTGGTGACGGTTATTTTTGATGATCATGTTAATGATTTTTATGCCCAGCAATATGCATCCAACCGCCTTGCCAATGTAAAGCTTCCCGAAGGTGCAGATCACAGTATAGAACCTCCATCAGGAGCTACCGGTGAAATTTACCGATATATTATTAAAAGTAAATTGCCGATAAGTGAAGTGACTTCTATTCAGGATTGGGTTATTGAAAGAGAATTGTTAGCTGTTCCCGGAGTGGCTGATGTGGTAAGTTTTGGAGGAGAAGAAAAGACCTATGAGATTAAAATTAATCCTACCGAACTACATAATTATGACCTTTCACCATTGGATGTCTATGAAGCTGTTTCTAAAAGTAATGTGAATGTAGGGGGAGATGTTGTTTCAAAAGGCGATCAGGCTTATGTTGTTCGAGGTATCGGATTATTGGAAAGTAAAGAGGATATTGAAAATATTCAGATCGAAGTAAAAGGATCTACGCCTATTTTAGTGAAGCACGTTGCTGAAGTTAAAGTATCTGCTAAGCCAAGATTGGGGCATGTAGGATACAATAAGCAAGATGATGTTGTAGAAGGAATTGTTATCATGTTGCGTGGTGAAAACCCAAGTGAAGTTATCGGAAGAATAAAAGACAGAATTGCAGAACTTAATTCAGGTGAGCTTCCTGGAGATGTTAAAATTGAGCCCATTATAGACCGTACTGAACTGGTAAATACAACGGTTCATACAGTATCTAAAAATTTAGTGGAAGGTATTATTCTTGTTTCAATTATTGTCTTTGTCTTTTTATATAACTGGAGGACGACATTCATTGTAGCCTCTGTTATTCCATTAGCATTCTTGTTTGCAATCATTATGTTGAAAATTCAAGGTTTGCCTGCCAACTTGATTTCTATGGGAGCGCTTGATTTTGGGTTACTCTTGGAAGGAACTTTAGTCATCGTAGAACATGTGTTTGTTGCCCTCGAACTTAAAGCAAAAAAGATAGGATTAGAGCGCTTTAATAAAATGTCCAAATTGGGGATCATCAAGAAGAGTGCAGGGAGTGTAGCCAGTTATATTTTCTTTGCATTGTTAATTTTGATTGTTGCCTTGATGCCTATTTTCTCTTTCCAGAAAGTAGAAGGAAAAATGTTTTCTCCATTAGCCTTTACATTAGGATATGCATTGTTAGGTTCTTTAATTTTAAGCTTAACCTACGTTCCTGCGATGTGTAAATTGTTATTAACTAAAAATATAGAGGAAAAAGAAAATTTCATTTCTCGGTTTTTTAGAGTGAACATCTATAAGTTTTACGCATTCAGTGACCGTTTCCGTAAAGCATTTATTATTGGATTTCTTGTGTTGTTAGCTATTTGTGGATGGAGATTCTCAAACTATGGTTCAGAATTTTTACCAAAACTTAATGAAGGTGCCATTTACGTACGTGCAACATTGCCAAACAGTGTAAACCTAGATGAATCGGTAAGGCTCACCAAAGAGATGAAGGAAATCTTAATGAAATATGATGAAGTAAAGTTTGTAATGACGCAAACCGGACGTCCTAATGACGGAACAGATCCTACCGGATTCTTTAATATAGAATTTAATATTCAGCTAAAGCCTGAAGATGAGTGGAAGAAAAAGATATCTAAAAATGACCTTCTTGAAGAAATGAGGATGTCATTAGAGAAATATCCGGGAATTAACTTTGGGTTCAGTCAGCCCATTCAGGATAATGTGGAAGAATATGTAGCCGGAGTTAAAGCTCCGTTGGTGATCAAGATTTTTGGAAATGACCTTTTTCAGCTAGAAAATTATGCCAATCAGGTAGCCAATTCTATCAGAACGGTTCCTGGGATCTCTGATGTGAATGTTTTTAAAAATATCGGTTTACCGGAATTAAGAATACAACTTCATGATGCTAAAATGGCTAAGTACGGAATTTCTACAGCAGACGCACAAGCTGTAATTGAAATGACGATTGGTGGCCAGGCTGCTACAAAATTTTATGAACAGGAAAGGATGTTTGATGTCATGTTAAGATTTGAAAAACAATATCGTGATACACCTGATAAGATTGGAAATATTCTGATTCCTACAAAAGATAATAAGAAAGTACCCTTAAAAGAAATCGCAACCATTGATTATCATACAGGCCCTTCATTTATTTATAGAGAAGGAAACAGCAGATACATTGGAGTTGGATTTAATATTGAAGGCCGTGATCTTGGAAGTACCATTGCTGAAGCCAAAGAAAAAGTGGCAAAAGATGTGAATATTCCTAAGAATAATAAAATGACTTGGGCAGGAGAATTCGAAAGTAAGGAAAGAGCAGCAAAACAGTTAGCAATGGTAGTTCCTATTTCCTTGGTACTTATTCTGATGTTGTTGTATTTCAATTTTGGAAATATTAAAGATACATTGATCTCTTCTGTAACATTGGCATTTGCATTTATTGGAGGGTTTTTATCCCTTTGGTTTACAGGAACGATATTCGGGATTTCTGCAGGGATTGGTTTTATTATCCTTTTCGGAGTCGCAACTATTGATGGAATTGTATTGATCGGGGTGATGAAGGAAAATCTGCAAAATAAAATGCCACTTAAAATGGCAATTGCTGAAGGAGTAAAAAGTAGAATTCGTCCGGTTGTCATGATTGCACTAATGGGATCAATGGGACTTTTCCCTGCGGCAATATCCAACGGTATGGGCTCTGAAATTCAAAAGCCTTTAGCGATTATGATCGTAGGTGGATTAATCATCTGTATGTTATTATCATTTACCATACTGCCGATTATTTTCTATTATGCTTATCAGAAAAAATATAATGCAACGCTATAATTCTTTCAATTTTATACGTTAGTTGTTGTTGTCGGGATTGTGAGGATCCCGGCAACTTTTTTTGTATTACGTTTGATTAGACAGTCTTTAGATAAAATCCTCGAAATAGGTTAAAGAGCAAAGAATTATTCTAATATCTGATAAAAAAAATGAACCGAATTGGCTCATTTTTTATGGTGTGATTACGGATTAACTCTTGGTCCTGGATCAATATCAATAGGTCCGAGAACCAATGGACCGCAAAATCCTGTTGCCATCATACAGGTTCCACCCATACAGATATAGCCAGACATCGAACTTGTTCCGTCCGGACATAAGATCATGCCTTCGCCACGGCCACTACATTCTCTGTTTGAATAACACTCAAGGGCATGAACCAGAGTTCCTCCAAATACATCTTTCAATGCTGTTCTTGAAATTTTAGATAAGTTCGTTTTTTTCATGGATTTAATTTTTTGTTGATTTTAATTTGTATAAATCTGAAAATGAGAATCTAATATACTTAAAAAACAAATCACTATATAACATTGTAGTGATTTATTTATAGTTAGCTTAAAATTGTTTCTTTAATATGATGATGTTTTATTTTCATACAAATCTTAATGTCAATTAAATTTTATTATGAAAATTTGCTATAAAACCCAATTTATTGATTTTTTGTTATAGAGCTTTAAGTATAATAAAAGGAATCCGGGGTTGGGAAATATTATACAACTAAAATATTATTTTATAAAGACTTAATCTTTTATCCTTAAAAACTCCTTAGCCAATTCAATCATCTTAGGATCTCCCGTATATTTTCCGTGTTCGTCGGAAAGCTTTACGGTAGGAATCCATTCTTTATTGGGAGCCTGAACGCCAATTAATTTCATGACAATGTTCATAGGTTTTAAACCTACATCATTGGTAAGATTGGTTCCGATTCCAAAAGAAACTCCGATTTTACCTTTGCAGTAATTGGTGATTTCTTCCACTTTTTCAAGATTCAGGGCATCAGAGAAAATAATATATTTAAATAAAGGATTGATTCCGTTTTTTTGATAATGGGCAATGGTTTTATCTGCAAATTCTAAGGCGTCGCCACTGTCATGACGTACGCCGTCGAACAGCTTAGCGAATTTCTTATCGAACTGGCGGAAGAAAACATCTGTTGTATAGGTGTCAGAAAGTGCCACTCCTAAATCACCTCTGAAAACATCAACCCAATGTTCCAGTGCTAGTTCGTTGGCCATTTTAAAGCCATATTCTGCTCCGTGAAACATAAACCATTCGTGGGCATGGGTTCCGATTGGTTTTACATTATATTTCATGGCAAAATGAACGTTTGAACTACCGATAAATGTAGAATCTTTCTTCTGATTTAACGCTTCCATTACCAAATTTTGAACTTTATAAGAGTGTCTTCTTCTGGTACCGAATTCTGCGAAATTAACGCCAAGTTTATTCAGAGATTCTGCTTTTTCAACAGTTTTACTCATTACCACTTCATTAGAGTCTCTTTCCATGTGATTCATTTCGTAATGCAATTCACTGATTAAAGCTAATAAAGGAACTTCCCATAAAATAGTTCTGTACCAAAGTCCTTCTACAGTAACACTAAGATCGTTTCCATCCTGATGAATTTTCACTTCAGAAGGGTCATAATGATAGCCTTCTAGGAAATCCAAATAGGGAAGGTTTAGATAAGGACAAGTTCTTGCCAAAAACTTTTTTTCATCTTTAGTAAGCTTCAATTCTGCCATTTTTGTCACGGCTTCTCTTAAAGCGACATCAAAGCCTGCAGGAAAATGATGTTTCCCTCTGTTGATAAACTCATACTTTACAATAGAGCTTGGGAACAATTTTACCACGGCATTCTGCATGGTTATTTTATAGAAATCATTGTCTAGGATGGAGTTTAATCGAACGTCGTACATATATGTGTGATTTTAACGCAAATTTAATAATTAAAAATAAAAATCGTCTAAATGTAAGACGATTTTTTTAAATATTTTGATGATTGTATCTGTTTATCTCCCCAAATAAGAGTTATACATCCAAACTTCTTTTTCCTGTTCCGTGATGTAGTCGCTCATTTGAGAGTTTGTACCTTCATCTCCAGCTTTGTCCGTAATATCTAAAAGCTCTCTTTGAAGATCAATAACTATTTTAAATGAATTTAAAATATATTCTACACTTTTATTACCGTCAGTAACTTCTTTTGTTTCTTTAATGCTGGAAACTTTTAAATAGTCTGAATAATTATGTGCAGGAGTTGCTCCTAATGTTAAGATTCTTTCTGCAATTTCATCAATTTTCAAAACCAGGCTATTGTAAAGTTCTTCAAACTTTGGATGCAGTGTGAAAAATTGGTCCCCTTTAATGTTCCAGTGAGAACCTCTGGTATTTTGATAAAATATTGAATAGTTGGCTAAAAGTACATTTAATTTTCCCGAAATGTTTTTGCAGTCGGCTGCTTTTAAACCGATAATACTTGCATTTTTCATAAGTTTATTTTTTTGGATATCTACAAAGTTAGGAAATATTATGCCGAATGGGGGGTGTAATTAATAGAACATAACTATAAGAGGATTTTTAAAAACAATTTGGAGAAATCATCAATATGAAAAGGGGGTATAAGCTTGGCAGTATAAAAACTAATTCATAGTAATTCTATAAGGATCATATTTAAAATATACATAACAATTAGTTAATGTAGTCTAACTTGTTGTTTCCCTAGCTTTGCAATTAAAATTCACAAATAATAAAATGTTATGAAGAAAATTGTATCGTATTTCGCGTGTTTATTCCTAATCTTTTCTTGTACCGATCGTGATAAAGATGGTCAGGGACCAATAAAAAATCAAGATAAATACCAAACCAAAAATGTAATTCTACTAGTTGTTGATGGACCCCGTATTTCTGAAACTTGGGAAGAACCTACCAGAAAGTACATTCCCAATAGAGTAAACCTTTTAAACCAAGGGGTTTTTATCAGTAATTTTAAAAATAATGGGGCCACTCTTACCAACCCTGGACACAGCGCACTGTGTAGTGGAGTATATGAAAATTTACAAAATAATGGTACAGAATTACCAGGTTATCCATCTATTATGCAGCAATGGCTGAAACAAACAGGAGCAGACAAAAAGAAAGCTTGGATCATCGCTTCTAAAGATAAATTAGAAATATTGAATAATTGTAAGCTCAGCAGTTGGAAAGATAAATTTCAACCGAGTACAGACTGCGGTATCAATGGTAATGGCTCTGGTTATAGAGAAGATGCTGTAACAGTAGATAGAGTGAAGTCGATCATGGGGCAGTATTCTCCTAATATTATTGTGATCAATTTAAAAGATGTTGATTCTAATGGACATGCTCATAATGCTAACAATAATAATTGGAATGGATATATTAATGCTATAAAAGCAACCGATACCTCTATTAAAGATATTTGGAATCATATTCAGTCGCTTCCTGCTTATAAGGATAAAACAACATTAATTGTTTCTAATGATCATGGAAGACATTTAGACAGTCATGGAGGTTTTGCAGAACATGGTGATGATTGCGCAGGATGCAGGCATATTGAGTTCTTCGCAATGGGTCCTGATTTTAAGAAAAATGCGATTATTAACACTGGAAATTACGAGCAGATTGATGTTGCAAGTACCATCGCAGAGCTTTTAGGAATGCCTTTGGAGTATGCTAAAGGAAAAGTAATTAGAGATGTTTTTAAATAAGAATTTTAAATTTTCATAATAAATAAATTTACACAACTGCTTGTAGATTAAAAAATTATTACTATTTTTGCACCTTAAAATAAAAAGCAATTAAATGCCTACTATTCAACAATTAGTAAGAAAAGGAAGAGTCGCACTCACCAAGAAGAGTAAATCGGCTGCCCTTGATTCTTGTCCACAAAGACGAGGTGTATGTACGAGAGTATATACTACCACTCCTAAGAAACCTAACTCTGCACTTAGAAAAGTTGCAAGGGTAAGACTTTCTAATGGGAAGGAAGTCAACGCCTACATCCCGGGCGAAGGACATAATCTTCAAGAGCACTCGATAGTATTGGTACGCGGCGGAAGGGTGAAAGACCTACCGGGAGTACGTTATCATATCGTAAGAGGAGCATTAGACACTGCAGGTGTTAGCGGAAGAACGCAGAGAAGATCTAAGTATGGAGCTAAGAGACCTAAACCAGGTCAGGCAGCAGCTGCGCCAGCTAAAGGAAAGAAAAAATAATCATTAAATAAGGTACAGAAACAATGAGAAAGACAAAAGCGAAAAAAAGACCGTTGTTACCAGATCCGAAATTTAATGATCAATTGGTAACAAGATTTGTAAACAATTTAATGCAAGACGGTAAGAAGTCAATTGCATTTAAAATATTCTATGATGCTTTAGAGCTAGTAGAAGCTAAAAAAGGAGAAACTGAGAAAACAGCCCTTGAAATCTGGAAAGATGCATTAACTAACGTTATGCCTCACGTAGAAGTACGTTCTAGAAGAGTAGGTGGTGCTAACTTCCAGATCCCTATGCCAATCAGAGCTGATAGAAAAATTTCTATGGCAATGAAATGGTTAATCAAATATTCTACAGCTAGAAATGATAAGTCTATGGCTTTGAAATTAGCTAACGAAGTTGTAGCGGCTTCTAGAGAAGAAGGTGCTGCTTATAAGAAAAAATCTGATACTCACAAAATGGCGGAAGCTAACAAAGCTTTCTCTCACTTTAAATTCTAATTAGAAATGAGTAGAGATCTTAAATTTACAAGAAATATTGGTATTGCTGCCCACATTGATGCGGGAAAGACTACCACTACAGAAAGAATCTTATTCTATACAGGTGTAAACCACAAAATTGGTGAAGTTCACGATGGTGCTTCTACAATGGACTGGATGGAGCAGGAAGCTGAAAGAGGTATTACAATTACTTCTGCTGCAACTACTTGTTCTTGGAATTTTCCAACAGACCAAGGTAAAATGTTACCTGAAAGTAAGCCTTACCACTTCAACATCATTGATACACCAGGTCACGTTGACTTCACAGTAGAAGTAAACAGATCTTTAAGAGTATTAGATGGTTTGGTATTCTTATTCTCTGCAGTAGATGGAGTAGAATGAGTTGAACTAACTGTTCTCTGCAGTAGATGGAGTAGAGCCTCAGTCTGAAACAAACTGGAGACTTGCTGACAACTATAAAGTTGCAAGAATGGGATTCGTAAACAAAATGGACAGACAAGGTGCTGACTTCCTTAACGTGGTAAACCAAGTTAAGACAATGTTAGGATCTAACGCAGTTCCAATCGTTTTACCAATCGGTGCTGAAGAAGATTTCAAAGGTGTTGTTGACTTAATCAAAAACAGAGCGATCATCTGGGATGAAGCAGGACAAGGAGCTACTTTCGAAGTAGTGCCAATTCCTGAAGACATGAAGGCTGAAGTTCTTGAATACAGAGAGAAACTAGTAGAAGCTGTTGCAGACTACGATGATACTTTGATGGAGAAATTCTTCGAAGATCCAGATTCAATCTCTGAAGACGAAATCAACGAAGCGCTAAGAAAAGCTACTATTGATCTTTCTATTATCCCAATGACTTGTGGTTCTTCATTTAAGAATAAAGGAGTACAGTTTATGTTGGATGCAGTATGTAAATACTTGCCTTCTCCATTGGATAAAGATGATATCAAAGGTACTGACCCTAGAACAGATCTTGAAATCACAAGAAAACCAGATGTAAATGAGCCGTTCGCAGCTTTAGCATTCAAGATTGCTACTGACCCATTCGTGGGAAGATTAGCATTCTTCAGAGCATACTCTGGAAGATTAGATGCAGGTTCTTATATCTTGAACACTCGTTCAGGAGATAAAGAAAGAATCTCTAGAATCTATCAAATGCACGCTAACAAGCAAAATCCTGTAGAATTTATTGAAGCAGGAGATATTGGTGCAGCTGTAGGTTTTAAATCTATCAAAACTGGTGATACAATGTGTGACGAGAAAAACCCAATCGTTCTTGAATCGATGGTTTTCCCTGATCCGGTAATTGGTATCGCTGTTGAACCTAAAACTAAGGCAGACCAGGATAAAATGGGTAACGCTCTAGCTAAATTAGCTGAAGAAGATCCTACTTTCCAGGTTAAAACTGACGAGGCTTCTGGACAAACTATTATCTCAGGAATGGGTGAACTTCACCTTGACATTCTTGTAGATCGTATGAGAAGAGAATTCAAAGTAGAAGTTAACCAAGGTCAGCCACAAGTAGAATACAAAGAAAATCTTACAAGAGTTGCTCAACACAGAGAAGTTTACAAAAAACAATCTGGTGGTAAAGGTAAATTTGCTGATATCGTATTCGAACTTGGACCTGCTGAAGAAGGTAAAATTGGTCTAGAATTTATTAACGAAATCAAAGGTGGTAACGTTCCTAGAGAATTTGTTCCTGCAATTGAAAAAGGCTTTAAAGCTGCAATGAAAAACGGTCCTTTGGCTGGTTTCGAAGTTGAAGGTATTAAAGTTGTTCTTAAAGACGGATCTTTCCACGCAGTGGATTCTGATGCACTTTCTTTCGAATTAGCTGCTAAATTAGGATTTAAAGAAGCGGGACGTGCTGCTAAGCCAGTAATCATGGAGCCTATTATGAAATTGGAGGTTGTAACTCCAGAAGAATATATGGGTAACATCATTGGTGACCTTAACAAGAGAAGAGGTACAATCAGTGGTCAGGAAGAGAAAAACGGAGCCGTAGTTATCAAAGGTTCAGTTCCACTTTCTGAAATGTTTGGATATGTAACAACTCTAAGAACACTTTCATCAGGAAGAGCTACTTCTTCTATGGAATTAGAGAAGTACCAAGCAACTCCACAGAACGTTGCGGAAGATATCATTGCTAAAGCAAAAGGTTAATTTTTTAAAGTAAAGAAATGTCACAAAGAATCAGAATAAAACTAAAATCTTACGATTACAACTTGGTAGACAAGTCTGCTGAGAAAATCGTAAAAACGGTAAAGGCTACTGGTGCTGTTGTAAACGGACCAATTCCATTGCCAACTAATAAGAGAATCTTCACTGTGTTGAGATCTCCTCACGTAAACAAGAAGGCAAGAGAGCAGTTCCAATTATCAGCTCACAAGAGACTAATGGATATCTACTCTTCTTCTTCTAAAACTGTTGATGCTCTAATGAAATTAGAACTTCCTTCAGGTGTAGACGTAGAAATTAAAGTGTGATAACTTGCATTTTTGCACGTAATTATATAAATCCGTCCCTTTTTAGGGGCGGATTTTTTTATGCATATAATTGAACTTAAAAAGCCAAGAATAGTAAAAGCTCTACCATCAAGTAAATTGTTATTAAGTCTTAAAAATGTCAAAATATCTCAATATAAATTGATTGTAAAACCATTAATTGATCCCTTGCTTTCTTTTCTATTTTTTAATGATACTTGGTTATAGTAAAAGAGTCTTTCCATAAACCTGTTAAATGATTAAGACTTTATATATAGTAATTCTTTCCGATGAGATATATCATTCTATATTCTTTATTTAGAATTAATAAAAATAATATATTTGAAAAAAATTATTAAATGAATAAAATAGTATCCGTTTCTCTGCTTGTATTAGGTGGGGTTTTTGCCAACGCACAGCAAGTGAATGATTCTATTAAAAGAGAGAGTAAGATAGAAGAAGTAGAATTATTTGGAGAAAGAAAGAAGCAACCCGAAGGCTTGGAAGCAATTACCAGATTGCCTTTAAAACCAAGAGATCAGATCCAAAGTATTTCTGTAATATCTTATAAAGCTATTGAAGCTCTTGGAGCATTAACGGTAACAGATGTTGCTAAAAACGTTCCCGGTGTAACCCAATTCGGAAGTTATGGTGGAATAAGAGAAAGTATGTCTATCAGAGGATACCGTGGAGTTCCAGTTTTAAAGAATGGAGTTCAGATGGATTCAGATTTCCGTACAGGAGCAATGTTGACGGATATGCAGGGAGTGGAAAGTATTCAGGTAATAAAAGGTTCGGCTGCCGTTACACAAGGGATTGGAGATGGGCTTGGAGCTGCAGGAGGAGTAATTAATGTGGTGACAAAAGTTCCAAAATTTATTAATCAAACCAATGTAGGGTTCCGATACGGAAGTTGGGATTTCTACAGACCTACAATAGATTTCCAAAGAGTGTTGGATTCTCAAGGGAAAGTAGCGGTACGATTAAATGCTGCTTATCAAGATAACAACAGCTTCAGAAGATTTATTCATACAGATCGTATCTACGTAAATCCATCCATCGCCATTCGTCCGGACGATAAAACGGAAATTGTTGTGGAGATGGATTATATGCACAATAATACAACGCCCGACAGAGGGACAGTGAACCTTGCAAAAGGAGATACAGAAGCTATCTATAGAATGCCGGGAAGAAAGTTTCTGGGTTTTGCTTCAGACAATGCGAAAATTGAGACCTTTAATTTCTCTACAACAGCAACAAGAAAACTGACAGAGAAATTAAAATTAAGAGCGGCTTTCATGAGCTCTTCTTACCAGTCTGAAATCATAGGAGCAGCACTTGCTCCGGTTAATAATAAAGCTCCAAATGAATTCCGTAAAAGAACCTTGACCAGATCAGACAGAGAAGATTTGAACAAAGTTTTCCAATTCGATTTTATTGGAGCAGATGTGATGACTGGTTTTATGAAACATACTTTTCAGGTAGGTTTCGATTGGAAAGAATCTAATGTTACAACCACTTCATACCAATCAAAAGACGTTGATCAGATTAATGTTTTGCAGGATATTAATAATTTTCTTCCCAATACAATTGATGCTGAGAAATTTGATTTAATGAAAAATAATCCAATTGTGAATACAATAACGCCTACTATGGGATTAATGGCGCAGGATGTTATCACATTCAATAAATATATCAAGGCTCATTTAGGAGTTCGTTACAGCCGACTCATTGGTTCCGATAAAGAAAAAGACTATGCCTGGAATCCTTCATTAGGGATTATGATCTCTCCGGTTGAGAACATGAATGTTTTTGGATCTTATACCAGTACAACTTCTCTAAGAAGTTCTAATAGTCCATTAGCAGCAGGAGGTACTGTTGGAGCTTCCACAACGAAACAATGGGAAGCAGGAATTAAGTCAGACTGGCTTAATGAAAGATTAAGATTTAATGTAACCTTCTTTGATATCAAAACGGATAATTTATCTTATGAAATTATCGGAAGTGGAGGAAATGGTACCGGAAGATTTGCTTTAGCGGGTGAGTTAAAAAGAAAAGGAATGGAAGTAGAATTGATTGGGAAAATCCTTCCAAACCTTCAGGTAATGACCGGTTGGGCCTATGTAGATGCTCAATATCAAGACAGTCCTTCATTCGTTAATGGTTCAGCGCCTATTAATACGCCTAAACATTCTGCCAATGCTTGGTTAAATTATAAATTTAATACAGGTGCTTTGGAAGGACTTGATGTTGGAGCAGGAATTTATTATGTAGGAAACAGACCGGTTGATGATTATAAATTAAAGGCAGTATTGGATAATGGGCATGTAAATGGAACGCAGCCAGATGAGAAACCGTTCAATATGCCTGATTATACTACTGTAGATGCTCAGATTGGGTATACTTTCAAAAACGGATTGGGATTAAGAGGTTTCTTCAATAACATCTTCGATTCAGTAGGATACAATTCTTATTTCAGAGGAGGATATATCGATCAGATCCAGCCTAGAAACTTTGCCGTTCAGGTAAATTACAAATTTTAATAACCATTAAATTTATGAAAAATATAAAAGTACTAGTAGTAGCATTCGTTTTAAGCTTATTCTTCGTAGCATGTTCAGGAGATAAGAAAAAAGGAATTGATTATAACCAGTTTAAGACAAAAGTTACCTTGAGTCCTGAGCAGGTAAAAAGCTTTGATGAGATTACGGCGAAATATCAAAAACTACAGGAACAGAATTTTCAGGCTGCAAAAGGGCAGGGAGGAACTATGGATCGTGTGGGGTTAAGCATTAAAAATGAAGAACTGAGAAATCAGCAGTCTTTAGATATGGCTAAAGTTTTAGATGCAGAGCAATTGCAAAAGTTTAATGCTTTTGTAGACGAAAATTCTCGTAAAAGACCAAGATATGATAATGCTTTATTAGAAAGAATTAAAACTGAAGCAGGATTATCAGAAGAAGAATTCACCATGGTAAACGCTGCCAATGATGCTTTTGAAAAAGCATTCAATGATGCCCATGATGTGTATCACGGAAACAACGATTTAGCTAAAGAATACTGGGAGAAGTTTGACGCACAGAGAAAACTGGCGATTCAAAAAGCATTGAGTCCTGAGCATTATGCAAAGTTTGAAAACATTGTAAAAGAGGTTCAGTTCAAAGGAAGAAAATAATACAATAAACATTCATATTCAATTTTAAATAGAAAACATTAAGGCGGGCAACTGTCTTAATGTTTTTGTTATTACAGATCATGAATCCATTAGTAAAAAGTCTCTATAGGAAAAAAAGAAAAAACGAATCTGCCCTTAAATACATTATGTGGCTTGCTCATTTGTGGATGGGACTTTTATCCTGTATCGTCGTTTTCATCATGTGTGTTACAGGATGTTTATATGCTTTTAAAAATCAGATCACAGACTTTTCCAACAGAGATAAAGTCTATATTTCTTCAAATACAAAAATCCCCCGCAAGCCGGATCAGATAAAAGAGGAATTATTAAAAAGTAATAAAGAACTCACTTCTTTGTTGATTCCCTTGCAGAAGAATAGGAGCTATGTTATTTCTTATCGGGAGAATCAACTGGATCGGACGGGTTTTTATAATCAATATACAGGTGAACTACTTGGTGATGCCGATGTGGGAGCAAATCGATTTTTCGATGTTGTTTTGGATATTCACCGAAACTTGATGATGGGGAATGTGGGAAGACAAATTGTAGGAGCATCGGTGTTAATATTTTGTCTTTTACTGATTTCAGGATTGATTCTTTGGTTACCTAAAAAAATGAAATTTTTGGAGCAAGGGTTAACAGTAAAACTGAATGCTAAGTTTCAACGGCTGAATTACGATTTACATAACACACTAGGCTTTTATACTTTCTTATTGCTTTTATTTATTTCGTTGACAGGACTTTATGTAACCTATCCTTGGGTGAAAAACGGATTTATTATTTCCTTAGGCGGATCATCTATTAACGCAGTTTCAAATGAAAAAAATAAGGAGAATGATGCATTTGGAAATCTTCTAGAAGATATGCTGCAAAAGCAAGGTGAAAAAAAGAATTTAAAAGATGTAAAGGCTGCGTCGATTAATAGAATTTTAGAATTATCCAATCAATATCTCCCATATGACGCCGTTACAAGTATCGAAATGCCGAATAAAGATAACCCCAGATATGTTGTTGTTAAAACCAATACAGAGAATGTACTGGGTGTGATGGTTCCGGATGAAATCACTTTTGACAAAACCGGTGAATTTAAAACCAAAGAATTGTTTTCAGACAAACCATTAAATAAACAATTTACTGCGTTAGCGAAGCCTTTACATACAGGAGAAATCATGGGACTACCCAGTATTATTTTATATTTTATCGTGTGTCTCATCGGATGCTCTTTGCCTGTAACAGGTTTATTGATCTGGTGGCATCGGGTAAAGAAATTGAAATAATGATCTCTTATATAGTTTATGATTTTCTTTATCCAAAGACTGATATTATTTAATACATTTATTCATTAAAATAATATACGATGAGTGATAAGAATAATTTTTTCGAAAAATTTTCAAATTGGGCTACCAAGTTCACGGGAAGCTCTAAAGCTTTTATTGGCGCAACACTTATTGTTGTTATTTGGGCCATTTCAGGACCTCTATTCAATTATTCTGAAACTTGGCAATTAGTTATTAATACCGGAACAACCATTATTACATTTTTGATGGTTTTTCTTATCCAGAAAGCTCAAAATAAAGATTCGAAAGCCATCCAGATCAAGTTAAATGAACTACTAGCTGCCAATGAAAAAGCCAGCAACCGAATTGTAGATATTGAAGATCTTACAGAAAAAGAATTGGACGAACTCCATTGTTACTATGAGAAGTTAGCAGATTTTGCAGAAGAAGATGCGGATATTCACAGTTCACATTCCATAGATGCAGCCAAAAGAAATCAGGATTATAAGCATGACCTGTTTAGAAAAAGGCATGATGAATGGTTGCAGAAGCAGGGTGGAAAAAAGGGATAAGTTGATGAAAGCTTTTGATTTAAGGCCGGGAAAAGATTAATTAGAATATGGGATTTTTAAAAGTAAATGTTAATAAAACTATTCTAGTTCTTTTTGGAATTATCTTCTGTTTTTTAATTATAAGGAAAGCCTTTGATCCGAATCTTTCTAGATATAAATATTTTGATCAGTATTGCAATGGAATAGTTGTCTCAAATTCATATGATGAAACTTCTCATTTTAATATAGTTAAATCATCGGATAGTAATAAAATCCATTTAGAAGATATGAAAATTATTACATTAATTAAAGTTGGAGATTCTATAGTGAAAAATAAAGATGCTACCTATTTTACTGTTTATAAGAAAAAATAATGATCGAGTAATATTTGATATGTATAATAAAAGGGTGCAAATTTTAAAATGAAGGATAAGTTTTTCATAATTAGTGGTGTTTTTTATTTACTCTTTTTTAATAAGGTATTCAATGTGGGTATGAAATTACAACCAGAACATAGTGTAAGCAAATATTTCGGTATGTTGAAAAGTATAAATTGGAAATAGTTTTAAGAATAAGTGTGAAAAAAAGTATAAATATTATTTTTCATCTTTTAAGTTTAATTTAATAATTAAATTAAAAACTTAGATTTCGATAGATTATTTGTATGTAATAGTTAATTTATTAAATAATTACTTCTTTTTGTTGGAGAATTGGTAATTAACGTTACATTTGTTTTCCAAAAATTTTACATGAAAACAAAACTACCCCTTGTATTGTTTGCAGTTGCCTCTTCAATGGTAAGTGCACAATGGAATAAAACAATACCTACGAAAGATGTTGTTAAAAGAAGTGATAAAACTGTTTATTACAATCTTGATATTAACAAAATTAGAACGCAATTATTAAGAGCTCAAAAAGTTGGAGAGACTGCGGTAACAATCAATATTCCTACATTAAATGGAAGTATTGAAAAATTTGCAGTGAACAGTTTTCCGGTAATGGATGAGGCTCTAGCAAGCCAATACCAGTTAGGTTCTTATGTAGGAGTGGGAGTAGATGATCCTACAAAATATATTAGATTTAGTGTAGCTCCTAATGATTTCCAGTCTATGATCATAAATGATGGAAAATATGAGTTCATTGAGCCTGCTAATGCAGATAAATCAGTGTATTCAATTCATGGGAAAACAGGTAAAAATGGTCATGCTTTTATTTGTAGTACCAAAGAAAGCCATGAGTCTGTTACTAGAATGGAGCAAATGATGGCAAAGGGAGCAGCTGCTAAATCAGGAGATAAAAAGTACCATACTCTTAAGCTTGCCTTATCTGTAACGGGAGAATATACTGCCTATTTTGGTGGGACAGCAAATGCTCTTGTTCAAATTAATGCTACCTTAACGAAAGTAGATGGTGTTTTTGAGCAGGAATTTAATTTGCATCTTAATATGATTAGTGCACCAAATCTTATTTTTACAGATGCAGCTACGGATCCATATAGTACTGCAGATTATATGTGTAGATGGAATTATGAATTGATGAATGTCTTGCATGGTGGAAATTATGGTGTTACTGATGCTGATTATGATATTGGTCATTTATTTGGTGCTACTGGGGGTGGTGGAAATGCTGGATGTATAGGATGTATAGGGAGTAATGATGTTACTTTTACAACAGTTTCTGCTAGTAGTAATGATGCATGTGAGACTTCTACAGGAATATTATATGGATATAGTTCTCCAAATAATTATAAAGGAAGTGGCATCACTTCACCGGGTAATGCAATTCCGATGGGAGATGCATTTGATATAGATTATGTTGCTCACGAAATAGGGCACCAACTAGGAGATAATCATACGTATAGTTTCAATGAAGGAACAGGAGTATGTGTTGAGCCTGGTTCTGGCTCTACTATTATGGGATATGCAGGGATTACAGGTTCTACAACAGATGTTCAGACTCATTCTGATCCTTATTTTCATAGTGTAAGTATTGATCAGGTTCAAGCGAATCTTGCATCAGTAACAGTAGATGTAGAAACTCCTATTACAAATAATCCACCAATAGTTACTCCTATGACAACGAGTTATACAATTCCAAAATCAACAGCTTTTGTTCTTACAGCATCGGCAACAGATCCAGATGGAGATCCGCTAACATATAGCTGGGAACAGGTGAATTCAAGCTTATTAGGTAATGGAGTGACAAAATCTAATATTGGAAATACAACTTCTGGTGCAAGTTTTAGATCTTGGATTGCAACAACAAGTCCTACAAGATACTTCCCTAAATTGTCAACAGTTCTTGGAGGTGCTGTGAAAAATATACTAGATTTTGAAGCTGCTTCTACGGTAGCAAGAACTACGAACTTCCGAGTGACGGTAAGAGATAATAAAATTGGTGGACAAGCACAGACAGCTTACGCAACACAAACAATTGTTGTAGGTTCTGCAAGTGCATTTACTGTTAATGCTTCAACACTAACTCCAAATGCAAACTCTACGGTTTCATGGGTAGCTTCTGGGACAACAGCCGCACCATACAATGTTGCAAATGTGAAAATAGATTATACTTTTGACAATGGAGCAACTTGGACTGTATTGGCTGCTTCGGTTCCTAATACTGGAACTGCTAGTGTTTTAGTTCCTGCATCTTTATCTGGTAAAAGTGGACACTTAAGAGTTTCTGCAATTGGGAATGTATTTTATGCTGTGAAAGGAAATAACGTGGGTACTTTGTCAACATCTGAAGTTGGAAATGTAAAAACTGTTCAGATTTATCCAAACCCTGTGGATGATATCTTAAATGTTAAAAATATATCTTCAAAATCTACATACGATATTTACAATGCGCCTGGTCAATTGATATCTAAAGGTACAATTGGAGACGGTAAAATTGTGGTAAGAGATTTAGTAAAAGGGGTGTACTTTATCAATATAGATGAGAATGGTACGAATCTTAAAACTAAGTTTGTTAAAAAATAGTTTTATATAGAATGATATAAAGTAAAAGCCGCTGAATTAATTCAGCGGCTTTTGTGTGTCAATAAAGTCGATAGCTTATCTCTTCATAAAATACCCAAAATAAGAACAACTTCCCATAAGACCTTTTGCAGTTTCGGTATCGGCATATTGATTTTTAATCATTGCAAAATACGTTCTGAATTTCTGATTTTTAATCTCGTCCAGTTGTTTGAGGTGGGCATCACTTTTCTCAGAATATTTAGGGTCGGAATAATCGATAGTAGCTTGATTTTTGGCTTCATATTGATAATACTTACCTTGTTCTGCGCTCGCCATTTGGAAGAGTATTCTGGCTTTCTGTTCTTTATTGGTGGCAAGATCTAGTGCTTTTTTGTAATAATTAATAGCCAGATCAAAGTTATCGGGTTCTATATAAGAGGAGTCAAGGAAGTTTTTGTAATAATATCGGTAAGGTGTTTTCTTGTCTGTATTCCAGAAGTCGTATTTTCCACCATTGCTGTTATCAATATCCATCACAAATAATTCTCTGTAATATCCTAAAATAGAAGTGTTGTATAATAAATTTCCAACAAGTTGATTGGCTTTTGCAGCCTTTTCATCTTTTCCGTTTCCTATGGTTTTAAGTTGAATTAATGCGTCTACCAACTCTAGCTTATTCATGTCTGTTTTAATGAAAGGGAACGGCGTGTAATCTTCTATTTTCATACTCGTTGCATCATCACTTTGGAAACTTTCCCAAACATTATGTCCGAAAACAAGATTAGGAATATTATTGAATCCATTATAGTCAGAAGGTTTATATTGATGAAGACTTGTTTTCTCAACATTGCTGCTCCAGTCATAATCTATTCTTGGAATTCCGGCGAAGCCTTGTGCTTTTTGATAATACGATTTCGCTTTTTCAAAATCAGCCATTCTCATTGCTCTGTCTCCGTAAATTAGATTGAAAAACGCATCAATATTACCTACGCTATTAATGTTTTTAGCAATGATTTGTTGCTCAAATTGAGACTTGTTGGGTTTTCTGTAAAAATCTTCAACACTTTTTACCAATTGAGAATTGGGATTGTACTGAAGGTCAGAAAGTTTATTGCTCATTAAGAATGATTTTCCGTCTTCTCCCTGTAAGAAATAACGGTTAGCCAAAACATCTTTAAGGAAAGAAGCGGTTGATGGAACTGTTCCGTAATAGGAATCTTCCTCTGTTTGTACAGGTTCTTTTTTACCCTCTTTTTCAATAAAATATTCAGAATAATCTTTCATTAAATGATTTTCATATTCCGCAGTTATTTTAGGTTGGGAAACGATATCATTCAGAACTTTCATTCTTTTTATTTGCTCAAGATATTCCGGGTTATTGGTTTTGATATCTTCTAAGATTTCAGTACTCGCTTTGTAGTCTTTTTTCAAAAACTTAAGATAAGCATCTGCAATTTGCCAGTATTCATCTTTGGATTTCGTTTTAGTTTTTTCTGTAAATTTTTCCAGATCATCTAAGAAATCTTTAGTCTTGTCATCGTAATAATAACTGATGTTTTTAGCGTAAAACGGAATTCTGTTCGGGTTATCCAGCAATTCATCGTCACTTTGATCTGCTTTATTGCTATCAGATACGGCATCAGATTTTATACCGAAAAGCTTTTTAAAGAAACGTACAATTTTTTGCCAGAAAGACAGTTCTTTTTCTTTTACCTCAGTGGGTTCAGTTTTTGTTTGATCGGTGGTTGTATTGGTTGTACTTTTTTGTACGTTTGAGTCAGTTCCATTAGTGGAAGCATAATAGTAGGTGGGAAGATAATTCCTTTCCAGTTCATTGATACTTCTTACGGCCATTACTTTCAAAATCTCGGAATCTGGATTGATGTCGTACATTTTTTCCATAATAGGAATCGGATTGGTAAAATCTTCATAGCCTAAAAGGAAATACGCCATATTCTTTTCATCATTGGTTCCTGCTCTTTTCATGATGTTATTGAAAGATGCGGTATCCGAAAGCTTCATCGAAATAAATGCAGATTCCTTGCGGCTTTTGCTGTTCATGAAAACCTGAAAGAAATTCCAGTTGGCATCATTCTTCATTTCTAATCCTCTCTGTGCGCCTGCCAATTGATCAAGAGACATAAAGTAGACTGGACCTTTTAATTTTACAGGTTCTACATAGGTTTTAAATGCTTGAAGCGCAACATCATAATTTCTTGTATAATGATTAAAACGAATCAACTGATACCCGTAACGTTGTTTGATCTCAGGATTTTTCGCCGCATTATATAAAGATGTTAAAGCTGAAACTGTCTTGTCGTAATCTAGATTGGTTGCGTTCTTGCTGGTTTTGTCTTCGTTATCATAAAATGAGTTGGAACTTTCAACATAATTAATGCTCATGTAAGGCTCCAAATATTTAGCTTCAATTAAATAATCAATTCCCTCATGATATTTTTGATAAGAGCCGGCACCGAGTTTTGTAAGTAGGGTATTGGTTGAATTTCCTTTTTTCAATTCATTCAGATCGTTCATGTTCATTTTATTGACCAGGAAATCTGTTTCGGAATAACTCAATTGATTATTAAAAAACTTTTTCCAGGATTCAATATTTTCATCCGGAATCTGAGATGGTTTAAAACCCGTGTAGAATCTCGTAGAATAACTATGAAGAAAAGGCAAGTATGATTTATCTTTTATAATACTTTGAGTAAAAAGATTAAAGTATTCATAATCCGGATCAGACCAGCCACAGGCATTGGATTCTGTATAAAAAAGCGATAAAACCGCAAGCGAAAGAAAGTACTTTTTCATTGTATAGATGGTGTTTTTTTATAGTTTAAAATTAAAAGAAGGATTCAAATTATCTACGTAAATCTGTGTAATCTGAGGGAGAAAAACAACGTTATATCTTTACAGATTTTGTGATTAATAATATTTAAATTAAAAATTAAAATTCTGCCCTGTAACAAATTTACTATCTAATTGATAATAAACGATATTGAAATGCTTAATTTTTTTCTCCAGAAAACCGACAACTTCCTGAAGTTGATCATCCGCTATTTCTTCAACTTTTATTTTGAAACCTTTGTTAAGATAATTTCCAAAATAGAATCCATCTTTTTGGATTTCAATTTCGGTTGAGGATATTTTTTTGAAATTAGGATTGTTTAAATCTCCTTTAGACAAAGCATTAATCAATTTATGTTTTCCTAAATGATTGGTGACAATTCCCCACGAATAGATCGGAAGAGCCACGTCTATTTTTTTGATGGGATAGTCTTCAATTTTCGCAAGATAACTTTTCAAAACCGTAACATCCAGAATTGAATTTTTATTTGAATTTTCCAAAGGCGAAGAAGTAGAGTAGCACATTAAATATACTTTGTCAACAGGCGGAATTCCGGTTTGATTTTTATCTTTCACCTGATGAAGACGAAGGGTACAAGTGATTTCTTTTCCCGATATTTTTTTGAGCTCTTTTAAAAACGTAAAATAATCATCCCTTGTTCCAGCGGTCCAGTCGCAATCGATTTGAATTTCGTTAGTAACCTTTATTTGATATTCTGTGATTTTTTTCTGAATTAACTGATTGATGCTTTCAGCAAGAAATCGAATCTCATCTTGTGAAATATTCAATAGGGTTTGATTGGTAATGAAAACAGTTGGGACGATTTGCTTATCGGTCAGAAAATTGTTGTCTTTTGTGATAACACCAACCGGCTGAAATTTTCCGCCTACTTTATCTACATCAAAAAATCGCGTGTACAGATATGGAATTGTTGCTTTATCTAGTGCTTTTTTCTCTTCCGGATGTAAGGAGAAATTGGTTTTCCAGTAATAGAAGGTATACGGATGGTTATTTTTCTTTTGGCATGAAACCACAAGAAAGAGGATACATAATATTCTTAAGATTTTCATTATTGATACAATGCGCTATCACAGGTGCAACTTCCGCTTTCTGTTTCTGAAACAGAGCAGCAGTCTTCTGATTTTTGAATATTTCCTTTTTCGTCGGTAAGGTAGATTTTCTCTTTGTCGAATTTCAGATACAATGTTTCATTGTCTGTTTTGAAATGAACTTTCATCACTTTTGGATTGTATTTTCCGGCATTGATTTCTTCTTTTGTTTCCTCTCCGCTAGCTTGGTTAATTTGAACAAATCCAAAATAGACATCACCATTTTTCTTTATATCCAGATAATAAGTTGGAGTTCCGGTTCCGCTGAAGCCTTCCATAATATTGAAATCTCGTTTCCCGATGAAAGGAGCGTTAGATTGAGCATAAGATAGAGTACTGATGGATAAAATAAATACACTGAAAGCTTTTTTCATATTTTTTCCTCAAAATTAAAGATATCTCAGCAAAAATTAAACCGTAAAAACACGAGGATTGACTGAAACATGCACAATCATATATGAAAATTTATGGGAGCTAAAATTTTAACCACAACAGACACAAAAGGTTGAACGCTTTAATTTTTATTAAGCTAAAATTTATTCTGTTAAAAAGTACACATAAGTTTTAAAAAATCTTTTATTTTTATTCTTTTGCAAGCTTTTATTTTCAAGATAGTTAAACTTTAAAACGGTCAATAAAAACTTTTGTCTTTTGTGGTTAAAGCCAAAACATGTTCAAAACAACAAACCATCCCAAAAACTGGAATGGCTTGTTTCTTACTAACAATTTTTTATTTTAAAATACAGTTGCCGCTAATTGAATCCTTGCGTATTTATTAGAAGGATTCCACATTGCCATCATAGAGACGGGAAGGCTGTAGTGGTCTGTAATCTTTACGGTTTTGGTGGCTTTTACGCCTGCATTCACAACATCGAAGCTGTTTTTTCCGTTGCCATACAGAAATGTTGGGTCATTAAGAGCGAATCCGGCACCTACAAATGCATCCAGATTTACTTTCTTACCGGCTATCACTGGATAACTAACCTGTACATACGTAGAATATTTATTCTTTTTATAGCTTCCGTCCGGTTCTAGTACAACTTCTCCGGCATTGGCTCCTCCGTAAAGCATAATGTCTGCTTCAACGTTAATTGGAAATGAAGGTCCGAAAGTATAATTGGTCCTCAGATCAATAATATGAGCTGTTCTTCTGTTTGAATAATTAAAGATGTCGTCCGATGCTACTGTGGTATTGATATTTCTTGAATTAAATAAATCCCACAGCCCAATATAAAAACGTCCGTTTGAATATTGAACATAATAGTTGATCTCCTTATAATGTGTTCCATCTTTATCATCCGCCAGAGCAGAAGCTCCCCATATCCCCACTTTCCATTTTTTTTCTGCATCCAGAGCATAAGAAAGATTTCCCATAACAACAGGTTTATCAGTAATGATTAATCCTCTCCAAAGGTGATTATTCTGGATGTTTGCCGTGAAATCCAATCTACCATTGTCTTTGTTTTCTTCAGCTTCTTGAGCAAAAAGCTTCCCTATGCCTAGGGTTACCAGGCAGATCATTGTTGCGATTTTTTTCATGGGTAAATTAGTTTAAGAAACTGTAAAGTATTGCTGCTAAAGAAGCCCCGAGTATGGGTGCTGCAATAGGTATCCAGGCATATCCCCAGTCGCTGCTTCCTTTAATAGGAAGGAGGGCGTGCATGATTCTGGGACCAAGATCTCTTGCGGGATTGATAGCGTATCCTGTAGTTCCTCCTAGCGAAAGACCAATAGCCCAAACTAAGAAAGCAACAGGTAATGCACCGATAGAGCCTAATCCTATTTTTGCGGTAGTATCATTATGAAGGGAAAGGCTTGGATCGGAAAAATAAAAGATCACAAAAACAAGCACGAAAGTTCCAATCGTTTCACTGATAAAATTTGATAATGGGTTTCTAATAGCGGGTCCTGTGCTGAAGCAAGCAAGCTTGGCTCCTTCATCTTCAGTGATAGCGAAATGATCTCTGTAGAATAGCCATACAAGAAATGCTCCCAATGCGGCTCCGATCATCTCACCTGCTATGTAAGTGGGAACAAGGTCCCAAGAGAATTTTCCTGCTACTGCCAAACCTATGGTAACGGCCGGATTCAAATGTGCTCCACTGATGGGGCCTGCTACCTGAACGCCTACAAAAACGGCCAGTGCCCAAGCGGTAGCGATAACAATCCATCCGGAATTGTTTCCCTTAGTATCTTTCAAAACAACGTTTGCTACAACGCCGTTTCCTAATAGGATCATAAGCATTGTCCCAATTATTTCTGCTACAAATGGTGTCATATGTATTATTTATTTGGGGATTATTAATCTTCGATCCAGTTTTGGGAACGTTTTACTGCTTTGTGCCAGAAATGAACCATTTGAGCAGATTTTTCTTTTTCCAACTGTGGATGGAAATCTTTATCTACGATCCATTGAGATTGAATCTCATCAATGTTTTTCCAGTATCCAACAGCAAGACCGGCAAGGTAAGCGGCACCTAAAGCGGTGGTCTCTAATGTTTTTGGTCTTGTGATTTTAACAGAGAAAAGATCAGACTGAATCTGCATTAATAGATCACTTGCAGAAGCTCCTCCGTCAACTCTTAGTTCAAGACTTGGTCTTCCGGAATCTGCTTCCATTGCTTTTACAATATCATATACCTGAAAAGCAATTCCTTCCAACGTTGCTCTTGCGATGTGTCCGTTGGTAGTTCCACGAGTTACTCCAACAATGGTTCCTCTTGCATATTGATCCCAGTAAGGAGCGCCTAAACCGGTTAATGCAGGCACGAAATAAACGCCGCCATTGTCTTCTACTGTTTTAGCAAGATCATTGATTTCTTCTGCTGAATTAATCAGTTTAAGTCCGTCTCTTAACCATTGTATGGCTGCACCTCCTACAAATACACTTCCTTCTAAAGCATAATTTACCTCTCCATTTATTTTCCATGCAACGGTAGTAAGTAGATTGTTTTTAGATTCTACCGCTTCTTTTCCGGTATTCATCAATAGAAAACATCCTGTTCCATACGTGTTTTTTACCATTCCGGGAGTGGTACACATTTGTCCGAATAAAGCAGCCTGCTGATCTCCGGCAATACCCGCAATAGGAATTTTTGTTGAAAATAAAGTAGTGGCTGTCTCACCATAAATTTCACTACTCTGTTTCACTTCCGGTAAAATAGCTCTTGGAATGTTAAACAATTCCAATAACTCATTGTCCCAATCTAAGGTGTGAATATTCAGAAGCATGGTTCTGCTGGCATTGGAAACATCGGTGATAAACATTTTTCCACGGGTAAGTTTCCATACCAGCCAAGTGTCAACAGTTCCGAAGCACAGTTTTCCTGCTTCAGCTTTTTCTCTTGCACCATCTACGTGGTCTAATATCCATTTTAATTTTGTTGCCGAAAAATAAGCATCCAGAACAAGTCCTGTTTTCTTCTTAATCATATCGGTATGGCCTTGTTCTTTCAGTTCATCACAATATTTGGATGTTCTTCTGTCTTGCCATACAATAGCATTGTAGATCGGTTCTCCGGTTTCTTTATCCCAAACAATGGTTGTTTCTCGTTGATTGGTAATTCCGATAGCGGCGACTTCTAGCCCTGAAATTCCTGCTTTTGCAATAATTTCTGCAGCAACTGAAATTTGTGATGACCAAATTTCATTAGGATCATGCTCTACCCAGCCCGGAGTAGGAAAGATCTGCTCAAAACTCTTTTGGGAAATATATTCTATTTCTCCACTGTGGTTGAATAAAATGGCTCTAGAAGAGGTAGTGCCTTGATCTAAAGCGAGAATTAATTTTTCACGCATGCTGTTATATTAATTAAGGTTGATTGTTTTCGGAGAATAGGGTATTAATAAATAACCATTTGCTAACTCAATAAATTCTTTTTCCTGCTGTTGTGCCCATTCTTGTGAAAGTCCTCTTTCTTGTGCAATGACAGAGGCTACTTTGTGAGCGCTGTCTATGGCTGCTCTTGCATCTAAGAATAACATACGGACTCTTCTTGCCAAAACATCTTCTATGGTTTCTGCCATTTCATATCGTACAGCCCAAATTATTTCTGCAACGGTGAATGGATGTTCCGGATGGATTTTTTGAGAATAAGCAGGATTGCTTTCCTGTAATTTTTTAATAGAAGGGATGTCTGAACCATATACATATAAATGACTGCTTCTGTCTACCAGATCTGCTTTCATATTCCCGTGAATAGATAAGTTTTCTGTTTTAGAAGTTGTGATTCCCAGTTGATGGATTTCCATGGCTTTGTTGATGGTATCTTCTGCCATTTTACGGTAAGTCGTCCATTTTCCACCGATGATAGAAACCAGTCCTGTATCTGATGTGATCACTTTGTGACTTCTGGAAACTTCTTTAGTGCTTTTTCCTTCTCCTTCAGGAGCTGCAAGAGGTCTTAATCCGGCGAAAACAGATTTTACGTCTTCACGGGTTGGTTTTTTAGATAAATACTGTCTTGCGGTTGTTAAAACGAAATTGATCTCTTCTTCCAAAGCACGAGGTTCAAAACTTTCGCTTTCTAATAGAGTATCGGTTGTTCCAACTAAAGCTCTGTCGTGCCATGGAACTACAAATAAAACTCTTCCGTCTGAAGTTTTAGGAATCATGATGGCATCATCGCTTTTTAAGAATGATTTATCTAAAACCAAATGAATTCCCTGACTTGGAACAACAAGTTTACCGTGCTTAGGATTATTCATATTCAATATATCATTGGTGAATACTCCTGTTGCGTTGATGACTACTTTAGTGCGAATTTCGTATTGCTTTTGCGTAAACTGATCTTCTGCAAGTACACCACTTATTTTCCCTGAATCATTTTTAAGAAGGTTAATGACTTTTAAATAATTAATAGCACTTCCACCTTTTTCAATAATGGTTTGAGCAAGGTTAATGGCCAAACGGGCATCATCAAATTGTCCATCCTGATATACAACCCCGCTCATCAGATTTTTCTGTTCGATGGTTGGAAGTTTGCTTACGGTTTTAGACTTGCTTATGTATTGAGTTCTCCCAAGGCTTAGTTTTCCTGCTAGAAAATCATAGATCGATAATCCTATTTTATAATAGATTCCTCCCCACCAAGTGTAGTTGGGAATGATGAAAGATTGATTCTTTACAACATGGGCTGCATTTTGTGCCAGTAGTCCTCTTTCTTTTAATGCTTCTTTTACCAGTCCGATATCACCCTGAGCCAGATATCTCACGCCACCATGCACGAGTTTTGTACTTCTGCTGGATGTGGCTTTTGCAAAATCATGAGATTCTATCAGTAAAGTTTTGAATCCTCTGCTTGTTGCATCTAATGCTGAACCTAGGCCGCTGGCTCCTCCGCCAATAACAATAAAATCCCACTCTTGAGTATTGGTTAATTTATTTAGTTCTTCATTTCGTTTCATAACTGTTTCGTTTATGTTTCGTTTTCAAATGTATAAATTAAAAACGAAACTAAAAAGAAAATAAATGAAATTTTTAAGAAGTCGGAAAAAAGTGATAAATTTGATGAAATAAATTCAATGGAAAAGTTAATAGCTAGGCATAGTGATATTTTAAAGGTGTTAGATGAAAAAGACTACGTTCTTGTTCAGGATCTATGTGAGAAATTTAATGTGTCTTCTGTTACCATTCGAAAGGATTTGAACTATTTAGAAAGTTTGGGATTGCTGTTTCGTAATCATGGAGGAGCGAGTAAGTACGTGCGATATGCGTATGAGAAAAATGTAGATGAAAAAGAAAACATCAATGTAGAGGCAAAACAGAGTATTGCTAAAGCTGCTTTGCAGATGATTCAGGAAAATGACTGTATTATATTAGCTTCCGGGACCACGATGCATTATTTGGCAAGAATGTTGGTGAATTTTGGAAGGCTTACGGTTCTTACGTCTTCTTTAAGAGTGGCGCTTGAGCTTTGTAATAATCCTAACATTAATATTATACAATTAGGAGGGGAGGTGAGAAAAAGTTCTACTTCTATTGTAGGTTCTATATCCGAAACTATTCTAAAGCAGTTTTCCTGCAATAAATTATTTTTAGGAGTAGATGGTATTGATTTAGATTTTGGCATTAGTACATCCAATGCGGCAGAGGCTCATCTTAATCAGTTGATGATTGAATGTTCGGATAAGGTAGTGATATTGGCCGATTCTTCAAAGCTTAATAAAAAAGGGTTTGGGAGGATTGCTACGCTGGATCAAATAGATTGTTTGATTACAGATGATGGTATTTTAAAAGAAGACAGAAAGGGACTTGAAGAAGTTGGAGTCTCTGTTATTACAAAATAATTTTAAGTATATCTTCATTATTGATGTTAAAATCATGTGAAGGGCAGCTTATTTTTTGTAAACTGCTAAAAATCAAAATATTTTGCAATAAAATTTGTCAATTTAAAAATTATTCATAAATTTGCACACTCATTTTAGGGGTAGAGTATGCCTATATCAAAAGTAGAAATTACAATAAACCTTTCTAAAATGAATGTGAATCCAAGGAAATTTTATAACATATTATATAAATAATGTCAGGTATTATTGGTAAAAAAATCGGTATGACATCTTTGTTTAACGAAGAAGGAAAAAACATTCCTTGTACAGTTATCCAAGCTGGTCCATGCTCGGTTTTACAGGTCAGAACCATTGAAAAGGACGGCTATAAAGCAGTTCAATTAGGTTTCGATGACAAGAGTGAGAAGAACGTTGGTAAAGCGTTAGCTGGTCATTTTAAAAAGGCTGGTTCAACTCCTAAAGCTAAGTTGGTAGAATTCTACAGAGAATTCGTAGACCAAGTAACAGTAGGAGTGGATGTAACTGTGAAATTATTCGCTGAAGGTGAATATGTAGATGTAACAGGTACTTCTAAAGGTAAAGGTTTCCAAGGTGTTGTTAAAAGACACGGATTTGGAGGTGTAATGCAAGCTACTCATGGTCAGCACAACAGACTTAGAGCTCCAGGTTCTATCGGTGCTGGATCGGATCCTTCAAGAGTATTCAAAGGAATGAGAATGGCAGGTAGAATGGGAGGTAAGCAGGTAACTGTACAAAACCTTCAAGTATTAAAAGTGGATCAAGAACAAAATCTTTTAGTAGTAAAAGGTGCTGTTCCGGGAGCTAAAAATTCTTATGTAATTATCAGAAAATGGAACTAGTAGTATTAAATACATCAGGAAAGGAAACCGGAAAAAAAGTAACTCTAGACGAATCTGTATTCGGTATTGAGCCAAATAAGCACGCGGTTTACTTAGAAGTAAAACAATATCTTGCTGCTCAGCGTCAAGGTACTCATAAATCAAAAGAAAGAAGCGAAATCTCTGGTTCAACTAAAAAGTTGAAAAAGCAAAAAGGTTCAGGTTCTGCAAGATATGGTGATATCAAATCGCCAGTTTTCAGAGGTGGAGGTAGAATTTTCGGTCCAAAACCGAGAGACTACAGATTCAAATTGAACAAAGCTCTTAAGAGATTGGCTAAAAAATCTGTTCTTTCTCAGAAAATGAGAGACAACAGTATTAAAATTGTAGAAGGTTTGAGCATCAATGCTCCTAAAACTAAAGATTTCATCACTATCTTGAATGCATTAGCATTAAACGATAAGAAGTCTTTATTCATTCTTCCTGATACAAACAAGAATGTATATTTATCTTCAAGAAACTTACCTAAGACTAAAGTAATGAAATTCAACGAAATTTCTTCTTATGACTTAATCAATGCAGGTGAGATCGTTTTCTTAGAAGGTGCAGTTGAAAAATTCCAGGAAAATTTAAAGAAATAAATCATGTCACTAATTATTAAACCAGTTATTTCAGAAAAAGCAAACTATCTTACAGATTTAAGAGGTGCTTATTCTTTCTTAGTACAACCTAAGGCGAATAAAATCCAAATTAAAAAAGCTGTAGAAGTAGCTTACGGTGTAAAAGTAGCAGACGTTAGAACAATGATTTATGCTCCGAAGGTTTCTTCAAAATACACTAAAAAAGGTCTTCAAGTAGGAAAGACAAACAAATTGAAAAAAGCGATTATCACTCTTGCAGAAGGGGAAGTAATCGATATTTTTGCTGTAAATTAATTATTAATTATAAATAATAGTAATGTCTGTTAGAAAATTAAAACCTATCACCCCAGGACAGAGATTCAGAATTGTAAACAATTTTGAGGAAATTACTACTAACAAACCAGAGAAATCTCTAACTGTTGGTATTAGTAAGTCAGGTGGACGTAACCAAACTGGTAAAATGACCATGCGTTACACCGGAGGTGGACACAAAAAGAAATACAGAATTATCGACTTCAAAAGAAACAAGCATGATGTTGAAGCAACGGTAAAAACTGTAGAATATGATCCAAACAGAACTGCATTTATCGCTCTATTAGAGTATGCTGACGGAGAGAAGAGATATATCATCGCTCCAAACGGTATCAAAGTAGATCAAAAGGTAGTTTCAGGTGAGGTTGTAGAACCGAATATCGGTAACGCAATGAAATTGAAAAATATTCCATTGGGTACAGTAATTTCTTGTGTTGAAATGAAGCCTGGACAAGGTGCTATTTTAGCAAGAAGTGCTGGTTCTTCAGCTCAACTTACTTCAAGAGACGGAAAATATGCAATCATCAAATTGCCTTCAGGAGAATCTAGAATGATCCTTACTGAGTGTTATGCAATGATTGGATCTGTTTCTAACTCTGATCATCAGTTAACTGTTTCAGGTAAGGCTGGTAGAAGCAGATGGTTAGGTAGAAGACCTAGAACTAGACCGGTAGTAATGAACCCTGTAGATCACCCAATGGGAGGTGGTGAAGGACGTTCATCTGGAGGTCACCCAAGATCTAGAAACGGTATGCCAGCTAAAGGTTACAAAACCAGAAAGAAAAACAAAGCGTCTAACCGTCATATCATATCTAAACGTAAATAATTATGGCAAGATCACTTAAAAAAGGACCATTCATCGCATATACTTTAGATAAGAAGGTTCAGGCAAATATAGAGGCTGGTAAGAAAACAGTTATCAAAACTTGGTCTAGAGCGTCTATGATCTCTCCAGACTTCGTAGGACAAACTATTGCAGTACACAACGGGAAATCTTTTATCCCTGTTTATGTTACTGAGAACATGGTTGGTCACAAGTTAGGCGAATTTTCTCCAACAAGATCTTTTAGAGGTCATGGTGGTAATAAAAACAAAGGAAGTAGATAATCATGGGATCAAGAAAAAGAGAAAGTGCATTAGCACGTAAATTAACAAATCAAGATGTAGTAAAAGCATTACATAACGATTGCCCTACTTCTCCACGTAAGATGAGATTAGTAGCTGATATCATCAGAGGGGTAGAAGTTGACAAAGCTTTAAGCATCCTAAAATATTCAAAGAAAGACGCTTCAAACAAATTAGAAAAAGTATTACTTTCTGCAATGGCTAACTGGCAATTGAAGAACGAAGGTGCTGATATTGAAGAAGCTAATCTTATCGTTAAAGAAATTTTTGTAGACAGTGCTAGACAATTGAAGAGACTAAGACCTGCACCACAAGGTAGAGGACACAGAATCAGAAAAAGATCTAACCACATTACACTAATCTTAGGTAATAAAGAAAATTAATCAAGGTATGGGACAGAAGACAAATCCAATTGGTAACAGACTAGGTATCATCAGAGGATGGGATTCAAACTGGTTTGGTGGTAAAGATTATGGAGACAGAATCGCTGAAGACTACAAAATCAGAAGATACCTTGAAGCTAGATTATCTAAAGGTGGTATTTCAAAAATTTATATTGAAAGAACATTAAAATTAGTAACAGTTACTATTACTACTGCTAGACCGGGACTTATCATCGGTAAAGGAGGTCAGGAAGTTGACAAGTTAAAAGAAGAATTGAAGAAACTTACTAAAAAGGATATTCAAATCAACATTTTCGAAATCAAAAGACCTGAACTTGATGCTGTATTAGTTGCTGATAGTATTGCTAAGCAAATTGAAAACAGAATTTCTTACAGAAGAGCTGTTAAAATGGCTATCGCTAGTACAATGAGAATGGGTGCTGAAGGGATCAAAGTTCAAATCTCTGGTAGATTGAACGGTGCTGAAATGGCACGTTCTGAAAACTTCAAAGACGGAAGAATTCCTTTGTCTACTTTCAGAGCTGATATCGATTACCACATTGGTGAAGCATTAACTCAGTACGGTAAACTTGGAGTGAAAGTTTGGATTATGAAGGGTGAAGTTTATGGTAAGAGAGATCTTATGCCATTAGTAGGACAACAGAAGAAAGGTGGTCCTTCAGGTGGTGGAAACAGAGGTGATAGAGATAACAGAAGACCTTCAAGAGATAAAAAAAATAATTAATAAAATTTTAGAGGATAGTTTTTAAACGACCGTTACTTTTTTAAAATCTAAATTCTAAAATCTAAAATTTAAGAAATTATGTTACAACCAAAAAGAACCAAATTCCGTAAAGTTCATAAGATGAAGATGAAGGGGATTGCTCAAAGAGGTAATCAACTTGCTTACGGAACTTTCGGAATCAAAGCTACAGAAGGAGCTTGGATCACTGCAAGACAAATCGAAGCTGCTCGTATCGCTGCTACAAGATATATGAAGAGAGAAGGTCAACTATGGATCAAAATATTTCCAGATAAGCCTATTACTAAAAAACCAGCCGAAGTAAGGATGGGTAAAGGTAAGGGTGCTGTAGAATATTGGGTAGCTGTAGTAAAACCAGGTAAAATTTTGTTCGAAGTTGGAGGAGTATCTTACGATATCGCTAAAGAAGCTCTAAGACTTGCTGCACAAAAATTACCGGTAGTTACCAATTTTGTAGTTGCTAATGATTTTGTTAAACCTTTATAATCTTTGAATACAATGAAACAAGCTGAAATTAAAAATCTAAGCGCTGAAGATATTCAAGTGAAATTGGCTGAAGCTAAAACTGAATTTACTAAAATGAAGTTAGCTCATAAAATTAGCCCACTTGAAAATCCAATTCAAATCAAAGATTTGAGAAAAACAATCGCAAGACTAAATACGGAGTTAACTAACAAACAACAATAAGATTTTCATACATTATGGAAAGAAACTTAAGAAAAGAAAGAATCGGAATAGTTTCCAGCAATAAAATGGAAAAGACCATTGTTGTAAGTGAGACTACTAGAGTGAAACACCCGATGTACGGTAAATTCGTATTGAAAACGAAAAAATATACTGCACACGACGAAAACAACGAATGCACAGAAGGAGATACAGTTCTTATCCAAGAAACTAGACCTACGAGCAAGAGTAAGAGATGGAGATTAGTAAGAATCATTGAAAAAGCTAAGTAATGTTACAAACAGAATCAAGATTAAAAGTTGCTGATAACACTGGTGCTAAAGAGGTATTGGTTATCAGAGTTCTGGGAGGTACCAGAAGAAGATATGCTTCAGTTGGTGATAAGATCGTAGTTACTATCAAACATTCTACACCATCAGGAAACGCAAAGAAAGGTCAAGTATCTAAAGCGGTAGTAGTAAGAACAAAAAAAGCAGTTAGAAGAAAAGATGGTTCATACATCAAATTTGAAGACAATGCTTGTGTTTTACTAAACGCTGGTGGAGAAATGAGAGGAACACGTGTTTTCGGACCTGTTGCTCGTGAGTTGAGAGACAAAGAATACATGAAGATCATTTCATTGGCTCCTGAAGTACTTTAATTTTAAAAATTTTTAAAAGAAAATGTCAAAGTTAAAAATAAAAAGAGGAGATAACGTAATCATTACTACTGGTAAAAAAGATATCAAAGGTAAAACTGGTGAAGTTATTGAAGTGATCAAAAAAGAAGGAAAAGACCCTAGAGTTATCGTTGCAGGACTTAACATCGTTAAAAAACACGTTAAGCCTTCAGCTTCAAATCCTCAAGGAGGAATCACAGAAAAAGAAGCTTCTATTCATATCTCAAACATAGCTTTAGTTGGTAAAGACGGAAAAGCTATCAAAATCGGTTACAAAATCGATGGAGATAAGAAAGTAAGAATCGACAAAAAAACGGGTGAAACTTTATAATTTTAAATAACACATGGAATATATCGCAAGACCCAAGAAAGCATATAAAGAAACAATTGTTCCTGCAATGATGGAAGAATTTGGGTACAAATCTGTAATGCAGGTACCTAGATTAGAAAAAATCATCTTATCTCAAGGTTTAGGTGATGCTACTGCAGACAAGAAAATTATTGATTATGCTGTAGAAGAACTTACAAATATTACTGGCCAAAAGGCTGTAGGTACTATTTCTAAGAAAGATGAAGCAGCTTTCAAATTAAGAAAAGGTATGCCTGTAGGTGCTAAGGTAACTCTTAGAGCTAGCAAAATGTACGAATTCTTAGACAGACTTACCGCTTCTGCTTTGCCACGTATTAGAGATTTCTCTGGTATTAAAGCTGATGGTTTCGATGGTAGAGGTAATTATAACTTAGGTATTACTGAGCAAATTATCTTCCCTGAGATCGCAATCGACAAAGTGAAAAAAATCCAAGGGATGGACATCACTTTCGTTACAACTGCGAAAACAGACAAAGAAGCTAAAGCATTGTTAACTCACTTCGGTTTACCTTTCAAAAAGAACTAAGAAATGGCTAAAGAATCAATGAAAGCGCGTGAGCGCAAAAGAGAAGCAGTTGTTGCTAAATACGCTGAAAAAAGAAAAGCTTTAAAAGAAGCTGGTGATTATGAAGGACTTCAAAAATTACCAAAAAACGCTTCTCCTGTAAGATTACACAACAGATGTAAATTAACAGGTAGACCAAGAGGTTACATGAGAACTTTCGGTCTTTCTAGAGTAACTTTCCGTGAAATGGCCAATAATGGTCTTATTCCGGGAGTGAAAAAAGCTAGTTGGTAGTAATTGCTAATTAAAAAATCGGGACAATTAAGTTGTCTGGATACTAAAGAAATAAATATCAGACCGAAGTTTTTCTGACGTCTGATATTTTAATCTTCAAGTCCGTTCAATACTGGTTGTCTTTAACCAATAATTTAAAAAAGAAAAATGGTAACAGATCCAATTTCAGATTTCCTAACAAGAGTAAGGAACGCACAAAGCGCAGGCCACAAAGTGGTGGAAATTCCTGCATCGAAAATCAAAAAGGAGCTTACAAAGATCTTATTTGAACAAGGGTATATCTTAAACTACAAGTTTGAAGAGAGCGCAGTTCAAGGAACGATCAAAATAGCTTTGAAGTATGACAAACAAACTAGCAAACCTGCAATAAAGTCTATTCAAAGAGCTTCAAGACCAGGTCTAAGACAATACAAAGGTTCTACTGAACTTCCAAGAGTCTTAAACGGTTTGGGCGTAGCTATTATCTCTACTTCAAGAGGAGTAATGACAGATAAAAAAGCGAGACAAGAAAAAGTAGGCGGTGAAGTAATCTGCTATGTTTATTAATTTTTAATCAAAGGAAAATGTCAAGAATTGGTAAAGCAATTATAACAATTCCCGCTGGAATTACTGTCACTGAAAAAGAAGGTGTGGTAACTGTAAAAGGTCCTAAAGGAGAACTTTCTCAGGAGCTTACAGAAGGAATTACTTTAGAACAAAACGATGGTGTGCTTACATTCAGCAGACCGTCTGATTCTAAACAACACAGAGCGCTACACGGTTTATACCGAGCGTTAATCAATAACATGATTTTGGGAACTGCAGAAGGTTTCACAAAAAAGTTAGAACTAGTAGGGGTAGGATACAGAGCATCACACACAGGTCAAAAACTTGAGTTAGCTTTAGGATTCTCTCACGGTATCGTTTTAGAACTTCCAAAAGAAGTTGTAATTGATACATTGACTGAAAAAGGTAAAAATCCAATTATTACTTTAGCGTCTCATGACAAGCAACTTCTTGGAATGGTGGCAGCAAAAATCCGCTCATTCAGAAAGCCTGAGCCGTACAAAGGAAAAGGTGTAAGATTCGTTGGGGAAATTGTTAGACGTAAAGCTGGTAAATCTGCTTAATAAATTATAAGTATTATGGCATTAAGTAAAGTAGAAAAAAGAATAAGAATAAAAAGAAGAGTAAGAGGGAAAATCTCTGGAACTTCTGAATTGCCAAGATTATCTGTATATAAAAGTAATAAGGAAATTTACGCTCAGTTAATCGACGATAAAGATGGCAAAACTTTAGCATCTGCTTCTTCTAGAGAGAAAGGAGTTGACGCTAACGGTACTAAGATTGAAGTTTCTGCCGCTGTTGGTAAAGCTATTGCTGCCAAAGCAGTTGCTGCAGGAATTGAAGCTATTGTATTTGATAGAAACGGTTTCGTATACCATGGTAGAGTGAAAGCTCTAGCTGATGGCGCGAGAGAAGGAGGACTTAAATTCTAATCATTAAATTTCGGAAAATATGTTAGGACTAGATAATATAGAAAGAGTAAAACCGGGAGGATTAGAATTAAAAGATCGTCTCGTGTCAGTTAACAGAGTAACTAAAGTAACAAAAGGTGGTAGAGCTTTCGGGTTTTCTGCTATCGTTGTTGTTGGAAATGAAGATGGAGTTATTGGTTACGGTTTAGGTAAATCTAAAGAGGTTGCTTCTGCAATTGCTAAAGCAGTTGAAGACGCTAAGAAAAACCTTGTTAAGGTGCCTGTAATGAATCATACGATTCCTCACCAAACTACTGCAAGATACGGTGGTGCAGATATCTTCTTAAGACCTGCTTCTCACGGTACAGGACTTATCGCAGGTGGTGCGGTAAGAGCGGTATTGGAATCTGCTGGTATTCACGATATCCTTTCAAAATCTAAAGGATCTTCTAACCCTCACAACGTAGTGAAAGCTACTTTCAAAGCGTTGTTAGACATCAGAAGACCAGAAGAAATTGCAAGAATGAGAGGAGTTTCTCTAAGTAAAGTGTTTAACGGTTAATATATAAACAATGGCAACAATTAAAGTAAAACAAGTAAGAAGCGCTATTGGTAGAACAAAAACCCAAAAGAGAACGCTTGAAGCATTAGGATTTAAGAAACTTCACCAAGTTGTAGAACACGAAGCTACTCCTTCTATCTTAGGAATGATAGCTGCAGTTAGTCATTTACTTGAAGTTCAAAAATAATTTTAAAACAAAAATTAAGATGAATTTAAACAACATAAAGCCTGCAGCAGGTTCTACTTTTAGTTCAAAAAGAATAGGTAGAGGACAAGGTAGTGGAAAAGGAGGAACAGCTGGGAAAGGACACAACGGTCAGCAAGCAAGAGCTGGTTATTCTCAGAAGATCGGTTTCGAAGGAGGGCAGATGCCTTTACAGAGAAGATTACCGAAATTCGGTTTCAAAAATGTAAACAGAAAAGAATTTAGAGCTATTAACTTAGACGATATTCAAACTTTAATTGATACTAAATCTATAACAGGAGATATTACAAAAGAAGTTTTAGTACAGAACGGTTTAGCTACTAAAAACGAATCAGTGAAAATTATGGGTAGAGGAGAATTGAAATCTGCGGTTTCAATCTCTGCTGATAAATTCACTAAATCTGCATTAGAGCTTATCTCTAAAGTAGGTGGACAAGCAATTACATTATAATAGTAACTAATGAAAGAATTTATACAAACCCTTAAGAATATTTGGAGCCTAAAGGAATTAAGAGATAAAATTCTCTTTACGTTAGGTATTATCCTTGTGTATAGATTCGCATCTTATATCTCATTACCTGCAATTAACCTTGCAGAAGTAGGAGATCTCTTAGAGCATTATAAAAATCAAGGCGGTAACAAGCAAGGAGCAGGTCTCCTTGGCTTGCTTTCGTCGTTTACGGGTGGGGCTTTCAGCCACGCTTCTGTAATGGCGTTAGGTATCATGCCTTATATTTCAGCTTCTATTATTGTTCAGTTGATGGGGATGGCTATTCCTTATCTTCAGAAACTTCAGAAAGATGGAGAGTCCGGTAGAAATACATTGAATCAAATTACTAGATGGTTAACAATTGGGGTTTGTCTTGTACAGGCACCTTCTTATTTAACTTCTATTACTCAATTATTCTTACCATATGCTCAGTTCCAATCTGCATACTATGTAGAGCCAAACTCTATCATGTTCTGGTTACCAAGTATTGTTATACTTGTTGCCGGTTCAGTATTTGCAATGTGGCTAGGTGAGAAAATTACTGACAAAGGAATCGGAAATGGTATTTCTATCCTTATTATGGTTGGTATCTTATCTAGACTTCCAGAAGCATTTGTACAGGAAATGGCCGTGCAGAACGGAAAAGGAGGAATGGGATCTATTATGATCCTTATTGAAGTGATATTCTGGATGTTGGTAGTTCTTTTAGCAGTCGTCCTCTCGGTCGCTGTTAGAAAAATTCCAATTCAATATGTAAGCAGAGCTCAAGCAAGAGGAGGTGTAAATAGAAATCTTATGCAAGGAGCAAGACAATGGATTCCATTAAAAGTTAATGCTGCTGGAGTTATGCCAATTATCTTTGCTCAGGCATTGATGTTTGTACCAGGTTTATTAACAAAATTTGATGAGTCTAATACTTTTCTTGCAGGTTTCAAGAATGTTTTTAGCTGGCAATACAACGTATTGTTTGCGCTATTAATTATTATCTTCTCATTTTTCTATACTGCAATTACAATTCCGGTAAACCAAATGGCTGATGATTTGAAGAGAAATGGAGGTTTAGTACCGAAAGTAAGACCCGGTAAAGAGACAGCTGATTATTTAGATGATATTTTATCAAAAATTACCTTGCCAGGTGCAATATTTTTATCTATCTTTGCAGTCCTTCCAGCAATTGTGCATGGAAGCTTTGTTCAGACAGATGCGTTCGCCCTATTTTTCGGGGGAACATCACTATTGATTATGGTGGGAGTTATTTTGGATACTGTTCAACAGATTAATACATATCTGCTGAATCATCATTATGATGGCTTAATGCAGTCTAAACTGTCAAGAACGACTGGATATTAATTTATGGCAAAACAAAAACATATTGAACAAGACGGCGTTATTACGGAAGCACTTTCGAACGCCCAGTTCCGTGTAGAGCTAGAAAATGGGCATATGCTTATCGCTCATATTTCTGGTAAAATGAGAATGCATTATATTAAACTTTTACCTGGTGATAAGGTAAAACTAGAAATGTCTCCCTATGATTTGACAAAAGGGAGAATTACTTTTAGATATTAAACAACCGCCAAATGGAGTCTTCGGGTTTCCATTTGGCTATTGTTAAAAAATAAATACTATCAAATGAAAGTTAGAGCATCAATCAAAAAAAGAAGTGCTGATTGCAAGATCGTACGCAGAAAAGGTGTACTATTTGTGATTAACAAGAAGAACCCAAAATTTAAACAAAGACAAGGCTAATATTAAATTATGGCGAGAATTGCAGGTATTGATTTACCAAAAAACAAAAGAGGCGTTATCGGTTTGACTTATATTTATGGAGTTGGAAGAAGTACTTCTTCTGAAATCCTTAAAGTTGCCGGTATTAGCGAAGATAAGAAAGTCAACGAATGGAATGACGATGACTTGGCTGCAATCAGAAACTATATCTCAGAAAACGTAAAAGTAGAAGGAGAGCTTAGATCTGAAGTGCAATTGAACATCAAGAGATTGATGGACATAGGATGCCAACGAGGAATACGTCACAGACTAGGACTACCTTTAAGAGGCCAGAGAACGAAAAACAACTCTAGAACCCGTAAAGGAAAGAGAAAAACAGTTGCTAACAAGAAAAAAGCAAGTAAATAATCGTTAGGAATTATGGCAAAACAAAGTAAAGTAGTTAAAAAAAGAAAAGTAAAAGTTGAAGCTATTGGTGAAGCGCATATTCAAGCTTCTTTCAATAACATCATCATTTCTTTAACAAATAAAAGCGGAGAAGTTATCTCTTGGGCGTCTGCCGGTAAAATGGGTTTCAGAGGTTCTAAAAAGAATACTCCATTTGCTGCTCAAATGGCAGCTGAAAATTGCTCTAACGTAGCTCACGAAGCTGGACTAAGAAGAGTAAAGGTGTACGTGAAAGGTCCTGGTGCAGGTAGAGAATCTGCTATCAGAACAATTCACAATTCAGGTATTGAAGTTAGCGAAATTATTGACGTTACTCCTATGCCACACAATGGATGTAGACCACCGAAAAGAAGAAGAGTTTAATTTTTAGAATTTACCCATTATGGCAAGATATATTGGACCTAAAACTAAGATTGCTAGAAAGTTTGGCGCTGCAATCTACGGAGATGATAAAAGCTTCGAAAAGAGAAAAAACCAACCGCCAGGACAACATGGTCCTAACAAAAGAAGAGGTGCTAAAAAATCAGAATATGCAGTTCAGCTAGCTGAAAAACAAAAAGCTAAATATACTTACGGTATTTTAGAAAGACAGTTTGCTAACTTATTTGATAAAGCACACAGAAGTAAAGGTGTAACAGGTGAAGTTCTATTACAGCTTTGTGAATCAAGATTGGATAACGTTGTATACAGATTAGGTTTTGCTAAAACTAGATCTGGTGCAAGACAGTTAACTTCTCACAGACACATCACTGTGAATGGTGAGATCCTTAACATTCCTTCTTATTTAGTAAAAGCTGGTGATGTAATCGCTGTAAGAGAAAAATCTAAGTCTCTTGAGGTTGTTACTGACTCATTGGCTGCTAAAGCAAATTATGAGTGGTTACAATTCAACGATGAGAAGAAAGAAGGTACTTTCATTTCTGCTCCTGAGAGAATCCAAATTCCGGAGGACATTAAGGAACAACTTATCGTCGAACTTTACTCTAAATAATTTTTTAATCAAATTTTTGCTCAACCCAATAATATGGCAATTTTACAATTCATAAAACCCGATAAAGTAATTTTACTTAACTCTGATGAATTTAAAGGTCAATTCGAATTTAGACCTCTAGAACCAGGTTTCGGGCTTACAATCGGTAATGCTTTGAGAAGAGTGTTGCTTTCTTCTCTGGAAGGATACGCTATTTCATCTATCAAAATAGAAGGTGTAGAGCACGAATTTTCAACTATTCCAGGAGTAATCGAAGACGTTACCGAAATTATTCTTAACCTTAAGCAGGTAAGATTAAAATCTACAGCAGAAAACCAGACGAATGAGCAGGTTGTTGCTAAAGTTACGGGACAGACGATTATTACTGCTGGAGATTTAGGTAAATCAGTAAACGGATTTGAGATTCTAAATCCAGATTTAGTGATCTGTAACCTAAACAGTGATGTAACTTTCGAAATCACTTTCAATGTAGAGAAAGGTAGAGGGTATGTTCCATCGGAACAAAATAAGACAAACAATGCACCTGTAGGTACTATTGCTATTGACTCTATTTTTACCCCTATTAAGAAAGTACAATACAGTATTGAAAATTATCGTGTAGAGCAAAAGACAGACTACGAAAAACTTGTATTAGATATAGAAACTGACGGGTCTATTAGCCCTCAAAATGCTTTAACAGAAGCTTCTAAGATATTAATTTATCACTTCATGTTGTTCTCTGATGAGAGAATCACGCTTGAAACTGAAGCCGTAAAAGCATCTATCCAATACGATGAAGAAACTCTTCACACAAGACAACTTCTTAAGTCTAAATTAGCAGATATGGATCTTTCAGTAAGAGCCCTTAACTGTCTAAAAGCGGCTGAAGTAGAAACTCTTGGAGAATTGGTTTCTTACAGTAAGTCTGATTTGATGAAATTCAGAAATTTTGGTAAAAAATCTTTGACAGAACTCGAAGAATTAGTGCATTCAAAAGGTCTTAACTTCGGTTTCGACGTTGCAAAATATAAGTTAGACGCTGATAAATAATTAATAATGAGACACGGTAAAAAATTCAATCACTTAGGAAGAACAGCTTCTCATAGAAGTGCTTTACTTTCTAATATGGCTTGTTCTCTAATTGAGCATAAGAGAATCAACACTACTGTAGCTAAAGCAAAAGCTTTAAGAGTATATGTTGAGCCTCTTTTAACAAAGGCAAAAGAAGATACTACACACAATAGAAGAATTGTTTTTTCATATCTTCAAAGTAAAGAAGCAGTTACTGAACTTTTCAGATCAGTAGCTCCTAAAATCGCAGAAAGAAACGGAGGTTACACAAGAATCATCAAGACTGGTTTCAGACAAGGTGATGCTGCTGACATGGCTCTTATTGAGCTAGTTGATTTCAACGAGCTTTACAACCCTAATGCTGACGAGAAAAAGACTACTAGAAGAAGTAGAAGAGCTACAACAACTGCTAAGAAAGAAGCTGTAGTTGCTGATGCTCCTAAAGTAGAAGAAAAAGTTGAAGAGCCTAAGGCAGAAGCAACTGATTCTACAGAGGAAAAAACTGCAGAATAATATTCTCAGATATAAATAAAAAACCGTTCAGATTTCTGAACGGTTTTTTTATGCCTTAGATTTTTGTTCTTTTCAATTCAATAATGTTATTCCCTTGCTCAAGGTGAAGGCTATCTCCTTTTACTCTAGCCGTCATATCATCTTTTTTATAAACGGTTTCATCACCTTTCGTCTCTGTTTTAGGTAAAGTGAATGTTTTTTTATTGCTCGTAATAGCAACCGTACTTTCTTTCGGATCGTTTTTGAAAACTACTTTTACTAAAGCACCGTCTGTTGCTTTATAAACGAAATCCGTCTTTTCTGTTTTTTGACCATTCACTTCTACAGTAGATGAACTTACTGTTGAAGAATCTATTTTCCCATTATTATCTACAACAGTTGTTTCTGAACTGTCAGATTTGATAACGCTTTTATTTCCGCTTTCAGTTTTATTGCAGCTAACTAATGATAAAGCTACCAATGAAACTGTGATTAAAAGTCCTTTTTTCATAGTATATAATTTTTTAATGTATTTTAAAATAGGTTGTCTATAGTTAATGAATTACAGCAAATTTAACAAAACAAAAAACAAACCAATAATTATTATTTAAATCCAAAGATTATGTAAATCTGTAATTGAATTATCATAAATACTTAAATAATATGGCTGTGATTAATTATTCATTTTTTATGTAGATTTGTAAAAACCACAAGTAATATGATGAAGACTAAGCTTAAGTATGTATGGACATTCTTATTAATTCTAACTACTGTTTCCGCTTTCTCCCAAAAAATCAATAAGAATTTTGAAATCAAAGATGGACATTTTTTACTGAATGGAAAGCCATTTTCCATTTATTCCGGAGAACTTCATTATCCCAGAGTTCCTTCCCAATATTGGAAGCATAGATTGCAAATGATGAAAGCAATGGGACTAAATACAGTTACCACCTATGTTTTCTGGAATTACCATGAAGAAACTCCTGGCAAATGGAACTTTTCAGGAGAGAAAGACTTACAACAATTTATAAAAACAGCGCAAGAAGTTGGATTGTATGTCATTATCCGACCGGGACCTTATGTATGTGCTGAATGGGAATTTGGGGGGTATCCTTGGTGGTTACAAAATATTAAAGGACTGAAAATTCGTGAAGACAATGATCAATTCCTAATCGAAACAAAAAAATATATTACGCAGCTATATAATCAGGTAAAAGACTTACAAATTACCAATGGAGGGCCTGTAATTATGGTTCAGGCAGAGAATGAATTCGGGTCATTTGTATCACAGCGTAAAGATATTCCATTGGCAAGCCATCGTACGTATAACGCCAAAATTGTCAAGCAACTTAAAGATGCAGGATTTAGCGTACCTCTATTTACGTCTGATGGGTCATGGTTATTTGAAGGAGGAAGTGTTGTAGGAGCTTTGCCCACTGCTAATGGAGAAGATAATGTTGAGAATCTGAAAAAGATCGTTAATCAGTATAACAATAATCAGGGACCCTATATGGTTGCCGAATTCTATCCTGGTTGGTTAGGACACTGGGCGGAGGAATTTCCAAGAGTGGATGCCACCACGGTTGCTCGCCAAACGAATAAATATTTAAAGAATGATGTCTCTTTCAACTATTACATGGTACATGGCGGAACTAATTTTGGGTTTACCAACGGAGCAAACTATGATAAGAACCATGATATTCAACCTGATTTAACTTCATATGATTACGATGCACCCATCACCGAAGCAGGTTGGAGAACACCGAAGTATGACTCACTACGCGCCGTTATCTCAAAACATACAAAAGCTAAACTTCCGGAAATTCCTGCACCGATAAAAGTTATCGAGATAAAAGATATTCAATTAAATAAGGTATATAATCTGTTTAATTATGCTGCAGGGCAAGAGATCATTAAAAGCGACAAGCCTCAATCTTTTGAAGAACTCAATCAGGGACATGGATATGTTTTGTATCGCCGTCACTTTAATCAGCCTATTAAAGGGATACTAGATTTGAAAGGCTTACGTGACTATGCAACAATTTACATCAACGGAGAAAAAGTAGGAGAACTCAATAGGTATTACAACCAATATACAATGCCTATTGATATTCCTTTTAATGCTAAATTGGAGATTTTGGTAGAGAATTGGGGCAGAATTAATTATGGTGAACGTATTAACGAAAATACAAAAGGTATTATCTCAGCAGTTAAAATAGGAGATACCGAAATTACCGGGAATTGGGAAATGACTAAATTACCTTTCTTAAATGATTTTGCATCTACTATTAAAGCAAAACCTGTTGACGAAGGAAAGCAAGTGAAATTAAAAGATGTTCCGACAGTTTATCAAGGGGAATTTGATTTAAATGAAGTCGGAGATACATTTATTGATATGCAAAAATGGGGAAAGGGAGTAATCTTTGTTAACGGAAAAAATATTGGGCGTTTCTGGAAACAAGGACCACAACAGACTCTTTATATTCCCGGTGTATGGCTTAAGAAAGGAAAGAATGAAGTTATTATTTTCGATCAGCTCAACGAAACGGTGCAAACGAAAGTTTCAACGGTTAAAACTCCAATTTTGGATCAACTTGCAAAATAATTCGCATTAAATTTATCGATAGATTGCTATAATTTCAATAGTAATTAGTATTTATTAAAAAATATTCTTAAAATATTTCATTTTTGTATTGAAAATTTGTTAAATTTAATAAACTTAAAAACTAAACATAACCAAGGACTCAAAACTTTAATATTACACAAAGGTGTAATTGATTCTGCTTTGTTTTCTGTCGAAATTTGTCTCAAACTAAAAGAATATGAGCATTTCCATAGCAATCGTAGAAGACGAAAGAAACTACAACAATGCGTTGAAGAAGGTCATCAATTACCAGAGTGACATGAAAGTTGTTGCTCAATTTTTTGACGGGAATACTGCATTGAAAAATCTTTCGGATATTTCTCCGGATGTTGTCATGATGGATATCCAGCTGCAAGATATGCTCGGGATTGATATTATTGAAAAACTGAATAAGGAAATGCCAAGCACCCAATTTATCATGTGTACAAGTTTCGAAGAGGACGATAAGGTTTTCAGTTCTTTAAAAGCGGGAGCAATGGGATATCTTGTGAAAGGAGAAAGTATGGATAAAATTCTTTCCTCTATTCGAGATGTCTATAACGGTGGTGCACCAATGAGCTTTTCTATTGCCCGAAAAGTATTACATCATTTTGAAAGAAAATCCTCTGAAGTAAAAGGCTTAGACGAACTCACCGAACGCGAAAAAGAAATCCTAGAACTTTTATCTCAAGGTCTTCTCTACAAAGAAATTGCCGACAAAAAATTTATCAGTATCGACACCGTAAAAAAACACGTCGGAAACATCTACAGAAAACTTCACGTTAATAACAAAGTGGAGGCTGTTAATAAATTTAACCATTTTAAAAACTAAAAACTATGAATTTTTCAAAAATAATTTCTGCATTGATAATCTTGAATTTTGTGATACTAAGTTGTGTAAATAAGCAAAATAAAACAGTCATTACTAAGAATAAGAGTTATTCAGTTGATACTATGGCTGCTTTTAGAGAGAAAATCCCAAGTAATATTGAAAAGCAATATTTAGAAAAGTTTGACTCGGTTGCAAATAGAAATCCAAATTTGCAAAAAAAAATAACATTAAATTATAAAGAATTTAAAAATCTTATATTAAAAAATAGCAAGTATTCTAAAGTCAAGTTTTTCTTTATACAAGAAAATAATAAGTCGAAACTAAATATTGGTATTGCTTTTTCTAATAATTCTGACTATACCGATATTAGTTCTGATCAAAAATTTTTACTAAGTAATAATTACTTTGTAAATGATGAAAAATTAAAAGATAAAATAAATATTTACAAATCATCTTTGGTAAAACAAATAGGTATAAATGGGAATCATGTTACAGAATGTGTAATTTATAATATGTATGATATTGAAAAATATTTCATAAATATAGAAAGCAAAAAAAATGCAATATTAAAACTAGATTTCTTAATGATCTACTTTTGTAAGGCTAAAGAAGATGACGGTAGTAATTATACTGAAGTTAGTGAAAACAAGTTTGATAAAATTTCATTTGCTGTGCATGCTATATATGATAACGGTTTTACAGATATTGGATATGATGCGGGTGATTTAAAGCCATAAATAATGTTAATAGGAATTGTTTATAAAATAGTATTATTATTTCCACTTATAAAATCATTTATTTTGGGTAGAAGATATTCGTTTTCTACCCAAAATAATCTTTTTATATATCTATTAGTTACTTCAGTCAATGAATGGGTTTCGTTTGTAAGAAATTTAATTAATTCAAATATAAAAGTAGGGCTACAATATAATCTCTACTTTATATTTTGTATTTTCTTTTTTTCTTTCTTTTTTTTTAAACTTTTTGCAGGGATAATGAAAAAAATATTAATATTAGTAACTATTTTTTCATTAGGATATATTTTGGCATTCACCAACTATTTAAGTGAAGACTTTGATAAGAAAATTGGTATTATTATTACCTTATTTTATATTGTAATTTCTTTACTATGGTTTTATCATAAAATATCTTTTTTCGATAAATATAAAATTAATAATGATCCTATATTTTGGATTTCTACTGCTTTATTAATGTGGAGTTGCTTTTTTCTCTTTAGAGTTACTCCTATGTTTTATTTTGCAAAAGAAGATAATGAATTTCTTCAATTTTTACGTGTGGGACAGAATATTATTAATATCGGTATGTATATTATGTTTTATGTAGCACTGATGAAATATGAAAAGAAATTAAAGTTATGACTCATATTCAAGATGATATAAAACTAGCTTACATTATTGCAATCTCAATAATGATGTTGTTTTTTTGCTTTATCATTTTTGTAGTTTTAATGTACAATAAAAGACAATTATTAAATTTAAAAGAAAACCAGCTCAAAGAATCCGAATATCAAAACCAGCTCCTCCAAAAAGAACTTGAAAAACAAAAATCCATAGAGCAAGAACGAGAGAGAATTTCACATGATATGCATGATGATCTCGGTGCAGGGATTTCTGCTTTAAAGCTCCAAGCAGAATTCTTGAAACAGCGAGCCGAAGATGAAGATTTAAAAAGTGATATCGATGAACTTCTAAAAACTTCCGAGGAAATGAATCTTTCTATGAGGGAAATGCTTTGGAGTTTAAACTCCGGAAATGACACGTTGGGTAGTTTTATGGATTACTCAAAAATGTATGCTTATAATTTTCTAAAGAAAACTAAAATTCAATTGAATATAGTAGAGGATGGGATCATTTTTGAAACTACCATTACGACCGAACAAAGACGGAATTTATTTCTATGTTTAAAAGAAGCCTTGAATAATGCTTACAAACACAGCGAATCTAATCAGCTGAAGCTTTCGTTTATCCAAAAAGAGAAAAAATTCATGATGAAAATATCAGATAACGGAATAGGAATCAATCATGAAAAATCTGAAGGAAACGGACTACGAAATATGAAACGTAGGATGCAGGAGCAAAATGGGCACTGTGAAGTTACCACGGAAAACGGAACCCATTTATTTTTTAGAATAGAGTTGTAATTAATTTTTAAGTTCAATATAGCAGTATCATTTTTTAATGGTGCTGCTTTTTTTGTTGCTAGAATCACCCGTTTGTGTAATTGACAGAGGCTTGTTTTAAGAGGAACTTTGGAGTATAAATTAAAAATTAATAGCCATGAAAAAACTCAATGAAATTACAGCAATAATTGGATCTAAAAAATTCATGAATAATCGTTTAGAATCTTTAAAGATAGGTGATATTCCAGGTAATGTGCTTGATACAATGTATGTGTGTTCTGATAATTCTGAAGATGTTACTATTTCAGTTACAATTACAGGAAATGTTATACATGGAGATACTTTTACAGAATTGGATGGAATAGATGTGGAGAGTAGTAATACATCTTTTCTAATTGGCAGTAATAAGGACATTAAAGGGAAAAAATTAATACTTAATAAATCTGTGAGTGGTAATCAAGGAGAAGTGTGTGTGCTGACTGTTTATGTAAAAGGAGGATATAAAAATATACCCTTTCATCTTACTACAAAGGTTAATAGCTCAGGAGTTCTATATTTTTTTGTAACGCTAAAATTTATATAAAATGAAACCAACTAAAAAATTATTAATAATCTTTTGTTTTGTTCATTTTTTTAGTTTGGCTTTTGCCCAAAACGAAACAAAAGAAGGAATCGTTAATACAGATGTTTTAAAAGTACTTGCTTCGCCTGCATCCAATCTTTTAAATATTGCAAGTAGCGAGATTAATAAGCCTACAGATGTAGCGAATTTAATGATGAACCTAAAAAACCTTCCTTTAAACTTTATAAATAATGGTGGTTTTGCAATTGATATTGCTCCATATTGGCTTTTTCCAAGTAAAGAGAAAAATAAGTCAATAAACAGTATGCTGCTTAAAAATGACAGTATTAAATATGCTATTCCTCAAACCTTTGTTTTTTCTTTCGCAGTAAGGAATACTAATGATTCACAAGAAGAACAAATCCCTATAAATTCTATTTTTACAGCAGTTGGGTTTAAATTTTCTATAAAAAGAGGAAATCCTGATTCTACCACTAATTCTAGTTTTGAAAGAATTAAAAGAATGTTGAATCAGCATAATATGACATTGAGGGAAATTAATAGTAAAGTTGAAAATAGCACAAAATATAAAGAATTTGTTGTTGAGAGAGATATGTTGCTTAATACTATGGCTAAAAAAAAGTATCTTAAAAACTTTTATCAACTTTCTGCTGCTGAAAAAAATGAAATTTTATATGACCCAATATATAAGTTGTGGGAAAGTGTTTTTCGTTTATGGAAAGAACAAGAGATAAACCATTTAGTGTATGAGGATAATGAAATGCTTAGAAGAAATGCAGAAGAAATAAAAAGTATAAATTTTAAAATTAATCGTACAGGTTTTCTCTGGGACTTCGCTGGCGGTACAAGTATCCAATTCAAAGAAAAACGTTTTAATAACTCTAAAATATATAACGCAGGTTTGTGGACCGTTTTAGGTTATGCAACCAAAGAATCAGGAACTCCGCTTTTCCTTTTAAGGTATATGTACAATCCTAAAAACGATTGGTTGACTGTAGAAGATTTTAAACCACAAGGTAACTTTTCCACTTTTGATGCAGGTGTAAAATATGAATATTCACCTAAAGATTCAAAATTTACAGGAAGTGTAGAAGGTTTATACAGAAGCTTTATTTCTGGCTCAGATTTAAAGCCTACATGGAAGTGTGTTTTGAATTTAGATTATGCAATATTTGCCAATCAGCATTTAACCCTTTCTTTAGGTAAAGATTTTGACAATAATATTATTAAAAAAGGAAATGTAATTGCAGGAATTTCATTTTTGAGCGGTATAGGAACTAAGAGAAAGATTCAATAAAAATGTTTTTCTTGCTGAATCCTAATTAGATTAAATAGTTAAAATAATTCTCCAATACTTTTTAAAGACTTGGAGAATTATTCATTTTTAAATCAATGATTTATTATAACTTCAAAATTAACTTAAATTTAACTCAGGATAAACGTATAAATTGGCTCTTCAGTGCTTCCAAAACTTAAAAATTGATTAAATTTGTATAAACTATAAAAAAACGGAAAAATGAGTTACATTTCTTATATAGAAGCGAGACAAATTTTGGATTCAAGAGGAAATCCTACAATAGAAGTAGATGTATTTACTGAAAGCGGTGCAATGGGCCGTGCAGCAGTTCCTTCGGGAGCTTCTACAGGAGAACATGAAGCAGTTGAATTACGTGATGGTGGTTCAGAATATATGGGGAAAGGAGTTCTTAAAGCTGTTGAAAATGTAAGAGAGGTAATAGCACCTGAATTAGTGGGTCTTCCTGTTTTTGATCAGAATCTTTTAGATCAGATCATGATAGAATTAGATGGAACACACAATAAAGGAAGTCTTGGAGCTAACGCAATCCTTGGAGTTTCTTTGGCAGCAGCAAAAGCAGCAGCAGCAGAATTGAAAATGCCTTTATATAAATATGTAGGTGGTGTTAATGCAAACACCCTTCCTGTTCCTATGATGAACTTGATCAATGGTGGTTCTCACTCTGATGCTCCTATTGCATTTCAGGAATTTATGGTAATGCCGGTAAAAGCAGACTCTTTCTCTCATGCATTGAGAAAAGGAACTGAGATTTTCCACAACCTAAAAGCGATTCTTCATTCTAGAGGTTTATCTACTGCGGTAGGTGACGAAGGTGGTTTTGCACCAACTTTCAAAGGAACTGAAGATGCTTTGGATACTTTGCTTCAGGCAATTGAAAAAGCAGGTTACAAGCCTGGTGATGATGTAATGATCGCATTAGACTGTGCTGCTTCAGAATTCTATAAAGACGGAATCTATGACTACAGAAAATTCCAGACTCCGGATGCTGCACAATTTTCAAGCAGCGAGCAGGTTTCTTACCTTGCTGAATTGGCAAACAAATATCCAATCATTTCTATCGAAGACGGTATGCAGGAAAATGACTGGGAAGGTTGGAAAATGTTAACGGATAAAATTGGTGACAGAGTACAGTTAGTAGGAGACGATTTATTCGTAACTAATGTTGAAAGATTAGCAAGAGGAGTAGAAGAAGGCATTGCAAACTCAATCCTTGTAAAAGTAAACCAAATTGGTACTCTTTCTGAAACAATGGCAGCTGTACAAATGGCTCAACATAATAAATTCACTTCAGTAATGTCTCACAGATCAGGAGAAACTGAAGATTCTACAATCGCTGATTTGGCTGTTGCAATGAATTGCGGACAGATCAAAACAGGTTCAGCTTCAAGATCAGACAGAATGGCGAAGTATAATCAACTATTAAGAATTGAAGAAGCACTTGGTGATACTGCAATTTTCCCAGGAATGAATGCTTTTAAGATAAAAAGATAATTGATATTATAAATAACGGCAAACGATAATTTTTGTTTGCCGTATTTTATGGAATTTAGTAAATTTAGAAAAAAATAAATAATGTCAGACAACAAAGTAATATTGAATTACGACGGTAATTCATATGAATATCCAATCGTGGATAGTACTATCGGAGACAGAGGGATCGATATTTCAAAACTAAGAGACCAAACAGGTTTAATCACTCTAGATTTAGGTTACAAAAATACAGGAGCTACACTTAGTGACATCACTTACTTAGACGGGGATAAAGGGGAATTATACTACAGAGGATACCCTATTGAACAAATTGCAGAGAAGTCTAACTTTACAGAGGTAATGTACCTTTTGTTACACGGTGAGTTACCAACTGAAGGCCAATTCAACACTTTTAACGGTAATATTAAAAAATCATCGATGCTTTCCCTCGTTCTGCTCATCCAATGGGAGTTTTATCTTCTTTAACTTCTGCATTAACTGCCTTTAACCCTAAAGCGGTAAATGTTAATTCTAAAGAAGAGATGGATCATGCTGCTGAATTGATGATTGCTAAGTTCTCTCACCTTTGTGCTTGGACATATAGAAAAAGTCAAGGTTTGCCGCTTAACCACGGAGATAACAATCTTAACTATGTAGAGAACTTCTACAAAATGGCTTTCAGATTACCAAATGCTGATTTTGATATGAATCCTGTGGTAGTTCAAGCGTTAGATAAATTATTAATCCTTCATGCTGACCACGAACAAAACTGTTCTACATCTACTGTAAGAATGGTAGGTTCTGCACACACAGGTCTTTTTGCTTCAGTTTCTGCTGGTATTTCTGCACTTTGGGGTCCACTTCACGGTGGGGCAAACCAAGCGGTAATCGAAATGCTTGAATTGATTGAAAAAGATGGTGGAGATGTAAACAAGTGGGTTGCAAAAGCAAAAGATAAAAATGATAGCTTCCGTTTAATGGGATTCGGACACAGAGTTTACAAAAACTTCGACCCAAGAGCGAAAATTATCAAAAAAGCTGCTGATGATTTATTAAGTGCATTAGGAATTGAAGACAAAGCGTTGGATATTGCGATGCAGTTAGAAAAAGTAGCACTAGAAGATGAGTACTTCATCGAAAGAAAATTATATCCAAACGTAGATTTCTATTCAGGAATCATCTACAGAGCGTTAGGAATTCCTACAGAAATGTTTACCGTAATGTTTGCATTAGGAAGACTTCCAGGATGGATTGCTCAATGGAAAGAAATGAGAATCAAAGGAGACCCAATCGGAAGACCAAGACAGGTTTACCAAGGAGCTCAAAAAAGAGACTATATCGATTTAGTAAACAGATAATATTTGTTTCAGATAAATACAAATCCCAAAGTTATGCTTTGGGATTTTTTGTTTTATACGTTTTGAAGGTATTGTTTAATGATTATCCGAACGGAAAATTCTTTGTGAATCTTGTTGAAAAGAGTGCCTTTTCCTTGAATATGTCTATTAGTTTTTATGCATCATTAAGCAAGTTATTTTTTTATTTCAAATATGAGTCACTTTTTAAATTTATTTTTCTGTTGTTTTTTGGATGGTTATTGATGTTTTTACACCTTGAATCATAATCATCGAGCCCCTTTTTGTTTCAATGAAGTATTGTAAAATCTCACCATTTTCCAGTTCAACCTTTCCAAAAGTAACATCTTCATCGTCACTTTTAAATTCACCATACAATTTATTTTTAGCATTAATTAAACTGCCAAAATGAAGAATTCCATTTTTATTGGTAATCAGTTTTCTGGATGTTAAAATGCTAAAATTATCAGAATCAATAATTGTTGAACAAATAATTAATTCATCATTATGTAACTCGAAAGGATAGTTTTGAAATAAAATTTTAGAATCATTCTCATAAAAAGCTGCCCATTTGAAAGCATAGGGCTTCATGGTGCTTCTTTTAATTTTAGCAATACAAATTCTATGAATGGATTTATCAGATTTTTTCATTCTATTTTTAATGAATGACTAAAATACAAAAGTTTTAACTACGAGTTATATAGTAGGAATAGTTCCCCCGTCAATCACATACTCAGTTCCGGTTAAATAGCTTGCTCTTGGTGAAACTAAAAATCCCACAAATTCAGCAATATCTTCGGGTTGCGCAGGTCTTCCGATGGGGATTCCGCCTAATGCATCCATCACACTTTGAGTTGCCTGTTCAATGGTTGAATTTGAACTTTCTGCAATTCGTTCCATCATTCTGATAGCAGAATCTGTCATAATCCAACCTGGTGAAACCGTCAGTACGCGAACTCCTTTTGCTGAAACTTCCTTAGATAAGCCTTTGCTGTAATTAATAAGACCTGCTTTTGCCGCTGCGTAAGGTAAAGTAGAATCATAAAGTGGTAATCTTCCCTGAATTGAGGCAATATGAATAATTACGCCCTGTTTTTGCGTAGTCATTTGCGGTAAAAATCCTCTGTCTAAACGAACCGGAGCTAATAAATTCGTTTGAATAGTACTTTCCCAATCTTCATCTGTTAAAACCGAGTAGCCTCCGCCCGGAGTTTCAGAACCTCCTAATGTATTCACCAAAATATCAAGCCTTCCATATGTTGATAAAACTTCATCAACAACTTTTTGAGTACCTTCAGGCTTACTTAGATCTGCTGAAATGAAATGTATCTTTTCATTCATTGCTTCGGGATGGTTCCTTGCTGTTACAATTACGGTAGCCCCAGCGTTTAGTAATCTTTCTGCAATGGCTTTTCCTGTACCTTTGGTTCCGCCTGTTACCAATGCTATTGTGTTGCTTAATTCATTATTAAAATTAAATTGCTCGTTCATATTTTTAAATTTTATACAAATTTCAGCAGTATGAAAGGTTTGTACAAGTACGGAATTACGATTCATATAGGGATAAATTTTTCCCTATTGCTAGTGTTGGAACATTGATTAATTTTGTTGAATGTATGAAAGAAAAATTCCTCCAAGTTTAAATTGCGGTCTTGACTTAATTGGTGAAGTTCTTTATGGAAAGTGGAAGATCCGTTTGTTATGGTTTATCAATGAAGGGTATCAAAGACCAAGTGAACTGCAACGTAAAATTCCTGATGCTTCCCGAAGAGTGTTGAATATGCAGTTGAAAGAATTGGAAGATCATGAGCTTGTGACGAAGAAGATATATCCTGTTGTTCCTCCAAAAGTTGAGTACAGCCTAACTGAATTTGGGTATACTTTAATTCCTGTTATTTCAGTTCTTGGAGAATGGGGAGATAAGAATGAAGCACGGCTTAGAACAGTTATCCTCAATCGATTAGAAAATATCGCTGAGAAATAATATTTTACATAATTATCTAAATTTACATCTCAGAAATCATTAAATTTACGTTTCATAAAAAGCTAATAAACAATGAGTTTCGGACAGCAAATGTTATTTTTCTTTAGTGTTATAGGAGCCTTTAACGGGCTTTTATTAGGCATTTATTTGTTGTTTGTTAAAAAATTAAAGCATATTCCGGATTTCTTTTTAGGATTAATTTTATTGACATTAAGCATCCGAGTAGGAATTTCGGTATGTATTTATTTCTATCCAGATTGGCCTAGCATTATTCCTCATTTGGGTTTGTCGGCACTATTTTTTACGGGTCCGGCTTTGTATTATTATATTCGTTCTTCTTTCTTGCAAGAGCAATTTGATCTTAAAAGTACAAGAAAATCTTTTGGCGTTCTGACACTAATTCTTGCTATGGTAGGGCTTTTATATTTAATTTTTCCTATTACTTGGGATACCTATTTTGCGAGATTTATTTATGGGATATGGACGGTTTTCATTTTTCTATCTGTTTATGAATATTATATTTTTTCGAAAAAAGATGCTAAGAAACCGGCTCAATTTATCCTCCCTATTGTAGTAAGTAATGTGATTATCTTTTTAGCCTATCAACTGATGTCCACAGGATTGATTCAGGTATATTGTGCGGGTGGAAGTCTTGTCTTTTCTTTGGTTTTATATGGGAATGTTTTGATCTTATTCAATAATAAAAACAGATCCGTAGCAGTAAAAGAAGAAAGCAAATATTCTAATAAAAAGATACCGGATCAACAGGCTGAAAACTTTGTCTCAAAATTAGAACGGTTGATGAATATGGAAGAACTATATAAAAATCCGAATTTAAAATTGAGTGATCTTGCTATGGAAATGAATATCTCGGCGCATCAGCTTTCCCAATTATTAAATGATAATTTGGGTAAAAGTTTTTCAATCTATATCAATGAATACAGAATTGGTGAAGCATGCGAAAAGATTGAAAATGGCTCTTATCTAAAATTTGAAGAAATAGGATATGAGGTTGGATTCAATTCTAAATCTACATTTTTCTCTACCTTCAAGAAAATAAAAAATACAACACCACTTTTATATAAGCAATCTCAACTGGCTTCTGAGCCTAGGTTTCAGGGTTTAGATTTATAATTCTGTACTTCGGAATTTAAACTTCAAAACCTCCTTTTCATCGATCTCCAATACTTTTGGTTTCATAAAATTTAAAGTTTATGTACGCCAAATTATGGATTTTTATCTTGTTGCTATTCGTATCATTTTTAGCAAAATCTCAAGAAATTCTCAATGCTAAGGTTTCGGATTCCATACAGCAAAAAGATTCGATTGCAACAATTTCAGAGGTTATTATTCAATCTTCTCGGAGAGATGTAAAACTCAATCAAGGAAATATTGTGATGAATGTTTCCGGGAATAAAGATTTTAAAACATCAACTAACATTCTCGAAGTTTTAAGAAAAACACCAGGAGTGACGGTAGATTCTGAGGATGGAATTTTTATTGGAGGAAGAATGAGCCCTGCCATTTTTATTAATGGAAAACCTGTTGTAATGAGCAATCAGGAATTGCAGTCTTACCTGAGATCTCTGTCGCCGGAAATGGTGGAATCTATTGAAGTAAACACCAATCCATCTTCAAAATATGATGCGGAATTTAAAGGAATTATTGATATTAAATTAAAGAAAAATACCAATTTGGGCTGGAAAGGAAGCTATATTGGAAACACAAGCATCAATAGATTTAGTTATAGAGAAAATAGCCTGAGCCTTTCTTACAACACAGAGAAAATTGGCTATAATCTGCTGTTAGGCTATAACAATGGAATCTCAATATATCGTTATAATGCGCTACAACGTTTAGCAAATACAAACGTTATGAGAACCCAGGCTTACCAAAAAGATGATGCAGAAGTGTATGCGATTCAGTTGGGAGTTGATTATAAATTGAACGACAAAAATAGAGTGGGAGTGAATCTAAGAGGAAATTTTAGAGAGAGTGACCGGATTCGCTTAGGCTCACTCTATACAGTAAATAAAGATGAAACTCAATTGGTTTTTAATACAGAAAGTAAAAATCCTACGAACTATTTTCAAGATAATTATGGGCTCGCTACAGATTATTCTTTCCAACATAAAAATTTTAAGCTAAGCTTTTTAGGCAATTATCTTTCGGTCGAAAATAAACAAAAAGATGATTTTACGAATAGCGATAAGCCGACTTCACAGCTTTTATCCTATTGGAAATCTGATCTTCTCAACAAGATTCGTATTTATACAGGGCAAGTTGATATTTCTCAGAAAATAGGGGATGCTACCTTTGAGGCAGGTATTAAATTCAGTGATACTAAAACGAATAATATGATCAGATACGATACATTGTCGGTTAATAAGCAATTTGTTTTCGATCCTACACGGAGTAATCAATTTTCATATCAAGAGAAAATATGGGCAGGATATTGGGGATACAGTCAGAAATTTAATAAGCTTCAGATTAATGCAGGATTAAGATTTGAAAATACTCAAAGCGTTTCTCATGCAGTAACGATAGATTCTGTTGTCTCAAGAAATTATCTGAAATGGCTGCCTTCTTTTAGTGCGAGCTATGCATTCAACAAATCTAGTGAGCTTTCCTTTTCTTATAGTAGAAAAATTACAAGACCGGTTTTTTCACAGCTGAATCCGTTCAGATTTTATTTTAGTCCGCTGAATTATTGGATTGGGAATCCTTACCTGCAGCCCTCTTTTACCAATCAAATCAAATCAACGTATCGATATAAAAACTGGGTGACATCTTTCACCATAGGAAAAGAAACAGATGTTATGACGCGGTATCCTATCTATAATCCTGAAACCAATGTGCTGGAATATTTAGGAACGAATTTACCTTATCGTAATTTTGCTACTTTAGAAATAAGTTTTCCTGTGAAGATAGCAAAGTGGTGGAACATAAACACTCAGATCGCGGGATATTACAATCATGAATTTAGACCGTATCTTGATGAAGTTTTTGCATTGAAAATTTATAATTATGAGGTAAGATTCAATCAGGTTTTCTCTTTACCTAAAGGCTATACAATTAATATTTTTGCCAATTATGAATCTAAAACCGGGAATAGTTTATACATTATTAAACCAAGATATACCGTTGATATTTCAGTGCAAAAAGCATGGTTTGATAATAAGCTGAATACGAAAGTGAGTTTTAATAATATTTTTGATTCTTATGATCAACGGTTAGAATTCAGACATAAACAAATTATGGATAACCGACTTACCCATTGGTGGGATACCCAAAAGTTAATTTTGTCTTTAAGTTATAATTTTGGAAGCTCGAAATATCAGACAAAAGATATACAGAAGACAGAAGAAGAAAACAGAGCCAGATAAAAGAAAACCTGCTTAGAAAAAGCAGGTTTATTATTTTTTGATTACGGACAAACACAGTTACCGCAAGTCCAAATTCGGCATGATCCATCGTCATTCCATTCACAGCAGTATCTTGGTCCGCCGATTCCAATGCCTCCTTTAATTGATTTTTGTTGATCTCTTCCTAGTTTTTGTGCATGTTTTAGCACGGGATTTTTCTTGTTCATGGTGTTGGTGTTTTGATGTTAATAATTAAGTCTTAATTTGTTATCAATTATTATATCACTAATGTATGAATTTATTTTTAATTATAAATGCACTTTTTATGTAAATTGATAATGATTAGATACTTATGTTTAATAATATCTTCTAAACGGGCTTTCGAAAGCAATAAAATCTGTCTTTGTTCAATAAAAAATAAACTAAAACTAGAGATTGATGATTTCGCAGAATAAAATCAAATATTCCCTTTAAAACAGCCCAAAAGTTTCTTAAATAGAGACCTTTACTTATATTTGTAGTATTGCATAAATCTTTATGAAACTAAACATTAAAAACGAAACGGGGAGGCTAAGATCGGTAGTTCTAGGCCAACCTAATTCAATGGGACCCGTTCCCGCACTTGAGGAAAGTTATGACGCCAAGTCATACTACTCAATCCAACATAATATGTATCCTAAAGAAGAGGATATCGTTAATGAAATGAATGCTTTTGAAGCAGTTTTAAAAAAATATGATGTAGAAGTTCTACGCCCAAGTATCATTAAAGATTACAATCAGGTTTTCGCAAGAGATGTAGCTTTTGTGATTGATGATAAAATGATTATTTCCAACGTCATTGCCGACAGAGCAGATGAGCAGGAAGCTTACAAGAATGTGTACGAAAAAGTAGCATGGAGAAACATTATCAACCTTCCGGAAACGGCTCATATTGAAGGTGGTGATGTTATTGTTTGGGATGATTTTATTTTTATCGGAACATGCTTCAGCGAAGATTATAGAAATTATAAAACAGCAAGAACCAACGAATACGCGATAGAAATTCTAAAAGAATACTTTCCAAAGAAAAGAATTATCGATTTAGAATTAAAGAAGAACGATAAGATTCCATTTGAGGGTATTTTACATTTAGATTGCACATTTAACCCTATTGGGAAAGATAAATGTATTATTTACAAAGATGGTTTTGTGGATGAAAGTGATTATAGACTGATCATTGATATTTTCGGAGAAGAAAACTGTTTCCACGTTACAGACGAAGAGATGTTTGAAATGTTCCCGAATATCTTCTCAATCTCTCCCGAAATTGTAGTTTCAGACCAAACATTCACCAGAATGAACAATCACCTGAGAAACGAGTGGGGAATGACCGTTGAAGAAATTCCTTACAGAGAAATTTCTAAGATGGGAGGATTGTTGAGATGTTCTACAATGCCGCTTGTTAGAGACTAATAGTGTTGGAAAGTTCTAGTGTTTGAGAGTTGAAGAATAGTAGAGTTTGAGAGTTTACAAAAAATATTTTTTTCTATTTTAGATAAAAATACAAATATGTCAATAATTAAATTTCATCAGGATTTAAAGGTCTTTCAAAAATCGGTTGATGTAGCCATGATTATTTTTGAACTTTCAAAATCTTTTCCGAAGGAAGAACTTTATTCTCTTACAGACCAAATTCGAAGATCTTCAAGATCAGTTTCAGCAAATATTAGTGAGGCTTGGGGAAAGCGGAAATATGAGAAATCTTTTGTTGCCAAACTTACAGATTCTGAAGGCGAGGCGAGAGAAACTCAAACCTGGCTTCAGTTTGCTTGGAAATGCAATTATATCAATGAAGGACAATTTAATAATTTAAACAATCAGTATAATCAAATAATAGGGATGTTGGTGAATATGATGAGTCAGTCACAAAGTTGGTGTACATTTTCTTCAGCAGATCAAGATAGAAAATAATTTACACTAAAACACTAAAACACTAAAACACTAAAACACTAAAACACTAAAACACTAAAACACTAAAACACTCAGACTCTCAAACTCTCAAACTCAAAACACCCTCAAACTTAAAACAGATGCAGACAACAGATACAGTATTAATGATAGAGCCGATTGCATTCGGTTATAACGCAGAAACGGCAGAAAACAATTATTTTCAGGTTGACCAAAAGAGTGCCGATGTTCAGTCGAAGGCGTTGGCAGAATTTAATATTTTCGCTGAAAAATTAAGAAGTAAAGGAATCAATGTCATTACGATAAAAGATACGTTGGATCCGCACACACCGGATTCTATTTTTCCCAACAACTGGGTGAGTTTCCATAAAGATGGAAAAGTAGTTTTATATCCGATGTTTGCTTCCAACAGAAGAGTGGAAAGAAGAGAAGATATTATTGAAACAATAAAAGAACAAGGTTTTGAAGTTTCTGAAATTGATGACTGGTCATTGCCGGAAATCCAAGGCCACTTTTTGGAAGGAACGGGAAGTATGATTTTTGATCACGATAATAAATTGGCGTATGGATCAGTTTCTTTACGATTAGATGAAAAATTATTCAGAGAATTCTGTGATAAATATGGGTTTACACCAATTGTTTTTCATTCTTTTCAAACGGTAGGTTCAGAAAGACTTCCAATTTATCATACGAATGTTATGATGTGTGTGGCAGACAAATTCGTGGTTATTTGCCTTGATTGTATCGATAATGAATTGGAAAGAAGCAAAGTGATCGAGACCATCAAAAATTCAGGAAAAGAAATTATTGAAATTTCTGAAGAGCAAATGCAGCAATTTGCAGGAAATATGCTTCAGGTACAAAATAAAGACGGTGAAAAGTTTTTGGTAATGAGCCAAACTGCTTATCAATCTTTAAATCAAGACCAAGTTTCAGCGATTGAAAAATACTGCGAGATTATTTATTCAGACTTAAATACTATTGAAGTAAACGGCGGCGGAAGCGCACGTTGTATGTTGGCTGAGGTATTTCTGCCGAAAAAATAATATATTTGCGAAAATTAATTCATTGAAATCATTAAGCAATAAAGGCTTACATATTCTTCTGACTTTGGAAACGGAGTCAGAAGCTTTATTATTAGACAGTACGGGTTTTCTAAAATATACACAGGAAATTTTAGAAGCAAAGGAAGTAGAGATCGTAGGGGTAACAGAACATGTTTTTGAAAATAATAGTTTTACTTCTGCGGTTTGTCTTAAAGAGTCGCACCTGTGTATTCACACTTGGCCGGAATTTAAACAGCTAACGTTTGATGTATTCCTTTGTAATTACCTTCAGGATAATACGGAGAAAGTAGAAAAAATAGCTGACGAGATTATTGAATATTTTAAGGCTAAAGTTATTCAAAAACACAATATTTATCGATAAAAATGCATTACACTTGTCCCGTTTGTAATACAGAAAATCCCCGTGATTTTATGTACTCTATTGAAGAGTACGTTTGTAAATCATGCTCATACCTTATTGATGTTGAAAAGAGTTTCTCTAAAAAATTAGTTAAAAAGCCGATAGAAAATGTAGTGTTGGAAATTGGGCAAAAAGGAATTCTTGATAATACAGAATATACTGTTGACGCTATTGTTGTCCGTAAATATGGAATTGAGATCTATTGGCGGGAATATTATTTAAAAGATAAGAAAGGAGATGATGCTTTCTTGAGCGAAAGCGATGGGCATTGGGTTCTTTTATATCCTGTTCATACAGAAGATGTCAAGAAGAAAAGTTCCAAAATAGCAGAATTACATACTCGGAATTACAGATGGTATGAAACCACAGAATGTAGTATTCATGCGGCGGAAGGTTTTTTTGAGGAAAAGCTTAATTTTAATCTGGCAACCTATAAAGAATATGTGAATGGAACGAATATGATTTCTCAGGAACAGTCAGGAAGCAAGAATCAATATTTTGCAGGGAAGCATATTTCTAAACATTTAGTTAAAAAATCTTTTAAACTTTCCCACATGCCGAATTATTCCGGAATTGGGATCGTTCAGCCTTATTATATTGATATAAAGCAAGCGATAAATATTCTGGGTATTGCAGGGCTTTTCATCTGCCTGCTTCAATTATATGTTTACACTTCCCGAACAAATACTTCCGTTTTTCAGGATACCATTAAGTTTGAAGATGTAAAAAACAAGGAAATGGTTTCCAAAAGTTTTACCCTTTCGGGAGGTTCAGCACCATTGAAGGTAAGTGCCCATTCTGAGGTAGATAATTCATGGGCAAATTTACAGTTAAGCCTTGTTAACGAAAGTACCAACGAAACGGTTTATACCTCCAAAGATATAGAACAATATCACGGATATGAAGATGGCGAAAATTGGAGTGAGGGGAAAACGACTGAAGAATTTAATTTATGTGGAATTGCTCCCGGAAAATATCATTTTGTTATTTCTGCTGAAAAGCAATATGCAGTAGGCACTTCTACGAGTTCTCATTTTGTGCCTTCAAATGAAGGAGTCACCATTTCAAGAGAAGCCTCGGGAATTGTAGACGTCGTAAATAATAGTACAAAAGAATCTGTTGCGTTTGGAGACATAAGAACGCTAGAAAAAGATTCCTCCGAAATAGGGAAACTGGTAAAGCAAACGTTTCCTAATCAGAATTTAGATTCTCTTTTAACGGTCAATTCGGTACTAGAATCACCTCCTGCCAACAAAGTTTCTGATGACAGCACTATCAATATCAAAGCAACATGGCTTCCGGTTTCTTTCTGGAATTTCACTATTATTTTGATCTTAATGCTTGCCTTTTTTATAATCTGCTATTGGGGAAGAAATGTTTTCAATGTTTCAAAATGGAGTAACAGTTCAAATTCACCGTATTCTAAATCTTAAATTATGGTTCACATTTTTAACTATATCAAAGCAAATTGGTTTCTCTGTCTCATGGGAGGAGCATTTCTGGGGTGGTTTACCTATCTTACATATGCCGGAAACCAAGTCTGTGATTGCGAAAAAACAGAAACGTATAGAGACGGAACTACCAGAAGCCATTCTTCGGGAAGAGGGTTCTACAGATACTATCACAAATAAAAACATGCTATTATGGAAAATATAAATTACGTGCCGATTATCAATTCAGTCCTGTATTCATTTTTAGGAATTATTATTCTACTGATCTGCTATTTTATTCTGGAAAAAATAACGCCGGAAAGAACATGGCATGAGATTTCTCAAAACAAAAATACAGCATTGGCAATTGTTTTTGGTGCCTTCATTATCGGGATATCTATCATTATAGGAGCAGCGATTCATGGATAGAAAACGACTGTCTTTAGAAATTCTTTTATTATCATCTGTATTTGTAATTGCTACCTGCGGACTTATTTATGAATTGGTAGCAGGCGCTTTGGCAAGTTACCTTTTGGGAGATTCTGTAAAACAGTTTTCATTCATTATTGGGGTTTATCTTTTTTCGATGGGGGTTGGCTCTTATCTGGCAAAATTCATCAAAGGAAGTTTAATAGATAAATTCATAGAAATTGAAATCCTAGTTGGGATTGTGGGTGGAATAAGTTCTGTGGTGCTTTTCCTTTTATTCAATACGGTGGGGCACTTTGAATGGGCTTTATATCTATTTGTTTTTTCCACGGGATGTTTAGTTGGGTTAGAAATCCCTTTGTTAATGAATATCTTGCAAGATAAAGTTCAGTTTAAAGATTTAGTTTCTAATGTTTTTGCATTTGATTATGTGGGAGCATTATTGGCGTCTATTCTTTTTCCATTGGTTCTGATTCCCAGTTTAGGAATTATTAAAACGCCTTTGTTTTTTGGATTAATTAATATTTCCATAGCTATTTTTTTATGTTTCTATTTAAAAAATGATTTGCTAAAACCTTTTTCATTGAAGGTGAAATTCATAGGAGCTTTTGTATTGCTGCTTGTTTTATTTATCTTTTCAGATAAGATTTTAGCGTTTTCGGAAGAGAAATTATATGGTGAAAATATTGTGTATTCTCATAATTCGCCTTACCAAAGAATTGTTCTTACGAGAAACAGCAATGAGTTTCGATTGTATTTAAACAATAATCTTCAGTTCTCTTCTACCGATGAATACCGCTATCACGAAGCATTGGTGCATCCTGCGATGTCTATGGCAAAAAAGGTAGATCATGTTTTAGTTTTAGGTGGTGGAGATGGTTTTGCAGTTCGTGAAGTATTGAAATATAAAGAGGTAAAAGATATCACATTAGTAGATTTAGACGGAGAAATGACAAATTTTTTCAAGGATAATGAAACCATGAAAAAGCTTAATCATAGTTCTCTTTCTAATTCTAAATTAAAAGTGATCAACAAGGATGCTTATGTATGGGTAAAAAACGCAACTCAAAAATATGATGTAATCATTATTGACTTTCCGGATCCTTCAAATTACAGCCTTGGAAAATTATATTCATTGCAGTTTTATAAAGAATTAAAAAATAGAACAACTCAAGATACCAGAATTGTAGTACAGACTACGTCGCCTTATTTTGCGCCGAAATCTTTTTGGTGTATCGAGAAAACATTGAATCAGGTATTTCCTTTTACAAAGGCATATCATACCTACGTTCCTTCTTTCGGGGAATGGGGATATTGTATGGCTTCCAATGATTCAATTAATAATCATGTAATACGAAGAATTCCGGGATTAAGATTTTACGATTATAATTTTCTGCAGATGAGCTATTTTAGCAAAGATATGATGGCGAAAGAGGTAGAAGTTAATCGACTGGATAATCAAATTTTAGTAAGATATTTTGATGAAGAGTGGGGAAAAGTACAATAGAAAAGAATTTCTGACAACAATATTTTGGGGAGGAATCGCACTTTCCTTTTTGCAGTATTGTGAAAAGAAAGCAAAATCATTTTTACTTAAAATTACAGGAACGAACTCTGTTTTAGGACACCGTTTATGGGCGAAAGATTTCCCTAAAGCTTCAGAAGAAATTAAAACCCAATTTTTAATTGTTGGTGGTGGGATTTCAGGACTTTCCGCATGCAGAGCATTAAGTAAAAAAGGGATTGATGATTTTCTTATGCTCGAAATGGAAGATCATTTAGGCGGAAATTCATCAAACGGAGAAAATAAATTTTCAAAATTTCCTTTAGGTGCTCACTACCTTCCTTTACCGAATAAAGAAGACCTGGAAGTCATTGAGTTTTTAAAAGAATGTGGAATATATCTGGGAGATGATGAAAATGGAGATCCTATTTTAGATGATTATCAACTTGTGTTTCCTCAAAATGAAAGGTTGTTTTATAAAAATTCATGGCAAAATGATATTGTTCCTCAAAAGGGAATTTCTGACGAAGCAAAGAATGAGATTTCCCGATTTTTTAAATTGATGGATGGGTATCGTGAGAAAAAAGATACTCAGGGGAAATATTGGTTTACGATTCCCATTGAAAATTCCAGCAGAGATCAGGATATTATCCAAATGGAGAAAATTACCTTTAAAGGTTTTCTTACTGCACATAGTTTTACATCAGAAGAACTTCTTTGGTTATTAGATTATTCTTGTCGCGACGATTACGGATTGGGAATAGAGTACGTTTCTGCGTGGGCGGGGATTCATTATTTTGCAGGAAGGAAAAATAACTGGAGTAAGAAATATAAAGATCAGGTTTTTACTTGGCCGGAAGGAAATGCCAGACTTGCGAACCATCTTTCAAAATATACAAAGGATAAGCATATAGTAAATCATTTGGTTTTTGACGTAAAATTAAATGAGACTCATGTTGAGGTGCTGAGCTTTGATAATGTTCAAAAAAAGACAAAGAAAATTATTGCCGATAAAGTTTTATTTGCAACGCCTCAGTTTGTCAATGAAAGAATATTTAATAATAGAAGAGCAGACAATTTCAACTATGTTCCTTGGCTTTTAACAACAATTACATTGAAGAATGAATTCGGAGGTGATGAAGAATTAGCGTGGGATAATGTGATTTATGGTTCGGACGGATTAGGGTATATTGATGACAAACATCAAAATATCGATCAAAATATGGGTGAAAAAGTCATTACGTACTACAAAAGTTTTTCATCAGATAATTGTAAAAAAGCGAGACGTAAGTTGTATGATCTTAAAGAAAATCAACTTAGAGATCTTGTACTGAACGATTTGAAAAAAGCCCACCCACTTATAGAAGATTTTATTATAGAGATGCAGTTTCATAAAATTGGCCATGCGATGATTGCTCCTGTTCCCAATCAGATTTTCGGTGCAGAAACTGAAACAGCTAAAAAACCGATTGATGGAAAAATTTTCTTTGCCCACACAGATTTATCTGGAATTTCAATTTTTGAAGAAGCCTTTCATCAGGGTATTAATGCTGTAAAACAAATGGTATGAGGCAACCTTGGATATATAACGGTAAAACAGATGGTCTTTTTATTTTGTTACCGCCATTTTTAGTTTTGTTTTTTATTATCATATTTCAGAGTCAGATTCAATATCTTGAAAATCATTATTCGTTTTTTATCTGGTTATTTCTTATTGTTTTTGTGGATGTTGCGCATGTTTATTCTACATTATTTAAGACCTATTTTGTAAAAGAAGAATTCAGGAAAAGGAAGAAATTATTTATCATCATTCCGGTAATCGGTTTTATGTTGGGATTGATCTTGTATCAATTTGGAAGTTTATTCTTTTGGTCGGTTTTAGCGTTGGTGGCAGTTTTTCATTTTATACGCCAGCAATATGGTTTCATGAGAATTTATGCCCGAAAAGAACCTAATACTATTTTTAAAAAAATAGATGAATTGGCTATTTATTCGGCAACCATTTATCCAATGCTGTATTGGTTTAAAACACCAAGAGTTTTTACATGGTTTATGACTAATGAGTTTACTTGGATGCAGAAACTTCCGGATTACAGACCTTATATTCTGGTTGTATATCTTTCTATTGTAGGAATCTGGGTTCTGAAAACGTTATACCTCTGGAATAAAAACGAGAGTTTTAATATTCCTAAAAATATGATCATTATAGGAACTTATCTTTCTTGGTATTTCGGAATTGTTTATTTTAATAATGATTTGATTTTTACGCTGCTCAATGTGCTTTCTCACGGGATTCCTTACATCGCGCTCATTTACATTAGAGAAATAAAACAGAAAGATGAGGTTCAGTTAAAAAAACTTTCCATTTTTAAAACAAGCCTTGGGATTATTCTCTTTGTAGGTGTTATTATAGGATTAGCTTTTTTTGAGGAATTACTTTGGGAAGTATTGGTTTGGAGGGAAAATATTTCTGTTAATGCTATTTTTCCATCTCTTAGTTTTCAGCAATTTCTTATCCCCTTATTAGTGGTTCCACAGCTCACGCACTACCTTTTGGACGGGTTTATTTGGAAGAAACCTGAAAAAATCAATTAACTTTGTAAAAGTTCAATGTAAAATAGATTATTAACGGGATGAAAAGAGAAAAGTGCTTATGAAAACGAAAATTATGCTATTGATGGCTTTATTGCCATTCTGTTTTATCAACGCTCAGCAGAAAACATTTTGTAACCCAATCAACATCGATTATGGCTACACTCCATTTGAAATTTTTTCCAAACAGGGGAAACACCGTGCAACCGCTGATCCGGTGATTGTAAATTTTAAAAACAAATTATTTCTTTTTTCAACCAATCAGGAAGGATATTGGTACAGTGATGATATGCTGGATTGGAAATTTGTAAAAAGAAAATTCCTCAGAGATAACAAATATACTCATGATCTTAATGCGCCTGCAGTTTGGGCAATGAAAGATACGTTGTATGTATATGGATCAACTTGGGAACAGGATTTCCCGATCTGGAAAAGTACAAATCCTACGAAAGATGATTGGCATATTGCAGTTGATACCTTAAAAGTGGGAGCTTGGGATCCTGCTTTTCATTATGATGAAGATAAGAATAAACTGTATTTATATTGGGGTTCCAGTAATGAATGGCCTTTGTTAGGGACAGAAGTAAAAGTTAAAACCTTACAGTCTGAAGGGTTTGTAAAACCTATTTTAAAACTAAAGCCTGAAGATCACGGTTGGGAGCGTTTCGGAGAATACAACGACAATGTTTTCCTACAACCTTTTGTGGAAGGGGCTTGGGTAACAAAACACAACGGAAAATACTATATGCAATATGGTGCTCCGGCAACGGAGTTCAGCGGATATTCGGATGGAGTATATGTAAGTAAGAATCCTTTGGAAGGCTACGAATACCAACAGCACAATCCGTTTTCGTATAAACCGGGTGGTTTTGCGAGAGGTGCAGGACACGGAGCAACTTTTGAAGATAATTTCAAAAACTGGTGGCACGTTTCAACGATCTTTATTTCAACAAAGAATAATTTTGAAAGGAGATTGGGAATCTGGCCTGCAGGATTCGATAAAGACGATGTAATGTATACCAACACTGCGTATGGTGACTATCCTACATTCCTTCCGCAATATGCTCAGGGAAAAGACTTCTCTAAAGGACTTTTTGCAGATTGGATGTTGTTAAATTACAATAAACCGGTTCAGGTTTCATCTACCTTGGGCGGATATCAATCCAATTTGGCGGTTGATGAAGATATTAAAACCTATTGGAGCGCAAAAACAGGAAACTCGGGAGAGTGGTTTCAAACGGATTTAGGAGAAGTTTCTACCATTAATGCCATTCAGATTAATTATGCAGATCAGGATGTTGAGTTTATGGGTAAAACTTTAGGCAAAATGCATCAGTATAAAATTTACGGTTCAAACGATGGTAAAAAATGGAATGTCATTGTTGATAAAAGTAAAAATACCAAAGATGTTCCTCATGATTATGTAGAATTGGAAAAACCTGCAAAAGCAAGGTTCCTGAAAATGGAAAACTTAAAAATGCCAACAGGTAAATTTGGATTAAGCGGTTTCAGAGTATTTGGAAAAGGAGCGGGCGCAAAACCTGCAAAAGTTGAAAACTTTGTTCCATTGAGAGCTGATCCTAAAAAATATGGGGAGAGAAGAAGCATCTGGATGAAATGGCAACAAAATCAAGATGCAGACGGATACGTAATCTATTGGGGGAAATCTCCTGATAAATTGTACGGAAGCATCATGGTGTATGACAAGAATGAATATTTTTTCACCGGAGCAGACAGAGTAGATTCTTATTATTTCCAGATTGAAGCTTTTAATTCGAATGGAATTTCGGAAAGAACGGAAGTGGTAAAATCAGAATAGTAGATAAAGATATATTTGAAACCCTCAGGATTTGATTCTGAGGGTTTTTGTTTTTAATAGAGGATTGCTAGCAAGGAGATTGTTTAATTTTTTAAAGGTATCCTTTGGATTGATTCAAATATTTCTAAAAAAAATACCGAAATTTGCCGCTTACAATAAATCAAATAACTAAACCATGAAAAAACTTAAACTTTTGTCCCTTTCATTATTTCTGCCCTTTATTTTTGGTTGTAGTGATAATGAGACGGAGAAAGACTATCAGGTTGAAGTAGATGCTGCAGTGAAGAATATTCATGCCAATCTTCAAAGAGATCTTAATACAGACGTTCCTTCTTTAAGCGTATATGTTGTTTCTCCAAAAGGAACTTATTTCGGGACTGTAAAAGGAACAAATGGCTCAGCGGTTACCCCAAATACCTATTTCCGTTTTGCGAGCAATACCAAAAATTTTACATCTACTGCTATTTTAAAAATGATGCAGGATGGATGGCTAAAATTGGATGATAAAATTACTGCCAATATTCCGGGAACCACGGTTCCGTACACTCCGGATGTTACAGATTGGGATTTTCCAAATAAAAATCAAATAACGATTCGTCAGATTTTGCAACATAATGCAGGAATTTATGATGTAACGAATGATGATTCTCAATATAACATCAATGGTGAAACGTATGGCGATTATATGCTTCAGAATTTTCCTGACCATCAGTTTACGACCAGTGAATATGTGAAAGTATTGAAAGATCACAACCTTACCTATGGAGCTCCCAATGCGGTTTATCATTATTCAAATACAGGATATTCAATTTTAAGTGAAATTATCGCGAGAATATATTCTGAAAAAGCGGGCGCTACTAAAACATACGGAAATTATATGTACGACCAAATCGTAGGGCCTGGTTCCAAAAGACCATTGGGTATTAAGTTTCCTGAGTTGGCGACGGATAAACAATTGCCTTCACCTTATGTAAAAGGGTTTATTAAATATACCAGTCATAACGAAATTACCGATCAAAAAAATGCAAGTGCCCATATAGGAGAAGGAAATGGAGTAGGGACGATGGTGATGCTTACCGATTATATAAGAAGTATAATGAAAGGTCAGAATGTTTTGTATGCTTCAAGTGCCGAACTTATGAGAACGAGTAAAGGTCCGGCTACAACTTCAGGATATGCATTGGGATGTGCTAATTTCGCAGGAATTGGATATGGGCATAACGGTGCTACAGAAGGCTATCTATCCTTAATGACGTATGATCCGGCTACAGATGTTTCGGTTATTGTATTGTTACCTTATTGGGATTTAAGCAGTACAGCGAATTTCACGAAATGTCTAAATACCTTAAATGTAACAGGTCTTGAAATCAAGAAAGTACTTGGGTATTAAAAAATAAAATTAAATAATAGAACGCTTTGAAATTTTTCAGAGCGTTTATTTTTTGTCGATTTTTTCTAAACCTAACAGGTTTTAAAAACCTGTTAGGTTTGATTTTTAAACAATTATTTCTTATCAGTTTTCTTCAGAAATTCATCAATTTTGTTTATTAAAAAAGACGCATTATTTTCTTTATCCCAATCGAGATGTCAGCCATTAAATTCGAATGATTCATGAGTTACCTTATTTTTATCTAAGATAGAATCTAATATGGCTTTTTGTGATAACGGAATCACTTGGTCACTGAGTCCATAATAAGAAAGCGTTGGCGCTGAGGTATTGGTTATCCAGTGGGCCGGACTCGCAAAATTCATCATTGATACGCCGGAAGAAAGTATTTTTGGATCTATTAAATGGTTTTCAACAAAAGAATAATCGCTATACTTTTTAAAATTAGAATCCGACAGATCAGATGGCCCTACGATATTGATGACCGCTTTTACTTTTTTAGCCTGATCAAATTGATAAGCATACAACATTGATAAATGTCCACCGGCACTATTTCCCAAAAGAATAAATCTAGGTTGGTAGTGTAATGTTTTTTCTAAATAAAGCATTGTATTCGTAATATCATCGGTCTGGTTGGGGATGGCAAAACGAGTGGTGGAAGCCAAACGATAATTAATATTGGCGAAAATAGAAGTAGGGAATTTCTTCATCATAGATAAAGTAAAGAAAGACAAATTAGATTTTTCGCCACCTCTCCATCCACCACCATGAATCATAATAAAGACATCCGGTTTTGAATTTGAAATATTCTTGGGAATATAAAGATCCATTTTTTGTTCAGAATCTTTACCGTAAGAGATGTTTTCCTGGCTTTCAAAAGAATTTTTTTCACCAAGATTTATTGTTTTTTTCTTGCAACCGCCAGTAAAAAGCAACATAAAGAAACATCCGAAAATTATTATTAAGTTTTTCATACGGATTAAAGATAAAAAACTCGCTGATTTCTCAACGAGTTACTGTACAAAATAATTGATATGAAGAATGATTGTTTTCTATCTTGTTCTGCTTTTGATCGCATCAGAAGCCCCTTCGATATCTCTTACTTTTTTCACTTTCTGGTTTCCAAAGTTATAAGTGATACTTACGGTCATCCCTCTTCTGAATTGGTCATTTTTTACATAATTATAGTTTCCATTGTCTTGGTAATCTTCGATTTCTACAATGTTTGTTCTTAAAACGTCTGTTACATTCACTGCAAATGTCCATTCGTTCCAGTTTTTCTTTAAACTTAAATCTAAACTCATTAGTTTCTTTAACATTCCAAGCTCGATTTGTTGTTTATCAACATAGAAGTAATTTACTCCTAAGAACCAAGTTTTCTTTTTATCCAAACGAATGGTGTTATTAGTTTGAATAATCACACTTGTGGAACGTATTTTATTTTCATAAGTAGGAAATACATCTCCTGAAGTAGGATCAATACTTAAGCTTCCATTATTGATGTTATGCTGAAGACCAATGTTGAAATTAGTTGTTAAGTATTCTTTAAAGAATGTTCTTTGAATACCCAACATCGCTGACATTTCTTGCTTATCTCCAAAATTAGTACGGATATATCTCAGTTGTTTACGTTGATCCATTATAGGTTGATTATTTTCATCCAAAACAGGGTTTCCCATTTCATCTAATCTTGGCTTCAAAATATCTCTCTGTAATGGAACCTGTGTAATTACATCTTTATAAAATGAGTGATTTAAGATTAAGAAATATGAACTTTTAAACATATAGGTTAACTCCTGGTTATAGGTAGAAGATGCTTTTACAAAAGGATTGTTTTGAGTATAATTATCTTCTGTTAAGATATTTCTTACCGGATTAATTTCCCAGAAACTTGGTCTTCTCATTCTGCTTGAAAAGGCATAAGAAATATTATTTTTCTCATTGATGGCATAATTAAAACTTACATAAGGTAATAAGTTATTATACTTTCTTTCAATTTTTTGAAGATCTGGAGTCGCAGCATTATCTGATGTTCCAACGCTGTTTGTGATCTCATATCTAGCGCCTAATTTCCCTGAAAACTTATCATTAAATTTCTGTTCAAATGTTAAATAAACCCCATAAATGTTTTCATTATAAACAAAATGATTTGGTGTTGGTGTATTGGTTATTCCTTCTAAATTCCCCAATTCATCATAGCTATAATCAAGAGTATTATTTTGGGTATCATTATTAGTTTTCGTTTTGTTATAATTTCCACCTACAGATACTGTGAAATCATTTTTAAATTTTTTGATATAATCAACAGTACCTGAAAAGTTATTAATAACCTGTGGCAAGTCCTGAAATACTTGTTGTCCAAGTCTAATATCATTACCATTCATATTAGAAATAATCGTTCTATTGTCAGTAAACTGAAATCTCCTGTAATTAAGGTAGGCTGCATTTACATTCAATTTACTTCCTAAAGAATCTGTTTTTAATTCATAGTTTAAGTTAACAGAATTATTATATGATCTAGCGTCTTCTTTGTTTCTGGAGTTAGTAAAATTGGTAATATAGTTATCATTCTTTTTATCATAAGAACGCGTTGTATTAAATAAATCTACAGTAGAATTATAGCTTTTATTAGCCCAAGTATTCCATGATAAAGCCAAATTACTGTTGTCATTCAATTGGTAATCTACATTTAAATAACCTCCCAAGTTTTTATTAGGATCATTAATATCACCTACAGATTCGTTAGAAGAAGAGTCATTTCCATTTCTTAAAACATAAGATTGTCCTTGGATATTTTCTCCACCACTCAAATTAGCACTAATTCCCAATTTATCTTTTCTGTAGTTGGCAGAGAAACTGGCGTTGCTTCCGTTGAACTTGTTTTGTGAATTAGACATTCTCATGTTTCCACTTAGCCCATCACTCATTTTTTTCTTTAAAACGATATTGATGATTCCGTCTGAAGATTCAACCTGATATTCACTTCCAGGAACCGTGATCACCTCAATTTTCTGAATGTTTTCAGCAGGTGTGTTTTTTAAGAACTGCACCAATGAATCTGCATCCATATTGCTTTTTCTACCGTTGATGTAGATGATAGCATTATTCTTTCCTGCAATTTTCAACGTCTTATCATCTGTTGAAGAGAGTAGTGGAGTTTGCTTTAAAATATCGAAAGTGGTATTTCCTTTTGTAATAGGAGAAGCGGCAACATCGTAAACAAAACGGTCACTTTGCTTTTTAAAGACTTGTTTTTTGATGGTAACTTCTTCTATGCTTTTAGTTTTAAGCGTATCAGATTTCTTTTCCTGTGCAAAAGCAAATCCTGTGAAAAATATGGCGGCGATGAGTAGTGGCGTTTTCATGATGTTGTTTCTAAGTGTTAATAGCTTGTATTCGTTATTAATTGATATTGCAAAGATATGTAATAAATTTAGTATCATGCAATACAAAGTAGTAAAAATGTTTTCAAACTTGTTTCAACTTATTGATTTTCAGTTGTTAAAATTTACATTGAGATTTTTAGTGTACTTTGACTTTCTACATAATAAGACAACTGTAACATAAATTATGTTACAGCGAAATTGAAAATAGTTGAAAATAAATATTATTCTCTATCGAAACGGGCTAGCTTCTTATCTATCCAGATGGTCGCAAAAGGGAAAAATGCAGATAATAGGGCGAAGACAAAATCTTCATCATCCCAATTATAAATTTTTCTGGCCGGAAGGCAAAGTAAAAGATAAAGGGTAAAGAAAAGCCCATGTAAACTTCCGACAACACTTATGAATATAATGGAGTATAAATTTTCATCATAACGAATCCAGATCATGGCAACTCCGTATAATAAAATACAGGAAATTGCTTCTGCAATACAGATTTGTTTAAACCATTTAATGATTTTTTCCTGAGAATATTTTGAGAATATTTTATCGATGAAGTCCATTTCTTGAGTTATGAATGATGAATTATAAGTTATAAATTAAAGCCTAAGCGCTAATTCCTGGAACCTATTTCCTGTACTGCAAATTTACTTATAAAAATTACTACCGTCCAAATAATCAAAAACTTCCGGAGGTAGCATTGGTCTTATATTTTTACCATCTTTAATCATCGTTCGGATTTCCGTGGCCGAAAGCTCGATAACGGGAGCCTTGATTAAAGAGATGTTTTCATTTTGAAGGTAATCTGAATCTTTTTTCTCACCATCAAAAACTCTTGGATACACAATAATATGATGGTTCTTAATGAGTGTTTCATAATTTTTCCATTTGTGTAAACTACCAAGATTATCTTCTCCCATAATTAAACTAAAAGAATAGTCGGGATGTTTTTCATGAAGATAAGTCAGGGTATCAATAGTATAACTCGGCTTTGGAAGAGAAAACTCTACATTAGAAGCTCTCATATTCGGATAGTTTTTAATCGAAAGTTGCACCATATCTAGTCTGTTATGGTCTTTCAATAAAGATTTTTTATCCTTGAAAGGGTTTTGCGGACTTACCACAAACCACAATTCTTCCATATCTGAGTTTTCTAAAATATAATTAGCCAAAATCAGATGTCCAATATGAATTGGATTAAACGAACCGAAAAATAAGCCTATTTTTTTCATATTTCATTAGGGCTCAGGAATAAGCTTCTTGTTTACTAATCCCTAAACTTTACGTCTTTAATATTAAGATAATGCGTTACATTTCCTTTCCAATGATTTTCCTCTAATGTAAAGACAATGTCGAAGTTCTTGTTTTTAAAATCTTCTGAGAACTGGCCCAGTTTAAAACCTACACACTCAATATTTCTACCTGTAGATTCTTGTTTGATGTAAAATTTAAGGTGATTATTATCTTTCCCCATCGTTTTTACATAGCCGGCAAGCTTCTGGTTTTTGATGGCCAAAATCGGTTTCATATTATGAGGTCCAAACGGAGCTAATTTTCTGTGAAAATTAATAAACTCTCTATTCACATCATCAATGCTAATTTCAGAATCAATGGTAATAGAAGGCTCTCTCTGATGTTCTTTGATTTTTTCGGTAACTACTTTTTCAAATTTTATTTTAAAAGCTTCAAACTTATCTTTTTCCATTGAAAGTCCTGCTGCAGCATGATGGCCTCCGAATTTCAAGAAGTATTCAGAGCAAATATCTAAGGCTTCATGGACATCAAAATCAGAAACAGATCGTGCTGAAGCTACCATCTCTCCGTTATTTCCGTCAGTGAAAACCAAAGTAGGTTTATAATAAGTTTCAATAAGTCTTGAAGCTACAATTCCGATAACACCTTTGTTCCATTCAGGATGGTATACAATGGTTGTCAATTTACTTTGCTGCTGAGATTCCAGAATCTGGTTTAATGCAGAAAGAGTAGAATTCATATCCAGCTCACGTCTTTCATCGTTGAGGTTCATAATATCACCAACGATTTGATTGGCATGTTTTAAATTGTCAGAAACCATCAATTGAACGGCAGCCTTTCCATGGGAAATTCTTCCGGCAGCATTGATTTTTGGTGCAATTTCAAAAACAATATTGGAGATCTCGAAATGAGAAAGTTTATCTTCAGGAATTAATAATCTAAGACCTAGATTTCTGGTTTTTCTTAGCGTTTTAAGACCCATTTTAGCCAAAACTCTGTTCTCGCCAGTCATAGAAACAATATCTGCGGCAATAGAAATTGCCAGAAGATCAGTTAATTCAAATAACTCTGCATCGGGAAGTTTATAAATGGTATTTAAGCCTTGGCATAATTTAAAACCAACTCCACAACCTGAAAGTTCCTTAAATGGATATCTGCAGTCTATTCTTTTAGGATCTAGAACAGCTACCGCATTGGGGATTTCGTCTCCCGGTAAATGGTGATCACAAATAATAAAGTCAATATCTAAACTCTGAGCATAGTTGATCATATCAATCGCCTTGATTCCACAATCTAATGCGATGATCAATGAAAATCCATTTTCTTTAGCGAAATCAATTCCTTCTGTAGAAATTCCATATCCTTCAGAATTTCTATCCGGAATATAAAAATCTAAATATTTTTTCTCAACAATTTTGCTGAGGTATAGATACATTAAGGCTACGGCAGTAGTTCCATCTACGTCGTAATCTCCATAAACCATTATTTTTTCTCCGTTTTCAATGGCAGTTGCAATGCGCTCAACAGCTTTTTGCATATCGGCCATTAAAAAAGGACTGTGAATATCGGTAAGATTAGGTTTAAAGAATTCTCTGGCCTTTTGATAATCGTCAATTCCTCTCAGAACGAGGAGTCTAGATTCGAAAGTTCCAAAACCAAGTGACGAACTTAATCCATCCACTATCTCCTCATCGGGTTCAGGCTTGTAAATCCATTTTTGACTCATTTCACAAAAATAGGGAAAATATATTTTAAAAACGAGGAATTCTTAGGATAAAAAAAATGAATGACGTGAAATTAATTTATTGTTTTTCAGTTGTTTAACTCTTTTTGTGAAACTTTTTTAAATAAAATTGAATAAAAATTGAATTAATGAAAACCGAAACAGATTTGCCCTCGTAAATAAAGTTATAACACTTAAAAAATTAATATTATGAAAAAAACGATCAGTGTTTCTAACCAGGGTGCCACCTTGGATACTGGTAGAAGAAACTTTCTTAAACTTGGCGGTATTGGTCTTGCAATGGCAGGTCTTGCGCTTGTAGGATGCGATGATAACTCTGATTTTCAGATGGTGGATAATTCTAAAATATTCGATCTCGGTACAGGAGATGTAGGAGTATTAAACTATGCGTATGCGCTAGAACAGCTTGAAGCAGATTTTTATACTAAAGTGGTAAACAATTTTTACTCTGGTATTTCTGATGCCGAAAAAACACTTTTTACAGATTTATACCATCATGAATTAATTCACAGAGATTTTTTCAAAGCTGCAATAGGTGGAGTAACTGCGAATATATTACCAACCCTTGAATTTCAATATCCTAATGTAAATTTCAATAACAGAGCTTCTGTTTTAGCAACTGCAAAAGCATTGGAAGATACTGGTGTAGCAGCGTATAATGGAGCTGGAAAATATATTACAAATCCAGATTATTTAGTAATTGCCGGGAAAATTGTTTCTGTAGAAGCGAGACATGCTTCTGCGATAAGAAATGCGATTAATCCTGGATCTACTGATTTTTCAGGCGATGATGTTATCGATGCAAACGGATTGGATGTTGCCAAAGAGCCTAATCAGATTGTAGCCGCAGCTGGAGGATTTATCAAAACTCCATTCACTTGGAAAGAAAGAGGTATTAACTAAATTATTCACTTCCAAAATCAACAATTATGAACATTCTTAAATTACTAGATAAACTTTCTGATGATAAATTTTTCACTACAGAAACTTCAAGATTAGAATCTCTTACGAATATGTCTTCAATGGGTCAAAAAGCAGCAGTTGCTGCTGTACCATTAGGATTGGGAACTTTAATGTCTACTTCTGCAAAAGCAGAGACTACCAAAACTTCAGGAACATTTTTTAAAACTGCATTAACGGATGCGTTAACGCTTGCATTAACATTAGAATATCTTGAAGATGAATATTATTCGAAAGGATTAGGTACTGCGGGGCTTATTCCAAGTTCTGATAAACCAGTATTTATGCAGATTTCAAAACATGAATCAGCTCACGTAGCTTTTTTGAAAAGTACATTGACTTCTTTAGGAACAACACCAATTGCTAAACCAAATTTCGATTTTACAGTGGGTGGTGCGTTTGCTCCTTTTGCAGACTATAATCAATTCTTAATTCTGGCTCAGGCATTTGAAGATACAGGCGTACGAGCATATAAAGGACAGGCAGGAAATGTAATGTCTAATAAAGCCGTATTACAGGCAGCTTTGCAGATTCATTCTGTGGAAGCCAGACACGCTTCTCAAGTAAGAAGAATGAGAGGCAATAAAGGCTGGATAGAATTAGCAGATGGTGGAAATATGCCTGCTGCAACCAATGCTGTATATGCAGGTGAAGGTAATACAAATCAGGCAGGGTACAATACGGCAACGGCTTTCGGAGCTGCTGCAGGTTCTGCTGCTTATGATGAAATCCTGAGTGGTACTGATGCTACAGCAATTGCATCTTTATTTATTGTATAAAGTGATTTCTTAATATTAGGTGTAAGTCCTTTTTCAGAGTTTTCTGGAAAAGGATTTTTTATTTTAAAAATGATATATTCGTTGAACTAAACCTAAAATTATTAATATGAAAAAAATTATTATCGTTGTGTTTTTATTGGGCGTAATTTGCGAAGCCAATGCACAAAAAATTAGTCTTGGAAAGGCGGTAGACGTTGTTTCCAAAGGTTCAAAAGCACTTAGTTTTACGAATGAAGATGCTATAAAATTATCCAAAGAGTCGGTAGATTATATGGATAAGAATAATGAGATAGCAGGACCAAAAGATCCTTATACAGTAAGGTTGAATAAGCTTTTTGGGAAACACAAAACTCAGGATGGTCTTAACTTAAACTATAAAGTGTACAAAGTGAAAGATATCAATGCTTTTGCCTGTGCAGATGGAAGTGTCCGTGTTTTTTCTTCTTTAATGGATATGATGACGGATGATGAATTGTTGGCTGTCATTGGTCATGAAATTGGTCATGTGAAAAATCAGGACACCAAAGATGCTATTAAATCGGCTTATTTAAAGGCTGCTGCATTAGATGCTGCTTCTTCGGCTTCATCTACCGTATCTACGCTTAATGAAAGTCAGATTGGAAAAATGGCGAATGCTTTTGTGGATGCTTCTCACAGCAAGAAGCAAGAGTCGCAGGCAGATGACTATTCTTATGATTTCATGAAAGCTAATCATTATAATGTCGTAGCGGAATATACAGCTTTCAAAAAACTGGCATTGCTTTCGGAAGGAAGTACTCAGTCTGGTTTTCAGAAAATGTTTAACTCTCACCCTGATAGTGAAAAAAGAGCGCAGAATATTAAGAAAAAAGCAGAAAAAGATGGTTTGTGGAAAGATCCCGGAACGGTTACTTTACCCACTACAAAGCTGACAAAATAATTTAGAATTGCTTAAAAATAAAAATTCCTCAAAGTTTAGTTTGAGGAATTTTTTTATCATTGATTTTAGTATTGTACCCGATTAAGAATACATTTTTTCTCTTAATTCTTTGATCTTTTTATCAGAAAGATATTCGTCATAAGTCATTTCTCTATCGATAATTCCTTGAGGAGTTAATTCGATAATTCTGTTACAGACTGTTGAAAGCATTTCGTGGTCATGAGATGATAACAATAGATTTCCTTTAAAGTTAGACAATGAGTTGTTCAATGTTGTGATACTTTCTAGGTCTAAGTGGTTGGTTGGTTCATCAAGTAAAAGAACGTTTGCTTTTTGAAGCATCATTCTACTGAACATACATCTCATTTTTTCACCTCCTGAAAGTACAGTACAAGATTTCAACGCTTCATCTCCTGAGAATAACATTCTTCCTAAGAATCCTCTCATGAATTCTTCGTGACGCTCTTCATCATTTTTAGTGAATTGTCTTAACCAGTCTACCAAGCTGATATCTTCCTGGAAGAATTTAGTATTATCCAACGGCATGTGAGATTGGTTTGTGGTAACTCCCCAAGCTACAGTTCCTTTATCTGCCTGATTATTTCCTGCTAGAATTTCAAAAAACTCAGTAATTGCTAAAGAGTTTTTAGAAAGTACAGCTACTTTATCTCCCTTTTTAAGGTTTAGATCGATGTTTGAGAACAATAATTCCCCATCTTTCGTTTTTTCAAGCCCTTTTACATCTAAAATTTGATCTCCTGCTTCTCTTTCCATTTCGAAAATAATAGCCGGATATCTTCTTGAAGAAGGCTTAATATCATCGATGTTTAATTTATCGATCATTTTCTTTCTCGCCGTTGCCTGTTTAGCTTTTGCAACGTTTGAACTAAATCTTGCGATGAAATCCTGAAGTTCTTTTTTCTTCTCTTCCGCTTTTTTGTTAGCCTGAGCTCTTTGTCTTGTTGCTAGCTGAGAAGCCTGATACCAGAAAGAGTAGTTACCTGTATAAAGGTTTAATTTAGCATAATCTAAATCTCCAATATGCGTACAAACCGTATCTAAGAAGTGACGGTCGTGAGATACTACAATTACAGTGTTTTCGTAATCTGCAAGGAAGTTTTCTAGCCAAGCAATTGTTTCAATGTCAAGGTCATTCGTAGGTTCATCCAGAATCAATACATCAGGACTTCCAAAAAGTGCCTGAGCCAAAAGAACTTTTACTTTGTCTTGGTTTTCAAGTTCACCCATTACCTGCCAGTGCATATCGTCTTTAATACCCACGTTAGAAAGCATGGTTTGTGCATTAGATTCTGAGTTCCAACCGCCCATTTCCTCATACACTACCCCAAGTTCACCTGCTTTGATACCGTCTTCATCAGAGAAATCTTCTTTGGCATACAAAGCGTCCATCTCTTCTTTTATTTCAAATAATTTTGTATTTCCTCTTAAAACAGTTTCCAGAACAGTATATTGATCGTATGCAAAGTGATCCTGCTCCAAAACTGACATCCTTTTTCCTGGTTCCAGAGATACATGTCCTGTAGTTGGATCCTGCTTTCCTGTTAATATTTTAAGGAATGTAGACTTTCCTGCACCATTTGCTCCGATGATTCCGTAGCAGTTTCCTTTTGTAAACATGATGTTTACATCATCAAAAAGAACTCTTTTCCCGAATTGTAAAGATAAGTTAGATACTGTTAACATATAGTTTTGTAAATTTGGCGCAAAAATACGAAAAGAATTTGGGTATTTCGTAATAATGTAATATTCAAGTTTTTAAATGTGGGGTATTTTTTATATATTTCATTAATGAAATTAATAGAGTACGTCCTATAAGGGACTACTTAATGTAGAATTGGATGTAATTCAATTCGATATAATTATATAAATACTAAAATGAAGATTGAAAAGACAGTCAATATATTAAATAGAAGGGCCCGATTTGAATATGAATTTATCGAAGAAATGGAAGCCGGTATGGTTTTAACAGGTACTGAAATAAAATCTTTGCGTTCTTCTAAAGCCTCTATAACAGAATCTTTCTGCCAATTTATTAATGGAGAATTGTATATCATTAATATGATGATTGATGAATATAAGCTGGGTACATTTTATAATCACAAAACAAAAAGGGAACGGAAATTGCTGTTGCACAAAAAAGAATTGCAAAAACTTGAAAAAAAGCTAAAAGATGCAGGTAATACGATTATTCCTTTAAAATTGTATATAAATGATAGAGGCAGAGCGAAGGTGCTAATAGCCTTGGGAAGGGGAAAAAAGCTTTTTGATAAAAGGGAGAGCATAAAAGATAGAGAAAACAAACGAAATCTGGACAGAATATTAAAGAAAAGTTAAAAATCATTTGAAAAACTTTGTTTATAAAGAAAAATTATATTTATTTTGCATTATCAATTATTTAATCATTTAATTCTATGAAAAATCTAAAATTAGGAATTTCAGCATTGGCGCTTACTGTTGCTTCTACTGTGTTCGCTCAGACTACCAACAATCCGTGGATGATCGGGGTTGGTGCTCACGCGGAAAATCACACAGCAGTTAGAGGTGAGTTCAGTAATACGTTCTCTGCTAAAAATTTAACGAAGACGATGTTCAATACGAACAACTTCTCTATTACACCTCCACTATCTAAGCTTACAGTTGCAAGAAACGTTGCTAAAGGTTTCGTTGTAGATTGGCAGACTTCAGTTGGAAATGTTGAAAACAAAAGATTCAACATGGGTAAAGAGTTTATGTTGATGACTGGTCTTGGTTTACAAGTGAAGGCTGCAGGTCTTTTATGGAACGAAGAATCTTGGTTTGATCCATATTTAAGAGTTGGTGCTAACTACTTAAGACATGACTATACTGCTCTTACTTTCCCAAGAACTGATGTTAACGGAGAGTGGGTTCAAAATGGAGAAAATGGTAACGAAAACGGTAAAGCTAACTTCTTTACAGTTTCTACTGGTGCAGGTGTGAACTTCTGGTTGACTAAAAACTTCGGTTTAGGTGTACAAGGAGATTACGTATCAACTCCAGGAGACAAGTCTACAGTTGCTAACTTCTGGCAAGCTTCTGCTTCATTAAACTTCAGATTTGGAAACAGAGACAGAGATAAGGATGGTATCTTAGATAAAGACGATTTATGTCCAGATACACCAGGTTTACCTGAATTCCAAGGATGTCCAGATACTGACGGTGATGGAGTTCCAGATAAAGACGATCAGTGTCCAGATGTTGCTGGTCCAGTTGAAAACAATGGTTGTCCTTGGCCAGATACTGACGGTGATGGTATTATCGACAAAGATGATGCTTGTCCTACAGTAGCAGGTCCTGCTGAAAACAACGGTTGTCCTTGGCCAGATACTGATGGTGATGGTATCCTTGATAAAGATGATGCTTGTCCTACAGTTCCAGGTCTTCCTGAATACAACGGATGTCCAGCTCCTAAGAAGCCAGATGTAATTGTTGTTAACGAAACATTGAAAGCTATCTTATTTGATTTCAACAAAGCTACAATCAAAGCTGAATCTAGTGAGAAATTAGATACTGCAGCTAGAATCATCAAAGATGCTGAAGAAACTAACTTCCTAGTAGTAGGTATGACAGATGCTAAAGGTTCTGTTGCTTACAACTTGAACTTATCAAGACAAAGAGCTGCTTCTGTAGTTGCTGCTTTAGAGGCTAGAGGAATTAACCCTAACACTCTTAAGTCTATTGGTATCGGTTCTCAAGAAGCTAAAGTTCCTGCAAAAGCTTCTGATGCAGAAAGACAAGCTGACAGAAAAGTTATCGTAAGAGCTATTTCAGGTGCAGATTGGGAAACTTATAAGAAAAATGATCTTACTGTAGCTGTTCCAGTTAAAAAAGCAGTTAAGAAAGGTGCTAAAAAAGCTCCAGCTAAAAAGGCTTCAGCTAAGAAAGCTCCAGCTAAAAAGAAAAAATAATTAATTTTTCTAAATAATAAATACCTCCAGTTCTCTGGGGGTATTTTTTTTTCGTTTACTTTTAATTAATTTTGTTGAAAATTTAAAATAAAAATGGGAAGAGCGTTTGAATATAGAAAAGCTTCTAAAATGGCCCGTTGGGATAAAATGGCCAAGAGTTTCTCTAAAATAGGGAAAGATATTGCATTAGCAGTTAAGGCTGGTGGGCCTGATGTTGAAGCAAATCCTGCATTGAGAAGATGTATCCAGAATGCGAAAGGAGCCAATATGCCGAAGGATAATGTAGAAAGAGCAATCAAAAAGGCGAGTGGTGCAGATGCAGAGAACTATGAAGAGATTACTTATGAAGGTTACGGACAAGGTGGTGTTGCATTTTTCGTAGAATGTACGACGAACAATACAACAAGAACCGTTGCGAACGTAAGAGCAATCTTCAATAAGTTTGACGGTAACTTAGGTAAGAATGGTGAGCTGGCTTTTATCTTTGATAGAAAAGGTATTTTCAGTATTGATATCGCTCAAATCAAAATGGATTGGGATGATTTTGAAATGGAAATGATTGACGGTGGAGCAGAAGATGTAGAAAAAGATGAAGAGGAAGTAATGATCACGACCGCTTTTGAAGATTTCGGTTCTTTATCTCATAAACTAGATGAGCTTAAAATTGAAGTGAAAAGTGCAGAACTTCAAAGAATCGCCAACAACACAAAAGAAGTTACAGAAGAGCAGTTTAAGATAAATATGAAAATGCTTGACCGTTTCGAGGAAGATGATGACGTACAAAACGTTTATCACAACATGGAAATTACAGAAGAGTTGATGAACGCTCTATAAAAATAATATAACATTCATATACAGTTAACTTTCAATTAGTTTCTTTGCATAAAACTATGAAAAGAGATATTGAGTTAGTTGTTATTTCGGATGTTCATTTGGGAACTTATGGATGTAAGGCTAAAGAATTATTAAGATATCTAAACTCTATTCAGCCTAAGATTTTAGTTTTGAATGGTGATATTATCGATATCTGGCAATTCAAAAAGTCTTACTTCCCTAAACCTCATTTGAAGGTGATCAAGAAAATTCTTTCCTTGGCCACCAAAAATACTGATGTTTACTATATCACAGGGAACCACGACGAGATGTTCCGGAAGTTTACCGATTTTCAATTGGGTAAACTTAAAGTCTGCAATAAAATTTGTTTGAATATTGATCAAAAGAAAACATGGATCTTTCATGGGGATGTTTTCGATGCATCTGTTCAACATTCTAAATGGATCGCTAAATTAGGGGGAAAAGGGTACGATTTATTAATTGTAATCAATAATGTTGTAAATTGGTTCTTAGATAAAATGGGGAAAGAGAAATACTCATTTTCAAAAAAGATCAAAAACAATGTGAAAAAAGCAGTGAAATATATCGGTGATTTTGAATTGACGGCTTCTGAGCTGGCTATTGATAATCATTATGACTATGTTATTTGCGGACATATTCACCAGCCTCAAATTCGTGAAGTCATCAATAAAAAAGGATCTTGTACTTATTTAAATTCCGGAGATTGGATAGAAAATTTATCTGCTTTGGAATATAATGAGAAAGAATGGAAGATCTTTTATTATGATGAGCATAAACATTTGTTGAAAGATGATGAAGTTGAAGAAATTCAGGATATGGATAATTCTGAGCTTTTAAAAATAGTAACCAATTTTTCCTAAATGAAAATCTTATACGCATTTCAGGGTACCGGAAACGGGCATGTCGCAAGAGCGCAGGAAATTATTCCCCTTCTTAAAAAATACGCTTCGGTTGATACATTAATCAGCGGGCATCAATCGCAATTAAAGGCTGATTTTAACATTAACTTTCAACATAAAGGTATTTCCCTTCTTTATAACAAAACCGGAGGATTATCCTATCGAAAAACGTTTGTAGAGAATAAGTTTTTTGAAGCAATAAAAACGATTAGGGAGCTAGAGTTAAAACAGTATGATTTAATTATTAATGATTACGAACCTTTAACGGGCTGGGCGAGTAAACTCAAGAAGCTTCCTATGATCGAATTAAGCCATCAGGCATCTATGAGTTTTGCTGAAACTCCAAAGCCGGATAAGAAAGATTTTCTAGGAGAGATGATTCTGAAATACTACGTTCCCAGTGAAAGGAAGATAGGTTTTCATTTTGAAAATTATCACCCACAAATCAAAAAACCTGTTATTAGACATAAAATCAGAAACCTTAATCCTGATAAAAAAGGGTATTATCTTGTGTATTTACCGAGTTTTTCTGATGAAAATATCATTAAAGTTTTAGAACAGATTCCTGTTGAATGGAAAGTATTTTCAAAGCACAGTAAAATTCAGGTTAAAGTGAAAAATGTGGAGGTTTTCCCGATTGATGAAATTCAATATTTAAAATATTTCGAAAACTGCGAAGGTATTTTGTGCAACGCCGGTTTTGAAACTCCTGCAGAGGCCCTTTTCATGGATAAAAAATTATTCGTTATTCCTATTCATAATCAATATGAGCAGGAATGCAACGCTTGTGCTTTAGATAAAATGGGAATTCCGAATTCTAAAATTTTAGCATTAAATGAGATAATGGACTGGGTAGCTTCTGATCATCATCTTAAAGTAAACTACCCGGATAATATTGAGGATATATTGGTGAATGATGTTTTAATTCTTTAAAAAGATGTCATCTACATCACTCATTCTCGTCATTACAGCTCTTGCGTAAGAACAGTGTGGATAAACCTTCCAATTATTTTCTCGTGAGAATTTGATGGCTTCCTCAACCAAATATTTCCCCATTCCTCTGCCTTCAAATTCAGGGTGAACTAAAACGAAGGAAATGATTAATTTATCATCTTCGGGAAAAATGGTGTAGGTCAATCTTCCTATTTCTTTGATTTCGTTATTTAGCGTAAGAACTCCGCCGTTTCCGGATTTATTGTTTTCAAATTTCATAAGTAAGGCTTTGTTGATTAAATACAAAAACTGCACCGACTTGAGGTAGTTAATTGTAAATGGTCAATTCGATTCTCTTGTCAGTTTTTTTGTATTGAAAATAATTCACAATTCACTTGCGAAGCAAAATTGACAATTCACATTTTTAACTATCCTTTCCTGTATAATAATTATAATCTTTAATGACAATATGGATAAACTGCCTTTCCGTCATTTTTGTAGCATCCACTTCAAGTTTTAAGATCCCTTTTATTTTATCAGAAAGTTTATTGATGATTTGTCTATCATCCACTCGTAATGCTTTGGTGTAATTGTCTTTGATAATTCTCATGTCGTTGTCGCTTAGAGCAATAACTTGAGGGAATGACGGGATGTAATCTTCATGAATGTTTTCTAGAATGGTATGGGAAATATTAATGGTATTTTTTAATGAAATTACTGCAGTTCCTGAAGCAATATCTCCTAAACGTTGATTGTTTTTAGAAACGATCATAGAAATTAAACCAACAACTCCGGCAAAAGAAGTATCAATTAATCTGAAAACCCAACGAATTAAATAATCTCCAAAACTTGCCTGATATCCATCAATTTTCACCACACGAATCTTCATTAATTTTTTTCCGGGAGTTTGACCTTCCATCAGGCTCTCCAAAACCACGGGATAAATATAGATAGGAAATGTAATTGCAATATAAATGGCCATTTGAGACCATTGATCGAGACCGTTTAATAAATAGCCCAGATCAAAAAAATTAAAAAATACATAGAAAGCAACGACTGCGTAAAGCACCTTTATTAAAAGATCAATGATGAATGCAAGCATCCTTTCTCCAACACTTGCGATGTTGAAATTAATATTTACATTTTGTGAAGTATTAATCGCAATTTGAGACATATTTTTTATTATTTTAGCCTTACAATTATGAGAGAGGTTTATTTCATTAAGCAAAATAAAGAAAAATGGTTGGGAATTGAACAGGTTATTCAAGGGAAAGTAAAAAAAAATCCTGATGACCTGTCTTCGCTGTATATCAACCTTATCAATGACCTTTCTTTTGCGCAGACCTATTACCCCAAAAGTAATACTACGGTTTATTTAAACCACCTGTCTTCTCAGATATTTCAAAAAATTTATAAGACCAAAAGAGTAGAGCAGAACAGAATTCTGTATTTTTTTGAAACCGAAGTGCCTTTGTTGGTCTATCAATACAGAAGATATTTAACGTATGCATTCTTGTTTTTCACTTTGTTTACTTTAATCGGAGTTCTTTCTGCGATTTACGATAAAGAATTTACGAATATTATTCTTGGTGAAAACTATGTGAATGAAACGATAGAGAATATTAAAAAAGGAAACGCTGTTGGAGTGTATCAAAGTGGTTCAACCTGGGGAAGTACCATTGGGATTATTTTTAATAACATCGGAGTTGGCGCAAAACTGTATATCTACGGAATTGCAGGTGGAGTAGGAACTTTATATGCTTTGCTTTCAAACAGTGTGATGTTGGGTTCTTTTCAGTATTTTTTCTACGATTATGGAGCGTTGAAAGACAGCGCAAGAGGAATTTGGCTTCACGGAGTTTTTGAGATTTTCGCCATGGTCATTGAGGCGATGTGCGGGTTGATCTTGGGAGCCTCTATTTTATTTCCAAAGACTTTTTCGAGATTTAATTCTTTTAAAAATGGCTTTAAAGATTCATTTAAAATATTTTTAAGTACCATTCCATTTACAATATGTGCAGGAATTATTGAAGGATATGTCACACGACATGCTTTAAAGATGCCGTTGATTTTGAATTTAATTATTATTTTCGGAACATTAGCGATCATAGGATTCTATTATATTATTTATCCGGCTATTGTCAACAAAAAAACTAACAACCCAATCAATGATGCAGTTTTATAAAAAAAGAGATTTCGGGACTTTTATAAGTGACAGTTTTACTTTTTTCAAACTATACGGTAAAAATTATTTCAAAAATTATATTTTACTGAATGGTTTGCTGATGATCTTCATGGTAACTGTATTTGTTTTAGGATACAAAGAATTGTTCTCACAATTGTTTGGTTCTAATCTTAATGGCGAGAGCTATTATTTGCAACAATATTTCGACAATAATGTGGGAATGCTCATTGTTGTCGGGATTCTCACCTTGCTTCTCTTTTTAATTTTAATGATCGTTAATTATCTGTTTCCGGTTTTTTATCTAAAAAGATTGGCGGAAGGGCAGGATAAGATTAAAACTGATGATATTCTAAGTGATTTTAAAAATAATGCAGGCAAAATTGGTAAGCTTTGTTTAGGCATGATGTTTATCGTTACACCGCTGTCATTCATTATAATGGGGTTTTCTTATGTGTTGGTTTTGATTGTCATTGGAATCTTTTTGATCTTGTTGGTTTTTCCTACATTATTTAATGTTGTAACATTTTTGATGTATGATTTTTTTAATTCTGATCGAGGTTTTTTTGAAAGTTTAAGCTATTCCATCCGATCTCAGTTTTCTTATCCAAACGGACGAGAAAAATCACCTTATTGGAAATATTGGGGATCAACGATTGTTGTTTCAATTATTTTATATGTTGTAACTTCAATTTTCACGCTTATTCCGATGCTGTTTTTTTTCGGATCACTTTTAACATCAACTCCGGATGCTAATTTTGAACAAAATCCGTTTACCGGAACTGCGGGAATATTTTTCTTTGTAATGTATGGAATCTCGATACTTGTGTCATTTTTCCTTTCAAATATGCTGTATGTGAATTCAGGATTAATGTATTATGACAGCAGAACAGACCTTCATCAAAAAGTAGAATTAGCAGAAATAGATACCATCGGAAGTAATGAATAAAATCTTTTTTTTCTTACTGATATTTTTCTCCTTTGAATTTTATTATGCTCAAAATGATCCACAACCAACGGTTATTGAAGAGTATATAGAAGATTCATTGAACACGGGACATTACAAAAATATGTATCGTGCAGATTCTGTATTGCTTAAAAATCCGGTTTCTGAAAACACGGTATATCCAAAAAAGTTCAAGGAAAATATTCAGTCGAGATACAAAGGAAATGAGTTTGATTATACAACGGTTAAACCAAAAGAATCTTTCTGGCAAAAGCTTTTAAGAAAAGTAGGTCAGATATTACAAAGTATTTTTGGTGATACTGTTTTCTCAAAATCCGGTAATATCGCTGGAATCTTAATTCGAATATTTGGAATTATTCTGGTCGGTTTTCTTCTCTATTTTATTGTTAAATATTTAATAGGGAAAGACGGGAATTTCATCTTTGGAAAAAAGAACAAGAAAGTAATAATTAAAGATGAAGAGCTTCATGAAAACATTCATGAGATTAATTTTCCGGAAAGTATTGCAACTTTTGAAAGGGCAGGAGATTACCGTTCGGCAGTTCGTTATCAGTTCTTATTTGTGCTTAAAAAATTAAGTGATAAAAAATCCATCAACTGGAATCCTGAAAAAACCAATAAAGATTATGTGGCAGAATTGAAGGCTCCCCATCTTAAAAATGATTTTTCTAATTTATCTTATATCTTCGAATACGTTTGGTACGGAGAATTCAGTATTGATGAACAAAATTATCAGAAATTCAAAACGCAATATCAAGCCTTTAAACCTTAATTAAACTCTTTTTACAATGAATAAAAGTTTCAAAATATATGCTGTAATTTTCATCGTTGTGATGGTTATTTTGGCGTTGCTTGAAGTGAACAAAAAAGAGGTTACAGATTGGCGTAAGAATTTTGATACGAATGAAAAATCACCTTTCGGATTATTTGTTTTTGATCATGAGGCGAAAGATCTTTTTAAAAATAAATTAAAAAAAATAGATCAGACTCCTTATGACTACTACAATACTCATAAAAAAGAAGCTCATAATATTCTGGTTGTAGAAACTGAGGTTGATAAAGAATCATGGAACAAGATCTTAGATCAGGTTTCTAAAGGTTCAGATGCGATGTTGATTGTTAGTAAAATTCCAAAAGAAATTTCAGACAGTATTGGATATTATGATTCGGACCTCTCTTTTGAAGATGAGAATGTTTTAAAACTGACGGATAAAAAATACCAGAATGATTTTCTTACATTAGATAAATTTCCTTCAGGCAGAGGTTTTTCTTTTATTAAACCACAGGTTGAAGTTCTTGGAAAAACAGTCGAAAAAAACAATTCAAATCAAGCCAATTTTATTAAAGTTAAATTTGGGAAAGGAAATATTTATGTTCATTGTGAGCCCCTTTTCCTGACGAATTATTACCTGCTGAAATCCGGAAACATAAAATATACACAAGATGTTTTTTCGTATCTTGATGACAAAGAAACACTTTGGTTCGTAGAAAGCAACGCACAAGTATCTCGTTTCTTTATGAGATTTATTTTGTCTAATCCTGCCTTGAAATATGCTTGGTGGGTGCTTTTAGGAGGGTTGGTATTATTTGTTTTCTTTAATGCAAAAAGAAAGCAGCGTATCGTTCCTGTGATTGAACCATTGAAAAATACTTCGGTAGATTTTGTAAAAAGCATAGGGAATCTCTATCTTCAGGAAGGCGATTTTCATGATATGATGGCGAAAAAAGCACAATATTTCCTGAATAAGGTAAGATTAGATCTTCTCATTGATACCCAAAATCTGGATGAAGAATTTGCGAAAAAGCTTCAGTTAAAAACAGGAAAAACAATTGAGATGATTAATGAAGCCATTAATCTGATCAAAAAAGCGCAAGATCCTTATGCGAGCGTGATGAAAGAAGATCTGGCAAGAATGAATAAATTGCTGGACGAAATAATTTAAATGTAACAATCTAAAAATATAACAATGTAACAATTTCGTGCTAATTGATATACTGTTAAATTAAAACAATATGGAAAACCTTGAAAACGAAAACATAGAAAATCAGAGTTCGATAAATCTCGAGAAAAAAGAAACCGATTTTCAATCTCGAATTGATATGATTGAACTTCGTACAAGTTTAGATAAAGTAAAATCTGAAATTGGAAAAGTGATTGTAGGTCAGGAAAGTATGGTAGAACATCTTTTGGCTGCCCTTTTATCCAACGGCCACGTTCTAATCGAAGGGGTTCCCGGAGTTGCAAAAACGATTACAGCAAAATTATTGGCCAAAACCATTGATGTAGGCTTCAGTAGAATTCAGTTTACCCCGGATTTGATGCCTTCTGATATTTTGGGAACATCCATTTTCAATGTCAAAAATTCTGAATTTGAATTTAAAAAAGGTCCGATTTTCTCCAACTTTATTCTGATTGATGAGATCAACAGATCGCCTGCGAAAACTCAGGCTGCGATGTTTGAAGTGATGGAAGAAAGACAAATTACGATGGACGGGATTCGCTATGTTATGGAGGAACCGTTTTTGGTAGTTGCCACACAAAACCCAATTGAGCATGAAGGAACATATAGGCTTCCGGAAGCGCAGTTAGATCGTTTTCTATTCAAAATAAATGTAGGTTATCCTAATCTTGAGCAGGAAATTACGATCATTAAAAATCAGCACGAAAGCAAAAGAGAAGATAAAACAGAAGCGGTAAACCGTGTGGTTACCGCACAGCAATTGAAAAGTTATCAACAATTGGTTAAAGAGATCATCGTTGAGACTCATTTGATAGAATATATTGCGAAAATTATTATTAATACAAGAGAAAATCAGTTCTTGTATTTGGGCGCTTCACCAAGAGCGAGCTTAGCTTTATTAACAGCTTCAAAATCTTTTGCAGCGTTAAGAGGACGAGATTTTGTAACACCGGAAGACATTAAAGAAGCAAGTTATGCAGTTTTGCGTCACAGAGTAATTGTTTCTCCTGAAAGAGAAATGGAAGGCTTAACCGCTGATGAAATCATCCGACAAATATTAGAAGGAATAGAGATTCCGAGGTAGGTTATAGGTATTAGGGTTTAGGACTTAGTTATCCACAAAGTTTTAAAGCTTATCACCTACTGCTTACAGCTTATCACCTATGAAAAATTTATACATAAACACTCGCTTTTTCATTGCGCTCATCGGAGTGGGGATTTTGTATGTCTTAGCATTTTTCTTTCCTGTTGTAATGATGGTGGCTCATGCTGTTTTATTGATTTGTTTTCTTGCAGCAATGGTGGATTCTCTATTGCTTTTCAACCAAAAAGATGGAGTGCTGGCACAAAGAATTTTACCGGAAAAATTATCCAATGGCGATGAAAATCCCGTGAAAATTGATGTTAAAAATAATTATGGATTTAAAATCTCTACTAAAATCATTGACGAAATACCGTTTCAGTTTCAGAAGAGAGATTTTGTAATCAGAAAAGAGATAGAGTCAGAAAGAAATACTTATTTTCAATACACGTTAGAACCAAAGGAAAGAGGTGAATATAATTTTGGGAGTTTAAATATTTATGCCTCGTCCCCGATAGGGTTTATTTCAAAGAGATTTAGGTTTCAGAAAGATGCTAATTTAGCTTCATATCCATCATTTGTGCATCTTAGAAAGTATGAATTAATGGCCCTTCAAAGCGAATTCTTGATGGGCGGAATTAAAAAGATCAGAAAGCTGGGACATACCATGGAATTTGAGCAGATCAAAGAATATGTTCCCGGTGATGATATCAGAACGATCAATTGGAAAGCGACCTCTAAAACAAATCGTTTAATGGTTAATCAATATCAGGATGAAAAATCCCAACGTATTTTTATGTTGATTGATACGGGAAGAACCATGAAAATGCCTTTCAACGGATTAAGTCTTTTGGATTATTCAATCAATGCGACAATGGCTTTGTCTCATATTATTTTAAAGAAAGGCGATCGTGCGGGAATGATGACATTCTCAAAGAAAACCGAAAATAAAATTGCGGCAGAGAATAAATCGGGTCAGCTTAAAAAGATATCAGAAGCGCTTTATAATATCAATACCAACTTTTTTGAAAGTGATTTTAACAGATTATATCAGGATGTAAAATATTCCATCAATCAAAGAAGTTTAATTTTATTGTTTACTAATTTTGAAACCCTGGACGGACTCAACCGCCAATTGAAATATCTCCGTGGAATTGCAAAAAACCATTTATTGGTTGTGGTGTTTTTCAAAAATGCAGAACTTCACACGTTGATCAATAAAAATCCGGAAAATATGCAAGAGATCTATGATGAAATTATTGCTGAGAAATTTGAGTTTGAAAAGAAACTTATCATCCAGGAACTTCGTAAATATGGCATTTATACGGTATATACACTTCCTGAAAATTTAAATATTGATGTTATCAATAAATATTTAGAGATAAAAGCGAGAGGAATTTTATAATTTTGTAAAGATTAAATAATTAATAAACGCTTCAACTCCGCTCAGAATGACACTGGTTAACACTGTGCTTTTTAACAGATCATATTAGAATGGTCATGCTGAGGAAAGTTGGAGTATCTTAAATAAATTCAACAAATGAAGATTACACTTAACAGAATAAACGACGATTTTTTATTTGAATGTACCAATTCTCAAGGGAATTCTATTCTTTTGGATAATACCACACAACCAGGAGCGAAAGGAGTATCTCCTATGGAAAGTGTTTTGATGGCGGTTGCAGGATGTAGCGGAATAGATGTAGTTTCTATTTTGAAAAAACAAAGACAGGAAATTACAGGTTTTCAGGCAGAAGTAGAAGGAGAAAGGGTTCAGATAGAGGATGCGAAACCTTTCAAAAGCATTAATGTGAAGTTTTTGCTGGAAGGAAATATTGATCCTAAAAAAGCGCAAAAAGCAGCAGAATTATCTTTCGATAAATACTGTTCAGTTTCTAAAACCTTAGAACCGAATGTAGAAATAGGATATGAAGTTTATGTAAACGGAGAGAAAATTTAATTTTCCTTTTACCTTATTAATAAAAAAACCGGACGCAGCGTCCGGTTTTTTGTTGATTAATTATTAGCTGTTGTATTATTTTTTAATAATTTTTGTGCTTTTTAACGTACCGTCTTTCAATGTTAATGTTAAAATATAAACTCCTGTTTTCAGACTTTCTAATGGTAATCCTAAAGAAGGATTTTCAAAAGTTCTTACCGTAATTCCTGAAAGGTCAGTAACCACAGCACGTTTTATATTATCTGATTTTTCAATGTTTAAAACATCAGTGAAAGGATTAGGATAAACGACTAATTGCTTTTCAGCTTTTACCTCGTTTGTCGCTAAGTTTAAAGGTTCCAAAGTTACCGTTACAGTCCATGAATTATTATCTACTTTATTATAATTTGCATTACAGTCGGCTCCGCCATAAGTTCTCCATGCTCTAAGCTCAAAATTCACATTTCCTGTAAGATCATTGGCTAAAGTTAGCCCGGTTCTATTATAAGAAGACGTTCCTCCATTGTTTCCTCCACCGGAAGTAACAGATGCTTCTGTTGTATTATTATTTGTGCAAACCAACAAACTTTTTTGTTCAGCAATCCACCCATCACTCGCAGTTGTCATTGTGTAAGAAACATCAGTAGATTTTATCTTATAACCTACCGGAACGCTTACGGTAAGAGTTGCAGGACAATTGGTAGTGGAAGTGGTAGAAACTGTATTATTATACATTGTATTGATATCTCCACCTGTATATGTAGTAGGAATTTGTCCTGTTGTAAATTGTTTCATTTTCCAGAATCCTTGGCTAGATCCACAGTTTGTTCTTACCCAGAAATAATAGGTTTGTCCCAATGTAAGATTGGATAAATTTACTGTTGTAATACCCGCCGGCACACTTCCCGAAGGAGTTGTTGTAGCTGTAGGTGGGGTTGTAGATGTCGTGTAATAATATTGATATCCAGCCGCAGGAGGATTGCTAGGTGCAGTCCAGTTTAATACTGCAGATGTCATTCCTGTTGTTGGAGTAATATTGGTAGCAGCACCACAAGAGTTATAAGCATCCGCAGAGAATGCAAAAATATTGGGAACACCTCCTGATACTTTGGTTACCGTTACACTTTGAATATTTTTTGATTGATTAGCTGTGATAATTGCTAGAGGAACTTGATATATCCTCGGATTAGTACCCCCTCCGGATTCTAAACCGTCATTATTAAGATTAACTCTTCCAATTCCCTGAATAGCATAATTACTGCCTCCATACCAATCCGAAACAGGTAATCCTGCGAAAGCTTGTGAACTACCGTCTGAGAAATTTACAGTAGCATCTACAATACACGATCCACTTCCTCCAGTTATCAGCATATATAAACTGATTGCCGGAATAGGAGTTGAAAAAGCAAGAGTTCCGCTGCTTCCTGCATTTTGTAGTCTTAATGAATTGTTTGCGCTGTAAGAAGCCATCTGATAAGTCAGACCTGAGGTTGATGCTACCGCAGAATTTATGGTTCCGTTGATGGGAAGTCCATAGGTAAGTGGAGTACTTGAAGAGGTGGCTTGGAAATCTCTGGATATAAAGGCGTAATTTACACCATCAACATCACTGTTTGTGGATGAAGTGGAAGATCCGACACCGTTGGCAATGACGTCAGCATTGAATCCACTTTGAATAGTGAGTGGCTGATAATCTTGAGCTTTAATTTGATTAATAAATAGGCTGGATAGTACCAAGCCAGTAATAGGTAGTAGTTTTGTTCTCATAAAAGATTGTTGCTTTTTGTTATGCTAATATAGGTAATATGTTGTAAATAATTCAATATTTAATGATATTTGATGTTAATTTTAGATGAGGATGTTGTTTTTAGATTGTTGAATTACATTATGCTTATAATGGGTTGAAAAATAAAATTCCCCTTACTAAATGAAAGGGGAATGTATTTAAAATATTTTTTTTAGTTTTTGATAATCTTTTTCATGAGTACCTCTTTTTCGGTGATTATTTTAAAAATGTATACTCCCGAAATTGCACTGTGAATTGAAAGCTTTGTATGTTGAGAATTAATACCTATTTGCTTCTGAACAATTCTTCCCTGAGCATCGTAGATTTCAATAGAATTGATTTTAGAATCTGCAGTAATGTTTACGTCTCCTTTTGTCGGATTAGGATATATATTTACTGAGGTTTTATCTTTAGTGATGTCTTTAGAAGATAATGTTGCTCCGTCTATATTGGTAACCGCATCATTGGTTTCTATAGGGAAATTATAATCAAAATAGATATTTGCTTTATTGCTTACACTGTCACCCGAAGCCAAATTATTTTTAGATTTAATTTTCAAGGCAATATTTCCATGTGCAGCAGCGGCAAGGTTAATGTCTTTCATCATAAATTCTACTTTATTGCCATTAATTTTAGTGTAAGATTGATGTGAAGTGTTTTGCAATTGTAATGAAGAAATATCAAAATCATCAGGATTAATTTCCATTTCCACAACAATATTACTCGCTGGGGCTGTTCCTGTATTTTCAAAATTAACCATATAATGAAGGTATTTTCCTACCATTGATAATGGAATTGTATTTCCTTCAAGGCAAGTAATATCATTCGGATCATATGAGCCTACAACCGTTTGGTTATAAGTGAATTGATTGTCGTCTTGATTTGCATCTCCGGATAGTGGAGTTATGTTCGCTGAAAAATTAAGGATGTCCCCAATATGTACAGGATTTGTTGCGTGAGTAGGAGGGTTTATATTGAATGTAATTTCAGAAGCAGTATTAGCATAAGGCTTTAAATTGGTGAAATTGAATGTTACCTGATTTCCTGAAATCGAAGAAGGCAATACTGAAGATAGGAAACTCATTTTAGAATTATTAAAATTAATACTCACACTTCCTGAAAGCGTAGTATTTCCTTTATTTCTCCAGATCACTTTATAAACAGCATCAAAGCCAGGTCTTGCATCTGTAACTGGAGCAAAAACTACTTCCAGATCTTTTACATTCCCATTTTTAGTTACGCAAATATTTTGTGTTGAAATATTGTTGTTGCTGTCTGCGAAGTTTGTAGTGAAAGTTGATGGTGTCACGGTGTAAAGTGATGGATTTTCTGGTTCTGCGGTTACAGTAAAATCTCCTGCTTGGGTAAAGAAATCATATTTTCCATCATTTTTAACGAAGGTCTCTTCTGTTGTTGTTCCGTTATTCACTTTAAGTTTTAGATGTTGGAAAGCCTCATCATTAGTATCGCAACCATTGTTGGTTTCATCAAATTTTACGGTTCCAGTAATAGTGTTGTAATTACCGCCTGGGGTGAAATTACAGTAGGTGTTTATATTACAATTGTATCCATATTGACTAATAAGCGCTTGTAAATCATTTATTTCTACGTCATCACAGCAGATATAATGTAAGTTTGGATTACCAGATAAATCTGTATAGGGTGTGACCTCTGTTATATTATTTTTAAGTATTAATGTTGTAAGATTATTATTACTAAGGTCTAACAATTCTGTATATGTGGTGTAGCCATCATGATAATACTTACTTAAGTCTACTGACGTTAATTGGTTGTTTGATCCTTTAATACCAAGTAGAGCAGATATATTATCTAAGTTGATATTGGTGAGATTGTTATATGAAAAATTAATTTCATTCATACTATGTACGCCAGCAATGTTTAGAGTTTGTAATTGATTATGGCTACAATCCATAAGACCTACAGGATAGGCGCTTAATATATCTTTTAGCATAGAAGCATCCAGAGAAGTCAATTGATTGTAACTACAATCTAAATAGCCTAGATTATTGTTATTTGTAAGATTTAGACTGGATATTTGATTATGGGCGCAGTTTAAAAACTCGAGTAAAGTGAGATTGTTTACAGCTAATGATGATATTTGATTGTTACTACAATCCAAATATTTTAAAGGTAAATTCTGTAGATTTAAATTTATCAAAAGATTATTATTGCATTCTAATTTTTCAATTAAAGGTATGTTAGCCAGTATTAAATTTGTTAGCTGATTATTGTTAAAACTAAGATTCTTTAATTTTGGTAAATTCTGAAAATCTACTGAAGCTAATTGTCCATCGCTGTAGTCAAAGTTTATTAAATTCGGCAGATCATGAACTACAAGTGTAGTGAGATTATTTTTACCACATGTAATAGTTTCTAAAGCTTGTAAATTCAAAAAATCTAGATTGGTTAGAAAGTTATCACTGCAATTAATTGTTTTTAGATTGGGCAAATTTGGTAAGCTTAATGCTGTGAAGCTACATTTTCTGATGTCGAGATTTGTAAAATTAGTACAGCCTGTTAAATTAATATTATTTATAGAATATCTATTTTCATAAGAGTTTCCATTGTGCAAAATAATATTTGATAATGAAGAATTGTTTTGTAGATTAATTGACTGTAATTGATAAGTTCCTTTTATGTCAAAAACATTTAGTAATGGGCAGTTGGATGCATTTATATGAGTTAAATTCTGTCCTTGCCAATCGTATAAACAATGTAGAATCTGTAAACTCTCTAATTTCGGTAAATTGCTCACATCCAGTGTGGTTAGATTTAATTCATAAGTAGTTATTTGTCTTAATTTAGGACAGTTCTGTACATTAAGTGAAGACAACATTGTACTTTGTTGATAACAATCAGAATGATAAAAAACTACAGAATCTAAGTTTTGGAGATTACTTGTACTTAGATCTATACTGTTACATTTTGGAATACCTCTTATGTTTTTTAAATTAATACAATTGATAACATTGATTGTATTAATAAACGATGTTACTTTTAAGTCTATTAAATTCGTACAGTCTTGTACATTTAAATCTGTAATATTTCCACCAATAATAGAAATAAGATTTGGGCAGTTATGTGCATCTAAGTTTACATTATATTTATTAAGGGTAAGAGTTTTTAAATTCTGTAAATTGGAAACGTTTAAAGTATTGCTAATTGTATTAGTGCTATATTCCTTAAGAGTTATATTATCTAATGCATTACATCCTTGAAGTAGTAAAGTATTTAAATTAATATTTTCAATATAAAGAGATTTTAAAGAAATGAAGTTATTCAAATTTATGGTTCCTATACTAACAGTAGGAGTTCCATAAACGTCATTGTATCCAATTAATTTAACATCCTTTAATCCTGTGCATCCAGTAAAAGTAAAATTAGGGGATGCAGATATAAGACCTGTTTTGAATATTTGTAAAGCTGTACAATTAGAGACATTGATATCATGATTAAGATTACCTTTAAAATCTATAGATAGGTCTATGTTTTCTAAATTTGTCATATTAGATAAATCAATCGAGCCGGTATAGTAATTTGTATTTCCAGTTTCTAACTTAAATGTTTTTAAAGCAGTAAAGTTTTTAATACCATGTATGGAGGTTATAGTTGTATATGGAATACCAGCATTTCCATTAAATAGTATATTTAACTCACTTACCTGATTTGCCTCACTCTGTTGTATTTGCCCATCGCCGTTAGCGTCAATAGCAAAATAGTTTCCATTTAAATCTTTGGCAACTGTGTTATTAGCTGATGAAGATAGCAGTTTAGCTTTAAAATTAGCATCAGGAATGTAGATGTTTTGCGCTTTCATTCCCATGCTAATCATTAAGAAAGAAAGTAAATAAAATAATTTTGTTTTCATAATATTATAATGTATTGTGTGTTTTTAATTTTAATCATGCCTGAAATTACAGACATGATTTTATAGTTTCCAAGTAGCTAGAGCCTTAGTTTTTAATTATTTTTTTAATAAGTGTTTCTTTTTCTGTAATTATTTTGAAAATATAAGTTCCCGAAATTGCACTGTGAATTGAAAGCTTTGTATGCTGAGAATTAATACCTATTTGTTTCTGAACAATTCTTCCCTGAGCATCGTAGATTTCAATAGAATTGATTTTAGAATCTGCAGTAATGTTTATCTCTCCTTTTGTAGGATTAGGATAAACGTTTACTGAGGTTCTATCTTTAGTAACATCTATTTTTGATAATACAGGTCCTGTTGTATTACAATCTGTATAAACTACACAAGTAGTATTGCCCATCAAATCTAATTGATCCTGCACAGCTGTGGCCTCACTCGCATCACAACAGATAAATTGACTTGGGGATGAACCCCCAAAGTCAATAAAATAATCAATAAAATCATTAACTCCGTTTTTTATATACATTCTTTCTAGTACTGAAGACAATACTAAAATAGATTGCATATTGGGACAATTATTCACATTTAAACTTTTTAGATAAGCGTTACTGTTGATAGCGGTTACATTACTATCGTAAAACTCATTGTAATTATAATCTTTTACAAGAATAGTTTGTAATTTTTGATGTCCGCTAAAATCCAGATCGACGAATTTATTATACCCGAGCGCTATAAGCTCTACATTTGGAATGTTATGAATATTTAGTGTTGCCAGATTATTATTATAGATATGCAGTTTTTTTAACTTGTTTGAACTCCCTTCAATACTTGTGATCAAGTTAGAATTACAGTCTAATATTTCTACACTTGGCATTTTAGATAAGTCTACATTTGTAATTTTGTTGGCCGTTACAGATAATGCTTTGATATTTGGACTGTTATCCATTAAAATATTATCTGTGGTTGTAAGTAAACCTTTATAGGCTATAATTTCTTGTAAGTTTGGACAATTTTCCACATTTAGATTAGTAAGACTTGTTCTTGCAACATTGGTGGAAATTAAATTCGTGCAACCTTCTAAATTCACATCTCTTAAAGCCAGTTTTTCTGGTGATGAAATGTGGTTTGGACCGAAATAATCTTGATGGTTATGATTAAATTGAGTGAGAGAAATACAATTTTTTAGATTAACAGTTTCTAAAGCACTTTGAAAACTCAAATCAATATTTATAAGAGATGTACAGTTTTCCCCTTTTAAGTATTTCAACCTAATTCCTTGTTTGGGTAAGCTATGCGGTGTAAAAGAATTGTTTTGAATGCTTATTTCTAGGCTAGTCAAATTGGCCATATTGCTTATATCAATTCCTCTTAAAGGATTATCATTAAAAGATATAGTTTCTAGATTTGGAGAACCTTTCAAATCTACATCATATAAACTACCCCAATAATAGAATGTTGTTTGCCCCATATTTTCTAGCCCGCCGCCATCACATTTGATTTTTTTCAAATTAATCATTCCGTAGGTATTGATAGAGCTTAAAGATGTAGGAGTAGTAGGATACGATTCATTCAAATCCAATTCTTTGATTTGAGAAAGCTCAGACAATTGTAAAATACCATCTCCGTTTGCGTCAATTTTAAAATATTGATTGCTAAGATTTTTTGCAACCATATTAGATGAGGATGAATAAAGTAATGCTGCTTTAAAAGCCGGATCAAGATAGGGTATTGTACTGATGGTTTGTGAAATACTTCCTGTGGAAGGTAAAATATCAGAACTGTCTTTTAAAACTTCCGTTAATGCAGGATTGTTCGAAACATTAAGGGTTTGAATATTGTTTGAATGTGCATCAACAAAAGACAAGCCTGAAAGCTGATTTCCGGATACATTAAGAGTAATAAGATTTGGTAAATTTGATACGTTAATATAAATAAGGCTGTTATTAGCTAAATCAATATTTTTTATACTTGGAGAATATTGAAAATAAGCACCAGAGATATTGTTATTGTTGGCAATAATTGTCTGTAGACTTTCAAGGCCCTGTAGTTCTAATCTTTGAATGGTATTATTGGAGCAGTCAAGTTTTACAAGATTTCTGAATTGAAATATTCCGTCAAGCTGATATATATTAGAATTTGATAAATTTAGTTCACTTACTTTTTCAGCTTCGTCTTTACTAATATCTCCATCAGCATTTGCATCTACTGCAAAATAATTTCCGTTAAGATCTTTTGCGATGGCATTTCCGGAGGATGAAGCAACTAGTTTTGCTTTGAAATTTCCTTCTAAATCCAAACTTTGCGCTTTCATTCCCATGCTAATCATTAAGAAAGAAAGCAAATAAAATAATTTTGTTTTCATAGTATTATAATGTATTGTGTGTTTTTAATTTTTACTCTTTTAAGGTAAAGTAATAGGAGCTTGATACAATTATATCAAGAAAATAAATACAGAATTTATTGTATAATTAAGGGCCTTAAATATACTTTTTTGAAAGTGAAAAGAGGCTCAGCTTTAAGAAGTGAAAAGAATATGGAGATATTCTTATTCTGAATTCCTAATAAGTAAATTAGGAAAGTAAAAGGTAATTTTATTTTCATCTTGTGTGTTTGTGTTTACAAATATAATTAAATTAATAATATCAGACAGGAATATAATTTTTCATGTTAGTTTATTGATTTATTGATGAATGAGTGTAGTAAAAAAGCCCCTTAAAAAAGAGGCTTATCATGATATCATATTCTTGATTTCATTAATTTGGCTACCGTGGCAGTCCATCCTGTTTGGTGAGAGGCGCCAACTCCACGACCGTTATCTCCGTGGAAATATTCAAAGAAAGTAATATAGTTCTTGAAATTTTCATCATAATTAAAGGTAGAATTTCCACCATTGAAAGCACGCGCTCCATTTTCGTCTTTTAAGAAGATAGAACAAAGCCTGTTGCTGATATTTTGGGCTACTTCATCAAGGTTTCTCTTATCTCCGCTTCCGGTTGGTAATTCAACTTTTAAACTGTTTCCATAATAAAAATGAAAACGTTGTAAACTTTCAACGATGAGAAAATTAATAGGAAACCAGATTGGTCCTCTCCAGTTGCTGTTTCCTCCAAACATTCTGCTGTCACTTTCTGCAGGAGTATAATAGACCCAGTTTTCTCTGCCATGCACAGAGAATACAAAAGGATTTTGTTCATATACTTTAGACATCGCCCGGATGCCGTAAGAACTTAAAAATTCATTTTCATCAAGCATTCTCGTTAGTACTTTAGACAATCTGTTTTTACGCAGAATACTCATCAGATGCTTTCTTCCTTGGCCTTCTTCTTCCCAGTGAGAAACAAGCTTTGTTAATTCAGGTTTGTTTTTTAAAATCCATTCCATCCTTTTTGTGAAATTGGGCATTTTATCCAATAAGTGATGATCAATAACTTCTACTGCAAATAAAGGAATTAAACCCACAATACTTCTCAAACGTAAAGAAACACTTTCGCCATTTCCTAGCTGTAACACATCATAGAAAAATCCGTCTTCTTCATTCCATAAACCTTCTTTACCGTCTCCCATGTTTTCCATGGCTTCGGCGATATAAAGATAGTGTTCAAAGAATTTGATGGCCATATCTTCATACACTTGATAGTATTGAGCCAGCTCCATTGCCATTCTCATCATATTAAGCGCATACATTGCCATCCAGCTTGTTCCATCGGCTTGCTCAAGGTGTTGACCGTCTTTTAATTCCATATTTCGGTCAAAAGCACCAATGTTATCGAGGCCTAAGAAACCACCTCCGAAAATATTATTACCGCTTTTATCTTTTCGGTTAACCCACCAGGTAAAATTGAGCAATAGTTTTTGAAAAACCTTTTCCAGGAATAAAAGATCTGGTTTTCCGTTTGTTTTTTCATCGATTTTAAAAACCCTGAAACAAGACCATGCGTGAACTGGCGGATTTACATCACTCAAATTCCATTCATAAGCAGGAAGTTGCCCGTTCGGATGCATATACCATTCTTTGGTTAACAATAAAAGTTGATTTTTTGCAAACTCAGCATCGATGATAGCAAAAGGAACACAGTGAAAAGCAAGATCCCAAGTCGCATACCAAGGGTATTCCCATTTATCAGGCATGGAAATAATGTCTTTGTTGTGCATGTGATTCCATTCTGTATTTCTTACATAATTGTTGAAATCTCTTGGAGCATGAAAATTAGGATCACCTTTTAGCCATTTTCCGACGTTATAATGATAAAATTGTTTGTTCCAAAGCAATCCGGCAAAGGCTTGTCTCTGTACATTCTTTTCATCTTCGGTACTTACATCTTGTTGAATTTCGTCATAATATTCATTAGCTTCGGAAATTCTTGCATTAAAAATTTCATCAAACTGATGGAAGGGTTCATCTGTTTCATGTGGAGATAATCTGAAATCAAACGTTTTAGATTGTCCGGCTTCAATTATTTCATCAATGATAAAAGAAGCTTTACTCCCTGTTTTCTCAGGATTTACGGTATTACTTCCATAAATGATATGATCATTAATACCATCTTTATAATAGGTGTTTCCTGAATAAAGAGCTCCATATAATTTGGGTGCATTCGTTTCATTCTCACAAAATACACTCTTTGAATTATTGTTTCTTGAATAGAATTTTTTTATAGAAATACTGTCATGATGGATGTCGATACAGCCATCATTAGAAGCATTCAACTGTCCTTTATACGTATTGTAACCCCATTTCCAGTTGTTTCTAAACCAAGCTGTAGGAGCAACTATAATAGGAGCGTCCTGATGGCTTCTGTTACAAACAGTAACTCTCACTAGAATATCCTCATGGTCTGCTTTACAGTATTCAATAAAAATATCGAAATATTCATTGTTGTTAAAGATTCCGGTATCAAAAAGTTCGTATTCCGGTTCTTTCTTGCTACGGTTTCCGTTCTCTGCAACAAGAATATCGTAAGGGAATTCGTTGATAGGATATTTGTACACCATTTTCATGTAACTGTGGGTAGGTGTATTGTCTAAATAGTAAAAAAGTTCTTTAATATCTTCTCCGTGATTTCCTTGGTGGTTGCTCAATCCGAAAAATCGTTCTTTAACGATCTTATCTTTTTTATTCCAGAAAGAAAGAGCGAAACATAAAAGTTGCTTTGGATCTGAGATACCGGCAATTCCTTCTTCTGCCCATCTGTAAGCGTAGCTTTCAGCTTTATCATGACTTGTAGATCCCCAGGCATTGCCGTCCGGACTATAATCTTCACGTACGTTTCCCCATTGTCTGTTGCTGACATATGGTCCCCAAGTTTTCCAGTTGTTATCTTGTAATCTTTGTTTTTCGACGCTCATATTTCATCACTTTTCCTTACGAAGGTAGGTTTTTTGAAAAATAATTCCAACATTTTGAATCTGAATAATATGTAACATATCCTTGAAACTCTTTTGTTTAAAGGCTTCCCGAGATTAAATTAAATTTATATAAATATTTAAAAGAAAAGTTCTATATTTGCAGTATTCGATCATTCACATATTGAAAATGTTATCAAGAAAGGTTGAGGGATTAGACCCTATGAAACCTTAGCAACCCTTCGCGCAAGCGAAGAAGGTGCTACGTTCTACCAAAGATTATTTTGGACAGATAACTCACTGAAGTTCTTTCAGCCATTCCTTATGGCATTTTCAAATTGTATTATCAAAAAGTATAATAGAATTGAAAACAGAACTAAACTATATTAATCTTTCGTATCAAACCAATTCCAATAAGGAATATAATATCTCGTTGAGCTACCAGCTTTTCGGGAAGGCCCTGTTTACAGCACCTATCATTTTAATTAATCATGCCTTAACTGGAAATTCAGATGTTTCCGGAGAAAAAGGATGGTGGAAAAAATTAATTGGTGAAAATCAGGTCATCGATACGAATCAATATACAGTTCTTTGTTTCAATATTCCCGGAAACGGCTATGATCATTTTTTAATTGATGAATATGAAGATTTCACGCCTTCAGATATTGCCAATATCTTTTTAAAAGGTCTTGAAACACTTAATATAAAAAACTTGTATGCCATTATTGGAGGTTCTTTGGGAGGAGGAATTGGCTGGGAAATGTTGGTTCAACAACCACAGCTTGCCGAAATTTTCATTCCCATTGCCTGTGATTACAGAACTCATGATTGGCTTCATGCACAATGCCTGGTTCAGAAGTTTTTGTTAAATGGAAATGATAAACCATTACAAAAAGCCAGAATTCATGCGATGTTGTGTTACAGAACACCAGAATCTTTAAACGATAGATTTCAAAACAGATACAATAAGGAAAAACAAACCCTGGAATCGGAAGATTGGCTTGTTTATCACGGAAATTCATTAAACGATAGGTTTAGTTTAAAAGCGTATAAACTAATGAACCACTTGTTAATGAATATTAATGCAGAAGAAGATAAATTAGAAAAAATCGAGGCACGAATGCACATGATCTCGGTAGATACAGATTTATTTTTTCCAGCTTCCGAGATCCGAACATGCTTTGAAAAGCTAAAAGAAAAAAAGGAAAATGTTTTCTATCACGAGATCAAATCAGTTCAGGGGCACGATGCCTTCTTAATGGAATACGAACAATTAAATAACATCATTAAAAATATTTTATAGACGATGAAAAATGCTAACGAAATAAAATTTTTAAAAAACAGATCAATCATCAAATTTGAAGGGGAAGATTTCTTAGGTGAAATCGGGATTGACGGAAGAATTTTTAAAGCGCTTACTTTAGCGCGAATCAGTGTGGGGATAATTTCTCAGCAGGCTATTGAAAACGGATTATCAATTTTGGTCCAGGAAGCTGATTCTGAAAAAGCGGTCAATTGTCTGATTGACGAGTTTGAAACAGAAAGAAAATCAGGGAAAGTTTCTCAGATTTACAGTATAAATAATGTTTCTGTAATAGGTTTTGTTGCAGAAGATTTAAATAAAGTGTTGGCTGAATTAGCTAGAAACAACGTTTTTCCTTTGCTTTTAAATCAAGTAGGAAGCGAAAAGCGTATCAATATTGTGGTAACTTCTTCTCAAGACGAGAAAGCAAAAAATATCATCGAATCTGAAACCTCTAAAAAGCCAAAAACAGTTCACTTGGCAATTATTGGTCATGGAAATGTTGGAAAAACTTTAATAGAGCAGGTTTTACAGTCTTCAGAAGAGATTAGAAGACGTAAAAAGATCGATCTTAAAGTGGTTGCAGTGGCCAATTCAAGAAAAATTGCTTTTAATAAAAAAGGATTTGGGAGCAATTGGAGCGATGAGATATTGACAGCAGAAAGTCCGTCAGATGTTCAGGAATTAATCAGGTTCTCAAAAGAAAATCAATTGGAAAACCTGATCGTTGTTGATAACACGGCGAGTAAAGATTTTGTTCATAACTATCACGCATTGGCTGAAAACGGGTTCGACTTGGTTTCTTCCAATAAAATTTTCAACACCCTTCCGATAGAGGAATATCGTAAACTAAGATATACGTTGAATAAAAATAACAGACGTTATTTATACGAAACCAATGTTGGCGCAGGTTTGCCGCTTATTGATACCATAAAATTATTACACCTTTCGGGAGAAAATATCACAAGAATTAAAGGAGTATTCTCTGGAACATTGAGTTATGTTTTCAACAACTTTTCTTTAAGAGACGATCAATTTTCCACAATCATCAATGAAGCGTTGGAAAAAGGATATACAGAACCAGATCCAAGAGAAGATTTGTCAGGAAACGATGTGGCAAGAAAATTATTGATTTTGGCGAGAGAATTAGATTTAATCAATGAGTTTAATGATATCAATATTCAAAATTTAGTTCCGGAAAATTTACTTTCTGTTTCAAAACCGGAGTTTCTTTCAAGACTGGAAGAGTTGAATGATGAATATCAGAAAATCAAAGAAAACCAAGAGCCTGGTCACGTATTGAGATACGTTGGAGATCTGCATGGAGATTTGCAAAAAGAAAAAGGGGAGTTGGATGTAAAACTAATTTCTGTTCCTGCAACTTCGGCGTTAGGACAACTAAAAGGTTCAGATTCAATCTTTGAAATCTATACCGAAAGTTATGGGGAGAATCCAATTGTCATTATGGGGGCCGGAGCCGGAGCTCAGGTTACTGCAAGAGGCGTTTTCGGAGATATTTTAAGAGTGAGTGAAACTAAATAATCAGCGAACCCGAAGGGTTCAACATGAATAGCCGTAGGTAAAACCTATGGGACTAAATAATCAGCGAACCCGAAGAGTTCAATATCAATAGCCGTAGGTGAAATCTATGGAAAAATAATAGAATAATGGAAAAAGAAAATTTTGAAACCTCCGCAATAAGAACTCAAACTGAAAGAACCCAGTTTGATGAGCATTCTACGCCTTTATATCTTACATCCAGTTTTATTTTTCAGGATGCAGAAGATATGAGAGCCAGTTTTGCAGAAGAAAAACCAAAGAATTTATACAGCCGATTTTCAAATCCTAATGTAACGGAATTCACAGATAAAATTGTGAAAATGGAAGGTGCAGAAGCAGGATATGCTTTCGCAACAGGAATGGCGGCTATCTATTCAACATTTGCAACATTGTTAAATGCTGGAGATCATATTGTAAGTTGTCAGTCAGTTTTTGGATCTACGCACACGTTGTTCACAAAGTATTTTCCGAAATGGAATATTGAAACTACTTATTTTAAAGCTGGAGATGCCGAAAATGTAGAAAAATATATTCAACCCAATACCAAGATTTTATATCTGGAAACCCCTACAAATCCTGCAATTGAAGTATTAGATTTAGAGTTTTTTGGAAAAATAGCGAAAAAACATAATCTTATTTTTATTGTAGACAATTGTTTTGCAACGCCTTATCTTCAGCAACCGATTAAATATGGTGCAGATGTTGTTGTTCACTCAGCAACGAAATTGATTGACGGTCAAGGTCGTGTTTTAGGTGGAGTAGCCGTGGGTCGAGAAGATCTTATTCGTGAGATTTATCTTTTCGCAAGAAATACCGGACCTGCAATGTCGCCTTTCAACGCTTGGGTTTTGTCAAAGAGTTTAGAAACGTTGGCAATCCGTGTAGAAAAACACTGCGAAAATGCTTTAAAAGTAGCCGAATTTTTAGAAAGTCACCCGAATGTAGAGTTGGCAAAATATCCATTCTTACCTTCTCATCCAAGTTATGAAGTCGCAAAAAAACAAATGAAGTTGGGCGGAAATATCGTTGCTTTTGAAATCAAAGGTGGTATTGAAGGCGGAAGAAACTTTTTAGATAAAATAAAAATGTGTTCTCTTTCTGCAAATCTTGGTGATACCAGAACAATTGTGACGCATCCGGCATCTACTACGCACTCGAAATTGTCAGATGAAGAAAGAAATGAAGTAGGAATTACAGCCGGTTTAGTTCGTTGTTCAGTAGGATTGGAAAATGTGGAAGATATTATCGCAGATCTAAAACAGGCATTGGATTAATAACGAACCCGAAGGGTTCAACAACAATAGCCATAGGTGAAACCTATGGTAAATTATATATAAAATGAAAAATTCAGAACAATTATATAAAGCGTTATCAGAAAGGATTTTAATTCTTGACGGAGCAATGGGAACAATGCTTCAGCGATATAAATTCGAGGAAGAAGATTACCGTGGCGAGCGTTTCAAAGATTGGGAACATCCAGTAAAAGGAAACAACGATTTACTTTCATTAACGCAACCGGAAGCAATTGAGGAAGTTCATAAAAAGTATTTGGAAGCCGGAGCTGATATCTTGGAAACCAATACCTTCTCAGGAACAACCATTGCGATGGCAGATTATCATATGGAAGAGTTGGTGTACGAACTGAACTATGAATCTGCAAAGATTGCAAGAAAAGTTTGTGATGAATTTACTGCTCAAAATCCGGATAAACCAAGATTTGTAGCAGGTTCCATCGGGCCAACCAACAGAACGGCGAGTTTAAGCCCTGATGTAAACGATCCGGGATACAGAGCAATTACTTTTGATGAATTGAGAATTGCTTACAAACAACAGTCTGAAGCTTTATTAGATGGAGGTTCAGATATTTTATTGGTAGAAACTATTTTCGATACATTGAATGCAAAGGCTGCTCTTTTCGCTATTGATGAAATTAGTGAAGAAAGAGGAATTAAGATTCCAATCATGGTTTCAGGAACAATTACCGATGCTTCAGGAAGAACGTTGAGCGGACAAACCGCAGAAGCTTTCCTGATTTCAGTTTCACATTTAAATTTATTAAGTGTTGGTTTCAATTGTGCTTTGGGCGCCAATCAGTTGACACCTTATTTACTTTAGATAATTTAAATTTATTAAGTGTTGGTTTCAATTGTGCTTTGGGCGCCAATCAGTTGACACCTTTAGAAACGTTGGCACATAATACAGATTTTTATGTTTCAGCATATCCTAATGCAGGACTTCCAAACGCGTTCGGAAAATATGATGAAACCCCAGAATTTATGGCAGAACAAATCAGAGAATACGTAGAGAAAGGACTCATCAATATTATCGGAGGTTGCTGCGGAACAACACCGGATCACATAAAAGCAATTGCAGATTTGGTTGATAAATATGAGCCAAGAAAAGTGAGAGAAATTGTATAAATTTTTCAATACGTATTGCTTAAGATTAACGCTACTAATTTATTTTAGAAGAATACACAACTAATGAAATATTTAAGACTATCGGGCCTTGAGCCTTTGATTATAACCCCGGAAAGTAATTTCATCAACGTTGGTGAAAGGACGAATGTTGCCGGTTCCAAAAAGTTTTTAAGATTAATTAAAGAAGAGAAATTTTCTGAAGCTTTGGATATTGCCCGTCATCAAGTGGAAGGTGGAGCGCAGATCCTTGACGTTAATTTTGATGATGGATTGATTGATGGAAAAGCTTCCATGATAAAATTCCTGAATTTAGTAGGTTCAGAACCGGATATTTCCAGAATTCCCATCATGATCGACTCTTCCAAATGGGAGATCTTAGAAGCTGGATTACAGGTTGTTCAAGGAAAATCTGTTGTCAATTCTATCAGTTTAAAAGGAGGGGAAGAAGAATTCAAAAAACAGGCTAAGGCAATTAAAAGATATGGTGCAGCAGTGATTGTCATGGCTTTTGATGAAGACGGACAAGCTGATACCTACGATCGTAGACTTGAAATCACCAAGCGATCGTATGATATTTTAGTGGATGAAGTAAAGTTTCCGGCTGAGGATATTATTTTTGATTTAAATATTTTCCCTGTTGCAACGGGGATGGATGAGCATAGAAGAAATGCAATCGATTTTATCGAAGCTACAAGATGGGTAAGACAAAATCTTCCGTATGCGTCGGTAAGTGGGGGAGTGAGTAATGTTTCATTCTCTTTCCGTGGAAATGATACGGTGAGAGAAGCAATGCACTCGGTTTTCTTGTATCATGCAATTCAGGCGGGAATGAATATAGGGATTGTAAATCCTGCGATGTTGGAGGTTTATGACGAAATTAATAAAGAATTATTAGGTCTTGTAGAAGACGTAATCCTCGATAAAAGAGAAGACGCAACGGAAAGGTTGTTAGATTATTCTGAAAAGAATAAATCGGTAAAAAAAGAAGTCGTTGAAGAACTGGAATGGCGTACCAGACCTTTACAGGACAGAATTACGCATTCTTTGGTAAAAGGAATTGATCGTTTTATTGAAGAAGATGTAGAAGAAGCAAGAAAGGCAGCCTCAAAACCTTTACATGTTATTGAAGTTAATTTAATGACAGGAATGGGCGTTGTCGGTGACTTATTCGGAAGCGGAAAAATGTTCTTACCACAAGTGGTAAAATCGGCGAGGGTAATGAAAAAGGCGGTTGCTTATTTACAGCCGTTTATTGAAGCTGAAAAAGATGGTGAAAGACCTGCCAACGGTAAAATTTTAATGGCAACGGTAAAAGGTGACGTTCATGATATTGGTAAAAATATTGTGAGCGTTGTGTTGGGTTGTAACAATTATGAGATCGTAGATCTTGGAGTAATGGTTCCGGCTGAAAAAATTATTCAGGCTGCCATTGAACATAAGGTGGATGTTATTGGCTTGAGCGGATTAATCACGCCAAGTTTAGACGAAATGGTGTATATCGCATCAGAATTAGAACGTCAAAATCTTAGTTTTCCTTTATTAATCGGCGGTGCAACGACTTCAAAAGCACATACTGCGGTAAAAATAGATTTAAAATATAAAAATGCGGTAGTTCACGTAAATGATGCTTCCAGAGCGGTAAATGTGGTGAGTTCTTTATTGGGAGATAGAAATAAAGAATATGTAAGCGATTTGAAGAGTGACTATTCAGATTTCCGTGAAAAATTCCTGAACAGACAGATTGATAAAGAATATGTTTCTATTGAAGACGCCAGAAAAGACAAATTTAAAATTGATTGGGAAAACGAAGAGATTTTCACGCCGAATAATTTAGGAATACAGGTTTTTGAAGGTCAGGATTTAAATGAATTGGTTCCATTTATCGACTGGTCTCCATTTTTCAGAAGCTGGGATCTTCACGGGAAGTACCCGAATATTTTTGATGATGAGGTGGTAGGAGAGCAGGCTAAAGAATTATTTAAAGATGCTCAGGTTATTTTAAAGAAAATTTTAGATGAGAAATCTTTAACTGCTAAAGCAATCTTCGGAATATTCAAAGCAAATTCAACTGAAGATGATGATATTTTAATCTTTGATGAAAATAATCAGCCGCAATCGAAATTCATCACATTAAGGCAGCAACTTCAAAAATCTAAAGGCAAAGAGTATTTAGCATTAAGCGATTTTATTGCTCCTCAAAACTCAGGAAAAACTGATTATGTGGGAGCTTTTTGTGTAACCACAGGTTTCGGGACAGATGAGTTGTCAGATGAATATGAAAAAGCCAATGACGATTATAATGCAATCATGGTAAAAGCTTTGGCAGACCGTTTTGCGGAAGCCTATGCCGAATTTTTACATAAAAAAGTAAGAACAGAATATTGGGGATATGCCAATCAGGAAAGTTTAAGCAATGATGATTTAATTGCAGAAAAATATAAAGGAGTTCGTCCGGCACCAGGATATCCGGCTTGTCCGGATCATTTGGAAAAACATGCCATTTGGGATCTTTTAAAAGTGGAAGAAAATATCGGAGTATACCTTACAGAAAGTTTAGCAATGTTTCCAACCGCTGCAGTTTCTGGATATTATTTCGGAAGTCCGCATGCAAAATATTTTGGGCTCGGAAAAATTACAGAAGATCAGTTGAAAGACTATTCTAAGAGGAAAGGAATTTCTTTACAGGAAGCGAGGAAATGGTTGTCACCTAATTTAGCAGATTAAAATTTAAACATGAAGATTACAGAACACATAAAAAATGCAAACGGAAAAACTTTGTTCTCTTTAGAAGTTGTTCCGCCTCAGAAAGGAATCGGGATTGAAGATTTGTATAGAAATATAGACCCTTTGATGGAGTTCAAACCTCCTTTTATTGATGTAACGACTTCAAGAGAAGAATATATCTATATCGACAAAGGAAATGGCTTGATGGAACGTAAAATTACCAGAATGCGTCCCGGAACGTTGGGTATTTGTTCTGCAATTCAGCATAAATATAATGTAGATACTGTTCCACACTTGCTTTGTGGAGGTTTTACAAAGGAAGAAACAGAATACCTTTTGGTAGACTGTATGTATCTTGGGATTGATAATGTGATGGCACTTCGTGGAGATGCTATGAAAGGACATCAGTATTTTGAGGCAACAAAAGGAGGTCATGAAAGTGCGATGGATCTGGTTCATCAAATTAATGATTTAGGAAGAGGGAAATATCTTCATGATGAGCAGGCTTGTGAAGAAAATAACAAATTCTGCATTGGCGTAGCAGGTTATCCTGAAAAACATATGGAAGCACCTTCCATGAACTACGACCTTAAATGGCTGAAGCAAAAAGTAGATGCCGGAGCAGATTATATTGTAACTCAAATGTTTTTTGATAATAAAAAATTTATCGAGTTTGTGACAAAGGCCAGAGAAATGGGAATTACAGTTCCAATTATTCCTGGAATTAAACCCATTGCAACAAAAAGACATTTAAAATTATTGCCACAGGTTTTTAAAATTGATTTACCGGAAGATTTAATTAATGAAGTGGAAAGTGCTAAAAATAATGAAGCGGTGAGACAAATAGGAATCGAATGGGCGATCAATCAATGCAGAGAACTTCTTGATTTTGGAGTGCCTGTTTTACACTTTTACTCTATGGGGAAAAGTGATAATATTAAAAAAGTAGCTGGAGAGCTATTCTAATAAATAGTACAATGAAAGGAGCCCTGCTGATGTATCAGCAGGGTTTTTATTTTAAAGAGCAGGATGTCTTTCAAAAGTTTTATTACGATCAAATAAATACCGGTATGTCGCCAATTTTCTTGTGACTTCAGTATCCAGATTTTCGGCAATTTTTATCATTTTAGGATTGAAATCACCAATCCATTGAAGTTCTGTGATGGTAAAATCGGTGTGCTTTCTGAGGTGTTGTGTTCCTTCCCAGATCATATATCCGTCGATGCCTTTTTTTTGCCATTCAGGAACAACGCCGAAAACAAGGCCAACCATTTTTTCATTCTTTTTGAATCTTTTGATCCACAAAAATTTTAATTTTTCAATAAAACCGAATTTCCCATTCATGTATTTAAACCATTGATTCAAATCGGGAATATTAATCCACATGGCAATGGGTTTTTCATTTTCATAGACGAACCACGAAATATGTTCATTGATGATCGGCTTCATGGTCATAAACATTTTTAAAGTCTTAGCTTCTTCAATTTGTTTCCCTTCTCCATGGGAAGCCCAAGCCTGATTATAAATTGCAGTGAAATCTTTAGCAAATTTGGCCAGATTATTCTTTTTCATAGGTATAGCAGAAATAGCTGGATTCAGCGAATGCTTTTTATGCATTACAGTAAAGACCCTAGAAACTTCACCAAATACAGGTCGTGTAAAACAAAGCTGTTCAAAATAAATTTGGAAACCATAATTTTCAATAAGCTCTTTGTAGTAAGGGAAATTATAATTCATTCCATATAAAGGTTCTATAAAACCATCAATAAGTAATCCCCAGAATTTATCTCTTTCCCCAAAATTAATGGGTCCATCCATTGCTTCTATTCCCCTTTCCTGAAGCCATTTTTCACAATAATCGAAAATGAAATTAGCCGTTTCCTGATCGTTAATACAATCAAAGAAACCAATTCCTCCGGTAGGTTGATTTTGCGTATAAAGTTGATTAACAAAAACCGCTATTTTTCCAACCGTTTCATTATTTTTATTTCTAAATAAGAACCTTTTGCATTCTCCGTTCTTGAAGAATTTATTTTTTTGAGGATCAAACGTAGCTTCAATATCTTTATCTAAAGGTCTGATGTAGTTTTTGTCATGTTGATAAAGTCTGACAGGGAATTCTAGAAATTCCTTTTTCTGATTTTCATGGTGTACTTCTTCAGCAATAATCATAACTTTTATACGAATGAGGAGATGAGGTAATATTTTTGAGTTAAATTGAAATATACGAACAGATATTATCCGTATTTTTGTTGCAAATTAAATAAAAAATGGTTGATTTTACTGATAACGACGATGATATTTTCACAGGAAAAGAACATACGCCTATACGGGAAGATGCTTTTGATAAATCGCCACAGGAAAAAATAGAAAAGATCACTGAGCTTTTCGGTGAGATTATGAAAACGCTGGGACTGGATATGACAGATGATTCTTTGAAAGATTCTCCAACGCGTGTCGCAAAAATGTATGTAAATGAAATTTTTGGAGGGCTATTGCCGGAAAATAAACCGGGAATTTCCACGTTTTCCAATAAATATAAATATAGCCAGATGTTGGTGGAAAAAGATATCACCGTATATTCTTTTTGTGAACACCACTTTTTACCAATTATTGGGAGAGCGCATGTGGCCTATATTTCAAATGGCGAAGTAATTGGACTTTCTAAAATTAACAGAATTGTAGATTATTACGCAAAAAGACCGCAGGTTCAGGAAAGATTAACAATGCAGATTGTGAACGCTTTAAAAGAAGCTTTAGGGACAAAAAATGTAGCTTGTATCATTGATGCGAAACATCTTTGTGTAAATTGTAGAGGAATTAAAGACACGGCAAGTTCAACAATTACAGCGGAGCTAAGTGGGATTTTCAAAACAAATCCTATTACAAGACAGGAGTTCTTACATTATGTAGGAAGCCATGCTAAATTGGATTAATAATGATTAATCATATCATAAAGAAAAACATTAGATTATTATCCGAAAGATATGATCATGAAGTTTCTTATTGTGAAAATGTGATATTGCTAAAAAACAGCAAAAATATTATTGAAATAAATTCTATTGTAAATAATGATATTTCCGTAAAGTATAATGTTGAAGAAGGAATAGATGAGAAAGAGATACTTGAGCGTGAAATTTATGATCTATTAATTAAGATTTTTCGAAGAACAAAATTAGAAAAAGTAAATTTGAGCCCAAGTTATCCTTTAGATTTAGATGATCTTGAAGAAGAATTCGGGGATTTAGGTAGATTTGAAGAAAAATTAAAGTCTCTGATAAAGTCAAAAATTGATTATTCCAATATTGGAGGAAATCGAGTATTGACAGAATTTTACAAAAATATTTTAATTTTAAGAGATGATATTGGGACTGCGAAATCTAATGTATTAAATATTAAGTAATGATAAAATTTAAAAAAGTTTCAGATCAGATTTTTATAGCAACCATTATTTGTTGTTGCTGTACATGCTGCTGTTAAAAGATCTCAGTCTTTTAACGATGAAGAAACTTTATACTAAACTTAAAATCATTAAATCAAAAACAACACAATGCAATTAAAAATATACAACTCGCTTACAGCGGAAAAAGAGATATTTAACCCCATTTTAGAAGGAAATGTTGGAATGTACGTTTGTGGACCTACCGTTTACAGCAATGTGCATTTGGGAAATGTGAGAACTTTCCTTTCTTTCGACTTTATTTACAGAAGCTTAACACATTTAGGATATAAGGTAAGATACGTAAGAAATATTACGGATGCAGGTCACCTTACAGACGATGGAGATGTAAACAATGACAGATTTGTAAAGCAGACTCGCCTTGAAAAGCTGGAGCCTATGGAGATCGTACAGAAATATACGGTGGATTTCCATAAAGTATTGGATATGTTTAATCTATTGCCTCCCAACATCGAACCTACGGCAACAGGCCATATTGTAGAACAAATTGAGTTAACTCAAAAATTAATTGAAAAAGGTTTTGCTTACGAAAGCAACGGATCTGTATATTTTGACGTGCTGGAATACAACCAAAGAGGTCTGAATTATGGTGAACTTTCAAAACGTAATATTGAAGAACTTTTTGCTAACACTAGAGATTTAGACGGACAGGGAGAAAAGAAAAATCCACAGGATTTTGCCCTTTGGAAAAAAGCCTCGCCTGCACACATCATGAGATGGAATTCGCCTTGGGGAGAAGGTTTCCCGGGATGGCATCTTGAGTGTACTGCAATGAGTACGAAATATTTAGGTGAAAAGTTTGATATCCACGGAGGTGGAATGGATTTGAAATTTCCACACCACGAATGTGAGATCGCTCAAGGAAAAGCTTGCAATGATACCGCTCCGGTAAATTATTGGATGCATGCTAATATGTTGACAATGAATACGCAGCGTATGAGTAAGTCTACAGGGAATTACATTTTACCGATGCAGTTGGTTACAGGAGATAATGATTTCTTCGAGAAGCCTTTCCATCCGTCAATTGTACGTTTTTGTTTCTTACAGGCTCATTACAGAAGTGTTTTGGATATTTCTAATGATGCTATGATCGCAAGTGAAAAAGGTTTCATCAGATTGATGGAAGCGGTAAAAGTATTGAATTCAATTGCTCCGAATGATGAAAAACAATCAGGTTTTAACTTGGAAGAATGGAAGAAGAAAGCTTACGATGCTTTAAATGATGATTTCAATTCTCCGGTTCTGATTGCTCATTTATTTGAAGCAGTAAAATTTATTTTTGCGTTGAATGATGCTAAAGAAACGATCTCAACAAATGATTTAGAAGATTTAAAATCTACATTAAATGCATTTATATTTGATGTTTTAGGACTTCAGGCTGTTGAAGAAAATAACAATGAAAAACTAGATCAGACGCTGCAGGTTTTAATTGAACTGAGAAATCAGGCAAGAAAATCGAAGAACTTTGACCTTTCGGACCAAATCAGAGATAAACTTCTTGCTGAAGGAATCGAATTAAAAGACGGAAGAGACGGAACATCTTATGTTTTAAATTAAACAGAAAAAAGAAGCTAAGTTTTAAATTTAATATTATCTCTCGCAGATTTTACAGATTACGCAGGTTTTTATTTACAATCATCCGCTCAATCTGCAAAATCTGCGAGAGTTTTTTGTTACTATTTTGTACGGAATTTGTCATTCTGACGAAGGAATAATCTCTAGAAATATCGAACTAAAAAAAATAAAGTGATTCATAAAACATACGGTTTGAATTAAAATAAAGAACTTAATATCTCCTGCATATTTTATCCACAATCATCTGCTTAATCCGTAAAATCTGCGAGAGTTTTTTGTTACTATTTTGTACGGAATTTGTCATTCTGACGAAGGAAAAATCTCTAGCCATATCGAATTAAGAAAACAAATTGATTCATAAAACATACGGTTTGAATTAAAATAAAGAACTTAATATCTCCTACATATTTTTATCCACAATCATCTGCTTAATCCACTAAATCTGCGAGAGTTTTTTATGCCCTTTCCTGTCATTTCGACGAAGGAGAAATCTTCTTAATAGCTTAACTAAAATCTTAATGGTTAAAATTTAAGTATAAAAAGGGATCAAGCTTAAAATATTCTCCAAATTATCATAATCACAATATTGAAATTAAATTATTGTAAATATTATTCAAATAGTAGAGATTTTTTGTTATTTAATTTTAAAATTATGTAACTTAGTCATACTAAAATGATTACGAATCTAAATTCAACTTATTATGAAAAAACATTTATTCCCTTTATTTTTGGTGTTAATGGGCACAAGTGCTTATGCACAGCAAGATTTTTTTGCCATTACAGGAAAAGATACTCCAAGTATTATTTTTAATGATTTCAGAGCGATAGATGCAGTGAACGGAACGTCGGGAGAAAGCATTTTCTCTGCTGATTCTTCGGCAAAAGTATTTTCACAGGCAAGAAACGGTTCTGTAACAGAGGATAAAAATACGTACAATAATTCTCAGGCGGTTACAATGGCAGCATTGGCGTATGATTCTTCCAATAATAATTTGGTGTACATGCCCATGTTTTCATCCAATGTGTATGTTTTAAATCCTAAAACAAAAGAAACGACTTTAATTGAAAATAACGTAGCAAGAGTAACTTCTTGTGATATTAATTCTCATATAACGAGAATGTCCAATGGTTATGATGGAAATATTTACGCGATGAATAATTCCGGAACACAGTTTTTACAGATCAGTAAAAAGAACAATCAATATGTTGTTAATGATCTTGGAATTGTAAAAGACGATCCTTCGAACGGGAAAAATTCGTTTACAACAATTGAGACAGGTTTTGGCGGTGATATGATTGCAGATGCAGATAATAATTTCTATGTTTTTGCAACATCAGGAAATGTTTTCAAAGTGTCTACGAAAGAATTAAAAGCAAAATTTGTAGGAAAGATCACAGGAGTTCCGGAAGGATATTCTGTGAACGGGGCGGCTGTTAATGCAAAAGGAAATGTTGTCATTGCAAGTGCAAAAGGGGCACCTTTATATGAACTGAGTTTGGATAATTTACAGGCAAAGCAACTTCTGGGAAATTTGAATTTACATATTTATGACTTGGCGAGTAAGTATTTTGCAAACGATAAGGCCATTTCAAAAACGGTTCTTGCGAATTTAGATATTTATCCGACGAGAGTTGACGAGCAGTTGATCAACGTTAGCGTTAATGATAAATCGGTTAAAGGAAATCTTAAACTGACGGTTTTTGATATTTCAGGTAAAAATGTAATGCAGGAAAATATATCCGTAAAAGAAGGGTCGCTAAACCAGCAGATTTATTTGAAAAATCTTATCAATGGAGCGTATGTGGTGAGTATTGCGAACGAGTCTGGTAAAGTATTATTAAGTAAGAAAATTCTGGTAACAAAATAAGAGGACTAACAATTGAAATTAGAAAATATTTCTTTTAACATTGTTGAAAATCAAAACCTTCTCAAATATTTGAGAAGGTTTTTTAATGAATATTTGATGTTCAATATGGGCGGTTTTTGGAGATTAAACAGTATTTTTATAAAAAAATCAAGATGAAATTATACTTTAATATAGGCTACAGGGCAAAAATTGGAGAATATTTGCAGTTGGTCATCAATGAAGAAGGAGCTGTGCCTAAAACTCATAAAATGTTTTGTACTGAGAACGGTTTGTGGAAATGTGAAGTAGATTATTTTTCGAAATCCCTCTCTTATCAATATCAATTAACAGATGAAAATGGAAAGGTTCTAAGAGAAGAATTTGTATTGCATCATCTTAGTTTCCCCCATAATTACAAGGAATTTTTAATTTTTGATGAATGGAATAATAAAAATTTTCCTGAAAACTATCTGAACAATAAAATCCTTTACAATAAACTGAATCAGTTTGTTCCTGAGAAAATTTCTGTGCTGAAAAAACATACTCATTTATTCAGATTAGAAGCGCCTGTTTACAATCCGGATTGGACGATTGTGTTGTTTGGAAGTACTGCTTCTTTGGGGAGTTGGGACCATGAAAAAGCAATTCATTTAGCCCAGACTGACTTTGGAGTTTGGGAAACTTCTATTGAGATTCCCGAGAATGAATTTATTCAATTTAAATATTGTCTGTATGATAAAAATGAAGGTAAAGTAATTGATGTAGAAGCCGGAGAAAATAGATTCACCATTGCCAATCAGCAAAAAGATGTTTTACAGATTGTTTCCAATCATTATTTTAGATTTAAGTTATCCCAAATGTATCATGATGCAGGCGTGGCTGTTCCTGTATTCTCTTTAAGAAGTGAAAATGGTTTTGGGGTGGGTGAGTTTTCTGATATGAAACAGCTCGCAGACTGGAATAAAGAAACAGGTCTTGGCATTATTCAGATATTACCTATTAATGATACGACCGCGAATTATACATGGACAGATTCCTATCCTTATGCTGCCGTTTCAGTATATGCATTGCACCCACAGTATATTTCTCTAGAAAATCTTGATTTTAAATTACCGAAAGATATAGTTGAAGAATATGAAGCTGATAAACTAGAATTAAATAATTTAGAGCTAGTTGATTACGAAAAAATGATTTCCGGAAAGTGGAAGTATATAAAAGCAGTTTTCAATACAGAAAAAGAGAAAATCTATAAAGATAGAAACTTTAAGAAATTTATAAAAGATAATGAAAGTTGGCTGATTCCATATGCTGCATTTTGTGTACTAAGAGATAAGTATAAAACTCCGAATTTTAATGATTGGAAGACGCATAAGAAATATATCGCAGGGAAAATTTCATCATTCTTTTCAGCAAAAAATAAAGACTATGATGCGTCTATGCTTCATGCATGGGTGCAATATCAGCTTCATAAGCAATTGAAAGAGGCGGTAGAGTATATCCATAGTTTAGGGATTTCTTTAAAAGGAGATCTTCCGATTGGAATTTACAGATATTCTGTTGAAGCCTGGACAGAGCCCGAATTATTCGGGATGGATTTCCAGGCAGGCGCACCGCCGGATCAATTTACAGAATTGGGTCAGAATTGGGAATTTCCAACATATAATTGGGAAGCGATGAAAGCGGATAATTATCAATGGTGGAAAAATAGATTCAAAGCATTGGAGCAGTATTTTGATGCGATGAGAATAGATCATATTTTAGGGTTTTTCAGAATCTGGAGAATGCCGATTTCTGCAACACAAGGAATTTTAGGCTACTTTTATCCTGCAGTTCCTATTACGACAGATGAATTTAAAGCGTGGCATATTCCTTTTGATTTCGATAGATATTGCAAGCCGTTTATTAATGATTTGATTCTTTGGAAATATATTGGAGAAAATATCGATAAGGCCCTTGAGTTCATCAATGATAATCTTAATGGGACTTATGCTTTTAAAGATGAATTTGATACGCAGAGAAAATTATCAGACTTTTTTAAGAAAAATCCGAGAGGACCTTTTGAAGAGCAGTTGATTTCGCTTTGTGCGAATGTGTTGTTTTTAACTGAAGAAAGAAATGGTGAAACTGTTTACCATCCAAGATTCAATGTATACAATACAGATTCTTACAGTTATTTGTCAGACTGGGAAAAGAAATCTATTTACGATCTGTACAACGATTATTTCTTCAAAAGACAAGATTACTTGTGGAAAGAAAAAGCAATGGAAAAGCTTCCGATGATCCTCAACACCACCAAAATGTTGATTTGTGGAGAAGATTTGGGAATGGTACCAGATTGTGTTCCTGCAGTGATGGATGAATTGGCGATTATAGCCTTAAAAGTTCAGCGTATGCCTTCAGATAACATTCCTTTCTTTAATCCTAAAAATGCAGGCTATATGAACGTAATTACGGCTTCTTCGCATGATAGCTCTACATTAAGACAATGGTGGAAAGAAGATCCTGCTTTAACACAGAAATATTTTAACCAACAATTGATGCAGTACGGCAAAGCACCTGAAGAATTGGAGGCTCATTTGGCAGAAATCATTATGAAACAGCATCTCTATACGGATGCGATGTTGGCTATTTTCCCAATTCAGGAGTTTTTTGCTACAGATGAAGAGCTTACAAACCCGAAAATAGATAACGAAAGAATCAATAACCCTGCGGTATTCCCGCATTATTGGCGATACAGAATGCATTTAAAATTAGAAGATTTAAAAGAAAAAACAGATTTTAATGATAAAATTGCAAATTGGGTGAAAAGTAGCGGTAGGTTGTAAATTTAACAATTGATTATCAATTAATTAATGATATTTTAAAAGAAGTTACGTCAAAAGATTTAACTTCTTTTTTTTATTTGTATCCAAAAGATAGATTAGAGATAGTCTACTATATATTAACCAATTAACAATAAAAAGAATGAAAAAAATATTGATAGGATTTGCTTTGAGTTTGGCGACTTTGTCGTTCGCTCAGCAATATCCGAATGATGGATATAATAACGGTTACGGAAATAATGGCTATGAAAATAACAATTATGGAAGCAATGGCGGAAATTATTCTAATCAGGACGATCAAAATTATTTCCCGGATGATTATTATTATATAACTATCCTCAGGATTATTATCCTACAGATTATTACCAAAGCTATTATAACGACTACAGAAATAGTATTGTGAATGTAAACTGGAATGTATTCTTTACCCAAAATAGATTAAACCGTTGGCAAATAGATCAGGTATTACGTTTGAACAGTTTATACGGAAGTTTTGCAACTTGGAATAATTTCTACAGATATAACCCGGACAGATGGTATTACGACAGATATTATGCAATGGAACGAATTTTAGGACCTAGAGTGTTTGTAACATTCCAAAATGATTATTATCACGGTGCGAGCCCTATCATTTATTTCCAAAATTACAGAAGAACGTATTACACACCGAGATACAGACCAATGCCTCGCTACAGAAGTGTGAATATTAATATTTACAGAGTAGACAGAGCAAAATTCAGAGGGAATAATAATCCTTCATTGAATATTGTAAGAACGAGCCAGAGAGAAAATAATGGGTTTAGAGGAGGATCTGGAAGAGATAATAATAACTCAGGATTCCGTAATCAGTCTAATAATAATTCAGGAGGTTTCCGTGGTGCTGAAAATAATGGAACAAGGGCTAATGGAGGTTTTAGAACAAGTACTGATAATAATAATGGAGGAATCAGAAATACGGGTGGTTTCAGAGGAAATAACGACGTAAGACCAGTAAGTCCAACACCTAGAGACAATAACGGAGGCTTTAGAGGGAACGCTGAAAATAATGGTGGAACCAGAAGCAGTGGCGGATTTAGAGGAAATAGTGAAGTAAGAAGAGAAAGTCCTGCCCCAAGAGAAAACAATGGTGGTTTTAGACAACAGAGATCTGAAAGTCCTTCTCCAAGACAGGAAAATAGCGGAGGTGGAAACAGAAGTGCTTCCGGAGGTTTCAGACTCACAAGCAATTAATAATTTTCATATATTATATTTAAGTGGTGTGAAGGGCAGGTTTTTATAATCTGTCCTTTTATTTTGTTAATTTGTTATTTTTACATTTAAATTTAACATTTTTTATGAATACTACCGTTTAACTTATGTTTTAATTAGTTATCAAAAAGGTATATAACAATTAATTAATAATTAAATATTTTAAAAGATGAAAAAATTAGTATTAGCAATAGCATTTATCGGAATGGGAAGTTTTGCAATGGCACAACAAACAACTCCTCAAGACAAGCAAGCGAAGAGAGCAGAAATGCAACAGAAAATGCAACAAAGAGACCAGGAGCATATAGAGAAAATGCAAAAAGATTTAAACCTAAATCAAACACAGGTAGCTCAAATAAAAGATCTTCATGAAAAACGAAAAGCTGAAATGAAAGCTGAGTTTGATAAGAACAAAGGAGAAAGACAGGCTAAAATGGAGCAGATGAAAGGGAAAAGAGAGCAAATGGATGCAGATATGAAAAAAATCTTAACTCCTCAGCAGTATGATAAATGGCAGGCAGATAGAAAAGCTAAAATGGCAGAAAGAAAAGCAGGTATGAAGGGCGGAAAAATGATGATGAAACCAATGGAGACTGCTACCCCAGCTGTGAATTAAGAGTTTTCAATTTTGATTTTTTAATGTGTTAAGGACGGAAGTGATTCCGTTCTTTTTGTATTAAATTTCATTAAATCTTTTGATTTCGGGGTTTTATTCCATAATTTTGACTGTAAAATTTATTATTATGGTAAGCGATAAAATTGCACAATTAATTAACGAACAAATAGCCCACGAACAATACGCATCACAATATTATCTTTCAATGTCTGCTTGGTTTTCAGCAATAGACCTTGATGGAATTGCCAATTATTTCAGAGTACAAAGCAAAGAAGAATTGATGCATGCTGATAAAATGTTTGATTATTTAAACGATGTTGGAGGGCAGATCATCATTGGAGAAATTGCAAAACCACCACACGAATTTTCTAATGCAATCGACATTTTTGAAAAAGCATTAGAGCACGAGAAAAAAGTAACAAAAAGTATCTTCAACATCGTAAAAAATGCGAATGACGAAGGAGATTTTGCAACGACTTCTTTCTTACAGTGGTTCATCAATGAGCAAGTAGAAGAAGAAGCAAGTGCTTCTCAATATGTAACGAAGATTAAAATGGTTTCTGATAATCCATCAGCATTGTATCTTTTTGATCAGGAATTGTCACAGAGAGTTTTTGTTGCAGATCCAACGGCTTAAGATTTAGCTTTAATTTAAAGTTCAAGATAAAAAGTTTCGGCGGCACCCTTGGTGCCGCCGAAACTTTTTTATAAGTAAATAAGCTGTGTTCTCAACACCTTTTTTCCTAGATGCTCCAAAACATTCTTATACCGTTCTATTTGTCTGTCATTCTTTACCGTTTCCTCTCCCGTTTTGAAATCCACAATAATATAGCCTTCATCGCTTTTTAAAATTCGGTCTGGTCTGTAAATTCGGCTTTGGCCTCTTTCGGAGATCATGATGTCTTGTTCATTGATTACTTTCCATTTTTCATCAAAGAACTCTGAATACGTATGAACAATCTCTTGTAATGTTTCCTGAATGTCATTTTTTTCTTCCAACGTAATCTGTCCTTCCAAAAGATAACTTTCAAGAACTTTAGCGATATCTTTTTCGGTATTGATCTTTGATAATAATTCATGGACGAAAAGCCCAATTCTTACTTTCTCATTTCGAACCTGATAATTTTTCGATGGAGTAGCAATTTTTATAGAAGTACTTTTTTCATTGACATTTTTGAGATTTTCAATGTTTTTTGTTTTAAAAGAAGATGTTTTATCTTTCGAATACTTTTTCAGCATTTCTGGATTCACTTCATACAAATCAAACTCATCACTTTCATTGACGTTTTTAGTTTGTAGAAATTCCAGAAGCTCAAGGTTGTTTGAGGTTTTGTTTGCTTTTTGTAGATAGAAAAATAATTGTTCAACAGGTCGGGTAGTTGCCACATATTGTAGACAAAGCCTGTCGACAAGGTTTTTGTAAGAATTTTGTGTGTTGAATTTCTCAATTTCCTGATCATACACTTCAAGGTTTTTACTGAACTGATTGATGTTGACAGATTTCAATGCTTCATCGCTGCTTGTTTCAAACCAATTGGTAAATTCACTGTCACGATTCTTATTCATCATCGGAATAAAAACAATAGGAAATTCCAGTCCTTTAGATTTGTGAATCGTCATGATCTGAATGGCGTCAATGTTTTCTGAAGCCTGAATCGTGTAGGTAGAAGCTTCTTCATCCCAATATTTTAAAAACTCTTTGGTGCTTGCGCCTGCATTTTGGGTAAAATTAAAGAGCATTTCCAAAAAGTTCAAAAGAAAATCGGTTTCTTTATTTTCAATGGAAAATTCGTTAACGTAATATTCTACAAAGTTGTATAAATTAAACCTCGGGAAATTCTCTTGTTTTAGTCGTAAAGCATATTTTAAGTGAAGGAATTGCAAAATCTCTTCATGGGTTTCAATGTCCAGGATTTCTTTCATTTCCAAGGTGAAATCCTGCATGTTTACCCTTCCTAATTTATCTAAATGATACATCATCATGATGAGATTAGGTTTGTTTTTAGGATTGGTTTCCCACTTTAGGAACTCAATAACCGCTTGTAAAGTATTAGAAAGTTCCAGAGTTAATCCTTTATCAGAAATCGTCTTGATATTCGTTTCTTCACCACGATAAGTCACTTTTAGATTCCCCAATTTTTGAGAATAACTAAAAATGTCGAAATTTCCTCGACAAAGAATTGTAATGTCAGAAAACTTGAAACCATTATTCAGACATTCCTGAATATTTGTTTTCATCCTTTCGGAAGTATCGGTGTAAAAGTCTTCATTGGTAAGATTGTCAATAAGATTCACTTTTACGCGACCTTCATGCTCTGATTTTGCATTTTGTTCCGCATCCGCACCAAATATGTTTTTATGTTCTTCTTGAAGATTTCGAGAATGATATTCGTACAATTCATTATTAAAATGAACAATATTTTTTGCACTTCGCCAGTTATCTTTTAGAACAAGTAATTGAGCTTGCTTAGGTGAGAATTCTTTTTTATTGATAATGTCCAGCATTAATTTACTTTCTCCCCCACGAAATCGGTAAATACTTTGTTTAGGATCTCCAACCAAAGTGAATGAAGTATTATCTGTCGAAACACTGTGATCTCTTAACGGAACAAAGTTCTGCCACTGAAGCTCAGAAGTGTCCTGAAATTCATCAAAGAAATAATGTTGAAACTGTGAGCCTACTTTTTCATAAATAAAAGCAGAAGGCTCGTTTTTAAGATTTTCGTTAATTAAAATATTAAATTTTGAAAGTAGGACAAGATCATTTTCATCCTCAATTTTTTTCAATTCATCCTGAATGTCTTTATTAACCTTCAACGGAAGGAGAGCCGATAAAATTTTCTCCTTTTTCTGAGTCTCAATGAATAAAAGAATCAACTGCATTCTGTTTTCCAACAATTGCTCTAAGATTTCAAAAATTTCAGATTCTTTACTTTTAGATTTTGCAGAAGCCCCTTTTCTATAATTGTTGAGAACAGATTCTTCCTGAGTGGTCGGAAAAGGAAATCCAGGTCTTTTTTGATGGTAAAAATCTAAAACCTTAGTAAAAAATCCTCCAATTCCATTTTTTCCCTGAGCAAAATCTTCGATTTCAATATTTCTTGATTTAAATAATTCAATAGATTGGGTAGCGAGCTCTAAAGAATGCTTTTTATTAAACGTAATCTCTTTTCGGATCGTGTTTTTTATACTTTCATAATTCGTATCATCAAAACTCTTATTGTTTTTCAGTTGCTCGTAATGAATGTCTTTTACAAACTCTTTTGCAGAATCGTAAAGGTTTTTATTAAGGTTGATTCTTTCGTTGTTTTCAAGGCTGTAATCTACATAATCCATGAAAGAATTAGAGATGGATTCATTTTCACCAATCTGATCAAGCATTTTATCTACAGCTTCAATCAAAAAAGGTTCTGCATCAATTTCAAGATTGAAATTTTTAGCCAAGCCTAATTCATAAGAAAAACTTCTTACCAATCGCGCATTGAAACGGTCAATCGTTCCAATATTTAATGTAGAATAATTGTGGAGAACATAATCTAACAATTTTTTAGAACGAACATGCAATTCATCAATCGTTATTCTTAGACCATCTTGTTCAAATGCTTTTTGGATATTTTTCAAATCTGCATTTTCAGCAAAAGTATCCGCGGCAAAATTATTCAGCCAAGATAGAATCCTTTCTTTCATTTCATTGGCTGCCTTATTGGTGAAGGTTAAAGCCAATATATTTCTGATGGCATGTTGCTGATTAGGATAGCGAAGACAGATCATCAAAAGTCTTTGAACCAAGGCATAAGTTTTCCCTGAGCCCGCAGAAGCATTGATAACTGTATAAGAATTTTGCATTTTTTTGAACGAATTGAGAGTGCAAGTTAGCTAATTTTTAAGTGAAATTTTAACAATTTGAATTCGCTATTTAACAATTTTAGAAATAGAAATTCACAAAAAAATCCTAAAACGCGTTAACTGTGGTTAAACTTGTATTTTAATTTAAAAATAGCTTTAGTTTTGCGTTATAAATAATTATCCGTGAAATTTAAACTACTTTTTTTCTTATTTACTATATTTTTCATCCATATCAATGCTCAAGATTATATTTTTGGGAAGATTACTACTGAAGAAAATATAGAGATGCCTGATGTTACGGTAATCAATATTCGAACGGATGAAAGGGTATCCACAAACAGAGACGGACATTTTATGATCTTCGGAAGACAAGGCGATGAACTTCGTTTCGTGAAATCGGGTTATGAAAGATTCAATAAAAAAGTAGCTGCAGAAAATATCAGTTCTCCAATGAATATTACTTTGGTAAGGACGGCTGCATTAATTGCGGAGGTTGAAATTAAAAAAGGACTCACCGGAGATATAAAAATTGATTCTAAAAACCTTAATCCTCCAAAAAAAGTTGAGAAACTAAAAAGTGATCTGGCAGTTTATATGTCTCAAAAATCGGATCCCAGGCTTCTTGCTCCAAGAGCGGGAGAGTTTGTTCAGCCAAAAGGACAAGGGTTTAGTATTGGAAAGATTAAAAATAAATGGGATGATATCGATTTTATGGATTATCTTACAAAGGCTTTGGGAGAGCAGTATTTTGTGGATCTTAAGATAGATAAAGCATTGATTCAGAATTTCATTTATTATGTTTTTGCAGGAGGTTTCGAAAGGCAAAATATTTTAAAGTATGGATATTGTAGTGAGGCAGATTTGTATAGATTCCAAAGATTTGTCCTTACAAGGATCTCGTCTTATCGCGCTCCTCAAACTAAAAAATAGTCACAGATGAATACCTTTATTATTAGAAAAAGTCTTTACATTATTCCGTGTTTTGCTTTTGTAGATTTATTTTCTCAGCAGAAAATTACGGGTAAAATAGTTGATGAAGATAACCATAGTCTGAATTCTGTTTTGGTGGTAAATATTTCCAATAATAAAAGTGCTCAGAGTGATTCTTCCGGACAGTTTGTGATAGAAGCTCAGCAAAATGATGAAGTTCGTTTTGTGAAAGATGGATATTATCGTTCAGATAAAAAGATCACAAATGAGAATATAAATATTCCTTTTAATATAAAGCTTTTGAGGGCTGAGACCTTAATTCAGGAAGTTAAAATTACCTATAAACCTACTGGCAATCTTGAAAAAGATAGTAAATATCTTGATGGATCAAGAAAAATAGCTGCTTTGAAATCATCAATGGATGAATATATGAAAAGTCCATTAAGTGAACCTTTACCGAATAACTCTATTTCAAAAACTTTTACAGGACATGATTTTAGTGCAGGACAGGTTGATATGGTTAAGTTGATTGGCGCTGCTGTTGGTTTAGTGAAGAAAGCTGGACAGCCTAAAATTACAAAGCCTGATTATTTTGAAAATCAGAATTTTATGAATAGACTTAAAAGAGAAGTCAATGTTGGCTTTCTTACAAAATACGGAATGACTGAAGAGCAGATTGATAAATTTTTGGTATATGCTAATGACACGAGAAAATTAGCGAAAAACTACCGTAAAAATTTTGATATTGTTACTGTTGAAAATGAATTGAGAGTCGCTTTTGCGGAATACAGGAAAACTAAAAAAATAGGAGAATAAAATAATAGTATTATCTGAATTGAAATTAAAAGATCAATACTCATTTTTATTAGGCTGGAAAAAAGTTTTTTTGTTCCTAATTTTTTTGTGTAATTGCGTCTTTTCTCAAGAAATAGTAACCGGAAAAATCACAGACGAAAATAATATTATGCTAAGTTCGGTTTTGGTTGTTAATATTTCAACTAATAAGAGTAGCTATAGTGATATTTCTGGACAATTTGTGATAGATGCGCAAGAAAATGATGAAGTCCGTTTTGTGAAAAAAGGATATTATCGCTCTGATACAAAAATTACCAAGGATAATATAAAGACACTTGTGAATATATCTTTATTAAGGATTGAAACTTTAATTCCTGAGGTGAAGATTCCTCATAAGCTTACAGGGAATTTAGCCAATGATAGTAAGCTTTTTGATAGGCCTAAAAAAAAAGTTGCTTTACAGTCTGATATGAATAAGTATATGAAATCTTCATTAAATAGACCTCTTCCATTATCTAGTAGTGTAATTCCAAGTAGTTTCAGGGGGCATGATTTTAATGCTGGACAAATTGATGCTGTGAAATTGCTTGAGGGAGTTGCTGACTTGGTAGGGAAAGCTACAGGTTCTAAAGCTACGACACCTAACTATATTGAAAATCAAAATTTTATAAATAGGATTAAATTAGAGGTTAATTTAAACTTTTTAGCGAAGTATGGAATGAATATTGAGAATGTAGATAGATTTTTGGTATATGCAAATGATAAACTACAGTTGGCGAAAAAATATAGAAAAGACTTTGATGAAGAATTAATTGAGTCTGAATTAAAAAGAATATTCAAAGAATATATTAAAACAAATAAAATTTTAGATTAAGTATCATTAATATCTTTACAAGGTAAAAAAAACAGAAGATTAAATGAAAGAGAAATTGTTTTTTGTATTTCTATTTTGGTTTGGGATTATCTTTTCTCAAGAAATAGTAACAGGTAAAATCACGGATGATAATGATATTAACCTTGGGGCTGTGACGGTAGTTAATATGTCAACAGATCAAAAAGTATATACCAACTCTTTGGGTGAATTTTCTATTGAAGCTTTTAGTAACGATGAATTGAGATTTGTAAGAACTGGCTATGAAAGAATTTCCAAAAGAGTATTGATAAACGGAATAAACTCCCAATTAACAATCACCCTTATTAAAATCCCGGAAGATATAGAAGAAGTTAAAGTTGCGAAAAAATTAACGGGCGATTTGGGTGATGATTCCAGATTGGTTGTGAAAGTGGATAAAGGAGAGATTGTTCAACAGGCAGTTGGGCTTCCACAGCCTATCGGTAAGATGAGGGAGACTCCTGCAGATGTGAAAAGAGTTTTACTTCCTATACTTTTGGGTTCGCTGGATGTTCAGGGAACTTATGATTTGATAAGCGGTAAAGCAAGAAGACAAAAACGACAGTACCGATATGATGATTTGCAAGAGCATATTGTATGGATTCGTAAAAGAGTAGATGATGACTATTTTATAAAAGCAGGAATTTCTGCGGAAAGAATTTCAGAATTTATTGAGTTTGCTTTTGTCACAAAACCGCAGACTCGCACCTATGTGAAAGCGAAAAATCTGTCTGGTGTGCTGTTAAGATTAGAAGAAGTTATTCCTCTTTATACCGAAAGATTAAAGCAACTTAAACAATAATACAACTGTTAATGAAATCTTAAAATTTCGGAATAGAAATTGATATATCATTAAGATTAAAATCAATCAAATTCACGAATTTTTATGAATAAAAATATTATTGCCATTGCAGTTGCATCTCTAGGCTTCATCATTGGTCTTGGCCTTTTAGGAAGTGCCATTAAAAACAGAAATAAATCTGAAAATACCATTTCTATTACCGGTTTGGGAACGAAACAATTTACTTCGGACTTAATTACTTGGTCTGGAAGTTTCTCTAAAAATAATGCCGATTTGAAATCTGCTTATGATGAATTGGCGATGGACAGAAAAGTGATCAACGATTATCTTATTTCAAAAGGGATCAAGCAAAGTGAAATTGTTTTTTCTTCGGTAGATATTCAGAAGCAGTTTAGAAATTATACAGACTCCAATGGAAACAGTGTTCAGGGAGAATTTTCGGGCTATAGCCTAACACAAAAAGTTTCTATTGAAAGTAAAGAGGTTGCAAAAATCGAAAACCTTTCCAGAAATATTACAGAAATTATCAATCGTGGAATAGAATTTACGTCTTCTTCACCCTCTTATTTTTACACCAAATTAGCGACTGTAAAGCAGGAAATGATTGCTTCTGCAACCAAAGATGCCAAAGAAAGAGCCGAAAAGATTGCTGAAAATTCGGGAAGTAAATTAGGGAATCTTAAAAAAGCATCAATGGGCGTGATTCAAATTACAGCGCCTAATTCTAATGAAGATTATTCGTATGGAGGAACTTTCAATACATCTTCTAAAGAAAAAGAAGCAAGCATTACGATAAAGTTGGAATATGAAGTGAACTAAACTTTCACAGATAGAAATAAGACTTATTATCCTTGACAAGGATAAATTGAAAAAACAAAAAATCCGAAGTTCTATGCTTCGGATTTATATTTTTAATGATAAACAATATCATAAATTTCATCTTTAACTTCCTTCAGATTTTCAGGAGTATAATTCGATAATAACCAAAGGTCTAGTGGTTTCTTACCTTCACCGTAACTTGGTTGTACATACATTTCATCAAGAAGTTTAAAGCCATTTCTCTGATAAAAAGAATAGCGTCTTTTGGCGTCTTCACCTAAATGTTCAGGTTCGATCTCTAAAATAATTCTTGGGTAATTGTCAAATAAATATCCGGTAATATGTGACCCGAATTTCTGACTTCTAAATTCTTCAAACACCTCAAAATGCTCTACAAAAACATAATGGCTCAGCTCCCAAAGGATGAGGTAACCCACCGTTTTTGAGTCGTGTAAAACAGAAATTATTTTCACATTCGGGTTAGAGAAAAGGCTCGAAAATTTATCCCAATCTCTTCTCTCATCTTCAGGAAAAGTACTGGAATAAGAATTATAGATTTCTTGAACTCTATAATCGTCTGGTGATGTAATCGGTAAAAATTCCATAGTTTATAAATCGAAAACGCTAGGTCTTCTTGTGATAAAAATATCTTTGATCCAAAGTATAAATGCCAATCCTAAATAGATAAGAAAGAAAAAACCTGCCGTAGCAAAAGTAGAGTAGATAAAGAAAACTCTTAGCTTAGACACGGGAATTCCCAATTTAGCACCCATTCTTGTAAGAACGCCAAACCATTCTCTTTCCATTTTATGGCGGATATTATCAAACATTTGAAGTTTCTTTTAAAAGTTTAAATCCAATACTGCAATTTAAGCAATTTTTTTCTTCACAGGAATTTTTATAGTGATAAATCAAGCTCTGACTTTCTAAAGCACTTTTAATGGGTAAACCAAGATTTTTCCATTGACCGATAATTGTATTTTTCTCTGATGAAATGCTTGTATAAAATGCTAAGATCTCATCGGTAATTTCTTCATTTTGATATTTATGATAGGTGTATTTTAAGGGAAGAATGGTATTTAAAATAATTAATTCAATGAAATCTTTAGTCAAAACTTTAGGTTGGTCTACTGTTGAGATTTTCCCAAAATTAAAATGATTATCCCAATATTCCGAAGCTTTTACCTCTTTGAAGATTTTAAATAATTCAGCAGCATTTTTTGCGAAAATTATTTTTGAAAAATAAGCTGTGGTGCTGGTGGTAAAGGTTCGCTAATTGTGATAAACGGATGGTGGGAAAATTCGGAGGTCTCAGTCTTAAAAATTTAGGACGAAATTGTAAGTCCGAAATATTGAATTTAGCTTTAATAAAATCAAACTCTCGTTTCCAGATTTGCATGGATTCATCTTTGGGATTTTCTAACCATCCGGAAACTCCAAAGAATAAAGCTTCAAGCTGAGCTTCGTTTTGTTTGATCTTATTGATGACCGTGAAGTTGATGCTTTCTGCAATTTGCTTAAAAATAAAGGCATTTACTTTTAAACCAAAAGAGTAGGCGAGATGATGAAAAAGAACGGCCTCAAAATTATTTTTATACAATGCTAAGCTGTTTTCTATTTCTACTGATTTTTCTTGCAGCTTTTTAAGAATATTCTCTTCATGAAAATGGATGGGAATTTTATGTGGATCAAAAATATTTTCACAAGGAATAAATTGATTTTCACTTATCAATTTTTCATACTTCCAAAGGATGTTTTCATCAATGAAACTTTTTAATTCGAGTGTGGGAATATTCTTGTTTTGAAGTTCATCAATCTCAATATCGTTTTGGAAAACAACGTGAAGGATTATATTTTGATAATTGGGATCTTTAGAATGATTGTGAAAGATCCAGTCGGATGACTTTACGTGTAATTCGATGTTTCCTGCAAGAATTAAATTATTGGTTTTAATTTTTGCCATCTGAAAATCGGGTCCGGAATCGGTATTCCATTTTCCGAAATCTATTATTTCAACGGAATTTCCTTCAATATCCTTGAAGTCAAAATTTTGGAAGATCTTAAAGTTCCAAAGATATTGAAGTAGTTTTTCCGTCATGAGTGTCTTACAAATATAGCCGAAATGCTATACTTTAGACAACTCCTTTTTAAAATTTTCTATCGTTGTTCTATACATTTCCTCATATATAGGAAGAATGTTTTTCAAATCGAATTTTATCGCCTGTTCTTTCGCGTTTATCTTCATTTGGGTTAAAAGTTCTTCGTTGCTCAACAATTTGATGGTGTAGTTACTCATGGCTTCTACATTTCCAATTTCTGCTAAGAAACCAGTTTCTCCCTGAATATTAACTTCGGGAATTCCACCTGCATTTGAACTGATAACGGGAGTGTTTGCCGCCATTGCTTCCAATGCCGCCAAACCGAAACTTTCCTGCTCAGAAGGCAGTAAAAACACGTCTGAAAGCTGAAGAATTCTATATAAATCATTCACTTTTCCAAGAATACGGATCTTTGAAATCAGATCAGGATTTTCTTCTAAAAATTGATTGACCTTTTCCATATCGGGTCCTTCTCCAATAATAATCAGTTTAGATTTTACTTTTTTCTGAACATTTTTGAAAATTTGAAGAACTTCGTCAACACGTTTTACAGGACGTAAGTTAGAAACGTGAATGAGTATTTTTTCGTCAGGATTTGCAAATTGTGTTCTCTGACAATCACTAGGTTCATCAAATTCAGAATTATCAATAAAATTGGTAATTACCTGAATTTCTTTTTTGATCTTGAAAAACTGCAGCGTATCTCTTTTTAAACTTTCAGAAACAGAAGTGATTGCGTCTGATTGATTAATAGAAAATTCTACTGCATGTTTGTAACTTGGATGTTGGCCAACAAGCGTAATATCCGTTCCGTGAAGTGTTGTTACCAATGGAACGTCATTATTGTCCTCTTGCAACATTTGCTTAGCCGTAAACGCCGCATAAGCATAAGGAATTGCATAATGAGCGTGAAGTAAATCTAGTTTGTAAAGGTTTACGACACGATAAATCATTGAGCTTAAGGCAATATCATAAGGTTGATATTGAAAAAGAGGGTAGGTCTGAACATTTACTCTGTGAAAGAAAATATTCGGATTGGTAATATCTAGTCTTGCAGGAAGCGCAGAACTTATGAAGTGAACTTCATAGCCTTTATTGGCCAGGGACATTCCCAGTTCTGTAGCTACGATTCCACTTCCTCCGTATGTTGGATAGCAAAGTATGCCTATTTTCATTAGTTTATTGTTGTTTTGATGTTGTAAAAACTGTTGAACTCACTTTTGTGTTTGAAGCAGAACTTGGGTTCAAATCGATTCCCATTCCTGCTTTCAAATTATCATTAACTGAAACAGGAAGTCTGCCCCAGATTTTTGTTTTTCCGTTAAATGCATTAGCTGTTGCTGTCATTGAATCATCATTGTTTTCGTAAGATACAAGTACAGTAGAAACTTTTGAAATATCAATGTCTTTCAAAGCGTAAGCACTTCCGAAAACATTTAGAATAACATTTTGATTTTTCGTTAGATCAGCCAAGGCTTTTTTCGATGGTTCTGAAATTTTATAAGGTTTGTAAGCGGTAGAATTATCTTTATGGAAACCTACAATTACTGTAGAATGAGCAGGAATTGAATTAATCTCACTTGCTTTTTTTACGATAATATTTGAACCTAATTGATTGGTAAATGTTTGATATGGGGCTTCTTCCAATGGAACATAATAAATTTGTTTGCCAGTAAGAGGAAGTAATTTTTTATCGTCTTTTAATAACGTTAAAGCATTTGCATATAAGTTTTGAACTAAGTTTATATGTGAACTGTTATTCAGATCTTGATTTACATTTTCAGGATTTTTAGGAGTGTATTGAGTCAATCCTAAATAATATTTTGTTAATAATATTTTCTTTACACTTTCTTCCACTCTTGATTGTGGAATATCTCCTTTATCAATAGCTTTTTGAATTAATTTTTTCCCCTCAGAAACACCTTGAGAAAAAAGCATAATATCATTTCCTGCGTTGAAAGCCAAGGCGTCTAATTCTCCCGGTTTGTATTTATTGGCTACGGCACCCATATTCAGGGCATCGGTGATAATCAAACCTTTATAGCCTAATTTTTCTTTTAATAAACCTGTGATGATATTTTTAGAAACAGAGGCGGGAATTCCTTTTCCTGATTCTAAGCTTGGAACATATAAGTGTGCCACCATTACTCCTCCGATTCCTTTATTCATTAAGGCTTTAAATGGTGCTAATTCTATTTTATTTAATCTGTTGATGCTGTGTGAAACCACGGGAAGGTCAAGGTGAGAATCTGTACTCGTGTCACCATGTCCAGGGAAATGCTTTATTGCAGCAAGAATATTATTATTCTGAAGTCCGTTTGAATAAGATAATGCCGAATTAATTACGTTGTCAACCTCAGATCCGAAACTTCTGTTTCCAATAATCGGATTATTAGGATTTGTATTAACGTCAACAACTGGCGCAAAATCCCAATTGATGCCCATTCGGTGGCAGTCTTCGGCTATTTTGGCAGACATCTGCTCAATTAAATTTTTATCCTGGATAGCCCCTAAAGTCATGGCCCAAGGAAATTTATGAGCGGCAGCAATTCTTTGGAACAATCCCCATTCAGCATCCATCCCAATCATTAATGGGACTTTAGATTTTTGCTGGAATTCATTAACTAAAGTAATTTCTCTTGCTGCATCATCCTGCATTAAGATCAACCCTCCAATTTTATCATTTAAAACAATGTTTCGGACCTGATTAATGTGGTTTTCATCTTTATTGGTGTATAAAGCAACAATAAAAAGCTGACCTAGTTTTTCGTCCTGAGAAAGGGATTTATAGGTGGTGTCAACCCATTGATTGGCTTTGTTTATATCTGCTTGAGAAATATTTTTAGGCTGGTATTGAGCTGCCGTTTTTGTGCTCATGCCTAAGAATATAAAGAGGGAAATATAAGCTACTTTCTTCATTACTTTTTGAATATGAACAAAAATACAATTAAAATAAGGATGAAAACAATGTTTTTAAGTTTTTTGGTATATGTTTTGAATAAGCCATATCAATAATAATTAAACTTTTATAAAATGAAAAAATTTCTTCCAATTTTACTTTTAGCTTTTGTGAGCTTATTCATATTTAGCTGTGATAATCGTGATGATAATGTTCAATATAAAGATAGTGATACTGTGGCTGTGATGAAAGACGCAACAGGATCATTTATAAGTAGTGAAGGGTATAAGCTTATAATGGATATTAGTATTGAAAATACAGATGTAGTTTTAGTATATAGACGGGATCCAAATGCAAGTAATGCTTGGCAACTTATACCTAAAACATATTACTTGTCGGGAGGTAGACAATTAGATTATAATTTTCTTTTTAGCACTAAAGAAGTAGAAATTTATACAGATCGTATTGATTATAATACATTGTCGACTTCAGAAAGAAATCAGTTTTTAAATAATCAAACTTTTAGAGTTGTACTTGTACCTGCTAATGCCACAGGTCAACATGCTAAAAAAGCAGCTGTTGATTACAGTGATTACAATGCTGTAGTTAAGTATTACAATCTTAATGATTCTAACGTTACTAATACTAAAGTAAATTAAGAATATATCTTTTCAATTTTTTATAATTAAAAAAGCTCCGTAAGAATTATTTCTTACGGAGCTTTTGATTGTATTGAGTTTAATTATCGTTGTCATCGAGAAGATGTCCAAAATAATCTTTCTTTGTTTGTAAGTATCCTTTGCTATTCTCATTAGCCGGAATTTGTAAAGGTATCCTTGAGTTGAGATGGATATTACTATTCTCTACATGTTTTACCTTTTCAGGATTATTGGTGAGAAGATTGATATCTTTTACATCCAATAAATTTAAGATATCAATGGCAACTCCAAAGTTTCTGTCGTCTGCAGGAAGTCCCAGTTTTAGGTTGGCTTCTACGGTGTCAAATCCTTTTTCTTGTAAAGAGTATGCTTTTAATTTATTGATGATTCCTATATTTCTTCCTTCCTGTCGAAGATAAATAATAATTCCTCCCTTTTCATAGGTATATTTCATTGCGGCATCAAGTTGCTGCCCGCATTCACATTTTTTTGAATGGAAAACTTCTCCCGTAATACATTCTGAGTGGAAACGTACATTTACAGGCTTAGAAAAGTCTGTGTTTTCGGCGATAATAGCCATATGAGGCATCCAGTCGTTCTCATTTTCGGAGAAAGCAATCATTCGGAAATTGCCGTGTTCTGTAGGAACGTTAGCTTCCGCCTGAATTTTTATCATTAATAATTCGAATTAGTTTTTTAATTTCCTTTTAAAGAATCTTCGATAACGGTAATATTGGTTTTTAATCTTACCAAATATCTGTTAAGTACTTCGTCATCATCTTTGTTGAGATGCTGTCTCAGTTTCTGAATTTTTTTATACGATTTTTCGAAGCTTTTAATAGCTCTGTTCTTTCCTGAAAGATTATTGGCATCAATAGCATACAGGTAGTTTTGTAAACTGTATTTCAAGCTTATTACTTCCTCATTTAATCCAGAATTTTTGAACTTAGGAAAAGTTGAAATTAGGTTAGAGATCTCTGATGCATTTACATTTTCTTTAATGTTGATGTCGATGCTTTTCTTTACTCCTCTATCGGAATCAGAACCTTTGGCTTCGCTATAAAAATTATTAGACAGCGGAGAAAAATTTAATTTTTCCGTTGCGCAGGATGATGTTATAATTATTAGTACTCCGAAAAAAAATAGTCGTTTCATTTTTGCCCCTTTTGATAAAGGATTGGGTTAAGACTGTCATCGTTATACATTTTCATTTGTTTGTATACCTTCATCTTAACATCACCGTTCTCAATATCAGTAAGCAACTGATTAATAGAAGTAGACAGATCTTCTTTCTGAGTAAGCAGTACATCTAATTTTGCTTGGCAATTTAGACGGTGCTCTTCAGAAGCAGATTCTCTGTTAGCTTCTAAAGACATATGATAAACCTTTAATGCAAGAATTGATAATCTGTCTACAGCCCAAGCGGGTGTTTCAGTATTGATTTTTGCATCAGATTTAGGAGTTATATTTTCAAACTTATTAAGAAACCAACTGTCTATAAATTCTACTAAATCAGTTCTTTTCTGATTAGAAGCATCTATTGTCCTCTTTAATTGAAGAGCTTCAGTGGGATCTATATTCTCATCTCTAATTATATCTTCCAAATGCCATTGAACGGTATCAATCCAGTTCTTTGCATACAAAATTCGTTCCAAACTGTCTTTTTCGAATGGGTTATTAACTAGAGCGTTAACGTTATCAAGCACGTGATAATCTTCAATTGATTGATTGAAGATTGGCCATGCAATCTCTGTAAAGTTCATTAATTCTATAGAATTTTAGTTGCTGGTAGGGTTATTATCAGGAGAAGGCTTTTTTTCTTCAGCACCTGGTTTGTCTTCTTCTTTTACAGCATCTTTGAATTCTTTAATACCTGAACCAACACCTCTCATTAATTCCGGGATTTTTTTACCTCCGAAAAGTAATACAAGAAGTACCGCTACGATAAGGATATGTTGCCAAGATAAGGCTAATATTGTTAGTGTTTGCATTGCTAAATTTTTTACAAAGTTAATCTTTTTTAATAAGAAACCCAACCTAATGGATCAACTGGTGTAGTTCCGCTCCATACCTGGAAATCAAGGGTGTAAGAGCCGTCAAAATCTTGCCCTACGACCCCTACAGGAGTGCCTGCAGATACTTGTTGACCTTTAGAAACGCTTACACTTCCTAAGTTGGAATAAATGGTGAAATAGTTTCCGTGTTTTACCATGACGGTTTTCGTTCCGTCACTGTTGGCTAAGATTGAGGATACTGATCCTGGGAATACACATTTTGCACGTGTTCCTGAAGGTACAGAAATCTTAATCCCATTATTTTCTTCAACAATGTTTTTAAACACTGGGTGAGGCTGTCTTCCGAATCGGTGTGTAACCTGTCCTTTATCTACCGGGAAGCCTAGTCTTCCTCTGTTTTCTGCAAAGTTATTGCCTGCAGCAGCAGGAGCAACCCCATAATTGGTCATTGCTTTGGTTTCAGCAGCTTTTTTCTCGTCGTCTTTTTTCTTTGTAAGGGCAGCTTCCGCGGCTCTTGCAGCAATTAATTTATTTGAAGCTTCTCTTGCTCTTTCATTGGCTTCTTCTGATGCTTTAGTTGCCGCTACTTTTCTTGCCGCATCTTTTGCATTAGCTTCAGCTCTTGCCGCTTCTTCGGTACGTTTCTTTTCTTCTGCCGCTCTTTTAGCCGCTAATTCTGTTGCTCTTTTAGCTTCAGCTTCAGCTAATAGTCTTTCTTTTTCTAATGCCTCAGCTCTGGCTCTGTTTTCAGCTTCGATTCTTGCTTTTTCTCTTTCAGCAGCAATCTTTGCAAGACGAATTTTTTCAGCTTCAGCCTTTCTTCTTGCTTCTTCTTCAGCTTTCGCTATTCTTATTTCTTCAGCAATGATTGATCTGATTTGCCCTTCAAGCGCTTTAGACTGAGTTTGTTTTTGTTTAAGTTCAACCGTTAACTGAGATTCATTTTTCTTGAAGTCTGCAACAAGTTGTTCTTTCTGAGCTCTTTCAGCATTTATTGTGGTTAAATCTTTTTGTTGATTTACTAAAAGCTGCTCTTTATCTTTAATAGATTTTTGTCTCTGAGTAATGGTGTTTTTTATCTTGGCTGCGGCATTTGAAATTTCAGCCGCTTTTTTATCTTGATAATCAGAGTATTCTTTTAAGTATTGAACTCTTCTTATGGCTTCTCCCATATTTTTGGCAGAAAGAATAAAAGTTACCTTATTTTGTACTCCTTTGTTTTTGTATGCGTTTACCAAAACGTCGGCATAATTCTTTCTAAGAACGGCCAATTCTTTGTTCTGACGGTTAATTTCTAACTGACGAAGGTAGATATCATCTTCAATAAATCTTTTTTCTTTTTGAGTATTGGTATATACTTTTTCTCTTAAGACTAGTTTTTTATTAACGTTGGTAAGATATGCTATAGAAAGTTTAGATTCGCTTCTGGTTTTAGCTAAATCTGAATTTATTTGTGCAATTTGTTTTTTAAGGTCGGCATTTTGGCTTTGTAATTGCTCTTTTTTTTGCCCATATTGCAATGAGAACAGCAAAATACCTATTAAAAAGCTAATTTTTTTAATCATTTAATCTCGATTTTCTTATAACTGGATGGTACTGAATACGGTGTTTCTATCCTGGAAAAATCAAATTTCGTATTTTCTAGTAAAATTTGACTGCTTTTTGACCCTTTTATAATTATTTTAACATTTTTAGGTAAACGAATTGCATTATATTCATCCCAATTACTGTAAGATATTTCTAATTCGTCTGGTGATAAAACATCTTTTAAGTTTACGTTTAATAAATCATAATTGGTATCATATTGTAACGTAATCTTATATTCTCGTGTTTTTTCTTCCGTAACGATTTTTTGATTGACGTTGGATGCCATTTTATACCCCTGTGCATTTTTTGTAAGGGTAAACTGAGAATCACTGATTTTTACAAAAGTTCTTCCCATTAGTATTTTTTCTAATGATTTGTAATCAATAAAGTTGACGTTCAATAAATTATTAAGATAATCAAAATCGGAATCGATATAAGTTTTGCTGGTTTTATCCTGCCCTTTTATTCCCTCAGGAGTTGCAATACCTCGTGCAACGGTAAATAAAAATGCGGATAAATTCATCCAAACTTTCTGATTATTTTCGATATAAATGGTAGCATCAAGCGTAGGAATAAAACTTCCAGTCTCTACGTTTACTTTACTGCTAATCTTTATTTGATCGAACTTGGGTGGAATAAGAACATGCTCATAGAATGCAAGCTTATCTCTTACAGGCTGGCTGGCATCTTTCGGATTTCCATCGTCTTTTACTGCGACAGTGCTGTCTTGTATATTGCTGTTGTTCTTTTTAGCGGCATTCCTTGTCTTACAGGATGACAAAACGAGAAGTAGTAAAATTAATGGTATCCAGTTTTTCATGTATTTATCTTTTTGATTAAGGCAATACTTTGCAATATTAACGCCAAACCACACAAAACATTTTGTGTGGTTTGAAGATATATAATTTAAATTAAATAAACTCTTATCTAGATAAAAAATCTAAAACAGAATAATCTCCTAAAGAGATCTCTCTTGAAACTCCAAAATACTGAGCAGAATTTCCAATCATAGAATTAGAAAGGTTTCCATGATTGATTCTTGTATTTTCCTGAATCAATGAATTTTCAATGTTTGAATTTACAACAATTGTATTGTTTCCTAAAGAAACTCCAGGACCTACTTTTGAGTTTGAAATTTTCACATTTTCACCAATAAAACAAGGCTGAATGATCAATGAATTTTCAATAACCGCAGAAGCCGGATACGTAGACATTTCCTCTATTTCATAGGCAAGGATTTTACTATTGGTTTCTACGGTTGCATTTTTGTTCCCGCAATCCATCCAGTCGTTTACTTTTCCTAAAGAGAATTTAGCCCCTTTTGCTCTAAGGTTTTCTAATGCTGTTGTTAATTGGTATTCTCCACCGTTTTTAATATCATTATCCATGATATAATTAATCTCGCTCATTAATTTTTCAGCACTATTAAAATAGTAGATACCAATAATAGCAAGGTCTGAAACAAAAGTCGTTGGCTTTTCAACAAAATCGGTAATGAAACCGTAGTTGTCTAATTTTACCACCCCAAAAGCAGAAGGATCTTCTACGCTTTTTACCCAAATTACACCATCTGAGTTTTTGTCTAATATGAAATCTGCACGGAAAAGAGTATCTGCAAAAGCAATAACAACATCTCCCTGCATTGAAGCCTCAGCACATTTTATAGCGTGAGCTGTTCCTAGTGGATCATTTTGATAATAAATGCTTCCTTTAGCGCCTAGTTTTTCGGCAATATGAATTAATGATTTTTCAATTTCAGGACCAAAATCTCCAATGATAAAAGCTACTTCTTCAATTTCTTCTCCTGCAACTTTAGCAATATCTTCTACCAATCTTTGTACAATTGGTTTTCCTGCGATAGGAATAAGAGGTTTTGGGACAGTTAATGTATGTGGACGTAATCTGGAACCACGTCCAGCCATAGGTACTATAATTTTCATTTATATAATTCTAGTGTTTTCTAAATTTAATTATTTTTATTTTCTTGGCTAAAGGTAATAATTAAAAATATTTTTATGAGTAATATTTATCAGCTTTAGCCAGTTTGCTTAATTTTTTAAACAGACCTGGTAATCATCAAAAGAGAGACCAAAGCTTAGTTTTTTCTTATTCGGGAGAGAAGCATATCTTTTTCGCTGTACAATAATATGGCTATGAAAACCAAAAATAATGAGTTACTCATCCAGATATTATAATTCAGATATTTTACAATAATAAAACTGAAAACACTGAGTAATATAAGAAAAAATGACATTTTCTTCATACGGTAGGGGATAGGGTAATATTTTTGCCCAAGTACATAAGAAATAATCATCATGATAACGTATGCTCCGAAAGTGGCCCAAGCAGATCCCATCATGCTGTGATAATAGCTTAGCGCTAAATAGTTAAGGCCGATATTGATACCTGCTCCAATCCATGAGATAATAGTTCCAACGCTGGTTCTATCTGTTACTTTGTACCATGTAGAAAAGTTATAATAAATCCCGAAACATAGGTTGGCAACAATAATAATAGGAATGATATCTATTGCAATCCAATAGGATTTGTTGGGGATAAAAACGTCTTTCAGCCAAGCAATATTGGCAATAATACCTAAGGCTACAGCACTTGCAAAGAAGGCGAAATATTCAGCAACTTTGGCGTATGTTTTTTTAGCATCCCCTTTATCCATTTGTTTAAAGAAAAAAGGTTCAATTCCCATTCTATAAGCAGTAACGAATAATGTCATCAAAACAGCCAATTTATAACAGCCACCATAAGCTCCAGCTTCATCTCCTGATATGTGGTTTCTTTGGATCGATTTGTCAAAATTTTCATTCACCATAAACGCGAAACCTGCCAACATCAATGGAAATGAATATTTAATCATGCGAGTAAATAAAGACGTCACAAACTGAAATCTTACTTTTAATATAATAGGTAACAATAATAAAAGTCCCAAAGCACTTCCTGCTAAATTACTGACAAATGGAAAATCAACATTTTGATTCAGTCCAAATTTTTGTGATAGATTTTCTGGAATCCAGAAAAATAAAGCGGCAGTAAAAACTGCTTGAAAAATTGCCTGAACTATTCTCACAACCGAATACTTTATTGGCTTATTATGGAATCGTAACCAAGCAAATGGAATGACTAATAGATTGTCAAAAAAAGCAATCGAAGCAAACCATTTTATATATTCCGGATTGTCGTGATATCCTAGATGATCTGCAATAGGCTGGTTGAACAAATAGCATAATGCGAGAAAAACAGAGGAGGTTGAAAATAAAAACCAAAATGAAGTGTTGAAAGTTTTCTTCTCGTTACCTTCTTCGGCAGAAAATCGGAAATAAGCTGTTTCAAATCCAAAAGAAAGAATAATATTAACAAAAGAAATCCATGCATAAAGTTGCGTGAATATGGCAAAGCCCTCATTAGGGATTTTATAGATCAAAAGGGGATTAAGAATAAACAAAATAATCCTAGGTGCAATTGCCCCTATTCCGTAGATGAGTGTTTGCCCTAATAGTTTCTTATACAAAATGTGAAATTTCTTGCAAATGTAAATATTTAGAAATAGATTTTTATGAACGATCTTAAAATTCATTCATAAACCTTAATTTTGCTTACAATGAAATAACAGCCGGATTTTACAATATCGTAAGACAAAGTCTGGTATCTAAAGTAAAAAGTAAATGAAAACCTTAATCAAAAATGTAAAAATCGTTAACGAATGCCAGATCTTTGAAGGTGATATTTTAATTGAAAATGATTTAATTTCTAAAATAGATTCCAATATCTCGGAAGAAGCAGATCAAATTATTGAGGGTGAAGGAAAATATCTTTTGCCGGGAGTTATTGATGATCAGGTGCATTTCCGTGATCCGGGATTGACTCACAAAGGCGATATTGAAACTGAATCAAGGGCTGCCATTGCAGGAGGAATTACAAGTTTTATCGATCAGCCCAACACGGTTCCGAATGCAGTTACGCAGGAATTATTAGCTGATAAATATGAAATAGGTTCTCAGAAAGCGTATGCGAATTACGGATTCATGATGGGAGGAACCAATGATAATTTGGAGGAAGTATTGAAAACAAACCCGAGAAATGTTCCCGGAATTAAGCTGTTTTTAGGTTCTTCTACAGGAAATATGTTGGTAGATAATCCTGAAACGTTGGAAAATATTTTCAGCAATACAAAAATGCTAATTGCTGTTCACTGTGAAGATGAAGCGACAATCAGAGCAAATACTCAAGAATATATTGATAAATATGGTGAAGATATTCCCGTAAAGTTTCATCATTTAATCAGAAGTGAGGAGGCTTGTTATAAATCATCTTCAAAAGCAATTGAATTGGCACAAAAAACAGGTGCAAGACTTCATGTTTTCCATTTGTCAACGGCAAAAGAAACAGAACTTTTCAGAAATGATATTCCTTTAAAAGATAAAAAAATTACGGCGGAAGTTTGTGTTCATCACCTTACTTTCACCAATGAAGATTATGAAACAAAAGGTGGATTAATTAAATGGAATCCTGCCGTAAAAACGCAAAAAGACAAAGACGGACTTTGGGAAGCGTTGTTGGATGGGAGAATTGATGTCATAGCAACAGATCATGCACCTCATACTTGGGAAGAAAAACAAAATGTTTACACAAAATGCCCGTCGGGAGCGCCTTTGGTTCAGCATTCTTTAGTTGTGATGTTAGAGAATTACATCAACGGAAAAATTACATTAGAGAAAATTGTTGAAAAAATGTCTCATAATCCTGCAATTCTTTTCAGGGTTGAGAAAAGAGGTTTCGTGAAAGAAGGATATAAGGCCGATTTAGTGTTGGTTGACTTAAATGAAAACTGGACAGTTGCCAAAGAAAATATCCTTTACAAATGTGGTTGGAGTCCATTGGAAGGAATGAACTTCCATTCTAAAGTGACCCATACTTTTGTTAATGGAAACCTGGTATTTGACAACGGGAAAATTAATGATACAAAATTCGGAGAGCGATTGCTTTTTGAAGTTCAGGAATAAAAATATCAATAGAAGCGGGCTTTAGCCCGTTTTTTTATTAATGTACAAAATTGGCTTTAGCCAAATCGTATTAGAGCTAAATAAAGACTGTAGTTTGCAGTCTTTATTTTTTTTTATCTCTCGCAGATCAAACAGATTTAGCAGATGATTGCGTTAAAAAAAATCTGCGTAATCAGCCAAATCTGCGAGAGAAAAAATTAATTAAAAGATTGCCTGAATTCCAACGGCGACATATTCGTTTTCTTTTTAAAAAGTGTAGAAAAAGACTGCGAATGCTCAAATCCCAATTCATAAGCAATTTCACTTACAGAAAGTGTTGTGGTAGAAAGTTTCTCTTTAGCTTTACTGATCAATTTCTCATGAATATGCTGCTGGGTATTTTGTCCGGTATGAATTCTCAAAAGATCACTTAAATAATTTGGAGAGAGATTCATTGCTTCAGCAATTTGGTGAACGGTTAAAAGACCTTTCTCTGAAGATTCATTGTCGAAATAATCATTCATAAAACGCTCAAATCTTACCAATAGTTGATGGTTGTTGTTTTTTCGGGTAAGAAATTGTCGTTCATAAAAACGGTTAGAATATTGCAAGAGCAATTCAATTTGTGACAAAATAATTTCCTGAGTATGTCTGTCGATATGCTGACATTCTTTGTCTATTTTATTCAGAATCTCAATCAGATTATTTTCTTCATCTTCAGATAAATGTAAGGCTTCATTTACAGCATAAGAGAAAAATCCAAAGCTTGAAATCGTATTGGCTAACGGATGTTTTAATAAAAAATCTTCGTGAAAGATCAATAAATATCCTTTACTTTCACAATCCATCGTTTGTAAATCCAGATACTGAACCTGATTGGGAGCGGTAAAACTTAGGACTCCTTTATCATAATCATAATGTTGCTGTCCGTATTTTATTTTTCCTGTGGCATTTCTTTTTAAAGCGACACAATAAAATCTGTTTGTGAAACCTTCCCAAACTTTATCTTCAATAAAATTACTTTCAGATAGATTGATAACACTTACCAAAGGATGCTTGGGTTCAGGCAAAGAAAGTAATTTGTGGAATGCAGAAACAGATTTTATGGTGTTCATAAGTGCAGTTTTTTAATGTTTTTTTTCTTGGGCAGCTTTATCCGCCTTCCGCTCCCAATCTTTTGTTCGTTCCTCACAAAAGGATTTCCGCTCAAGTCGGGCTGTGATCGTAATGCGTTTTAATATAAACCTCATAGGTTTCAAAAACCTATGAGGTTTGAGTTATTTTTAACAATTAAAGGTACTCATTAATAATCCAAAAGTCCCATTCCGAATTCGTCATAGGTTGCTCCGGTGTCTGTACCCAAAGGTACAATACTTTCCAGCTTCTGAAGATCAGCTTCACTTAGCACAATTGTACTTGCTTCAATATTTTGTTCAAGATATTTTCTGCGTTTCGTTCCCGGAATAGGAATGATTCCTTTGCTGATGATCCAGGCTAATGCCAGTTGGGATGCACTAATATTTTTCTCTTTGGCAAGACTTTCTATGGCTTCTACGAGCTCAATGTTTTTATGAAAATACTGTTCCTGAAAACGAGGAATTCCTCTACGGAAATCATTTTCGGGTAAATCATTAATAGAACGGATCTGCCCGGATAAAAATCCTCTTCCCAAAGGAGAATAAGTAACGAAACCGATTCCTAATTCGTTTAATGTTTTAATGACTCCTTTTTCTTCTACTGTTCTTTCAAACAGGGAAAATTCACTTTGAACTGCCGTAATAGGATGTACAGCATGCGCTCTTTTCACTGTTTCAGAAGACACTTCTGATAAACCAATGTATCCTACTTTTCCTTCTTTAACCAATTCAGTCATCGCTTCCACCGTTTCTTCAATAGGCGTGTTTTTATCCAACCGATGCATGTAATACAAATCGATGTAATCTGTTTTTAGATTTTTAAGCGAACGTTCAACTGCCTTTTTTATATAATCTTTGCTTCCATTGATTGCCCACGTTACTTTATCATTGTCATCAATTTCCCAACCGAATTTTGTAGCAATAATATACTGATCTCGATGACCGTCAATCGCTTTTGCAATCAATTGTTCGTTTTTGAAAGGACCGTACAAATCGGCAGTGTCCAGAAAATTCCCTCCCAATTCCAAAGAACGGTGAATGGTTGCAATGGCTTCTTTTTCGTCAGTTTTACCATACATATCTGCATCACCAAAACCGGTCATTCCCATGCATCCCAAACCTATGTTGGAAATTATTAATCCTTGATTTCCTAATTTTACTTTGTTCATATTCGTAGTGTTGATTTAACAATACAAAAGTCAACAGAAATTAGAAATCGGATGTATGCAAAACGATGGATGTTGTATGCGAATTACGGATAAATGAATTTTAACCCAATTCTGTCATTCTGAACGAAATGGAATGGAGTGAAGAATCTACTTTACCATAGAGATTCTTCCTTCGTCAGAATGACAAACTTTGAGAATATTCTTCAATCAAATTTACTTAATTCTGAATAACAGTATTACGGGTTTTATTTGTGAAAATTAGTGCTAAACATTAGTGTCATTTGTGTTTAAACAAATCATTTCTTCGCCTTAGCACTCATATAAAAACTCAGTTTTCCACCATTCATAATATCAGAATGCTTCAATGTAAAGTTTTTTATTTCTTTTCCATTGAGAAGAATTTTTTCAACATATACATTTTTAGGACTTTGATTGATGGCTTCAATTTCAAAAGTTTTTCCGTTTTCTAAATTCAGAACAGCATGATCTACAGCCGGACTTCCAATCGCGTAATCTTCTGAACCTGGAGCCACGGGATAAAAACCAAGTGAACTCAAAATATACCAAGCACTCATTTGTCCGGTATCGTCATTTCCGCCCAATCCATCGGGAGTCGCTTTGTATTGCATTTCTAAAATTCGTCTGATTTGCGCCTGAGTTTTCCAAGGTTGTCCTGCCCAATTGTAGAAATAAGCAACATGATGTGCCGGTTCGTTTCCGTGAACATATCCGCCAATAATTCCTTCTCTTGTAATATCTTCTGTATCTGCAAAAAACTCGTCGGGCAAATGCATTGTGAATAACTCATCTAATTTTGAAGCGAATTTTTTCTTTCCGCCCATCATTTTAATTAGTTCATCCGGATTTTGAGGAACGAAGAAGCTGTAATTCCATGAATTTCCTTCAATGAAACCTTGTCCGTGTGTACTCAGTGCATTAAAATCTTTTTTGAAACTTCCATCTGCTAAACGGGGACGCATAAATCCGATGGTTTTATCAAAATTGTTTTTCCAGTTTTCAGAACGTTTGATGAATTGATTATAAATTTCTGTTTCCCCCAAATGTTTTGCCAATTGAGCAATTGCCCAATCATCATACGCATATTCTAAGGTGTTGGAAACCGAAGTTCCACTTTTTTCTGCAGGAATATATCCCAAATCAATGTATTGTCCAATGCCTTCGTAATCTCTTTTGTTGGCTGTTTCAATGCAAGCCATTAATGCAGCTTTTGCATTACCGTTATAATTTCCTTTAATAATGGCATCGGCAACTACGCTCACACTGTGATAACCGCTCATGCACCAATTGTCATTCGCGTAATGAGACCAAATAGGTAACATCTTCATCGAGAATTGATCGTAATGAGCCATCATCGATTTTACCATATCTCCATTTCTTTTAGGTTGAATAATGTTAAAGAAAGGATGAAGTGCTCGATAGGTATCCCAAATAGAGAAGGTCGTATAATTCGTAAAACCTTCTGATTTGTGAATGTTTTGATCTAACCCTTTATATTCACCGTTCACATCTGTGTAAGTCGTTGGATTGATAAAGGTATGGTACATGGCGGTATAAAAATTTGTCTTTTCAGTTTCAGAACCTTTAATGACAATTTTATTTAATTCCTGATTCCAGGTTTCCTGTGTTTTTGCTTTCACCTCATCAAAAGATAGATTACCCACTTCTTTTTCTAGGTTTTCTAAAGCATTTACCTGGCTTACGGGTGAAATGGCCAATTTAACTTCAATAGCTTCGTTTTCATTGGTATCGAAATCAAAATACATTTTCAAGTTCTTTCCAGCGATCTCTGGGAAGTTTTTGGTTTGGTCAAATTTTCTCCAGAAACCATTATAAACTTGTTTTCCGTCATAATTTTTCTGACCATAAGATTTAAATGGTTTTGAAAATTTCATAGCAAAATAAACTGTTCTCGTTCTTGCCCAACCATTGGTTTGTCGGTAACCAGTAATGGTATTTCCATTTTCTACTCGAACATACGTCCAAACATTTTTACCCTCATAATTGTAAATTCCGGCCATTAAATCCAAAATAATATGAGCTTGGTCAGACTTTGGGAATGTGTAGCGATGAACTCCAACTCTTGTTGTAGCTGTTAATTCTGCTAAAATATTCTGATCGTCAAGTTTTACTTTGTAATATCCTGCTTCTGCTTTTTCGTTTTGATGAGAGAATCTACTTCGGTAGCCACTTTCAGGATTTGAAGCAGTTCCGGGATTCAACTGTAATTTTCCCACCGTTGGCATAACAAGGAAATCTCCTAAATCGGAATGTCCTGTTCCACTAAAATGGGTAGAACTGAAACCTACAATTGTTTTGTCTTCATAACGATATCCGGCACAATATTTATAGACGTCACCGTTGTATTTCCCATTGAGTTCGTAAGAAATAGTATCTGTTTCAGGACTTAACTGAACAGCTCCAAAAGGGGCAGTTGCTCCGGGATACGTATGTCCCATTTTTTCCGTTCCTATTAATGGATTGACATATTGATAGAGCTTTTCGAATTGTTGACCTTTAAGATGTAAACTAAATGATAAAAATAATAGAAAAATAGAAATTCCCGAATTTTTCATGGATGAATATTTTTTTGAAGAGTAAATTTAGATAAAATCAAAGAATAATTTTTATCATTATGTATTTTTAAAAGAGGTGTTTATTTTAACCACAAAAGAAACAAAAGATTAATACTTTAGTATTTTAAGTTAATTATTAAACCGCTAATAAGAGCACATAAGTTTTAAAAATCTTTGATTTTTTATTCTTTTGAGTGGCTTTTGTTTTCTAACAATTAAACAATAATTAAAAATCTGCGGATATCTTTTGTCCCTTTTGCGGTTAAATTTTTAATTGTTTCAAGGTTTATAGATAAAACAAAAATGGAGTAAATTATTGAAAGGCTATTTTTCAGAAAACCGGAAACCTATTCCATGAAGATTTTCAATAATTACATTTTGTTCATCAGCCAATAGTTTTCGCAATCTCGAAATAAATACATCCAAGCTTCGTCCCATAAAGTAATCGTCATCTCCCCAAATGGCTTTAAGAATATCTTGTCTTTTTACAACGCTATTTTTATGGCGAATAAAATATAATAACAATTCAGATTCCCTCTGGGTAAGACTAATGGTGCTTAATGTATCTTGTAATGTGTAGTTTTTGGGATCAAAGTCATATTTTCCGACTTTGTATTTTGATGGAGTGGTGCTTGTTTTCTTTGAACGCTTTAGGAAAACTTCAATTTTTAGAATGAGTTCTTCAATACTGAAAGGTTTTACCAAATAATCATCTGCGCCAATTTTCAGTCCTTTAATTCTGTCTTCTTTCAAAGCTTTCGCTGAAATAAAAATAATAGGGATCTCAGCGTTTTTATCACGAATGTATTGTGCTAATTCAAATCCGTTGAGTTCGGGCATCATAATATCTAAAAGGCAAATGTCAAAACTTTTGCTATTGAATGCTTCCAATGCAGATTTTCCATCAGGATAACAATCTATATCATAATAACTTTCCAAGCTATCCTGAATGAGGAAGGCTATTGTATTATCATCTTCGGCATATAAAATTTTAGATTTTTCCATGATTTGCACTGATATTTTTAAGAAGGTAAAAACAAGGTGATCGTAATTCCTCCATCCGTATTGTTTTCCACTGAAATTTTCCAGTTATGTTGCTGAACGATTTTTTTAACGTAAAATAAACCTAATCCAAAACCGTTTACCTCATCACTCTTTTTTGTATTTACTCTGTAAAATTTATCAAAAATATGAGGAATATTTTTAGGTGGAATTCCCATTCCGTTATCTTTAAATTTTAAATATAAACCTTTTGAATCTTTAAAAGAAGAAATTATAATATTGGGCGTTGTTTCACAATACTTGATGGAGTTGTCTACAATGTTATAAACGATATTGGTAAAGTGAAATTCATCAGCAAATATTGACGTATTGTTTTCAATTTCTATTTGGATAGAAAGGTTTTCATTCTTCTGTTTTATCGTGTCTACAATTTCTAGAATGAAAGGCAATAAAACTATTTTCTGAGGCTTTAAGGATAAACCAGAAGCATCGTTTTTTGCAATATTTAATATTTTTTCAATATGATTATTAAGCTTATAGCCTTGGTCTGTAATGATAGAAGTGTAGGTTTGTAGCTTAGGGTTTTCCTTTATGAGCTGTTGCTTCGTGAGTGCTTCTGAAGCCAAGAGTATGGATGACAGAGGAGTTTTAAACTCATGGGTCATATTGTTGATAAAATCACGTTGAAGCTCTGAGAATTTTTTCTGTTGAATAATAGTATATATAGAATAAACATAGACCAGGAGAATAATAATAAGAGCAAAGGTGAGTATATACCAAAAACGGAGGGAACTGATAAGATACGTAGCCTTATCCGGAAAACGGATGGAAAAATAATAGACTAAATTTGAATGTTTTGGAAATTTAATCATCTTGGTATTAGGACTTTCCTGATGAGTCGAAATATATTTTCCGTACATCATTTGGTCGCTATGGCAATTGTATAATGCGTAAACGTAATCTGTATTTATTTGTAAACGTGTAAATTCTGTTCTCAAATAATGTTCCAGCACGGCAGGATGAAATTCATTATTAATATTAACCACATAGTAGTCGTTAGAAATATTCTGTACCGGACTTTCGTTAAAAGACGTTTTTCCTCCGGATAATTTTTCTACCACTTCCAGCAAAGCGATGTTTACGGTTTGGTTAAATTTTTTATCCTCAATATTATAGGCTTGTCTGGTCCATAAAAGTTGGGCTATCAAAATTCCGATAATAGCAACAAAGCCGAGCGTTATAATAATATTGAGTTTCTTTATTTCCATTTACCGAAGCAATATTATCCAAAAATATCTATTAATCTTTTATCATTAACAACTTATTAACAAATGTTTGATAGCGGTTAACATGTTGGAGCAACATTCAGCTTTACATTTGCTATATCGAAAAATAATAATCGTTTTTTATATATTTAACCATTAATAAAATTTATACTCATGAAAAATTTAAAAATTACTGCTCTTTTAGCTGTGTTAGCATGTTCTCCGTTTTATGCAAATGTATTTCCTGCTGAAGGAACTCCTGTTGTAAGAACAATTGCAGCTGATATCACGTGGAAATCAGAATCTATTGATGTTGGAAATATTCCTCAAGGAAAACCGAAGTTGATCAGATTTGAATTTACAAATACATCTAAAAAGCCAATTGTTATAGAAAATGTAGCGCCATCATGCGGATGTACTACAGCAGATTATACTAAAACTCCAATTCTTCCAGGAAAAAAAGGATTTGTAGAAGCAAGTTTTAATGCTGCAGCTGCAGGCCCATTCATGAAAACGGTAAACGTTACAACAAGTGAAAGCAAAACGCCTAAAACACTTTCATTTAAAGGAACTGTTACAGCATAATTAATTTAATCTTGTTCAATATAAAAGCAGCCTGATCATTTATTTTCAGGCTGCTTTTTTGTTTTTTATGTGAAGCTATTTCCTGCTTTCCGCTGTATCTTTTTTGTTACAGCCTCCGCTTCGCTCCGGCCGCAACAAAAAAGGATGTCGCTCCAATCAGGGCTAGGTATTTGTCTACATCATATTTTTTTATCACAAAAACAACCTTCAGTTTGTTATTCCATAGGAATCTAGAACGGAATCTTTCTCTAAACCTCACAGGTTTTCAAAACCTGTGAGGTTTGTTTTCACATATAGAATATCAAGGTTAGGATTTTCAGTCATTTCTTTTTGATTCTTCTACGGTTAAGACAATAAAATGTAAAACAATTATTTATAGCATTATTTCTTGATTTATTTTAAAGCATTACATTTTAATATTCATTATTTTTAGGAAAAATTAAAACATATGAATCTATATACACAACCCATGTTGCGTGAAGATGCACTAAAAGATAAAGTAGCCATCGTTACAGGTGGCGGAAGCGGTCTTGGAAAAGCAATGACCAAATATTTTCTTCAATTGGGCGCAAAAGTGGTGATTACTTCCAGAAATTTAGAGAAACTACAGGGAACGGCAAAAGAACTGGAAGAAGAAACTGGAGGTAAAGTTCTTTGCGTTGCGTGTGATGTAAGAAATTGGGATGAGGTAGAAGCAATGAAAGAAGCTACTTTGAAAGAATTTGGTAGAATTGATATTCTATTAAATAACGCAGCCGGAAACTTTATCTCTCCAACAGAAAGATTGACGCATTCTGCTTTTGATTCTATTCTGGATATTGTATTGAAAGGAACAAAAAACTGTACGCTTTCTATCGGAAAACACTGGATTGACTCAAAGACTCCTGGAACGGTTTTAAATATCGTAACCACGTATGCATGGACAGGTTCTGCGTATGTAGTTCCATCTGCTTGCGCCAAGGCGGGAGTTTTAGCGATGACAAGATCTCTTGCCGTAGAGTGGGGTAAATATAATATCCGATTTAATGCAATAGCACCGGGACCATTTCCAACCAAAGGAGCGTGGGACAGATTGCTTCCTGGAGATATGAAAGATCAATTTGATTTAGCCAAGAAAAACCCGCTTAAAAGGGTAGGTGAACATCAGGAATTGGCAAATCTTGCCGCTTACTTAGTTTCTGATTTTTCATCTTTTGTAAATGGTGAAGTGGTAACCATTGATGGCGGTGAATGGCTGCAGGGAGCAGGCGAGTTTAATATGCTCGAAGATATTCCGCAAGAAATGTGGGATGCACTGGAAGCGATGATCAAAGCAAAAAAATCAAATTAATACCTATGAAACTCTCGGATTTGTAACAATTCCGGGATTTTTTTTACCTATCCTATTAAGATTATAAAACTTTTCATAATGAATTTTAAACTTCCAATCCTTGCTTCTGCAATGGCTGTATTCCTGTTTTCAGGATCTGTTCTTGCGCAGGAAGCTCCAAAATATGATTATGCAGAGGTATTCAAGCCTTTCTTTTATCCTCAGACGGGTACAGAAACCCGCTCGGCGAGTGGCCAGCCCGGACATGCCTATTGGCAGAACTCGGCAGACTATAATCTGAATGTGAGTCTGAATGATGCTAAAAACGAAATCTCAGGAACTGCAGAAATTACTTACACCAATAACAGTCCTGATAAACTAGGCTTTCTTTGGTTGCAGCTTGACCAAAATTTATTTTCAAAAGATTCCCGTGGGAATGCTGTTGTTCCTATTGCTGGAAGTAGAAACGGAGCTCATGGAGAAGCGTTTGATGGTGGATATAGAATTAAATCTGTACAATTGGATGGTAAAGACGTGAAATACACGATTACTGATACAAGAATGCAGATCGATCTTCCGAAGGAGCTTAAAGCAAAAGGAGGTATTGCTAAAATTAAAATTGACTACTCATTTGTTTCTCCTGAATATGGATCTGACAGAATGGGTGTACAGCAGACCAAAAATGGAAAAGTTTTTACCATCGCGCAATGGTATCCTAGGATGTGTGTGTACGATGACGTGTTGGGATGGAATACAATGCCTTATCTGGGAGCATCAGAATTTTACTTAGAATATGGTAACATTATTGCCAATATCACCGTACCTGCTAATCATTATGTGGTAGCTTCAGGAGAGCTTCTTAATGAAAAAGAAGTCTATAGTAAAGAAGAAAACAACCGATGGAGCCAGGCTAGAAATAGTGATAAAACAGTTACGATTCATTCAGAATCTGAAATTGGAAAAAATCAGGCTTCAGGAACTAAGACATGGAAATTTAAAATAGATCAGGCCAGAGATTTTGCTTGGGCTTCTTCTTCGGCATTTGTATTAGATGCAGCGAGAATTAATTTACCAAGTGGTAAAAAATCCATCGCTATTTCTGCTTATCCTGCAGAAAGCGGAGGTGAAGCAGCATGGGGAAGATCTACAGAATATACAAAAGCAGCCATAGAACATTATTCACAAAAATGGTATGAATATACCTATCCGGCAGCTACCAATGTTGCAGGAAATGAAGGCGGAATGGAATATCCGGGAATTGTTTTCTGTCATATGGATTCTAAAGGGGAAAGTCTTTGGGGCGTTACAGACCATGAATTCGGACACAACTGGTTTCCAATGATCGTAGGTTCCAACGAAAGATTATTTGCTTGGATGGACGAAGGGTTTAATACTTTTATTAACGGACTTTCTACAGAAGCTTTTAATAAAGGAGAATATTATAAAAAACCGAATATTGCTCAAACGGGATCTTATCTAATGAGTGATCAGTTTGAACCGATTATGGTAGGTCCGGATAATATGAAGGAAAGAAATATTGGCGTTCTTGCGTATTATAAACCAGGAATGGGATTGGATATTTTAAGAAATTCAATTCTTGGTCCTGAAAAGTTTGATAAAGCATTCAGAACATACATCGATCATTGGGCTTTCAAACATCCAACACCTTGGGATTTCTTCCATACCATGGAAAATGTTTCGGGTGAAGAACTGAATTGGTTCTGGAGAGGATGGTTCTTCAACAAATGGAAAATTGACCAATCTGTGAAGAATGTAAAATATGTGAATGGTGATTTTAAAAATGGGGCTGAAATTACTGTTGAAAACCTTGGTCAGTTACCGATGCCAACAACTGTTCAGGTGAAGTATAAAGATGGAACGACCAAAATTGTAAAATTACCTGTTGAGGTTTGGAAGAGAAATACAGAATGGACTTTCAAAGTAGATGCTAATAAAGAAATTGATGAAGTGAAATTAGATCCAAATTCTCAAATCCCTGATATCAATATGAAAAATAACAGCTGGACCAGCGCGCAGGCAAAACCAATTGAGAAAATTACGATTAAAGATTTCACGGGAACTTATGGAAGCAAAGATGCTCCGGTTAAGATTATATTTTCTGAGCAAGACGGAAAGCTGTATGCAAAAGCTGGCGGGCAGTCAGGATTTCCTTTAGAATACACGGGAGACAATACGTTTACTTTTGATCAGGCAGAGCTTGTTGTGGTTTTTAGCAAGGATAAAAAAGGAATTACTTTTACTCAAAGTGGAAGAGAATTCAAATTCACCAAAGAATAATACTCTTGAAATAGGCGTATTACAACAATATAATTAGATCTCTAAAACTTCTCTCTCGCAGAGAAGTTTTTTTGTTGATTTAAAATAAATGATAAGCTTTAATCAATGAAATAAAACTTATTTTTTTCTGATTTCTAAATGGCGCATGATAGACAGATTCCCTTTCCATTCAAGTAGATTTTGCTTGATCAGCATGTGGATTCTGTACAAAAGATAATAGTCTCCGATAGTTGATTTTTGTTTTCCCATGGTTTCTCCAATCACTCTGGCTGCTTTTTGATAATCTGAAGTGCAGTTGTCTAAAATACTTTGATCATAATACTCTTCGTTTACTGAGATGATGCCGTCATCCTGTAATATTCTGTTTGTTTTTTGATCTCCTTTTAGTCTTTCCCATTCGTTGCCATATAATAATTTATGATGCTCTTCTATTTTTTTTCTGATATTGAAAATTCCATCTAAATCTTCAGGATCCTGTATGGCTAAACAATTGGTAGTGTAATCATTTTCCGAAGCCATAGGCCAATCGTCTAAATTGATCTCATGGAGTTCTCGGTCTTTTAAAAGACTGCAATAGCGATATAACATCAGTTTTTCACCTGCTTCGCTTCCGTGCCAGATAATTAATGGCTTTTCTTTTGGGAAATCAATCGTGAATTCAGAAGAAAGATCAGAAAACTGGAAGTGACTTTCATCCTCATTTTCATCTCTGTTGGGAGAGCAAACAGTATCAATGCTTTTCCAGTATGAAGTGAATTTTTCGTAATCGGGCGTAGAGGTAAAATCAGTCACAGGCCCTGTGGTTAGGTCGTTATAAATACAGTGTATTTGTATTTTGTCATTCGGAAAATGAGTTCTAAAATAAGATTCTAACGTTCCTCTTCCCGGATTGCTGTACACTAAATGAATTGCTTTTTTTAAATCGATCATCACTTTATTTTTTTAGTTAATCAATTAAATATCATAACAATGAATTGGAGTTTTCACCATTATAAAATTAGCATTTCTTTTTAACAAAACTTATTTTTCAGGAAAATCTATTTCAAAACCGATTCCTCTTAGCGATTGAATTTTAATTGCTGGATCTTCAATCAGATATTTTCTCAATCGGCTGATGAATACATCGAGGCTTCTTCCTGTGAAATAATCGTTGGTTTCCCAAAGCGTATCCAGAATATCATCACGTTTTATCATTTGATGATTGTGCTTTAAAAGGTACAGCAAAAGATCTTTTTCACGAATCGTTAAACGGATATCTCCTGTTGGGTGAGATAGCAATAGCTTTTCAGAATCCAAATTATAGGCTCCGATTTTCACATGCACTTGTAATGTAGAATGGGAAGTTCTTTTTAAAATGTTTTTAATTCTAAGAATTAATTCTTCAGGGTCGCAGGGTTTTGCAATATAATCATCAGCGCCAATTTTAAGGCCCGTCAGACGGTCTATTTTTTGGTTTTTTGCAGTCAGAAAAAGGATAGGGAACTGTGGTTTTTCTTTTAAAATTATTTTAGAGAGAGAAAATCCATCCATATTAGGCATCATAATATCCAAAATGCCGATTTGGAAATTGAAATCTGAGGTTAAAATGGGTATAACACCTTCAGGATTTTGAAACCAGGTTACATCGAAGTCTTCCAGCTCAAGATACTGTTTAAGGATCATTCCAAAATCAGCATCGTCTTCCACCAATAGAATTTTAATTTTCATAAGGAATGGTTATTTTAAAAGTTGTTCCTTCTTTAATCGTGCTTTCTGCTTCTATTTTACCGTTGTATTTTTCGATGATCTTTTTAACAAAATAAAGACCCAATCCTAATCCTTTTGTATTATGGATGTTGTTGGATTGTATTCTGTAAAACTTCTCAAAAATATTCTTAAGTTCCTTTTTTTCGATGCCCTCTCCGTTATCTGAAACCTTGATTTCCAGTTTTTTTTGTAGGTTAGAAATATGAACCTCAACAAGAGATGATCCGTATTTTACACTGTTTTCGCAGAGGTTCTTAATAACTGTTTCCATAAGATTTTTATCAAAAGGAAGCTGCTGAGAAATTCCATTTTTTAAAACAAATTGAATCTGAGGATAGGTAAAAGCAAGATCTTTAATAAAGAAATCCCAATCTTCAGGTTGTATTTCTTGAATCTCATTTTCTGTTTCATCTTTATGAAGCTGTTGCATGAGACTTTCAAGGCGGGAAATCTGTCGCTCTACTAAGGGAAGCATTTCCGGATTCCAATCTTTTTTCAACGCTTTGGATGCTATTTTTAAAGTAGCAATCGGCGTTTTAAACTCATGAGAGATATTATCGACTACAGTGTGTAAAATTTCAACTTGTTTCTGTTGTTTAATTAAATTTTTAACTGTGAAAATATAAAGTACTAATACACTTGTAAGGAGCGCAATGCAACATAGAAAAAGCAGGGTCAATTCCTTGAAAACGATGCTTTTAATATTTAATATTTCAAAATCTGTCTGGCTTTTTACGCGGAAGCTGTTGTTCTTAATTATTTTCTTATCATCGTCTGATGTTGATTTAGAAGAGGTTTGCCAATTTCCCGTATTTGAAATTCCTGGTTTTACAATTTTATTTCTTGTTTCAAAAAGGATGACAGGTTTTTCAAGCAAATTGGTATTGCTAGGGAGAAAGATAATTGATAAGTATTCTATTCTTACGGCAACTTTATAGCCTTCTTTTTCAAATTGTTTATCTACATAATTACTGAGCTGATCTTTGGTACTTTTTCTATTTTGTTCAAACAGCTCTAAGAAGTCTTTTTTATCGATTTTTTTATCAGTATACTCAATGAAAATATGTTGGAGAGATTCATCTGATGCTTTTTTTAAGCCTCTTCTATCTTCAAGATCATCGGTATGCTGAGTAAGCTTATTATGTACATCTCTGTAAATTTCCCGCTCTTTTACCTGATAGGTCTTGTACATAAAATAAGCCTGTATCCCTAAAAGAAGTAGGAACAGGGCGGCAAAGAGCGCAATGAGATTTTTACTTTTCAAAATCATGATAACAAATATAAAAACTTTAGGACTTCTTCAATAGCCGTTAACTCATCATTAACCTTTCATTAACCGAAATTCTTAGATTATATATTGATTTTTGTAGCGTCGATAAAAGTCTGTTTTTCTTTTGTTTAAAAATAAAGAAATAGAAATTGGCAACTCTATGAAATTTTTGAATGTCTATTATAATAAATGACTCCATGGAAAAAATAAGTATTCTTTTGATGTTATCAGTTGGCACTTTTGTAAAGGCGCAATATAAAATTGATTCATCTAAGACGGTTTACGAACAAAGGGAAGTAACGGTGAGTGTTGAAACAGAAGATCATGTTCAATGGAAAATTGAGAAGGTGTCAAAAGAAAATAACAGGCACAATCTTCAAAAAGCAACAGCTGTATTCGATGGAAAAAGCTGGACGGCTTGGTTCACTACAGATATTGCAGTTTCCGAAGGACTGTTTACATTCAAAGGCCTTCCGGGATTTGTTGTGTATTTGGAAGATAATGATAAAGACTTTGTGTATAAAAAGAATTTAAAAGGGTAAAGACTACTATAAAACAAACCATGATATCATACACAAATAGGGATTAATTATTCTGCGTTATAAATATTTAATCCTAAATAATTAATCCTTTAATGAAAAAAATAATTCTTCTTTTTATTGTAGTATCCTGCTGCATTTTTACAAATGCACAAACCCATCGGTTTATCTATGAACTTCAATATAAACCAGATTCTACCATTGCGGAGTATGACAAACAGGAAATGGTATTAGATGTGAATCCGGATGATGTAAAATTTTATGAATATAATTTTCTAGTGAGTGACTCGATTAATATTCTGCATGGTGACAGCTCAGCTCAATATACAAGCCAGAGCGGGCAAACGCTTATTAGAAAAAAAGATTCTCATAAGAATAAAAATTATGTGCAGATTATGATGATGCCTTATTATTATGTTTTTGAAACGGAAGATCATATTCAGTGGAAAATAGAACCCGAAACAAAGAAAATGGAAGGCTATAATCTTCAAAAAGCTACCGCTAAATTTGGAGGAAGAAACTGGGTCGCATGGTTTACTTCAGATATTGCTATTTCAGAAGGTCCCTATAAATTTAGAGGGCTGCCTGGTTTGATTATGTATGTAGAAGATAGCAAGAAAAATTTTATATATTCTTTCTCAAGAAATAAGAACTTACCAAAAACCTATAATACGAATGCTTTTGTGGAAAGACATTACTCATTAATGCCTATTGCGATTAATTTTAAAAATTGGATAAAATTAAATTTAGAATTTTATAATGACCCTTATGCAAGAATGAGAACAGATTTTCAGCCAGATTGGAATGTTCAGATTAACGGAAGGAAAATAAAAAGTAAAGAAGAGTTTGGGGAATTATCTAAACAAACTCAGGCAGAAATAAAAAAATATTATAACCCCATAGAATTAGATAAAGTGATTCCTTATCCTTAAAAAACATTTAACTAATTATTGTTTTAGGCTTGAATAGATTGTTGTTCAAGCCTTTTTTATTTTGCACCCACTTAATGCAGGAAGATCAAAAATGGTAAAATAGGCTTTAACCTACCATTAACCTTCTGTTAACCGAAATTCTCTCGGGTAAACTAGACTTTTGTATCAGAATATTTGTCGGCTGATATTTCCTGTTTATAAACATCGGTCCTCATTAAAAAATTAATCATGTATAAATTTTTTCTTTTTTTATGTTTTCCGATTTTTATGTTTTCACAAAAACAAAAGATTGAGGGAACCGTTTCGAATGCTCAGAATGAAAAGCTTTCTTTAGTCTCTATTGAAGTCTATAATTCTCAAAATATATTGCTGAAAACATTAATGACCAATGATAATGGAGTTTTTACGCTGGAAGGTATTCCCGAAAATTCTGTGAAGCTGGTGATTAAAGACTTAGAATATTCCAAATTTGAAAAAGATCTGGATCTGGAACAACAGAATCAGCCTTTACTGATTGTTTTGAAAAAAGACATTCAGGATATTCAGGAAGTGGTGATGACCAAACAAAAGCCTTTGGTAAAAAGGAAAATAGACCGTTTAGAATTTAATGTAGAAAATAGTAATATTTCTTCGCTCAACGCATGGGAAATTCTTAAAAAGACACCGGGCGTAACTTCAAGTAATGATGTATTGGCGATTAAAGGAAGTCAAAGTATTCTCGTAACCATTAACGATAAAAAAGTAATGCTGACGGGTGATGAATTGAAAAATCTATTGGAAAACACTCAAGGTGGCGATATGAAATCGGTAGAAGTAATTACCAATCCGCCTGCGAAATATGAAGCGTCAGGAAGCGCTGTGTTGAACATTGTATTAAAGAAAAATAAGATAGAAGGTTATCGTGGAGTTCTTTCTTCTAAATATGTACAAAGTCAGTATGCAAAAGGCGTAGCGGGGATTTCTCAATACTATAAGAAAGATAAACTTTCTGTAATGGGAAGTTATTATCGTGGAACCGGAACGTATTACAGAGAAGGGACTGATTATGTAAATTATATAGAAGATCAGCAAAGATGGGTCAGCACAATGAACCGTAAAGACCAAAATAAAAGCCAGAATACCTTGAATTTTAATGTGGAATATGAAATAGACAGTCTTACGAATGTAAGTCTTAATTATTCAGGTTCTTTTAATCCGAAATCTTTCGGGACGTATAATGTGCCTACTTTAATTTGTAACAGTCAGGATGTTGTAGAGTCCAATTATACAACAATTAATGACCATAATTCTCGCTCCATCAATAATACGGTGAGTTTTCAGGCAGATAGAAAACTGAATAAGAAAAGTAAGTTGACATGGACGAATTATTTCGCAGGAAACAACAATCAGAAATATCAAAACGTATTGACGTATCTTGATTTTGTAAATCAATCTCCAAAAGAAAATAACTTTGTCACCAATAACAAAAGTGATGTTCAGTTGTATTCTACCCAATTTGATTATCAATGGAAAAATGATAAATGGGAATTAGAATCCGGTTCCAAATATAGTTTTGTAAAGACCAATAGCCAATTAGATTTTTCGGATAATGAAAACGGTCAGTTACAATACAGAGCAGATAAAAGTAATGTTTTTGATTACAAAGAACACAATTTTGCCCTCTATTCATCGCTTTCTTACAATCCTGGGAAATGGAATTTCAAAGCCGGACTTCGGGCAGAAAAAACAGATTTAGAAGGGATTGTTTCAGAACCTTATGAGGTCAATGAAAATAACTACTGGAAATTATTTCCCACTTTATATGCTCAGTATACTACAGAAGGTAATCATCAATTTGGATTGTCTTATGGGAAAAGAATCAGCAGACCCTCTTATTCTTGGTTGAATCCTGCAAAATCATACTACAATCTATTTTCTTATTTTCAGGGAGATCCGAAATTGAAAGCCACGATTATTCATAATCTTAATTTCACGTATACCTGGAAAGAATGGAATCTCGATTTTTATTACCGTAAAGAAATTTCTCCTTCAATGGAAATCTCTTACCAGGACCCAAGTAATAACAATCTGATTTATCATTACACAAATATTGAAAAAGGACAGGCGTATGGATTAAGCGTCTATAAAAATTTCCAGATTAAGCCTTGGTGGAGCTTAAGTGTTTCTGAAAATATCGAGCATAATGAAAATTATTTTATTGGGGTTGATGACCTTTTATACAAGAATAAAGTTTGGAATTGGGTTTCGGATGTTTCTACAAGTTTCACTTTGCAGAAAAGCAGTGATTGGAAATTGGAAGTAGGGCATCGTTATAATTCGCCTTCTATACAGGGAACTTTCAGAATATCGAGTTCTTCGGCTACGTATCTTGTAATGAATAAAAAGTTCTTCAATAAAAAACTAGAGGGAAGTTTGATGTTTAATGATATTTTTAAAACGTCTAAAGAGAAGATAAGCACTAAATATGGTAATCAGGATAATTATTTTCTAGACTATAGAGATACTCAAAACTTTATTATTTCGTTAAAATTTAATTTTGGGAACCAGGCTGTGAAAAACGTAAAAGCAATTAAAAAAGCGGATGAACAAGATAGAATGTAGAATATTTTTAACTAAAATTTATAATTTCTAGAACAAAGAATCGGAGGCTGTCTGTTACAATTTCCTTAATTTTGAGACCTATCTTTTAAAATGTAGAGAAATGAAGAAATTCCTTTTCGGATTAATAATGGTCACTTCATGGCAGACGTCTTCTGCACAGGAATTGTACATGCCGAGAAATATTAAAAAAGCGTATGAAAACGGAACAAGAGATGTTTCTGGTGCTCCCGGAAAAAATTACTGGCAAAACAAAGGAATTTATAACGTTGAGGTAAAAGTAGATGCCAATACTAAAATTGTCTCAGGAAAAGAAACAATTGTTTATACCAACAGCAGCCCAAATGATTTGAATGAATTAGCCATAAGATTTGTGAATAACCTTCACAAGCCTCAATCGCCAAGATCGGGTGTGGTGTCTAAGGATTTTCTGTCATCTGGTTTACATATTAAATCTTTCATCGTAAATGGTGAAAAGTATGCCATCAACAGTGAAGATTGGAGTACGTTTGAGAAAGTGAAATTGAATTCTGTTTTAAAATCTAAGGCGAAAGCGGAGGTTAAAATTGAATGGGAATATCCTTTATCCGTACAAAGTGGAAGAGAAGGACAGATAGATCCCGAAACTTTTTATGTAGCGTATTCTTTCCCAAGAATTTCTGTGTATGACGATTATAATGGTTGGGATATGATTCAGCATTCTGACAGACAGGAGTTTTATAACGATTTTAATGATTATACATTTGCAATCTCGGCACCTAAAAATTATGTAGTTTGGTCAACGGGAGATTTCTTAAACCCTGATGAGGTTCTTCAGGCAGAATATTTAAAAAGATATAAAGCTTCTTTAAAAAGTGATAAACTAATGCATGTTGCTACCGAGCAGGAAATGAAATCGGGAAAAGTAACCAAGCAAAATAAATGGAATGTCTGGAAATTTAAAGCCAACCACATCACCGATTTTTGTTTTGCATTAAGCAATCATTATGTTTGGGATGCGGCCAGCGTTCAGTTAAAAACAAAAAGAGCCAGCGTTCAGGCAGGATACAAAGCAGGAGCGAAAGATTTTGAACATTACGTAGACTGGATGCGTTATAATCTGGATTGGTTCTCTAAAAAATGGCCGGGTGTAGAATACCCGTATAATGTAATGACGGCGATTCAAGGATATGCAGATATGGAATATCCAATGATGATTAATGATTCTACGATTCCGGATAATTTTCAGGATGCGAGATTAACGGCTGATCACGAAATTGCACATACCTATTTTCCTTTCTATATGGGAATCAATGAAACGCGTTATGCTTTTATGGATGAAGGTTGGGCAACTACATTGGAATATTTAATTGGAATTGATGAAAACGGCGAAGCTGCTGCGAAAGATTTCTATAAAAATTTTAGAGTTAAAAAATGGATCAAAGATCCTTCTACAGAAGAAGATCAACCTATTATTTCAATGAGTACACAGGTAAGCGGAGCCGGATACGGAAACAATTCTTACGTAAAAGCCTCTTTGTCTTATCTGGCTTTGAAAGATTATTTGGGTGATGAAATATTTAAAAAAGCGCTACATCATTATATGGATAACTGGAATGGGAAGCATCCAATTCCGTGGGATTATTTTTATTCGATGAATGCGGGTTCAGGAAAAAACTTAAATTGGTTTTGGAATAATTGGTTTTATACCAATAATTATATTGATTTAAAAGTAACGTACGTTTCACAATTAAATGATCTTTTAACCGTAAATGTTGATAATGTAGGCGGATTTGCCATTCCTTTTGATGCCATATTATCCTATGAAGACGGAACGGTTGAAAAGCTTCATTTTTCCCCTGCATTATGGGAGAAAGACCAAAAACAGGCGGTATTAACAATCCCAATTAAAAAGAAAGTGAAATCTGTGAATTTAGATGGAGATCTTTTTATGGATTATACTCCGGAAGATAATTTCAAAAATTTATAAAATGAAAGCCTTCAGATGATGAAGGCTTTCATTTGTTTTATGGATGAATTTTAATTCACTCTTAATCCTGATCTTGCGCCTGAAGAAGCTACTACAGACTGCATTCTTGCTTTTTGTCCTGCAGAGAACATAAACATGGCGGCATCATCTACATAGTCCATATAATTCATAAACATGATAGATCGTGAAACGCCACTGCATGTATTGTATTGCGGATAGGTTGGTTTACCGGTACTCGCTGTAGTTTGTGTAGGAGTATCAGCTACAAGGTCGTTTCCACAATTGGCATCTCCCCAGATGTGTCTAAGATTTAAATAATGTCCCACTTCATGAGTGGCGGTTCTTCCTAAATTAAATGGAGATGAGGCACCTGTTTTTCCAAAGTAAGGAGCGGCAATAACAACACCATCATTCCATAATCCTGAAGATTCCGGAAAAGTGGCATATCCAAGAATATTTCCCATGCTGCCTACTACCCAGATATTTAAATAATTGGCAGGTTTAGTCCCGTCAATACCTCCGGTAGAAACTTTTTTCATGGTATCGTTAGCACTCCAGCTTGTTTTAGTAGTAGATTTTCTTATCGTATTGACTAATTTGAACGTTACTTTTACATTACCCGATTTTACTGTTTGAAACTCTGCAGGTATTTTACTAACATCACTATTGGTACCGCCATAATCGGCATTTAAAACAGCAATTTGTTCTGCAATTCTTGCATCTGATACATTTTGAGCAGCAGTTTTATATAAAACATTTACGACTACAGGAATTTCTACGGTACCATCTGCAAGTACTTTTCCTAGTTTTAGGTCGTTGGCAAATTTATCTGTATTGGCTTCTAAAGCGGTATATCGCTGCCTGAGTTCTGAACTGCCTTGTAAAGCCTGTTTTCTGATCTCTTCTGAAGGGCAGTTTCTTTTGTTGGTAAGGTCTGAGGAAGATTCTGGATGGTTGGTAGAATCTTCATTTTGATTGGAAAGCGTATCGTTGTTACAAGATGACATGAATCCTAAAGCAAGGATTCCAAATAATAATTTCTTCATAAGCTATGTAATTTTAGTGAAGTGAAATTATATTATTTAGAATTTAATTGCAATTTTTTTGTCACTAATATTTGTTTCTCAGTGTTTTATCGGTTAAAATAGGAGTAGTTGTTTATTAATTTCAGATGAAAACAATGTTTTTGTTGAATTATTTAATTAATAGGTTGTGGTGGGTAATGCTAATTTAGTTTTATCTATTTGATTTCCTTATAGCTAGAAATATGCGGTTAGCTTAAGACCTAACGAAAAATATTTTATTCTCTCGTTAAAATTCTCTTGGCTGAAACTTTCATTAATGATTCCACTATCATTTTCAGAGACTTCTTTAAAACGATATCTGATATTGGTTTTTGCCTGATTATAATCTGCATAGGCGGTGATACCCAATTCGTGATTTAATTTATACGTGATAGAGGCGCCGCTGCTCCATCGGAAGTTATTAGTGGGTTTATAATTGGCAATTTCAAGTTGATTATTGGGAAGGTCAATGCTTGGGTCTTTTATAAATACCTTTCCACTGGCCGATAGAAAATATCCACCAGTAGCTTTTAGCATCAATTGCCATTTATCTGAAAATTCATGGGAAAAGTAAGGGCCTATCCCAAAATTTAGAAAGCCTAATGATTGCGTAGTCACATCAAAATTTCCAAAGTCGTCACTAAACTGCTGAGGTTTTATAGGAAAACTGCTGAAAGTCATTTCACTTCCCACACCCCATTTCTTTGAGAAAAAATAGGCACCTTCTAATCCGGCTTCAAAACCTCTTTGTTTTCTGGTATCTAATTCTGATTCTTTAAGAAAGTTAGAGGTTCCCAATGCAGAACCTACTTTTATAGAAAGAAAAGACGGATTCTCATTGCCCTCAATTTTAGAAAGTATTCCTAAATTATCTCCTTTGTTTTTATAAATTTTATCGATGAAAAAGTAGCCTAATTCAGTAGAGATAATCCCTATTCCTGCGCCTGCTAAAACGTCAGAGATCCAATGTTTGTTATTTAAATTTCTTCCCAAACCGGTAAGAGTTGCCGCACTGTATCCGGCGATGCTATAAGCCGGGTTTACGACACCATATTCTTTGTGTAAAAAGCTAGCGTTGGTAAATGCCATTGCGGTATGCCCGGACGGAAAAGATTTATTGTTGGAATCATCGGGGCGTTCTACCTTGGCGGTATATTTTACCCCATTAACTATAATTCCCATGATGACAATGCTTGCTGCATAAGAGAGTGTCGCACGTCCTAAGTTATTCCTTCCCTTTACTCCCGCCAGATTTAATCCGTATACGGTAGCGGCAGGCGCGTATTGTAAATAATCATCATATCTTGCTTTAAAAGTCGGGAGGTAACGATTTCGGGTCTCTTTAATGTTCTCTCTTTCTCCCCAGGTTGCGGCTGCAGCCGTAAAAAGCAGAGTAGGCGCAATAGATTTTTTCACCCATTCCTTTTTGAAGAAAGGTGTTTTTACATCAATATCTCCTGCTAAGGCCTTATATTTTGGGTTGATTTCTGCCTGAATACTGTCTTGCGCTTTATAAAAACACGGTTGCAGCAGAATGCAGAATGCGAATGCTATTTTTTTCATCAATGTTGTTTTTTGTAACTGTTTAAATTATAATGTTAAACAGCTGCAAAAATATAAAAAATCCTTTCTCAAATAACTGAGGAAGGATTTTTATTTAAATATTTATATAGAAGTGTGTTTTCTATGATTCTGCAAAACCATTTTTAATGGCAAAGACAGCCAAGCCAACTCTGGTTTTTAAGTCTAATTTTTCACAGAGTTGATCTCTGTAGCTTTCTACTGTTCTTGGGCTACAGCACATTCTGTCTGCAATTTCTTTATAGCTCAATTCGGTAACGGTATATCGTAAAAATTCTTTTTCACGATCTGAAATTCTTACGCCAAATTCATTTTTATCATTATTCATGTTGGCGAAAATGATCTTTGAAGCCCATTCAGGATAGAAAAATCCGTCAGAGTTTAGCTTAATTAAAGCTTCTTCAAGATCTTTTGGATGGGTATTTTTCAGTAAGTATCCTTTGGCTCCGTTTTTAATCATTTTGATCACGCTTTTATCGTCGCCTTGCATGCTTAGTGCCATTACTTTGATGTCTGGCTGATTTTGTTTCAACCAAAGTACAGTTTCGAAACCATCCATGATGGGCATACTGATGTCTAAAAGAATGATATCCGGAATGGTGTTGTTATCTTCAAATTTTTGAATCAGATCTTTTCCGTTTTCGGCGACATAAATAACTTCAAAATCTTTAAAGTTACCTATAATTCCTTCTAAAGCTTTTGCGATAAGCAAATGGTCATCAACAATAACTATAGTTTTTTTCATGCTTTCTTTTTTAAAATAATAATAAGGGTAGTTCCGATATTTTTTTTACTTTCAAGGCTGAAATCTGCCCCAATGATCTCGGCTCTATTTTTCATATTTGTTAATCCTATTCCGTTTGAAGTGATTCTGGAGCGATCAAATCCTACACCATTATCCGTGATTTTCAATTCCCAAAAATAGTCATCAGATATATTCAAATCAATAAAAATGTTTTTACAGCGGGAATGTTTTATACTGTTTTGTATGAATTCCTGTGTGATTCTTAAAAGCATATTTTTCTGAACGAAATCTAAATCTAGGTTTTCAAAATTATGCTGAAAGGTCACCATGCACTTTTTAAAAGAGTTGGTATTATCAACTTCTTCCTGAATTAAAGTTACAATTTCTTTCTGACTGATATTGTCATCCGTTAAGGTTTTAGATAAGCTTCTTAAATCTTGTAAAGACTGGTTGATAATCTGTGAAATTTGATCGATTCTTTCGCTTACTTCGGGAACCCTGTTTTCATACAAAAGTTGTTGGGTATAAAGACTTACCAATGTTAATTTTTGGCCAATATTATCATGAAGTTCACGACCGATTTGCTGCATCGTAGCATGTTGGATTTCCAATTGGGTGGCTAAAAGTTCTTTCTGATGAATTTCATTTTTTATTTCCATTTCATTGATATATTCTTTTTTGCGCTGTTTGTATTTTCGGATGTAAATCATCACGGCAACGACAAACAGCACAAAGAATATGTTGAATAAAATGATTGTTATTAAGAGCTCTGTTTTCCCCATATAAATGAAACTGAAAATAGAATATACATAATAATTCCTGAAAATAGAAAATAGTTAAAATAAAGATTCCAGAGGTCTTCATTGTACTTATTTATCAGGCTGAAAAAAGTCCAAAAAGGAAGGGTTCCAATATAAAATAAAGTAACTCCCAAATTAATGTAAAACATTTTATTTTTATTAAAATTGAGTATATCTGAAGAATTTACTTGTCTATAATACTCCATAATCACAAGAACCATAAGCATTAGGCAGCCTAACGTGTAATTAAATGAAAAAATTATTTTTGTTGATGGTGAAAAAAATTCGTTCGGAATAAAGGAGAGCAGATATAAGGAGGACATTATATAAAATAATTTAGGCTTTTTTAATGATTTTGCAGCATAAAGCCAATAGAAAAATAAAAATTCCATAGGAATTACAAAATAATTATAAAACATTTGCTTGTCATATTTTATAATTTCACCTCCCCATTTTCCAAATAACTCACAGAAGAATATAAGTACAAGATAGAATGAAAAGTACTTCCAGTAATTGTCTTTGGCCCGTCTATAGTACAGTATAGAGATAAAAGCGGCAATTCCTTCCGTCCAATGTAAAGAGTCCTGTAGTACTTTTTGAAATTCACTCATTGTATTTGCTCCTGTAAATATATTTATTTAAATTCTAAAATGACTCTCCCATTTTACTTCCTGGTGGATTAAGGTCTCCATGGTTCTGAGAAAAAACAAGGCCTGCTGGTTTTTTAGCCAATGCCATTATATTTTCTTTTTCTTCAATACCGCTATTTTCGGTGTAAGTAGCGGCGTCTAAAGGATTGAAGTCATAGTTTAGTGTTTCTCCTTCTGGGTTTGGTCTTTTTAAAGTAGGAATCATTACTAAGGTATGTTTTCCTGCATAGTTTTTTTCAATAGCTGTATTTTCCATCATATCCCAATTTTTAATTTCCGGATAGGCAGCGTAATAAAATCTAACACCTAAATGATTTGTAGTAATCGTAGCATCTACTTTTTGAACTTCATTTTCAATGTCAGAAATAAATTTTTTCAACGTTGCCAAATCAAAACAGATAGAATGTGCATCTTCCATTTCCATTTTAGTATTGATGACACCGAGTTGGTTGTTTCGGTAATTATCTACTAATTTTTGAACGAAATCTGAAGACATCGTGTTTGGGCCTGGAGCACGCTTCCCAGCCTCCTCATTAAAATCAGGTGTTGTTTCCATAATGTTAGCTTTTATAGTATAGTAATAGTTAGTAACGCAAATTTCGTATTTTTTTTAGATTATAAAGCAGGTATTTTTCCTGTTTATTTTCAGTGTTTTCACGGATTGCGATTTTTGATTAAAATTTTTATGTATTTGGTTGTATTCATGGAAAATAAAAAAGCGATGGAATTTTTCCATCGCTTGATTTTATTAGGGAGACTTTGTGTTAAATACATGCGTATTTCCTGAAATCTCTGCATGTGTAATCTGCTGTACAGCAAAGACCTGGTGGGCATGACCAATCAATTGCACATTTAGGAGGGTACTCAATGGATCCCATGATTTTACTTAAATCATTTCTTTTTAATTTTTTCATAATAATACTTGTTTTAATTAATAAAATGTTTGGTACGTAAATATAAGTAACTGTTTACTATTATGATGCTTAATTATTTTTTTATTAATGTAAAAAAGATAAGTGCTGTAGATTGGGTCTACAGCACTTATTACAAAAATAATATATATGAAAAAAACTACTTATTTTTCTACAGGTCTAAATACCAAACCTGTTTCTTCGAAATAATCTAAGGTGATTACATCTCCGTCATTCACGGTTCCTGCAAGAATTTCTCTTGATAACTTATTAAGAACTTCTTGTTGATATTACAAAAATAATATATATGAAAAAAACTACTTATTTTTCTACAGGTCTAAATACCAAACCTGTTTCTTCGAAATAATCTAAGGTGATTACATCTCCGTCATTCACGGTTCCTGCAAGAATTTCTCTTGATAACTTATTAAGAACTTCTTGTTGAATAAGTCTCTTCAATGGTCTTGCACCGAATGCAGGGTCATAGCCTTTGTTCATTAGATAATCTACAGCGTCTTGAGTAGCAGTCATGATAATGTTTCGTTTTGCTAACATTTCATTGTATCCTCTCAATTGATACTGAACGATTTTTCCAATTTCTTTTTTTCTTAAAGGTTGGAATAGCACCACCTCATCAATTCTGTTTAAGAATTCCGGACGTAAAGTTTGTTTCAACAGATCAAAAACTTCAATTTTGGTTTTATCCACAATATCATCTTGATTCTCTTCTGTAATATTTTCAAAATTTTCCTGAATCAGATGTGAACCTAAATTCGAAGTCATAATGATAATCGAGTTTTTAAAATTCACAACTCTACCTTTGTTATCCGTCAAACGACCGTCATCCAAAACTTGTAACAACGTGTTGAAAACATCTGGATGCGCTTTTTCAATCTCATCTAAGAGCACCACAGAATAAGGTCTTCTTCTCACGGCTTCCGTCAACTGTCCACCTTCATCATATCCCACATATCCCGGAGGAGCACCAACAAGCCTAGACACGCTGTGTCTTTCCTGATATTCACTCATATCAATTCTTGTCATATTGTTTTCATCGTCGAATAAGAACTCTGCCAACGCTTTTGCCAGCTCAGTTTTACCAACACCGGTTGTTCCTAAGAATAAGAATGAACCAATGGGTTTCTTATCATCACTTAGTCCCGCTCTGTTTCTTCTGATCGCATCTGCAACAGCTCCAATGGCTTCCTCTTGTCCTACAACTCTGTGATGAAGTTCGGTTTCAAGATGAAGTAATTTTTCTCTTTCAGACTGAATTAATTTGGTTACAGGAATTCCTGTCCATTTTCCAATCACTTCAGAGATGTTATCTGCGGTTACTTCTTCTTTAATTAATTCGTTCTGATGGTTTTGCATTTCCAATTCAAGTTTCTGCAAAGCATCTTCTTTTTCTTTTATTTTTCCATATTGGATCTCAGCAACTTTTGCGTAGTCACCTGCTCTAGAGGCTCTTTCTGCTTCATGTTTCAGAGATTCAATATCTTTTTTGATCTGGGTTAGATCCTCAGATTTTTGTTTTTCTTTTAGCCATTTAGCATTGATTTCATTTCTTTGTTCAGAAATTTTTGAAATATCTTCTTTTAAATGGTCAATTTTGGTTTGATGCCCTTCTCTTGAAATAGCAGCCAATTCAATTTCCATCTGCATCAATTTTCGGTCTAAAACATCCAGCTCTTCAGGTTTTGAATTGATCTCCATTCTCAATTTAGCAGAAGCTTCGTCGATAAGGTCAATCGCTTTATCCGGTAAGAATCGGTCTGTAATATATCGTTGAGACATTTCTACTGCTGCAATAATTGCTTCGTCTTTGATTCTTACTTTGTGGTGAGCTTCATATTTATCTTTGATACCACGAAGAATAGAAATTGCCGATTCAGTATCTGGTTCTTCCACCATTACTTTTTGGAAACGTCTTTCTAGCGCTTTATCTTTTTCAAAATATTTTTGATATTCATTTAAAGTGGTAGCACCAATCGCTCTTAATTCTCCTCTTGCTAAAGCAGGTTTCAGAATATTAGCAGCATCCATCGCACCTTCACCACCTCCGGCTCCAACTAAGGTGTGGATCTCATCGATGAAAAGAATAATTTGTCCGTCTGATTTGATCACTTCATTGACCACAGATTTCAAACGCTCTTCAAATTCACCTTTGTATTTTGCACCGGCAATTAAGGCTCCCATATCCAATGAATACAAGGTTTTATCTTGTAGGTTTTCAGGAATATCACCTGAAATAATACGGTGAGCAATTCCTTCAGCAATAGCCGTTTTACCCACACCCGGTTCACCAATTAGGATCGGGTTGTTTTTTGTTCTTCTAGATAAAATCTGCAATACTCTCCTGATTTCTTCATCACGACCAATCACAGGATCCAGCTTTCCTTCTGCTGCGAGTTCGTTGAAGTTTTTAGCGTATTTATTTAAGGATTGATACGTTTCTTCTGAACTTGCAGAAGTAGCCTTGCTTCCTTTTCTTAATTCTTTGATGGCACCTTCCAAAAGACTTTTGGTCACTCCCATATCTTTCAACATTTTAGAAACTTCTGAACTGGTTTCTAAAAGAGATAACCATAAATGTTCGATCGTTACATATTCATCGTCCATTTTTTTGGCGATGTTGGGTGCGTCCAATAAAACTTTATTGGCAGATTGTGAAAGATAAATGTTTCCTCCTTCAACTTTAGGAAGCTTTTCTAAATTCTCACGGTTGCGCTCTCTTACCAAATTGGCATCTGCTTCAGATTTTTTTAATAAGAAAGGCGAAATATTTTCATCTGTCTGGAAAATCCCTTCCAAAAGATGTTGAGGTTCTATGCTTTGATTGCCAAACTCCATAGCAACTTGTTGCGCTGCCTGGATGGCTTCTTGTGATTTTACTGTATATTGATTTAAGTTCATATTTTTATATTTTTTGTAATGGTTAAGTTCGGATTAATTTTTCTAAAAACATCAAGAAACTAAATTTTAAGGCTCAGTTTCTTAATGTTATCAATTATTTATCATTTAATTCGATTAACTTATCGCAAAAAGCATTCTATTATTGAATTTTTAAATATTTAGGACAAAATTTCCGAATTGTGTATTTTTGAGGTTGAAACAGAAAGACAAAATTTCCGATTCGCAATAATTTGGAATCAATTGATGGAAAAATCGTCATATTGAGCTGAAATCAAAAACTGTAAATGGTAAAATAAGTATAAGGGAAAGCTATTATTTTGAACTAAATAAAGTGAAATGAAGAATCTTTTAAAATAAAGTTGAGATTTTTCCTTCGTCAGAAATCGAAGATTGGGCGTAGCTAATGACAAATATTTGCGAGCCTAGCGTCAAAAATCATAACATGAAAATCAACATATTAAAATCAAAATAATTACTTTTGCGTTTACCAGATGGAGTTAAAAGAAAAACAAAGAAAAATATTAGACGTTGCCGTAGAACTTTTCAAAGAGAAAGGGTATATGGGCAGCTCTGTGAGAGACTTAGCGACTAAGCTTAATATTAAGGCGGCTTCTTTATATGGCCACATTCGTTCTAAAGAAGAAATTCTGGAATGGATCTGTTTTGGTATCGCTCAAGAATTCTTTGATGAACTTCAAGTGGTAAAAAGTACAAAGATGCCTCCAAAAGAGAAATTGAATTTATTTATTGATAAACATCTATCGGTGGTACTAGAAAACCGTGATGTTACTCATATTTATTCTAATGAATGGAAGCATTTGGAAGAGAGGCTTCCTGAGTTCATAGAATTAAGAAAGAATTATCAACAAGAAGTTGAACAATTAATTTCTGACATCTATAAAGCCAAAAAATGGGAGCTCAAATCTCCTAATTTTACCACACGATTTATTCTTCATACCTTAAATACTTCTTATTTTTGGTTTAAAAGAGATATAGACTCTACCACTGAAATTACCGAAGAAATCCGAGATAAAATACTTTTTGGTCTTTTAGGAAATCATAAAAAGTAATTTTTACATAAAAGTTTAACCAAAATCTTTGTCATTCAGTAGGAATCTTAACCGTTATTGTATAACAATACTTAGGTTCCACGTTTCAATTCGTTTCATTCAGAATGACGAGCAGAACTTTTTTCATTTCGACGAAAGGAGAAATCTATAAGCCATCAAGTTAAAACATAGATTCTTCACTCCGCTTTGCTTCATTCAGAATGACAAACTTGATGCTAAAATTTGTCTTCATCTAGTTTTCAAAATTATTTAGAATCATTCAAAATATGACGAAAGTCATAAAAATTTTGTCAGCTCCCAAATTCTTTTTAAATTTACACCTAACAAATGTTAGTTAGTTATGGATGTGGATTTTTCAGTTGAATACTTAGAGCTCGGCCAATTGAGACAGCTACAGTCGGAAAGACTGGTAGATTTGGTGGGCTATCTTGAGGAGAAGTCGGATTTTTATAAAAGGAAATTTGATGAATTAGGAATATCGCCACAGGAAATAAGGACAATTGAAGATGTTTCAAAATTACCGATTACCTACAAACAAGATTTAAGAGATCATTATCCGTTTGGATTATTTACCGTTCCCAAAAATGAATTGCAAAGAATTCACTGCTCAAGCGGAACAACAGGAAAACCAACGGTAGTAGGATATACAAAAGAAGATGTTGATTTATTCAGCGAAGTGGTGGCGAGATCTTTGAATGCAGCCGGAGCAAAACCGGGAATGCAGTTACATAATGCTTATGGCTACGGAATTTTCACTGGCGGACTTGGCCTTCATTACGGAGCTGAAAAACTAGGAATGAGCGTTCTTCCAATTTCTGGAGGAATGACCACGAGACAGGTAGATTTAATCATGGATTTTAAACCTGAAGTGATTTGTTGTTCGCCTTCTTATGCATTAACAATTGCTGATGAATTTGCTAAAAGAGGAATCTCGGCGGACGAAATCAGTTTAAAATATGCCGTTTTAGGTTCTGAACCTTGGACGGAAATTATCAGACATCATATTGAAGAAAGGCTGGGTGTTCATGCAACCAATATTTATGGGTTGAGTGAAATTATCGGTCCCGGAGTTTCAATGGAGGATTTTGAGGAAAAAGGAGGTTCTTATATTTGGGAAGATCACTTTTATCCTGAAATTTTAGACCCGATTACCAAAAAGCCCGTTCCTTTCGGGGAAGAAGGAGTTTTGGTAATTACCACATTGACGAAAAAAGCAATGCCGCTTTTACGGTATTGGACGAATGATATCACAAGTCTTTATTATGAGGAAAACTCAAAAAGAACAATGGTTAAAATGAAACCTATTCTTGGTAGAGCCGATGATATGCTGATCGTAAGAGGAGTAAATGTTTACCCGAGTCAGGTTGAAGAAGCTTTTTCTCATGTAAAAGGAGTCGTTCCCAATTATTATTTAACACCCATTGAGAAAGAACAAATGTGTGTAGCATTGGATATTGATTTGGAAATTGATGATGAATTTGTGAAAGCGCAACAAATTGAAATAAATACCGATGATTATGCTATTTTTGTCGGAAACTTTGGAAAAAGTATAGAAAACGAAATAAAAAAACGAGTAGGAATCACCACGAAAGTGAAGGTTCATGCTCAGGATAGTTTGCCTAAGTGCGAAGGTGGAAAAATTAATAGAATACTAAAAACAAAATGAATTCATTTTATAAATTAAAAACGGTAAGGGTTCAGAAAGATACCAACGATGCTGTAAATGTAGCCGTTGAAATTCCTGATGAATTGAAAGATAAATTCAGATTCAAACAAGGGCAGTATCTTAACTTCCGAATGATGATCAACGGAAACGAAGAAAGACGTTCTTATTCTATCTGTAATGCTCCGAGTGAAAAAAGCAACACGTTGGAAGTATTGGTGAAATTGCTGGAAAACGGAAAAGTTTCTGGGTATTTCAACGAGCATCTTCACATGGATGAAGTTCTTGAAGTAATGCCTCCAATGGGTGGTTTTAATACTGCTTATCACCCGACAAACGTAAAAACATACGTTGGTTTAGCAGCAGGAAGCGGAATTTCTCCGGTGTTATCAAACATTAAAGAAAGTCTTTATCAGGAACCGAATTCTAATGCCTATTTATTTTACAGCAACAGAAGCATGAATCATGTGATGAAAAAGGCTGAGATTGATAAATTGGTTGAAACTTTTAATGGAAGATTGAAAGTTGTTTATTTAGTAAGCCGTGAGCAACATGAAGATCCGATTTTTGAAGGAAGAATTTCTCCTGAAAAACTAGATCAGTTGTTTGAAAGATATGTAGATATTGATGTTAAAGAATCTACATTCTTCATTTGCGGACCTTCAGAAATGATTAAAGGTATCGCAGATTATTTAAAGAAAGATAAAAAAGTGCCTGCTATTCAGGTTTTATTTGAATATTTCACTGCTCCAGACGAAGAAAATTCCGAGGAAATGAGTGATGAGTTTAAGGCTATTGCGAATTTAGAAAGTATGGTAACGGTCATTATTGATGATGATGAATATTCGTTTCACCTTAATTCTAAAAAAGAGAGTATCTTAGATAAAGCATTGAAAGACAATCTTCCTGTGCCTTTCGCTTGTAAAGGTGGAGTTTGTTGTACGTGTAAAGCGCAAGTATTGGAAGGAGAAGTTTTCATGGAGAAAAATTTCGCGCTTACCGAAGACGAAGTAGCCAGAGGTTTTGTTCTGACTTGCCAATGTCACCCGACAACGAATGTGGTGATGCTTAATTATGATGTATAATTAATGTAATTTTTCACCAATTGATATTATAAGAATTCAATGAAAACTTTTTCAAAATATATTTTCTCATTTTTTACAGTATTAATTTTAATACTTGATATTTGGTTTTCATTCGGACTTGAAGGTAATTTAAATTACATTAATGGACTTAAAAATGTAGATTTAATTCAAAAGACAGTTTGGATTAATTACAATGTTGCAATATGGATTTTGGCCATTAATGCAGTTTATATTTTGGTGTTGACAATTAATAAAAATTTTGTCCCATTAAAGAAAAAGGTTATCGAATAATTATATTAAAACTTGGTAAATAAATTTTAGATTAATAACAATCAAAAATTGAAACAATGGAAATAGATATTGAAAAATTTGTACAATACGTACACGACGAAAATAAAGTAGAACCAAAAGATGTAATGCCCGATGATTACAGGAAACTATTGGTTCGTCAGATTTCACAGCACGCCCATTCTGAGATTGTTGGAATGTTGCCGGAAGCTAACTGGGTTTCAAGAGCGCCTTCATTGAGACGAAAAATGGCTTTATTGGCTAAAGTTCAGGATGAAGCAGGTCACGGTTTATATTTATATTCTGCAACCGAAACACTAGGAAACGGAACCATCAGAGCAGATAGAGATGCTACCTATGACGATATGTTGGAAGGAAAAGCGAAATACTCAAGTATTTTTAACTATCCAACATTAAGCTGGGCAGATATTGGTGCCATCGGTTGGTTAGTTGACGGAGCAGCGATTATGAATCAGGTAATGTTGATGGGGAATTCTTACGGTCCTTATTCAAGAGCAATGGTGAAAATTTGTAAAGAAGAATCTTTCCACCAAAGACAGGGTTACGAGATTTTAATGGCACTTTGTCGTGGTACAAAACAGCAGAAAGAAATGGCTCAGGCTTCGTTAAATCGTTTCTGGTGGCCAGCTCTAATGATGTTTGGACCGAATGATGACAGCTCACCCAACTCTAAAATTTCTATGAATTACAGAGTAAAAAGAGAAAGTAACGATAGCCTTCGTCAGAGATTTATTGACGTTACGGTTTCTCAGGCTGAATTCTTAGGATTAACCATGCCGGATAAAGATCTTAAATGGAATGAGGAAAGACAACATTACGATTTCGGAGAACTTCCTTGGGATGAATTCATGGAGATCTTAAAAGGTAACGGACCTTGTAACAAAAAAAGATTACAAACAAAAGTAAAAGCGCAGCAGGAAAACCTTTGGGTAAAAGAAGCAGCGATTGCTTTTGCAGAGAAACAACAAAAAGAAGTAATATAATAATGTAACAATATACCAATGTAAAAATGTAACAATCATTGTCATGCTGAGCTTGTCGAAGCATCTCATTGGTAAACTGGTACATTGATACATTGTTAAATTTAATTTTATTTATGGCAAATTTAGATATGTGGGAAGTGTTTATTCAGACTAAACCGGGATTATCTCACAAACACGTTGGAATAGTACAGGCGCCAACAGCAGAAATGGCTTTGCAGAACGCAAGAGACGTTTATACAAGAAGAAAAGAAGGAACTTCCGTTTGGGTTGTTCCAAGTAAATATATTGTGACTTCAGAAGGAATTGATAAAGAAGCTTTCTTTGATCCGGCTGATGATAAGTTGTACCGTCACCCGACGTTCTACGATATTCCTAATGATGTAAAAAATATGTAAAATAAGACTTGGAGATAATGGACTGATAGATAATAGACTTTAAGGAATACCTGTCTATTTTCTATCCATCTATCATCTATTTGTCTTTACTTTAAATCTATTAAACAATGAACCCATTATATAATTATTTATTAAAGTTTGCTGATGATAGCTTCATCATGGGACAAAGATTGTCTGCATGGTGTGGTGAAGGTCCTTACTTAGAGGAGGATATTGCATTAACAAATATTGCATTAGACGAACTTGGACAAGCAAACAACTTTTATGTTTACGCTTCAAGAGTTGCCGATAACGGTAAAAGTGAAGATGATTTGGCATTTTTAAGATACGAGCACGAATATGTAAACGCACATTGGGTTGAACTTCCGAATGAAGATTACGCGCAGACCATTCTTAAAGTATATGTTTTTTCTGTATATCAGAAATTGATGTACGAAGCATTGTCAAATTCTGCGGATGAAGAACTTTCTGCTCTTGCTCAAAAATCATTAAAAGAAGTTAGATACCACTATACGCACGCTGCATCTTGGATGAAAATTTTCGCTCAGGGAACAGAAGAAAGTAAAGCTCGTTTGGTGAAATCTCTTGAAAATATTTGGGAATATACAAAAGGTCTATTCGCAAAAGTGGAAGGAGAAGATGATTTAATTGCTTTAAATATCGCTCCAAATGTTGATGCTCTTTATGAAGATTTCCTTGCAATTACCCAAAAAGATTTTGCAGATTTCGGTTTAGAATATCCGGCAAATCCTTTCATGCAGCCAAAATCCAGAACGGGATATCATACAGAATACTTTGGATTTATGCTTTGTGAATTGCAGTATATGCAGAGAGCATATCCGGGATGTACTTGGTAATAAAAATGTACCAATATATCAATCTAACAGTCTAGCAATGATTGTTACATTGATACATTGTTAAACTGTTAGATTTGAAATTGAAAAATCCTTTAGAAATATTAGAACTCGTTCCCGATCCGGAAATTCCGGTAATCAATATCGTGGAATTAGGTATTGTAAGAGAAGCGAAAATTACGAGCGAGAATTCTTGTGAAGTAACAATTACGCCCACTTATTCTGCCTGTCCCGCTATGTTTACCATCGAGGAAGACATCATGAAGATCATGAAAGAAAACGGTTGGGATGCGAAAGTAGTCACCAAAATGTTTCCGATTTGGACAACAGATTGGTTGACAGATGAAGCGAGAGAAAAACTTCGGGTGTACGGAATCTCACCTCCCGAAAAAGGAGCCGACGAACATCATATCGGGAAACCGAAAAAATGTCCGCGTTGTGGTTCTATGCATTCAAAACAAATCAGCAGATTTGGGTCTACATTATGCAAGGCTTCGTATCAGTGTTTAGACTGTTTAGAGCCTTTTGACTATTTTAAATGTCATTAAAATGATACATTGCTACGTTATTTAATATTGTTAAATTAGAGCAGTGTAATTTTTTAATTCTTTAATCATTAAATTTAAAACCATGTATACACAACTTGATATTGAAACGCATTTTGACGGAAAACTTAAAATTGCTTATCTCAATCAACCAGAATCTTTAAACGCCCTTACAAAACCATCTTTAGCAGATCTAAAAGATTTTATTAAAGAATGCAGCGATGATGATACCGTAAGATGTGTCGCAATTTCAGGGAGAGGAAGAGCTTTTTGTTCCGGCCAAAACTTAGATGATGCTTTCGTACAAGGTAGCGAACACCATGATCATGATATCATCAGAAAAATTGTGGTAGATTATTACAACCCTTTGGTTACAGAAATTACACGTTGCAGAAAGCCTGTTGTAGCATTGGTAAACGGTCCTGCGGTAGGTGCTGGTGCTATGTTGGCACTAATCTGTGATTTTGTATTGGCGGTTGATAAATCATATTTTGCTCAGGCATTTTCAAATATTGGTTTAATTCCTGATACAGGTGGAACGTATTTCTTACCAAAATTATTGGGAAGACAATTGGCTAACTATTTGGCGTTTACAGGCAAGAGATTATATGCTGACGAAGCTAAATCTTATGGATTGGTAGCTGAGGTTTTCAGTGAAGAAGAATTCGCTCCAAAATCAATGGAAATTCTTGAGAAAATGTCAAACATGCCAACTGCAGCTATTAAATTAACCAAAAAAGCATTTGCTCACTCATATACCAATACATTGAAAGAGCAATTGGAATTAGAAGGTGATTTACAGCAGGAAGCCGCTGAAACAGAGGATTTCAAAGAAGGAGTAAGTGCCTTTTTAGAAAAAAGAAAGCCTAATTATAAAGGAAAGTAAAAAATTAATATAACAATTTATCAATGTAACAGTTTACCAATAAAATGCTTCGGCAAAGTTCAATTTTACAAAATTGTTACATTGATAAACTGATACATTGTTACATTATTTTAAAATTATGAATGTAGGAATTATTGGTGCAGGAACCATGGGCGTAGGAATTGCTCAGGTGGCTGCAACAGCGGGTTGCAAAGTTGTTTTATTCGATGCAAATACTCCGCAAATTGATAAAGCACTTTCTGGCTTAGAGAAAACACTTCAAAAACTAGTTGAAAAAGCTAAAATCTCTCAGGAAAAAGCCACAGAAATAAAAAATAATATCGTTAAAGGTGAAACTTTAAAGGATCTAAAAGATTCTGATTTAGTGATCGAAGCGATTATCGAAAACAAAGAAATCAAAACCAAAGTATTCACAGAATTGGAGACCTATGTTTCTGACGAGTGTATCATCGGTTCCAATACATCATCTATTTCCATTACCTCTCTTGGTGCGGAACTACAAAAACCGGAACGTTTCATCGGAATTCATTTCTTTAATCCGGCTCCTTTGATGCCTTTAGTTGAGGTTATCCCATCTTTACTTACAGAAAAATCATTAGCAGAAAAAATCTACAACCTCATGAAAGATTGGGGGAAGACGCCTGTTATTGCTAAAGATATTCCCGGTTTTATCGTCAACAGAATTGCCCGTCCTTACTATGGGGAAGGATTGAGAATTGTTGAAGAAAATATTGCTACTGTAGAACAGGTTGATGAAGCAATGAAAACAATCGGAAACTTCAAAATGGGTCCTTTTGAATTAATGGATCTTATTGGGGTAGATGTAAATTTCTCAGTAACCACAACGGTTTACAAAGAGTATTTCTACGACCCGAAATATAAACCTTCTTTACTGCAACAAAGAATGTCTGAAGCGAAACTTCACGGCAGAAAAACAGGAAAAGGCTTCTACGATTATTCAGAAGGAGCAGAAAAGCCCGTTGCTCAAAAAGATGATGCATTGTATCAGCAAATCTTTTTAAGAATTATTTCAATGTTGATTAACGAAGCAGTTGAAGCCAAAAGATTAGGTGTTGCCAACGATGAAGATATCGAACTGGCAATGCAGAAAGGGGTAAACTATCCAAAAGGATTATTGGCTTGGGGAAAAGAAATTGGTTATTCTAAAATTTCTGAAACCTTACAAAATCTATACGAAGAATATCAGGAAGAGAGATACAGACAAAGTCCGTTACTTCGTAAAATATAATAATATACCAATCTAACAATGTAGCAATTGTGCTGTCATGCTGAGCTTGTCGAAGCATCTTATTGGTAAACTGTTACATTGTTAAATTTATTAGATTAGAAAGATGGATATAGATGGCTTCAGAGCCGAATTAGAAACAAGGCTTTTCATTGAAAAAGAATATATCGTTCAGGAGTTTTCTATGATTGATGATGATCAGGAAAAGTTTGAGTTATTGGGCAGATTTAATGATAAATACAAAGAGCTGATTAAACGGTTGGCTCTTGAAAATGGTATTGACTTAGATGCTTCTTATCAAAATGAATCTAATTCTTCAAACTCAGAAAATCTTTCATATGAGCAGATAATTCTTGGCAAAACGATGAATATTTATGAAAAGTTGGCTGAAGAATTATACGAAAAAATAACAAGCATAGATTAAAAAATGGATCCAAGACAAGTTGCAGATTATATGTTCGAGCAGGATTATTTTTCCCAATGGATGAATATCAAAATGATCGAAGTAAAAGAAAATTATTGTTTACTAGAAATGCTCATCAAAAAAGAAATGTTGAACGGGTTGAAAACAGTTCACGGAGGTGTAACGTTTGCTTTTGCAGATTCTGCATTGGCTTTTTCTTCCAACAGTTCTGGGGATGCGGCGGTTGCTCTAAACTGTATCATCAATTTTACCAAAGCCGGTAAAGAAGGAGACGTTTTCAGAGCAGAAAGTATCTTAGAAAACAATACCAGAAAAACAGCTGTTTACGATATTAAAATTACCAATCAAAACAACGAACTGGTTGCGAAATTCGTAGGAACAGTTTACAAGATCGGAAAAAAAGTAACGGAGCTGTAAGCTCAATGTAACAATGTAATAGTTTACCAATCTAACAATTTAATCACGATGATAAATTTTGAAAATAATCCATTGATTCAGAAAACCGTTCAATTTTCGTTGGATATTATTGAATTTTGTGAATTGTTAGAGGAAAAAAGAAAATTTGTTATTGCGAAACAATTGTTGCGTTCTGGAACAAGCATTGGAGCAAATGCATTTGAAGCTCAAAATCCTCATAGTAAAAATGATTTTGTAAACAAGATGAAAATTTCAGCCAAAGAATTAGAAGAAACGAAATATTGGCTATATCTCTGTAAACATTCCAAAAATTACCCATTTGATGAAAAGCTTGAACATCAAATTATAGAATTAGGAAAAATTATTTATAAAATTTTAAGTACAAGTTTAAATAAAAACCAAGGCATTTAGCATTGTTATACTGTTACATTGCTACATTGTTAAATTAATTGAATTATGAACAACGTATATATCATAGATTACATCAGAACGCCAATTTCAAAATTACAGGGAGGTTTATCAGAAGTTAGAGCCGATGATTTGGCAGCAGTTGTCCTTAAAGAAATTGTTGCTAGAAACCCTGAGGTTCCTGTTAATGAAATAGAGGACGTTATTTTCGGATGTGCAAATCAAGCGGGTGAAGACAACCGAAACGTAGCAAGAATGGGACTTTTATTGGCAGGACTTCCTTACAAAATCGGAGGTGAAACAGTAAACAGATTGTGCGCTTCTGGAATGTCAGCGGTAGCCAATGCTTTTCGTTCGATTGCTTCTGGAGAAGGTGAAATTTATATTGCGGGTGGAGTAGAGCATATGACACGTTCACCTTATGTAATGTCAAAACCTAGCGCAGCTTTTGGTAGAGACAGTCAGATGTTTGATACCACTTTCGGATGGAGATTTATCAATCCAAAAATGAAAGAATTATACGGCGTTGACGGAATGGGAGATACTGCTGAAAACTTAGCAGATATGCATAACATCAGCCGTGAAGATCAGGATAAATTTGCGCTTTGGTCTCAGCAAAAAGCAACCAAAGCTCAAGAGAACGGTAGATTGGCGGAAGAAATTGTAAAAGTTGAAATTCCACAAAAAAAAGGCGATCCAAAAATTTTCGATAAAGACGAATTCATCAAACCAACTTCTTCAATGGAAGGACTAGGAAAACTTCGTCCGGCTTTCAGAAAAGAAGGAACGGTAACAGCAGGAAATGCTTCAGGAATGAATGACGGTGCTGCTGCTCTTATTTTAGCAAGTGAGGAAGCTGTGAAAAAATATGGGTTGAAGCCAAAAGCTAAGATTTTAGGATCTTCCGTTGCAGGTGTTGAACCGAGAATTATGGGAATCGGACCTGTTGAAGCGACTCAGAAATTATTGAAAAGATTAAACCTTTCTTTAGACGATATAGACGTTATTGAATTGAATGAAGCGTTTGCCGCTCAATCTTTAGCCGTAACTAGAAGTTTAGGTTTACAGGATGATGATGCAAGAGTAAATCCAAATGGAGGTGCTATTGCGATTGGGCATCCCCTTGGAGTTTCGGGAGCAAGAATCATTGGTTCTGCAGCGATTGAACTTCAAAAACAAAATAAAAAATATGCATTATGTACGCTTTGTATCGGTGTAGGACAAGGCTATGCAATGGTTATTGAAAAAGTATAACTTTTTCAATAATGTAACAATATAAAAATGTATCAATGTAACAATTCCTGTCATTCTGAACAAAGTGAAGAATCAATTGGTAAACTGTTAGATTGATACATTATTACATTAATTTTTTAATAAAAATTTATGAATATCTACTCATATCACGGCATTCGCCCCATCATAAAGCCTTCTGCATACATTCACCCACAAGCGGTGATTATTGGAAATGTGGAAATTGGCGAAGAAGTTTATATCGGTCCCAATGCGGTAATCCGTGGAGACTGGGGTAAAATTATTATTAAAGACGGAGCCAATGTTCAGGAAAACTGTACGCTTCATGTTTTTCCGGGTATTGAAACCATTTTAGAAGAAGGGGCACACATCGGTCACGGTGCAATTATTCATTCCGGGCACATCGGTAAAAACTGTTTGGTTGGAATGAATTCAGTAGTGATGGACAAAGCCGTAATCGGTGATGAATGTATCATCGGCGCGTTGGCTTTCGTTCCTGCGAACTTTACCTGTGGACCTAGAAAATTAATTGTGGGAAGTCCTGCAAAAATCATCCGTGATGTTTCCGATGAAATGATAAAATGGAAAACAGAAGGAACAAAACTATATCAGGAATTGGCAAGGGAAGGCAAAGATGCTATTCTTCCTTGCGAGCCCTTTACAGAATATGTTGAGCAAATCCCTACGAAAGTTGTTGACTATAGTATTTGGGATGATGTGAAATAATTTAAAGTATATCAAAACCTATGAGGTTTGAATATTCAAAATACACAAATGAAGAAAAAATATGTCAAATACAGAAAGTTTTGAATATGGTCATGTATATCATATTTATACTCATGCAAACGGCAAAGATTTAATTTTTCGAGAAGATGAAAATTATAAATATTTTTTAAGCAAGCTTTTAAAATACATTATTCCAATAGCTGAAATATATGCTTATTGCTTAATGCCAAATCACTTTCATTTATTAATAAGGTTTAAAGATTCAGACCAAGTATCAAATGAGGATGAGCATAAATATTTAATGAGACAGTTTAGTAATTTATTAAATGGTTATGCAAAAGCATATAATAAGAAATATAATAGAAAAGGATCACTTTTTCTTGATTTTTTAAAACGCAAAAGAGTAGACGATGAAAAGTATTTGATTAAATTATTACATTATATTCACAATAACCCGGTCAATCATGGGTTTGTTGAAGATATTAATGATTGGAAATATTCATCTTATCATTCTTACATTAATTTGGCTAAAGAAAGTAAAATTGAAAGAGAAGAAATGATGCAATATTTTGATACAATAAAAGATTTTGTAGAATATCATAAATCAAATGTTGAGTATGATTTTCTAACAATCGAATAAAATACAGCTAACTCAAACCTCATAGGTTTCTAAAACCTATGAGGTTTTGAAAAGACAGTTAACAAATAAATAAAGTATGATAAAAAAGCTTCTCATTTTCTGCAGTATTATATTTACATTCCAATCTCTGGTTTTAGCCCAGAATGGAAATGTAAAACCATTAACAATCGGAGAAATCAGAACCATAAAGTCTAAAGTTTTAAATGAAGAAAGAACGTTAAATATTTATCTTCCGCTAGGATTTGATAAAACGAAATCTTATCCGATCATCTATCTTCTGGATGGAAGTATGAATGAAGATTTTATCCATGTTACAGGATTGGTTCAGTTCTTTAATCAAATGTATGCAATGCCGGAAACAATCGTTGTTGGAATTGCTAATATTGATAGAAAAAGAGACTTTACCTTTCACACAGATTTAAAAGATTTACAGAAAGATTATCCTACAACAGGGCATTCGGATAAATTCATCAATTTCCTTGAAAAAGAATTAAAACCTTATATCGAAAGTCAGTTTAAGACTACGGATACGTATATTTTCGGTCAATCTCTTGGCGGACTTTTAGCAACAGAGATTTTATTAAAAAAGCCTGAAATGTTTAATAACTATTTCATCATCAGTCCGAGTTTATGGTGGGATGATGAAAGTCTTTTGAAACAGGCCAATCAATTATTATCCAAAATTCCGGATACTAAAAAGTTCGTTTATGTTTCTGTAGGAAAAGGCGAACATCCAGTGATGGTAAAAGACGCAGAAGATCTATACGATGTTCTTAAAAAATCAAATAAAAAAAACTGGACGGTAGAATATAAAATGATGGAGGGAGACAATCATGCAACGATTCTCCACAGAAGTTTATACGAAGGTTTAGTGAAAATGTTTCCGTATAAGGAAACGAAATAAAAAAATATGGAAAAAAGAGGAATTAAGAATATAAAGGAGATAGAAAATATACAAGAACTTCTTAGTGAACTTCCTGAGTTTAAATATCAGAAAGAATTAACGAAGAAGCTGGATACTAAAAAAGATGATTTCACTTATGAAACCGTTTTAGAAATTGTTCTGTGGAAAACAAATAGATTCGCTGATATTGATCCGGATCTAATTTTGAAAATTAATGAACTAAGAGTTGAGTATAATGAAGTTTTAGCTGATGATATTTTGATTAAATTATTAGAATCAAAAGGATTTGATTTACCAATGGCTTCAACTTTTTTAAGATTCATAAATCCTAATTATTTTCAAATTATCGATCAAAGAGTGTATCGTCTTTTATATGGAGAAAATTTAAATATTCCATTCAGTCAACCAAAGAAAATTGAGTTGTACAAAAAATATCTTATTGACTTAAAACAGGTTTGCTTTGAATATGAAATTTCTTTTTCTGAGTCTGATAGAATTCTCTATCTGTTAGATAAACATCCTGAAGTTAATATGGAACAAAAAATTAAGTATTAAAATATCCAATATAATAATATGGAAAAACTAAAAAATTACATCCACGGAGAATGGATCGAAGGTACCGGAAACGGAATTCCTTTATACAATGCCGTGACGGGAGAGCAGGTTGCTGTTTCGGATACTGAAGGGCTGAATTTTGAACAAGCACTTGATTATGGTAGAACGGTAGGGTACAAGAATTTGTCTTCAATGACTTTCTACGATCGTGGAGAAATGTTGAAAAAAGTGGCACTTTACCTTTTAGAAAGAAAGAAAAAATATTACGAATTATCATATAAAACAGGGGCAACTCATGCAGATTCTTGGGTAGATATTGAAGGAGGTTTTGGTACGTTCTTCACGTATTCAGGATTGGCAAAGAGAATGCTTCCGAACACTCCGTTTTGGGTAGATGGGGAAACTCAGAAAATCTCTGCTAACGGAACTTTCTTAGGAACTCACATTCTAACGCCAAGTGAAGGAGTTTCTGTGCAAATCAATGCATATAACTTTCCTGTTTGGGGAATGTTGGAGAAATTATCGACTTCATTGTTGGCGGGTGTTCCTTCCATTGTGAAGCCTTCTCCTTTTGGTTCTTATTTGACGAATGCAGTTTTTCAGGATATGATTGAAAGTGGAGTTCTTCCTGAAGGAGCGCTTCAATTGGTTTGCGGGGAGCCGGGAAATATTTTGGATTATGTTCAGGATGGAGATTCTGTATTGTTCACTGGTTCTGCAACGACGGGTAGAAAATTAAAAGCTTTGCCTTCTGTTTCAGGAAATTCTGTTCGTTTCAATATGGAAGCAGATTCTTTGAACTGTTCAATTCTTGGATTGGATGCAAAACCGGGAACGCCTGAATTTGATTTGTTCATTAAAGAAGTTCGTACAGAAATGACAACAAAAGCAGGTCAGAAATGTACAGCGATCAGAAGAATTATTGTTCCTGAAAACTTAATTGGGGATGTTCAAAATGCTTTGTCTAAAGCTTTAGATCAAACTAAAATAGGAAACCCGTTAAGCAGAGATACAAGAATGGGATCTTTGGTTGGAAAGCAGCAATATGACGAAGTTGTAAGAAAAATAAATATCTTAAAAACTGAAAACGAACTTGTGTATGATGGGAAACACGAGCTTGTAGATGCAGACTATGAAAATGGTGCATTTATGAGTCCAAAGTTATTCTTAAATGATTCTCCATTTACAAAAAACATCTCTCATGATGTAGAAGCTTTCGGTCCGGTTTCTACTTTGATGCCTTACAAAGATGCAGAAGAAGCGGCAGCCTTGGCAAAAAGAGGAAAAGGAAGTTTGGTAGGTTCAATTGTTTCTCACGATGAGAAATTCGTTGCAGAAACTTCTTGGAAAATGGCTTCTCAGCACGGTAGAATTTTCGTGTTAAACAGAGATAATGCAAAAGAAAGTACAGGTCACGGTTCTCCACTTCCTACATTAATGCACGGAGGTCCTGGTAGAGCAGGAGGCGGCGAGGAAATGGGTGGATTGAATGGTCTTCATTTCTTCCTTCAAAAAACAGCAATTCAAGGTTCTCCGGATATTTTGACGGCTATTACGAAAGTATATCAGCAAGGAGCAGAGAAAAAATATGCAGACAAGCATCCTTTCCAGAAATATTTTGAAGATGTTGAAGTAGGAGATTCGTTGGAAACAGCAGGAAGAACGGTTACTGATGCAGATATCGTGAACTTCTCTAATGTTTCTTGGGATCATTTCTACGCCCATACAGATGCTACAAGCTTAACGGGAACTATTTTCGATAAAACCGTGGCTCACGGATATTTCATCCTTTCTGCGGCAGCTGGATTGTTCGTATCAGGGAAAAAAGGACCAGTTATCGCGAACTATGGATTAGAAAACTGTTCGTTCTTCAAGCCTGTTTATGCAGGAGATACGATTACGGTTTATTTAACAGCGAAAGAAAAAATCAACAGAGGCGTAAAAGGAAGAAATATTCCTTCCGGTGTGGTAAAATGGCTGGTTGAAGTGGTGAATCAGAGAGAGGAAGTAGTTTGTGTAGCCACCATTTTAACGTTGGTAGCAAAGCATTCTCCTTTTATTGACCTTAAAAATGTTCAGAAAATTGTAAAAGGTTTAGCTGAATCAACTCAACCAACTTGGGGTAAAATGTCTCCTCAACAAATGATAGAACATTTGGAACATGGTGTTTTGGTAAGTTTAGGCGAACCGGAAGCTGATAAATGTTTCACTCCTGAAGAACAGTTGGAAAAATGGCAGGATTCTCTTTACAATCACAGAAAAATGCCTAAAGATTTCCCAGCGCCATTCTTAGCTGAAGATGAAAAGTTACTGGAATTAAGACATAAAAATCTGGATGTTGCAAAACAGTCTTTCCTAGATAATTTGAAGAAATTCTCAGTGTATTATAAAGAAAATCCACAAGCTGAACACATGAATTTTGTATTCGGAAAATTAAACAAAGAAATGTGGGAACTGATGCATAAAAAACATTTCACGCATCATTTTGAGCAGTTTGGATTGATTTAATTCAAAATAAAATATAAATTTATAATCCCTTTTGGTTTTTACTGGAAGGGATTTTTATATTGTTTAGTTATTTAAATTGGTATAGGCTAGTTCCGTAATTTTTGCAATCAAACTATCATTAGTAGCATCATCCTCTTTAGAATTAGATATGAAGACAGCAATCATAAATGATTTTCCGTTTTTAAGATTTACAATTCCTATATCATTACAAGCGGTTATAATACCATTTTCTCGATTGGATGTACCAGACTTATGAAATGACTGGGTATCCTTTTTTATAAGCCCTTGAATTCTTGTATTTATAACAGAATGCTCCATGTAATTTTTCAATGAGTCATAGCTATGATCAGATAATATTTCTTTTTTTTCGAGTTGATAAAGAATTTCAGTTGCCATGCTTGGCGTAATAATATTGGATTCGAAATCACGTTGAGAGCTGGAATAATCATGCATGATAGAGAATTGATCTTTAGTTGCTTTAAAAGTTTGATGAATAAAGATATTTAAATTACTGAGACCGCCTGAAGCAACAGCTAGCTTATCAAATACATTATTATCGCTGCTTTTAATCATAAACTTGAGAGATTGCTTTAAGGAAAGAGTAGTTCCTTGAGGTATGCTGTCTCGTAATGGACTATAAAGATCGGGCTTCAAATCTTTTTTAGAAAATAGGATAGGTTGATTAAGATTAAGTTTCCCTTTATCAACTTGATTCAATATATAAACGGCTAAGAAGAGTTTAGAAACACTATAAAGTTTGTACTTTTTATTATTAACAGATACAATCTCATCTCCCGAATGATCTCTAATAGAAATTCCTATATCAAGTTTTTTATTTGAAATTAATTCATGAATGTTATTGCTTAATTCTTTTCTTTTATCGATGTTCTTGCATCCGATTATGCAAATTAAAAAGACTAAATAAATTATTTTAAAATTTTTCATTATTAATAATTTTTCATTGTGTTATTAAATTAGAATTTGATGTCATAGGTTTAAATCAATGTATTGGTATAATTAATTTAAACCCATGACAATTTATAAAAAATCATTTTTAATTAAAAATGATAATTACTTTTACAGTAAAATCAGAATCTCATTTATTTAAAACAAAATATGGAATTACAATTTTTCAAAGACTTTGACTTTACCGATTTCTGGAGTGAAAGCAGTTATTCAGTAAGAGATTACATCGAAGAATTTTCCGATGATGAAATGGTTGTATCAATTGAAAACGAATTAGGCTATAAACTTCCAGCTTCTTATATCGAATTGATGAGAATTCAGAACGGAGGATTGGTAGACAAAAGTTGTTTTCCAACAACAGAAGATAATTCTTGGGCAGATGATCATATTGCAATTACTGGAATTATGGGAATTGGAAGAGACAAAACGTATTCTGTTTGTGGAGAACTCGGAAGCCAGTTTATGATTGATGAATGGGGATATCCTGCAATCGGAGTGTATATTGCAGATTGCCCTTCTGCAGGTCATGATATGATCTTACTCGACTATTCTAAGTGTGGAAAAGACGGCGAGCCGGAAGTGGTACATGTAGATCAGGAAGATGATTACAGAAAAATTTTTCTGGCAAAGGATTTTGAAACATTTATTAAAGGATTAAAAGACGAAGATGAGTTTGATGCCGAGTAAATAAGCTGTAATTTTAAAACGTACAATTAAAAATCATAAATAGTAAAAATAATGAACGAAAACTGGATGCAAAAGTGGGAAGAAGTGAAAAATATTATGGTTTGTCCTACAGACCTGGAAACATATTTTACTTCCGATGAAATTCTGGGACAGAAAATGGAGACGATGGAAATCGGAAATGTTTCTCTGCCTTCTGGAAAAGTGGTGGTGAGAGATCCGTTGGTTTCTCTGAATGCGAATCAATCGCCTTATTTTATTCAGGCTCCGAAAGGAAATTTCCCTGTGACAATTGCTGTGGTAAAATCTGAAGATTGGGGAGACAGATATGCTGTTGTGAAAGTGGAGTTTACCAAAGAAAAACCGGTTGTTTATAGAGAGGCTTTAGTCGGAATTGAAGAGCTGGAAGGGGTAACCGAAGATGATTTTTTTGGTTTCGGTGTGGATGCCGGTCTAGGTTGTATTACCGATAAAGAAGTGCTTCCTTTTGTAGATAAATTTATAGATGCAACAGATGTAGATAATGTTTACGATGATTATTTCGCCGAAATTTTCGCACAAAGCTATAAAGATTATCCCAACAATCAGCGAGAGGCCGGAGACTGGATCAATTGGACGGTTCCCAATACAAATTATCAGATCCCGATGTTTGCAAGTGGTTTTGGTGACGGTAGCTATCCTGTTTACTTTGCTTATGATGCTAATGGAGAAATTTGTGGCTTATACATTCAATTTATTGATATTGAATTGGCTTTAAGTGATGAAGGAGACGAGGACGATGTAGACTATGTAGACGGGGATGACGATGATCAACCTGACAACTTCGTTTTTCTTAAAAACTAAATATGAATAAAACTTTTGCTGACCAAGTTGTTCACTTCAATAAAAATCTGGAATATACAGGAGATCTTCCTGAAGGTTTTCAGGTATTGAATCCGTATTTAGATCATCCGGAAACGATGGAAGTCATGCAAAAGTTTTATCAAAAATATTATAACGATTCTAATAAAAGAAAATTCATTATTGGGATTAATCCAAGCCGTCATGGAGCAGGGGTAACAGGCGTTCCGTTTACCGATACAAAACGTTTGGAATCTGTTTGCGGAATTACTATGAAATCTGCCCACACGCACGAAATTTCTTCCGTTTTTATGTACGATATGATCGAAGCATACGGCGGTGCAGAAGAATTTTACAAAGAATTTTATATCAATTCTCCATTTCCTCTAGCCATTGTAAGAAAGGCAAAAACCGGTTGGTTGAATGCCAATTATTATGATGATAAAAAGCTATTCGAAGACGTAAAAGATTTTATGATAGAATCTTTACAAAAACACATCAGCCTAAATATCGATACTTCAGAGGTTTTTATTTTAGGAAAGAAAAATGCCGACTTTATTTCCAAACTTAATAAAGAAGCAAAGCTTTTTGATAGAATGACAGTATTAGAGCATCCAAGATATATTCAGCAATATAAATTGAAAGAAAAAGAGATGTATATTGATAAGTATATTTTAGCATTAAAAAATAAAAATCCCTTGATTATTTCAAGGGATTTTATCACAATTGTGTAGTTAGAATCTTCGTGGTACAATATGCTTATGTTAAAATTTTCATGGTTATTAGTTTTTAACACTATACTAAGCTATTTCTTAATGATTTTATAAGACTCTGAGGGTGTTTTTATGATATAAACTCCACTTGGAAGTTCTGCAATATTGGTTTCATTGATTCCTTTTTTAAGGTCTAAGCTTTTTACCAACTTACCTTCTTGGTTGTATACCTGAGCTTTTGTGTTTTCGTCAGTTTGCATTGAGAATTCACCGTTTGTAGGATTTGGATAGATGCTGATCTTATCTTTTGAAACTTTTGTATCATTTGTTCCTAAAACAATACCTGAATCTTTCACCCAGGTAAAGGCATCAAAACCAAGATAACGATAATCTCCACCAATGGTCAATCGAAGTTCATCTACAATAATATTGGAGTAGTTTTGTCCGTTTAGGTTCGTAAGATCAATTAAGGTATATCCATTTGTCGTTCCCAGAGATGTTGCAAAACCTGTACTTTTAGTTTGTGTAAATTTGGTTACACCATTTAATCTTCCGGTAACCGTAAGAGTCCCCGAAGCATTTTGATTGGTAAGGTAATTGGCTAAAAATACCCAAAATCTATTTACTTTAAACAAATTTGAAGTTGTTTTTATACTAAAAGAAACATTTGCATTTTCCAAAGTTGCCGTACCGGAATTATCAATGTATCTATTGTCATTTGATGTGCCACTCCATCCAGTATTGGGAAAGTTAGCAATATCGAAAAGAGAAGCTGGAGCATTATGCGAGATGATATTGAAAATTACTCCATTATCACTAAAACTAGTGCTTCCACTGGATTCAGTTTCGAAAACTTCTGTACTTGTCTGCGCAAATGTAAAAAGGGAAATGAGCAGACTACAGATCGTGAAAAAAGTAGTGCTTTTCATGATTTTAATTGTTTAGGTTGTTAATAAATTTGAGTTTATGGTCTTGAAGGGTAAATACCTTCAACACAAATGATATAGTTTAATCCTAAGTAAGGAGGCATATTGTTGATAGGCAAATTCTGACCGATGAATGAAACAGATTTTGCATTAATAACCGTATCAGGGTCGCCATCTACAAAGCTTGGTATCGGATTAAATTCTCTCCCGTTTGGCGTTCCTGTAATCGCTAAAGAAGATCCGGAAGTAGGTGTTATAGAATTGGCATTCGCATTCGCTACTTTTACTTGGCTTATAAAGCTTGGTAGGTTTGAACTCAAAAGAGTAGTTTGTGCAGAACCCGACATTTCACCAAGTTCATACGATTTTCCTGTGTTTGAACCTCCTCCTGCTCCGATAGGATAGCGTCCGTTAAGGTTAGGCAACGCAAAAGTAGATTGTCCATCGCCACCGTAGGTTGTTCCTAGTAATGAATAAAGTGCAGAATTTTGTGCAATGCTTAATAAAGCTCCGTTACAGAATAAGAAACCTCTAGGGGCAAAGTTTCCTGCAAATAATTTGATAGTGCCCATTAATTCTTCCATGATTGTATAGTTTTTTCAGTTATTGATTTTTTTAAGTACTTGTCGTTTTTTTAAGCTTACGGTCTTGAAGGGTAAATACCTTGTATACAGATAATGTAATTTAATGCTAAGTAAGGAGGCATATTGTTGATTGGTAAATTCTGACCCGTAAAAGAAACAGATTTTGGATTGATAACCGTATTAGGATCACCATCTGCAAAACTTGGTATAGGGCTGAATTCTCTCCCATTTGGTGTTCCTGTGATTGCAAGTGATGCATTTGCAGAAGGAGTAATGGAGTTTGCATTTGCATTCGCTACTTTTACTTGGCTTATAAAGCTGGGTAAGTTTTGTTGAAGAAGAGTTGTCTGCGTAGTACCTGCCTGTCCTCCTAAAGGATAATACTCGTTCGCATTTATATTGCCTGATCCCAAAGGATAACGTCCTTTTAAGTTAGGTAAAGCAAAGGTTCTTATACCGTCACCACCATACGTAGTACCTAAAATTGAGAAAAGGGCAGAATTACTCTGGATTTGTAATAAGCTTCCATCGCATAGTAGGTAACCTTTAGGGGCAAAGTTTCCTGCAAATACTTTAATTACTCCAATCATTTCGTCCATGATATTATTTTTTTTTCAGTTTTAAATGTTCCTACTCTTTTCTGAGGCTTTTCGGATCCCGCCGGTTGTTGGTGTTTATTTACAAGTCAAAGGAACGATATATATAAAAGGAGAAGTAGAGTATAAAATACCAAATTGGAGACTCCGTATTTTTACTGAGTGGCAGAGGAATATTATGAAAGAATATTTGTTTTTTGTTCTCGTTAAAAGCTTCGTATTTAGTATTTTTGTAAGAATCTAATTATAATTTAAAAATGAACGAATTCGTAGTTTCAGAACTGAAAAATAATATTGCCGAGATCACATTCGGTACTCCAAAAAGTAATGCTCTTCCGGGAGCCATTTTAGAAAAGCTGGCTCAGACCATTTTGGATGATGGTGCCAAAGATGAGGTAAAAGCTATTCTTGTGAAAAGTGCAGGGGAGAAAGCTTTCTGTGCGGGAGCAAGTTTTGATGAGCTTTTGTCTATTGAAGAGCTGGAAGCATCTACAAAATTTTTCGGAGGCTTTGCTAAAGTTTTGAATGCGATGAGAAACTGCGGTAAAATTGTAGTGGTAAGAGTTCAGGGAAAAACGACTGGAGGTGGAGTAGGCCTTGCTTGTGGAGCAGATTATTGTTTTGCAACAAAAGATTCGGCGTTGGCATTAACAGAAATCAATTTAGGAATCGGGCCATTCGTAATCGGACCGTATGTAGAACGAAAAATAGGGAAATCTCAGTTTTCAGCAATGGCAATTGATGCAGATTTCAGATCAGCAGAATGGGCAGAACAACACAATGTATATCATTCCGTTTCAGAAAATATTGAAGAGATGGATGTTAAGTTGGATAAATTTATGCAAACATTGGCTTCAAGAAGCAGCGATGCCTTAGCGTTAATTAAAAAAGTATCTTGGGAAGAAACAGATCATTTCAATGAATTAATGCCTGCAAGAATTCACATGAGTGCAAGTTTGATCTTGGAAGAATCTGCAAAGAAAAATATAGAATCTATTAAAGAAAGATTGAGAGCGAAATAGTTTTCAGTCTTTTTAAATAAATCTAGCCGTTGATATTTTCAGCGGCTTTTTTGTTTAATAAAAATATTTCTACATTTTAGAAAAAATAGTTTGCAGATTAAAAATTAATTTTAACTTTGTATTTCAAAGTTCTTTATATGGATTCAAAAAACTATCACGAAGATCTGTCACATATTCGTTCCATGATGGAGCGTTCTTCCAGATTTATTTCTTTAAGCGGATTATCCGGAGTGGTTGCTGGTTTGGCAGCGCTTATTGGTGCCGGTTATGTGTATGTTGTATTTCAGAGAGAGGGAATAAACTATTTTGATGGTGACAGAAATATATTTCATCCGGCTTTAGTTCGCGAATTAGTCATTATTGGAACTTTGATCCTGTTTGTTGCTATTCTTAGCGGGTATTTTTTCACTGCTAATAAAAGTAAAAAGAAAGGACTGAAGATTTGGGATGCTACAACCAAAAGACTGTTATTCACTTTTAGCGTTCCTTTGGTAACGGGCGGCATGGTGTGTTTAGCTCTTCTTTATCACCATCTCTTCGTTTTAGTAGCTCCTGCAACTTTGATTTTTTATGGATTAGCTTTAGTAAACGCAGAAAGATATACTTTAACAGATGTAAAATATTTAGGATATTGCCAGATTGCTTTAGGGTTACTTTCTCTATTTTTCTTAGGATGGGGATTACTCTTTTGGGCGCTAGGCTTTGGAGTTTTACATATTGTGTATGGATTGATAATGCATAAAAAATATAAATAATACCTAAATTTGCGCCTCGGAAACTAATTCCTGAAGCCTGCAACCTATCTCCTGAAATTATGATCAATATAAATCAACTCAACAAAGAATTCGAAAGCCGTGTAAGATTGGGCATTATGTCTGTTCTCATGGTGAACGATTGGGTTGATTTCTCAGAAATGAAGAGTCTGTTGGAAATTACAGATGGTAATTTAGCCAGTCACAGCAATGCGTTGGAAAAAGCTGCTTACATAGAAGTGAAGAAAGAATTTGTAGGTAAAAAACCTAAAACATCATATAGGGTCACCCAAAGTGGGAGAGAAGCATTTACTGAACATCTAAATATGTTGGAAAAATTAATAGGGAGGTAAGCTCTATATTTTTTTATCTTTTTACTTTGTTATTCAAAGTTCTTTGTTGTTTTAAATTGTAAATAAAAATATAAATGACTAGAAAATCTTTTTTAAAAAAACTTTTACAGATTTCGGTAGTCGGAGCATTTCCTGTTTTGTATTCATGGCAGGTTGAACCATTTTGGCTGGAATTTGTGGAAAAGAAAATGCCTATAAAAAAATTGCCTGAAAATTTGATTGGAAAGCGATTAATGCAGATTTCGGATCTCCATGTAGGAAGTAGGTTTGATTGGAATTTTCTTATAGATTCTTTTCAAAAAGCAAAAAGATTTAATCCTGATTTTGTAGTCTACACCGGTGATTTTGTAAATCATGGAACATCTCAAGAACGCGAAGATTTAAAAATAGTGATACAAAATGCGGTTTTCGGAAGCTTGGGAACTTTTGGAATCTTAGGAAATCATGACTATGGAAAAGATTGGAAAGAGCTGGATGTTGCAGAAAATATTTGTGAAATCCTTGAAAGTTTTGGAGTAACCATGCTCAACAACTCGCAAATGGAAAGTAACGGGCTAAATTTTATAGGTTTTGATGATCTATGGTCGTCTAATTTCAATCCGATGAAAGTGATGACAGATTATGATGCCTCAAAAGCTAATGTAGTTCTCTGCCATAATCCAGATGCATGCGATAAAGATATTTGGAATGAGTATCAAGGTTGGATTCTCAGCGGACATACCCACGGCGGACAATGCAGAATTCCCGGAATAATTACACCCATTCTCCCTGTAAAAAACAGGAAATATATCGCTGGCGAAATTGATTTGCAAGATGGAAGAATGCTTTATATCAATCGGGCCATTGGCCATTCGTTTCAGTTGAGGTTTATGGTGCGCCCGGAAATTACTGTTTTCACTTTAACGCAAGCTTAGTATGAAAGATCAAAATATTTTAATGATTGGGAAGCTAACTTTTGGAATCACATTCCTATTGGGAAATATTTTCTTTTGGGGATTTATTTTCAGTCTAATCATAGAATTTGCAATAGCTGCAATATTCTTTATATGTATTGGAGGTATAATTAATATGATAATATTTTTTGGACTCCTTGTTTATGGTGGATTTTATCAAAAGAAGTTGGTTATATGTCTTAAATCTGCTTTGATTATTCTTTTAAATCTTCCTGTATTACTCTTTTACTCATTCCTTTTTTATAACTAATTAAAATAATAAACTAATGAAAAAACTACGTGTTCAATTTCTGCTTTTCATGTATGAAAATTCTCAAAAACAATATCGAAAATACTTTAAAAAGAAAAAAAGACAATGGCAGTTTGATGAAAAGCAATTGTTAAGTTTCAAAGAAGATTCCTTAGGGAAAACACTGGGAGAATTTTATCAGGCTCATGGCTTTAGAATGATTCCTAAAATGGAAAACCACGATGTCTATCACCTTATTACCGATTTCAGTACCAATATTCAGGATGAAATTGCGATGCAATATCTGCTTTTCGGAAACGGGAAAAGAAGTGCTTATCTATTAGGGGTTTTGCTGTTGGGAACTTTTGTCTTTCCTGAATATTATAAAACCTACAGAAAAGCCTTTCAAAAAGGTCGAAACATGAGGTCATTTCACAATTGGGATTTTGAAAACCTTTTATGGCAAAATTTTGATCACCTGAAAGATTTTATTCAGCAAAAACAATCTCCGGTATATTACTAAAAACCAACACCTAGAAACCAACAACGATTAACGAAATATCCAACCTCATTATGAAAACACATCATTATATACTACTCACCACCTTATTATTCGTCATCTTATTTTATGATGAAAGTATAGGATTGAATCTAGGAATTCTGGGAATTATTTATGCTTCCCTTACCTTATATAAAACGCCCGAAAGAAACAGAACTCGAACATTTCTTATTCTTTTTGTAACAAGCATTCTCTCCAGTATTGCATTTGCTTGGTATGGAGATTTTCCATCATTTTTGGCGATCACGAGTTCACTGTTACTGTTATCTTACAGATCAAAGAACAGAAGATTGAAAATACTTTTCCTTATTCCTGTTTTTGTGGTCAACTGCTTTACGTTTCTCTGTAGATTTTTCAATTTTGATAAATGGTTACCGAAAAGAAATATCCCCGGATTATGGCAGAAAGCATTAGCTTTTGTATTGATTCCGCTTGTGCTGCTGGCTATTTTCTTTGGCGTTTATTCTGCTGGAAGTGATCATTTTGCGAATTTGTTTAAGAATATTGAATTAGATATTAACTTCTGGCAACTTGTAGCGATCACAGTTTTAGGCTTTTTCTTTGCATTTAATTATTGGAATTATTCGGTTGAAAAAACCATCTACAAGCAGAATTATATTTTAGATGATAATTTCAAGGAGGAAAATAAAATTCAGAAACCAACCTATTCTTTTCTAGATCTGGATGCTGAAAGAATGAGTGGCGTTATTTCTTTCTTTTCATTAAATATTTTATTGATATTCTTTATTGCGACCTATAATTATGAACAGTTTTTTGAAGCGGTAAAAACGCCAAATCAACTTTCGGCAGAAACGCACGAAAGAGTAAACGCAGTAATTGTTTCAATCGTATTGGCAATTTTGGTGATCATGTTTTATTTTAAATCGAGTTTTAATTTTGATCCTAAAGCCGGATTGCTTAAAATTTTAGCCAAAATATGGGTTGTGTTAAATATAATTCTTGTTCTTTCTGCAATGATGAAAAACTATGAATATGTTATCAATTCTGGTTTTACGTATAAAAGATTGGGAGTTTTCGGATTTTTGATTGTATCGTTAATTGGTTTGATCTTGACATTCATTAAAATCCACAAGAAAAAAAGAAATGCCTTCTTATTCAATACAATGATTGGGTATGTGTATGGAACTATTTTGGTGTGTAGCTATTTTAATTGGGGAGGCTTGATAACTTCTCAAAATATAAAAAGCAATCATTTTGACTATTATTATCATAAAACTGAGGTTAATTTCAATGAAGAATATCTGCTGAAATATGCTAGAGAAAAGCATTCTGAAGGCATAGAGAAGGATATTATGGAAAGAGTAAGAGTTCATCAGAAAGAAAGCTTTCTGTCAAAGGTTCTTTATTATCAAACGATTAAATAATTGGGGAGACTGAAGTTTTGCTGTATGTTGAGAACGATAAGAAAGGATACTTTTATTCCTGAAAAATAAAAATCTAAGCTTTTTTTAAGTTTTTAATATACTTTATGGAACAATTTTAGCTTCTCAATAGATTCATTATTTAAACTTATTTAAAGCTTAGTTATTGTAACCACAAATCGAAGATTCGACGGAGTCAAAAGTCACAAAAGATTAAGCACATTATTTAAGTTTATAATGAAGGGCAAACAAGAACACATAAGTTTTTAAAAATCTTTGATTTTTATTCTTTTGAGAGCTTTTGTTTTCAAAATAGCTAAAATTAAATAGTTCAATCATGGCTTTTGTACCTTTTGACTCCGTCGAATCTTCGATTTGTGGTTGAATTTTTTAATAAGCTTAAATTAAAACTCCAATGTTTCATTTAAAAATAACTATTATGAAAAAATCCTTATGGTTGATCCCATTGATTATTATTTCTTGTAAAAAAGAAGCAACGATTACGGAAACTCCTAATAAAGATTCAATGATGGTATCAGAAATGCCTGCAGGAAAAGTAGATTCTGTAGCAATAAGAAAAAGAGATTCTGTTATCAATAATTCTCCGGTTACAAAAGAAGTCTTGAAAAGTGGTGTCATGAGAAATACGAAGGAAGGGCAGATCATAAGAACCGCTGATGCTTCTCAACTTCCGTTTACCCTTGGAGAAGAGTTTACGAAAGACAATCAGGAACTGATTTTAAAAATTACAGATTACGAAAAATCTGATATTAAGGCTACCATTGCAACGAATGAAAAAGATTTTAATATTAGATTTAATCAAATAAAAATGCCTAACGGAAAGTATGACGGGCCTTTTGGTAGAGAACTCACCCACGACATTTCAGGAAAAGGAGAAGTTTGGCTGATCATTGGGAAAAGCAATATGGCGTCCGGAAATACAAAAGGTAGTTTTAAGGTAAGCGTAGAATAATTTTTGGTACAATTTCTGTAAGTTATCCTGCAAAAGAATTACTATTATGAAAAATATGTTTTTAACAGCCATGGTAGCTTCTGCAGCTCTTGTAAGTTGTGGGACTGTTCAGTCACTGGTTCAGAATACATTTCCCTATACAACCAATGTTTTAGTTTCTACCGGAGTTCCTGCAGATAAAGAAGTTTCTTCTACAGCAACCGCTACCAATGTACAGACTTGGTTCGGAGGAAATAATAATGCACAGATTAAAGATGTAAGAATTTCAGATGCCAAAGTTTCTGTAGTGTCTCCATCAGGAGGAAATTTAAGTGCTCTTAAATCAATAAAAGTGTACGTTTCTTCAAGTGGTACAAAAGAAAGATTGGTGGCATCACGTTCTCCTATTTCTACAAATGCAGCGAGTTTAAATCTTGATCTTAATGATACAGGATTTTTAGATGAAGTGGTAAAAAGTTCAGGTCTTACGGTAAGAACGGTTTACGAATTAAAAAATCAGACAAGTTCAGATATGAACTTAAAAATCGCACTTAATTTCAGCAGCGTTCCTGCGAAATAGTTTTTATAAGAGTTTATTTAAAAAAAGCGTCTCTCAAAATCTTTGAGAGACGCTTTTAATTATATTGAGATCTGTAATTTTATATTATTGATGACTAAATCCCTGAATTATTGTTTAATGAACTTCTCAACAACTCTTCTTTGGCCATCTGTGGCATTTATAATGTAGGTTCCTTTTGGTAGTTCTGAAATATTTAATTTCCTATCAGATGAAGTTGAGCTTTTAAGGACAGATTGTCCCGCCATATTGATGATTTCAAAATCAATATTCTTATTTTCCTGACTTCTTACTGAAATAGAATTTGATGCAGGATTAGGATAAATTTCAATTTTTAATGGAGCTACATTTGTATTTTTTGCAGAAAGAGTAGGAGTCTTTTCTAACTGTTCGATGGCTCCTTTGATGTTTGGAAGCGGACCAATCTTAGTTGTTAAATTTCCACCTTGAGGTATTCCTGTTGTCACCAGAAGGTTTTTCATAGCAGCCGGAGTTAAGTATTGTCCAGTAGCCTGACGATAATAAGATTGAATTAAAATAGCTGCAGAAGATACAATTGGTGTTGCAGAACTTGTTCCACTGAAAAGGGTGTATGTTCTGTTGGTATCTCCATCATAAGTTGCCCAGCCACCATAACCTGCGGCCAAAACATTTTGTCCCCAACCTTGTACATCCACTCTCGAACCATATGTACTGAAACCTAATTTTGAGTGTGCGGTAGTATTGGTTCCTGCTCCAACAATAATAGCCCCGCTATTACCTCTTGCATTATAAGCCGAGTAGAAAGAAGAGTCAAGATTTTCGTTACCATTTCCTGCTGCTGCAATAATGATGATTCCGGAATCTGTTGCTGCTTTTGTTAGGTCCCAGATAAGATTGTCATACTCTGCAGCAACATAATTGGAGTTTTGACCTCCCGTTTGCATTTCATACAAAACAATATCTCCTGCCTGAGAAGCATTTATAGCTCTTGTTACCGCTGACACTCTGTTGTATGAAGTGGTTGTCCATTCTAGAAAACCTTTCATTTCAGTAGCGTTGTAAGCACTTCCTGAAAGTCCAATATTATCTTTTGCTGAACCTAAAATACTCATTACGGCAGTTCCATGATCCAGCCAGTTGTAATTTGGACTGCTTGGAGTTGTAAGTGCTGCATTTGGAGTAACACCGGCTTCTAATTGAATGGTATTTCTGTTAATTAACATTTCATGCGTCTTATGGAAACCATATTCTACATCACGCACTCTTACATTTTGTCCTGTGATACCTCTTGACCATGCATAATTTACATTAATTCCAGGATTATCAAATAAATAAGTTTGAGAAGCCTCTAAATTAGGTGTAATGACAAAAGTAGCTGTTGAAGGGGGTTCAATAGGTTCATTGCTTAATATTGAAGCATATTCTATCTCAGGGAATTTTTCAAAGCTTTCTGCTAATTTTAAAATATCTTCATTGTCATTTACAGCAGTTTCAACTTTGAAAATTCGTTTTAATTTTTCGATTGATTCTCCAGAGTTCTTATTTTGTTTACTGCTTTCAAGCATTTCGTTCAGTTTTTTATCACTGAAACCGAGATCATCCACAAATGAAATTTTGTTTGATTCTACAAATTCTTTGAATGCTGGATTTTTCTTAAAGTAGATAATTGATAATATCAATATTAGAGGCATTCTTAGAAAAAGAAACGTAAAGACTGTGTGAATTTGAGTTTTTCTGTAATTGAAATTGCCCCTTTCTGTTTTGTCCAAAAGAAAGGAAGAAACAGAAATAAATAATATAAAGATTCTTGTTTTCATAAGCGTTTTTTTTATTTCTACAATTAGGGAATAAATATAGTGATTTTAAGTTTCGATTGTAAAAAAAGCGTCTCTCAAATTTTTTGAGAGACGCTTTTAATGATATTAAAGATCAAATTCTTATTTAAAATCTACCAATTCTACATCGAAGATTAACGTTGCTCCTGGAGGAATTACGCCACCAGCTCCGTTGTCTCCATATGCTAAATCAGAAGGGATGTAAAATCTGTATTTAGCCCCTTTGCTCATCAATTGAATACCTTCTGTCCATCCTTTTATAACTCCAGAAACATTTAATTCAATAGGTTTTCCCCCTTGTTTTTCCGTAGAATCAAAAATGGTTCCGTCCATCAATTTTCCGGTATAGGTTACATTAGCAGTGCTTGATGCAGTAGGTTTTGCTTTTCCGTCACCTGGTGTCAGAACTTCATACTGTAAACCACTTGCTGTAGTTGTTATTTTTTTGTTTAGTTTATTTTTTGCAAGAAACTCAGCTCCTTTCTTTTTATTTTCTTCAGCTTTTAATTTATCCTGAGCCTGTTTTTTCTCCCCTTGTTTCTGCATGAAACCTTGTAAGAAAGTTCCCATTTCTTCTTTTGGAAGTAATCTTGCCTTATCTGAAAACTCATCTTTAATAGCCTGAGATAAAAGATCAGGATCTACGGTAAATCCTTGCTTTTTAAGATTTTGAGCAATATCAAGACCGATGTAATAAGATGCTTTTTGCTCGTCTGTATAAGATTTTTGAGCATAAGCTGTGTTGATTCCTGCAAGAAGAACTAAAGTAACTAACGTTTTTTTCATTTTCTGTTATAAATTATATATGTTGTAAATTTAAGCTTTTGTAATGGAATCCATAACAATCGTTACAGGTCCATCGTTTATCAAAGAAACTTTCATGTCGGCACCAAAGATTCCGCTCTCGGTTTTTAGTCCTGATTTCGATATTTCTTCTTTAAAATAATCAAAAAGAGGAATGGCTTTATCTGGTTTTGCCGCTTTAATAAAAGACGGGCGGTTTCCTTTCTTATAATCAGCAATTAATGTAAACTGGCTGATGCAAAGAATTTCTCCTGAAATATCTTTTACAGAAAGATTAAGTTTACCATCTTCATCACCAAAAATTCTAAGATTCAAAATTTTTTGAACAGCCCAATCTGCATCTGTGTTTTCATCATTTTCATCAATGCCTACTAAGAGCATTAATCCGTTCCCGATGGCTCCTACAATTTTCTCATCCACCTTTACACTCGCTTCAGAAACTCTTTGAATAACCACTTTCATATTAATAATATATATTTAAAACGTTACTCGCTGAATCGTAGTTGTAGAGGTAAGTTTTAGGAGGAACATTGGCAACAGCTGTTGGTTGGCCAGTAAATAAAATCCATTTTGCATTATCTTTTGGACAAACTATTGTTATACCATCTTTAACCTCAAGCGTTGTATTGGAATCTGGACAAATATGAGGTGCATTTCTGTCATATATTTTAAATATATTGCCTGCTCCACGTACAACAATTAATCCTCTAGTGCCAGAGCTTTGTTCATCTATATATTTCCATCCTCCCGAGTTGTTAAGATCATAATAAGCCGCAAGGTTAAGATTTAATATTACACTGATAGGAGCGTTCGGAAAACAACTGACAGTATCTTCTCTGCTACCGCAAGAATTTATAGTTAAATTACTGAATATCAGCAAGGTGAAAATAGATAGTATTGAGAAACTTTTTTTCATTTCAATTTAAATTTTTATATATTTGTAAAAGTTAAACGATTACAACAACAAAACATTGTCCGGCAAATGTCGGATTATTTTTTTATACTAAAACTAAATTTTGAAAATTATGGCAAGCTATGTAACAAAGGAGGGTTTAGAGAAAATGAAAGCTGAGCTGGAACAGTTAGAAACTGTAGAGAGACCCAAGATTACTCAGCAAATTGCAGAAGCTAGAGACAAAGGAGATTTGTCTGAAAATGCAGAATATGATGCGGCTAAAGAAGCACAGGGAATGTTGGAAATGAGAATTTCTAAACTTAAAGATGTTGTTTCTTCTTCCAAGATTATAGATGAGACCCTATTAGATACTTCAAAAGTTTCAATTTTAACAACAGTGAGACTTAAAAATAATGCAACAAACCTAGAACAGACATTTAAACTGGTACCAGATAACGAAAGTGATTTGAAAACGGGAAAAATTTCAGTAAACACACCAATTGCAAAAGGTTTACTAGGTAAAGTTATTGGAGATACTGCAGAGATTGTTTTACCAAACGGAAACAAATTGTCTTTCGAAGTACTTGAAATTACGCTGTAAAAATTAATATCTAATTCTAATAAGAATGAGTACAATATTCACAAAAATCATTAACGGTGAAATTCCATCATATAAAATTGCAGAAGATGAAAATTTTGTTGCTTTCTTAGATGCTATGCCATTGGTGAAAGGACATACTTTGGTAGTTCCTAAAAAAGAAGTTGACCTTATTTTTGACCTAGACAGCGAAGCGTATAAAAACCTTTGGGGTTTTGCTCAGGAAGTTGCCAAGAAGGTCAAAAATGCTATTCCTTGTGTAAGAGTAGGGGTGGCAGTTGTAGGATTAGAAGTTCCTCATGCACATATTCATTTGATTCCTTTACAGCAGGTAGAGGATATGAATTTTAAAAATGAGAGATTAAAATTAACAAACGAAGAATATACAGAGATTCAAAACTCAATTATTAATTCTTAAAAAATAAGGAAATCGTAAAGAAGCAATTTTTTACGATTTTCTTTAACATATATAATAGTATAAGATGAATTCAAACCAATGTTCTTTCTGTGGCAGAAAAAGAAGTGAAGTACAAATGCTTATTTCTGGCCAGAACGGTTTTATTTGCGAAAATTGTATAGAACAGGCTCACTTAATTGTAAAGGATGGAGGTTCTAAAACAGAACAGTCTCCTGCAGAAAATATTGATGAGCTTAAAAAGCCTAAAGAGATCAAAGAATTTCTTAATGGATATGTGATAGGACAAGACCAGGCTAAAAAGCAATTGTCTATTGCAGTTTACAATCATTATAAAAGATTACTTCACGCTAAGAACGAAAACAGAGAAGTGGAATTAGAGAAATCTAATATCATTATGATTGGGGAAACGGGAACCGGGAAAACGTTATTGGCGAAAACAATTGCCAGAGAGTTGAACGTTCCGTTTTGTATCGTAGATGCAACAATTTTAACTGAGGCAGGATATGTAGGGGAAGATGTAGAAAGTATTTTGTCAAGACTTTTGATGGTTGCCGATTACGACGTGGAAAAAGCAGAAAAAGGAATTGTATTTATTGATGAAATAGATAAGATTGCAAGAAAATCTGATAATCCAAGTTTAACAAGAGATGTTTCAGGAGAAGGAGTTCAGCAAGGTTTATTGAAATTATTAGAGGGAAGCATTGTAAACGTTCCACCTCAGGGAGGAAGAAAACATCCTGACCAAAAATATATTCAGGTAAATACTCAAAATATTTTATTTATTGCGGGTGGAGCTTTTGACGGGATCAAAGAGATCATCGAAAGAAGAATGAATAAGCAGGCAATAGGTTTCAGCTCTGAAAAGATCAATAAAGTAGATGAAGATGATTATGTATTAACAAATATTAATGCAATTGATCTTCGTACTTTCGGATTAATTCCCGAACTTTTAGGAAGATTTCCAATCATCACTTACCTTGATAAACTCACAAAAGAAGTAATGGTTCGTATCATGAAAGAACCAAAAAATTCAATTGTTAATCAATTTGTGGAACTTTTTAAAATGGATAACACAAAATTGGAGTTTACAGACGGTGCAATTGAGAAAATTGTAGAGGAAACAATGGAGAAGGGACTGGGAGCCAGAGGACTTAGAGGAACTACAGAAAAAGTACTTGAGGACTATATGTTTTCAATAGGTGAAGAGAAAGAAATCGTACTGACCGAAGATAATATTTTTGTTAAAAAATAAAAAATATTTTTTTCCTAGGAGAAAAAAATATACCTTTGCGGGTGAAGATTGTATTAACACACAAATATTTACATACAATGAGAAAAAGTTTATTTGCTATTGGTTTATTAGCAGCTGGGTTTTCTGTTCAGGCGCAGAATGTTCTACTACACGTAGATGACACAGCTACTACGTACGTGAGTAAAGGTACACTGGTTTATTCTGGTGGAGGCGTACAAATGAGAGGAACAGGTGTTGTAGAAAATCACGGTAATTTTATGGTGAGCGGAACAAACACTGATTCCTTTAAGACAATTACTACTGGAAATGTAGACAAAACAGAATCTAATGCAGGAGGGAACTTCGTTAACAAGCTTAATGAGCCTACTGCGTATAATCAACAAAACGCTAACGATGGCGGTACAACACCTCCCGTATACACTTATGGACAGCTATATATTACTGGTGTTCCACAAAATAATATAGTTGGTATTGTTGATGAAGAAATGAGACAAGTTAATCAAGGAGATTACCAACAAATGGGTATGCCTTTTTTCCAAAAAACAGTGACTTCTTTAGGTCCTGAAGTTGGGAAAACTTTCTCAACACAACGATACTCTAAAAATGAGGTTCTTGTATATGGAAATTATGATGTTATTGGTTATCATCTTAATAATCTAAATCTTAGATTTGGGGAAGTAGTTCCTAGTTTTAATTATCTTATGGTAGGTGGTAATAATTTAGATCTTACTACTACCAGAACAATTAAAGGTCGTCCTGTTTCTGATGATGGATCGTTTTCTAATGCTTCTCCTACATTAAATGGTGCAGGTGCAAATGTTACTTTCGGATCTAGCGGACAAAACACGAACGTCTACGGTGAGAAATATAATTCTTATCTTACAGATGAGTTCAATGGATCTTCAGGTGCATGGCAGGGAAATTGGGGTAAGAATATATACCAATTTGCCAATCCTTATCTTACTAACTTAGATTTAAACAACATCGGAATTAATGAAGCAAATGGTGATGGTGTGAATCTTAGTAATATATATGGGGTAAGAACCGATGCAAGTGGAGTTGTTCTTAATAATGCAGGTAGTTCAGCTACTGCTTATAAAGTTGTTACTTTTAATTCTGGAGTCCCTACGGGAGATGCTTCATCTTTATTAGTTAGACCTTTTGGTGCATTTACCATTAAGCTTAATAACAATAGTAATAATGATGTGCTTAACTTTGGTAATTTAAGACGATTTAATTATTATGGAAGGGCTTCAACTACTGCTTACAATGTTAATGCAAACAAAAATGGAGCGTCCGGAACTGTTAAACAATTAGGAGTTATTGCTCTTGATGCTAATGGGAAAGAATTGGATAGAACATATTATGTTGTTTATCCAAATGGTACGACAGGTCATACTTCTGCCCAAAAGACTCAATATACAGCGAGTACTGCAAATCTTTTAGGAACTTTTGAAGAATCTTCAACAGGAGGTATTGATGCTAATTATAGCTCTAATTATTGGTTATACATTAATGAAGCTAACGAAAATGATTTCAAAGGGAAAAATATTGTTTTGAAGAATTACAGTACTCAAATTAAGTCTTATAAATTTGAAATTAGAGAAAATGCTGAGTTAGTTTCTAACGGAACACATCAACTTTCAACGGGTACCGGTTTCTATTATAAAGCTCCGAATGGATCTGTAATGCAAGCAAAACAAGGTGAAACAGTTCCTGTAACTAATGATGTTTATGATTTATACTATGGAGAACCTAACCGTAATGTTTTAGCTACTAGACCTAGTACTACTGTTAATTCTTCTAGAACTATGGTTGTTTACAACCCAGAAATTACTAACTATATTGTTAGATTTGATCCAAACTGGAAAAAAGCAGATATTGAAGTTTATGATATGAGTGGTAAACTTGTTATCTCTAAGAAAGCAGTAAATACTTCTACAGATTTCGTAATTGAATTAGATAATTCTATTAAAAATTCTTATGTAGTAAAAATTGTTTCTGATAAAGGAGAAACTGTTAATACCAAAATCTTAAAATAAAATATATGAAAACTATAAATAAACTAGTAGGTGCTTTCTTTCTTTTTGTTGTGTTTATGGGACATGCACAAAAGACAATTAATATAGATGACCCGACGGTACAGGCGGTTGTTGGGCCAGGTGCTCCTTCCCCTATTGATATGTATGTTTACGTTTTAGGGGCTATTGCAATACTATTTATTGCATTCTATACTAAAAAGTACAAAACTCAAAAAATATAAAATTTTATTAAAATATTTTAAACTCTCTGATTAGTCAGAGAGTTTTTTTATTTTTACATTATGAAAAAGATTTACGTACTATCAGCAGTATTATCTGCATTCTATTTACAGGCTCAGTTTACTGTTACAGTACAGACACCTGCAGATTTTAAAGAGCAGGATGCTATTCTATATACATTAAACGGTTCAAAAGATATCATTGCTTCTAAAGAACAGAATAAAAACAATGTATGGACATTTAAATATCCTAAAAACTATTCGGGTATGATGAAAATCTATTTTCCAAATACCAATAATACATTTAGTTTTATTTCTGAAAATAAAAATGTGAGTGTAAAGTTAGTAACAGAAAATAATAAGGTTAAAGATATTATTTACCAGGATGAGGCAAATGATTTAATGAGTAAGATACAGGAAGGATCTCAAAAGAAAGAATTGATTTTACCTGCTTTGGCTCAAATAAAAGAATACTATAAAGAGAATACCGATTTTGGTAAAGCTTTAAAAACAGAGATTAACAGACTTTCTGGTGGTATTGGTTCAGTAGATCAGGCTCAGCATCCTTTTATTTACTATTATAATACTAATTATAGTAAATTTTTGTCGGCAGATAGCTCAAAAAAGGTTACTCAGGATGATATCGTAAACTTTTTAGATAAATCTAATGATCTTCTTGAAAGCTCATCATTATTAAGACCTATACTTGTTGCTTATTTGAATACGGGAGGTAATGCGAATGTTGGCGCGTCAGTAGACAAGCTTTTAGATACTTTAAAAGTAGAAACTCCACGTGGGCAGACTGTTTTATCTGAATTGATTGATATCTTTGATGTATATGACATGAATGACCTTAAGGATAAGTATCTAAGCCTTGCTAAGAATCTAAAATGTACGATTAATGATAGGTTAGCTTCAACTCTTAAATCAAATTCTAATGTTGAGATGGGGGCTACTTTTCCAAATAACAAGTTTCAGTCTCCTATGAATACAACAGCTAAGTCATTGTATGATGTAAAGGCTGATAAAAAAGTGATTGTTTTCTGGTCTTCTACTTGTTCGCACTGTGAAACAGAACTTCCAAAGTTATTGGAAAAATATAATGAGTTAAAAGCTAAAAATATTCAAATCGTAGGACTTTCTTTGGATACAGATAAAGATTCATATAACAAAAAAATAAGTGTATTCCCATGGGTTAATGATTCAGAATTGAAGGGATGGAACAGTAGTTATGTAGATACATACAATGTTCATGCAACTCCGACGTATTTTATTTTGGATGCTAACAATAAGATAATCAACAAACCAGATCATGTTGGTGATGTTTTGGAATATTTTAAGATAAAATAATTTTGGTAGTAAGTAAATATTTTCTATATTTGCACCACCAAAACGGCGAGGTAGCTCAGTTGGTTAGAGCGCAGGATTCATAACCCTGAGGTCACGGGTTCAATTCCCGTCTTCGCTACAATAGCGAGAAAAACCGCAACATTACGTTGCGGTTTTTTTGTTTTTATATTTAAAGAATATCAACTTTGATATCCCAATAATTTTCTAATTTGGTAGAAGAACCTTTCAATAAGTCTTAGGTCCTGCGTTACAATCTCAGCACTACCTCTTAATTCTTTATCAAACACTAAGTTTTTATTATAGCTCGTCTTTAAACCTTTTGGAAGAACAACGTCTACATAATAATTTCCTTTATCATCTGAAGACAAAGAAATATTTTGAACTCTACCTTCTACAATACCGTATTCCTGGAAGCGATAATTGTCAAGTTTAATTAAAACTTTTTCTCCCGGAGTTATCTTACCAGAATTGGTTGCCGGTACAGACATTCTCCCTACTAATTTATCCTTGTTTTTTGGAAGAATGGATAAAATAGCATCCCCGGCTTTTATGAACTGATTTTCGCCAAAAAACTGCTGAAAACTAGCTACCCCATCTGTGGATGAAATAACCAAGTAATTCTGTTCCCATTGTTTTAAGGATTTTCTTAGCTGTTCAAATAATTGCAATGTTTGGGAAGAGTAGTTGATTTTATCTTTTTCAGTATTAATCACGGTACCGCTTTTTGTCTTATTAACATTAGAAATACTTTCTTCCATTTGTGATAATGAAATATTGATGTTTTCTAAATTCTGTTGAGCTTGCAGGTATTTTATTTTTTCATTTTCAAGTTCCATTGCGGCAATCACTCCTTGATTGAACAATTCCTGTGAACGCTGGTAACTTTTCTTTGTAATCTCATACTTCGCTTGCTCTAGGCTTTTTTGCTGTTTCATCGTTAAGATTCTGAGTTTATATTCAGATAAACTTTGATTGGCTGCTAAGCTTTCCGGAGCATAAGGCTGTAATCTTGTGAAAAGTTCTTCATCCTGAAAAGCTTTTGCGAAATTATTATAATCACCTTGTAATTCACCCAGTTTAAAGTGTGAACTCTGCTGAACTGGAAATGAACGTAGCTGATTGGGAGAAATAGAATCTACAAGCTTTTTAAGCTCTAAAATATCTTTGTAATTAGCTGCTGACTGCATGACCATCAAAACTTCATTTTTTTTAACCTCTTGATGGTCTTTAATGAAGATTTTTTCAATTTTGGTACTTATCCTTGCTTCTAGCTTTTCCGGAGGATTTTGTGAAGTCACAACAATTGGTGCCGGAATGAATTCCGGATATTTTATGACATAGCTCATTATCAAAATAAGCAGTAGTATAACGAAAATAATAGTATTTCCCCAACGGATCATCCAGTGGGGTGGTCGTGTAAGAATGTCCTGAACACTTTCAGAACGTAATTCGATGTTATCTAAGATATCTTTGTTAGTTTCCAAGTTCCAATTGATTTTTTACCAGTCTGTAATATTCGCCTTTTAACGCCACTAATTCTGTATGGCTACCTTCTTCCACTACGTTTCCTTTATCTAAAACAATAATTTTATCTGCATGTTTTACAGTGGAAAGCCTATGAGCAATAACAATAGCCGTTTTTCCTTTAAAGAATTGTTCAAGATTTTCCATAATGATTTTTTCATTATTGGCATCTAATGCTGATGTGGCTTCATCAAAGAAAATATATTCCGGAGATTTATAAACTGCTCTTGCAATGAAAAGTCTTTGTTTTTGACCTCCACTTACTCCTAAACCTTCATTTCCGATTTTTGTATTGTAGCTTAATGGCAATCCTTCAATAAATTCTTTAATATTGGCAATTTCTACTGCTTTTTTTAATTTTTGTTTATCAATATAATCTTCACCTACTCCAATATTATTGGCAATAGTATCATTGAAAACATATCCTTCCTGCATTACCACTCCACATTGATCTCGCCAATACCTTGGGGATACATTCTTTAATTTTGTATTTCCTATTTTAATATCACCTTCATTAGGTTCATAAAATTTCATTAATAGCTTTAAAAGGGTGGTTTTTCCACTTCCACTGGCCCCAACAATGGCTGTTGTTTTTTGATAGGGAATACTTAAGCTTAAGTTTTCAAAAACAAAAGCATCAGAACCAATATATCTGAAGGACATATCTTTGATTTCGATATCTTTTTGTGGAAGTTCGGTAACATATTGCTCTTCTTTATTTTCTTCATCATCTTTATCATGAATTTCACCGAGTCTTTCAAGAGAGATCTTAGCATCCTGAAATTGTTTAATGAAATCAATAAGTTGTAGAAGTGGACTATTAAGCTGACCAATAATATACTGTACGGAAAGCATCATCCCTAAAGTAAGATTTCCTTCTAATACCAATTTAGCAGAAAGAAAACTTACCAGAATGTCTTTCATTTGATTGATGAAATTTCCTCCGACCGATTGCCACTGCTCTAATGATAGAGATTTAATTCTGATCTTAAATAGTTTTACCTGCAAAAACTCCCAGTCCCAACGTTTTTGCTTTTCGGCGTTATGCATTTTAATTTCCTGCATTCCGTTGATCAGCTCAATCACTTTACTTTGTTCTTGTGAGACCTGTGAGAATCTTTTATAATCAAGTTCTTTTCTTTTATTAAGAAAGAAAGTGATCCATCCGATGTACAATGCTGCACCTATAAGATAAACGACAAATAATCTGTAATCATACAACAATAGAACAATGCTGAAAATAACAAGATTCACCAATGAGAATAATGTATTTAAAGACGAACTAGTCAGAAGCTGCTCTATTCTGTGGTGATCATTGATACGCTGCATAATATCACCCGTCATTCTTGTATCAAAAAAACTTATGGGAAGTTTCATTAGCTTGATAAAGAAATCTGAAATAATGGAAATATTAATTCTGGCGGAAAGGTGGAGTAGGATCCAGCTTCTTATTATTTCAATACCCATTCTGCCTAAGAAAAGCATGACTTGGGCTAATAAGACAACATAGATAAAATTTAAATCCTGATTTTGTATTCCGACATCGACAATACTTTGCGTAAGGAAAGGGAAAATTAATGATAGTAAACTTCCCGCTAAAAGTCCAACCGCTAGCTGAGCGACTAAAGATTTATACTTTAATAAGTATTTTGAAAGGAAAGTAAAACTAGCCTTGCTTTCTTTATCATCAAATTCAGTTTGAAAAAATGCAGGGGTCGTTTCTAAAATAAGAACAATACCATCTTCTGTTTTTTCATTAGAATTTTCCCCAATCCATAATTTGATGAACTCATCTCTGGAATAGGTAATCAGCCCATAACTTGGATCTGAAATATATACTTTATTATTTTTATCGATTTTATAAACGACAACAAAATGATTTTTGTTCCAGTGTACAATGCAGGGGAATGGAACTTCCTCTGTAAGGGTTTCAAAATCAATTTGAACACCCAATGAACGAAAACCTAAGTCTTCAGCTGCATCGCTTAATCCTAATAGGCTACTGCCTTCTCTGGTTGTCTCAGAGAGATTACGGATTTGTTGTAAGGAAATGCTTTTTCCATAATGTTTGCTTACGATACGAAGACATGTAGGGCCACAATCCTTGGAGTCAGGTTGGCGGTAAAAAGGAAAAGGTTTCAACTTCAATGATCTATCTATTTGTTTATAATAAGTTGCCGCCTTTTCTTGGCGACAACTTTTCTCTTATGTTTAAAAGTTTATTGACTTTTAATAATGGCTAGTAGCAATATCTATTGCAATAACGTATACAGAAATTAAAATCAGGATTTGAAAAAGTAGCCTCACAAGCTGCTAATGTAGAGAAGCATGCAGTAGATGCAGCTTGTCCTCTTGCACATTCTTCTGTGATTCCTCCTTTAAGTGCTTTTAAATTTTCTCTAGAAAGTTTTCTTAGGTTTTTCATGATATAAAATTTTGCAATTACTAGTCAATTGGATAGTACGTACATAGATATGTTGATGGGCTTGCTCCCGCAATTGTTCTGCATGCACCATTTGAACAACACCAGCCTGACCCACAATCTCCATCTAATGGACACATTCTAAGGCCTCCTTTAACCATTTTTAAATTTTCTCGTGATACTTTTCTTAAATTTTTCATAGTAATAGATTTTAGTGTTTCCTACTCTTTTTTAAGCTTTTCGGATATCGCTTTTAATTTGTCCTAAGATAGTGAATTTTCATAATTTGGAAATAATTTTCTTTCAAATTCCTCGTCTTCTATTAAATCGGTAATAAAATACCAAATATCTTCACGATCATATTTTTCAGGGAATTGATATCCGTTAATGATAAACACAGGAGTAAAATTTAACCCTGCATTACTATTTTCACCAGACATTTGTATTAAAGGCATTAGATCTTCATTATTAGAATTGGTTCCGGCTAGTTGTCGGATGTTATTTTCATTTTTATTTTCAAACCAAGTATCTACAGTTTTTAAGAATTCTTTTTCAGGTCTGTTCTTATAAATATGAGTGAAATCAGAAATCAGATTCGTGAATTTTTCATTGGCTCTTTCAGGAGTATAATTGAATCTTATTTGCGCTGAGATCTGATTCGGGTATCTTTCTAATAATTGCTCTGTTATTTTGTGAGCGTCTTTACAAAAACCACAGTAAGGGTTTGAAACGATAGAAATGTGAAGTTTAGCATCTTTGTTTCCTAAAGAAAATGTTTCATTGTCATTAAATTCAATTTTTTCTTTTTCAGTAAGTTCTCTTTTGAAAAGATCATAATTTCTTTTGAATCGTAGATTTTTAGCGTTAGATTTTTGTAATGTTTCTTTTTCCTGAAGTAAATTATTTAAAAATAAAACAACAGAGAAAGAAGACAACCACAATACAATACTTAATAAAAGTACTTTAGGATCGAAAACGAGGGTTTCAAAAAGGAAAGTGCTAATTACAATCTGAGCAACAAGAACAGATATAATTAAAAGACATACACGGCAAAATGTTTTTTCTACGAAAGCTTGGATGTATACCGAATAGCCGATTGCTATAAGTGAAGCAAAAGTAAAACCTTTAATTACAAATCCTGTGCTTGGTAAAAATAATCCCAACACCGTAATTCCGATGAAATAAATAAGGGAAAAATCTGAGAATTTAAGTCCTAAAATACTCGTTTTGTCTTGTGTAATAATTTTATTACATGAGTTTACATTTTGAGTAGCTGATGCACCACCACCACAAATACTTCCTATGACAGCAGACGTATTTCCAAATTTTTGATTAAAGATTTCAAGGGAAATATATACCCCAATTATTGATAAAACATTGAATGCAGTCTCGTACCAAGAATGGTTGAGTATAGAATAGATTAGGATGATTCCTAAAACGGCATAAATAAATGGATTGAAATTTAAAGCAGATTTATTCTCTGCTTTTTCATCCTTTTCAAAAAGCAATACAAAGTCTGTTGAGCTCTTATGAAGTTCTTCTTTATTTAATGTTTTAGTTTTATCTGAATAAACTGAAAATTGAGTGCCGGCTTTTTTAACCAAAGAAAAAGAATTATCTACAATGGCAATAAATTCTTCTGGCAATTCATCCCAATATTCTTTGTCTAATTCGTAGGCATCATTTTTTACTCCCATGAAGTTTAATGTATCACTAAAAGCCAATGCTGACGGGTAATTTGGATGAGAATTAAACTGAAAAATAAATTCCTGTTTATCGAGTTTAAGATAGTTGATTAGTTTATCAAAAGTCATGTTAATATTTTTAACTAAAATACACAGATGTTTTGAAAAAACAAATGTTTTTTCATTTTAACGTGACTTATGTTGATTTTTTATAAAATTTCATACAGATGCCTATATGATTGCAATACTTTTATAAACGATTATAAATTATAGTAATTATAAATTAATCTTCAATCCACCTAAAACATAGCCATTTAGAGCTGTTATAGAAGATTCATCTATACCTAACTGACTTGTAGAACTGTTAATGTATTGGAAAGAATTAAGATTGAGAATATTATTGAATAAAAGATTATACTCAAAATTAGACTTTTCTTTTCGGTAAGAAATTTGACCACCTAACAAGAAATTTTTTAATGTATTTTGTTCTGTTTTTTGAATTAAATATTCACCTAGAACATTGGTAATCCATTCTTTATTTATATTGGCTCTTATTCCTAGAGATAATTTTAAATAATCCTGTTTGGAAGTTATATCATAAAAGCTTTGTTCAAAAATACTTTTGGTAAAAGTATACCCCAAATCAAATTGCAGTGGCTTGTTTCTGAAATTTGTCGAAATCTTTTGAGATAATTCCAAGTTCTTTATTGTTGAAAAATTATTATTATCACTAATAAAATTAGCATTCTTATTTACCATACCCGTTAGCTTTGATTTCAAGGTGTAATTCTTGCTGAATCTCATATCGTTTGCAAATAGGAAGATATATTTATTATTAATTTCTCCGATAGTATTTTCTATACCTGAAAATGTACCATAATTTGTGATATTGGTTGTGAAGCTGGGTTTAATTTTACTGTACATAAACATGAAGAATAAATTATTTCCCTTTTCAAAATTGAATCGATGCCAAGTAAATTTATAATTATCTGTTTTACTTAATAAATCAGGGGTAAGTAAAGTGTTTTTGTAAAAGGATAAATCTTTTGTGTATAATGCATTGTATTGAAGAAGTTTTAAACCTGGGATTTCATACTTTGTATTATATTCCAATCCAAATTCACTAATTGCAGTTATCCCGGGGTTAAATTTTATGCTGAATCTTTTTTCGAAATAATGTTTATTACTTTCATTAATCGTAATAAAATTTGAACTTAGAGAAGCTGAAATGTCAAATTTTCCTAATTTTTTATAAATGTTTAAATCATTAATATAATGGTAATTTTTTAGAGTTCTGTTTTCAACTGCTTGAGAAAAAACTTCTCCAAGATCAGAAATATCTTTTTTGTAAGAAATTCCCGAATGGAAATTGAAATTTAGGATTTGATTTTTGTTCTTGAAATAAAAGTCAAATCCGTATTTATTGGAGTTTGTTGCATATCGTTGAGATAAAAAGGGCGTATTTCCCAAAAATAACTGAGTGTTAGAGTTAATATCCAAGTCTCCCGTATAGTTTTCATTGAGCTGACTTAAGGTAAATATTAATTTAGAATTTAGAATGTCTTTATTCCAAGAAAGGAAATTACCTATACTGCTATTTTTTGTTTTATTTTGTACTTTGTAATAACTATAATCTACTGATGATCTGTTAATATCCTCATTAAAATTATCCTGAGTAGGATTGTACCCAAAATTATAATATAAAAAGCTATTGTCTGAAAATGTCTTCTTTATTTTAATTTGAGTCGTTCCAAAAAAACCTCTGTTATCCTCTTTTTTTTGTTCTAAGAAATTGAAATTTTGTGGCTGTCCGTCAAAAGCTATTCTTTTTGAAGTAGAGAGTTTTTCTAACCGAGCATTATTGAAGATAGAAAAAGCAGTAACGGTTATATTTTTTTTAGATTTGGAATATTGTAAAGCTCCAAACTGATTGGCTTTTGATTTTACCTTTCCATCATTATTCAGAAAACTTGGAATGTCTATATTATTGTTAGTTCCTGAGTTTTCAATGTTTTCCTGAGTATTCATTTCGTAAAAATCCATGAAATTAATTGGGTCTTTTGCAATGTTATTGGCATCTGCAATTAATGCTAAATTACCTACTTTACCGAATTTAAATAAATTAGCATGACCTAAATAAGAATTTTTAGTTCCATAATTTCCTTCTATATTTCCAGTGACTTTTCCTCTGTATTCATCTTTCAGTTTTAAATTAATGGCAGTAGAACGATTTCCGTTAATAGTATTGAAGTTTTGCCAAAGGTCAATCCCTTCAATCATGTTAGCTGAAATATTTTGAGTAGCCATTTTATGGTTTTTTCCAAAAAATTCGTTTCCTTCCACTAAAACCTGCCCTACAGTATTTCCTTTATAAGTTACTTTACCATTTTCGTTGATGTTTAGCCCCGGAAGTTTTTTGATTAAATCTTCTGTCGTTCTTTCAGTGCCGTCTCTTACAGATTTAAGATTAAAAGCAATAGTATCTTCCTTAGCCGTGGCAATCTTTGGGCGGGATTTTATTTCCACTTCTTGAATCTCTGTAATTTGTGATTCTAACTGAACCTCAAAATTTAATTTTTCATTGGTATCTATTTCTACCAATTTTGTTTTATAAAATACAGAAGTAAATTTCAACGAAAAAACTCCCTTTTCAGAGAGAGGGAAAGTACAAAAGCCTCCATCATTTGTTTTTTGAAAGTCCAATGTTCTACCATTTTTTAGAAGCTGTACATTAGCTTCAGATATTGGTTTCCCATTAGTATCTTTTACTTCAATATTTATATTTTGTGAAAAGTAAAAAGAGAAAAATAGAGAGAAAATAGGAACTAGAAATTTTAATTTCATTGTGCTTTTGAATTAAGAGTATCTTATACTTCTAAGGCTTTTACTTTGCGATGATATGTATTTAATATTAGACTTCACGAAGTGGGAGGCTCAGAATAACAGATTGAAAAAGAGTTTTTATTATTGTTCAGGAGTCTATAGTCTTATTTCCTGGATAGTTGGCTTAGTGTTTATTTCTCTTATTTCTTGCATTCTTTTTGTAAACTCTTCTCCTTTGTATACTTTTAGTTTTGGATTTATTTTTTCTACTTCACTTTCTTTGGCTTCATTGCTTATTTTTACAGCTGTCATCGTATAAGTTGGTGCTTCTATTCTTAAAACAACCCCAGGGAAAGTATTAAAACCTAATGGTCCAGTAGATACAGGGATATCTTCAGTATACCATATTTTTGTAATTTGCCCATTAATAAGAGTTACCTCTACTAATTTACAATGATAATTATCAATCATCTGAATATCATCTTTGTATTCGATGTTTTTATAATTCATTTCTATATAGCCATAAAATTCGTCGTTAAGACGTGGGAAGCTTTGGTACTGGTAAGAACCTTTTTCATTTTTTATATGGTATATCTTTATTTCTACATCTTTAAAGATTTCCTTTTTGGTTTCCTTATTAGAGTCGTCTATTTGTTTAGTTCCTGCATCGTGTATGAAAGTAGCTCGAGGAATATTTTTAAAAAAAGAATTTCCATTGGCATAATACAAAAAATTCTTTTGTGGAGTTTTACGTCCCATATTCACTTTTTGATTATACTCTTTGGACATTGTTGGACTTTCAAAATCTTGAAGCTCCGTTCTTTCATATTCTATTTTCAGATGCTGCCCAAATACATTATTTAGCAATACGGATATAAATAGAAGTAATACAATATTTATTTTCATAAGATGATAATATTAAATTTAAAAGTGCATCACAATTCGAAAATAATGATGCACTAAACTTTGATTTATTAATCTCAAATTTTAGCACCAATAGCTATAGTGAGTATAATATCCTACTGTATGAGTAACAACTGTATTAGATTGCATATCATAATAACTTTCTTGCTGCTCAGAGTAAACAAGTTGTCCACAAATTTTCTTAGGCGAAACAACTTCTTTCTCGGAAGAAGGAGTGATTTTTTCTAAAGTTATAGTTTTTTCAATTTTTAAATTGTTTGTAGTTGATGTAGCATTATCTTTAGCAAAAGCTAATGTAGTTCCTGCGATTAAAAATGCGCCCAATAATAATTTTTTCATTTTGTTAATTATTTAAATTTAGTATTTTTTTTTGTCATATAACCCCTGACACGGGTTTTTGCTGATCAGCTTTATATCTGTAATTTTTGTACTGTACACATACAAAAAATAAAATATTTGTGTTTTTACCTGAAGCAAAGATGCAAGTGCATTTTCGATGGTGCAAGAAAAGCATATCGGAATTTATAAAATTAGAGTAAATTATATAATGAATTGATGAATTCCGATAAGAGATCTATAGGTTTGGTTATTAATGATATGTATAGATGATATTAATTATTCAAAATTTTGTATTATTGTATCATTAAACACACAATGCAAAAAAAACCTCATATTTTTGTTGGTTCTTTGTCTGAATTTATTCTTTTCACGAAGTATAAGAAAGTTTCATATACCAGATTTTTTACAAGTTGAAACTTTTGTCCAACTATAAATTTGCTATAGTCAAATGTTTAGGAAGAATCATATTAAAGCGGAAGTTTATGCTATTACTTTTATCAGTAAAGCAAAAAAAGAGAAAGAATAGACTAAATTACTTATTGGCTTAATGATCCTAGAGTATATCCATGGAAGCTTACAAAGTTTGCCGTTAAATTATTGGCTAATAATATTTCTGGAAATTTAATTCTTTTGAAAATGCATTACAAAGGAGGATATGAAAAAGATATACCTTTAGTACAACGATATGCTAATTTAGATGATACTTTGTTTTTACATTCTGGCAATTAGGCCATCAGATTATCAGCCTAAAGAAAATATAAAAAAATAAGTTTCTTTATTTAAACATATGAAAAAAACACATTTTATTTTCCTTATCAATTATTTTATTTTTTGCACTTTCATTAATGCTCAAAAAAGTAATTTAGCACCATCAAAACCAGTTACTGATGAATATTTTGGAACTAAAATGGTTGATGATTACAGAAATTTAGAAGATTTAGAAAATCCTCAGACAATGGATTGGATGAAGTTACAAACAGCTTATACCAATTCGGTTCTTGATCTCATTCCTAAAAGGAATTATTATTTAGAAAAAAGATTAGAGTTTGATAAGAGACAAGGATTTTCTGTATCTGATCTGAAAGTTACAAATAATGACAAATATTTTTATTTAAAGAAAAAAGGGGATGAAAAAGTAGCTAAATTATATTATCGAGAAGGATTTCAAGTAAAAGAAGAACTGCTTTATGATCCTGTCAGTTACAAAAAATCAGAGACTAATCATGAGTTTGTAATCAATTACATAAGTCCAAGTTGGGATGGTAATAAAATTGCTATTTCTATGTCTGAGAAAGGAAATGAATTGGCAGATGTATTGATTATGGATGTTAAAACAAAATATATTCATCCCGAAGTTATTACGAATACGGCCCCTGCTACTTTTGATGGAATAAAATGGGTAGATGATAACAGTGGTTTTTTCTGTGTGGCTTTATCTACAACAGATCCTAAGTCTAAGGACTTTTATAAAAATACACAAACGGTTTTGTATAAGTTGGGAACAGATCCTAAAACAGCAATTGATGTTTTTTCATCTAAAAACAATCCTGATTTGCATATATCTGAAAACCAATTTCCTATGGTCTTAAGTTTTGATCAAATTGATAAGTATTATATTGGAATGATCGTTGATTATCAATCTTACAGAAAAACATTTATAATCAGTAAGAAAGATTTATTGGCAGGTAAGAAAAATTGGAAACCATTTTCTAATTCAGATGATAAGGCTAAGAACTTTGATTTTTGGAATGATAAGGTTGTTTTTCAATCTTCCTATAATTCATCTCTTAATAAGTTGTGTAGAACAAAGATTGCTAATCCAGATTTTAAAAATGCGGAAATATTGGTTCCCGATAAAAAAGATGAAATTATTAATAGTTATAGAATAACTAAAGACGGTATCTATTATGTCACAAATAAAAATGGAGTAGAAGCTAGGCTATATTTATACAAGGATGGAAAGGATATTCCAATTACACTTCCTTATCCATCTGGAAATATTGATTTACAGACTAAAGGAGATAACAATTCAGATATTTGGATCACTTGCTCTGGCTGGGCTAATGAAGAGCAACGTTTTAAATATGATGTAAAAGCTAAAATCCTTACACCAGAAAATCTTACTCCTGTTACAGAATATCCTGAATTTAATGATATAATTGTTAATGAGATTACCATAAAAGCTAGGGACGGAGAAGAAATTCCAGTATCATTACTATATAATAAAAATATAAAAAAAGACGGTAAGAATATGGTACTCATTGATAGCTACGGTTCTTATGGAATATCCTATACTCCTTTTTTTGCTAAAATGTATTTACTATGGGTTAATCAAGGAGGAATGGTAGCTATAGCTCATGTAAGAGGTGGAGGTGAGAAAGGAGAAAGCTGGCGTCTGGGAGGACATAAAGAAACAAAGCCTAATACTTGGAAAGATTTAATAGACTGTACCGAATATCTGATTAATGAAAAATATACATCTAAAGATAAAGTTGCTATTTGGGGAGCAAGTGCAGGAGGTATTACAGTAGGAAGAGCAATGACGGAAAGGCCTGATCTTTTTAAAACCGTTATTGCCGAAGTAGGTGTTTTGAATATACTTAGAGATGAAGTATCACCTAATTCTCAACCAAAAGAATTTGGAAATATAAAAGATCCAAATGAATTTAAAGCATTATTAGAAATGGATGCTTATCATCATATAAAAAAAGGAGTAAATTATCCTGCAACCTTTATAACAGGAGGAATAAATGATCAAAGAGTGATTGTATGGCAACCTGTAAAGTTTGCAGCTAAATTGATGGCTAATGATACCTCTAATAATCCAATATTACTAAAAATAGATTTCGAAGGCGGGCATGCAGGTAATGTTCCTGTTTCACAACGATATGCTAATTTAGGAGATATGTTTGCTTTTGCTTTTTGGCAATTAGGACACCCAGACTATCAGCCAAAATCAACCACAAAAAAATAAAATGTCCCGTTTTCCTTATAATTTCTTCGATAATTATGTATTTCGTACGCCCTTGTTTTTACGAAAAAACTTTTATGATCAATTTAATAAGGAGAAATTATCTGATGATGAATTAAAAGCGATTTGTGAAAATCCTGTTTTTCAGGAAGCAATTTATTTGGCATCACCTTATTTATATGAAGAACTCAATCTTTGGCTGTATTCAGAAAAAAACTTAACACAAAAACAACATAAAAAACTAATACATACCCTACTGAAATACTATGGCCGAATGAGTCCACGCTGTACGCCATTCGGCTTGTTTTCAGGAGTTGGGTTGGGAAGATTTAGTAATGATGAATTGATTCTGAGGACTAAGACTTCAACTCCGTCAATCCTAGCAAGGGATACAAGACTGGATATGCATTTTTTGGTAGCCCTATCAAAAAAATTAACCTTAATACCAGACATTAAAACTCAATTACTTTTCTTTCCTAATAATAGTATTTACAGAATAGGAGATAAAATCCGTTATATAGAATACGAATATCATAATGGGAAAAGAGCGTATGTTATTTCATCGGCTCTATTTTCAGAAGAATTAAAAAAAGTTTTGCACTTTTCAATAGAAGGTAAGACGTCATTACGGATTTCAGAAATCCTTGTGAATAATGAAATAACATTAGAAGATACCACGGAATTTATTGAAGAGCTTATAGAGAATCAGGTTTTAGTAAGTGAGCTTGAACCGAATGTTTCGGGAACCGATTTTCTAGATGAAATCATTTCTGTTTTAAGTAGGATAGGTGCTGAGAAAGAAAGTTCAATTGTAATTTCGATAAAAGAAAAATTGATTGGATTGGATGGGCAAGTTGGAAATTCAATTTCATTGTATAGTGAGATAGAGAAACTCATTCAGTCTTTTCAAATAGAATACGAACAGAAATATCTTTTTCAGACCGATTTATATTTTCAAAATACATTTGAACTTCCTAATCATTGGAAGAAAGAACTAAAAAAGGGAATTAGTTTTATCAATAAAATTACCTTACTTCAACAAGATACTCATCTTAGTAAATTTAAAAAAGCATTCTATGAAAGGTTTGAAAACCAAGAAATGCCTTTGTCGATTGTTTTGGATACTGAAGTTGGAATTGGATATAAACAAAATATTCAATTAAAAGGAGTTCATCCTTATTTAAATGATCTCGAGCTTCCATTTTCTAAGAATCTTCAGGATTTTACCATTAAAATTAATCCGATACATAAAATATGTAATGATAAACTACAGGAAGCTTTATTTGAAAATCAATTTGTAATTGAATTATTTGATGAAGATTTTAAAGACTTCGAAGAAACTTGGGATGATTTACCCGATACCATATCTTTTATGTCAGAGATTATTTCAGAATCTGGGGCAGAGAAACTTGTACTGGGTGGTGGAGGAGGTAGCAGTGCTGCTAATTTATTAGGAAGGTTTTGTTCAGAAAAATCAGAAGTACAAAATCTTACCAAAGAGATTGTTCAAAAAGAAGAAGCTTTACATCCAGATTACATTTCTGCAGAAATTATTCATTTACCGGAAGCAAGAATTGGTAATGTTATAAGAAGGTCCTCATTGAGGAATTATGAGATTCCTTATTTAGCGCAATCTATTTTGCCCAATGACAATCAAATTCCGATTGATGATTTATATATTTCGTTACAAAATGATAGACTAGTGCTGCGCTCTAATAAATTGAATAAAGAAGTTAAGCCTTATCTTACGAATGCACATAATTATTCTTCAAACTCATTGACTGTTTATCATTTCTTATGTGATTTGTATTCGGAAAATAAAAGAAGTGGGTTATATTTTGATTGGGGTGATTTAAAATATATATATATATTTCTTCCAAGAGTAGAGTATAAAAATATAATTCTATCAAAAGCGCAATGGACAATTAATGAGGAAGACATTGGTACTTTATTTTTATTGATGAATGATGCAATACAGTTTCTAAACGAATTGAAAAATTGGCGATTAAAAAGAAAAATTCCAGCATGGATTCAATGGATTAAATATGATAATACGCTAACACTGAATTTAGAAAACTATGATCTTGCTCAGATTTTTTTGGAAACTATAAAAAAACAAAAATCGATCGTCATTGAAGAATTCCTATACAATGAAAATGATGATTACATGCGCCAGTTTGTTTTTTCAATGTATAAAGATAAGTAATGGAGATAACAAGAAATTATATTCCGGGAAGTGAGTGGCTATATCTGAAAATCTATACAGGTATAAAGACTTCGGATATTCTTTTAGAAGAAGCAATCCAACCATTGACTACATCCTTTTTAAATAATGATCTTATTAAAAAATGGTTTTTTATTCGATATAATGATCCTAAGCCTCATTTGAGAATTAGATTTGAATTATCTGATCTTACTGACTACAATGAAATTTTTTCAATGATTCAGGATGCTTTTAAGCCTTACACAGAATCTGGAGAAATTGCGAATTTCGTTGTAGATACATATCGTAGAGAATTAGAAAGGTACGGTACAGAAACAATGGAAGCTGCCGAATATCTTTTTTTTGAAAATAGTGATTTCTTTCTCAAAGAATGCTTACACTTAGACGATGAAGAAAAAATTATTATCTCCTTGTTTTATATTGATCAGAAGTTGGATCTTTTACATTTATCCATTAATGAAAAATTGTTTTGGATAAAAGATTTTAATGATGGTTTCAAAAAAGAATTCAATGCAGACAAAAATCTAAATAGTCAGCTTGATAAAAAGTATAGACTTTTCAAACCGAAATATCTTGAGTTTATTGAATCTGATGAATATGGTGATTTTAGAGAAAAAGTCGAAACCCATATTCTAGAACTTAAACCTATTGTGGAAAATATAGTTTCAAACACAGTTTCTTCAAAATCTTTTTTCCAGAGTATATTTCATATGAATATCAATAGAATGTTTGTATCTAATCAACGACTTTTCGAAATGATAATTTATGATTATTTGCTTCGTTATTATAAGATGATTTATTTTCGGGAACAAAAATAAGCAGGCTATAATTTTCCTGTACTTTTAAATTACTCTTAATTTGAATGTTAAATGAGTGAAATTATTTTTTCAATAAATTCACGAAATGATGAATGTTTTATCCTCAAACAAACGTTTGATTTATTGGTTTTATTGGCTTAAAGTAAACTTCGAAATACATTTTTATTACTTTATTAAAGCTTTGGTGATAAGTATTTTAATAGGGTTTGAACTCAAGTGAACTTAAAAATTCATAAAGTTTTCATAAAGTTTGAAAAAAGAAGTAAAATGTTTTTGTAGTTATAAAATAAATTGTACTTTTACATCGCCTTGAATGAGGGAACAAGTCAAGGTAATAAATTTTTTTTCATCATTTGTGTTTTTAGAATCGTATCGCCTGATACGATTCTTTTGTTTTTAGTTACTTTTCGTAATTTAATAATAAGTCGATAAAGTAGGAGTAGGTAATAGATCCTTCTTGTTGATTACTTTTAAGGAAAAGGTTGTTTGTAAAGCCAAAGAATTCATCCAGCCAGCCTTGATGTCTTAGAATAAAACTCTTTTCATAAGATCTGTCTCTTTTCATTCCTGCAGAATAATTTTTCAAAATAGATTTTACAAATTCAGGATCATTTTCAACAATAAAACGCAAAAGACTTTTTAAGGTAAAGTATTCGGTGCTATATCTCAGTTCTACATTTTTCGAATGAACTCCAATTAAATACCCTATAAAATTGGCCTCCTGTTCTCTTGCGAAACCTAGCTGATGAGAGCTTTCATGAGCAGACGTAAATGGAATGAATGTAGACGGTAATTCGGCGTTGTATTGAGCTTCCGCAGTAAAAGGATTGTAGTATCCTAAAATCCCAGTAAAACTCATTACATTCTTAAATAAACTAGGTTTAAAGGAATTAATTTGTGGCGCTTTCTTATCTGAAATGTATCTTGGAAGCTGCTGTTGTTGAAAAAGAATTTCCTTTTGAATAGCCTGTAGATCTTTTACAACAAAAATTCCATTTTTGTCTTCTTGTACAAGTGCTCTTGTTGCTTTGCATTTTTCAAGATAAACTAAAGCTAGGGTCTTTGCTTTAGCTAAATTCGGTTCTTGCTGATGAGAAAGTTTTTTAATGATCGGAGTCTGGAAGTATAACATTCCCCAAAACATTTGATAGGTAAAGTATAAGATATTAATAATGAATAAAAGCCTCAAAAAAGAATAGCTTCTGCTTTTCTTTTTAAAACAGGAAATGATAGAGTACAAAAGAAAAATGCCCAATATAATATAAAGCAAATCTCCAAATGAGAAAGGAATCCATGAGAAGATGTGTTGATGGAGACTTTTCTGAAACTCAAAAAAACGTTCGAAAAACGAGATCATTAAAGTAGATCTCGAAAAAACATAAAACAAAAGAATTTGGACAACTAAAATAGTTGCCCAAAATGTCTTTTTATAATATATTTTTGTGCGGTTAGTGACCACTACCTTTTGTTATTTTATCTAAATCAATTCCTTGAGCTTTCAATATTCCAGTTACAGTGATTGCGTAAAATGCCAAATAAGCAAAACAGATAACCCCTATGATATAACTTGCATGAATACTTATTAAGTCAGCTACATATCCTTGAACAAGACTTACAATTCCACCTCCCATAATCATCATGATCAGTAGTCCTGAACCTTGGTTGGTGTGTTTTCCTAGTCCATTGATCGCAAGAGCGAAGATACATGGCCAAAGGGTAGAGCAGAACAACCCAACGCTGGTGAATGCATATACAGAAACCATTCCTGTAGTAAACATACCAATGAGTATAGCAGTGATTCCTGCACATGAGAAAATAAGCAGCATTCTTGCAGGGTTTCCTTTACTTAGGATATCACAGATGATCATCGCAATAATAATAAGTCCATACACGTAGAATGGAGCTAAATCATGATGGGCGATAGCATTCACCAATAAGAATAATCCAAAAGCTAAATACGGTGCTAAAAATCGTAAGATCTTTTTGAATCCTGCACTGAAATCAAATGCTTCTACAGCACCTGTCCAACGTCCGATCATCATAGATGCCCAATATAAAGAAATATAAGGGGCTACATCTTTTGTTTCAAAACCTAAGTCTTTTTCCATATAAGCAGGTAGATTACTTGCTGTAGATACTTCTACCCCTACGTAAAGAAATATAGCAATCATTCCTAGAACTAGCTGAGGGTATTTTAAAGCTGATTTTCTGTGTGATCCGGGAGCAGAGTCGTCAGTATTTTCAATATTGGTAGGCGTAATTGCAGGAAGTGAAGAAAACTTCAGTAAAAAAGCAACCACTGCAAAGGCAGCTCCTAAAATAAGAGATTAAAGGGACTTCAACTTTCTATACTAGCTCTGTATTCTACGGCGCATTCTAACGCCGAAAATAGCTATGAAGAGAAATACTAGAGCAATTACGCATCTATATTCTTAGTCTTTAGATTGTCTCCTTACGTGTAAGATCCTGTTTCAAGGACACTTCGTGAGATGGACCGTATTCAGAAATAAGATAAGGGATCTTCACACTTTCTATACTAGCCTCTGTATTAGCCGCACTTGCTGAACCGAAAATAGCGAAAGAAACAATCAATGGACCTATTGTAGTTCCTAGGTTGTTAATGCCTCCTGCCATTGTTAATCGTTGAGATCCTGTTTCAGATGGACCTACTTCAATGGCTAGCGGATTGGCTACGATCTGTTGTAGAGAAAAGCCTAATCCTACAATGAATAATCCGGAGATCATCAACGGGAACGATCCCATGTTGGCAGCCGGATAAAATAATAGGGTTCCTGCTGCGGAAATAAGAAGACCTATTATTAAACCGTTTTTATAACCGATTTTATTAATTAAATCTTGTTTCAGCCCTTTTGAAACAGCCATATAAATTAATGAACCTACAGTATATGCTACGTAGAAACAAATCTGGACGAGCATACTTTCGGTTTGTGATAAGTTGAAGGCTTTTTTAAATACAGGGATCAGGATGTCGTTACTTGCAGCGACAAAGCCCCAGAAAAAAAATACAATGACTAGCGGAAGGAATTGCCCCCAATTAGTTTGTTTAGAATAATTTGACATGTTTGTTAAAAATTTCTTAATAACAAATATAATTATTTCTTTTAAATAGAACGTTCTAGCAAGGTTTTTTTTATTTCCTCAAAAGCTTCTGTTTTCAGGTCTTTCGGAGAGGTTGAAGGTTCTAAAATTCCGTTAAAATAAACTTTTACTTTACCGGGGCAACCTTTTGTGTTATCAAACGGAAAAATTTCCTTTAATCCAACGAAAGTATAGATTGCGATAGGAGATTGATGTTTTGAAGATAAAGTGAAAGCGCCATCTTTAAATTCATCTAAAATAACAGAAGTATCATCCGGAACACCACCTTCAGGAAAAATTACAATGCTGTTTCCTTCTTCCATTTTCTCGGCACATCTTCTGTAAACATCGGCGCGGCTTCTTGCGCTGCTTCGGTCTACCATTACACATATCCTTTTATAGATGGTTCCGAAAATTGGGATTTTTACCAGTTCTTTTTTTCCGACGAAACATACCGGATGTTTGGAACATAAAATACACATCAGCATAATATCCATAATAGAAGTATGGTTGGATATAAAAATGTGTGGTTTGTTTCTATCTGCTTTTTGGTTAGAAAGATTAATGATCTCATATCTTAATCCCATTCCGTAGAACATGGCATAGCTCCACATCCTTATAAATTTATAAGCGTATTTATAATGTCTTTTATTAAAAGATAATATATAGACGGGGATCCCGAAAAGGATGGTTAGAACAAAGGCTAAAATCAACAGCCAGAATCTCCAGAGATAATTTAAAATCTTTATCACAAATTAACCGTTAAAAATTACTTTCTTCTTGATAGAATAATTAAGAATGGAAACCAATAATATTGCAGCAATCTTACTGGTTATTTCAGGGCTTAAGGTATAAAAAATTAAATTGATATTGTCTTTAAATATAAAGCTGTAAAAAATCTGGAAGAAGCTTAGGCTTAATATTGTCGAAATAAAAGAAACCACCATAAAGTAAGCAAACTCTTTTCTTTTAGAGTGTTTTCCTCTTTCAAATACAAACCAGATACTCAGGAAGTAATTGGTAATGATCCCGCAGCTTGTGGAGAAAATATTACTTAGCGGATAGTGTATTCCGTGAAAGTTGGTTTCGTTGGATAAAAATTGAGGCAGATAGGTACTGAAGGCTTTAAAACTTCCAATTTCTATAATAGCGCTAAGTCCTCCCGCAACAATGAAGAACAAAATTTGTTTTTGACGTAGTATGATCTCTCTCATCCTGATTTTATGATATGCAAATTTATAACTATATGTTAAACACTAAAAAAAGATGTTAAATATTTTTTTACATGAAAAATATTTCTAATTTTAATTTTCAGAATGATGTAAAACAAACCTGGTAATAAATTCATTTTCAACTATTTGTGTTGATGGTTTTTCCTATCTTGTAATGCGCGATTGAAGCGTACTCCCACCAATCTATTTACCATTTAATAACAATATTTGTATGAAAAGTCAAAACAAATACAGAAAATTTCAGCTTCAACAAACTAATATTGAGGCATTAGAGAAAGAAAATTCTCGTTTCAAACGAGTGTATTCTGAATATGAAAATATGTCAAACGAACTGTGGAATCTTGAGAATTCAAACGATAAGCCTGTTCCGGATGATTTTATTAACGCAATAATTCTTCAGGCTTCATATCTTGAAGAAGAAATTGAAGATTGGTTAATACAATTCAACAACCAAAAAGCTGATATAAAACATTAGTCATTTAAGGTAGCTTCTAGCGTGTTTGTAAAGGCTAATTAAAGATAAATTCATAATTTAGCATCCTTAAACTAAAATGAAAATATGGTTGCTATTGTTGATAGTGGTTCTACTAAATCAGACTGGGTAATACTTGATGATTTCAAAAAGGTTTTTCTAAAAACAGAAACCATAGGTTTCAATCCCAATTTTATCAACATAGAACTTATCGTTCCTGAGATAGAAAAGAATAATAATTTAACATCTGTTAAGAACTCTATTACCAAGGTGTTTTTCTATGGTTCGGGTTGCGGTGTAGAAAAAAACCGCCAAACGATAAAAGAAGAGATCAGTAAGGTTTTCATCAATGCAACAGTTATTGTGAAAGAAGATCTTATGGCTGCTGCTTACGCTGCTTATAGCGGAAAGCCTGCAATCGTTTGTATTATGGGAACAGGTTCTAATTCTTGTTATTTTGATGGGGAAAATTTAACCATCAAACTTCCTTCTCTTGGTTTCTTAATGGGAGATGAGGGAAGCGGAAGTGCTATTGGGAAACAATTGGTGCGTAGATTTTTTATGCAGAAACTTCCTCAGGATCTTCATGATGAATTCAATGAAGTGTATAACTTAACGATTGATGATGCGTTGAAAAACATGTATCATATCACAAGGCCTAATGCGTATTTAGCTGCTTTCAACAAATTTGTGATCGAAAGAAAAGAGCATCCGTATCTTAGAGAGATGGTTTTAGAAGAGATGCGAAGTTTCTTCGATTATCAGGTTCTTCCTTATGAAGAGTCTAAACATGCCGAGATTAATTTTATCGGTTCTATTGCTTATTATTACGAAAATATTCTTCGTTCTGCTGCGGCAGAGCTTAATTTAAATGTGGGACATATTGTACAAAAGCCTATCGAAAGCTTAGTAGCGTACCACATTAAATATATACTTTAATAAAAAATAAAATTCTATGTCAAATAAAACCCACCGCGACGAAAAGAACTTCAATCAGGCCGCGTTAGATTACCATAAAGCTGAACCTAAAGGGAAAATTGAAGTGATTCCTTCAAAACCGCACTCTTCACAAAGAGACTTGTCTTTGGCATATTCTCCGGGAGTAGCAGTTCCTTGTATGGAAATCTATGAAAAGCCTGAAACGGTTTATGATTATACAGGAAAAGGAAATTTGGTTGCTGTAATTTCTAATGGAACGGCAGTTCTAGGATTGGGTGATATTGGAGCAGAAGCTTCAAAACCGGTAATGGAAGGGAAAGGTCTTTTGTTTAAGATCTTTGCAGATATCAATGTTTTTGATATTGAAATTGATGAAAAGGATCCGGATAAATTTATTCAGATTGTAAAAGGAATTGCTCCTACTTTTGGAGGGATCAACCTTGAAGATATTAAAGCTCCTGAAGCTTTTTATATTGAACAAAAGTTAAAAGAAGAATTGGATATTCCTTTGATGCATGATGACCAACACGGAACAGCAATTATTTCTGCTGCTGCGTTAATCAATTCATTGCAGATTGCCAATAAGAAGATCGATGAGGTGAAAATGGTCGTAAATGGAGCAGGAGCTGCAGCCATTGCTTGTACCAATTTGTATATTTCTTTAGGGCTGAAAAGAGAAAATGTTCTCATGTGCGATAGTAAAGGAGTTATCAATCATAAAAGACAAAACCTTACACCGGAAAAAATAGACTTCATTGCCAATACAGATATTGAAACATTAGAAGATGCTGTAAAAGGTTCTGATGTGTTCATCGGATTGTCTAAAGGAAATGTAATGACGCCTGAAATGCTAAGCAGCATGACAGAAAATCCTATCGTTTTTGCATTGGCAAATCCAGATCCAGAGATTGCTTATGACCTTGCTCTTGAAACTCGTAAAGATGTTATCATGGCAACAGGAAGAAGTGATTATCCTAACCAGGTTAATAATGTATTGGGATTCCCTTATATTTTCCGTGGAGCATTGGATGTTCAGGCAAAAGGAATTAATGAAGAAATGAAGTTAGCGGCTGTTCATGCTATTGCAGATTTGGCGAAAGAACCAGTTCCTGAAGCGGTAATTTTAGCGTATAACGTTCAGAATTTACAGTTTGGTAGAGAATATTTCATTCCGAAACCTTTTGATAATAGATTGATCACTAAAGTTTCAAGTGCTGTTGCAAAAGCAGCGATTGATAGTGGTATTGCCAGAAAAACAATTGCAGATTTCGACGAATATGAAAATCAGCTTCTTGATAGAATGGGAAGAGATGAGAAGTTGATAAGAATGATGCAGAGCCGTGCAAGATCAAATCCTAAAAGAGTTACTTTAGGAAATGCTGAAGAATATAATGTATTGAAAGCTGCTCAGATTCTTTATGAAGAAGGAATTGCTTTTCCTAGCCTTTTAGGGAATAAGCAATATATCAAAGAACAGATGGAGCGTTTTGGAATTCAATTAGATGTTCCAATTATCGATCCAAGTGATGATGATCAAAAAGAAAACAGAAAAAAATACAGAGAAACACTTTGGAAACTTCGCCAAAGAAAAGGATTGAACGAGTATAAAGCGAAAAGATATGTTCGCCAGAGAGATTATTTTGGTCCGTTAATGTTAAAACATGGAGATACAGATGCCTTAATTGTTGGTTTTTCTAAAAACTATACTTCTGTATTACGTCCTGTATTAGAGGTGATCGAAAAAGATAAAGGAGTAGACAAAATTGCTGCAATGATGATGATCTTATCAGAAAAGAAGCCCATTTTCTTTGCTGATACTTCTATCAACCAAAACCCGACGGCTGAAGATCTAGTTAATATTGCTAAAATGGCTGAAATGACTGTGAAGTCTTTCGCTATTGAACCAAGAATTGCCATGTTAGGATTCGAGAATTTTACAGCAATGGCTGATACTTCTAAAAAAATGGCTAAAGCAGTAAGTATTCTTCACGAAAAATATCCTAAAATGGTTGTTGATGGAGAAATTCAACCTGATTTTGCGATGAATGCGGATCATTTAAGTGATTACCCTTTCTCTAAATTAGGAACAACGCCGGCAAATACATTCATCTTCCCGAATCTTGAAAGTGCTAATTTATCATACAAAATCATCAGAGGTATGAAAGTTGCTCAGGTTATAGGACCAATTTTGATGGGATTAAAACAGCCTGTTCACGTTTTACAAATGCGTTCTAGTGTAGACGAAATTGTAAACTTAGCAACAGTTGCCGTTCTTGATGCTCAGAGAAGAGAGAACAAAAAATAATAAAACACACAAATTTTGAAAATGAAGTTAAATGAAAAAGCGATAATTTTTGACATGGATGGAACGCTGGTAGACAACATCCCTTATCATGAAGAATCGTGGATTATATTTTTGAAACACTATGGAATTGATATGAAGCGTGAAAATTTTAGCGCTCAAAATCATGGAACATTGGATGAAATGATCGTTCGCTTTTTTGGGAATGATTTATCTGAAACAAAAATATACGAGCTTGGACTTGAAAAAGAAAATGCTTATCAAACTTTATATAAAAGCAAGATGAAAGAGGTTACTGGGTTAACCTCTTTTCTCCAAAAATTAAAACAAAATAATATTAGAATGGGATTGGCCACTATGGGAATCCCTTCTAGTATTGATTTTATTTTAGATGGCTTACATATTAGAGAGTATTTTCAAGAAATCACCGGAGGTATAGAAGTCTCCAAAGGAAAACCCAATCCTGAAATATTTTTAAAGACTATTGAAAAGTTACAGGTAGATCCTAAAGATTGTGTAGCCGTAGAAGATTCAATGGGTGGAATTCAATCTGCTCTTGATGCAGGATTGAAAGTAATTGGGATCACAACAACGCATTCAGAAGAAGAATTGATGGATCAAGGTTGCTCTCAAGTGATTCATGATTACAAGGATGCAATTATAAATTAAATTTTATATATTGCAAAAAAGAAAACACAAAAACACAACTTGTACTAGGTACTAAAAACACAAAAAAATACAAACATGAAAAAAATATTTATAACCCCCTCTGAATTCATAAAGGCTCTTCTTTAATTAAAAGATGACCATTTCTTTTAACTTTTATGAATAAAATAAGTACAGATCATATGAAGTAGGATTATTTCTGCTTTTCTAAGCTTAAAAATTATCTTTCACTTATTCTCTGATATTTAATTTATTCTTTTCGAATTCTGAAAATATTTCTTTCATGCTTTAAACTGACGATTAATTTCAAGATTAATTGTTTAGGTAGATATGTGTATTTTATTCTCTTTGTTTAATCAAACGAGAGATTTTATTAGTGCGTTGTAAGCAATAAATGAAAAAAATATGCAAAAAAAGATAAATTATATCAAATTTGTATTGTTCATGTTCCTTGTAGGAATAATGAAGCTTAATGTATTGTATTCCCAAAATTTTAATCCCCATGAGTTTACTACGAATGGTTATGCGAGAGCCGGAATAGGAGTAAGCGATGGCGGGCAGATGGTTAATTTTGTAACACCCGATAATGTACATAAATATAGATTGGGAAATGAAGCGAATCATTATGCTGAACTTCAGCTGAATTATCGGTACAAAGATACAGACTCTACAAAAAAATATGAACTGACGTACATGATGGCAAAATACATCCCGTATGGAAGTGATGCCTATAAGCAATTCCCGTTAACGACTCAATTGTACGGTAAGATAAATAGAGTGATACACAATGCGGATATCTGGGTAGGTAAAAGGTATTACAGCCGTAGAAATGTAGATTTTCTCGATTACTTTTGGATGAATCCGGCGCAGGGTTCCCAAATCGGATTGGGGATTGAAAATTATAAAGTTAAAAACTCAGGAAATCTGAATTTAGCTTTCATGAGATTTAAGTATCCAGATCCTAACTCTAATAACAGCCATTCTTATACTACAGATCTGAGATATCTGGATGTGCCATTATCAGAAAGCAATAAAATTAATTTTATTGGACAATTTAATTATACAACTGAAAATAAAATTCTTCAAACCTCAAAACACCTCGGATATGCTATAGGAACTTGGTGGACTTATTCCAAAAAAATATCACCCATACATCCACTGTGATTTACCGAAAAGGAAGTTCAATTGTAGAAACTTCTGGCCCTCCGATACAGGAATTTGTTAATGGTGTCAGAGTATATGATCTGAATAAAGCGAGTTCGTTGGATGTGATCAATAATTTCCTTTATGATGATAAAACAACGCATGCTTTTAATGCTGCAGTGACGTATCAACGTAGAGATTTTGGAATGGGTAATAAAGATCAAAATGGAAATGTGCTTGATCATAGGGCAGTCAAAAATTGGTTTAGTGTAGGATTTAGGTACGTGCATTATGTTAATAAACATTTTAACCTAGCACTAGAGGCAGGCAATGATTATATGAAAAGTGATGGATTGGGATTGGAAGGCAGCTTACAGAAGATCACTTTTTCTCCCCAGCTTACTTGGGATTATGGATATTATACCAGACCTGTATTCAGACCTTTTGTTACGTATGCACATTGGCCTGACAGCTTTCGGGGAATTACCGGACAGTCTGATTTTAATACCAGACTCATTAATAAAAATCAAGGAATATCTTTCGGGCTGCAAATGGAAATGTGGTGGTAAGTAAAAGAGTAAATTTTTCACTAAAAGATAGGCTTGCATATAAATTTTGAAGTTTTTCGTTTTTAATGCAAATGATTGAACTTCACCTCAAAAATTAAGTTAAATTTCATTCGCGCGTGAAATGAAAACATTAATTAGTTTAATTTGCTATATTTGGGAGTTTTAAAAATTAATAATGATATTTTCTTTACAAGGCACTGTTCAAGAACTTACGCCTACTTACGCAGTAATCAACGTACAAGGAGTGGGTTACTATGTAGGTATTAGCTTAATGACCTCACAAACCCTGATTTTGAATCAGGCAACTGTACTTTTTATTCAACAGATCATCCGTGAAGATGCTCACTTACTTTTTGGTTTTAACACTCGTTCTGAAAAAGAAATGTTTAATTTGTTAATAAGTGTTAATGGGGTAGGGGCTGTTTCTGCGCTTATTTTACTATCTACTTTAAGTCTTGATGAGATCGCGACTGCCATTGTTTCCAAGAACAGCGCATTGATCCAAAAGGCCAAAGGTTTAGGGGTGAAAACTGCTGAAAGAATTATTGTTGATTTAAAGGATAAGGTCCAGAAATTCACCAATGCAGAAGAAAATATTTCTACATTTGTGGATAATAAAATCAAAGAAGAATCGTTATCTGCATTAGAAGTTTTAGGGATTCCTAAAAGAATGAGCGAGAAGATTGCAGATAAAATAATAAAACAAAATTCAGCTATTTCGGTAGAAGAATTGGTTAAACAAATCTTAAAAAACATTTAACATTTGGTGGCGAATAATAAGTTTCTCAATATATTTTTGTTCCTGTCCTTTCTGTGTGTATCAGTAAGTACTTTTGCGCAGCAGCGACCAGTACGTGATACCGCAATCATAAAGAAAGACTATGAACTGGCAGATCCTACGAGGTATGAAGCCTTTTACGATGTAAAAACAGGCATGTATTACGTATACCCTAAGATTGGTAATACAATAACCGGGCCGCCAACGGCTATGTCTCCTGAAGATTATAAGGAGTTTATGTTGGCTTCACAAACCAAGGCGTACTACAAAGAGAAATCAGACAAGTACAGTTTGATGTTCAGAAAAGACAAAAGTGATGCCCGAAGAAAAGGTTTGATTCCTTCTTTAACCATTCGAAATAAACTTTTCGAAACCATTTTCGGAAGCAACAAGATTGAAATTATCCCTTCCGGATATGCCTCTTTTGATTTTGCAGGTTTGTACCAGAAAATAGACAATCCATTAATTTTACCACAAAACAGAACCAGTTTTACCTTTGATATTAATCAGAGAATTCAGCTTGGTTTATTAGGTAAAGTAGGAGAAAACCTTCAGCTAAAAGCCAATTATGATACCCAAAGTGGGTTTGCTTTTGAAAATAGGATGAACTTAGTTTGGCAGGCAAAAGGAAGCTGGAAAGATCTTCAGCAAAAAGGTCTTGGAAATGTAGATCAGCCTAATGCGGGAGGAGAAGATAAAATTATAAAAAGAGTTGAATTTGGTAACGTAAATATGCCACTTTCAACCAGTTTAATACGAGGCTCACAGTCTCTTTTTGGGGTTAAAACAGAATTCCAATTAGGTAAAACTTTTGGAACAGTTGTACTTTCTCAACAACAAGGAGAAGCCCGAAATATTGTAGTACAAGGAGGTGGAGTAGTGAATAACTTCAAGATGAATGCCATAGATTATGAAGATAATCAGCATTACTTCTTGGGCCATTATTTCTTAGATAACTATGACAATTCATTGCTTAATTATCCTCAGATCAATTCAAAAATCAGTATTACAAGATTAGAAGTCTGGGTGCTGGATCAAGGGAATAGTAACTTAGCGTATCAGAAAAGTATTGTAGGGATTAGAGACTTGGGGGAAGGGCCTTCAGGATTACCGGATAATACACAAAACGGACTTTATCAGGCAGTTTCCACTACAATGGGAACACCAAGAGATGCAGGGACGAATTATGCTGATGCTTTACAAGGGAAAACTTTCCCCGGAAGTGCTGCGCCGTATCAAAATAGTGAGGAATTTATTTTTAATAAAAAGGCAAGAAGATTAAATTCTAACGAATATACACTACAGCCCCAATTAGGATATATCTCTTTAAATCAAAAACTGAATGATAATCAGCTTTTAGCAGTTTCTTATTCTTATACCGTTAACGGAAGCAATCAGGTGTATAAAGTAGGAGAATTCTCCGAAGAAAGCCCTGTATTGGTTACTAAGGTCTTAAGAGTAAACAATAAGTTGAATGTTGCTTCTCCGATGTGGGACCTGATGATGAAGAACATCTATTCTTTAGATGCAGGGCAGGTAAATCAGGATGGGTTTATCTTAAATGTATTCTATAGAGATTCACAAACAGGGGGTAAAGTAAATTATCTTCCAAATACCATTGTTAAGGATACCAACTTATTGAAATTACTTAACTGGGACCGTCTCAACACAAACGGAGATTTACAGAATAATGGAAGCTCTACAGGAGATGGTATTTTTGACTTTGTAAATGGTATCACAATTCGGCCGGAAACAGGAAAGGTTATCTTTACCAAAGCTCAGCCTTTTGGTAAATATATGTCACAGGTATTGGGAAGTAATGATCCACAATATGTGTACAATGAGTTGTATACTCAGCAGAAGCAAGTAGCGTCATCAAATAACCTAGCCCAACGATATACATTAGAAGGACGTTACAAAGGAACACAAGGCCAAGGGATTTCTCTTGGAGCAGTAAATGTTCCGCAGGGTTCCGTAAAAGTTTCAGCAAATGGCGTACAGTTAACAGAAGGTGTTGACTATACTGTTGACTATATGCTGGGAACAGTTACTGTTATCAATGAGCAGGTAAAACAATCAGGTCAGGCTATTAATATCGCATTAGAAAATCAATTAACCTTTAATACCCAAAGAAAAAGATTCTTAGGACTAAATTTAGAAAGAAGAGTTAATGAGAACTTTATTTTTGGAGGAACGGTTGTTAATTACTCAGAATCTCCGCTTACCCAAAAAGTAAACTATGGCCAGGAAGCCGTTAACAACACAATGGCTGGGGTTAACTTAATGTATAATAATCAACTTCCTTTCCTTACGAGATTAACAGATAAGATTCCTTTGGTAAATACAGAGGCGCCCTCTAATTTGAATTTCAAAATGGAAGCAGCTTATTTACTTCCGGGCCTTAATAAAGGGACAAATGATCAATCTTATATTGATGATTTTGAACAAACAACTTCTAAGATTTCATTAAAAGAACCTACGGCTTGGAGCTTAGCATCGAAACCTGAAAAGAATAAATCAGATCCTTTGTTTCAGAACGCAGGATTAAATAATGATCTTACGAATGGATATGGAAGAGGACTATTATCTTGGTATAATATTGACCCGAGATTCTGGGGAGTAGGAGGGAAAGCACCTGCGGGAATTACACCACAGTCAGTTTCCAATCACGCCTCGAGAAGGGTTCAGCTTTCGGAGATTTTTAACAACAGAGATTTTGTAGCAGGTGAACAAACTTTCACCAATACTTTCGATATATCTTACTATCCTCAGGAAAGAGGTCCTTATAATGTGAACCCTGCCAATGAAACAACACAGCAGAGATGGGCAGGTATTATGAGACCAATCAGTATTTCCAACTTTGTGAATTCTAATATTGAATATGTAGAATTCTGGATGATGGATCCTTATGCTGATGGAAATAATTTAGGGGTTAATCCTAAACTTTTACTACAGTTAGGAAACGTTTCTGAAGATGTATTGAAAGATGGACAAATGCAATACGAGAATGGGTTGCCTACCGGATCTACGCCTTCTACTACAACAAGTACAAATTGGGGAACTCAACCAAAACAACCGCCAATTTTGTATGCATTCTCAAGTGAAGGAGATGACAGAAGAGCTCAGGATGTAGGATATGATGGGTTAAGCTCAGAACAGGAAGCTGCAAGGTTTGGAAATACCTTCACTAATCCTGTGACGAATATTGCCGATCCTGCGGTAGATGATTTCGTATTTTTTATGTCAGATAAATTTACAGGAAGTCAGGCAGCATCACTTATTCAGAGATATAAATATTTCAGAGGCCCGGAAGGAAACTCTCAGGCTAACTCCTTAGAAGTATCTTCTCAAACTCCAGATGCTGAAGATATCAATAGAGATTATAACTTAGATCAAAATGAAAGCTATAATCAATATGAAGTAAAACTAGATAAAGGAAGTTTAACGTTAGGCCAAAATAATATTGTAGATGTTAAAACTGTTGAAGCAAGCTTCCAAAACGGACAGACGGATCAGGTAAAGTGGTATTTATTCAGAGTGCCTATCGCTCAGTATGTAGCTACTGCAGGAGATCATGCTCAAGATGTTCTTAATAATGTAAGATTTGCAAGATTATTATTAACAGGTTTTGATCAGACTTCAACGTTGAGGTTTGGAACATTAGATTTAGTAAGATCAGACTGGAGAAGATATCCTAAAAACTTTGCGGTATATGGAACAGACAATAATGCTGATCCTGCAACTGATGAAGGTACAATTGCAGTTACTGATCCAAATAATTTTGAAATAGGAAGTGTAAATATTGAAGAAAATGCACTAAACCAACCACCTTATGTATTGCCTCCGGGAATTGACAGACAGGTACTAAGTGGAAATGCAGGCGCGCAGAGACAGAATGAAGCTTCTTTATATATGAAGGCTAGTAATTTGCCTAGTACAGAGGCAAGAGGGGTATTTAAGAATGCTTCATTAGATATGAGAAGATACAAGAAGCTAAAACTTTTTGTACATGCTGAAGATCCTAAGAATAGAGTGGATGGACTAGATAAAGACACAAAATTCTTTATTCGTTTTGGAAATGATGCAACAGATAACTATTATGAATATGAAGCTTCTTTGAGAATTACTCCTAGATCAGCTACAGCACCATTGGATATATGGCCAATGGAGAATAATGTAGATCTGGATATCCAAGATTTTGTAGATGCTAAAATAAGAAGAGATAAAAATAATCCAAATGATATTGCCAAAAGAATTATGGACAATCAATTTGGAAGTGATATCAACTTCAAGAAGATTTATATTAAAGGTCGCCCGAGTTTAGGAAATGTAACCTCTATTGTTTTAGGGATTAGAAATGCTAGAACAAGAGGAGATATTGCAATAGACAGAGTACTTTGGGTGAATGAGATTCGTCTTTCTGAAATTGAAAATGACGGAGGATACGCAGGTAATGCGAGCTTAAATTTCAACCTTGGAGATTTTGCAGTTGTGAATACAAGTGCATCATATACGTCTGTTGGTTTCGGGAATATTGATTCTAAACCAGCGGAAAGAAATCAGTCTACACAATCTGCATTCAGTATCAATACGGCAATTAATGTAGACAAGTTCCTTCCTGAAAAGAGTGGGGTGAAAATTCCATTAAACTATTCTTATTCACAAACCATTGAAGATCCAAAATACAATCCTTTGGATACCGATGTTGAGTTCAATAAGGCAGCCAATAAAGATCAGCTTAAGAAAGTGGCAAGAACATATACTCAACAAAGAAGTTTGGGTATTGTGAATATGCACAAGGAAAGAATGAACCCAAACAAGAAGCCTAAATTCTATGATGTGGAAAACGTTTCTGTTACGGCGGTTTATAATGACGATTATTTTAGAGATATCTACACAAAGAAAAACTATAGGCAATATCTGAGAGGGTATGTAGATTATAACTATACTTTCAAACCATGGGTAGTGAAGCCGTTCAATAAAATGATCAGCGATACGGCAAAGTCTACAAAATATCTAAGATGGATCAAAGAGTTTAATTTCAATCCGGTTCCTACAAGATTATCTTTCAGAACAGAAATTGACAGAAATTATAATGAACTTGAATTTAGAAATATCGAATCCATCTTAAGCGGTAATATCGCAGATGATTTTGCAGCAATTAGAAATAGAAATTTCTATTTTGGTTGGCAGTATGGACTAGGTTTCAACTTTACTAAATCATTGAAGCTTGAAATTAACTCTGTAACAAGAACGCTGAATGATAACGTGGATGTAAACACAATGGATAATACGGCAATCTTTGGAAATATATTCAGAGCGGGAAGACCGGTATTGTACAACCATAGAGTTCAGTTGAATTACAAACTACCATTCCAATATCTTCCGTATATGGATTTTATTGATGCAGAAGTAGGATACGGATTTACCTATAACTGGAATGCAAGATCTACAGCATTGCTTTCATCTCCAAATGGAAGTTTAGGATCTATCGGGCAGAATACAAGTGTTATTCAGGCAACAGCAACAGCTGATTTCCCTAAGTTCTTTGGACAGTTTAAGTATTTCAAAAACATATCGAGTAAGCTTCAAAAGCGTAAGCAGGAAACCGACTCTCTTAATAATGTATACACGCAGCAATGGGAGAAGAACAGATATAAGTATAAAAACTATAAATTCAAGAATAAGTTAACACCATTGCAAAGTGCAGCATTCTTATTAACATCATTTAAACAGTTAAACGTTAATTATTCTGAAAATAATGGTACTGTACTTCCTGGATTATTATCTGCGCCTAATTTCTATGGATATGGCCAAACGTTAGGAGGTCCAACACTTGGATTCTTATTCGGTTCACAGGCAGATATTAGAAGATTGGTAATGGAAAATGGCTGGGTAAGTGATTCAGAATTTATGACGGATCCTTATATCAAAATGTCTACAAAAGAGTTGAGGGCCAATTTACAGATCATGCCAATGAATGATTTAAGAATTGATGTGAGTGCTTTGCATACCTATAACAGAAACTTCACGCAAACAGGATTCAATTATAGAGATAGTAACGGGAACCCAAATCCTAATTATACGTTTGGAAATGATTTTGTGACGTATTCAAACTCTGTAATACTTCTTAAAACATCCTTCACTGAGGGGCAGGCGCTCTTCCAGACGATTAAAGACAATGCAAAAGCAATCTCTCAGCAAATGGGTGGCAACATAGGAACAGACGGTTATACAGAAGGACACAGTATTTCGAATGCTTATGTTTTGATTCCTGCGTTTAGAGCAGCGGTTGAAGGAAAGGCGCCGAAACTTATTGGAAATGCTAAAAAAGCAGGACTTCCGTTGCCAAACTGGAAGCTAACCTATTCAGGATTAAGAAATGTACCGTTCATTAATGGTCAGTTCTCTAAGTTTGATATCCTACACGGCTATACAGCAACCTATACAGGAACAGGGATACAGTCAAGTGTTGATTATTTCAATACACTGACTTCTTTAACGAGTTCGGGGAGAGATGTTAATAATGATTATATCAATCCATTTACATTCGCTCAGGTAGGATATGTTGAAAACTTCTCACCACTTATTGGGATCGATGTTACGATGAGAAACAACTTCCAGTTTGGGCTACAGTATAACAGAGCAAGAATGTTGCTATTAGGATTAGTAAACCATACGCTTACGGAAGATGCCAATACAGAATATGTAGTAAGATTAGGATACATCGTTCGTAACTTCAGATTAGGAATGACCAATGTGAGAGGCCGTGGAAGAGGAAAAGGAAGCGATCTTAACATCAGAGGTGATATCTCATTAAGAGACAGCAGAACAAGCATCATGAATATCTTATTGGATGATTCTCAGGTAACAGGTGGACAGAAATTAATGAACATCAGACTTTCTGCAGACTATAACGTTTCTGAAAATCTTAACCTAAGAGTATTCTACGAACAAATGACTTCCAAGTATAAAATTTCAACAGCATTCCCTCTGTCAACAATCAGAGCCGGACTTTCTGCAACATTTACATTTGGAGATTCAGGTGGCGGTTTCTAAGATAAACAAACATAAAACTAAATGTCCTTCAATTTTGAAGGACATTTTTTATACTCAATATTTGAACGTACTATTATTTTGAATACATTTGTAAAAATAAAAATTTAAAAATGAACACACCATCAGAATTAAAGTACACTAAGGACCACGAATGGATCAAGATTGAAGGAAACGTGGCTACAATTGGTATTACTGATTTTGCACAAGGAGAACTTGGAGATATCGTTTATGTAGATATAGATACGGTAGATGAAGATTTAGAAGGAGGTGCAGTTTTCGGAAGTGTTGAAGCAGTAAAAACAGTTTCAGACCTATTCTTACCTATCGCAGGAAAAGTGATCGAATTTAATTCAGAATTAGAAGGTCAACCGGAATTGTTAAATTCAGATCCTTATGGAAACGGATGGATCATCAAATTAGAATTGGTTGACGGTGCAGATCATTCAGAATTACTTACAGCAGAAGAATACCAAGCTATCATTGGATAAAATCTCAAAAATATTCAGTAAGATATTGCCCATTTATTGGGCATTTCTTACTTATATGCTCCTGAAGCCGGGAGACGAGATCCAGGAGCATTGGTTTATGTTCGACGGATTCGATAAAGTTGTGCACCTAAGCATATTTGCAGCACTTGGTTTCCTATTTACTGCAAGCTTTCCTAAGATCAAATTCATTTACTTTTTTCAAATCATTCTTTTATACGGCTTCCTAACCGAGATCCTTCAGGAGGAAATGGGATTAGGCCGGTCCATGGAATTCTTAGATGTCGTAGCAGACGCTATCGGCTGTTTAATCGGGTACTTTACCTATAAGCTGCTAATCAAGCGATTTTTCTGATCAGACAATTAATTAGTGGATTGAAAGTTTTCATTCATCATTCTCCAACTCTCAAACCCTCCTTCCTCTAGCTCAAAATTTTTCAGAAGCTTCATCCAGCTCTCCACTCATACTCCTCACGCCATCGCGCTCCAACGCTCAACCCCTCTCATACTCCCATCCAATGTTGCGGGGTACCCGTTTCTATCTGGGCTAGGGTATTGGACGTTCTTTTCAACAGTCACTATCACCATAAAGTTTGTCATCCTGTAAGGATCTCAACAGCGAAATTCAAAAAAAGGGTAGAGATTCTTCACTCCACTACATTCCATTCAGAATGACAGATTCATGAAATACTTTGAAATAAAATAAGACAACTATGTATTCGAGGATAAATACCTCAAGGTCTGCCCCGGGGATGGGATTATTTATTGGTAATCTTCATCGCCTTTAAACCTAACAGGTTTCAAAAACCTGTTAGGTTTGCCTTAAGAGTAAAAAATCAACATTTCATCCATCCACTAATACCTATCCTCAATTCATTCTATACCTAACTTTTCAAACATCTGCGAAAATCTGTGGGAAACAAAAAACAGTAATTCCTTGAGGCCTCACATCTAAGCCCCAACCCAAACCTCATAGGTTTCAAAAACCTATATATAATAGGAATACTTCCCAAAAGTATTTTAAGCAGTATAAAGCAGTCTTATAACATATTCAAAACTAAAATCGAACAATGTGGATAACTACAAAATATCACATAACGTTAATAAAATCAATTATTTAGTATGCCTAATTCTCCACAAAAAACCAATTATCTCCACATTAAGTTAATAAAGTTTGGAGTGGTGGGTAAAAAGAGAGTACTTTTGCCCCACTGAAAAACGATATGTTGATTGGTAGCGCAGAAGACAGTAAGACAATATCTACACAACAAAAACGAATCAAAAAATAACTTAAACTTTTTCTTAGAAAGAGTTGGAAAAGTTAAAAAGATTTGTATCTTTGCAGTCCGGTAAAACGGGAGCAGAGGAGTAGAAGATAAGGAGTGTTGAAAACGAGGTTAGGGTTATTTACAAGACACTAAATTAAGTTAGAAAACGCTTTGTCAATTAGAAATAAAGTTTTACTTTTGCACACGCAAATCTATACTGAAAACGACAGAAAATTAGGTATAGTAAAAAGCGTAAGATATAAGAAGATCATTGAAAAATAGATATAACAACCAAGTAAGGAAAAGACTAGAACGTTAATAACTTTGAGTGAGTCAGACAAACATACAATGGAGAGTTTGATCCTGGCTCAGGATGAACGCTAGCGGGAGGCCTAACACATGCAAGCCGAGCGGTATTTGTCTTTCGGGACAGAGAGAGCGGCGTACGGGTGCGGAACACGTGTGCAACCTGCCTTTATCTGGGGGATAGCCTTTCGAAAGGAAGATTAATACCCCATAACATATTAAGTGGCATCACTTGATATTGAAAACTCCGGTGGATAGAGATGGGCACGCGCAAGATTAGATAGTTGGTGAGGTAACGGCTCACCAAGTCAATGATCTTTAGGGGGCCTGAGAGGGTGATCCCCCACACTGGTACTGAGACACGGACCAGACTCCTACGGGAGGCAGCAGTGAGGAATATTGGACAATGGGTGAGAGCCTGATCCAGCCATCCCGCGTGAAGGACGACGGCCCTATGGGTTGTAAACTTCTTTTGTATAGGGATAAACCTTTCCACGTGTGGAAAGCTGAAGGTACTATACGAATAAGCACCGGCTAACTCCGTGCCAGCAGCCGCGGTAATACGGAGGGTGCAAGCGTTATCCGGATTTATTGGGTTTAAAGGGTCCGTAGGCGGGCTCGTAAGTCAGTGGTGAAATCTCATAGCTTAACTATGAAACTGCCATTGATACTGCGAGCCTTGAGTAAGGTAGAGGTAGCTGGAATAAGTAGTGTAGCGGTGAAATGCATAGATATTACTTAGAACACCAATTGCGAAGGCAGGTTACCATGTCTTAACTGACGCTGATGGACGAAAGCGTGGGGAGCGAACAGGATTAGATACCCTGGTAGTCCACGCCGTAAACGATGCTAACTCGTTTTTGGGGCTTTAAGCTTCAGAGACTAAGCGAAAGTGATAAGTTAGCCACCTGGGGAGTACGTTCGCAAGAATGAAACTCAAAGGAATTGACGGGGGCCCGCACAAGCGGTGGATTATGTGGTTTAATTCGATGATACGCGAGGAACCTTACCAAGGCTTAAATGGGAATTGACAGGTTTAGAAATAGACTTTTCTTCGGACAATTTTCAAGGTGCTGCATGGTTGTCGTCAGCTCGTGCCGTGAGGTGTTAGGTTAAGTCCTGCA
>NZ_LIRF01000007.1 GCF_001297705.1 Chryseobacterium sp. ERMR1:04 | reverse complement strand
TGCAGGACTTAACCTAACACCTCACGGCACGAGCTGACGACAACCATGCAGCACCTTGAAAATTGTCCGAAGAAAAGTCTATTTCTAAACCTGTCAATTCCCATTTAAGCCTTGGTAAGGTTCCTCGCGTATCATCGAATTAAACCACATAATCCACCGCTTGTGCGGGCCCCCGTCAATTCCTTTGAGTTTCATTCTTGCGAACGTACTCCCCAGGTGGCTAACTTATCACTTTCGCTTAGTCTCTGAAGCTTAAAGCCCCAAAAACGAGTTAGCATCGTTTACGGCGTGGACTACCAGGGTATCTAATCCTGTTCGCTCCCCACGCTTTCGTCCATCAGCGTCAGTTAAGACATGGTAACCTGCCTTCGCAATTGGTGTTCTAAGTAATATCTATGCATTTCACCGCTACACTACTTATTCCAGCTACCTCTACCTTACTCAAGGCTCGCAGTATCAATGGCAGTTTCATAGTTAAGCTATGAGATTTCACCACTGACTTACGAGCCCGCCTACGGACCCTTTAAACCCAATAAATCCGGATAACGCTTGCACCCTCCGTATTACCGCGGCTGCTGGCACGGAGTTAGCCGGTGCTTATTCGTATAGTACCTTCAGCTTTCCACACGTGGAAAGGTTTATCCCTATACAAAAGAAGTTTACAACCCATAGGGCCGTCGTCCTTCACGCGGGATGGCTGGATCAGGCTCTCACCCATTGTCCAATATTCCTCACTGCTGCCTCCCGTAGGAGTCTGGTCCGTGTCTCAGTACCAGTGTGGGGGATCACCCTCTCAGGCCCCCTAAAGATCATTGACTTGGTGAGCCGTTACCTCACCAACTATCTAATCTTGCGCGTGCCCATCTCTATCCACCGGAGTTTTCAATATCGAATGATGCCATTCAATATATTATGGGGTATTAATCTTCCTTTCGAAAGGCTATCCCCCAGATAAAGGCAGGTTGCACACGTGTTCCGCACCCGTACGCCGCTCTCTCTGTCCCGAAAGACAAATACCGCTCGGCTTGCATGTGTTAGGCCTCCCGCTAGCGTTCATCCTGAGCCAGGATCAAACTCTCCATTGTATGTTTGTCTGACTCACTCAAAGTTATTAACGTTCTAGTCTTTTCCTTACTTGGTTGTTATATCTATTTTTCAATGATCTTCTTATATCTTACGCTTTTTACTATACCTAATTTTCTGTCGTTTTCAGTATAGATTTGCGTGTGCAAAAGTAAAACTTTATTTCTAATTGACAAAGCGTTTTCTAACTTAATTTAGTGTCTTGTAAATAACCCTAACCTCGTTTTTAATACTCCTTATCTTCTACTCCTCTGCTCCCGTTTTACCGGACTGCAAAGATACAAATCTTTTTAACTTTTCCAACTCTTTCTAAGAAAAAGTTTAAGTTATTTTTTGATTCGTTTTTGTTGTGTAGATTTTGTCTTACTATCTTCTGCGCTACCAATCAACATATCGTTTTTCAGTGGGGCAAAAGTACTCTCTTTTACCCCACCAATCCAAACTTTATTAACTTAATGTTTATATTGGGATTGGTTTGTGGAGAAGTAAGCGTGCTAAATAATTGATTTTATTAACTTTATATAATATGTGGTAGTTATCCACATTGTTCGATTTTGGTTTTGAATATGTTATAAGACTGCTTTATACTGCTTAAAATACTTTTGAAAAGTGCTCCTATCATATATAAGGTATAAAAAACCTCATAGGTTTTTGAAACCTATGAGGTTGGGGTTTGAAGTATGGGAGGCTATGGGTTAGGAAAGGATTTTTTTATTTCCCGCAGATTTTCACAGATTTACACAGATGTTTGAGGAGTTAGGTATAGAAAGAATTGAGGATAGGTATTAGTAGATGGATGAAATGTTGATTTTTTACTCTTAAGGCAAACCTGTTAGGTTTAGAGAGAATGAGGATTACCAATAAATAATCCCCGAGGTAAGCCTTGAGGTATTTATCCTCGAATACATAGTTGTCTTATTTTATTTCAAAGTATTTCATGAATCTGTCATTCTGAATGGAATGTAGTGGAGTGAAGAATCTCTACCCTTTTTTTGAATTTCGCTGTTGAGATCCTTACAGGATGACAAACTTTATGCTAATGCTAACTGTTAAAAAGAATGACCAATACCCTAGCCCAGATAGAAGCGACATCCTTTTTTGTTGCGGCCGAAGTAAAGCGGAGGCCGTAATAAAAAAGATACAGCGGATAGCTGGATTTAGCTCATGAAATTTTTGAAATAAAAAGTATGAATGTAAGGAGTCATCTCAAGTCGTTAGAAGATTGTGAGGGATTAATGAATACAACACATATAATAAGGAAAGTGTTATTTTTTCAATCCTTAAGATTTATAATATTGAGGGAAGGGATGGTTTTCTTTTTTTAATTTTTATTATTTCATATTTCACTTTTGTAAAACTATAATAGGCTCTTAATTGAAAAGCATCTAAAAAAGAACCCGCAAATTTTCATTCATCATCTATAATATTCACTGATATTCGTACTCCCCCGCTATGTATCAATATAAAATATTCCATAAAATAGGAACTGAAAAATATATTTACAGACCTAACTCTATAATTAGCAACCCTTACATCCATTATCTTTTCATTAAAAAATCATAAACTTTTAAGATTTTCAAGACAATTTTTCTTTTAATCCATATATTTGCATACTATGGAATACAATACCCAAAAAACTCAGCTTAATATGCCAGAATATGGCAGAATTATACAACAATTGGTTGAGCGTTGCAAAGAGCTTGTTGACAGAAACGAAAGAAGCGAAATGGCGATGGCGATTATCGATTTTATGGGTCAAAGAAACCCACAACTTCGTGATGAAGACAATTATAAACATAAACTTTGGGATCATCTTTTTATTTTAGCAAACTATGATCTGGATGTAGACTCTCCATATCCATTTCCTACAAGGGAACAGTTGGCAGAGAAGCCCAAGACAATGGAATACCCTAAACTACAGGGAGATTTTAAATTTTACGGAAAAAGTATTCTTCAATTAATAGAGAAAGCAATAGAACTGGAACCCGGCGACGAAAAAGAAGCCCTTATCGAGGTTATTGCCAACAATATGAAGAAGTCTTACAATGTTTATAATAAGGAACATGTTACAGATGATGTAATCTTCCGTCATTTGAAAGAGCTTTCGGAAAACAGGTTGGATCTTACCAATATAGAATCTTTGGAAAAAAGCAAGATCTATTATAGCACCAACAACAACCGAAACAACAATAACAGAAGTAACAGCAATAACAACAACAGAAACCAAAACCAGCCTAATAAAAGAAGGCACAACAATAATAACAGTAATAACAACAGAAGTAACAGTAACAACAATAACAGAAAGTAAATGAGTGGAACATTTCAAATAAGAGGAGGAAAAAGACTGCAAGGTGAAATTACTCCACAAGGAGCTAAAAATGAAGCTCTTCAAATTTTATGTGCAGTTTTATTAACTGATGAAGAGGTAAGAATTAAAAACATTCCGGATATCCATGATGTCAACAGATTGATTGAAATTCTTGGAGATTTCGGGGTAAAAGTGACTAAAAACGGTCACGGTGATTACACTTTCAAGGCTGATAAAGTAAACTTCGATTATATAAAATCCAACGAGTTCAAAAAAGACGGTGCCAAACTTCGTGGCTCTATCATGCTAATGGGACCTATGTTGGCAAGATACGGCGAAGCTTATATGCCAACTCCGGGTGGAGACAAGATTGGAAGAAGAAGATTAGACACTCACTTTCAAGGACTTGTAGAACTTGGTGCAGAGTTTCATTATGATGAGGAAGAATATTTCTATTCATTAAAAGCTAAAGAACTTAGAGGAAAATTTATCCTTTTAGAAGAAGCTTCTGTAACAGGAACAGCCAATATCGTAATGGCAGCCGCTTTAGCAAAAGGAAAAACAAGAATTTATAACGCAGCATGCGAGCCTTACCTTCAGCAACTATGCAAGATGCTGAACAGAATGGGTGCTAATATTTCAGGGATCGGCTCTAATTTAGTAACCATTGAAGGAGTAGATTACCTTCACGGAACCGAACACACGATGCTTCCTGACATGGTAGAAATAGGGTCTTGGATTGGTCTTGCAGCTATGACAAAATCTGAAATTACCATTAAAAATGTAAACTGGAATCAATTAGGTGTTATTCCAAATACCTTCAGAAAATTAGGAATTCAGCTTGAACAAAGCAACGACGATATTTATATTCCTGCTCAGGAAAACTATAAAATCCAGAAATTTATTGACGGATCTATTTTAACGATTTCTGATGCCCCTTGGCCAGGATTCACTCCAGATTTGTTATCTATTATTTTAGTAGTGGCAACTCAGGCTAAAGGAAGTATTCTGGTTCATCAAAAAATGTTTGAATCAAGATTATTCTTTGTTGATAAATTGATTGATATGGGCGCACAGATCATTCTTTGTGATCCGCACAGAGCAACTGTCATTGGTCTTAACCAGGAAGCTCCATTAAGAGGAACAACAATGGTTTCTCCAGATATCAGAGCTGGAAACGCCCTTCTTATTGCAGCCCTTTCTGCAGAAGGAAAATCGATTATCCACAACATCGAGCAAATCGACAGAGGATATGAAAATATTGATGGAAGACTAAAAGCGATCGGAGCTGACATCGAAAGAATTTAATATACTGAAAATTCAACATACAAAAAGCGTTCAAAATATTTTGAACGCTTTTTTATTTTTCTGAGAAGTTCGGATTACCAGCCTCCGCCTCCACCGCCTCCGCCACCTCCACCGGAGAATCCGCCACCTCCTGAACCGCTGCTTGAGCTTGACGGTTGGGTAGATGCAGATTGTATGGAATGGGTAAGACTAGAATTCAGTACATTTCCAAAACTATAGTAATTGATGGCGCTGCCAACATACCATGTGCTCACATAGTCTGTTCCGCTTGCCATATTTTTCAATACCTGGTCAAATTTCTTTCCCCAAATATCATCCACACCCAACACCATTGCAAAAGGCAACAATGTTTCAAAAACCTGAGGAGTCATCTGAGGTGGATTGTGAAATTTCAACTGCTCGTTTTCAGCAGCTCCCATATACATTTTGAAACCTTCAATTAAAGATTGTTTTCTCAACTTTTCTTCTGATGGCCTTTTAATTAAATATTGATAGATCATCAAAGAAGTAAATCCTAACATAACGAAGAAATAGCATACACTAAAATTAATGAGTTCACTTCCGTTACTGCCTACTTTAATAAAACCAAAAAGTGCAATGAGAACAACAAATGGAACCGGTATTAAAAATTTCCATGAAACTCTGTTGGATAAAAAGGCAACTACGCAGAATATCACTAAAGAAATAACATATATGAAAATTCCACCGATTACTTTTTCTACTTCAGGATCTATTTTAAAGCTTATGATTAATCCTAAAGCATATACCATTGAAATTAATAGTATCGGAACAACAAGTTTGCCATAATTATTGCCTTCATTTAGCAATTGATCATATTGAAATTGCAATGCTCCTTTAAAGCTAGTAACTACATTTTCAATTTTTGAGTTGTATTGTCCATCAAATGTAATAGTCTCATTTCCTGTAAAAAGAGTATTCATTAGACTAATCTCTTCTTTTGATAAAGACTGATCCGGTTCTTTTAATTTATTCAGCGTAAATGTCTTCGTATTAAACAATCCTAAAATGCCGGAACTTTCGCCTTCGATGATCTTCAAATAGCCTTTTACCGCAAGATTTACAATGGAAGCCGTTACCAATTTATTTTTAAAATTTTCATCCTTTATATAGCCCATAGAAGCCGGTGAAAGGTTTTCAGGAACATTGAATTGTGGATAAACTGTTGGTTTCTCAGGATCTACTCCATATTTTCTCCAAGTTGAATAATAATAGAAAAGTAATCCTAAAAATATAATAATTCCACCCATCAGAACACCATATTTCTCAATAGAAGTTGGCGGTGGTGGCGGAACCATAATTCCTTTTTGAAATCCGGCAGCAATTGTCAATCCTTCGTTGGGACCTAAGTTAGTGGCAGACCATTCCATTGAATTGTCTGCTAAGACTTTAGAAGTACAATTCTGAGTACTCTTTCCATAAGCTCCTGTATAACAAGAATTCTGAAGGATCTTTGAACCTTCAGGAAGTGTTACCTTTGCAGAAATGGTGTCTATAGCAAAATCCCAAACTGTTCCGTTGACATTCCAATAGATCTCATCATATTTATCAAAAAATCCGATCTGATTTTCTGTTGTATATTTTACTTCATAATTGTAATCACCAGGACTTAGAATAACATCTTTCTTTCCTACATATATCTTCAGATAACCATCCCCGGTTTCTTCATGATAATCTTCCTCTACTCCATCTTTCTTTACAGAAATAATGTTATATCTTACTTTCTGAGTTTTGTTATTTAAATTTCTAGATAAAGGAAGCGCACGATAAATTCCTCTTTTGATATTAATTCCGAGACTGTGTACTTTGATATCCTCTGTAACACTCAGTGCAGACTTTTTATCAACCGTAATATCAGAATGAAAAGAGAGGATGCGTTCTGTTCCCGATTTACTATCTTTTATACTATCCCCTTCCTGAGAAAAAGCCAGCGTAAAAGTGAGTACATAAAAAAGTAATAAAAACTTTTTCATTCCTTAAAATTTTACCGTTGGAACTTCTCTTTCTGCTGCATTTTCCAGTTCGAAGAACGGAGACTTTTGGAATTTGTACATATTGGCGATAATATTACTAGGAAAAGTTTCTACCAATGTATTGTTATCGCGAACGGTTCCGTTGTAATATCTTCTTGATTTTTCGATATCATTTTCTAAAGAAGTCAATTCAGATTGCAGTTGTTGGAAATTAGCGTTTGCTTTTAAATCCGGATATTGCTCTGCAACGGCATACAGATTCATCATCGCCTGATTCAGGTTTTTCTCTGCAGCTTCTTTTGATTCTACAGAATTAGCACCTACCGCCTGAGCTCTTGCTCTTGTTACGCTGTCTAATGTCTCACGCTCGTGAGTAGCATACCCTTTTACAGTTTCTACCAAATTTGGGATAAGATCGTGACGTTTTTTAAGCATTACATCAATACTGCTCCAGGCTTCCTGAACCAAATTTTTCAGTCTTACCAATCGGTTATAAATGGAAACTCCGTAAAGAAGAAAAATTACTACTAATGCGATTACAATAATTAGAATGATCATAGATTTCGATTTTAATTTAGTTTAAAATTACCCTTTTTTATATTATCATGTATAATATACTTTTTAAACAAACAAAATCTTAACCACAAATAAGAAGTTTATCTTTTTTAGTTGATGAATGATATTTGAATAAAATTAATAGATACAAAAGCAATGAGTTATCTATTATAATTTCAGCTAATTACAAAACAAATTTTGTAAAAATAAAATATTTCACTTCTATTTAATACAAGAAGATTTTCAAAAACCTAGGTATTCTTAATCACTGCTTAATGGCTAATTTAAAATAATTTCTGTTTTAATCTTTTGCCTCTTTTACCTTTAAAATTTAAAGTTCAATAAAAAAAGCGCTCAGTAAAAACTGAACACTTTCGTAATTAAAACTATATGAACCTCCCCTAAAAATATTTTCTGCAGAGATATTCTACAGTTGTATTTAAAAGTTTATTTTTATTCAGAAAGAACTCAAGTTCTTGGTATTCTTCTGAAGTTACATTAATATATAATTGTACTGAACCAAAGCTATATCCATTCACATATTCCACATTAGCTGATAACACCCTGTGACAAATTCCGAACTGGTGATAAATAGTATTCATTACATGTTCAAATTTCATTTTCCCATTTAACTCTATTTCCAGTATCAACTCTTTTTTAGGCAGGCCAATTATTTTGGGTAAAACCTGCACACTTGGATTTGGTGTAATCATAACTAAACATTTTTTTTGGTTAGACTTGTCTTGACTTAATTCATTTCATTTGTTTAAATCTTTGACAAAAATATAAAAAATATTAGTCCACCAAATTAGTAGACTATTAATTTTTAATTTTAACATTATTCTTTATCAATTTTTTAAGTTTTGACTAAAGCCTTTGGAATTTGGAAAAAAATAAAACGGACTAAAGCCCGTTTCTATTGATATTAATATCGAAAATGTTGAAACTTTTTTTCGCTTAACAAGCATTACCAAGTTTGTCATCCTGAAAGGATCTAAACACGAATCTTTCTATTCTATTTTCTAATACTATATTGAGATGCTTCCAGCATTGACAAACTTTGTGGGAATGCATTGAGATGAAAAAGTAAAAAATAATTTAAACAACTTCATTGTTTATTTCTGCTATTTGAATTCCTTTATTCTTTCCAATTTATCTGATGCGGCTAATCCGTTGGGATTGCAACCTAATTCGCCTTCCGGAACTTTAAGATTTTTCTTTTGGTAGAATTGCTCCCAAAATTCATTGGTTTTACCTGTTTTCGGATCAATGAAAGTCATCGGTTCCAATTTAAAGATATGGTCTTTCCTAAATGCTCTTTCAATAAAATCTGAACAGTAATAAGAGTTTTCATCTAAAATATAATTGAAATTATATGGCTTCCCCAACATTCCTTCTGCTTTTTGAATGGCTACAGGAATTGTATTTTGATAGTCTGGTTGTAGACGATACACTATTACTCTTTTTCCGTCATTCGCCTGATCTTTTAGAAAATCTTTCAAATTTTGTTTTTGCGAGCCTCCTTTTGGGGCTGCATGAAGAACAAATGCTTCATTTCCTTTCTTTTCTAAAATTCCAATATGATCAAAAGAAGCACTTTTCTGTTTTTGGGTCACATTATTAATGGCACCCGATAATCCGGTTTCTTTTGCCGTTACAAAAAGAAGGTCTCCATTTTTTAGATCTGAAACTACCGAATTTTTACAACCTGATAAGAACATCAAAACAAAAACGGTAAGTATTTTAAATAAAAAATTATTTCTTAAATTTTGTCTCATAAATAGAAATCCAGTCTTGTACAGTTATTTTATTGCTCACCTCAGCTAATAATTCAAAAGGAATATCGTCCCTATTTTTAAAACGGATGCATGATTTCCCCATATCTAATTTTCTCTTAGAATATTTTGGAAACTCGGCTACAAACCAATCCAATAATTCTGGTTTTGCATAGATTCCCATGTGATACAATGCAATACAATTTTTCTGAGAAGCTAATGAAATAAACGGAAGCGGTGAACCCGGCGTACAATGATAACCGGCAGGATATGTCTCTAACGGAACTGCCCAACCTACCATTCCGTAGCTGATATTTTCTTTGAAACCTTGCGGTAAATTATCATTAACAGCATTAAATATTTTTCTGAAAACCTCCTGTCTTTCTTCGGGAATCTTGGAGATATAATCTTCTACAGAATCTGCTTGAATTTGCATTGTCTATTAAATTTCGAATTCCCAAAATAACAACATTTATCAGTAATTCGCACTAATCCCGAGAGAAAATCCTGCACTTTCCGGAACAAATCTACATACCCCTCCTACACAAAGCAATCCGCCACGCTGTCTTCCATAAGAAGCCTGAATTCTCGTGCTATTTTTTCTGAAAACAATTCCTCCGGTATAGTAATGCATTTGCTTAGATTCATCAGGATTTCCGTAATTATAAAGATCATTCACAAAAACCGACCAATTCTTTTTAAAATTATATTCTGCCAAACCGGCCATCCAATTTCCATGATAACCATCGGCCCACTGATGTTGTAACTCCAACTTCATAGAACTTTTTGAAAACTTATAAATATTGTCTAAGACCACTGTTTTTGCTTTTACCGCTCCCACCGTTTCTTCTGTTCGGTAGGTATTATAAAATTGGTTGATAAAAACAAAGGCGATCTTCCAGTTATCTTTCAGTTTGGTTCTGATATCTACACTTTGATCTGAATAATATTTTTCGCCCAGCTTTAAAAATTCTGTTCTATAGCCATTATCATCATTGATGTAATTTCGATACGTTCCTTTTAATCCGTACCAATTTGAAATATTTACAGAGATGTCTGTTCCATATTTTCCACCGAGAAGGGTTTCTTTTTTAATTTTATAAAAAATATCAAACTGCGAACCTATTTCCCCTGCTTTTTTCTGAGGCAGAAACGTCAATTGAGGTTGCGCCTGATAGACATAAATATTAGCCAAACTATAATCATACTGTTTTGTAAGTGCCGGAACATAGTTAAGAACCGCATTATGATAAATATTCCCGATCTGATCTCTTTGTGAGTAGAAATTAAAATTTTCTAACCTTCGCAAACTTCCCACGATCCCAAATCTGTTGGTAGCATAAGACAGGTTAAGATGAAATGCACTTCCGGGAAATACATTATTCGGCGCCAAAACCGTAACCTGTTTGATATTATCTTTTGTTTTATAGAGATATTCAAAGTCTAAGGCAAATTTAGCATACTCCATTTTAAATCGTGAAGAATAGACATTGACACTTTTAGGATAAAAAGTATTTCCCTTATTATCTTCATATTTATTAACATAACTAAAACCTACACTCGTCTGGAGTTTTTTCATATTCAACAGCGGGTCCAACCTCAACTCTGCATCCAAACCGCTAATAAAACCATCTGTAAGTTTAAAACCAGACCTTTGTTTTCCTGCCAAGGCTTTTAGCGTGATAATCTGATCCGGATCGCTGTACTTTATTTTCCCTCCCAAAAGAGAATTCGCAATACCTAGCTGTTTATCTTCCCACAGACGCAAAGCCAATCCGCTTCCAAACTGCTCATAAAAATGTCCTAAGGTTACATCTACTCCAGCTTTTTCATTGTTATAATTAACGAAATATGTCCCAAGATTCGTTTTCTCGAAAGCAGGTGAATAATTAAGCAATGCTTTGGGTTCATACGATTCTAATTGCGCTCCAAAGGTGAAGTCTTTGAGTTTATAATTAACATTTAAATAATTATTAGACCTCAGTCTATTGGAAGATTCTGTTTCTGAAAGCTTGATCTTATCATCATCAATATAATATTGAGAATTAGATTCTAAATTTACCGTTAACTGACTGCAAATTTTCACACTAAAAAGAAATAGTGTTCCTGTGATCCATTTATTTCGCATGCCGGTTAATTTTGATGACACTCCTTAATTTTAGCCAACAGCTCGTCTTCATCCCCTGCGGAATATCCTACATGGGAATACACGATTTTTCCTTTATGAACAAGGAGCGTATAAGGAACGCTATTAATATTCAACGCTCTTTTAAGGGTTTGATTCGGGTCCAGCAAAATAGTGTAGGTCCAGCCTTTACTTTTAACGACAGTTTTTACTTTTGAAGTGGTTCTTGCATCATCCGTAGATACGGCATACATACTAAATTTTGTTTCTTTTTGCCAATCTTCATATTTCTCATTTATCGTATTAAGTTCTTCCATACAAGGCAAGCACCATGTAGCCCAAAAACTCATCACCACAGGCTCTGAAGAATCTATTGTAGAGACATTTAGCTTTTCTCCATTTATCGTATTGATTGATACATTGGGGATCTTTTGTGCGCAGTATAAATTGAAGGTTAGAACACAAGAGGCAAATAATATTATTCTCAGCATATAAAATGTATTTTAAACAAATATACCTATTTTTTATTATATTTTTAAAAACATTTATATACATTTGTTAAACAAAAAATAAGTAAACACGTAAATTATTGATTATTCAATAATAAAAATAGGTAAATTATTAACGTATTCTGAAAATGGATTTAATAAAATATAAGAGAAGGTGATTTTTAATTTAAAATTTATTTAAAATGATGAAAAAAACAGTACTATTTCTAACTACCGTGACATTTATCTTCTCAACAATCATGAGTTGTGCGGGCTCAGAAAGCGATGAGGGTAAGAATTCAGTTACTTACCTCACTATTACCTCAGAAGGTGGAAGCGAAAAATTGCTTGGAAAAACATTCACTTTTAAGGTGAAAGATAATCTTACAAACGATATCACTTTGGAAAGCCAAATCTATGTTGACGGACAGCTTATTTCTGGAAATACTTTTACACCAACAGAAAAAGGAACCTATGAAATTGTTGCAAAATGTAAGAATTTACCCGTCAACCCCATCTCCATACATTCTGTAATAAATAATGGCGTAAGCTTTAAACACAGAATTTTATATGAAGATTTTACTGGAACATGGTGTGGATACTGCACGATTGCATTAGCCAGACATGACAATCTTGCTTTACAGACAGAAGATTTTGTATTCATCGGAATCCACGGACCTGAGGGAACTACCGACCCTTGGTCTTGCCCCACAAGCACAGAAATGCAATTTTTAAAAAATGTAACAGAATGGCCTGCGATGTACATCAACAGAAATACAAATTGGGCTTATGATTCTAACTACACGGATATGTCACTTCCATTAAGTCAGTTGAAAGCATTTAGCAAAATAGGAATCAAAATAAACTCTACCCTCTCCGGAAATTCGGCCCAAATAGAAACCAAAGTTTCGTTTACTGAAAATTTCAACAATCTTAAAATAGTCGCTTTTATTGTTGAGGACGAATTAATTCATGATCAAAAAAACTACATCCCCACTCTTTACGGAGGAAGCAGCTATATCTATAATTACAAGCATCATAATGTTTTACGAAATAAACTCACCTCATCGGTATCAGGTGAAGCCATCCCAAGTTCGCAAACTATTCTACCTGGGGAATATGCGAGAACTTTTCAATATACCATTCCGGCCGGTTTTAACATCAATCATTTAAAAACCATCATTATGATCATGGACGAGAACGGAGCCGTACTGAATGTAAGAGAAGAGAAATTGGGTACCAGTAACAACTATGAACTTCTATGACGTATTAATAATTTTTAAAAAAAACAACAAAACAGCATGAACAAGATTTTACTCACTATTTGTATTCTTATTTTTGGAATACATTACACACAGACTTATTATAGTCAAGATTTTAACACCCCAGGCCTCAATGGCTGGACAAGCACAGACCTTGACGGAGATGACGAAGAATGGGAAAATACAGATGCATCGGGCCTTAACTCTGCTTTTGGGGCAGGATCTTTAGTTTCTTTTTCTTTTACAAATGCAACAGGACCTCTTACTCCTGATAACTTAATCACTTCCCCATTAATTAACCTTAGTACCGTTACAGCAACAAGCGTTACTCTTCTGTATGATATGATGACTCACCCCAATTATCCTGCAGACAAATATTCTGTTTATATAACAACCTCCAACTCCCCTACGGATATTATCAACTCAACTCCCGTATATACAGAAATACCAACAGGAGGTTTTAAAAACAAAATCATTAACCTCACTCCTTACATCGGACAACAGATATACATATCTTTTAGACATTACGATTGTAGTGATGAATTCTATCTAATAATAGATAATATTCAAGTTAAAACTATTGCTGATAAAGATGTAGCCTTAACTAAGGTAGATCTTGGCCGATATGGTATCACAAATAATGATTATTCGATAAAAGCTACCGTAAAAAACAATGGTAATGAAACCCTCAACAACATTACCCTTAATTGGAATGACGGAACAAATGATCACGTCTCTACTATTGCTTTAACAACGCCTCTACAGTCTGGACAAGAAGCTACTATTACCCATCCTATTTCTGTAAATTACCCATCAGTTGTAGAGAAAACAATAAATACAATCGTAACATTAGTAAACGGAGCTCCAGACTCTACTCCATTAGACAATACTTTACCTAAGCCATTCAATACGGTAAGTCAAAATTCGCCTAAAAAAGTTGTATTGGAAGAAGGAACCGGCACGTGGTGTGGGTATTGCCCTAGAGGAGCCGTTGCAATGCACGATATGGACACTAATTACCCTAACGATTTTATAGGAATAGCAGTACATAATAACGACCCAATGCAATTAGACGAGTATGATTCCGGTGCTGACTTTGCAGGTTTTCCAGCATTACATGTTGACAGAGCTTTATTTAACCAAGAAGTAGGTAGCAGCGAAATGGCCAATCATGTAAATACAAGAAAAACACTCGTTACCCCTGCACAAATAGATGCATCTGCTACTTTATCCGGCAATGCATTAACCATTACTCCTTCCGCTACATTTAGAACAGGTTTCAGTAATGCTGATTTTAGATTTTCAGTAATCTTAGTTGAGGATGATGTACATGGAACTACATCAGGATACAATCAAAAGAACTACTATTCAGGAGGTGCGCTAGGACCAATGGGCGGATATGAAAATCTACCGACCACTGTACCTGCTGCTCAAATGACTTATGATCATGTAGGAAGAATAATCCTGGGAGGATATACTGGTCAAGCAGGATCAATTCCTAGTATTTTATCAGACGGACAAGCAGCCAGCTATACCTTCAACACAACAATACCTGCAACTTACGACACCAGCAAAATAAAAGCTGTTGTATTGCTCCTAGATGCTACCACAGGCGAAATTGTAAATGCTCGCTCTTTCACGATGAATACATTAGGAACAACTGAAGCACAAACCAACGCAAACTACCTTACGATCTATCCAAATCCTACAACGGATTTCATCAAAGTACAGGCAAATCATAATGTAGATCTTACTTTCTATGATATGAGCGGAAAACTGGTATTACAGAGATTAAACGTTTCTCCTGATAAAAATGTTTCAGTTCAAGGTTTAACGAAAGGAACTTATCTTGTTTCAATTAAAGAAAAAGGCTTTGAAACAAAGACTAAAAAATTAATCATTAAATAATTTAATTTGACAACAACAGAATCCAATCTATACATTGGATTCTGTTGTTGTCACAATACCTTACCATTATGGAAAAAATTATTATCATCCTCATATGCTTCTTTTTATCTTTCTTAAGTAAGGCTCAAATCTTACTGGCGAAAGATGACGGAGCCCCCATCAACAACGGGCAAGTTTTCACCTATAATACAACCGATGAAAACATCGCAACATTACACTATAAAATTGTAAATACATCTTCCAATCCTATTAAAGTTCGGATAAAAGTCACGAACATTCAAAACGCAACAGGAAGCAGTTTTCAATTTTGTTATTTAACCACGTGTTTACCTTCGGTAGTCGTAAATGATATATATCCCGGAAATTCTAACTCCCCCATCAATATTGATGGCTATTCAGAAACTTCATCTATAGGATATAATATGTGGAATTCTAATACCGGATCTGGTACATTCCCCATTGACTATACTTTAAAATATTACCTTGTAGATACTTTCAATAACGAGTACGGAACCCCATTCATCATTACCTATAGATATGATCCGAATGCAGTTTTAGGAACAAACGAAATAAAAAGCGCTCAACATTCGTTTGCAGAAATTCAAACAACCGTTATTAAAAACAATGTGAAAATTACCTCTAAAGAAAATATTTCCTATAACCTTCATAACACAGAAGGACGTCTTTTATTCACAGGAAATCTTAAAAAAGGAGAAAGTACAATAGATACTTCTACTTTAAACTCAGGAGTATATTTATTACATTTAAAAGATTCGAAAGGAAATAGCCTTTCAAAAAAGATCATTAAAGAATAACAAAAAAATAAGTTTTTTCATCACGAATCCCCTACCCAGTAATGAGTATGGGGATTTTTTGCTTTCCATAAAAAAGACAGCTATACTTTCGTATAACTGCCCTCCTGTTTAAGTCTAAAAATTGATTATTGCTTGATAATTTTCGTAATTGATTTAGAACCGTCTTTGAAAGTAATAGACACCAAATACAATCCTGCATTCAGCATACTTAGATTAAGTTCTTTTCCAGGATTATCAATAAGTTTTACCACTCTTCCTGAAACATCATTAATTGTTATAGATTTCACTTCTTTCGTATCAGAAATGTACAGTACTTCTTTAAATGGATTAGGGTGTAGAGAAAGAGATTTCTTACCATTAACTTCAGCTGTCGCTAAGGTAGCAGATTCCCAGTATACATCATCCCAGTAATACGTTTTTGCATCATTCGAACTTTTTATAGCCAACCTTGCATTCGCAGGAACTGAAGCAGGAACAATTACGGTATATTCTGAATTCGCCGCTGTATAAGTGGTATTCGTAATAGCCAGGGCTTCTAATAAAACAAAAGTATTGGTATCTGCAGTATTGGTAATATATCCTACATTTAGAGTACCACCCGCAGTTGTTGTTACTCTCGCTTTAAATCTCAATTTATGAGTTCCCGAGTTGATATTACTCATTACAGGAAGAATAACAGTAGTTGGTGTAGAAGCAGCACTTGTATACTGATAAAGATTTCTGGTACCGGAAGCTGGTGTAGCTGATGCAATTGTCTGGCCTCCAGTTCCCGCTAATCTTATCCAGCAATCAGGAACTATATTTCCTGTACCATAAGAGTCAAAGTTCTCAAACATGGTAGCCATAGCTCCACACAATGTTTTGAAGTTACCTGAAAAAGACCATACACTTTGGCCTGTTGAATTATTACATTTTGTTCTTACCCAATAATAGTATACTGTATTTGGAGATAAGCCATCAATCATAGTAGTCGTTCCTGAAATCCCGGCAATCGTTGGTGTTGTACTACCTGTAGGAGCCGTATTGGTTGTGCTATAATAGATTTCGTAATTTGAAGCCTGCGTGCCTGTAGGAACCGTCCAAGAAACCTGAGCTGTACTAGAAGTAAGAGTGCCAACAGCTTGCAACGTTGGAACTCCACAATCTGAATATGCATCTGCAGAAAAAGCAAAAATATTAGGAACCCCGGAACCTGCAGTTTTCGTTACAGTTACACTTTGTATAGGCTTTGCCTGATTCGCGGCATCTATTGCAAATAAAGACTGATACAATCTAGGATTCGTAGAACTTGATTCTAAAACATTATTTGTTCTGTTGATTCTTCCAATTCCCTGAATCGCAAAATTAGCTCCATCATACCAATCCGAAAGACTTACTCCAGAAAAAGTCTGACTTGTATTGTCTGTAAAGTTAACTTTAACCTCAACAGTTGAAGAACCACTACCACTCGTAGACAACATATATAATTTAGTAGCTGCTTTAGGTGTGCCAAATACTAATGTTCCATTAGCAGTTGCAGTTACTAATTTTAGAGAATTATTTGAGCTTAGATCTGCCAATTGAAAACTTAATCCCGGAGTTGAAGCAATGACTGAATTGATTGTTCCGTTAGTAGGTATTCCGTAGGTAATGGGATTACTCGTTGATGTTAACTGATAGTCTCTCGCTACAAATGCAAAAGAAACTCCATCTACATCTGTTGTTGTAGAAATAGCCGACGATCCTATCCCGTTAGCGATTACATCAGCACTATAGCCGGATTGCACAGGCATAGTTTGAAAATTTTGCGCCATCATCACCGATGCAGAGAAAAGAGCGGCAATATTTAAAGCTCCAAAAAATAGCTTTGTTTTCATATTAATTAGTTTTGTGGTCATAAATTTAATAAAAAAACAATACAAAACACATTTTTACACATTTATTTAGAATAAAAAGTATTAAAAAACACAAAATACACATTAAAATTAAATATTTAGTATTATATAATTAAAGTTAAAATACAGAATAAACAACACTATTCTCTATCATAAAAGTAAAAAATAGAATAATTAAACAATTCACAACAGAAGCTCTTATTCATTATTTTATTATTGAAGAATTAAATCTTATTTTTGTCATACAAATTTTTTGAACAATGCCTACTATTTCAAACAGAGCACAACACATGCCGCCTTCGCCGGTAAGAAAACTGGTTCCTTTTGCCCTAAAAGCAAAACAGAAAGGAATAAAAGTATACCACCTTAATATCGGACAGCCTGATATTGAAACTCCGGAAACGGCTTTAAATGCTTTAAAAAACATTGATTTAAAAGTATTAGAATATGCACTTTCTGAAGGAAATATAGAATACAGAAAAGCGCTTACAGATTATTATCACTCATTAGACTTTACTGATCTTACGCCTGATAATTTCATCGTAACCAACGGAGGTTCTGAAGCATTAAACTTTGCTATTTCAACATTATGTGATGATGGTGATGAGGTAATCATCCCTGAACCTTATTACGCAAACTATAACGGATTTACAAGTACATTCAATGTAAATGTAGTGGCAGTACCTTCAACTATTGAGACCGGTTTCGCCCTTCCTCCGATTGAAGAGTTTGAGAAAAAAATTACAGAGAAAACAAGAGCAATCGTTATCTGTAACCCTGGAAATCCTACAGGATACCTTTACACTCGTGAAGAACTTCAAAAATTAGCAGAAATTGCTTTAAAATATGATATCGTTGTGATCTCTGATGAGGTGTACAGAGAATATGTATATGATGGAAAACAACAAGTTTCAATGCTTGCTTTCCCTGAACTAAGTGAAAACTGTATTATCATTGATTCTGAATCTAAGCGTTACTCTATGTGCGGCGTAAGAATCGGATGTTTACTTACCCGTTCTAAAAAAATTCATGATGCAGCCATGCTTTTTGCACAGGCAAGATTGAGCCCTGTTTTACTGGGACAAATTGCAGCAACAGCAGCTCACCAAAATGATGGAGCTTACATTAGAGCGGTAAGAGAAGAATACACACACAGAAGAAACGTTTTAGTTGATTTGCTTAATGCTATTCCTGGAGTAATTTGCCCAAAACCAAAAGGTGCATTTTACTGTGTAGCAGAACTTCCTGTAGATGATACGGAAAAGTTTGCACAATGGTTGTTAGAAAAATATTCTTTCCACAACGAAACCATTATGGTGGCGCCAGCGGGAGGATTCTACAGCAATCCTGAATTAGGAAAAAAACAAGTAAGAATTGCTTACGTGTTAAACGAAGAAGATTTAAGAAAGAGTGTTGAGATTTTAAAAAATGCTCTTCAACAATATAAATTAGAGTTTAACCTTTAATTTTTTAAAAGATGTCAGCAATAAAGATCAACCGTTTGAAGATGTTATTTTCAACATTTTTATTGCTGATATTTTTTTCATGCAAGAAAGAGGTAGAAAAAGCTAGTGAAAAATCAAATAAGATCACGTTCATTAGCATATCAATGGTAGGCGGAAAATTAGGACATTACAAGATTATCAAAGTCTCGAAAGATTCTATTAAACTCACACAGGGTATTTCTACAAAAAACATTCATAAACAATGGAATTCTGCCATCAACCCAGAAACCTGGAAAAAATTGACCTCAACAATTGATCCTAAGACGCTTGGTAAAATAAAAAGTTCAGAAAGCATTCAGCCTATAGACGGAGCTGATGAAAGTTTCCAGATTAAGACATCTCAAAAATCTTACTTTTATTTAAACTCTTATAATGACACCCTATATTATAAACAGTTGCAAGCATTCAAAGATCAAGTAGACAAAATTCTCCCAAAAGAATACCAATAAACCCATGCAAGAAAATTTTTCTCTAAAACCCTACAATACTTTTGGCGTAGAAGCCAGCGCAAAATATTTCGTTGAAGCACACTCAATTGAAGAATTAAAGGACGCCCTGAAATTCTCAAGCTCTAAAACCCTCCCAATCCTTTTTCTAGGAGGTGGAAGTAATATTTTGTTGACAAAAGATTTTGACGGATTAGCCATTCAACTTAATCTAAAAGGAATTACAGAAAATCAATCTGGAGAAAGTACCATTTTAGTTACAGCCCAATCTGGAGAAAACTGGCATGAACTTGTGATGTATACTTTAGAAAAAAATTATGGTGGACTAGAAAATCTTTCCCTAATTCCCGGAAATGTAGGAACATCGCCCATGCAGAATATCGGAGCCTACGGAACTGAAATTAAAGACGTTTTTGTAGACTGTAAAGTTTTAAACTTAGAAACCTTAGAGGTTGAAGTTTTTGATATTGAAAAATGCAGATTCGGTTACAGAGATTCTATTTTCAAGCAGGAAGGTAAAGGAAAATATGTGATTCTGGAAGTTACTTTTAAATTAACAAAAGAGAATCATATTATTAAAACTGAATATGGTGCCATACAATCTGAATTAGAAAATCTTGGAATTAAGAATCCTACTATTCAGGATGTTTCAAAAGCTGTGATTAACATCAGACAAAGTAAACTTCCGGATCCTAAAGTTACCGGAAACGCAGGAAGCTTTTTTAAAAACCCAACCATTCCCCTAGCTCAATTTGAAGAATTGAAGCATACATTCGAGAACATTCAAGGATATCCCAACGGAGAATTCGTTAAAGTTCCTGCCGGATGGCTGATTGAACAATGCGGCTGGAAAGGAAAGCAAATTGGGAACGTTGCTTCTCACCCATTGCAGTCTTTGGTGATCATTAACGCTACAGGAAGTGCTACAGGAAAAGAAATCTTCGACTTTTCCACAGAAATCATCCATTCTGTTAACGAAAAATTTGGTATAGAACTGGAGAGAGAAGTGAATATTATATAATTTTTAAGAATTATTATGTAAATTTTTCACAAGTTATTTCCTGACTTTTGTCAATTATTTTTATTTATTCTAAATAAAACAGTACTTTTGCACTGCTTTATTTAGAACAAAGAAGAATGATCAAATATTTATCAATTGCTATTATATTACTCGGTGGAACACAGCTTGCTTACGCTCAGGAAGACCAATCGCAGTTGAACCTTACTGTTCAAGACGAAAACAAAAAAGCACTTAAAGGTGCAACCATCATTGTAGATAACTCTACTTTAACAACTGATAATAATGGTAATATTACCATTTCTTTACCTCCAGGAACCGGAAAACATCATATAAAAATTGTTCATCCCAATTATCAGGAAAAAGAAATCAACCTTTCTTCTTCAAATCAAAAAAATATAACCTTCCAACTTCAACCCGTAAACAAGCTTGAAGAGGTTATTATATTCTCTAAAGAAGGAAAAGGATTAACCACAAAATCTGTTATCGATAGAAAAGCAATGGAACATTTGCAACCTTCAAGTTTTACAGATTTAATGGAATTACTTCCTGGAGGACTTGCAAAGACTCCAAACCTAAGCGGAGTAAACAGACCTATTCTTCGAGAAAATACAGGAGGATATAGTGGTAACGATTATAAAACATCCTCACTAGGTGTACAATTTATGATTGATGACAACATCATTAATTCTAATGCTGATATGCAGATTTCTGTAGATAATAAGCAATTTTCAGAATCTGTAAAAGGTAGAGAGACAGCATACTCTGGAATAGATATGAGAACCATTTCTACGAACGATATTGAAAAAGTAGAAATTATTCGTGGAATTCCTTCTGCAGCTTATGGAGATTTAACATCAGGATTGATTAAAATAGAGCGTAAAATAGGACAATCTCCTTTACAGGCAAGATTTAAAGCAGATGGTTTCAGTAAACAATATTATGTTGGAAAAGGTTTTAAGATTACTGACAAATGGCAAATAAGTGCCAGTGCTGATTTCTTAGATTCCAAAGCATCGCCTACGGATGATTTTGAAAATTATCAACGTATTACGGCTTCTCTTCGTTCCAAGAAAATTTCTACCCTTTGGTCTAAAACCTTAGAATGGAGATCTAATATCGATTTTTCAACTAATATTGATAAAAAAAAGTACGATCCGGACAATGGATACCCATTAACAGATACTTACGAATCAAATAATAAAAAAATAAGTTTTGCCAATAATTTTATTTATCAATTAAATAAAAGTTCATTCTTTAATAAGATAACTTTAAACACAGCTATTCGTGCAGGGTTTGAAAAAATTGAGCAAAATAAACTTATACAGTTATCCGGACCTCGTTCATTCTCTTTAGCCTATGAGCAAGGTGAGAATGTGGGATTTTTTCCAGAGTTACGATATGTTACAGAGTTTTCAACAGAAGGAAAACCTTTAGATATAACCGCACTTTTCAAAACAAATGGTACAAAAAGAATAGCAAGAATTACCCATGATTATGAAGCAGGGCTTGACTGGAGATATTCTAAAAATAATGGAAATGGATTAGTCTATGACATGAGAACACCACCCTCTGCAGCATCAGGAATACAAAGACCTAGAGCTTTTAATGATATTCCAGCATCCAATTTATTAGCTGCTTTTGCAGGAGACCAAATGAGCTATGCAATCAATCAACATAAATTAACACTTTACGCAGGTTTGAGAGTATCTAAAAATTTAGGCATTGATAATTCTTACGCAATAAGCAAAAAAGTTTTCACAGAACCAAGATTGAATTTACAATATAGCTTACCCCACCTCATAATTAATAATTTTCCACTGAAAACAGATGTTACATTAGGATATGGACAGTTCTATAAACAGCCGACTTTAGGAATGCTTTACCCAAATAAACAATATTGGGATTACACACAGTTAAATTATTACAATAATGATGCACAATATCGATATGTAAATTTCATGACCTATGTACAACCGAGAGAAAATAAAGAAATTGAAGCTGCAAAAAGTATTAAAAAAGAAATTCGTTTAGATTTAAGCTACAGAAACAATGATTTTTTTATTACTTATTTTAAAGAAGATATGACTAATGGCTTCCGTAATATGCTTCACACGGCTATTCATGATTACAAACAATATGACCAATCACAGATAGACCTTTCACAATGGACTCCTAATGGACCGGATCTCACCAATGTAGATTATGTTGTAAAACATGCTTACGGATCTTATTCTCTTAATGAAAACGGAAGTGCAACTTTGAAACAAGGAATTGAATTTGGATATACTTCTCCCAGAATCAAGGCAATCAACACGAGATTTACATTCACAGGAGCTTGGTTTAAAACACAATATAGAAACACAATTGCTGTTGTAGAAGCACCTCTAAAATCTATCGGAGAAGACGGGTTTCCTTACTACGGAATTTATCAAAATGACGATGGTTATATGAATTCAAACATGAATTATAATCTTTTTATTGATACGTATTTACCTAGCTTAGACCTTACAGTTTCAGCTTCTTTCCAAGGAAGTTTATATGACCATCGAAGAAATGATCAAAGAATTCCGGAGCCTATTTCTTACTATGGAATTGATGGAGTAATACATTCTTTTACAGATGCAGACAGAACAGATATTTACAAACAATGGCTGGTAAGAAATGTTTCAATTACTGATAATTTACCAACATTATACACCTTTAGTATTAACGGAAATCTTAAGGTTACAAAGAGTATTTATAAGTCTTTAAAAACGTCAATGTTTGTCAACAGACTTTTCAACTATAGTGCACCTTATACTTTTAATAATACAAGAGTTTACAGAAAAGGAGCCAACACTCCATATTTTGGAATGGAATTAAACTACAATTTTTAATATATCAAAAGAAAATAACATGAAGAAAAGAGTTTTACTATTAAGTTTAGTAGCAATAATGACAACAACATTTACTGTGACATCATGCTCTAGTGATGATGATTTTGGAGCAACGGCTACCCAAAACGGAGTGTTAACTTTAAATTTTTCCGGAGAGAATATTACCTCTTATCAAACTTTAGACATCGAGATTAAGGAAGTTAACACAGGAGCTATCACCAAGAAAACAATTCAGAACACTAGCGCGTTTTCTTTTCCGCTGCCTTACGGATCATATAAAATTTCAGTAAATGGTATTGTAATTGCGAGTAATGAAGAATTGCAAGCAGGCGCTTCAGCACAAACAGATTTAACATCTCCAGTTACCAATCTTACCATTCCTTTAATTATTAAAAGATTCCATGATGATTTTATTATTGAAGAAGTTTTCTTTACAGGAGTAAAAACTACAGATAACAAGAATTATAACTCAAGTCGCTATTTTAAATTAACGAATAACACAAACAAGATATTATATGCAGATAGATTGATTCTTGCGCAGTCAGAATTCCTTACCACAGATGATAAAAATCCTACTCCATATAATACAAACTTAGCATTTCCTGTAAAAGGGGTAATGGTATTGCCTGGCGCGGGAACTGATTACCCTATAAAACCAGGTGACTTCCTTGTCATTGCTGATAATGCGATCAATCATAAACAAAATACAAGCACAGCTTATGATTTACATAATGCCAACTTCGAGTTTCCTTCAACAAACCCTACTTTAGGACAGGTTGATAATCCTGATGTACCAAATGTTAAAGTTATCTATTCTCAGATGACGTATAACATGTTCTTTTTACACAACAGAGGGTTTGAAAGTTATGTTATCGCGCGTTTTCCTGTTGGAGAAAATGAAACAACATTCTTAACCGGCCGCAAATATGATTACACTTATCTAAACAGTGCGGGAGGTATAACTTCAAAAAGCGCTTATTCAATCCCGAATTCTTGGATTATTGATGGGGTAAACAACAGTATTCCTACAAAATTCATTCATACCCTTACTTCTGCAAGTATTGATGGAGGATGGACTTCTGTTGGAACAATTGACAATGATGCCGCTCGTTACGGAAAATCTGTAAGACGTAAAGTATCTGGAACAGAAAATGGTAAAAACATTTATATGGATACCAATAATTCTTCAAATGACTTTGTAAAAGATTCTGAGCCAAGTTTAAAAAACGGTATTGTACATCCACAATAAATACTGAATTATTACAATAAATTATGCTAAATATAAAAACGTCTTTCTATTTATTATTGATAACCTTAAGTTCATTTTCTTTAAAAGCTCAGGATAGCCTCAGTCTTTTTAAGACCATCAGCAACCAATACAACGTAGAGAGAAATTTTAAAACCAAATATTACTATAATCCGGCTTCCATGTCGGGTTATAGTTCTTCTTCATTCTCAGAATTCAACGTTGGATATCATAACAATGATGAAAAAGTTTACCGTCAACAATTAGGAAAAGGGGATAAAGGATTAACTGTTGAAGCTAAATCTTTTCAGAAACTAAAACCTAACCGTTTTGTCTGGGGAAGCGCAAGCTATCAAAACCTAAAAAACGGCGCCAGCAAATGGAGTGAAAATCTAGATTATGATCGTATTTCACCATATACAACCGCAGATTCTGTTGGAGGAAAATTAAATCTCGAGCGCTATCAATTCGCTGGGGGCTATGTACAAAAGATGAATCGTTGGACAGTAGGAGCTCAGTTGAATTATTCGGCGCAACTTGGATATCGTTCAAAAGATCCAAGATTAAAGAGTACAACTTCTGATTTACGTTTGAATGCAGGGGTAAACTACAACGTTTTCAGACAATATGAAGTAGGTGTTTTTGGTGAATTTAATAAGTATACACAGAACAATACAATTACTTTTCAAAGTTTATTAGGAAGGCCTTACGTTTACCAGATGACAGGTCTTGGACTCTCTAATTATTTATTTAACGGAGATCTCAATCCCAACTCAGCTTTTGAAGAATTTGGTTACAAAGGAGGGATACAGATATCCAACAAACAAAGTAAAGATTTCTATCTTCACGCAGCTATCGGAAGGTCAAATATTATAAAAACATATAATACTTCCAGTTCAAATTTTGACCTGTCAGATTTAGAAAACAAAAAATTTGAGTTTGAAGGCGCTAAATCTTTAAATCTAAATAAAAAAAATCGTATAGGTCTTCTAGCAAATTATACAGCTTCTATCAGAACAGGGTCAGAATATGGTTATTCTCTTAACAAAACAACTATTACACAAATTTTCAAAAGAAAATCTTACCGTAAAGAGAATTATGTAACCACGATACAAGGTTTCTATCAATACAATCAAGACCATTTTTCTATCACCGCTACTCCATTTTATGGATATGAAGAGATTAAAGAAAGAAGACTGTATCCTAATTCAGGACAAAAATTTGAATATTCTTATTTCGGGATCAATGCAGATTATAAACAGCAGATTAAAGAAAATCAGGTCTTAAGTTTTCAGCCTTATTTTTCAAAAAGAATTGTCAACAAATCTATTAACGCATTAACTGCCACAGGAAATGCGGCTGTTGATGAATGGATCTTTCAGGATTATTTATTTCAGGCAAGTGATATTACCACATTTGGAGCATCATTACGATATGATTTAAAACTTGAAAAACTACCTGCATTCTTTGTAAGTGCACAGTACCAATCACAAAAAATTCAAGAAAAAAACAATAATTTTGCAGGCGCAAGCATAGGAATAACATTTTAGGGAATGAGAAGAGGTATATATTGGGTTTTAGGATTGGTTTTATTGTTATTGTGGAGTTTTACGCCAAAGGTCAATCAGGATTTATCAAACATTCAGGATCCGACCATTGAAGACATTGTAAAAAGCTATAAAAAAGCAATCACTGACTGGCCAAAACCTACGATCGATTACGGAGTACAATGGAACGAATTCGCTCCTATTAAAAATGACTCTGCTTTCTTTACAAATCAGGATAAACCTAATGTTATATTAGGGAAAATGCTGTTCTTCGATCCTAAATTATCAAAATCAAATCAAGTTTCTTGCAGCTCATGCCATGACCCTGAAATGGGATGGGCAGACCGCAGACGTGTAGCGTTGGGAAATAATCATCTTCAGGGAAACAGAAATACCATTTCATTATATAATATTGCAGAACGCCAGTCTTTTTTCTGGGACGGAAGAGCAAAAACATTAGAAGAGCAAGCGGCAGGTCCGTTGAGTGCCCATCACGAAATGGCTATGGACGTAAAAACCTTACCTGCAAAAATACAGGCCGTAAAAGGGTACAAAGAACTTTTCAAAAAAGCATTTGGAACAGACAAAGTAACGTATGACAAAATTGTACAAGCCATCGCTGATTTCCAAAAAACCATTAAAAGCCAGCCAAGCCGATTCGATAAATTTTTAGAAGGAAAATACAACGCAATGTCTGATGAAGAAATCTACGGCATGCATATTTTCAGAACGAAAGCCCGTTGCATGAATTGCCATAACGGACAATACCTTACCGATGAATCTTTCCACAATATTGGACTGACGTATTACAAGAAAAAATATCAGGATCTTGGGTTGTATGAAATTACTAAAAAAACAGAAGATGCAGGTAAATTCAGAACACCACAACTAAGAGATCTTTTGCTTACACAACCTTGGATGCACAACGGATTATTCAACGATCTGGAAGGTGTTGTAAATCTATACAACAGTGGAATGCACCAAATAGACCCTAGCCCTGAGAAAAAACAACTGGATCCTATATACCCAATGACCGATCCTTTATTGAAACCTTTACACCTAACAAAAGAAGAAACCAAAGCTCTTGTTACTTTCCTTGAAGCACTGTCGGGAACAAAATACAAAATGAGGAGACCCGAATTTCCTGTTGAGTAAAAATTAATCTCCATAAACGATATTTCTTGGTAAAAATTCGATATTTTTAATATTGAAAAAATAATCAATTAAATACGATCATCATGGCTAAAGATTTAAGCGAAAAAGAATTTAAAAAACTGATTCAAAAGCATATTGCTAAAAGTAATTATGTGAAAATTTATCTTACAGAAGACAGCCCCGAAGGTTATGTTTTTGGATTCATCCTTAATGTATCTGATGATTTTTTAATGATTCAGGAAACGTATGATTTTACTTTATCCGGTATTAAAATCATTCCTTACAAAAGAATTTCGAGCATACGACACAACAGATTCGACACCATTTCTAAAAATATATTTTCAGAAGAAGGACTCGTAAAGTTCAATCAAAAGATCATTGATAATACTTCTTTAAAAAATGGAGAATCTTTGTTTAAATCAATAAAAAAACAAAATTTCCATTGCATCGTTGATAGCACAAAAAAGAACAAAGACCTGTTTTCAATTGGTGAAATTTTAGATGTGAATGAAAAATCTGTGACCATCAAGAATTATGACCCAAGTGGGAAATTCAATAAAAAATCGCCTAAAATTTCTTTTAAAAATTTAGAATTCATTACTTTTAATGATAATTATTCTTTGACCTTTAGAAAATACCTGAAAGAATAATCTCATTTTAATAAAAAACACACATGAAAATAGCGATTCTTGGAGCCGGAAATATGGGCTTGTCATTTTCAAAATCTTTCTTAAAATATGAATTGATCAAACCTGAAAGTTTGCATCTTATTACAAGAAATGAGTCTAAATTATCAAAAATAGCAGAAGAATTCCCACGTTCTAAGATCTCTATTTTTGACGATGTAGATGAACTGGATGCTGATCTTATTATTATCGCCGTAAAACCACAGGACTTTCAAACGGTTGCTGAAAACTTCAGATTTACCTTAAAGGAAAACCAAATGGTTTTATCCATCATGGCAGGAATTAAGATCGAAAAAATTCAGAAATTATTAAATCATCCATTGGTTGTAAGAGCAATGCCAAACTCTCCTACCCTTTTAGGAATGGGAATTACTGGTTATACTTCTGCAAACGGAATTTCTTTCAGTCAGTTAATTAATATCGAAAGATTATTAAATTCTACAGGAAGATCAGTTTATTTGGAAAACGAAGATTTACTAGATGGCGTAACAGCACTTTCAGGAAGCGGCCCCGCTTATTTCTACTATATTGTAGATGCTATGATAAAGGCTGGAACAGAAATGGGAATTGACGAAAACTTATCTAAACTTTTCGTTCAGCAAACCATGTTGGGTGCCTATCATTTGATTAATAATTCAGATAAAACCTTGGAAGAATTGATAAAAGATGTTGCTTCCAAAGGCGGAACAACAGAAGCTGCATTAAAAACGTTCGAAGAAAATAATTTCAAAGAGATCCTGAAAAACGGAATTTTAAATGCGGAAAAACGAGCGAAGGAATTAAATGGATAATAAGATTCCGAACCATTAAGAGCCTGTGATAATTTCATTCAGGAACCCTTATATAGATGCTTATCAGGTGTTTTTTTTATTGATAAGATTCAATAGGTCATGTTTGAAATTGTTTTTTGAGTAAAAAGATGAACGCAAAGTTGATGAATAATTTTGCTTTATTTTAAGTGGGCAAAGTGATGCGACTTCGTCGCTGATGAAGCTGTATGCTTATCCATACACTTCGACGAATCAACTTCGTTGATTCAATCCTTTGCTCCCTAAAACATGCATAATGAAGCTAAAGCTTTGCGTTAGAAAAACATGTAATCAGTACATTATCTTTTTAATCAAAAAATCCTTAAAAAATGTAATTTAGATAAAGATTTGAATGGGATACAAAAATTTAAACTTAGAAATTATCACAGGCTCTCAGATTTTTTAAGTTGTTAAGCTTTTTAAGATAAAGCCTAAAGATATTTTCAACATCCAATTTGTCATTCCGGAGGAATCTAAACACTTTAATTCACAGAATAATTTTCGCAAACTATGCTTAGATTCCTCTCGAATGACAAACTTTATAGATATCTTTTCTAATTGTTTTAAGAAAATTATTTTCTAACCATCGGAATCTGCAAGTTCGTCGGACGATTTTCTTCGGTATCAAAACCTCTCCCGTCCACATTTCTGGCGCCCCAAAACATCATATCTTTATAAAGGTAAACAAGATCATATTCTTTGAAGACATCTCCTTCCTTTAATCCAAAAGGAACAAAAGATTTCTTGAAAATACTTTGTGATTTTCCAACTTCCCATTGATCAAAACCTTCTTTCGCCAGACTATTCAATACGTCTACAAAATTCTGGATCAACGGCGTAACTTCATAACTTTCGTTGGCTGTAAAATCTACTTTTTGCGCGCCTTCTGCAATCGAGTGATCCCCTTGCCATTCTACTTCACCTTTGATTAACATTTTAACCAAAGGAATTTTACCATATGTATCAGCATAATTGATAATCTCTAATTGAAATTTATCTTCCGGTAAATAACTAAATTCTCTTGTTAGGTAAAATGGTTTTAAGCTTCCATCTTCATTTTTAAATGAACTTGGTCGAACTTCAACAGCAATACTTTTCCAATCGCCTAATGCTTCTTTTTTTATTTCTTCTACGAATAATCCTTTCTTATCCATTGTATACTTTGTTTTTAGTTATAACAAATGTAATATTTTTGCCTTGTTATTTACTCCAACTGTTCTTTACATTTGTAGTACATTTTTTTAGACCAATGGAAAACAAAAGAAAAAACAAAGACTTTAATCCTAATAATTGTCCGGTTACCCACTTTTACAATAAAGCAGGCGGAAAATGGAAAACGGTTATATTATATGGAATCAGTAAGCACGTCAATAGATTCAGTACGCTACAAAAAGCCATCCCAACAATCAGCAAACAGATGCTCGTGAATCAATTAAGAGAACTTGAAAATGATGGTATTATTGAGAAAATTACATACGCTGAAATTCCACCTCGTGTAGAATATAAATTAACGGAATATGGAGAATCATTCCTACCCATCATTATGGTCATTCAAGATTGGGGCTTGAAAGACATGAAACTACAATCTATTGAAAAACTACAGGAAAATCAATCAGGAAACTAAACGATTATAATTCTTTTCAATAAACTGACAGATCAAAAACCCTAAATAAACGCCAAACGTATTCAAAATAACATCGTCGGTTTCAAAGATTCCCATTCTTGTAAAATACTGGAGGGCTTCTACAATAACGATTGCCGACATAAAGGAAAAGAGAAGACTTTTCAGATCTCTGAGCTTAGGAAAGACCCAACCTAGAAAACCAAAAGGAATAAACATAACCACATTTCCCAAAACGATTTTAATAATATCTTCCCAACGAATGGTTCCCTGAATAAACTCTATAGTTGATAACACAGGTTTTAGCCTCACAACATTTTCATCATACTGAAATCTGCCCATTCCTAAAAACATCAGATACAGCAAAAATAAAGTGTAGGGAACAATAAATATTTTATAAATTTTCTTTACCATTAATTGCAAATTTATTCATTTCAAAAACATTAAATTTGTGTGTTAAATAAAATTAATGAAATACGTTTTACTTACGCTCATTTCGGCGATGCTGTTGTCTATATCTTGGCCAACTTACGGAATTCCGTTCTTTATATTTTTTGCCCTTGTTCCGCTTTTGATGATGGAACATGGCGTTTCAAAATTTTCCAAATTCAATAGAAAAAGCTGGGTAGTTTTCGGACTTTCCTATCTCTGTTTTGTCATTTGGAATATTGTAACCACAGGCTGGCTGTACGGTTCTAAAAACCCTGACGGAAGCCATTCTATGATGGCGGTTGTATTTCCGGTATTGGTTAATTCTCTTTTGTATTCTTTGGTTTTCCAATGCTATCATTGGTATAAAAATGCGCAGGGAACGTACTGGGGACTTGCATTTTTTGTAGCCATCTGGATGAGTTTTGAAAAACTTCATTTAAACTGGGAATTTACCTGGCCTTGGCTGAACCTTGGAAATGCATTTTCAGATTACCCGAAATTCGTTCAGTGGTATGATACTTTGGGTGCAACAGGCGGAAGTTTCTGGATCTTGGTGATTAATGTTCTTATTTTTTACACCTTAAGAATTTGGGAGGCGGGAAGAAAAAGAAAGAGTTTAATGATCAATACATCCATTGTAGCTGTTTTAATTGTTGTCCCTATGATCATTTCATTGGTGAAATACAATAATTTTAATGAGAAACCAATCGGGCAGGTAAATGTTTTAATGCTTCAGCCTAATCTTGATCCTTACGGAGAAAAATACTCCATCGACAGTTTAACGATAGAAAATGACCTTTTAAGTCTTGCAGAAAGAAATTCAAAAGGTAAAATTGATTATTATATTGCTCCTGAAACGGCGCTTCCAGGAAGAGGTTCTATTTCTGAGACCGCCTTTGAGAAGAGTTTACTTTTAAATAACGTTAAAGGTTTCCTTGTAAAACATCCGGGCTCGGTTTTCGCTACAGGTATTTCTTCCCATCATTTTTACACCAACAAAAAAGAAGTGCCAAAAGAAGCGTATCAGCTAAATCCTGCACTTTGGGTTGAAAGTTACAATTCAGCCGTTCAGATTATTCCGAATCAAAAAGTAGAAGTTTATCACAAAGGAAAATTAGTTCCAGGTGTTGAAATATTCCCTTACATGAGCGTTTTAAAACCACTTTTAGGGGACGCTATGCTTAACTTGGGAGGAACCGTTGCTTCCTTAGGAACAGATAAAGAAAGGGTTGCGTTTTCAAATCCATTCAACAAAGGAAAAATGGCTCCGATCATTTGCTATGAAAGCATTTATGGTGAATTTGTAACCGATTATGTGAAAAAAGGTGCCAATTTCTTCGCCATCATGACCAATGACTCTTGGTGGGGCGTATCGGAAGGTCATAAGCAGCTTTTATCGTATGCAAAATTAAGAGCTATTGAAACAAGAAGAGAAATTGCTCGTGCCGCGAATAGTGGAATTTCAGCGCATATTAACGCAAAAGGAGAAATTGTAGAAGATACTTTTTACGGAGATAAGACAACATTATTTGCTAAAATTAATCTGTATGACACACAAACATTCTACACAAGAAGCGGAGATTTATTAACAAGATTTTCATTTTTTGCGTTGGGATTTCTGTTGTTTTATTTCTTGATTAAAAGAGTTCAGAATAAAATGAAAAAGGCGTAGTCTTTTCTTCATTTATCCTTGTCAAGGTTTAAAACCTAGACAAGGATAATAAAACAATCCACATCTGATAAAAAATAAAATGGCGACTCAGAAAAATCGGAGTCACCATTCAAATAAAAGTAAGAGAAAGAGAAAAGCCAGCTGGACGTCTGGCTTTTCTCATTGATTAAGGAAAAAGTTCAATTATTTAATAATGAGTTTTTTGGTGGTTTCTTGTTGTTTTATTTTTAATTTAATCAGGTAAACTCCTTTTGGAAGATGAGAAATATTGATCGACTGATCGCTATTTACCGTCACATTCAGTTTCCTACCGTCTATTGAATACATTTCAATATCTGAAACTTTATCTCCTTTTATAAATACCTTTTCTGTAGCTGGATTCGGGTAAATAGAGAATTGGTTTTCTAAACTTATATTTTGAGTTCCTAATGTATTTTCCGTAGAAACATCAGAATACACTTTTGAGGCATCAATGGATCTTACACTCCAATACACATTCTGAATTGTCGGATCAAGATCCAAGAACCAAGAAGGTGTTGTTACGACATACTTAGCTAAATTCTGAGCACCTGGAGTAGTTCCTACTTTGATTTCGTAACGCAATGCATTTACTGGCGTTTTATCATCGGAAGCACCGGTCCAGGAGAAATTAAATCTGTTTCCTGTTCTTGTAACATTCAGGTTTGTAGGAGGCGCGGGTTTTACATTTGTTTCGGACGAAACGTTTTTGAAGATTTTGGTTAATGAAGGCATTGCCGGATCTGCCCAATCAAATCCGGACAATAAAACATCGAGCTGATGATCATTATTATAGTCAAGTAGATGCACAAAACCCGGACCTCCTAAGTTGTACAAACCTGTAGTAGTATTTTCTGTGAAATTTTGATTGCCTGGATTGTAAGTGAAAACTTTTACCACAGCATCATTATTTCCGTCATTTCCTGATACAATGAAATCATAGTATCCATCGTTATTTAAGTCACCTACACTCACTGATGAATCTGAAATTTCAGGAACATTTATTTTCTGAGGGGTCAAATGCCCTGTTCCATCATTCATTAATACCCCAAGATATCCTTCATAGTTTGCATCTTGTGCTGAAACCACAATATCCTGAAAACCGTCTGCATTGAAATCAGCAAATTCTAATTTCCCACTTGCTAAAGGAGGAAGAGTCTGAGTAAGGGTTAACGTTCCTGCCATATTTAAATATACCTTGAATATGGGAGTGCTATTGCCATCATAACCCAGGATTACCATATCAAGAAGATGATCATTATTAAGGTCTACCATCTTAAAGCTACTGTTTTGGGTACCTTCCATCCAACCGGGAGTTACGTGAAAACCGCTTCCTGTATTCTGGTAATAATCTAATTTATTTACAAATCCTACTCCATCAACATATTGAGTTCCATTCAATGCATAATCCTGCAAACCGTCATGGTTAAAGTCGAAAACTTCTAAGGATCCATAAATCTTTCCCTTAAGATCAGCTTCTTTCACAAAACCTGTACCTGTATTTCTGAATCTGTAATGTTTATAATTTACAATATCCATATAGCTTAATCCTGTAGAAATAATATCTGCCAATCCATCATTATTATAATCAATGAATTTTATATCTCCCAAATGCGTTGCATCTGCCCCCAGATCTGCATAAGGAATAAATGTAGATCCATTGTTTTTATATATTCCATTATAAGTGGTATCTACATTTCCGTCACCATCAGAATCTATTGCTCCATTTACCACAATATCCTGTGATCCGTCATTATCAATATCCCCTATATCACTGGCCGCATAATAGTAATTATTCATACTGGTCTGAACCTCAGTAAAGGTCTGCGCCACAATTCCTACCGGAAGCATTGATAATAAAATATAAATCTTCTTCATTATTATTTTTATTTAGATTAATTAAAAACAAAGATATAAGATTAATTATTTGCATCAGAATAAAGTTTATATGAATTTTATCAGTCTCAATGCCCATGGTATCTCAAGTTTATTCTTACGTGTAAATTCAATCGTATGAATCAGTCAGTTATTTGCAAATATTTTATAAAAGATTTGCCTATCTAAAAAATTCTTCGTTATTTTGCAACCTCAAATATTATACAAATAAGAACATCGAGATATGTCAAGAATTTGCCAAATAACAGGAAAGCGTGCAATGGTTGGTAACAACGTTTCTCACGCTAATAACAAAACGAAGCGTCGTTTTGAAATTAACTTATTAGAGAAGAAATTTTACCTTCCAGAGCAAGATAAGCACGTTACACTGAAAGTATCAGCTCATGGATTGAGAGTGATTAACAAGATTGGAATCGAAGAGGCTATCGAAAGAGGCACTAGAAACGGATTGATTAAAAAGAACTAAATCATGGCAAAAAAAGGAAATAGAGTTCAAGTAATTCTTGAATGTACAGAGCACAAAGAAAGTGGTATGCCAGGAATGTCTAGATACATTTCTACAAAAAATAAAAAGAACACTACAGAGAGATTGGAATTGAAAAAATACAATCCGGTTCTTAAGAGATCTACCCTTCACAAAGAAATCAAGTAATTTATAAATATAATTTACCATGGCAAAGAAAGTAGTAGCAACCCTACAAAGCGGACAGTCAAAAAAAATGACTAAAGTTGTGAAAATGGTGAAGTCATCTAAATCAGATGCTTACGTTTTCGAAGAAAAAGTAATGAATGCAGACGAAGTGGATGCTTATTTGAAAAAATAAGCTGAGCTTTATTTACAATATAAAAAAACTACTCATTTTTTGGGTAGTTTTTTTGTTATCTTTGTTATAAAGAGAGGCAATACAACACCTTATATACAATCAAAATTCTAATATGAGTTGGTTTAAAAACATTTTCAAAAAAGAAGAGAAAGAAACTTTAGACAAAGGGTTGGAAAAATCCAGCCAAGGTTTTTTCGAAAAAATGACGAAGGCCGTAGTTGGCAAAAGTAAAGTAGATGATGAAGTACTTGATAACTTAGAGGAAATACTAATAGCATCAGACGTAGGCGCATCAACTACCATCAAGATTATAGGAAGAATAGAAGAGCGTGTAGCCAGAGATAAATATGTAAGTATAAGCGAGCTAGACAATATTCTTCGTGAAGAAATTTCTGGGCTGTTATTAGAAAATCCTCATGCAGGAACAGGAAACATTGATTCTTCGAAAAAACCTTATGTAATCATGGTTGTGGGAGTAAACGGGGTCGGAAAAACAACAACTATCGGAAAACTAGCCCACCAATTTAAATCGGAAGGTAAAAAAGTAGTATTGGGAGCAGCTGACACATTTAGAGCGGCCGCAGTTGACCAATTAACGATCTGGAGTGAAAGAGCCGGCGTTCCTATTGTAAAGCAAGACATGGGGTCTGACCCCGCTTCTGTTGCCTTCGACACTGTACAAAGTGCCAATGCTCAGGGAGCAGATGTTGTTATTATAGATACCGCAGGAAGACTTCACAATAAAATTAATTTAATGAACGAGCTTTCCAAGATCAAGAGAGTGATGCAGAAGGTTATTCCTGATGCTCCTCATGAAATCTTATTAGTTCTTGACGGATCTACGGGCCAAAATGCTTTTGAACAGGCAAAACAGTTTACAGCAGCTACTGAAGTAAATGCTTTGGCAGTAACAAAACTGGATGGCACAGCCAAAGGAGGTGTCGTGATTGGTATCTCAGACCAATTCCAGATTCCGGTAAAATATATAGGCGTCGGTGAGAAGATGCAAGATTTGCAATTGTTTAATGGTACAGAATTTGTTGATTCATTTTTCAAGAAGAGATGATTTTTATCATATGATTCTTGAAATGACTAAAACACATTCATAAATATTAACAATTAAAAATTAAAACTATGGGAATTTTAACTTGGATCATATTTGGTCTTATCGCAGGTGCAATTGCTAAAATGATTATGCCTGGAACACAAGGAGGAGGTTGGTTAATGACTATCATCTTAGGAATTGTTGGAGCTTTCGTAGGAGGATTTGTAGGTAGCTTTTTAGGATGGGGAACTGCAGACAGTTTCGATTTCAGAAGTATGCTATTAGCCGTGGGAGGAGCACTTATTGTTCTCTGGATCTACGGAATGGCTACAAGGAAAAGCTAATTACAAATAAAAAAATAAAACAAAGAAGCCGGATTTGAAATTCAAATCCGGCTTCTTTTATGAAACAATATAATTTAGTCTATCTTAATCTGATAAGGCATTTCCATCTTTATTTCAGACTGTAACTTTTCGTTAGTAATCTGATTTAAGATTTCATAGTTTGCTTTACCAATTTTACTTTTAATAATTTTTGCAGAGATTTCATCCTCATTAAAGTCATTAAATATTTGCTCAAAGGCAGTCATCTTTTTAGGGAAAGAAGCAACGTTGTAAGATGATTTTAATCCAGCTTTCTGTGCTGCAAATTTAATCGCATCATTTAAAGTTCCTAATTCATCTACCAAACCAATTTGCTTAGCTCTTGTCCCACTCCATACTCTACCTCCACCAATACTATCAATCTGCTCAAAAGTTTGTTTTCTATTTTGCGTTACAAAGTGTACAAATCTTTTATACGTTCCTTCAACACTTCTTGTAATCATATTTACTCCGTATGGTGTAACCCCATTTAAAGAAGAGTAATAAAGAGAATTTGCATTGGTAGCAACAATATCTGAACGTACCCCATTTTTATTAGCCAAATCTTTAAAGTAAGGTATTACTCCAAAAACCCCAATAGATCCTGTTAATGTATTAGGCTCAGAATAAATTTTATCAGCAGCCATAGCAATATAATATCCTCCAGATGCTGCGTAATCTCCAAAAGAAACAACAAGTGGCTTTTTCTTTTTTAACTGTTGAAGTTCAAATAAAATTTCATCAGAAGCATTTGCACTTCCTCCGGGAGAATTAATTCTTAAAACAACCGCTTTTACTTTATCATTTTCCTGAAGCTCTTTAATATATTTGATGTATTTATCAGAATAAATATCATTATAATTATCTCCATTATTTATAGATCCTGAAGCATACAGAACAGCTACTTTATCTCCAGATTTATCATCATTAGAATATGAAGCGATATATTTACCTAAAGATACTTTATTCAGTTTTTCTTTATCTTTTAAACTTAATTTTGATTTAATTAAATCATCATATTCTGTTTTTTGAATTAATTTATCAGCAAGCTTATGTTTCAATCCTAACTCAGGAATCATTCCATATAAACTATCCACTACCGTTCTGAATTGTGCACTGTCCATTTTTCTGGAAGTCGCGATTCTTGTAGAAGTATTTTTCCAGATATCATTTAAAAGAGTACTTAATTGCTCTCTGTTTTCAGGCGAAATATCATTTCTTAAAAATGGCTCAACAGCAGATTTGAATTTACCGTGACGAATTACTTCAATACCAATCCCATATTTATCTGCAAAATCTTTGAAAAAGGCAACTTCTGTTGCAAGACCTTTAAGCTCTATCATTCCTGATGGATTAAGATAATACTGGTCAGCAACCGATCCTAAATAATAAGAAGACTGAGAAACAGCATTCCCATAAGCATACACAAATTTTCCGCTTTTCTTGAAATCTTCAATAGCAGCTCTTAAATCATCAATCTGTGTAATTCCTGCATGCAGATCATCAGCTTCAATACTTATCCCTTTAATATTATCATCCGTTTTCGCTTTGTTGATTGCTTCAATCGCATCATAAATCAAAATACTCTTATTTTGATTGTTAATATTAAATACTCCGGTTTGTTCTTCTGTAGGACTATCTATTATATTTGTCTTTATATTAATAGTTAATACTGAATTCTTTTTTACTTCTACAGATTTCTCACTTCCCATTGAGCTAAACACAAGCATCATAATGAAAAAGAAGAAAAACACGACACATAATATCACAATAGCGACTATATTTGCCAGTACATTTTTAAAAAAACTTTTCATAAAACAATCATTTTCCTATATGTCGCACCATAAGGTCATTTTGTTACTAGGCAGTAACATTGGAGACCCAAAAAAAAATTTAGAAGAAGCCCTTCACAAGATAAAAGAAGGCGGAAATGAAATATTAAAAATTAGTGAATTTTTAACATCTGAGCCTGTAGAATTTGTTAGTTCCAATATTTTTTGTAATATTGCATCAATAATATTCACACATCTTTCACCAATTCAACTACTTGATTTTGTTAAAAGTATTGAAGTTGAAATGGGAAGAGTTAATGATTCAAGGGCTTCCGGAGGTTATACTGACAGATTAATAGACATTGATATCATTAAATATGATGAATTAAAATTCACGTCAGAAAGGTTAGAAATCCCTCATCAGAAACATCTTTTTGAAAGAGAATTTTCTAGAATATTATTAAAAGATTTTATTTAAATAAAACATAAAACATATTGTATGAAACTAGGTTTATTATTATTGGCCACTTTGCCTATTGCTACTTATGCTCAGGACAGTATTGCCGTTAGTTCCTCTAGCAAATATCCGAATACTTTTTCCTCAGGTTCTGCCAATGTCCAAACTTTCGACAACAAGGCTAGACGATTTAACGACTGGAGTATTTCAGTTGGAGGAGGAGGAGCGTTCATGACTCATGCTGATCTTACATCTTTCTATGACAAAAAGATTAACTGGGGATATAACAGCTACGTCAGCATAGACAAACAGATTAATCACATATTTGGTTTAAGTATTATCTATCAAAGAGGTGAGACTAACCAAAAAGCTCAATTGGATGGAGTAGCCGGACAATTAGCTGGTGTAGGGGTTGCAAAAACCAAGTATGACCAAATTGCTTTAATGGGAGATATTAACTTTTCAAATCTATTAAGAAGAGTTGACAATCATTCTCCATACAGATGGGCATTGCATGGTTATGCGGGTATTGGATTTATGGGATACCATACATCTCTACATGACAATAACGAATATAGATGGAGCACTAATCCTGCTAGAGTCCCTTTGTTTATTGACCAAAAAATTGATATTAACTCATTCTATTCTCAATTTGGTCTAGGTTTGAAATATAATGTTTCTAAACTTATTGACGTTGAAGCAAGAGCAATGTATATCCTTAGTGGTGATGACGAATTTGATGGTGGCGGATGGGCTGGACCTGGCGACTACGATGTGAATTCTAAAGTATCGAAGTATAACATGCTAAACAAACACAGATCAGATAATATGATGACCGTTAATTTAGGGGTATCCTTTAAATTAGGTAAGCATATGTCTAGCTTAGCTTGGCATGATCCTTTACAAGAAGCTTATTACAGAACAAGTGTACTTGAAAACGCTTCAACAGATTTTGTAGTATGTGAAAAAGGTGATAACGATAATGACGGAGTTTGCGATGATTGGGACAGAGAACTAAATACTCCTGCAGGAGCAAGAGTAGATGGTGCCGGTGTTGCTTTAGATATGGATCTTGATGGGGTTATTGATTTATACGATAAGTGTGTAACAGTTCCTGGTCCTCCAGAAAACAATGGTTGTCCTACAACTAAATAATAAAATATTTTAATTCAAAAATAATGTAATTATTGGTTGGTTTCTTTAGCCAACCAATAAATTACCTTTAAGAAAGACACACTATGAAATTAAGTTTAGCAATTATCGCATTCGCACTGACTGTCCCTTCAGCAAGTTATGCACAAGACTCAACGGCAGTTTCTTCAAACGGAAAATATCCAAATACATTTTCTTCTGGTTCTGCTAATGTTTCCCCATTTACACAGAAATCTAAAAGATTTAATGATTGGTCAGTTTCAATTGGTGCTGGGGTACCTTTGGTTCAATCTGCTGATTTAACGTCAATCAAAAACGGTAACGGTAAAAACCTTTTTGGGTATTCTGCTTACGTAAGTATTGATAAGGCTATTACTCATGCTTTTGGTATTAACCTTCAGTATGATAGAGGAGAAACTAGACAAGGATGGTTTAATACTAAAGACGCTGCACCTGTAGATGCTTCAAAATATCAACAAGTTGCTGGTAGAACTCAGTATGATGCGATCTCAATCTTAGGAGATATCAACTTCTCAAATCTTTTAAGAAGAGTTGATAACCATTCTACATACAGATGGGCACTACATGGTTATGCAGGTATTGGTACTTTAGCATACAAAGCGTACCAAAAAGATGAGACTGGACAAAGATTAATGACTGAAGTTAAACCTTTCAAACTGAATTCATTATTCGGTCAGGCAGGTGCTGGTCTTAAATTTAAAGTTAACAGAAGATTAGATATTGAAGGTAGAGTAATGTATGTAGTTACTGGTGATGATACTTTCGATGGCGGAGGAGCACCATACAGTGCTATAAACCAACGTGAAGAAAATACTTCAGATAACTTCTTCAATGCTACTTTAGGTATCTCTTTAAAGTTAGGGAAGCATGAATCTCACTTAATGTGGCATGATCCATTACAGGAAATCTATTACAAATTAGACGTTTTAGCTACTAAAAATCAAGATATCGAGGTTTGTAAAAAAGGAGATGCTGATAATGATGGTGTTTGTGATGATTGGGACAGACAACTTGATACTCCTGCTGGTGCAAGAGTTGACGGTGCTGGTGTAGCTCTTGACACAGACCTAGATGGAGTAATTGATCTTTACGACAAATGTGTAACGGTTCCTGGACCTGTTGAAAACAACGGTTGTCCTGTAAAAAAGGATAACAATGTAATTGCTACAGCGGTAGAACAAGAATTAAAAAATGTATACTTTAATTTCAATAAAGCTACTATCAGACCTGAATCTAACGAAAAGTTAGATCAAGCAGCTAAAATAATTAAAGAAAATGACGGTAAATATTTACTAACAGGACATACTGATGTTAAAGGAAATCCAAACTACAATCTTAAACTTTCTCAGGAAAGAGCTGCTGCTGTTGTTGTAGCTTTAGAAAATAGAGGAGTTTCTGCAGATGTACTTAAATCTAAAGGTGTTGGTTCTGCTGAAGCTACAATCGCTGCAACTGCTTCTGATGCTGAAAGATTAGCTGACAGAAAAGTTACTGTAAAAGCTATAGAAGATACTAATGAGTGGAATTCTATACAAAAGAAAGATTATACAGATGCTCCTACTGTAAAAAAGGCAGTAAAAAAATCTGCAAAAAAAGTAGTTAAAAAGAAGAAAAAATAATTTTCTTTGTTACAATAAACAAAATAAAACCGAAGGGAAGCTCTTTTCGGTTTTATTTTTCCATAAAATGATTTTTTTTTATTAAATTTACATAATTTTCAGAATGTATTCTTAAAATTGCTTTTGATTTAAATTAAGTAAAAAGCATTAAAAACTTCATACTGGAAAATACAATCATTTATATAACTAAATAAAAATACACTATGAAATTAAGTTTAGCAATTATTGCATTTGCACTGGCTGTTCCTACAGCAAGTTATGCACAAGACTCAACGGCAGTTTCTTCAAACGGAAAATATCCAAATACATTTTCTTCTGGTTCTGCTAATGTTTCCCCATTTACACAGAAATCTAAAAGATTTAATGATTGGTCAGTTTCAATTGGTGCTGGGGTACCTTTGGTTCAATCTGCCGATTTAACGTCAATCAAAAACGGTAACGGTAAAAACCTTTTTGGCTATTCTGCTTACGTAAGTATTGACAAGGCTATTACTCATGCTTTTGGTATTAACCTTCAGTATGATAGAGGAGAAACTAGACAAGGATGGTTTAATACTAAAGACGCTGCACCTGTAGATGCTTCAAAATATCAACAAGTTGCTGGTAGAACTCAGTATGATGCGATCTCAATCTTAGGAGATATCAACTTCTCAAATCTTTTAAGAAGAGTTGATAACCATTCTACATACAGATGGGCACTACATGGTTATGCAGGTATTGGTACTTTAGCATACAAAGCGTACCAAAAAGATGAGACTGGACAAAGATTAATGACTGAAGTTAAACCTTTCAAACTGAATTCATTATTCGGTCAGGCAGGTGCTGGTCTTAAATTTAAAGTTAACAGAAGATTAGACATTGAAGGTAGAGTAATGTATGTAGTTACTGGTGATGATACTTTCGATGGCGGAGGAGCACCATACAGTGCTATAAACCAACGTGAAGAAAATACTTCAGATAACTTCTTCAATGCTACTTTAGGTATTTCTTTAAAGTTAGGGAAGCATGAATCTCACTTAATGTGGCATGATCCATTACAGGAAATCTATTACAAATTAGACGTTTTGGCTACTAAAAACCAAGATATCGAAGTTTGTAAAAAAGGAGATGCTGATAATGATGGTGTTTGTGATGATTGGGACAGACAACTTGATACTCCTGCTGGTGCAAGAGTTGACGGTGCTGGTGTAGCTCTTGACACAGACTTAGATGGAGTAATTGATCTTTACGACAAGTGTGTAACGGTTCCCGGACCTGTTGAAAACAACGGTTGTCCAACTACAACTACAGGACCGGTAGTAGAAACTGAAACTAAATTAGAAGGAATTGAGTTTGATTTAAATTCAGACAGAATCTTACCTTCTAATACACCAATCTTAAATAACGCGGTTAACTATATTAATACTTCAAGTGGTGCTTATAACGTAGTTGGTGCTACTGATACAAGAGGTACTGATGCTTATAATCAAAAATTATCTCAAAGAAGAGCTAATAACGTTAAAGATTATTTAGTTAAAAACGGTGTTCAGAACGGAAAACTTAATGCAATTGGTAAAGGTGAAAAAGACCTTAAATACCCAGAGTGTGAGCCAGCAACTAAGTGTCCTGAATGGAAAAACAGAGCAAACAGAAGAGTTTACTTTGAAGCTAAATAATAAACGAATTATTTAATTATATATTAAAGTCACGCATTGCGTGACTTTTTTTGTTGTCATAAATACTTTCCTTATTTTTACCTAATGATTTCCGAACAAGATTTTCAAAAATTAAAATATGAAACCCTGAAGTATTTTTGGGGCTATGATCAATTTAGAGATTCTCAGGAAGAAGTCATTAATTCAGTTTTAAACGAAAAAGATTCTTTGGTATTATTACCTACAGGAGCAGGAAAATCATTATGTTATCAACTTCCGGCTTTATTAAAAGAGGGAACATGTCTTGTTATTTCTCCTCTTTTAGCCTTAATGAAAGATCAGGTTAATCAATTAAAATTTCGTGGAATTGAGGCGGAATATCTCTCTTCAGAACTTGATGAATTCGATGCAGAAACAATTTATAACAGATGTAAAGATGGTTTAACAAAACTACTCTATGTTTCTCCGGAAAGAGTAACCAATAAACAATTTCTACAAAATATTGACGAAATACAATTGTCTTTTATTGCGGTAGACGAAGCCCACTGTATCTCAGAATGGGGACAGGATTTCAGACCCAGTTATCAGAATATAAAAGAATTTAGAAAAAATAATCCTAAAATTCCTTGCTTAGCTTTAACTGCAACGGCAACTCCAAAAGTTTTAGAAGAGATTAAAATAAAATTAGAACTTAAAAATCCTCAAGTTTTTCAGAAAAGTTTTAAAAGAGATAATATAAAAATCTTCACCGAAGAAGTTTCTGATAAATTCCAACGAATTTTTGATATTTTAAAATACAATAATGATTCAGGGATCATCTATGTCCGTACCAGAAAAGAAGCAGAGTTACTGACCGAATTTCTTCACAAGAATCAATTAAAAAATGTTGATTTCTTCCATGCAGGATTAACTACGAAAGAAAAGAACACCAGACAAAATCAATGGAACAAAAGTAATAATCATGTTTTAATTTCTACAAATGCTTTTGGGATGGGAATTGATAAAGACAATGTTCGTTTTGTTATCCACTTCTCTCCTGCTCCATCAATTGAAAATTATTATCAAGAGATTGGTAGATCCGGAAGAGATGGAAAAGACAGTTTTGCTTTCATGCTTTGGAACCAGCAGGAAATATCAAATTTTGATCAAATTTTAAAAAACCAAATTCCAAGTAAGAGTGAATTCTTGAGAATTATTAATTACCTCTACTCTATTTTTCAGGTTGCAGAATATGAATTACCCGAGAAAGTATTTCAGCTCAATACGATTGGGATTCAAAATTTCACGAAGTTATCTAATGCAAAAATCAAAAATGTATTGAATTTCCTTCACAATCAGGAAATCATCTATTTTAATGATAATAAAAGCTTGTCTTCTTTAGAACTTCTTATGAAAGCAGATGAAATTGAGCAACTGCCTAAAAAAGATGCCTATTTTATAGAGCTTTTACTTCGTACAATTTCAGGAATTACAACTCACAAAGTAATGTTCAGCGAGCAGCAAGTGAGTAATAAATTAGGAATAAGCATTCATTTGATCAAGGAAAGGCTTAAAGAATTACAACAAAAAAATTATCTGGAATATGTAGACGGTGCATTATCAAGCATAAAGTTTTTAAAACCCAGAGACGAAAGAGTTACAAATAGTGCGTATTGGAAACTTTTCGAACATATTCAAAAGAATAAAATCCAGAAATGGGAAGAAATGAAATTTTACACAGAGAATAATGACTACTGTAAAATGAAATTGATCATGGCCTATTTTGGAGAGAAAAACTCTAAAAACTGCGGTCAATGCTCGGTATGCGAGAAAAACAAACAGTCTATGTTTGGGAAAAATATTTCTCTTCAGATTATTAATCTTTTATCAAAAAAAGCATCTACAATTGAAGAGCTTTCTGTACAGTTGAGTTATCATCCCAAACAAAATATTTTAGAGAATCTTATTTATCTTTTAGATTCCGGAAAAGTAAAAATGCTAAACTTCAGAACGTACGCATTAGCATAGGTAATGAGTAATTGGTAATATTTTCATGGCTCGTTTTCTATTTTTTAAATCAATTAATTTTTCAATACTCAAAAGACTCCTATCTTTGTATTATGAAATCATTGAAAGTAGTTTTTTTAGGTACTCCAGAGTTTGCAAAAACTTCATTGGAAGCTGTTCATCAATCTCATCATGAAGTGGTAGGCGTTGTAACGGTTGCCGATAAAGCAAGTGGACGCGGACAAAAGATCAATCAATCTCCTGTAAAAATTTTTGCTGCAGAAAATAACATTCCGGTTTTTCAACCTGAAAAATTGAGAAATCCAGAGTTTTTGGAAGAGCTTAAAAAATTAGATGCTGATGTTTTCATCGTTGTCGCTTTCAGAATGATGCCTAGAGTTCTTTTTGAAATGCCTAAAATGGGTACATTCAACCTTCATGCTTCTCTGCTTCCTGATTATAGAGGTGCTGCCCCTATCAACTATGCTGTTATTAACGGAGAAGAAAAAACAGGAGCAACAACCTTCTTTATTAATGAAAAAATTGATGAAGGAAATATTTTACTTCAAGATGAATTAGAAATTTCACCTGATGAAAATGCAGGGACTCTTCATGACCGATTAATGACCATGGGTTCAAAATTGGTGGTAAAAACATTAGATGGTTTAGCGGAAAATTCAATTGAAGAAAAACCTCAACCAGAAGTTGAACATCCTAAAAATGCCTATAAAATATTTAAGGAAGATACAAGAATAGACTGGACTAAAACATCGAAAGAAGTTCATCAGTTTATTTTAGGAATGTCACCATACCCGGCTGCTTTTACGACGTTAAAAATTGGAGAAGAAGAAAAAGGTTTGAAAATATTTGGCGGAAAGTTTGAAATCGAAAACCACGGAAAATCTGTCGGAAGTTTAGATATTTCAAAAAATGAATTTAAAATCTATACCAAAGACGGTGTTTATTTTCCCTTAGAATTACAATTAGAAGGAAAGAAAAGAATGAATGTTAAAGATTTTCTGAATGGTTTCAGAAATTTCGACGAAATAAAAATGGCTTAAAAAAATAAACCTTCAAGGTTTTAAAAACCTTGAAGGTTTCTATATCATTAAAGTTGAACCAGCTCCGTCACCTCAACATCATATCCTCCAACCTGAGGTTTAATATTAGGGTTTTGAGTGATTACTTTAAACTTATTGATTCCTAAATTCTTTAAGATCTGTGTTCCAATACCGTAATCTCTGTAGTTATAAGCCAACGTTGGACGTTGTTCCTGACCATCTTGATAATCTAAGAATTGTTGTAACTTTTTCAGAGTATTTTCAGAGTTTGAAACGTTATTAATGAAAATAACAGCACCTTTTCCTGCCTCATTTACCATGCTTGTTACTTTCTCCAATAAAGGCTTTTCACCATTATTAAGTCTTGTTAACACATCAAAATAAGAATCAGAAGACTGTACTCTTACCAAAACAGGCTCATCAACCGTCCAAGTTCCTTTTGTTAAAGCAAAGTGAATTTGGTCATTCGAAGTTTCTCTGAAAGCATAAAAATCAAACTCACCATAAGCAGTTTTTACTTTTCTTTCTTCCAATCTTTCGATAAGATTTCCTTTTTTAAGCTGGTAGTGAATCAAATCTTCAATAGAAACAATTTTCATATCATGTTTCTGAGCAAAAACCTGAAGATCCGGTAAACGAGACATTGATCCGTCTTCATTCATGATCTCACAGATCACACCCCCTTCTTTTAAGCCCGCTAATTGAGTTAAATCAATCGCAGCTTCCGTATGTCCGGCTCTTTTTAAAACACCTCCTTTTTTAGCACGAAGCGGGAAAATGTGTCCCGGTCTCATGAAATCTGTAGGTTTTGAATTTTCATCCATCAAAGCCAAAATCGTTTTCGCTCTGTCACCTGCAGAAATACCGGTAGAAGTTCCGTTTCCTAAAAGATCAACAGAAACGGTGAACGCAGTTTCTTTAGGATCACTGCTACGGCTTACCATGATATCTAAACCAAGCTCGTCACATCTTTTTTCAGGAAGCGGCATACAAATAAGCCCTCTTCCGTGAACAGCCATAAAATTGATTAGTTCTGGTGTTGTAAGTTCTGCAGCACAAAGAAAATCACCTTCATTCTCTCTGTCTTCATCATCTACTACTATGATTATTTTACCATTTTTAAGGTCTTCAATGGCCTCCGGAATAGTATTTAATTTAATATCAGACATTTTTACTTTAGATTTTTGCAAAGATACTCATAAAAATAAGCATCTCCCAATTAATATAAATGGTTTGTTACGCTTTGAATAAAGAGTCTTTGGCTTTTCTGATGATGTCGTAAGAATGTAATCTTTTCTGATGATCGTAAATATGAGAATTGATCATTAATTCATCAACATTAAACTTCTCTTGGAAACTTTTTAACTTCTCTTCGATCTCAGATTGATCTCCGATGAAAGTATATCTCAACTTCTGTAGCACCATCGATTTTTCCATTGGGGACCATATATCATCCATATCATCAACAGGCGGAGAAAAAGGTTTTCTGTCATTTCTTACAATATTGATAAATGCCTGAAATAAAGTGGTAGAAAGTTTATGCGCTTCTTCTGTAGTTTCCGCTGCCACTCCATTCACACAAGCTAAAATATAAGGTTTGGCCAATTGTTTTGAAGGCTCAAAATGCTCTCTATAAATATTAAATGCCATTTCCATTTGTTCAGGAGCGAAATGCCCGGCAAATGCATAAGGAAGTCCTAATTCCGCAGCTAACCACGCACTATCAGTACTTGAACCCAAAATATACAAAGGAATATCTAATCCTTCTCCCGGAATGGCACGAACCAATGCATTAGAATTTTCTTTAGAGAAGTACTTTTGAAGTTCTAAAATTTGTCTTGGAAACTTTTCGTTGATACTTGCAGGATCTCTACCCAAAGCCTGAGCTGTTAAACCATCCGTTCCCGGAGCTCTTCCTAATCCAAGATCAATTCTTCCGGGGAAAAGAGATTCCAATGTTCCGAATTGCTCGGCAATGACTAATGAACTGTGATTTGGAAGCATAATTCCTCCCGATCCTACTCTTATTTTTTTTGTTCCGTTGGCAATAAAACCAATCAGAACCGAAGTTGCAGAACTGGCAATGCTTTCCATATTATGGTGCTCGGCAAGCCAGAATCTGTTATAATTAAGATTTTCAGTAAAGTTTGCTAAAGATAAACTGTCCTGAAAACTATCATGAATGCTTTTCCCTTGCTTTACAGGCGCAAGATCCAGCACAGATATTTCAAAGTTTTTCATATACGAGATATTTACTTTTTTAAAGGTGATCCGAAATCTCCTTTATCGATTTCATTTATTTTAAATCTAAACAAATTTAAAACATCTAAACTGCATTAGTTACTTTTTGTAATTGATAAGTCTGATGGTGTAGTTCAGGAAAAAACTATTGAAATTAAGTTTTAGATTAAATGATTTTAATTATACATTTTCTATTTTTGACAATCATGAAATTTGCAACACTTAATATTGATTGGGCGAGAAAAAAGGATTCTTTAAAAATTGAAGAATTAATCGATCAATTTGATTTTGACTTTTTAATCTTAACTGAAGCAATAAATCTTAACCTTAAAAATTTCAAGTATAAATATTTTTGTGAGCAGATCCCTGAGAATGTTATCTATGAAAATCTTAATTATACAGAATATTTAAAGGGAGAAAAAGCATTTCGAACAATTTTATATTCAAAATATCCTTGTATAAAAAAACATACTGTAACGGATGACAAAACAAATCAGGCTTTGGAATTTGAAACTGAATTTGGCAATTTTATTATCTACTGTACTATAATCGGAACTTGGTTTAATCGCAAACCTTTTGCTGAAAAAGAATTACAAAACACAATTCAGGATTGTAAAAAAATCTACTTAGTCAATAAGAATATTATTATTGTAGGAGATTTAAATACATCCTTTAAAAAAGGAGAAGAAAAATTTTCAATAAATTCGAAAACAACAGAAAGTTTACGTAATCTTTTTGATGATTTAGAACTAATGAATACAACTAAAGAAATTGATAAAAATATAGATCACATTATTATTCCTAAAACTTTTACGGAAAATAGTTTCGAAGCTAAAACTTTTGTTGATAAAGATGTTGTTAGTGATCATAAAGGAATTTATATTAAAATCATGATCAAAATTGAAAACTTTAATAAAAAAAAAGTGGAAATTGAAGCTTTTCAATCAACATTTATTATTTTAAAAATTGAAAATAAATTATTTCGTTTTGACTTTAAAAATAAAAAAGAAGCGTTCTTAAAACAGAAAGACACAGGAGTGTTAGCTTTTCATGAACATCATCCTCTACTCGTTAATCATAGCGAAAACAATCTTGAAGTTTTTATCAGCTCGAAACCTGAAAATATTGAAATGTTCATTGAAGACATTAAAAATTCAATTGATGAAATCACAAAAGGCTGGAGAAATTGGAAAGATTACTTTGAAATTAATATCGGAATTACTTATGACATCTTCCTACAAAATATTCGACAAGGATCAGGCATCATTTTAAAAGCACCTTTTTCAATTGTTGAAAGCATTGAAAGAATCTGTGAAAAACACAATGTAAAAATCACTTACTTTGGAGAGAAAAAGACAACTCCTCACCAATTAATTATGATTAATAATCAGTTTGTGATTGCTGAAGAATTCAATATAGCTTAAACTAAAAAAACAAACCATGAAATCAAAAATAATGTATCTCGAAAATAAATCAAGTGGTCACAGCGGATCATCGTGGATTGGTTTTGTAGAATTTTCAAAATCTGGTCAAACGGTTTATTTCAATAATAAAGCATTAAAAAAACTTAAAAATACAGGAATCTTAGGAAATCATTTTGATATAGAAACTGGAGAAGAATATTGGGTTTCGGGCGTAAAGAAAAATGGACAAGACCGCCATCAGTTTGGTAGTGGAAAAATTATGATTGATAAAAATTCAATGAATGAGTATTTAAAACTCGTTGATTTCAATATCGTTGATGAAAAATATTTCACCATCATTGAGTTTGCCCAAACTGATAAAAGTAGATTTAATGAAATCGAAAATATTGAAGTAGAATATAGAAATAATAGCAGAAGCGCTGATTATTTGGATAACAATCAGAGAAAATTAATCTTAGATATTTAAATAAAAAAAAGGATTAATAAATTTGAAGTCATTTACTAATCCCTTTTTTATTCTATTATTTATTTTTCTCCTTTTTAAAATTATAATGATTAATCAAAATCCTGATTTCATTAAATTCAAAACTACTTGGTAAGGCGTTTTTCCATTCCGTTAATGTTTCATGAGGCGTTTTGTAGAATACATCTTCAAAAGCTTTGATCTTATCTGTAGTAATGACTCTTGAAATATCTAACAATCCTTGTTCAGCAAATTTAGCCAAATGTCCGATTACCGTTTCTTTTACCAAACCTCTTTCAAATGCAACTTCTGCAATGGTTTTCCCTTGTTCAAACAGTTGAAAAGTCAGCACCTGAGAAGGAACTTTTGCAATTTTCATGCTGATTTCCTTGTCATTCTTTTCGTCTAAAAGTTTCGTTTCTAATAAATGAGCTTCTTTTAAACTATTCAGATATTCTTCTACATCTTCCAGCCAATTACGAAATTCTTCGTTGTATTGTTTTAAACCTTTTGCTCCTTTTATTTCAGCATAAAAATCTTTTAATGGACTGAAAACTTTATCTCTGATTTCCGTAAAAAAGAAATTGACCGCCCCTTTTGTTTTAGCTTCAATTTCAGACCATTCTTCTTTTTGATCAATGAAATTATTTACTTTTTGGGAAATCACTTTTTCAAGCTTTTCGAAAATTTTCCCCAATTGGGTTACTTCATGTTTTAGCTGGATATATAATTGATTGGTTTTAACGGTATCAATACTTTTTGTAACGATTGAAAGCTTATTCCATTCTTCCACTTCATTTAAAATCCATCTTGAATCTACGGTACGAAGCACTTTTTTAATGCTGTAATCGTATTTCTCCTGATTTAAAATAGCCTCCACATTATCATTCGCAAAAGTAGATCCCTGAAACTGCAGAATCCTGTTGTCTTTAAAAATAACTTCAGGCGTAATTTTAGATTTCAACACAATTCCTTCCAACGTTCGGCAACGCGATAAGGCAACATACACCTGACCCGCGGTGAAACTTTTTCCGGCATCAATAATCACTTTATCAAATGTCAATCCCTGACTTTTATGAATGGTAACTGCCCAAGCCAGTTTTATAGGAAACTGCTCAAAACTCCCTAAAACTTCTTCTTTAATATTTTTATCGGTGTCCAGAAAATATTTTTTCTGTTCCCAAACTTCTCTTTTTACGGTAATTTCTCTTTCGCTTCCGTCGAGAACTACTTTAATTTCATTTTCGTCTAAAGCGGAAATTTCACCCAGCTTTCCGTTAAAATATCTTTTTTCTCCGGAAATATCATTTCGGATAAACATCACCTGAGCGCCTATTTTTAATTCTAAAAATTGCTCGTTGGGAAACTGATTTTCTTTAAATTCACCGAAAAGTTTTGCTTCAAAAGTAGAAGGATCCACTTTTATTTCCTTTAATTTTTCCTGATTGATCTCATCTGCCATTCTGTTGTGCGAACACAAATAGACATAAGATTCAGTTCCCGTTTCAAATGCAGGATCATATCTTTCATTAAGTTGTTCAAAATCTATGCTTCCTACATCTCCATCACGAATGGCATTCAATATATCTAAAAAGCTTTCGTCAGATTGACGGTAAACTTTTGTTAATTCAATTGTCAATAAAGGAATCTCTTTGATGGCATGGCTATCAAAAAAGAAAGGAGAATTATAAAACATTTTTAAAATATGTTCGTCTCTCACCACCGGTGGAAGCTGATATAAATCTCCGATGAACAACATCTGAACGCCACCAAATCGTTGGCTATTTCTTCTGATAAATCGTAAAGAAAAATCCATCATATCCAAGACGTCTGCTCTCAACATTGAAACCTCATCAATAATCAAAACCTCTACCTCACGTAAAAGTTTAAGTTTATCTTTTCGATATTTGAAATGCGGCATCAGATCGGCAATATTATTCGCCAAACTGGTGTCAATACGATCGGTTGTAGGTAAAAAGGTTCGTAAAGGCAGCCCAAACATCGAGTGAATGGTAACCCCTCCCGCATTAATTGCAGCAATTCCCGTAGGAGCCACAACAATGTGCTTCTTTTTTGTACGTTTTACAAAATCGTTCAGGAAAGTTGTTTTCCCCGTACCTGCTTTACCTGTTAAGAAAATGCTTCTGTTGGTATATTCTATTAAGTCAAAAAAATGATTGTTCATCGCTGGCAAAATTACGGAAAATGAATTTGAATTTTTTATCTTGGCACAAGTTTTGAAAAATAGAGAATAGAAAAAATATATTTTATGAAAAAATTATTCATTCAGGTTCCATTTTTAGTATTATTTTCATTTTTTGCTTTGAATTCATGTAAAGCGAAAGTTGACTCTACTACTAATTTACCTAAAGACATTTCAGAAAGGCCTGCTGACGAAAGCAGTCAAAAATATGATCAGGCACAATTGGATAAATTAAGAGCCGAAATTGATGCTGAAATTTCTAAAGAAAAATGTACAAGTGCTACAACAAACGAATGGAAACCCGCTCCTATAGGATCTAAGGCTTGCGGTGGACCTAAATCTTATATCGCTTATCCTGCAAAATTAGAAGCTCAGATTTTACCAAAAATTGAAAGTTACAATACAAAAGAAGCTGAGTTCAATAAAAAATACAATATCACATCAGACTGTTCATTGGTTGGAGAACCGGCAGGAATAAGATGTATCAACGGAAAAGCAGAGGTTGTTTACCCTGTAGAATAAAATAACACAAACACTCGAACTCGATCAGGAGTTTTCTCACTAAGGATTTTTAAAAAAGCTCTGTCATTTTTTTGACAGAGCTTTTTTTGTGAAAAGGATTAATGTGAATTGTGAACCGTCAATTTTGCTTCACACGTGAATTTTACTTTTCTAAAAAATTAACGACGAAATTAATTCACCCTTGATTTTCAAACTATCTTTCAACTTCTTTCGCATTCTCTTTATACCAAGAAGAATATTTTACATAATTATTAGCAATTCTGTTGACCTCACCTTCTAATAGCTGAGCAGAAATATCTTTAATTTTTCTTGCAGGAACTCCACCCCAAACTTCACCAGATTTAATGTGCGTTCCTTGTGTTACCACAGAGCCTGCACCTACAATAGAATTTTCTTCTACCAAACAGTCATCCATTACGATAGAACCCATCCCGATTAATACATTATCCTGAATCGTACATCCATGAACAATAGCATTATGCCCCACCGAAACGTTATTCCCTATAATTAAAGGATATTTTTCATACGTACAATGTAACATTACATTATCCTGAACATTTACTTTATCCCCCATTTTGATGTAATTTACATCTCCTCTTATCACCGCATTATACCAGATGCTACAATCTCTACCCATCACAACATCACCAATGATTGTTGCAGTTTCAGCTAAAAAAGTATTTTCTCCTATTTGTGGTGATTTACCTAAAAGTTCTTTTATAAGTGCCATATTTTTTAATTTGATAATTTAAATTCTTTAATCGGAAGCCAGAAATAATTTTCTTTGAATGGCTGAAATTCATCTTTAAATTTTTCAAGTTTATTAAAATTATTTAAAGAAATAACCATTCCGTCGATATATCTTTTAGATAAAAATTTAGTTTTGTCGATTTCAGAAATAATTTCTAAACTTCGAACGCCATAAGATTTATAATTACTTTCAAACAAATAAATTATATATTCTAAAATTTCAGAACCCATCAACATATCTGCAGCCTCCAATTCATAATGTGCAAACTCAAAATCAATATTGATTTTTTTTAAATAATCATAAAAAAAATCTCTTATTTCATAAAAGTAAGGATTTTCATATAACTTGAAATTTGTGTTACTAGTTCCTAAACCTTCGATAAATACACGTAAAATATATAGTTTTTCTTCAAAAGTTTCATTATCCTCATGTTCAGCAACATCTGAATCTAAACTTACCTCGTCGTGATTTGATAAAACAATCTTTTTATTTTTAAAATCATTACATAATAATTCAGCATCAGTGTTATTATTAAAAACAATTCCGAATGAATAAAACCAACCCATAATTTTTAAATGACGTTAATAGCAAAAATCTAACTCCCCTCTTCCTACAATCCCACTTCTTATGCGTATTTTTGTAACTCAAATTTAACGAAAAAATGCATACTATACTTATAGAACCAACCGAAAACCCAAAAGTGATGAAATTTGTAGCAGACTACAACTTGATTCCGGGGTCTTTGGAGCTGGACAGAGATTCTGATATCTCAGAAATTCCTTTGGCACAAGAACTTTTTAACTATCCTTTTGTTGAAAGAATTTTTATTACAGCAAATTTTGTAGCCGTTGCAAAACAAGATACTGTAGAGTGGGAACACGTAGTTGACAGTTTGAAAAACATCATTGAAGACGAACTATTGGCCAACCCTAGAGTATATCTTCAAAAGAAAAAGGAAATGTATCAGATTTATGCAGAAATGACTCCAAATCCAGCGGTAATGAAGTTCGTTTCAAGCAAACTTTTATTGGACGGTTTTGTTGAAGTAAAATCTAGAGAACAGGCAGATGGAGTTCCTTTGGCTCAGGCTATTTTTAAAGAGTTTGATTTTACGAAGGAAGTTTTTATTTCTGATAATTTCGTAGCAGTAACAAGAGATAATTCTGTAGAATGGCACCAGGTAATGATGGCTGTTCGTGGATTGATCGCTGAATATTTACAAAACGGTGGTGAAATCTCCACAATAGAAGCTCAAACACACGAAAATCCTGTAGAAAAGATCATCAACAGAGATTATACCGATGATGAGCAGAAAATTTCTGATATCTTAAATGAATACGTTGCTCCTGCTGTAGAAAATGACGGTGGAAAGATTTCTTTAATGGAATACGTTCAGTCTACTAAAACAGCAAGAATGCTTTTACAAGGTGCTTGCTCAGGATGCCCAAGTTCTACCGCTACTTTGAAAAACGGAATTGAAGGTATTTTGAAACAATTCGTTCCTGATTTGGTAGAAAGAGTGGAAGCTGTAAACGGATAATTATTACATATGAGAATATTTCTTCTAGTTATTTGTTTCAGTATAAGTATTCTTTCATGCAAGAAAGAAACTGAGTCACATTCTAATATCAATCTCGGATTTCATGAAGATCTTGTGAAATCTCAATTAGCCAAAGACAGCCTTCAAAAGATGGATGTTGTTTTTGATAAACTTAATAAAAAGAATACGACTTTCCTGGATTATTATGTTCACTATTATTATAAGCTTGACAAAGAAACTCAGGACGAAATAAAAAAATCAAAGGGAGAAAATTTCCTAAGTGAACATCCTGAAGAATACTTTGCGCTGTTCACCAAAATAATCTCTGAGAAAGACGATAAATACCTTGCTTCTTTTGGAATAACAAAAGATGAGGAAATGCTTGCCAGAGAAGTGTATATTTTTCACTTAAAGAAAAACTATGGTCCGACTGTTGATGGACAACTGGAAAATCTAAATAAATAATGAAGGGAATTCTATTAGTAAATCTTGGCTCACCAAGATCAACGGCGGTAAATGATGTAAAGGAATATCTTGACGAATTCCTGATGGACGAAAAGGTAATTGATTATCGTTGGATCTTTCGAGCCCTTTTAGTGCGTGGAATTATTTTAAATACAAGACCTGCAAAATCTGCAGAAGCTTATAAAACGGTTTGGACAGAGCAAGGTTCACCCTTGATTGTGATCACTGAAAAAATTCAGAAAAAGCTACAGAAACTGGTAGATGTTCCTGTGGAAATCGGGATGAGATATGCTCAGCCAAGTATTGAAGCTGGAATTCAGAAATTAGTTGATCAAGGTGTTACCGAAATCGTGCTTTTCCCATTGTACCCGCAATATGCGATGAGTACAACGGAAACCGTTATCGATAAAGCAGAAGAAGTTAGAAAAAAGAGCTTCCCGAATATAAAGATCAATTATATTCAGCCTTTTTACAATAGAGAGATCTACACCGATTGTCTGGCAGAAAGTATCAGAGAAAAACTTCCTGAAAACTTCGATGCGCTACAGTTCTCTTATCACGGAGTTCCGGAAAGACACATTTATAAAACCGATCCTACAAAAACGTGTAATTTAAACGATTGCTGTTCTCGTGAAAATAATCCCAGTCATCAGTTTTGCTATCGCCATCAATGTTTTGGATGTGACCAATTCTGTTATTAAAAAATTAGGATTACCCAAAGAAAAAGTAATGGTTACGTTTCAGTCAAGATTAGGAAACGACAAATGGATGGAACCTTACACAGACGAAACTCTGGAAAGCATCGGTAAAAAAGGAGTGAAAAACCTGGCTATTGTTTGTCCGGCCTTCGTTTCTGATTGTTTGGAAACCCTGGAAGAAATTTCGGTGGAAGGAAAAGAACAGTTCCTACACGGAGGTGGAGAAAATTTCCATTATATCCCCTGTCTGAATGATGAAGACCGCTGGATAGAAGTTGTAAAAACTTTGTGTGAGGAAAAACTCAATGAATTTTATTTAGTTTAAAATATAGTAACCTTCGGAAACGGAGGTTATTTTTTTGTTTAAATATTGGTTTGCGTTGTCGGGAATTCCAACTGCTTCTATTTTGGAATAAAATCTGACTTTGTACTATTTATTTAATGGATACTTCGAATCCGCTCAGCATGACAGCTCTAATACTAACCGTCTTATTTTACGGTAATTTGTAGCGATGTCATGCTAAGCAGAGTCGAAGCATCTGTTTTTCACTACATCTTTTATGAGATTGCTTCACCCACGGTTCGCAATGACGGCTGCTGAAAGAATGATTACCACCTTAGCCCGGATTGCAGCGACATCCTTTTGGGTTGCGGGCGGAGCGAAGCAGAGCCTGTAACCCGAAAGATATAGCGGAAAGCTGGAAAAAGCTTCAAATAAAAAATAAAAGCAATATTTCAAACAGTACCCCCATTTTTTTTAAGTGCATATTTCAAAATAAATACAAATTTAAAACTACACCCCTGTTATTTTTAATAAATATTTTTAAATTTAATTATTTTCATTACCTTTACCCTATCAAAAAAACATCATTAACCTTAAAAATTAAAATGATGAATGCAACTGCCGAAATTTTAAAACACAAAATAGAAAGTTTTTCTCCAGAATTACTAGAAACCTTGGCAAGAATGGTAGAAAAATTAGAATCACAAAGTAGATTTTCCATTCCCCAGTTTCAAATGGATGAAGTTTTATACAGAGTTCAGTTTCACAACGAGAATCCTAGAACAAAACTAGATTTCTATGAAAACATTTCTGAATTAGAAAATAGCTTTGCTTAATGAAAGTGCTATTATCTTCTATTGCAAAAAATGACATAAGACTTCTTATGAGGGTTTTTAATGCTGAAAAAGAACATAAAGGAGCGTACTTTTTGGAAGACTTAAAAGAATCGATCAAACAGATTATAGAAAATCCCGAAGATCTGGAAGCAGAACACCTGCAAATGGCGATGCAAAACTTTCCCGTTTACATTCATTACCTTTTTGAGAATGAAAAAAGCTTATTTATTACCGCAATTTTCAAGGAGATTAATTAAAAGAAATGATTAAATAAAATATTCAACACATTTTTCAATACTATTTTATAGAACCTTATAGGCGTTGACACCTATAAGGTTTTTTAGTATTTAAATTTACCAATCTTTTTTTTCATTATTTTCTAAAAGCTGATAACTACTGAATCCAAAACTCTTTAAGTCGCAATCATTCATTTCATTCTTAATTTTTTTGATTAGCTCATCGTAGATTTTATTATAATGAATGGTTGCAGCTTTTAAAACATATATTTTGTTACTAGGTGGCCAAGCAGGACGATTGATATAAGTATTATTTTGTTCTATATAATTTAACATATCTAATGCATCTTTATTTTCATATGATGCAACAGCTCTAGCAAAATATAAAACGTCATTTGTAATATTTTCCTTTGAGGTAAGCTTATTTTTAATATTCTTTTCAAAGTAATCCTTTAACAACGTAAAAAAGATTTTATCTGGGAATGCTTCAATGCTTTTAAAAATTGATTCAACACAGTATCCATTGATACTATTATGAAAGACGCTATATAAAAAATTGACATCTTCTTTCTTATTAAACTTGCTCAAGGCATAGCAAGCTATCAACTGATCACCACACTTATCTTCGTTTTCAACCTTACTTTTATACTTAATTATATTATAATATTTTTCATTTGCATCTACATCTTTTATCATCCAATTAGAAACATCAAGAAATGGATATTCTAATAAAACTTTCTCTACAAGATATTTTTTTTGAATTGGCGATAAACCATTTTTATCATGAGCTTTTCTTATCATTAAATCTGAAACTTCAAAAACTCCACCAGCATCTTCATAGTACTGCCAAGTTACCTTAGCTGTGTCATCGAGATGCTTAATTAATAAATCAAAATATTCAGGTTCACTTCTATTTACTATAGCTCTGTAGGCTACTACTCTCAACAATGGATTCTTCGCATCTATAAGATTAATTAGCTCTTCTTTTGTAGCATTTTTTTCTAAAAATTTCTTGGCTATTGTATCAGAAGCAGGAAGTGATTTCTCTTTTGAAAGCCTAATTAAATAAGGCCTTAATTCTTTTCTAAAATCATCCACCTCATACTTTTTTTTGCATGATATAAAAACTAAAAGAATTAAGAATAAGTATATAGATTTACTCATTAAACTATTTTCTCACAGGAGTCCTAAACTCACCATATCCCATCAAACCATCATAACTTCTCCCAAAAGGAGCATAATATAAAAATGCCTGATACAGGTTTTCTGTTTGCCAGAAGTTTCCGTTAACCTCACCGAAATTCAACGAGCCGTTGGCTTCTTTTGTTGCCAGCACATAATTGTAAAAACCTTGTTTTAGAAATATTTTAGCCACATATCTTTTACCCGCTTCATCATATTGCATTTGATTTTCTTTGCTAGGCTTAAAATTATTAAATCCTCCCAACACATAAATTTCTTTGTCTACAGGATCAGATTCTAAAGAAAAATACACCCAAGAATAATCTGCCTCTCTTTCTGCATTTCTTTCAAGCCCCATGTCATTTCTTCTGTAATACCAAGCTCCGTTAACATCCGGTTGATATTGATAATTCAGTGGAAATGCCCAAACCGGATGAAGATAGGTTTGATTTACCCCATCTTTCAATTCTGTGTTACTCACCATATCGGCAGCAATATTCATGTTTTTATTATCGAAATAATAAAATTCATTGTTTCCAGGAAAAGTAAGATTCATCTGCTGGAAAAGCAATTTATTTCCTAAAGTAGCACTTGGCTTTAGATTATTAACCGTGACATTCGGGTTGTTATTCTGCATCACATTCAAACTCATTGAATTGACATTAGACGAAAGATCTCCCCCTTTTGAAATCGCCTGCACTTCTACCCTTTGGTTAACATTTGGATTTTTTGCATCTGCTATTCTTGAAATATTCAATCCTAAGCTGGCATTATCCTCAACCAGATAAAACCTTCTTTTAAAAAGCGGCTTATCCACAGAATCTTTATACACAATCAGTTCAAAATTCCCTGAAACCTTTGGCTGTATTTTATCATTAGGAAACGTCAGCGCGTAATGCGTATAAGGTTGCAATGTATTGAACGAGTATTGAAACTTATCAATTAAATCATTCAAGCTTCCATTGGCAAACTCTGTAAAAAAAAGATTATCATCATTCCAATTTCTGTCATAATGCTTAAGGGTATACCTAAAAATATCACTAGAATTCGTAAGATCATCAAAACTTAAAACCAATTTCTGATTAAAGTTAATGACTGGAGTTTCATCGTTCGTCTGAGGGTTGAACAATTGTATACTTTGGATGTTTTGTCCAAAAACCAAACCACTCAAAGAAAGTAAAAGTATGCGCAAAGTTTTCATTATGACGAAGATAACGAAAAATCATTTTTAAACCACAAAACGTGAAGATCTTTATTCAGTTGAATTGCTTTTTAACATTAAAAACAGCAAATGCTTCAACTTCGCTCAGCATGACATTTCTAATACTAACTGTTTTATTGTAACACACTTTTTTAGCGATGTCATGCTGAGCGTAGTCGAAGCATCTTAAATAATTAAAAACTGATTCTGGTGTTTTAAACAATAACTATTATAGCTAAATTTGTCCTAATAAAAAACATTCAGCATATGCTTCAAATTCAAGGCTTCGTATTCAATTTTGCAAGCGAAAACACCTATATCATTTATAACGAAAATAAAAATGCCTGGTTGATTGATCCGGGAAATATGAATGAACAGGAAACAAAAGCGATTGATACTTTCATCACAGAAAACGAATTAAAGATCCAGAAAATATTACTAACACACGCTCACATTGACCATGTTCTGGGTTTACAATGGGCTTTTGATACATTTAAAGTTCCTGTGAGTTTACATAAGGATGATCAGGAAGTATTGGATATGCTCCAAGCAAGCGGAATGAGATTCGGTTTCCAAATCAACCCCGTAAAGGTAGAAGTAGAATACGTAAATGAAGGTGATGAATTAGAATTAGACGGAGAAAAATTCAAAATCTATCATGTTCCGGGACATTCTCCAGGAAGTGTTGTTTATCATAATGAAAATCAGAATTTCATGATTTCGGGTGACGTTCTTTTTGAAGGAAGCATCGGAAGAACCGATCTTTACAAAGGAAATTACGATCAATTAATTGATGGGATTAAAACAAAACTTTTCATTTTAGATGATGAAACACAAGTTTTTTCAGGTCATGGAAACCCTACGTCAATCGGTTTTGAGAAGCAACATAACCCGTTTTTGAAATAAGGATTTGAGTTTTAAATTTTGGACATCTATAAGTTTTGGCTAAAGCCAATAGAATTATCTTTTTATTTAAATGGACTAAAGTCCATTCCCATTAATAAGTAAAACCGCCAGATAATCTCTGACGGTTTTTGTATTTAATATAAAAGTTAAATCTTAGAAATCAAATGAAATTGATGCTCTTGCAGCAGCACCCATAATTGGTCTTGCCATTCTGATATCACCACTTCCTGTTAATGGAGATCTTGGATCCCCCTCAGTAATACCAATCGTATTGAAGACGTTAGTTCCATCGATCGCAAATCTAATTTTACCTAACTGATAAGAAGTTCCCGCTCCAAATTCTGTAAATGAAGGTAATGTATTATCCGCACTATTTGCTTCATCCTGGAAACGCTTGCCATAATAATTCATACTTACATACGCTCTCCATTGTTTTGTAATATTTACAGCTGGCGAAATATTAAAATAGAATTTAGGCATTCTTCTTACTAAGTTCCCATCATAATCGAACGTTGTTTTATCGGCATTAGTTCCTCTGAAATCTTTATATTTCGGATTTTGAAATGTCCCATTGAAAGTTACTTCCAGAAAATTATTGAACAATCTTGCATACCCTTCCAATTCTACTCCGATATTTGTTGTATTTGCAAATTTATTTTCTGAAGTTCCATCAGAGAAAACATCCGTAAACGATAGATTTTTTAAGGCAGAATAGAAAGGAATCACTCCGATATCAAACGTTCTAGAATAATATTTGTATCCAATTTCTAACTGATTTGTTGTTACAGGCTTGATCTTCCCTAAATCTGCCATATTATTATAGTACGATTCTTCGTTTGGAGATCTAAAACCATTAGAAAAACGGGCGTACACCGCATTTTCACTATTAATTTTATAGTTCATCGCCGTAGTAAAAGAAACCTTGTTTACATCATAGTTCCAATAGGTATATTTATTTCCTAAAACAGCCATATTATCATCCGCTGTTGTCGTTAAGAAACTATGAGTACCATCCGTTGTTAATCCCGAATTATTTAAGTTTGAAGTTGTCGTATTCACTCCATATCCTTTATAGAAATCACGACTGTAACGAATTCCACCATTGAAACTCAAATTATCTGTAATATTATAATCTAAATTTAAATAAAGATCATTCAAACTACCCTGCACCTGAGAATCTCTCATTAAGAAAGACATATCGGTAACGCCGTTATACGTTTTAGAGTATCCTGGAGAATTAGGCGTTAAAGAAGTATCGACTAAATTAAGAAGTTCAGGTCTGTCTGATGCTGTTGTTAAAATATTACTCCAGTTCCATTGTTGGTTTGATTTCCAGTTTGATTTATAAAAACCTGCTGTCACATTTCCTTTATCAAATTTATAATTGAACTGTAAATCATTTACAAAATTATTCATTTGTTTGTCAATTGCCCAGAAACCTAATTTCTGAACATAATCAGGATTTACAATAGCACCATTACTCACTAAAGAATATTGATAATTATTCCCTACAATTCCTGCGCCTCCATCCTTAACGGCTTTATTCGCAAAACCACCTGCAGTCTGTGGAGCACCTGCCGGGAAAATTCCCGTGTAATTCATATTGATATTGGTATATCTTGTTTTGTTTAAAACAGAGAAATTATTCCCCAAATCATATTTGAACTCAGCTCCTAACACATCAACTTTCGGATGAATCCCATCTTCTAAGTTTCTCTTAAAAAATCCTCCTCCCGCTTGCGGAATATTCAACTGGCTAATCCCTCTGTAGCTATACGTTCCGTAATTTGGATCAAAACCAGGAAAAGCCTTCAATTTGTCTCCATCCTGAGTTAAAGGAATTGGAAGAAAAAATGTATTTCTGTCATCTAGCTTTTTGTAGTAGACTTTTGCATACCCTTTATCAAAGACATACTTAAGATTCATTCTGACCTGTCCACCTTGATTAGCTTTGAAACCTGTTTTTCTAATCCCATCATCCGTTCTATAGAAACCTCCAACGTTGAAAAACAATTTATCTTTAACCAATGCACCTCCAAGATTTACATCTGTACGCATCAATCCGTAGGTACTGGTTTCCAATTTTGCCGTTCCCCTAAAATCATTGGTCCCTTCTTTGGTTATAAAGTTAATCAACCCTCCTGGAGAATTGTTTGCATAAATAGATCCCGAGCCTCCTCTTAACGCTTCCAGTCGGCTTACCGAATTATCTACACGGAAGAAATTATCTGCATTAGCAAATTGCAAAGCACCATCTTCGAATACCGGCAAACCATCTTCCTGCACCTGTACAAATTCATAGGCTCCTGCAGAAGGAATACCTCTTGCAAAAAGATTATTTCCCACTTCACCTCCTGAAGTTTCAACAGCAAATCCCGGAACTCTTTGTAGCAAAGCAGCCGCACTTATCGGGTTTTGTTTCTGGATTTCTTTTGCACTAAATGTAGAAATAGCCGTGCTAGATTCTATTTTCTTCTTAGGACTAGAGTTCCCTGTAATTACAACTTGCTCAATAGACGAAGACCTCGTAGAGTCCTGAACCTGTGTCGTTTCCTGAGCATAGGCATTGTTGAAATAAAGCGTAGCAATACCCGCAATCAAAAAGATTGATTTTTTTTTCATAGCCGTAAATGATTTTATTTTTGTTTAGTTTTGTTTTAATTTCAGATAAACTCCATTGGTCCAACCAAAGCCATCCTGATTTGGATATTCTCCACCACCAGCAACTGTTTCGGTATCCAGCGCATTGTATTTCTCCATTAACTTACCCGTGTTATCATACACTCTTTCAACATTTGCACACCAGTTATTTTTAATTTTTTCAGCCAATTCATCAAAGCCATACTTTTTCATTCCCTGAAATCCTAACCACTGATAAGGCGCCCAAGCATTAGGGAAATCCCATTGTTGAATTGTTTTTTTAGTCGTGGTAACAAGCCCTCCCTGATAAAGAAACTTTTCTGTAATTGTTTTAGCAATAATTTCAGCCTGCTCTTCACTAGCCAAACCTAAAAACAAAGGATAAAGAGTACCAATATGCTCAGATGCTGTTGTAGTATATTTCTTTGTATGATAATCTTTGTAAATATATCCATCCCAGAAATAGGTACCAATCGCCTGTTTTCTATTCTCAGCTCTTAAAGTAAAATAACTCTCCTTTTCCGATAAGCCCTGAAGCCCTGAAGATTTAACCAATGTTTTTTCCAAATGCCACAACAGGCAATTAAGATCCACTTCAGAAAGATTCAATGTTTCTATAGTCTGTATTGTTTCGCCATCCGCAAACCATCTGCTGGAAAAATCCCAACCAGATTCACATCCGCTTCTAATATTTCTGTAAAACTCTTCACCAGAAGCATTTTCACTATCCTCAACATCAATCATGTAACTTTCAGGACGAGGTGTATTTTCTGCATCATAATATCTATTTAGAATATCACCCTCTTTAGTTTTTATCACTCTTTTACTGCTTGAATCTTTTTCTAAGCCCTCTTCACCATCCATCCAGAAAGCGTATTCTTTTTCTAAAGTATCGTGATATTGAGTATAAATTTCTTTGTTGCCTGTAGTTTCAAAAAGCAAATCAAGCATTAAAGAAAAGTAAGGTGGCTGAGAACGGCTCAAGAAATGGGTTCTGCTAGCATTAGGCACAAATCCTACCGTCTGAATGAGATAAGAACAGTTTTCAACAATACTCTCCATCATTTCCACTCTTCCGGAAACCTGTAACCCAAGCATGATAAAATAACTATCCCAATAGAAAAACTCATTAAATCTTCCTCCCGGAACGATATAAGGCTTCGGAAGCTTTAAAAGCGTTCCTTTTGCTTCATAAGCGGTACGGGTTAATTCATCCCAAAGTTTTTCAATATGCTCTTTAATAGGTAATTGCTTTTCTCTATGAATAGAAATTTTAGTTCCTAAAAAATCAAAATTCGACAATACAAATCCTTTTAAATCAAATCCTTCTGCCTTTTTTTCATTTTCATATTTTTCATTGATCTCAGAAATAGGAAATAAAGGAACGGCATCCGTCATTGTTTTTTGATCTTCAAAAATTTTTGACTTTTGGATATCTTCAAAAAGAGCCTGAATTTCCTGTATATAAAGTTGATTGTTCATTATGTTTATTTTTTAGGGTTTATTTTTAATTTACTCATGATAATAGCCGAAACGATCAGTAAAGAAAGAGGGATTAACGATAGATAAAACGCTTCCTGCCCGCTGAACTTCTCAAAGACAAAACCTGTAATGATAGAGCCGATTGTTCCTCCGATTGCAGAAAAAACAACGATCAAACCTGCCATTGCGCTATGTAAGTATTTAGGAATAGAAGCCAGAATTACAGAGTTAATACTCGGGTAAATAGGCGCTAACAAACCTCCCATCAATGGAAACAGATATACAACAAGCGGAGCATTCAACCAATTGGTTCCTGTAGTGATATGAACATTATGCGTTAAAGGCAATACCAATAAAATACTTATTGCAAAGCCCACCACACAAAAGGAAACAACGTAGATCCAGCTGAATTTTTTTGAGAAAAATCCGGATAAAAATCTCCCTAGCGCAAAGGCTCCTGCTAAAACCGCTCCCGCCTGAATACTCATTGAAGTAGGAACTTTTAATATTTCTTTATAGAAAGTAGGGGTCCATGTTTGAAAACTCTGTTCTACCAATACAAAAAGAAATGCACACAGTAAAAAGAACAATACTTTTTTATAACTGAATAAACTGATGCTGTTCTTAATATCGCCCAGTAAATCTGTTTTTTCACTTTTTGCTTCACTTTCATTTAATTTAGAAAAGAAAAGAAACAAGAATGACAATACCGAAAGTATACCCAACACCCAATATACATTGAGCCACGCTGTTGATTTCGGATTATGATCATCAATAAATAAACTGAAAAGTACATTTCCCGCTAATACCCCGATCATGAAGAAACCTTCCAGGAAGCCCATAAAACTTGAATGTTCCTTATCAGTGTCTGTTACTAACCCAATTGAGGTAAAAACAGAAATTTTTATTAACGCAAAAGAAACTCCTACGATTGCAAAAAGCACTTTGAAAAACCAAAAAGCATTTGAAAATGGCATTATAAAACACATACAACTCACCAAAAAAAGTGCGATAAGCATAGAGTTTTTAATTCCTATTTTGGGTAGGAATGATGCCAAAATAAAGGAACAAATTGCAATCGGAAGATCTTTAAAACCTTCCAAAACACTGGCAGAAGATTTCGAAATTCCGAAATTTTGCTGCATTTGTAATATTACCGTTCCTACAGAATTCAATAGAATTGCAAAAACGAAATAATTTAAAAATAGAACCGCTTTTATGTTAAAATTTTTCATTGTGTTATTTCTTGTCAGCTAAGATATAAGTATTTGACTTAACGTTAATTTAACATAGTAAACAAATATTTGAACTATATTAATATAATTATTATTTTTATAGCTTAAATACCATTAATTGAATGAAAGTCAGTTTTGAAAGAATCATCCCCAACGAGAAAAGCTCATTTCGTACACTGCATAATAACTCCCCTATTTCTGAATTTAAATGGCAGTACCATTACCATCCGGAAATCGAGCTGGTATGCGTAATTTCAGGAAGTGGAACCCGCCATGTTGGGTATCATAAAAGCAATTATTCTAATGGAGATTTAGTTCTTATTGGATCCAATATTCCGCACTCCGGATTCGGATTAAACTCAATTGATCCACATGAAGAAATTGTTTTACAGTTTAAAGAAGAAATTCTGCAATTTCCCGAGCAGGAAGTGGGAGCAAAATCTATCAAAGATTTATTGGAACTTTCAAAGTATGGGATTCAATTTCACAATAAAATCAAAAAGGCGATACTTCCCAAACTAAAATTAATGCTGGAATCGCAAGGTTATAAAAGATACCTATTATTATTAGACATTCTTTTTGAACTTTCTAAATCTAAAGACTATGAACTCTTGAATAAAGAAATCATGCCCTACACGATTATCTCAAAAAATAAAACCCGTCTGGAAAACATCTTTACCTACGTAGAACACCATTATGATCAGGAGATCAACATTGATGATGTTGCTAAACTGGCCAACCTTACATTACCCGCCTTCTGCAATTTTTTTAAAAAGGCAACCCAAATTACTTTTACAGAATTTGTAAACCGATACCGTATCAACAAAGCTTGTTTATTGATGACGCAAGACAAAAGCATTTCAGAATGTAGCTACAGCTGTGGTTTTAACAATGTAACCTACTTTAATAGGATGTTTAAAAAATATACCGAAAAAACCCCTTCTGAGTTTATTAAGAATTACTCTCACAATAAAATGAAGGTAGATTTTAAAATTGATGATACCCCAAAAACCAAAGCTACATTTTAGCATATTATTATTGTGGATAAGTCTGGGGATAAAATTGTGGATAACTTTTAATATATTCGGTAATCTATTAATTATCATATTTTTAAAATTAAGACTTACTAATAATTTATCGATAAAAATAATTCATACTTTCCACAATCGAACACTTATCAACAAACAAATGTGGATAACCCGTGAATAGTATTGTGGATAACTTTTAAAAAAGTACCTAACAATAAGATTGCCAATAACAAATAAAAAAATCCGTTCTACTAATAGAACGGATTGTATTTTGTGAGTAAAATTATCTAGTGATAATGTACAACTACTTCCATTTGATATTACATCCCATGCTCGGTCTTTGAATATCTTCCTGAGGTTCACCCAACAAAAGATTTTCAAAAGCAATAATTAGATCTTCTCCTGTAACATCTTTATTATTTCCAGGTCTAGAATCATCCATTTGCCCTCTATAGATAAGGTCTAGCTTATCATCAAAGAAATAAAAATCTGGGGTACATGCCGCTTCGTATGCTTTTGCAACCGCTTGGCTCTCGTCATATAAATAAGGAAAATCAAAATTTCTTTCGATTTGGAATTCGATCATTTTCTCCGGAGAATCTGCCGGGTATTTTTCAACATTATTGGCATTGATAGCGATGAACTCTATTCCTCTTTCATTATAGTCTTCATACAACTCATTCAACTTATCAATCACGTGAAGAACGAACGGACAATGGTTACACATAAAGATCACCAATGTTCCTTTTTCACCTTTTAACTCATCCAATGACTGAATTTCGTTACTTTTTGACGGGTTTGGAAGCTCAAAAAAAGGAGCTTTTGTTCCTAATGCCAACATATTTGAGGGAGTATTCATATCTTTTTTATTTAGCCACAAAGATAAAAATTTCTTTTGGTATATAATAAGGAAGCTTGAAGCAGGAAGTTGTGTATTCTAAAATAATAATGATCTCATTGAAGCAGACTATTAAACACATCAGTTTTTACAATAATTTCAAATTAATTACTTAAAGCCCTCATTCTACAAGCATTCAGCCTCTTTATAAGTTCTCTAAAACCTTTAGGTAAAAATTAAAAGCAAAATAACATTTGGAAGATATACCTAAATCTTTGTAGTTTTGCTAACACTGTTAGTAAAAAATAATAATGGGCTTACACGAACGTCGTCAAAGAGAAAAGGAATCTATCCGTGCAAATATTTTGCAGGCTGCATTCACTTTGGCTAAAACAGAGGGTTGGGCTTCACTTTCAATACGGAAAATAGCAGATGCTATAGAGTATAGTGCTCCCGTGGTGTACGATTACTTTGAAAACAAAGAAGCAATTTTGTATGAAATTTCTTTGAATGGTTTTCATTGCTTACATATAGAATTACTAAAAGCTCAGAAAAGAAACGAAACTCCGGAAGAACAATTAACTGCTATTGTTGATGCTTACTGGAAATTCGCTTTTAAAAATAAAGAGTATTACCAATTAATGTTTGGGTTGGGAATGCAATGCAGCGGAAAAGGTCTTATGAAAGAAGAGTTTTCTTCGTTCCAGGACATGATCTACGATTGTACATATGAGATTATCAAGAAAAATGGATCTAATCCTGATAATGCTTGTCATATGTCTCACGCTTTATTTTCTGCAGTTCATGGTTTAATCTCTATTATGATGATGAGAAATGACGATATTCCTACTACGATGAACAAAACAACATTGGATGAAACTGTTTCAGCTTTTGTTAAATCTTTGTAACTTTTTTTTGAACTAAAAATTAACACCGTTAGGAAAAGTAACATGGAATAATTAACATTATTCAATTTTTTTTTAAACTAAAAAAGAAAAACTTCTAAAATGAAAAACGATTTCATAACATTAATTCTTGCTATTTTTTTCCCTTATCATTAACACTGTTAGGAAAAATAACACCACATCATTCTTCTTATATACTTAAAACAATAGTAAAAACAATACCAATTATGAGCATAATCATTTAACCCCAAATTAATAATTCTGTAATTTTTTTTGAACAAAATATTAACACCGTTAGAAAAATTAACAGAGAAATAAGCAAAAACAATCATATTTAATTCAATACTTCATTAAAAATTTAAACTTAAAATGAAAATACCTGGAAAAACAAGGATTATTGTACTTATCTCTAGTATTATCCTTTTACAAAATTGCACGAAGGCAGCTGAAGGTGGTAACCAAGCTCCTCCTGCACCAGAATTGCCGGTTTACACCGTGATCACCTCTCCAGCTACGACATATCAGGAATTCCCGACAGCATTAGAAGGGAAAAACAATGTAGAAATAAGATCACAAGTAGACGGTTATCTAGATAGAATATACGTGGAAGAAGGTTCTTTTGTAAGAGCGGGACAACCTTTATTCAAAATAGATTCAAGAGCATATGGTGAACAAATGAATATGGCGCAGGCTAATTTACAAGTTGCCAATGCCAATATCCAAAAAGCTAAAGTGGAGGTTGACAGACTTCAACCCCTGGTAGCTGCTAAAGTTGTTTCTGATGTACAAATGAAAACAGCAAAAGCAAATTATGCAGCCGCTGTTGCCGCCGCATCTCAGGCAAAAGCTTCTATTGGAAGTGCTAAAATTAATGTAGGATTCACCACAATTACAGCTCCAGTAAGCGGTTATATCGGAAGAATCCCTTACAAAAAAGGAAGTTTAATCTCAAGAACAGACCCTAGTCCTTTGACTTTATTATCTGATATCAGCGAGATCTATGCCTACTTCTCTTTAAGTGAACTTGATTTTATTGCTTTTCAAAATAAATATCCCGGAGCTACCCTAGAAGAAAAACTAAGAAACATGCCGATGGTAGATTTAGTGATTGCAGACAACAGTACGTATCCTCAAAAGGGTAAAATGAGTATTGTGGACGGACAGTTTGATAAAAGTACAGGAGCCATCAGCGTACGTGCCGTATTTCCTAATGCTCAAGGATCTTTGAGAACAGGTAACACAGGAAGAGTACGTTTACCTCAACTTCTTAGCAATGTGGTCATCATTCCACAGGAATCTACTTTTGAGATTCAGGATAAAACCTATGTATATATCCTAGGAAAGGATAAAAAAGTAACCAGCAAACCAGTAACCATCTCTGGAAAAACAGATAGTTATTACTTCATCTCTGAAGGAATTTCTGTAGGCGACAAGATTGTATATACAGGATTGGGCAGCTTAAAAGACGGTGCTTCAATACAACCGAAAGCCATCTCTTCTGACAGCCTGTTCAAAGCAAAACCTTTGTAGACATCTTTACTAATACAGAAGACTTAAATAAATAAACTTCTTATGTTAAAACAATTTATAGAAAGACCGGTACTTTCAACGGTCATCTCCATAATACTTCTATTATTGGGGGCGCTGTCTCTCTTTAATTTACCGATCGCCCTCTTTCCGGATATTGCTCCACCAAGTGTGCAGGTAACGGCATTTTATCCGGGAGCGAATGCCGAGGTAGTCGCACGTTCAGTAGCTACCCCAATTGAGGAAGCCGTGAACGGAGTTGAGAACATGACCTACATGACCTCAAATTCAAGTAACGACGGAACCATGACACTGAGTGTCTTTTTCAAGCAGGGAGCAGATCCTGATAATGCTGCGGTAAACGTACAAAACAGGGTATCAAAAGCAATGAGCCAGCTTCCACAAGAGGTTGTTCAGGCCGGAATATCTACTCAAAAAGTACAAAACAGTATGATCATGTTTATGGGATTATCCAGTGATGACCCAAAACAATATGACGAGTTATTCCTTCAGAATTACCTTAAAATCAACGTAATCCCACAGATTCAGCGTATTCCGGGGGTTGCTCAGGCTCAGGTATTCGGAACAAGAGATTACTCAATGCGTATTTGGCTAAAACCAGATAGATTAGCAGCCAACAACCTTTCTCCACAGGAAGTTCTTGCTGCCATCAAAGATCATAACCTTGAAGCTGCTCCGGGACGTCTTGGACAGGGAAGTAAGGAAACCTATGAGTATATCCTTAAATATAAAGGAAAACTAAATAAAGGGGAAGATTACGAAAGCATTGCCATTAAAGCAAATAGCGACGGATCATTCCTAAGATTAAAAGATGTTGCGCGAGTAGAATTTGGTTCTTATACCTATACTGCAACCAACAGAGTAGACGGAAAACCGGTTGCCGGATTTGCAATTCTTCAAACTGCAGGTTCTAACGCAAATGAAATTTTAACTGAAATTGAAAAACAAGTTGATCAACTTAAGACAACACTTCCAAAAGGAGTGGAACCGATCATCATGTATAATTCCAAGGATTTCTTGGATGCGTCTATCCATCAGGTGGTAGAAACTCTTGTGATTGCATTCGTTCTTGTATTTATTGTTGTATTTATCTTCCTTCAGGATTTCAGATCGACATTAATTCCGGCGATTGCCGTTCCGGTTGCGATTATTGGTACCTTCTTCTTCCTGCAATTGTTTGGATTTAGTATTAATATGTTGACCTTGTTCGCATTAGTACTCGCCATTGGTATTGTAGTGGATGATGCCATTGTAGTGGTAGAAGCCGTCCATTCTAAGATGGAGCAGACAGGAATGCCTGTGGAACAAGCTACCACAAACTCTATGAGTGAAATTTCAGGAGCAATTATTTCGATTACCTTGGTAATGTGTGCGGTATTTATTCCCGTAGGTTTCATGCAAGGACCCGCAGGAGTTTTCTACAGACAGTTTGCCTTTACGTTAGTAATTGCGATCCTGATCTCTGCTGTAAATGCATTAACATTAAGCCCCGCTTTATGTGCAATGTTCTTGAATGATCCTCAGGGAGAACATGGTGAGCATGGTCACAAAAAAGGTTTTGGAGCAAGATTTTTCAATGCATTCAATGCAAGCTTCAATAACATGACCAGAAAATACATCTACAGTCTTAAATTTTTAATTAAAAATAAATGGGTAGCTGTAGGAGGTTTAATGCTTATCACTGCAGCAAGTGTCTTTTTAATTAAAAAAGCACCAACAGGATTTATTCCTACTGAAGATCAAGGGTTTGTATTATACGCAGTGAATACTCCTCCGGGAAGTTCATTAGAAAGAACGCACAGAGCGACTGCACAGATCGATAAGATTATCAATGGTGAAAAGGCTACCAATCACCTTTGGGTTGCAGACGGAATGAACTTCATCAGTAACGCCAACGCATCGCCATATTCTGCAGGTTTCATCAAACTTAAAGATTATGACAAACGTGGTGATATGAAAGATCCAAACGAGATTGCCGCTACCTTAACAGGAAAAGTGAGCCAGGTAAAAGATGCCAATGCTTTCTTCTTCAACTTCCCTACTATTCAGGGATTTGGTAACGTTTCCGGTTTTGAATTTATGCTTCAGGATAAAACCAACGGTTCTTTTGAACAATTGGGAACAACTACTCAGGCATTCATCGGAGAGTTAATGAAACGTCCGGAAATTGCATTTGCCTTTACAACATTTGCCGCAGGAAATCCACAATATACAATTGATGTAGATACAGATAAAGCCAACCAATTGGGAGTTTCTGTAACAGAATTGATGCAGACGATGCAAATTTACTACGGAAGTAGCTTTGTATCAGATTTCAACAGATTTGGTAAATACTACAGGGTAATGGCTCAGGCCGATGTTCCTTACCGTAAGGATGTTAACTCTCTGGAAGGTATTTATGTAAAAAATAAATCTGGAGAAATGGTTCCTGCCAAAACATTGGTTACTCTAAAAAGAACGTTTGGACCGGAAACAGTGACAAGAAATAACTTATTCAACGCTGTTACCATTAACGGAACTCCAAAACCTGGTTACAGTACCGGAGATGCTATTAAAGCTGTTGAAGAAGTAGCCAAAAAATCTCTTCCAAGAGGATATGGTTACGAATGGACAGGGATTACCCGTGAAGAGATCAAAACAGGTGGACAAACGATATTCGTCTTCATGTTAAGTATCTTATTTGTGTACTTCCTATTGGCAGCACAGTATGAAAGTTATATCCTTCCGTTTGCTGTAATTTTAACAATACCTACAGGAATCTTTGGAGTATTTGCTTTCACAGGATTAGCAGGAATTGATAATAACATTTATGTTCAGGTGGGATTAATCATGCTCGTCGGACTATTAGCGAAAAATGCGATCCTTATTGTAGAATTCGCGGTTCAGAGAAGAAAAGCAGGGAAATCACTCATTGAATCTGCACTTCAGGCTTCAAGATTACGTTTAAGACCAATCTTAATGACCTCTTTTGCCTTCATCGTTGGGATGCTTCCACTAATCTGGACTCAAGGAGCTTCCGCGCAAGGTAACCACTCTATCGGTTACAGTACCGTAGGAGGAATGCTTACAGGAGTTGTATTCGGAATTTTCATCATTCCGGTGATGTATGTGATCTTCCAATATCTGCATGAAAAAATGCCAAGCAGAAAAAATAAAAGATTGCTAAAACAAAAACAACAGGAAGAACTTTTAGCATCTGCTCATTAATAAAAAATGATTTACAAAACTTTGAGAATATTTTTAAACCACAAACAACACAAATAACCACAATCATCTGTGAAAATCTGTGAAATCAATGGGTTTAAAAAAAATAGAGAAGCAACTATTCAAACTAATATCATAAAAAGCAAAGTATTTTCTCCTACTAAAGACTTCTTTGCATAAAATAAGAACTCTCAAAGTTTTGTATTCAATTAAAAATTTATTTAAAAACTATGAAATCGCCATCATTTGGAAATGAAAATTTCAATAAAATCCAGCGATTACATATGACCTTTTAATAAAAATAAATATCTCCATATGAAAAGAATAAAGAATATATTTCTCACATTTATATTGGCTTTAGGCTCGGTTTCGTGTGTTTCCAAATTGGCATATGCAGAACCAACCCTTGAGCTTCCAGAGAAATTCCAATACACAGCAACTGCGGATACCGCAAGTGTTGCCAACCTGGAATGGAAACAATTTTTCAGCGACCCTATGTTACAGGGTTTGATTGAAAAAGGAATTAAAAATAACTACGATTTACAAATTGCTCTAAAACAAGTTGCTTCTTCACAGGAAAAACTAAAACAGGCAAAATATCTTCAATATCCGGATGTTGGTTTCGCTATTTCGGGACAAATCTCGAAGCCTTCTAAAAACAGCATGAACGGACAAAGTCTTAATTTATTTTTAGGACAAAACCATGTTGAAGATTATAATGCAGCCTTTAATTTATCTTGGGAAGCGGATATTTGGGGGAAAATTAAAAATCAGCAAGAGGTTTCAAGAATGCAGTATCTGCAAACTTACGAAGCTACAAAAGCAATCCAGACACAAGTTGTGGCAGCAATTGCTCAGGGTTATTATAATTTATTGATGCTTGATAAACAATTAAATATTGCAACATCAAATTTAGAATTAAGCAATAACACGTTGTCTATCACTGAAAAGATGTGGCAAAGTGGTGATACCACTTCGTTGGGTGTTCAGCAGGCAACAGCTCAAAAGCAATCAACAGAACTGTTAATCACGCAATTGCAACAAAACATTGCCATTCAGGAAAATGCATTAAGCATTTTAGTGGGTGAAAATCCAAATAAAGTGAACAGAACCATCGAAATGTCTGACACTTCTTTACCTCAAAATATTTCTACAGGACTTCCTGCAGCAATGGTAAGTCGTCGTCCGGATGTTCGTCAACAGGAATTGGTGTTGTTGGAATCCAATTCAATGGTAGGAATTGCTCAGGCAAATATGTATCCGGCATTGAAAATCACAGCAAACGGTGGCGTAAATTCATTTAAAATTGATAACTGGTTTCAGATTCCCGCTTCATTGTTCGGATCTGTATTAGGAGGGTTAACCCAACCTATTTTCCAGAAAAGACAATTGAAAACCGATTTAAATGTTGCTAAAATTCAGAGAGAGAAAAACGTGTTAGCGTTCCGTCAATCTGTTTTGAATGCAGTAGGTGAAGTTTCTGATGCCTTAGTTTCTAATGAAAGTTTAAAAGTTCAGGAACAAAAAGCAACCGAACAAGTTGCAACGTTGAAAAACGGAATTAAAAGTGCCGAAATGCTTTATAAAGGCGGAATGGCAAATTACCTGGAAGTAATTACAGCTCAGGGAAATTCTTTACAAGCTGAACTGAATCTTGCATCCGTAAAAAGACAGAGATTAAGCAGTATTGTAGATTTATACCGAGCTCTAGGTGGCGGTTGGAAGTAGTCAATTAAATTAATATTGTTTGAAGTGCGGTCTCTCGGGATCGCACTTTTTTGTTTTACCAATTAAAATTTTACGCTGATATTTACCCACTCTGTCATTCTGAACGCAACAAAGTGAAGTGAAGAATCTATTTTAATGTGTAGAGATTCTTCCTTTGTCAGAATGACAAAAAATGTTGTAAAAAATCTTCCACAAAGTTGTCATTCAGAGCGAAACGCAGTGAAGCGTGGAATCTAAGCAACATTTAAAATTATTGCAGAGATTCCTACGGAATGACAAAATGTACGCTGTATTTATTTTTGAATTTCCTGATTAATATATCCAATCAAACCATCAAAATCCTCCTGAGAATAACCCAATTGCAAATAGTGAATATCATCCGATTTTCTATACCAAGTCAGTTGACGTTTCGAATATCTTCTGCTGTTTTTTTTGATTTCAGAAACTGCAAAATCCAATTCCCATTCTCCATCAAAATATTTAAATAATTCTGCATAGCCAACGGTGTTTAAAGCAGTCAATCCTTTAAATTTTTCCAGACCTTTTGCTTCTTCCAGCAAGCCTTTCTCCATCATCATATCCACTCTCCTATTGATTCTGTCATACAGTTCTTCTCTGGGAGCTTCAATTCCGATTCGGATCACATTAAAATCTCTGGAATCTTGTGAAACAGCAATTAATTCAGAATATTTTGTATTGGTCTGCCAAATAACATCAATAGATCGGAAAAGTCTTCGGTGATTATGAAAATCTACCACTGCAAAATATTCAGGATCGAGTTCTTTCAGGATTTCCTGCAATTTTTCAATTCCTTCGTTATCTAGAATCTCCTGGAGCTTGCTTTGGTTTTCTTCATTAGCTTCAGGTAAATCATTCAATCCTTCAATCACCGCTTTTTCATACATCATGCTTCCGCCAACTAAAATGACAGTATCATATTTTTTGAAAAGTTCGTTAAGTTTTTTTAAGGCATCTTCCTCATATTGTCCGATCGAATAATATTCCTCAACCGAAAGATTTCCAATAAAATGATGAGGTGCTTCCGCCAATTCTTCTTGCGATGGTGAAGCAGTACCAATCTTCATTTCTTTAAAAAACTGGCGCGAGTCACAAGAAATAATTTCGGTACTGAAATGTTGAGCTAAATCAATTGCCAATCTTGTTTTTCCAATTCCGGTGGGTCCTACAACAGAAATCAAATTTTTATTTTTCACAGCGCTAATTTACGAAAATGAGTTAATTTGATTTTTTATTTTTTCAACCACAAAAGCAACATAATATTTTTCTTGTTTTTTAGATGTTCAAAAGTTCAAAACAGCAGTACGTTACCTTTTTTATCTTTTGGAAAACTAACTATTTTCACCCTTTTCTTTTGTTACTTTTGTGGTTAAAATTGAATATAGTAAGAACACATACACTTAAATGTTTATCTTTGTACGACAATAAAAAACTATGATTTTATCAATGACCGGTTTCGGTAGAGCCGAAGATGTTTTTGAAGGAAAAAAAATAACCGTAGATGTTAAATCACTGAACAGCAAAAGCTTTGATTTAAATATCAAAATACCGTTACGCTATAAAGAGAAAGAATTCGAGATCAGAAAAATTCTTAACGATAGAATTATCCGTGGAAAAGTGGATTGCTATGTTAATATAGAAAATCTTGAAGAATCCAATGATGTGAAAATCAATAAAAAACTGATTGATTCTTACATGAATGAGCTTCGAAATATTGCTTCTGATGCTCCTGAATTTGAGTACCTAAAAATGGCGGTAAGACTTCCTGATGCAATTACCTCAAGACCAGACGAATTAACGGATGGCGAATGGGAATCTTTAGCAAAAATTGTTAATAACGCTGTAGACAAATTTGAAGATTTCAGAAAGACAGAAGGGAGAACCTTACATCTGGAACTTGAGAAAAATATTAAAAATATTGACAAATATTTATCTGAAGTTATTCCGTTTGAAGAAGTGAGAATCCAGAGTGTTAAAGAACGTTACCAAAAATCTTTAAAAGAATTTGAGAACGTTGATGAAACTCGTTTCTATCAGGAAATGGCTTATTTCACAGAGAAATTAGATATTGCTGAGGAAAAAGTAAGATTAACTCAACACCTAAAATATTACCAGGAAGTAATGGATAATGAAGATTTCAATGGAAAAAAACTAGGTTTTATTTCCCAGGAGATCGGAAGAGAGATCAATACATTAGGTTCAAAAGCCAATCATGCTGAGATCCAAAAATTGGTCGTGATGATGAAGGATGATTTGGAAAAAATTAAAGAACAAACGTTAAACGTATTATAATGAGTTGACAGTTGCTGGATAAAACAGGCAGCAGAAACAAGCAACCAACAACCATATGAATAAAGTTATCATATTTTCAGCGCCGTCAGGAAGCGGAAAAACTACATTAGTAAAGCATTCTTTGGAGATATTTAATGAGCTCCAATTTTCAATTTCTTGTACTACGAGACAACCGAGAGGAAATGAAGCCCATGCCGTGGATTATCATTTTTTAAGTCCTGATGAATTCAGACAGAAAATTTCGGAAGATGCTTTTGTAGAATTTGAAGAAGTGTATACTGATAAATATTACGGTACTTTAAAATCTGAAGTTGAAAAGATTTGGAATCAGGGAAAAGTGGTGATCTTTGATGTTGATGTAAAAGGCGGAATTTCTTTAAAAAAATACTTTGGAGAAAAAGCCTTATCTATTTTCATTGAACCACCTTCCATTGAAGAATTGGAACGAAGATTGATTTCCAGAAACACAGATGATGCAGAAACCATCAAAACCCGCGTAGAAAAGGCAGAAGAAGAAATGTCTTACGCAAAAGAATTTGATAAAATCGTGATCAATAACGATTTGGATATTGCAAAAGAAGAAATAGAAAGTTTAATAAAAAATTTTATCAGTAGAGATTAAAATCACTTAAAAATTTCTACTTTTAAAAGAACAAAACATTGAGGTTGATATGAGTACCGAAACATTAGAAAGAGCTAAATCTGCGATTCCGGTAAGAGGATTTTTAGATATAAAAGATTTGGTAATTCCTCAAGGAGAAGAATTGGTGAAAGCTATTCTTAAATTGAAAGAAGAGAAAAATGCGGTTATTTTAGCGCATTATTACCAACCTGGAGAAATTCAGGATATTGCCGACTTCTTGGGAGATTCTCTGCAATTGGCAAGACAGGCAAAAGATACCAATGCTGATATGATTGTATTCTGCGGAGTACATTTCATGGCAGAAGCGGCAAAGATTTTGAACCCAACTAAAAAAGTAGTTCTTCCAGACACCATGGCGGGATGCTCTTTGGCAGATGGTTGTTCAGGAGAAGGTTTGAGAAAAATGCGTGAGCAGCATCCTAATGCTTTGATCGCAACGTACATCAACTGTAATGCTGAAACAAAAGCTGAAAGTGATATTATTGTAACAAGCTCAAACGCTGAAACTGTAATTGAAGCATTACCAAAAGACAGACCCATTATTTTCGCTCCGGATAAAAACTTAGGAAGATATTTATCTAAAAAAACAGGACGTGATATGATTCTTTGGGATGGAAGCTGCATCGTTCACGAAGCCTTTTCTATGGAGAGAATTGCACAGCAGTTAGCAGATCATCCGAATGCTAAAATGATTGCACATCCTGAAAGTGAAGAAGCCGTATTGAAACTGGCGCATTTTATCGGTTCTACTTCTGCCCTATTAGATTATGTGGAAAAAGACGAATGCCAGACATTCATCATTGCTACAGAAGAGGGAATTCTTCACGAAATGAGAAAGCGTGCACCCCATAAAGAATTGATTCCTGCTTTGGTTTTTGACGAAAGCTGTAATTGCTCAGAATGTTTCTATATGAAACGTAATACAATGGAAAAGTTGTACTTATGTATGAAATATGAACTTCCTGAAATCCTTATTGACGAAGAACTTCGTTTGAGAGCATTGAAGCCCATTGAGGCAATGCTAGATCTTTCGAAAAGCATTAAATAAATCAAAAGCACTGTTTTCACAGTGCTTTTTTATTTCTATTAAACCATAGGTGTATAACAAGTTCCTCCCTGATTTCGCCAGCATCCCCATCCTCCTTTTCGGAAGCATACATACGCTTCACCACCACACGCATCTATCTGAACTTGCGTGAAACCTCCTTGAATTTTTGTCTGTTCTACTCTTGACAGTTTTTTTAGATTTTTCATATTGTTTTAATTTTGATTGGTCTTTAAAATATAAATTGACGTTTTTACCGTACTGTTTTACCTATTATTGAGGAAAGCAATCCACACTTACAATCACTTTTGATTTACAGCATGAAGGCAGAGCATCAAAAGCTTCGCATGATCTTGGAAGTCCTGGTCCATATGGTCCTGGAGGGCAAGCATTATTACAAATTTGTGCACCACCGTTAATCGACTTCAGATTTTCTCTGTTAATTTTATTAAGATTTTTCATAATTGATTGAGTTTAATTTAGTTTAGTTTAAAAATATAGAGTCTCTTTTTTATAGCATTTTTTTAAATTGCAGAGATGGGAACAAAGCAATCTGCGCTCACCAATACACACATTTTACAGGTTTCGGATAAACCAAAATAAGCTTCACAAGAAGCACTAGAGGAATCTGGCCATCCTCCTCCAGGTCCAAAAACAAGATGGGAAGGACATCCCTCGCAACGCGAAACTCCTGATCCGTTAACCTGTTCTAATTCTCTCCTATTGATCTTTTTTAAATTTTTCATGGTATTATTTTTTTAGAATTGAATGGGTACAAAGCACTCCATATTAACAAGAACACATTTTCTACAACTATCCGGAAGTCCCCAATACGCTTCACAAGAATGAGTATCATTGGGTCCAAAGGCTCCTGTTGGACATCCGTTACAATATGAATTTGGTGATATTCCTGCCCCAGCAATCTGTTCCAGATCTCTCCTGTTTAATTTTTTCAAGTTTTTCATAATAACTTTATTTTGATATTGGTTAGTTAAAAATTTAAGGATAAAGACTCTGGCAACCTAGTGAGATATCTGTATCAAAAAAGTAAAGACAACGTTTACGAGTTCCTACTGTAGTACACACTGCACACCCTGTAGGTCCGCAATCCAAGTCTACCACACACGAGCTGCTTAGCGCTCCTCCATTAATTGATCGGAGGTTTTCTCTGTTTAATTTTTTTAGATTTTTCATAGTAGTTTTGATTAAGTTAATGTTTTAAAGATATACATTTTCGATAAATCACACAATATTGAAAAACAATGTTTTTTGATTTAAAATTTGATATATCAAAATAATTTGTACATTTGTTTGATAATAATGAACATATTAAGAAACATATCTGATATTTCTATTCCGAAAATTTCTATTTCGGAAGTATCTTTTGTTTCTATTACATCAATTACTATTACCCCGTAGCGGGGTACATTTTCACATATCATTCCCGGCACCCATGCTCTTTATTTAAAGAGTCAAAATTTCGATTACCCATAATTCAAAAAACAAAAATGATGAAAGTCCTAAAATTCGGCGGTACATCTGTCGCCAATGCCCAACACATAATATTGACTGAAAATATAGTCAGGAAAGAAACTTCACCCCAAATAATTGTTGTGGTTTCAGCATTGCAAGGCGTTACAGATAACTTAATAAAAGCAGCTGAGCAAGCTTCGGATAAAAATGAAAACTACCTCCCTCTTATTAAAACCCTTGAAGAAAAACATTTAAATCTTGTAAAAGAGCTCATTCCCATCTTAGAACAAAGTGCATGGCTAAGTTTTGTAAAAAAACATTTCAATGATATTGAAGAACTCTGCAACGGAATATTTGTTTTAGGAGAATTTACAGATCGAATCAAAGATAAAATAACTTCTTACGGAGAATTTCTATCTTCCAACATTATTGCTGCAAGATTCAAATTTGAAAAATTAGATGCAGTCTGGATGAATTCCGCAGATCAAATTGTTACCAACAGTAACTTCACAAATGCTAAGGTAGATTTTGAAGCTACTGAAAGAAATTTAAAAAAATATTTTGAAGAGAATCAACACCAAATTACGGTAGCTCCTGGGTTTATCGCTAAAGATCATCTAGGAAATACCACAACTTTGGGCAGAGGCGGATCAGATTATACGGCTTCAATATATGCTTCATTAGTCAATGCAGAAGAACTGCAAATCTGGACTGATGTAAGTGGAATGATGACTGCAGATCCCAAACTTTCTTCTAATGCTAAACCGATTCCGGAAATATCTTATCAGGAAGCGATGGAACTTTCTCATTTTGGAGCAAAAGTTCTGTATGCGCCAACAATACATCCTGTGATGTTAAAAAATATCGACCTGAGAATTAAAAATACATTTGAACCGGAAGCATTAGGAACTTTAGTTTCTCATAACATCAAGGTTTCAGCAGCCGAAGAACAGCAAATAGCAGTTGGAATTTCAAATATGAACCATATAGTACTTCTTACTTTGGAAGGAAGCGGAATGGTTGGAACACCGGATATTTCAGCAAAGCTTTTTCAATGTTTTAGTCAGGAAAAGATAAACGTACTGTTCATTACTCAAAGTTCTTCTGAACATTCAATCACATTAGCCATCAATGAAAAAGATGTGGTAAACGCAGAATTGATAATCAATTCTTCTTTTGAGGATGATTTAAAATTTAATAGAATTTGTCCGGTAAAAATAGAATCAGGACTTTCCATTGTAGCGTTGGTTGGTGAAAACATGAAAAGCCGAAGTGGCGTAAGTGCTAAGATGTTTGGATGCTTAGGGAATAATGGAATCAATATAAGAGCTATTGCTCAGGGATCTTCAGAGAAGAATATCAGTATAGTAATCTTAGAGAAAGACATCCGAAAAGCTGTGAATGTGCTTCATGAGGAATTCTTCGAATCAGAAATAAAACAAGTCCATCTTTATATTTGTGGAACAGGAAATGTAGGCTCAAAACTGATTCAGCAAATTTATGATCAGAATAAATATCTTCAAGAGAATCTGTTAATCAATGTAAGAATCGCAGGAATTTCAAACAGTCGTAAAATGGCATTTGCAGATAAAGGAATTCTAGAAAATGAGTTGAACGAGAAGCTAGAAAACGGTGAGAAAGCGTGTTCTAAAAAATTTGCAGAAGAGATTATTTCCCGAAATCTTCGAAACTTAGTTTTTGTAGATATAACCGCCAATGAGGAAGTTCCTGAGATCTATGAAACTTTATTAAAAAGCAGTATCAATATTGTCGCTTGTAACAAAATCGCTGCTTCTTCGGATTTTGAAAAATATAAATCATTAAAAAACATTGCTAAAAATCACAGTTGCAAATTTTTCTTTGAAACCAATGTGGGAGCAGGTCTTCCTATTATCGGAACCATTAATGATCTAATAAGAAGTGGTGACAAAATCACTTCCATCCAAGCTGTATTAAGCGGAACCTTAAATTTTGTATTCAATAATTATGATGGAAGCAAACCTTTTTCTGAGGTTGTAGCACAAGCACAAAAAGAAGGATTTACAGAACCAGATCCACGATTAGATTTAGCAGGAACAGATGTTGCCCGCAAAATTTTAATTCTGGCAAGAGAAGCGGGATATCCTCTTCAGTTTGATGAAATTGAAAATATAAGATTTCTTCCTGATGAGTGTATGCAAGGAAGTGTAGATGATTTTTATGCTACCATGATACAATATGAAGATCATTTCAAAAAGATATTAGATGAAGCTAAAAAAGACGGAAAAATTCTAAAATATGTGGCAGAATTTAAAGATGGAAAAGCCAAGGTTGGGCTACAACACATTGCACCAGAAAGTGACCTGTACCATCTTTACGGCAAAGACAATATTGTTATTCTAAAAACCCTGCGTTATTCTGAGCAACCGCTAGTAGTAAAAGGAGCGGGAGCAGGCGCCGAAGTAACAGCAAGTGGAGTTTTTGCAGATATCGTACGTTCTGTCTAATAATAAAAATATGAAAAAAATAAAAATAAGAGTTCCCGCAACAATCGCCAACTTAGTTTGTGGTTTCGACATCTTAGGAATGGCAATTAATCAACCTTATGATGAAATGGAGTTTCAATTACTGGAAACTCCCGATATCATAATAAAACATACAGATGGTTTTGGCCTTCCTGAAAAAGCCGAAGAAAATGTTGCCGGAGTCGTACTTTTAAAAATTCAGGAACATTTTAATCTAAAAACAGGTTTTAAAGTAACGATTCATAAAAATATAAAGCCCGGAAGCGGGCTCGGCTCCAGCGCGGCTAGCGCCGCTGGAGCCGCCTTTGGAGCCAATGCCTTATTAGGGAATATTTTATCTCAAAATGAGATCATTCATTTTGCTCTATTTGGAGAAGAACTGGCTTCAGGAGTGGGACATGCAGATAATATTGCCCCTTGTCTTTTTGGAGGTATAACATTAGTGAAATCCATTGACCCAATTGATATTATTCCATTACGATGTCCTAATTTGTTCGTTGCCGCCGTACATCCACAAGTTGAAGTAAAAACCTCAGATGCAAGACAGATTTTAAAGAAAAATATTTTGTTGAAAGACGCTGTACAACAATGGGGAAATATAGCCGGATTAGTAGCCGGAATTCAAAATAACGATCATGCATTGATTGGGAGAAGTCTCAATGATGTGATTATAGAACCTATCCGAAGTATTTTAATCCCAAAATTTGACGAGGTTAAAGCAAAAAGCCTACAAGCAGGTGCATTAGGCGGTGGTATTTCAGGCTCTGGACCTTCTATTTTTATGTTGGCCGAAAAAGAAGAAACCGCACAAGAAATTGCTCAGTTGATGAAATCTGTTTATGATGAAATAGCTATAGAAAGTTTTGTGTATGTCTCAAAAATCAATCCAGCAGGCATTGAAATTATAGATGAAAATTAATATTCTGAATTAAAACAAATACAAATGATTTATTATAATTTAAAAGATAAAAAAGAACAAGTCGATTTTAAAACGGCCACAATCAAAGGACAAGGAAATGAAAAAGGGTTGTTTTTCCCTACTAAAATCCCTCAGTTTGAAAAAGATTTTATTGAGAATTTACCTCAGTTTTCAGATGAAGAAATTGCGTTCCGATGTATGAAAGATTTTGTGGGCGATGAAATCCCTGAATCAATAATAAAAGAGATCGTTTCCCAAACAATCAATTTCGAAATTCCTTTAAAAAAAATCAATGATAAAATTTCTGTGTTAGAACTTTTTCATGGTCCCACATTAGCGTTTAAAGATATTGGTGCCCGATTTATGAGCCAGTGCCTCTCCTACTTTTTAAAAGATGAAGATAAAAAAGTTACTGTATTAGTGGCAACTTCAGGAGATACAGGCGGTGCGGTTGCGCATGGTTTTTATAAAACTCCGGGAGTGAACGTGGTTATTTTATATCCAAAAAACAGAGTAAGCCCAGTTCAGGAAAAACAACTGACGGCATTGGGTGAAAATATTTCAGCCATTGAAGTTAATGGAACTTTCGATGATTGTCAGACGATGGTAAAACAAGCCTTTTCAGATCAGGAAATTAATGCAAATTTATTTTTAACATCAGCCAATTCAATCAATGTGGCAAGATGGCTTCCACAGCAGATCTATTATCTTTTAGCCTTAAAACAATGGCAAAAAACCAATAATGAGAATCCTGTAATTTGTGTACCAAGTGGAAATTTTGGTAATATTTGTGCCGGAATCTTAGCCCATTTTAGAGGGTTACCAGTTGAACATTTTATAGCCGCTTGCAATGAAAACGATAGCATTCCTAGTTATTTAAAGACTCAAAAATTAGAATATAAAAACACGGTTGCCACCTTATCTAATGCAATGGACGTAGGACATCCAAGCAATTTTGTACGAATTCTCGAGATTTTTGAAAATCAGTTTGAAAATCTTAAAAATACTGTTTCAGGATATTCTATTAATGATGAGCAAACGTTAAAAACCATAACCGATGTTTATACAAAATATGGATATACATTAGAGCCTCATAGTGCTGTAGCTTTTACAGCATTAGAAAAATTTACAGAAGAAAATCCGGATAAAAAAGGCTTCATTTTGGGTACCGCTCATCCCGTAAAATTTCCCGATGCCGTAGAAAAAGCAACCAACATTAAAATTGAACTTCCGGAATCTTTGGTAGACTTAATGAATAAAGAGAAAAAAACTGTAGAAATTAACGCAGATTTTGAAGAATTAAAACGAATTTTGCTTGACAAAAATTAAAAGCAATGAGCAAAATCTATCTTGAAGATGTAAAAATATATGCCTATCATGGAGTATTGCCTGAAGAAAATACTATTGGGACCTATTATATATTGAATCTGGAGCTTCACACTGATTTATGGAAAGCTTCGGAATCAGATAATTTAAATGATACCATAAGTTATGCAGATATCAATGCGATTATTCATGATGAAATGAAAATTAAATCAAAATTATTGGAGCATGTTGCAGGAAGGATTATTGCAAAAATTCAGGGAAAATTTCCTGAAATTTCTTACATCAAATTAAAAATAACCAAAACTGCTCCCCCAATGCAAGGCGAAATGAAAGGCGCAAGTATTGAACTGGAAAAAAGTTTTAAACCAGAAAATTAAAATATCCTTATTTTCGTATTCTAAAAAAACATAAGAAATTGAAATTCATAAAAATATTATTTCTATTAGCATGTATCCATATTTTTGGGCAAACCAATGTTGATAACCAATTGGCAGCGTATAATTTTCCGAAGATAAAATCCAGTATTACAATGCCGGTAACGATTCCGCTTTCGGAAATCAATAATATGATCAACGCTTCTGTGAAAGATCTGATTTATCAAGACGATTCTTACACAGACAATAACAATGATCAGTTTAAAGTAAAAGTTTGGAAAACTCGCGCTATCCGAGTAGTTGGAGGAACTAATCAGAACTTACTGATTGAAGTTCCTTTAAAGATATGGGCAGAAAAAGGAATCGGAACGTTGGGAGTCTACACGTATCAGAATACCACTTTTGAAACGGTGATGTCATTCAACACATCTTTAAGTTTTAAAAATAACTGGACCATTGTAACCAATACGCAGCCAAATGGTTTTAAATGGGTAACAAAACCTGTTTTAGATTATGGAAAAATAAAAATCCCCATCACTTCTTTAGTTGAAAAGAGCCTAAAGGAACAACAGGAGAAATTCTGTAAAACCCTTGACCAACAAATGGCTACACAATTAAATTTTCAACAATATGCAATGATGGCTTGGAATGTTTTCACTCAACCTTTTAATATTTCTGAAGAATATAATACTTGGTTGAAAGTAACACCAATCAACATTAACATTACTCCATTAAAATTTTACGGAAACCAAATTGATACCAATATTGGAATTGATGTATATTCTGAAACTTACACCGGCAGCAAGCCAGAATCTTCACAACCTATAAAAACGGCAAGCAATTTTAATTCTGTTCCTGTTCTTGCAGATAAATTTTCACTTCAGACCACCGCCAATATTCCTTTTACAGAAGCCTCCAATATTGCAAGAAAAACTTTCTTGAATAAAGAGTTTGATTTAAAGGGTTCTAAAGTGAAGATTACTGATATCAGGGTCTATGGATTGGATAATAAAATCATGATCGAAGCTGAAACGGATGGTTATGTAAAAGGAAAAGCTATCATTTCGGGAATTCCTGTCTATGATGAATCCAAAAGAAAAATCGTTTTGTCAGATACCAAGTTTAAACTTAAAACCATGAATATTCTTCAAAAGACAGCTTCCGTTTTATTTCAAGGAAAGATTGTGAAGATGATTGAAGAAGAATATGGAATTCCTACTCAGGAGCTGGAGGATAATTCAAGAAAAAGTATAGAAGAAGCCTTTAATAAAGAGTATTATAAAGGATTAAATATGAAAGGTAAGGTATACAGCCTAAAACCGACTAATATCCTTTTAAATCCTTCAGGAATCACCGCCGTTATTGACATTAGTGCTACATTGAAGTTAATTGTCACCGGAATGTAAAATAACAAAACTAAAAACAACCATGATAAAACATTTACGAATTGTTGAAGATAATAGAGCTTCAAGCAGCATTAGATTTGCAAATTATATAATAGATTTGATAGTTTTAATCATCATAAATACGATTTTATCTTTTGCTTCAATCTTAATATATTCTTATACCTCAATAAGTTTCTTCTATTTTTATAACAATGGAGGATTACTTTGGGAGTTTTTTACTGGAAATCTGGTAAGCTTTATCTATTATTTTCTGTGGGAAAAATATTCAAATGGAAGAACTGTAGGGAAATATGTTACCAATACTAGAACGATTAGTATAGATGGTAATGATGTAACCACTCAGCAAGTACTGTATAGAACTTTATCTAGGATAGTTCCTTTCGATGCTCTTTCATTTTTAGGAGGTGGAAACGGATGGCATGACAGCTGGAGTGATACCCGCGTAATTAATGTGAGAAATTATCTCGCTGAAAAACAGGCAAAAGACGATATAAACAGCCTTGGCACAAAAGAAAATTTGTAAAAAGTTTTTGTAGCGTCAGATATTTTATTATATTTGCACACCTCAAAAATGGTAAATCATGGTACTTTGGCCGAGCGGCTAGGCAGTGGTCTGCAACACCATCTACAGCGGTTCGAATCCGCTAGGTACCTCAAAAACTTCTAATCGATTGATTAGGAGTTTTTTGCTTTATAGAGATAACCAAAATCTCATTTTCCACATTCTCATCATCACTTTTAGCAATATCATCTCAGCTATTCTCAGGATGAATACTATTTTGATTTTAATGATTGGGGACAAACTATTATGAATATGAAAATATTCCAACATCCATAACATCGCTTTTAAAAGAATTAAAAAAACCTCCCATTCAGGAGGTCAAAAAAAACACAAATGATGAAAACATATTATATAAGGAAATATAATATCATTTTATAACTACTCAAAGTTAAGCCATCAAAAATATTATTTTTATGAGTACGCTCATAAAAGTTCCAAAATCGTCTTTGTTATTAATTTCATTTTAAAACGGCTATCAATTTAATGTAATATTTACTGTATGACAGGGTAATTTCAACTGTCTGAAAAACAAAACATTAAAATAATGCAGTAGATATGCAGTAGGTAAAAAAGATACAAATCGGTCATAAATCAATACTTTTATGTTAATTATTTCGAAAACGAATTGTATTTTTGTTACAATATTCTTAACAAGAGCTTACAATATGAATATGAATTTATCAAAGAAAACAGTAAAAAATTATTAAATCTCATTTAAGAGACATAACAATTTACTATTAGCAATCTAAATTCCACAATTAATACCAATAATAGTTAATATTTAATCCCAACTGAATACTAACTATTAAATACAAAATTATTCATAAAAAAGCATTGATCTTAATCATGATTTTTAAATTTTTTAATGACTACTTTTATCGTGGAAATATAACTCACGGAACAATGAATAAAGTATCGATTTTAATAGCCAATTATAACAACGGGAAATTCTTTCTCGAATGTTATAATTCGATTATCAATCAGACTTACAACAATTGGGAAGTTATAATTGTTGATGACGCCTCTACCGATGACTCTATAGAAATAATTAAGAGTATCATCCAAAATGACAATCGGTTCAAGCTGTACCAAAATTCTTCAAATAAAGGATGTGGCTTTACAAAACGAGAATGCATGGAACATGCGACAGGAGACATATGCGCTTATTTAGATCCCGACGATGCCCTCTATCCTATTGCTTTAGAAGAATCAATCGAGGAATATCTATTTAATGATAAAATTGTAGCTACCTATTCAAAAATGATGATGTGTGATGAAAATTTGAATCCACAGAAAACCTTTAGCGCTACAAAACAAATTTTCAATGACAAATACTTTTTCAATTGTCCTATACAATTTTCCCATTTTTTCACCTTCAAAAGAGAAACGTATTTAAAAACACAAGGTATTAACCCAGACTTAAAAAGTGCTGTAGACCAAGATCTTTATCTTAAAATTTTAGAATTTGGAAACGCTGCATTTATTAATGAAGATTTATATCAATACAGACTTCACTCTTTCGGTATTTCTCAGCAGGGTTCTAAGCAAAGAGCAAAAGATTCATTCGCAAAAGTAATTCATGAAACCATGAAGCGAAGAGGAATAAAAACAATCAACAACCAAGATGTTCCTGAGCAATTTACCAATCCCGAAGAAATTTTTCAACTCTTACAATACCAAACTGCTCCTTTGTTTAGAATAAGGAATAAACTTAAACTAACCTTCTTGTAATTTTTTCAAAATTACGTTCCAAACCCAACTCGTTAATACAAAAAGGCCTCCCTTGCAGGAGGCCGTAAAAACACAAATGATGAAAAAAATCTATCCGGAAATGAAAACCCGAATAGAGTATCGTAAGTAGCAACTTTTATTGCTCTATTTTATCTTTTATAAAGTCAAATATTAGAGATTGATATCAAAAAATATTTTGTAAAATCTTCTAATATTAATGTATAATTTGAAAACTCAAATTTACTGTTTATTTCTATAATAAGTGAATAAAAATCTATTTATCTAATAATTTTCACAAAAAAATATCTAAACAAACTCTTTACTATTGCAAATATAAACTAATTTTCCATTAATCCTTATCCTTTCAATTGGATTATTACATTAACATAAATGTTGATTTCAATCTGATAATCAGAATCTACCACATATTGAGCTATAATTGACTCTCAGGACATCTATTTAAAAAAACTAAATCTACAAGCGTATAAATTCTTATGTAAAAATGGTGATTTATTTTATAATGTTACAATTGTTTAATATTCATAAACAACTAGTAAAAACATAAAAATAAAAACAATAATAAGATTATAGACTATTATTATTCAAACATACAAAGTATATAAAACTTAAATTACATAAAAAATAAGATTACCCAACATTAATAAAAAATAGTATTTTAAACTTTTTTTAGAATATTTAACATTACTTAACTAAAGGTTGGCTTCATAATTGAAAATACTATGTTAATACATCCTTATTAAAATTTGAGTTATGAAGAATATAGTATTAACAGGGCTTTTGTCAGTTTTTTTAATGACCGCCTGTAAGAAAAACGATCAAGTTGCTGAAAAATCTCTGGAACTGCAGAAAATAGAATTCCAGACAAAACAGCTTGACATAGAAAAACAAAAATTAGCTATTGAAAAAGAAAAAATGGTTTATGAAGCACAGAAAAAAGCAGATAGCATCGTAGAATCTCAAAAAGCTAAAACTGCAGCTGCCAATAATTCAAAACCACAGATCATAAGAGAGACAAAAACTATTTACAGAGACAGACAGTCAAGCTCAAGTTCTAATAATGGTACTTACGCAGACAACGGAAACACTGCTTCACAAGGTACTACAAAGAAAAAAGGAATGAGTAAAGCTGCAAAAGGTACAATCATTGGTACCGTAGGTGGTGCTGCTGCAGGCGCTCTTATTGCTAAGAAAAACAGAGGCCTTGGTGCTGTAATTGGTGGTGTTGTAGGAGGCGCAACAGGATATACAATTGGTAGATCTGGCGATAGAAAAGATGGTAGAGTACAGCCAAAATAATTAATATTTTCACAATAAATTTAAAAGATTGCTTATTTTTAGGCAATCTTTTTTTATGATTTTAATTTTACTTTCATCAATTCTTCTAATTCCGACCTTAATCGGTTGGGGAAAAATCGTAGAGAATATACTAGGTTCTTTATTTGATGGAATTTCAGGGAAAGTTTTATCCGGAATAGTAGGCATCAGCTTACTCTGGACCATTCTATCCTTTTTTATTGCTTTGAATATTTACGTGGAAATAAGTACCATCCTACCAGGACTCCTCTATTTTATTAAGGATAAATTATATAAGCAGTTCTATTCATTTTCAAAAAAAGACATCTTATCCATTGGTATAATTTCCTGTGTCATTTTATTAGCGAGTTCTTATTATCCTTATATATTAGATCATTTTGGATATTATCTTCCTACTATAAAATGGCTCACAGAATACGGATTGGTCAAAGGAATTTCAAATCTGGATCTCACCTTAGGGCAAATGTCTATCTGGCATATTTTTCAGGCGGGATTTTCTAATTTCTCAGATCCATTTTTAAGAATTAATGCGATCATATTAATAGCCTACTCCATTTATATTATTGAAAAGAAAAGCTGGATTCAACTTTGTTTTATTCCTATTTTACTTTTGTTTTCACAATCGCCAAGTCCGGATCTTCCTGTTATTGTTTTTTCATTAATCATTTTAAAAGAAATTCTTTCCGGAAATCAGAAAACTTCATTATTGATTGGTTTTTCAGTTTTTGTCTTTGCCATAAAGCCTACTATGATCTGGCTTCCCATCTTAAGCTTCCTCTACTCTATCTTTATCGTAAAGTCAAATTATAAAAATTTAGTTTTAGGAACCTTAATTCTTCTTTTATTTTTTATTAAAAACATCTGGGTCTTTGGTTACCCCATATTTCCTGTTTCTGTTGGAGATATTGGGGTCAGCTGGAAACCCAATTCTGAAGTTTTAAGAATTTCCTCACAATACGCGATCTTAAAAACTTATGATATGCAGTATTCTTATCAGGAAATACAACATTTTACTTCGATAGATTATATTAAAAACTGGCTTTTTTTAAAAGGAATAAAATCAAAAATCAATATTCTTTTCATCCTCACATTATTTATCTTTATTGTTTTTACCATTATTAAGAAGAATAAAATCATTACGCTTATTTGTATTTCACTCATTATAAAAAGCATTTTAGTTCTTTTATTTTCCGCACAATACAGATTTTTTATTGATGTTTTCTTTGTGATCTTTTTCGTAATGTTCATTAATCATTTTACCCAAAAGAAAGCTTTTATAGTCTTTGCATCATTAAGTTTATTTTTTATAGGATTTTTATCATTCCCAAATCTTATTCAAAAATACACCCCAAGTTTCCGGTTAAGTAAGTTTATGGGAAAGTTTGAAAAAGAGCAATTGTATAAACCATCAAGTTATATTTATAATAATTTCACGGCACATCAGGTTGGAAATTTACAATTCAATATTTCTAAAAAATATCCTTTTAGCTTTGACACTCAGCTTCCTGCTATTTCCTCAAGCTATATTTTTGATGATGTAAAAGCAGAAATATTTCCGCAGCTTATTGATCAAAATAATATCAAAAAGGGATTTATCTGGAAAAAAATGACTCCAGAAGAGATAAAGGAAGCGCAAAACATTATTAATACTATCGAAAGCGCTGATCAATAGAACTCATACAGAAACTTTATTATATGAAGAAAAATCGGTAATTTTGTATCATGTTCAATACTTTAGGTAATCTTCTCAGTCTTACAACATTTGGAGAAAGTCACGGTGTGGCTTATGGTGGAATCATCAATAATTTTCCGGCAGGTTTGGAAATCAATCTTGATCAAGTTCAGTATGAATTAGATCGTAGAAAACCCGGCCAATCAGCTATTGTTACACAAAGAAAAGAAAGTGACACTGTAAAATTTCTTTCAGGAATCTTTGAAGGAAAAACAACGGGAACTCCAATTGGTTTTATCATCGAAAACGAAAATCAGAAATCGAAAGATTATGATCACATCGCTAATTCTTATCGTCCGAGTCATGCAGATTTCACGTACGATCAAAAATATGGAATCAGAGATTATCGTGGCGGTGGAAAATCATCAGCAAGAGAAACAATCAACTGGGTTGTAGCAGGAGCTCTTGCAAAACAACTTTTATCAAATATAGAGATCAATGCTTACGTTTCTTCTGTAGGCGATATTTTCTGTGAAAAACCGTATCAGGATTTAGATTTTTCTAAAACCGAAAGCAATGAAGTTCGTTGCCCCGATGCAGAAACAGCAGAAAAAATGATTTCAAGAATCAAAGAGATCAAAAAAGAAGGAAACACCATTGGCGGAACCATTACTTGTGTGATCAAAAATGTTCCCGTGGGAATTGGTGAACCTATTTTCTCTAAACTTCAGGCAGAATTAGCAAAAGCAATGTTGAATATCAACGCCTGTAAAGGTTTTGAATATGGAAGCGGATTTTGTGGAGCTAAAATGACAGGAAGTGAGCACAACGACGGTTTCAACACAGATTTCACTACAAAATCTAACCTATCTGGTGGAATCCAGGGTGGAATTTCTAACGGAATGGATATTTATTTCCGTGTTGCCTTCAAACCTGTTGCCACTATTTTAAGACCTCAGGAAAGTGTTGATAAATATGGGAATCCGGCTATTGTGGAAGGAAAAGGAAGACACGATCCTTGTGTAGTTCCAAGAGCTGTCCCTGTAGTGGAAAGTTTAGCTGCTTTTGTATTAGCAGACTTATTTTTGATCAACAAAACAAGAAATATTAATAATTTTTAATATCAACATATCGTATGAAAAATTACTGGGATAAAGGAATTTCTTTCGAAGACTATGTAAATACAGGAAAAGAAAGATTAGCAAATCCTACCACTCAACAAGAAATAGAGTACAAACAATATTACGAGTTGGGACTTCAGAGAATGGAAAGAACTTTAAAAAAGTATACTCCAGATGAAGAGCAATTAAAAGAGTTAGCATCTAAAAACTTCGACGGAAAAATTTTAATTATTTCTGAAACGTGGTGTGGCGATGCAAGCGCAACCGTTCCGGCTTTGGTTAAATTTTTCGAAGGTCACAACGAAGTTAGAATCTTCTTAAGAGACAGCGATAAAAGTTTGATCAACCAATTTTTGACCAACGGAACAGAGTCTATTCCTAAAGTTATTATCTTAGATAAAGATTTTAACCTTAAAGATTCTTGGGGACCGCGTCCAAAATTTGGTAAAGAATTATTAATGAAACATAAAGCCGATCCTGAAACGTATACAAAAGATCAGTTTTATAATGATCTGCAATTATATTATGCTAAAAACAGAGGAAAAGATTCTGTTCAGGAGATTTTAGATTTATTATAATTAAAGAATATCTAAAAAGACAATAAGTATTAGCGATGTCATCCTGAGCGGAGTCGAAGGATCTCAACAGAATTAATTTTTCGTAATTGAAAATTTACAGATCTAAAACAATTTTTATTAAAAAGTAAAAATGAAAAAAAATATAATCTATATCGTATTACTCGCTATTATTGGTGTAGTTGCTTTTGTTCCGGGAATAAGAAATTCTTTAAAAACCCTATTCTTCCCGATTGCAACCATTGAAAATGCGGTACATATTAATGAAGAAGATTATGATATTGAATTAAAGGGAATCAATGTTCCAAGCACAAATCTTAAAACATTTAAAGACAAACCTATTTTCCTTAATTTTTGGGGAACATGGTGTCCTCCGTGCAGGAAAGAATGGCCTTCTATTCAAAAATTATATGAAACAAGAAAAGGAAATATAGACTTTGTATTAATTGCAATGAATGATCAGGAACCGGCAATAAGAAAATTTTTACAAGAAAATAATTATAACGCGCCCGTTTACATTGCTCAAAGCCCTATTTCAGAAAAGCTGTTGCCTAAAGTATTTCCAACAACTTTTCTATTGGATAAAACAGGAAGGATATTAATAAAAGAAGATGCATCAAGAGACTGGAACACAGAATCTACCCATCAGTTCATTGATAATATTATTAAGTAATATTTAACTAAAATTTGTATTGAGTTGGTATAAAATTTGCGAAATTTACATCGTAAAAAAATTATTTTAAAACCAAACACATAATGAAGTACTCAAAATTAAATTTGGCAAAAGAGGCTATTAACCATAAAGGTTTTGTAAAAAAAATTCCTGATATATTCAGAATGGTGAAAATGTGGAAAAAGGGATTGTATCCTGTAAGCTCCATTGATATGATTCTTCCATTATTAGGACTTCTCTATGTGATCTCACCTATAGATTTACTACCCGAGGTTGCCATACCTGTTTTAGGCGTTTTAGATGACTTGGCTGTTTTGTCGCTAACCATTCCTAAGCTGATAAAAGAAGTAGATAAGTTTTTACTTTGGGAAGCAGAAAGGGAATACAGTTCTGGTGACACAAAATTAATTGACGCTCAAATTTTAAAATAAATAAAAGACATTCCTTTTCGGAGTGTCTTTTTTGTTAATGGTGAAAACTCAATTAGTTTCGCTTCCAATTTTAATAATTCACACCTAGTAAATCCCGCTAGATCATTAACAATTGTCTTTTCACTTGCAAAGCAAAATTGACTATTAATAACTAAAATTCACAATTGCCCTTTCACATTTTACAATTCCCTTTCAAATCCTTAAATTTGCAACATCTAATAAAAAATAATGGAAAGTAAAAAAGAATTCTTTTTGGAGTGCTACAAACTAGGTATCATTAAATTCGGAAGATTCACTTTAAAAAGTGGTATTGAAAGTCCGTTTTATGTAGACTTAAGACCTTTAGCTTCAGATCCTAAAATTTTAAAAAATCTTGCTAACTATTTATTGGAAATGCTTCCTTTAGATAATTTTGATTTGATCTGCGGTGTTCCTTATGCAGCACTTCCAATGGCAACAGCAATGTCTTTGGAAAGTTACATTCCGTTGATTATTAAAAGAAAAGAAGCGAAAGATTACGGTACTAAAAAAATGATCGAAGGAATTTACCAAAAAGGGCAAAACTGTCTTTTGGTAGAAGATGTAATTACTTCAGGAAAATCTTTAGTAGAAACAATCGCCGAAATTGAGCAGGAAGATCTAAAAGTAGCCGATATCGTTGTAGTTCTTGACAGAGAGCAAGGCGGAAAACAACTTTTAGAAAGCAAAGGATTTAGAGTTCATACCCTTTTCAATATTTCAGAAGTTTGCGAAATTCTTCAGGAAACCGGAGATCTTAGTGATGAAGAAGTAAAAAGAATTCAGGATTTCCTTCAAGGAAATCATATTCAGTTTGAAGAAAAAACAAGATGTTCTTACGAACAAAAACTACAAAATGCTCAGCATTCAGTTTCTAAAAAATTATTAGAGACTGCATTGGCAAAACAATCCAATCTTATTGCTTCTGCAGATGTTACGACCACTCAGGAATTATTGGAATTGGCCGAAAAAGTAGGTCCCCACGTTATTGCTTTAAAAACGCATATCGATATTATTTCTGATTTCGATTATGAAAAAACAATTACTCCATTAAAAGCTTTGGCTGAAAAACACCAGTTCTTATTAATGGAAGACAGAAAATTTGCCGACATCGGAAACACTCAGGAACTACAGTTTACAAGCGGCGTTTTCAAAATTACAGATTGGGCAGATTTTGTAACGTCTCAAGTTATCGGAGGTTTTGAATCATTAGACTGTTTCAAAAATGTAGGTGTTGTTGCCATCATCGGAATGTCTTCAAAAGGAACTTTAACAACCAATAGCTATAGAGAAGAAGCGCTTAAAGTAGCTTTATCTCATCCTAATGTAATTGGAGGTGTTTCTCAAAATGCTATCCCTGAAGAAATCTTATTATTTACTCCAGGAGTGAATTTAGCAGATTCAGGGGACGGAAAAGGACAACAGTATAACACTCCTGAACATGTATTTAAAACCCTTCATACTGATTTCATCATTGTAGGAAGAGGAATTTATAAATCTGATAACCCTGAACAAGCTTCTATCACTTATAAAAATGAAGGTTGGAAAGCATATTTGAATTCTTTAGAAAAAAAAGCAATTCAGAACTAAAATTTTACGAAATCTATTCAAAATAAGTTATATTTGGTACTTTATCAGAATTTTGAAAAAAGTTATTAGTATTTGTCTTATTTTGTTTTTGGGTGTTGTAGAAGTTTCTGCACAGAAAGACAGCATTTATATTGAAGCAAAATTATCTTCGGATAAAAAAACGCTGACTATCAATCAGGAACTTATTTACCACAACAATTCTGAAAAGGATTTAAATACCGTAAAACTTTTAAACTGGGTTTCAGCTTATAGAAAAAGAGGTACTTCGTTGGTTTACAGAAAACTGGAAGACAGAAATAACGATCTTCATTTCGCAAAACCTGAAGAACAGGGGAAACTTTTAAACTTAACCGTTAAAAGTGCCTATCATCAGGATATTGCTGTAAATAATATCTCAGAAGAGAATCTCTTTCTTCCTTTAGCTAAAGCTTTAAAACCCGGTGAAAGTGTAAAATTACAACTGCAATATCAGATGCAGCTGCCTGATAAAAAATTTACAGGCTACGGAACATCTGATAAAAATATAGCTTTAAAATATTTCTTTATTGTTCCGGATCATTTTGATCCGGACAATATTTCTCAAAGAAATTACCATGATATTGAAGAATCTATTAGCTTCAATACCTACTGGACTATTAATTTTGACCTTCCCGTTAATTATTTCATAGAAAGTAATCTTCAGCAAATTCAGATGAATTCTTTTAAAGGATATTTGGATTCTGATCCTGAATTTCTGATCTCACAAAATGAATTTCCTTCCATAAAAATAAATACTCCGGATATTAACACCGAAATAAAATTCGGATATAATTTAAAACCGGAAGAGAAACAGAATTTAGAATTTTACTTGCCTCTACAATTACAATTCATCAAAGAAAAAATAGGTTCTATTCCTGAAAGGTTGTTTATTTCTGAAAAATTTAGAGATAAAGAAGATTTCTTTGGAAATAATGACATTCTGTTTTGGAAATTCAGATTTAAACTTTTCGCCGAAGCTGAAAATACGGATATGGATTATTTCGGGATCATTGCTAAGAAGATTCTTGATGAAAGTATCATTGCAGATAAACAAAACAATCATTGGTTTAAAAACGGGTTAAAGTCTTATCTTGAAATTCAATATTTAAATAAATTCTATCCAGAAACCAAACTTTTAGGAACATTGCCAGAAACTAAGGTTTTCGGAATAAAACCTTTAAAGCTTTTTCATGCTTCAAAAGTTAAGTTGATTGACCGTTATGGGTTGGCTTACCAATACATCATGTCCCAAAATCTTGATCAGAAGATTGATGAAAAATTTACTGTTCTGAGTAATTTTAATGACATGGCGATCAGTAGTTTTGAAACAGGAAGTCTGTTTAATTTCTCTGCCAATAAAATGGGGTATGAAAAATTCAATGATTTGTTAAAAAATTATATTGCTAAAAATAGTGATACGCAGATCAACCCAAAAGATTTCCTGAAAGAACTTGCCGAACAGGATAAAACTACCAACTATTTAGCCGCATTTTTAGAGAAAAAAAATAGGGTTAATTTTAAATTAAAAAGGTTCAGAAAAGAAGATGACTCTTTAAATATCAATATTCATAAGAATACACTTTCTTCAATTCCTGTAAAACTGGAAACGGAGACCAAAGAAACAAAAGAGAAAAAAGAATATTGGATAGAAACAGAGGAAAATGAAAAAACAAAAATAGTTTCTATTCCAGCTTTAGATATCTATAAGATCACCTTGAATAATGATTTTATCTTCCCAGAATCAAAATATCGAGATAATTTTGTGTATGCAAAAGGTATTTTTTCAAACACAAAAAAATTAAATTAAAACTGATAAAAGACATTCCTAATCCTGAATTCAATGAAATTTATGTAAGTCCGAGAGTTCGGTTTAATAATACCTATGATAAATTTCTTGTAGGATTCAATTTTAAAAATCAATCTTTTTTCGATCAGAAATTTTTGTATTCTGTAACCCCAACATATAGTACCGGAACAGGAAAACTAACAGGATCAGGAGCTGTTTCCTATTCATTTTTACCTGCCGAAAGTATTATCAGAAGCTTGACTTTTGGCGTTTCAGGGTCTTACTTTCATTATGATTATGATCTTGCATATAGAAAAGCCTCTCTATTCTCTAATATCAATTTCAGAAAAAATCCTAGAAGTACTGTGAGCAGAGGAATTGGCCTTTCCTATACTTATTTTGAAAGAGATCTTAACCCGATTATGGTGGCTAATCAGGATTATCATAAATATAATCTTTGGAGCGTTGGATATGGATATTCCGACAGCCAAATGATTCACGAAAAAAGTTTAAGCGTAAGCACCCAAGGAATGGAAGACTTTAACAAAATTACTGCTGAAGCCTTTTACAGATGGGAATTTGCCCCTAAACAAAAATTAAGCGTAAGATTATTTGGAGGTTATTTTGTAAGAAATGAAACCAGAAACAATACTTTTAATTATGGTATTTCCAGAGTTTCTGATTATTCTTTCTCTTATAATCTTTTGGGACAAAGCGCCAACAGCGGAATTTTATCTCAACAATTTATTTTAGCAGATGGTGGTTTCAAATCATTTCTTCCCGGAAGTGTTAATAAATGGATTACTTCTGTGAATGTAGATTCCAGTGTTTGGAAAATATTTCATGTATATGCTGATGCCGGTGTTTATAAAAACAAAGATCAACCGACTCAGTTTATTTGGGATACAGGGATAAAAGTAAGAGTAATCCCGGATTTCTTGGAAGTTTATTTCCCTATTCAATCTTCTTTAGGATTTGAACCTTCATTTAAAGATTACGCAAGACGTATACGATATACTTTGGTTCTTAATTTAGGATCAATCATCAATGCAGCAAGAAGAGGTTGGTATTAAAAAGAAAAACAGCTACCAATTGCAGCTGTTTTTATATGTATTAAAATGATAGGCCTAATCTTTTAATATTTTCTGAGATACAGGTTCATTATTAATGGTTCCTGTCACCATATAATCACCTTCCGGAAGATCGGAGATATCTAAACTTAAAATATTTTTCGCCGAAGTTGTTTTTACTATTCCTCCGACTGAGTTATAGATCTTAATATTTTTCACTTCAGTTCCAAATAGGAGTTCATCATCTTTTACAAATGCATTTTCTATAAAATTAAATTTCTTAGAATTATTACTCGTATCAAAAACCGCTAATGTTCCCCCTGAAGAATTTCCCGGAGAGGCTGTTGCAATGGTAAAATCAATTGTATTGTCATTGGTATCACCTGAAATTCTTGTAATGGAAGTCGTAGTCGTTGGAGATGGAGCAGGTCCTGCGCCTTCAAACTGATCCGCAGATCCATATCCTACAAAATCTAGCACGTTGCCTGCTGCAGGTCCCGTAACTTGTGAGGAATTACTCGCTAGCGCAACTTTACCGGAAGTAACGGCAATTCCAATTCCTATTGATGGATTTGAAGTTCCGTTAAAATTAATAACTGTTGTTGCTATAAAATCCGGAGTTGGTAAATTCACAGTTCCTCCCCCACCCGTCGCTTCCTGAATAAGATAAACTTGTCCGGGATTTAAACTAATGTTTGGTAAAGTATGATATTGTGTGAATGCCCCAACAGCCGGAGCATACTGAATGGTTGCTCCTATTAGAGAAGAGGTAGTAGAACCTATATTTTTCAATTCTATGAAATCATTCTTCAATGTTGCCCCCGAATTTCCGCCGCCGCCGTATATTTCGTTGATAACAATCTGAGCATTCATTAATGCAACCGTCGAAACTAATGCGATAATAGTAAAAATTTTTCTCATGATAATATTGTTTTGTGTGATATTATCATTAAAGTGCAAAAATAATACCTAAAATTTAAATTAAAAACTCAAACACGAAGAATAAAACAAACACACTATCAAAAGATTACCTAATAAAACTCACATTTTTATTAATCAATAAAAAACCGCTGCTTCAAAGAAACAGCGGTTGTATATCTAAAAAGAATATTTCAGATTAGTCTTTCAAAATTTTCTGAGAAACTGGTTGGTTGTTAACCGTTCCTGTAACGATATAACTACCTTTAGCCAAATCAGAAACATTTAAAGTTTCATTTTCTTTTACAGAAGCAGATTTTACAACCTGTCCGAACATATTGTAAACTTTTACATCTTTAGCTTGAGCTCCAAAAGTAATTCCTTCATTTTTAACGAAAGTGTTTTTAACGAAACTTCCTTTTACTTTAGATAGATCAGTAACTGCTAAAGAACCAGAAGTTCCTGTGATGGTAACATTATCAAATCTTAAAGCACCGCCAGTAGCATATGATGATGAACTACCAACCGGGGTATAAGTAGAGTTATTTGCTGGGTCGAAAACGATAACAACTCTAATTGCAAAATTTGCATTGTTATTACCTGCCGCAGGAATCGTAGCTGTTACAGTAGAATAGCTACCCGTAACCGTAGAAGGAGCTGCTGTAGCGTTTACCCAAGTAGACCCATTAGTAGTATATTGTAACTGAGCAAATTTTGATTGTGTATTAGAGCCATATAAGTCAGTAGATACACTAATATTACTATATCCAGTTGTATTTACTGAGAATTGTGCCCCTGCTGTGCCTGAAGCTGTACCTTGAGCAGGATAAGTCTGCGTAGAATATGCTTTTCCTGTACCTGGATTACCACCAACCCAAGCATTAGAAGTATTTGGAGTAACACCTCCAATTAAAGTTAAAGTTCCTGTCCCTGTAGATGGAGCTGTTGAACTCGCATCAAAATTCCATTGAGTTATCGTCGTCTGTGCAAAAATAGCAGTTGTTGTTGCTAAAGCAACAAATAAAGAATAAATCTTTTTCATAATATAAAGTTTTAAATTGTATGACGTAAAACTACAAAAAAACCGCCCTTTTTACAAAGTGGCGGTATATAATTAACAAATTGTTAAAGTTAGTTTTTAATGATTTTTTCTGATACTAATTGACCATTTACAGTTCCAGCTACGATGTAAGTCCCTTGTTTTAAATCAGCTACATTTAGTGACTGATTTTCAGAAACTACTGCCGTTTTTACAACTTGACCTGCAATGTTGTAAATTTTCACATCTGATTTAGTACTAAAAGTAATATCATTTTTCACAACTGTATTTTTAATGAATAAGTTTTTTCTTCCTTTTATTTCGTTTGTCGAAAGTGATCCAGCGCTACTACCAACAACTTTTATATCATCAATTCTATAGTTTCCATTATTGCTTGTTACTGAAGACCATCTAAGACTTAAAGTTGACGTATTTTCTGTTTGTACCGGTAATTGTATAGCAACACCCCCATTTACAAGAGCCCAGCTATTCCCATTCTTAACATATGTATAAGTTACGTCATTCCATGTAGAGCCATCAGTACTCCATTGAAAAATAATATTTTGAGCAAAGGTACCAGTCCCTCTTCCTCCCCAAATAATATTAATGTTATTATATCCAACTGTTGATAAATTAGAATAGGTTAATGTATGTGTAACTCCATTTGAACCAGTTCCTACAAATACTGCATTTGCTCCTCCTGAAACTCCAGCATAACCAGTTGATCCAGAAGCTGTACTAGCATTCCATCCATTAGAGGTATTTGTACTTACCCATCCCGTCGGAAATGTAGATGTAGTTCCAAAATTCTCTGACAAAAGAGTAGTCTGTGCAAATGCTGTTGCTGCAATCATTACTGTAGCAACTAACGAATAAAGTTTTTTCATGGTTTGAAAATTTAATTATTAATAATTTAGACGGCTAAAATACAAGTATTTTTATTTCCATCACAATAAATTGCATAAATTTTTGTTAATAATGTTAAAACCTTAATTATAAACAATTTTTAGTTATTTTTACCAATTATTTTCCAAGAACTTGCGGAATTTCATTCTATTATTCATTATATTTTTTATGAGCATTACATTTACTAATGCTCAGGTGTTTTCGTGGAAAAACCCTAACATTCCAAAAGACAGTATAAAAAAGGATAGTATCTTGGCTGCAAGACTTGAGCAAGATATTTTTACAAAAGATACATTAGACTTTGTAAGGACAAGCAACAGAATTATTGTAGATGAGGCTGTACTTGCAAAAAATGATAAAAAACGATTTTTAGGAGAGCTAAACTCAAAGGGTTCTATTATTAGGGGAATTACATTTGGTAACAATCAGGGGCAGTCTGTACAAAGCTCGATGGACCTTCAAATTTCAGGAAGGCTTTCAAAAGACGTTACTATTTTAGCCAGTATTTCAGATCACAACTTACCAATTCAGGCAGATGGATATACCCAGACTTTAGAGGAGTTTGATAAGATCTATATGCAGCTTAATATTAAGGACAAATCAATTCTTAGAGCCGGACATTTAGATTTGGTTGAATCTAAAAATTATTTTGCAAAATACCAAAGACGAAGTATGGGACTTGAGTTCCAAACAGAATTTGGAAAGGATAATAAAACTTTTGTAGACGTTTCAATGGGCGTTGCCCGAAGTGAATTTCACAGAGTACGTTTTCAAGGGGTTGAAGGTAACCAAGGACCTTATCGTTTAACAGGTAAAAATGGCGAACAGTTTATCACACTGATTTCAGGTTCTGAGCAGGTTTTTATTGATGGTATCTTAATGAAGCGTGGTGAAAACCAGGACTACATTATTAATTATAATACAGGTGAGGTTACTTTTACTAGTTTCCGTCCTATTTTCCAGCAAAACTTTATTACCATTTCTTATAATTATGCGAATAGAAATTATTCCCGATATTTATTTACAGGAAAATTAGAGCATACAAGAGAGAAAATGAAAATCGGTTTCAACTGGTTCATGGAAAATGATAATAAAAATGCCCCTCTTGCCTTAAACCTTTCTAAAGAAGATGAGCAAATTTTAGCCAACGCTGGAAATGACCCTAATTTGATGTACGCTCCATCAGGGGTCTTAACTGAATATGACGTTAATAAAATTTTATATCGATTAGTACAAAATCCTAATGGTAATTATTACGAATTCTCTACAGATGCGAATGAAAGTCTTTATCAGGTTTCATACACCTATTTCGGGGTGAATCTTGGAGATTACAAAATAACACAAACCACTAATAATGGCCGTGTTTTTCAGTACGTAGGACCGAATGCAGGAGACTATAGAGCTGTAAGGAAATTACCTTCCCCTCAAAAATCTCAGGTATACTCTGTAAACTCTGAATTTTTACTAAAAGACGGAAAAATAGGAGCTGATTTCTCCTTAAGTAATTATGACCTGAATTTATTCTCTTCAAAAGATTCTGATCAGAATATTGGGTACGCAGGGCGTATTTTCGGAAATAAAACTTTTACAAAAAATAATTGGAAAGGAACTCCAAGTTTTGAATATCAACATATCGATAAACAATTCCATATTTTAGATAGAATCAACGATGTAGAATTCTCCAGAGACTTTAACTTAGCTCAGGAATTCAGTGGTAGAACTCAAAACAGGTTTATATTCAGTTTCCTTAACAAATGGAATAATAAATCTACCTTAAACTATCGTATCAATTATCTGGATGAACAGGATTCTTATAAAGGGATGAAAAATGATCTGGATTTTAGCTGGATCAAAGGAAAATTTTTCACAAAAGGAAATCTATCTTATTTGAATACCAACGCTATTCAACAAGATACAAAATTCATCAGAGGTGGTGTTTCAACCGAATTTACCGGCAAAAAAGGAAGCTGGGCAGTTGGTGGAAGTATGGAACACAACGAGAAAAAATATAACGATACCCAATTAATGGATGTCACCAGTTTCAGTTGGAAAGAATTATTTATTCAAAAGAAAATTGGTGATAGTACGAGAACAAAATTATTGGCTAAAGTGTACATGAGAGATAATGACTCTGTGCGCGATAACAGACTTCAAAATATGAATAATATTTTAGGGGTTATGGTAGAAAGTCAACTTATCAAAACAGAGAAAACAACCTTAAATGCTTTAATTCATTACAGAAAATTCTTCTACCAAAATCAGGATATTGACGCTTCCAGAAATAATGATTTCGTGGTAGGAAATATTCTTTATAACCAACAGCTTTTCAGAAATGGGATGCGTTTGCAGGCGTTTTATGAATTAGGAAATGGGCAGGAAGCGCAAAGAGAATTCCAATATCTAAAAGTTACGGACGGACAAGGTATTTATAAATGGACCGATTATAACGGCGACGGCGTTCAACAACTTGATGAATTTGAAATTGCAGAGTATTCAGATTTAGCACAATACATCAGGGTTTACACCAATTCTGTACGGTATATTGCTTCCAATAAAAATAAGATACAATTAGCCTTATTTGTTAATCCATCCATTGTTTTTAATTCTGAAAATAAATTTTTAAAACGTTGGAATTTTAACATCTCTTTAAATTCACAAAACTCATTCTACAAAAAAGATAAAGTTTTAGTACTGAATCCTTTTGAAAAAAGTGCAGATCAGATTTTAAAAAATCAAAATATTTTAGCGTCTGTTCAATTCAGTCCAACAGAAAAATCAGGATGGAATGGTAACTACCGTTTTATTTCCAATGATAACTTAATCAACGCCAATTTCAGTAATGAAGAAAGGGAGCAGATTTCTCATTTCTTAAATGTTGGATATTGGTTTAATAAAGAATTCAGGGTAGATTGGGAAAATTCAGTTCATGATATTCAGAATTCATCGCAGCTATTTGCTACGAGAGATTATCGTTTAAATAATTTTGAGACCAAGCCAAAAGCAACTTATAAATTTACGGATGCTATTCAGGCTGAACTTTCTTCGGCTTTCCGTCAAAAACAAAGAATTGATGGCGAGGAATTCCTAAAAGCTTTTGACATCACAGGAACGATACAATGGGATCGTAAGAAAACTTCCATCAGAGGAAACTTCTCATTCATCAATAATAATTTTAATGGTAATAATTTCAGCATCGTTGGAAACCAAATGTTGGATGGTCTAAAGCCCGGAAAAAACCAGGTTTGGAGTGTTTTCATTCAACAGGCCATCAACTCTTTCTTACAGCTTAATTTAAATTACGAAGGACGAAATTCCGGCGACAGAACCATACATATCGGAAGTATGCAGGTGAAGGCAAGTTTCTAATTAATCTAAATTTTAAAGTTCAACTTTCCCATTTCATAAAACAAAAAACCCGACTAAAAGCCGGGTCATAATTTTAATTCTTATTTGGTTTTATCTTTTAATAATTTTTATAGATTGTGATTCTTTTTCTGAATTAACTTTCAAGATATAAACACCAGCAGGAACTTGTCTCATATCTATGGAAGCTTTTTCTGAATTTGCATTTTCAACAATAACTCTTTGCCCAACTGCATTATACACTTCAACAGTTTTGATTTTATTCACATCATTAATAGTGACAAAGTCAACCACAGGGTTTGGATAATAATTAATTTTCTTCTTAGCAATATCCTGTACGGCTAATACTGTCGCTGTAAATTCATAGGCACCCAAATCTGGCGTTGTAGCATTTCTCGCATTACCATCGGCATCTACGGTTACTTCTGTAACTGGTGTACCTTTATTATCAAGAGTATTATTACCCGATGATGCTAAATGAAAATCTGTAGCAGAAACAAAAACAGGAAGAACATTGATAGAATTAACATTTCCTCCAAAACCTGTTTGTATATCTGCCAAACTAATTCTGGCAGAACCTATAAATCCAAGATTGGTACCTGAAGAAAAATAATCATTATAATTAATATTAGAGAAAACTGTATTGGCAGCACTAGAATAAATAGTATATCTATCCCCCGCCTGAGTCTGAGAATTTACAAAAATGTTATTTCGCAGATCTATTGCTCCAGCAGCTGTTATTCCAGTTGTTACATTAAAGGCAGAAGGTCTTCCAGCAACCGTTTGGTTTACATTCATCGCTACTGTATTATAATATATTTTATAACCAGCTCCCGAAACCATGACAATACCATTACCATTGTCGTTAACACCTCCTGAAGCTGCATAACCATTACTAGAAATACCACTAATAATATTATTTGCTATTAATGTATTAGCTGCTGTACTTGTTGTAGCCAAATACATTCCTTGCGAACCATATCCTCCTGTATTGGTATTTTTTATCGTATTTATTTTATTTTTATCTATGGTAACTCCACTTGTTAATCCTCCAAGATATACCCCTGCAAAAAGAGGGCTTGTTCCAACAGATGTAAAATTAGAAATAGTATTATTACTCACCATGACATTAGCAGCAGCTACTGCTCCCGTATTTCCGGAAGAAATTGAAATTCCTGTAACCCCTGCTGACACAGTAGTTTCAGTACCTGTAAAATTAAGATTGGTAATTGTATTTCCAGTAATAGAAGAATTAACAGTTCCTGTTGCAAACCATACTCCTCTTTTAATTTCGGCATTCAAAGATTCAAAATTTCCAATTGTATTATTTTGTACAGAACCTCCATCTACCCCTTGTAAATAAACCCCTACAAGTCGGTTCGCATTTGCACCAGAAACATCTAGTGAGTTATCTTTTACTAGAGTTCCTGAGCCATTACCCACAGCAACGGCAGCAAAAATATATAAACCTATATATGCTTTTTGGATTGAATTATTTTGGATTGTTGTATTATTAAAATAGCCTCCCGCAGGAGTGGCCGCCCCATTAGTCATTACAAAAGCAGACGACGTATTTACTCCGTTGATAATATTTGTATTTTTCACTGTAAAATTAGAAACAGCAGTTGCTGCCGTAGCACCAATTACCGTTAATACCTGTGGAGCAGTAGTTGAGGTATTAGTAAGAGTAAGATTCCTAGTTGTACCTGCTACACTGTTACTACCATCTATTGTCACATTATTTCCTGAAATTTTAATGAGAGCTAGGTTATCTACACTTCCAGAGATTGATGCCGTTACCCCAATCGCAGGTTTTATCAAAACAGAAGTATAGCTTACTGTTCCACCACTTGCATTTAATGCAGCTGTAGCCGTTTCTGTAGTATTTGCAGTAATACTAATATTAATAGCTCCTTGATGTGTTCCTGCATTAATGGCATCGAATGCGCTTTTTAATGTAGTATAAGTTCCGGTTGTTGTGCCTGCTGTAGCAGCTAAACTTACTTGTGCATTTAAGTTTATTGCTGCAGCACTTACAACAATAAAAAATAGAATTTTTTTCATGGTATTAATATTTGGATTTGATTATAAATATATAAAAAATATCCATTTAAAAATCATAAAAACCTAAATAACATCAAATTAAACAACATTAAACAAAATATAAATCAATAAATTAAGTATTTTTAACACTAATTTGATTCCCAACATAAACACCAAAAAAGATCTTTTTTCTACTGTTTATAATTTCGTAAATTTGCAGCATGATAAAGATAGGCAACATAGAACTGCCGGAATTTCCGCTTTTGTTAGCTCCCATGGAAGATGTAAGTGATCCTCCTTACAGACGCTTGTGTAAACTGCATGGTGCAGACCTTATGTATTCAGAATTTATATCTTCTGAAGGGTTAATTCGTGATGCGATGAAAAGTCGAAAAAAATTAGACATTTTCGATTACGAAAGACCTGTCGGAATCCAAATCTTTGGAGGAGACGAAGAAGCAATGGCTATGTCTGCAAAAATTGTAGAGGCTGTAAACCCCGATCTTGTAGATATTAATTTCGGTTGTCCCGTAAAAAAAGTAGTGTGTAAAGGAGCCGGAGCCGGTGTCTTAAAAGATATCGACCTAATGGTTCGTCTTACAAAAGCTGTTGTAAGCTCTACTCACCTACCTGTAACAGTGAAAACACGTTTAGGATGGGACAGCAATTCTATCAATATTGATGAAGTTGCAGAGCGTTTACAGGAAACAGGAATTAAGGCACTCACAATCCACGCAAGAACCCGTGGACAAATGTATAAAGGTGAAGCTGATTGGGAGCATATCTCAAGAATTAAACAAAACCCCAATATCGAAATTCCAATTTTCGGAAATGGTGATATTGATTCTCCTGAAAAAGCATTAGCATACAAACAAAAATACGCCTGCGACGGAATTATGATCGGTCGTGCAGCGATTGGTTATCCTTGGATTTTTAATGAGATTAAGCATTTCTTTAAAACCGGAGAGCATTTGCCGGAACCCACAATTTTCGACAGATTATTGGCTGTGCGTCAACATGCAGAATGGAGTGCAGAATGGAAAGGCGAAAAATTAGGATTAATTGAAATGAGACAGCATTACAGCAATTATTTCCGTGGAATTCCTCATTTTAAAGATTTCAGAAGAAAATTCTTAGAGGTATATACTTTAGAAGAAATGGACGAGGTAATTAAACAAACCCAAGCATTTTACGAAGAATATCAGACCCAAGCATAAACAAGAAAGCCATCAAAAATTTGATGGCTTTCTTTTATTTTTTAATTGAATATTTTAATATCCTTCGGATGCAGACTGATTTTTAATTAAACCTAATGCTGAAGAAGTCCCTATTCTTTTTACTCCCATATTGATCATTTTCTCAGCATCTTCAGGAGTTCTTACACCACCAGCTGCTTTTACGGGAAGTTTTCCGGCATTATCCAGCATAATCTTTATCCCTTCAAATGTTGCTCCGTTAGGTTTCCCACCAGTAGTTTCATAAAAACCTGTTGAAGATTTCACAAAAATTTGTGAAAGATCATTTTCAGAAAAATTCTCTTCCGCCCAATTGGAAATATGCTTCGTAAGATCAGCAATTTGTTCATCCGATAAAGCCGCAATCTCGATAATCCATTTTGCTACTTTATGATGTTGAATACACAGTTGTGTACCCTGTACAAATTCTTGTTTTACCAATGATAGATCTCCTTTCAGATAAACGTTATAATTAATTACAAAATCTAATTCGTCAGCTCCGTTTTCTATTGCTTCTGAGGCTTCCGCGATTTTTTCATCAACAGAATATGTTCCTTCATGAAAACCAATCACCGTACCAACAATAACATTTGCATTCTTTTCCTGAATATACTTTTTGATTTCGGATACGTAATCCGGACGAATCATTACTGCAAGAATACCGTTATCGATAGCTTCCTGTGTAAGTTCTTTGTTTTTCTGTAAAGTTTCTTCGTTTGAAATACCAGACTGTGCCGGAGTTTTCAAATATGTTGAATCCAAATATTGAGCAATATTCATAATCTATTATACTTTCAATTGTCTGTAAATACCTTGTTCCAAAGATATGAAAGTTTCTGTTCTTGTCACTCCTTTTAGCTTCTGAAGTTTGTTAAGAATTGTCATTAAGTGATCATTATCCTTACAAAGAACCTTCAAGAAAATAGTGTAATTTCCTGTGGTATAATGAGCTTCTACCACTTCATTAATCTCTTTTAAAGCTTTAACCACTTCAGGATAATGACTTGGTTGATCTAAAAATACTCCGATGTACGAAATAACTTTATATCCAATTTTTTTAGGGTTCAGAAATGAAATTGAATTTTCAATAACTCCTGCATGCTCCAGTTTCTTTATTCTCTGGTGTACAGCTGTTGTTGAAATTCCTACATTTTTTGAAATGTGAGCTAAAGAAGTTTTAGCATTGTCCATCAACATATAGATGATTTCTTTGTCGATTGAATCTAAATGGTAGTTTGCACTTGTTGAATTTTTCATTTTTTCTACTTTTTTAAATTATTTATGTTTTTACATTGTGTTATAAATCATTAAATTTTACAAGAACCGGAAAATGATCGCTATACCCGCCTAAATACCGTGTGCCAGCATAAGTTCGGAAGGGCCTGCCTTCAAAATTCCTGTTCCTACTGCTTAGTTTTTCAGAGTTGAACACTTCAGCATTGTGAAATGATAAACCTTTATTATCAAATAATGATTTTGATAATATAATCTGATCAAACAGTAATCCGGATTTATAATGAAAAGTAGAATATTTTCTTGCGGAAAACAATTGCTGGAAAGGGTTTTCTAATACCTTTTCATGAGCATTGTTATAGAGAATTTTTACTAAATTTTCATCATCTGGGTTCTCGTTAAAATCACCACACAAGATTACATGCTCCTTTTCATTGATAATATTCAAAATCCGCCCCCGGACTTCGTTCAATATAAAGGTCCTTTTTGGTTTATTAATGTCTTTTTCTCGCTTTGAGGGAAGATGAGCGACAAATACATTAATAATCTCTCCTTTATATTTCACTTTAGAATACAATACATCTCTTGTTGTGTCGTAGTTTTCTGTGTTTTTATCTATAATTTCAAAGAAGAAAGTAATCGTTTCTGAATCTATTACTTCTACTTTATTTTTATCATATAACAGGGCAACATCTACTTTTCTTTCATCCATAGAATTGTAGTGGATGATGCCGTATTCTGAATTAAAAGGTTCCATTTCAATAAGATCTTCCAATACTTTCCTTCCGGATACTTCAGACAGACCTATCATCAATGGCAATACTCCATTCTCCTCCTTCATCAATTGAAAAACATGCGCTATCTTAAAAAGCTTGTTTTTATATCTTCTATCGTCCCAATTTCTTAATCCTGATTTTGTAGGATCTAATTTATGAATTGGTTTGGGATCGGGTAAAAATAAATTTTCTACATTATAAAAACTAAACAGCTCCATTACCTCGCATTTCTTTTCTTTATTTTTTTACACTTTAGTTCGAGCTTGTAAATTTATTATTTTTTTTCAAATATGGTTAATTTATTTACAATATATTTATATTAAAATAATATATTGAATAACCATAATTAAATAATATCAACAACTAAAATGTAAATATATAATTAAAAATTTTAATTACATACCACTTTTTTCATGAAAAAGAAATCAAAAAAAAAGATGAAATTTAAATTAACAAGAATAAAAATCTATTATAAATAGGATTATATGCTCATATTTAAATCTTACTTGCTGTTATTGCAATTATTATTCCATTTTTTAAAATAATTACTCAAAAAACAAAAAAAATAATTTTCACTAACGAATTTAAGTAACTTTTTTTAGAGTAAATCAGGACGTTTTTCTGTGGTAATCCTCACTGCTTCGTCATGTCTCCATTCTTCAATTTTACCAAAATTCCCACTTAGTAGAATTTTAGGAACCTCTAAACCTTTATAACTTTCAGGTCTTGTATAAATTGGTGGTGATAAAAGATCATCCTGGAAGCTGTCCGTCAAAGCACTCTGTTCATCATTTAAAACGCCAGGAACTAAACGAATAATAGAATCTGCCAGCACACACGCGGCCAATTCACCTCCTGTAAGCACATAATCGCCAATTGAAATTTCTTTTGTAATATGAAGATCTCTCACTCTCTGATCAATTCCTTTGTAATGTCCACATAAAAAGATCAGGTTATTTTTTATAGAAAGTGTGTTGGCTATTTTCTGATTTAGTGTAAGCCCATCCGGAGTCAAATAAATAACCTCATCATATTCTCTCTGAGATTTAAGCTCTGAAATACATTTATCTATCGGCTCTATCATCATTACCATTCCTGCTCCACCTCCATACGGTTCATCATCTATCTGTCTGTGCTTATTTATCGCCCAATCTCTTAGCTGATGAAAATGTACTTCTACCAATCCTTTATCCATTGCTCTTCTTAAAATAGAAGTCTGAAACGGACTTTCCATCAACTCAGGAAGTACGCTTATTATATCAATTCTCATTGTACTGTTTCGTTTTTTTTGTTCGGTAAAATAATTAATCTCAAAGATGAATCTTTGTTAAAATAGCTCCACATCCAGTTAAAGAATACCGCAAGTTTATTTCTTACACTCAAAATCAACATTAAGTGTAAAAACATCCAAAAATACCATGCAAAAAAACCCTGGAATTTTATAAATGGTAAATCTACAACTGCTCTGTGCTTTCCAATGGTCGCTAAAGATCCACGATCTTCATATTCGAATTCCTGCCATTCATCGGAACTCTTCTTTAATAAATTTTTACCTAAATTTTTCGCTTGATTAATGGCTACATTGGCAACCTGAGGATGCCCTTGTACATATTTTGGAGTTTCCATGTAGGAAATATCTCCTATTGCATAAATATTATCGTATCCTTTTATTTTATTAAAACGATCAACAATATATCTGTTTCTATTTAATTTATCTTGAGGAAAACCATCCACTACATTTCCGGTAACTCCCGCTGCCCAGATCACGTTATTGGAAGGGATTTCTTTTCCACTTTTCATAATTACTTTGTCCCCATCATACTCCGTTACATACTCATCACTCAGAAAGGTAACCCCAAGTTCTTTAAGATATTTTTCAGATTGGGTCTGAGCTTCAACACTCATCACCGCCAATGGCTTTTCTGTAGAACTTATCAATATGATCTTTAAATTTTCAAAACTCATATTAGGATAATCTCTCGGCAGAATTTCTTTTTTCATTTCCGCGAAAGCACCGGCTAGCTCTACTCCTGTTGGCCCACTTCCTACGATTACAATGTTCCAATTTCCATCATCGCTTCTGCTTTTTTCAATAATCAGTTTTTCAAAAGTCATCAAAACATGATTTCTGATTCCTATTGCTTCCTGTGTATTCTTCATTCCAAAAGCTCTTCCTTCAAGATCTTTATTACCGAAGAAATTAGTTTTACAACCTGTTGCAATCACTAATTTATCATACGTAAATTCTGCTTCGTCGGTAATCACCTTATTATTGGCTGCATCAATTTCTCTAACCTCCGTGAGACGAAACTGTATATTCCTGGATTGCTGAAAAATTTTCCGGAAAGGGAAAGAGATATTGGAAGGCTCTATCCTCCCACACGCCACCTGATAGAAGAGCGGCTGAAACATATGATGATTAACTTTATCCAGAACAATTACCTTTTTGTTCTTGTTATTCAACGTCTTTGCAAGTTGTAATCCCGCAAATCCTCCTCCTATAATGATGATCTTTTCGCGTGTTTCCATATCATACAAATTTACTGATTTTATTTAGCATTTTAGTCGTTAAAAAGTTAGTTTTGTAAAACTTTATGACACAAAAGAAGTACACAAAAAAAACAACGAAGAAGATCCATCACAATAGACGAAGAAATTATTTTTTACGTCGAAAGATTGTATTGGCTATTTTAATTGTTGCTTTATTGGGAACCGGATTATATTTAAAACAATCAGTAAGTTATTATTACGCTTTATATTTTAATAAATTCATTCATAAAAAACTTCATAATAACGAAACAGAAACCTTACGAATTCAAAAGATCCTCAGTAACAATCTGAATAAAACGTATGGCTTTGATATTTCTCATTATCAAAACAGAGAAGACATTAAATGGGACAGCCTGAGCATCGGAAATAAAACAATTCCACTGGAATTTGTTGTGATGAGAGCTACCATGGGAAACCGAAATGCAGACAAACATTTTGATGAATTTTGGCAACAGGCAAAAAAGCACACCTTGGTACGTGGAGCCTATCATTTTTATCGTGCTGATGAAGATCCCGTGATGCAGGCCAATAATTTTTTAGCCAATGTGAAATTAGAAAGCGGAGATCTTCCTCCCATCTTAGATATCGAGAAAATACCGAAACGCAAGACCAATAAAAAACTAATTGAAGACTTAAAGGTTTGGTGTAAAATCATTGAAGAAACGTACGGCGAAAAACCTATTATCTACACCTATTATCATTACTATAAAGACTTTTTAAAAGGTGAATTTGATGACTATCCACTTTGGCTGGCTAATTACAATGACGTTCCTACTCCATCACCCGATAATCATTGGGATTTCTGGCAGTTTACCGAAAACGGAATCGTGCATGGTATCAACACCAAAGTAGATCTGAATATCTATAATGGCAGTGCCTGGTCTTTGGAAAGACTGACGTTAGACTAATTTATTTTTTCAAAAATTCTAAAATATCCTTGTTGAGTTCTTCCGGATTTTCGAAAGGAATGAAATGCGTGGCATTTTTATAAATCTTCAATTCAGCATTAGGAATCTGCTTCGCCATCATTTCTGTGTGTTCTCTTTTAATCACATCATTTTCACCCGCAATAACTAAAACAGGATTCTGAATCTTATGCAACGAACCATTACTAATATTCGGTTCTTTCAACATAATTTTCACTAATCTCATTTCATTCAATCTTTCAGGGTTATTTTCAGCCTGTAACACTTGAAGTTGGGTTTTCATATTATTGAAAAGACGTTCATCCACACCTTCAGGAAAAGTATTTGCTCCAATAGTAACCAATTTATTCAAATGATCTGGATACTTTAACGCAAACTCAAGACCTGTATTTCCTCCATCACTCCATCCAACGATATTTACTTTTTCCAAACCTAATTCATCAACCAAAGCTTTTACATCATCTGCAAAAATTTTATAGGTAAAATCTAATTTTGACGTGTCTGTACTTTTCCCTTGCCCCCTCGTATCTATTGCAATTACTTTATATTGCTGAGAAAGCGTTGGGATTTGTTGATAAAATTCTTTAATGCTTCCACTATTTCCATGAAGCAGGATCAAAGGCTCACCCTCTCCGTATATTTCATAATAGAGATCTGTATTTTTTAGTTTTAAAAACTTTCCTACAGAAGTATTTTTACCGTAAATAGAATTGTCTGCTTCCATCTTATATTTGCTTATATCCGGAATAAGACCTGCAAGATTTTCCTCAGAAGCACTCGCCTCGTCTTTTATATTCTTTCCGTTCTTATCTACTTTCACATCAATATTTATTGCGGGAGCTGCCAATGTTACTTTCTCCCAATCTCCGTAAAACTTTCTTAAAAAACCAGTTCTGAATAACGCTGCACTTATATTTATCTTACCTTCAAATTCTTTTAAGAATTGAATTCCGATGAAGAATTTTCCTTGAACCCAAATATTATAATGATTAACATCCAGAGTAAAAGTCCCATCTTTTATCATCGCTTCCGTTAATTCAACCGTAATTTCTTCCTCTAAAATATTCTTATCCGGAAATCCGTTTTTCTCTGTATAAATACTATACCGCATTAAAACAGGTTTATCAGAAGTATAACTTGCAATATTTAAATTAATATTTTTAATCTTGGATCTTTTGCTTGCATTAAATTCCAAAGCAGTTTCTCCTAAAAAATCTTCTTTCCTAAATTGAGGATTTACAGAATACATCACGTGTTTTGTTTTTGTATTCACGCCCCAATTTTTATCAACCAATTTCTTAGACACTAATTTTACTTCCTGAATATTTTTAATTTTCTCATTTAAAAATATTTTTTGAGAATTTTGTTTTGAAAACTCCTGAACAGACACAGAATAATTTTCATAACCAGGAACTTCTATTTTCACTTTATGAGCCACATCAATTCCTGAAAGATCAATTGAAAAACTCCCTTTTTCATCTGAGATCACCCCTATTTTTTCTTTCTCTACCCCAATCTTTACATACGGAATCGGTTTACGATCTTCTTTAGAGAAAACAGTCCCGGAAACAATCTGGGCATTACAATAAAAAGTGAAAAGTATAAAAAATAGTGTATTGAGGTTTTTCATGATAAAAGTTTGATGCAAAAATCTTTATTTCTTTCATTAAAACCTCCCAATAGGCTATTAATTTTAATATCAATTTAGTTAAATTTATCGTAAAACATTATATATCAAACTTAATACTATAAGATATTCATAATCTCTTCCCATGAGTTCACTCTTTTATAATCTTCGTCATCTACATGGTGATTATGAGGTTGCGTGAAAATAATTTTCTCTCCAGAAAAGTGTTTTAGATTCTTAGGATAATCGTCTATCATGACATCTCCGGAAACCACTTTCTTACTTCCGCACAAAACATTCTGTTCCCAGGTAATAAAAGGAAAATATTCCGCCAGCCAATCATATTTTTCTCTTAAGCTATTCGGAAACTCCATTCCTGCCGAAACGATGTACAAATCGTATTTGTTATTCAAATATTCCATTGCTTCACGACTTCCTTTCATCAAAGGTAAGGTTCGGAAAAAGCCAATTTCATTTACATGTTTTTTACCATTAGGAAACGCTTCCAATTCAAAAACCCCTACTACATCATCAAGATTAATATCCTTTCCCGAATCTCTCTTTTCAAATGCTATAAGCTGGTGGTAGACGTCTGCCATAACACCATCCATATCAACAATTACTTTTTTCATCTTTTATTTTTACAGATTACTTACATTCAAACTTACAATATGTTTAAAAATATTAAAAGTATCTTATCTGTAAAAATCAAAACCCTATAATTTACATTAATTTAATCCTGCTTTACTGAAAGGTTTTCTTTGTATCCATTCTTTTGTAGGATTTAATAATGCAAATATTTTTTCCATAAATAGATTGACCAAAGGATTATTATGTTTTATCAATCCGAAAATTTCAAACGGCTCTGCCCCAATCGTAGACTTTATTTCCAACGCTGTTCTTCCGAAAATTATTCTTTTAAACTGATGAGTAATTCCAAACTCTACCATATCCAAAAGCATATTCAGATACAATTGTTTTTCTTTTTGAATGTTTTTATCATAGCCTAAAAAATATGTATCAATATCTTCGCTATTCAGAATCAAAGTATAAAATCCGATTAATCTTTGATCTGAAAAATACCCAAAGACTTTAAAATTTTGATTTAAATTTTTCTTCATGCTTTCAAAATGATTTACCGCAAGGAAAAAAGTATTGAAGGGAGCATTTTCGGCCACATTCTGATAAAGAATATTCATTTCTTTTTGATGCTTTTTTATTTCATCAAGGTTCATTTCGCATCGCTCTATTCCATTAAATTTCTTTCTCGCAGAGCGAGCTCTTGTCCTGTATTTTTTAGAAAAATCGTTTACATAATCTTCAAAGACCATCCAGTTATTCTTTATTTTCAACATCATATTAGGCTGTACAGAAAACCTAAAATAAGACTGATACTTTTTACCCTGAAAATAGGAAACGAAATTAGACTGATAATCTTTATAAATGATTAAAGATGTTTTTCTGATTTCTTTCTGCATCTTTTCAACTGCAGCATCCAAAAGCGGAACTACTTGTTCTAAAACAATTTTGGATGAATCAAAGTAAAATCCGTTTTGTCCTGTAAGCATATTGTTTCCTAGAATCATGAGGTCTTTACTCATTTTTCGGGAAAAGAAATTTCTAATGCTACACCAAATTTCATTTTTTTGAAAAGTTTCATGTTTCTGAAAATTTAAATATTGAAACAAAGCACCTCCAATTAATATATTATGATCAAAAAATCCCACATAATAACATTCCATATTATCTGGTCTGGAAGATTCTAACACATAGAGATATTCTTTAGAAAGCATGATATTATGATTCCCAATCACATCATTCCAGTCTAAAGGCAAGTCTGAAACGCTATTATATACTTTTAAATCGTACGGCACCTGTTGTGTATTTTGAAAATAAAATTAAATATCTGATAATCCATAGTTGTTATTTTTCTTTACACTTGTATAAACGAATCAGCTTTCTTTTTTCTTTAATTAAATGATTTATTTTTCAGTCCATCTTTAATTTATGCTTGCAATAATTAAAAGCAAAATAAAAACTACTATTAGAATATACTAGATTAACCTGAACATAGATGTTTGACTTATATTTAAAAACAATGTATTCAACTACACAGAGAGCTATATAACATAAAAAAGGCTACTGATGTAGCCTTGTAATCTAAATTGTTAAAATTTTATTTTTGGGTCGCCCAATTAAAACCATCCGGTGCGTACCAACCACAAACAATTCCACCCATAATGGTAATCGTGATCGTCCAATACGCTGTGTTGATAAATGTATACCTCCAGGACTTTCTTTCAAACATCGCATTAATTGCCGTCAAAGGAAATACAAATAAAACCCCAGCCATAAAAGAATGTAAAGCCCCATGACCAAAAGAGCGATATGCCGCTCCATAATCACTCATAAAAGCAATGAACGAAGGTTTAGCGTTCAGTTGATTTCCGCCCACCATACTTAATGCTCCAAGTTGGTGTATGGTAACCGTCTGTAAGAAAAAAGCAATCAAAAGAGATAGGATAAATGCAAAAACAAAAGCAAATCCCATATTTGATCCTTTCATCTTCTCTTCAGTTAATCCGACTTCCTGCATCCAAATTTTTCCTAAAAACTTTGGATGATACCAGATAAACCCCATAATAAGTGGTACTACAGCGGCTACTGTAATAGCCCAAAAGTTAAGTTGCATCATATGTTTGTATTTTAATTAATAATATCAAATCTACATCAAAATTCAACACACATGATGTTTAAATCAAAATTAAATAACATTAATTAAATTTAAATCAACAAAATAAACAATACAACATGAAATACTAAAACAAAATATTAAAAATATATTTAATGGATTCAATGCTTTTAGCAGGCTCAGTAATACAATAGAAAAGTAATTGTGGAATACTCGGTAAAATTTCCAACACCAATGCAAAAACTGGTACTAATAGATATAATACTATTGGAAACTTACGCTTCATCGAGAATTTTTTAATAACTGCATTCCAGATGATTTTCACTCTCTCTTTATCATTCCATAATATGAAAAAGCATAAGATAAAATACCAAATGAACCTTTTTGTAAAACCCATTGCTAATCCTTCAGGCATGAAACTAATATCCATAAGTAAAATATTAGCTGCAATCGGAATAAAAAATAATACGCCCAATATGGCAGTTCTATGAAAAAGAAGTAAAATTCCGGCTATCATTTGAAGAATTCCAATTGTAGTTTTAAAAGGTTCATGATCAAACAAATACCACATTACTCTAAATAAATGTAAATCCTTAATCGGGGTTGCCAGCTCCTGAGGTGAAATTCCAAATTGCCCAGTATCAGTAGTTTTGCTATATCCATAGCTGAAAAATGTAGCAGCCAATAAAAATCTCGCTACTAAAATAAAATACTCCCAATATCTGTTTTTGGGAATAGAACGTAATTTTGCAATCATAATAATACGTTTTATGTGTTTCGGTTTAATTTTATTTTAAAAGTTTTTGTTGTTTCATTTTCGTATTTTTGCGGCTCAATTGAAAATTTCAAATCAAACCATTACATTCCAATGAATTACGTTTCTGTCGAAAACCTTACCAAATCTTATGGCATCAAAGTTTTGTTCGAAAATATCTCTTTTCATGTAAATGAAGGAGACAAAATTGCCATTGTTGCCAAAAATGGCAGTGGAAAGTCTACCCTTCTTAAAATTTTAATGGGAAAAGAAATTGCAGACAGCGGAACTGTAACTATTAATAAAGACATTCAGGTGGTTTTATTTGATCAGGAAATCGAGTTTGATTCTGATCTTACCATTGATGAGTTTATGATGACGCTGGATTCTGCGCCCATTCAGGCACTGAAAAACTATCATAAATCACTCCTTTCAACCGACTATGATTTCATTGAAAAAGCTTTAGCTGAAATGGAAATTCATAAAGCTTGGGATCTGGAGAATGACATGGCGCAAATTCTGTCTCAGCTGAAGATCACAGATTTGGATGCTAAAATGGGAACTCTTTCCGGAGGTCAGATCAAACGTGTTGCTTTGGCAAAACTACTGACTGAAACCAGAGCAGAGCACCGTCACACGCTACTTATCATGGATGAGCCTACCAACCACCTTGATGTGGAAATGGTAGAATGGCTGGAAAGCTATTTAAGCAAAGCTAAGATCACTTTGATTCTTGTAACCCACGACAGATATTTCTTAGATGCTGTTTGCGGAATTATCTGGGAAATGGAAGATAAAAATCTGTATTTCCACAATGGTTCTTATGCAACGTATCTTGAAAATAAAATGATTCGTGAGGACAATATGAATTCTACCATCGACAAAGCCAATAATCTTTACAGAAAAGAATTGGAGTGGATGAGAAGACAACCTAAGGCGAGAACTACAAAATCGAAATCTAGACAAGATGACTTTTATGAAACTGAAAAAATAGCTAAAACCGATACAAGAAAAGAATCTCTGGAGCTTGACTTCGAAATGAAAAGGCTTGGAAATAAAATCTTAGAACTTAGAGATATTTCTAAAAGTTATGGAGATAAATTATTATTAAAAGATTTCAGTTATCAGTTTCAACGAGGTGAAAAAGTAGGAATTGTAGGAAAAAATGGTGCTGGAAAATCTACCTTATTAAATATCATCCAAGGGCTTGAGCCTAGAGATTCCGGAGAAATTGAAACCGGAGAAACAATTAAATTCGGTTACTTTTCACAAAAAGGACTTAAATATAAAGAAGACGAAAGAGTTATTGATTTTATCAAAGAAATTTCTGAAAACTTCCCTCTAGCTAACGGAAGAACGATCTCGGCATCGCAGTTTTTGAGATTATTTTTATTTGATGATCAAACCCAATATTCACCCATTTCAAAACTTTCCGGAGGTGAAAAAAGAAGATTGCATTTGATGTATATTTTATATCAAAATCCAAACTTCTTAATATTTGATGAGCCTACCAATGATCTTGACCTTCCAACGTTAACGGTATTAGAAAATTTCTTATTGAATTTTCAAGGAAGTTTAATCATTGTTTCTCACGACAGATATTTTATGGACAGAATTGTTGACCATATTTTAGCGTTTGAAGGAGAAGGAAAAATCAGAGATTTTATCGGAAACTTCTCTGAATATAGAGAGAATTTAAAATTAGAAGAAAAAGCACCAAAAGCAGTTGTTGCCAAAAAAGTAGAGACACCTGTTCCTGCTCCTACGCCCGCAGCTGTTTCAACGGTTCCATCACAGGCTCCAAAAAGAAAGCTTTCTTTTAAGGAACAAAGAGAGCTGGAAACCATTGATAAAGAAATTCCTCAATTGGAAGCACAACGTGCCAAGATTCTTGATCAATTGAATAATGAAAGTGAGTATGATAAAATTGCTAAGCTTTCTGCAGAATTAGAAGCAATTTCTGAGAAATTAGAAAACCATGAAATGAGATGGTTGGAACTTCAGGAAATGTAAGATAAACCTTATCACTTTAAAATATAAATGCTTCGACTCCGCTCAGCATGACATTTCTAATACTAACTGTCTAATTTTAACAGTAAATTTTTAGCGATGTCATGCTGAGCGTAGTCGAAGCATCTCTTTTATATAAAATTCAACTTATTGTTTAAGCAAAATTTATAATCTTACCTTCTTTAGAGCTTTCCCAAGCGGCATCAATAATTTTCATATTCTGAATAATCTCTCCCGCAGGCGATGGTAAATAATATCCAAAGACAATGTGCTCATAGATATTCTGATAATAATTCATATAATTTCCAGGCTCACTTAAAGTAAGTGTTCTTTCTGTTTCTGAATTTTCATTTAAAACATTTAAAATTCCGTCTGTATCTTTTAAAGGAATCGTCCAGTCTTTTCCATAAACAGGAATGGATCCGGCAACCAATTCATTTTCCTGATTATCTGTTCTTTCTTGTAGGAAACTTCCTTTCTCGCCGTGAATCACATACGCATAATGCGCTTCTTTACTGAAAACAGAAGATTTTAATCGTACTCGTAAATTATTTTTATAATACAAAAGAATCTCGAAGTAATCATTCGCAAACTCTTCCCCTTTCATTGAAAATACATCCGCAAAAAGTTTTTCGGGAAAACCAAAATATTGCACTGCCTGATCTACCAAATGCGATCCTAGGTCATGAAGAGAACCAGAACCTGTTTGCTCAGGATTTTCTTTATGAGCTTTGCCGCTTGCTGTTGTACGAAAACGGTCAAAACGAATTTCAACTTCTTTAATCGTTCCTAATTTTTCTTCGCTCATTATTTTTTGAACCTGGAGAAAATCACGGTCAAATCTTCTATTCTGATAGACACTTAGAAATAATCCTTTTTCTTCTGCCAATTTCACTAATTCTTCAGCTTCAGAAACATTTACAGTGAAAGGCTTTTCAACAATTACATTTTTTCCTGCTTCAAGAGCCATTTTAACATATTCAAAATGAGTCTGAACCGGAGTATTAACTACAACTAATTCAATATCAGCATGCGCTAACATCTCTTCTATCGAGCGATAGATTATAGCTTCAGGATATTTTTCTTTTGAATCTTCCTTACTTCTTTCTACAACAGCCGACATAAAAAATCCCGGATGTTCTTTTAAAAAGGGAGCATGAAAGATTTTTCCGCTCATTCCAAAAGCACAAAGGCCAACTTTTACCAATTGCATAATTTTATTTTTAACAAATATATTTATAAAAAAACGGTTCGTTACATAGTCTATCATTTTTATAGGAATAATTCATCAGGAATTAAATAATATGATATAAATCACAATATTATTTTAAATTAGTCTAAATAATAGATCGCTAATCCTTACATTTGCGCCTTATTTAAAAACACTCTAAATAAAGTAAAAAATGAAAAGACAAATTACTACTTTAGGTTTCATTATCTTGGCAGCAACAGCCAGTGCACAAACTAAGCACAAACATGAATCCGACACCATTAGAATTCAGACCATTGAAGATGTGAATCTTCATAAGACAGGAAATCCAAATAAAGCAAAACCATTATCTACGAAGTCTAATCTTACGATAATGGAAACGCCACAGCCCATTGCCATTGTTACTCATGAAATTATTGAACAACAACAGGCTAAACAATTAAGTGATGTTCTTCAAAATGTTAATGGGGTATATATTACTTCTGCAAGAGGAGGTTCGCAAGATAGTTTTGGAGGTCGTGGTTTTATTTTTGGAAATGACAATATCTTCAAAAACGGATCAAGAATCAACAGTGGTGTTTTTCCTGAGGTAAGTGGTTTGGAAAGAGTTGAAGTTTTAAAAGGAGCTAATGCTATGTTGTATGGAAATGCAGCTGCCGGAGGTATTATTAATTTAGTGACCAAAAAGCCTAAATTTAACTTTGGAGGAAGTGTAGGATTAAATGCAGGAAGCTGGAATTCTTACAAACCAACCATTGACGTTTACGGACCAATATCCAAAAACATCGCATTTAGAATGAATGGTGCTTATGAATATGCTGAAAGTTTCAGAGATGTTGTAAAGTCTACAAAATATTATTTCAATCCTTCGTTCTTATTTAATATCAGTCCAAAATCACAATTGATTGTTGAGGCAGATTATCTTAAAAATGATTTAACACCTGATTTTGGAGTAGGATCAATTGAAAATAAAGATAAAAGCTATTCTTTGAATACGGGTGTAGACAGAAATGTATTTTTTGGAACAGACTGGCAGTATCAAAATGTACAACAGCTTTCAACGAATGTTACTTTCAATCATCAGTTTAATGAAAGGTGGTCATTAAATACTACAGCTTCATATTCTAATTATACTAAAGATTATTTTTCTTCAGAAAGAGTACAGTGGGCTTTTGACAAAGTGCAAACCAATCGCCTTTCATGGACAAGACCTTTTGGTAAAACTTACAACGAGCAGAGCTATACTTCTGCACAGGTGAATTTGAATGGTGAGTTTAATACCGGAAAAATTAATCATAAAGTATTATTTGGTACAGACGCAGATTACAACCAAGCAGATGCTTATGCTTATAATGTTAGTGCCCCAACGAATGTATTATTCTTAGATGATCCTTCAACGTGGGGAAATATAGCAATGCCAAATAGTAGTAAAATCTCTAAGACCAGAGTAAATACAAGAAGAATAGGTATTTACGCTCAAGATTTTATCAGCTTAACGAAAGAGTTTAAAGTGATTGCAGGATTACGTTGGTCATATATTCAAAATATGCCTTCTATAAAAGAAACTGAAGCAGCTAATAATAAACCTTATGATAAGAGTTTCGTTAGCAATTCTTCCACTTCAGACCAAGCCTTTTCTCCAAAAGTAGGTTTAGTGTATACTCCAAATGAAAATCTTTCGGTTTTTGCAACCTATACTAATTCTTTTATAGCGAATACTGGACAAACAATATTTAATGAAGCTTTAAAACCAACAACTGTTGATCAGTATGAAATTGGGGCTAAGAAAAATATTTGGAACAATGCAGTTGCCATTAACTTATCTGTATATCAGATCATTAATCAAAATTCTTATCAAACTGCTTTATTTAAAACAGATGGATCAATAAATGTTGATAGTAACTTTAAAGAATTTGTAGGTAAAATGCGTAGCCGAGGTGTAGAATTGGATATTACAGGTAATCCAATGCCAAACCTTTCCATTATTGGAGGCATTTCTTATAACAATTCAGTATATTTAGATACACCGGACAAAGTGGGTTATATCGAAAATCAAAGATTGGTCAGAACCCCTGCTACAACTGCAAACGCGTCTGTATTTTATACCTTTACTAAAGGAATTAAAGGCTTGAAAGTAGGGGCTAGTGCTTATTATATCGGTGATAGATTAGCAGGATGGAATGACACAAAAACGGGAAGCAATACAAGTTTAGAAGCAAGAAATGGAGTAAGCAGAACTTTTGAATTAAAAGATTACACTACAGTTGCTCTATCTCTAGGTTACGAATGGAGCAAATTCTCTATCCAAGGAAGAGTGGGTAACTTATTTGATGTTGTAAACTACAATGTTCATGAAAACTACTCTGTAAACCCTATTACACCTAGAAATTACTATTTCACACTAACATACAAATTGTAATAATTTACTATTATAATAATTTTTTCAATCAAAGTGGAAGTTGCATTTTTGCAGTTTCCACTTTTGAAATTTAATAAACAAAGCTATTTAAGATATGGATAAGATTAAGGATACAAGAACTTTCATGAGAATTACCCACCGTTATTTAGGATTTTTCCTTGCCGGAATTATGGCCGTTTATGCAATAAGTGGTGTTTTATTGGTATACAGAGATACAGACTTCTTGAAAAAAGAGAAGAAATATGACAAAACAGTTGCTAAAAATCTTAATGAAAAAGAGCTAGGTAAAGAATTAAAAATAAAAAACCTTGAAATAGAAAAAACAGAAGGAGAGATTTCAACATTTAAACAAGGAACTTACAACGCAGCCAGCGGTGAAGCAAAATACTCAAAAAAAGAACTTCCTTTTGTTCTGGATAAGATGACAAAACTTCACAAATCTCAGTCTAAAGAAACGCTGTCACCACTTAATACCTTTTTTGGCATATCTTTATTCTTTTTTGTCATATCCAGCTTTTGGATGTTCAAACCTAAAACAAAAGCCTTCAAAAGAGGAATAATTTTCACCATTATTGGACTTATAGTTTCTATTATTCTTTTATTGATTTAAAAATGCAAAATTATTCCTCAAAGTGTTAAAAAAATAAGATATAAAATTCAATAATTCACGCCAAAATCTTAAAAAGAGACCTGACATTGAGCAGTCTGGCACATTTGTTGTTTATTCCTTACTTTAAGAATAATAAACATTAATTATTAAAAATTATAAATTATGAAAAAACTAATTTTAGGAGGTATATTGGCAGTAGTTGGATTAGCGACTACAGCAAACGCTCAAATTCAAAAAGGTAACTGGTTAGTAGGAGGAAGTCTTGTATCTAGTACTTTTGGTCTAAATACAGGAGGAGGTTATAATATTAACTTAGTACCAAAAGGAGCATATTTCATTAAAGACAACGTAGCAGTTGGTGGATACGTTAACCTAGGTGTTAACAAAGTTACCAACGGAAGTCCTACAAACTTTACTTATGCAGTTGGAGGTTTAGGACGTTATTATCTTTCTCCAGGTGAGCAAGGTGTTAGCAACTTATTAAACCACGGAAGATGGTTCCTAGAAGGTAACGTAGGTATCGGTGGAACATCTACTGAAGGAAGTAATTCTACAACTGGTATAGATTTCGGTGTTGGTCCTGGTTATTCTTATTTCATCACTCCAAACATCGGTCTTGAAGGTATCGTAAAATATGCTGGTGTAACAGGATTTGGTAATGAAGGTTTGACTTCTAACATTACATTTAATGTAGGATTCAGTATTTATTTACCAACATCTAAAGGTAAGCAGATCATCAACGACGCAAAATAATCACACACTTCACATATACATATAGTATACAAATGAAATCGCCTTGGAAATTTTCCAAGGCGATTTTCGTACAAATTAAAACTAAACTATAAAAAATCAAATAAATCATGTATTCGGTTGTGGCGTATATCTCAGATACGGCTTAATTTCTGTAACCCCTTTTGGGAATATCTTTCTCGCCTCTTCTGTTGAAGTGCTTGGTGGAATAATTACATCCTCCCCTTGTTTCCAATTCACTGGTGTTGCTATTTTATGAGAGTCAACTAACTGAAGTGAATCTAAAACTCTTAGAATCTCATCAAAATTTCTTCCTGTTGAAGCAGGATAAGTAATTATTAATCTTACCTTTTTAGCAGAATCAATAATCAATAAAGAACGAACAGTAGCCGTTGCCGAAGCATTGGGATGAATAAAATCATACAATTCGGAAACCTTTCTATCTTTATCAGCAATGATAGGAAACTGCACTTCTGTGTTCTGGGTTTCATTAATATCTTTGATCCAGTTTTGATGGTCTTCTACCCCATCTACACTTAAGGCAATGACCTGTGTATTTCTTTTATCAAACTCAGATTTAAGTTTTGAAGTGTATCCTAGTTCTGTAGTGCATACCGGGGTGTAGTCGGCTGGATGCGAAAACAAAATTCCCCAAGAATCTCCAAGATAATTGTAAAAATCTACATCTCCTAAAGACGATTCTGCCTGAAAGTTCGGTGCGGTATCTCCAAGTTTGATTGACATAATATTCTGTTTTATTAGTCTACAAATTTAGTAGACTTTTTGGAACTGGCAAAATTTTTGTTAAGAATTTATATCTTTATTTAATAAAATTTTTAATTCATGCAGAAAAACGGTTTAAACTACATCAATATTATCTATAATGTTCTAGAAAGCTGGTATTTAAAGCTGGCGCAATTTACTCCCAAGTTGATCGTAGGGATCATGGTTTTTACCTTCTTTCTTATTACAAGTAAATATTTAAGCAAAGCATCAGTAAAAATTTTTCACAAACTTTTTCCAAAAAGCAAAAAAGAAAGTTCTTTGGTTACATTAATTGGAGTTTTCAGATTTATGATCATGATGATGGGAACTTTCATTTCTTTAGAAATTATGGGCTTCAGTGCTTTTCTTTGGAAATTCATCGGAAGTTTAGGAGTTGCGGGGGTTATTGCCGGGGTTGCATTGAAAGATCTTGTGTCCAGTATGTTTTCGGGAATGCTTATTGGAATTGATAAAGCCTTTAAAGTAGGCGATTATATCACGCTTGGAAATCACTCCGGAACGGTACAGGAAATTGGTTTCTTAACCACAAAACTGATCACAGATGACGGAAAGAAAGCCTATATCCCTAATCAGGTTATTTTTAATGCGCCTTTTTATAACATTACCGCTTCCCCTCAGCGAAAAATCATCTTAAATTTTGAAATTCCCGGGGACGAAGATATTTCTAAAGCTCAAAAAGGTATTTTAGACGTTATAAAAAGTTTACAATATATAGATAGACCAGATACTGCGGAAGTTGTATTTACAGATTTAAAACAGGGTATTTTCACATTGCAGGCAAAATTCTGGCTCGCCATTGGCGCCAATATTACCCATGTAAAAAGTGATACCATCTTAAAAATAAAACAACGGTTAGATGCAGACCAAATACAATTGGTAACCCCAACCAGTATAAGCATAAGCCCACAACCAGAGGCTGTATAAAAAAATAAGAGTAACCTGAAAAGGTTACTCTTATTTTTTATTTTATTTTTTAATAATTAATTTTTCAGAATGCTTTTCGCCATTGTCTAGTATTACATTAATCAAATAGTTTCCTGTTGTTAATTCATGTAATCTTATTTTAGTTTCTCCTTTAAAACTTCCATTTTTAAGTAACCTTCCAGAAGCATCAAATAATAAATAGTCTGCGCTTTGAGAAGAATTATTTAATAAAACATTTACCTCATCATGAGAAGGATTAGGATATATTGCAAACTTTTTCACTTCATTTTCAAGGGTAGACAAAGATTTTGTCACTGAAAAATTAGAAGAATTCACCGCAAAATAAATATTGTTAACCGCTTTTACCATAATTCTTGCAGACGGAATATCTTCATTTGGTAAGTTTACCACTGCAGAACCATTATTAGGGACACTTGCTGCCAGAACTGTTGTAAAGTTAGCCCCACCATCCTTAGAAAGTAAAACAGTCACATTTTGCGTATTTATTACTCCTGTATTTGTTCCTGCCACATTCCAGGTTACCGTTGCAGGTACGTCGGCACTATATGAGGTATTGGTAGGCTGTGAAGTCACAGTAAAAGGTCCGTCATCTGTTACGGTTACTACCATCGCATCTCTTGCTGCCTGATTCCCTGTGGATCTGTTATCATTTACCAATAAAGAAAAATTCAATGTTCTTGCTACATTAGGTGTCACTTCCCATTTTGGAACTAAATTATTAGCCAAAACAGAAGTCATTGCAGGGAAATATCTTGTGGTCACTGTTTTCGGAGTTAAAGAACGGTAAACCGGACCTACTGTACTGGTATTAACCGGAGGCTGTGTACTCGTTTGATTATCATATTGCTCCCACAAATACGTCAACGGGTCGTTATCAGGATCTGTTCCCTGACCTGTTAAAACGAATGCTGTTCCTTTAGGAATAGTATAATCAGCTCCCGCATCTGCCGTAGGAACACCGTTATTATTATTAACCTTTACCGCACAGTCTGATGATCTTTTTAAAACATTATACATTTCATTCACACTTGCCGCATGAAAATAAGGATCACTATTAGCTTGAACATTATTATTGGCACCACATATTCCTGCATAGGCCATAATCGTACTTCCACTTCCAGGCTCGAAGGCTGTTGCATTATTGGCATTACCACTACAAGATGAAGTTGCCGCTCTAAAGGTATGGTTGGCTCCAAACTGATGGCCCATTTCATGAGCCACATAATCAATATCAAAAGGGTCTCCAACGGGAGCTCCAGAACCGGTAACCCCTCTCGCTTTACTTCCCGATACACAAACCACTCCTAAGCCAGCTAATCCGCCACTGTTTGTTCCAAAAACATGTCCTATGTCATAATTTGCAGAACCAATCACTGTAGTTGTATTCGTTTGATTCTGGTTAATCATTGTCCCCGGAGTTCCATTAGTATAAGGATCTGTTGCAGCATCTGTGTAAACCAAAAGATTATTATTAGCCACCATCACCATTGTTGTTGAAATGGTTTTTTCGTAAATTCCGTTTACCCGGCTCATTGTTGTTGCCATGGCAGCCATTGCTAAAGGTACTGTACCTCCTTGAAAAGCTGTATATTCTCCTGTTGCCGATAATGCCAATCGATAGGTTCTAAACTGACCGTCAGAAACCAAAGGAGCCTTCATTGTTGAAGCATTCTTCTGTAAATCATCTAACTGATCTTCCACATGGCATTCAAAAAGTCTGTCATTTTTAGGAAGATCTTTTCTTTTATAAAGGATAAAAGAGGAATTATCTTTAGCATAACTATCAAGATAGCTAATTTCATAACCATCAAAATACATCACATTCATCCCTGTGGAAGGAGTAACACTAAAACGGATGGTATTTAACGGATTGCTTTTTTGTACTCCCACATAAGAACGAATCTCAGGAAATTTTTCCTGTAAAGCTGGTTCCATCACAGAGGCTTCCTGAATAATATAATCTCTATAATTTCCATCAGCATCCGGAAATTTCATCACGAGGCTTTCATCTTTAGAAAAGCGCTGTGGAGCTTTTGCTAACTCTTTTTTAATTTTTTCTAAATCTAATTGATATAAAGAAAAAGCAGTCGGGGTAGTCCACCTTGGTTTTAGGTCTCCCCTATCGATCTTCCTATCTTTGAGCTTAGCCCAATAATTCTGCTGCCCAAAAGCACTTGAAGCGATCAGGAGGCACGAGACAATAAATGTTTTACTTTTCATAATACGTATTTCTTTTATATTAATATTGAATGATGGTTTTTTTAATGATGGTAAGTTCTAATAATTTTAAAAGGATGTTGGGAGCATTCCGATTCGATTTCTCAACATCAGGATTATTAAATTCCTTTACCTTAACATACAATGTATTTTTGCTTAGACTGATGTTGTCAATTAAAACATCGTTGGTATTTTTTAATTGAGGCTTTATAATTATATAGGTTTCACCTTCTACAATGGCAGGAATAGGAGAAAATCGGTTTCCTTGATTATTTTGATGAATGATCTTGAAAATTTCATCCATCTTTTCTTGAGAATCAATGATAAAAAAATCTTTTTGGGTTAAAGAAAAAGGATAATGGTACTTATCTTCGAACGAAATTTCTTTTTTGGAAGACACCGGTTTATTGCCTTTATCCTGAGATTGACAGTTAAGGAATAAAAAGAGGAAAAAGTATAAAAATAATTTCATTTCAAAGGTGTTGCCTGTAAAAATAACAAATTTCGCAATGGTTTTATAGTTTTTAAGTAAAAAAAGTTAATTTTTAACTCATTTAACCATCCTTTTGCATATTTATTTTTTTAATCAATACAATATTTACTTAGAATTTTTACAATCGAATCATTCCACATTACTTCCTTTTCTATTATAGAATTATAATTTTAAAGAAGAGTATTTTTTCAAAAAAAGCAGATCTTTTTTGAGCACATACCCACATTCAGATTTCCGAAGGATCGATCTCAACTATCTGCATTTTTTTATCTCCTAATAAAGTAAGGGCATAAAAAAAACCGTTTCAAAAAATGAAACGGTTTTTTTATATCTGAAAATTTTAGGCTTACGCTAAAACTTCTTTTACTTTGTTTGCAGCTTCTTCTAAAGTAATTGCAGAGTGTACAGGAAGACCTGACTCATCAATTAATTTTTTAGCTTCTACAGCGTTAGTTCCTTGTAATCTTACGATCAATGGAACCGGAAGGCTACCCATCGCTCTGTAAGCATCTACAACACCTTGAGCAACTCTGTCACATCTTACGATACCTCCAAAGATGTTGATCAAGATTGCTTTTACGTTTGGATCTCTTAAGATGATTCCGAAAGCAGTTTGTACTCTCTGAGCATCAGCAGTACCTCCAACGTCCAGGAAGTTTGCAGGGCTACCACCAGATAATTTAATGATATCCATCGTTGCCATTGCAAGACCAGCTCCGTTTACCATACAAGCAACGTTACCGTCTAGTTTTACGAAGTTAAGACCAGCTTCACCAGCTTCAACATCCATAGGATCTTCTTCTCTTGTATCTCTAAGCTCAGCAAGATCTTTGTGACGGAACAATGCGTTACCATCCAAAGTTACTTTAGCATCTACAGCGATAATTTTGTTATCAGAAGTTTTCAACACAGGGTTGATTTCGAAAAGAGAAGCGTCAATTCCTGTATAAGCATTGTAAAGAGATGCAATGAATTTTGTGAATTCTTTTAAAGCATTTCCTTCAAGACCTAAGTTGAAAGCAATTTTTCTAGCCTGGAAACCTTGAAGACCTAAAGCAGGATCAATAATTTCTTTGTGGATCAAATGAGGAGTTACTTCTGCAACGTGCTCAATATCCATACCTCCTTCAGTAGAATATACGATTGTATTTTTACCTTCAGCTCTATCTAAAAGAATAGAAACATAAAATTCTTTAGTTTCAGATTCTCCCGGATAATAAACATCTTCTGCAACCAAAACAGAGTGTACTTTTTTACCTTCAGCAGAAGTTTGTGGTGTTACCAACTGCATTCCGATGATGTTTTGAGCGTTTTCTTTAAGTTTATCCATGTTTGGAGAAAACTTAACACCTCCACCTTTACCACGACCACCTGCGTGAATTTGTGCTTTTACTACCCAAGCCTGAGCTCCGAATTCAGCAGTCAATTTTTCAGCAGCTGCTACAGCTTCTTCCACATTGTTAGCTACGAAACCACGTTGGATAGCAACTCCGTACTTTGATAAAATCTCTTTTGATTGATACTCGTGAAGATTCATATTATTTTTATTATTTTATTTTAATATTTAAAGGTTGACAAATTTACTAAAAATGAACAAGCTTAAAAAGAAATTTATAGAACTTTTAACGCATTGGGCAAGTTTCATGTTGATCTTCTTAAAATTTGACGCAGCGAATGTATGAATTACGCGCTGATGATCATAAAAAAACTGAATGCATCCCTGATATTCTAATCACATTTTAATTGCATTCTAATGTAGATAAGAACATTAACAAATCCCATATATTATCTTTGAATCCCCGAAATAATATATGTATATCTCATGAATTTTCAACCAAAATTCAAAGTCAGCAAAGGACTTTCCTTAAAAGATCCGGCAAAAAATAAAATCAGGAATTCTATCCTAAATAAAACAGCCGCCCTGATCTTCGATAGCAGATTTGAAATTATCAATCAAAAAAAACTGTTCATCAAATTACTCTCACCGACTCTACTCTATTTAAAAGGACTGTCAACAGACAACTCTTCAAACCTATAGATAAGGGTAAAGAAAAAGATCAACTAAAAATTTCGGATTATAAAAAAAAACATTCAACCTTACTAAATAAGAAAAATGGAAATAACAGCTAATGAACAGGGTAAAAGGCTCATCCGCTACATTACAAAAGAAAAAAAAGATGTTACTAATATTTATTTTTATGCAATTCTTAACGGTCTCGTTCTCCTAAGTATTCCTTTGGGCATCCAGTCTATTGTGAGTTTTGTGATGGGAGCAACGATGACGACTTCAATTTACATCCTCATCTTTTTTGTGGTGATCGGAACTTGGCTCGCAGGATATTTCAGATTAAAGGTGATACAGATTATCGAGAAAATACAACAGAAGATATTTGTAGAATTTTCAATAGAAATTGCAGATAAAATCCCAAAAGTAGATCTTTCCTACACCCGAAAATATTATCTTCCAGAGCTTGTCAATCGTTTTTTTGACATTCAAAATCTACAAAAAGGGATTTCAAAAATTCTTTTAGAAATTCCTACGGCACTGATACAGATCTTTTTTGGAATCCTTTTACTTTCGTTTTATCATCTTTGGTTTTTAGCCTTTGGAGGATTGGTTGTGATTTCCGTAGTTATCATATTCCGATACACGATGGAAAGCGGAATAAAATCCAGCATTGAAGAAAGCAACAAAAAATATGACACCGCAGCCTGGATTGAGGATATCGCAGGCTCTGTAAAAACTTTTAAAATGCATTCTGAAAGTGCTGTTCATTTAAAAGGAACCGATGACAGGGTGGTAGAATATCTTCATCACAGAACTTCTCACTTTAGAGTTCTTGTTTTTCAGTACAAAACCATTATTGCTTTTAAAGTGATCATTACCTTGGCCATGCTTGCGATTGGAACGTATCTTTTAATCAATCAAAAACTTAATATTGGAGCTTTCATCGCCACTGAGATTGTGGTTTTAAGCATCATGTCGGCAGTAGAAAAACTGATTGTAAGTCTTGAAAGTTATTATGACCTCATTGCTTCTTTCGCAAAGCTTTCTAAAATCACAGGGCTTAAAGAAGAGCAAAATGGCGAGATCGTGCTCTCTCAGAAAGACAAAGGAACAGAGATTGAATTTAAAAATGTACAATTTTCATTTAATGATAATATTCCCATCCTTTCTGATTTAAATTTTAAAATTCCGGAAAACAGCATTACGGTGTTAACAGGAAAACTGGGAACCGGAAAATCTCTCCTTCTCAATATGATCACCGGCTTTTTTGAGCCCAGCTCCGGAACCATACTTTTTGACAAAACTCCATTAAAAAATATTGATAAGAAACAGCTGAGAAATACAATCAGCCTATATCTGGAGAATATGAAAATCATACAGGGAACGGTAAAAGAAAATATATTGTTAGGCAACAACCAAAGCAATACAGAAGATATTCTTGAGCTTTCTGAAAAACTGGGAATAGAAAATATTTCAAGCCTCTTCAGCAACGGTTTCTTCACCGAAGTAAGCGAAACGGATTCTGAGATCACCTTTAGTTCAAAGAAAAAAATATTGTTGCTCCGAGCCCTTTTAGGTGAAAAAAGACTCATTATTCTTGAAAATCCTTTTGCAGGAATCCGTGAAGAATATCAGGATAAAATGATAGAATATCTGCTGCAGATCAAGGAAAGAACAACCATTATCATTGTTTCGCAGAGTGAAGACGTATTGCAGTTTGCAGATCAGCACCTTCATATGGAAGAAGGAACCCTAAAAGTTATATCATAAAAATTGAGCACAATGAAACTACAGTCATTTGACAAAATATATCATATTCATAAAAAATCAAGGGTAAAAAGATGGTTTCTTTTTATTTTCATTGGAGGCATCATTACCTTATTTCTCCCTTGGACACAGAATATAAAAGTAAAGGGAAGTGTAACCTCTCTTTATCAGGAACAGCGCCCCCAACAGCTGAACTCTCCTATTCCGGGGAAAATTATCAAGTGGAATATTAAAAATGGTGATTACGTAAAAAAAGGAGATACTTTACTACAGCTTTCAGAAATAAAAGATGACTACCTAGATCCTCTTTTGGTACAGAGAACCCAAGATCAGGTAAATGCTAAAAAAGGAGTAAGAGAATATTATGAAGCTAAAGTAGGAACAGTTAACAATCAGTTTCAGGCATTACATACGGCAAGAGATCTTAAATTGAATCAATTAAAAATAAAGATCAGCCAGCTCAACAATAAACTTACTGGCGAAGAAGCCGAATTAGCCGCTACCATCAATGAACTCAGTCTTTCTGAAGATCAGTTTTCGAGACAGAAAAAAATGTATGATGAAGGATTGGTTTCCCTTACCCAGTTTCAACAAAGAAGTATTTCGTATCAAAATGCGGTGGCAAAAAAATCGGCGTCAGAAAATAAAGTCGCCCAAACCCGTCAGGAAATTTCGAATATAGGAATTGAACAAAACTCTGTGATACAGGATTACACCGAAAAGTTAAGCAAGACCGAGGGAGACCGTTTTCAGAATATGGGGCAGATTGAAGGAAGTGATGGCGATATTGCCAAACTTGAAAATCAGGTAGCCAACTATAAAGCTAGGCAAGGTTTATATTTCATTATTGCATCACAGGACGGACAAGTGGTACAACTCAATAAATCCGGTATTGGCGAAATGCTGAAAGACGGAGAAAACATCGGAACGATTGTCCCCACCAACGTAAATTATGCAGTAGAAATTTACATAAAACCTGTAGACCTTCCACTAGTAAAAGAAGGACAACGGGTGATGTGCATCTTCGACGGTTTTCCTGCCATTGTATTCTCAGGTTGGCCCAATTCAAGCTATGGAACATTTGCGGGGAAAGTAGTTGCTGTAGAAAATAACATTAGTGCAAACGGACTTTTTAAAGCATTCGTGATTGAAGATAAAAATGAAAAACAATGGCCACCAAAAATTAAAATGGGAGCCGGCGTACAGGGAATTGCCATTCTTAACGATGTTCCTGTATGGTATGAACTATGGAGAAATATCAACGGCTTCCCTCCTGATTATTATGAAATAAAAAACGACCAATCTATTAAATATGAAAAAGCAAAATAAAATTCTTTTCATTATCATCTTGTCTTTTTTTCAAAATGGTTGGGCACAGGACTCCCTTAAAATTTCTGCACAGGAATTTATTGCGGTCGTAAAAAATTATCATCCGTTAGCATTAAAATATCAGCTTCAAAACACAATGGCTCAATCTGAAATTACAAAAGCTAGAGGTGGTTTTGATCCTATTTTAGGTGGAAAGATTGGAGAAAAAAATATTGACGGAACCCAATATTACGAACAAAAAAATATAGAACTCGGAATTCCAACCTGGTACGGGATTGATCTTACCGCAAGCTATAATTATCTGGATGGTCAAAAGCTGAATTCCAGCGATACCAAAGGCGGACTTTACCAAATGGGAATTACGATTCCTTTAGCGAAGAATCTTCTGTACGACAAGCGAAGAGCAATGCTGGATCAGGCAAAATTTGCCCTAAAGATGACAGAAGCCGAACAAACCGTTTTAACCAATGATCTTCTTCTAAATGCAGAAAACACGTATTGGGAATGGGTACAAAGTTTCGAGATCTACCGATTACAAACCAAAGCCGTTGAGATTAATAAAAATCGTTTAAACCTTACCCAAAAAACTTTTGAATACGGAGAAAGAGCGGCCATAGATACCGTAGAAGCTCTATCGCAATTGCAGAGTTTTGAACTTCAGCAAAGAGAAGCTTATTTAAATTTTGTAAAAAACACTCAGCAGCTCCAATTATTTTTATGGAAAGATAAGCAAGAATTATATGAAATTTCACAGCTCATTTATCCAGCAGATAATCTTTCAGAACACACTGCCTATTCAGATTTTGAATTTCTTCTCCACGAACTTCAAACCAAAACAACAGACAATCATTTGTCTATTCTGTATTATACCCAGAAGCATTATATTTTAGAAAGTGAACGTAAATTGAAATGGCAGAGCTTCCTCCCTAAAGTAGATTTTACTTATAATTTTTTCAACAAAGAAAATTACAGCACTGATTATCTTCCTCTATTCGACAATAATTTCCAATATGGATTAAAGCTTGAAATTCCGGTTTTTCAAAGAGAAGCCAGAGCCAATCATCAAATCGCCAAGATTAAAATAGAACAGAATCAGCTCGACACGCAGCTTAAAAAAAGAGAACTCGACACCAAGATTGAGACCTATAAAAATGAAGTATTGAATTACCATACCCAGATTAATCTTTCACAAAACAATCTCGTTAACTATCAAAAACTTCTCGTTGCGGAAGAAACCAAATACAGCAATGGGGAAAGTTCTCTTTTCCTCATCAATTCAAGAGAAAATAAGGTTATAGATGCTCAGGAAAAGTTTATTTCCATTAAAACAAAATTTCTGAAAAGCTTTAATAAGCTAAAATGGATGAAAGAAAATTTCTCTCTATAAAACTAAAAAGTTCAGAAATACATCTGAACTTTTTTTATTTGTATTCTGATTTCAAATTTGAACTGAAAAATAATGTTAAGTCTGTTTAAGCTAATTAAAAATTTAACCACAAAAGGTACAAAAGCTACTATTAAACTATTTAAAGCTTAACTATTTTGAAAACATAAGCTTACAAAAGAAGAAAAATCAAAGATTTTTTTTAAAACTCATGTGTACTTATTTACAGTTTATGATTAACTTAAATAATGCTTAATTCTTTTGACTCTTTTGTGGTTAAAAGAAAAACTGTAAACAAGTTTATTATTGTAATTTGTTAAAACAACGCTTTATTCCTCAGCCAGTTTTTCAGACTGAGAACCAATAAATGGAATTCTTGGTGCTAAGAAATATCCTGTTAGACTCGCAAAAAGAATCGGTACGAAATACGTAAATCCTGTTAAGGTTCCCAAAATAATCGTTGTACTCATTGGAGTTCTTGTTACACAGGCATTGATCGCAGCCATACAACTTACAATTGCCAACGTTGTATCAACGGTTGGAAATAAATTGTGGATAATTAATCCCAGCGTTGTTCCCACAAAGAAAAGCGGAATGATAAAACCACCTCTCCAGCCTGAAGTTACGGTAATGGCGATTGCTACTATTTTAAAAATTAAGATTAAAATTAAAAAGTTTAATGCAAAATTTCCGTTGATGATTTGGTTGATCTCGTTATGCCCGAAATATCTTGTAATCGGAAAATAGAAAGCAATAATTCCTAAAATAACGCCGCCTACAAACGTTTTAATATAGATGGGTAAATTTCTGTATTCAAAAACTTTCTTGAAAAATTTAACCACAAAAATAAAAATCCAACCAAACAATGTTCCTACAATTCCAAACGCTGTTGCATAAGCAAAATCATAAACCCCGGTGTAATGATAGGCCTTCAAATCCCAAGTCGCCCCGATTCCCAAATGGATGATCAAAGCAAACATCAGATAACTGAAACAGCTCGCTACCAACGCAGGAATAATGGCTTTATAATATTCAACCGCGTGTTTATGATGTAGAATTTCTAAAGAGAAAAGACTTCCTCCAAGCGGAGCGCCGAACAGCGCCGTAAAACCGGATGCCATTCCGGCAATACTTAAAGAACGTAATTCTTCTCCTTTCAATCTGAAAATTTTCCCGAGCCAAGTTCCTGTAGAGCCCGTCACCTGAACCAAAGGTGCTTCCGGACCTAAACTTCCTCCCGATGCCACACAAAAAAGAGATGACAAAATCATGGAAGGATTATTTTTCGGTTCTAATTTTCCTTTATTAAATCTGATATTATTGACGATCAAATGAATTTCTCCCGGATCTCCGATAAAGTGAATCACCAAACCAGCCAACAATCCACAAATGGCCATTGTAGGAATAACCATCCAACCTTGAAATTGAGCCAAAAACTCAGTAAAATGTTCAAGCACGATCCAATATAATCCTGCTATAATTCCACCTACCAGACCTGTAAAAGCCCACATAAAAAAAGTCCGGCTAAACACAAACGGATTAAACCTAATGGGCTGATCCAAAAGATCAAATGTTTTGATAATTCGCCTTCTTCTGTTGATTTTCATTTTAATTTATTTTAAATACTAAAAGAATATCATCATTTGCCTTTACTGAATATTTCAGTTTTTATACTGCGTGTTTTATTTATTCGAATCTTAACACAATGGGCTGTGCAAAGTTTTGTACAATCGGTTTTTTATGATACAGCAAAGGTTTTTCCAAGCCTCCAATGGCGTATAGGAACAATGCACTGATGATACCGAATTCTGTATCAGAGGCTCCTTTATATTTTACGTTTTTGAATTTTCCATCAATATCAATCATAAAATTCAAATGACAACGATAGGTTCCTCCCTCATAATCATTTATCAAATAAACAGGAAATTCAGCTGTTAAGCGTTTTTTCAACTCTGCAAGCTGTTGAAAATTTTCAACTTCGCTAATATCAACAGGAGCATTTTTCACTTGCTCCGGAGGGTTACTTCCTGTTTGAGTCACATTATTTTCGGGTTGTATTTCGCCCGCTGTTTTAAATGAAATATTGGGATCTATCTTTCCGATCATCACCTCTTTGTCATAGATATTTTGATACAGTTTTTTTAGATTGTCTAATTTTTCACCGTAAAAAGTTCTATACTTTTGACCATATACAACCTGATCTTTTTTATAATCATACCGCTGAACGCTATCAGAAAAACGCTTTTGTATATTTTTTACTTCAGTTAAAATATTTCCATTCATTAATGGCTTCTTCTCCTGTGCATTCATTTTCTGAACACTTGCAGAAGAGATGATAAACGCAATAAAAAATAATAAAAAACGAGGCTTCATGGTTTGATTTTTCGGTAAACAATCTACACAAAATATCGCAGACTTATTTTTTTGATGAGATCGTGATGATTAAATTCTATTCTTAGCAAAATAAACAATCAGCATTCCCCAGCTGATAATCATCAACAAACCTCCAAGTGGTGTGATAGGGCCTAAAAATTTCAGGTTTGCTCCTAAGTAATCCTGTAGACTCAAGAAATAAATACTGAACGAAAACAGCATCGTTCCCGCAATCATTAAAATAGAAACCCATTTTTCTGATGAAGTTTCAAACTTTAAAATATATCCTACGATCAATAAAAAGAAAGCAGCATACATCTGATATCTTACTCCTGTTTCAAAACTTTCCAGTCTTTCCACAGATAATATTTTCTTTAAAGCGTGCGCGCCGAATGCACCTAAAATTACTGATAACATGCCGTAAACAGCACCAAAGACTAAAGTTATTGTTTTCATTTTTATAATTCTTCTAATTCTAGATTTAAATATTTTTTCGTTTTATAATCCTGCCAGGTTCCTGTTATTTTATTTCCTTTCAAATCTGCTTCTATGAAAGCTCTCGGAATCCAGGCTTTTAATTCTTCACTATGGTAATCGTTTTCTGTGATCGAGATATGATTATTTTTAAGCGTTCCACTCCATTCTATGAATTTTTTATTTTTATCATACCAATATACAGCAGAAAAACCTCCATCATCATATGTTCGTTTGACCAAAAGGGTAATAGGATATTTCTTATCAATCTTCCCTTTATACAATCTGTTTTGTATCGTGAGGTGGGCAACAATTTGTTCAGAACCGGAAAGTAAATTTTGAGCATAGGAACTCCAGTACTTTTCCAATTCCTTATACGGAAAGACTATTTCATGACTTCCCAAATCATCCAACGCTCTCGAAGCATGATTAGAACATCTTCCTACAACCACCGTGAGTTTATCTTTTCCAAAAAAGTATTCTAAATATTCAAGGGTATTGTCTGTAAAACAGTTTTCGTAGATTTCGATCTGCTCTTTTCCATCCTCAGAATTATCCTTATAAAATTTAAGTTCCGTAAGAAAATCATTGATCCTTTTTTTAACCCTTTGATTAATTAAATTTTCAACGGTCTTCATTGAATTGGGTTGAAATAGATCTTGAAGATTAATATAATTTCCCGTTCTCAAATCAAAATTCTTCCAATTAGAAAAACTTTCAGGATAAGCTCCTGTTGCTTCGCCATCCATGGCAATACTCAAGATATTTTTAGGTGTCTCCAATTGCTCCCAACTGTAAAACTGAACATAGTTTGTGTAAGAATTGGTAGCTGTAGAAGCTCGTTTAAAAGGATTTCCTCCCGAATTTGGAATATATTCTAATCCATCTACCTGTAAATACGTATTGATCTTATTCTCTACCGAAGGTTTTTCGCTGTAAGAAATTACCGGAAAAACATAGTCTTCAGATTTGGGTTGCAGATTATTGATCTTCACATTTTTTTGTTGTGAAAAACTTAAACCATAAATCAAGATAAAGAATAAAATTTTACTTTTCACTATTTTGAATTTAAATAGAGCGTAATAAATCTGGCAACTAACGTAGAGATTCCCAAAATGATAAACATAATGCCAAATTTCTTTGAACTTTGAAAGCCTCTTAGTTTTGTTACTTTTAAAAAGATCCCAAATATCAGGAATATGATGGGTAAAATTATCTGAATCATTATTGTCCTCTTAATCTGTTAAATTCATTGATAACTTCGTGGTGCGTAACCGTTTTATCTTTAAAATACGTCACAAAATGCTGCTTTTCTTCTTCCGTTGCTCCCATTTGGTTCAGGATATTGAATAAATGCATTTTCATGTGACCTTTCTGAATCCCTGTTGTCACCAAAGAACGTAATGCTCCAAAGTTTTGAGCCAAACCGGAAACCGCCAAAATACTCATCAATTCCTGAGCAGAAGGCTTACCAAGTAAAGCTAAAGAGAATTTTACCAAAGGATGAAGATTTGTTAAACCACCCACAACTCCTACAGAAATCGGAAGATCGATCCAGAATCTGAAAACTCCGTTATCGGTTGTACAATGCGTTAATGACCTGTATTGTCCGTCTCTCGCAGCATAAGCATGAGCGCAAGCTTCTGTTGCTCTGAAGTCATTTCCTGTTGCAATTACTACAGCATCTACTCCATTCATCACGCCTTTATTATGCGTTGTCGCACGGAAAGGTTCAATCTCAGCAATCGTAACTGCTTGTTTAAATTTTCTGGCAAACTCTTCATTGGAAATTCCGCTGTCGTCTTTCAAGTCTTCAATTTTGCAAGAAACCTCAGCTCTTACAATACAGTCAGGCGTGAAATTAGAAAGAATGTTCATCACAACCTGCAAAGAATCTTTTTCTTCCTGTGTGAAATCTTCATCTTTTGCAACCTCTTCTTTCAGTGTTTTACCGAATTGCTCAAGACATGAATTAATAAAATTCGCGCCCATAGAATCTACGGTATCAAAACTTGCTTTAAGCTGATAGTAATGTGCCATTTCAGAAGTTTTATCAACCAATTTGATATCTAAAATTCCACCACCACGATTTCTCATGTTCGCCGTAATACTTTCTGTAGCCTCAAACAATTTTTTCTTTAATTTAAAATTAAAAAAATGTTGCAGTTTATGAGATTCTACGTTAAATATAAAGTGGGTGTGGCCTAATTTTTCCGTATTGATAATGGTGGTCTTGAAACCTCCTTTATCAATCCAGAATTTAGCTGCCTTGGAAGCTGCCGCCACAACAGAACTTTCCTCAACCGCCATCGGAAGAGCCAATAGTTTTCCGTCGATTAAAAAGTTGGGAGCAATCCCGTAAGGCATATAAAAATTGGAGATTGTATTTTCAGAAAACTCTTCATGAAGCTTCTGAAGATCAGCATTATCATTCCAATATTGTTTTAATATATTTTGATATTCTTCGTTTCCTTCAAGATATTCAGTGACAAGCCAGTCGATTTTCCCTTGTTTTGTCAGTTTGGAAAAACCTTCTACGGGTTTATGGTTCATATGGATCTTTTTTATGATGAGTGAGATATAATCGTAAGTTTACGATTTCACGCATAAATTAATGACCGTAAATATAGTAATTTTGTCTCTGCCAATTGTGGATAACTTCCATCAAAAAAGATTGATATTTATCAATTTTGGAACTACATTTGAACAGAAAACACAGGCTAATATTAATATTTTCAATTAAAAAAATGAATTTTGAACGTCTGAAAGAAAAACTCGAAATCCTTGCCGATGCAGCGAAATATGATGTTTCGTGCTCATCCAGCGGAGGTTCGAGAAAGAATAAAAAAGGCGCTTTGGGAGACAGTTCCGCAAGCGGAATTTGCCATACCTATACCGAAGACGGGCGATGTGTGTCTCTTCTCAAAATTCTTTTGACCAATCATTGTATTTACGATTGTGCGTACTGTGTTTCCAGAAGTTCAAATGATATTAAAAGAGCCGGATTCACGGTGGAAGAAGTCGTAGACCTAACCATTAATTTTTACCGAAGAAATTATATCGAAGGATTATTTTTAAGCTCAGGTATTTTTAAAAATGCCGACACTACAATGGAACGTTTGGTTCGTGTGGCGAAAAAATTACGTTTGGAAGAAAATTTCAACGGATATATTCATTTAAAATCAATTCCCGGAGCGAGTGATGAATTGATGCAGGAAGCCGCTTTGTATGCCGACAGATTATCTATTAATATTGAAATTCCCACAGAAAGTGGATTGAAATTATTAGCTCCAGAAAAAAACAGACAGGATATGCTCAATCCGATGAAATACATTCAAAAAGGAATTACGCAATATCAAGATGAAAAGAAAATTTTCAGAAAAGTTCCGAAGTTTGCGCCTGCCGGACAGTCTACCCAAATGATTGTTGGAGCAACGAATGAAAATGACTTACAGATCATTAAAGTTGCCGATCATTTTTATAAAAACTTTAATCTAAAAAGAGTGTATTACTCCGGTTACGTTCCTGTTTTGGAAGATAAAAGATTGCCTTCTTTAACGACGGAAGTTCCGATGCTTAGGGAAAACCGTCTTTATCAATCGGATTGGTTGATGAGATTTTATGGTTTTAGAGCGGAAGAAATTTTAGATCCAACGATGCCATTTCTGGATCTGGAAGTTGATCCCAAATTAAGCTGGGCGTTGAGAAATCTTCATCAATTCCCCATCAATTTACAAACCGCAGAGTATCAACTTATTTTAAGAATTCCAGGAATCGGCGTAAAAACAGCTCAAAAAATTGTGAGTGCAAGACGTTTTCAGGTGTTGACAATAGAACATTTAAAAAAATTAGGAGCAGCGGTAAATAGAGCCAAATATTTTATTGATTTTACTGCAGGAAATATTCATTTGAGATATTTGACGGATATTAATCTCAGAAAGCTTTTAATTGGAGGAAGTACTTCTAAGTTTCAGAATCAGTTTTCGCAGCAGTTGACCCTTTTTTAAATCATCTTTTTTTTCATAAATTACGGAATACGATTATATTTTTTCAGCAAATCCTTTAATTTATCTAAAGGAATTGATTCTACTTTATGCCCTTCATTCCCTGTCACAGTAATTGCCATTGTAAGAGAGTTTAATACAGCTTCCTCTGTTGCTTCGATTGCAGCAAGAAATAATTGTGATGTATAATCATTATGCAGATTTGGAACATTTTTTACTGAACTTTCGGGTTGATTCTGAATTCTTGATTCTAAATCTGTTGAAAATGCAATTGCATACTCTCCGCTACCATGAGACATTATTCCTCCTGTTCTTCCTACTCCAATCATTGCTCTTGCTGCTAATCTTTCTAAATTACGACTATCTAAGGGGGCATCAGTTGCAATAATAATCATACAAGAACCATCAACATTATTTAGTAGCTGATTACTAAATGAAAACTTTTTTAATTCTTTTCCAACCGGAACACCATCAACCTGTAAAACCCCACCAAAATTGGTTTGAACCAAAACTCCAACTGTATATCCTCCTAGACTTTGAGGAAGTTTACGGGATGAAGTACCAATTCCACCTTTAAAAGCAAAACATGTTGTCCCTGTGCCGGCTCCAACATTTCCTTCTACTACCAAGCTACTAGCTCTCTGTATTGCCTCAAGAACATCACTTTCCAAAATATGACGGCCTCGAATATCGTTTAACCATCCATCATTAGTTTCCCCAACCACAGCATTTACAGATTGAACTTTTTCATTTCCTTTTTGTTGAAGAGTATAATTAACTAAGGCACTGATTCCGGTACTTACATTTAAAGTATTCGTTAGTATTATTGGGGTTTCAAGATTACCTAGTTCCATTACCTGCGTAAAGCCTGCAAGTTTCCCAAAGCCGTTACCCACAAATATACCTGCAGGTACTTTTTGCTGAAAAAGATTTCCGTTGTGAGGTATAATAGCTGTAACGCCAGTTCTGACGTTTTCTCCTTTTATTACAGTTTTATGTCCTACTAAAACACCGTCGACATCAGTAATGCTGTTTTGTTTACCCGGCTGTAAAACTCCCGGTCTTATTCCTAACTCGCGAATTCTTTTTTGGGCAACAGCACCATTGAAGAAAGTAACAAGTAACAAAATCATTAAATTTTTAAACATTCTGTCTGGTAATAATAAAGTAAACATATTGTATTGTAAATTTGACTAACAATATTAGAAAATAAATTTGACTAATATTATTTTAAAAAGATTTTTATTATTTTTCTAAATGACCACTTTACTCTACGACGGCAGTTTCGACGGACTTTTTACTGCAATATTCGAGGTTTTCGAGTATAAGTATAAAGATGTGGAAATTGTAAGCAGGGAAAGATTTCATCAGGAGAATATTTTTGCGGAAATTCATGAAGTGATTACGCAGGAAGCAAAATCTGAGCGGGTTTTAAATAAACTAGAAGAAAATATTGGTAAGGCAGGAATTCATGAATTGGTAAAAGTTTATCTATCCGAAGATATAGCATTGGAGCAGCTTATATTATCCGCCGTAAAGCAATCTATAAAAAATCCCAAAGAAAATATTCTGCAAAACTATGCAGATAACGATATCCTGAAAATATCTAAGATCTGCAAATCTGTTAGTAGAGAAAGACACCGAATGACTGCTTTTGTTCGTTTTGAAAAAATGCAGGACGATGTTTTCTTTGCTAAAATAGATCCCGATTTCAATGTACTTCCCTTAATCCGGAAACATTTTAAAGACCGTTATCAGGATCAGAAATGGATGATTTACGACCTCAGAAGAAACTACGGTATCTTATACGATCTTGAAAACTGCGATTTCTTTTATCCTGATGAAAAACTAGACCTAAATAAGTATCAGCAAAAGTTCCATGATGAAGAAAACCAGTATCAAACGCTTTGGCAGCGGTATTTTACGAAGACTAATATTGTTGAAAGGAAGAATTTAAAATTACATATCCAACACGTTCCGAAGAGATATTGGAAGTATTTAACGGAAAAAAGGTGAGGTAATTATTTTATTTCTCAATGGTTCGCAATGCTCTTTTAACAATATATGCTGTTTCTTTTGTCGGGCTTTCTTCAAGCCATTTTTCACATAGATTTCTCACAAAATCAGGTTGTGATTTACTGGCGTCGTTCAGCCAATTTCCTACACTGTCCTGAACATATTTTGAAGAATCGGATTTCATATGCTCCAAAATTACCAACCCTAATTCAGGATTTTGTTTTAATGCATCAATATGTGCACACCAAACCCCACGCGGTCGTGTTGATTCGCTTGAAAAACGTCTTACATTTTCGTCTTGGCTATTCGTCCAAGTTGATAAAATCGACAAAGCTTCATGGAGGTGAGTTGAAATATCTGGCCTAACAGCCATCCAACAAATCTCACGAACACCAAAATGTTGATCTGCAGCAAAAACTTTAATCCTTTCCAACTTTTCACCAATCGTTATATCAGGATCTTTACCAATGGTATACGTTGCCCAACAACGCACTAAATCTGACGAATGCGTTGAAATAACAGCTAAAAATCCATCATCTTTATTTTTTAAAACCAAGTTTAAAATTTCTGTTCCGATTGCTTCATTGATAGTATTCACGGTTTGTTTTCTCAAACCATTTACCTGTTCTAAAATTTCTTTCAGGTAATCTAATCTATTATTTTGTTTCAATAAATTTTCAAGCAATATTTTTTGATCTACTGCCAGCCATTCCGTAAGATTTTCCGTTTCTATTTCGCCACGATTTAATTGGTCTAAAATATCTTTTGGAATATCTTTTGTGGAACGAGCGCCTTTCCGTTTTTCCATTACTTTTATTTTTAAGTCTGTTTAAACTAATTCTAAATTTAACCGCATTAAAGGCTAATGTTTTCTTTTTTTCAGTTTAATAATAAGCTTTATATTAAGCCTGTTTAAACTAATTAAAAAATTTAACCACAAAAGATACAAAAGCTATTATTGAATCATTTAAAGTTGAACTACTTGAAGACAAAGCTTACAAAAGAATAAAAATCAAAGATTTTTTTAAACTTATGTGTTCTTGTTTGCAGTTCATTATGAACTTAAATAAATAATATGCTAATCTTTTATCTCTTTTGTGGTTAAAATAAAAAGTTTAAACAAGTTTTTTATCTATTGTAAAGAAAGAGCCCTTCTTTAAAATTTTATATTTTTACAAAGGTCGAAAAGCTTTACATCATAAGCAATACCGCATATTTTTCACCCATAGGGATAAAAAAATCAATTTTATGAATACAAAAGAATCTGCTGTAGAAAATAAAATTTGTCCGTTGGAAGTTGCCGTCAATACCATCAGTGGAAAATGGAAGATTCCTATTGTCTGGCAAATCAATGAAGGCAAAAAACGTCCGAGTGAATTTCTTCGAGGAATTGCTAAAGTTGACCGAAGAGTTCTGAATCAACAGCTGAGTGAAATGGTTGCTGATGGAATTTTAATGAAAGAATCTTTTCATGAACTTCCTCCCAGAGTTGAATACAGCCTAACCGATCTTGGAGAAAAACTAGTTAAAATTCTTTGGCAACTGAATGATTGGGGGAAATTATTGATTCCTGAAGATACTGTTTAAATACTTTTTTGAATATCCGCTTATACCATTAACACTGTAATAATTTTGCACCTTACATTTTATCGTAGATAAAATCCTTGCGTCTTAAAGTACATTGTTATTAAAAGAAATTGCGCCTTAGCGATTCTCCAACAAAACTTTTTATCTTTCAATAAATTTAAAAAACACACATGAAAAAAATATTATTTTTAATTACGATAACAACAATCCTAAGTTGTAAAAATGATAAAACCTCATCAAATACTAAAACTGATGGAAATGAAAATTCAATTTCTGAAGCGTTAGTTAACATCAATAAAGATAAAAACACCATCAAAGAAAGATTCTCTCCACCCAAAGACTATGAATGGGTTGATGAAAAACCAGATTCCTTCGGATATTTTATTGAAAATTTTACGTTAAAACCTTACGGAAGCCCCATTTTAAAATATGACGGAACTCGCATTGCAACACAAAACGTTCATGAAGCTATCTTTGATATTGATACCGGAAATAAAGATCTACAACAATGCGCTGATGCTGCTATCCGCCTGAGAGCTGAGTATTTATTTAAAGCTAAAAAATTTGATGAGATAAAATTTCATTTTACAAACGGAGATCTGGTCAGTTGGAATGATTATAAAAATGGCACCAGAGCATTCGTTAACGGTAATTCGGTAAGCTTTAGAAAAACTTCGCCCTTCGATGATTCCTATAAAAGCTTTCGATACTATTTAGATTTGATCTTTAATTATGCCGGAACCATATCCTTAAATAAGGAAACAAAACCTGTTATTAAAAATTCTGATTTGAAAACCGGAGATATTTTAATCACTCCGGGAAGTCCGGGACATGTTGTATTTATTTCCGGAGTAGCCAAAAACAAAGCAGGTCAAAAGTTATTTTTATTAGCCGAAGGATTCACTCCTGCTCAATCGATTCACCTACTTTCCAATCCTTTTGATAAAAATATTTCGCCTTGGTATGATTTGGACGTAAATGCTTCAGAAACCCAAACTGCGAGATATATCTTTAAACCCACTAATTTTAGACATTTTTAATAATTTATATTCAAAAGTCTTATAAACTTACTACCATTATCTGAACTTGTTTTTGTAGATTTGTGTTCGAAATTTTTTACTAGATGAAAGAGAGTGCTGTAAAAAAAATTGCCGTTCTTACTTCAGGAGGTGATGCTCCGGGTATGAATGCTGCATTAAGAGCGGTGGTAAGAACCGCAAATTACTATAATATCGAATGCTACGGAGTAAGAGAAGGCTATAATGGTCTTATCCACGACGAATTCCTGAAAATGGGACCTCGTTCCGTAAAAAATATAATCAACCAAGGGGGAACCATTCTGAAATCCGCTCGATCCATGGAATTCAAAACCAAAGAAGGTCGTCAGAAAGCCTATGACAACTGTGTAAAACACGGTGTTGATGCATTGGTTTGTATTGGTGGAGACGGAACTTTCACTGGGGCAAAGATCTTTAATGAAGAATTCGGAATCAGAGTTTTGGGAGTACCCGGAACCATCGATAACGATATTTTCGGAACTGATAACACCATTGGTTATGATACGGCCTTGAATACTGCCATGGAAGCGATCGATAAGATCCGTGATACGGCAACATCCCACAACAGAATTTTCTTTGTTGAGGTAATGGGTCGTGATGCAGGTTTTATTGCTTTGAATAGCGGATTGGCAACAGGTGCTTTAGACATTTTGATTCCTGAGAAAAAAGACAGCATATCTGATCTTTTTGCAAACTTCAGAAAAGGAGAAAAAACAGGAAAAGCATCAAGTATTGTGGTGGTAGCTGAAGGTGAAAAATTAGCCAACATTTACGAATTAGCCGAAAAAACTAAATTGGAATTCCCTGATTACGACATTCGCGTTGCTATCTTAGGACACATCCAAAGAGGTGGATCACCAAGCTGCGCAGACAGAGTTTTGGCAAGCAGACTAGGATATGGTGCCGTGGTAGGATTAATGGAAGGACAAACAAACGTAATGGTAGGAATGCGTTCCAATGATATGGTATATACAGCCATTGAAGAAGCCATTAAAAAACATAACGAAATTAATAAAGATCTTTTATTGATTTCAGAAATTTTAGCAATCTAATATTTTATAAATTAAAACAAACTATTATGTCAACAATTAAAGTAGGTATCAACGGGTTTGGTAGAATTGGACGTCTTGTTTTCAGAGCAATGACTGAAAGAGACAACATCGAAGTTGTAGGAATCAATGACCTTATCGATGCTACATACATGGCTTACATGTTAAAATATGATTCTGTACACGGAATTTTCCCGGGAGAAGTATCTGTAGAAGGTAACGATCTTGTGGTAAACGGTAAAAGAATCAGAGTAACTGCTGAGAGAGACCCAAACAACCTAAAGTGGAACGAAATTGGAGCTGATTATATTGTAGAATCTACAGGTTTATTCTTGTCTAAAGATTCTGCTCAGGCTCACATCAACGCTGGTGCAAAAAAAGTAATTCTTTCTGCTCCTTCTAAAGATGATACTCCAATGTATGTAATGGGTGTGAACCACACTGAACTTACTGACGATATCAAAATCTTATCAAACGCATCTTGTACAACGAACTGTTTAGCTCCTTTAGCTAAAGTTATCCACGATAACTTCGGAATCGTAGAAGGTTTAATGACAACTGTACACGCTACAACTGCAACTCAAAAAACTGTTGACGGTCCTTCTGCGAAAGACTGGAGAGGTGGTAGAGCTGCTCTAAACAATATTATTCCTTCTTCTACAGGTGCTGCTAAAGCGGTAGGAAAAGTAATCCCTTCATTGAACGGAAAATTAACAGGGATGTCTTTCAGAGTACCAACTGTTGACGTTTCTGTAGTAGATTTAACAGTGAGAATTGAAAAGGCTGCTTCTTATGAAGAGATCTGTGCTGTAATTAAAGCTGCTTCTGAAGGTGAATTGAAAGGTATCCTTGGATATACTGAAGATGCTGTAGTTTCTCAAGACTTCATCGGAGACAAGAGAACTTCAATCTTTGATAAAGACGCTGGTATCATGCTTTCTCCTAACTTTGTAAAACTTGTTTCTTGGTATGACAACGAAATGGGTTATTCTAACAAGTTAGTTGATATGCTTGTACACGCTTCTTCTTTATCTAACTAATAAAGTAATTTAGCTTTACGATATAAAACCTTCCCTTTGGAAGGTTTTTTTGTGTTCAATATTTTTGTATTTTTGGAATAAACCTGCACAAATGAATTCAAAAAGCTTTCACGAAACCTCCCGATTTCCACTATTTATTGTAGGGATACTTATTACCCTGTTCATTGTAATCACTTTGATCCGTACAAAAAACGGAGAATTTGACATGACCATAGTATACATCACCATTCCCCTTATTTTACTTTTTACCTTTTCACTCCTTACATTACATCTCACTACAAGCTACTTCGAATACAGCTTCTTTCCGTTTACTTTTACATCAAAAAAAATAGAATGGAACGAAATCAAGGAAATTCAAATTGTAAAAACGAATCCCCTCCTCGATTTTGGAGGTTGGGGCATCAGACTTTCAGGGAAATATGGAAAATCTTTTATTATGGGAAACAACAACATTGTATTTTTACAGCTAAAGAACGGAAAAAAAAGATCCTTCTCTATAAAAGACAAACAAAAGTTAATCGAGTTTTTTAACGAAAATAACATTTCTTACAAAAAAGATGTAGCCTAAAAATAAAAAGACCTCTCAAAAAATTTTGAGAGGTTTTTAGTTTATCCTTTTCAACAGCTAACGAAAATTTTAAACTTTATGATTCATATACTGTTTTGCACAAAACAGCATATTTCTTATATTTTAATTGTTTGATTAAATTTTTCTGAACCAAGAATAATGTTCAGAAATACCAACTGTATAGCAAAACAGTTTAAAGAAAGTTTTCACGGTTATTAATGACACAAAGTTTAGAATTTTTTCTATATAAAAAAATCCCCCTTTTGTGGTATTTTTAAGAAATCTTTAACTATTTTTAAGCAAAACTCAATCATGCACAACTCTGAAGAGGAACACCCTTTAATTGAAGTATGGAAAGCCTACCCTGGGGTCAGGAAATCCGATGATAAAATTCTCTACAGACCACCTATTGAAAAAATCATTGGGGAAATGTTTAGCATTGGGCAATATTATTATTATGTATTAAACCTTACCAACAGTACCCTTTCTAACCATCATGAAATGCATGGTTTAAAAAAATATCCGGAAAATCTAAGAGAAGTCATTAATCTTACCCATCCTGATGACATTCCGTTTGTTATGAAAGCGGAACAAACTGTTATTGAAAAGATGCTGGAAATTGGTCTGGATCATCAACTATTCACGAAATCCAGCTATTGTTTTAGAATGAAAACGGCTAATGGAAATTATGAATTGTTTCATCATCAGGCTATTCCGACCCTGGAAGATGAAAATGGACACCTCATACAGTCTATCAACATTCATACGAACATTCATCATATCACAAAGCATAATCCGTATACGGTATTGGTTTCGGGAATAAGTCCCAGAAATGATTTTCACCAAATGAAGATTGATGATGAATCAATCCCTCATCACCCCTGTATGAATTTAACCAAAAGAGAAACCGAGGTTTTATCTTTTATAGCCAAAGGATATTCCGGATCAGAAATATCTAAAATGCTCATCTTATCTGAACATACCGTACGTACGCACAGAAGAAATATTTTAGCAAAAACAAGTTCAAGAAACAGCAAAGAATTGGTGAAAAAGGCTTTTGAATGGGGACTTATTTAATTTCAAATATGAATAGACAATGGTAAATTATGAATTAATCTTATCAAAATTTACAAGCAAAGCGACTTCACAATTAACCATTCACCTTTAAATCCTGATAAATCTCACCAAGGAATTTCGGCTTAAAACTTGTATTTTTATATTCAATGGAAAAAGCAACTTTACAACCTCGTTTTAAGAACTCTCAACATTTCAAAGACTTTTGGAGCAAAGGCAACGGAAAACAACTTACTGAATTTTCCGGAGCAGAGGTGAGTTTTAAAGATTTTGAAAAGTTCGCTCCTTATTTTTATCACGTTGATGAGATGGGTGATGAGGTGGTAAAAGACGTTTATCTCACTAAAAAATTCAGTGAGGCATCTAGAGAAATTGAAGGCTACATCCGAAATGGAATTTCAGTAAATGACAATATTCCTGAAAGTGTAAAAAAATTATTTTTACAAACCCAACAGATTCCCGAGTGGCTTGATTATGAATTGCTGAAAAGTGGCGCAGAACTCTGTATGAGAAGCAATATAGATTCATTAATTTCATTGAGAGACTACTGCTTAATTGGAGGTTACGATTACGCTTATCTCAACAAACCTTTGATTGCCACTGAAGCTTTAAAAAAAGGAGCGGTAAAGCGTCTTTCCGAGACGTTGGACTTTTGGGTAAACGCAACAAGATACAACGCTTTGGAAGTTCATGCTAAAGGATATGAATTTGCCATTAAAACAAGATTGATCCATTCCTACGCAAGACTTTCCATTAAAAAACATTACAAAGCCTGGGACACAGAAAACTGGGGCGAACCTATCAATTCATGGGATATGATGGCAACGTACATCGGTTTCAGTTTGGTATTCCTTCACAGTCTTAAAAAATTAGGAAATACATTTTCCGTTGAAGAAGAAAAAGGGCTGTTTCACCTTTGGAAATATGTCGGATATCTATTAGGGATCCCTGAAAATTTATTACCCGACGATAAAAAACAAGCGACAGAATATTTTTATTTATGGACTTCGGTTCAGCCACCCGCTGATAAAGATTCTGCCTTACTGGCTCATTCTCTTTTGAATGAATCACTGGAAAATCCCATTCTAAAATTTAAGTTTCAAAGAAAAAATTTACGCTATTTACACATTTGCTGTACATGGTTTTTATTGGATGATGATGTTTGTAAAAGATTACAAATTCCGGATGTTCCTAACAGAGCAATTTTCCCCAATACAAAAATTGTGATCAACAAAATTTATGATAATTTAATCGGTCGCGATACTAGAATTAAAAGAGGTAACAAGGCTCAATTGAAAGTATTGGAAGATTATTTAAGCGTTACGAAAAACTCTAATTTTCATTAATTTACATCACTTTAAAAATACCATTTCCATATCAAATGATTAAGAATTTATTTTTCATTTAATAGATTAGTCATTTCATTCAGAATAACATACAACGTATCTTAACATGATTAATTTTATACTTTTTTAACTATAATATCAATTTCCAAGAATAAATAACATTAGTTTTTGAAAGTAAAATTCCCTATTTTTGAGCAATTATTTTAACAACAGATGAGCAACATAGAAGATAAGAAAAAGGCATTAGCATTAGTGCTTGACAAGCTAGATAAAACATACGGAAAGGGAACTGTAATGACATTGGGTGACAGCAATATTGACACTACAATCGAAGTTATTCCTTCAGGATCTTTAGGATTAGATATCGCTTTAGGCGTTGGCGGATATCCAAGAGGAAGAATCATTGAAATCTACGGACCTGAATCTTCAGGTAAAACAACTTTCTTTACACATCTATCGGATATTCCTTCAGAGTGATATCGCTTTAGCGTTGGCGGATATCCAAGAGGAAGAATCATCTGAAATCTAGGACCTGAATCTTCAGGTAAAACAACTTTAACACTTCATGCAATTGCTGAAGCTCAGAAAGCTGGTGGAATTGCTGCATTTATTGATGCAGAACACGCTTTTGACAGAGGCTATGCAGGAAAGCTAGGAATTGATCTTGAAAACCTTATCATTTCTCAACCAGACAACGGTGAACAAGCGCTGGAAATTGCTGACAACTTGATTCGTTCAGGAGCAATTGACATTGTGGTAATTGACTCTGTAGCTGCATTAACTCCAAAGGCAGAGATTGAAGGTGAAATGGGAGATTCTAAAATGGGTCTTCATGCAAGATTGATGTCTCAGGCGTTGAGAAAATTAACGGCGACTATTTCTAGAACAAAATGTACCGTAATTTTCATCAACCAGTTGAGAGAGAAAATCGGGGTAATGTTCGGAAATCCTGAAACAACAACAGGGGGTAATGCATTGAAATTCTATGCTTCTGTAAGAGTAGACATCAGAAAAGCAAGTGCACCTATCAAAAATGGAGATGAAGCTGTAGGAAGCCGTGTAAAAGTGAAAATTGTGAAAAACAAAGTAGCTCCACCTTTCAAAATGGCAGAATTCGACATCATGTATGGTGAAGGGGTATCTAAAACAGGAGAAATCCTTGATGCAGCAGTAGATATGGGAATTGTAAAGAAAAGCGGTTCTTGGTTCAGCTACGGTGAAACTAAATTGGGACAAGGTCGTGATGCAGTAAGAGATTTATTGAAAGACAATCCTGAACTTTCTGAGGAATTGGAAAATAAAATCAAAGAAGAAATTGCTAATAAAAAGCAGTAATTTCTAAAGATATATTTAACAAAATCGGCGGCACCTTTGGTGCCGCCGATTTTTATTTATCAATGTTAAGGCTTTTCGTCTGTTAACTCAAATCCCCAATCTTTTCCTTTTTGCGTGGCAGGAACACCTTTTGTCATCCAAGCCGGAGCTTTGGCACCTTTAAGGTAATAATCAAAAAACTGCTGTTCACGGATTTGGATATCTTTTCTGTTCTGGCGTTTCATAAGATTGTGATCATCTCCATTATAATTCAGAAGCCAAACCTGTTTCCCCAAACGGCGTAATGCGGTAAACATTTCAATTCCCTGATACCAAGGCACTGCTCCATCTTTATCATTACTCATAATTACGACCGGAGTTTTCACTTTATCCATTGTAAAAAGTGGTGAATTTTTAATATAAAGATCCGGCGCTTCCCATAGATTTTTCCCTAATCTACTCTGGGATTTTTCATACTGGAACTGTCGGTTCATTCCTGAAGACCATCTGATTCCTCCATAAGCAGAAGTCATATTAACAACTGGAGCACCACTCCATGCCGCAGCATACATATTGGTATGAGCAATAAGATAGGCCACTTGGTAACCTCCCCAACTTTGCCCCTGAATTCCTATTTTAGCAGCATCTACCCAAGAATTTTCTTTTAACTTTTCAACTCCTGAATTGATGTACTCCATTGCCGATTCTCCGGGAAAACCGTCGATATAAGAAATATCAGGAGTAAAAACCAAATATCCGTTGCTCACAAAATAAGAAATATTTAATCTTGAAGGCGTTGGAGCCGGAGCTACATAACGATTCAGATTATCCGAAAGTTTTTCATAGAAATAGACAATCATAGGATATTTTTTATTTGGGTCAAAATTTTCCGGTTTGTATACAACTCCTGTAGATGTATTTCCTTTGGGTGTTGTCCAGTTTACCAATTCGTCTGTTCCCCAATTGTAAAGCTTTTGCTGTGGATTGGTATCACTCAGCTTGTCCTGTTTAGAGAAATCTGATGTCGCAAAAATATTGGGAGAATCAGTATATGATTCTTTAATTAAAACATATTCTTCCGCATTTTTTGCTTTTTGAAGCGTTCTGTATCCCCAGACATTTTCCATTTGAATCTTTATAGGATCAATGTTTGAATGAATAGATGTTTTAAAAATTCCGTTCGCTTTGGATGTATTATCAAAAGCCGACAAATAAATAGAAGATTTTCGGTTTAAACTTTTAATATCTTTATCTAAATCGTATGTTTCAAATGTTATTTTATTTTTACGTCCGAATCCATTTGTAATATTTCTTGGCTTTTTTGAACCGTTAAGGAAAAACTCCCAAAGATCATAACGGTCTTTGATAATCACAGATTCATCATTATCCGTCCATGATGCGATCCCATAGGGGTCAGGAAAATCCGGCATATCAAACTCTTCATCCACGAAAGAAACTGGCAATTCGCTATTCAAAGGAAGTGTTAGCTTTGTCTTCACATTATAGCTGAACCACTTTCCTTTTTCTCTGTCAAAAATCACAACAAACTTACCTAGCGGAGATACAGCAACCGAGCCATTAAGATTGTGAATGATTTCTGTTCTTTCCCCAGTTTTATTATCGATAATGAAGTATGTCTTCTTTGTTGACCCTTCCCATTGTGAAGAAATGCGGTTATTCAAACTGGTGATACCTAGCGCAAATTCAGCATTTCCCTCGTTTACCACTCGTAAAGTATCCAAATCTACCCCATCAATATTTTTGAACAAATTGGGTTTTTCCGTTTGCATTACTGCTGCATAAGATTTTTTCAGATCATCTTTCAACTCCTTTAGTTGTACCGTTTGCAGATAATCATCTTTATAATTCCAAATATCCACAACCGCATGGTCATTTGCAATCATAGCGGTATCTTTTGCTATAGGTTTTGGGGCAACACCAAAATAGAGCTGCTTCCCGTTTTTGCTGAATTTGGGTAAACGGTTTTCAGAAATCACCCAGTTCTTTTTCATTTCCGAATTGTCATTGGTTATAATTTCTTTTTTATTTCCTTTAAAATTAAAATAATACAGCTGATACAGTTTCACTAAATCATTCTGTGCAGAAGAAGTTCCTACAAATGCCAACTGGCTTCCTTCTTCATCAAGAGACAACTGGGAAAAATCACCTTCCATTTCAGAAATTTTATCTACAGCACCTGTCTGCAAATTAACTACCTGTACGGTTTGAAATGCATATTTCTTTGGCTTTGATTTATTCGTCTCTTTTTTAGTAACAGATTTTTCATCTAATGAATCTTTCTTCTCATTTTTATCTTTACTGGTTTTCTCTTCAGGCTTTTTAGTTACAAAAACGAGCTGTTTTCCATTTTTACTGAATTCATAGCGGAATACATTCTCATAGGTTGTACTTTTTCCATTCAACAGATTTCGCACCACCAACTGCAATGGCTTTGCATTTTCATCGTCATCTTTTTTTTCGTCTCCATCTTCCTTATCAGAAGCATCATCCGAAGATTTATCTTTTATATTTTCCAGAATATAAGCAACATAAGAATCTCCTTTTTCAGGAATTTTAAATCCTTTTACATTAGGTATTTTTTCCGTTTTACCATTCAAAAAATCAACTATCGCAAGACTGTCTTTTGTTAATTTATTCTTTTTTAGTTTTTTATCCTTTACCGCTTTTACATCTTGATACAACGGACGAATTTGGAAAACAGCAAACCTGGAATCATTCGTAAATTCTAATTTTGTACCTCTTGCAAACGTTTTTGAATTTTTATTTTTAACTGAATATAACGAAAGGTTGGGATTTCCCTCCTGAGCATCCACAGAATAGGCGATCCATTTTCCATCATTTGAGATTTTTCTAGCCCCCATATTTTGCCAGCTATCGTAGACAGAATGGTTCAAAGGTGTTTTCTGTCCATACATAAAGCAGGTCATGATGAGCAGAATAAAAACTGTACATTTCAACTTCATTTTAAAAAATTTTTTGAGGATTAAAAGTAAGACATTTCATTGAAAATCCATAAACTCCTCATTCCATTATAAATGATGCCAATCTGTCACTTTCTAGCGTGTGGTATTTTTTTTGTGAATAACAACACAAATCAAAACTAAATTATTATGACTAAAGGAAATATTAATGTGTCTGTGGAAAACATTTTCCCGCTTATCAAAAAATTTCTTTACAGTGATCACGAAATATTCTTGAGAGAGCTCATCTCTAATGCAACGGATGCTACTTTAAAATTAAAACATTTAACAAGTATCGGCGAAGCGAAAGTAGAGTACGGAAATCCGAAGCTTGAAGTGAAAATTGATAAAGAACAAAAAACACTTCGCATCATCGACCAAGGAATTGGGATGACTGCAGAAGAAGTTGAAAAATACATCAATCAGGTTGCTTTTTCAGGAGCTGAAGAGTTTTTGGAAAAATATAAAGACACTGCAAAAGATTCAGGAATTATCGGTCATTTCGGACTAGGGTTTTACTCTGCGTTTATGGTGGCTGAGAAAGTGGAAATCTTAACTAAATCTTACAAAGATGAACCAGCAGTTCGTTGGATCTGTGACGGAAGCCCGGAATTCACTCTTGAAGAAACAACAGATAAAACGGATAGAGGAACTGAAATCATTCTTCATATTGCAGAAGATTCATTAGAATTTTTAGAAGAAGCAAAAATCCGTGAACTGTTATTAAAGTATAATAAATTCATGCCTGTTCCTATTAAGTTCGGAACAAAAACACATACGTTACCTTTACCTGAGGATGCTCCGGAAGACGCTGTTGCAGAAACTGAGGAAGTAGATAATATTATCAACAACCCAACACCGGCATGGACGGTTGCTCCAAGTGATTTGACGAGTGAAGATTACATGACATTCTATCATGAGTTGTACCCGATGCAGTTTGAGGAGCCTTTATTCAATATTCACTTGAATGTAGATTATCCTTTCAACTTAACAGGAATTTTATTCTTCCCTAAATTGAGCAACAATTTAAATATCGAGAAAGATAAAATTCAATTATACCAAAACCAAGTATATGTAACGGATGAAGTAAAAGGTATCGTTCCAGATTTCTTGATGCTTCTTCGTGGTGTTATTGATTCTCCGGATATTCCATTGAACGTTTCTCGTTCTTACCTTCAGGCTGATGGTGCTGTAAAGAAAATTTCTTCTTACATCACTAAAAAAGTAGCCGACAAAATGGCTTCTTTAATTAACGAAAACCGTGCAGATTACGAGCAAAAATGGAATGACATTAAAATCGTTATCGAATACGGAATTGTTACTGAAGAGAAATTTGCAGAAAAGGCAGACAAGTTCACTTTATATCCTACAACTGACGGAAAATATTTCCTTTGGAGTGAATTAGAAGAGAAATTAAAGCCGACACAAACGGATAAAGATGGTAATTTAATCATTCTTTATGCTTCTAATGCTGATGAGCAGCACAGCTACATTCAGTCTGCAAAAGATAAAGGATACGAAGTTCTTCTTTTAGATTCTCATATCATTCCTCACGTGATCCAGAAACTGGAAACTTCTAAAGAGAAAATCTCATTTGCAAGAGTAGATGCAGATCATGTAAATAATCTGATCAAAAAAGACGAGCCTACTATTTCTAAATTAAATGATACTGAAAAAGAATCTTTAAAAAAGAATGTTGAAGAGGCTGTTAAAGACTCAAAATTCACGGTTCAGTTAGAGGATCTAGACAGTAATGATGCTCCATTCACCATTACTCAGCCCGAGTTTATAAGAAGAATGAAAGATATGCAGGCAACTGGCGGCGGCGGAATGTTTGGAATGGGTAACCTTCCTGAAATGTACAACCTTGTCGTAAACTCTAACAGTGAATTTGCTAACCAGATCTTAAAAACTGAAAATGCAGAAGAAAAAGAAGGATTGGTAAAGCATGCTTTAGATTTAGCTAAACTTTCTCAAAATTTATTGAAAGGAAAAGATCTTACTGATTTTATCCAGAGAAGCTATAAGCAACTAGAAAAATAGTTTAATTAATTATATTGTGGTTTCGGGGTCGACTTTGTCGACCCCGAAACTTTTTATATACACCTCATTACTCATCACCTTTTTTAGCATGATTAAGTAATTTTAAAAATCTTACATTTGCAAAACACACCAATTTACAAATGTTTGAGATTACGATCCAGATGCTTCCTTTTCTGATGTTTTTTAGTTTGGGTATTGCACTTTTTCACACTGTTATTCTGACAGCATTACTAGAGCTCAAGATCAAACCAACGTGGATCATGTTTATCATTGATCCTTTGATTATTGCTTTAGGATATTATTTCTTTCCTCACCAATCAGGATTTATATTTATCGGACTTTTTATTTCCGTTTTTGTATTAGCAATTATCGCTATGATCATGAAAGGAATAGAAAGTATTGTTGATTCTTTCAAAAAAGCAAGACAAGAGAAAAAGCCTATCTGGAAAATTATTTTAGGTGGTTTTGGAATCCTTTTCGTTTACCTGGGATTTTTTTATTTTGGGATCTACTCTATTTTTATAATTTTCTTTATCATCATTCTCAGTTCTATTTTACCCAGTAATAAAAATAGATTTTTCTTTTACCAAAGAAACCTTCCAACGTCTAAAATTAAAAGTGTTGCCATAGGTTTAGCAGAAATTTGTGGAAAGGCAAAAGCCATAGAACCTGTATTTTCATCTTACAGCACGACAAAATGTGTCGGATATATTTATACGGTAGACGAAATTACCGAATCTAGAGATGACGACGGAAAAACAAGCAAATCATATCGTGAAATTAAACGAAAAATAGGCTTCAATAATTTTTTACTGCAAGATGATTCTGGAAGTATTGAAGTGGTACCCGACAAAATAGAATGGATAAGCTTCTGGCCCACCACAGAAATAGAAGCCGGAAACCAACGGTATCGCGAATATATTTTAGATGAAAAAACGGAGATTCTGATGATCGGGCAAGCTTTTTATGAAGATGCAAAAACGATTTTCAGATATGATGACAATAAAAAGCTTTTCGGGATGGCTCCTTTACAATGGGTTAATTTTGCTAATAAATGGAGGCCTTTAAAATTAAAAGCCGTCGCTACTTTATTATGCATTGCTCTTTTTTCAGCTTTTATTATATTGATTCCTGTAAAAGCCAGTGGAACTAAACTTATTTTCGAATCAGTAAACTGGAAAGAAAACTTTTCTAAAAACCCTTTTGATATCTTTAAATAAAACTAATAAACAATGCTTATTCCATTACTTATTTTCATCATTGTGATTGTTGCTGTTGTTTCGTTTCTGGTAAAATCTTATAACCAGATTGTAATCCTTAGAAACAACGTAGACAAAGCATTCTCCAATATTGATGTTATGCTGAAACAGCGGGCAGATGAAGTTCCCAATTTGGTTCGTGTTGTAAAAGCAACTGCACTGTATGAAAACACAACCCTGAAGGAGCTTGTTGCCCTTCGGAGTCAATATCTACAATCAGAAAATACAGACAATAAAATAAAAATTGCACAAGGCATTAACGGAGGAATCAAATCTCTTCTAATTTCTATCGAAAGTTATCCTGAAATAAAAGCGTCACAATCTTATTTGGAGCTCCAGAAAAGATTAAGTGATCTGGAAAATATGATCGCTGACCGTCGTGAATATTTTAACGATTCAATCAATTTATACAATACCGGAATTCAAGTTTTTCCGGATGTATTGTTTGCAAAAATAATGAGGTATCAAAAAATGAAAATGCTGGAGTTTTCAGAGAAAGAAATAGAATATAACGGTGTTAAACTTTACAATTAAATAAACATGGTCATAGATTTAGGCATTATAGGAGACTTCGTAAACTCCCGAAAATTTTGGGGAACAATGGCTATTGGTTTTCCAGTGGTTACGATCGGACTTTTTGTTTTATACAGTATTGTTAGGAAAATTACGTTCTTAAAAAACATTGTGCAATATGTTTTTTTGACTTACGGACTGTCGATTTTACTATTTATGCCCATCCTATTTTTCTCTGCATTTCTGGAAACCGAAAAGCTGAAACTCGCACTTATTTACCTTATTATCCTATTTTTCGTTTCAATATTTACGCTACTTAACCAACGGGAATGCATCAATTTTATGAAAGAAGTTTCAAAAATGAAAAATTTTAATGCTAATAAATCTTAAACGATGTGGTATACTTTAATTTTTACGGCCATTATTATCATTCTGCTTGTCATCAAAAAGAAAAAAAAAGGAGCAAGTATTTCGATAACCGGACTTATTTTGCCCACCCTTGCGATCCTTTTTATTTCAGGAATGTTCTTTTTCTTAGCCGGAATTGTTGGTCAATCAACCTACGCTTATTTCTTTGAGAAAAAATATGATGCTAAGGTCGTAAGATATGAATATACCGATGGAGATTCAGAATCAGATCCGGTACCTATTGCTATTGTAGAGTTTAAAAATGACCAAAACCAAACCATTCAAAAATCAATTGGCTACGGAGCAAGCCATCCTATAGAAATTGGAAAAACCATAAAAGTCTCTTATAAAGAAGGGGATAAATACATCAAAAACATGAGTTTCTGGGAGCAAAAACTCATTGTATCGCTGGTTCTTATCTTCTTTTTCATCTTCACGATTGCCATTATTGGAATTACAATGTATGCTCTCAATCGTGACATTTCATTTATCGGAGCGATTATTATGGGGTTTGTAATATATGTTGTTTTTCCCGGGGCTATGCTATTTTTCATCATCATACTTTCTTGGGTAATGTGGGAATATTTCCAGGGAAGAAAAGACGATATGCCCATTTGGGCGTTAGGAATCTGTAGTTTATTTGTCACCCTTCTTATTCCGGCCTTGATAGGATATTGCAAAACACTTTTCGAAAAAGAAGATTTCATGCAAAGTAACAGAAGATCCAAGGTCATCAAAACAAGAATCTTAAAGTTCAGCAAGAAGAATCCAAAATAAAATATGGTGAAATCAGCTCTTTTGAATTCTCAATCTAGTTGATATTATCCAATAGATAAAGACGACTAAAAGCCGCCTTCAAATTTTTATACTACTCGATTTCTATAAATTGTCAATCGCTTTTAGAATTTCCTTGGGCTCATCTTTTAAACCTTGAATATGCTCAGCCTTATTTTCAAGAAAAAGTTTAGGTTCTGAAGCATTTTTAAAAAATTCCTGTCCTTGAGAAAAAGGAATTGTGGTATCATTCTTACTATAGATAAATAGCTTAGGAAGGCCTTGTGTAAATTTCACATCTTCTTTTGCAGCGTACACGTTTTGTAACATCTGGTTGATAAAATCTTTGTACTGCGGAGCATGAACTGCCGCAATGTCTGCAAAAGATGACATTCCACCATCTATGATTAATCCTGATATTTTATCTTTATTTTCTCTTGCCAAATGAGTAGCAATCTGAGAACCCAGTGAAGCTCCGTAAATATATACTTTAGTGTTCTTGATCTCTGGTTTGCTTAGTAAGAAGTCAAATATCTTTTGTCCATCTGCAGCTACATTCACATGAGTAGGTTTTCCTGTTGATTTCCCATATCCTCTAAAATCTATCATTACCACTTGAAAACCATTATCCACTAAAGGCTTTGTAATATATTGATAGGTTGAAATATTTCCATTGGCCCCGTGAAAAAACAGAATCGTCTTCTTTATATTATTAGTTTGAGGCTTTACGACTACTGCGGTAATCGTATCATTATCTACAGGAAACGCAATAAATGTTGGATTTGAAAATTCTAACAGCTTCATTTCTTTACTCGGCTGGTAAAATTTATCGTCCATTTGAGCTTTAGATAAGCAAACTGTAAGTAAGAAAAGTACAGTAAATAACAGTTTTGTTTTCATGGTTTAATTAATTTTATGAGACAAAACTAAACCCTTCGAATAAGCCTTACCAAAAAAAGCGACTCAGCTGTATTTTTTATGTACTGAACGGTAGGAATCCTATAATTCATCCAAAGGATTCCAAAAAAGTTTCTTGAAATTTTTAATTCTGAAATTCTCCACCTCGATTCCTTCTGCTTCTAATTTGACTTGAAATTCCGGAACGGATAAAGCTCCTGAACTTGAAATTACCCGATGCGCAGGAACATCCTTAGGACAACCTCCCATTGCCTTTCCTACATGGCGGGAATGATTAGGGTAACCGACTGCTTTTGCAATCGCTCCGTAGCTTGTTACTCTTCCTTTGGGAACCAGTTTGGTTATTTCCCAGACTTGTTGTTTGAATATTTCGTCCATTTTTTTGTTTTTATTTTAAAACGCTTACCTATTTTTAACGCAAAGATCGCAAAGTTTTTTTTGAAATGTTTGAAAATATTTTTCGTTCGCAAAGGTGTTTCACTTAGCAAAATTCACTAAATGATCTTGTTTTGCATCATTTTTGAACTTCACTTGCTTCAATGGTGTTTCTCATTAAAATATAAAGTTATGAAAAAATCATTTTTTAAACTCGTAAACAAAATCAATAAAGCTGTTTTACCGAAATTGAGTGATAAAGATCCGAATACATTGACTAAAGTTCAGAAAGGGATTTTGGCGTATCGTTATTTCGTGCTGACTAATTCTTTGGACTGACAGTTTTGCGTGAGGGATATGGAGGGTGCGAACGAAGCGAGCAGTGCAAAGTACCGAAACGAAGTGGAGCCCGGAGAAGCCCGACCCGAGATTTGGGTTTAGCTTTGGAGAGGGGCACGCCCATATTTTTCCTTTGATGCTGTTTATTTAAACACAAATTTCACAAATAATTTTTCACGAATTACACAAATATTTGTGTAATTCGTGAAAATCTGAGGTTAATAAAAATAAAAAAACGCTCCAAAAAATTGAAGCGTTTATATATGAGATTCTTCCTTCGCCAGACTGACAAATGGATGAATTATTTCTTAAGAATTCTCTAAGATGTAAGAGAACATCAATGGTGCACAAATAGTTGCATCACTTTCAACGATATATTTCGGTGTTGTGATATCTAATTTACCCCAAGTGATTTTCTCATTTGGAACAGCTCCTGAGTACGAACCGTAAGACGTCGTAGAATCAGAAATCTGACAGAAATAAGACCAGAACGGAATGTCGTGCATTTCCATATCCTGATACAACATTGGAACCACACAGATTGGGAAATCTCCTGCGATACCTCCACCAATTTGGAAGAATCCTACTCCTTTTCCACCTGAGTTTTTAGTGTACCAATCAGCCAAATAAGCCATATATTCAATACCTGATTTCATTGTAGAAAACTGTAATTCTCCTTTGATACAATAAGAAGTGAAGATGTTACCCATTGTTGAATCTTCCCATCCCGGAACTACAATTGGTAAATTTGCTTCTGCAGCAGCGATCATCCAAGAGTTTTCTCTAGGGATTTCGTAATACTGCTCCAACACTCCTGAAAGGATCATTTTATACATATATTCATGCGGGAAATATCTTTCTCCTTTCGCTTCAGCATCTTTCCAGATCTCAACGATGTGTTTCTGCAATCTTCTGAAAGCTTCTTCTTCAGGAATACAAGTATCTGTAACTCTGTTTAGACCTCTTTCTAAAAGAGCCCACTCGTCCTGAGCAGTAAGATCTCTGTAATGCGGAACTCTTTCGTAGTGAGAATGTGCCACCAAATTCATTAGATCTTCTTCAAGATTCGCCCCGGTACAAGAGATAAAATCTACTTTTCCCTGACGGATCATTTCAGCAAGAATCTTCCCTAATTCAGCAGTTGACATTGCCCCCGCCAAAGTAATCATCATTTTTCCACCATCTTTAAGATGTGCAACATACCCTTTAGATGCGTCTACCAATGCAGCTGCATTGAAGTGCAGGTAATATTTCTCTATAAATTCAGTAATCGGTTTGCTCATTATTTTGATTTTTGCAAAGATAAAACTTAAAAACGGAATGTAGCGGCAGCACTTAAAGAAACTCTGTGCAAGCCTTCTTTTTGATCATCACCAAACTCAATTGTTCTTCCGTCAATCTTCATTTTGTTTAGTGTTCCAGCTGTCATTCCCAATTTTGGACCAATTAAAAAGTTTTTGGAAACCTGGTATTGGTAGGCAAAATTAATTTCTGCTCCCAGGTTAGAACCTGTTCCTTTTACATTTCCTGTTTTTGTGGTGTATGAAATTACTCCCAATCCCATATCCAAATACATTTTGTGTCTCGTTGCCTCGCTAAAGTTAGAGATCATTACCGCAGGACCAAAGAAAGAGATGTGGTCTTTCGTAGTAACAGGAATAGACATAGGCATTCCGTTTTGTCCATATCCTAAAAGAAAACCGTCACTTGATGCACTGTAATTAGAATATTTTACTCCAATGGCTACGATATTTTTTAAATGATAATAAGCTGAAATATCGAAATTAACTCCGCTTTTCAATCCTTTTACATAATCCTGCTCTGCTTTTGATAATCCTGACGCTGTTTTAGCCGTTCTCCATGCATATCCTACAGAAGGAATAATTGTTATTTTTGGTGCTTTATTTTCTGTTTGTTGAGCAAAAGAAAGTAAAGAAATTGAAAACACTCCTAGCGTTATTAGTTTTTTAATCATTATTTTAATTTTTTGCAAAAGTACCATTTTTATTTAAAAACCGCTACTACAGATCGTTTCAGTGGCTTTAAAACATTCAAAAAGTACAGCTTATAGGGCTGTACTTTTCTTTAATCCAACAAGGTATCACTAAAATTATTCTTTGAAAGTTTCTACTTTTAGAATTTCAATTTTTCTTTCGCCTTCTTTAAAAGGCCACTCAATTACATCTCCCACTTTATATCCAACTGTTGCTAATGCAATATCGGAAAGGATAGAATATTTATTTTTTTTAGGTTTAGCTTTGGTTGTTGATACAAAAACATATTCGTGTTCGAAATCTTGCGTATGGTCTTTGATTGTCACTTTTCGATCAACAGTCACAACATCGGAAGGCAGATCTCTTCTTAAAACCTGTTTAGCTTTTCTAAGCTCTCCAGTCAATCTGTTTTCCTCATTCTTACTTACTTTTTTTCTTCTTAAATGATCTTTTATAGCATCATATATTCCGGTAGTTACAATAATGTTATCTGACATATTTATTTTATTAACAAGATTAAATAACATGCATTTTTTAGTGATCCAACATAGAAAACTGTGTGAATTATTTTGCCATTTCTCCTATGAAAAATTACATGTAAACGATAAATAAACTTGGAAATCTCCCCCGCCTTGGATCTGACAGGGCTTAATTGATAAAGTCCTTAGAACTTTTTAAAAATGAATCTGTATGCAAATAAAGTAACGACAACAAAAGCCCGGAAAAATGGCTTTTCGTAGAAAGAGAAATTGCTGTTGTCATATTGTTACTGCTTGAATTTTTACTAAGATAGCAAATATGTTTCTATAAAACAAAGAAATACCATTTCTATCCTTTGATTAATATTTGAACTTTCTGTTTTCTTTCTTTTCAGACATTTTCTTTTTGGTATCAAGTCTTTTTTCTTTTTTCGCTCGGGAAGGCTTTGTCGCGATTCTTGTTTTCGGAACAATTAAAGCTTTATTCACGATGTCTATAATTTTTTCAATCGCTTTATTTTTGTTCATTAATTGGGTTCTGCTTTCAGATACGGTTAAGAATAAAAATCCTTCCAGATTGATTCTGTTTTTTAGTTTTTCCTGAATTAATGCTTTTTGCCTTTCATTAAAAAATTCAGATTCCGAAACTTTCCAAAGTACCGTTACAGCAGTTTCAACTTTATTAACGTTCTGCCCTCCTGCCCCACTGCTGCGGGAAGTTTTAAAATTGAGTTCTTTTGAAAAATCTTTCATTTTTAAGATCATTGGATTAAAGGGTAAAGATAAAAGACTTTACAATATGTTTTTTAATTCTGTTCTATTCACTTTTCCGTTTGGTGTTCTTGGAATTGTATCTATAAAAATAATTTCTTTCGGTTTGTGGAATTTTTTATCAAATGAAATATTCCCTATTTTTTCAATGATACCCTTCAACTTTTCTCCTTCAATAACCAACACTAATTTTTGTCCCAAACGTTCATCATTCAGTCCTAAAAATACAACTTCATTCGGAATTTCTTTTTTAACCAAGGCTTCCAATTCTTCAGGGAAAATTTTTGCGCCTCCAGAATTAATTACATTATCTATTCGCCCTAAAAACCTAAACTTATTTCCATCCTTAATCTCAACTAAGTCATTAGTTTCCAATATCTCAGCATTTACATTAGGTGCCCATATCCTCAAACAACCTCTTTCATCTTTGGTAACAGAAACATTTTCAAAGGCTGTAAAGTACTCTTCTGCTTGTGGAACCAATTGCTTTAGGGCAATATGAGAAAGTGTCTCCGACATTCCATACGTTTCAAAGATTTGAGTTTGAGCATTTGAAAGTTTGAGAGCCTGAAAAATTTTATGTTTCAGATTTTCGGAGACTGAAGCACCGCCAATGATTAGATTTTTAATGAAATGAAGTTTATCCAGTGAATTTTCAACCTGTAAAGGAGTCATGGCGCAGAAAGCTATTTCTTCTTCTAAATTTTCAAGTGGTTTTAAAGATGGATCAGCTATTATCAATTTCATTTTACGTTCAAAAGATCGCACCATCATCATTTTTCCTGAAATATATTCCACTGGAAGACATAGCAATGCTGTATTCTCTTCTTTTAAATCTAAAAAGTTGCAGGTCATCACCGCAGAATTGATCATCTTTTTCTTTTCAATATCAAAAAGCTTCGGAACCCCTGTAGAACCTGAAGTCTGAACTTTTACTGTTTCAGCATCCGATAACCAGTCCTCTAAAAAAAAATCACTTTTTTTTCAAATTCCGTTCGCGAATGTAAATTATTAATTATGAGATTATTGAAGTCTATCACCATGTTTACCGCCTTAAAAAGTTATGTAAATTTAAAAAAAACTTTAAAAAGTTCTTGCAAATAATGAAAAAAGCTGTAAATTTGCATCACCAAAATATAACAGACCCATGGTGTAACGGTAGCACTCTGGTTTTTGGTACCATCAGTTGGGGTTCGAATCCCTGTGGGTCTACATATTATCAGGAGAAATGATTATTATCGTTTCTCCTGTTTTCTTTTTGAGGCAGCTCATTGTTTCAAGTTCCCATTTTATAGGATCACTTTTATCAATGGCGATGTGGCGGATCAAGAAAGTCTAAACCGGATCAATACCAAAAGTTGGGGACTAGGCAAAAAGTTTAGATAATCTAAATAGGAAAAACGATTTATCTCGCACACCTCTAAGTTGTAATCTGAAGTTTTTTATTTTGGCATTGAAAGACTCAGCTGCAGCATTCGTGCTACGAGCATTAAAATAATTGAGAATACCATCATAGTTTAATATAATTGTCCTAGTTAAGGTATTGAAGGATTTAAATCCGGATTCTTCCACATCTTTAAACCAATGGGCTAACTTTAACATGGCTACTGGTTTTTCAATGTTTTGATTATAGATTTTCCTGAGCCCATCTGATAAATTGTACGCTTTTTCTAAATCTGGATACTCTGAGAACAAGATTTTCGCCCTCTGTTTTTGTGATGGAGTCCACTTTTCTCTGGTTTTATAAAGTAAATATCTACTTCTTGCCAAAAGTTGCTTTCGAGTGTCACCGTTTAGGAAAATTTCAATTTGGAGATTTTCTTTCTTTTGCTTTGCTTCCAACAAAAGATTATTTTCTTGTTCAATAGCTTCCCAACGATGGCTTACCCTGATGTCCTGCAACGCTTCTATGGCTAATTTCTGAACATGGAAACGGTCGATAACCTGTATTGCTTTGGGGAAACATCTTTTGGCGATGAGTTTCATAGAACCAGCCATATCGAGTGTTATTTCTTTCACTCTCATTCTCGACCTTCTGCTGATTTTTAAAATATATTCAGCTATGATATTGCTTTTTGTACCTTTGATTACAGCTACAAGAGAACCTTTTTTGCCTTTTGCTTTTTTGGAAGTGAGAACACTGTACAGTTCTCCATCAGAAAGGGCAACTTCGTCCAAGGAAAGCTGCTCGGAGAGGTTTTCAGGGTAGAGAATCCAATCTTCTGCATGCGATTTTTGTTCCCAATCTTTAAAATTACTGATGCTTTGTTTGTACTGTCTTTGGAATTTTCTACCATCTACGCCGTACATCTCACCAATGGTTTTACAGGGAAGCGCTTTAGTATCTGCTGATTTTTTTTAAGAACTCTGCAAAATCTTGTGTCATGCGGGTTCCTTTGGCAATAAGATTCCAATCTCTTTGAATGATGTTTCCTGTTTTAGTATCAGTCCACCTTCTACGTCTGATGTGGAGCTTCACTGTTTTTCCGCGGAGAGGAAAATCATCTACCATAATTTCAGGAACAAAACCTTTTGACTGTAATATGAGCGAAGAAAATTCTTTTGGAACTGTATTTTTTTCTTCAAAGTAAATATGTAGAATTTTGTTTTCCTCTTCAAATTTTACAATCTCAAAATATTCAATCAAGAGTTCAGGTAAAAATAATTTAAGCAGTTCGGCATCATTTAACATACTACAAAAATATCATTTTTTATTTTCTCCCCAAGTTTTGGAACTGATCCTCTAAACCCACCACATTGGCAAACGGCGGTTGTGTGCCATTTTATTTATTCATCTCTTTTTCAATTGCTTTAATGAGTTCAGTTGCTCTAGGTTTTGTATTTTGGTCATAAACCCTTATATTATTCTTACCTAATTTGACAAGAAATTCGACTGTCTTCTTAAATTTTGGGTCTGAATATAATTTTTCTTCTGGTTTATCTGCATTTTCTATCATTTTATCAAAACTCTTAAACAAAAAATCATTGTACATTTTATCAACTTCGCTAACAGCCGGTACAAATATTTGGTAATAATTTAAGATGTTCTGTTTTAATTTTTCGTCTTCAATGTAGCCAATTTTACCACTTGACTTAAAACCTTCATAATTACCAATATTCATTTTTGGTCCATGTGAATAAATTGGGAAATCAACTTTATTTTTAGACTTATAAATACTGTCAAGTTGGGGAGCGGTTAATGATAAAATTTTCTCATACCCTATGTTTGAATCTTGGTATGCTTTCTTTTCAATGTCGATATTTTTAATATCATTCTTTAAATCATTCTTTAAATTACCAAGAAACACGGATGCTTCTTCTTGTTGATGCCTGTGTTCACTCCAACTGTGTAACCAAATTGAAAGGGTTACAGCAAATACAATAATGAAAATTTCAGTAAGTACTTCTTTTATTTTTTCTTTAAATGAATGTTCTTTATTGTTCATAGCAGATTGTATTTTTTTTGAGTGTTTTATGATTTCGTCTTGCATAGTTTTGTAATTTTAACTCTAGCTATTGGTGGCAGTTTATTTTAGTACGCTATTTACTTCAACGACTTCAAAGTCGTCATTATTTTCTAGCAGGTGTTTTAATATAGGAATATGTCCTTGTCCAAATATCAGGATAACGTATTTATCTTTTGCATCTATTTGTGTTATTACATTAGAATAAATTGCTAAATTTCTCAAATACCAATCAGAAACTGATTCCGCACCAATATAATTCTCTCCAGCACCAATTTTTGCATAATATTTTAAGTACAATGATAAGTTTTTCTGCAAAAGTTCTTTTGTGTTAATATACTTTAGTATTTCTGTAATTGAATTTCGCTTTGTTACATTATCTATTTCAAGCATAAAGTTATTCGCGGTACTACTTAATTCATTTAATATATATAGCTGATTTTTTTCTTTAGCAGTTACAGAAACTAAACTATCATGTTTCATTCCGTAAAATTCATCTACACAATTGATCTTTTTTAAATTTAATTTTTTAGCTAATCTAAAACCAATTTGTTCTCTTTCAGAAACTGTTAATGTATACCTGTTTTGGGAATATGCATTATACAAACTATCAGTTTGCTTTTGTTGATTAAATGGTTTTTCTATCATCACTTTATCAGCATTCGTTCGTTTTAAAAACCCAATCAATTCTTCCAGCTCCTTCTGTCTTTTCGGAGCTAAAAAATTGTCAGTTTTTAATTCATATTTATCTAAATGAGGCGTTTCAAAGTGAATGGTCCCGATCAGTAAGATCTTAGTTTTATGTTTAGATTCTTGTCCAAAAATTGTTGTTATTGATAAAAGTGTAATTAAAAAGATAGAAATTGTTTTAATAAAAGTCATTGTTTTAGATTGTTTATTAGTTTTTTATTGTTGTCGTTCTCCCAAATTACCGCTAGATATTGATCAATTATTTCTATCGTTTGATAGTGACACACAACGTTTCGGAGCTTCACACAGTTGCAAACTTCGAAGGTTTTTATTTTTGGCTAAAGATAAAACTTATTGCGAAACGTAAAGATGAATTCTTTACAAAATTCGCAAATGCTTGAAACGGCTTTTGGTAGAAGGTTTTTATTAATTTGAAATTATGCTTTTGGGTCAGAATTTTTAATCTTTTTTACATTCGGCCCAACATACGTAAATAGATTAATTTGTTGCAGCACTATTTAATTATCGTATTTTCAATTCATCACAAAAAGGCTAGTAACAGCAATTATTTTTCATTAAGAATTTGTTGTAATATCAATGCTGTTGCTTTTGCATCGTCTAATGCCCTATGAAATTTAAAATCTTCTTTTACATTCATTTTTTCTAAAACTCTTTCTAATGAAATTCCAGATGTAGAGATGTTGTTTTTTGCTAACCAATAAACACCCAATGCTCTGATGTCAAAACCTCCACCAACAAAATATTGATTATAATTAAATCCAAATTCTGTAAATTCTTTTCTCAAAAGCGGCAAGTCGTAGTACAATCCCCAACCTGCTAAAGTAGATTTTTTTTTCTCCGTACCAATCTAAAAACAGAAGAATTGCTTCATCAAAATACTTCTCATTTTCAACCATTTCATTTGTAATGTTTGTAATATCCGTGATTTCAGGTAGAATTGGAAAATGTTTTGGTTTTATTAAAATTGAGAATTCGCTTTTTATTTCAAAAGTTTTCTTGTCTAATTTTACAGCCCCTATTTCTATTATATTAGTTTCATTTATTTCATTTTTTCCAAAAGTTTTGCAACTTCCTTCTAAATCATAAATTACTAAATCACTTGAAAATTTCATATTATAGTTTTTAGGTGTTTTAAGTTTGCTTGCCACTAACTTTTCAAATTAATGCATTACGTCAATCCGATATATATATAACTTTCGTAAAGCTATTTCTGCCGCTAGTTTAAAATTTATTTTTACGATTTGATTATTAAACGATTATAATTTCTTTTTTTATTTTAATATTTATAATATTCAAAAATATACTCTTACTACGCAATCTATTGGCGTATCTTATTATACTTTTAATTATCATTTTTTTTCTTCATCTGTATGATTGTCAAGAATTTTAGCATATCGCTAATATGCTGCCTGGCCAATCCAAGTGGTTTAGAAATTTCGTTTAGAGCCTAGGTAGGATATTTGTAAACAGACCGAATAATTTATAGTTGACTCATTTGAATCAAATATATCGGAATTTGATTGTATGTGAAACGAAAATGAATTTTCAAAGGAAGTACAGTAAAACTACCTATTTCCAAATTGTCCAATAATCGATAATGGGCAAAATAGCTTTATACTATCCTTTTTAAAGGTATTTTTCAGCTTTACACCCCATTATTTTAATACTCTTAAAAACAAATACTTATCGTTTTATTTAAAATAATATTGCATTTTTTTATCAAATCCCTTGTAGATAAAGAAAAAAGCTGTAAATTTGCATCACCAAAATAAAACAGACCCATGGTGTAACGGTAGCACTCTGGTTTTTGGTACCATCAGTTGGGGTTCGAATCCCTGTGGGTCTACAAACCATCCTTTTTAAGGGTGGTTTTTTTGTTTAAAAAAGGTACAAAAAAAAGGATAGATAAAAATCCATCCTTTATATAATCTTAAGCTACTCTATTTGAGAGTTCCTAATTTTTAGGTTTATACAACATATACATCACAAACAGAAAGGCTACCCATATTGGAATTAAAATCACCTGAATTTCCATTCCTGTAATACTCATCAATACCAAAATAGCCACTAAAAACAGAATACAGATATAATTGGATATTGGATAGAATATAGAAGGAAATTTTGTTTTCTCTCCTGCTGCAATTTTACTTCTTCTGAACATTAAATGGGTATAGCAGATCATTAGCCAATTGATAATTAACGTAGAAACCACTAAAGCCATTAAATATTCAAATGCTTTTTCCGGAGCAAATTTATTTATTAAAATACAGATTCCCGCAAAGCAAGAAGAAATAAGAATCGCGTTAATAGGTACGTGGTTTTTATTTAATTTCTGTAAAAACTTCGGTGCATTTCCTTGTTGTGCCAATCCGAAAAGCATTCTGCTATTACTGTAAACACTGCTGTTATATACAGATAAAGCCGCTGTTAATACAATTATATTAAGAATATTAGCAATCAGTATATTAAATTGAATTACTTTTCCAAACATCGTAAACTCCAACCCGTTCAGGTTTTGGAAAACCATTACAAACGGACTTGACCCTTCTGTAATCTCTCTCCACGGACTCAATGAGAATAAAATAATCAACGCTCCTACATAGAAAATCAAGATTCTATAAATTACCTGATTCGTCGCTTTAGGAATTGTTTTCTCAGGACTTTTAGCTTCTGCAGCCGTAATTCCGATCAATTCTAATCCACCAAAAGAAAACATGATCATCGCCATTGCTGCAAAGAGTCCTGAATATCCTTTTTCACTGTGATTGAATAATCCTTTTGGGAAAAAACCACCATCATTCCATAAATTCGTCACACTTGCACTACTCCCTCCAGTTCCACTTATCAATAAGTAAATACCGAAGATGATCATCGCAATAATAGCAACTACCTTTATAATTGAAAACCAGAATTCGGTTTCCCCATATACTTTTACTGAAGCTAGATTCAAAGCATTAATTAAGATAAAAAAGAATAAACTCGAAACCCAAAGTGGGATATCAGGCCACCAAAAATGAATGTAATGCCCAATGGCGGTAAGCTCGGCCATACTTACCAAGATATAAAGAATCCAATAATTCCAACCGGATGCAAATCCCGGAAATTTACCCCAATACTTATAAGCGAAATAACTAAAACTACCCGAAACAGGTTCCTGAACAACCATTTCTCCCAATTGGCGCATAATAAAGAAGGCAATAATTCCTGCCAACGCATATCCTAAAATCACGGATGGGCCCGCTAAAACGGCTGCCGGACCAATTCCAAGAAACAATCCTGTCCCTATAGCGCCTCCAAGGGCAATTAATTGAATGTGTCGATTGGTTAGTCCTCTAACCAAGGTCCCGTTTTGCTCGGTTTTCTGCTCGTCGCTCATAGAATAATTTAATTGCCTAAATATATAAAAACTTCAAGAATCCACCCTCTCTAAAACAAAGTTGAATGATTCTTGTAGGTATTATTGATACGAGATGAATATTTTGCCCTCATAAAATAAATCATAGTTTTATTTTATACTGTATAAATTCAAGTAAAATCTTATTTTTATAAAGCGTAATCATAAAAAATAGATGGGCTAAGAAATACAGCACATTTAAAACTTTTTTTATTAATTAGTAAAAAAAAAACACTGTTTAACAATCACTTAGATCAAATCATAATTATGTAGTATCTTATGAAAACAATTATTAAAAATTACCTATCAATATTCCTTTTACTTCTGTTAATAGGGATGACAAACGCAGTAAAGGCTCAGGAAAAATATACCGCACCAGGAACTAAATTCAATTTAACGCCCTTTACGCTCCAACTTCCTCTTGCGCAAAATAACAGCATCACGCAAAAGAAAGGAGAAGAACTAGCCAAGTACAGTTCCAATTATTTCTACCTGGATCCCAAAGACCAAAGCATGCATCTATTTTGTACATCGGATGGAACAACTACCAAAGGTTCTCACTTTCCAAGAACGGAATTGCGTGAAATCAATGAATGGCATTTCGCCGGACAGCATGAAATGTCTGTAAAACTAGCGGTATTGCAACAACCCAGCACCGGAAAAATCATTATCGGACAAATACATGGGCATACCAAAGGAACTGAAGCCGCTAAATTATGGTGGAATAATGGAGATCTACAAATAGGTTTCAAAAAAGAAGTGAATGACAAAGAGCAACGCTTTACATTATTGAAAAATGTACCCTTGAACCAAGTTTTTAGCTACACGATTTCACAATCTGATCATATGGTAACTGTTACAGTCAATGATCAATCTCAGACATTTACTTTTGGAGACAGCTGGAATCCTGAACCTGTATATTTTAAAGTGGGTAATTATTTACAGGATAATTCAAAACCTGTAACCTCCGGGCTTGTAGCAGTGCATAGTGTTACGATTAAATAGAAAAGATAAGCAGATAGTAGATTTACAATCAAAGTATTGATTCAATCTATTTTTACCCTTAAAAAACAAAAGAAACCTCTAGTTCAGAGGCTTCTTTTTATATATCATTTGATTAAAGAATGCTTATTTGCTTTTTCTCAAATCATCAATTTCGTCCTGCAATAATTTTATTTTAGCTTTTAACTCATCACTTACCTTCGCCGGGAAATTTTTCAATTTTCTCAAATCAAACGCCAACAATATGGAAGAAACACCAATGAAGATAAAAGAAATACCCGTTAATGTAACCAAAGAAAAGCCTGTGAATATCGGGTTAAACAAAAGCAATAAAGAAAATATAATACCTCCAGCACTCGTTAATGCTACATTTCCCCAACTTGCTATTTTGTGACTTCTTAAATCAAAAGCAAACCCTAATAACTGCAACGAACGAAAAAGCAACGTAATTCCTATCACAAAAGGTAAAACAACCATTGAAATCTGAGGATTACCCACCAAATACAATCCAATTGCTGCGGTAAGCAATCCGCTCACCAAGAACCAACCCCATCCTTGCAGAGATTTCCTGTTCTGCAGTGAAAAGAAAATTTCTGTAATTCCTGAAATTAAAAATGAAATACTGAAAATAAAAGATAGCGTTACATAAACAGCAAGAGGAACCGTAAACACATATACACCACACAGAAGGAAAATAATTCCAAAGATTAATGGAATATACCAGTGTTTAACCGTGTTTGTAAGGGATTGAAATAAATTTGACATACTAATTTGATTTTTTTAATGATGCCTACTTTGTTATGCGGTTTTCGGCTTGTCCGCTGAAATATCAAACAGACCAGATCTGTAATTTTCACGAATACATGAAATATGTACCGTTACCAATTTACAGAAAATACCAGAAAAAATAATCAAAATATCAAATGAATAATATAAAGATGTACAAAACTCATCTATTTTTCCTCCATTATAAATGCTCTTCTGGAATAGAAATATTATTTTGCTTCATATATTGTAGAAGCTCGTGGTATTTATCTTCAAAATCACCTGTTCCGCATTTGTGAGAAATACTACAGATATCAGAAGGTTTTATGTCTAAAATACCTGAAATTTTGTTTAAAATATCAAGATTGATCTTCACTTTAGAATTTTCAATATCGGAATAGGCTTTTTGCGAAATCCCCATTTCAAAAGCCATGTATTCTTGAGTAAAATCTTTACTCCTTCTAATCTTTCTAATGTTTTGTCCACATATCTTCATCATTTCTGTTTTAGTAGTTTTCGGTATATTTTAGAAGTTTATCTAATAGCCTCAAACAAAGTTAATAAATACCTTTGGCAAAACATTATTCACGCTATATGATATTTATTTCATCATAAAATTTGGTTTAAAAATTCACTCAATAAAACCATAAGAAAGAAAAAATATCACTTCAGTACACACAATTGGAATTATGGAGACGCAAAGATTTAATTATGACAATAATATTGTCAGAGCATTCTTGTATGCTACTATTGTATTTGGTTTGGTCGGATTTTTACTCGGTCTTACTGCCGCTTTAATGCTTTTCTACCCAGAATTACCTGAGTTCTTATTCGGAACAGATGATACCACTATTAAAAGTTTGGCTTCAGGAAATATTCAAGGCTTGATTAATACACAAGGTGCCATGGGATTTGGAAGAATAAGAATGCTGCATACCAGTGCTGTGATCTTTGCTTTTGTCTGTAACTCATTCTTTTGTGGAGCGTATTACAGCATGCAAAGATTATTAAAAACAAGAATGTACAGCGATACCCTATCTTGGTTACATTTCTGGTCTTGGCAAATAATGATCGTAGCGGTGGTGATTACCTTTTTAATGGGAATTAATACTTCTAAAGAATATGCAGAACACGAATGGCCTATTGATATATTAATCGCCTTCTCATGGATCATCTTCGGGATCAACATGTTTGGAACGATTGCGAAAAGAAGAGTAAGACATTTGTATGTTGCCATTTGGTTCTATATTGCAACCTGGATTGCCGTGGCAATGCTCCATATATTTAATAATCTTGAAGTTCCGTTATCCTTCACAAGCTGGAAATCATATTCTGTGTATGCAGGAGTAAAAGATGCCTTGGTTCAGTGGTGGTATGGTCACAATGCGGTTGCATTCGTATTAACGACTCCGGTTTTAGGTTTGATGTATTATTTTATGCCGAAAGCTGCCGAAAGACCTGTTTTCTCATATAAACTGTCTATTATCCACTTTTGGTCGTTGATCTTTGTGTATTTATGGGCAGGTCCGCATCACCTTCAATATACCGCTTTACCGGCTTGGGCTCAGGCGGTGGGAACAGGTTTCTCTATCATGCTGATTGCTCCATCCTGGGGAGGAATGCTGAACGGACTTTTAACTTTAAGAGGCGCGTGGGATAAAGTAAGAGAAAATCCTATCCTTAAGTTCTTCGTTGTAGCCGTTACCTGTTATGGGATGGCCACTTTTGAAGGTCCACTTTTAGCAACCAAATCATTAAATAAAATAGGACATTATACAGACTGGGTTATTGGTCACGTTCACTTAGGCGCCCTTGGATGGAATGGTTTTATGGCCTTCGGAGTAATCTATTATTTGATTCCAGTAATGTGGAGAACCCAACTTTGGTCTAAAAAATTAGCCAACTGGCACTTTTGGTTGGGAACGTTAGGAATTATTTTCTACGCTGTCCCGATGTATATTTCAGGATTTACGCAAGGATTAATGTGGAAACAATTCAACCCGGACGGAACCTTATTATGGAAAAACTGGTTGGATACTGTCACCGCCATTATTCCTTACTTTAAAATGAGATTTGTAGGAGGACTGCTTTATCTTTCAGGAGCCATCTTAATGGTTGTGAATGTTATTAAAACAATTAAAGCCGGCTCGTTCCAAAAAAATGTACCTGCAGAAGCACCTGCTTTAGCCCATATCGGCAGCAGCAGAAAAGAAGGCGAAGGCGCGCATCTTTGGCTGGAAAGAACACCAAAATTATTATCTATACTAGCTTTTGTAGTGATTTCAATTGGAGGATTGATAGAAATAGTCCCTACTCTATCTCTTAAACAAAGCGTTCCGGAAATTACCGCCGTAAAACCTTATTCACCTTTAGAGTTGGAAGGAAGAGACTTGTACATCCGTGAAGGTTGTAACTCATGTCACTCACAAATGATAAGACCTTTCCGTGATGAAGTGATGAGGTTTGACGGTAAAAACGGGCAATATTCAAAAGCCGGAGAATTCGTTTATGACCGACCATTTTTATGGGGATCAAAAAGAACCGGACCCGATTTACACAGAGAAGGAGAAAGAAATCCGGATTCATGGCACTTTAAACACATGTATAACCCAAGAATTACTTCTGCAGGTTCTATTATGCCGCGTTTCCCTTGGCTGATCACCAATAAGCTTGATCGTTCTCAAATGGTGGATAAAATGAAATTAATGAAAAACAGTTTTGATGTTCCGTATACAAAAGCTCAAATAGATTCTGCAGGAAAATGGGCCAATAACCAATCCAAAGCTATTGTTAAAAGAATTTATTCTGAAGCTACTGATGTAAGAGATCAGGTAGAAAAAGATCAAGCACTCAAGGGAACTTCATTTGTTCCGCTTGAACAGCGAGAAATTATAGCTATGATCGCCTATCTGCAAAGATTAGGAACCGATATCAAGACCACAGAGATCAAAACGGCAAGCATAGAGTAATCATTAAATTTTATTACAATGAAAACGAGAACCCCCATTTCAATATACATTGCTGCAACAATTGGATTAACGATCATGGCATTCGAAATGTTTGCTCAAGATTCAGAATACCTTACCTCACCTTTTTTCTGGGCGTTGATATTGATCACGACGATTTTACTTCTCATCATGAATTCCGTTGGAGATCTGGTGGAAAATGAAAGATTCAGCAGATTATCTGCAGAAGAGAAAAGAGAATATTTGCGTGAAAAGAGTATTCCTTATTATCAGAAGCTTTGGAATTCGGCCTTTAAAAAGCAATCTGCAACCGAAGAAAAAGATATTTTGATAGACCATGGTTTTGATGGCATCACAGAGCTTGATAATTCTTTACCCAAATGGTGGATCGGTTTATTCTGGTTCGGATGTGTTTTCTGCGTCGTCTATTTATTTGCTTTTGCTTTCACAGATTATGCACACCCAGAAGCTGAACTAAACAAAGAGACCAAAACCATGTTGGCATCCATCACCGAATATGAAAAAACAGCTCCACAAATCACTTTGGAAACCGCAAAATACAGTGCAGACAACATTGCAGAAGGAGAACAACTGTTTAAAACCAACTGCGTAACCTGCCATTCAGAAGGTGGAAAAGGAGGAATCGGGCCTAATCTTACCGACAGCCACTGGATCAACATTAAAGAAAAAAGTTTATTTAAAAACGTATTCTGGATGCTTGAAAACGGATCTCCCAACAATCCTACCATGAGGCCTTTCATTAAAGAAGGAACCATCACAGGAAGAGATGCCGAAAAAATTGCAGCCTATGTTTACCATATTAATCAGGAAACAACCCCCATTACGGAAGCTCAGGGAGGCGCCTCACCTCAGGGAGAAGAAGTAAAATGGGAAAATACAAACGAATAAAATTTATTATCTCAAACCTGCCTTAAGGTATGCCCCCTTTTGAAACCTAATTTGATATTCATTTTTGCACAACCTTTTCAAAAGTAAACAATGAGAAAAAAGGGGGCTTTTAAAAATCAACTCAAATCCACGCTTTGGCTGTTCTTATCAACTAATTCACTTCGCTAACTAGACTAAATTCCATAATAGGCAGTCAAGGCAGGATTTTTGCACTCTGAAAGTGGTACCACAACATAGAAATTTAATATTCATTGAAAAATGATTTATTATCTTTGTTACAAAATCACTCCACATTTGAAACAAAAATTTAATACAAAAAAGATCCTAAAGCGTATTGCAATAACCTTTATTTCAATATTGGTTTTGCTCACTCTGCTTATATTCAGCTTAAGGCTACCAGCCGTCCAGAACTTTATCAAAGACAAACTGGTCGTCTATCTTGAGAAAAAAATCAAAACAAAAGTGAGCCTCGAAAAGGTTTATATAGGGTTTCCAAACAGTCTTGTTATGGAAAATTTGTATTTAAAAGGCCAGAATATCGATACCCTTCTTGCCGTAAAAAAACTGGATGTAGGTTTAAATATGCTTAAACTTATCAATTCCACCGCAGATATTACATCTGTAGATCTGGAAGGCGTTCGCGCAAATGTGGTAAGAAAACCGGATGGAAAATTCAACTTCGATTATATTATTGATGCTTTTGCAACAACAGATAAAGAAGAAAGCCCGTCTAAACCGTTTATTATTTCTCTTGATAAAATCAATTTAAAAGATATTGGAGTTACTTTTAATGATCAACAATCGAGAAATGATATTAAACTTTATTTCAAATCTTTTGACACAAGGGTTAAAACTTTTGATTTAACTAAAAATACATACGCCGTTAATGACATTAATCTTGACGGATTAAAGTTAAAACTTAAGCAGGATCTTGTAAAAGAAGTTGCCAAAAAAGTAGAGAAAAAAGTGGATTCTCTCAACAATCAAAAACCGATGAACATTGGTTTAAGAGGAATTAAGCTAACCAATTTCGACATTGACTACGGAGATGATAATACCAAAACATTTGCAAAAGTTTTATTTAAAGAATTAAGCACAAAAGTCAACAAGCTTGATCTAGAGAACAATGCTTATAATGTAGGAAATGTATTCCTTTCCGGAGCTGACGTTAATGCCAATTTATATCTTCCGGCACAAAATGCCAATCCAAAAAACACTAAAGAATCCGAACCTTCAACCAATTCCGACAAAGAAAAAGCAATGAAACTGCTTTTAGGAAAACTGGTATTGAATGACGTAAAAGTAGCCTACAACAACACCGCCATCGCTCCTACAAAACAGGGAATGGATTTCAACCACATGAATTTTTCAAAAATGAATGTAGAAGTCCGAAGCTTTAAGATGGAGAATAATACTTTTGCAGGAACTGTAAATTCAGCAGAAATTCAGGAAGCAAGAGGATTGGATATTCAAAAATTCAATACCGATTTTGTATATGGAGAAAAAGAAGCTTACCTGAAAGATCTTTATTTACAAACTCCGAAAACATTGATTAGAGATGAGGTTATTTTAAATTATAACTCCATCGAACAATTAAGTTCAAACCCTGGAGCAATACAAATTTCAGCGAATATTAAAGATTCTAAAATTGGATTTTCTGATATCCTTAATTTGGTTCCTACTTTAAAAAATACGGTTCCATTCAATAAATATCCAAATGCGATATTGAGTGTAAATGCCAATGTAAAAGGAATTGTAAATGATTTATTGATCAAAGATATGAAAGTTTCAGGACTAGATCAATTACGCGTTGCCGCATCTGGAAGAATTAAAAATGCAATGAATCCTAACAATTTGTATTATGATTTAAAAATTGCAGAGTTTTCTTCATCCGCAAAAACAATCTTTAATTTAGTTCCGAAGAATACCATTCCTTCAAATATTTCTTTGCCTTCTAATTTCAGTATAAAAGGGACGGCAAAAGGTTCTACAACAGTCGTAGACACCAACCTCAATTTGTATTCTACCCTTGGAAATGCCGCAATTATTGCGAAGGTGGATATGCGAAGAAAAAATCATGAACTTTATGATGTAAAAGCTAATCTTCAAGGTTTACAGATTGGGAAGCTCATTCAGAATAAAGATATCGGATCTATCACTGCTCAGATTTCTGCAAAAGGAGAAAGCTTCGATTTCAAAAATGCAAATGCTGATTTAAAAGGTCACGTTGCATCGGCTACTTATAAAGGATACCGCTATCAAAACATGGATCTTACAGGAAAGATCAACCGTGGAGCTTATAATATCGTTTTAAACTCGAAAGATCCGAATGCCAATCTACAACTAACTGCATCCGGAGTATACGATGAGAAAAATCCTACGGTAAAAGTAAACGGAGAGATTATTAAGCTAGACTTAAACAAGCTTGGTTTCTATGATAAACAAATGATCATCGGAGGAAAAATTGATGGAGATTTCACCAGTCTTGATCCTGATAATTTAAATGGATATTTAAATCTTCAAAACTTTGCTTTCTCTGATACAAAAGAAGTATACCCTCTTCAGGAAGTTAATTTAAAAGCTTCTTCAAGCAATGATTCTACAAAAATTATGTTCAACTCACAGATTGCTGATGTTGAATTAAACGGAAAATATAAACTTACCCAGATCTTTGGATCTTTAGCGCAAACTATTAATCAATATTATCAGTTTCAGAAACCGGATAAGACTCAAAAAATTGATGCAGGACAACACTTTACATTTAATGCTAAAATTAAAAATGATGATCTGATCAGAAAATTTGTTCCGGATCTAAAAAGCTTTGAAACGATCAACTTAGTTGGAAATTATGATGCTGATTCTCAAAAAATTGAAATCAACGGACAAATTCCACAATTGCTGTATGGTGAAAATACCATTGAAAATGCTGCATTAAAAGTGACCAATGAAAATCAGGCTTTGCAATATGATTTCAGTGTAGCTGCTTTAAAAAGTTCAAGTTTAGCCTTAAACAAAGTGAATATCAACGGAGATGTTGCCAACAATATCATCAACTATAACATCACTACAAAAGACGAAAAAGATGTCACCCAGTTCCTGATCGCCGGAAATGCAAAATCATTGAATGACATTACAGAAGTGTCCTTAAACTCGAATGGTTTAAAATTAAATTACAGCGACTGGACCGTTGGAGAAGGCAATAAGATTCAAATAAGTGATAAAGGGATTTTAGCAGATAATTTCAGACTTTCCCATAAAGGAAGTGAAATTTTACTGCAATCGGAAACCCAATCTCCGAACAGTCCTTTAAATGTTTCATTGAAAGATTTCAAAATAGAAACCATTACTGAGATCATTAAAAAAGATTCCGTTTTAGCAAAAGGAACCATCAATGGAACGGCTCAGCTTCGAGATCTCACAAAAAATATGACCTTCACGTCAGATCTTACTGTTTCAGATTTGTTTGTGTACGGAAATGCGATTGGAAATCTTGCAGTGAAAGTCAACAATACCTCACCGAATCTTTTAAATGCTGACATTGCCCTTTCCGGAAATAATAACGATGTGACCATCTTGGGAGACTACAATACGTCTTCAAGCACATTTGATCTGAATATGGCCATCAATAAGCTTCAAATGAAATCTGTACAAGGATTCTCTATGAATTCCATTACCAATACTGAAGGATACCTTTCAGGAAATCTGAAAATTACAGGAAATACAGACAAACCTAATATTTTAGGAAAAGTAAAATTCAATGACGTTGGTTTAGAGATTGCAAAAACAGGAAGTGATTTCAGAAAATTAAATGATCAGATCGACTTTACGAGCAGAGGAATTGAATTTGATAAGTTTAAAATAAATGATAAGGACGGAAATGCTCTTGTGATTAACGGAGAAGTTCTTACTCAAAATTATAAAGATTATGCCTTCAATCTTGATTTAAATGCGAAGAAATTCAAAGTAGTAAACTCAGAAAAATCCAATGATGCCATGATGTATGGAATTCTGGCGATTGATGCTGCATTACATATTAGAGGAAACTTAGACCTTCCAAAAGTAGACGGAACATTAGCCGTTTCTGATAATACCGATTTCTCTTTTGTTCTTCCGCAAACCAGTCCGTCATTACAGGAAAGAGATGGGATTGTAGAGTTTATTGATCAGGATCAGGTGGTCTTAAACAAAACCATAAAAACAGATTCTCTGAAAGCCCAAAACCGCATCAAAGGGATGGATGTAAGTGTGAATATTGAAGTAAGCAAAGAAGCTAAAATGTCGATTATCATTGATAAAGCGAATGGTGATTTTGTAAAACTTCAGGGAGAGGCAGAATTAACAGGAGGAGTTGATCCATCAGGAAAAATGACGCTTGTCGGCGTTTATGAAGTAGAAAAAGGAGCTTATGAACTTTCTGTAAGTCTTCTGAAACGTAAATTCGACATCCAAAAAGGAAGTACGATTACCTGGACAGGAGAGCCTACCTCAGGAATTATGGATATTACGGCCGTTTATAAAACAAGTGCAGCCCCTATTGATCTTGTTGAGCAACAGATAACGAGTGATAGCGAAATAAATCTATATAAACAGAAAATACCTTTCAATACGCTATTAGTAATGAAAGGTGAACTTTTAAAACCCCAGATTAGTTTTGACATTACTACGGATGATAAAAATAATGCAGTATCATCAACGGTAACAGATTTAGTAAATGCAAAACTTACTCAGCTTAGAACTGAAGAATCTGAATTAAATAAACAAGTTTTTGCCCTTCTTCTTCTTAATCGTTTCATTGGAGAAAATCCTTTTAAATCAAGTGCAGGAGTATCAGGTGAAACAATGGCAAGACAGAGTGTGAGTAGCCTTTTGTCTCAACAATTAAACAATCTTGCCTCAGGTTTAATCAAAGGAGTTGATATCGATTTGGGACTTAATTCATCTGAAGATTATTCAAGCGGACAAAAAAATACAAGAACAGATCTTAATGTAGGGGTTAGTAAAAGATTACTGAATGACCGTCTAAAAGTTTCGGTGGGAAGTAATTTCGCATTGGAAGGTCAGGCCCGTGAAAATGAAAACACTACCAATATTGCAGGAAATGTGACGGTAGATTACAGCCTTTCAAAAGACGGAAGATATATGCTTCGTGCCTATCGTAAAGATGAATATCAGGTAACCCTTCAAGGGCAGATTATAGAAACAGGAGTCGGTTTTGTGATCACTTTAGACTATGATAAATTCCGTGAGATCTTCCAAAAAAATCAAAAGGAAAGACGTAAAAAAGAAAACAAGAATAACCTAGTGGTAGAATTTAAATAATGAAAAGTAAATTGAATAGATATTATAAATATTTGCTCGCTTCGGGATTTGCTGCGGTTACTCTTTCGTGTAGTAATACAAAGTTTCTGAAGGAAGGGCAAATGCTTTACACCGGCGGAGCAGTAAAAATAGAAAATGATACGATCTCCAAAAAAGATAAAAATGAACTTCAAGCTGCTTTGGAAGAGAATTTGGTTCCTAAACCTAACTCAACCATCTTAGGATTACGTCCCAAATTATATTTTTATAACATAGCCAAAGAACCAAAAAAAGACAAAGGTTTTAATTATTGGTTGAAATATAAGATAGGCGAAAAACCTGTTTTATTAGGAGATGTAGATCGTGAATTCAACAAAAAAATCATTGAAAATTATTCTGAAAACAAAGGATATTTTAATGCAAAAGCAACATACGATACCGTTTCTAAAAATAAAAAAGCACAGGTAATTTATAAGCTGAGACCGGGCGCAAGATATTTAATCAGCAATGTAAAGTTTCAAAAAGATTCTTCTCTTATCAATAAAGAAATTCAAACTTTTACGGATAAAACATTCTTAAAATCTGGAAATCCATTTGATCTTGATGTTATTAAAAGTGAAAGAGACCGTATTGATACGGGCTTAAAAGAAAGAGGTTTTTATTATTTCAGTCCGGATAATATTATTGTTCAGGCAGACAGTACCGTGAGCAAAGGGCATAAAGTTGAATTGAATGTAAAACTAAAAGAAGACACGCCAGATCTTGCGACCGAACAATTCACCATTAATAATGTTATTGTTTTCCCTACTTACAATATTCAGGATGTAAAGCAAGGGAAATATAAAGTTCCAATGGATGTAGATTCACTTTCAAAATATGCCTATGACAATATCTACGTCATCGATCCTCAACATAAATTTAAGCAAAAGATTTTCGACAGAGCATTATACTTTAAGAAAGGAGATCTGTACAACCGTTCCAATCACAATTTATCTCTAAACCGATTGATTAGTTTGGGTGTTTTCAAATTTGTAAAAAATGAATTTGTTCTTTCAGACTCTTTAAATCATAAATTTGATGCCTATTATTTACTGACCCCAAGGCAAATTCAATCTCTAAGACTGGAAGCTTTAGGAAGAACCAACTCTGCAAATTACGCAGGTAGTGAATTGAACCTCAACTGGACGCATAGAAACTTCTTTAAAGGAGCTGAGCAGTTTAAAGCAGCTGTGTACGGTGCCTTTGACGTACAAATGGGAGGTCAGGAAAATGCAAAAAATATTTTCCGTGCGGGAGCCAATGTGCAACTTTCTATCCCAAGAATTGTAGCGCCTTTCCGTTTCAATTCTTCAAGTGCCTTTGTTCCACGAACGAATATAACATTGGGATACGAATTACTGAACCGTACAGAATATTATAAACTCAATAATTTTAATGCATCATTCGGATATGTCTGGAAAGAGAATGCCAAAAAAGAACATGAGCTAAAGGTAATGGATATTACTTTAGTTTCTCCTGCGAATGTGACCGAGGCATTTTATGCACAAGCGACAACTCCTGCTGCACTAAGAGTAGTTGAGGAACAACTTATTTTCGGACCTACTTATAGCTATACCTACACCAATACCATGCTTCCGAGAACCAATACATTTTACTATAAAGGTACCTTGGATCTGGCAGGAAATATTACTGGTTTGGTAACCGGTGCTAATGCCAAAAAAGATAAGCAAAAAGAAATTTTCGGAATTCCATTCAGTCAATATGCTAAAATTGAAAATGACGTAAGATTCTACCATAAATTCACTGAGAAAAGTTCATTTGCAACTAGATTTATTGGAGGCGTTGCCTATCCGTATGGAAATTCAGAATTTATCCCTTTTTCTAAACAGTTTTTCTCAGGAGGAAGTAATAGTATTCGTGCTTTTCGTGCCAGAACATTCGGTCCAGGAAGTTATGATCCTCGAACTCAAGATCCTAATTTCATACTTGATCAATCAGGAGATATTAAGTTAGAATTAAATGCTGAATACCGTGCTAATCTTTATAAATTTTTGAATGTAGCCGCTTTTGTTGATGCCGGAAATGTCTGGCTAATGCACGATGATCCCGATAGACCGGGAGCTAAATTCTCAAAAAATTTCTTAAACGAAATTGCTGTGGGAGCCGGAGTTGGTCTAAGACTTGATTTCTCTATTCTGATTTTAAGATTAGATCTGGCTATGCCATTGAGAATTCCTTATTATCCAAAAGGAGACCGATGGACATTTAACGAAATCGATTTCGGAAATGCAGCTTGGAGAAAAGACAATCTTATTCTGAATATAGCAATCGGATATCCTTTTTAAATTTCTGATTTTTAATATTGATTTATTTAAACACAATTGTATGGTAAAAAACGCAAAATTTTTCTGGGAAGTTTTAAAAGAAACTTTCAATGAATGGAGTAGCTCCAACGCATCAAGAGATTCTGCGAGTCTTGCCTATTATGCTATATTTTCCATTCCAGGTTTATTGATTATTATTATTTGGATCGCAGGTAATTTTTTCGGTGAAGAAGCTATTCGTGGAGAGATTAGTCATCAAATCAGCGGCATCATGGGAGCTGAAGTCTCCAAGAGTGTAGAAAGTATGATTGCCGGAGCTTTGATCGACAAACAAAATATTTTCATGAAAATTGTGGGAATAGGATCTTTGGTTTTTGGTTCCACTACCCTATTTTTCCAACTTCAACATTCCCTGAACAGCCTTTGGGACGTACAGTCTGCTCCTAAAAAAGCGTTAATTAAATTTTTATTAGACAGAGCCAATTCATTAGGAATGATTCTTATGATCGGCTTTTTATTAATGATCACCATGATCTTATCTTCATTGATCAGTGTTTTCAATGGGATCATTACTAAATATTTCGGATTTGAAACTTATTTACTCGTAGAGTTGGTGAATTTTGGAATCGGTTTTGGGCTTGTCATGCTGTTGTTTGCATTAATGTTTAAATTTCTTCCTGATGTACAAATCAGCTGGAGACCTGTTTGGAAAGGTGCTTTTTTAACCACCCTATTATTTACATTAGGTAAATTTTTATTGAGTCTTTATTTCGGAAACTTCAAACCTACTTCCGCTTTTGGAACCGCAGGAACCGTAATATTAATTATGATGTGGATTAATTATTCCTGTATGCTTGTCTTCTTCGGAGCCGAATTTACCAAGGTATATACTTATAAGAAAGGATATAAAATTATTCCTTCAAAACATGCCAAATGGAGTGCCGCAAAACTCTATGAAGAAAAAAATAAAGATCAGAATCCTGAAGTCTGATTTTTTAAATCTATAAAAAAGCCTCTTGATATTTTCAAGAGGCTTTCATTTTTTACATTCTGTTTACCGTTCCTATTCCCAGTAATCCTAATGATTTTTGTATTGTTTTTGCCGATAAATCTGATAGATTCAAACGGAATTGTCTTAGATTTTCATCCTCCAGTTTTAAAATCGGAGTGCTTTGATTTTGATAGAATGAATTATAAGATTTCACCAAATCATATACATAATTAGCAACCAATGCAGGGCTTAATGCCTCCGCTGCTTTTTCTACTATGTTTTTATAGTTAGCCAATAATACAATCAATTCTTTTTCAAATTGGTTGGCATCTACAGCAACAACTTCTTGATATTCATAGTTCGCTTTTGCCAATAAAGACTGAATACGCGCATAAGTATATTGAATAAACGGTCCTGTATTTCCGTTAAACTCGATACTTTCTTCCGGATTAAATAACATCTTCTTTTTAGGATCAACCTTAAGCATGAAATATTTCAACGCGCCCATCCCTATGGTTTCATAAGAAGCTTTTCTCTCTTCTTCTGCAAGCTCTTCAAGTCTTCCAATTTCTTTTGCTTTTGCTTCTGCTGTGTCATACATTTCCTGCATTAACTCATCTGCATCTACAACCGTTCCTTCACGAGATTTCATTTTTCCATTGGGAAGTTCCACCATTCCGTAAGACAGGTGAAATAATTGGTCTGCCCAAGCAAATCCTAGTTTACCTAACACCTTAAATAAAACTTGGAAGTGATAATCCTGCTCGTTTCCTACGGTATAAATTAATTTCTGGATATTATTTTGTTTGAAACGTTCTACTGCCGTTCCTAAATCCTGTGTCATATACACCGAGGTTCCGTCTGAACGCAACAATAGTTTATGATCTAACCCTTCATCCGTCAAATCACACCAAACAGAACCATCTTCTTTTTGGTACAATACTCCTTTTTCCAAACCATCCTGAATAAGGTCTTTCCCTAAAATATAGGTATTGCTTTCATACTGAACCTGATCGAAATCAACGCCTAATCTTTTGTATGTTTCACTAAAACCTTCATACACCCAAGAGTTCATTTCATTCCAAAGATTTCTTACCTTTTCATCGCCTTTCTCCCAATCTAAAAGCATTTGCTGAGCTTCTTTCATAATTTCAGAAGCTGGTTTACAAATTTCTTTTAGATTTGATTTTTCGATCTCAAGCTTATCTTCAACATCTAATACATCTTTAAATAAATTGATAAATATTTTTGATTCTTTTTTTACTAATTCCAATTCGGCTTCATCTGAAATATTTTCCTCTACTCTTTTTGGAACTCCAGCAATTAATAAATTATCATCTAAGCTGATTTCAAGTTGATTTTTAAATTGCTCATGTAATATTGATAGCTCCTCAAAATTTACAGTATTAAGCAATTCCTTTTTCTTACTATCAAGAAGATCAATTTTTTCATTTAAAGCTTGAACTTCTGCTTTTTTACTTGTATCAAAATTGTCAAACTTATTTATTCTAAAATCATTAAAAATAATATTTGTCTGTCTTTTTAATTCCTTATCAAATTCCACATAATATTTTCCAACAAAATGATCGCCTTTTGTATGGGTAGCCTCAGGAGTCTCTCCCTTACCAAACTTCTCCCAAGCCAACATCGACTTACAAATATGAATTCCTCTATCGTTGATAATTTGAGACTTAATCACATCATATCCAGCTTCCTTAAGAATCTGAGCAACAGAAAAACCTAATAAATTATTTCTTACGTGCCCTAAGTGCAAAGGCTTATTGGTATTTGGAGAAGAATATTCTACCATTACCGTAGCATCCTTCTTTTCTATTGTTGAGAAACCTTCTGTTACCGATCTAAATTGATCTACAAAGAATTGATTTTTAACTTTAACATTAAGGAACCCTTTAACCACATTAAAACTTTCCAATAATTCTGTTTGTGTTGTTAAAGCATCCCCCAGCTCAACACCAATACTTTCAGGATTTTTCTTCAACTGCTTTACCAATGGAAAAGTAACAATTGTAAAATCGCCTTCAAATTCAGTTTTATTTTCCTGAACTTCCAGCTTGATGTCTTTTAACTGATATACATTTAAAATAATCTCTGAAAGTTTCCCTTCTATTATATCTTTAATATTCATGTGTCCTATTTATTTTTTCATGGCTGTATAAAATAGCCGTATTTCGTCTCAAAATTTTGAAGTACAAATTTAGTGAAATAAAAAAGACTTCGTAAACGAAGTCTTTTAAAAGTTGTTAAGGATTAAGACAATTGCCGTCCCATCTTCTGCAATCTTTCAATATAGGGTCCCAGCTTAAGCAACATAAAGGAGCCTGCCCACCTTGAATTTTTTTAAGGTCTTTTTTAGAAAGTGCTTTTAAATTTTTCATAAATATTTTGTTATTAGTGGTTAACCAAATATAATAAAAACATTTTATAAATGTAATAATTAGTTGGTAAATGATTGTAAAAAACCGCCCGAAGGCGGTTTATATGATAAGATTTAAAAATTATTTAGTTTTTATCCCAGAACAGTTTTATTGTTGCTTTATCGCCTCCAATTTTTGTTGCAGCTGCATTTACATTAGCTCCATTCAATACATATTCCTGATCAGAATAAGGCATTCTATAAGGTACCGAAGGTAGATTAGATGTTGGTGGGTTAACAAGCGTTGGATTATCTAAACGTCTTGTAAAATTCCAACTTGCAAAACCTTTATTAAATAGGGCTATCCATGCTTGTGTTCCAATAGACTGTTTCCAATTAGCAGCATTATAAGGATGCGCAGCTAAATAGGCAACTGTGTTGCTAGTGCTCACCCCATTCTCATTCATTGATGCTGTAATAGCAGTATTATAAAGAGTAACTGCTGTTCCCCCTGCTGAATATTCTCTAGCAGCTGCTTCGGCTTTTAGAAAAGCAACCTCTGCATAACTTAATAAATTAGATGCTTTAGTTGAAGACCTAAAATAAGTACTTAATTGAGAATAGTCTGTATAGGGATCATTTAATTTTCCAAAAACACCTCCTTTATATACCCCATTAACTTTAGTGAACCAGACTTCCATTCTAGGGTCTGATAAACTACTCATTGTATTAACGGCCAATTCACTAGGTATAAAATCATTTCTACCTGTTTCTAAATTATCAAAAACAGGATTGGAAAATGTATTTCCATCGTATGCAAATTTATACGCCTCCGCTTCTGAAGAAATAACACCCGCTGCGATTGCTGATTCTGCCGTAGCTTTAGACAATACGGGATCTTCATCCGCTAGATTCATTGCTAGTCTTAATTTAATAGAATTAGCAAACTTCATCCATTTTGTCATATCTCCTGAGTACACCAAGTCACCAGATTTATATCCTTTCGAAGCAGGTTTTATAGTTGCAACTACCTCATTTATTCTTTTAATTAAATCAAGATAGATTGTTTTAGCATCATCATACTTTGGTGTTAAAATTTCATTGGATTTAAAAGCCTCAGAATAAGGTATATCACCAAAAGTATCCACCAGATTTTCCCAGATGAAAATTTCTTCAATTTCCAACGTTGCTAATTTATTAACCTTCTCATCATTTGTATTAATTTCATTTGGTAAATTAATTTTTGCCTGCTTAATATTATTAAGACTATAAACATACATCCTGTTAAAATGATTTCTTGGTTGGTTACGAGTTACCAAGTTATATTGAGTTTCATCTGGATATTCCGTTTCTGCCCATTGCTGAGTGAAAAATCTATAATTGTTAAAACCTACATTTGGAGTATCCATATAATAAGATGATTGGAACAAGGCCGTTGCCAATAGATTTTGAGACGGAAGAGTTGAAGGATGCTTAGGATCTTCATTCAATGATGTTATATCGCTTTGGCATGACGTTAAGCCCAAACCAATAAATAGAATTGCTAAACTTGTTTTTAATATATTTTTCATCTTTATTGTATTAAAATTTAAATGTTACATTTGCTCCGATATCCCTTGTTGTAGGCATTGAACCGATAGACCATCCATATGAATTGATACCTCCGCCGACCATTGCCTCCGGATCTGCATAAGGAAGGTTTTTATGAATTATCCATAAATTTCTGGCCACAATAGAAAACTTTACGTCATGTATTTTAGTTCCATTCAATACTGATTTTGGTAAAGTATATCCTATGCTCGCTTCTCTTAACTTAACAAAAGAACCGTCGTAAACGAACTCACTAGAAGGCTGAGTTTGATATCCATAATTATTTCCTTTTTCAATTTGTGATAATGGAATATTATTAGGTGTTCCGTTTGGTAATACCCCTGGAATAATAACAGGTTTATCTCTATAATCTCCTATTGCTGTTTCTTTATAAAGACCTGTAGCCATACCATAATACATATCAGTAGAAAATACATCTCCACCCTTACGAATATCTATTAGGAAGCTTAATGAAAATCCTTTATAATTAATACTATTTCTTATTCCGCCAATCCAATCCGGAGTAGTATTACCAATAATTTGATTACTATTTTGCAAGTATTTACCTGTATTGGGATCAATAACTCTTTGTCCATTCAAATAGGTATAATCGGATCCAATTAAAGTACCCCAAGCTTCTCCTACTCTAGCATTTAAAGAAACTCCTCCTTGAAAACTATTTAATAAAAGATTGGTAATTCCTGGATAAAGCGCAATAACTTTGTTTGTATTTTTAGACCAGTTTACATTGATATTCCAAGAAAAATCTTTAGACTTTACAGGAACTAAACCTAGCTGAACTTCATAGCCTGTATTATCTATTCTACCGGCATTAATTACTTTATTGGTATATCCTACCCCAGAAGAAACGGGAAGTTTTATGATCTGATTAATGGTTTTAGTCTTATAATAAGCAAAATCTAATGTGATTCTATCTTTCAAAAAGTGTATTTCTGTGCCTACTTCAAACTCTTTAGAGCGTTGAGGTTTTAAATTTGGATCTGCTTCGATTAAAATAGGATCATAAATTCCTGTTCCAGACAATACTCCTGCTGATCTATAAATATTAGCTAATTGATATGGATCTGCTGTACCTCCCACTTCTGCATAATTTGCTCTTAGCTTCCAAAAATTCATCCAATTTTTAGTTTTTAAAATCTCAGAAAGAATTAAAGATCCCGTAATTGAAGGATAATTGTAAACATTGTTTGCAGCAGGTAGAGTAGAACTTTGATCCACCCTCCAAGTTCCATCTAAATAGAACATCTTATAGAAATCAAATGAAGCAGTTACATATCCTGAATTAGTTTGTATTATCGATTCATCTTCGTCTGGTGCTAATGGCGATTTCAAAGAATTAGATAAAGCATATATTCCCGGCACGACCAATCCGCCTTCCGTAGAAGCATACACAGAATTAAGATAGTTTCTTCTTATATTCCCCCCTACAACTCCAGAGACATTAATATTATCCGTAATATCAAATTTATAATTAGCCATTAAATCATAGTTCGTTTCCGTTCTCGTTATATCTCGTCTGGCATATCCGGAGGACACTTTATTTCCTGACCTTCCAAAACCCTGATTCACAGACCCTGCTGCAAGCCTTTCTTCGGCAAACAAATTTGATCTATCATAGGAAACCTTACCTGTTACCGAAATATTATCTAGCAAATCATAAGTAACTTGCGCATACGTAAAATTTCTAAATCGTTTATCTGTTGTATAATTTTGATACGCTTGGAAATAAGGATTATTCCAGTATGCTCCCTCTCCGTTAGTCGCAGATTTTCTATTCCATGAAACATTCCCATAATTATTGGCAGCACTCGCAACATCAGGATTACTATTAGCAAAATATGCTCTTTCCTGTTCTTTTAAATCTACATTGGTTTGCCACCATTGTCTAAACGCTCCTATTTGATTACCTGAGTAGCCTGTTATACTACGCCCTTTGGTATCCTGTAATGTCATTGTAGAATAAAAAGAAGTATGTAATTTAGGTGTCAGATCGTAATTTACTTTGAGTGAAAAGTTATTTTTATTAATATGAGAATTAGGCATTAAACCATCTGACATCATATTATCATAGGTAAAACTAATATTTTTACCTTTTTGTCCTTTTTCTAAAGTGACACTATTCGTATAGGTCGTAGGATTATTAAAAAAAGTAATGGGCCCGTTTTTAGCAGCTACCCAAGGTGTTGCTTTTTGGTAATTTGGAGAGGTTGGATCATAGGCATCCCATTGATATACGAGTAAGTTAGGATCAAATTTAGGTCCCCAAGAAGCATCGTTAGAAAAGTTTGCATTATAAATTCCATTTGCTCCTGTTGATCCAAACTTCTGAGAATTGCCCGCTCCATATCTTGTTTGATATTCGGGAAAGGTAGATTTATCTATAAAACCTACTTGTACCGAAGAAGATAAAGTAACTCCCCATGAGCCATCATCTTTACCTTTACCATTTTTGGTTGTAATAACAATAACACCATTTAAACCTCTTTCCCCATACAATGCAGACGCTGCTGCTCCTTTTAATACATTAACAGATTCTATGTCTTCCTGATTAATATCAGATAAGGCATTTCCATAATCTATATTTTTTTCCTGAGTATAGGTATTGTTTACAGGTGATCCATCAATAACAATAAGTGGATTACCTCCTCCTAATGATTTCACCCCTCTAATTAGCAGATTGGAAGATCCTCCAAAGTTATTACTTGTGGTAACATTAAGACCTGCTACTTTACCTGATAATTGCGCTGCAATGTTACCTGTATTAGTTGTACCCTCGGAAAGAGCACTTGCTTTTATTTCCTGAGAAGCATATCCTAAAGATTTTTTCTCTCTTTTAATACCCAATGCAGTAACTACGACCCCTTCAATTTCTTTTGTCTTAATTGTATCTTTCTTTTTTTCCTGAGCATTGACAATTGCAAAAGACGATGATAATACCAAGATGAGAACACCAGTTGTTATTTTTTTCATTTTTTTGTGCTAAGAAGCAAAGTTGTAAAACCTTACTAAAAAACACAAAAAATAACGCACAAAAATTAACACATATTAACTAATCACTCATTTTAAACCCTTAAAAATTAATAAAAAACGTTAATTAACTCTATTTTAATGTAAAAAATAATAGTGGATTCATGGGAAAAAGTAAATATAATGTATTCTATTCATCCTAAAATATTGAATTTAAGAAAATAAAAAAAACCACCCGAAGGTGGTTTTAGTATGAATGTTAAAATATTAAAATTTGTTTGATATTAATTGATATCCCAGAATATCTTAGATGCTTGTACATCTCCATCAACTGAACCCCATTGTTTTATAGCTGCATTTGATCGATTTGCCCCATTTACACTTCCTTCATTGATTGGATAATAAATTCTTGTAGGAACCTCCCTAGATCCTGGCTTTTCAAATACTTTGAAATCTAATCTTCTGGAGAACTCCCATGCTTCGAAACCTCTATTATATGTAGCAATCCATGCCTCTGTTCCTATTTTTTGCTTCCAAGTTCCCGGTAGTGTTGCATAATTATTCGCTAAAATATAAGCATCACGATCAGCAGGCGCCACTCCCCAAAAATCCATGGACGCCTTGATAGCATTCTGAAAATAAACAGCTGCAGTACCTCCAACATTGAAACTTCTTTCAGATGCTTCAGCCAACATAAAATTAACTTCAGAGGCATCAAATAAGTAGGCATAGTTATCCGGTTTGACAATATTGCTATTTACGTGAGAAAAGTTTGCATATACATTTTGTTTCCCATATAATCCCCCAACATATAGTCCAGAAGGTGCTGTTGTAAAATAACTTGCACGTCTAGGATCAGACTTAGGGTTCATAATATCAACCAATGTATTGGCAGGTACAAAATCATTTCTCCCACTTGATACCATTTCTATAAAAAGAGGACTTGTAAACTGGCCTGTCGCAGTAAATCGAAGTCCTAAATTCTGAGAGTTGGTAAGTATAACACCACTGCTCGCTGCACTTTCTACGGTAGTCTTCGCCAACGCATTATCTACATCAGCTAAGTTTAATCCCATTCTCAGTTTAGTACTGTTTAAAAATAGCTTAACTTTATTGAGATCTCCACCAAAAATGGCGTCAGCAGATCCAAAACCTGATGATGTATTACCACTTAATAAAGCAAGAGCAGCATCACTTCTTTTGATTAAGTCTATATAGATTGTTTTTGAATCGTCATAGATTGGGTTAGGATACTTGTCCACCTGTACTGCCTGAGAATAAGGAATATCCCCATATGTATCTAATAAAACACTATAAATATAAATCTCCAATGCTTCAATTGTTGCTATTTTACTTGCTTTAACAGAAGAATCTGCAATAGAATTGGTAGCAGTTCTTACCAGTTCTAACTTTAGCAACTGAGCATATAAAATATTCCAATGATTGTCAGGAACTCTTCGTTTTGGAAGATTATAAACAGATTCATCGATATATTGAGTTTCTGTCCATTGTTGTGTGAAAAATCTAAAAATATTAAGATTTACACTTGGAGTTGTCATTTGGGTTACCAATCCCAATTCTGAAGAAGCAAATAAGAAATCTGGATTTACATTCTCTGGATTTTTTTCATCACTATTTAATGATGTTATGTCTCTTCCGCATGAAGTTAAAGCCATACTGGCAATAAAAAGACTAAATACTATTTTTTTCATGTTGACTTCTTTTAAAAATTAATGGTAAAATTAGCTCCATAGGTTCTAGTAGTCGGCATTGCCCCTATAGAATATCCTCTGGATAAGTTAGCACCCTGTACCCCTACAGCTGATCCTCCTGTATATCCTGCTTCAGGATCTGCATAAGGTAGGTTCTTATGAATAATCCATAAGTTTCTACCAAATATTCCAAACTTCATCCCAGTAATAAATGTATTGGCAAATAAACTTTTTGGAATATCAAAATATATAGCAGCTTCCCTTAATTTTATAAATGATGCATCATATACAAATTGTTTCGCAGGATAATTTCCTGAAGCTAATATAGAACCTGTTTCTGATGGAAGATTATCTGCAGACAATGGGACATTATTTTGAATATATTGCCCATTGTGCATTACCACACCTGGCAGCACTACCCCTGGCTCTCTAATCGCCAATGTTTCAGGATAGATTCCGGTATCTGTTCCATACAACATATCTGCCGAGAATACACTCCCTCCCTGTTGTCCATCAATCAGGAACGTAAAGGTAAATGCCTTGTAGGAAAAGCTATTTCTAACACTCCATGTATATTGAGGCATAATATTCCCAATAACATTGGTTTTAGATGCTGTCATCATATAATTACCTGTATCCGGATCAATTACTTTCTGCCCATCAGGAGAATAAATAAAATCTGTCCCCCAAATCTGTCCATAGGCTTCTCCAACAGGTGCATTAAATGTTACATCATTAACTCCTCTTCCTAACTGAAGATTTTTCATTCCCTCATTAAGGCTTAATACTTTATTTTTATTAATCGCCCAGTTCCAGTTCATATCCCATTTGAAGGTTGAACTTTTAAGCGGCACCAAGTTAAGCTGTACTTCTATTCCTTTGTTTTCTAGTTCTCCTGCATTATACCATTTGGTAGTATAACCTGAAGATCCTGATACCGGAACCAATAAAATCTGATCTTTGGAATTTGTTTTATATAAACTAACATCAAAACCTACCCTATTGTTTAAGAATCTGGCCTCCATACCCACTTCTACTTCCGTTGATCTTTCTGGTTTTAAACCTGGATTATTTTTAAAACTATTAGGATCTACAATGGGCGTTGTACCATAAAGGCCTCTAATATTATAAGTATCTAATAATCTGAAGTTATCCGTAGTCTTACCAACCTGAGCCCAGTTTCCTCTTACTTTCAAGAAAGAAAGCCAATCTTGCTTAACAAGGTTAGATAATACCACTGAACCTGAAACAGATGGGTAAAAATAAACATTATTACCACTTGGTAGGTTTGAAGATTTATCAACACTTGCTGTACCTTCTAAGAAATAAGTATCCTTGTACCCTAACGATACCTGACCATAAGCTCTAGGTAATGTAAGACTACCTGTATATTCTTGAGTAGGGATAACCTGCCCCGCAGAATTTCTTATAGCATACAGCCCTGGAACAATTAATCCTGCTCCTGTCCCATCTGGTTGAGTAGAAGCATCTGTAGTCTCTAGAGTATTTCTTCTTACTGAAGTTCCTAATACCCCCCTAAACTGATTTCATTATCAAATTTCTTATTGTAATTAGCAAATAAATCAAAGTTGAGTTCATTGCTATACAGATTACTTAAATAATACCCTGATGAAGCATTAGGCTGTGGATTTAATGCTGTAGGTAATCCTGGAACGATTCCAAATGATTCTGGATGACTTCCAACAGCCTTTCTAACCTCTGTTTTCTGATTGGAGAAATCTGATGAAACTCTTCCTGTTACACTAACAGAATTTGAGAGCTTATAATTCAACATTCCGTATCCAAAAAAACGAGTTCGCCTGTCACTCTGGTAGTTTTGATATCTATCAAAGTAAGGGTTATTCCAAAATGCTGGCGCCAAGAAATTATCCGGATCGCTGTAGCCATAAGGGTTCCATGAAATATTTTGACCACCTGTATTGAAATATGCATCTCTTAACTGATACATATCTACATTCGTTTGCCACCACTGTCTAAAACCTCCAATAATATTATCATTATATCCTGTAGCATTCCTACCTACCGTATTCTGCATAGTTAGTGAAGAATAAACTGTAGCAGTAAGTTTATCTGTTACTTTATAATCAAACTTTGCGGAAATAGTATTTTTCTTCTGATCAGAATTAGGAAGAACCCCAGTAGTTAAGAAGTTATTATAATTAATTAAAACACTTGAATTTTCATTCCCTTTTTCTATAGTAACAGAATTGGAAGTAGTCTGGGCAGCCTGAAAAAAATCAACAGGTGTATGTTTTGCTGCCACCCAAGGAGTTGCCTGATGATATCCTGGTAAATTTGGATATAAAGAATACCATTGATAGACCATTAGGTTAGGATCGAAAGCTGTTCCTACTGATGCATCATTATTTGTACCTACCACTAAATCCTTAATTCCATCTCCATCAATATCCCTACTTAGGAAGCTAGAGCCTCCATATCCTGCTCCATACTTATTTTGATATTTTGCAAATGTTGATTTATCAATTTCTCCGTATTGATATTCCGTTGAAAGTGTTACACCCCATTCATTATTCTTTCTAGATTTCCCTTTTTTCGTTGTAATTACCACCACTCCAGAAGAAGCTCTCTCCCCATATAATGCAGAAGCAGCAGCACCTTTCAATACATTAATACTTTCTATATCATTCGGATTTAAATCTGATATTGAATTTCCTCCATCAAAAATCGTATAGCTTGAAGAAATAGTGCTATTATTATTACTAATTGGAACACCATCTACAACAAAAAGTGCTTGATTATTACCTCCTATCGATTTCATCCCTCGAATTACCACACTCGAAGCTCCTCCAAAGTTTGAACTGCTGACTACTTGAACCCCTGCTGCTTTACCAGCCATTTGAGTAGATAAATTTCCGGTATTAGCACCTTCTCTCAGTACATCTCCTTTTATCTCTTGAGATGCATATCCGAGAGCTTTTTTCTCCCTTTTAATACCAAGAGCGGTCACCACAACACCCTCAATTTCTTGTGTTCTTATAGTATCTTTCTTCTTTTGCTGAGCATTAGCTACAGCTAGAGATGAAGATAATACTAAGATAAGTACACTTGCTGTTAATTTCTTCATATCAAATTATTTTTTGTACCCTACAAATTTGTAAAACTTTATTAACAACACAAAGAAAAATGTTAAAAAAATATTAACTATTCAAATATTATCAATAAAAACATGATTAAAAATATTAATTTTTGTTAAAAAAATGAATTTTAACAAAAATAGAATACTCAAAAGTCACTTTTGTTTGAAATATAATAACAATAATTATTATTGATATTATCTATACATATAAATTCTAAAAAGCTCATTAAAACTTCAAAATCAACACATTAATATAATTAAAAAGCAATTCTAAAATATATTTCTAAAAATAATGAATGACACGCATACATTTTATATCTACAAAAACCATCAAATAAAAACCTCCGAATAGAGAGAAGCGTTTAAAAATTAAACTTAGCTTTAAATCAAATCTGCTTATATATAAATCCCGTAAAGCTTTTTTTATTTAATTTTATACCTCAATATTTAATGTATTATTTTCATGGATTTATTAAAAAGCTGGTCAAACTCTTATATAGAAGCAGGGTGCGATGAAGTAGGAAGAGGTTGTTTATGTGGACCAGTAGTAGCAGCGGCTGTCATTTTGGATGATAATTTTAAGCAAAATTTAGTAAATGACTCTAAAAAGTTAAATTTCAAAACCAGAATGGAGCTTGACAGCTATATTAAAGACAATGTAAAAAATTACGCTATTGCAGAATTATCACCAGAGTTCATAGATCAACATAATATACTGAATGCTAGTATTCATGCAATGCACAGAGCATTGGATCAGTTAACGATAAGGCCTGAGCTTATTTTAGTAGATGGAAACAAATTTCATCCCTACAATTACATTCCTCATCAATGTATCATAAAAGGAGATTCAAAAATATTGTCTATTGCAGCAGCGTCTATTTTAGCAAAGAATTATAGGGATCGATTGATGATTGAACTGCATGAAGAGTATCCTGAATATGGATGGAATACCAACTTTGGCTATGCTACTAAGAAACATCAGGAAGCCCTGATAAAACATGGTCCCACAAAGCATCACAGACAATCTTTTAGACTTAAATACGATTAAAGAATAACCGTATAAGAGACGGAAACCTTCAAATTAACCTTTCCTACAAAAACACCCATCAAGCTATATAAAACATGTTATTTTATTGTAAATTTTAAATATTTCACAATAAACATTAACAAAATACTTGAAATAGATATTTTTATTTATATTTGAATTATAAAGATTCTATATTTTTTGAATTTCCAACGAAATCTAAAAAAACAATCTTAACCTTCCAAAAAATAAAAATATGAAAAACATCGCAAAATTTACAAATGTTAAGTTAATTAACAGAAATCAGTTAAAGCAAATTATGGGTGGACGAATTTGTGCTTGTGGTACGCCATGTCCAGACATGAATCAACCCCCTCCAAAACCTTGTAATTAAAAGTTTTCATTCCAAGAAAAAAGAGAAGCAATAATTGCTTCTCTTTTTGTTATAATAAATTGTTGTTATTATTTCTTTTTATTTTTCTGCTGCTCTGCTACACTTTGTTGTTGCTGAGCTTTATCCATCATTTCTCTCATTTTCTTTTGGAACTTACCTTCTGTTTTTGGTTTTTCCTTATTAGCCTGAATCTGTGCATGAATTTTCTTTTCATCCAAGATTACATACTTAATGACTAAAATAATTAAGATGTTGATCGCATTCGATATAAAATAATACCAAGAAAGACCAGACGCCGAAGTATTCAAGAAGAACAAGAACGTAACAGGGAAAATATACATTAACACTTTCATATTAGGCATACCTTCTTGTTGTGGCTGTTGCATATTTCCTGAAGTCATTACGGTATAGATTAAAATTACCACTGTACACGCTAAAGCAAATACACTTAAATGATCTCCTAAGAAAGGAATTTTAAATGGCAATTTAATTAAATCATCATAAGCCGTTAAATCTTTTGCAAACCAGAATCCTTGTCCTCTCAAATCAATAAAGTTCGGGAAGAAACGGAATAGGGCGTAGAAAATCGGAATCTGCACCAATGCAGGTAAACATCCAGCCATCTGATTCACTCCAGCTTTTCGATAAATTTCCATCGTAGCCTGTTGCTTTTTCATAGGATCTGCATCCTTGAATTTCGCATTCGCTTCATCAATCTCAGGGCGAATCACTTTCATCATCGCACTCAGCTTATGCTGCTTATACATGATTGGGGATAGAATTAACTTAACGATAATAGTCATGAAGAAAATGACCCAACCTGCTGCAATTCCCCAAGAGGCAATTAGATTATACATTGGCATGAAGAATCCACGATTCATCCAGCCTATTAATGACCATCCTAATGGTAAGATCTCGTCAAAGTTTTTATCGTATGATTTTAACAACGGTAAATCTAAAGGTAAGAAATACCAAGTAAAGTCTTGATTCAATTCGCTTCCAGTCATTTGAACAAAACCTTCATAGTTCAGTTTTTTCAAATATTCTCCCTCTTCAATTGATTCCTGATTTCCTTTACTGTGTGTAAATCCGTTTTTAGCTTCAATTACTGAAGAGAAGAACTGTTGTTTTACACCAATCCAGTTAAGGGTTTCTTTTTCCTCCTCCATTGTTGTTCTTCCGTCATAATCATAATCTTTATAATTATTGAAAGCATATGAGAATTCTGAGTGAGACTGTTCCTGAGCTCTACCTTTTTCTAAGTTTCTTACACTGTAATCCCAGATGAAATCTGCTTTAGTATCAGAAGTAACTTTAGCAAGACCTTGAGATCTTACTTTGAAATCTACCGTGTATTTATCTAATAAGGTATAAATAAACTGAATAACAGCACCGTTATAGTTAGCTGTCAATGTAACAGCATTTCCGTTCACTGTCGGAGAGAAAACTAAATCTTTAGTATTGATTACTTTACCTGTTTTATCTTTAAACTGGAAACCGTAGTTTGAGTTATTTTTAGTAATCAGATAAAGAGGAAGATCAGCTCTGTCATTTTTATGATCGTAAGCTTTATATTTTAAAAGTTCTACTTTAGAAACTTGCCCTCCTAAACTTGAAAATTCCAATTTCAATTCATTGTTTGCCAAATTTGCAGTCTGAATTGCATTAGGAGTTACATTTGGATTGATATTGCTTGCCTGAGTTTGTTTTACAGCATTTTTAACTTGTTCAGTTTTTTGTTGCTGAGCCTTTACCTCTTCCTCTTTCGATTGTTTGTTTTGGAAATAAAACATAAAACCGAAGAGTACCAAACATAAAACCGCAAAACTAATCATTTGACTTTTATCGAGTCCGTTGTTCTGTTGCATTTTATTTTAATTAAATTTTTTACCTATTTAAACTTTTCATAAAATCTTAACCACAAAAGGCACAAAAGTTTCACTTAACACTTAAGTTAATTTAAAGATCACATTAATCCTTATAAAAGAACACTTAAGTTTTTTGAAAATCTTTGATTTTCCTCTTATATGGACTTTTTATTTTCAAAACATTAAACTTAAAATACTTTTGTGTTTCTTAGCCCAACGCTTTTGTTTCTTTTGTTGTTATAAATTTTAAACCAATACGTAAAGTGTGTGTATACACTATACATAATTCGAGTCGACAAAAATACTGTTTTTTTATCAAAACTCTATCTTTTACTCCGTTACTATATAATAAACTCAAGCTGATAATAATCAACCTGAGTTTATATATGACGTTTGTAATTAAACAATTACCTTATTTCTGTTCGCAAGCCTTAATAAAAGCTTTGAATAAAGGATGCGGTGTTGCAACCGTACTCTTGTATTCCGGGTGATACTGTACCCCAACATAGAACGGGTGATCTGGCATTTCTAATGCTTCTACCAATCCTGTTTCTGGGTTTGTACCTGTAGCTAAGAAACCATTCTTTTCGAATTCCTGAAGATAATCACTGTTGAATTCATAACGGTGACGGTGTCTTTCAGAAATATTTTTAGCTCCATAAATATCATATAACTTAGAAGCATTTTTCAATGAACATTTCCAAGCACCAAGACGCATTGTACCTCCTTTATCTACTACATTTTTCTGCTCTTCCATGATTGAAATTACAGGATCTGGGGTAGATGTATCAAATTCCATTGAGTTTGCTTTCGCATGTCCAAGAACATTTCTTGCAAATTCAATCGTCATGATCTGCATTCCTAAACAAATTCCCAACATTGGAACTTTATTTTCTCTTGCATACTGAGCTGTAAGAACTTTACCTTCAATTCCTCTGTCACCAAAACCTGGGGCAACAAGAATTCCATCAACACCTTGTAAAGTTTCTTTAATATTTTCAGCAGTAATATCTCCACTGTATACCCATCTTACTTTTACTTCAGTTTCAAGACTTGCTCCTGCATGTTTGAAAGCTTCAGCAATAGAAATATAAGAATCCTGTAGAGAAATATATTTTCCTACTAAGGCAATTTCTACTGTTCTTTTAGGGTTTTTGAATTTCTTTAAGAAAGTTTTCCAATCTTTAAGATCAGCTTCTTTATCATTTTTAAGATCTAATTCTTTTAAAACTACATCATCAAAATTTTGTTTCTGAAGGTACATTGGAACTTCATAGATCGTTTCCAAATCTTTACATTCAATCACATTATCTAAAGAAACATTACAGAACTGAGCCAATTTTGCTCTCTGCTCTTTTGGAATAGTATGTTCGGTTCTACACACTAAAACATCTGCCATAATTCCGCTTTCCATCAATTGACGTACAGAATGCTGAGATGGTTTTGTTTTTAATTCTCCACTTGAAGCCAAATATGGCAATAAAGTTAAGTGAATCACCATAGAATTCTTCTCTCCCAATTCCCACTTCAACTGACGAACAGTTTCAATGTATGGTAAAGATTCAATATCTCCAACCGTTCCTCCGATCTCCGTAATGATGATATCGTAGTTCTGCTTAGATAAAATTTTAATTCTACGCTTAATTTCGTTTGTGATATGAGGAATTACCTGCACTGTTTTTCCAAGGAAATCTCCTTTTCTTTCTTTATCAATTACAGTTTGGTAAATTTTTCCTGTCGTAACGTTGTTATTTTGAGAAGTAGGAGCGTCCAAATAACGCTCATAGTGACCTAAATCCAGATCCGTCTCCGCACCATCTTCGGTTACATAGCATTCTCCATGCTCATAAGGATTCAGTGTTCCTGGGTCGATGTTGATATAAGGATCTAGTTTTTGGATCGTTACATTAAAGCCGCGTGATTTTAGTAGAAGTCCCAGAGAAGCAGAAACGATTCCCTTTCCCAAAGATGAAGTTACACCTCCTGTCACAAAGATGTACTTTGTATTCTTTTTACTCATTAGATTAGGTTTGTGCAAAGTTAGGGGAAAAAGAAACGCAAACCAATTTTTTACCTTTATGAAATTGAAAAACACCTTTCTATCATTTATAAATACTGATAAAAAAAATTATCTATATTTGATCTCACCAAACACAAAAAGCCATAACCATAATGATTTCGGTATATAAATTAAAACCAAAATTCCAGCAGCTGCTCACTCCTATTCTATTATTCTTACATAAAAAGAAAATTACTGCCAATCAAATTACGATCAGTTCCGTTTTATTATCTGTGATTATTGGAATTTTATTTTGGAATGCCGATGTTTCAAGATGGCTTTTCCTGAGCTTACCCATCGGATTATTGATAAGAATGGCTTTGAATGCGCTGGACGGAATGATGGCAAGAAAGTTCAATCAAACGAGTAAGTTAGGTGAAGTCTTAAATGAAGTCGGCGATATTGTTTCAGATGTGATTATTTTTTTCCTTTGTTAAAATTTCAGCCCGAAAGTTTATATTTAATTATCGTCTTCATTATTTTAAGCATCATTAATGAATTCGCAGGATTGCTGGGAAAAGTTGTAGGAAAAGAACGCCGCTACGATGGGCCGATGGGGAAAAGTGATCGCGCTTTGATCTTGGGATTATATGGTTTGATTGTATTTTTTGGAGTCGATATTTCTCATTACTCTCCATATATTTTTGGCCTCATTATTTTATTGCTTTTGATCAGTACATATACCCGACTTAAAAAATCACTCCATGAAGCCTGAAGAAAATAAATTTGCAGATGTTCCTTTACGGGTAAAAACATGGATTTATATTATCCTCGTTTTTGCTCTCGGAATTTCACATCCTTTGGCGATGAAGATTTTTGTTTCATGGATCAGTTTTCAATGCTTTTTTGAATTTTTGAGAATGTTTAAAGTGAATACCAATCGCATCTACCCTTCTATCTTTATTGGAGTTTCACAATTCTTTTTATTATATTTTTCAGGTACTGAGAATTATTTTCTTTACAGTTTAGGCCTATCAATTATTGTATTATTATATTTTTCAATCTTAAAATCATCCGGAAAACAAGTATTGGGAATTCTAACAGCTTTACTAATTTGTCTTTTTTCTTTTCCACATTTAGCTTTTATCAGAGAAAATACGTCAGGAATGTATGCTATTATTTTTGTTGTCGTTGTCACTGAACTGAATGATGTTTTTCAATATCTAATGGGCAAATTCTTCGGAAAACATAAAATCGTTCCAAAAATCAGTCCCAATAAAACATTGGAAGGCTTTATAGGAGGCGTATTTCTTACGATGATATTGAGTAATATTTTAGGTTTCTTTTTATTACATTCTACTATTCTCACCAATACAATTTTAGGATTAATCTTAGGAATTTCAGGATTTTGTGGAGATGTTTTTATGTCTTATTTAAAAAGAAAAAACAATATAAAAGACACCGGAAATTTACTTCCCGGACATGGCGGTTTATTAGACCGAATGGACAGTTTGACTTTCAATGCTCCGATTTTTTTCTGGATGCTTCCGTTTCTTTTAAATCTGTAAAAAATGAGCGAAAAATTCAAAAGAGCATTATTATTTTCAGGAGGCGGAACACGATTAATGATCTACCTCGGAATATTTGCAGCGTTGGAAGAATTAGAAATGAAACCCGATGTTCTCATCGCTTCATGTGGCGGTGCTTTTGCAGCAACCGTCATCAATGCTTTTCCTGATAATTTATCGCGAAAGAAATATTTACAATCAGAAGAATATTTTCAGTTTGTATCTCAAACAGCATTAACAAAACATAAAAAGCTTTCTGAAATTGGATTTTTCTCTTTAAAAAAACTATTTAATAAAAGGAATGCTCCTTATATTGAGGACGTTTTTAATCGATATTTAGTTGAAATGAATCAAGATCTATCAGAAGATTTCCCCTCGTTGAAAAGCACTTCTTTTTCTCAGGAAATTCCGACTTTAATTATTGGTTCAGAGCTCAATTTTAATCCAACAGAAATTGGACAAAAACGAAATGATCGAAAATTATATCAAAAAACAATTTTCACCGATCCTGAAACAGCGAAGAAAATAATTCCGCAGCACATCATCATCACTTCTGAAAATTTAAAGCAGAGTGCCGTTGAAGAAATTCCCAACATAAGAACAGATGTTTCTTTATTAACAAGCACTAGAATTTCTGTTTCTGATATGTTTTATGTTGCTCCCGCTTCATTTCAGGGGAAATATTTTGCAGGGGGCGCTATTGATTTAATCCCCATTGAGCTTGCCAAGAATCTTGCGGAAGAAGTTATTATTGAAAAAAAACAATCTTACACGCCTATCGAAGAAGCTTTTGTACGTGCCGTTTTAGGGTACAGCGGAAATAAAAGATTAGAAGAAATTGAAAAACAGTTGCCCGATTTTCAAATTGACACGAATAATATCAAGCAAAAACTGGAAGGACATTACATCAAAAAAAGCATCAATTGGAGAAAATTTGAGATCGCACTTTCTTTGCCTACAAGTCATCAACAGTTTATAAAAGATATGGAAATGCAGTGGCAATATGGCTTTGATCAGACGATGAAAAGTGTAAAAATATAATTTCAAAACAGATAATTTTTGGCTAAAGCCCGCACTCAACAACCATGTTAAGGTTTAAACCTTGACATGGTTCTCAAATACTAATATGTTAATCTCTTGCCTCTTTTGTAGTTAAAATAAAAATTTAATAAAATTATTAATTGCTTTAAATTTTGGCTAAAGCCAATTCGTTTTCTATTTTTTTATTTAAACGGGTTAAAACCCGTTTCTATTGATAAGGACCCTATGCTTATTTGAATATTTACTACAAAAGCTATTTAGATAGCTAATCATTATTTAATTTTAGAAAGCAAAAGTTCTCGAAAGATTAAAAATCAAAGATTTTTCAAAACTTATGTGCTTTTATTTATTCTTTAATAATAAAACTTAAAATACTAATCTGCTAACCTTTTGCCTCTTTTGCGGTTAAAATAAAAAAACAAAAGATGCAAAAAAAACTTTTACCCTTTTCATTATTAAATAAAATCTATTTTTACCTAAAATTGAAAATCACAACACGCTCATGAATATTTTTATCGCAGGCGGGACTTCAGGAATTGGTTATTCTTTGGCTCAGCATTATCTTTCAAAAGGATATTGCGTTGGGATTTGCGGAAGAGATTTAACTAAAATCCCTGAAAATAGTTTAGAAAATTTAAAAGTATTTCAAGCCGATGTTTGTGATATGAATTCAATCTTTTCAGCCGTACATGATTTTCTACAAAATAAGGATCTTGATATTTTCATCAATTGTGCTGGAAGTTACGCAGAAGATGTAGCCGGAAATATTTCTTATAAAGAAGCCGAAGAAATGTTGCAAACAAATATTTTAGGAACTGTGAATTGTTTTGAAGTTGCCAGAAAAGTGATGAAAGGTCAGGACAAAGGAAGCATTGCTGTAATTGCTTCAGTTTCAGGAATTATGGACTATGGAAATTCGAGTTTGTATACCAAAACTAAACGTTCAGTCATTCAGATTGCGGATGCTTATCGCCGAGCTTTGAAACCGTTTGGAATTTCTGTAACGACAATCGCTCCGGGATATGTGGATACATTGAAATTAAGACAGCTTAATGACAACGATTTAAGCAAGAAACCCTTTCTTACTGATCTTGAAACGGCAACAGCTATCATTTCGGATGCTATTGAAACGCAAAAAAAAATAATTATTTTCCCTGTAAAAATGAAATGGATGATGAAATCTTTATCTCTTCTCCCCTCTTCATTATTAAATATCATCATGTTTAAAAAAGCAAAATGGATGAAAAACGATTAGATGTAAAGCAGAAAATCTATGCCCTATTATTGTGTTCCGTTGTATTCATGATTGTTTACAATTATTCAGCCTGGCATGCTTCAACCCTTGAAAAAGTTCCTTCTTTTATTTTTGATTTTGAAAAATACATTCCGTTTCTCCCTTGGACAATCATCCCTTACATGACCAGCGGACTATTTTTCTGTTCTGTTTTTTTCTTTTGTCGCACAAAAGAGCAGCTCAAAGTTCTGACTCAAAGAATGCTGTTGGTAACGATTGTTGCAGGAATTTGTTTTTTATTATTTCCCTTGAAATTTTCTCTACAAAGACCTGAGATCACTCACTCTATTTTTGGATATTCTTTTCAGTTTTTAACAACTTTTGATTCGCCTTTTAACCAAGCGCCTTCCCTACATATTGCGTACGCTTTTATTTTCTGGACCGTTTTTAAAGATTTAAAAAAATGGAGGATGCTTATGCTATTTTGGCTAATCGCTTTGGGTATTTCTACCTTAACGACTTATCAACATCACTTCATTGATATTATCACAGGAACTATCCTTGCTCATATGAGTTTTCTCATTTTTCCTGAGCAAAAGAATAATTTTTCATACAGAAATTTCCAAGTAGCTAATTTCTATTTTTTGGTTGGATGGATCTTTGTTGTAACCTCTTTATTACTGTATAAATTTTCAGATGAATCTTGGTTGTTTTTGTTATGGCCCGCTTTCGTTATGCTCATCGTGGGTTATCAATATCAAAAAAATAATATCTACTTTTTAAAAGATAACAACGGCTATATTCCTTTTTACAAAAAGCTTTTTTACTTTCCTTATTTATTAATGTATTGGATATTTTGGAAGTTTTTAAGAAAGAATAAAAGACCATTAGAAATTGTAACTAACATTTATATTTCATCAAAGCTCAGTAAAGAAGATATCAACTATTTTGAGATTAATAAAAATACTTTCGTTTACGATTTGGCAGCAGAAATGGAAGAAAGTGAGATGATAAAAGAAAAATCAATGTACTTCTCTGTTCCTTTTTTAGACATTGGAACCTTAGATATCCATCAAACGAAAAAACTCGTTACAGAAATTGTAGAAAATTATCATCAGTTACCCAAAGACGGGAAAATACTCATTCATTGTACGATGGGTTATACCAGAAGTTCTGTCATCGGAATTTTAGTAATGAAAAATATTCTATCTTTACCTCTAAACCAAGCAATAACCAATATGAAAGTCCTGAATAAGAATGCGATCATTCATTCTTACCTCCTCGATTTTCTGAAAAAAAATTAATATATGAATAGCGGAAATTTTAAAAGTTTTGATGAAAGCGAGATCTTTTATCGTGAATGGAATTATCAACCTCAACAAAAGAGTATCATCATCATTCATCGTGGTCATGAACACTCCGAAAGACTGAACGATATTGCACAATCGCCACAATTTTCAAACTACAATATTTTTGCATTCGACCTTCGCGGACATGGACATACGAAGACGCCAACTTCTTCTATTTTTATGGATTATGTACGTGATCTTGATTCTTTTTCAAAATTCTTACAATCCAAGTATACTATAAAAATTCAGGATATATTTGTACTTGCCAATAGTATTGGAGGCGTAGTTGCCTCTGCCTGGGCACATGATTTCGCTCCTAATATTGCAGGAATGGCTCTTTTGGCACCTGCTTTTAGAATTAATCTTATTGTTCCTTTGGCGAATGAAATGATCACTTTGGGTACAAAATTGAAGAAAGGACTAATCATTAAAAGTTATGTAAAATCAACCATGTTGACGCATGATCCTGAACAACAAAAAGCTTACGATACAGATCCTTTGATCACACGATCTATTGATGCAGAATTACTCATCGATCTGGCTAAAGCAGGAAAACGGTTGGTAGAAGATGCAGCCGCAATTGATACGCCTACTCTTATTTTATCTGCCGAAAAAGACCATGTTGTTTTCAATAAAGATCAGAAAATTTTTCATGATCAATTAGATACTCATTTAAAACACTACGAAGTCCTTCCTAACTTTTTCCACGGAATTTTATTTGATACCGGAAAAGAATTGGTGTATGATAAAATTAAAGATTTTGCTGAAAAATGTTTTAGTCAAACTCATAAAAAAGCATCTCTTTCACCTGACAAATTTTCTCTAAAAGAATACCAGGATCTTCAAAATAATGTAGGTAATAATCTCAACTTTAAATTTCAAAAATGGTCTTTGAATACCATCGGAAAGATCAGTAAAGGAATGGAGATCGGATTGAAACACGGTTTTGATTCTGGCGCTTCTTTGGATTACGTTTATCACAATCAGCCCCAAGGGAAATTAGGTTTTGGGAAAATGATGGATAAAAATTATCTCGAGGCAATTGGCTGGACAGGAATTCGAATCAGAAAGCAACATTTAATTCAATTTTTAGAACAAAAAATTAAAAGCCTTCAACAGGAAGGAAGAAAGGTGAAAATTCTTGATATTGCTGGCGGAACAGGAAATTATTTATTCGATATCAAAGAAAAATATCCTGTAGTTGAAATTGTGGTGAATGAATTTGTAAAGGCCAATATTGAAATTGGAGAAAAAGTAATTCAGGACAAGAAATATCAAAATATAAGATTTACCAACTTTGATTGCTTTGATCCTGAAACCTATAAAAAATTAAATTTCGAACCTAATATCACCATCGTTTCGGGAATTCTGGAACTTTTCGGAGATAATGAAATGGCAAGTAAAGCCATTCAGGGAGTCAATTCTATTTCAGAAAAAAATTCATTCATTGTTTATACGGGACAACCTTGGCATCCGCAATTGAAAATGATTGCTTATGTATTGAACAATCATCAAAATAAGGACTGGATTATGAGAAGACGTTCGCAAAAAGAATTGGACAGAATGATGATTTTCAATAATATTCAGAAAGAAAATATGTTGATTGATGATTTTGGAATTTTTACGGTGTCTTCCGGAAAGGTTAATGCTTGAGTTAAAACATAGAAATTTCAAGAAAAAAGTATAAAAGATATTATTTTTCTTGGTTGATAAAAAACGAATTCGCTCTGCAAAATATACAGAGCGAATTACTAACACAAACACTAAACTACTACGTATGTATTTTAATTAATGAAGAAATTGTATTTATTAAAATTATATCCGTTTACTTAACATCCCCAAGGCACATCGCAAGATAATTTTGATATTCTAAACCAACAGTCCCTGCACTGGTCTTTACAATAGTTATATCATCAAACCAAACTCCTCCCATATTGAATACCATCCCTGCACCATATCTTGAGACTCCGGAGTTAGTTCTCACTAAAATTGAACTTCCATTGGTGACAGTATAGCTGGTTGGGCAACCTGTAGAAGTATATTGTATTGTAGGATATACAATAACTCCATCTTTTCTAAAGGTATATTGTACAGAACTTCCCGGAGAATCAAGAAATTCATAGGCTTTCAGGTTAGTTACAGGATTATTAAATTTTATTCTTATTGTACCGGTTATCGAAGCTTGACCACGAGCCGCAAACAAGTGAGTTGTATAGCCAGGGGTATTAGACGGAATAAGATTAGCACCGACACCACAAGCCGTAGATGGTGTAGTGTAGGAATCGTTTTTGTAAAAATCATTTTGGAGATAAGTACCCGTAACAGCCACACCATTTATTGTTGTATTGATAACACTTCCTACTGGCTTACTGTCTAGTAATATCCCTTTACAGTTGGTGGTTAAATCTGGCTGCGGCGGATTAGGGTTAGCCACTATATTCCTTGTAATAATACAGGTTTGACCACCAATATTAATTGCAAAACTTGCGGTACCAGCTGAAGAAGGAGTTCCAGTAATATTGTAAATAACAGTACCTGTTCCGATGGCAAAATTACCGGCTGCCAAGGTAGCAGTTAATCCCGTTACACCTGTAGACATTATGGTTTGTCCGTTATGGCTTCCACCATTTCCTCCTGTATAGGAGATCACAGATGAAACTCCCGATGCTGCAATTTGGCTGGTTAATGTACCAATATGGTTGGCACCAACACAGTCTAATGTGCTTATGCTTCCTGCACCACTTACTACATTTCTAGTTATAGTACAAGTTTGTCCTCCGATATTGATCGCAAAAGAAGCAGTTCCTGCCGAAGAAGGAGTTCCTGTAATAGTATATGTAAGGCTTCCATTTCCGTTAGCCAAAGTACCGGCAGGTAAAGTTGCGGTTAATCCGGTTACCCCTGTAGAACCTATTGATTGTGCATTATAAGAGCTGCCATCACCTCCTGTATAAGATATAATGGTAAATACATTTGCAGAAGCCGCAGTTCCACTCGTTAACATTCCAGTATGGGTAGCTCCTGAACAGTCTAATACGATAGTAGCACAAGATGAATCACTCAGACAATTACTCCACTTATTAGTCCCCTGATACAGCCTCACACAATCATTGGTACTGTCATAAATAATAGTACCAGGTACTACGCTGGTTCCTAAAGGATTAATGATATTATTGACATTGGCATTGGTGGGAAGTACTAATCCCATTGTATTGGTTGTAGGACGATTAATATCTAAAGCCCCTCTTGGAATTGCTGTTCCAATTCCAATTTGCCCGTAGAGTATTATTTTACTCAACAGCAAAGTTAGTAATATTGTTTTTTTCATCTTTTGTGTGTTTATTGTTGAGATTTTGAATCTTTTTGTGAAAAATTATTGTCCGTAATTTTCCTAATGTTGGAAGTAGAAAATCTAATACAGTTACTCCATTGCTCCGTTTTCCTGTAATACTTTACACAATCTTGTGTACTATCATAAACAATAGTTCCAGGAACCACATTCCCTCCTTGCGGATTGATTAACGTAGTAACATCTGAATTGGTAGGCAGTACCAATCCCATTGTATTGGTTGTATCATTATTATTGATATCAAGTGCGCCCCGAGGATCCTTTATATTCATCCCAACTTGCCCGTATGACATAAAACCAACACTCAGTATCATTGTCGTAAAAAATTTCTCCATTTGTATTTTTTTTGTTAAAACTTTTCTATCCTTAATAGGTATATCATCGTAACTTTAGAAAATAATCAGTTTTTTCATAAACCGGAGAATTCTTATTACAAACATATTGAGAAAAAAATATTTTCAAGCTACTACACACCTACTACCACTTTAATTTACAACACCTTACCGTTTTAATTAAGTATAAATGCAGTATAAACGCAGTTGAGTTCCGAATACATTATTTATAAAATAATCCTTTCTCAGGTTCAGAAAATCACTATTGTGGGAACAAAAAACTTCTAATAATCAAATAATGGAATTTATTTTCAAAATGTACAACAGGTTTAGATTTTTCTCATCTACAAATTCATGATTTTATCTTGAAGGCCAAATCCATACAAAAAAGGCTTCTCAAGAATATTGAGAAGCCTTTTCTTACACCAAATTTATATGAAAAACTATCTAGTTAACTCAAAATATAAGTTAACGTCAACGTCTTTAGCTACACCAGCACCCGTTGGGTCATATTTAATGTTATAATCTAAACGGTTAACCGTAAATTTTGTTTGGAAACCCATTACTTCTTTTCCTTGCTGGTTTTTCGTAATTCCACCGAATGTTACCGGAACAGAAATTTCTTTGGTAACATCTTTAATCGTTAATTTCCCTTTCAACGTGTACGTATTGTTTTTATCCTTCACAATAGAACCGCTCTCAAAAGTCATCTTTTGGAAATTCTCTGCATCAAAGAAATCTGCACTTTGCAAATGCTTATCTCTCATTTCAACCCCTGTGTTTACAGAACCTGTATTCACAAAGAAACTAAATTCTGCATTCTCTAAACCTGCTTCTTTACCCGGAGTTACTACTTTTCCGCTAAACTTATCGAATCTACCTTGTACAAAGCTGATCCCCATATGTTTGATATTGAAATTTACAGATGAATGCATAGGATCTACCGTCCAGGTTGTCTGCGCAAAACCTACAACACTTACCAACGCCAACACAAAAGTTAAAAATACTTTTTTCATAGTGAAATATTTATATTATCCGACAAAGGTAGAGGAAGAAACAGATCGTGACGTTGACCTATGTTAGTTTTTAATTTTAGATGAAACTATTTTTGAATACAATAAATGAATAAGAAACATTAAAAGCAATATGACAAGAGAATTTCCATACATCAATATCCACAAGATATTTTCATTTGTTGGATTTGAAAAATAGGAGAACGGATTTTTTCCAGAAATGATGAACATACACAAATAAATAGCTTCATATAAAATCGCAATCCTTAGTATTGAATGATAGCTTTTTCTAAAAATAATTACAGTTACCAATCCAATTCCTGTAATAACTGAACAAAAAATGAGAATGAATAATGAGAACATTCCAAAATCTCCACCAGGCAGATTTAAAAATTTCACCGACCAATCTGTACACTGAGTATTTAAAAGACTCATCACTACAAAAATCATCAAACTTTTCAGAATATTTTTCATGTTTGAAAATTAACCAAAATTTCGGAAGAAAAATTCAAAAAAAAATCAAGAACTTCGCGGTATGGCAAAATTAAAAACAGCATATTTCTGTCAAAGCTGCGGATCACAGTATTCTCAATGGATGGGGCAATGTAAAAACTGTGGAGAATGGAATACTTTGGTGGAAGAAGTCGTAGAAAAAACCTCATCTAAAACACCCCCTTTTTCAAAGTCAAAGCAACACGTTATCAATATTGTTGAAGTGGAAGCAATAGAAGAACCCCGTATAAAAACTCCTTCCGAAGAATTGAATCGCGTGTTGGGAGGCGGAATTGTTCTGGGTTCCGTTACCTTAATCGGGGGTGAGCCCGGAATTGGGAAATCTACGTTGCTTTTACAGCTTGCTCTGAAAATGAAGAAAACCGTTTTCTATGTTTCAGGGGAAGAAAGTGCTTCTCAGATCAAAATGAGAGCCGACAGATTAACGGAAGTTCAAAATCCTAAATGTTTTCTTTACACAGAAACTTCATTAGAGAAGATCCTTCATGAAGCTAAAAAGCTACAACCCGATTTTGTGATTATTGATTCTATTCAGACGCTGCAATCTCAACTCATTGAAAGTTCGCCCGGAACGGTTTCTCAGATCAGAGAATGTTCAAATGAGATCATTAAATATGCTAAAGAAAATAATGTTCCTGTTTTCTTAGTTGGCCACATTACAAAAGACGGACAAATTGCAGGGCCAAAAGTCCTGGAACATATGGTAGATGTTGTTTTGAATTTTGACGGCGATAGAAATCACCTTTTCAGATTATTAAGAGCGAACAAAAACCGTTTTGGATCTACTGCTGAAATCGGGATCTATGAAATGGTTTCTCAAGGGTTAAAAGAAATTAAAAATCCATCCGAAATTTTAATTACCAAAAAATTCGAGGAGCTTTCCGGAAATTCTGTTGCCGTAACGTTAGAAGGAAACCGACCGATGTTGTTGGAAATTCAGGCATTGGTAAGTACTGCTGTGTATGGAACGCCACAAAGAAGTTGTACCGGTTTTGATGCTAAAAGACTGAATATGCTATTGGCAGTTCTCGAAAAACGCGCAGGTTTTCAGTTGGGTTCAAAAGACGTTTTCTTAAATATTACAGGAGGAATAAAAACCGACGATCCTGCTTTAGATTTAGCGGTGATTGCTTCTATCCTTTCCTCCAATGAAGATATTGCCATCTCAGAACATTTTTGTTTTGCGGGAGAAATTGGGTTGAGTGGTGAGATTCGTCCGGTAGCACAGGTTGAACAGAGAATTACCGAAGCTGAAAAATTAGGTTATGAGACCATTTTTGTTTCTAATCTTAATAAAATTGCCAAAAGAAAACACGGAATAAAAATAGAAGAAGTAAGTAAAATTGAGGATTTTCATGAAAGACTTTTCTAATAATTAAAAAAGTCACCTTGTGTTGAAATATTATGTTTATATTTAGGTATCCATAATCTTAAAAACGTATCACACATGAAAACAAATTTTATTATTCTACTTGTTTGCTGTGCCAATGTATTGTCGGCACAGATCAGTGTTTTTCAAAATCCTATTCAGGAAGGAAGCTTATCTGAAAGTCAAAAGATCACCAAAGAGCTCGCTTCTAGTTATATTTCAACAAAATATTATCAACAGAATGGTTTTAATTTAAAGTCTGATCTTAAAATTAATTTACCCAACAATAAACAGATCACCGCAAAATTTGATCGGGTTTTAACGTACAGTAACAAAAGCCAATCTTATGTGTATACCATTGAAAACGAACCACAATCTGATTTGGTATTTTCAACATACGATCACATTGTAACCGGAATGTATGCTCCCGCTAGCGGAGAAAAAGTGATGTTCCATCAAACAAACGGAGATATTTTCGCGTTGTCAACGGTAAGCGATCAGAAAATTCTGGATCAGGATTCTAAAGATGATTCTATTTTAGATTCTACCCTTCCCGGATTTGGAAAAGTCAACTCCAATGTCTGTCTGGATACAACTCCGGTTTGTGCAGCATCCCGTGTTGATGTGATGGTGGTATATACCTCTGCAGCAAGAACTGCCTGGGGAGGTGTTGCACAAAGTAATTCTTTTATCGCAACAGCCATTACTAATTTTAATACCTCTTTAACCAATTCAGGGGTTTCTAATGTGACCATCAACTTGGTCTATTCAGGAGAGATCGACTATACAGAACCTGGAAATATCAGTACCGACCTTTCGAGGCTAAGAACGAATAATGACGGTTATATGGACAATGTTCATACCCTAAGAACAACATACGGAGCAGATTTGGTGGCTTTGGTTACCGGAACACCAACCAATACTTGTGGATTAGGCTATGTGAACACCAGCCCAACCAATTACAGCGGTGCCAACGGATTTTGTGTAAGTCTTTATAATTGTGCCGTTTCCAACTATTCTTTAGCGCATGAATTAGGACACAATATGGGATTACAACATGATTGGTATGTGAGTACAAGTACTTCCCCATGCAGTCATCATCATGGATATGTAAACAGAACGGCTATTAATTCAGGGACAGCGAGTACCTCTTCTCAGCGATGGAGAACCATTATGGCTTATAATGACGAATGTTCGGCGGCAGGATTTAACTGTACAAGAATCAACCGTTGGGCAAACCCAGGTATCAATTATAATTCGGAGCCTACAGGAATTGCTATTGGAAATACCAACCCATCTAACGAAGCTTACGGATTCTCCCGCTTTGCGTGTGTGGTTTCTAATTTTATGCCGACCGCTTCAGCAGACGTTTTATCTACCTCTGAAATTCTTCCTAACACAAAAGAATTTACTTTATATCCCAATCCGGCTAAAGATATGATCACTATTTCACTAAGTGACAGCGAAAGATATTCATTTAAAATAGTTAATATGGCAGGACAGCTTATTGAAACAACCACTGAAAGAAGCATCCCTTTAAAAGGATACAGCTCCGGAGGCTATTTTCTAAATATTTATGATGATAAAGGCGCATTCATTGGAAGTAAAAAATTCATCGTTCAATAGTTTTTTAACGCTATAAAGAATCAAAATCCTCTGAATATTTTAATTTTATTCAGGGGATTTTCAATATTAACCCTTACCTTGTCGTATGAATTATCTAGCACATTCTTTCCTTACTTTTTCGGACGGACAAATTGTAGGTCAGTTTCTGGAAGATTTTATCCGAAATAGAGATCGTTTTTCTTTTCCTAAAGACATTCAGGATGGAATTACTTTACACAGAGCAATTGATACTTTCACCGATGCACATCCTGCATTGCATGAGGCAAAGAAAGTTTTCAGCCCGTTGGTAAGATTATATTCAGGAGCCTTTGTAGATGTTGCGATGGATTATTTTGTAGCCAATGATCTAAAATTGAACTCGCTTCACGATTGGAAACAACATTCTTTACGGGTATATCGGGTTCTTAACGAAAATGAAAAATGGCTTCCTGAAAATTTCAAGAAAATGCTGATCAAAATGGAACATGATGACTGGCTTTATAATTACCGTGAAGACTGGGGCATTAAATTCAGTATTCAGAACGTTCTCAACAAAGCAAAATATTTAGATAAGGATCTTCCTGTGTTCGAATTGTTTCTTCAAAATAAAGATATTCTCCAGGAATGCTATGACAACTTTTTTCCTGCTCTGTTGGCACATACAAAAGAGGTTAATGCTTTGTTGGAAATAGAAAACCCATTTTAATATAAAAAAACACTTACTGAGGAAGTAAGTGTTTTCAATGTTTGGGAACATTTATGATGTTTTGTGTTTATAGAATAATTTGTGCCTGAAAAAAATTAATCTCCAATTCTGAATACTAGTAATTGAGTAGAGTTTGCTGCCAGATTCATCCCATTACCTAAACAATTTCCGGACTGTCATCTTCCTAAAATGATTTGCCAAGTCCTAGCAGGAATAGTTGTAGCATAAGTAATAGTACCTCCATGATTAGATGATCCTCCTTCAAGATGGGCTGCTGTATTATGAATTCTTGTGCTCCCTGTATTCAAAGGAAAATCTACATAATAAGAACTTATAGTACACCCTGTAGCATTATGATTTCCTTCGTACACAAATGTCATTTGATACGTTCCTGCAGGAAAGGTAATCGTACTTGTCGTCGCATTATAGCTCATCCCATCAATGGTATTTTTAACCACAGACATTGGAACGACTTGCGATCCTCCAATACCTTGCCCACCCAAAAAATTCGTTTGTGCAGTTTCCAATCTAAAAATGGCAGGATTGGGAATCCCCAAGACACTTAATGTGTTAATTGATTTAATTACCCCGTTAGCATCTATTACAACGGGTCTATCTGTATTAGGGTTTCCCGCAGTAGTCCCCTCCAAACGTAAAGGATCTGCTGTTGCAGTTACATGCAGTTTATTACTAGGAGCAGTGACCCCTATTCCAACATTCCCATTGATATCAATTCTCATACGAAAATTGTCATTGGTCATTAAATCTAATGGGTGATTAGAATTTGTTCCAAACCATCCTGCAACAGTACTGCCGTTGGTAGCACCAGTCCCTAGGTAGGATCGCAATCTTACCGTTCCATCCGTATGTTGAAACCCATATGAGTTTGTTACTGTGGTCACATCTAATTTAGTAGCAGGAGCTGCAGTACCTAAACCCAATCTATGGTTTGCTGCATCTACAGAAAATGTAGTTCCATCTACAGAAAATGCATTAACAGCAGTTGCTAAAAAAGAAAGCGTATTTGCTCCCTGAGTTACCAATCTGGTTCCGGTAAGCGAGCCATCAGCATTATAAATATTAAGACCAGAAAGTATTGTATTATTAGGGTTATGAAGCTTAACCCATACGGTTCCGTTAAAATAATAATACCCTACAGCATCTATATTGATGGCTGTTCCTGCTGCTGCCCCTGTTACAATATTATTAACATAAATCATTTAGAGGTAGGAACTGTGGTCATACTTTGAGCCCTTAGTCTGTCTACACGGGGAGCTAAAAAGCCATCAACATTAGTGGCAGAGCCGGTAGTATTTTTAGCAACAACTTCTAAAGTGGAAGTAGGATTGGCTGTATTTATCCCTACTTGAGCGTATGAAGCACTACTAAACGATAGTAGTGCCACTATGGGGTAAAATTGTTTCATTCTCATGGTTAGTTTATTTAAAGTTAATTTTTTTCTGAGTACTACTTACTAAATGAATAGTATGTACTTATAGTGATTTCATGGTGTAAGAAAAAAACATTTAATTTTATGCAAAATGTTAAATTTTATATAAAATTAATCGCTTTATGTTAAAACAAATATAATATTTTTTATTTATAATCCAAAGATTATTAACAAATATTAATTATTAATCAATTAAGGTGTTATAAATCACTGTAGTTAGAATTTAATAAGATTATTGATAATGATGAAGAGGAAATAAAGCTCATTAATTTAATTCTCTCAAATGGGTATTACTATATAATAGACCCTTTGATAATGACAATAATGAGATTTTAATCTTAAAAAAGGATAGATCTCTGGTTAATACAATTAACGTTTTTTAGTGTTAACACTTTAGTTTATAAAAAAAGCATTCACCATAGGCAAATGCTCTTACAAAAATTAAATATACTAAAGGCTCTTAATCACCAATTCTAAATACAAGAAATTGTGTTGAAACTGATCTTAAAGTCATACCAGCATCCCAACAGTTACCAGAAGACCCTCTACCTAAACTGATTGTCCATGTTTTACCTGCTGGAATTGATGTTGCATAGGCAATAGAACCTCCATGCTGAGAATTACTCCCTGAAGAATGTGCTGCTGTACTATGAATTCTTTGGGTAGAACTATCTAGAGGAAAATCTACAAAATAAGAGCTTACCGTACAGCCTGATGCATTATGGGTACCTTCATAAACAAACATCAGTTCATAGGTACCTGCAGGAAAAGTAATTGTACTGCTGCTGCTATTATAGGTTAATCCAGGAATGGTATTTTTCACCAAGGACATTGGAACTATTTGCGAAGCACCACCACCTGCACCAGTTAAAAAGTTATTCTGCGAAGTCTCTAATCTGAATACCGCAGGGTTTGGAATAGATAATCCTCCTAAGGTTTTAATACTTTTAACCACACCAGTAGGATCTAATACCAACAGACGATCTGTAGTGGTATCACCATTTCCCACTCCTTCTAGCTTCACAGGATCTGCTGAGGCTTTTACGTGAAGAGCATTAGCAGGGGTTATGGTTCCTACCCCCAATCTTCCTTGCGAGGTCACTACCACATCATTAGCCTGTTGAGCTGCTGTAGGTGTACCTGTTGCTGCATTATCTTTTGCCCCATCTACATGGAAAGTAGCTTGGGGATTAGATGTGCTTATCCCAACTTGAGCGTAAGCAATAGTACTTACTGACAATACAGCCAATAACGAATAGAATTTAGTTTTTCTCATAATGTGAATTTTTTGTGTTGTTTATATGTTTTATAAGGTTTGTCACTCTATTTTAAGCATGCAATCTTTATTATATTTTATCATTTTTTTCAAAAAAAAACATAAGATATAACCGGCAGAGTATTCTCTGCTACATGTAAATAATTATCACTAAAATTTAAAATTTTAGTTCAATGTATTGGAGCTTATAAATATTGGGGGGGCGTAGTATGCCAACTTGGGCTAAAGTATATTTGTGCTATTTTTATTATAGCAAATACTTCTTGTATTTGTGTTTGTTTTTCCATTATTTGTGTGTGTTAAGATTGTGTTTATAAAAAAGTAAAAATCAATTATTTGCTTGTTACTTTCGGTGCAAATCTATCATATTTTTTATGTATAAAAAAGAAAAACACCTGTTTATCAAAAGTTTAACATCTTTAAATGAACTTGAAAACAATTTAAATCCAAAAAATAATTCACTATAAATCCCACAAATCTCACCTGTGTGTATTATTTTACATTCTATATTAACTATGAATAAAGAACTGTAATGCTTCGAATAGTATTTTACTAAAAAAATTCTATGTTTAAGTTTCCATCAAAAGAAAAAAGCACTCGCCATAGGCCAATGCTTTTATAAAAGTTAATTATTCTTAAAAAGGTTAATCTCCTACCCTAAAGACCAATAATTGAGTAGAGCTATCCCTTAAGCTCATCCCATTACCACTACAGTTTCCGGATACGCCTCTACCTAAAGTAATTTGCCAAGTTTTCCCTGCTGGAATTGTTGTAGCATAAGTAATAGAACCACCATGATTAGAGGTGTAACCAGCAACGTGTGAAGCCGTACTATGAATTCTTTGGGTAGAATTATTTAACGGAAAATCTACAAAATAAGAACTTATTGTACAGTCTGTTGCATTATGAGTTCCTTCATATACAAACATGATCTCATAAGTACCTGCAGGGAAGGTTATGGTACTTGTGGACGCATTGTAAGACAATCCAGGAATCGTATTTTTCACAATAGACATGGGAACTACCTGACTTCCTCCGGCGCTTACTGCACTTAAGAAATTATTCTGAGCTGTTTCTAATCTGAATACGGCTGGATTGGGAATAGACAAACCGCCCAATGTATTAATACTTTTGATGACTCCATTAGCATCTATAACCACCAAACGGTCCGTTGTTGTATTACCTACGGCAACTCCTTCAAGCTTCAGAGGATCTGCTGTAGCTTTTATATGTAATGCATTAGCAGGAGAAACGGTTCCCACCCCTAGTTTACCTTGTGAAGTTACTACCACATCATTGGCTTGTTGAGCGGCTGTGGGCATGCCTGTGGCAGGGTTATCTTTTGCTCCATCAATATTAAAAACACCTTGTGGATTGGCTGTATTTATCCCTACTTGGGCATAAGAAATAGTACTCATTGACAATAATGCCAATAGTGAAGAGAATTTAATTTTTTTCATTACGTTTAGGTTTTATGTTTTTTTAAAGGTTTAGTTAGGTAGTATAAAAAAGAAATCATCAAAAAAAATTTCAGTAAAAAGTACAGCGTATAGCCTGCAAAGTTTCCTCTGCTGTATACATAGATCATCTTTACTAAAGTCTTAGACTATAATAAAATTATTTGATTTCGTAAAAATTTTGAGTAGATATGCCAACTTGGGCGAAAGTGAAATTGCTATATTTATCTATAGCAAATACCGTTAGTATTTGTGTTTTATTTTTCATTATTTGTGTTTATTAAAAATGTGTTTTTCAGAGAAATAAATACGTGGTTAAACGTTTATTTTTTCTGGTACAAATCTAATATAATTTTCAAATAAAAAAATAAAAACTTTAAATTTTCTAAAAATTTAACATTTTAAAATTTTTCTAAAAGTGGAGTTAAAACAAAAATAAATTCATCAAAAGGTCTGATACAGGTATCTATTAGGATAGGTAAGTTTTTCACTTTTTCGATTTCCATTCACAATAATGTGAATAATATTGATCTGATCATCATAGAGATTATAGAGAAAACTGACTGCTGCTTCCACTTTTTTAGGAACATTTAAGGGTTCAGACTCTAAAAAAACATTTACAGACTCATTATCTTCTTCATACCCCACATAATTAACTTTTAAAAATCGGTTATCTCCTTTTAGTTTGAAATATTCTGTACTATAATTTTTTAATGCTTCATTTAATTGGGCCTTGTATTTTTCATCGCTAAAATGAAAAGGTTTTCCATATTTTTTTGTCAGTCCATTTTCCAGATCATCCAGAAAAAAACGTCCGGTAATTTCAAAGCTTTTTGATTTTGAATTATAATTTATTTCCACAGAGCCTACATGATAGGGATGAAATGCTTCTGTAGTCTTCACATTTTGAAATGTAAAAGGAATAAGCAGACAAAGTGCGACCAGCAATATATTTAGCTTCAAAAACATGGACAATAATTATTTGGACAAATATAAAAAAAGTGACAGTTATTAGCTGCCACTCTATTGCTTATAAAAAGTATGATGAAATTATTCTTTAATCACCTTTTTCACAATTTTAGTATTATTATCTAAAGTAATAGTAAATACATACGTTCCTTTTACCAAATCAGAAACATTGATTTTATTAGAAGTAGACGTAATATCTACATTTCTAATCAGTTTCCCTGAAATATCGTGTATAGCAACTACCGCTTTAGAGACTTTACCCAAATTAACGTTTACAACACTCTTCGCAGGATTAGGATAAATATTAATCCCATCGTTTCCTTTGGTGTCATTCACTCCTAACGTATTAGAATTGGTTTTCACAAAATACCCTCCAAATCCTGTAGTCTGGAAGCTCACTTCCCAGTATTGGTAGGTATCATTCCAAACAATATCAGCCACATTCGGCGTAATCGTAGAAGCTGCACTTCCGTAAGAAGCTACTGTTCCTGTATTCGCGATACTCGTTCCTGTATATTTTTCAATAATAAGGTTGGCTTTGTTTCCATTATCTGTGCTTGATGTAGGTAATTTAACCGTATTTGTAAGGTTATAAGCATCAAATTCTGACTGCTTGAAATACAACGTTACCTTTCCTGTAGTTGTCGTAGCATTGTTTTCAGGATTTAGTTCAAACCTTCTTGAAACATAATTTGGCTGCGCATTATCTACCCAAACTTTAGAAGTAACATTTCCTGTTACTGTACTTGCTGCTTCTTTTTCCAATCTTGAAATTAACTGACAGTTGTTGACGAAATAATTATATCCCGTTGCAACCGGAGCTAATTTAGTTTGATTAGCTGTTGCTAATACTTTTACCTCAGCTATATTCTCATACACCGTAGCTCTGATTCTATAATTCCCTGCCGTTGAAACTGACCATGCTGTACCGTCTGATGATAACTTACTTCTTCCATCTGCAACTGTATTATCTCTCCATAAGCTCATTCTTCCATTTCTTGTATCCAATACAACATAGAAATCTTGTTTCGTTGTAATCTGTACATTTAAATCAGAAAAATCAATATAATTCCAGCCATCTCTATAAAATTTATTTTTAATAGAGCTGAATGTCTTTGTAGCAATCACTGCTCCTGGATTGCCGTTCGAATCTACTTTTCTGATTTCAATATTAAAAGGTACATCAGACATTGTACCGGAAGTTCCAACCATAAAGCTTACTCCTCCTAATTTTCCTATTTTCGTAGGTGTATATCGTACTGCAAAAATATTATTGTCATAAATATTATTACCTACACTGGATTGCTGATAAAACTGAGTATCATAATTAATCGTTTCAAACTCAGAAGTAACACATCCTAATTCATTAGTAACAGCTTTATAAATATCCAGTTTTCCAAATCCCCACCTCGTGTTTGGAACATTTCCTGTAGCTGCATCTTTTCTGGCATTTGCAGTCAGTCTATTTTTTACAGTTGCTGCGGTTAAAGTAGGATTTGCCTGCAATAATAAAGCAACAGCTCCTGCAACTCCTGGAGAAGACATACTTGTTCCCTGATTTTTGTAATAATAAGTACCATCAACGTGTCCGGTATCTGCAGGATTTGTAGCCGGGCTACTACTCGATGACAACGCTGATATTACAAATTCTCCCGATGCTGTAATTTCAGGTTTTTGAAAACCATCTACCCTAGGTCCCTGAGAACTGAATGAAGCAATACCTTCCGCCGTATCACCTGTCCAATAATAAGAACCTACCGGAACATTAAGATAAGTTGTTCTTCCTGCATATGCTGCAACTGTTATCGCACTGGATGCATTTCCTGGTGAACCTACAATGTATTCGTTATTTCCACCCGTTAAAGTGGTAGCAACCCCTTGACTGTATAACCAACCATGGGTATTGATTTGTTGCGCTCCGTTATTGGTAATCTCTAATGTATAATTTCCTTGTGCATTGGTTGTAGATCCTGTAGGACGGCTCACAATTAATTGTACATATCTTTTATTATTATCAGTTCCCCAATAATTAGCCATGGTAGCCGTTAGCCCACCTCCTAAAATACTGTGTGCCGTATCTGTAGAAATATTCTGAGTATATTGTTGCCCATCCGGTGTTGTTAATTTAGCCGTAACCGGACTGTCGTCATTAGCATACATCACAAAAGAAAATATAGCTGCTGTAGATGTGTTGCTTCCTACAGTAAACGCATAGGTTTGTGCTGCATTGGGTGCAATATCAACTGTTCTATGGATATTTCCACCATAATCATTACCAGCAGAAATAACCACTACTCTACCAGGACCTGAAGCTGTAAAGTTATTTACCGCTACCTCATTACTTGCTGTACCGTCATGGGCCGACCCTTGACCTCCAATACTCATGTTCACAACAATAGGCTTATTTAAAGCTGTTGCCACGTTTCTAAAATAGGTTAAAGCATTGATGGTATTTGTTGTTGGAAAAGATCCATTCCCTCCTTTTACGAAAACAATATCTGCCCCGGGAGCAAATCCTTTGTGTCTTTTATCGGCAAAGGCAGATCCGTTTCCAGCTGCAGTCCCCGAAACGTGTGTTCCGTGACCGTTGGTATCCGTCTCACGAACAAAATTGGTTGGTGATCCATCCAATTCGTCTTCAATCTGAGCTCTTGTATATTCTACTCCTGTGGAAAATCCTGCTGGTGAAGTTTCTGCTCCCTGAGGCGTTAAGGTTTGATCCCAAATTGAATAAATTCTACTTTTCGTCTGATCTGTAGCCCCTCTGAAATCTGGGTGCTTCCAATCGATTCCCGTATCATAAACGCCAACCAAGACTCCGGTTCCTACATATGAAGTGTTATTAAAAACTCCATCCTGTAAAAGGCTTGCCCCAGATTGTGCCCTGCTCACATCATTATGAAGAACATCAAAAGTAGGTGCCATTACCGAGGTTACATAAGGAAGCTGAGTCAGTTTTTGAATATCCTCTATTCCTACTAGTGCAGTAGCGAAATTAGGAAGGACACTTTGAACTAAAATCCCTTCTGATTTTAATTTTTCTGGACTTTTTGTATAAATAATACAAGAATACATGGTTTGTGCTCCTTTGGAGGTGACAACCAAATGTTGGTCCAGCTGCATTTCCGGACGAGCCATTTCTTTAATCTCAACTCCTTTTGATAATTTGTCTTTATTTTTTAACAACGTTTCAAATCGAGAGTCTAATTTTTGAACCTGACCAAACATTCCGTAGGAGGAAAGTCCTAAAAAAACAGCGGCTACATTTCTTAAAGTATTCCTTCCTGTAGCTGGAATGTTTACTTTTGTAAATAATAATTTTCTGAAATTCATATTGTGCAATTTTTAACAATACAATTATACAATTTTTATTCATTCAACAGAAGATTAACATACATTATTAAACCCCAAAGATATTTAACCTAAAAAAACTCTTTAATCTATTATAAACCAAGACACTTATGCAGGACTTTTTATTCTATTTACAATTAGGCTGGGAACATATCATTTCATTGGACGCTTTAGACCATCAGCTTTTTGTTTTGGCCTTAATTGCTGTGTACTCTTATAATGACTGGAAGAAAATTCTAATCTTGGTCACTGCATTTACCATTGGCCATTCCATTACTTTGGCGTTAAGTATTCTTGATGTTTTCAGAGTTCCTTCAGCTTGGGTAGAATTTTTAATTCCGCTGACTATTGTTCTCACTTCACTGGACAATATTATCATGAAAAATCAAAAACAGACCTTGATGCGTGCTAACTATTATTTAGCCTTAATTTTTGGACTTATTCATGGGATGGGATTTGCCAATACCGCAAGAGTAATGATAGCCAAAAGTCAAAATATTTTCTTTCCGCTTTTAGGGTTTAACATTGGCTTAGAACTCGGACAGATTATTATTGTATTCGTTATATTAATTGTATTATTTATTGCCCTTAAAATCTTTAAGGTGAATAAGAAAGATTGGATCCTATTTGTTTCTTCCGGTGTCTTTGCATTAGCCTTAAAAATGACATTAGAAAGAATTCCTTTTTAATATTCAACCATTCTTATCATTAGTTTTAAATTCTTATCATTATATTTGAAAAAGGAGCGTATACTTAGTGAATTAATTTTAAATATGAAAATAAAATGAATTTACTATATCAAATATTTTATTTCCATTTAATAGTCGATTTGGTGTAAAAAAACACTAAAATCTATTAATTCACAATAAGTAATACATGCTTGACAATTTTAATTTTTTGCTTATGAAATCAAACCTAACCCTACTTTCCGTATTTACCTGCATAGGCTTAGCCGCACAAAATATTCAAAATAATCCCCAGAGTAATCACGGAAATAAATTTGAACAACTAGGGACTACACTCCCTACTCCTAATATATATAGAACTGCTTCCGGTGCTCCAGGTCATGGATATTGGCAAAGCAGAGCAGACTATGATATTGCTGCCTATTTAGATGAAGATAAAAGAAATCTAAAAGGTTCTGAAACCATTACCTATTACAACAATTCTCCTGATGATTTGGAATACATATGGCTTCAATTAGATGAAAATGAGCATTCCAGTATTAATAATGCAGATTATGGATTTTCTTCTACCATCCCACAAATTACAACCGAACAAAATATAAGATCCACCGAATTACCCATAAAAGATAATGGATATGGTGTACGGCTTGAAAAAGTAACTGATCTGCTGGGCGCTCCCCTTACCTATACTGTGAATAAAACAATGATGCGTATTGACTTATCAAAGGTTTTAAAAAAAGGAGAAAAATTTATTTTTAAGGTAAATTGGAACTATAACATCCCCGAAAGAGCAATAACACCAGGAGCGCGTGGAGGTTACGAAAACTTTCCAGAAGACGGAAATGACCTTTACACCATGGCCCAGTGGTATCCAAGAATGTGTGTCTACAATGATTTTAAAGGATGGCAAAATCATCAATTTGCAGGAGTAGGAGAATTTGCTTTGGCTTTCGGAAATTTTAAAGTGTCTATTAATGTTCCTTCGGATCATTTAGTGGGTGGTACAGGAGAATGCAAAAACTACGAACAGGTTTTAACACCAGATCAATTAGAAAGATACAAAAAAGCAGAAACCTCTAGTGAGCCCGTTGAAATTGCAACATTAAATGAGGCTAAAAAAGCAGAAAAAAATCATGCTAAACAAAGAAAGACATGGATTTTTGAAGCAAATGATGTCAGGGATTTCGCATAGACCTCATCCAGAAAATTTGTCTGGGACGGAATGCGCGTTGTTATTCCTGAAAACAATAATAAAGTAATGGCTATGAGCTTTTATCCGAAAGAAGCTTACGGATTATTTGGAAAATATTCTACAAAAACAATTGCCCATACTCTAAAAACATATTCTGAATTTACAACACCGTATCCTTATCCCGTAGCACAATCTATAGACGCTAACAATGCAATGGAATACCCGATGATTTGCTTCAACAAAGGAAGGACAGAAAAAGACGGAACCTATTCTGAAGCAACGAAAAATGAAATGGTTGGAATAATTATTCATGAAGTTGGACACAACTTCTTTCCCATGATCATCAATTCAGACGAAAGACAATGGACCTGGATGGACGAAGGCCTTAATACCTTTATAGAATATCTTACTGAAGAAAGATGGGATAACAAGTTTCCTTCAAAGCGTGGCCCGGCCTGGGCAATTGTAGATTATATGAAGCTTCCAAAAGACCAGTTGGAACCCATTATGACCAATTCTGAAAATATTGAACATTTTGGCCCCAATGCATATGCCAAACCGGCAACAGCATTGAATATTCTAAGGGAAACCATTATGGGAAGAGCACTTTTCGATAAAGCGATTAAAACCTATGCCAAAAGATGGGCTTTCAAAACTCCGGAGCCTGCAGATTTTTTCAGAACAATAGAAGATGCAAGCGGTGAAGACCTAGATTGGTTCTGGAGAGGCTGGTTCTACGGAACAGATCCCGTAGATATTGCTATTGATAAAGTAACCATTGCTGCTCCGGATTTAGACGCCATTCCAACAACAAAAGAAGAAATATATACTATCGAGAAACCTTTACAAAACGAATTTCAAGATATTTCTAAAATCAGAAACAGAGAAGATAAAAACATCACATTCTTTGTAGATAAAGACAAAAAGCTTCAGGATTTCTATTACCGATATGACAGAGGTGAAGAAAAGATAGACAACAATAAAGAATACACTGAAAAGGTAGATAATATTACATCCCTTGACAATAAAGACAAAGAAAAATTAAAAAAAATCACAGCCTATCAAATTGATTTTGTGAACAAAGGCGGATTAGTAATGCCTATCATTCTTGAATTTACTTTTGAGGATGGCACCAAATTATACGATAAATCTTCGGCGCAGATCTGGAGACTGAATGAGCAGAAAGTTTCCAAGACGTATTATTTTGATAAGAAATTAAAATCTATCCAGCTGGATCCTATGAAAGAAACCGCAGATATTGACACTTCCAATAATTTCTGGAGCAATGACGGAAGCACTTCTGAAATTTCAAAGTTCCAGGTATTTAAACAAAAGCAGCAACAAGCTGTAAGAGGAGGTTCCAATGGAAAAATAAACCCAATGCAAGCCGCCGGAAAGAAATAAAAATATTGATAAAAAACATCCATAATCTTCAGCAACAAACATCAAGGTAAAATCAAAAATCATGATAAAAATTGGTAAATAATTACTGTAATTATCAACCTTAAAAGAGCAACAAGAAACCTAAAAATGACAGAGTTTAATTAAGAAAGAAACATATTGAAATTTTCAACTACTTATTATTATATTTGATGATTCTTAAATTATTCTGTCATGAAACTAAAAGTAACTGTACTTTCAGTATTTTTATATACGGGTCTATCTGCTCAAAATATTCAAAATAATCCGGGAAGCAATCACGGAAACAGATTTGAGCAACTAGGAACCATTCTTCCTACTCCTAATATTTACAGAACTGCTTCCGGAGCACCGGGACATGGATATTGGCAAAACAAAGCCGACTACGACATCACAGCTTATCTGGATGAAGATAAAAGGAATTTGAAAGGTTCTGAAACGATTACGTATTACAATAATTCTCCTGATGACTTGGAATATATCTGGCTTCAGTTAGATGAAAATGAACAGTCTACTGTAAAAAAAGCGGACTTCCCAGCCTCTTCTACCCTTCCTAAATCTACCACTGATCAGAAGCTTAAAATAACCGATCTGCCTGCAAAAGATAATGGATATGGAGTCGTTCTTGAAAAAGTAACCGATCTATCCGGAACTCCGTTGAAATATACCGTAAACCAAACCATGATGCGTATTGATTTACCGAAGGCGCTGAAAAAAGGAGAAAAACTGGTTTTTAAAGTAGATTGGAACTACAATATCCCAGACAGAATAAAAATGGGAGGCCGTGGCGGCTATGAAAATTTTGCGGAAGATGGAAACGATCTTTATACCATAACGCAATGGTATCCCAGAATGTGTGTCTACAGTGATTTCCATGGGTGGCAGAATCATCAGTTTACAGGAAGAGGTGAATTTGCCTTAGTTTTCGGAAACTTTAAAGTTTCGATGAATGTTCCTGCAGATCATATCGTAGGAGGAACTGGAGAATGTAAAAACTACGAACAGGTTTTAACATCAGACCAATTAGCTAGATACAGAAAAGCAGAAAGTGCCAATGAACCGATAGAAATCGTTACGTTGGATGACGCTAAAAAAGCAGAGAAAAACCATGCTAAACAAAGAAAAACATGGAATTTTGAAGCAAATGATGTAAGAGATTTTGCCTGGACCTCATCAAGAAAATTTGTTTGGGACGGAATGCGCGTTGTTATTCCTGAAAACAATAATAAAGTAATGGCCATGAGTTTCTATCCAAAAGAAGCCTATGCTTTATATAGAAAATATTCAACAAAAGCTGTTGCCCACACAATTAAGACCTATTCAGAATTCACAATTCCTTATCCATATCCTGTGGCCCAATCTGTGGAAGCAGCCAACGGAATGGAATACCCAATGATCTGTTTCAACTTCGGAAGAACAGAAAAAGACGGAACCTATTCTGAAGGAACAAAAAACGGAATGATCGGAGTCGTGATTCATGAAGTGGGACATAACTTTTTCCCAATGATCATTAATTCAGATGAAAGACAATGGACCTGGATGGATGAAGGATTAAATACTTTCACAGAATATCTTACAGAAGAAAAATGGGATAATAAATTTCCTTCAAAACGTGGTCCGGCATGGACGATTGTTGATTATATGAAACTTCCTAAAGATCAGTTAGAACCTATCATGTCGAATTCTGAGAATATTGTTCAGTTTGGTCCGAATGCCTACTCAAAACCGGCAACAGGATTAAATATTCTTCGTGAAACCATTATGGGAAGAGAACTTTTCGATAAAGCTTTTAAAACGTATGCTAAAAGATGGGCTTTTAAACACCCTGAACCTGCAGATTTTTTCAGAACAATGGAAGATGCAAGCGGTGAAGATTTAGATTGGTTCTGGAGAGGTTGGTTCTACGGAACAGATCCTGTAGATATTGCCATTGATAAAGTAACCATTGCCACTCCTGATCTCAATTCGGTACCACAGGCTAATGAAACAACATACAAAGTAGAAAAACCTTTAGTGAATAGTTTTGAAGACCTTTCTAAAATCAGAAATAAAGAAGACAAAAGCATTACCTTCTTTGTAGATAAAGATAAAGAACTTCAGGATTTCTATTACCGATATGACAGAGGTGAAGAAAAGGTAGACAACAATAAAGAATATGCTGTAAAAGCAGATAATATGGCTACTCTTGACAATAAAGACAAAGAAAAATTTAAAAATATTACGGCTTATCAAATTGATTTTGTAAACAAAGGCGGATTGGTAATGCCGGTAATTCTTGAGTTTACTTTTGACGACGGCACCAAATTATACGATAAATCTTCAGCACAAATCTGGAGGTTAAATGAACAAAAAGTTTCAAAGACGTATTATTTTGAAAAGAAATTAAAATCTATCCAGCTGGATCCTATGAAAGAAACCGCAGATATTGATACTTCCAATAATTTCTGGAGCAATGACGGAAGTACTTCTGAAATTTCAAAATTCCAGGTATTTAAACAAAAGCAGCAACAAGCGGTAAGAGGAGGTTCTAATGGAAAAATAAACCCGATGCAGGCCGCCGGAAAGAAATAAAAATAATTAATAAAAAGTATTCAGACTCTGGATACTTTTTTTTAGATTTATCTCTCATTAGAAATCAAAATTTGTAATAGTTTTAAACCACTTTTTATCTAATGATTGAGTTCAGGTGAGGAAGGGGTTTCATTATATGACCTAGGAAACTTAAGCGTTAATAAAATAGACTTTGTGAACGTTAAAAAAAATCTACTGTTTGAAGCGCGAGACAAATTTAGCATCGAATAACAAATGTTGAATTCGCGCAAGTTTTAGATTTTTTAGAGAACAAAGTTTATTTTTAGTGAAAGTTTCCAGTCTTGACTTTTTGTTTCTTTTTGTGTTAAGACAAAAGAAAAAAATATAATACTCTTATTTGTAAGTAACCTTCTAATTCAAATGCGTTTTCAAGAAATTCTTATATGTTCTCCCAAGCGGAAGTTTATCTCCATCTTTAAGATACACATTGCTGGTATCATAAGAACTGATATGAGAAGACAAAACAATATATGACTTATGAATTCTGATAAATCCTAAGTCTTGAAATTTTTCTTCAAAATTAGACATTCGCTCCAGAATCATGTATTTTTTGAGCGGCGTAATAAGGATGATGTATTCTCCAAAACCCTGAATCCATTTGATATCTTCCAGCAAAACTTTATTCATTATATAATTGGATTTAAACATGATAAAATCTTCCTGCTTTTTATTCTCTGCTGAATTTTTAAACTGTAAAAAATCTTTGGCCTTATTCACCGCCTTTTTAAATGTTTCAAAATCTACAGGCTTCACAAGATAATGCACGACATCCAACTCAAAAGCTTTTACTGCATATTGGGTTTCCAGCGTGAGAAATATACAGAGTGGTTTGTACGGAAGCTGCTGCAATAGTTCAATTCCATTCATATAAGGCATATTGATATCCAGAATCACCAGATCTACCTTATTGTTTCGAAGGTATTCCAACGCTTCTTCCGGATTTTGAAATCCTTTTAAAAGGTCGATTCCTTCTATTTGATCACAGTACTGCTCGATAAGCTGCAACGCAGGATATTCATCATCTACACTTACTATTGTCAAATTGGTCATGATAATTTAATTTTTAAAACGGTCTTATATTCGTTATTATCTCCTTCTGTGGAAAGAAAAGTAAACATTCCTGAATAATTTTTCTCTAAGATACTCATTACGGCTTCATTCCCCAATCCGCCATTATCTTCGTCATTCACACGGATTTTCTTTTTGGCAATGGTATTTATAATTTCAAAATAAATCTCCTGATTTTCTATTTTGTAATGCACTTTTATAAAACTGTCGGTTTCAATTCCGATGGCAGAATGTTTCAGGGCATTTTCAAATAAGGTAAGAAAAATAGAAGGCGGAATTTCAATTAAATCCAGTGTTTCTTCATCCTGAATATCAAAAGAAATATCCAGTCGGTTATTGTATTTTAATTGATACAATCCGGTAAGAGACTGAATGGAAGAAAATTCCTGCGCGATGTTGATCTTTTCTTTATTGGTATCATAAATTACATATTGAAGCAGTTTACTAAGCTGCAAAATAGATTCTGAGGTATTTTCTGATGAATGAAAACTTTTTGAATAAATGTTATTCAACGTATTCAGCAGAAAGTGAGGATTTAGTTTAGATTTAAGCAGATCCAAATGCAACTGATCTTTTTCTTCTCCCAGCTCCTGAAAATCCTGTTCTATTAAAAATTTATCTTTCGTAATTCCTAAAAATGAAGCTACAAGGATCACAATTCCCTGCTCCGTATACACATTGTATAAAAATTTGGTATTGGAAAGTGTTTCATTAAAGTTCATTCTAAAAACTGCGGGCTCCAATAAAATTCTAAAAAGGCTGGATACTAAAAAACAGATCAAAGCATACAAAATAAACTGCGGATACTTGTTGGATAAATAAAATTGCGGAACCAGATAATAGTACACCAAATAATACAATCCGATATTGAAAATAATTACAAATAATACGCACCAAATTAATTCCGGAGCATCAAGAAAGTAGTTTTCGGTGAAAAAAGTGATCAAAATGAAAACAAAAAAGAAGAAAACATGCTGAAACTTCAATAAAAAGCTCCAACGGTATTTCATCAGTATTTTAAGAATCTTATCATTAAACAAAACTCTAAAAACCAACAGTATAACTACAATATTTACAAGTAAAAACATCTAAAAATTAGAATTTTCGGTCTTCCAAATATAACATCTTTTTGAGCCCGACATGCAGTTTACTGATAAAAACTGTCATTGATTGAAAAATTAATCGGCGATTTCTTCTTCTGGATATATTTGAGAAGATAGATATTAATTAAACATTACATGAAGATTAAATTAAAATTAATTATCATTTTACTCCTCGGTTTTTGCACCTCAGCAATTGCGCAAAGTCGTGATAATTACAATATGTGGTTTCAGTATTTGATGTCTGCAAGATTAACAGATAAAAGTACATTAACAGCGCTTTCGCAATACCGTTCTTTTGATCTGGCTTATGATACACGTCTTTTTTTGGTCTCGGCGTATGTAGATTATGAAGTGGCCAATGACGTAAAACCCGCTGCAGGATTTATGTTTCTTGTGTTGGATTCTTATAGATCTGATAACAGCAAAAAGGAAAGATATGAAAAACGTCCTTTTCAACAGGTGAGTTTAGGAGGGAATATCGGAAGAACTTCCATCTCTCATCGTTTCCGTGTGGAAGAACGTTTTATCACCAATCCGGACGAATTTATTGTAAGACTTCGTTACCTTATTTCTTTGAGGATTCCCTTTAACAAAGCCGGAGAAAAAGAAAAGTTCTACGGAATTCTGAAAAATGAGATCAGAATGAATGTGGTGAAAGAAGACCCATTCGACAGCAATCGTCTTACTGCTGGAATAGGAATTAAAACCGGAAAAAATTCTGCTATAGAAGTCGCCTTTATCAATCAGCTCGAAACCGGATCCACCAGCAATTATGGATATGTCGGATTTAGAAACAATTTCGATTGGCGCAAAAAAGAAAAAAAATAGATAACCCAAAATACATTTAGTTATGCTTACATTCCTTGGATTTTTAATGATCATCATCTTTATGGTGCTCATTATGAACAAAAAAATGACCCCGATTACAGCCTTGGTTATCGTGCCTGTAGTCATTGCTCTTTGTGCAGGATTCGGTCCTGAACTAGGAGATATGATGAAAAACGGGGTTAAAGAAATAGCGCTTACAGGAGTAATGTTGATCTTTGCCATTCTTTATTTTAGTTTAATGATCGACACAGGTTTATTTGAGCCTTTAGTAAATATTATTCTGAAAACTGTTGGCGACAATCCCATTAAAACAACCATAGGAACAGCTGTTCTTACAGCGTTGGTATCATTGGATGGTGATGGTTCTTCCACCTATTTAATTGTGGTTGCCGCTATGCTTCCTCTATATAAAAAACAAGGGATGAACCCGTTGGTTCTTACCTGTATCATTATGCTTGCAGGGCAAATTATGAATATTCTTCCTTGGGGCGGTCCTACGGCAAGGGTAATGAGTTCCCTAAAACTTGGGCATACAGATATTTTTGTTCCGATGATTCCTATTATGGCCATAGGCATTGCGTGGGTAATATTTGTTGCTTACATTTTAGGAAGAAGAGAAAAAATAAGAATTGCCAAACACGGAAAATACACCAATTACAACACAAATGATATTATTGGTGAAGTAGATCTTACCCTTCGTCGTCCAAAACTGATTCTTATTAATCTTGCGCTTACCATCACCCTTTTGGTTGTCATGATCCTTGATATTGTTCCTTTGGGCATTGCGTTTATGATTGCTTTCTGTATTGCTTCCATTATTAATTATCCAAAATTAAAAGATCAGCAGAAGATTATTTCCAAACATGCGGGTAATGCTTTATCGGTTGCAGGAATGATCTTCGGAGCAGGAATTTTCACAGGAATCCTGAATGGTTCAGGCATTATGCATGCGATGGGAAACAGTATGATAGAAATAGTCCCTAAAAGCTGGGGTGGCTATCTGAATATCGTTACCGCTATTTTCAGTATTCCGTTTACTTTTTTCTTATCGAATGATGCTTATTATTTTGGAATATTACCCATCATTGTCGCTACAGGACATCAGCTGGGAATTTCTCCAGAGATATTGGGAAGAGCAAGCCTTATTGGGCAAGGGTCACATCTTTTGAGCCCGTTGGTTCCTTCCACATATTTATTGGTTTCCCTTGCAGGCGTAGAATTTTCAGATCATTTAAAATATACTTTAAAATGGGCTCTCGGATCTTCTGTTGTGATGCTGTTGGCTGCGTTGCTTCTTGGAATTATTTAATGTAAATTAATTGATACCTTTATTCAGGTCAGAATATAATTTTATTTTTGCCCTGACAAATAGTTTTTGAAATGAACCTTTTCCATACAAAAAAGACATTTACAGGCAAGTACTTAAAGAATCTTACGCTTTATGTATTTGCCGCCATTATCGGCGGAGTGCTTATGGGACATTATTTCCCTGAATTAAGCATGAAACTCGGTGTGGTAAGTCAGTATTTTTTTATGGTGCTGGAAACCCTTATTCTGCCAATTATTTTCATGGCTATTATTTATGGAATCTGTCATTTAGCGGAAATTAAAAATGCAGACAGAATCATCTGGCAAACCGGGCTCTATTTTATTTTAACAACTTCTGCTGCCATTATATTAGGTTTTATTTTTGGTTTTGCGGTAAAGCCTGGTGCCGATACAGGAATCGATATCAGTAAAATAAATACGGCCCTTCCTAAAACGTTTGAAATAAATGACAATTCTCTAGCCTCTGTTATCTATCTCAACCGACATGCTATTTTTCTTGTTGCATCAATTATTATCGGAGTTACTTTAAACTTATCTAAAGGAAGAGAACGTTTTCTAAAGGGATTGGATTATGGATTGGGAGCTTTCTATACCGTCATTAAATATCTGTACATGATTCTTCCGTTTATTATTTTCTGTAATATCGCTTTTGGAATTTCAGTGTATGGAATCAATACCCTTTTACCGCTTAGCAAAGTGGTAGCAACCGTTTATCTTGCGGATATTGTTTTTATTTTCGGAGTGTTGGGTTTTGTTTCTTATATATTTAAATTTAATCTTTGGAAATTCCTTCTCAATATCAAGGAAGAAATTATTTTGGTCATTACCACCTCTTCTTCAAAAACAGCCTTTCCCATTATTTTTGAAAAAATGGAAAGTGAAGGATACAGCAGAAAAATTTTAAGATTTATCATTCCGTTGGGGTATAATTTTAATCTTGCAGGGGCGTGTATTTATCTTTCGGTAGCCTGTTGTTTCCTGATTCAATTCTATAATATTTCTTTAAGCATCAATGATTACATTTGGCTTTTCATCATTATTTCTATTACTTCAAAGACCGCTTCAGGAGTTCCGGGATCAGGTTTTCTGGCGCTTATTTTTACATTAAACCGATTCGGGAAAATTCCTTTAACCGATATTGCTTTACTTTACAGTGTAGATCGATTTATGAATGAAGCCAGATCTGTTACCAATTTTATCGGCATTGCTGTTGCCGGTGCGGTGATTTCGAAACTCAATCAACATCAAAAAAGTTAAGAGTCTGTGATCAGGATATTTAATAACAGACTTGTTCAACCTTTTTATTTTAGAGCCTGTTTAAATTTCTAAATTTGATTTTTTTGTATACCATTCAAATCTTTATCTAAATCACATTTTTTAAGGATTTTTCTGATTTAAAAGATAATGTACTGATGACCTATTTTTCTAACGCAAAGCTTTAGATTTATCATATATATTTTAAGGGAGCAAAGGATAGAATCAACTTCGTTGATTCGTCGAAGCGTATGGATAAGCATACAGCTTCATCAGCGACGAAGTCGCATTACTTTGCCCACTTAGAATAAAGCAAAATTATTCATCAACTTTGCGTTAATCTTTTTAATCAAAAAATAATTTAAAACATGACCTATTGAGTCTTGTCAACAAAAAAAACAACTGATAACAAAACACATAATGATTCTTGAGTGAAATTTAAATAGGCTCTTAACCACAAAATATCTTTACACTTAAGTTCACTAAAGTTAATTTAGATGATCGCTGATAAGAACACTTAAACTGTATTGAAAATCTTTGATTTTCGCCTTATGTGAACTTTATTATTTTCAACGTTTTCGATTCTTAAAACTTAAGTGATCTTACGTGTTTAAAAACTTTTACCTATTTTACCTTTATTTAATTCACCTGAATTACCCCTTCTTCTGTATTGATATTTTACCATCAGACGATTCGTACAATTTTCAAAAAAAGAGCTGAAATTTTTCTGCCAAAATTTCACATCTCCCAACAAAAGTCTGCCAAAAATCTCCTTTATTATCTACTGATTCAGATACTCTCTAAATCAAATTTTCTGCAAAATTTCACAATTCTCCCAACAAAAGTCTGCCAAAAATCTCCTTTCCGTCGCTTGGCACGTATTTAGAGATTTACAACACAGAAATAATTAAAAATTAAACATATTATGTCAGTAAACTTTAAACCATTAGCAGACAGAGTTTTGATCGAGCCAATCGCTGCAGAAACTAAAACAGCTTCAGGTATTATTATTCCAGACACCGCAAAAGAAAAACCACAAGAAGGTACAGTAGTAGCAGTAGGTCCAGGGAAAAAAGATGAGCCTACAACTGTTCAGGTAGGTGACAAAGTTCTTTATGGAAAATATTCAGGTTCTGAATTAAAATTAGACGGAAAAGACTTCTTAATCGTAAAAGAAGGAGATCTTTTAGGAGTAATAGGTTAATAATAATGATTACAAAAGGTTCCAGAGTTAGACATAAAGATCCACAAATAGATATACAGAAAGGTATAATGTCTGTTTTGAAAATAAAAAATGGATTTGCTACTTGCTGGTATCCAGACTTTGGTAATATGCAAATTGCAGGAACATATAATATTAGGGATCTTATATTATCCAATAATTAATAGTTAAAATAAACTCACGATTTGTAAAACTAAAAGCAAATCGTCAAAAGCTTAAAACAATGGCAAAAGAAATAAAATTCGATATTGAATCAAGAGACGCTTTAAAAAGAGGGGTTGATGCATTGGCTAATGCAGTAAAAGTAACGTTAGGACCAAAAGGAAGAAACGTTGTTATTGAGAAATCTTTCGGTGCACCTCACGTAACTAAAGACGGGGTGTCTGTTGCAAAAGAGATAGAACTTGAAGACAGAGTAGAAAATATGGGAGCGCAAATGGTAAAAGAAGTTGCTTCCAAAACTAATGATATCGCAGGAGATGGTACTACTACCGCTACTGTTTTAGCACAGGCTATCGTAAGAGAAGGTCTTAAGAATGTAGCTGCAGGTGCAAACCCAATGGACTTGAAAAGAGGAATCGACAAAGCAGTAACTGCTGTTGTGGCTAACCTTAAAGAGCAATCTAAGCAAGTTGGTGATTCTACAGAAATGGTGAAGCAAGTAGCTTCTGTTTCTGCTAACAATGACGAAACAATCGGATCTTTGATCGCTGAAGCTTTCGGAAAAGTAGGTAAAGAAGGAGTTATCACAGTAGAAGAAGCTAAAGGTATCGATACAACAGTAGATGTTGTAGAAGGTATGCAGTTTGACAGAGGATACCAGTCGCCATATTTCGTGACTAACCCTGAAAAAATGTTAGTTGAACTAGAAAACCCATACATTCTTTTAGTTGAGAAAAAAATCTCTTCAATGAAAGAATTACTTCCAGTTCTTGAACCAATCGCACAAAGCGGAAAATCTTTATTAATTATTTCTGAAGAAGTTGAAGGTGAAGCTTTGGCAACTTTAGTAGTAAACAAATTAAGAGGTTCTCTTAAAATTGCTGCTGTAAAAGCTCCAGGATTTGGTGACAGAAGAAAAGCAATGTTGGAAGATATCGCTATCTTAACTGGTGGACAGGTTATTTCTGAAGAGCAAGGTTTCACAATGGAAAACGTATCTCTAGATATGTTGGGAACTGCTGAGAAAGTATCTATCGATAAAGACAACACAACAGTTGTAAACGGTGGTGGTGACGAAAGCAAGATCAAAGGTAGAGTAAGCCAGATCAAAGCTCAAATGGAAACTACAACTTCTGACTACGACAGAGAAAAACTACAGGAGAGATTGGCTAAATTAGCTGGTGGTGTTGCCGTATTGTATGTAGGTGCAGCTTCTGAAGTTGAAATGAAAGAGAAAAAAGACAGAGTTGACGATGCATTGAACGCTACCAGAGCAGCTGTTGAAGAAGGTATCGTTGCAGGTGGTGGTGTTGCTTTTGTAAGAGCAATCTCAGCTTTAGAAAACCTTCAAGGGATTAATGCTGACGAAACTACTGGGATCAAAATTGTAAAAAGAGCGATTGAAGAGCCATTAAGACAAATCGTTGCTAACGCAGGAGGTGAAGGTTCTGTAATCGTTGCTAAAGTTGCTGAAGGCAGCGGAGACTTCGGATACAATGCTAAAACTGACGAGTATGTAAACATGCTTGAAGCAGGAATCATTGACCCAACTAAAGTAACTAGAGTTGCCCTTGAAAATGCAGCTTCTGTTTCTGGAATGTTACTAACAACTGAATGTGTAATCACAGAAGTGAAAAGCGCAGAACCTGCTATGCCAATGGGAGGTGGAATGCCAGGAATGATGTAGTAGCGTAAGCTTATAAATAAATTTAAACCGTTCTGCTTTTTGTGGAGCGGTTTTTTATTTTATGTGATTAGAACTAGTTAATAATTCCTTTAAAAATGATCGAATAAAAAAACATCCGATATTCAACATATTTCTATAAGATTATTTATAAATAATCTTATAGAAATTTCATTCATTATTTTGATTAATAAATTATTTTTTATAAAGCTTGATTATACTTTTCTAAAATCTTAATAAATTGATCTTCTTTTTTATACTTATTTTTCACATCAGAGAGAAACATTTTAACTTCTATACCTGCTAGTAATATTTCTTCTAAAAACTTATAAAAATTATCATTATCTCCCATTGATGCATATATAGCAGCTTTTGTTCCCACAAATCTTTTGTCATCAGATATACTGATTAGTTTTTCAATAGTAGTTAGCGCAAGTTTATAGTCTCCTTTTAGCCTATAATAATTAGCAAGGGCATTAAAATATTCTTCGCCCTGATTTTTTACTTTGGATAAAACTAAATAAGATTCTTCTAATCTATTCATGCCTAATAAATAGTAGGTCTTAGCATAATAATAATTATCCGAATGCTCAAGGATTAATGCGTTATCAATTACCTCGATAGCTTTCTCATAATCTTCCATATCCTTATACAATTCTGCTTTATAGTAATAAAATTCTGATCTTTTTCCATCTAAAGAAATCGCTTTATCAAATGATTTTAGAGATTCATCATGTCTTAATAAACTTTTATATATCATACCATACACATTATATACATAAGCTTTATCATCAAATGATTCATCTACTTTTTGAATTGCAAGTAAAGCGTCTTCATATTTTTTTAAATCTAATAATACAAGAGATTTTTTCAAATATGCAGCAGAATTTTTTGAATCTATAATAAGATACTTTTCAAGTACTTCTAAAGCTAAGTCATGATTATTTTCAGATGAATAAATTTCTGCTAAACGCCATAAATTATATTTCTGTTGAGGAAACATTTCACAAATACGAATTGAGACTTCTTTTGCCTTATCTTTATTATTATGATTAAGGTAACAATTTGCTAAGTTGTCTAAGATTGTTAAATCATTTGGTTGTATATAAATATATTTTTCAAAATTAATAATTGCTTGTCCCCAATTTTTATCTTTATGAAAATGAATTCCTAAAATACGAAATTTCTCTTTTTCACTTAGAAGATAATCTTTCAAAGGAGTAGATGTTATTCTTAATTGTGTATCAATAAGTTTTTTATGTTGTAATGGAGGAAAACTATTGATAAAACTAACAAATTCTTGAATATAGGCAGCAAAAGGATAATAAGTAACATTAATATTAAGGTGATTTTTTATAAAGTGAGAATCATCATTGTTATCTTTAGTTTCAATTTCTTGAGATTTGGTATTACATACTATATACTTTAAAGAGTCTGGATAAGGAGATTTATCTAATACTTCGATAAATCGTTCAATGTTTTCTCCATCATAATTATCATATATAGTATCAAACATTGGGTTATTTTCTTTAAAAAAAGGCAAGAAATAATTATATGGGTCTTCACGAAAATAAGGATTTTCAAAAACTTTTTCTGAAAAATTATATCTTCCAATACCAAACACAAGAATATATTCAACTATTTCTTGACACGCATCCTGTACTTTAGCATTTAATGTTAAAGACTTTACTTTCTTCTTGATAGGCTCAAACCTCAACCATTTATTTCCTAAATGATTTAATACCATAACTAAATAAGTGAGAGCTCTCTCCCATGTCTTATCTTCATTATCATTTATAAAATCTACTAATAATGAAATTTTTTTGTCATCTGCTTTATTAAAAATAAATAAACTACATGTAACTGCACTTACCAATTGACATCTTTCATACCATTTATGATTTTCATAATCAGTTCTGATTCTATTGATTTCATTAATTGTTTCCTGATCGAGTTTTTCATTTCCATAAATAGTTTCAAAAAGCATTTTGAGATGAGTATTTCTGTATTCATTATCAAAAGTCTTTAAAAAATTTAAAGGACCATAAATTAGTTGATTAATTTTAGATTGTATATCATGTATTTCAGAAGCTAAATTTTTATTGCTTGGATTTTTTATTAGTTCTTCCATTTTACTTTTCACTAAAACAAAAAGACTATCCGCACTTTCTTCTAACAAATTTTCAAGACCTTTATCAACAACAATTTCTTTTACAATTTCAGAAATACCTTCTAATTTATTTTTTTCTTCAATTAAGGCCCCTAAATAATTTTTAAGAGAATCGTCCCAATTATCAATTTTAATGTTTTTAACATCATATTTAGAAAAATCATTATTTTGATTAGTAGATAATATATAATGATCTCCAACAGTATAATTATTATATAAACTTTTAATTTTAGCAAATAAATCATTCACAAAAGGATCAGAAAGACTAAAACCTAAAAAAAGAAAAGTTTTATTTTTAAAAAAGTCACCTAATGCATCTTGGTTTGCGTTCTGGTTAGAATAAATAGCCTTATAATCACTATCAAATAATACTAAAGTTTTTGGATTTTTAAAATCCCCATGTATTTTATACAAAAATTTTGTTTCATCCTTTTGCGATTTTCGCGCCATAAATTCATTCTCATTTGCAAAAATATTTATTGTAGGATCTATAGGTTTATTACCTTCTAAAATTTGATCATAGTTAGTTGTAATAATTTTTGATGAAACCTCCCAAAGTAATTTGTGCAAATCAGAATCCAAGGAGTTATTTATATTAATTTCATCAAAAATCTTATAAATATATTCTTTAGCTTTAATTTTATAATTTTCTCCATTACCAGAGTCTTTTTCAATTTTATTTAAAATTTCTAAAGGACTTTTACTACCATTTTCTAAAGAACGTTTTAGATTAGTAAAATTTAAATCTGAAGTTTCTCCAAACTGCTCATCAAGATTATTTAGTATTCCAGAAACTAATTTTCCCCAAGAGGGATATAATAAAGGTATTGAAGTCCCTGCGCCAATAAAGAGAACAAGCTTATTATCTCTAATAGCTTTCTTTAAATTTTCATCGATCATTAGTTATAATTATTTAATCACATTTTAACAAAAATAATAAATTTAAACATTATTGTATCAATATAAATCAATTCTTATATAACATTCTACAAAATTTCTCTCTTTAATAGAATAAAGTAAAAAAATCAGCAACAACTAACCAAAGCTACTATGAGTAAACCTCTTGTTCTCTATTAAAAATCAAAAAAAGCCTTTATTTCAAAATATAATTAGCGTAATGTGTAAATTTGAATATCAACCATAATTCCAACAAAACTACTTTTAAGCCAATGAGAAAATTCAATATTCTTTTAATTTTCATTTTCGCATCTTCTTTATTTTTTGCTCAAAATCAAAGATTTACTTATGAATATTCTTTTAAAATGGATTCTTTACACAAAGAAAATATTGAAAAAGAAATGATGAACCTTGACCTTACAAAAGAGGGTTCCAACTTCTACAGTACTTTATTGCTAACCAGAGATTCACTTATTAATACAGAAATAGCAAAAGGAAAAATTTCGCAATCTATAGTTCTTGATATGAGAAAAATTAAACAGGCAAAAGTTAATTTTCAGGTTTCTAAGGACTATCCCAATTTAGAAACGGTTTATCATACTTCTATCAGTGGTAGTAAGATCGCTTTAAAAGAACAGCATAAAATAAATTGGACTATTTCCCCCGAAACAAAAAATATTGAAGGTTTTAAAGTTCAAAAAGCAACCACTACTTTTGGCGGAAGAAATTGGCTTGCCTGGTTCACGAATGAAATTCAAATACAGGACGGACCTTATAAATTTTGTGGTCTCCCCGGTTTAATTGTATATATCGAAGACGATAAAGGGGATCATATTTTCAACTTAGTGGGAAGTCAAAAACTCAATGACCAAATAGTATTGCTTGATTCACACATGAAAGAAATTTTTATAACGAATGAAAAATTCAATAAACTCTGGAATGAATATAAAAAAGATCCTGCAAAAAATATAAAAATCATTCATAATTCTTCAGAAATGTCGGATACAATATTTTTTGATTCAAATACCAAAAGCCCGCTAACAAAACAAGATTTAATTAAAGGAAAAGAACAGCGAGCACAAGAACATTTTAAAAAATATAATAATTATATAGAAAGAGAACTTTATAAATAAACTATGGTTCCCAACATTTACGCTTCTCACTTGTATTTCATTATAAAACCCAAGAAACCTTCATTTCAAATACAATAAATCCGTTCTACTTTTGCCTATAAGTTTATATTTTAAAGCAAAAAGAATAATTATATTTAGACATCATATGAGTGTAATGCATCGATTTAATTATTATCCACCGTATTTATCAAAATTCATGTTAAAAGTAATTTTCATAATATTATCAATGTTAGCTGTCCTATCTTCTTGTACAAAAAATGAAAATATTCAAGGATTTGATCGATACGAAATTGATGAAAATATCCAAAACAATAAGATATTCGAAAATCTAAATAAAACCCAAGAATTTGATTTTGGTTATGATTTTAGAAAAATTAAAAAAAATCAAAAAAGATCTAATAATCTTAAAATCACAACAGAATTGGGGGGAATTAAAAATCATTATGATGAATTTAATTCAGAATCATTCTTTTATACTCACTTTGACAATAAAAGAACGGATACAATTATTGTATTAATTGACAATTTTAACGGTTATTCAGGAGAAGGAATAACACTAAAAATTTATAAAAATTATTTTAAACTTGAATACTTACAATCTAGTGATATGATTATAAATACTAAGAAAAGAGATCGTATAAAGATATTTGAGAGCAGCCTCAAACTAAATAAAAAAAAATATCAACTGAATGATTCAATTTATGGCTATCTAAATTTAAAAATGGAAAAAAATAAAGAAAGAATAAATGCAACTGGTTATTTCAGAACTAAGATTACCCAACGCTATCAATCAGCAAATTAAAAAGCCTATTTTTTATTTAAATTTACAACCATTAAACTAATACCCTCGCTGCCGCACGATTGTATCGTGTGGCTTTGGCCTTTAAATTATATTATTGGAATGTTTAATTTATAATACCACACGAAAGCATTCGTGCGGTAGCGCGGGGATATCATTTCACTTTTCTACGATGTAGTTTTATATTATCCCAAGATGGTATTCGTATCAATAAATATAAAGCCACCCGATTTTTTCCATTCCAAAACAAAATCTATAATGTATAGTATAGATTTACATTCATAAAAAAATTACCACTTGCCATAATTACCAATTTTTGGTAACTTCAATAAAATTTTTAAAATGGGACGAAATACATCAGTTTCTTTGGGTGCTACTTTGAAAACTTTGTAGATAATAGAGTTTCTGAGGGAAGATATAAGAATGCAAGCGAAGTAATTCGTGCGGGTTTAAGATTATTGGAAGAAGAAGAAAATAAAATTCAGCTTCTGAAAAATGCCATTCAGGAAGGAATTGATAGTGGAATCGCAAAAGATTTTAATTCAACAGAACATCTGGAAGCATTAAAATCCAAGATGTAAAAAAATGCTCATATTCATGAAAATAAAAATTATAAGCTTCATCACTCTCGTCATAACAAATTCTTTTTGTCAGGCACAACAATCAAATTTATATAACATTGAAAAACTGGGTTGGACTATTAATATTCCAGATAGCTTTACCACTCTGAATAAAGAGACAAAAAAAGTTCATGTAGTAGAAACAAAAAATAAGCAAACAACGGAGAAATCTAATATTACAAAAGAAATAGCAGAGGAAGTTCACTTTCAGGGAAAAAACTACACTTACTTTTTGATATTTTTCAAAAAAAATGATTCCAAAAACACTCAATTCTCTGAGTCTGATATAAAAAAACACAATAATGAATTAATTGAGTCACTAAAAAAAGGTAAAAATGAAGCTCAATTTGAGAGTAAAATTACCGAAGAAAAAATTGACGGAGTTAATTTCTATAAAACGGTTTTGAAAGAAAATATCGGGAATAATATATTCCATAATTTTATTATATACCGTACGTTATTAAATGGATTTGAAGCTAATTTTACAATTTTTTATATTTCTCAAAGTTCAGAATTAGAGCAGCTTATTAAAGCATTTGAAAGCTCAAAATTTAATACGTAAAAATTATCGCAGATTTACACTCATCATTTTTTCCCTATCTTTAAATCCAAATCCCACCACCATTGAAAACAAAATTATTCCTCCTTTCATTTTTGGGCTTATTCTTTGCGAATGCACAAACCTTAAATTTTAAACATCTTGCGGATATGTCTATGGGTAGAGGAGCTATAAGCAGTGTCATTGTAGATGATAATATCTATGTAAGCAATGGATATAAAGACACTGATGGTAATGCCAACTTTATGGAGAAATACAGTATTAAAGATAACCGTTGGAGTGTTTTTAATTCTAATCTACTTACCAAAAGATTTGCTAATTCGGAGACTTACAATAATAAAATTTATATTTTTAACGGTTGGGGAAATAGCCATCTTGAAATTGTAGACCTTGCCACCAATACAATAACGAAGGGAGCTGTTAATCATTCCTATACAGGCAATGCAGGTTCTGCAATCTATAATGGCAAAATATATGTGTTCGGCGGAAGTGGGCTAAACGGTGCCTCAACCACTGTATTTTCTAATAAATTCCAGTATTATGATATTGCTTCAAATACATGGAATCCATTACCCAATATGCCCACAGCCAGAGAAGCAAAGGGCAAAATTGTGAATGATAAGTTGTATGTCATTGGTGGTTTTAACGGTACATCATCCCGTTTGGTCAATGTTTACGATCTCAACAAAAATCTTTGGACTGAGCAATATACGATGCCTGCTGGGATATCTGGTCATTCATTAGCGGTATCCGGTAATAAGATTTTTATTGCAGGTGGTTATAATAATCAAACTTTTTTAGCCTATTTCGATACAGAAACCAATAAATTGCATCAGTTATCTTCAAACATGATCCCGCGAAGACATGCTGCTGCGGAAATTTATAACAATAAATTATACATCATCGGTGGAAGTACAACATCTTTAACCAAATCAGCCATTAAAAGTATTCAAGTTGCGGATATTAGCGAAGGGGCACTTTCCAATGAAAATACCAATGAAGATGTATTTAAATCAAAAGTTTATACGAATGCCCAAAGAGACGGTTTCGTCATCAGCAATAAAAATAACAGCAATCAGTTTGAATACACTGTTTACACAATGGATGGAAAAGAAGTCGGAAAAAGTTTTGCTTATTACAACAAAAATATAGATTTGTCAAAAGTACCGCGTGGAACGTATATTTTTACGTATAAAAACGAGAAAGGACTTTTACAACAGATTAAAATTATAAGATAAGATTTCATTAGTAAAAATACCCCAACCATAAAAAACTCTACTTCAAATAAAATCACCAACACACTTACCTTCTTTTTCATTTTGGGTTTATTATCTATTCTTGTCATAATTATTTTCTCTATTATTGCATTTAATAGTGTTTCTGCACAAGATGGTTTAGCCGGAATGTATGCATTATTTGGATTAATTCCTGTTATCATTATCATGATTCTAGACAGAATTTGTGTCTGGAAATTTGGAGCCAGCAAGGTCAATAAAATTCAGTTCTATATTGCAGGAGTACTATTTTCACTTTTTATCCTTAATTGGATAAGACTACAGCTTCAATAAAAACTAAAATAAACTATGATGAACACAAAAAAGATATTTAAATGGACAGGAATCATTTTCGGACTTATTCTATTATTTCTAATAGCAAGCAATTTTATCTGGCTCAACGAAAGGGAAAATCTTCTTTATAAAATGCAGCAATATGTAACGTACAGTAAAGAAGACTGGAAAAATTATGAAACAAACGAGAAATATCTTGAAAATACTCCTACTGAAGTCGCTCAGACATCTGTAGCTAGCGCCGCCGTGACAGATTTTCATCCCTATAACATTGGTTTCTTCACAGGAAATGAAAAGACAGAGGAATTAAAAAGAATAAAAGATGCGCATTTTGAAAAATTAATCCCAGCAAAAAATAAACCTTCTGATGAAGATGTTCAGGCTGCTCTGATTAGATTAACTCAAGGTCGCCTCACGGATGTGATCATTAATCAGAAATTGAATATAAAAGTAGGACAATGTTATGAAAACCCAAATACAGAAGGAAACTACAATTGCGTAAGCTGCATGATTCTGCTTTACAACAGAGATAAAAAAGACTGGCAGGAAGCACCCGATGGTGATAATTTTCTGGATAATTCTTACGATTTCTATCAACCCTCTGAAGGAGATATTTGGGAAGCTAAAAATTTATCGATCATGATTCCCTATGATTACGAGCTTATTAAAAAGTATGAAAAGAAGTAATACGATGAAAGAATATGCACGCTACCCTACTCCAAAAAAAATCATCAATGAAAAAGCTATTTTTAATTATTTTAATTTTTGTCACATCAGCTCTTTATGCACAAAATAAAGATGTTTCAGGAATTTATGGAGAAAAAATAACGGAAACATTTAATCCGAAAGGAGATTATCTTGAACTAAAGTCTGACTCCACATTTATATATAATTACTTAGGAAAAAAGTATTACGGAAATTGGGAACTTTCGCAAAATAAAGTATTATTAAACCCAAAGATCAAGAAACAATTTCCTAAAATAAAAATGAGAGAATCCAGAATTACTTCAGATTCTATAACAATTAAGATCAACTATATCTCTAGTAATGAAAATTCTGATCATTCAAAAAATCAGGATTTCAGAATGGCGACGGTCTATTTTGATAAAAAAGGACGTTATATTAATATCCTCAAAAGCCCTTCTATAAGACAATGTGGTTGGGCACCCATCATACGTAAACAGAAAATACTTAATAACGATAATTCAGTAAAAATTTCTCAAAAAGATTTTTCTCAAATAGGATTCATGACCTATCATCTGAATGATTATATTATTTTTACAAGAACCAGTAAAGATTCCAATTTTTTTGAATTCGATATAGAAGATATTCAAGATGATGATGACATCATAAAAGACGATTTCTTTTTAATCGACGGAAAATCGTTATTTTACCCCAATAAAAAAGGGAATAAAAACCTAATACGACTGCCTTTGACGAAAAAGAAAGTATAAGCATGTTTTATATTTACAAAAACTAATGAAAATTAATTACTACTACTTTATAGCATTACTGTTTGCTTTTTCTGCAAAAGGACAATATTCTTCAAGTGTTTTCACCCATTCGTCAACCTATTCATCAAACGGAGAATTTAAAATAATATCTCATTCTTATGATGACAAGTTTCCTACGGATAGAGGATTTTCTCAAGTCTTCAACATCTCATACAGCAAAGACAGCCTTTTGTATACTATTCCAAGATCATTTGATTTGGATGAAAATTCTAAGAATTTCTTTTTGTTTATCAGTAAAGATGGAAAGAAAATCGCTTACTTCTCCTCAACAAATTATTATGATGATAAGTCGACTGATAAAGCTGTAATGATTTATGAAAATGGACAACTCCACAAAAAATATAGTTTCGAAGAATTTACTGATTGTGATTCTAAAAAAGAGAAATGTGGATTATTTTTCAATACTCAACAATTAATAGATTACAAAAAATCCAATGGAAGTTTACTTACTCTAAAACAGGGAACCAGTGATGAAGATTCTTACCTAATAGATAATTTTATTTTTAATAAAAATGATTCTATATATGTTATAGATGCAAGAAAAAAAGTGATTATTTATGATCTAAATAATGTAAATTTAGCTCCTATAAAAAGAAATTTTGATGATATTTATCCTCAAATTAAATTGTTAAGAAAGAATAAAAACAGCTATATAACAAGTATAAAATCACCCAATAAATATATTAATGATTTTGAAAGTGAAATAAATGGGGAAAAACTATCTGAAACCATAAGTAAAATTCACCAATTGAAATTTGTGCCTATTAATACCCCTGAATTTTACAAATACCATCTTTATAAAATAGAAATCTCAGGGTACTTGACAAAAAACGGCAGTTTCGATATTGAGAATTTTAAAATAGATGATCATCTTGATAAAGACAAAATCTTACATTATATAAGGCAAACTAAATTTAAATCAGATTTTCTTCCTAAAGAAGTTGATCAATTTTATTTCAACTATTTTTTTGGAGGTTATAGAAATCCCGACGATAAAATTGCGGAAAACATTACCCTAAAACAGAAGCAAAAGCGCGAGGACGATTTCAAAAAAAGATTATCGCTTTCAGAAATTGATGGCATTTACATCCCTAAAAATATGAAAGAATGCATGTCTGAATTAGATAAAACTTTAAACTATGAAAGTAGGTTAGAATTAGAAAACCCAAAACAATACAGTGATTTTAATGGTCATATGGGTGGGTTAGGAATGTGGATAAGAAATAATTGGGGAATCAACGGAGGCTCGAGATTATTACAATATTTTAAAGATAGAAATCTCGGCAATAAAAGAGGAGAAAATGATTCTATATCAGGGATTATCATTTACAACTATATCCAGTGGTTAAAAGGCGATAAAAATATCTGGAAAGAATGGGAGAAACAAAATCCTACCCAATTAAAATAGCATTCATAAAAAAATTCCCCACACTGTTGCAAGTGTCTTCATTTGTTTCGAAAATCACTATTAAATCGGCTATAACAATAGAAATCGGAAAACCGAATTTACTACATTGATTTTTACATATCTTTGAAATAGATTCATAAAAACCAGCACTCGTCAAACCGTGAAAAGGTATATAACACCTATAATCCCATTTCAAAATACAGACAATCGATGATGACAAGCAAAATAATTGAATACGCAAATAACCTTATAAAACTGACAGACGAAGAAGCTGAGCAACTAAGTAATGCGTTTAAAGAAGTCAATATTAAAAAACGTCAATTTATTGTCCAGCCCAATTTCACAGCCAAAAACAGATACTACGTTTTAAAGGGTACCCTTATGGCGTATGTTGTGACGGATGAAGGTCATAATCACACAATTACTTTTGCCATAGACGACTGGTGGATTACAGATTATAACAGTTATATTTTTCAGCAACCCGCTACCATGTTTATCGTTGCCTTGGAAAATACTACTGTTTTACAAATTGACCACGAAAAGGAGCATGATTTAAAAAAATCAAATCACAAGTTTGAAACGTTTTTCAGGATTATGGCAGAGCGTGGACTTGCTTCACACCAACGAAGAATAATTTCAAACTTAACACAGTCCGCTGAAGAAAGATATGAAAACTATGCCCGTAAATATCCGCAAATTGTCCAGCGGGTTCCGCAATATGCTTTGGCATCCTATTTAGGAATGACCACAGAATTTTTATCCCGCATAAGAAATAAAAGGGTCGCTAAAAAAAGTTGAACTACATCAACCAAATTTCCTAAACTACTTCATTTTTTTCCTTAGCCTATTGTCTGACCTTTGTATCGCAATCGGAAGTAGCCGTTTGCATAAATTAAAAATAAGATGCAAAAATTAAAAGACAAAGTTGCTGTTATCACAGGTGGTGGTAGTGGTATTGGGTTAGCTACAGCCAAAAGATTTGTGGCAGAAGGGGCAAAAGTAGCCATTACAGGACGCAGTCAAAAAACATTGGATGAAGCGCTCAAAGAACTGGGCACATCGGGTATAGCTATTCAGGGTGACAGCTCTAATCTCAATGACCTTGAACGAATTTATAAAGAAGTAGAAAATCAGTTGGGCAAAGTGGACACCTTGGTTGTCAATGCCGGAGTGTACATCATGGCTCCATTAGCAGATTTTACTGAAGAAATGTTCGATAAAGTAAGTGATATCAATTTTAAAGGGGCCTTTTTTTCAGTTCAAAAAGCATTGCCTGTATTGAATGACGGAGCTTCCGTTATATTGATTTCCTCAACGGTAAACGAAAAAGGTATTCCTAACCATTCAGCTTATTCGGCAAGTAAGGCGGCGGTACGCTCATTAGCGCGTAGCTTTTCGGCTGACTTATTAGATAGAAAAATTAGAGTCAATACCATATCGCCCGGGCCAATTGACACTCCTGTTTTCAACACCGTTACAAACACGAATGAAGAAGCAGAAGCAATGGCAGCAGCTATGGGAAGCTTTACTCCTTTAAAAAGACTAGGCGTGCCGGATGAAATTGCTAGTGGCGCAGTTTATTTAGCTTCTGACGAGTCTGCTTTTATGCTAGGTACTGAAATCCTAATTGATGGCGGCTTAAGAGACTTATAAAACATTCTTAACAATAAATTCTTTTTAAAATTTCATAATCGAACTTCACGGATAATTAGGTATCCTTGAAGTTCGATTATCGTATGTAATTACGGGAAGAATAAGCTTGGAAAGAATGTTGAAAGATATGTTGGTGCAGGTATATCGTCTGTGATCAATATATAAAAAAAGTCTTTTTAGTTTCAAATAATACTTAAATTAGATTTTTTAAATAAAATCATGATTTCAACCAAAGATCAAACTCTCCTACCCAACACAAAAATCTTACAAACTATTTGTAAAGCAATCTCTGCATTAGATGCTATTCTTTCTCAGGAATGGGAATATCGCTATTATTCCTACAACAATAAATGGTCAGACCATGAAGAGTTTTTCGAAATGCGGGATGGTTCTGGAAATCAAATGCTTATTTTATTTCCACAAAACGGATGTGTTATCAATGGTTTTGCTCACGAATATACACAACAAAGCAAACAACAATTAACAACAAACCTACCTTCAATATTTAATGAATTTATTTTCGGAGAACCTGTCAATTCAATAGGGACAACATTTTGCTTATGGACAATTGAAGAAAAAAACTGGCAAACAGGACCACTTGAAAGCTACGAAGACAATTCCAAAGAAATGTTAAGTATTTTTAATGGAAATCCTCAAACCTATATTGATTGGGCTACAGAATATTTTGAAGATAGTTACAAAGAAACAGGAATACCTTTAGAAACTGTAGCAAAAATCTACACAGGAGAAACACTAACAAAGGAAATGGTACTGACCATCGTTGAAGAAATAGAAGATTGGGAACAATTGGAAACTGATCTTCTCGAAATAGGTTATTCACATAATTTTAATTAAAAACTGAAGAGAACCCTATGGATAAAAATGAAAAAGAGCGAAGAAGACAAATACGGAATGAGTTGAGGAAAAAACAACAGAACGAATTTGAAAAAAGTTTACCCCTGAACAGAATCCTTTTTGAGAATTTATTTGACGATCTTGATAATCAATTAGAAAAATTTGGCTGTGATGATACTAACAAATTGACAATAGAATTTTTAGAAAAGAATAACATCATGAATATTGAAAATATTTTAAGTTGGCTATCTGAAAACGGAGGGTATTGTGACTGTGAAATTTTAACAAATGTTGAAGAAAAATTTGAAAATTAAAATCTATTGGATAAATACTCAATTTTATATGCCTCATTTTATGCTTTGTATAAATTAGAATGTAAAAGATAAAAACTATTCTAACCTATTATGTATATTCAAGAAATTTCATTGGAAATTAAATCCAAAATAAATAAAAATGAGCTTATCGACGATTTCAGCTTACTTTTAGAATTTTATAGAGCTAATGGACAAACTCAAGGAAGAATTGAAACTCAGTATATTGATAAAAATACAATTGTTTGTCTTCCTTTTACTCTTGAAAAAAATTCACTCGATAAGGTTAACAATAACAAGTATGTTGAAAACCAAATTGAAAAAATTGAAAAATTGAGCACCTCAAAAATTTCCATCAAAACTGTTGGAAAATTATATGCTGACTACACAAATCCATGCACTTGCAAGAGTCCGGCATTTTATATTCTTATCACCAATTACGTTTCCATTGATTCTCCGATAAGTTGTGGATCATGTAATAAATCTATTCCCCTTTACAGACTACCTCAATATTATGATTTTGGGTATATGCCTATTTTAAGTTGGGAAACAAACTACCAATCCTGTGACAGATTACAAATGAATTGTGAAGTTGGTGAACGATGGGCTTTAAACCAAATGCAGCAAACAAAATCTCAATTATCAAAACAAGGAATTACTATTTGTGAAAAAATTAAAGAGTTTACTAACATTCCTACCTATTACTATTTACACAATTATAGAAAACATAAAAAAGGTGATGAAAATAGGTTATGCCCCACTTGTCAAAAAAAATGGAAACTCGATAAAAAATTACACAATTTTTATGATTTCAAATGTGATCAGTGCAGAATCCTCTCAACAGTATCACCTAATCTATAATACAACTTATAGCCTTTATATTAATTGATTTGAATAGGGATAGGAAGATTTCCAAAATAATTTGACCTCACTATTTTTATACATTGGTTTTCTTTATTTTTACCATCTCAAAAAAGTAAATAAGACATGAAGAAAATAGAACTGAAAATTGATGAAGCCTTTAGAAATACTTTTCTACTTCCCAGAGAAAAAGTAGTGACCAACTTCTTGGTTGATGTTTTAAACTCAAAATATCAATTTAGAGAAGATGATAAGAAAATTGAAGTCATCAGTTTATATTATTATGCTTCAAGTCCTTTAAGCTTTTTATTTGCTTTGCCTAATTATGAATATTATTCTCCTGATAAAACCATTCAGATCGCAGAGCTGCATTTGAAAGAGCATTCATTTGCAGATTACTCATCCATTGATGTTCAAGAGCTATGCAAAAAGGTTTTGGATGAAAACAACATTGATTATTCCGCCTATCTTGACGAAGACAACCAATTGGATTTTGCTAATTATTGGGAAAATCAGTTTGGTTTAGAAAGTGATTTCTTAATGAATTGCTGGAGAAATGCAAAAGAAAAAACACAGTCTAAAATGATCGGATTTTTAGAATCTTCAGATGCCGGAGGTGGATTATTTGACCTAGATAATGGCTATGACGTTCCTTTTGATGTAGACGTTGATGAATATTTACAGTCTCATGGTTTTATTGTTACAAAGGAGATTTAAAACTATATTCAGATAAAAAAATCACTATTAATTTTAATAAAAACATGAATACAACACCATTTTCAAAGATTATTGCCGGCACCATGACATGGGGAGTTTGGGGGAAAGACTGCAACACTCAACAGATGATCGAATTGATGCACTGTTCCCTGGAAAATAAAATCACAACATTTGATCATGCAGATATTTATGGAGATTACACTACAGAAGCTGCTTTTGGAAAAGCTTTCAACGAAAGTAAAATTGACCGTAGCAAAATACAGTTTATTTCTAAGTGCGGCATTCAAATGGAATCTGGCAAAAGAAATAACTCCGTAAAGCATTATGATTATTCTACTTCCTATATTATATGGTCCGTAGAACAGTCACTAAAAAACCTGCAAACAGATTATTTAGACCTACTTTTGCTGCATCGTCCAAGCCCGTTAATGAGAGCTGATGAAATTGCAGAAGCCATCACCAAACTAAAACAAGACGGAAAAATTAAAGATTTCGGAGTTTCCAATTTTACGCCGTTGCAAACGGATTTGATTGAGACACAAACCAAAGTTAATTACAACCAAATCAGTTTTTCTATTACCGATTTTGAAGCGATGACTAACGGAAGTTTAGATCATATGCAAACTCATAATATCACACCCATGTGTTGGTCACCGCTAGGAACTGTTTTCAAAGAAGACAATGATCAGACTCAGCGTTTAAAAAAGTTGATTGCCCAATTTTCGACAAAATATGATGTTCCCGCTGATATTATTCTTCTGGCATGGATCTTAGAACACTCAGCCGGAATTTTACCCGTTTGTGGTACCGCTGATCCAGCGAGAATGGCTAACCTAATGAAAGCAACAACCGTTGATATGGAATTGCAGGATTGGTTTGCGTTGTGGTCAGAAAGTGCAGGCGTTCCGGTTCCGTAATTTTGATTCTTTTATTTTTATCATTATGATATAATTTGTAAATTTTCTATTTAGCTATCTGCTAGCGCAAGCTTGAAAGCTTGTGTATAAAAACAGATACGGATCGTTTACTCGGATACGAGCGAGAATCTTCGCGCTAGCCTTTGTAGACAATACAGCATTAACCCGTTTTACTTTTTGTAGAGCGGTTTTTCTTTAATAATTTTACATCAATTCTAAAAGGATAAGTGTAAATATATATCTTATTTACGTAATCCCTAATTTTGAGAATTTGCATACAAACACAAAAAATAACAATACAAATGGGATATTGGTGCACACTACATTTATTTGATGAAAAAAAATTTTATAAAGAAATTGTTCCTACGTTAAAAGGAGAAACAGGAGACTTAACCGCCGATTGTCAGGAATTCTTAAAGTCTCATGTTACCGGAAGTACTTTACATCTGTCTAAACAGGAATTAGAAAAACTTGTTAATGAAACTATTGGAAATATTGTTTCCATATCAAACTCATTTGACAAAACTTTTAAAATAAATAGCGAACATCAAAAAATAGGAGATTATAATGATCAGATAAATTTTTTAAATAAATCAGACATACATTATGATTTTTGTAAGTTTTTTGAGTTTTATATCTTTAAGACCTGTGCCGATTTTTTTCCACATTTACCTCTTGGAAAAGGTGGTGTAATGCGACAGTTTAAACTATCTCCAGAAACACTTTCCTATTCAATCATCGGAGAACTTGATGATTGGAACCCTTCTTTTCATTATGATGGAATGGGAATTACCAATTGGCTGACCCATGAAGATCTTCAGTATCTTTATTTGGACAAGGAGAATTTAAAACATGATGATGACTCATTAGCGGAGGATTTCTTTTTACTTCTTGAAGTAGCACATACTAACCAACTTGGCTTTATTACAGGTGTTGATATGAGAGAAAATATATTGGAATTACTACCAAATAATAAGACCGTAAAACCTGAAATCTGGACCTTGGAAAATTCCTCTGAATTAATATGGAAAAGATAAACTGATCTGTCTCATTTACAATAAAGATGGCCAATGTGGATGTCGATTTAATAAAAAAACAAAACCATGAATTTCATAAAAAATAATTTATCAGAATCAAAAAAGAAAATAAACGTAGTTTTAACCTTTAGGATTGATGAATCTGATATAAAAAGTTCTGAATTTGCAAATTTTAAAATTGTGGATTTTTCTGACGTTCTTCTAAAAAATAATTATCATCCTTCAAAAGATTCCGAGCTGAATAAACTTGAATACCTCTCTAAAGAGATTATTAATTCGGAAGATAATATTGTAATTTACAACACTGGATCAAGTCTTGAAGATTTTGACACCATCTCTGAAATGTTAAAGCCGTACGAATTAATCATCAACAATATTTTAGTACCCAACGAATCCAAAAGACAACAACAACTTGCTGATGGACAAAAAGCCTATAGAGATCATAGTCGTTGGCTTCATTTTTATCCCGGAGAAATTGAAGAGAATCATAAGTACTTTGCAGAGAAAATTAAAACCTTAAAAGCAAAATATCAAAATACTGAAACGAAAATATTGGAAATATAAAACTGAACGCCATAAAATGAAAGCTGAAAACCAAAAATTTTAAAAACACATTTATCCATGAATCTTATTGAACAAGCAATAAATGCTATAGAGAAAAATTTACAAATTTCCATAAAAGAATGGAGTAAAGCATCTGCTGCTGAAACACAATACTATGTTACAGATGAAAAATTTATCTCATTACAATTAACAGATTTACATTTTGAAAATTTTGATGCTTTACAGCCTGTCTTCAATATGGTAAAACAGTTACAATTTTTTGATTGTACATTTACTACGTCTAATACACATAATATTGTTAAAGGCATACAACAGTTTACTGCATTGGAAACAATATTTATTAATTCAGGCTGTGTAACAACTATTAAAACATTTTTGCAATTAGAAACAATTAAAGAATTACATCTTATTATTGATTATGAAACAATACCGACAAATACTTTAATCCTTGATTTTAAAAAGCTTAAAAGTATTAAAAGCCTGAGACTCTACAGTTATAATGTGAATACTGATAAGATGTTCGTCTTCAAAGGCGCCGAATATCTTACCACCCTTGAAAGATTAACATTAGAATGTGACTGCATCATAGATGAATTAAACAAATTTAAAAACTTAAGATATTTAAAGACAGAAAGTATTCAGCTTCAGATAACAGATAGATTAGAATCTCTTAAAACATTAGAAATCAAAGCTCTTAAAGATAATTATACAATCTATTCTTTGGAACAATTTCCCAATTTAGAGAATCTTAATATTACAGGATGTAATAATATTAATTTAGGAGTGTTAAAAAAACTTAAAATTTTATCTATCGGCTCAAGGGGATTTGAATTAGAAAATGCAAAATTTTTTGATAATCTACCTAATTTAGAGCAATTGGAGTTTAATGAATGTAAAATTACTGAAATTAATAATCTGGATAAACTTTCAAATCTGAAAGTACTAAATCTCTATGAAAATCATACCATTGAAAATATAGATGGGATAGAAAACCTGAAGAATTTAGAATACTTAAATTTATACGACAACAAAATTTCTGACATAAGTGTTCTGAACAAACTTCCCAAATTGAAAGAAGTAAATGTTGCAGGAAATAATATTACTCAGGAAGACGTAGATAAACAATTGCAAAAACCTGAAATCGCACGTTTTTTACATAGAGGATGGAGACCAGCCAGCGATGTCCCTTTTTATATCTGGGACAGTGTCGATGAAATTTAACAAAACGAAAAGCTGACAAGGTATACAAATACTTAAATAAAAAAACTTCAGCGGTAAGTTTACAAACCATGAGTAAAAAACAATTATTTCATATTATCTGGACAACCTATAATGAATATCCTGTATGGGATAAAAATGGTAATTGGCAAAGGCTTGTTGAGATTTATACTGAATTACAAAAGCATAGTATAAGCTATAACTTATCACATGAACTACCAATCGGCTCTGTAAATAAGAACTCAAAAAGTGAACGGCTTGTATTAAATGAAAAATCGATAAACCAATTAAAGACTGATATTGAAGACCTTTGCCAAGAGAAAAATGACAGAATTATTGACGGACTAGAAATCGAAATACTGAATATTAATGAATCAAAAGTCGAAATATTAATATTTTCCGATATACAATCAATTACTCAAAAAGTTTCAAGACTCAAAAGTAGAACATCAACACTTTTAAGCTTACAATATCCCGAGAAGTTTGTTGGTAAAGGAACTTGGGGAAAAGGGTTTTGGTGTTCAAATATTTTAAACAAAGAAAATTTAGCTATCTCAATAATAAAAAATAGTCTCCCCGTTAATATTGAGGAATGATATCAATATTGGAATGTTAAAAATTATATCAGTTCACTTCCTATTTATAATCTGTAACAAAGAAAAACATTTAACCTAAGCCAATAATTTATACATACAAAAAAATGAAAATTGAATTATTAAGAAACTATTACTAATAGCGTGAATGCTTGCTTAAATTTGGAAATCTCTAAGTTATAACCTATATTTGGGTGGATTTTCAAAAAAAAACAAACTAATAACACTTGAATTATTAAATTACAATAATAAAATTTACTCGTTTATTATCGAAAGACTATACCGTCATAAGAAATTTTATTGAAACCTTTCAGTAAAAATAAAATCAAAAAAATTAGCCTAAGGAAAGAATAAAACCCCTAAAATATTAATAACCACTTTTTAAATAAAAAACAATGACCAAAAAATTAAAGTTAGCAATTGTATTATTAATAACAGTTGCAAGCATGAATATGAATGCTCAAAAGAAAGCACCCGCAAAAGCTGCTAAACCAAATACTGAAAGTAAAACTGCAAAACCAAGTAAGCAGGAAACGATGGATTGGATAGCAGAGAAATGGAAAGAAAATTTGGGTCAAAACAGAGTAGCCATTTCTTACAAAAGCGGAATCTTTGTTCTTAGGCGGAATTATGCGGGAGGAGGATATTGTGATTCCAGCTATGACTTTAATAAGATAACAGGAATGAACAATGAGTATTCTGATGATTTTTATATTTTTGGAAAACAAATGACATCTATACACTGTAATAATGAGGCACCAGGTTATGTTGAATACAAAGAATACCTCTCAATAAGCGGTCCAAATTACAATGACTATGGAGCACCATTCATATTTACGACTCAACAAGCCTTGGTTGAAAGATTAAAGAAAGCTTTTACTACTTTAATTGAATATAATTCCGCAAAGAAAGATTCTGGAGAAGCTTTTTAAAATCTGTAAGTCATAAAAACTTCTTGCAACATCGGTTTGTTATAAGCAAAATAGATGAAAGTAAGTAAATATTCGTACTCATTATTTTCAAAATATTGTATTTATCAAGCCGATTAGCCATTGCTAAATCGAATAACCCCGAAAATTTAATTTATTTTAATAAGAAATTGATTTTTAATCGAAAATCTATCCCGATAAAACAAGAAGTATTAGTGTCCATCTGAAACAAATAAAACCATGAAAATCGCCCTTTTTTCCGACATCCACGGCAAAATACTACTCCCTTTCAAACTGGTTGATTTATACCAAAAAGAAACAGGCAACACAATTGATTTCATATTACAATGTGGAGATATGGGAGCTTATCCTATCATCGAAAACCTGGATAAAGCAACAATAAAACATGCACAATACGATAGAGATGAACTTGGGTTTCACGACGACTTTACAAAAACAAATCAGGAAATCAAGGCATTTTTAGACCAACTTAATATCAATATGATTTGTGTTCGTGGAAATCACGAAGATCACGATTTTTTAGACAATTTGGAAAAGGAAAATTCACAAAACAGCCTGTTTCCTATTGATATTTATGGTCGAGTATTGGTCTGCAAATCGGGTTTACCACAAAAACTAGAAACTCAAAATGAAGTGTTAACTTTTGTAGGTATTGGTAGAATCGGCGACAGAAAAGGAAGAACAGAAAAAAGGTTTATTCAGGATTACGAAAGAAAGGAAATCAAAAAACTTCTAAAAACAAAAGACCCTTTTGATATCTTAATTACTCACGACAAAGACGGCAGCGGCCATCAAGGGTATGGAATGACCGAAATCAGAGAGGCGCTGGACAATGTGATTTTTCATTACCATTTTTACGGACATACGGGAGAACCATTTAAACAGGAAACTGATTCTAACGGAATAACCCAATCCATAAAAATAAAGGAACTGGAATTTAATGAAACCGGAATTTTAGAAAAAGGTTGTATGCTCATCCTTACAAAAGAAAACGGAGAATTAAGCATAGAAATTGCTGACCAAAAGCTGACCAATAAAATGACAAAATTTAACTGGAAAATCTCATAAATACTGTTGTTAATAAAGGCAGTAGTTACATATTTAACCAGACAAAATGGAAAGATTTTCAAACAATATAAAAGCTCTGATGAATGAAGCTGAGATTGAAGTAGAAAACTTTGATTTAAAGAACGGAGAAAAAATCATTGCTTATTTCTCTGAATTACCAACAATTAGTGGATTTCCATATAAAATAATTATAATTGAAGACTCTGATAGAATTATCCATTCAAGATTTAGACAGTGGGACACCGCATACAACTTCACACGATGGACTCGCGGAATTTACAATCTGGATAGGCTGAGAATCATCACAGACGAAAAAATTCTTTCCGAAACGGATACAATAATACTGAAAGAGCAACTGGTAAAATTGGAACAAATAGAATTGCCTAAAAGTATATGTGATGAGAAAGCAATCATTTTAGATGGTTCCATATGGAAATTCGGAGTCATTTTGGCAAATAAAAATGCTGATTACTATTGGAAAGCAGCAACAGAAGCTATCAATTTATTCGATCCGATAATTGAAATGATGAGAAAACAATATTTGGACAGAATCTGATAAATTCCTAGAGACAAAAAATAATAACTAAAAATTCATGAAAAATATCCCCGAAATTAATCTTGATAAGTCCAACAATTTCACCATTGATGATTTGCAAAATATATGGCAAAAAGTAAGTATTTTGCATAACGGGCAAACCTACGGAGGACAAAAGAAGAACGAGAAAATTGAATACATCAATCATATTGGCAGCGTGGTATTTGAAATCATGAACGCTTCTAAAAACACTTCCGATTTTAATGCAGATCTTGCTGTAAAATGTGCGTTTTTGCACGATACCATAGAAGATACAAATTTCAGTATAGAAGATCTTGAAAATGAATATGGACAAGAAGTTAAGGAAGGCGTTCTTGCATTGACAAAAAACACAGACCTTGAAAAGAAACTTCAAATGATTGATAGCTTAGAACGAATAAAAGCTCAACCCAAAGAAGTCTGGGCCGTTAAAATGGCAGATAGAATTTGTAATTTATATGCCCCACCCTATTATTGGAACGATTCGAAAAAAGAAAAATATCTGGAGGAAGCCAAAATTATTTACGAATATTTAAAAGAAGGGAATGACTATTTAGCAAAAAGGTTATCAGAAAAAATTGAAGCTTATAAGGATAAATGATAAAGCTAGAAATACACACTCTTACCGGACAACTTGATATTGAAATTAAAAGAAACGAAAATTTTTATGTTCTATTAATTATTGTATCCAAATCACAATATTTCAAAGAAAATGGCAAAGTCTGGAGTGGAAAAATCATAGAAACAGAAAGGCTTTTTGAAATTGTAAGTCTTATAAAAAAATCTTACAACAGGCCATCAATACCCACAACAATAACGATCAATGATGGGAAATTAATAAAAATCAATTTACATCATGATCAATTACAAGTTTCATTAAATCTAATAGATATTGAAAAAAACACAAATGAATTTGAATTAATAGAAGAAATTAAAAAATTCACAAACGAGGTAACAGGCAATGATCCTACTCTACAAGATTATTTAAATCTTTTTATGGATTAGCCACCTGAAATAAAGTGAATAATATTACATTAAAATATGACGTATAACGAATTTTACAACAATATCAATCGTAGAAATAATATAGAAAACAGAGATTTGGAAACTTATCTCTTAGCGTTATTAAAGCTGGTGGAACAAGAAATCAAGCAACCTTTAACCGCTGATTTATTATCAAAACTATTACTGGATGCATTTACTTCCGAACCAAAAGAGTTTGAAAGCGAATGGCTCAAGATTGTAGAAGCACCTGACGAAAAAACGATATATGAGAACATTCCCCATACAAGAAAAGACTCTTCAGAGGATATTGGAGTTTATTATTCAATCGCTGTTTTGAAGTTTCAGATTGCCGAATTGCATAAAATGAAAGGGAAACAACTTGATGATAAGGAGAAATATTTTGGAATTGATTCTGAAACTGGAAACAGATGGTATAATTTTGATCCAGACTCTATTTTAGAATGTGGTATGAGCTGTTTTTTAGATCATGGTGGAGAAGATGACGAGGAATTTGAAGTAAGCTGGCAAACTTTGGGTGATTTATTAGAAATGGGTAGAATTTATGAGTAAAAATGAAACAATGAATCAATTTTCAGGGTATGAAAAAATGCCCAACAACCTAAAAAAGTTAGGTCTCAATGAGCATGATTTTTCCCAAATGGAAAAATTAAAATGGGTAGTTACAGAAAAAGTTCATGGTGCCAACTTTAGTTTCGTCTATGAAAATAGTACTCTGAAATTTGCTAAAAGGAAAGAATACCTCAACTGGACAGACGATTTTTTCGGTTTTCAATTGGTGGTAAATAAATTAGAAGATCATATACTGCGCCTTTTCGAAAAATTAAGCAATGAAATAACTGGAGAAAAATATATGGTATATGGTGAGTTGTTCGGAGGTAAATATCCTCATCCCGAAGTCAGTCCTATAAAGGATTTACACGCCATACAAACCGGAGTGTATTATACGCCCAATATCGAATTTTGTGCTTTTGATATTGCCATAGAAACCAAGGGTTCAGATTCTAAATATTATCTGGATTATGAAAGTTCTGTCAATTATTTTAATCAGTTTGGAATATTTCATGCACAGCCGTTATTGATTGGAAAATTTACTGAAGCCATGAACTTCAATATTAGAATGAACTCAAGTATTCCTAAAGAATTCAACCTTCCGGAACTACAGGAAAATTTAATTGAAGGCGTTGTTATAAAACCTTTCAATCAAACAGATAATACATTATTTTCAAGACCAATCGTTAAATTAAAAAATCCTGAATTTGACGAAGAAGAAAAATTTCATGAAGCAGAAAAATGGTCATTCATTCCAACTATTTCATCTAAAACAGAAGATTTATCTTTTATCATAGATGAACTGAGAAACTACGTCACTCAAAACAGATTAAAAAGTGCCATCTCTAAAATAGGTGAGCTAGATATGAACAATCAAATTCGAGTTTCTGATATTAAAACAGAATTTTCAGAAGATGTCATCACAGATTTTAATGAAAATAACAACAATCTTTTAAACGATTTATCTCCTGATGAAAAAGAATGGATTATTGAAAGAATTAATTCTGAAATAGATAGAATAATAACTCCAAATATTGCAGATTCGTAATCAGTGACACGTGATGAAAAATTAAAAAGTTACGTTCATAAGATGTAAGAAGCACCAAAACCACTCCCATTTCCGGAGCGGCTTTCCATTTTTTCCCTACTCATGACATTCAAAAACACAACTCTTTAAATTCCACTTATTTTGTGTAGTTTAGTTTTCTTGAAACCGAACGAAATAAACATTTTCAACTCGGTACAATTAAGAAAAACACCACCATGAAAATCCAGCGAGAAGATATCCACATAATAAGCCGCCACAGCAATCTGACAGAGCAGGCAATTGAAAGAGTACTGAAAGAAAATGTTTATAATGATAAAGAAATGTGGAAAAAATTCCTTCGCCTGTTCTTTATTACTCTTGGTATTGGGTTTACTACTGCGGGAATTATTTTCTTTTTTGCGTATAATTGGGCAGATCTGAACAAATTTATTAAACTCGGATTAACAGAAGTTCTCATCATTGCAACGACCATCATTGTATTACTTCCAAAAATAAAAAGCAGCACCCGAAATATTATCCTCACAGGTTCATCTTTTTTGGTAGGGGTTTTATTTGCGGTGTTCGGACAAATTTATCAGACAGGCGCCGATGCCTATGATTTCTTTTTAGCCTGGACCCTTTTTATCACCTTGTGGGTTGTTGTTTCCAACTTTGCACCGTTGTGGTTACTGTATATTGTTTTAATTAATACCACCTTCATTTTATATACAGAGCAAGTCGCCAAAGATTGGCCACCCATATTGGTCATAACCTTACTTTTTCTATTCAACACAGCAATACTCCTTACCTTCATTTTTCTGGAAAAGGATAAAAAAATTGAAAGCGTCCCCAAATGGTTTATCTATATTTTGACTTTAGGCTCTGTTACATTCGCGACTGCGGGAGTGAGTTTCGGGATTCTTGATGAGGATCAATCTATATTTCCTGGCTTAGCTTTAATTGTTATATTAATGTATGGCCTCGGAATCTGGCATGGAATCAAATCAAAAAGCGGATTCTATCTTTCTGTGATTCCATTGAGTATTATTATCATGATTTCAGCTTCAATCCTCAGAATCTCTGAAGGAGCAGAAATGCTTTTACCAGTAAGCCTGTTTATCATCGTAAGTGTTACGTTGGTCATTATGAAGTTGGTTAACCTTCAAAATAAATGGAAAAATGAGAAATAAAGAAGAAATAAAAGAACTTTTGAATCACTTTCAGACAGAAAATAAAGAAGTGACATTTGACGGAGAAGCCATATTTTCTGCTTATCAAAAAAATGATGATCATCAATCTTTAGCGGTAAAAATCCTGTCCATTTTTGGTGGTGTTTTAGCAAGTCTTGCTTTTGTAGGTTTCCTTTTTATCACAGGATTATATGATTCTACCACAGCTTTATTCATATTGGGCACCCTTTTAATTTTGGGAGGAATATTCATCAATACAATATATAATACAACCATTTTTGATACTGTAAGCGTTTCATCTTATATCATTGGGCTTATTATTTTAGTACTCGCGTTGTTTAAGATGGAAATGACCGAAACAGCAGTAAGCCTTATTTGTATTTTGATTGCAGCGGTTTCATTAATAATTGCTCGGAGCTATATCATTGCTTTTGCTTCTGTATTGATTATTAATGGGGCCATTATAACACTGATCACATTAAATAAAAACTTCGATTTCATTCATGCATATATTTCTTTCCTTGCCTTAATTGTCACTGCCGTATTTCTGAAAGAAGCAAAAATAATATCACTGAATCCCCTATTTTCAAAATTATATAATCCAGTTCGTATCGGGTTAGTTTTCTCATTTTTGGCAGCATTCGTTTTCATTTTCTTAGACCACGAATTTATTAAGGTATCCAGAGATTATATTTGGGTACCATCCGTCGTTATTATTCTGGCCATTCTATATGTGCTTTCTCATCTTTTTCAGGTTTTACATATTTCCGAAATGAAACAAAAAATAGGAATTTATATCGCAAGCATTTTGATACTGCTTCCTACTGTTTTATCTCCTGCAATCTCTGGAGCTATTTTAATTATTCTGTTGAGCTTTTTAGTAAATTATAAGACAAGTTTGGTGATTGGAATTATTGCATTCATTTATTTTGTTTCACAGTATTATTATGACCTTCATTTTACATTGCTTACCAAATCAATCCTATTATTTTCATCCGGTATATTATTTCTGGGACTGTACTTATTAACTCACAAAAAACTGACATCAAATGAAAAAATATAAATGGATTATTATAGTATTGAATCTCATTATTTTGTTGGTGTATTTCAACTATTCCGTGATAAAAAAAGAAGAACTTCTAAGAAACGGACAATTGGTTCTTTTGAAACTTGCTCCGGTTGATCCGCGTTCTTTAATTCAAGGTGATTACATGAATTTACTGTATGAAATATCAGAAGACAGATATTCACAAAATATTCCGAAAAGAGGATATTGCATCGTTCGGCTTGATCATAATGGAGTTGCCCACAAACTAAGATTTCAAAAAGAAACTACCCCTCTCAACAAAGGTGAATACGCCATTGAATACTCATCACCAGACCAATGGACTGTTAATATTGGTGCAGAATCTTTCTTTTTTCAGGAAGGGCAAGCCAAAAAATATGAAAACGCTAGATATGGTGGCGTAAAAATTGATAAAAATGGAAACAGTTTGCTAGTTGGTCTTTATGATGAGCAACTGAAAAATATAAAATAAAGAGCATCATACCCTACTTATTAAAAATTAAAACTTCTAATACGCACATAGTAACATGAAAAAAGCCTTTGAATTTCTTAACAATTTAAAAGAAAACAACAATCGGGAATGGTTTGCTCAGCATAAGGCAGAATATGATTTGATTGTCAAAGAAAACAAAGTTTTTTTTAACAAAATCTACACCGAGCTTCAGGAATACGATCATCTAAAAGGGCTCCATATCTTCAGAATTTACAGAGATCTTCGTTTTTCCAAAGATCAGTCTGAGCCTTATAAAACCAATTTCGGAGTTGGATATTCCCGTTCAAAACCCATGTTAAGAGGTGGATATTATATTCAGCTAGAACCCAACAACAGTTTTGTGGGAGGCGGATTTTGGGGTCCTGACACTAAAGATTTACTCCGCATCCGAAAAGAATTTGAACTCAATACAACAGCAATAGAAAAGATCATATCCAACGAAAATTTCATACAATACTTCAGAAACATTGAGGGTGATGCTGTAAAAACGGCTCCACGAGGTTTTGATAAAAATCATCCTGCCATAGATTTAATCAGAAAAAAGCAATATGTAGTCATGAGGAAATTTACCGATAAGGAAGTTTTATCCGGAAGTTTTCAAAAAGAAGTAATTCTTACCTTATTAGCAATGCGCCCTTTTTTTGATTATATGAGTGAAGTACTGACAACGGATTTAAATGGAGAACCCTTGTTTTAAAATTATGATAGTCTGTTATCGAAAAGCTTTCGATTTTAAGAATAGCTTTTTGTTATATTTACGCTCCTTAAAATAAACCAATGAACGCAACATTTGATACTCTAATTCTTTACGTTAAAAACGTTGAGTTACTTAAAAATTTCTATGTTGAACACTTTAATTTAAAAGTAATTGAAGAAGATTTTATTTGGGTTTTATTGAATGCAGGAACCGTACATATTGGATTGCATAAAATTGGAGATCAGTATTTGGATAAAATAGAAGCTGCCCATACCTTCGATAATAATACAAAACTTGTTTTTACCATTGATGTAGATATAGAATTGACAAGAAAAGAATTCCTGTCAAAAAACATTCAGATGAGAGAGGTTAAAACATTCGACAATTACGATTTTTGGCTGTGCGACGGAACGGATCCTGAAGGAAATGTTTTTCAATTAAAAAGCAGAAAATAATATCTATTGATCATAGCAAATCAATGAAAAAATCAAGTACCCAATGAGATTCAAAATAATAATCTTTCTATTCACTTTTTCAATCCTAAAAATTTTTGCGACAGGTCAGGAACCTGATAAAATTATTATTAATAACAAGGAATATGATTTGCTGAATAATCCTCTGGAAAAATATTTCCAGAACCACCCTGAATATCATCCCATCTACGGACCTAAACTCTCCGAATTCAAAAAATACAGCAATGGAGAAAGAATGCTTTCTTTTTCTACCTCAAATTCCCGTGATTACATTGCAACATTTACCATTGAAAAAAATATTTTAAAGGTCGTTGATATTAAAATTCAGGATCTCAATTCAGAAAGCGAAGACTATATTTCTGTATACAAAAAGCTTTTCGGAGATCAAAAAATAGTTCTTGACTATTCAGGAATACTTGTCATACCCACCGGTGATCTGCTAGAAACTGCAGATTTTGGATATTCATATTTATTTACTCAGTATAAATTAATGACCATCAATAAAGATAATGTTGTGAAGGAAAAAGAATTAAATAAAGATGAATTTATGAAGTTCAGATTTACTCAATTCAAAGAATACAAAAAATCAGAAGACTATAAAATTGAGCTGAAAAATTATCTTAAAAATTGGGAAGCTCAAAAAAAATCAGAGCTATCACCAGAAAACATTAAAAAAATGTCAAAAAAAGAAATGGCTCAATTAAAAAAAGAATATGCACAACCTCCTACTGAAGATCATATTGATGGATATTTTTTCGTTTCCCAAAACCCAGATTTCATCATTGTAGATTATTAAAATATTTGATTTTTACTGCCTCATAAGTTTCATAATTATTTCTATTAAAATATTTTAACACCCACTTTCTTTGTACATATTCAAAAATAATATACATTTGCAATTATAATTAAATGAATATTCATTTAATTATAAAATACTCATAATAAAGTGAATATGCGAAACAGAGATCCACACAAAGAACATATAATAAAACAAAAGGCCATTGAAATCATTGTAAAAGATGGATTGGATGGATTTACGATCAATAAATTAGCAAAAGCCTGTAATATTTCTGTCGGTACTCCTTATGTATATTATAAAGACAAGGATGACCTTATTGTTCAACTGGTTATTGAAGAAGGAAACAAAATGGAAGCACTTATTAATGAAGGATTCGACCCAAACTCTTCGTTGGAAGAAGGACTTCGTGTGCAATGGACCAACAGATATCATTATGCCATCAAAAATCCGCTTCTGATGCCTTTCTTTGAGCAAATTAATAATTCACATTACAGTCAGCAATTTGTAAAAATGTTTAATGAAAAGCCGGGATTGTTTATGAGTAAATTCAAGAATAATCTTTTAGAATTTATTTCCAATACGGTACAACGTGGAGAAATTGAAGAAGCCCCATTTGAAATTTACTGGTCCATTGCTTTCGCTCCCTTAAATACTCTATTACGCTTTCATCAACAGGGAAAAAATGTAAACGGACTTCCTTTTGTTTTAACCGATGAAATACTATGGAGCACCTTCGCCAAGGTTTATAAGGCATTAAAAAAGTAAAAAAAAGAATAATACGTAAATACAATGATACATTCATTTTTAATGATCGGCCAATCTAATATGGCTGGTCGTGGCTTTCTACAGGAAGTTTCTCCTATTCATGACGAAAAGATAAAAATGCTGAGAAACGGAAGATGGCAAACAATGTCGGAACCCATTAATTGTGACCGATCTACTTCTGGAATTAGCCTGGCAGCATCTTTCGCTTCTTCGTGGCGTTTGTTCCATAATCAGGAAGACGATATTGCCTTAATTCCGTGTGCTGATGGCGGAACAAGCTTAGACGATTGGAGTATCGAAGGTCCGTTATTTCAAAATGCTGTTTTTCAGGCAAAAGCAGCACAAAAAATAAGTACATTAAGTGGAATCCTCTGGCATCAGGGAGAAAATGACAGCAGTGGGAAAAAGCATCAATCCTACACAGAAAAGTTTACCTTACTTATAAAAACCTTAAGAGAAGAACTGCATGTCCCACATATTCCTCTGATCGTTGGTGGATTGGGTGACTTTTTACAAGACGGAATGTATGGTCAATATTTTAATGAGCATCATGAAATTAATAAAGCATTATTAGAATTTGCCCAAAATCATGATGACTGCTACTTTGCTTCTGCTGAAGGTTTAACAGCTAATCCGGATAACATTCATTTTGATGCAGTTTCTCAGAGAAAATTTGGGATCAGATATTTTAAAGCATTTCAGCAAAAGGCTCATATCCTGGGAACTGTGAAGGATGAAGATCAAATCATAGAACAAATTAATAACCGCCTTCTAACCAAAAGTGAAAAATCCGAATTGCTTCAATATCAATTTGCTATGGGAACGATAAATGCTGATGAATTTCAGATTCAGTTTGCAGAACTTAATAACAGATCATAAAGCAACCGTATTCTAATTAAAATAACTAACATTTTACTAACACCTTATTAATATCTTATAAATTTTTATCAACAAGTTACTAACAATTCAACATCCATTATAAACACAGAAGTATCTATCCTAGATTAACAAACCACACAGTATCATTAGCTAAATACAACATTTTGATACACCAGAAAAGTTATCCACAATTTTATACAATTAATTCCAATTGTGGATAACTTTAATAAACATTAAAAACCTCCTACTCCTTTCTCCTATTTTATATTCATTAATTTAACGATCTTTAAACACACCTTAGATCAAGATCTATAATAATGAATAAAATATTTCTAGTAATTTTCGCATTGGCTTATATTCAGTTGTTCGCTCAACATAAAATAGAGCTTTCTTATGCTAATCAATATGATAATTTTATTGAAATCAATTTATATATAGACAAGCCATCCAGTAAATTTGATCTGATTAATTTTGACACCTTAACGGTTACTGATAATACCCAGAAAGTACTTAAAGAAAATAAAGAATATCCCATTAATTACAACTATAATAATGGAGATACTAAGGTAAAACGCTATTACATTCCGGCTCATCAATTTAAGACCGTAGATATAAAAGGGGTCATGAAATATTTTAAGCCTTCAAAAGACAATGACTCCTATTTTGATTTGGGCACCCTCAATGAAATAAAGCGAAATACCAATCTTGTGGATAAAAAAATAAACGCAAAAAATCCTGACCTTTATTTTAGTATTGTAGATTCCACCGTAATTAATAAAAATTTTCCAGACTTTAGCTATTCAATAAATGATGACGAAGAGTATAAAAAAATTGATTTTAAATCCTACGACCTCATCTATGCTTATCGATATAATGATAAACAAAAACTGATCTATTTCATCAACGACAATCCGGATCCCGGATACAACAACTTATCAATAGATGATAAAAAGACCGGAATCACCTATAAATTTGTTAAATTAAAAAAAGAAATGACTCCAACCGAAAGAGGCCAAATCCGAATTGAGCTGATGATAGAAAATGAAAAATCTATTCAGAGAATTCCTTTTGAACTCAAAAACATTGTTATTGAAAAGAAATAGAATTTATGGCAAAAGAAATACAGATCCTCACTCAGTTTATTGAAGGAAATCTTTCCCCAAAAGAATTTGAAGAACAACTTTTTACCAATCCGATTCTTGAAACATTTCTTTCCGCAGCGGTTATCAACTGGAAAGGAACCTACCTTGAAGGCACAACCGTATTCTTATATTTGGCAGAGCAAGATTACAACAGTTCGACAGGCATTTTAAATGCTCAAGGTACCATAGAATTGTTTTTAAAAAAAGCAGGAATTGAAGCGAATCCGTCAAATAAATACGCAGAGGAGTATAATTTAATCTCAATGCTAAGTCCAAAATACATTGATGCCGACTCTGAATTTATTGAGAAATATATTTTACCGTCAGATAAAACGCTATCAAAATCAGAACAAAAGCAATTGATTAAAAATCGATATTCAGAACTTTTTAAGTTTCAATCTAAACCTCCAAAGTGGATACAAAATCCGCAGTGGCCAATAAAAAATGACAAGCCTTTATTCTTTCTGGCTCAAGTAGATATTAAAGATTGTGAGTTTTTTCATGATAACGGAAGTATTTATCTTTTCCTTGATACTCAAACCAAAACAATTGAAACAATACAACAGTTTTATTAACATTGTTCGTAAAAGCACTTCTGCAAAAGGGTTCCCGTAAGGTCATCATAACAATTCGTTTTACTTTTGATTCTCAATTTTTTGATAATTAAATATAAAACAATGAAAAAACTACTATTGGCTTTTACACTCTTTATTTTTGGAATCTCACTTTCACAATCCCTTCCAAAATTTGAAAATGATACCCTAACGACCTCAACAGGTTTTAAAGTGTATGAAGGTTTAGATCTGAAAATAGGAACCGGCTCTATGAACGATGGTGATTTTAAGTTTATCCGAACCAACGCCTCTTCTTTATTCAATTACAGCTCTACAACCGGCTATCAAGGTCTTGCCAACCAGGCCAACTCTTTCAGAAGAAATAATTCCGGACTCACTTTTAAGGTAAAAAAAGTAATGCCCAGAGGAAATAAAAAGAATGGATACGTATATTATGTAAAGATCGGAAGCGGACTCATCAACTATGAAATGGATATAGAAAACGCCATTAAATCTGGTGAAATTATTATTCCCGATGAGTTCATGCCCAAAGAAAAATCCCAAGTTCAAAGTTCTGAAACAAAATATGATAAACTGAAGAAGATAAAAGAATTGAAAGATGCTGGAGTTTTATCGGAAGAAGAATTCCAAAAGGAAAAAGATAAAATTATGAATGAAAAATAATCAATACACAAATGCTCTATTCCATGGAGCATTTTTTATTTTTACATAAAATAAAAACTCAAATAATAGACTTATTTCCAATAATTTATAACACATATTATATAAGAATAGGAAGAAATAAGTTTGCATAAGTTACCAATATTTGGTAATTTTATATTGGTAATTTTTAAATCATAAATAAAATGGGACGAAATACATCTGTTTCTTTAGGAGATTACTTTGAACATTTCGTAGATGGCAAAGTTTTAGAAGGAAGATATAAAAACGCAAGTGAAGTCATTCGGGCGGGCCTAAGATTGTTGGAGGAAGAAGAAAATAAAATTCAAATTTTGAAAAATGCAATTCAAGAAGGAATTGATAGTGGAATTGCTACCGACTTTAATCCTAACAAACATCTGGAATCTCTAAAAGCCAAAATGAAAAAATAATGGCCAACTATTTCTTGACCAATAAAGCCCTTGAAGATCTTTCCAAAATATATGAATATACTTATGAATTTTGGTCTGAAAATCAAGCTGACAAATATTATTTACAGTTGATTAACTTCTGTAGACAGCTCAGTGAAAATCCATCTATTGGAAAAAAATACAGTGAAATAGATCCTCATACTTTAGGTTTTTTAGCCAACAAGCATATCATTTTTTATAGAATCATCAACACAGATGAGATAGAAATCACTAGAATTCTTGGTGGAAATATGGATATAAAGAATAGGATAAAAGAATAAGGAATCTTCTTATATTTTAAAAATTTTATCTTCCTTGAAAATCACCCTTCTTATAGTAGTTATTCTAAAGTTTTTACCATTAAGATTTTGTTTAGAATTTAAGTTTAGCTTCACTTTAATACTTAAAAATTTATTTGATTTTTCTTAATTAAACTTAGCTTTTTCAATGTACTTAATAGTTCAAACGTATTTTTAATCTCAACACCTCCATCATCATTTTAGAAAGTTTTAAGACATATTATCTTTCAAATAATTTATAGTTTTCGTAAGTTAGCCCACCACTTTAAATCCATTATATGACAGACATTCTGAAAAATAAGGAAGAACTTTCCAGAAAAGAAAAGACTCACGAAATTCTCAAAAAAGAAGGTATCAAAATCAATGTTAATCTTCCCTATATTGAGTCGGAAGAGGAAACAACCCTTCGAACTCCTAAAGAAGTTGCAATAAGAGCGGCTATCTTATCTATTACCAACTTAGTTGCTTTTGACAGTATAGATTCGGAAGAAGCCATCAGCTATCTTGAAGAGTGCAATCTTTGGGAACATACAACACCTGATGAAAAAGACTTTCTACAGAACCCAACCGAAGACAAAAAATTTCAGGAAACCTGGAAATGTGAATGCATTTGGGTTTTACTCTGGGCACTACAGCTTGTCGACAATCTCCCTTTTCCGAATGAATTATGTGATTTAAATGATATTGCTCTTGACAAATACCCTATTGGTGGAGATAACGATCCGAATGAGTTTATCAAGACCAACAATCAACTCCGTTCAAAAGCTGAAATATTAGATGCTAATGATCTTTATTACAGATACCATTGGGCTTGTGTGGATGCCCGAATAAACAATTTGGAAATGACAACCATAGATTCAGGAATTGTTTATGAAAGACAGTATGCACTCAATTGGCTTGTGAATTATATGAGGCAGGAATGGGATGATGTTTCTTGTGATACTTAATCTATTTCAGACATGACACAACAAGAACTTATTGACAAATTCACCAACCTGTCTGAAGGAAAACTCGTTGCCGAGGAATGGATAAACTGGTTTACTACCCATAAAGATTCCGTAGAAAAAATATGTGGGAGAACGGCTTTTCTTAAAGTAAAACCAAAAGACAGTTTCAGTGGGATCAAGAATTTATACATCGGGCAGCTGGCAGCTTTTGACTGGCTAACATCTAAAGAAATAAAGGTCTCTTTATCTGATCTCTATAAAAAAGGATGGGAAAAAGAATTTGATAGTTTCTGTAAAGCAGAGAAACAAAAAGAAAAACTACTCCAGAAAGAGGTAGAAAATAAATTCGGATATTTAAAAGATACTTATCCTAAATTTTTTAAACAATTAACCAAATCTTATAGTAATTCCGATGTTATTCAAGCCGGCGAAAAACAGGAAACAATTCAAAATACAGAGAAAGAACTTTCCATACAACTTCCTGAAGATCTCGCAATATGGTATCAAAATGTATCAATCTTACAGCTTGAAGGGATAGGCATTGACTTTAAAGAATTAACCATCGAAACGATTCAAAAGAAACAATATCTGATTCTAGGTGAATTTTGGCTGTATGGCGATGGAGATCAATTACTGTACAATCTAGAGAATAAAAGCATCTACATTTTTGCCCACGAAAACCAACCTCCTAAAGCTATAAAAATAGCGAATTCGTTTATTGAATTTATGGAGAAAAAGATGGTAACCTACTTAAGAGAATACGAATAACCATGGCTAAAAATAAAACCAACGAAACCAGCATCAACGTAACAGATTTTATAAACTCATTTGTAGAAAAAGACGAAAAGAAAGCAGATAGTTTTCAGTTAATACAACTTATGAGCGAATGGTCAGGATTTGAGCCTAAAATGTGGGGACCGACCATTATAGGATTCGGCAGCTATCATTATAAATATGCAAGCGGACATGAAGGCGACATGCCACTCATCGGATTTTCACCCCGAAAAGTTGAGTTCTCCCTATATGTTTATTCGCCGACCGAAGAAAGCAAGCATTTATTAGACGACTTTAGAAAATTTAAAATAGGGAAAGCGTGCATCTACATCAAAAAGCTTTCTGATATCAACATTGATACTTTAGAAAAAATGTGCAAAGCAACCATTGCCTATTTAAATGAAAATCATGAATGTGCCTGTAGATAAAAATAGTTTTAAATAGTATTTACAAACTCTTCCCCAATTCAAAAAACTTCCCGAAATTAGCAGCCTGTGCGTTAGATAAAAAATTTATGAATTAAAAAAGAACAATTAAAACAAACATACAGTAAAACTTAACATAAGTTTTCTTCGGGGCAGGGCGCAATTCCCTACCGGCGGTTACAGTCCGCGACTCCTTTTTAACGAAAGGACTGATTTGGTGAAACTCCAAAACCGACAGTTATAGTCTGGATGAGAGAAGAAAATGAAACAATCAATAAGACTATTTTGATAGACTTGTTGTGTTGTCTTTCATTTCCATGTACCGAAGTGTATTTTAACTTTCAACAGTAAAATAACATGGAAAAATTATTAGAAAAATTCGGAGCTACCTCCCAAGAACGTGTAGAAAATGCACTTTTAAAATTACAACAAGGAAAAGGCATCCTTTTAGTAGATGATGAAAACCGTGAAAACGAAGGCGATATCATCTTCCCAGCCTCTACCATTACAGAAAAAGACATGGCACTTTTGATCCGCGAATGCAGCGGCATCGTTTGTTTATGCATCTCGGAAGAGAAAAGTAAACATCTTAATCTTCGCCCGATGGTAGAAAGCAATAACTCAAAAAATCAAACGGCTTTTACCATTACCATTGAAGCTAAAGAAGGCGTAGAATCAGGTGTTTCAGCGAAAGACCGAGTAACAACCATCAAAACAGCGATTGCCAAAAATGCTTTGGCAGAACATATTGCAAGTCCGGGACACGTTTTCCCTTTAATTGCCAGAAAAGATGGCGTTTTTGAAAGACGTGGACATACCGAAGGAAGCGTAGATTTGGTAAAACTGGCCAAGCTTGGTGATGATGCCGTGCTTTGTGAATTAACGAACGAAGACGGTTCTATGGCAAGACTTCCAGAGATCGTAGATTTTGCAGCAAAAAGAGAAATGACGGTCGTTACGATTGAGGATATTTATTCCTACCGTAAGATGATGATGATCAGTCAGAACTAAATTTTAAATAGATAACGCACAGAAAATTTCCGCTTGAGTTTTGCTTGAGCGGATTTTTATTGTTGAATTGCCTGACATTACATTTAAAGATTTGAGTCAACACCCTAGATAATATAATTTAAACTCACGACTAGATTATCTTTTAAATATTTCATTAAAAGATAGTTATCGTAAAATAAAATACATTTCCAATAGGTCTTTTTAATTATCTTTAAAGAAATTTTTAACTATGAAAATATCTGTACTTTTTTTGTTGGCAAGCTTTGGCGTATGTTCAGCACAAACTACCATTACCAAAGCATTTAATGACCCTATCGTAGGTGATTTTGTAAACAATTATAATGTAATCGGAACGGTAGATAATTCTGCACTAGGTTCAAGTGCTACGTTTTCTAACGGTAGCTTAACACAAGGTTCGGCTGCGTCGGCTAATTATTCAGCACCCACTTCTGGTGAAATTGGTACCTATCCGGGAACAACAATTAAAATGGTCAATGGCAGCAATACGATATACTATAAAGCAACGGCTTCTAAATTGGAAATCACGGGTCTTATTACGCCAGATGCCACATTGAATTTCACGACAAATAACGGAACATTTATTTCTTATCCTGCTTCTTTTGGATATTCAGAAACTGATACGGCATCCGGAACATTTACTTCCACCGCAGCCTCCGGAACATTTAGCGGAACAATCAATATTTCTGCCGATGCAAGTGGAACATTAATCGTAGGAGCAAAGACCTATACCAATGTATTAAGAATTAAATCTGTTCAGAATTTTAATCTGTCTGTAGCAGGAGTTCCGGTTCCTGTAGGAACAGTTACTAATACCGCTTATACTTATTATGACAATTCTCATAAATTCCCTTTACTTTCTTCAACAACTGCCAATATAAACGTACCACTTTTAAGCATTAATCAAACTACGGTAGGCGCGCAGGCTTTAAATGAAGCTTTCCTAGCCGTAAATGATCATACAGTTAAAAAAGAAGCTCTTAAAATATATCCTAATCCAGCACAGAATTTTATTGAATTAAAAGGAGAAACAGGAAATTATTCAACCGTTTCTATCTATAGTCTGGACGGAAAACTGATAAAAACATCGGATCTAAAATCTGGAAAAGTGCAGATCTCTGAACTTCCTACAGCCAATTACTTCATACAAGCTTCCGGAAAAGATGCAAAGACAGAAACCGTGAAGTTTATTAAAAAATAAAAGTTTTAATGATTTATAATTGAACGATATAACCACAGCATTCATCATAACAAAAAAGCTCCAAAGTCGGTAGACTTTGGAGCTTACTTTATACAAGTAGACCTATTTCTGAATTAAAAGAAGTCTATTTCTTCATTATTTTAGCAAAAGTTGTATTACCTCTTAACAGATAATTCCCTGATGGAAATTCAGTAAGATCAATACTATTATTTCCTTTACTTAAAGTCACATTTTTAATGATTCTTCCTGTGCTGTCATATAAATAAGCTGTTTCGTTGGCTGTAGATTCAACGTTTATGACTCCTGTTGTTGGATTTGGATAAGCCGAAGTTTTTGATTTTTCTGAAGTTTCTGAAGTTGATAAACTTGCGCTGCAACTTGCATTATAAGTATCTCCAGTAATATTAAATCCTTTGTTTACCAATTGAGCTCTTGCCATAATGGCTTGTGGCGTAGAGTAAATTAATCCGGTTACATTTATCGTTCCAGCTGTTACTGTTGAGTTTGCCCATGTCGGGTTATTACTTAGCGCTATTAGAAATTTGTTATAATTAACACATGATAAACCAGCATTTTTTAATCCAAAAAATATAGAGTTTCCACTGAAGTTTTGAAGTTTTATGTTCCAAGTAGAAATATCCTGATCAAAACTAGAGGCACCATTAAACATATTAAAACCGGCATTATAAGTAACTTTACTAACATCCCAGTTTCCAATCGGTTGATTGAACGATATGGCATTTTCAAACATATACTCAAAATCTGTAACTTTACCTGTATTCCAGTTATTAAGCGGCTGATTAAAAGAACTAGCGTTGGCAAATACATAGCGAAAGTTAGTACCATTTGAAGTATTCCATGAATTTAATGGCTGATTAAAAGCTGTTGCATCTTTGAACATTGCAGAGAAATCGGTTCCGGATGTTGTAACCCAAGCCGAAAGATTCTGATTAAAAGCAGTCGCGAAATTAAACATACTGCTAAAGTTTTTCACATTAGCCGTGTTCCAATTACCAATATTTTGATTAAATAATGAAGCCCTGCTAAACATCCCATACATATTGGTAATAGTGCTTGTATTCCAATTAGAAAATGAACTGTTGCCGACTAAAGATGAACAATTAAAAAACATTTGCGATAAATTGGTCTGTTGCGTTAAATTAGGAACGTCTGTAGCCGTTACATTAAGATTGGGACAGCCTGCAAACCCCTGACTGAACTGCTGAAGCCAAAGAATTTCTCCCCATTGGCTCACCTCGATAATTTCCGGATTAGCATTCGCATTAATAAAGTCTGTACTGGCTTTAAATCCATAAAATAATCCGCTACCATTGGAAACCTTTAATTTGTAAGTTGCCTGAATAGGATTGGTATTTAAAGAAGTCCCAAAAGAAATAATCGTCGGGGTGCTGCTATCGGATGTAACAGAGCTAAGAACTCCATTATGATGAGGATATCCTACTTCTTCCCAATTAATCGTGTAACTAGTCCCGGTACCACCAAAAGATATGGCATTATCTATTGTACCAGCTACATTAGGTTTCCACAAAGTAATAAATTCAGTCTGTGCATAAGACGTGAAAAATAAGAAAAGAAAAATGGTTATTAATTGTTTTTTATACATAATTTAAAAAATTTCACAAAAATAAGAGTTATTTTTAAAAAAATAAAAAAGTATTATTAATTTAAAACGAATAATTTTAATTAATTGAATCTCAATACACTATCCTTAATTCTAGCTTCAAAAAATAAAATATTATGCTTTAACTTTCTATACGTCTTTATCTTATCTCTAATACAAAGATATTGACGCATGGCGACAGAACATGTCGTATTAAAATTTTATTTAATTATTTTATAAATTTATTTTCTTCCTATAAATCAAAGTCAAATGTTACTGAGTACTACTTTTCTATCATACTATTTATGTTTTGAATGCGCAGATATTTCTTCAATAGCACAAAACCTTTCGTTGAATAATACCATATATCCAAAAAGTAAATCCGCTCAGAAATATTCTGAGCGGATTTTTCATTTAAGTTTAAACTCAATTTAAAAAGTAGCAGCCGGTGCTGTTGAGTTATTTAGTTTCTTTTCTAAATCTGTTTTTTTACCTTTTGAGAAATCATAGCTTATTCCTAGAACAAACATTGATTTATTATTCATGATTTGTCCTACTCGTGAATAATTAACCAAACTTTCTTGTAAACTTTTTGTTTTATATTGGGAAGGCATCCCGATCCAGTACATACCTGTTGACAACGTCCATTCTTTCTTTTTATAACTTACAAATACATGGTTCTGATTCTCATTAAGGTTGAGAAATGCTCCACTCAATGTATACACCGGAATATTGATCTGATACTGCATCGAAAATGATTTATACTCAGATGATACTACAAAATTATTTCCTATATAATTATTCTTAATCAAAGCGCCACTGCTTGTTCTCACAGTTTCTGATGCAGGGGCAATCACTGCTTTTATAACAAGAAGGCTGCTTCCAAAAGGTTTATAAGAACCTGTTAACTGAACACCATACTGTTGAGAACTTTTTGCATTTTCATACGTAAGAGCATAATTACCTAACACCTCATCTAAAACATAGAATTGATTGATCGTACGCTGCGTATTCCAGTAAAAAAGATTCGCATTAAAATCGAAATGTTTATTATTAAAAGAATAGATCAAATTATTTCCAAACGTCTGCTGAGAAGTAAGAAAAGGATTTCCACGCTGTACAATATTCGGTGCCAACTGAACGACATTGCTACTTAAAGCTGAACTTCCCGGACTTTTCGGTTTATAACTGCTTGTAAAACGAAGACTTTGATTATTTTTCAGCTGATATCCCAAAACAAGCTTTGGAACAAAAGACCATTCATCAAAAGTATTTTCGGCACTTTTATTATGAATATTCATTAGCCCTGCGCCTATACGATAACTGAATTTCTTTATTTTTCCGGCAAATTCAGAATACACATACTGCTCCAGATAATTAACACTGTATTCCGAAAGACCCGATAAATTCTCCAAATCATTAGATATAGAAGTATTAGAAACACGATATCCTGATGAAAGTTTACCTGCATCAAAATCATGAGTATAAGCCAACTCTCCTACCACTCCGGTTTGCCTAGCCTTAAGATTCATATCATTATCAAAAACAGATTGCCCTGAAGAAACAATCCATTCTTTAGCAAACTCGGAAGTGTTGGTTGTAAAACTATTAGCAACAACATTTAAACTCAACTCATCTTTTTTACTTATATTCTTTGAAAAATATAGATCTAATGTGGGCGTTACATATTCTGTACTACCATTTTTAAGTATTTGATGTTCCTCCGAAAAATTATCTTTTGTAAAAATACTTCCTCCGCTACCATTTACAAAACTGTTGAAAATATCCATATTCAGTTTTGCCTGAAAAGCATAATTATCGGGAACCTGACGCGTGTAACGTAAGGCTATGTTTTGAAAGGTATATCCAAAATGGTCTTTTTTGTTTTCATCCGAACGATAATGCTCTCCTCCCAACTGATAATCATAAATACTCTGAACTCTTCTATCATCATAATCCCTAAGATTGATAGAATATTCCAGCCCGAAATTATTTTTTCCTTTGGTATAATTTGCATACGCCGAACCGTTTACAAAGCCTGTGGTAAAAGCACTCGTAAGATCAGCACCGAAAACATATCCTGTTTCTGCAGAACGGGTCAAGAGGTTAATCACAGTATCTGCTCTGGCGGCCCATCTTGCTGGCGGAATATCATAATATTCTACTTTAATAACTTCACTTGGCTGAACGCTTCGGATCTGCATATCCGTAGCTTCAATTCCGTTGATCAAAAATAAGGTAGTTCCTCCTTTGATGCTTTTAAGCGTATTGGAAATAGGATCAAGCTGTAATTCCGGTAATGTTTTGAGGAGATCTTTTGCATAACGGGCTTTCTCCAGAGCCTCTTTATCAAATGTATAAACAGCCTTATCCGCAAATTGTTTTTTACGTTGGGCTTTTAAAATCACTTCCTGAATCTCTCCCGTTTTTGTATCGTTTATGGTATCATTTTTTACATTTTCCTGTGAGAATACAAAAACTCCACAAAGGAAAAGTACAGAACATATAGCTTTTCTCATAAATAAATCTAAATAACATACATAAGACAGTTGACAACCGCAATTTGTTACATCACAAACTTAATTTTTTTTTAATTGTAAAGAAGAAAAAAATAACTTCTGTGTAAATTTTATTTTAATAATTAATATTAAGTTATTAATTTTAATCAAAATAGAAAATTAAATTCACCATTTATTGATTTCTTGCTCGCTTTTTGCTTCCGTTTCCATACACCAACTCACGGAATGTATAATCAAAATATAAAGTCATGAAAAAATACCTCATCGTTATTCTTTGTTTTCTTCTTTCGAAAGTGGAGGCACAAGAATCTGGCCCTGTTTCTTCAGACAAAATGAATATCATTAAAACCAACGTTACAGGATATGTGTTCAGAAACATTAATTTGTCTTATGAAAGATCAATTAACCAATGGTTTTCCATTAATGTAGGTTTTGGAACCATGCCTGAGGGAAAAGTTCCTTTCATCAATTCATTTTTAAATGATGAAGATGAAAAGAGATTTCAAAATCTAAGAGTAAAAGCAACCAATTTTACCATAGAGCCGCGTTTTTATATCGGAAAAGGCTTTGGAAAGGGATTTTATATTGCCCCCTATTATAGATATTCAAAAGTAACTTCCAATACTTTCGATTTTTATTATGATTATAACGCTGCCAATGCTGTAACTTTTCAAATTCCTCTTAAAGGATCAGGAAGCACCAACGGAAACAGCGGAGGTGTTATGGTGGGCGCTCAGTTTTTCCTTAATAAAAGTGAAAGCTTAGTTTTAGATTTCTGGATTGCAGGAGGCCATTATGGAAGCGGAAAAGGTGATTTCATTCTTACAAGTGACTATATCCTAACTCCAGAAATGCAGGCCCAGCTAAAAAAAGAAATTGAAAATTTAGATATTCCATTTGTAGATTACACCGTAGAAACCAATGAAAGAGGCGCCAAAATAAAAGTAGACGGACCTTGGGCCGGTTTCAGAAGCGGATTGTCTTTAGGGTATAGATTTTAAAAAATTACAGTAAACATTCCTGAGCAGATTTTTATATCTTTAAAAAGAATATCCTATATTCGGATTAATAATTTGATATGAAAATCCTTATCATAGAAGACCATAAAGATCTTGCAACCAATATTACAGACTATCTAAAGAAAGAAGATTACGTTTGTGAGGTGGCTTCTAATACGCAAGAAGCTTTAGAAAAGATTGAACTTTTTGAATATGACTGTATTCTTCTAGACCTTATGCTGCCCGACGGAAATGGCTTAGAGATTTTACAACAGATCAAAAAAGATTCTCCATCAGCCAGCGTAATTATTGTTTCTGCAAAAAATTCTTTAGACACAAAATTAGCAGGATTAGATGATGGCGCAGATGATTATATCACAAAACCATTTTCTCTGCCCGAGCTTCATTCAAGAATTAAGGCGGTGGTAAGAAGAAAAACACCGGAAGCCAACCGCATCCTGAGTTTTAATGAAATTACAATTGATCTGCAGTCTAAAGAATGTAGAATCAATGATAAGTTGCTAAATCTCACCAAAAAAGAGCTCAACATTCTGATTTATTTTATTAATAATCAAAACAGGATGCTTTCTAAACAAGCCATCGCAAGTCATCTTTGGGGAGATTACACCTATAGTATTGATAATGTAGATTTTGTATATCAACACCTTAAAAATTTAAGAAAGAAAATAATAGACGGAGGTGGAAAAGATTATCTGCAAACCGTCTACGGATTGGGGTATAAATGGATCGACAAATAGAAAGTATATTTCCTATGTAAACTGAAAATACTAATCTGCTATCTTATCTCTAAAATCTAGTATCTTTAAAATGAATTTAAGCTTCCGTTTTGCAAGAGCATTTACCATTTTGGTATTTTTCGTCCTCATCACAGGCTTTACAATTTTGTATTTTGCTTTTGAAAGGGCGACCATGCGTTCTGCCATTGTAAAACTGGAAGATCTCAATACGTATATCACGCATAGGCTTGAAAAAGATTCTGCTTATGATTATCTTAAATTTCACCGTCAAACGCAGGTTAAAATTCTTCCACCCGATACCAAGATTACCAAGGAAAAAATAATTGAAGAAAAATACACCTGGAATAAAAGCATCCAGTCTTATATCAACCGAATTTCTGTAACCTCCTACCCTGTTATTCATCAAAAGAAATATTCCATTACGAGTATAAGGTATATCACGATTATTGAGAACCAATTTATCATGAGTATTATTATGGTCGTAGCCTGGATTATGGTTTTTCTTATCATCCTTACCATTATTGTGAGTGTTTTGGTATCAAAAAAGATTCTTAATCCTTTTTATCATGCAATGGAAGAGATCAAAAAGTTTAGCCTAAAGGACGATCGTTCCATGGATCTTATGAAAACAGAAACCGAAGAATTCAAATCATTGAATAAGTTTCTCCTGAAAATGTCTGAAAGCTCAAAGAAAGACTATCATCTATTGGAAGAACTCTCTGAAAATACGTCTCACGAATTGCAAACTCCATTAGCTTCTATTAAAGGAAAAATAGAATTATTAATGGACAGTGAACTTTCAGAAAATCAATTGATCACCCTTTCATCTATGAATGATGAGCTAGACAGGCTTTCATCCATTAATCAATCTCTTATTCTTCTAGCAAAATTAGAACACTTTGAAAAAAATGATTCCCAACGGATTAATTTCTCTGAATTACTAAAAGAACGGCTCCAATATTTTGAAGATCTCTTTGAAATTCAGAACCTTAGTTTAGTTAAAGAAATTCAGGAGAATGTGTATCTTAATTTTGATGAAAATCTTGCTTCTATTGTTATTAACAACCTTATTAATAACTCCAAAAGACATAATATTAAAGATGGAAAGATTCTGGTCACCCTTACAGAGAATTTTTTTCAGATCTCAAATACCGGAAATCCACCTTCAATCCCAACAGAAGAATTGTTCAAAAGATTCAAACGTGGAAACCCCGATCAAAATTCTATTGGCATCGGTTTGGCGCTCGTGAAGAAAATTTTGGAGATTTATGACTATGAAATTTCATACCATTTTGAGGGTAAATTACATACGATAAGAATTAATTTAACAAAATAAAACACTGCAAATCAAAACACTAACGCTCAAAAATCTCTTTCTTTAAAAACTTCAGAATTTCTTCAGAATTTATGTATTGTTTAGGCACAAGTAAAAACGCCTATGAAAAAAATAGTTCTAATTTTAGCATTTACGACCTTACAATATGCTTATAGCCAAGACAGCATGAGAGTCGAAAAAATAGAAGAAGTACCAACTGAAAAAAATCCATTAGATATTGGAGATCTTAAAATCAACCTGAATAAAAAAGGCGATCAATGGTTAAAATTTGGTATTTCCAGTCAGATCTGGCTTCGCAGTATTGATAACAATCCGGGAACGGCAGTCAATGGTGTTCCTCAGGATCAAACATACGATGTAGGAATACGAAGAATGAGATTGACCATTCAAAGTCAGCTCACCCCATTTTATTCTGTTTTTTTACAGATGGGAATCAATAATCAAAATTTCATTTCCGGAGGGGGAACGGGAACAGGAAGTAATGGAGCAGGGAAAAAAGCACCTTTCTTTTTTCATGATGCTTATAATGAATTGGCAATTATCCCAAGAAATGATTTTCAGACAGGAAAACCCAATAAAAATAACCTTTACATAGGAGCAGGACTTCATTCATGGAATGGAGTAAGCCGTTTGACCAATACAAGTACAACCAAAATGCTTGCAGGTGATATTCCTGTTTTTAATTTTCCTACGATTGAAATAGCCGATCAGTTTTCAAGACAGCTTGGTATTTTTGTTCATGGAGAATTTGATAGAGTTAATTATCGTTTTAGTGTTAATAAACCTTTTGCAACCAATGCAAAACCTAGTGTTGGCGGGCCTGCTGTAGATAATAATCAAAGTGGAAAACTATCGTATGCAGGATATGCTTATTATCAGTTTTTCAATAAAGAAGTGACCAGCACCTCATTTTTAGCCGGAAATAACTTAGCCGCAAAAAAAGTTTTGAACCTAGGAGCCGGTTTTTACACCAATAAAGACGCTACCCAATCTCAGCCTTCAGAAAATGTTTTTGAATCTCACGATGTTAATATTCTTGGAGCAGATGTATATTCTGAACTTCCACTGGGTGATAAAAGTAAAGAAATGGGACTTACACTTTATTCTGTTTTCTACAACTATAACTACGGCCCAAATTACCTGAGAGTAAGCGGAATCATGAATCCCGGAACTGTGGATGCCGGATTCACAGGCGAAAGAGCGTTGGAAGGCGCAGGAAATAATAGGGTTTTAATGGGAACCGGAAATATTTGGTTTTCACAGATAGGCTTTGTCCTTCCAAAATTCAGTAAGATTGTGAAAGTGCAACCCTTCTTTAATTATGCTCTTAAAGATATGAAAGCATTAAACCAAAGCGGAAGCTATTACGACATCGGTGCCAATCTTTTTTTATACGGTCAAAATGCAAGAATTGTAGCCCAATACAGCAGCAGACCTCTATATGATACTGCTTCAAAAAGAATTTTTGACAGAAAAGGAGAATTTTTACTGTCTCTTCAAATTGTACTTTAAAAAATTTAATATCTTACCCATATGAATACTACTCAAATTACAACTGCCCAACGAATAAAAGCCATCATTGGAGGTTCCATAGGAAATCTCGTAGAATGGTACGATTGGTACGCGTATGCAGCCTTCGCTATTTATTTTTCCAATTCGTTTTTTCCGGATTCAGATCTTAATGCTCAATTAATGAATACGGCAGGAATCTTTGCCGTTGGCTTTTTAATGCGTCCCATCGGAGGATGGATGTTCGGAAGTATCGCCGATAAGATCGGAAGAAAAAGAGCTATGACCCTTTCTGTTTTACTGATGTCATTTGGTTCTTTGCTCATTGCATTAACGCCCACCTATAAAACAATAGGTATTTTAGCACCTGCCCTGCTTCTTATTGCAAGACTATTACAAGGATTAAGTGTTGGAGGCGAATACGGTGTTTCGGCAACTTACCTCAGCGAAATGGCAACAGAAGACCGAAGAGGGTTTTATTCAAGTTTCCAATATGTAACGTTGATTGGAGGTCAATTAATCGCCTTAGGAATTCAATTGATTTTACAAAAATTATTATTAACAGAGGCTCAACTCGAAGATTGGGGCTGGAGAATCCCTTTCGTTATTGGAGCTATTTTATCTGTGATTGCCTTATATTTAAGAGCCAACCTTCATGAAACCGAAGCTTTTGAGAATAAAAAAGAGATTAACGATAAGAAAAAAGGAAGCATCTCAGAACTTTTAAAACATCCAAAAGCTTTATTAACGGTCGTAGGATTAACATTAGGTGGAACGTTGGCATTTTATACCTACACCACTTACATGCAAAAGTTCCTGATCAATACTGTTCATCTTACCAAAGAACAATCTACCCTCATTTCATTTGTTTCCTTATTTATATTTGCTTGTCTGCAACCTGTTTTTGGAGGATTATCTGATAGAATCGGAAGAAGACCTTTGCTTTTAGGGTTTGGAATTCTGGGAACAGTGTGTACGGTACCTTTACTTACCGCGTTAAGCCATACAACTTCTATGTGGACGGCTTTTTTCCTGATTATGGCAGCCTTAATTATCGTAAGTGGCTACACTTCTATTAATGCCATTGTAAAGGCTGAACTTTTCCCTTCTGAAGTACGTGCTTTAGGCGTGGGATTACCGTACGCTTTAACAGTAGCGATATTTGGAGGAAGTGCAGAATATATCGCACTATGGTTGAAAAAATTAGGAATTGAGCATTACTTCTATTGGTATATTACCGTATGCATACTCTTTTCTTTACTGGTGTATGTGAGAATGAAAGACACCAAAGAAACTTCAAAATTAAATGAAGACTAACACATTGAATTTTCTATCAAAAAAACGCGATTCAGATTTTCTGAGCCGCGTTTTATATTTTTAAGGATAAGCCTGTCTAAATTTTACAATAAGTTCATCCAGGTGGTGACGTTGAACATAAATCGTTTTCACATCCTCATATCTTGGGGATTTGTAAAAAACTTCATGAAAGTCCATACTTCCGTTACCTACCTTTACTACTTTCTGTACTTCGATATTCAATTTTCTTAACTCGTCTCTAAAGACCTGGAACTCTTCTTGGATATTATTCATCTATATTTTTGGATTTAATTAAAAAATTATAACTTTATATTAAACATCCCCTACTTTTTATAGGCTAAGCTTAAATATTTAATAAATTTAGTGAATATTTCAATACAAACGTTGGGTATTCACATTTTTTTTATTATTTCAATAAGATGCAAAAACTATACCTAACTATCTAGTTATTAATTAATTGTTAACAAATTATTAATAAACAGTAAACAAATTGACATCAAAACACTTTTCCTCAGAACTAAAATATTTCTCTAAAAGATTATTTATTAGGATACAATTTTTATTTATTCTAATTTATTCGAGGAAAATAATCTACATATCATTGAAAACAGAGCAAAACACTGAAGCCCTGAAAACAAATAACTTACAAACAATATTTAACTAAAAAATAAACTAATTTGTTTTTAAATTTCATAACTTTCATTAAATTTGCGCAAACCTAATTGATGAAAAAATTCATTCTTTATTTCACTTTTCTTTTCACATTTACTGTATTTTCGGCGCAAGATTCTTTACAAACAAAAAAAATCATTACAAAGGATACCAAATTCGGACTTGCCTTAAGTGGAGGTGGTGCCAAAGGCTTTGCCCATATAGGAATTCTAAAAATGATAGATTCTTTGGGAATAAAAGTAGATTATATTACCGGAACCAGTATGGGGGGCATCTTAGGCGGACTATATGCCATGGGATATAGCGGAGACAGCCTAAAAGAAGTAGTATACAATACCAAATGGAAAAGAGTTTTAAGCAATAAGATTCCCTACAATAAAGTAAACATCAGTGAAAAAGATGAATACAACAAATACATTATAGAGTTCCCAATAACCAATGGATTACCCTCCTTGCCGGGTTCCTATATAGAAGGACAATATATGTCTGAAGTATTGAACACCCTCACCTTCCCCGCTAAACACATCAATGATTTCAGCAAGCTTCCTATTCCTGTGGAGCTTACCTCATCTGATATTATCAACGGAGGGCTTGTGATGCAGAAAAAAGGATCATTAGCATTGGCCATACGTGCTACTCTTGCCATACCTGCAGCTTTTGCTCCGGTATATATTGACGGAAAATTATTGGTAGACGGCGGTCTGGATAGAAATTTCCCTGTAAAAGAAGTAAAAGATATGGGAGCCGACTATATTGTGGGCGGCTATACAGGATTTAGACTTTTCACCAAAAAAGAGATTGAAAATCCTATGAAAATGATCTATCAAACGCATGCTTTTCGGTCTGTTCAGGATTTTAATGAGCAAAAGAAAATGTCTGATATTTTAGTAGATTTTGTAAGCCCTCTTAATAAGTACACGACAAAAGATTTTAAAAACTATAAAGAAATTATTAAAATCGGAGAAGCTGAAGCAAAAAAACACCTTCCCGAATTCATTGCCTTGGCTAATGAACAACGTAGGTTGGGAATCATTTACGAACACAAAATGATTCAGGAGGTAAAGAAGCCTACCCTACAATTTACCTATAGTGAAGATAATGGGACGCCTCTTACTAACCCATCCGAAATTAAAAGTATCAAAGACCTTATGAGATTAAAAGAAGGTGAATACTATGATGCTAAAAGTGCCAATGAAGCCATTGACAGGATCTTTGGCATGAGACAATACGAAAAGGTGTACTATACTTATACAGATGCCGGAGACGGACTCATTATGAATATCTTCGTTAAAAGAGTAAAAAACAGTGCGCTAAAACTTGCGCTTCATTATGATACGGAGCAGTCTGTTGGTATTATCGTTAACTATACGTACCGAAGCATTGAACATAAATTTCGTGCCTTAGCGACGTTGGATATTTCTGAACGATTCAAAGGACGTGTGCAGTTTCAGAAATTTCTGGATAATGATTTCCGTTGGTGGATCAGCGCGGAAGCAACGACCTCTCACCTGAAAAGTAATGATTTTGTCCTTCGATTTAATAATTATTATAGTAACGAAATAGATAATGCCCGCATCTCAGATTATATTTACAGAAATACCAATGTAAATACAGCCATTAATTATACCTTCACACCCAATGCTATGGCTTCAATAGGGGTAGAATATAATACCGAAAGAATCAACCGTTCAATAGACAGAATAGGTCAAATACTATCAGGGACTAATGACAGAAAAGTATATCAACATAATAATTTTGATTTGGTTTTTAAATTCAATCAAAACAATTTAAACGAAAAATACTATCCAACATCAGGTAATAATCTGCAAATTTTATCTAAATATTATTTTGGGCATCAATACAATCTGTATGATCTAGAGAAAGTGCAACCTGCATTGTACGAGTACTTGAATCCTAGTGATTCTTATTATTTCAGACCAAAAAATATGATAAGCCTGGTCGTTAATGAAAATTTTGTATTTCCAGTTACCAAAAAACTTTCCGTAAAAGCCAATGCATTTCTAGGTACCTTCTTCTCCTCGAGAAACCAAGGTGAAAACCAAGACCAAATTCCATATCTCTTTTTCAATCAAAAATATAATCTTGGCGGCAGTGAATATAATTTTAGTGGTCTTAACCCCGAGTTTAACGGATTCAGACAAAAAGAACTTCTGATAAATTCATTTGCTAAAGTAGGGCTGGATGTACAATATAAAGTCTATAAACACCTTTATCTTACGCCATCTTTTCACTATGGGAGAGTAAGTGATGAACTTTCCTCTTTTAAAAACGGAGACGACATCTTAGGATACGGGCTTAACCTTGGATACGAATCAATCTTAGGTCCCATTAATATCAATGTGTCTAAAAATGATGCAATTAATTTTTGGAGAGTCTATTTTAGTATCGGTTTCAAATTTTAATAAAAACACAAACATATAATTATCAACAATTTATTACAGTAAACAATTGCATCACACGCAATTTTACACCCCTTTTTATACATGATGAAAAAATATAAAATAGGTTTTCTTTTCACCTTTCTTATCCTCTTATTTCATGCCCAGACGAAGATAAAAGAAATAGGAAATGATGATCGGAAAACAAAGCAAAAAGATTTACAGGAAATTAGAATCACAGGAAAGCCAAAAAAAAGCTTGTCTAAAAAAGAAAATCCTGCCTATAAAATATTACAGGGAATCTGGAAAAATAAAGAAAGGAATAACATCCAGTCTTTAGACTTTTACGACTACAGAAAGTACACCTCCGTCAACATAGGATTAAATAATATCGACAGTACCGTTGCAAAAAAGATCTTAGGAAATGATTATGCTACCCTGCGTAAAGCATCCAGAGAAGGAGATCAGACAGAGGAGAAAATCACTATTCCTATATTCCTCAACGAATTGAGTGAAAGAATCTATGGGCACAAAGGTGAGGAAAGAACAGATATAGAAGGAGAAAGAAAATCGGGTTTAAATGAAGTGGGAAGAGGATTTGGGGTCGAAAGATTCAGCCAGACTTTCACCACTGTTAATCCGTATGAGGATGATATTAAAATTTTAGATAAAACTTTTGTAAGTCCGCTCTCTTCCAGAGGATACGGAGTTTACAATTATATATTAAAAGATTCCATCAGCGAAGGAGATCAGAAAATGTATACCATCCATTTTTTTCCAAAAAACCCGGAAGACCTTTTATTTCAAGGGCATTTTAATGTTGTAGATAAAGCCTTTGCCATAACAGAGATTCTGATGAAGACCACCAAACAGATCAACATGAGTCTGGTTCGTGATCTGTCTATTGAAAAATATTATTCGGAAACAAATGATGGAGTTTACCTTCCCGAGAAAAGTATATATGAAGGAAATTTCACACTCCTTTCCAAGAGAAAAGACGAAACGGGAGCGTATGTAAAAAAGGAAGTTAATGAATACGAATACCAGCTCAACCAGCCTAAAGAGCCCTCTTTTTATAAAGAAAAAATAGTTCAAACGCGTTCAGATCAATTCGAAAAGAATGATGAATACTGGCAAAAACATATAGAACTAAGCAAAAATACTCAGGAAACATTGCAACTCATAAGAGGATTAAAATCGAATGCAAGAGTACATGGAATTACCAGTGTCGTGAATGTTTTTTCTACAGGATATCTAGATCTTTTTAAAGGATTACAGGCCGGATCAATATGGAATACAGTTTCTAATAATGATGTTGAAGGCCTTCGACTGCGTATGGGATTCAGGACTTTTATGACCGAAGATGATAAATTCAGACTAACCTTTTACGGAGCATACGGAAATAGAGATCATAAATTTAAATATGGGGTGGAGGGAATTTATTTACTAAGCTCGCAACCCAGAATTGTTATCGGCGCCTCTCACCTTAGAGATAATTTACAATTATCGGGTAAATTACTGGATCCAAATGACTTGTTACCAAGAAATAAAACCTCATTTATTACCCGTGGTAAAAATTACGATCTTTCGAATGTGATGAGAAATGCCGTTAATTTTGATTTGGCATTCGATAAAAATTTGCATTTAAATATTTCCGGAGTGCATCAACAAATACAATCAGCAGATTCCAATGCTTTCTCAATGGATTATGTTCTTCCTAACACCACTGAGATTCATAATAAGCTTACGGACTTCACAACGAACATGACCCTAATTTATACGCCGGGCAGAAATGTATACGGATATGGCGCAGAGCAAAAATTTGGAAAACTACCTTTCACGACAATCATGCTGAAATATACCAAAGGATATAAAGGCATATTGAATAGTGATTTCGATTACAACAAACTGCAGCTCTCTGTTGAGAAAAACTTCTTTTTAAGTAATTTCGGTCTTTTAAACGCTTCTGTAGAGATGGGGAAAATATTTAATACGGTACCTATTTCTCTCTTAAGTCCGGTGCCTGCCAATCAGAGTATATCTGTAGTTTCTAAAACGTTCTCACTCCTCAACTATTATAATTTTGTTACGGACACTTATATTATGGGAAATCTGGAACATCATTTTAATGGATTTATTTTAAATAGAATTCCTTTGCTCAATAAACTCAAGCTGAGAAGTTTTATTTTTTATCGATTTGCTTATGGAAGTATCTCCCAAAATAATATCGATATCAACAGATCGTCCATCATGTATACTGCACCCAATAAAATGTATAGTGAATACGGTTTTGGAATTGAAAATATTGGCTACGGAAATATACGTCCGTTCAGAGTAGATTTCATTTGGAGAAGTAAGGTTGATGAAGTATTTGGAATCACGCCACCGAACTTTGGAGTAAGATTTGGTTTTTCACCTGGGTTTTAAATAAGCTGATTTGGTTATTTAACTTTATATCTATTTTCCCATCTATTATAAAAAATAAAGCCAATGAAAAACTCAAAATTATTTCTTTTAATGATCATGCTATCCTTCTCAGGGGTAAGTTTTGCACAGAAGAGCGATGAGGTAAAAGTTACGATTAAAGATAAGAATGGAAAAAGACCAGTAGAAGTTCTCCCTCATTTTATTCAATTTGGGATCATGTCTAAAAACCACCAAGACTTCCGAAAAAAATATAACGTAGATGTGGTCTATCAAAACTGCGTGATCAGCCCCACCCTTTCGAAACAGGCAGAAAAAAATAATTTAGCATTAGCAAAAGACCTAACCCAGAAATATGGTGAAGCCTGGAAAAAAGACCTAGGAATTATCCCTTACGGATTATAAAATCAGTTTATTCAGCAACTATTCAGCATAAAAAAAGATACTTTAAAATCTTTTTGATTTTTATTCAGCATAAAAAAAGATACTTTTAAAAAGTATCTTTTTGATTTTTAAACCAATCAATTATTTTAGTTTAATTATTTTGAACCGTCTCACTCTCCTCTACTTCATGTCTCAGTTGAGCTTTATAAAGGGTAGAATAATATCCGTTTTTATCTAATAATTCAAGGTGCTTGCCTTCTTCCACAATCTTACCATGTTCCATTACGATAATTTTATCAGCTTTTTCAATGGTTGACAGTCTGTGGGCAATAATAATAGAAGTTCTGTTTTTAGTAATTTTCTCTGTTGCTCTCTGAATGAGTTTTTCACTTTCGTGGTCAATAGAAGAAGTTGCTTCATCCAGAATTAAAATTTTAGGATCAGATAAATACGCTCTCAGGAAAGATAATAATTGTCTTTGTCCTAAGGAAATAGACGAACCTCTTTCGCTCACCACGTACTCGTATCCGCCAGGAAGGCTTTCAATAAAATCATCCACTTCAATTTCTTTGGCGCCTGCTTTTATTTTTTCTAACGTAATGGTATCATCCCCAAAAGCAAGGTTTTCAAAAATACTTCCGTGGAATAAGAAAACATCCTGCAATACCACTCCGATATGACTTCTTAAATTATATAATTCGTAATCTTTAAGTTCCACATCATCAATAAAGATCTCTCCGGAATTAATATCATACAATCTTGTGATCAAGCTGATAATGGTAGATTTCCCTGCGCCTGTTGCTCCAACAATGGCTACCGTTTCTCCGGGATTTACTTTAAAATCAATGCCTTTAAGAACTTCCTGTTTTTCATCGTACGCAAAACGAACATCTTTGAATTCAATTTTACCATCAAAATGATCTTTCTCTACTTTCCCGTTGTTTGGCATCGCGTAGTCTTCATCCATCACTCCCAATACTCTTTCAGCGCCTACAATCCCACGTTGGATATTATTAAAACGGTCTGCAATCTGTCTTAAAGGACGAATCAACATCGAAATATATTGAATAAACGCAATAACCACCCCGGCACTAATCGTGATGTACCCTCCATAAAACAGGATAAACCCAATGAAAAGTGAGGAAATAAGTTCAACCACAGGAAAGAACAGTGAGAAAATAAAAACGGTTCTCAATAACGCTCCTTTCAGGGTAATATTAATATCATCAAACTTTTTATATTCAGCTTGCTGTCTGTTAAATACTTGAATAATTGGCATTCCCGCCAGTCTTTCCTGCACAAAAGAGTTTTGATTCGAAGTCCAGTTTCTTTCATCACCAAACGCTTTCTTCAATCTTTTTTGGAAGAATCTTGTAATTAAAACCATCAAAGGTAAAATAGCCAGCGTGATATAACTCAAATGAACATTGGTACTGAACATCATCACCAATACAAAAACGATTCTCAAAATATCTCCGAAAACCATCAGGAAACCGTCTGTATAAACGGTTGCAATAGTTTCCACATCTCCAACAGCACGGGTTACAAGTTGTCCGATCGGGGTTTTATCAAAAAATGAAGTTCTAAAATAGATCAGTTTAGCATATAACCTTTCTCTGATATCTCTGATAACGTTCTGAGAAATATAATTGGAGAAATAGACTAAGAAAAAGTTTAAAACTGTTTCTGCAAAAACCAAACCTACTAAAATATAGATATGCTTCATCATCAAAGCCTTATCGTGAAGTTTGGTAATATCGTTATCTACTACCTGCATAGTAAGGTATGGCCTGTAAGTAGAAACGATAGAAAGAAATATAGAAATCACCAACGTTATGATAAACCACGAACGGAATTTCATCCCGATGAAGAATAATCTTTTGATAATTTCCCAGGTATCTTGTTTTTTCATTGTACGAATTGAAGAAAGGAATTAAATAAAATTCTTTTGCAAAAATAAGACTTTAAAATTTCTCTGCCTTTACAACTTCATCAAATACTCATAGAAAATATCAGATAGCTGTTATTTATGCTATAGATGATTTTTGGTTTTTATAAAAATTAATATCTTAAAAATCAATCTCAGCCACTATCATTTATTATAATCCTCTATTTCCGATCTCTTCTATTTCTAAAGAAGGTTTTTTTATAATTTCCTTCATAAATTTCTTTTCAAGATAGGTATGAAATGCATACACAACACCAATAGCAAGTAACCAACTTATAAGATTAACCAATGTAAAACCTCCATAATTATTATTCAAACTTTCAGGATTTGTAAGTAATTCATAAACTCTATAACAACAAAGAAACAAAATCTGAAATCCAAGATAAATACCAATAGCTAAAAGTCCGAAATGCCATTTTGTTTTCCCAAACCTTTCCGCAAGACCTGCATAATATCTGTAAGCTCCAATAAGTATAAAAATTGACATCATAATGTTTTTAGTTTTTATTTAAAATTCATACCCCACATCCACCAAAAACAAGCCTTGTGCAGGTGCTGAAGTTCCGGCAGAATTTCGGTTTTTATTTTCTATGACCTTGCGCAGATCTTCAGGTTTTATCTTCCCTGAACCTACTTCAACCATGGTTCCAACAATAGCACGTACCATATTTCGAAGAAAACGATTGGCAGAAACTGTGAATTTCAATTCCGTTCCGTTTTGTTCCCACTCTGCTTTGTACATTTTACAAAGATTGGTTTTATTGTCGGTATGGAGTTTCGCAAAACTGGTGAAGTCTTCATACTCAAATAAAATTTTGCAGGCTTCATTCATTTTATCAATATCTAAAGGCTTTCTCCAATGTTGCCAAGCAGAATCTTGGGTAAACGGATTCTTCTCCATGGAAATATAATATTCATATGTTCTGAAAGTAGCATCAAAACGTGCATGAAAATTGTCTCTTACCTCAAAAATTCTTTTGATGGAAATATCCGCCGGAAGAAAACCATTAAGCCTATGAGAAAGCTGATCACTAATCACCTGCTCCGTATCAAAATGCGCATAGATTTTCTTGGCATGAACGCCCGTATCTGTTCGCCCTGCGCCAGTAGTTTTAATTTTTTCTCTTAAAATCGTGGAAAGTGCTTTTTCCAATTCCTCTTGCACCGATATAGCATTCGGTTGGATCTGATAACCAAAATAATTTTTACCGCTATAGGAAAACTCTATAAAATACCTCAATGTAATAAAATAACGATACAAAAATACTTTAAATTATAATAATCATGAGCTCATTTTTTAAAATAAATATTGAAAAATCATTGTTAATAATAAGCCAATTAATTTTGAAAATTCCTATTTTTGTAAGCGTATGAAAAGATGGTACCTCTATCCTTTTTCCCTCGGCTATCATATGGTAACGGGTATCCGAAACACAATGTATGATCTGGGAATTTTAAAATCTACGAAATTCAAAACTCCGATAATTAATGTCGGTAACCTTTCTGTGGGCGGAAGCGGAAAATCACCCATGGTGATGTATCTTGCACAATATCTGTCTAAACATTACAGAACGGGTGTGCTTTCGCGTGGTTACGGAAGACTCACAAAAGGGTATGATGTAACGAATTACGAAAGTAATTATAAAACCGTGGGCGATGAAGCGATGCAATTATTTGAACGTTTCAAAAACCGTTTTGTGATCGCTGTTTCTGAAGAAAGAGTGCCCGGAGCCAAGAAAGTTATTGAAGATATGGACTTAGACGTGCTGGTGTTGGATGATGCCTTTCAGCACAGAGCCATTAAGCCCGGATTCCAGATTTTAATGACCGATTTCAATGATCCCTTCTTTAGAGATCATTTACTTCCTGCAGGAGATTTAAGAGAGTCCAGAATTGGTTATAAAAGAGCAGACATCATTATGGTCAGCAAATGTCCTGATGAACTCACGGAAGAAACCAAGCAATATTACATTTCCAGAATCAGACCGGATCGTACCCAAAAAGTATTCTTTTCATCCATCGGGTATGACGAAAATGTGTACGGAAAAGAAAAAATGCTTCCTGACAACAACCTGAATTATTATGATATCCTGTTGATTACAGGAATTGCCAATCCAAAACCTCTGTTGGAGCATTTAGCTAAATTCTCCCAAAGAGTAAAGCATTTAAAATTCAGAGATCACCATAACTTTACGGATGATGATATTAAAAAAATCGTTGCTGAATATAAAAAATTAGGTGAATACAAATTGATCTTAACCACTGAGAAAGATTATGTTCGTTTGAAATCCTTTGATTATCTTAGAGACATCGTTTACTACTGGCCTATTAATGTAGTGATCGATAAGAAAGAGGAATTCAACCAAATCATCTTAGATTATGTTAGAAAAAAGTAACCAAACTGCTGATTTCATTAAAACTACGATTCAGGATATTCCTGATTTTGCGATTGTTTTAGGATCTGGATTGGGAAAACTTCAAGACGAGGTAGAGGCTATTCATGTATTAGAATACAAAGACATTCCTAATTTTCCTCAAACCACTGTTGTGGGTCATGGCGGAAAATTAATCTACGGAATTCTGGAAGGCAAAAAAGTATTGATGATGAGCGGCCGTTTTCATTATTATGAAGGTCATTCTATTGAAACCGTTACTTTTCCTATCCGAATTTTTCATTTATTGGGCATTAAAAATTTGATTCTTTCAAACGCTTGTGGTGGGGTAAATCCCAATTTCAGCGTTGCTGATGTTGTGATTGTAAAAGATCATATCAACATGATGCCTGAACATCCGCTTCGTGGTAAAAATATTGATTCTTTTGGTCCTCGCTTCGTTGATATGAGCGAACCTTACAATAAAAATATGATTGCTCTTGCCGAAAAAATATGTATTGAAAACAACATAAAATTTCAGCAGGGAGTGTACGTTGCGTTACAAGGTCCAACTTTTGAAACTCCTGCAGAATACGGAATGATCAAAGCCATCGGAGGTGATATGGTCGGAATGAGTACTGTTCCTGAAGTGATTGTCGCCAAACACATGGGGATGGATGTTTTCTGTGTTTCCATTATTACCGATCTTGGCGGACCGGATATTGCTTTGGCCGTTTCTCACGAAGAAGTACTGAATGCTGCCAATAAAGCGATGCCGAATGTGATTACGGTTGTAAAAGGTTTAGTGAAAACGTATCACTAAGCATTTATAGAAATTCTCAATCTCTTAAATTTTTACTAATTAATAAGAAACCAATCTCCAATTGCGTTTCATTGTTTAGATTTGCATTAAATGTAATTGAAAAATGAAAAAGTTATTACTATTGCTAATGATCAGTATTTTCGGATTAGGATATTCTCAAAAGATCCCAACCGTTCTTAAAACTAAATTTTCTAAAGAAGCTTTACAACAGAAAGTGGAAAATGAAGAAGGTAAAAGCGTTACCATTCAACAAATCCTTAATCAGCACAAAGGAAAAGTTTTGGTGATTGATTTCTGGGCCGGATGGTGTAGAGACTGTTTAAACGCCCTTCCTAAAGCTAAGGAATTAGAAGAAAAAAATAAGAATATTGATTTTGTATTTCTTTCATTAGACCGATCAAAAGAAGGATTTGATAAAAGTCTGGAAAGATTCGAAATGAAAGACAAAGAAAATTACTGGTTCTCTTCTGGTTGGAAAAATGATTTCAATAATTATATCGACCTCAACTGGATTCCAAGATATATGGTGATTGATCAAAAATCTGCCATCGCAAAATATTATGCTATTTCTCCTGAAGATCCTGAAATTCAAACAACCATAGACAAGCTTTTAAAATAGATAAATGATGATTATAAGAGAAGCCACAGAAAAAGATTTACCTATCCTTTTAGAATTTGAACAGGGTATCGTTTCTTCGGAAAGACCTTTTGATGAAACTTTAAAGGAGGGTGAAATTCACTACTATGATCTAAACGCTCTCATTCTTTCTCCAGATGCCAACTTAGTTGTTGTTGAAGAAAACAATGAGGTTATTGCATCAGGATACGCTTTGATTAAGCAGCCGGAAAAAGATTATAATAATTTCAAGGACTACGCTTATCTAGGTTTTATGTTTGTAAAACCTGAACATCGAGGAAAAGGCGTCAATCAATTAATTGTAGATACACTTGTTGCTTGGGTAAAAAACAAAGGGGTCTCAGAAATCAGACTGGATGTTTATGATCAAAATGAATCTGCTGTAAAAGCTTATGAAAAAGCAGGTTTTGAACCCTTACTTCTTAAGATGAGATTGAAAGCGTAATAATTCGATCGTTAAAAATAAATGAATCCATATCTTTGTGATATGGATTTTCCTTTTCCCCTCCGCAAAATTATTCATGTTGATATGGATGCATTCTATGCTTCCGTGGAGCAATATGATAATCCTGCCTTAAGAGGAAAACCCATTGCTGTAGGAGGTGAACATCGGGGCGTAGTTTCTGCTGCCAGCTATGAAGCCAGGAAATTCGGCGTTCGCTCTGCCATGCCCAGTAAAACAGCAAAAGAAAGATGTCCGCATCTGATTTTCGTTCCACCTCATTTTGCGCGGTATAAAGAAGTTTCAAAAAAAATTCGGGAAATATTTCATGAGTATACCGATTTGGTTGAACCTTTGTCTTTAGATGAAGCCTATCTTGATGTCACCGAAAATAAAAAAGGAATAGAATCAGCCAATCAAATTGCGAAAGAGATTCGTCAGAAAATATTTGAAGAAACGGGACTCACCGCTTCGGCCGGAATTTCCATTAATAAATTTTTAGCTAAAGTTGCCTCAGACATTAATAAACCGAACGGACAAAAAACCATTCACCCCGATAAAATCGAAGGCTTTTTGGAAGAATTACCTGTTGAAAAATTCTATGGCGTCGGAAAAGTTACTGCCAATAAAATGTTTACGCTAGGGATTTTTAAAGGCAAAGACCTAAAGAAAAAAACATTGCAGGAACTTATTGGCCTGTTCGGAAAATCGGGAGGCTATTATTACAATGTTGTCCGTGGAATTCATACTTCAGAAGTAAAACCTCATCGCATTCAGAAAAGCGTTGCCGTGGAAAGAACATTTTTTGAAGATCTGTTTGATGAACAGCAGATCAATGAAAAGCTTGAAAGTTTAAGTGCAGAACTTCATCAGAGATTACAGAAAAATAATATTCTCGGAAGATCTTTAACCTTAAAAATTAAATATAAAGATTTCTCATTATTTACAAGAAGTATCACGAAAGAAGACTACTTCAGTTCTCCCGAAGAATATTTTAAAACCTCCAAAAAACTTTGGGAACTTCGCCCGTTCGACAAAGCCGTTCGATTATTAGGATTATCGCTTTCTCACCTTAATACAGAGGAAAAAAAGCAGGTCTCTATTCAACTAAAAATACCGTTTGAAGAATTTGAAAATTAAAAATCGTTTATTGATCACCATACACCGAGGTGAGTTCAAAAGTGACCGCTCTAATTTTTATTATTTTTTACAGTCGCTTATGAGCTCTATCATATTATTATTTTCAAGTAAATATTTTTTCTCTTTCAGATTATAGGCTATTTTTTCATTCCTATCAATATCTTTTCCATTAATGACATACGTTGTATGTTCAGTATTTAAATTTTCAAAAATAACGGAAGGTTGATCTTTGTATCGAGCATAAAAGGTTTCCCATTTACTAGGTGATAACTTAACAGGGTTTGGCATTCCGAAATTCCTATATCCAACATCATTTATTTCTTTTGTTATTCCTTTGATTTCAAAGCTATATTCTTTCTTTTCATCGTTAATGGATAAGATCAGCCCTGGTAAACCGTGAAATTTATAGGGACCATCAGAAATAGGAATGCTTTCAGCATACCAGGCAGTCCATTTTCGTCCTCCAAAATCAAGACTCGCTTTTTTACATACAAATCCTAAAATTGTTTTTGTTTCTTTCTCCATTTTCCATTTTAGCTTGCACGTGCTTACGATTTGAAAAGTGCTCACATGGTATTTTTCTTCTTGTATAGTGCTATCAGAAGCTATATTTTTAATAATTGTTTTATTAAATCTGGACAATTTTGCAGGGTCTGGAAAACGTAAATTTCCTTGCCCGTTTCCATTAAAAAATTCGGTGACTATTTTTGATTTCAAAGAATCATTTCTAAAATTGTCGTACCCTGTAAAATAGGAATGTCGATTATTAATGGCTAGCACCGCCAAATCAGTCATAATGGAATCTTTTTCAACAGATGGCTTCCAATTGACCTGATATATCACTTTGTAATTTTGAGCTTGAGACCATAAACACATCAATACTATTAAAAATAAACTAACTTTTTTCATCATTGTAATAATTAAATAAATAACACATTAAATTCCAATTCATCATAATTGAAGCAAATAAATTACAAATTAAACAATGGAAATACAAATAAACCGTCATAGTTTAATACTTTTTTAATCTTTAAAAAAATGAGACCCCTCACTCCTCTTGCAATCTTTATATTTTCACTACATTGTATAAACCAAATTATAATACATGAACCAAACGATTATTCAATTTTTTCACTGGTACTCTGAAGGAGACGGAAAACTATGGAAAGAAGCAGAGAAACAAGCGAACTATTTATCTGAATTAGGAATTACATCTGTTTGGCTTCCTCCCGCTTATAAAGGCACAAACGGCGGCTATTCGGTCGGTTATGACGCCTATGATCTTTTTGATTTAGGTGAATTTGATCAGAAAGGCACTACCAAAACAAAATACGGAACGAAGGACGAATATACAAAAGCGATTAAAGCTTTAAAAAAACAAAATATCCAGATTATTGTTGATATTGTCTTGGGACATAAAGCCGGTGGTGATGAATTGGAAAAATTCAAAGCCGTAAAAGTGGATGAAAACAACAGGGAAAAAATAATTTCTGATGTTATTGAAATAGAATCATATACCAAATTTACATTTCCGGGAAGAAGGAAAAAGTATTCTGATTTTGAATGGAACTTTACCTGTTTCAGCGGTGTAGATTATGCTGAAGGAATGGATTCTCATATTTTCAAAATACAGTCTGAATACGGAAACGACTGGGAAGAAATGATTGATGATGAAAAAGGAAATTACGATTACCTGATGTATAATGATATTGAGCATCGTAATCCTCATGTTCGTGAAGAGCTCAACCATTGGGCAAAATGGTATTTTGATCAAACTGATTTCGATGGCGTACGACTAGACGCCTTAAAACATATTTCTTTTGATTTTTATAAAGAATGGCTCACCCTACTCCGCTCCAATTCCGGGAAAAACATCTTTGCGGTGGGTGAATATTGGGCTCCCGGATATTTAGCGTTGCTTCAAAAATATATTGAAGTTACAGAAGGCGCCATGAGTTTATTCGACAGCTCATTGCAAAATAATTTTCACACTGCATCCAAAGAAGGTGGAGATTACGATTTGAGAAGAATCTTTGATGAAACGCTTACCCAAGCTGATCCGCTGCATTCTGTAAGTCTTGTTGATAATCATGACACACAGCCTTTACAGGATTTGGAAGCTCCCGTTGATGAATGGTTCAAACCTCTCGCCTATGCTTTAATCTTGTTGAGAGAAAACGGATATCCCTGTATTTTTTATCCCGATTTATTTGGTGCTCATTACATCGATAAAGATAAAGAAGGAAATGATCAGGAAATATTTTTGAATAAAATTGATGGTATTGAAGAATTGTTAAAAGCCCGAAAAAATAATGCTTACGGTATTCAAAAAGATTATTTTGAAGATGCCAATTGTCTGGGTTGGGTTCGTGAAGGGGATGATGAACATCAAGGTTGTGCGGTAGTTGTGAGCAATAAGGAAGCCTACAGCAAACCGATGGAAATGGGTGAAAAATATATTGGACAAAATTTTTACGATGTTCTCGGAAGATTTGAAGAGAAAGTAACCATTGATGAAAATGGATTCGGGAATTTTCCTGTTCCGGCGGGGAATGTGAGTGTTTGGATTCCTGAATAAAATACTTAAACACGAATAGTACTACTATTTTAAGCACTAATATTCACAAATAAAATTAGTGTTATTTGTGAAAATAATTTGTGTTATTCGTGTTTAAATTCAAAACTAAATTTTTCGGAGTTCCAGCATAGAAGGCATTTCAGAGGATTCTGAAACATTTCCGTTGCGGGCAAATCCTGCCCAAAGAGCTCTCAGTATTTGTCCGTTCTCATGAATATATTTCCAGAGAACATCTTTTAATAATCCTGAAGATTTCCAGGCATTTTCATTTCCAAACAAGAGAGGAAGATCAAATGCATGCGCCGCCCCAAAAAAATTATTGATCAATCGGGAATGAATTCTGAATAGATAAATATTTCCCCCAGCTTCCGCAAAGTTTTCAGCAAAAGACTGAGTGGGCTTTCCATAAATAATTTCTGTTGTTGCCCGAATGGTTTTACTGATGATCTTTTTACCAAAACCCAGATTAAGGTACTTGTTCATCGAGTCTGAAGCTTTTATGTAAAATGAGGTCTCATCTTCATTTAAGCCTATTAAAACATCATATTTTTTGGCACTTTGTTTCCATTTTTCTATAGATTCCTCTTCACTACATAAAGGAGGAAAACCATATTGAGCCCCGAAAGGCATGGCCGCTTTTAATCCGTATTTGAAAAAGGATGGGACAAAATTTTTATAGTTTTCCACAATTTCTAAAAGATCTGTTTCAGCTGTAAACTGTTCTGTTTTTGCTAAAAATTCAGTGAGCATTTTTTGCCGGTTATTTCGAAGCCCCAACGGAGCGCTTTGAATAATTACTCTTTGAAATAAATTTTCCACGCCATCAGAAATCATCAGGTGGGCAATTGCATCTCCACCGGAAGACTGTCCCAAAAGGGTAATATTTTCAGGATCTCCACCGAAATCATTAATGTATATTTTTATCCATTTCAACGCTTCAATAATATCAAACAACCCTAAATTAGCAGGTCTTTTTTCACTTCCCCCAAGAAACCGAAAAATCCCAATCGGTAGGAAACCGTAACCACAATAATATTTTGTTCTTTCACCCAATCGGTAGGATCAGCGGTTGAGACATCTCCACAGCCTATTTCATAAGATCCACCATGAATCCAGACGACAACAGGTAATTTTTCATTCTGAATGGTATTTTCAGGACGGTAAATGGATAGATATTGCGTAGATTCTTCCACCTCAAAAAGATCAAGATCTATTTTCCCAATCATTTTTTCTAATAACGGACTGATATTTTGCGGACAAACAGGCGTTCTATCCAGAAAAACGAGTTCCGAAGATGACGGTTTTTCAGGAACCGGTTTTTGAAACCTTTCAGAATGGGCGTAACGAATACTTTTCGCTTTTAAAATACCATTTTCTTTTAGGGCTAAAATTTTCCCAAAAGAGGAATGAAAGGTATGGGTGCCGATATTTTGTTGTGTTGTCATTTGATTTGGGCTTTAAGCAGTAAGCAATAGACTTTAAGCTGTTTTTCAACTACAATTTACAAATTTTGTTTTTTGTTTAAACACAAATGACACAGATTTTTAACACTAATTTTCACTAATGAGAATTTTATTTTTAACGCAAAGGACGCAAAGTTTTTTTGAAATGTTTGAAAATATTTTTCGTTCGCAAAGGCGTTTCACTTAGCTAAGAGCGCAAAGTTTTAAATTATAGATTGTAGATTCGTGTTATTTGTGAAAATATTAGTGCTATAAGTGTTTAAAAAAACTTAATTCAACGTTTTATATTCAGTTGGAGAAACCCCAACTTTAGTTTTGAATAATCGCGTGAAGTGCTGTGGATATTTAAACCCAAGATCATAAGAGATTTCACTAATGGATTTTTCAGGATTGAAAATTTGTTTTTTAGCGACATCAATTAATTTATTATGGATAAACTCCTGAGCAGAAATTCCCAATTCTTTTTTAATAATATCTCCGAAGTAGTTTGCCGAAAGATTAAGCTGCTCTGCGAAATAATTTACCATCGGGAAACCCAGATTCTTAGGCTTATCAGATAGTAAATAGTCATCCAAAAGATTTTCAAACTTCCCAATAACTCCCTGATTAATATGATCTCTCGTGATAAACTGACGGTCATAGAAACGCATACAGTAATTTAAAAATAGTTCAATATTATTAACAATTAAAGACTTACTGTGTTTATCAATCGACTGGTCGAGCTCTAATTTGATATTTTTAAAACATTCTAAAATGATTTCTCTTTCCTTTTCAGAAAGGTGTAATGCTTCGTGAACATCGTAAGAAAAAAATGAGTACTCCTTTATATTCTTCCCTAAATTGGTTCCTTTAATAAGATCTGGATGAAATAGTAAAGCAAAACCTGCCGGCTGAATTTGTTTTCCTTTATTGTAAATTCCATACGTCTGGCCAGGAGCAATGAAAACTAAAGTTCCTTCCTGATAATCGTAACTGTTTTTACCGTACAACATATCTCCACACATTACATCCTTCAAAAAAACGGTATAAAAACCAAATGTTCTTTTGTGCTGGCTAATAGGATCAGATTTTGAAAAATCTATCACACTTACCATTGGATGTAAGGTTTCCTGATTCGCCATTTTATTATATTCCGAAACGCTATTATAAATTTCAACTTCTTGATTTTCCATGAATTTCATTTTAATCTTATTCAAAATTACCACTTTCTTTCGTACCTTTTAGATTGTCGGTAAAATTGGTACATCATTCAGTAATTTATATAAGTATTGTTCTTTTAAAAGTATCGACTTTTGCACTGTTATGGAAACATTTAATACTTCTATTTTTCCTAAGGGAGAAAAGGCACCCTCTGAATATTTTTCAGGAGGAACCGCTTGGGTACAAATTTTAAAGCCCAACGCAGATGAACTTAACTGCCAGATCGGGAATGTAATTTTCGAACCGCGCTGTAGAAATAACTGGCATTCTCATGGCGGTGGACAGATCTTAATCGTAACCTCAGGAACGGGATTTTATCAGGAAAAAGGAAAACCTGCTCAAGTTTTAAAAGCGGGAGATGTTGTGAATATACCTCCTCATATCGTTCATTGGCACGGAGCTGGTCCTGATAGTGAATTCACCCATATCGCCATCAATCCTAATACTCAAAATGGGATTGTAGAATGGATGGAACCGGTAACTGACGAAGAATACAACAACTTATAAAACTAAATAAAAAAATCAAATGAGCACATTTACAGTAAAAGCTTTCGCAGCAGAGTCTACGACGGCAGATTTAAAAGAAATGAATATTGAAAGAAGAGATACAACACCCAACGATGTAGAAATTGATATTCTATATTGTGGCGTTTGTCACTCTGACCTTCATACCGCAAGAAACGACTGGGGCGGCACCATGTATCCGGCAGTTCCGGGACACGAAATTGTAGGAAGAATTACAAAAGTAGGAAGCGATGTTTCTAAATTTAAAGTAGGTGATTTAGCAGGTGTAGGATGTATCGTAGATTCTTGCGGACATTGCGACAGTTGTAAGCAAGATCTTGAACAATATTGTTTAAACGGTTTCACAGGAACCTATAACGGAAAAGACAAACATTTGGGAGGTCACACTTTCGGAGGATATTCTCAAAAAGTGGTTGTAGATGCTAATCATGTTTTAAAAGTACCTGAAAACTTAGATCTTGCAGCCGTTGCTCCTCTTCTTTGTGCAGGAATCACGACTTGGTCTCCATTAAAGCACTGGAACGTGGGTCCGGGTTCTAAAGTGGCTGTTGTAGGTCTTGGAGGATTAGGTCACATGGCTATTAAACTGGCAAAAGGTTTAGGTGCAGAAGTTACTTTATTCTCTAGAACTCCAGGTAAAACGGAAGATGCTAAACAATTAGGCGCTGATCATGTTGTCATTTCTACTGATGATTCTCAAATGGATTCTGTAAAAGGAAAATTTGATGTGATTATCGATACTGTTCCTTATGTACACGATGTTAATCCTTATGTTACCACTTTAAATATCAGCGGAACGCTTGTTTTGGTTGGATATTTAGGCGGTCTGGAACCTATTTTAAATACTGTTCCAATGATTTTAGGAAGAAAATCTGTAGCAGGTTCTGTAATTGGTGGTATTGCTGAAACTCAGGAAATGCTTGATTTCTGTGGTGAGCACAATATTGTATCTGAAATTGAAATGATCAATATGCAAGACATCAACGGAGCATACGAAAGAATGTTGAAAAGCGACGTGAGATACCGTTTCGTGATTGATATGAAATCTTTGTAATTTCTTGATATATAATTTAATTAAGACTCTCATTTTTGGGAGTCTTTTTTGTTTAAACTTTTCATTTCAACCACAAAAGGTACAAAAGATTGACATATTTGTTTATTTTAAGATTACCATTTATGCTGCTAATAAGAACACATAAGTTTTTAAAAATCTTTGCATATTGAGCGGAGTCGAAATATTATTCTTTTGAGAACTTTGATCTTTTAATGATATAATATTCAAATAGCTTTTGCTTCTTTTGCGGTTAAATTTCTTATTTATCGCAAAGGAAGAAAAAGTTTTTTTTAATGAATTATGTTTTAAAGAGAAACAAAGGCATTTCATTTAAGAAATACAATTCTATCTTAAGTTTTGGCTAAAGCCAAATGTGATGGTTTCAATTTTGAAAATGGGCTAAAGCCCATTCCTATTGATGGGGTATTAATGGGTTTGAAGATTGTTGATAATTCTTTCTATTCAATTATTCACTTTTATATTCACCATCCATATCTTTAAACGCCCACTCTGCCATTTGATGGATAACAGGAATTAATCCTTTACCCGCTTTACTCAATTCATAGGTAACATGAGGAGGAACTACAGGTTTTGCAATTCTGATCACCAAGCCGTCTGCTTCCAATTGTTTAAGATGCTGAATGAGTACTTTTTCTGTTACAGCCGGAATCGCACGCTTTAAGACACTGTATCTTTTGTCACCGTTCGAGAGTTGATATAAAATAATCGGTTTCCAATGGCCCCCAATCTTTTCCATCACATAGGCAACAGGGCATTTGTCTAATGCATATTTTTTATTCTGCTGAATCGTAGAGGTTTCTTTAATCGCTGTCATGATACATACTTTAGGGTAAGTACTTGTATAAAAGTAAGTACAAATATACCTTTGTTATCAGAAATAAAAAAATATTACATATGAAAATTATTATCACAGGTTCGTTAGGAAATGTAGCGAAACCATTAGCTCAACAACTTATTGCAGAAGGTCACGATATCACTGTAATCAGCAGTAATGAATCTAAAAAAAGTGAAATAGAATCTTTAGGAGCAAAAGCAGCCATCGGTTCTATTACAGATGTAGATTTCTTAGTTACATCTTTTGAAAATGCAGATGCCGTATTTTTGATGACGCCTCCCAACATGGGTGGAGTAAATATTGTTGAAAACACCATTAATGTAGGAAAAAATTATGCTGAAGCTATTTCAAAAACAGGCGTTAAAAAAGTAGTTATGCTCAGCAGCATCGGTGCTGAATCTCCTGTTGAAACAGGCCCGATAAAAGGACTCCACCATATTGAAAAATTATACTCCGATTTAGAAAATACCAATGTAACTTTCTTGAGAGCAGGATATTTCTACATCAATTTCTTTAATGATATTCCGTTAATTCAAAATGCAGGAATTATTGGGGCAAATTATCCTGAAAGTTCAAGTGTCCCATTAGTTCATCCGATTGATATTGCGAAGGCTGCTGCAGAAGAATTAGTAAAAGATTATGAAGGTAAAAACATAAAATATATTATAAGTGATGTGCGTCCAGCATCTGATTTTGCCAAAGTTTTCGGTGCTGCTATCGGAAAACCAGAATTGCCTTGGGTTGAATTTAAAGATGAAGATTCTTTAAACGGAATGCTACAAGCCGGACTTCCTCAGGAAATGGCTGAATTATATACTGAAATGGGAAGAGGGCTAAGAACGGGGGTTGTTCAAAAAGATTTTCTTGAGCATGGTTCGCCTGTTGAAGGAGAGATTAAGCTGGAGGAGTTTGCAAAAGAGTTTGCATTAAAATTCTAGTGATTATTTTCCTATGTCATTTTTACAAACAATTTTCGGCGAGCCTTTGGCTCGCCGAAAATTGTTTATATATTAAAAATTAATCCAAAAATTACTTTTTATCTTCCAAAGTCTCTTTCAATACTTTGAATTTTCCATCAATCGGCTGGGTAATTTTTAATCCTAAAATTTCAGCCACTAATGGATAAACATTTACGTTTGAAAATTCATCAATTACAACATTGCTTTTAAATTCGGGTCCCCAAGCAAAGAAAGTTGCTTTCATTTCAGGAACAAGCCTTGGATTATATCCATGTTTTCCAACTGATGTTTTCTTCCCTTTCTCTAAAAATATCTTCGGAGCTTTTGGAATTAAAAGTATTTGTCCGATTCTGTTGTATTGATCATCTTTACTTCCAAAATGAAGGTATTTAGGTAACTTTTTATCTAAATAAACTTCGTAATCATCTGTTTTATGAGCGTTCAATTCTTTATAAACAGCTTTTACTTCAGAAGGATTTTTTACAACCACTCTCAATAAGGTTTGAGAATTATAAAAGTCAAATCTATTTTTATCAAAAAGTAACGCAGGAATTTCAAGTGGCGTTCCTCCATCTACTTTAATCATTCCATGATCTGAAACAAAGACGAAGTTGACGTTTTTCAACCCTAAATCATTAACCTTTTGAACCAATTCCCCAATGGCTTTATCAATTAAATGCACAGCATCTTCCGTTTCTTTAGCTTCTGGTCCAAAGTGATGTCCGCTTCCATCCACTTCAGGAAAGTATAATGAAATAAAATGTGGCCTTTTATCCATCGGTAATTTTAACCAATTAACCACTTTTTCCACTTTTTCAGAAGGCGTAAATTTTTCGTGATACGGATAATAATAAGTCGGTCTTTTTCCTCCTGCATCACTTGCAGACCCAACCCACATTAAAGAAGCTGAGATCATTCCCTGTTTTTCAGCCAATCCCCAAAGCGGCGTTCCACCATACCAACTTCCGTCTTCTGCATTTTTCTTATCGCTCATGGCATACGATTCCTTTCTTTTATAATCGTAAAAAAAGTTATCTACCAAGCCGTGGTGAGCAGGATATAATCCGGTAATCAAACTCCAGTGATTCGGAAAAGTAATGCTCGGATAACTCGGGATCATTGCCTTTGCCTGAACGCCTTCATTTGAATATTTTAAAAGATTTTCAGCATTATACTTTTTAGCATAATCATATCGAAAACCGTCTGTAGAGATCATAATCACATATGGTTTTGTTTGTGCTTCAACTGTATTATACCTATTAGGAATAACGATTTGAGCAGTATCAACAGGCGCTTTTTGAGCAACCACCGTTAATGACATCAAAAGCATTAAAAAATGTAATCCTCGCTTCATTATAAAAATTTTTAGCAAAGTTACAGCCTGTACTTCTTACAGAAAAGTTTCCTGAGTTAAAAAAACATTAAAAGCTATTCGCCCATAAAAATAATTCGTCATTTAATAAATTCAACCTCTTTTTTATCCTATACTTCAATTGAATTTATATTCAACTCTTCATTATTTTGATTCCATTCTGTTAGCTCTTGATACGAAATAGGCCCTCCATAGATACTCATGTCTGTACCAATACAAAAATCAATTCTTCCGTTGCCTAAATCTTTAATGATATTAAGATCGGAAATGGAGCTAATCTCATCTGCATATATCATTTTTACGGGAAGATCTTCCCCCAATATTTTGATCAGATCAAATTCCAATTTGTTACCACATTTCTCGGACCTGAATCGATGAACAATTATTTCATCACAATAAGTCGCTAAATTTAAAAGAGAGGCCTGGTCTATTTTTACAGATACAGGTTCGCCCCAAGTATGAGTGACCATATGGTAATCCTTACCTTTTTTTCTATAGCTTATATCAAGCACGACCTTATCTTTACCCACCTTTTTCACCAACGACTTAAGATTCGCAAAATTAATCCCCCTGCCATTAAAAACATGGGAACTAACGATAATGTGGCTAGCGCCAGCATCCAGATAAACAGCGGCATTTTCGGCGGTAACCCCTCCTCCATATTTCATTCCATCATTAAGCATTCCTAATGCTTTTAATATTACCTCATCATTGCCTGATCCTAAAGAGAGAATATGTGCATTTTTCAACTTATCATGTTTGAATAATCTCGCATAATCGGCAGCCGTATATTCACTTTCAAAATGTTTTATAAAGGCTTTTTCTTTTCCTCCACGTAGAGAAGTTTCTATGGTGTGAACAACCTTCCCTCTAAATACATTAATACAGGGTCTAAATTTCATAATTTAATATAACTAAAATTATTTTTTTCTGATACTATATTGCTGAATGCATGGCTACATACACCTCCAGAATTTAAATATAATCCTACCCAAATTGGGGATATTATTGTCTGGTGAATCTCTCAATAGATGAAGAGTAATTAATAATTGTTGTCAAATGAACGATGTCATTTCATCATTTGATTTTAAATTAATAGATTATCCTTATAAACTCAAAGTTATTTGCTTTACATTAAAGCCAAATTCAAATAGGATTAGAATTCGGTTAAGCTAACATTAGAGTTTGATTAGAACTATTATAACACAACAAGTTCTGCACACTAAAATGAGTGTCCAGAAGCATTGCAAATTTTTATTTAATCTTAGAAAATTATAAATTGAGCGTTACCGTAATGATTATCAAAGGCTTGCTACAATAATCAATTTTATACCAAAGGCTGGAGGTGATGCACCATCTCAAATTGTGATATCCAGTTTTCAAGGCCTATTTTGGTTAGAAAGGCATGGCTACTTTCAGAAGAATCATCTACATTATTGATGGATATGGGTTGCCCTTCAACCTTCTGGTTTATTACCTCAAAAAGCTTGGTAGCAATGCCCTTTCTTCTATAGTTTTGATCAACAGCTATTTGATGTATCTTTTTGGTTGTAGGATTATAAATAGCATATCCCACCAATCCATCTGCCTGATAAGCACCAAGAATTAGACAACCTTTACGCATCTGTTCCAGCACAATAACAGAATTTTGCCATGAGGGTTCGATATCCCAGAAAGATTTGAATGTATCCCATTCAATATTTTCAATTTCCATTACAAGAACACCAGCATCCTTTTCTGAAGACTCAATATTTCCTTTGAAGCAAAGTAATTTTCGGGAAATAGTAAATCCTAAATTGGTATACGCTCTGATGGCAATCTTATTTTCTTCAAGAACTTCAAGCATCAGAACATCCGTCTTTCTATCTTTTAGCACCGGAAGAATATGATCATACATTCTTCTCACTAATCTTTGCCCGCGATACTCCTGAACGACTCCTGTTCCGGCATTATATACCATCCGTTTTCCGTTCTCTATTTTTTCAGCATGAAGGATAAAACTGACCAGCTGCCCTGCTTCGAAGCCTCCCACCGAAAGGCTCATCTCTATTTTTTCAGTTTCTATTTTTGATTTGAGCTGCTCTAAGGTTAAATGAAAAGGGATCAGATAATCAGAAAATGAAGTATTAAATACTGATAAAAGTTCCTCTAGATCAATACTTTCAAGGTTTTTACATTCCATGTATATTATTTTATGAATCAGAAATACGATTGACAAGAAAATATATCAATCGTATTTCAATTTTTACCCAATAAAAATACCTCTAAAATCTAGAGGTATTCAAAAAACATTATGCTTTTTTTACTTATTCTTTAATTAATTTCTGGTAAGATACACTTCCATCTTTTAATTTAACTTCAAAATAATAGCTTCCGGATTGCAGATCAGAAACATTGATATTTTCTCCGTTTATCTGCAAAGATTTTACCTTTCTTCCTGTTGCTTCATAGATATCAATAGATTTTATTTTATCAGCATTTTTGAAATTCACGGTTTCTTTTGCAGGATTTGGATAGAGAACAACTTTTTTATTTTCAGCTAACAGATCATTAGTTCCTAATGTTCCCGTCATGCTTAGTGTAGCATATCCTCTATTTCCTCCTCCATGATAACCACTTGATAAAGCAGTTCCGGGTCCTTTAGCAAAAAAGATATTCACACTTCCTGCAGCGTTTGCGATAGCCGTATCTCCCGCTCCTCCTGATAAAGATCTTGTGGCAACTACAGTTCTTATTCCTCCTGCAGTGGTATTTGAAGTTTGAGTCCAGTCTTGGGCTGCATCTGCTGTAGGCGTTACTCCAATTCCTCCAAAAGTATAATCTCTGTTGGTGGTAGAATTATAGATAAATCCGTCTGCTCCGGCTGACATTCCTGAGCCTACATTTCCGAAGCCAATTCCTAAATAGGAAGTATCAGCACCCGTAAGTGTTATCGTTGCTAAGGTTGAAGAAGTATCCAACTTTACCGTCATCCCAGTGGACCCCAAACTTACGGTACCAGAGGAAAACTGTGCTCCTACAGTGCTTGCAAGAGCTAAACTTAGTGTGAGTAAAACTTTTTTCATATATTAATTTTTTAAGAGGTTAATGATTTCTTTGTTGTTTGTTTGTAAAGCATATTCAAAAGGAGTCATTCCCATTGAATCTTTTTTAGATTTATCGGCTTTATATTTTACCAATAATTCTATTAATTCTTTATTACCAAATTTTACTGCCCAGAAAAGAGGTGTAGATCCTGTAGCATCTGCAATATTAGGATCTGCATTTTTGCTTAATAAATACGTTACTAAATCTTTATTGTACTTTACCGAAAGTCCGGCCAATGCTGTTCCTTCCTGACTTTTATAATTAAGATCTTTTACATGATCCATTAAAAATTTCGCCACTTCTGTGTTTCCTCTGTAGCAAGCCAAAATAAGGGGAGAAAAACCACTTTCATTGGTTTCATTGATGCTGTTGGGGTCTTTCTTCATCAATTCTTTAACCTCAGCCACAGTCCCATTTCTCGCAATATCAAAAATCGATTTTGCTTTTTCCTGAGCTAGCGCTAGCGAAAACCCTAAGAAAATATTGAGTATTAAGAGTAACTTTTTCATTATTTTGAAAGAATATAGTCATACTTAACATTCACATTTTCTGCTACTTTTTTAGAGACCATTTTAGGAATGGTTACATTATGATCTGCAGGTCTGGCTACAAAACCTCCTTGCATATAGATCTTACCATCCTTAGCATATAGCGTTGCTGATGAAGTAACCGCTTTATCTACCCCATGAAAATTAAGTTTCCCTTGTAATGTATATTTTTGTATGCTGTCTATGAGAACCTAGTATATTACTGAGTTTCCCATGAAATTAAGTTCCCTGTAGTATTTTTGTGGTGATGCTGTAAGTTTAGCTTTATCAAAATTAGCCAGCTTTCCTGTAAAAGTTGCTTTAGGATACTTTGCTGATTCTGCATAATTTTCATTGAAATGCTCTTCCATCAACTTCACAGTAAATTTATAGTTCTTCACCATAGAAACAGAAGCTATCTCCCCCGTATCAGCATTCAGAATAACCAAATTATTATTATCCTTCGCACTAATATCTTCAAACAACGGAACCGATGCTTCAAAGCTTACCTGCCCTGTTTTCGAACTGTATTTCTGAGCCCATGCAAGGTTACTACACAGCAACGATGCAACAATTAATACTACATTTTTCATATTCCAACTTTTTGTTTTAATTTTCTGTAAGACCGTCTGCTTTCCATTTAATAAAAAAATTAATCTGGGTTTGTGATAATGATGTACCTGGAGGCATTCTTCCGGCAGCACCTATCGGTCGTTGTATTCTGTCTATGATATTGTCTATATTCGCCTTTACCAGATTATAACTTGTTAGTGGTTTACTGGCTGCGGGACCTCCGGGGGAATGACATCCAATACAATTGGTTTCAATAATAGGCTTTACATCTGTTTCATATTTTACAACCTCTGTAATGGGAGTGTTATCTGAAATTTCTTCATAGGTTTTGCTTTCACAAGCCATTAATACAACCGCTGATGATAGTAAGTATAGTATCTTTTTCATATTAAAAAACTCTATAAAGGTTAAACCCAAAGAAAATTTGTCCTTTTTCCCATTTTCCGGCTGCGTTTGTAAGGTATCCAATGTCTGAATTAAGCTGAGAATTACTGAATACAAGTTGGAAAACGTGTCCGCCAGTTTCAATATCCATCCCCAATGATAAAGGATTTTTATAAAAACTGTGATTATCGAAGTTCACAAAATATTCTGCGTTGATAGAAATCCTTTTAGAAATTTTGTATCTCCCTCCCAGCCCTGTTAAGAACTGATTTTTATCTTCAATTTTCGGTTCATAAAGATTTTTGTGAACATAAGAAGGCGTTACCTGTAAAGAAAGTTTATCATTAAATCTTCTTGAGATCAAAGCCTGAGTAAGATAAGAAAGTCTGTCGCTGAACTGAAGGTGTGGATAACTGTCTTTATCTAGGGACGTATTCAGTGCTACCACATTATAACCCACAATATCTACTGGAAATTTGTCGTTCTGTTTTAAAAGACTGTATTTAGCTCCCAGTTCAAAAGTTTTCCCGTTTGTTTCTCTTGAAAAGCTCAAAGAAAGACCGTCTGTAACCCCATAAATAGCTCCCAGTTTGGTAGAAGCTTCATCAAGACCAAAGAAGTTTTTAAAACCTGTGCTGATGTCTCCAAAGCGATGGGCCACCACCATGTACCATTCATTTTTGGCGGTAAGTTTGGTAGATTGTGCAGTAACAATCTGTAAGCCTTTGAAAGCAGGCTGTGAAGTGTCTGTGTTTGTTTTGATAGTGTCAATATCTTTCAGCAAATCTTCCTGCGAGAAGGCAAGACTTGATGAAAGTATCGACAAAAATAATAGAGTTTTTGTCATATAAAATTTTTAATAAATATTAATATGACAAACTTATAGAGTTATGAATTCAAAAGTGTGTGATAAAAGTCACCGACTAAATAGTTTTTATCAATCACAGTATTAAAACATTATTTATTAGATTTGACTAACATTTTCATTTACAGGTATTTTGATTCCTTCTTTGGTCTGAGAGATTTCTCCTTCATTTTCAATTTTCTTCAAAACCCTGCTTACCACTTCTCTTGAAGTTCCTAAATTACTTGCGATTTCTCGGTGGGTTAGTTTTATCGGATGATTTCCTGTAATCGAAATCTGTTGTTTAATATAGCTTAACACTCTTCTGTCCAACCTATGAAAAACCGCTTCATTCACCATATTCATGACATCAGAAAAACGTTTATCATACTCGCTATAAAATAATCTGTTGATCTCCGGAAATTTAATCAGCCAGTCATGCACCACAGAAACGGGCACCAGCAAAACTTCTGATTCTTCTTCAGCTACTGCGTAGATCCTGCTCACATAATCGCCAAAAATAGATGAAAAAGTCATCAAACAGCTGTCATTAGGTCTTATGTAATAGTAAATCAGTTCTCTACCATCATTTAAGGAAAAAACTTTTATAGACCCTTTTATTAAGAAAGGAACATATTTATTTTTTGCCCTTCCCGAACAATTTCTGTTTTCGCCTTTATCGTAGTTATAATTGCGTTTTTTTGGATTTCACTTGAAAAATCAGCACCCAGAAACCCAAACTTATTAAGAATAAACTGATTATTTATCACATCCATTATATAAAATTTATCAGCAAATATATACAATTGAATAATCCTTAGGATAAATTTTTAATATTTATAAATTAATTAACTATAACCGATGAATTTGAAAGTATTTAAATGAATAATCTACTTATGGAATTTGAATTTTTGAATACAGGATAGAGAATTTGAATTGAATATATCACAATAAAGAATGCCCCAATAAATTGGGGCATTCTTATGTATGTTAAGAAAATCTTACGCTTGTACGTTGTTTCCACCTAATACGAAAGGCTCAACTTCTTTTATCTCTCCGAATTGTTGCTCGTAGTTAGTGATGTTTTGTTGAAGAGCAGCTAATACTCTCTTAGCATGAAGTGGAGCAAGAATAACTCTTGAACGCACGTTAGCTTGTTGAACACCCGGCATTAATTGGATAAAATCTACAACAAACTCAGATGGAGAATGGTTTACTAGAGCAAGGTTACAATATACCCCTGAAGCTACCATTTCGTTAAGTTGGATGTTGATGTTGTTTGGATCTTGATTTTGATTTTGATTGTCCATGTTTTCTTTAAATATTTTTTGTTTAAAAAGTTTCAGGCCTCTAATTTAAAATTTAAACTTGAATCCTGAAACTTTTCTTCACTTTTTAGTTAATATCTTCGAATTCTTTTTTAGAACCTACGATAACATTCTGATACTCTTTAAGACCCGTACCTGCAGGGATTCTGTGTCCTACAATTACGTTTTCTTTAAGACCTGTTAAGTAATCTACCTTACCAGCAACTGCTGCCTCGTTAAGAACCTTAGTTGTTTCCTGGAATGATGCTGCAGACATGAATGACTTAGTTTGAAGAGCCGCTCTTGTAATACCTTGCAATACAGGCGTTGCTGTAGCTGGTAAAGCTTCTCTTACTTCAACTAAAGCCTGATCTTCACGCTTCAATTTAGAATTTTCGTCTCTTAATTCTCTTGCAGTAATCATCTGACCTGGCTTGAATTCTTTAGAATCACCAGCTTCTGTTACTACTTTAAGACCGAATACTCTGTTGTTTTCTTCTAAGAAATCAAATTTGTGCTCTAACGCTCCTTCAAGGAATTGAGTATCACCTCCATCAACGATAGATACTTTCGTCATCATCTGTCTTACGATAATTTCGAAGTGCTTATCATCAATTTTCACCCCTTGTAGACGGTAAACTTCCTGAATTTCATTTACTAGATATTCCTGAACCGCCGTTGGACCTTTGATTCTTAAGATATCGTCTGGTGTAATAGAACCGTCAGAAAGTGGAGAACCTGCTCTTACGAAGTCATTTTCCTGAACCAAGATCTGGTTAGATAATTTAACTAAGTAGATTTTTCTTTCTCCAGTTTTTGCCTCAACAATAAGTTCACGGTTACCTCTTTTGATTTTTCCGTAAGAAACTACACCATCGATCTCTGTAACAACCGCTGGGTTTGAAGGGTTTCTTGCTTCGAATAATTCGGTAACTCTTGGAAGACCTCCGGTGATATCCCCTGCTTTTGCAGATTTTCTTGGGATCTTGATTAAGACTTTACCAGCCTTAATTTTTTCACCATCGTTTACAATTAAGTGGGCTCCTACCGGTAAGTTGTATGCTTTCTGCTCAACTCCTTTAGAATCTACCACCTTCAATGTAGGTACGGCTTTCTTATTTCTAGATTCAGAGATTACTTTCTCTTCAAATCCTGTTTGTTCGTCAATTTCCAATTGGAATGAAATACCTTGGATAATATCTTCATACTCTACCTTACCGGCAGTTTCTGCAATAATTACCGCGTTGTACGGATCCCATTTTGCAATAAGATCTCCTTTTTTCACTCTATCACCAGCTTTAACTGCTAATTGAGATCCATAAGGTACGTTAGCAATCATCAATGGAGTTTTAGATTCGTTATCTGCAACCAATCTAAATTCTGTTGTACGAGACACTACTACTTCCGCAGTATTACCGTGCTCATCTTCAGATGTAATTGTTCTTACATCATCCATTTCAACGATACCGTCTCTTCTAGCCACAATTGATGGGTTTTCAGAAACGTTCGTAGATACACCCCCTTGGTGGAAAGTTCTCAGTGTTAACTGAGTACCTGGCTCCCCAATAGATTGTGCACCAATTACACCTACTGCTTCACCCATGTGGATCACTTTACCTGTTGCTAAGTTTCTTCCGTAACATTTAGCACAGATTCCTTTCTTAGTTTCACAAGTTAATGGAGAACGAACTTCAACTGCTTCTAATCCAGCTTGCTCAATTCTCTTAGCCAGTGTTTCATTAATCACCTGATCTGCTTCAGCAATAAGCTCATCACTTTCAGGGTCATAAATATTATGAAGAGAAACTCTACCTAAAATTCTTTCAGAAATCTTTTCAACAATCTCATCATTTTTCTTTAATGCAGTAACTTCAGTACCTCTTAAAGTACCACAGTCTGCTTCAGTAATGATAACATCCTGAGCAACGTCTACCAATCTTCTCGTTAAGTAACCCGCATCGGCAGTCTTCAATGCGGTATCCGCAAGACCCTTACGAGCACCGTGAGTAGAGATAAAGTATTCTAGGATCGAAAGACCTTCCTTAAAGTTTGCAAGAATCGGGTTTTCGATAATCTCCGCACCAGTAGAACCGGCTTTCTGCGGTTTTGCCATCAAACCTCTCATCCCTGATAACTGACGGATCTGTTCTTTAGAACCCCTCGCCCCAGAATCAAGCATCATATATACAGAGTTGAACCCACCTTGGTCGGTTTTCATTCTGCTCATGATCATTTCAGTTAATCCGGCGTTGGTATTAGTCCAAACGTCAATTACCTGGTTATAACGTTCTGTATCTGTAATTAGACCCATGTTATAGTTGGCTCTAATTTCATCTACAGTAGAAATTGCAGTAGCAACCATTGCTTTCTTCTCAACAGGAACCACGATGTCTCCTAATGAGAATGAAAGACCTCCTTTAAATGCATTTGAATACCCTAAGTCTTTCATTGCATCCAAGAACTTCACCGTTGTAGGGAAATCTGTATCATCAAGGACTCTACCGATAACGTTTCTTAATGATTTCTTTGTAAGAAGTTCATTAATATATCCTGACTGTTTAGGAACGATTTGGTTGAATAAAATTCTACCAACAGAAGTTTCAATTAATTTTGTTGAAATCTCACCGTTTTCTTTAACAGGTAGTCTACATCTTACTTTAGCATTTAAAGATACTTTTCCTTCTGCGTAAGCAATTTCTGCTTCTTCAGGAGAATAAAATGCAAGACCTTCTCCTAAAACTTTCTTATCTTCTGTAGAGCTTAATTCTTTAGTCATGAAATATAGACCAAGAACCATGTCTTGAGAAGGTACCGTAATTGGAGAACCATTTGCAGGGTTCAAGATATTTTGAGAACCTAACATCAATAACTGAGCTTCAAGGATTGCTTCAGGGCCTAACGGTAAATGTACCGCCATCTGGTCACCATCGAAATCGGCATTGAAGGCCGTTGTTACTAACGGGTGTAGTTGGATTGCCTTACCTTCGATCATCTTAGGTTGGAAAGCCTGGATACCTAGTCTGTGAAGCGTAGGTGCTCTGTTCAATAGAACAGGGTGACCTTTCATCACGTTTTCAAGGATATCATAAACTACTGGTTCTTTTCTGTCAATAATTCTCTTTGCAGATTTTACTGTTTTTACAATCCCTCTTTCAATTAGTTTTCTAATGATAAATGGTTTGTATAATTCCGCAGCCATATCTTTTGGAATACCACATTCGTGAAGCTGTAAGTTTGGACCTACAACAATTACTGAACGTGCAGAGTAATCTACCCTTTTCCCTAGTAAGTTCTGACGGAAACGACCTTGCTTACCTTTCAATGAATCTGAAAGTGATTTCAATGGTCTGTTTGATTCAGATTTTACTGCAGAAGATTTTCTTGTATTATCGAATAATGAATCTACTGATTCCTGAAGCATACGCTTCTCGTTTCTCAAGATTACTTCAGGAGCTTTGATCTCCAATAATCTCTTCAAACGGTTGTTTCTGATAATAACTCTTCTGTAAAGGTCATTTAAGTCGGAAGTAGCGAAACGTCCTCCATCCAATGGAACTAATGGTCTTAATTCTGGTGGAATAACAGGAAGTACACGCATGATCATCCACTCTGGTCTATTGATCATTCTAGTGTTAGCACCTCTCAATGCTTCTACAACGTTCAATCTTTTCAGGGCTTCAGTTCTTCTTTGTTTAGAACCTTCGTTGTGAGCTTTGTGTCTCAAGTCGAAAGACAAAGCATCAAGATCAATTCTTCTTAATAATTCTTCAACCGCTTCAGCACCCATTTTAGCAATGAATTTGTTTGGATCAGAATCATCAAGATATTGATTTTCTACAGGAAGAGTTTCCATGATATCAAGGTATTCTTCTTCTGTAAGGAATTCTTTATCATCAAAATCAGAACCATCTAATTTCTTAGCGATACCTTGTTGAATAACAACATATCTCTCGTAATAGATGATCATATCTAATTTCTTAGAAGGTATCCCTAAAAGGTAACCGATTTTGTTTGGTAAAGAACGGAAATACCAGATGTGAGCGATAGGAACAACAAGGTTGATGTGCCCGATTCTCTCTCTTCTTACTTTCTTTTCTGTAACTTCTACTCCACAACGGTCACAAACGATCCCTTTGTAACGAATTCTCTTGTATTTACCACAAGCACATTCGTAATCCTTAATAGGACCGAAGATTTTTTCACAGAACAAACCATCTCTTTCAGGTTTATGCGTTCTGTAGTTAATAGTTTCCGGTTTTAGAACCTCCCCTCTAGAATCCTGTAAAATGGATTCCGGAGAAGCTAAACCGATGGTTATTTTATTAAATCTACTTGATTTATTTTTATTTGACATTTTTTAGATTTTAGATTTTGGATATAAATTTTGGGTTATAAATTCTGAACTGATTCAAAATTCATTCTTCAAAATTTAAAATTATTCCTCAAGTCTTACATCAAGTCCAAGTCCTTGTAACTCGTGAAGTAATACGTTGAAAGATTCTGGAATACCTGGTTCAGGCATTGCTTCTCCTTTCGCAATCGCTTCATAAGTTTTTGCTCTACCAATCACGTCATCCGACTTCACCGTCAAGATTTCTCTCAAGATGTTTGATGCTCCAAATGCTTCAAGAGCCCAAACCTCCATCTCTCCGAATCTCTGACCTCCGAACTGAGCTTTACCTCCTAACGGCTGTTGAGTAATCAATGAGTATGGTCCGATAGAACGTGCGTGCATCTTGTCATCTACCATGTGACCCAGTTTCAGCATGTAAATAATACCTACTGTAGCCGGCTGTGTAAATCTTTCTCCGGTACCACCATCATAAAGGTGAGTGTTACCAAATTTAGGAAGACCTGCTTTTTCTGTGTACTCAGTAATTTGATCTAATGTAGCTCCATCAAAGATTGGTGTAGCGAACGTCATTCCTAATTTCTGACCAGCCCATCCAAGAACTGTTTCATAAATCTGTCCGATGTTCATACGAGAAGGTACCCCTAGTGGATTCAATACGATATCTACTGGTGTTCCGTCTTCTAGGAATGGCATATCTTCTTCACGAACGATTCTTGAAACGATACCTTTGTTACCGTGACGTCCTGCCATTTTATCCCCTACATTCAACTTACGTTTCTTAGCGATATATACTTTAGCCAACTTCATGATACCTGCTGGAAGCTCATCTCCGATAGAAATTGCGAATTTCTCACGGTTTTTAACCCCTTGGATATCGTTGAACTTGATTTTATAATTGTGAATTAATTGTTTAATCAATTCATTCTTATCGTTATCTACCGTCCAATCTGCACCGCTTACGTTTACGTAATCTTCAACTGAAGTTAATAATCTGTGAGTAAATTTCACTCCTTTACCGATGATCTCTTCATCAAGGTCATTTTGAACCCCTTGAGAAGTTTTCCCGCTTACAAGTGTATTTAATTTTTCAATTAACGTATTTCTTAACTCATCAAACTTAGCCTTGTAAGTGTTTTCAATCTCTTCAAGTTTAAGTTTTTCTTCAGTTCTTTTCTTTTTGTCTTTAATATTTCTAGAGAACAATTTTTTGTTGATAACAACACCTCTTAATGAAGAGTCTGCTTTCAATGAAGCATCCTTAACATCACCAGCTTTGTCACCAAAGATTGCTCTTAGTAATTTTTCTTCAGGAGTTGGGTCTGATTCACCTTTTGGAGTGATCTTACCGATCATAATATCTCCAGGCTTCACATCTGCCCCAATTCTGATCATCCCGTTCTCGTCAAGATCTTTTGTAGCTTCTTCAGAAACGTTAGGAATATCTGCAGTAAGTTCTTCCATACCTAATTTAGTATCACGAACTTCTAGAGAATACTCATCTACGTGGATTGAAGTAAACCAGTCTTCACGTACAACTTTTTCGTTAATTACGATTGCATCCTCAAAGTTGTAACCCTTCCAAGGCATGAACGCAACCACTAAGTTTCTACCAAGAGCTAATTCTCCTTTTTCAGTAGCATAACCGTCGCAAAGTACTTGTCCTTTTTGCACTGTTTCACCAATTCTTACGTTTGGTCTTAGTGTAATGGTTGTACTCTGGTTAGTTTTTCTAAACTTAGTTAAGTTATATGTTTTCGTAGCAGATTCGAAAGATACTAGATCTTCGTCATCACTTCTTTCATATTTAATCGTAATCTTGTCTGCATCTACATATTCAACAGTACCGTTACCTTCAGCATTGATCAAGATTCTTGAATCTTTCGCAACTTGCTGCTCAAGACCAGTACCTACGATTGGTGCCTGTGGTTTCAATAATGGAACAGCCTGACGCATCATGTTAGATCCCATCAACGCACGGTTCGCATCATCATGTTCCAAGAAAGGAATCAATGAAGCTGAAATACCAGAAATCTGGTTTGGTGCAACGTCAATAAGATTCACCTGAGAAGGCTCAACTACCGGATAATCTCCATCTAGTCTTGCAATAATTCTATCTGTTTGGAATTCTCCCAGATCATTCAACTCAACGTTTGCCTGAGCAATTACTTTATCTTCTTCGTCTTCTGCATTTAGATAAATAGGATCAGCATTAAGATCTACTGTACTATCGTTTACTTTTCTATATGGAGTTTCGATGAAACCTAAGTTATTAATTTTCGCATAGATACCCAAAGAAGAGATCAAACCAATGTTTGGTCCTTCCGGAGTTTCAATAGGACAAATTCTTCCGTAGTGAGTATGGTGAACGTCACGCACCTCGAAACCTGCTCTTTCTCTTGATAAACCACCAGGCCCTAGTGCAGAAAGTCTACGCTTGTGCGTGATCTCTGATAGTGGGTTGGTTTGGTCCATGAACTGAGAAAGCTGGTTGGTACCAAAGAATGAGTTAATAACTGATGTTAATGTCTTAGCATTTACTAGATCCAGAGGAGTAAATATCTCGTTATCTCTAACGTTCATTCTTTCCTTAATTGTTCTAGCGATTCTTGAAAGACCTACACCGAACTGTCCTGCTAATTGCTCTCCAACAGTTTTAATTCTTCTGTTAGAAAGGTGGTCAATATCATCAACCTCCGCTTTAGAGTTTACCAATTCGATCAAGTGTCTTACAATAGCAATGATATCTTCTTTTGTAAGAACCTCAGTTGTAGTTGGGATATTAAGATTCAACTTTTTGTTCAATCTGTAACGTCCTACTTCACCAAGTGAATATCTTTGCTCAGAGAAGAATAATTTTTCAATAATTCCTCTTGCAGTTTCCTCATCGGGTGGATCTGCATTTCTTAACTGACGGTAGATATACTCTACTGCTTCTTTTTCAGAGTTCGTAGGGTCTTTCTGTAATGTATTCTGGATGATAGAGAATTCATTTGCATTTTCTTTGTGAATCAAGATAGATTTCACACCTGCATCAAGAATAAGATCTAAGTGTTCTTTTTCAAGAATAGTTTCTCTGTCTAGGATGATTTCGTTTCTTTCGATAGAAACAACCTCTCCTGTATCTTCGTCTACGAAATCTTCGAACCAAGTGTTCAATACTCTCGCAGCCAATGTTCTTCCTTCAACTTTTTTAAGGGCAGCTTTAGAAACCTTCACTTCTTCCGCAAGGTCGAAGATCTGAAGAATGTCTTTATCAGATTCAAATCCGATAGCTCTTAATAAAGTAGTTAATGGTAATTTTTTCTTACGGTCAATATACGCATACATTACGCTGTTGATATCCGTAGTAAATTCCATCCAAGATCCTTTGAAAGGGATAATTCTTGAATAGTAAAGCTTAGTTCCGTTAGCGTGATAAGTCTGTCCGAAGAATACACCAGGTGAACGGTGTAACTGCGTAACAATAACTCTCTCTGCACCATTGATAATGAAAGAACCACTATCTGTCATGTAAGGAACCGGCCCTAAGTATACATCCTGAACTACCGTTTGGAAATCTTCGTGCTCAGGGTCTGTACAATACAGTTTAAGTCTTGCTTTAAGAGGGACTGAATACGTCAATCCTCTTTCTACACACTCATTAATTGAATAACGTGGAGAATCTACCAAATAATCTAAGAATTCCAAAACGAATTGGTTTCTAGAATCGGTAATCGGGAAATTTTCTTGGAAAGTCTTGTGCAGACCTTCTTTTTTTCTGTCTTCAGGAAGCGTATCAAGCTGGAAAAACTCTTTAAACGACTCTAATTGGATATCCAAGAAGTCTGGAGTAATAATTTTTCCTTTCGCTGAAGAGAAATTAATTCTCTGATTCCCCCTAGTTGTTGATGTTGTTTTACTCATAAAACTTTTAAAGAAAGGGTTAAAAAATATTTTGATTTATACAAAAAATATCAGAAACAGATACAAGATAAAAAACACTGGGTAAAAGACTTTTAAGATTTTTGGCGCTATCAGAATAAGTCTTTCATTCTATGTTCTTATTTCTTATGTTCTTATTTCTAACTGCAACGCTGGTATATCTTTTCACAGCGTAATGCAAAATATTTTAAAATTTTACTTTTTGAGGCAGAAATTATCGCAATATCTATATACATAAAATCTCTTTCATTATCACGAAAGAGTTGATATTTAATATATTATAGATTTACAAACAATTATAAGCGCCAAAAGAGTTGGCAAAGATACAAAAACTTACTAACAATTACAAATAAAACATCTTCATTTTGAAGGAGTTAAAATTTATTAGAATCACTCAATTAAGAAATTTATAATAATCTTTTTTTTGAGATTTAGATCTATCTTCTAATCTATAGTTTGATGTTAGGTTTTCATTGTTGGCTTTGTAATCCAGCGAAAACTTGGTTATTGACTCTAGTTACGCTGTTGCAAATTTTCCAATTCTCAATAAGATTATAATAATAGCTATTACAAACATCATAATTGAAATTTTATATCCAATATTAATTTGTTCTCTCTTCTTATTAATAAGTTTTAATTGTGCTGTGTATCTTTCGTTTTGAATTTCTGATTTATTAAATTTTTGTAATCTTTTTATTAAAACCTCATTCGTTGCATAGAGAAAATTATTTTTTTTTGGATTGTTTTTTGAAACTATTTCGCAAATATCCAAGCTCGAATCAATAATCTTTTCTTTATAATTATGAATATTTTCGAAACTATCAAAGTTATTCAATATGTATTCAGTTAAATAGTCTAATGAATTATTAATTCGCTGGACTTTATATTCATAGCCAACTTCAGGAAATTTTAATACATTTTTTACAGATTCTAAATTATTATAGGATTGCTCAAGACCGTACTCTATTTTATTCAATATTTTTCTTATAATTTCTTCTGTTGCTAAATATTTCGAAGATTCTAAAACGGTAATTATTTTTATGTGATTTTGGGTAACGATGTTTTTATCGTAAATTATATTAAAACTTTCATAAAACATATTTTTAATATATTCTTTAAATTCGGCGGAAAAATTATCCTTTGAAAAATCATATGAAACTTTAATATCTTTATTTATTAATAAGTTATTTAGCGCTAGATTATTTTCAATTACACTTTCATTATTCATAGTTTCAATTATATATCCGGTCTATTGCTTTGAAATTACAGCTAACGTAAGTCTGTGAAAAAAACCTCCGTTAACGTAATCAAAAGTAGCAAAATGATTACAATAATTGGTAGAAAATCGGTATATTAAATAATGCTGCACAATCATTGGGATCGTCCGCAATTAAATATTTTCACCACTTTGGAACAGTGGATTTGTGCAAATAATGCCATTCGTATTATTGATTATTTAATAAAAAAACAAATGCAAATACGCACAAAAATAAAAAGGTGATTTTTTTTATCGTTTTTTGAGACTTCATATATATAAAAATGGTTTAGACTAGAATGAAACTTTTGAAAACATTGTTATTGTTTATGATATGTTATCACTTCATTTTTTTTATTGACGAAGTTCCCACGATGAATCTCTGTCTGTTAACTGATATATTCAAAATTTCACTAGCACTCTGTTGCTCTTTTTCCTTCATTGGAATCATTCTCATAAAATTAACACCTAATCTTCTAAGAATATTAAAAGCTAAGTGATTTCCTTTAAAATCCTTTGCTAAATCATCCACACGCTTTGTAGGAAATGATTTGCTATACTCAAAAACTACAGCCATATCAATTAATGAAATTGCATTATTTTTTTCACCTGATTGAGAGGATTCTGATAATTTTTTCTTTACATCACCAAATGTCATTTCTAAATCTTTCGAACTGATAGAAGAAGAAATTCGCTTAAAAATTGAATAAGATACCATGTAAAGAAGATTAAACATAAATTGTTTTGCTAATTCTTCTCTTTCTCTTGTGGTCAAAGCAGAATTAGGATCTTTTTTTATTAAATCTATAATTTCATTTTTAATATATTCCTCTCCATCAAGAAATGTATTAAATATAAATGACAATGACCGTAACCCTAATGTATATAATTCTTCGACCAATTCTATTTTATCAACTCCAGTGAGAGAGGCATATCTATTTTTTATAATATATCCTAGTATCTCGATAGTTTTAAAGGCTTTATTAACTTGCGAAATACTATCAATTTGTTCATTTTTTTGATCTTGTTCTAAAATACTTTCTTTAATATTTAATTCTTCATTTTGAGCATCATGATTGTGATATTCAGAGCTTTTATCTACAACAAAGTCCATCTTTTTAGCAGTTTCATGAATTGATTCGTTTATTTTTTTTATATCAGTATTAAAACCTATAATTAATTCTTTAGCAAACAATTCTTTAGCTCTTTCAATGATTTGATTTATTATAAACCTAGATTTACTATGATGAGACAGAAATATATATATGTTTGCTGTTTCCGTTTGATATAGTTTATTCGATAAATCTGTTACAATATTTTGAACTTTACTATTTTCAATATTATCAGAAAAATATTTTCCAATAAAATAAAAATAAATGTATTTATATTTAAACTTATAGAGATCCAAACTCTTCTGTATTAGATTTGATGTCTCTAAAATATTAAGAGATTCTCTAAAACTGACTTGTACTCTATACTTATCTGCGAAAAATTTATGAAACTTCATAAAATCATCTTCATCAATTTCGATTGTCTTATTATCAAAAAGCCAAAATGAAAATTCACTTAAATAGGAGTAGTATTTTTCTATTTCAGCATTAGCTTTAATAATTTTGCCTAATGCAGATTTAATTAATACGTCATAATAATGGCCAAAAGTACTTTGTTCAAAATTTGTTGTATTATTTAATTCATTAGCTTGCAAAATTGTTAATATATATACGGGTAATGACGGTATTAAATTCTTACCAATTACAGAATTAACAATTTTTGAAAGCTCTTTAATTTGAAATTCTTTTGATTGATCATTATCAAATTCATCTTCCATCAAATCAACCCATTTCCTAATTAATTCAAGACGTTTACGTCCTCCAAATTTTAAAATTTCATATATTTCGACAGTTGTAACCTTAGATTCTAAAAGTTCGCTAAAAGTAAAAAACTCATCCCATGTTATTACGGTTCGAATTTCTAATTGATGCAAATTATTTACAAAGGTTTTTATACTTTTTTGGGGCAAACGGCAATTATTAAGATCATCAATAATTATTAAAAGATCATACTTACTAAGATCAAAAGTTTCTTTAAACTGTTTTCTAAATTCTTTTTTTATTAAACTTTCAATATCATTAGTTGTAACTTTTTGAATATCGCGACCTTTTATAAAAATGCTAATCGTTTTGTCTTCAATAATAGAACCTTTATATATTTGTTTACAGAATGATGTTTTACCACTATTTTCTTCTCCTAAAATAACTACATGTTTAGTTTCTTTACTTACGATTCTTTTTAAAATATCTTCGGATTTAACTGATGTTCCTCTTTCTTGTTCTTCAATTAGATTAAATTGTTCCATAAATGGAGCAACATATATATCATTGAGAGTAAGTGTTTTACCTCTATGTGTGAAATTTGCGCCACTATCGTTTAAGAATTCTAAAAATTCATCATCTAATAAATGTGAGATCTTTTTTGTATTAACTACAGCAGGTAATGAATCTAAATTAAACTCTATAATACCTTTATCAGAGGCATCCGTATTATCCACAAATATTTTTTGATTTTTATTGTATTTGAGAAAGTGACATTTAATTTTTTCTCCATAATCAATAATACTGAAACCATTTATGTAGTCTATATCTTTTTGTCTTATATTGTTTAGACCTGATGGTGAAACTATTCTAAAACTAGTACCATTAAGATTTTTCACATGTTCAACTTCGGTTTCATGTACATGTCCACTAAAAATTAAATCATAATTACTAGATAAATGACTTTTAATAGTTTTAGATTCTATTTCTGCAAGCCAGTCTAATTGATGATGCATCAATGCTATTTTTACATCACAATTTTTTACAAAAAGGTAATTGTCGTTAAGTTGAATTTCTCCAACAAGAAGATTTTTGTAATCATTATCTCCATAGCACCTCCAAGAAGAATTAATGGAAGATATTCCTACTGACTTACCATCAATATCCAATTTAATAGAAAACTTGAATTTTGAATGTAATTTGTCTGATACTTGATGATACAAGTCATTTTCAAATTTTTTGTATTCTTTTATTCTTTGGATTCCATCATAATCATTCGCACTAGAATTTATAAATGAATTAATATTTTCAATCGATTTTAAATGAACTTTTAATCCTTCTTCCTGAAAATCTTTGTCTGCATTTCTGTTAATATCATGATTTCCTGGACAAATTATGAATCTTGATATATCTAAATCTAAAGCTTCTATAATTGGTGCTATAATATTTTCATTAAATGCTTGTAAACCTGCCTGAACGGAACCGAAGTCTTTTCCTGCTTGGTCAATCATATCCCCAGTGAAAAGAACTAAATCAATTTTTTTCTCTTGTTTTATTTCCTCTAACTTTTTAAAGAATGGTTCCTTTAAAAAGTCATTCCAGTCTTTTAATGTTTTATTATTTAAATGAAGATCTGTCAGATGTAAAATTCTAATCATATTTGATTGTTATTAAGATTTAATTATTTTATAAAATGTTGTTTTACTACCAATATTAAAAGCTTTCATAATTTCCTCAACAGGAAGATTCTTACTTTCGTAGGACGCTTTTACTAATGGAGCTATTTTCAAATACTTTTCGGTCATTTCTTTTGGACTTCCTCTATTTTTACCTCTTTCTCTTGCCGCCTTTAATCCTGCATTTGTCCTTTCTATCAAAACATTCCTTTCATGTTCGGCTTAAACACAAAATATTTGGAAAATTAATTTTCCACTAATAGAACCAGTATCGATGTTCTCTGAAATAGATTTAAAATGTATTCCTCTCTAACAAACTGAATTAAACCAACTGTAGTCCTACCAATTCTGTCTAATCTCCAAACAGTTAAAGTATCTCCTTTTCTTATAAAATTTATTAGTTGGTTGAGCTGTGGCTTTTCAGATTTAACACCACTAGCTTTGTCAACGTAAATTTTTTCAATTCCAATATTTTTTAAAGCATCAGTTTGTAAATCTAAATTTTGCTCAAACTTGCTTAATCTTGCATATCCAATTAACATAGTACATTTTACTCATTTAAAACAAATATAATGTAATTTGAATTTTAGTACAACGAAAATGTAGTTAGAATAGAATAAAAAAGTCTTGATTATTAAAATCAAGACTTGTGCACAAAACCGACCGTTTTCTAAAATCAAAATTATGACTATCAATTCTAATCAAGTTTCTACATCCATTATGCTAATAAAACATTTCCATTCATAGGGCTCACAAGCAAGCTAATATCAACAAAGCTATTTTATAGAATTTAAATGAGCCATAACTTATAAAAAATAAACACAAAAAAAAAGCCCGAGCAAATGCTCGGGCTTCCTATTTCTAGCGTAAATTGAATTATTTCAATTCTACTTCAGCACCAGCTTCTTCTAATTGCTTCTTAAGCGCTTCAGCTTCGTCCTTAGAGATACCAGTTTTGATAGCAGAAGGAGCTCCGTCTACGATATCTTTAGCTTCTTTAAGACCAGCACCAGTTAAATCTTTTACCAATTTAACGATAGCTAATTTAGATGCACCTGCAGCTTTAAGAATTACGTCGAATTCTGTTTTTTCTTCAGCAGCTTCTCCACCACCTGCAGCAACTACTACAGCAGCAGCAGCTGGCTCAATTCCGTACTCATCCTTAAGGATAGTAGCTAATTCATTTACGTCTTTTACTGTTAAGTTTACTAGCGTTTCAGCTAAATTTTTTAAATCTGACATTGTTGTAATGTTTTTGTTGATTATTTATTTAATTTTTTGAGTCTAATTATTCAGCACTTGGAGTTTCTTCCGTGCTTTCTGCAGCAGGAGTTTCTTCTACAGCAGGAGCAGCAACTTCTTCAGTTGTAGCTTCTACAGCTTCAGATTTGTTTTGAAGAGCAGAAACAACTCTTTGAATTGGAGATTGAAGTAATCCGATGATTTCTCCGATCATTTCTTCTCTAGACTTGATGTTAGCAAGTGCAGTTAAGTTTTCGTCTCCAACATAGAAAGTTTCTTGAAGGTAAGCAGACTTTAAAGCTGGTTTATCTTCTTTCTTTCTGAAACCTTGGATTAATTTCGCTGGACCGTTTGCAGTCTCAGAAACCATTAATGCAGTGTTTCCTTTAAAAGTTTGGAACATTTCAGAGTAATCTACTCCTTCAATTTGTTCCATTGCTTTTTGTAAAAGTGTATTTTTCACCACTTTTATTTTGATATTTTGTTTGAAAGCTTGTCTTCTGAATTCAGAAGATTTAGCAGCATTCAATCCGTCTAGATCTGCTACGTATACTACTTTTGCATCCTGAAGCAAGTCTTTGATCTCTTGTATTGCTACAACTTTTTGGTCTTTTGTCATTGTCTTAAGGATTTATATTAGTTAACAGATTTAGTATCAATTGCAATACCCGGACTCATTGTAGAAGACAAATAGATGCTTTTTACATAAATTCCTTTAGCAGCAGTAGGTTTCATTTTGATCAATGTCGAGATTAATTCTTGAGCATTTTCTCTGATCTTATCAGCATCAAAAGATACTTTACCGATACCTGCATGGATAATACCATACTTATCTACTTTGAAATCAATTTTACCTGCTTTCACTTCAGTTACTGCTTTACCAATTTCCATTGTTACAGTTCCTGATTTAGGGTTAGGCATCAAACCTCTTGGTCCTAATACTCTACCCAAAGGTCCTAGTTTACCCATAACAGCTGGCATAGTAACGATAACGTCAACATCTGTCCAACCATCTTTTATTTTTTGTAAGTACTCGTCAAGACCCACATAATCAGCACCCGCCGCTTTAGCTTCAGCTTCTTTATCTGGAGTAACAAGAGCTAATACTTTAACATCTTTACCAGTTCCGTGAGGAAGAGATACAACACCTCTTACCATTTGGTTTGCTTTTCTTGGATCTACACCCAATCTTACAGCGATATCTACAGAAGCATCAAACTTTGCAGTGTTCACTTCTTTTACAAGAGCTGAACCTTCTTCAAGGTTATAGATTCTTCCTTTTTCTACTTTGCTTAAAGCTTCCTTTTGCTTTTTAGTTAATTTTGCCATGTCTAATAGTTTTAAGCGTTAAAAGTTGGTTTAGTTCCTGTTACTCTTAATCCCATAGATCTAGCAGTACCTGCAACCATAGAAACTGCAGAATCCATTGTAAAGCAGTTAAGGTCAGTCATTTTATCTTCAGCGATTTTTTGAACCTGAGCCCAAGATACAGCACCTACTTTATTTCTGTTAGGTTCTCCAGAACCACCCTTGATTTTAGCCGCATCCATTAACTGGATTGCTGCAGGAGGAGTTTTAATTACGAATTCAAAAGATTTGTCTTCGTATACTGTAATTACTACAGGTAAAACTTGTCCTGGCTTATCTTGAGTTCTTCCGTTAAATTGCTTACAAAACTCCATGATGTTCACACCTGCAGAACCCAATGCTGGACCTACTGGTGGAGAAGGGTTGGCAGCGCCACCTTTCACCTGAAGTTTTACCATTTTAAAGACTTTTTTAGCCATTTTTCTTATTTTTATTTTGAATAATTAATGAGTTTGGAAGCATTTATTATTCAGCAGGTTACCGCACTCACATAAAGTAAACCTACTTTTAGGACTGCAAAATTATGAAATATTTTTGAAATAGCAAACGGATACGCTTGATTTTTAGAAAGTTTTGGAAAAAAAATATTTACACATTTTATTTTCCGCCAAATTATTCGTTATTAAAGGTTTCATTTTCATTATTTTTTTCCAACTATTCAATCCGTATACTGCTTTATATTCGTTTAAAAACCTTATTAAATACAGACTTCTCATCAAAACCTTCGAAGGGTTGCCTATAAAAAGGAATATTCTCCCTTACTCATTTCCTACAACGAACTTTTTCACTCACCATTTTTATATTAATTAGCAAAGTATGTCAACTTGATATTTAATTAAAAGATAGATGAAATAAAAAAACCAGACTGTCTTTAAGGCAATCTGGTTTCATATAAGTGAGTCTGAATCTTTATTTAAAATCCTGAAGGCTTGCTAATTGTTTTAGCTGAACCATTCGTTCCTCCAAGATCAGTCGTACTTTCATTGATATTTTGTTTCGTGATCAATCTTTTATAGGCCATTAAATAAAGATCTACCGTAAAATTATTATAAACTCTCGCAGGATTAGCTGATGTAAGAGCAATAAACCTGCTATTGGTAAATCTTGATCTGATATGCCATGTTCCGTTACTTTTAAAGGCAACTACATCCGGAGAACCCTGTCTGTTATCATTGGTTCCGTTATCTCCATAATCAAGAGCAACATTGGTAGATCCATCATTCATTTTGAAAGCATAATTATGAACTACCACAAGAAAATTATTGGCATCAATCTTAGTATCATAATCCGTAATTCCTGTACCAGAAACTCCCGTCAATGATAATTTAAGGTAATTGAATAAACCACTGCTTTCCAAGTTAGGATCATACACCTGAAGCGCATTCTCAGAAGTAGCCATAAAGCTTCCTCCTGTCATTGTAGGTTCGCCAGGGTTTCTAAGATATAAAGAGTTTGTATAGGTAGTTCCATTTACATCAAGCGTTTCTTTAGGATTTGTTGTTTTAATACCTACTCTACCCGATTGTGCATTCAAAAGCAATCCTAAAAACATTGCTATTATTATATATGTGTTTCTTTTCATGACTGATGATTATTGAAGCCCTAAAGGCGTGTTAGTTGATACTCCCGAATATCCTGGCGAAGCGGATGAAGATACAGATCCGGTGAAAGTTCCCCAATCCTTTACCAATGATTTTTCAAATACATTAAGAGTAAGAGTCCATGTTCCATTGGTAGAAGAAACCGTGCTCGCTCCTTTAAAACTTAAATTAAGAGCATGATATTTATTCCCTCCGCTCGCCGCTTGCGTCACTTCGGTAGAATATGCTCCGTAAGATTTAGGCGTGGTAGATGTATTAGCAGCAGAAACAGCATCGCTAAACACAGCACCCGTAATCGCAACCACATATTTATTAACATCAAGACCTGTATTCAGGCTTACTACTTCATCCTGTTTAACATTTTTCAGAACGATCGTATAGACATTTACGGGTGCTACTTTACGAAGCGAAATATCCAACATTTTAATTTTCCCTACAGGATTAGTATCTTTAGAACGGGTAAGTAAAAAATAATTTCCTTTTGCCGGTGAGTTTACGGTGTCAATCAGATAAGATTCCACCAATGTTTCTCCTACCACATCTAAAGTTCCCTGAGGATTTGCAGTATTGATTCCAACTTGAGCTTGCGCTGCGAAAAACCCGCATATGGTAATAAATAATGTAATATTTTTTTTCATTGTATATTTTTTATTGAATTAAAGGAGCTGCAGCCGACCCCGTTGTAGATGATCCCAAATCTTGTGTTTTATTTACTTCTTTGGCATACGCTCGGTCAAAAACCAATAAGTTAAGCGTCCATACTCCTGTAGGCAAAGAGCTGTCGGGTGCAAAACCTTGATAATCTGCTTTAAGTTTCCATGTATCTCCCGCAGAATAGGCAAAAATCTGTGGAACCGGCGTTAGCCAATCTGCAGAATACGTTCTTACGGGCTGCGTAAATCCAAATGATGAGATCACGACAAGAAATTTCTTTGAATTGATCTTGGTATCAAACTGATTAACCCAGTCTTTATCACTAGGATCACACGTTATTTTAAACTGAATAAGATTGATCGGTGCCGGAGAATTGGGCACAAAAGTATCATTGTAAGCCGTAATTTTGTTTTCAGGAGCCGGAGACTTAATCACGAATGTGTAATTCTCATCAGATCCCAGTTTTTCCATAGGACTTTTGAAAACCATTCCCGAGGTTTTCATCGTACCGTTTACGGATAGTTCTTTTTCAGGTTTACTGGTATTTATACCAACCTGCGCATTCATAAATGCCGCGCTTATCACAAGCGCTGCCGAAATAATTTTAGTCATTGATCGATGTGTTGTTTTTCTTTAAAAAATCATTAATCCTTTATAAACCTTAAAAGCTGCTTATAGCTCAGATAAGTGTAAAAAATTCTAATACCATTGCTATGCATAGTATAATATTTAATAAACCTTAAAGTTTTGTGGATTAATTACGTACAAGTTAACAAAAATTATGCCAGATGAAAATAACCTAAAAAACAGCTCTATAAAATGACTATAAATAGACAACAACTAACTAATTAACAAATTAAAAACAAATAAACATACTTATATTGCGAATAACTTAATCAAAATCATTTACTAATGATTAGAAATAGTTAAAATCCATCTTATTATCAATAAATAAAAAAAACCTTCCTACAGAAAATGTAAGAAGGTAACACCAAATTTAGAAAACACAAATATTATTAAAAAATCTTGTTAATAATAAATCTTGAAGAGACCTTATCTATTTGTAAATCTCCTAAAGAACCCACCATATTGGATGTACCATAGGTCAAAAACTGAACGGTTATTTTCTGCCCCGCCTTCAACCATATCGTTGCATTGGTAACCAGAAAGTAAAGATTCGCACTGGTTCCAGGATTTTTTGTACCTCTGTGGATTACATTATGGCCTGTTGCTACCCGCGATCCGTCCACAACAAGTGCTGTGAATGCATCTCCAGATGTCCCATCGAATATACCTGATCCTGCTGATGGTGTAGTAAAACCACAAGCTCCATACATATAATAAAGTCCATCTCTTGGAACAATAAATTCTCCGGTGGAAGGATTATATCCGTTAAGAGGATCATATTGTTCATTCAGCTTTAGTATCGTAAATTCATTATCATTCCAATCATTATCCGCTGTAATGGTAGCGCCATCTGAAGCATTCAGTATTCTATTGCCGGAATTTGAGTTTGAAAATGTGTCTCCCCCAGCAACTTTCAATGTGCCATTCGCATCTGCAACAATAAGCTTATCTGATCCACCGCCAACATTATTAGCTATTTCTCTTATTCTGACATTTCCGTTAGCAACATCAAAACGTTCTGCCGGAACATTTGTTCCTATACCGACAGAGATTGTACCCTGCCCTACTTCTGTAGATGCTCTCACAATAAAATCATTAGATTGTTGAGTAGGTGTGGGCATTCCTGTAGCAGGATTATCTTTACCTCCATCTATATGGAAGATACCTCTAGGATTGGGCGTATATATCCCAATTTGTGCAAAATAAAGATTTATTATGCACAGCAAAATAAATGATACATTTTTTTTCATCACTTTATGTTTTAAGTTAAATTCAAAATTATAAAGGCTAAAAACTTAATCAAAGTAATTATCATTAAAATCACTTAATCTAGAAATATACAATTAATAATTATCTTAATTTTAATTGTATAAATCACAGTTCAAGGAAATTAAATCAATTATAAAGTCTCACTTAAGTGAAAAAAAGAAAAAAGAATGGAAAAATATTGGAATATTAAAAACTGTACAGAAATTTCAAGTAGCCTAACAATAAATCACAAAAGAAAGATAAATATTAATAATATTCTCTAAACGAATTCCATGATATTTAAAAACAGGCCTAAAAATATTCTCCTATAAACAAAAAAATACCACCGATTGGTGGTATTTTAATTTATATATAAAAAAGTAATTATACTTTTTCTACTTGCATATAGCTAAGCTCCATTGGAGTTTTTCTACCGAAGATCAATACAGAAACTTCAATTTTCTTTTTGTCTTCAAGAATTTTTTCTACTGTTCCGTTGAATCCGTTGAAAGGTCCGTCAACTACTTTAACGTTCTCACCAACTATAAATGGAATTTCAACATCGCTAGCAAATTCTGAAAGCTCATCCATTCTTCCCAACATTCTGTTTACCTCAGATTTTCTCATTGGAACAGGATCTCCACCTTTCGTTAAACTTAAGAAAGAGATAACACCTGGAATGTTTTTAATAGCATGAGGGATTTCCCCCATTAGATCAGCTTCAACCATTAAGTACCCAGGATAGTAAGGTTTCTCTTTAGGAACTTTTTTTCCGTTTCTAATTTGAATAACCTTTTCCATAGGAATAACCACTTGAGTTACATACTGTTCAAACCCTAAACGCTTGATTTCTGTCTCAATATAGTTTTTTACTTTATTTTCCTGTCCGCTGATTGCTTTCAGCACATACCATTTCAATTCGCTCATTGTGGGAAAATACTTTTTTTAGTTGAACACGTTAATTAGCATTCCAATTATGTTGCTTATTGCTTTAGAAAACAACTCGTCAACTCCAAAGGTAAATAATGCCAAGATTACTGTTGCAATAGTTACTACGATCGTAGAAGACTGCAAGTCAGACCATTTTGGCCATTCAACTTTATGTCTGAATTCGATATAAGAACCTTTTAAAAAATCGATAAATGAACTCATAATTTATATTTGCACGGGCACAAGGATTCGAACCCTGATCAACGGTTTTGGAGACCGGTATCCTACCATTGGACGATGCCCGTAGATAAAAAGCTTCCGAGAGTTTCCTTTCGGAAGCTTTATTTATTTTAAGATGATTAGTCTAAGATTTCAGTAACCTGACCTGAACCAACTGTTCTACCTCCTTCTCTGATCGCAAATCTAAGACCTACGTTAAGAGCGATTGGTTGTAACAATTCTACAGTGATTTCTAAGTTATCTCCAGGCATTACCATTTCAACACCTTCTGGTAAGAAGATCTCTCCTGTAACGTCAGTAGTTCTTACATAGAACTGAGGACGATATTTGTTGTGGAATGGAGTGTGACGTCCACCTTCTTCTTTAGAAAGGATATAAACTGAAGCTTTGAATTTCTTGTGTGGCTTCACTGAATCTTTCTTAGCGATAACCATACCTCTCTTGATGTCAGTTTTTTCAATACCTCTCAACAATAGACCTACGTTATCTCCAGCTTCACCTCTATCAAGGATTTTTCTGAACATTTCAACTCCTGTAATAGTAGAAGTTAATTTTTCTTCACCCATACCGATGATATCAACAGGATCACCTGTATTGATAATACCAGCTTCGATTCTACCAGTTGCAACAGTACCTCTACCTGTAATAGAGAATACGTCTTCAATTGGCATCAAGAATGGCTTATCAGTATCTCTTGGAGGTTGCTCGATCCATACGTCTACAGCATCCATTAATTCTTCAACACTTTTGAACCACTTATCTTCTGAGTTAACAGGAGTTGCAGTAGCAGCAGTAAGTGCACCTAATGCAGAACCTTGAATAACTGGAGAGTTATCTCCGTCAAAGTCATAAGTAGACAATAAGTCTCTAAGTTCCATTTCAACAAGCTCTAACAATTCTGGATCATCCACCATGTCAACTTTGTTCATGAAAACAACGATTCTAGGTACGTTTACCTGACGACAAAGTAAGATGTGTTCTCTTGTCTGAGGCATAGGTCCGTCAGTTGCAGCACATACTACAATTGCACCATCCATCTGAGCAGCACCAGTTACCATGTTCTTTACGTAATCCGCGTGACCTGGACAGTCAACGTGAGCGTAATGTCTATTTACAGTTTCGTACTCAATGTGAGCAGTATTAATTGTGATACCTCTTTCTTTTTCTTCAGGAGCAGAGTCAATAGCAGAGAAATCTTTCTTCTCAGCAAGACCTTTGCTCGCTAGTACAGCAGAAATTGCTGCAGTAAGTGTAGTTTTACCATGGTCAACGTGACCAATAGTACCAATGTTCAAGTGTGGTTTGTTACGATTAAACGTTTCCTTTGCCATGATGTAAAATTATTTATTTATTGTTTATTCAAATTTTCGGTGTGCAAATATAATGAATTTTTAAATATCAAAACCTTTTTATTGAAAAAAAATTTAAATATTCAAATCCAAAGAATTACCAACCCTATATTTCTATGTATTGAGACTGCAAATTTACACAAATTTCTCGATTGAAAAAATCCTAATCCGCGTTTTCTTAAAATTCTAAACTATCTCGCTTATTATGAATATTTTATAGTACGTTAAAAAATCATAACGTTAAAATATTTATCGCAAAAAAACCATATTAAATACTTTCTCGTAAATAATAGAAACCTATAAAAATTAATATTATGAAAAAACTATTACACATTTGTATCATTCTTTTTACCATTACCAATTTATTTTCATGTGATGATTCCAATGATAATATGATGATTCCGGAAGAAACTGTAAAGGGACCGGACGTTATGGTATACGGAATAACAGGCATGAATGAACTCGTTGCCTTCAATTCAAATAACCCTAAAACTTTTTCTTCCAAGACTGCTGTGACCGGAATTACTTCAGGAGAAAAACTATTAAGTATAGATTTCAGACCTGCGACAGGCGAATTGTATGCCTTATCTAGCGCAAGTAAATTATACATTATCAATACGACAAATTCTTCTGCAAGAGTGGTAAGCTCCACCGCATTTTCACCAGCCATTTCAGGAACGATTGCATCCATAGACTTTAATCCTACGGTAGACCGTATTCGTTTGGTGAGTAATACCGGACAAAATTTACGTTTACACCCGGAAACAGGAGCTATTGCCGCAACAGATACTACTATTAACGGTACAGGATCTCCTTCTATCACTGGAGTTGCCTACACCAACAGTAAAGCGGGTGCTTCTTCCACGATCTTATATGATATTGATGTAACTTCAGGGAAATTATTTAAACAAGACCCTCCCAACAACGGAACATTAGTAGAAGTGGGAAGTTTGGGAACTACCTTTACAGGACAAGCCGCTTTTGATATTAAACATGACAACAGCGTAGCTTTATTAGCTTTAAATAACAATTTACACGTTGTAGATTTAAATAATGGTAAAGCAACCAATATTGGCGCTCTTCAACAACCAATTATTGACTTAGCGATTCCTACAGAAGCAGTAGCATATGCTATTGACAATTCTAATAATCTTCAAATATTTAACCCCAACAGCCCAATGCCTATTTCAAAAACAGTAGCTGGTTTACAAAGTGGAGAAAATATATTGGGAATTGATTTCCGCCCTTTAAATGGACAATTATACGCATTAGGAAGTTCAAGCAGAATCTACACTATTAATTTAGGAACAGGTGCTGCTACAGCCGTAGGAACTTCACCTTTTCCCACTTTACTTTCAGGGACAGACTTTGGATTTGATTTTAATCCATCCGTTGACAAAATACGAGTAGTGAGCAACACAGGACAAAATCTTCGTTTAGATCCTGTTACCGGAGGAATTACTGCAGTAGATACAGCTATTAATCCTGTAGGAGCTATGATAAGTGCAGCTGCTTATACTAATAATTTTGCAGGAACCACTGCCACTACCCTATTTGTTATTGATCATAATACTGATAAATTATATCAGCAAAACCCTCCTAACAATGGAACTTTAGTTGAAACAGGAGCTTTAGGAATCAATATTACGAGTGCGAATGGTTTTGATATCGGAAGCATGAGTCAGAAAGCGTATTTAATGGCTTCTGTAGGTTCAACTACAAAAATTTATTCGGTGAATACCACCACAGGAGCTGCTACTTCAGTTTCTGATTACCCCAATGCTGTAAAAGCATTTGCTGTAGGACTAGGATTTTAACATTCATATTAATTATTTCGATACTAAAAAGCGCGGAAAACAATGTTTTCCGCGCTTCTCTTACTATATATAAATGAAAGAATAATTAGATCTTAGATCTGTTCTGATTTTTTTGTTCTGTTGAATATCCAGAAAATAATCGGGAAGATCAATAAGGTTAATACCGTCGCCGTAATCAATCCACCAATAATTACGATGGCTAGAGGCTTTTGAGATTCTGAACCAATTCCTGTAGACAATGCAGCAGGCATCAATCCTATCGAAGCCATTAAAGCAGTCATCACCACGGGTCTTGTTCTGGATTTTACCCCATTAAATATGGCGTTATCCAAACTCAGCCCTTCCTTGACGTTCTGATGGAACTCTGTGATTAGAATTACTCCGTTCTGAATACAGATTCCTAAAAGCGCAATCATCCCAACGCCCGCTGATATTCCGAAATTCATTCTCGTAACGTGTAATGCAATAATTCCTCCGATCAATGCAAAAGGTACGTTGGCCAATACCAAAAGAGAATCTTTCATGTTTCCAAAAAGGATAAACAACAGGAAGAAAATCATCACAATACTTACAGGAACCACTTGCGCCAATCTGTGTGAAGCTCTTTGTTGATTTTCAAATTGACCTGTCCAACCTACAGAATATCCGTCCGGAAGCTCAACATTTGCTACTTTTTTCTGAGCATCTGCGATGGTACTTCCTAAATCTCGGTCACGAATCGAGAATTTCACCCCGATATAACGTTTGATATCGTCTCTATAAATAAATGCAGCTCCATTATCTTTAACAATAGTACTGATCTCTTTTAAAGGAATTTTTGCTCCATCCTGTGTAGGAACCATCAATGCAGCAATGTCATTTTCGTCTTTTCTGTATTCCTGAGAATAACGAAGTCTGATTGGGAATTTTCTTTCTCCATCAAACATTTCAGAAGCTGTTTTCCCTCCAAATGCCATTTCCAACACGGCTTGTGCATCTGCTGGCATTACTCCATACGCTGCCATTTTATCTCTATCCAACACCACACTTACTTCGGGCTGACCGATATTCTTAATAATTCCGGGATCTTTAACCCCATCAACATCTTTAATTTGCTTTAAAACCTCATCAGCTAATCGATCTAATGTCTGCAAATTATCTCCGTAAATTTTAATTCCATTTTCAGCTTTAAAACCTGCTACTGCTTCTGCAACGTTGTCTGAAATAGGTTGAGAATAATTAAAGGTAATCCCCTGGTAGTTTCTCAACTTTTTGTCGATTCCTTCAATCAATTGTTCATAACTGATATTTCGTTTCCATTCTTCTTTAGGTTTTAAGTTGACAGCAAACTGTACAAAACCAAATCCGTTAGGATCAGTTCCATCATTACTTCTACCTGTCTGTGCCAAAACATCTGTCACTTCAGGGAAGCTCATAATGTCTTTCTTCAAAAGATCAGCTGTTTTCAAAGATTCTTTTAATGATGAACTCATCGGCATTTCTGCAGTGATCCACAATGAACCTTCATTTAACTGCGGTAAAAATTCTGTTCCTAAAAATTTCCCTGAGAATAAAGTCACCGCCAAGAATGAAATGGCAACAATTAAACTCATTCTTTTATGCTTAAATGTAAAGCTGAAACCTTTTAAAACAATTCTGTCCCAGAAATTAACGAAAGGATTGTTCTTTTCTCTAACGTTTTTATTTAATAGAATATGAGAAAGAACAGGAACCAAGGTCAAGGTAAAGATCAACGCACCCATTAATGCAAACCCTAACGTAAAGGCTAAAGGAGAGAACATTTTACCTTCCACTTTCTGGAATGAGAAAATAGGTAATAGTGAGGTGATGATAATTAATTTTGAAAAGAAAATGGCTTTTCCTAATCCGGTTCCGGTTTGTTTGATCCATCCGGCTTTCGCTAATTTATTAAACTTTTCAGGTCCGTATTTTTTCGCTTTGTGGTCGAGCATTACAAAAATCCCTTCCACCATGACGACGGCACCATCAATGATAATTCCAAAATCAACCGCTCCCAGCGACAGTAAGTTGGCACTCATTCCCGCCAGTTTTAGACATAAAAATGCAAATAACAGGGATAATGGAATGATGATGGAAACAATTAATGTCGTTCGCCAGTCTGCCATGAAGATTAAAACGATAACCGTTACCAATACAATTCCTTCAATAAGGTTATGCATTACGGTATGAGTGGTAAAATCCATTAAGTTATCACGGTCGTAGAAAGTCACCATCTTGACATCTTTCGGAAGGATCTTTTCATTAAGCTCTTTAATTTTAGCTTTCACTCCCACCAAGACATCACGAGGGTTTTCTCCTTTCCTCATTACCACAATTCCTTCTACGGTATCTTCCTGATTATTCAATCCTGCCTGCCCTACTCTAGGCATTGAACTTTCATGAACCTCAGCTACATTTTTAACTAAAACAGGGTTTCCACTGTCATTTTGAATGGTAATATTTCCAATATCAGTAATGGATTTCACCAATCCAATTCCTCTTACCACATAGGCTTGTCCGTTTTTCTCAATAACATCTCCTCCAACATTTAAGTTACTTCGGGTAACTGCATCTAATACCTGAGACGGTGTTAGGTTATATTTATCCAATGCTCTTGGATCGATACTTAATTCAAAAACTTTATCCTGACCTCCAAAAACATTGATATCGGCAACTCCGGGCACTCCTCTCAGCGCGCGGTCTACCACCCAGTTTTGTAAGGTTAATAATTCTCTGGAATCTTTTGTTTTACTCTCCAGCGTATATCGGAAAATTTCTCCGGTTGGCCCGTAGGGTGGTTGCACTTCAGGATCTACATCATCAGGAAGGTTGATTGTTCTTAATTGGTTATTGACCTGATTTCTGGCAAAAGTATCATCCACCCCATCATCAAACAGAATTTTAACAATAGAAAGACCAAACATCGTGGTACTTCTTACACTTGTTTTCTTCTGAACCGGGCTCATCGCCAATTCTATGGGGGTTGTGACAAATCGTTCTACCTCCTCGGCACTTCGTCCATTCCATTGGGTGATGATTACAATTTGGGTATTGGTAACATCGGGGAAAGCTTCAATAGGCATGTTTTTGAAACTTATAAATCCCGCAATTGCCAAAATAGCAACCCAAATAAAGGTAAATGCTTTATTTTTAAGTGAAAAAGCAATTATATTTTTAATAAATTTATTCATAACTATATACTAAATCTGAATGTGAAAACGAAGACTAAAAAAACTAACAGGTCCTCTTGATTGATTATACGCCGGATTATTTACAAATTGGTAGTCTGCAGAAAGATTATAATATTTCATAAAACAAACATTATAATAGGCTTCCAAGGCAGTCTCTCTTCCATAAGTAAGGTTTCCATCTCCAATGATAAATCCATAGTGTCCATCTTTAAGATAATGTTGATGGTCTTTTGAAATTCCGTTGGTAACAATAGCAATTCCAATAGTATCATCCGGCCTGCGCCAAAGTTTACCATTTAAATTAATCCCTGCACTCAAACTATTATCAATTTCAGTAAAAGCCCAAGTTTCATTTTTACCATCATTCCAAGAGGTTCTTACAAAGCCTGAAATATTTTTTGAAAGCTTTTGATAAAGGTTAAGTGAAACACCATATTTTGTATTTCTCACCCCTCTTATTTCAGAAAGATCTACATTCTCCTGTATCGCTAATCTGTAAGGGGCCATTGGAGCCTGGTTTCTATAACCAAGCAGCATCACTCTTGTGAACAGATCGCCATCTTTGTAAAAATCTTTTTGAAGCTCAAACGTCAGCCCAAAATCTTTTCCCATTTTATAACTTAGATCTGCTCCATTTGCGGTGGTCGGTTCCAAGGCATAATTTGCTCTTACTGTCCAATTGTTCTTCAATGCATATTCGGCCAATAGTCCTATGGTATAGCCTCTAACATTGGCTGGATAATCCCAGGCGCCCGTATTCATCAAAGACCAATTCATAAACTGCGATCTTGGATCATGCGCGATAGGATTATTATCAAAGTAATCTGCTAAGCAATATTTTCCGACAACAAATCTCAGCTTATTATCATTCTTCAAATCAAAGCTTTTTTCTAAAGCTAATCTGGCAATATAAACTTTAGGAGTTGGCTCTCCCACTCTGAAAACTTCACCATTCGGAAATCCTGCAACTCCTGTTGCTCCGCTTAGTCCTTTTCCGCCTGCTACTTCAGGATTAAAGATGATTTGGGTATTTTTATTAAAATGATAATTAATATATAAGGTAGACGTTAAAGACGTTGCCGATTCATCATTAGGCTGTAGACTATTATCTCCTGAATAATCTGCAGAAAATTTAGGATGATATTGAGTGATAACGGTTGCCTGAAATCCCACATTCAGCTTATTCTTCAAGCTGTCCTCGGGCTTCTCTTGTGCCAACAAATATGAAAAAGCTGATGAAAAAGCTGAGCCGAATGCTAATATTTTTTTCATGCTTCCCATAATTAGTTGTTTAGCGAACGATAAATCAACAATTGATTGTTGGTAATGACTTGTTCACCCTCAAACAGGCCATCAGAAATGTATGTAACATCACCCACCTGCTTCAATACTTTCACTTCTTGTACTTTTAAATCTGCTCTTGATTTATAGATCACAACAAAACTTCTGTTATCATCAAAAATCACAGCTTTAGACGGAACCGTCAATGCCATATTATTTTCAGAGCTTGACACTTTTATGGTGGCTTTACTCTCAGGAATTAATAATCCATTGGCATTATCTAAGACCACTCTAGCCTGCATGGTATTGGTTTGAGGATCTATAATCTTGAATATTTTATCAATCTTCCCATCAAACACTTTATCCGGATACGATAGGGTAGAAACCTGTGCTCTCATTCCAAGATTAATTTTATCAATATCCGATTCATTAACGTTCATGATCGCCCAAACGTTGGAAGTATTGGCCACATCGAAAATATTGTCACTTCTGTCGCTTCTCAGCTGCATATCTTTATTGATGCTTTTCTGAACAATATATCCGTTAATAGGCGCCGTTACGCTATAAATATTTCCTTTCTTAACATTATATACGGTACTTACTGCATTGGATCTCTGCATTTGATCCTGTGCTTTCTGAAGCTGACTTTTTGCTTCCAGCACTTCTCTCTCCGTTGTTAGTTTTCCCTCGTACATTTCTTTGGCAACACGCAGATTATTCTGAGCTACTACCAAATCGGTCTTTGCATCACTTACATCTTTCTGTACTTCTGCCAACTCTGTACTTCGTATGGTGGCTAAGACCTGTCCTTTTCTCACATAATCTCCCAACTCAACATTTACGCTCATTACGTTTCCTCCTACCAAAGGAAAAACATCAATGTAGCTGTTTTTGTCAGCAGATATTTTACCGTAAAAACTATAGATATCTTCTATGTATTTTTTCTCCACTTTTGCTAAAGAAATAGATTTCAGCATCGTGTTACTCAGTTCAAAACCTTTTTTGGCTTGTGGTGCTTTCTCTTCTTCTTTTTTAGAACAAGATAATAGGAACAGGGCCACAAATACAGGGATTATATATTTTTTCATTTTTAATAGAAGATTTTAGTTTGTACTAATTGATTCAATTGTTCTGCCGACTGTATGATCTCATTTTTCATATCATAGATCTGAAGAGCCGTTTGTCTGTAGCTTTCCATGAAATCTGTGAACTCTATAAGACTTACGTTTCCGTTTCTGAAGTTTTTCAGCATTCCGTTATAAACAAGCTCCAGATTACTAAGATCAGTTGTTTTGATTTCTGCTAACTGATCATATTGTCCTTTCCAGGTTTTATATGCCGACTGAACTTTAGTCTCAAGATTTAATTTCTGATAATCTGCATTTTTCTGGTTTTGCTTAATCGCATAATTGGCTTTCTCTACATTTCCCTGATTGCTTTTCCATAAAGGAATTGGAATTCCCACCAATAAATTAACCTCATTTTTAAACGTTCCCCCATTCTGGTCCCATCCTGCTCCAACATTCAAGTCAGGAACATTTAATGATTTCTGCCATTGGGCGTACAACTTACTATTGTCTATTAATTTTATATTATATAAATAATCTGCATTATTTTCAAGCGCTTTCTTTTTCAGCTCTTCTTCCTGTCCAAAAGGTTGGGCAGCCAATATATCTTTAGCTTCAGACTCAGAAAGCTGTGGCTCGATATCATCTGTAATTCCCGTTAAAACTTTTAGATTCTGTTCGAATTCAAGAATATCTTTATTGATTCCTATCTTGTCATTATTCAACTGTATTACGATACTTTGGAGCCTCACCTCATCCTTTAGCGATACATTTCCTTTGGCCGACTGCACTTTATAAGCACTCAGCAAATCATTCATATATCCCAGCTGCTTATTTGTATTTTCCAACTTTAATTTTTCGTAGTAAAGATTGTAATAGGTGGTATGAAGTTGAGTTCTAAGCTCCACGAGAAGTTGAGAAAATTGAAGTTGGGCAAGTTCTTTATTCGATTTTGCAAAAGCAATTTCGTTTTTCTTCTTTCCCCCCATATAGATCAACTGGGTTACCTGTGCTCCTTTGGCGCTTCCAATATCAAATACTTTTCTTCCTTCGGGATTATAGGCGTTGATTTGTCCGCTAAGTTGTGGTAATTCCCAGATTTTGGCCTGCAAAATATCTGCATCAGCCATATTGATACTGTATTGTTCGGCGAGCAGCTGGAGATTGTTCGTCTGGAAAGCATTTTCGCAATCCAGAAGAGACATTTGCTGCTGTTGTGCTGTCATGAGTGAGGATATGACAACGAACAGTCCTGCAATTTTGTTCATTCTTTCAATTTTAATTATATTACACAAAGTACCAGCGGCTCGATTAAAACGAACTTAAAGGAGCCTTAAAATAAAATTAAATTTTACTTATTGAAGATAATACTAAATTTGTTAATATCATCAAGTGGTGAAGAATAAAAAATGTTTGCCCCGTGATATTCTAAAATTCTCTTTACAATACGGAGTCCAAGACCAGAACCAGAAATGTTTTGAGAGTTATTTCCTCTCATAAATGCCTCAAATAATTTAGATTGCTCTTCCTCCGGAATGGTGTTTCCTTGAGAAATTACATCCACAATAAGGTCGGAAGCAGTCTCTGTGATCAAGACATCAACCTCCATGTTATTTGAATATACGGCGGCATTTTTAAACAGATTGATGAACACTATCTCTAATAATGAATGTATTCCATTGATAACAAGACCAGCCTCGTCAGAAGTATCCTCGGATATTAGAAAATCCATTTTCAGATGAGGATAACTTTTTTCTATGGTTTCAAAGGCCCCAAATATGACCTCATCTATTCTTACTTCCTCATAAATACTTTGAATATTCTCTTTATCAAATTTTGTAAGGAGCAATAAAGAATTCGTTAGATCAGATAATTGATATACATCCTGCTGAATTCTCTTTAATGAAGCCAGTGTTTCGGGAGAATGCTGTTGAAGTTTAATTAAATTTTCGAGCTGGAAAGACATCCTTGTAATCGGTGTACGGATTTCGTGTGACGCACTTGCCGTAAAATCTTTCTGAGACTGAAATACGTCATTCAGCCTTACAATCATGGTATTAAAAGATTGTGCAAGAATGCTTATTTCGTCATCCGACTCCTGTACCGGAATCTGCGTTGTTAATTTATGAGCCGTAACTTCTGAGATCTCTTTATTTAAATCTTCCAACGGACGAAGAAACTGTCCCATAAAATAATAACTAAAAAACCAAATAAGAAGCGTACTCATTACATAAGCAGCAACAAGCAGGTATTTTAAATAACTTAATTTAGATTTCCCATTGGTATCCAGCGCGCTGGTGAGGATATAATAATCTTCACCATTGATTTTTCTCAGGGCCGCATAGATTTCAGGAACCGTTTTTTCGCTATAGATAATCTTTTTCTCATCCAACTCTTTCAGTAAAGCACTATCCCAAGTGACATTTCGGTCTTTAATAGTACTGTAGATGAGTTCTTTTTCTGCGTTAAAAATTAATATAGTCTCATTAAGAAGGATATTATCCGAATTTTCATTAAAAAAAATAGGAGCCTCCTCCTCAAAGTCTTTAGATTTTGAAATAAAGTGTGTGGTGAATTCTAGCCTCTGTCTAAATCTTTCTTTGAATTCATCTCTTCTGAAATCATTAAAAGACATATAAATAATCACCATAACAATACCAAAAAGTAATGAAAAGGCGATACTAAGATTGAGTGCTATCTTTCTTTTTAAAGACATTTATAATGAACTTAAATAATATCCGAATCCGGAACGTGTGTGGATTAATTTAACTTTAAAATCTTTATCAATTTTCTTTCTTAAAAAATTTATATACACTTCTACCGTATTGGTATTGGTATTAAAATTATGCTCCCAAACGTTTTCTGTGATCTGCTGTTTAGAAACAGTTCTTCCCTGTGCTTCTGCCAAATACACCAACAATTGGAACTCTTTTAGGGTAAGCGCAATTTCATTTCCTGCACGAAACACTTTCTGTTCGGTTTTATTGATAATTAAATCATCAATTCTAAGAATATCCTGATCTATATTTTCAGAAGGGGTCTTTCTCCTCAACAAAGAATTCATACGAAGAAGTAATTCTTCAAACTGGAAAGGCTTCACCAAATAATCATCTGCCAATCTGGTAAACGCATCTTTTTTATCTGAAAGATCTCCGTAAGCAGAAATAATAATGATCGGTGTATTTTTATCGAAAGAACGAATGGTCTGGCAAACATCCAGCCCGTTGATCTTTGGAACATTGATGTCTAGCAGATACAAATCATAGGTGTTATTTTTAATCTGACGAAGAAAAGTTTCACCATCATAAATTTTATCACATATAAAATTGTTTGATTCTAGAAACTTACAAAGCTCTGCAGAAAGGATAAGATCATCTTCCAATAAAAGGATATTCATCAAGAATTTATTTTATACGAAATTAACGAAAATTTTCGGCAAAAATATCAATTCTGTTTTATCATAATAATTTAACCTTTGTTTCAATGTGAATAATAAATTATAACAGATTTAAAAAATCACTATAATTCTTTTCTCATCTCCTTCATTCTTTCAATATAATTTTCTGCCAATAAAGGTGCTATTAATTCTTCTGAACAATAACTTCCTTTAAACATATTGTCTATATATTGCCTGAAGTCATTTAACCCTCCATTAAAATCATTAGCCGACCGGTATCCAAAACAAATCAATCCGTTTTCAGAAACATGAAGCGCAGAGCCTTCATAAGAAAAAACGATTCGCATAAAATGACAACCATAACTCACATTAAAATTAATCTGACTGTCTTTTGGTATGGTAGGTCCATCTTCCCCACAATCTATCTTTGCATCACCAAATATAACGGAACTTCCAGAAAGGTAAGAACAGCCTGAGAGTCTAACATTATCTTTTACTACAGACCGATCACCAACAATAGAATACCCTTCAACAATAGCTGTTCCGGATAATACAGCATCATCCCTAACGATAGCATTACCCATGGCTATTGCTTCATCATAGATCCAGCAGCTATTATCTATTGAAAGGTTATCCTCACTTTCTATCCACCCTCCAATATCCCCTTTTTTGATGTTAAGATCCGGATTATCTTTTTCAGCTATGATCCGGTATAATATTCTCCCTTCATATTCTCGGGTTTCATTTGATACACTATACTTTTCATTTTTCATTTTGACTTTGTATTTTTATAAAAGATATTTTTTTGTACCAAAATAAAGAAAATTTGTGATGGCATGGCTAATGTAATTTTATTCGAACCATCAAGATCCCAAATATAATAAAGTGTATTATGTTATTTTTTGATATATCCCAAACACAAAAAAGCCCTTAAATAATACTATTTAAAGGCTTCTCCTATTCTTTATCTTAATTGATAAGCAGCACCCAAATTACGTGCATCTTTCAAATTATATTTATAATCGCTAAATAATAGTTCCTCCTTTTTGTTGAAAGTCTTTCTTAACACTTGCATATCTTTCTAAATCTATAGGTTTAGAAGCACGCTCTATGATGCTGGATTTAAAACCTAAGTCTAATGCATCATTAGCTGTATAATACACACAATAATCGGCAGCTACACCGCAAACAGCAACCTCTGTAATTCCTCTTCCTTTAAGATAGTCTCCCATGCCTGTAGATTTTTTTCTCCCATTATCAAAAAAGCCACTGTAGCTATCAGTTTCTTTATCCATCCCTTTTCTAAAGATAGCCTCAATAGCATTCGTTAAAAGTTCTGGAACAAATTCTGCTCCTTTTGTTCCTTGTATGCAATGCTCCGGCCACAGCACCTGATTTAGTCCGTTTAACGATATTTCTTCAAACGCTACTTTACCTGGGTGAGAAGTAAAGAAACTTTTATGACCTCGTGGATGCCAATCTTGCGTGGCAACTACCAAATCATATTCTGACTGTAATTCGTTAATTGTTTGAACGATTTCATCACCGTGAGCAACTGCTAAAGCACCTCCTGGTAAAAAATCATACTGCACATCAATAATAATTAAAGCTTTCATAAAAATGGGTAATGTTATTAGTTTTAATGAATATCGGTACTATACCTCAATTTCTTTTTAATTCAGTTCTGTATTATATTTTATCACCTCCTTATTTCTAAGGTATTCAAGTTTTAGCTTTACAGAAATGGCTACCATAAAAATATGACAAACCCTATTTCTCCTATAAATATTCTATCTACAAAACTCTTGTAACTTGAACGTAAAATACTTTAATTGTAAATGTAAAATATTTTAATGATATACAGTGAAAATAATTCACTTTATGTTGATAATTAAATAAAAACTATACTGTTTAGAAATTTAAAAAGAAGAAGAAATATTGGGCAAAAAAAAATCCCGAAAGAAATTCGGGATTTAAATAAGAGCCAACTACGGGACTTGAACCCGTGACCTCTTCCTTACCAAGGAAGCACTCTACCGCTGAGCTAAGTCGGCCTTAAACAAAAAAATCACACTAAAGATAGAGTGATTTTTGTTGAGCGAAAGACGAGGGTCGAACTCGCGACATTCAGCTTGGAAGGCTGACGCTCTACCAACTGAGCTACTTTCGCAATTTTGTTTCCAAAACTATTGGTTAACGCTTTGCAAAGCTAAGAAAAATTCTTAAAACTTGCAAGATTTTTTTTGTAATATAAACTGTGGGAAGAGCAGGATTCGAACCTGCGAAGCCGAAGCAACTGAGTTACAGTCAGTCCCATTTAGCCACTCTGGAATCTTCCCAAATGTTTATATTAAAATGAGCCTCCAGAGGGACTCGAACCCACGACCTGCTGATTACAAATCAGCTGCTCTAGCCAACTGAGCTATGGAGGCAATTTTAATGTTATGACTGAAAGCTTTTGAGAAAATTCTACTCTAAGCTTTTCAGTAGTTAAAAAAATCATTCTTTTCAGTCTGACTTTTTGAGCGAAAGACGAGGGTCGAACTCGCGACATTCAGCTTGGAAGGCTGACGCTCTACCAACTGAGCTACTTTCGCAATTTTGTTTCCAAAATTATTGGTTAACGGTTTGCAAATCTATAAAAACTTTTCGAGACTTGCAAGACTTTTTTTTAATTTTATTTTAATATAAATTGTGGGAAGAGCAGGATTCGAACCTGCGAAGCCGAAGCAACTGAGTTACAGTCAGTCCCATTTAGCCACTCTGGAATCTTCCCAAAAGTTTATATTAACAGAGCCTCCAGAGGGACTCGAACCCACGACCTGCTGATTACAAATCAGCTGCTCTAGCCAACTGAGCTATGGAGGCATAATTAAAAAGAATTCAAAAGAACGCTGTTCCCTTTTTGCGATTGCAAAGATAGAACTGTTTTTTTGAATTCTCAAATATTTTATGACTTTTTTTTATCTTTTTTTTTACGCCATTTCTTTTTTCTTGATTAGCAGCTTTTTAGCAGTATCAACACAAAGGTCTAAACTTTCTTCAAAACTTGCAGATGTCTTTTTTACGACAATATCCTCACCTGGAACAGCCAATATCAGCTCGGTCGTCTTGTTTACTTTATCTGCGTTATTCTCTACTTTTAAAAACACTTTACCTTCATGAATTTTGTCGTAAAACGTTTCAAGTTTACTCACTTTTTTTTCAATGTGTGACTCTAGTGGTTCGTGTGGAGTTAAACCAATTGATTGTACTGTGATCTTCATAATTCTTCTTTTTTAGATGCTCTTGGATGAGCCTGATTAAACACTTTTTTCAATTGTTCTATATTGGCATTCGTATAGACTTGCGTACTGGCTAGACTAGAATGTCCTAATATTTTTTTTACTTTCGATATCTCTGCCCCATTGTCTAAAACGTGTGTAGCAAAGCTATGACGCAGGATGTGGGGACTTTTCTTTTCCTTTGATGTTATAAGACTAAGGTACTTATTAACTACCACATAAACAAATTTTTCGTTGAGTTTTTTACCTTTCTTATTGACGAAAAAATATGATTTATGTTCTTCTAAAGGTTTTCTTATTTCCAAATAACGTCTAAGCAGATTCGCCAACTCTTCAGCGATGGGAATATATCTTTCTTTATTCCCCTTCCCTATAATTTTAAGTTCATTACTGCCTAAATCTACATTCTCAAATATCAAGCCACAAAACTCAGCTTTTCGAATTCCAGTCTGATATAAGACTTCCATGATGCATTTTTCTAGCACATCATCCTTTTCTTCAAAAACACGATCTTCAAGAACCTGCATTTCCTCTATAGACATGGGGATTTGCTTCTCTGCGTAAAATTTCAGGGAAGAGATGCTTTCGGTGGGAGAAATGGCTATTTCGCCTATTTTAAGAAGGAAATGATAAAAACTCCGGAGAGAAGATAATTTTCTATTGATACTTCTCTTTGAAATATTATTTTCACTGAGCTCTACAATAAAATTTCTGATTATTTTTTTATCAGCTTTGGAAACATCTTCAGAAGATTCTGTTTTAAGATAGAAATGAGAAAAATCTTCAAGATCTTTTCTATAGCTTGTAATGGTATGAGGAGAATACCTCTTTTCGAATTGTAAATATTCTAAAAATTTATCTAACATGATGAGGGCGTAAACAAAAAAATTCACTCCTCAAATATAAGTATTTAAGAAGTGAATTTAGTATGTGTTTAAGAAAAAAATTCTTAAGCCTGCTCTTCCTTGCTAAGTGCTCTTTGTTTATAAGCAGCTTTCAATCTAGCTTGTCTTAAAGTTACAGAAGGCTTGTTAAACTGTTGTCTAGATCTCAATTGACGAACCGTACCAGTTTTATCAAATTTTCTTTTATATTTCTTTAGTGCTCTATCGATGGATTCACCATCTTTTACAGGAATTATTAACATATTTTACATCTCATTTTGAATTGCAAAAGTATACATAATTTATTAAACCACAAAATTTCATCACATTTTAATTAAATATTTATCAGAAAATTACATCCTTAGATGTTCCACATTCTAAAAACTCCCCCTCTAGAAAGGCATCTACATAAAAAGGCCATTATCTACAAGAGTTTATTGGTATAGACCATCTTTAATAGAAATCATAAGAAAATCCTCATTCAACTCTTTAAGATATATATTCTTAAAAAAAATACTGCATAAATAATAGTAAAAGGTTGAGTGGTTTTCCCGATAGATTTAGATTAAATATATCCGTAAAATAATCATCAAAAATTATTATTCGCAAAAGAGATCATGAATGTTAATTGTATTTGAACAAAAAAAATTATCTTTGCAGTCTTATCTAATGGGGTTGACTGGTTTCGACAGCAAGGTCAATGGGTAAGTAAGCATGCAGAGAACCGTAGCGCGATCTCTTTAATCCCTTGCTACAAACTTTTAACTGGCAACGAAGAGTTCGCTCTTGCAGCTTAATCCGAATAAAGTAAGATTCAAGCGCTTTCCCGAAGATAGTAAGGAAGCAAGATGTCTCACAAATGCTCCGTTCTACGGCGTTTGATCCTGAGATATAGGAATGTAGAAATAAGGTTTTAGACGCTTTGGCTAAAACTCGAAAATTTCAGAAGATAAGCTGGAAGTTGGGTGTCTGCTCTCTGCCTCCAGTCGAAAACCAATAGCAGAATAAGCATGTAGAAATCTTATGTATTGCTTGTTTGGACGAGGGTTCGAATCCCTCCAACTCCACACTAAACAAAACAGCCCACTGATAATCAGTGGGTTTTGTTTTAGCTAAGTAAACATTTAGTAAACATACTTCTCTATGCCGAATTGATAACATTCCCAAATAATTTATTCAAACCTTGCAAAGCACCTTCTGATAATTCCTGAGTAAACAAAAGACATAATCTTTTTTTTGGTCTTGAGCATGCAACGTAAAATAAATTTCTATTCCTTTCATAAGCATCTTTTTTTGCAGCCGGAATATTTCCCGAATTGTACCATTCTAAAAATTGATTCCAATTATAAAGATTCCATCCTCGTCCAAAAACGACAATTACATTCTCAAATTCAGCACCCTTTACGCCATGCTTTGTAGAATACAATGTTTGATCGTCTATGTACTTTGATACATTAGTTATTTCTGTAAATGCAATCGCTCTCATTCTGGTTATTTTATCAAAAAAAACTTTATCTTCATCACTGCGGTCTTCTTCACGAAGCTTGCTAACAGTCGAATAACGAAATTCTTTTTCCTCTATCTTTCTAGAAAGCTGCGGCTTAGAAGTGCTCTTTAATAATTCAATAACTTGTCCAACTGTTCCGGTTTGGCGTAAATCAGATAATCTCACCATTGCATCATGCCAAACTTCTTTATCATGATGCTTTTTAATTCCTATCTGTTTTAAGCCTAAAACTTTTAACATTTCTCCGTATTTCTTCTTATTAAATGCTTCCCATCCAACCTCTACAACATCTGTTAAAAATGCTATATAATCATCATTCTTTTTTAAATAATCTTCAGTATCAAATACATTAGCTACATTTTGATAACCTTGTTCTGCTGCTAAAACATTATTGGTCAACATTAATATTTTCGTTTTGGTACTTGACAAATCCCAACCATTATTAGTAAGCTTTTCCTTTACAGATTCTAAGTATTTATGCGCTGTTTCTTCAGGAAGGTCATCTTTCCAATGTGATTCTTGACGACGCTCTCCTTCCCAGTTATTTGTTTGTAACACCAACAATTCTCCTTCAGAAGATGAATCATATTCATGCTGCTGTAGTTCGGGGCGAAGCCTATTTAGCATTTCAACAATATTTTTATCTGATCTAAAATTAGCTTTCTTGCCTATAATCCTAAGCTTGTCTTCATCTGCTTCTATCAAACCACATGATTCAGATCCATAAATTTTCTGCCAATGATCTCCAAAAAAACCTATTTTCGATCCTTCTCTCGTCAAAATAAATTTATCAACTATAGCATTTGCCAAATCTTTATTTGTATCTTGGTATTCATCGATCAAGATAATTGGATAATTACTAGAAAATAATTTTCTAAATTTCTTTTCATTTAAGAGTAAGATAAATAGCTTTATGACGTCATTATGATGAAGATAAATTTCCTTGTCTGTCATTTTTGGATATCCAAGACTATAAATAACCTCTTGAGATTTAAGACCAGTCTCATCAACTCTAATTTGCCATTTATCACTCAATCCACCTATTCTATTACGAAGTTCTTTTTGAAAGCCTTTTATACAATCCCATGCAAAAGCATGAATTGTGTCGGCAATAATAATAGGATGATTATCTGTTCTCGATTGGATCTCATCTTTAGCAACGTTTGTAAAAGTAATACATGCAATTCTTTTATGACTTTTCTCGTAGTCAACTTCGTATTTTTTAATTAAATACTTTAAAGCCTTAATAAGAGTATAAGTCTTACCCGCACCTGCACCTGCTTCCACTAGAAAATTTTCATTATCGTCTATAGCCTTATACACTAACTCTAGACATTCTTGTGATGCTTTTTCCGCAGGACTAATTTCATTTTCTGATGGCATAATTATTCTTCAGTTTCAGTTAACGTATTTTCTTCTGACCCTTCACCAGAGTTCTCAAAAGTTGCATTAACAACTTCTTCTATTTCTGCTACCACTTCAGCAGCAGGTGTATTGGGATTTTCAGCAAGCCATTTAAGTCCTTCAAATATATACTTTGGAGTAATCCAATCTGTTTCTAACAAAGCATACTTTAAAGCAAATTCAGACTTTTTATCATTTGAAGGGCTTTTTGATTGTGCAATTGTTTCAACTTCATCTTCTTCAGTACTTGTAATTCCAAAATTAGTTCGGTTAGCCAAGATAAGGGCTTCTTCAAAGCTTCTACCAATGGCGCTTTTCCCGTCTTCTGCAATCTGAAATGCAATTCTTCTGTAGCCAGAAATTTTTTGTTGTGGAGTTTTAGTTATACATTCTGAGAGTAAGTAATGCCCATCAGTTCCTTTAGCAAACCAATTTTTTATTCCGGCGTTGGATGTATGCGTTCCATCTTTAACAAGGGATTTAGGATATGTATTCTCAGGTGATTTAACAACTGAATCTAAGTCAGTAATTACCAGCGTTCTAAGTTCTAAAAAATCCAAAAATTTATAGAAATGATGTGCATATGCTCCACCAACTTCAATAATAGATAGATACTGCAAAGCTAATTGAAGAGCTGCTGAATCCATTGCGTCAGTTTTCGACATTAGAACAGGTAACATTATTCTTTCGGCTGTACCTTCAATCAAAATTGCCTTATCAGCAAAATATAAATCACATTTTGTTAGCGTTAAATACTTGTGAAGAAACTCCTTGTCTTCTCTTAAAACTTTTTGGTTAAATTCAAGTCTAAGATCCTTAATTTTTGTTTCTCGTTGCTCGTTTTTAGATGTTAGAAAATATCTAATAGCTTCAAATTCTGATTCATTAGCAATATGTGTTGAATGTGTTGTGACAACAAATTGAACTTGCCATTTTTTGCCATCATTTAGAGTTGCAGAAAATTGATCTGCAATTTCATGCAATTTTTTGATGAAAATTTGCTGCATTTGTGGATGTAAATGCGCTTCTGGCTCTTCAATAAAAATAATATCCAATGCGTTCGATATTGGTCTACTTTGATACTCTCTAAAGAATTCAAATAATTGAAACAAGATATAAATCAAATTCCTTGATCCTAAACCATTGTATGTCTCAGGCAGATATAAATTATCACCTTGTTTATATCGGATCTTAGTATGACTATCCAACATATTTGCTACATTAAGTGTAGTTTCAGTACTTAAATTAGGGTCGGAAAGACCTGGGTACCCAAAAAGAGATAGAGCAGGCAGTAACTTATTTACTTCCGTATTAAAATCTGTATCTACTTTTATCTGAATTTCATCAACGATTTTTTGAATTTCATCAGACTTAGTTTTCATATCTACAGGGGCGGTGGATGATTTGGATGTTTTAAAAAGTTGTGCTAAAACTTTACCCAAAACGTCCTTTTCAGAATGCGTGACATCATCTAAACCACGTTGTGCATTTATAAAGCCTGCACCCAATACAGATTTGAATTGTGAATACTCCATTAAAGAAATATTTTCTTCATCGGTAGGGTCTTGGGCTATAATTTTTGTTTCAAATAAATTAGGAATTTTCTCCTTTAAAGATTTAAATAAGACCTTAACACTTTCGTTACTACTATCAGCGATGTTTTCAAAAAGTGAGTCAACTTTACCATCTTTAAGTCCATATTTAATTACAATAACTGCAACATTACTTTCGACATCCAAGTCAATTACAAAATTTCCTAAACTACCAAGGTCAGCTAAATCTTTTGGATATTCAATTGTTATGATAATCTCAATTGAGGGAATATGACTACGAATTTCTGCATCTTCTTTTCCTTCTAATTTCGCTTGGAGTGCTTTTTTAAATCCTTCAATAGAACTAATACTAAAATCATAAAGTGAAAAAACAGGATTTTTATCTCCTATTAATCTTCGAAAAACCTCCGTTAAAGAGGTTTTCCCTGAATTATTTCGTCCAACAATTACTGTTGTACTATCTTCTAATGATAAACTTGTATTTTTAAGAAGTCGAAAATTTTTAATTTCTATCGTTTTTATTTTCATGTTAAAATTATTAGTTCTCGCCAAATTAATAAAATTTTATTGATTCTGATTCTGGAAAACCGTAATTTCACATTCAAGGAAAAAAGCATTAATTTAGTAATAAAAGGTCATCAGACAGGTGAATTATATTTTATAACCTTCATTTGCAAATTTCAATTTTTGAGAAGGTAGTATTAGCTTGCCACCCGAAACATTGAAATTAAACATTATTATAACAACATGACTGAGAAGAAAAATCAACACTATATACCAAAATTCTATTTACGTAATTCCTCATATAATGCCAACAAAAAGCAGATTGGATTATATAATCTCTTAAATCAAAGATTCATTCAAGATGCAAAATTAAAAACTCAAGGATCAAGAAATTTTTTTTACGGGAAAGATGGCGTGATTGAAGATAAACTATCTGTTTTGGAAGGGGCTTTTGCAGAGAGAATTAAAGCAATAATTGATACTCTTTTATTACCAAAAAAAAACAGTCCAGAACATATTGAATTATTAGGTTTCGTTGCTCTTACTGATTTACGAAATCCTGTTCAAATACAAGGCATGAATGAAATATTTTCTTTAGGTAGAGAAAGAATTAAAGAGATAGATGAAGATGCAAATGTAGATGAAATGTGGCCTACTTTAACACATGAAGAAAGTGTTAATATGTCTTTGTCAATGCTATCACATATGGTCGATAACATAATTGATCTCGACTTCAAAATTTTAAAAAACCAAACAGAAATACCATTTATCACTTCTGATTTCCCAGTAGTAAAGTATAATCAATATTTGGAACAAAAAAACTGGCATAATTCTAAAACTGGTTATGGTTTAGTTGGCTTACAAATATTTATACCACTCAATGATCAATTAACTTTAGTATTTTATGATCCAGCCATATATATATTGGGAACTAGCAAGCAAAATATCATTGTCATAAAAGATAAAAAAACAATAAATGATATAAATAAACTGCAAGTTGTAAATTGTTTAGGAACACTTTTTTTTAATGAAAAAGCGAGTTTAAATTATATCCTTAAACTACATCAAGATTCCATGAAGTACAACCGTGCTAATCAAAGAAATTCCAAACTTAGTTATATTGTAGGTGCTAATGAAAATCCAGAAATAATTGTTGGAGGAAAAGAAAATTTAATTATTCTAAATTCTTCGGATTGTGAAATAAAACTTAGTTTTAATGAACTTAAAATCCACTCCAATGGAAAGTCTTGGAAACTTGGATCTGCAGTCTCACAGTTTCGAAAGCATGCAATCAATATTATGGATAGGAAATCCTGATTAAATTTATCTTACTGCAGGTTTCTTCAAATATGTTCAATACTTTCTGAGAACTATCTTCGATATATTAAAATTCTGTCGATATTTTCTAATAAAATTCATACAATTTCAAACGAATTTCTGATTAAGTTATTTTTTATTTCATTTTTTTCTAGAGAATTTCTCACACAGGATTTTATCATCTTTAATTTTACAAGGCTATTCGAAAGCAATTGATCTAAAATCGTTCTATTAAAAAAGAATAAAATCAAAAATTTCTATTAAAAATATTTTTACTTTTACAATTTGTATATTTTAGTGACAACTTCAAAATCAAAAATTATGACAATACCTTTTGGAAGAGCATTGTATTATCCATATATAAATTTTCATGACCATAATTGGTTGAAATTTGCAGCATTATATTATGATGGAATTGATAGAATTGTTCCGAATGACGACTTGTTAGAAGAAGTTGATTTAATTGAAAGAATTAATGACTCAGCGACAAGTGTTGAAACTTTGTTTGTTAGAAATATAAGACCTACCAAATACGTTGACCTTATTGCAAAGGAATTTATTGAATATGCAAAAGAAGAGCTTTCAGATGAAAATAAAAGAAGTGAAATTTTTCAGAGAGTTTCACGATTTGTAAAACCAACTGATACTTATACCATACATATAGATAAAATGGGTAGAGAACTTTTAGAGGAACTACCACGGCTTAACTTATCAGTTAGAAAATTATCTTTTGAATTTGAAGATTGGCTTGAATTTGATTCAGTTACCGGTGCACTTTATATGTCTAGACTTGCAAATTGTATAGCCACACAAAAGTCTTTACCAATTGTATGTGATGATCCGAACTTCCAATCTATAGTCAGAGAAGCACAAAAAAAAAAAGTAACTACAGATTTAAGTGAAACTTTAGCTTCAATGGTTATTCAATCAGTAATTCCTAAGAACATTGAAGCTATTACTGCTAAACAAATAATTACCTTTAGAAATGATTTTAAAGACGAACGGCAACAATTTTTCTTAAATATTAATGCGCTGGTAAAAGATTTATATCAGATTCAAGACGAACAATCGCTAAGGGATGCTTTACATTTTCAAAGAGATACAATTGAAAGAGCAACGAAAGATATTGAAGGAATTTACAAGTCATTAAAAATTGATACTAGACTGACATTAATGGCAATATCTATCCCTTCTTTTGCTTCAGAATTAGGCTGGGTAGTGGCAAGTGCCGGAGTTGTTGCAGTTGCAGCAGGTAAATTGGCATTGAAGGGTATCGAATATAAGAAAACCAAAAGAAATAGTCCGTATTCTTATATTCTAACGCTTAAGAACCATCTTGATAAAGAGGATTTTGCAGAATCTCTATTAAAAGGAAAATTTATAATGTAAATATTGGAATACATCCAACATCGATCTCAGTTTCAATTAAAAAAGCAGACTTATCCTTTGTCCTTATATTTAAAATCATTGCTTTATACTTGGATTGTCCGCTCGAAATAAAAAAATAACTATTATTTATAGTAACTAATGAAGCAAAAGGAACAACAAGGTGTTATTGACGAAATAATAAAAGATTTAACTGCTGAAATAAGAATTAAAGAAAAGAAAGTTTTGCCAAAGATTGGAAAATGTTTAAACCAAAAAGAGCCATACACTACTCAGCAATTTAATGGTTTGTTTGGAGGGAAAAATAACACATTTTTAGATGTTGTCAGAACTCGATTTTCTGATTTTGAAGATTTTTACGCACAATGGTTAAAAGGTTTGATTGATAAATATGAGCATTACAGGGGTAATGATAAGCATTGGGATTCAAAACTAGGTGACGCACCTTCAGCAGTCCGAATTTATAAATTACTTCTCCATGAAGACATTCGACATTTAGTTGAAATTTTTTTGGAAAGGAATTTTTACAAGCAGTTAAATGAAAGAACCCGGAATAAGCCTAATGACAACTTATGGGCAATTTGGTTCGGATATAAATTAACATATGGTTTATTAATTGCACCTAAATTTCATTCTAATAATTGGCACAACGACAAAAGTGAAATACGACGTGTAAAATATTCATATTGGTCTATTGGTCATGTTTTTAGTGAAGGCTTAGTTGATCCTATGAATAATAAAATTTATAAAGTTAATACATTAACTGACTTTATTAATTTTTATCAAGGCATACTTAAACGATTATCTGTATCGATATATGAACAAAATTTCTACGACCTATATGTTGAATATCTGCAAAGTTCAAAAAATGTAGAAGATGAACCATTGTTAATTCCTGAATTTCGATATGCTGGAATTACTCCAAAGCATATTCACCGTCTTGACTTTACAATTTTTAATAGTCATACATCCCAGTTTACAGGTTTTGAATTAAGTCCTGCTTCAACGCATATGAAAGTGGAAAATTTGAAGTTGAAACAAAATAAGGTTAATGCAGAACTTAGCGATAAATGGGGTAAAGAAATGACTAAACGAAATGATTATTTCAAAACTTTTGATATTACAACCGTTACTTTTACTGATATTGATCTAGTAGATATAGTAAAATGCTTTGAGTTAGTAAAAGAAAAGCTTCAAGCTAGAACTACTAAAATTAACCTTAAATCACAGTTAGAAAGACTCAAAAACTAACAATATCGATAAAAATTATTATATTAAAAAACTAATCTCGTATGAAACCAGAACTTTTTATTGGATCTTCCGTAGAAGGTCTAGATATTGCTGAAGCAATTCAATCCAAACTAAATCATAACTTTAATATTAATCTTTGGACTGATGGTGTGTTTAATATTGGAAGTACTACTATAGATGACCTAATAGAGTAACTTAATAAGTCTGATTTTGGCATTTTCGTCTTTAGTGATGATGACATCAGTAAGATTAGGGGGTAGAATATTCTACCGTTCGAGATAATGTTCTTTATGAACTAGGCTTATACACAGGCAAGTTAGGAAGATACAACACTTTCATAATAAAGCCACTTTAAGCCTTTACACAAAAGATGGATTGTTGAAAGAACGTTTGCTTGGTTTGATAACGACAGAAGACTTTGCCGAAATTATGAATTGCTAATGGAAAATTCTGAAAACATGGTCAAATTATCCGCGATAAAATTATTATTGAATAAAATTTAAACAGGCTCTAATTGTTTTCATAAAATTATTTTATTTTGTTTTCCCTACTCTAAAAGGATTTTCGGGTTCCTCCTATTTAATAATATCGTATCTTAATAAATTATTATTTTTCTTTAAAGCATTTTTATTATTTTGTTCCATTGCTCTATAAAACTCGGAACTTGAAACTTCTTTTCCCTCAAGATAAAAAACTTGATTATCATTACCTGCATCACTCAACTGTCGTGAAGGTTTATCAAAATAATTTTTTATGACTGTTTTAAATTCATTTTCATTAATCTGCACTGTTTTAAATCTAAAGAAATAAGGAACTACATTTATATCAAAATGATTTAACGATTTTATTCCAATCAGATTAAATGAGATACTTTTTTTCTCATCTTCTGCTTTTATGATCAAACCAGGTAAACCTTGAAATAAGTATAGTCCGTCTTGTATCGGAATTTCAGTAGTAAACCACACCGTCCATTTTCTTTTGTACAATATTGTAGTTGCTTTTTGAGCAGAGTAACCTAAAATTTTCTCTTTTTCAGGAAGAATTTGCCATTCTAACTTCTTCTTTAAGCTTGCATTATAGTAAATAAGACAACTAGTATAAAAGTTCATCTCAAAACTTGGGTCTTTTTTTATAACTACATCTAAAAATTTTATTCCCTGATAAGGATATTTTCCCATTGGCTTTTCTTTGATTCTTACTAAAGAATCTTGTTCTAAAATTTCAGAAGCATAAAACTTTGAACCTTCTTTTCCAATATCCAGATTCAACAATTCTTTTGTCTTGATTTCAATGTGGGTGGAATCTTGTGCAAAATTATACTCGTATACAAAACGTTTATTTTGAGCTTCGGACATTAATGAAATACATAAAAAAAGAAAGATTGCTTTATACATTGACTAATGAGTATTTTACATTTAGGTTTCAAATATATTATTTTTTTTAATACACCACAATGTGAAAAAAAAACAAAAAATCAAAGTTTTGTGAAAAATTTACAATATTTATTAATGCTGATTGAGTTTTCACTATACAATCTATACGATTGTTCAAAATTTAAATAAAACTCAATATTCATACAAGCATTTAGACATTCTTAAGTATCTGTAAAGAATTAATTCCAACTATTTTACAGCCTTTTTTATCCCCTATATCCTTCCAACAAAAAAGCCCTGATCAAAACTGATCAAAGCTTATATTAAAAATAGTTCTTTATTATACTTCCTTATTAATTCAAGTGATTAAAACTTTTGCTAATACTTTTCAAATCAGTTACTTTAACTAAGGCTTTAAATGGTTCATTATACTGACTTTCGATACTGTTAATTATCTCATCGTCTACATGATCATCAAACTTTCGAGCGAAGAGATGATCTCCTTTCTGTAGAAAATCTAAATCAGTTCCAGTGAATGTTTTGGGACGTAATTTGATATCGCCATCAGGAATCCAGATAATGGCTCTTTTATCATCATTGACCAACACTCCATTAAACGAAGTATTCATTAACACTGTCTGAAAAAAAGATTCATCGGCAATCAAGGTATTTAGGTAATAATCTTCAAACTTTTTCACCTCCATACTATTACAGATAAATTCGCAACAATTTCTTGTGAGGATCATCCATTGTCCACCAATATAAGGAATCACATCTTTCATAAATCCTCTCTTGTGAGTCTTATCAGAAATACGATCTTCAGATTCTTCAAAATAATTCTCGATTCTATTCATGGTTTCAGGTCTGCTTTTTTCCTGATCATCAAATTTCATATAACTCTTTCCCTTATTTTTAGATAAAAAATCATTGATGATCTTTTGCGATTTTAAAGGATAATCTTGTCCACTAAGATTAATGAAATAATCCCATTTTGCGTTCATGTTTAGGAGATATTGCATTCCATCCAATTCGGCTTGAACCATACTATATCCGCCCCAGATTACATTTTCACTTTTAAGAATATGCACATTCGAGTATTTTTCCAGAAAAACAGTGACTTCTTCACCGATTTCAAGGCTTGCTTTTTTATCAATATGAATAAGGTAGAAATTGGAAGGTTCGTAAATCGCGGTAAAAAGTCTTTTGAACTGATCTGGCAAACGGTGTACCAAGATTAAATATGCAATACTAATAGGCTTTGTGGAAAAATCAATATGCTCATTGTTTCCGCCTAAGTAAACATTTTTCATTTTATATTATTTTTAAAATTATGAATGTTTACAACTTATTTTATAAAGTATTAATAGACATTTTTATCAATATACGATAATTAAACCAGCACTCTATTATTCATTTAATGATTAAAAATAATCCAACAAGCGATAATATCAGTCAAACCAACCACACCATTCATTTACTTGAGGACATTTTTATTATTAATGTATTTTGTAGAAAATATTAATTTCAACATAAAACGAGCTGTTTTTCACGAATCTATTTAAAAGATAATTATCGCAAAAATTATCTAATCAAAAAAAAAAATCTAAATGCTTTGGAATTATATTTTCGTCATTTAATGATGATGAAATTTAGGATACTATTTTACTCGGCGACAAACCGTATTGCTTTTTAAATACAAATGAAAAATGCGAAAGATCTTCAAACCCAAGATCCATATAAATATCTGATGCCATTTTCCCTTTCTCCAAAAGATAATGTGCCTCCTGAAGTCTTTTTTGAAGCAACCATTTTCCTGGGGTGGAATTAAAAACCTTTTCAAAATCGCGTTTAAAAGTCGCTAAGCTTCTTCCTGTAAGATAAGCGAAACGGTCTAAATGCACATTGAAGTGATAATTTTTATTCATAAAAGCTTCAATATCCATTTTCCCGGGCTCATTAAAATCAAATAAAATGTTTTTTAATTCCGGATCATATTGAAGTAACAAAATGAGCAATTCTTTTATCTTTAGTTCTACCAAACGTTGATCAGAAAAATGATCGGACAATTGATAGACCAATAAAGAATCCATAAAACTTTTTAACAAATTATTTTCCTGAATCAATAATAAGGGTTGATTCCACTGCTTCTTTTCGCAAGTCAATCCGTATTCCAAGCTGAAATCTTTTAGTATTTGCTGATCAAGATGAATTGATAATGACTTGAAATCACCATTTGCAGGAGGTATTTTTGTGAATTTCAACAACTGATTTCTTCTTAAAAACCGTATCGAACCATCGGTAGTTGAATAATCATTAACTCCATCATTGAAAATCAGATCTCCAGCGATTTGGTAACTTAATACATGATCGGAAACAAAATGCTCGCCCTGCCTGCTGAGCTGGGTGTAGCAGGAATAAACAATATTTTCCAGATTTTCTCTTGTTGATTTCATGTAATACAAATATAATTAAAATCAAATGATGAGGTTACAGAAATTCATCCCCAACCCCATCATTCGTACCTACTTATTCTAGCTTAATCCCTTTATGTGCTAAATATTGTTTTCCAAATTCAGACTTAAAAACATTTACGGCTTCGTCATGATCTGTAGAAACAGTAACATCCAGCCATTTTTCAAATTCTTCTTTTCTATTCTCGTCAGCCATTTTTAAAATAGTAGCAGCCTCACTTCCCAAAACCAAATGAACGGGCGGATTAGGATGATTTACTAAATCAACCATTACCTTTGCCGCTTTTGCAGGATCACCCATTGGAAGGAACTTTCCTGATGTTAAATATTGTTTGATACCTCCAACCGTCTCTTCATATCCTTCCACATCTTTTGCAAAACTCATCGAAGGGCCAGCCCAATCGGTACGAAAGCCTCCAGGTTCAACAGAAGTTACTTTAATTCCTAAAGGAGAAACTTCTTTATTTAAAGACTCTGAAAAACCACTAAGTCCAAATTTCGCCGCCTGATAAATAGAAAGTCCGGCATTTCCTACCCTTCCACCAATAGAACTGATTTGTAAAATACGTCCGGAACGTTGTTTACGCATATATGGCAATACCGCTCTCGTAACTTCTATGGGAGCAAATAAATTAACTTCCAGCTGACTTCTCACTTGTTCATCCGTAAATGCTTCAGTAGCGCCTGTAATTCCGAAACCTGCATTATTTACCAAGACATCAATTCTTCCGAAATGGTTGATTGCCTCTGCAACTGTAGAATAAATCTGCTCTTTGATCTGTACATCCAACTGCAAAGCCAATAACTGATTGGGATATTGTTCTGATAACTCTTTTAATTGTTCAGGATTTCTGGCAGTCGCAACCACATAATCTCCTTTTAATAATACTTCTTCAACAAGGCTTTTTCCCAACCCCTTTGAACTTCCTGTAATAAACCAAACATTTTTCATTTTTATTGAATTTTATATTGATACAAATTTCCATCAAATCACAACACATTCACTTTGTTAAAAAGCTCAACTTTACTTTGTCAAAAGAGTCATGAAAAAAAATATTTTGCCTTAAAAAAGTGTTATCAAGAATAAAAACCAACATAAAACTTCCATCAAAAAAGATTTTACGACCGTAAAAAAACCATTTTCGCCCAAAAACTAAATCCATCTACACAGATAGATAGGGGATATTATTTATTTAATTATCTAAGCATGAAAAATATTAAAATATAACCCCCTGAAAACGAAAAGACTAAATCTCCCAGCTTTAAAATAAGAATAGTCTACCCACAAAAAAGACTAAAAAAATGTTTTATCGTAAAGAATTTTATATATTTGCAGCATCTAACAATTAAAAAAAATAATTTACTATGTCAGACATTGCATCAAGAGTAAAAGCTATCATCGCTGATAAGCTTGACGTTGAAGAAACAGAAGTAACTCCTGAAGCTAGCTTCACTAACGATTTAGGAGCTGATTCATTGGATACAGTTGAACTAATTATGGAATTTGAAAAAGAATTTAACATTCAAATCCCTGATGATCAAGCTGAAAAAATTACTACTGTAGGGCACGCTATCGCTTATATCGAAGAAGTAGTAAATAAATAATATTCTCTTCAACAAAAAAGAAAATTTAAAAAGTTTATGGAATTAAAAAGAGTAGTTGTAACCGGTTTTGGCGCAATAACACCGATTGGAAATAATGCAAAAGAATACTGGGAAAATCTTCTTAAAGGTGAGAGCGGTGCTGCTCCGATTACTCTTTTTGATGCCAAAAACTTCAAAACAAGATTCGCTTGTGAGGTGAAAGATTTTGATCCGTTGCAACATTTCGATAAGAAAGAAGCAAAGAAAATGGACCGAAATACTCAGCTTGGAATGGTGGCTGCCAGAGAGGCAGTTGCACATTCTAGAATCATGGAAGACAATGTGGATAAAAACAGAGTCGGCGTAATTTGGGGTTCCGGGATCGGAGGTTTAGAAACTTTTGAAACAGAAGTTTTAGGATGGGCAAATACAGAAATACCTAGATTTAACCCATTCTTTATTCCTAAGATGATCGCAGATATTACTCCTGGACACATCTCTATTGAGTATGGGTTCCACGGACCAAATTATACTACTGTTTCTGCTTGTGCTTCATCTGCGAATGCCATTATTGATTCAAAAATGCTGATCCAACTAGGAAAAGCAGACGTGATTGTATGCGGAGGCTCTGAAGCAGCCGTTACAGCAAGTGGCGTTGGTGGATTTAATGCAATGATGGCTCTTTCTACAAGAAACGAGGATCCTAAAACAGCTTCAAGACCTTTTGATAAAGACAGAGATGGCTTTGTATTAGGTGAAGGTGCAGGAACAATTATTCTTGAAGAGTATGAGCATGCGGTAAAACGTGGAGCAACAATTTATGCAGAATTAAAAGGTGGCGGTATGAGTGCAGATGCACATCACATGACGGCACCACATCCTGAAGGTTTAGGAGCTTATTTAGTAATGAAAAATTGCTTGGAAGATGCAGGGCTAACTGCTGATGAAGTAGATCATATCAACATGCATGGTACATCTACTCCATTAGGAGACGTTGCAGAATCTAGCGCAATTTCAAAATTATTGGGAGAGCACGCTTACAACATTCAAATCAATTCTACAAAATCAATGACAGGTCACCTTCTGGGTGCTGCCGGAGTTATTGAAGCTATTGCTGTATTGGGGACTATTATTCATGGTATTGTTCCTCCTACCATCAACCATTTTACTGATGATGAAAAGATCGACAGCAGACTTAATTTTACATTTAACGAAGCTGCGAAGAAAGATGTAAAAGTAGCCATGAGTAATACTTTTGGATTTGGTGGGCACAATGCTTGCGTTCTATTTACGAAAATCTAAATTTACTGAATGGAGTTACAGAAATACTTTTCTAAATTCCTTCTCAAAAAAAGAAAAAGAAAATTATCGGAAAGAGATTCATTTCTTAGTACTCACCTGAATCAGGTGCTTGGTGCTGAGGTGCAAAATGTTGACCTTTACCGTGAAGCTTTTTCTTTAAAAAGCTCTTCTAAAAATCAAGACAGTAACTACGAGAGGCTTGAATTTTTGGGAGATTCTGTTTTGGGTACAATTATTTCTTGTCATTTGTTTCAAGCATATCCTCATGCTAATGAAGGATATTTAACGCAAATGAAATCTAAGATTGTTAATAGGAAAAATCTTAATAAATTAGGCGAAGACTTAAAACTTACAGATCTATTACTAAAACAAAACTCTGTAGCGTTAGGTGAGAATATCTCCGGAAATTTATTTGAAGCATTAATCGGTGCTGTTTATCTAGACTTTCAGTATGAAACTTGTAAGAGAATCATCTTGGAAAGACTTTTAACGCCATCCGAAATCAATAAGCTTGAAAATAAAATTGTAAGCTACAAAGGTCTTTTGCTCGAATGGAGCCAGAAGAAAAAAGTGAATATAAAGTACGAAACTTGCGAAGAAGCCCAAGTAAATAAAGCAATCGTGTTCCGATGCCATGTGTGGCTTGGAGACGAGAAAATTGCAAATGCTTCGGAAACTTCCAAGAAAAAAGCAGAAGAAAAGGCAGCGCAGAGGGCATTTTATATTTTAAACAAAAAAGAGAATATACTTGGAAATTCAAAAACTATATGATCTAGACGATACAGAATTTGAAGATATTGCCATAGGATTGGTAAGATTAGCCAAAAATGTACCCGATCATGAGTTTTTTTACAAAATAAATCAGATTAACGACCTTAATTTTTCCAGAAAAAAAGATTGGATCTTTCATGGTGCGTATTATGATTATTATTTTTCAAGATTTGAGGCATACCACAAGTTTACAAAGACTTGTTTTACTTTCATTTCCAACAAATCATCCGAAAGTAGAGAAAAAAAATCACAAACTGAGCTCTTCACAGAAGAACAGAATGTTAAATTTTTATTAAATAATCAGGTAGATGTGGAATATATTCTGCATAGTTCGGAACAGTTTACTGATTTTTCCGTAATTTTGCTCCCTGAAAATCTTGTTTTTCCAATTCAAGATTACACACTAAGTTCTGACGAAGAACTTTATCAAATTATCCAGTATTATGAATAAGCATTTAAAGAAGACAAAAATTATCGCAACACTTGGGCCGGCTTCATCATCGAAAGAAGTAATGTTAGGACTTATGAGAGCAGGTGTTGACGTTTTTAGAATAAATTTTTCACACGCAGATTACGACTTGGTTCGTACTAATATTGATACTATTAGAGACCTAAATAAAGAACACGGATATTCTGTAAGTATCTTAGGAGACTTACAAGGTCCGAAACTAAGAGTAGGCGTTGTAAAAGAGGGATCTTATCTTAATCCTGGAGATATTCTAACTTTCACCAATGAAAAGATTGAAGGAGATTCTACTATCGTTTATATGACGTACCAGCAATTTCCTCAAGATGTAAATGTTGGTGAAAAAATCCTTATTGATGATGGTAAACTTATGTTGGAAGTTATTGAAACCAACAAAATAGATACCGTAAAAGCAAAAACAATTCAAGGGGGACCTTTAAGTTCTAAAAAAGGGGTAAACCTTCCTAATACAAACGTTTCTCTTCCTGCACTAACGGAAAAGGATATTCAGGATGCTAATTTCATGCTAGACATGGAGGTTGACTGGATTGCTTTATCATTCGTTCGTCATGCTCAAGATATTATCGACCTAAAAGATCTTATTAAAAAGCATCCAAACGGGAAATTCAAAACACCGATCATTGCGAAGATTGAAAAACCTGAAGGGGTAAAAAATATCGACGAAATTCTATTAGAATGTGACGGTTTGATGGTTGCTCGTGGAGATCTAGGAGTAGAAGTTCCAATGGAAGAAGTTCCTGCCATTCAGAAAAATTTGGTTGAAAAAGCAAGATTCTATTCTAAACCGGTTATTATCGCAACTCAAATGATGGAGACGATGATCAACAGCTTAACACCAACAAGAGCGGAGGTAAACGACGTTGCCAACTCTGTATTGGACGGTGCTGATGCAGTAATGCTTTCAGGAGAAACTTCTGTAGGTAGATATCCTATTCAGGTGGTTGAAAATATGGCTAAGATTGTATTGAATATTGAGAAGACTAGCTTCTATCAACACAAGAATGAGCCTATGGAAAAAGACTACAACTGTATTGATGAGAGATTCATCACAAACAGAGTATGTCTTGCAGCGGTTAGAATTGCAAAAACAACAAACGTTTCAGCGATTGTTACTTTAACGCATTCTGGATATACAGCTTTCCAACTTTCTGCACACAGACCCAACTCTCATATCATTGTTTACAGTGGAAACAAAAGAGTAATCACGATGTTGAACCTTCTTTGGGGAGTTCGTGCTTATTATTACGATATGAAAAAACCTACGGATGAAACTATTATTCAGGTAAACATGTTGACGCATAATCACGGTTATATTGAAACTGGAGATTTCGTAATCAACATCAACGCTACTCCATCTTATGAAGGTGGTAAAACGAATACATTAAGATTGACTACGGTTTAATCTCAATCATACAAAAATAAAAACTCTCGAGAATATCGAGAGTTTTTTGTTTTATATATGGGAAGTGTAATTATTTAAAAGATTAATTCCCAACAATTGTTTTAGCCGTCACAAACTCCTTTAAAGCATGCAAAGAAAGTTCAGTTCCATATCCTGAAGACTTTGTTCCACCAAAAGGAAAACGAGGGTCAGAACTTGTCATTCTGTTGATATTTACTGTTCCTGATTCTAAGTTTTCAATGAAAAATAATTGACGTTCTTTATTGTTGGTCCAAACTGAATTAGAAAGTCCGAAAGGAATATCATTGGCCATTTGCAAAGCCTCATCATCCGTTTTAGCAATCATTATCATTCCTAATGGTCCGAATAGTTCTTCCTGAAGAATAGGATTACCTTCTTGTACTCTTATTAACCCAGGATTGAATTCAGTATCCGAAATCCTTTCTAATGGAATAATGATCTCGGCACCATTTTCTAACGCTTTTTTAAATTGATTTTCCAGATCATCTGCTAAATCAGGTCTTGCCATTCCGCCAATCATGGTTTCCTTATCCATCGGATCTGCAGGAATGTATTTTTTATATTCTTCGATAAATTTCGGAAGAAACTCATCTTCTATTTTCTCATCAATAATAAATCTTTTTGCAGCAGTACAAGTTTGTCCACAATTTTGGAGTCTTGATTTTACTCCTGATTTTACAGCTTCGTCCAAATCTGCATCATCAAAAATAATAAAGGCATCACTTCCTCCTAATTCAAGTAATGATTTTTTGATATTTAAACCTGCTATGGAAGCCACTTCACCTCCAGCTTTCCCGCTACCCGTAAGACTTACTCCTTTTACTATTTCATGCTCAAGAATTCCTCTTACTTCTGTATGGCCAACTTCCAGATTTTGGAAAACACCTTCTGGAAAACCTGCTTCTAATAATACTTCTTCAATTGCATTACCGCTTCCAAAACAAATTGAGGCGTGTTTCAGAACAACTGTATTTCCCGCCAACATTGCAGGAACAGCAAATCTCAATACCTGCCAGAAAGGAAAATTCCAAGGCATTACTCCTAAAATAACCCCTTTTGGAACATAATGAACTTCAGAATACGTAAATTCAGAATCAATTTTTTCTACTTTTAAAATATTTTCTGCATCAGCATAATAATTCATCATTAACGCACATTTCTCCACCTCAGCAATAGATTGTGAAATGGGTTTATTCATTTCTGTGGTAATGATAGCTCCAAATTTTGCCGCATTATTCTTTAAAATTTCAGCACCTTTTCTGATTAATACTTGTCTTTCCTCAAACGACATCTTTTTCCAACTCGAAAAAGCCAAGTCAGCTTTAATAAGCTTGTTTTCAATTAATTGTTCCATAACGTAATTCTCAATTTAAATTCAAATAATGAATTTATAAATGCTTTTCTTTTAAAAGCATGATGAAAGCAACAAAATTTGTTCCTTTATATTAAATAAAATAATGATTTTTTCTATTGAATCAATAAGTTTTGTTATACCATAAACCATTCATTCATCAAGCAAGAGGCTAATCTTGCCGTTCTATCCTGAATATCATAGCTTGGATTAACTTCTGCTACATCCAACGCAATCAATTTAGGATTTTTTAAAATATGTCTGTAAAAATGCATAAACGTAGCATCAGCAAAGATTCCATTATAAGCAGCTGCCGAAACACCCGGCGCAATAGAAGCATTAAAAATGTCCATACAAATAGTGAGATAAGCAAAATCGACTTCATTTAGTAATTCATCGATTCTTTGATAAATGGAAGAAAGATTTTCAAAAAACAATTCATCTGCCAGAATATATTTCATTCCGTATTGATGGGCAGTATCAAATAATTTAAGGGTATTAGAATTTCTCTGAATTCCGATATGTAAAGAATTGATCTCCCCTTCTTGAGCAATCTGCCAAAATCCGGTTCCGGAGCTCGCCCCTACACCATTTTCAGGTTGTCTATTATCAAAATGAGCATCGATATTAATGATTCCTATCTTTTGTTCCGGATAAGCCGTTTTCACTCCTAAATAATGGGCATACGTTACTTCATGACCTCCACCAAAAACAAGTGATTTCCCACCTTTCAAAAGAACTTTTGAAATATTCTTAGCAAGCGTATTTTGAGTCTCTTCTAAATTCCCATCCTCACAAGTTACATTCCCAAAATCAAGCAATGTAAAGTCAGGAAGAATTACAGGAAAATTAGACATATTTTTTCTGATAATATCCGGAGCATCTTTAGCACCCAATCTCCCTTTGTTTCTTCTAACTCCCTCTTCCACAGCAAACCCATGTAAAACGAAATCATTAGTTGAAATAGTATCGTAATTATTTTCTTCTTTTACTCTCTGAAAAACTCTGTGGAAAAGAGCTTCTTCTCCGTCAAATCTACCTTGCCAAATATTGTTCATATTCCATTATGTTTTTAAAGTAGTGTGGCTTCAAAATTCTAAGCCACCTAAAGTGATTTTCAACATTGATTGGCGACTTAGACTCTCAAAGTCACCATGAGGTTTAAAACTTATGTCCGTCAATATAAATATGCTCAGCCTTTAAGCTCCCTTGATTGTATAAAACATTTTGGAAATTATTTGTTTTAAAAGTAACAAAGTCTGCTTTCAAACCTTTTTCTAATTTCCCTCTGTCGTCCAAACCAAGTGCGAATGCTGAACGGAAAGTCATTCCCGCTAAAACCTCAGCTGTAGTCAATTTTTCAAAAGTGGCTAAGATGGAGGCTTGGGTAATTAAATTCCCCATCGGCGCTGAACCGGGATTCCAGTCACTCGCAATGGCTAATATCGCACCTGCATCCAATAATTTTCTCGCAGGCGTAAATTTTTCTCCCAATCCTAAACTCGCGCCCGGCAATGCTGTAGCAACCGTATCGGATTTTGCTAAAAACTCAATATCTTCATCAATCGTAGCTTCCAAATGATCTGCAGATTTTGCTCCAACTTCCACCGCAATTCTTGAACTTCCAGCGGTAAATTGATCTGCATGTACCGTAATTTCAAAACCTAGCTTTTTAGTTTCAAGTAAAAAAGCTTTACTTTCCTCAGGTTGAAAAGCAGATTTCTCAATAAAAATATCCACTCGCTTGGCTAAATCTTCTTCTTTTACTTTTGGTAAAATTTCAGTGATGATATAGTTCAGGTATTCTTGGTTACTTCCTTCAAAATCTCGTGGCTTTAAATGCGCTGAAAGACAAGTCGGAACCAAAGTAGCTTTCGTTTGTGCTTGTGCTTTTTTAATCATTCGAAGCATTTTCAGCTCGTTTTCTACATCCAGTCCGTATCCGCTTTTTACTTCAATGGTAGTAATCCCCAAAGAAATCAAAAAATCAATTCTTTCTAATAAGGTTTTTAGTAATTCCTCTTCAGAAGCACTTCTTGTATGCTGAACAGAACTCCAGATTCCACCACCACTTTCAGCAATTTCCAAATAGGTTTTGCCTGCATTTCTCATCGCAAAATCATTCGCACGATTTCCACCAAAACAAATATGCGTGTGAGAATCTACAAAAGCAGGAAGAACAATTTGTTCACCTTCTATTTTTTCGATCTCTATATTTTGATTTTCTGCTTTTAATTCTTCAAAATTTCCAATTTTTTGAATTTTATTATTGTCAATTAAAATTCCGCCATCTATGATGATCTCTATTTGTTCGTCTGACAACTTTCCTCTTAAAGGAAGGTTTGCAAGTGTTACAACTTGTTTGAATGGTCCTATTAATTTCATTTGCTTATCCTAAAAATAGGTTTAAAATTTTCAACCAAAAATACTCAAAAAATATCTTTTACGCTTCATTTTTTACTTTAAGCTTTACCTCAACCTAAGTCTAAATTCCCTATCTTTGAAGTAAATGAAATGAATTAATGCCAGATTTTTTACATCCAGATAAAGAAAACTACTCCCACGAAGAGCTTATACAGGAAGAACAAATTCGTCCCCAGAGCTTTAACGATTTTGCCGGACAGAGAAAAACCTTGGAAAATCTTGAAGTTTTTGTTACTGCTGCAAAAAAACGTGGCGGAGCTCTTGATCATGTTCTATTACACGGCCCTCCAGGTCTGGGTAAAACAACTTTAGCCAATATTATCGCCAATGAATTGGGCGTAAACTGCAAAATAACCTCAGGTCCTGTATTGGATAAACCTGGAAGTTTAGCCGGTTTATTAACTAACCTTGAAGAAAATGATGTCCTTTTTATTGATGAGATCCATCGTCTTTCTCCTATTGTAGAAGAATATTTATATTCTGCTATGGAGGATTATAAGATTGATATTATGCTGGAAAGCGGTCCTAATGCGAGAAGTGTCCAAATTGGCCTGAATCCATTTACATTAGTAGGTGCAACAACCCGAAGCGGAATGCTGACAAAACCAATGTTAGCAAGATTCGGTATTCAAAGCAGATTGGAATATTACTCTATTGAGCTTTTATCGATGATCATTATCAGAAGTTCAAGAGTTTTAGGAGTGAAAATCTACGAAGATGCTGCTCTTGAAATTGCAAGAAGAAGCCGTGGTACTCCCAGAATTGCCAATGCTTTACTGAGAAGAGTTCGTGATTTTGCTGAAATAAAAGGGAATGGTGAAATCGAAATTAATATTACGAAATACGCCTTAAACTCTTTAAATGTAGACGAATTCGGACTGGATGAAATGGATAATAAAATTATGCGTGTCATGATTGAAAACTTCAAGGGGAAACCTGTTGGAATTTCAGCCTTGGCAACATCCATCGCGGAAAATCCTGAAACGTTGGAGGAAGTGTATGAACCATTCTTGATTCAGGAAGGATTCATCATTCGTACCCCAAGAGGAAGAGAAGTTACAGACAAAGCATACAAGCATTTAAATATTGCTATCCCTAGAAATCCCGGAGAATTATTCTAGGTTTAAGTTTTTTAACCGCAAAAGGCACAAAAGATTGTAGCACATAAGTTTTAAGTTAAAAGTAAACTGAATAAAAGAACACATAAATTTGGAAAACCTGTGATTTTCTTCTCATGTGAACTTCATATTTTCAAAATTTCATCTGCTAAAAACTTATATGTTTATAAATTTTGTGATTAAAATAAAGTATAAGAAAATTTATGTTTATCCCTAAATTATACAAAAGCGAAGATTATGAATTGATGAAAGAAATCATCAAAGAGAATTCTTTTGCTTTACTTATTTCTTCAGTCGAAAAGATCAGAGCAACACATGCAATGATGATGCTTAATGAAGATGATCCTGAAAATATTTATATTGAATCTCACTTTTCCAGAGCTAATCCACAAGCGAAGACCTTAAAAGATGGCGATGAAGTTCTGTGTGATTTCCTTGGGGCACACACGTACATTTCCAGCAGTTGGTATGAGCAGGTGAATGTTTCAACCTGGAATTATGAAGCAGTTCAGATCTACGGAAAGGTAGAACTAATGAATCAAGAAGAACTTTACAATCATCTTGAAAAGTTAACCTCAAAATATGAGACTTTCCAGAAGTGCCCAATGTTTGTAGACAAGATGGGTCGAGAGTTTGTAGAAAAGGAAATGAAAGGAGCTTTTGGTATAAAAATAATTCCGACCGAAATATTTATTAAGCAAAAACTTTCTCAGAACAGAAAGGAAGCAGACTTTCAAAATATTATTTCCAATCTTGAAAATTCAGACGAGAATGGAAAAAAAATCGCTGAAAAAATGAAACTCATTAAATAGATCTCAGAATTTATACACTAAGTATTAGACTTTCCATTAAAGTTTTATAATTTAGAAACATCAAATAATTTTTATTAATTAAAAATAAAATAATCAAAATATATATGAAGTTATATCCGATACAATGTGGAAAATTTAAGCTGGACGGCGGCGCAATGTTTGGTGTCGTCCCAAAGAGTCTGTGGGAGAAAACAAACCCAGCAGACGAAAAAAATTTAATTGAATTGGGAACCCGCTCTTTATTAATTGAAGACGGTAAAAAATTAATCTTAGTAGACTGTGGTCTTGGAAACAAGCAGGATGATAAATTCTTCGGTCACTACTCTCTTTGGGGAGATGATAATTTAGATAAAAATTTAAGCAAGTATGGTTTTGTAAAAGAAGATATTACCGATGTTTTCTTGACTCACCTTCATTTTGACCACTGTGGTGGTGCTATTGAATGGAATGACGACAAGACCGGTTACAGACCTGCCTTTAAAAATGCTCAGTTCTGGACTAACGAAAACCATTGGCAGTGGGCAACAGAGCCTAATCCGAGAGAGAAAGCTAGCTTTTTAAAAGAAAATATTCTTCCGATGCAGGAAAGCGGACAACTGAACTTTCTACCCCTTCCGGCAAACGGAAATTATGGTTTTGCTCCGGATTTGAAAATGGACGTTATTTTTGTTGATGGACATACTGAAAAGCAAATGCTTCCCGTAATTCAATATCAGGAAAAAACGATTGTTTTCGCAGCGGATCTTATTCCAACTGCAGGACACATCAACCAGGTATATGTGATGGGGTATGATACAAGACCTCTTCTAACAATGGAGGAAAAAGGAAAATTCCTTAAACAATGTGTAGATAACGAATATCTATTGTTCTTTGAACATGATGCTCATAACGAATTGGCAAGTCTTAAAATGACTGAAAAAGGCGTTAGACTTGACGAAACCTTTAGCTTTAATGACGTTTTTGGATATTAATTTTTAAGTATGGAAGAATTACATTCAGAAACAAAAAGTACAGAACCACCATCATCCAAGATCATTGGTTTAACAGGTGGAATTGGTTCAGGAAAAACTACCGTTGCCCATTTTATTGAGGAGTTTGGGTTCCCTGTTTATTACTCGGATGACAGAGCTAAAACAATCGTTAATGATCATGAAGAATTAAAGCTTCAAATTAAGGAACTTTTAGGCGAAAAATCGTACGATGAGAAAGATCTTTACAACAGAAAGTTTGTTGCAGATAAAGTTTTTAACAATAAAGATCTTCTTCAACAACTGAATGAAATCATTCACCCTGCAGTTCGCATTGATTTTGAAGAATGGCTGGCAAAACAGTCTAAATATTTAGTCTTTAAAGAAACAGCCTTATTGTTTGAATTAAAGCTTCATAAACAATGTTACAAATCTCTTCTGGTTACTGCTGAAGATAATATACGAACAAAAAGAGTGATGGACAGAGACGGAAAAACCTACCGCGAAGTAGAAACCATTATGGAAAAGCAAATGCCTGAAAAAGATAAGATAAAGATGGCAGACTGCATTATTTACAACAATACGAATCTGGAAGATTTAAAGGAACAAACCGAACGAATCATCTTTGATATAGAATAAAGCAAAAACTCGTTAGAAATAATCTAGCGAGTTTTTTATTGACCTATAAAAAAATAAGCTCCCATTTCTGAGAGCTTATTCTATTTTAAAAGTTAATTATTTTTCTTTAATAAATTTCTTCTGAATTGTACCTTTAGCATCTTCGATGTCTATAACGTACACTCCACTTAGCAAGTTGCTTACATCTATCTTATTATTCAAGATAATGCCTTTAGACACTAATTGTCCTGCTGAATTATAAATCTTATAATTTCCTTTTGTACTAATATTCTTAACATATAATACTGAACTTACCGGGTTAGGATAAATCATAATTTCATCCTGATTAATACCACTAGGAACAGCTGTTTTAGAAATTCTCACCGTGTAATCTTCAACTTCACCATTCGCAAAGTTTGTACAGTTTACAGGAATAGCACCTTTCTGCAATGCAACTCTCATGACCACATATTTATAATCAGTTAAACTGATAAATGCATCTGCAGGTACATTGAATGTTCCTTTAATAGGAGTCGTTGTATTAGGAGCCGAAGCAAGAATTCTTTCATTGATATCGAAAGATCCATTTCTGTCGAAATCAATCCAAACGGCAATACCTGCATCATTGTTTGCCCCTAACCATGATTTTTCAATAGAAATTTCATTTCCTGTAGATCCTTGAATTAATTCTATAAACTTAGCAACGGTGCCTGTATAATCCGTATAAGTAGATGCAAGAGAAGCATTCTCCATCATAGGCTTACCATTTGGCTTCACTGTTACTTTTGAAATAAATTCATTCGCTGCACTTGCTGAAACCATGTGACAGTAAGTTACAGTTGGTGTTGTAAAGAAATAAGGCGGCGTAAAAGTACCCGGAGTTCCTGTACATACATTCATAACCTGCATTTCATATTTCGTTAATTCTAACAATCCTGTTAAGGTAATTGTATTTGTTGGAACTGCTACGGTTGTCCAGCTCGAAATACCTACTTTTCTATATCTTAAGATATAGGTAGCTCCTGGGAATGGGTCCCAAACTACTGCTGCTGTTGTAGGTGCAAGATTGGTAATTGTTAATCCTGGAGGCGCTTGCTGACAGATTCTTTCTGTAGTAAATACTTTAGGATTTGACCATGGATTAAGTGTACCACCAGTACACATATTCGCTATTTGAACTTCATAAGAAACATTCGGATCTAATCCTCCTAACGTATAGGTATTTGCAGGCGCTACAGGCAATGGTATATTAGGACTCCATCCCGTAGCTCCACTTCCTACAATTCTCCATCTCATTACATACGTTGAATTTGCAGCAAGAGGTGCCCAAGTGATTAACCCTGAGTTGGAAGTAATAGCAGATATAGTAACATTCGGAGGAGTAGGGTCACATTTTGTAGCAAATGCTACAGGAGTAGCCGTACCCTCAGTTGTATTACAAATAGCTACTACTATTGCTTCGTAGTTTTTAGCAGGCAGTAAACCTGTTGTAATAACATAACTGTTTGTAGGTGGTGATAGTACCGGAGAGAAATTTGGCCATCCGGTGGTAGTTCCCACCTCTCTCCAATATACCTTATAGGCAAGATTATTTGTAGAAGCCGTCCAATGTACCGTTGCAGCAATATGGCTAACTGTATCTACATACACATTGGTAGGTGCTGTAGTAGAACAAGGTCTAATAACAAAAGTATAGTCCACATAATTACCATAAGGAGATGATCCGCAAGGAGTTAACGCCCCATACTGCCCTGTACCAAATCTCACTCTGTAAGAGCCTGAAGGGTGACCTGCAGTGTTAATGGCTGCTGTCCCTGTCCCAGCACCAGTTGTAGAATAAACCGTTTCCGTTAGAGGATCAAATACCATATCATTATTCCAGTCTATCCATAGATAATAATAGTACGAACCTGTTCCAGAATTCATGCTAACATTTACAGAAGTTCCCGGTAAAGCAGAGAAACTCGTAGCAGAATTGTTTACATATGCACTATATGTAGAAGCAGTATAAGCAAGATTGGTAAATCCTCCTGTAGTTGTAATATTCTTTAAATAAGTTGTTGTTGAAGATGAGCCTCCAGTAGGAACACAATAATTAGTGTAAACCGAAAGAGGTCCTGTCCAATCACCAATATCAGTAGCGCTACATCTTGCCCTTACCCAAATATAGTATGTTGTACTTGCAGCCAATCCTGTTATTAACTGAGTTGGTCCTGTAACACCAGAATATTGAGGTGTAACCCCTGCAGCAGGAGTTGCAGCACTTGTAGTATAATAAACATCATAGCCCCCTGCAGGTGCAGTAGTTGGCACTGTCCACTGTATTGTGGTGCTCGAAGTCGTTGTATTTATAACAGTTAAACCCTGTGGATCTAAGCATGTTGGAGCAACTCTCAATTTGAAATCATCTACCCCTAAATACCAAGGAGTACCATTCGATGATGCATTTATAGCGAAATTATATGTTCCTGTAACTGTAGGTGTGTAATATACTTTATACAGAGTATAACCAGCAGTACCTTGTGTTGAAGTAATGAATGTTCCTAAATTTGTAGCTCCTGTAGAAGATTGTGAAGAATTTACCAAAACATTACCTGTAAACCCTATATTACTACTATCTGTTCCGCCAGTATGATAATAAAACGAAAATTCATAAGTCGTTCCGGCTGTTAACGCAAAACCTGGTGTCCATAGCTGACTTGCTGTTGTATTACCATATGCAATTCTCATATAATTAGGCATAGACCTCGCTCCAGGAGATGTAGTAGATGCTGTTGCATTTGAAGATACCCATGCAGAGGTACCAGTTATCTGTTTCCAGCAATTAGGTACAATACCTGTCCCTATAGTTGGCATAGAATCAAAATTTTGGGTCCATGGTAAAGCTGTAACTGCAGCACAAAGAGTTGTCGTAGAAATAGGACCTGTCCAATCACCAATATCAGTAGCGCTACATCTTGCTCTTATCCAAATATAGTATGTTGTACTTGCCGCTAATCCTGTTATTAGCTGAGTTGGTCCGGTAACTCCAGAATATTGAGGTGTAACACCCGCAGCAGGAGGTGTATTTGTTGTACTATAATAGATGTCATAGCCCCCTGCAGGCGCCGGATTTGGTACCGTCCATTGTATTGTAGTATTCAAAGTGCCTGTATTTGAAACAGATAAACCCTGTGGATCTAAGCATGTTGGAGCAACTCTTAGTTTGAAATCGTCTACCCCTAAATACCAAGGAGCACCTGTAGAGCTAACATTTAATCCGAAATTATATGTTCCTGATGTTGTAGGCGTATAATATACTTTATATAATGTATAATCTGCTGTACCTTGTGTTGCAGTAATAAATGCTCCTAAAGTAGTAGCTCCTGTAGCAGATTGTGAAGTATTCACTAATACATTACCTGTATATCCTACATAAGAGCTTCCAGTACCACCTGTGTTATAATAGAACGAGAATTCATACACTGTACCTGCTGTCAAAGTAAAACCAGGGGTCCAAAGTTGGCTGGCATTTGTATTACTGTATTGAATTCTCATATAATTAGGCACAGACCTCGCTCCAGGAGATGTAGTAGACGCTGTTGCATTTGAAGATGTCCATGCATTAGTTCCAGTAATCTGCTTCCAACAATTAGGAACAATTCCAGAACCTATAGCTGTCATAGAATCAAAATTCTGTGTCCATGGTAAGGCTGTAACCGCAGCACATAAAGTTGTAAATGCAGGCATTGCTATCCAAAAACTTTGATCCGTTGGGCTACACTTCGCTCTTACCCATACATAATAGGTAGTAGTAGGTAATAATCCAGGAATAGATGCTGTAGTTGTTGTACTTTGTACCGAGTTAGTTCCATTCAAGACAATAGCCCCTGTTGGCGCTACCCCTGTTGTATTAAAATAAACATCATATCCGTTTGCCGGTACAGGCGTTGGTGCCGTCCAAGAAATATTGGCAGAATTCGATGTAGCGCCTCCAAATACTATTGCAGAAGGAGACGGACAAGTTGGTGGTGCTGATTGTGTAATGTTTACATTATCAAAATAATAATAAACATCCGAATTAATATCGGAAGTAACATTAAATCTCACATACAAGTTCGCTCCTGTCGGAGGAACAAAAGTAAATGTTTTAGTAGCACATGTATTAGCAGACACGTGATTGGAAGAGTTGATAGTATAAGCAACCGTCCACGGTCCTGTAGTACTGCTAGCATATTCTACGTTTATTGTTCCAATATTAGCTGTAGGTGTTGCTACCGTACCTGCGGAATAGTCAGTTACCTTATAATCAAAAGACATCGTTATTTGTCCTAAATTATTTCCGGTAAGATTAGGAGACGTAAATTGCCCCGAATTACCATAATATCTTTCTCCTCTGATGGTTCCTCCACTAGTCCCACAAATCTGATTGGCAGTAGTATTATTTGAAAAAACAGTGCCACTGGTTGTCCAGTTATTAAGTCCTGTTGCCGTCCAGTTTTGGGTATAGGAAACCTGAGCCATGAGAAGTGCGCCAAAAAGCAATTGACACATGAGTAGAAGTTTCTTCATAATGTTAAATATTAAAGTATAATTTGGCAGTAAGGTTATTTTTAAGTCTATAGATTGCCCTGTCTATAAAACTATTGTTACTTTTTTTCAAAATAACAGTATCTTCAGTAGAAGACAAGTGAGGTAACACTCTGTCGGATGTCATACTATAAGTTTTTTTTATAAAACCTATATTTATCAGCCTGAGGAGAAAAATTAAAAAAGTAAAGATTTTCTTCATAATGTTCTATATTTTATATTAATTAAACAAATCTAATGATTTTTTACCAACAATTTACCAATTCAATTATATTTTTTATTAAATACTCAGGATATCATAATGCATTTATAAATACAAAAAATCCTCAGGAAAAACCTGAGGATTCATTATTGTTATGGGATTTTTATTATTTCTTGATGAATTTAGATTTGAATAAATCTTTTCCTTTTTCTTCAATTGTAATTACATATCCACCTTTTACTAATTCAGAAACATTAATTTTTCCTGAGTTAATATTTCCACTATTTACTAGCTGACCTGCAGCACTGTAAATTTTGAAAGTAGCTTTATCAGAAACTTTAGTAACATTTAAGATATCACTTACCGGGTTTGGATAAATCTGAATCCCATCTTTAGGGTTAGCAGCAATATCATTTGTTCCTAAAGCACCTGTTATAACAACGTTATAATCTTCAGCTTCACCATAACCGAATGTACCACAACCTGCATAACCTGATCCTAGTGAAAAACCAACTTGAGATGTTGTTCCATCTGCACCAAATTGACCTGCATAATACAATATTACTCTCATTCTCAACGGCTGATTAGTAACAGCTGTAGATGGCACTGTAAAGTTTCCGGTTATTGGACCAGTTGGAAGATTGATAGGATAGTTAAATACTCTTTCTGCTGGGTCAAAAATACCGTTATTATTATAATCAATAAATACTAATGCTGTATCATAGTCAGGAGTTGCAATAGTCATTGAGAATGTATAAGGTACACCAGGAAGTAAACTTGTCTGAAGTGCTGTATTTGTTGTATAGTCTGTATAATTAGATGGTCCACTATTATTATTCAATAAAGTTGTAGCTCCATTAGTAATTTTCACATTAGAAATATATTCAAACTGTGGACTATTCGTAGCAAAAATAGGGCAATAAGAGATTACTGCTGTTGAGAAAATTACACTACTTGAGAATGGCCCTTGAGATCCACAAACCGAAGCTACCTGCACTTCATAAGTAGAACTTGATGAAAGACCTGAAAGGTTTACACTACCTGTTGTAGATGTTGTCTGCTGCCATGAAGTATCTGCTGTCTTCTTATATTGAATCACATAAGATGTTGCTCCAGTAACGGGTGCCCAGTTAACTGTTGCAACAGATGAAGTTACATTGCTTACATTAACACCTGTTACAGCGCTTCCACAAGCAACCTGTGTAGCTACCATCATCTTTTTAAGAGCGTAAAAAACATTTCCTATTGAAGAAACTCTAACTGCAACAAATTGTCCATTTAGAGATGCTGGTACACTAATTACCTCTGAGCCATCATTTGCAGTACTTGCAGCAAGAACAGTCCAGTTCACTCCGCTATCAATAGAATAATCAATTTTAACATTTGGGGAATTGTAAGGTGCAGCTGCAGTATTAGCAATATCCCAAGTTAACGTATTAGTAGCATTCGTGTATAAATACGCAGATGCATTAGATATTTTAAAAGGCCCTGCAGCCCCTACTGTAATAGATTGTTCAGCATATTGTGTTTGTTGTTGAGCAATAGCTGGATTATTATCTCTCACAGTTACTGCAAATTTAGAACCTCTAGCAACCTGAGAAGTAGATTCCCAAGTATCCAAAGAGTTATTAAGCACTCCAGCTAAAACTGATGACAGTTTTGGGAAATATCTAGTTGAGCTAATACTTGGAGATACCGATCTAAATGAAGCTCCAGTAGTAGTAGTTCCTAAATTAGTTTTATTAATGATAACACTTGCATTATCAACCTCTTCCCAAGTATATGTCATAGGATCATTCTCCGGATCAGTTGCAGATGCTGTTAAAACAAATGCAGTTCCTTTAGGAATTGTATAAGATGGCAATGCTGCAATAACTGGTGGGTTATTTGTGATAGCCGTCTCAACATCACAAGTTTTCGCAATTAGATTGGTCTGAACTTGCTTAATACTTGCAATATGAAAATAAGCATCCGAATGTGGCTGAACATCTGTAGTAGCACCAGTAATACCGGCATACCCCATAATGGTAGATCCCGAACCTGGTTCCTGATTTACTCCTGTTCCTTCAAGAGATTTAGAGAATGTATGATTAGCTCCTAATTGATGCCCCATTTCATGAGCAACATAATCAATATCAAAGTTATCACCTTGAGGAATACCATCTGCTGGAGAGGTAAATCCTGAACCTTTTCCATATCCTGCTACAGGATCATATCCAGTACCAACAGGATCAAGACAAACGCAACCGATACAGCCTGCATTTCCACCACCTCCAGAAGCTCCGAATAAGTGACCAATATCATAATTGATATTTCCTACCATACTTGTTAATGCTCCTTGCAATTCTTGGTTCCAAGCACCACCTGCACCCGCAGCTGCATCTGAATATGGATCATTTGTAGGGTCCGTGAAAATTACGTTAGTATAATTCTGTAAATTAAGATGTAAGGCAAAGTCTTTTTCAAATACTCCATTTACACGAGTCATTGTGTTATTAATTGCTGCAAGAGCACCAGCTACAGTGCCTCCGTGATATTGTGTATACTCACCTGTAACAGACATCACCAATCTCATTGTTCTGTATTTCTTATCAGACATTTTTGAGAAATCAGTTGGCTGATTAGTAAATGATTGTCCTTTTTCTAGCAATTCAGAAATCTGCTGTTTTACTGCTGGACTTTCATTTGTACTACAAAGAAAACTTTTCCCACCAGTTGGTTTAGATTTTGCATGAAGCTCATAAATAGTTTTATCAGACTTTGAAGGTTCGATAAATTCATAACTTCCTCCATTGATAATCATAGACTGAAAATCATTTGGAGAAAGAGAAAATCTTAAATATTTAGAAGGGTCATCAATCCCCACTCCAACATAAGAACCAAGCTCATATTGATCAGCTAATTCTTTTACAACTACAGGAAAACTGTAAACCGCAAATCTTTCCATTTTTCCTCTTAGAGTAGGAAGTAAGATTTCCACAGCCTGAGCATTTGCTCCCGTTTCCTTAGCATTCTTAAGTTGACTTTTTATTTTATTTAAATCAAGTTTGTATTTTGGCTGTGCTAAAGAAGGATCAATATCAGAACCTCTCTTTATACCAGCAGGTGACCATTGAGCCACTGCCGAACCACCAATCAAACTACAAAATAAAAGAGTAAGTAGTTTTTTCATAAATTTTTAATTATATATTTCGCCAAATATAAACATTTTCAGGTATTAAATATTAACCTCAAACAACTTATTCGTGTTTTTTTTTCACACCACTCTCTAAAAAAACAAATAATCCTCAGGAGAACCTGAGGATTACTTAATATTAGACATTTAAACATCTTTAATATTCTAATTTAGAATAGAAGATATTTTATTTTTTGATAAACTTGAAATTTTCAGATATATTATTATCCTTTACAGAGATAATATAATTTCCTTTCAACAACTCAGCTACATTCACTTTATTGTTATCAATTGTTCCTTTCTTCACAAGTTGACCTACAGCATTATGAATTATATAAGTCGCTTTACCTTTAAGATTCGTAATATTCAAAATATCTGTTGTCGGATTCGGGTAAATACCCAGCGTATTTTTAACAACTTCGTTAGTAGATAATACTTGATATTTAAATAAAGATGATTGTGATGATCCAAACGGGCTTCCAATTATCACGTCTGCACCTGCTTGAGTCTTGATATCATAATAACCTCCGTCTGTATAAATTCCATCTCCAAATGAATCATTAATTGTAAAAGTATAACAATCAGGAACCAATGCCCAGTTTTGAGTAATAAGAGCCGGAAGCGGAGTACTTGGTGTAGGATTAGCAACATCGGTATAAGGACCCCCACTATATACTATAGCTCCCGCACTATTCTTCAAAGTCCATGTAGTTTCCGATCCCCAATAATCTAATTGTAATCTAAACACAAGATCCGGAGAACCAATACTAGTTGGTGAAGAAGAAACAAATTGTGTATCAATATTGCTATTACCATCTCTTTGGTCTGCTACACCATTTACACTTGTTATTTTAATATTCATAGGTCCACTAGGAACAGATGAAGGAACAGTAATAGATACTGTTTGAGATTTATCTAGCGTTAAACTTCCGGACCAGTTATAAGTCTGAGAGTTTCCATTAATAGTATATGTAATAACCGCATTGGTCATTGTACTAGTCCCTCTATTTGTCAATAATAACACTACATTTTTATCTATCGAGATACAAGATTGAGAACTACAATCGCCTTCCAGCTTTATTTCGGCATCGTTTGGAAACAACGGAATGGCAGCATCTTTAGTAGATACTTTTAATTCCATTCTTCTGGGTGAATTATTCATTACAGCCGTAATTCTTTCTTTCTGATTAACTGTAAAAATATTCATACAAGTATCATTTGTATAATCCATATAATTCTGAACCATCTCATAAATAGACGGATCATCACAGCTTGCAATTGTTGTATTACAAATATAATTTGCCCCATGAGCAGTAGGCGTGTCTGCACAATAATCATTACCACAAGCGCTGTCACCCCAAATATGTCTTAATCCTAAGAAATGCCCTACCTCATGAGTCATTGTTCTTCCTTTATCGTAAGGCGCATTCAAAAGAAATGTCCCATCATTATAGTCACTGCTTCCAAATGTAGAATATTTTGCTACTACACCATCTGTACTAGCAAGACCACCATCTACTTCCAAACCACCAAGACCAGAATTAGAAGGAAACTGGGCATATCCTAATAAAGTGTTATTCGAAAATTTCAAGCTCCACATATTCATATATTGAGTAGGATCCCAGATTGTTTGAGGCTTTACCAAGTTTTCTATTTCACCTTCCCCCCAAGACGCTTTACATAAATTTATTCGGTCAATTCCATTCGTAGGATTTCCATTAGGATCTACTTTTGCTAAAACAAACTGGATTTGAGTATCTGAACCCACGGCATTCGAATTAAAACCAGTCGTACCCGCTATTCTTCTAAAATCATTATTCATGACAGTGATCTGAGACTCTACCTGAGCATCAACAATATTAGGAGCGACCCCAACATTTTGTCCACTATGAATAACATGTACGACAACAGGAATCGTAATAATACCTCCACTTTCCGATTTGTTAGCTTTTGCTTTTTGCACCAATGGCGCCAGCCATTTCTCAAACTGCTCATTAGACATCCTTCTAGGATACCTTTCCTTAAGATAGTTTTCATATTCTACGGTTGAGCATCTATCTATTCCGTTAGATTTAATAAGCTCAGCTTGATATTTTTTACCAAATTCATCTTTTTTCACAATTTTATCTGATGCACGCTGTGCTTGAACTATACCTGTGTACAGTATAAATGATAAAAAAAAATGTTTAAAGAAAGTAATTTTTTGCATTTGTATATTTTTTATTGAGTTACAAATGTAATTTATATTTTATACATTTACTCTTAAAAAAACAAACAAAACCCACAAAAAACAGCAACATAGATATGAAAAATAGATATTTATTATTTATAATTTTATTCAACATTATCACAAATAATTATTTTTCTCAACAACAGAGAATAATTAACAAAAATAAATTAAGCAATACCTGGCAAAAACAGAAAATCGAAAAAATTGAATTAAAAAAACAGACAAGGGGTACCAACAGGCTCATAACATTTACACCAAATTCAAAAATTACCTCCCTGAATGGAGATATTACAACCAGTTCTTTATCAACTGATGAGTGGAGAAAAATTACAGAACAAGTAAGTTTGATTGAGTTGTCAAAAGTAGATGCATTTTCTTCACCTACAACCGATAGATATTCTGATAAAGCTTTGGCATCAACCATAACCTTCTTCGTGAAAGAAAAAGAATATGCCTCTTCCTCTTTTGATGCAGGTGCACCTCCAAAAGAATTAAAGAGTTTATACGACTTGCTTATGGGCAATACAAAAAATCAAAAAAAAACTAATGATTAAAACTTATACGCAATATTCCAAGCGAATCCCATGGCAAACTTAGAAGAACTCTTTCCAAAGCCGGGAACGATCATTGGTTGAATTTCGTCTTGTTTTGTTGTAAAAATTAAATATTTAGGCTGAAGATTAACATCTATATAAAAATTAGATTCAAATAGTTGAACTCTTCCTCCTATCATTCCTTCCAACCAATATGAAGATTGTGTAGAAGACGGATATGCTATTGAAGTACTACTTCCCCCAAATCCACGAACCGGAATGGCCATATATTCCTGGGTATAAAATGAACCCGCTGCTTTTCCTCCAACATAAAAACCGTTGAATTCATTTTCAGCATCTTTGGCCAGCATATAGAAAACTCCTAATTTCAGAAACGGGCCATTTGCTTTTGCATCGTACCCGTTTTTCTGATATACATTAGAATCAAATCCAGCATCAATAACTGCGTGAAGATCATTCTTAATTTTAGATGATATAAATCCCTGATACATCTTCCTATCTGAAAAGAAAGAACTTCCTCCATTTAGAAGATCAAAACCAACCATAAAATTGGGTTTATATATCCATTTTTCTTTTTTCACTTCTTTCTTTTCCTGAGCAAAGCTCAACAAACTTAGTACGCTAAAAAAGAAGGAAAATATTAGTCTTGTCTTCATTCTCTATTTGATTTAAGTCTACTTCTACTTTCTTTACGACTGTAGGAGTAATTAGTTCTGTTGTTAAGTTCTCGTATGTTTTTTTAATTCCACAACCGGGAGAAACATAGGTAGCTTTTGTTATATAGTTTATTCTAACCTTGGATTCGGCACCCTTTAGCCTTGTTTTAATATAAATATCTGTGTAAGGAGCATCGTCAACACGCAAAGGTATCAATCGGGATGTAACGGCTGCCGTTTTTCCGAGGTCTACCTTAGTCCCTGAGCCATAATCTACGGCTACATACAATGTATCTATCGTCCCAGGCTTTCCCGTTTCAAAACTTTTAATGCCTATCTTCATTCTGGGTGTGCCCTCTCCGCTTTCACAGATGTCGTCATCTCCTCCGCATGAAAAAAGCATTCCTAAAAAACAGGTCAGTATGAAGAATTTAAAATATTTCATCTGTACGTTTATATTTTTTAATTTGGTCAGATGGAACTGACATTTCATATTAATATTTTGATCTTCAAATGTAAATAAATTATTTTTTAATCAGTAATGCAATATTCTCCACATGGTGTGTTTGCGGGAACATGTCTACCGGTAAAATTTTAACCAATGTGTAATGATCTTTCATTAAAGCTAAATCTCTTGCCTGAGTTGCAGAGTTACAGCTTACATACACTACTTTTTCCGGAGCCAATTTCAAGATCTGCTCAACCACTTTTTGGTGCATTCCATCTCTTGGTGGATCTGTAATTAATACGTCTGCTTTTGGATGATTTTCCAAGAATTCATCATTGAAGACATTTTTCATATCTCCACAATAGAAAGTTGTATTGGTAAGACCATTTAATTCAGCATGTTCGATAGCAGCATCAATAGCCTCCTGAACAGATTCTATTCCGATCACATGTTTTGCATTTCTGGCAACATACTGAGCAATTGTTCCTGTTCCTGTATATAGGTCATAAACAACTTCATCCCCTTTTAAATCAGCAAACTCTAACGTTTTTCTGTAAAGTTCTAAGGCTTGTTTATAATTTGTTTGAAAAAATGATTTTGGACCAATTTTGAACTTCAATCCATCCATTTCTTCCATTAAGAATCCATCACCGAAATAAATATTTACATTTAAATCATAGATAGAATCGTTCTGTTTTGGGTTAATAGCATACACCAACGTTTTGATCTGCGGGAATTTTTCTAATAAATATTGGAAAAGTTTCTCTCTGTTTGCCTTCTCTTCTCTATAAAGCTGGAATAAAACCATCCATTCACCTTTAGAGTTTTGTCTCATCATTAATGTTCTTAAAAAACCTTCCTGATTTCTAACATCAAAGAAATCCAACCCGTTTTCAACACTGAAGTTTCTTACAGCTAAACGAATCGCGTTAGAAGGATCTTCCTGAAGCAAGCATTCTTTAAGATCTAAGATCTTACTCCACATTCCCGGAATATGGAAACCAAGAGCATCTCTATTTCCAAAATTTTCTTCAGAACTTATTTCATACTGAGTAAGCCATTTCGCATTAGAGAAAGAGAACTCCATTTTATTTCTGTAGAAATACTGCTCTTCGGCACCTAAAATTGGAATGATTTCAAAATCATCAATTCCGCCAATTCTTTTTATATTATTGTATACTTCTTCTTGCTTAAAATCAAGTTGCTTTTCATAGCTCATATTTTGCCACTTGCAACCACCACACGTTCCAAAATGAATACATTTTGCATCTACTCTAAATGGAGATTTTGTTACAACCTCAGTAGTTTCAGCTTCATAATATTTGGACTTGGATTTTTTTACTCTAGCATTCACTACATCTCCCGGAACCCCACCGGAAACCAACACAGTCTTTCCTTCTTCTGTTTTTCCGATTGCAATTCCTTTTGCTCCTGCGCCAAACAGTTTAATATTTTCAAGAATAATATCTTTCTTCTTTCTCATTCCCTATTTTCTATTTTTTCTAATATAATAAAATGAAACCTCGCGATTTCATTTTGCAAAAATACAATAAAAAAACCTTATCCGAAGGACAAGGTTTCTATCTATGTTAAAGTTTGTTATTTTGTAGGAACAGGTTGCTGATTTGCTGCTGGTGGAGCCTGCTGTTGAGCAGAAGGATCTACACCTATACCACCTTGTTGCAACTGGATATTTGGATCTACTTTCGGAGCTGAAAGCCCTGTTTGTTTATCTAAAACAGTTACCAATTCCGGATCTCCAAGATTGAAGAATGGCTTACTGGCAATTTTTCCGTCTTTATCAATAATAATGAAGCAAGGTAATTTGAATCCATATACTCCATATTTTTTAGCGATATCAGAATTTAATCCTCCGTCAGCATATACATTTACTCCTGTAATTCCTTTCAATAAAGAATTGCTTGTTTTTACAAACTGATCTTTAGTATCATCTACATTTACGAATACGAAATTCATTTTAGATTTGTAGAAATTAGCAACTTCTTTTAATACAGGAACCGTAGCTTCACCGATATAAGGATTCCAAGAAGCATAGAATGCTAACATATATGGTTTTCCTTTATTTTCAGAAAGCTTAAAAGCTTTACCGTCTTGTTTTACCAATGCACCTTCAGGAGCAACATCACCGATTTTGAATCCGTTGATGGCAAACTGAATTTTCTTTAAATCTGCTTTGATTGTAGCATCTTTAATATCTTCATCAATGATTTTTTTGATTTTATCAGATGTTTTCTCAGGAGTATTCGGGTGAATATCAGACTGAGCCATTACAAATGCCAAAAGATAATCTTTAGTAATTTGTGAAACATCTTTTTTACCTTTCAAGAATTGATTGAATAATTCTGAAGTAGTAAGGTCAGTTTTTCCTTTACTGTTTGCTTCCGCATACTTTTGGAAATCAGGACTCATTTTAGATAAAAGGTAGCTTCTATAAGCTGGATTACTTTTCACCATTTCATCCTTATTAGCCTGAAGTTTATTTTCATAATCTGTAAAAGCTTTAGTCACTTTAAATGAAGGATTCCCCATCTGCTTGTGTGTAATCTCATACTGAGTCATGATAGAAAGTAATGTACTTGCGATATCATTCTTTTTCCATTGAACAACTTCGTTATCAGGATTGAATTTCTTAACGTTTTCGTCGATATTTTTATTAATATCAGCTTCCACTTTTTCAATTCCTTTAATGAATGTAGGCTCATCTTTCGTCATTAGCTCATTCATATTAACTCCCTGAGCATAAGTTGTAAGATATTTTTGAGCTGCAGTAAAGAAATCATTATTCTTTTTAGCATCACCAGTAATTACATATTCTGAAGGGAAAGTAGTTCCGTTTCCAGAAATATTAAGCGCCTGACCCGCTTTTAAGTAAACCAAATTTTGCTTACCCCCATAAGAAATCACATACATTCCGCTCTTAGGCGCTTCAAAACTTCCTTCGAAAGTACCATCGTTCTTTAGTCCAATGTTTGCTAACGGTAATGTTGCAACACCAGAAGCTTCGATAAACTCTATTCTTTCTAATGGAGATCCTCCAGTGATTTTTCCTTTTACTTCAACTTTTTTAGAGCAAGACATCACAAACACTGCGATGATAAACAATAAAAGATATTTTTTCATTATTGAATTTTATAATTTAACAAAAATAAGTTTTTCAGTATATTTAATACAATTTAAAAGCATTTTTTATGAAAGATTTAACTAAAAAGATCGTCTACCACTGAGGAGACGATCTTTTTCATGTATTTAAATCAATTCTATCCTTGGTCTACTAGAGCTGCCATGTATTCTCTGTTCATTCTAGCGATGTTTTCAAGAGAAATTCCTTTAGGACACTCTATTTCACACGCTCCAGTGTTTGAACAGTTACCGAATCCTTCTTCATCCATTGCCTGAACCATGTTAAGAACTCTACGTTTAGCTTCTACTCTACCTTGAGGCAGTAAAGCAAACTGAGAAACTTTAGCTCCAACAAATAACATTGCAGATCCGTTTTTACAAGTAGCCACACAAGCTCCACATCCGATACAAGCCGCAGCATCCATTGCTTTGTCTGCATCTTCTTTAGGAACCGGAATAGCATTAGCATCTAATGTATTTCCTGAGGTATTCACAGAAATAAAACCACCCGCAGCCATTACTCTGTCGAATGCACTTCTGTCTACCATTAAATCTTTAATAACCGGGAAAGCAGCACTTCTCCAAGGCTCGATAACGATGGTTTCACCGTCTTTGAACATTCTCATGTGCAACTGACACGTTGTGATACCTGTATCCGGACCGTGAGCTCTACCATTGATGTAAAGAGAACACATTCCGCAAATTCCTTCACGACAGTCGTGATCAAAAGCGATAGGTTCTTTTCCCTCGTTAATAATATTTTCATTAAGGATGTCTAACATTTCTAAGAATGAAGAATCTGTAGAAACATCCGATATTTTATAGGTCTCAAACTGACCTTTAGTTTTACTATTTTTTTGTCTCCAAATTTTCAGCGTAAGATGAAGGCCTTTTTTTGCACTCATAATTTTATATTTATAGGTTGGAGATTATTTATAACTTCTCGCTTTAACTTCTATGTTGTCGTAGATAAGATCTTCTTTGTGCAGAACTTCCTGCTTGATATCATTACCCTGATATTCCCAAGCTCCTACATATTTGAAGTTGACGTCATCTCTTTCTGCTTCACCTTCCGGCGTCGCATGATCTTCTCTGAAATGTCCACCACAAGATTCGTTTCTGTGTAATGCATCAATAGCCATTAATTGTCCAAGCTCAATAAAGTCTGCTACTCTGAATGCTTTTTCAAGCTCAGTGTTCATCCCTTCTACATCTCCCGGAACTTTTACGTTTTTCCAGAAATCGTTTTTCACTTCTTCAATTTCTCTGATCGCTTCTCTTAATCCTTCAGGCGTTCTTCCCATTCCTACTTTATTCCACATAATGTTCCCTAATTGCTTATGGAAGTGGTCTACAGAATGAGTTCCTTTGTTATTTAAGAAGAAATCTATTTTATCTTTAATTCCTTTTTCAGCTTCAACAAAATCAGCTGAATCTGTAGGAATAGCTCCTGTTCTAATATCTGAAGAAAGATAATCTGCAATTGTATAAGGAAGTACAAAATATCCGTCTGCAAGACCTTGCATCAATGCAGAAGCTCCCAATCTGTTTGCTCCGTGGTCTGAGAAGTTAGCTTCACCAATTACGAAACATCCAGGGATTGTAGACTGAAGGTTATAATCAACCCAAACACCACCCATTGTGTAGTGAACTGCAGGATAAATCTTCATAGGAGTTTTGTAAGGATCATCAGCAGTAATCTTTTCGTACATTACAAATAGGTTACCGTATTTTTCTTCAATCCAAGCTTTTCCTAAGTCATAAATTTGCTGATCACTAGGGTTGTGAATATGCTTTTCGATAGCTGATTCTTTACCTTTTTTGATAATTTCTGTAGAGAAATCTAAGTAAACACCTTCTTTAGTTTCGTTATTTTCAATTCCGAAACCAGCATCACATCTTTCTTTACCCGCTCTAGACGCAACGTCACGAGGAACTAAGTTTCCGAATGCAGGATATCTTCTCTCTAAATAATAATCTCTATCTTCTTCTTTAATACTTTCAGCTCTTAATTTGCCTTCTCTGATCGCTACTGAATCTTCAATCTTTTTAGGAACCCAAATTCTTCCTGAGTTTCTTAATGATTCAGACATCAACGTCAGTTTAGACTGCTGTGTTCCATGAACTGGAATACAAGTCGGGTGAATCTGTACATAACAAGGGTTTGCAAAATATGCTCCTTTCTTGTGAATTTTCCAAGCTGCAGAAACGTTTGAACCCATTGCATTTGTAGAAAGGAAATATACATTTCCATATCCTCCAGAAGCAATAACTACAGCGTGAGCAGAATGTCTTTCAACTTCACCAGTTACAAGGTTTCTTGCGATAATCCCTCTTGCTTTTCCGTCTACGATTACCAGATCCAGCATTTCGTGACGGTTATACATTTTTACTCTCCCCTTACCGATTTGACGGCTTAAAGAAGAATATGCACCTAACAATAATTGCTGACCTGTTTGTCCTTTCGCATAGAAAGTTCTTTTAACCTGAACTCCACCAAATGAACGGTTATCTAATTGTCCGCCGTAATCTCTTCCAAAAGGAACCCCTTGGGAAACACATTGGTCTATAATATTAGCCGAAACTTCAGCTAATCTATATACGTTTGCTTCTCTTGCTCTATAGTCACCTCCTTTGATTGTATCATAGAATAGTCTATACGTAGAGTCACCATCACCTTGGTAATTTTTAGCAGCGTTAATTCCCCCTTGAGCAGCAATAGAGTGCGCTCTTCTTGGAGAATCCTGATAACAAAATGCTTTCACATTATATCCCTGCTCTGCCAAAGTAGCAGCTGCAGAACCTCCTGCCAAACCTGTACCTACAACAATAATATCAATCTTATCTCTGTTGTTTGGTGCAACAAGGTTCATATGGTCTTTATGATTTTTCCATTTATCCTTTAGAGGACCAGCTGGAATTCTTGAATCTAATTTACTCATATTAGTATATTGATATTATTGAGTTATAAAATGAAAAATCGCAATAAAAATAAATCCTGCAGGAATAAGGATTGAGTACCATTTTCCTAAAGCTTTAATTACCGGAGTGTATTTCGGATGTCTTGCACCAATTGATTGGAATGAAGACTGAAAACCGTGAGCTAAGTGTAATCCCAATAAAACAAAAGCAATTACATAGATTGCCACTCTCCAGAAATCAGCAAACTTCTCGTGCAATTCCGGCCAAAAACGTTCTGCATCAGGAGCCAATCCTTCTACATACTTGTAGTTGATTTCATGTAACCAGAAATCATATAAGTGCAATCCTAAAAATGCTAAAACAACAGCACCAGAAATAATCATATTTCTAGACATCCATGAAGAATTCACAGAAGCGTTGTTCGCAGCGTATTTTACAGGACGCGCTTTGTTATTCTTAACCTCTAATACAAATCCCAGAATAAAATGGAAAAGAACTGCAAAACCCAGAACAGGTTGCATGAGGAACTGAACAAAAGGATTATACCCCATGAAATCGGATGCTGTATTGAAAGCATCGCGATTGATAACGGATAATAAGTTTGTCGTTAAATGCAGTATAAGAAAAATCAGCAAAAACATAGCTGATAATGCCATAGCATATTTTCTACCTATTGTAGAACTCGTTAAACCTGCCATATAAGTTTAAATTTGAATTTCTACAAAATTAAGAAATGTTAACTATATTCAAAAGTGAGAAATCTCACTATTAGTCAGTTTATAATCTTTCTAAATAAAGCTATAAAGCATTATAAATAAAGGAAAAACGAAAAAGGGTGACAATTAATTTATATGGTAAACTTTACCCTTATACACCACCTTTTGTGTTAAAGTTGGAAAAAATTTCACTTCAATCGCTTGTAATCTCCTTGAAGATTTGTATGGATTAATAATATATTTAGTAATCTTATCAAGATTTGAATTATTTTCAACCCAAAAACAAACTTCATTTCCTTTTCTCACAGAAAATACTTTATGTTTATAAAAATCATGAATCAGAACTTCTTCATTTTGATATTCAATTGTGTTACAACTTATTCTTATAATTAAAAACACAAAAACGGCCATTACCAATCTCGCTGAATTTTTATAATTGAATTTTAAAATGGCAAACCTCAGCAAATACACGATCACAAAAAGCGAAAGGACCTCCATTAAATTCATGGGAATGTTTTCAAAAAACATGGAAAAATCAGCGAACCAATGAATTCCTTTCAACAAAATTTTAATGGTAAAATCATATACAATATCGATTAAAGTAAAATCAATGTTAAAAGCAATCAAACCAGTCATTAAAAATGAAAAGACAATAATAATTTCCGAAAAAGGGACAATAATAAAATTCGCCAAAATTGAAATAAATGAAAATTGATGGAAATAATACAATACCAAAGGAAGTGTTGCCAGTTGCGCTGACACAGAAATTGAAATTGTATTGAAAACTAACTTTTTAAAGTAATTATCCTGTTTTGGGAAATGTTTTAAAATAGGCTGATTCAACCAAAAAATCCCAAGAACAGCCATGAAGCTTAATTGAAATCCTACATCAAAAATCTGTTGGGTATCCAGAATCAAAATAATAAAAGCAGACAATGCCAATGAATGCAAAACATCTGATTTTCTTTGAAGTAAAACATAAATAAAATACACACTCAACATAATACAAGACCGTAATACAGAGTTCCCAAACCCGATGAACGCAGCGAATAACCAAATAAATATCAGGCTTAAAATCATCACCCATTTTCTCAGCTTTAAAGAAAGAAAATACATACATAAAAAATAAAACAGTCCGAAAATAACCACAATATGGGTTCCAGAAATTGCTAAGAAATGCATTAATCCGGATGTATTAAAATCACGCACTGTTTCTGAATCTATTTCTGTTCTGTCTGCTAAAATAATCCCTTTTAGAAATTCTCTACTTTGTGGTGACATTGTAGATTGATCAATATTTTGGAGAACTTCAAGTCTTTTCTGCAGAATCTTTTCATTCCAACTTAAATCATTTCTAAAAGCAGAAGAAATTCCTTCTGACAAATAACTTTGACGATCAATATTTTTTCGCTGTAAATATTTAGCATAATTAAACTGAAAATCATATTGAGGAGGCTTCGGTTGCGTGAGATATACTTTAGCCTTGTAATAATGCTTAAAATCAAGTTCTTTACTCTTTTTTGGAATATACAGAATAGAATTAAAATCTTCTTTTTCTGATTGAGCAATTACTTCATATTTTTTGTATTTATCTGTTGAATTTAGTTTTTTAGAAATTTTAAAAACTATTGTTTGATTTTGAGAATCAATCCTTTTTTCAGAAGAAAAGGAGTTGAAAAAATGAAGAGCAATCCCTACGGCAAAAAACATTAAACCTAGCATATAAGGCTTTAGTTTAAACAAAAAATAGGATTTAAAGAATGTAAAAATTGTAATGAGTAAACAAATACCGATGATGAGAAAAACCCAATTTTCATCTACCGGAAACTTATCCTGAAAAAAAATCCCAAGAATGAAACAGGTGACCAGAATCAAAAGTGGTTGTTTATTCAAAATATTTGTGTTACTCAAAAATATTTATTTGAAATAAGAATAGCACATCAATTTTTTAGATTTTAGAAAAAAACGCCAGATTCGTCTAAAAAATAAAATATCGTAGAAAAATTTTCTACGATATTTATATGTAAGTCAATATTTTAAATTTTTAAAATCACATCGGCTGCGTGATCACTTGCTCCGCTTCCTCCTAATTTTTCTCTGAGTAATTCGTAATCTTTTAAAAGTTGATTCCTCTTCTCGCCTTCCAAAACTTTATTTAATTCTTCAACAAGGCTTTTGGTATTCAAATCATTTTGAATTAATTCTTTTACAACCTCACGATCCATAATCAAATTAACCAAAGAAATATATTTGATGTTTTTAACCAGTCTTTTGGCAATAGCATAAGAAATCTTACTTCCTCGATAACAAACCACTTCGGGAACATTCAGCAAAGCTGTTTCTAACGTAGCTGTTCCAGACGTTACCAACGCTGCTTTAGAACATCTTAATAAATCATAGGTTTTATTGGAAACAAAATGAACGTTATCGTCAACATATTTCTGATAAAACTCCTTCGGAAGACTTGGTGCCCCGGCAATTACAAATTGATAATTTTTAAAATGAGGCCTCACAGAAAGCATAATTTCGAGCATTTTTTCCACTTCCTGTTTTCTGGAACCCGGTAAAAGGGCAATGATTTCTTTTTCATTTAAACCATGCTCTTTTTTGAAATCATCAATACTAATTTCTTTCAAACTCGAAATGGCGTCTAATAGAGGATGTCCAACAAAATGAGAATGCACCCCATGCTTTTTATAAAACTCTTCTTCGAAAGGAAGAATTACCATCATTTCATCAACATATTTTTTGATGATCTCTACCCTACCTTCTTTCCAAGCCCAAAGCTGGGGAGAAATATAATAGATTACTTTGATTCCGAGCTCTTTTGCAAACTTTGCTATTCTTAAATTAAAACCAGGATAATCAACCAAAATTAAAACATCCGGTTGATGAGCCTTAATGTCTTCTTTACAAATTTTAATATTATTCAGGATCGTTCTCAGGTTCATTGCTACTTCCAAGAATCCCATGAATGCAAGATCACGGTAATGTTTTACCAATATTCCCCCTGCTCTTTCATCAGATCCCCCCCCAAAAACGAAATTCTGCGTTAGGATCTTTCTGTTTTAAAGATTTCATTAAATTGCTTCCGTGTAAATCTCCGGACGCCTCTCCTGCGATAATATAATATTCCATTTTTCCTGAAACCTTTTTATTTGTTTTTATAGTCATCAAGGACCTCCTTTTATTTTTATTGAATGATTTTTAATCATGGGAGGTTTCTATGACAAGGATAGAGAACAAATTAGAGCTTTATAAGATCTTAATTTGTAAATTTGTTCAAAGATAATGATAAAAAATGTCAGAAGAATTTGAAATCAGAAATAAAGTTGCAGAAAGCGGTTTGATAAATTTTGATCTTTCCGATCTGGTTCCTAAAGGGATAAGAAAGGGAATTGACCTTAAAGATTTCCTTTTTATGGAAATGATATTGAAGGAAAAAGATTTCCGCGAAAAAGTAGCATTGATTAATACTGAGGAATATGAGGGCACTTATATTTACATCTATAATTCAGCAGATGCTATTGTTCCTCTTTGGGCTTATTTTGTGCTAACGGCTAAACTTACAAGCGTTGCAAAAAAAATAGTATTCGGAAATCTTGAAGATCTTGAGGTTATCTTAATGCACAACGCTGTACAGACTTACGACTTTGAAGAAATGAGAGGAAAAAGAGTTTTGGTAAAAGGTTGTTCCGATAAAGAAATCCCTGAAAATGCTTATATAGAATTGGTTGAACAGTTACAACCCATCGTAAAATCTCTAATGTTTGGAGAGGCATGTTCTAATGTTCCAATTTTGAAAAATTAATAAATGTCTAAGAAGTTTTACTATTCTATTCTCTTATTTTTACTCTTCTTTTTCATTTATTATATTGGAAGTTTCAGCAGAATTCCTTTTGCTGATGCTGTAGATTTTGTACTTCTTGCAGAAAAAGGGCAATACATGCAAACGGCTACTGCTACCACACACTTCCTATATACCAACACCGTGATTTTAATCACAGATATCACAAATCTTAATGCTATAGAAGCAAGCAGATTACTGATTATTTTTTGTGCAGCAGCTACAGTTTCCGTTGTATATCTTAGTATTAAAGTTCTTGTAAAATCCGACTGGGTCGCTATCATGACCGCTTTTATATTCGGTTTTAGTTTTACTTTTTGGAAAAACACCGAAATAGTAGAGGTTTATACATACAATACCTTATGGATAAGTCTATTCTTTTTTTGTATTATTAAAACTTTTCAATCAAAGGAGAATAAATACATTCTATTAAGTGCTATTTTCCTCGGGATAAGTCTTTGGCTGCATATACAAAACATATTATTAGTACCTGCTTTTTTACTTTTCTTGTTCTATTGTAAAGCCGAAAAAAAGTCAGTTTACTCTTCACTTTTTATTTTCCTAGCTATTTTTGGATCAATGTTTATTTTGAATTCTTTAAGCGGATTGCCTTTAAATTCACCATTTTCCACAGATAGAGGTCATTGGATTGAAGAAACATTTAAAAAAAACACAGTTCAATGTATTCAGGATTTAGGAAAATCAGCAATATATCTGCTCTATAATTTTAATGTGTTTATTATTTTTGGAATAATTGGTATTATTTCATTGTACAAAACGAACAGAAAAATGTTTTTTGTGTTCTTCCTGGCTTCATTGCTAGTCTATGGTTTTGCAACATTTTATGCCGTATCCGACAATTATGTATTCTTTATACCGTTTAATCTTATTTTCGCATTGTCTATAGGATATGGTATCTCATCATCATTTGCAAAATATCCGTTGATTAAAAAATTATCGTGGGTTTGCCTTTTAATTCCTGCTTTTTATTTTCTTTCTTTTAAAGTATTGCTATCCACTTCAAAAGGGCAGGAATTTCATAATCTAAAAAGTTATAAAGGCGGATTAAATTACTATATGCTACCATGGATGAACAATAATGTTGGTATTTTGGAGTTCACTATTGATAAAAAAACGGCTCCCGAACCCATGTTTTGGATGATAGAAAGCGCAGAAGATTACATCAAAGAATTAAAAAGTAAAGGCTATACTTCTGAGGAAATAAGAAAACTTTAGTAAAAAATATTGTTAAAAAAAAATATCAAACACATTTTTTAATAACTTTGATTTACTTAATAATAAAACAAACACAAACATGAGTTTAATCGACTTACTTACAGGTAACACGGGTAACGAAGTTGCACAACAAGCTGAGAATAAATTTGGTATCAGTAAGAACCAAATAATCGCTTTATTAGCTGTAGCAGCCCCGTTGGTTATTTCTTATCTTAGAAATAAATCTCAAGATGCTAAAGAAGCAGAAGCTTTGAATAGTGCATTGGATAAAGACCATGATGGGAGTATTTTAAACGATGCTTCACAATTAGAAGCAAGACAATCTGAAGGCGGATCAATTCTAAATCATGTTTTTGGAGGTGACAAAGAAAATGTAGAGAACCAATTATCACAAAACACAGGAATTTCAATTGATAAAATTGGACCTATTCTAGCCATGCTAGCTCCTGTGATCATGGGATATATTGGAAAAGAAAAACAACAGAGCAATGTTGGTGCTGGAGGTCTAGGAGATCTTCTGGGTGGGATTTTAGGAAATGCGTCTAACCAAGCTCAGACTCAAAGTTCTAGCCCATTGAACGATATCTTAGGAAGTGTTCTTGGTAATGGACAATCACAATCTTCAGGAAATCCTCTAAATGACATTTTAGGAAGTGTTCTTGGAGGTGGAAACGCTCAACAAAAACAACAAGGAGGTGGCGGACTAGGAGATATCCTGGGAGGTCTTTTTGGAAAATAGTTTAATTTGATTATATCAAAAAAGGCCAAAGAATTTATCTTTGGTCTTTTTTATTTTCATTACTTCTTAGATTTTTCTTCTGCAACTGCAAATGATTTTGAAGCTTTTCGAAGTCTTCTCTTTCCGTAGCTTCCGTTATTAATTTTTCCTCTTCTGGATTTCTTGTCTCCTTTTCCCATAAATTAAAGTATTTTGTTGATTTATAACGAATGTAGACAATCAGATTGAGACTTCAAAACATTGCTTGTTAAAATTATTATAATGTTAGGATAGAAGTTGCAGGTTATTATTCAGGCGTAGATCTCAGACTTCATAAACATATAGCTTTCTTCTCACTTTCTCAGACTTTCATCGTTTTCCACTTTCCTTTTTTAAACAAAATAAATGCAATAACTGTTATTAGGGTTTCTGCAGCCGGAATAGAAATAAAAACACCTTTTGGACCCATTTCCAAATGTTCTGAAAGAAAATAAGCGAATGGAATCTGAAACATCCAAAATCCAAAGAAATTAACCCAAGTCGGTGTCCATGTATCTCCTGCTCCGTTAAAAGAATTAATCATAACCATTCCTATTCCATAAAAAACAAACCCAACACTCATAATGTGCAATGCATTTTTTGCGTAATTTTTAATCTCCGTTTCCTGAGTGAAAAAACCTACTAAGAAGTCTCCTAAAAAGAAAAAGATCAAACTCACAATAAGCATGAAAACAACGTTATATTTTACCGTTTTCATTACAGACTGCTCTGCTCGCAAGATTTCATTAGCTCCCATATTTTGTCCTACCAACGTAGAAGCAGCATTACTTAATCCCCAAGCCGGCAGAATAAAAAACATCATTAATCTAAGGGCAGTTTGGTACCCTGCTGAAGCATTCTCTTCACCTGTTGTAGCAACCAGTTTAGCCAGAAAAATCCAACTGCAAGATGCAATCACAAATTGAAAGATTCCAGGTGTTGCAATTTTTACAACAGAGTTTATCAGTTTAAGATTGGGTTTAAAATAATGTAATTTGATTCTAATTTGGGTATCAGCAACTAAGAGATGATATAATTGGTAAACAACCCCAATACTTCTTCCTATCGTAGTTGCAAGAGCAGCACCTGTAAGTCCCAGTGCAGGAATTGGTCCGAAACCTTTGATTAAAACAGGACACAATATAATGTTTGCAATATTGGCAATCCATAAACTTTTCATAGCGATTGCTGCATTTCCTGCTCCTCTGAAAATCCCATTAATCAAAAACAAAAGCATGATGATAACACTACTTCCCATCATGAGTCTTGTAAAATCTTTACCATATGCCGCGGCTTCCGGTTTAGATCCCATGAGAATTAAAATTTCCTCGGCATAAATCACCCCAAATACACTCAGGACAAGTGTCACAATAAAGGAAACAAATAAAACCTGTGCGGCACTTCTCGAAGCCTGCTCAGGATTCTTCTCCCCAATTCTTCTCGCTACTAAAGCGGTTGCGGCCATACTCATCCCAATAGCAATAGAATACATGACGGAAAGAACAGATTCTGTTAAACCCACAGTTTGTATCGCATATCCACTTTCTTTAAGATGTCCTACAAAATATAAGTCCACCAATGCAAAAACAGATTCCATTGCCATTTCCAACATCATAGGAATTGCCAAAAGAAGCACTGCACTTCTGATACTTATTTTGGTATAATCCACATCTTCCCCGTTGAATGCTCTTTTTAAGAAATTTAAATATCTTTTCATGATTCACTTGAATGCTTTCAAAATTACACATTCAAATATTAGTAAAAACTTATAATAAAATAATAATTCCTTATATGCACACTAATGAATTATTAAAATTAACAATATCATTATAAATATTTAAAAATTCAATAATGATAAATAATAATCTTATACTATTATCAAAATAATAAACATAATATTAATTTTAAAGCAAACACTTATACTCCTTTCCGAAAAATTTAATTTTCTATATTTTCAACGATCTTTTCAATAAGAAAAAAATCTATATTTTTGTCGAATTAACAAAAAAACTAACTATAACAATGAAAACAAAGTACCTTTTTTATGCATTGGTATGCATAATAAGTTTTGGAAAAATTAAAGCGGCCGACCTGTATGTACGTGATTTGGGAGCCGGAGGAGCTTATGCCACAATTTCTGAAGCAATAGCTGCAGCTAATGATGGTGACCGTATTATTATCAGACCTAAAACAGGAAATATTCCTTATTTAGAGAACCTTACCATTAACAAATCTCTTACTTTTGCTTCTGAAATCAATTTCAGTAAATACTATGTTCAAGGAACTATTTCTATTGTCCCTGCGGTAAATAGAGTGGTTACAATAAACAACATGTATGCTTTTCAAAGTTCGATTGCTACATCAGTAGTAACCTTATCGGGTGGAAGAGCTACTTTAAATATAATTAATTGTACTGTAGACCAAAACATTGATTTAGACAATTCTAAAAATGTAACGGCTAATGTCTCGCAAAGCTCTTGTAACGACTTATATTTTGTTCATGGAAAAATCACAGCAAATTCTCTGAGAACTCTTAATTTAACTAATGATGCTGCACCATTAGCAACAACAGATGTTCAAATAATTGCAAACTCCTTATACTTAAGTGCCGAATTTACAAGTGTAATAAGTCTCAATACAACTAGTTACCCTTTAAAAATATTTAACAATGATGCTAAAGTTCAAGGAACTAATACTATAACATATATAAATCCTGTTCTTGCAATTAATTCAATCAAAGCAAATTCTACAAATCTTATTCAAAATAACCGTTTTATCACAAGTCATACTGTAAATTCCTACGATGACACAATATCAATCAGCACAGTAAATTCTGGAATTATAAATATCGCTAATAATATCTTGATAAATCCTAGTTCGTATCAATATGATTACCATATTGGTGCCAGTTCCGCCGCTTCAGCTACAGTTATCGCTAATAATAACTTTAGTACTGAATCACTTAGATCAGCAGGAGTCGATATTTCAAGTGGAAACATTAATGGTGTTTATACAATGAATTTAACTACTGAAGTTTCTACTGGAGCTATCATAAACGCAGGTATTAATGACGACGAATATCAAGATTTGGATCTTACTAGAAATGATATAGGTCCTTTGGGAGGTTCTAACTCATGGGTGAACTACTGGCCAAGTAACGCAGGAAACAAGCCAAGAGTAATGTTCTTAAATACACCAAGAAAGGTTTATTCAGGAACCACAACTATTCAAGCTGAAGCAACAGGAATTTCCAAATAATAAAAATATGATAACAATGAACAAAAAGATATTTATATGTGCTTTTTCGTTATTTGTATTTTTATTTCAAGCGCAAGTAAAAATAAATAATGCGGAGTACTTTTGGGATGCAGATCCAGGAGAGGGAAGTGCAAATCCACTAACAGCTTTGGATGGTAATTTTGATAATGCTATTGAAGATATTTTGCAAAATAACATTGCGATTCCAGCATCTGCCGGTTTTCATGTTCTTAATGTAAGAATAAAAGATAGCCAAGGAGTATGGGGACCAATATTTAAAAATGTAATTCATACCGGAACACCTTCTATTACAGGAGCGGTAAATCTTACAAATGCAGAATATTTTTGGGATACAGATCCGGGAGAAGGAAATGCAACTGTATTAACAGCAGTAGATGGTAGCTTTGATAATGCTGTTGAAAATATTTTACAAAACAACATCCCAATTGCTCAGCCAATAGGTTTTCATATCTTTAATGTAAGAGTAAAAGATAACCAAGGAGTTTGGGGACCAACTTTTAAAAATGCTGTTTATATTGAAAGTACTGTTTTAGGAACAAAAGAAGTTAAACTTACCAAGAGTATAGTTTGCTATCCAAATCCTGCAGATGATATCATCAGCTTCAATGCAACTGGTAAAATGAACATTTATTCATTCGAAGGAAGATTAGTAATCTCTAAAGACAATGTAGATGGAAGCAAAGGTGTAAATGTATCTTCACTTATTAAAGGAAATTATATTTTAACGATAGAAAATAAAGACGGAAAATTCTCTTCTAAATTTATCAAAAAATAATTCCATTCAAAATAAATATAAATTGGTTTTGTAAAAAAATTCAATAAATAATATTTTAAAACTTCCTTCGGGAAGTTTTTTTGTTTTTAAAACCTCCAAAAATCTTATCTTTGCAAACGAAAATTAAAGACTCAAAATATTGGGTCTTAAACATTGAACTTTAAACAAATAATTATGTTTCGATCGCACACAAACGGAGAATTATCTCTAAAAAATCTTAATGAAGAAGTTACGCTTTCAGGATGGGTACAAACTATCCGTGATAAAGGATTTATGATTTGGATAGATCTTCGAGATCGTTACGGAATTACTCAGTTGGTTTTCGACCAAGACCGTTCTTCAGCGGAATTGATGGAAAATGTAAAAAAATTGGGACGTGAATTCGTAATTCAGGTTACAGGAAAAGTAATAGAAAGAGTAAGTAAAAACCCAAACATTCCAACAGGAGAAATTGAAATTTTAGTTGAAAAATTAGAAGTTCTTAATGAATCTCAACTTCCGCCTTTCACGATTGAAGATGAAACGGACGGTGGTGAAGAATTAAGAATGAAATACCGTTACTTGGATATCAGAAGAGCTCCGGTAAGAGATAAACTGATCTTCCGTCACAAAATGGCGCAGAAAGTAAGAAATTATCTTTCAGACGAAGGATTTATAGAGGTTGAAACTCCGGTCTTAATCAAATCTACTCCGGAAGGAGCAAGAGATTTCGTTGTACCAAGCAGAATGAATCCGGGACAGTTTTACGCTTTACCACAATCTCCACAGACTTTCAAACAATTGTTGATGGTTGGTGGAATGGATAAATATTTCCAGATCGTGAAATGTTTCCGTGATGAGGATTTAAGAGCCGACAGACAGCCGGAATTTACACAAATCGACTGTGAAATGGCTTTCGTAGAGCAGGAAGATGTGATGAATGTTTTTGAAGGAATGACGAAAACTCTGATCAAAGATATTACAGGTCAGGAATTCGGAACCTTCCCAAGAATGACATTCGCAGATGCCATGCAGAAATATGGGAACGACAAACCGGATATCCGTTTTGGAATGGAGTTCGTTGAATTAAACGAATTAGTAAAAGGAAAAGATTTTAAAATATTTGATGACGCTGAATTGGTTGTCGGAATCAATGTTGAAGGTTGCGCAGATTATACAAGAAAGCAAATCGACGAATTAGTGGATTGGGTAAAACGTCCTCAAATTGGAGCTTCAGGAATGGTTTGGGCTAAATTCCAGAATGACGGTGTAAAAACTTCTTCTGTGAATAAATTCTACAACGAGGAAGATTTAGCGAAGATCATCGAGAAATTTGGAGCGAAAGAAGGCGATTTAATGTTGATCCTTTCAGGAAATGAGCACAAAGTAAGAACTCAGCTTTCTGCGTTGAGAATGGAACTTGGAAACCGTTTAGGATTAAGAAAAGGAGATGTATTTGCACCACTTTGGGTTGTTGACTTCCCGTTATTGGAATTTGACGAAGAAAGTGGACGTTATCACGCGATGCACCACCCTTTCACCTCTCCAAAAACTGAAGATATTCATTTATTGGAAACTGATCCTGGAAAAGCAAGAGCCAATGCTTACGATATGGTATTGAACGGAAACGAAATTGGTGGAGGTTCTATCAGAATTTTCGATAGAGATCTTCAATCAAGAATGTTTGACTTATTAGGATTCTCAAAAGAAGAAGCAGAAGCTCAATTCGGATTCTTAATGAACGCCTTCAAATACGGAGCACCTCCTCATGGTGGTTTGGCTTTCGGATTTGACCGTTTGGTTGCTATTCTTGATGGAAATGAAGTAATTAGAGATTATATCGCATTCCCTAAGAATAATTCAGGGCGTGATGTGATGATTGATGCGCCTGCCGCAATTGCCGAAGCACAGCTCGATGAATTGGAATTACAATTGAATTTAAAAGCATAAATTTAGAGCGGAGATTTTTCTCCGCTTTTTTATTAAAACACAGATTTTAATGATGAAAGAAAAATCAAAATTTAAAATTTGGCAAATACCTCTTATCATCACTTTGTTTGTTGGAATGTATTTAGTTGCCTATGGAGCAGGTGGTAAACCCAAACTCCCTCCGTATCACAAATCTTCTTTCAAAGCTGAGTATTTTATTGGAGGACTTTGTATTTTAATTCCTCTATATCTTTACATTCGCTATATGATGGATGAGGAAGAAGGCTTTCCACTTGAAAATTTTCATAAAGACATCGTGATTCAAGATATAAAACGCCATAAGATTTGTGAGAATATAGACTTAACTCATGCTGTAATAGAAAGCTATGTTTTTGGTGTAGGAAAAAATCAAAATGATTATGCTAACATTTTCTATAATAAAAGTGATATTGAATTTGTAAAAACTAAAATTACAATTCAATATTATGATAAGTCTTTACCAATCCTCACAGCATTTACAAACATTGATAAGATTGCATTAAAAGAAATTTTTCAAAAACATTCCAACACAAAAGTTTACTTTGATAAATACATCCCCAATAACTATTATCTAGATTTGGAGTTTTTGACAGCGTTAGATATTAATGAAAATTCTAAAATCGTTTAATATTTGATTAAAAAATTGATTGGAAAGTTTTTTCCTGATATTTTGAAAGGAGCTTCTGTTTATGAACAAATAATTATTATTTATAATAAACTTATTTATTAAGGTTTTAAAGAATTTACTTTATACAAAAAACATTATTACATGCATAATTTTATTATTTAATGTAAAATAAAATCATTTTCTTCTTATCACCCAAAACACAACAACTTGATTTAAAGTTAATTAAATCAGAATCATCATTATTTAGTTCAATTTTATTGTTACTTTTATTTAACAATAAAAACTGAATTATGAAAAGAAAAAAAAATACAAACACATTAGTAATCATTTTACTACTTAGCTTTATTTCACTTTCTTCATGTAATAATGATTCTTGGACTACAAAAGAAGATGACAATATTCTTACCAACACCTGGAAAGATAATCCTTACAAATTAAACGTTATTTATTTTGTCCCTAACGATATTGATACCGTACAAAATTATAGGAAAAGGCTAAGTAATATATTATTACAATTACAAAAATTTTATGGTGACAATCTACAAAAAGCTGGATATGGCTATAAATCGTTTGGTCTTGATCTTTTATCCGATACAAAAGTTAATATTATTACCATTAAAGGAGAAAAAGGAAAAACAGCCTATTCTTATGATGAAGGATATCCTGCAGTAAAAAGTGAAATCGACAATTATTTTCTGAATAATCCTACCGCTAAGAAAAGTGAACATATATTAGTGATTATTCCTTCCTATAGTTCTGATCCTAATGATCCAGGCGGTCCCCCATTCTACGGGGTAGGTACAACTTGTTATGCATTAGATTATCCCGGAATGGATGTAGATAAACTTGGAAATCCAGGAGCACAAGGAGATCTTGCAACAAAGTGGATAGGAGGCCTTGCCCATGAGCTAGGTCATGGGCTAAATTTCCCTCATGATAAAGAACATAAGACAGATCAACCAACTTTAGGAACAGCCCTTATGGGAGCCGGAAATTACACCTATGGTAAAGAGCCTATATTTCTAACAAAAGCAGAAAGTGCAGTATTCTCTACATCTCAACCTTTTACTACGGTAAAAAAAAGCAATTGGTACACTCCGGTTCAAAATAATTTAACAAAACTTAAAGGAGAATTTATTAATAATAAAATTATTATTAGTGGAAAATATACCTCGAGCCTTCCTGTAAGTGTTATCATTGTATATCATGATACCAATGCTGACGATGAAGATAATGACTACCAAGCATTAGCTTGGGATACCTCACCTTTACAAGATCATACATTCTCTGTTGAATGCTCTTTAAATGATTTTTATAATTTATCCGGAAAATATGAACTCAGGTTAGAGTTTTATCATGAAAATGGAGAATTAGAAACACATAAATTTAAATATCAATTCGATAATGGAATCCCTAATATTTCAGTAATTGATTTCTAATAGTATGTCTCAAGCATTATTGTATAAAATCAATTTTTATATAATAATGCTAATTAATATTCATCTGTTTAGGATAAAAAATCATCTTCCTAATCCAAAATGTTATTAAATTTCAATATTAACCCTATTCTACTACATCTAGAAAATATAAGAAATAATTTTCTATTTTAAAATTTATACAAATACAAAAAATTCCCACATTTATAAATGCAGGAATAATGGTAATGAGTCTCAAACGAATAAGAATCAATTATTTATTGTAAACATGAATATCTCTTTGGGGGAAAGGAATTTCAATTCCGGCACGATCAAGAGCTACTTTACATTCTATGGTTAATTCTTCATTCATTGTCCAGAAATTTTCATTGGAAGTCGTAACTCGCACAGACAAATTGATGGCACTATCTTTAAGTTCAGTGACTACTACTTGTGGTGCAGGATCTTTAAGAGCATATTGATTATTGTTGATCACTTCCAATAATATTTCTTTTGCCTTTTTCAAGTCTGTATGATAAGAAACTCCTATATCAAACCAAGTTCTTCGGGTTCCTAGTTGTGTAAAATTAGTAATACTTTTATTTGAAATCTCTCCATTAGGAATTACAATCAATTGATTTTGTGGAGTTATTATTCTTGTATGAAAAACATCTATTCCACTCACCGTCCCCGAAACGCCTGAACTAGACGAAATAAAATCACCTATCTTAAATGGTTTTAATAATAAGATAATAATACCGCCTGCAAAATTGGTCAGTGAGCCCTGTAATGCTAAGCCTATTGCCAAGCCTGCAGCTCCTATTATCGCTACAAATACAGAGGTTTGGACTCCCAGTTGCGTCACGACAACAATGAAGAGCATAATATTGAGTCCCCATTTAATAATATTTAAAAGAAAAAGCTGTAAAGAAGCATCCATATTACGCTTTTTGAAGGCTTTCTCTAGTAATCTATTGACCATTCTTATAAGCCAAGATCCGATAAGATAGATCAGAATTGCCGAAATTACTGCTGAAATAATCTTTGGAGCCCATGCAATAGCTGAGTACATGAAGGCATCCCATTGTTGTTGGATGTTGTTCAATTTAAAATCGTTCATTTGTTTTTTATTTTATTGTTGATCTATTCAATAGGAATCAATTCCTAAAAATAATAAAAAAAAGTAATCTGAAACGTATATAAACTATTATTAATCTGAGAGATATCCCAATTTAAAACACTGAAAATATTAAATAAATCTATTTTTCAAAATCAACGAAAATAGATTGCTAAAAACAAAAATACAATGAAAAATATTACGGTAATTTAGCAACCAGACTTTCAGGTAAAGCTTTTAAAATATAATAAATAATTTTCCATTTAAAGTTCGGAACAATGCTAAAAGAGTTTTTTGCGTTGACAATAAATCTGGCCACATAATCGGGTTCCATAATCAGAGATTCATTCAATTCCAATCCTTCATTTATCTTTGTTCTGATATAGCCGATAACTAAGACATTCACGGTTATTTTTCTTGAAGCTAATTCCTGTCTTAATCCTGCTAAATATTGAGTAAATGCTGCTTTTGTACTCCCGTAAACAAAATTACTTTTTCTTCCTCTCACTCCTGAAAGCGAAGACAGTCCGATCATTCTTTCTAAGTTTTTATTATGCTCATCCATTGCAATAATATTCAAAATAGAAACAGCTCCCATATAATTGGTAATCATCATTTGCTGAGCGCCTTTAAAATCTCTCAACGCCTTTTCGTTATCAACCAAAAAACCGGCTGCATACACCGCAATATGAGGTTTTACAGGAAGTTCATCATAAAATTTTTGGTGTGAATCAAAATCAGCTGCATCAAAGTATAAAACTGTAATTTTTGATGAATTTATATTATTTCTGGTGATAAAATCCTCAAGCGATTTCGTATTTCTGGAAGCAGCAATCACTGAAAATCCTTTTTCAATATATTGAATGATACATTGCTTGGCAACATCGGAGTTTGCACCTAGGATAAGAACGGTTTTGTTTGTGTTTTGATTCATTGGGCAAAGATATTTTTTAAACACAAACTTCACAAATTTTATCACGAATAGCACAATTAATATCGTTTTTACAAAAGAGAAGTCTGCTATTAAACCATTAAGTTTTAATTAAGCTGTTAAGATTATTAAGATAGATTCTTCACTCCGCTTTGCTTCGTTCTGAATGACAGAATGCATAATTTTATGTGTAATATTGATTTTATAAAAAGAATCGGCGCGGTGAGCTTTGCTCACCGCGCCGAAACGTAATATCTTAAAAACTAAAAATTATTTATTTTCAGTTTCAATCTCTTTTTTCTCAACTGGTTTATCAGTTGTTTTTACTGCTTTATCTCCAAAACGAGTTTCTGTAAATTCTCTAGAAACAGCTGCTTTTTCGAATTTTAATTTTCCAGATAAAGTTTCAATAACGAAACCATCATCCTGAACCTGAGCAATTCTTCCGTGAAGACCAGAAGTAAGCACTACTCTAGTTCCAACTTTTAGATTCTCCTGGAAAGTTTTTTCCTTCTTTTGTTTTGCTTGTTGTGGTCTTATCATTAAGAAATAAAACCCTACAAACATTACCCCCATCATGATCAACATCATTGGAGACGAACCTCCTGCAGGTGCTGCTTGTAAAAATATTGTTAATACACTCATTATATTATGGTTGAATATTAGCTGTAAATGTTAATTTAATTGGAGCCTTATCTACGTTAGCAAAAACGTCTGCATACTTACTTACGTTTCCGTCAAAGCTTGAAGAGTCAAAATGCAACGTTATTTTTCCTTTTTTACCAGGTAAGATCGGTTCTTTTGTAAAATCAGGAACGGTACATCCACATCCAGGCTTTACTTCAGAAATCACCAAAGGATTAGTTCCTGTATTGGTAATTTCATATACGTGCTCTACTTTATCTCCTTTTTTAACTTTCCCAAAATCGAAGCTATTTTCAGATAAAGCAACTGTTGTTAATGGTTGGTTAGATGGAGCCGGAGTTGCTGCTACTGCTGGAGTACCCGCTGCTTCTCCTACATGAGCTGCTGTAGAATCAGCTGGTGGCAAATTATTCGCAGCACTAGAATCTATTGCTACAGCATCTGATCCCTGAACTTCTTTATTTTCTTTTTTACAAGAAACTAAACCAAGGCCTATAATAGACAAAGCGATAATTGATAACGTCTTTTTCATTTTATTAAATTCTATTTTGATCTTTACAATATTTATCTAAAATCCCATTAATGAAAATATTTGATCTGTCTGTAGCAAATACTTTAGCGATCTCAATATATTCATTAATAATTACTCTTGAAGGGGTTAAGGCAAAATTATCAAGCTCAGAAATTGCTGTTGTTAAAATAACTTTGTCCATTAAAGAAACTCTGTCCAAATCCCAGTTTTCTAATCTCTCGCCCAGCTTTTTCTCATTGCTTTCCCAGTTGTTTAGTGTGTCTCTCAACAATTTACCTGCAAAATCTCTGTCTTCTTCATCTTTCACCATTTTGATCAATGTTCTGCTGTCTTCATCTTCTTTTAGAAAACCAATCGTTTTTTGAACCATTGAATTAGCAATATGAATATCATCATACCAAGTTAATTCCTTATCTCCAAGATATTCATGAAAATCTTCATTTTCAGCGATGTATCTTAAAAATAGTTTTCCAATAAATTTTTGATCTTCCTCAAAAGAATACCCATCTTCTTTCATGAAATCCTGATAACGCTTTCCTGCAGTAATTCTTTGGAAAGTTCTTACCAATAGATCATCATGAAGATCCCACTTTAATTCTTTATGCTGACCAGTAAAAAATAATCTCTCAGGATTTTCTTCAAGCTTAATTAATACCTGGTTGCTGATGAATTTTTGATTAGGATTGGTATTAGCATCGGTTTTGATGTATTTATTCTTACCGATTTCGATCTGATGTTCTGCAAGATCTTTCAACGCCACTAAAAAGTTGAGTTCATAGATATACAGATAATAGATTTTTTCTATTCCAGAGAACATGTTTTTCTCTAAAACATCAAATTTTATTGGATTTTGGTAGTAAGAATACACACTTTCTACTACTTTTTCACGGATTTGTCGTCGTCCTAACATTCAAAGAGCTTTTTATGGGTGCAAAGATACGAAATTTAAAATTTATGAAATTCGTAGTGTGATGGTATTTTTGTAATTTTGCAAAACTTTATGAAAGCTTTAAAAACTCTAAACCCTTATTTTTGGAAACACAAAATATTATTGTTTTGGGGGGTACTATTTATTATCGCCAGCAATTTCTTTAATATCTATAAGGTACAGTTTGTTGGTAAGTCTGTTGATATCCTTGCCAGCTTTGCCAAAGAAGGGCATGTTGGCTTTAGTAAACAGGTTTTAATTTACGTTGCTATTATTGTTGGGTGCTCCCTTCTCACAGGTTTTTTCACCTTTATGATGAGGCAGACCATTATTGTAGCTTCAAGAAGAATTGAATACGAGCTTAAAAATAAAATCTACAAACATTATCAGGAATTATCACTTACAGACTACAAAAAAACGACGATCGGAGATTTAATGAACCGATTAAGCGAAGATGTAGTAGCAGTGAGAATGTATCTGGGACCCGGGGTAATGTATGTGGCCAACTTAATTGTCTTATTACTGATCACAAGTATTTACATGGTAAAAACGGATGCCTCAATGACTCTTTGGACATTGTTGCCCCTTCCTATTTTATCATTCCTAATCTATAAAGTAAGTTCCATTATTAATAAAAAGTCGAAGATAATGCAGAAAAGTCAGTCTGCAATTTCCACTTTTGTACAGGATAGCTTTTCGGGAATTCGTGTGGTAAAGTTTTTTGCAAAAGAAAAATACATCAAGAAAAATTACAGCGTAAAAGTAACCGACTATCAAGATAAAGCGTTGGATTTGGCTAAAACTGAAGCTTACTTTTTTACTATCATTTTATTCGTAATCGGATTATTGAACGTAGCCATTATTTTAATTGGTGGACAAAAATATATTGACGGAGAATTAAGCATCGGTAAAATTGCAGATTTCTTTATGTATATCAACACCTTGATCTTTCCTTTTTCTATGGTTGGATGGGTTACGTCCGTAAACCAAAGAGCAGAAGCATCTATGCAGAGAATTAATGAGTTCTTAGATAAGAAGTCGGATATCGTTAATGAAAACTTTGACGTTTATCCTATTAAAGGAGACATTGAGTTTAAAAATGTTTCTTACGTTTATCCAAATACCGGAATTAAAGCCTTAGATAATTTAAGTTTTAAAATAGATGCCGGACAATCTCTTGCTATAATGGGTAAAACAGGAAGTGGAAAATCTACCATTGCCCTGCTTCTTTGCCGATTAATTGATCCTACAGAAGGTGAAATTTTAATTGATGGTAAAAACCTGAAGGAGCATAACCTCGACAACTACAGAAATTATATTGGCTATATTCCTCAGGAAAGTTATCTGTTTTCAGATTCTATTGAGACTAATATTGGGTTTGCAATAGACAACCCTTCCCACGAAAAAGTAGTTGAATATGCCAAGATCGCTGATGTAGATAAGAACATTACCGGCTTCAAAGATCAATATAAAACACTGGTTGGTGAGCGTGGTGTAATGCTTTCGGGAGGCCAGAAGCAGAGGATTTGTATTGCCAGAGCCTTAATTAAAGATCCAAACATCATTATTTTCGATGATTCACTGTCTGCATTGGATACTGAAACGGAACAGAATATATTGGAAAATATAGAAACAAAAATTCATAACGCAACGTCCATAATTATCACACACAGAGAGTCTAGCGCTCAGAGAGCAGATAAAATTATTAATCTTACCGAAATTACCAATTCTTTAACTGCTTAGCCATTTCGTTCGGAATTGTTAAATAAATCATAAAAAAAATTTTGTGATTAAAAGAAAACTTTTATATTTGTTCTTAACAAGATTAAAAAATATCTAACAATGAGTGAATACAAGGAACGCCATGAAAATGAAATTTTCACGAAGGTGTTAAAAGCAGGAAGAAGAACTTATTTCTTTGATGTGCGCGAGACGAAAGCAGGAGATTATTATCTTACGATTACCGAAAGCAAAAAGAACTTCGGAGAGAATGGAGAGGCTACATTCGAGAAACACAAAATTTATCTTTACAAAGAGGATTTTAAAAGTTTTCAGGAGATGTTTAATGAATCCACAGATTTCATCATTAACGAAAAAGGTGAGGATGTAATATCAGAAAAGCATGACAAGGACTTCAAAAGCAAATCTTACACAATAGATTCTGACGACGAGGTTTAAGCCAAAACAATATCTTAAAAACACAAGCATCTGAAAAAAGGTGCTTTTTTTATTCCCACAAAAACATAATACTACAAAAAAAGCACACTTCAAGAGTGTACTTTTATTTGAATCTATATTTCAGAAAAGACTATATCCTAAACATACTCTCTTTTTATTTGTGAAAGTATCGTTGGATCCTGTATTTCATCATCTTTAGCTAATAATAATACTTTAGACATTACCTCAGCAGATTTCGGATCATCATCGGCAAAAGGTAAAAACAATCTTCCTCTTTGCTGCGAATGAACAGGAAGGATCGATAAATATTTCCCCGGAACCTGATGCACAACAGCACTTCCTAGATGTACACTGTATTCTGCCATTTGACCTTTTACCAACACATGTGAGCCTTCAATTCTTACATTGTCTAACTTGAATAATCTGGCCGTTTCTTTCATCAAGACAGCTCGCATTTCAATAGAAGAATGGCTGGCTTCAGGATCTACATCTCCTACATGCGCTACCGATACTACTAAATCTATATCCCGCATTACTTCTGAAAATAATCTCGGATTAATATCTTCAAACGGAATATTCTTATGGTCTTTTAATGAATGAAATTCTATTGTTTCAAGCGTTGGACTTTCTACCTCAGCAGGCGAGAACCAATTCGCCATTGCATAGAGCTTCACCTGGAAACCTTCTTTATGATATACTTTTTGTAAACCTTCTTCGTAATCTACTTTCCAGCCTCTTGTTTTTAGCAATGCTAATGCCTGCTTCGGCTGAACCTGATGTCCTGCATAGCGACGAGATACAGATTTTTCCTGCAACTCATCGGGTGTTGGTATATATAATTCTCTGAATACTTGCTTAAACGGTTGTACTAATTTTTCTGTAAAACAATAATGTTGATAGTCGCTCCAAACTGAATGCTCATGCAAGTCTACACAATGGGCAATACGCAAAGTTGCATCTTCTTTTAATTCCTGAATTTCGCCTTGTGCATTAATCAAACTACCATCATTAAAGAACCCGATTGTATTAGCGTTTGAAATAAATAACAGTTTCTCTAAATGTTTCTTGATTACCGGATGATCAAAAAGATTTTTAATTTCTGCAAAAAAGAACTCATCTCCTCTTATCATTGCTTCCTCCAATCCTTTTCTGGAACGGGCCCATTGCTCGCGCATGATCTTTCGGTTATTCCCCAATTCAACAATGGCTTTATCTTTTTTGATTTTTGGTGGAATAGATTTCAATTGCTTATCATCTCTGAATACTACAATTTCAGCTTTCCCATCGTCTTCTATAATTAAGCCGACAGTAACGCCATCAATGGTAACTTGGGTTTCTTTAGATAAAAGGCTTTGAATTTGCTGGGTTTCCATAGCCCAAGTCAATCTTATCGGGTCCGGATACCCTGCATTTCTTGCTAAATTTTCTAACGCCACCCGAATAGCCAAAGCTTCACTAGCTTGTTTCATTGAACCAAACTCCTTACTTTCTTTTTTGAATTGCTGTATGTATTCATATCGGCTCAATACATCTTTTGTAGGATTAGTTTTACTCAGTGGTACTAATCCATACACACGAAGATAATCCTGATCACGTTTGTCTTTAACTTTTGCCGTTACTTCTTTTATTTTTAAATCGCCCGTAAGCGTATCAGAATATAGCCTTGCTCGCCTGTGTCCATTTCCGTCTGAAATATATTTTGCAGACTCATAAAGCATTTCCCAACGGGCTTTCCCTAATTCTTTATATGCTTTTGTAAACCATTCTTTATCTACTGCTCCATCCTTAAATTCCTGAACATCTACAGATGAATATTTTGCAACTTCACTTTCTAATTCGGAATTTTGCGCCTCATAGCTGCTGGTTTTGGTATGGGAATGCATCCACCAGATTGCAGAATCCAAACCTTTCCAACCTAAATAACTGCTGATAAACTTTTGCCATTGCGGAGCATAGACTGCAGCCTCAATTAAACGAAGCTCTACAATCTTTTCCTTTTTCATCATTTCATTGAAAGCTTCCTGCGTATCACTTTCTAAAGGATGACAATTAGATAAAAGAAACGAGAACAACTTTTGCTTCGTCATACTCTCATTGCTGTAGTTATAGATATAATTGGCGTATAATTTTGATTTCCCCAATCCTTTAAGTAACTCTACCAAGCGTTGTGTTCCATAGATATTCTGAAACTCCTGTACAAAATGAGAAACTTCTGTAGCCGCATCTCCACGGATAAGTTCTATATCTAAAAATTTAGCTTGAATTTCATCTATAATGGGTTTTAGGAAAGGATATTTTTCTAAATATTTCTCACTGTGATGGTAAAATTTGGTAGTGGTAAGATCTCGTATAATAGATTCGCCCATGAAAATGCCTTCATACAATTCACCCTTGGTAATAATTCCCAACTGATAAGCTTTACAAAACGCATGGAAAGGAGGAACACTTATTTTTATATTTTCCTGCAACCCATTATACTGCATCCATCGGTATAAATTCCATTGCTTGATGTGTTGTTCATCAGTAAGGTCCTGTAAAGGGATTGCCCTTAAAAAAACATCAAAAAAACCTAATTTTTGCCACCCATTTCCTCTAAAAGTATAATAGTAATCTTTATCATCTTTCCCTTTATAATTGATAATATCTTCGGGAAGATTGGCAAACAATGTACTGCAGGCATCAATTAAGAAATCTGTTTTTTCTTCAAAGGCATGTGTAGATTGTAGGGATTCCAGAATTCTGCTAATAGGATTCTCCCAATAATAGCCTCCTTTCATTGGGTTGGTTATGATATCTTTATGGTAAAAGACATAACCTTCTAAAAACTCTCTGAATACCTTTCTGTCGCAATTATCTATAAAAGTCAGTAAAAATAAATCCTGCGGCTGCAATCCTGAATCCTGATACCATTGCTCCCATATTTCGTGTAACGGATAGTTTTCAGCTATTTGTTGAGGGGTAAAACCTCCAATATTATTTTTTATTTGACGGAAAGAATTACCCATTAAAACCTTCATCGCAGAACCATTCCAGTCTTCCACTTCATATTCGTGGTCTTTATATTGAAGGAATAGATTACATAATTTTTTTAATTCTCCTTTTATATGATCTATTGATTGTGTAAATCCGTATTTATCTTTTTTAGTAGCCTGCAAATACACAGAATCAGCTTCTACTTTAGGGAGTTCATATTTTGATATTATAGAAGGATCATAAAATCCGAATCCGTTTTCTTCAGAAAGAACTTCCTTATTCTCGGAAGGATTAAGCTGATTAAGTAAAATCTGTTCTCTTTCTGATACTTTTGATTTTTCAGCATATTGCTGAGTCCATTCAGTAATCTGAAAAGGAACTCTTTTACTTTTTTGAAACTGCAACATGATATCCAATGAAGCAGTACGTTGCTCGATATCACCTTTAACCATTAATTCAGCCACCAACGGCGTAGCTGCTTCATCTGTTTGCGCTACAATCAATTCTACTAATTTCTGACGAAGTGTTCCGCTTTTTCTTTTAAACAAATCAAAGAAAGTTATTACTTCTTCTTTATCTAAAGGATTTTGTTGTAAAACATTCATTCCTGAAGCAACCAAAGACTCTCCTCTATCTTTTAGAATTTTAAATGCAAATTCTTTTTGGAAAGGAGTTACCGCTTTTTTCTTTTTTTGAGCATTATAGGAATAAGAATAGCAGTAGAGATCTCCTAAAATATTTCGGGTCAGCAACTCTCGTAATGAAAGTTCAAACTGATCAAAATAAGAAAGAACAACAGCCAATTTATCACGATCCTCCCCGACCAGATAAAACATAGAAGCATACAAATTACTTTTATTGAAAGTGGCATTAAGCCAAGAGAATATCTTTCCTTCGAACTTCTTTTCCTTTGTATCTATTTTTTTGGTGAGTTCATGCAGCTTCTCAAATAAATCCGGATAATCCGGATTGTTAATAAAAAATTTCGACTCTTTATTAGCACTTAGTAAATCCGATAACGGCTCTCCTGCAAATGCTAACACTTGCACATCCCCTTCCAATATTGCTTTATAATACAACGGCATTTGGATGTAAGGATCCTGCGTTTCTCCAGCGAACTTTATCGCTAAACATTTCTTTTCCGCATTCCCTTTATCAAATAACTGATGCAGGTAAGGAATCGTTTTTTCTACATCCCATACTGCCTGCACCCAAAGCGCCATGTAAACTTCATTATTATTCTTACTTTTTATCGCAATAGGAATCTGTTCGGGATCATTAAAATACGTATGAGCCAATGATACAATACCTCTCACCACAGATTCTTTCTCCCCGTCCCAGCCTAAACCAGTCCATGTATCTACCGAGCGAACAACGGATGAAAAACGAGTAAGCTTATGCTCTACGATTACGTTGGTCATATATTGCAAAGCACCGATACTGGTTTCATCTAAAGCTTCTAAAACGGTCTGTCGAAGGCCTTCCTGACGTTGTGCAGCAAGCAAAAGTTTTTCAACTAATTCCCAGCAACGTTGCTGCTCGCTATTCAATAATGCTTTGATAATATTACGGGATACTTTTCCTTCATTATGTTTATTGAAAATAATATCTTCAATCAATTCATAAATACCATTATTTCCTGTATCTATTGCCGCTGACCAAATGTAAAACTGATGTGAATTATTCGATATTGCATGGTCATAAATGATTTGTTCTTCTAACGTGAGATTATAATTTTGCTCACCATCACCATAAGAATAGGTGCTTGCCAGCTGCAAAAGATTCCCAATTAGATTTAACTGATTAAGAATGGTAAATTTATGATTATGGGGAGCACGAAACGAGCGACGGTAATATCCTGTCTGGTACATTTTATAAGGCATTCTACTCCATGCGTGTTTTACTAGCTCAGCATTTTTACCGAAAAAATAAACCAGCAGTTTATAATATTCTTTATCTTCCCAAATATCAGACTTTACAAGTTCTTTAATTTCTTCAGCACGCTTACTGCCTAAAGTCAGGGCTTCATAATAATTTGTTTTACCAACAATCAACAGACCTAACTCTGTAACTTCTTTCGTGAGATCCAGTTCTGACTGCTGACCTGTTTCTATTTGTTCTTTTAGTTCTTTTCGTAAATTTCTATAGTAATTTACAACCTTTTTCGATTTTAATTTTTCTGTGATTTCCATGTATTTTGAGATTCAGTGTCTATAATTACCAATAACTTCCTGCAAGAAAAGTAAGTCTGATGAAAGCAAATGTCTGTTGTAAACTTAGGTCTATGATTTGTTTGAGATCTTCAAGCTGCTCATCATTATAAAAAACAGCAAACATTCCGTCTTCAAATGCCTGGATAGCATTTTCCTGTGCTTTCTGTAAATCAGCTTTCTTTTGATTATAAATATTTCCGAAACCTGCCTTTCCGGTATCTGTAAGAATATTCAGATAATTCTCTAAAGGAATTTTGGTGTTATCTTCTCCTTCTAATTCAAATGATTTCGCATTGAATACTTCTACCTGTTGCTGAACAATTAATTTTAATAAATTTTCTAATGAGATCATACTATCATTAAAACCTATTTCAAGTTTCTGTTCTGAAAGGATAGGATGCTTCTTACCCAATTGCTTTACTGTAACGTTTATTTCCATATTTGAAGTTGGTATGCATAAATGTAGTAATTTTTTTTACCGTGATACATGATGTTTTGCAGGTATTAGGATAGAATTAACATACTTTAAATAAAAAAAATACAATTAACTCTAATGCTATAATAAAATTATTCTGACACAGATTTAAAGAATTTATTTCTTGTAGAATAATAAACTTAGATTTTTTTGTTTGATTTGTATTTTGGTGTATTGCTGTAAGAATGACCAATACCCTAGCCCCGATAGAAATGAAAATCCTTTTTTGAAAAAAAAGATTGCAATGGAAAGCGGGAAATAGCTCCTTAGAATATTACATTCTATACTTTCTTGGCATTACTACATAAAAAAAACACATTCTCAATGAAGAAAATGTGTTTAAATGTGGGTGAATGAGGGGTCTCGAACCCCCGACCTCCGGAACCACAATCCGGCGCTCTAACCAACTGAGCTACAATCACCGTTTTTGGTGGTGCAAATATAGGAAATGTTTTTTAATTACAAAACAATTCCATCAAAATTTTTCAAAGCAATTAACTTCTCAGTCGTAAATCCCTCAGCATAAGCAACTCCCGATAGCCTCCCTAAATCTTGTGCACGATAGGTTAAACTCTCATAAAAGTCTTTTGACGTGATCGGAGTCTCCGGTTCGTCAGAATTGGGGTCATAAAACTGAGTTTTGAAAGCCATACATGCTTCAATCTTTTTATCAAGATGTTCAGATATGTCGATAACAAACTCCGGCTTGATATTTTTCCACTGAATATAGTTGAAAATATGCTTCGGTCTCCACACGTCTTGGTTTTCTCCGTCTTCTGTCGTTTCGATTTTTCTTAAACCCGCTAAAAAGCACGCATCAGACACTAATTTAGCTCCTTTTGCGTGATCTGGATGTCTATCATCAATTGCATTCGCTAAAACGATTTCTGGCTGGTATTTGCGGATCATTTTCACGATCATTATTTGGTATTCTTCAGAATTCACAAGAAAGCCATCTTTCATTCCTAAATTCTCTCTTGCCGAAACGCCTAAGATCTTCGCTGAATTTCCTGCCTCTATTCTTCTTGTTTCATCTGTCCCTCTAGTTCCCATCTCTCCTTTCGTTAAATCAACGATCACGCATGTTTTTCCTTCTGCAATTAATTTGGCAATGGTGCCACCGCATCCTAATTCAACATCATCAGGGTGTGCCCCAAAGGCAAGTATATCTGTTTTCATTTTTAATTTTTAATTTGTACGACGGAACGCCTAATTATTATTCTCCTATTTTCGAATTTTTAACCCTAGACGTTTCCTATTTTCAAATATAGGATTTAAAATAAAAACTTCCCAAACATTACGAATGGGAAGTTTTAATATCTATAATTTAAAATTTAAATTACTTGTTGATTTCTCCGTTTAGCTTTACAGCATCTTGGTATGTTGGATCTAATTGTAAAGATTTTGCAACATAATCTTTTGCTTTTGCAAGATCTGCATCTTTACTCATATATGCTACCGCAAAGTAAGCATAAGCCAATGTTTGTTTGTTTGCTTCCTTATCTGCAGGTTTTACTGTAGAGATAAATTTCTCGTAAGCAATTTTTGCAGCGTCATTATTTCCAGCTTGCTGATAAGAATATCCTTGGCTGTAGTAAGCAGGAGCCCAATCAGGAAGAAGAGTACTCATTTTTTGCCATGTAAGAATTGCTCCGTTCCAGTTTTTAGCATCCTGATAAGCTGTTGCCAACTTAAACAACGAATCTGTATCCTGAGTATTAGCAGCAACTTTTTGCTTTAAACCTTCAATTGTTGGGTTTGTTGGTCCAGAATCAGCAGCACCTTGCGATGCTCCACCACCTCCAGCGATTTTAGCAAGCTCCATATCCCACTTCATTGTTTCGTCTTTTGCAGCTTTAGCCAAACCAATTTTTTGCTGAGCCTCAGCCATTAAAGCAGATTTCTTAGCAGCATCTTTCTCGTCTTTAGCCAAACCAGCAGCAATAAGACCTAGTAAACCTTGATCTGCAGGCTGTACTCTAGACTTTTCAGCCTGAGAAACAAAACTGTCTATGCTTTGTTTTGCTTCAGGATATTTTCCATCAGCAAATAATTGATATGCTCTTAATTTAAATTTGATTGGATCTTCAACTTTATCAAAAATCTTATCCAAAATCATTTTAGAGTTAGCATAATCTTCATTTGTAAAATAAAGTTTAGCAATTTCTAATTGTGTATATGGATCTTCATCAGCATACTTTGTATAGTTGATCAAATCCTGAGTTGCTTTCGCGTTTTCCTGATATTTAATATCATAAGCAGCTAAAGCTTTGTATGCAGGTGCATATGTTGCATCTGTAGCAATTGCTTTATCTATACTTTCTTTCGCTTGCTTCCATTGTTGTGCAGCCATCCATAAAGTTCCGATTCTTGTATAAACGGATGCTTTATTTTTTGCCAATGGCAAAGCTTTATCATAAGCGCTCATTGCATCACCAGGAATTTTCTTCAATCTGTAAGCGTCTCCTAGTGTATAGTAGTAATGTGCAGGTACTTCTTTTTTAGATGCTCTTTCAATCGCTTTATTCAAGAACTGAATCGCAAGATCAGGAGAGTTATTTTTTTCAAATAATGTTAAAGCTTCAGCAGCTCTGAACAATACTTCTGCATCTTTTTCTCTAGAATCCGTTACAATTTTCTGAATTTCAGCAATTGCCCCTTTATCTCCTTTTCCTAGTTTTACAGTAGCCAAACCAAGTTTGTTAAGGTAACTTTTACCGTCTGCTGCAAGACCTTTGTTAAAACTTTCTGTTGCTTTTGCAAAATCTGGTTCACCCTGTCTTAAAAATGTGTTTCCTAAATAGAAATAATTTTCAGCTGTAGGCGCTTTAGCAATCATGTCAGTGAAATTAGTTTTTGCTTGAGCAAATTTATCACTGTCAATACTGTTAATACCATCTTGTACTGTTTGCGCAGAGGCAAAGTTGGCAAAAAATACCACGGCTGCTCCAAAAGCAATCTTCTTTACATTCATAATCATTATATCTTTCATTTTTAATATATTCTAAATCGAGTTAATTTACTCCACAATTTTCAGACCAAAATAGTGTAATCATTGTGGACAAAAGGTTAATTTATTATTTTTAATGCATTTGCACCTCTCTCTTGTAAATATTGTATGGTTGTAATCCTTCCTTTTCTACGATCATCTGGCCAAGTTGAGTACAAGAATATCTTATAAACCCATTCGCAATGTTAAAATTTCCTTCATTTGTTAAAAAGTATAAAACTCTTGTAAAAGGATACTTCATTTCACGTAATGTACTAGAATCAGCAGTATAAAGTTTTCCTTCATTTTCTACAGGAAGAACTTTTACCAATTCTCTTAATTTTTCAGAAGTTTCATCATAAGGTCTGCTAAATGTATTCAGACCAATAACTCCTATTTTATCAGGGAATTTATTTAATTCTTCAATAATATTCTGGCTTCCAGGAATTACTGAAAATTTCAAATCTTTTGGTAGTTTTTTAAGTTTCTGAGCTACAAAATTCAAATTACTTGAATTGGTTCCATCAAAAATAAATGCTTTATTGTCAGATTGAAGTTCATTTCTAATTTCATCCATTGAAATGCTTGTCTTTGTAGAACTTTTAGGAACTACAAAAACCACTGCATCAGCAGCAAATTTTGCAGGTAAAATTTTCATATCCACTTGCTCTTCATAAGCTTTAACTTCTTCAGGAGAAAGCTCTTTAGACATGACGGCAATTCTTGCTTTACCTTGTAACAAATCAAGAAAACCTAAATCTTCTTTTCTGGTAACAACTTTAATCTTCGTTTCAGGATAATTGATCATATATCCATCAGCTAAAGCTTCAGTAACACTTTTAAAAGATTCGTCGGTAAGGATTGTAAGATCTCCTTTATGATAAGATGGAGACTTATCTTCTTTTTTGCAATTTGTAATAATAACACTAAGAACGAATAGCATTACAAGTTTAATACTATTCCTCATTTCCCGAATTTTTAATTTTTGAAACGGCTCTGTATATTCTGAACACCCCGTAAAGCATAAGAAGCCCACCCATTGCATAAGCAACCGCAGGTTCTAAAGTTGTAAAGAAGAATTTGTAGTAAATAACGATTCCTCCTAGTACTATATAAAACAATCCTGTAATCAGGGATAACCAATTGAACATCATAAAACAAAAATACCAAAAAAAATAAAAAGAGAAGCTATTGCTTCTCTTTTTTAATTATTATTTAAAGATAAATTTATCCTTCAAAATTCATTGTTAAAGGTAATCTGAATCGGTAACGAACAGATTGACCATTAATTTTAGCCGGACTCCATTTATTCTTAATAGACTTAATCGTTCTTACAGCTTCAGAGTTGAAGTCTGCATTTTTTCCATTAGCCTTAATGTCAGTAATACTTCCATCTCTTTCTACTACGAAAGTAATTTCAGTTTTTACTGTACCTTCATCTCCATTCATCGCAGAACTGTCAAAGCTATCTCCTACTTTCTTTCTGAAAGAGTTGATCCCTCCTGGGAATTCTGCAGTTTGCTCTACCTCACTATAGACCTGAGTATCGCTCACCTGAGGCTTCACTTCAGCAGTTGAAGTTCTTGTACCTGTAGATGGTGGTGGAGGTGGTGGAGTATAAGCCGGAGCTTTTACACCCTCCTGATTGTTCAGACCCGTCGTTGTTTCTAATTGCTTAGAAATTGGCGGCGGTGGAGTTTCGATTTTCGGAGCTTTTACCGGTTCCGGAACAACGTTCTGGATTACCTCAATTTTTTCCTCTTCTTTTGGTGGAGGTGGTGGAGGTGGTAATTCTTCTTTTGGCTCCTCAATAATTTTATCTTCCTGAAGAATCTCTACTAAATCTGCCTTCACTTCTTGCTTAGGTGGTTCAGTAAGTCTCTTAATTGTAAGATAAATAAAAGGAGATAAAGCCGCAACTAGGAATAATGCCGTTCCAAGAATAAAAGACTTTGTCAGAAGTCTTGGATACTGATGTCTAATATCATAGGCACCATACTCCTTGTTTCTATTTTCAAATACAATCTCGTCTAAAGTAAGATTTTGATTGTATACATTTTCATCTGCCATAGATTTACAATTTTATGGTTAAATTACTTTGTTGCTGGTGCTGCTGGAGCTCCAGAATTACCAACCTTCTTATTATAAATAGTTTGTTCCCAAGGCTTCACATCGGTAACACCGTATTGCTCACTTTTGGTAATAGCCATTTCGTCAAGAATGTCTACAAAGTTTTTGTATACTGCATCGTCTGTCGGTTTGATAATAACAGTAAATTTTGTTTTATCTGCCGCGTTAGCTTTTGCTTGCTCAATTACTTTTCTAATCCCTTCTCTATCGTAAGTAGTTTCATTAAGATTTTGGTCAGTTAAAGATGTATTATCTTGCTGATGCCAAAAAACCTTATTGTTTTTACCCAATAATAAAGAAATTGAGTTAGAAAGTTTAATCTCTGTTGGAGGTGGTTTTGGTGTATTTTCTTTCGGCTTTGCCGGAAGACCCAAATCCATTACATTCGGTTTAGAGAATGTGGTTGTGAACATAAAGAAGGTAATCAATAGAAAACCCAAGTCCACCATAGGAGTCATATCTACCCTGGTATTCTGTTTCTTGGAACGTACCTTGCCGCCTTTGCCGCCTTTTTCCTGTACTTGTACTTCTGCCATTTCTAAATGATTATATTATGGTTTACCTTCTTGTGATGTAATCAACCAGAATTTAAGAAAATCAATATCTCTTAAACCTTCAAATAGGCTTTTAACTTTAGGATACTCAGTAGTAACGTCACCCTTGATTGCTAATTTGTAATCAGGATTTACGCTTAAACTTTGTTGTACCCAGTCTACTAACTGCTTATTTGTACTATCCATAGGAATCCCTTTAGGACTCTTGAAATTCTTCTGCTCCTCATCTGACAAATCAAGATAGCTCTTAAGTTGGTTCATAGGAACCCCAATCGCTTGTACTTTTTGAAATGCAGCTTTTTCGTTGTTGTCAAAAGTAATTCCATACTTCTGACCCATTTTATCTAAAAGCTGTAGTCTCTCTGATGCATTTTCTACGGGCTGGAAATAAAATTTCCCGTCCGCAGTAGCGTTGATGGTCATCAAACTCGCATCAGGAAGTAACTTCTCTGATATTGAAGATGGCGGTTTAATCTGCTCCACGTCAGGTTTCTTAAACTGAGTGGTCAATATAAAGAATGTAAGTAGTAGGAATGCAACGTCACACATTGCCGTCATATCCGTCACTACTCCATGTCTTTTTGGTTTGACTCTCGCCATTGTTTTGAATTATTTTTAATTAAACTTCTTTTATTGCTAATGCAAACACCTTGCTAAAGATTCAATTCTTAGTTGAATTCAGCAAAAGACTGCTGGATGCTCATTGCGATCTCGTCGATCTTATAAGTTAATCCATCAATTCTAGATGTGAAGTAGTTGTAAAGAATAATTGCAATAGCAGAAGTACCAATACCTAAAGCTGTATTAATCAATGCTTCAGAAATACCTGTAGAAAGTGCAGCTGCATCTGGAGTACCACCACCAGAACCTAATGCGAAGAATGCTTTAATCATCCCGATTACAGTTCCTAAAAGTGCGATCAACGTTGCAACAGTTCCTAATGTAGAAAGAATCATCATGTTCTTCTCTAACATTGGCATCTCTAAAGTAGTAGCTTCTTCGATAGCTTTGTTAAGAGCTACCATTTTCTGCTCTTTATTTAAAGTAGTATCATGAGAAAGCGCTTTGTAAGTAGTAAGACCTTCTTTCACTACGTTACCTACAGATCCTTGTTGTCTGTCACACTCTTCTAAAGCTTCATCAACTTTGTTTTGGTTCAATAAGCTTCTTACTTGTACTACGAAATTGTCTAAGTTTCCTTTCCCAGCAGCTTTTCCAAGTACGAAATGTCTTTCAAAAGAGAAAACAATTACTGTAATCATGAAAGTAATCAAGATTGGTACAATAACCCCTCCTTTGTAGATAATACCTAAAAACGACTCTGGATGAATGTCTTTTCCTTCAACACTTGAGAAAGCTACAGAACCACCACCTAGTTTATCTGCATCTTTAAAATTTCCTGGGCTACCAAGAACGAATAAATAGATACAAACTCCTATAACGAATAAAATAGGAATAATAATAGCCGGATTTAAACCTCCTGCTTTTCTAGCAACTAATTGCTCATCATTTTTTGAAACATTCATTTCCATATTTAACTAAATTATATTGTTTTAAAATTTTACAGTTTGTAAATTAAAGGCAAAATTAATTAAAATGCAAGAGTCTTAAATAAACATTTTTGTTTTTTTTGATAAAGAAATTTTAATACGATTTCGATATTATAATTTTTTTTCAATTTTTTAATTATTTTCCTCAATTTTAACATTTATGTTAAAATATTAAAAAATTTAACCCCTCATTTTTTTTAAATTACCAATGTTAATTTTTTTTTAAATTACAATATTCACAATTCTGTGATGCACTACTATGATTTTTTTTGGTGCTTTCCCTTCCAGAATTTGTTGAATTTTATCATCCTTAATCACCAAATCTTCAACCTCCTTAGCAGATAATTGCGCAGATAGGGATAATTTAAATTTCATTTTACCATTTACACTTACCGGATACTGAATTTCGTCTTCTACTAAGTACGTTTCATCCAATTCCGGGAATTTTTCAAATTCAATAGAAGTATTGTGTCCTAACAGACTCCAAAGTTCTTCACAGATATGCGGTGCATACGGCGAAATGATAACGGCTAAAGGCTCTAGAATATTGCGTTTGTTGCATTTTAATTTTTGTAATTCATTTACAGCAATCATAAATGATGATACAGATGTATTGAAAGAGAAGTTTTCGATATCGTAAACCACTTTCTTTATTAATGTATGCAATACTTTATATTCCTCCTTTGTAGGTTCTTCATCAGAAACTTCAAAATTTTCTCCGTCGAAATATAAATTCCAGAATTTTTTCAAGAAACCATAGACTCCACTTAGACCTTGTGTATTCCAAGGCTTAGATTGCTCTAACGGACCTAAGAACATTTCGTACAACCTCAACCCGTCTGCTCCATATTCATTACAGATATCGTCAGGATTTACTACATTGTATTTAGACTTAGACATTTTTTCTACTTCACGGTCTGTGATGTATTTTCCGTCTTCTAAAATAAATTCAGCATCAGCATAATCTGGTCTCCAAGCTTTGAAAGCTTCCGTATCCAATTCATCAGAGGTTCCTTTTAATAAAGATACATCAACATGGATTTGCTGAGTTTGATATTCGCTTGCTATATTTTTAGAAACATACTGATTAGTCCCATCAATTCTATACACATAAGCACTCATCCCCAAAATCATCCCTTGGTTGATCAACTTTTGGAAAGGCTCATCATGATTCACATATCCACGATCTTTCATGAACATATTCCAGAAACGAGAATACAATAAGTGTCCGGTTGCGTGCTCGCTACCACCAATATATAAATCTACTTGTCCCCAATAATCGGTTAATTCTTTTTTAGCAAAAACCTCATCATTATTAGGATCCATATATCTAAGGAAATACCATGAGCTTCCTGCCCAACCCGGCATTGTAGATAATTCTAAAGGAAATACTGTTTTATCATCAATTAAGTCTGTAGCAACCACTTTCTGGTTGGCTTCATCCCAAGCAAAAGTTTTTGAATTTCCTAATGGCGGATCTCCATCTTCTGTTGGTAAATACTTTTCAACTTCAGGAAGTGCTAAAGGCAACGCAGAATTTGGCAATGTGTAAGGCATTCCATCTTTATAATAAATAGGAACCGGCTCTCCCCAATAACGTTGTCTTGAGAAAATGGCATCACGCTGTCTGTAATTTGTAGTTCCGTGACCAATTCCTTTTTTCTCAACGGCATCAATGATTAATGCTTTTGCTTCATCATAGCTTAACCCATTCAAGAAATCTGAATTTACACAAACACTTGTTTTAGAATCAAAAGATTTCTCCTGAACGTCTTCTTCAGTTTCCACCACTTTTTTAATTTCTAAACTAAATTTCTTCGCAAATCTGTGATCACGCTCGTCATGTGCAGGAACAGCCATTACAGCTCCTGTCCCATACCCCATCAATACGTAATCTGAAATATAGATCGGCATCTTTTCATTACTGAAAGGATTAATCGCATAACTTCCTGTGAAAGCTCCCGAAACGTTTTTCACGTCAGACATTCTGTCTCTTTCGGACTTCTTAGAAGTTTCTTCAATATAATTGTCTACCTCAGCTTTTTGCTCTGCTGTAGTAATAGTTTCCACTAAAGGATTTTCTGGCGCCAACACCATAAATGTTGCTCCGAAAATAGTATCAGGTCTTGTGGTGAAAACCTCAACGATTTCGTCGTGAGAATCAATATTAAACTGAACCTGAGCACCCTGAGATTTTCCGATCCAGTATTCCTGAGCGTCTTTCAAGGGTTGTGGCCAGTCTAATGTTTTAAGACCTTGCAACAATCTTTCAGAATATGCAGAAATTCTCATGCTCCACTGCATCATCTTCTTTTGGAAAACAGGGAAACCTCCTCTTTCAGATTTTCCGTCTTTTATCTCATCGTTTGCCAACACGGTTCCTAAAGCAGGACACCAGTTTACCGTAGTTTCTGCTCTGAAAGACAAACGGTAGTTTAATAAGATATCTTCTTTATCTATTTCAGATGCTTCTTTCCACTCTTCTGCCGTGAAATTTAATTCTTCGTTTTGATTGGCATTTACATCCAATGATCCATTCTCTTCAAAATGCTTGATCAATGTTTCGATAGATTCTGCCTTGTCTGTATTTTTATTATACCAAGAGTGGAACAATTGAATAAAAATCCATTGTGTCCATTTATAATAAGAAGCATCAGAAGTCCTTACTTCTCTACCCCAATCGAATGAAAAACCAATTTTTCTTAATTGCTCTTCATATCTGTTAATATTCTGTTCTGTTGTAACGGCAGGATGCTGCCCTGTTTGAATTGCGTATTGCTCAGCAGGAAGTCCGAAACTATCGTAACCAACCGGGTGGAGAACATTAAACCCTTGATGTCTTTTATATCTCGCATAAATATCTGATGCAATATATCCCAGCGGGTGACCCACATGAAGCCCCGCCCCCGATGGATACGGAAACATATCGAGAACATAAAATTTTGGTTTATCTGTGTTATTGGAAGTTTTATACGTTTGATTGTCTTCCCAGTATTTCTGCCACTTTTTTTCTATCTGCTGATGATCGTAAAACACGTTATTATTGATATTAGATGTTAGACTCTAGATGTTAGAATAATTTTAACTCTAGTTTTCACAAAAATAATGATTTTAAAAGAAATGCAACTTTAATTTTTGATTAATTATAATGCATACCCAAACAAAAAAATCTCATCCGAAGATGAGACCTTTTATTATGTATTTAACGATTACTTATTATTGAGGAATTCTCTTAAAAGTATAGGTTCTTGTCTTATATATGGTAGGATCAGAAGTTTCTTCTCTTATAGCAAGGTTCATTGTAGTTTCATTAAGAGTAACTACCTTACCGTTAGATGGTTCTACAGTACCTTGATATTTTATCTGTATTGTTTTTGCACTACTGTCATATACATAATTGAAATTTTGACTTGATGATATAGCACACACTCCAGGTGTAGCGGTGTCATTCCATTCAATTCTTTGTCCTAATGCATCCGTATTAAACCTCCATCTGGATTCTTTCTGACAGTCGGTATACGTAATAACATCTGTAACGGGATCTTCTCCTATTTCTACAGTCGTAACAACCTCTTTCAATGGCTGCCAAACTCCTCTGATTGGAGATAGAACTACTTCATCGTCATCCTTAGTACACCCTGTAGCTACAAATAATGATAAACCTGCAAATAGTAAAACTAATTTCTTCATGTATCAAATTTTTCAAGCGCTAAAATTATAATTTTTTTGATTTACTTAATAGTTTTTTGTGAAAAATTATTTCAAAAACCAATATTTTTAAAATTGTTACTGCTCATTCCTGCAATATTACCTCTATTTAACAAATATTGAACTATATGATAGTGTTATATATTTACTAAAAAAGTTATTTTTGTAGAAAAATACAAATGCAAGATATCGCGAAAAATAATTTTGACTTCATCCGTGTTCTCCTCGCTTTCATCGTTTTTGTTGGACATTTAGGCTTTCTAAGTGCATCACCTTCCCTTGAGTTCCTAAAACATAGCCCTGTAGAAGTGGGTGTTTTTGCATTTTTCATCGTTAGTGGTTTTTTAATTGCACGAAGCTATGAAAGAACAAGTACCCTGAAGAAATACATCAAAAAAAGACTGAATAGAATTCTTCCCGGCTATTGGCTGGTTGTAGTTTTATGTACTATATTATTAAGCTTAGTGAGCACGCTCTCCTTTGCGGAATACTTCACCAACTCCCAAACCTATAAATATCTTTTCTGGAACTCAGCATTTATGAACTTTATGGCGCCCAACCTTCCGGGAGTTTTCGGGAATGGAGCTGTAAACGGTGCCCTTTGGACCTTAAAAATTGAAATGTGTTTTTACTTTTTAGTTCCGGTACTTTTCCTGTTCTTTGGAAAGAATAATAAATATAGAAATGTAAGTTTAATAGTATTTTATTTTCTTTCATTAATTTATCTTAATTATTTTGAGATGACTGGCAGAGTAGAAATTTCCAGACAAATTCCGGGAGCTTTATGCTATTTCATTGGCGGAATGTTGGTGTATTTTAATTTTGAAAAATTTATTAAACATAAAAATATCCTTTTTATCATCGCCATTCTAACGGTTTGGATTGATTTGATTTTTAAAATTAAATTATTCTCACCCATCATGATAAGCATCATCGTTCTGTATATCGCCTATTCTCTTAAGTTTTTAAATAACTTCGGAAAATATGGAGATTTCACGTATGGTATTTACATCTTCCACTTCCCTATTATCCGAGTATTTGCTACATTAGGCTTATTTGCCAATTACAATCCTTATTTCATGGCGTTTGTATGCATGCTTGTTGTTATAGGAGTCGGAGTATGCTCATGGCATCTTTACGAAAAAAGATTTTTATAATTTTAAGAGTCCCTCATCCAACTTTAAATCTATTTATATTACTTTGCACAAATGAAAGACCTTGTTTCCATCATCACTCCCTGCTATAATTCTGCAGAATTTATAGAAGAAACGATACAATCTGTCCTCAACCAAACCTATGAAAACTGGGAATGGCTGATAACGGACGACCTTTCTAAAGACAATACCGTAGAGATCATCAAGAAATACAATGATCCCAGAATAAAACTGGAAGCATTAGAGAAAAACGGAGGCGCAGGAAATGCAAGAAATAAAAGCCTGGAAAGAGCCCAAGGAAGATATATTGCGTTTCTGGATTCGGACGACTTATGGTATCCTGAATACTTGGAAACAATGACGGATTATATGCAGGAAAATAACGTAGAACTTGTTTATTGTAATTATTCAAGATGTGATGAACATACCATGCAGCCTATTTTAAAGGATTATCTTGCTGATAAGATCGTTACTTTCTCAAACTTGCTGAAGACTTGCAGACTCGCACCGGTTTCCACGATGTATGATACCCAAAGAGTAGGTAAATTTTTCTTTCCCATAAAAAGCAAACGTGAAGACCATGTAATGTGGTTGAATTTATTAAAAGAAATCCCCAAAGGCTATCCCGTAAAAAAGACATTAGCAAAATATAGAATGCGCGAAAACAGCGTTTCCAGAAAGAAAAAAAATATCATTAAAGACCAATATTTGGTGTACAAAGATTTTATGGAATTCTCTACTGTAAAATCATTGTATTACACGGCCAATTGGGCATTAAATGGGTTTCTTAAATATTCAAAAATTTTTAATTAATGGAGTATTCAAAAGAATTTAAAGCGGCTTTAAGTAATTTTTCTCCTGTAGAAAAAGACCGTCTTATTTTCAGATTATTAAAGAAGGATAAACTTTTGTCTAAAAAACTGTATTTCGAATTGATTGATACAGAAACAACCGATGACAAAAGAGATGCAATGGAAGAAAATGTAAAGGAGAAAGTTCTTTTGGCTTCAAAATACATTGGAAATCAAAAATATTTCCAAACCATTATCAGAAAGATCAGTGCCGAAATAACAGAACACATAAAGATAACGACCGATAAGTTTGGAGAAATCTCTCTGCATATATTACTCATCAATGAAATTCTGGAAAACAACGAAGAACTTGGTAGACAAAGATTGACATGTTACAGCTTTATATTACTCATCAATGAAATTCTGGAAAACAACGAAGAACTTGGTAGACAAAGATTTGACAATGTTTACAAGCTTTATCTTTATATCATCAATAAAATATTCCGAGCATTAATTTTAGCAAAAAAATTAGATGAAGATTACTGGATGGAGATTGATGAACTTTTAGAAAATCTTGATAAGAAAATCAACAGCAATACGTATCTACAAAAGCTTTGTATTAATAATGGTTTAGATTTTAATTGGCTGAAATGTGAAAACATTCCGGATAATTTAGATCAGATTATGAAAGAAATAAAAAGTCAGGGATTTTTAAGATAGAATTTTCTTGAGGATAATTTCGGTTGAATTAGGTTTTTCATCCACAAATTTCTTAGCATTTGCAGACATTTCCGCTAGTACTTCTTCATTCTCATCATTGAGAAGAAATAGTGCGAAGTCGGCTGCAACATTTTCTTCATCAAAAGATTTTCCGCCGTTAGCTGAGATCAAATCATCTGCTTCGGGATTTTTCTTATAATGATCTCCAAAAATCACTGGCGCTCCGAAAGTTGCTGCTTCCAGAATATTATGTAAACCTGCATCGTGGAAACCTCCTCCCACCACTGCAACATCAGCGTAAGAATAGAGTTTTGACAATAACCCAATACTGTCGATGATAAGCAAACGATGATGATTAAATGATGACTGATTTGCAATTTCACTATACAACAAAGTATCAGAAAAAATTTCTCTTAAATTCTGAACCCTTTTGAGATCGTGAGGAGCAATAATAATTTTAACATACGGATTCGCCTTTAAAATAATGTCCGCTATCTTTTCTTCCGAACCCCAAGAACTTCCGAAAACAATAGTCTTATTCCCATCAATAAATTCGTTGATATACTTCACATGATTGTCTCTTTCTCGAAGCTGCTTCACACGATCAAATCTTGTATCCCCTGCTATCGAAGAACGCTCTAAGCCTACACTTTTTGCAAGTGCAAAAGACATTTCTGTTTGATGAAAAAACCAATCAATATTATTTTTCAACTGTCTTACAAACCATTTTCCGTACGAGGTAAAGAAAGCCTGATTCTCATAAAACAAAGCAGAAATAACATAGGTTTTTGCACCCTGCTCTTTTAATTCAGCCAAAAGATGATACCAGTAATCATATTTCACCGTAAAAAATAGTTCAGTTTCAAACTGGGAAATAAAGTCTTTTACTGTTGATTTTTTATCGAAAGGCAAATAACAGATACAGTCAGCAATATGTTTCTTTTTAATAACATTTTCATAGCCAGATGGTGAGAAAAAAGTAACTAAAATTTTATGTGTCGGAAATTCTTTTTTCAGTTTTTCTAACACTGGCAACCCTTGCTCATACTCGCCCAAGCTTGCAGCATGCATCCAGATTACTTTATCAGATGTAGAAAATTTAGACTTAATAATATGGATAGATTGCTTCCTTCCTTCAACGCCTTTTTTAGTTTTATCATTAAACAACGAAAAAACCTTCATTCCGAAGATGAGAAGATTAACAAATATGGTGTAGAGAAATTTCAAACCTGGTTATTTTAATGATTAGCCTTATTTCTTATTCCCTCCTGAATTGATTTTACAAGACCAACTCCAATCACCGCAAATAATAATCCCACAATAAAAAAAACAAGTTCGCTTAGCTTAGCCTGTTTGCCTTCTGCAATACGGATACTTTCTATAACAATGTCCAAGAACAAAAGCATTACAGGAAACTGAATAGAATATAAGTATAGTTCTAACGTCTTTTTATTTCGAAAACTTTTCGGAACGTTTAATAAAGTAGAATTAGGTTCTCTCGAGAGTCCTGCAAAGAGAACCGAAATAAATGTAGCGATACATGGTACAGCCCAAATTGCCGCCTTTCCGGCTTCCCCATCTACATTACCCTGAAAATTAAAATGGGTAGGAATACTATCAGGTAATCCAGCATATTTCATTCCTGTAAAAGCCCAAATTACGATAAGTAAAAGAGTATTTACAATTAATAATATGCTCGAGATTTTCATATTTAAATGATACTTTTAATCACTCTTAATTTATGAGTATGCTGATTCAGTTCTTTATTAAAAATCCCTGTAGAATCTAAGGTATCAATTCTTACTTTTCCGGAAGCATGAATAATTCTTTGATTATCGAGCATGATTCCTACATGAATAATTTTACCATCAGCATTCTCAAAAAAAGCAAGGTCTCCAGGCTGACTTTCTTCCACGAAACTTAATGTCTCCCCTACTTCTGCCTGCTGAGATGCATCTCTCGGTAATTTCACATGATGAACTTTGTAAACCAACTGTGTAAAACCAGAACAATCTACTGCGAAAAAACTTTTCCCGCCCCATAAATAAGGGACGTTAAGAAATTCTTTTGCTGTTAAAGCAATACTTTCACGGGTATCATGACTTCTTCTGGAAGCTACAGCAGGAAATTCAACCTCAGAACCCATAGAAAGCAATGTCTTCCCATCATTCATCAGCACAGAAGAAAAATCTTCAGTGATTAAGGTTACTTTTCTATTCGCCAGCTCTTCGTCTGTTACAGGCCTTATTTGTTTGGTATCCATCCATCCTTCATAGCCATCATAATGCATTTTTATCTTGGTCCAGTTTTTATTCACTTCCAAAATATCTGCACTTTCTCCAAACAATATTTCAGTAACAATTTCAGCTTTGTCAGAATTTTCTGCGCGCACTGGTGCTACTGTAACAATACAAATTCCTTTATTCATAATTTTTTAGATAATAAATATCTTATATCTTTCTTAGGAAATTCACTCCGTCACGCAAAGGTAAAATAAGATTTTCAAAATCATTATCTTTTGCGATCAAATCGTTTAGTTCCTTGATGATTTGAGTAGATTTTTGCTTCGGATTTTCTTCCAGTACTTTACCATACCAAAGAACATTATCAAACAATACCACTGAACCCGATTGTGTTCTAGGCTTAATTAATCTAAAATACTCTGCATAATTTTCTTTATCAGCATCAATAAAAACAAGATCAAAAATCTCATCCGTTTCCTTTAAAAACTCTTTTGCATCCTGAAGTTTAAAGTTGATCTGACTAGAATATTCACTTTCCTGGAAGTATTTTTTTGGTAAATAAGCAAGATCTTCATTGACATCCAACGTTGTTATTTTTCCGTCTTTTGCTAAACCAGCCGTCAAACATAAAGTTGCATACCCTGTGAAAGTTCCAATTTCCAACACATTTTTAGGTTGTAACATCTGAGAAATTATGGTTAAAAGTCTCCCTTGTTGATATCCCGAAATCATATGAGGCTGCGTCGTCTTCTGGAAGGTTTCTTTTCTTAATTTTTTCAGAATTTCAGGTTCGGAAGATCCGTGTGTTTCCAAATACCTGTCCATTTCTGGATTCTTTTCTTCAAAAAAGCTCATTCTACAAATTTTTGTGATTCAAATTTAACTAAATATAAGGAAAAAGAATAAATTTTGAGGCAAACATTCTCCCAAAGACAGGGAAAGCCCCATGTCAATTACCGTAAAAACACGGATGTTTTTTCATCTGTCATTGTAATACCTTTGCAAAGACGGGTAGAAACACTAAGAAAAAAAATAACAATGAAGGTAGGGGAAAAACAAATAAACACTAAGAATCAGAAGACCGCAGTGTCCCCGGACAAGGCGGCTTCTTCTGTGAAAAAAACTAAACCAGGAATATCCTCTTCATTTTTCCAAAGAATTATTTCCTTATTGAAAAAAGAAGAATTAATTTGATTAAAAAAATAACTCCCGAATTTCTTCGGGAGTTATTTTGTATGTAGAATTTGAAATTCTTATTTCTTAGGAGCAATATCCATCAACTTCATGAATTCATCAAGCTTAGGCATAATGATAATTTCTGTTCTTCTGTTTTCTGCTCTACCTGAAACGCTCATGTTTGTCGCTTTAGGATTGTATTCAGAACGTCCACCTGCTGTAATTCTTGCAGGATCAACTCCAAATTGAGACTGTAAAACTTTAGCAACCGATGTACCTCTTAATGCAGAAAGATCCCAGTTGTCTCTTGGTAAGTTTGGAGAACTTAAAGGAGAGTTATCTGTATTACCTTCAATTAATACTGAATATTTATCGTAATCATTAATTACTTTAGCCACTTTTCCTAATACTTCCTGAGCTGCAGGCAATACATTGTAGTCACCCACTTTATATAACATTTTGTCTGAAAGCGAGATCATCACTACCCCTTTCAATACTTTTACCTGAACATCATCGTCTGTTACATTATCCAAAGATCTTTTCAGTTTGTTCGATAATGCTAAGTTTAAACTGTCATTTTTAGCATTATTAGAAATCAGTTGTTTGATGTAAGAGTTTGAAGAATTGATCTCACTTACTAGCTTATCAATATTTGCAGAACTTTTACCTGTATTAGACAAACAAGCATCTAATGATGATTTTAAAGCATCATGCTGACTTTTTAGTAAATTATTCTCACCTGACAATGCAGAGTTTTGAGACTTCAGATCCTGAATCTCTCTCTGTCTTTCGCCAATGTTTTCAATACATTGCTTATAGTTTGAACTTAGAGCATCGTATTGCTTTTTGCTTATACAAGATGTCATCCCCAACGCCATCGCAGAAACTGCTAGAATTTTAATAATCTTCATAAATAATCTTTTTTAGACGAATCAAATTTAGGAAAATTCATTTTAATTATATGGGTTATCTTTGTACAAAAGAAATTATCAACCTAGATGTTGAAAAAATTACGTTTTAGAGATCAATTAGAAAATCTTATTCACAATCCGGAAAACCACACTTATTTATTAGCAGTGAGTGGCGGTGCTGATTCTATGGTGCTGGCTTATTTGTTTCAAAACTCTGGATTTTCCTTTCATATAGCTCATATCAACTATAAACTTCGCAGTGAAGATTCTAACCTCGACCAAAAAGTTGTTCAGGATTTTTGTGAGAAAAACAAGATTCCTTTTCATTTATATGAAGTTTCAGAAAAAGATCAAAAACCGGACAATTCTATTCAGCTTTGGGCAAGAGAGCTCCGCTATGCTTTCTTTAAAAATATTCAGCAACAGGAAAAATTAGAATTTTTAGTGACTGCACATCATTTGAATGACCAATTGGAAACATTCATCATCAATCTTTCAAAAGCAGCCGGAATTAATGGTTTAAGTGGAATCCCTTCCAATGACAATAATATCCTTCGTCCTCTTTTATCCTTTTCAAAAGAAGATATTTACGAGTTTGCAAAAGAAAACAGCGTTGAATTTCGTGAAGATCTTTCTAATAAGAAAAGTGATTACTTAAGAAATAAAATCAGAAACGAGATTGTTCCCAAGCTTTTAGAAACCAACGACCATTTTTTGGAAAACTTCAAAAAAAGCTCTTCTTACTTAAATCAGACCAAAGATTTTGTTCAACATCAAATTAAAGAAATAGAAAATAAGCTTTCAACATTTAACAAAGACCATAAAATTGTATCCAAAGAAAAGCTGGATCAGGAAAGTGATTTTGTAAAGTTTGAGATTTTAAAGAAATACGGTTTTAATCAGGAAGAGGAAATTTCTAAAATTTTCAAAGCTGAAAATGGAAGTTCTTTTTTTTCAAAAGAGTATCAATTGATTATCAATAGAAATGAATTGGTTTTCTCACCTCTCAAAATATCAGACATTCCGAATGAAATCCCTCAGGAAATTATTTTAAAGATCAATGAAGATCAAGAAATAGAAATTTCTGAAAATATAGAGTTGCAGATTTCAAGTTCTCAATCTTTAGAATGGATTTTAGATATTGAAAAAGTAAATCTTCCTTTAAAGCTAAGAAAGAAGGTAGAAGGCGATGTATTTTTCCCTATCGGAATGGCAGGAAAAAAGAAGATTTCAAAATTTCTGAGAGATGAAAAATTATCTTTTCTGGAAAAAGAAAACGCTTGGTTACTGTGCGATGCCACAGATCAGATTTTAGGAATATTACCTTATAGACAAGATCGAAGGTTTTCTGCCGGCAAGCAGACTCAAAAAATGTTGAAAATAAAATGGACAGAAAAACAACAAATACTCTAGCAATAGATGATTTTAAGAGAAACAGCAATGTAGCTTTTGCCATTTTATATCAACAATACTTTACTTACACTAAAAAATTTGTTCTTAATAACAAAGGGAATCTAGAGGATGCCGAAGACATTTTTCAGGATTCACTGGTTATTTTATACGAAAAATTATTTACTGACGACTTTAAAACGCACACCTGTCTTGGTTATTACATTTCAGGAATTTCTAAAAACTTATGGTTGAAAAAGCTGAGAAATAAACAGTTTCTCATAGAAATTCCGGAAAACTATTACGCTACTCATCAAGAAGAAATCAATTTAGCGATTGAAAACGAGCGGGATTATTGGGATAGACTTAACGGTTACATTAATTCTATTTCTACGCATTGTAAAAACTTAATTCAGGATATTTTTATGAAAAATAAAAGCATTGAGGAGATCCAAAGCAAATATCGATATTCCAGCAAGCATAATGCCCAAAACCAGAAGCATAAATGTGTAGAACAAATTAGAAAAATTAAAAACAACGACAATTTTTAAAACTGATATACAATACTTTACAAAATAAATCAAAAACGTTGGGTGATTTTTTCCGGGTTTCTGGAACCTAATAATAAATATCAACATTATGTTTAAAACAATTGTATTCAGTCTGTGCTTGCTAATAGGAATTTCCGCTAGCGCACAAAGCAAAACAGGAATTGACTTTCAAAAAATTGATTTGGAAGCCGCAAAAAAGATTGCAAAAAAAGAAAACAAGCTCATTTTTATAGACATATACACCACTTGGTGTGGCCCATGTAAACTGATGCAGAAAAATACCTTTACCAATCCTAAAGTTGGAGAATTATTCAACAAAAACTTTGTAAACCTTGCTATAGATGCAGAAAAAGAAGGCGTTGCATTGGCAAAAGAATTTAAAATTGTTAATTTTCCATCATTCTTATTTTTAGATGCTACGGGAAAATTGGTTCAATATGACTTTGGATATTATAATGCGGAGCAGTTTTCAACAGTTGGAATGGCCGTTTTAGATAAAATTTCAACGCAAGCAACACCAAAAACGTTAGACATGGTGAAAGGAAAAATGGTTGGAGATAAAATTGCTGATTTTTCGGCAAAAGATCATTTAGGAAATACATTTTCCTCAGCAAAAGAAAAGGAAAAACTGATTTTAGTTTTTATCCGTGGACAATGGTGCCCTTACTGTAATAAATATATTGAATCGCTTCAAAATTTAGCTCCGCAATTAAAAGCTAAGAATGCAAGATTAGTTATTATCTCTCCTGAAAAACCAGAATTTATAGAAAAAACGCTTTCTAAAACAAAAACAGGATATACCGTTTTATATGATGAAGGGTATAAAATTGCAGAAGCTTTTGATGTTCTCTATACTCCGGATAGTAAGACTCTTGACTTTTATAATTCAAAATTACAAGATCAGTTTACAAAAAGTAGATCAGACAATTCGGGAAGACTGCCTGTTTCTGCAACCTATATTCTTGATGAAAACAAAGTGATCTCTTGGAGACATTTTAATCCGGATTATAAAGAGAGAGCTTCAACAGAAGATATCCTGAAGCAACTGTAAAATATTCTGGCGTGAGAAATCAGTGATATTTGATTATTATGGATTTTTTCACAGCATTATTGAACGTATTGAGAAAATCAATAGAAGCTATTTTACACAACATTTTGATTCAAAAAAATACGTATTTCTGTTACTGCTAAGGTAAATACATGCGCGAACATCTTTTATAGAAAGGTTTGTTAGAAAAAAGAGAGTTCCTTCGTTTTTTTAAGGACGAAAAATTAGCTATTTTAGCGAAGAAAAAAAATGGATCTTATACCTAAAGAAAAAATTCTATTCTTGGAATTCTATCATTTAGAGAAGGCAAACCATAGGCAAGGGATGAGAAAACGAAACAATATTCTCGAAATTTTTAATTAAAGTAAAATGAAATTTAAAAACTGGTTTTTATTAATTCTGCTGTTTTTAGCAACAGGAATTAATGCACAAATCAAAAATCCTGTAAAATTTAAACTTACGGTTAACGAATTAGGAAACAACCAATATGAAGCCGTGTTGAATGCAACCATGGAAAGCGGTTGGCATATTTATTCTAAAGACATTCCTGAAGATACCGGAATTCCGACAGAATATAAAGTTTCAGGTAAAAATATCGAACTGATTGGGAAGTTTACGGAAACAGGTAAAAAACATGAAGAATTTTCTGAAGCTTTTGGCGGAAAGATCATCTTCTATTCCAACAGCGCAGGTTTTAAGCAAAAGTTTAAATTAAAAGACGGAACAAAACCTGGTGATGTAGTAGCAGAAATTACTTATCAAACTTGTGACGACCGTGTTTGTCTTGCTCCGAATACGTTAGAATTCACTCAAAAAGTGACTCCAAAAGGAGCTACCGAAGAAGTTACTGCCGACATAGTGGAACCTGCTAAAGATTCTGTTAAAATGGTTGAAACAGTAACTGCTGATCCTGGAAAAGGAGAAATGACGGTAAAAGAAGTTTCAAAATTAGATCCAAAACAATTAAAAATAGAGTCTATTGATTTCCAAAAACCTTTAACAGATTGCGGAACAGCTGCTGTAAAAGACAGTGAAAATTATTGGACCTACTTATTCCTAGGGTTTATCGGAGGATTGATTGCATTATTAACACCGTGCGTTTTCCCAATGATTCCTCTAACAGTTTCTTTCTTTACAAAAGGAAACAAAGACAAATCAAAAGGGAAAAGAGATGCACTGATGTACGGATTTTTCATTCTCTTGATCTTTGTTTTATTAAGCGTTCCTTTCCATTTAATTGACGGAATTGCAGGAAACGTCTTCAATGAAATTTCTACAAGCATTTGGTTGAATATTGTATTCTTTATCGTATTCATCTTCTTCGCGGGAAGTTTCTTTGGGTATTACGACATTTCATTACCAAGTTCTATCGCCAATAAATCTTCAAAAGCAGAAGAAGCTGGGGGAATCATCGGTATATTCTTTATGGCATTAACCTTGGTGATTGTATCTTTCTCTTGTACAGGTCCTATTTTAGGAAGTTTATTAGGCGGATCATTATCGGGTTCATCTCATATTCCAACGCTATTAACATTAGCTTTAACAGGATTTGGTTTGGCTTGGGCAATTATTTTCGGATTGCTGGCACTATTCCCACAAGCATTACAAAGCCTTCCAAAATCTGGAGGATGGATGAATACGGTAAAAGTTGTTTTAGGATTTATAGAACTAGCCTTAGCGTTGAAATTCTTATCAAAAGCAGATTTAGTTTCTAAGACTTTCTTATTAAAAAGAGAACTGTTCATCGGAATATGGATCATTATTGCAATCGGATTAGCATTATATTTATTCGGGATTATAAGATTTCCACACGACGATAAGAAACCTAAAATCTCTATCGGTAGAAAAATTTTAGGCGTATTAGGAATTGGTTTCGTTATTTATATGATTCAAGGATTAGTTCCTTCCGAACGTCCGAAACTGCAATTATTAAGCGGAATTTTGCCTCCATTGAATGTTAGCTATTTCCACGATGAAAAAGATGGAATTCTAGGAATGCATCCTGAACATGACTTCTTCAAAGCCCTTGAATTAGCTAAAAAAGAAGATAAACCAGTTTTAATTGACTTCACGGGTTATGGTTGTGAAAACTGTAGAAAAATGGAAGAATTCGTTTGGAGTGAACCAGACATCTTACCTATTCTTCAAAATGATATTGTGTTGGCTTCATTATATGTTGATGACAAAGAAGAACTTCCTGAAGATCAAAAAACTAAGATTGATGTAGGTGAAGGTCAGGTTAAGAAAGTAAAAACCATTGGAGACCGATGGAGTTTGTTCCAACAAGTGAATTTTAATAACAACTCTCAACCACACTATGTTTTGATAACCCCAGACGGAAAAGTGATCAACGCTCCGGTTTCAGGATATATGCCGAAAGAAGATTTCAAAAAATTCTTGGAATGTGGTGTTAATTATTACAAAAAGAATAAATAAAAATTTCAAAATATTATTTAAAAACTCATACTGAAAAGTGTGAGTTTTTTTGTTGCAAAAATATCAGATAAACGAGTTTAACAAAACCATAATCAAACACTTAAAATATCACAAAACTTTATACAATTAAAACAGAAAACAAGATAACATTAATAATTAGTAATCATTTTTGAGTATTTTATACCATTTACTTAATTTAGGTATGAACTTTGTATTGATTCCTTCAAATAAAGAAAAACAATTCACTCTTTATCACAAACTGTTTAACACTTAAAATTAGTAATCATGGCTGAAGTAATTGCACAAGAAAAACAAGGAGGCAAACAAAAGAAAAAATTAATCCGAGTTGACATGACTCCAATGGTAGATTTAGGGTTTTTATTAATTACCTTTTTTATGTTTACCACCAACTTTACAAAACCTAACGTGATGGATCTGGGATTGCCTGCGAAAAGTCCAACACCAACAACAAACGTAGTTGATGTTAAAAACCAAGTAACGTTTATTCTTGGAAAAGACAACAGAGTATTCTATCATCAACAAGACAAACAAGACTTAAATACAGGAAATTTAAAAGAAACAGATTTTAGCGGTGTGAAGATTTCAAAGATTATTTCTGAGGCTTATCAAAATGCACCAGCTAAAGAAAATTTCACAATTATTATTGAACCTACCGACAAAGCGAACTACAAAAATTTCGTAGACATCTTAGATAATATCGCGATTTCTAAAAAAGAACGATACGGAGTTACAGACATAAAACCTTGGGAAAAGAAAGTTTACGAGGAATTAGTAAAATAATACGAAAAGGGCATTTTTAAAATGCTCTTTTTTATTTACATTTGATATTATAATTTTAAGTATTGATGAAAAATCTAATAACCGCAATTGCGATCAGCACTTTATTTGTTTCATGTTCAAAAAAAGAAGCACAATCTACTCCCAACCCATCAGACAGTACAAAAATCATTGATTCTATTAATGCAGTCAGAACAAAAATGAATGACAGTATTAAAGCTAAAAACAGCGAAAATAATTTTAAAGATTTTAGTGGAGATCATAAATTTACCTACCAAAGTCAAAATTCATCAATACAATCAGGTTCTGTAAATTTCAAAAAAATGGGTAGAGATGATTATGATGTTTCAGGAAACATTAAATTCGGGAAAGATTTTATAACCATTAAAGGATCTGCAATTGTTGTTTCCCCTAAACATATGAACTTCACAGGAGAGATTACGCAGCGTATTTCTTCAAACGACAACGGAAAACCTTATACCCGAAAAGGAACAAAAACATTTATGTCTAAAGATGGCGGAAAAACATGGAGACTACAGGATATGGTAAACGGTTCGGGATTTGTTGATTATATTGACATTCACTTTTAATATCTGAAACTATGCTACACTTTGAAAGAAAAGGAAACGGAAAAGAAACATTGGTGCTACTTCATGGTTTCATGGAAAACAGTTCCATTTGGAGCGATATGGAGCCTCATTTGTCTGAAAATTTTTCACTGCTAAAAATAGATCTTCCCGGTCATGGACAATCTGAAGTGATGGGAGAAATTCACACCATTGATTTAATGGCTGATGAAGTGAAGAAAGTTTTAGATGATCAGAAACTAGAAAAAGTTCATTTATTAGGACATTCAATGGGAGGTTATATCTCGTTAGCTTTTGCTGAAAAACATCCTGAAACATTGAAAAGTTTAACTTTATTTTTCTCCACCTACTTTCCTGATGATGATGAAAAGAAAGAACAACGCATAAAAAGCTATAGAATTATCAAAGATGCCTTTGCGCATTATGCAAGAGCGGGAATTCCTAATTTATTCAATCCTAACGAAAGAGATATTCTGGAAGGAAAAATTGAAACTGCTTTGAAAATTGCTCTTTCCACCAATAATTTAGGAGCCTTAGCATGTGTAAAAGGCATGGTTGACAGAACCGATAAAAAACATGTGCTGGAAAATCTTGAAGCCAAAATTTTGGTATTAGGAGGAAAACACGACAATGCTGTAAAAACAGAAAAAACCATCAAAAACCTTCCCGACCGAACCAATATAAAATCTTACGTTCTTGATTGTGGACATAACGGACACTGGGAAAAACCGAGTATCTGTGCAGAAATAATCAACACAGAGCTCCTTCACAATATGCCGAAAAATTTAGTTTTCTAAAAATAATCTATGAGAAACTACATCATTACCTTCCTTTTTCTTTCACTTTTTAGTTGTAAAAAAGAAAATCCTATTTCTAAGAATATTATTCAAAAAGATTCCTCAGCAATTACACAAAGCACAACGAAAGACAGTCTAAAAACCCAACCAAGCAAGCCTGGAATTTTCAATTTCCAAACAGAGCTCTGTGAAAATAAAGGTTATTTTGACGAAAACAAATACACCAAAGAGGAACTTGAAGGAACATACAAACTATACTTTCAATTAGGCTCAGTATCATTAAGTACACCTCAGGTTTTTAAACTTGAAGCGCTTCAGCAAGTGAGAATGGACAGAGATCAGATTCTTGAAAAATTAGAACAAGATTTCAATGAAAAAAAGAAATTAATTGAAAATTTAAAGATCGTCAACACCCCTTACTGGCAAAATATAAAAAAACAAACCTACCAGTCTTTGCTACAGGAATACGAGATGAAAAAGACAGAGGTAATGGCATTTTCTGACCCTTCAGTTTTATTAAATAAAAAGTATTCTAAAAACTGTGAGCGTTTTATAAAAGCCCTGAATTCTAATGACAATGAAATGGTGAAAGAATGGCGAAAGCTGCGTGAAGAAATGAGCAAGAAAAACAGCGATCCACAAAGAATCAGGAATGAGTTTGAAAGCCGTTTGAATTCTCCCGATAAAAAAGATTACGCTATTTTAGATTTAATCGTTTTTGGTTGGGGAAATTGTGCAAACGAAGAAAATTCTGGTCCGGTTCATGACGAAAAAATGGAAAAAGAATACAAGTCGCTTTTCATAAAAATTGACGCTGATTGTGATGAGCCTTAATTCTTTTGTATCAAAAAATCTTGTATCTTAGTGAAGATAAAAATTATCAATGGGGCTATTCTCTTTCAAAAAAAAGAAACCAATCATCGGCTTGACACTTTCAGGCGGAGGAATGCGTGGAATTGCCCATATTGCTGTTTTAAAAGCGCTGGAAGAATATGATCTAAAGCCACATGTGATTTCAGGCACAAGCGCCGGATCTATCGTTGCTGCTTTTTATTCTTTCGGGAAAACGCCTGATGAAATGATGGAGATTGTAAAAGAAACAACATTTTTTTCAAGATCCTATTTAAGACTTTCGAAAAACGGAATATTCAGCTCCAATTTCATCCTGAAATTATTTAATGATCATTTTCCCGAAGATGATTTTAAGATCTTAAAAATCCCCGTCTATGTTGCTACAACAGAAATGACGCAAGGCATTGTAGACTTCTTTTCCGAGGGGCCGCTTTTTCAGCCGCTTTTGGCATCTTCCAGCGTTCCGTTTATTTTTCCGCCGATCAAGATGGGAGAAAAAATATATGTTGATGGAGGTGTTTTAGACAACCTGCCCATAGGACCTATTATTGATAAGTGCGACTTTTTAATCGGTTCGCACGTCAATTCAATAAGTTATGAAGAACTGAAGCATATGAGTTTAATGAAAGAATTTGACAGAATTTTACATTTAGCCATCGCAAAATCAGTGTACTCTAAAGCAAAGTCTTGTAATATTTTTCTGGATCCTCCAAAAATGACGAAATTCAGTTTATTCAGTAAGAAAAATCTTGATGTTATGTTTCAAGAAGTTTATGAATATACGTGTACAGAGCTGGAAGAAAAAGGACACCGTCGAGTTTCTTGAGTATTAGAGTTTTAGTATCATTGCGAGGAGCTACAGCGACGAAGCAATCTCTTAAAAAAAGATCCTTCACTTCGTTTCATTCTGAATGACAACTACAATGTAGTCAACCAATTTAACTCAATTATAAAGCCTCTTCTGCTATTTTAGCTTTAAAAATCTCAAGAGTATCTGCTAAAGAAGCATTCGATTTTCCACCTGCTGCATTGATATGCCCTCCTCCACTGAAATATTTTCTTGAGAATTGGTTCACATCCACATCATCTTTACTTCTGAAAGAGATTTTAATGAAATCATCATACAAGTCTTCCATAAAGAACGCAGACATTCTCACACCAACAATGCTCAATCCGTAATTAACAAAACCTTCGGTATCTCCTTTCTGGAAACCATATTCCTGAAGTTCTTTTCTTGTTAAATATAAAACAGCAACTTTACCATCATTCACCACTTCAATTCTTCCTAAAATCAAAGCCAACAAGTGAAGACGGGAAACTGTGTTGGTATCCCAGGTGTTAGAAGTTATAACAGAAGGATCAGCTCCTTTTTCAATTAAATTAGCGATAATTCTATGCGTTGCTGCACTCGTAGAACGAAAACGGAAACCTCCTGTATCTGTCATGATCCCTGTGTAAAGACATTCTGCAATATCTTTATTCACCAAATGCTCATCATTCATTGCTTCAATGAAATGATATACCATTTGACACGTTGCAGGAATTACGGTATCTGAATATACATAATCAAATTGTTCAGGCTGCTGATGGTGGTCGATAAGAATTTTTTTACCTGTCGCCTTCACCAGCCATTCTCCCAAAATACCAATTCTTGCAGGAGAATTAAAATCTAGACAGAAAATAACATCTGCTTCATTAATAATATCAAAAGCTACTTTCCTTTTGTATTCAGCAATAACATTCTTTCTTGCCTCAGGCATCCACTTTAGAAATTTAGGAAAATCGTTGGGTACAACTACTTCCGCATGGATTCCTTTTGCATGCAAATAATGCTTTAAGCCCAAGCTAGAACCAATAGCATCTCCATCCGGATTATAGTGTGTAAGAATAACTATTTTGTTGTCTGGAGTAAGAAGGGTATTAATTTCTAAAAGTTCTGCAGGTGTAAACATTTATTTTCTTTAAATTTTGAGTCTTCAAAGATAGAGCTTTTAAATAAATCATTACTCATTATTTTCAAACAGCGCAAAGTATAAAAGCCATTTATAAATATCCCCACCAAAAAAGTATTGGATAAGTGTGAAAAAGATATAAGCTAAAACTTCAGCTTTAGTCTGAATATAGCGCATATTCTTCCCTATAATAAAATGAGAAAGAAAGCGTTAAATTATGTTTTCTAAACATCTCAATTACACTATCTTTCTCATTTTATGAATACAATATTATCTAATTTTTCTATTCATCACAATAAACCCAGCCATTATTTTCAGTCTTTTTAAACATGATTTTCTTTGTGTAAAAATCTGTTTTATCTGTTTCTAAAACATCATAAAAAGGAGTCTTATCATCTTTCTTAAATGTAACGCTTACTTCAGCCATATTCATTGAGGGTATTTCTTGAATTGAACCAACTTTATCTATCTTATTAGTATACAACTTTACATAATTCCCTTTTTCATCTCCATCCACATCTTTCGTATCTATAACGTATGGTTTAGATTTATCCGTAAGAGCTACTAATTCATATTCATTGGTAAAAAAGCCTTTTTTCTCTTCTATACTTTCCATCTTTAGTAACCCTTTTTTCTCTAATTCTTTATACTCTTTTATATCTCCACTTACCAAAAATGAAACTTTACCGGTTCGAACATAACCCCGCCCCTCGACTGGATTTTTTTCTAAACATTTATTAACCACTTTTTTTACTTTTGATTCAGACAATTTGTCTGAGCAAGAAAGAGCAAACACACTTAGTGTACTTAAAAATAATAGTTTTTTCATAAATTTGTATCTTTTAGTTTCTTAAATATACAAAAAAAAATTATCTAAAGAATTCATTAAGACTTGTTTGGGGAGTTTTATTATTGAAAATTATTTTCAAAAAATATAGTTCAGTGTAAATAAAAGGATTCAACTTTTTCAAAAAAAAGACGCCTTAAGTTTGGAACTTATAAAAAAATCTATATCTTTGCAACCTGAAAAATTAATATTAATTACGACTTAAATATATAGTAATGAGTAAAAGAACATTCCAACCATCGGAGAGAAAAAAAAGAAACAAACACGGTTTCAGAGAAAGAATGTCAACGCCTAACGGTAGAAGAGTTTTGGCAGCAAGAAGAGCTAAAGGTAGAAAGAGTCTATCTGTAAGTTCTGCAAGAGCTAAGAGATAATATCTTAAATTACAATATACAAAAATGCTTGAGAAGAACTTTTTCAGGCATTTTTTGTTGTTAAAATTTACTAAAATTTAGTTTCTTTAGGTTTCTTTTTTCTATTTTTAAGATCTGAAAAAATATTTTAGAAATAGCCTCTTAAATTTGAATTATGCCACATACAAATATCGCCGGAGATAGTATTATAAGTTTACAACACGCCAAGATTGCGCAAAAAAACTTCACTGTTCTTTCTGATGTGAATCTTAACATCAAAAAAGGCAGATTCTGTTATCTTATCGGAAAAACGGGTTCCGGAAAAAGCTCATTATTAAAGACCCTTTACGGACACATTCCTTTAGCGTCAGGACATGGAGCTGTTGTGGGTTTTGACCTCGCAAAAATGAAAACTTCCGACATCCCTAACTTGAGAAGAAAATTAGGAATTGTTTTCCAGGATTTTCAATTGCTTTCTGACAGAACGGTAGAGAAAAACCTAAAATTTGTTCTTGAAGCTACCGGATGGAATGATAAAACAAAAATGGAAGACCGCATTAATGAAGTTCTGGGAAGCGTAAACATGAAGAGTAAGAAGCATAAAATGCCTCATGAACTTTCTGGTGGAGAACAGCAGCGTGTAGCCATTGCAAGAGCTTTATTGAACCATCCTGATCTTATCCTTGCGGATGAACCAACAGGAAACCTTGACCCAGAAACCTCTAACGAAATCATGACGTTACTAAAACAAGTAGCTTTAGAAAACGGAGCTGCCGTAGTAATGGCAACGCATGACTATCACATGATTCAAAACTTCCCTGGAGAGGCAATCAGATGTGAAGATGGAAAAGTTTCTGTGTTGGATACAGCAGAATTATTCGAATAATTTATTTACCGAAAACATGAAACTCTTTTGTGAGTTCAAGATATTGGTCCGAGTATTGTCTCGGACTTTTTTCTATAATAAATTCAGATTCTTCAAGTGGGTTTTCAGTTAAAGAAAAATCTAAAATCAATCTTTTTACTTTTGAATTTTCAATTCCTTTAATGTTAATTCTTCGGGTTAAAAATAACTGATTTTCTTTAGCAATCTCAATAAAATCACTTCCTACTTCGGCAGGAATAATCACAGAAAAGATTCCTTTTTCAGAAAGTAATTGAGATGATTTTGAGATTAATTGTTGAAAGTTTAATTCAACCGTTTGTCGAGCAATTTTATCCTTCTCAGAACCTGATTCTTCAAAATAAGGTGGATTAGAAACAATCAAATCAAACTCCTCTTCCGTTTCAAAACTTTTAAAATCCTGAAGAATATTTTTTAATCTTGAATTGAATATTGAGTTTTCGAAATTAGATTTTGTGAGATCTACAGCCTCTTCATTAATATCTAACCCTAAAAACTGAGCTTCAATATTTCTTTGCGCCATCATTAATGAGATTAATCCCGTCCCTGTGCCGACTTCTAAAACTTTAGATTTATTACCAACATTCGCTAAAGCGCCCAGCAAAACACCGTCTGTTCCTACACGGAAGACGTTTTTAGACTGATAAATATCGAATTGTTTAAATGTAAAAGGCTTCACTATAAATTGGTTGGCAATGTAATTGTGAATGTTGACCCTTTTCCGACTTCAGATTTTACGGAGATCTCTCCTTTGTAATCTTCTACCATTTTTCTGACCATGGATAAACCAAGTCCCATCCCACTATTTTTCGACGTGAAATTAGGCTCAAAAATACGTTCATATATGTTTTCAGGGATACCAACGCCATTATCCTGAATAGACACTATTACTCTCCTCTGATGCTGCTCCACATCAACATTAATAATCAATTTTCTCTCATCACTTTCAGCCTGTTTGGCATTGGTAACAAGATTGGTAATAATTCTGGAAAGGTAAATCCTATCCATATTGATCATAATATTGCTTTTATTGGAATGTATAAAAATACTGTCGTCATTGAAAACACGCAAAATATCTTCAACCTCAGTGTTCAGATTGATAATCTCATTATTCTTCTCAGGAAGTTTCGCAAATTCTGAAAAAGCAGACGCAACGGTAGCAATCAAATCAATTTGATCAACCATCGTCTTACTCATTTGCTTTACTCTTTCTCTAATATTTGGATCTTCTGGATCAAATTTTCTTTCAAAATTCTGAATCGTCAACTTCATTGGCGTCAAAGGGTTTTTCACCTCATGAGCAACCTGTTTCGCCATTTCCCGCCAAGCTTCTTCCGAGGCTTTAAAACGCAACCTTTCTTTTTGATCCTGAATTTGGAGGATCATCCTATTATAAGCTCTAGCTAGCGCATTCAACTCATCGTTTTTATAATATCTGATAGGATGCATTTCATTTAGCGCATTCAACTCATCGTTTTTATAATATCTGATAGGATGCATTTCATTTTCAAACAATGTAATACGGGTAATCATATCAGAAAACTTAGTAATTGTTTTCGCCAAATTATTAGAAGTAACCCAACTCAGCCAAATACTAAATAAAATAAGAAAAATATCTACCAATAAGATATACTTAACATATTCGTGTAACACACTAAGATAGGCCGATTCGTTGTGATACAAAGGAATGTACACAATACCTATCGGGTCTAAAACATTATTTTTCAGCACTAAATAAGAGGAGGTAAAAACCGCATCTTTAGCCTGATCATATCCTCTGATATCCACTCTTGCGTCGGTAGCCAGAATCTTATTCACAATATTTAAAGGAATGGTCTTTTGCTCAACCAAGCTTTCATCTTTATTAGAAAGCAGGTAATTTCCTTTTAAATCATAAATAACAATATCATGTTGATTAATATCCGCAATTTCAAGAATTTTATTGCCTAAAACTTCGGGAAGATCTTTTGTCTTCACAAGAGCGCTGCTCACAGCATAATCCAGATACCCCATCACGGCATTGGTTTTATCCCGCATATCTATCCTACTCTGCTTTAGAGAATTACTCTTTAAAACAAAGTAAGGAACCAGCGACGAAGCGGCAACACTTAAAAAACATACGAGTAAGAAACCGAAAAAGACCCGATTTCTTAAGCTATATCCTTTGTATTTATTAATTGCCATTCTGTTTATTAATTAACCTAGCAATATACTTACCAATAATATCAAATTCCAGATTAACTTTATCACCCGGTTTTAAATATTGCATATTGGTAAACTCCCATGTATAAGGAATAATTGCTACAGAAAATTGAGAATCTTCACTTTTAGCAACGGTTAAACTTATTCCATTTACCGTAATAGAACCCTGAGGAACAGTTACAAAACTTCCGTTAGATTCATATTTAACGGTAATAAAATAACTTCCGTCTTTATTCTCAATTCCCACTACCTCTCCAGTATGGTCAACGTGGCCTTGAACGATGTGTCCGTCTAATCTTCCGTCCATTTTCATGCAACGCTCAAGATTCACAACCGTTCCCACATCCCATTTTCCAAGATTGGTTTTTTCTAATGTTTCATTAATCGCCGTAACGACATATTGATCTCCTTTAATCTCTACAACCGTTAAACAACAACCGTTATGAGCAAGGCTTTGATCTATTTTTAATTCATTGGTGAAAGGGCATGTTAAAGTAAAATCAATGTTACTTCCTTTTTCTTCAATCTTTTCAATAACTCCAACTGCTTCAATAATTCCTGTGAACATATTATTTTTTGCTAAATTTGTAAAATTATAATCTTCAAAGATAATCAAAATGAGCCCAAAAAACCATAAAGTACGAGTAGGAATTTCAATCGGGGATTTCAACGGCATAGGACCAGAAATCATCATGAAGTCTCTGAAAGACAAAACCATTACGGATTTTTTTACTCCGATAATTTTTGGTTCAGGGAAACTATTTACCTATCAGAAAAATATTTTTAAGCTTAATTTAAACTTTAATTACATTAACGAAACTTCACAGGCACAGGCAGGAAAGATCAATATGGTGAATCTTGTGAAAGACAATTCGAATGTAGAACTAGGAAAACCGACTGAAGAATCAACCAAATTGGCAATAGATTCTTTGGAAGCTGCAACTGAAGCGTTGATAAAAGGAGAAATAGATGTTCTCGTAACAGCTCCCATCAATAAAGATGAAATGATGAAGATGGGCTTTAAGCATGCTGGCCACACAGGTTATTTTGAAGAAAAATTCAATAAAAAAGGATTAATGTTCTTAGTAACAGAAGATTTAAAAGTTGCTGTTTCCACGCATCATATTCCATTAGCAAAGGTTGCCGAAAATATTTCTAAGGAAAAAATAAAAAAACAGATCCGAGCATTAAACCAAACTTTAATTGAAGATTTTAATATTACGAAACCAAAAATTGCTGTTTTAGGATTAAATCCACATGCAGGGGATGGCGGAGTGATCGGAAACGAAGAGATTGAAATTATTTCTCCAGCGATCAAAGAACTTTCAGATAATGGCATTTTGGCTTTCGGACCTTATCCTGCTGATAGTTTTTTCCAACCGAGTAAATACAAAAGCTTCGATGCTGTTTTAGCAATGTACCACGACCAAGGCCTGGCTCCTTTCAAAACATTGGCGTATGAAGAAGGCGTAAATTATACTGCCGGACTTCCTTTTATAAGAACTTCTCCTGATCATGGAGTGGCGTATGACATCGCTGGACAAAACATTGCAGATGAGCAAAGTTTTACAGAAGCCATTTTTACAGCCATCAAAATTTTCAAGAATAGAAGCGAATATAACGAATTGATGAGCAATCGTATGCAGCCAAGAAAAATGGTTAGCGACAACGGAATTGATGAAGATTTACCAGATGAAAATTTAGCATAAATCCTTAAAACGAATTTAAAATTAATTTGTTTGGGATTTTATTTGTAATTATAAAAAAAATGCATATTTTTGCACACTCATTTTATGGACAAGTTAAGAAACTATGACGTGAGCTTTTCCGGACTAAAAACTGGAAAGCATCAGTTCAAATTTGAGATCGACAAAACGTTCTTTCAATTATTTGACACTGAGCAAGAATTTACAAATCCTAAGATTAGTGTAGATGTTCTCCTTGAGAAGCACACTACATTTTTAGAATTTGAAATAGAAAGCTATGGAAACGTAGAATTGGTTTGTGATATAACAAACGATGATTTTACTTATCCTATTGAAAACGACATCAGGGTTTTGGTTAAGTTTGGAGAAGAATATGATGACAGCGAAGAAGATGTTATCACGATCCCAACCAACGACCATGCTTTTAATGTAGCACAGTTGATTTATGAAAATGTGATCCTTTCAATACCAATGAAAAAGGTGTCACCCAACATAAGTGAAGAAGATTTAGAGATCCTTGAAAGATTCAGTCCAACAGAGACTGAAGAAGCAGAAGAGAAAGAGCCTGAAAGCGATCCCCGGTGGGAAGCGCTCAGGAAATTAAAAGATAAAAATTAAAATAATTTAAATATGATGAGATGATGAAAAAAATCTCATCGCTCATCAAATTAAAAAAGTTATTACAAGATGGCACATCCAAAAAGAAGACAATCGTCCACAAGAAGAGATAAGAGAAGAACTCATTACAAAGCTGTAGTTCCTCAATTAGCTAAAGATGCAACAACAGGAGAAATGCACCTTTACCACAGAGCTCACTGGCATGAAGGAAAACTTTACTATAGAGGTAAAGTAGTACTAGAAAAAGAAGTAGCAACTACTGAAGAAAACTAAGAGTCGTTTTTCACTGAAAAACACTCGTTTTAATACAAAAACCGCCCGATTTTGATAAAATTTGGCGGTTTTTTGTTGTTTTTTACGTTTTTTTGGTATCTTTGACCCAAAATCAAATATCAAATTTATGGACATTAAAGACATACAAAATCTTATTAAGTTTGTATCTAAGGCTGAAGTTTCTGAAGTGAAGTACAAAACTAAAGATTTCGAAATCACTATTAAAACTCCATTAGCTGGAAGCGATATTGCTTATGCTCAACCTGCGGTATACCATACTGCTCCACAACAAATGGCTGCTCCGGCACAAGCTCCTGTTGCAACATCTGCACCTGCTGAGAAAGCTGAAGCTGCATCTGATGACAGCAAATACATCACCATCAAATCTCCAATGATCGGAACTTTCTACAGAAAACCATCTCCAGATAAAGATGTTTTTGTAAACGTAGGAGACGAAGTTTCTGTTGGAAAAGTTGTTTGTGTAATTGAAGCAATGAAATTATTCAACCAGATTGATTCTGAAGTAAGCGGAAAAATCGTTAAAATTTTAGTTGACGATGCTACTCCTGTAGAATATGACCAACCTTTATTCTTAGTAGATCCATCTTAAGGAATTTTAGATTAAAGATTATAAATTTTAGATGAAGACTTTTCATTTAAAATAATTTAAAATTCAAAATTTATAATTTAAAATTTCGGAGAGATGTTCAAAAAAATATTAATTGCCAATCGTGGCGAAATTGCAATGCGTATCTTACGTACTTGTAAAGAAATGGGAATCAAAACTGTTGCGGTATACTCTACTGCCGACAAAGACAGTCTTCATGTAAGATTTGCTGACGAGGCTGTTTGTATTGGTCCTGCAATGAGTAAAGACTCATATCTTAAAATCCCTAACATCATTGCTGCTGCAGAAATTACAAATGCTGACGCAATTCACCCAGGTTACGGATTCCTATCTGAAAATGCTAACTTCTCTAGAATCTGCGAAAAGAACGGTATCAAATTTATTGGTGCTTCTCCTGAGCAAATTGAAAGAATGGGAGACAAAGCAAATGCTAAAGCTACCATGAAAGCAGCTGGTGTACCTTGTGTACCAGGTTCTGAAGGATTAATTGAATCTTATGAGCATGCTGTAAAAACAGCTGAGGAAACAGGATATCCGGTAATGATCAAAGCTACCGCAGGTGGTGGTGGAAAAGGAATGAGAGCTGTTTGGAAAGCTGAAGATCTTAAAGATCTTTGGGAATCTGCCATTCAAGAAGCTGTAGCTGCTTTCGGAAACGGAGGTATGTATATGGAAAAATTAATTGAAGAGCCTAGACATATCGAAATTCAGGTTGCAGGTGACCAATTTGGTAAAGCTTGCCACCTTTCTGAAAGAGACTGTTCTGTACAAAGAAGAAATCAGAAATTGACTGAAGAAACACCTTCTCCATTCATGACTGACGAGCTTCGTGAGCAAATGGGTGATGCAGCTGTAAAAGCAGCAGAATTCATTGGTTATGAAGGGGTAGGTACTATTGAATTCTTGGTTGATAAGCACAGAAATTTCTATTTCATGGAAATGAATACGAGAATTCAGGTTGAACACCCTATCACTGAGCAGGTTATTGATTATGACTTGATCAAAGAACAAATTCTTTTAGCTGCTGGAACTCCAATTTCTGGAATTAATTATTATCCAAAATTACATTCAATTGAATGTAGAATCAATGCGGAAGATCCTTATGCTGATTTCAGACCATCTCCAGGGAAAATCACAGGATTAAACATTCCTGGTGGACACGGAATCAGAGTAGATACTCACGTTTATTCAGGATACACAATTCCTTCTAACTACGATTCAATGATTGCAAAACTGATCACCACGGCTCAAACTCGTGAAGAAGCAATTGCAAAAATGAGACGTGCTTTGGAAGAATTCTATATTGAAGGAGTAAAAACTACCATTCCTTTCCACAGACAATTGATGGATAATGAAGATTATCTTGCAGGAAACTACACCACAAAATTTATGGAAGATTTTGTAATGGATAGAAAATATGATAATCATTAAGATTATTTTAAAATAAAAACTGTGAAAACTGTCTCATTTTGAGGCAGTTTTTTTATTTCTTCTCATATTAAATTTATAATGTATGTCCGTAATTAGCCATAATTCACTATATTTACCTGAACGCTAATTAGTTATATGGATATATTTAGTTTTACAGCAGATTTTGGTACAGAGGAAGATTGTAGAATTCATTTTAAGGTTCAGAGAGATAAAATAGGGGTCGTGTGTAAATGTGGCCACCAGGAACATTTTTGGATTAAAAGCAGATGGAGCTATGAATGCAAAAAATGTCGTAGTAGGGTTTCTTTGAAGAGCGGTACCATTATGCAGAACTCCAATCTCTCATTTTTAATCTGGGACAAAACAATGTTTCTGATGAGCGTCACTAAGAAAGGGTTTTCTTCTAAAGAGATTCAGAAACAATTGGGTTTGAATCGCTATGAGCCTGTTTGGGCAATGGTTCATAAATTGCGAAAAGCAATGGGAGCACGCGACGAAAAATACACTTTGGAAGGTATGATTGAGTTTGACGAAGCCTATTTTACAGTAGAATCCAGCAAGATAGAGCAAGAGAAAGGCGTTCGTGAAAAAGGTGCTGTAGGCAAACAAAATGTAGCTGTAATGGCTGAATCTATCCCATTAGAAAATCTGGAAACAGGTGAAAAATTTAAATCTTGTAGATATTTTAAGGCTAAAGTTTTAGAAACGCATCTTTCTTTAGAAATCACAGAAACGGTAAAAGAATCGATTGATAATCAAAGCATTGTTTTTACCTATAAAAGTACATCGTACGTTGATATTTCGGATTTTGTAGAACTTCACATTACAGAAAAATCAGATAAACAAACCACTAATGAAACCTTAAAATGGGTTCATATTACCATTAGTAACGCAAAAAGAAATCTATTGGGAAATTATCATAAAATCAAAAGAAAGTATCTTCAACTGTATCTCAACGAATTTATATACAAACTAAATCGAAGATATTTTGGAGATAAAATCTTCGAAAGGCTCATTATTGCTAATATTACTGCGGAATGACAAAAAACGGGTATACATAAAATTTATAGAAGCCAAAAATCATTAATTAATAAAACATAACTTTTATCACTTCATATTATTTCCCAAATTTTTGATTTAATATTATTTTAATAAAATATTTACATAAAATTATGAAAAAAAAATTCTATTATGCATAAGCACTTTACTAATGGTATCCACGTCATCATGTTCAAGTGATGAAATTGCGATTGAAGCAGGAGTCGAAAAATCAGTAAATGAGAATCCAATATTACCTGAAGACAATAAAGAGTTTGGAATATATAATACTCTAGGATACAGCTATAATGCTAATGGAGAATATGCAAATTCTAACTCTATAGGCCTTAAAGTCATTGACATTGATCAATTTAAAATAGAACAAAGTGCAAGATTAGTTGATGAAAATACATTATCTCAAGAATATTCAGATGAATACGGTGAGGATGCGGTAGCTTTTTCAAAAATGATATCAAAAAAAGTGAGTATAACAGATCAACAGCAACTTTATGGAAAAACAATATCAAATCCATTCAGTTCAGCAATCACAAACCATCCTAATCTTTTTGATCATAGATATATTTATGGAAGTTACAATCTATTAATTAAGCAAAAAAGATTTAGATTCAATGCTACAACAGATATGCTTAGTAACTACTTAACTCAAGATTTTTTGAAGGATTTACAATTCAAAACACCAGAGCAAATAGTACATGATTACGGTACACACGTTACAGTAGATATTTATACCGGTGCTAAAATAGATATCCTTTTTCAAGCTCAAACCACAAACCAAGATCGTCAAAGTGCTGCTAGAGCAGGTATAAGAACTGCTGTAAACGCACTTAACTCAAGTATATCAAATGATACAGACATACAGGAGGCTTCTAAAAATTATGCTAAAAAACTATATTATAAAACAAGAGGAGGTGACAAATCAAAAGGTTTTGCTAATTTACTTAACCTTGATCAAAACCCACCAAAAATTAATATTTCAGATTGGCAAAGTACTTCTAATAAAGATAATTCTGTTTTAGTAGATTTTGGAGCTAATGGATTAATATTAATTTATGATTTAATAAAAGATCCGTCAAAAAAGTCTCAATTAAAATTATACATTGATCAATATCTTACTGAAAATCAAGTAACTTTAGATAAGTGATAATATTTTACAAATTATTTCTACATAAAACATTCCGCCTAATACAAGGGCGGATTTTTTCTTTCAAAGAAAGATCTTTAAAATATATCAGAATATTAGAAATGGAATCAATATGAGGCAGTTTTTGTTTTTATGTCTTCTCATATTAAATTATTAACTTTGTACAAAACCAAAAGTATATGTCAACAGTAGAAACAGCAAAAAACTCGCAATATTTTATTGACCTTGAAGACAAACATGGAGCACACAATTATCACCCTCTACCAGTCGTTTTAGACAAAGGAGAAGGCGTTTTCGTTTGGGATGTAGAAGGCAAAAGGTATTATGATTTCCTTTCCGCTTATTCTGCTGTTAACCAAGGGCACTCTCACCCAAAAATTGTGGAGGCTTTAGTAAATCAAGCTAAGAAATTAGCTTTGACCTCAAGAGCTTTTTACAATTCTAATTTAGGAGAGTACGAAGAGAAGATCACTACTCTATTCGGTTTTGATAAAGTTTTACCGATGAATTCTGGAGCAGAAGCTGTAGAAACTGCGGTAAAATTAGCAAGAAAATGGAGTTACGAAGTAAAAGGAATTTCAGAAAACGCAGCAAAAATAGTGGTTTGTGAAAATAATTTCCATGGAAGAACAACAACGATTGTTTCTTTCTCAAATGATCCTGATGCGAATCAGAATTACGGTCCTTTTACACCAGGATTTATAAAAATTCCTTACAATGATATTAAAGCCTTAGAAGAGATTTTAACTCAAGATGCTCAAAATATTGCTGCATTTTTGGTTGAGCCAATTCAAGGTGAAGCTGGAGTGTATGTTCCGGACGAGAATTTCTTAAAAGATGCTTCTGAGCTTTGTAAAAAACACAATGTTCTTTTTATCGCTGATGAAGTTCAGACGGGTATTGCAAGAACAGGAAAATTAATTGCTTGCCATCACGAAGATGTACAACCAGACATTTTAATCCTAGGAAAAGCACTGTCTGGAGGAATGTATCCTGTTTCAGCTGTTTTAGCGAATAATGAGATCATGAATGTTATCAAACCTGGACAACACGGTTCTACATTTGGAGGAAATCCTATTGCTTGTGCCGTTGCCATTGCCGCTTTAGATGTTGTTGCAGATGAAAAACTATCTGAAAGAGCTGAAGAATTAGGTCAGTTATTCAGAAGTGAAATTGAGAAATTGATTGAAAAATCTGATTTGATTACGAAAGTAAGAGGAAAAGGCTTATTAAATGCAATTCTAATCAATGATACTCCGGATAGTTCTACTGCATGGAATCTTTGTTTACAATTAAAAGAAAACGGATTGCTTGCTAAGCCTACTCATGGTAATATCATTAGACTGGCACCACCATTGGTAATCACAGAAGAGCAATTACTGGATTGTGTGAAAATTATTGAGAAAACAATTTTAGACTTCAAGAAATAAATATGCCTGAACTCACTGAAAAAGTAAGTGGCTTAATGATAACTTATAACGAAGAAAAAAACATTCGAGAAGTACTCGAATGTTTTGATTTTTGTGACGAAATTGTAATAGTTGATTCATTTAGTACTGATAAAACATTGGAAATTGCTCAAACATTTTCAAATGTAAAAATTATTCAGAATACATTTGAAGATTTCACGAAACAAAGAAATCTAACCATAGACAATGCAAAAAATGATTGGATTCTATTTCTTGACGGTGACGAGAGAATAACACCTGAGCTTCGCCAAGAAATTATTGAAGAGTTAAATAAAACAGATAAGAAAGATGCCTATTATTTTTACAGAAAATTCTTTTTTGCAGGAAAACCTATACACTATTCCGGAACACAGACTGATAAGAATTTTAGACTCTTCAGAAAATCAAAATCAAGATATATTTCTGATAAAAAAGTCCACGAAACTCTAAAAGTAGAAGGAACAATAGGAGAGCTAAAAAATAAACTCTTACATTTTTCCGTTAATGATTATGAGTCTTATAAAAAGAAGATGATTCATTATGGAGTTTTAAAAGGACAAGAATTATCAGCAAAAGGCAAACAATTTAATCTGTTAACTCAATACTCTAAAACCCTATTCAAGTTTTTTAAGGCATACATTTTGAGACTAGGTATACTAGATGGTAAAGAAGGCTATCAACTTTCATATTTACAATCACTAAGTGTATTTAAAACATATGAATCATTAAAGAATGTACAAAATTAATTGAATGAAGATTTGTGTTATAAGTTTCGATTTTTGGGGGTATGACGAGCATATAGTAAAGACATTATGTTCTAAAAACATTGATGCTCACCACATTAAAATAGCAGATGTAACGCATTCTAATTTTAGTGAAAGAGCAACAAATGCAGTAAGCAAAATTTTTCTTAATAAAAATTTAAAAACTGAAAAAAGACAAAAATTTGTTCTAAGCTCATTAGATGATTTAGGTCATCAGGATCAGATTCTAGTATTGAATCCCGATGCATTTGATTTATCTACATTAGAAAATATAAAAAAGCATACGGATAGACTAATCACTTATCTGTATGACAGTCTAGACAGATTTCCTGTAGAAGCAGAAAAATTAAAACTTTTTGATAAAATTTTCTCATTTGACACAGCAGATGTTGGAGTACACGATTTTGAAAAACTCACCAATTATATTTATCTTTCGCATGTCTCATACGAAACACAGAATCCTGAAATGGATCTCTTCTATATAACATCTTACGATAACAAAAGAGTTTCCTATATCAAATTACTCGCGAAAAAATTAATTGAATCTAGCTTAAAATTCCAGATAATTATTATAGGAAAAAAAGGATGGAAGCATCAATTAAAAAATATGCTTATTAAAATCCCAGAAAATCTTTACATAATTTTTAGTATTAAAAAAATATGTCATGCAAAACTTCCTAAATATTATAAAAATTCTAAAGCCTTATTAGATCTTACGCGAGAAAACCAATATGGACTTAGCTTCAGAGTCTTCGAAGCACTAGCTTTAGAGAAAAAAATAATTACTGATAATGAAGCTATTAAAAGTTATGACTTTTATAATCCTCATAACATTTTGGTTTTAAACAAAACTTGTAGCAATCTTGAAAAGTCTTTTTTTGAATCACCTTATGAAAAAATCCCTGAGGATATTTATAATTACTACACCCTTGATCACTGGGTAGAAAGGGTTTTCCAATTAAAATAAAGAATTATTTTGAATACAAACTAATGATTACATATACAAACCAATCTAAAATCATCATATTTTGCCCTCCTAATAGCGTTACCGGCGGTCCGGAAGCATTGCATCAATTAGCTGATAAATTATATCATCTTGAGGTTAAGAATGTCTTTATGCATTACCTTCCTAAAAGAAAAAATGCCAAACCTGAAAATTATAATGTTTATAAGACAAATGAAATTGATATTATTGAAGACAAAGCAGAAAACATTTTAATCATTCCGGAATCCATGACTTTTTTAGTAAAAGAATATCCTAAAAGCCAAAAAGTGATATGGTGGTTAAGTGTTGATTTTTATAAAATATTAATGGATCATAGAATAAAAAGGCAGGGGATTTTTACAAAATTATTCTACCAACAAAAAGATAAAGAATATCATTTTGAACATTTACCTAATGTATTTCAATGGGCACAATCTTATAGGTCTTCCGTTTATATTAAAAATCACGGCATTCCCGAAAATCAAATAGATTTTGTTTGTGATTATATTAATCCTAGCTTTCTAGTAAATAAGGATACAATCCACAAAGATCTTACAAATAAAAATATACTTTACAATCCTCGAAAGGGTAAAAAAGAAATTTCTCAGTTAATTAAAAGCTCACCAGAACTCAATTGGATTCCTATCCAAAATATGAATGCTGATCAGATTAAAGATCTAATGGCTAAATCTCTACTTTATGTAGATTTTGGTGAAAACCCAGGAAGAGATAAGATGTTACGAGAAGCTGTATCACAAGACTGTTGCATTGTTTCAGGAAAAAATGGATCTTCTGCTTTTTATGAAGACCTGATGATTCCTGAAGCCTATAAATTCAATTTTAGTGAGAATAAAATTCCTGAAATAATTTCTAAAATAAAAAATGTTTTGGAAAATTATCCTAACCACATTTCTGAATTTACAACTTATAAAAAAATGGTTTTAAATGAAGAAATAGCATTTATTGAAAAACTGAAAGAAATATTTAAATAATGGCGTCGAAGAAAATTACATTAATTTATCCTTTTGCGTATGGCTATATTGATTTTGTTGTGAAAGAACTACAAAACAATCCCAATATAACTGTTACAGATATTAAGACCGATTCTATAAAATACACCTATCCAAATAAATTAGTAAAAATATGGAATGGAGTCACTAAACTATTTGGAAGGAATATCAAAAAAATATATTTCAATCAACAAGTTTTAAAGCAAATTTCAGAGAAACAAGATATTATTTTTGTTATCAGACCTGATCTCCTTGACGTTTCTTTATTAAAGGAATTAAAGCAAAATTCGAAAATTTTCATTGCATATTTGTACGATAGCTGTAAAAAATATCCAAGACAACTCGAGATCGCTCATTTTTTTAACGAAGTCTATTCTTATGAAAAAGAAGATATAAAACAATATAATTTTATTGAAACATCTAATTTCATATATGATGAAACATTAGAATCCGAAGAAATAAAATTTGATATTTTCAACGTTTCATCTTATGATTCCAGAATTGATGAAATTGATAAAGTTTCAACAGATTTATTTAATAATGGTTTTACTATTTATTTTGTATTATTCTGGTTTGAAAAATTAACATATCCGCATCTAATTTCAACCACAGAATATCTTTCACTCCAAGAAACAAAAAAGCTTATTTCTCAGTCTAAAGCAATGATAGATATTCAAAGACAAGATCAAAAAGGATTGTCTTTCAGAACTTTTGAAAGTTTAGGATATAGAAAAAAATTAATAACAACTAATATTGCAGTCAAAGATTATGATTTTTACCATCCAAACAATATATTAGTAGTAGACAGTAATCATTTAAAACCTGAGGAAATTAAAAATTTCCTTGAACTAAAATATGTGGAAATTTCACAAAATATTATTAATCAATATAATGTAAAGAATTTCACAAAGAAAATATTCAAATTATAAAAAGTATGGGTATCAAAAGAAAAATAAAGAATTATATATATCTAAAAAACCATTATCCTTTATCAGAGAAAATTATTATTCCTGATGAAAATAAGAAGAATGTACTTATTGTAGACAGCCAGATTCCTACCTTTGATAAAGATTCTGCATCTAACAGAATTACGGAAGTAGCAAAATTCTTGGCAAAACATTACAATGTCTATCTTATGGATTGGAGAAAAACAATTCCAAAAGTAGAATCAAAAAAGTATATTAAAAATTTAAATGAGCATAATGTAATTGTTTATACTCCATTTATCGGTAAATATGGTATAATGAAAGGTAAGAAACATTTCATTGACACGCTTTTACCGAAGCTCGATTTTGTTTGGTGCCACAGGCCAGAACTTTTTGCACATTATTTGAATTTTTTCAGAAAAGAAGCTCCTAAAGCAAAGATAATTTATGATATGGTTGATATTCATTATCTAAGAATGGAAAGAGGCCTTGAAATTAAGTACGATGAAAACAGAGCGAAAGAATTAGTTCACTATAAACATATTGAAACTGAGCTTTGTAAGCAAGCTGATAAAATTGCCGTAATTAGTGACAAAGAAAAGGAGTTTATGACCGCTTTTGTAGATAAATCAAAATTATTTACCGTGAGTAATGTTCATAATTTAAAAGTAAAGCCTGCAGATATGCCTCCTTTCGAAAAACGAAATGGAATTTTCTTTATTGGTACATTTTTACATGATCCTAATGTAGATGCTGTAGAAATTTTACACAACAATATTATGCCTCTAGTTTGGAAGGTTTTACCAGATTTAAAAATCACTATAATTGGGTCAGAAGCTTCCGAAGCTATTAAAAAGCTGAATTCTGACAGGTTTGAAATTGCTGGTTTTGTAGAGAATATTATACCTTACTATGAAAAATGTTTTGCATCGGTTTCACCTTTAAGATTTGGCGCCGGTGTAAAAGGTAAAATAGGTCAAGCTTTAGAATATACCCTTCCCGTATTAACTACCGATATAGGAGCAGAAGGAATGTTTTTAGAGGATGGAATAACAGCTTTGATATCAGGGAATGAAGACTATCAAAAATTTGCAGATAACATCATTGAAATCTGCACTAATGAATCAACCTGGAATACTTTACACAACAATTCTGAAAAAGCTATTTTTCCATTTTCTATAGAGGCTCAGAAAGAAGAAATTTTTGAATTATTAAAATAGTCAATACACTTTACATAAAAGAATCAATTAGTGTTTTCCATAGTTGGGAAACACTTTTTTTGTCATATTTCTTCATAGATAGATGAGCACTTTCACCAAGAGTTTGTCTCAGTGTATTATCTTGCATTAAGGCTTCAAGATTACTCATCATTTCAAGTTCAGTGGTAGCTAAAAAACCATTTTCATTATGCTTTATAAGCTCGTTAACTCCTGAACATGTTTTAAAACCTATACTTGGTAACCCTATAGACATTCCTTCTGTTAATGCTAACGGAAAACCTTCATACTTACTGGGGAAAATAAATATATCAGAAGTTTCTAATTCTTCCAAAGGATTAGCTGTAAAACCTTTCAAGAAAATCCGATCTCTTAAACCAACTTCTTCAATTTGGTTATATAAAACATTATAATCCTGGCCTGTTCCCCAGAAGTATAAATCCCAATTCGGATATTTATGAGCTATTTTAGCAAATATATTTATGGCAATATGCTGTTGCTTACAATCTATAGCTAAAGATGCAATATTAATAATCTTATATCTCTCCTTTTCTACTAAATGATTAACAATTTGTTTTACTTCAATTTGAGGAACAGGGTTGGATATTGTAATACTTTTCCCCTGAAATGTTTCTGGTAAAAATTCTTTATAATTATCAAACAAAACCTGAATTGCTGAAAGTTTTTTATAAGATTCTTTCAACAAAGACATTTCTTTTTCACTTCTGTGCCATAATATATCTGAATAATCATAATCCGGCCTTCCGTTGGTAGAATTAACAATTGGAATCTGATATTCATTTCTGAAAGTAATTTCTAAAAGAGAACTGATTGACATCGTTATAATAATATCTGGATGTAGAGAATCAATATAAGATTTCCAAGCTTTTGATCGATTATGAAGATTTAGCGTAAAAAGCTCATCATTTCCTCCAATCTGTTTAATTAATCTTTTATTCTCTCTCTTTGTCGATTTCTTTTTAATTTTATAAAAAATCCATTTTAGAGGATTAGAACCATTATAGTTAAAAGTTTCTTTTAGTTCAATCTGAGAGATATTTTCATCAAAAATATTAGTGACTAAAACTTCTTTATTTAAAGGAAAAATAGGTCTTCCCTCAATATTCTGGTTAGTGGCAATCTCTACTGTATGCCCCAAATCAGACAATCCATTAGCCAAAAAACTACAAATCTTTTCAGTACCACCAGATCCATTAATAAAATTTTTGTGTTGAATGAATAAAATCTTCATTATTTAAAACTTTTTACCAATATTTCCTCTTAGTTGTCTTCTCAGCTTTTTAAGTAGAATGAGCTTTATCAAAAACAAGTACACCTTCTTTCTCATTTTCTTACGCTTTATGTATTCAATATAAAATTGATTAAAATCATTAATATCATTTGAATTGATAAAATAAAGAAACGGCTTACTAAGCAACTTTTTATCTTCATCCGAAAGATAAGGCAAAACTTTCAGCATAAATGTTTTAATTAAACGATGCAATGTAATTTTCTGCTCCTGATTTAAAGACATTTCTAAATATCTGAATTCGAAGGGTTCATGCTCTATAAAAAGTGCTAAATGAAGTGAATGAGATTTAAGCAAATTGTTTTCAGTATAAAATTCATTTAAAATATCAAACCACGCTGGAATTTGATCAATAACATTCCAGCAATTTTCATTAATTTTCAAATGGTTCTGATTTTCATGATGCCTATAATGATAAATCCCATCAGGATTTGCCCCAATATTTTTAGTTAAAGTAAATAATTGATGCGAAAGCAAACCATCTTCACAAGGCTGAATATTTTTAGGAAATCTTATATCTGGATATTTTCTCAGAAAATCCATACTCAAAAACTGAGCACATGTTGGCAATGCAGAAACATTTGGTAGCCGATTACAATATTCTTCTCCTACAATTGTAATATCACTATTTTGTTTCTTAGCTGCATTATAGGATGTTTTTAAAAACTCAGAATCTAGAATATCATCAGAGTCTAGAAAAAACACATATTCCCCACATGCATATGATAAACCTAAATTTCTTGCTACTGAAACTCCTGAATTTTCCTGAATAAAATATTGTATTCTATTATCTTTTTTCAAATAACCTTCACAAATAAATGCTGAATGATCTGTACTGCCATCATTAATCAAAATAAGTTCAAAATTCACAAAACTCTGGCAAAGAACGCTTCCTATTGTTTCATCTAAAAATTCTCCTGCATTATATACAGGGATAATTACAGAAACTGAAATATTGTTTTTTTCAGTATTCATAGAACTTATTTAGAAAGGTAAGCGTCTAGCTTTGCTTTATTAAGCTTAAATTCTCTATACTTAAAAACTCCTGTTTTATAAGCTATAACAGCACCGAAGTCAATCGTCTCGCTATTTGTATTCATTGGAAAAATACAAGATCTATATGTGTTTTTTTCTACTAATGGCTTAGGAAGTACTTTAAAATTAAGTCCATCCTTAGAGAAAGCTAGGTAAAGACTTTCAGCAGTAGATTTTTTCACCTCTCCGGCAGCAATACATAAGAAATAATATCCATCTACATAAGTTGCCTGAATATGCCAGGGTGCATATTCAGAATTTACTTTTGTCCAAGGTTTATTAATAAAATTAACGACCTTACTTTGTTTAAAAGTTGAAAAATCTAGCCCATTCCCAGATGTTCTTCTAATAATATATGAGGGATCATTTCCTGGAAAATTAGGACTAATATTATTCTCTACTTCATAACTTACATATCCTTGGCCATTATAAACTATGCTAGGCGAAATAATATGATTATTTTTGGGAGCATAAGGACTATTACTTGTATAAACAGCTTCTAAAGGAGTCCAAGATATTCCATCTGCAGAAGTTTGCCTAACTATGGTTCTCTGAGAATTATTCAATAATTTTCTCAAATTATTTGCGCTTTTAGCTCCTCTTGCTCTCAAAGCAGCAGCCCTTATAAGACTGGCTCTATAATATAATGAAAACTTCCCATTTTCAAATGTCCAATCAACGTCTGACCAGAAACCTTGTCTAGGATCAACTTTATTTTCTGAAAAACTTTCATTAACAGAAGGCGCTCTTTGCAGAGGACTTGCAACCCCACTGGGGCCATTCCAATTTATACCATCATTAGACACTACAATTGTTGGGTTTTCATATCTTTTAGAGTTTTGGTCATTTCCTACTACTCCGAAGTAAGGAGTAAAAACCATCCAATATTTATATCCATTGAATCCGTTAGGAAAGTATTGTACATCAGGATGACAATACGCTACATTCGGTGTATTAATCCCCTTTATAAAAGAGGGATCATTTTTACCCGGATAGTTTCCGTTAGCAATTACATTGATATTAAGAGTTCCAAGATCCGTAAGATAATCTACGATCCCTTCATACTCCTTATTGTTATCTGGTATGGTGGGAACATTTTCAGCAAACAAACTTTCTTCTTGTTGTGAACAAGAAACTGTAAATATTATAAGCAGAAGTAACAAAAACTTCGACTTATTGATATGACGAAGCATTCTGAATGTGTTTGTCATTTTATTATTAATTATATCGTTGGTTATATCCTTATTTACTTTCCTTAGTACTTAACCACAGTATCTTTTTATAGATAATTCTGGTTAGTCAAATTATGTTTATTTTCATTAATAAGCCTATATATGGATGATGTAGCAATGTTTTTCATTCATTGCAAGCATATAATTTACTTATTATAAAATTTCACAAATATAAGATCAAAAACAATCAATAATTAACAATCAATAATAAAAAATAATTAAGTTTTCAAAATCTTTATTATTTCATCAATTTTTAAGTTATAAATGCCTATTAACATTACTTTCTTTAACTATAAACAAATTATTTACTCCTAAGAAATAGATATAATAAATGAATAAATAATCCTAAAGGCAAGCCCTCCAGATATTCTCATTGAATAAAGAAACATAATGTAGTAAATAAGATATAGAACATAACATGAAAAAAATTGTTATAATTTCATGTCTTATTATGAGTATACAGTGAAGAGAGCTCTTCCAGAAAACAGTGCAACAAAAACCAGTTTTAGAAAATGGAAATTATCCGTGGAGATAGAGTCATTAAGATAAACAATATTAATTAGGAAAATGTATTATTTACAATTTATCAAGAATTACTAATTTTTTGATAAATTGTAACAAGTTCATTTACACTTTTTTCCCAAGAAAAAAGCTTTGAACGCTCCAATCCTTTCTTAGCATATTCTTCTTTTAAAGATTCATTCAAATACAAGCTCAACATTGTTTGAGATAATCCTATTTCGTCTTTAGGATCTAACATAATTCCAGCATCTCCTACCACTTCCGGCAACGATGAAGTGTTAGAGGTAACCGTGGCAACACCACATTGCATCGCTTCTAAAGGTGGCAAACCAAACCCTTCATAAAATGACATATAATAAAAAGAATGGGCGTGGCTATATAAGCTTGCAAGATCTTCATCTGGAACTCTTCCTGTGATTATAATTTTATCTTTTAACTCTTCAGCGTTATTATATTCATCAAAAATTTTATCATAATCCCAACCTTTTGCACCTACCAGAACCAGCCCTAAATCATCAATATCATTTTCTTTAATAACTTTTAAAAAAGTTCGAATCACAAAATCTACATTTTTACGTGGCTCTAAAGTACCCACACTCAAGAAATATTTTTCAGGAAGATTATATTTCTTTTTTATAGAATTAAATTTTTCTTCATTTTGACACACATAAAAAAGTAATTTAGAAGCTGCTAATAAATTAACAAAAACTTTCTCAGGATTGAGATGGGGAGCATAATTAAGTAAATCCTTTTTTGTATTTTCCGAGACACAAATTGCATATCCATCTTTTCCAATGCTCGCTATAATATTTTCGATCAGACTTGAAGTAAAGTGTAAATCTGGAAATAAAATAGGTATTAGATCATGAACAGTAACAACCTTTTTTAAATTTGTATATTTTCTGATTTCATTATTGATAGGATAATAAAATGAGTGGAAAACATCAGCTTCCTTAAAAGCCTCCTCAAAATGAATGTTTTTGTAATTGTAAACTCCTATTTTATTATAGAGGTACCTGAAAAGTTTTTCTTTCCTGAATGGTAGAAACTTTCTTCTATTCCTACTATTAGCATCCTTTATTTTTATAGAATTATCCGTAAAAAAAACATTTAATTCTTTAGTAGATGTTTCATTATTACATAAACTTAAATGAGCATATGATGTTTCTATAACATCATTATTACTTAATTTTTTGAAGAGTTCAAAAGTAACCCGAAAAATTCCGGTTCGGTTATCTTTGTAGAAATCTGCAATTACGTCGGCATCTAAAATTACTTTTATGCTCATAAAAAGGGTTATAAAATAGTATCGTAAAATGAGTTTTGTTGTTCTTGTCTCTTTATTTCTTTAATATGCAGGAGGCACATTGAATAGTCTGAAGATGGTAACCCTGCTATCCTTTTATAATTACAGAGTTTCTCGTGTACTTTGTTTTCCCATTTAATACCTTTGTTTAATCGGAAGATTCGATGTTGATAATCTGGGAAATTTATATATCCTTTTTCATTAACCTTCCAATCCCATTGTTTTATATGATCATCTGTAATTCCATTTACAATATTTATTCTTGGAACCATAAAAACATCTTTCTTTCTGTTTTTAAAAAGATGTAATTTTATTTCTTTTATAAGAGATTCTTTCGGGATTTCGTCTGCATCAATTTGAAATAAATATTTATTTTTCGCAGCTTGTATTAGGTTATTTTTGAATGTCGCAAAATCACCATCTAATCGGGCTTCTAATCTAATAATTCTATCCCCGTACTTGTCTAAAATATCTGTAACTCTTTGATTTTTCCCAGTAATATCCTGTAGTACAATAACTTCATCTCCTTTATCAATTAGAGGAAGTAAAGTATTCAAAAGAAGCGTAATTTCTTCAACTTCGTTATTTACTGTAATCCCATAGGAAATTTTAGGCAGTGGTAATATTTTTGTTAACAGTTTCATCAAATTTCTAATTCTTTATGGATGAGTGATTTTTCTATTCTTTTCGGTTGATTAAAGAAAATCAACGGACGATATGGTTTCATAATTTTCAAAAAAAGTTTATAAAAAACATTTGGATTAATATAATCTTTTTTATTTTCGGTAATGATATCCGAAATATTTGAGATTGAATGTAGTGTTTTGGTATTTAAAGCTTTCGAATTCACAAATACCATAACATCATGATCTTTAATTTTCGAGATAGGTTTTATCTTTTCGCTTAAATTATATTTGGTATGAGTTTGCTCCTTATTTATATAATTTTCAAACGGAAAGTCAATATAAATAACCTGTGCAAAGGGCTCTAATTCAGATAAAATTTTAAGATTACCATTATTTAATACAATCCCGATATCGTACTTTGCCAAATATTTTGATCCGTTTATAAATCCCCATTTTCTAATATAATTTCGTTGGGATTTTTCTTCGATAGCTTTTGTTTTATTTTCATATTCCTTAGAAAACCTAGATGTTTTACTTACGAAATGATATACTAAAGCTCGGTGCAATTGAATAGTTTCCAAACCTAAGAATTTTAGCCTAAGAATAAGATCATCATCCTCACAAAACATTGGATTAAAAAGGTTATCTAACCCACCTATTTGCAATAAAGTATCTCTTTTTGCACATAAAAAAAAGGATGAATGCTCAGTTTTAGTATTAGTATTTTTGACATTTAAAATAAATTCATTTTCAAAATCGAAAAATCTTTCAAAATCAAAGGCCTTAATATCATCCCCAAAATCCTGAGTTAATTTCCAATCTCGAAAATCTCCTGTAAAAATGGGTGGTTCTACAACTTTATAAAAATTAATATTATTTTCTGACAAATCTTCCTGTAGATTTTTTAGAAAATGTTTTCCCAGAACCATATCATTATGTAAAAAGCAAACAAACTTTTTTGTAGCAATTGCTATTGCTTTATTATAAGTATCAGATAACGTTTTGCTTTCTTCAGAGTAATAGTATTTTAAAAAGGGATCATTTAAATTATCTAACCATTGATGAGTATGATCTGTACTTCCAAAACTAACAAAAACAATTTCAACACTTGGATATAATTTCCTTACAATTTCGTAAAAAAACTTGGTGTATTCTAAATTATTTTTCAGCCCAATTAGAAAAGACACTTCCTTCTTCATTAATTTATTTTTTCATATTCAAAATCCCGCCTCACCATATCACCCTGCAAAAAGTAGATTATCTTACACCCTTCCATTCTTTTTAACTTATGGCTTGACCCATCTCCCAAAACAAAATATTTTTCCTTCGGCCTCTCACCTATTTCTGACATAATACACTTCTTAGGTTAATTATTACAAATGTAAATAATAAGATTAAAAAACCCAATAATAAACCATTATTAAAAATTAACACTTACAAAAAAAAGTAAAGTCACACCTATTTGAATCTTTACATTTTTTTAGACTTTTGTCATATTTCTATCTTTTTTCAATTTATAATTTAGGTGCTCTACAAAACAAAACATTCCCCCACTCACGTCTTTCATCAACTCCCAATACAAGCTACTTTTTATTAATTTTTATTAATATCCAAATAAATACATTGAATTAATCATTATTATGTAATTTTACTGTATAAATAATCATATATTTACAACTATTAAAAAAACATATTTATGAAAAATTTATTACAAATTTCATCTTTTCTACTATTAACTGCTATGCTTGCATCTTGTTCAAGAGAAACGGACTTGATTAATGAGCAACCAACAACTTTAAGTTCTAAAAACATTAATGATCAGGAAAAGATTTCATTTACTAAAACTGTAGTTATTGCTGAAAGCAACAAAATTTCAAGCTTAACAACAGGTCAATCTTTAGTCTTAAATTATGCTAATGTCAATCTACATTTAGATCTTCAACATGATGGTAATTTAGTATTATACGCAAGCCCTATTCAATGGTTTGGACCATCTCCATATCCAGCAAAATGGGCAACAGATACAAATTCCCCTATAGGATCATCTCAATCTTATCTTATTGCTCAAGGTGATGGCAATTTAGTCCTATACAGAAATGCACCATATATTGCAAGCAATTCAGTTTGGGCAACTAATACCAATACAGGGAACGTTTCTGATCCTAAATTCAAACTTCAGATAATTAAGAAAACGCATGCTTTGAATTCAGGTTCTCCTAAATATTATGCAACATTTATTCTCGAAGGGAATAATTCTGAAAGACACGAAATTACAGTAAGTGAGATTACCAATATTTACTAAAAACATTTGTGACAAGTCCTAAAAATAAGATACATATTATAGGTCATATATAATTAAACCAAAGCAAAAAGGTTTTTGCTTTGGTTTTTTGTATTGTTATCCAAATACTCTTAGTTTCAAGAAATTTGAAATATGTTCAACATAATTGGGATTAATTTCTTTTTTACTAAGCACAATTTTGAAAACTCCTTCGGTCATCTTCTTTAGCTTGTGCCTTTTGTACCTTTATACTCATAAAGTAATTTTTATCTAGGGTTTATTTTCATTCGTTTCAAGTTAGAATTTGGATTATCTACAAGAAAAACATTTCCCTCTAATAGTCTTCCTACTATTTTAATGGAGATTACTTTTATAAAAAAGAAGTAAAATCAAAAAAGCCAATAACAGAATGATAAAACAACTTTAAAACATATATTTTTAAGTAAATTTGCATCAAAATTTTAATTGAAATGGAGAAAGTTAGAGTACGTTTTGCTCCAAGTCCTACCGGACCTTTACATTTGGGAGGCGTAAGAACCGCATTATATGATTATCTTTTTGCTAAAAATCAGGGTGGTGAGTTTGTATTGAGAATTGAAGATACAGATACTGCAAGATATGTAGAAGGAGCTGAAGAATATATCGAAGAAGCATTAGAATGGTGCGGCATTATTCCTGACGAAAGTCCTAAGAAAGGAGGGAAATTTGCTCCATACAGACAATCTGAAAGAAGGGATATCTACGACAGATATACAGAGCAGATTTTGAAAACAGATTATGCTTATATCGCTTTTGACACTGCGGAAGAATTAGATGTTATTCGTGCAGAATATGAAGCTAAAGGAGACGTTTTTTCTTATGACAACAAAACAAGAAACCTTTTAAGAAACAGTCTTGCTCTTTCTGAAGAGGAAGTTCAAAAACTGTTGGATGAAAAGACTCCTTATGTTGTAAGGTTTAAAATGCCCATCGACAGAACGTTGAATCTTGTAGACATCATTAGAGGGAACTCTTCTGTGAATACCAATACGTTAGACGACAAAGTTTTAGTTAAAAATGACGGTATGCCAACGTACCATTTCGCCAACATCATCGATGATCACGAAATGGAAATTTCTCACGTTATTCGTGGGGAAGAGTGGTTACCTTCTTTAGGTTTACACACTTTATTATATGAAGCAATGGCTTGGGAAGCTCCACAATTCGCTCACCTTTCATTGATTCTAAAACCTGAAGGAAAAGGAAAATTAAGCAAAAGAGATGGTGATAAATTCGGATTTCCAGTATTTCCATTAGATTTTAAAGATCCTGAAACAGGAAATATTTCTAAAGGATATAGAGAAAACGGGTATCTACCTGATGCTTTCATCAACATGGTTGCCTTATTAGGTTGGTCTCCTGCGGATGATAAGGAAATTTTGCCTTTAGAAGACATGATCAAAGAATTCGATCTTCATAAAGTTCATAAAGCAGGTGCAAGATTCAGTAAAGAAAAATCAGAATGGTTTAACCATCAGTATATTCAATTGAAATCTGATGAAGAATTACTTCAAATTTTAAAAAATTCTGATTTAAATTTAAAAATTGAAGATGAAAAACTACTGAAGATCATTCATTTGATGAAAGAAAGAGCCACTTTCCCGAAAGATATTTATGAAAATGGAAAGTTTTTCTTCGAAGCTCCGGTTTCTTATGATGAAAAAGCATCAAAAAAAGCTTGGAATGACGAGACTTCTGCAGTTTTAGGTGAATTTGCTACTGCATTAGAAAGCACTGAATTTACTTCTGAAACATTGAAGCAGGCAATACATGATTTCGCAGAAAATAAGGGCTTAGGAATGGGTAAAGTAATGATGCCGCTTCGTTTAGCCTTGGTTGGAGAATTGAAAGGACCAGACGTTCCAGACATTTTAGAAATCATTGGAAAACAAGAAAGTATAGCTAGAATAAACAATGCTATCAATAATTTTAAATAGAATTACCATAATTTTTCATAAATTTGAAAGATTTAATTTACTTCAAGAATGGAATATTTAAGTTTCGAACTTCCTATACAAGAATTGATGGACCAGTATCAGACATGTTCTTTGGTAGGAGAAGAAAGTGGTGTTGATGTAAAATTAGCATGCAGCCAAATTGAGGACAAGATCATAGAAAAGAAAAAAGAAATCTATTCTAATCTTACACCTTGGCAAAGAGTACAACTGTCCCGTCATCCGGACCGTCCTTATACCCTAGACTATATCCACGGAATGGTAGACAAAGGAAGTTTCCTAGAACTTCACGGAGACAGAAACTTCGCAGATGATCCTGCAATGATAGGAGGTTTAGCTACCCTTGATGGTCAAAAAATAATGATCATAGGAACTCAAAAAGGAAGAACAACTAAAGAAAGACAACACAGAAGATTTGGAATGCCAAATCCTGAAGGATACAGAAAAGCTTTACGACTAATGAAGCTTGCTGAAAAATTCAACATTCCTGTTATTACTTTGGTTGATACGCCGGGAGCCTATCCAGGATTGGAGGCTGAAGAAAGAGGTCAGGGTGAAGCTATTGCAAGAAACATTTTCACAATGGTTCAGCTAAAAACTCCGATTTTCACTTATATCATAGGTGAAGGAGCTAGTGGTGGCGCTTTAGGAATTGGTGTAGGAAACAAAGTGTATATGTTGGAAAACACTTGGTATACCGTAATTGCGCCAGAAAGCTGTTCTTCTATCTTATGGAGAAACTGGGATCACAAGGAAGATGCTGCAAATGCATTAAATCTTACCCCAAAAGATGCCTTAAGAGAGAAATTTATTGATGGTATCATTGAAGAGCCACTTGGAGGAGCGCATTATGATCCTGCAACAACGTACTTAAATTTAAAAGCTTCAATTTTACAAAACATTAAGGCTTTTTCTAAATTTACAGGACAAGAGCTTGAAACCCAAAGACAAGACAAATTTATTGCAATGGGGCAATATAAAGGATAAAAATAAAAAGCGGCAAAGAAATTTCTTAGCCGCTTTTTTCATGCTGTTCTTCCAGATTTATTTAATCATCACTCAGGTTCAATTCAATCTCAATATCTTTATCTATCTTTTTCAAAGAAGAATATTTTGCATCACATACCATTGTTGTTACCACATATTCACCTTTATCTATTAAAATAAAGTTTTGACTCTTAGCCGGCACATCCAAATTATAATATTTCTTTCCGCTTATTTTTACAATTAAGTTACATTTAGACCTATTTTTAATATTAATATAAGCCTCTTTATCCATCGGATCGTTGTTAAACATATGCGTTAACATCGCTGCCGTTTTCTTACTTTTCTCGCTTGGCTCTGCCTTTTTACTTGTATTTCCTACACTTGCGTAGCTAACGTTTTTTTCCGGCGCAGCAGCTTTATTATTTGAATTTGAAGCAAGGGCTCTGGGATTATTTAATTCATTATTGCTAACAATTTTTTCAACTTTTTCTTTACTCAATGGTTTAATAATAGGCTTTGCTTCCGGAGAATTATCTGCCATAATGATTTCTATTAACTTCTTTTTAAAATAATCTGTTTTAGCATGACCCGGATTTTGTTTTAAAAATCCAGCAATTATTCTGGCTTCTTTTGTACTTTCGGCATCATTCTCTGTGTATATAATCAGGGTTTCCTTTTCTATAATCGCTTTAGATTTAGTTTTTTTCTTCTTTTGAGAAAAGCCCAAGGTAAAAATGCATAAAAAGAGGAGGAGAAATATTTTTTTCATTAAATAAACATTTAAAAAATTATTAAATAAGTAAATAACGTGAAAAGTCATTTTTTAGTTTATCATTAAAATCATTATCTTTGCACTGCTCTAAAAATAAGCTAAAAAAATCAATACTAATCTTACAATAAAAAAATAATAGATATTATGTCTTATACACCAGCTGCTGCAGACGTAGCAAAATTGAGAAACACAACAGGTGCAGGTATGATGGACTGCAAGAAAGCTTTAGTAGAAGCTGAAGGAGATTTCGATAAAGCGATTGACATCCTTAGAAAAAAAGGACAAAAAGTTGCTGCTAACAGAGCTGACAGAGAGTCTGCTGAAGGGGTAGTTATCGCTAGAGTAAACGAAGATAATACATTAGGTGCTGTTATTTCTTTAAACTGTGAAACTGACTTTGTTGCTAAAAACGAAGCATTCATTGAGCTAGCATACGAATTAGCTGAAATGGCTGTTGTTGCTGCTTCTAAAGAAGAACTTTTAGCGACTGCTTTCCACGGAATGACTGTTGCTGAAAAATTAATCGAGCAAACAGGTGTTATCGGTGAAAAAATCGAAATCGGTACTTTCGAAAGATTAGATGGTCCTTTCTTAGGAGCTTACATCCACGCTGGAAACAAAATTGCTGCTATCACTGCTCTTTCTGCTAAAGTAGAAGGATCTGAAGAAGTTGCTAAAGCTGTTTCTATGCAGGTTGCTGCTATGAACCCTATCGCTCTTGACGAAAACGCGGTTTCTCAGGAAACTATCGATAAAGAATTAGAGATCGAAAGACACAAACTTACTGAAGAAGGTAAGCCTGCAAACATTATCGACAATATCTTGAAAGGTAAAATGCAGAAATTCTACAAAGACAATACTTTAGTACACCAAGATTTCATTAAGGACGGAAGTATTTCTGTTTCTGACTATGTAAAATCTGTAAACGGAGATCTTAAAGTAACAGGATTTGTAAGAGTAAGCTTAGCTTAATCAATCTTTCAAATAAAAATTATAATCCCGGTGAATATTTTCATCGGGATTTATTTTGCCATTTTCTCATAACAGGCAATCAAAAAAACAAATAAAAACTAAATAATTTTGCTTTTTTATCATTATTTCATATATTGTAAACACAAATGAAGAAGCAAATTTATAATACCATAGGTTAAATCTCCTATTTTTCTTTTAATTCTAGTAAAAGTCTCCTCACAACTTGTTTACTGCCCCATGCTTTTTTTCGCTTTTAAATATTAAATAATAATCTAAAATAACTAGATAGGGATTAAACAAATATGAAATATATTCTAATTTTATTATTAATACCAATTTTATCTTTTAATGCTTGCACTTCCGATGAAGAGAGCAAAAGACAAGTTAATTCTTCTTTTCAAGGGGAATGGTTAGGTACCTTTAGCGGAGACGATAGCGGAAGTCTTAGTTTTATTATAGGAAAAGAAGGAACGATGACTGGGGAAATTATTTTCACTCCCAGCAATACTAAAGAAATTATAGAGGGCTATGTAAATTTTGATGGAAAGTTCGACATGAATACTAAATCAAATTATTCATTTTCAGGAATTCTCAATAATTCAAAACCCGTAATTGGGCAATGGAAAAAAACAGCTCCTAATTGGACAGCCTCAGGAAACTTCACTATTAATAAAAAATAATAATGAAAAAAACATTTTTATTTACAGGCACAATAATCGGATTATTATTTATATCATCTTGCAGTAACATTATTGATGACGCCTACCTTAAAAGTGCACAGAATGACTACACCTCACCCTAATGGGGAAATGGGTAGGAAATTATATGAGAGATGGCAATGGAAGCTTAGTTTTAATTGTGAATAAAAGCGGGGTTGTAGAAGTTACACGAATTTCGAACAATGGTGTACAAGAAGTATTTTACTCCAACCTTTTAGGTGGAGGTAGTGGTTCGTTAAATCCTTCGACCTCTCCTACTTCCCAATTCACATTATATGGAAGCCTAGAAACTAAATCTGGAACATGGAAGCAACAGAACTGGAATGGAACATGGTCAGTCACTAAACAATAAATGTAATGAAAAAACCAACTTTAATGATCTGCCTGCTATTATACTGCACCGCATTTTCGCAACAGAATAATCAACTTGAAAAATCTATATTTAATATTCAAGCCGGATTTGTAGGAGCTTGGATAAATAATGAGCTAAGGCTAGCCAATAAACTTGCTCTTCGTACAGAAGTAGGCATAGAACCCGCTTGGTCTGTTGGGAATGGCAGTATATGGCATCCGAATATAAGAATTGAACCTAGATTCTATTACAATCTTAATAAAAGAGCCGAAAAAGGATTAAAAACCTCCAATAACTCAGGGAATTTCTTTGGGATAGCTTTTAATTACAGACCAGAAACTGTATTATTTTCAAACAATGAAAATTTGAAAGGAATTGAAAGCTTTTCAATCGTTCCTAAATGGGCAATCAGAAGAAGCTTCAGTAAAAACTTCAATTACGAAGCGGGTGCGGGTTTGGGATTTCGTCATGAAACAGATTATGGTAATTATGCAGAAAGCGATTTACATTTAAGAATTGGTTATACATTTTAAAGAATTCAACTTATTTATTGTGAGGCTATCCGAAAAGGGTAGCCTCTTTTTTTGTGCCGTAATCTTATCAAGATTAAAAACTCACAAAGCCAATATGACGTCAATATTAAATAATTAACAATATGCATGATATGAGACTATTATTAGATTTTTTTTTACAAAATCTCGATTCTTAATTATTATATTTGCGGCCCCTTATTATAACCAATGAAAAAACTTCTACTAGCTATTTGCACATTTCTCTGTCTATTTGTAAATGCCCAATTAGACAACGAACACTGGTTTGCCCCCATGTCGGCAAGCTCTCTAATAGGCACTCCAGAGTGTTACTTATATTTATCAACCAACGAGACAACTCCTTTCCCCGTACAGGTTTACAATAACAATGCAGTATTTACAACCGTACAGGTAAGCAAAGGAAATCCTGTACAGGTAACAATCCCGAATAATTTTATGATTGCTTCTACGCTGTCTAATCTTTTTACACAAAGAACGATGGGATTAAACGTAAAAGGAAATAAAAAATTCTTTGCCAACTTTAGATTTGGCGTTCCCAATCAGGCAGAAATTATCACTTCAAAAGGACTAGCCGGAGTTGGAAAAAACTTTTTTATAGGACTGGCTCCTAACACAACAGCTAAACCTTATGTAAACTCAACCATCGGAGTAATCGCTACAGAAGATAACACAACAGTGACCTTATCCGGATATAATCCTAATGTTGTTTTCACTGATGGCATCTCGGCTCCGACGAGAACTTTCACCATTAATAAAGGTAAATCATATATCATAGAAGCACAAAGCGATTTGGCAACAAGTAACTTAGCCGGATTGGTAGGTGCAAAATTGGTTGCTAATAAACCTATATCTGTAACCAACGGAAACTTCAACAGTATCTATACAACTCAAAACAACAGCAATGTAGATGTATTGATGGATCAGGCTGTTCCTGTAGAAAGATTAGGAAAAGACTTTGTTATGGTAAAAGGTAACGGGCCTGCGAATTCAGGAATGGAAGCAGCTTTAGTGGTTGCTACCGTAAATAACACCAAACTTACCGTAAATGGAGCTCTTTTAAATAATGTCACCCTAAATGCAGGGCAATACTATATTGTACAAGGAACCAATTATATTAATCATGGAAACGGAAATTACAACATGAGTATTTCCGCTACGAATAATGTATATATTTATCAGCTTCTTGCCGGTACTTCCGGAAGTACCGTCTATGCAACGGGAGGAATGAATTTTATCCCACCATTAAGTTGTTTTCTTCCTAAAGAGATCAATGAAATAGGATTCATCAATAAAATAGGAAATAATTCTTATGATACGAAACTTAATATCATCACCCAAGTAGGTGCAACCGTAACCCTTAACGGAAATAATATTGCAGCAGCCAACGGACCTTATTCTGTAACCGGAAATCCGAACTGGGTAACCTATTCTGTACCGAATGTAACAGGAAATATCACTGTTAATTCAACTTTACCTGTAACTGCAGGAATAGCAGCTGGAAACGGCGCTGTAGGATATGGTGGTTATTTTGCTGGGTTTTCTTCTGTACCAGCCATTACAAAGACTGGAGATTGTTATGCCGGAATTTTACTTCAGGTAGACAGTAATTATGATGCCTACCAATGGTATTTCAATGGAGTTTTGATTCCTGGAGCTACCTCCTACTCTATTAATCCTGAATTATACGGAGCAGGAGATTACACGTGCCAAATCACAAAAAATAATTGTGAAACAAGACTAACGGCTATTTATAACTATACTTTATGTCCGCCAATTACCACAACAACTTATAATATAGGCTCTTGTAATACGAAAGTAATTACTCCGGCTTTTACCACCCCAACACAAGCTATTGTTCCTTCATTAACAAGTATTATTTCTCCGCCTAGTTCAGGAACAGCAACGGTAAATCCTACAACAGGACAGATTACCTATACTCCAAACGCAGGAGCCACAGCAAATACTACAGATACTTTTATTTATTATATTCAGGGAAATGGAAACCCTTTCAGTTTTGAATATTTTAAAATAGTTATCAACACTAATGTTTTAAATGTTAATAACTCATCTTTAAGTTCTTGTACAAATGCCAGTGGAAATGGAACTTTTAATTTAACAACAGCAAGTGTATCCACAGATACAGGAACAACGGTTACTTATTTTACCAATCCGAATTTAACGGGGCAGATTACAAATCCAACAACGTATTCCGGACCTTCAGGAATTATTTACGCTAATGTAACTTCCCAGTATGGATGTTCAAAAACAGCTCAGATTACATTGACTGCAAATCTATCACCGAACGCAAATAATGCTTCTTTAACATCTTGCACTGGAACTAGTGGAAACGGAACTTACAACCTCACTTTGGCAAATGTATCTTCAGATCCTGGGATTACAATTACCTATTTTACTAATTCAAATTTAACGGGGCAGATTACAAATCCAACAACGTATTCTGGACCTGCAGGAATTATTTATGTTAATGTAACTTCATCGGCTGGATGTTCAAAAACAGCGCAGATCACATTAACTGTAAATCCGCTTCCAAATGTAAATAACGGTTCTTTATCATCTTGTGCAGGAACAAACGGAAACGGAACGTACAATCTTGCGTTGGCAAATGTTTCTTCAGATCCTGGGATTACAATTACCTATTTTACGAATTCAAATTTAACGGGGCAGATTACAAACCCTACAACATATTCCGGACCTGCAGGAATAATTTACGCCAATGTAGCTTCATCGGCAGGATGTTCAAGAATAGCTCAAATCACATTAACTGTAAATCCGCTTCCAAACGTAAATAATGGTTCTTTATCATCTTGCGCGGGAACAAACGGAAATGGAACTTACAATCTTACTTCGGTAAGTCTTTCAACTGATTTAGGAACTACGATTACTTATTTTACCAACGCTAATTTAACAGGTCAAATTACAGCACCTATAACTTACACAGGGCCTGCAGGAATCATTTACGCAAATGTTACCTCTCCATTTGGATGTTCAAAAGTGGCTCAGATTACATTAACAACAACTCCATCACCTAATATCAATACAAACAATTATAACGCTACACTTTGTGATAATAGTTTTGAAGGAGCCATTAATGTAAATTTTGCAACAGTAACCCCTCAAATCGTTACTAATTCTGCGAATTTCATCGTAAGATATTATTTAAACCAAGCGGATGCTACCGCTGGAAATAACAATACCTTGCCAACGAACTGGACTTATACATCCAACACAACTGTTTATGTAAGAGTTGATAATAATCTATCGAACTGTCCACCAGCTTTTGGACAGATCAATTTTAAAATTGGAAATAAAATAACATTATTATCGAATACGATAAATGCAGAAGTTTGCGACAATGATCTTAATGGTTCTGAAACTGTAAACCTTACTGATTATAAAAACTTATTCACAAACAATCCAGCTGTAAACTTATCATTCTATACCTCTTTAGCCAATACACAGACAGGAACCAACGCAATATCTACAACACAAATCATCAATTCAGTAGGTACATTTTATGTGAGATTTACTAGTGCTACAGATTGCCCAAATACAGGAACTTTAAAAATAATGTTAAAAACTCCAAAAAAATCTACAACGCTTCGTGATCAGATTATCTGCTCTAATGACAAAGTGATGTTGAATGCAGGACCAGGTTTCACATCTTATTTATGGAGCACAGGAGCTACCACAGAAACAGTTACTGTAGTAGCCGGAAGTTACTATGTAGATTTAGGATTTAACGGATGTGTTTTCCGTCAATTTGTTAATGTTACTACTGCTCAAGCACCTACTATTACAAGTATTATGGTTTCAGGAACTACTGCAACTATTAATGTTTCAGGAGGGACAGCGCCTTATAGATATTCATTAAATGATATTGACTATCAAGCGTCAAATGTTTTCACAAATTTATCAAGAGGTCTTCATACCGTATATGTTCTAGGAGCAGATGGATGTCAGCCTGTCACTAAAGAGTTTTTAGTATTAAATCTTATTAACGCAATCACTCCTAATGGGGATGGTAAAAATGATGTATTAAATTATTCTGACCTAAGAATAAAACAAGATGTTACTATAGAAGTTGTTGATAGATACGGAGCTATAGTTTATAAATCTTCAGATCGTAATTATATCTGGGATGGAAAATCTAACGGAAGAACTCTACCAACAGGGACTTATTGGTATGTTTTAAAATGGATAGAGCCAGACACCAAATTACCCGTTTCGTATTCAGGATGGATTTTAATCAAAAACCGTGAATAATTTTCTAATTTTAATTAATTTTTATTAATATTGTTTGAAATATTATCCTAATTTTGTATAAATCCTAATTCCACTTTTTATGAAAAGATTTCTACTTAGCTTGGTATTGATTTTTTTTACAATCAATACCCTCTTTGCGCAAAGAGATACAGAACATTGGATAGCACCCTATTATGCTTCCACAAGTTACACACAATCAGTGTATTTATCTACAGATGCAACAACACCCTTTGTGGTTACCATCTATAGCAATAACACTGTTTTAGGGACAGCAACGATTAGCAAAGGGAATCCTCAAACTTTCGTAATTCCTGTGACTAATATTGCGGCTACTGTGTCTACAGATGCTTTCAAAGTCATTAACAAAGGCTTGTACCTCAATGCTAGCAAACCATTCTATTGCACTTTAAGAATGGTGAGCAGCACTACGCACGCAGAAATTGTGACGAGTAAGGGGAAAGCAGGAACCGGTAAAGAATTTTATGTTGCTGCAACACCATCTGCTTCTTCATCTTCTACAAATAATTTCACAGCAGGAGTATTAGCCACCGAAGATAATACAGTCGTAACCGCTACCTGGAATGCAGGTGTATCATTTATTGGCACTACCTCTACCGCTACATCAAATACTTTTACTCTAAATAAAGGGCAATCTTTTATTTTTGCAGGTTCTGGAGCAAATGTTGCCAATATGGAATCTTTTATTGGAGCCAAAATTGTTTCCAATAAACCTATTACATTGACTAACGGAAATGTTAATGGGAATGTGGGCATCGTTCCAAATCTCTCAGGATCAGATGCAATCTTAGACCAATCGGTTCCCGTTGAAAGACTGGGAAGCACTTTTGCCATGGTAAGAACCAGATCTACTGATGCAGACTTAGAAGGAGGAATAGTAATCGCCACAGAAGATAATACACAAATATTTTTAAATGGATCTACCACTGCTGTTGCAACAATAAACCAAGGCGGATGGTACAGAATTTCCGGAAACGACTATCTTACACAAGGTACTTCAGGGCATGCCAATATGCTAGTAAGTGCTTCAAAAAATGTATACTTATATCAATTAGTTGCTGTTAATAACAGCAGTGCTACATGTGGTTTTAACTATATACCTCCACTAAACTGTTTTTTACCTAGAATAATAGATGAAATTGGTAAAATAAATGAAATGCCTCTTCCGAATCCTACTCCTAGTGACATGATAATAAAGTTAAATATTGTAACTGAAGCAGGAGCTGTAGTAACAGTAAATAACGTTGCTCCTACAGCAGCACAAGGGCCTTACCCACTTACAGGGAATACAACTTGGGTAACATATGCAATAGAAGGTGTTACTGGTAACTTAACAATCGTTTCTAACAAAGCAGTAACTGCAGGTATTAATGGTGGATACAATACTTCTGGATATGGAGGATATTTCGCAGGATTCTCTTCAATTCCTGTAATTTCAAAAAAATCAGGTGAATGTGCTCCTGGGATCATACTGGAAGTAGATAGTGGTTATGACAGTTACCAATGGTATTTAAATGGTGTCGCCATCCCTGGTGCTACATCAAACACATATGCTCCTTTAGTAGGTGGAAATTATACAGTGACAGTAGGTATGGGAACTTGCGCCCCAGTAACAACACCTATTTATAAAGTATATTCTTGTGTTAAAAATACAACAGCTAATCTAAATGCCTGTGCTACAAAAATAATCACTCCGGCATTTACAAGTTCACCACAAGCTCCGGTTCCAAGTACGGTAATAATAACAACAAATCCCACTCATGGAACGGCAACCGTAAATCCGGCAACAGGTATAATTACTTACAATCCTACGACTGGATATACAGGACCAGACGTTATCGTTTATAAGTTCTGTGGAAATGGCGGCGAATTTGTAGATTGTGAAATCGTAACATTAACCCTAACCGTTGTTCCATTCATTGTAAAAGATGCGAGATTGGAAGCTTGTCAGTATGATGACAAAGCATTTTTTGATCTAACGAAAGCAAACGTTATTGATCTTCTTCAGGTAACTAAAAAATATTATCCTACTCTAGCTGATTTAAATGCAAACACCAATCAAATTATAGATGTTACCAACTATGGTTCTGCAGGAGGTTTTGTATATGTAAAAATAACAAGCAGCGAAGGATGTACGGCCAATGCAAAAATTGAATTAGTTGCAAAGCCTATTAAAAAATCACCAATTCTTGTAGACAAATATATCTGTATAGATGCGAGAACAGATTTAGAGGCAGGTCTGGGATATGATTCTTATCTTTGGAATACAGGAGCAACAACATCAGGGATTCAAGGAGTAGGTGTTGGAGAATACACCGTAGTTCTTGGAAAAAACGGATGTTTCATTACACAAGTTGTAAGAGTTAAGAAAACAGTAGATCCTGTAATTACCCAAATAGAGATCTCTAACACCACAGCAACAGTACATGTAAATGGAGGAACTCCACCTTACAAATACTCAGTAGACGGAATTACCAATTGGCAGGATTCTAATGTATTTACCGATCTTTCAAGAGGTCAGCATACATTCTATGTAAAAGATACTTACAATTGCACCCCTACTTCTGTTGAGGTTACAATACCGAATCTAATCAATGCGATTACTCCAAACGGAGATAACAAAAATGATTATATAGATTACAGCGAACTGTCTTACAAACTCAATTTAACCTTCGTGATTTATGACAGATATGGCAATAAAATTTTCACAGGCGATAAGTTTAACAACTACAGATGGGACGGTAAACATTTCGATAAGAAAATACAGACCGGAACCTATTGGTACCACATCAATTGGAATGAACCCAATAAGCAGCAGACTCCAATAAAATATACAGGTTGGATTCTTGTAAAAAATAGAGAATAATAAATTATTTTAAGCCACGATTTAAAAATCGTGGCTTTTTTATATTATAAATTTACATTTTTAGTAATACTTTCAATGAATGTTGAAATATTCTGTTATTTTTGCAAAATCCTAATTCCACGTTTATGAAAAAATTTCTACTATCCTTAGTATTAATTGTTTTTACAGTTAATACCCTCTTTGCACAAAGAGACACTGAACATTGGTTCGCGCCATACTATGACGTTTCTATCGGTGGTGAATATGTCCATCGTTTATATTTTTCAACAGATTCTGTGACTCCGTTTGATGTAAAAGTATACAGTAATAATGCTTTAATTGGAACTGTAACAATTAGTAAAGGTGCACCTCAAACATTTGCTTTAAACGCAAGCTTAATCAGAACTACATCTTCCTCCAGCGCCGGGGCAGTAACCAATTTAGGTGTTTACACTAAGGGAGACAAACCTTATTTCGCATCATTAAGAGCTGCGGTAAGTTCGCACGCTGAGGTTATTACCTCTAAAGGAAAAGCCGGTATCGGATTAAAATTCTATTCGGCTGCAGCACCTGTAACAGTGGCTGAAAGCGACAAAAATTTTACAACAGGAATCTTAGCTACTGAAGATAATACGGTGGTTACCGTTTCAGGATATGATCCTAATATCGTGCTTGTAAATATTCCTAGTCCCACACCGCTTACTCTTACTTTTACATTAAACAAAGGACAGTCTTACATTCTTACTGGCCTTTCTACAGCTACACCTGTGAACAAAGATGGATTTATCGGAGCAAAAATAGAAGCAACCAAACCTATTTCTGTGACCAATGGTAACTCTAATGGGTTTTACGCTACCACAACTTCTACGGATGGGTCTGATCTTATTATGGATCAATCTGTTCCTACAGACCGTTTAGGAAATGAATTTGCGATGGTAAAAAGTATATCCACCAGTAATACCAATATGGAAGGTGGAATCATTATCGCTACAGAAAATAACACCGAGATTTTTTTAAATAATGGAACCACTCCGATTGCAACCATTAATGAAGGAGATTATTATAGAATCTTACAAAATCAATATCAAAACCAAGGTGGAGGGCATTTTAATATGTACATCCGTACGTCTAAAAATGCTTATCTCTATCAGCTAGTTGCGGCCAGTAGCGCAAATAATACAGGAGGATACAATTATATCCCACCATTGAACTGTTTCTTACCAAGAAAAATTGATGAAATTGGCAAGATTAACGAAATGCCAGGTATTACGACTTCTACAATCAACTTAAAGTTAAACATATTAACAGAGAAAGGGGCTGCTGTAACAGTAAACGGTGTTACTCCTACCCCTGCTCAAGGACCTTATCCTCTTTTGGGTAATGATCAATGGGTAACCTATGCTATTACAGGAATTACAGGTAACGTTTCTATTACGTCTACAAAAGCTGTAACAGCTGGGATGAACGGTGGGTATTCATCAGCGGGGTATGGAGGTTATTTTGCAGGATTTTCATCCATTCCTTTGATTGCTAAACAAACCGGAAACTGTATTCCGGGTCTTATATTAGAAGTTGATGACAGTTATGAAACCTACCAATGGTTTAGAAACGGAGTCGCCATTCCGGCAGCAACAACTAATTCATACACTCCATCTCAGTCTGGAGATTATACAGTAAGAATTACCATAGGATCATGTCCTCCTGAAACAACTCCGCCATATAAAGTATACACTTGTCTTCAAGAGACTACAAAAGCAATGACTGTTTGTGAAGGTCTTTTAAATATTCTCCCTCAATTTACGACCTCAAGTCAGGTACCTGTTCCAGGAACGGTAACAATCATTACTCCTCCGGCAAATGGCTCAGCAGGCGTAGATCCAATCACTGGAGTAATTACTTATGTACCTACTGTAGGATATTTTGGAGCAGACAAAATTGTTTATAAATTCTGTGGTAACGATCCAAACTTTGTAGATTGTGAGCAGATTACGTTAAACTTAACTGTATCTAAAAGTCCAGTAGTTAATAATGCAACTTTAAGATCTTGTTTTATTGAAACTAATCCTGCGACTGCATTATTTAACCTTACCATAGCAAGTGTTACTGTGGAGCCTTTGATTACTAAAAAGTATTATCCATCTCCTACTGATGCAGCTAACGGAACGAATGAAATTCCTAACCCTACAAACTATATTGCTCCTAATGGCGTTGCTTACGTAAGAGTGACCAATGGAAACGGATGTTTCAAAGTAGCAGAAATAACATTGGTGGTTCTTCCTCCTGTAAAATCTACCGTATTGGCAGATAAGATCATTTGTATGGAAGACAAAACAACTTTAGACGCTGGTCCAGGGTTCAATGCATACGAATGGAGCACAGGGGCAACAACTCAAGCGATCAACAATGTAGGTGTTGGTACTTATTGGGTAAAACTAAAAACAGGAGACTGTATCACTAAACAAGAGGTAAAAGTTTACTCTTCTGAGCAACCTGTTATCTCAAATATTGACATTGCCAACAATACAGTTACAGTATACGTAGTGGGTGGCACTGTTCCATACAAATACTCAATGGATAATATCACTTGGCAGGATTCTAACATCTTTACAGATGTCCCTAGAGGAAACGGAACGGTATATGTAAAAGATGACTATAACTGTGCTCCTATTGAAGTAGAAATTACAATTCCTAATTTAATTAATGTCATTACGCCAAACAATGACGGTGTAAATGATGTGTTGGATTATTCTTCACTAGCTCACAAACCTAATTTAGTCGTTAATATCTTCGACAGATATGGAAGTCAGATCTTCCAGGCTAATAAAACCAACGGATACAAATGGAACGGAATGACAAACGGAACTAATAAAGTATCTACAGGAAATTACTGGTACGATATCAGCTGGAATGAGCCTAATAAAAAGCAAACTCCAATTAAATTCTCAGGTTGGATCCTTGTTAAAAACAGAGAATAACAATAATAACATATAAGTATTGAGACCACGATTCTAGAATCGTGGTTTTTTTATTGTTTTTTCAAGGATTAACTATATTTTATTATTAAATTTGTGGTAAAAGCTGATCCTGAATGAAGAAAATTCTATCTTTTCTATTTATACTTTATATTTTCACGTCAACTTTCGCTCAGTTGGACAGAGAACATTGGTTTGCCCCTATGGTAGACAGAACGGGAAATCCGAATCCTTATCAAAAATTATATCTATCTACCAACCGAACGACCTCTTTTCCGGTAAGTATTTATAATAACAATGTCTTGATCGGGACTGTGAATATCAGTAAAAATAATCCTCAAAAGTTTGATGTATTAAGAGATTATATCATCACTACTCAGCAAACAGATTTATTTACGCCTACCTCAAAGGGGCTTTATTTAAAAGCAGAATTTCCCTTTTATGTCAATTTAAGATTCTCTGTTTTTAACCACGCAGAAATTATTACCTCAAAAGGAATTCCTTCTACAGGAAAGACATTTTATGCAGCAAGTGCTCCTATCACCGTGAGCAATTTTATTTTAAATTTCATGACCAGTGTTTTAGCCACTGAAGACAATACAACGGTTACAATTTCCGGATATAAGAGTACGGTTCAGTTCTCCAACGGAACCACCGGAGCAACCAACCCCACCATGACCTTTACATTAAACAAAGGGCAATCTTACATCATTGATGGAAATGGATCTCTTGTAGGAAACTTTAACGGATTTATAGGATCTAAAATCGTTTCTGATAAACCTGTAAATATTACCAACGGAAACTTCAACGGTCAATATGCGGGAAATTATGATTCGAGTTCGGATATTTTGATGGATCAGTCGGTTCCGGTTGAAAGACTGGGGAGCGAATTCGCCATCGTAAAAGGCAACGGTAGTATTGGCGCCAATATGGAAGGGGCGATGGTGATTGCCACACAAGACAACACCCAAATTTTCGTAAATAATGAAATTCCTCCGGTAGCTACTCTAAACACGGGACAATATTTTGTAATTCCCGATACCAAATATCAGCTTCAGGGAAGTGGACATTATAATTTATATGTAAGAACTTCCAAAAACGCTTATGTTTATCAGCTTTTAGCGGGAGATTCCGCTTCGGGAAGTGAGGTCGCAACGGGTGGATTTAATTTCATCCCCGCCCTGAATTGTTATTTGCCAAAACAGATCAATGAATTAGGTTTTATTGATGAAAACTTTGTGCATTCCAATGCTAATCTTAACGGAATTCTAAATATTCCCACTAAGCTTAATTTAATTACCGAAAGAGGCGCTGTGGTAACCGTCAATGGAAATACTCCTCTTACCAGCACAGGCCCATTTAATATGACGGGGACCAACAATTGGGTAACGTACGGAATTCCCAATACCACAGGGACTATTACTGTAGTTTCCTCTAAAGCCATTATGGCAGGAATCAGTGCAGGAAGTGATGCCGTGGGATATGGCGGTTTCTTTGCAGGGTTCCCAACCCAGCCGGTCATTTTAAAATCGGGTAATGGCTGCGCGCCGGGAATCGTTCTTACCGTAGATCCTCTTATTTATGATTCGTATCAATGGTATCGGAATGATGTTCTAATTCCGGGAGCCACTTTATCAACCTATACGCCTACCCAATCTGGATTTTACAGCTGTTCGGTAACCATGGGAAGTTGTGCACCTTTGGTCACAGAAAAATTAAAGGTATTGAACTGTATGAAGGAAACGACTGCAGTTTATAATGTCTGTTCCACACAAACCATCACACCGGCTTTTAGCAGTTCTACCCAAATACCGGTGCCTTCTACCGTTGCTATTACAACTCAGCCAACATTAGGAACAGCCGTTATCAATCCCACTACAGGAATAATTACATATACTGTTACAACTCCTGGAACTACAGGAACAGATACTTTAACCTATACTTTCTGCGGAAATCATCCCGATCTTCCAGATTGTGAAACGGTCACTGTAACGATTCATATTCAGGCACTGACCGTAAATAATGCAACCTTAACCGCCTGTAACATCAACGGACAAGGAACTTTTAATTTAACTTCAGCTAATATTACCAACAATACGCCGGTAACCATTGCGTATTACCCTACCCTGCTGGATGCTCAGAATGAAAATACAGCAGCATTAATTACAGCGCCAACAACCTATCCTGCCCCCAATGGAACGATCGTTTATGCCGTAGTTAAGAATAATGTAGGATGTAAAAGTATTGCTCAGATTACTCTGAATTTATACAACCTGGCTATCATATTAAACAATTATAATGGCGTTTTCTGTGATGATAATTTAGATGGAACAGTAACTGTTATTTTATCAAACATCACTCCTATTGTTCTAAATACTCCCGCTTATTTTACGAATGTAAGATATTACGCCAATTTAGCGGATGCCAACGCAGGAAATGCCAATACACTACCTAACAACTGGAGCTATACCGCAGCTACAACCATATACATAAGAGTTGAATCTCCTGATGGATGTGCTTCTGTTATTAAACCTTTAAATTTCAGTATCGGAGCTAAAATTCCTTTGATAAAAACGTCATTCGTTATCAGTGTTTGTGATGATGATCTGGATGGAATTAAAAACGTAAATCTCACCCAGTACATTCCTCAATTTACCATTGATCCTAACGTTACCGTAACCTATCATGCAACTTTGGCCGATGCTCAGAATAACATTGCGCCTATCAGTAACCCGATGAATCTTACCGGAGCGCAGACCATCCATATCAGATTTGAAAAACCTGGCGTTTGCCCAAACATTGCTTCAATAACGATCAATATTAAAACGCCTAAAAAATCAACTGTTCTTTTTGATCAAATAATTTGTCCAAAAACAACGACAACATTAGATGCAGGTCCTGGATTCGATGCTTATTTGTGGAGTACAGGAGCAACCACTCCTTCCATTACAAACGTTCCGGCAGGAAGTTATTGGGTAGATCTTACTTTTGACGGGTGTACGTACAGACAGAATGTAAATGTTACCGAATCTGTTCTCCCTGCGATTATTTCCATAGAAATTAACGGAAATACGGTAACCATTGGTGCCAGCGGTGGAACTCCTCCTTATGAATATTCTTTGGACGGAATCAGTTGGCAATCTTCCAATGTTTTCCAAAATGTGCCTAGAGGAAATCATGTGATCCATGTGAGAGATTCCAGAAAGTGTGATGAGGTTACCAGAACATTCACCATTATTAATTTGATCAATACCATCACCCCAAATCATGACGGACTTAATGATGATATAGATTATTCTGCATTAATGGGTAATGACAATCTGGTGTTCAGAATATTTGACCGATACGGAGCCGAAGTCTTCAGAGGAACACCTACCAATAGGTTTACTTGGGACGGAACATTAGGCGGAAGACCGATAAACACAGCCACTTATTGGTATTTTATCAGCTGGACAGAATTTGGAGGAAGCACATCGGTAAAATATTCAAGTTGGCTATTGGTAAAGAACAGATAGTTTAATCTATTGTCTAAACTAGGTTTATAACATTCATTAACAGTTTTATCATAAAGTTTAATATAACTTTAACCTGATTTCACTATTTAACTAGGTATAAATTATTGTATTTCTATGTAATTTTGCTGCATTATATGAAGAAGCTTATCACTTTATTAGTCTTGGTTTTTCTGGTAAAAATCAATGCTCAAATATACTCCGGAGAAGTCTTTCTAAGGGACAATTCTGTATTATATCTTAACCAGGTTTATGTAACCAATCTTACGACTCAAAAAACGGTTCTTACAGATTACAATGGTGATTTTAATATCCCTGCCAATGCCGGAGATATTGTACGTTTTACTTCCATTGTAACAGAAAGAAAAGATATTCAGCTTTCTCCTCAAATGTTGGGACCTAAAAATTTAATTGAATTAAAAATAGCCTATCACGATATTCAGGAAATTGTTCTCAGCAGGTTTAAGCCTACCGGAAATTTGAGATATGATGTAAACTCGCTGAAAAAAGATGACAAAGCATGGGCACTGAAAAAAGTGATCGGCTTACCGGAACCAAAAGGAGACGGAACACCACCGGAACTTCCTGTTGCAGGATTAAGAGATGGCGGACTTACCTTTAGTTTAGAAAGTATTTACGATATCCTATCTGGAGAAAGAAAGAAAAAACAACGCTATGTTGCCTATGAAAAAATGAACAGTTCAATTTCTCAGATTAAAAATTATTTAGGAAAAGATTACTTCCTGAAATTTAAAATCCCTGAAAATTTAATTGATAATTTCCTTCAATTTGTCTATTCATCAGAAAATATTCAGCCTTATATCATGAATGGTAATTTTGAGGCCGTCAAAATCCCGATTGAGAAGTATATGCCGATCTACCAGAGAAGGCTTAGAAATTCTCATCTTCAGGACATTATTAAATAAATTAGCATCATATTTGTAGTAAAGGAATGTACGTCATAAAATTAAGTGATATACATTCCTTTATTTTTTAAAAATATCTTTAATTTTATATCACAATGTAGTGGACTCTAATGATTAAATTAAAACCATCAAAACACAAATAAAGAAAAAGAATAATTTATTTTTTACCTTAATATTAGTGAATGAAAAAGTTACTTTTACTCTTTAGTGCCCTCCTATTCTTTGGTCTTCTTTCTGCACAGAGAAAGGATAAAGACTACAGCGAAATTTTAAAAAGCAAGAACATTTATGAAATAAATGCTTTCTTAAGAGATGCCCATCCTGATGATCCTCGCAGAAGCATCCTAAAGCCTAGAGTAATGGAAATGATGAAGGAATACATCAAGAATGCCCTTCCGGAAGATCAAAAAGTAAGACAAATGCAGGAGCAACTTGCATTGCTGAAAAGAAGACCTTCTACAAAGATCACATTCGATGAAATGAATGCGATTATCAAACAAAAACAAATTGCCAAATACAATGCAGAATTACAGGCAAAACAATCTCTGATTGTTTATACGCCCAGTAATGCAAAAAACGTATACGTTACCAATACTACTGCGGTAGCATCCACCACCATTATTAAAGATACTGAAGCAGAAGAGTTTAATCTATTGATGGCTGTTTCTCCTACGGAACACAAAAATAAAACCGTACAAATATTAAACTCACTTTTCGATAATGATCCGATGAGTAAAGACTGTATTGTTCTTATTCAAAACAAATCAGACTGTAATATTATTGTACGTATGGAAGGTGTGGGTACTACAAAATATAGACTTGCGGTTCCTGCACATAACGAAAGTTCTGTCGTAGTGAATAAAGGAGACTACCTCTTCACAAGTATTGTATGTGGTGCTCAATATGCATCTCAAAAAACAATTCAGAAGCCCATTATGGTAGCTTTGGGAAGTTCAGCAAAAAAATAATACGTCTTCATAAAAGTCTTTTATCGTTAAAAGACAAGGTAATCTATACAAATTTTGCTATTTTTGCGGGATTTTATATATCTCATGGGAAAAAATAAGTTAGCAAGATTTGCTGAAAACAAAATATTACCGAACGTTATCCAGCCAACAAGAGAAGAAGCTTTACACAGCTTTGCACTGAAAGGAAAATGGAGAACAGATTTCTTTAAAAATGACAACCCTATTGTTCTTGAGCTAGGTTGTGGTAAAGGAGAATATTCTGTAGGACTTGCAAAAGCTTTCCCTGAAAAAAACTTTATCGGGATTGATATCAAAGGTGCCAGATTCTGGTTTGGTGCAAAAGAAGCCGTAGAAAACAACATGGGGAATGTTGCTTTTGTACGATCTCAGATAGAATTGGTAGATCATTTCTTTGGAGAAAACGAAGTAGATGAAATCTGGATTACGTTCCCTGATCCGCAGATCAAATACAGACGTACCAAACATAGACTAACCCATCCTGATTTCCTTGAGCGATATAAAAAATTCCTTAAACCGGGCGGTATCATTCATTTAAAGACCGATTCTGAGTTTTTACATGGTTATACACTAGGCTACCTTCAAGGGGCAGGCTATGAAATTGTATCAGCACACCATGACATTTATGGTGCAGCAGAATATGATCCAGGTACCGAACATTTAAAAGATATAAAAACCTATTATGAAGAATTGTTTTCTGCAAAAGGAAAAACAATAACTTATATTAAGTTTAAAATAAATTAAAAATACACACAAGATGAAAAAAAACACCCTTCCCTATTTCTATTTAATTAGTTAATCATTTTCCATTTTCTGGGTGATAAAATTCACCCAAAAGAATAAAGGTTGTAAAAATTTACAATCCTATGTTGTCATGTCTTATGACGTACAACCACAAATGAAAAACACACTAATTAAATTGATCATTGATGAAAAAAAATACGTTCATCTTTTCATTACTTTTTGTAATGATCAGTAGTTCTGTTGCAGCTCAAAAAAATTCGAAAAATATTCTAAAAAGCACCAATATTAAAGAGATTGAAGAGTATCTGAATACTACTTTTCCTGAAGATCCAAAAAAAAGTGTTTTGAAGCCAAAGCTCATTGCCTTAAAAAATGAAGCATGGACAAAAGGTAGAAAAGATGCCAAACCTATGGAAGCCAGACCCGTTATCACCGAGATTCCTAACAGCATAATGAGAGATTCAAACTCTAAAGATGCTGAAGAATTTAAGCGTTTAATTACTGAAACTTCAAAAGACCACAAAGAAAAAACAGCTCATCTTTTAAATGCTATGTTTGATGAAGATATCACGAGTAAAGAAGCCATACTTTTACTTAAAAACAATTCTGACTGTAATTTGGTTTTAAAAATTCAGGGAAAAGAGTTCTACAACATGGCAATTCCTGCCCACGGAGAGAATTTTATTGTTATTAATAAGGGAATTTATATCCTCAACAGCAATGTCTGTGATGTAAAATATAATTCACAAAAAGACATTAGAAAGAATATTTTACTCAGCATTAATAATCCAACTCAGGTAGGGAATAAGCCTATTTCAGATAATAAGTAAAAACAGTACTTTTATAAGTTGAATTTTTACAATGAAAAAGAAATACCTCCTTTGTAGCCTTATAGTAATTATACTTCATAGTTGTGGAGTAAATCCTACGTCAAACTATCCCGTTAAAAGAACATCTCTTCCTAAAAATACTACAGCTCATAGCACCAATTCTGCAAGCCAAGTAGAAATGGAATACAATACGCTTATAAAGACGTATAAACCTGAAACAACGGAAGTCCTCAATGATATATTAAACGGCTCAGAAGGGGATAAAACATCTATTACTGTAGAAAACAATTCACGATGTAATATGGTTTTGACAATTAGTGGAACTCATTATTTTAAAAAGATACCAATAGCTGCCAATAAAACAGGATATGCAATGGTTCCTAAAAATCAAAATTATAATTTATCGGGAATGCTATGCAATTCTGTTTATAAGAAAACCACATTTGTTACTTCTACTTATAAGATTAAACTTTCGAATTAATAAAGATGTAGAGATTGAAAAACGTTTAAATCACACTAAGAAAATTAAATAAGGTAAGTTTAATTAAGTAAAGCGATGTAGATTTTTAAGTCTTAAAACAGAGCTTATTATTCTTCACTTCTCAATAAGATCTAAATTGTAAAAAATTAAATAGGATATAATTATTAAAAAGCACAAAAAAAACCGCTAAACAAGTTTAGCGGTTTTAATATTTCAAAGATAAATCTTCAATTATTCAGCAGCAGCGTCGAAATCTGCGTCTTTATCAGCAGATACAACTTCTCCTTCTTCTTTAGATTTTTCTTTATCAGCTTTTCTTTGAGTCTGACCATCTTTGATAGATTCTGAAACTACGCTCAAGATCATATCGATAGATTTAGAAGCATCATCGTTTCCTGGGATAACGAAATCAACTTTTCTAGGATCAGAGTTTGTATCAACAATACCGAAAACTGGAATACCTAATTTCTTAGCTTCAGTTACCGCGATGTGTTCTCTCATGATATCTACAACAAAGATTGCAGAAGGAAGACGAACCATGTCTGAGATAGAACCTAAGTTTTTCTCTAAGTTAGCTCTTTGTCTGTCAACCTGAAGTCTTTCTTTTTTAGATAAAGTTTCGAACGTACCGTCTTTTTTCATTTTGTCGATATGGTTCATTTTCTTAACAGCCTTTCTGATAGTAACAAAGTTTGTTAACATACCTCCCGGCCATCTTTCTGTAATATAAGGCATATTAAGTTCAGCAGCATGCTTTGCAACTACTTCTTTTGCTTGCTTTTTAGTAGCAACAAAAAGAACTTTTTTACCTGCAGAAGTTAACTTTTCTAAAGCGTTACAAGCTTCATCCAATTTAACCGCTGTTTTATGTAAGTCTACAATGTGAATACCGTTTTTCTCCATAAAAATGTATGGAGCCATATTTGGATTCCACTTTCTAGTCATGTGACCGAAGTGTACGCCAGCCTCTAAAAGGTCTTTTACATTTGCTTTTGCCATGTTTTCTGTTTTTGTTAGTTTACTTTCCGCTTCTTATGCAATCAACAGCTTCTTTAGATGGGAGAAGTGTTTGGATGCTAAACGTAACGGGCAATTTTTTGTTTTGATAATAGATTTAAGACATAAGATAACAGACCAAAAAACTTTGAAATCTGAGACCTTGTATCTGAAAGTCTGAAAATTAACGTTTTGAGAATTGGAATCTCTTTCTTGCTTTTTTCTGACCTGGCTTCTTTCTTTCCACCATTCTTGCATCTCTCGTTAGTAAACCAGCAGGCTTCAAAGCTAATCTGAACTCAGCATTGATTTCGCATAAAGCTCTTGAAATACCTAATCTGATAGCTTCTGCCTGACCTGTATTTCCACCACCGAATACGTTTACGGTAACGTCATACTGACCAACAGTTTCAGAAAGGATAAACGGTTGGTTTAATTTGTAAACCATAACGTCTGTAGAGAAATAAGTTGCAGCTTCTTTACCGTTTACTGTAATGATACCAGAACCTGGTTTTACATAAACTCTTGCTACAGAAGTTTTTCTTCTTCCGATTTTGTGAACTATAGACATATTAATAATTATTTAAATTCGTTAATATTAATTGTTTTAGGCTGTTGAGCTTCATGTTTGTGCTCAGTTCCTTCATACAAATAAAGGTTCTTCAATAAAGCAGATCCTAATCTGTTTTTAGACAACATACCTTTTACAGATTTCTCTAATACTTTTAAAGAATCTTTCTTTTTTAGTTCAGCTGCAGTCATAGACTTTTGACCTCCAGGGTAACCTGTATGCCAGATATAAGTCTTATCATTCCACTTGTTTCCGGAAAGAGTAACTTTCCCAGCATTCAAAACAATAACGTTATCACCACAATCTACGTGAGGTGTAAAGTTTGTTTTGTGCTTTCCTCTCAAAATCTTTGCAACCGTAGAAGCTAATCTACCTAATGGTTGTCCTTCAGCGTCTACCACAACCCATTCTTTATTTGCAGTAGCTTTGTTCGCTGAAACAGTTTTGTAACTTAATGTATTCACACGTTTTAGTTAAAGATTAAACATAATTTTCCCCGTAAGGGTGTGCAAAGATACAAATTAATTTTGTAACAGGAAAACATATTTCAGATAATGTGTTGACTACATGTTTTGCTTAAACGATTCGACAACTTTTATCTATGTATATTATTTATGGCATAAATGTTGTAAAGACTTTAACGATGAAAAAAAACGTTTTAGAAGATTCTAAAAACACAAGTGATAAAGTAAAGAGTTTGTACGCCAAACTCTTGCTTTATTAACTTTTCCTTAAACGTTGTCGCAAAAGCTTACCAATCTAATTATTGTATACAGTTAAATAATTATATTTGCGGCAAATCCTTATATCATGAGTCACGGAAAAATCAGAGAAGACAAAACCTGTCTAAACTGTGGATACCAAGTAGAAGAAAGATTCTGTACCCACTGCGGGCAGGAAAATACAGAGCCTAAACAAGTCTTTCATTATCTCTTTACCCACTTTATTGAAGATTTTACCCACTACGACGGACAATTCTGGAAGACGATTAAAAATCTTCTGTTCAAACCCGGAAAATTAACCGCAATTTATTTAGAAGGCAAGAGACAAATGTATGTGCCTCCCGTAAAGCTTTACATATTTATGAGTTTCATTACTTTTTTTATGTTTTCGCTTTTCCCATTGATCAATCTTAATTTTGACCATCAGGAATCTCCCGCTACAGTGGCTGAGACTAAGGCAAAAAATGACAGTATTAAAAAAGTAATTTCCGCACAACTAACGGAAGCTGTCAACAAAAACACGAAGAATCTTTCTAAAAATGACTCTACGCTAGCTGCAACAATAAATAAAAAGATTCAAGAGGGAGCCAAAGAAGCAACCGAACCGAAAGAAGAGATGAATTTTAATTATGGTATAGACGAATCTATAGTAATATCGGGCGCCAAAAATGCTAAAGAATATGACTCGATTGTAGCCAAAAACCCTTCTTTCGGATATAACCTTTCTTCTCCTTTTGTTCACAAGTTTTTCGAATTGAAAGAAAGTGGAATTCCAAAAAAAGAAATATTTCAAAAGATCTATGAAGTTTCTTTTCATAATCTTCCGAAAGCCCTTTTTATCTACCTCCCAATTTTTGCCTTTTTATTGTGGATCTTTCACAATAAGAAAAAGTGGTGGTATTTTGACCATGGTGTATTCACCCTTCATTACTTTTCATTTCTATTATTTTTGGTCACCTTTATTTCAATATTAATTCATACCCAAAGACTTATTGAACATATTAAGTTCTTTGATACTGTAATTGATATATCATATTATATACTGGCCCTATATAGTATTGCCTATTTCTTCATTGCCCATCGTAAAGTATATCACTCTCATGGTTTAGTAAGTTTTATCATCGGTACTTTCCTACTCTTCATCAACTTTTTTGTTTTCAGCTTTTTATTAGTTGGTTTAGCGATGATCAGCTTCTTGATGATCCATTAAAACACAAAATCGGGCTGCCTTAAAAGACAGCCCGATTTTTTTATTTTCTTAATGACTTGCTTCCCCTAAAACTCGCAAATAAATAATAGGCGACAAAAACTGTTGAAAATTTAAGGATGGAAGGAATCGCCAATTCTAAACTAAAGATTAATGTTCCCACCAATACCAAGATTGCCATGGCTACAAAAGAAAAACCTAATTTCTGTGGTAGCGTGATATTGGGCGTATCTAAATAATAAGCAATCCCCCAGGCAATCCCAAAAGATAATGCATAATATATATCAAGACCGATATTATTGGAATTATAAAAGAAATAATTAATAAGGAAACTTAAAACCGTTCCTAAAGCAAAATACATCAAAGCCTTTTTCATACTATATATATTAAGGCGCAAAAATAGATAATTTAGTTGTCATTCTTAAACGAATGTTTGTTCTCTTGGGGAAAATTATTTTACTGAAAAAGAAATAAAAATCTAATAATCAATATTTTAAACACAAAAAAAAGGTTGTTATTTTATTGTTATATTTGAGAATTCAGAAAATTTCTAGATTTTTTATGGAAACCCAAAAATATACTCCTAAAAACAAAGTAAGAATTGTAACCGCAGCGTCGTTATTTGACGGCCATGATGCAGCAATTAATATTATGCGACGTGTCATTCAGGGAACAGGATGTGAGGTCATCCACCTTGGTCACGACAAATCAGCAGAAGAAGTTGTAAACACAGCTATTCAGGAAGATGCCAATGCAATCGCCTTAACCTCATATCAAGGTGGCCACAACGAATATTTCAAATACATCTACGACCTTTTAAGGGAGAAAAACTCTCCGCAGATCAAAATTTTTGGTGGCGGTGGCGGTGTAATTCTACCCGAAGAAATTGAAGATATCATGTCTTATGGAATCGACAGGATTTATTCTCCGGATGATGGCCGTGAACTTGGTTTACAAGGTATGATTGATGATTTGGTGAAAAGATCAGATTTCGCAACCGGAAAAGAAGTCACAGCAGAGGATTTAGATTCAATTAATTTTGAAAATTCTACAAGTATTGCTAAAATCATTTCTGCCGTTGAAAACTTCTCAGAAGAAAAACCGGACTTGGTAAAAGCCATTGACGAAAAATCAAAAGACTTAAACATTCCAATCATCGGGATCACAGGTACTGGTGGAGCCGGAAAATCTTCTTTAACAGACGAATTGGTAAGACGTTTCTTACGTTCCAATACAGATAAAAAAATTGCTATTATCTCCATCGACCCTTCGAAAAAGAAAACCGGAGGTGCATTGTTGGGAGATAGAATCCGTATGAACGCGATCAATGATCCGAGAGTGTATATGCGTTCGATGGCAACGAGAGAGAACAACGTTTCTGTTTCTCCGTTTATTCATTCAGCTTTGAATGTGTTGAAACTGGCTCATCCGGATATTATCATTTTAGAAACTTCAGGGATTGGACAATCTGGTTCAGAAGTTTCAGATTTCGCAGATGTTTCCATGTATGTAATGACTCCTGAATATGGAGCTTCGACACAGTTGGAAAAAATCGACATGTTGGATTATGCAGATTTAGTTGCTTTAAATAAATCTGACAAACGTGGTGCTTTAGACGCACTTCAAGCCGTAAAAAAACAGTTCCAGAGAAACCATTTATTATGGGAAAGTCCGTTGGATGACATGCCTGTTTATGCAACCAAAGCATCTCAGTTTAACGATCACGGAACAACCGATTTATACAATAGATTAGTTGAAAAAGTAAATGATAAGTTTTCAGGTCTAAACCTAAAAGGTTTTGTTGAACAAGAAGTTTCTGAAGATATCACGATAATTCCTCCAAAAAGAGTTCGTTATTTATCTGAAATTGTTGAAAATAATAGAATTTATGACGCTAATGTTGAAAAACAGGCTGAATTAGCAAGAAAGATGTATCACATTGAAGGAGTGAAAAAATTCCTTTCAAATGAAACTTTAGATACTGAATATCAAAAAGCTGAAAAAGATCTTCAACAGGAAAATATCGACTTCCTAAAAACTTGGGACGATACGAAAGATGCTTTCAAGGCTGAGTTTTACTCTTATTTCGTTCGTGGAAAAGAAATTAAAGTTGAAACCTCTACAGAATCTTTATCACACTTAAGAATTCCGAAAATTTCTTTACCAAAATATACAGATTGGGGAGATTTGATCAAATGGAAAGGTCAGGAAAACCTTCCGGGAGGATTCCCTTATACAGCCGGAATTTATCCTTTCAAAAGAACTGGGGAAGATCCTACAAGGATGTTTGCCGGAGAAGGAGGCCCTGAAAGAACGAACAGAAGATTCCACTACGTTTCGGCGGAAATGGATGCAAAACGTTTGTCTACAGCATTTGACTCCGTTACTTTATACGGTCAAGATCCAGCATTACCACCAGATATCTATGGTAAAATCGGAAATGCAGGAGTTTCTATCGCAACGTTAGATGATGCTAAAAAATTGTATTCCGGATTTGATTTGGTGAATGCCATGACTTCCGTTTCCATGACGATCAACGGACCAGCTCCGATGCTATTAGCTTTCTTTATGAATACTGCGATCGATCAGAATGTTGAAAAATATATCGCTGAACATAAATTAGAAGCGAATGTTGAGAAGGCTTTAAAAGCAAAATTCGACGATAAAGGTTTAGAAAGACCAAAATATAACGGTGAATTACCTCCATCAAACAACGGTTTAGGATTAAAATTATTAGGACTTACCGGAGATGAAGTAATTCCTGCTGAAGCATACGCTGAAATTAAAGCTAAAACTATCGCGACTGTTCGTGGTACCGTTCAGGCTGATATTTTAAAAGAAGATCAAGCACAGAATACGTGTATTTTCTCTACTGAATTTGCCCTTAGATTAATGGGTGACGTTCAGGAATATTTCATTACCGAAAAAGTAAGAAACTTCTACTCGGTTTCTATTTCAGGATATCACATTGCAGAAGCGGGTGCAAACCCTGTTTCTCAGTTGGCATTTACCTTAGCGAATGGTTTCACATATGTGGAATACTATTTATCAAGAGGAATGGATATCAATGATTTTGCGCCTAACCTATCGTTCTTCTTCTCTAATGGTATTGACCCTGAATATTCAGTAATCGGACGTGTAGCAAGAAGAATTTGGGCAAAAGCCATGAAACTGAAATACGGTGCAGACGAAAGAAGCCAGATGTTGAAATACCACATCCAAACTTCAGGACGTTCGCTTCACGCTCAGGAAATTGATTTCAACGACATCAGAACAACGCTTCAAGCGCTTTATGCGATCTACGATAACTGTAACTCTCTTCACACGAATGCTTATGACGAGGCGATTACAACGCCGACTGAGCAATCTGTAAGAAGAGCAATGGCGATTCAGTTGATCATCAATAAAGAATTAGGATTAGCTAAAAATGAAAACCCGCTTCAAGGTTCATTTATCATTGAAGAATTGACAGATCTTGTTGAAGAAGCAGTATATGCAGAATTCGACAGAATCACCGAAAGAGGTGGAGTTCTTGGTGCTATGGAAACCATGTATCAACGTTCAAAAATTCAGGAAGAATCGATGCATTACGAATGGTTGAAACACACCGGAGAATATCCGATCATCGGGGTAAATACTTTCCTTGGAAAAGATGGTTCACCAACCGTTCGCCCAGGAGAAGTTATCCGTTCAACTGAGGAAGAAAAGCAGGTTCAAATTGAAACGCTTCATAACTTCCAACAATCGAATGAAGATAAATCTGAAGCCGCATTAAAAACATTGCAATACGCAGCCATCAACCAACAGAACTTATTTAATGTTATGATGGATGCCGTGAAATATTGTTCTCTAGGACAAATTACCAATGCTTTGTTTGAAGTAGGTGGTAAGTACAGAAGAAATATGTAACGGCTGGGCCGTAGCCAATTATTGGTAAATCTCACAAAATACAAAACCTCACAGTAACACACACTGTGAGGTTTTTATTTGCTAAAATTTGAGTTATTTTATTTTTTATTAAAATCTCCTGCAAAAACAGAGATCACCTTACTTTCAGAAATATATTTTTTCAAGGCTGCATTTACTTCTGTCAATTTCAGATTATGAATTTTTGAATTCTGCTCGTCAAATCTTTCCAATGGAACCCCAAAAAGAAGTTGGGTATTCACAAGATTAATAAGCATATTGTCTGAACCTAAATTGGTCTTTCTTTCGTTTGCATAACTTTTCTTGTTAGAATCTAATTCCTCCTGCGTAAATCCTGAGGCTAGCGCTTTGCTTACTTCTTCCTTCACAGCAGCTTCTACGGCATCTCTCTTCGTTGGATTCAGGTATGCATAATAGTTCCATGACGCAACATCATTGGTAACGGGAACGTTTAGATAAGAACCTACTCCATACGAAATTCCGTCTTTTTCACGCAACCTCATCGGTAATCTGGCAGAAAGAAATCCTCCACTTCCTAAAATTTCATTAGCCATAACCAATGCAGGATAATCTGGGCTATCCTGAGCCATTTTAAAACTTGAAGTTCCAAGAGCTACCGCATTTTCTTTATCCGGAGTAATGATATTTTTATCTTGTTTCTTCGTTTCAAAGAAGGTAGGTTTTACCTCAACAAATTTAGATTTAGCAGTAAATTTCCCAAATGTTTTCTCCAATTCTGTAGAAGCTAGTTTTGCATCAATACTTCCTATCAAAGTCCCTGCTCCATCTGAAGCTCCCATAATATTTTGATAGAAATCTGCAACTTGAGCTCTTGTTACTTTTTTATTATTATCAATTTGTTCCTGTAAAGATGCCACATAGAAAATACTTGTTTTTGGATAGGGTGAAGCCAATCTTTGTAATTCATTCCTTGCAATGGCATTCGGATCTTTTAGCTGTCCTTCCAACCAAGTATTCGTTTCGGTTACTGTTTTGGTAAGTTCATTTTCCGGAAAGGTAGAATTTGTAAGGATATCCTGTACAATAGCCATTACTTTCGGGTAATATTGTTTGTACGTATTTACATTGATAACTAAATTCTGCCCATAAACATAAGCATTTACAGAAGATTTCATTTGATCAAGATCATCCTGAATCTGCTCTTTTGTTCGCGTTTTAGTTCCTGATTTTAATAGAGCAGCAGTGATACTTGCTACTGCATCTTTCCCTTCAAGATCTTTTTCATTTCCAATTCTGAATCGGAAATTTCCCTGAATTTTTTCTCCTTTAAGTTCTTTATTAATTAATCCGTATTTCATTCCGTTAGAAAGCTTTCCTTCGGTAAGGTTTTTCTTAACATTCGCAATAGTAGCTTCAAAAGGAGCTGCCTCTTTTTCTATGGCTCTACCTTTATAGTCTTTTACCAAATCAGCAATCTGATTGTCTCTGAATTCAGTAGGTGCAACTCTCTCTTCATTAGGAGAAGGACGGAAAACGCCAATGGTACGGTTGTTATTTTTGAAATACTTCTGAGCTACTCTGTTGATATCTTCCAGTTTAAGGTTCTCTACATTATCACGATACAGGAAGTTCAATTTATAATTTCCGGCTCCAACAATTTCTGTAAGTCCGATCGCATAATTAATGGTATTATTTTTTTCGTTTTCGATGTCTTTTACCAATTTTGCTTTCGCTCTTTTAAGATCTTCTGCTGTAAACTTTATGCTGGATACTTTGTCTAGTTCTGTTTTTACAAGCTTTGTTGTTTCATCCAGATTTTTATCTTTTGGAACATCAAAATTAAAATAAACCATTCCCGGATCTCTTACCACCGGACTGAATGTCCAGATAGAAGAAACCTTCTGTGTTTCCACTAAATTTTTATACAGATATCCTGAAGGATCAGAAGTTAGAATCTCATATAGTGCAGACAAAGCCGCATAATCTTTATCGGCAAAAGCAGGCGTATGATATCCTGCAGCAATGATCTGCTGATCATTATTTCTCTTAACCTCAAAATATTTTTCTCCATTTTGAGCAGGCTCTACCGTATATGTTCCACCCAATTCACGGGTTGGTTTTGCTAATCCTGAAAAATAATCTGTTATGTATTTTAGGGCACTTTTTTCATCAAACTTTCCGGCGATAATTAAGGTTGCATTATCCGGCTGATAATATTTTTCATAGAATTTTCTTAATGTTGGTGCCTTTACACGCTCAATATCTTCTTTACTCCCGATGGTGCTGTTTCCGTAATTATGCCAAGTATATCCGTTAGAAAATACATTCTGAATCATCACTCTTGTCGGATTATTTTCTCCAATCTCAAATTCATTTCTTACAACAGAAAATTCTTTATCAAGATCTGTCTGTAAAATTGTAGCATTCAGCATTCGGTCGGCCTCCATCTGTAAAGACCACTTTAGGTTTTCTTCACTGGAAGGAAAGATTTCATAATAATTGGTTCTGTCAAACCAGGTAGTTCCATTAGCCTGCCCTCCTTTATCCGACAATTGCTTTTTTATGTCGCCCATATTCTTCGTGCTCTTGAACAACATATGTTCAAGTAAATGTGCCATTCCTTTCTCCCCATATCCTTCATCTTTTGAGCCTACATTATACACAATATTCACCACCATATTACTTTGTGATGCATCAGGAATTAAAAGAACTCTCATCCCATTTTTAAGGCTGTATTCTTTTACCCCTTCCGTATTACTGATAAATTTTGGAGCTTCCGTACTTTGCGAGAAAGCAGGGCTAATACTTCCTGTAAAAAATAGAACAGCAGTTCCCAATAATAAATTTTTCATCTCGTTTTATTTTTATTTGGTTTAAATTTAAAAAAAAATTGTTGGTCCTTACTTAAATAAGACAACTTAATTCACCAATTCGTTACATTTAACATAATAAATATCTATAAAATATCATCCTTACATGAAGCCAAAAGCCATTTTTAACTGGAGCAGCGGAAAAGATTCTGCTCTGGCACTATATAAAACCTTAAATGAAGATCATTTTGAAGTCACTTCCCTACTGACGAGTGTGAATGAAGAGTTTCAAAGAATTTCTATGCATGGCGTTCATATAGATCTTTTACAACAACAGGCTTCAAGTCTTGGAATTCCTTTAAAGATTATGCAAATTCCGAAAGAGCCTTCAATGGAGCAATATCGTGAGATCATGAATAAAACAATGACAGAAATACAATCGCAAGGAGTTACCCATTCCATTTTTGGAGATATTTTTCTGGAAGATCTTCGGAAGTATCGTGAGGAGCAATTACACGCTATCGGGATGGAAGCTGTTTTTCCTCTTTGGAAACAGAATACGCTAGACCTCATCCATGAATTTTTAGCTATCGGTTTTAAAACCATTGTTACTTGCGTGAACGAAACGTATTTAGATAAAAGTTTTGCAGGAAGAATTATTGATCAGGATTTTATTAATGACTTACCTGAAAACGTTGATCCTTGTGGAGAAAATGGAGAGTTTCACACCTTCACTTTTGATGGACCTATTTTTAAACAACCGGTCTCATTTGAAATCGGAGAAACCGTAAAGAAAACCTATCCCAAGCCCAAATCTGACGAGAACGATACAGAGGAAGAATATGTTTTCTGGTTTTGTGATCTGATCTCAAAATAATAGATAAAAGTTTTCGTTTATATCGTAAACTAAAACCATCTTATGAAACCATTTTTAAAAATTGAAAAACCTTGTGAAGAAGCGTTAGAAAAAATGCATGATCTTCCTGACGGGAAATTCTGCGATCTATGCTCAAAAAAAGTCTTAGACTTATCTAAGCTGAATGATTCGGAGATTTTTAATATTATTCTGCAAAACAAAGGCGAACAATTCTGTGGAATCGTTTTTAAGAGACCGTTAAACCTAGCTTTACAACCTGAAATTTCATTTTCACACAACCATCATCCAAGAAAAACTTCTTTTACTAAGATCGCAGCTGGATTGGCTTTAACAGCAAGTATGATTAATTCTTATCCCGCACAGACAAAAGTTGTCGCCAAAACTGAATTTGTATCTTCCCCATCAAAAATAGCTAAAGAGAATCAGAAAAAAGAAGATAAAACAGGTGACGGGAATATGATTATTTCAGGGAAAGTTTTAATTAAAGGAACCAATAAACCGGGCCCGGAAACCACAATTCATTTTATTACTCCTCAAAAGGTATACTCTGCAAAAACAGACGTTCAAGGTTTCTACAATTTGGAGGTTCCACAAGAAAGCGTCAAAACAGAAAATCTACTCGAATTTAGTCCCGAAGGTTATCATTATGCGGGAAAATTAATGATCTTCAAAAAGGAGGAGCTCCTTAAAAAAAACACGTTATATCTTACAGAAAACGAGGGAATAAAAGAATACGGAGGTGTTTCTGCAGAAGGATTATTTGCCAATGAAAAATCTTTAGTCTTTTTAGGCGGAAAAAAATTAGACTATAAAATGTTCAATAAAAGTTTCTCTCTATTCTATAACAAATACGAAGTATACTATATTCCGAAAGCATTTATAAAAGTCTTTACGACAGATGAAAATATAAATGATCTGTTTATTACATTCGTCAAATAGAAGCCTGTACATTTCTTTGCTTAATGTATGGTTGACCTCGGAAGATAAAAACTACTTTAATATTATTTACTCCAAACCTCTTAAGTGAAATTAAGCGGTTTTTCTTATTTTTGAAAAACAAAGTTGATTCAAAAATTATTTACCCTAAAATGACACAAAAAAAATATTCTTTTTTCGCACTTCTCTTCCTTTTGGTTACCATCATTTCATGTGAGAAAAATGAAATTAAACAGATAGCAGCTCAGCCAATTGACAAAAATGCGATCATAGATTCTACGATCACCGCTTTTGAAAAAAAATTACTGGAGCAGCAGATAGATTCTGTATTTAAGAAATATAACTTTAATGGAAGTGTTGCTGTTTTCAAAGATTCTACTAAGCTATATCAAAAAGAAAACGGATTTTCAGATTTTAAAACAAAAACGAAAATTGACGATCATACTCTTTTCGCTATTGGCTCAATAAGCAAGCAGTTCACTGCCGTTATGGTCTTACTTGAAATGGAGAAAGGAAAACTAAAGACTGATGATAAAGTATCGAAATATTTAACAGAATTTCAGACTAAAGAATATGAAAACATCACCATTCATCAACTTTTAAATCATACTTCGGGATTGAATTTATTTGGAGGAAAACTGATGTTTAAAAGTGGTTCAAACTTTTTCTATTCCAATGATGGATTTAATGCACTCGGAAAGATCATTGAAAAGGTATCAGGAAGATCTTATGACGAAAATGTGTTGGATCTGTTTAAAAAAGCAGGAATGAACAGTTCTTCTACAGGAAATGTTTTTAAAGGAACTGATTTTGCCTCGGCTTATCTTGGTAACACAAAGAATGCTGAGCTCATCCAGAATATGCCTAAAAGACTAGGCGGAAAAGAAATCGGAATTCCCGCAGGAGGTATTCTTTCGACCATTCAGGATTTGAATACTTGGAATAACGCTTTATATGGTGGGAAAATTTTAAATCAGGAAACGCTTCAAAAATTCATGGCAAAAAGTTCAGAAAGACAACATCAAATCTTCGGAAAAATGGGCTATGGCTACGGAATCATGCTTAATATTGGAAAACCGAATGCCTATTTCCACAGCGGATATATTAAAGGCTCCCCTTCTCTGAATATTTATTACCCTGAAACCAAAACCTCTGTTATTATCTTATCTAATATTGCGGATGAAGAAAAAGGGAAAAGCTCCATCTTCAGACCTCATATCGAAATAAAGAAAATCACAGACGGGATAGAAAATACAGTGATTGATTTAAGAACAGAAATGATGACCCCGAACGAAGAACTTATTAGCCACCGGAAGGATTAAGAGAATTTTGAAGTCTTATAATTGTTTTTTTATGCTCAAAGAAATTGATGAGGAAAAAGATAATCATAGTTTGTACTAAAAATGGAAGAATTAAAGTAACCAAAATAAAAAGAATATGCGTGGTGTCTCCTGTCTTAAAAAACAAATAGCCATACTTCCCTTCCTTTGAAATAATCTGAGCCATTGAAGTTGTGCATATAAGCAATAACCCCATATTTTGCTGATACATGGTGTAAAACAATCTTCCTTTGTATTTAAAATCTGTTTTGATATACTTTCTCATTTTGTAATTACTTATTAACACCAGTAAAGGAGCAATAAGAAACAGACAATTTTGTGCTCTAAAGAATGAAGTATATGTTTCCGTACTATCTGAAAAATAAATTAACAACAGACTCATTCCAAAAGAGAGCAACCCCAATAAAAGTGATTTTTTGAGAATATTATTATATCGTTCTTTCACAATTTTCTTAACAATGACAGGAATTTTCTCTGAATAAAAAGCATAATAATGGGTCAGCTTAAATTCGCTTTCCCATAATTTTTTAGTTTTATGAAATGCTTCATCAAAATCTAAATTATCATTACACTGAATTTCTAAAACCTGAGAAATCATATGATCTTTCACTTCAAATAAGATATCCAAAGGCAATTTTTGAAAAATAAGATAACCTGTTATTTGTTTTTCCTGTTCTGCTGTCATCACTTGTGTATTTAACTGATATTAAAAATTGTACTTAAATTAAAAAGATAGCTTTTCATTTCATCCTCCTGCACCGCCTGTTGCTTCTTACCTTTTTCTGTTAAAAGATAGTATTTACGATCTCTTCCGTTAATTTTCTGAATTTCAGAAATAATCATCTCTTCACTTTCCAACTTATGCAAAATTGGATATAGAGCGCCTTCTGTCATTTCCAATTCCCCTTTTGTCAATTCTTTGGCATGTTGGGTAATTTGGTAACCATACATTTTAACTTCTTTGGCGAGAAGTTTTAAAATGATATTCTGAAGCGTTCCTTTGTAAAGACTATTTTTTTTCAATCTGACCTCTTTTATACTTAGCAAACTTATGCATAATTTTCTTATGTATCAATATTTATTTAAAAAATTGAAACTGAAAATAATTAATGTCTTATTTTAGACCCATGAAAAAGCTTTATTTCATCGCCGTATTTCCGCCTCAACAGATCATTGATGAGGTCAACTTATTTAAGCAAGATTTAGCCTCAAACTACGATAATTCAAAAGCGTTAAAAAATGAGGCACATATTACGTTGTTTCCTCCTTTCTCCAGAGAAATAAAATTAGAAGAAGATCTTCATATTGCATTTCAAAAAATTGATACCAATCTTTCTCCTTTTGAAATTACATTGAATGGTTTCGATGGCTTTTCGAATCCTAAAAACCCTGTTCTTTTTATAAAGCCTGAAGCCAATGATCATTTAATAGAGCTTTATAATCGGGTAAAGCAACAATTTAATTTTATGAAATATTCTTTCAATCCTCATATTACAGTAGGTTATAGAAATTTAAGCTTTGATAATTATCTAAAAGCAATTGAAGTATATAAGGACAAAGAATATAAAACTAAATTCATCGTTGAAAAAATAACCTTACTCCGTCACGATGGAAAATGGGTCCCTATCGCTGAGAAAAAGTTAAATACAATTCTTTAACACAAAAAAGCAAGTGTAAAAATGATTAACTATTTTTCTTTTATCTCTTAACAATTAAGGAAAGTCATATCTTTGGCTCAATGATTTCAGAAAAAATAATTTTAGGAATAGATCCTGGAACCGCTATTATGGGTTTCGGTATTATTTCCGTTAAGAAGGGCAATATGGAGATGGTTTCAATTCATGAATTGATATTAAAAAAATACCCTAATCACGAAACTAAACTTAAATATATCTTCGACAAAACCTTGGCACTAATTGATGAATACCATCCCGATGAGGTAGCTCTTGAGGCTCCTTTCTTTGGGAAAAACGTACAAAGTATGCTTAAATTAGGCCGTGCCCAAGGCGTCGCAATGGCGGCAAGTTTATATAGAAATATTCCTATCACAGAATATTCTCCCAAAAAGATAAAAATGGCGATTACCGGAAACGGAAATGCCAGTAAGGAACAGGTAGCAGGAATGCTGAAAAATTTATTAAAATTAAAAGAATTTCCAACAAAATATCTTGATGCATCGGATGGATTAGCCGTTGCGGTTTGCCACCACTTTAATTCAGGAACCATTAGCAGTGATAAATCTTATACAGGCTGGGACAGCTTTTTAAAACAAAATCCGGATCGCTTGAAATAAGCCTCCGGATTTTTTTGATGAGTTTATCACCTCAATTATTTCTTTTTATATTCCGTAGAAGTAATGATGAAATCAGCCGTAGGTTTTCCGTTTTTATCGTAATAAAAATACTTCAACGTCACATCATTATCCCGAAACTCCTGCATGTCTGCAGAGGTCTTAATGGCATTCAATGCACCTTCTTTTACTTCTTTCTTAAAGATATTGATCTCTTCTTCTGTTACATTCTCTTTTACATCCTGTATCAATGTATAATTGTACCTAAAGATTTTATTGGGCTTTGAAGAAACACTGTCCAGACGTATTCCGTCATTAAGAATCTGGGGAGTAAGTTTATTCATATTAATTGCTGCTTCTTTCAATTCATCATCAATTGTTTTCTTTTTATTACAAGAGACTATAATTAATAGAAATGAAGCTAATGAAACGGCGATTAGATTTTTCATAATTAAAAATTTTGATGATTTGATTCTTAAAGTTAAGGTTATTTCAACTAAAATAATCAAACATCTGTATATCATTAATTTAAAACTCACTTCTGCTTTTCATACACCTCTTCAATTTCTCTTACTTTACCCTCAAGAATATCATGATATAGGATAGCAAATTTTTCCGGAGAAAGTATTTTATATTGATCTAACCTTTTTAAATCTGCATCTAAATACGAAAAAGCACTTTGATTGATGGTTACCTGAATTTTACCCGATGAATTTTTAATAGAACAATCTTTACCTGTAGCATAATTTTTAGTAAGAAAGATACCTCCACCTTCTTTCTCGAATACAAGAGTGTACTTTTTCATACATTCATGCAGCGGATAGATTTTTTTTTCAGTTCCATCAACATAATTTTTTTCTATCAATTTCCAGCTTCCTAAAAAATATTCAGCCTCATTTTTTGCAGAAAGCGTAGGTTTACTTCTTGCATCTTTATTTTTCTGCTGAGACTGGCAGTTACTCATCAATATGAATAATAAAATAATACTTATAATTTTCCCCATGTTATTTTATAAACAAAAAAGAAGCCCTTTAAAAAAGGGCCTCTCATAGATTTAGTTATTTAAGAATTTCTTAGATCCTTTTTTATCTTTATCTGAATAATTAATAATGTAAGCTCCTTTTACCAATTCTTGGTTCACCTGAACTTCATTCGTTTTAGAATTTCCTTTTTGGATTAATTTTCCACTTAAGTCATATATCTGATAATCTCCAAATACATTGTTTTTAGCGCCTACAAGAGTAAGCTTATTCTCACCTTTTGAATATACAATCTTAACATCTGAATTTTCTTTAGTTTCAGAAGTTCCCAATACACCTAGAATTTTCACCGCATAATCTTCTACCTGACCATATTGTAACTGTGAGCACGGAGTAACATCAGGAAGTACTGCCGAAGCAAATGTTGCAGCATCTACTGCCACTCTCATTCTTAAATATGTATCCTTTACCGCAGAAGCCGGTGGAGTAATATTATTGGTAAGTGTTATTGAAGCTCCTGAAGCCATAGCGGTTGCCGACGTATTATTCACAACCAATTCAGATTCTTCAAAAGAACCATTGTTATTATAATCTATCCAAACCTTTGTTTTGAATTTATCTGCCTGATTAAACCCATTCATATAACTTATTTTCAACGGAGTACTAGAGTTTGAAGAAATCTCTGTAGCATATGAAGGTCTAATACAAGTTGCTGTAGAATAATCAGCATAATATATTGGTGATGGCTCATCAGAGTCATACCCATTTGTTGTACTATTTATAGATGCAAAACTAACTTTATAAGGTCCTATTGCAAAATTGTTATTGGTTGGATGTGCAGTCCCCACAGGACTACATTGTGCCGCAATAACAGAAACCGGAGAAGGAACAACAACTGCCAGATCTTTTCCTGCTGTAGAATTCATTAGATTCTTTCTATATTCCATCATCATCAGTATTGCTCTGTCTCTTTGTCCGTCTGTAAATTTACGTTCCACATTCGTGTAGTTCATGATATTATACTGCGTTCCATCATAATTCTGACTCGTACAAGGATCTGTAGCGGTATTATTAGGAACATTCACTCCGTACATACTTCTAGATGGAGATGTATCACAAACTCTGTCTCCGTCTGTTGCGCAGTTATTATTTACTGGGCAAGCATTCTGGTTAGTATAGGAAACTCCTTGGAAAGTATGGTACAAACCAAATGCATGTCCCAATTCATGAGTAAGTGTAGTATCATTTGAGTTTTTAATGGTAGCTACTTTCATAAAACTCTCATAGCTATAATCATAAGCATCAGGGAACATTGCATATCCCATTAATCCATAAGATAATAGCTGTTGTCCATCGAAACCAGTCACTACATAGATATTAAAATAAGAGGTCTCCGGCCAGTGCGGAGCAAGTTGGTTTTTAATGTCATAATCAGCAGCTCCGTTGTTCCCTTGCATTTTTACTCCATAGGTATCATAAGAAGGAAGTACACTTCCATTGTATCTTACAATTCCTGTTGTAGGTGTACAGCTAGGAGATCTTTTGGCTAATACAAGCTTAAATGGCATTACTGCTCCACCCGTTGGGCCTGTACCTTCTGGATAGAAACCATTACCATACGTAGTAGCATACATTCTATTCGCTCTATCAATCCAATTGATAATTTCCTGATCTGTTAACGCTAAACTTGAATTGGCAGCAGCTTGCGATTCAATTACGTGTATTACTACTGGAATTTCATAAACCTGTCCGGTATATAAACCATTCCATGAAGTTGTTGCTCCGAATTTATTTAAATATGATTGTTTATTAATAGTTGCAAAATTTTCATCTGCCACTTCTCTTTTTTTCTTTAAGTCTGGATATCGATGATCCATTTTCTTCATTACAACATCAAAACCACAATCTTTCTGTTGATTTTGAGAAAATGCATTAATAAAAGCCATTAACGCAACAAAGCTAATAATTCTCTTTATTTTCATATTTTTTATTATTTTATTGACTGCAAAACTATGTTTTTTTCATTAAAATGCAAATTCTAATGAGAGAAAAGAAGTAAACTCACAATCAACATTAATTTTATCCTGTAAAATACTTATTTATACTATTTTAAACTTAAAACCTACTATACTTGGTAAAACATAATACTATCTTTAACATTGGTACGATTTTTAGTATTACTTTTGTATAAATTTTCAATAATGAAAAACAATCAACAAACTATAAATCAAGTGAATCATAAGATTAATTGGTTCCAGAAGTTTCTGATGGTTTGCTCCGGAGGAAACCTTCATATTTTAAGAAAAACACCCAGTGAGTGGAATAAGTTCGCAGGAATAGGAGGCATCGTTCTATTCACTGCTATTTTTGCAACTCTTTCTGCCGGTTATGCAATGTTTACCGTATTTGATAATATTTGGGCATCTACAGGCTTCGGAATTTTGTGGGGATTAATGATTTTTAATCTTGACCGGTACATTGTCTCGTCCATCAAAAAAACAGGAACATGGTGGAATCAGATTTTAATGGCAATTCCCCGTTTAATCTTAGCCACTTTTTTAGGAATTATTATTTCTAAACCTTTAGAGCTTAAAATTTTTGAGAAAGAAGTTAATAAACAGTTGAATACTATTATTCAGAGAAACAAGAAACAGCTTCAAGGGGAAATGAACGGAAGGATCTTGCAACAAAGCGGACCTTTTGAAACAGAAAAGAAACAAATTTCAGAAAAGGTTGTTCAATATCAAAAATCCTATGATTCTGCTGCTGTAGAATTAGAAAAGGAAATTTTAGGAAAGCAATCTGGATTAACGAGTGGAAAAGAAGGTTTCGGATCCAATGCAAAACGTAAGCAGGAACTTAAAGAGCAACGCAGACAGGATTTAGAAAACTATCAAAAACAAGTATCTCCGCGATTAGAATATCTAGATAAAGAGATCTCAAAAGTATATACGAATCTTGAGACCGAAAGAAAGTCTACAGAAACCTTTGAAGATAAATTCAACGGATTTGCAGCAAGACTTCAGGCGCTAGACGAATTAGGAAAAAACTCAGCGATTATTGCCTTAGCTGCCACTTTTATTATGGGGCTTTTTATCTGCCTGGAAATATCACCTGTTCTCGTAAAGCTAATTTCAGCGGTTGGACCTTATGATCATCTCCTGGAAAAAACCGAAAATGATTTCCGTTTGTATGCCAAAGAAAAAATAGAAAAAGGAAATGCCCTCACCGATTTCCGAATCGAAGATTTTAAAGACAATTTAGACAAATAAAACTTTTACAATTATATAACTAAACCTTCCCGTTGATGCTGGAAGGTTTTTTAGTTTTAAATATTAATTTACCTCATCATTTTTCAATAATTAAATCTTTATCCTTAATTTTATTAACCAAACCACAACCCTATGATATTACAACAAGGAACCTCAGCACTCGATTTTGAACTTCACGCCACACCGGATCAGAAATTAAAGCGTTCTGATTTTTTAGGTAAAAATTTAATATTGGTTTTTTATCCGGCAGACTGGAGTCCTGTTTGTGGAGATCAAGTGGCTTTGTATAATGAGATGCTTAGTATTTTTCATAAATACAATGCAGATATTCTTGGGATCTCTGTAGATAGCTCTTGGTGTCACGATGCTTTTATGGCAGATCGGAAATTACACTATCCGCTATTGGCAGATTTTAATCCTAAAGGTGAGGTTTCCAAAGCGTATGGAGTTTACAATGAAGAAAATGGAACTTCAAAAAGAGCATTGTTTGTGATTGATAAGGATGGAATAATTCAATGGAGTTATTTGTCACCAGACGGAATTAATCCTGGAGCTGATGGAATTATCGATGCATTAGAAAATTTAAAATAAAAAACAATAAATATGTCTACTTTAAGAATTCCGATTGGTCCGAAAGATCATGTTCAGGGAAATCCGGAAACTGCAAAAATTGTGTTGGTTGAATATGGTGATTACCAATGTCCTTATTGTGGACATGCTTTTCCTCTAGTGAAGAAATTTGTAGAGGAATATCCCGATGATGTTGCCTTTGTTTTTAGAAACTTTCCTTTAACCGATTCTCATGAATATGCAATGTCGGCTGCTGCAATTGCTGAAGCCTCAGGAAATCAGGGGAAATTCTGGGAAATGCACGATCTTATTTACGATAATCAGGATTTACTGAATGAAGGCTTGCTTAAAGAATGTGTAAAAGTATTGCAGCTGGATGTTAATAAAATTGAAAATGATATAAGCACATCTGAAATTCAGGACAAAATTGAAGCAGATTTTGAAGGCGGGGTAAGAAGTGGCGTTAACGGAACTCCATCATTCTTTGTGAATGATCAGAAATGGGAAGATTACGACGGGACATATGATTGTTTTATTGACCTACTTTCTTAGTTTAATCTCATAAAGTGCTGTTTTTCAAAACCTCAACCATCAAGCAATTTAAATATAAGTTTCGGCTAAAGCCAGTTTTATCAATCTACAGTTTTGAAAGCGGACTAAAGTCCGCTCTTATTGATTATTCTATATCATAACAAACTATCGAAACTTTTACAACCGTAAAACAAACATATTTAAAAACTTACAAAGAAATATTTTCTTCAGCTTGTAATTAAATAAATCACATTTTTTAGAAAAAAACAACTAAGGTTTAGAAAAAAAATCTAAATTTGAAAAGTTATACCAAATACAAAACAATTAATTATTATGAAAAATTTAAACAAAATTTCAAGACAAAGTTTAAAAAGTATTAAGGGTGGATTTAAAATGTGCGATAATGAAGCAATAAATTATGGTTGTGGTGATGCAGAGTTTTTTTGCTGTGGACCTGGTGGCTGTAGAAGAATATCAGATCTTAAACCAGGATCTTGCATTGCTTAATGATTTACAATATCATCTAACACTTTTTTATTAAAAACAAAATAAGGCTACCTCAACATTGAGATAGCCTTATTTATTATATTTATTTATTTATTATTACAAAGAATAATTTGGAGCTTCCTGAGTGATGATAACATCATGTGGGTGAGATTCTTTCAATCCGCTTCCTGTGATCATTACCATTTTAGTATCGGTTTGTAAAGCTTCAATATCTTTAGCTCCACAATATCCCATACCAGCTCTTAGGCCTCCTGTTAATTGGAAAATTACATCTTCTAATTTTCCTTTGTGTGGTACTCTTCCTTCAATTCCTTCCGGAACGAATTTCTTAGCCTCACTTTGGAAATATCTTTCTTTTCCTCCTCTCTTCATTGCAGAAAGACTTCCCATTCCTTGGTAAGACTTAAATTTTCTACCTTGGAAAATAATTTCTTCTCCCGGAGCCTCATCAGTTCCAGCTAAAAGAGAGCCTAGCATTACTGCTCCTGCTCCACTTGCAATGGCTTTTACGATATCACCTGAAAGTTTAATACCTCCATCAGCAATTACTGCTACATTTTTAGATTTAGCATATTCGTACACGTTGTAAATTGCAGATAATTGAGGAACCCCAACTCCGGCAACAACTCTCGTTGTACAGATAGAACCAGGACCAACACCTACTTTAAGAACGTTTGCTCCAGCTTTAATTAAATCTTCTGCAGCTTCTGCAGTTACAATATTTCCACCTACGATATCCAAATCCGGATACGCCTGTCTGATTTGTCTGATTTTATCCAGAACTCCTATAGAATGCCCGTGTGCAGAATCAATGGCAATAATATCAACACCAGCTTTTACTAAAGCAGCGATTCTAGCCATGGTATCTTCTCCAACACCTACTCCGGCACCTACGATAAGGCGTCCTTTTTGGTCTTTATTGGAATTTGGATATTCTAGCTGATTGTCGATATCTTTGATGGTAATTAAACCAACCAATTTATTGTCCTGATCTACAATCGGAAGTTTTTCAACACGACTTTTAAGAAGAATTGCTTTTGCTTTTTCTAAGTTGGTATTTTTATCAGAAGTGATCAGATTTTCTTTCGTCATGATCTCTTCAACCTTCAGATCAAGATTTTCCTGATACTTTACGTCTCTGTTGGTGATAATTCCGATCAATACATTATCAGCGTCTACCACCGGTAAACCTGAAATTTTATATCTGGCCATTGTTTCTTTAGCCTCAGCCAAAGTATGATCTTTTGAAAGGGTCACAGGGTCAAAGATCATTCCGTTTTCAGAACGCTTTACACGGTTAACCTGTGCAGCCTGTTCTTCGATCGTCATGTTTTTGTGAATGAAACCTAAACCTCCTACTCTTGCCAAAGCAATGGCAAGATCTCCTTCAGTAACTGTGTCCATTGCGGCAGATACTATCGGAACATTCAGCGTGATTTTGTCGGTAAGTCTTGATTTTAATGAAACCTGGTTAGGTAAAACTTCTGAATAAGAAGGGACTAGAAGAACGTCATCGAAAGTGATGGCTGCCTCTACAATTTTGTTATGAATAGACATCTTTACTTTCTTTGCAAAATTAGGCTATTTCAACGAGATATGAAAATCCTTTTCAATAGTTTAAATAAAAATTAATAATCAATAACTTAAATCGAAAAAAGCCCTCAGAAAAATCTGAGGGCCGCATTATAAAAAAAATAAATAAGTGCTATTATCTTTTGATAAACTGAGATCTGAAAATATCTTTTCCTTGCTCAATCATAATAATATAATTTCCTTGTGCTAATTGAGAAACATTAATTTTTTTATCATTAATATTTCCTGAGCTTAACAACGTACCCGATGCATTATAGATTTTATAAGTCGCATTTCCAGAAATGTTACTTACATTTAATACATCTACTACCGGATTAGGGTATAACTTAATAGCTTCAGTAGAGCTCGCAACAGCATTTTGTACATTAGATGTTACTGAGTTATCTAAAGTTTTGAAAGTTTTGAAAGTTATTGGTTCAGAAAATTTACCTAAACTATTGCATACAGACGCTACCTTAACTTGGTAATTAATACCTGAAGCCAGTATAGGTAATGCTACACTATTAGTAGAAGACAAAATTTCTTTCCAAGTACTTTGAGTGGTCGGTTTGTAAAAAATAACATATCCACCTGTAGCCGCACTTACAGCCGCCCAGCTTATACCAGCTGTATTCGTAGTAATATTACTAGCTTGAATTCCGTTAGGAGCATCACAAGCTCCAGTTCCTCCTCCTTGAAGTGTTTTAAAACTTACAGAAGCTGAATAATCTGTAAAAGAAGATCCGCAAATTGTAGAAACCTGAACTTCATAATTTTTATCCGCAGATAGGCCTGATAAGTTAGCCGTATTTGTATACGCTGTCACAGAAGACCAATTGGATATAAATCCTGCCACTACTGTTCTATATCTAACAGTATAACTAGTCACGCCATTTACATTATCCCAAGCTATTAAAGCTGTATTCATTGCAACAGTATTCACTCTTAATCTCGAAGGTACAGCACATGCAGCCGCTGGTGAATTAGTTTTGAAATTTACAGAAGCTGAAAACGCTCCTCTAATCCCGTTACATACAGAAGCCACCTGAACTTCATAATCTATATTAGGAGTTAAATTGGACAGATACTTTCCAGTAGTAGAATACGAAGTCTCTTCTTGCCAATTTGATGTTCCTACTTTTCTATAACCTACTGCAACGTATTGAACTGTAGATATAGAAGAAAAAGTTAATCTTACGGCATTCGTCGTAATATTTACTATATTTAATTCTGTCGGTGCCTCACATACTCCAGCCGCTTGAGTCTTAAAGTTTACTGAAGCTGAATATTCACCAATATTTCCGCTACATATTGATGCTATTTGAACTTCATAGTCAGTATTAGCGCTTAAACCATATAAATTTCTAGAATTTGTATATGCATATTGTGGTTGCCAATTTGATGCCCCTACTTTTCTGTAACGAAGCGCATAACTACCAACTGTTCCTACAGATGTCCAGTTTACTCTTGCAGCATCCATTGTAATATTCGAAGTACTGATACCTGTTGCTGCTTCACAAGCCGGGGTAGATTGTGTTTTAAAGTTTATTGAAGCTGAATATTCACCAATACTTCCGCTACATATTGATGCTATTTGAACTTCATAGTCAGTATTAGCGCTTAAACCATATAAATTTCTAGAATTTGTATATGCATATTGTGGTTGCCAATTTGATGCCCCTACTTTTCTGTAACGAAGCGCATAACTACCAACTGTTCCTACAGATGTCCAGTTTACTCTTGCAGCATCCATTGTAATATTCGAAGTACCGATACCTTTTACCGTTTCACAAGCTGGTGCAGGTTGAGTCTTGAAATTGATTGAATTAGAAAACTCCCCTTTATGGTAGTCACAAATGGAAGCTACTTTTATTACATATTCAGTATTAGACTTTAAATCAGACAACTGACCAAGTGTACTACCCAATCCGCCATACCAAATCTTTATTTCTTTCCATTCGCTATCTAGCTGATTTATTTGCTTATAACTCACCGAATAACCATTTCTTCCTGGTAATGCATTCCAATTTATATGGGCATAGTTCGAACCAACTTCAGACATTCTTATGTTTCCTGGTGCTTCACATACAGTATCTAGAGTTCTAAATTTTTCAGAATTTGAAAACTCTCCAATTTTTCCATCACATCTTGAGGCTACCTGAACTTCATAGTTAGCAGAAGCATTTAATCCTGATAAGCTTACCTCATTCGAACTGGAAGAAACTGCTTGCCAGCTTGGTTCACCTATTTTTCGATAACGAACCAAATAATTCTCAGCCGTTCCTACCAATGACCAATTTACTTTAGCCGAATTTATGGTAATGTTTATGCTTTTTATATTTTCTGGAAAAGCACATCCTTCAAAGAAATATGCAGGATCCAGATCAGAAATACTCTTAGATAGAAAAACATTTCTAATAAGAAGATTTTCATTAGCTTTAGATGGATCAAAAGCCTTTTGAACAGACTGGGGATTTCCCATCACAGAAACTCCTATTATACTAAAAAACAGGAAGGTAATTTTTTTTCATTATATAATTATGTTAATGCCCATTTATGTTATTGAAATTCAAAAGCAAGCCTTATATATACTTTCACACTTTAATCTTTGATAACATATAATATACTACAATCATTATCAATCCCTACCTGCTAAAACTATTATTGCTCGTAAAATATTATTAAACAGTATTAGAAGGCGAATCAAAAAAAATTATAATTTTATTTCAATCTTGTTCTATCAAAAAATTAAAATGGATTTAGTATTAATAATAAATTATCAATAATTTGGATGAGCGGTTAATATTATTTATTTTTAATAATCAATTTAGGAAATTATTAAAATACAAAAAGATTGGAGGATATTTTAACCGAACTTCAGAATTCATTATAAAATTATTTTGTTTCGACATTTGTTATACTGCAAAAATAAAAAAAAATATATTTATTGAATATTTTATGTTTCAGATTTAATCTATATTTAATTTTTGTTAAATCTGTTAATAATTTATGTTTTTTTACTACATAGACTATATTTATGTTTTGCATAACTTATGTTAAGTACCAACTGTTAATTATTGATCATTTTTCATTTGAAAATTATGTTATAAATATTTCCAAATCCTGAAAAGATATTCTCCAACGCTTTTTCAAGAGATTCCCAAGAGAGATAATCCTTTGCACGAAGCCATTCATACTTTATTTTCCTCCAAAGAATCTCAATAAAATTAAGATATGGACTATATTTTTGAAGATAAAAAATTTCAATATCTAACTTCTTCCATTTTGAAATTTGAGTTTGGAATTCCTTAGAATGATGTATCCGTGCATTATCTAAACAAATAACAGTCTTCTTTTTGATGATGTTTGAAAATTCATCAATTGCCCGAATCACAAAATCAGAAGTTATTTTTCCCATATGATGACACTGGAAAAGATCATTCTTCTTCGACATAATCCCAAAAACATTGATTCTTTTACTGTGCCTAAGTACGATTTTCACATTTTCATTTTTTTGTTGCCAATGGTAAGAAATGGAAGGTGTTAAAGAAAATCCGCTCTCATCAGCAAAGTATAAATCCAAATAATCATCTTTCGCTAAGCTCATTAAACTCTTCAATTGCTCTGCTTTCAACAGATATTCCTCTTGATTTTGAAGAGGTTTGAGCCAACATCGTATTCTTTTCCAGACATAACCTTTTTTTTAGAAAGACTTTAAGCATTCTTTCAGTAACACGTTCTGAAAGATTTTCATTGATAAAACAGGTCGTTTCTTTCACAGAATCTCCCTGATCTATTTTATCCAAAATACATTTTTGTTCTTCTGAAGAAAATGAAGAAAAAACACCTATCCTTCCTTGTCCCTTTTTCGTATAAAGTCCTATAAATCCTTTATCTTCATACGATCTAATCCATGAATAAACAGCTCTGATCTGCACTAAGAAAACATCCGAAATTTGCTTTGCTCTAATACCATTATGATTCATTATCAAATCTTGGGCACGGTTCCGAACGAATGAATTGGGATGGTGGCTTGACATCATTTTCAAGGTTGACATTTCCTCTTCATTTAAAACTATAAATTTCATGCTTGAAAGTTATAAAAATAATGACGGATAATTAACGAGTACTACTTAATAGATGAACCTATGAACATTATAAACCGGAAATAACAGCCAATACCTTAAATCGAAAAACCGATCTTATGAGGAACGGTCTTTCTTGTACAAAATAACTTGAATATATAAGGGTTAACTTATTCTAACTAGGATGAAAGGGGCAATTGTTATTACAACTGTTTATTTCTCTGCAAAAATACTTCAGAAATACATAAAAACATATTTCATATAATTATTTTAATCTTAATTTAATATATAACTAAAAATATAATTCATTTCAATTAAATAAATTCAAATATTAAATATCCTCCCTATAAAAAAGCCGTTCTTATGAGGAACGGCTTACTTGTACAAAATAATTGAGTATATGAAGGGTTTAATTATTTTTTATCAGTTGCAGAACTGATCATTTTTGCAATATCATCTGCCGTAAAGCTTCCTCTTACATCTACAAAAACCAATTCTTTATCGGAGTTTACGGTAATCAACATATTTTTGATCATCTCTCCGTTTTGTTTTACACGAATATTTACATTATCTCCGTCGTGTTTTATGCTTGCCCAATCTTCGTAATTATTTTTATTTAAATAAGTGGCATAATCTTTCAACATCGCGGGATCACCATTTTCCACCGTCAACACTTTAATTTTAGAAACTTTATTAACCAAGTTCAACAATTCTTCATCCTCCCCTTTTTCTTTCAAAGCCTTCTTAATAAAAGGTTTTGCTAAAAACATCGGCACGTTGACACTTTCAAACCTTGCTCCTTTAAAATCATAATCTGAATTGCTGAAAAAATCCATATTAGGTCTGTGAGACACTACACATGATTGCAACAGGAACATTGCGCAGGCTATTAGAAAGACATTTTTTAAAGTTTTCATGGCAATTGATTTTTAGTTGATCGGTTTTAATGTTCCGCCCGAATTTTTACTGATATTTGAAGTAATCTCAGGATTTCCTTTATATTTTACCAGACCTCCGGAAGATGCTCTCACCTTTAATGTATTGCTAACATTTACAGAAAGACTTGCCCCAGATGTAGATTCCGCCTCAACAATACTTGATTTTAGATTCTCTGCTTTACAAAGTGCTCCACTGCTGATATCAAATACCGCCGCTGTTACCTGTCCTTCAAAACTGGTATCAGAACCACTTGAAGCTTTTAATACAAAATCTTTAGAATCAACCTCTGCTTTAACACTGGAACCGGAAGTTGCCTCAACATTCGTTGTATTAGATATATTAAACTTCCCTTTAACGATGGACCCTGAAGAAGCATCAATTGTAAGATTATTTTCTTTAACCGTGTTTACCGTTGAGAAATTGGCACCGGAAGAGGTTTTAATACTGTTCATTCTTGGGGAAGAAACATTCACACTTAAATTCTTGAATCTTAAGTTTCTCACTCCTTTATTATCAATATATACCTTCAGAATTCCGTTTTCAACCTTAGTAATCACATATTGAAGTTTGTCTGCATCCGCAATTACTTTAATATTGGTAGGACTCTCCTGTTTGTATACCACATTCACTCCTGTGCTGACGTGAATTCCTGAAAACTCGCCCACATTTCTTGCCTCACCATTTAAATAAGATGGATTATTCTCCGATGTCAGGCTGCTTCTTGTATTATTAACTGGATTTAATTTTGTTTCGCTTGAATTAATGATCTTACTCACATCATCCATCGAAAGTTTACCATCCAGCATCACCAGAATATTTTCTCCACTGTCACTGTTGATACTTAACAGCAAGTCGTCCAAAATTCCATCTTTAGCTTCTGAGGAAAGGAACTTTATTTTCGCACCGGAATTATTGATAGACATTATTTCATTATACTTCAACGTTTTTAGATACGAAGAAATGTCTTTGCTTAATTGCATCAGATTCCCCTGAACCTTTTTACCTTCCGGGCTATTGGCTTTTTCCGGATTTTCTGTGATCAAAACTTTCAATCCATTGATTTTTGCCAATAATGGTTTGATCTGATCCAGCTGAGCATCATCAATATTAAGACTACTCAGCATCCCAAACATGGGTTTTGCAATCTTAATAGAAGTTACTCCCTCTACTTCCTGATATTTTTCAAAAAGTTTATCAAATTTGTCTCCTTGCCCATACACATTATAGAAGTGGGAAAAAGCAAATGCGAATATTATCAATATTTTTTTCATGAGTCAATTTTTATTTTTTCTGAGGTGATTAATGCCTGATCAGGTTCATAAATCTTTTGTTTTTTTTAGTTAATAATCGTCGTCCATCACTTTGGGCTGTGCTAATTTTTCACTAACGTTATTTGCAAATATTTGAAATGAATATTTAGTTACATTAATAGCTTCTTCTACATTATCGATTCTCTTCCCGTTTACAATCACATACGAGTTTTTGTATCCTGAAGAATCTTGTTTAGAAGAGTTGCTAACAAACTTTGGTCTTCTTTCTTTTTTCAGCCTTCCTTTTTTAGGTAAGATATCATCCAGAACATCTTTTTCTGCTACTGAAGTCCCTTGGAAGATTGAATCTTTTTTAGCTTCAGTAATAGAATCATTAGGAATAGCTACTGCCACCTGCCCCTGATGATCATTGTTTTCTTCAATGAAATCTTTTTTCTGCTGTCTAATTTGATTTTCAACCAGCTGCGCTTTATCTTTTACCGCTGAATGCTGATTTTCATTAAAAATAAGACCAACACCGAAAACCAATGCTACACTTGCAGCCATCCAAAACCATTTAGGGAAAGAAGGTTTCGCTTTTGTTTGAAGCGGAATGATGGGCGTTTCTTTATTTTCAGATACTCCACCTTCTGCTTTTTGAAGGAAATCTTCAAAATCCCAGTCCATTTTCTCTTCCTTTATTTGTTGGAAGACTTCTTCGTATTTATCTTGAAATTTGTCGTTGTTCATAATTCATCAATTGTGAGATTTGTTCTTTTACTTTTTGTCTTGCTCGCATAAGATTTACTCTTACTGCATTTTCTTCCATTTCCAGCATTTCAGAAATTTCAGAAACCTCATACTCTTCTACATCTTTCAAATGGATTACCATTTTTTGTTTCTCCGGAAGCTGATTAATAAAACCAATAATATGTTCTTTTAAATTATTCACTTCCATACTGTAAAGCTCTGACCGATGCAACTGCATATCTGCAAAGCCCAGTTTTACGTTGTGGTGCTTGAGCCTGTTCAAACACTCATTCCGGACGGCCTTCAAAGCATAGGATTTTAAATTCCCAAACTGTGCCAGCTCCTCTCTTTTTTGCCAAAACTTAATCATAAGATCCTGTACTACATCTTCTGCTTCATCGCTGCTCATAACAAATCTTTTCGCAAAGCGATACATCTCATTTTTGAGAATGAATACCGTATCCTTAAAAGTTTCTTGGGTCATGAGTTTTGTTTCTATTAGTAAGACAATTAAAAAATTAATTCTATTACATCATAAATGAAAAAAACTTCAAATATTTTGAAGTTTTAATTTATAATAATCTTAATACGTTTCAAAAACATATTTCAAAATAGCCTTATCTTCGTCTGTTAAAGGCACTTTTCTTCTTGCCATCGCTTTCTCAGCAACCTCGTATGCTTTATCTAATTTAAATTTTTCATCATCCTTAAATCCGCCCCAAGAAAAGTTTTCTATGAGATTGGGAGGAAAGCCTTCTTTAAAGATATTAGAAGCCACGCCTACAATTGTTCCTGTATTTAACTGAGTATTAATCGCTGTTTTAGAATGGTCACCCATAATAATTCCTGCAAATTGCAATCCTGTATCTTCAAAAGCTTTGGTTCTGTAGTTCCAAAGTTTAACGTGTCCGTAATTATTTTTAAGATTAGAAGAATTGGTATCTGCTCCGAAATTGCACCACTCTCCAATCACCGAGTTTCCGATGAAACCATCATGCCCTTTACTGGAATAGCCAAAAATAATGATGTTGCTGACCTCCCCACCCACTTTACAATGCGGGCCAATAGTAGTAGCACCATAAATTTTAGCACCTAAATTAAATTTCGAATTCTCCCCAAGCGAAATCGGACCACGAAGATTACAACCTTCCATGACCTCAGCATTTTTACCAATGTAAATTTTTCCTGTTTTAGTATTGATGGTAGAAAACTCAATTTCTGCACCCTCTTCAATAAACAGATCTTTTTTATTTCCTAAAAATCCGTTGGTAGAAGAAAGTTCTTGAGAAGCTCTTCCTTTTGTAAGCAATTCAAAATCGAAATCAATTGCTTTATCATTATATGTAAATAAGTCGGTTGGTTTTTTAAAGAAAACAAGATCCTCTTTAATATCCGTCATTTTTTCGATCTGATGGAGAGAAAAATCTTTCATATTGATTTTTGCAGCAATCAGTTCGTCTTCATAGACCAAAGCTTCCCCTTGTTTCAGCTCTTTAATTTGCTGAACAATGCTTTCAGTAGGTAGAAAGTTAGTGACTAAAAAAAGACTTTCTTTATCTTCAGGATTTCTGAATTTACCCTGTAAATAATTTTCCGTGAAATAAGAAACTTCTGTGTTTTCTAAGATTTTCTGCCATCTTTCGGCGAACGTAAGAATTCCGCATCGCATTTCGGCAACGGGACGTGTAAAAGTAAGCGGAAGAAAATCTTCCCAATATTGCGCATCTGAAAATACTAATTGCATTTTGATAATAAGTTAGATATTAAAGGATAGAAGATAGAGGGCGAAAGATAAAGGTTTTGAATGATGCATAATCACTCTGTCTTCTACTTTCTATATCTCATTTCTGCTTACCGCAAAAATACAAATACTAACACTAACTTTTAACTTCTGCGCTTTAATTTCCACTGAAAAGCAATAAAAAAAGTCTTCCAAAAAATTGGAAGACTTTAGTATTTTTGAGGTTCAAAAAATTACTTAGAGAATTTCTTGTACTTATTCATGAACTTGTCTACTCTACCTGCAGTATCAACCAACTTCACTTTTCCTGTGTAGAAAGGGTGAGAAGTAGAAGAGATTTCCATTTTAAGCAAAGGGTACTCTTGTCCTTCATACTCGATAGTATCTTTTGTCTCTGCAGTAGATTTGCAAAGAAACACCTCGTCGTTACTCATATCTTTGAAAACAACAAGTCTATAATTTTCTGGGTGAATTCCGTTTTTCATAATACAATTTTTTAAAAAATTAAAGTTCTGCTTTCGAAATAGTAATGGATATTTCTCTGCTAATTTTAGGCTGCAAAAATACAATATTTTTTTTAATTTCCAAATACTGACCCAATATTTTTTTCATGATAAGAAAATTAAAGTATTTTCGTTAAATTTGAAATCTATTTAAACTTTACTTTCGATGAAATTCAAATTATTACTGGCCCTTTCTTTTTGGATGCTTCTTATAGTGGTATCATGTAACAAGGATGACATCAACTTTGATGCTCCTTCACAGCAACTTAGCTTCTCAAGAGATACTGTATTTTGCGATACCGTATATCATCAGGTTCGCTCTGAAACCTACGTTGTAAAAGTGTACAATAATGAAAATAAGGATATTTTGATCCCAAGAATTAATCTTGAAAAAGGAGCAACCTCTTTATATAAAATAAATGTAGATGGAAAACCAGGATATGATTTTAAAGATGTTCCGTTAAGAAAAAAAGACAGTCTTTATATTTTTGTTGAAATTGCTCCTCAGGCCACAGGTCCGGAAGCTATTGCTGAAGACCGAGTAATTTTTACCAGTCCGGCTGGTCAACAACACGTCAATTTATTTTCTGTGGTTCAGGATGCCGAGTTTTTTATTCAAACACCGACTAATCCAAACCTTATCACCAACAATACGACATGGAATAATGATAAAGCGAAGATCATTTATGGAGATCTTACCGTTAATCCCAATGTTGTATTAAATATTCAGGCAGGAACGAAAGTATATTTCCATAAAAATAGTGGAATGAAAGTTTCTACAGGATCTACTTTAAATATTAATGGAGCCTTAGACAAAGAAGTTATTCTTCGAGGAGATAGAAATGATGCCGACCATGATACACTTCCTAAAAACTGGAACTCTATCAGAATGGCTGCCAATTCAACCCTTAACATGAACCACGCAAGACTTTTCGGAGGAACAAGAGGTTTAGATATGAGACAGACTAATGCAACCATCAGCAACTCTTTCATACACACCTTCCAAGAATATGGAATTTACGCTGTTGCTTCTACCGTAAACGCTAAAAATTTAGTAATGAATAACAGCGGAGAATCTTGTATAGGAATCTTTAAAGGTGGAAATCACACGTATACGCATGCTACAATTGCTAATTACTCTAGGGTACTTTCTTCTATGAATAGGAACGGAATTTTTGCAACCAATGAATGGAAGAATGATGCCGGACAAACCGAGCAGGGAGCATTACAACAATTGAATATAAGAAACAGTATTGTTTATTCTGATAGAGATAACGCTGTGAATTTTGAACAAACGCCAGGACAGCAATTCAATTTTATCATTCAAAACAGTTTGCTGAAATATTCTGGAACTACAGAAGCAGGCTTCCCATTTGATAATAATACAAGTGTAATTCAAAGTTTCAAAAACGAAGATCCTCAGTTTATTAATTATTTTACAGCACATCTGAATCTTCGAGTAAAACCTAACTCTTTCGCAAGAGGAAAAGGAAATACTACGATTGCAGGAACTGTACCCACAGATATCGTCAATGTATCAAGAACAACTAACCCAACGCTTGGAGCCTATCAATAATGGAAATTACAAATCTGCAGCAGCAAGTTGACGAATGGATAAAAACAATTGGAGTCCGTTATTTCAATGAACTCACCAATATGGCGATGTTAACCGAAGAAGTAGGTGAAGTAGCCAGAATTATTGCCAGAAGATATGGCGAGCAAAGTGAAAAGGAAAGCGATAAAAGCAAAGATCTGGGAGAGGAACTCGCTGATGTACTATTTGTAACATTATGTCTGGCCAACCAAACCGGAGTCAATTTGCAGGAAGCTTTCGATAAAAAAATGAAAATAAAGACTGATCGCGACAAGGATCGTCATCAGAATAATGAAAAATTAAAATAAGATCCTAGATGTTAGATTTCAGATGCTAGACGATTTGAAATCTGATGTCTACAATATAAAATCTGAAGAAACAATGAAGCTAGAAAAATCAACACTCGTAGAAAATAAAACAGTACAAATCAGCGGTTCGAAAAGTATTTCGAATCGTTTATTGATTTTGGAAAGTCTGTTTTCAAACATAAAAATAGGGAATTTATCTAATTCTCAAGACACCCAATTACTAAAAAAAGCACTGTCTGAAACTACTGAAGTTGTAGACATTCACCATGCAGGAACAGCGATGCGTTTTCTTACGTCTTACTATTCTATCACAGAAGGAAAAACTACGATTCTTACAGGATCAAAGAGAATGAAAGAAAGACCTATCAAGAATTTGGTAAGCGCTCTTCAAGATCTGGGTGTAGAAATTGAATACATGGAAAATGAAGGTTTTCCGCCTTTAAAAATTACAGGAAAGAAGATCACTCAAACTCAGGTGAATGTTCCTGCCAACATTTCAAGCCAATTCATCACTTCTCTTTTGCTTATCGCAGGAAAATTAGAAAACGGATTAGAAATTAATCTTGTGGGTGATATTACTTCAAGGTCATACATTGAAATGACGCTGGATATTCTAACAAAATTCGGAATTAAAAACAGCTTTGAAGGAAACACAATTAAAGTGGAACCTTTTAATGTGAATAACGAATCATCCATTATAAATTACGAGGTAGAAAGCGACTGGAGCTCTGCTTCTTACTTCTACTCTATTGCTGCGCTAGGAAGAGAAACAATGCATCTGAAAAGCTTTTACAAAGAATCTACTCAGGGAGATTCTGCGATTGCAAAAATTTATGAAGAGTTTTTCGGAATTAAAACAATCTACTCAGAAGATGAACACAAGCTTACGCTTCAGCCCGATCCTAATTTTTCATTTCCGGAAAAGATTATTTTGGATATGAATAATTGTCCAGACATCGCACAAACCCTTTGCGTAACGGCAGCAGCATTGAAAATTCCATTTGACATCTCAGGTTTGGGAACTTTAAAAGTAAAAGAAACTGATCGCCTTTCAGCATTGCATATCGAATTGCAAAAACTGGGAACAGAAACGGAAATTACAGATTTAACCATCAAATCAATTGGGTTCAACGAGCCACAAGAAAATATTTCTATTAGAACCTACCAAGATCACAGAATGGCGATGAGCTTTGCTCCGTTTTGCCTGATCAAAGAATTAAATATTGAAGAGGAAGATGTCGTAGAAAAATCTTACCCCATGTTTTGGAAGGATCTTGATAGTATATTAACCCGATAATTTGAACTTGTGACCATTCAATGAAAAATTATTTAATCATTTTCGCTTTTCTGATTCCAGTTTCATTTTGGGCGCAATATCTGTTGCCTAACGAAGAAGTCATCTATTCATTTGAAACGAAAAATGGAAAAAAAATGTCTTTAGTAAAAGACAAACAAAACCAATATATTCAGTATCGATTTGGAAACAAAAATACTGTTGAAATGGAATTTCCAAAAAGCAGAAACAAAGACAGCTGGAAGCAGTTTACCTACAAATCTTATCATAGAGGCGGCGGAAAACAAAATGCAGGAATGAGTCTTGATTATTTATCATTTACAAATAACAACTACAACTATGTAGTCTCCAGAACTTACTCTGCAGAAGATGAATCATTTTCTACAGGCATTACTGTAACCGACAGCAAAGGTAAAGAAACCGAGATTACAGGAATTTATAAAACTTTTAAAGGTTGTCTTTGTGATCTTCAGGACACAGAGGTGAAGAAAGAAGATTTTGGACAATAATTCCAATCCTAATTACATGAAAAAGTGGTTGTCTTTTTTCTTCATTTTATCAATCTCAATTCTTCATGCTCAGGAATTGAAAGATTTTTATGTTCCTAAAAATGCTACAAAAGTTTTAGAAACAGAAGGAGATTTAGATAAAGATGGCGTTAGCGAAACCGTAATCGTCTATAATATCGGTGAAAAAATTGAATACCAAGGCTACAAAAGAAAATTCTATATCCTTAAAAAAATCAATGGAAAGCTAAAATTATGGAAGGAAAACTCATCTTTACTAGAATCAAGTGAAGCAGGTTTTTATCCGGAAAGTAATCAACTTGAAGTAAGTATAAAAAACAACTGTCTTGTCATTTTACAATCCTTCTTTACGAATTCCAGACATACCGATACAAGCAAGCATACGTTTAGATTTCAAAATGGAGATTTTTATCTTATTGGCGCACTCAATACATTTGATGACACCTGTGAATTTAATTTTCTAAATGACATCAATTTTTCAACAGGAAAAGTCATCATTGATGAAAAGTATTCTGACTGTGATGGAGATGAGGACAGAAAAATCCCGAAAGATGTACACAAGGAGTTTATCCACAAATCTAGCCCCTTAATAAAAATGGACGATTTCAGGGTTGGGGAAAACAAATTTAAAATCCCCGATTCAAAAAAGGAAATTACGTATTGATTATCAAAAACATAATGAGCAGAATATTTTATTCTGCTCATTTCTATTGATCTTTACTCACATACTTATCCACAGAGTTATCCACAATTTGTGAATATCTGTTTTACTTTCGGATTCCGTAGGCTTGCAGTATTTTATTGAAGATTTCCGTATTTTCAAATAATCCGGTAAACTCTTTAGAATTCGGACCATACGCAAATACACTTGCCGGAATAGAGGTATGATCATTGGTACTGAAATTACCAAATACCCAACCGTCGTTTAAACTTCCGTCCAAGAGCGTCAAACCTCCTGTTTCATGATCGCCCACCACGATCACTAATGTTTCTTTATTTTCATCTGCAAACTTCATGGCTTTTCCCACTACCTCATCAAAATCTAACAACTCGGTAACCAGCTGCTCCAGATTATTACTATGCCCACCTCCATCTGTTTGGGAAGCTTCCACCATCATAAAAAATCCTTTTTTATTTTCTTTTAAATCATTTAAAGTAAGATCAAAAGCATCAGCGAGCCATTTCCCCCTGCCATCGGTTACTCTTTTTGAAGCTAAAGGATCAATGACCAATGTTCGGTTATTGATTTTATTAACCGATTTCAAATCTTGAAACAAATCAATTTTAGCATCTTTTATTTTTTGCAGATTCTCCTGTGACAATCCATTTGTTGGGCCACCAATCAAAATCTTTGTTTTAGAGCTCACAAAATCTTTCAAAATAGGTTCCGAGCTGTTTCTATTATCCGAATGTGCATAAAAATCCGCAGGCGTAGCATCGGTAATATCTCCTGTAGAAATGAGCCCTGAAACCATTCCTTTCTCTGCAATAATATCCGGAATCTGGGCGAGAGCTTTTCCTGTTCCATCAACACCTACAAAAGTATTTTTTGTTTTTACCCCCGTTGCAAAAGCCGTTGACCCGGGAGCCGAATCAGTAATATATGCATTTGAAGAATTCGTTTTAGACAATCCTGTAGCTTTCATATTAAATACATTCAGCTTTCCTTTATTCGCGGTGAATGCTGCATAATATTGAGGCAATGAAGTACCATCCGGAATCAGGAGAATCACATTTTTTACTTTTTTACTAATTCCGTCTGTTTTATAAGTGGGAGAATAAGTGCTGTACTCTTTTGTATTTTTATAGAAACTTTTGGGAATCGTGTTCATAAATTTCTTGAGATCCGGAATATGGTCGGTATTGATATAGTCTACTCCTAAATCCATAAGATTCACCCAAGCATTCGTAAAATCAGGAGCTCCGTAAAATCGTATAGACTTTTGTTGAGCGTGTGCTTTTTCCACAGCTTCTTTAATCTTATCTGTTTCTTCATCTCTTGGAATTCCTTTTCCATTCCATTTTACCAATTGTGGAAAATCTGCACTGAAAAGCCCAATCCGCTTCAGCTCATCCGCTGTATAATTCTTATCTAAATCGCCATCAAAATAAAGGTAGTTTGGATAATTTTTAAAATCAGAAGGCTGTGGCCTTCCACCGGTAATTACTATTTTAATTCCGCTATTGCCTGTAATTTCAGGATATTTTTTTAATATCTTGACTAATGCATTCAGACTCGTTTTATAATCTTGTTTAATATCAATAAGGAGTTGTAGCTTTTTTTTCGGATCCTGATAAATATTTCCTTTGTTCAGTTTAATCTGTTTTGAAATAGGATCCAAATAAAGATTTTCTAAGGTTCTATCAGGCGATAATTCTTTTTCTGTGTGGGCTACCCACAATTTATCTTTTACCAGAAAAACATCGGCTTCAATAGATCCAAAATTAGCATAATATGCCTCCCAAAAAGGGATCTCCTGCATATAATCATTATGAGAATGTGCATTACTCACATTATAGTTTTGGTAATTCTGTGCCTTATTTTTAGAGAAAAAAGCCATGGCTAAGAGTACCCATATTCTTGTTTGCTTCATAATATGTATTAAAAAACGATATCATCGCAGCGTTTTCCACAATGATATCGTGTATCGTATTATTTAAAAATTTCACCAACCTTCATTTTGTTTAATAACATCCTTCTCATTCCTGACGCAAAAGTAAATCAGTCCTAGACCTACTTATGTTAATATCACTTTATGTTTCCGTTAAATAAAAGATTAATTAAAAATCAGATCAAACAGTCTAAAAACTTAATTATGAAGTAGAAAATAATCAGAACTTCCACATTTTATTTCCTTATCATATTACCTTAATACTAAAGATCCAATTCCCTTATGAATTTAGTTTTCATATATAATAAATCATAAAGTTCATTTTTCTTTTTTTACATTTGCTGAAAATATAATAATGACGATCATCATCACAGGAACCTCATCAGGAATAGGTTTTGTTTTAGCCGAGTATTTCGGAAAGAAAGGTCATAAAGTCTACGGGTTGAGCCGAAAACATACAGAAAGCCAATATTTCAAATCGATTCCTACAGACGTTACAGATAATGATGCAGTGCAACATGCCATTGCAGAAGTATTGAAAACTGAATCCAAGATTGATGTTTTGATCAACAATGCCGGAATGGGAATGGTTGGTGCTGTGGAAGATTCTACGAAAGAAGATATTTTACAATTATTCAACCTGAATTTGGTGGGCGCTGTTCAGATGATGACGGCCGTTATGCCCAATATGCGTAAAAATAAATTTGGACAAATCATTAATGTTTCCAGTATTGGAAGCGAAATGGGATTGCCTTTCCGCGGGTTTTATTCAGCTTCAAAATCTGCGTTGGATAAAGTAACAGAAGCTATGAGATATGAAGTGTATCCTTGGAACGTACATGTTTGCTCTCTTCACTTAGGAGATATTAAAACCAATATTGCAGAAAACAGAGTGAAAACAAAAGTTTCTGAACCTTACAAAAACGTCTTTGATAAAGTATATGCTTTAATGAATTCTCATGTAGGGGACGGAACCGAACCGTTGGAAGTTGCAGAATATGTTGAGAATCTTTTAGGAAAAAATAAATGGAAAGCTCATTATTATTTTGGTAAATTCGGGCAGAAAATTGGAGTTCCCTTAAAATGGATTCTTCCTCAGGGAACTTATGAAAATTTAATGAAGAAATATAATAAACTGGCCTAGTTTCAGTTTTTAAAAGAGTTTGAAGTTATTTCTAAAAATATTTTTTGTGCTATTTTGCGTTTTTATACAAGCGCAAAAGAAGCATTATTTTCTCATTGATTCTGAAACCAAAGTCAAGAAAAAAGTAAAAGATTCTGTATCTGCGGTAAAGTTTCTGGATTCTCTGGCTCAGAGCAATTATTTTTTCACCGAATTAAAAGACGTGAAAATAAAAGGCGACAGCACAGAAATTTTCTATGATAAAGGAAAAAACTTCAACGAAACGTACGTCAACCTTTCTGATTCTATTACCCATAAATTAAAAATTCAGAGAGATTTTTTCACTAAAAATTTAGATTCAACCAAAAAGGTTCTTAATAAAAAATATATTGACGACGGATATTCTTTCAGCAGAATTAAATCTAAATATAAAGGTCAGAAAAACGGCTATCCTATCGTAGAATTAGATATCAATAAAAATGATAAAAGAACCATCAACGGTTTTGTGGTAAAAAATTACGTAAGGGTTCCCAAAAGATTTATGAAAAATCTTGAAAAAGAATTCAAAGGTAAAATATACGATGATAAAAATCTTTTGGCGATTAATAAAACCTTTCAAGGGCATCCTTTTTTGAGTTTAGAACGGCAACCGCAAACCTTATTTACAAAAGACTCTACCCAGATTTATCTCTTCATGGAAAAGAAAAAGACCAATTCCTTTGATGGAGTCATTGGTTTTGGAAATGATAAAACAGAGAAATTTACGCTAAACGGAACCCTGAATGTTAATTTCAAAAACATGTTCAATGGTTTTGAAACTGTTAATTTATACTGGCAGAGAAACCCAGACAAAGGTCAGAATTTCGATTTACAAACCGATATTCCTTATCTGTTTAATTCTAATGTGGGATTAAATATGAAAGTCAACATCTTTAGGCAAGACTCTACTTTCGCCAATGTAAAAGCACTTCCTGCTTTCTACTATCATATCAATAACAGAAATAAGATTGGTTTTCGAGGAACTTTCGAAAGCTCAACGATTATAGACTCGTTATATGTTCAGGGTAAAGATTACAATAAAAAAGGAATCGGGGTTTGGTTTGAAATGGTGGAACCTACGGATATTGATCTTTTCCTTTACAAAACAAAGATCAGCGCAGGATATGATTATCTGACAACAACTTATACAAAAAACAATATTAAAGCTCCACAAAATCAATTCTACTTTTTTGGGGAACACAATTATCATATCAATGGAAATCATTTCCTCAATATAAAGGCAGAAGGCGCCATGATGGATTCAAAAGTTGAGTTTTCTACCAACGAATTATACCGTTTTGGAGGATGGAATTCTATGCGGGGTTTCAATGAGAACTCCCTCGCGGCCGACTTCTATTATTACGGAAGTTTAGAATATCGGTACCTCATCGGAAATCAGGCCTTTTTTGATGTCTTCGGGCAATACGGGCAACTCAATAATAAATCTTTAAGTGTAAAACCTAAACTCTACAGTGTGGGGCTTGGTTTCAATTTCTTTATTCCGATTGGGCTCATGAGTTTCCAATTGTCGAACGGTAACGAATTTGGAAATCCGTTTAAATTTAATGATACAAAAATTCACTGGGGAATCCTGAGTAGATTCTAAGGCAAAAACGTCCTGTTTATCTATACTTATACTCCTTTAAAAGAAAGTAAAAATTGTTATATAAATATATTTTTACGTTTTACAATTATGTTAAATTTCTTAACATTTAACCCTAAAATCATATTTTTATCTTAATATAATATTAAAGCCTAAGTAATGGTAGCTGACTAAATTTGTCCTCAAAAAAATGAAGAAGACTTTAGCTACTTTTGCGATTTTTTTGCTCCCCCTTTATTTAACTGCTCAAGAGATCAACATTTCAGGAAATGTAAAATCCGAAAATGGTTCCACGATCTCAGGTGTAAATATCACCGACAAAAACACAGGAAAATCTGTAACCACCGATCAAAATGGTAATTTCACCATCACTGCCAACCCAAAAGACATCCTCGAATTTTACTCCCCGGAATTTTCAAGCTATTCTGTAGAAGTTTCTTCAAAAAGGAACTATTCTGTGGTTTTAAAAAAGGTGAGTGAAAAACAAATCGAAGGCGTTGTAATTACCGCTTTAGGTATCGCCAAAAAGAAAGAAAAAATTGGATATTCTACTCAGGAAGTTGGAACAAAACAGTTTGAAACCATTACCACTCCAAGCATTGGAAACTTATTTTCAGGGCAAGTTGCCGGATTAAATGTTTCTAACCCTACAGGAATGCAGCAGGCTCCGGAATTTAATTTAAGAGGAAATTCTAATTTGGTTTTTGTAATTGATGGGGTTATTGTTGAGAAAGAAGTTTTTCAAAATTTAGATCCTAATAATATTGAAAACATCAATGTTTTGAAAGGGGCTACCGCTTCTGCTCTTTACGGTTCACGAGGTCGATACGGAGCAGTTTTAATTACGACAAAAACGGCAAAGAAGAAAGGCTTCACCGTGGAGTTCTCCCAAAATACAATGATTACTGCTGGATTTACCAATCTTCCAAAAACACAAACTGAATACGGAAACGGTTCCCACGGAAAGTATGAATTCTGGGACGGCGCAGACGGTGGGGTGAATGACGGAGATATGATCTGGGGACCAAAATTTGTTCCCGGGACCAAGATTGCCCAATGGAACAGCCCGATTAGAGATAAACTAACAGGCCAAACCATTCCTTGGTACGGAACTGTAGCGGGAAGTCAGTATAATGATAAATCAAGATACGAAAGAGTTCCGATCGACTGGGAATTTCATGACAACTTAAAAACGTTCATGAAACCTGCGATGATTAATAATAACAATTTTGCCATCAGCTATAAAAACAATAAAGACGTTTATAGATTTTCAGGGAATTTCATGAATTACAATGATAGAATTCCTGATGCTTATCTTCAACGTTATGGGGTTAACTTTTCATCGGAAAATCATATCAGTGATAAATTAATTTTTGACAGCAAATTTAGTTTCAACCAAACATTCACGCCTAACATTCCAAACTACGATTATAACCCAAGTGGGCATATGTACACCATCCTGATCTGGATGGGTGGCGACGTAAACGGAAGAGATTTAAAAAATCATATGTGGGTTCCGGGACAGGAAGGCAGAGCGCAGGCTAACTGGAATTATGCATGGTACAACAATCCTTGGTTTGGAGCAGAATATTATAAGAATAAAAACAGAACCGATATCATCAATGCTCAAACAGGGCTGGAATATAAAGCCACGCAAGATTTCTCTATAAAAGGTAAAATTTCCATTGTTGAAAATCATAATAAACAGGAAATTTTAAGTCCGTATTCTTACTTCAATTACAGCGCACCAAGAAGTGGTGGTTATCTTTTAAATGATACCAAAACTTGGAATCTTAACTCTGATGTTTTAGCAACCTACAAAAAGAAAATCTCAGAGAACTTTAATTTCACCATCAACGCAGGAGGGTCTACTTTTTATTATAAAAACAATAAAGATAATGCTTCAACAGATGGGTTAAAAGTTCCTGAACAATATAGCTTAGACAATTCCATCGGGAATGTAAAATACTACGATTATCTGAAAGAGAAATTAATCTACAGTGCCTATTCTACGATTGATTTTGAATTGTATAATGCTTTTTTCATCAACGTTTCAGGACGTAATGACTGGTCTTCTACCCTACCAAAAGCCAACAGATCGTATTTCTATCCTTCTGCTTCATTAAGTGCTGTGATTTCGAATTTAGTAAAAATGCCTGAAGCCATTAACCTTCTAAAAGTATCAGCTTCATGGGCAAAAGTAGCTTATGACTTCCAACCTTACACCATCAGAAATTATTATGATATTAATAAAGGAATTACTTTCAATGGAAATCCTACCTATTTTTATCCTACCACATTAAACAAAGAAAATTCTTTAAAACCTGAACAGACGAAATCTTATGAACTGGGGCTAAGCGCAGGATTATTCAAAAACAGAGTGACGTTGGATGCTACGTATTTTAGAACATTAGACTATAATAATATTCTTCAGTTCCCAAGTGCAGAATCATCAGGCTTCACATCCCAATATGTGAATGGAAATGAATATACAACGAAAGGTTTCGAGATTTCATTAGGCTTAGTTCCTATTAAAACAGCTAACTTCACTTGGAAATCTTTGATCAACTGGAGTACCTACAACCAGAAGCTGACTTCTATCTATGATAACATGTCCAATTACAACAATATCAAATTAGGTGAAAGAATGGACAGCTATTATGATATCACATGGCAAAAATCTCCGGACGGAAAAGTGATTTTAGATGCGCAAACAGGAATGCCTACAAGAGCAAATGCGCCCACCAACTTAGGACATTTTGGTCCGGACTGGACGTTTGGATTTAACAACACATTCAAATATAAAAAATTCACTTTAAACATTGGAATCGACGGAAGTATTGGCGGGGTGATGAGATCTCAGGTCGTTGAAAAAATGTGGTGGGGTGGAAAACACCCGAATTCTGTAGCATACAGAGATCAGGAATATGCGAATCCGGGAACTTACTATTTCGTTCCGGATGGAGTGAACTATAATGCTGCAACAGGAACTTACACTCCACATACCAAAGCCATCAGTTTCCAGGATTGGGCACAGAATTATCCTTACCAAGCAAGAGTAACGGAAGATGAAAGCGAATTATTCGCCAATGTATTCGACAGAACTTTTGTAAAGTTGAGATCAGTAGTTCTTGAATACGACTTCTCTTATTTGCTTAATCCAAAAGGAATGGTAAAAGGATTCACGGCCAACATATCAGGATATAATCTGGCAATGTGGAAAAAATCTAAAAACCTATACTCTGATCCTGATTTTAAAATAGGAGTAGGAAATGACAGTAAAGATCCATCAAAAATTGGTTCCGGAAATGATATTCAGGACCCTTCAAGCAGATGGTTTGGAATTGGATTCAATCTTAAATTTTAATTAAAAAGCATTTATCAACATGAAAAATAGTATAAAATCATTATGTATTATCGGAGTTCTTGCGCTTACTTCTTGCGAAACCAGTCTCGATAAGATCAACGAAAATCCCAATGACCAAGCAAGCATTGATCCCAAATTTCTTTTAACCTACGTTTCACAAAATGCTTTTCAGGTAAATGGCGATAATATGTATGCTTCAAGAATGATGATTGGAACCGACGGTGAAAATGTTTACCAATATATGAAGTGGAATGACACCTCTTTCGATATATATTCAAAGGGTCTTTTGAATACTGGGAAAATGATGCAGGAAGCCGAAAAAATCAATAATAAAAATTATCAGGCGATTGGGAAATTCTACAGAGCCTATTATTTCTTTAATTTGAGTTTAAAGCTGGGAAGCATTCCTTATTCTGAAGCCGTAAAAGGAGAATCTGGAATCACACAGCCAAAATACGACAGTCAGGAAACCGTGATGGCCGGAATTTTAACCGAATTAAAAGATGCTAATACTTTAATTAATACAACCGATAAAATAGAAGGCGATATCATTTACAACGGTGATGCTTCAAAATGGAAAAAACTGATTAATTCTTTCCGTTTGAAAATCCTGATGACGATGTCTAAAAAAGCAACCTTGGGAACTTATAATGTGGCAACAGAATTTTCTTCTATCGCTGGAAGTCAAAATCTGATGACCTCTATTGCCGACAACGGAGAACTGAAATTTGCAGATGCTGCGGACAGCAGATACACGATGTTCAATAATAGTGGCTACGGTTCAAGTTTGTATATGGCAGATTATTTTATCAATCTGTTTAAAGACAGACAAGATCCGCGTTTGTTCACTTTTGCAGCACAGACTACAGGAGCCAAAGAAGCAGGAAAACCTCTTACCGATTTCACAGGCTACAACGGAGGAAATCCAACTTCACCTTATTCTGATAATGCGGCATTGATTACTGCAAAAAATATTTCTAAAGTGAATGATCGTTTTTACAAAGATGCCACCAACGAACCTTCATCCGTTTTAAGCTATCCTGAATTGGAATTTATTTTGGCAGAAGCTACGGCAAGAGGTTGGATCTCGGGTTCCGCAAAGTCACATTATGATAATGCAATTAAAGCAAACTTCACGTTTTATCAGACCTATGTAAAAAATCCAAATCAGTATTTTGCGGGATTTGATGTGAATCAATATTTAACTAAATCCTTAGTTTTGTACGATAACTCAGCACCGTTACAGTCTCAATTGGAGAGAATTATGACTCAGAAATACATGACGATGTTTCACCAATCGCAATGGACTTCTTATTATGATTATCTGAGAACAGGATATCCAAACTATCCTTTACAGACAGGAGTTTCAGCACCATTGAGATTCAGATATCCACAATCTGAATACAATTATAACAATGCTAATCTGAAAGCTGCCCTTGCTTCACAATATGGAGGAAATGATAATATCAATTCTAAACCTTGGTGGTTGCAGTAAAAGATTATACCACAAAAGGCATAAAAGCTTACTTTAATATGTTGAAAAATAATAAAGTTTACCCAATAAGAAAATCAAATATTTTCAAAAACTTAAGTGTACTTTTCAACAACATTATTATAAACTTAAAAAACTTTTGCTCCTTTTGTGGTTAATAAAAAATGTAAAGGAGAGTACTAATAAAAAGCAGATACTCTTATTTTTTTAACCTTAAAATAAAAGAAATCGCAGGAAAAGAAATTAACTTGCGGTTTCTTTGTATTACAATTCAAAAATGGACAGAAGAGAATTTTTAGAAAAATCAAGTCTTTTATTAGCCGGTTTGGGAACATCCAGTGTTTTACATCCTGCGATTTTAAAAGCTTTAACAATAGAACCTGCTGCTCAATCTACTTTTTATGATGCAGAACATGTGGTTATTTTAATGCAGGAGAACCGATCTTTCGATCATGCTTTCGGAGCATTGAAAGGCGTGAGAGGGTTTTTAGATAAAAGGGCTTTCATAAAACAAGACGGGCATTCCGTTTTCTTTCAAAAAAATGATGCCGGAAAATATGCATCTCCCGCTCGTTTAGATCTTAGAAATACAAAATCTACCTGGATGAGCTCCCTTCCCCATTCTTGGGACAATCAGCAGAAAGCGTTGAATAAAGGAAAATATGATCAATGGCTTCAGGCAAAATCATCAGGGAATAAAGATTACAAAGAAATTCCGCTGACGCTTGGATATTATAATCGTGAAGACCTTCCTTTTTATTATCAGCTGGCAGATGCATTTACGATTTTCGATCAATATTTCAGTTCTTCGTTAACAGGTACAACTCCCAATCGTCTTTTTCATTGGTCGGGAACCATTAGAGAACATCAGAATGGAAAAGCAAAAGCTAATGTTTATAATGAAAATATTGATTACGAAAAATCCAAACAGGCAAAATGGAAAAGTTTTCCTGAAATTCTAGAAGACCAACATGTTTCTTGGAAAATATATCAGAATGAAATCAGTCTTCCCAAAGGAATGTCTGGTGAGCAAGAAGCTTGGTTGAGTAATTTCACAGACAACCCGATTGAGTGGTTTTCAAAATTCAATGTAAAATTTTCAAAAAGATATCATAAAAATATTCCGAATATCATTGCGTATCTAAAGCAGGAAATTGAGAAAAATCCAACGCAAAAAGAAAGATTCGAAGGAATGATTGCCGAGCTTCAGGAAGATTTGGTAACCTATAAACCTGAAAATTTTGCTAAACTTTCACCAACAGAAAAAAACCTTCACGAAAAAGCATTCACCACCAATTCAAATGATCCCGGATATTGGGATTTAGAAATCGGACAGGATGAAAACGGAGAAAGATTGGTTGTTCCGAAAAGCGACGTCTTATTTCAGTTCCGAAAAGATGTAGAAGAGAAAAAACTTCCACTCGTTTCGTGGTTGGTGGCTCCAGAGCATTTTTCTGATCATCCGGGCTCGCCTTGGTACGGAGCATGGTATATTTCTGAAGTGTTGAATATTTTAACAAAAGATCCTGAAACCTGGAAAAAAACAATTTTCATTATTAATTATGATGAAAACGATGGATATTTTGATCATGTTTTACCTTTTGCTCCCCCAATGAATCCTAGTAAACCTGTGGATATGAATGGAAAAGAAGGTGCGGAATATGTGAATAAAAATCAGGAATACATGTCTACCCAACAATTGAAAGACCATGAGAGAATAGAAGGAACGGTTGGCTTAGGCTACAGAGTTCCGATGATTATTGCATCTCCGTGGACTAAAGGTGGTTTTGTAAATTCTGAAGTGTCTGATCATACTTCCGTCTTACAGTTTTTAGAAAAATTCATCAAGAAAAAATATAATAAAGATGTTACAATAGATAATATCAGCGATTGGAGAAGAGCAATTTCAGGAGATCTAACTTCCGCTTTTAATTCATCTAATGTGAAAGCTCCGCAGATGGATTATTTAAATCAAAAAGATTATGCAAAGACCATTAATGCAGCAAAAAACAAGCCTGTTCCCAATCTTAAATGGTATTCTGAAAATGAACTGAACCCTAATTTACTGGAAATTCAGGAAAGAGGCGCCAAGCCATCTAACCCGCTTCCTTATGATTATCATGTAAATTTTGAGAATGGAAAAATAAAGATGGCTAACTTAAAAGAAGCTGCCGTTCCTTTATTAGTTTATGACAGAACACAATTTGACAATGATCAATTCCATTTTTCGTATGCTTTATATGCTAAAAAGGAATTATCTCATTCCGTAAATTCAGGAAAATATGATCTTGAAGTTTTTGGTCCGAATGGTTTTTATCGAAAGTTTAAAGGAGAAGCTCAGCCTGATGTAGAAATTTCATTGCTCAACAATCCAGCAAAAAATCAAGTAGAATTAGTTTTCAAAAAGAATACAAAAGAAAACATCTCAGTTTCTTTAGAAAATCTTTACGCAAAAAGTGAAAAGAAAATTTCTTTACAACAGTCCGAAGAAAAAATAATTATCGATCTCAATACCATGAAAGGTTGGTATGATCTAACATTGAATTCAGGAAATAACAATTGGCATTTTTCAGGAAGAATAGAAACTGGAAAAACTTCTACTTCTGATCCGCATTGGATATAATTTAAAAATATCATTCAAAATGAATGAAAGTCTTGCATCAATGATGTAAGACTTTTTTATTGATTCTAGTCATGAAATATTAGAATTCAGTTTAATAAATTACAATTAGGAAACAAATAATAAAATATTGATAATTAATAAAAAATATTTCATCATTTGATGATTTTTATTAACTTCACATTACCAAATTTTAAAAACCATGAAAAAAATTAAATTTTCTCTAGCAATGTCTCTTTTTGCTTTGGCATTTTCTGCTCATGTAAATGCACAAGATACCAACACAGACAATCACACGATTACGATTAGTATTCCAGAAGTCGCAATTGTAGATATTGAGCCCTCAGCTACTAAAAACATTACTTTAGGTTTTACTGCTCCTACAGAAGCGGGACAACCTCTTTTACCAAGTGCTTCTAATACGACACTTTGGCTGAATTATTCATCCATTAAATCTGTTGCAGATCCAACACGTAATGTTACTGTAAAGCTAGACGCTATTATCCCGGGAATAGACATCCATGTTACAGCAGCTGCAGCTACGGGAGCAGGTGCGGGAACATTGGGTACCCCTTCAGCACAATTAACATTAAGTGCTGTAGATCAAACGATTGTTTCAGGAATAGGAAGTGCATATACCGGAAATGGTACCAGTAACGGACATAACCTCACATATGCTTTAGCGGCAGGTAGTGGTCCTGGTGGAGTTGCTGCTTATGCAGATCTACAGGCAACTGCTACAACTACTGCAAAAGTTACTTACACGATTTCAGACAATTAACACTGAAAAATGGCAGTTATATGTCACCGTTCCGTTACCTACACTCACACTACAAACATTACAACAAACACAACACGATCTTCACAATTAACACTGAAAAATAATATTTTATATAAGAAGAAATTGAGTACTCAGTTTCTTCTTACCTTTCTTTTGCTCTATACTAACTACAAAAACTTTACATAAAAAAATGATAAAGCGCATTTTCTTTTTCTTATCCCTGCTGATACCATTTACTTTTTTACAGGCAAGTATTGTCGTTCTAAACGGGCTTACCCACAACTATAAAGTGGAAAACGGACAGGTTTACAAAGGAAAAATTGCCATTGAAAATACTGGGAGCAAACCGCAAAGTGTAAAAATATTTTTACAGGATTTCAGCTATCAGGCAGACGGAACCATCAGTTATACCAATCCGCATACGAACGAAAGAACCAATACAGACTGGATTAAGCTTAATACCAATTTCATTACCCTGAAAGGCAAAGAAAAAACAGAAGTATATTATGAAATCACCGTTCCTAAGCAGCTTTCTAAACCAGGAAGCTATTGGAGCGTTTTTATTGTTGAACCTGTAGAGGATATAAAACCTAGTGACAGTAAGCAAGGCGTAAATATCACTTCTATCATCCGATATGCCATTCAAGTGATTACAGATTATGATGCTGAAAAAGTAAAACCTGATCTAAAATTCGAAAGTGTAAAAATTGAAAAAGAAGAAGGCAAGCAAATTGTAAAAATAGCAATTGCCAATAAAGGTGATATTTATTCTAAACCTACGGCATCTATTGAAATCTATAACCGTAAAACCGGACAAAAAATGGGGGTATTTTCCAGTCAAGCTATGGGATTATTACCAAAAACATCCAAATCCTACCATATTGATCTCAATAAAATACCGCCAGATCAATACAATGCTGTCATCATAGCAACTGATGAAGACGAAAATGCATTCGCTTTGAATGTGGAACTAGAAGTAAAAAATGATTAAAAATTGGATTCTATACTTTATCATTCTCTTATTATTCCCAGTACTTTTTTTTTCTCAGCAACAACATAAAGAATTTGTCAGCAAAAAAGATAGTCTACTGCCGGGAACGGCTACCTCTATTTCCTTTACAATAGAAAATACAACCTCAGAAAATAAAGTATATGATATTCATGTAGAAACTTCCGGTCAGTTTATAGTACCCATTATTACAAAAAGTGAATATTCTGTTTCCGCAGGCCAAAGTTCCGTGTATATTGTTCCACTAAGAATTGCTGCTGAATGTCCACAGGGAAACTATACAGTCACCTTGTATGGTAAAGAGAAAAATAATGGGGACCCGCTCATCAAAACTTTACAGGTAATTGTTTCGGGAAGTAAAAAACTGACGGTAACCGCAATTAATTCTCCAGAATTTGTAAAAGCTGGCGAAACTATCAGCTCTTCATTCCTATTAAAAAATAGTGGAAACATCACCGAAAACCTTGTGCTCGAAAGTAAAAACGCAATTGTAGATACCGGATCTCAACTCCTTCTACTCCCAGGTGAAACAAAAATAGTGACCGTTAGCAAGAAAACAAATCCGGATCTAGGAAAAAATGAATATTTCAATCTAAATCTTTCAGTTTCTTCTGCGGATAACCTAAAAGAAAATCAAACCGCTTATACCACTACCAAAATTATTTCAGTTAAACCTATTGAAGATGATATCTACCATCGTCTCCCTATTTCAGCATCTTTATCTTTCATAGGAATGCAGAACAGAGGAGTTTATCATGACGGTTTTCAGGGAGAAATTTATGGGAAAGGAACGCTTGATAAAGACAATAAAGGACAACTTGAATTTCATGCAGTCAGCAAAAATCCTGTAGAGTTTAGTTCTTTTACCCAATATGAAGAATATTTTATTAATTATAAAAGAGATAACTTCTTCGTTCATCTAGGTGATAAAACCTATACGTCTTCATATCTTACAGAATTTGCCAGGTATGGACGAGGCGCAGAATTTAGATACAACTTCAAAAAAATTAGCATTGGAAGTTTTTACAATCATCCGAGATTTTTTCGGGATGTAAAAGATGAATTTAATATTTACTCAACATTTAAAATCAATAAAGAATCTGAAATTACCACAGGTTATTTATACAAAATACCAAGAACCGAGGATGAAGGATTTAGCCTTAATAGATTGAATCTAGATTCTAACGCCCACCTTCCGTATGCAACAGGAAAATTTAAACTTAATAAAAACATTGATGTTTCCGGTGAATTAGCATACAGTAAAACCGAACGAACAGAAGGAAGTGCCTACATGATGCAGGTGTTGGGAAGTTTCGAAAGAATCAATGGAAATATAATGTATATGAGGTCCAGTCCGCAATTTGCCGGATATTTTACCAACACCAGTACCTTTAACGGAAACCTTCAATACAAAATTTCAAAGCGTCTCAATCTATTTGCCAATTATGTACAGGATGCCAAAAACTTCAAAAGAGATACCTTATTTTTAGCAGCACCCTATAGAAATTATCTTCAGTATGGAATCAATTATAAATATGCAAAAAAAGGATCTTTGATGATTTATAATGGATATCAGAAATACCAAGACCGCTTGGAGCCCAGACAATTTGATTATTATGAAAGGTTCTTGAGAGTGACTGTTGATCAGCAGATTGGTGCTTTTCAAATCAATGCGCAAACTCAATTTGGGAAGACGGATAATTATCTGTCGGATTTTAATGGCAATTCAAGTTTTTATACGCTTAATCTTGCTTTTGAGAAATTTAAAACTTCATTTAATGTATATGGAAGCTATGCCATAACATCGCGATATCAAATGAAAAACGAAAAGCAAATATATTATGGTGCCCGTGTTCTAAGCAGATTTTCAAACAACACTTATTTAAGTATTTTCTATCAAAATAATTATTTACCTGAAGAATATTATAATGACCGAAATCTCTTTGAAGTCCTTTTTCATCAGCAGGTTTTCCAAGGTCATGAGTTTGATGTATCCGGGCGTTATGCTTTACAACGTGGACAATTGGGAAATAAAGACTTTATATTTTCAGTTCGTTATACATGGCGGTTCAATGCTCCCGTACAAAAAATTGCAGAATACACTACGTTGTCGGGAAACATCGGGAATCTTGGAGCAAAAAAAATAGAAGGGATAAGACTTACCATGGGCAGTCATCTTTCAGTGACGGATAAAAACGGAAACTATATTTTTAAAAATATAACGCCGGGAGATTATCTTCTGGAAATAGATCGTTCAACAACAGAAATCAATGATATTGCGGATATACCATTACCGACTCAGGTACTCCTAACCAATAAAGAGAATATCTTTAATTTTAATTTAACGACAGCTGCAAATATTCAAGGGACTGTTCAACTTAATGAATCTTCAGGAAATGATCAATTGGGCTTTGCACAGTTTCAATTTAAAAAAGATAAAAAGAAGAAAGAAAGTATTATCATAGAAACGTCCAATGGCGAACAGATATATCGAAAAGTAGGTTTCATGGGAGAGAAATTTGATTTCACTTATCTCCGTCCAGGAAATTGGAATATGAAGATCTATAGAAATGGGTTGGATAAGCGCTACAAAATATCAATGGATACTTTTAGCTTTTTATTAAATCCTTCCGAAACCAAAGATATAACCATTAATGTGGTGAAACAGCAAACGGAAGTAAAATACCAACAAGAATCTATAAAAGTAGGATATAATGAAATAAAAAGAAAAAATGAAAGGCTTCAGCAACATATTATATATAGTAATCCTTGGTATATCCGGCTCTGTATTTTCACAAACAACAGGGAATAGTGCCGTGTCTATAACATTACCTATTGTAACTTTATTAGATATAGAACCAACCGGAAATTTTGCATTAAATTTTACAGCTCCCACAGAGGCAGGCCTGGGAGTCGTAAATCCAACATCTAATACCACCAAATGGATTAATTATACTTCAGCAATTGCTTCAGCAGGTCTTACAAGGAGAGTTACGGCATCAGTAAATCAAGTCATTCCCGGAGTTAATATAAGATTACAGGCAGCAGCAGCCTCAGGAATGGGTGGCGGTATTTTAGGAACCAGCGCCGGGCAGGTTACGCTTACCACAACAGCGGTTACTATCATCAGTGGAATTGGAGGAGCATTTACAGGGAATGGAGTAAGTAACGGTCATCAACTCACCATCAGTCTTGTTCCCAACACGTATGCCAATTTATCAGCGCGTACCAACACTCCAGTTGTTATTACGTACACTATTACTGAGTAAAATTAAAAACAATGAAATCTAAAATATATTTTACACAACCACGATTGATTACAAAATACATATATCTTGTTATTTTATTATTATCTAGCTATCTCATTAAAGCACAAACATTGAGTGTCAATGGGACAAGTTGGGCTGTTCCTATTCTTTCTATCACTGAAGCTGGATCCGATTATAGCGGACCCTATCAAAGTGCAGTCAACCAGATACTCTTAACAGCAAGTATTCCTGTATTATTAGGAAGTGCAAAAGTTTCTGTACATTATCAGGCTAATCCAACATGGAATAATTCTTTACTCCTATCAACTAGAAGAACAGGCAATGGAACAACAGTTTGTTTATTATGTTCCATAACAGGAGGAACAAATTATCAAACCCTTACACTAACTGATGTTGAGTTATTCAGAATCACTGCAGTTGCGGCATTGGCTGCATACAGTAATATTCCTATACAGCTACAGTTAAGTGGAGTATCCGTAACCATTCCTGCAGCAGCTTATAACAGCAGAGCCGTTTTTACCATAAGTGCCCTTTGATACTACTATAAACTAGATTAACTCTAATAACCTATACTTTCCTATTTTTCAGGAGCTATTTCCTGCTATCCGCTCATACTCCTCACGCCAACGCGCTCCAACGCTTAAACCCTCACCTTTTTCAACTCCAAGTTGCGGGGTAACCGCTGCTATCAGGGCTAGGATATTTGCCTGGTTATCATTTTTTTTATCGCAAAATCAACCCTCATTTTGTCATCCCGTAGGAATACAGAATCGAATCTTTCCACATTATAAATATAAACCTAACAGGTTTTAAAAACCTGTTAGGTTTGTTATAACACCCAGAAAAACCATGTTTCAACATCTCATTTTTACACCTCTTAATTCCACAACAAATGCAATACTTATCACAAACTAATCTATATGATTTTTTAGTTTTAAAAATTAAGTCTAAATAATTTGCATATTAACATAGAACATCGGGGCTAGGGTTTCCGTTTGAGTTTCATTTTTTATAGCAAAATCAACTCTCAGTTTACCATCCCGTGGGGATCTAGGCTCGAATCTTTCCACCCTTTAAATCTCTAAACCTGTTAGGTTTGTTATTAACAAACAGAGAAACCATGTTTTAACAGCTAAGTTTTTACAGCTCTTAACTTCACAACAAAAACAATACTTATCACGAGCCAATCCATCTGATTTTTTAGTTTTAAAAATTGAGTCTAAATAATATTGCATATTAACATAGAACATCGGAGCTAGGGGTTTCTGTCTGATTTTTATTTCTTATAGCAAAATCAACGCTCAGTTTGTCATCCCGTAGGGATCCAGACTCGAAGCGTTCCACCCTATAAATCTAAACCTAACAGGTTTTTGAAACCTGTTAGGTTTAGAGGCGATGAGAATTACCAATAAATAATCCCCGAGGTAAGCTTTGAAGTATTTATCTTCGAATACATCGTTTTCTTATTTTATCTTGGAATATTTTGTAAATCTGTCATTCTGAATGGAATCCAGTGGAGTGAAGAATCTCTGTCTTTTTTTAGTTTACCTGTTGAGATCCTTTCAGGATGACAAAGAGAGCGGCAGAGTTGGTGGGTAAAGAGATTGCATCTAGCATCTAGCATCTAGCATCTAGCATCTAGCATCTAGCATCTAGCATCTAGCATCTAGCATCTAGCAAAAGTCAAACTTTGAGTTGGGTTGCGGGTTTTCTTTGGGTATGTATCAAAAAAAAGTCTCATACAAATAAATGTATGAGACTTTTAAATAAAAACTGGCGGCGACCTACTCTCCCGCTTTCGCAGTACCATCGGCGCTGGTGGGCTTAACTTCTGTGTTCGGAATGGGAACAGGTGAGCCCCACCGCTAAAACCACCCTAAAGGCGTTATATGAAGGTTCGAGGGATTAGGGGTTAGGCCCTAGCATTACGCTAAATCCTGATACCTTTTTCCTGATACCTTATTTTATCGATAAAAACAGTCACAAAGACAAAACCTTTCTTGCACTTGCTAGCAATTCTTGAGATAGGTTTTTAATGTAATATTAATGATTACTCATTTGATGATTATATTTATTCCTTTTAATAGGCAATAAATCTACGGGTAATTAGTACTACTCGGCTATGCTGTTACCAACTTTACACCTGTAGCCTATCAACGTCGTCATCTCCAACGACCCTTAAAAGATGTCTCATCTTGAGGCGAGTTTCGCACTTATATGCTTTCAGTGCTTATCTCTTCCAAACGTAGCTACTCAGCGGTGCTCCTGGCGGAACAACTGATACACCAGAGGTTTGTTCAATTCGGTCCTCTCGTACTAGAATCAAGCCCTCTCAAACATCTAACGCCCGCAATAGATAGAGACCGAACTGTCTCACGACGTTCTGAACCCAGCTCGCGTGCCACTTTAATGGGCGAACAGCCCAACCCTTGGGACCTTCTCCAGCCCCAGGATGTGACGAGCCGACATCGAGGTGCCGAACCTCCCCGTCGATATGAGCTCTTGGGGGAGACTAGCCTGTTATCCCCGGAGTACCTTTTATCCTATGAGCGATGGCCCTTCCATACGGAACCACCGGATCACTATGTCCTGCTTTCGCACCTGATCGACTTGTAGGTCTCACAGTCAAGCACCCTTATGCCATTACACTCTACGCACGGTTACCAAGCGTGCTGAGGGTACCTTTGAAAGCCTCCGTTACTCTTTTGGAGGCGACCACCCCAGTCAAACTACCCACCACGCAATGTCCTTCTAAAAGAAGTTAGGCTCCAAGTAAGTAAAGGGTGGTATTTCAACGTTGACTCCACAAACACTAGCGTGCCTGCTTCAAAGTCTCCCACCTATCCTACACATTACTTACTCAAAGTCAATACGAAGTTATAGTAAAGGTTCACAGGGTCTTTTCGTCCCATTGCGGGTACTCGGCATCTTCACCGAGACTACAATTTCACAGAGCTCATGGTTGAGACAGTGCCCAGATCGTTACACCATTCGTGCAGGTCGGAACT
>NZ_LIRF01000006.1:5000-341354 GCF_001297705.1 Chryseobacterium sp. ERMR1:04 | reverse complement strand
TGCAGGACTTAACCTAACACCTCACGGCACGAGCTGACGACAACCATGCAGCACCTTGAAAATTGTCCGAAGAAAAGTCTATTTCTAAACCTGTCAATTCCCATTTAAGCCTTGGTAAGGTTCCTCGCGTATCATCGAATTAAACCACATAATCCACCGCTTGTGCGGGCCCCCGTCAATTCCTTTGAGTTTCATTCTTGCGAACGTACTCCCCAGGTGGCTAACTTATCACTTTCGCTTAGTCTCTGAAGCTTAAAGCCCCAAAAACGAGTTAGCATCGTTTACGGCGTGGACTACCAGGGTATCTAATCCTGTTCGCTCCCCACGCTTTCGTCCATCAGCGTCAGTTAAGACATGGTAACCTGCCTTCGCAATTGGTGTTCTAAGTAATATCTATGCATTTCACCGCTACACTACTTATTCCAGCTACCTCTACCTTACTCAAGGCTCGCAGTATCAATGGCAGTTTCATAGTTAAGCTATGAGATTTCACCACTGACTTACGAGCCCGCCTACGGACCCTTTAAACCCAATAAATCCGGATAACGCTTGCACCCTCCGTATTACCGCGGCTGCTGGCACGGAGTTAGCCGGTGCTTATTCGTATAGTACCTTCAGCTTTCCACACGTGGAAAGGTTTATCCCTATACAAAAGAAGTTTACAACCCATAGGGCCGTCGTCCTTCACGCGGGATGGCTGGATCAGGCTCTCACCCATTGTCCAATATTCCTCACTGCTGCCTCCCGTAGGAGTCTGGTCCGTGTCTCAGTACCAGTGTGGGGGATCACCCTCTCAGGCCCCCTAAAGATCATTGACTTGGTGAGCCGTTACCTCACCAACTATCTAATCTTGCGCGTGCCCATCTCTATCCACCGGAGTTTTCAATATCGAATGATGCCATTCAATATATTATGGGGTATTAATCTTCCTTTCGAAAGGCTATCCCCCAGATAAAGGCAGGTTGCACACGTGTTCCGCACCCGTACGCCGCTCTCTCTGTCCCGAAAGACAAATACCGCTCGGCTTGCATGTGTTAGGCCTCCCGCTAGCGTTCATCCTGAGCCAGGATCAAACTCTCCATTGTATGTTTGTCTGACTCACTCAAAGTTATTAACGTTCTAGTCTTTTCCTTACTTGGTTGTTATATCTATTTTTCAATGATCTTCTTATATCTTACGCTTTTTACTATACCTAATTTTCTGTCGTTTTCAGTATAGATTTGCGTGTGCAAAAGTAAAACTTTATTTCTAATTGACAAAGCGTTTTCTAACTTAATTTAGTGTCTTGTAAATAACCCTAACCTCGTTTTTAATACTCCTTATCTTCTACTCCTCTGCTCCCGTTTTACCGGACTGCAAAGATACAAATCTTTTTAACTTTTCCAACTCTTTCTAAGAAAAAGTTTAAGTTATTTTTTGATTCGTTTTTGTTGTGTAGATTTTGTCTTACTATCTTCTGCGCTACCAATCAACATATCGTTTTTCAGTGGGGCAAAAGTACTCTCTTTTACCCCACCAATCCAAACTTTATTAACTTAATGTTTACTTTGGGTTCATATTAAACTTTAAACTTCTGATTATAAGAGCTAAAAGTTTTAAACATTCGTTTGAGAGTTGGGGGTAATTGGGGTGATACGCGGGAGAGTTGGAGGAGTTGAGAGGTGGTGAGTTCTTAGTGATGGAGAGGTTTAGGGCTAAGATAAACTATGGTTGGGTAATATAAATGGGGGAGAATAGCTCCAGAGTTTGGTTTATGGAAAAAGAATATGTAAGGAAATATTGGAGTTCTACACGAAATCAAGTTTGAGGATAATAATCTCTCGCAGATTTAGCGGATGAAGCAGATTCTTAAATGAATCAATTTTTATCTAAAAAGGAAGGTTAGACGCTTACAGAAGATGGCAAAGATTTACACAGATGCTGTAAAACACTAAATGAGTTTTTTTTTGAAGGAATAAGTTAGGTACAGGAGAATGAGCTTTAAGGAATGATTACTTTTTTATTTCCCACAGATTTTCGCAGATTTACACAGATATTGGAATATAGCGTTCGAGGATCTTAGCCTCGGAATGTTTGAAGGTATAAATGTGTGTGATCATTTCCTAGAATTGGTTTATGGAAAAGGATATGCAAAGAAATATTGGAGTTCTACACGAGATGAAGTTTGAGAATAATAATCTCTCGCAGATCAAGCGGATGAAGCAGATTTTTTAATGAATGAATTTTTATCTAAAAAGATAGTTTAGATCATTACAGGATGACAAAGTGAGTGGTTACTGTTTTTGAGAAAAAATATTGGGCTTTGGCAGTTTAGTATAAGCTCGATTCGGTAATAAGGATAAACAAAATGCTTTTTTATCGCAAGGTCAGACAATGGATGATTGAAGTTTGAGTATACAAGCTAAACAAAGGCGTAAACTTATCAAAGTAATACAAAGGGAAAGTTTATTCTTTTGATTTATTGAGTTATTCCTACCTGGAGGTAAATGATAATGGAAGTCATAATTTAAGTTTTGGCTAAAGCCTTTTAATATTCATATCATTAAAGTGGGCTGAAGCCCACCTCTATTGAATATTAAATACAATCCCAAGTATACTATATATAAGGTATACCCTAGTAAATCTAGCAGGTTTGGACTTGAAGCGTGAGTGGACTGTTTTTCATTTCCCACAGATTTTCGCAGATTGACACAGATGTTTGGTTAAGTATTGAATAGATTGAGCATAGACAATAGTGGATGGATGAAATGTTGATTTTTTTACTCTTAAAGCAAACCTAACAGGTTTCAAAAACCTGTTAGGTTTAGAGGCGATGAGAATTACCAATAAATAATCCCCCGAGGTAAGCTTTGAAGTATTTGTCTTCGAATACATCGTTTTCTTATTTTATCTCTGAATATTTTGTGAAGCTGTCATTCTGAATGGAATCCAGTGGAGTGAAGAATCTCTATCCTTTTTTTTGAATTTAGCTATTGAGATCCTTACAGGATGACAAACTTTATGCTAATGCTGACTGTTGAAAAGAACGACCAATACCATAGCCCAGATAGAAACGGGTACCCCGCAACATTGGATTGGAGCGTAAGAGGGGTTGAGCCTTGGAGCGCGATGGCGTGAGGAGTATGAGTGGAGAGCTGGATGAAGCTCCTGAAAAAAATTATTATAATGTAATGAATTCTATTTATAACTTTCCTTATAATTTCCTGACCACTGATAAATACGAATACTATCCGTTTCTAAAGGTTGCCCGTTGAGTAAAATTTCGACAGAATTATTATCTTCCGCAATCTTCACCTGCATATCGATCTTATTACCTGCTTTTTTAAAGGCTTCATTGGTTTTTTCCCAATTGAAAAAGGCTCGGGCATTCAGTTGCTCCTGCTTTTCTTTTCCTGTTTCCCAAAAGAATACCATCTCCATAGGAATGGCTCTTTCTTTGTAAGGCATATCTAGAACCCAAGGTCTTAATGCGCCTTCTTTTTCTCCATTATAGGTATAATTAAGCACTTCAAACAATCTAAATTTAGGATGAGTAGAACTTACCACAGGACGCCAATGATAACGTACCCTATAATCATCCCATTCTTTAGGGCTAGCATCAGGTATGAAAAAAAGTTCTTTTTCCTCTTTATAACGTTCGGGGCTAATCCGATACATCGCTAAGTATTTTTCTTTGGCCTTGGCTATTTCAGTAGGATCTGTAACAGGTTTTGCCTGATAACGCCCCAACTCAATACGGGTATTCCCAAAATTTAACCAGACGACTACCATGCCTTTGGGAGCAAAACCGAAAACTAGGGTAGAAAAGCTGTCATAAGCCTTTCCACCACCTGATTGAAAACCTCTCCCTAACCTTTTGTATTCCTGGGTTTCTCCCTCTGAATCGTCTTTTCTGGAATAGGCCCGCTCCATATAGTCTTTTATTGTATCTATAGGAAAATCTATATTCAGACGATAAAAAGTTTCTGTGCCTTCATATCTTGAATAATAGGTAATATCAGCCCCAATAGGGGTTCCGTATTGCTCCGTCCATCCTTTGCCTGAATCTCCCCAGCTCCCGGAACTTCCTCCATATGGTAGTCCTGCATGATTTCCTTCCAACGTCTTTATGTTATCAAATACAGGTTCTATTCTGTATTTTGTGGCAGGAGAACTTATTTCCACCTGAAACGCCATTTTTTTATCTTCCATCTTTTGACATTGTATAAGATTGATGCATAATACAAAACAGAGTATGTAGTTGATGATGTTTTGTATTGTACTATTTATATTATCCATTTTGTATATTTCTTGTACGTTCTTTCCCGCTGGTTACCTTGCCAATCCTTGGTCCGTATCCTATTTTGGTGGCACTGGCAGACCAGTGAAGGTATTGATTTCTCAAGATTTTAAGCTTTTCCAAATCTACAAAACTTTCGTAATGCAACGCATTTAATTGGGTAAGATAATCTCCCGAGTCGTTGCTTCGGTTATACTCTTCAATATAGGTATTTCGCAACAAAGTACAGGCGTTCATATAATGGAGCAACTGGTCTCGGATTTCCAAAAGAAAAGGATCGGTTATTTTATGCCTACCCGCCAAGTCGTTATCATATTTCACTCCACATCCTTGGGAGTAATGAAACATCGCATTAAAGGAAATTTTATCATAGGTATTATAAGGCTTTCGGATTCCTTTTAAAATATGCCTTGCATCCACCCCATTCCTATGCGGAGACAGTCTTTCGATAAATATTTCTTCGGGTTTGTACCAGCCTTCTTCGATGATTATTCTTCTAAATTCTAAGCATTTTTCACCGCTGCCTTCTTCCTCATATAAATCTACTTTTTCTTCATTTTTATTAACGTAGCAACCCCCAATATCGGAATGTACTCCCGGTAAGATAAACTGCAATCCTTTTACCCCGCAACTATCAATATTGGTAAGGTCAAAATTATCACGGAATTCATCATCTGCTGTTATTTGTAAGGTAAAATGCGCCTCCTTAATAGCAGTAAGACCTAACTGTTCAGTATCTCCGGGAATGATTGGGATTCCTCCTATTTCTTTAGGACGGTGCTCAGAACCATAAGAAGCTACCGTATCATACAGCCCTGCAAAATTAAATGTTATTTTTTGTGGGATAACCTCCCAATAGGCCAAACATGCTCCAAAATATCCGTGCTTATCTGTTAGCGGAGTATGTGCTTTTATTCTAACAGCGTCTATTAAAGAATCCTGATGCTGAGGAGAAAGCGCATAAATTCCAAACTTATTTTCAACTACTTTCGCTGAAGTATTAGAAATGTGCAAAAAATGTCTGGCTGCTGTTGCTCCACGGCTGAATCCAAAGACATTTACCTTGAGATGAATGTCTTTTCCAGCATATTTTTTTAATGCTTCAGCTCCTTTTATACAACCTTTCAATACTTTGGCAATAACACCGCGTGAGCCTGTTCCAAAGAGAATTCCTTTATTAGGAACATTACCAAACAGATGCATTTCACCTTTACCATCTTCTGTTCCAATTCCTTCTATATAATAAGATACTTGGTTTTCAGCAGCCGGATCTACCGCATCATATCCTCGGGCTATATTAGAATAATCATTGGTATAGCTGTCATCATCATGATTAGATTCTTTATAATCTTTCCCTAAATCTGAATTTGTTTTATTATTTTGGGTACCGTCAAAAAAAAGATTAAGACTTACCTCCAATAAATTAACTGGCTTATTATTAGGATCAATATTTTTTGCTTTACCATAACTCACCCCATTTTCTTTTCCGGATTGTTCTAAAGAAATGCCTGTGTTATGAGTAATATCTTCTTTAGAAAACACCGAATAATCTCCTTTCACTTTAGTGATTACTTTTCCTTCTACGAAATATTCAATGCTCATGATAGTGGGATTAAAAATTCTTCTTTCATAAAATCATACACTTTTGCCTGGCCATACACATAAAAACTAGATTCCAGTAGCTCCAACATATACGAGTATTTCAGACAAACCGCAATGGATCCGTCTTCAATATTTACAGAATCTCCAGGATTTTCTAGCTCATAGGTTTTTCCACAGAAAGAAAAATTGAATCCTCCGGTACCAAAAACATTAGATTTTCCATCCACAACGTGCCGTAAATAAATCTTACTGGGACACTCTTCATTACCATAAGTATAGAAAAAAAATGCTTGGTTTCTCTTATTAAATAGAGTCATACTTTTCCCAACAATAACAACAATGGAGATTTCATCTTTTTCTAGATTCAAAATAGGAGATTGGCTAGTGATTTTTAGATTTTTCATTGCTGTTGTTTTTAATTTCTTTTTCGGCATGATGCTCTACTTTATTTTCACTACTTACCTCTACCCCTTTTATAGCGATTGTTTTATGTTCTTTTTCGCCAAAGGTTTCCATATCTCCCTTTACATAATGGGTAAGTTTCCCTATGATATTGGTGACAAAATCTTTCCCTACGGTCAACATATTCATCATCCCCACATTTAAAGATTTGTTGATTCCAACCGTTTCATTAGAGTTCATTTCAACAGTTGTTGTCATATTCTGTCCCACCACATTAAGTTTTCCTATGATATTGGTGACAAAATCTTTCCCTACGGTCAACATATTCATCATCCCCACATTTAAAGATTTGTTGATTCCAACCGTTTCATTAGAGTTCATTTCAACAGTTGTTGTCATATTCTGTCCCACATTGATTGCTAAATTTCCTCCCGCATTAAATGTTATATTATTTGGCGCTGTAATGGCAATATTCCCTTGACCGTCCATCAAATACGTATTCCCGCTAGGGTCAATAATATTCACGCTTCCTTCATTATCATTCATCAGAAGTTTTATTCCACTTTTAGTCTGCCAAGATTTCATGTGATTGTTTGCACCGCCGCCTAAACCTGTGCCACCATGAAACATTCCTCCCATCACGAAAGGTCTGTCGGGATGGCCGTGTTGAAAGTTAACCATCACCTGATCCCCCACCTCAGGAATCGCAACATAGCCTCGGTTTTGTGTAATCTGATCCGTCCCGCCAGCATCAGGACTCATCATTCGAATAAAATCGGTGGTATCATTGAGTTGCCAATCGAATCGCACTGTTACTCTTCCTTGTCCCGCAGGATCGGTATTTGAAATTACTGTAGCAATTTGAGGTTCCGGTCTTGGAACATGAAATTCAGGTTTGGGCATATAGCCTGTTCCTTCAGAAATGGCTTCAAAACTTCCTTTATAATATCCTCTGGCATCTACTTCATGAGTCGTTTCTGTAATCATAATCGTGGTGAGATGACGGGTTTGATTAGAATCCTGTACCCTTATTTTAAGATCGGTGACACATCCCGGATGAAGAAAAGGAATAGAAGTGGAGCCCGAAACATTCATCACATCAACGGCTTTACTACCCGAGGAACTTTTCTGAGAATATTCAACATCCAAATGCGTGGCAGCCTTTATAGGAGCCACTTGTAATGAAGGGGTTTTGTATATTTTATCATTGTTTGTGTAGGCAGTTTGTGCCAAGTCTCCCAAGTGTTTTATAGGAGTTTCTCCTGATGTCAATTTTTCATTCTTACTGCTGTTATAGCCGTAAAATTGAGGTTTTGTATAGACTGCTTTGATCTCTATGTTGAGATCGCTTACATTGCTTCCTTCAATTAATTGAATGCGTTTACTACTAGGTGCAGGAAGTTTCCCAAAATGTAAAACATAGCCATCGTAATAAAATTGTTCGCCATACGCCTCGGCCATTCTCGCCAGATAATTATAATGCGTTTCATCATATTGACTGCTGTATAAAATCTGTGAACTGTCGTTGGTATCAATATTAAAATCGAAATCAGAGCCACTGAGCCCTTGCTTAATGACTTCATTAGCAATGATTCCCATATTGACGGGTAAATCTCCTCCGAAACTTTGCGTATGAGGCGCGCTGTCTAACAAGATCGTTGGACTGTATCCTTTAAGAACAATATCTCCCAAACTGGTCTTTTCACGACTGAAACCCACGGAAGTAATTACGCCTACAAAAGACTTATTGGGATTATCTTCGGTATCAGCATCTTTATATTTAAAAGTAGTGGTGAATCTTTTTCCTAATAACTTATTGGCATCCTCCAAATTTTGAGATTGGCGGTTTTCTAAGCTGTCATGGGCCAAAATAATTTCAAACTCATGATGGTTGATAGCACTTTGTTTTAATTTAAAGTGTTTGAAATGCTTAATAGGTTTTCCGTTAGCGAGAACTTCAATGCCTACCACACGGTTAATTCCGGCAATATGATTTGCTGAAATACCTTTTGCATTGTTATCAGGTATAAAAGAAGGTTTTCTTAATTTTGAATAGTCTTCATTAGAAATAAGTTCATTTTCATTGTTTCTGTTTTTCATATGTAGTGTTTTTTTTAGAATTGGTGTATTGCTATCTATTCATAATTTTTTCTATTGAATAGGTGAAGGGTACCCTCTTAAAAGAATAGATGGTTAGGAAAATAGATTCCTTCAACTTGCTCTTAGAAAAAATGAGATTTCTTCCAATTATTCTCAATCTATACCGATTGAGTTTTATATAGATTGATTGCAGAATGGGAAATGAGAAGCCAACAAATGAGGGTCTTGGCTATGCTATAATCCTATCTTTTGTCTATTACAGACGATAATAAAGTTCCTGGAAATGTGATGAGTTTGACAGATCATTTGTGTTTTATTTGTGTGTTTATATTCAAATGTAATAAAATATTTCCAAAAACCCACTTATCAAACTGATAATGAAATATTTACATAATTTAAATTTTTATAACCTATCTCATTCTGATAAAAAATAATTAATTAAAATTCACAGATGTAATTTAAAAATCAATATTTGTTTTCATTTATAAGAAATATTTTCACCTTTGTTAAAATTAATTAAAGTTTAACCTTAGAAATAGAGATCAAAACCTTATGAATTATTATTTTTGATAAATTTTACACAAATATGTCATTACATTTTAATCCGAGAGATATCACATGGCTAGCCTTTAATGAAAGGGTATTGCAGGAAGCTATGGACGAAAACGTTCCTTTACATTTAAGAATCCGTTTCCTGGGGATCTTTTCAAACAATCTAGACGAGTTTTTCAGAGTGCGGGTAGCCGGATTAAAACGTGCAATGGATTTTAAAGAAAAATTAATCGCTGAATCTTTCTACCAACCGCCCTCAAAGATCCTTCAAAATATTAACGAGATCGTTATTAATCATCAACAGAATTTTGATAAAACCTGGAGAAAAATTCTGTCTGAAATGGCAGATCAAAAGGTTTTCATTAAAAATTCAAAGAACTTAACAGCTAAGCAAAAAGAGTTTGTAAGAACGTATTTCGATGAGGTGGTAGAAGCTAACGTGATCCCTATTCTACTTCACGAAAATACGCCTATGCCTTACATGAGGGATAAAAGTCTTTATTTGGGCGTTGCGATGAGAAAAAAAGACTGGCAATATTCAAGCAATTATGCCATTATTGAAATCCCCTCTCGTTTTGTGGGAAGATTCGTCTTGCTTCCAACAGAAAATCCGGAGGAAAAAAATGTAATGCTCCTAGAAGATGTGATCACCTTCAATTTACCGCATATTTTCTCTTATTTCGGATATGACGAATTTGCAGCGAACGCTTTTAAAGTGACAAAAGATGCCGAAATGGATCTGGATAATGACATCAAAACCAATTTCGCAGAGAAAATAGAAAAAGGAATTAAAAACAGAAGAAAAGGAAAACCTACAAGATTTGTTTTTGATAAAGATATCGATAAAGCTTTGCTGGAACTGCTGATCCGTAAACTGAATTTAACAAAAAAAGACAGCATCATCCCGGGAGGAAAAATTCATAATTTTAAACATTTTATGGATTTCCCTGACGTTTTTGAATCGTATGAAAAACCTGTAGAAAGAACTTCTTTTTCACATCCTGCTTTTGAACACGGCGAAAGAGTGACAGATGTTATTCTGGCAAAAGATATTCTGCTTACTTTCCCTTACCATAAATACAGTCCTGTTATTGATCTTTTGCGTGAAGCAGCAATGGATCCTGATGTAAAATCAATTCAAATTACAGCATATCGTTTGGCCAGTAGCTCAAAGATTATTAATGCTTTGATTTATGCAGCAAGAAATGGCAAAGATGTTACGGTAATGCTTGAACTTCAGGCAAGGTTTGATGAAGAATCCAACTTAAAATGGAAAGAAATGCTGGAGCCGGAAGGCATCACTGTCTTAGTCGGAATTCCAGACAAAAAAGTACACGCCAAGCTTTGTATCATTAAGAAAAGAGCTCAGAATAAAACGCTTCAATATGGTTTTGTAAGCACCGGAAATTTTAATGAAAAAACAGCCAGAATTTATGGTGATCATTTGCTAATGACCTCAGATCGTCATATCATGGCCGATATTAATAAAGTTTTTAATGTTCTTAAAAAGCCTAAAGAAGATTATTTACCTGTTTTAAAAACCTGTAAAAATTTACTTGTCTGTCCGCAGTTTATGCGTGAAAAGATTGTTCACCACATCGATAAAGAAATTGAAGAAGCTAAAGCAGGAAGAAAAACGGAGATCATTATTAAAGCCAACTCTGTGAGTGACCGTGCTTTAATTCTAAAATTATATGATGCCGCAAAAGCCGGAGTTATTATCAAAATGATTGTAAGAGGAATCTACTGCCCTATTAACCAGAAAGATTTCCAAGAAAAAATAAAAGGAATCAGTATTGTGGATGAATATTTGGAACACGCCAGAGTAATGTATTTCTACAATAAAGGTGCAGAAGATATGTATATTTCTTCCGCCGACTGGATGACCAGAAACCTAGACCACAGAATTGAGGCCTCTGCAAAGATCACCGATAAAAGTTTAAAGAAAGAATTGAAAGATATTCTAGACATACAGTTGAGAGATAACGTAAAAGCTCGTATTTTAGACAAAAAATTGAGCAATGAATATATCAGCAATGATAAAGAAGATTGTCGCTCACAGATAGAAACTTACAAATATTTAAAAGCTAAAACAAGCACGAAATGAAGATCGCAGCTATAGACATAGGAAGTAATGCAGCCCGACTTTTGATTAATGAAGTAAAAATTAATAATAAAAAACCTGAATTTATTAAGCTTAATCTTTTGAGAATTCCTCTGAGATTAGGAATGGATGTTTTTACATTAGGAAAAATCGGTGAGGAAAGAGAAAAAATGGTGGTTGATTCCATGAAAATTTTCAGTGACTTAATGAAAATTTATAAGGTTGAACATTACAGAGCCTGCGCCACGAGTGCCATGCGTGATGCAGCCAACGGACAAGAGATCATCAAACAAGTAAGAGATGCTTCCGGAATAAATATTGAAATTATTACCGGAGATGAAGAAGCGACCCTAATCTATGAAAACCACGTTGCAGAAGGTTTAGACAAAGAATTTGCCTATTTATATATTGATGTTGGTGGTGGTTCTACCGAGCTTACATTCTATGAAAACGGAAAAATGATCTATGAAAAATCTTTCAATATCGGAACCATCCGTTTGTTGAATAATTTGGTTACGGTAGACAACTGGAAAGAAATGAAGGAAGAGATCAGCAACAATATTTCCAGTAAAAAACCTATTGTCGCCATTGGTTCCGGAGGAAACATCAACAAGGTTTTCTCTATGAGCAAAACGAAAGACGGAAAAGCCATGACTCTTTCTCATTTGAAAAAAATGCATAAAGAATTCCATGATCTTACGGTAGATGAAAGAATGACAAAACATAATTTAAGAGAAGACAGAGCAGATGTTTTAGTGCATGCTTTAAAAATCTTTAATCATGTGATGACGTGGGCAGACATCAATAGAATATTCGTTCCTAAAATATCTGTCGCAGACGGACTTATCCACAATATATACAGTCAGTTGCACGACAAAAAAGACTAATATTACTGAGCTTTTCAACAAAACAAATTTGAGCTTCTCAGCAAAACATACGTACTGATTTTATACTGAAATTTGCAGTATAAAATCAGTAAAATGTACAATCAAAATACTACCATACTCGTAACAGGCGGAACCGGATTTCTCGGCGCGCACTGTATTCTTCAACTTTTACAGCAAGGTTATAAAGTAAAAACCACCATCAGAACGTCAAGTAAAAAAGACAAAGTTCTGAATATGCTTAAAAACGGAGGAATTGAACATTTCGAAAACCTTTCTTTTGTAGAAGCCGACCTTACCCAAGACAAAAACTGGGATGCAGCCGTAGACAACTGCGACTATGTTCTGCATGTTGCTTCGCCTATTCATTTACAACTTCCGAAACATGAGGATGAAATGATTCTTCCTGCAGTAGAAGGAACTCTACGTGTTTTACAAGCCGCCCAAAAAGCCAATGTAAAAAGAGTGGTAATGACCTCTAATTTTGGAGCAGTGGGCTACAGCAGTAAAAATCCGAATGAGATCATCACTGAAAAAAACTGGACAGATCCTAAAGAAAAAGGACTTTCAGCGTATAATAAATCTAAAGTAATGGCAGAAAAAGCAGCTTGGGAATTCATGAAAAATAAGGGCGGAGCGATGGAACTTTCTGTTGTAAATCCTGTTGGAATTTTCGGGCCAGCTTTAGACAAAGACCTTTCCAGTGGTTTTGATCTTTTAAAAAAAATTATTGATGGAAGCATGAAAGCCATCCCAAATCTTGTCTTAGGAATTGTGGATGTGCGTGATGCCGCAGATTTACACATTAAAGCAATGACTAATCCGAAAGCAGCTGGTGAACGCTTTCTCGCACTTTCGGACGGAACTTTTTCGCTTCCTCAAATCGCAAATTTACTAAGAGAAAAAATGCCGGAAATTTCAGGAAAGATCTCTAAAAAAGGAGTTCCGAACTGGCAGGTAAAACTGGCTGCTTTATTTAATGATCATGCAAAAGCCATTGCTCCCATGTTAGGCGTAAACCGCAATGCAAGTAATGACAAAGCCAAAACATTCCTCGGCTGGAAACCAAGAACCAAAGAAGAGGCAATTTTAGAAACCGTAAAAAGTATGATCCATTTTCAGAATATTTAACACCCAATGAGTGAAAATCATATCACTTAAAATCTTAACTTTAAGAAAGTTCATTGAACACCAATTTATATAACCCATTTTCAATCATGAATTCACAACCCATCAAAATAATTCTTACAGGCGCTACCGGAATGGTAGGCGAAGGTGTTTTACTGGAATGCCTAGAAAATCCAAATATTTCTGAAGTTTTAAGTGTAAGCAGAAAACCATCAGGAAAAAAACATGCGAAATTAAAAGAATATCTGGTTTCAGATTTTTTAAAGATAGATTTAAATGACGAAAATTTAAAAGGATATGATGCCTGTTTTTTCTGCGCCGGAATCAGTAGTGTGGGCATGAGCGAGGAAGATTACACCAAAATCACTTACGATACAACTTTACATTTCGCAAAAGTACTTTTAAACCTCAACCCAGAAATGGTTTTTAACTATGTTTCCGGAGCAAGTACCGATAAAACAGAAAGCGGAAAGCTCATGTGGGCTAGAGTAAAAGGCAAAACAGAGAACGACTTAAAAAAACTAGGGTTTAAAGATGCCTACAACTTCCGTCCCGGATTTATGAAACCTGTAGAAGGGCAAGTGAATGTAAAATGGTTTTTCAAACCTTTGGTATGGCTATTCCCTATTATTTTACCTTCAAAATCTTTAACCTTACATGAAGTTGGAAGAGCAATGATCAATGTGGTACAAAAAGGATACCCTACCTCCGTTTTAGAAATTCAGGATATTAAAAATTTAGCTAAATGAAACAAATGCTAAAAAGGATTTTCCTGGTCATTTTTGTCTTGTTTATTTTGACATCTATTTCAGGATTTATGTATATACAGCCACAATTCGGAAAACTGCCGAGCGGAGAACGGTTGGAAAGAATTAAAAAATCACCCCATTTCAAAAACGGAGAATTTCATAATTTTTCCGATACTCCAACCATTACGGATGGTCATAGTTTTTGGGGCGAAATATATGAAGCATTATTCAAAAAAAATCCAAATGCGACACCTAATCATCCTCTTCCAAATGTAAAGACAGATTTGAAAAATTTACCTAATGATCAGGATTATATTGTCTGGTTTGGGCATTCTTCTACCCTACTTCATCTTAACGGAAAAAATATTTTAACAGATCCTGTTTTCAGTGATAATGCATCGCCCATTCCTTCATCAGTTCTTGCTTTTAAAGGGACAACCCTTTATTCTGTGGATGATCTTCCTGAGATAGATTATATTGTGATCTCCCATGATCATTACGATCATCTGGATTATAAGACTATAAAAGCTTTACAACCTAAAGTTAAAAAAGTGATCTGCGGATTGGGTGTTGGTGAAGATTTTGAGTATTGGGGATATCCGAAAGATAAAATTATTGAGTTGGATTGGTTTGAAAAATATCAGGATCCCAATGGAGAACTCACGTTCAATGCAGAACCGTCAAGACATCAATCCGGAAGAGGTTTAACCCAAAATCAAACATTGTGGGCTTCTTACGTCATTCAATCTAAAGACAAAAACTATTTTGTAAGCGGTGATGGAGGTTTCGACAAACATTTTGAACAAATCGGAAATAAATATAAAAAGATTGATTTGGCCATTATGGAAGACGGCCAATACGACAAAGCTTGGCATTTTGTACATAATTTACCCAACGAAATTATTCAGGCTTCTAAAAATCTGCACGCCAAAAGAATTTTGCCTTATCATAATTCAAAATTTAATCTGGCCAAACACGATTGGAATACTCCTTTGAACGAACTAACAACCCTTGCAAAAAAGGAAAAAATCCCAGTCTTGACTCCAAAAATCGGTGAAGTTGTTTATCCCAATGATACGCTTCAACGTTTTACGGAATGGTGGAAAAAGTAAAACTTGATGAAAGTTGGATGCTGGGAAGGAAGTATATAAGACATTGAATTCAAATTATGTTTTCTAAGTTAATAGAAAAAAAATACCGGAATTATGAATTTTAACATTTTAGATTTGTAAATTCACATTGAAACCTCATCAATAGGAACGGGTTTTAACCCGTTTATATATAGCGAATCCTTCAACTGGCTTTAGCCGAAATTTTAAAATTATCACATCTCATTCTTTCAACAATATAAATTTTAAATACTGTTTTTTATTGTAAAACCTGATTTGTAAATCCTAAGCCTGCAAAATTAAATATGAAAGTTACAGAAATTACATCCTGCTATATTGGTCCGGAAATATCACCTGAACAGTTTGTTTCAGAGCATTTCTTCCTGTATTTAGGCAAAGGAAAGATCAACGGATATGATGGTAAAAAACAATATCTTCTAAAAGAAAATGAATATTGTTTGGTGAGAAAAAATTCTTTAACAAGGTATCATAAAGAAAAAGTAAACAATCAGTTTGAAAAAGTAGTCATTATTTTTGATGAAAAATTTCTGATGAGGTTTAAAGAAAAACATCCTATTGAACTTTCTAAACCATCTCTCCATGGCGCTTTTGTAAAGCTTGACAAAAATAATATGGTGCAGAATTTTATTCAATCTTTAATGCCTTACTATAATGGGAAAGGCGAAATTGATGAAACTTTTGCAGACCTGAAACGTGAAGAATTATTATTGATCTTATTGCAAACCAATCCTGATCTAAAAGATATGCTATTTGATTTTGGAATTCCTCAGAAGATAGATCTGGAAGCTTTTATGAAGAAGAATTATAAATTTAATGTAAGCACCGAGCGCTTTGCTTATTTAACGGGCAGAAGCCTTTCTTCATTTAAACGAGATTTTAAAATGGTTTTTAACCAGAGTCCCAACAAGTGGCTGGTTCAGAAAAGACTTCAGGAAGCCTATTTTTTAATCAACAAAAAAGGAAAGCAACCTTCTCAAATTTACCTTGATCTGGGTTTCGAAAATTTTTCGCATTTTTCGTTCGCTTTTAAAAAGGAATTTGGAAGTTCCCCATCTTTATTTATAAAACCGGCTAAAACTAATTAAATATTAACCACAAAAGATTTAAAAAGTTTACAACTTTGAAAATAAGAAGAGAGCATAAAAGAAAAAATCAAAGATTTTTTGAAAGCTGATGTGTCCTTTTTTGTAGTTTACATTAAACTTAAAATAACTAAAGTGTTAAACCCTTTTGTCTCTTTTGCGGTAAAACAAAAAATGATTTTTTTTAACGTAAAAAGATTTATAAGCTATTAAAAACTTTTAGGATTCCCCAAAATTTTCTACTCAGCGGACTTTAGAAAGATATCAGATTACAAATAATCATATTAATTTTAGAGAAATTATAATTTAATTAGAGATCAATAACAAAAAAACATCATAATGGATACTTTAGAAAACAACAAAGAAATAGTAAGATTATTCAACAAAAAAGTGATTGAAGAATGTGATTTAGACACCTTTAATTCCCTCATGGACAAAGATTTTATTAATCGTACGGCACCTGCCCATGCTAATGGTCCCGACGGAATGTGGAATACTTTTAACAACATCCTAAAACCTGCTTTCGCCGATTTAACGGTGGAAATCTACGATCAAGTTGCCGAAAATGATAAAGTAACTACAAGAAAAGCAATCATTGGGACTCACACAGGTGTATTGATGGGAATACAACCTACCAACAAAAAAATTAAAATTGATGTGATTGATATCGTGAGATTACAAAACGGAAAGTATATTGAACATTGGGGAATCAATACTCTACAGACTGTTATGGCAGAGCTTCAACAAGCTTAAGTATACCTATTAAGGATCACAAACTATAAAAAGATCCGAAAATCTTTAAAACATTTCGGATCTTTTATTATTCATTACGTAATATTAATCATTTCTTAAGATTCTATTAAAACCTTTACAGACTATAAAGTTCATTTTTGCATAAATCTAATTACGTAAAAATGGTTAACAACTACCTATTAAAAGGGTCTGTAATTGCCGCATTCTTTCTTCAGGGCGGGCTTTTCGGGCAGACACTTATTCACTACTGGAATTTCAATAACAATGCTTCGGCAGCTACGATCACTACTCCCACTTCTACCTTGGTAAACGGCTCACTTACCGCAGTAACAAGTGGAACAACAGAAGTAGATTTCGCTGGAGGAACCGGGCAAAACTTCAATACAGACAATCTGAATGCTAGAAATGGTGATGTTTCGGGCACCCATTTACGATATAATTTCCCAATTAACGGAAACTTACAATTCAACCTACCCACAACAGGATACAATAATGTGGTGGTAAAATTCACAACCAGAAGATCAGGCTCAGGAGCAGGAACACAAATCTGGTCTTATTCAACCAACGGAACCACCTTCCAACCTTATCAAACGGTTTCTCCTCAGGATGCCAATCCACAATTAATTACTTTCGATTTTTCTGCAATTTCAGGCGTTGCAAACAATCCGAATTTTAAATTAAAAGTAGAATTTTCAGCAGGTACAGGAGGAAGCGTTGGAAACAACCGTTTTGATAACTTCACTGTAGATGCAGCGGCAGCAGGTGGCACAGACACTACTCCACCCACCGTAGCTTATCTTCCCGTCAACAACACAAATAATGCTTCCACGACTGTAAATCCTACCATTTCTTTTAATGAAAATGTAAGATTAATAGACAATTCCGCGATCAACGATTCTAATGCACAAACACTTGTAGATTTCCGTCTTGGAAGTTCTACAGGCACACAAGTTCCCTTTACAACAACATTCAGCAACAACAAAATCACAGTAATCCCAACTGCCGGTTTAGTTCCTAATCAGGCTTACTATTTGGCTTTAAAACCCAATATGGTAGAAGATACCAGCGATAATGCAGTTACCACTGTGACTGCTACTACTTTTACCACCGCATCCACTTCAATTTCTTTAGATAAAAACTTTATTAAAGTCAATGAAAATGCAGGAAGCTTAGCATTTAAGATTAATGTAAGCAATCCATCTACCTCAACGGTTAATTTGGTGGTAAAGCCAGCGCCTTTCAGTACGGCAGACAGTAATGATTTTACGTTAGCCAATCAAACCATCAATATCACTCCATCCACAACAAGCTATACCGTTAATATTCCTATTATTGATGATACGTTGGAAGAGCAAAGCGCTGAGTATTTTGTCGTAAGTCTTGAAAATCCGGTGGGTGCTACCATTTCAGGTGACAATTCTTCAACCGTTTACATCATTGATAATGACAAACCGGCTCCCGTTCCTTCTCATCAGATACAATTAAACTATATCGGAAGTTTTGACCCTTCAGGAAACAATACAAGTTCTACAGAAATTGTAGTTCATGATCCTACCACACAAAAATTATTCACGATCAGTTCATTAACCGATGTTTTTGATATTATTGATTTCAGTAATCCAACAACTCCAGTTGTTACTAAAACAGTGAACATGGCTTCTTATGGAGGAATCACAAGTATCGCTGTGAAAAACGGAATCATTGCGGTTTCTTCCCCTAACGCTAATCCACAACTTAACGGCTCTGTAGTTTTCTTTGATATTAATGGAAACTTTATGAAGCAGGTTACCGTTGGTGCATTATCGGATATGATTACTTTCACTCCGGACGGAACCAAAGTTATTACTGCTAACGAAGGTGAACCTAATGATGCTTACACCGTAGATCCGGAAGGAACCATCAGTATTATTGATATTTCTGGCGGAATTGGAAACCTTACTCAAAGTAATGTTACAACCCTAAATTTCAATGCTTTTGATTCTCAAGTAGCGGCTTTAGCGGCAACTGGATTAAGAAAAGTAAGAACGAACAACACGCTTTCTCAAGATTTGGAACCTGAATACGTTACCGTAAGTGCTGACAGTCAAAAAGCTTGGGTTACCCTTCAGGAAAACAATGGAATTGCGGAGGTTAATTTAGCCACAAAAACCATTACAAGCATTTGGGGATTAGGTAAAAAAGATATGAGCCTACCCGGAAATGGTTTTGATGCTTCTGATAATAATGGTGAAATTTTAATTGCCAACTGGCCCGTAAAAACTTATTATACGCCTGATGCCGTACAAAACTTTAAAATCGGGAATACCAATTATATTGTAACGGCTAATGAAGGAGACGAAAAAGACTTATCGGGTTTCAGTGAAAGAACAACCGTTGGAGCTAATACGTATACGTTGGATCCTGCTATTTTCCCTAATGCTTCTATTCTGAAAGCTTCTCATAATTTAGGAAGATTCAGAGTCACCAACGCAACAGGAAATACAGACGGAGATGCAGACTTTGAAGAAATTTCAGCATTGGGAGCACGTTCATTCTCTATTTTCAATGCAGATATAAAGCAGATTGTTTATGACAGTGGTGATAAATTTGAAAGATATATTGCGGCCAATCATCCTTTGATCTTTAATGCTGATAACGAATCAAACGGAGCAAAAAGCAGAAGCCGCGCCAAAGGCCCTGAACCGGAAGGTGTAGCGTTGGGAACCATCAACGGACAAACTTATGCTTTTATTACGTTGGAAAGAACAGGAGGTGTAATGGTTTACAATATTACAGATCCTAATAACCCTACGTTTACAGATTATAAACATTCCCGTTCTACTTCGGCTTACGGAGGTGATAACGGACCGGAAGGAATCACTTATATCGCTCCTCAGAACACAACCACAGGAAAAGGCTATGTGATTATTGCCAATGAGATCAGCGGAACTTTATCAATGTATGAAGTGGCCAATTCTGCAACGTTAGGAACAGGTGAAATAAAATCTGAAAATTCTACTTTCAATATCTTCCCGAATCCTGTTGCAAAAGGAAATACGCTGTATTTCAACAGAGCGCAAGGATATGAATTGTATGATATGTCCGGGAAATTACTCGGAAAAGAAAAAAATGCTTTAACAATAGATACTTCCCAACTTTCTACAGGAGTTTACTTGGTAAAAACCTCGGAAGGTCAAGTGAAAAGACTTATTGTAAAGTAGCTTATATTATTTAGTTGATTGCAAAATGGCTTCGGAATTATTTTCCGGAGCTTTTTTGTTGTTGGGAAATTGATTAGTTTTAGGTTTTTATTATTGTACATGAAAGCACAGCTGGAAGATATCATTCAACAGGTTTATCAAAAAGAAAAGCGAAATCTTTTTACTTTCTTAACGGGAGCAGGAATTTCTTCCGATAGTGGAATTCCTACGTATCGAGGAACGGATGGTATCTGGGTAAAAGGAACGCAGTTTCATAAGCCGGAAGAGTTTGGAACCTTCAACTATTTTAAAAAACATCCCGAAGAAGTTTTGCAATATGCTTTGTTTAGAAAAAAGATGTTTGAAGATGTAGAACCTAACCAAAGTCATTTTGAATTGGCAGAGATCGAAAATATTTTGCAAGACCGATTTCATTTATTGACTCAAAATATAGATAATCTTCATCGCCGTGCTGGAAATCAAAGAATCTATGAAGTTCATGGAAACAATAGAGAGATCAAGTGTTCTAACGGATGCAAGGAAATTGTAAATCTCCCGGAAGAAATAAAAGGTAAAAATATTGACGAAGATTTAAGTCAACAAGATATCGAGCTTCTGACCTGTCAGCGTTGTGGACACTGGATGCGTCCTAATATCTTATGGTTTGATGAATATTATGATGAAAAGACGCATAAAAAATTCAGCTCTTTAAAGGTTGCCAAAAATAGCGGAGTTCTTTTTATTGTAGGAACTTCAGGAGCAACAAATCTTCCGATCTCCATCGCAGAAACTGCCTTAAAATATGGGGCAACTATTGTGGATATTAATACTGAAGACAATAACTTCACAGAATTAATTAAGGATAAAAAAAACAAGTTGATCATTAGAGAAAAATCAACTGAAGTTTTGAAAGTGATTAAAGAAATTATTAAAAATATCGCTCAATAATTATGTTTGCACTTGACACAATAAAAAAACCAGTGAAGTAACTCACTGGTTGATTGTTAATGCATTTCATCATAAATCCGTACAAGATCTACAACGTTTTTTACTTTTAATTTCTCGAAAATTTTCTTTTTGTAAGTGCTTATCGTAGACATTTTCAGATCCAGAATATTTGATATTTCAATATTTCCGTTTCCTTCTGCCAACAGCTTAAATATCTGGAATTCTCTTTTAGAAAGGTTTTCTACGGTATTACTATCTTTTGTATGTGCCAATAGCCTGCTCATCATTTTTGATGGATAATAATAGCCTTCTTCAAATATGGAAGACACTGCTTTTAAGATCTCATGTTCCGACGCTCCTTTGTTGAGGTAGCCTTCAGCGCCTTCTTCAATATACTGTATCCCTACATTTTCGTCGTAAATAGAAAACATCATGATCCTCAGATTTTTTTGATTCTTTTTAAGCTCCTTCACCATGGCTTTAAAAATGCTGTCGGGCATGTCTATATCCAGAATTACCAGATCGTATTGTTTTTTAGAAATCTTATCCTTCGTTTCAGCATAATTTTCAGCAAAATCTATCATGCAAGGATATTGAAGTTTTGATTCCAACAGCAGTGCTGTACCCGCTCTCACAACATAATGGTCATCTGCAATGAGTATATTTTTCATAGTATTAGTTTTAAATGGTTACTTCCACCAGAGTCCCTTTTGGATCGTTCTTTTTGAAAGTAATTTCTCCTCCGATTTTTTTCACAAAATGCAATACAACATGTAGGCCGAGACCGTATTTTTTCAAAGAAATTTCTTCATTATAGAGGTTTTCGACGATATTTTTGTAATAATCTATCTGTTCCTGAGAAATCCCGCGCCCAGAATCGGAAATTTTGATGACTACCGAGTTATTTTCGTATTCTGCATCAATGATAATTTTACCGTTTTTGGTGTTCTTTACCGCGTTATCAAGCAAGTTGTGGATGATCACAGAAACCGCATTTTTATTCACATTTATTTTTACACTGTGGTCGGCAATATTATAGATTTTGGTATGATTTAGAAGCGCCATTTCACGGAAGAGTTTGACTTTACTTTCAAACAATTCAAAAATATCATAGTATTCGTCTTCCGATTTTATTTCATCTCTGTACAGATTAGAATATTCCCTTAGTCCCAACGTAAATTTATACAGCTCCGCAGAAGACTTATAAATGCTGTCAAAATATTTTCGCTGCAAATCTATATCATCTGTTTCGTAGAGGTTTTTAGAAAGGTTTGAAAGATACTTTATCGGTGTCGCAATATCGTGGCTTATGGTCTCTATTATCTTCTGTTGATACTCGGTTTCATTTTTAAGAATTGCTTTTGTTTTTTCAAGATGAATAAATGCTTCTTTAAGTTTATCATCTTTTGCGAATACAATTTTCTTCAACAAAATATTCTTCGACTTTAAAAGACTTGTTCTTACATTGATGATCCATAAAATAATCAGGATAAACAGAATAACAATGGATATCCTAAACAAAAATGTTTGATAAAACTTAGGCTCAATAACAAAGCTGATGGTTTTATTAAAAAAATTTCCGTTCGGAGAGATCAATACTCTTACCTTAAGCGCATATTCTCCGGGTTGCAGATCATTAATTACAAACTTACTGTTCTCTACTCTATTCCAGTCATTGCTATTATTACTGAGGTTTGCTTCGATATAAATATTCTCACGATTGGCATAATACGGAAAGTCTATTAATATTTCTCCATTTTTAAACTCATTAGATATTCTGAGGGTATCTTTAAAAAGAATATCAACACCATTTACTTTGGCCCTTTCTACATAAATTGTTTTCGGATTGGGATAATACGTTTTTACATTTTCAGGTTTAAAGAAAACCATTCCTTCCAGAGAAGGAAATACAAAATATCCGTTTTCCAAGATATTTCCGCAGGGTAAACAGCTCCCATTGAATTCATTGGTAATAAATCCGTCTTTCTTGGTGTAGCGGTAATAATACACCTTGTTTTCTTTATTTTCAGCATATTGAAGAAGCTGCTGTTCCATTACTTTTATCAGTCCATTATTCGTAGAAATCCACATCCCTCCATTTCTATCTTCCAAAATACAGTGGGCCGACAGCATAAATTTATTAGGATCTATAGGCATTCCTATCAACTGATCACCTTTAAGCAAAAACAAACCTTTAGACATCGTGGTTACCCAAATACGACCATCCGATGTTTTTGTCATGGCCTTAATGGGGATATTCCTGCTTCCTTTGATGATCTCTATCTTATCATTCTCCAGAGAAATCATGAAAAGACCATTCTTATTTCCCACCAAAAGATGGTTTCTGTCATAATGAATAACATTACTCAGGCTATTTTTAAACCTGAATAATTTATTGACTTTCGTAAAGTTTTCATCCTTAAAAAGAGCAAGATAACTGTGACCTTGATCTGCCATGCTCAACATATAAAGATCCTGACTTTTATAAACGTCTCTTACCTCATATTTAAAACCGAAAGTTTCTGATGTTTTGTAGCCGGTATTTTTATATCTCTTGACTAATTTTCCATCATTGTCAAATAAAATATTTCCCGCGCTATCATAGATCATACTTGATCTTTTGTCTTTATAGCCTTCTTGAAAATTATAATTATGTGCCTCAGATTCATGATTAAGAACATTTCCTTTTTCGGTAATAACTGTATTATTTCCGAAAGGAAGGGAAGCGTAATATATATTACTGTCAAAGGCATCATTTTTTCTGGAAACCAGAAAGCTGTTGAGCTTTAAAACATTCAAACCTCTGCTGTAGCTTCCCAGGTATAAGGTGTTGTATTCTTTATCATAATACATTGAGCAGAAAGAATAATGTCCAAAATTCTTATAAGAAACAAGTTCTGAAACTTTAAGCTGGCCATTACGGTAATCACTTTTATAGATTCTATCTTTATTAACAAGAAACACCTGTTTATTAAGCATATTCCAATAGAATTTACTTTCAGGATCGGTGTATAAAGAATGTGATGGTGTAGTCTGTAAAATGCCTTTATTAAAAACTAAAACTTTTTTCTCAGAAGAATTAGCAATGAAAAGCACATCATCATGAACAAACATATTCTTGAGATTTTCAATATCAAATGGTAAAGATATGCTTGTTGACTGTTTTGAATTATTTTCGTAAATAATTAAATCTTTATGAAAATAATACGTTCCAGATGACAATCTAATGAAATAATTTTTATTCTTATTGAGCCTGTGTTTTGAAAATAAATAGAAATTAGTATAGCTTTTTCCTTTTCTATACGTTGTACTTTGGGTCTTTAGTGCATCATTTACGGTAAACTTTCTTTTATTGATCAACGTGGAGTTATCATCCAGATTATTGTAATTTACAATACTGTCTTGCTGAATATTTCCAACAAAAACTCCAAAATAATAGTTCGTTAAATCATGATTTTTAGCGATAACAAACTGATTGCCATCGTATTTCACAATTCCGTTATCTGTGGAAAGCCATATAAAGCCATATTTATCTTTTACAATATCCTTTATACTATTCTGTGGAAGTCCGTTATCCGTATCAAACCATATCGAAGAATATTGTGCATCCGCATATGAAAATAAAAAGAATATTAGAAGTAGAAAAAACCTCATATAGTGTCGTAAGTAACTTTTTCACAAAAATAAGACTATTAAGACTCATAGAAACATAGAATTATTTCTACATGCCTGTCATACTATTTCTAGTAATTTACTGCATGGAAATCCGGCAAGAGTCATAAAAAAAAGACAGGCTTATAAAAACCTGTCTTGTAAATATCAATGTATTTTAATTTATGCTTTTGGAAGATCTCCTGTCGGAGTGTCATTTCCTGTGGTCATATCATCATAATTCTTCTTCTCTTTTTTCTCAACCACGGTGATAATCTCTTTCTGAACTTCTTCAGGTTTTCCTTTAAGATACTCTGGTAAATTTAATCCGGCCATATTAAACAAATCATTTAAAGGCGGTACAGATTTCATCATACCTGAAACGAAATTAGAGGTAGAAGTTCCACCATCCTGTCCGTTTCCGCTGTCCCAAACTGTAATTTTATCAATCTTAATATTCTTAACTGCTTCCACCTGAGTTTTAACCAATTCAGGAAGTTTTTCAATTAATAATAATTGGAATGCACTGTTGGTATCTCCACCAGCTGCCTTTATTATTTTGTCATATCCTTCTGCCTGCTTGGTCAAAATCTCGTAAAGACCTTTTGCTTCTGCTTCCATTTTAGCAAAAATAGCATCTGCTTCTCCTTTTGCCTGAACTCTTATTTTCTCCGCTTCTGCTTGTGCATCAATAATTGCTTTTTGTTTTGCAATTTCTGCATGAACAACAATATTCGCCTGTTGGGTAGAACGCTCTCTCTCTGCTCTTGCCGTTTCTGCTTTCTGTTCAGCAAGATAAGATTCTTCCAATGATCTCGCCGCCTGTACTTTCTCGGCAGCCGTTGCAATTCTCAATGCTTCTGCTTCCTTTTCTCTTCTTTCAGCATCCGAATTGGCAATCGTAATTTTAGCCTCATTCTCCCCTTTTACAGCGATTGAGTTGGCTAATGAAGTTGCAATACGTGCTTCTTTCGCTGCTTCTGCTTTACCAATGGCTTCATCTTTACCAGCCGCTGCAATACTTACTTCTCTATCTTTTTGCGTAATTGCAATTTTAACATCTCTGTCTCTTTGCGTTTCTGCGATCTGCGTATCTTTTTCTCTGTCGGCAATTGCTTTTCCTGTTTCCCCGATTTTCGTTTGCTCAGCAACACTAATGATTGCTTCGTTGATTGCTTTTGCTGCAGCTTCTTTTCCTAAAGCTTCAATATATCCGGATTCGTCTCTGATATCCGTAACGTTTACGTTGATTAATTTTAAACCAATTTTCTTTAGTTCTGCATCAACGTTTTTAGAAATATTATCTAAGAATTTATCTCTGTCTGAGTTAATCTCTTCAATGGTCATCGTTGCGATAACCAAACGAAGCTGCCCGAAAAGAATATCTTTAGAAAGCTCCTGAATTTGCTCCTGCGCCAATCCTAATAATCTTTCCGCTGCATTTCCCATAGAATCTGTTTCTGTAGAAATGGCAATCGTAAATCTACAAGGTACATCCACACGGATATTTTGTCTGGATAAAGCATTAGTAAGATTCGCTTCAATAGAGATCGGTTTTAGATCCAAATAAGCGTAATCCTGAATCACAGGCCAAACAAAAGCACCACCCCCGTGAATACATTTTGCAGAGCTGCCTCCTGTTTTACCATAAATTACTAAAATTTTATCCGAAGGACATCTTTTATACCTTGAAATAAGGGCTAAAAATGTAACGAATAGTACAAATACAATTACTACAACGAGAATAAGTGTTCCGGGTACTGCCATAAATGAAGAATATATAGGTTATTATAATTTAAATTTTTGCGACAACAAGGGTTTGGTCATAAATATAGATCACTCTCACAGAATGATTGGTCGGAATATTTTCTTCGGCTTCCGTCATTGCCTGAAGCTCATGGTTCGTTCCGTTAGAGGAAATTAAGATTTTGCCTTTTCCACTCATATTCGCCGGAATGGTAAGGTAAACCTCTCCTACTTTTCCAATCAGATTTTCGATTTTAAACGTATTGTCTTCCGTTAATTTTAATATTTGAATAATGAGAAAGAAAAATAAGACCACGAACCCAACTCCTATGAGTATTGAAATGATGATCAAAAGGGTTTTATTTCCTATAGAATCGTAGAATGCAACACCTCCCCAACCGAAGCCTAACAGAAAATTGATAAGATTTCGCAAAGAAAACAACTGAAAAGGGGTATCATGACTCACATCACCACTAATATCGGTACTAAAATCACCTCCATGACCACTCCCAATAAAAGTTAAAACAGTTTGAAGTAAAAAAAATAAACTAGCACCTAAGGCAATATACCAAAACCCCTGATGAAGAGCATCTAAATTTTGAAGAAATTCAAACATAAATTGTGTGTTTTCTCAAATATACTCAAAAAATGTGAAATTTCCGAATGAAAACACTAAAAAAACCTTTAAATTAATATATGTTTATATTCATTATTAGTCTATTATTTTATCATGCTCATGATTAAAAAACGAGCGGCAGTATAATCATCATTTCTTCGATATTTAAACTAACATTTCTCCCTATTGATTTATTGATCTAAAGCTTTACAAATCCAGCTATATCAGATTTCTATTTTTCTTATACGATACAATAATTTATCAATAAGCGTATAATGGTAATATATAAAAAACACTAAAATTTATTCAACAGTCGACCGTTAATATCTTTTTATTTTCCGCACACTTATTATATAAAATAGCGATAGATAATTACTTTCCAACAACTTATCCCATCTAATTATATTCATTGATACAGGTTTAATTTATCTATTCTTTTTTTTACCTCAGAATATAATACCTGCAAAAATAAATATGTCATTTTTTCTTAATATACAGACTTACTAAGTAATTCTCTAAAAACATATTTTTGTACCGTAAATTTTACACACAAACCATTATCATAACCAGATTATAAAAATAAATACATCTATTACCACTGAAAATAAACCATAAAACGAACAAATAAATGAATAATTTTCTCATTTTAATATTTATTATTCTTACCAATTCTTTTTATTCTCAAGATCTTACTTCTTATAATTCTATTTATAATAAAACGTATACGGAAACCTCCGAGATAGATATGAAAAAAGCACTGAAAGTGGCCGATTCACTATATACTATTTCAGAAACACCTATTTTAAAAATTAGAAGCCTGATGCTTACCGCAGCTTTGTATCAACATTCCGGAGACTTGAAAAATGCTATTGAATTTGCTTTAAAAGCCGAAAAAATTATTTCCAAAACAGATAATAATATCGGGAAAGTTAGAGTATACGGTTTTCTTGCAACTCAGTACCGAGTTTTAGGACTTTACGACGACTCTAAAATGTATTACCAAATGGCCTATGAAATATCTGAAAAAATTGAAGATCAAAAGTTTGCCAGTGAAATGAAAGGTCTTCTTATGCAGGAAATGGCTTATTATGAAGAGCATCAGAAAAATTATAACCAGTCTATTTCCTATATTAATAAATCTCAATCCTATTTCAATACAATACAGCAGAGCCCCGAAATTTCATCCACAAGGTCAGGGAATAACGAACAATTACTTGGGCTTAATTATTATAAACTCAAAAATACTAATAAAGCAAAATTACATTATGAGAAGGCTTTGAGATTATTACACCCAATACCTACCAATTTTATTACCTGCCTTGTATATAATGGTCTTGCTGTAATATATATGGATCGAAACAATCTTCCTGCAGCAAAAAAATATATAGATCTCATGGAAAAATTTTCCAAAAAATCAAAAGATCTTGAACTAAAGAATGTGATATACACTACCACTCAAAGATATTATGAATTTACCCAGAATATGAATAAAGTGAGTGACCTGGCAAGAAAAAGAGACTCAATTAAAGATAATCTAGCCGACAAATCTAACGATATCATTAATGCTACATATTCAAATCTAAAGAAAGAAAATATTATTATAAAAGAGACAAGCAATACCAATAGATATCTAACTCTTTTATTTAGCTTATTATTAATTGGCAGTGGTATCTATTTTATTTTTTATAGAAGAAAGCAAAAAAGAATTATTGAACGTTTTAAGCAAATTCTAAAAAAATCGGATGAGAGAAAACTGAGCCGGACTAACTATACAAATACAGCCTCATCACTCATTTCTAAAATTGAGCCTCCTTCAATATTACCTGAAAAAGTTATTGCCACTCAAATTTCTGATCACAAAACAGTAATTATGACCGAAGAAACCGAAGAAAAAATATTGTCTAAACTGAAAGAATTTGAAAAGTCAGCTCTTTTTAATCTTAAAAATTTATCGCTTCCTTATCTGGCAACCTATTGCAATACCAATAACCGATATCTTTCCTATGTTATCAATACTCATAAAAAGAAAGATTTTTATAATTATATTAACGAATTAAAGATTACCTATATTATAGATAAACTCCAAAATAATCCTGAATACAGAAAATTTAAAATTGCTTCTTTAGCTGAAGAATGTGGTTTTTCGTCCCCTAATAAATTTACCCTTGTTTTTAAAAAAGAAACCCAAATATTACCCTCAGCATTCATTAAACTTTTAAATCAAAAAGATAAATTATAGAATCTTCTTTTTGATAATTTAAACAATTACCAATAGCAGTATAATGGTAGGTTAAACATTTCATTTAGATGGTTTTGATAAGTAGTTTTGGCCATGAAAAATTCTTGACAATAACTTATAAAATTAACATCATGACTAAAATTATTTCCTCTTTATTATTCTTGGCTGCTGCTGCAACATCAAACGCTCAAGTGGGAATTAATACAGGAAATCCCCAAACAACATTCCATGTAGATGGAGGTAAAGACAATCCCTCAACAGGAGCTCCTTCTCCTACACAGGAAGCTAATGATTTCACGGTAAATTCTCTAGGAAACGTGGGAGTGGGAACAATCTCCCCTTCTGTGAAATTGGATATAAAATCAGCAACCCCTGGTGCTGTTAAAATTGTGGACGGAACCCAGGGTGAAGGAAAAGTTTTAACATCAGACGAATTCGGCTTAGCTTCATGGAGTTTCACCCCTATCAAATATGCATCTGTTTCCAATTACAACCCCGTAGTGATGACTAACAAAGCTAATACTTGGACTAACAGTGGTATGTCTCTTACTGTTCCAGAAACAGGCTTGTATTATTTAAATTTTAATGCGCGAGCATTTATGGGAACCTATGTTGACGGACAATATTGGAAGTGTCAATTAAGGGTTAACGGATCAACTGTGATAGGTACTGTTTTTGGTATACACGCGTCAAGTGGAGGAAATAATGCGGACTCAACGAGTAGCTTTTCCAATGTAGTATCATTAAATAAAAATGACACCCTGAGTTTATGGTATTTTGGACAATCCAATAATTACACAGCAGTAGGAAACGTAGATGGAGGGTCGAGTATAACTATTTTCAGATTAGGTTCATAATATAACTTTACCAAGACCTGTCACTAATCATTTATTAAAATTAAAGATTCTAGAAACACATAACACAAACAATCCCTCAAATTAATTACAAAAAAAAAAGACAGGCTTAAAAAACCTGTCTTTAAAAAATATATTTTTATTTTTCTTACTCGATATTGATTACTTTTTCAATTTCCGGAGCATGTTGTTTAATGGTTGTTTCAACTCCTAATTTTAGGGTAGAAAAATTCAGAGAACATCCGGAACAATTTCCTAAAAGTTTTACATAAACAGAGTTATCTTTCACATCAATAAGCTCAATGTCTCCGCCATCTTTATTCAAAAACGGACGAATACTATCTAAAGCTTCCATTACTCTTGTTACAGTATCTTCGTGTGTAATATTTGTTTCCATATTTTTTTCTTCGGTTCAATTCGGTTTTTCAAAATTCTATTGAAAATTATTATTATTTTGCTTTTGGTGAACATCCAGCCATTGTGGATATTTTCACGGCTTCCGTTGGAGGAAGATGCTTATTTCTTTCAACAAGACTTTCTATCATCTTACGCGCAGTATCTGTATAGATTTCTGCAATTTTAGAATTCTCCTGTAAAGCTGCCGGTCTCCCAACATCTCCTGCTTCTCTGATGCTTTGAATTAAAGGAATCTCCCCTAATACAGGAATCCCAAGATCATCAGCTAAATATTGCGCTCCTTGGTTTCCAAAGATATAATATTTATTGTCAGGTAATTCTTCCGGTGTAAAATACGCCATATTTTCGACTAATCCAAGAACCGGAATGTTAATACTTTCCATATTAAACATCGCAATTCCTTTTCTTACGTCTGCCAGAGCAACATGCTGAGGAGTACTTACAATCACGGCTCCTGTTACCGGAACCTCTTGAATGATTGATAAGTGAATATCACCTGTTCCCGGAGGAAGATCAATCAATAAAAAGTCTAATTCTCCCCAAGCTGCATCTCTTATCATTTGGTTTAATGCTTTTGAAGCCATTGGGCCTCTCCACACTACCGCTTGATTGGCACCTGAGAAATATCCTATAGATAGCATTTTCACGCCGTAATTTTCGATAGGTTTCATTAAGCTTTTTCCATCTACATCTACAGAAACCGGCTTTTGACCTTCTGTATCAAACATGGTAGGAACAGATGGCCCATAAATATCGGCATCTAATAACCCTACTTTGAAACCCATTTTTGCCAACGTCACTGCAAGGTTTGCAGCCACCGTAGACTTACCAACACCTCCTTTTCCGGAAGCAATGGCGATAATATTTTGAATTCCAGGAATTTGTTTTCCTTTGATCTGACTTTGCTGAATTTCGCTAGGTTCTGGAGAAACAATTTTAAGTTTTAAGTTAATTTCTTCTCCAAATTCACTTGCAAAAGCTTGCTTCATTGCTGCTTCAAGCTTCTTTTTTTCGTGCATTGCAGGTGAGTGAGCCGTCATGTCGATATAGACATCATTACCCATCACTTGAAAATTAGTCACTAAGTCATCTACTTCTATCTCTTTAAGGAAATCCTGAACCTTTTCTTTCGTCAACATAAAATATTGCTATAAATTGTTCACAAATTTACGGATTTTTTCGTCAATTTAGAATCAATAAAATCTATAACACAAGGTGATAAATAAGATTACTAAGGTATTTTCTGATCTTTTCCCTTAAAAGCATGACTAAAATCATGTATATCTATTCTCACCTCTCATCATTCAGGTATAATTTATCGTTTGTGGCATCAGATTGTTTTTTCTAATTCGCTCTGTTCTTTTCATCAAATTTCACATTGCGTTCTGCGCCTTTTACTTTTTTATTTCCAAAGTTATAGGTCAAAGAGACAGTAAGATTTCTTCCGTCATAATAATTATCAAAATAATGGGTAGAATCCTGATAATAAATTTCGCCGTGACTTTTTGCCTGTCTAAAAATATCAGAAACATAAACGTTCATCTGAAGATCTTTATTCATCATATTTAATTTTATGCCGGACGTAAAATTACCCACGTAATAAGAATAGGTATTCCCTAAACTTGAAGGCAGGCGGAACCAATAGTTCATGAAAAACTGAATCGTTTTATCTTTACGTAAAGAAAAATTATTCTGAATATTGAAACTGGCACTATTTCCTTTTCTGGAAGCGGCATCCGTCGCAAAAACCTGAGTTTTCATATAAGAAAAATCTGCAGAATAATTCGCTTCCCAAAATTTAAAGAATGTATCAGAATAACTCAAAGAAATTCCTGTACTGTTTTTATTGAAAAAATTATAGAAATTACTTGTCTTATCCTGTCCTTCTAAAGTAACAAGTTGGCTGAAAGCATCGAGTTCTCTTTGGAAATATGCTGACGCGGAAAACTTGCCTTTATACAAATATGACAATTCAAAATTATGATTGATGGAAGGGCTCAAAGCCGGATTTCCTGAATAATATGAATTGATGTTCGTATACCATCGGAATGGATTGATCGCGCGGAATCCAGGCCTGTTTATCCTTTTCGAATAATTAAGATTAAAGGTATTATTCTCATTGGCTTTATACGTTAAATACGCTGTAGGAAAAAACTTTCCGTAAGAATTTTCTGTCCTTTGATCAGAAGAAACTGAATTCCCATTGATTATAGAATATTCATAGCGAAGTCCAGCTTTAACAGACCATTTCTCAGTCAATTGCTTTTCCATACTCACATAGGCTGCATAATTTTTCTCGTTATACTTAAAAAGATTACTTCTCAGAGGATCTGTTATGTAGTTTCCATCTGTAAGATTCTGGTATTTAATGTCAGAATTATTATCAAAATTGGTAAACTTAATACCTGCCTCTGTCTTAGCAAAGGTATAAGGAAGCGTGAGATCTGCCTGACCAGAATAAATTTTATAATTTAATTCAGAAGGAGTTTTGATGACAAAGGAACCTCCTAAATTATTTACAGTCGTAAAATCAATATTACTCTTCGGTGTATTAGAAAAATAATTTCCTGTAATACTCAGTTTGTTATTAAGCTTTCCAAATTTAATATCATAATAAGCACTTATTGTATTCTGCTTGTTTTTAGTACGGTGCTCGGCATAGGTAGACAAAGTATTGGTATATTTTTCATTTTGAAAATAATCTGAAGTATTGGTAATGTCCATCCCAGAGTCTCCAAATCCGTAATCATACACCAATCCTATACTCGATTTTTTATTGAGCTCATAATCTAAACTAAAATTAGCACCTGCACCCTTCCAAAAATCTCTTCTGTCATCTGAACTGGCTAATCCGTCTGCTCCTACAATCTTATAATTTTCATAAGAATGTTTCTGATTGTCATACTGCCTCAGTTTCAGTGAAGACCTCAGTTTTTCATTTTGATAATTAATAGAAGCCGAATTAGAAAACCCAAAATAAGTCGTCTGTAAAAGACTGGTTGTTAAACTCCCATTCCAACCCAAATTTTGATTTTTCTTTAAAACAATATTGATCAATCCGCTGTTTCCCTGCGCTTCATATTTGGCAGGAGGTGCGGTAATTACTTCTATTCTTTCAATATTTTCGGATCTTATACTTTTGAGATATTTAATCAATTCATCTCCTGAAAGATTCAGCATCCTTTCATTAATCATCACAGCAACACCACTTTTACCAACCATTGAAATTCCGGTATTTTCATCTACTTTTAGCTGAGGAGTATTGCTCAATGCTTCTACCCCATCCATTCCCTGTGAGGCAATAGAATTGGAAATATTAAATATCAGCCGGTCTGCTTTTCTTTCAATTAATCTTTTTTTAGCAGTTACAGTAATACCTTCAATCTGTTGTTCCTGTTTTTTGTCGATAGAAAAATTCTGTTTCATATCCCCATTTACTGTTAAATCAGTATTTGATATTTCGGCTCCGTCATGAATCAATTTTATATTGTAATTCCCATTCTCAAGAAGTTTTAAAGTATAATTTCCTTTTTCATCTGAAATGGTGGTTTGTTTGGATTTTTCTTTAACAGCAATAACTTCCACATAGGAAAGAGGAGTTCCATTCTGATTAATTTTACCGATGATGCTTTGTGCAAAACAAAAAACGGAGGATAGAACAGAAATTGATAAGGAAATTTTTTTCATAAAGTGTCTTTATAATAAAACACCCCTCAGCTTACTTTCATTACATATTTAACTCAATTATTTTTTTTATATATTGGCAACACCTTAAAAATAGCTCTCCTTTTTATGAAAAAATATCTTTCTCTGCTTTCCTTATTCTTTGTTTCTCTTGCGTATGCCCAAAACTATTCGCAGTATGTAAATCCTTTTATAGGAACCGGCGGACACGGACACACCTTTCCCGGAGCTATCGTTCCTTTTGGAATGGTACAACTTTCACCCGATACCAGAGTCGACGGAAGTTGGGATGGTTGTAGTGGCTATCATTATTCAGATTCTGTAATCTATGGATTCTCGCACACCCATCTTAACGGAACCGGAGTTTCAGATTATGGCGATATTATGTTGATGCCTACTATGGGAAATCCAAGCGTTGACAGCAAAGAGTATTCTTCAAAATTTTCCCACAACAATGAAAAAGCTTCGGCAGGATTTTATGCTGTTAAGCTAGACAAAAACAATATTGATGTTCGTTTAACCACAACAAAAAGAGTGGGCTATCATGAATACACTTTCAACAATGCAGGAAACGCCAACATTATTTTAGATTTAAATCACCGAGATAAATTATTGGAAGGCGAGGTTAAAATAATTGATGATAAAACCATTGAAGTTTTCCGAAGAAGTGAAGCTTGGGCAACCAACCAATACATTTACGCAAGAATAGAGTTTTCAAAACCTTTGAAAATTTCAAAAAAAGAAGTGAATGGAAAACAAGAAAATAATCTTTTTACAGGAACTAAATTGGCTTTAGCATTTTCAACTCAAGTAAAAAAAGGTGAAAAAATTAATGTAAAAGTGGCCCTCTCTCGAACAGGTTATGAAGGTGCAGGAAAAAATATGTTAGCTGAAGGTCAGTCTAATGATTTTGAAACCATCAAAAAGCAAGCAGTTGCAGATTGGGACAAAGAATTGTCTACAATTGAAGTTAAATCTAACGATAAAGATAAACTCGCTATTTTCTACACTGCATTATATCACGTTTTCACACAGCCAAATATCAATATGGATGTTGACGGAAAATACAGAGGCCGCGACAACAAATTTTACACCGCAAAAGATTTCGATTATTACTCGGTTTTTTCGCTATGGGATACTTTCAGAGGAGCACATCCTTTGATGACTTTAATTGATAGAAAAAAAACTTCCGACTTCATCAATACTTTCATTAAACAATACGAACAAGGCGGAAAATTACCCGTATGGGAACTCGCTTCCAACGAAACGGAATGTATGATTGGCTACCACTCGGTTTCTGTAATTGCAGATGCCATGGCAAAAGGAATTACAGGTTTTGATTACGAAAAAGCATTTCAGGCTTCTAAACATTCGGCCATGTTGGATATTTTCGGATTAAATGCTTACAAGCAAAATAATTATATCGCTATTGATGACGAACATGAAAGCGTTTCTAAAACAGTTGAATATGCCTATGACGACTGGTGCATCGCTCAGATGGCCAAAATTTTAGGTAAAAAAGAAGATTACCAGTATTTCATGAAACGTTCTCAAAACTGGAAAAACCTTTATAACCCAAAGAACGGATTTATGCAGCCCAGAAAAAACGGAAATTGGTATGAACCATTTGAACCTAGAGAAGTAAACAACAATTATACAGAAGGAAATTCGTGGCATTATTCCTATTCTGTTCAGCAAGATATTCCCGGATTGATCGCAGCACACGGAGGAAAAGAAAAATTTGAACAATTTATTGATGCCATTTTCTCTGCGCCCAATACAACTACCGGAAGAGAACAGGTGGATATCACAGGCTTAATGGGACAATATGCCCAAGGAAACGAGCCAAGTCATCATATTGCTTATTTGTACAATTATGTTGATAAACCGGAAAAAACAGATGCAAAAATCAAATATATTCTTGATCATTTTTATAAAAATACTCCAGATGGTTTGATAGGAAACGAAGATTGTGGGCAGATGAGTGCCTGGTATATTTTAAGTTCAATGGGTATTTATTCTGTCACTCCGGGATTACCCGAATGGCAGACTAACACGCCTTATTTTGATGAGGTTACAATTCATTTAGAAGACGGAACAACAAGAACAATCACCCAAAATACCCGTAAAGAAGAGCTTAAGAAATTAGGTTTTGAGAATACAAAATCATTCAAAGATTTTAAATATGAAGAACTGACTGCTTCTCCGGTTATTAAAGCAGACCGAATTTTCGATTTCTCTACGAAAGTTGAAATCACTGCATTACATCCCAATGATAAATTATATTTTATGACAATGGATGCGGGCGATGCAAATGTGAGAAAGACTTTTAAAGCGTATAAAGAACCATTTACGATCACTAAAACAACCCAAGTTTCTGCGTATGCTGAAAGAAAAGGCCAGAAAAGTTCAGTCGTAACAGCCAATTCCAACAGAAGACCGAATAATTGGGATATCACCGTCAATTCCACTCCCACGCCACAATATAGCGCAAGTGGAAAGTTATCATTAATTGATGGCATTAGCGGAGATATCAACTGGAGAAAAGGAGAATGGATAGGCTATCAAGGGCAAACTTTCGAGGCAATTATTGATATGAAATCACCTCAACAGATCACAAAATTATCTTCAACTTACCTTCAGGACAGCAGAGCATGGATTATGATGCCTAAAAAAGTAGAATATTATGCTTCTATGAATGGTAAAGATTTCATTCTTTTAAAAACGGTTGACAATACAGTTGATCCCAAAAATGAAACCGTTCAGACTAAAGAATTCGGGACAGATATTCTTCCGACCGAAGCTCGTTATGTTAAAGTAAAAGCTTATCATTTCGGAGCTCTTCCGGAGTGGCATCAAGGTGCTGGCAGACAATCGTATATCTTTATTGATGAGATTTCTGTGAAGTAATTTTAAAATTTGATACTCAATAATAAACCTCTTTCGGCTTGAAAGAGGTTTTGTTTTTATTTTATTTTAATTCTCGCAGATTTAGCAAATTACGCAGATTTTTTAGCGTAAACATCTGCGAGATTTGTGTAATCTGCGGGAGAAAAGTAGATTCTTCACTACACTTTGTTTCGTTCAGAATGACATCAGGGTGTTAATTCATACTTTTATACTCATTCAACTCTTCCAGAGTGGTATCAGGGAGCTGGGCAATCGTATATCTTTATTGATGAGATTTCTGTGAAGTAATTTTAAAATTGATTCTCAATAATAAACCTCTTTCGGCTTGAAAGAGGTTTTGTTTTATTTTAATTCTCACAGATTTAGCAAATTACGCAGATTTTTTAACGTAAAAATCTGCAGATTTGTGTAATCTGTGGGAGAAAAATAGATTCTTCACTACACTTCGTTTCATTCAGAATGACATTCAGAGGTTAATTCATCCTTTCAGACTAATTCAACTCTTCCGGAGTGGCATCAAGCTGCTGGCGGGCAATCGTATATCTTTATTGATGAGATTTCTGTGAAGTAATTTTAAAATTGATACTCAATAATAAATCTCTTTCGGCTTGAAAGAGGTTTTGTTTTTATTTTAATTCTCGCAGATTTAGCAAATTACGCAGATTTTTTAACACAAACATCTGCGAGATCTGTATAATCTGCGGGAGAAAAATAGATTTTTCACTACACTTCGTTTCATTCAGAATGACATTCTGGATTTAATTCATCCTTTCAGACCAATTCAGCTCTTCCGGAAGTTCTCTATCAGAAAATTCAATGTGAATCACTCTCCTTTTTTTACCATTGGTCGTTCTATTAGAACCATGAAGAAGTAAAGGTTTCATAATCATAACTCCTCCTTTTTCTACATTGCAGATCTTTTCGGTTTCTACGCTCCAATCTATTGTTTCGGGTCTATAAATTCCTTTAGCATGTGATTGTGGAACTACTTTTAAGGCTCCATTATTTTCATCAGTATCATCTAAATGAATTCTAATCGTGAAAATATTTTCAAGAATATCTAATGGCGGCTGAACCGCAAACTGATTCTGTTTGGTTGTCCAAGGTCCAAAATTAGGCAACTCAAGTTTCTTATCCACAGAAATCGTTAGATCCTGATGATAGGCAACATACCAATTTGATTTTTCAGGCTTATCAAAATAAATACTTTTTACAGCAGCATATTTATCCCCGAAAACTTCTTTGATTATTTTTTTAATATTTTCATTAAATATCAATTCATTGACCTCTGGAATTTCTTTCAGGAATTGTCTTATCGCAAACAGATCTTCGGATTTCCTGAAAGTATCTTTGGAGGTATCTATATTTTGAATGGCATCTGTAATTCTATCAATTTCATCATCAGAAAAGATCGTATTGATCACTGTGAAGCCATTTTCAGAAATTGAATTTTTATGATGTTGTAAATTCATTTAATAATTTGATTTTTTATTGAATCTATTTTAAATACAAAGATCGCAAAGATTTTCTTTACAATCAGTGAGAATATTTTTCGTTCGCAATGACAAATTTTGAAAGAAAGACAACTACCTAGCCCCGATAGAAATGAAAATCCTTTTTTGAAAAAAAAAGATTGTAATGGAAAGCGGGAATAGCTTCAAATAAAAAATAAATGGTCAATAATGAATCTTAAAAATTCACTATTGACCATTCTTTAGCCTTCGCTATATTGAAAATTTATTATTTATACTTCAACACCGGGATTATCCAACTGTCCTTCCCATTTCGAAACAGCAGAAGTGGCTAACGCATTTCCTAAAACGTTTGTCATACTTCTTCCCATATCACAGAAATGGTCAATTGGTAAAATTAAAGCAATCCCTTCTGGTGGAATACCAAACATTGAACACGTTGCTACAATAATGACCAAAGAAGCTCTTGGAACTCCTGCAATCCCTTTTGAGGTAAGCATAAGTACTAGAAGCATGGTAATTTGTTGTCCGATTGTCATTTCAATTCCATAAATCTGAGCGATGAAAATTGACGCAAACGTCATATACATCATACTTCCATCCAGGTTGAATGAATATCCTAGCGGTAAAATGAAAGATACGACTCTACTATTACATCCGAATTGTTCTAATTCTTCTACCAATTTAGGGAATACAGCTTCTGAACTTGTGGTAGAAAAAGCGATCAATAAAGGTGCTTTTATTCTTTTTAATAATTCGAAAAGGCGGTTTCCTAAAATCAGATAACCTACCAATAATAAAACCAACCAAAGAACCCCTAATGCAAAGAAAAAGTCTCTTAGATAAATGGCATATACTTTAAAAATTTCAAAACCATTGACGGCAACTACAGCTGCAATAGCTCCTAAAACTCCAAGCGGAGCAAACCACATAATATAGGCTACCATTTTAAGGATCGCATGGGCTACAATATCAAATAATTTGATAACCGGTTGCGCATATTCCTCACCCATATTAGCCAAAGCCACACCAAACATAATGGAGAATACTACAATTTGTAATACTTCATTGGTTGCAAAAGCTTCAAATATACTCTTAGGAACAACATGTTTCACAAAATCTTCCATAGAAAATCCTTTGCTGCTTTTTAATAATTCTTCAGCAGAAGATACGTCCTGAATAGGAAGTTTAGTTACATGTCCCGGTTCAAGCCAATTTACAAGGATCAAACCAATAAAAAGAGACATCAGAGAGGCAGAAATAAACCATAACATGGCTTTTGTTCCTACTCTTCCGATCATTTTAATATCGCTCATTTTAGCAATTCCCACGACCAATGTTGTGAAAACCAAAGGGGCAATAATCATTTGTACCAACCTAATGAAAACGGTTCCCAGAAGTTTGATATTTTTAGAAAAAGGTTCGGCGCTTTCCGGATACTGCATATGCACCACACCACCAATTCCTACCCCTATAAGAAGTGCAATGATAATTGCTATAAAAAGTTTATTTTGTCCTTTCATATAAATTCAAGTTTCGCAAATATAATAGTTTTTTAATTGGTGTAGAATTTATTAAAGTTGTAATAAATTTATGTTAAGTTTATATTACATTAAAATTAATAGTCTGATTTATAAAATATTGAAAAAAAAACAAGAAACATTTCTCTAATTTTAATCCTTTTGGTATAAATTTTATTATTACATTTGATTGTATTAACAACATTAAATAAATATACAATATGAAAAAAACTATCGCAATGGCTGCATTGGCTATAGCAGTATCTTTCGGATCAATTGCTTGTAAAAAGAAAGTTTCTGATGCTGATCTTCAGACTCAAGCTACAACAATCGTAACCTCTAATCCGGGTGCTTCTGTTGAAGTAAAAGAAGGACAGGCTCATTTAAGCGGAACTTTTGCTGATCAGGCTTCTAAAGATGCTATGATTGCTCAACTTAAAGCAATCAACGGTATTAAAGGAGTGCATGATATGGCAACTATTGAGGCAGCTCCTGCAGCTGCAGCTCCGGTTGAAACTACTTCAGCGCTAGATCCTGCTGTTCAAAAGAAAGTAAAAGATGCTCTTAAAGATTTCCCATCTGTAAAAGTAGAGGCCGTAAATGGAACTCTAACGCTTACAGGAAATGTATCTGCTCTACAAGCAAGAAAAATCAAAGAATCTGTAGATGCTTTGAAAGTTGGAAAATATAATAATAACTTAGTTGTAAAATAATTAGAAATGAGCACATTACAAGATAAATATTCAAGCGTAGTCTCTGCTGCTCAGTCAGCTGGAATTGCAAACCTTCAGGTTCAGGAACAAGATGGAATTCTTTATGTTTCAGGAAGTGCTTCAAACACGGCTTCAAAAGATGCTGTTTGGAATGCTTTAGGAGCTATTGATTCTACTTACTCTGCAACTGATATTAATATTGACGTACAGATTTCAGGTCTTTCTGCAGGAGCATCTCTTACAGTTGCTACAGAAGATTCTAACCTCAACATCAGACAGGAGCCTTCTACAGAAGCTGCTGTTGTTGGTAAAGCGGCAAAAGGTTCTGCAGTTACATTAATTGAGCAGACTTCTGACGATTGGTGGAAAGTGAAAAGCGCTGACGGACAAGAAGGTTACGCCTATTCAAGATATTTGAAAGCTTAATATTTTTAAAATATTAATCGTAAACACCTCTACTTTGGAGGTGTTTTTTTATTTTTACGCCCTAGAAATACACACATTATAATGAAAAAGGCTCTATTGCTGTGGATTATTGTATTCAACATGGGTATTTTGGCTGCTCAAAAATTAAGCATCGACGGTAAAATTTCAAATTTTGAAAAGAAACCTATCGAAAATGCTACAGTCTACCTCCTAAAACAAAAAGATTCTTCCATCATCAACTATACCGCATCCAACAAAGAAGGTAAATTTTCTCTGAAAACAGATAAGTTGGATATTCCTACTATTTTAAAAATTGATTTTGATAAACTGAGTTCTTTTTCCAAAAACTTCGAGACAATAGACCAATCTATTTCTTTAGGAGAAATTGAGCTCGAAAAAAATGCCGTTTTCTCTATTGAAGAAGTTAAAATTAAGGTCTCCCCGATTAAAATAAAAAAAGACACCATAGAATTTAATGCCTCTTCATTAAAAGTACGCCCCGACAGTAAAATTGAAGAACTTCTAAAACAGATTCCCGGTGTGGAAATCAGCAATGATAAAAAGATTACGGTAAACGGTAAAGAAGTAGATCAGATCATGATCAATGGGAAACCCTTCTTTAATAAAGACGGTAAGATCGCTTTACAAAATCTTCCGGCTGATATTATCAAGAACATTCAATTTACAACGACCAAAACCAAAGAGGAAGAATTAAGTGGAAAAACACCAAAATCAAAAAATGCCACCATTAATTTTACCATTGATGACAAGAAAAATAAAGGACTTATTTCCAGGCTTACTCTTGGCTACGGTTCCGATAAAAGATATGAAGGCAATGCATTTTTAAGCTATTTTAAAAATGATACCAGAATAAGTGTGGTGGCTTCATCCAATAATATCAATTCTGAAGGCTATTCCAGTGACCAGGTTTTTGACAGTATGAGAAATAATGGAGGAACTCAAACAAAACAGGGGCTCCAAAAATCTTCGATGATAGGGCTTAATTACAATGATAAATTTGGAAAAGATTTTGATCTGGATAATTTTGGCCTGCTACAATCTAAAAATAATCTGGAAACTCAGTCAAAGGTTTCACGAACGACCCTCCTTCCCGACTTTACCCTAAAAACAAATTCTGAAGCAAAAGGTGAGAGCGAAACCGAACAGTATAATTTTAATTTTTCAACAAGAATAAAACTGGATTCACTCACTGATATTTATTTTTCGCCCTCTTTTTCTAAAAGCAAGAGTTTCAGTTTTAACAACTCTACCTCAACCACTTTAAAAGATAATATTCTTCTGAACGAAAGTGATGCTTACACCAATTCCAACTCAGAAAATAATTCATTTAGTCCTAATATATATATTTCTAAAAGGTTTAAAAAAGAAGGACGAACAGCCAGTATGGGCATCAACACGTCTATTTCTGAATCTAAAAACAATGACCTCAACAGATCAAATACGATATTTTATCAAAGTAACAACCTCAATGACAACAGAGATCAACTCGCTAAAAATAAAAACCAGAATAGTGATTACAGCTTCACGGCAGGTTATACCGAACCCATTTCTGATTCTGTGAGCTTAACTGCTAATGTTAGGTATCAGGCAAAATTGATCAGTGATTTTAAAGAGGTTAATGATTTTGATTTGAATACAGGGAAATATTCAAAATACAATTCCGTTTTGTCCAACAGTCTGGATCAGAAGATCAATCAGATTTCTCCAGAATTAACGTTATCGGTCAACAAAAAGAAATTCAATATTTGGTTTTCTCTAAGTCTTGATATTTCTGATATGAAAATGAGCTCCATTTTTAATCAGCAACAATATGATTTACAGAAAAGTTTTTTCCTTCCTAATTACAATGCCGTTTTTCAATATGCATTTTCCGAAGCTAAGAGATTAACTTTAACCAATTATTCAGGTTTTACAACGCCTACCGCTAGCCAGTTAATTCCCTATTTAGATCTTTCCGATCCTCTCGTGAGTTATCAGGGGAACCCCGATCTAAAAAGTACATGGGCCAATAAAGCCTCTCTTTATTTCAGTAATTTCAATCTCATAAAAAACCTTTCTTATTATCTAAATATAGATTTCGGTTATATCAACAATGACATCACCAATTTTTCCTATTATGACGCTTCCGGAAAGCAGTTTGTAACGTATGCCAATGTTAGCGGGAATAAAACCGTTGCTTTAGGAGGAAATATTGCCAAAACATATAAATGGGAGAAAAGTAAATTCACCATTAATTCCACCTTTAATATGACTTATGATTACAAAAGAGGCTTTATTAATGATGAAAAATTTACAAGCAATTCATATAGTATAAATCCTGGGATCAATCTTACCTACGAGATCCCCGATAAATTTACGGTAAAACCATCCTATTCAATCGGCTATAATTCTTCAAACTATACAAATTACAGTATTGGTAAAGTACAAACCACCAACCAATCATTAAAAGTAGAGATTACAAATTACGTCCTAAAAAGCAATCTTGTATTTGGAAATGATTTCGTGTACAATACAAGTTCCAACTTTGCTCCGGGATTCAAAAGAGATTATTATTTCTGGAATACAAGTCTAGGCTATTCTTTTTTTGATAAACAATTGATTGCAAAAGTTAAAATTTATGATGTTTTAAACCAGAATCAAAGTGTAAAAAGAACGATTACCAATTCTTATTTTGAAGATCGTGAAGACCTTATTTTAAAGCGATACATCATGTTTTCTCTAACAATGAAACTGAATAAATTTGCGGGAAAGAAAGTAGAGTAATTGCATAGATTATAGATCGCTAATTTCATTGTTTAATACAAAAATTACAGAAAACGCTTTTGTTTTAGAAGTGTTTTTTTGTATTTTACAACCCTAAACACAAACACATTAAGATGAAGAAACCTTTATTACTGTTGATTCTTGTCATCAACATGAGTATTTTAACAGGCCAAAAACTGAGTATTGACGGGAAAGTTTCAAATTTTGAAAAGAAACCAATCGAAAACGCCACCGTCTACCTTCTTAAACAGAAAGATTCTTCCATTATCAATTATACCGCAACCAATAGAGAAGGGAAATTCTCTTTGAAAACGGATGAATTACGCGAACCAGCGCTATTAAAAATTGATGCAGAAAAATTAGTTTCTTATACCAAAACTCTAGAAAAATTAGAGCATTCATTGTCTTTGGGAGATATTGAACTTGATAAAAATTCAATCACGAATATTGATGAAGTAAAAATTACGGTTTCGCCCGTAAAAATTAAAAAAGATACAATTGAGTTTAATGCTTCAGCCATTAAAGTTCGTCCCGACAGTAAGATTGAAGAACTTTTAAAACAAATTCCCGGAGTTGAAATTAGTAACGAAGGAAAAATAACGGTCAATGGGAAAGAAGTAGATCAAGTTATGATCAATGGAAAACCTTTTTTTGATAAAGATGGTAAAATTGCCCTACAAAATCTTCCTGCAGATATTATTAAAAATATCCAGTTCACCACGACAAAAACCCAAGAAGAAGAATTGAATGGAAAAACAGCAAAATCAAACAATGCTACCATTAATTTTAATATTGATGAAAAGAAAAATAAAGGATTAATTTCCCGACTCACTCTTGGGTATGGAACTGATAAAAGATATGAAGGAAGTGGACTTTTAAGTTACTTTAAAAAAGATACCAAAATCAGTATTCTGGCCTCCTCAAACAATATCAACTCACAAGGTTTCTCCAGTGATGAGGTTTTTGACAGCATGGGACACGGCAGAAACTCTTGGCTGATGCAAGGCGGAAGTATAAATACTGTAGGAGGTAATACCTATTATGTGCAAGGGGGAAACAACAATAAAGGAATTCAAAAATCTACCACTATAGGAATAAGCTATAACGACAAGTTTGGAAAAAATGCAGACCTTGATCGTTTTAGTTTGATGCATTCTAACAACAATATGGAAACACAATCCAAAGTTTCCAGAACGACGTTACTTCCAGACTCCACCTTGAAAACCAACTCAGAAAGTAATGGTGAAAACGAATCTAAACAATATAATTTGGATACATCAGCCAAAATAAAGCTGGATTCCCTTACAAGTATTTATATCTCCCCAACATTTTCCAGATCGGAAGGCTTTAATTTTAACACTTTACAATCCAATACATCAAAAGATAATACACTTCTTAATCAAAGTGATTCTTATACCAGTATAAAATCAGAAAGCAACAGTTTTAGCCCTAAAATTTATTTTTCAAAAAAGTTTAAGAAGAAAGAAAGACTTGTTTATGCGAATATAAATACTACAATTTCAGAGTCAAAAAATGATAATCTGAATAAGTCACAAACGATTTTTTACCAAAGTACAGACCCAAACGACATCAGAAACCAATTTGCTAAGAATAAAAAACAGATCAATGAATATAATTTCAGTGCAGGATATACAGAACCTATTTCTGATTCTGCAACGATAAATTTTGAAATGAAATACAGTTCAAAACTCAATCGTAACCTAAGAAATGTTAATGATTTCAATGAAAATACAGGAGAATATTCAGATTACAATATGCCTTTATCCAACCGTATGAATCAGAAGATCAACCAAATTTCTCCGGAATTATCTTTAGCGGTCAATAAAAACAAAGTCAATATGTGGGGTTCTATTGCCGTTGATATTTCTGATATGAAAGTACATTCTATTTATAGTGGTGAGCAATATGACCTCCAGAAAAACTTTACCCTTCCCAACTATAATCTAGGTCTTAATTATGAATTTTCAAAAAGTAAAAGATTAAGCGTTTATCATTCTTCAGATTACACGATTCCAACTGCAGAGCAGCTTACTCCTTACAAAGATTACTCTAATCCGTTAATTATTTATCAAGGAAATCCTGAGTTGAAAAACACATGGTCAAACAGAACTTATCTTTATTTTAATAATTCTAATCTCGTGAAAAACATCACCTACTATATGAATGCCGGCTTCACCTATAGCAATAATGATATCATTAATTATTCTTATTATGACGAATCAGGAAAACAGTTTGTGACGTATGCCAATGTAAGTGGAAGTAAAAACTTCAATCTCGGCGGTGGATTTAGTAAAACTTTTAAATGGAAAGAAAATAAACTTACCATCAACCCAAGATTTAATATGAATCTAAGTTACGGGAGAGGATTTATTAATAGTCAGCAATTTACTAGCAATAACTACAACATCAATCCAGGACTGAACCTTACTTATGAAATAAAAGATAAGATCACCATAAAGCCATCATACAAAATGAGCTATAGCCTCTCAAATTATACCAATTACAGTATTGACAAGGTAGAAACAGCCAATCAAGTTTTAAAACTTGAACTCACCAACTATATTTTTAAAAGCAATCTTGTTTTTGGAAATGATTTTGAATACAACACCAATTCAAATATTGCTCCCGGATTCAAAAGAGATTTCTATTTCTGGAATACGAGTTTAGGATATGCTTTTTTCAACAAACAGCTTACCGCCAAAGTGAAAGTATATGATGTTTTAAACCAAAATCAGAGTGTAAAAAGAACCATTTCAAATACCAATTTTGAAGACCGTGAAGATCTGATTTTAAAACGATACATCATGTTTTCATTAACGATGAAGCTCAACAAATTTGCAGGAAAGAAAATGACAGGTAAATAAATTATGATTATTAAATGGATGGAAAAACTTCCATCCTTTTTTTAATTTCAGTTAAAGTTTTTTTATTTTTAAATTAGCAGCAAATTAAATTCATGAAGATCCCTATTTCAATTGTATGCATTCTCTTTTTCATTATTGGTAAATCTCAAAGTACACCACCCACTGATTCGTTTGTGAAAGATAATTTCATCAAAAAGGAAATGTATATTCCTATGCGGGACGGAACGAAACTTTTCACCGCAGTTTATATTCCTAAAGATATTTCTAATAAGAACAAATATCCATTTTTAATGCAGAGAACCTGCTACAGCATTGCTCCATACGGTGAAAATGAGTATAAAACCAAGATTGGTCCGAATCAATACTTGATGAATGACAAATATATTTTTGTATTTCAGGATGTTCGCGGACGATATATGAGCGAAGGAACTTTTACCAATATGACGCCGCAGGTGGATCATAAAACGAAAAAAGATGTGGATGAAAGTACCGATACGTACGATACCATTGATTGGTTAATAAAAAATATTAAAGACAACAACGGAAAAGTTGGTCAATACGGAACCTCTTATCCCGGATTTTATACTGCTGTAGGAATCTTGGCAGAGCATCCAGCGTTAGTTGCATCTTCTCCGCAAGCTCCGATTTCCGATTTTTGGAATGATGATTTTCTTCACAACGGAAGATTTATGTTAGGTTATTTTAAAACATTCCCTGTATTTGGAGTTCAGAAAACAAAAGCCGAAAATAAAGCTTGGTATTCAGATTCAATGATTAAACCAACCTCTGAAGATGGTTTGAAATTTTATAGGGATATGGGAACGTTGAAAGATGGTTACGAGAAATATTACAAAGACAATTTCTTCATGACCGAAATAATGAATCATCCCAACTATGATGAATTTTGGCAAAAAAGAGGCCTTCTTCCTCATCTTAAAAATGTGAATCATGCCGTAATGACTGTTGGTGGTTGGTTTGATGCTGAAGATCTTTCCGGACCTTTAAATATTTACAAAACCATTGAAAAAACAAGTCCGAAAGCTAAGAATACTATCGTAATGGGACCTTTTTCTCATGGTGGCTGGGGACGCGAAGAAGGAAAACACTTCCACAATCAGATCTATTTTGGAGACAGCATTGCTACCTATTATCAAAAAAATATTGAAACGAAATTTTTCAATCATTATCTAAAAGGAAATACAAAACAGGATGCCGGACTTCCAGAAGCTTTGATGTACGACACCGGAGCAAAACAATGGAGAGAGTTTACAACTTATCCTCCCAAAGAAGGACAAAAAGTTAATTTCTATTTAACAAACGGAACATTGAAAAAATCTGCCGGCCAAGGTTCATCAGAATACTATAGTGATCCCAACAACCCGGTATTAAGTTCAGATAATCTTAAAGATTTTAATGGATTTACACCTAGAAATTACATGTCGGAAGATCAAAGATTTGCAGAAGGAAGACCTGATGTATTGACTTTCACAACCGATGTTTTAACAGATGATATGACTTTCGCAGGAGAAATTATGGCAAAATTAAATATTGCTTCCACTTCTACAGATGCAGATTTCGCCGTGAAATTAATTGATGTTTATCCTGAAGATTTCAAGCCTGTAGAAAAGAAAGACGGTGTGATTTATGGAAACTACCATCAAATGGTAAGAAGTGAAATTATGCCTGCCAAATTTAGAAACTCCAGAGAAAAAGCAGAAGCTTTGGTTCCGAATCAGAAAACCGCTGTGAACTTTAGATTACAAGATGTGGTTCATACTTTCAAAAAAGGACATAAAATCCAGATACAAATAAGTTCAACCTGGTTTCCTCTATTTGCTATTAATGCACAGAAATTTATGGATAATCCGAATTTTGCAACAAAGGAAGATTACACGAAAGCGTTTATCAAGGTTTTTGATGATAGCGCAATTGAAGTGGAAGTGCTGAAATAAGAAATAATAATTTTACAATATTGATGGTGACTTCGAGAATATCGGTCACCATTTTTGGTTTCTATCTCTCGCTGATGACGCAGATTTTTTGAATATAATCATCTACAAAATTTGCGAGAGATGGAAAATATGAAATTTTAAAATTGTCTTTAATATCCTTTCAGAATCGTAAAAGGAATGTTGATTACATTGTGAAGAATTGAAACGGCGACAAAACCCCTAGCCACGATAGGAACGGTTACCCCACAGCAAGCATTGGAAAAGTGGAAGGGTTTAGGAGTTGGAGCGCATTGGCGCAAGGAGTATGAGTGGATAGCGGGAAATAGCTCCCAAAAAAATGAGTAATGAGTAATGAGTAATGGGTAATATGTTGGATAATGGAATTATATTATGAGATTGCTTCGTCGCTTCGCTTCTCGCAATGACGAAAAAAGAGACTGTCAATGATTGACAGTCTCTTTTAAATTTATTTGAAAATATTCCTTAGAATAATTCTTTTCTGATGATGTTTTGGCTTCTTTCAGGTCCTACTGAAACTAAGTAAACATTGATTCCCAAATACTTCTCGATAAACTCGATGTATTTCTGAGCGTTATCAGGAAGTTCGTCGTAGCTTCTTACTTGTGTAAGATCTTCGCCCCAACCTGGTAGATCTTGATAGATCGGCTCGTAGTTGTATAATTTTTCTGTTGAAGAAGTGAAATAATCGATGATTTTTCCGTCTTCAGTTTTGTAATGTGTTACGATTTTAAGGTTTTCAATTCCTGTAAGAACGTCTAGTTTCGTAATTACTAAGTTATTGATACCATTGATCATACAAGCATGCTTTAAAGAAACAAGGTCTAACCAACCTGTTCTTCTTGGTCTACCTGTAGTTGCTCCGAATTCACCACCAATCTGTCTGATGCTTTCTCCTAGCTCATTGTCTAATTCAGAAGGGAAAGGTCCGTTTCCTACTCTTGTACAATATGCTTTTGCAACACCAATTAAGTTTTTAAGTGAAGTTGGCGGCACACCAGCTCCTGTACAAACTCCTCCTGTAGATGGAGAAGATGAAGTTACGTAAGGATATGTTCCGAAGTCGATATCTAGCATCAACGCCTGAGCACCTTCGAATAAAACGTTTTTACCATCTCTGATTGCTTCGTTCAATTCAACCTCTGTATCAACGATTCTGTCTTGAAGTTGTTTACCAATCTCTAAAAATTCGTTGTAAATTTCTTCAACATCCAACGTTGGCTTTCCGTAATATTTTTCGAAAAGTGAGTTTTTAACTTTTAAGTTTTTCTCAATTTTATCTCTTAAGATTTCAGGATTTAAAAGATCTACCATTCTGATACCGATCCTTGAGATCTTATCTTCATAACATGGCCCGATTCCTTTTTTAGTCGTTCCGATCTGAGTTCCTCCGTGCTCTTCTTCACGGTAAGTATCCAAAAGGATGTGGTAAGGCATGATCACATGCGCTCTTCTGCTGATAAAAATGTGGTCTGTTCTAAGGCCTTTGCTTTCGATCTGGCCTACTTCTCTAATGAAAGATTTAGGATTTACCACTACTCCATTGGCAATGATACATTTTCCTTTACACTGCAAAACTCCTGAAGGAAGAAGGTGCAAAACAAATTTCTCTTCACCCACATAAACCGTGTGACCTGCGTTGTCTCCCCCTTGGAAACGAACAACATAATCCGATTTTGCAGATAAAACATCCGTGATTTTTCCTTTACCTTCATCTCCATATTGAAGACCTACAACTACGTAAGTTGACATATTTTACTTTTGTTTTTAGATTCATGCAAAATTACTTTTAAAAAATAGGGTGACCAAATTTGTGGTGGATTTTATTTTAAGTTAGAAAAGTTTAGTCATTAATTTTTAATCTTTTTTCGACGAATAATAATTAAAAGAAATAGTAAAGCGACAAAACAAAAAGCTAAAATCATTTCTTTATTAATTTCTTTCGTCTCAGTTTCCGTTTTAATGATGGTATTATTATTTGCTATAATAATACCGTCATTCGCATTAGAAATACCAACGGTTTGAGCTGCATTATCATAAGCCTTTTGCTCTGGAGTTCTACCTGCTGTCTCAGCAGCTTCTATTAAATCAGATGGAGCTTTTGGAATCGGTGATATAGAATTGGCAGCTCTCTTTAGAGCATTATTTGCAATATTTTGATATTGATTACTTTCCTCTTCTTGTTTTTTAGCTAAATCGTTTATTTCAATTCGTTTTTGTCTACGAGTATTTAAAGCTTGCTTTATTTCCCTTATTTGTTCAGTATCATTTGAAGATTCTGTATAAGGATTATTTTGTTGTTGATATTTTTTTTCGTACTTATCAAAGACTTTATTCAAATTATCCAATCTCTCTTGGCAATAAGCTAAATAAAAGAATAACAGTGTCCCTAGTATTAAAATCTTCTTCATTTTTTATTTGTTTTGAATCAAATATACTTATAAAATTCACAATTATTGAACGGGAATCCGTAAGTTTAGTTTTCAAAAACATTTAAGATAAAATGCAGGAAAACATTAAGGATGAATATCTAAAAATAGCCAGAGAATATCTTTTAAATAAAGTTGGAGATATCGTTGAAATAGACACTATACATGAAACTGATGACACATTTTGTTTCCATTATCAATCTAAAAAGTTTTTTGAAACATTAAGATTTGAAGACCAATTTGTAGGACATGGACCTTTATTCATTTTAAAAAGAAGTAAAAAAATAATTTCCTATGGAAGTGCAACAGGGGAAAAACCTGGTCTTATTCATATAATTAATCAATTGAATAAGGAAAGACTAATAAGAGTCTACTATAAAGATTATGATATTTGGGATGGAAAGTATGATTTAATAATTAATAAAGTTGAAGATGAGATGGGTTTTGAAGAACTAATTATTGAAAGAATAGTAAATGTTCTATTAAAGCATAAAATCTGGAAAACTAATCAATACGATAGTGATAATCCAACTGCTCATTACTATACTGAAGAAGAATTAAAAGAAATTCTAATAAAATCCCCATTAATATTAAAAATAAATTTTTGCAAAAACTTGGAAGATCTTCTTGTGGATATTATTAATAAAGATATTTACCTTGATTGGACATTATCAGAGGTTAAGCAGCCACTATAATCAAACCTAACAGGTTTTAAAAACCTGTTAGGTTTAGAGTTTGCAAAAACATATCTTTAACCCTTCTCCAAAACACCAAAAGACAATCCCCACCATGAAATCACTACAACAATCCGCATACTTAGCAACAACTACAAACGATCAAACCCCACTCTTCTACACTTTATTTTCTCCGCAAACAATTCCTGTAAAAGCGACCTTACAAATCGTTCACGGGATGCAGGAACACAGTGGCAGATATTAAGAAATTGCGGAGTATTTTGCTAATAGAGGATTCGCGGTGTTGACTTATGATCATTTAGGACACGGAAAATCGGTAAAGGATAAAAAAGATATTGGTTTCTTTCAACTTAACCATCCGGATGAAAGATTGATTTCAGATGCAGAAAAAATAAGCAAACATCTTATGGATCAATATCCGGATGTTCCTCATTTTATTCTCGGACATTCAATGGGGTCTTTTATTACGCGTTGTCTGTTACAAAGGGCGAGCGGTAAATTTGCTGGAGCTATCATTACGGGAACGGGCGGACCGTTACCCGGAATAGATTTATTAAGAGGTTATTTATCATTAGCAAATGCCATTGCGCCTCGCCGCCGTACTTTTTTGAATTCTGTTTTTACGAATGTTAATAATAAGCAATTCAAAAAAGATAAAGACTTTAGCGATACCAGCTGGCTTAGCCTAAATCCTGCCAATAGAAATGCTTTTTCTCAGGATGAACTTTGTGGAATTCCTTTCACCTACAATGCATTTTATGCGTTATTTAGTATTTACAAAAAAGCAACGGTTAGAAATTGGGCACAAACCATTCCGAAGTCCTTCCCTTTTCTATTCATTAGCGGACAGAATGATCCCATAGGTGATTTTGGAAAAGGAGTAACAAAAACTGTTGAGAATTTAAAACTTGATGGATTCAAAGATGTAGAAGTGGAAATATATCCTGAAATGCGACATGAAATATTGAATGAGGAAATTAGAGAACATGTATTGAATCAGATAGATCATTGGATTTCAAAGCATTTGTAAAATATTAAGCTATTTGAGCCTCCATGAAAACAACATACATATTTACATTAGCATTTATTTTAATAAGCTCTGCATATTCATCACAAAGAACTAGAATTAAAGGAAACAAATACGAAATAACAGGAAAACTAATTAATAATGTTTCTCTACCTCCTAATTGTGGATATTTTGCTTTTGCAACAGTTATGGAATTTGAAATTATTTCCACAACTATGAAAAACTATCACGATAAGGTAATACCCGTGATTGTGCGTTGTCCTGAATTTTATGGCGAAAACTTTTTTAAGTCAGACAATATTTATAATCTCAAAATTGCAGATAAAAAACAAGCCGATTTCAGCTGGACAGTATCCAATATAAATATTGCAAGAAAATATAATCTTGAGAAAGATCTATGGGTAACAAACGCCGAAAAGCAAAAATAACTTTACTTAATTTTATAAAAAACATTAGATTTATATCATTTCGGAAGAATCTAAACTCTGTTTTTAAATAACATTATAGAGATTCCTCCGGAATGATAAAGAACATGTAAAATATTCTATTAGTTTAAAACAATCTCTTTCTCCACATCAATTTCATTCAAAAAATCTCATCTTGGGAAATCTCTAATAGAATTAAAAAGTCGATTTCCTTCAAAAAATACTAAATATATGTTTTGTAGGAAAAGCATAATTTCTTTCTTAATTAAAGTTAAACTTCAACAACCTAACTTCTATATTATTCAATCCATTACTCATTTTTTCGGGAGCTATTTCCCGCTCTCCGCACTCGCTATTTTCTTTTTGCAAAAGAAAATGAGCTCAAACAAATGCTGCGATCGGGGCTACGGTCTTAGTTTTACATATCAACATTAGAAATAAACATCAAGCTTTTCACGCAATTCTAACAAATTGGATGAAATCACCGACAGAATTGAAATTTAATCTCGTACAACTTATCTACAAATAAAATTCATGTAATAATTTCAGGAAAAACGTTGCGATATCTACAAAAAAAACAGACTCCTTCTTCGCTTAATTCCGCGGAATGACAAAAATCATGCTATTTCGTAAAACATTCATAAACATATCTGTTACCCTAAAAAAGGATAAAGTCTGAATATCACAAAATACGAAAATATTTTAATCAAAAATCCGTAACTTTGCCGACTATTAATTTTTTTTATGGAAAGCATTCAAATTCACGACAAAAGTTTTGTTCCTTATCTAGAGGAAGATGAAATTCAGGAGATCGTAAAAGCAACAGCTTTAAAAATTTATGAAGATTACAAGGATGAAGTTCCTGTTTTCATAGGCGTTTTGAACGGAGTGATCATGTTCTTCTCAGACCTTTTAAAGCATTATCCAGGAAATTGTGAGATTGCTTTCATCCAGATGAGTTCTTATGCAGGAACAGAATCTACCGGAATTGTTTATCAAAAAATGGAATTGACGAAAGACGTAAAAGACCGTCACATCATCCTTGTAGAGGATATTGTAGACACAGGAAATACGGTTGAAAGTCTTTTTAAATATTTTAGCGAAACGCAACGTCCAAAATCTGTAAAAATTGCTTCGTTTCTTTTGAAACCGGACGTTTATAAAAAAGATTTCAAGTTAGATTACATCGGAAAAGAAATTCCGAACAAATTTGTTCTAGGTTATGGGTTAGATTATGATGAGTTAGGAAGAAACCTTCCGAATCTATATCAATTATCTGACGGACAAATTAATCATTAGATTGCCGATAGCTATTAGCTTCTGGCTTTTAGCTTTAAATATTAAATCGAAATAAAAGTAAAATATTAACTAAACAAAGCTGAAAGCATAAAAGCAAACCGCCAAAAGCCAAAAGCTAAAAGCTAAATGCCGATTGCCAAAGCGCTTCAACATTATGATAAACATTGTTCTGTTCGGCCCTCCAGGAAGTGGAAAAGGAACTCAGGCTCAGAATCTGATTGAGAAATTTAACCTAAAGCAAATCTCAACAGGTGATCTTTTCAGATTCAACATGAAAAATGATACTGAACTTGGGAAATTAGCTAAATCTTACATTGATAAAGGAGAATTGGTTCCCGATCAGGTAACCACAGATATGCTGATTGACGAATTGAGAAAACCGACCGACACAAACGGATTTATTTTTGATGGTTATCCAAGAACTGTTGCACAAACAGAAGCATTAGAAAAAATCGTAAAAGAGGAATTGAATGACAATATTGATGTTTGTCTTTCATTGATCGTAGAAGATACTGCTTTGGTTGAAAGATTACTGAAAAGAGGTGAAACAAGTGGAAGAACTGATGATAGCAATGTAGAGATCATCGGAAACAGAATAAAAGAATATTATGCAAAAACAGCTGAAGTAGCTGAATTGTATAAGCAGCAAGGAAAATATGTGGAGGTAAATGGAGTTGGCGAGATCAGCGAGATCTCTGAAAAGCTTTTTGCTGAAGTAGAAAAAATAAAATAGTTAAAAGTTATGGGTGATGGGCTATAAGTTCTCTTAAAAATTCATAACTCATAATTCATAACTCATAACTCATAATTATAAGAAATGTCAAATTTTGTAGATTACGTAAAGATTCATTGTAAAAGCGGTCATGGTGGTGCTGGTTCTACCCATCTTCGCCGTGAAAAATATATTCCTAAAGGAGGACCCGATGGTGGAGACGGAGGACGTGGAGGTCACGTTATTATGAAAGGAAACGCTCATGAATGGACTTTACTACCTCTTCGATACACGCGTCACATTAAAGCGGAGCGTGGTCAGAATGGGGCTAAAAACCAACTTACAGGAGCTTACGGTGATGATATTTACATCGAAGTTCCAATTGGGACTATCGCTAAAAATGAAGAAGGAGAAGTGGTTGGCGAAATCATGGAAGACGGTCAGGAAATTATCTTGATGGAAGGGGGAAAAGGAGGAAAAGGAAATGAACATTTCAAATCTTCTACCAACCAAACGCCTAGATTTGCACAACCGGGAATGGACGGTCAGGAAGGTTATATTGTTTTTGAGCTTAAAATCTTAGCAGATGTTGGATTGGTAGGTTTCCCTAATGCAGGAAAATCAACTCTTTTATCGTCTGTTTCTGCTGCTAAACCGAAAATTGCTAATTATGCATTTACGACATTAACTCCCAACTTAGGAATTGTAGATTACAGAAATTACAAATCTTTTGTAATGGCTGATATTCCGGGAATTATAGAAGGTGCTGCAGAAGGAAAAGGTCTTGGTCACCGTTTCTTAAGACATATTGAAAGAAACTCCATCTTATTATTCCTTATTCCGGCTGATTCTGAAAGTCATTTTCAAGAGTTTAAAATTTTAGAAAACGAACTCAAAGAATACAACCCTGAATTGCTAGATAAAGATTTCATTGTTTCTATTTCAAAATCTGACCTTTTAGATGATGAACTGAGAAAAGAAATCTCTAAAGAATTCCCCGAAAATAAAAAACCTTTATTTTTCTCAGGAGTTACAGGAGAAGGTCTTATGGAACTGAAAGATGCTATCTGGAAGCAATTGCATGGATAGGAAAATATCTTAGATAAAATTAAAAAAGGATAAACATTAGTGTTTATCCTTTTTTGTTTGAATTATTTTATTGTTTCACTATTTTTTTAGAATAATGTTTTTTACCATCAAATAAAATATCTAAAATATAATTGCCAGCTACAAGTTTAGAAAGATTAATTGAAATAATATTATTTTTATTATTGTTTAGATTCTGTTGTACTAATCTACCATTACCATCATATATTTTAATTTCTGCTGTATTAAAGTCAATATTAGATTTTATAAAAATATTTTCTTTAGCAGGAATAGGATATATACTTATGTCATTATTTTGTAAATCACTGTAAGTTTCCTGTTTAAAGTCTGCTTTCTTATTTGTGATTATATTACTAGGATTGAAAGTAGGTTTAAAATTGTAACAGGTATTCTCATTAGAAATATATAAATAATCACTTTTGTCTGGTCCAGGTTTTAATAAAACATTTCCTTCTAACAAAATATAGTTTTTAGCTCTGAATACAATATCAGCATTATCAGTAAATGATTGATTTCTTAATATAATCTTCTCTGGAGAATTTAGTAACTCAAAATGCCATTTATCAAAACTTCTATCTTCTATTATTACTTCACCTCCATTGGACGGATTCATTTGCCAAGCCATTTTCGTAGCCTTTCCTGCATCAATTCTTCCCGCTCCTAATTTTCCTATGTAAGGTTGGTTTTCTGGAATATTATCTAATCTTGCAGATGTAAGCTTTAAAATGGATTCAATCTCATCAGTATTCAAACAATTATTTACTGCAAATAATAAGGCTACAATACCAGATGCTTGAGGTGCCCCTAAAGATGTTCCCCAAGCTCCACCATAAGAACTATCGCTCTCTGCTGTTGCTCCTAAAACATTAAACGCTCCTACTCTTAAATCTACCATATCATTGTTTTGATGAGTTGAATTTGGATCACCAATTACTTGTTCTACACGATCTTTCCATCCTACAGATAAATTATTATATACATATCCTACATCTTCATGCCCAACAGTAGAAATACTAACTACATGATTATAACTTGCTGGATAAACATAATTATTAGGTCCTCCACAAGTTTTCCCATTACCAGCAGCAGCAACAATTACAGTTCCATTGTTGTGAATCTCGTCCATAACCGTTTGTTCTATAGAACTGTACGGACAGTAGTCACCAATACCAGTATGCCAACTTGCATTAACCACTCTTGCTCCATTTTGTGATAGAACTAATAAAGTATTTATCAGACCTCCATCATTCATAGATTTAAATAAAACACTAGAATTAAAACCTGTACCAGGAATTCCTTTATTATTATCTGTATTTGCAGCAGCATGGCTAGCAACAGCCGTTCCATGAGAGTCTGGTGTTATATAATTCGTAAGGCTTGTTATTTTACCTACCAAATCTTCATGCGTAGCTCTAATTGGTGTATCACTTATCCCTATTTTAAATTTTGGATCTCCATGAGTATAGTCCCATGCTTCTTTTATATTTATTAAATCTAAGTTTTTGTGAGGGTTGGAGCTTCCAGAAGGATAATTATAATCATTTGGAGTATATAATAATTCTGGTTTATAAGTTTCTTCAGAATAAGGGAAATATTGTTTATAGTTTTTTAATTCATTAATAAGATTGGAGCTGTTAGTTTCCAATAAATAAATTGTTTTTAGGTAAGGATTTTTTGCAGTCGGAAATGCCTGTTCTAATTTCACAATTTCATATTTAGAAAATAAATCTGAAACTTTTTGATCATTATGAGTAGCAATAACTTTACCATCTGTGGTAGAAATTACTTTGGGTACATTATCTTTATTCGGAATTTCAAGATAGTAAAGTTTATTTTGGCCGAATCCAAAAAAGCCAACGAATAAAAACAAGGGTAATATTTTATTTTTCATAAATTTAATTTTACTTGAACTTACTTTCTAAGACTTCAATACGCTTTTGTTGCTCAATAGCATGAAGAGTAAGTTCTTCAACTTTCTTCAAAAGAAGGATATTCATAGCTTTTAATTCTATCCCATTTTCAATAGCTTCTTTAGTTGTAGGAACTTCTGGTAAGTGACCATTTTTGCTAATAAATTGATCAAGCTCATTCAATGACATCAGTTTATAATCCTTTTCAAAAACATAATCTGCCCAACCATTGCTGGATGCAATATCTACTTTTACTTTTTCAGTTCTTATACCGTCTTTTACGAATAATTTATACTTTTGTCCATCTGCCGCAATTCCATCCCCTGGTAATTGGTTCGTAAACTGTCCAATACCTATTGTACCATTATTTCCTACAATCCAGTTTCCTATATTCAATTCATTATCTGGAGTTGAAGAATAGGGTACAATATTACTTCCTATAAAAATATTATTATTTCCTGAAAGGATAAGATTAGCATTGCTTGCTCCAAGGTTAATATTATTAGACCCCGTTCTTAAAGCTCTAAAAGCATTCCCTCCTACTATTACATTTTCATTACCATTTTTAAGATATCTTGCAGCGCTATTTCCTACACTCACATTATTATTTCCAATAAGCGTTTCAGAACCCATTGCAGCTACCCCTACTCCAACATTTCCTTCACCAGATATAAGATTTTCTAAAGCATTCGATCCTACTGCTACGCTCAATTTAGCAGTCTGTGTATTTCTCATTGCACCAGAACCTATAGCAGTATTAGCATCACCACTTGTAGCTAAAGACATGACATTCGCTCCTATAGATGTATTTCCTGCTCCAATTGTATTTTGGGTAAAAGCTCCCATTCCAAAAACTGTATTAAGTATCGCTGAAGAACTCTCTACTCCTCCTCCAAAAAATAAATTTTTATCAAAAAGCTGGCCAGCTCCTGTTACATTAAAAAATACAAACCTTCCATTTGGAGTAATTTTTAATTTTTCAACATTATTTGTTTTAAATACTATCGACTGATTATCAGAAGTTCCCAAAAAGTTAGTACCCGGATTTGTTCCCGCATTTCCTGTAAGATTCCATGATTGTGCATTTGCTGTAAAGCCAACAATTACAGTTAGTAAAATGATCGTTTTTTTCATGATTATAAATTAATTTTTTAATTCACTCAAAAATATATCATCTATGTTAGAATAATTTATGTAATTCATGTAAATCATTACATTATAACAATAAAAAAGTCTTTATTCGAGTAGCTTTGTGAAATTTATTTTAATTTTTAGTTATTAATGATTTCTGGAACAATTATTGAGAGACTCCCATCAAATTTAAACTATGAAATATCTACTAGGGCTGTGTGCATTTATATTATTATTTTCATGCAATTCACAGAAAGTACAATCACAATATTCTAAAATTGAATATAAAACCACTCCTTGCTTTGGATTCTGTCCGGTTGCTACAATGATTATAAATTCAGACAGAACAGCAGTTTTAGAGGCGGAGCATTTTAATTTCACCAAGACCCTTTCAAAAGACGAGTTCTCACAACCTCGTGAAGGAACTTTCACAACAACAATTAAAGAAGCTGATTACAATAAGCTTGTCTCTTTATTAAATGGTTTAGATGTTAAAAATTTAAATGAAAAATATGGTCAGAAAGTATCTGACCTCTCCACTTCATATTTAACAGTAAATCTTACTGACGACACCTCAAAAAAAGTGGAAGATTATGGAAAGAGAGGAAGCGAAAAATTGGTTGAAGTGTACAAATTCTTTGAAGATTTGAAACATAATCAACAATGGACCAAGGTGAAGTAATATACTTAAAAATATTTAAACTACCTTTGTAAAATATAATTCCTTCACATTGAGGGAATTTTTACTTTAAATTAAAAAATAATTCATTTGAATTTTACAGACCTAAACCTAATAGAACCCATTGCAAAGGCAATTCAGGAGCAAGGATACACTACCCCTACTCCTATTCAGGAAAGATCAATTCCTGAAATCTTAAATGGTAGAGACTTTCTAGGATGTGCACAAACTGGTACCGGAAAAACGGCAGCTTTCGCCATTCCTATTTTACAAAATTTATCTAAAAATAAAACACCAAACAAAAACATAAAAGCCCTTATTCTGACTCCAACTAGAGAATTGGCGATACAGATTGAAGAGAATATTAAAGCTTACGGAAAATACCTTCCATTAAAGGAATTGGTAATTTTCGGAGGGGTAAAACAAAGTGGCCAAGAAGCTGCTTTGAAAAGAGGAGTTGATATTTTAGTTGCGACACCGGGAAGATTGCTTGACTTTATTGCTCAGGGAATTGTAAGCTTAAGAAATCTTGAGATCTTTGTACTTGACGAAGCCGACAGAATGTTGGATATGGGTTTTGTACATGATGTAAAAAGAATCATTAAACTTTTACCTCAAAGAAGACAGACTTTATTTTTCTCTGCAACAATGCCTTCTGAGATTCAGAAATTAGCAGATTCTATATTAAATAATCCTATAAAGGTTGAAGTTACCCCTGTTTCATCAACGGCTGAAACAATCAATCAAACGGTTTATTTTGTTGAAAGAGATGATAAATTAGATCTTCTTACTCATATTCTGCAAAATAATATTTCTGATTCTGTTCTCGTATTTTCTAGAACGAAGCATGGGGCTGATAAAATTGCAAGAAAACTTCAGGCCAGCAAAATATCTACGGAAGCCATTCACGGAAATAAATCTCAAAATGCACGTCAGAATGCTTTAAATAACTTTAAGTCAGGAAAGACAAGAGTGTTAGTAGCTACCGACATTGCAGCAAGAGGAATTGATATCGACGAACTTAAATACGTTGTTAATTTTGAACTTTCTGATGTTTCTGAAACTTATGTTCACAGAATTGGAAGAACGGGTAGAGCCGGTGCAGAAGGAAATTCAATTTCATTCGTAGACGGATTAGATCTTGCCAATCTAAAAAACACTGAGAAATTGATTGGAATGAAAATTCCTATCATAAAAGATCATCCTTTCCATACAGATAATCTGGTTGCACAGAAAAGAGATTCTAATAATAAACCTTCTGGTCCTAGACCTGAAAGACCGAAACAACAAACTGCAAATACTAAAAAGAAACCTGCAGTTGATGCCGGAAAGAAGCCTAAAAACAAGAGCTTCTTTAGAAAAAAATAATAGGAAAGCCTTCTCAATTGAGAAGGCTTTTTTTATCATCTGTTCCGTCCTAAAATACATCAAAATTTAACAGAGGGAATTTTATTGTCTATATATTGTAATAATACCTCTTCCGAATTACCCGAACTGTCGTACTGTATGTGAAGGAAAAATACAATAAAAAAAACGATACTTATAAAGAACAAAGAAATATTAAACCTACCTTCAAGATAAGTTGTTTTCCCAACATTATTGGGCAATGCAGATATTATTAATATGATAAGTAATATGGCGTAAATATGATTCCAGCGAAACCAGTCTGCTCCTAAAAAATAAAGAGGACTAACCCAAAGCAAGGAAATCAAAATGAAAATTTTGAAATTCTTAAGTTGTAGAGGTAAATATTTTTTCACAAAAGTAAAAGATAGGAAAACCATAAACAATAGCTCTAGCGCAAACAAGATATACGACTTATAGGCAGCAACCATATCTTTCCTTTCCTTAACCATATCATAGGTAAAAATATTGAACTTATTAAGTTGTACCCCACGATTTTTTAAAAATACTAAGCTTTGCCCTTGATTAATTTCTCCTCCAAAAAAGAATAAGATTAAGACAACGAGTGTAGAAGCTACAAATAGACTTCCAATATATTTAAAATCTATCTTATTTGTCTTTAAAGTATAAGCAGCAATTACAAAAGGTAAATAAAAATAGAATAATTCGTGCAAGAATAACCCAATGATAAAGCCTATAAAAAGGAGATATTTCTTTAATTTACTTGGATTTCCGTAAACAAAAAAAGACAGTAAAGCTATTAAGACAATCTCTTTTCTTCCCGAATTAAAAATATTAACAGGAATAAATAAAAGGCAAAGTGGGGAGCATAATAAAATTAAAATATCCCAGTTGAGTTTTTTAGATTGAAGTAAGCGAATTATAAAATAAAAAATAAGCAGGAAAAAAAATGATTGGATTATAAAAATCTGACTCGTAAGTGGAATTTTTAAATGGTCCTGAATAAAAAATAAGATACTACCCGACAGTCCTCTTCTTTTAAATCCGCCATCCTCGTAGTTTATCAGCCAATCAGATCCTGTCCAACTAAGCTCCGGAAGATGTGATTTAACATACAACTGAGCTATTATATATGCAAAAACTATTATAAGAAACCCTATATAACCATAAAATTTAGTGTCGTTAGATATTTTTATCATATTGTATTTTTACGCTAAAACATCTCTTAACTTCAAGTTGTAATACTCCAAAATAAAATATTTTCATCAATTGGATTACTTTACAGAAAATAGATTTTTTGCATTTTCCGTCGTTATTCTATCAATCTCAGTAAAATCTTTACCATAAATATTCACCAGTTTTCCGGCAACGAGATCTAAGTAAGAACTTTCGTTTCTTTTCCCTCGGTGAGGAACAGGGGCTAAATAAGGAGAATCTGTTTCCAGAACAATTTTATCTAAAGGAATTTCGTTTAAAAACTGATCTATTTTACCATTTTTAAAGGTTACTACTCCACCGATTCCCAGAATGAAATTCAGATCGATTGCATGTTTTGCCTGCTCAAGATCACCAGAAAAGCAATGGAAAATTCCGCGAAGTTTCGGGTGTTTTTTTCTTTCTAAGACTTCAAAAGTCTCTTCAAAACTTTCTCTTGTGTGAATGACAATCGGTAAATCCATTTCAATTGCCCAATCAATTTGTTGTTCAAAAGCTTTAACCTGAATATCTAACGTTGTTTTGTCCCAATACAAATCAATACCAATTTCTCCAATCGCAGGAAAATGCCTTTGATCAAGATGGTTTTTAACAATTTCTAGTTCTTTCTCCCAAGATTCCGGCTTTACATAACAAGGATGAAGGCCCATCATAGAGAAAATCTGATTTGGATATTCAGCTTCTAATTGCAACATCTTTTCATGGGATTCAGAATCGATGGCTGGAAGATAAAACTCAGTAATTCCTTTATCTAAAGCTCTTTGAATAGCTTCTTTTCTATCTTCATCAAATTCTTCAGCGTATAAATGGGTATGTGTATCAATCATTATTTTTAAAATTTTAATAGATCTTCATAAGGATTTTCAAGGTTCATCAACAAGCCAAAAGCAGGTTCTGTTTTAATTCCCTGTTTCTTTAATTCTATTATTTTTTGTTTAAATTCTTCTCCTTTTTCTTGTAATATTTTGTATTCGGCAATCATGTGTCGGTAAGCATTTTGCGCTGTTGTTGGCTTATTTTGTCCAAAAATTTCAACAGGAAATTCGTCCAACATAAAATTTAAAACAATAGATTTTTGACCATCTATAATTAAATTCTCAACATTAACTTCAGTATCTAGAGAAATCATTTTACTAAAAGCTATATCGTCTAAAAAATCTTCTTCAAACCTAAAATCAACCTCACAAATAATATCTAAATCACTTCCTTCAATATCAATTTCAATGGGAATTGTTCCGGCTAAAATGGGTGAATAACAACTTAATATTTCGAAAATTCTATATTTTGTGAGAACTTCATACGCTCTTTTCTGCTTATCATTTCCCTCTTTTAAATAATCAATTTTTGTAAAGTCAATCATTTTAAAAATTAGAATATTTTATGTTTTACCTTTTTTCGTTGCGCTTCAATCTTTGCATTGAGTTTTTCTTTAAACTCCAGGTATTTTGGATCTTTGTCATCATTTGTTCTGTGTTCTAAAGCCTTATTAATTTTGAAATTCTCTTTAATAAAACTTTGCGTTTCACTAGAAAAGTAAGCACTTCCAAATTTTTCAAAAATATAGTTTACTGCTTGAGAACTTGGGTGAATCATATCTTCTTTATAGAAACGGTAATCGCGCAAATCATCCATTAAAATCTCATAAATTGGAAGATAATGGCAGTTTTCAAACAATACAATTGCTTCATGGATTGCGGTAATCAGTTTTGACTTACTGAGTTGATTTTCAACCATTCCATCTTTTGTATGACGAACTGGCGAAACCGTAAATAAAATCTGAACATCATCTTTGCAGATATCTTTCAAATTCAAAATCGTATTGTAAATAGAATCCGTAAGTTCCTGATGTGTCAGTAATCTCTTTTTAAAGAATTTTTGTGGAATTTTATGGCAATTGGCAACCAATTTATTCTTGGGAATAAATTCATAAATAAATGAAGTTCCGTAAGTTATAATAACCCAATTGGTATTTTGAAGAAACTGATTTCCTTCTTCAATTTTAGAATTAATCTTTTCTAAAGTCTGATGAACAAATCTGGTGTCAAAACTTGTATGATGGTCTAAAGAAATAAATTCTTCATTAAAGGTGATTAAATCCTCTTCATTATAAAACTCCGAATTATGTAGTGTTCTGATAGCATTGCTAATGGAAAACGGATTAAAAATGGTCCCAAACGGATTGTCGACTGTTTGTAACTGTCCTTGATAAAACAAATCTGACATTTCGGAAGCAAAACAAGATCCTATTGAAAATATTTTATCTTCAATTTCTATCTTTTTCTCTGATTCTTTAATATCAACTTCTGTTCTGAATTTCATTAAAATTAGTAAGTATTTCTCTCTTTAAATTTATTTTAGCATATTTTGAAACTTCCACTTTATAAGCTTTAGCTTGTAAGGATTCTGGATTCTTCTTTGAGGAAAACATTATTTCGCTCAATGCAAATTCATTCGGTTCAAAAACAGTCTTATAATCAGACATTCCCATTAAAGTTTTCTTAATGTCTTCATCCAATTCTTTTATTTCACGAACCTTTACGATAGCTATTAATTTGTCTCTATTTTCAATATCTTTTTTAATATTGGGAATGTGCAAGACATAGATATAACATAAAATCAGTAATATTAAAAACGGAATAAATATAAAATAAACAACATTCTGAGGCCCCAGCTCTATAAATAAAAATTCTGAGTCGTGAGATAGATTCCTACCTCCTTTAAAAAATCTCAATAATGAAATAGGTGTAAATAAAGGAAAACATATAACAAGAGTGCCATAACCTATCAACTTTAGAAATCTTGTTTTATTAGTTTCCAGAAGATTTATAAGATAAGTTAGCTCCTTTTCGTTAATTTTCTCAGTTTTATATTCCATATCAAGTTATGTTTTCTATCGTTTTATATCTATGGAAAATGTCCTGAAAAAATTTTTCCGTTGCTTCATTATCATATAAATAGCAATCATATACTAATATTGGAAACAAAAATGGTAAATGTTCATCTGTATATGCTTTATTTTTAACCAAATCTTTCCAATTTATGCCGAACCTTTCTTTAAAATTTTCGATAAAACCTTTTTGAACACTAAAAGCAACATTACTTCCCAAAAATTTAGGGAGGGCATTGATATAAACAGATCTGCTCAATAATTCTCTTATCTGCCTATCTTTTTTAGTGTAAGAATCAAGTAAGAAATAAACCATGAGATTAATTATCAAAACGATAGAAAACAATTTCTCAAAAGCCATATCGTAGTAATCCCTTGTAAAATATTTAGCTAAAAGATAAATAATAGAGGCCATGATAAAATATACCTTTACAGCCTGCTTCCAATACAAATCAATTTCAATAGTTCTATTCGTATCTTTAAATATATAAAAGCTTTGTATTGGTACTAATGGAATTCCTACAATAACAAATCTTGTCCCGATCCCTTGATTTTTAAATTTTCTATAGGTTCGGATTACATAATGCCCTACTATCATATTTTAACTCTCTCTTCTTAAAAGATAATTAGCCAATTCTATAAACGGCTTCTTCTTTTCTTCAGGAATATCTATTTTCTTAAGATAGCTTTGACCGATTTCGTTGTGTTTTTCGATCAAACGCAAGGCTTTTTCGTCTACTTTAGTTCTTCTGAAGATTTTTTCAACATTATAAACCTTATCGATATTATCCGTCTTTTTAGAATACCAATAATCTAGTTCTTTTCTTTCTTCGTCTGTTGCATGCTCTCTCGCCATCAAATAAAGAACCGTTTTTTTGTTCTCATAAATATCACCTGCATGTTTTTTCCCAAACTGAGCCTGATCTCCAAAGACATCCAAATAATCATCCATGATCTGGAAAGCGATACCAATATGTTTTCCGAAGTTGAAAATTGCCTTCGCGTCTTTAAAATTAGCTTTTGCAATCAGTGACCCAATCTCGAAAGAAGAGGCACTCAATACTCCTGTTTTGTATGTAATCATTCTGATGTAGTCATCAAAAGTTACGTTTTCCTGCGTCTCAAAATTGATATCATACTGCTGACCTTCACATAAAAGAAGTCCGGTGTGTGTGAAAATTCTGATACAAGCTTTAAAAATTTCAGGTTCAAGATCTTCAAAAAATTTGTAAGCCTTTAGCATCAATCCGTCTCCGGAAAGAATTCCTACGTTGATCCCGTGTAAGGTATGAATCGTAGGTTTATTTCTTCTTAAAGGCGCTTCATCCATAATATCATCATGGATCAAAGTGAAGTTATGGAAAAACTCGATGGCCAAGGCTGGTTTAATTGCTTCTTTAAGATCACCACCAAACAAGTCACAAGCCATTAAAACCATGATCGGACGAAGACGCTTTCCACCGTGGGAAATGATGTAATTCATCGGGTCATATAATTCCGTAGGTTTATCTTTAAAAGTGTACTTCGTAATGGCGTCATCAACAATTTGTTGGTATCTGTTTAAAAATTCCATAAAATCCTATAATTTCAACAAAAATACAATTTTTCAAGGCTTTATAAAACAAAAAACTTTGCCCAAATGGACAAAGTTTATGATTGTTATTTAAATTTCTATTTTAAGTTAAAAATGTAACCAAAAGATAAGTAAGTCCGGCAACAATTGCTGAAATAGGAATTGTTAATACCCAAGCCCAAAGTAAGCTTACTGTGATACCCCATCTTACTGCTGAAATTCTTTTTGTTAATCCAACCCCAATGATAGACCCCGTAATTGTATGTGTTGTAGATACCGGAATACCAAAATGGTCTGTAATAAATAAAGTAATTGCTCCTGCTGTTTCAGCACTTACGCCTTCTAATGAAGTTACTTTTGTAATTTTAGTCCCCATTGTTTTAATGATCTTCCAACCACCACTCATTGTACCCAATGCAATTGCGATGAAAGAAACCAAAGGAACCCAAATATAGTGTTGTGCAAAATAATCGAAACGTCCCGCAGATGGAATATTAAGATAAACAGGATCCTGAAGCATATTTACGTGATAATAGATCATCGCAGCTCCAATAATACCCATTACTTTCTGTGCATCATTCAAACCATGTCCTAAACTGAACAAAGCCGAAGATACCAACTGTAATCTCTTAAATGACTGATCTGCTTTGTGTGGATTTGATCTTTTATAAAGGTGAACAATGATTAAAGTGATAATGATTGAAATAATCATCCCAATAATCGGAGCCATAAAAATGAATAAGAAAATAGGAATTACTTTATCAAATTTAACAACACTTTGTGTCGTTACCTGATAAGCAGCTGCCTTAAATGTTTCCCACATTCCCAATTCAGGGTGAGCAGATACCACTTCATGATAATCCATTGTAAAAGCATGCATTAGAGCCGCTCCTAAAAACCCACCAATTAAGGTGTGTGATGATGATGAGGGAATCCCAAACCACCAAGTTAATAGATTCCAAGCTATCGCAGCGATAAGTCCTGAAAATATAACTTCTAAAGTAATAAAGTTTTCGTTAACCGTTTTGGCAATCGTGTTACCAATTTTAAATTCTCCAATAATGTAAGCGGCGATAAAGAAAGCTGCAAAATTCCAGAGTGCTGCCCAAAGTACAGCTTGGAATGGAGTTAAAACTTTTGTAGAAACAATAGTCGCAATTGAATTGGCCGCATCATGAAAACCATTGATATAATCGAAAATTAAAGCCAGCGCAATAATAACTACAAGTAAAATCGGAAATTCCATTTTTGTTATATTGTTTAGGCGTATTTAATCATGATGTTCTCAATAGTATTGGCAACATCTTCTGCCTTATCGGTTACTATTTCAAGATAATTAAGTACAGATGAAACTTTGATAATATTGATAGCGTCGTTTGTTTCAAACAATTCTACCATAGAATTAGAAAGAAGGTCATCTGCAATATTTTCAATAGAATTTACCTTAATACAAGCTTCTTTTACCTGCTCCATATTTTTAAACCCTTTAAGGTTTTTCATTGCATTCTGGATTTCCAGACAAGCTTTGTGGATCAATAAAGAGAAATCTGAATAAGCCTTCAATTCAGGAGACTTATAAAGGAAGATATATTTTGTAGAAGCATAGATGTAATCTGCGATATCATCTAAACCTGTAGCCAACGTGTGAATATCTTCACGATCAAAAGGAGTGATAAAGTTTTTACCTAGTTCTATAAAGATCTCGTGAGTAAGCTCATCATTTTTGTGCTCATAGTCACTCATTTTCTTCAACATAGAATCGTCATTAAGATCGAAATCTTTGATACCAGTATTGAATTCTTCAGACATTTCAACTAGGTTTTCTGTTACTTTTTCGAAAAGCACAAAAAAGATTTTGTCTTTTGGTTGAAAAGCGTGGAAAATATTACCAATTCCCATTTTTTAGTATTTATAATTTTGTGCAAATTTCCTAAAAAAGGACCTGACCTGAAACAATCCGACGTTAAGTTTTGTTAACATTAGCTTATCCCCTGATTATTAAACAAAAAAACCGGCTGTAATGCCGGTTTTATATAGTTTAGAATGAGTATTAATTCGCCTCTTCAGCTCTCATATCTTTTCCTTTGAATTTCATTGATGCAATATTATTCAAAAGCTCTCCTTTAAATGATTTTTCGATTTCAAAGAAAGAGAATTTCTCTAAAATTTCGATATCACCAATTTCAGCTCTTTTCTTACTTCCCTCTGCAGGGGTAGTTGCTTTGTTGATAATGTCTAAAACATCTAATTTTTTCAATTGGTCTTTCTTCCCTAAGTTGAAGAAGAATCTTACCATATCTTCATTCTTTCTCCTAGGTTTTCCACTGCGCTCTCTTCCTCCTCTGTCTCTATCTCCACTTCTGTTGTCGCGGTCTCTTCCTCTGTCTCTGTCTCTGTCTCTGTCTCTATCACGACCTCTATCTCTGTCTCTTCTAGGATAGTCATCATCTCTAGAGCTGAATTTCTGCTCAACAAGATCATGTTTATCTTTGTAGTACAATGCAAGATCTTTCAATTGGAACTGCAATAATTTGTGTACCAATTCTTCTTTTGTGAAAGCGCTTAGATCTGGAATTAAGCTATCATCAAATTCAAATACATCTTCGTGCTCTGTCAATAACTTTTCGAAAACTCCTCCAACCTGAGCCTTGATAACCTCTGCTCCTGTTGGGATAATTTTTTCAACGATATCAATTTTCGTCGTAGATTTAATTTGCTTTAATTTTCTGCTTTCTTCAGGCTTGATCAAAGAAATTGAAATTCCATCTTTTCCTGCTCTTCCTGTTCTTCCACTTCTGTGAACGAATACTTCAGGATCATCAGGTAAAGAATAATGAATAACGTGAGTCAATGAATCTACATCCAATCCTCTAGCCGCAACGTCTGTTGCTACCAAAATATCGATGTTTTTCAATCTGAATTTCTTCATTACAGTATCTCTCTGCGCTTGAGAAAGATCTCCGTGAAGAGCATCAGCTGCATAACCATTCTGCATTAAGAAATCAGCAACCTCCTGAGTTTCCATTCTCGTTCTACAGAACAAAATTGAATACTGGTTAGGGTTTGCGTCAATTAATCTTTTAAGAGCTTCTTTTTTGTTACGGTACCCAACAACATAGTATTCGTGCTTAATGTTCTTTTTAACTTCGTTAATAGAACCTACAGAAATACGGTGTGGTTTTGTAAGATAATTTTTAGAAATTCTTTCCACTTCTTTATTCATCGTTGCAGAGAATAAGAAAGTTTGTTTTGTTTCAGGAGTTTCTCTTAAAATTGTTTCCAATTCATCTTTGAAACCCATTGAAAGCATTTCATCAGCTTCGTCTAAAACTAACCAATGAATAGCAGAAAAGTCTAATGCTTTTCTGTTGATAAGGTCGATAACTCTTCCTGGAGTACCTACAATAATTTGTGGCTTATCCTTTAGAGATCTAATTTGGTCCATAATACTGCTTCCACCATAAACTGCTGTAGTTTTGATGTCTTTCATGTACTTAGAGTAATTTTTTATGTCTTTAGAAATCTGAAGACATAGTTCTCGTGTCGGGCAAAGCACCAAAAATTGGATTTTGCGACTCGTATCGTCAATCATATCCAAAATCGGAAGCGAAAACGCTGCTGTTTTGCCTGTCCCTGTTTGCGCAAGTGCGATCAAATCGCGAATATCTGAAAGAATAAAAGGGATAGTCTGTTTTTGGATTTCTGTTGGGCTTTCATAACCCAGTTCGCCAACTGCCTTAAGAATGTCAGGACTTAAATTGGACTCCGTAAATAAATTCATTAAATATTATAAAATTTCTGCAAATATACAATTAATATTTGACTTTATTTTGAACAAAGTGTTAAATAAGCAATCTTAATTTCAGAATTCTTTAATATTTTTTTAATTTTTAAAAAATTAAACGCAAAAAAACACTCTCTCTGTTAAATACTCGTTAAATATTGTTTTTTTTTGTTAAATTGGATTGATTTTTTCAGTGTTATTTATGAATTTTCAAAAATAAAACCATGAAACTTAAATTTTTCTTTTTGATATTTCTGTTTAAAATCATTGACGTATCTGCTCAAACACAGGCCTATCCTAGTAATTGGACATTAGAAAACTGTATTGAATACGCAAAAGAAAATAATATCTCGATCAATTCTTTGAGGCTTTCTAAAAATTCAGCAGAACAAGATCTTCTCCAAGCCAAAGAAGCCAAGTACCCTAGCCTTAACGGAACGGTTTCCCAAGGACTTTTTGCGATAAACGGAAGCAATGGACTCAACATAAATGGAGCGCCCTCTCAAAGCATCGGTGCAAATTCTTCTATGACACTGTATCACGCCAATTATATTAAAAACAATGAAATTTCTAAAAATCTGAATGTTCAAATGTCTGACCTTTCCGTTCAGGAAGCAGAAAATAATATTACACTGTCCATAACTCAAGCCTATCTGAATATTCTCATGTCTCAGGAAAATATTGTTTCTCTTGAAAGTATCCTGACCACTACTAAAACCCAATTAAAACAAGGAGACCAGTTTTATAAAGCCGGAAATATTTCAAAATTAAACTTTTTACAAATCCAGGCGCAAGTGGCACAAGATGAATATAATTTAATTTCCTCTCAAAATAGTTTAAAAACAAATATTGTTAACCTCAAACAATTGCTGCAACTCCCCTCTTCTTATGATTTTCAGATTGAAAAACCTGACAATATTATCGTAGATGAGAATTTAAAACCTTTACAAGATGTTCAGAACTCCGCTCAAAATGAACGTCCGGAAGTAAAATATGGTGAATTGAATCTGGAAAATTCAAATACCAATTTAAAAATGGCTCAGGCGTCCATTCAGCCGACTTTAAGTGTGGTGGGAAATATTTCAACTAATTATTCCACCGGAAACGGAAATTATTTTAATCAATTGGGAAATAACTTTTATCTACCGATCGGATTAAGTCTTGGAATTCCGATTTATAACAACAGAATCTATAAAACAGAAGTTGAAAAATCTAAAATCGCTATAGAACAGGCTAATTTGGATTTAAAAAACACAAAGACCGTTCTTAATCAACAAATTGAACAATCTTATATCAGTCTGCAAAATTCTATTTCTCAGTATGACTCTGCTTTAAAACAAATGAATATCAATAAAGAAACCTATGATATTGTTAATGCTCAGATGAAACTCGGAAGCATAGATTATGTACAATTACAGCAACAAAGATTAGTATATATCCAAACGATTCAAAATTATCTACAGGCAAAATATTCTGCCGTTCTTAATAAACAGATTTACGAATTCTACGCAGGTAACCCTATAACTATTAAGTAACTATGAAAGCAAAAAATAAAAAATGGTGGCTCTGGCTCATTGGCGGCATCATCGTTATTGCAGGAATTTGGTATTTTTTCATCAAAGAAGAACAGGTGAAAATTCAGCTCGAAACAACAAAACCCGAGATGGGTGAAATTTCAAATTCTATTACGGCTACAGGAACTGTTCAGCCCGTAGATACGGTTGCTGTGGGAACCCAGGTTTCTGGAATCATTAAAAACCTTTACGTTGATTTTAATTCAACGGTAAAAAAAGGACAGCTTTTAGCAACTTTAGATCCCGACTTGTTACAATATCAGACCGAACAGATTACTGCTAATTTGCAAAATGCTAAAAGTAATTTGGCATATAATGAAATCAATATCAACCGTCAGTCACAGCTTTACAAAGTAGGCGCGATAAGCAAAGCTGATTACGATAATGCCCAGAACCAATACAATGTAGCCAAAGCACAGGTAAATTCGGTAAAAGCACAACTTTCGACAGCTAATAAAAACCTATCATTGACCAATATCTATTCACCAATCGATGGAACAGTTCTGAACAGAAGTGTAAGTGAAGGACAAACGGTTGCCTCAAGTTTTAGCACCCCTACTCTTTTCAGTATTGCAAAAGATTTAACAAAAATGCAGGTTCGTGCCTCTGTAGATGAAGCTGATATTGGCAATATCAAAGTTGGTCAAAAAGCAACCTTTACTGTAGATGCTTTTCCTGAGGAAACTTTTAAGGGACAAGTCTCTGAGGTTCGTCTTCATCCCACCGTTTCTTCCAATGTGGTAAACTACACCACGATTATCAATGCAGATAATTCAAGTTTAAAATTAAAACCGGGAATGACCGCCAATATTACCATCTATACTGTTGTTTTAGAAAATATCATGAAAATTCCGGTGGCAGCAACCAGCTTTAAACCGGATAGCCTTGTTGCTGAAAAATATAAAATCAATTCTCCTTTTGCCAAAGGTAAAAAAGAAGGACATCAACAGAAAAAGGGCAAACAAAACAAGACGGATAAAAACGGAGCCGGCGTATGGGTTATTGGAAAAGACAGTGTGATAACCCGTAAAAAAATAAAAATAGGTATGGATAATGATACGGAAGTGCAAGTTATTTCAGGATTAACCACAAACGACAATATTATTACCGGATATAAAAATCTATCTAAAAAATCTTCAGGAGGTGCTGCAAAAAGTCCATTTATGCCTCAACGATCAGGAGGCGGAAACAAAAATAGCGGCGGTGGTGGCGGACCAAGATAGATTTATAATTAAAAAGTAAAGATCATGACAACAAAAATCCTTGAAATAACAGATCTTAAAAGAGATTTCAAAATGGGTGAAGAAACCGTACACGCTTTAAAAGGAGTTACTTTTTCTGTGGAACGTGGCGAGTTTGTTACCATTATGGGAAGCAGTGGTTCCGGAAAATCTACGTTGCTTAATATTTTAGGATGTCTTGATAAACCTACGAGTGGCGATTATAGTTTAGACGGGGTTAATATTAAAAACCTTGACCGTGATGAATTAGCCGTTCTTAGAAATCAAAAAATTGGTTTTGTCTTTCAATCGTATAATCTTCTGGCCAGAACTTCAGCAAAAGAAAATGTAGAATTGCCGTTGCTTTATAACTCAAAAGTATCCACTGATGAAAGAAATGAACGCTCTTTAAAAGCGTTAGCTGCCGTAAAATTAGAAAATAGAGTCGACCATCTTCCCAATCAAATGTCGGGTGGTCAACAACAAAGAGTTGCGATTGCCAGAGCGCTAGTCAATGAACCTGTTATGATTCTTGCGGATGAAGCAACGGGAAACCTGGACACCAGAACCTCTTACGAAATTATGGCACTCATGCAGGATCTCAACCAACAGGGAAGAACAATTGTTTTTGTGACCCATGAACCCGACATTGCTATGTTCAGCGGAAGAACTGTTACTTTAAGAGACGGGAAAGTGATAAATTGTTTTTGTGACCCATGAACCCGACATTGCTATGTTCAGCGGAAGAACTGTTACTTTAAGAGACGGGAAAGTGATAAAAGATATCAAAAATGAAAACGTAAAATCAGCAAAAGAAGCTTTAGAAAACTTGCCGACTAATGACGATTACAAATAGTTTAGCCTAAAAAAACGATACAAAATGAATCTTTCTAACCTCTTCAGAATTGCCTGGAAAGCACTTTTAAGAAATAAGCTTCGTGCATTTCTTACCATGCTTGGGATCATCATTGGTGTAGCCTCCGTTATTGCTATGACAGCCATTGGGGAAGGTTCTAAAAAAAGTATCAGCGACCAGCTTTCGTCAATGGGCTCTAATATGATCACCATTCGTCCAACGAGTAACGTGAACGTTTCAGGAGGTGCCAGAATTGGAGCTGCCGGACTCCAAACGCTAAAAGCACAAGATGCAGATGCTATTGCCAACGGAGCTCCTGATATTTCCTATGTTTCACCTGCCGTTCAGACGAACGGACAGTCTATCAACGGGGCTAATAACTGGCCAACACAACTTCAGGGAGTGAACGTAGATTACTTTAGCATAAGAGACTGGAATGTTTCAAATGGTACTCTTTTTACCCAAAAAGATGTGACTTCTTCTAATAAAGTCTGTCTTCTTGGGCAAACCGTGGTCACTAATTTATATCCAAGCGGTGGAAATCCTATCGGAACCATTATTAGATTCAATAAAGTTCCGATGAAAGTAATTGGTGTATTAGCAGCAAAAGGCTCCAATGCTTTTGGTCAGGATCAGGACGATGTGATTATTGCTCCTTTTAACACAGTACAGAGACGATTCTTAGGCATAACTTATGTGCAAACCATTTACGCTTCATCCACCAATGAAAATACATCACAACAAGCAACCGATGAAGTCTCAGAAATTTTGAGAAAGCAACATAAGCTTCCGTTGGACGGAAACAACGATGATTTTTCTGTAAGAACCCAAGCAGAACTGATCTCTACCATGAGCTCTACAAGCCAGCTTCTAACTGTTCTTTTATCCGCAATAGCAGGAATTTCTCTTATTGTGGGAGGAATAGGAATTATGAATATTATGTATGTTTCCGTTACAGAAAGAACCAAAGAAATAGGCCTAAGAATGTCTATTGGCGCACGAGGAAAAGACATTCTGTATCAGTTTCTTATAGAAGCTATTCTTATCAGTATAACGGGTGGCGTTTTAGGAGTCATTTTAGGGGTTTTAGTTTCAGAATTGGTGACTATTTTTCTTTCATGGCCAACGTTTATTACAGAATCTTCGATTATTATTTCTTTTATTGTCTGTGCCATTACAGGCGTCTTTTTTGGGTATTATCCAGCCTTAAAAGCTTCAAAATTGGACCCGATCGAAGCATTGCGATATGAATAGTTTTAGCTAAATTTGAGGTAAAATAAAAAAACATGTCGGCTACCATTTCTACAAAAACCTTTGATTTCTTAAAAAAACTGACCAAAAACAACAATCGTGAATGGTTCAATGAAAATAAAAATCTGTATACAGAATCTCAGGGAAATATGATTGCTTTTCTTGAAGATCTTATCAACGAAATGGGAGAATTTGATCAAGACCTAGCCAAACTTGATGCTAAAAAAGCACTATTCAGAATTTATAGAGATACGAGATTTTCAAAAGACAAAATCCCCTATAAAACCAATTTCGGAGCTTCTCTAGGAATGGGAAAAGGCAGCCAGAAAGGTGGATATTACCTTCATACAGAACCCGGAAAATCATTTTTAGCAGGCGGAATTTATATGCCTGAATCTTCTGTTTTAAAAGATGTAAGAAAAGAGATTTCATTATATGGAGACGATTTCCTAAAAATTATCAACAATAAAGATTTCAAAAAATATTTTCCTGAATTAGATCAAGCCGACAAATTGAAAAAAGTTCCCCAAGGTTTTGAAAAAGAAGATCCAATGGGCGAATTGCTAAAACTAAAAAGCTTTATTGTAGTTTATAATTTAAAAGATGAAGAAGTATTGGATAAAAGTGCGGTAAAAAACATGACTGAAATTTTTAAAGTCATGAAACCTTTTAATGATTTTCTGAATACACCGTTTCAATAAATCCCGCCCATTTTTTATGCTGTAAAAAATTAAACTGCTATAATTACACTTTTACAGCTAATCTCTTATTTAAAAAACACTCTTACGTTTATAACTAACAGTCAATTAATTACAATTAAACAAAATTAACATCAGTTTCACATTTTTATGTACCTTTGCGGTTCGTCAAAAAACTACCGATGTCTTTATACCAAAAAATTGCAGAGAAACTACAGTATATTAGTCCGAATTTTTATAAAAAAAGATATTTTAAGACCTTAAACCATCTTAATAAAGATAATTTTTCAGCACGTAATGTAGAACCAGAATTGGTCTGGATCAAAGAATATTTACCCAAATCAGCAGTAATTTTAGACATTGGTGCCAACGTTGGAACGTTTCTTTATCAGCTGGAAAACAAGCTCAACCACGATCAGATCTACGCTTTTGAACCCAATAAGAAATTATATACCCGTTTAAAAAGATTATTTCCTACCATGAGGGTTCTTCCTTTGGCTCTTTCAGACGAGAATACGACTGCAGAGTTTAAAGTTCCTATTATCAATGGTAAAATGATTGCGTCAAGAGGAACGCTTAATACTTCCTACAAGGAAAAAGGCGAGAAAAAAAGCTATACTGAAAAAGTAAAAGTCATTAAACTAGACGATTGGGCGGCAATAGAACATTTTAACAGACTCGATTTCATCAAGATAGATGTTGAAGGTAACGAGATGAAAACACTGAATGGAGCAAAAACTATTATTCAGCAGTTTTTGCCAACATTAATGGTTGAAATGGAACAAAGACACCATGACAGCCCTATTTGGAAAGACATTGCCGAAGTGGAAACTTGGGGATATGAAGCAAAATATCTGAACAGACATACCTTTGAGCTTGAGAAACTCACAGAAGAAATTTTGATACAAAATACCAACGACGAAAAAAATAAAACAGAGTACATCAACAACATTATTTTCATACCCAAGAACCTTTAAAATATCATTATGAGCGTAGTAGCAAGGCAAGGCTTCAAATATTCCATTATCGGTTATATTGGTTTTTTGTTAGGTACAATTTCTGCAATTTTCATTTTCCCTTATGATTTTGAATTTTACGGAAAATTGCGCTACATCCTTCCTGCCGCTGAAATGCTGGTTCCTTTTGTTGTTCTTGGAATTTCTTATTCGAATGTGAAATTTTTTCACACCGTAGAAAAAGACGGCAAGAAACAGAATATGCTTTCGCTATCATTGCTTACTGTTTTTATTAATTTCCTCGCATTCAGTATAATATTTTTTATCATCCCTTATTTTTATCCAAAATTCAGATTTTCGGAAGCCTGGAAGAATAAAGAAATGATTCTTCCGCTGATCTTAATTCTCTCGTTTTGCGCCATTTTTAATAAGTATACCTCGAATTATAAAAGAATTGTTGTATCCAATATATTTGATAACATCTTCCCGAAAATAGCTAATCTAGGAGCCTTTTGCTTGTTTTTCTATTTTGCGCTGTCTCAGAAAATAGCTTTTGCTTTCTTTTTTGGGATCTTTACTTTAATGCTTTTCGGATATATTTATTACACCAATAAATTAGAAAAAATACAACTTGATTTCAGTACGGACTATTTTAAGAAAAATGGTTTCTGGAAAGAGTTTTTCAACTACAGTTTTTTCGGATTTCTAGGAACATTCGGTAATTATCTAGCCATCAACAGCTTTATGATTGGTGAATATTTAGGAATGGAAGAAGTGGGAATTTACTCGGTTTTATACGCCTTGATTTCTTTGATTTCTATTCCGCAATTGGGATTATTTAATATTTCTGCACCCATCATCAACAAAACATTGGCAGACGGAGATATGGAAGAACTGGACAGATTTCACAAAAAGACGTCTTTATCTTTATATTTTTTAGGGGCCGTTTTATTCTCATGCATCATGGTAGGATTTCCTTTTCTAACGCAATTCATGCCTAAAAACGGAACAATGCTAAGAGAATATGAACCGGTAGTTTGGATCTGGGGTTCAGCAGTTTTAGTAGACCTCGCAACAGGATTCAACGGGAATATTATTTCATTGTCTAAATATTACCGCTTCAATATTTTGGTAATGCTTTTATTGGCAGGGTTAACGATTAGTTTAAACTTTTATTTCATCAAAAACACAGACCTTAAGTTGATAGGAATTGCCTTATCTACAGCGATTTCATTAACAACTTACAACGTTATTAAAATCATATTCAATTATGTTGTTTTCAAGGTTTCTCCTTTAACCATCGAGATGATCTTTGTATCAATTATCTGTACGTTAGCAATAACTGTGGCTATTGTATTGCCTACTTTTGATAATAATTTAATCAACTTAATCTATAAGCCATCTGTTGTTTTGATATTAATTTATATCGGAAACTATTTCACGAAAATATTTCCTGTAGAAAATTATTTGAATGTAAAATTTATTAAAAGTATTTTAAAAATTAAGTAGTCATTAATTGATGTAAAACCTTTTCTAGTTTTTCCTGAACTGATTTCTTATTATACTCTTTTTGAAAATTAAAACCACTGTTTTTTAACGCCTTAAACTGTTCGATTACAGGATCGTTCTCAGGAATAATACAATCTAATTTGGAGCGATAATTCTTAGGGAAAACAGCCAGTTTTCCATACTTAATCGCATCACCAAGATTACCCGTCATTTTTGTTGTTCCGTAGATTTCTTTTTGGCTGAAAAATTCAGTTTCCTGCTGAATCGGGCACCATAAAACATCTCCTTCATTCATCCATTTTTCAAAATCAAGTTGAGAAATTCTTTCTGAAAAGTAGGTGATGTTGATATATTCTAAAGACTTTTCTAAGTCCATTATTTCTTGTAATTCTTTTCCGTCAGCTTTTCCTAAAAATATAAATTCAATTAATTTGCTTCCAAGATTCGAACCTTTTTTCAGTTCATTTTCCCATTTTCTTATGTCCGAAAACACCCTTTTATAATCTCTTCTCATTTGAGAAACACCTCCGGGAATAACAACTTTCAATATATTATTTTCTGAATGATGCCCATTTTTAGTATAAAACAGAGGAAGAAATGTATACTGTTCAGAAGCTAATTCCTGATCTAAAACCAATAGATTTTTCGCTTTTTTATATACTTTAGGAGCATAAAAAAGCCCTTCTTTCCACCATAATTTCAATCGGTAAATTACATCTTTTTTAAAGACATTTTTTATTAAATCAGATTTTGAAATTGTGGTAAAATTAATATTATGAACAACAATTGCCGTATTAAATCTCTCAGTAATAGCTTGAAATGTATTGAAATAGCGATGAACAGTTCCGATAATAATCAGGTCATATTTTTTAATTTTCAGCTGATCTATAATCATTGAACTGTCTGACAAAAATACATTCTCCTTCGATTCTTTTATCTGACTTTTAATTTTTTGAGAAAAATAATAATCCACTTCAAATTCATGGGAATCTTGCATGATTTCAATAAAATCCTGAGCAATTTCTGCGTGAGTGTCTATTTCTATGTAGGCTATTTTTTTCACTGTAGGTTTGGGCGGAAGCCCATTGATTTTTACTTACTATTTTAAACGGGCTAAAGCCCGTTCCTATTGATATTTTTAATATGAAAAATTCGTAAAAACATTTAACAGCAATTTCATATACATTTTCTTTGTCATGCTGGAAGCATCTCTACAACACCTTTTATAATTGGAGTTTAGATTCCTACGGAAATTGAAGATTCAACGAAGTCAATGAAAAACTGCATGCTTAATTATTGAACTAAATCTTTAACCATTTTTTTTTCAAAGCTTCCCAACGTTTATCGTTAATCGCTTTTTGCTCATCTTTTGTGATTTTCAGTTCCAGTTTTTTTGATCTGCAGTTTTCGTACGACTTCACAATTTGAAAGAAAAAAGGAATCGATTTACTCTTCATGGCTTCTTTGGAAGAGGCGATGTAAGCCAAACATCTTTTTAGCCCAAGAAAATAAAAATATCTTCCGTAATAATCAGATTCTTTTACGGTGTAGTCTGCACCTTTTACTTTAATTAATTTCACTTGTAATTCGGGTAAAACCACTTCTTTCCAGCCCAAATTTTGCAACAAAATAGAATCAATATTATCCCAACCTAATGTTTCTCTTAAGCCTCCGATCTCCATAAAACATTCCTTTCGATACGCTTTCATCGGTCCTCTCACATGATGTTTATTTGAATTTCCTTCATACACCCACTCTCCATTTTTTTCGATATATAAAAGCCCTCCAATCAAGCCATATTTAGGGTTATTTTGAAAAGATTCTTGTATTTTTTCTAGATAATTTTCGGGTAAAATAATATCAGCATCAAATTTACAAATGATATCAAACTCATCTAAATTCTGAGTTTTTAATCCATTTTTAAAAGCATTAACCACTTTTGAGCCCGGCTGATGCGCCGATTTCTGAAGATTTATCGTTTGAAAACGCGTATTCAGATCTGTATATTTCTTAATAATTTCAGAGGTTTGGTCCGTAGAACCATCATTCACCACCACTACCTTAAACTCTTTACAACTTTGCTGCTGTAAAGAGTTTAGAGTAAATGGCAGATTATCTTCTTCGTTATGGGCAGGGATAATAATGAGAAATTTCACCTTATTTTTTAATTTTCAAATTTACTTCAAATAAAAACTCAGGCTCTTGTAAGCTTTCAAAAGTTTTTGTTTTAAAATCACCTTTAATGAAAACCGCACACATCGAATTAGCCACATGATATAAATTTTGATGAGAATCTGTAGGCAAGCCATCTAATATCCCTTGAAAAACTTCGTATCTTATTTTCTCTGGATTAAAGGCGTAATCATGCCACACCACTACCGTATTATCGTGTACAAGATGTTGAAAAACTTTTTCAGTATCATTTTTCACCATCTCATAGCAATGATCACCATCGATAAAAATAAGGTCGTATTTTTTATTCAATCCTCCAAAATCAAATGTTTTTGAATTTCCTTCTAAATGAAGAATCTCAGGATTTTTCTTGGAAATAATCCCATGAAGATCAGCGTACTTTTTATCTACACCGAGCTCCAACAAGTCTTTTTCTGAAAGGTTAAAAGTTGTGCAATCGTTAATCACTTTAGCAACGTTCCAAACACTTTCTCCTCTCCATGTTCCAATTTCAAAATAACTTTTCTTTCCTTTTGCCAATGTTTTTAACAAAGCTAAATCTGTAGGAATTGAACCTCCATCCAAAAAGCATAAATCAATGGTTTCATCAAAAAAACCTTCACTCAAATCAAGAAGATTGACCTGAGGAAGGGTTTCCAAATGAGGATATTTTTTAAGAAATTCTTTTTTCTTTACATTTCTATCGTTAAGCACCAAGTTAAGCAGACTTGGATCCTGTGCTATATTTTGTAATGCCTTGACAGTTTTGTTAATTTTACTCACTGAAAATATTATTTATTATGAGGTTTCAGCATGTTCTTAGGATCAAGGATCTCATCAAGCTTTTCCTGAGAAAGTAGCCCTTTTTCCAACACTAAATTATATACACTATTTCCTGTTTCTAACGATTCTTTTGCAATCTGTGTAGATTGTTTATAACCGATGTAAGGATTAAGAGCAGTAACAATTCCGATGCTATGTTTAACCATGTTTAAGCACACTTCTTTATTTGCTGTAATCCCAACAACACATTTATCACGAAGCGTATCTAAAGCATTGCAAAGGAAATTGATGTTTTCCATAATTGCATGGGAAAGAACCGGCTCCATTACATTTAATTGTAACTGACCCGCTTCTGCTGCAAAAGTCACCGTTAAATCATTTCCAATTACTTTATAACATACCTGATTCACCACTTCCGGGATAACAGGATTTACTTTTCCCGGCATAATAGATGATCCTGGCTGCATCGGTGGTAGATTGATTTCAAACAATCCAGCTCTTGGTCCTGAAGATAACAATCTTAGATCATTACAAATCTTTGATAATTTCACAGCAAGACGTTTCATAGCGGAAGAATAAATCACATAAGCACCTGTATCAGGCGTTGCTTCTACTAAATTTGGTGCTGAAACGATAGGGAAACCTGTAATCTGAGATAAGTTTTTAGCACAAAGTGTTGCATACCCAATCGGAGCATTAATTCCTGTCCCGATTGCTGTAGCTCCCATGTTTACTTCAACAAAAAGATCTGCGTTGCTATTCAATTTAGAAATATCTTCTTCTAAATTGGCTGCAAATGCTTCAAACTCCTGTCCCAACGTCATTGGAACCGCATCCTGAAGCTGGGTTCTTCCCATCTTGATGACATCCTGAAACTCTTCTCCTTTCGCACGGAAAGCTTCCACTATACTTTGCAGTCTATCTACCAAACCAACATTCATCTGTAATAATCCCATTTTTATTGCGGTAGGATAAGCATCGTTGGTTGATTGTGAAAGATTAATATGATCGTTGGGTGAACAAAATTCATATTCTCCTTTATTTTTACCTAATTTTTCCAACACTCTATTGGCAATTACTTCGTTTGCATTCATATTGATCGAAGTTCCTGCGCCACCCTGAATCATATCTACAGGAAATTGCTCATGAAGTTGCCCAGCAATTAGTTCATCACACGTTTCTGCAATTTTGAAATACAGTTCTTCATCAAGCAAACCTAATTCATAATTGCTTTTGGCAGCCGCTTTTTTCACAAAAGCTAACCCTCTGATAAAGTCCGAATACGAAGAAAGCAACTGTCCTGATATTTTGAAGTTATCAATCGCTCTTTGAGTCTGAACTCCATAATAAGCATCCATCGGTACATTTAGTTCTCCCAATAGATCGCTTTCTTTTCTGAAATTTTCCATTACAGATTTTTTATTTTTTAATATAGTTTTAAATAGAGCAAAAACGCATCATAACTGACGCGCTTTACATTTTATTTTACAGGGTATTTCTGACTTAAAGCTTGTAATATCGACCATGTTTCCGGATCCATAATTCCATCATAATTTTGTGGACGGAAATGATACTGAATGGCTTCAATTGTTTTTTTCGTAGCATCATCCCATTTACCACTCAAGTCTAGTGAATATCCAAACTTCTGCAATTGTGTTTGTACATTGAAAACAAATGAAGGCTCATTGTACTTTGCTGTAAAGTCTGTTGATACTGCGGTATCATAAAAACTTTTTTTGGTTGCTTCATCATACCACATTCCGATTTGATACTCATCATACAGCTTTTTCCAAGGAAAAGATGGTCCCGGATCCTGTTTTCTGGTTGGTGCAATATCCGAATGTGCCAATACATTAGTGGCAGGAATTTGATATCTTACAATAATATCCTTAGCCAAAGCAGCTACTTTTTTAATTTGATCATCACTGAAAGGAGCAAATATTTTTTTACCTGTAGCATCTGATGTATATCCAGCATTAACAATTTCAATTCCGATAGAAGTATCATTAAGATTTTTATCATTTCTCCAAGAGCTTACTCCTGCATGATAAGAACGCTTATTTTCATCTACTAATTGATAAATCTCTCTATCTCCTGTATTATTCACCAGGTAATGCGCACTAACCGCCTGCTGAGTAAGCACTGTTATTGATTTATCGTCTGGCAATGCTGTATAATGTAATATCAGATATTTTTGTCTGAAATTTTGAGCAATAGCCGGAAAATACGTTTTCACTACTTGATATCCTGCAGGTTTTGCAGAAACAATAGAACCATAACTCGCCGTATTATCATTTTTAGTCGCATCTGCAATATTAGTAGTAAAAAATTCTACACCGCGATCATTTGTAATTTGTGGCTTAGGTTTTTCTTGAGTTTGTGTTTTTACCGCAGTTTTTGGCTGTGATACTGGGGCTTTTGGTTTATAAGAACTTTTTTTTACGTTTTGTTGTGGAGTACACGAAAAAACGAAAGCGCTTAATCCGATGATATATAATGTCTTACGCATTAGTCTATTTTTTTAATCATTTATTACCTCAAAAATACGTAAATTTTTCTTGAAAAATATTTGGTTAATAAAGAAATCTATTCTATATTTGCACTCGCAATAACGGAACAACGGTCATTAAAATTTAAAGAAAAAAGGAGGGTTGCCAGAGTGGTTAATGGAGCAGTTTGCTAAACTGTCGACGCGAAAGTGTCGCAAGGGTTCGAATCCCTTACCCTCCGCACTTTTTTCTTTTCAATCTATTATATTCGGGGCGTAGCGTAGTCCGGTCATCGCGCCTGGTTTGGGACCAGGAGGTCGCAGGTTCGAATCCTGCCGCCCCGACTGTTTTAATAATTTTCTCAAAATTATTCAATGGGTGCGTAGCTCAGCTGGATAGAGCATCTGCCTTCTAAGCAGACGGTCTCAGGTTCGAATCCTGACGCGCTCACATAAAAAACCTCATAACGTAAGTTGTGAGGTTTTTTGTTTATATTAGTTCATGTGTTATTGTTATATTCTTTACTCACAATCTTTAAATAGATATATAGCGATACACAAAAAAGAATCTTTATTCTCTATCCTATCCGCTTCTTACTTTTTAATTTTCTTCCACAGTTTTCATTACATTTAAATGAATCCCGCATTCCTTACCTCATCTAAACAGATTACCAAACCTTTAAGCTAACAATCCCAAGAAATAAGTAATAAAAACTTGATACATCGGTTAGATTTATTTTTAATCTTTAAATTTACCCCACCTAAATCCCTCTAGCTTCAAGCCAGTAAAGATTTAGATAAAAACTAAAACAATGACAACAAATAATTAATTATGACAAAAATAAAACTGCGTCTATTCATCATTCCAATCCTAACATTACTAGCAAGCAATCATGTGTTGGGACAAATAACCTCCAAAGAAGTAGATGCACTTGTTACTAACGCCATGGGAAAATTCAATGTTGCCGGCGTTGCTGTAGCCATTGTAAAGGATGGAAAAATAATTCATGAAAAAGGTTACGGTATCAAATCAATAGATACAAAACTGCCCGTTGATAATCATACTAATTTTGAAATTGCCTCTAATAGTAAAGCTTTCACAACTGCCGCTTTATCGATTTTAGTAGACGAAGGAAAACTTTCCTGGACTGATAAAGTCAAAAAATACATTCCTGAATTTAAAATGTACAACGACTATGTGACAGAAAATTTCACTATTAAAGATCTCCTATGCCACCGAAGCGGACTAGGCTTAGGAGTGGGAGATTTAATGATGTTTCCAGACGGTACAGACTTCACCATAAAAGATGTGGTAACTTCATTCCAACATTTCACGCCTGCTTCAGGTTTCCGAACACAATTTGATTATGATAATCAATTGTATTTAGTAGCAGGTGAAGTAACCGCAAGAGTAAGCGGAATGACTTGGGAAGCTTTCATACAAAAACGCATCATGGAACCTTTGCAAATGCAAAACTCATTCAGTTCCATCAACCAAGTAAAAGACATGAGTGCAATGGCTCTTCCCCACTCCTCAGAATCAGGCAGTATAAAAAAATATCATTATATGGAGCCATGATAAATGGTGCCGCAGGAGGAATTGTATCCAACGTTAATGATATGTCTAAATGGATGCTTACTCAATTAAACAAAGGTAAATATGGATCTAATTTAGAAAAACAACTTTTCACTGAAGAAAGGCAAAGTGAAATATGGACCATTCATACGGTGGATAAAACAGATCCTAACCCCAGATATAACCAACATTTCAATGGATATGGCCTAGGTTGGAACTTATCTGATATCAAAGGAAATCTAAGTGTTTCGCATACTGGTGGACTACCAGGAATGCTTTCAATTGTGACTATGATCCCAGATTTAAATTTAGGTATCGTTATTTTAACCAATACAGAAAATGGAGGTGCTGGTGTTTTCTCATCGGTAAGCCAAACCATTATTGACAGTTATTTAGGACTGAATGATTTTGGATGGGTAGATAAGTATGCCTCTCATTTTCAATCACAAAAAAAATCTGGAGATGAAGTCACTCAAAAAGTTTGGGAAACTGTAAGCAAAGCAAAAAATACCACCTTAAAAAATGAAGATTTGATCGGGCTGTATGAAGATAAGTGGTTTGGAAAAGTTGAAGTTTTCTTAAAAGGAAATCAATTATGGTTTAAATCATATCGTTCACCCAAGCTCAATGGACCTATGAGCTTTTACAAAGCAAATACTTTTGCCATTAAATGGGAGTACAAGGATATGAATTGTGATGCCTTTGCTATCTTTAGTTTAGATGAAGAGGGCAAGGCGCAACGTATAAAAATGAAAGGCATCTCTCCGGATATTGATTTCAGCTTCGATTTTCAGGATTTAGATTTACAAAAAGTAAAAAACTCCACAGTTCAATAATCATCTTTTCATCCTCACAGAAAAAACTCACAATAAAAATTGTGAGTTTTTTCTGTTTTTCATCCCTCTCCTCACTTACATTTTAGCATCAAAAAACAATAAAGTCATGCTTTTTTCATTTTATTTACACTGAAATTTTACAATCTCTTTTTTTCTAAATTCTTTCCCAACATCCTCCTATATCATCAAAGGAAAAATAAAAGTGTAAAAAATCATCATTATTTTCCCACACTACAAATTATGTTAACTCAATGGTTACTAAACGAGTAACCTTACCATTTATTTAATTAAAAAAAACCATTAAAAACTATTTAGCTTTTTGTTTTTTTATTTAAAAAAGTATCCTATCTTTGCACCCACAAAAAAACAAGGCAATATGCATTGTTTTAGATGACTTAATCGGGGCGTAGCGTAGTCCGGTCATCGCGCCTGGTTTGGGACCAGGAGGTCGCAGGTTCGAATCCTGCCGCCCCGACTGTTTTAATAGTTTTCTCAAAATTATTTAATGGGTGCGTAGCTCAGCTGGATAGAGCATCTGCCTTCTAAGCAGACGGTCTCAGGTTCGAATCCTGACGCGCTCACAAAAACAAAGTAATACACATTGTTTTTTTTAGATGACCTAATCGGGGCGTAGCGTAGTCCGGTCATCGCGCCTGGTTTGGGACCAGGAGGTCGCAGGTTCGAATCCTGCCGCCCCGACTGTTTTAATAGTTTTCTCAAAATTATTTAATGGGTGCGTAGCTCAGCTGGATAGAGCATCTGCCTTCTAAGCAGACGGTCTCAGGTTCGAATCCTGACGCGCTCACTTAAAAAACCTCATAACGTAAGTTGTGAGGTTTTTTGTTTATATTTAATTCATGTGTTATTGTTATATTCTTTACAAGATAACCAAATAAGAAATTATCATTATTTATCCAGAATATCCAGTATTGTTCCATATAAAACTTCTGCGCCTAAAGCCAGATCTTCGGGAGAAGAAAACTCCAGAGGGTTGTGCGAAATCCCGTCTTTACACCGTACAAATATCATCCCGTAGTCGCAGGCATAAGAAATGGCCATTGCATCGTGAAATGGTCCGCTCATCAATTCAGGGACATCATTCAACCCGATTCTTTCACAATTGTTTCTTATAATGTTTTTAATCCAATCTGCACAATATCGCGGTTCACTTTTCCAGTCTTCAGAAATCTCATACGAAAGGCCATGCTTTTGAGCTACTTCATCTATTGCATTCATCAATTGCTTTTCATAACGGTTTCTTCTTTCTAGATCGATATCCCTTAAATCAAGAGTAAATTCCACTTCTTCCGGAATGATGTTTCGGGAAGCCGGAAAAACTTTAATTGTTCCGCATGTTCCAACGGTCGGATTTCCCGGAACCTGATTTGCAATTTTGTTTAGGGCAACAATAATTTCTGAAGCACCTACTAAAGCATCTTTACGCATCGGCATCGGAACAGAACCAGCGTGTCCCGCCATACCTTTCAGTTTCACAGTAAGCCAAATCGGTCCTGAAATCCCAGATACCACAGCTATGGGTTTATTTCCGACGTCCAAGACCGGACCTTGTTCTATATGCAGTTCCAGATAACAGTAAATACTGCCATTCTTATACTCGGATTCTTTAAATTTTGTAACATCACAGCCAAATTCCTTCAGAGCCTGTTCTCTTGTAATTCCGTTGGCATCGGCACGCTGCAATTCTTTTTCTTCCAATCGTCCCAAAATTCCGCGAGAACCAAATAATCCTTTATTGAAACGCCAGCCTTCTTCATCTGCAAAGGAAATAATCTCCAAAGAGCGTTCCGGTTGTATTCCATTTTCGTGCATTGTAATAGCTGCCTCAATAGCACATAAAACACCCGCAACTCCGTCATATCTTCCTCCGTAAGGTTGAGAATCCAGATGTGAGCCCACCACCAGAACAGGTAAATCAGGGTTTTTACCCTCTAATTTACCGATAAGATTACCGAAATTGTCAATTTTTGTTGTCATTCCTGCCTGTTTCATCCACGAGGAAGCCAGTTCAAATGCTTTCTTTTCTTCAGAAGAATGAGCGGGTCTGTTGGTTCCGGTTTCACCGATCTTACCAATTGTACTCATTTCGGTAAAGAAATTTTCCAGGCGTGCAGAATTGATATTCATTTATTTAATTAAGAGATTAATAGATTTTAAAATTAATGATCGTTTAACGGAAGTCCGAGCTCCTGAAATTTGGTCCAGTTGAGATAATCCGGAGCAACCCGTTTTTCTACCATTGAAATACAATTGTCTACCGGGCAAACTAATTTGCATAGGTTACAGCCTACACATTCCGGCTCATTAATCGTATAAGTATTATACGGCATTCCATCTGCTTTGAAAATTGCCTGGTGTGAAGTATCTTCACAGACGATGTGGCACAATCCACAATGAATGCATTTATCTTGATCAATGTTGGCAACAATGTGAAAGTTAAGATCAAGCTCTTCCCATTCTGTAATGGCAGGAACAGATTTTCCGATAAAATCAGTAATTTTTTCAAAACCTTTTTCATCCATCCAGTTGTTAAGACCTTCATTTAAATCTTCAATTATCCGGAAACCATATTTCATCGCAGCCGTGCAAACCTGAACGGAAGTTGAACCCAGCAACATAAATTCCACAGCGTCCTGCCAAGTCGAAACTCCGCCACTTCCAGAAATCGGAACTCTGGAAGTGATTGGATCTTTTGCAATGTTCGTAAGCATTTTCAAGGCAATTGGTTTAACAGCAGGTCCGCAATACCCTCCAAAAACAGATTTCCCACCAACATTCGGATTCGGGACAAAACTATCCAGATCAATTCCCGTGACAGACTGAATGGTATTAATTAATGATAATGCGTTTGATCCAGCATTTACCGCTGCTTTTCCTGTAGGAACGACAGAGTGAACATTTGGGGTAAGTTTTGTAATGACCGGCAAAGTGGCAACTTCCATCACCCACTCCACGATCATACCTGCAATTTCCGGGTCTTGTCCCACTGCAGCTCCCATTCCTCTTTCCGTCATTCCATGCGGACAGCCGAAATTAAGTTCAAAACCATGAGCTCCGGTTTGTTCACAACGTTTTACCATGTCGTGCCATGCTTCTCTGGTATTATCTGCCATAAGAGAAATAATCATTGCCCTATCCGGAAATTCTTTTATCACTTCTTCAATTTCCCGAAGATTAATTTCTAAAGGACGGTCGGAAATCAATTCTATATTATTGAAACCTGCGATACGCTGCCCATTGAAATTGATCGCAGAATACCGGGAAGAAACATTCTTTACCTGCGAACCGAGGGTTTTCCAAACAACACCACCCCAGCCTGCCTCGAAAGCACGCATTACATTTATTTTTTTATCCGTTGGCGGAGCAGAAGCCAGCCAAAAAGGATTTGGAGATTTTATGCCTAAAAAATTACAAGATATATCTGCCATTTTTTGAATTTTAATTTATAGATTTTGAATTATTTTTCAATTTAGGATATATTCTAAAATAGAACGAGCTGCGAGTTTTCCGTCTTGTGCTGCATTTACCACTTCTTTTCCACCATTGATACAATCGCCTCCTGCAAACACTCCTTTCCAATTGGTTTCATAATCAGAATTTACAGAAACTTTTCCAGATGAATTTTGTAATTCGAAATTCGAAATTAAATCTTCAAATGGGGTTTGTCCTGCCGCTTTTATGATCATATCACAATCTATTTCAAAGGTTTCTCCTGTATCAACCGGACTTCTTCTTCCCGAAGCATCAGCTTCACCTAATTTCATACGTCTACAGATCAAAGTTTTTACATTGCCGTTTTCAGAAATAATCTCTTTCGGAGCAGCAAGATATTCCAGATTACATCCGTCTAATTTGGCGATATTCAATTCAACGTCCGTGCATGGTTTTTCATTTTCAGTTCTTCTGTAAACTATGGTTACTTGTTTTGCTCCAAGTCTTTTCGTCTGAGTTGCCGCATCTATTGCCGTCATTCCAAGACCGATAACCGCTACTCTCTCACCAACAGGAATATTTGAAAAATCATTGGTTCTAAGATGGTGGATATAAGAAATTGCATCTTCAACTCCTCCCGAATTTTCCCCATTAATATCCAACTGCCTTGCAATACCTACTCCGATTCCGAGGAATACTGCATCATAATTTGTCTGCAGATCCTTCAACTGGAAATCTTTCCCGAGCTCCTGGTTGTATTTGATATCAATTCCGCCAATTGAAGTAATATATTTCACCTCTTCTTCACAAAACTCAGGGGTCACTTTATAAGCTGCAATTCCGTAAGTCATCAATCCACCTCCTTTTGTTTCTTTCTCAAAAATGGTAACCTCTACACCTTCTTTTGCAAGATTAAAAGCACAGGAAAGCCCGGCTGGGCCTGCTCCTACCACCGCAACTTTTTTTCCGACAGAGGTCTTTTTTTCGAAAAGCTGCCAATTGTTTTCCATTGCTTTTTCTGTAGAATATCTTTGTAAGCGTGCAATCTGGATGGGCTCTTCATGAAGCAGATTATAAACACATGATCCTTCACAAAGTATTTCTACAGGGCAAACTTTAGAACAACTTGCTCCCATAATATTATCTGTAAAAATAGTTTTCGCCGAACCTTTCAGATTCTCTGTAGCAATCTGCTTGATGAATTTCGGAATGTTGATATGAGTAGGGCACATCTTTATACAAGGGGCATCGTAGCACATAATGCAACGGTTTGCTTCTATCACTGCTCCTTCACGATTTTCGAAAGGCGGATGAATATCTGCAAAATTTTCCTGATATTGTTCAAAGGTAAGACGGTTATTGACGATCATATTTATTCTATTTTATATTTTGAATGTTGAATTTTAAATTTATGTTTGCATTAAATGCTGTGAAATTTTAATATTCAACATACATTATTAAAGTTTTGTTAAATCTTCATAGGTTTCCGGCCTTCTGTCCCGATAAAATTGCCATTTAGAACGTACCTGATCTATCATATCCAAATCAAATTCTGCAATTAAAAGTTCGTCTTTATCTTCGGAAGCACAGGCGAAAATTTCTCCAAGAGGATTAACGAAATAGGAAGTTCCATAAAACTCTCCAAGATTCCATGGCTTTTCTATCCCCACCCGATTAATACATCCCATAAAATATCCATTCGCCACGGCATGAGCCGGCTGTTCCAGTTTCCATAAATATTGAGATTGTCCGACTGTAGTCGCAGATGGATTATATACGATTTCAGCCCCATTAACTCCCAAAGCTCTGGCTCCTTCCGGAAAATGCCTGTCGTAACAGATATAAATACCTACTTTTGCATATCGGGTCTGAAAAACCGGATACCCCATATTTCCAGGCTTAAAAAAGTATTTTTCCCAAAATCCCCCTGTCTGTGGAATATGATTTTTACGGTATTTTCCTAGATATTTTCCGTCTGCATCTATTACAGCAGCGGTATTATATAAAATCCCTGCTCCATCTTTCTCATAAATAGGGACGATGATTACCATTTGATATTTTTTAGCATATTCCGACATAAGATCCGTAGTCGGACCAGGAACTGTTTCCGCAGATTCATACCATTTGGAATCCTGACCAGGGCAGAAATACGGCGTATTGAATATTTCCTGAAAACAAAGGATCTGTACACCTTGTTTTCCAGCTTCATCAATATAAGGAAGATGTTTTTCCAGCATTGCCTGTTTGATTTCATCAATATTCCCCTCTCCTTCTGTTTTGGCGAGAGACATTTGTATCAATCCAGATTTTATGATTCGAGACATGTATTCAATTTTAAATTATTAATTGATTTAGATTTTATCTGTAACCTTATTTCGTTTTATGAATTGTCCATAGCCTTTTTCTACAAGACATTCATTGTTATTAATCACCACTTTTCCACGAAGAAGGACGGTCATTACTTTTCCTGTGACTTCCCAACCTTCATAGCCGCTATAATCTACATTCATGTGGTGTGTTTTTGTAGAAAGTGTATGCTTTTTATTAGGATCAAAAATCACCAAATCTGCATCAGAACCCACTGAAATAGTTCCTTTCTTAGGAAACATTCCGAAAATTTTCGCAGGATTTGTACAGGCGACTTCCACAAATCTATTCAATGTAATCCTTCCTTTATCCACCCCTTCGGAATAAAGAAGCTCCATCCGATTTTCAACAGCAGGATGCCCATTCGGGATTTTAGAAAAATCGTCTTTTCCCATTAATTTTTGCTCCCACATAAACGGACAATGGTCTGTTGCCACCACATTTACCAATCCTTGGTTAATTCCGGCCCACAGTGTTTCCTGATCTTTCTTTTCACGCAAAGGCGGTGACATAACCCATTTTGCGCCTTCAAAATCCTTTTCGTAAAGTGAAGCATCCAAAATAAGATACTGAATACAGGTTTCAACAAAAACATGCTGGTTTCTTTTGGTTGCATTTCTAACGGCTTTCAAAGCACCTTCACAAGTGAGATGAACGATATAACCGGGGCAACCTGTAAAATTGGTCATATCTACAAATCGTTCGCTTGCTTCTGCTTCCGTTACTTCCGGCTGTGAAAGGTAATGGTAAATTGGAGCCCTGTTTCCCTTGCTTCTGTTTTTCTGAACGAGATAATTGATCATATCCCCATTGGTTGCATGAACATTGATCATCCCGCCATGTTTTTTCACTTCTTCCATCAATCCCACCATTTGATGGTCATCGATCATCAATGCTCCTTTGTAAGCCATAAAAGTTTTGAAAGAGGTAATTCCCTCCTCTTCAATCATTTCACGGATCTCAGGTTTTGTATTTTCATTAAAATCAGTAACAGCCATGTGAAAACTGTAATCTCCAACTGCATTTCCATTGCTTCTTCCTTTCCATTCTTCTAAAGCAGAACGGAGAGATTTTCCCTGAACCTGTAGAATAAAATCAATCACCACCGTTGTTCCGCCGAAAAGCGCAGCACGGGTTCCCGTTTCGTAAGTATCGCTGGAAAATGTTCCCATAAAAGGCATCTCCAGATGGACATGAGGGTCTATTCCGCCAGGGAAAATCAGTTTTCCGGAAGCATCAATGATTTCATCTGCCTGAAAATTTAAATTTCTTCCGATCGCAGAAATGGTTTCGTTTTCGATAAAAATATCTCCTACAAAATTTTCCGAAGCTGTAACGATATTTCCGTTTTTAATTAAAATGCTCATATCTGATAATTGTGAATGTTGAATTATAAATTAACTTGGTTTTCTGTTTTTCATTATGATGTAATACACAATAGCACTGATAAAAAATCCTACAAACCAACCATAATGATAAAGATTGGTAAGCCATTCCGGAACGGAAGTTTTGGGAATCACTTTTATTGTTACTAGAAAACCAGGGATGTTTGGCAGAATCCCAAGAATTAATGAAACAATTGCTTTAGCATTAAAACCATTTTTATAGGAATAACTTTTATTTTCGTTATATAAATCTTCCAAAATCAGTTCTTTTTTTCTGATCAAGAAATAATCACAAATCATGATTCCACCGATCGGTCCCAGCAGACCTGAATATCCGACCAGCCAAGTGAAAATATAACCGGACGGATCGGCAATCAGTTTCCAAGGGCAGATTAAAAACCCTATAATTCCTGTTATATAACCTCCTGTCCTGAAGCTTATTTTTTTCGGATTAAGATTGGCAAAATCGTTTGCAGGGCTTACAATGTTAGCGGCAATGTTAGTTGCTAATGTAGAAATTGCAATGGCAAGCATTGCCAATGTAACAATAATCTTATTTTCAAATTTTCCAGCAAGAATTACCGGATCCCAAATGGTAGTTCCGTAAATAATGGTAGTCGCCGATGTTACTACAACCCCAATAAAGGAGAAAACAGCCATTGATGGTGGTAAGCCAATCATTTGCCCTTTTATCTGTTCATTTGCGATTTAGCATATCCGTAATAATGGTAGTCGCCGATGTTACTACAACCCCAATAAAGGAGAAAACAGCCATTGATGGTGGTAAGCCAATCATTTGCCCTTTTATCTGTTCATTTTGCGATTTAGCATATCTCGTAAAATCCGGAATATTGAGCGATAATGTAGCCCAAAATCCTACCATTCCTGTAAGAGCCGGAAAAAAGAATTTCCAGAATTCTGGAGATGATTGGAATTTTGAGGGTTGATTAAGAATTTCACCTAATCCTTTTGTAGAATAAATAGCCCAAAACAATAATGCAAACGCAGCAGCCGGTAAAAATATGGCTTTGAAAACCAAAAGCTTCCTGATACTTTCTACCCCAAAATATACTACAACCATATTAAGAAGCAGAAAAATTACAAAGCAAAGCATTTCTGGAAATGGTGGGAAAAATCCTGTAATTAACGGTTCCGGAAGTGAAGGAATCCAGACTCTCAATATCTGATAAAGAGAAACACCGCCAATCCAAGCTTGAATCCCAAACCAGCCACAGGCTACAATAGCCCGTAATAAAGCAGGAATATTCGCTCCTGATGTTCCAAAACTTGCTCTTGCCAAAACCGGAAACGGAATCCCGTATTTTGTTCCTGCATGCCCATTCAGAATCATTGGAATCAGCACAATCAGGTTTCCCAAAAAAATGGTAAGAACAGATTGCCACCAGTTCATTCCTCCTTCTATTAAAGAACTTGCAAGCATATATGTCGGAATACACATTGACATACTGATCCACAATGAAGCAAAATTCCAAGTTCCCCATGTTCTTTTCTGTTGAGGAACTGGAGCAAGATCTTCATTATAAAGGGAGGAGGTTTCCAGATTTAACTTTTCATCCATATTTTATTTTTTAACTTGTTTTAAAAAATTATCATCTATGATCATTCGTTTTATTCCATTCTTTTCTTCACTTGTAAGCTCTCCGTGTAAAAAGTACAATATGTCCTTTCTAAGATCATTGATAGGCTAATACTTTTTAGAATATCCAAGAATCCTCACTCTTATACCATCATATTGTCTGGTTTACCAATAAGCCTTGTCTATTTCTCCGGACATTCTACTTTTAGGCGCTTCTGACCAGTCAATGGTTTCAAAATCTATTCTCAGATTAAATAACTGCTTGATCTGCAATCTTCAATGCTTCGGAAATGATCGCTAAACCTTCTTGCACTTCTTCTTTTGTAATCGTGAGTGGCGGTGCAATGAAAATGTATCCCCATCTTACAAATGTGTACATTCCAAGTTCTTTTATTTTTGCTGCCACCTGATTCATGACTACCATTTCTTCAGGTTTCGCATTGAAAGGAGCCATCGGTTCCTTGGTTTTTCTATTTTTCACCAATTCAAGGCAACCTAATAATCCTGTATTCCGGAATTCTCCGATCGAAGGATGGATAGCTTTCATTTCTTCGATTTTTTCTTCTATATATTTTCCCATTTCTGAAGCACGTTCAATCAGATGATCTTCTTCATAAATTTTCAAAACTTCCAAAGCAGCGGAACAGCAAACTGAGTGAGCTGAATACGTTAAACCTAATGGTAAAACAGTATCATCGTATTTTTGCGCAATTTTTTCGGAAACCATCACACATCCCAAAGGAAGATATCCACAGGTAAGACCTTTTGCCATGCAGATCATATCGGGAATAATATCATGATTCTGAAAACCAAACCATTTTCCCGTCCTTCCGAAACCAGACATTACTTCATCCATAATCAATAAAATCCCATATTTGTCACAAATTTTTCGTACTTCTTTGAGATAACCTTTTGGGTATTGTAAACAACCGGAAGTTCCTGATTCGCCTTCTAAAAGGATGGCTGCAATATTATTAGGACCTTCATATTCGATCTGCCTTTCCAAAGCAGCAATAGAATCTTTCAAAAGATTTTCTTCACCGTATTCATAACGATAGGCAACCGGAAGGTCAAAATGAATAAAATTTGGCGCCTGCTGAGAATCTACCGGAAATTTTCTAGGATCTCCTCCTGCAGAAATAGCTCCGATCGTTGCACTGTGATAGGATTGATATCTCGTGAAAATTTTGTGACGTCCTGTATAAAGCCTTGCTAATTTAACAGCATTTTCAATAGCACTTGCACCGCAAAGTGTGAAGAAAGCACGATTTAAATCTCCAGGACATATCTCTGCTAATTTTTTTCCCAAATCTCCACGAACCTTAGAAACACAAGCGGGAGAAATGAAGGCAACCTGCTGCATTTGCTTTACCACCGCATCTGTAACACGCTGATTACCGTAGCCGATATTGGAATTCATCAGACCGGAAGAAAAATCGATAATTTTCTGCCCGTTAAAATCATATAAATAAACTCCTTCTGCGCGTTCTATCGCAAATGGTTCAATCCCTTTCTGTTTAGACCACGACATAATTGTATGATTGAGGGCATTATCTATTACTTCCTGCCTGTTGATTTTATTTCCTAATGTTTCTGACATCTTTATTTAAAAATTTATGTTATTATTTATAAAAGATTTTTATAGTGAATTTATGGTCAATATTTAAGACTCTCTCTATTTTTTGTTTGAAATATACTCGGAAATAAGGGCTAAAGTATGGGGTTAAAAAAACAGCTTCTTTTCAAACAATTTTCAAATTCATTTTTTTAATTGTAATGATTTTTCAAATTCCAACTTATTCACTTCGGTCATATATTTTAAAATTTTAACTCATCCAGTTAATTCCTGCCTCCGGGCTCCATTTGGTAGTCATTTTTTTCAATTTAGTCCAAAATTCAATAGAACTTTTACCGGTAATATCTCCTACTCCGAATCTTGATTCATTCCAGCCACCAAAAGAAAAAGGTTCTCTTGGAACAGGAACTCCTATATTTACTCCAATCATTCCTGCGGAAGCGTGCTCCATGACATATCTTGCCAAACCTCCGCTTTGTGTGAATACAGAAGCTGCATTTCCGTAAGGGTTTGCATTTTCAATTTTGATCGCATCATGTAACGTTCTACTTCTTATAATGGAAACTACCGGACCGAAGATTTCTTCTTTTGCAACAGACATTTCCTGTGTTACAAAATCAATAATGGTAAGACCAACGTAATATCCGTTTTCTTTTCCTTCTACTTTACAATTTCTTCCATCCAGAAGGATTCTTGCTCCATCTTTTTCAGCCTGATCAATGTATCCTTCAATTCTTTCTTTAGCAGCCTTGGAAATTACTGAGCCCAGATTTTTCCCAGGGATCACTTTTTTGGCTTCTTCTACCATTTTTTCGATGATATGATCAGTTTGTCCTACTGCAACCATTGTGGAAGCAGCCATACAGCGCTGACCTGCACACCCGGACATGGAAGCTGTAACATTCGATGCCGTCATTTCAGGGTTTGCATCAGGTAAAACCAACAAGTGGTTTTTTGCTCCACCTAAAGCCAAACATCTTTTGAGGTTGGCGGTAGCTCTCTGATAAACAATTTTTGCCACTTTTGTAGAACCTACGAAAGAAACCGCTTCGATATCGGGGTGATCGCAAATGGCTTCTACAATTTCTTTTTCACCGTGAATAATATTGAGAACTCCATCAGGAAGTCCTGCTTTTTTTAGAAGCTCAGCAATCTTCATAGCACTGAGAGGAACGAGTTCCGAAGTTTTAAGGATCATACAATTTCCTAAAGTAATTGCATTGGGAATTGTCCAATTCGGAACCATTGACGGAAAATTAAACGGGACAATGGAAGCAACAACTCCCAAGGCAACTTTTTCAGTTCTGCATTCCACACCACGGCTTACTTCCATAATTTCTCCTTGTATAAGCTGCGAAAGCGAGGTTGCAAATTCAGTAAGCTCTATACTTTTTTCGACTTCAGCTTTGGCTTCATCAAAAGTTTTCCCGTTTTCTTCCTGAACCAGTTCGGCAAGTTGTTGCATATTTTCCTCAAGTAAAGTTTTATATCGAAAGAAAATCTGAACCCTCTCTTTTATCGGGGTTTTTGACCAAACTTCGAAAGCTGATTTTGCTGCAGCGACTGCTTTATCCAAATCTTCTTTTGAGGAAACTGCGACTTCCGCAATTATTTCTCCTGTGAGTGGAGATTCTACATTCAACCATCTGTCAGTAACCGTAGCCACAGGACTTCCGTTAATATAATTATTAACTTTTCAATATTTAACCATATTCTTTAATAATTTTGTAATAATTTTTAACGATAAGCAAATTATCAATAATATTAGTCTTATCCAAATTTATCTCTTTATTTATAATTATTCTAAAAAAATTAGAACAACCAAATCAAATATCCATTACCAAATGAGAAATTATTATTGTATATATTATCCGTTCATAATTATTTCTTAAATGTAGAAGGCCCTCGTATTGTTGGTTGTTGTTCGCATCTATTGTTGGATTTTCATTAACGGCTATCTACACTTATTTCAGCAATATGCCGCTATTATTAGAATATGCACATGTTTGCCAAAAAGAAAGAGGGGGTCACTCAATGGGCTCTTGATGCTCCCCAATGATGCTTCTTTGAGCAGAGGGTTTTTAGTTAAAAAGTGCTCGAAAATGATCATATCATTGTCACAAAGCCTCTCAAGAAATTGTGAGTTTTTTTATTTTTTTATTTAAAAAAGTATCCTATCTTTGCATTCACAAAAAACAAGGTAATATACACTGTTTTTAGATGACCTAATCGGGGCGTAGCGTAGTCCGGTCATCGCGCCTGGTTTGGGACCAGGAGGTCGCAGGTTCGAATCCTGCCGCCCCGACTGTTTTAATAGTTTTATCAAAATTATTCAATGGGTGCGTAGCTCAGCTGGATAGAGCATCTGCCTTCTAAGCAGACGGTCTCAGGTTCGAATCCTGACGCGCTCACTTAAAAAAACCTCATAACGTAAGTTGTGAGGTTTTTTGTTTATGTGTTATTGTTATATTCTTTACTTACATATATTATGGATCAAGGACAAAACTTGGGGGACGATTAAATTTATATCCATAAAGTTTGTCATCCCCGCAGGGATCTAAGCATAGTATTAGAAAACAAGACTAAAAAAATTCTTTATTTTCTCTTTAACGCTATCGATCGCTAAGGCTTTGCATCTCATTACAACTATTTTCGGTTGCAATGGCGTTCCACTCAGCAAATGACAACAATACTTACCTCAGCTTAACTATTATACTTTGAAGACAGAGCCCACAAAGTTTTTTTGACAACCAGTTGGTCTAAGCTTCACAAAGCCGTTCCACTTATAAAAGACAACAAAAAATTTATCTATTTTCTCCCCAAGTTTTGAGATTGAGCCTATATTATGCACAGGATAAATTGTTGGAGATGTTTACTTGGGGTTAGATGAATTGTTTTACAAAAAATTCAAGAAAATAATTTCCTGGATTTTAATTTTATATTAACCGTATGTTCACTCCAACAAAAGAAAACACAAAAACACTCTAATAATCAATACATTATTGATTAATAAATTCTCTGGAAAATTTCCTGATTTTATCATTCTCATCATTTTCCAATTCTTTACAGAGCAGTATAAGTCTGTATTCATCATTATCTTCCGTGTAAAATCTACATAAGGCATCAAAAGATCTTTCTCTTTGGTAAACAATTTTACTTTTTTTTAGAATATCATTTAGCTTATCTATAATTTCTTCTAGTAAGTTTCTATCTTTAATATTAACTGCATTTGCAAAATGACAACCAAAATCGACCATTTTTTGATTATCAGAATTTAGTAATATTAAAATATCATTTAGATCTCGTCTAAATCCAAATTGGAAGTAAAGATTATCCAAAAGTATATCTATATGATGCCTATTATTATAACTTAAAATTTTTGAAATTTCAAAAATAATATCTGGTTGTGACTTATTTTTATTTCTTTCAATAAATTCTTTTGCACCATCTCTAATATCATTAACTGGATGTTTTATCATCTCTTCACATAGCAAAATATATCCATTCTCATCATCATTTTCACAATACATCCCGTATAAAGCATGATAAGCTCTAACCATATTATTACTACTTGTATCATTCTTAAGGATATCATAGAGTTTATCCATTATTGCTTGATGAGCCTTTTTATCTTTAATAACTGTTTCATTCACAATACTACAACCAAAATACCTTATTTGCTCATCCTCAGAATTTAATAGTGTTAAAATATCATTGGGATCTCTCCCTTCCCTGAACTGATCATAAAGGCTATTTAAAAGGACTCCCGAATGATTTGAATTTGTATAGCTAAGAATTTCTAAAATTTCATTAATTATCATTGTTCATTATTATTTTTCTCTTCTTATTACTTCATTTTATAATTTTTGCAAAAATAAAAAGCAAAGAAACAATTATAATATCATTGAAAGAATTACTAAAGCATGTCTTGAAATATTCTAATGCAATTTTGCATTTACTTTTGCATTCTAGTTCATCATCTTTTCCATTATTCCATCGAAAAAAATCTGAAAAATTCTCGTTAAAATCATATCCAACAAATATTATCAATAAATTATGAAAATACAAAGTAATACAATTAAAAAATGAATTATTCCTATACTGATACGAACATATCGGCTATACTCTCATTACATTACAAACTTAAAGCTATGATTATCATTCCAATAATTGATCGTATTATTTCCAGAGGACAAATTCATCTTTTCAAGGTATCATAAAATGATACAATTTTAATTTTTAGTATTGAAACATGAATGATATATAACTATCTAATTGTTGTATTCATAAATTGTGATGTATATTCACTGAAGGATTATTTTACATTTGCAAAAGAAAATTCATATTTCTCTTGCCATAAAATATCATAAGAAAAAATGAGAAAAATATTAATAATTGTACTTTCTTTAATACTTACAAATTGTATTGCACAGAAAAAAGAAACCGCCTTCAAAAAGTACAATAAAATTAAAATACCCAATATAAACAATATTAGAATCCCTCAATTATCTGAATTAGTTGATATGAAAAATGATATTATTGAAATAAGTATAAATAATATTCATTACCGTAAGCCAAATGACTCCATAAAGGAAGACATTGCAATGAATGTAAAAAGAATAGGAAAATATTCTATGTCCCTTCCTCAAAACAACTTAGAAGATCTAGAAATAAGCTTACAAAAAGATCCATATTACATTGAAAAATATACGTTTAAGAATGACAAGCTTATAAAAATTGTAACGAAATTAGATGACAAGAACCTTGTTCCAAGAGAGAACAAATATTTTGAATCTGGATATTTTGAACAAGCCATACATACAGTCATTGATTTTTATCCTACCAAAAAAATTCATATCGTAAGACAATATAACTCCAACTCGAACGGAAGTTTTCCTGCAGGAGACTGGTATATTTATGATGAAACAGGCAAAATATTAAAACATATAAATCATGAGAAAATTTATAGAATGTCTTATTATCAAATAGCCCAAATTGCGGATAAATATAATTATCCTTCAACAAAAATAAGAAGAGTTTTTGATGATAAAAATTCATATTGGGAAATCATTTTAGAGGGTTATCAAGATCTGCCTTATGAAAAGAAAATAGTTTTCATTAATGATAAGACCCAAGAAATAGTTTACGAAATAGATCAACAGAATCTTAGCTCTTTTAAAGGATTAAATCATCTATTAAAGTTCCAAGAGAATTTATATGACCAATTTAATTAAAATCCAAATTACAGAAAATCAAATCCATAAATCATTGAAATATTTTGCAAAAACATCTAATCCTTTTTGGATTTTTTCTTTCCTTTCATCTATTCGTATATTCTCAAAATTCTCTGGGTAACAATAATATTCAAAAGGAAAAATCATTTCTTCGAGCCTTTCACTCCAAAACTTATACATTAAATCCACAGTCCTCTTTTTATCTTCAAAACAGCTTTCATCTTTGAATTTAGGCAAACTTGGCATCTCCTTTTTATCTAATTTATCTTTAAAAGCTTTGAGCATTGGATAAATACTTTCGGATAAAGTATATTTTAAATCGTACAGTTCCTCTTTTCTCATTATCAAATTTTTAATGAATCATTTTATAGTATTAATAATACATTTTGAATTGGCTTGAGCTTTTTAAAATATTTATTTCAATTCTATCGATTTATCTTAATTGTTTTAAAAATCCGCAAAAATATCTCCTTATTTTCTTCACTTAAATCATTACTAATAATTGCTAATTTATTTTCATAAGTGTTTACACTATCAAAGTAAATTCCAATTAATCCTTTATTAGATTTCTTTGGAAGCATTATTTGAGCAATATTTTTATTAATAGTATCATAATAGTAATAATTATCATTAAAAATACCATTTCTGTAGTCTCTATCCATATTTTCAGAAAAATATGCCTTCAATTCTCTATTTTTAAATTTTTCAAATAACTCCTTTTCCTCAGTAATAAAATACGTAGTCTCTTCAAAAGCGTTATAATCTCCATAATAAATATAACCAATAATCTTATTTTCTACTGTAATACTATAGACCACTGAGTCTTCACTATTTTCTTTTTTAACAATAAATGACTTAGGAGACTCAAAAGACACATTTTCAATCGTATTCTTTTTGAATCCCCTCTTTTCATTACAAGAAAATAGAACCATAGCACTTACTAAGTGTACGAAATATTTATACATCTTTTTAAAGAGGGCTTTCTTCATTAATTTTTCATTAATTTCATAAAATATTTGTATCCAAATTTCAAATAATATAATTTATTTGCATCAGAATTCATTAAAAAACACTCGCTACAATACTCGTTAAATTTAACTGCATATTTTAATTTAGAACCATCATAGAGTAATAAAATATGATTATAACCAGCAGGACACCTTGGTTCAGGCATATATTCTTCATATTTTTTCATTTAATGAATATGATGCGCAGGATAAATTTTTGGGGATACTTACTCGGGGTTAGATGAATTTTTTTATACTTACTAGGCACGAGCAAGATGCTTGCGCCATTATGAGTTCCCAAGAATCTAGTTTCTTAGAATATATTCAAATCTATTATCAAATTTTTTAATATTCTGTATGAACATGTTTCCAAACTCTAATCCTTTTTCATTCATACTATAACAACCAAAACCTATATCATCATGTGAATAAATAACAACATTATACATAGGTATTATAAAGAATAGGTATCCACTGTTACTGCTCATAATGTCTGATTCCATCATAATAGATGCCAAATCAATAATTGTCTGAAAACTGGCATTATGAAAAATTCTAAAAGATGAAGTCAACTCATTTAACTTATGATCTGAGTCTAGTAATGTCTTATCATTATATAAATGCTCATCATAAAGATAAATCTTTTCCGCAATAGGAAGTATATATCCTGTTGTTGATAACAAATACTCTATCGTATTCTTTTTCCTTTTTATTCTTTTTGCAGAAATAAAAAGTGAAGAAACAATTATAATATCATTGGAAGAATTACTAAAGCATGTCTTGAAATATTCTAATGCAATTTTGCATTTACTTTTGTATTCTAATTCATCATCTTTTCCATTATTCCATCGAAAAAAACCTAAAAAATTTTCGTTAGTAATATCCCCAATATTTTCGTTAAAATCATATCCAATAATTCTGGAAAGAATTTGATAGATTTCAACCTTTTTTAAATCCTTTTTCCTATTATTTACCATCTTTTTTTTTAATATTTATCCTTCCTTCTCCAAATGGATATTTTCTCGACTTAACAGATATACCTTTTCTAAGTCCTACTTCTCCATTTACTAGGTGTACGAAATATTTATACATCTTTTTAAAGAGGGCTTTCTTCATTAATTTTTTATTAATTTCATAAAATCTTCATATCCAAATTTCAAATAATATAATTTATTTGCATCAGAATTCATTAAAAAACACTCGCTACAATACTCGTTAAATTTAACTACATATTTTAATTTAGAACCATCATAGAGTAATAAAACATGATTGTAACCAGCAGGACACCTTGGTTCAGGCATATATTCTTCATATTTTTCTTTAAAAAGAATAGCATCTAATTTCAGACTTGATTTAAAAGCTCCTTTGAAACTATAATTTAATTTTTCTATTTCAGAATAAAGATTACTATCCGATAAATGACTTTTGTAAATCATATTATTAGCCGCATCATCATCCCATGGCTTTCCATTATATTCATACAATTTAATCACGTTATAACTGTAAGGACTTGAGTATTGACTTTTCTGGCAGGAAGACATTATTAGAATGAACAACAATATAATATATTTCATTTTATACTATTTACGAAATATTTCAACTATTTTTTTAAACACCCAATATAAGAAAGTAGATACCAAAGAGCTACCCAATATTATTGCCCACCAATAAGGCAACACCCATAAAACAAAATATTTCACAGAATTAATAAGGTAATATATTCCATTTTCAGAATGATAGACATCTTGAAAAGCACTATCTGTAAGCCCAAATACATAAGCAGTTATTGACAAAACGATAATACTTGTAATAAATATTCTGAAGATATTGCTTTTCATATTATTTTTGCTGAAATATTTGACTAGAATCCCGAAGTCCATAATAGATCATTTAAGGTAAATTGATCAACTATAAAATCATCAGGATAATTCTTAAAACCTTTCTTCTTTTTTAGAGTATCAACAATCTCGTTAACCTTATTTTCATCTAAAAATACTCCAATTATTCTCTCATCATCTAAAAAATTGTGAATGGTGTACGTGTGACTTATTTGAAAAACATATTCTAAATTCAACTCTTTTATTGATTTACTACCTTTAGCTATAACATCTTCTTCATCCAAATAATCTCGCCCGATTTCTCCTATGACAGTGTTAAATCCATTTTCCCAATGAATTTTGTTTAATTGACATTTTTTAATAACCAATCCATCTGGATAATCTGAAAATCCAGGGAAAGTTAAAGTATTTTCTTTTGCTTGTTCCAACTTCTCCAAATCGTCAAAGTATCCTAAAAACTTACAATCTGTATGAGTCTCATCCATATAGATATGCTCAAGTCCGTATACAAAATAATCCATAATATTAGTGTTATCTAAAACAAAAACCACCGTAAATACACAGTGGTTTTCAAATTTAGCATTTAAATATTTTACTTCAACTTATAAGAACTTCCGTCCCAGAGATACGTTTTAGAAGATCGTTTTTTCTTTTCTCTGTCTTTATCATCTCTTTCCATTTCTTCCGTTTTAAGAATGAAAGCATTGGGAATTCCGCCTTTATCATTTGGAAAAATAAATACTTCGGTATGATAATAAATATCTGCATCACCAACATTCATTAATTGTGGAAGGGCTATCAATTTTTTATCTTTAAAAAGAATATATTGGTCATAAGAAGCAATCCCGCATGCTTCGCCGGAAACCATTGCTTTTAATGTTAATTCAACATTCTCCAGCTTATGATTGCTTTCTATGGTGAATGTTCCATAGCTTAAGCTTTCACCCGATCCGGTATCAAAGGAAACCTCATCAATTAAGGCATTTCCTTCCAAGACTTTTACGGCAGCGATATTTTGGTTATTGATGATATTCGGATACTGTTTATCTTTTTTATTAACTGTTTTCGTTAAGCCAAAAAGAAAATCGTAGCCATTTTTATTTCTATAGCCTACACAAAGATTTCCTCCCCAAATATAACCTTCTGAGGTTTTATCATCTTTTTGATAAGACACTTTATACCAATTTGATCTTCGTTCTCCAAGTTTTAAAATGTTCTCATCCTGTTTAATGATCAAAACCTGTTGATTGGTGGGCAAAGAATCCAAAATTTGAGCATCGACTTTTGGTGACTGCCTTACTCTTGTCCAATCTGTGAAAATTTTCTGGGGTTTATTTTCTTCAAAATGAAAAATCCCGTTGGCATAAGTCATTTCCTCTTCTTGCGCAGAAAAAATCTGAATGATTAATAAAAATAAAACGGATAATAAAGATTTCATATTACTATTTTGGAACATTTTATTTCTCAAGTAATAAACTTACCCACTCTTCTCTTTGAAGTTTCTTTTTCAATTCAAGTCCGTTTTCTTTACAAACTTCTAAAATATCATCTACATCAAAGAAACACAATCCTGAAAGCAATAGTTTTCCGCCTTCATTCAGTACAGAAACATAGGTTGGAATGTCAGAAATTAGAATATTACGGTTGATATTCGCTAAAATAATATCGTAGTTTTCTTTTCCTAAATTATCTGCAGTCCCTTGTTCGATATCTAATTCAACGCCGTTTCTTACTGAGTTTTCTTTTGAATTTTCTACTGACCATTCATCAATATCAATTGCTTTTGTATCCCCTGCACCTTGTTGCTTTGCATAAATAGCCAACACCGAAGTTCCACAACCCATATCCAGCACTTTTTTACCATTAAAATCAATATCCATCATCTGTTGGATCATCAAATGCGTTGTTGGATGATGGCCTGTTCCAAATGACATTTTAGGCTGAATGATAATTTCATGCATTCCCGGAACAGATTCGTGGAATTCTGCTCTGATTAATACTTTATCATCAATATTTATTGGAGAGAAATTCTTTTCCCATTCTTCGTTCCAGTTGATATTTGGCATTTCCTTGAAAGAGTATTCAATTTTCACGTCTTCGTTTTGGAAAAGCGGTAATGCTGTAAGCTCTTCTTCCTTAAATAAATCTTTCTGAATATATCCTAAAATACCTTCCAACTCTTCTGTGAAACTGTCAAAACCTATTTCAATAAGTTCTGCCATTAATATATCACTCCAAGGCTGAAGCGGAGAAATCTTGAAATCGAATTCTAAATAATTTTGCATGTGAATAATTTGTTGCAAAAATAAAGAATTAACATCACAATTTTATGAGTTAGTAGTAGAGATATCACATTGAGCGAAGTCGAAATATTTTTTTTATACAAAGAGCGCAAGTTTTTTTGAATTGCTTTATGTTTTTAAGTTTGCAAAGGTATTTCACTTGGTAAAGAATACCAATCTTTTAACAGCCTTTTGTCATTCTGACGAAGGAAGAATCTATCTTAATAAGCTTCTCACTCTCAATTTTTTCAGTTCAGAATAACAAACTTTGCATTCAATTTTGTTTAATCTTTGAGATTGCTTCGTCGCTTCGCTCCTCGCAATGACCATAAAAAAAAGTGGACTAAAGCCCACTCCTATTGATGTTTTAAAATTTTAAATCTATTACGGATTTGTAGAGAAAATAGAACCGTTAGCAATTAATGCTCTTCTGTTCATTTTCAAAATATCTCTTACCCATTCTGCGAAATCTTCCGGTTGAAGAACAGTATCCGGGTTTCCGTCTGTTAATCCACCTTGGATAGACATATCGGATGCAATTGTACTTGGCGTTAATGTAATCACACGAATGTTTTGTTTTCTCCATTCCGCCATCATAGACTGAGATAAAGAAACCACCGCTGCTTTAGAAGCTGCATACGCAGACATGTTCGGTCCGCCTTTTAATCCTGCTGTTGATGCTACATTCACGATATCTCCCTCTCCTTTTGCTTTCATGAAAGGATGAACTGCTTTCGCTGCATAATACACTCCGAAAAGATTGGTTTTAATTACCTGCTCCCAAGTTTCAGAAGGCATTTCTTCTATAGAACCGAAGTCTCCGATTCCTGCATTATTAATTAAAATATCTACTCCGCCCAATTGTTCTGCTAAAGATTCAATTCCTGCTTTTACATGAATTTCGTTATCAACAGAGAAAACTGCATATCCTGCGTTGACCCCAAGATTCTTGATCTCTTCCCCAGTCATTTTAAGATTTTCCTCATTTCTTCCTGTAATACCAATATTCACCCCTTCATTTGCTAATGCTAAAGCAACTGCTTTACCAAGACCTCTTCCTCCACCTGTCACGATGGCATTTTTTCCTTTTATATTCATAATTCGTCGTATTTTTTTCGTCCTGCAAATTTACAAAACCATATTCTTACAACTCTCATTGAAGGTAGATTTAATTAAAATATATCATTTGTAATATCTATAAGAATGTAAGTTTGTTTAAACCAATTTTAAATTTAACCGCAAAAGAAACAAAAGATTAACACTTTAGTATTTTTAGTTAATTATTAAACCGCTAATAAGGGCACATAAGTTTTAAAAATCTTTGATTTTTATTCTTTTGAGTCGCTTTTGCTTTCTAACAATTAAACAATGTTTAAGAATCTGCGAATAGCTTTTGTACCTTTTGTGGTTAAATAAATGAGCCCCAGGGTATTCAATGTAAGAGATTCTATTTTTAGTTTTATGAAAAACCATCCGTTTTTCATACTTTTCCTCTTTTGACCCCGAGGCAAGCCTCAAGGTATTTCTCTTCGAATAAAAACTTTAAACAAGTTTGATATAATAAATAAACAAAAAAAACCTGCCTCATAAAAAGAGACAGGCTGAATGCAAGATAAGTTATACTGTTTTGATAATTTTTTATTTCTTTTTTAATTGATCAGGAATATTTGTGGTGATAAAACCAATTCCCTGAGCTTTTAATTTATCATATACTGCAACATCATTTACCGTCCAAGCATTTGTGATTAAGCCTAATGCTTTTGCTTCCGAGATCCACGTTGGGTTTTTATCGAAAATACTGTAATGATAATCAAGACCGTCCAAACCTTCTTTTTTGATTTGTTCAGGGGATAATTCTCCATTCAGATATTGAACGATGAATTTAGGCTCTGCTTTTTTAATCTCTTTGCAGATATTTAAACTGAAAGAAATAAATTCACTTTGAGACTCCAACTTCATATCTTTAATCATCTTGATTGTTTTTGCCGTCAATTCATCTTCTTTTTCCTTTGTCTTATCAGGCTTGATCTCAACAATTAATTTTAATGATTTATCTTTCTTTCCCTGTTTTAAATAATCTTTCAACGTGGGAAAGTTTTCACCGTTTGATAATTTAAATTTTTCTAAATCTTTGAAGTTTGTTTCAGAGATTTCCAATTTATTATGGTGCTCGTCATGGTTAACAACCAAAACACCATCTTTCGTCATTCTCACATCAAACTCAGATCCATAAATTTTTAGATTCTGAGCATTTTCTAATGATTTAATTGAATTTTCCGTTGTCGGAGGTTGCGTCTGCCAATAACCTCTGTGCGCGATAATCTGGGTTTGTGCCTTCATTACTAATGTGCTTAAAACTGCTAACCCTAAGATAAAATTTTTCATAATATAATTAGATAATTAATATATAAGTTGTGAAACTCTCTGATAAAGGTAATATTAAATTTAAAAATGAATGGCCAATAGTAAATGAACTTGTTATTAATTTTTAAAGTAACCGTTTTTTATAATTGACTATGAACTCACTAAGTAAAATTGACCATTCATGGTTTATATTCTGTTTAGAAACTATATTTCGCTCCGATTTGAATTTGATACGGATTCCCGGATAACGGGGCTAAACCACTGGTATTTTTAGCATACACAAATTGTTTTGTAATCGGGTCAAACTTGTCAATTCTGTACAATGCGGTGTTTCCATATGATTTGTTTACCCCCCACTCTTTGTTAAGCAAATTGGCCACGTTAAAAATATCAACCGAAAGTTCAAATGCACCGATTTTATCAAACTTGATTTTCTTTGCTACACGAACATCCCAAACTCCGTAGAATCCGTTTTTACCGCCATTTCTTTCTGCAATTTTATTATTATAGTCTGTAATATAATTTTTTAATGCTTTACCGACTTCTGGATCATCAAGCAAAGGTTGGGTAAGATTTGGGAAAATATATGCTAAATCATTGGTATCAACAAAATCTCCATTAATGTTACCTCCTGAAGTTAGAGAGAAACGTGTCCCTCCAATTCCTGAATATCTTAAACCAATGGTAAATCCTGCGATTGTTGGTGAGTTACCATACAACACGACTTTATTACGGAACTGATTATCAGAATACGTCATTCTTAAATCTCTCGGATCACTCTGAACAAGCGTAGACAATGTCGCTGAATTCGCTACGTTTCCGTTGTAAGAAGTATTGTCCTTAATATCAGACCATGTGTAACTTGCGGTAATTTCTCCGTCTCTCCAATAACGGTAACTTGTATCAACCACAAATGAAAATTGGTTTACTTTACCGTCACTCACAAGTTCCAATACTCTTCCGAAGTTTTTGTTGATTGTTCCCTCTTTCCAGTCAATTTTTCCATTTGTAGGATTTATTGTGTTCACAGGGACAAATACTCCTCTTCCCCCTTCATTATCAAGCGTGAAAAAAGGATTTGCCCTCATGTTTCTGTCATAATAGAAATAATTGTTTCTTCCCAAAGCCATATATCCTGCAAGTCCTGCTCTGAATCTTTCATTAAAGAAATGAGTATATGAAATATTTGCTTTATAAACAATCGGGATTTTCGCATCCTTTCCTGTATAATTAATCGTTGGAAGCTGATATTGAGTAAGCTTAGGAACTGTTCCGTAATCATTTCTATAGCTTACAAAATCAGGAGTCAAGCCAATTTTTGAAGGATTCTCATCTACTGTTGCAAAATGCTTCCCATCAAAAACCAAGTTATTAATGACCATATAATTATTAATATCAGAAGAGAAAATTCCGGCACCAAATTTTAAGAAATCTTTATTTCCTTCATTGATATTCCACTCAAACTGAAATCTTGGCTGAATCACAAATGATTTAATCTGATTATCCGTTCTGATTCCCATTTCATCAAGCAGCTTTTGGTTCAGTTCAGCTTTTGGATAACCTCCGTAATCTAGTCTTAAACCAGCCATTAAATCCAGACCTTTTGCAATTTTAGTCTGAATTTGTCCATAAACACCAATATTCCAAATATTAGATCTTACAGAAGTATCATCCACCAAAGGAACTTCTCTGTAAAATCTGTTTGAAACAAGGTTATTAAAATTGGTTAATCCATCAAAATGAAATCTTCCGTTAACCTCACTTCCGTATATTGATTTTGAGCCTGTGTACATCAAATCTGCACCGAAAGTATATTTAATTTTATCTGTGTTATAATATAAATTATCAACAATCTGGAAAACATTATTCCTAAAACCCTCCTGCGCAAAACGATGTCCTCCGAACTGAATACTTGTTGTTGGCTTATTCTTATCATCAATAACCGATTGCACACGCTCTACAATTGCTCTTGGAACCGGATGCCCCAACTCATCATTCTGATAACTGTCTTGGAAAGTATATAAATATTGTACTTTTAATTCGTTGGTTACATTTGGTTTTAAGTTGGATCTTAATGTCAATAACAAACTGTTGTCTAAGTTTTTATCATTCGCATAAGATTCAAAGAAATTAATCGCCGTGTTATCAGTCAATCCGTTTTTATTTAAATCATACGTAAAGTTATTTCTTAAGGTTAATAAGTTTTTATCGTTAATCTGCCAGTCTAAACGTAAAAATCCTGCATCAGAATTTCTTACTTTATCAAAAGTTCCGAATTGCGGTGAGTTTCCAATACCATATTTTGCTCTTCCGATGTCTAAAACTTGGTTAAGCGTTTCATTCGTAACCCCAAATCTCAACGCATCTTCTTTAGACTGAACATCCGCAATCACTAACGGTCTTGAATCCAACTGGTGATCCCAAGCTGCGAAAAAGTGTAATTTATTTTTAATAATTGGTCCGCCCAATGAAAATCCGAACTGAGAAGTTGAGAAATCATTCGTTCTTTTATTCCCTCTGATATCATACGGACTCGAAAGCCAATTTGTTCTCAGATATTCCCAAGCACTTCCTGAAAATTTATTCGTTCCGGATTTTGTAACAGCACTTACCGTTCCTCCACCACTTCTTCCCAACGTTACATCATATTGGTTGGTTGTAATTTTAAATTCACGAACTGCTTCAATTGAAATAGAGAAAGGTGCACCGCTTCGGCTTGTTGTAGCTCCCGCAGATGTAGGATTTTTCGCGGTCATTCCGTCAATCGTAAAATTGGTAGAAGAACCTAACTGTCCGGAAAGGTTTCCTCCTTTTCCACTGAGTGGAGAAAGTTCTGTAAGATTGGCGAAATTTCGTCCGTTCACCGGTAAAATCCCGATATTCTTAGCTGAGATTGCTGTTGCAGCTCCTAAGTTTCCGATTTTATTTTTCAAGTTACCTGTGATTACAACCTCCTGAATGCTTTTCTCTTTGTTGGCCAAGTCTACGTTTACCGTTACCTGATCACCAAAATTCACCGTGTAGCCTTCTTTTTTCTCATCATTTACGATAACTGTGTAAGGTCCACCAAGAGGAATTTCTTTAAAGATGTACTCTCCTTTTGAGTTGGTTTCGGTTTCAGTTTTGAAACCCGTAGACTCATTGATAATGGTCACTTTTACTTTCTCCTGAGCATTGTTTCCGCTCTTCACAACCTTTCCAACAATGGAAGCCTGTGTGGTCTGTGCGTATGCAACAGTTCCCAAACTCATAAACAATAACCCTAATACAATCTTTACTTTTTTCATATCTTCAAATTAGCTGTGCAAAGCTACCTTGACTTTAGGGGCTTAGTGTTTAACAGAATTTTAACATTTTTGTAATTAAATTAGAACATTATGTTAACTAAGTTTAAACATGTATTTTATCCTATACCTAATCAATCCGTTGGAATATGTTACGCGATATTAACTTTCTCACCATATTTAATTGTCTTATTTTTTTAAATGCAATTAGTTTAGTTATTTTTGCTTAAAAGATAGAATAGCAATGCCTGAAAACATTCAACAAAAGATAGAAAAGCTTCGCGAAGAGCTTCATCAGCATAATTACAATTACTACCAGCTTGACGCTGCTACCATTACAGATTTTGAATTCGATATATTATTAAAAGAACTTCAGGATCTTGAAGCGCAGTATCCGGAATTTAATGATGTAAACTCTCCTTCCATGCGTGTTGGTGGAGGTATTACTAAGAATTTCCCAACGATTCAGCATCAATTCAGAATGTATTCTTTAGACAATTCTTATGATTTTGATGATCTTGAAGATTGGGAAAAAAGAATCATTAAAACCATTGATGAGCCTGTAGAATTTGTAGCTGAATTAAAATATGACGGTGCTTCTATTTCCATTCTTTACGAAAACGGAAAACTCATTCAGGCGGTAACCCGTGGAGATGGTTTCCAGGGAGATGAGATCACGGCAAATGTTAGAACTATTTCGGATATTCCCTTAACATTAAAAGGAGATTTCCCGAATCAGTTTTTCATGCGTGGGGAAATTTATTTAACAAGAAAAAATTTCGATAAGCTTAACAAACTGCGTGAAGAAGAAGGGCTAGATCCTTTTATGAATCCGCGAAATACAGCAAGTGGAAGTTTAAAAATGCAAGACAGCGCAGAAGTAAGAAAACGTACTCTTTCTTCTGTTTTATATCAATATATTTCGGAAGACGTTCCCGCAGAAACGCATTGGGAACTTCTTCAAAAAGCTCAGGGATGGGGTTTCAAAACTTCACAACAGGCAAAACTTTGCGCTACCTTGGATGAAGTAAAAGAATTTATTAGTTTCTGGGATACCGAACGTCATAATCTTCCTTTTGAAATTGATGGAATTGTTTTAAAAGTCAACTCATTACACCAACAAAGACAGCTTGGCTATACGGCAAAATCTCCACGTTGGGCGATGGCTTATAAATTTAAAGCGGAGAAAGTAGAAACCGAATTAAAAAGTGTTGCTTACCAAGTCGGAAGAACCGGAGCCATTACACCTGTTGCTAATTTAAAGCCTGTTTTATTGGCAGGAACAATCGTAAAAAGAGCTTCGTTACATAATGAAGATATTATCAAAAAACTAGATCTTCATGAAAACGATTTCGTGTATGTAGAAAAAGGAGGTGAAATTATTCCTAAAATTGTAGGTGTAAACACTGAAAAACGAACTTCCGAAAGCAAAGAGATCGAATACATTAAAAACTGTCCGGAATGTGGAACTGAGTTGGTTAAAATTGTAGATCAGGCCATTCATTTTTGTCCGAATGAACTTCATTGTCCACCGCAAGTTGTCGGAAGAATGATTCATTATGTGTCTAGAAAAGCTTTAAACATCGATAATCTGGGAAGTGAAACGATAGAACAATTATACAGAGAAAAGTTAGTCGAAAATCCTGCTGATTTTTATGTTTTAACGAAAGAACAACTTCTTCCATTAGAAAGAATGGCAGAAAAATCTGCTCAAAATATTATCACAGGAATCGAAAATTCTAAACAAATTCCTTTTGAAAAAGTGTTGTATGGAATTGGTATCAAGCATGTCGGAGAAACTGTTGCCAAAAAATTGGTTAAAAACTTCGCTACGATTGATGACTTAAAAGCAGCAACCGTAGAAGAGCTTTGTCAGGTTGAAGATATCGGAACTAAAATCGCTGTAAGCATTGTCGACTTTTTCAAAAATTCCGAAAATATTTTGATGCTTGAACGTCTGAAATCTTACGGTGTTCAACTTGAAAAAGGAGAAAATACGAATGAAGTTCTATCGAATGTGTTGGATGGAAAAACTTTCCTTTTCACCGGAAAATTATCTTTATTCACAAGAGAATCCGCAGAAGATATGGTAGAAAAACACGGCGGAAAAAATATTTCTGCAGTTTCTAAAAACCTTAACTTCCTTGTGGTAGGTGAAAAAGCAGGAAGTAAATTAAAGAAAGCTCAAGACATCGGAACCATTGAAATTCTGGATGAACAGCAGTTTTTGGATTTGATTGAGAAGCAATAATAGATTTAACATAAAACTTTACATAAGCCATTGAGATTGATTCTGAATGGCTTATTTTTGCCCTTGATTAAAGAAATAACAAACTAATAACAACCCATGAAGAAAATCTACTTAATCATATTTATGATTTTGTTTTCTGTGTTTAAGGCGCAGATTGTGAATATTCCGGATGCTAATTTGAAAACGAAGTTATTGGCTTACGGAACAGCTTATAACTCTTTAGGTAATCCTGTTAATATTGATTCCAATAATGATGGAGAAATTCAAATTTCTGAAACTCAATCTGTTTTTCGAATTACCCTAAATATGCCTAATAGTGGAATTAATAATTTTACAGGATTAGAAGCATTTTTGGCACTGCAAGAATTACAACTATTTAATCCTAATTCTACAAATCTAAATTTAACTTTTACTAATTACCCAAGTTTAAAAATTATTAAAATTTCGGGAGGAAACATTGGTAATGGTAATCTTACTATTGAAAATATGAATTCCTTAGAACTGATTGACTCTTCTATGGGAGCAAATTCAGTCAATATTATCAACACTTCAGTTAATGAAATGAGGTTTAATAATAATCCAATACATCATTTAAACTTAGCAAATATCTCAAATCTTAAAAAAATTGGTATAAGTAACTCTAACATCCAAAACTTAGATCTGAGTAATCAAAATTTATTAGAAGATGTTTCAATAGGAGGTAATTCAGTACTTACGGCTGTCAATTTCACTAATGATATTTCTATTAAAAAATTAAATTTAAACAATAATAAATTAAGTAATTTATCATTAACTAATCCTTCTTTAGTAGAAAATATTAATATTGGTAGTAACCTGTTCCAAAATTTTAATCTTAGTTCATATACAGGGTTGAAAATATTTGAGGCATCATATAATCAGCTTACCAATTTGGATTTCAGCGCATGTAGTGTAATTAATTCAATATACTTGGAGAATAACCTCTTAAACAGTTTAACATTTAATAACAATACCTATTTGACAAGATTGTTTTTGAAAAATAATCAATTACAAAGCCTAGCATTAGATCAAATAAAATATGTTTATCAACTAGATTGCAGCAATAATCATCTTACTACTGTAGATTTAAGTCAAAACTCTTTCCTTGGCTTAGGTGATTGTTCCAATAACCCTTACCTTAAAGTTTTAATTACAAAAAACGGGAGAAATAATTACGCAACAGGAGCTAATCTTTTCACTTTTTATAACGTTCCACAGCTTCAGTACATTTGTTGTGATCCTGAAGAATTATTTTATCTAAGTTCGGCAGTTTCATCAATGAATCTAACAAATACTGTAGTTAATACGTACTGTTCTTTTACCCCTGGAGGAACTTTTTATACAATTCAGGGAAATATAAAATATGACAGTAACAACAATGGCTGTGATAATAATGATGTTAACAAAGCTTTCCAGAAGTTCAATATTACAGATGGATTCATTACAGGGACTTTTGTTGCGGGAAATTCCGGGAATTATTCAACTCCTGTACAGCCAGGTGCACATACAATAACTCCAATTATTGAAAATCCTACCTATTTCAATGTTTCACCAACAAGTGTAACCGCTAATTTCCCTACACAAACAAGTCCATTAACACAAAATTTCTGCCTTACAGCCAACGGAACGCATAATGATTTGGAAATAGTGATTATTCCTCTTACCGCTGCAACTCCTAGCTTTGATGCAAAATATAAAATTATTTATAAAAATAAAGGAACAATAACGCAATCAGGAACAATTTCATTTAATTATAATGATAATTTAATGGATTATTTGAACACCACGATTGTTCCAAACTCTCAATCAACAGGAGTTGTAAACTGGAATTTCGCCAATCTTTTACCCTTTGAAACAAAAGAAATTACGGTAACTTTTAAATTAAATACTCCAACGCAAACTCCTGCTTTGAACGGTGGAGACATTCTACATTTTACAACTCAAATTAATGCAGGAACAGACGAAACACCTTTAGATAATATATTTACTCTGCATCAAACGGTTGTCAATTCTTTTGACCCAAATGATAAAACATGCTTGGAAGGAACTTCAATTTCTCAGGCTAAAGTTGGAGATTATGTTCATTATCTAATCAGATTTGAAAATACAGGAACAGCAAATGCACAAAACATTGTTGTAAAAGATGTTATTGATACTTCTAAATTCGATTTATCAAGTTTAATTGCATTGAACGGAAGTCATAGTTTTGTAACAAGAATTACCAATCCAAATACGGTTGAATTTATTTTTGAAAATATTCAACTTCCTTTTGATGATGCGAATAATGACGGATATATTTCATTTAAAATCAAGACAAAATCTACATTAAATTTGGGTGATAGCTTTAGTAATACGGCTAATATTTATTTTGATTATAACCATCCAATCATTACAAATACATATACAACATCGGTTCAGAATGTATTAGCAACATCAGAAATCAATAATTACAAAAGCATTTTCACTATTTATCCGAATCCTGTAAAAGACGTTTTATCTATTCAATCAAAAGATAAAATTGTAAAAGCTGAGATTTATGATGCAGCTGGAAGAGTTTTAAAGACTATAAGTGTTACAGACAACTCAATGAATGTTTCTGAACTTGCAAAAGGAAACTATATCATCAAATTATCTACAAAAGATAAAATGATGACTCAGAAGTTTATTAAAAATTAATGTAAACACAATATCAAAACTAAAGACTGTCTTTGTAGGCAGTCTTTTTTGCATTATGAATACAAATTTTATCGTAATTTTATTTTTAAGAAGTTAAAATTGTAAATATGGATTTTTTAAAGGACCATTCTATTCAAAATGAACTGTTGCTGATATTTATTTCAGTGATTCTTGGGCTTTTCATAGGTGCAGAACGGGAATATCAAAACAAGTCGGCTGGCCTGCGTACTTTTATATTGGTTTGCTTTGGATCTTGTTTATTCACTGTCCTTTCCATTAAAATTGGTATCGGAAATCCGGATCGTTTAGCGGCCAATATCATTACAGGAATTGGTTTCCTCGGTGCCGGCGTTATTTTTAAAGGTGACAATAAAATTGAAGGAATTACCACCGCAACAACCATTTGGGCAACTGCTTCTATCGGGATGGCGGTAGGATCAGGATATGTTTACCTGTCATTGTTGGGAACAGCATTGATATTATTTATTTTACATTCACTGACATATTTACAGGGTTTTATAGACAATAATCATAAAATAAGAGAATATAAAATCGCTGTTACAAGCTCAGAACAGATAAGACACTGTGAAGAGTTATTCAGAAATAATAACTTGAAACACCTGATGATAGGACAGCAATATACGTTGGGAAACCTTTCAACAACCTGGCGACTCACCGGCAAAAATAAACGTCATGAAACTTTAATTAAGCAACTGATGAATGATCCAAAAATAATTGCTTATCAGTTTTAAAAAGACAAAAAAATAAAGGCCAATTGCCTTTATTTTTTATGGAAAACATAGAGATCTTTATTGGGTCCATCGATTTCTTTACCATCCATATCCAATTGAGAAAGTTTATTTTCACCCACTTTATATTTATACTTTGCACTTTTTCCATTAAGGGTAATCACACTTCCTGTAGCATCCCAATCAAAAGTACCTTTATCATTATTTTTTGAATTTCTTTCAATATATTCTTCCGTAATCGTAAAGGTTTTATCCTTATTCAATGTAAGAGAAGTTTTGATTCCTGGGCAGTCTGCGCAAGGAACTACGGCTTCGTAGGTTCCGTTCCAGTCAAGCGAGTTTTGTGAATTGTGAGCAGCCTCCGCAGGCTCTATAGATTTCTGAACGGTGATAGAATCGGTTGAGAGATTGGTAGATGCTTCATTGGTCTTTTCTTTTGGAGAGCAAGAAGCCAAAAATGCCAATGCTATAATCCCTGAAATTTGTAATTTGGTCATGATGAATAATTTAAATATATTAATAATAAGATAGAATTCAACGAACAAAAATTAAGCCGACCCGATTTTTTAGTTTATTTCCTACAAATATCATCTCTCATTTGGTAATAAAAAATTATCAATACCATGATGAAATTTAAAATTAACAGTTAACGACCATAATTCATTCTTTTCATAAGCACTAATTTTATTTTTCTTTGTAAATTAGGGCAAAATTTTGATTATGACAAAAAAGATACTTTTATCTGTATTTCTTTTGCCGGCTGCCATGGCTTTTGCACAGCAATACGGAGGAATGTGGATACCGACAGAGCTTAATGAAAAGGAAATGAAAGATTTGGGAATGAAAATCTCTGCCAAAGACATCTTCAACACTCAAAAAGCAAGCATAAAAGATGCTGTAGTACAGTTCAACGGAGGTTGTACTGCCGAGATCATTTCTCCAAAAGGATTATTATTGACGAACCACCACTGTGGATATGGTCAGATCCAAGCTCATTCTACTGTACAAAATGACCTTCTATCGAACGGTTTTTGGGCACAAAATATGAGTACAGAACTTCCAAATCCGGGAGTAACTGTAGACTTTATTGTAGACATCAAAGATGTTTCTAATCAAATTTTAGAAGGTACAGACAACCTTACAGAGCCTGATTTAGCGAAAAAAATCAGTACCAATATTGAGGTTTACAAAAACTCTCAAAAAACAGAATCTTTTCAATCTATTTCTGTGAAACCAATGTATTATGGAAATAAATACTACGCTTACACGATCGAAACGTATAAAGACATTCGTTTGGTAGGCGCACCACCACAAAGTATCGGAAAATTCGGTTCTGATACCGATAACTGGGTTTGGCCAAGACACACAGGTGATTTCTCTATGTTCAGAATTTATGCTGACAAAAACAATAAGCCTGCAGAATATTCAAAAGACAACGTTCCTTATACTCCAAAACATTATCTTCCGGTTTCCATCAAGGATAAAAACGAAAATGATTTCACTTTCGTATTCGGATTCCCTGGAAAAACAACGGAATATCTTCCTGCGATTGCTGTAGAAAAGATCATGAAAGAGATCGATCCTGCAAGAATTGCGGTACGTGATGTTGCATTGAAAACATTGGACGAAAAAATGCGTGCTGACGATGCTACCCGTATTAAATATGCTTCAAAATTTGCTTCTGTTGCCAATTATTGGAAAAAATGGATCGGTGAAGTTGAAGGATTAAAAAAATCCAACGCTGTTGAGAAAAAAGTAATGTATGAAGGTTCTTTGGTTGCTAAAAATTCCCAAGTTAAGGCAACGTTAGACCAATTGAATAAATTATACAACGACCAATCTCCTTTTGCTTTAAATAATGCTTACTACACAGAAGTCATTAAAAATGCAGAAACATTGAAACTTGCGAGTGATTATTACACTTACATTTCTTCTGTAGAATCCGGCAGAATGGATGAAAAAGAACTCACTAAGCTTAAAACAAAATTAACTTCATTCTATAAAGATTACAGCCCAGAATTGGATGCGAAAGTAACAGCAAAACTGTTGGCTTTATATGCTAATAAAACAGCGCCGCAATTCTTACCTGCAGGTTTTGACAAGTATAAAAATGAAGCTCAGAATATCCCTGCTATAGAAGAAATTTCAAAAAATTCTATTATTACAGGAAGAACTGCTGTGAACGGAGCCAATCTTAGCACAGACATTGAGAAAGCTTTCTCTAATCAGGATAAGTTGATCAAAAATCTAAAAAAAGATCCTGTTTACCAGTTGTATGTATCTATAAGAGATACGTATATGAAAACAGCTGATCCTCAATTTACATCTCTTCAGACAAAAATTGATGCGTTACAAAAAACGTATATGGCACAGCAAATTGATACGGATAAAGACAGAAAATTCTTCCCGGATGCTAATTCTACGCTTCGTGTAACATACGGAAAAGTGAAAGGTTCTACACCAAGAGATGCCGTTTCTTATAGTTTCCAAACGCATTTGGCGGGAGTTATTGAAAAATATGTTCCCGGAGATTATGAGTTTGATGTTCCAAAAAAACTAATCGATCTTTACAATAAAAAAGACTTCGGAAACTATAAAGATAAAACAGGCGATGTTCCTGTAGGATTCACGGCAACAAACCATACAACAGGAGGAAACTCAGGAAGTCCGGTTTTGGATGCTAATGGAAACCTTGTAGGTCTGAATTTCGACAGACAGTGGGAAGGAACGATGAGTGACATCAATTATGATCCACGTTTCAGCCGAAATATCATGGTTGATACCAAATATATTCTTTTCATTATTGATAAATATGCCGACTCTAAATGGCTGATCGATGAAATGAAAGTGATAAAGTAATTTTTTTAATGATAACTTTAAGAATCTATTTAAATTTTCAATACTAATTTAAATAGATTCTTTTTTATTGTATGAAAGAGCAAATCATAAATTTATTAGCCCATTTTGCAGGAAATGATATCGAGAAATCATTTCCACTCCCCTATTGTATTCCCGTTTATCATTGTGTTTCGGATGAAAACCTACCTCATCTCAATCAAATCATCAACTACAAAAACACAACACAGTTTGAGCAAGATCTGGACTACTTATCAAAGTATTTTCAGTTTGTGAATTGGGGAGAATTTAAAGATTTTATCAACGGAAATTTCAACCCTAAAAAGAAAATAGCCCTTCTTACTTTTGATGATGGCTTCAGAGAATTTTATGATGTAATTCTCCCTATTTTAGAGAGAAAAGGAATTTATGCTGTTAATTTTATCAATCCTGCTTTCATTGATAACAAAGACTTAATGTTTCGTTGCAAAGCAAGTTTGATTATCAATGAAATTGAAAAAAACAAAGAGATAAACCCAGAAATTGATCATATTTTTAAGTCTAAAAATGATTCTAATTTAGCAATTAAACAGAAAGTATTACAGCTAAATTATCATCAGACAGAAATTCTGGACAGGCTTACAGAAGCACTTGGAATTAATATCAATTCATTCTTAAAAGAACAACAACCTTATTTAACTTTCGATCAATTACAATCATTAACGCAGAAAGGATTTGGAATTTCATCTCACAGTTGGGATCATCCTTTGTATAATGAATTATCATTAAGTGATAAACTAAAAACGACCAACAAAACGTTTGATTACTTAAAGAACAATGATTTTCTCTACGAAAGTTTTGCTTTTCCTTTTACAGATTTCGGTGTTGAAAAAGCTTTTTTTGATGAATTATTTAAAAATAAAGACCTATTCTGTACCTTTGGAAGTGCAGGAATAAAACTCGACAGCATTTCAAAAAATATCCAACGAATCCCGATGGAAACAGGAGAAGATGCAGCATTAATCTTAAAAAAAGAAATTGCCTACTATCAATTAAAAGGTATTTTAAATAAAAATAAAATTCTAAGGAAATGATACATTTAAAGACATTTAATAAAAAACAATTGGAAGAATTTGTATCATCCGGAGATTTCAAGAAATACGATTTCCTTCCTATTACAGCGCATAGAGCATATTCTCACATCAATAATCCAAAGGCAAATGATGATCAAACGTTACTTATTTTAGCATTTGACGATGACAATTTAGCTGGTTATATTGGTTGCTTCCCTGATCATTTTATTATTGATGGAAAAGTATTCAATTATGCATGGTTGAGTACCTTGTATGTAAGCTGTAATTTCCGAGGAAAAAGAATTGCTCAATCCCTTTTGCAAAAAGCGTTTGAAGAATATCATGAAAATCTGGCGCTCACCGAATTTACGAAGGAAGCAGAAGGACTCTATAACAAAATGGGTACTTTTGAATATATCCAGCCTAAAGTGGGTAAGAGATATTATTTCCGTACAGATCTGGCTACGATAATTCCTTCCAAAAAGCCTAAAACAAAAGGTTTACAGCCTATTTTTAGATGGGGAGATTTCATATTAAATTCATGTATTTCAGTAAGAAATGCTTTTATTCGAAAGCCTGGTTTCAAATTTGAAATTCTTGACAGCATAGATCATGAAAGTGCTGATTTTGTCTCAGCCTTTCACAGCAATAGAAATGCTGAAGAACTCAATTGGGCGATAGAAAATCCGTGGGTATTGGAAAGTAAAAGTAAAGAAGAGAAGTACTTATTTTCCAGCTTTGCTGAAAGCTTCAACTATTACTGGATAAAAATTTATGACCATAAAAATACTCTGGAAACCTGTGCTCTTTTATTTGTAAGAGATGGCCACTTAAAAATTTCTTATTTGTTTTCAACCTCTGATTCAGAGCAATTCATAACCTTTTTAAGCTATTTTATTGTCAAGAATAAATTGAATGATTTAACGAGCTATCAAACAGAATTCAATAAAAAAGCAGAATCCATGAATATATTTCCAAGCATCCACCAGCGAAATATGGAAAGACGGTATATGCTCCACAAACAGTTTATTAAAAACCTTCCCCAAGACTTTGATCCTCATTTCCAGGATGGCGATGGTGACTGTGTTATGACATAAAAAAAGAGGCTCTTGTAAGCCTCTTTTTTATTTTACTATTACTTTGGAATTCTATTGTATTTTTGACAGGACTTCATCCTATCCTTTGTTAAATCGCCACTTTGTGGCTCCCCATTTTAGTTTCCAAAAACATCTTCTAAACTGAGTTCTGTAAATGTTCCCATTTCATTCACGGCGTCCATATTAAGGTTTTCTTTCTTCCCAATAATGGCGGTATTGAAATATACGGGTTTTATTTCGGTCTGATAAAACTGCTTCACATCTTCAAATTTCAATCCTTCAATTTGTTGATAAATATCTTTTCTAAAATCATGCGAAATCCCTATTTTTTTTAACCTCAACGTATTGAAGAAAATAGTCGTTCGTTTAATTCTTGTGGATGCTATTTGTTTTAACGCTGCACTTTTAGCATTTTCAAACTGAGTCGGTACCTCAGGAAGCTCGTTGATCAACTCACTCATCGTATCAACTGCAATCTGCAATTTATCGGGTTGTGTTCCAATATACGTCGTAATATAATCCGGATGTCCCGATTTTGAATTGGCTGAATACGAAACATACGCAGAATACGCCAAACTCTTGCTTTCACGGATTTCCTGAAAAACAATAGACGACAATCCTCTTCCGAAATATTCATTGAAAACATTGATCTTTCCGAAATTCGCTGTGTTCACATCATTTCCTCTTCCGATTTTGCTCATCTCCATTTGTACCATATCATAATTCATGAAATAGACATTTCCTTTGGTTTCCGGTTCAGGGTATTTTTTTGGTTCAGGAATTTGAAGACTTGCCGTTTCTATATATTTTTCAATATACTGACTAAAATTTTCAAAGTTTTTCCCGTAGAAAAATATTTGGTAAGGATAATCAAACAGTTTTTTCATTCGGTCTGTAAATACCTCAACATTGGAAGTTTCCAACTCTTCTTTTGAAATAATATCTGTAAAACGAGAGAATCCACCCAACTTTGTATAATTCGTCAAAGCGGTCATAATGCGGTTTTTATCTTTCTTTACCGCTTCACGATTTTCAAGAATCGTATCTACAAACTGATTGTAAATCTCCTGATCAGGTTCTACATCATTCATCCAGTCTTTCAGCAATTCAATTCCTTTTTCAAGGTTTTCTTCTAATCCGCTCAATGAGATCGAAAGTTGATCGGCATTGGTTTTAAAGTCATTGCTCACCCCAATTTTAAAGAACTCTTTTTTAAGATCTTCAGGGGATAATTTTTTGGTTCCAAGATATTGAATAACTTGGGTAGAAATTCCCAAATCTCTGTCGTGATCACTCCCAAAAGGGAAAATAAAATGAACCTGAGCGATATCGTTATAATTATTTTTAACGAAACTCAGTTTTTTATCTTTAACAGTATCCGTTCTTATTTCTTTTTGATAATCAATAAATTCAGGTTGAATATCTTCTGTTTTTTCTGATACAATCTCTTGTAAAAATTCAGATTGAGCTTCACGGTTGATTTTTATCGGTGTAATTCCAGGGTTATCAACTCTTAATAATTTATCGTTAACGCCTTTTTCTTTGTTGATGATAACGTAATTATCTTTAAAGAATTCATTGGCAAAATCTACAACTTCCTCTTTAGTAACAGTAGCATATTCATCCATCTCACTCAGTTCCTCTTCCCAAGATCTGCCTTTAATATAAGTATCATAAAGATTTGTTGCAAGGCCTTCCGCTGTTTCCAGCGCTTTCATTCTTTGAAGTTTAAAATCATTGATGATGGCAGGAAGCATCCAATCCGGAAAATCTCCTTTTTTCAATAATTCGATCTGCTCCAGAACCATTTCTTTCGCTTCATTCAATGTCTGCATTTCTTTTGGAACGGCAACAATTGAAAAATATCCGTATTCTTTCAATCCAACCGAAAAAGCCTGTGCCCAAAGCATTCTTTGCGTCTGGTTGATATTTAAATCTAGTAATCCCGCTTCTCCTCTATTGCTTAGAATATTCGCTACAATATCAGCTAATATTGCCTCTCTGCTTCCGTAGCTATCGGTTCTCCAAGCCAATTGAGTTCTTGGGGTTGTCGGGCTTTTTACGGTTCTTTCTACAATCTCCGTCAGTGGTTTTTCAATGATTGGCGTTTTCTTTGGTAATTCTTTGTAAGGAATAGCTCCAAAATACTGATCTACAAGCTGAACAGTTTCTTCAAAATCCAGATCACCCACCAACACCATGGCATAATTATTAGGAACATAATATTCATCAAAATATTTATGAATAGCCTTCATAGAAGGATTTTTCAAATGCTCCGGTTTTCCTAAAGTCGTTTGCTGACCATTAGGATGCGTTGGAAAAAGCGCATCCATCAGTTCATAATTCACCAATCTGGAATCATTATCTTGCGCTCTGTTGAACTCTTCATACACCGATTCCAACTCTGTGTGGAAAAGACGTAACACCATTTCCGAAAATCTTTCTTTTTCGACTTTCAGCCATTTTTCAAGTTCGTTATTCGGAATATTATTTTTGTAAACCGTTTCGTCAAACCAAGTGTGAGCATTCGTTCCGCTCGCTCCTAATGAAGAAATTACTTTATCATATTCATTCGCGATCGCATACTGACTCGCCTCCTGAGAAACTTCATCTATTTTTGTGTAGAGGTCTTTCTTTTTTTCAGGATCCTGTTCTGCTTTATGTTGTTCGTATAAGTCAGAAATTTGGTCCAGCAATACTTTTTCCTTTTCCCAATTTTGAGTTCCTAATCTTGACGTTCCTTTAAACATCATATGTTCAAGATAATGCGCCAATCCTGTATTGTCAGCCGGATCATTATTACTTCCCGTTCTCACAGGAATAAAGGTCTGAATCCTCGGGGCATCAAAATTTTGAGCAAGAAAAACCTGCAACCCATTTTTTAGGGTATATATTCTTACTTTATTTTCGTCCTGAGTTATGGTAGTGTATGAGTAGTTGCTTTTATCGGTATGAATCGTCTCCTTATATCTATTGTCGGTCATATATAAATTCATTTTCATTCTTTTAAGATTAGAATGTATACAAATGTAAGCAATCAAAAAAGAACACTTTCTACTTTTCCTATTATTACATCTATGGTGACGATAATTAATTACTTATTACCAATTACGCATTATTTATTTTTCAGGAGCTATTTCGCGCTATCCACTCATACTCCTCACGCCAATGCATCCGACACCAAACCCTTTGCCCTTCATTTCTTGTTGCGGGGTAACCGTTACTATCACGGCTAGGTATTTGTCAAGAGCCTTGTCAAGGTTTTAAAACCTTGACAAGGCTTCCAGCAACAAAATCCATCTCAGTCTTCTTAGTCTTTTTACAAAATAATTATCTAAGTTTGCAATAAGTTTTCCCAAAATTACAACCATGTCCGGAAACATTCTGATCATCGATGATGAGATCAAGCTCCTGAAATTATTAGGAATGATCCTTTCCCAAGAAAATTTTAACGTAAAAGAAGCTTCTACAGCACGCTCTGCAATGACCATGCTTGAGCAGTATGACTTTGATGTTGTCCTAAGTGATGTCCGGCTTCCTGATGCTTTCGGGGTTGATCTTGTGAAATCTATCCAATCAAAATATCCTCATTTAGAAATCATTTTAATGACGGCCTTTGGAAATATCACAGATGCGGTGCAGGCCATGAAAAACGGAGCTTACGATTATTTAGTGAAAGGCGATGATAATGACAAAATTATTCCGCTCGTCTATAAAGCATTAGAAAAAGGAAAATACAATCGCTCTAAAACCGTTCAAAAATGTGCCACTCTGCAAGGTTTCAATCAAATTATTGGAATTTCTCCTTTAATTATTCAGTCTAAAAAATTAGCTGAAAGAGTTGCCTTAACCGATGCAACCGTTCTTTTAACAGGAGAAACAGGAACCGGAAAAGAGGTTTTTGCCAATGCCATTCATGAGGGAAGCGACAGAAAGAAAAATAATTTTGTAGCGATTAATTGTTCGGCATTCAGTAAAGAAATTTTAGAAAGCGAACTTTTCGGACACAAGCAGGGCTCTTTTACCGGAGCTATAAAAGACAAAAAAGGGCTTGTAGAAGAGGCTAACGGCGGAACTTTATTCCTTGATGAAATTGGTGAAATGCCAATCGAGCTTCAAGCAAAATTACTTCGTGTCTTGGAAACCAAAGAATTCATGAAAATGGGTGAAACGAAGGTCTCCAAATCAGATTTCAGATTAATTGCTGCGACCAACAGAAATTTAGAAGACGAAATAAAACAAGGTCATTTCAGAGAAGATCTGTATTTCAGATTGAATGTTTTCGAAATCAATCTTCCTCCTCTACGTGAAAGAAAAGAAGATTTAAAAGTGTTAGCTAAAAACTTTATTGATATTTTTTCGAATAAACTGCATTTGTCATCCGTTCAGGTTTCCCCTGAATACTATAAAGAATTAGAAAAAAACGACTGGAAAGGAAACATCCGCGAATTAAGAAATACCATCGAAAGAAGTTTAATCTTAATGAACGACAATATTTTAGATACAGAAAGTCTGCCTCATTATTCTGAAAAAGTGAGTTCTACAGAAAATGATTCGTTGAGCATGCGATCTTTAGAAAAAGAGCACATCCAAAAAGTAATTCAATACACCAAAGGAAATAAAGCAGAAGCCGCAAGATTGCTGGAAATTGGTATTGCCACTTTATATCGCAAATTGGAAGAGTACGAACTGCGATGAGTTTGAGGGTTTGAGAATTTTAGTGTTAAAGAGTTTTAAATTATTACGCTAAAGTCTGCCAAAGCATCCTATCATTATAATAATGAGCCTATCAAAATGATAGGCTTTTCTGTTTTATGGCATCATCTATAAATCCCGCAACACACTATCATAAAATAACTTACCTCGTTTTTAATAAAACGGTTCTTCTTTTGGCATATAGAGTTTAAATAAAATATTCTAAAAATGACAACTTCAAGAAAAACGTTCAAAAAACGGGAGCATTCAAAATTCAGCCTTTTGATTGTATCGTATGTACTTTTTACTTTATTAACCTTAATTGTAACATCATGATGCTCATTAGTTTAATACTGCTTTTCGCAGTTCTGTTTTGGCTTTTATACAAATCTATTGAATTTTTCGACAAAATATAAAAATTATGTGGAGTTTATTTATCCTTTCAATACTAGCCTTTGGGTACATCTGTTATGTTTTAACGAAACCTGAAAAATTTTAACCAAAATCATGAATACAGAAATTTTAGGCATCATAGCGATGTTCGCAATCACATTAGGTATTGGGATTTTCTTAGGGAAATACATTGCCGATGTTTACGGTTATAAAAAAACTTTTTTAGATAGAATTTTCCAACCGATTGAAAATGGTATTTATAAAGTTTCAGGGATCAACCCTAACCGTCAGATGACTTGGAAACAGAATATGTTTGCCATGCTGGCCATTAATTTAGTTTGGTTCATCATCGGATTTTTCATCTTATTAAATCAGTCATTTCTTCCGTTAAACCCAGACGGAAACCCGGATATGTCGCCCGATCTGGCTTTTAATACCGCAATTTCTTTCTTGGTTAACTGTAATCTACAGCATTATTCAGGAGAAACGGGAGTCAGTTATTTAAGTCAGTTATACTTAATGTTTTTACAGTTTGTAACAGCTGCAACCGGAATGGCGGCAATGGCGGTACTTTTCAAAGCATTTAAAGAAAAAACAACCACAGAATTAGGTAATTTCTTCGATTTTTTCACCAAGTCAATGATCAGAATATTAATCCCGATCAGTATTGTGGTGGCTTTTATTCTTTCTGCCAACGGAACGCCGATGACTTTCGAAGGGAAAGATCATATCACCAATCTTGAAGGTCATAAAGTTGATGTTTCCAGAGGTCCGGTTGCTGCTTTTGTGGCGATCAAACACTTAGGTACCAACGGAGGAGGTTTCTTTGGAGCCAACTCTGCGCATCCGCTTGAAAACACCAATTACATGACCAATATGACGGAAATGGTTACGCAGATGATCATTCCTTTTGCATTGGTTTTTGCCTTAGGATTCTATTTAAAGAAAAGAAAACTTTCATGGACTATTTTCACCGTAATGACCATTGGTTTTCTGGCACTTGCCGTACCAAATGTTGTAAATGAAACTCGTGGAAATCCATTAATTACAGAAATGGGAACCGATAATCATTTGGGAGCAATGGAAGGGAAAGAAATCCGTTTCGGAAGTGCAGCTTCAGGATATTGGAGTATTGCAACCACCGTAATTTCTACAGGTTCTGTGAACTCGATGCACGACAGCACCATGCCACTTTCAGGAATGAATGAGCTTTTAGCCATGATGATCAACTGTTTCTACGGTGGTTGTGGCGTTGGAATTCTAAATTACTTCATATTCATCATTCTTGCCGTATTTATGAGCGGTCTGATGGTCGGACGAACCCCCGAATTTATGGGTAAAAAAATAGAAGCTAAAGAAATGAAAATCGCGATGATCGTTGCTTTATTTCACCCTTTTTTAATTCTTGTAGGAACAGCTTTAACGGCTTACTTCCCTGAATTCGGAGCGAAGACATTAAATAATCCGGGCTTCCATGGTTTTAGTGAAATGCTATATGAATTCACTTCATCATCCGCCAATAACGGATCCGGATTTGAAGGATTGGGAGACAACACCCCTTGGTGGAATATCTCAACAGGAGTTGTGCTGCTGTTATCAAGATTTATCCCGATCATCGGCCCGATTGCGATTGCAGGATGTTTAGCTCAGAAAAAATACATCCCGGAAAGTGCAGGAACTTTGAAAACAGATACCGCAACTTTTGGATTTATGACTTTAGCGGTCATTCTTTTAATCGCCGCCCTGTCTTTCTTCCCTGCTCTTACGCTAGGCCCTATTGCAGAACAACTTCAATATTTTTCTAAATAAAAATTAAAATCAATGGTAATCCATTAAGGAATTGAAGACAGTAAGAAAACTAGTCTACCTCTCATAGAATCATTCACTTGAATAATAGTATCCATTTCATTACTTACTTCTTTATTCACCTTAATGGTTACCGCTGGTTTACAATTATATAACTATTTCAAAAAAATGAAAAATCAATCACAAACATTGTTTCAAAAAGATTTAGTCAACGAAGCGATCAGACAGTCTTTCGTTAAGCTGAATCCGAAAATCATGTTTAAAAACCCTGTCATGTTTCTGGTAGAAATCGGAACAATCGTTATGTTCATCGTGAGCTTATTTAGCTTATCGGGTGACAAAACACAGGGCAGTTTTACTTATAATTTCTTAGTATTCATTATCTTATTTTTCACTGTTTTATTTGCCAATTTCGCCGAAGCCATTGCCGAGGCAAGAGGAAAAGCACAGGCAGATACCTTGAGAAAAACCAGAGAAGAAACTCCTGCTAAATTAATCGTAGACAACAAACCTGGATTCCAAGTAGAAACCGCTTTAAAAATGTCTGCGGAAATGAAACTTGGAGATATCTTTCTTTGTGAAACAGGCGATCAGATCCCGATGGATGGTGAAATTATCGAAGGTTTAGCAACAATCGATGAATCTGCCATTACCGGAGAAAGTGCCCCCGTGATCAGAGAATCAGGTGGAGATAAAAGCTCCGTAACAGGCGGTACAAAAGTACTTTCCGACAGAATAAAAGTAAAAGTCACCACAAAACCAGGTGAATCTTTTCTAGATAAAATGATTGCCCTTGTAGAAGGCGCATCAAGACAAAAAACACCTAACGAGATCGCTTTAACCATATTGCTGGCTGGGTTTACCCTTACTTTCATTATCGTTACAGTTACTTTAAAACCTTTTGCAGATTATTCGCAGACGCCAATCACCATTGCGGCATTTATATCACTTTTCGTTTGTTTGATACCCACAACGATTGGAGGTCTGCTTTCTGCGATTGGAATTGCGGGGATGGACAGAGCCTTAAGAGCCAACGTCATCACAAAAAGTGGTAAAGCGGTTGAAACTGCCGGAGATATTGATGTCTTATTACTGGATAAAACAGGAACAATCACCATTGGAAACCGTAAAGCAACCCAATTTCACCCATCCAATACTATTGATAGTAATGAATTTATAAAAGCTTCGGCATTAAGTTCTGTTGCCGATGAAACTCCGGAAGGAAAATCTATTATTGAATTAAGCCAATTACAATCTGAAGACTTGCTTGTTCCCAATCCTGTCTACATTGATTTTACGGCTGAAACCAGAACTTCAGGTATTGATTTTGAAAACACAAGAATTAGAAAAGGAGCTTACGACACAATTAAAAAACTGACTGAAAAAGCCGGAAATATTTTCCCTCCAGAAACTCAGGAAGCAACCACTAAAATTTCTGAAAACGGAGGGACTCCTTTAGTCGTTTCTGTGAATGAACAAGTTTGGGGCGTTATTGAACTTCAGGATATTATCAAAACAGGAATTCAGGAGCGTTTTCAACGATTAAGAAAAATGGGTGTGAAAACGGTGATGGTAACAGGAGATAATCCTTTAACCGCCAAATTTATCGCTGAGAAAGCCGGTGTAGATGATTTTATCGCAGAAGCCAAACCTGAAGATAAAATGAATTACATCAAAAAAGAACAGCAGGAAGGAAAACTGGTTGCGATGATGGGGGATGGAACAAACGACGCTCCCGCTCTAGCCCAAGCTGATGTTGGCGTTGCGATGAACAGTGGAACCCAAGCAGCCAAAGAAGCCGGAAACATGGTGGATCTGGATAATGATCCCACAAAATTGATTGAGATTGTAGAAATTGGAAAACAGTTGTTAATGACCCGTGGAACGTTGACTACCTTCAGTATTGCAAATGATGTTGCTAAATATTTTGCCATTATTCCGGCATTGTTTATCACGTTTATTCCGGCGCTTCAGAAATTGAATATCATGAATCTTCACAGTCCGGAATCAGCGATTTTATCAGCCATTATTTTCAATGCGGTCATCATTCCGATCCTAATTCCATTGGCTTTAAAAGGTGTTGCTTATAAGCCGATTGGGGCAAGTGCATTATTAAGAAGAAATCTTTTGATCTATGGTTTGGGAGGAATTATCGCGCCATTCATTGGAATAAAGATTATCGATTTATTTGTCAGTTTGTTCTTTTAAAAATTTAATAAAAATGAAAAATTATATTGTATCAGCTTTCAGACTCACTATCGTCATGCTGGTTATTGTGGGCATCTATTTGATTATTGTATATGCAGGTTCAAAAGTATTGCCTACTCAGGGAAATGCAGAGATCATCAACCATAACGGACAAAAATTTTATGCCAATATTGGTCAGGATTTCAAGTCTGTAAAATATTTTCACGGTCGCCCATCTGCTGTAGATTACAATGCGGCAGGAAGTGCAGGAAGCAACAAAGGACCAAGCAATAAAGAATATCTTGAAACTGTACAGAAAAGAATTGATACGCTGAAAATGCAAAATCCGGAAATGAATACGGCGAAAGTTCCTGTAGAATTGGTAACCGCAAGCGGAAGCGGATTAGATCCTGATATTTCTGAAGAAGGTGCTTTATACCAAGCCAAAAGAATTGCTAAAGAAAGAAATCTTTCCCTTGAAAAAATTGAAAATCTAATTAATCATCAAACAGAAAAACCTTTGTTGGGGCTTTTCGGACCATCAAAGATTAATGTTTTAAAGCTAAATATCGCTTTGGATCAAACTAAATAATTTCTTTTGTCTTAAAACAAAATAAACAAAAATTCAAGACTGGATTTGTCGGCTAAAAATTATTTCTGCTCTCTAAAAATTCTAAAACTCGCACGAATTTACTATTTGTTCTTCGGTTCTAAATTGGTCTCGTGCTCAAACATTAGAATTTTCTTAACGTTCTCAGCACTCATTTTCTTAACGCCTCCAACTCCTAAGTCGTTTATATCATCCTTTTAATTTAAATAACAACGTCATTATCAATATTTATATAATGAAATCAAAAACTATTCAGGCTGCATTTTTTTTAGCATTGGCTGCTGTAAGTCAAATTAATGCTCAGGAAATTCAAAAAGACTCCATTACCATGAAGCCTAAAGATTCCTTATTAAACAAAACTGATTCTAAAATCCCTTTTGACGGCTATGATCTAAGTTGGATCAACGGACAAAACCGTCAGACAGATTTCCCTTTAACCTTAAAAGATAAAGATGGAGAAACAATTTTAACGGGTGTAACGTATGTAGATGCCTATTACAATTATGATTTTCGCCATCCGCAAGATAATACCCATACCATTTCATCAGCAATTGGTCGTTCAAATGAAGTAACGATTAATATGGCAAGCATTGGGTTGGAAACCAATTATAAAAATATGATCGGCCGTTTGTGGCTACAATTTGGACAAATGGGTTCTATTGTTCAGGATTTGGACGGAACCCTAAATCACGGTAAAAATACTAGCGGAAGCAATTTAAAATATATTCGTGAAGCGGCTGCAGGATATCATTTCAACGTCATGCATGGATTGAATGTAGAAGCCGGAATTTTCATGAGTTATATTGGATTGGAAAGTTACGTGTTAGGTGAAAACTGGAATTACCAAAGAAGTTTAGTATGTGATTTTACGCCTTTCTATTTTCAGGGAGCCAGAATTCAAGCCTATCCTTCAAAAAAATACAAAGTTGAACTTTGGGTTCTCAACGGTTGGCAGACCTATAATTCATGGAATACCGGTCTTGGATTAGGCGTTTCAAACTACTACCGCCCGAATGAAAACATTCAGCTCGTTGCCAATTTTTATTTAAACGGAAAAGATACCCGTAACAATCCTGATGTTAAACGTTTTCACCATGATCACAGCATTGTAGCGAGATATTATAACAACAAAGAAAGCAATGGATTATCTCAGGCTGCCTTCAGTATCAATAACCATTATGGGTTTCAGACCGGAGGTGGTGTAAAAGCCAAAGACAATTATATGATTGGGACTTCTATCGCCAATAGGCTTTGGTTTCATCACAATAAGGTGGCTTTATCGCTGAGAGCAGATGCCGTTTCAAATCCGGGGGCTTACTTAGCCTTCTCCCCTTCTCCGGTTCCTAACAATGATTTTAATGACGCCATCGCAAAAGGAGAAAAACTAAAAATGTTTCAGGGAACAGCAACCGTTGATCTAATGCCTAACCAATTCATAACATTCAGGTTAGAATACGGATTCAGAAAAAGCAATATTCCTTATTTCGCAGGTTCTGGCGGAACAACCAGCCCGGATGGATGGATCGACACTCCGATAGACTCATGGAGACCCGATTTAAGAAAGTCTGACAGCAGATTTACCTTAGCGGTAATGTTCAGACTGTAATTTTAATTTGATTAAATAATTTGTAAAACTACCATGAAAAAATATATTGCCATTGGTGCACTATTGGGAATTTTCGACGCAAAAGCGCAATCTTCAGATTCAATAAAAACAGACCAGCATAAAGTAACTTTTTCAGCCTATGCTGAACTATTTTACACCTATGATTTTAATGAACCTGCCAATCATCTTCGTCAGAATTTTTTATACTCCTATAATCGTCATAATGAATTGAACCTTAATTTAGGACTTGTAAAAGCAGCGTATCAAAGTGAAAATCTCCGTGCTAATTTTGCTTTAATGGCAGGAACGTATGCCCAAGATAATATGGCCGCAGAGCAAGATGCTTTACGCTATGTAAATGAAGCTAATATTGGAATTAAAATATCGAAAAACAAGAACTTATGGGTTGATGCCGGAATTATGCCTTCCCACATTGGTTGGGAAAGTGCTATTGGAAAAGATAATATGAATCTTACAAGAAGTTTGGCGGCAGAAAATTCGCCTTACTTTGAAACGGGAGCCAAAATTTCCTACACTTCAGACAGCGGAAAATGGTTCCTAAGCGGATTGGTTCTGAACGGATGGCAACGTATTGCAAAAGTTGAAGGCAATCAAACGCTTTCTTTCGGACATCAGGTAACGTATAAACCGAATGATAAAATCACGTTGAACAGCAGCTCATTTATCGGAAATGACAAATCAAGAGAAGAGAAAAAAATGCGTTATTTTCATGATTTACATGGCATCTTTCAAGTAACGAAACAGTTTTCTACCATTCTTGGATTCGATATTGGAGCAGAGCAAAAATCAAAAGGAAGCGAGCAATATAATCTTTGGTACAGTCCCAATATTTTAATGAAATATCAATTGGATAATCAATGGGCACTGTCCGGAAGACTGGAATATTACAATGATAAAAACGGCGTAATCATCAACACGAAAACGCCCAACGGCTTTCAGACTTTAGGATATTCGTTGAACGTAGATTATGCGATTTTAAAGAATGTGGTATTCCGTACAGAAGCAAGAGGTTTTACGTCAAAAGATGCGATCTTTGTAAAGAACGATGAACTTAAACAAGGAAACTTTTTTATTACAACGAGTTTAGCAGCTTGGTTTTAAGAAGTTAACAATCGCAAATTTTAACCACAAAAGAGTCAAAAGCTTTTTGGATAAACTAAAGTGTTTAAAACTTTTGTTCCTTTTGTGGTTTTTAAATTGAATATTTTGTGTTTGAAAAAATAAAACTAAAAAGAATAAAATCAATGTCATCATCAGCAAAGCAATTTTTAGAGCTCATTCAAAAATCCAAAAAAGGAAAATTTAAGATCTATATTGGGATGAGTGCAGGCGTCGGAAAAACATTCCGAATGCTTCAGGAAGCACATGCTTTGTTGCGAAATGGTATTGATGTAAAGATTGGCTACATCGAAACTCATGGAAGAGAAGAAACGGTAGCTTTAGTAGACGGAATTCCTGAAATACCTCGAAGATCTGCATTTTATAAAGGCAAAAATCTTGAGGAAATGGATCTTCAGACCATTCTTAATGAACATCCGGAAGTTGTTTTGGTGGATGAATTGGCACATACGAATGTGGAAGGTTCAAAAAACAAAAAAAGATGGCAGGATGTGTTGGAAATCCTCGACAATGGGATTAATGTCATCAGTGCGATGAATATTCAGCATATTGAAAGTTTGAATGAAGAGGTAAAAAAAATCACAGGAATTGAAGTTTCAGAGCGCGTTCCCGATAAAATTTTGGCGTTGGCAGATGAGGTGGTGAATATCGATTTAACCGCAGATGAACTTTTAACAAGACTGAAAGAAGGTAAGATTTATAAAAAGGAAAAAATTCAGACAGCACTTAGTAATTTCTTTCAAAGCGGACATATTTTACAGCTTCGCGAATTGGCCTTAAAAGAAGTTGCCACGCACGTTGAAAAAAAGGTAGAAACAGAAGTTAAAACAGAAAACTTTAAACCCATAAAATTCCTTGCCTGCATCAGCAGTAACGAAAAAATCGCCAAAAATATTATTCGGAAAACCTCAAGATTAGCGAGTTATTATAATAGTCCATGGACGGTTTTATATGTGCAGAAACCCTCTGAAAATCCTGAAAAAATTGCCCTTGCTAAACAAAGATATTTGATTAATAATTTTAATTTAGCACAAGAATTGGGCGCAAAAGTAATCCGAATAAAAGAGAACAGCGTGCATAAAGGAATTTTAGATTATGTGATTGAGCATAATATCACCACGGTATGCATCGGAAAACCTCACGCCAGGCTTTGGCAAAGGCTTTCAGGCTACAGCTGGATCTACACCCTGATGAACCGATTGAATGAGCGACAGATCGATATTATTATTTTATCTTAAACACAATGAAAATTAAAACCAAACTGACCCTCGGCGTAGGTCTTTTATTCTTACTGATCGTTTTACTTTCGGTGATCGGCTCTGTGTATATCAATAAATTAAAATCGGATACCGAAAAAATTCTTACCGCCAATTACAACAGTTTAGAATTCTCCAAAAACATGCTGTTGGCATTGGATAAAATAAGTACAGACAGTGCCATTGCCATCAAAGATTTTCAAAAAAACAATGCTTTACAGGAGAAAAATCTCACTGAATTTGGAGAAAGAGAAGCCACTCAAAATCTTAATCTGCATTTCGACAGCTATTTACAGCAGCCTACCAACGAAAAAGAAAAACTTATTCGTGAAGATTTGGCTAAAATTATGTCGCTGAATATGAAAGGCATCGAACGTAAAAGCGATATCGCCATTATTACCGCTGAAAATGCCACTTTCTGGATTGTAAGTATTGGAACCGTCTGTTTTCTGATTGCCTTTATCCTGTTGTTCAATTTACCTCAGACCATTGCAGAACCTATCAATCAACTGACTTTTAGTATCAAGCAAATTGCCAATAAAAATTATAACGAAAGAGTTCATTTTAAAGGAAGTGAAGAATTTAATGACCTTGCCAATTCTTTCAACATCATGGCCGAAAAACTTCAGGAATATGAAAGCAGTACCCTTTCTACGCAACTGATGGATAAAAAAAGAATTGAAACACTGGTTAATAATATGCACGATGCTGTCATCGGTTTGGATGAAAATCATTTTATCTACATGATCAATGATGAAGCTTTAAAAATTACCAATCTTAGAAAAGAAGAGATCATCGGAAAAACAGCTCATGAAGTAGCAATTAACAATGATTTGGTAAGAGAACTTTTAAAAAACATTGATCATCCCGTAAAAGAACCGATAAAAATTGTCACCGATAATAAAGAGAATTATTTTGAACAGGAAATTGTTCCCATCAACATTGTAAAAACCGGAGAAAAAGAGAAAAAATACATCGGAAAAGTAATTTTACTCCGAAATATTACGCCTTTTAAAGAATTAGATTTTGCTAAAACTAATTTTATAGCCACCATTTCTCACGAACTGAAAACTCCAATTTCAGCCATAAAAATGGGCGTTCAATTGTTAGGAAATCAAAAATTCGGTGACCTAAATGAGCAGCAAAAAGAATTATTGAAAAGCATTAACGAAGACGGACAACGTTTATTGGATATTACCAGTGAACTCCTCAATTTATCACAAGTGGAAACAGGAAATATCAGGTTACATATAGAAAATTGTTCGCCCAAAAACATTGTTCAGACCGCCATTAAAAATGTTGAAAAACTGGCTGAACAGAAAAATATATCCATTAATTTTCAATGCTCGTTAGAGGAAAACAATTTTGTTTCTGCCGATTTTGATAAAACAGTTTGGGTCATGAATAATTTCCTGAGCAATGCCATCAAACATTCTTTTCAGGATGAAAATATTCGGATCGTCGTAGAAAAATCAGATGCCTTCGTGACCTTCAGTATCACCGATACAGGAAGCGGAATTGATGAAAAATACCATCGTCAGATCTTCGACCGTTATTTTCAGGTTCCCGGAGAACATCAAAACGGAACAGGTTTAGGCCTAGCGATTTCCAAAAATTTCATTGAAAAACAAAATGGCGAAATTGGTGTGAATAGCTCGCTGAATCAGGGAAGTACTTTTTATTTTAAGTTGCCTTTGGTTTAATTTTTTTTTCATTTAAATCAAAATATTAATGAAAATTATTCCTGAAAATTTTATCGAATTTCTCTATTGGATAAAAAATGAAACAGAATCTCTGTGGGGACAAGATCCCGAAGCTTTCCATTTTGAAAAATGGCTTCATGGTGTTAAATGGATAGGAATGACAAATAATCAAATAGACGAAGTTGAAGAAAAATATATTATAAAATTTACTCCTGAACATAGAGAATTTTTGAAGATATTACATACTCTTGATAGGAAAGAAAAATATGAATATTTGGATGATGAAGAACTTATCATTGAAGAAAATTCTTTTTTTTATAATTGGCTTGAAGATGATGAAGAAATTAAAAGGAAGTTAACCTGGCCATTTGAAGAAGTTTCACGTGATATACTTAGAGAAACGAATCATCCTTTTTGGTTAGATTCATGGGGGAAAAGGCCCGAATCTAAAGAAGAAAAAAGAAAATTATTCACTGATGTTTTTCAAAAATCCCCACAACTTATTCCAATAAAATCACATAGATTTGTCGTTAGTGACATTACATTGAAGCACAGACCAATTTTATCAATCTGGGGAACTGACACTATTGTTTACGGATGGACATTAAGAACTTATTTAATAAACGAATTAAAATACTATTTGGATATTTGGAAAGATGTTTATGATGAGGAAGATCAGCAGTATTATTCAGATCTTAACGATGAAGCTCAAAAAATTCATGATGATGATTATAAATATCATCCATCTAAGATAATTCCTTTTTGGCAGGAAATCATTTTGGATTATAATAAATCTTGGTCAAGTTTTGGATTACAAAACCCACCAAATCAATATCTAGAATCTCTTAAAAGTAGTAAAGAAAATAGAATTTAAATATGTCTGATAATATATTTTCCCTATTTCATTATTATAGCTTTCTTTTGTTTTGAAATCAAAATATCTTATTGTGTATTAAAATATAATCTTTTTGAATATAGATCTTCAGAAATTAACTTGATATTATTTTTAATTAATCCTTTATTTTCATTATTTAAATACCACATTGTTTTATTTGCATCAGTATGAATTTTAATTATAAAATCGTATTGATTATCTTTTTGTATAGGAAAGCCTATGCCATTAAAACTCCCTTCATTTTTATATATTTTAGGATCAAATAGGATGATAATTTTTTTCTTCTCGTTAGGCTTTAAAATCATGAAATTTTCATTTATATATTTCGCTTTTTCCACAAACTGTAAAGACTTATTTCGAAAATAGTTATACTGATATTTTTTTAAATTTAAAATTTCTTTTTCTTGTATCTTTTTTTGTCTATTATATTCTTTTAAAAGTGCTTTTCTTGTAAAATTAACATCATTAAGATAAAAGTCCAGTTTTAAGGAATCAGATGTATTATGTGGGAATACAATTATTCTTGGAGAAAAAATATTTTCATACAAACCACTTTCTTTTGGTGTATTTTCTTCAATTAAATAATTATTAAAAGATTCATAAACACCAAGGCTCTTATTATCAAGGATAAACCCCACCTCAACATTGGTTATATTGGTTATTTCAACTTCAATTTTTAAGGGGCTGATAGTATCTTTAATAGTATACGTATATAAGGTATCTCTGATATCTAATTTTAAATATTGTCCTTTATAATTAGATATCATTATCACTAATAATAAAACCACTATTCTATACATATTTTTGTTTTAATCAATTACTTTCTTAAACTTCATTTCAAAAAAATTCATATATATGATTATCAATACCTTTAATATTTGATAAATTCTAATAATTCAAACATGAAATCACACATAAACACCAAAATACACATTTTTAGAGAGCTTAAATATACTGTACAAAAAATTAAATTTAGAGATTTAAACAGGCTCTTAAAATAAGATTTATTAATTAGATTTAGGATAAAGCCCTCCAAATTAAAAAAAGGTTATCTATGGTATTTAAATTATCCCTTTTACTCTCAATGTACTTCTTAATGAGTGTAGAATTAAAATCACTATTTTTGCGATTATTACTAACCCATGAATAAAAGCAAAAAATTAATTTTACTGTTATTTTTATTTGTTTTCAAATTTTTCTTTGCTCAAAATGACAATGAATATCGTGAAGCATTTACATTGAAACTCGCCGTTGACTCTACCACATTTTATCAACAAGAAGTAGCAAGGTCTAAATATTTAGTAAAAGATGATATTTTACAAATTTATCCCGGTGAACATATTTTTATTGAAGCTGAAGTAAAAGATAATAAAATACAGTCAATAAAGGTTGTAAAAGAAAATATAAATCCTGCTAAAACGATAGAGCTAGAATTTTCTCAAGATGTTTCGGGTAGACAGAACAAAGGGATGATGCTCCAGGTGAGTAATCCTTTCGATAAACTCTTGAATTATGATGCTATGATGAATGTTGTAGGAAAGAAAGGCTGGTTTAAGACTTCTATTATTCCGATTAAACCCAAATTAAGAAACTTTGAATTGTGGTCGAAAACTATTATTACATTGGTTCTTGACAATTGGAGATTTGAGAGTTAATTTAAATCTAAACTGCTAAAATGTTTGAACAATTATTTCAATTTCCTGCTATTGTATTAGTTCCGATTACTTGGGCAATACTTTCCATCGTTTATTTTTCAATCCAAAAAAGGAATATTCTTACCAATTATAAACAATCTGATTCTAAAGAAATTACCAATATTTCCGGTTCAATCGTTACCAAAAGTGGAATGTTACGCCAAAGGTTTGAATGGTGTACATTTGATATATTAGTGAATCAAAATTCTGTTTTCTTATTTCCAAAGAGCTTTTACTTTATTCCGAGCCGTCCAATCAATCTCGTGTATTCAACAGCGAATAGTAAATACACACAACAAACCAGAAAACCTAAACAGGTAAGAGAATTCAATATTGGAAAAGACAATGTAGAAATTATTTTCATGAGAGATTATTTGATGTCGCAAACTTCAAAACTCTATTTAAAAAACCTTACTCAGGATCAAATCAAACTTCTGGATTCGATTTTAAATAAAAGAATTAATGACCAAAATCTTTAAACTCATTTCATGAAACTCAACTTAAATTTTGAAGGCGCAAAAATTGAAAATGCTGTCCGTAATTCTTCCAAAAAGAAAACAATTATTTTAGATCTTGCCGATACCACTTCATGGCATAGAGAAGAGGATAAACTTTTCTACGGCAGAGAAACAAAGAAAAAACTTAAAATATCCAGAATTAAACCTCCCATTGGAAGATTTTTGCCTAATCTGATTATAAAATTTAATAAAACTGATTTTCAAAATCCAACCATTAGACTCGGCTTTTTTGGGTATTTTTTTATGGTATTTTTAATGATACTTTTTATTGCATTAATCGTAAGAATAATCTTAGATAAAAGCTTTAATGAAGATGTCATTTATATGATTGTCATAACCCTTTTGTCAACCGGTTTATTTTTTATAGAATATTCATTGACAAAACTCACCCTCAACAAGTTGATAAAAAGAATTGAAAATCAGAATTAAAATAAAACATAAGTTGAATGAAAATAGAATTAATACCCGTCATAGAAATCACAAATTACAACCAGGATATTCCAATGCCTCCCACAGGTCCTTATTGGGGATTTTCTGACGAATGGGAAGATTATCATATTTCAACAAATATAAAAGCTGGCTATTCTCAAAACTTAAAACCTTATGCAAAAGGTTCTTCATTTTACAGAGTAAGTGAAATTTCTGACTCTGATCTGTTAAAAATTATTGAAAAAGAGATTGATAGACAACAGACCGATGAAAATCTTGGAATCGAGGATTTAGTATGTCCTTTGGATGGAGGCTATATTTTAAAGATAAATAATATAGATCAATATTTCCCGCAATGCTGTGGAAATTTAGGAGATATCGAAGATTGGAAAAATTTGTTTAATAAAGATTACAGTTTCTTTTACATGGGACACCCATCTCCAAGAATTGAAAAGTCCGAAAATAAAATTATTTTTGACTTTTTAAATTCTGAAATTCAGGAAAATTTTGCTCCACCTATTTTGGAAGACAGTATTGTAGTTGATGAATAATTACTTAGAATTGCTGTTGAAAATACTAAAACCGAACTCAATAATTTCGCGCAACAACTTGTTAAAATTAATGAATTAGAAAATCTTCAAATTCCGAATATTGACAAAATATTAATCTACGGAATTGAAGAATAAATGAAACAAATATTATAAGTATCTTCGATTTATTAAAACCAATCCATACTTATGAAAAGAATTCTCCTATTCTCGCTATTTTGCGTATTTCTTTTTACAGGCAAAATACATTCACAGGAAACCACGACCTCCTATGTTGGAAAGGCCATTCAGATTATGGAGCAAAATTCTGTGAATAAAAAAAGTATCGATTGGGCCACAATAAAAGAAACCTATCTACAACAAGCTCTCGAGAAGAAAACCATTAGAGAAACCTACCCTATCATTAGAGAAATTCTTGGAAAATTAGGCGATCAGCATTCAAAACTTTATGAGCCTGAAGTTATTGAAGCCTATTTAAAAAGATTTAAAGAGGTTGGAGCCGCATTCCCTTATCCAAAAGACAGCTTGATTGATCATACAATGGCTTACATCACCGTACCTGCCATCGGAAATATGAATCAGGATGACTGGAATGAATATGTGCAGACGTTCTATGATAAAGTTAAAAAATTAGATCAAGCGAACCCCAAGCTCTGGATCATTGATCTTAGAGATAATGAAGGCGGAATGTTTTCTCCCATGTTAAAATCAATCCGTCCTTTTTTAGATACCGATAACGCATCAGGATCTATGGACAATTCAGGAGCGATAAGTTTTTTCATGAGTAAAAATGATGGTATTTATTTCGGGAAGCAAAAAATAGCTACGATTCCTATTTCGGAGATCAAGATCAAGAATAAAAATAAGCCCATTTATATCTTAACCAATAAGAAAACGGCAAGCTCAGGAGAATTTGTGGTAGCCAGTTTTAAAGGGCAGAAAAATGTAAAAATCGTAGGCTGCAATACGCAGGGATTAACCTCAGATAATTCAGAATTTAAACTGCCGGACAATGCCTTTTTAGTGATTACGACAGGAACTTTAATTGACCGAACAAAATATCCTTATAAAGAAGTAGGAAAAGGAATTCCTGCTGATATTGAAGTTAAAAGTGATCAATTAAATGATTACATCAGCAAAATAAAAGACTCAAAATTTTGATACTAAAAACCGAATTTCATATGAATTATTTCAAAACTATATCAACCGTTTTATTCATCCTAGTATTCCATTTTCACGGATTTGGACAGGCTTTTCAACTGGAACAACTGGAAAAATTCAACAAGCTGGATATGCCATCATTTAAAGAGGAAATTAAAAAACTGAAATATTCTTATTATGATAAAACTGAAAGTTCAGAGTTTAATTTATATGAATACGACAGTCCGGATTATCAATATAAAATCGGAAAATTCGAATATAAAAATAATAAATCATCAGACAGAATAGAGTTTCAGTTTAAAGGCAAAACAGAGTATGATCAGTATCTAAAAACGATTACCAATATAGGCTACAAAAAAACAGAAACAGGAAAAATTCCCGGTGGAGAAACTTTTGTTGATTATTTCAAGGATAAATCTCACGTCAGATTGGTCTCTCCAAAAGCCGGACAAGAAAACGAGCCTTATACTATTTTAGTTTTTAAGTAAATTTGCTTTAATGAGCAGTTTAATTTATGAATCCAGTCAACCCGATCCTTCACTTCAAGATGTTGTCGAAAGTTTTTGGATGCTGGATAATCCGTCGGAAAATAAAGATGTTATTCTTCTCCCCGACGGCAGGATTGATTTGATCTTTTCTCAATCTGCAAAAGAACCTTTTCATATTGTTTTACTGGGAATTTGTACACATCCCGAACAAATCATCATTGCCGAAAAAACTAAAATATTTGCCGTGAGTTTTAATTTACTGGCCGCAGAATATATTCTTCATACTTCAGTTTCAGAATTATTAAATGAAGCGAAAAGTCTGCCCCTCGATTTCTGGAATTTTTCGGCCAATGACTTAAATGATTTTGAAAAGTTTTGTCAAAAAGCATCCGAAAAAATACAGAAAGAACTTCAGTCTCAAAAAATGGATGAAAGAAAACGGAAGCTGTTTGATCTCATTTATTCAGAAAAAGGTGCATTAACCGTAAAAGAGCTTTCTGAAAAAGTGATATGGAGCGAACGACAGATCAACCGTTATTTAATAATTTTTAATCTATTTAATCAGCAATTTGGTATTTCATTAAAATCCTATTGTGGGATTCTCCGTTTCAGAGCTTCTTTTCAACATATTAAAGAAGGAAAATTGTTTCCTGAGCAGAATTTTACGGATCAGTCTCATTTCATTAAAGAGATCAAAAAATTGTCAGGATTTCTTCCGAAAGAACTCAATCAAAATAAAAACGACCGATTTATACAATTTTCACTTCTCCCTGAAAAGTAATTTTGCATCATAATATAAACGTTATGATGATACAAGATAAAAAAATAGCCATTGTTGGCGGTGGTCCCGGAGGATTGACTTTAGCAAGACTTTTACAGTTAAAAAATGCTGAGGTAAAAGTGTATGAAAGAGATATCAACAAAGAAGTTCGTGTGCAAGGAGCAACATTGGATTTACATGAAGAATCAGGTTTAGAAGCCCTTCGAAGAGCCGGATTAATGGATGCTTTCAAAGCACATTACCGTCCCAATGCCGGAAAATTAAAAGTAATAGATAAAAATCTGAACATATATTTAGATGAACATGCTGAAGAAAGTTCTCATTCTGAAGACCGACCTGAAATCGACAGAACTCCGCTTCGTAAGATATTATTAGAATCTTTACAACCTGATACGGTAGTTTGGGACAGTCATTTTCTTTCCATGGAAAAACATCATGAAGGCTGGTTAATGCATTTCAAAAATGGGACTTCTCATTATGCAGATATCGTGATTGCTGCAGATGGAGCGAATTCTAAAATCCGACCTTATGTTACAGACATTCAACCTATTTATTCCGGTGTAACCATGGTTGAAGGGAATATTTACCATGCTGAAACAAATGCTCCTAAAATTTGGAAGCTCGTGAATGGGGGGAAAGTTTTCGCTCTGGATAACGAACAGACTTTATTGTTCAGTACAAAAGAAGATGGAACCTTAACTTTTTATACAGGATGTAATACCGATGAAAATTGGGTAAAAGATTCAGGAATTGATTTCACTCAAAAACAACAGGTCGCTGATTGGTTTAAAAAAGAATACAGTTCGTGGAATGAAATCTGGCAGGAATTATTTGAAACAGATGAGATTTCAATCATCCCTCGTCCGCAATATCATTATCCACTCGACCAAAAATGGGAAACGCTTCCTAATCTCACCTTGCTTGGTGATGCTGCCCACCGAATGCCTCCTTATGCCGGAGAAGGTGTAAATATGGCGATGCAAGATGCTTACGAGCTGGCTGAAAGCTTAACAAATGATGAATTTAAAGATATAAAAACTGCCATTTCATCTTATGAAAATAAGATGCTGGAAAGAGCTTCCGAGGTAACAAGACTGACCTTAGAAAATACGGTGTTGATGCATTCTGAGAATGCGATTGAAAATCTTATGAAGGTATTTAATGGAGAATAATCCATAGACTATCATAAAGCCTAACCGTAGAGAATTCTTAGAAATTAATAAGCCATCTATATTTTCACAAATAGCGAAATGAATTTTTACTTTCATTTCGCTATTTGTATTTATTTTTTTAACAAATCACGTTAAATTGAATTAACTTTAATACCAATACATCGAATGATATGAAAAAAATTATTTCTGATTTCTTAGATCTGCATATTGGGGAAGAAGAACCTAAACTGGTGTTAGACCATGTTACTCAAAATGTTTCTTTTCGGGGTTCTAATCTATGGATCTTAGCTTGTGCCATATTGATAGCTTCCGTGGGTCTGAATGTAAATTCTACCCCCGTAATTATTGGGGCGATGCTTATTTCTCCTTTGATGGGTCCCATCGTAGGAGCTGGTTTTGCATTAGCCACTTACAATTTCAGTCTATTAAAAAAATCCATGAAAAATCTTTTAATAGCAACCATTGTAAGCTTAGCCGTTTCTATTTTATACTTTTATTTAAGCCCTTTTAAAGAAGCACAATCAGAATTATTGGCAAGAACTTCGCCCAATATTTATGATGTTCTGATTGCATTTTTCGGAGGAATTGTGGGGGCTGTTTCCATAACGAGAGTTGAAAAAGGAAATCCTATTCCGGGAGTGGCCATCGCTACCGCATTAATGCCACCACTCTGCACGGCAGGATTTGGAATTGCCACAGGAAATTTTTCTTTCTTCTTGGGAGCATTTTATCTCTATACAATCAATTGTTTCTTCATTTGTATTGCCACTTTTTTTGTCATTAAGTTTCTGCAATATCAGCCCGTTCTTCTCACCAATAAAATCTATGAAAAGAGAATCAGATACGGCATCACCGTGCTTATTATTGTGATGATTATCCCAAGTTTTTATTTGGCTTATAATTTATTGAACGAAAGACGATATAATCAAAATGTAGAAAACTTTATTAATGATGAGTTTAATAACAATGGCTATGTTATTATTTACAAGAAAATTAATTATACTGCTAATCCAAAATCGATTGAGCTAGCCTTCCTCTCTAAAAAATTTGACAGCCATGAAATAAAAAATCTGAATCAAACGCTAACAAAATTTGGGATCAATAATACCAATTTAATTATCAAACAAAATACAACCGATCTGAAAAGTGAAATCCTCAATGAAATTAATTCTCAAAAAAATACGGTTAGTGAAAAAGACATTCAAATCAATGTATTAAAAGAAGAATTAAGTAAATACAAAATGGATAATCCTGAGCTTGTAAAAGAAATAGGAATTTTATTCCCCGAAGTACAGGAAATTTCATTAGGAAAGCTGCAAACATTCTATAAACCAGATTCTACCGGAGTTCAAACAGCTTTCATCTATGAATCTCACACTAAAATTGATGAAGAAAAACTAAAGGAATGGCTGGAAAACAAGTTGAAAATCAATAATATTATTGTGATAAAGACTAAAAAATAGAAACAGATAACTGAAATCTAGATAGAAATATTTTCTTTATTTTTAGCAGGAATTAAGTAATTTTAATTTTTAGTTCAAAATAAAATGACAATCAATCTTCAACAAGAATTAACCCATATTTGCGAAAAATATAATCTTAAAGAAAAAGCTTTTGAAAATTTTGAAAAGCTTTATTTAGAGAACTATAATGAAGATCCGGATTTCCTTAATGGATATAAAATAAATGAACTCAAACCTATATTTGATGGTTATACTTTCGGTATTCAACATCATTTCTTTGACTGTAATATTAATACTCGTATCAGTCTTTATCTTAATAATGAGATTGAAATTGGACATTTAATTCCTATAGGGTATTACATTTTAGAAGCAAATTTTGAGGGAGAAATTGTTGACGATTATTTCGTAATGGAGAGAACAAAGTATCTTGATGATATTAATATCGTAAGCCATTTTCAACATTTAAACAAAAATATTCCTTTGGAGTATTTTAAAAGAAATCATATTCAATATCAATTTGTTTCATACCTCTCGTTATCAGGAACTTTATTTGTAAGTGGGCAATATGAAATGGCAGGAAGATTTGTATTCAGAGCATATGTTAATTTACATGAAACAGGTAGTGAAAATTTTGAAAAAGAATTCCTTAAAAAGTCAAAAAACTTTCTGAAAATGATGAAAAACTACCTAAAAGAGAAAAATTTAATCTAATCTCAAAAAGCAGAAAACATTGATATGATAAATTTGAAAACACTACCTAAAGAGAAAAATTTAATCTCAGAAACACTACAATCGGATTTCGAAAGACGTTTTGATCAATAGTAATTTAAAATCATTAATTTTAAAATATGAGCATTCAGGATATTTATCAGACAACAATACAATTTGCAGCGCAGAAACACACCGATCAAAACCAAACCATTCCGGGAACCAATCTCCCTTACATTGTGCATTTGAGCAATGTTGCTATGGAAATCTTACTGGCTTCCGAACGAACAGAAAATTTTGATGGTGAATTTGCCATTCAGCTCGCTTTGCTTCATGATGTGCTGGAAGATACTCCAACCCCTTATGAGGAACTCGAAAAAACGTTTAGTAAATCTGTTGCAGAAGGCGTTTTAGCATTAACCAAAAATGCAGATTTGGATAAGGATGAAAAAATGATGGATAGCTTAAACCGCATCAAAAAACTTCCCAAAGAAGTGTGGGCTGTAAAATTAGCCGATAGAATTACCAACCTTCAACCACCACCCGCTCATTGGTCTGAAGAGAAGATTAAAAAATATAAATTGGAAGCCGAGATCATCCGCCATGAACTGAGAGGAGGAAATGAATATCTGGAAAAAAGATTAGAACAAAAAATTCAAGAATACAATCAATAAGATGGCAGCAACTTTTTTCGAGATTCAGGAAAAATTCAGAGAATGGCTGGAGAAAAACCATGCAACAGAAAAAGAATTGTTAGTGGGTTTTTATAAAGTAGGCAGTAAAAAGCCAACAATAAGCTGGTCGGAATCCGTGGATCAGGCTTTGTGTTTCGGTTGGATAGACGGCGTGAGAAAATCTATTGATGAAGAAAGCTACTCTATTCGTTTTACGCCAAGAAAATCAACGAGCATTTGGAGTGCCATCAACATCAAAAAAGTGGAAGACTTAACCAAAGCAGGATTAATGAAAGCCGCAGGTCAAAAAGCATTTGAGCTAAGGAAAGAAGACAGATCAGCCATTTATTCCCACGAAAAAGAAACGGCAATCCTAGATCCTGCTTATGAAAAACAATTTAAAGCCCATCCAAAAGCTTGGGAATTTTTCAATAATCAGGCGCCGTCTTATAAAAAAGTGATGCTTCATTGGATCATGACTGCCAAGCAGGAAAAGACGAGAATCTCAAGATTGGAGAAAACGATTAAGGAGAGTGAACTAGGAAAAAGAGTACAATAAAAAAGGCATCAAAATACCCAATCAATACAAGTAAGAATCCCTAATAGCCGTATTTTCTATTGAAATATTTATAAATATTGTCATAACTTTGAAGTCGATTACAGTAATTATTTATCATTATAAATCATTAATTTCAACTTAAAATAAGATAAAACAGATATGGATACGCAAATATTAGATTTTTGGATAGGAAATTTTAGCAGTGAGGAAGATTTTGAAGAGTTCGTGAATGAAGATGAAGAATTTTATGTGGAAGAAGAATCTGATGAAACCCATAATTCAAAATTTGCAGAATCTCAGGATACCATCTGGTTGGATTATGATTTTGTGGAATATGGTTTTGATGACACCAACAATAACATCTATGATAAATTTTCAGAATATTCTTTTGCAGATCAATGGCTTCCGACTTTAGTGAGCAGAATCAATGAGCTTAAAATTAAGGCTGATATCAATTCTTTAATCTTCCTAAACAGCGGACAAATTGCAAAGCCCGTTTCTGTTGAAGATGAAATGTTTAGCTTGGTTTACCTTGGGAAGATTGAGTTTGCGGTTTAGAATATTTAGTAAGGAAAGAGTATAATAAGTAGTACTCATTAATTAGTCGTCATTATTTTTATAACATTCAAATCTTTATCTATATCATATTCTTTAAGAATTTTTTTGATTAAAAAGATGATTTACTGATGACGTGCTTTTCTAACGCAAAGCTTTAGCTTCATTATGCCTATTTTCAGGGAGCAAAGGATAGAATCAACTTCGTTGATTAGTCGAAGCGCATGGATAAGCATACAGCTTCATCAGCGACGAAGTCGCATCACTTTGCCTACTTAAAATATAGCAGAATTATTCATCAACTTTGCGTTAATGTTTTTAATCAAAAAACAATTTAAAACATAAGCCTGAGGATCAATGTAAAGTGTGATCAGTTTCAAAAGAAAGATTCAGCTGTCGTTCATCAATTATTAGATTATTTGTTTACCCTGTAAATTTCAATTATTTTCGTAATTTGAATCACTCAACCATGGACAAAAAGCTCATCTATATCAATATTACTGTATTAATCCTAATCTTTACTTTATATGTTCTAGGATATGCTCTCATTAATTATCCAATGAGATTTGATATTTTGTACTTGATCAAAGAATATGGATTAGGAGTTTTATTGATCATTGTATGTGGTATTACTTTAGTGAGCTATCTTATTAGTTCTCTAGAAATAAAAAAATTGAGCTTTAGATTTAAATTTCTACGAGTTTTTCTTATTCTTAACAGTCTCTTACTTTTTGGTATTGCTTTTATAACTACTAAAGAATTTCTTGAAAAAAGAAAACTCTTCATAGAGAGGGAAAACGAATATATTCAACAAGCAAAACAAGACATAAAAAATGACCATATTGTTTTCAAATTTGCAGGAGGTTTCGAAGTTCCTAATTATAACGAAGACGTATATAAAAAGGTAGACAGTATTCAAAAAAATTATGGGGTCGAATATAAAAATACAGGATGTATTATAGATCCAGTTGAATCAAACGCTCAGGAAAAATATAAGGAAACAGTGATGCCCTATCTCGAAAGAAGAAATGGAAAAGGCTGGAAAACCAAAATGGATGGGGAAATTGAAAAGATGAAGAAACTTTATGATCAGAAATATCCCTCAAAATAAAAATCAGTTTTCAAATAATTAATGAATTTATACTCTACCCTACAAATTGGTGATTATCATATCAATCATTGTGAAGATTTTCTCATCACTAAGAACATTGGAAATGATAAAATACTATGTGCTGTTATGGACGGATGCTCCACAGCAATGGATAGCCATTTTGCATCAACATTAATAGGAAAAGTTTTAAGGAAAATAGCAATTGAAATCGGTTACAAAGAATTGTATGAATCCAATAACAATCTCACTGATATTGATGCAGAACTGAAGTCAATTGTTAAAGATGTATTCAAAGAGCTCATTTCATTAAAAAATCAATTGATGCTTGATGAAAAAGAACTGTTAAGTACACTCACTATTCTTCTCTACAATAAAAAGAAAACAAGGGCGTTATTTTAGCTATCGGAGATGGATTAATCTGTATCAATGGGAAAATAACAGAGTTTGATAGAGATAATAAACCAGATTATCTGGCCTATCACTTAAATAAAGATTTCGAAACTTGGTACAGCAAACAACATCAAAAAATATTTTTCGATGATCTAAAGGATATTTCAATTGCAACCGATGGTATTCTGACGTTTTCCAACATAAAAAAGACAGACCACAATGAAGAAATAAACGTGATAGATTATTTATTAATAGACCAATCCAATCATGATACTGAAGAAATGCTTAATATGAAACTTAAAAAGCTTGAACATTATTATGGATTAAAACCAACAGATGATCTGGCTATTATAAGAATTACTAAAGACTAAATCTACCAAAACACAATACTTGAAAAAAATAATCCATCTCATAAAATCCAACATCATCTCATTTTTACAGAAGAATGGAATTGCATTTATCGTTTTGGTGACGACAACATTTGTGCAGTTATATTGGGCGATGGGAATGCTCTCGGATCATACTTCGAGTAGCTGTTTAGAATGTAGTTTTTTTGAAGATGCATTGCTGATGTCATTGCTGACAGGTTTTTTCTTTTCTATCTTATTTTCAATATTTTCATTACTCAAAAACGTATACCTTAAAGCAACTATAGAATTCATTATTCTCATTGCCGTATGGCTATTCTGGAACTATACTATTTTTGTTGAAAGGGAATCTTCATGGAGTACCTATTTGTTTAATGAAGAACTCTATTACACCATTTCACAGTCAGTTTTTCCCGTTATGAGTCTGGGGTGTACCTCTATTATCTTATTACATTATAAGGAAATAAAGACTAAATTTGTACAAACTACAAAATAATATCCTTGAAAAAACTCATTCCTATTCTGGTTGCATTCCTGTGTATGGTTCACTCTTGCCAAAAGAACGAAAAGACAGATACACCACAAAAAACAGATACACTCACCAAGAAAAACATCAACGAAACGGTTGTAAATAATCAGGAGACCGAACAGTTATCCGGATTTCCAAAAACAGGAAAAAAAGCATCCGATTTTGTTTCGAATACCTATGAAATACAATACGAAGCAGAAGGTGATCTGAATAATGACGGACTTTCAGACAGGGCTTTAGTATTGAGAGAAAAAGCAGATACGTTGGCAGCTCGAACTGTTTTAGTGATTTTAAAAAATCCAGATAAAACGTATCGTTTAGATACAACCTCCGACTCCGTTTTTCCTGCAGAATACACGGAAGATCATTACAAAATTTATGACACCGAAGACATCAGCATTGAAAAAGGTAAATTAAAAATTAACTTATATGCAACCGGCCCGAACGGAAATCTTTTCAGTAAATTCAAATATATAAACAGTGATTTGATCCTTACCTATATTGAAACTTACAATATGGGAGCAGGCAGTCATCAAGGGCTTTATTACGAGGTATTAAAAGGAAAACTTACCCAAGAAGTAACCAATACCATGGAAGAAGAAATGCCTTCAAAATCAAAAACATTTAACCTTAAAAAGCAGAGGTTTTTGTTTAAAAGTGCTGATCCGGAAGCTGTGATTAGGGATGCTTATAATAAGATTGATTCCAAAGATTGGTAATTTTTAAATCATTAAAATAAGCCTGAATTCTTATATTTGTACCGCAAAATATTGGTAATAAAATTATGATTCCTACCCACGACCTTTTCTTTTTTGCTTTGGCAGCCTTTGTCTTGGTCATCAGCCCAGGACCGAATATGATCTATTTAATCTCCCGATCTATAACACAAGGAAAAAAGGCAGGTTTAACCTCCCTTGCCGGTGTGGTTTGTGGTTTTTTATTCCATATTGTGATGGTATCTTTTGGTCTTACAGCAGTATTATTTGCTGTGCCTTATGCGTACATCGTTTTAAAAACACTGGGAACAATATATCTTTTATATCTCGCCTATCAGGCCATTAAGCCTAACAGTAAAAATATTTTTGAGGTTGATCAAAACATTTCGATAGACAAACCTGCAAAATTATTTACAGTAGGTTTCTTTACCAATGTCCTCAATCCTAAAGTGGCTGTTTTCTATTTATCGTTTTTTCCACAGTTTATAAAACCTGAATACGGCTCCATCTTTACACAAAGTCTAGAGCTTGGAATTATACAGACATTCATAAGTTTTACCATCAACTTTATCATCGTACTAACCGCAGCCAAAATCGCTTTATTTTTCGCGAAGAATCCTGTTTGGATTAAAGTACAAAAATGGTTTATGGCAAGTGTGTTGGTTTTCCTTGCGGTGAAAATGGCGATTTCTAAGGCGAAGTAGAAATAATTTTTCTCGATTTCTTAAGAATTTTCATATATATATGAAAGATGCTTCGACTTCGTTCAGCATGACATTTCTAATACCAACTGCATAATTATAACAGTGTATTTTTAGCGTTGTCATGCTGAGCGAAGCCGAAGCATCTGTATAAAATTTATACCATTTTATCTTTTTAATTGTCACGCCCCTTCAGGGCTACCTTATTATTTATCTTTATTTCATCGGGCTTCACCCGATGCTATTATTATTTCGCCACTTCGTGGCTGATTAAGATACATTCAAAAGGAATAATATTATACCAATTTCATATCAAAATTACTGGAATAATAATATTGAAAATTTCCTTATTAATCTATTCTGTAGAAAATTTTCGTTACAGTAAATTAAAACCCAAAATGGTATTAATTATTTTTAATGCGCTTCCAGCCAGTTATTCCCTACTCCAATCTCCACCAGCAACGGAACCTGTGTTTCAATGGCATTTTCCATTTCAGTTTTAATGATATTTTTAGCGACTTCAACCTCATCAATTGGAGCTTCAAACACCAATTCGTCATGAACCTGAAGTAACATTTTTGTCTGAAGTTTTTCTTTTTCCAGTTCTTTTTGAATTTTAATCATCGCCATTTTCACAACATCAGCTGCACTTCCCTGAACAGGAGCATTGACAGCATTTCTTTCAGCGTGACCTCTTACCACAAAGTTTCCTGAATTGATATCTTTTAGATGACGTTTTCTCCCTAAAATAGTTTCAACATAACCAATTTCACGGGCTTTATTAACTTGTTCAGCCATGTATTGTTTCAACTTTGGATACGTTTCAAAATAAGCTTCGATCATTTGTTTGGCTTCTGTTCTCGATAAACCGGTTTGTTCCGCCAATGCAAAAGCACCCTGACCATAAATGATTCCGAAGTTTACTGTTTTAGCCTGACTTCTCTGTGTTTTGGAAACTTCCTCTAAAGGAATTTTAAACAATTTTGCCGCCGTGGAAGCGTGAATATCTTCACCATCCTGGAACGCTTTGATCATATTATCTTCACCAGAAATTTCGGCAATCAAACGCAATTCAATTTGTGAATAATCAGCAGAAATAATCTTCTTCCCTTCTGCTGAAACAAACGCTCCACGAATTTGCTGACCTCTTAATGTTCTGATCGGAATGTTCTGTAAATTGGGATTCACACTCGCTAAACGCCCTGTTGCAGCAGTAGTTTGTGAGAAATTAGTATGAACACGATCATCTTTGTCGATCTGTGATGGCAACGCATCAACATACGTCGATTTTAATTTCTGATACGTTCTGTATTCAAGAATATGCTGAATAATTTCATGCTTTGAAGCCAACTTCTGCAATACATCTTCCGAAGTCGCATATTGACCTGTTTTAGTCTTCTTCGCTTTCGGATCAAGCTGCATTTTTTCAAATAATACTTCACCCAACTGTTTTGGTGAATTCATATTGAACTCTTCCCCCGAAATTTCAAATATTTTAGCTTCTAACTGTCTTAGGTCATTTTCAAGATCGATACTTTCCTGAGCCAGCCATTTTTCATCCAGAGAAATTCCGGACAATTCCATTTTAGCTAAAACTTCCATCAACGGCATTTCAATATTAAAGAACAGCTCTTCTAAGTTTTCTTTCTTTAATTGAGGCGCAAACAATTCATACAACTGGAAAGTTACGTCTGCATCTTCCGCTGCATAATCGGTCTGTGTTCTCAGATCTGCATCTCTGAAAGTTCCCTGATTTTTTCCTTTTTTACCGATAATGGTTTCAATGGAAACAGGCTTGTAATTTAAATAGACTTCTGAAAGATAGTCCATTCCGTGTCTTCCGTCTGGGTTGAGAAGATAATGGGCGATCATGGTGTCGAACATGGCTCCCTGAACGGTAATATCGTATTGCTTTAAAATTTTATAATCGAATTTCAGATTGTGAGCAATCTTAAGCAAGTCTTGTTTTTCAAAAAACGGTCTGAAAATTTCCAATGTTGCTAATACTTCCTCCCTATTTTCTGAGAAAGGAATATAGTACGCCAAGCCTTTTTTATACGAAAAACTCATTCCCACCAATTCGGCTTCCAGTTCATTCAAAGAAGTTGTTTCTGTATCAAAACAAACGGCTTTTTGATTCAATAAGTTTTGAACTAAAATTTTCTGAGCTTTAGGATTGTCCACAAACTGATATAAATGTTCGTTCTGCTCAATGCTGGATTTTGTGGAAGTTGCCTGATCCAGTTCTTCAAAATTAGCAAAGAGATCCAACTGACCAATTTGTTTCGCCACTTTTTGCTGAGGCGTTTCTTCCGGCTGAGCAACTTGTTCACTGTTTCCAGCAGCATCTTTAGCTACCACTTCTGTTTGAGTAGGCGCAAAAGCACGGTACAAATTTTCATACAGCCTTGTGAATTCTATTTCGTCAAAAACCTTTTTGGCTTTTTCAAAATCCGGAGTTTCAAGATCATATTGTTCCTGATGGAATTCTACAGGCACATCACAAATGATGGTTGCCAATTTTTTAGACAATATTCCACGCTCTGCAGATGCTTCTACCTTTTCTTTAAGCTTCCCTTTTAATTTATCTGTATTGGCCAAAAGATTTTCTATGCTTCCGAATTCTTTTAGGAATTTCATGGCCGTTTTCTCTCCAACCCCTTCTAATCCGGGAATATTATCTACTGCATCACCCATCATCGCAAGATAATCGATCACCTGTTTCGGGTCTTCAATTTCATATTTTGCTTTGATTTCTTCAACGCCCAGAATTTCGATCTCACTTCCTTTTAAACTCGGCTTATAAATCTTAACCTTATCTGTCACTAATTGGGCAAAATCTTTATCCGGTGTCACCATAAAGATGGTGTACCCTTCTTTTTCTGCTTTGCATGCAATGGTTCCTATCACGTCATCTGCTTCATACCCTTCCACTCCTAAATGAGGAATATGCATCGCTTCTAAAATCCTATGGATATATGGAATTGCAATCTTAATCGCTTCCGGAGTTTCACTTCTGTTGGCTTTGTATTCTGCAAAATCATCGGTTCTTACACTTGCTCTTCCTACATCAAAAACAACGGCCAAATGAGATGGTTTTTCTCTTCTGATCAATTCGATCAATGAATTGGTAAATCCAAAAATTGCAGAGGTATCAATTCCTGTGCTTGTAATTCTCGGACTCCTGATCAATGCGTAATATCCTCTGAAAATCATCGCATAAGCATCGATGAGAAACAGTCTTTTATCTTGTGTTGCCTCCATTCTATTCTATAATGAACAAATATAAGAAAATAGGAATGTTTTCTTTCCAGAATTTTGGGAAGAGGTTTAAAATTTAGACTGGAAAGCATTAAAAAACCACAAAAAAAATATTCTGTGGTTCATTTTTATGGTATTGAAGAATCTATATTTATTCTTTAACAGGACTCAATTCCAGGCGGTCTTTATCTATCTTGAACTGATACGTCCCGTTCAATGCTTTTGGCTCTTTGCAATCACCAGCCATATCTGCCATCCCTTCGCTTATTTCCACCTTATTATCTTCATACACACTGTAAGTTCCCATCATGTGAAAACACGACGTTCCGGTATGAAATTTTTTATCAGCTTCAAATTGAAGAAAGTTAAATTTAGGTTCTTCCTCAGGAAATTTGATCCATTTAGCTTTTTTAAAAGTCGCACTTCCGTCAGCATTCATCTTTTCGACTTCCCAAGTTGTTTTGGCAAGAGGGTTTGTTTGAGCGTTTACATTCGTGATGAATGAAAATGAAATAATGATGAAAGTAAAAATAAGTTTTCTCATATTGAAATCTTTATCGTTTGATTATTTTGTAGTTTTTTTAGATCTATTTTTGAAGCTAAAGATATCATTTCTTTTTGCCATTCCTATTTAAATATTTAACCAGAAAAACTGGAAATAATAACATGAGAATAATAACAGAAATACTAATGGGTACATTATGTCCGTTGTCTCCAAAAAAATAAATAATTAAGTAGCCGATGATAAATACACTGCCTATTAACAAATAAATCAGAAATATCTCATTTTCCTTCTTTGATACTTTTTTGTTGATTTCAACTTTTATCAAATTTGGGAAATACTGCTTCACAAATTTGAAAATTTTGTCAATATCCGTTTTATCTAATTCTCTAGGATGGATTATTTTATCCTGATAAACAATCAAAAAATATTTTTCAAAAAAATGAAATGATTCTATTTTATTAATTTCTATAATCTTAGAAAAACTCATCGGCGATAAGGCATACCCTTTATAATCATTATTTTTAGGTGCTAAGCATTTGATAAATTTCCTATTCATATAAAATACCTCATCATGACTGTTTACTATTTTCTTCCTTTTTATCAAGATGAAAATTATAAATCCTAAAATCGTTACTAATCCAACTATCAAATCAAATAAACAGCCCATTATTACACTAAAAAATAATGTACCCATGATTGCAATTGCCATTTCTACACGGCCTGATCTATTCGCTTTATAAATTTGAATTTTGTTTTCCAATTTTGGTGAGTATGAGTTTACCTATAACCTATTCAAATAGCAAAACCATATTGTAGGTAATAATGTAATTTGTAAATAATTGCACAAATAAATAATCCTATAAAGGGGAATATCAAATATCCATATTGCAAATAATTATCATATAATATTTTTTTATCGGAAATATTAGCCTGTTTTAAGAGTTCCTTGATATTTTCTTTTTGCATTTTATCTAGATATAATGCTTCATTTTTTCCCGCTACATATATCCTTAATATTATCAATTCGTTTAATGGTAAAGAAATATAATAATTTTCAACAATTGATAATGGAATCTTATTATTATCAATCTGTATTTCACAGGTATTAAAACTTACCTTCACAGCTTTTTTCTTGAGCTGATTAATAATAAAAGCATACGTTGCAACAACTATAGATAGGTATAAAATAAAACGAAATCTTTCGAAATACGAACAAATAAAAATTACAATTGCAAAAACAGGAAGCCACAAATAGGCAGTTCTCAATATTGTTTGATGATAATATCCTTTAACCATACATGCAGAATCGTCATTCATATTATCTGTTGGGTAATTGTTCTAATGAATCTAAAATTTTTAAATTTCTCTTGCTGTTTGGATTTCCTAATTTATCTGACTCTTCTAAAAAATACCTAGCTCTTTTAAAATTATTTAATTCTATATTACAAATTCCCAGCATATTGGTTAGTATTTTCAGTTCGTCTTTGTCTGTTAATTGATTCTTATCGTAAACAGTTTTTAAATACTTTTCAGCATTTTTATAATCTTGGACTTCAAAATAACTATCCCCTAATGCCATAGATATTTTAGGATATTCTTTTATATTCAATTTAGAGAGTGAACCTATCGACTTCTGAAATTCACCTTCTTTATACGCTCTCCAACCTTTATCATACAAATCATCATTAGCACTTTTGAAAATTTTATTTTTTACAATCATAATAATAGAAATGAATGAAATTATCCCTATAACTATTTGTAGTGCTTTTTTCATACTTGACTATCCATTATTCGCTATAATACTAATACCATTTCCTGTATCTTCAGCCATTGCGTTAGCTAGTACCTTCCTTGAGTCTTCCGAAAATCCAGTAGCAATAAACGGGAAAAAAAAGCCAATAAACCCTGCACCTTTTACCCCTAGTTTTCCAATATTTTTGATATTTTGGAGCTTTAATGCTGGTAACTCTCTTGCTAAATTAGGAAGGTTTCGGGGGCGCACTCTTCCTAATCCATCTTTTGCAGTTTGTACAAGGGATTCGGAATATTTACCATTTCGAATATTCTCTACTATCACTTTTCCTTCAGGTGTTTTCCAAACTTCTCGCGAATTTATTCCTTCAAGTGCAGATAAATCCTTAGATAATCCTGTTCCTTGTTTTATTTCTATAAGATTTTTCTGCCAATCCTGAACATACCATTTTCCATTAAAAAAAATAGGTGTCTTTCCATCTCTGCTAGCTAATCCTCCTTTTTCATTAAGCTCTAAAATATCCGGACTTGCAAGGTCACCTGGAGTTGCATTTAAAGGATTATCGACATAACCAGGTATTCTGCTATTTTCATCTACTTTATTATTCATATCTTGGTAATGAGTATTATCTTCTAATGAACTATTTCTAATCCACTTTCTTTCCTGATAAGTTCCTTCATTCATTGCTACCATGGTTACTCCCATCCATAATAAAGTTTTACCTATTCCCATTTCTACCCCGGCAATAACAATTCCTGCTCCTCCAAAAAAAGAAGCAAAAGCATTAAATCCTATTTCCTTATTGTTATTGGAATTAATTTGTTCAGCATATTTTTTTGCTACAGGATAGCTAAAAATTGGACTTAATAGTCCTCCAGCATCACATAATAATATAGAATTTTGAGTAATAGCTTTATGTTTGTCAAATGTTACTTTTTCATGCTCAATATTCCACTTTCCCTTTGTTAAAGCTCCAGTGCATAAATGATTTATTTTTGTGGCATGGTAAACCGCAGCGCCAGCACACAAAAGTACCCCAGCTCCCACTGCTAATACAGCCCATCCAACGGGTCCTGATAATACTAAAAGTGCCCCTACTATAAGTCCTGCACCAAAACAGATAAATCCCCACATTGCATTTTTAGGACTTTTACACGGAAATTCTTTACTAATATTTCTATCTTCCATAGTTAATAATGGCCTTGTCTGATCGTTTCCATAGAAAACAGTTATTGACTCTCTTGTTGGAATAAGTTGTCTTGGCTCTGCATCAGTTTGAAATGTACAAATGGTATATACGTCTTTAGGTATGTATGAAGCACTCATAATATTATATTTTTATTTTATAGAAAAACAAAATCTATTAGTTAATTATTATTCTTAATTATTTTTAAAATTAAATTCCCTTTATAGGGGTTTTAGTAAAATACTGACATCGATTTCCGCAATAGTATAAATACATATTTTTCTATCATGAAAAAAGTTTAAATTCAACCCTAAAAATTAAGATACAGTAGATTAGTAAGAGATAAGCATAGAAAACAATTTTAAAATTTTTGAATTCTGGATATGCAATTAAACTTATAAATATTTAGTTATGATTTGAATACCAATAAATGTTTTGAAAATTTCTCTTTCTTATTTTCGAAAAATGCAATTCTTTTTGAGCAGACTTTAGAAATTTTTTCAGTTCCTCTCCTTTATTTTCTTCATATTTATTTTTATATTCTACATCATTGAGATAAATATTACCCTTATTTTTCAAACAAAAATTAAAGTATATTTTTGAGCTTTGTAGTGGTAATGCTTTTGTCTCATAATCATATGAGTAAAATCCCAAAATATCCGATTTAGAATATTTTTCTGGCTGTTGATTTCCTTTTTGTACATAAATATTGTTTTCATCAAACCATATTTTAACCTGAACAGAAATGGCTTTTAAAATCAAATAGCAAGTTCCAAAATAAAGTAATGTAAAAAACATTACAAAAGAAAGCCTGAACATTCCCTTAAATAAAAAATAATACACGATTCCATATAAGATCATACATGGAATAATTACTAAAAAAGTTTTGACAATATGATAAGGCAATACGTTCTTAAATATATACATTTGATTTACTATTAAAAATTAGATTTTAATATTCAATTTGTTTTAAATCAAACTGAGTAATAAACTGATAATTATTTTTCACTTCTTCTTTCATCAATGCAGATGCATTTACAATAATCCCTGTTTTCTTCTCAACCATTCTTCTGATCCGATAATCATAATTGTATTCACTAAAACCATATTCTATAATAGGTTTATAAAATTTATTATACTGATCTTCTAAAACATTATTATCAATTTTATCCTTTAAAAGGGTTCCGACTGTTTTGTATTCTACAAAATAATCATCTTCTTTTATAATGGTATGTTGCAGTTCTAGTTCAACTGGAATATTAACAAATATTTGAGAGATAAACTTCAAAACATCATTTTTATCTCTTTTTTTATGAGCATCATAATCATTAAATAATACGTGGTAGAGAAGTGATTTGTCATAAGTTTTCTTTAAATTGGTTTCATTCTCAAATTCCAATCCACCACCTGTAATTATATCATCTGCTGCTTTAGAATTAATTTTTTCAACCTGCCTGTAAAATTCTGAAGATGCTAATTTTGGTTTAAAACTTTCCCATTTTTCTTTAATTTGTGAAAAATTCAGAACTTCTTTAATAGTATTATCATTGTTTAAATCAAACACAACATTTTCTTTATCAAATTCAAGTTCCTTTACAGCTTCTATAGCAAGGGAGAGATTCTCAGGATTTATTTTATATAAATATTCCTTTAGCTTTACTTTAGCTTTACCATGCAATAAATCTCTTTCTACAGTATATTCTTTCTTTGTATTACAATGGAATGATATTCTATCTTCTAATTTTGTTGTGTTAAACTGTTCACATCTATATCTTATCTTTTGCATAAACTTTCTTCCCTCCGCATCTGCTAAAGCTTTCTCTTTTTCATCATCATCTTTTTCCTCTAAAAAAAGATATTGTAGATGAATAGGAAGTGTATTCCCAATAATAACCTTTGTAACTCCACAATTTTCATTATGAGAATTTATAAGCTCCTGAATTGTAATTTCGTACTTTTTTGCTATAGATTCTAAAGTATCTCCTTTTTGAATTTCGTATTTAATTAATTCCATATTATTAGTTTATATCTACTTGTCCACCTGTAATTGTTGTATTCCCATTAAACACAGCTTTTGCAGTTCCAGAACCTTTAATTGTGGAAGATTGACCATTGATCTCAATTATATCTCCACTAATAACAATTTTCCCGTCAGAAGTCAATGTTATGGAACTTCCTCCCGTTTCCAGTTTTATTTCAGTATTACTTTTAATATTTATTTTTCCGGCATTATCCATTGTTATTGTAGATTGCCCTTTTCCAACATTAATCGTATTGTTGGTACCAACATTGGTTGTATGGTTATTCCCAATATCTTCTGTATTGTCATTACTTACAGATGTATTAATATCTCCTGTTCCGCTTAAAGTGACATGATTTCCGCTTCTGTCTTTAATCTCAATTCCGCATCCGTCATGAAATTGAATAATATTTCCACTTTTGCTACTTAAGCTCATCACATTATTCCCTGCACCTCCTCCAGCACCAACTTTCCCATGAAACATTCCTCCCATCACGAAAGGCCTGTCTGGATGCTGATGAACAAAGTTGATGATAACCTGATCTCCTACTTCAGGAATAGACATAAATCCTCTATTTTTATTCACCTTATCACTGCTTCCCGCATCAGGAGTCATTACACGAATAAATTCTGTAGTATCTGAGCCACTTTGCCAATCAAACTTCACCTTAACTCGGCCTTGGTTTAATGGATCTGAATTGGAGGTTACTTTTGCAAATTGAGATTCTGCTCTGGGCTGCTCAAACTCTGGGCGCGGAATAAAACCTGTATCCGAAGCAATGGCCTCAAATGTTCCGTCATAATAGCCTCGTGCATCTACCTCGTGGGTCACTTCTATGATCATCAACTTGGTAAAATAAGAGGTTTCATTGCTGTCCGTTTTACGCATTTCGATATCAGCAATACATCCCGGATATAAAAACGGAATCGTAGTTGTTCCCGATGTTATAAATACATTGGAAGCCTTACTTCCCGCTGTTCCTTTTTGGGATGCATCAATGTCCATAAAGGAAGTTGCTTTGATAGGAGCCACCCGTAATGAAGGGGTTTGAAACGTTTTCTCTGAAATTTCGTACGCTCTTTTAGCAATATCTGAAGTATGATTGATCTTTGAACTTCCTGTAGTGAGTTTCTCATTTTTACTGCTGTTGTAGCCGTAAAAAGTAGGGTTAACGTGTTGTGCCTTCATTTTAATTTTAACATCATTCACGCTGCTGCCATAGGTAAGCTGTACCGGTTTTTCCTGAGGCGGAAGTTTTCCGAAATGCAGAACTTCACCATCATAAAAGAATTGTTCTCCGTATGCTTCGGCTATTCTTGCCAAATAATTATAATGGGTCTCTTCATATTGAGAGCTGTAAGAAACGTTTCCATGTTGGGCGTCTACTCTATAGTCGAAATTATTTTGTCCCAGCCCTTCTTTAATTACCTGATCGGCAATGCTATTTAAGCTTATATCCTGTGAGCCTCCAAAACTTTGAATATGAGGCGCTGCATCTAAAAGAATGGTCGGACTGGAGCCTGTAAGAACAATATTCCCCAAACTTCCTTTATCCTGACTAAAACCTACTTCTGTAATGACCCCAACAAAATTTCTTTCCGGGCCTTCTTCTACATCTTTATATTTAAAAACTACGGTGATACGCTTTCCTAAAAAATTTTGTGCTTCTTCAAGATTATGATTTTCGGCATTTCCCAAACTGTCATGAGCCAGCATTAATGTAAACTCATGATGCTTCACGGCACTTTGGGTGAGCTTAAAATGTTTAAAATGATTAACAGACTTGCCATCAATAATTACTTCAAGCTTTACAACACGGTTGATTCCTAAAATTTGATTAATAGCAATTGCTGCTGCATTATGTATTTTTGAAGTCGGCTGTTTAGCCCAAACTTTCCCTTCTATAATTGATGGATTGTTAGGAGATACCACTTGGTTCATCAACATATTGGAAGAACCTTGCGAAATTGTAGAATAAGCCTGTTGAGCCTTTGCCACTTTTTCAGTCGCTTTTTGAGTGACCTCATTTACTTTTCCCATTTTTTCTTCAGCCACCTTTATTACTTTCTCTTCAGCCTTCTCCTCTATCTGAGATACAGGATTTTTTATATTCTTAGGGCTCTGTATTTTTGTTGGTTTGTTATCCTGAAACATGATATTTTGTGTTTAATTAAATTATGGTATTGGTTTTATTATGAACTAGTTATAGCACATATCAAACCAAAACATTTTATCATAAAATTAAATATCAACTTATTTTAACCGTTAAAACAATCAAATGAGAAAATATTTAATACATCAAAGTCATATCTAAATAATTTTTATTTCAAGTCATCATGACAGAAACAGAAAAACAGAATAGCGAACTTTGGGAAGTCACTATTCTGTACTAATTTTTATTTTTACTAAGAAAATGGTAAGGATTAGTTAGTTCCTCCAGGCCAGATACCTTCATAAGCAGAGTTACCGTAGTTGATTTTTTCTGCGCTAATGATGAAGCTGATCAACATACTGTTTTCGTCTACTGCGTCGAAGTCTACTTCGTGCTGAATTACATATCCGTTTTCCCAGTTCAAAGTAATCAATGTTCCTTCTTCGTGAGATTTGTTGAAAGTGATCTCGCCAGTTGTTGGCTTATACTTTCCGTTCAGTAAGCTTTCCAGAATATCAGATTTTTCTGTAGCTTCGATCGTAACTTTAATAATTGCGTTAGAAGGATCTGATGCTACACGTCCTGAAACATCTGTAGATCTTGATACGCTATAATTTAGCTTTAATAATTTTTGTCCTTCGCTTCCGTTGAATTTTAAGATTCCTCTTGAATTTGCTGCCATAATGGTAAATTTTAATCGTTAATATTTTGTGATTAGGTATTTATTATGATCCAAAGATAGACCACATAATTCTATTGAAAAAACTTTTATATACAAATCTGAGATTTTGTAGTAGTTCTACGATTTCTTGTAGTAATTCTACGACTCCAGAAATAATATTCAATAATATAAATATGAAAATCAAACACTTGAAAGATTCAAAAAACACCCTTACAGCTTGATAATTTTACACACATAAGAGAAATAACATCCTATTTCAGATTGAATAGAGATCAAAGCCCCCATCCTCTCATTGCATCAAAATGAAAGAATAGTAAGTGAGATTTTATTAGAAATTGTACTTATAAATTCAAAAAATAGATTAAAATCAAGCTCAACCATTGCAAGCCCATATAAATAAAGAAGAATGCAGCAGAAGGTTCTGACAGTTCATGAAGTTTTTCAATCAGTTTAGCTTTAATAATATCATAAAAATTTGCATTTTCATTCCCTAGATTCAGTTCGTCGAATTTCACTTTTTTCAAAGCATAACTCACGATTCTTTTCAGGATTTTATTTTCCGAGCTGCTTTGAAATTCGTTTATTAATTTAATTTTTGCCAACGTATAATCTGCTCCTGTTCGAATAACCACAGGCTGATTTGTTTTGAACTTGTCGATTATTTTATCAATGAAAGGAATTAAAATAATTTCGGCTTTATCTTTTACAATCTTACTGATCACAGTTGATATAGCATATTTCATCGAAAAAACACCAATGATATAAGGAGCAGCCAGCATCAGGAGATAGAAAATAATGGATGATATCGGCTTAGCGGTGATAGTAGCCACTAAGAATAAATACGCTCCACTATGCCCCGTAGAGGCGCCTAAGCTATTCGACAAAAAATAAATTCCAAGTATGAAAGTAATAAGAGTTGATAAGATTCCTATTCCGTACATTTTTAATACATTGAAAAGAAATACTGCAGATAATTTTGAGAAATATTTTAAATGGTTTACTGTTTTATTCATGGATATAGTTTGGAAAATTCATAAGATCCCGGAGGAAATTGTTGTAGATAAACATCACATCTGCTGTTCTTCTTATGACATTATAGAATAGCAGAAATGGGATTTAAATAAGTACATGTAAAGTAAAGAGAATGGTGTTAATTTGCTTTCCTTCCTTCTTTTATCGATCGGGTAAGTATTTTATTTTTTCTTAAAAGAAAGTCGGGCATCAGATCCATTGGGAGATAAAAAGTACTTTCCCCTTTTTCTTCCAGTTCATTTTCAATTCCAGGATTCCAGGCGAGTATTTTATCAACATCTATTTTAAGTTCATCAGCAATAATGGTAAGATTAAACCCTGCATTAATTTCCGTTTCTGAAAGGGACTCATCATTCTTTCCACTTCCGGTTCCACCTTCCGTAAAGAAAACCGTGTTCATTCTTGACGAATTGTAATTGCTTAAAACACTTTGCAGTTCTCCTGTTGCATAGCATGCATTCAGGTATTTTTTGACATGATTAATAGTTTCTCCCGGTAAATATTTAGAAAAGATGTGGTATTGTGTAGAACCTGCTGCCTGCATAGCTTTGGCAACATTTCCTTCTCCGCAATTGTATGCAGCAACCACCGTTACCCAATTATTATATTTCTTATAAAGATTGCTTAAAGAAACTACCGCCACTTTTGTACTTTTATACAGATCGTTACGGTTCTGTTCTGAAAGCCCATATTGATTGGCGTGAGAGGTCATAAACTGCCAAACCCCCACTGCTCCAGCTCCGGAAGTAATGTTTCTGTCGAAATGAGATTCAATTAAAGCTAAATTCCTCAAATGCCTCGGCAACCCTTTTTGTGCAAGAGAATATTCGATGAAATCTACGATCTCTTTGTTTGAATTAATGATATTTTTATATTTTCTCACGCTGCTTTCCGAGGTATCAGATGCAGCGAGAAATTGTCCGTTCACAAGTTGTGAAGAACTCATCAATATTATTCCTAAAAAAATATTTTTGAAGTTCATGTGTATATTTTAAGATAAAACAGCAAAATCGTAATGGGTGATTTTGCTGTTTTTATAATTTATTGTATTAATTTACTTTCCAAGTTAAGGCATCTCCTTCCCAATCTACATTCAGCGTCTGCCCAGCTTTCACTTCTTCTTTCACAATCATTTTAGAAATTGGTCTTGCCAACTGCGCTCTGATTACTCCTGAAATTTGTCTTGCTCCATACTTACTGCTAAATCCGCCTAGCGCTAGATTTTTCACGGCTTCGTCTGTAATTTTTAAGGCCATTCCTAATCGGTGAAGTGAGGCGTGAAGTGATTTTAACTGAATATTAAAGATTCTCTCCGCAATCGATTCTGTAATCGGTGCAAAAGGAATAATTTCAGTGATTCTCGCCAAGAATTCTGGTCTAAAACGCCCTGAATTTGACATAATTTGCATTAATGATTTTGATTCCGGTATTTTTCCTTCTTCAAATTGTTTTACAATCTCTTCACTTCCGATATTGGAGGTAAATAGAATCAACGCATTGCTGAAATCTCCTTCTTTTCCAAGCTTATCATGCACTTTTCCTTCGTCCATAATCTGTAAAAAGACATCAAATACAGAATGGTGTGCTTTTTCAATTTCATCAAATAAAACTACTGTATAAGATTGCTGACGAATTTTATTCACCAACATACCTCCTTCTTCATAGCCCACATATCCCGGAGGCGCTCCATATAAAAGTGCCGCTGAATGTTCTTCTTTAAACTCTGACATATCAAAACGAACCATCGCCTTTTCATCATTGAAAAGCAACTCTGCCATAGATTTTGCCAACTCTGTTTTTCCTGTTCCTGTAGGTCCCAGAAGGAAGAACGAACCGATGGGTTGCCCGGGTTTATTTAATCCGCTTCGGTTTTCAACAATAGCGTCAGAAAGAATTTTCAAAGCATGATCCTGCCCCACTACCCTGTTCATTAACAGACCTTCCATATTCAGCAGTTTTTCTTTCTCCTGAGCCTGAATTTTCCCAATTGGAATATTCGTTTTTGCTGCCATAACAGCTGCCAATTCCAAACGGTCTACTTTTTCTCTTTTCTTTGAAGCGTGCTGTAAAAGTTCGGTGTAGGTTTCTTCAATTATTTTTTGAATTTCTTCTACAGGCATTGAATTGTCTATTTGTGGTTGCTCACTTAAAGAACCCCACAAAATCGGACTGATCTTATCTCTCAACAAATTATAATTCCAGATTAATTCATCTGCTTTGTCTTTATCATCCAAATATTCTTCTGTAAGAATCGTTTCATAGATATCTTTCCAACTTTGCAGCTCTTTTTCTGAAAGTTCGTCAAGCATTTTGATCGCAGCCATGGTTCTGTCTAACAAATCAATAGCAGCATCCGGTAATTTTTTACCTTTTGAATATCGCTTTGCTAAACGTACACATTCCGGAAGTGCCGCTTTCTCCACTTCAATTCCGTGGTGTTTTTTATATCCTTCCAACAAAACATCGATCATTTTAACGCATGTTTTTTCGTCTGGTTCATTCACTGTTAAGACTTCAAAACGACGGTTAAATGCCTGTTCCGGTTCAATGATCTTTCTGTATTCTTCCTGAGTTGTTGCTCCAATTACGGTGATTTCACCTCTTGCCAATTCAGGTTTCAACAAATTAGCAACATTTCCGATGCTTCCTTTTGGATCTAAAAGGGTGTGAATTTCATCAATGAAAAGAATTGCTTTTTCAATTTTCTTACATTCATTAATGATTTTTTTAAGACGGTCTTCAATCTCCCCTTTATAAGAAGTTCCTGCTAATAAAGCTCCCGTGTCAAGTTCTAACAGCGTTCCGTTTTTAAGCATTTCGGGAACATTTCCTTTAATAATTTCAGTCGCAAAACCTTCTACTAAAGCTGTTTTACCAACTCCCGGTTCTCCGATGATAATAACGTTGGGTTTCGTTCTTCGGCAAAGAATTTCAACCAACATTCTCAGTTCTTTATCTCTTCCGATGATATTTTCTAAATCTCCTTTTCTGGCCTGCTCCGTTCTATCTACACAATAGGCTTTAATGGATGGAAAAGAATTATCTGAATAGTCTGAGCCATTTGAAAACAAGGAAGAAACTGCATCATCTTCAGCACCACCAAACGGCGTATCTTTTCTATATAAATTGAATATTTCGTGTTCTCTAAGAGGTAATGATTTCAACTGTTGCAACGTAAAAGCAACCTGAGGTTTTACAATAGCGGTCAGCAGGCAAATAGGGGTAATTTCGTCCAAACCTAATTTTAAACGAATATCATCTGCTTCCTCCACAATGGTATCTACAGATTCATCCTGACCAACCTCATCCGGAAGATGAGTCGTTTTAGGGTAATCTTCGATGCGAACATCTGCCCATTCGTAGAAATAACCCGGATCTTTATCTATGTTTTTTAAAAATTCATTAAGTCCGATATCCTTATGCATCAAAGCCTGCAGAATATGTGGACCGCCATACGTGGCATTATAATTTTCTCTCGCTATCGATTGTGCAATATGAAAAAGCTGTTTTACTGTTTCGTTGGTTACTAGTACTCCCATTTTACTATTTTTCTCAAAATTTATTAATATATCTGATTACGGTGTGTGTTTGGCGACTGTGTTTTTATTAAATTATAAACAAATAATAATCTACAATCATTATATATTTTATTGTACACTAAGATATTAGTTTTTTTTTAATAATCTTAGCTATCTCTTTTAAATCTGACATCATAGGATCTTTAAAAGCCTTTGAATATCAAAAACGATATGCTTTGCAACGGTAAAAAAGACCGCCTTCATGAGACAGTCTTAATTTATTTTATTGGAACTTTATGTTACGTAAATCTTAGCTAGATGGCCATAGACCTTCGTAAGCAGAGTTTCCATAGTTGATTTTTTCAGCACTGATGATGAAGCTGATTAACATACTGTTTTCGTCTACCGCGTCGAAGTCTACTTCATGCTGGATGACATATCCGTTTTCCCAGTTCAAAGTGATTAATGTACCTTCTTCGTGAGATTTGTTGAACGTGATTTCACCACTTGTAGGCTTATACTTTCCGTTCAGTAAGCTTTCCAGAATATCAGATTTTTCTGTAGCTTCTACTGTTAATTTGATAATTGCGTTGGATGGGTCTGATGCCACTCTACCAGAAACATCTGTAGATCTTGCGACACTGTAATTAAGCTTTAATAATTTTTGACCTTCGCTTCCGTTGAATTTTAAGATTCCTCTTGAATTTGCTGCCATGATTGTAAATTTTAATCGTTATTATTTTGTGATTCAGTGATTGTTTAGCAAATATAAAACGCTTAATCCTTTCCTGAAAATATTTGAATACAAATCTGAAAAATTGTAGTAATACTACGATTTTGTGTCGTAGAACTACGACTTTTAGCCTTACAAAACTCACTCGAAATAGACATAACTAATTAAATAACAATTAATTAAAACAAAAGAACATATTTCAACCAATTCATTGGCAAAGTAAAATTCATCATTAAGAAACCAATGAAATCTGAAATATCACCGTAACAAAAACAAAAAAAGCAGAAACTTTCGTTCTGCTTTTTGATATGATTAATCGGGTAATTAATGTTTAGTATATTCTGGCTCTTCAACCGGCATCATGGTTGGCATGAAATACTCATTCAACCAATAAAATGTTTGTCCGTTCTGTTGAATTTTTACCGCCGGATTATTTCTGTGCGTAAGCATTCTGTCTGCTAAATCTTTATAATGACGGAAATATGTTCTTGCCGTTTCATTGGTAATAATACTCGACTTTTTCCAACCTTTCAATTTATATTTTGACATTAATTCTTCTTCAGAATTATCAAAACCTGTACTTAATCCAACCGCATAAGACATCGGCTGCTCATATAAATCTCCCTTATCAAGGAATTTTATCGTTGGATTATACTTTTTCAAAAGCTTAATATATTCGTTCACTGCTTTCGACTGACTAAAATCTGCTCTTTCCGCTTCTGTTTTCAGGTAAACTTCTGTATAAAATGCTTTTAGATTATCATATTCTGTTTCTGAGATCAAAATACCTTTTTCAAGCCCTGGTTTAAACTCTTTCAATTCTTTCGGAATATATCCTTTCACTAAAAACGGACTTCCGTAATTAATCAGCTGGGCAGCAATTCCCGCAGGAACCGGATTGGTAAGACCTGGATATAAATATTTATATTTCAATTCTACATCCGTTCTTCCGGCACCAACCGAAGAATGGAAATAATCATTCAACGATTTATCCAGCGTTTCATTATCCAGCGTAACCTGAGCAATTAAGCTGTCAACAGATTTTTTAAGATATCCGGGTGTTGCGATATCCCCTTTTTTCGGGAAAATAACAAAACCTTGAGACATACTCTGCTTCGGATAATTTAATGAGAAGAATCCTTCATCGCCTTCTACCAGACTGAAATTATTTTTCGTTAGGACATCATTCTGATTGATGATCTTTTGCTTTTTAAGTTCTGCAATATTCTTAGCAGTATTCGCTACCACATTTTCAGAAAGCAATACAAAATCATTGTAAGTATCTGCTGATCTTGCACTGGTTTGGAACATGATTAATCTAGCCTGAGCTTGAGTAAGTGCATTGATTACCCCGTACATATTTCCCCCTTGGTTGGCAGAAGTTCCTACCGTAATAACAATATTAGTCTCATCAGGGAAATTAGAAAGAAGATTTCCTGCCGCCATCAATCCTTCATTTACAGGTTGATAACTGCTGTTGCTTGGGCAATTCATTTCATTCGATTTTTGCTCGATAAATGAAGTAATCTTGCTATAATCTGTACTTAAAGTTGAAACAGCTACATTATCTCCACAAGAATTATTTTTAAATAAAACAACGCCATATTTTGCGGTACTGAAATATGATGGCTTTTCAAATCTAAGCTGAAGATCTTGTAATAATGATTTTACAATCGGTGCATACGGAGCGTTGGGAGCACTGATATCTAATGCAAAAACAATATTTATTTTTTTATTTTTCTCTGTAATTTCTCTGTAACGATCAAAATAAATTGGTTCTCCTAATACATTGAAAACATAGTTTTTACTATAATCTAAAACATTGGTAAAATACTTTGTTTTAGAATCCAGCGGAGCAGTTTCTTTTAACGCTAAGTTGACAGGATAGATATTTTCAAGAGGTGTTCTTTTATCAACATCAGTAAGAAGTACCGCTGTTCTGTTTTCAACATCACTTCCTCCCGGAGAACCTTCATGCAACCCTAAAGCGGTTTCTTTAATTCCGGTTGTGTTTTTCATTTTCACAGCAGAACGCTCTCCCCATGCGGAAACAACGTTGGAGCTTACCCACCCATACAAACTTGTACTGATGCTGTCAATATCAACCGTTGGTCTTTTACCTACCAAAAATCTTTTGTTATTTTCAGCTTGCTTATAAACATACACGATTTGTCCGTTCGGGATCTTAACATTTGCCTGCTCTATCAAACTTGGCGAATTAAACACCATGATAGAATCATTCTTGTAATATCTCTCAGAACTTCTGATAACATCACTATTACTTGGCAGCACAGAAACTCTTACAGGAAATCCTGATTTTTCGTTTTTCAGAGAATTGGTCCAAAGAAGAAGATCTGATTCCGGGATCCAGCCGTATGTTTTAATTGTTTTTGACGAAATCTTTTTCATTAAAGCATCAGGAACATATTCTGCTACTTTTACCATTCCGTCTTTGTGTTTTAAAACCATTAATGGCTCTAAAAACTTAACTTCTTTATATGATTTTTCATCACTTTTATCAAGATAGGCCGTATTTCTGGATCTGTCTGAAATCACGATCCATGGCGCTGACTTTTTAGGAAATCCATTGACAACGGGTGAATTATCAACCTGTCCGTATTGAGAAGGCTCAGGAGTTTTTTTTGACGGCAGTTTTACCTGACAACCCGTCAATACTAATGAAACTCCTATGTAATATGCTGCTAGAGGTAGTTTATTTTTCATCCTATTTTATCTTTTATGATTGGTATGCCCTAGAGGACGATTATTTGCTTTGGTTTATATCAACTTTGGTTACACAATTCTGTGTGTCATCAAAATTTACTTTTACAGTCTGGATTACATTGTTTTTATCAAACTGAAGCCCCGCACAATACATGTAAAAATTATTGGCCTTACTGTCGTTTACCTTCACCACCGTATTTTCGTTGTTACACAAATAGGTTTTCAATAGATAATTGTAATGCGAATTGAAACTGTTTCCGTTTGCAATCTGCTGTAAATGATACTTAAAGTCATTATCAATCTTAGCATAAGCATCTTCTACACTCACTTCTTCCTGTAAAGGATCGTAAGCCGGAAGAACTTTTATTTGATGTAAAACAGGTTCAGGACTTTCGTCAGTGTATAATGTTACGACATAATCACCCGGCTTTTTATAGGAATAAATCGCCTGTTTATCTTTAGAGTCTATGCTTCCTGTTTCTCCGAATTTCCATGTAAATTGTTTCCCCTCAGAAACTGCACGGAATTGCACATTTTCAAATTGCATTGCCTGAGTTTGAGCATCAATCAATGCTTTTACCTTTGTAGTATCCTTTGTTTTCGGAATTCCTCTGGCAGAAACCATTACCGGAAAAGATTTAGAATATTTATTATCCACGATAAGCGTTACCGAGTAATATCCTGGCTTATTGTAGAAATGAAAACCTGTACTTTTATCAGAAGTGGTACCGTCCCCGAAATTCCATCTTTTGGTTTTGGCAAACTGGGTTTTATCTTCAAATAAAAGAGTATCTCCTACCTTAAGGGAAGACGGATATACTACTCCCACAATATCATCAGCGGAGTGTATGACTTTCTTCTGCAACCACAATGCAACCAAAGCTGCGATGAGCAAGCTTGCAATAACACCGATGATGATGTTTTTTTTGTTTTTTTGAAAATAATTCATAGTTAATAATTGTGATGTGTTTTATTTTTAAATTTTCTGAATCTTAACTTTATTGATTCCTCGCCTTTAAGGCATTTTCACGTTGAAAAAGCTGGCTTTTCTTTTCTTTAAAACCGATTGAGCATTCGTCAAACTGCTTTACAAAACTTTTTATATTTTCAGTTTTACTTGAAATGATTTTTTTATCGTTGAAATACATTTTATAAAATTTGGCGATCTGCGGGTAAGCTTCTTTCCTAACATCAAATATATTCGCGTTTTCAAAAGAATTAGCTACATCGTTAATCCCATTCATGATATTATTCTCCTCAAAAGGCTGAGGAACTTCATTGGCAAGCCTGTTGATCTGTGTAAACGTACTGTCTAATACTCTTTGGGTAGCTTTTTGCTGCTGGTCAAATTTGGCTTTCTGCTCTAAATTTTGCACAGAAATAACATCCTCATCAGAAAATGGAGATTCAAAACCTTTTAAAAAGATAATTCCTAAAAAAACAATAGCTGCGAAAAGCATGAGTATCAAATAAAGAAACTGATAGTGCCTCTCTTTCTTAGATAATGTGATTGGTCCTTGCATAGTTTCTGTGTTTATTTTCTTCTTCTACTTCCTGTAAATTTCCTTGTAGGATCTAATCTTAGCTCATTATTCGCTGCTCCTACTTTGCCTCTACACTCGCTTAAATCTCTAAGCGCCGTTTGCTCTTTGTAAGAAACACTCACAATTTGAGTCTTTAAAGCCAACATAGGCTCTAACTGTTTCATCAGAATAGAATAATGCTTAAAATTGTTTACACTGTCTTTTCCCATGATGTTCTTAGCATCCCGTACATTATCTAAAATGTAGTTTTTAAGGAAAATATCATTATCAACCTTATTGATATCAAGCTGCTCCATCCTGTAAAAAATACTATCTACATGGGTTCTCAGCAAGTCGCTGCGGGTAAGTAACTCTCTGTAATCATCTGCCTGTTTTTTAATTCCTTCCCTTTGTATGTCATAACTTTTAAAAAAGAAAAACACACTAGTGAAAGAAACTGCAGATAAAATGACAAAAGACAGGACAAATTTCCAAATGCCTATTCTTACGTCTGATTTGTTTAATTTTTTCTCCCTGTTCGAAGACATATATTTTGTGATTAGTTTGGCCTGTGAAAATATAAAAAAAAAATTTATGTACAATACGTAATTTCCCCAAGGTGGTTTCGTGAAAACCCTGATTAACTTAATATTAATTTCCACTTTAATAAGTTTTTCATACATTAGACCTCTAAATTTTAAATATCTTACACCAAATCGATATTAAAGTGAGTAAATTATTAATTAATACTGTTCGATTCTCTATAGCTGACAGTGATTACTATTTCAAAAAAATAATGATCAAAACACTGCTGGAAAGTCCGTTTTATATTGCCCTTAATGATTGTAACAACGGTCATGAGCTTATCAACAGAATTTACAGAAGACAAGAAGACGTATATATTATTGAGCTTTTCATGCCGGTATTAAGTGGAATTGAAGCCATAAAATACATCAGAAAAAGCAATACCGACACTCCTATCATCACTTATTCGGGGACTTATCAGGAAGATATGGCCGAAATTCTCTCTAAAATACCTAATATATTTTATTGTGAGAAAAAAAGCAGTGTTATAAAAGATATTATTAAAGGGGCTATTGCATCCGACACTTTTGATTATGATGCCTATTCTAAGGAATGGGAACAGCAGCCTTTAGCCGTTCAGGAATATATGGACAGACAAAAGAAAAGTCAGGAAGAAGATCTCTCACCAATAGAGATACAACTGATGAAATTCTGCTATGAGGGCTTCAGTAACAAGGAAATCGGAGAAAAATTAAATCTCAGTACAAGGACTATCGACACCTATATAAATAGGCTTACAGAGAAGCTTGGATTGAAAACAAAACTCCATCTCATACGCTTCTGCGTGGAAAGTGGATACTACAATTCTAGCATGTAACACTCCCTTTACACAAACTTAATACAGAGTAAACATTAAAATCTCAACCTTTTACCTAAAAATAAATCGTCACTAATTTGCTAGTATTCAATTTTTTTAACTAAATTTGCACACCTAAAATTTAAAATTTAAAAAGGAAATGACAAAGGCAGAATTGGTAAACACCATCTCAAATAAGTTGGGAACAGAAAAGAATGAAACACAGAAAGTTGTAGAAGCTTTTATGCAGGAGATCAGGACTTCTATGTATAATGGAGACAATGTTTATCTAAGAGGTTTTGGTTCTTTTATCATTAAAACAAGAGCAGCTAAAACTGGAAGAAACATTTCTAAGAACACTGCAATTGAAATTCCTGCACACAATATTCCTGCTTTCAAACCATCAAAATCTTTTGTTGAGAAAGTAAAAACGAAAGTTACAGTAAAATAAGAAAAATTAACTGAATATTAACTAGTTACTAAAAAATTAAAATTATGCCAAGCGGAAAGAAAAGAAAAAGACACAAGGTTGCAACTCACAAAAGAAAGAAAAGAAGAAGAGCGAACAGACATAAGAAAAAATAATCTCTTTTTTCGAGATTTATAATATAACAATATAGTTGGTGGTTTTATTTTTTAAAGTTCACCGACTATATTTTTGTTTTGCAACAACTATAAGATTTTGTGCAGAATAAGGAATACTCCCCTTTATTTTTTTAATAAAGTATGGTGGTTTTAATTTAATTCTTAAATTTAAAACTTAAATATCACACTTATTTCACATTATCTTAACAATTTTACCTTACAACAAAATGAAGAAAGAACTAATAGTTTCGCATGAAGGCGACTTTACGAAGATCGCACTGCTAGAAGACGGAAGACTATGTGAACTTCATGAGGAAGAGGACAAAAGTGATTTTATAGTTGGAGATTTATTTATAGGAAAAGTAAAAAAACTGGCTCCCAACCTTAATGCAGCATTCGTAAATATTGGTTACGATAAAGACGCATTTTTGCATTATCAGGATCTGGGACCACAATACCTTACGTATAAAAAGTTTCTAAAAGATACAATTTCCAAAAAACAAAGCACTTCAAGTTTAAAGAATTTCGAGATACAACCCGAAATCGATAAAAACGGAACCGTAGAAAAAGTAATCGTTAAAGATGATCTTGTTCTGCTTCAAATTACCAAAGAACCTATCTCTACAAAAGGACCGAGAATTTCAACTCAGATTTCTTTAACAGGACGTTTTTTGGTACTAATACCTTTCGACAATAAAGTTTCTATTTCCAAAAAGATCAAAAGCTATGAGGAAAAAGAACGACTGAGAACCCTTATTGAAAGCATCAAGCCAGAAGGTTTTGGAGTGATCATAAGAACCGTTGCAGAAGGAAAAAAAGTAGCCGACCTTCATAATGACATGAATCAACTGATTCAGAAATGGGAAGGTACTTTTAAAAACATCCAGAAAAACAAGGTTCCGTCTAAAGTATTAAGCGAAGAAGATAAAGCTTCAGCTATTCTGAGAGATAATTTCAACCAAGATTTTGTAAGCATCATTTGTGATGACGAACAGATGGTGGAAGAAATGAAAAATTACGTAGAAGTAATTGCTCCCGAAAGAAAAAATATTGTTCAGTTTTACGATTCACACATTCCTCTCCTTGAATATTATAACGTAGAAAAACAGCTTAAACAAAGCTTTGGAAAACACGTAAATATTCCTAGTTCAAAAGGTGCTTATCTTGTTATAGAACACACAGAAGCACTACACGTAGTTGACGTAAACTCCGGAAATAACATCACCACCGGAAATGCAGCCAATAAAGAACACGCGCTGAACGTGAACAAAATGGCAGCAACAGAAATCGCAAGACAATTGCGTCTTCGTGATATGGGCGGCATCATTGTTATCGATTTTATCGACATGCCAAACCCCGATCACAGAAGAGATTTGTTTGAACATCTGAAAGCAGAAATGATGCGCGACAAAGCTCGCCACAAGATATTGCCTCCAAGTAAATTTGGATTGATACAGATTACCAGACAGAGAAATCGTCAGGAAAAACAGATCGAAACAAAAGAAGATAACCCGAATAAAGATGGAGAAATTGTAGCTCCAATCGTTATTGTGGAAAGAATGGAAGAAACCATTAGAAATATTATACAGAAGGATAAAGGAAAACTTTACCTGCACGTACACCCTTTCGTGGAAGCTTACCTTACAAAAGGAATCAAAAGCATCCAAATGAAATGGTTTATCAAGTATAAAAAATGGGTAACCATCATCCCAAGGGACTCTTTTAAATATTTAGAATACAAGATTTACAATTCGACGAAAGAAGAATTGATAGGATATTCTAATTAATACAAAATTTTAAACCTCTAGTTTTTCTAGAGGTTTTTTTGTTATTTTATATCTCATAAGGTCCTTAACAAGCAATAGCATACTATCAACTATCATTATTAATATATTCAAAATGAGCAAACACCATCACTACAAAACCACCATCCAATGGACAGGCAATAAAGGAACAGGAACCAATAATTATCGCAGTTACGAAAGAAGTCATACGATTGCTGTAGATCATAAAGCAATTATTGAAGCTTCTTCTGATCCTGCTTTTCGTGGAGACAAGACCAAACACAACCCCGAAGATCTATTTTTGTCTTCTTTATCTTCTTGCCATATGTTGTGGTATCTTCATTTTTGTTCCGAAGCCGGAATCATTGTTATTGATTACATTGACCATGCCACCGGAATTATGGAGGAAACTGCTACCGGAAGTGGACATTTTAGTGAAGTCACGCTCAATCCGACCGTGACAATTACTGAAAAATCAATGATTGAAAGAGCAAAAGAGCTTCATTTCAAGGCAAATGAATTTTGTTTTATCGCCAACTCCGTAAATTTTCCTGTAAAACATATCCCTACTGTGTTAATTAAGTCAATTTAATAGTATTTTCGAAAACTTTAAAAAGCCTATTAATATTAGAATAATCATCCAATAACTCTAAAATAAATAATAAAAATTCCACACAAAGAGATTTATTTGAATAAAAATCAATAAAATTAAATTTTACTATAACTATTATCAAAAAAACGAACAATTTTATGATATTTTTGTCTAAAATGTAAATATTTTTTTTATTTTTATATAAACAAAACTAACCGTGATGAAGCCAAGATTAATCATTTTTGATGAACCCGTATTGTATACCGAAGGTTTATCAAAATTACTTACCCAAAGTAAGATTTTTGAAACTATTTCTGTATTTAACAATTACGAAGCACTCTCAGAACAATTAAAGGAGGAACCACCCGAGCTCCTCATGATAAGCTCCAATATGCTGATGCTCACAGAGCTTTATACCTCAGTAGAAAATATTACATCCGAAAATAAAAACATAAAGATTATTGTTATTGGCAACAGCTATGACATCATAGATATAAGAAAGCTTTTTAATAAAGGAATTAAAAGTTATCTTGATAAAAACAGCGGATATGACGAGTTTATAAAATCTATCCATGCTCTTCTCCTCAACGAAATCTATATTTGCGAACATGCAAAAGACAAGATGATCAATTTCATGAGTAGCGAGCAAGCTCAAAAGAAAATGCAAATTAAAGATCCACTTACAAGACGTGAAACGGAAATTTTAAAACTCATTTGTAACGGCCTCAGTAGCAAAGATATCTGCGAAAAGCTTTTTATAAGCATCAATACCGTAGAAACACATCGTAAAAGAATTCTTCTAAAATTAAATGCTAAAAACTCTGTAGGAGTTGTGAAATACGCACTTGAAAATCATATGATCGACTAATTAATTATACCTAAAACTAATTAACCAGAAATTCCAAACCTCGTAAGGTTTGGAATTTTTTAATACATAAAAAAAAATCTAATGATGAAAAAGGGAATTTTCATTGACAAGTCAATAATTGTGAATAGTCAATTTTTACATGCGCCATTTACATGCGAAGCAAAATTGACGATTCACATTATTTAGTTTATTCATAGTCCGGCATTTCTGCATTACTGAAAAGAGCAGTCCTTACCAGATCTGTCATAGCACTGTTCAGATCTATAGTCATCACATTTTTCTGAGACACATTATCATTAGAAGTATTCATAAAAATAATCTGCGCATTGTTGGGTGAGAATCTTGGATCCAGATCATTTGTTCCCAAAGGCTTATCGCTTTCAGCGGAAACATCATAATTCGTATTTGTTGTTAAATTATAAATAAAAATCCTCGAATCAAGCTGACGATAATTTCCACTTCCATCCTGATAAGCAGAAATATCTTTTGTGTACAGCAATAATTGCCCATCCACAGAGAAATTCAGTCCTCCTGCAGCTCCGGAAACGCCTGTAAGAATTGTTTTAACAACATTTCCCAATAGATCAACAACGTATATTTTTGCATTGTAGCCGTTGAAATCATTTGTTTTTAATGCTATTTTACTTCCGTCGTAGCTCCAATCACATTCTGAGATCATGCTTCCGTCGGGTGTTGTATAAAGTAAAGTCAGCCCACTTCCATCTTTATTAATTTTGTATAATTTATTGAAGTTTGAATAAATAAGGGACTGCCCATTCGTACTCCAGGAGAAATCCATTTCAAAATTATTAAAACCTGCTACAGGAACTGTTGTTACTTTAAACAGATTGGATCCATCAGGATTTGCCGTATAAAGATGGGTATTTCCTCCTTCAGTTCTCATAAAGGCAATTAGCCCTGCGTTATTATTTTTCCTCGGTCGCCAACTGTTGTAAGACGAATTGGTAAATTGAAAGTTATTTCCTGACGCATCACTTGAAACAATAACTAAGTTTCCGTTTTGCTTCTGAACATAATGGTACCGGTTAGAAGGAACCGTGTTGGTGGTAAATTTACCGATAGCACTTAAAACTGGCGGGTGAATGCCGTCCGAAACAGACACCTGCCAGAAGTAACTAACACCAAACTTCAAATTTGAAAGCGAATAATGTTTCGCCGTCAAATCATTAACCTGAATCACATTCGTGTCAAGGTTATTCTTAATAGTCAAACTATATTTCATGACATCCGCCGTATCAGGGTCGGTTGCACTCCATGTCAACTCCACATTCAAAGGTTGATTTACCGCATTGTCTATCGGACTTAGCAACAACGGTGTTGTGGGTGGAGAATTTAATGAAGTATCATCATCCATTTCAAAAACTACGGTTACCACTTGGTTTTGGTTTTGAACATTCACCGCCTGAAAATTGGTAAGGTACCCAGACAACTCTGCTTTTACAGAATAATTGCCTACAGGCATATTGGGAATTTCAAAAGAACCGTCTTTTCCGCTAAACACGGTCTGCGTGGTAGGAGCCGTAAAAATCTTCACATTGGGAATAGGCTCATTCGTTCCTCTTTTCACCACTTTTCCTTTTAACATTCCTGTCTGAGCCTGATCTACGAGGTCTTCATTACAAGAAAATAAACAAACAGAAAAGATGATTATGCTGATAAATTGTATTAACGTTTTCATAGTTTATGTTTTTATTTGTTACCAATGTAAAAGTTGATTCCCAATGCAAATCGTATGGCCTGATCTTTTCTTTTACCATTCACCAAACCATCCCAATCATCTTTAAAGCCCATATCATATTGGCAGGAAGCTCTTAAGGCCATGTTTTTATCAATCAGATATTCTAATCCACCTCCTATTTGCCCTTTATAATTAGGTTTAAATTCAGAATACATCGCACCCAGCCCCCCATAGATGTAGGGCGAGAGTTTATATTTAGGGAAAAGTAAATATTCGAGATTGGCTTCAGGAACATAATAATTTCGCTTAATAATATTTTCGTTTTCCAACGTAAAATAGTTACCGCTCACCTCCACATTGAAATTGGGACTTATAAAATATTTAAAGCCTACTTTCCCGCCAATATTCATTTTAGGGTTTATGTAATCGTCTTTTACTTTTTGTCCTTCAACCTGTGCAAAAACGGAAAATTTCTTTCTGTCGTTATCTGGAAATCTATTTCCTATTGCTCTGTTTTGGTTTTGCTCTTGTTCTCTGTTGTAATTATCGATCAAAGCTTGGTAGTCTACCGTATTATCTACCGCTTTTCCCCATATTTTATCTCTTATTCCTTCAACAATTAAAGATTTTACGGCTTTCTCGATAGCTTCAGACACGGCAAGCTGAACGGGTTCGTTTTGAGTTAATCCCACCTCAGCTTCCAGAATCCTTTCGGTATCAATATATCTGAAAAAACTTCCGTTAACACTTGTAGAAAGAATGGTTTTGGAGGTATAAACTGTTTTTAGAATTTCACCATTCAATGTAGAAACCGCACGAAGATAAATGGTAATTCTATCTTGTCGGTATTGCGTTGAAGCCCCGATTCCAAAGTATCTGGCTCCCAATCCTCCGGTCATAATATTGCTGTCATAGGAAATCACTCCGCCTTCCAGAAGAATTCCTGCGTATAAAAGTGGTGGTAAAGCCTGAGTGTTTTTATCGGCGTCTTTTAAATATTCTTGTCTTGTGGATCTAATGATCTGCCTTTCGTTCAAAAGATTGGCGATGTTTTCTCTTTCAATGGGAACAAACCATTTGCTATCTTCTAAAGCTTTAATAAGAATAGTTGTGGTTCCCTGCGGAACAGCGGTGCTCCAGTTATTTCCATTCTCAGAAGGCTTATATTGCCCTGTCTGATCTCGGAATTTATAGACACCGATAACGATTTTTTCTTTAGGTAAGGGTAAATTTTTCAATTCTGCGGTATAGGAGGTGTTTTCTCCCATCGTAGATTTTTCGGGATTGGACGGCAATCCGAATAACGAGCTGCAAGCCTGTATGACACACAACAGGACGGCACAGAAAAAAATTCTGGTGTAAGTGTAAGCTCTCATGGTAAGTTTGGTTTTTTTAGTTACTTTTTATTTTGGAATTACGATCTCGGACTGATCGCCAGTATTGGTATCCAAAATATTTATTAAAAGTCCTTGAGCGGTTGTGGTAACCTGTAGATACAGGGACCCGAAAAGATAATTTCCCGGTTTAACACTTCCCTCTCCGAACTGTTCTTCAAACAACTTTCTGGACAATTCACTCAGCACTTGTCGGTTAAGACTTTGGCCGAAACCGTCAACAGAATTCACATTCTTCAGCAAGCTGTTGTTGCTTTTATCATCAAATTGATTTTGAGCATTTGCTGAACTTAAAAGCCATTGATAATTAAAGGTATCTCCCCCAAATGCAGGATTTATTGGCTTGTAGACGAGTTGCTGAGACTTCCCGAGGAATATCCCTGCAATAAAGGTCAAAATAAGTATTAAAGTTTTCATGGCGGACGTTTTTAGTATATAAATTCATTTTTTATAAGATTTTTCTTTGCATTATATTCTTTGATATATTTTAAACTAGTTACTAATTGTTCTTTAAGGTAATCCTCATTAGGGTTGGTCATAAAACTGTAAACCACTTTATCATCCATTTCTATATTGATCTGTCCGTTGGTTCCACGGCCCGGAAGTTCAGAAATCGTAATGGCAGAATTGCTTTTATCCGGAAGCTGGCTGTATTGAAGGTAAAAAATATCATAAAAATCTTTTCCGACTTTGCTTTTGGTTTGATCAATCGTTAAGCCTCTTAATTCAAAAACAACATCGTCTTCTATTTTGCTGACTTTCTTTTTAAATGATTCGTTATTAATCTCAAGGCTGTCTTTTGCTACCAACTGTTTTGTTTCTTCATCTTTAATGTAAAGAAAGGCTTTCAATGCATCTTTTTTTTCCAGGTTAACATTCATCTCAGACAAGACTTTTGTTTCATTGGGATTCACTGAAAATTTCCCGCTCTGCTGATTGTTTGAAAGATTACCACCACTTCCTTTTTTAATGGAAATCAAGAGATAATTAAGTTCTTTATAAATCGTAGTATTATTGGTGATTACTGCTTTTAGATTGATCTGACCTTCTATTATTTTGTTCTCAATCTTAGCATTAATTTTTTTATCTTCCTGTCCGTTCATCCCAACAGAGAGGAAGATAAAAAAAGAACACAAAATCAAAGAATAAAAATTTTTCATCATCCGGAGCTTTAATAGTTTCTCACAAAAATCGTTTTATTATCTCCTTTCACCTGTATTTGAAGGCCATCTGAAATACTGTTACTTCCCGTAACATCTATTATATTATTATTCCCCTGAGTTGTAATAGCTGTTTTGGTTGCTGCATCGCTAAACGAATTGTTAAAATAAAGACTGTTGTAATCTCCCAATTGTTTTACAGAAATATTTGTTTTAGAATTAAGAGAAAGTTCAGCATTATTAGCCTCACCAATTTGAATAACGTTGGAATAAGAAATTCCCTGATCAGAATTTTGACCCGCAATAACATTTAGAATTGTATTACTGTTTATCTGATCCCATTCTATCTGCTGTGATTTCACAGACAAGAAAATGAAAAGTGCACATACACTCCACCCCAATTTAAACATGGTACTAATTTTGGTTAAAGTTACTGGATTACAAGGCTGTAGAAAACATGATAATGTGGTACTACTCAAAAATCACTGTTTACAGTTACCTTTTTAAATTCTTTTAAAAAAAAGGAGAAGCCTGAGCCTCTCCCACGTACTATTACATTTTGTAAAGTACTTTTTCTAGTTTGATTGACTAACCATTATTGTATTATTATTTCCTATCTGCGCTCCAAAATGGAAGTTAGAATCTCCTGATTGGCTTAGTTGAGTAAAGTTATTATTACCCGCCTGAAGATCTAAAGCAATGTTTCCATTTCCATCCTGTGTTTGATACAACTGGTTATTATTACCCCATTGTAGTCCCATCGCAGTGTTATCATTTCCTTCTTGTACAGCAACCAGGATATTATCATTTCCCACTTGACCATGCAATGCCATATTATCATTTCCACCTTGGTACTGGATGGCAATATTACCATCACCCAACTGTACAGCTGTCGCTTCATTTCTTCTTCCTAATTGAATCTGAAGTGCGATATTATCATCTCCTGTTTGAATTAAGGTAGCTTGATTTCTATTTCCATTCTGAAGTTGGTAAGCAAAATTATCATCACCCGTCTGTGTTGAAGAAGCTTCATTTCTATTTCCTACTTGAGTTTGTTCGGTAGTGTTTGTTAATCCCGCCTGTAAAGTTGTAGCCATGTTTCTGTTTCCTGTCTGGCTTACATCATTTGAGTTTCCGGTTCCCGTTTGATCTACATCTATTGAGTTTCTGTTTCCAATACTTTCCGCCGTATTGACATTAGAAGTTCCCACTTGATCTATATCAGCCGTATTACGATTTCCATCTTGTGTTAATGTATTAGAATTCGTAAGACCTGTCTGGGTTACCGTAGCAACATTCCAGTTTCCTGTTTGGGTCGTTACATCAATATTTGATTGTGCAAAAGTAAAACCCATAGCCATTAGTGTAAATACACCTGTTATAAAATTTTTCATCTTAGTAAGATTAATTGGTTAATAGTCTGACAAAGGTATACGCTACAACAAAGGCGCGAAACACTATAAACACGTAGATTTTAAAAATCACTGGTTTTGATACCTAAAGTCATTATTGGCGGGTTTCAGAGGGTCCCTTCTGTCAGTTAGGTGAAAACACGGGGACCGTGTATAGGTAAAAACCCCATTTTTCCTTTCTTGGTTAATTAATGTTAAGCCTATTCTTTTCTTCAGTATATATTGCTAAATTTGAGCTATGGAAAATTTTGGAAAAGATTTATTACGAAAAATTAAAAGTGTAGAACTACCCGGAGAACATGCTCACGGCGTTTTTTCACCTCCTTCCCGTCCCGTTTTTACGTATGACGAAGTATTAGCAAAAAATCCAAAATTCGCTGCTGTAAACATTGTTTTGTACATCAAAGACGATGAGTGGTATTTCCCTTTAATATTAAGAACTGAAAACGAACGAGACAGACATAGCGGACAAATCTCTTTACCCGGCGGAAAACGCGAGGAAATGGACAAAGATTTTGCAGAGACTGCCGTTCGTGAGACTTCGGAAGAGATAGGCATTGAAAAGCATTATGTGAGAATCATAAGAGAAATGTCTCCCATCTACATTCCACCAAGTAATTTCTATGTTTATCCGTACATATCTTATACCAAAAAGGACCCTACTTTTATCCTTCAACATACAGAAGTAGTAGAAACTATAGAGTTCCCCATTACGTCTTTCCTAAACCTTCCCGATAAGCCAGAAATAATGGCTTTACCAAGCGCGGGAGGACATGAAGTTCCGGTCATTAATTTTAACGGATATATCATCTGGGGAGCTACCGCAATGATATTAAGTGAATTCAGCCAATTGTTGAAAAAAATGTAACTTTGCAAGATTGTGTTTAATTGATAGATGGCAAAGAAAAATATTTTCACCGATGCATTCGGAACACCTTATTTTTTAAAAAGGTTAATCATTTTTATTTTAGGACTTGTCTCTTACAGAAGATTCAATGGCTTTAATAAACTAAAAATAACAGGTACAGAACACCTTGTGGATCTTCCGGATTCCAATGTGCTTTTTGTATGTAACCATCAGACGTATTTCGCAGACGTGGCAGCAATGTATCACGCTTTCTGTGCGGTAAATAACGGCTATTTAGACACCATAAAAAACCCGATCTATCTGCTTAATCCAAAGATCGATTTTTACTATGTGGCAGCTGAAGAAACCATGAATAAAGGTATTCTTCCAAAAATTTTTAAAATTGCAGGTGCTGTAACCGTAAAAAGAACTTGGAGAGCTGAGGGCCAGAATGTCAACAGAATGGTAGATCTTACAGAGGTTGATAACATTATGAAAGCCTTAGACAACGGCTGGGTAGCTACTTTCCCTCAAGGTACTACATCGGCTTTTGCACAAGGAAGAAGAGGCACCGCAAAACTGGTTAAAAATCAGCGCCCTATCGTTATCCCGATTAAAATTAACGGGTTCAGAAGAGCGTTTGATAAAAAAGGCCTCCGTGTAAAGGTAACAGGCGTAAAACCTACCATGGAGTTTAAAGCACCTCTGGATATTGATTATGATAATGAAAAAGCACCAGAGATTTTATTGAAAATAATGACTGCCATTGAGCAGACAGAAGATTTCAATGTACTACACAATTATGATGAAGAACTTAAAGCTAAAAAATTAGAACAAAAAGATTCAGATAATTAAAGTAGATTAGATATGAAAAGAATAATAGGGATCTTATTCGCCATCATAGTATTAGTTTCATGTAACAGCCAAAAAGTATATTCGGATTTTGACATAAGTTATTCTAAAAATGGGGGAACTTCTCCTATTTATGAGAATTTACTTATTAAAGCCAATAATGCGCATTACTCTTTTGAGGGACAGGGGAAAAAATTGAAACAAGATTTTAAACTTTCCAACGAGGATCTAAAAAAATTGGATAATGTTCTTTCCCAAAATAATTTTAGAAGAATACAGGAAGATCGTAAAAAATTATACGATAATGTAACAACTACTATTAATATTAAAAAAGGTCCTAATGAAGGCAGCAAAACAGATGCGAGTTTAGTGATGCCCAATTTTAAAACCAACTGGAACAACATTTTGAATGCTTTCCAGGAGATCATTAATAACAACGTTAAAAACAGTAAATAAGTTGAAGACCCATTTCATTGCTATTGGCGGAAGTGCCATGCATAATCTTGCTATTGCGCTAAAAGACAAAGGATATCAGGTGACAGGTTCAGATGATGCTATTTTTGAACCTTCAAAATCAAGACTTGAGAAGAAAGGAATTCTTCCTCAGGAAATGGGATGGTTTCCAGAAAAAATAACTTCTGATATTGATGCTATTATTCTTGGAATGCACGCTCATCAGGACAATCCTGAGTTAGCAAGAGCAAAAGAATTGGGTTTAAAAATATACTCTTATCCGGAGTTTCTTTACGAACAGTCTAAAACCAAAACCCGTGTTGTCATTGCCGGTTCTCATGGGAAAACCACGATTACCTCAATGATTCTTCATGTTCTGAATTTTCATCAGAAAGATGTAGATTACATGGTGGGCGCTCAGCTGGAAGGTTTCGACTGTATGGTAAAACTCACTCAGGATAATGATTTTATGGTGTTGGAAGGTGACGAATACCTTTCCTCTCCTATCGATTTACGTTCAAAATTCTTACTCTATCAACCCAACATCGCTTTAATGAGCGGAATTGCCTGGGACCACATCAATGTTTTCAAAACGTTTGATGATTATATTGAGCAGTTCAGAAGATTTGTTGCAAGTATTACTCCGGGAGGTGTTTTAGTGTATAACGAAGAAGATGCTGAGGTGGTAAAAGTTGTGGAAGCAGCTGAAAATTATTTCAGAAAAATCCCTTACAAAACGCCGGAATACGAGATCAATAACGGACAGGTATATTTAAAAACCGAAATGGGAGATATTCCACTTTCTGTTTTTGGAGCACACAATTTATTGAACCTGGAAGGAGCAAGACATATTTGCCATACATTGGGAATTATGGATGAAGATTTCTATGATGCAATTATGAGTTTCAAAGGCGCTTCAAAACGTCTAGAAAAAGTAGAAAGAGAAGACAAAGGAACCCTTTACAAAGACTTTGCACACGCGCCAAGTAAAGTAAAAGCCGCTGTAAAAGCTTTCTGTGAGCAATTTAAAAAAGAGAAGAAATACGGTTTCCTTGAGCTTCATACGTATTCAAGCTTAAACCCTGTATTTTTAGAGCAATATGATCACGCCATGGATGGATTGGAAGAAGCCATCGTATTCTATTCTGAAGATGCTTTAAAGATCAAGAGAATGGATCCTATTTCACCAGACCTGATCAAAGAAAAGTTTAAAAATGAAAATCTAAAAGTGTTTACCAATGCCGAAGAACTTCATGCCTATTGGGAAACGTTGGATAAAACCAGCGGTGTTTTCCTAATGATGAGTTCGGGGAATTTTGGAGGTTTAGATTTAACTAAATAATACTTTTTCACATAAAAATAAACTCCTTTCAGTTTGAAAGGAGTTTATTTTTTTAATTGATCTTTTTATAGAATCTTCTGATAATATCTTTTATTCCATCACCATCTATATCTTCGGTTCTGTCTTCCATCACCATATCATTTTGGGCAAGCTGAGTTACAAAATAGGGATAATCTACTTCATCTTCGAACCAAAATTTCATATTAGGCTTGTCGAATGTATAATTTCTCGTTACGACATCTGTTTGCACGCAAGTATTGCCTGTCTGTGCAAAGCTAATTGATGTCATATTTGCTTGCTTAAATTCGTGAGTGCTCTTTTTCTGGCAGTCAGTCGATATACTCGTTTGCGTCTGTTGATTGGAAGATTTATAAACCTCCGCTTTCTCAATATACCATTTTCCTATGATTGATGCTTGATTGTTCGTTTGAACGTCATCATCGTTACTATTGCATCCAATAAAAGAAAGTACAATTAAGGATAAGAATATTTTTTTCATAATTATTATTAACTGTCTTATAATTGGCAAAATTAAAACAATTTTCCTCAAACCCTTTCCGTCACGACAATGAGATTTCTCAATTCCGAGCTATTTTTATGTTTATGAATGGGTATATACTTAATTTCAGCATCAATACAAAATTCCTAGAGCTTGCTCAACATACTGATACATAAGAGCTAAATTCTTTGGAATATTTTGATTGATTTAATCACTAACAGTTTTCGGTAGAGTCACAAAAAAAAGGAAGCAAAAGTTTTGCTTCCTTTTTTTGTATTGATTTTATTTAGAATAATCTATTAAATATCCACAACAACATTTAACATTTTTTGCTCCCACTCAGGATCTTTTGGATCAAAGAATATTCTTTTATTGGTATCCAGAGAACGTACAGTATCCATTTCGTCTCCCGATAATTCAAAATCAAAAACATTGAAGTTTTCTTCAATTCTGGAAGGTGTCACAGATTTTGGAATCACGCAGAATCCTTCCTGTAAATGCCATCTTAAAATAACTTGTGGAACCGTTTTGTGGTGTTTTTCAGCAATCACTTTTAAAGATGCATTATTCAACAATTCAGCATTACCGTTTCCAAGCGGGCTCCAGGGCTGAGTAACAATATTATTCTTTTTGTTATATTCCTGCAATTCTTTTTGTTGGAAAATTGGATGTAATTCAATTTGGTTTACGACAGGAACAATTTTTAAATTAGCTTTTAATTCTTCCATTTTCTCCACCGTGAAATTACAAACACCAATGGCTTTTATTTTTCCTTCATGATACAACTCTTCCATTGCCTTCCAAGATCCTAAGAAGTCTCCGTAAGGCCAGTGAATAAGATACATATCCAGATAATCCAACTGTAATCTGTCTAATGTTTTTTGGAAGGCAGCTTTTGCTTTCTCATATCCAAAATCCTGAACCCAAAGTTTTGAAGTAATGAATAATTCTTCTCTGTTTACTCCACTATTTTGAATTGCCTTTCCAACCCCTACTTCATTTTGATAGATTGCCGCCGTATCAATCATTCTATATCCTGTTTGGATTGCTTTAACCACTGTATCTTCGCATACTTTTTGGTCCTCAATCTGCCAAACTCCAAATCCTAAAGCCGGAATATCAATTCCGTTATTTAATCTTATAACAGGCTGTCCTGCATATGTTTTTTGACTCATAAATCTTTTTTTAATTTTATTAATATGATGTCTAACAAATTTCCGATAAAAAATTGAAATTACGACTTACCAATTTTACTGAAAACCTGAGTTTTTATAATCTCAGTTACATTTTCCATTCACAATAAAAAATCTTGTTTCATTTATAAATTATATCTTTGCGCCTCTAAATTCAATAAACTAAACCATGAAAATCAATTACAAGAAACTGGTACCTTTTATAGGTATTCTTTGTTCAAGCGCTATTACAGCGCAAGCTCCAGCCATAGAATGGCAAAAATCTTTAGGAGGAACAAACTCCGATAGAGCACACACTATTATTCAAACTGCCGATGGAGGCTATATGATTAGCGGAGCATCTAATTCAAACAATGGAAATGTAACAGGAAATCACGGAAATCAAGATTACTGGCTTGCTAAATTAAATGCAACAGGAAATCTTCAATGGCAAAAATCTTTAGGAGGAACAGGAAATGACTATGGAAGTTCTATTATTCAAACTGCTGATGGCGGATATGTGGTTGCCGGAACCTCTGATTCAAACAATGGAAACGTAACAGGAAATCATGGACTTACAGATGGTTGGGTTCTAAAATTAAATTCTGATGCAGGAATTATTTACTGGCAAAAATCTTTCGGAGGAACAAATTATGATGTTATCAATAAAATGATCCCTACGGCAGATGGTGGTTATATATTTGCAGGAAGCTCTTCTTCAAACAATGGTGATGTACCTGGAAATAATGGCTATGTAGATTATTGGATCGTAAAAATAAGTTCTGATGGAAATGTTCAATGGAAAAAATCTTTAGGAGGAACGGGAGATGATAGGGCTACTTGTATTGTTCAAACCAGCGATGGTGGATATGCAGTTGCCGGATATGCAGAAAACAACAATGGTGATGTAACAGGAAATCATGGTGGAAAAGATTACTGGGTTATAAAGATGAATTCTGATGGGGGCGTTATTTATTGGAAAAAATCTTTTGGAGGAACATATCAAGAGTTACCACAATCTATTGTACAGACTTCAGATGGTGGCTATATTATAGCTGGTTCCTCTTCTTCTAATGATGGAAATGTAACAGGAAATCATGGAAGTGATGATTCTTGGATCGTAAAATTAAATTCTACAGGAGATCTTCAATGGCAGAAAGCTTTAGGAGGAACTAAGGTAGATGATGCTTCTTCTATCATTCAAACCGCCGATGGTGGGTATTTGGCTGTAGGAAGTACTACTTCCAATGACGGTCAGGTAACAGGATATCATACCCCTTCAAATACAGGTCCTGGAGAAGCACCTCTTTCCTATGATTATTGGGCTGTAAAGCTAAGCACTACAGGAAATATTCAATGGCAAAAGTGCTTAGGAGGATCAGGAAGTGATGAGGCTAGCTCTGTTATTCAAACTGCAGATGGCGGTTATGTCATTGCTGGAAGTTCAAATTCAAACAATGGCGATGTAACGGGAAATCATGGAGATTATGATATTTGGATCGTAAAACTTGCACAAGATAATCTGGCCACGAATGAGGTTGTGAAAGATGCTACAACAGTTAATATTTCCCCCAATCCGGCAAAAGAGAATATTACTTTGAAGCTTAATTATTTTACCCCTTCTATGGAGGTTAAGATTACTGATATGTTAGGGAAAACCATTCATACTCAAAAATTAGAAGGGTTAACAACAAAAATAAATATCGGAAACCTTGAAAAAGGTATTTATTTTTTAAACCTAGTAGGAGGTAAAGAAAATATCAGCAAAAAATTCATTAAAGAATAATTTACACTAAAAATATTTGTTTACAATAGACCCTGTACTTCTTGTGCGGGGTTTCTTTACATATTAATTCCCAAAATATAGTTTCTAATTCTTTACTTTTGTGAAAATTTCACCCAATGTCATATTCAATAAGAATTGCGACTTCAGAAGATTATCCCAAAATCATGGAAATTTGGGAGTCGGCCGTAAAAGCAACTCATGATTTTCTTGCTGAAGAATATTTTAATCATTTTAAAGAAGTTATTCCGAGAGATTATTTACCGAATCTTGAAGTCTATTTAATTACTGAAAATGAAGACGCAAAAGGTTTTGCATCTGTTGCAGAAGGAAATTTAGAAATGCTTTTTATTCATGATAAAGCACGTGGCCGAGGTTTGGGTAAAACATTGTATCAATGTATGAAAGATAAAACAGGATTAACAAAAGTGGATGTCAACGAACAAAATCCTCAGGCTATAGGGTTCTATGAAAAGATGGGATTCAAACAAGTTGGAAGATCAGAAAAAGACGGTTCTGGAAAAGATTATCCGATTATTCATATGAGTTTGTAGCTTGGTATATTTCATAGAGTACCCCTTGTTCCCCATTAAAATCAAATTCTTTTTCAAAAACAAGTCCGATTTTTTGTAAAACATTGATTGACGCTATATTTTCTTTCATTGCTCTACCGATAATTTTTTGCTTATTTAGTTCGTTAAAACCAAAATCTACACACGCTTTTGCACTTTCAGTTGCAAAGCCTTTATTCCAATGTTTTTCAAAAAACCTGAAACCAATATCTGTTTCTTCTAACTCTTTATTATATTTCAAACCGCACCATCCAATAAATTCATTATTTAATTTATTCATTACCGCCCATCTCCCAAATCCATTGTCTTTGTAATCTTTGTAGTTTTCCAAAAAAACTCGTGCTTCTTCGACACTTACAAATGCGACATCTCCCGTATATTTCATAACATTTGGATTGAGATTAAGACTATAAAAATGTCCAGCATCATCGGGGGAAAGTTCTCTTAATAAAAGCCGTTTTGTTTCTATAATTACTCCCATTCTTACAATTTATTTCATTAAATTTTATCCATCACCTGATGAAATAATCCTTTAATATGAGCAATCTCAGATTGATAAGTTGTTTTTTTACGGCATCCAAAATACAAGGTATTCTCTAACTTTTTTTCACCTTCCCAGATTAATTTTACTTCTCCGCTTTCAATTTCATTTTTACATAAAAAATCGGGAACTACTGCCAACCCTTTTCCGCCTTTTAAACAACGAATGATAGAATTCAAATTCGGAACAATATAATTAGGACGAAAATCTGGTTTGTGTCCGAAATTCAAGGTCCAGAACTGGAAAAGATGCTCCATATCACCTGTTGTTCCGTACCATTTTTCTTCTTTTAACCAATTTTCAATCTGTTCCTTATCTTTCGTTTTTATTATTTTTTTAAAACTCTCTGTATCCACATCTTTTCCCCCTACCAAAATAATTTGTTCAGATGAAAAAGCTTCATGCAAAATATTAGGAGAAACTCCTTTTTTAGGGGTAATAATCAAATCTAAAATCCCTTTATCCAACTGATCCAGCATTTCCGGATATTCTCCAAAGCTGATGATTAAATTAAAAGGCAACGTAGAAACATATTGCTCCAAAGTGGTCTGGAAAGTCTCAAAACACATTCCCACACTTATCGTCGGGGTTGTTTTTTCTGTAGATTTCTGGAAGTTCTTTTCAACATCCTCCAGTTTTGTCAACGGTTCTGAAACAGCATTGAATAATACTTTTCCTCTTTCCGTAGGATGCATTTTTCTTCCGGTTCTGTCGAATAATTTATATCCAACATACGCTTCCAAAGAGCTTAAATGAAGGCTCACTCCAGGTTGTGATATGAATAAAGCTTCTGCTGCTCCCGTTAATGTTCCGGTTTTATAGATTGCTTTAAAAGTTCTGTACCATTCTAAATTAACCATCTTAGTTATTTTAATTATGATACAAAGTTACAAAATAATCAGAATACTGATACATTTTCATTTCTTAAAAATGAAGCGTAATAATTTGGAATTTCACTTTTTTCAATCTGTTGACAAACTTCTTCAAGCGGATATTCTACCTGAATAATTTCAGGAGTAATACGCTCTTCATCCAACGTTAAAATCACATAAGACGCCAATCGGTTTTCTTCTTTTGACCGCCCAACGGAACCCGTATTAATCGCCCATTGACCATCAAAATATTTTTTAAAAGATAAATGCGTATGCCCCATAATCACAACATCTGCCTGAGAATCATTTAATAAATCAGTGAAAATTTCATCATTTTCAGATTCATACAAATAAGTGTCATTGCTTTCTAAACTCGAATGCACCAACTGAATATTCCAATGTTTTTCTCCCACCTTATAGTTGAGCTTGACGTGAAAAGGTAATTCTGCCAGATACTTTTTATTTTCTACTGTAATGTATTTTTTAGAATGATCAATCGCCAAAAATCTTGCAGCAGTTTCTTCTTCAGAATGCTTTGTCAAAGGAATTACCGGAATATCAAAAGCTATTCTTTCATCATGATTTCCCATTAAGCAAGGAATATTCAACTGCTTGATTTTTTCAATCACTTCATTTCCCCAAGGGGCAAAATCTACCAAATCTCCTAAACAGAATTTCTGATGAATTCCTCTTTGTTCAATATCATGTAACACGACTTCCAACGCAGGAAGATTTCCATGTACATCGCTAAAAATTGCTATCTGCATCCTATTTCATTCAAATTATTAACACAAAGTTACAGGAGAAGTTTTAGAAACAGATTCAAAATCAATATGATATTTAAACATGAAATGCGAATTTATGAATGGTAACATGTGAATTGTAAATTTTGCTTCGCTAGTGAATTGTAAATTATTAAGGCTGATAATTATGAAACAAAAACTAACACAACCATCATAATTCTGATACTTCACTATAATTCATACTATTTTTATTATACAAAATCCGAAGGTAACTTTGCAGAGTAAAATTTAAACAATCATACAACAATGAAAAAAGTATTAATCATCAACGGTGGACAAAACTTCGGACATTCTGGAGGAAAATATAATAAAACAATTGCAGACAGCACGTTGGAAGTTCTACAAAAATTTGAAAATGTAGAAGTTAAGACCACAACAATAGACGAAGGTTATAACAAAGACGAGGAAGTTCAAAAATTTGTTTGGGCAGATGTTATTATTTATCACACCCCAATCTGGTGGTTCCAATTACCGAATGGATTCAAAAAATACATTGATGAAGTTTTCACAGCAGGTCATGCAAAAGGAATTTATATGAGCGACGGTAGAACTTCAGACAATCCACAGATCAATTACGGAACAGGAGGAATGCTTGGTGGAAGAAAATATATGGTAACCACAAGTTGGAATGCACCGGAAACTGCTTTTACGCTTCCTGGAGAGTTTTTCAATGAAACAAGCGTGGATAACGGACCATTATTCGGTTTCCACAAAATGAATGCCTTTGTTTCTCTAGAAAAAATGGAAGGTTTTCACTTCCATGATGTAGAAAAAAATGCAAATATCGAACGTGATATGAAAACCTACAAAGAACACCTTACGAACATTTTTGAACAAGAATTAAACCCACAATTAGCCTAATGAAAATATATCTTACCGCAGTTATTAAAGCAAAAGAAGAACACAGAACAGAAGTGTTAGAAGCTCTTCAAAATATGGTAACAGAAACCAGAAAAGAAGAAGCCAACGAAATGTATACGCTACATCAAGGAATTGAAGATAAAAACCAGTTTATTTTCTATGAAATCTGGAAAGATCAGGAAGGTTTAACGCTGCATAATCAGCAACTTTATATTCAGGCTTTCGGAGCTTTGGTTGATGAAAAATTGCAGGAAAAACCTCAGCTTTATTTAACTGAGATTATTTAAGAATATTCTTTTACCGCAAAAGGCACAAAAGAAATGATAAAAGCAGACAAAATGTAGCACTATAATTTTGTCCACTTTTGAAAGTCTTACACGTATCGAAATCTTTTGATCCTTTTGTGGTTAAAATAAAAAAAACTCAACATAATTTATCTAAATCATGAAAAAAATAGCGTTTTTAATCTTCGCCGTATTCACCATAGGAATCGTTCAAGCTCAGTCCAAAAAATCAAAAAATATGAAAAGGAAAATTTTATTTGTGGTTACCAGCCATGATAAAAAAGGAGATACTGGCGAAAATACAGGATATTATCTGGGCGAAGTTTCTCATCCTTGGGAGGTTTTACACAAAGCAGGTTATGAAATAGATTTTGTAAGTCCAAAAGGAGGAACTCCTCCCGTTGATGGATTTGATTTACAAGATCCCGTTAACAAAGAATTTTGGGAAAATAAAGAATACAAAAATAAAATTGATCATTCTTTAACTCCATCACAAGTAAATCCTGCTGATTATTCAACCATCTTTTATGCTGGAGGTCATGGTGCCATGTGGGATTTTGCAGATAATACAGAATTAGCCACTATCGCTTCAAAAATTTATGAAAATGGAGGAATTGTAGCCGCAGTTTGCCATGGCCCGTCCGGTTTGGTGAATATTAAACTAAACGATGGTAGCTATTTAGTGAACGGTAAAAAGATCAATGCTTTTACCAATGAAGAAGAAGCTGAAGTGAAATTAACCAACGTAGTTCCTTTCCTATTGGAAGATAAATTAAAAGAAAGAGGAGCAATATTTGAAAAATCGGGACTTTGGCAGAATCATGTGGTGACAGATCAAAGAGTGATCACTGGACAAAATCCTCAATCTGCCAAAAGTGTGGGTGAGGCTATTGTAAAAGAATTAAATAAATAATTGGAAAATATTTTAGTCACAAAAGCTTTATGTAAGCACTTTAGAACACTTTAGCTTTTAAATACTTTGAAAATAAAAAGCTCACATAAGAAGAAAATCAAAGATTTTCAGAAAACTTAAGTGGCCTTCTCAACAGAATCCTTTTAACTTAAAAATAACTTAAGTATTAAAATAAGTCTTTTGCGGTTAAATCAACTTAAAAATTAAAACAATAAAAAATGGAATATAGAAAATTAGGAAATACTGATTTAGAACTTTCAGTAATTACCCACGGAGCATTTGCAATCGGTGGAAATATGTGGGGTGGAAATGAGAAAAAAGACTCTATCGATTCTATTCACGCTTCTTTAGATCATGGCGTAACCTCTATTGATACCGCACCGTTCTACGGTTTTGGATTGAGTGAAGAAATGATTGGGGAAGCCATCAAAGGAAAAGACCGTTCAAAGATTCAGTTATTAACCAAATTCGGTTTGGTATGGGATGGAAGCAACAATGGAAAAGGAGAATTTTTCTTCGATGCGAATGATGACGGAAAAATACTTCCTGTGTATAAATTAGCTTCAAAAGAAAACATCATCAAAGAAGTGGAAGAAAGTCTGAAGAGACTGGGAACAGATTATATCGACCTGCTACAGCTTCACTGGCCGGACAGTACAACTTGTATCTGTGAAACGATGGAAGCAATGGAATTATTAATCCAACAAGGTAAAGTTCTTGCAGCAGGGGTAAGCAATTATAGTATTGAACAAATGCAGGAAGCCAACAGAACGTTGAATTTAGCAAGCAATCAGGTTTCATACAGCATGTTGAACAATGCGATTGAAAAAGATTTGGTTCCATATTCTTTGGAAAATAATTCAGGAATTATTGTGTACAGTCCGATGGAAAGAGGTCTTTTAACAGGAAAATACTTTAAAGAAGACAAATTAAAAGACAACGACCACAGAAACGGATATTTTTCTCAGTTTGATCTTAATAAAGTAAAAACATTCTTAGAAAAAATAGAACCGATTGCTCAGGAAAAAGGAGCTACTCTTTCACAATTAGTTTTGCGCTGGACGACTTTACAACCCGCAATTACTGTTGTTTTGGCAGGAGCAAGAAATGCTCAGCAAGCCATTGAAAATGCTAAAGCCATGTCTTTCGATCTTTCTCAGGATGAATTGAGCTTTATCAATTCTGCATTAAGCGAAATTTAAATCTTTATAAACATTTTTCCTGTCAAAGGATCATGTTTATATCGCCTACTCTCTTTTTTTCAACATCATAAAATTTTCAACAATGAAAAAAAATCTGATCAAAACGTTCGGGTTAGCTATTCTTTTGGCTATCAGCAACCAAGCTGTAAAGGCACAAAATCAGTCTATTAATCCTGACGATAAATCTTGGTATCCGTCTGTTTACGGTGCTAAAGATGAAATAGGAGCCGCTAATTTACTAACTCCCGAAATTGTAAAACAATCTATTGCATTGGTAAAACAAGGAAAAACATTGCCTTTGGCAGTTCCTATTGATAAAAATCTACCCGCTTTTCGTCATAGAAGTTTTAATTTATACAATATTCAGCCGGGAGAACAAGGTGGAAAAAGCTTAGGCCCCAACAAATTTACATTCAATGATGAATTGGTGAATGGCTGGACTGGCGTTGGAACGCAGCTTAACGGTATTGGACATATCGGAATTGATAACGTGTATTACAATGGAAATAAAGCAACAGATTTTGTGACCGTTGAAGGCGTTAAAAAATTAGGTATTGAAAAAGTACCACCGTTTGTTACAAGAGGTGTTGTTCTGGATATGACCGCACATTATGGAAAAACAATCGTTTCGGGAGGAACAGAATTCACGGTTGCTGATATTAAATCGGTCTTGAAAAAACAAGGAATTACCCTTCGAAAAGGAGATGTCGTTCTCTTTAATACAGGTTGGCTTGAACTGATTGGAAAAGACAACAAACAGTTTCTGGAAGTAGAACCGGGAATCGGTATGGAAGCCGCAATATGGTTGGCCGATCAGGGAATCATTGCTTTTGGAGGTGACACCTGGGCATCCGAAGTTTATCCGAATCCAAAAAATAAGGAAGAGTTTCCGATCAATCAATTTATGTTGGCAAAAAAAGGAATCTATAATCTGGAATTAATTGATACCAGGCCTTTAGTAAAAGAAAAAGTATGGGAATTCATGTTTGTTTTAGGACAACCCTTGTATGTGGGATCTACTCAGGTCAACATCAATCCTGTTGCTATTTATTAACTCCAATATCATAAAAAAAGCGCTTCTCAATGTGGAGAAGCGCTTTTGGTAAATAACTTATTTCTGAAAATTTATTTAGCAATCGGCATGTGTGTACTGATTGCAATTCTGTTCCAACCATTGATGGTTACAATCGCCATAATGATTTGGGCAATTTGTACTTCATCAAACAATTGATTTGCCTTATAATACGTTTCTTCTGTTAACCCTTTCTGGCTGATTAAAGTGATTTCTTCTGTCATGGCCAACAATACCTGCTCTTCTTCTGTATAAAGCTCCAATGCTTCTCTCCAGGCATTTAGAAGATAGATTCTTTGTGGAGTTTCCCCATATTTAATGGCATCTTTTGTGTGCATATCCAAACAGAAAGCACATCCGTTGATCTGTGAAGCTCTGATTTTAATTAATTCTTTTTGAGTATGGTTTAAAGAAATCGTTTGAAGATATCCTTCTAATCCCATCATGGCTTTGTACGCTGCTGATTCTGTTGTTGCAATATTTACTCTTGTGCTCATATTATTTATATTTATTTGATTATTTATTCTTGATTAATTCGTCGATACTTAATGAAAATTGATGTTGACTTGCCAATAAAAAAGCGCCTGCACTTCCTACCCAGACAGAATAATCCAGAGGAGCTTTAACTCCTAAAGCCATTGTCATGGATAAAGCGAAAATGAGCAATAAAAAACCAGCGCCGTAAGCGGCGATCTTCGTTTTAAATCCGATAAGTAATAATAATGGAAATAGAATTTCTAAAAAAGTGGCGAAATAGGCTGAAAAAACACTTAGACTTTCAGGAAGAAAAGAAGTCAGTTGTTGGGTATATTTTTCAAAATTCGCCCAGTTTCCCCAAGCTGAGTTTTTACCCCAAAATCCGAATCGGTCGGCAACTGCAGAAAGCATTGTAACAGAGATGGCTAACCTTAAAAACAGTTGCGGGAATTGAAAATCTTTTTTGCCTGTCATGATCGTTGTTTTTATGAACAAGGCAAAGTTGCGACTTCTATATTGTAAAAATCTTAAACTGGTTTAAGAACGTAATTTGGCTCTGATTTCACTCAAATATTCCGGAGTAAAACCTAGAAATGAAGCAATCAAATATTGTGGAATTCTTTGAATAAACCAAGGATACAACGTACTGAAATGCACATAATATTCTTCTTTCGTCATCTCATAAATATAACGAATTCTTTTTTCTGCCGCTGCATAAGCAGTCTGGTATACCATTCTGAAATAACGTTCCATAATCGGATGCTTTTCCAATAAAAGTTCCTGAGATTGAAAATCGATAACCAAAAGACTCGAGTTTTCTACAGACTGAATATTAAAGCTTGATTTCATTTGTTTTTCAAAGGCAAAAGTATCAGACATCCACCATTTTTCTATGGCAAATTCCGTGGTTTGCTCTACTCCTTTTTCGTTGATGAAAAATTTTCTTAAACATCCTTCCAACACGAAATATTTAAATTTACAGATATCACCTTCAAGCATCAGATTTTCTTTCTTTTTCACTTTCAGAATTTGAAAAAAAGAAATGATAGAAGTAAATTCTTCGTCAGTGATCGTAATGAATTTATCTAAATGTGCTTTGAAAGTTTCCATTGTAAAATTTAGTAATCAAACTTAACTTTATTTTTTTAGTTTTACAATTCCAAAAAACAATAAATCATGGACATCGTTGCAAAAATTTTGATCGCCTTAGTCGCAATAGAACACCTCTACATTCTTTGGATGGAAATGTTTGCCTGGGAAACAAAAGGAAAAGAAGTTTTCAAAGCTGCTTTACCCGCAGAAATGTTCAAACCTACTAAAGGATTGGCCGCCAATCAGGGACTTTACAATGGTTTTCTGGCTGCAGGATTAATTTGGTCTTTATTGATTGAAGATCCGAAATGGCAAACCAATGTATCCTTATTTTTCTTGAGTTGTGTGGCTATCGCAGGAATTTATGGGGCCATTTCTGCAACGAAGAAAATATTTTTTGTTCAGGCATTGCCGGCTATCCTGGCAATAATTGCCGTGGTTCTGAGTACTTTTTTTAATTTCATGCACACATTGTGCTAATCCGTTTAAGATTTATTCTTAAAATTCATATTTCTTACCTCGACTGACAGAGCAAAATGACTCTAAATATTCCGTTCTCCAATCAGGCTTAGGACCAGCTTCTTAAGGCTCAAAAAATCCATTTAATATAAAAGTCGTAAATTTGCACCATCATAAGAAATTGATACACAGCTTTTTTATGCTGGCCTACATTTTGATGACATGTAGGAATTCAAGTTGTTCAGTACACATATCTGTAATTACATCATCCGTAATTTAATTGTAGAATCTATTTAAAAGATTAACTTCTTTTTTACATGATACACTCTTTTTCTAGAGTATAATCTATTGAAATATTTAAAATATAGACATAAGGCCACAGGTTTTTATGCTCATATTTTATTGTAAAAAGTTTTTATTATTAAAAGCTCTTACAGACTATTTTGTACTATCTCCATTAGCAGAACAACCAAGATTAAACGTATAATCATTTAAGTGATGTACAATTTCTTATATCATTTATTAATTGAAAAATTCTGAATATGGAAAAAAATGAAAACGGTAGAAAAGTAAAACTTAAAGTTGAAGATCTGACGATTATTTTTGGCAAAAACAAAGAAAAAGCACAGGAACTTTTAGACAAAGGTTTTTCCAAAAAGGAAATTCTTGAAAAAACGGGTTGCACCGTGGGAATCAACAAAGCGAGTTTTGAAATCTACGAAGGTGAATTCTTTGTAATCATGGGATTATCAGGAAGTGGGAAATCTACTTTGCTGCGTTGCCTTAACCGACTGAATGAGCCTACTTCAGGAAAAGTATATATCAATGATGATAATATTACCGATAAAAATAACAAAGAACTTCTGGAGGTAAGAAGAACAGAGATGAGTATGGTATTTCAAAAATTTGGACTGCTACCCCATCATAACGTTTTAGATAATGCAGGTTTCGGACTGGAAATTAGAGGTGAAAATAAAGCTTCTCGTGATGAAAAAGCCCAGAAAGCACTGGATATTGTAGGATTAAATGGTTTTGAAAATCAGTTTCCCTCTCAACTTTCAGGAGGAATGCAACAGCGAGTAGGATTGGCAAGAGCATTGGCTAACGATCCTGAAGTTTTATTGATGGATGAAGCTTTCTCCGCTCTCGATCCTTTAATCAAATCTGAAATGCAGGATCAGATGCTTGAATTGCAAGATACCCTACAAAAAACCATTGTCTTCATTACCCATGACTTAGACGAGGCCATTAAAATTGGAGACCGTATCGTCATTATGAAAGACGGCGTGATAGAGCAAATAGGAACGGCTGAGGATATCTTAACCAATCCTGCCAGCGATTATGTAAAAGCTTTTGTGGAAAAAGTAGACCGTAAAACAATTATCACCGCCAAATCTTTAATGTTCGATAAAGCTACTGTGGTACGTTTCAGAAAAGACGGTCCTGAGGGAGCTTTAAGAAAAATGAGAACAACCGGTTTGGAAACCTTACCAGTCGTAGATTTTCAAAATAAATTCTTAGGATTTGTAACGCTTAATGATGTGGTGAGAATCGCCAAGAAGAAAGAACCTACAGTAGAATCAATTATCAACAGCAATGTTCCGTCGGTTTATGCGGAAGCAACGGTTGAAGAAATGTTACCGCTAATTTCCGGAAGTAAATCGGCCATCGCAGTAGTAGATGAAAACAATAAATTTTTAGGTCTTGTTACCCAATTATCTCTCATCATAGAAGCTACAAAGTTTAATGAAGAAGAGATCATAGAATTAAAAGAAATCGCAAACAATCAATAAGATGAATAAAACTATAGATATAGGTCAATATGTAGAAACTGCAATCAATTGGCTCACAGAAAACGGGAAACCTGTATTCGATGTCATAAAACATGTAGGAAACTCCTCTATCATGGGAATTGAGTGGGCTTTGGTAAACACTCCTTTTTATATTATCATCCTCCTTTTTACGCTATTGGCATGGTGGAAAGCCGGAAAAGGCATCGCTATTATGACCGTGGCCGGACTTACTTTAATATTTTTAATGGGATTATGGAGAGAAACCATGGAAACTCTGGCCCTAATTTTTGTCGCAACCATTACCGCGTTGGTCATCTCTGTTCCTTTGGGAATCTGGGCGGCTAAAAGTAAATTGGCTGCAAAAATCATCCGCCCAATGCTGGATTTAATGCAAACAATGCCAGCCTTCGTCTACCTAATTCCTGCCGTACTATTTTTCAGTATTGGTAAAGTACCGGGAGCCTTTGCAACGATTATTTTTGCAATGCCGCCAGCCGTACGATTAACGACCTTAGGAATTGAAGCGGTTCCGAAAGATATTGTAGAAGCAGCCAGAGCTTTTGGTGCTACCAACCGTCAGATTTTATTTAAAGTGGAACTTCCTTTAGCTATGAAAACCATTTTAGCAGGGATCAATCAAACGATATTATTATCATTATCTATGGTGGTGATTGCCGGAATGATTGCTGCAGGCGGTTTAGGTGAAAAAGTATTGGAAGGAATTAATAATCTGGATATCGGATTAGGATTTGAAAGTGGATTATCTGTGGTGATTTTAGCCATTATTCTTGACCGAATTACTCAGGGATTTGTAAAGAAAAAACAATAAAATGAAGAAATTAAAATACTTATTTTTTCCAGTTTTAATTGCCGTATTCGGTGTATTGAATTCATGTGAAAATATAAAAAACTCTAAATATATAACCATCGGAATGGTTGACGGCTGGGCAGAAGATGTAGCCATGACGCACGTTGCCAAAGCCATTTTGGATGAGCAAGGATATCATGTCATCATTCAAAAGGCATCTACGGATATGATTCTAGCTTCTATGAATAATGAAGATACAGACCTTTTTATGGGTGTTTGGTTACCTTACACGCATGCTAAAAAAGTTGCCAAATTTCCGGGATTAATTAACCTTGGAACCAACTATGACAACGGTCGCATAGGATTGGTGGTTCCCGAATATGTCCCGATTAATTCGATAGAAGAATTAAATCAGCATCAGGATCAATTCAATCACAGAATCATTGGAATTGAAAAAGGAGCTGGATTGACTTCTGGAACAGATAAAGCCATTATTGATTATCAACTGGATTACAAGCAAATCAACTCTTCAACCATTGCCATGATCACCGAATTACAGAATGCCATGCAACGTAAACAATGGATTGTTGTAGCAGGATGGCAACCTCACTGGATGTTTGGTAAAATGAAACTTAAGTTTCTTCAAGATCCCAAAAAGACCTTTGGTGATGCAGAACAGATTAAAACATACAGCAGAAAAAGCTTTGCTAAAGATCATCCCGAATTGGCAAAATTCTTTTCTAAAGTACATTTTGATGATGAAAACATGGCTGATCTTTTAACTAAAATGGAAGACAGTAAAGACAAAGAAGCCACGGCTAAGAAATGGGTGGAAGATCATTCTGAACTTGTGAAATTATGGCTGGATAAAAATTAATTTCAATAAAATTATTCTTTAATTTCTCTCGCAGATTTTGCTGATTTCACAGATTATTTTTCTAAAAAAACTGCTGAATTTGCTTAATCTGTGAGAGATTTTATATTTTAACCGCAAAAGGGACAAAAGCTATTCGCAGATTCTTAAACATTGTTTAATTGCTAGAAAGCAAAAGCGACTTAAAAGAATAATATTTCGACTCCGCTCAATATGCAAAGATTTTTAAAACTTATGTGTTCTTATTAGCGGTTTAATAATTAACTAAAAATACTAAAGTGTTAATCTTTTGTTTCCTTTTGTGGTTAAATTTTTAGTTAGCTTAAACATACTTTTTAAAAAGAAGCTTAATTATTAAGAACTCATCGATTCTTTAATTTTCTCCCGATGAAGCAATCCCCAATTCACTAATGTTTCCGTCACCGGAAATACAGATTTTCCATATTCAGTCACAGCATAAACCACGGTAATCGGTTTGGTATCCTGAATGGTTCGGGTAATGAGTAAATTAATTTCTAATTCTTTTAATTCTTTGCTCAACATCTTGGCAGAAATCCCTTCAATTCCTCTTTCTAATTTTTTAAAATGAATACTTTGGTTGGTCCGATTTGTTAAATACCGTAGAATCATCAGTTTCCATTTCCCTCCCAAAACGTCTAGACTGTCGCGCATGGCGAACAATTCTTCTGTGCAGTTTGCTTCCCGTTCTACTCCGTTTTCTATAATTTTTGCCATCGATAGTTACTTTAACGTTACTAGTTACCAATAGTTAACTAGTAGCAAATATAAACTAATCTATTTTTAGATTTGTAGCTCAAATTACAATTATGAAAGCAGTTATTTTAAATGAAAATTTTCAATTGGAAGATGGTTTTACCGAAAAACCTCAACCTAAAAGTGACGAAGTTTTAATACAGATAAAAACCAGTGGTTTTAATCCTATCGATTATCAGATGTTGGAAAACGAGTTGGAAAGAAAACTCATCAGCTCCCCAATTTTAGGACGTGAACTTTCAGGAATTATTGTTGATAAAGGCAACGATGTTACTCAATTCAATATTGGAGATGAAGTTTTTTGTGGAAGTGGTTCTATGGGAAGTAACGGAACTTATACTGAATTCATTGCCGTTCCGGAAACAATCGTTGCCCTAAAACCTAAGAATATTTCTTTTGAACAGGCAGCTGCTATTCCATCTGTGGGAATGACTGCTTTACAGATTTTTAATCGTTTAGAAATCAATCAAAATGACTCAGTGTTGATTACAGGAGCAACTGGCGGTGTCGGTTCTTTTTTAATTAAACTTTCGCTGGCTAATGATTTCAGCAATATAACGGCAACAGTGGGAACTGAGGAAAACAGAAATCTTCTCTTAAATATGGGATTGAAAAGTCATCAAATAATTAATTATAAAAATGAAAATTTAGTTGAAAATATTCTTAGTGCTAATAACAGTCAATTCTTTGATGTTGGAGTTGATCTTGTGGGAAATTACATGTCAGAAATTACCGCGGAAGTTTTAAAAATCAATGGAATATATGTTGATGTCACTGCTTTAACAACAAAGGAATCTCGAGAAACGCTTTTTAACAAAGGAAGCATAATCATGAATATCTCCAATTACGCATACGGAATGACCAAAAACTATCCATATTATAAAAACAGTTTAAATGAAATTTCAAGACTGATTGAAAACCAAATCATCACTCCACCAAATTATAAAATTGTCGGATCACTTTCACTAGAAACCGTTTTGAAAGCGCATTCCATCCTAAAAAACAATCAAACTCAAGGAAATAAATTAATCATGACTCATGAATAAAATACCAAGAAGAATCGTAACAGGAATCAAAAACGGAAAATCCACTATCATTGAAGACCAACAGGTAGAAAATGCTGTTGAACATCTTCCAGGTCTGGTTATTTCAGATATTTGGAACACGCAGAAAATGCCGGCAAGTTTAGATCTTGAAACTCAAATTCCCAACACAGGATTTCCACAGACTCCAAAAAACGGAACCTTTTTCAGATATGTTTCAATTCCGCCAGATAAAGATCTAGGTGTTGAGTTTAAAACTGGAAAACCTCATCCGATGATGCATCAGACGCAGACTTTAGACTATATTGTCATCCTTTCCGGAGAATTGTATTTGATCATGGAGGAAGGAGAAACACTTTTAAAACCTGGTGATATTGTGATTCAACGAGGGACGAATCATGCTTGGAGTAATCGCTCTGATGAGCCATGCATTCAATTGGCTGTTTTGATTGATGCTGAGAAATAGTTTCTCTCGCTGATTTTGCAGATAACGCAGATTTTTTTGGAATTTAAAGAAAATTAACCTTAAACACAATCATCTGCGAAATCAGCAAAATCTGCGAGAGACAAATTATAGTTTTAAAATCTCTTCAAGTTTTTGATTCATTTTTTCAGGTTTAAATTCCCCTTCATGATAATAAATCAATTTTTGGTTTGAATCCAAAATAATCCATAACGGATACACAGGCTGTTTTTTATTTTTAGATAAAGCCAACGCCAGTTCATGAATTCCTGAATTTCCGTTCGGCAGATAACTGAATTCTTTTCCCTGAAAATGGATGGTATCTTTAGTTTTTTCCGCTTCGAAATTGATGAAATAAAAATTATTGTTGATCATTTTAACCAAATCTTTGTCTTTATTTAATTGAAAAGATTCAATCTTGCAGACCGCACACCAATCAGTATAAAGATGAATAATGATAGGTTTTGGAGTATCTTTTTGCCCAATCTCCACATCATAAAAAGTGCCCGTCTTTATCTGCGAGAGACAAAGACAAGGCACAAACATTAAAAATAAAAATATCGTTACAAGTTTCATTTCATATATTTTAGGATTCACTGATTTTATTTTTAACCACAAAAGAGACAAAAGATTTTCACTCCGTTTTGAGATACTTAAAAGCCTACAAAAGCATGAAGCTTTAGAACTTTACATTTTGTAAACTTTTATTATACTTTTTCCAATCATTTCTTTTGTTCCTTTTGTGGTAAAACATTTCATTTTTATTACATACTAACATTATTACTACTTCAAAGTATATTTTACCCCCAGAAACCCTCTGATTCTTTGCATCGGAGCATATCCGTAAGTGGTATCAAAAGTATAATGATTGGGATTATTGATCGGATCATCAACATGTTTATCAAATGGATCAAACGGTCTCATCAAAGGATCGTTCGGAGTGAAATTGAAAAGGTTTTTCACTCCGCAATACACTTCAAATCCTGATTTGAAACTTCTTGAAACCTGAATATTCGCTAATGAATAGAAAGGAGAATATTCCGGTCTGTAATCATTCGGTAACACAGGCAATCGCATCGGACCATAAAACTGTCCGGTAAAATCAATCACCAAATTACTTGGGAATGTATAGGTCAAACTATAGGTTCCACTCCATTTTGGAGCATGAAGTTGCTGAACTTTTTCTTCTGCTCCATCAAATTTCTGATATACATTAAGATAGGTAACTCCCAAATTAACACTCAGCGGAAAGCTAAAACTGAAATCTACATTCATTGAAGCGCCTCTGGAAACACCATAACCGTGGAGATTATCATAAATAATTTTCTGAGGATCAGTATCAAAATCACCTACAATTTTATTACTGAAATAGGTGTAGAACGCGGAAGCATCCAAATTAATTAACTTCCCTCCAACAGGAATTTTCCAGACATAATTTAAATTTCCATTAATCGATCTTTCAGGTTTTAAGTTGTCTTTAATCACCACTTCACGAGACCCTGTTAAAGCCGCATGGTCTTCTGTAAATAAATTCACCACTCGGAAACCTGTCCCAAAATTTAATCGCAGCGTATGATACGGATTAGGAGAATATTTCCAAGCAAACCTTGGTGAATGAACAGAATGATGAATCTTATCGTAATCAAACCTATAACCCAACAAAAAGGTATTTTTATCATTGATTTCCCATTGATCCTGAATAAACGCTCCAAAAATTGGAGATTTCATCGGCTCATTCGTCACTCCGTCTCCTGATAAAGTTCCGGGAGTATTATCATCATAAAAAGTTCTTTTGAAAGTAACGCCTGCAATCAAATCATGATTTCCCAATTTTTTATCCCAATATGTTTGAACAAAAGCTACTTTTTGCAGTGCTATAAAAGGATTCGTTCCGTAATATGAATTCTGATCATGATAGTTATAGGAAAACTGGGTAATAATCTGCTCTTTCATGGGCCATTGATACATCCCGAAAGCTTCTACTCTATTGGTATAAATACTTTCTCCATATACCTCATCGCTTCCTCTGTAAGATTTATTCCACTGCATTTCTCCTCCAAAACGGTCTTCATACAAATATCTTAGCGCAAAACTTGCCATCCTGTTTTCCTTTCTTTGGAAATTCCATTTGTTGAAAACTGAAATTCTGTTTTGTAAAGCAGAATCTGTGAAATTATCTTTATTCTGATCTATTCTTTCATTAAAACTGAAATAATTTAAACTCAATAATGAAGCTGCATTTTTTCCAACATTAAATTTTGTGGACAGATCCAGATTGTTTTCACTCCAGCTCGTTGTCATAAAATCGATACTCAATTTCGGAGCGGTCAGAGCATTTTTAGTGATAATATTAATCACTCCACCCATCGCTTCCGAACCATAAAGAGAGGATGCAGGCCCTTTCACCACCTCAATTCTATCAATCAAACTATTGGGAATCCCGCTTAAACCATATACCGTAGAAAGCGAACTTACAATAGGCATTCCATCAATTAAAATCATCGTATAAGGTCCTTCCAAACCGTTGATGTGAATATCGCCTGTGTTACAAACCGAACAATTCAATTGAGGTTTCACACCGTTAACCATTGCAATGGCTTCGAAAATATTGGGAGTCGGATTTTTCTGAAAAAACTTCTGACTGTAAATTTCCACTGCTACAGGACTCTTTGATCTGCTGATTGGTTTTATGGTTCCGGTGATCACAACATCATCAATAAGTTTGGTCTTCTCTTCTCTTGAAGGAATTTTCACAGAATCCATTTTTTTTGGTTGACTTACATTCAAACTATCGGTTTCCTGCGAAAAACAATAACTAGATAAAAAGACAATAGAGAATAATATTCGTTTCATGAATTAAAATTGTTAGACAAATCTAACAATTATTTTTAGAACAGCAAAACTCATTGAAAAAATATTGTTAAAAACAATTCATGAAAAATTATTAAATTTGAGAAACTACATATAAAGGTAAAATGCGATATAACCATTCGGGAAACATCCCACCAAAGAGACACACTATTTTTAAGTCTCCGGAAGATAAATTTTACTATGAACAGCTTTTCGGAACGGAAGGTTTTCATGGAATCTCTTCTTTGCTGTACCATATTCACCGCCCGACTCAAATAAAGTCTATTGGTGAACCCAAAGATGTAACCCCGAAAATTGCCGTTGATAAAAACGTTACCCCAAGAATGTTTAAGGGAATGAATGTAACCCCTGAAGATGATTTTATGGACAGCCGCAAGATCCTTTTGGTGAACAACGACCTTAAAATGGGATTGGCAAAGCCAAGAAAGTCGATGGATTATTTCTATAAAAATGCAGAATGTGACGAACTTTTATATGTTCATAACGGAAGCGGCGTGTTGAAAACTTTTGTAGGAAATCTTGATTTTTCTGTTGGTGATTACTTAATTATTCCGAGAGGAACAATTTATCAGGTTGAATTACATTCTGATGACACTGTTTTCTTTGTTGTAGAAAGTCACTCTCCAATTTACACCCCAAAAAGATACAGAAACGAATTCGGACAGCTTTTGGAGCATTCTCCTTTCTGCGAAAGAGATATTATTGCACCCACTTTTGTTGAACCTAAAGATGAAAAAGGAGAATTTTTAATTAAAGTAAAAAAAGAAAATCAAATTACCGATTTCATCTATGCAACACATCCATTTGACGTTGTAGGTTGGGATGGTTATTTCTATCCTTATAAATTTAATATTAAAAACTTCGAGCCTATTACGGGGAGAATTCACCAACCGCCTCCAGTACACCAGACTTTTGAGGCCCATAATTTTGTCGTGTGTTCGTTCTGTGCAAGAATGTATGACTATCATCCGATGGCAATTCCTGCGCCTTACAATCATTCTAATATAGATTCTGATGAGGTTTTATTCTATACAGAAGGAGATTTCATGAGCCGTAATCATATCGACTTAATGGATTTTACGCTTCACCCAGGAGGAATCGTTCACGGGCCTCACCCAGGAGCAATGGAAAGAAGTATCGGTAAAAAATTCACAGAAGAATATGCCGTAATGGTAGATCCTTTCCGTCCATTGAAAATTACAGAAGAAGCCATGAAAGTGGAAGATCCTTCATACAAAACTTCTTGGTTGGAAGAATAATATTCAAAATACTAAACCTAACAGGTTTCAAATATAAAATAAGAACTAGATGCATATTTAGTTCTTATTTTTTTTAGAATATGACAAATGTTTGAAAAAAACACCGCTTTTTTTAAAGCAGATAAACGCAATATGAACTATCTTTAAAGTAATTAAAATCGTAAAATAATAATTATTAAAACTTTACTATGTACAATTATATAAGTGCAGAAGAGGCCGTATATACCGTAAAAAGTGGAAACCGTGTATTCTTCCATGGAAGTGCATGTACTCCGAATTATTTGATTGATGAATTGGCAAGGCAATCTCACAGATTACAAAATGTAGAAATGGTTTCTATTACCCAACAAGGAAATGTGGAAATTGCCAAACCTGAATATAAAGACAGTTTTTTCGTTAACTCGTTATTTGTTTCAACTCCCGTAAGAAATGCGGTCAATTCCGAAAATGGAGATTATGTTCCCATTTTTTTAAGTGAAATTCCTATTCTTTTCAGAAAAAACATTTTACCATTAGATGTTGCTTTAATTACTGTTTCTCCACCAGACAAACATGGATTTTGCACATTGGGAACTTCGGTAGATGTTGCAAGAGCCGCTGTAGACACTGCTAAATTAGTAGTAGCCATTGTGAATCCTCTAATGCCGAGAACCCATGGTGACGGAATGATTCATATCAGCAGAATTCACAAATTGGTTTGGCATGAAGAAGAGCTTCAAACAGTAGATTATGGTTCTAAAGTAGGACCTGACGAAATGCTTGTCGGTAAAAATGTAGCTGAACTTATTGATGACAGATCAACCTTACAGATGGGTATCGGAACTATTCCTGATGCGGTTTTAAAATGTCTGAGTAATCATAAAGATCTTGGAGTACATACCGAAATGCTAAGTGACGGTGTTATCGATCTGATTCAAAATGACGTTATCAACAATAAATATAAAGGATACAACGACAATAAAACCATTACAAGTTTCTGTTTCGGAACCAAAAAACTGTACGATTATGTAGATGATAATACGGTGTTTGATTTCAAGGATGTAAGTGATGTTAACTTCCCAATCAACATCATGAGAAACAACAAAATGGTTGCAATTAATTCGGCTATTGAAATTGATCTTACAGGACAAGTGTGCGCAGATTCTATCGGAACGATGCAGTATAGTGGAATTGGTGGCCAAATGGACTTTATGAGAGGCGCTGCCTTGAGTGAGGAAGGAAAACCCATCATCGCCATCACTTCAAGAACTAAAAAAGGAATTTCAAGAATTGTTCCTTTCCTAAAACAGGGGGCAGGCGTTGTTACCACAAGAGGTCACATTCATTGGGTGGTTACTGAATACGGAACTGCATATTTGTATGGTAAAAATTTGCGCCAAAGAGCTCAGGAACTCATCAGCATTGCGCATCCAGATGACAGAGAAATGTTAGAAAGAGCAGCTTTTGAAAGGTTCAAGTGTTAATATTGGAAATTATTCCTTGATTTAAATTTAATTCATATAAAAAAGACGTATTTTAACTTAACATAAAAAAATCATAAAAAAAGCCTTAAAGTTTTGGCAGTATTTTTGATAAAATCACTTTTAAAATCTAGAACTTGAAGACTATATATAATTCAATAAGAGAGGAAGTTGTAAAGCATTCTAAAGTAAATAACTCCGTGTTAGGGAATGTAGACGAATGGAAGAGAAGCCATTATATTATTCTTTCTGAGATCATCAAAGACGAGCTGTCGGAATCTGAAGAGATGAAAGGCGGAAAAAAATTCGAAATAGGAAATACGATTTCGCATGTTACCCTGCAGCGGTTTTTCGAAAATGATTATCAGGACAAAACCCATAACGATTTAAGGTTTTTAAAAACGCTAGATAAAATATGTATTTTTTTAGGGTATAAAGACCTTAATTCCTATATCCAGTTTGTAAAAGATAAAAAACAGGAAAATGATTCTGATGACCATACTTTTTTAAAGCAAATGGTCTTCGATTATTGTGCTACAGTTTTTGAATTTTATAAAAATTTCCCTAATCATAAGACGGAATTGTTCAAACCATTGGTTTTTGATGATTCACCATTTTTGGAGAGAGCCTCACAATTCAGTAAAGAATTATGTGACAGAGATTTTCAATTGGTCACCAAAAACAACCGATCGAACTTTGAAGTTTTCGATATTCATATTGTGACGGATGAACCTGAAAAAAAAATATTAGAATCTCAGGAATTCTGGAATCTTTTGTTTAAAGTAGGCGAAACAGGTGAAGAACACTTTGTAAACCAACTCAATACACAAATTTATTTTATAAAAAAAATAAATAACTGTTGGAAAATTTGGGACAATTATAACCCCGATGCAGGGCGATTAAATAAGAAATCTTAATCATAAAATCAATGAAAGCCGTAGATCTCTACGGCTTTCATATTTTCGAAATATTTTTCTTTCATTTTATTTGTGTACACAAATATAACCAACCCAAATGTAACATAAGAAACTTAAATATACTTAAATGAACTCTTCTTTACCATTATGTTAAGTATCTGTAACGATTCGCTATTATTATTTTTAAGGTTTCAAGGATTTTTGTATTTTGCATACCTATAAAATAAAAGTAAAAGAGAAAATATGTCAACACTTACATTTGCCGAAAAAATTGCTCAAGCAGAGAATTTTTTACCAATTAATGGTACAGATTACATTGAGTTTTATGTAGGAAATGCTAAACAGGCTGCTCATTATTACAAAACCGCTTTCGGTTTTCAGTCTGTAGCATACGCTGGTCCTGAAACAGGAGTAAGAGACCGTGCATCTTATGTTCTTCAACAAGGAAAAATTAGACTAATCTTAACGACTGGTCTTAAGTCTGACTCACCAATCAACGAACACGTAAAAAAACATGGTGATGGAGTAAAAGTATTGGCACTTTGGGTAGATGATGCTTATAAAGCTTTCGAAGAAACTACAAAAAGAGGTGGAAAACCATATTTAGAGCCTGTAACGTTAACAGATGAGCATGGTGAGGTAAAAATGTCTGGAGTATATACTTACGGAGAGACTATTCACATGTTTATTGAAAGAAAAAACTACACAGGACCTTTCATGCCTGGTTTTGAGAAGTGGGAAAGTGACTATCAGCCAGAAGAAGCAGGTTTATTATACGTAGACCACTGTGTTGGAAATGTAGGCTGGGACAGAATGATTCCTACGGTAGAATGGTACGAAAAAGTAATGGGATTTGTAAACATTCTTTCTTTTGACGATAAACAAATTAATACAGAATATTCTGCATTGATGTCTAAAGTAATGTCTAACGGAAACGGATTTGCAAAATTCCCTATCAATGAGCCTGCAGAAGGTAAAAAGAAATCTCAGGTAGAAGAATATCTTGATTTCTACGAAGGAGAAGGGGTACAACACATCGCAGTCGCTACAAGAGATATCATCCATACGGTAACTGAACTTAAAAAACGTGGTGTAGAATTCCTTTCTGCTCCACCGGAAGCGTATTACGATATGGTTCCTGAAAGAGTGGGTCATATTGACGAAGATCTTAAGAAATTACAGGATTTAGGTATACTTATTGATCATGATGAAGAAGGATATCTTTTACAAATCTTTACAAAGCCTGTAGAAGACCGCCCTACTCTTTTCTTCGAAATCATTGAAAGACACGGTGCACAGAGTTTTGGTGCAGGTAACTTCAAAGCATTGTTCGAAGCATTAGAAAGAGAGCAAGACAGAAGAGGTAATCTTTAATTTAAAAATACAATTATAAGTTTTGTCAGGATTCACAGTCTTGGCAAAACTTTTTTATAAACACTTATTATGAAAAAATTATTTATCGGAGTTTTATTTTTGGGAGCATTGGGTTTAAAAGCACAATACGGATCAATGAATGAAATTCTTACCATCCTTGAAGAAAAAAAAGGCATTAATCAGCATCTGGAAAATGAAAGTGTAGACAACAAAAAATTTGTTTTCATAAAAGACGCAGAAGACCACACAGAAAGGGATTTTATTATTATTAAAGGAAATAACGCTACCTATGTAGAAGTTTTTGATGATAAAGCGACCGGAGAAACCAGTTCAAATGTTTTCACAGGAGATATTATCAGAAAAAAGAACATTATTTCTTTGCGAGCCAATATGCTTGAAAATAAAAAAGTACCCATTCCGGTTACCAAAACTTTATTGCTTACAAAGCAAAAAGATATTCTGTATCTTATTGATATCAACACCAAAGACAGATGGATAGATGAAGAATCGTATTCAAAAAAATAATATTAATCTTGGGAGAACACTCTCGTCATTGCAAGAAGCGTAACACGTTTATGCTTAGCCTGTCGAAGTAAACTTTTTAATAATCTAAACTAAATTCAAATCTTATGAAATCATTTGTAGAGTATTCCTCCAATTCGGACTTTTCAATACACAATATTCCGTTCGGAGTAGCAGTTTTTAATAAAGAATATATCGGATGTTGCACAAGAATCGGAGATCAGATTGTTGATCTTGCGACGTTGTACGACCTTAGTTATTTTGAAGACATTGACGGATTAGAAGACAATGTTTTTGAAGCTTATACCCTAAACGAATTTATTGAACTGGGAAAACCTGTAACTAATGCGGTTCGTATTAAACTTCAGGAATTATTACTGGAAGGTTCTATCTTGTCTAAAGATCAGAAAACCATTGAAGACGCATTCTATGATTTGGATAAAGTAAAAATGATGATGCCAGTTCACATTCCGAACTACACCGATTTTTACAGCAGCATTGAGCATGCTACCAACGTTGGAAAAATGTTCCGTGATCCTGCCAATGCATTATTGCCTAACTGGAAACATTTACCTGTAGGATATCATGGGAGAGCTTCATCAATTGTGGTTTCAGGAACGGATATTAACCGTCCAAAAGGTCAGACAAAACCTGCTGATGCAGACAAACCAGTTTTTGGACCATCAAAACAATTGGATTTTGAATTAGAAATGGCTTTCATCATCAATAAGAATACAGACATGGGTGAAAGTATCTCTACAAAAGAAGCGGAAGACGCTATTTTTGGGATGATTATTTTCAACGACTGGTCTGCGAGAGACATTCAAGCTTGGGAATATGTTCCACTAGGACCATTCTTAGCTAAAAATTTTGGTTCATCAGCATCACCGTGGGTCGTAACATTGGAAGCTTTAGAGCCGTTCAGAACAGCTTCTCCTACTCAGGATCCTGAAGTTTTAGACTATTTAAAATTTGAAGGAGATAAAAATTACGATATCAATTTAGAGGTTTATTTACAGCCTGAAAACGGTGAAGAAAACCTGATCTCTGAAAGCAATTATAAATTCATGTATTGGAACATGACACAGCAATTGGCTCACCACACCGTAAATGGTTGTAACCTGGAAGTGGGTGATTTATATGCAAGTGGAACCATCTCAGGAAGCGATCCAAAATCTTTCGGTTCTATGCTTGAGTTGACATGGAGAGGGCAAAACCCAATCAAACTAAGCAACGGACAAGAAAGAAAGTTCATCGATGATAACGACACTGTAACCATGAAAGCATGGTCTGAAAAAGACGGTATCAGAGTTGGTTTCGGTGAAGTAAGTGGAAAAATTATTCCTACTAAATAATAAAATAATATTTAACCACAAAAGTCACAAAAGATTTTATGATTACACAATCTTATCTGACAGATTTAACATATAAGATAAATGGCGCCTGCATAGAAGTTCATAAAATTCTTGGCGCAGGCTTATTAGAAAGTGTTTATCATAAATGTTTGGAAGAAGAATTTAGATTGAGAAATATCAATTTTAAATCTGAATTTAAAATTCCTGTAGTTTATAAAGGAAAAGAAATTAATTGTGATTTCTTTTGTGATTTTTTGGTTGAAGATTTAATTGTTGTTGAATTGAAAGCAGTTTCTATATTAAATGAAATTCATCGAGCACAACTTCTGAATTATATTAATTTGATGAAAAAGCCTAAAGGAATTTTAGTAAATTTTAATGTGAAAAATTTATACAATGACGGGCAAGAAACTTTTGTAAATAAATATTACGATATGCTTTTTTGATCTTAAAAGAATTAAGGCTCTTCATCTTAGACTAATTATCTTTTGTGTCTTTTGTGGTTCAAAATCTCATCAATACATAAGCTTTCAAACTTAAAATATTTTCTTAAAAAAAATAAATTTTTGCCCTTTTCTTGGTCAAAACAAAAAATATGAAAACAGTAATCCCATCCGAATTATCTTCCGTACAACTACAAACCATTATGCAGACAGCCGTTTCACCACGACCAATTGCTTTGGCTTCAACGGTAGATAAAGACGGTAATCATAATTTATCTCCATTCAGTTTTTTTAATATGTTCAGTACGGTTCCTCCGATATTGATTTTTTCACCCTCAAGAAGAGTTCGTGACAATACCACAAAACACACGTTGGAAAACGTTCTGGAAGTTCCGGAGGTGGTTATCGGGACCGTAAATTTTCCGATTGTTCAGCAAATTTCTTTAGCTTCTACAGAATATGGTGATGGAGTAAATGAATTCATCAAATCTGGCTTAACCATGAAAGACGCGGATTTTGTTCAACCTAAATTAATTGAAGAATGTCCTGTTAATTTTGAATGTAAAGTTTTAGAAATAAAATCTTTGGGAGATCAAGGTGGCGCAGGAAATCTCGTGATTTGTGAGGTTCAGAAAATCCACATCAGAGAAGAATACCTGAATGAAGAAGGAAATTTAGACCAGAAAAAACTTGATATGGTGGCTCGTCTCGGTGGAAACTGGTATTCGAGAAATAATGAAAATAATCTTTTTGAAGTTCCAAAACCGTTGGTCACAAAAGGAATTGGCTTTGATATTCTCCCTGATGCCATTAAACATAGCAAAATATTCACAGGAAACGATCTGGGAATGCTTGCCAATGTTGAGGTTTTACCTTCTGAAAATTGTCATGCAGACGAAAATATTCATCAAGAAGCTCAAAAATTATTATTGGAAAATAACATCGAAGAAGCCTGGAAAATATTAGTGGTTTAAGCAATGCTATATGAAAAACTCTATTCTTTTATTTCTTGCTATTTTCACCTTACAATCATGCGCTTATTATCCTGTAAAAAAAGATTATGGAATTTATAGTAAGTCGCTGGTCTTTTCCAAAGGTCAAAAATGGTTGATCAATAGAATTTATACAGATGTAGATTCTCATCATAGAGAAATGATGGAACAAGATGTTTTAAAATTTTTCAATACAATGAGCGATTCTAAAGCCTATACGCTCAATATGGCTAAATCTGAAAATATCATATTAAACAGAATTCCTTTTGAGCCTGAAATTGAAGATTTAGAAACACTAAAAAGCAGTACAGATTTTAATTTTCTGGTTAACATTTCAACCATAAAAGTTCGAAAAGACCTGGATACCGAACTTGGTCAACAGACAGAATATAAAAAGAATGAAACTTTCGCGATCATGGAAGTTTACGACATCCAAACCATGAAGAAAATATATTCTTTTAAAGCATCTTCTGAGTTTTCTGTTGAGAAAGGAGAAAAAGCAACTATTTTCACTCCCACCAGTGAGATGATGACGATGAAAAATTTCAGACAATTACTGAAATCTATAAAAAAGAATGCCGTGAAAAGCTAAAATTAAGAACTTAATGGTTCAATACAATAAAAGGAGTTAAAATTTTTCACTCCTTTCTTTATTCATTTACAATCTTATCGTTGATAAATTGAATACATTTTTCAACAACCGTATTCAATTCTTTAGGCAAATTATTGTCTTCCCAAGGCTCTTTGGATCCAAACGTGTGATTGGCATTTTCAATTAAAAACAATTCAGAATTTGGGTTTAAAATATGGAGATGTTCCGCACTTTTCACACTTACGCTTTCATCATTGGTTCCGTGAATAACTAAAACATGGGCCTTTGCCATTTCTGTAGCTCTTTCTACATCAAAACGATGTTCATCTTTTTGGAAATCTTCATAGAATTGGTAATAATGAGGCATTTCTTGCTTTGTTCGTCCGTTCAATACATAATAAACGCCTTTCGTTTTCCAGTTTTCTAATGCTTCATCTTTCGGGAAACGTTCTAATGTATCTACACTCGCCAACGTGATCAATCCGTTAATTCTTTCATCTTCAAAAGTCTTAATAATAGAAATCCCTCCTCCTCTGCTATGACCAATCAATATTATTTTCTGATCATCCACATTCGGATGTTTAACAAAATGATCAATCACCACGCTCAAATCGGAAAGCTCTTTAGAATAATTATTATTTCCAAAAGCCTCAAGATCTGCAAAGTTATGAGGATCTTCAACCGTTGTTCCGTTGTGAGAAAAATTAAATGTAACAAAGAAAAATCCGGCTTCTGCAAACTTTTCAGCCATCAAACTCCAAGCTCCCCAATCTTTGTAACCTTTGTAGCCATGAACAAAAATAACCAATGGTAATTTCTCCTTAGTCTCCGGATAATAGGCATCAGCAAGAAAGTTTTTATTTTCCTGATTTACAACCTCTACGTTGCTATTTTTTATCAATTTCATAAAATAATATCATTTTATTTAAAACCCACTCAATAATGAGTTATATTCGTATTCCATATTCTAAACGAAATATATGAAAAAACAACTACTTTTTTTATCTTTAATTCTCTTTTCTTTTACGTTCGGCCAAATCACAAAAAATGTTTTTTTTGTAGGAAACAGCTATACGTACACCAATAATTTACCGGAATTAATAAAAATGATTGCTGCTTCTACGGGAGATACATTTAACCATCAAAGTTATACCCCTGGCGGCTCCACCCTTAAACAACACTCTACAAATCCAACCGTGCTCTCAACCATTGATCAGGGAAACTGGGATTATGTTGTGCTTCAGGAGCAAAGTCAGATTCCTTCTTTTCCGAACACCTACATTCAAAGTGAAATGCTTCCCTATGCTGCTCAACTTGCAACTCGCGTGAAAAATTCTAATGCATGTGGAAATCCTATATTTTTTATGACATGGGGATATAAAAATGGAGATACGGGAAACTGCCAAGGGAGTTCTCCAAACTGTACCTATCAGGGAATGGATGATTTAATCTACAGCCGCTATATGGCTATGGCTCAAGCTAACGAAAGCCTGACCTCACCAGTTGGAAAAGTATGGCGAACAATTATACAGCAAAATCCGTCTATGGAACTGTACTCGAGTGATGGATCACATCCTAGCTATTTAGGTTCCATGGCTGCAGCATATACATTCTATACCATACTGTTTAAAAAAGATCCCACCTTGGCTTCGTTCAACGGAACGCTTACGCCTGCAGAATCACAGATCCTGAAAAACACCGTGAAAAATATTGTTTTTAATCAATTAGATACTTGGTTTATCCCTGCTAATGATGTTGCCAGTAGATTCAGCTATCAGAATAATAATACAAATTCGTTTCAATTTACAAATCAGACCCAGAATGCCACTACTTTTTTATGGAGTTTCGGTGATGGAAATACGTCTGCATTAGAACATCCAACACATACGTATGCAGCAGCAGGCTCTTATCAGGTAAGTCTTACCACCAATGCGTGTGGACTGAATTCCACAAAAACGAAAACAATTAATTTTAATAATTTAAACACGGAAGAAAATTCTGTTAGTCCTGTAAAGATCTATCCCAATCCTACAGAAGATCTTATTACAATTACCACTCCCAAAAAAATGTCTATTCTGTCGTTCACCGATGCAAGTGGAAGATTCATTGATTACCATCTTGAAACAACTTCATCCGGTTATACAATCTCTTTACGTCACCTTACGCAGGGTATTTACCTACTAAAATATAGCATCGAACAAAAAGAATTTACTAAAAAAATTATCAAAAAATAACCTTATTTTTGCGTCATGTTGGATTTAAGAACAGTAACTGTAATGCGTTATATTCTGCCACTTCGCGAAGGAGGTTCTCTTCCGGCTTTGGCAGAAGCTGATGATGATTTTAAATATGTCCTGAAATTCCGTGGCGCAGGTCATGGGGTAAAGATGTTGATCTCAGAACTCTTGGGAGGGAAAATTACCGAAGCTTTAGGGCTGCAAATTCCTGAATTGGTTTTTGTGAATCTTGATGTTGATTTTGGACGAACGGAAGCGGATGAAGAAATTCAGGATCTGTTGAAGTTTTCAGAAGGATTGAATTTAGGATTGCATTACCTTTCCGAATCCATTGCTTATGATCCTAGCGTAAAAATTGATCCTCTTTTGGCTTCAAAAATAGTTTGGCTGGATGCTTTTATCACCAATATAGACCGTACTTTTAGAAATACCAATCTTTTGATGTGGCATAAAGAATTATGGGTTATTGATAACGGGGCTTCTTTCTATTTTCACCATTCATGGCAGAATTTTGATACTGCTGCAAAAACACCTTTCAAATATGTGAAAGACCACGTATTGCTTCCACAGGCGAAAATGCTTGATGAAGCTGACACTTTTGCTAAGGAAGTTTTAAATGATACTGTTTTCAGAGAAATCGTTAACTTGATTCCTGAAGACTGGTTGCATTGGAATGACGCCGATGAAACGCCGGAAGAAATTCGTGAGATCTATTTCAACTTTTTGAAAACACGATTAGAAAATTCTCAAATCTTTATAAACGAAGCGAAAAATGCAAGAGGATAAAATATACGAATACGCCGTAATACGCTTGGTGCCAAAGGTTGAAAGAGAAGAGTTTTTCAACATCGGACTTGCTTTATTTTCAAAAAAAGAAAAGTTTATCCGAATGGAATATTATCTATGTCCGGATAAATTTAAACTGATGCACAGCAAACTGGATTATGAAGATCTCATTCAAAATCTGGAAAGTTTCAAAAAAATAGCACACGGTGATAAAGATGGAGGACCAATCGCTCAATTAGAAATTCCTGAACGTTTCCGTTGGTTAACAGCCGTGAGAAGTTCTGTTGTACAAACATCAAGACCTCATCCTGGAAAATCTAAAGACTTAGAAAAGACTTTTGGTAAACTTTTTGAGGAATTAGTAAAATAGTCAACTCTCTCAAAAAATATCCTATGAAATCATCATCGAACAGCATATCAATCTACAGGTTTTCAATAAACCTGTTTTTTGTTTTATTTTTAAGTTTACCTACGTTAGGATTTTCTCAGTTTGTATTTGAACCCAAAACCGGGAAAAGTACTTTGTTATCTGAAAAGACTAAAGTTTTCGAAAACATCATCTACAAAACCAATGAAAAGGGAAATTCCATGGCGTTGGATATCTATACTCCAAAAGATACCTCAACAGAGAAACTTCCTGTCGTTATCTATGTCTACGGAGGTGGTTGGGTAAAAGGAGATAAAACCATACGCTCTGAAACCTATATTGAAGATATGTTTCTAAAGCTGGTTGAAAAGAAATATGCCGTCATTGCTATTAATTATACATTACTCGACAAAGATATTCACTTTCCTCTTCCTCTTCAGGACACCAAAGATGCCGTAAGATGGGTAAGAAAAAATGCAGAAAAGTATAATTTCGACACCAATAATATTGGATTTTTTGGAACCTCCTCAGGTGCTCATCTTTCTATGTTGGCTGCTTATAGCCAAGATAATGAATTCGTCGGAAGTCCTGAGCTTTCAAATTATTCTGCGAAAGTAAACTATGTTGTTGATAATTATGGACCGGCTGATCTTAATACCCTTTTGCATACCCGCATCGGCAAAGTTCCGGTATATTTTATTGGATTGATATTTTCAGATAAAATCGTGACTTTAAGAGAAAATCTGATTGATGGAATTTCCGGATATGATATTAAAAAAGACAAAAGAAAAGTAGTAGAAAATTTCAAAACCCTATCTCCTGTAAGTTACGCTGACACTGCCGTTCCTACTTTAATTGTACAAGGTGATAAAGATAAAGTAGTCCCATTACAACAATCTAAAAAGCTAAGCAGAAAGCTGAAAAAAGCCAACGTTCAGAATTCTTTGATCATTGTAAAAGATGGCATCCATGGGTTTGGAACAACTGATAAAACATACGTCCACCAAATAAATGATGAAATGGTGGATTTTATTGTTTCGCAAAAGAAAGCTAATTAATTTTCTAACTCTTCATACAACTGGCTTCCCCAAAACTGGATATCTCTTTCGGCTAAATTTGAATTAAAAAATAATTCCTTGACTTCCTCTATAATTTTATGAACCGCATTGATATCTGTGGTTCTTATTCTTGTTTCGTGATTTTCCTTTACTCCACTTCCTGTAAAATTAAGGGAACCTAAATACGCAATTTCATCGTCTATAACGTAGATTTTACTGTGGATAAAAGTTTTGTTGAAAGAATTGCCATTATTAGGCGAAACAAAAACCTTGAAAGGAAATAACTGCTTATAGGTGTAGTGATACACTTTGGTGTTTTTAATTTTTTTGACCACTTGATCTCTCGCAAAAAACATTAAAATAACAACAATAAAACCCAATGCGTATTTCAAATCTTTTAGAAGATATAGTAACGGAAATAAGACAATCGCCAGTCCGATCATTGCAAAAAGTAGAGTTCCTGATAAACTCTCCAAATTATCTCTTTTTTCTTTTGCTTCTTCGTCAATGTGTTTATTTTGAATGATGAGCTTATGAATATTCTTTTCATATCCATAGAAATCTTCAATCTCATCACTTGTAATAAGCTTAATGTTGATTCCTTTGGAATGAAGAGTAATCAATTCTTTAATTAAAAAAGGAGAAAGATAGGGAGATACAATCTTTACATTTTTTTTCGCATTCCTAATATCCTGCATCAGCTTTGCGCCAGCACCCTTCCCCATGTAGATATCACATACCGCATTGTTATAAAAAGTTCCCATTCTTAGTAAAAATTTATATTTTTCATTATTTGTTGTGTTGTTTTTAATGGTCAGCAAAAATAGTTCAACTTTCAATATTTTAGCCCTTTAAAATGAAATCTTTTTTGATCAATAAAAAACGGATTCCCATAAAGGAACCCGTTCAAATAATAATAGACAGTTAAAGAAATATTTAAAAATTGAAATTAAGTCTTGAGAATAAGTATCTTCCATTCTGCCCAAACTGTGACGTAGAACGGGAATAGATAAATTGGTCGTTATTAGAAGAAACCGGAAGGTTTTTCGTTGGATAAATATCAAATAAATTGTTTACCCCCACCGTAAGTCCTACATTTTTTGTAAACTGATACACCACAGAAACATCTGTAATGATCTTGGCGGTAATTTGCTGGTGTTCATTCGGACCCACAATTCCATCTCCATTAGCATCTACAATATCAGCTCCGGTTACTTTTCCGAAGTATGTATTTCGTAAGTAAAAAGTAGCATTTTTCCAAGATAGATTGTGTGACAAACTAGCCTTCACACGAGGAACCGATTCTTCTAAATACACTCTTGATTTTTCTGAAAAGAACGTGTTTTCTAATCCTAAACTTTCCAACTTCGGTGAGGTATGAGTGCTTCCCACTTTACGTGTTTCATTTAAATTCATCGCAAAGTTATTATCTAATTTAAAATCAGAGAATTTAGCTTTATGCGTTATTACCACATCCAAGCCTTTCGTTTCTGTATCAATAGAATTCGCAAAAAACTGAGCACCGTTTACGCCTAAAGCATTTACCAACGGCCCGGTGAATTGATCTGTTAATACAATTCTATTATCAATTCTTGTGAAATATCCATCTGCCGTAAATGTTAGATTAGCGGCAGGAACTTTATAGGTAAACCCTACACTTCCGGACTTAGAAGTCTCCTGTTTCAATTTTGGAATTCCAAAACGTTCTGCAATTTCAGAATCATTGCTGAAAGTTCCCACTTCCATAAGTTGTCCGTTTGTATATAAGGTAGACGTTACATTATAATATATCTGATGAATTGAGGGAGCCCTAAAGCCTGTAGATCCTGCAAATCTCAAGTTAAAGTTTTTATCTAATTTAACTCTGGAAGCTAATTTATAATTAAAAGTAGAACCAAAATCAGAATAGTTTTCATATCTCGCTGCAGCATCTACCAACAACCAATCTGTAAAGTTGAATTCAACATCTGCATATCCCGCAACTGACTGTCGGTTTTTATCCACCGCATTTTCAGGTCTGAAACCTCCAAAAACCTGCGAACCTCCTGCTAAAACATTTCCGAAGAAATCTGTCGGTCTTTGAGTGGTATTATTCCAAACATTTCCATTCACATCATACGTTGCATAGGAAGCTTCTTCTCCCGCTGTGATCTTGAAGTTTTCATATCGGTGTTCTGCTCCGAAAGCAATATTAATTCCGCTCCAGACATCATATTTTTTAGAGAAATCTAAATTAATGGTATTCTGAGAAAACCTTAACCCACCTGCGCTAAATTCATTAGGAGAAGCAAATCTCAACGATGTATTTCCTGTATTCTGAATGGTATAATCAAATGAGTTTTGTCCGAAAGTATTGCTAAAATCTATATTCCATCCTTCCCAGTTTCCTTTAATTCCCGCAGCCAATGAAAGATCCTGAATATTGGTCCCGATTTGTGGTAAATATCCGTTGGGATATAGTCCGGTAAAAGTTCTGCTTTGATTGGGTCTTCTGTAAAAACCTCCTGAAGTACCATGTCTATAGCTGTATCCTCCAAAAGTATACACTTTCCAATTGTCATTGATAGGAATTTCTATATTAGCAAAAAGCTGATTGTTAGTTAGTTTAGATTGCCCTACCTGCATGTTGAAATCTTTTCTATCCTGCCCTCTGTAGGCTAGTTCATTATTCGTTACATCAAAATTCAATAAAGATTGAAGACCTTGTTGGATAACATTTCCACTGGCGTCTTTTACATCTTGAATTGTATTTGCATTTTGTATTGCTGACTGCTGTGTTGCATTAAAATAGCTTACGCCCTGCGCATATTGATGGATAGAATTAACAATTTGCTGAGAGTTGGGTGTACTTCCAATGTTGGTAAAAAGAGAAGAAAGATTCACGCCATTATTCAATGCGCGTTGTTCTATCGCGTTATAAGCGTTGTAAATCGTTCCACTTTCTGTTCCCGCTCTGTATGTTGGATTTCTGAATTGTGAAGTCCACGTAATGTTATAAAAACCACCTTTTTTGCCAATTTTATTTCCGTAATTAAGATCGACCTGAATATTCTGCCCGTCAAAATCTCCGGTATGATCATTAGCTGTTGGCGTTAGATTACCTCCGTAACTTACCTGTCCGGTTAATTTTCCGGTATCTCTTTTAAGTTCTAAATTAATAACTCCTGCAATCGCATCCGAGCCATATTGAGCAGAAGCTCCGTCTCGTAACACTTCAATTCTGTTTAATGCAAACGATGGAATTGAGTTTAAATCTGTTCCTACGCTTCCTCTTCCCGGTGATCCGTTAACATTCACCAACGCTGAAGTATGTCTTCTTTTCCCATTCACCAAAACCAAGACCTGATCCGGACCAAGGCCTCTTAGCTGAGCAGGATCCAAATGGTCTGTTCCGTCTGCATTCGTTTGAATAGTAGACGTAAATGAGGGAGCCACTGCATTTAAAATCTGTGATATATTGGTTTGTGGAAGAATTACAGAAGATTCTTTAATATTAAATACATCTACAGGAACCGGACTGTCTACTTTAGACCTTGCCCCGCTTCTTGATCCTAAAATTACCACTTCTTCTACCTCCGCTGTCTTCACGGTATCTTTTTGTTGCGCGTATGTATAGGTTCCTAAAAAAAATAGAACCGAAGCTGAAAAGATTGTCGTTTTATTTTTCATACACTTTCTGAAATAATTGATTAATGATTCATGTTTTTTAGAGGAGCAAATGTAAAACATATTTATTAGTCTACAAAATCAGTAGACTTAAAATTACAAAAAAATATTACATCATTAAAATCATCAATATATTTTAAAGTTAAACATCATTAATTTATCACTTTTTTAACAATAATCATCTTTCTATATCATGAAATTTATTCAATCCTAAATTCTACATAAAGAAGGCTTCAAATCTATAAAACATTGACTCTTAAACCACAATAACTTATTATATTTACTCTTAAATACACATCATATGATAAAATTAAACTTGCTTGAAGAAACTCGTTTTGAAAAATTACCTGTTCGTGTTTTCGAAAATCCAACAATTGCATCCATTACTATCGCACATCGGATTGCAGATATAATAAAGAAAAAACAGTCAGAAAATACTTTTGCAGTACTAGGTTTAGCTACCGGCGTTACTCCAATTGCAGTTTATAACGAGCTCGTAAGACTCCATCAAGAAGAAGGTTTAAGTTTTAAAAATGTGATCACTTTTAATCTTGATGAATATTATCCCATGCAGCCTAATGCATCACAGAGCTATGTCACCTTTATGAATGAAAATCTTTTCGACCATATTGATATTGAAAAAAGCAACATTCATATTCCGGATGGTACATTAGCACTTGAAGACATTCCTGATTTCTGCTTACAATATGAAAAAAGAATAGCAGATTGGGGCGGGTTAGACATCCAAATCCTAGGAATTGGCCGAACCGGACATATTGGTTTTAATGAACCTGGCTCTGCTCCCAATTCGGGGACTCGCTTGGTCACACTCGACGATCTTACCCGCAGAGATGCCGCAAAAGATTTCGGTGGAAAAAGTTTTGTTCCAACAAAGGCAATCACGATGGGAATTGGAACTATTTTCAAAGCTAAAGAAATTATTTTGATGGCTTGGAGCCGTAAAAAAGCTTCCATTATTAAAAAAGCTATCGAAGGAAATATTTCCGGAAAAGTTCCTGCGACCTATCTTCAGTTATCCAACAATGTAGAGTTTATTCTGGATCAACCTGCAGCTTCAGAGCTTACCCGATTTGATACTCCCTGGCAAGTAAAAGACTGTATCTGGACAGATGAATTGATCCACAAAGCAGTAATCTGGTTAGCCAATATTTTACAAAAACCTATATTAAAATTAACTGAAGAAGATTACAACAACAATGGAATGGCCCAGCTAGCCACCGAAAAAGGACCTGTTTACAATATCAACATTCATATCTTTAATAAATTACAACATACCATTACAGGCTGGCCCGGTGGAAAACCCAATGCTGATGATTCTCAACGCCCCGAAAGAGCTAAACCTTCCCAAAAGCGGGTGGTCATTTTCTCACCACATCCCGATGATGATGTTATCTCGATGGGTGGAACATTTATGCGGCTGGTAGATCAAAAACATGATGTTCATGTTGCCTATCAAACTTCCGGAAACACCGCTGTTTGGGATGATGATGCATTACGTTTTATGGAGTTTAATGTTGATTTTAACGAAAAAATGGGGATAGACAGTACAAAACTAAAAGAACTGTATCAAAATATGCGCTCATTTATTGATCAGAAAAAGCCCAATCAGATAGATACTCCTGAGATACAAACCACTAAAGGGCTGATTAGAAAGGGTGAGGCAATTTCTGCGGCTCGTTATTGTGGTTTAAATGATGATCATATTCATTTTCAGTCGCTTCCTTTTTATGAAAGTGGAAAAACTAAAAAAAATCCGGTGACCGATTTGGATATCGAATTAACCATACAACTACTTCAAGAAGTACAACCTCATCAGGTTTTCGCCGCCGGAGATTTCGAAGATCCCCACGGAACGCATATTGTCTGTTTCAATATTATTTTAAAAGCATTAGAACACTTACGGAAAACCGAAAAATGGGCAAAAGATTGTTGGCTATGGATGTATCGTGGAGCATGGCATGAATTTGCAACGCATGAAATAGAAATGGCTGTTCCCATCAGTCCAAAAGAATTGGAAAGAAAAAAACATGCTATTTTCAAGCATCAAAGTCAGAAAGACCGGGCTGTTTTTCCTGGAGATGATCAACGTGAATTCTGGCAGCGTGCCGAAGATCGTAATCGGGAAACGGCAAAAGCATATGATGATTTAGGACTGGCAGAATATGAAGCTATGGAAGCTTTTGTGAGATGGAAGTTTGAGGATTGATTCTTTCTCCTAAAGTTTATTCTTGGGGTTTATTAAAAAAAATCCTTGTCAAGGTTTAAACCCTGACAAGGATTACAGCATCAATATCGATGCACTATTTTTTAGATTGCTTCGTCGCTTCGCTCCTCGCAATGAATGACAATTATATTTTCGTAAGCTTAGCGTATTTTAAGATCAGGTTTTTCTCTCCTTCATGCATAAAAATCACTTTTGCTTTGATATTCTGCGGATCTGTACCGTCTAAGAAAGTAACTTGTCCGATTCCAAAACGGTCGTGTCTTACACTGTCTCCCACTTCAATATCCTGAGAAGAAGCCCCGCTTGGATTAATGATTTTAGCAGTACTTACAGGTTTCAATTTTCTTGGTTCAGCAATAGGTTTTGAGCCTTCTGCTTTTTCAATGGTCTTCTTTTCAACTCTTTTGAAACCTTTCATTTCAGAAGGATGCTCGTCAAAAATATTTGATTTTACCCCTGCATTATTAATAAATCGTTTTTCCAAAACAGGATTCACGAATTCTATAAATTCTTCATCAATTTCACTTAAGAATCTTGAAGGTTCAGCATCGGTAATTTTCCCCCATTGAAAACGAGAAACAGCATACGTGAAAAACACCTGCTTTTCAGCTCTCGTTAAGGCTACATAAAATAAACGTCTTTCTTCTTCCAGATCTTCTCTGGTTGTGGAACTCATAAAGCTCGGGAAAAGATTTTCTTCCAATCCTACCAAATGAACCACTGGAAACTCCAGTCCTTTTGAAAGGTGAATAGTCATTAAAGAAACCATTTCCTCTTCATCATCTTTCTTTTGAGTATCCGCCGAAAGAGCAATGTTTTCAAGGAAATTCGGTAAACTTGGATCTCCGTCTTCTAACTGCATTTGCTCTTCAATGAACCCCTGCATAGAGTTCATTAATTCCTGAACGTTTTCTACACGGGAAATTCCTTCCGGAGTCTGATCGTCTTTTAAAAATTTAATCAAACCGCTTCGTTTCGCAACTTCCATTGCTACATTGTAAGCTGTTTCCGTTTTTAATAATACTTTAAATGCTTTGATCATTGACCAGAAATCATTCAATTTAGTTAAAACTCCATTGTTAAAGCCTAACTGTGGAGCATAGGCTGGTAAATTATCTAAAACATTAGACACAGGAACATTCTGATTATCTGCAAAAACAATCAGCTTATTCTGAGTGGTTTCTCCAATTCCTCTTGTTGGATAATTGATGATTCTCATTAATGCTTCAGAGTCACTTTCATTAACCAAAAGTCTTAGGTAACCAATCAAATCCTTAACCTCCTTTCTTTGGTAGAAAGATAAACCTCCATACACTTTGTACGGAATATTTTTACGTCTCAACGCATCTTCAAAAGCACGCGTCTGAGAGTTTGTTCTGTATAAAATAGCGAAATCACTGTATTTTCTCTGATCTCTGTTTCTTAGCTCCCAGATATTTCCGGCAACATAATTCGCTTCATCAGCATCAGAAAGTGAACGGTAGACCTTAATTTTATCTCCTTCTTCGTTTTCACTGAAAACGTTTTTCTTAAACTGTTGCAAGTTTTTAGCAATCACAACATTCGCAGCATTCACAATGGTCTGTGTAGAACGGTAATTTTGTTCCAAAGAAACCGTTACTGCATCTGTATAATCTTTTTTGAAGTTTAAGATATTGTAAATATTCGCACCACGAAAAGAGTAGATAGACTGAGCGTCATCCCCTACCACACAAATGTTTTCAAATTTTGAAGCCAATGCTTTTACGATAAGGTATTGAGAGTGGTTTGTATCCTGGTACTCATCCACCAAGATATATCTGAATCGATCCTGATATTTGGCTAAAACTTCGGGAAAACGAGTCAATAATTCATTAGTTTTTAACAATAAATCATCAAAATCCATTGCACCGTTTTTGAAACACTGCTCAACATATTTTTGATAGATTTGTCCGATGAATCTCATGTTTGCTTTTTCATCAGCCTCAATTAATTCAGGATTATTGAAATATGCTTTTACCGTAATCAGGTTGTTTTTATAAGTAGAAATTCTTGACTGAACTTTTTTAGGTTTATACAGATCAGCATCTACATTCATGTCTTTGATCACTTTTCTGATCACATTTAAAGCATCTTGCTGATCATAAATGGTAAAATTGGAAGGATACCCTAAATAATGCCCTTCACTTCTCAGAATTCTCGCAAAAACAGAGTGAAAAGTTCCCATCCAAAGACTTCTTGCATTGCTTTGTCCAACCACTTTTGCAATACGCTCCTTCATTTCTTTTGCCGCCTTATTGGTAAAGGTAAGCGCCAGAATATTGAAAGGGTCTACTCCATTCGTAATCAAATGGGCAATACGCATCGTCAGTACACGTGTTTTTCCGGAACCCGCTCCTGCAAGCACCATCAGAGGTCCTTGTAAGGTGGTAACAGCTTCATATTGTGATTCATTGAGTCCTTTCAGATAATCCATACTGCAAAAAATTTTGGGAACACAAAATTAGTGTATTATATGGAGAATTCAAATTTTTGGATGATCATCTGTATCTATGAAATAAAATCAATATCTCACTCAAAAAAATAGTGATTTATTTGTAACAATTCCAGTATTTCCCCCACTAATTATCAAAACAATTTCTATTTTATGAAAAAACGACTTCTTTCTGTTGCTGCAGTGGCATTCTTCGGAATGGCTTTAAATGCACAACAAATTAAATTCGAAGAGTATGACCTACCAAATGGCCTTCACGTAATTCTTCATCAGGATAATTCGGCGCCGGTAGTTACAACAGGGGTAATGTACCATGTAGGTGCAAAAGATGAAGTGAAAGGAAGAACAGGTTTTGCTCACTTTTTTGAGCATCTTTTATTTGAAGGTACCCCAAACATCAAAAGAGGTGAATGGTTTAAAATAGTATCTTCAAACGGAGGTCAAAACAATGCCAACACAACAAACGACAGAACTTATTATTACGAAACTTTCCCTTCAAATAACGAACAATTGGGTCTTTGGATGGAGTCTGAAAGATTGCGTCATGCTGTGATTAACCAAGTTGGGGTAGATACTCAGAGAGAGGTTGTAAAAGAAGAAAAAAGATTAAGAATGGATAACCAACCTTATGGAAATCTATTCTCAACAGTACAGAAAAATCTATTTACCAATCACCCATACAACTGGCCAACGATTGGGTCTATGGAAGATCTGAATTCGGCTAAACTAGAAGAATTCCAGGCATTCTATAAAAAATATTATGTTCCAAACAATGCTACTTTGGTAGTTGCGGGAGATATTAAACCGGAGCAGACTAAAAAATGGATCCAAGAATATTACGGAGCAATTCCTAAAGGAACTATTTATCCTAAAAACTATCCAAAAGATGCTCCTATCACTCAGGAAAAAGAAGTTACGGCTACAGATCCTAACATCCAGCTTCCTGCTTATATTTTTGCTTACAGAACTCCAGCTAACAAAGAAAAAGATGCTTATATCTTAGATATGCTTTCTTCTTATTTAAGCAGCGGAAAATCTTCAGTGTTATACAAAAAATTAGTAGATCAGGATAAAAAAGCACTTCAGGTGCAGGCTTTCAACCAAGGTCTTGAAGATTATGGAATTTTTGCATTTTTTGCCATCCCAATGGGACAAACGACTAAGCAAACATTACAGACAGACATCGATGCTGAGATCAAAAAACTTCAAACGACTTTAATTTCTCAGGAAGATTACCAAAAACTTCAAAACCAATTTGAGAATCAGTTTGTAAATCAAAATTCGAGCATTCAGGGAATTGCTGCTTCATTGGCAACAAACCACGTTTTGATGGGAGATACCAACTTAATTAACAAAGAAATAGACATCTACAGAGGGATCACAAGAGAAGATCTGCAGAATGCTGCTAAAAAGTATCTTAACCCTAACCAAAGAGTAGTTATTAATTACGTTCCTGAAAAAAAATAATTTTTAAATAGACATAAGATATTAGATTCCAGAGATCAGATGAATCAATCTGTCAGACCTTAGAAATAATATCAATTGTTTAAAAGAAAAATTATTAAAAATTAAATTTTTACAAATGAAAAAGCAATTAACATATATAGCCGTAGCATTTTTATTCACAGGAATGCTTTCTGCCCAAAAAATAGATATTAATGCAATGCCGAAACCGGGACCTACTCCTGCGATCAACATTGCTAAGCCAAAAACTTTCCAATTAAGCAACGGACTTACCGTAATGGTGGTTGAAAACAACAAACTACCAAGAGTAAGCGCTAACCTTTCTATGGACAGACCTCCTTATTACGAAGGAAATGTAACCGGAGTAAGCGGGATTATGGCAGAACAGTTCGAAAACGGAACAACCAACTTTAGCAAAGATGAATTCAACAAAAAAGTTGATTTCTTAGGGGCAAACCTTAGCTTCTCTTCAAATGGAGCTTTTGCTAATTCTCTTTCAAAATATTTCCCTGAAGTCTTGGGTTTAATGGCTGATGCGATTATCAATCCTAAATTCTCTGCTGAAGAAATTCAAAATTCTAAAGAAAGAGCTATTGAAGGTTTGAAGTCTGATGAGAAAAACGCTTCTTCTATTGCAAACAGAGTTTCTAACGCTTTGATGTATGGAAAAAATACGGCAAGAGGTGAATTTGAAACCGTTGAATCAATCAACAAAATTCAATTAGCTGACGTCCAGAATGTGTATAAAAAATATTATGCTCCAGACAACGCTTACTTGGTTATTGTTGGAGATGTAAAATTTGATCAGGTAAAACCGTTGATCGAAAAAGCTTTCAACAGCTGGAAAAAAGCAAATACTACTTTTGCTCCTTTAGAACCAGCTTCTAACGTGGCAAAAACAGAGATCAACGTTGTTGATGTTCCTTCTGCTGTACAATCTGTTGTTTCGGTAAGCAATCTGAACAATTTAAAAATGAAAGACGCAAACTACTTCCCAGCAACGATGGCTAACTACATCTTAGGTGGCGGTGGTGAAGCAAGGCTTTTCATGAATCTTCGTGAGAAAAACGGATTTACCTACGGAGCGTATTCAAGCATGACGGCAAGCAAATACTCTCCTGAGTTTTCTGCAGAATCAAGTGTAAGAAACGAGGTTACAGATAAAGCGGTTAAAGAATTCATGAATGAACTTAACGCAATCTCAACTGTAAAACCAGAAGAATTAGAAAATGCTAAAGCTAAATTGAAAGGTTCTTTCATTATGTCTTTAGAGAAGCCTGAAACGATTGCAAGATTTGCTTTGAACCAAAAAGTACAGGATCTTCCTTCTGATTTTTATACTAATTATTTAAAGTCAATTGATAAAGTAACTTCTGCAGATATTACCAATGCTGTAAAAGCTACCATCTTGCCCAACCAAAGCAGAATTTTCATTGCCGGTAAAGCTTCTGATATTTCTGAAGGATTGGAAAAATTAGGTTACCCAGTTAAATATTTTGACAAAGATGCTAATCCTGTTGCAAAACCAGCTGCTCAGAAAGTAGATGCCAGCGTAACAATAGGATCTGTTGCTGATAAGTACATCAATGCGATCGGTGGTTTAGCAGCTGTGCAAAAAGTAAATTACATCAGTACTGATGCTACTACCAAAGTTCAGGGAATGGATATGAGCATGAAAATGATCCAAGGAAAAGGTGGAAAAATGGCAATGGACATGAAAATGATGGGTAACACCATTCAGAAAATTGTTTTTGACGGTAAAGACGGTTACATGGAAGCTCAAGGAAAGAAAGCTCCACTTAGCGACAAGCAAAAAGTGGATATGGCAAAAGACACTGAACTTTTCCCGGAACTTACTTTTGCAAAGTCTGCTGATCACAAACTAGCAGGAATCGAAAAATACAACAACGAAGATTCTTATGTCGTAAAAGGTCCAAAAGACACGTATTACTACAGTGTAAAAACAGGGTTGAAAACGGGTGAAGTAAAAGCTGGCGAAGGAGGTTCTATCCCAACAAGCTATGCAGATTACAAAGAGGTTTCCGGTGTGAAATTCCCTTTTACAATCATTCAAAATATGGGAGGTATGGATATTAATTTAGCGGTACAATCTTACCAAATTAATCAGGCGAAGGATTCTGATTTTAAATAAGAACACCCTAATTCATATAAAAAACGGCAACAATTGTTGCCGTTTTTATTTTTATTACCATTTACTTCTATCTTTTTTTTGCCATTCAGTAAAAAAAGATTAAATTTGCCCATTCAAAAAGATATCAAATTCATGGATACTATATTTATTTTATTGATGGTTCTCACTATGATTGCTAGTGTTTTATTAGTAATCGTTGTTATGGCTCAGAACCCAAAAGGTGGAGGTCTTTCAAGTACATTCGGAGGTGCATCTTCTGCACAGTTCGGTGTACAAAGAACCAATGACTTCATGGAAAAAGCAACATGGAGCTTAGGAGCAATTATTATCGCTCTTATTCTTATCAGCGTTGTAATTACAGGAAAGCCAACACAAGCGGCTCCCGCTCAACAGTCAATTAAGAAAGAAACGCCTGCACAATCTGCTCCGGCTTCTAAAACAGCTACTCCGGCTAACGCTCCTGCAGCACCGGCTAAATAAGCAAATAATATTTCACATATAGAAATAGCTCTCATATCGAGAGCTATTTTTTTATTTATTTGTAGTACTTATTCTTATCTGTAGGTATTCCAATACTCATCCTGGTTTTGAATGAACAAGCATTCTATAAAAGAATCCAAAGACATCATATACAACGTTTTTTCATCCAAAAGCTCGAAATCTGTTTTAAAAAAATCTTGGTCTAATTGAATGTTATCCCGATCGAGAACCCATATATTTTTAGAATTATAAAAAGGATAATTTTTAATATCTGTATTCGTGGTTATCAACTTTCTTCCTGAAGCCAATACTTCAAAAGTTCTGATGGTTAAACCATATTGAAAAGGTTTATTAATATCCAGAACAGACCTTGATTTTTGATAATAATCGATGATTTGCTGATGACTCAATTTTTCGAAGCTTAATTTATTATTATCAAACTTTTTTAGATTTTTATCAATTAGCTTTTTAATTCTAAACGCAATCTTTCCCATCGCATAATAGTAAAAGAAAGTTTTTAATTGAAGACTTTCTGCCTTAGCTTTTACCTGCTCTCCTACAATATACCGATCTGTATGGGCACTTCCGATAAATACAATATCATATTCAGGAGCCTTAGAATTTTGATGTAAACTTTTATATTCATCTAAATAAAACAGCGGTCTGAAATTCAGTCCATAGGTAATCGAATCATCATATTCAAATGTAATCTTCTTGTCAAAATATTTAAGATTGGAGATCAGATTTGGGTATTCCTTTAGAGGATCAAAATTATAATAAATCATTTCCATATCAGGATTCAATTCTCTAATTTTTTCAAGAAAAAAAACAGGAATCGCCTCGCCTTTTATTAATAGAAAATAATCGTATTTCTTATGTTGAATCTCGCTTACAATATCATTATAATATTTTGTAATCTGAGATTGATACAGTTTTTTATTTAATCGAATTATCCCTTTTGAGAAATTAGAATTTGAAGGTCTTTCATCATAAAAATCAACCTCAGCACCTATTTCAGTCAATCTTTTTGCAATAGCTCTCTCATATTTGAAAAAGCTTACCGATAGAAAAAGTATTTTTTTGTCTTTTAAACCAATCATTTTAAAAGTCCTTTAACCTTCATTTCTTCCAACGACTCTTTGAATTTTATATCCTGAATATTCTGTTGCAATACCCAAGTGGTAAACCTCAACATTCCTTCTTCGAAAGAAATCTTTGGTTGGAAATTTAGCTTTGATTTAATTTTACTGATATCCGCAAAGTTATGTCTGATGTCTCCCAAACGAAATTGCCCCGAAACATTAATATCAAAATCTTTATTGTAAAATTTTCGTAGGTTTTCAGCAACCGCAGTTACAGCCGTAGAAACTCCTGTTCCCACATTAAAAATTTCGCCATTAGCCTCATCACTTTCAATACATTTTATCGTTGCTTCCACCGCATCATCTACATGGATGAAATCTCTTGATTCTTTACCGTCTTCAAAAACATTAATATCATTTCCGTTCAGAATTTGTGATGAAAAGATGGATAAAATTCCGGTATATGGATTTAACAAAGACTGGCCTTCACCATACACATTCTGAAATCTTAATGAAACAGGTTCAATTCCAATAGCAGCGCAGGTTGTCATTACCATTTGCTCCTGATTCTGTTTTGTGATTCCGTAAATAGATGTGGGATGAATTTTTGATTCTTCATCCGTTGGAAGAGCTTCTAAAACTTGTCCGTCCGAATATTTCACTTCAAAATCTCCGCTCTTCATTTCTTCCACTTTCCTTGGCTTTGGATACACCAATCCTAGCTTTGGATGAAGATATTTTCCTTCGCCATAAATAGCTCTGGAAGAAGCAATAATGACTTTCTTAACATGATGGGGTTTATTAACCAAAATATCCAGCATTTTTGCTGTTCCTGAAACATTTACTTCCGTATATTTTTCGATCTGGTACATTGATTGTCCGGTACCTGTTTCAGCTGCCAAATGGACAATTACTTCCTGATCTTCAATCGCATTTTCCCAGTCTTCACGATTGGTAACATCTCCTTTAATAAAGTTGATCTTATTCAAAATACTCTTATACAAAGGCGAATCTACCGTTGGATCTTCTCCATGAATCTGCGATGAAAGATTATCCAACACCGTTACTTCATATCCTTTTTTTGTAAGCTCTAATGATAGCTTACTTCCTATAAAACCAGCTCCACCTGTGATAAGTATTTTCATTATGAATTCGTAAAATCTTTATTTTTTTGTTTTGCTGTTATAATAAAACTGCCTGCCCAGCAAAAGTAAGTATTTTGCTCTGTAAAAAAGCCTAAATACCATATATTGGATGAATGATATCTTTTTTAATTTATTCATTTCATACAGATTTTTACTGAATCCCTTCCTCATCTCAGACAGATTTGCAGACAATCCTGAAACGCCAAAAGACCTTTCTCCTTTTCCTACAATAACTAAACTTTGATCCAGAATATACATTTTATTCTTCAAAGACACTTTCATCCAATAATTTACATCTTCTGCATATCTTTGATTATCGTCAAAGTACCCAGTATTTTCAAGGATTATTCTTTTAAACAGTACCGTTGAAGGCTGTGCTTCATTTCTTACAAGGAGCTTATTGAATGTTATTTCGGCAAGATTATTATTAGGCTTATAAGGATAAAGAATTTTATTATTATTTCTCGCCGTAGCCAAAAAATCAATATCAATCGACCTATTTTTAAAATAACTCATTTGAATTTCTATTTTTCGGGGAATCCATTCGTCATCTGCGTCCAACAAAGCAATATACTCTCCTTTTGAAATTTTCAACCCCGTATTTCTAGCTTTAGAAACTCCGCCATTCATTTGAGTAATCAATTGAATATTCATTATTGGATTTTCTGCAATATATTTTTCAACAACTGTTTGACTACTATCTGTAGAACCATCATTAACAATGATTATTTCAAACTCTTTTTGGGGAAAAGTTTGTTGTTTTACAGAATCCAGAGCAAAAGATATTGACTGTTCTGCATTATACATGGGGATTATTACGGAGATCATTGTAAATTAATTGAGAAATAATTATTAACTCCCTTCATTATAAGGTAACCTATTGATAATTGATCTTCCCAAAGAAATTTCATCAGCATATTCCAACTCATCACCTACTGAAATTCCTCTTGCAATGCTTGAAAAATTTACATTAAAAGCTTTGAATTTTTTATAAATATAATACGCTGTTGTATCACCTTCCATTGTGGCACTTAATGCAAAAATAAATTCCTTCACCTGTCCTCCATTAAGTTTTTTTTCAATACTCGAAATATTCAACTGGTTGGGCCCAACTCCTTCCATTGGAGAGATTTTCCCACCTAAGATCAAATATTTTCCTGTATATTTTCCTGTATTTTCAATGGCAATAACATCACGAACATCTTCTACAATACAAATAACTTCGTCATTGCGTTTATGATTACTGCAAATTTCACAAATTTCAAAATCAGAGAAATTATGACATTCTTTACAGTATTTTATTTCGTTAACCAGGTTAATCAGAGAATTTCCTAAAGTTACCGCTCTAGAATTGGGTTGCTTCAATAAATGCAATGCTAAACGTAAAGCTGTTTTCCTTCCAATCCCAGGTAATCCAGAGATTTCATCCACTGCTTTTGCCAAAACTTTACTCGGGTAATCCATACCTACAAAAATAATACAAAAAGATGATTTTCCGTAGTTTTACGGGGGCTAAATCCCAAGATAGTTCCAATAAAAAAATTATCTTTGGAACTTACTATTAATTTGAGAAAAATATAAACTGAATGGTACTTAATAACCTAAATTATCCACTGGATTTTAAATTTAAAATCACCACATTAGCCAGTGACTTCAATATTACGGACAAAAATGGAAACTATGTAGCCTACGTTCGCCAAAAAATGTTTAAATTGAAAGAGGATGTTGTTGTCTTTAATGATGAAAGTAAATCAAAAGAACTTTTCAGAATTCAGGCGAATAAATGGATTGATTTTAACTCTTCTTATTCATTAAATGATCTTATCGACAAGAAAAACTACGGAAGATTGGCTAGAAAAGGAATGCGTTCTATTTGGAAATCTACTTACAACATTCTAGATGCGAATGATCAGCCAAAATTTACGGTAACAGAAGATAATGCATGGACAAAATTTTTCGACGGAATGGTAAGTGAGATCCCAATTATTGGTATGTTTACAGGATATTTCCTTAATCCGGCTTACACAGTAAAAGATATTGACGGAAAGGAATATTTTAAACTAAAAAAAATGCCTTCGTTTTTTGGAAGAAGATTTCAGCTTGACAGAATGATTGATATTGATGACGAAGACGAAAGTTTAGTTGTTCTGTCATTATTAATGATGGTTCTTCTTGAAAGAGCCCGAGGATAAATAAAATAAACCACAAACAATGAAGTACCTAATTATTTTCTTTTCAGCGTTCTTATTGGTCGCTTGTAAAAAAGACAAAGAAACAATTTCAAATTCAGGAGCTAAAGATTCTCTGAATATAATTCAGGATTCTGCAAAGGCAAACGCTTCTTCAGGAAAAATATTAGTTGAGAACTTTCCTTTTCCAAAAGAGATTAAAGAATGCTCGTGCTATTTTGCCAGAAACAAAGCAGATTTTGAAGCAGAGAAATATATTTATGCGGATGATGCAGGAAAAACTGCCTATATGAAGCTGGATGGTAAAAGATTAGCAATGAATCTTATCTCGTCAAGCGACATGGAAGCCGATGAAGAATTGAGTAAAGAAATTGAAATTGACAATTACAAAATCTCTGTAAAAGGTAAAAAAATAAAAGGGGAAGAAGCTTTGCTATTCCAAGGTATATTGACCATTGAAAAACCAGATGGCACTGTAGAAACATTGCCTATTTATGGTGAATGTGGATGCTAAACAACTTCTAGCTTTCAGCAAAAAAAATGCTTCCAGATTTACGGAAGCATTTTTTATTTCGTAATTTTGATAAAAATAAAATTTCATGGAATTATCTAATATAGAACCACAAATAGTGTGGAAAAATTTCTCCAAACTTAATGCTGTTCCAAGACCTTCAAAAAAAGAAGAAAAAGTAATTGCTTTCATTAAAGGATTTGGTGAAGATCTAGGATTGGAAACTACGGTTGATGAAGTAGGAAATGTAATTATTAAAAAACCTGCCACTGCAGGAATGGAAAACCGCAAACCTATTGTGCTACAATCGCATTTGGATATGGTTTGTCAAAAAAATAATGATGTAAGTTTTGATTTCGAAACCGAAGGAATCAAAATGGAAATTGATGGAGATTGGGTAAAAGCAAAAGGAACAACTTTAGGAGCTGATAACGGTTTAGGAGTGGCTACTATTATGTCTATCCTAGAAAGTTCAGACATTCCTCATCCAGCGTTGGAAGCTCTTTTCACCATTGATGAAGAAACAGGAATGACGGGAGCAATTGGCCTGAAGCCCGGACAATTACAAGGAGAAATCTTATTAAACCTTGATACAGAAGAAGATGATGAAATTGACATCGGCTGCGCTGGTGGAATTGATGTTACAATTTCTCAAAATTATCAAACACAAGCTTCAAACGGGCAAGTTGTAAGAATTGAAGTTAAAGGGTTACAAGGCGGTCACTCCGGAATGGATATCCATAAAGGCTTCGGAAATGCAAACGTTATCTTAGGAAGACTACTTTATAATGGCTTAGCAAAAGAAAACATTCAATTAATCTCTGTTGACGGAGGCGGATTGAGAAATGCAATTCCAAGAGAAGCTTCTGCTATCGTATCTGTGAGAAATGCTCAGGAATTTATAGAAGCAGTAACCACAGGTCTTAAAAATGAAATTTTAGAAGAATTTGCAACAGTTGAACCTGCACTTCATATCAATATTGAAAATGCAACAAGTTCTGATAAAGCCATCTCAGAAGAAGATTCAAAGAAAATTATTTTAACTTTAAAAGCGCTTCACAACGGTGTTTACAGAATGAGTCCGGATGTTAAAGATTTGGTAGAGTCTTCAAACAACGTGGCAAGAGTTGAGCTAAAAGAAGGAGGATTAAAAATATTAAATCTTTCAAGATCATCAGTTGATTCTTCTAAAGATTCTGTAGCAGAGCAGTTAAAATCTGTAGCTGAATTAGCTGGAATGAATACTGAATTCAGTGGTTCTTATCCAGGATGGAAACCAAAACCAGGTTCTGAAATCGTTCAGTTAATGGAGAAAATCTACACTGATAAATTTAACGAAAAACCACACGTTGTAGCTTGTCATGCAGGCTTAGAATGTGGAATTATCGGAGCTAACTATCCAGAAATGGAAATGGTAAGTTTCGGACCAACGATCAGAGGAGCTCACTCTCCTGACGAAAAAGCAAACATCCCTTCTACCCAGAAGTTCTGGAGTTTCCTAAAAGATATTTTAGCGAATATTCCTCAGAAATAAAACAATACAATTGCTATATTGAATATCCAAAGTCGTTTGATTTTGGATATTTTTTTTTGATCATATCACTTATAAATCCAAAGATTAATACATTTACAATAATTATTACTTTATCCCCAGTATAAGCAATATAAAAAAATACAATTATATGAAATTAAAATTTTTATTTACAGGCATAATCTTTTGCCAATTCTTTTCCGCTCAATATAATTATCCAGCAACGCCGGAACATCCTGTTGTAGATGATTATTTCGGAACTAAAATTACAGATAATTACCGATGGCTGGAAGATATCAAAAATCCTGAAGTTCAAAAATGGTTCAAATCTCAATCGGATTTTAGCCATAGCATCATTGATAAAATTCCGCATCGTGAAGATCTTTATAAACGTATGAAAGAGGTACAGGAAATGAATGGTGACTCTTTCGATGCTATATATCAAAGAGAAAATACATATTTTTATACTAAGACTAAAAAAGGTGAAAATCTCTCTAAATTATACTCAAGAGATCTTTCTACAGGAAAAGAAATATTGGTTTTTGATCCCGAAACTGTTGGCAAAAATACACAAATCACCAATTTTGTACTGGATTCGAAAGCAAAAAAAATTGCTATTTTATTTTCAAAATCAGGCGGCGAAATTTGTCATTTAAGAATTTTGGATCTGGAGACTAAGAAATTTCTGAATGATGAAGTCGGCCCTATCTGGAGCGAATTTGCATTTGAATTCACTCCGGATGATAAAGCTCTTATGTATACAAAAATGAGTACTGCAGATCCAAACAGCAACATGCTTTTAAAAGAGATGAAAGCAATGCTTCATGTGATAGGAACCGACACGAAAACTGACAAAATATTAGCATCAAAAGAAGATTATCCGGAATTGAATGCTTTAACCGAGCAATTCCCAATGATTAACTTTACTGATGATTATAAAAATATTGTTCTAAGATTAGGCTCTGTAAAATCCGAAAGTCCGATTTTTGTTGCACCTTATTCAGAATTAAAAAATAAAAAAATCAATTGGAGACAAATCGTTAAGCCATCAGACGATATTACTGACGTATTTATTTCCGGCGAAAAATTATTTTTACTCACTCATAAAGAGGCACCGAATTATAAAATTATTCTAACTAACTTATTAAGTCCTGATTTTAAAAATGCAAAAACAGTTGTTCCAGAAAATAATGATAAAGTAATTATAAGTATCCATAATTCTAAAAACTATCTTTATTATTCATTAGGAGACGGTATTGTCAGAGACAAATATCAGGTAAACATTAATACTTTAACAGGAAAAAAAGTAGGTTTTCCAACGGGAGTTAATAGTTCATCATCTCTCAACCAAAGAGAAAATGACAATATCTATTGTAATAATGTAAATTGGCTGAGTCCATTAACAACTTATGAGTATAATCCTGAAAAAGGTAATATCGTAAAAAGTAAATATCTTAATTCTGAAACAAACTATCCAGATTACAATAAGCTTTATACCGTAAAGGAAGTTGAAGTGAAAAGCCACGACGGTGTAATGGTTCCGTTTTCTATTATTTACCCTAAGAATATGAAAATGGATGGCAATAGTCCGGCTTATATAACAGGTTATGGCGGTTATGGATTTTCTTATGAACCCCGTTTTTCCACAAGACTTTCCGTTTTACTGGAACAAGGAGTTGTTCTTGGTATTGCACACGTAAGAGGTGGTGGCGAAAAAGGTGAAAAATGGCACAGTGGAGGAATGAAAGCTACAAAGCCCAATACCTGGAAAGATTTTATCGCTTGTTCAGAATATTTGGTTAATCAAAAATATACTTCCGCCTCCAAATTAATCGGAAACGGAGGAAGTGCAGGTGGAATTCTTATTGGAAGAGCAATTACAGAAAGACCAGATCTGTATGCAGTAGCAATCCCTGAGGTAGGCATGACTAATACACTAAGATCCGAAATAACAGCTAATGGTCCTAATCAGATTCCAGAAATAGGAACTTTACAAAATGAAGAAGATACAAAATATCTAATGGAAATGGACGCTCAAAGCAAGGTAAAAAAAGGGGTGAAATATCCTGCAGTCATTGTAACAACAGGTATGAACGATTCCAGAGTTGTTCCTTGGATGCCTGGAAAATTTGCTGCTATTTTACAGAGTAGCTCAGCTTCAGGAAAACCTATTTTATTATACGCCAATTATGAAAATGGACACTTTACAAGTGATTTAGATGTTGTTTTTAAAGAATATGCAGATGTCTATTCTTTCGCATTGTGGCAAGTTGGGCATCCAAAGTTTCAGCCTACGAAAAATTAAAATAAACGAAGCCTTTCAAAATCATTGAAAGGCTTCGTTTATTTATGATAAGTTCCTAAATAATTTCACAAGTGGAAATGTTCATCTATAAAACCAAAAACTCCCAAAGATTGTTCTTCGGGAGTTCATATTTTTAAACTTAAAAATTTCTAAGGATATGGAGCAATCTCCACTTCAAGGCCTTCCATTTCTTCAACAATATGCAGCTGGCAACCCAACCTGCTATTCTCTTTCACATGGTAAGCTTCTGCAAGCATTGCATCTTCTTCATCGCCCATTTGTACAAGCCCCGGATCACTGATCACGTATACCTGACATGAAGCGCACATCGCCATTCCTCCACAAACTCCGATTGTTCCTTCTTCTGCTAATTCATACGAACGGATGATTTCCATTAAATTCATGGACATATCCGTAGGAGCAACAATATCGTGAGTTACACCGTCTCTGTCGGTGATTTTTATATTAATATCTGACATAATTTTGCAAAATTAGTCAATTTTTTTCACAACCGCTTTCTCAGCTTCTTTACGACTTCCATCGAACCCGTCTACTCCACTTACCGTTGTATATTTTAAGACGTATTTTTTACCCGGATTTAGTCTGTTGTAAACACTTTGACACATCAATGTTGCCTCGTGGAAACCACAAAGAATCAGCTTCAATTTACCAGGATATGTATTGATATCTCCGATTGCGTAGATTCCTTCAATGTTTGTTTGATAATCTAATGCATTATTTACAACAATTGCATTTTTCTCGATATTCAAGCCCCACTTAGAAATATCTCCCAATTTTGGAGTCAATCCGAATAAAGGAATGAAATAATCAGTTTCAAGATCATAAGCCTCTTCACCATCTTTCACAACAGTGATTGATTCTACTTTTCCATCTCCTTTAATTCCTGTAACTTCAGCAGGCGTGATTAATTTGATCTTTCCTTGATTTTTAAGATCCTGTACTTTTTCTACAGAATCCAAAGCTCCTCTGAACTCATTTCTTCTGTGAATCAAAGTAACTTCACTCGCTACATTCGATAAGAAAATACTCCAGTCTAAAGCAGAATCACCACCTCCGGCAATCACTACTTTTTTATTTCTGAAATGTTCAGGTTCTTTAACGAAATACTCAAGACCTTTTTCTTCGTAATCAGCTACATTTTCAAAAGTTGGTTTTCTTGGTTCAAACGTTCCCAAACCACCTGCAATAGCAATTGCTTTTGCTCTGTGTACGGTTCCTTTGTTGGTAATAACCTCAAACCACTCATCATCTACTTTAGAATAAGAAACAGCCGTTTCTCCTAATGTAAAACCAGGTTGAAACTGCTTGATCTGTTCCATTAAATTATCAATTAATTCCCCTGCATTTACTGAAGGATATCCAGGAATATCGAAAATAGGTTTTTTAGGATAAAGCTCTGTCAATTGTCCTCCCGGTTGAGGAAGTGCATCAATGATATGGCATTTCATTTTAAGCAAACCCGCTTCAAATACTGCAAAAAGTCCTGTCGGTCCTGCTCCTATAATCAATATGTCTGTAGTTATCATAGTAAAAGATAATTTAATTAGATGTATAGCTGCAAATTTACTAATTTTAACGCGAAGCTTCTTTAATTCAGTCTAAATAAAAAGCTGAGATTTATCAAATATCATTAAAAAGCTGGAAATGTTAAATTTGGCAGCCTTTTTGTTAATGCTTTTACTATGAAGAAAATATTTATTATTTTAACTTTTTTCATTTTCTGTTTGGGTAGCGCTCAAATAGATAATATTGCCAACGGCGAATCTTTAACCTTAAGAATTCATTATGGTTTTTTAAATGCCGGAACTGCCAATTTAACAACTAAAATAACAACGTACCAAGGTGCTCCCCATTTATATGTGAAAGGAACAGGGCAAACAACGGGTGCTGTAAAAGCTTTCTTTAAAGTAGAAGATTTATATGAAAGTTTTATCAATATACAAACCGGTCTTCCAAGTTTCTATGTAAGAGATGTAAAAGAAGGAGGGTATACACAACATTTTGAAACTGTTTTTAACCACGATAACAACACGCTCATATTAACTGATAAAAAAACGCCCGCCAACGGTTCTAAAGTAATAAAATCGGTAAAAGGAGTTCAGGATATGCTTTCATGTTTTTATTACTTAAGAAGTAAAAGCCCGGCTGAGTTGAAAGTAGGAACTATAATTAATATGAATGTTTGGATAGATGATGAAATGTTTCCATTTCAGCTGAAAGTAACAGGAACAGAAGATTTAAAAACCAAGTTTGGAACGATTAATTGTTTAAAAATTATTCCGTCTGTAAAAAGCGGAAGAGTATTTAAGGAAAAGGAAGGAGTAACAATGTGGGTTTCCAATGATGCTAACCATGTTCCGATGCTGTTAAAAGCTGAATTAGCAGTAGGTTCTTTAAAAGCAAGTATAGATGATATTAAAAACGTGAAGTATCCTTTGAAATTCACGAAATAAAAATATAGTTAGTTTTTTAATTTTGAAAATGTCTGTAATATTTTTTACAGGCATTTTTGTTTTATATGTAATACTTTCAATCTACCAATTGTTATACTTATATACAGTTAGTTTTTTAATTACGTTTTGTTTCTAAGGTCAGTAATTAAAAAACAAAACCTCCGAAAGTCATTTCGGAGGTTTATTTTTATTATAAAGTTTTAAACTGTTCTAACGTTCGGATATCATTTTCGAAGAACATTCTGATATCGCTCATTTGGTAAAGAAGCATTGTAATTCTTTCAATACCCATTCCGAAAGCATATCCTGAATATTTCTCAGAATCAATATTCACATTTTTAAGAACGGCAGGATCTACCATTCCACAACCCATAATTTCTAACCAACCAGTTCCTTTGGTAATTCTGTAGTCAGTTTCTGAGTTTAATCCCCAGTATACATCAATCTCAGCACTTGGCTCAGTGAACGGAAAATAAGAAGGTCTCATTCTGATTTTAGACTTACCGAAAAGCTCAGTTGTAAAGAATTGAATCGTTTGCTTCATATCTGCAAAACTTACGTTCTCATCAATATACAATCCTTCAATCTGATGGAAAATACAGTGTGAACGTGAAGAAATTGCTTCATTTCTGAATACTCTTCCCGGAGATAAAATTCTGATCGGCGGTTGGTTTTCTTCCATATAACGAATCTGTACAGAAGAAGTATGCGTTCTCAACAAAAGATCAGGGTTTTGCTCAATAAAGAATGTATCCTGCATATCTCTTGCCGGATGGTATTCAGGAAGATTTAAGGCCGTAAAGTTGTGCCAGTCATCTTCAATCTCTGGTCCGTCTGCAACTGCAAATCCGATAGATTTAAAAATCTCAATAATTCTGTTCTTCACTACATTGATTGGGTGTCTTGAACCCAAGTCCAATGGAAAAGCAGGTCTTGTAAGATCTTCTTTTTCTAAGATAATAGAAGATTCAGACGATGTTTTCAAATCTTCCAATTTTACAGCAACAGCTTGCTTTAGAGTATTGATCTTCTGTCCAAATTCTTTCTTCTGGTCATTCGGGACTTCTTTAAATTTTTCAAAAAAATCATTCAGAACACCTTTTTTACCATTGTACTTAATTCGGAAGTTCTCTATCTCCTCTCTAGATGTAGCATTAAAGCCGTTTACTTCAACAAGTAGTTCTTCTATCTTTTCTATCATTATTCTACACTTTCAAAAATGTTTTGCAAAAATACGGTTTTTAAGTTTAATAATTTATTTCAAATAAAAAAATCTGCCTCTTTTCGGAGGCAGACTTCAATCACTTATTTCACTTAAATAAAAAAATTATTTTTTTTCTAAAGCTTTAACGTTGATCTGAAGGGTTACCTCATCCTTAATGACTCCGTTTTCAGCAGGAGCCTGGAACTTCACTCCAAACTCTTCTCTTTTAATATCTTTAGGCTCGGTTGCAACGCTTACTTCTCCATTTTTCACCGAAACATTGGCTTTGAAGCTTGCTAATTTTGTAATTCCTTTGATGGTTAAATTACCATCTAAAAGCGTGTTGTAATCACCTTCTGCAACGGGTGTCACCTTCGTAATCTCATAAGAAGCCGTCGGGAATTTTTCTACCTCGAAAAAATCTCCGCTTTTCAAATGGCCATTTAATTTTCCTAACTGATCAGCATCATCTTTTAAATCTACCGATGTTAAAGAATTCATATCAGCAACGAATTTTCCGCTTTCAAGTTTTCCGTCTTTTACGGTAACGTCACCACTTTCAAATTTAATGGTTCCGAAATGGCTTGTGTTTTCAGATTTAAAAACTTTATATCCTTTCCACTCTACTTTACTGTTCAATGTATCCAGCGTATATTGGCTACCGTCTTTCGTTGTAGCAACTTCATTACTTTCACTTGTCAGCGGTTTGTCTTTATTACAAGAAACCACTACAACTGCAGTAAAAAGAGCAGGAATAGCGAATGAAAACAGTTTTTTTCTCATTTTTGATATATTTTTATTGTAACTGTAAATATAATAAAAAAAAATATTTTTTCCTAAAAATAGTACATTTGTACCATGCTTTTAGAAATAAACAACTTACACTTCTCACATACCAAAGATAATCCTCTGTTTAAGAACCTCAACATCAAGTTTGAAGAGGGGAAAATTATTGCGCTGGCAGGGGAAAGCGGGTGCGGAAAATCTACATTACTCAATTTAATTTACGGATTATTAGATTGGGAAAGCGGTGATATTATTTTTAATGGAATCCCACTTTATGGCCCCAAAGGAAACCTTGTTCCCGGAGAAGCCGAAATGAAATTTGTCGCACAGAATTTTGATCTGATGCCGTATTCTACCGTAGCCGAGAATGTGGGAAAATTTATTTCTAATATTGATTTAAAAAAGAAAAAAGAAACCGTAACTGAACTTCTGGAAGTTGTTGGATTGGAAGAATTCGCTGGTATTTTACCTAAATACCTAAGTGGTGGCCAGCAGCAGAGAGTTGCCATCGCGAGAGCTCTTTCTGTACTTCCTAAGTTATTGATTTTAGACGAACCGTTCAGTAATCTGGATTTCCCAAGAAAAATTGAACTTCGTGAAAAATTGTTCAGGTATGTGAAAGAACACCATATTTCTTTAATCATCTCTACCCACGAGTTGCAGGATATTATGCCTTGGCTTGATCAGATTGTGATTCTTCAGGAGGGAAGATTAATTCAGAATGAAAGCCCTGAAGAGACCTATAAAAATCCTTATAACTCTTATGTGGCTAAGCTTTTTGGAGAAGTGAATATCTTTAACGAAAGTGAAGTTTCAACGTTTCAACTCTCTAAATTTTCTTATTATCCGAATGAAATTACAATTTCTGAAAATGGTTTTGATACTGAAGTTTTAGAAAGCAGATTTGCAGGAAATCATTATTGGAATAAGTTAAAAATGGAAGATAAAGAACTTATTGTTTATACTGATGGAAAGCTGGAAAATCCGATTAAAATTTCTTTTGATTAAATACACCGGTTGTTTTAAAATTTAACCATTAAGACTTTTGTTAAGAGGTTAAGATTATTAAGAGATTGCTTCGTCGCTTCGCTCCTCGCGATGACGAATCTTGTAAAAATAACTACTACCCTAGCCCAGATAAAAACGGTTACCCCGCAGTAAGGGGTGGAGCGTCGGAGGGTTTGGGAGTTGGTGTGCGCTGGCACGAGGAGTATGAGTGGATAGCTGGAAATAGCTTCTAAAAAAAAAACATAATCCACACATTTACTAACAGTTATTATTAATTTGTGGATAAAAAAAACAGCACGCTATCCATCTTTTTCTTAGATTTGTACTACCACAGCATAAGGAAATTTTTGGTTAATTCTCTTTCTTCCTGTAGACGGACATTAGCAGAACGCTGCAATTAAGTCTTCGAAAGATAACACTGCCCAATTCTTTCCTTTTTTTTGTGCCTTACCCATAAAAAATGCGCCCCAAAGGACGCATTGATATACTGAGATAAAATTATTTATTACGCTTTCTTTACAAATTCAGATTTTAGAGCCATTGAGCCAAAGCCATCAATTTTACAATCAATATTATGATCACTGTCTGGTCTTAAACGAATATTTTTTACTTTAGTTCCTGCTTTTACCGGTTTTGGAGCTCCTTTTACAGGAAGATCTTTTACTACGACCACAGAATCTCCATCCTGTAATTCATTTCCGTTAGCATCAAGAATTTTGCCGTCATTAGCTGCTTCAGAAGCTGCTTCCTCAGGATTCCATTCGTAGAAACATTGGGAACAAACCGTCATGTTATCGCTTGGGTAGGTAAATTCGGAACCGCATTTCGGACAAAGCACAGTATCACTCATATTTTTTATTTTTTGCAAAGGTATGATTTTAAAATAAGTTGAAAAATCAGAATGAAGGGTCTCCAACCGCCTATTTAAGGCAAATAATGAAACTCAAAACAGGAAACTCGTATCTCTCAACTATAATTCGTATTTTTGCAGATTCAAAACAGGAGAAGCAATTTATGGAACTTATTCACAGAAACTTAGCGATCGGAATTCACGATGCTTTACAAGAAACATTTTTCGAGAAAAATAAATACGCCGATAAAGTAATCGAAAGACTTTTAAAAGCTAACAGAAAATGGGGAAGCCAGGACAGAGCCGTTGTTTCTGAGATTTTCTATAATATCATCCGTTGGAAAAAACGTTTGGAATATTATATGGGAGAAGGCGTAAAACCTAATAATATTTACAAATTGATTATCGCCTATTTACTTTGGAGCAAAACAAATTATAAAAGATTTGAAGAATTTGAAGGAATAAAAATTGCAGATATCACTACTAAGCTTAAAAAAGGAACTGTTCCTACCAAAGCAATAGAACATTCTGTTCCTGAATGGTTGGTTGAGACATTGGAAAGAGAATTAGGTCCGGGTTGGGAAAAAGAAATGAAAGCTTTGAATGAGCGTGCTCCTACCGTTTTAAGAGCTAATGCTTTAAAAACTACACCTAGAGAACTTATTTCTGACTTAGAATCTGACAATATTGTTTCTTACACGATAAAAAATTATCCTGACGCAGTACAGTTAGAAGAAAAAAAGAACGTTTTCCTTACGACTGCTTTTAAAGACGGATTATTTGAAGTTCAGGATGCTACTTCACAAAAAATAGGATACTTCCTTGATGTAAAAGAAGGCCAAAGAGTGGTTGACGCGTGTGCAGGTGCAGGTGGAAAAACACTTCACTTAGCTGCTTTAATGGGTAACAAAGGACAAATTATTGCTCTAGATATCTATGAATGGAAATTGGCTGAGCTAAAGCGTCGTGCAAAAAGAGCCGGAGCTCACAACATTGAAACCCGTATGATTTCTGATAATAAAGTAATCAAACGTCTTCATGAGAAAGCTGACAGGTTGTTGATTGATGCGCCATGTTCAGGTCTAGGAGTTTTGAAAAGAAACCCGGACAGTAAATGGAAAATCGACCAAGATTTTATCGACAGAATAAAAAAAGAACAACAGCAAATTCTTCAGGATTATTCTAAAATCCTTAAAAAAGGAGGAAAAATGGTATATGCTACCTGTTCTATCCTACCTTCTGAAAATAACTTGCAGGTGGAAGAATTCTTGAAAAACAACCCAGATTTCAAAATGGTGAAAGACGAAAAAGTAATGCCTAGCGAAGGGTATGACGGATTCTACATGGCTTTGATCGAAAGACTTGCTTAAAACATAGTTAAACACTATCACAATACATGAACTACTCTATTTTTTGGAGTAGTTTTTTTTTGATGTTATAAACGTAGAAATAATCAGGTGTATCATATAAAATAATTTTATCACCCAGCTTTTCCCTTATTAATTTAAATGCATAGCCATTTTTCTTTTCAATATTAATTTTTGGGGAAGTATTTTCATTTACACCATCGAAGTAAGTAAATGTATTTGTATTATTAAAAATTATAAAATAACTAGAGTCAAAAGAATCAATATAGTATCTAAAATCTGAAACTCTATAGTTTACATAATGGTTTTTGTAAACATTATCATCCTTCAATTTTTTTGTGTTTGTTGAAAATATAAACTCGTTATTATTCCAAGAAATTTCATTTCGTAGCGAGCCATTATCTAACAAAACAATTTCATCATTAATTATCTGCTCAATTAGTTTTGATTCTTTTTTTATTATTTCCTGTATTAAATCCTCGGTATTTGCTAAAACTGACAATTTACTTTTTTCACTAAAATAATAATCTATGGAAATCAACTTATTATTAAGTTTTTCTCTATTTAAAATTGAATATTCCACTAACTTTAAAACATCAGTAATTTCAATTTTATCACTAACAATCCTTATAGATAATCCATTATTATTACTCTTAAGAACAACTCCATCATCCAATACTGGAATTTTATATTGTGAGTTATTATTCTCTAAGATAAATAACTTTTGATTCGGATTATGAGCATTATAAGTTCTTCGTTCTATTAAAACTGTATCAGAATATCCTAATTTTCCAGAAATAACTTTTGAAAGCTTACCTATAATCTGCATTTTCAGTTCTTCGGATTCAATTGTTTTTTCTCCAAAATTAAAACCTGATGAAAAATAGGTTTTCACATTTCCAAAAGTCTCCACTCTCACTTTTGGCTTATGTGCTGATAAAAGACTGAATGAAAATAGAAAAAGCATAAAAATGTGCTTCATGGTGATTATTTTTTGTTTGAACGTAACAATCATATAAATATTTCATACCTATTCATCAAATAACACCTTATAAAACTCACAAAGTTGATAGTATATTAACTAAATTTTATCTTTGTGAGAAACCAACTTTACCAATTATGTTCAAAAAATTTTTATTCAGTTTGTTCACTTTCTTTTTATTTTGTTTGACGTTTGCTCAAACCTACGAAATTCAATACATAAGTTCATACAACGGAAAAGTTGCAGCAGATCAAACCCCTACTCTAGTTTGGGCTAATGAAAAAGAAAGTTTTATTCTAAATAATAAAATCAGAGAACAGAAAAGTGAATATCCATTTGAAATTACGAAAGTTGAAAAACCATCCAATACAATTATTTCTTATGGCTTTTTAAAACCCAACGAAATCATTTCAACTTCAGATGTAGAATCTATAGGAAAACAGACTTTTGAACTCACGAATGAAACAAAAAAAATCCTGGGCTACAATTGTAAAAAAGCAGTAACAAAAATCAATTCAAATACCATTGAGGTTTGGTACACGAATGATTTAAAAATAAAAGGCGGACCATCCACTTTAGGTCAAAATCTAGGTTTGGTCTTAGAGGTTGAACGCAATAAAAATTCACTGACCACAGCCAGCTCAATAAAAAAAGTGAAGAAAACTGACATTGAAGCCTTATTAAAAGGTTCAATAAACTCAACCGATCTATTAGGATATAAAGATCTACTTTGGAAAAGCAGATTTACCACCTTAAAAGTTTTTGACAATGAAACCATTAATTTTTCGGATGAATCAAAATCAGATGAACAAATAAAAAGATTCGCTAACGGAACGATTATCCTAAAAAAAATTAAATTTCCAAAAATATCAGAAGGTGAACTTATTTTTGCTGAATTAAAACAACAATCTAACGGCGATGCCTACGACAGAACAGGCACTGTATTTTTCATTCCTCAGGATAAATCACAATCTTTCTTTGACGGATTAGAAAAAGGAGTAAAAACACTCCCTCTCTATGACAACGGCAACGGAAAACAATACTACGGAATAACTTCAACCGAAAATTACAATCCTGCCATTGAAATGATGAGATTTTTCACTGCTTTCGGAACTCAAAAATTTAATCATATTGAATTAAAAGGAAAAACGTGGCAAACACTCACGCCTTACCGTCAGGATATTACTGAACTAAAACCTTCTTTATCTGAAAAAGAGCTCTGGATTGGTACATTCATTGGCAACTATGACAAAGGCGGTCACAAAGTGAGTTTGGAAATAACCATTCATAAAAGTGATCAAGCTGTGAATAAAAATAATACCGTAATTCCTTTATTCAACACCTTGAACATTATGGAAATGGCCGGACAGGATTATTCCACAATGTTTAATAATGACAAAGGACTTGTTGTAGAATTCACCTTACAAAAGGATTTGAAAAATGCTCAGTTGAGATATACCACAACAGGACACGGCGGTTGGGAAAACGGAGACGAATTCATCCCCAAACCTAATTCTATCTTCCTAGACCATAAACTGGCATTTTCATTTACACCCTGGAGAACAGACTGCGGTTCTTACCGCTTATACAATCCTGCTTCAGGGAATTTTCCGGACGGGCTTTCATCATCAGACCTCAGCAGATCAAACTGGTGCCCGGGAACCATTACCAACCCTAACATTATCTCGCTTGGAGATCTAAAAGCGGGAAAGCATACTATCCAAGTTAAGATCCCTCAGGGGCCTACCGAAGGAACCAGTTTCAGCTCATGGAATGTTTCAGGAGTTTTACTAGGATCCCAATAAAAACAAAACCTTCTTACAATGGGATTGTAAGAAGGTAAAAACACAAATGATGAAAAAAAATTATTTCGAGCCACAAAGTAAAGGCAAAAATTTGTAGAATAAATTAACATAGATTAATAAATATGTTGTTTTTATTTCGTATACAGATAAGAGCCAAAAACTTGAAGTGAAAAATATTAATCAAAATCATCGTTATAGCTTAAATAAGTTTAATTTTTTCTTTCAAATAAACTATTAAGTTAAAATTATTTACATTTAGTTCTTTTTTGTTGTTATTTTTAAATTACAATTCTATTTTTGCTTTAAATAAATGATAAAAAAATGTGTGGAATCGTATGTTTGTTTGATGCAAAACAAAAAACTGAGATATTAAGACCTCAGGTATTAGAAATGTCAAAAAAAATCCGTCATAGAGGTCCGGATTGGAGTGGCGTATTTCAAAATGAAAAAGTAATTTTCTCTCATGAAAGACTTGCTATTGTAGATCCTACTTCAGGAAAGCAGCCTTTATTTACCAAAGACGGAAAGGTTGTGTTAGCAGTAAACGGAGAAATCTATAACCATAGAGAATTAAAAAAGGAATTTCTTGATTATGAATTTCAGACTGAATCTGATTGTGAAGTAATCTTGGCTCTTTACAGAAAATACGGAGAAAATTTCATAGAAAAGTTGAATGGAATTTTTGCTTTTTCGCTGTATGACATTGAAAACGATGTCTATCTTATTGCCCGTGACCATATGGGAATCTGCCCACTGTATCAAGGCTGGGATAAAAACGGAAACTATTATGTAGCTTCTGAATTAAAAGCATTGGAAGGAATCTGTAACACCATTGAAACTTTTTTACCGGGACATTTTGTTTTCAGTAAACAAGGAACTGATCTTCAGCAATGGTATACAAGAGACTGGAAAGATTTTGATGCTGTGAAAGATAATGAAACGGATATTTCAAAAATAAGAAAAGGACTTGAGGACGCTGTTCACAGACAATTGATGAGCGATGTTCCTTATGGAGTACTTTTATCAGGAGGTTTAGATTCATCTGTTATTTCTGCAATTACGGCAAAATTCGCCAGACAAAGAATTGAAAGCGGTGATACTCAGGAAGCCTGGTATCCGAGATTACACAGTTTCGCAGTAGGTTTGGTAGGTTCACCAGATTTAATCGCAGCAAAAAAAGCGGCAGAACATATTGGGTCTATTCACCATGAGGTAAATTTTACCGTTCAGGAAGGTCTGGATGCTATCCGCGATGTAATTTATCATCTGGAAACTTATGATGTAACAACCATTCGTGCGTCTACCCCAATGTATCTTTTAGCGAGAGTCATCAAATCAATGGGGATCAAAATGGTTCTTTCCGGTGAAGGTTCCGATGAATTATTCGGTGGATATCTGTATTTCCATAAAGCGCCAAATGCCAAAGAATTTCATGATGAAACGGTAAGAAAATTAGACAAACTTCACCTATATGACTGCCTAAGAGCTAACAAAGCATTGATGAGCTGGGGAATTGAAGGACGTGTACCTTTCCTAGACAAAGAATTTATGGATATTGCCATGACCGTTAATCCAAAAGATAAAATGATTAACGTTGCCGAAGGAAAAATTGAAAAATGGGTATTAAGAAAAGCTTTTGAAGATTTACTTCCTGAATCTATTGCCTGGAGACAAAAAGAACAGTTTTCAGACGGAGTGGGCTATTCTTGGATCGATACTTTAAAAGAAGTTGCCGAAAAAGAAGTTTCTGACGAAATGATGACGAATGCAAAATTCAGATTCCCGTTAAACACTCCTCAAAACAAAGAAGAATACCGTTACAGAACAATTTTCGAAGAACATTTCCCAAGTGAAACAGCGGCTGCTACTGTTCCTTCTGTTCCTTCTGTTGCATGCTCTACGCCAATTGCGTTGGAATGGGATGAGGCTTTCAAAAAAATGAACGACCCTAGTGGAAGATCTATTAAAGTTCACGAAACTTCTTATGAATAAAAGGGTTTAGGGTTTAGGGTTTAGGGTTTAGGGTTTAGGGAAAATAAAGTTTAAAACAGTAAGCTAAAAAACTTATTCCTAAGCCCTAAATCCTATTACCTAACAATAAAATTTATCAATCCTGTAGCGATACAGGATTTTCTTTTGAATAACCAATAATAAATTGATATAAATTAACTGACAATCAAAAATATTATCTAATAAATAATTATATTTGGAAAACGAAAAATCAATTTTATAAAAATGAGAAGAACCCTTACTATCTTTTTTGCTTTATTATCTATAACTTTTACCTTCGGACAAGGTAAATTTGGTAAATATCTTAACTCAAAAAAACTTGCTTTAACGTACAAAACCGTAAAGGATAATGAAAAGGATGACTATTATCAACAATTTTACTGGTTGGCAAAAGCTGAACAATTAAAAACATACCCTCACCTTAAAGATGTAAAACCTAAGGTTCTGTATGAGTTTGTGAAAAAAGTAAACCCTCAGAATCCAACTAAAAAACTAGATGATAGAGGTAAAGAATTAAGAGCAACAGCAGAATTATCTTTAAATCAATATTTTAAAAATAAAAATTTTGAGAACAACAATGTCTTAATGCTAAACCTGGAGACTTATTGTGATCCTTCTCAAGGAGAATACTTCACTAAAGTAGATCCTGAAAAGATTAAAGAATTGGTACCAAAAGAATTATTCGCATTCAACTCTTTAAACAAGAAAACGCAGGAAGAGAAGACGTATTACCTTTGGATCAACAAGAAGAAAGATGATTTCGATATTGTAGATATCATTCCTCAGGAAAAAGAAAATAAAGCTTTCTATGCAAGATTGAAACAATATCTTCCTTCTTACAAGTTCTCTAAATACGTACCTACCGTTAAAAAAGGAACAAAAACAGATAAAACAGATGTAGATTTTTATTACATCATGCCTTTTGAGCAGAATACTGATAATATTGAATATAAAACAAAAGATTTCAAAACTTACGAGTTGAGCCAGTACAGAAAAGCCGGTGAAGAATGGAAAGGAGTAGAAAAGCCTAGAAAATAAATCAAAAAGTCTTGTGAAATATCGCAAGACTTTTTTAATTTTATATGAATTTCTTTATCTAAAGAAAAAGCTGCAGATAATGCGGTATTCTTTTAACCCAATAAATTCACTAGAAAATTAAAATTCTAGCCTCACAAATGTCTGATATAAGTTCGTCACAAACACAAGTAAAAAAAGTCTTACCACTGATTCTTGCCACTGCCATTTTCATGCAGATGCTGGATTCTACCATTTTAAATACCTCTTTGCCTTCCATTGCAAAAGACCTTCAGGAATCTCCTCTTAATATGCAGAACGCAATCATCAGTTACGTTCTTACATTGGCGGTTTTCATGCCGGCAAGCGGATTTTTAGCAGATCGCTTTGGAACGAAAAAGGTTTTTATTGTTTCGCTGATACTTTTCAGTCTGGGTTCATTCTTTTGTGCTATTTCACAAAACCTTACCCAACTGGTGATCTCACGAGTATTACAAGGCGTTGGAGGAAGTTTAATGACGCCTGTGGGTAAATTGGCTTTAATAAAAACATTCGATAAAAGCGAATTATTAAAAGCAATGAACTTCGCCATTATTCCTGCATTAATTGGACCTGTTTTAGGACCTTTGGTTGGGGGTTATCTGGTAGATTATCTTTCGTGGCACTGGATTTTTTTAATTAATATACCGTTTGGAGTCATAGGAATTGTGTTAGGGGTAAAATACATGCCCAATTATAAATCCGAAGACGTAGATTTCGATTTAAAAGGCTTCCTGATCTTTGCAGCAGCCTCACTCCTACTTTCAATTTCATTAGAACTTTTTGGAGACCTTCAAAATACAACTCCCGTTTTAGTGGTCTTTATTTTAGGCTTTCTTTTCTTATATTATTACTACAAACATGCAAAAAGAGGGGGCAATCCTATTTTCCCGTTAGACCTTTTTCAGGTAAGAACATTTCGGGTGGGCGTTGTAGGAAACCTGGCAACACGATTAGGAATCAGTGCCATTCCACTATTATTACCTTTAATGATTCAGATTGCGTACAAACAATCGGCTGTAACTTCCGGTTGGATCATCGCACCAATGGCATTAACCGCTATGTTTGGAAAATCTTATGTCATTAAAATTTTAGATACTTTCGGCTATAGAAAAACATTGATGATCAACACTTTTATCATCGGAACTTTAATTTGTCTATTAGCCATTCCGGATATTCACACTTCTTTATATTGGTTTGTCCCGATTATTGCGGTATTAGGATTCTTTAATTCGATTCAATTCACTTCAATGAATACCATTTCTATTGCAGATCTTCGAAACTTCCAGACAAGCAGCGGAAACTCTTTAATATCCGTCAATCAACAACTTGCTATTGGTTTTGGGATCGCCTTTGGTTTAATTGTGTTGAAATTATTTGAAAATACAGATCTCATTGAAGGAGAAATTCATAATGCATTTCGATACACATTTCTTACTGTGGGAATTTTAACCATTATCTCAGGATTTGTTTTCAGAAGACTACATGTTTCTGATGGAAAGAACATGAAATCGAAGGAAGATTAAAATCAATTATATATAGTTTATATTTTTTGGAGCTGTTTCCCGCTTTCGTTGCAATCTTTTTTTTCAAAAAAAGGATTTCCTCTGTAAAACGAGAAATGAGTTTCGACGATTCAATAATTATAAATATAAAAACTGAGTCAATCGGGGCTAGGGGTATTTGCCCAATATTTGCTATTTCGGATAAGCACAAAGTTTGTCATCCCGCAGGAATCTAGACTCGGATCTTTCCACCCAATAACCCTAACAGGTTTTGGAAACCTGTTAGGTTTGGTGAAGCACTAAAAAAAATTTCAACCTCTCATTTTCACCATTTTTCATCACAACAAATGCACTACTTATCACAGGTCAATGCATCTGATTTTTAACTTTAATAATTTTGCCTGTATAAAATCAACAGTATTATGGCAACTAAAAAAGTAGAAATAGTAATATCTCCAAAACCTGCACATTTCGTGGGTGACGGTTTTAGGGTGCATAATTTTATTCCGGGTGTACAAGGATTGGATATGAAAAGAATGGATCCTTTTATTTTGCTCGATTACAACTCAAAATTTCATTTTAACGGAACAGAAACTCCAAGAGGAGTTGGCGTACATCCTCACAGAGGCTTTGAAACCGTAACGATAGCTTATCAAGGTAGAGTTGAACATCACGACAGCGCAGGAGGCGGAGGAATTATTGGTGAAGGCGATGTACAGTGGATGACTGCCGCAAAAGGAGTTCTTCACAAAGAGTATCATGAAACGGAATGGGCAAAAACCGGAGGGATTTTCCAAATGGTTCAGCTTTGGGTAAACCTTCCCTCAGTATATAAAATGAGCTACCCCAAATATCAGGCAATCAAAAATTCCGATATGGAAAAAGTAGATCTTGGTAATAACGGATTTATTGAAATCATTGCCGGAGAATATAACGGACATAAAGGTCCTGCCTTTACGTACAGTCCGGTTCATGTGATGAATGCAAAATTAAAATCAGGAGGAAAAGCAGAGTTCAATTTCCCTGCTCACTTCAATACTGCAGCGTTGGTTGTAGAAGGAAATATTATCGTAAACGGTGAACAAAAAGCACCATCAGATCATTTGGTATTATTCCAAAACGAAGGAGAGACTTTTACGATAGAAGCGTCTGAAGATTCAATTGTATTAATCATCAGCGGAATGCCTTTAAACGAGCCTATTTATCCACACGGGCCTTTTGTAATGAATTCAAAAGAAGAAATCATGCAGGCTTTTGAGGATTATAACTTGGGAAGATTTGGGTATTTGGCGGATTAATTTTCAATTATTTCTTAACTTTACTATTGAGTCGTTGGGCAAACGCGAAGACGCAATGTTAATTGAAAACTCATTATTTTAAGACGCAAAGATTTTATCTTCGATAAAATTGATTGGGTATAAAAGTACCATCTATTTGTCATTTCGTAAGAATCTTAATCTCGCAAATAAAGCAGTGTCGAGATTCCTCCGGAATGACAAGTTTGATGAAAAGTAAAGAAATTAGAAATTGAAAATCTATGATTTTCTTGCGCCTTAAAAAATAAAAAAAATTCTTTGCGCCTTTGCGTTTATCCAACAATTAAAACATAAAAATTCAATCAACTTTAATTTTCATTAAAGTATCATAAGCGTTGAAAATATTAATTACATTAGCGTAAACAAAATTGAAAAAAATATTCTAGCCATGTCAAACATCGGACTTATCATTGAAGAAAAATCAGCAGATATAGGAAATTTTTTAGTGGGAAGATTATTGCCTTTCCGTGAAAAAAGAGCAGTTGGACCCTTTGTTTTTATCGATCATATGGGACCTTCTGAATTAAAAGATTATCAAAATCTTGATGTTCCGCCTCATCCGCATATTGGACTTTCAACATTAACGTATCTTTTGGAAGGATCAATTTTCCACAGAGACAGCATCGGAAGCGCTCTTGAAATAAAACCAGGCGCTGTAAACTGGATGACTGCCGGAAAAGGCGTTGTACACTCAGAAAGAACCCCTGAATATTTAAGACATACCGATAAAAAACTTCACGGATTTCAGATTTGGGTAGGTCTTCCTAAACATTTAGAGCAAAGTGAACCCACTTTCCATCATATTGAAGCCGATCAAATTCCTCTGTGGGAAGAAGGTGATATTCAATATAAATTGATTGCAGGAGAAGCTTTTGGAAAAACATCTCCGGTTCCTGTTCACAGCAAATTATTTTTCATTGAAATTAAAACGAAAACTGCTCAAAAAATAAGCATCGGAAAAGATCTTTACGGTGAAGCAGCGATGTATGTTTTGGATGGAACGGTAACTACAGATGGAAATTCTTATGGCTCTAAGCAGTTAATGATTGCAAAAGATACCAAACTTTGCGAATTCGAAATGAGTGAAAACGGAACGGTTTATCTTTTCGGAGGCGAGCCTTTCAATGAAGAACGCTTTATATTCTGGAATTTCGTAAATTCAAACAAAGAAGTCATTGATGAAGCAAAAGTAAATTGGAACGACCAAAATCATGATGCTTTCCCTTTAGTTCCCGGTGACGAACACGAATATGTTCCACTTCCTAAAGCTATTTTAAATAGAAAACCTTAGGAAAAACAATAAAAAATAAACGATGAAAATATTAGCATTTGCAGGAAGTACCTCTTCCACTTCAATTAACAGAGAGTTGGTAAAATTTGTTTTGAAAGATTTTCAGGATGAAGAAATTAATTTAATTGATCTTAATGATTTCACGATGCCCACTTTTTCTGTCGATCTCGAAAAGAAAGGTTTCCCCGATGAAGCGCACAACTTTTTAAAACAAATAGAAGAATGCGATGTCATTATTTGTTCTCTTGCAGAGCATAACAGATCTTACAGTGCTGCTTTTAAAAATGTTTTCGATTGGGCATCAAGAATTAACGTTAAAGTTTTTCAAAATAAGCCCATGCTTTTGATGAGCACTTCTCCCGGAGGTTATGGCGGCGGCAATGTAATGAACACGGCCAAGACTTTCTTTCCTCAATTTGCAGCAGATGTAAAAGACACATTTTCTTTGTCTAAGTTTTATGAAAACTTCGATTTGGAAAGTGGTATCATCAATCCTGAAATGCTTAAAGAATTAAAAGATAAAATAGAAAATTTTAAAATTCAGGCAAAGAAATAAAATAATTTAATCTATTTTTATAACTAAGTTAAAATTCAACAGATAAAAATGGGAGTAACTGTAAAAGCAATCTTAGGAAAAGAAAAATATTATACAGAAGTTACGGCTGGTGAAAATCAACTGATCACAGACGAACCAATAGATAAAGGCGGACAGAATAAAGGGTTTAATCCTTTTGAAATCTTAGCAACCTCATTGGCAAGCTGTACTGCAGCTACATTAAAAATGTATATCGACAGAAAAGAATGGGCTGTTGAAGAAATACACGTAGAGGTAGAACTAGAAAATTACCCATTAACTAAAAGGGCGGTCTTTACAAGAAATATCAGTTTTGAAGGGACTATTGATGAAGAGCAGCTAAAAAGGCTACACACCATCGCAGATGCGTGCCCGGTGCATAAATTATTAACAAACGATATAGAAATTCAAACCAAATATTCATAATATGATAGAAGTAAAGCAAAACAACGACGAAAAACACGGAAGTTTTGAGGCTTTCATAGACGGAATCTCAGCAGGAAAAATGACGTACACTTGGGCAGGTGAAGAAAGATTCATCATCGATCATACCGAGGTAAAGGAAGAAAACAACGGAAAGGGTGTTGGTAAAGAAATGCTTTTGGCAGCAGTAGGTTTCGCCAGAAAAAACGGAAAGAAAATCATTCCACTTTGTCCGTTTGCAAAAGCAAGTTTCCAAAAAAGTGAAGAACTTCAGGATGTTTTAGTTAATTAATTTCAGCTAGACACAGAAAATACATCAACCTTTCAGAACTCAACTCTGAAAGGTTTTTTTATGAATATAACATCTATAATCTGCAATAAAATCGTTAAATTACTCTTTCAAAACCAGTTATCCTTTTAGATTGATATTATAATCTATTCACTCAATAAACACTTAAACAAATTGCAATGAAAAAAACAAGCAGTATTTTTAAAAAGAATCCCGAAAAACACGATTATCCAGCAGCAAAAGATTATTTAGAACTCATTTATGATGAACAAAAAACTGCCGGAATCATTAAAAAATTAACAGAAGCTACAACCATTTATAAAAAATGCAAGGATGTCTTTCGGGCAAGTGAGCTGCCTTTATTGCCACGCGAAAACAAATACGTTCAGGAAGATCTACAGAAAATAAAAAAAGAAATAAAGATCTCCCCTATTTTACTCGTTCGTGGAAATAACAAACTTATCATTGCAGACGGGTATCACAGAATGTGTGCAAGCTATCATCTTAACGAAGATTTAGAACTTCCCTGCCGATTAGTTTGATCTTTCGCCCTCTGTAATTTCTAAAACGAAATTGCTTTTAAAAAATTTCTTTAAAAAAACTATATTTGTGAAATTTAAAAATTTACAAATATGTCGCCGTATCTATTACTGGTTATCATTATCGCCTATTTCGCACTGCTACTTTGGGTAGCTTATAAAACTGGAAAAGGAAGTGATAATGAAAGTTTCTTCATTGGAAACCGTAAAAGTAATTGGATGCTCGTTGCATTTGGGATGATCGGAACTTCACTTTCCGGGGTTACTTTCGTGAGCGTTCCTGGTGCAGTGGGGAAAGACAGCTTTTCTTATTTACAGATCACTTTAGGATATCTTATTGGGTATATTGTGGTGGCCTACGTCTTACTTCCTTTATATTATCGGTTAAAATTAACCTCTATTTATGGCTATCTCCAGCAAAGAATGGGGCAACTGTCCTATAAATCCGGAGCGTGGATCTTTATTGTTTCAAGATTGGTAGGAGCTACCGCGAGATTATATTTGGTTGTGAATATTCTTCAAATCACTATTTTAGATAGTTTGGGCGTTCCTTTTATTGTAACGACCTTAATTATATTAATTATGATTATCCTTTACACTTACGAAGGAGGTGTAAAAACCATTGTCTGGACCGATACTTTACAGACTTCTTGTATGCTTTTAGGATTAATTATCTGTACGGTTTATATGTTGAATCATCTAGATCTAAGTGTGGGACAAAGTTTAACTGCCATGAGCGACAAAGGCTATACTAAGGTATTTGAATTCGATATCAATTCTCCAGGATTTTTTATCAAACAAATTCTTGCCGGAGCATTTATTACCATTACCATGACAGGAATTGATCAGGAAATGATGCAGAAAAGTCTTTCTGTAACGAAGCTGAAAGATTCTCAGAAGAATATGGTAACGCTTGGTTTCATCTTATTGGGCGTAATTTCCCTATTTCTTTATATGGGTGGACTTTTATATCTTTTCGGACAAAGCGAAGGCGGTCACATCACAGAAATTATTAAAGACGGAATTCCTAAAAAAGAATTTTTATTGAATGGGAAAGATATTTTTGGAGATAAAATTTTCCCTGAAGTAGCGTTAAATCATATGCCGGGCTTTATATCAATTATATTTATTATTGCTTTAATTTCGGCTTTATTTCCTAGTGCCGACGGTGCGATGACAGCGCTTACCTCATCAATCTGTATTGATATTGTTGGAATGAAAGACAAACCTTGGGACACTAAAAAGAAGGAAAAATTCAGAAAAAACGTTCACTTGCTCGTTGCTTCTTCTTTCTTAGTGATGGTGGTTATCTTTAAAATTATTAATGATAATTCTATGATTGGCTTAATTCTTAAATTGGCAGGATTCACTTACGGACCACTATTAGGACTTTTTGCTTTTGGTATTTTCACGAAATATAAAGTTGAAGATAAACTGGTTCCGTACGTTTGTATTGCAGCCCCTATTATCTCTTATTTTATCGATAAATATCAGGCTACTCTTTTCGGAGATTTCAAAATCGGATTAGAGCTATTGATCATTAATGGGTTATTAACTTTCTTTGGTTTATGGCTAATCAGAAAGAAACCTGATCTTTTAAAACGATAAGCTTTAAATTTATTATTAAGCATGTTTAAAATAACTTAAAAATTAACCACAAAAGTTATTTAAGCTTTATTTTCAGTTCATTATTAAATAATTAATGTACTTGTATTTTGTGACTTTGTGGTCAAAATAAAAATTTAAATATCCATTATCAAAAAACTATTTACCATGAAAAAAATCATTCAACTATACGTATTTGTATTGGCTTGTAGCTTTATTTCGGCTCAGGATTTTGAAGTTTCCACTTTAAGAATGGGGCCTTATAAGATCTCTATGGAACAAGCCGAAGTTGAGAAAACTTCAGGAACAAAAATGAAGGTCATTGACGGAACTGCTAAAAATGCAATCAAATATGGTGGAGAAATATTGTCAATCGATTTTTATTCAACCTATATGATCGACACCAAAAAAGATGTTGTCAGCGTTTTAGGAATGTCAACAACAAGCAAAAAATTTAAAACAAAAAGCGGAATCGGAGTTGGAAGCACAAGAGATGATTTAATCAATGCTTTCAGAAATCATTCCAGTTTCAGCGTTAGCCCCAGTTGGGACGAAGACGGTAAAAGAAGCCCTCAGAATACGGGATATTTTGTTCTGAATGATGAAACTGCAGGAACCAATTTATCTTTTAAATTTGTAAATAATGTGGTAACAGAAATTTCAGTATCCGTTAATGCAGGCGGTTAAATCTATCTGTTTCTATAAAAAAATTAAAATCCGGGCCAAAAACCTGGATTTTTGCATTTCCGTAAGCCAGTAAAAAATTGTAAATTTGCGTGCAAATAAATCAGAAATAATGAGTAAAAGTATCGAAGAGTTGAAGTCTCTTACTACACAAATCAGAAGAGACATTTTAAGAATGGTTCATGCTGTAAATTCAGGTCACCCGGGCGGAAGTTTAGGTTGTACAGAGTTTTTCACAGCGCTTTACGGTAAGGTAATGAACTATAACCTTCCTTTCACAATGGAAGGAAAAAATGAAGATCATTTTTATCTTTCAAACGGGCACATTTCCCCGGTATTCTATTCTACTTTGGCAAGATTCGGATTTTTCCCTGTTGAAGAACTGAGTACTTTCAGAAAATTAGATTCAAGATTGCAAGGACACCCAACTACTCATGAGGGTCTTCCTGGAATTCGTATCGCTTCCGGATCTCTTGGTCAGGGACTTTCTGTAGCTTTAGGAGTAGCTCAAGGTAAAAAATTAGACGGCGATAGCTCTTTGGTATATACTTTACATGGAGATGGAGAATTGCAGGAGGGTCAAAACTGGGAAGCTTTGATGTATGCTTCTGCTAAAAAAGTGGATAACATTATTTCTACTATTGATTATAACGGACAACAAATCGACGGAAGTACAGAACACGTACTTTCATTAGGAAATCTTCATGCAAAACTAGAGGCTTTCGGATGGATTGTTTTGGAAGAGAAAAAAGGGAATGATCTTGAAGCAGTAACTGCAATCCTTGAGAGAGCAAAAACTGAAACAGGAAAAGGAAAACCAGTTGTTATTCTTCTTCATACGGAGATGGGTGCTGGTGTAGATTTCATGATGGGATCTCACGCTTGGCACGGAAAAGCTCCTAATGATGAGCAGTTGGCTACAGCAATGAAAGAATTATACTTAGAAGCTCCAAGTGACTATTAATTATAAGTAATTGGTAATAAGTAATCTTTAATTAATAATTAGAACAAAATGAAACCGTAAGGTTACATGATGCTATAAAAAATAGAAATCCTCATGAAATATACATATACAGAAAAAAAAGATACCCGTTCAGGATTTGGAGCTGGATTAGCTGAACTTGCTGACACAAACCCTAATGTAGTAGCACTTTGCGCAGACCTTATCGGTTCTTTGAAAATGGAGAAATTCATTGAAAAAGCACCAGAAAGATTCTTTCAGATAGGTATTGCTGAAGCGAACATGATAGGTATTGCTGCAGGTCTTAGTATTACAGGAAAAATTCCTTTCACAGGAACTTTCGCTAATTTCTCTACTTCAAGAGTGTATGACCAGATCCGTCAGTCAGTAGCTTATTCTGATAAAAATGTAAAAATATGTGCTTCTCACGCAGGTCTTACTTTGGGTGAAGATGGCGCTACTCACCAGGTGTTGGAAGACATCGGGATGATGAAAATGCTTCCGGGAATGACGGTAATCAACACTTGTGATTATAATCAAACTAAAGCGGCAACTTTAGCAATCGCTGATTTTGAAGGACCGGTTTACCTAAGATTCGGAAGACCTGTAGTTCCAGTTTTCATTCCGGAAGATATGCCTTTCGAAATCGGAAAAGGAATTATGCTTCAGGAAGGAACTGATGTAACAATTGTTGCAACAGGACACTTAGTTTGGGAATCTCTTGTAGCGGCAGACGAGCTTGAAAAAGAAGGTATTTCTTGTGAGGTGATCAACATCCACACCATTAAACCTTTGGACGAAGAGATCATCTTAAAGTCTGTTGAAAAAACAGGAAAAATTGTTACGGCTGAAGAGCACAACTATATTGGTGGTTTAGGTGAATCTATTGCGGGAATGTTAGCAAGAAAAAGACCTACAAGACAGGAATTCGTAGCAGTAAATGATACTTTTGGAGAATCTGCAACGCCTGCTGAATTAATGAAAAAATATAAAATTGATTCTGCAGCGGTGATAGAAGCTGTGAAGAGAATTTTAGAGAAATAAGATTATCTTTTTTAAGAAGATCAGAAAAGCATTCAATTTTGGATGCTTTTTTTGTTTATTTACATTTTAAATACAGCATGAAAAAAGCAACTCATCAAGATAGAGCCCTAGCAGTAGATATATTACATCGTGCTTTTATTGATGTGTTGATTCCCAACTCCATCAATTTTGTTATTAAAAGTTCAGGCAACAGATCTAAAAGACTGAAGGCTTTAATGGAATATCAGTTTGATCTCTCCATTTTATATGGAAATGTATTTCTAAGCAACGACAACAAAGGATGTGTCCTATATCTTGACCATGCAAAATTCAGCTTTAAAAGGCTTATTCTTGAAATCAAATTATTGTTCACTTGTATTGGTATAGAAAATACTTTCAAGGTCTTAAAAAGAGAAAAACTGTTAAAGAATTTTCATCCAAAAGAAAACTTTGCTCATTTATGGTTAATGGCAGTAATTCCTGAAGAACAAGGAAACGGAATAGGAACCCAGTTGCTAAAAGAATCATTAGAAATATACAATGATAAACTCATTTATGTAGAAACAACCACTCCGGAAAACAGAACTTTTTACACCAAAAATGATTTTGTAATTTTTCATCAAACTGTTGAGCTGGATTATCCGCTTTATTTTTTGACTAAGGCCTAAAATCTATTGATAACGTACGTTTATTTCATCTGCATTTATAGTCTCCATGGAATGTAAATCTGTTTTAAAATAGGTATCGTGGATAGAAAAATAGGCATCCATTTCTAATTTAATTTGTGCTACTGCTTTTTTCCAACATTCTAAAAACCAATTTTCAAACAACTCGTATTTCTCAGTATTATATTCGTCCAGAATATCATCAAAATCATCATCTTCATAGGTGTCTTCAAAATCTACAGCAGCTTCCCAAATCTGTTTTGGAATTAAAGCATTCCATTCTTCGTTTTCAACCTTTTTTGAAGACAACTTACTTGTTTCCGTAATTCTTTCACCTTCTTGATCAACCGACCAACATATGATGTCTAAATAATCATACTGATATTCAAAATACAATGCTTTACCGTCCGCTTTCGCTTTATTGTTGAGATAATTTACATTCTTTCCCTCAATAAGCTCAGTTATATCAAGAATAAGCTGTGAACTTATTTGTTCCAGGTATTTTTTTAATTCAATATTTAAATGTTGAAGATTTTCCACAAGTCGGTTATTTTTTATTGAATATCAGCTTTTAATACTCATGCCTTTTTAATGCAAAGATTTCTCAATGAGTTCAAATGGCGTATAATCTTTAATTAAAAAAAGAGATTGAGATTACTTAAAAAACTTCCACTTCGGGATAATTGCCAGCATTCCAAATCCTGTAAAAAGGAATAAATTGGTAACGTCTGTGTATAAGAATGTTGATAAATAATAGTTGTGCATAAAGAAGTGCAGAATCAGCATTACAGGAAATATATAGATCCCGATTTTCTTATAAAAGAACATCAACACCAAACTGATCATCATCAGTGCATCCAGCGAGAAAATAATATAAAAATACCATCTTGGGATGTTAAGAAACTCATGCTGCAGGTATTCATCTACATCTATCCCCAACCCCATTATCGTAAACAACATCAAAGAAGCAAATGCTGCAATAAAGCCCCATCCTTTCTTCGGATCCTCGTCAAAGTAACTGTATTCTTCCATAGGTACAAAAATAAAGAACTTATGAGAGATTTCATAAGTTCTTTTATAGTTATTCGTTTTAAAAATTGATTAAATAGAAATAGCGTTGATCAATCTATTTTTATCACTTAAGAATTCCTCCATAGAGATCATACTTTCAGTTCTCATAACATCCTGGATGTCATCAATCTGATAGATGATTCTTTTAGCATCTTCCGTATTCTTAGCTCTTACTTTACAGAAAATATTGTATTTTCCAGAAATAACGCTAGCTTCGATTACGTTAGGAATAGTTGTTAACTCTTTCAATACCTCTTGAGTACGGTTTGATTTTGTTAAAAGAATTCCGATAAAAGCTGTAAAATGATAATCTAACTTACCATAATCGATATTAAGGGATGATCCCAAAATAATACCTGCATCCTCCATTTTTTTCACTCTTACGTGAATTGTACCCGCAGAAACGTCCATTTGCTTAGCAATTTCCGTAAAGGGCATTCTAGTGTTTTCTACTAAGAAGTCAAGAATCTTCTTGTCTATTTCGTCCAGTTGATAGTTCATATTAGTTAAATTACAATTTCCTTAAAAATTCTATGTATTCTTTGCAAATTTAGAAAAAATAATTTAACCATGAAAATTATATCAAATATTAACAATAATTAACACGTATGATAAAAATCATTAAAACATTCTGATTATTTACCCCCTGTTTTTACAGAATCTGTTTTTATTTCTGTTTTGACTTCTGACTGTTTTTTGTCTTTTTTCTTCTTTTTAAACAAAGAATTGAAACTTTTACTCCATACGATACCCCCTCCATAAGCTTGATTAGCAGAACCGTTAGTCCCTGCCCCTAGGCCCATTCCGATGTTACTCGGTTTAGAATATCCTCTTAAAATTAAGCTTCCGTCATTCTTCTTAGAAACATCATATTCTATAGATCCTTCTCCCGAAAGATAGTTAGCCTCAGTACTTTCCGTTTTTGTTAAAGGAATCCCAAGCCCTGTTTTCACATTGATTCTAGGCGAAAGCGCAAAGCTTACCCCTGCATTGGCTCGGTCTCCTGTATTGGAACTCTGATCTCCTTTCACATAATTAAGGTCAATCTGGAATTCGTTACTCATTGTGTTAAGAACTGATCCTAATTGTTTTAATAGCAAGTTGTATCCGGAAGATTCTGCAACCCCTGCAACATCTACATCTACTCCACCCGTATTAGAAACGTTGAAACTATTTAACAATAGAATAGAACCAAACTGCAATACTTTTTCACCTTCCTGACTCATTTTCGCCGCTAAAGTTTCCTTTACCTGACTTGAAACATCCAATGCTGAAACATTAAGATCAATCTTAGGATCTGTAAGAGATTGTGTGATATTTGCCTGTAGTAAAATACTGATCGGCTGAAGACTTCCCATATTCAGATATTCACCTGCATTGGAAACCATTCTTACGTAATTAGCTTTGATATCCAACGCAGGTTTCATCGCGTCACCATCCCAACGAATGCTACTTCCTTTATCAATCTGGAAGGTCTTATTCAGGATGGCTTTAGAAACAAAAGTACCGTTATCTACTTTATAAGTACCACTCATCCCAATATTTCCCTGTCTGCTCATCTGGAACCTCAAATTATCAGCAATTCCTTTTACGGTAATATTTCCTACATCATCTCCTACCAATACATTTACCGTAGTTCCTTTATCAACATCCAGATCAAAGTCAATATTCATATTGGCTCCTGTTTTTTTCTTTTCTTCCAGCGTGATCAATCCGTCTTTTCCTTCTTTCAGGAATCTCAACATTTTAAATTCTTCAACATTGGATGTAGAACTGGAATTGAATGTAAATGTACTTCCATTCAATGCTTTCATATTAGGTGTTGAAATACTCAATCCGGAAACTGGTCCGTCAACATATAAATCTCCCTGTCCGTAAATTCTTCCCCAGAACAGATCATAATCTTTTTGAGTAGTATTCAGCATCAATAAATTATCTGCTCTCATGATAAGGTTGACCCCCATTGAAGAAAGCGTTTCAAACTGAATTGCTCCGGAAATTGTTCCTTGGGAATTTGATCTCCCGTCATGCACACTTATATTGTTAAGAACCGCCAATCCTTTAGATAAAGGTATCACCGTATCGTCAAATGAATAATCTACACCTGTGAATAAAAGCTTTAAACCAAAATTTTTCATGGCAATATCACCGCTATAATCAAGGTTATTGAGCTTTCCATTAATTTTAACATCTCCGGTTGCTTTTCCTCTTATATTTCCAAAAACTGATTGTACAAATTGCTGCGCAAAAGAAACATCAAACTCACGCATTTGCGCTGTTAGATCGATGGTAGGTGATGATGTATTATTATTAACCGTTCCTGTAAGATCCAAATTATTACCGCCAAGCACTCCTGCTGAAGTTACTTTTATATCTACATCATATACATTCAATGAGAAACCATTCGTTGCAGAAATCGTAAGATCCCCCATATCATTACCATTCATCATGATATCATCAACGGTAAGATCTACCAAAGGCTGAAGCGTACTTTTATCCATTTTGATCTTAACACTTCCGTTCGCAAGACCTTTAATATCCATAGAATTACCACCAGATTGCATTTCCAAGAGTTTCTCAATAGAGAAATCGGTGATATCTGCATCTACATAGAAATCTTTGGCAGATTTAAACTGAGCTTCCTTAATAAACAAGGTGCTTTTATCAGAATATACCTTTAAATTTCTTATATCAAAATCAGCTGTTGCTTTGCGATAGGTAATGGAATGATCAAGCTCCGGACTGGTATCTATTGCCCAGGTAACATTCCCTAATTTAACTTCTGTAGGTTCAAATTTAAATACAAAATCTCCTGTAGCATTGGTAGATTGATTCACATTGATCGCATATTCTTTCAATTGCTCATTCAGATCATCCTCCGGACTTCCGTGCTTGAATTTTGTTGCTAGATGAAGAATCGTATTGTTTTCATTTCTGCCACTTAAAGTAATATCCCTTAAAATATTTTTATTGTATACAACCTTACTTATTTTAGCATAGATCTGCTCATCAAGATTAGCCGTATTGATTCTTACCATGACACTGTCGACCATCGCACTGTCTCTGGTCATATTATCTCTATCATTAATCTTATAGGCAGGATTTGCTTCGGCTAAAGCTTTATCTGCTTCCGTTATTTCCACTTTTTTGGTCATGATATACTGCAATGAAGCGGTATCAAGATTTAAAATCAAATTATTTGAATCTCCATCATATTTTCCATCAACAATAGCTCCTTTAGGAAGTTTAAGATCAGGCATAAAATAGCTTACCAAGCCTTGCTGCACATCAAAATTCATGGCAAAGTTCTGGCCTCTGTATAATTTTCTTGGCGGTGGACCTACTAATATTCTTCCGATCCCGTTTTCTACCATTCCTACCAAATCTGCTAGATTGTATCTTCCGGAAATCTTCCCGTTTACCGCTCCCGGTGCATCAACATCAATGACGCGACCTCCGCCTTCTAAGAACGTTTTTATTTTAGCATTCGGAACAACATATTTCTGAGTGGCTGTCGCAAAATTTATATCATTAGCTTCCACATCAAGATTCAGATCATTAATAGAGGTCATGGCCATCTTGCCAATCACTTTTCCACTCACGATCTGACTTCCCGGCTTATCGGTAAAATAGTTCATGTTTAAATGATCCACATCAGCATCCACGTTCATGGATATTTTTGGAGTACTAAAGTCTATTAATCCTTTTATCGTTGCTTTTGCCTGTTCATCATCAATGGTAATCAATCCGTTATATTTTCTGTGATCCAGCAAACCATCCAAATAAAGATTGTTAATTTCTTTATTCATGATCTCGATTTTAGAAATCTGAGATTTCGTGGTCAAACGCATGGTATTTACATCGAAACTCTGACCATCAATATCAAATTTTCCGGAAATCAATCCAACCGATTTGCTCTTTGTAATAACCGAAGTATTTAAGTCGTTAACTTCAGCATACCCGGAATATTTTGGAACAGGCGTGCTATATCCTGTAAGAGAAAACTTGGTAATTTTTGCCTGCCCAATTCCTGTCATTAAATTTCCTGCAGATACATATACTTGCTCAGGAGTCACTCTTGCGGCTCCATTATATTTCAATTTCCCGAAATCATCCGCGAAATGCTTCATTTTTGTCGCAATAAATGAAGGCATCATTGCTTTCAGATCTTTATAGGTAAAGTCTGTGGATAGATTAGTGGTTTCAATTAAAAAATTACCTTTCAGGATATTCTCAACTCTCATTGTTTGAGTCGCAATATTCACATCAGGATTTCTGATCAGGAAATTTTCAAGGTGAAATTTATTCAACGGACCCGTCATTTTCCCGGACACATTGAATGGTTTATAATTATCCCAATTGGTCACAAAATAACTAATATCGTATCCACTCAGCTGGCTTCCCTGTTCAAGATTCATATCCCAACGCACCTTATTCGTAAAGTCTGCCCAAGATCCTTTGTGAAGATTAAATTTAATATTTCCCTGTAAAAGCGTGTGATCTGTATTCAGCGTCAAATCTTTAAGAGAAAGAAAATCTTCTGTCATCGAAAGTTCTGTAGAAAAAGTATCTACCAAATGAGATTTCCCCCATCGTGTTGTGATGAAGGACATATTATTAATTAAAGCAGAAATATTCCCACCGTTTACCTTAACATTGGGAGCTTTTAAATTGAATTTTGTAGCTGTTAACCATTTTCCGGGTTCGCCAGGCGAGTTTTGATTAATGATTGAAACTTTAGAATCAATAATTTGTAATCTGGAATTGAGTTGAAAAGGAGGTTTGCTAGAATCTCTTTTTTTACCGCTGTCAAACAGTTGAGTGAAGCGGATAAAATTTGAAATACTGTCTCCTTTATAAGTAATGACTTTTACATCAGCGTTTTTCAGCGTTAAAGAATTAAAGCTTAAAGAATTGTGTTTCCCAATATTCGTGACCAAAGAAAACCAGTCTGAGTTGGCCGTAAATTCTTTTACTTTAATAAATTCCAGGCCTTTATAATCTTTAACTTTCAAGCCTTTTATCACGACGTTACCAAAGAAGTTAACGTTGACGCTTTCGGTCGTCATATCTGCCTTAAAATCCTGATTAACGATCTGTAAAGCCTGATCAGCAGCCCATTGTTTAGTAGCAGGAAGATTAATGATAACAACAACCAATGTAATGAGCCCCAGCACAAACCAGAAAAGAATCAGCAAAAGCTTTGCCCACCAAGTATAACTGGTAACATCTTTTACCGCTTGTTTCCCAAATTCTCCGGCAGTTTCAATAGGATGATGGATGGCATCTGAAGCCAGTTCAGAGGCTTCTTTAACGGTTTCTTTTACGACTCCTTCTACCCCCTCAACAGTTTTTTGTACCTGATCACTTAAGTTTCCAGCTACTGATTTTTTGTTCTCATTCTCGTTATTATTCTCTAACTTTGCCATTATTATGAGCGACTCTATAATTTTAGGTATTGAATCGTCTTGCGACGACACATCAGCAGCTATCATCAAGGGAAATTCTATTCTGTCTAACATCGCTGCTACTCAGGAAATCCATAAAGAATATGGTGGTGTAGTCCCTGAATTAGCTTCACGCGCACATCAGCAAAATATAATACCCGTAGTTGAAAAATCTTTAACTAAAGCAAATATACAACAAAATGCTATCTCTGCTATAGGATTTACTCGTGGACCCGGACTTTTGGGATCTCTTCTTGTAGGAACTTCATTTGCTAAGTCTTTAGCAATGAGTTTAGACGTTCCTTTGATTGAAGTAAACCATCTCCAGGCCCATATTTTAGCGCATTTCATCGAGGATGCAAATCCTATGCCGCCAAAGTTTCCGTTTCTGTGCCTTACCGTAAGCGGTGGACATACCATGATTGTACTGGTAAAGGATTATTTCGACATGGAAATCATTGGTAAAACCATTGATGATGCCGCAGGAGAAGCGTTTGACAAGATTGGAAAAATCTTCGATCTGGATTATCCGGCAGGCCCAATCATTGATCGGTTAGCAAAAGAAGGAAACCCTGATGCGTATAAATTTAATAAACCAAAATTAGATAATTACGACTATTCTTTCAGCGGAATAAAGACTTCTGTTTTATATTATATCCAAAAAGAAGTTAAAAAGAACCCAGATTTCATTAAAGAGAATTTAAATGATCTTTGTGCTTCTGTTCAAAGAACAATTATTGAAATTTTAATGACTAAGCTTGAAAAAGCAGCTAAGGAATTAGAGATAAAAGAAGTTGCCATTGCTGGTGGTGTTTCTGCCAATTCTGCGCTGAGAAAAGCCATGCAGGACAATAACGAAAAATTAGGCTGGAATATTTACATTCCAAAATTTGAATATACAACCGATAATGCGGCAATGATCGCTATGGTTGCTCAATTAAAATTTGAGCGAGGTGAATTTACGGATCTGAGAACTTCCGCAACCGCAAAATACGATTTATGAAAATATTGTTAGAAGAAAAAGTACTTGGAACGCAATCTAAAAAAAGCTCAAAATATTACTGGGTTTTAGAAACTGTTATAGGAAAAAATGAAGTAACAGGAAAAGACGAAGACGAAGATTATTTAATGATGAGTTCCGAAATTGGATTTATTCAAAATATAAAGGAAGAGATCGTAGTGAAAATCAATTCAGAAAATGTATTTAGTTTTACTTACGAACCTAAAGAAGGAGATTATTTATCTATCAAAAATAATTTAAGAAAAAATGAATATTTGAATTTAATTTTTATGAATAATAAGTGGATTGAAGAAGTTTACTCTTGTTCATATAGAGATTGTGAAGGTGATATTTATACCACGATAAAAACCGGTGTGGCATTTATGAGTGATAATGAAATTACCTTTTAATACTCACCTACAAATAAAATTCAGGACGATTTTAAATATTAATATATGAAACTTTTTTTTGGCGAAATCGATAACGGAAAAGCAATAATTAATGACGAAGAACAACAGCACATCGTAAAAGTTCTTCGTATGAAAGAGGGTGAAGAAATTCACGTAACAGACGGAAAAGGAAATGTTGCTTCCGGAAAATTATTAATTGAAGGCAAAAAAGCCAACATCGAGGTTTCTGAAATTCAAACAAACACTCCAGATTTTAATCCGAAACTTCATATTGCGATTGCTCCCACCAAAAACATTGACCGAATTGAGTTTTTTGTGGAAAAAGCAGTAGAAATGGGTATTTCGGAGATCACTATTTTACAAACTGAAAAAACAGAACGTAAAAATATCAGTATTGATAAACTAAGGAAACAGGCTATTGCTGCTTCAAAGCAGAGTTTAAGGTTTCATTTCCCTCTTGTTAATGATCTTATTAAACTTCCTGATTTTCTAAAAAACATCAATCCTTCTACTACTTTCGTTGCCCATTGTAATGAAAATTTAGAAAGAATGGAATTGAAAAAGATTCCCCATTTAGAAAACATCACCTTTTTAATTGGTCCTGAGGGAGATTTTTCTGATAAAGAAATTCACCTTTTGGCCGAAAAAGGAATTAAAGCGGTTTCTCTCGGAAATCAGAGATTAAGAACTGAAACTGCGGGTGTTTTTGTTGCAGCTTGGAATTATTCGTTAATAAATAATTGATTAACTACTCATTTCCATTATTTTCATCCGCTTGAAAGTGAGTCATTATAAGTTTATTATTTTTCCATTCATAGACTTTATAATAATAATCTGTCGGACCAATATGATAGTTTGAAGTAATTGCTTTATTTTTCTTATCAACTAAGGGATTAACGATTGTATCCATTGGTTTGTAATAATCATATCTTTTAGTTTTTTTATTATACAACCAGAAACTTGATGAAGACCAATAATTTCCGACCTGATTAATAACTTCAAGATCATTATATCCGTCAAAATTTACATCTTTGTTTACATCAAAATAGGCTTCAGCTTCGCTCAAAACAGAAACTGTGTCAATAATAATTTTTTGATGAAGTTTTTTCTTTTCGAAAATATTAAGTGATTTAAAATTAATAACTCCATTCATTTCCTGTCTACCCATGAGAACATAGGAATATCCATTTCCCATTAACGTTTTTGAAAAAGGAACAGTTGTCGTATCTTTTGGTTCTTCGTTAATGATATGCGAAATTGTGTCTACAGCAATTTTTGCCTTAGAAAGATTTTCAGGTTTTTTATTGCAACCTGTCAATATAAGAATAACGAAAAACACTACATATTTCATATCTCGATATTATTATCCTTTAAATATTTATCAAAAATCTGCTGTCCGCTTTGCATTGAATTTACTGCCCAACGGATTTTCATTTTCAATAATTTCTCATCGTTTAATTTATAATCGATGTTCGAATTCATCAGTTTTTGTTTTAATTCATACATACAGATTCCTGCCGCCACCGAAACATTAAAACTTCTCGTAAAGCCAAACATCGGAATAGCCAACGTCTCATCTGCAAAATCAATTACTTCTTCTGAAACACCTGCCATTTCAGTTCCGAAAACCAAAGCAATGGGCTCTGTAATTTGGTAATCAGGAAGCATTACTGCATTTTTCTCCAGTGATACTGCCAGAATTTTATACCCTCGATCTTTAATTTTTTGTAAAGAATCAATATTTTTTGGCATCTTTTCAACCTCAACCCACGTCTCGGCACCTTTTGTTACGGTAAGATTAGGATCAAATACATTCTCTTCCTCCATTGCCACTACTTTGTGAAAACCACAAGCTTCCACCGATCTTATAATCGCCGCCGCGTTTCTAAACTGATACACATCATCCATCACAGGAAGTACAAAATCAGAACTTTCAGGAGCAAAATGATTGATCTTTCTCAATCTTTCGTCCGTTAAAAATTGTTGTAAATACTCAAAAGTTTTCGCTAAATCTTCCATTCATTTTCAAATCTTTGCAAATTAACGTAATTTTGAACTACGAACCTGAACAAGGCTTACATTCTTATTAAAAAGTACTACATGAAACGAAAAGTCCTGCTTATATATACCGGTGGAACCATTGGTATGGAGAAAGATTATGAAACCGGAAGCCTTCGCGCCTTTGATTTTGGAAATATTTTTGAGAAAATGCCCGAAATGAAACTTATGGAATGTGAAGTCTTTGTTCATCCTTTCGCAAAACCGCTTGACTCTTCGGATATGGGACCCGAGGAATGGAAAATTATCGCCAATTATATTCTTAAGAGCTACGAAGACTATGACGGATTTTTAATCCTTCACGGAACAGATACCATGTCTTATACCGCTTCTGCATTAAGTTTCATGTTAAAAGGACTAAAAAAACCGGTGATCTTAACCGGATCTCAATTGCCTATCGGAGATCTAAGAACAGATGCCAAAGAAAATCTTCTGACGAGTTTGTATTACGCCAGTTTATACGAAAATGAAGAAGCTGTTATTCAGGAAGTTGCCATTTATTTTGAATATAAATTATTAAGAGGAAACAGAACCTTAAAATATTCAGCAGAGTATTTTGATGCGTATTCTAGTCCCAACTACCCTATTCTTGGGCAATCAGGGGTACACTTAAATATCATGAAAGACAGTCTTTACCGCTGTGATCCCAATATAGAATTTCATGTTGATGAACATATTTCCGAAGATATTTTATTTTGGAGAATTTTCCCAGGAATGAAGCTCAACCACTTTAAAGAGATCTCAAAAATGAAGGTTTTAATTCTTCAGGTTTTCGGATCAGGAACCATTTTCAGCAGTGAAAACACGCAGGAAATACTGCAAGGGATCAGAAATAACGGAACAGAGATCGTAGTGGTAAGTCAGTGTATATCAGGAGGAATATCATTTGGAAAATATGAAAACAGTAACATTTTCTCAAAGATCGGAGCCATCAGCGGAAAAGATATTACCGCCGAAAGTGCGATCACAAAAGCAATGCATTTAATCGACAACCCTAGTTACACAGGGAGTTTCGCAGATAACTTTGCTAAAAGTCTTTGTGGAGAAATTACTGCGTAAAATTGTATTAAGAATTTGTTAATTCAATAAATTAGTCTATTTTTGCAATCTCAAATAGAGAGGTGTCCGAGTGGTTGAAGGAGCTACCCTGGAAAGGTAGTATGCGGGTAACTGTATCGAGGGTTCGAATCCCTTCCTCTCTGCAAATGTGCATTTATTATAGCCTGCTGATTTCTCAGCAGGCTTTTTTTATTCCTAAAATATTCCTAAATCTCTTCTTTAATTTGTCCTGTTTTTAAATAGTATTGAAAACATTTATACTATCGTTTAAAGAATAAAGAACATAAATTTCATCATGACAAATTATAACCCCTATATCTCACATTCCAAGCAGCTTTACCTAAGGTTTTGTTATATACTAAAAATGCTATTGGAGACGTTTTATAGGATGATTAGGATAGAAAAAATAGGTATTGGACTGTTCTTATTGGGTTGTATCGGAAGTACATTAAAAGCACAGATTAGTCCACCAGGTTTAGGCGAAGCCAACACGGCATTTTGGTCCGCGTTCGGAGTAAAGCGACAACTTGATTCTTTAGGAAAGAAACAATCTTTAAGCTATATCGCCATTGGTAGGAAAAGCAGTCCGGATAATGACAACCTATTTTCCAAACAAGCCATATTTGTCCTTAATCATGAGGTTTACCATTCTTTTGCCAAACATCAGCAATACAGTTATGCCATCAGCTACCGTCGGCAACCGGTGTATGAAAGTTCGGCACCTTATGAAAAAGAAGGCTTGGAGCAAGAGCTAAGATTGTATGGAAGATATGCTTATACTTTCGATCTTGGAAAAAACTGGACGCTAAAAAATACGATTCGACAGGAATTCAGAAAATTCTTTGATCCCAATTTTCATGCTGTTGAAGAAAATTTTCAGTTAAGAACCCGTATAAAAAGTCAGCTTACCTATAAAATTTCATCAAAAAACAATCAGAAATTGGCGTTAAGTACCGAAGCTTTATTTGCCATCAGTTATCTTAATGATCCTGAGCCTCAATGGACAAAATTCGGATATAAAGAGATGCGTCTTGGGCTTTACTATATGTTTGAAATTCCTAATTCTCCTTTCACTGTGGATATTGGTTATGTGGATGATCTGATTAGAAACAGTCACAGCATCACCAAAGGTGGTGTTCATTATCTGGCTGCTGATGTGATCTGGAATTTGCCTTATAAAAAGAAATAATTACTCCTTTTTAATCATCAATAAAAAAACCAGATCAAATTGATCTGGTTTTTCGTTTGAAAAGAATACTAACTATTTTCAAACTACAATTTAGCTATATATATGATTGTTTTGGTTTCAATTGTTAATTACAAATCATCAAAAACTGATGACTCATTTGGACTTTAAATTTTGCTTCTGATTTTGCTTTAAAATGAATGGTATTTTCAAAAGCCTGTACCGCTTTCAATTTCTGATCAATACACTCCGCAATCTGCACCATCGAGAACATAAAATCTCTGTACACCGCGATATCCACTGTCTGTCCGTAACACGGTAAATAGGCCTTTAGGAAGGAAATGGTAGATTGATGTTGGCTGTAATTCACACAATAACCGGCCCCATCTTTAGAAGTGATGATCTTTTGGTTATTGATATAATCCAGTACATTTTGAGTTTTGGGAGAAATATTATTCTTCAAAAAATATCTGTTGATCTTATCTAAAATATGTTGAGCATATTCCATCATGGTAATTGTTTTCCATTCAAATACATGATTCATCCCTGTTTGTTTTTGCTTTCCGTTTCCACAGCTCGTGCAGAATGAAAGTCCCATTTTTTCGTAATAGGGAAAAAAGCAGTTTTTAATATGAATAGATGCATCAGTCTGTAGTCTGTCATTCGCAAAATTATAATACAGATAAGGACTGTACAGTTCTGAAAGACTTTTCAGATAGTCGATTTCGCTTGTATTGCGAAATTCTTCAAACCACTTTTCAAGATTATCGTAATAGCGATTCTCAAATTCATTAAAACTTAAATAAAACGGCACTTCCATAACTCTGTAATTTTGATATGACAAAGCTATAGCGCTAATGCGACAAAACTTGACGTGTTATTTTTTTAAATTAAAAGATTTTATTTTTAACCACAAAAGAGTCGAAAGAATTGCACAGTATTTATTTAAGTTAATTTTGAACTGTAAACAAGAACACATAAGTTTAAAAAAATCTTTGATTTTTATTCTTTTGTAAGCTTATATTTTCAAAATAACTAAGCTTTAAATCGTTCAATAATAGCTTTTGTACCTTATTGTGGTTACATTTTTAATTAGTTTAAACAGTGGGAATTTTTTAACGAATTAATTTTTCATTTTCTTTACGCCTCAGCCTCCTAGGTCGTCTTTTGGCCTATTACCACTATTTATCATAGTTTTTCATGATAAATTCAAAATAGCGAATCATTTTCATATAGTTTTCTATGCTAAGATATTCATTGGTACTGTGGATACTCTGCTGTTCTGAGCTGTTGATCTTAATGGGCATAAATCGGTAGATGTTTTTACTCACGATCTGGTATTTATAAGCATCCGTAGCGGCCATCGTAAGATATGGAGCGGCTATAGCATCGGGATAGACCTCTTTAATCCCCGCCTGAATCAATTGGAATGCTTTTGTATTGGTAGGCGACACCGCCGAAGCTTCTCTTGTATTATCAATCTCTTCTACTTCCACATCAAATCCTTTTGTAGCCTCTGCAATATGTTGTTTCACCTCTTTAATCGTATTCCCAGGAAGGATTCTAAAATTCACAACAAATTCTACCTCAGGAGAAAGTACGTTGGGGGCATCACTTCCCTTCATCATGGTTAACGCTGTGGTTGTACGAATTAGGGCATTCGTTGAATTGTTTTTTTCCAACTGTGAAAGCAATAAAGACTTTAGAAGCCACTGATTGGAAATCGCCAATCTGCTCGTAAAAGGCATCACTCCACCAATCGTATCAAAGAATTCCTTAATAAGTGGTGTAATTTCCGGTTTCATCTGGCTTTTTTCTAACCGCTGCATAATGATTGCTGCTTTTCCAATCGCACTTTCCATAGGCGGCATAGAAGAATGTCCACCCAATCCTTTTACTTTGATTTTTGCTGATAAAAATCCTTTTTCAGCACATCCGATCACGGCAACATCTGAATCAATTCCTTTGACACTTCCTTTTTCTAATATCAACCCACCTTCATCATATACGGCATCGAATTTTAATCCTAACTTTTTGAAATGATCGGCAATCTGTACCGCCCCTTTTTGTCCGCCCACTTCTTCATCAAAGCCAAATGCCAAATACATATCCCGTTGCGGGACATACCCACTCTTAATTAAGCTCGTCATAGATTCCAGTAAAGAAAACAGCATTCCTTTCATGTCAATTGCTCCTCTTCCATAAATTCTTCCGTTGGCAACCGCTCCTGAAAAAGGGGCATAATCCCAATCTTCCGCTACTTTTGTAATTCGAGGTAACGCTTTATCATTGGGTCTGAAAATATTCTCTTCACTATTCTTAATATCAGCATCTCCCGGAGGAACCACATCCATGTGAGAAAGGAATAAAATAGGTTCGAGATTGGGCTGACTCCCTTTTAACTTAAAAACCAATCCATACTTATTAACCTCATAGTTTTCGGTATTCTGATACAGTTCTGGATATGATTTTTTTAAATATTCTTTAAAGGTATCAAAAGTGGAATAATTAAAATCTCCCAATTCGCCGGTAGAAATCGTAGCGATCTTTATTCCGTTTGAAAACCGTTGAATCGCAGAATCATTTCGGGTCACCTTCCATCCTTCCGTCGCTGTTGCATTGGTCTTTTTAAAAGGATACATAAAAGTCTTAACGAGTAAAACAATGATTAAAACAATAAGAATTCCCAGAATGATTAAGAGGATTTTTTTCATGATGATTTGGTTTTCTGTTGGTTGAGGGCTATCACAAATATAAGAAAGATATTTTGGATTGCTGGTTTGTTTGTGAATGAGAAAACCACTGCGGTTGCAGTGGTTTTTTGTTATTGTGGGCTCAAAGTCGGGAGACTTTGCCTATCAGCAAGGATTACTCAGTATTAGGAATATATCTTTCATTACAAAAACTAATAAATTCCAATGAATTTATTGGGAGACGGTTCTTCAATTGTAACATATGCATTCTCGAAATTTAAATAACTTTTAACTTCTTTAAAATAATTGAATACTTCTTATTGAGGAGGGATCATTTCCAACAATTGACACTCAAAAATTATTTTTCCATCATCTGTATATTGTAATATAATTTGTTTAATTTACTTTTTCTATCTTTATCTATTTGTTTTATTAAGTAAACAGAACGTCTCCGTATTTTTTTTGCACTTAATAAGCTCAAAAAACAACATATACATAATTAAAACAAAGAATTAATTATTAAAATTTAAAAACATGATCAATAATGTTGATGCTATTGCCTTATTAAATAAGTTTATCAAGACCGATAAAATAAGTAATAATGTGAAAATTTCAGAACAAAAGGGTGGACTTTTTAATGATGTACTTAAGGTAGAAGATGAATATAAATCTTGGTATTTGAAAAAATATTTAGAGCAAAGTACTTCTAAGATATTCAGTCCACCAAAAATTAGTCCAGAAATTAGATCCCAATTAGCCTATTTTGTTCAAAAAGAATGTTATCATTTAAATAAGGATATTAAAACAGTTCCAGATTTATTTATAGATGTTGACGAAAATATTCTTATAATCGAAGGGGTTCATCATCCTATCACAATGATTGATTTAATTAGTCAAAATAGTTTTAAAATCGAACATATTGAATTAATTTCCAAAACTATCGCAAGACTTCATGCTGGATTTTCTGGTAATTCAGAGATTTGTAATGATCCAATATATAGAAATCAAGAGTTTAGAGATTTTAAGCTCAAATTACAATACCAAAATATGGCAGAACAATTAGAAGAAAAATGTTCGAATTTAATTTATCATTTATTAAGTACATATAAAAGTCAATATTTTACAGTCTTACATGGTGATTTAAACTCTAGAAATATCGTAGTTAATTCAATTACGCAAGAGGTTGGTATTATTGATTTTGAACAATCTCATGTAGGCAACCCAATATATGATATAACCTATTTTTTGTGTGAAGTTTATATTTCATGCTTGAATTTTGAGAATTCAGAACTTTTGTTTAAAAGTGTAGAAGCTTTTTTAAAAACTTACATGGAATATAATCCCGATTTTGAAATAATAAATTATCTTGAAGAAATGAAAATGCATCTAGCAGTACAGATTATTTATAGATTTTTAGGCCCAAGTAGGGATTCATGGACTTTCTATATTAATGAAAACAGAAAAAATGATATTATAAATTATGCGAAAGAAATGTTAGTGACCAAAAATGAAAAACATATTGATATTTTCTTTCAAAAATAAATTTTTAATGATGGAGAGCCGCTAAAAAAGGCACCTAATCAATCTTAAGATAGCTTGATTAACTTAATAACATTGGGTTCGAGCGTCTCGCTGGTATCCCGTTTGAAATTTACACCAAAAAACCCACCGCAATTGCGGTGGGTTTGAAATATTTATAATCCTATAAATTATTTTTTAAGTTCTTCCAAAAACTCGTCGTGAGAGATTGCAGTTTCTTTTTTAGATGCTTTTTCAAGAATTACATCTTTCAATTTAGTCATTGCAACTTCAGAAGAGATTTGTCTTACTTGCTCTTGGTCTTTCAACATTTCAACAGCATATTTTTGGATCTCCTCATCTCCTAGGTGGTGAATTCCGTAGATCGCCAATTGGTTTCTTACTAATTGCTCAGCTTGCGCTAAAACATCAGCATAATCCAATTGAATTTCGTTCTCAGACATTAATTTACCTTCGATGATTTGGTAGCTTAATTGTTTTTTCTCAGATTCAAGAATTTCTTTAGCCTGCTCTTCAGTCTGAACGTTTTGGTTAGAGAATAACAACCATTTAACCAAGAAAGCTTCAGGAAGTTTCACTTCTTCTTTCTCTGTTACTTGCTCTAATACTTTGTTTACAAAGTGTACGTCAGCATTTTGTTGGAAATATTCGTCTAATTCAGACTTCACTTTTTCTTTAAGCTCTTCTTCAGAAGTGATTGTTCCTTCACCATAAACTTTATCAAAAAGTTCTTGGTTAAGTTCAGCTAAGTTTAAAGAATAGAAATCTTTTACTTTAACCTCAACTTCGTTGTGGTGTAAGTGCTCAACTTCTTCTTTGCTGAATCCTAATTCTTTAGCTAATTCTTCACTCGCTGCAAGAGTTTCTTTAGAAACTTTTACAGAACCGTCCATTTTCAACGCTTTTACCAATTTGAAAGCTTCTTTGTTTTCAGCAGTAATAGCAGCGTTCTTTGGCTGGTGGTGGTGCTCACCTTCAGCATCTTCTTCCACAACCTGAGAAATTTCTAAAGCGATGTAAGAATCTTTAGTGATTTTATCTTGAGGAACCTGCTCAGCGAAACGCTTCTGCATGTTTTCAATGCTCTTGTTAATTTCTTTTTCAGAAGCTTCTACTTTGTAGTGAGGCGCTTCATATTTAGCTAGATCTATTGAGAATTCAGGCTCGTACCCTACTTCAAAAGCAACTTCTATTTTATCAGCATTGTAATCCAATTGGTTTACGGGCTGAGGTACAGGCTGTCCAACTAATCTTAATTTGTTATCATTAACATAGCCGTTTAAAGCATCAGAAACTTGTTTGTTGATTTCTTCGAATGCAATACCTGCTTCATATTGTTTTTTAACCATACTCAAAGGCACTTTCCCCTTTCTGAATCCAGGAACTTGCGCATTTTTAGCATAATTAATCAACTGCTTCTCTACTTTTTCTTTGTAGTCAGATTTTTCCAATGTCACTGTAAGCAATGAACTTACATCATCATGGTTTTGTGCGGTAACCTTCATTATTGATTAAAATTTTAGGTTGCAAAAATATGAATTTTTTATCAAAATATCCTATTAAACACAAATTCTTCGCCATCAAATATATATAAACAACAAACCACTGAAATTTTCAGTGGTTTGTTTAACAAGATTAAGAATACTAAATACTTTTAGTTTATAATGTTATAGTTCGCCTGAGCGTCTGTTTCACCTCCTGTCTGAGTTCCATAAATAATTCCATTTCCACTCACAGTAGAAGCTTCTGAAACGGTTGCAGGCTCATGAAACAAAGTAAAAATCAATTGGCTTGTTGCTGCTGGATTTTTTACAGCTTTGTTCACTACCCATTCTGTTTTTAACCCTACACGCTTTCCGTCTCCTCTTGTAGAATTAGGACCATCTGTACGGGTTAAAGTAATATCTGAATTAGGAAAATTAAATACTAAGAAATGTTCATTTTTTGCAGATTCAATTTCTCCTGTAGCATCTTCATTTCCGTTTTTAAACTGTGCAGTTACCTCATATGTTTTCCCGTCCTGTAACTTAATAGACTGAGCACCTCCAGCTCCCATACTATAGTTATATGATGTTGTTGCTCCTGTACTCCCCGGTGTAATATCCTTCACATTTAGAATAATATTGGTAAGATCTTCTTGAGGAAGGTCATCTTCCTGTGCTGAACCGTCTCTCTGACAAGAAACTACAGTAATTGTAATGAATAAAACAGCTAATAATTTGATGATATTTTTAGTATTGAATAGATTGTTCATTTTTTAAGAATTTTAAAATTGTAAAATTTTGATTGATAATTGTTGATTTGACTATCTGCTTTTAATAATGATAATTTTTTATATCTCATTAAAAATTGATAATCGGTTTTTGAATATTAGAAACGGTATCTAACATTCAGGATAAAGTTTCTTCCTGCCTCATCTGCAAAAAATCTCATTCTGTTAAGATAATCTCTGTATGAAACATCGAAAAGGTTATTCACGATAAGCCCCGCAGAAAGATTTTTACTGATATTCACGCCTGTCTGAATATTCCAAAGTGAATATCCGTTTGGCGGAGTACTGAAATCTACAGTCTTTTGTACTTCATCTCCGTTTTCATAAACAGGAATAATTCCATTATGAATCGGGAATCTGTTTTGCTTTACAAAAACTTGACTCTCAACGGTAAAATAGAAATTATTCCATTCTTTTTTGTTGAATTGCAACGCATTTGAAAAGTTAGGTGGCATCATTAAAATCAATGGTTCGTTATGGGTATCATCTTTTCCGTATACATAACTTCCTCTTCCTACATAGGTGAGGTTGTCTGTAAGCTTAAAGTTGATATCCAAATCTACCCCATACATTTTAGCATCAATCTGCTGGTAAGACCAAACCGGAAATACCCCTCTGATTGTATTTTGTACGCCTGTCGGAATTTCATTAATGAAATTTTTAGTGATGAAAAAATAAGGGTTCACAGAAATATTCAATCCTCTCAGCACATTGAATTTAGCATCCGCCGTTAGATTAAACTGATGTCCCTGCTCATTTTTCAAGCTCATATCTCCAATTTCGATCACAGCTGCAGAATGGTGTAAACCGTCTGAGAACAGTTCCGCAATATTCGGAGTTCTGCCTACTTTTGAATAGTTGAATTTCAAATCAAAATTCGAATTCGGACGATATTCCAATCCTGCATTGAAAGAAACATTGTTATAATTAAGCTGCGGACGCGTCAACACTCTGTTTTGATTTGTTTTCACATAAAACTGAGGATAAGCATCTGCATATAATTTATCCCAATCACTTGTATCATACCATTTGGTGACGTCATAACGGGTAAAATCATATCGCGCTCCTGCTTCAACATTCAGACTGTTTGAAATTTTATATTTAAAAATAGAATAAGCGCCTGCAGAATATTTATCATAGTTAGGAATCAGACGTCTTGCTTTCGTCGCAGGATCCGAGTAATTGTTTTGAAAACTCGCATCAATTCCTGTTTCCAACGACCATTTTCCTCTTTCTATTAAATCATTAAGGTTAAGCTGATGCGTCATCAATTCAAGATCTAAAGACGGAACTTCATTCAATTCTCCCCTTCTGATATCATATTCCTGTCTGTGATTGTACTGAAAACTGTAGGTTGCAGACAATTTCCCAATATTTTCAAATCTTTTAAACGCTGAAATTTTAGCAATATGATGCTCAACTAGCTGTCTCGGATTATTAATATCATAACTGAAGTTTCCTGTATACACCGGAATCTTCGAAGTTATTGCATTATAAAAATCTTCATTGTTTCCAACGTGTGAACCTCTGTAAATCCCAATATTCTGATTGGTTAAATAATAATCAAATGAAATTCCTTTTTCATAGGTATTATTCTGAACCGTAAAATTAAACGAAGAAAAATCCATCCCCGTATTCATCAGATTATAATCAGGCGTATGCTGATCACCCAGTTTTTTGATGCTTCCTCCTGCTTTTACAGCCCATCCGTTTTTCCAGACTTTGGCTACATCTACATCTAATCCCAGCCCTCTTCCGTTGGAAATTCCTGTAAGACCTACAGAACCTTTGATGGTATCTTTTTTAGGGAAAATCTCAGGTTCTAAGACCACAACTCCTCCGATGGCATCGCTTCCGTACTTTAAGGCAGAAGCTCCTTTGATGACATCAATATGTTGAAAATTATTAATATCAACATTTGGTGCGTGCTCTACTCCCCATTCTTGCTCGGCCAACTTCACTCCATTATTTAAAATAGAGATTCGACTTCCGTAAAGCCCATGAATAATGGGTTTTGATATATTATTTCCGGTTTTTAATGCCGTGACTCCCGAAATTTTAGATAATAAATTCCCCAAGTTATCGGTAGAATTTCTTTCGATATCTGTTTTATCAAGAGTTTTGATAATTAAAGAACCGTTTTTTTTGTGGTTTCCATGAATGGTCACCGTTTCGATATCCTGAACATGGTGTTCCAGGGTAATTGCTACATGCATATCCTGAGCAACTGCTATATTTTCAGTATAATCATTACAATCAGGATGTTTAGCAATGAGTATATATTTTCCTGCAGGAATTTTCTCAAAAGAGAACTTTCCTTTCTTATCTGTTTTGGCTGTAAAATCCCCGATTTTCACCACCGCATTTTCCAACATGGTTTTATCGTGAAAGTCCTGAACAGCGCCTTCTACAGTATAGGTTTTTTGTGCGTTTGTAAATACCAATCCACAAAAGATCAGCATTAAACTATATATCAATTTCATTGTAAATAGATAGGTTTTGTACCTCAATGAAGGTACATTTTCGTAAAAAATGTGAAATTTATGGCTGATTAATCTTCGTTAAAGTAAAACTGGCAATGATCATCATTAAAAAAAGAAGACACTAATACCATTTTATCTCTAAAATTTTACTTTAAATGATCCCGCCCCTTCAGGGCTGTATTATCACTAATCTTTCTTTCATCGGGTTTCACCCGATGCTATTATTATTTCGCCACTTCGTGGCTGATTAAGATAAATTCAAAAGGAAAATAGTATCAATTTTAAATATAAACTTTAACCCATTAAGGCCAAAAAAGAATCTAAAAAACTATGAAATTGTGGGAGGTCCCCGAAGTTGAAAACTGAATTTAGTCTGAGACCAGATTTTTTCCTGAACAGCAAGAATCAATTCTACTTCATGCGTATAATGCTCAAAAGTAAAATTAAACTCTTCCGGAACCAATGTATGTCCGGTCGCTAAGAAATGACAAGCCAAACAGTCTCCGGCTTTTTCTTTTGCTTCGTTTTTGGAAATATTATTTTCTGTTTTTTTAAGATGAAAAGCCTTAAAAAGATCTACAGACTCATGATGGTGAAAACTTTGAGAAAACAGCGCAATGAAGTATATCCCAAACAATAGCTTGGAGATAAGACTCTTCAGATTTCTGCTTTCTTTAAAAATCATCTTTCAAAAGTATAAATAATAATTTAAAACTTAGATTAAAGTTTTATTAAATCCTTTGTAAACTATAGAGTAAGTCGTACGCTTTATCATTTTGTTACAAAAGACACTCATAAAATTAGAGTTATTTTGTTTTTAGATCCTTTGGCTCCGCTCAGGATGACATCGCTACTACTCTCATTTTTTATTATCACAAAAATGATCACATTAAGTTTCAACAGTGTCATGCTGAGCGGCGCCGAAGCATCTTATATGATATTAGTTCAATTGAGAACCTAAATATTCCCATTCCTGTAAAGCTCCTTCCAGCTCTTCCTTCGTTGCATTATATTTTGCTAAGGTTTCTTCTGACGGATTTTCTTTCGTGAAGGTAGCTTCCATTTCTTCTACTTTGGTTTCAAGCTCAGAAATTTTTTCTTCTACTTTCTTTAATTTATTTTGAAGATTTTTTTGCTCTTTGCTTACGATTTGAGATTTCTCCTCAACTTTTGGTTTTGGTGCTTCTTTTACCACAACTTTAACGTCTTCTGTATGAAGTTTAGCTTTTTCAGCAGAGATTTCTCTCAATGTTTCTTTTTGTCTGTACGTAAGATATTCGCTAACGCTTCCCAGGAATTCTTTCATTCTTCCATCACGGAATTCATAGATCTTATCACACAATCCGTCCAAGAATTCTCTATCGTGAGAAATTACGATCAAGGTCCCTTCAAATCTCTGTAAAGCCAATTTAATAATCTCTTTAGACTGAATGTCCAAGTGATTGGTAGGCTCATCCATAATCAACGTGTTGAACGGACGAAGCAATAGTTTACAAAGTGCCAGACGGTTTCTTTCTCCTCCGGAAAGTACTTTTGTTTTTTTATTAACCGCTTCCCCTTGAAATAAGAAAGATCCTAATAAATCTCTTACCCTTGGTCTTGTTTCTTCAGTTGCAGAATCTTCTGCTTCTTCTAAAACGGTTTTATTTGGTGTTAAAACTTCCTCCTGATTTTGAGCAAAATATCCAATATTCACATTGTGTCCAAGATTCCAAGAACCTGAATAATCTTTAATTTCACCAGCAAGAATTTTAGCTAATGTCGTTTTACCCTGTCCGTTTTGTCCTAAAAGAGCAATTCTGTCTCCTCTCTGAACAATAAAGTCTACCTCATCAAAAATTTGTTTCTTTCCGTATGCTTTTCCTAAATGCTCCGCTTCGAAAATGACTTTCCCAGGTACCACAGACTGCACAAAACGAATGTTGAATTTAGAAACGTCTTCATTATCAACTTCAATACGCTCAATTTTATCTAATCTCTTAATAAGCGACTGCGCAAAAGATGCTTTGGTAGCACTTGCACGGAACTTATTAATATTATCTTCCATCTGTTTGATTTCAGAATCCTGATTTTTCTTTGCCTGAATTAATTTTTCACGACGCTCCTCACGCATCACCAAATATTTGGTATAGTTGGTTTTATAATCATCTACTTTTCTGTTATTCACATCAAAAGTTCTGTTACAAACCGCCGTCATAAACTGTTTATCGTGACTCACCAATACAATAGCACCAGGATAATCTTTCAAAAAGTTTTCTAACCAGATGATAGATTCCATATCCAAGTGGTTGGTAGGTTCATCCAGAAGCATCAAATCATTCTTTTGAAGAAGCAATTTTGCCAATTCAATTCTCATTCTCCAACCTCCGGAAAATTCATCCGTTATTTTTTGAAAATCATCTGCTTTAAAACCTAAACCAAACAATACTTTCTCAATATCACCTTCCAAATTATAAGCGTCATGATGCATTAAAAGATCATTAAGCTCAGTCATTTTATTGATGATGTCTGTGTAAGCATCACTTTCGTAGTCTGTTCTGGTTGCCAACTGATGGTTGACTTCTTCCAACTCATTCTTCCAAGCATTGATTTGCTCAAAAGCCTGCATGGTTTCATCCCAAACCGTTCTTCCTTTCACAAAATCAAGATCTTGTTTCAAAAAACCAATGGTGATATTTCCTTCCGGAACTACAACCCCTTCAAAAAAAGTAATTTCTTTGGAAAGCATTTTCAACAAAGTGGATTTTCCCGCTCCATTTTTACCTACCAAACCTACTTTATCATCCTTTTTAATGGTGAAATTAACGTTTTGAAACAAATAGTTTCCCGAATGATGTAATCCTAGACCTTGAACCGAAAGCATGTAATGATGTAATTAAGAATTAATACTGAATATTTTTCGGGTGCAAAAATACGGAAAAAGAAATGAATAGCAGAATATTGATTTAAAGCATTTTAGATTGATTTGAAATAAAAGATTATTTTCAATCATTTAACATCAACATAATGAACATGAATTACATTTAATCTCTTTTTAGTGAATATTATATTCATTATCTGTAATTTTCACCGTATCTTTAATACAATTAAAACGAAACACCATGAACAAAAATTTAATGCCAGAAGATTTGGCTAAACTAGACCAGCTAGAGACCCATTTACAAGAAAGATCTACTCATTTTTTAGGGTATCCCTGTACTGCTGATTTTGATTATTCCACGTTACATAAGTTTTTGAAGCATCCCATGAATAATGTTGGGGATTCTTTTTACTTAGGAGGTACGTATCATATTAACACCCATTCATTTGAAAGAGAAGTGGTAGATTTTTTTGCTCAATTATTAAAAGCTCCTGAAAATAACTATTGGGGCTATATTACCAACGGAAGCACAGAAGGCAATCTATACGCACTTTATTTAGCCAGACGGCTCCACCCTTCCGGAATTGTTTATTTTTCTGAAGACGCCCATTACAGCATAGAAAAAAACATAGAAATCTTAGGATTACCATCTCAAAAAATACGATCTCAAAAAAATGGCGAAATAGATTATGAAGATCTTGAGAATAAATTGAATTCTTGCCCCGGTTTACCAGCCATTGTAGTTGCCAATATAGGAACCACCGTGAAAGAAGCAAAGGATGATATCAAAAAAATTCATGCTATTCTTAATAAGCTGAAAGTAAATGAACGCTACATTCATTGTGATGCAGCTTTTTGTGGCAGTTACGCCCAGTTCTTATCACCGAAACCTCATTTTGATTTTAGCGAAGGTGCAGATTCTATTATTATAAGCGGGCACAAATTCATAGGCTCCCCTATCCCATGTGGTGTCGTTATTGTCCTTAAACACAATAAAGAGAAGGTTTCCAATTATATTAATGTTATTGACAGTTTAGACGGTTCTATCACAGGATCCCGTAATTCATTTACTCCTTTGATCCTCTGGCATGCCATAAAAACAATAGGTAGAGATGGGTTACGTCAACGACTTTATGACTGTCTGGATCTTGCCTCATACACGATGGGGAAACTAAAAAATACGGGTGTAAAAACCTGGCGCAATCCTAATGCCTTAACCATTGTAATCCCTAATGTTAGTAAAAAACTACAACATAAATGGCAACTGGCAACCCATGACGGTGTAAGTCATGTCATTATGAGACCTGGTATTACAAAAAAAATGATAGATCTTTTTGTATTGGATCTTAAGAAAGAGAATAATTTGAATTTTTCAAATAGAGAAGCGCAAACTAACTGATTTTATTAATTATTCTACCATATCAACCCTACAAAAAAGCTGTTCTTCTGAACAGCTTTTACATTACTCTAAAAATAAACAGGAACTTTATATTGATCATTGGATAATGATTCTTTCTAAAAAAAGAGCTGCCCACCACAGACAGCTCACACCTAAATTTAAAACTGAAAAAGTACTAACATTTATTATAAAATATTTATTTAATTAATATAGAGCGGCTCCAATTAACATTGTTCGGAATATTCCCTTCATAGGCATAATCTGTAAGAACATCATGCTCTAAAAAGTGAATTTCCTTCTGGAATTTTGACTCTGAAGCTTCGGCATGTTTTACCACTGCACCACCAGGAACGTTAAGACCATCATTCAGCATTTCAACAAAGATCTCCTCTTCTGTTCTCAGCAATAAAGCTTTTTCATACAACCCGAAATTAGATGAAAAATGAGTGTAATCTACAAATCTCTCATAGTTATACACCGGTTTTAGATGCAATGAAAGGTCTTTTACATATTTTTCAAGTTCATCAGAAAATGACAGTAAAAATGAATGCAACTTAGGATCAATATCAAAATTGGATTCATCAAAATCTGTACTAAAAACAGGATGCAAGGCATTGGTTTCGTTCAACATTAATTTTCCGTATACCTTTGGAAGATCATTGTACACCCTATCTCTTTTCACATACGCCTGAGAAAAAAAATCTCCTGAGTCTATATGATAATTTTCCAACAGTGCTTCCCAAATTTTATTTCCCTCAGCATCTGTTGCCGTATTTTTAACATTAGAAATATAAGAATCCACCTCATCTGTGATCACAAAATCATGTGAAACATACACCGATTGCGGCCCTTCAAGATATCCACCGCCTACATCAGCATGTGCTCCCGGAACAAAAATTTCTTTCCATACGGCATTCCCGATCTCTGCCTTGGTATCTTCCTTACTTTTTGAATATTCAAAAAAACCGGTGAGAGGGAAAAAATATCTACATTCATTAACAGCACATATCTGCAAGGCCCTTTCAATTCCCGGAAGAAGACTTACATTATAATCATTAAAAGGTGTAGATTCTACGGTATCAAAAACACCTAGAAATTTCACTTTACAATTTCCTGTTATTTTCGAATTGGGTTTTAGCAGTTCGTAGCAAAAATTTCTTGCTAACATAGATCCTCTGCTAAATCCGTACACATAGAAATGATATTCTTTAGTATCATCTCCTATTATCTCGTTAACAAAAGCATTTGCTTTAGCTAACTTATCATCTGAAGAATATCCCGTAAAACGATACGGATTTCTACACGTTACCATTGCAAAATTACTATCCTCAGCGCCTGTTACCGTTCCCACTCCTTCAATATAGATTTTTTTATCTCCATTGAAAAGTCCAAAAAGTTTATAGACATTGGTGATGTTATTATGGTAACTTTTATTTTTAGCCTTTGGTTTTTGAGGGGAACACGCATTAATTCCGTTGTTTCCGGTTCCATCGAAAAAAATTCCGATAGAAACTATATTATTTTCCATCCTGTTTGTTTTTTAAATTTTGTTATTCAAAAAAAGTAAGGCAAAAGAATCACATCAACTCCCGAAAAACCCTCTCTAAATAACACTTTCAAAATAACATCGAAATGAGAAAATATACTACAGTAGAAAGCACCAAATAAAAAATTCCGTATTTCTACGGAATTAAATTCTTTCTAGCGAATAAATATTATTAATGATGGCATAGATTACGATGCCGACTGTATTTTTGGCGCCAATTTTTTCTAAAACCCGTTGTCGGTGACTTTCCACCGTTCTTGGGCTGATGAATAGTTTTTCGGCAATTTCATTGTTGGTATGTTCCTGACAGATCAATTTCACCACGTCTTTCTCACGCTCAGAAAGTTCATCATCCATTTCAAATAATGACTTTTTCTTGCTGGAGCTATTCATATAAGAAAATAACATCTGGTGATCTTCGGAAGTGAAGAAAACTCCGTTTTTATAGACCATTGTGATGGCATCTATAAAGGTTTTTCTGTCGGAATTTTTAGGCAGGAAAGCAGAAACTCCAAGCTTTACCATATACCCTAAAATCGAGCTTTTATAATGAGAAGAAAGGATAATTATTTTGAGGTCGGGATGTTTATCTTTTAAGATTTCCACCAATTCAAACCCGTTCATGGGCTGCATCTGTACGTCTACTAATGCAATATCAGGAAATTCTTCTTTCGATAAAGTATCTAGACTTTCAATAAAAAGAGGTCCGTTATTACACGTTAGGGACACTGAAATATTTTTCTCGGTTGACAGTAACATTTTCACCCCTTCGAGGATCAATTGTTCATCATCAATTAGCGCTATCTTGATTTGGCGACTCATCGTTGCATGGAATTTTAATAATTAAACGGCTTCCTTTATTTAAAATGTTCTTCCATTTATGAAGAGCATTCATGGATTTTATTCTGGATTCAATATTTTTAATTCCCATTCCTTTTTTCACGGCTTCGTAATCAAAACTCTGTCCGTTATCAGAAATTACAACCGCTACATTTTCGTGGTTATCTTTAATATAGATCCAGATTTTCGTGGCTTCAGAATGTTTCAGTACATTGGTGGTAAACTCCTGTATAATTCTATACACCTGTACTTCAATGAAAATATTTTCTTTTGAAATTTAGAACCTACCGTTAATGAAATATTCACTCTGTTGGCTAGATTGTTAATAAGCTCTTCAATATATAAAACCAATCCTACCGATTCCAGATTTACAGGATACAATGAATGGGAAATACTTCGGGCCGAATCTACCAAGGAAGACATCTGACCGGAAATATTTTTTTTAATTAATTCATCCCCTTTTGTGTCTAGATTGTTTAACCATAAAGAAAGTATATTGAGGCGGTTTCCTATGTCATCGTGAATCAATACCGCAATTCTTTTACGCTCTTCTTCCTGTGCCTTGATATTTTCTAATACCAATCTTTTCTGATGAAGAACTTCTGCCTCATGCTGTGCATTTTTTTCTTTAATAATTCTATCAATGAAAAACTTATAGGCCAATAAAACGAAAACTACAATGATCAGTAAAACAACGATCAAAGTAATAAAAAAGCTGATATTTAAGGTTATTTCTTTAATTTTAAAAAGGTATAAATGATTGATATATAAAGGAAACAACACAATATATTATTCATACCCCAAATCATATACACTTCATCGTTAGAAAATGTTTTCAACTGACGAAGCATGAAGAATATAAACACGGAAACAGCATAATAAAGGAATATAAAAGCATCTGCTACTATGAATCTGTCATTATTTGTTTCACTTTTCCTGATCTCTGTTAAGAGCGAATAACCTGCAAAACAGATTACAACAATATTTGAGATCACTTTTTTCAGCTCATTTGTTTCTGCGTCGTTTACGAAGAAAAAGTACCCCATCAAAACAACAATTGGAACATACCAATATCTGGAGAGATTAGATTTTCTTATAAACAAACTTCCCAACAAAAACAACTCGCCGGATACATAGAGAGGATACAGGAAATCTATATTTTTTAATTGGAAAACATAGATTGAGATTTTAATGGCAGCTTCTATTAAAAAAAGAAAAATGATATAATAAACATACCATTTTTCCGTGTTTTTTAAACGCTTAAATTTTATAAGTCCTATAAGAGCACTAATAAAAAGAAAACTGTTATTAAAATAAAGTATTACTTTAAAAGCATCCTCCATTTAATTTATTTTTTACTTATTTTTTTAAATATTACAAATTGGCGGGCACGGTTGTGACCAGTCATACGTATTAGAAATCGTTAGAGCGCTTCCGTTATTTTCTAGATCTTTTCCGTATTGGGAAATAAAGATCAGGGTAACAAGCATTCTCTGGTAAATATCCGAATATCTTAGTCCGAATGAACAAACAATTCCTGATAAATTATCTTTAACCGGCGTTAAGTCTTCAGCTGGAACAAGAAATTTTCTAAAAATTCTCTCTCCCTTGAACTCGCTGCATTCTCTGTAGAACCAAGTCATTCCCTGGTCTCTCCATAATTCGATTGCATCCAATGCTTTATCCTGATCTAAAAGCGGAGTATTAGCGATCGGAAGAAACATATTCGCATCATGGTCTACTTTGCGAAGGTCCTTAGAAAGAATTGCATTTTTTACAACGGTATATTCTTGCATTTCAAAAAGCTTTAAGTCGCCTCCCATTTCAGCCAAAACAGAGTATGGATAGTCTGTTACAGGAACTTTCTTACCAAGATCATCAAGAGGGCAAAGGATTAAAACCATACTGCCTTTATACACTCCTATTTCTGTACAGAAATCTGCATTTTTGTTTATATCTTTAAGCCAGTCGATTTGATCTAACCCCAGCTCAAAAACAAAATTTGTAGGAATTAATTTTTCTAATACTTGATAATTAGCACAGCATCTTCCCCATTCTGACACTGCTTGTGTGTAGTCCTCGTTGTTAAAAGTTGTCATATTTTCATGGTATATTTAGTCGCATAAAATTATACAAAGTAAACTAACTATGCAAATATCTCACTCATAATTGAAGAATAATTAATAATCGCAAAATATAAAAAACAAATACTACTCATTTGCTTTAATAATTTCTTACCGTTATATGATAACAGCTTTGTTGTTTTTCTTTAATATAATAAATACGTCCTATCGCCACATAGTATTTCAGGACCTTTTCCAACGCTGCTTCCATTTTAGGATTATACTTTAAGACATCATTAAAACGGATGTAAGAAATATCGAAAGAATTGCCGTAGTTATGGGAGCTAATCCCTACTGAGGCGTTGGAATTTACTCTTCTCAATCTGCATTGATCTTCCAGGGTTCTTGTAAGAGATGAGACCGTGAAAGTATGGCCTTTCGTCTCTTTACTGAATTTAATTCCTATATTCTCTAATGTGATTTTGGCCTTAGAAACCATGTAGGCTCTGCTGTAATCTAGTTTTTGAATACGATACCCTTTTGCTGTTTTTCTTATTTTATGGAATTTCCCGTTGCTGATGTATTTCTGAACAGATTTAGAATCGGTAAGCAATTTTACCCCAAAACTTTTTGAAGCATCCAAATGGGGTTTGTAAAGAGGAGTAGCTTCGACCTTTAAAACTTGTTTTAAATCGTAGCAAGGCAGTCTTTTTTTTGTAGCCTGAGAATGATAAAAATTAAAAATAAAAGGCACCGAAATCACACACCACAACTTTCTCATTAAAAAGGCTTTTAAATTTATAAACGAAAACTAAGAATTCATATTACATAATTCAATAATTATTCCATAATAGTTGAATTTATTCCACACAATAAACAATGAACAACAAGATAGAACTATTTGCTGAATTTTTATGAATATTTTAAATTTAAGCAAACAGGTTACTCAATATTCTTTTTTAATATTAATGAGCAGCAAAAGCTGGAATTGATTTGCCCATGTATTATCATTAAAACCAACTTTTCGAGTTGGTTTTTTTGTTATATCTCTAGTAATCAAACAACTTGTTTAAACTTTTATTTTAACCGCAAAAGTGACAAAAGATTAACACATTAGTGACTTTAAGTTGAGCATTAGGCTACAAATAAGAGCACATAAGTTTTTAAAAATCTTTGCATATTGAGCGGAGTCGAAATATTATTCTTTTATAGACTTTTGTTTTCTCAATAACCAATCCTTAATAAATCAACGATAGCTTTTGAGTACCTTTTGCGGTTAAATTATTAATTAGTTTCCACAGGTTCAAAATCTAAAATCTCACTTTCATCCAATCGTAGTTCTACTACAATTTTTCAATTTTAACACGAATACTTAGGGATTAGAAATATTTTTCATTAATTTTATCCTATAACACACTTGATGGTAATAGATTACATAAAATATAAGATCCGTAATGGAGATTCTCTTCATTCAATTGCTGACCGGTTAGGAATGACTGTTGAAGACCTAAAACTGTTTCATAATGCGCACTGCGAGAAGACAGAAACCCTTTGGTTTGAAAAGATAAATCATATAGAATTTCTATGGATTCCACAGAATTATAAAACTGAAGAGCAGAAAGAACAGGAAAAAACAGAGCGTCTTCCGTCTTTAGAATTATCAAATACGTTCTATGCTAAAGAATATAAGGTTCGAGAAACAATTCAAACATCTTCCGGAGATCCTTTGTTATTAGATTACACTATTATTCTAGACTTTCAGGAGGAAAAAGATAAAAATTACACTATGACAATCCATCGTAAAGGATTAACCGCTAATGGAAAAGTACCCGACGATAAAATGAGTGAGCTTTCTCTTGATTGCATGAAAACGTTGTACCCTATTGCTTTTACCATTAATTCTTCAGGAAAAATAACAGGATTTCAGGAATATAAAAAACTGATTAAAAAATTCAAAGACCAACGTCCTAAGTTGGAAAGCTACCATATTGGGAAAGGTGCTGCGATGCTTTTACATGCTTTTGAAAAACAGATGGGTAATGAAGCGGCTTTTTTCAGACAATTCAGCTCTTCCCTGCTCTTCCAAACATTATTTCCTCTCATGGAATGGTTTCACAAAAAAACAGCGTGGACTGAAAGACTGTATTGTTTTCAAAACTCTTTTCCGGTTGCATTTGATTTGCAAACTGAAACGAATCATGATGATCCGGATGATACAGAAACAATCATTCAGGGAAGTTTACACGAGTCTTGCAGCCTTGAAGAATTAAGACAGAATAAAAAATATTCTGATACCGAATCGCTTGAATCTGTAGCAATAGCCCTGCAATTACAATATACTACTCACAAAATACATAAGACCTTATCTCAGGCAGAATCATCTATTGTACTGACGTATGAAGGCATCTTATACCAAAAACACCATCTCACTTTAACACAAATACGATGAAAAATTACACCATTCAACAAGGCGACACTTTCAATTCGCTCTCTCAACAATTCAACATTAAAAATGATGGACTGTTAAAAACCTATCATAATCTTCACTGCCCGATCGAAGATGTGATGCAGGAACCCATTCCGGGGAAACAGATCATCATTCCTGAAGATCCTGAGTTTCTGTCAAATCCCTCATCTGCTCCAACTTCTGATGAGGAAATGACAGATTCCACGAATACGTATAATGAAAGTGAAGAAAAAGATCAACAAGAAGAACCGTCTTCCAAAGACCATAAACAAGAGGAGAAAAAAGAAGATGACAAGAAGAATGACAAGGGTTCTGATGACCATGAAGGAATCTTTTTCATTATACAGAAAGCTACTTTACAGTGTAATCAGGGATTTACATTTCCTACATTAAAAGTGACCAGTCACCAAAAACATTACGCTAATCACCCGGACAGTGATCCCGATTATCTTGCCGCTACTGAGGATGATCTACAACTCAACCCTAGTGCACAGCCTTTCGGGCAATGCAAACTCAAGCCAAGCTCCGGAGGATATCTTCCCTGTGCCTATGCGCCTGCCGGAAAATGGCAAAAAGCATACGATAAAACAAAAGTAATGGACAAAGCCTGCCTCACCGAACGCTCTGAACTCCTATGCAGCACAGGTGGGAAAATCACCATTCTCAACCATGGACAGCAAAGCGAAATCACAAAAAGTCATATTAGCAATGCCAACACCCTTGAGCAGCAAGCTTATAATCCTGTTGTAGATTTTGATGCCCTTAAAGAAGAAGCAAACAGCAATGAAGCAGAAGCTTGGTAACCTTAAAAACTAAACACAATGGCTAAAAAAGGAGTTTATAAAATCACAGGAAACACCCATCCTAAGACAGGGGAAAAAACAGTATATACAGTAACGGAATGGTATCCCGACACTCCCAATTCAGATCGTAGAGATATTTTGGTAACCTGGGAATTGTTCAAGAAAAATGATAAAGGACAATTTGTAACCACGCATCTCAAGAAAAAAGGTGTCGGTGAATTTACGTTTGGGGAACAGGCCTATCAATCTACTTTTAGGGTAGAAGGGTATCTGCACAGCCCCGAGGGTAAGGAGCCCATGGCCATTATTGTTCACCCACAAAAAAATGACGGCCCCACTTCTAAAGAAAAAGACATCCTTGGGGTAAGACTGACCTATCAGGATGGTTCAACGATTACCAAAGCACTCAGTTATATGGACCGGCTTCACGCTACTGTAAAATGTCAGAATCTAGAAGGCAATTATATTACGCTAAGTCTTTGGGAAGACGATGAAAAGCATGAAGGACACCATAAAAAGAATCAGTTCATCACTAAATCTCCACCCATTCACGTAGACAGCAAAGGGTATGCAAGGTGGAATTTCACTTTATTGAGTACTTATATCTCCATAGCCAATAAAAGAGAAGACGATAAAAAACAACATGAATATTATATTCTGGCAGAATATAACGGAACAGTGATGGCTTCAGATAATATGACCGTCAATAATCCGGAATATAAAATTCCTCCTCCCCCTTCCAAACCTGCTCACGCCAAAAAACCACAGCCTAAACCGGATACCCCAAAAGGTTCTACCCATGAGAGTTCACGCAATAATCAACCCGATAAGAAAGGGATTATTAAAAAGATTACCTTGGTGGATAAAGATGGAAAACCTTTTAAAAGAAGACCCACATTCGGACAAACCATCAAACTGATTATTGAAGCGGAAAATGTGGTGGGTAAAAAGTATAATTTAAAACTCTGGGAACACGACAGCTGGGGAGGCGATGATCTGCTTTACAACAACACCCACACTTTTAAAGCAGACCGACAGGAAATCCTTATTCCCCTGACCGATGAAATGCAAACCATAGGAGAAATCGGTATTGATCCCAACAATCCTAACTATGGCGAATACTGGACCGGAAACTGGCAGGAAATATATGCTGAAGTGACCCTTCTTTATATCTCTACAAAATCTCCAATTATCAATGTAGACATAGAAGAAAAACCAAAAGTTCTGGATAACGGTAGAAGTCCGTGGAAGAAGGAGAAAAGTGAGGTGGTGAAAGCTAGTTCTACTTGTATTTGCCAAGAACAATATAAATTGATTTGGGGTAACAAATTAACTTGTTCTCAAAGAAAAAAAGTTGTAGAAGTTTGTAAAAATATTTGGGGAGAGAAAATGAAAATTGAAAAAGCCAATGAATTAATGGCTATAATGCATTTAGAAACCGTAGCAACTTTTTCACCCTCAAAAAAAGGTGTAAGCAAAAGTGGTACAAGATTTATTGGACTTATTCAATTTAGTGAAGCAACTGCAAAAACTTTGGGAACGACCTATGATTCTTTAGGTAAAATGACTTTTATTGAACAAATGGATTATGTTGAAAAATATTTAAAAGTTAACAAAGATAAAATGAATACTATTGTAGATTTTTACTTACAAGTTATAAAACCTAATGCTGTAGGAAACGGAGGAAACCCAAACTACATTGTTTTTGACGAAAGCATAAATGTACCTGATGGGGATGGTAGTAAAACTAATAGTGAGCAAAGATCAAAAAACATACAGAATGAGCCTTGGGTAACAAAGTATGGCTATGCTTCAAACCCAACTTTTATGCTTGAAAAAGGGGAAAAAGTAAAAAGAAAAAGATGGGTTTACAGTCGTCAAATTTATGAAGAACGCTATGGAGAACCAGGCGGTAAAACTTATATTTGGGAAATAGAAAAAGTGGTTAAAGATGAGCATTTTAAACCAGGTGAAAAAGAGAGATATATTGGGAATTGTGAAGATAAACCGGAAGAAAAAAAGAAACCTAATGGTAAAAGAGCGCCATGGATGGATATTGCAATACAAATTGCAAAAGAAATGAAAGGCTGTAGTGAAGATAAAGAACCTATGTATAGTAAAGCAAAAAGCTATTTAAGATATTGTAATAATTCTTTTGAACCTACAGATGGGGAAGATGGTCCATGGTGTGCTGCATTTATGAACTGGACAATTGGACAAGTGTCCTACTCTCATGCAAAATCAGCTGCTTCCCTTGCTCCTTTAGACGCTGTGGCTGGAAAAAAATATAAAGAAATAAAAAAGCCCATTTATGGATGCATTGTTGTATATAAACATAAAACGAAATGGAAAGGACATACAGGTTTTTTATATGGAATGACTAAATCTGGAAATTATATTTTACTAGGTGGAAATCAAGATAACACAATAAGATTTGACAATTATGGAGAATATACTAGTAGCAGTAAAAAAAAGAAACTGTATGGCTTTTATATCCCGATAGATTATGAAATAAAGGACGTGGATTATTTAACAGATTCAGATACCTACGCTACATCCAATGAAATTAATATTAAATATGGTATTATAGCCGAAAAATCAACAGGAAAAACAAATTAATTATGAAAATTAAAGTCTTTCACCTTTTAATATTGACAACATTTTTTCTACAATGTCAAAACAAAAAAGAACAAGAAAATCTTATTAAACCAAAGAATACAATGATGCAACCAAATATTACTACTAACCAGATCAAAGATATTTTTGATAAACAATCATATTTGGAAAAAGAAGAAACTGAAGACAAATATACTTTATCAGAAATAGATCTAAATATACTTTCAGATTTGATTATTAAAGATTTAAAAAGTAAGGGTTATAAAGAACTGGCTAACGAGGATTTTTCACAAAAAATAAACTCTATTTTTGGTTTAAATATCAAATGTATTCAACATGGAAAAATTGGCACAAGATATCTTGTATATCATGGTAATCTTTTGGATGAATCACAAAATACATTAGAAGATAATTTATTTGAATCATCTACTGAAACAGGAAATTTATTTTTTGATCAAAAAAATAAATTATTTACCCCATTTATTCTATTAAAAAATGTTGTCAAAATTAATGGACAAAACTACTCAACTCATATTCCCCAAAACATCATTGCTCAAAATAAGTATTTGTTCAATGATAGTAAAGCTGATCTCGTTTGGTTAAAAGTTAATGATAAGGAATTCCTTGAAACCCTCGTGAAAAACTTTGGTTATGTAAAAGATAAGGATCTTTTAAAATGGTACATAGAAGGAAATGGAATTGAAAAATATACTAATGACAAAGAGGTATATTTAAAAGTATTTTATACTAAAAACTGTGATAAAAGCCTCATTATTCATTCCGAAACTTTTTCATATATGGATTCTGATCCTGAAAAATATTCAAAAGAAATCTTATCTGTTTTAGATGATATAAGAACAGATAGAATCAAATTAGAAAATTTTAATTTTCATGAGAAAGCTAAGCTTATAGCTTATTTATTATATTTTGGCGAAAAACATAAAGAGAAAACAGGTTTAACTTTCGCATTTATGGGAACCTTTTACAAACATCAATCAGATGATTTGCTAAAAAAGTATGATGAAGAATTTAAAAAACAAAAATATTATGGTTTACCTTCTTTTGAAATCTATTGGAATAATGCTAAAAATGAAGGGGATGGAATCGGTTTAGACATGTAACCCCCGCTCTTCTAAGTTTAAAACTTTACAGCATACTTCGAAATAGTAGAAACTAAAGAAGGAAAGCAAGGATATGTTCACAAAAGCAGAGTGAAAGCAAATTAGTAGATATTTTCACAAATTATCCCACAAAGTGTTCAATTAAAAACAAAGAGGCTCCCAAAAAGGTTAGCCTCTTATTTTTTCACTTATACTTCTACAAGAGAAGAGTTTTTATATTTACCTCAAAAATCAATCCTTCGGCTGCTGTTGCGTCACACAATGAATCATTCCGCCATTGGCATACAGATTTCTCACATCAATGCCGACAACCGTTCTTGTAGGGTATAATTTCTGAATGATCTGATTGGCTACCGCATCATTGGGATCATTATAATTGGGAACCAATACTTTGTTATTGGCAATGTAATAATTGATATAAGAGCCTTTATAGCCTAAATCTTTTCCGTTGGTCTTCTTTACGGTGTATTGTGTTAAAGGAACTTTCACAAAATGAAAAGCTTCCCCATTTTTATTTTTAGCAGCATACAATGTATTGATATCAGATTGTTTTACATCAAAATCTAATAAATCCTCCTGCTCCATCGTCACAATGGTGGAGGCATTTCCAAATCTTGCAAAACCGTCAATATGCTGATCGGTAAGATCAAGACCTGCTTGCCCGTCCAACCAGATAAAATGAGTAACCCCTAAATATTTTTTGAATATCGCTTCTGCCTGTTGTTGGGTCATTCCCGGATTTCTATTGCTGTTGAGAATAGAACTTTTACAAGCCATTAATGTTCCATGACCGTCAACCTCAACACTTCCTCCTTCATTGATCATGGTGGAATTCAGATCGATCAATGTTCGCCCTTGATCTGCTGCTATTTTTGCAGGAATTTTATTACAGTTCGCAGATTGTATCAGCTCACCTGAATCTTCATCTGTTTTATTTCCCCATCCATTAAAACCCCAATCTTCGATGACCAGCTTTCCATTTTTATCTCTTACATAAATAGGTCCGTTATCTCGTACCCAGACATCATCAGTTTTGTAGAGTTTAAAATCAACATTATTGATCGGAATTCCTGAATTTGAAAGTAAATGAGTGATTCTATCTTTTTCCGCTTCATTGTAAGCTACAATATGTACCTTTTCACTGGTAACCAATGCTTTTGTCATCTCCACCCAAGTAGCATCCAAACTGTTTCTATACGCAGTACCATACTGATATTGGTGAGGCCACTGCAGCCAGGTTCCTTCATGCATTTCACTTTCTTCGGGCATTGTATAAAGAGTCTCTGTCATAGTATCATCCGGGTATTGTTCTTTTTCATCGCAAGAAGTACTGATTACGGCAAGCAAAGTCAAAATAATTAAATTCATTTTTAGCATATTTAAGCAGATCTAAAATCAAAGAAATTGAAGTCTAAGATCTCAAGAAATACTAATTTATTATTACAACTCTTGAAAACCTTTTGACCTATTTCTTTCCAGCAGTTCTCAAAATTCAGGCCATTCTGTTTTCTATGAATACGATAAAAAAGTTAAATATTTTTATTTAAAATATTCAATAACCGTATAATTTCCATCTTGGTATTTATCCAACAATTCTTTTAAATAGTATTTATGCTGCACACCCGTTAAAATCACTACTTTCTTTCCTTTATACAGATTGGCTTGTTTGATTATATTTAGGGCCATTGTGTTGTTTCTTAAATCCCAGAAATTACACCAAAGCTGATATCCGTCACGGTATGAAATTTTTTCTCCATTAGGCTTCGTTACAAACTTTTGAGCAAAAATATCTTCAGAATTCGAAATTTTAGGAATTTCATGGTGCTGCACAAATTGGCGGTATCTGTTAACCGTTTCAAAGCTTAATGAGTTTAAAGTTTTAATATCCGTTTTAGAAAAATCTCTCAGCGCATTATTCGCTTCCATATATTTCTCGAAAATGATCGTATTCGTAGGATTTAATGCTTTCTTTTGATAGAGACTATCCATTAATTTTATGGTCAGATTATCTGCAGGAACCATTCCGCGATCTTTTCGGTATTGATTTCTTCCTTCAAATTCGAATGGTAGATTAACGGTTTTTGGATATTTATTTAAAAATAATATCGCTGCACTTACTTCATTGGAGTTTTTAGACATACTTTCTTTTTTGAAATCTTTCATCTGCTCCGTATCAAGTTCCTGCAGGATTACATCCGGTTTTATCTTCTCTAATATTTCAAAAAGGCTCTGCGGATTTAAAATAGGAGATGTTGGCTCATGAACCGTTCCCAGAATATAAACTTCTGTTTTCCCCGAGTTTTGTGCATGGTAAAAACAAGATAATAAGACCGAAAGACTTAAAAAAAGATTCTTCATTGTATATGATTAATTTATAATAACGATTATTTAATTTTCTGTAATTCAACTATACCGTAATGCAGCCATATTCCGAAGACACCGGTTTTAGTGAGATAAGTTTCTTCTTTATTGAATGTTACCGTTGTGTTGGGTTCTGTCTGACAAATAAAAAAGTGACCACCGTCTATGCAATTCATTTTTCCACTCTTGTGCAGATCAGTCCAGCCGAATTCTTTGTACCCATCTTCATCATCTTCTGGATCAAATAAAAATCGCCTGACGATCTTCTCTTCTTTAATTTTGGAAGTAAGCATCCAACGGGCTAAATCAGATTCATACCTAGCCGCAAGTTTATTCGGATCTGCATCTGCGGTTTTTACAACAACTAAAGTATCAACAATGGTTACCTTTTCGCCATTCTTGAGATGTACCTCATAACTCCCTGTCCACAGATCGTCCTGTATCTTTTGTTGAGCATACGAGGCATGATACCCTAGAATGATCAAGAAGAAAAATAATTTGTTCATTGGATTTTAATTTTTATAAATGTTGTGATGCTACTCTTCTCGGCTTACTATATTTTCTAATGTAACATCTGTTTTTTCGATATCGCCACCGTCTGGATGAAAAACCCATAAAGAATTCTGATCTCTATGATCTACCAATAAAATTCTTGTGTTTTCGAAACCGATTGCTAAACAATCTGCCAATTCTTGATACTGTATTTCTTGTTTTTTTTGAGAACTTCCGCCCATTATTTCTAACAATGGATCTGTAAATCCTTTTAATTGATTAATCGTAAGATAAGATTTACCGTCTATATTTATTTTTTCACAAAGCTCATTCAGAGTAAAAAGAGTAAAATCTTCTTCATCGGGGAAAATTGAAATTTGGGGTTCAAATTTATTACTGATCAAATATTCAAAATAGGAAAGAGGAATTTCAATTTTAGCTTTTTTGAGAATAGCAGTTAGCTGCTTTGTGGTCTTTTCATTCTTTGTGACCACTACATTTGGATTAGAATACCCAAACTCATCTGCTTTCCATTGTACGGTGTCAAACTTGAACTCTCTGGAACAATTGGGGCAATGAATGATCATGAAAGTCATTTTCTTTTCTACCGCAGATTGTACAAAATTATAGTCAAATACACTTAACTCTTGCGGAGAAAATATTTTACCACAATCCCACGAATAAGGACAGATTATTTCTTTCATACTCTCTTTTCAATTAATAAATTAAATCTAATTTATTTCATCATCTGTATTTCATTTACACCCAATATTCAAAGATATTGATGAACGACGAATGTACAAAAAGAAAGTATCAAAAAAAATCCCGGCGGCAGACCAGGATTTTCTATTTTATTTTTTTAATCTCAAAAGGATTTTTAAAGATGAGTTCTTCTTGTTTTCCTTTGATTTCCATCTTTTTTTGAAGGAGATTTAAAGCCATTTTTCGAATAAAAAGGTTTTTATCATTTAAATTCCAATAAGAATCTTCATGAACTTTTTTCGGCTTTCGGATCAGATAAAATTCGGTTTCCCAAGTATCAACATTGTGATAGAATTCAATAATTCCGCAATGTTCAGGAATTACAGCATGCTCAATCATGCCCATCGGAAGTAAAAAACTAAACGCATTACAGACATAATCTCCACAGGAAATTTTATCATGCTTTAGAAACTTCTCACCTGTTTTTGTATTGAAATATGATTTTTTAAAGTCGTTTTTAAAATCGCTCTTCGAAAACTTGATCTCAATTTCATGACTGAAACCTTCCGCATCAATAATCAACATGTCCGCTTCCCAATCAGAATGAAAATGATTGGTCAGTACAATCTCTTTCTCAAAATCGCAGTGAGAATGGATATATGCATGAACAAGTTCTTCTATTTTTAACATGAATTTCTAAATAAATGATAGACCTAACTTTTACAACTCTAAAACACTATCACTCTCAAACACTCCAACCCACTAACTCACCAACAAACTGCATCCACGAATATCAGAATGATCAATTCTTCCCAACACTTGAAATTTACCTTCCGGAAGTGTTTTTCCCAAATCCTGCGTGGCAATGAAAGCACAAGAATGAATATTGGCCAGATCTATAATATTGATAGCGCCTGTCCTTCCCTCTTTTTCATAATTAAAAGGATCTTCGGCATTTCTCACCAAAATTCGCATCCAGTTTGGACACTGATACACATTTTCACCTAAAGAATAGGCTTGCGACAGAAGCTCTGTCATTGAATATTCTGAATAAATTTTATCCGTTTTAAAACCTTCCTGTAAAATAGTCAGTAACTCATCTTTGGTCATTTCTTCTTTACGCCCTTTCATTCCACCCGTTTCTATAATCGTAAGAGTATCTGAGAATGCAAAGGTTTGAGCGTTTGAATCACAATAATCAAGGAAATCTAAAAGGGCAAAAGAAACTCCAAAAAGGATTACTTTTTTATCTTTCAATGTATTCAGTAATTCAAATAAATCGGAATGATTATAAAGAAAATATCCATTTTCAGGCTTGGCAGATTTTTTCATTAAATAATCTACCATATAGATTAAGGAAGAATTTTGTTTTTCCAAATAACTTGGAAGCAGCCCTAAAAAGATAAAATCTTCCGGTTTCCCGATGAACTGTTCAAAACTTTTATAAATACTTTCCTGATAGATATTTTCATCTGCAATAAAATGCTTAGACAAATTCATTTGGGTAGTTCCCGAACTTTGAAAATAAAGATCTGCTGACCCGTTTTTGTCCACAATCTGATGATTCTTAAACATCTCAATGGGCAGAAACGGAATTTTTGTCAGTTCACTCACCTCATCAGGATTTATTTTCAGGTAATCAACAAACTTTCTATAGATCTCAATATTTTCATATTGATAACGAAAGGTTTTCAATGCTGCATCCAAAAAATCCTGCTCTGACTGTATGCTGAATATATTTTCCAATATTTTATAAAATTTTATTCGCTTCTTTTACGACTTCCATTTGAAGCAAGTCATAAGAAAACCCTTTTTCTTTTAATATTTTTTTAACCTTCGATTTAAAATTTTGGTCAGATTATTGCTAATACTTATCCGGAATATGGATTAAAAACAGGAAGTAAATTTATTTTCTTCCGAGAATTACCTCTTTTAGGGGTAATTTTTTTTTGTTCCATCCGCAAAAGTCATCAATTCAAAATCTTTCTCAAAAACACCGTATGTAAAATACGAGATCCAATCTCCAAGATTAATATACTTTGCTTTTTGCTCCAAATCCAACACCATGGGAAGGTGACGGTGACCATAGATAAAATAATCGATCTGCTGAGTTTTCAGTTTTTCTTTTGAATAGATAATTAAAAACTCTTTCTCTTCTCCTAAAAATTCTTTGTCTTCATCACCAGAGATCATTTTATTCTTTTGAGACATGTATAAAGCGATCTTCATCGCAATATCTGGATGAATCCATTTAAAAAACCATTGTGCCACAGGATTGGTAAAAACTTTTTTCATTCTTTTATATCCTTTATCACCAGGTCCCAAACCATCTCCATGAGCCAGTAAAAACTGTTTACCGCCCATCTCAAAATATTGCTTTTGATAGAAAACCGTACACCCAATTTCCTCTTCCAGATAATCTTTCATCCACAAGTCGTGGTTTCCCACAAAAAAATAGACGTGAATTCCACGGTCTTTTAATTCTGCAATTTTCCCTAAAACACGCACGTATCCTTTTGGAATGACGTGCTTCCATTCATGCCAAAAATCAAAAAGGTCACCCATTAAAAACAAAACCTGAGCATCTTCTTTAATCTCATCCATCCAACGGATAAATTTCTCTTCACGCACTTTGCTTTCCTTAGGATTAGGAGCTCCAAAATGTTGATCAGAGGCAAAATATACTTTTTTACCAGGTTCTAAATTGATGGTAGTTTTTAACACCGATTGAGTTTTTTGTTGAATATATTATTGATTATCTTCTGCGAACCACTCTCCGTAAGAGTTTTCGGTTTCATGAAGTTTAAGGTAAGCAAGAGAAATTCCTTCCGGAAGTTTTGATTTTATTTTTGCGGCAATTGCATACAACATATTTTCACATGTTGGCTGAAAGTTGCAATAGATCACTTTATGTCCCTGACTCTCAAGACTCTCTCCCAATTCTCTGTGTGGAGACAATCCGTTGATTAAAACTGCATGATCCCAAACATCTACAATTTCGGGTTTTACAATACTTTTAATATCACCAAAATCAACTACCATCCCATTTTTAGGGTTCTCCAAATCATTTACAGGCTTCCCTTTCACTGTTACCAACAGCTTATAAGAATGTCCATGCATATTTTTACATTTCCCATCGTAGTTATACAACACGTGGGCCGTTTCAAATGTGAAAATCTTTGTAATACGTATCATATTGCAAAGGTAAGAAATTTGGTTTGAGTTATAAATTTGTTTCGTACAGTCTAGAAGATTTATATTAATTATTAGAATAGCATTTTTTTAACTTTAAATATAAAAGAATAAGAAATACCACAGACATAATAAATATTATTAATGATATAAAATTTGATATGAATTATTATTTGTACATCGAATGATTATTAGAGTTAATACATAATTATATATTTTTGCCATATATTCAAAAAAAAATGAACGAGGAATATAAGCTAACAATCTTTAGGCAGTCAAGAATAATTACCTGCGTTTTTACATTACCCATATTCCTATTTATAGCTCTTATTATCGGAGTTGAAATTCATTCAATCACTATATCTTTAATATTTTTAGCTATGATACTTTTCTTGATGTATTATTTTTCAGTAGGACACCTCAATATAGCTGTTGATAAAAATGCGGTAGCACTTACTTGGAAAAAGAAGCTCATTTTTAATTATAAACCAATCTCAAAAATTGAATTTAGAGATATAAAAGTTATCATTTTAGATGATAATCAATTCTTGCGAAAAATTAAAACAGATAAAAATACAATCTATATCAATAATTCTAAAATCAAATCAAAAGATGCTGAAAAGTTTATCTCAAGATTGAAAAATGAAATAAAGTTATACGATATAAAAGTTCTAGATAGTTGGCAAGAATTTTCTGAAAAAGGATATTTGAGAAAAGCATATCTAATAAATTCTTTTCTAACAATAATTTTAATGATAGTTTTTATTACTCTGACTATCTTTAAAGGTTTCCAGCCTTATTCTTTATCGATATTTATTTTAATTATTCCACAGATAATTTTGTATAACAAACAAATGAAAAGATAAATAAATAACTAAATCTTATCCAACCAATCATTTCCCAAACGTTTAATCTTATGAGTTTCTACATCAATCAAAATCCATAAGGTTAATGAATCTACCACAAGCTGATCATTACAGTAAAATTCAACTTTTCTAGGCTGTTTGGCTCCTTCAGGAACTTTAGGATATGTTTTCACGGTAATGATATCTCCCAAATACACCTGTTTTTTATATTGAATATGGTGATCCAGAAGCATCCAGATATCTCCGGGATATTCTGTCTTATGTTTTACAAAATCCCAATGCTCACCGGCGATTTCCTCTACCCAATGTACATACTGAACATTATTAACATGATTGTTATGGTCAATATGCTTTTCGGTAACTTTTATTTCTTTTTGATAAATTAAACTCATTATTTTTCACTTCTTCATTACTATTCAAATATATGAACTTTAAATTTTTAATTTTAATTCTAACCTAAAAACCTTCCCAAAACTGAGAAGGTTCACATCTAAAAAATTTATTTAAATAGGAAAAAATGATCTAATGAAATTGTGCCGTTTCCGTTGAATCTTTCATTGCAACCGTTGCCGAAGAACCACTTGTCACCACATTCTGTACCTCATCAAAATATCCTGTTCCTACAAAAGACTGATGTTTTACCGCTCTGAACCCTTTTTTCTGCAATGCAAATTCACGTTCCTGAAGTTCAGAATAACCGGCCATTCCTTTTTCTTTATATGCTAATGCCAATTCAAACATTGCTGTATTCAATGCATGGAAGCCCGCCAACGTAATAAACTGGAATTTATAGCCCAACTTTGCGAGTTCTTCTCTGAAATTCAACATTTCATCTACTGATAGTCTTGCTGCCCAATTGAAAGAGGGTGAACAATTATACGCCAACATTTTTCCGGGGAACTTGGCATGAATACCTTCTGCAAATTTTCTTGCCTGTTCCAAATCGGGATTTGAAGTTTCCATCCAAATTAAATCTGCGTAAGGAGCGTAAGACAAACCACGATCAATCCCCTGCTCTACTCCATTTTTCACGACATAAAAACCTTCGGAAGTTCTTTCTCCCGTTACGAATTTCTTATCTCTGTCATCAATATCTGAAGTTAATAAATCTGCTGCATCCGCATCTGTTCGGGCAATTATTAAACTTGGAACTCCTAAAACATCAGCTGCCAAACGGGCTGCAATCAATTTATTAATCGCCTCCTGAGTCGGAACCAATACTTTTCCTCCCAAATGACCACATTTTTTAGCGGAAGACAACTGATCTTCAAAATGTACAGCAGCAGCGCCCGCTTCGATCATTTGTTTCATTAATTCGTAGGCATTCAGATTTCCACCAAAACCTGCTTCTGCATCGGCAATGATGGGAACTAAATATTCTTTATCTCCTCCTCCATTTACAGATTGGATTTGATCTGCTCTCAATAAAGCATTATTAATTTTCTTCACGACAGAAGGCACTGAATTCGCAGGATACAAAGATTGATCGGGATACATTTCTCCCGATAAATTAGCATCAGCTGCAACCTGCCATCCTGAAAGATAAATCGCTTCCAAGCCTGCATCAACTTCCTGTACAGCTTGATTTCCTGTTAATGCTCCCAATCCTGCAACGAAATCCTGATTACTTAATTTTTCCCAGAATTTCTTTGACATTTCTGTTGCGATGGTATATTCTAATTGATATGAGCCTCTTAATTTTAATACTTCTTCTGCAGAATAAGGTCTTTTTACTCCGTTCCAACGTGGATTTGTCAACCAGTCTTTTTCTATTTCCTGAATTTGTTCTTGTCTTGTTTTCATAATAATATTTTTAGGGTTTAGATATAAGGTTTTAGGAATCAGGGATTAGGTAAAGTGCAAATTCATAGTAATTTTCAAACTCTAAAACACTCCACTCTAAAACCCTCAAAATCAAATAAAGGGGTACGCTTTTAAGGTTAAGAATTCTTCGAAGTTTTCAGAAAAGATCAATTCATTGAAAAGCTCTTTTGCTAGATTGAATTTTCCGTTTTTGAAACGTTCTTCGCCTACATATTTTTCGATAATTTCCATTTCTTCGAGTTCCCATTGAAGAATCATAGGTCGGGTTAATGTTCTGTCATCAATTAAAACCGCTTCATTTTTTAGCCATTGCCAAATTTGTGTTCTTGAAATTTCGGCTGTTGCTGCGTCTTCCATTAAATTATAAATAGCGGCAGCCCCAATTCCCATTAACCAACTTTCGATATAGAGAATTCCAACGTTGATATTTTTTCGTACTCCTTTTTCGGTAATTTCACCTTTTGGAATTTCCAACAAATCACTTTCTTTGATCTGATACTCGAATTTTTTCTCAATCTGATTTTCTGAAGGCATATATTGATCAAAAATCTTTTTGGCAACAGAAACCAAAGCAGGATGTGCTACCCAAGTTCCGTCGTGCCCGTTTTTCACTTCACGCTTTTTATCATTTCTTACTTTTTCAAATGCAAGACTATTCGCTTCATAATTATCTTTAATCGGAATTTGTGCTGCCATTCCACCAATCGCGTGAACATTTCTTTTATGACAGATCTCAATCACTCTTTTCGAATACGCGCTCATAAAAGGCGAAGTCATGGTCACCTGATCTCTGTCGGGAACAATAAATTCGGGTAGATTTCTAAACTTTTTAATGAAAGAAAAAATATAGTCCCAACGTCCGCAATTCAAACCTGAGCTGTGTTCTTTTAATTCAAATAAAATTTCATCAATTTGAAATGAAGCGGTAATGGTTTCAATCAAAACGGTTGCTTTGATGGTCCCTTGCGGAATTCCGAGGTAATTTTGAGCAAAAACAAAGACTTCGTTCCACCAACGGGCTTCTTTGTAATGTTCTAATTTTGGAAGATAAAAATAAGGTCCGCTTCCGTTTTTCAACAACTGTTTTACATTCCTGAAAAAGTAGATTCCAAAATCCACTAACGAAGCAGAAGCTTCTTCTCCATTCACCTCTAAATGTTTTTCATTTAAATGTAAACCACGTGGACGAATTAAAAGAACCGCTATTTTTTCATTAAGCTGATAAGATTTTCCCTGTTCATTGGTGAAATCAATTTCTCGGTTAATGGCATCAGAAAGATTGATTTGCCCTTGCATACAATTATTCCAAGTCGGAGAATTACTATCTTCAAAATCTGCCATAAAAGTTGACGCTCCAGAATTCAAAGCATTGATGATCATCTTTCGGTCGACAGGTCCGGTAATTTCCACTCTTCGGTCTAATAAATCATCCGGAAGTTGAGCACAAACCCAATTCCCATTTCGGATTTCTTCTGTTTCCTTTAAAAATTTTGGCAGTATCCCTTTATCAAATTCCTGCTGAGTTTTTTTTCTTTCTTCTAAAAGCTCTAATCGTTTTGGATTAAAATTTTGATGAAGCTCCACTAGGAAATCTATTAATTCGGGAGTGAAAATTTCTTCAAATGGATTAACAGATTTTATTTTTAACTGAGTCTTTGTTTCCATAACCTATTGATTTTGTGATTTGATATTACAAACATAAATAAAAATATTTAATATTTAGCGAACGTTCGCTAAATATTTTAAAAAACTATTATGCGAATAATCGCTTCTATTTTTTATATTTGGGTAATGAATTCTGACAGCGACTTTATCAAAACGGTTTTCGGATTAAAACTGAAACAACAAAGACAAAAGAAAAATTGGTCTTTACAGGACCTTGCCGTAAAAACAGGTTTATCTAAATCTTATTTAAACGAAATTGAAAACGGTAAAAAATATCCGAAACACGATAAGATTATTCAACTTTCAGAATCTTTGAACTGTACCTTTGATGATCTTGTTTCAACGAAATTGGATAAAAGTTTAGCACCATTTAATGAAATCCTACAATCAGATTTTTTTAAAGAGGTTCCGTTAGAACTTTTTGGAATTAATAAGAATAATTTAATCAGTATTATTAGTGATGCGCCTAAAAAAGTAACCGCTTTTATTAATGCATTAATTGAAATTTCTCAGAATTATAATTTAGGAAAAGAACGTTTTTATTTTGCTGTTTTACGATCCTTTCAAGAGTTGTATGACAATTATTTCCCTGAAATAGAAGAAAAAGTAGTCCGCTTTGCAGAGGAAAATCTGTTGGAAATCAGTAAAAATATAAAATCCGAAGTCTTGGAAAATATTTTGATTGAAAAATTTAATTATACCATTCAATCAAACAATTTTGAAACATACGGCGCTTTAGACAATCTTCGCTCTTTATTTATTCCTGAGAAAAAGTTACTGTTGCTGAATAATAAACTTGAAAAAGATCAGAAAACTTTTATTCTGGCGAAAGAAATAGGTTTCAATGTTTTGGAATTAAAAAATCGTCCGAATACTTATTCATGGTTGGATTTTGGAAGTTTTGAAGAAATTCTGAATAATTTTTATGCATCTTATTTTGCAGGAGCTTTATTAATTTCAAAAGAACAAATCATTGAAAACACGTCTAATTTTTTCTTGCAAAATACCTGGGAACCTAAAAGTTTCGAAAGCCTGATTGAAAATTTCACTCATTCTCCGGAAACATTTTATTATCGACTAACAAATGTCCTCTCTTCCGAATTAGGAATTAAAGATCTCTTTTATTTATGTTTAGTCAAGAAGAAAAATTCAGATAAAATTCAGATTTTAAAAGAGCTACACCTTAATCATCAGCAAGCTCCACACGCCAACGCCACCAATGAGCATTATTGCAGAAGATGGATTGCCGTGAAAAACCTAGCTCATTTAAAAGAAAATGAAACATTAACTGATGCTCAAATCTCTCATTATAAAGACCAGGGAATCAGCTATCTTGTGATTTCAACTTCGCAGAAAAATCCTTTTTCTGACGGCAGCAACAGAAGTTATTGCCTTGGAATTTTATTGAATTCTCAGACGATCAAAAAAATTAATTTTATTAAATCTCCTACTTTAAAAACCATCAATGTTGGAGTGACTTGTGAGTCCTGTAGCATCGCAGATTGTGAAGTGAGACAAGCCCCGCCAATTCGTCTGGAAAAAGAGTACTTTAATTTGAGTATGAAAAATGCTGTTGATAAGATAAGAAAGGAACTTTTGTAAAACACTGTAAATCAGTATTATTTATTTTAAACTATAATTCCGTACTTGAAATTATTAATTTTCACAATAACTAATATTCAAATTAATTTAATAAGCTTAATACGTTAAAATACAATCGATTATAAAAAATGATTAATTTTTAACTAGTATAAAAACAAAACTGCTTTATTTTTTATTAAAAAAGTAAAATTATTCAGCAATAAATATCAAATAACGAAAAATAAATCCATATTTAACATTTAATTAACATTGATTTTACTAGCTTTAATTCATATTAATGATTAGAAAGCATATGTTTCTTGATCTTTTTTTCCCAAATCGGTGCTTACATTGTAATATGATTATTGACGCTAATCTTCTTACTTGCACACTATGTTTTGAAAAAATTCAATTCACACATTTCGATTATTTTGAGGAGAATACACTTAAAGAAATATGTAAAACACTTTTTCCTATAGAAAATGCGTATGCATTATTACAATTTGAAAAAAAAAGTGTGAGCCAAAAGATTATCCATGAACTAAAATATAAAGGGAGAGAAAAAACAGGAAAGATCCTCGCCCATTGGATAACGGAACGTATAGATTTTAAAAATGGAAAGCCTGACTTAATAGTAAGTATTCCTCTTCATAAAAAGAAACAAAAAGAGCGTGGATATAATCAGTTGCATTTATTTGCTGAAACGCTATCTGAATTTTACAATATTCCTTTTGACCATGAAATAATCACCAAAGTTCATTATTCTAAAGCACAAGCTTTACAAGATAAAAAACATCGTTTAAAAACAGAAAATTTATTTTCTATCAATAAAAATATTTCAGGAAAACATATCCTTTTGATAGACGATGTTTTTACAACAGGAAACACAATGGCCACAGCAGTATGGCAGATCCTCACAAAAGGTGATAATAAAATAAGCATACTGGTCATGGCTATGGATAAATAAAATGTATAATTAAACAACACTGACGATGAAAAAACTTTGCACAATTTCAATCTTTGTAGCAATCATAACCAATGCTCAAGTTGGGATAAAAACCCCTGACCCAACCAGAACTTTGGATGTGAACGGTACATCCCGAATACGAACTCTTACTGATAAATCAAACGATAAAAATTATGATCAGGTCTTAACAACCGATGCCAGTGGAAATGTAGAATATGTTCCTAAAAGCAGTTTGAATCAGCAATATGTGGAACTATTCCATCTCAAAACATTGCCCTCTACACTTAATAATAGTAATACAACAGCCTCCACCATATCTACACAATCTATAACGCTTGCTAAGAAAGCATTGGTAATAATCAATTTCTCAGTACCTATTAACCTATCTAATACTGCAAGTGACGGAAGAGCCCGTATCCTAATAACTCATTTGCTTGTGGATGGTAATACTTCGGTAAGATCAAGTAATATTTATACCAATAGTACAAGCACCGGAACAAATCTGTTTGGACTTTTTTACAATACCGGTTCTTATTTTATTGAACTTGCTGCAGGAACACATTCAATTTCTTTAGAAGGTTTCTGCATGGACAATGCTGCATGTACACAAGGAGGAAACCTACCCGGAACTAACTTCCAAGCCACTGCTTTATACAACAATTACTAATAATAAACTATAAATCAATACCATATAACTATTCTTTATTCTTTTTAAAATAACAAATATAAAGATCCTACTACATGATTAGCGATGGATTTAGGATTATTCTATTTCTTTTAACAATGAAATAACTACTCTCGGTTATTCCTATTTAAAAGCACAAATTAATACCTATACTTTTAGTAAAGGAATTTTACCACAAGAAACACACTGCTACCAATAACATATACACCCCTTATAACCGAAATAATAAAGTATGAATGTTTGATCGTAGCTAGGAAAAATGGTATTTATAGTTAAAACAAAAAATGATGAAAAAAATTTATAATATTTTAATATTGTTATCAATCATTGTTAACGCTCAGGTGGGTATAAAAACAACTACTCCAACAAGAACCTTGGATGTAAATGGTACCTCCAGATTACGAACACTTACCGATAAATCAACAGATAAAAATTATGATCAGGTATTAGTAACAGATCTTAACGGAAATATAGACTATATCCCCAAGAGCACTTTAACGCAACAATATGTACCGCTTTTTAATCTTACGAGTTTACCTACTGCAAACAATAATAGCAGTTCTGTATCTACCACAATATCTACGCAGTCTATAACACTGGTAAAAAAAGCATTGGTAATCATTAATTTTTCAGTACCTATTACCTTAACAAACATTGCAACAGACGGAAGAGCCCGAATATTGAGAACTCATTTGGTAGTAGATGGTACAACAACAGTAAGATCCAGTAATTCCTATAGTAATAAAGCATTGCTCGGGACAAATCTTTATGGAATTTTTTACAATACCGGTTCTTTTACTATCGAACTGGCTGCAGGACAACATTCAATAGCTCTGGAAGGGATGTGTTTTAATAATGCTGCATGTACACAGGGAGGAAATATGCCGGGAACCAGTTTTCAGGCAGTTGCTTTATATAATAATTTTTAAGACAAATATAAACACCTCTATCTTTAGAAGTTTTTATTCATCACTTGCACAGCAACTATTAATAGCTGTGCATTTTTATTTTACCGATACTGAGAAAATATTCTCATTAATTAATCGTTGGTTATAAAATTTCAACAAAAAAATGGCCGTACTCCTTATCTTCTAATAAAGTACGACCCCATATATTATGTAATAAAAGATTTCCGGAATCTCTATTATCATTTATCTTTGAAGTTTCTCTCCGTAGCTTAGATCTCCTGCATCTCCCAATCCCGGAGTAATGTATCCTTTTGAAGTCAGGTTTTCATCAATAGCTCCTACCCAAATTTTTGCATCGGGATAAGCATTCTGAATGGTTTCAACCCCTTGCCTCGAAGCAATTGCCGCAACAATATGCAATTGAGAAGGCGTTCCGTTGGTTAACAAATCTTTGATTGCTTCTATTAGAGATGCTCCTGTTGCCAACATAGGATCTCCAACGATCAATGGTCTTCCTTCAATACTCGGACACGTTAAATAATCCTGTTTGATAGAAAAATAGTCATTGGCATCGTGTTTTCTGTAGGCAGCAACAAATCCGCAGTCTGCACCATCTAGGTAGTTCAATATCCCTTCAAACAAAGGAACTCCAGCTCTCAAAATCGTAGTGATAACAGGCTGAACAGCAATTTCTGTAACCTTAATGGTATCTAAAGGAGTTTGAATTTCAACTTCTCTTGTTTCAAGACCTTTACTGATTTCAAAAGCAGCAATTTCTCCGATACGCTCCATATTTCGACGGAATCTCATTCGATCGTGTTGAATTTCTACATTTCGTAATTCGTTGATCCATTGGTTAACTAAGGAAAAATTTTGTGATAAAACAGTAAGCATGTAATATTTTAATTTTATTTTAAGGAGAATAAGTACTATAAATTCTCCACAAAATTACAAATTTAGAGTTTGAAACTAAAGAGAAATGGATTATATTTATGGAAGTTTCCAAGTAATACCATAGACAAAATACTTCAACCATGATGAAAAGCCTTATTTTAGGGAAAATATCCCCTGAATTTATAAAAGACGAAACCCTCCCTCAACTTTTAACCCCTATTTTTGAAAGATATAAAGATAAAACGGCCTTTATTTTTGGAGATAAAAAACTGTCTTATGAAGAATTAGACAGCTGGAGCAATGCTATTGCCTTACAATTACAAAGCGAAGGGGTAAAACCGGGTGACAGTGTTGGAGTATGGTACCCCAGAAGTATGGAACTTCCTGTCGCTATATTGGGAATAATAAAAGCAGGAGCATCCTATGTTCCTTTGGATAGAGAAATGCCTGAAGACCGTATTAAACAGGTGTTCACAGACATTCAGGTAAAAACGTATTTTTCAGATACTGATGCTCATATCCACTGTACACCTCTATCAATAGCACAACAGCCAAAAGATATCATTCCAGCGCTTTCTATTGAAAATACACCCGATAACTGGGCCTACGTTTTATTTACTTCAGGAAGTACCGGAAACCCAAAAGGAATCCCAATCTCCCATCGCAATATCTGCCACCTAATCAGATCCGAAGAAGATTTTATAGGAATAAAAGATACAGACATCATTTATCAAGGATTTTCGGTTTCTTTTGACATGTGGTGTGAGGAAGTATGGATCAGTCTTTTTTCAGGCGCTACCATCTGGATCGCCGATGCTACAACGGTAAAAGCAATAGATGAATTAAGTGAGGTTCTAACTAAAAACAAGATCACCGTTCTCCATGCTGTTCCCAGTATTCTGGCTATTATTGATGAAGTTCCTTCTATACGACTTATCAATACAGGGGGGAAGCCTGCACCAAGCAGGTACAGGAAAAATGGGCAAAACCTTACCGAACATTCATTAATAGTTATGGACCTACAGAAACCACCGTTTCTTCAAACATGATTATTCTGAATAGTACAGAAGAACTGACTATCGGAGGACCATTACCGAACTATCATCTTGCCGTGATAGATGAAAATATGAATATCGTTCCAAGAGGTGAACGTGGAGAAATGATTATATCAGGACCCGGCGTAAGCAAAGGATATTTTAATCTTCCTGAGCTTACAGAACAAAAATTTCTGCCTAATCCTTTTTCTGATCTTCCCGGAGACACGATTTATAAAACAGGCGATGCCGTAGTGATAAGAGAAAATGGATTTATAGACTTTCAGGGAAGAATTGATGATCAAATAAAACTTCGTGGCTACCGAATTGAGCTTGGTGAAATAGAATCCAGACTCAACCAGCTTCAGAATATTTCTTCCGCTGCTGTTTGTGTAAAAGAAGATTCTAATGGGCAAGGGCAACTTGTAGGATATGCTGTTATAAAAAATGACGCTTCTTTTGACGAAAATGAAACCCGAAAAGAACTGGCAAAATTTCTTGCGCCCTACATGGTTCCTATCGCTATTGTTCAAATGAAGGAGATGCCAAGGATGCCAAGCGGAAAAATCGACAGAAAGAAACTTCCTATTCCTGAAAGTTTCAGCCAGCATGAAAAAAATGAGGATATTAAAATAGATACTGAAGCCTCGGTAGAAGATAAGCTGATCCAAACTCTTCAATGGGTATTTCCTGGAAAAGATATTAATCTGAAACATGATTTTTTTACTGATTTGGGTGGACACTCTTTATTGGCCGCAACTCTTGTTTCACATTTGAGACAAAAAGCAGGGATTCCTTATGCATCATTAAAAGATATTTATGAAAACCGTCCGCTGTCAGCCTATGCCGAATGTCTTAAAAATAAACACGAACAGGAACCTATAAAACAAGAACCGTTTCAAAGGGTTTCAACCTTTCAATATTATGCATGTAATGCAGCTCAGACCGTGTCTTTAATGGCTGTATTTGCGTTATTTAGTATTCAGATATTTTTTCCTTATTTAAGTTATTATTATTTCCAGATTAACGGATATGGAACGACCTATGCCTTATTGAGTGCTGTTCTTTTGTATACTTTAATTCCTCCCGTGTATTCCATTATTATTCTTTTAACCAAATGGCTTATTATCGGAAAAATAAAAGAAGGAGACTATCCGCTTTGGGGATGGTATTATTTCAGATGGTGGCTTTGGAAAACAATTAAGAGACTAATGCCTTCTGAATTTATTGTAGAAACGCCTTTATATCCTAAATATTTACGATTATTGGGGGTAAAAGTTCATCCCAGTGCTCAACTGAGTCTTTTGCCAATTGCCGCTGAAGATCTGGTAACCATTGATGAGAATGTAACCACAAGTTCAGGCTGTAGTATTGATAATGCATCTGTAGAAAACGGTATTTTAAAAATACGAAAAGTACATATTAAAGCGCATGCTTATCTTGGGTCTTCCGCTATTGTTTGTGGGGAAACTACGATTGAAGAGTTTGGAGAACTTCAGGATCTCAGTTGTCTGAATGAAGGAAAAACCATTGGCTTTGGAGAGATTTGGGATGGGAGCCCTGCTGAAAAATTGAGAACAAAAAGTGCAGAAGAAGTAGAAATTCCGACATTAGTTTCTGCTAAAAAAAGAAATAAATATTCTCTTTTGTATGCGTGTTCATTATTTTTCTTTCCGCTTCTTATCGTTTTACCTCTAGCGCCAACGTTGTATACGTTGTATTATTTAGATGATCGTTCATCTGATTACAGTTTTTATTACCTATGGCAAGCTCCTATACTTTCTACGGTGTATATATTATTGTTCATTGGGGTGGTAAGCATTATTACAAGATTGCTGCAATGCAATATGAAACCCGGAGTCTACCCTGTTTACAGCTTTATATATTATAGAAAATGGATCAAAGACCAAATATTTAATTTATCATTAACCATTGTTCATCCACTTTTTGCATCAATTTATATCAGTAAATTTTACAGAATGATGGGCGCTAAGGTTGGGAAAAATTCAGAAATATCAACAGCCAGCGACGTTTCTCATAATTTATTGGAAATTGGTGAAGGTTCATTTATTGCTGATGCCGTAATTCTTGGAGAACATGATATAAGAAATCAAAAATTAATTTTAGCAAAAACAAAAATAGGAAACAACAGTTTTGTAGGAAACAGCGGCCTGATTCCACAAGGATATGAACTTGGAGATAATATGTTGATCGGAGTTTTAAGCAAAGCACCAACAGAAGAGCAACTTGAAAATTCATCTGAAAAAGACTGGTTTGGATCTCCTCCTATTGGTTTGCCTTCAAGACAAAAATCAGATTCTTTCAAAGATAGCCTTACTTACAATCCTCCTGTCCGACTTCAGCTTGCAAGAGCTATTGTAGAGGGAATAAGAATCATTCTTCCACAAACAATTATCATTATCTGCAGTGTTTTGTTCATTGCTTATACCAGTAATTATCTGGAAGGAAAAATCCTGTATCTTTTGGTATTTGCTCCATTTTATTATTTAGGGATTGTGGCACTACCATCCTTCTTTCTTACCGTTTTATTAAAATGGATATTGGTTGGAAAGTATAAAAAGACCGAAATGCCAATGTACAGCCTTAAAGTATGGCTCAGTGAAGGAATTACCACAATTTATGAAGCGCTGCCGGTTATTTTCTTTTTAGATTTCTTACGCGGTACAATGTGGCTGCCTTTCTTCATGAGATTTTTAGGGGTAAAAATAGGAAAGAGAGTATGGCTTAACACCACTGACATTACAGAATATGATATGGTATCCATCGGAGATGAAGCGATGTTAAACGAAGACTGTGGCCCTCAGACCCACCTTTTCGAAGACAGAATTATGAAAGTAGGCGGGGTGAAAATAGGAAGCCAAACGACAATTCACTCAAGAACTATTATTTTATACGATACCGAAATTGGGAATAATGTACACATTGATGCTCTTTCCCTAGTAATGAAAGGAGAGGCACTTTCTGATAACACCTCATGGCACGGAAGCCCGTTAAGAGGGAAATAATCTAAAAAAACAGACATGGATTATACCATTAAAAAAATAAAAATCGCTGAAAATAGAGCCATCGCAGATGAGCTAGTGGGCGAACTTCATGTTTCAGAAAAAAGCATGAATGATAAAACGGCTGATTGGAATTTAATTCGTGAAAACTATCTCCGTTTTATGTCTGAATGTGAAGAAGAAAATGACGGCACCTTTCTTATTGCTGAAATTGATGGCAAAGCAATCGGATTTATATTTGGATACATCGACGAAAAAGATGACAGCAATTTTGAGCTTGGGGACGCTGATGATTTGTATGTTTCAGAAGGGTATGTAAAAAAGGAATTCAGAAAACATGGAATTTATTCTGCTCTTAACAAAGCTTTTGAAGAGACTTATAAAGACTATAATATCCGAAAAATTTATCGCTATACTTTATGCAATAATAATACAATGCAAAAGTGGCTTGGAAATCAAGGCTACCAACCTGTAAGATTATTGTATGAAAAATGGTTGTAAAAAAATCAGAAAATAATTTCTTCTGTATGTAAATTCGTCATTCTGAAATCAGAAGCAATATAAGTGATATAATCAGGAGATAAAGACAGAGGCTTTGTAAAGTAGATATCACCCTCAATGATTACCTTTTCTTGATGAGCATCAATCTCTCCCAATTCTTTTGAAATACCAAAACCTGAAGCCTTTAACGAGGCTTCTTTTTTTACCCATACTTCATAAAAAGCAGCTTTAGGGTTTTGATGAGATTTAATGAATTTCCTTTCTTCAGAATGTAAAAAATCATTGTAAATATCAATATCCAAAGGCTGAATAAACTCCGTATCAATTCCACATTTTCCTTTTGGGGAAAGACAGGATATAACTAAGTTTTCACTGTGAGATCCGCTAAAATCAAATGTAGAGCCTTTAATATAAGGTTTTGAAAAATCATCTTTTTGATATAAATCCCAAAAAAAACTCTGATAAGGATTCCTTTTCCTTATCAGAGTTTCTAATAATAATTTTGAAATTTTCCTAGCCAACCTGTCGTTCGGATTTTGATATCTTTCTACAGACTGCTTAATGGAAACAGGAAGTTGATCAAATAACTCTTCTACTCTTTCAGAATTATTCTTATTCAGGAAACTGTAAGCTACCCAAACTTCCATCCTTATTTCTTTATTTTTGTCTGAAATAGATCTCGATTGGAACTCCGGTAAATCCGAATTCCTTTCTCAATTGGTTTTCAGTAAATCTCTTGTACGGTTCTTTTACATACTGTGGCAAGTTACAGAAGAATACAAATTGTGGAGACGGCGTTGGAAGCTGCACACAATATTTGATTTTAATGAACTTTCCTTTATTTGCCGGTGGAGGTGTACGTTCAAAGATGGGAAGCATGATTTCATTTAATTTTGAAGTCTTGATCTTCTTCTTACGATCTTCATACACTACCATTGCCATTTCAACTGCTTTCAGAATTCTTTGTTTCGTTAACGCTGAAACAAAAAGAATTGGAATATCGCTGAACTGACCAATTTTATTTTTAATTGATTCTTCAAAATCACGTACTGTATTGGTTTTCTTATCTTCAATAAGGTCCCACTTGTTTACTACAATTACAATACCTTTTCTGTTTTTCTGTGCTAAACCGAAAATATTCATATCCTGAGATTCCCATCCTAGCGTAGCATCTACCATGATAATTACCACGTCAGAATACTCAATAGAACGAATAGATCTCATTACAGAATAGAATTCTAAATCTTCATTTACTTTAGACTTTCTTCTCATTCCTGCAGTATCTACCAATACAAACTCGTGTCCGAATTTATTGTAAAGCGTCTGAATACTGTCTCTTGTTGTTCCTGCAACATCTGTTACGATGTTTCTCTCAACATCCAATAAAGCATTTGTTAAGGTAGATTTCCCTACGTTTGGACGACCCGCAATCGTAATTTTAGGTAAACCTTCAAATGGATCTTTATAGTCTGTAGTTGGGAAATCTCTAACGATATCATCCAGAACTTCTCCTGTTCCAGAACCTGTAGCAGAAGATAAAGTATAATATTTTTCAATTCCTAATTGGTAGAATTCAGTTGCTAAGATTTCTTCTTTAGCAGAATCTACTTTATTGATAACAATATAAACAGGTTTTTTTGATCTTCTTAAAAGTTCGTGGATTTCGTAGTCTGTCTCTGTAAGACCTTCTTCTACATTCATCATAAAGATGATAGAAGTAGCTTCATCGATTGCTAACTGAACTTGTTTTGAAATTTCCTCCTGGAAAACATCATCGTTATTCACATCATAACCTCCTGTATCAATAACAGTGAAGTCTACACCATTCCAGTCTGATTTTCCGTGATGACGGTCTCTTGTAACCCCGGCAGTAGAATCTACAATAGCTTCTCTCCTTTCCAGTAAACGGTTAAATAACGTGGATTTCCCTACATTGGGACGCCCAACGATAGCAACAATATTTGACATAAAAATGTTTAATAAGTAATTATTAATGAGTTACTCCAACTTTTGGAGCTCAATTTTTTGCAAAGATAGGCTTTTATTATTTAAGCAATAAAAATCTTTCAAATTACGAATTTGATATTTTTGAAATCCTAAAACTTTACAATGACTTTGCTTATTAAACGTAACAAATTTCTATTCGAACACTAAGTTTCAAGGATACAACAGAATGAAAATATAATAATTATTTTGCTTTATAGATACGACCGCTTTCGTCTTTTAGTGTGTTTTCATCAATGAGTGTAAATACATTCTTTTTACTGTAAAACTTACTCTCTAAAATAATTTTATCACCAATAATTTGATAGGTTCCACTAATTCCCATATCACTACCGGGAGCAAAATAAGAGGCTTCACTTTCAGTTTTAAAATTAATACTACCCGGATTTGAAAGTTCAGGATTTTCATTCACTTTCTCATCTAAATTCCGATCTCTTACAAATCTTTTTCCAGTTAATTTTTTGCTTTTGGTGGAGACCACTTCTTTTGTTGTGGATGGGTTAGATTCTTTGATTTTTGAGGTGCATGCATTTGCTACTAAAAATGCTGCCAATAATATAGGAGTATACTTGTTTGTATTCATTTGTGGTGTTTTTTTATTCGAAATTTCATCAATGTATTTAATAGAAGACTATAGATTTAGTTTGCTTTATAAATATTACCTTCTGCATCTTTCAGTCTCTTTTCATCAAGTGCTGTAAACTCTTTCTTTTCATTATAAAGTTGGATATCTAAAATAATTTTATTTCCCATTATTTTATAGGTAACTCCAATTCCCATATCGCTTCCCGGTGCAAAATAAGAGGCTTCATTTTGAGTCCTAAAACTAATACTTCCCGGACCTGAAAGTTCAGGATTTTCATCCACTTTTTCATTTAATTTTCTCTCCCGTACGAATTCTTTCCCAATCAAATTTTTACTGCTTATTGGGAACGCATTCTTTATGGTTGATTGATTAGATGTTGTTATTTTTTGATTGCATGAGCAAATAGATAAAAATATGACTAATAATATAGGAATGTACTTTTTTGTGTTCATTTGTGATTTTTCTTGAAAGATAAAAAAATCAAAAACCTGAAAGTTCTGATATTCAATCAAAAAAAATGTATTATCAAATAAAATGATTATTATTTTTAATCATCTTTTGGTTATTGTAAAAATTACAACTACAGAAATACGAGTCTGCATAAAACCAATCAAATTTAATAGGAATATAAAAATTAACATTCATCTAAAATGGATGCATAAAAAAAGACAGCCGAAACGACTGTCTTCAAAAATTAGATCAATATAAAAATTAGATTAAATCAAATCTATCTAAGTTCATTACTTTAGTCCACGATGCTACAAAATCTTTTACAAATTTTTCCTGAGCATCAGAACTTGCGTATACTTCCGCTAATGCTCTCAATTCAGAATTTGAACCGAAGACCAAATCTGCTCGGGAAGCCGTCCATTTTGGTTGCCCCGTTGATCGATCTGTTCCCATATACAATTCATTATCTTCCGAAATGCCTTTCCATTGGGTTTTCATATCCAAAAGATTAACAAAAAAATCATTGGTCAAAACTCCTGGACGCTGCGTGAATATCCCATTTTTGGAACCATCAAAATTCGTATCCAGAGCTCGCATTCCACCAATCAACACCGTCAATTCAGGAGGAGTAAGCGTCAATAGTTGCGCTTTATCAATTAATAAAGATTCAGTTGAAACCGAATATTTTTTCTTCAAGTAATTTCTGAAACCGTCTGCTGCAGGTTCCAAATATTCCATAGATTCAACATCTGTCTGCGCTTGCGAAGCATCCATACGACCTGGAGCAAAAGGAACATTAATATTTTGTCCGGCATCTCTTGCTGCTTTTTCAACCGCTGCACTTCCTGCCAATACAATTATATCTGCTAATGAAATCTTCTTATTTTCACCTTGAGCATTATTAAATTCTGTTTGAATATTTTCTAATACACCCAAAACTCGTTGTAACTGAGCCGGATTATTTACTGCCCAATCTTTTTGTGGAGCCAAGCGAATTCTCGCTCCATTCGCACCGCCACGTTTATCACTTCCTCTGAAAGTTGAAGCTGACGCCCAAGCTGTTGAAACTAATTCAGAAATAGGTAATCCTGAATTTAAAATTTTAGTTTTTAATAATTCAATATCAGAATCATTAACCAATTCGTGATTCACTTCAGGAATCGGGTCTTGCCAGATCAATTCTTCTGCCGGAACATCAGGACCTAAATAACGGGCTTTTGGTCCCATATCTCTGTGAGTCAATTTAAACCAGGCTCTTGAGAAAGCATCTGCAAAAGCGTCCGGATTTTCAAAAAAGTGTCTTGATATTTTTTCATACACAGGATCAAATCTTAGTGAAAGATCTGTTGTAAGCATTGTGGCTCTGTGTTTTTTATTCGGATCAAAAGCATCAGGAATAATTTTTTCGCCGTTTTTCGCCACCCATTGGTGAGCTCCAGCAGGGCTTTTAGTGAGTTCCCATTCATTTTCAAATAGATTTTTAAAGAAAAGGTTACTCCATTCTGTTGGCTTTTCAGTCCATGTTACTTCTAATCCACTGGAAATAGCATCCGGTCCTTTCCCTGATTTATAAGAACTGTTCCATCCAAATCCCTGCGCTTCAATTCCTGCTGCTTCAGGTTCTTTTCCAACATGATCTGCCGGGCCTGCACCGTGAGTCTTCCCAAAGGTATGTCCACCTGCAATTAAGGCAACCGTTTCTTCATCATTCATCGCCATTCTTCCGAACGTATCACGAATATCTTTTGCTGCTGCAATAGGATCAGGATTTCCATCCGGTCCTTCAGGGTTTACATAAATAAGCCCCATTTGTACTGCTGCTAAAGGTTTTTCAAGGTTTCTGGAGTGATTCACCTCAGAATTATCTTCGGCAGGAAGCACGCCATGACCTTCCACACCTGGAGAACCATGCGCATAACGAAGATCTCCGCCTAGCCATGTTTTTTCTGTTCCCCAATACACATCCTGATCTGGCTCCCAGACATCTTCACGACCTCCTGCAAATCCGAATGTTTTGAAACCCATTGATTCAAGGGCAATATTTCCTGTAAGAATTAAAAGATCTGCCCAAGATATTTTCTTACCATATTTTTGTTTGATGGGCCAAAGTAATCTTCTTGCTTTATCTAAACTCACATTATCCGGCCAACTGTTTAAGGGAGCAAAACGTTGTTGCCCAGCTCCTGCTCCACCTCTTCCGTCACCTACACGATAAGTTCCGGCACTGTGCCAAGCCATACGGATAAACAAAGGCCCATAATGACCAAAATCTGCAGGCCACCAATCTTGTGAATCTGTCATTAACGCATGAAGGTCTTTTTTTACACTTTCAAGATCAAGACTTTGAAAAGCTTCAGCATAATCAAAATCATCTTCCATAGGATTCGACAAAGAAGAATGTTGTCTTAGAATGTCAACCCTTAACTGATCTGGCCACCAGTCTTTATTATGAGTTCCCCCTCCTGCAACATTTTCTTTTTTCATTGTTCCGTTATGGAATGGGCATTTGCTGATGTCATTTAAATCGTTTTCCATTATCGCTTAATTTTTTATGTTGGTTTTTAACGTTTTCCTATTGTGTTTGTTTAACAACTCTGCAAACTTACAAGGCTTAATTCATAAATACAATCTATCAAAAATATTTTTACAATAGTTAAAAACTATAATAAATTATAAACTATTGATTTCTAGTCGTCGGGATATCAAAACATATAATAATGCAATTAAGTTAATAAAATTTGGCATTACCTTAGATAAAAACTAATAACATAGTAGCGTATTTAGAATAATTCAACTTAGTGCCTTCATTTCAATATTTTTTACATTTTTTTATCCTTAAAAATTTAATATCTTTATCTGTTTAGAAACCCAAATTGCAGTATATGAAAAAAGTAATAGTTGTTATTCTAGTCGCCTTTATTCTCATTCAGTTTTTCCCAATCGATAAAACGAATCCTCCACCAACTCCCGGAATGGACTTTCTAAAAATAAAGAAAACGTCACCAGAAATTGCAAAAATAATAAGTACTTCCTGCTATGATTGCCATTCTAATGAATCAAAATATCCTTGGTATTCAGATATTGCTCCGTCTTCATGGTTTGTGAAAAATCATATCACAGAAGGCAGGAAACATCTTAATTTTTCTACCTTTGCGATGTACGAACCTAAAAGGCAGGTTCATAAACTGGAAGAATGCATTGATATGGTAACAAAAGAGGAAATGCCTTTAGATTCTTATTACTTGGGACATCAAGATGCCAAATTAACTACTGAACAAAGGCAGGAATTAGTGAAATACTTTAAAAAAGTAAAAGAAGAAACCGAAAGATCAATGGTATTTTAAAAATAAAATTATGCAAGAAGATTGGCAACATAAGTATATCGTATTTTTTGATGGAGAGTGTGGCGTCTGTAATTTTTGGGTACAATGGATTCTGGAAAGAGATAAAAAAGACCAATTTATGTTTGCATCATTACAATCAGATTTTGGGCAAAAATTTTTATCAGAAAGAGGTCTTGAAGCAAAAGTATTCAACACTTTATATCTCTGGAAACCTAGCCAATACTACATGATCAAATCAAGAGCTGTATTACAAATTGCCAGCATCTTAGGTGGAATTTACACTCTTTCCGGTATTGGAAAAATACTTCCTCCCTCTTTTAGTGATATCTTTTATGATATGATCTCAAGAAATAGAATGAAGTTGGCCAATCAAAAATGTTATTTGCCTACTCCACAGCAAAGGAAAAAGTTTATTGAGGTGTAGAATATAAAATTCTACAATATATCAATACAAAACTTTGCATCCTATCCTTCTTTTAAGAAAAGAATAGTTTTTAATTCGTTTGTTGGAATCTAAAGAGATTGATTTAAAATTTCAACAAATAGTACTAACTCAATTTTTTCTATTTTTCAGGAGCTATTTCCTGCTATCCGCTCATACTCCTCACGCCAACGCGCTCCAACGCTAAGTCCTTCTCATATCCAGCTCCATGTTGCGGGGTAACCGCTGCTATCAGGGCTAGGGTTTCCGCCCGGTTATCATTTTTTTATCGCAAAATCAACTCTCAGTTTGTCATCCCGTAGGGATCCAGACTCGAATCCTTCCACTCTATAAATCTCTAAACCTAACAGGTTTTGAAAACTGTTAGGTTTGTTATAACACCCAGAAAAACCATGTTTCAACATCTCATTTTTTTACACCTCTTAACTCCACAAAAAATACAATACTTATCACAAGCCAATCCATCTGATTTTTTAGTTTTAAAAATTGAGTCTAAATAATATTGCATATTAACATAGAACATCGGGGCTAGGGGTTTCTGTCTGATTTTCATTTCTTATAGCAAAATCAACTCTCAGTTTGTCATCCCGTAGGGATCCAGACTCGAATCCTTCCACTCTATAAATCTCTAAACCTAACAGGTTTTAAAAACCTGTTAGGTTTGTTATAACACCCAGAAAAACCATGTTTCAACATCTCATTTTTACACCTCTTAATTCCACAACAAATGCAATACTTACCACAAGCCAGTCCATCTGATTTTTTAGTTTTAAAAATTGAGTCTGAATAATTTGCAGACTAACATAGAACATCGGGGCTAGGGTTTCCTTCTGATTTTCATTTTTTTTATCGCAAAATCAACTTTCAGTTTGTCATCCCGTAGGGATCCAGACTCGAATCTTTCCACCCTATCTCTAAACCTAACAGGTTTGTTATTAACAAACAGAGAAACCATGTTTCAACATCTAATTTTTCACACCTCTTAACTCCACAACAAACAAAAAAAATACAACTAAATGAATAGGAGACTATAATGAAGCTTGTTCTTTTACTGATTACATTTAATATGATAAAAAGAGGTTGTATTACTTCGTTCGACAGAAGCTTTAAGTTTGAGGATAATAATCTCTCGCAGATTTAGCAGATGAAGCAGATTTTTTAATGAATGAATTTTGATCTAAAAAGATCGGTTAGATCCTTACAGGATGACAAAGAGTCTGCTTATTGTTTTTGAGAAAAATTATTGTGCTTTGACAGTTTAGTATAAGATTGATTCGGTAATAAGGATAAACAAAATGCTTTTTTATCGCAAGGTCAGA
>NZ_LIRF01000005.1 GCF_001297705.1 Chryseobacterium sp. ERMR1:04 | reverse complement strand
TGTTGAAAGGTTGGAGGTGGTTCTTCTTTATTTCTGGCGAAAAATATTTCAATATCACCAAATTGCTTGTCGGTAATGCACATTATCGCAACTTTTCCAGCTTTAGGTAACATGAACTTTATCCTCTTAATATGCACTTCTGCATTTTCTCGACTTGGACAGTGGCGAACATACATTGAAAACTGAAACAATGTAAAGCCATCATCAATTAAGCCCTTACGAAAGCGGCTGGCATCTTTCATATTGGCTTTAGTTTCTGTTGGTAAATCATATAATACTAAAACCCACATAATTCGATAAGCGTTAAACCTTTCGGTATTCATATTAATTCAGGATAAGAAATAAGACGTTTTTCTCCAGTATAACATTTATAAAGTGATGATACTGTTATTTTTACAGCAATTAACAAAGGTCTCATTTTACCATCAATATTACATCCTTTGTTGCTATCTGGAGAATATGAGCTTTAAATTCCTTTGTTAATTCCTCTGCCTTAGGATTTATTTTCAACCATTGCATAACCAGCAGATCAACAAAAGGGCGATAAGGCTCCATCAGATCATCCGCCAAACAGTAAGGGTTATATTTATTTTTGTGAAAAATTCCTAAAACAGGTAATAGCCCAGTTTCCACAATTGCTCTTGCAACAATACTCCTTAGAACAGAATATCCAAAATTGAAAAATTGATTCGGTGCATCTCCAAAACGTTGCCGCAAAAAATCTAAACTAATGAGATATTTCCAGTAATGCTGGGCTGCAATGCCTTCCATATTTGTAATATCACCAGACTTTATATTTTTTTGATATTCAATCATTGGTTCATAATAATTATCAAACCTTATCAAAACATTTTTCTGATTTTCAATCTTACATTCTACAGTTTGTTTCCAAAGCTGTTTCTTTAACGGCTCAGTTGCTTCCAATTGATCTTTCACTCGATCTGAATGCTCTGTATGACCATAAAGTGGCAACATAATTCCGTGTGGTAAGTGATGGCTGTCACAACTTACAACGACTACATTATTTCCCATCATTTTCTGGATAAGGTTATGCGAGATGGTAATCTGAAAATGATCCAGCATCAGCAATCCCAAATCTTCTACAGGAACACTCCCCTTTTCCAATTTTGTTTCCGGACAGAGGATTTTCATTTGCTCATCTTTTAATTTAAGATAAGCAGGATTGCCTATGTAAATAGAGCGGGTGATCATAATTAGTACTCTCCTACTTTATTGATTTCCCCTAAATGATTTAATCTTATTTTTATTGGATTAGTTCCAACAAGCGCTCCCACACTTTTAAATCTAAAATATCGTTTCGATTCTTTTGCAGTAGAAATATTTTTCAATTCAGTATTCTTTGTTTCCAAATGATGTCTAAAATAATAATCATTATTAGAAATACTCCAAACTAAATACAAATATTTACTTAAAAAGGATTTATGATTATTTTTAATAGCTTCATCAAATTCTTTCTGTGATAAACCCAGAATAAACATTTCATTTTGTTGCATACTGAATTTTAAATTAAGTTTATCCGTAGGTAATTTATTTAAAAGTGATTCTGGAAGTTGTTTGTCTAATAATTGACTCCAAACATCAGAAGAATTTTTTATTACTACAGGAATGTTATATTTTTTTCTTTCTACTGCGTGCCAAAATGTACAACTGTGCTGAATAAGTTTATTGTCTTTATCTTCGTAAATTGCAATGTGATGATTGTTACCTGTTAAAACAAAACCGATACTCTTCCCATTTTCGTCTTTTTTAATTACCTGTAAATTATTAGCATCAGGACGAGCAAATAAGCGAACGCTTATGATTGGAATTTGCTTTTCTTCATTAAACCAAAGTATATCCTTGAATGCTTCTTTTTCTTTATTTCCAAATTGAGCTAATCGTTCTTTTACTAAAAACTTTACTCTTTCATCAACAATATCATCAGCCTGACTTGCTTTTATACTTTGTAATTTATATTTAAGTACCGTCGCATCATTGTAACAAGATGCTTTTTCCAAAACTTCTGTCTTTTCTTCGTTCAAAAAGATTGGAGCTTTCTTTAGTGTTGATATAGCCGTTTTAGAATTATTTTCATTTTCTGAAAGTCTTACCTCTACCAATTTTTTAACCTTAGGATCTACAATTCTATCTGAATTTTCAAATAAATACTTTAAAGGCTTATCTTTTTCAATCACTTTTATTTTTCCATAAACAGATTGTTCGTGCAAAGCCCCTCTCGGGACAATAACACCAGAATCTTTATTCTTTCCGATTGCCTTAAATTTAGTTATTGTTGCTACTTTTTTACCTGCTTTGAAAGAAACTAAAACCTTATCGGCTTCTCTCATTACTTCTTGTGTACTAAACGGCTCTTGAGTTCTTAAATATTTTTCCAAAAGCGTTGTCTTTTCACTAAATTTCACTTTAGCTTCTTCAACTTCTTTTAACATTAAATCTTTAGTATCACTCGAATTCAAAGTATTGATACGCTGAATAAAACCTTGTTTTGTACAAGCAATCACCAAAGCATCAATAGCGTGATGGCGATGGTCATCTCTTTTCGTCCAGTTTTCGACTTCTTCTTTTTGATGTTTTCTTTTACCGTGTTCGCTTGTCCATTCTTTGATAACGGTTTGTCCTAATTCTCTGTACTTAGGCATTTGTAAATTCATTAAAACATCATCCCAACCCCATAAATTACGAAGCTTAGCAGTAACTCCACCTTCTGTTGTAGTCACATTATTACAGACTTTCTGTAAAATTTCTCTTGATTTCCGAGAAATGTACTGAGTATCTCTCAATTGTCTATCTATAAAATTTTCCCAAAGTTTTTTATCGGTCTCCGTTTCTTTTCCTATTTTTTTTCTTTCAAGATATTCCTTATGTGAAACTTTCAACCTTTGCATTTTACTGTAAGAAATAATTCCACTTTTAAACCAATCGTCAACACGTTCGAAATATATCCTAACTTGCTCATCTCCTTTTGTAGAAATATAGTCGTAAGCCGTTTGATTGGTTTTTGTGGAATTACATTTCCTATGAACTAAAACTTTGTTAGTCTGGGAATCATCAAATAATAAAGCTTTGGGTACAATATGGTCAACATCGTACGCATCACCACTCAAAGCTTCTGATAGATTAAATGTTTCTCCACAATATATACATTGATTGTTAACATGAGCATCTTTTAGATTTTTGCTGAGTGACGGAAAAATAAATTTATATTTCTGAATATATCGCTTAGTTATAGGTAATCCCAACTCAGCCAACCGTTTTCCGATTTCATCATTAAGTTTTTTATTTTTAGTATTTTGTAGATCAGCATCGTTTCTCTCATCTTTACTTTGTTTAAGTTCACGTGCAAGTTCAACTCTTATTTCAGAGAGTTCTCCATATTGATCGAGGATTGCATTGACCAAATTAATCATCTGGTTCAGAATTTTTTCAACAATAGGTTGTCTCAAACTGTTTTTCGGAAGAAGTTCTAATCGATCTAAAGTAACCTGCTGTTCTCTTTCATCTTTTGTCAAAGAATTAGAATGATTGTAACCAGCCAAACTACAAGATTGAGAATAATCATAACCCTCCATTAGAAAAGGAAGAATTTTCCTCATTGATTTGTTCGATTTATTCCCGAAAGCTTGTTTGTTAAAATCAATACGAGACAAATTTTCTGCAGTTTCGTCATCAAAATCAAATCTTTTGATTAATGCATTTTTACATTCATCTAAATCCTTCAGTGAATAAATGGTATGCCATAACTGATAAAAAGGTTGTTTCTCCAATGAAACATCTAATTCCAAACCAGCTCTCTCTTCCAGAATTTCCCCGGTCTTTTTATCCACCAACATTGAAGTATGATTTGATGGAATTATAGAAACGTCAAAATTCAAAAATTCATTTTCTCCTAAAATATTATAAAGAGTAGCATAAGTTTCATTCCCTTTAATACCTTTTAGTATTTGTTTATTCACATAAACATCATTCTTATTTAATCCTAAAATTTCAAGAAGCTTAGTAAAACTTAATACTTCATTTTTAAATAAATAATCTGCTAAAATTTCTTTTTCCTTTATACTGGGAATTCTTTCCCCCCATTTATATTTGCTTCCTTCAGGATTTTTAACTTTAATTGAAATCGTATTGATAACTTCCCAAACACGACATAGTTGAAACAAAGGAGCACTTCTAGGAGCTACTTTTGGTCCAACAAAAACAATTTTATGTTTATTTTTTTCCTTATCAAAAACAGTTTTCTCAAAGCCTTCAAATTCACAAATACTGATTAACCCTTTTTGTGATTTAAGCTTTCGCTGAAAATAAATAATCTCATTTCTTAATTGATGAACAAATTGATCTGTAAGAAATTCATGCTTAGTTTTTTGAGAATTAATAATTGTATCAAATTCTTCAATATAAGCTTCTCTTGGATAAACTTCTTCCTTAATTTTAAAATAAGAATTATTAACGTTTGCATTATACAATTCTTCATAAAAATACTGTCCAATAGTCTGATTTCTATCTTTCAGTTGTGCATAACGCCCCTTGACCGCCTGCACATAATCTGTATCTTTTTTATCACTATTCGCTTCACTTCTGACCGATTTATAACCTCTTTTCTGATTAAGCATATACAAAATACGTCCTAATTGTTCAGCAGAAATATCTTTATTTGAGTTTGCTGAATCACTTCTTAATTTCCACAAATCAAGCATTGGAAGATTTAACAACATCTTCGAAGGAAAAATATTATATTTATTTAAAACCTTATTTAAATCATTTCTTTTCAATTGTTTTCTGTCATAACCTTTTCTTTGAGTTCGGCTAATCGTTCTGTTTTGATTTTTAGTAATTGACAAACCTCGTTGGAATTCCTCTCTATCATTTGACGACAAAGGAATTATTCTAGAACCCATTACAATAATTCGAATAGGGATATTATTTTCGTCAACTTCAATTAATGCCCAGCCGATTGAGTTGGTTCCTAGATCTAATCCTAGTATATATTTAGCCATAGCAAATAGTTTTTGATATTGTATAAAAATAGAAATAAAAAATCATTCAAATTATGGTTTTCCGTAAATCAACTAATCAATTTTTGACATATATTTGTATCAATAATTTTGAAAAGCAATTCACAATAAGGATTATTCCGTTGTGAAAACATTTAGAGCCTCGACTATCTTCGGGGCATTTTTTTGACAAATATTTTTTTTCTCATTCTGTAAGTTTCTCAAAAGTGATAATATATGCAATAAATAACCTTCATATCATCTCTTAATACATATCTATAATATTCGATTCTTACTTTTTAACAATACAATACAGTTTGTAAAACCAGATCATAAAGAACTAAATATTATTAATCACTAGCAATTAATGAATAAATTTTTGTAAAAATTTCGTTTTGTTGTTCTTTCAGCTCAATAAGAGCCTGTTTAAATTTTATTCAATAATCATTTTATAGCAGATAATTTGACCATGTTTTCAGAATTTTCCATTAGCAATTCATAATTTCGGCAAAGTCTTCTGTAGTTATCAAACCAAGAAAACGTTCTTTCAACAATCCATCTTTTGTGTACTGGCTTAAAGAGTTTTTCTTTATTGTCAGACCATAAAACAACCTGAATGATGTAACCAAACTTATCTTTTATTTCTTCAATAACATTTCCTCTATAGCCACCGTCTGCTAAATAGTTATATAGCATACAATCATTATCTGACAGAAATATGATTAGTAGTTTCTACGCTCTTAAACTAGTCGTTCTTCTAGTTGCCCCTTCCACACCATAAAACCTTTATTATCATCAGAATAATCGTGCATAATTCTTGAGAAATTATGCGGATTCGTTTCTAAGTAAGCTTGTCTTCCTTTAGCTCGAATAATATTGAGTTCTTTGTCTATTTGCATTACAGTCTCCATTAGTACTGATTTACTTTTTTCTGTATGCCAAATGTAGGTTGCCTCTTCTGTATCTAGAGTTTCTAAAACAATATGATAACTCTGTTCTCCGGCAATTAAAAACACAAAAGAAAACGGCTGTAAAACAAACCTTAGTTTCATAACATTTCGTTCGTGTTTGCCTGCTAAGTATTGAATGTGCTTAGAGTGCTTGTACTGTTTTCCTTTTAGTAAATCCTCCAAAATATTTTCTGCATCAGTATAAATATTTTGATTTTTCGATAATTCATTGCTTGTAAGAATATTTTGCTTCGATACCGGAATCTGAGTGATAAAATTTTTATTAAGAAACTGAAAATTAACACTTTCAACGATTTCTTTATTGATATTTTCAATATCAGATGATGTAGCTAATTGTGATAAAATAACACCATTTTCTATTTCGCTATAAATATCAATTTTAACAGATTTTGATTTCAAAATTTTAATGATATAAGGTTTCAAAACTTCAAACTCAGGTCTAAATTCCTCGTTTTCTATTTCAAAATCTATTTGTTGATCGTTTTCTTTGTCTATGTACTTAAAACCAACATTGCCATATCTGAAATCCAAATCTTCTATAGCTATTTTGATTTGTTTCTCTATAACCAAACTTTGTCTTTCAGGAGTAAGTTCAGTTGGTTCATCAAACAAACTTGCTTGTCTTGCTATTTGACGGTAATAGGTATTTCGCTTTAAAAATAGTTTGTTCAGATAATCAATTTTGATGTCCCGATAATCATAGATTGTGGGGTTGATTTCTGACCGTTGTACACGCCCAATGTATTGAATCAACTTGCCTTTGAATGAAAACGGATATACCAGAAACAAAGAACTGATGTTTGATAAGTCCGAACCTTCTCCAAAATATTGTCCGGTGGTTATCAATATCTGAAAGTTATCTTGTTGTAAGATTTGCCATTTTGATTTTCTATTACTTTCAGAATCATCACCACTCAGTGTAATCACTTCATAAGATTGCTTTAGGAAAAGGTAAAGCGTATCAATATGTTCTTTCCTTTCCGTGATAATCACAATTCGCTTTCCAAAGGAAAGCTCTGTTTTTATGTCATTCAGAATAAGCTTATTTCGTTCCGAATCGTGAATTAAAATTTTTGAAAGTATTTCAAAATTGTCAGTTTTTGAATTAAATGGAACATCCAAATTTGTATTCCTGACAATTATTTTAGCATGTTTAAAGTTTTCAATTTCATTATTCGCAATTTCTGAAATTATTTCTCCAAGAAAGGCAAAAATCAATTTATCATCATTGTATTTTCTAAATGGTGTCGCTGTTAGTCCATATAAATAAAATGTTTCCAATTTTTCAATCGTATTACGGAACGTTTCGGCAGGAATATGATGACATTCGTCCACGATAATAATTCCAAATTGATTCTGGATTTGCTCAATTTGCTTTGGCAAACTCTGAATGGTAGCAATTGTAATCTGTTTTCCAATTTTTGCCTTTCCTTGCCCGATGATACCAATTTCATGTTTAGGAATTCCGATAAATGTTTGTACTCTTTCCTGCCATTGTTCCAATAATTGTTTACGATGAACAACGATTAAAGCTGGTTGTTTCTTGTCTGCAATGATTTTCAAACCCATAATTGTTTTACCCGAACCGGGCGGAGCAACAATTACTCCAAAATCCTTCTTTGAAATACTATCAATGACCTTATCCTGATGATCTCTTAATGTTGCATTAAATGAAAATTCAACTTCTTCTTTTTGTTTTCGATGGTCTTGAAAATCAAAAGTTAGCACATTGGTTTAAAGATGTGGAAGAATCCAGATTTAAAACCTTCAATACCTTAACGAGAACAATCATATTAAACTATGATAATATTCTCAATTATTTTAATGCTCGTAGCACAAATGCGGCAGCTGAATCTTTTAATGCCAAAATAAAAAACTTCAGATTACAACTTAGAGGTGTGCGAGATAAATCGTTTTTCCTATTTAGATTATCTAAGCTTTTTGCATAGTCCCCAACTTTTGGTATTGATCCCACATTGGTTTAAAGAAGTAGAAGAATCCGGATTTAAAACCTTCAATACCTTAACGAGAACAATCATATTAAACTATGATAATATTCTCAATTATTTTAATGCTCGTAGCACAAATGCGGCAGCTGAATCTTTTAATGCCAAAATAAAAAACTTCAGATTACAACTTAGAGGTGTGCGAGATAAATCGTTTTTCCTATTTAGATTATCTAAACTTTTTGCCTAGTCCCCAACTTTTGGTATTGATCCCACATTTGTTTAAAGAAGTAGAAGAATCCGGATTTAAAACCTTCAATACCTTAACGAGAACAATCATATTAAACTATGATAATATTCTCAATTATTTTAATGCTCGTAGCACAAATGCGGCAGCTGAATCTTTTAATGCCAAAATAAAAAACTTCAGATTACAACTTAGGGGCGTACGAGATAAATCGTTTTTCCTATTTAGGTTATCTAAACTTTTTGCCTAGTCCCCAAGTTTTGGAACTGATCCTAAAAATGGATCAGCTTCAAAATCTGGTGGCTACAATTGATATTTAATAAGCACAAAAAAGCCTTTAAATAGTAATATTTAAAGGCTTTTTTTATTTTTTAGTTTCTCAACTTGCGGAGAGAGAGGGTTTCTCACCTACCCCTTTAATATACGATTGATAATGATTTTTTTACTTTAAGAATGAAATTTGCCACGATATTGCCACATTCTTTTTGTGCATTTTCAAAAAATCAATTTTCAGTTCTCTTCTGAGCTACTGCGGAATGGACGGGACTCGAACCCCAACCATTAAATCGCTAATATTCTGCATGTTATATTTTAAATAATTTTGAGTGCCATTATATTGCCACGAGCAAAATATTAAAAATATAATTACCTATTTTACAAATTAACTTAAAGAACGTTTTAGTTTTCAGGTACAAATATAAGCAAATTCTTATTTAAAGACAAAGTCAAATTAAATTTTCACCTAATACTTATGTAATGTTTATCTCACCGATTAGCAAGTAAATTTTAACAATTCCATATCTCGACTATTACCCGACTACTTCCAAAAGGACGTTTTAGTTCATAACCACAAATACACCAATTTAACAAGAAATGATTATAGTAGTAATATTTATAGAATTACTAACTTTCAAGAAATCTAAATGCTTATACAATGAAAATACTTAAGAATGCTGTTGAAGCTATTCAAATTGGTCTAGAAGACTTTACCAGTGAAGACCCTCGCCGTGCCCAATCAGCACTTAGGAATATATTTGCGGGAACTCTCCTTTTATTCAAAGAAAAATTGAGACGCTTATCTCCACCTGCAAATGATAATATATTAATTCAACAAACAATTGTTCCATCGTTGGATGAGCACGGCCAGTTATTTTTTCAAGGTAGAGGGCATAAAACAGTTGATGTACAACAAATAAGGGAACGATTCAAAAATTTTGGAATCATTATCAATTGGAATGCTTTTGATGAGATTAGTAACCTTAGAAATAATATTGAGCATTATTATACAGAAAAACCACCGTACATAGTTAATGAGGTAGTTTCAAAATCCTTTAAAATTATCCGTGATTTTTGCGTCACTTATCTCAATGAGGAACCGTCTGAATTATTTGGTCCAGAAGCATGGAATATCTTTTTAGAAACCGATGAAATTTATGAAAGTGAAAAGGACGAAAGTATTAAATCGTTGTTAGGAGTTGATTGGAAGTTTCAAACCCTTAGAGAAGCTGTATCCAATATCCGTTGTCCTTCATGCCAATCAGATCTTATCCATGCGATAATCCACAAAAAATATGATCCTGGGGAAACCTTAACATTATTTTGCAAAAAGTGCTTTAATGAATTTGATATTGAAGATGTGATCGAGGAATGTATAAACGAGGAACTGGCAGCAGAAGCTCATATTGCTTGGATGGACGGAGGCGATGATCCTTATGCAGATTGTCCTGAATGTGGAAAATCTACTTATATTTTTGCAGAAATGGCCTGTCTTAATTGCGGTTATCAACAAGCGGACAAGCGATGCGGTATTTGTCATAATCAACTAGATTTAGAAGAAGCTTATGAAGGTGATCTTTGCTCCTATCATAGACATTCCATGGAGAAGGCCGATGATTAATTTTTTAATAACACGTTGCCTTGCATCATATCTTTCGACGCAATTTGTAAAATCGAAATAGGTTTTATTTTTTAGGCGAACGTTCATCCTATTCGGGCCAGCCGCATATTATTAAGTGTAGACCCAAGGAATTATTAAGCGCTACGCCTCTCTGCATAATAAGTAGTAAAAAATGTTAAGAGATTAATTTGTAAAATCCGATAAGCTAAAAACATAAAAACTTTTCGTTGTTAGATGGATAATAAACATTAATTTTTAACCTATTAATATTTGTAACTATCCGAGTATTTACCTCATTATTTTTTAATATCTTTGGTTACTAAAGAGTAATTAGTAACCACTAAATATTTATTATCTCACTCCATCGAGTTAATAGTATAACTAACATCATAATTAATGCCTCATAAATTCGTTAAAGAAGATATCTCCGTCACTGATAAATTTATCATCAAATTTTCTGAGATGTATATAAAGCAAAGATCTGAAACCAGATTTGAGTATGGTAAAATAGATGAAAGTTTACTCTTTCAAAAACATGGATTCGATAGTACTCAGCTTCAACATATTATTAAAAGAAATTCTGTTGCGGAAGATTTAGTAAGAGAGGCTGGCAACACTCACAAACATGTTATTACTGACATCTACAGAAGTGACCTAGGTGAGTTATTACTAACTTACTATTTTGAAGATAAATTACCAAAAAATGAACGTTTTATCATACCGCACAAGAATATTACTAACCGTGAACTAGCTGGACAACCAGGAAGAGGACTTGATGCAATCGGATATCGCATTGATAATGACAGACTTCGTTTAATGATCGGCGAAGGTAAAGTCTCTCAACAAAAGAAAAATCCACCATCGGTAGTAGATTATAACAACGATTCAATATTCAATACTCAAACAAAATTTAAAAATGACCGTGACCTTTTAATCAACCGTTTATCAGATTACACCAGAAACTTAACTGACGAAGCGGCGGAAAAAATAGGTTTAGTCCTACTTCTACTTGAATTTGATAAGCAAAGCGACTTCGATTTAGTCTTTGGATGTGCTCTTATACGCGATGTCTCTTGTGTTAAAATTAATGATGATTATGGCAAATTTTACACTCAACAAACTGATTTTGATCCACACAACATAACATTTTGCGTTCTCAACTTTGACAAAGAAATCTCCGAAACAATAGATCTTTTTTACGAAAAAGTACAAGAACTTTGTAAAGCTTAAAAATGAAAGACATTTTACAGTACGTTTTACATGATGATGAAATACGATCCTATGTACAGGACCGTAAATTTGCTTTTTTGGAAGGTGAGTTGGGATATTCTATTCCTGATAATAATGATGAATTTAACCGCAAAATTCTTAAAATTGAATATTTATTATTAAATAAATTACTCTCTACTAAAGAAGAAGATATAGATAACTCTCTATATGATATGGCTTATTCAATTTTAAAATCCTATGATATCAGAATTGAATACTTCAATAATTTATTTGAAGAGTTTTTTGGACAGAAAAACTTAGACACATATAGCCTTTATTATTTTTATTTAGCCTCCCTAGGACTCAAGGCTGATAAAACAATACGAGTTAGATTAGATCTCAAAGAATACATAACAAAAGATTATAGCGTATTAGGCAATTGGCAAGAGATTGTTTCAAATAAAATTATAGAAGCTTTCATCTTGCTTGTAAGAAAGGATAATGGATATGCTGATATTCGAGAATCACTACAACTGATAGCTGAATTAAAAATATCTCAATCACAATTTGAATCTGATTATCTGAAACAAATACATAATTATCCAGAGCAGGTAGAATCAGCAGAAGTACTCTTAGGATGGTATCACATTTCAAAAACTATTACAGAAACGGCAGATTATCTTACCGAAGGCTATAGCTACAAGGGAAAGCTAGAAAGTGAGATAAGAATACATTCAGAAGTAGCAAGAAAACTTTTTAGCAATCATCCCAAGCTACAAAGCATTGTTGGCATTATGGAGTACAATTTAATTTTACTTCAAAATAATTCGATTTGGTACTCAACAAATGCTATTCAGATAAAAAAATTAAAAGATTTTTGCATCGCAAAAAGCCAATCAGAAAAAGCAATTATCGATTTATTACCATCTCAGAGGGACGCTATTAATATGAGTTTATTGGATATTGCGGCAAGTGTTACTGTAGTGGAAATGCCTACAAGTGCGGGAAAAACTCTTCTAGCGGAATTTAATATTATTGTTACTAAGGCTTTAAATAATGAATCGAAAATAGTATATGTTGTTCCAACCAGAGCGCTAGTAAATCAAGTTTACTATGATCTGAAATCTGATTTTGAAGGTCTAAATTTTTCAATTGAAAAAACTTCGGGAGCTATAGAGGTTGACCCCTCTGAAGAGGCATTACTCCAAGAAAGAATAGACATTTTAGTATCTACACCTGAGAAACTTGATCTCTTGATTAGAAGAAATCATGAATCTGTAAACGACGTTGCACTTTTTGTTATAGACGAGGCGCACATGATACAGAATGGTAGTCGAGGTACGCGATTAGAATTATTATTAGCAATTTTAAAACGTGAACGACCAAATTCTAAATTTATGTTTCTTTCGCCTTTTTTAAAGGATTCCGCATCAACAATTGCCGATTGGATGGGGGGCAATAAAATTAAAACACCCATAAGAATAAATTGGAAACCGGCCGAAAAGCTATTAATTGGAATTAAACAAAAAAGCAATTTTAAGAAATTTGCACAAACACTTTTACCTTCTGCCTATTCTCTAATTGATAGTGAGCGGGAATTAGAAGATATTGAATTAGATTTTGTACCTACAGGGAAAAATAAAGAAAAGTACATTGAATTTACTGCTAAAAGATATGGAGCTGCAAATAAATCCATTTTGTATTTATGTCAAGGATCCGGCATGGTCGATAACAGATCAGAATATCTTTATAATGCATTACCTGAATCTCCAGTTTCAGAGAAAATTGAACTAGTAAGAAAATTTATTATAGACGAAGTTGGTCAGGAGACGATTCTAACTAAGGTTTTAAAAAAGAAAATTGCACTTCACCATGCAGGACTGTCAGATGAAACTAAACTACTAATTGAATATTTAATTCGTGAAAAGGAAATCGAGCACATTTTTGCTACCAGCACCCTCGCCGAAGGGGTTAATTTTCCTGTTTCGGCTGTTTATTTTGATTCTTATAGAAAAGGACCCGTTAAACTATCATCAAGCGATTTTTGGAATATAGCAGGTAGAGCAGGTAGAACTCTTGTAGATAATTATGGTAAATTAATATTTCCGTTTGACTCCCCTTCCAATGCGGAAAGTGCAAAATCTTTAATTCGTGAAAGTTCGAAGGGAATCGCCAGTATGCTTTTGGAACTAATTATTAACGCAGATAATATTTTAGAGACATTAGAATCTTCAGATAGTCAGATTTTTAAACTTGCTTATAAATACTCAGATTCTTTAGAGCCTCTGGTCCAATATTTAATTCATGTGCTTAATCAGTCTGGCAATGAAAGCGTATTAGAGATAAGTGATTTATTTAAAGATAGCTTGGGTTATTATCAACTTGATGTTTCAGATAAACAAAAATTCATTAAAATCTGCAAGATGATTTATCTTGAGTTGCAAGAGAAATTTAACCCCGGAACATTAGGGTTTGCTGATAAAACAGGTTTCTCAGTACCTTCTGTGTTAGAAATTATGAAGCAGGAGAACCGTAACAATCCGTCAATATCCTCAGCAGAAAGCTGGAATCCTGATAATCTTTTTAATTTTAATACTGAATATCTAAAAGAAAAGATAAAAGTAATTGCAAAATTAAAAGAGACTGGTTTGGGGACGGATTCTCACAGTAATTCTTTTAATGAAGAGGCAGTCGCAAATGTGCTTATTAGTTGGGTTAAAGGAGATCAATTGTTCGAGGTTTCTTCTTATCATCCAACATTCGCTAACAATTCTAATGATTCTGAAAGAATTAATAGTTTTGTGAAGTATATTAATAGTACACGATTTAAAGCATCTTGGGGTCTGGGAGCGCTAGAAGGTATTGTAACTAGTGATAACGACGATCTAAAAGATAATTCATATATTCCTTCGATGGTTTATTATGGTGTTGACACGGAACGAGCCCTTTTAATGCGAATGGCAGGAATACCTAGACGACTAGCTAAATCTATTTCTAAAATAATTCCCGAAAATGAAACATTGAGTTTAACCCAAATACGCTTGAAAATCAACGAATTAAGCAGTAGCGAGTGGAATTCTGTCGTACCACCTGGTTCTCACCTCACTGGTGAAGATTGGAAAAAACTATCTAATATATTAGTGAAATAAGTTTTAGGATTGCAAAATTTAGTAGCCTTGATCGCTAAATTTCAATTTTGCGTGATCATATAATTTTAGTTTAAATTGACATCTATTTTTTTTTATGTAGGTTGGATTTTTCCTACACCTATTAATTTTAGAAGTCATGATCAATTCAATTCAAAATTGCATGGTCAAAAACAGCAATTTTTGCAACTACAGAGCACAACATAATTTTGACGAGGAATGGAAAGAAGTTAAAACGATATCCAGAAAAAAATAACTAGAAGCACCGTAGAAGTAGCTCCCACAGTTAGGCGTATTATACATACTCTAAATTATTCCTAGTTATTGAAGATGCTGTTTTGAATAGACTTTTTTAATATTGGTCCAATGATCTGAAGGTACTCCGTCTCGCCTTTTAACCATTTTTTAATCAATTTAATGTACTGTTTTCTTCCTCCTTTAATTTTTTCGTTCAATTCCAGTAGTTCCAACCGACGTTTAGCATTTGCAACTTCGATAGTTTTCACTTCAATATTATCCAATTTGCCTTCGTCAGCAAGTTTCAAAGCATTAAATGAAGTTAAAATAGTACTCGTCATATCAGTGAGGAACTTAAGTAAATCATTGTAAGAAATAATTTTACTTGAACTGGTTCCTAAATATCGGTTGTTTGAAACCTGCCCTGTTAATAGCGGAATATTGTTTGCAAACAAATCCTTCAGATGGGTAAAATAGGAAATTTCAAAAGGAAATGTTTTGAGCCATTTGTTGTAGAGTCCTATAAGGATGTTCACATCAGACTTTTCAGCTAAGTTAGCTTTATCCCTATATTTGGTAAGATAATCAACAAGTCTCCTTAGCTTCTCAACTGGCAAAGTATTACGCTCTATGTGATCTTCAAGGAACCATGACAGGTCGTTTAAGTAACAATCTAAGCCTAATGCAATACCATATCCTGAAGGAAATTGACCAAAGCTGTAAACGCAATATTCAAAGTATTCTGTTATATCCTCATACCAGTCAGCGGCTTCAATTTTTGAGAAGACCTGACACTCCGAACTACGTATCGTATGAAGGGTTTTATTGGGAATATTTGAATAATTAGCCTTATCGAACCATTTCTGTGAGGGAAGTTTGCTATGAGTTGTACAACACAAAGGGAATCGCTGAAAATATGATTCCATCTTGATGAGAATGTTTTTATGAAACGTGCAACAATCCGGAAAATTTTCAGGTTCTGAATATTCGGCAGGCGGTTGCACATTCGTAAACCTCAGTTCAAAATGCTCACTATCCAAAAAGCCGATTTTAAGATCACTGCAGTTTACATCATTAATTGTCTTCATAAATGCTCCTGCGTTTATTACATGCATATTACCATTCATCGATCTTCGTTTTCCGTTTCGAAATAATCCTTATAAGATATTTCCTGTCGCTCTTTTTCTTCGGCAGGAATGATATAATATTTTCGTTCTACAATGTTTACTGTTTTATAATTTATTTCCAGCTTTCCTTCTTTTGTATATTCAGAGGATAATAACTTATAATTCATGATCAGTGTTCCTTGTTCTTCAGAAGGCCTTATCGAAAAGCTTCTGTAAATCTCTTTATCTAGAGGTACAAGTACATTTGCCCTTGCCACAATTTGCCAGGTAAAATTTCCTGGCCGGTTTATGGTGAAATTTCTACCATTAAAATCCATCATCGTCTTTTCGTAGACCTTATCGAATTTGAGTTCTTCAATACCGCCTCCAAATGCTATCTCAATTTTATAGTTGGATATCGGGACTTCGCCACTATTTTCTATTCTCAGACAAAAATTTATATAAGACCTGTTAATTCTATTCTCGTTCAGCGACTGCATAAAATCCACAGATCTCATAAGACTTTTATAAGTCGAACTGTTTAAAAAGCCCAGTGCAGAAGGAGTTTTAAAATAAGCTGGTAATTTAGGCTGTGGTATTGGCTTGTGGCTAAGATAGTGGATGTATTTCTCCCTTTTAATATCGATATCCATTTGATGTTGCCCATCTTCAAAACCAATATTAATATCAAAATTCACCTGGTAGTTTTGCTGATTCATGTGCCATTCATAGCACCTTTTATTCATCCGTAGCAGATCGGCTATATCTTCCCAGTCGAAAAGATGTATTTCAAATGAATTTGCTGACTGGTTTTCATCATCCTTGATACGAATGTATTCTTCTATCCTGACATCTTTATTTGCCGTTGTAGCAAAATATAATTTTTTTAATTGCGGCTTGAAATTTTTCGCTTTGGCTATTTCCGTATCAATCTCGGTTTTCGAAAGTATGGCTCCTATCGCGTCATCTTTTCCCTTACATTGGATACCTATCAAAGCGCCATCGGATCTACCATATACATCAACGCCACATTGAGGCTGCCCGGTTCTTCCATTCTTTTTTATTTCTGGATAACTCCATATTTCTCCCCAGAGGAGCTTACATAGCGACTCAAAATCTTGCCAGTTAGCAGGTTTGGGAATTTGTTTTTGCATGATTAAATATCTATATAGTTAGTTTATGCTAAATTATAAAAATCTTTTCTATCTAATTTTTAATACACTTGCCTTTACTTTCTACGCTATTTAATAAATATTGATTAACATATCAGGAACAAATTTACGACCAACCCTTTAGGATTAATAAAGTTTAGTTCCACTTCGCCAATTTACGCAGTATCAATATCGGCAATGATCCTTTCTATTTTTAACATAATAGGAGCATTATTTAATAGCCAGTGATTACTAAGAAATTTTAAAGCAATAGCACAGTTGACAATTGCTTTTTTGATTAAACCCTTTAATTTTTCATTTCCTTGGGGAGAATAAGCATCATGGATCAGATCAAAAGTAAATGCCCCATTGTGTTCCAGTTTTGAAAAAAAATCATAAATTGGTTTTATGACTTCGGCTTCTTTTAAAGTATGAACTTGTTTAACGATTCCAGCCATAAATATTTTAGTTCCAACATTAGGAAATTTTTTAAGGTGGCCATCTACATCAAATAAATCCGGCCAATCCTGTCTAACCTGATTTTTTTGATCCTTAGTAAAGTCATTCCATGTGTACTTTACATGATCTGCCATTATTGTATATACACGCGTTAGCTGCGCAGCTTCATCGTCTATTTCATCTACGACATAATACAATCCCAAAAGATCAAGCATGGCGGTTCTCATTTGGAGCGCCACACCTATACTATAGTGTGGCTTATTGTCCAAATTATAAACCTGAAGAAAGATACCATCTAAAAGCATTCGAACCTTCATAAATGTGGTATAATAAAACCTATCTGTCACCTTTTGGTATTTCTCACTTTTCCAAATTATATCTGTAACCTCTTCCAGAGCCTTTACGAACTCATCTGTCTTTAAACCGAGCTTTTGTGCGTCAATATTTTTTCTATCCATAGTTAAATCGTTAAACCAAACTCTTCGGCTATATCTTTAGTTAGTTTAGATAAAATTCTTTTGTGAAAACGGTCAGGATGTAAAAAATTGCCCATGATTAACTCCTTTATTTCAGCCGGTGAAGCAAACAGGTTGTGCCCACCGATATCAAATGAGGTAAACAGCGCTTCAATCGTTGAATTATTATAGACGTAAGCTTTAGTCAGAATTTCCCCGGCATAATCTTTATGAAAGCTATATCGATCTTCAATAGCAAAAACACTAATACTTTTTTCTGCCCTCGATCTTGCTGTCCTACTAACCCCTAAACAAGGTTGCAACGTCAAGGAGAAATCATCACCGTTTACAAGAAAATCCACTGCACCGATATTCGTCCTGAACTCATACAAACCTTCGATATTATCAATAAAAGGATGAAGATGTGTAGTTATTGAAAATGGCTTCTGCCCCTTCAATCCACCGGAATTACATAGTGAACATGAGGGAATCAGATTGTAAAATGATAGAGCTAGATAAGGATATCTTCCTTTATTAAGAAAATGGTCAAACTCAGGACGCGTCTTAATACGTTTGTTTCTAATAGTAAATGTAAACTGTGCATTACAATAAGGGCATGCACTAATAGCTAAACGTTTTGCATGTCTATAGGCTACAGCCCCATTATCTCTTCGGGTAAAAGAGGTCGTTTTATCTGTATCATAATTAAAAATCGCCTTTATCGAATCTTTCGCCCAGTTATTAATATATACAGTCATCTTAGCGGGTGTAAGTTGAACGCCAGCGAGTGTAATTACAGGATTATGTGCGCGATATTGTGCTTTTGCTCCATCAATCATAGGCTCTAATAGAGCTGCATGAAATTCCAATCTGTCCGGTTTACCTAATAAGATTTCACGCAAATTGGCATGAAGATAATTCATTACCGGCTTCAGCTCATCATTAGGAGTTGCTGCTAATTTAGCTCTCAAACCAAATACAGCTGTGATATCCTTATAGTATAGTAGCGCCTTTGCATCTAATTCTACAAGGTTATAAGGGCTTTTAATCATTTTGAGTTCCTTTATTGTTTTCTTTGATCAGTTTATCAATTTCATCAAGACGCTCCTGTAATCTTAACCGCTCTTCATTTAATCCAAACTTTTCGGCCCACATATCCAGTAATTTTCTCCTGAGCACTGGCTCTCCAATTAATCGAATGGTTTTGAGATAATCCTCATTACGGCTTGTAACCTTTTTATCGTTAAGGTATTTAATAATCTTATCTAGTTTGTTTTTCGCAAATGCTCCTATTAAAATGCCATCCATGTAAAACGAATTAGAATATAGGGTATGAATATTAGCCGCAAAAGTTTGAATTCTGTTATTTTCTTTTGAATGATATAAAGAAGTTCTCTTTCCTGTTTTTTCAAGAAATAAAACATTCGATTTGGGAAGATCAGATGACAAAAATGGGGTATTTGCTGTGAAAATTAACTGAATAGTATGCTCGCTAAATAACGCGCTCAAGTAATTGAGTGTTAGGTTGAAAAATTGCCTCTGCCATTCCGGATGGTAGCAAGCATCTCCCTCATCAATCATAATTACCAAATTTTTCTGTAGTTTATGATGTTCATGATGCTTGATATGATAAAAACGAGACATAAAGGACAGATAGGACTGCTCCCCTGTACTAAGTGAACGCCATCGGAAATTAAAAAAGGTACTGACACCCTTCACCTTTAAATAATAATCCCTAAGACGCTGAAAGATTTCTTCTGTCTCCTCTGTTAGTGGTAAATTAAATTGAGTGCCTTCACCTAAAGTTACTTTTATGATCTTCCGCTTAATCAGATCTTCCATAAATTCAATAAATTCCGGAATAATGCTACTGAGTAAATCGTATCTTGTAATCCTAACTTCGTCATTTTCGATACGAACTTGATATCCTTTCATTTCTTCAAAAAACCGCGTTATATATTCGAATGCCGATTCAGTTTCATTTAGAGGAATCTGATATTTCGATGGATTATTTATTGAGTACTTTTTTTCATCAATCTGAAAATTGATGAAAATCGCTAAGAGTAAGTTATTAATTAAACGATCTTCTTTCCTTTTTGATATATTTCTTCTATATAGTTCCTCCAAAAGATCATTTATTTCCAGATGCTTTTTATTGTCCTCAAAATAAATGCTGTCATCCAAATTAATTTCCACTGTCAGTTCAGTAGGTCTTTCAAAAGGAAGACGCCGGGAATCTTCTGCTCCCAAAAACTGTATCGCCCTTGCAACTTCGTCAAGATATAAATTTTGCAGATCGCTGGTTTTTGCTAATAATTGAGATTGGACATTTTTGTTACCCAAATTTTCTTCAATAATTCGGGTTCTTGCAGCCTCAAGATATGCAGTTGTGGAAATATTTATTAACCCACTATAGTTATTCATATCTTCATTATATTCCAAAAAATAGGAATAATGTATATAGTCGGCAGACGGGATACCTGAGAAGCGTAATGATTCTATCGGTATATCGCCAAAGCGTTGAATCGTGAATAATTCAGTCTTATCATTTATCGCTAACCCAAGGTGATCCGGAATCAGCAGATAAAATAAAATTTCATTTTCTTCTTCCATCTCATAAGCAATTACATCTTCATGGAAATTTGCACTAATACCATCTGGCAAATGATGTCTTATATACTTTAAGATACTGGATTTTCCAGCTCCATTTTTCCCAATAATAGCGGTTACATTTTTTATATTTTTTTTTTCAAAAAAATCAGGAATATAATCCGGGTTTTCGTAAATTATTAATGTTCTGGTTTGGTTTGCCTGGCTAGAATTTAATAGTTCCATTTCAAAGATGAACCTAGATGATAGGTTGATGCCGGCATCCTTTAAATAGTAAGAGTTATTGATCCACAGATAATGAATTTGCATTGGTTGATTAGTTTGTGAGGTTAATATTAAAATAGATTTAATAATTTCGACTTGCCTAAGAACGTACTTCTAGTATATCTTTTTTATAAGAAAGCACTTTTGACCAGCTTTATTTAATTTTATACAAATGTCTTTATTCGTTTTGATGCAAAAGTCATATCAACATTGACTTCAATAAAACTTATTGAATCAGCACCAATTTGTAATCTTATCCAGAGATCGTGATCGAGTTGAATCATGTCTTTTTTCCAAACCATCTTTTTGAGACCCTGAATGTAAGATCAACATTAATTCGGAACCTATCCGTCATCAATTGGTACATCGTAATACCGAAGAGAAGAGTGAATAGAATGGCAGGGTATTCTGCCGTATGGGCTGTAGTCATAAAGCGTTTTTTTTTTCAATGTACTACTTTAATAAATAATCTCCTCAACCGTTAATTAGCTATCTAAGCTGAAAAATAAAGTAAAAAAACCACTAGCCTTATAAATCCCCATTATTAAAGGACTCAGCATATTAATAATTTTATTGTCAAGCCAGCATTTTTCTTTCAAACTATCAAAATTCCCATCATGTAAACATGATACTACGCAGAGATTAACCTGAATTAAATAGTTTACAGCTTATCCCACTATGATAGTTCGCTTAAACTCCTGAAGTTGTTTTTATGGAGAAGTGGATTATATATGATATGCTGTGAAATCGTTACCCCTTTCCTACAAAGAAAAAATTTTATTTTGCAGTAAAACTAGTCACCTCACCTGTAGACACTGAATATGCATAAATTAATTTCTTACAATCATCCTTAATAAAATAATAATTTGAAGTTTTATAGATGAAATATCGACATTTATCGTCTTCCGTAAGTATTGGAGTATCTGCGTGATTTTTAAGAACAATATTAAATCTAGGTTTTAAAATGGTATTATGTTTAGCATCCTTTTTTGCTGCCGTGATCATGTACATGAAACCCAGTAAAATAGCCACACCAAATCCAAGGTTCTTATGTACGAACAGATATAAATAACAGGATAGAGCAACAAAAGTCAAAAATATGAAAGTAAGTAGTTTCTGAAACTGGTAAGTCTGCAGCAAAACATAGAATCCAATAAGGACAATAATAACAATTATTATAACGGCAAGTTTCGAAAGCCCTTTTCTATGCCCTGCAATAGTTTCAGCGGAACTCTCCTCTCCAACATTCTCACTAGATTTCTTGCTTAGCATGTCAGGTATAAGAATGGTAATGGTTAGAGACAAAATAACACTAATATATATTATCGGCATCAGGTTTTCATACAGAACTGCAATTGCATCCTTTAGGTCAAAATAGATGAAATAATGAATTCCGTACTGGCTAAAAAATTGCCATAAATAAAAAAGTCCCAGCGCGGGTAAAATCAATGTTAATTCAGCAATCTTAACGAGTGGCTTCTCCTCTGTAGGCTTATAAGATTCGTTTAGTTTGCCAACCAATCTATTAATTCTTTCTTTGTTAATTCTATAATTCATGTACCCCCTTGTTTGTTTAATTAGATAATTTTAAAAAGCAAACTTATATTCAGTTTACGCAACCTATTAACTTAATTCTCAATAAAAAAAATAAACTGCATCTCTAGAGAAGTGATTATAAATTCAGGAATTATAGATGATATATATATTGTAAGCGAATTTTCTAGCCATAGTACACCGTCATGAGTTAATATATCACTGAAAACACCTACTATCCATTATTCCAATATCTAAATCGTGGCGGACTTCCCATTTTTGAAAAGCAGGGGCAAAAAAGCCCACATTTGTAACCTACTCCTTTGGTTTGTGAATGTGAGGTTTCAGATCAGGATGTTTTGGTTTGGTCTCGGGGAGAACTCTTCTTCTTTTATCGTCGTTACCCTCTTCAGTTTTAGGCTTCGGCCCAGGTTTGATTGCTTCCATAATAATCTAAAATTTTAATTTATGGTCTTATATAAGACTACAGAAAGTTAGGTAAATATTAAAGATGTTTTTTACGGATTTCCGTAACACAGCGGAAAAAACACAAAGCAATGACCCCATTTCACAAAAAACATTTAGTTAGCAATCAACTGGTTTACTGGAATAGACAATAAACTAACATTTTATAATAAATGAGGAGCTGTGTCTAGTAACAGTTCCATCATTTTGGCATAAATGCAGATAGTAACCACTCCAACAAGCGACTCTCATCACCTGATTTCAGAATTCCCAGTCATATCTCAACAAGGAGAAAGATTCTTGTTAATATCCATTTTCAAGCCATTAGGGAAGTCAACTTAACCTTGATAGACATTATCACATATGGGCATATTGGAAATGCTTTTTATTCTACCTGGCGTACAGGTATGGCCTTATGATTGCCTTCTTCATTTCTAAGATCGAAACTTGAAACTATCTTTTTTTGACTAAAAATTTCCTTACAGCTAGCCTTTCTTTGTACAGGAGCATATCATTTTTTTTCTCCTCTAATGCTTCTAGATTATTTCCTAGCTTACCCAACTCAATAATTTCGTTGAGAATCACGTTCCTCCCCTTGTGGAAAAACCACCATTATAGATTGAATTATACTCTACTAAGGTTTGATTAAAGTTCTCGTAGCTTTTTTTGTAAAGATCCAAGGCGATAAAGATAATTGAATTCGACAGTGTATGAAAGTGAAAGATATTCAAGACTTGCCCTTAACATCTTTTCGAATATCCTAAGATTTATTATTATGTGAACAAAAAACATCATCCGTTAATCCCGCCTGATGATGTTTCAAATTGCATTGAAATCAGACTTTTTCAGCAAAGATCTTGATGCTTATCAAGCTAATTGTTTTAAAATCTATGCGCTGGAAACAGACATTTATCTGCTGGTGCCCCACTTAACAGCAATATAATTCAGAATATATTTTTTAAATTAACAATGCCATACCCAACAAATTTATTTCTCGGTCCAAATCCTGTTGGAGTGCCATGTATAGATTCAATGAAATCACACCCGGTCACAAATTTATTAAAAATTTGATCCCTTGTTAATGTAAAATCACTCTCCACGATCATAGCAACAATTCCTGCAGCAATGGGGGCAGCGGCAGATGTTCCCGTAAAATAAGATGTATAAGATCCTCCAGGAACTGTTGCAGTGACATTTATACCAGGCACAACACATAATAATTTGTCACCATAATTAGAGAATGAAGCTCTTTCTTTTGATAAACCGGAGGCGCCTATTGCAAACACTAAATTACTTGAAGCAGGATAATTAATAGACTCTACATTGCTATTCCCCGTTGCTGCTACAACAACCCCTCCTGTCGTTAAACCGGGAGCAGCAGTTGACGTAATATAACTATTTATTGCGCTTTCTATTGCGCCTGTTGGGGATCCTAGGCCAAAAGAACAACTTACTACATTTACAAAATTTAATCTTGCAAAATTGAAGGCATTTACAACCCAAGAATCCAACGAGTAAAAACTAGTATTATCTGGATCGGTCGTAGGATTGTAGCCAATTCGCAACTGACATAATTTGGCGCGAAAAGCCACCCCTATTCCACCAAGTGTATTTCCAATGGCCAGTGCTGCGCCAGCACATAATGTACCGTGTTTATCTGCTCCCAGTGGCTGACCTGTTTGATCAAAGCTAGCATAGACCTGACTTGCTAAATCGGGATGTGACAAATCTATACCTATGTCCATTATCCCAATATTTGCACTGTTTCCCGTATATGAACCCCACGCCCAATCTGCATTAATTTGGGGTATATACCATTGGTTTGGATATAAAGGATCACTTGGAACGTAATTGTGTACAACAGATCTAAAGAAATCTGGATTAGAATATTCAACGCCATCAAACTCTGACAATTTATTAGACAAATCCAGAGCATCAATTTCATTATTAATTTTAATGGTAAGGTGATAAAGTTTGTCTTGGATCCTATCTCGGTTTATAACACCGCTTTGAGCCAGTAATAATTCCAAAGCTGATTCATCCAAATTTTCTTTCAGTTTCAAATATAATTGGTCTGTCAATGCTAAAAGGTTTTTACCTTCGTTATCTTCGAAAACCTCGCTGATGGAAGCAATTAGATCTGTTTTAAAATCTAAAGTATCTTCAATGAACGACTTCATACCTTCTGTGTTTAGATCTACAAAAAGATGTTTCGTATGGCTATTGGAGTCGGTCACCGAAAGTGTCTTGTCCAGATTAAGAATATTATCCTGCCGGATTAAGTTTCGAAGTATTTCTGGTAAATCAGCATTTATGATAGGCTTATTAAAAGTTAAAAAAATTTTGTTTCTAAGTCTTTTTAAATAAATTTTTTCGCTGCGAAAGTAATAAAAACGTTCATTACCTGAGCTAAAGAGAGCGTTTAGATTTTTCATAAGTATTTAGTTTTAAATTAATTAGTTAACATATATATGCCCGTATTGGATGTAACAACAGTTTGGTCAAACTTTATTTGGTCAAATTTATACTCTGGGCATGGTTTTTTTTCTGTTAAGACAGTGTAGTTGAGCCTATGTTTGATCGCATTTCCAATCAAAAGATCCAAGGAACCTTCTTTAGTGATCAAATCACCATCGAGCTTAATCGAAAAGTTTTTCCTACCAGGCTCCCCCTCTACTTCAATTTTTAAAGATTGCTCATGTTTTATATCCGAAGTCTTATAAATTTTTAAATCACTAATCTGATATGCGGCACCTTCTGTAAAGAATAAATCTTTTTTTGATTCTCTATCAACAATATTGAATTTTAAATCCAATGTATTTATAACAGCTAAACAATTTGGATTTTGAATCTTTTTGTTATCACAGCCAAAGAAAAATAGACAAATACTAAGTGTCAGGAAAAAATTTAATTTCATAGCTAAAAAAGTTTTAATTAAGTAATATTTTTATATCTAAAACGATTCTAACTAAGGAAACGCTACAAGCTCCAAAGCTTAATATTGACGGAGAGCCGTAAATCTTCAGATCTTATTTACAGCCTAAAATTATTTTAATGGTTCGATACATGTAAAATTCACCAATACATGATTAAAAATAAGGATTTATGTTTGGGGACACAAATTCATTATGTTAAAGTTTTTCTTCTTGACAAAAAATTTCATAATGTAATTATTCATGAAAATATGTAAAATCTGATGGATAGCTTGATTTCATCAGATGATTCACCATCCATCGTTTTTATATGTGGTTACTTCAGCAAATCTGTACGCGCTTACTGAAGGATCAGAATTTTCACTATGAGTAATTCCCTTTAATTTTTTAAGTTCAGGCCAGAAAAAAGTTTCAAGTATTAAAATTGTGTCCAATATGTTGTCTGGTTTATTCGATGGGTTCTGAGCTCTTAAGAACGTATTTTTTAAGATATTCGGATGTATTTTCTCGATGAAATGCTTTGCAGATGTGGGTGAAAGCATGCAATATGATATTGAACTGGGTGAAAGTGGGGGTTGCAGGAGTAGGAAAATATTTTCAAAATGAAACCCGACAATTTGGAAATTAGAGGGTTTAATATTACGCTTATCTTATAATTTCGAAATTTGTTTTCCCTTTTGGAATATGAAGATACAGGCTGATAAAATTTGCGATCACATTTCCATCCTCATCTTTGTATTTTGCCCATAGTGCCGATTCACTCCTTAACCTTTTATCAACAGAAGTTTGCTCTAAGCGAACCAATCGCCCTCCTCCATACAAAACCATTTTATAATTCTCCAGTGGCTGCATCTTGTAGCCTTTTGCTAACGGGGGTATTTTATAGTTTTCCAATGATTCTTCTAAATCATTTTTAGTGCTGTACTCACATTGTGCATTTTCTTTTTCTTTATTATGCAGGAGTGCAAAAAAATCATCAATTTTTTCTTGATTTTGCATCTCCCAAACCTGCTTGTAGGCATTTTCTGTTTTAGCCAGTAGTTCTTTCTGATCCATTTTACTCAGGTCAGTACTATTTTCCCACCCCTTATTTTCATAAGGCACGGCGGCATCAAAAGTAAAACTGTATTCGTAGTAATCTTTTCCCTTCCCTACAAAGGTTCGGCCGTCAGCTTCAGTTAAACTGGTATGCGACATTACTGGTTTCTCGTTTGCAAAGGCATTTTTCCATGTATTCGCCTTGTTGCGTTGAAAGACTTCTATTTTTATATTGGTAAAATCCACCAATGTTTTAACACCTTCTCCTTCCTGGCTTTCCGTTTGAGGGTATAATTTATAGGTAATGGTCTGCTTACCTGTTTTATTGATTGCAGAATAAATATCAATAGGCGTTACAACTTGTCCCAGGTCGAAATTATGATATACGGGTAAACCATTCACCAGGATCTCGAAATAACAAGCTTCATGGCTTACAAACAGATAATAAAAGGGTTCATTGGAAGAATGTTTTACCGAACTCAGAATGGTGCTTACATAGTTTGAGCTCGTAAGTTTAGGATTCACTTCATCTATTTCCGCTTTGATTTTTTTATTGGAATCAGCGCAACTTGATACTGAAAAGGTAAGGGCGAAAACTACAATTGCGTTTTGAAGAATATTCATAGTTAAAGGTTTTTGTGTTAAACATGCAATAATTATACCTTCCTGATTTTCAAATATTTGTTAAAGTTAAGCTTGGCATTTAGTTTTTTTATAAATTTAAACGATCAAATATTCACTAGATCTGTAACCAAGAATACTTATGTCTATGAGCAAAACCAGTATGAAATTAATTTTAAGATTAGCTTTTCTTGTTGTTCCCTTTATCATCTTGACTTTGGTAGTGCTTGATAGTCAATCTGGCGGACAAACCGGTGGCGGCGCATATGATTTGTCTGGCCTTATATACGGTCTGGTGCTTTTTGCGTGGATTGCCGTGTGGATGCTCTGGATGCTCGTCGCTTGTCTTATCAGCAAAACACCCCCTGACCGAAATATGTACCTTAAACTGTTTCTAACCGGAATAGTAGCGCTTGTTGCCGCTTATTTTGTTACCCCCAAAATGTTTTAGATTTCATATTCCCATATCCAGGCAAACCTAAAAATTTCAAAATTGGGAAAGGAATGTTACTGCACCTCGCTTCCAGCAGTCCGCCTTTACGCTAAATTTCCGATGGAAAAAATCGGAAGATACCGCTTCAAGACGGTTTATAGACAAGGTTTTTTTTGTTTAACAGCACATCGTGCGTGAGCTAATTTACATCTACCTCAAAACTGTCTTCGCTGATTCTTTTAGTAACCTGAAATTTAACCTGCCATTACTGGTCAACCCAGTTGGTAATCTGATCGCGAAATTCAATTTCAAATTTTGCGATATCAATTTCATCACCGATGATGATCAGATAGACTTATTCTGATATCATTTCTGCAGCAACCACTTCCCTTGGCCAAAGTGCTTTGATCTCACCAGGTAGTTCCGCAATATTTGCTCGTTCCTGAATAAACATGCCCATATTCTGGACGATTTCTCCTAAAAGCTCTTCACCGCTTATTTGCGCCCAATTCCCATCCACTTTTGCATACTACCAATCAGTGTGTCTTTAACATAAATAAAATATAGGCTATTCCTCTTTTGCTGGATAATTGCGTAAGTAATTTTACCATCAGACGTGCTCTAGGGGAAATCTAATCTGATCATTTATCGTTGCTTTTTAGACTACTTCCAAACCCAATTTTCATCGTTAATATATTCAATTTGATCTCTGGAACAAACCTCTTGAAAATAGCTCTTTAGTTCATTTATATTTTCAATTTGGGATTTGGGAAACATTATAATAATTTGAGTTTTAAGTTTTATAAAAAAATTTTCTTTGGTCTCCGATATATACTCAAAATTGCTATAAAAAAATTTCGATTCTCCATAAGTGTTTTTGGTTTCAAGATAGTTGTCTTTAAATGTCACTCTATATTCAAGACCAATAAGTTTTTTATTTTCTTCAGATTTAGATAGTTTAGTAAAATATTTTCTATAATAAATTCTTAAATATTGTGGAAACAAAAAAAAAGTAATTGATGCAACTACAAAAGTTACACCTGCAATAAATTTATTTAGAAACAAAAATATCAAAGTCAATAATAGAAAAATTGCTCCAAAAAGAATCCTACCAGTTTTTCGTGATTTTTTTAACGGATCCGATTTGGATGCAGAATATAGTAAACTATCTAGAATATTTTTCTCAGTTAAAGTTAGAATGATTTCGTTCATTTTCTAGTTAGTTATCTAGTGGTTGTTAAGGTATCGCATAAGGGTTCTGTGCTCTACGTTGTTAGTTCAATCACATAAAGTTAGCTTAACCTTGCACTAAAGATAAGTTGAAAAACTAAACTTAAGTCGTCTCTCCCCCAAAAATTAGCAAATCCTGTGTTATTTGCAGGCATATTTTCACCTAAAAAATTGGTCAATTATATTTTTATAACGCTTATAAACAGTATTTCCTTTTGCGCTAGAAATAAGTATATCGAAGTCGGTACTTTTCGTTATTTTGAATAGTTTAAATATCGGATTTAGATCATCTAGTGTCTCTTTAACAAGTGGTCTTTTATGATCAAATTGATAATTTTCAATTCTATTACATATAAATTCGACAGCACTGATTTGGTAATTATTAGTCATGTTAGTTGAATGAATTTCAGCACCTTTCTCTATGAGCAATTTCAAAATTTCAAATGCTTCCTGATATTTTTTTGTCGGTTCACTTTTTACCGTCCATTGGTCTTTTTTGAATAACCCTACAAATCCAGAATTATTTTGTGGGCTATATTTAGGAGTGTAAATTACATCTCTTGAATTGGCTATAACTGCTTCAATTGCATAATGTAAAACCGGTTTTCTCCATTCTTCATCTTCAATCTGTGTTTCCATAAATTTTACATTAGCTCCACGTTCAATTAATAGTTTAGCTATGTCAAAGTTTTCAGTTTTAATTGCAGTCTGTAAAGGAATTTCTCCATCATCGCGTTTAGATATTCCTTTTGCTATACAATTTACTGATTCTGGTTTATTGTCAAGAATTGAAGAAACTTCATTAATTTCTTTTTTCCTTATTGCGCTAAATAATTTTTTCATCGTTCGGTCTGTGGATTATACTTGGAAATGCTTGTAGATAACGTTTCGCGTTTTGGCGTTCTAGTGGAAATCACGCCTCGTCAGCCCAGCTTTATTGTTTTGCTATCGAGCAAATAAAAAAATTCTGCGTCAAACTTTTCGACTGTCACAACAGCCTTTTTACATTAAAAGGTACTGAAAATAACCTAATCTACTCCACTACCATGCTAAGCCTTCCAAAAACTGCATTAATTTCTCACCACGCAAATCTCTTGCTATGATTCTCCCCTTGCGGTCGATCAGATAATTAGCCGGTATAAATTTAATATCAAAAGTATTTTGCGCCAAGCGCTCAAAATCACTTAATTGTGTCCATTGATACATCTGATCTTTTTGAATTGCATTTTCCCAGGCTTTTTTTAACGAAGGCTCATCAATAGTTATGCTTATGATCTGAAATCCGGAAGCTTTATATTTTTTAAAAGCACTCAATAAATAGGGGCTCTCTTCCCTGCAGGGAATACACCAGCTCGCCCAAAAATCGACCAATATATATTTGCCCTTGAAGTCATTTATACTGTGAATTTTTCCTGCGGTATCCGGCAGGGAAACGGCAGGCATCAGTTGGCCGATCGACATCTTTTTACTGGTCGCAAGCTTATTTTGCAGCAGCTTTGCAGAGGGCAACTGCCTTATTTCGGGTGACAACTGTTTTAACAATTTTTCTATCCTTTCAGGCTCTGCTTTTAAACGTTGGTTTTCATATGGGCGGTCAGCGTACTTAATCAGCGCATAAAGTCCTAATGGAGAATTTAAAGAATTTAGGATAGTTTGGTAGTAGATGTTATTATCATCCGCCAACTCTGATGAATCCCGCAAAAAAGCTATCCTCTTTTCTACATCTTCTATCTTTTGATTTTCGTAACTAACATTTTTTATTAGGCTGTCCAGTTTTTTTTTACTCAAAACAATACTTTCCTCAAGCTTTTTTAATTGTCTGGCAACCCCATGTTCAGGTTCGGCAACAGTAGCCCTCAGGTTCTCACCTATGTTAAAATTGTATGTTAAAGCCTCAGCCCAGAATGCCGTCCTGGTTGATTTTCCGTTCTGCCAATAAAAATTCAAAATTAAATATTCGGGCTCGCTCAAATGAGCTTGATAACTGAAATTATTCCCTGTTACCAAACATGTATCGGTTATTTTAGTGACCCTGCCCAAACTCATTCTCCCTACAGTAACTTTGGTGAGCGATTGACTGGTATTAGACAAGTTCGCCCGTAGAAATAGATTGTTACCGGACTGACGTTGTGCAGCGCATACCTGGACCAAACAGGCTAAGAAAGTAAATATGCACAGTCTTTTCATTTATAACTTATCTCCTTCCGCTATCAGCTGTTTTATTGATAAACCCATGCTGCTGTTCTGCGAGTCCTTAGAAAGTAAAACAAATAACTCATTCGGTGTCCCCCATTTGTTGGTTATTTTCTCTTTAATGGGAAGCTTCCAGAATTTAGCAATTTCCAAAACGGCAATTAAACTCACCGGCGAATCAGGATGTTTTTGAACAAAGTCAATGAGACTACGGTCTCCTTTGCTGACACATTCATTTTTTTCATCCCATTCCCTGGTCAGCCTTCCACCCTCAATAATTTTTGCCGTATTCATGATTTCTTTATTCTCAATGCTGAACTTAACATCCTCCAGTAAAATTCTTTTGAGCCTGCTACGCCCCATATACCACACCATCTGGGTTATTTTGGACTTTAGCTCTTCTTTAGTGATGTTATCTCTGCTGTCAATAAACAGGCAAGTGGGGACATATAACCTTCCAATACTATCGGTGCCTGAAAAGGTAAAAGTGTTATTTACGATGGGAACCATTTTAAACAGTTTACCATCAAGAGGAGTTGCCAGATAGGCATATTTGGCATCCCCCCTTCTTTAACAACGCCTTCTATTTTATAATGAATGGACTGCGCGTTCAATGTAAACGGCAGGCACAAAAAAAATAATCTAAGTAATATCTTCATCTTTTACTGTAAAATCTTCCATTTAAAACGACTTTACCATTGCCTAAGCAATGGTAAAGTTTGATCAATTGATTATTTGCCGTTACTAGCAAATATTGTCACAGTGTTCAATTTCATCCACGAAGGCTGTAAGACAACAATTAAAGCATGTTACATAATCAGCTTCCAGCCAGCGCTGACAAACAGTTTGCGCCTGCTTACCACCGCTAATTTTGCTAAGGTCTACCCTGTTTAACGATTTGGCCATTTTTTTTAACGTGATGTTTTTCATAAGATGTATATTTTGGTTAGTGGACAATAAAACTCTTTTATTATCCGGTTTTCATCAGCTCTCTTTAATCCACTTACTTCTAGATCATTGAATAGCTAATATAGAAAAAATATCACATCAGTGAGATATTTTTTTTTCGTTTGGTTATTAAAATTATCGACTTGTCCGCTTAAAGATCATTGGTCAATAAGTTGACTGGATTTACGTAATAGTGATTTTGTGAATATGAAGTCGCGTTACCATCAAAGGTTTTCATATTTATGGAATTTCGGATGAAGTTTCCACAATAATACATCAAAAAAAAGAGCTACCGTATGGTAGCTCTTGAAGTTAAATTTCGAAAAATTATTTAATTTCAATTTGACGGCTTATTGTTTTTGCCTCTTCTCTTTTTGGAATATTGATCGCTAAAACACCATCATTATAAGCTGCCTGAATGCTATTTTCATCGGCACTTTCAGGTAAGGTAAAGGAACGAACAAAAGAACTATAGCTATATTCACGTTTAGAATAATTCCTTCCTTCTTGTTTGTCTTCTGTACGTTGCTCTACAGAAATACTCAAAACATTCCTTTCAAGGGTGAGCTTGAAATCTTCCTTTTTAAGTCCCGGAGCAGCTAATTCAATGTGATAATGATCTGCACTTTCACTGATATTAGCAGCTGGCACGCGTGTAACCATGAGGTCCGCAAAGAAAGTGTCATTAAAAATGGAATCAAAAACATCATTAAAGCCTGGCATTAATGAATTTCTCTTGTTGTCTGGATTAAATTTAACCAATGTCATGGGTTTTTCCTCCTTAATTTGATTTAATGATTAAAACTTATAATTAATTAAACTCTTTGAACTTACGTTCGCATTTAATATTACAACTGGAATGCCAAAAGGATTTAATACTATAACCGCAGAAATTTTTACAGGTTAGCTGCAAAATTTTCAGTTTTAACTGTCAAAAAATCATAAATGAGTTGACATCAGTAAATTCACATGACTGGCCCAATGTCCACGAAAAGGTGTATTTTACTGCAACATTTCTTTTAATGTTGTAAACCAAATTTGATTATTGGTATAAATCCCATTGTAATCGAATACGATGTAGATCGTCTGATCACCGTTAAATTTGACCCGTAACGGTTGCCAAAACAAACCTAAATTTTTAACGCTCGAGGCAGGAAAGATTTCATCAAACCCCATATAAACCTCCTCAATCCGGTATAAGGGCAGGCTGAGTTCACAGTCCACTAAAAAGAGTAATTCACTTTTTGTTAAAATAGCACGCCCAGAATATTGGTGTAACGGTGGAGTAAAAGAAAATAACCCCATTACACCCTTCATAAAACTGCTTTTATCATTTAAGGCATAATTGTAGCCCCAGTAGACCTGTCCTTCGAGTATTGTCATGGCTAGAATTTAACCTAAATATATTTGTTTTTTGAGACTTTTTATGTATTTATTTAATGCCCTTAAAGAGTTTAAGCTGATGGGATTAAATGCCCGGGATAACACCCACAGGTATTGATGCGGACAACTAAACTTTCGGCTATGAAAAAATTGTCTTCGGAGTGCGAAACCCCACTTTTTGCAAATGTGGGAAAACCGCAAAGCATTGACCCGATGTCACCATCTGAACTTTTAATTATTTGTTTTTAAGCCTGATCTATTTGTCCTTGCCTTTAGATAGTTTTGAAACAGCTGTTATCGGTTCGAACGTTTATTTTTTGTGATTAAAATCCTGATGTCTACAAACAAGTAAACACAGGCAGCCACAATTTCTCCAATTCCACGCAATTTATCTTTCGGAGTCGTCGGAGAACTTGTCAATGTATAAAATCCAAGCCAAATGAGGAATACACAGAATAAATAAGCAAAAGCTCGAACAATGGTTTTTCTTAAGGTCCTTTCGCTGTTTTCTTTTTCTGAATTTTGCATTTATTGATATTTTGGTCTTTAACTTATTTGTATAATACAGCAGGTTTTTAGCCTGACCGCTAGCCCTTTTGAGTTTTGTGATGGTAGAGCAATCGAAGCAAAGTATTCAGTCTTGGACAAAATTCTATAGAAGTCCAGCTGTTCAACTTTGCACTTTCCCCCTGGATCGAAAATCTTGTTAGCTACAGTATATTTAATTCTTTTGCGATTTCTAATCTCCAATTGTCCATATCTTCTGATTTTGAGTTATAGTCGTCTATTGGCAAATTTCTTAAGTGAAATAAATCTTCTGATTTGTTAAAGCCAATTCTTGAACCTACAGAAATATATTTTTCCAGATCAATTTCATCATCAATATGGTCGTCAAAATACTCAGTCATTATATCCATTAACATCAAGTTCACGTTGCTTCCATAATCTGTATAGACATGGTCATTTTCAAGTTCAAAATTTATTATTTTTTCGACTTCGTTGTCAATGATAAGAACAGTAAAACTTTCTCCACAATCGAAAATAGGAACAATCCGTTTTCCATTTAGTATTTTATAATTCAGTACGGTTGGCAAATAAAAGTATGCGCCCTCTACATCTTCAATTCGATATTTTAATTCGGGAATATTTCCAATATTTCCCAAAAATACTTCTGGTATTCCGAAATTCAATAATTCCTTAACTCTATTTTCTTTAGATATAATGCTGGTCATAATAGTGTAGCTAACGCTGAAATATACGGAATAAAAAATATTTCTTCTGGTAAAAATACATGACTCCAAAGAAGCTCAGTGATCTTTTAGCTTTCTTAATAGTTCCAGTTAGCTTGGGATATCTCCTTATATATTTTACAGAGTTTCACGCCGCTTAACATCCTTTGATATTAGTGATTAGCTAAAAATTAGCGATGATATATTTTCAAACGAAACGGACAAAAAGGCAGCCAAGGTAATGCGGTCAGCCTACCCTTATGCCCACCAAAAGACTACGGCATAAACGGTTTCCTCCCCATAAATGGGTCCCCTCCAATTATTCCGTTTCCTTCTGGTTTTTCGCTGTTGACCGCAGTAGTTGTCTGCTTTCTTTTTTTCCGTTTTTTCTTTTGAAAAAATTATTTGGAAGGCGGAACGGCAAAACAATGAAAAGCACAGCTAACAGTATTGTATAACATTTAAAATCTAAAGACATGAACATCATCGGAAGACTAACAGCGGATGCAAAAGCAAGCATCCTGAAAGACGAAAGATCAGTCGTAAACTTTTCCATTGCGGTAAACGACAGCTACAAAAACAAACAGGGTGAGTGGATAAACCTAACCGAGTACGTAGACTGCTCATTTTGGCAATCGCCAAAGGTAATACCCGTACTCACGCAGGGTACATTGGTAGAACTCACAGGATGGGCAACTGCAAGGGCATGGACAACACAAAGCGGGGAACCTAAAGCAAGAATCAATTTTCACACTTCACAATTTAAAGTCTTAAAAAGGGGTGATAAAAAAGAAGTGGAAACAGCATCCATGCAGGATAACTACAACACGGGTGGTAGCAATCCTGAGAACGATGACCTCCCATTTTAACCGTCCAATTTTTAACATTCATTACGAGCAATCTCAAAGTAATTTTTAACAAAAAATATTCAATATCATGGCACACAATTTAAATTTCAACGACAAAACAGGTAAGTATTCATTTTTTTCTGTTCAGCAGAAAGCATGGCACGGATTAGGGCAAATCGTAGAAGATTATCCCACAAGTGAAGAGGCGATTAAACACGCAGGATTGGATTACGAAGTCATCAAAGCACCTTTGTTTACCAAAGGCGGTACAATGTCGATTGATAACGATGGAGAAATCAAAGAACCTTCCGACATCTTACTACCTAACAATTTTGCAACACTACGCACCGACACCAATACTGCCCTCGGTGTCGTAGGTAAAGACTACCATATCGTTCAAAACAGAGAAGCCTTTTCTTTCTTTGATGCCATTGTAGGCGGTGGGGATGGAATCCTGTACGAGACAGCAGGAGCATTGGGCAACGGGGAACGCATTTTTATAACAGCCAAACTCCCCGACTATATCCGTGTAGGTAATGGCGATGATGTAACCGAAAAGTATATTTTCTTAACCACCTCCCACGATGGTAGCGGAAGTATTACTGCCGCATTTACTCCTATTCGCATCGTTTGCCAGAACACCCTTAACGCTTCATTGCGCAGTATGTCCAATGTCGTGCGCATCAAACATACCGCAGGCGCTAAACAACGTTTGGACGATGCCCACAAAGTAATGGGACTCGCTAACAAAATGAGTACCGAATTGGAAGGAATCTTTAACCAATGGGCGAAAGTCCGTGTAAATGACAAAGAAGTAAAACGCCTTATTCAATTGGCGCTATGCCCCAACAAAGAAACCCTTGACCATCTGTACAAAGGCAATGAAGATGAAATTTCTACCGTATTCAAAAATACCGTTGAAGATGCATTTGCTTACGCCATGCTATCAGATACCCAACAAATGGAAACCACAAAAGGAACCTTGTTTGGAGCATACAATGCCGTGACAGGCTACTATCAGAATGTACGCAGTTACAAGGACAGCGAAGCCAAAGTACAATCCATCATCATGGGCGGTACAGCGCAAGGAAAAGCACAAAAAGCATTCGATTTATGTACCTCATTTGCAGGAAATGGCATTGATGCCCTTTGTTTCAATTAAATATTAACCATTGGCAACCGCCTTTAAGGTGGTTGCCTTTAAAATCTAAAGTCATGGGAAGATATATGAGTGTTATGCTAAAAAAGCAAAATAGAGATGACCATTTCATTTTAATGCTTAATGAAGAACTAAAAAATGAATATGGTGCAAATACCGCTACGAAATTCAATCCGTGGTGCGAGCTTCAGGAGGAAGCCAATTTTATGAACAAAGATAGGGAAGGAAAAAAACAATGTCCTGGACTGAAACGACCTGTCACGCCCGAACACCTGAGTAAAAATTTCTTTTGGTTTACAAACGGTTTTTTCTCGATAAAACTTTCAGGAGGTACAACCGCAGATGAAGGGAAAGATGCCGTTGCCGTCTGCAAATGGATCATTAAAACCAACTCAAAATATATTGACACCGAGCAATCTGACAATTACGATATGGATACCGTAGCGGAGTACCTTAATTCAGCTTTTCAGGATGCAGGATATAACCTTGATGAACTCTGGAAAATGTAAATCTACACTTCAAAAAAAATCCAATGCAAATAGAAATCTATAGAGCCACCCTCAAACACGATACAGGAAAAATAAACCTCTCCGTAGTTTCTCTTAGTGGCGAGCAGGGTGCAAAAGAAAAGATAATGACAGCCGAGAAATGCCCCCGAATCTGCCATTGTCAAGATAAAAAAAATATCAAAATAACGACAAAACAGCAACGATATGAAACCACTAGAGCGAATGAATAACGTAGAAAAGGGAAAAATGCTTGCAGACCTATTGCCCGAAGAACTGCCCAACATAACCCTGTTTATTTCAAAAGAAATAGAGCGATTTCTCAAAAATGAAGACCATAAGAAAAGTATTTGGAAGGGAACTTTACTAACCGCCAATTTTTGGTACAGTCTTGTGCGAAATGTTGAAAAGGCCATAAAACATTGCAGTAGCAAACTGCATAAAAATCACCGATGGTTTGCCGACCAGCTATTTGATGGTTACAACGCACTATTCACCATTCATTGCCTTATCGAATACGCCTCTACGGCAGAATGTAACTTAAAACTAAGGCAGGGAATACACTTTCTTTTCAGCGAAGCAAAAGTCATTTAAAACGCCCTAACTGATAAATAACCATAGCACATTGATACTAAACGTAAAATAATACATAAAAATAATTATGAAAATTGGAATCATCACCTACAAAAAGTTTGCAGAGCGGGTTTTACTGGATTGTACATTCATCATAGATGATTTATTCAACATCATGCTCAGCGACAGCGATTATGTTAAATTCCAAATCGTTGACGAAAAGGAAAATTTGTTACTATCCACCCATTATCCCGATACGCAAATAAAGGCTGAATACATTCAAGTTTTAAGGGTTAAGCGCGAAGTTGAAATTTTAGGGACTACTTACGATGCTTACAAAACACCTTCATTGGTACATAAAACAAAAGTAACATGGAAAACAGCCCACGGCAGTTTTAAAACCAGAAAGGAAGCCCAAAAATATGCCGATAGAATGAACCTTAAAGCAAGACTTTCTATTGAAAAATTTATCGGGCAAAATCAAGGTTAGAAAATATGTCCACACTAAAAAATTACGTAGACCAAGCCTTTCCTAATGAATGGCAACAGAGGGAACGAAAATATGCTGAAAAATTAAGGAACATCATTAGAAACGCCCTGCCCGATTGGAATACACACCTGCTTATACTGCGCGGAGAAGAAGGAAGAGTAGAATATGCCGAAAATATGGCAAGCTATGAAAAACGTCTTCGTGCAATCGGACATGACGAAGAAAGCATTTTAAACTTAATGACTAAAAAAATAATTCTCAATTATGGAACGAACTAATTTTTTCAATCAGATAGCCCAAATGAATATCACAGGAGATTTGCAAATCACCATCAAAAAGGGCGCAGAAAGCAATTGGATAGTATCGGTATTGCTTCAAAACGAAAGTTGTAGCGATAATGCCAAACACTTAATCGTACCCTGTACGCTTAGGGGAACAGCACAGGAATTGGACGAGGACTTTTTTGGAACCATCACCTCACCACTTGAAATGGCTTCCGGACTGATGGTTAATATGGAATTCTTTATGAAACAGATGGAGGAAGCCAAAAAACATTCGGCAATAGAGAAGGAAAAAACCGAAAAGGAGAAAAAAGAAAAAGAGGGGAAAAATAAAAAATTTCAGGAAGCCATGTCAAAATCTGCTGACCTTGAAAAAGAACACAAGTACAAGGAATCTTGGACAGCACTGCCAAAAATCGCAGACTTTCCCGAATACAACGAAGCCATCCGCAAAAGAATGTCGGAACTAGAAAAATTTCTTGCCCCTAGCCTATTCGGGGAGTAAAACAATTAATTAATCCCAAAAATCAACGATCATGTTATTAGCTACCCAACTCGAAAGAGTATTTATTCTTAAAGAAAAAGAACAGGAAATTACCCTGAACGACCCCGAACCGAAATGGAGCGTTGAAAGCGTATTGAATTTCTATGCCAACACCTATCCCATTTTAACAACTGCTAAAATATCAGCACCTAAAATTAAGGATGATAAAGTACAATATAAGTTTGAAAGCGTGATTGGCACTAAAGGTTAAATTAAAAATTTAAAGAAATGAACCATGCAACAACCTATCATATCGGGGACAATAAAAACACCCGAAGAAAAACGGCAGAGACAGTTGAACAGGCAACTTTACGAGTTTTCAAAATGGATGGAACGGACAAGGGATGCACAGGAAATCCGAAAAGACAAACGCCAGTCTGTGCCGATAGCCATGCTTCCAATGGTTTTCTAAAAACCAAGTTCCTGCCCAAACTGAAAACAGCGCAATCTCTGCAAGCTAGTGAGAGAACAAGTAAAATGGAACGGGAATTTTATATTTCCCTTTCGAGACTTTCAAAGCACTACGGGATTGAGTTACTTGATACAGGGCAATTTTCCTATCCGTACAATATAGCGCTTTCCCTTTGGAATGCAAAAACCCAGTTAAAAAACAAAGTCAATAATCTGGAAAACTTACAGTTTGTACAGGAGACGAAGAAACATTTCCTAATGGCTAAGGAATCTTGCAACGTTGGATTAACTTTATTCTACATTCCCGTAGTCCCACTCTTTTCAATGCTGAAAGATAAAAGAAGAACTAAAACGGCACAATTACTCCTATCGGTTTGCAGTTACTTATACCATATTGTTGATGTTCCCTACTACAGGCAGGAAGATTCATACCTGTATTGGCAGTACGAAATGATGAGTGATTGGATTGAACAGGATGAAGAAGATGTGGATAATCAAAACTGTAAAGATGAACTCAAACAGGCAGAGCGCATTGGCGACCTTGTGGAACAAAAAATCTACAACCGCAAAACCTTAACAGCTTTTGAACACCGCTTAAACCTTTTTAAAGCCCTTGATGAATTTGATATCGAATGCCTGAGAATGGCAAAAGAAGCCTTTGAACTTTATACCCAATACCCTGACGAGAATATCTTTAGAAATGCAAAACCGCTTCATGATGATAGTAACGATTATGATGCATACGAGCAGGAAACTATACCTATGGAGAAGTACATTTCCTTTTGGGCAGATAGCACGGGTTGGCTCTCTGAAAGCCTTTCGGAATGTATCAACAATGAATTTAATGAATATGGCGATGTACAGGAACCCCAAATTTTCAAATGCTTCGATGGTCGCCCAATATCAGCTAACAGCCTAAATTTTGAAAATCGTCTGTTCGATGTATTGGATGAATTAATTTATCTCCTAAACACTTATAAAAAAACAAAAAATGGACACCTCAACTGACCTTACTGAAAATTTTGGTACACTTTACCACCCCAAATCGGCTTTGGTTTTCTATCAAACCGTAACGGGAAATCCCGACTGCTATGTAGAATCATTCGATATGGATAAACACGGAAACTTAATTAACGCCCATCCTTTAACCCTGCGTGAAGCTAGTGCCTTAGCTAAATCCTTAACAATAGAGTCTAGCGATAAAAAGCCATTTTTAAAATCAGATGGAGTTATAGGCAGTCATATACTACAGGTTGACCCCATGCACGATGGTATTGTAATATGGTACAGTAAAGCACAATTAAGAAATCTGCTTTTTATAGAAAAATTGGGTATTCCAAATGGGAAGGCAAATTTGCCCCCTCTTCTTTGGGTGGCTAACAGAAACAGGATTTCGGTCTACGCCCTGAACACGGGCAACAGACCAACAGAAAAAACCCCGCTTTACCATGCTCCTTTTTTTAATGTCAATTCAGATGGAGCGGTATGTATGGGAACGGTGGATGTGAACATCAAGAAAACCGCTTCATTAGAAGAATTTACCACCGCTTGGGAAAACTATTTTTTTAACTCCTATTTCAGCCATTTAATGCCTAGTCATAACCCGATAAACGGCAATCTGGTCAGTATTTTTAAAAAGTTAATCCATACGGATAAGCCTTTCCCAAAAGAAAAATTAATAAAAACCAACAGAACCCTTAAAAATGTACTGCGATGATACCAAAAATGAGAATCCATTTTACAGATAACTACCTGCTGAACCCAACCAATCCGATTGAAGTAAACCTTATTGGTGCAGGCGGTACAGGATCAAAGGTTCTCACTGCCCTGCTTGAAATGAACCACAGTTTGATTGACTTGGGACATGCAGGCTTGTCGGTTAGATTGTGGGATGATGACATCATTACCGAAGCCAATTTAGGCAGACAACGATTTGCGCAGTGTGAGGTAGGATTGTATAAATCGGTTGCCCTCATTAACAGGGCTAACCGATGGTCAGGAACAAACTGGAAAGCAGAAACCATAAAATTTCAAAAAAATACATTGGGAAAAGCACCCGAAAATGCACAGGCAAACATTTACATCTCCTGCGTAGATACGGTGAGCGCACGTTTTGAAATTGCTGAAATTTTGAGGGGCATCAATAACCAATGGGGTTATCGTAATACGCCAAAGTATTGGCTCGATTTTGGAAATGGGAAATTTACAGGACAGGTTATACTATCCACTATAGAAAAGTTAGAACAACCACAATCCGAAAAATATGAAACGGTTGCCCATCTGCCTTTTGTTACCGAGGAATTTGGAGATTTACTAAAACAATCGGAATCCGAAGACGACACGCCTAGCTGTTCTTTAGCCGAAGCATTGGAAAAACAGGATTTATACATCAATTCCACGCTCGCACAAATGGGTTGCTCTTTATTGTGGAATCTGTTTAGAAATGGATTTACCGAAAACAGGGGCTTTTTCCTGAATCTTAAAGATTTTCGCGCACAACCCATAAAAGTTTAACGAACCGCCAAATGGCGGTTGGTACAAAGATACCCCCACCCCGTGTTCGGGAACATCTTTGCACGCCAAAATCGGAGCAACACCATTCATCAATTTTTCCTGCCACATTCCCCGAAATTGCCGAATACAGTTGCGGACTTTTGCGTGGGATATTCCAAATATCCCTTCTTACATTTGGAGGAACTTCTTTTCTTTCCACATCAGCGGCCAAAGAAAAGAAGCAAAAGAACGCCGCACATTATAAATGGATAGATCTAAATAAAATTATTCCCATTGGTTTTTACTGCTTCTTTTGTGGCAGAACCGCTTTGTACAATTTGGTAAATATTTGCTCATTTCTTTCGCTATCCTCTAACAAACCCAATAATTCGCTAATCCTCAGTTTTCAAATCAACGGAACGACACAATCAGCCATTTTATCTCAATTATGTGATTTATAGCTTATATTTGCATAAAGATAATTTTTTTCACTCCCTATCTCTGGCCGGATTCAAAAGTGTAGAAAAGTCAATTGTGTTTAAAAGTCTCTCATCTAGAGAGATCTTAGGCATAATTATAAACTATAACTTGAAAAATGGCCTCTAATGAAAATCAAGTTTTACAAACCAAAAAACGGCATCCTTAAAAAATATATTAAAGGATATTACTTCATCCTGCACGATGAAAATGCAGAACCACTAAAATACTGGACTTTCCCCAATAATTACTGTATCATCTCTGTAAGCCTTAACACAGATGTATTATTGGAAGCGAATAAAATTACAGTTATTCCAACAGATCAAACAAACGTCTCTGCTGATCTGGTCTGGAGATACGTTTCTCCCGTGGAAATATTTTATGAAAAACCCGTTACTGAAATTACCATTTACTTTAAACCACTAGGACTAAACCATTTCATAAAGGATTTTGGTGATATTCTTCGGCAGAACAACATTGTACAATTCAACGCCTTTCCGGATTTTAAACAAGAGATGGAAAAGATTTTAAATTATAAAGAAAGAAAATATCAAATTCAGGAACTCGAAAAATATTGGCTATCTAAACTATTGCATAAGAATTTCAACTTAATGAGGAATGTATTACAAGATGTTGAATCTGATTATAAAATTGCAGAAATAGCACTAAAGCATAATATCAGCAGGCAATACCTCAATAAGATCTTTATGAAAAATCTTGGAAAGTCGCCTTCTGAATATCGCAAAATACAACGCTTCAGAAATTCAGTCGCTACTAAGAAACACTTCAAAAATTTAACAGAACTATCCTATGAAAATATGTTTTACGATCAATCTCATTTTATCAAAAGCTTCAAGAACCTCACAACACTTAATCCAAATGCCTTTTTTAAACAGGTAAATACCAATAAAAATAATATTTGGCTTTTTGTTTAAGCACATATTTCTCCCTGAACAGCGAATGATAACCATTAAATTATTATCATTTCTTTTTTTGTACTTTTAAAAGTATAGATTAAACATGCATGCATCGCAAAATAAAATACCTTTCACTTGTTTGTATCCTTCTGCTACTGCTTTATAGTGGCTGTAATAAAACGCCACATACACCCGATGAAAAAGCAAAAGCTTTGATTGCAAAACTATTTGCAGCTAGAAAAAATCATACCTATGGATATGAAGCAGGTACATTTAGCAAATTGGACAGTGCTTTTACAACGTATCAGGATGATTCTACTTACCAATCCTATGCAGATACCGTTTCGCACTACTTGGACATGAGCACTGCTGCTTTTACAGAATTGGCAGCAGTAGGTTACACTGCCGATACGATTAAAAACGAGGCTAAGAAAAAGCAAGCATGGAAAGTAATGCTAAAAGCTTCGGCAAAGCAAACCATGTACAATGATAGTGCTGATTTTTACAGCAAAAAAACTACTTACATAAAAAATCACTACCGACCATTTTTTAACGGCTGGAAAATTACACATGAATATAAGGCCAATAACGCTTTTGGTATTCCTGTTTCACAAAAAACAACTTTCTATTTTAATATTCCATTAACTGAGATTACCGGACCTGAAGACATTGTAAAATTTGCAAGAAACAAACTGTAATACGGTGCTGGGTTAAATAGAATAAGTTTTACAGAAATCTGATTGGTAATTATACCTCAAAAGCTTTTTTCTCTCTGGCAATATCCTCCCACCGCTTCCTTATGAAATCTTTAGGGCGTATTCCATTGATCTCCTGAAATAAATCTGAGAAATTGCTTCGCGAGGCAATTCCACATTCTTCTGCCAATGTTTCGATTTTATAGGAAAGTAATTTTTCTTCCTGATAAAGTCTCTTTGTAATATAGGCTATACGTAACTCGACCAGATACCTTTTAAAATTATTCCCTTTATACTCGTTAATTATCTGTGATAAATACGTATGATTTGTATCAAATTTGAGGGCCAGTTTGTTTAAAGTAATTCCACTTTCCAAAAAACCCAGGTTGTTTTCAAAGTCATCAAGTTTATCCAATAGATCATCCACAATTTCTTTTTCGATGTCAGATTTTTTCACGCTTTCATCTCTTGAAGGAACAAGATCTCCGTTGAGGATTTTTTGTTCCACAATCCTATATTTCTCCCGTACTCGCTTCTCAGCCCTATATTTTATAACAAAGGCAATTACAAGAATGCCAGCAATAATCCCTAAAGTGCGATTCACCCACGCACTTACAGTGGAATTTTGCTCCAGCCTCATTTTTTCTTCCCTCAAGTCCCGCAGATCATACTCGCGGTGAATCTTGGATGAGAGATAGGCAAAATCCTGACCTATAATGCTATCGGCTTTTATTAGTTGCGTGGTATAGTACAGTTCCTTTTGCGGATTGTTTTCCTTTCTATATTCAGCGATTAACTGCTCATAATTATTTCTTAGTTCGGGAAGTATAAAATTATGTTTCTGAAAAACGGAATCAACTTTCTGGAAATAAAGCTTAGATTTATTGTGATCACCAAGTTCCTGATATGACTTTCCAATATAGGAGTAACATACCGTCGCCCATGCAAAATCATCCGCACTGGCAATCGAGATCAGCGAACCATTTAAAGATTTTATGGAATTCTGATAGTCTTTCTCATAATATTGCCTGATGCCCTTTTCCTTAAGGAAATACCCGTACTCCTGGCTAAAGTCCTTATTTCCCGTGGTGAGCGACAGACCAATATTCGTCAATGAATCCGCTGATTTGGGAATACCGAGATAACGGTAACAGACAGCCATTTGGTGCAGGCTGTTATAATATCCCCTAATGCTTCCATAGATCAGATTACGATTTATGTTCTTGCGGGATTCCGCCTCAAAAAAAGTTTTAGTCTGTTTAAATAATACCAGTGCTTCATCATAATGGCCAATATAACTTTTAACAACACCAATTAAATAGGCCAATCTATTCTTGTGGTACTGATCATTAGTCTTTTTTGAATACTCGTAGGCCACCATATATTCAGCCAAGGCCAATTTATATTTTTTAAAATTAAAATAATAAACGATTCCCTTGTGCAGATACGCCCTGCTTAATATACTATCGTTCTTTGTTAAATTTGCTGCCAAGATCGCACTGTCGGCATATTTCAGTTTAGCATTTGGATGTGGTGAATACTGGATGGCATCAAGATACCCCTCTACAAGTCTCGGATAATTCTTTTCGCCTTTAGCTTTAGCAATATATTTCTCGATTAAGGGTAGCGCACTCGAATCATTATTTGCCCTGTTTTCATATTCCCGCTTGATCAGATAATAACCACTATATCCCTCTTTTTGTGCATAAAGAGGTTGAACGAGAACAATTAATAGTATAAAAACATAAAAATGAGGACGAATAATTATCGACATGGCAAAGTTTCTACATCAAAATTATGAAATTTAAGCCAATTACAGTCCGCTCTTAGGGTAATCTCAAAACCAGAGCAAAACATTTCACAAAACATTGAATTCCAATACATTAAAGTTGTACTAGAAGATACATTAGTACGTACTAATGTATCCTTTGGGGCAACAACCACTTTTTCCAGCATGAAATATCATATACCTTCGATTCAAGAATTCTACTAAAATCCGGCCGGGATAATTTTCAAAACGAACAACTCATGAAAAAGATTATCCTTTTACTTTTAACAATTGCAGGAATTATTTCTCTACACTCCTGTAGAGAACAGGATGAAGACCAAGTTGCGGACATACAAATCCAAAGCAGGCAATCATCAATGAAGGAAACAAACAAAGATTCTGATAGCATCAATACAATTGTGCTAACACAACAATCAAGTCTTGATGGTACAAAAGAAACTGATCCCCCGCCTAAGGATGGTGGCCAGTGGAAAATCACAAAGTAGTTGTGTTATTTCTTGAAAGCGAACGCTTGGAAAGATTTAACGAATCGATAATGAGGTAATTAAAAAAAAACAAAACCATGCGAAACAAAAAACTCGTCATTGAAATTGTGGTACTGTTACTCGTCATTCTATTCCTGTACACTGGCTTAAGCAAGTTTATGGATTTTAAGGGTTTTACATATGACCTAAACAACCAACCCTTTCCAAATAGTTTTACACCTACTTTGAGGTGGCTTATACCAATTACTGAAATTGCGATTGTATCAACACTCCTGTTTGAGAGGACCAGAACAATTGGCTTACTTGCATCACTCGTACTGATGAGCTTGTTTACCATTTATACTGCTCTTGTTCTGCTACATGTGTTTGAATATGTGCCTTGCAGTTGCGGAGGGGTAATAAAACATCTCACATGGCCGCAGCATTTAATTTTTAATCTATTTTTTGTAGTAATTACATGTGTAGCACTAAGGTTTAGCAACCGCAATGCATTACATCAATTTACCTACACACAATAACTAAATAACGATAACCATGAATATTTCGGGCCAGAAATAAAAGGAGAAGCCGAAAACCTTTACAAAGAGTAGGCGAAAAACACCAAAATATTTTCACCATGAAAAATTTTAAATTATTACTAGCTACAGCAGTACTTTTTGCTGTAGGAAGTGCTTTTACCAATGTAAATAAGCATGATGACAGACCTGTGTATGGAAATACACCAAGTGGCTGGGTTGTAGCAGATGACAACGATGAATGTATTGGCGAGCCTACGCCACCTTGCAAAGTTCTTATGAAAAACGATGACCCAGCTCAAGGAATTGAACAAGTTCTTGATTACGGGAATTTTGTACCAAATTAGTTTAAAAACAGGCAATAAAGGCAGACTCCTTTCTAGTGAGCCTGCCTTTATTTATTTAGCCAGGGAGAAATCAATAATTTGGATTAATTGTTCGAAGGGGACACTTAAATTTGCACGTTGCTCTATTTTTCCTTTACGATCAATAAGCACCTGTGCAGGATAGGTAAATACACCATATTCATTAAGAATGGGATGGGTAAAACCCTCGCCATTTGTATATAAATTTAGCGTATGTTTTGAAGTATATAAACCACCGTTAATACTTTTTTTCCATCCATTAAGATCTTTATCAGAGCTAATAGAAAGAAAAACAAAATTGGGATTACCTTTGTAATATTGCTCCATTTTGTATAATTGTTTGGTGTAAAACGCACTGCATGACAAGCAGCCTGTAAACCAAAAATCAATGAATACCACCTTACCTTTAAAATCACTTAGTTTAACGACTTTCCCACTGACATCTTTTAGAGAAAAGTCGTAAGCTCTTGCCCCTACCGTTGTAGAATTATACAATTTAGTTAACGACTTCCGAAACACATCTGTTTTAAAATATTTAAGGGCATCTGCCATAAGCTCTGAAGCATTATCAATTTTACCTAGCTTTTCTGAAAAATATGCTAAAACTAATCTTTCTCTAAGTATTCCTGTATACTTATTCTTAAGCAGTTCGTAGATAGGCTTATTAAGAATTCGCGAACCAATATACGCTTTTGTTAATAATGCATATGGATATGAAGATGAGGAGACAATTATACTGTCTGTAAAAAGCTGTGGAGTAGGCTCTATCACATCATAATAAATTTGATTAAGGCTATCTAGCAGTTGTTTTTTATTGTCCTTTGACGCACTTTGATAAAGTCTGTCAAATTCTGAATATTTTACTGACAGATGATTACCCACAATATTTGACTGCAATGTGGAATATGCTTTGTTCGTTATATGGTATTTATAATGTTCAATTATATCCCATCCGTTTAGCTGAGTTGGTTTTTTGTCAAGATCTGAACGTAGTTTCTTAACATATTCCGCACTATATATGAGAGTAATCTGAAACATATTGCCAAATTGCTTTAGACTATTTATTTTATAAGCCTCTATTAAACTATCTGTTCTCAATACGTCAGATATTTTTTTAGTGAACACTATCGGCTTATTTTCAAATTTCTCAATCGCATTAGCTTCTTCCAGATCATTAAAACATTGAAACTTTTTTGCTGAAGGCCCAGCAAAAACTGTGCGCCTAAATCGTTGATCGAACAAAATCTTGACACTATCACCAGGTTCTACCAAGTAATCATAGAGAAGAACATCATTGTTAGTCGAAACCCTCAAATACCCAATATCACTCACGTTGGGAACACTAACATTAAAAATCGTCTGTCCCAAAGCCGCAAAGAAACCACCGATTCGGGTAACTGTTTTTATTACTTGTGGTTCTGGAAACTTACCCCCATTACGATTATAAGTTTGCCAAAAAGTTACGGTGATAGTATCTATTTCCAATTTCTCACCAGCCTTCGCAGGCATTATTTGTCCGTATATAACAACGGACTTATTTGGACTGTGAGATTGTGCATTTAAAGGAGTATATAATGAATTAAAACATGATACTAACCCAATTACAGCAATTATTTTTTTTATTTTAATCTTCATGATTCTATCTAATATTTTGTGGAACAGGATTCAACTGCATTTCCCGCTCTGGTATTGGAAAAATGTAGCGCGGATCATTTGGCGATAAGATATAAACTTGACCATTTACGGTATGAATCAACGATGTAGCAAAACGGAAATCTGTGTTTAGTCTTCTTAAGTCCATCCATCTGATACCCCGAAATATTAATTCTTTTCTGCGCTCTTTTAATATTTTTTTTAGCGCATCCGTTTCGTCTGTTGCCGTCTGATCTACATAAGTGGTAGAATTAGTAAGAGGATTAGTTTTGTACCTTTTTACTAATAAATCGTTAAGATCTTTCATTGCTCCGTTGATGTTTCCATTCCGTGCTAAACATTCAGCCTTGTTAAGTATCACCTCATCAGTCGCAAGTCCAGCGAAATTCCCTCCATAAGTAGCATTATATGACCCTTTAAATGCGTACCGACCATTAGTTAACCGAAAATATGCTGTCTTTCTTAAATCATTAGCATCATATTGATCGTACAGGCTCGTGGTTACGAGCCTGTTACTTTGACTGAAGAGAATTACTATATAACTATACAGATTTGATGTAAAAGCAACCTCTTCATTAAAAGCTGGAAATGGAATTGTAGCTGTGGTACTAATAGAATTAAAATCAAGAATCTTATTTTTAAATGTAAGGTAAACATTAGCGTTCTTTAAAGAATTTTGATAATCGCCCATCACTAAATATACTCGTGATAATAATGCTAATACTGCCGATCTTGAAGGACGGGTTGGTATTGATGGAACATTCTGCAGTAATTTTTCTGCTTCTAATAAATCACTGATAATCTGGCTGTAAGTTTCCCCAACAGTTGATCTTGATGTAGCTCCAATATCCGATTTTGTTTTAAGTATAATACCTAGATCAGAGCCCGCAGTCTGAGCATTATAAGGCTTGCAAAAGTACTGCGCCAATTGAAAAAAGGCGTGTGCCCTAAAAAAGTACGCGCTCCCCTTTACATTATTGTAAGCAGACAGATCACCTGATGACGGATTTATCTTTTCAAGTCCTTCTAGTGCGACATTAGCATAAAAAATCTGTTCGTATGGGGCATTCCAGTCTCCAACTCCGGTAGTCCCTTCGTATACATCGCTTTTAAAAGTATAGCAATTCCGTTCAATTGCTGATGCTACAGTCGTATAAGTATTGTCTAGCATTTCATAATCGTCACTTGAGAGTTCACCCAAAGCAGGTATTCCCCCACTACTAAAACCATTCATCTTTACTTCATTATCTAGCAATGCTTGAAAATTAGTAATGGTTTCTGGTACCACTAAACTTTTACTTGGTTTCTCATCAAGCCACTCTTTTGTACAAGAAGAAAAAAGTGAAAAAATTAATATATAAATTAAAGGTTTATAGTTCATGATAATATTTTTTATTAATAATTAAATAAAGAACTAAAAAGTGCATTTTACTCCTATTGAAAAGGTTTTTCCGAATGGGAGATAAACACCTGCATCGGGATCTATCCCCTGATTACTCTTTGTCCATAATAGCCCAAGATTATTTATGTAACTGTAAATCTCAAGTTTTTTAAAAGGCAGTTTACTATCGCTATTTTTATTAAAAGAATAAGAAAGGCCAACATCCTGAAGCCTGATATGGGAACCAGATTCTACAAGGATTTCAGAGCCCTTGTACATGGCGTCTCGATTAACATTATTTGGCAACGTAGGGAATGATGGCACCTGTGTAAATTGTTCATCTCCGGTCTGTTTCCACCTGTTTATATAATCTACATTCCCTGACCACGCATTAAAAAGACTTCCATAATCAACTGATGACTTTCGGAAATAATATCCAAATTTGTAACTAACATTAAAACTACATTCAAATCCTTTATAAGAAAATGAATTGCGAATCGAACCAAAGTAAGGAGCAGTTGATGGTCCGTTGTAAACAAGATCTTCTGGTTTCATAGTTGTTAATATGGAAGCATAATTTTTACTCACTGTTCCATTAAGATAGCCTTGCGGATCGCCAGTAGCAGGATCTAACCCGGCCCATTTATAACTATAAATAGAAAATAACGGTCTGCCTTCAAATGGTGTTGGATCAATATCACCAGAAAGGATATAATTGGAGGGGACATCTTTTGTTTCGTATTTAGTAACCTTATCTAATGCATATGAGAAAAGCACAACAGTATTCCATTGAAATTGTCCCTTTAAATTCTGGGTATTAACGGTGATATCAGTACCATGTCCTTTGGTGCTTGCCAAATTTGATCTAAATGTTGAGATACCGTTCGATGGTGCAACGAGCCCGTTCCCTATTAAATCAAGTCCTGCTTTACTAAAATATTCTATAGTGCCTGATATACGTTGATTCGCTGTGGCAAAATCTAACCCCAGATTAACAACCCTTGTCCTTTCCCATATTAAACTTGGATTTGGAGGATTTGTAATTTGAGCAGTTTGAAGATTTGTTCGCGTACTGTTAGCATACAATGCGGTAACATAGGCCGAAGTAGATTTATCAACGTTTCCATTATAACCAAACGTTGCTCTCAGTTTTAAATAAGGAAGCCACTTAAGATTGTAAAAGTTTTCCTTGCTTGCAATCCATGAGCCGCCCACAGAGTATAGAGGTACACCTTTTTGATTTGTTTTAACACCTAATAAATTTGATGCATCTTTTCTGCCGCTTGCACTAAAAGTATACTTGTTATTAAAAGTATAAGCCGCGTTTGCGTAGTAGGAGAAGAAACGATCTAATGAACCTGAAACCCCACTGCCTACTGGAATAGATAACCGCGTTGAAGTATTATAATATGCAGGAAAAAGGTCAACATAATTTACTCTGCTACTTGTCCCCAAAACATCATCATAGCCATATTGCCTGTTTGTACTTCCATCAATTTTGACCTCTCGCACTTCAACACCTGCAATAGCATTTAACTGATGCTTTTGATTCCAGTTTTGATTGTAATTTACCTGTGAACGGAATGAATATGAATTTAGATCGGAAAGAGATTGATCTAAAATGCCCCCAACAGGCACAGGATATTTAATTGTAGATGTAGGATCATAAAATTTATTTATTAAATCTCTAACCATATAGGTCTGCTGGTCATAGAGATTTCGGCCGGTAACAAACTGTTTTTCGTACTGATATTTTACCTCGGCACTTAGTTGAGGGATAAATGTATATTTAGCGCCAAGGTTTATGCGCGTATTTGTAAGTTTACTTACGTTGTTAGCTAAATTCAATTCATCTAAAGGGCGGTATTTCCAGTCAAGCATGCCAGCTCCCGGATTATCCGTAAAAGTACTTCTATAATCTTTCACAATAGCTAGTGGGGCTCCATCAGCACTCGCTAACTGTGCATAGGGATATATATTATTTTTGGTAGAACTAGGCGCTATGGAATTGAACCCACTATTATTGTTTTGGGTTCTGTTCATAACATAGCTAATGCCGACAAGTACATCCAGATTTTTAAAAGGGGTAATGGTACTTTGTGCATTTAAGGAAATTCTGTTAAAATCATTATTTACTGCATTAGAAAGATTCTTGTCAAAACCACCAGAAAAATAATAACTGATATCTTTCGATCCTCCGTTCATATTCAGTGCATATTGCTGATTAAAACTATTTCGGTATAAGTATTTACTATAATCATCTCTGACATCAAATTTTCTTAATGCGTTAATTTGATTATTCGCATCTGTTTCAGATAAGGTTCCATTTTTCCTTTTTATTAGAATTTCGACAACGGGAGAAATAACAGGTTTATTAGCATTTGTCTGATCGGAATTATAAAAATTTAAGTCAAATAATTTCTGTTCAACATCAATAAAATCTGAAGAGCTCATCGAGCGTCTGCTATAATATAAATCAGGTTTTTCACCAATGGTTATATTGCTGTTAAGATTCACTGAAAGGGGGGCGTTTTTAATACCTTTTTTCGTGGTTAGTACAATTACTCCGTTTCCAGCCCTCGCTCCCCAAATTGAGGCCGCTGCCGCGTCTTTAAGAACACTGATACTCTCAATATCGTTTGGGTTAATATTTGCAATATCCCCATCATAAGGAAAATTATCGACCACAATAAGCGGCTGATCATTGGCAAATATGGTACTGCGTCCACGGATATTCATATTGGTAGATTTTCCTGTAGTTTTATTTACTTTAAAGGAAAGGCCAGGCACAACATTTTCTAAACGGCTTATAATGTCAGTAGAAACTCTTCTGTTAAGCAATTTATTGTCAACCTGAACAAATGAACCCGTAGATCTTTCTCTGGGAATTGTTTGATAACCCGTTGAGACAATCGAAACATCATTCAGGTTTGAGCTTACTAATTGTAACTTTATGTTTATCTTACTATTGCTATCGGCTTTTACTTCTATTGTTTGATATCCAATATAAGATATAACTACTATTGCATTCTCTGGACCATTGTTAATAGTAAATCTTCCTTCTATATTTGTAATTACACTTAGATTGGTATCCTTAACAGAGACGGTTGCTCCCACCAGAGGATCACCCTTTTCATCGGTTACAAGCCCAGTAATCTTTTGCTGTCTGGGGCTAGCACTCGCTCTGGGTTTTACAAAAGCTTTTGCTTTTACAACAATGGTTTTCTTAACCATTTCGTAGGTAAAAGGTTGCCCTTCAAAAAGCAAATCCAATGTTTCAGTTAGGTTTTTTTGTTTTACATTTAAGGTTACAGCATTGGCATCCTTAATCATGTTTTCATCATAAAAAAAGATGTATCCGCTCTGCTTCTGTATCTGGCCAAATACCTTTGCTATAGGTTGCTGTGTAACTGCCAATGATATCTTTTGAGCATAAACGCTTGCCGTTACTTGAAAATAAGAGATCAGTATGAGGATTGCGCTTAGCTTCATAACCAGAAGTGGTTTTGTAGGGTGACTTCGGGCACGCATAAGTGCATGCCGAAAGCATGTGAAAAATTTCATATTTTTGTTTGTGGGTTAGTTGAATAATTGCTTTACGGTGTTATCATGACTACCCCTATTGCCGGCTAATGCTCTCGACAGCATTACCGGCTTTTTATTTTGGGGCATCATTAACTAATACTAAAAATTTGATTTAACTTCTACTGCATAGGCACTGATTTAAGGTTTAACAATTAGTGTGTTATTTATTAATTCGAAATGGAGATCATTTAGCATCAGGATTTTCAGTAAATCATTCAAGTTATCTGTACGGTATATACCACCTGTAAATTTCCTATCAGGGATTTTTCCTATATATTCTACATCAATATTGTACCAGCGTGCAACCTGCCGCATGATGGTCTGAATACTGGCTTGCTTAAAATAAATTTGGTTATTTTTCCATGCCAGTGCAGATTCTAAGTCGGCTGTTCCTGTAGTAATATTATTTTTTGTTGTAGTAGTTTGTTGTCCCGGCGTGATAGTTATAGCATGGATAAAATTATTACCACTACTGGAAAGGTTTACACGTACTGAACCTTCTGCAAGCGTAGTAACAGTGCTTGGTTCATCCGCATAACTATTCACATTAAAGTGTGTCCCTAGTACTTCAACTGTTTGGTCTGCTGTTTTTACCCTGAAAGGTTTGTTTTTATTTTTCGCAACTTCAAAGTACGCTTCACCAGTGATGATAACCTCACGGCTATTTCCAATAAAAGCTGTCGGAAATTTGATAGATGATGCCGCGTTTAGCCATACATGGGTATTATCAGGCAAAATAACTTGATACTGCCCTCCATTTGGCGTTTTTATAGTATTATATACTAATCGAGAAGCGATATCAGTAGCATTATACTGTAACTGCCCTTTACCTACCTTAGAAATATCTACACCGGGCTGCTCAAGTAAACGGCCATTTGAAACCGTATCTAATAAAATTGTTCTGCCATCATCCAGGACAAGCGTAGCTTTATCGCCTCCCGGATTAACCCTAATTTGATTATCTGTTATTAGAACTGGTAAATGATCTTGTGTTTTACTCAGATAAAAATATAAAGCAAATGCTAAACCCAAAAGGGCAAGAGCAGCGTATGGCCAATATTTTTGTATCAGCTTTAATTTCTTTTTAGGCTGAAGTTTATTTCGCAGTTTATCCTGGACCGCATCAACAGTATTTTTTAGTCCTACTGCATTATTTTCTGCAACATCACTAGATAAGTTTTCGAAGATGAGATCCCGAATTTCCTCACTACCCTCTTCTTTTCCAAAATACCTTAGCAAAACACCATACTCATCCTTATTAATGGTATTATCCAGATATTTATTAAAGAGTTCTTTGATATAGTGGTTAGTTTCCAAGGTTGCTTTTTAACTAATACGCTTATGGTACCTAAACCAATAGCTGTAATATTTATAAAAATTTTAAAAAATTACAACTAACTGATTATCAGCTTAAAAAAAACTAACTAATGAGATAATGACAGAATACAATAACAGCAAAAGGAATCGCCTTATCGTAATTATCTTTTAAGAATTTGTTTGCTTTTGTAATATGGTCGTTTACTGCTGCTTCTGAAATTTGCAAAAGCTTGCTTACTTCTGCATAACTTTTCTTCTCCAATTTGCATAGGAGAAAAACCTTTTTTCGTTGCTCAGGAAGTTTGTTTATAGAACGAAAGAGTTCCTGGTCGGCGCTTTCCTGTGAGATTTCTTCAAAAGGATTATAAACCTCTGAAATGCGATGCCATAATTCATCCGCCAAATTTTTGTCTTTAGAGACACTCCGGAAATAGTCGTTTACAAGATTGGATGCAATACGGTACAGATAAGCTTCAAGCGGTTTATCTCCATCTATTATATCCCTGTTATTCCATAATTTTATGAAAAGTTCCTGTAAAATATCTTCAACCAATTCCCATGATTTAAGCAGTCTGAAGAGACGGCCTGCTAGCTTTTCCTTATGAATGGAATAGATTTTCTCAAAAGCTGTATAATCCCCATCCCGCAACCGAAGTAGCAACTCCTTTTCAGCGATTATGGTTAAGGATTTCACTTATTTAATTCAAATAACAAGTTAAAGTTAAATATTTGTTGATGCAATCTCTAATGTTTGATGAAAATTCTACCATCAAGTTATTAACCATAATTGCAGTTTTGATCAAAATGAACTGCCCCCACATTCCTCTCATCACATGCATATTGGGACATGGTAAAAGGTACATTTTTAACATTTTCTTGACCTTAAATATTACGCCTTTTGCTATCAGAGTATTAAAAAAGACTACCTGATAAAATTCCAGGTAGTCTTATGTAATCAAATATTCTTAAAATTAATTTCTAATCATTCCAATGAACCATATCATAAGGGTAATATTGTTGATCCTTTAGAGAACTATCATCTAAGCCTAAAACTTGCACCAATGCGCCACTTTCCCAATTCCAATATCCTGCATAAGTGTCGTGTTTACTTTTATGATTAGCGTACCATCCCGTATCTGAATGTCCTTTGTACCATTCTTTATCTAAATATAATTTTAGTCTTTCTACTGCCTTCTCTTTCTCACCTCTCGTCGCTAAAGATATAACTTGCTCTAATCACTGATAGGGATCAGGAAATTTAAAGTTTTTAGCTTGTTTGTCCCAATTTACTTTTTTACTTAAGAGAAAATCTATTAAATAGTCATTTGGATCATCTTTCTTAATTAACTCTATAAGTTTAGAAAATTCATCTGCTTCTATATCTAACATTATTCCAATAGATATCATCCACAACATTTGAACATAAAAAGAGGTAGAATTATAAGTTAATTCAAACAATTTTATAGATTTTACATAGTCATGTCGTAGTTGTGAAACTTCATAACCTTCCGAATACTTTGCTATAAATAGGTTCCTTGTAAAAAGATCTAATGTGGTAGCACTATTTATGTATCCTTAATGCAGATCATCTAATCCTTCTATTTTCTCGATATATTTACTTTTCCTTTTTTGAGTATTCTGAATATATAAATCAAAATACTCTTGTGGCTTAATTTTATCTCATACCATATTATTGTAATTATCTCCGCCACTTTTTAGAATCTTTCCAATGCAACTAATAATTGCTATCTAAGAATGTCGATTTTTGCCACCCTTCAATCCAATTGTCAGCTATTAAATGAAAAAGTTCATCATTCGTTTTTGACTTTAATATTTCTAACCCTTCAGCGACATCTTTCAGTAACCAACCCTTACTATTTAACGTTAGCCAAGCCTCCTTCAATTTGTTGTTAAGAACAAAATCTTTAAAAAGCTCTTTTTTATTTGTTTCTTTAATCAACCATTTAGGTGTTTCTTTATCATTTTTTATAATTTCGTAAACGGTGGGGGAAATTTCAAACGAGCAAGAATTAGTCAGCTGTGGCTCATTAAAATTGTCATAAGAAGATGGGAAATCTCCTTTGTATGTTGTTATATCTTTAATAATACCTAATGGCAAATTGTCTTTAAAATACACTAATTCATTGAAATAATCTGTATTATCTCCATATTGATTAGAAAAATCATCTATTTCCTGATATTCTTTAAAATTAATTTTGTTTGCAAAATCAATAATTTCATCAGTAAGACCATCCTCAGAGATAATTATTGGTAGAATTAGGCATACTGCTAACTGTTTAAAATTAAAGGCAGTTTCTACTATAGAACCATATTCCAAATCCAGCTCTACAAAAGGATTCTTTCTATCAATAAAAAAATGATTAATAACTCCCTTATAAGATGCTCCATAACCTAAAAATAAAGGAACTAAACAAGGAGGATGTTGATACCAATACGTATCAACGGAATTATAATCATCATGATATGGTATGTCAATTTTCCTAAAAATTAAATTTTGAAGATTAATATCTATATTTAACTTATTAACTATTTTCTTCAACAATTCCATTGTAATTATTTTATATTAAATTTAAACAAAATTTCATAACTAAACTAATATTTTAAGGGGAAATTGGACGGGGTTGTGGTAAATTATACGGTTCAGGAACAATAGCATGATCATTACTAATTGGACCTTCCCAAATTTTTGATGGGTCAGATGTTGTTTGTTCATGAGCTTGTTGATGGACATCACGAGAAACAGGTTCAGTTAATTGGTTTGGATTTAAAACATCATGAGGATTATCATATTTTGGATAATTCCAGTGGTGAACTTCGCCTTCAATTGTAATACCTCTACTTCTCGCTTCTTTGCCAAATTCTTTTCTTGTATTTTTCCATACATCTGTACACATTTTTTGAATTTGTTCCCTTGTCATTCCTTCAAAATTATTATTTTTTGCTTCAATATATCTTTTGTAAATATTATCTTTTGGAGAATTAGCCATCTTCTCTAAAGTTGCATGGTATATATCTAGTAAAATCGGACTGTCTTTTAATAAACCAATTCCCAAACTTTCAGGAGTAACTCTGACACTTTCATTCATCTCGAATGCCTCTCTTTCGCCTGCTGGCTCACTATCCTGGTTTTCCGTTACATTGCCATCTCTAACAGTTTGCTCTTTATCAGTCTTTTTACCTTCACCATCTTTTACAGATTCTTCAACTTTATTCTTTGGCTCTGTCTTACTAGTCAGCTCTTCTGGTGCCTTATGTACTGGTGATAAAAGCATTGCCATACCCGCAACATCCTGCCAGCTTGTGGAATATCCTGTTCCATCCTCCTTTTTCCATCCTAATGCAGAGCCGGCCATATTCTGCCCAGATTCGTACATACCGGTCTCCATTGCAAAAACACCTGTTCCCGCAGCTCCCCATCCCGATTCTCCAGTATTACCATAATGCCCTAAACCAGCCTGTGTCGCAGTAGCAGTACGTAAACCAACTGCTGTACCAACCGTTGTCCACACTGCTGTTGTGCTTGCTCCAGCGCCAGCATACCCAAAGGAAGCCGCAATGTTTTTCACAATATTCATAGGGCAACTCTTCGCAAATTGCCAAGCAGCCTGTCCAATCCCTCTTATTCCGCCACTTGTAAACGCCGATGCACCTCCCGCCCATAATGCGCCTGCCATACCTACGGCAGCACCAGCCATCATTCCCTCCATTAGTTTTCCCAAATAATTGGACGCACCCAATGCAATTGCCTGATTCCAGCTTTTAATTTTAGGATTGAAGGTAACTATTCCGCCAGGTATCATGCAAGTCATTTTGAAATCACCTGTTACCTGCGTTATTCCCTGGATTACAGTTTTGTTAGCTTTAGGTACTTCTACCCATTTTCTTATTTTGGCACCCAGATGGCCACAGAGCATACTGCCTACAACTGCTCCCCAGGCAGCACCCGCTAAACCAGCAAGTGCACCTAATGCGATCAGCGCTGCTCCACCTGTAGCTACAGTCATTGCGGCAATTACAACTACAGCTGCTGCCAATAGTGCATATATTAGCATGAGCTTAGTACAGCCAAAATCTATCCAACTACTGGTTACTTTATCGTTTACAGTTATATATTTTTCTCCTGATGCTTTTTTGGTGGTTTTATTGGAGCCTTGCAGCTGTGCGGGTACAGCGCCATTTGTACACTGCCAAAAGTCGTTCTCAGTGATTCTTTTATTGCCCACTTATTACTTTTTTCAATATTTGCTTTCGTGTATGATGTGCCAATCTTATCTTGTCTCCGTTGTATATTTTTTGAAAAACATGCTGACGAAGAAAGATGTGCTCTCCTTTTTTAAAACTCTTTTCAATAAAAAATGACGAAGTATCAAAATCTCTAGTTAACCCAATCCGAATACTGATACGCCATATCTGGAAAGTCTTTTCCCATTTTTTTCCTGGGTATAAAAATGATTTTTTTGTATGTGCAGGTTTCATAATTATATTTTTAAATCCGAATCCTTTCTATTTTCACTTTAGATAAACCCCTTGATTTAACTGTTCTGACAAATGCTTTCAGGGTATATATCATGACCATCTTACGCCATATATTTTTTCATCATTTTCTGGTGCAGCTTTTGTCTCATTTTCGGTGTGTTTGTTTTTTTTAAGCGTTTGTTTTTCTCCATCGCTCAACATCGTAAACTTAAATTTATGATATAGCTTTTCGGGATTTACTTCCTCCATTTTACTTACATCAGATCTTCTTAGTCTTCCGCTTTCATATTCTACTAAACGCTCCTCATCCTGTATCATCTTGATCTGAACAGGGTCAATTTTAATTTTGTCTTTAAATTGATGATAAGCAGCATTACAAAAGCCATCACTTAGTGGCAACTGCGGATAAGCCTTGGTATTAACAATCAATGTTTCTTTGCCCTTAACAGGTAATGTTGAATTACATTCTGATTTAAGGTTCCATTCCAGATTTGCGGTATTAAAAATATTAGTACCAAAAATCTTTTTAGCCGCTGGTAAATCGGTATCATATACATGTCCAAAATACATGGCGAAAAATTCGTTGGCCTGAACCGCGATCATCACCTTATCAGCATTATTAAAAATTTCATCATGTAAGGTTATGGCTTGTTCCAATTCTGCGTTTCCTGAAATATGTTTCTGTATTTCTGCTTTGGTCTCTGCCCATTTTGATAAAATAAAATCGGTGTTAAGCACTTTAAGTACTTTGCCACTCGGCGCTATTTGCAGGTGCAGTTCATTATACATCCGCCCAAAAACCTGGCTTACCTGTGCCACCTCCTTAACCATTGGATTATTTGCCTTTACCACTTTGCTTTCCAGCACCAAAAGCCTTACTTCTACAAAATCTTCCTTTATGCTCAGCACTTGAAAATCATATCGTATTTCAACTGTAGAAAGGATAGTAGATTCTATTGCATTTACCTCAGCATCAATGGAAAGTGTATATTGATCCCTAAAGGGTTGTCTTATCTTGATTCTTTTATCGTTTATCATACTTTTAATTTATAAATACATCTTTACCGGTAATTTTCACTTCGCTTGTCACGATCATTCCAGGGCTTCCTTTGGCTTTTCCTACATTAGTGGTAGAGGTTCCTTCAACATTTACTGTTTTAGATTTCACGGTAATACTTTCGCCATCTATTGTTATAGTACTGCTTCCAACTTTTAAAATAACCTTTGAGGTTCCACTCAGATCTATAACACCATCATCGCCCATAGTTAATACGCTTTGACCCTTTCCAACGTTCGTAGAATGCTTATTTCCGGCGGTTACATGATGACTGATATTTGCACTTGTTGTTGCATTTCCTTTACCGTCAAATTTCATATTGGCACCGCCCTGATCGGTCAGGAATACAGACCCCTCGCCATCATTCAGTTCCAGTTTATTTCCACTTCGGCTGCTCAAACTTTTTACGTTATTATTTTGTCCGCCGCCGCCGCCAACTCCACCGTGAAACATGCCACCCATTACAAACGGTCGGTCGGGATGCTGATGAACAAAATTAACGATGACCTGATCTCCAACTTCGGGAACAGCCATAAAGCCTCGGTTTTTACTTACCTTATCACTGCCTCCGGCATCGGGCGTCATCACGCGGATAAATTCTGATATGCTATCTCCGTTCTGCCAGTCAAACTTTACCTGCACTCTCCCCTGGTTTTGTGGATCGGTATTAGATATAACTTTTGCAAATTGTGGTTCTGCTTTAGGTACATGAAACTCCGGACGGGGGATAAAACCGGTATCTGATGCAATCGCTTCAAATGTTCCGGTATAGTAACCCCTTGCATCTACTTCATGATTAACATCTATAATCATAAGTTTTGTAAAATAGCTAGTTTCGTTACTATCCGATTTGCGCATTTCAATATCTGCAATGCAACCTGGGTATAAAAATGGAATGGTAGAAGTTCCTGAGGTTATAAAAACTTCTGAGGCTTTACTACCGGCGGTACCTTTTTGTGAAGCATCAATATCCATAAATGAAGATGCTTTTATAGGCGCTACCCTTAAAGAAGGTGTCGAAAACGTTTTTTCTGATATTTCGTAAGCACGTTTTGCGATGTCTGATGTATGGCTGATTTTTGAATTTCCAGTTTCTAGTTTTTCATTTTTGCTGCTGTTATAACCATAAAAAGTCGGATTTACATGTTGCACGTTCATCATAATATTTACATCATTTACAGTGCTGCCATAAGTAAGCTTAACAGGCTTTTCCTGCGGTGGCAGTTTCCCGAAATGCAATACTTCACCGTCATAGAAGAACTGCTCGCCATAAGCTTCGGCTATTCTTGCCAGATAATTATAATGGGTTTCTTCATATTGCGAGCTATAAGAGATATTTCCATGCTGTGCATTTACCCTGAAGTCAAATTTGCTTGCTCCCAATCCTTCTTTGATTACCTGATCTGCAAGGCTGTTGAGACTGATTTCCTGTTTGCCACCAAAACTTTGAATATGAGGCGCAGCATCCAGCAAAATAGTAGGGCTAAAGCCGTGAAGAAGAATATTCCCTAAACTGCCTTTTTCCTGACTGAAACCAACTTGTGTAATCACGCCAACAAAATTCCTTTCTGGGCCATCTTCTACATCTTTATATTTAAAAATTACGGTAATTCGTTTTCCCAAAAAATTTTGGGCCTCTTCAAGATTATGATTTTCAGCACTGCCCAATGTATCATGAGCCAGCATCAAACTGAATTCATGGTGTTTTACAGCACTCTGTTTTAATTTGAAATGTTTGAAATGCTTTATTACCTTACCTTCAATGACAATTTCTAGCTTAACCACACGGTTAATCCCTAAAATTTGATTTTCGGCAATCGCCTTGGCATTATGTATTTTGGAGACAGGCTGATTCTTCCAAACTTTATCTGGTGTTATGGATGGATTGTTGGGCTGGATGACCTGATTCATAAACATATTGGAATATGTTTGTGCCTGGTTTATTGTCTGCCCGGTCTTCTGAACTTTATCGGATAATTTCTGATCTATTTTATTTAAAGTTTCTTTTCCAATATTTTCAGTTACCTGTTTGATTGGATCAGAACTTTGGCCAAGTTTAGGAACTTGATCTTTTGATGATTTACTATTTTGAAACATCGCATAATTTTTTCTTATTGTGTTTATGTGCAAGGAAATTAATCCTTAAAATATAATTGCAGTACAGATTATACCTGTAATAACGGCTGCATATTTAATTGAATTAGCTTAATTTTCTTAGGACAAAAAAACCAGGATAAACCCTAAGCGAGTGAATCTGTAAGTATCTTGATTTTGTCTGTTGATTGTTGAGCTATTGGTTTCCAGGCGGGGAGACTTCTTAGTCCGAATATCAGGGGCGATATTTTTTGACTAATTATAAAACTCAAGGAGTAAATCATTTGATAAGACTGTTGATTGTACTCCTATTCAGATCTAAATTACTTTTTAGTTTATCATAATTTTAAAACTTTTAACAGTTAATATTTCGTGCTATGGTGATTTTCGTAATAAAGATAAACTATATTTTTAAACCACTCCATTTTTTTAGTAATATTTGAGATTCTGTAGTAATTCTACTACTAACAGCCGTTAGGTCAGTATGATGATGGTTTATGACCCAGTTTAACGAAACCAGAAATATCATAGATTAAAAATCTTTTTTAGTGTATTTAAGATTAAAAAAAATCATGATCAGGGAATGAAAATGATTAAAATTTCTAATCCATTTTCATTCTGGCCAATCCAATTTCATGTTCCTGCGGATAGGGCAATCTATGCGTCATGCTTACATCCTCCTTAATTCGTTGGTGCGCTTCATATTGTTTATCATTATCATAAGCATACCTCGGATCAGGAATAAATGGCATTTTTTCCATTTTAATAATGGTAATGGTTGGAAAATGAAAATCTACTTCTACGGTTCCAAGTAGTAGATAACAGCCCCCACCCTTAAACGGGTATTTTTCGAGGCAATCGGGAAAATGGGCGGTATCAAAATAATTGCCTTCTGCATCAATCCATGTTCCGAAATACATGGTTCCCCTTTTAGTAGGGACGTGTTTACGTGAAATCAGGTACGCCAGCATCTTAATCTGCTTCTTATGATATTGTACAAGATTGTTAGCCATTACCGAACCCCTGTACTTTGTGACCAGCAGATCAAAAGGGTTACAGGAAACAGGAAAATCCAAAAGTTCAATTTCATCAAAGGCATCCTCGAAAACTGCTCTTTTGAGTTCAGGAAACTGATATTCTTTTACGGGTTCCTCAAACAATGCCGCCATCCTTCTTTCCGGCTTAAAATCGTTTAGCAGCATTCTGGCTTCCAGCAGAAGTTCATTTTTTTGCTTTCCCGTAAAACGGAAAGCACCGATAAATATAAGGATCTGCATGGCAGCTACCCCTATTGGAATCCGTTTAATAAAGTCTTCCAGTGATTTAAAACTACCATTTTGATTTCGCTCAGCGGTAATCAATAAAGCTGTTTTAGTTTCCAACGCTTGCAGATGCATAAAGCCTAAATACACATCCTTTCCGTACAGTGTAGTTTCCCAGTCACTTTTGTTGACACAAGGAGGTAAGATATTAGCACCCGACATCCGTGCTTCGTGAACATAAACCTCTGTGCGGTAAAAACCTCCCCCGTTATTGATCGCTGCAACCATAAATTCTATCGGGTAGTAAACTTTGAGGTAAAGGCTCTGATAACTCTCCACCGCATAGGATGCAGAATGCGCTTTACAAAAAGAGTATCCCGCAAAAGATTCAATCTGACGGTACACTTCTGTACTTAAATTTTCAGGATGCCCAAGCTTGTTGCAGGATTCAAAAAAGTGATCTTTTACTTTTTGTAGCGCGGCAAGCGACCTGCCCTTGCCACTCATGGCCCTGCGTAAAACATCGCCATCTGCAGCCGGTAGTCCGCCGTAATGCAAGGCAATCTTAATCACATCTTCCTGGTACACCATAATCCCGTATGTATCCCCTAACTGCTGTTCGAATACAGGATGGAAATATTCAAACTGATCGGGATTGTTGTGCCGGAAAATATACTCCTTCATCATTCCGCTCTGCGCAACCCCAGGCCGGATGATTGAGGATGCCGCGACCAGCACTTTATAATTATCGCATTTCAATCGTCGGAGCAGACCACGCATGGCGGGCGATTCGATATAAAAACAGCCAATGGTTTTACCCTGGCTCAAAAATTTATTGCACTCCTTTTCATCTTTGGAAAGGTGGTTATCTCTTATGTCAACATCAATCCCTTTATTTGTTTTTATGAGTTTCACAGCATCATTGATCGTACCAATACCCCTTTGCGATAAAATATCAAATTTTTCTAGCCCTATATCCTCTGCAACATGCATATCAAACTGAACAATAGGAAAACCCTTTGGAGGCATCTCCAGTGCGGAGTAATTGGTAATCGGCTCTTCTGATATCAGTATCCCACAGGCATGCATACTCCTTTGATTAGGAAATTTCTCCATCATCTTTCCATACTTATAAACTTGCTTGACCACAGAATTTTTATCATGGTTTGCTTCAGGCTGAGTAGCCAGCACATCCAATTCTGCTTTCGGTAAACCGAATACTTTTCCAACCTCTCTAAAAATAGATTTGTATTTAAACTCAACATTTGTTCCGCAAAAGGCCACGTGGTTCTTGCCATATTTTTTGAAAATATATTCTAAAATAGTATCACGTTCCTGCCAGCTCCAGTCAATATCAAAATCGGGTGGCGTTTTCCGGTTCAGGTTCAGGAACCGTTCAAAATACAGATCAAGTTCTATCGGACAGATGTTGGTAATACCAAGGCAATAACTAATAATACTATTGGCTCCACTCCCCCTTCCAATGTGCATAAAGCCCATTGAATTGCTGTATTGTACGATATCCCAGGTAATCAGAAAATAACCGCAAAAATTAAGTTCATCTATAACTTTCAATTCTTTCTCCACGCGCCTGTTGGCAACATCGTCATTTAGCCCATATCTTTCCGCCAATCCTTCATAAGCTAAGCGGGTAATGAGCTTCAAATCCTCTTCCTTGCTTCCGGTATAGTGTTTTTTATTTCTTGGAGTGGAAAACGCAAATTCAAAACTACACCCGTCAAGAATATTTTTGGTATTCTCAGTAATCTGTGGATAGTCTTGGTAGCGGTTCAAGAGTTCATTTAGCGGCTTTAAAACCTCATCCTCTCTGCAATATTGATGAGATTCCAATTTTGTTCCTATTGTATTGAAAGCAATACCCCTTAGTACACGGTGAAGGTTATATTCCTGTTTCGTTTGAAAGGTAACAGGCTGCAAAACCACCATTTTATGCAAGAGGCGTTTCCATTCCGCGCGGTATAAAAGATTCAGTTGCTCAGGCCGGATTCCAATGTATTCGTTCTCTGAAAAGATTTCGGGTATATTTTCAACCGGATAAATAGTGATTACATTTTTAAAAATAGGATTGGTTTTTGGTAGTGGAATATTATCACAGTTAAAAGAGGTCAACATCTGGTTGATCTCCGCTATACCTTCTGCACTTTTGGCCAGCGTAATATACAGCAGTTCATCATCCTCTCTGATTTCCATGCCCACAACAGGTTTTATATTTGCCTGCTTACACAATTTATAAAACTCATAAATAGCTGTGACCGTATTAATATCGGTCAGGCATAGTGTTTCCAGTCCCAATTCCGAGGCAGACTGTACCAAGGCTTCTACAGAAATTGTTCCGTAGCGCAGGCTGTGGAAAGTATGGCAATTAAGATACATAACAATGGTTATTTAACAGCGCTTTGAAAATTAAACCCAGAGGCACGACCCACTGCGTTTTTCCCAAACCGATTTTTAATGTTGTCCATTGACTGATAAAGGCTCATCATCTCTTGTGTGTCCTCAAAAAGATTCATTTGGTATTCGCCATGCACCAAGCCAGCCAGTTTTAACCCAATCAACCGAATACGCATTCTGCGGCTATAAATCTTTTCGAAAAGTTCTAGGGCATATTTACAAATGGTGTGATCTGCCGAGGTGTAACTTACACGGCATTGTTTGGTCTCAGTATCAAAATTGGAATAACGGATTTTAACTACAATGGTTGAGGTAAGCCATTTTTCCGCACGCAGCTGATTGGCAAGTTGCTCTGCCATTCCTGTTATCAAGGACTTGATTTTTATAATGTCAATCGAGTCTTGAGAAAAGGTATGTTCCGATGAGATAGATTTTCTCTCCGAATATGGAATAATCGGGGTGTCGTCAATTCCATTGGCTTTCCTCCAAAGTTCCAGTCCGTTCTTTCCCAGTATTTTTTGAAGTACATCCGTTGGCATTTCCGAAAGGGTTCGGATGGTCCTGATTCCAATACGGGAAAGCAATTTATAGGTTTCCGCACCGACCATTGGAATTTTCCGCACGGATAATGGATTTAAAAAAGGTCTGATCATGGCTTCCTTTATTTCCATATGACCATCTGGCTTAGCTTCCCCTGTGCCAATTTTTGAAACCGTTTTATTATTGGAAAGGGCAAAACTGATCGGAAGCCCTGTCTCTTTGGTTACCGATGATGCAATTTCCTGTGTCCACTGATAACATCCAAAAAACTTATCCATTCCCGACAAGTCGAGGTAAAACTCATCTATACTTGCCTTTTCCATTAACGGCACTTTTTCCCCGATAATTTCAGTGACTTCGTGGGACATTTTAGAATATAGATCCATATCCCCTTTCATCACTTTGGCTTCTGGACAAAGTTTCAAAGCCATTTTTATCGGCATAGCAGACCGTACCCCAAAATAACGGCTTTCGTAAGAACAGGATGCAACGACGCCCCGCTCTCCCCGCCAATAATGATAGGCTTACCAATTAGTTCCGAATTATTCTTTCGTTCACAGGACACAAAAAACGTGTCCAAATCCATATGTACTATTGCTCTTTCCATCTCACTTCATTTTTACTCAACAAAATTGCTAATATATTTAGCAAAAAGACTTAACTTTGTTGCTCATATTTATCGCAATGTCAATTTTATCAGAAAACTTAAGATATCTCAGGGCGCAGACTAAACTTTCTCAACAGAAAGTTGCAGATGCACTTTTGATCTCACGAGGTGCTTATGAGAAATATGAAAGTGCTCATGCACAGCCACCAAATGATACATTGGTCAGAATATCCAGGTATTTTAAAGTAAGTATAGATCTTTTGCTGACATTGGAATTAAGAAAATATCCCTTAGAAAGTTTGATGAAACTTTCTGACAACCGGATCTTACTACCCATTACCGTGGACAGTACAGGGGAAAATAAAATACAAATAGTGCCTTATAAGGCGCAGATGGGCTATGTTAACGGATTTAGCGACCCAGAATATATAGGCGGACTCCAACACATTTCTCTCCCATTCCTGCGCAATGGCATATATCGGGGATTCCCCGCCGAAGGTGATTCCATGCCCCCCTTCAAGGATGGTACCTATATCATTGGTAAGTATGTTGAACAAATCAGTGAAATGAAAGTAGGGAAAAAATACCTGCTTATAACACGAGGTGGTTTTGTTTATAAGAAACTGACCAGTATTGAAGAAAATTCTATCTGGGTTAAATCAGATAACACCTATTTTGAACCCTATGAAATTTCTGCCTACGACCTTCTTCAAGTTTGGGAATATCAGTATAGCCTGCTCAAAGATTATGATATTTTAGATTTTACAGACAACAGTACCAAAGAAATGTTCCTTTCCATTAAACAGGATCTAAACAGAATTGAAAAACATTTAAAACCATAAGTCCATCCCAACTATGGGAAGCACAGACTTAATTTCGTATTTAAAAAAAATATAAATTTGTAATAACTAAAAACGACCATGTGAAATTGTCTCGCCGACATATCAACACGGAAAAAGGTTCCTATGAAAACCTTGTTCACCAATACAACCATCAGGTATTTTCTTTTATTTCTAAAAAGATACAGAATGAAGAAGATGCACTCGATGTGTTGCAAAATGTCTTTATGCACCTCTGGATATACAAGAAAAGCTTGGGCAGTACAAATACTGCAAACATTATCTTTACCACATGTAAGGATAAGATAGCTGAATATTACAGAGCTTCAAAAAAACAGCCTCCCCGTGAAAATATTTCTTCCAATCTGGCAGATACTTCATTTGATGAGCTAAACTCAGCCAAAAATAAAGACCGCTTGCTGACCGAACTTGAACAAAGCATTGTGCTTATAATCCCTCCATTACGTAGGAAAATATTTAAAATGCATAAACTCGAAGGCATTACTCAGGAAAAGATTGCCCTTGAATTAAATATTCCAAAAAGCACAGTTAAATATCACATCTTAGAAGCAATGTCCTTTCTCAAAAACCGCCACAAAACCGTTAATTAAAGTTAAATAGTCTTAAAAAGAGTTAATCTTTACCTAAAATCACTGTCCTTTTTCCTATTTCTTCAGAGTATATAATATAGCCCTGATATTATGGAAGAGAAAGACAACCAATTGCCCCATTTTGACAATAAAGAAGACAGAGAGATTTGGGAAGATATTCTCAATAACCCTGTTAAATCGCTCACGCCTGAAAAAGAAAACCATTTCTTTGAAAATTTGTATCGTAAAATAGATACGTACGAACGAAAAAAGAAACTGAGGAGATTAAGAATCTACAGTACTGTTGCTGCAACAATTATGTTGGCTATTGCTGGTTTAATTGGTTACAACGCCACTTTCAAACCTGATGTTTATTTGGCCAAACTACAAAATTCTGAAATTAAACTTGCTGATGGCTCTGTTGTAATCCTTGCACAAGGCGGTAAACTGACCGTTGAAAAATCATTTCCTGCTGATACCAGAGATGTTTTTCTGGAAGGTAATGCAGTATTTCATGTGGCAAAATCAAAGGAACATCCATTTATTGTTCATGGAAAAGGATATGAAACAAAAGTACTCGGAACTGTTTTTAAGGTAACGCAAGATGGCAAGACTTTCAATGTTGATCTGTATGAAGGAAAAGTAATGGTCTACCAACAAGGGCGTTCCAAAGAGCCTATCGTATTGAAACCTCAACAAACATTCAGCAATTTGGGGATTCCCCAAGTCGCTTCTGTTACCCAAACAGTGGACAAGAAGTCTGCACCCATAAAAGATAAATCCGCAGCCTTTACATTCGATAAATGCCCTATCAGTGATGTGGTAAAGGTTATAGAAAAAACCTATGGGATAACACTACACTATCCCGAAGATCTGGAAAATGCTAAAATCACCTTAAGCCTTCCTAATGCTACTGCTGAAGCACTTATACAATCACTTGCAATACAGCTTAATTTAAATATAAAACAAAAAAATGATTCAATTTTTGAACTGGAAAAATAGGCTATGGTGCTTGATGACACCAGCCATGATACCTGATAGATAGTTGTAAGCGAAGTACAAAAAGACCGACGGGTCCCACCGCCGGTCACGTACCAAACTAATAAACAAAATCTTCACTGAGTTACTAATTTTAATACAATGCAAAAATATGAAAAATATTTGCACGGCTGTCCTATTCCTAATATTGGGGATAAGTCTATTCAGAGGACAGCAACAAGACCTTTCTAAAATGAAGGTCAATTATTTGGCTGGAAAAATTTCAGCCGCGGAAGCAATTGAAAGCTTTCTGGTTGAAAATAAGATCAAATCATATGCTTATTCTACTGATGAGCTAGAAAAGTATAAGATTCAGGGAGTAAAATGCAGCAATGAAAGCCTAGTAGATTGCGTTAATAAAATACTAAAAGGCTTACCTTTTGAGGGACTTATCTTTAATAATATCATTATAATCCGGCAGAAAATCAAGAAAGTATCTGCTGTTTCAGATATTGAGGAAAGTACTCCCCAGTTGGCTATACAGCAAAAAAGTAAAGATACCATAGCGTTTTCTATTAGGGAAACCAAAATCGAGGAAATTACACTGAATGCGGGTTATTATGCTGTAAAGGATAAAGAACGCACCGGAAGTATTGCTAAGGTGACAGCAAAAGAAATAGAGAACCAGCCTGTAAACAATGTCCTTTCTACCTTACAGGGAAGAATGTCTGGTGTCAACATAACCCAAAACAGCGGAGTGCCAGGTGGTGGCTTTGATGTTCAGATCAGGGGTAAAAACAGCTTACGTTATGATGGGAGTTTTCCACTGATTGTTATCGATGGGGTGCCCACCAACAGCCAATCCAATGCTATAGGCGCTTTATCAAACGGAATGATCACAAAAGGCGAAGCAAGCCCCCTCAATGCCTTAAACCTGAACGACATCGAAAGTATTGAAGTATTGAAAGATGCAGATGCGACAGCCATATACGGTTCAAGAGGAGCAAACGGAGTAGTATTGGTGACCACAAAAAAGGGAAAAGGTCAGGGTACTTCCTATATTCTTGACCTGAATACTTCTGTCAGTAAAGCAAGCCGTTTTTTAGAACTGGCCAATACCGAACAATATCTGCAGATGCGAAAAGATGCATATAAAAATGATGGTAGTACGAATTATCCGGCCAATGCCTTTGACCTAAACGGAACATGGGACCAAAACCGTTATACAGATTGGTACAAACAATTTATAGGGAAAACGTTTCTAAGCCAACAAGCACAATTTTCTGTCAGCGGTGGTAATGACCTTACTCGTTTTTTTATGAACGTGAACCATCTCGAACAATCTACCGCTTATGGAAATGGTTTCCGATATCAAAAGATGGGTATTGATTTCAGCGCCACCCATCAGTCGAAAGACAAAAAATTTAAGATCAGTCCAACAGTTTTGTATTCTTTTCAAAGAAATAACCTCTTTGAATCTGATCTTACCAATCAAATCTTTCTCACGCCAAACGCTCCCGCCATTTACCTGCCAGATGGTACGCTTAACTGGGCAAACAATACTTTCGCCAACCCAGTCGCCAAGCTGAACAATGAATATAAAGCTAAGATATATACCCTATACGTTCAGCTAACTTCAGAATACAAAATATCAAAAGATTTTACCTTCAAACTAAACGGCGGATACACCAATACTAACCAAAAGGAAGTGCGAACAAATCCCTCCACAGCTTCCAATCCGAGCCTTGGCAGAACAAGCCGAAATTCGGTCATCTATTTCGGAGATGTAAATAAATACAGCTGGATTTTAGAACCCCAGCTTCATTGGACAAAAAAATCGGAAAAACACCAGTTTAATGCTTTGCTGGGTACAACATTTGAATCAAAAAACGAAGAATTGTTTCGCATACAAGGCAGTGATTTCACCTCCAATGAGCTGATATATAATCTTTCAAATGCAAAAGTTCAAAAAGTGAATGAGGACACCGAAACAGGTTATCGATATATGGCTGTTTTTGGAAGGTTCAACTATGGCTTCCTTAACAAGTACTTTGTTAACTTAACGGCTAGAAGGGACGGCTCAAGCAGATTTGGTTCCAACAACCGTTTTGCAAATTTTGGTGCTGTTGGAGCTGCCTGGATATTTTCAAAAGAACAATTTTTAAAAGATAATAAAGTAGTAAGTTTTGGCAAAATCAGAGGAAGTTATGGGGTTGCTGGTAGTGATCTTATTGGAGACTACCAATTCCTAAATACCTATACCATTTCATCTACGCTTTATGACGGGAATACAGGACTCTACCCCTCCCGTTTATACAATCCGAATTTCAGCTGGGAGAAAACAAAAAAATTAGAGACTGCATTAGAATTGGGCTTGCTTCAAGATAGAATATCTCTTACCGCATCATGGTACCAAAACCGTTCCTCTAACCAATTGGTAGGATTTCCTTTGCCAGCTACTACAGGATTCCCTACAATACTAAGTAATTTTCCGGCGACAGTGCAAAATTCAGGGTTTGAATTCGATCTTGGTTTTTCACCTATTCAAAAAACACCTTTTAAATGGAGTACCTCACTAAACCTTAGTATACCAAGAAGTAAATTACTCGCTTTCGATAATATCGCATCTACTTCTTATGCAAATTCATATATCGTGGGAGAATCCATGAATATTAAGAAAGTTTACGAGTTTAAAGGCATAAATCCAACCACAGGTATCTACGAATTTACCGATCTTAACGGCGATGGAAAAATTGATATCAACGACCGTACAAAAACAGTAAAATATGGCACCAGACTTTATGGTGGACTTACCGGACAGTTTTCCTACAAAAAAATATCCTTAGGGTTCCTTTTACAGTTTGCAAAACAAAGTCTCTATAGTCTTGATTACTCATTGCCCGCAATTGGATCAATGAGAAACATACCGACCTATATGCTGGATTACTGGACTCCTGAGCATACTAATGGCAGCTACCAATTGCCGACTACGGGACTAAATTCTAATGCTGTTAAAGCACAAAGCCTATATCAAAGCAGCGATGCGGTTATTGTTGATGCTTCGTTTATAAGGCTTAACAACCTGCAGTTATCCTATACAGTTCCCATTAAGGAGTTATCCATGATATTGACACTTCAAGGCCAAAATCTATTTACCATAACCCGCTACAAAGGACTATCTCCAGAAGCCGAAGGAATTTATCTTCCATTTGCCAAAACCTATTCATTCAATGTCACACTAAAATTCTGATCATGAAAAATTATATACAATACTACCTAATCCTGATACTTATTGCCCTTACAATGACAGCAATCAGCTGTGAAAATTTTTTGGAACTTGATGATCCCAAAAACCAAATATCACAGACAACAGTATTCAGAAACAAAGAAACGGCAACTGCTGCACTAACCGATGTGTACACAAATTTAAGATCTAAAGGCATCCTTACGGGAGATACTTCAGGGATGAATTATTTACTGGGATGCTATACTGACGAGCTGACATCTGTCACTGCCCAGCAGACAGACTTTCGGACTTTTTACGAACTAAGCATTCAGCCCAATAATTTAGCTGTCAGCAGTCTTTGGACCAATGCATATCAGCAGATATATGCCGTAAATAATATCATTGAAGGCGTACAGGAAAATAGCTCCTATCTTGACCCAGCTACAGTAAACCAACTTTTGGGTGAAGCTTTCTTTATCAGGGCCCTTCTACACTTTTATCTTGTGAATCTATATGACCAAATTCCGTATGTACAGTCAACAAACTATATTATTAACCAAAATATTCCAAAAAAATCAGCTTCGGAAGTCTATAATCTTTTGATTCAAGATTTATTATCATCCGAATCAAAACTTGGTAACAGCTATCCCGGCACTGGGCGGACAAGAGCCAATAAATCCACGGCACAATTGCTTCTTTCCAGAGCTTACCTTTATCGAAATAATTGGGCAATGGCAAAAGATTATGCTTTAAAGGTGATCGCAAATCCCGATTATTCCGTTGTTCAAAATTTGGACATGGCCTTCCTCAAAGATTCCAAAAGTGCTGTACTTCAATTTATGCCTGTTGAGGTAGCAGCAAATACTTTAGAGGGGCAGTATTTTATTTTCCAAACACTGCCACCGCCAAATGCTGTGCTCTCTTCAAGTTTTATGAGCTCTTTTGAGAATGGAGATTTACGGAAGCTTAAATGGACTAAAGAAGTTTCTAACGGCCAAAGTACTTTTTATCATCCTTATAAATACAAGCAGAATAATAAAACAGCTGCTTCTGTTGAGTACACCATCGTTTTCCGTATTGAAGAAGCATATCTGATATTGGCGGAAGCAGAAAATGAGATGGGCAATTCCGCGCAGGCTAAGATATACCTCAACGTTATACGCTCAAAAGCCGGTTTACAGGGAGATAGCTCATCATCCCAGACCCAGTTGCGATTAGCCATCCTTAATGAAAGACAACATGAGCTTTTCACTGAATTCGGACATCGATTTTTTGACCTGAAAAGAAAAGACCTTTTAGACCAGAAGATTTTACCCCTAAAATCCAATTGGAAAACCTATTTCAGAAATCTGCCACTGCCGGAACAAGAACTCTTAATTAACCAAAATCTTAAACCGCAAAATGAAGGCTACTAGATCATGCATTGCCCTTTTTACCTATTTAGTATTTGCTCAACTTTTATCTGGGCAGAACTCCCAATGGTATCAGGTCTTTAATAAAAGTGTGACCAAAAATGGTAACTGGATATATTTTGTAAAACATTATGATGATGGGGAACAGGAAGGTGTTTTGCAAAATGGCGCTACTTTAAAAACGACCATCTTCAGAAATCCAGGTGAGGTATATCTTGATGATAAGGTTTTGATACTAAAGAATAAGGATAATACCGTTTTCATCAGAAACTTGAAAAAGCAGGAAGAATTTCAGTTTCAGCAAATTTCGGGTTTCACCCATGATTCAGATACGAGCAATACTATACTGACAACAACAGCAAAGGAGATTTTGGTTGTAGATAATTCAGGGCTGGTTCGATATAAAACAGCGAACGTTGAAAAATTAACAATAACAAACGGGAATTTATGGATCAGAAAGAAAAATGTAGTCTCCCTTCTCAATTTAAAAACACTAAAAGAAAAAATCCTTGTGGATAATTTTCAGCGCTGGAGCGTATTAAAGGAAGAAGTAAGCATAGATGAAAAACTTTTTAAACAAATTTTGACACGAGATAGTATAACAATTGCAAGGTTTTATGATTTCGAAGGCCACCTTCAACTGGAGAAAGAACTTCCGGCAGCGTTCGCAGCTTATTCCCGCTACAATTTTTTTGACTCTGGCTATCTAAGTGCTTCCAAACAGCCTTTTAAAAACGTTAAGAACTCAGATTCTATTGAAGTCTGGTCTTCAGAAGATAAAGGGATAAAGCCTAAAATTATGAAAAATAAGATCGAAGGCTACACAGATCTGATTTTCGAGGTAAATACTTCTGCGAAGTACGAAAACCCTCCTATTTTTGGGGCAACACGCAGTTCTCTTATTTTTGACAATAAAGTGGTTTTAGATTTCTACGACCTGGAAAACGATGATTTCACCGAGGAGATTGCATCTCCAACTTTCAGGCTCAGAGACCTGAAGAGTGGTGAAACTATTTTTACTGCGCAACATATAAGCGGTCAATATTTCCATGTGTCTAAAAAGTTTAACCAGTTGTTTTATTTTAAAAACAAAGATTGGTGGATGTACGATTATGATAAGAGAAAAGAGGTTAACCTAACTGCTGGCTTATCTACAAATTTTTATCAGTTTAACAGGCTGAATGAAAAAGTAACCCTTGCAATAAGCAGGCTGTTTCTAAGCCACGACAACAAAAAAGTATTTTTGACAGATGAAAATAATATTTGGGAATATGATTTGGTAATCAATAAAGCAATTAGGCTCACCCATTCCATTGACAGTCATATTTCCTATCGAATACTTAATAACAGTATTAATGAACCAGTGGAAAGATTAAAATGGACCAATTTTAATGAAATAGGCGAAAATTTTCTACTGCTTGATATTAGCAAGGATGATGGCTCCATGCAAGGTCTAGCGGTCTATAAAGATCAGAAAATTGATGTCATTGAGTCGCTCGGTGCAAATACGATCAGTCAATTGGTATATGCAGAAAATATGGTTACCTACGTAACAGAAAATGGAAATGAGCCCTATGTTCTAAAACTGTATAATATTAATTCGAAAAAGAAAAAAACAACATATTACAGCAATAAGGAAAATTTTGAGCCCTCACTTTTCCCCAGCACAAAAGTTCATTTTTGGAAAAATAAAGATGGAGAATCAGACTATTGTGGAGTAATACTGCCCCCAGATTATGACGCATCAAAGAAGTATCCTATGATCGTAAGGATTTATGAGAATGAAGCCAAAGGCTACAAAGATTTTGTTTACCCAAGCTATTACGGCCAGAACGGTTTTAACAGGTCCCTTTCAGCGATGAATGGTTACATTATTTTATTGCCCCGCATTGTTTACAAGAAAGATGAACCCGGCCAGTCTGCATTATCCTGTGTAGAAACAGCAATAAAAACGGCAGCTTCATTCTACAATATTGATCTAAACCGGATAGGCATTATTGGTCATTCCTTTGGTGGCTTCGAGGTTAATTATCTCGTTTCTCATTCCAATATTTTCAAAGCGGCCATCAGCGGGGCCTCCTTATCAGATATTACGGCTTCGTATTTTTCTCTCAATCAGAACTGGCTCCGTCCTGAGATTTACAGGTATACTGATCAGAGTTTCCGGTTTTCCGGTTCATTCTATGACATTAAAGAGGTTTATTATGAAAACAATCCGATTTTCCATGTGGAGAAAATTAACACTCCCCTGCTACTTTGGGCAGGCAAAGAAGATTATCACGTCAACTGGAATCAGAGTGTTGCAATGTTTATTGCCATGAAAAGCCTAAAAAAAGACTCCAAATTATTATTATTTCCAAGGGAAGGTCACGCGATCGTACGGAAAGAGCATCAGAAAGAGGCTACAACAAGATTTATGCAATGGTTCGACTATTATCTTAAAGGCTCTATGCGCCCTTCCTGGTTTTAGTCTATAAATAAGGTGTCCGAAGTTTACGGACACCTTTCTTTTTTAAGGTTTGAACAATAAATCAGGGCAACTTGTACCACTGATTTGGCGTAGCTGGTTTGCAGAACCATCCGTACAAATGAACGAACTAGGAACGTCACTACACTGAATCTGTGTATTCACACAAGTTTCACTTAATTCATCGTAGCGGTAGCCGTCATGCATAGCCGTTTTTTTGCTTGAGTTGGTAGCAAAAGCACCTAAAGCAGCAATCATAACAATAGCTACTGGTAACACGATTTTTTTAAACCTTTTCATAATGTAAAGTTTTGAAGTTAATGCCTACTCTTTGTAAACGGTTTTTCGGCTTCCCCCGTTTTTGAACTTTTGTATCATGTTTTTTGTAAAGTGATATCTTATAAGCATGGTTCCCGAGAGTACAAATAGGTATTTATCTGAAACAAGCATATGAGACATCTTATTTTTTCCATTATGCGGCACATAAAAACTACCAACATAAGACGGCTCCTGAACATTATAAATGTCGATAATCGAAGAATTTCTCCATTGCTTTTTCTGTTCATATCTCCCGATCACTCCGGATTCGTTAAAAAGAAGATTTTGGTGAACCACAGTTTTCTTATTGACTATTACAGGCGGAGCACTCATTTTGCGTTTACCATCCGATAGCTGCATCACTTTGATTTTTGCCTTCGAATTGGTATCAATAGTGTTCTGTCTTCGTAACAAATTCAGGCCTTTATCAATTGATAAAATTTGGTTACGATAGGAATAGACATAGTAACAGTTATCCGGATTTCTATCATCACTAACCAGTTGACCATCTGAATCAAAAATGCCATCTTGTTGTTTTTCTAGTAGTTGGTCACTTATAAATAGCCTGGGTAAAACGCCCTTACTAACATTTATAGTTCCTAATATGTGCTTTTTATTTGTGCTGCTTTGCGTACGAATGGCAAAAAGGCTGCTATCCATGACGACCATTTCATCAAAATAGCCATCACGATAGCTTATTGTTTTTGCGTCGGTTTCACCAAGCTTGCCACGGTAAATAATCGGTACTGAGCCATCATACAAATAGAAGTAAGGAGGTTTCACCCTGAATTTTAATGCGCGAAAAGTATATCCAACCTCATCTGGCTCGACTTTGAATGCCGTAATAACACCAGTAATTACATCTAAAACACTGAGTATTTTAGGAGCTGTATGATTTCCCAGAAATATTTTTCCATTCGATGATCCTGCAAAATAATAGGAATTAAACTTAAGATTATACTGTTTATCTTCTACAATCGGATGATTAAGATAGCGCCTGGTAAAGTTGTTTTCTTTTTTTATAATATCCTCGGACAATAAAAATAAACTTAAAACAACTCCAGCAGAAAGGAGACTAGCCCCCAATGCACTAACGCTTGTTCTGAATTTGCTTACTGAGTTTAAATTACTCAAAACATAAATACCAATAAGCGAAACGAGAATACAGAAAACATTAAAAATCAAGTGTTCGGTCCAGCCTAGTTCTTCAAGAATGCCGCCGCATGAGCAAGGCACAAAATCACTGTAATTAAGTATAAGGTAAATATATATCGTAAATGCCGACATCAAACTTAAAGAACCATACAAGCCAATAAGCCTGGCTTCCGGAAAGCAAAGCAAAAGGCAAATGACAAGTTCAGTTATGATAACAGCATAAGAAATAAATCCAGCATATGCGCTCAGTAGTGGAGATTGTGCCAACTGTACTTGAAAATTTTCAAAATCTAACACTTTGCTGATGCTGGCGTAAAAGAACAGCAGAACAAAAAAATAAGCAGCTATAACTGGCAAGAGAGTAATAGATTTTCTCATCATGGATGTGATTTAATTTCCTGATGTAAATCTCACTACATAAATTTTAAATAAAAACAGTAAATAGTATCAAAAACATGGGAAAAAGTATCAAAAACACTGAAAAAAGTATCGAAAACATGGTAAAACGTAATGATCGGGAATATTGACTAAATTTCTATCATTAATCTTGGAATAGAATGAATGGGAAAATTGTACTTTTTCCGAAACATCGCATACATACTGTTATAATCTGCGAAATTGTTTTTATAAGCAATTTCTTTCAAACTTAAATCACTTAAAATCACATCTTCTAAAACCTTCATCATCTTGATTTTGTTCTGAAATTGATGAAAAGTATCCCTAAAATATTCTCTGCAATCTTGCTGGAACCTATTGTAGTTCTTGCCTATGCTGTTTGCCAGTTCCCGTAGCGATTTAAACTTTGAAAGGTCATCTCGAGTTAATATGTCATCCAGGTAACGCAGAGATGTAGGCGTATACCGTATGAGGTCATCAGAGATAGATAACTCATAAAGAAAAAACACAATTGTGTTATTCATACTCTCAAAAACACCAATTCCAGTATATAGATAAATCCTGCTAGACTGGTGCAGGTGAAGATTTACTGGTATGACCGCTGTGTCGATTGGGAAAGTAACTAAACTAAGGAGTTTTTTACCAATACCGTCAAGCGGTTTTTTATTTATTACGGCGAGTTCAAATCTCTTTTCAATTCTGCTGGTATTATAATGATATTGAAAAGGAGCAATATTGACACTTTTGAAAAAACCAATATAGGTATCCACAATCTTTTTAACTGAATTACCAAGCACTTCAAGATGATTACTATTCAGCAAGGATGATTTTATTGGGAGTTGCGAAAACCTGATCATCGCTCCTTCAATGCTTTTGTCAATTATAGACAGTAGAAAGATATTCATGAGCCGTTATTTTAGTTTGAGACAAAAACTAAATAAAAAGTAAACTTAAACTATTTATTACAAAAAATCAAAAATAAATCATACAAATGAGAATTATATAATGAGACATGAAAATTCAGACTTCAACGTAAAATATGAAGAGCAGTGTTCGAAACGAATACTGCTCTTCATTTAAATATAGTAATGTGTATTTTTCAACTAAATGAATGAGGTCATACATTGTAGAAAATCTTTATTTGTTTTCTAATATTATTACTTACAGTGAGTGCTAATTCTTTCCAAGGCGTATTCAGCTCCAAGGGATAACGCTTTTTCCCAATTTCTACAAGCATCTTCTCTGTTGTTTAAGTTTAGCATCGAATTCCCTAAATTAAAATAAGCTTGTTGCAAGCTTTCAATATCAACGTTTTCTAGTTGAAGTACTTTCTGATAGTCCGAAACCGCGCCAGAATAATCGCCATTCTCATCTTTAAGGCTGCCTCTATTAATAAGTGCATTAATAAAATCTGGAGAAATTTCTATCGCTAAGTCGTAATCTCTCAATGCAGCTTTCCATGTATAGAGTTCATTCTTTACAACTGCCCGCGAATAATAGATGTCAACATCTTTTGGATCAATAGTAATTGCCAATGATAAATTAAATATTGAGCCACTCAAATCTCCCATATTATAGCATTCAATACCCATATTAAAATAATGATCAGCCTTGAAAATCTTTAAATCTGGGAAATTTTGAATTTTAGGGTCAAACAACCCACCATAAGCATCAAGACCAGCATCAAACTCATACCCTCTTTTATACATATCCAAAACCCAATACATTAAATTATCGCGGGTTAACGGAATCTCATTTGTTTCTCCATTGATCTCCCAAATATCATCACACTTTTTTACTTCTTTGATAGTATAAGAATAATGTTCTTTAATAAAATCGCTCAGATTCGTTAAATTTTCTTTTTTATCAGAAATAAAAGTGAAATCCATTTTTGTTAAGCAATTGTCTTCAAGCCCGCTTTTGATCATATTAGTAAAAACGTCTTCTGCTAGAGACATTTCTTTTCCAAAACCTTCGGTAAAATTATACCAACTTATAAATCTATCTTCCATTATTTTTTAATGTCGCCATCAATATTTAATAGTTCATTTGCCACTCTAATGGATTCTAAGGTTTTCTCATATAAAACCGAATCGTAATTTTCAGAAATCCATTCTTGTAATCCGAAATGTGCTTTCAATGCATTTTCAAAACGTATAGGAGCATAACTTGTTAAATACTCTAATCTCTGAAACTCTTTCTCATTTATCGCCTTAATTCTTTCATTTTTATAATTAGTCAGATAAATTTCCTCTGGCGGAGTCCCCAAACGATGATAAGGCATTTTGACTTCGTCTAAATTCTTTGTACTATTTTCTATTATTTCCCACATTTTATGATATAGTCTTGCTTCAGTGGAGTATCCCAAAAATAAAATTGAAGACTTCAGAGCTAACATAATGTTATTTTCATCATATTTTTTAGCTCTATAATCATACACAATCATTATAAAAACATCTTTTGTCCGAGGAAAACATACAATTTGTCCTATTCCAAATTCTCCATTTCCTAAAGGAATAGTAAAAATATCTCCTTCGCTTAATTTAAATCTTTTAGCCATTATTTATGGGGTTTTTGGTGGTTTTGGTGGTTTTATCTGATTTCGCTTATTCTGTAATCCTCCATTAGGATTAGATTTATTAGTTGGTCCTCCACCTTCATCTATATGTTTTTGTTCTTTTTTATCTAGATCTTTTCCAGGTTTCCCCCTATCTATCTCTTTAAATTCATAATCGGCATCTGGATTTGATTTACCATGTTCCTTTTGACGTTTTTCATATCTACCTTTATTTTTTGCCTGTCCCACATAATCTTTTTCTTCTCCGTTCTTATCTTTTCTTTTATAGACAATACCTTCATCATCCAAGTTTTCATTACTACTCTTGCTGTCTTTCTCTTTACTTTCAGCTTTACTATCACCTTCACTGTTTAAAAGACGACTTCCTAATGCAATACCTACAGTAGCTCCTGTTTTAAGAATATTATAACCGTTGCCTGCAATTCTTACTAAGCCATTGTAATTGCCTATTGCATTACTTTTCATTTCTTGGTAGATTCCTGCTCCACCTGTATAATGACCACCTGCACCCGAAGTATAGATTAAAGTTCCAAAAGGCGTATAAAAAACGTGTTGTTTTTCCAAACCTTCTAATTCTCTGTGTGCTACAACTGCGTTTTCAGAGAAATTAAACGGTGACTGATACGCATACTTTTCAGCAAGAGGATCTACATTAAAAAATCTTACATAAGTTGGGTCATAGTTTCTCCATTTAAATGAGCTCCATCCTGTATCTTCCTGTTTTTCCTGTTCCTGAAACGAATATAAATAATTAGGAGATAATGAGCCAAAGGTGTTAAGTCCACCACCTCCAAACTCCAATCCGAACGGGTAGTAATCGTTTGCTCTGTCTATAATTGCATTTCCTGAAGCATCTTTATAAAACGCTAATCTTACATTGCCGACTTGATCTTTATATTGGTAAAAATACTTATTTTGTTTGAAATCGAAATAGCCTTCTTCAGTTGGTACAAACTGTAAGCCCATCATGGGGTCAAGTGATATGCCTACCGCTTCGTTTTCATTCTTATATTGGAACCCATCTAAATAATCGGTAATAGATGCGGTCGGTGATTGTGTTCGTCCTGAAAAATAATTGTAAGTTTTGTTCAGTTTGGCTCCATCAGCTCTATAAGTGTAATTGGTATTGTAATACGAGTTTCCGAAACGACCTGTTACGTACTTATTGAATTTGATATAATTAGGCAGATTCAGATAGTTATAATTAATCTGTAAAATATCTTTATCGACTTGGCTTTTCATATTGGCATTGTCGTCATACGTTATGAGATTGCCCGATGTATCAGGATAGCCAAAATAATTACCTGCTCCCTCTGTAACCGTATCAAGTCTGTTCCCTGTATAAGAATACGTTAAATCATCCATGAGCTGAGCCCCGATGTACTGCGCATTCCTGTTTCTTTTAAGTGTTTTTACATTACCGTTCAGGTCATAGGTTAAAACCTCGTTGTAATAGTTGTTTTCAGGAATTGAAGCGTTGGGCTCGGAATAAACACCGCTTTTTAATCTTCCCATTGCATCATATTGGTAAGAATATCTTTTTAAACCGTTACCGTTTGAAGCAATCCAATCTACCTCCGCAACGTTTCCGTTGTAATAAGGTGACGAAAGATTAGTATTAGCAGGATTGGTAAATTTGAGTTCATAGCCAAACAGTTTATTTCCTAAACTTTGCGGATTGTTGACTTTGGTAAGCCACCCCTGAATATTGTAGGTGTAATCAATGCTTTGAATCGGAGTTGTTACATTTGTTCCACCGACTTTCTTATTTTTAACCTGTGAGAGTTCGTTGTATTCGTTTTGAGCCAATATTTCAATGGGATTGTTGTCTACTTGGTGCGTTTGAGTTAAAAGCCTGTTTTGATTGTCATATTCAAAGATTTCTGTAATCACTTTTTCAGTGTCAGTGTTTAATCTTTTATGATAGGTGACGCTTTTTTCAATGATTTCTCCCGTAAAGTCAAGTAAAAGATCTTTATTAGTATAACCGCCTAGATGATTAGTAGATTTTGTTGCAACTGCTCTTCCCATACTATCATAGTATGTAAATGTTTTCGTCCAACTGTCATTTTCAATATTTTTTAAATAAACAGCAGTCGGAAGGCTATTTGTCGAAGCATGGTTGTTAGCATCTAGGTTTTGTGGTAAAGTATATTGACCTAAAACCGTTGTCGGAATAGCAGGAGCTTGTGGCGGATAAGTATCATAATAATTAATGCTTAAAATAGTAATGTTTGTTGACGGAAATGCGAGATTCCTGTAATAAAGCTCTGCCCCGTTAAGGTTTATAGGATTAGTTACTCTGATTTCATTATTTCCACCATTGGCACTTACATTGTTTACATTAGTCTGTAACTCTGACCTCGATTGGGTATTGTTAAAGAACCCTGTATAAACAACTCTATCAAACATATCATATTTGGTAAATATCCAACCTCTGTTTTGAAAATTGTTGTTTGTAGTTTTTAATACCGCATCCTGCGTAAAAACAAGCCTGTCCTGTTTATCATACACATAATACTCCCATCCCTTGTTAGGTAATTTTTTCTCCGCTAAACGATCTCTACCGTCCAATCTGTACTGATAACAAAGATTATTCAATACATCATCAGGAATTGGAGTTCCTGCGGGTAGGTTTTTGATTGCTTCAGACGCTTTCGGAGGAATAGTATAGGCTAATTGGTTATATTCATTGTAGACATAGTAAGTATCTGCATTTTCCGTAGGGCTTAGAACTCTTCTCAATAATAAAAGCTGTTCCCGTCCATTAGTGTATTCGTAAATAACGTTCCCGTCTTCATCCGTTGCTTTTCTTTTATAAATCATTGCTTCTTTATAAAAGCCGTTCTGTGAACCTGTATCGTCAGCAACCTTAATTGTTGAGTTAAATATACCTTCTACGGGATTGGTTGTCGTAGCGTATTTACGAATATCATTTTCTGAATTAGCCAAATATTCATACTTGATAGGCTTATTTGCCCAATCTGTACCGACTTTAGTCTGTTCCTGTAATCGGTCTAGTGGCGAGTTTTCGAGTTTTTTCTCTGCAAAAATTCTTTCATTACCGTAAATGTTAGCATTCGTTGCATTGGCTAATGGGTTCGGAACAATATTCCCGTTCAGTGTGTTTGACTGCGGTACAGGTAAGAAATCTTTTACCTGTCTTCCGAATCCGTCATACTCAACATGAGTAACGACATCTTTTCCTGTTGGTGAAGCCTTAACCTGAACGATCTGTTTGATTCTTCCAAGTCCGTCCAGATATTCGACAGTTACGGCTTTTTTAACGCAGTCTGCACCGAGACATTTGGTTACCTGAACATAATTTTCGTCTGAGGTTGGAGTTTGAGAAAAGCAAATGCTTACCATTAACACTCCAAGAAATGTAGATATTTCTTTTATCATACTCATGTTGTTTTTAGAGGCGCTAAAATTATTGAAAATAATATTTCCCAACATGGGGGTTTTCCCCATATTTTATGTTGAGACTTTCTCTTTTATTACGAAATATTAAATGAAGCGCTTTTTAGTTATTTGATTTTTCTTTGGATAAAGGTCTTATCCCATTGCGACAAAAGCTGACGTGTTAAAATATTTTCGATAAGGTCATAATATACGCCTTTATTTTACTGGTTTAGGTAATAAATAATATTTTCCCAATAGTACATCTTATTACAATATAAAATATTCAAGGAAACCTCACAATGTAATATCACACATAAAAATAAATAGTTAAATAAAAAATGGAAAAATTTTTAGAAGCGCTTAAGAAACGTGCTGGATCTTTTTTATTAAAAATGGAGGATTTCAAACCCTTTAGCACAAATATTCGAGTTGATGGACAAATAATAGATACAATCAGCAATGTGGAACCCTGCTCTATTGAAGAACAGTACTTATCACTTCTCAATGGTGTTCAACAAGATTTAAAAGATTCTGACATTCAAGCATCAGCAATAGTGCTTGCTGGCAAAGCGGATGGTTATGATGTTGTTTTAATAGAAATTTTCACCGCTCTTCAAAAAAAATATCAGCTGGTATTTCCATACACTATTGCTGGTGAAACTGTAACCTTCGGAATGGATTTAAATAGGGAATATCATGGCAACAGTAGGAAATACAACTATATCTATTCTTGAACCTAATAATTTTCGAGCAGATATTTAAGGAACAAATGTAATGACACGCTGAATTAAACCTAAAAGGCGAATATCTAAATGTAGATATTCGCCTTTTTAACACAATTAGTTTAGCGTTTTAGCAACGCTATTTCTGAGTATTGTTAAACTGAAAACTCACTTTTTGCTCATGCCCTTTCGTATCAGAAATCCAGACATCAAATGCCTGAGTAACAGTTGAGGTTGATTCATAATATAGTCTGAAGACCTCCTCTGGAACCAGATATAAATCATTGGGATTGAGGGTAACCATTTTACCATTACCCATTGATAATTTACCTGTTCCATCAAATTGAAAGTACCTGATGAAATATTGCGTACCTTCATAAATACCTTCTGCTTTAATGGTACACCTTATAGTTACTTTTTCACCTTTCGTAATGCTTTTTGGTACTGGCATGACTTCCAATTCGAATGGAAAATCTGTCTTTACATCGAGTTCCTTGTCGCAGGAACTTATGGTAAATAATAACATCACAAGTCCGGCTATTGAGCCCAAGAACTTCAAACGGCCAGCAAAAGAGACTTTTTTTATTATTAAAAATTTCATTGTTTTGAGATTTAAGAATTAGAAAATATAACGAAAGCCGAGACCTGCTGAGGGACGAAGTCCTTCGACCGAAGTTCCCCAGATTACTTTACTCCTCCCATCTATAAGCATCACGATATGATCACTTAGATAAGCTTCTACAGAAAGCCGCAAATCACCCCCATAAATAAAACTGTCTTTATTCTGTATGACAGCACCATTGGAAAGCAAGCTTTCGCCTTCGTTAATTACTTCATAACCGGCCACTCCGCTTAATCCCAGATTTAATGAGATGTTCTTTGACCAATCACCCAGCAGACGAAAGCTATAGCCTCCTTCAACTGAATAGGTTTCAACAGGAATATTAAAACCTGCAAATTGGTGTTTTTTATAGGTATACTCGATTCCCCAAAATTGATATCTCCCGTTTTTTCCGTTAATCGTCATTGCTGCACGGAGATAAAAATAATCATGTATCGGCTTACGATCGGAGATTAGTCCAGCACCAATTTCAAAGCCTTTTTGCCCCTTAATCAGCCGCTGTGCTTGAAGGCACCTTGCGCTCACCATACATATTATTATAGCTGCTATATATTTATACATTTCAATTTTTTTTAAGGATTAAAAAATTAGTTTCAGATCAGTCACTGGTTTAGCCCTTATCAGATCTGTATTTTCTACTTCCAATATTTGATGCCGCCCGCCATTTTTCTCAAAAATTTCAATACGGAACACTTTATCATCATCGAGGGTAAACTGGTCAAGCAGTATAACATTTCTTTCACTTCGATTAGCATTTATGCTTTCTAACGGAAGATATACCCTGAGTGGCTTCATCTCGCTTTCCTGAACAGCAGTACGTCTGGTAGTTTTCTTATCAGCAATTTTAAATGTTATAAAATCAACATAAAAAGGGACGTTGGATTTGTTCTTTACCTGAATATGGAAATAATACTTACCATTGTAAATGTAAATACCTTGTAATAAGAAACTGATCCCAAAACTGTACGAACCAATGTGCTTAATCAGCTTCTTATCCCTGTTATAAATAGTTTTAAGAGCAGCTTCTGTCAACGAAGGCTGAGTATCGCCAAGGTTTTCAAAAAGGACATCGTTCACTTTTTCTTTCTCTTCGGTCTGGAGCATTTTAAGCACATCATAATTTAAGGTAGATGGATAACGGCTGTAAAACACATCAAAATTATAGAAATGACCATCTTCGGTAATCACAGAAAAATTGGTCTCTGGTTCAAAATCCCGTATGGCAGCCTTTATTCTGAGTACATTATCCGCTTCTTCGGCTTTTCCCGCAATGAGGAATTCACTTCCCAGGTCAACATATTTTATCTTTGAGGGGAAAATGATATGTGTCGTTTTATCATAGGTAACCGTTAGCCAATAGGGTTCTATTGATCCGGCTTTCAATTTGGAGTCAGCTTTTATCGTATCAATGGCAGGAGCGCCTCCATGTTCCTGGGCACATAGCTTTAAAGTGCATACCGTAAGGCACAACACCAGCATGATATATTTAAATTGTAGCATATTTTCTATTTTTTTGCATTAATCATTATTTATTTGCCATCAGAAACAACTGATATCCGGCCTTAAGTGTAATTTTTGGCATTCGTACTTTCTTGGCAAAGTATCCCGAAACGCCCTGAACCAGACTTTTACTTAAATCTGTAGTAATCTGTTGTCCGGCCGTTGAACTTAATGAAACACTTGTTCCCGATGTGTTGCCCATATTGGCGGCCACTTCGGTGAGTGCATTTCTTTCCGGTGAATAAGGAACAGAAAGCCCCGGTTGACCGTCCAGATCGTATACCATAATTTCAACAGGAAGAATGTTACCTGCAAATTCAATGGAAGTGATTATTAGTTGAAGCCTTGTAGCTTGAAACTTCGCAATAGCGGTAACTACAGTTCCTTTAGGCACCACCATTTTTGCAACCCGTATTGGATCTAAAAGCCTTATTCGCACGCCATTATCAGCGGTAACAATTTGAGTCTCATGAATACAGGCACGAATACTATTGGCCTGCTGAAACTCATCATTTACTTTTCCGGCAGTGAAAAAGTTTCTGCCGTCCATACGCATTAAACCAGCCAGCAAAGCACCGTCTGAGGGTTCACGATACAACGCGGAAACAATGCCTTTTTTAGTTGGATAAACATTTACCACTGGCCCCTTGGATTTAATCTTGTCCATTGTATCATTTGGGCTTTTAGCAATTTTCTCCTCTGTCTTCGAAGGCGTATTAGGAAAATATTTGGCCGCCATTTGGTAACTCTTTTCCATCAACGCCAGTTGACTTTCAACAGGATTCGTTTGTGGCGTTTCCCTTTGCGCCAGTTGTGCTTTTAGCGACTTTACCTCATTTTGCAATTGCGTGGTTTCTCCCTTGTCCTGATAAAAAGAGCCTAACGTCCCCTGTATATTGCGATAGCTATTGAGAGCATCATTTTGATGATTAGGAGCAGAAACCGCAAGATTATCCCCTGACGTATTCGCGAGCGTTTGTGATTTTATGCTGTCCGCATTCCAATACTCAGAAAGCGTCGAGAGGGATTTCTTTTTATCCAACTCTTTTTGTTCCAAAAGTTCGCTTTCATAAGCCTTTCCCTTATCGGCCTGCATTCCAGCTTCGGTAGCCTGAGGAACAACCTCATTCAATCCTGTTTGATCCTCATTTTTTTTATCAGATGATGGCACAAAAATTAAATACATGCACCCTGCAAATACGAGTGCCATCAAACAGAAAATAATAGGTTTTTTTATTTTCTGGAATTTATCGTTTGGAGATCTTTCGGGATCAACAACAGGCTTTTGCCCTACTTCGGTAAGCCTCACCCCCCTTTACTGTTATCATTTTCTTTCATGTCGATTATTTTTTTAAAATGATTGATGCTGAATCTTTTAATGACGTGTCCTTTTGCAAAGTGGGATTTCTGATATGATCGATCCTTGCTTTCTGTAAGGTATTAGCCGATTTAGCGTCATACCAAACGTTCAAAATCACACACCCCGTAACCAGCAGGTAGCCCGTAAAAAAAAGAATCAAAAATTTACGCTGTTCTCTGGCGGATAGTCTCTGCCAACGTTTTTCTAGCCTGTACGCACAGGCATCAATAAATACTCTTAGCTTTTTCATGTTATGCTAATTTTAGCGCTCAACGACTTGTAAATCCTTATTTTCCAGCACGCTGAATTTCTCGATATTAAAGCCTTGCGGGTTGTTATCTGAGCGAACGGAATTAACCAGATAACAGGAGGTTACAAGGCTTCTTTCCGTTAGGTTGCTAGACCGGATGATGAATTGTTTAGCATAAGTACGTACCGCATATGGGTAAGTATCAAAATTGCACAGCACACTATCCACCTCTATCCGCTGTTGGATATTGCCTGAAATAATCCTGTTGTAATAGCCTTTCTCTGAAAGATCCTTGTAATAATTGAAAGCACTTTTATCTGCCAGGTTAAATGCTCTTTTCATATTACTTTCGATGGCGTTTTTATCAGGAGCCAACGTAAAAAACAGTTCGTGAAAACGGCGTACATGTTCTTTTGCTTCCACCGGACGGTTGATTGTGACATCCTGAGCTAATGCAAGCATCAAGGATTTACCATTGTCCAGCACATAAATCTTTTGCCGTTGCTGCTCGGCAAAATGGTAAGACTGCCAGATGGCGTATCCCATAACCGAAGTACACAGCACTGCAAAAATGATGGCATATAGTCTGATCTGGCGAAAACTGTTTTCAATATTTCTAAGTGTTTTAAATTCCATTATTGAAGATTTTTGGTGATTAATTATTTCATAAGTTGGCCGCTTACATTCCCTGCCGCTGCACCTGCCCCCGCACTTGCAACATTTCCAGCTTTCTGCGCGGTTTGTGTAACATTACGCATGAAATTACCGGCACCACCAGCCTGAATAATCCAGCCTGTTACTGTCGGTACCGTGAAATAACCCACTATGCCGATAATCATAAAAATCAGGTAGATCGTGTTAGATCCGTCGGGTATGAAATTGGGGTCAGACAGGTTCGCAATGTCTTTTTCGAGCATCAACGATTGAAGTTTAGCCAGCATAGCGCTGAAAATATCTGCAACGGGAAGCCATAAATACACGCTCACATAACGGGATATCCACTGGCTTAATGTCGACTGAAAACCATCCCAGACGGAGATAGCAAATGCGATTGGGCCCAGTATAGACAACACAATCAGAAAGAATGTACGTATTGTATCAATGACCAATGCCGCCGACTGAAAGAGAATTTCAAGCAAATCGCGGAACCAGTTTTTAATTTTCTGCTCCAACTGATAGCTTCCCCGTTCCATGTACATTCCTGCCATTGTTCCAAGATCCGAAGGTGACCAGCCCAGTTCTTCCAGCTTTTTATCAAATTCTTCGTCGGAAATTAAATACGCCTGTTCTGGGTTTCGCAGCATCGCTTCCCGTTCCAACTGGTCTTTTTGTACCTGTAGTTTATTAAGATCCAAAACCTGGTTTTCGAGCATACTATGTGTACCCTTGACTACGGGACTAAGCACTGCATTAATGGTTCCCAGCACGATGGTTGGAAAAAACATAATACAAAGGCCCAGTGCAAATGGTCTTAAAAGTGGAAATACATCGATCGATTCGGCACGGCTTAGTGCCTGCCATACTTTGAGCGCAACATAAAATAATGCACCCAAGCCTGCAATACCTTTTGCAACCGCGGACATCGTAGCGGACATCGGAAGCATCTCATCATATAACGAGCGCAGGACTTCGTGAAGATTATCAAATTCCATAATAAAATAATTAATAGGGTTTACCAATATTTTTGATTAGAGTTGCCATATAACTGAAGTACACGCTGTGCATCGTTTTTCTTTTTGCCTCTCAGGTAGCTGACAGAAATATTTTTGTTAGTATAGTACCGAACCAATTTTTGGTATTCGCTGACTTCCTTGTATACCCTGTCAATTATTTCCATACGCTCCTTATCATTCATCGAAAGGCTGGACGCATTAATGATTTCCTTGAGGTCTTTGAGCAGATCTCCGCTTTCATTTAATAGTTTGGAGTAACCGAACGCTATGGCCGTTAATTCCTGCGGTGAGAAGTTGGGATCATTAATCATTTTCCCAAAATTGTTCACATACAATTCCGAAATATTTCCGACCATGAGTACCGTCTGTTGGACTTTTCGGGCATCCTTAACCAGATTGGTGACTGCTTTAAGCTTATCGTAATACTCTTTTCCCTGCGTGTAGACTTTCTGCACTTCCTGAAAACTCTTCAGCGTATTGGTGACGGTGCTGGAGGTTTGTACAATCTGCTGGGCGCTATTCACAATACCTTGGGCAAGATTGGTCGGATCTGTAACCACAAATTGAGCTTTGACGGGCGTAAACCCTAATAATAGGGCAGCAAATGCCATTAACATAAATTGTTTCATTGTTTTGGATTTAAAAATGTTATTAAATTTTATTGATTTTCGACTTTAGCGGCAGCAATCCTTTTGATTGCCAGCTCAACATTTCCGCCGAGTTCTTTTGCCAGCTGCATGACTTCAAGCTTTTCTGTTTCCTCGGTCGTATAGGCGAGATACTCTTGGGCCGACACTTCGGTAGCATATACCGCCGAGTGAGTGCCACCCAGTCCTATCCAAACTTCCTTGTAAAAGCGGGAGGGATCGTTATTCATATTGATGGATAAAACCTGTGCTTTTTCCTTATCGGTCAGTCCCAACATCGCCTGAATATCATCGAATTTATTCATGTACTTACGCTGGTCAAGCAGGATTTTACAGTCCGAATTATTAATGATACTTTCCCTTACAATTGGCGAGTGGATAATATCATCTACCTCTTGTGTAACTACTATCGCTTCACCAAAGAATTTCCTAACCGTTTTAAACAAGTATTTTAAATACTCTGCCATCCCTTCCTTGGCAATGGCTTTCCAGGCTTCTTCAATTAATATGAGCTTTCTGATCCCTTTGAGCCTTCTCATTTTGTTTATGAAGACCTCCATAATGATGATCGTGACAATGGGAAAAAGGATTTTGTGGTCCTTGATCGCATCAATTTCAAACACAATAAAGCGCTTGGAAAGCAGGTCAAGCTGCTTATCGGAATTAAGGAGATAGTCATATTCCCCACCTTTATAGTAAGGTTCCAATACATTTAAAAAATTGGCCAGATCAAAATCTTTTTCCCTTACTTCTTTCTCCCGAAGAATCTTGCGATAATCACCTTTTACATACTCATAGAATCCGTTAAAAGAAGGATGCTCGTTTTCCTTTTTGATCTTTTCAATATAACCGCTTACCGCATTGGAAAGCGCAACTTCCTCTGCGCGCGTTGGAGGTTCATCATCACGCTTCCAGAGCGTGAGTACCAGCGTTTTGATACTTTCTCTTTTTTCAATATCAAAGACACCATCATCAGTGTAAAAAGGGTTAAAAGCAATCGGGTTATCTTCGGTATAGGTGAAATAAACTCCATCCTCTCCTTTAGTTTTTCCTTTAATCAGCTCACATAATCCCTGATATGAATTCCCGGTATCAACCAATAATACATGGGCTCCCTGCTCATAATACTGTCTGACCATATGGTTGGTAAAAAATGACTTACCACTGCCCGATGGACCCAAAATAAATTTGTTCCGGTTGGTGATGATTCCTTTTTTCATCGGCAGATCTGAAATATCCAAATGAATAGGGTTTCCGGTTAAACGGTCCGCCATTTTGATACCGAACGGGGACAGTGAGTTTTGGTAATTGGTTTCTTCGGTGAAAAAGCATAATGCTGGTTCTATAAACGTGTAAAAACTCTCTTCACTCGGGAAATCGCCTGCATTGCCGGGAATACCTGCCCAATATAATGTAGCCAAGTCCGTAGTATTATGATGGGGTTTACATTCCATTAGTGCTAGTGCACTACCTGTATCATTCTTCAATTGTTTCAATTGGGATGGATCGTCAGACCATGCCATCACATTGAAGTGCGCCCGAATCGAAGAAAGGCCATAGGAATGTGCTTCGTTCAGGTAGCGCTCAATCCATTCCTTATTAATTTGGTTACTTCTACTATACCTGCCCAGTGAATGCATATTTCTTGCAGATTTCTCAAACTTTTTTAAGTTATCATCACTGTTATCCAGAAACAGATATTGGTTGTAAATGTGATTACAGTTTAAGAGCAGTCCCACCGGAGCTGCAAAGGATAAACGGCAGTCGCTCCGATCGGTAGAAAGCTTTTCAAATCGCGTATCTGTAGAAACGGTACCAGGCAGCTCATCAGTATCTGATAAAGTATGCAGGCACAGCCTGTTATTACCGATCCTCATTTCTTCAGCGCCGATTGCAATATCCTGCAAAGCGGTTCCAGCTTGTCTTGATAAGGTAAAATACTGATCGAGTAATCCTTGCTTGTCATTGCTACCAGTAATATCTTCTTCACTCAACCTTTCCAATTTCACAAATCCGCAGTCGTTAACAATTCTTTCAAACTGGCTTACGCTTTCCATAAACCTGGAAACCGCTTCTTTGTCCCTGATTTCTTTAGGTACCAGCACCCCTTTGCAGAGTGTAGAGAAATTGCTCTGCATTCTCATTCTGTCTTTTGAGGTCTTGGTAATAAACACATAACAGTAGTGGTTCAGAAAAGGGCGCTCGTTAAAATGCTGCTGGTAGGACTTTGCCAAAAAACTCATGTCATCTTTAGCCAAATCAGGTGAATAGTTTTCTTTGATATACCAATCCTGTTTATGGATTACCGTATAATCGGGCAATGTTTTAACAGCCTTATGCCATGCAGAATGGATCGCTTCGTATTCAGGTGCAGCCACCGTAAACAGTTCTGGCAGGTAAACCCTAAAACATGCTGTAACATCAGCTTCCTTCGAAATAATACAATGGTTTTCTACCGCCAATAATGGAAATTTACTTTCCAGCGTAGTTGCTTTACTTACATTTCTCATGCTACAGGTGTTTTCGGTTGCACTTTCAAACAGCGGTAAATAGACCTGCGGCAGATAATATACTTTGGGTGACTTTTCCTCGCGCCCAGTTTCATCAGTCCATGCTCACCATATTTCCTGTTGAGCGAAAAGGTCTGCCAGATGATCAGTGAAGCTCCGCTCACTCCCGTAAGAAGGCACGCGTAAGAATTAACCCCTGCCATATACATCACCATCACCAGAATAAGGATGCCCAATAAACCACCTGCAAAAATGAACAGGTACTGCGCTTTGAGTCCCTTAAATTCTACCGTCCTTCCAATCCCTTTATTAATATTGTAATTATTCATAAGGCAAGGGATTAAAGGAAGAATGAACGTAAGATCGTAGCCGCCACAATCAGAAAAATACAGGCACCAAACCAGCTTGCTGCTGTTTTGCTCGTGTCCGGATCTCCGGAGCTAAACTTATTATAAACCTTTACCCCCCGATCAGTCCTACTACTGCACCAATAGCATAGATCAGCTTGGTGGCTGGATCAAAATAAGAAGTCACCATTTGGGTGGCTTCATTGATTCCCGCAGAACCATTTCCCTGCGCAAACACCCCAGAAACCGACAGTAAAATCAACCCTGCCAGCATCAGCTTTTTTCGTTGTTTCTCCATTTTATTTGAATTATTTGTTAAAGATTTTCCCACACCTTGCGGGATCTGGAAACAAATGTATCGGGGAAGAAATGGCAAACTAATACATTGGCAGTCAGTGGAATCACTTGTCTTCCAATGGCTTTAGAACTCATTTTAAACGCTAAAAAATTGCATAGTCATCGTCCTAAAACTTTAAAAATTAAATCTTGAATTATACTATTATTAGTTGGAAAAAACATTATTGCAAAAATTATTAACTTTCGTATCGAAAATTATGTTCAATCGAAAAAAGAAATAATAAGTATGTCAATACGAATCAATGTCCCTTTTAGTGAAAAGGACATCGCAAAATCGAAAGGTGCTTTCTGGGATAAAGAAGAAAAAACATGGTTTATTCCAAATCATAAAGATTTGAGTGATTTTACGCAATGGTTAGATAATGATAAGGTTTCTATCATTGTACGTTCGCCTTTTTATATCGCAGAGAATACGAGAGACTGCTATAAATGTGGTGACACAACCCCAGTTATAGCATTGGCTGCCGAGAAGTACTATAGTTTAGAACATCAGGATAATGATGATGGTGAGGACTTTGAGGAATGGATATTTTCTGCTGAATTTTCGTTTTTTAGTACACCTACTTACCTAAATAAAGAAGTCACTAGCCTACTTAATATAAAGTACCCCTATTATAAAATAGGATATTCCAGAACCTTTGGGGGAAAATATTGGGCCAACCACTGCATTCACTGTAATGCTTTACAGGGAGATTTTCATATGCATTCCGAACCGGGCGGTGAATTTTATCCCCTCAATATTGAAGAATGCGAACGATTAAGCTTACACTTAGTTAATACAAAATACGATGTAGAAATAAACGCAGATATGTCTTGGAGCACTAATAGAAATGATATACTCCAATATTCAAAGAGAACAGACACGAAAGAAGATAAATTAATAAGCGATAGACCAACAACTGCTCCAGCACATCAAAATATCTCCACGGCCAGCAAAGCTCCAAATTGGTTAACACCTTTTACGGGCATTCTGAATAAGGTATTTAACAAATAAAAAATATCGTTTTTACAATACTTATGTCCTAAGCGAAGGTTGTCATTGGCTGAATTCAATTGCTCCAATCACAGTTTCCGTTGCGTTTTTTTATTGTCAGCTCGTTGGCTACTATCTTTGTAGACTATTTTTGCATAGTGATTTTCTTTTAAGCCGGCTTCTTTCAGCAATTTTTCAGGAATATTAGTATTCATAATTATTTTGTCCTTGGTAAGACTTGGAATAATTTCATTTATTAGAGCCATTTTAATAATTTGTAATCCACTTGCGTTCTTTAGGTAATTCGCCAAAGGCATCTTAAAGCGCCATACGGAATAGGATTTATCGGGAATACCTACAACAATTCCCCTTTCCATTTCCTTTTCAATCCTTTTTTGAAACCTCTTAAGATCCTTGGCTTGCAAATACTTATCCAGTAGTTTATCGATATAATTTTCAAGATTCATTTCAAACATGTAATCTTTACCTCCCGACTTAAATTTCTCTGATGGAAGTGATTTGCAATACGTTTCAGCTTTCGCGATCAGCTTTTTGCCATTTTCATCAACAGCCTGGTAGTCCGTTGACCCACCATGTCCTCGATTAGAAGCAGTTCCTGCTTTTTTTCCTTCAATATAAAGATTGGCTGCAAATGCATTAGTCTCCTCGCTAAGTGCCTCACTATATTGAATATTTTTTAATTCAATTTTCATAAGTATCTTAAAGTTTAGGTCCTCTTCTCTTTACCTGATCAACGGATTTGGGTGTTTCACTTTTGAGCGAATTTGCTTTATTTTCACGGATTGCTTCTACGATACCGGTATCCTTCCATGATACCTGACCGGCTTTGAAATGAGATTTTAGGTTGGTTTGTTTTAAATTAGCCAGCTCATCCAATCCATGCTTTCTATTGTACCCAACTGGATCAAGGATAGTTTCATGAGGAAAACTAACCACAATAATATCTTTTGGGATTTCTGTTATCGAGCTAAAATCAATCTCCTGAAATTCATGCGATTTAGGATTGTACGGGATGGAATATATTTCTTTCTCATCAACGTAGTAGTCTTCTATATTGGAAAATACAATCCCGTTGGATAAAAAGTCATCTTTTGGCCGTAACATATCCATTCGCAAATCGACATAAAATGGATGTCCGGCAATATCAACAATTGGTAAAAGGCCAGAGAACCGTTCTTTCAGTGCCGTCTGGTCAACCATCAGATCGAAATCATTCTTAGTTGCAAACATCTCTAAGGGAACTCCATATTTTTCCGACATCCCTTCAGGATCAAGCGCGACCATTTCGGGTATTGTCACGCTAACTGTCATTGTGCTGCTAAATAGGGATGGTATATTTTTTTCTTGCGGACTATATTCAAGCACATAACCCCGGCCCTTTCCAAGATCTCTCATATCAAAGAGTGATATACTATTCTTCGGATTTTCTTTCTCTTTAAATTCCAGCTTTTTTACATCAACTAAAAAATCTGTTCCTTCAATTTCCAAAATAGGCAACGCTCTTTCCATAATTGATCATATTAATTAGTATTATTGATAAAGGAAAACCCCATTTAAACAAAGTTTCCAATATCAAAATCTCTTAAATCATTCTTCCGCAGAATGGAAGAGCCGGAGTCTGCTTCAAGCGAAAGGCTTCGATCCAAAAGCTTAGCTATTTTTCTCGAAGCACCCTCTATAGAGTTCTCTAATAAACTAAAGAGTTCGGTTCCCTGTATTTTCTGAACTATTTCCACCGCTTTCCTTTCTAAAGATGGCTCAGACATTTCTTGGCTAAGCAACATCCCCACGGTACTCAGTTCTTCAAAGGTGACCCCTGTGGCAAAACCGTCTTCACCATCAGATCCTCTATATTGCCCCCACTCTTTTTCCTCGTCTTCAAAATCAGGCATTTGGCCTAAAACTTTCTCCGGTTCTTCCTGCGGAATTTCTATATCGAAATCTTCTTCTTTGATTTCATTGGCTAAATTATTCGATTCCTTTTCGGGTTCAATACTTTGGCTTTCAGAGGCATTCTTTGGCGTCGAAAGTCTTGTTACAGCCTTCGGCAAGCCCATTATTTCCGGCAAAATTATGTCAGTTTTCTGCTGGTTTTCTTTCTGGACCTGGCTTCTTTTGATGATGATTTTATCCTCTAGAAGTAGAAAGATCACCACGAGCAGGCATATTACAATGAGTGTTTCCATAGCTATGATAGATTTAGGTGTTCTGTGAAATTGAGAAAAATGTATTTTTTCATAGGATAGGTTTATTTCTCTCATTAAAAAAGTCTGTAATATCAACTCCGAATTCATGGAAATGATGCTCAAAAATATTATCGATATAGGAATAAAGTGTCGTCTTTTCTTCCCTGGTTAATTGAACAAGGCGAAGAAGCCGCTCGTGATATTCAGGCCGTATGTATACAACTTTACCATTGCGCCCCGATGGATAACGGTTAATTAGAAATACCTCTTTGTACGAAGTATTAGCTATTGCCCTTTTCTTCTTGTTTGATGTCTTTTTCATAATTGAAATATTTTAAAAAATGGGTTTATATTTTTTGTTGAAATCTTCTGTAATAGCTTTCTCAAACATTTCAAAATGATGTTCAAGAATATTGTCGAGATAGGCGTAAAGCGGAATCTTTTCCTCACCTATTACCTGTATGATACGAGATAAACGCTCATGATGTTCCTGTCGAATGTATATACTTTTTTCACCCCTTCGTGTCATCGAGTGACTGTTCAGGAAACGCTCACCGTAACCCGCATCGAGTATTTTTTTCGGTTTCGATTTTTCCTTAACTATCGGCTTCTCTTCGAGAGATTCTTTTGGTGTTTCCACAGGATGGAGCTGCGTTGTGCTTTTTGCAATGATTGCCATTACTTGCTCTTCATCTACCTTTGTATTATTACTTCTTTTATTCTCATTTTCCATACTGTTTACAATTTGATTGTTCTTAAAAATTCGTCGATAAATAAATCAAGATGACAGCTTTTCATCAACTTTTCATCAGGTGGAAGTAAAGTAGAACGGAAGATGGTCTTAGCTACGGCCTCACTTTCTTTACGAAATCGTTTACTATCTGTAATTCTGCTATCCATAAGGTGCAGTCCGAGATCTGTAATGACCTTTTCGTAAGATTCATATAAAGGCGATTTTTCACGCCTGTCCACCTGATTCCAGAACAACTGAATGGTCTCAATGGACGTGCTACCTTTTTTCATCAATACATTGGCCATCACATCGGTAAACCTCAATGTGCTTTCCATGACCAAACGATCCGCAGTGATTGGTGAAAAAATATGTTGAATTCCCGCCAGTGTATTTAGTAATCCTGATGTATTCACTGTTCCAGGCAAATCAAAAAAGATAATATCAATAGTAATCGATGAAGATTCGATAAACCGCTCGGCTTCTGATAAAGCTTCATCTGCCCTGCATTGCATGATAGGATAGGCTTTTTTGTTGATGGTAGAGAACTGGCGATATGCCAGTTTTTTAAATATTTCATTATGCATGATTGACTGCAAATCTCTTTCACGCATCTGCATAAGACTGTACTGTGGGTAATCACAATCAAACACGGCGACATTATAGCCCATTCGGAAATGCAGTACACTGGCAACAATTGCAGTGAAAGTGCTTTTGCCCACGCCTCCTTTTTGGCTTGCAAAAGCGATAAATAAGGTTTTGTTTTTTTTGTCCATTGTATTAAATTTTATGTTAAGTCTTCTTTGCCATCTTGCTGGCCGTCACCGCATCATTCACGGATAACAGGCTGCGAACCTGAAGGATCAAGATCATTCTGACCTGCCAGACTGAATGCCTGCCTGATAATTTTCGTGCATACTTGTCGCCATCATTACTGGCAAGCCAGCTACCATTTATGCAAATACTTTTTCACGCCTGTCATAATTCGTTCAAGCTAGATGTCTGGTACATCCACACGATTGACAGCCGCTTGGTTGTCCGGATAGCAAAAATTACAATCAGACAGCATTACAATCTTCAGTATCAAATTCCTTCAAGTCTTCTGGCATTCTTGCCTTCACGATGTATGTCCTTCACAATAATTTATCGTAATGCACGCTGGCGAACAGCCTTTCTTGCCTGATAGCTGCCACAAAGAAATGCACAACTTCCTCCGTTTTTATATGAATGACCCTCTTTGGCTTCCATTGGCTTCATTTGGCATTACATTGAATATCAATACTTTCATTATTCAGCCCGTACTTTGTAAAAAGATTTCGGATATGAATTTCATGCACAGCTATTGTAATAAATCAGGTAAAAGGACGGGCAACTCAAAGCCGGTTTTCCCTGCTTTATTTAATTCATCCCGTAGGGTGAATTCTCTGTTCACCCGAACAGAGCAAGTTATGTTTTGAGCTGCTGGAAATGAATTCCGCAGCTCAAAACGACTTGCCCTTGCAGGGGGCTGGAAAACCGCTCCGAAGTCGCAGTTTTATAAAACTATAAATGGATTAAACATGGAAGATAATATTACGCCCAAACAAAATAAAGGAGGCCGAAAACTTAAAAAGAATCCTGCCATATTTCGGTATTCGATAAGTCTCAATGAGGAAGAAAACAACCGTTTCCGCTCGCTCTTTCAGCAATCTGGAATGAAAGTAATGGCACATTTTATTACAGCCTGCGTGTTTCAGAAAACAATTAAAACCGTGAAAATTGATGTTTCAGCTATGGATTATCATGTACGGTTGACTAATTTGTATGGTCAATTCAGGTCGGTTGGTATAAATTACAATCAGGTTGTCAAAATTATGTATCACAACTTTTCCGAAAAAAAAGCCGCTGCATATCTCTTTAAACTCGAAAAACAAACCATTGAAATGGTAAAATTAATTCAGGAAATCATTCATTTGACTCAGGAATTTGAAAATAACCACCTTAAATAAGACTGATAAAATGGTTGCAAAAATTGGTAAAGGAGCAAATATGTTGGGAGCACTCATCTATAATCAACAAAAAGTAGACAAGGAAAATGGCCAAATTTTATTCACACAAAGGATAGCTGAAACAGTAAATGGCAAATATTCAGCATCACAATTATACCGTTCCTTTGAGTTCTACCTCACAGCAAACCATAAAGTAGAGAAGCCTGTATTACATATTTCATTGAATCCTGATCCTAAAGATAAAGTTAACAATGAACAGTTTATATCCATAGCGCAACAATATATGACAGAAATGGGCTATGGACAACAGCCTTTTGTTGTGTTCAAACATACCGATACCGAGCGCACTCACATTCATATCGTATCAACCTGTGTAACCTTGGATGGAAAAAAGATTTCAGATAAATTTGACCATCCCCGCTCAATGGAAATTTGCAGAACCATTGAAAAAAAATATAATTTGATTGCTGCGACAGAACAGAGCTTATCTCAAAATGAAAAAATTTTCAATCCTGTAGATTATAAAAAGGGGGACATTAAGAGCCAGCTTGCCTCTCTGGTGCGGTACTTACCAAAACATTACCGCTTTCAAAGTTTAGGAGAATACAATACTCTATTGTCACTCTTCAACATTACAGCGGAAGAAGTTAAAGGTGAATTACAGGGTAAAGCTAAGCAGGGACTGGTATATTTTGCCCTCAATGAAAATAAAGAAAAGGTCAGTAACCCTTTTAAGGCATCTCTATTTGGAAAAGATGCCGGATATCTAAAGCTTCAAAGCCATTTTGAACAAAACCAGGAGGCCCTTAAAAAAGAAAAGACAAAAACTATACTTATAGATTCCATAGAAGTTGCAATGCATACCTCTGGTGATGAGAAAGGTTTCAAACAGCAATTGCTTGAACAGGGCATCAATACAGTGGTTCGGCGAAATCCGGATGGACGTATTTATGGCATTACCTTTATTGATCATAATTCTAAAATAGTATGGAATGGATCTCGTTTAGGTAAAAATTTTTCAGCTAATGTATTTAATGAATGGTGGAGTAACAACCAGAAGCCCCAATTCAAAAATACTGAACCGGGAAAAACATCTTTAAAAATGCAATCTGGTGATCAAAATACTGTTGAAAAAGCACATCCTATTTTTGATTTTCTTGATAAAAATGAGCCTGTGTTCTCAAATGACGAAACTAGCTTCATGGAATCTTTTGGAGGTTCACTTCCTGAAGTTCTTGCTGATGACTTTGAAGAATTAAACTTTGAGAATCAAATGAAGAAGAAAAAGCGAAAGCGTGGAAGCCAAAAGTAAATTCAGTACTATAACAAAAGCAAACTTCACCAATTGGCTGAAAAGCTACTTATTTAAGATTCGTGTTTACAAAATTCTTAAATTGCAATCCATTGCGGCTTAAAAGCCTTAGCATCAAAAGGCTATCTAAATAAATATTTTTATTATGAAAAAAAATGTAATGCTCTTTGGAACAAAGCTCACAAGAAATGAACTGAGGTTCATGAAAGGAGGTCTCACAGACGGTGGTGGTAACGGTGGTGGTGAAATCGGCGATGGCGATGACGACTATGGAACTAAATGCGCCGCTCGTGGCCAAGCCTGTGGCTCGAAAAAATCATGTTGTTCAGGTAATTACTGTGTTGGCAATAGTTGCTGGCCTAGTAATCCTTAAGAAGTACAAATAAGAAAAAAAGGATCTGTAACTATTGTTGCAGATCTTTTATATTTGGAGCATATGGTAATAAAAAAAATAATCTTGATAGTAATTATTACACTAAGCTCTGTGTATACTTCCCTTGCATATAAATATATCATTGACGTTAATCTTAAAAACCTAAGTGGTAAAGTATCTTTGTATAAGTTAGGCTCAGAAAAAAAAATAGATTCTCTACAGACAATCGATGGTATTTTCAAAATTGAAGGATCTGTTAATGAAGCAGGAATTTATGCAATTATAGGCAGTAAGTTTATAGCTAGTTTTGTCATTAAAGACGGACTAATAAAAATTTACGGCGACTTTAATGATATAAAAAACATCAAAATTGAAGACAATGGAGAGAATCCTATTCATGAGCTATGGTCTAAAAGAAAAAACATATTGGATTCATTAACAGAATTGATTGATGATAAATTAAAAAGATCTAAAAAGGTCAATAATATTAGTGAATATAGAAAACTGGACGGGCGAAAAAGAGCTTACCAATTAAGAGAAAATAAGTTTATGGAAGATTCAATAGTAAGGAGTAATCCAAATAAGTATTGGGCTCTCTACATATTAGATGACAATTTTGACAATTTTGAACTTGCGGTCACTAAAAGGTTGTTTGATGAGTTATCTCCTGATTTAAGAAAAAATTCCTTGGGCAAAGTGATCGAAGCCAAAATAAAAAGTGGTAAAAAAATACTATCAGTTGGTGGAAAAGCACCCGATTTTACATCTTTAACTAGGTCAGGATCTTTTAAAAAATTAAAAGATTACCGCGGTAAATATGTTGTCGTGAATTTTTGGGCAAGTTGGTGCATTCCCTGCAGAAATGAAATTCAAGAGCTAAAAAAAATATATAAAAAAACTTCTCAGAATAAAAGGGTTGAATTTATCAGCATATCCCTGGATGACAATAGAGCCGCTTGGATTAATGCTTTAAAGCAAGAAAAAATGCCCTGGGTAAACTTATCCGATGTAGAAGGATTTGGTTCAAAGCTACCAATATCTTACCATGTCAAAGAAATACCTTATAACTTAGTTATTGATCCAAAAGGGAAAATAATTTATGTCGGTAGTGATATTTCAGGAATTCGAAAAAAAATAGGTCTCAAATAAGCTTATATTAAAACTAAAAGTGAAAATCTTAAAGGGTTAGTCAACCACTATTTCGTCAAAAACGTTTAAATCTCAAAGATATTTAAACAGCATCTTGAAACAATCGCACCTTGCACTTCCATTGTAAGATAACATTGTATCTGTAAAGGTAGTGTATAACCAGAGGGATTCATTTGTTTATCACATCAAACAATATTCAAGTTCCCGCACCAAAACTCAATCTCTTTACAATCTCTGTTAGTATCATTCAGATCATACATTCTTCCTGATATTGCTTTCCATATCGTCAGATAAACAATAATACAGTCTGTCTGACCCTATATTTTCATCAAAAAGCGAACAAATTTCTAAGAAATTAATGCTGTCGGCTGGAAGTTTGATTTCCTTTCGCCGAGGAGTAACGGTAATTATGAATCTCCTTTTCATTAAAACCGAAGCCAATAAAAGCCATATAAAGTCACTGGCTGCCAACAGACAATAAATGCTATAATCTCACTTTACTTTCACTTTTCTAACATTAAATCTAAAATAATGCAGGGAGAAGATGATTTAAGGGGACTCGCCAAAATTGTAGAATTTATGCGCGCAGTAAGTATCCTGTTGCTGCTGATGCACAGCTATTGGTACTGTTATGAGTTTTTTCGGGATCAGGGATGGCAACTATCCATCATTGATAAAATACTAACCAATTTCGAGCGTACCGCAGGATTGTTCTCTCACCCGCTTTATACCAAAATTTTCGCATTAGTATTACTTGCTTTAAGTTGTTTGGGAACCAAAGGGGTAAAAAATGAGAAAATAACATGGCCAAAAATCTATACTGCTTTATCAGTCGGTTTTATCCTGTTCTTCCTAAATACGCCTTTGCTAACCCTGTCTTTGAATGTAGCTGTATTCCTCTATATTCTTACGCTTGGCTTAGGTTTCATTGCACTATTGAAGGCTGGCGTATGGATGAGCAGACTCCTAAAAAACAATCTGATGGAGGATGTATTCAATATCGAAAATGAAAGCTTCATGCAGGAAACCAAACTCATGGAAAATGAGTATTCTGTTAACCTTCCAACTAAATTTTGGTATAATAAAAAGCAGCATGATGGCTGGATAAACATCGTCAATCCTTTTCGTGCGACATTGGTGCTGGGCACCCCGGGCTCCGGTAAATCTTATGCAATAGTCAACAATTTTATCAAACAACAAATTGAGAAAGGATTCGCCATGTATATCTACGATTTCAAGTTCGACGATCTTTCTACCATTGCCTATAACCATCTTTTAAAGCATACCGGTAAATACCAAGTAAAACCAAAATTCTATGTGATAAATTTTGATGATCCCCGTAAGAGCCATCGCTGCAATCCGATCAATCCTTCTTTCATGACAGATATTTCAGATGCTTACGAATCTGCATATACGATCATGCTAAATCTTAATAGGTCGTGGATTCAGAAGCAAGGGGATTTTTTCGTCGAGTCACCAATTATTCTTTTCGCCGCAATTATCTGGTTTTTGAAAATATATCAGGATGGCAAATACTGCACCTTTCCACACGCTATAGAACTATTAAATAAGAAGTACGCCGACATCTTTACCGTTCTGACCTCTTACCCCGATCTGGAAAATTACCTCTCCCCTTTTATGGACGCATGGCAGGGCGGTGCTCAGGATCAGTTGCAAGGTCAGATTGCTTCAGCTAAAATTCCACTTTCTAGAATGATCTCACCGCAATTATACTGGGTAATGACGGGGGACGATTTTTCTCTGGATATCAATAATCCCAAAGAACCCAAAATACTTTGCGTCGGGAATAATCCGGACCGTCAAAATATCTATTCCGCCGCGCTGGGTTTATACAACTCAAGAATTGTAAAGCTCATCAATAAAAAAGGGCAGCTAAAAAGCTCGGTAATTATCGATGAACTTCCCACAATTTATTTCCGTGGACTGGATAATCTTATCGCAACAGCAAGAAGCAATAAAGTTGCCGTCTGCCTTGGCTTTCAGGATTACTCACAGTTAACCCGCGATTACGGGGATAAAGAAAGTAAGGTTATTCAAAATACAATTGGGAATGTATTTAGCGGGCAGGTGGTTGGAGAAACGGCAAAAAGCTTATCAGAACGTTTTGGAAAAGTACTGCAAAAACGGCAAAGCCTCAGCATAAATCGCACAGACAAATCCACCTCTATTTCTACTCAACTGGATAGCTTAATACCCGCTTCAAAAATATCTACCCTGACTCAAGGGGTTTTCGTGGGTGCGGTATCTGACAATTTTGATGAACGGATTGAGCAGAAAATCTTTCATGCGGAGATTGTGGTGGATAATGAAAAAGTAACGAAAGAAACAAAAGCGTACCAAAAAATACCGCAGATCCGGTCCTTTGAAAATGAGCAGGGTGAAGATACAATGAAGGACACCATTGAAGCTAATTACAAGCAGATCAAAAAGGATATCGTACTCATTATCACCGATGAAATGGAAAGGATAAAAAATGATCCTGACCTCAAGCACCTTATTCAGTAGCCAATCTCCCATAAAACCCTGCATGGGAGCATAAACAATATTCAGGGATGGTTATACCTACAAACTCAAAACTATGAAATTAGACCACAGTTAATTTTGAAAGATAATCGCCATAAATGGCTTACTCATTCACAGCAAACTCATTAATCTATTGAAGCCAAGCAGAAAGCCCCCACTGAATCATTTATGGGTTTTGATGCTCATATAGTAAAAAACATCTGCGATGCTTCTATTTTTTCAACATTAATTTTTCAATCATGACTTTACGACCTATAAATAAATCGTATCATTCAAATGCGGGTATTTTAAAAAAAATACCCGCATTATTTTTCATACTTCTTCTGTTTGCATCTGTTACAAAAGCCGCCGATCTGTATTGGATTGGAGGCTCGGGCAATTGGAGTGACCTCAACCATTGGTCGCTATCATCGGGGAATGCATGCGAAAGTTTATCACCTAGTATTCCGCAGTCTGGTGATCATGTAATCTTTGATAAAAACGCTGGTTTTACTCCTAACAGTAAAACGGTTATCATCAATCAAACTTCTGTTTGCAATACAATTACAGTTGCAGGCAGTACAGTAAGCCCAATATTTGACGGTGGTGTTCTTGAAATAAAAAGTAGTGCTTACTATCAGACAGGAACCACGCTGAATAATCAGATTTATTTTACTTCATCTATGAATGGAAACCTGATTGCCTTTAATGATGGTGTAACAGGAACAGCCAATTTTTATTTTAATGGCAGCGGTTCCTGGCTGGTTTCAGGTTCATTGGTGAATACTGGAAGAATTTATTTTACAAAGGGATCACTGGATTTTGGTTCCAGTAATATTACTTCGGGTATTTTTGCTGAATCAGGCTGTTGTGGTTCCGTCCCTTTTTCAATGACAGAACCAAGAAGTTTAAATTTAGGAACCAGCACCATTACCCTTATTTCCAGAAACTCGCAAGGTTCAGGTTCTTGGGTATATTCAGGGACTAACCTGAATGCCGGCACTTCACAAATCAATATAACCCAGGCAACTGATGATGGCTATGGAGCGGACTTTTATGGAAAAAATGGACATATTTACTATAATCTGGCTTTTACCAATACAGCGATTCCAGTAGGTTATAACAGACCCTCTATCGCGCAGGGCAACATGACTTTTAATAAAGTCACTTTTGCTTCCTGGGGGGCTATTACCACTTCAAATGTAATCAACCAGCTAGTGCTTGCTAATGGGGGAAAATACCAAGTGGCTGACCAGACCATTAATTTCATAACCGATAATACGCCGGATTGTCAAAGCAAATGGGAATTAACCGGATATGGAACCGCATCAACACTAAAAAGCCCGAATCCAATTACATTAACAAATGCCACGATTACTAATATTAAAATCGCGGGAACCGGACCATTTTTAGCCAATAACAGTGTGGATATGGGCGGTAATACAGGCTGGACATTTTCGACCGCCTCTAAAAATCTGTATTGGATTGGAGGCGGTGGGAACTGGACAGATCCCTTGCACTGGACAACCAATAGCGATGGCACTCCAATTCCTGGAGGATGTGTACCAACCAGAAATGATCATGTCTTTTTCAATAAATTTTCTGGCACAATCTATTCTGCCTCTCCGGTAATTGTTAATACTAATACCGCTGAATGTAACAATATCACATGGAGCAATGTTGCGGGTACACCTGTATTTAAATCAGCCAGCGCATCAAATGTACTGAATATTTATGGATCAAGCGTTTGGCAGCGTGGCTTGCTTTATGAGGTTGCTGTTACGAATTACAGGAGTTCAAATATTGGAAAAACCCTTACCTCAAACGGTGTAACTATTCAGGGAAACACTCACTTTTCAGGCAGCGGGGGATGGATTCTTAGTGATGAATTTTCAAGTCCGGCCAATGATCTCAATCTGACCAGTGGCAATTTAAATATAAACGATCAGGCTCTAACCCTAAAGAATTTTGGCCCATTAAATAAAGGGACAGGCTTACGCACATTAACGCTTGGAAATTCCATTATAACGGTTAACGGAAATTGGGCATATATAAATTATGGTGGGCCTGCCATCAATCTTAATGCAGGCACTAGTCAGATCAATCTGACTTCCAGCGGAGCAAACTTTTACTATGATTCGGGTTTGACTTACTACGATTTGGTGTTTTCTAATAGCCCAGGGCTTTCAACTTTGACTTCACTACCATACAGTACAACTACTCCCTGCACATTTAATATGTTAACTTTTGCCGGTAGCACTTCTATTAATCCAGCAGGTAGTCCAACCCCGTTAAACATCACCACTTTAAATTTGGCGGCTTCTAAAAAGTTTGTTTTAGGAACAAACATGGAAGTTAGACTTGATAAGCTGTTGATCTCAGGGCCTGCGTGTTCCGGTTTGCTTGAGATCAGCTCTTACTTATCCGGTACAAGGGCAAATTTAAATCTTATAAATCCTATAACAATTACCAATGCCAAAATAACAGATATTAATGCGTCGGGCTCACCTTTAAACGTTACCGGAGGACTCGATGGGGGAAATAATTTAAATGTTTCAATCAGCCCGACATCCGCACACAACTTCTACTGGATCGGTGGATCAGGTAATTGGAGTGATCCTGCTCATTGGTCTTTAAACCAAGATGGAACTTCAAGTACAGGTGGCTGTTGTATACCCGGCGCTGCTGACAATGTTTTCTTTAACCAGTATTCAGGAATAAATTATACAGTTAATCTCGACATTCCTGCTTCATGTAATAACATGAAATGGGAAGAAGTTACTGGAACTACACCTGTTTTAAAAGGTCTTATCGAAAACCCGCTTACGATTGGAGGCTCATTGGTCTTACAAACAGGAATGAATTTCAATGTTGAACGACTAAATTTTTCCAGCATAAATTCTGACAATACCATCACCACAAATGGGGTCCACCTATATTACGATGGCGTTAACCGTTCAAATAAAGGCGTTTTTTTTAATAATACCTCCGGAACATGGTGGCTATCGGATACATTCAATGTAAAAAACTTTGGAGTTATTAATGGAACACTTAATACCGCCAACCAAATTATTAATGCTGAAAATTATAATTCGGAATATGATCCCTCAGGCAAAAATCCTAATTTAGTTTTAGGATCATCAACCCTTAATATAAGTGGATATTGGGATGGCGGTTACATAAAAAAAATAAATGCAGGTACAAGTATCATTAATATGATAGGTAGTATGCCTGCATCAAATTCTTCAAACGGAGGCGTAAACAATTACCAATTTAGATCAACTCCCGGACTCATTTTTAATGACCTCAACTTCAAGAATACGGTATTACCCGGTAAAATACTTGGCTATGATGCCAACATCGGTAATACCTTTAATGCTGTTACTTTTGCCGGTGAGTCCGCTATTAATGGATCAAACACTTTCAATATCCTCGCTCTTGCTGCGAATAAAAACAGCCATTTGATGGCGGGCTCTACTCAAACCGTAAACCAACTGATCAACAATTCATCCTGCGGCAGCTGGGATTTTGATAATAATTGTATATCTGATAACGGGGGCTGCAATTCTATCCTTAATGCTACAATCATTAGTGCTACAAATATTAATTTATCCCATGTAAGATTAAGTGGGATTTCGGTTACGGGAAAGGGATCATTTATCGCATCAGGAGTAGATATGGGAAATAATGCCGGATGGAGCTTTTCTTCACCTGCCCCGAATAACCTGTACTGGATTGGAGGAAATGGAAATTGGACTGATCCATCACACTGGACCACCAATAGCGATGGAACCTCATCTGGTGACAATTGTATTCCTACACGTTTTGACAACGTTTTCTTCAACCGTTTTTCTGGCGAAAGTCCTGCTGTTAACATTTCAGGACAAGCAGATTTCCACAATATGAGTTGGGAGGGTGTAAAAGGGGCTCCCTCAATTGGGGGAACACTTTCTTGTTATGGTTCAATGACCCTGCAATCTTCTCTAACGCATAGCGGAGGAATTAATTTCCTTTCTTTAGATCTAGAGGAAACCATAACAACTAATGGCGCTATTCTAGCTAACAATTACGATATTAATTTTTCCGCTCCAGGAAGCTATACTTTTACAGATGATTTTACGACAAATTCGAGAATAAATTTCACCAAAGGAACCCTCAACACTAACGGAAAAACGGTAACTGCATTATCCTTTAATGGGCAAAATACAAATGAGGGTCAATCTTTAATACTCGGCTCTTCCAATATTTATTTAAGCTATGGAAGCGAGGGCTGGTCGTATACGGCTGATAATTTAGATGCAGAAACAAGCCACATTTATTTATCTGCACATTATTTTAAGGGTAAAGATGGCTCACGTTACAATGCTGTAACTTTCGACGCAGCATCGGGCCAGACCAACTTCCTGTATGGTTCAATTTTCGTTAATGAGTTAATTTTTGCCTCCAAAAATTCCACTTATCAAATTGAGTCCGGAAAAACCATTACCGTTGAAAAGGCTCTTCAAATGAGCGGTAATAATTGTGCCACTGTTCAGTTGCAGTCTACGATAGCAGGCAAACAGGCAAGTATATGTTTGAAAGCAGGCAATGCGACTTTTAATTTCATATCTATACAAGATATTGAGGCAGGCTGTCTTCCTTTTAAAATTTTGCCCCAAAGTACCGATGCAGGAAATAATAAGAATATTTTTTTTCAACCTATCCTCGGAACAGGCATCGGTGTGTTGGGTTCGGACATTACCCTTTGCGCCAGTAATCTTCCGATCGTAGTAAGTGGAAGCTCATTTATGCCCAACAGCGATTCAAAAATTCAATGGAGCAACATAGGGACAGGCGAGATGTTAGGAAGCGAAATTACACAGACCATTACTGCCGGCGGAACATACCGTATAAAAGTCATTTATGGCGAGAACTGTTCGGTGTCGGATGATATTGTAATTATTTCAAATCCGCAGGCAGATGAGCTGGATATAATTGCACCAAGCGTAAACAATTGCAGTAAAAAAAATAGCGTCTTTTTGACTGCATCGTTACCTCCCTCTAGTAACGTTACAAACCCTGTATTCTCCTGGTATGATAATCCTTTGCAGGATAACGTTTTAGGCACAGGCGCTGTGTTTCAGGTTTCACCACTTTCAAAAAGATCGTATTGGGTAACAGTTAAAGGACGTAATGCCTGCGAGAGTAATGTAAAAGAAGTTAAAGTAACTTTTGAAAGTCTGCCAAAACCCATATTGATCATATCACAGCCAACCTGCGAGCGTATTACCGGGCACATTGATATTACCCAAAATGAAGGAGTTACCTATAGTATCAATGGTAGTCCGTATTCTGCCGACAACCATTTTGACTTAGCACCTGGTAATTATTCCATAACTGCTCAAAATACTGAAGGATGTATAAGCGAGCCTACTCTTATCAACGTAAATCCACAGCCTGCACTGCCTACTGCCAGCATTCGTTATAGTGCAAATGAATTTCAGGCAACAGGAAATATTGAGGTGATTCAAAACGGGCAGACTGGCGGAATGTACTCAGCCGCTCCTATGGGACTCATCATTGATGCTAAAACGGGAACCATAGATTTGGCGCATAGTTCGCCGAACCAGCTTTATCTGGTTACCTATACCTTTACAAACGGCGTATGCTCTTCAACTGCAAATACCAAGGTAAAAATTAATTCAACACCCGCAATTATTGCTTACCCACTTTCTGATTACTGCGCTGTTGGTACAGTCAAAATTACTCATACAGGTCCGACAGGTGGAAAATATTCTGCCATTTCGCCTTCGTTGAAAATTGATGAGTTAACGGGCAGTATTGATTTATCGTGGAGTCTGGCCGGTCGCTATACCGTTACTTATACTTATATGGATGGGTCTTTAGCGTCTAAAACAGCCACCATGATTACAATTAATGCTTTACCGGTAATTACCATATCCAGTGATAAGGGGACAACAATTCCAAAGGGACAGACCATTACCCTTACCGCAACAGGCGGAATAAGCTTTGCCTGGATTGGCCCCAATATTATTAGCGGACAAAATACCGGAACAATCCAGGTCAAGCCCTTACAAACCGCAACATATACCGTAATCGCTACCAATGTTCACGGATGCAGCGAAGTAATGGATATGACTATACAGGTAACAGAGCACCAATCTTTAATCCCCAATAACGTAATTACGCCCAATGGGGACGGTAAAAACGACACATGGGTCATTAAAAATATTGAACAATATCCCAATAATAAAGTAAGACTTTATGACCGTGCGGGCCGTCTGCTTTTTAGCAAAACAGCTTATAATAATGATTGGGATGGGACCTGGAATGGAAAACAGCTCAATGAAGATGCTTACGTCTACATCATAGATATGGGTAACAACCTGGGCATTATTAGGGGAACCGTTTCAATTATAAGGGATAATCAATAATAATTACAAAAATTATTCAAAAAGGATTAGAAGATGGCGTGTTTACTTCATATCCTCCAATTTAGTTTACTTAAAACAAAGAAAAATGAAAACCATTAAATATATGATCATCGCAGCAGGGATATTTCTGGTGACTAAAACCTATGCGCAGCTTAATCCAATGGGAATTTCCTATTATCAAAACCAATATCTGGCTAATCCTGCAATGGCGGGGATAACAAAAGGATGGCAAATGGCAGGAAGTTATAAAGCCCAATGGACAGCAATAGAAGGTGCGCCCTCTATGCAGTCTTTTACAGTAGCCTATGGCACCTTAAATAATAAAATCGGTTTGGGACTGAATTTTTACACGGAACGGTCGGGCGTTATCGGCCGGAATACAGCCCGGGCAACCTATGCTTACCATTTACCTTTAAATAACGAAGATAATTTTATTGACTTCGGCATTACTGCTGGCATTACCAGTGAATGGATTGATTATCGGGAAGTCGTCGCCCAGGGAGATGATCAAAGTATTTCTAATTTTAACAACCGTCCTATATATATTGACGGAGATTTTGGGTTCAGTTACAGAAACGATAAACTAACCTTGCAGGGAAGTTTATCTAACCTAAAGAGGCTGTTAGACCGCGATTTTAAAAGAAATGTGGCTGATCGTTCCCTTTACATGGGAGCGGTTAGTTACAAATTTATGTTTGCAGGGAATCCCATAAACTCTATTGAGCCAAAGGTCATGTACCGGGGCGTTGAAAACTTCCGCGACATGATAGACCTTGGCACTCAGATCGAATGCTACGGAGAAAAATTTATGATAAACGCCATCTATCACAGCACAGGCAGTTGTACTATTGGCATAGGTACTCAGTACAATAACCAGCTGCGCATTTTATGCTTTTACACAACTGGTACCATAGACTTACAAAAATACAGCAATGGTGAGTTTGAGATCGCCTTCCATTACAGTTTTAAATAATCAATAAAGAAGATCCTTCTACAAATAAGCCCATTCAACAATTTGTTTAAGGGTCTTCTTTATTTCTGTTTGTGCTTCCTCTTTTCTGATATCAATTCCGCACATAAGGCCATTATTGGTGTGCGCTATCAAGGTCATATAATAAATCCCCCCAATCAAAAGCGCTGCAACTGGCCGAATTTTTATATCCTTGTCTTTAAAGTATTCATCCGCAATTTCATTTAAAAATTGCTCACCAAATAGCTCACGTTTCTGATTTAATTCCTCAAGGGCTACTGAACGCTCAGACACTCCCCAGCTAATGATCCAACGTAATTCTTCATCATCTATAAGAGAATCCAACTGTTTTTCCAGTAAACTACATAGCATTTGCTGCCCGAAGTCATCTTTGCTTTTCTCAATAATTTCTTGAGTGTACTCTGCGTTGCTGCTCCAATAATCACGACTGTTTAAGTAATCTTTAACCAGCCCTTCTAAACCGCCAAAATATTCATAAATGAGTTTCCGGTCAACATTTGCTTTTGTAGCTACCTTGGTTATATTTAAACCGGTAAACCTTCTTCCTTTAAAATCAATCCCACCGCGGTCAAAAATTTGTCCTTTGTTCTTTCCTTATCCCTGATAGGGCCGCTTGCAATTTTTCTAGTCATTTTTTAAGGGATTTATATTGCAATTTTCGAATTTTCATCTGTAATTCAAAGTTATTTATTGTTTAATCTCTGACTTTCCTTTATCAAAATCTAACCTTGTTAGAAAGATTAATATCTGTAGCTTTACTTTTATCTTGCGCTGAGTTAGTTGAAAGTGGATTACTCTCCTCTTCTTTTGTATTTTCAGCATTAATAGATAACATGATTTTTCTTTCTATTGCAGCCAATTCCGTTTTTAGCACACTAAGCGGCGCTTCCTTGTTCCAAGTTGAATTTGCAATATCCTCAAGCACAGACAGATCTTTCTCTAGTCCTGGAATTTCAGTCTTTTCCTTTTCAATTAAAACGGGGATTTTATCCAGCGCATTGAGAAAGTTCATAGAGGCTAATTTAGGATCAGCTGCCATCTGGCCGTTGTTATAAGAGTATTTCAGGTTGCTTTCACCCGTAACAAAGAAGCGGTTCAGTTTAACATTCACCCCTTCCTTTTCTGAAACCTCTGTTTTTACAAGAAGCAAAAATCCATATAATGTTCCAATTTCCCGGTATTCCCCCGCTGTTCTGGCATCTTCTGCCAGATCATTAAGCTTAGCTCCAATCTGTTTTACATCTGCATTAGCAGGCAGCCCTGTTAATGCAATCGCATTTACTACGCTACCATCACTATTCTTTTGTATTCTTTTTTGCAGATTGTCCCAATCAAGGATAAATCTTTCCAGTCTGGATTTCGATTCTGTTAAAGTACTCAATGTATCATCCAGTTTATATTTTGACATCAATTTCGAGCGGATAAAAGACTGTCTCTCACTTTCCAGACCTGCAATCTGCTTTTCTAGTTTGGCCTTGTCCAATAAATCGGTATTTCCTGAAAGTATTGCCACATATTCAGAATAATTCATCCCTGATTGCTCATCCATCCCACCCTCATCTATCGTTCGTTTTCCCAGATTATTATTTTTAAGCTGGCTGATGAAAAGCTGTTTGTTAAATAAAAGATTAAACTTATAACTGTCTAAAGATTTTTCAACGGCATAGATGAGAATATCCACTTTATTATTGGCAAAATGTTTGGCAATCCGGTTACCTTTTCTTACTGCCCTTCCGTGACGTTGCTCCAAGTCGCTTGGACGCCAAGGCGTATCCAAGTCATGTACGGCCACAGCACGTTCCTGAGCATTAACGGCCGTCCCAAGCATTTCAGTCGAACCAATCATCACCCTGATCCGCCCCTCATTCATCGCACTAATAAATTCTTTCCGCATTTTGTCATTCTTAGCTTCCTGAATAAACCGTATTTCATGGGAGGGAATACCATAATCGTTGACCAGTTTTCTTTTAATCTCGGAATAAACATTCCATTCACCGGGCTTGTATGTGCCTAAATCTGAGAAAACGAATTGGGTACCTTTCTGCGCATCAAACTCCTTATAATACTTTGCGATACTGGCAGCACAGTGTGAGGCTTTGTTATCGGGATGGTCTTCATAGATCGAACTGATTAACCGCATATCCAATGACATCTTTCGGGCATAATCAGTAGCGATCAGCATTTTAGCCTTTTCTTCTGACTTTGACAATAGTGCCCGACCAAGAAGTGTAGCATCTCCTGTCTTAGCAAACTGCATCAGTTTTTTAATAAAAATTTCCTGATCAGGTGTAGGCGGGATGTTATAAAAGATCTCGTTTTTTTCAGGCCGGTCAATACCAATATCCTTTGCGGTCCGGTAATCGGTAATCTCTGCGTAAAACTGCGCCAGCTCCGGTACTTTGATGAAGTAACGAAAACGCTCTTTTAGTACAATATTGTTGGCGACAGAAAACTCATAATCTGAGGTTTTTCTGGCATAGATAGCAGCCCAGGCATCAAAGCAGGTAATCCCCTGCTTCTCCATTGCATTGGGCCGCAGGTATTTGAACAATAGATAAAGTTCAGTGAGTGAATTGCTGATGGTTGTACCGGAAAGAAAGGTCGCACCCAGGTCTTTGGCAGTTCTCTCCTGAATAGTCCGTATGGCAAACAGCAGGTTCATTGCCTTTTGACTCCCCTGCATATTGCCAAGTCCCGAAACCCGTTCATGCCGGGTATTAAACATCAGATTTTTAAACTTGTGGCTTTCATCCACCAAAAGATGATCGATCCCCATCATTTTGAAATCAACAACATCATCTTTTCGGTTTTCAATATCATGTTCCAGCGTTTTGAGCTTTACTTCAAGGTTCTTCTTGCGGACAATAACCCCTTTTAGCATCGCTCCTGAGATTTCTTTGCCCTGCGCCTTTAAAGCGTTTAAATTGTCTTCCACACTTTGCAGTTCTGTCTCCAGAATTTCCTTTTGCAGTTCCGCAGACTGTGGAATCATACCGAACTGATCGTGGGTCAGGATAATGCAGTCCCAATCATTATTTTTGATATCTCCAAAAATTCGCTGCCGTTTATTAGGAGTAAAATCTTCTTTGCCGGGATACAGGATCTTAGCATGAGGATACGCTTTCCGGTAGGTATCGGCAATCTCGTGTACATTGGCTTTTAAACCAATAATCATCGGTTTATGCGCGAGTCCCAGTCGCTTCATCTCGTGCGCAGCACAGCACATAATCAATGTTTTACCTGCACCGACTTCATGATCGCAAATTGCCCCTCCATTGAGCTTAATCATCCACACCGCATCTTTTTGACTGGCATAAAGATCTTCAATACCTAACCCCTTTCGGTCAAGGCCGGGGAAGTCCTGATGGCTTCCATCATACCCAGGTCTCACAAAACAGTTAAAGGTATCATTGTACTTGTCGGTGAGTTCGTTTTTAAAATCTACATTTTGCTCATGTAACCAATCCGTAAAAGCTTTTCTAATTTCATCGATTTTCGTGTTGGCCAGTTGAATAGCTTCCATGTCACGCACTTTGAGCTCCCGATCCCCAACCTGAATGGTTTTGGTAATATCAGGAGTGGTGTTGACTAGTGCGTTTTTAAAAAGAGCAATACCATCAAATGTGCGGCTTTCAGATTTTATTGCATGCTTTTCACTAATAAGGATATTTTTTTTCTCACAGTTAATCGAAAAATCATCGGTATTCTCACTGTAATAAATCCTCACCTCTGTATCAAAAAGATGAGAGGCAAATCTGCTATAAATATCAGTATGTATCCATCGTTCACCTAAATTAAAATCCAGTTCCTCAAATTCAATCCGCCGGGGTATCGCCTGCTCCAAGGCTTTTACGCTTTCTTTCGCCGCTCTATCATTTGGGTTTATAAGTAAATAATCTTCAATTTCTTTGATCTTTTCAACTACATTACCGGAGACGAACCGCTCCGTAATCTCGTATTCTTTCTCTATAGGATTAAACAGAATCCTTCCTTCAAGTCTTGATTTCAGTTCCTCCTCAGAAAGATTACTGATCCGGGACATATACCTTAGATTGACCTTACCATAGCGATTTAGTGAGGAAGCCAATGCCTCATCGGGGTTATCTGTTGCAAGGGTTGCCTGAGAAAAACTGACCGGATGATGGAAAATATCAGCCTTATGAATGACTCCGCCAACAACACGTTCCAGATAAGGCATCTCGTTTCCTGCGCTGTCTGTTTTAATCAGTTTAATATTTTCAGCGGTGTTTAGATTTCCAAACTTTTTTACATAAGAATCATAACGGCGGTTCAGTGTTTCCCTTGCTTCCCGATCTTCAAGATGGTTTTGAGCTTCTTTTTGGTAGAGATCGATATAAGTATCTCTCAAAAATATATAAGCTTCAGCTCGCGATTTTTGAAGAGCCGATAATGCCAAAGGTTGGAAAATAGCATTTACGCTATCCGATTTAATACTTTTCAGATAACCCACTAATCCACGATCAGTTACCAAACTGTCATTGCGGTGAAAGTTTTGAATTTCTCCACCAAATAGTTCAGAACCCATTTTAGCATCAGCTTGGGAGCTACCCTGGCCACTACCACTTATAGAGAACAGATCCCCTATAGCTTCCACTTTATTTCGATTATTTGCCTGATCACTGAGCAAAACCTTAGACTGCGGCACATCACTGAACAAGTTGGATTGATAGGAACCGGGTGCCTTTTTCTTCTGGCTTTTATACTTGTTTGCTGGAATCGCAGCTAGCGGTTTTACCACAGTATCTTCAAAGAGTTCAAACAGGCTTAACTGTACCTCATAAACGGCTGCTGGTACTATAGGTTTTTCCTCCGGTTCTCTCTTCAAGACCGGTTTTACTAGCGCAGGAATAATTACTTCAGGTGCAATTCCGATTTCTACAGAAACCTCATTTTTTAGGTCTCCCTTATATAATTTTAAATCAAGAAATTTACTGAAGTCATCGTCCAACATTTTTTTAAGGTCACTTGAAATCCCATTTACTCCGCCCCCGTGAGTATAAATCAAAGCAGGATGACCGTAAGGGTCAGTACCTGCAACCTCTGAGGTATGCACAATTCGACGGTTATCCGCAAAAAAAGCGTTGCCGGGAGTATTATACTCGGTCAAGACACTTTGACAAAATATTTCTTCGGCTTCTGTCAAGTTCTGTTTTATGCTATTTTTTTGGAGAATAATTAAATCGCTCCCAACCTCAGTTCCCGCGTAATCTGAAAACAGATTATTGGGCAAACGAATGGCGGACACCAGGTTATTATCCTTCATTAAAGCTCTGCGAATAGGCTCATTTTTGGCACTGTTAAGTATCCCCTGCGAGGTAATGAAGGCCAGAACTCCACCCTCACGAAGCATATCAGTTCCTTTTAAAAAGAAATAATTATGGATGCTTCTGGCTGCCTGAATTTTTGCCTCATCCCTGCTTCTGGAAAACGAAAGGTCAAAAACAGAAATATCACCAAACGGAATATTACTGGCCACCACATCATAGCTGTTTTTTTCCGATTCGTCGATCTCCTCAAAACCAGCGTTCCGGATATCATAATCAGGATAAAGCGGTTTAAGTACCAAAGCGGTGAGCAGGTCCTTTTCATAGGCAGTAATACGGCTTATATTTTGGTTGGAAAAAGAATTTAAAAAGGCACCTATACCAGCTGATGGCTCGAGAAATTTTTGGATGTAATCTACTCCGCTGCTTGCTAAACTGTCAGATATTGCATCGATTACTTCCGGAGGCGTATAAAATGCAGACAATACAGAACCGCGCATACTCTCGAGGTAGCGGCGATACTGCCTTTCATCGGAAGAGTTATTTTTTAGAAGACGGTGAAGCTCCTGCGTAAGTGGAAAAAGATCATGTTCTGTTTTTCGCCAATGGTTGATATCAATCTCATTTTCCACCGGATTGAGGATAAATTTTAACCCTCCAAATCCGCTGTATAAAAGTAAATGTTTCTGTTCTGTCTGGGTAGCTGGTCGTTTTTCTCTCTCTAACCTAAAGGCGGTAGAAAGGGCTTCAATATTATGGCGAAGATGCTCTCTTTTATTGAAGGCCATGTTCTTCAATCCAGAGTTGAATCCTGCCCGTTAATTCTGTATACAGCAAATCATACTGTATGTCATAAGCAAAGTCGTCGCTCAGCGCGTAACCTTTGAAAACAGATTCACAAACAGGAAACATTTGTAAAGCAAATGGCCGCAACTCCTCATCGGCCATAATCGTGTCGAACTCATTACAGACAACCTGGAAGATCGTATCAAATTTTGAAAAATGCAGGTTTTCAAATAAGATAAAATCTGCAATTTCATTACACTGTTCAATTGTATTTCCAGAAAGAAATGCACCTTCATAGGCGTTCGCAGCCAAAGCAGACCGCAGAGAAACAAATGTCCGGTCTTTTGATAGTTCCGGAAAACTGTTATTAATATGTTCCTGTAATCTTAAGGTGAAATACGAAAGGTCATTTTGTGTTGTTTTCATAAAATATTCTATTTAATGATTGTAATTATTACGCTTGAAAAGTGCCCAGTAAGATGATATTTAGATATTGTGCCGCAGCTTAATATTGACATAAATCAATTTTTTATTTATATTTTAGTACTTCATCTCTAAAAAATAATTCCATGAAAGAACTATTAGAAAAAATCAATGCAGAGTTAGAAAAATTCATTACGGATGCTGATCTACAAGTAGAAAAAGGAAATAAGGCTGCAGGAACAAGAGCACGTAAATCAACTTTGGAACTGAGTAAATTATTTAAGAATTTTAGAAAAATATCAGTCGAAGAAGCTAAAAAGTAAAAAAATCCCCGTTTTGCCACAGGGGTTTTCTCTTAGTTAAAAGCCCACCATGAAAGTGGGCTTTGCTTAAAATTTTGTTTTACTTTTTTAGGAATTTGTTATTTTCAAATTCAAAAGTTGTTTCTGCTTTTTCATTCAATACAATGCGTGCATCAAATTTTTTGCCTGCCTTGCTTGTCATTCCTTTTAAAATTGTGGTCTTTCCTTTATTAATAAGATTTTCTACCTCCTTTAAATTTAATTGAACCCCACAGATACTACGAAACAAGACCCATTGACATACAACATCGGGACATTTAACAATCTTATCCCGGATAATTAGATGCCTGGTTTTACATTTTGGACAAATTAATTCAGGTAATTTTTCAGTAATTATAGGAGCTGATAATAATTCCTCAGTAATTAAGCGGGTATAATGCTCAATCTCTTTTTGGAAAATTTCGCTGGAGGTTTCGCCGTTTTCGATCTTTTGTAAAGCAAGTTCCCATTCGCCCGTCATCGCTACATCTGCAATCTTCTTTTCCTTAATAAAGTCGTAAACTTTGAGTCCCTTTTCTGTTGGATGAAGTGATTTTTTTTCTCGTTTGATGTAATCGCGGCTAAATAAAGTTTCTATAATGGCCGCACGCGTTGCAGGCGTACCGATGCCAATGTTTTGAAGCACTTTACGTTCTTCATCGTTTTCAATTTCCTTTCCGCACGTTTCCATAGCAGATAGTAAACTTGCCTCACTATACAGGGGCGGCGCTTTGGTCTGTTTCTCGAGAACACCAGCTTCCTTGATGACTAAATCATCACCGGCTTTAAGTACTGGAAGTGGCTCTAAACCATCTTCACTTTCATCACTGAAGTTCCCCTGAATGATGCGCCACCCTGGTTCAATGATCTGCGTGCCTTTGGAGGAAAATTCATAATGAAGAACTTCTGTAATGATTGTGGTAATTTCTTTTTTGCAGGGTGAACAGACAGATTCCAACAGGCGAAGGGCGATCATATCATAAACGGCTGATTCGTTTCCAGACAATGCAGTAGGAATTTTATCCGTAATGAGTAAACCATGATGGTCGGTTACCTTTAAATCATTAACGATCCTTTTGCTAAAGTGACCCCACTTTAATTTTGAGACAGCTTCGATTAAAGACTTGCGGTCATTCAATGCCTTAATCAAATGTGGAACATCAACCCACACATCTTCTGGAATATAGCAGCTTCCCGTGCGCGGATAGGTAATAAACTGCTTTTCGTAGAGACTTTGAGCAATATTTAAAGTTTCTTCGGCAGTAAGATTCAGCTTCTTATTGCATTCCTTTTGTAAACCGGTTAAATTAAACAACAGCGGTGACTGCTCTGAAACCTTTTTTGTCTCAGCACTCCTAACCGTAACTGTTCCTTTACTAATGATTAATTTTAATGCATCCTCCGCTTTTTTCTGATCATTCCATCTGGTTTGAGAGCTACTTTTAAAAGTTATCAACTCTTTGGTATGGTTCAATTGAATCTGCCAGTATTTCTGGACGGAAAAATTTTTATTATCAATAAATCTTTTACAGATCAGTGCCAATGTTGGTGTCTGAACCCTCCCTAATGAATAGATGCCGTATCCGGCAGAAATCGTCAGCGCTTGTGAAGCATTAATACCTACCAGCCAGTCTGCCTGGCTCCTGCTTTGTGCAGCATAAAACAAATTATCAAAATCATTTCCCGCCTTAAGGTTCATAAAGCCCAGTTTGATGGCCTTTTCCGTCAGAGAACTGATCCACAAACGCTCAAACGGTTTATTGCATTTTAGGTATTGATAGATATATCGGAAGATCAGTTCGCCCTCGCGTCCCGCATCTGTTGCTACAATAATGCTCTCACACTCTTTTATTTTCCTTTCAATGACTTTAAGCTGTTTTAATGCGCCAGGATCAGCTACGTAAGACTTTTCCTTTTTTATTTTCCTAATGGTCAGTTCAAATGGATTGGGAAGAATCGGTAGTGATTCTTTATTGAAGCCAGCTATACCGTAATCTTCAGGCATAGCTAAGGTGATCAGATGTCCGAAAGCCCATGTTACACAATATGAATTTCCGGATAGATAACCATCATGTTTTTCACAAGCGCCCAATAAGGCGGCAATTTCGCGGCCAACACTTGGCTTTTCTGCGATTATCAATTTCATATTAATTAGGTTTTAATGTTAGTATACCCGAATTATGCTTTAAGACCTCTTTTCTTAGCGGGCTCCTTTTTCTCTGCCTGTTGATCCGCTTGTTTCTTACTATCCGGCTCCTTCTGTCCTGATTTTAATGGCTCTGTAATATTTTTTGTAGCCTCATTGGTCTTTCCTTCTGAATTAACTGCAACCTGCGTTTTGTATTCTTCTGATGGTTGGGCGCTTGCTTTTATCTCGTTGGGATTATTAAAAGTGAAATCTGTTCTTCCCGTTTCTTTATTAAGAGTGATGTAACCCTCATATTCCTTTCCTTTTTTATCCACTAATCCCGATATTTTCACACTCTTTCCGTCTTTTAGATCTGCATGCTGTTTATCAGTTAGCTCTTTATCCCTGAAAACTTTCGGAATTTCTTTAACCTGATTATCCTGTAGTTTTGCCACAATGGTGTTGTCAAACAAAAATTGCACATAACGTTTTTCAGCATTAAACTGCACACGTCCGTCAAAGGGCTCCCCTTTATTTGAGGTCATTCCTTCCAGATAAAGAGGTTTACCTTCCATCAAAGTCTGCTTTTGTTCGGTATTCAATACAAGCCCTTTGAGCGTGTCTGGGATCTTGATCCTGTCTGTTCTTAACGCCACGATTTCATTTGTCAGCTTATCAATACTAATGATAGAAGGGATTTTATCACCATTTTTAAGATTATCAAGTTCAACTACTCGGCCCATATTTCCCGTTTCCAGTAAATTCTTCTTGTCTTCATTTGTGAACTCATGTCCGAAGAACTTATAGTCTAAATTGGGTTCTTTACGGATTCCGTGAATGGCAACGGTAACTTCACCCTCGGCATTCCTTTGCAGAGATAGTCTAGCATCCATTCGGGTGATAACCGTACCAAGATTAAGACTAACAGGAATAAGTTTATCTGTTTTAAAGCCTTTCAATAAATCCTCAAAGACGTTCATTTTCTCTAACTTTTCCTGATTAAGACCAAGCTTAGACATGGTATTCCAATCGATGTCTTCTGCCTTATAGCGATTTTCAGTTTGAGCCGGTGCATTTTGACTGGTTTCCGGCGTATTTTGCCCAGCTTGCTGGTTTGTTTGTTGCGTTTCCATATTATTTTGATTTTGAGGTTTATTTTCATGCTGTTTCTCAGCATCTATTAGGTATTTAGAAAGGATTTTACTACCTTTTTCAGAGGGAGCATCAATAGACTTTTGAATTTCATCGGCAGTGTTAAGTGCAATTTTAAAGGGTACCTTAAAAAATGAAAATTTGGTCGGGTTTTTAAGCTGGCTGATAAAATTGGAAAAGAAGTTGGAAAACACATCTCCATGCTTATCCACTCTCATAAACTGGTTCTCATTCTTCTTATCAGTTGATACAGTTTCGAGCTCACCATTTTTTCCAATTCCCTTTACAGCTTCAATTCTCATTTTTTCCTTGTTTAGAACCAGCAAAATATCGGACAGCTGATCCGGGGATAACGGGCCAGGCACTTCTTGTTTAGGGGTTTGTGTTGTTTGGACTTCTTCACTCATGATATGATTGTTTAAGATTTATGATCAAAAGTATAAGTCATATCACCTTGTAACCTTGAATTGGCTTTGTGGTGGTACTATTTGTCTTTTATTGGCCCTATTTTGGGCTCATATTGTTAGAACTATTGTGTATAAAACTTCTCACATCAGATAATTTGTAATACAATTTGCCACTAATAGTGAAATACTTCAATTTCCCGGAAGAGCGGTAGCGCTGTAGCGTCCGCTGACTAATTTTAAGCGTGTGCAGTACATCCTGATTATCCAATAACTCTTCATCGTCCAATACCATACGATCTCGCGCGTTCAAATTCATTTGATCAGAAAGGATATCAAATCGCTGCATAATTCTTTTCATCCAAAAGCTAAATTCCATTTTGTCTATTTCCATGGCTCTTAATTTTTTTCGTTTGTACTCTCTTTATAAACCCGCAACCCCTCCTTACAGTATCAGGGTGATGCCATACAAAATTGAGCAGAGTGTATTGCATTTTCTGCCAAGTTTTTTTGAAAAGAATATGGGCAGTGAACTATCCGCGATGAGTAATTCTATTGCCGGAGAAATTTGTTTTCAAAGAAAAAGCACTAAATTCTCCCCCAGAATTGGAAGTATAACTAAAGAAGCATAAAAAAATGATAACATGCCAATGGGCAGCGCATGGGTAAATGCGATAAAAGAAAGAGAGTTGTAGAGCAGATAATAAAGGCAGTTTCAATAATCAATCAACAGGCACAGCTGCCTTTACTATTGAGTCTAGGTGATTTGTAATCAAAAAAATTACATAAATTCCTTGTCCATATATTGCTCTAAAGAAGATTTCATACGTTCCAAAAAGATACTGCGGCTTCCTGACCTGTATTTCATCCGATGGAAGGCATGATGAACATCGCCAAGCTGAATGTTAAAAAGACTTTGAAATGCCAAGGCAACCTTTCTAATACCTATGTTACCATTCCCAATACATTCCGTAGCATATAGTGCATAAATAAGTTCAATCAGTGCATTCTTGGAATCCGTCCAGTTAACCGATTCGTTCCCAAAATCAGATAGTAAAACCCGCGTATTTTCAAGATCGTTACTAGTACGCATCAGAAGGTACTGATAAAGCAAATCGGTTTCAATAATACGAGATACTTTATAATCATAGTATGTTGAAAAAAGTGGATCTGATTCAAAAAAGTGACTCTGCAGGCCAGTGTTAAAATCCATTTTCCCACGAGTAAAATAAGAATTATCCCGCTCCCTACTATCGGATCGATAATATCTATAAAATTCAGAATTGGAAATATGTTCCTTGAAATTTTCCTCCAATCGATGCAATTGGGTCAAAAAATAAGTTTGATACATGGTGCCAAAATTAACAGGCCGCCCAGTTTCAATACGGAACACCTTATTATAGTACAGCAGTTTCCCCTGAACCTCAGGCTTGATTTTCCTAAAAAAATCTATTTCCTCATTTTCGTCCTGAAATCCGACTGTTAAAACGCGCGTTCGTAACTCATTTAGCAGTTCCTTTAATAAAATGGCCATTCTTCTTGATTCTTCAATGGCATTTTCAGAATCCAAACTGACCTGCTGTTCAGCATCTTTGATTCTTTCCTGAATGGTTTTGTAAAAAGCTTTCATGGTTATTTGGGATTTAGTTAATGATTACATCCTACAAGGATGCCTTTTTAATCAGCAACTTAATAATTTTTCACAATTAACTCTCGTTACAGAGATATAAAAAATAATCACAAGTTATTTTTCACAATTATCTCGCTACCGTTTTATGTTTACTTTTTTTATCAATATATACTCACCTTGTAAATCTAATTTGTGTAGCACATAGTGTTAGTTACAAGATCAAATAAGATTACAGCGGCCGTACGCTTTATTTGAAAACATTTTAGAGTATAAAAGTCGAAAATATGCACAAACAAAAATTGTAAAAATGTATACCTTCTACTGTATTATAGACATTTTCATCCATAATGCTACAAAAACCAAATTTATCTCAATAGTTTCTTTCTTATTTTAATCTAATGGAATCAAAAATATTTATCATTTAAGTAAAAGCAAACTTTACCATTCTTGAGAATGCATATCACATCAATAAACAAGGAAACAAAGTCATAAGCTTAAATCAACGTTTATTTTAATGAAGTATAGGATGTCCACAGCTGTAATAAATAAATGCATGGTACCTGTCTTCGCCATAAATAAATTTGTGTATTAATATATATGATAATTAATAGAATTATTAATATGTTTGTCCCAACATCCTGATCATCCCTGATTGACAATATTTTAGAATTTACCTGCGTATGTTTTAAATGCACTCGCATCTGTACTTAGAATAATAATTATGAAATACAAGTGTGTAATCATTGATGATGATGTAAAATCAATAGAATACCTGACTCAATTAATCGAAATGTCTTTTAACCTGCAACTGGTAGCTGCGTTTCAAAATCCAATATTGGCTCTAGAATCAATGGATAAAAACCAAAGCATTGATTTCCTGTTTTTAGATATTGAAATTGGTAGCATTTCCGGTCTGGATTTAATTCCGATCGTTAGACAACAGGCAAAACATGTAATTATTGTAACAGCGCACTCAAAATATGCAATCAAAGCTTTTCAGGTCCATGCTGATCAGTTTTTACTCAAACCATTTAATGAACTTCGTTTTTTCACCGTCATTAACCACATGATACGTGAATTTTACCAGGAGCAGAAGTCCAGAGATGCTTCAAAACTATTTTATTTAAAGGGGCCCAACAAAAACACTTTTAATCAAATTAATGTGGACACAATAATTGCTGTAGAGGCTGCAAAAAATTATGTAACTGTTTATACTTCTTCTCAGGCAACAATCGGCTATCATTCCCTAAAAGAAATGCAGGAATCCTTGCAGGAATTTCCTGATTTTATGAAAATACACAAGTCATTTATTATCAATACCAATCACATTCAGAGCGTTGAAATTGATACCGTAAAAATGGCAAATAATCTTATCATTCCTATAGCTGCAAGTCACACTCAAGCATTTCGAAAATTTTTAAAAGACAGAACTTTCATTACAAAAAGAACAATTGCAATATAGCTTCGCACTAAGCTTCTAATAAATCACCCCTAATTTCAATGTCCATCTTATCGTATCTATTGACATTTTATAGTTTAGTCCTTGCAGAAGGACAATACGTCCGAGAAAGTAACCAATTCGTGTAATATGGCTTGTACCTATTTGAATTATTAAAAAATACTTAGGAATTTAGATGCTGTTCAATCAGTAAATACCTGATTAATTAACTTTTATAAATTTTCACTTTCAACATCTACATGATGAACCTCAATCAACTAAAACTAACGCGAGCGGTAAGTATACTCCTCTTTGGAATGTTAATTTTTACAATCTCTTGTAAAAAAAACGAAAAACTAGAACCATCTGAATTAACCATCTCCCAGCTCAAAAGCTGGTATGATCAGCAATCTAAAGGTCAAAATGCAAACAGTAATATATTTACTGCATATATACCCGACTGGGGAACTGCTCAAACATCCTCGGTGGATGGTTACAATGTTACGGAGATCAGCTTCAGCAACCCAACTAAAGTCGTTATTGCCAATGGAGCACAGACAGATGCTGAAAAAGACAAAATTTTAGCCAAAACAAATATCAAATTAATACTTTTTAATTTATCAGGAAGCAAAACAGTTACTGGAGCCTACATGATGCTAAAAAGTGACAATCCGCAAAAGATAAGTGAAGTGCACTACAAAGATTTTGGATCTTTTACGGGGATGCTTTCATATTACAATTTTTCAGGCAAGTTTGAAAATGGATATACTATAAGCTCTGGCAAGATCGTCAAAAGCTTAACAAAATCTGCCCTTAGCCAAAATCAATTATTACAATTGAAAGAGTCAAGACGTTCACTTGGTACAGGTTCTGAAGACAAGCTCATGCTTTATAATACTAATGACGACTGCGACATACAGACATATGATGTTTATTATGAAAGTTGTGCAAGTATTCAAGGCATGCCTGAACTTGGAACCACATGTACATGGATATATTCTTATTCGCTAGATGTAATTAATTGTGTACCAGGAAGTGCCGGACCTGGTGGTGGTGGCGTATTTGATGGAGGTTACACAGGTATTGGAGGTGGCGGTAGTGGCGGCACAACTCCACCAGCTGATACAGAGGCTAACAAGCACACTGACTGTGAAACCTTCACCTTTGTAAAAACTACTACAGCTAATTGGCAGGAGGCTGGTGTAAATAATATTAAACTTAAATGGGTTTGGACGAATCTTGATGGATCCTCAAGTACTGAATTAGATGTACCTATGAGCCATGTTGTTATTGGATTCCCTACCTACTATACTAATGTTTTTGACAACACAACACACGATTTAACTCCTGGTCTAGCAGCAAATAGGGCAGCTCTAGCTGTACAGTTAGCAAGAGAATTAACTTATAAAAAATTTGCACATGACGCTTTTCCAATGGAGGCCTCAGTGCGGACATTTTTTATCAATACTTTAAATGCAACAGTAGCTGCAAATCAGGGAACAGCTGGTTTTAATGGAACAAATAGTCCAAACATTATTTTTAATGATGAAAAAAGAAGCTATATTACCAATCCTTTAGACTGCGATTAATAAAAATGAGATATTATTTATTTATATTTTTAAATTATTTTAGCTTCGTAGCAATCGCTCAAAGCGCACCAAAAAAAATGGAACTATCTAAATTATTTATTAATAATAAAGAAGCTATTGGCTTTATTGAATCTCATTTTAAAAAAGTTGCACCATTGACTATTATAGAAAGGATAAATCATCCTATGGATCATTTACTTTTCAACATGGTCAAAAAGAATTCTGAGGAACAGTTTACTTTTTTTGGCAAACCTATTGATTTCATTTACGCATTTTATGATGACAAGATTAAAGATGAATTTGCTATTTATTTGATGCTTTATTTAAAACATGAAGATCTACTAATGTTATCAAAAGAATGGGGATTCCCAAAAAATGTGTCCAAAGAAGATTTCCTCGGAAGGGACTACACTTCACTATTTTGGGGAAATGCTTCTGCAGAAATTGTTGTGGGCCGTTCTTTTGTTTATGAATATGGATCAGACCACTATAGGGTTCAGCTAAGTAATATAGAACTTTCGAGGTTATATGGGATTAAATAGTTATCTCATTTTTTAATAAGACCTTGTTAACAAATAGTAAATTCACGATAGATTTCATTTACGCTTTTTATGATGACAAGGTTAAAGATGAATATGCTATTTATTTGATGCTTTATTTAAAACATGAAGATCTATTAATGTTATCAAAAGCATGGAGGCTACCAAAAAATGTGTCTAAAGAAGGTTTCCTCGACGGGGACTACACTTCAATATTTTGGGAGACGCTTCCGCAGACATTGTTGTGGACCGTTCTTTGTTTATGAATATGGATCAGACCACTATAGGATTCAGCTAAGCAATATAGAGCTTTCGATGTTATACCGCATTAAGTCGTTTACTTCACCTTATATATAAAATCTCCGCTTATGATTCGTTATTAAACCAAGTACTAATGACGAATCATTTGCCGATAAACAATTTTTAAGGCATGGAAAGCCTCAAAATGGTAGCTTTGATAAGGAAGTCTATTATTGTGTTAAAATAAATCCTATGCAAAAGCAAATAATAACACTTATTTTTTTCAACGATTACAATTTCTTTATTAGGCTGTCTAGTACAACAAAATGGCAGTTATACTCAAACTATATTAAAAACTAAAAGTGATAAAGTAGTAGTCATCGGAACGGTTTACGATACAGATAAAAATAATAGAACATTACCAGGCTCAGCAATAAAATCTACTGACACCACATTTTTAACAAGCACAGATAAGAATGGTAAATATCATATTGAGTTATCACCTGGTAAACATATTCTTCGTGCAACATACATTGGGTATCAACTTAATTCCACTAAGGCTATCGACCTTGTCCAGGGTGATTCTATCATTCTAGATTTTGTCTTAAAAGATGCTAAACAGCATACAACCAATTAATTCATTTGTGCTAGTGCATTTTGCATTACATATTAGATTCAATTAGAAGCTTCATCTGCTTCAATCTAATAAGCAATGGCAGATTAATTTTCGTATCAGGATTAGCTTTAAGCGGAGAGAAATGGTTATCTAGAAATTTCTCGTAGTCATTAACCCTTGTAGCATTGTTCAGCATTATTGGCATCTCTGGTCGACGTGCCTCTTCAAACCAAATCTCAAGTTCTGATATTGTCATATCACAAAGATATTAAAGTTCTGGAATTACTAAATTCCTCTCTCCTGTTTACACCATTATATATATTGAAGGAAATTTAATATAAAATATTCTTTTAAATAGTCTCGTGTTCTTGTTTATCTGCCGTTTGATAATACACCTTGATATCTCCCTCTTCTTGATTCTAAACCTCTAAGTCTTTCCTCATTTGCAGCCATTCACAGCTAATTAAAGCCACAAACTGCCAAATTAAATCGCGAACATTCATCGCCTATTACATTTACGAACCGTAAATAACAATAAAATGGAAAACATTACACACGATGATCTTCGCCAGCTAAGAATGCTACTTTTAAATGACATCGAAAAACTTATAGACAAAAAAATAAAACATAAGCCAAATATAGAACAGCAAGAGTGGCTTAGAAGTAAATCAATCAGAGAAATAATGAATATCTCGCCTGCGACACTTCAAAACATCCGAATTACAGGGAAGATACGTTTCAGAAAGGTTATGGGTTCATACTATTACAGTAGAACAGATTTATTAAAACTATTTGGAGATGGAAACAAGTAGTGCTGATCATTGGTTAACCTTTTTAAAGAAGGCAAGCAAGGATGCTAGGCTGAATGTCTGGCATCTATCACTATTGTTATCCCTCGTTCAACTTGCATATCTTCAAAAGGAAAACAAAATAGTACATGTAAGCCGAAGTAAATTAATTGAATTATCACACATATACACCCTCACAACCTATCATCGATATTTTAAACAACTTCAGGATTTGGGCTATATAAAATATAGCCCATCATATCACCCAGGATACCGCAGCACTGTAGAGTTCCTAAATATTTAAAATCCATATATTCCGAAGTGCTTTTTTCGGTTTATTGATTTATCGATTGTTGAGAATGATTATTTCTCTGCTCATGTCCTTCAAATAGGCGCTCTCTCAATTGTGTCATTTCCTTGTTAATTGATTCCTGCTCCGTAATTGCATATTCCTCCGTCTGCTTGATCGAATGATGCCCCAACATTTCCTTAACCACATGCAGGCTGACGCCGTTATTAAGCGTAATAGTACTAGCAAATGTACGCCTGGCCTTATGAGTGTTAAGAGTACTGTAAACTTTACTTAACTCTGCCACTTCGCTAAGGTATGCATTCATTTTCTGGTTCGATCTCACCGGCAGAACCGATCCTCGTTCTATACAGACAGGATGATTCTTGTACTTTTCCATAATCTCGATAGCTTTTGGCAGCAGTGGTATATCCGTGTTAGATTTTGTTTTTTGCCTCCGGCTCATAATCCATAACTTCCCGTCAACTCCTTGCTTAATATCTTCATTTTTTAATTGAAAAACATCGATGTATGCAAGCCCAGTGTAACATTGGAAAATAAATATATCTCTTATCGTAGCTAGTCTTTCGCTTGTAAAGTGCTTATTTTCGATCAAGTCCAATTCTACTCTAGTTAATGGATACTTTTTGATCTTAATCTTTTTGCCCTTAAATAGGGCAAAAGGATCTTTAGGTATAATTTCCTTAGCAACTGCTCTCAGTACGATTTTTTTAAAATTAGATATATATTTTAAAGTAGTATTATGTGAACAGTTTCTCACTGTCTTTAAATAAAATTCATAGTCGGTCACAAATTCATAGTTGAGCTCCCTAAATTCAAGATCATCCTTCTTATATTTATAAAGTATAAACTCCTGTACGTGGGAGCGAGCTGTCACATATCGAGTGTGAGTTCCTTTTGCAAATTCTTTCTTCTCTACCAATTCATGCATTTCATCATTATGCGCCTGAAACTCCTCAAGCACTTTGGATTTCGAAACTGTTTTTCCTTTCACAAAATCCAAAATTTCATCGGTCGTAATGGTTTTTCCTGCATTGATTAAGTCCGTTTTAAATTGACTAATCTTCGTTATTAATGCTTCAAGGAAGAAGTTAAGTGTACGAGCATCTTCTTTGGTACCTATGGCTCGGCCAGCATCCTGATCCCATCTTCGTGCGTCCCAATTTCGCTTTGTTGAAGTTTCTTTAGGAATTCCATCAACTGTAACTCTCAGATAGATATATCTGGAAGTTGTACTTTTCTTTTTAGGGCTTTTCAAAAAGAAATTTAGCCCATAGCTTTTTTCTAACATAATTCAACATTTTTTAGGTTAATAAATGTAGAACTAAAACATTCTTGAAGCAAGTCGTAGCAGTATGCTACAAGTTGATTTACAGTAAGTTAAATGATTTCTCGTGGCATTTTTATTGAAAAAAAAAAGTGCCACGATTCTGCCATATAAATTATGAGTCTTTTTGAAAATTTAGACTATTTCATGGATAAAAGAAAAGCCTGCAATTTTTAAAAATTGCAGGCTTTATTAGCTTTTCCACGCTTGAAGAGATTCTTCTTTCGTATTGTTGCGGAGAGAGAGGGATTCGAACCCCCGGACCTGTTACAGTCAATAGTTTTCAAGACTATCGCAATCGACCACTCTGCCATCTCTCCTTAAACTCCGATTGTATCGTTGTTTTCAGTGGTGCAAAGATATAAACTTTTTTGATTCCAGCAAAACATTTTGCATTTTTTTTGTAAAATATTTTTAGCTGCTGGGTGTATAAAATATTAAAGCCCCAAAAAGGGGCTTTAATTGTATCGATATATTAATTGAAAATTAAGCTAAAGTTACATTTACTGCATTTAGTCCTTTTTCACCTTTTTGTACATCAAAAACCACTTTGTCATTCTCACGAATTGTTCTTGTCTTTAATCCTGAAGAATGTACAAAAATGTCTTGTCCTCCGTCAGCTGGAGAGATAAATCCGAAACCTTTTGTTTCGTTAAAAAATTTTACTGTGCCTTGTTGCATTGTATTTGTATTAAAAATTGTTGTTTTATTATTTTACAAGTTCTATGTTGATTGCAGAAAATCCTTTTGGAGATCTTTCTTTTTCAAATGAAACTTTATTTCCTTTTTTTACTTGATGTATACAGTTGTTACTGTGGAAAAATACATTCTCTTTACTATTGTCTTCGGTAATAAATCCGTAACCTTTTTCACTGAAAAAAGTAACAATACCTGATTTTCTTAACTCTTCTACAGGAATAGGAGCTGCACCCAACTGAATATCTTCAGGATTGATCTCCAATCTGTCTTCAGGAGGAGTGGTAGTTAACCTACCGTATGCATCTACATAAGTTAGCATATCGTCAAGACCTTTACCTTTATTATTATTAGTTTTACGGTCTTCGCGTCTTAATGCTTTTTCTTTTTGTTTTTGAATTTTTTTCTTGAAATTTTCCTTTTTAGAGAAAGAATCTGCCATAAATTATTTAATATTTTAATTACTGTACTGAAATGTTTGTTTACCTTGCTTAGTTACTACCGGCAATGTAAAACCTGTCTGCTTTTGGATATTTAAATCCACCCGTTCATTTTCTTCAAATGAGCTTGTTTTTCCTTTCACACCTACTTTTTCGGATACTATAATCTCTACAGGATTATTTAGTATTGTTGCTGCGAAAGTTCGGATACTTTCTGATATTGTTGCTGAAAACAATAAGGTCTGTCTTTTTTGTGAAATCAGTTTAATTACTTTTTTCACATCATTTACAAAACCCATTTCAAGCAACTTGTCAGTATCATCCAAAATCAAAATTTCAATTTTGGAAAGATCAATATGTCTTTGACTCGTTAACTCTAATAATCTTCCTGGAGTTGCAACGAGAACATCTACTGTTTTTCTTAAAGCTGCTAATTGCCCTCCCAAAGATACACCTTCATAAATAGAAAGCTGAGATAATGGAAGATATTTGCTATATACTTTAAGATTTTCTTCAATTTCCGTTACCAACTCGCGAGTCGACGTTAATATCAAAGTTCGGATTTCTTTATGTTCCGGAGCTCTTTTTTTTAATAACTGAAGAACAGGCATTGCAAAAGCTGCAGTTTTACCCGTCCCTGTTGGTGAACAGCCCATGATATCTTTCCCCTTCAAAATATTCGGAATAGCACTACTTTGTATTTCTGTAGGCTGCGAATATCCTTTTTCTGTAACAGCACGAATTATCGGATTTATTAAATTTAAATTTTTAAAATTCATTCATGGGGTTTTGCCGGATCTCCCGACGTTATATAATATCAAATTTTTTATCAGAAATTCAAAGTTATCATCTTTTCTTGAGAATACTATGAAAGAGAATAATCTACTCTTTTTACTTTATTCATCTATTTTTTTCACGATCATCAATTATTAATTGAATCTTGTAATGTCGTTCTATGTCCTTATCATTGGACACATTCACAAATGCGTAACTTTTCAATCAACGAATTTGTTTGGTAATAATTTTTAAGAAGGATAAAGCTTTAGAAGGAATGTTTCCTAATTGTTTTCGGTAGTCTGAAAATTCAGCTTGCTAGTATTCAATTTCATTCATAAAAGAATTCATTGATAAAAACCGGCGGCTGAAAGAGCAAAAACTGAAAGAAGAAAATTGTTAGTTCTAATCTGTAACAGAAAGCAAAGGCAAAAGCCTAATTATTAATTATGGTACAAATATACAACAAATAAACTGAATAACCCTTATTTTAATTAATTGATTATCAAAAATATATTAAATCTCTTTACTTTTCTCTCAGTTTTTTGACTTATTTACGAAAACTTCATCCAATCGCTGTTATCATTACTCTCTTCTACTCTATTTAGATTTTGATGATGATTCATTGAGCTTAGAAGGGTAACAATATCCTGTCTCATAACTTCTATCGCACTATCTGTAAGATTCTGGCTAAATCCTGAATTATTTAACTCTAACAAATCATTAACGGTAACGATTCTCGCTAATACTTTCCCCAGATCAATCATTTTTCTTTGAGAAAGTGCCATATTGATATTGAAATCCAACTCTTTAGCATATAATTTAGCTGAATTGCTAGTCAATTCATTAATGGTAAGATACTCAGCAAAGTTTTCAAGCTTTTTCTTTTTCATATCTTTTAGAATTCCTTCTGAAATCTGCGTATAAAGCATTTCATTAGAACCTTCAAAGATCTGGAAAGGACGGCTATCCATAATACCACGTCCACCAATATGCGATGTTCTGTACCCTTTACCACCCGAAAGTTGAACAAGAGTTTGCGAAGATTCCTGCATCATATCTGTTACCAAAGCTTTCATACTATTTGCATGCACTCCACTTCCTGATACATCATGATCAATTCCACTTATTTTACAGCTTTTAGCACACATTGCAGAACAAAGTGTAAAAAACGCCTGCATTCTTGTTAGTTGATATTGTACCTGATCTAAAGCATATAGATTAGAAGCTCCCACTATTCTTTCCTGACAGTGCTTGGTAGCTTCATCCATCATTCTTTTCAGGAATCCCATTCCCATTCCCGGAAATTGTAGTCGACTACGGTGAAGCGTATCGAGCATCATTTTCAGGCCTGTTGTTTCAGGGATTAGTTTATTGTATTCCGGAACTTTGATATCGATTTTATTTAATCCGTAAGGAATCATATATAATCCCGGATTGTCATAATACTCTAACACCTCAATATTCTGTTCAGGACGATGTGTATTGGCTATAAAGAAATCTACATCTCTGGACAGTTTTCCTTCAGCATTGGCATTTCTTGAAGTAATCAACCAATAGTTAGCTAATCCTGTTAATCCCTGCCAATGTTTTGTTCCTTCTATATGGTATTCATTTTCTTTTAATACATTCTGCGTTTTCATGTTCAATGCATCACTTCCATATTCCGGTTCTGTGATCATTAAACCTCCCATTGACCCATAGTCTAGAAAATTCTTGAAAATATCTGCTTTTACCACATCATTTCCATATTTAGCGACAGGCTCAAGAAAAAGCGCAATATTAATTCCAAAAGTTAAGGACAGCGGAAGAGATTCATAGGAAGCAGCTGATAAAATACCCAAACATTCTTTTACCTTTACTCCTCTACCGCCAAATTCTTTAGGGATGGCAACAGATAAAGGCTTCAAATTCATGATCTCTTTCCAAACATGAGGAGGCAAACCTCTGGAAAGGCTTAGCTTATCAATATCTTCTTTTTGGAAAAGGGTGTGAAGTGAAGTTGTAAAATGGTTAAGAAACTCGGAATACGATGTTTCAGATAAATCAAATGCGGATCCATTCATAATTAGAATTAAAATTTAATGTTGTACGCCATCTATACAACGATATAATAAAGCGAAGCGAATGGCAACAAAAAATTAATAATCAAATCAGCAGCTTCACCTATTTAAATACGGTCCTAAGATACGACTAAATAAATAGCTTATCTGAAATAGTAAATAAATTTTTCGTTAAAAATTTGGGGAAGAGAATGTATAAAAATTCCCCTAAAACAGGGGAATCAAAAATAAATTATAATAAGGCCTAAATTTGAATAAATATGATAAGGAAATGGTGTTGCTTATTAAAATTTTATTTCGGCGCTAAAGGTAGACTAATAAAATGAACCTATACTATATATTATTAAAAAGAAAAAGTTAAGACAAGGCTTAAAAACCTTTTTGTTTATCAGGATTTCGGTAATGAATTGACACTCTTAATTATGGGAACCCGTAAAAAAAATCAACCAAGCATTAATAATTTTGAATTCAGTAAAAATTATTAACCAAAATATCATAATTATGGCTTGGAGCTACAGAAAAAGAATCAAAATAATACCCGGAGTACATTTAAATTTTAGTAAAAGAGGAATATCTACATCTATTGGAGTAAAAGGAGCCAGCATCAATTTCAGTGCATCGGGAACTACAATCAACACCAGTATTCCGGGTTTAGGTTTGTCTAATCGGTACAAATTACCTAATTCTAACAGATCTCCGGTAAATAATAACTTTAATAACAGTCCTTCCCTTTCGGAGAATACTATTTTCAGTGCAGATATTCATGAAATAACGAGTCAGAATATGCAAGGTATCAAAGAATCCATTATTATGGCTCATCAACAAAAGAAAGAGCTTCAGCAGGATCTGCAGAAAATCCATAGAACATTGGCCACTACCAAGATAAAAAAGACGTTAAGCTATGTATTCCTGTATGGTCTTATCAATAAAGATATTCCTAACACTCTAAATATTGATATTAAAGCTCAGCAGGAAGCCATCCATCAAACAAAAATACAAATTGAAAACAGCTGTGTTTCTTTAGATATTGAATTTGACTCTGAAATAAAAAGGAAGTTTGAGAACATGTATGAGTCTTTTAAAAAGCTTACCAGTTCTCATAAAATATGGGATATCACCAGTGCCCACTTTCAGGACAGGGTTGCCATGCGCTCTTCTGCGAGTACACTTGTAAGCAAACGCGAAGTAAAATTTTCACTACAATCCATTCCTTATCTAAAATCAGATTTTCAAGCGATGTATTTTAAAAATGCCAACGGCGCAGATCTCTACTTCTATCCTACCTTTATTGTCATGTATACCAATGAAAATAATTTCGCGATTATTGGTATTGATGAAATAAATTTTCACCAGTCATACGTTCGCTTTACCGAAACAGGAACCGTTCCGCGAGATTCTAAGGTCATTGCCAAAACCTGGGCTAAAGTCAATAAAAACGGAACACCGGACAAAAGATTCAAAGCCAATTATCAGATTCCGATTGTACGCTATGGTAAAATACAGCTCACCACTCAAACAGGAGTAAATGAAGACTATCAGTTCAGTAACTACGAATTAACTGAAGAATTTGGAAGGGCATTTAAAGAATATCAAGCGGAATTTCGATCTAAAGCTTATTAAGAGGCTGTTTAAATTTCTAAATTTGATTTTTTGTATACCATTCAACTCTTTATCTAAATCATATTCTTTAAGGATTTTTTTGATGTAAAATATAATGTACTGATGACCTGTTTTTCTAACGCAAAGCTTTAACTTCATTATGCATATTTTCAGGGAGCAAAGGATAGAATCAACTTCGTTGATTCGTCGAAGCGTATGGATAAGCATAAACCTTCATCAGCGACGGATTCGCATCACTTTGCTTACTTAAAATAAAGCAAAATTATTCATCAACTTTGCGTTATTTTTTTTTAATCAAAAAAATAATTTCAAACATCATCTATTGAGTCTTGTTAATGGAAAACATCTGATAACCAGATAAAAATCTATAGATTTCCTTAAATACGCTGTCTTAAAGCGATACTCAAACTTAATATTCTAAAACCTTAAGTAATCTTACTATTGAAAATCAAAACAGACTCTAAACCTTTACAATTAATTATTTCATCCATCGGTTTCAGTAATCAATACCATCGAAACAAAACGTTTTACAGATTAAAAAAAATTAAGGAAATTTGTTGTTCTCAATAATTTCAAACACATAAAAACATCAACAATGCATACTCAACCGGTAATTGCCCTACTTTCTCTGGGAGACATGGGAACCCAAATAGCAAAAGCGCTTATAAAGAAGAATTTTAAAGTAATTACCGCCGGAGAAGGAAGATCTCAGAAAACGCTTCAAAACATTCAGGATGCTGGAATTGAAGATGCAGGTTCCCTTCAAAATACGGTTGAACAAGCTGATGTTATCCTTTCTCTTACAAGTCCCGAAGGAAGTCTGAAACTTGCTGAGAATATTGTTTCATGTTTAAAAAACACTTCCAACCGTCCGCTATATGTTGATTTAAATTCTAATACGCCTGCAATGGCTTTATCTATTGAAGCATTGCTTTTATCCATCAATATCCAATTTGTGAATGGTGCAGTCATGGGAGCTTCCAAAGATATTCCTGAAAATGGGGTTTTAGTGATTAGCGGAATTCATAGAAATCTTTTCTTAGAGCTTTTTGGAAAAGTTTTTAAAATAAAAGATGCAGGTGAAAAAACAGAAGCTGCATCAGCTTATAAACTCCTTTTTTCGATGGTAAATAAAGGAATCAATGCGTTGTTTTTTGAAACTATGACCGCTGCTGCCCATTTCGGTATTCTTGATGAACTGAATGAAAGTCTTCAGGATTTCCTTCCTGGAACCTATCAGGATCTTATAAAAACTACGCCTACTTATCCACAACATATTTTCAGACGAATTGATGAGATGAAAGGACTGACTGAAATGCTGGAAAGTGAAAATCTACCCAACGTTATCGCTTCAGGAACCGCTGAAACATTTGAAAGAGTCTATCAATCAAATATTTTTGAAAATGAAACCCCAAAAGAGGTTATAGAAACGTTTAGGAATTTCAACAAACTAAAATAACACTTTATTAAACAACCAATTACATAGTTACAAATAAATAAAACAGGATATCACGATCCTGTTTTATTGTATATTTTCACAAAGCAAAGTGATTACTTACTCTGCGTTAAGATATCCTTTTATTGTTTTCAAAACTCCAAAATTATCATTAGAACACGCTTCAAAACTGGCCACTGCTTTTACAGAAGGATGTGCATTTTTCATCGCATATGAATAACGTGCTTTTTTAAGCATCTCAATATCATTCATATAATCTCCAAAAACCATCGTTTGTTCAGGAGTAATATTCAATACTTTCTGAAGTTGCTCCAAGGCATTTCCTTTGTTGATATTTTTATTCATAATATCCAACCAATATTGGCCTGATACTACGACTTCAAGATTATATTTTTCAAATTGCTTTAAAAAAGGATATAAATGCTCTTCAGAACCTTCAGGATGATAAACGGCAATTTTAAAAATACTGTCGTCCAGCGCCTGCGTTAGGTCTTCTACCCTTTCATTCCCTGTGTAAAACTGTGAAATGTAATCTATAAAACCTTGATTATCGGTTTCGTAATATGCTTTTTTCTTCCCTGACAATACAGCTGTTGCACCAGGGATCTGACGAATCGTTTGGATGATTTCAGCAACATATTCCGGTCCTAACTTATCTGCAAAGAGTTCCTGATTTTTGTAGATCATATAGCCTCCATTTTCTGCAATAAAAGCCATTTCGTTCTCGATGTCTCCAAAATATTTGGTAATCCCCAACATCTGTCTTCCACTGGCAGGAACAAATAAAATATTTCTTTTTTTCAGTTCTTCATAAATTTCAGGAAATTCCGGACTTACTTCGTGCGAAGAGTTCAGAAAAGTTCCATCCATATCGGTTACAATTAATTTAATATCTTTCATAATGCTATCTATCCGGAGATTTCAGGTATAAAACTACTGAATTCATTTTTAAATTTTTAATTTCTAAGCTCTTTTAATCTTTTTTTAAGATAAAGTTTAAACTGTGGTAACACTTAATTTATATTCATAAACTTATAATCTATTCCATAAAATAATTAAACTCTTTTCTATATTGTGACGGGCTTTTCTGAATATATTCTTTAAATGTTTTATTAAAATAACTAAAATTATTAAAACCCGATTCAAAACAAACTTCAGTGATACTCATTGGTTTTTCCGCCAGCAGCTTTAATGAATGCGTAATCCGATATTCATTCACAAACTGAGTAAAGGTTTTATTGGTGATCTTTTTAAAATAACGGCAGAAAGACGGGACTTTCATATTCGCCAATTCAGAAATTTCGTCCAACGTAATCTGTTCCTTAAAATGATCTTTCACATAATTGAAAATAAGATTGATCCTGTCGTTATCTTCAACCTGCGTTTGCAAGTAATATTTTCCGGCATTTAAAATTCTATAATCCTGCGTAGAAGCCAATGCATCTAATATTTCTATAAACTTCACAAGCCTTTCCAAAGAGGAAGATTCGTGCATTTCGCCAATCTTTTTCCCAATGGTTTTCTTTACATTCTCCGCAAATACAATTCCGGCTTTTGACCTTTCCAATAAATGAGCAATCCTATGCATTTCAGGCAATTCCCAAATAGGCTCCCCAAGAAAATCAGGTTTAAACTGAATTACCATTTCGTACTCATTATTGGTATTTTCATTGGTCATTCCACAGTGCGGCAAATTGCTTCCCATCAACACAAGATCTCCATCCGAAAAATAGGAAATATTACTCCCGATTTGCCTTTTCCCCGAACCTCCGCAAACAAAAATTAATTCCACCTCAGGATGATAATGCCATACATGAGATTTGATATTTTCATTTCGAAAAAACTTCAGACTTGTGAAACTGCTTCCAATATTGGGCTTTACAGCCTCAAAGGCAGGATGTGAATGTTTCATTTTAAATCATTAATTCATGCACAAAATTAACAATTAATATTAAATAAAAGAATTACAAGGTTAATATAGAACATAAATATGAAAATTGTATTGTAGATTAAGCGAATTACCTGTTATACATTTGCAGTACAAAACTTATCATTATGAACACATTCTTAAAATCTGCTTTTCTTGTAGGGTCTCTATTTATCTCAGCAAGTGTGATGAGTAAAGACAAAGATTTTTCTCTTTCTTTTAAAACAGCAAGAGCAAAAACGATTAGTTTTGAAGTACTGAATGGTCAAAATACCTCTTTGGTCCTTTATAATGATGCCTACGGAGAATTATTTTCAGAGAATTTACAATCAGAAAGTAACACAACAAAAACTTACGATCTAAAAGATCTGAATTCAGGAACCTACTATTTGGTGGCAGAATCTGATCAGAAAATCGAAAAATATAAAATAAACATTAGCAATAACAATACGCTAGAGATTGAAAAAATACCATTCTCAGAAATCAATAAACCGGAATATACCATTTCAGAAAATAAGGTGAAACTTCATCTTTCAGGTTTGAAAAACAGTGCTACCATTTCTGTGTCTGATTTTTCAGGGAATGTTTATTACAATGCAACCAAGAATGCAACGGATGGAGCGCTTGATATGACCTTCGATCTTAATCCCAAAACGTCTGATAAATACATCATCAGTGTTGAAGAAATGGGAAATGTTTTTAATAAAACAGTTACTCTTAACTAAAAGTAAGAGATTCATATACTTCCATATTTATATTGGAATTAAAATTTTACGTACAATCAATGTTTTGAGGCAGCTTTTCTTTTTTAAATCACGAAGAATGAGTTGCCTCAATTTTTTCTAATAACCGGTTCAATTTTTAAACGTAAAATTTGAAAACACAAGCTTTATCAAATCAACTTGTTGATTCTCCTTTGCTTCACTTACAATATGATATTTATGATATAAAACTTTGCGTCTAAAATATCTCGCTGATTTTGCAGATGACGCTGATTTTTATATTTTACATAGATTACAAGAAACCATCTAATCGATTCCCTTTTCATACCTTCTGATTTATAATACAAAGGCAAATAAAATTTGTTATACAAAACTTGAAGACATCAAGCTTCATCAAATCAACTTGTTGATTCTCCTTTGCTTCACTTACAATATGACACTTATAAACTAAAACTTTGCGTCTAAAATATCTCGCTGATTTTGCAGATGACGCTGATATTTATATTTTATATCGTTTAAAACAAATCACCTAACAATTCCCTTTACATACCTTCTGATTTATAATACAAAGGCAAATAGAATTTGTTATACAAAACTTGAAGACATCAAGCTTCATCAAATCAACTTGTTGATTCTTCTTTGTTCACTTGCGTAATGATATTTATAAAATAAAACTTTGCGTCTAAAATGTCTCGCTGATTTTGCAGATGACGCAGATCTTTATATTTTACATAGATTACAAGAAACCATCTAACGATTCCCTTTTCATACCTTCTGATTTATAATACAAAGGCAAATAAAATTTGTTATACAAAACTTGAAGACATCAAGCTTCATCAAATCAACTTGTTGATTCTCCTTTGCTCACTTACAATATGACACTTATAAACTAAAACTTTGCGTCTAAAATATCTCGCTGATTTTGCAGATGACGCTGATATTTATATTTTATTATTTTTTTCCTAATTATGATGCTTAAGGTCTAGTTTAATCTTTTTCAAATCCTCCAATTCATGTATCGGTCTTTCAATATCATAAGGAATCGGCATTTTTGAAAACGTCTGGAAATACAACAGACAGGCATCTTTCCACCAAACAGCATCCTTAGACTGAATTTTTAGTTTTGACTGAACTTGTTTAAATCGTTCAGCGTCAACATATGGTTCCATTGTATCCCAAATTTTCTGATATTCTCGAACATTTTTAACGCCTGAATCATATTTAAAACATAATTCTTCCCACAACGTTTTTCCGTCTTTCATTTTATAATTCCACGGAACATGATGAAACCAAAGAAGAAGATTTTCCGGACAGGTTTCTATATTTCCGAAAGTCATGTTTAATGGAGAAAAATATTGTGAAACAGCATTGCTTCCTGATTTTGTTCTGTCGAACCCTAGTCCATTTTCATCGGCTTTGTGATAATAAACCGGCATCCAATCTGGTCTTCCTCCGGGAATATTCCCCCAAGGTTCCGGTCCATAATGATGGTCGAATGCAAAAATGTGGTGCAAACCGAGCGGCATCATATAATCTACTGCGGTTTCTCTTGAAGAAAGTATCATTTCTTTGACAGGATTCACGAATTTTTGATCATCCGTAAAAGTCATTTTGATCCATTCATCAGCAATTTGTTCTGAACTTAATTCATGATTCCAAGCCAATCTTCCGAACGCATACCAATTGGCCTGTGCGAAAATATTGCCTGTCCAGTTGGCATCTTCTCCGATATTTGCAACGCCTGCAATCGCTGTTATCTTATTATTCCTTACACTTCCATCTGTAATTTTGGCTACTGTTGAACCTTTTCCATCAGCGTATGTGTCGCTTTCCAGTGTTTCTTTAAACAAAGGCGCCAGAAAAACCAAGTGATTTGAAAACCCTAAATATTCCTGAGTGATCTGAAATTCCGCCATTTCTGAAGTCTTTTTCAATGCGCCAAATAATGGATTAAATGGTTCACGAGGTTGAAAATCAATCGGTCCGTTTTTAATTTGAACAATTACATTATCTCTAAATTTTCCGTCTAAAGGCAGGAACTCCAAATAGGCTTGTTTTGCTCGATCTTCTTTACTCGGACTGTACACAAAAGCCCGCCACATCACAATTCCGCCAAAAGGTTTCAACACATCGGCCATCATATTGGCACCATCGGCATGGGTTCTTCCGTAATCCTGCGGGCCAGGTTGTCCTTCCGAATTGGCTTTCACCAAAAAACCTCCAAAATCAGGAATTAATTTATAGATTTCTGATGTTTTATCTTTCCACCATTTCTGGACATTTTTATTTAAAGGATCTGAGTTTTCCAATCCACCCAACACTTTTGGGGAAGAAAAATTGACTGATAAATACACTTTAATTCCATAAGGTCTAAATAGATCTGCCAACACTTTTACCTTTTGAAGATAATCTGTTCGAAGCATATTTGGAGAAGCATTCACATTATTTAAAACAACAGCATTAATTCCTATCGAAGCATTAGCTCTCGCATATTCTTCGTATCGTGGTGAAATGGTATTCGGTAAACCTTCCCATTTCCACAATGATTTTCCGGCGTACCCTCTTTCAACACTTCCATCCAGATTATCCCAATGATTTAGAATTCGCACATCATAAGATGGTTTTTCGGTTATATTTAAATGATTAACATCAGATTTCGTCTGCTGAAGTCTGAGAATATGATATACTCCGTACAATAAACCGCTGTCTTTTCCCGCAGAAATAATGATTTTATCTGGACTAGATTTAATGGTATAACCGTCTTTCAGATGTTTCAAAGATTTTTCCGTGCGCAATTCTACAGCTTGACCTTGCCAATACGTTGTTAGTTCTTTTTTTGCAATTTCAAGCGTTGGATTTTTACCTTTTGAAATGATTTTATCCGCCGAAATTCCGTTTTTAACATTGGGAAAACGAAGCCATAATTGACTTCCGTCTTCTGCAAAAAAACTTAATGGGAATAAAAGAAAAATGATAATATAAACACGGAAATTTTGCATTGCTGAATGTTTGAAATTGGTTGAATTATTATTGGGGCATCAGGTTTAAGTTTTGGCTAAAGCCAATTTGAATGTCTTAATTTGTTTAAACGGGCTAAAGCCCGTTTCTATTGATATTTACGCCATAGGTTTCACCTAAGGCTATTGATATTGAACCCTTCGGGTTCTATGGAATTGATAATTAGTCCAGTCCTTCAATTGTTTTGAAAGTACCGTCTTCGTTGTATTCCAGTTCTACCACTTTCATGCTTCGAAGCCATGTTTTTCCGCCACTTGGAACAGAATCATGGAAAAATAAATACCATTTTCCTTTAAACTCAACAATACTATGATGGGTTGTCCAGCCTACAACCGGAGTCAGAATTACCCCTTGGTACGTAAATGGGCCATAAGGATTATCTCCAATCGCGTAACACAAAAGATGAGTATTTCCCGTGGAATAAGAGAAGTAATATTTATCATTGTATTTATGCATCCAAGACGCTTCAAAAAATCGATTTTTGTCTCCATGCAATAAAGGATCTCCATTGTTGTCAAGAATCAAAACATCTTTTGGTTCTTCCGCAAATTCCAACATATCATCACTTAATAAAGCGACTTTTGAGGGAATTGCAGGTTCATTATCATTCGGAATTACCGCAGATTCTAATGCTTTGTTATTTCTGTAGCGTTGTAATTGTCCGCCCCAGATTCCACCGAAATACATATAATATTTTCTTCCCTCTTCAAAAATACACGGATCAATGCTGTAGCTCCCCATCATTGGATGTTTTTCAGGAACGAAAGGTCCATAAGGTTTATCACTCACCGCTACTCCCATTCTGAAAATATCATTTTTATCTTTTAAAGGAAAATACAGATAGTATTTCCCGTTTTTAAATGCCACATCACAATCCCATAACTGTCTGCCCGACCAAGGAATATCTTTTACCGAAAGGGCAACACCATGATCTGTGATTTCTCCATTTTCCACATCATCCAAAGAAAAAACATGATAGTCATTCATATCGAAATGATCGCCGTTGTCGTTTTCTTCAATTCCGCTTTCTCTGTCGTGAGATGGATAAATGTAGAGTTTTCCTTCAAAAACGTGAACGGATGGATCTGCCATGAAGTCTTTGGGGAATAGGTATTTTGATTTGCTCATTATTTTAAATTGATATTTTAATGTTTTTTTTTTTAATGTTCGTTTTGCCTTGAAGCAAAAGAACCAAAAATTCAAGACTTGGAACCTTCAGCTAAAAATAAAATTTGCTCTCTAAAAATTCTAAAACTTGCGCGATTTCAATGTTAGTTCTTCGATTCTAAATTTGTCTCGCGCTTCAAACAGTAGAATTTTCTTAACGTTCACAAACTTCATTTTTTTAACGCTTCAGTTTCCTATGTCGCTTTACAATTGCTTCGTTTTATTAATTATTTTACTTCAGCGAGTTTTATAATTTTTTTGACAATAGGTTTTGCCTTGTATTGACGATCAAATAATAGTGGATAATCTGTTCTCCCTTTTATAGGAAAATCATTTTTCCAGGATTGAGCATCTGTTACGCCCCAAAACGTTACTCTTCTGATATCCTTTTTATGTTTTAAAAACAATTGGAAGAAATCTAGATAGCGGTTTTCCCATTTTGCCTGTACATCAGCAGGGAGACCTTTTTTGTAGGGATTCATTTTTTCGTCGTATTCAACTTTATCGGCAATATTTGCAGAAGTTCCCCAAGGTGAAGGGAGTGCACTGATTTCTAGCTCCGTAATATTCACTTTTACGCCACTTTCGGAATAGGCAACAATTGCTTTTTCATATTCATCAATGGAAGGAGAATCCATTCCCACATGCGCCTGCATTCCTACGCCGTCAATTCTGATTCCTTTTGATTTTAAATTCTTAACCAATTGAGTAACTGCTTTTACTTTTTCAGGATGCCATTCATTATAATCATTGTAATACAATTCTGCCTCTGGATCGGCTTCCTGAGCATATTTAAAAGCCAACTGAATAAATTCTTCACCCAAAATTTCGTAAAACTTAGATTTTCGGTAAGAACCATCTTCCATTATGGCTTCATTCACTACATCCCAACCTTTTACTCTTCCTTTGTAGCGGGAAACAATGGTTGTAATGTGGTCTTTCATTCTCTTTTTCAGTACTTCTGGTGTAACATTTTTTCCTTTTTTATCTACGAAAAACCAATTAGGAACCTGAGAATGCCAAATCAACGTATGTCCAATAATGAACATGTTATTTTTTTCTCCAAACTCAACGAATTTATCTGCATCATCAAAGAAGAATTTCCCTTCCTGAGGTTGTAAATACATACTTTTCATGCAATTTTCAGCAACTATCGAACTGAATTGCTTCTTGATAATATCTACTGATTTTTGATCCGTTCCGTGAATCTGTTCCAAATTCATGGCTGTTCCGATATAGAATTTATCCTGAAAAGCTTTTTTTAAAGAAGCGTCAGCCTTTTGAGCATGAAAACTGGAAGCTGCAAACGTTATTAATCCTAATATAAAAATGCGTTTCATTATGTTTATATTTTTTGTTATCAAATCTTATAGGTTTTTAAAACCTATAAGGTTTAAGTTAAATTCTGCTTTATTTAAAAGATTTATTTTCTTCTTTCTGCCAAATCATGTTCAATCTGAACTTCCATTTTTTTATTGATCTTATAAAAGAAAAGCAATCCACATGCAAGGAAAAAAGGAATGGAAGGAAATATACTCACCAACATTTTAGCACCTGCAGCCACTGTTTCAGGCTGAATGACATGCTGATCTCCCTTCGTCGAAATATAACCGTATTTCCCTATAATTAAAGCAACTAATGAGCTTCCGATACTCAACCCTACTTTTAAACCGACCATCATCGCAGAAAAAATAATAGCCGTTGCTCTTCTTTTATTTTTCCATTCTGAATAATCGGCTACATCGGCGATCATTGCCCATAAAATTGGGGTACTGATTCCGTAGAAAAAACCATGTGCAATTTGTGATAAAAACATCATTCCCACCGCTTTTGGAGGATATAAAATAAATACCAAAACGAATAATGTAGAGATAAATAATGATACCATAAACACATCTCTTTTCCCATATTTATCAGCAAATTTTTTAGAAAATGTAATCCCCACAATCATCATAATAATTCCTCCTGCATTAAATAAACCAAATCCTGCAGACTTTACATTTTCACCAAAAAAATTCATTCCAATAGAATCAAAAAACAAAGTAATCGGAGAAATAAAACTCTTCAGGCTCGCTTCATCCACATAATTATTAAAGTAATAAACATACGAACCACCTTTCATTGCCAATGTAATAAATATCAAAGCCGTAACCGTTAACATAATGATCCACGGCTTATTTTTAGATAAATCTTTTAAATCATCTTTTAAGTTTGATTTCTGATCAGCATTTGGAACTACTCTTTCTTTTGTCGTGAAAAAAGTAATCAACAACATCACACTTCCGATAATGGCCAACCAAGTCATCACAACCTCAATTCCTGCTGCTTTATCACCATTTCCAATTGATAAAATAATCGGTAACATAAAAACCTGAACAAAAAACTGTGAAAACATCACCGCTACAAAACGATAAGAAGAAATACTGTTTCTTTCACTCATATCGCCTGTAATAACGCCACTTAATGCTGAATAAGGTAAATTATTTGAAGCATACAAAAGCAATAACACCGAATAGGTAACCGCAGCGTAAATTATTTTCCCTTTATATGAAAAATCGGGTGTACTGAAAGCTAACATAGCCGCCACCCCAAGAGGAACAGCCGTAAATAAGATCCACGGACGGAATTTCCCCCATTTTGTCTGCGTTCGGTCTGCAAGCGCCCCAATTAGTGGATTGAAACCAAAGCCTGCCACCAATCCTACAATCAATGTAATAACCGAAGCATCTTCTGCTTTTAAACCATAAATATCAGTATAAAAATACGCCAGATAAGTAACCAAAGTCTGGAACACAAGGTTGGCAGCAAGATCCCCTAAGCTGTACCCTATTTTTTCGGTGACCGATATTTTTTGAGAATTGTTCATATGTAGTTTTATTTTTTTTTAATTCATTTTAACGCAAGGATCGCAAAGATTTTTTTTCAATTATTGAGAATATTTTTACGTTCGCAAGGGCGTTTCACTCAGCCAAGACAACAAAATTTTGTCGTTATCAATTATTCTGTTGTGAAAGGAGATGCAGGTAAACTGTTTTTATTTTTCAGATTTCCTTCCGGATTGTCTGCCCAAGCGTATCGAACGGCAATTGGATCTTTAACTTCATCATTCCAGACGATGATTTTGCTGCCTTCTATTTTTGCTTGTGCCCATTTGAAAATCCCTTCTTTTCCTTTAATTGCAAAACCTTTTAATTCTGAAACCTTAGAAAAGTCATCTGTTCCCTTTTTGAATGAAAGAATGATTTTATTTCCATCAATTTTCATGGATTCATAAACAGGACCGTCTGCGATGATATTGCTGTCAAAAAGTGTTTTCTGAGCTTGCAATGATAATCTTTTTCCTACCTCTTTTTTGTTTAAAGGATGGATGTCATTCCATTCGCCAATATCAATGGTAACGGCAAGTCCGGTCTTTGGAATCGTTTGGGAAACTTTTCTTTGCTGTTCTCTTAATTCTGCCCAATTGCTTTCTGTAGATTCAGGTTTTGCTTCCATAAAATTGGCTAATTGAACAATGAAAAAAGGTAGATTTTTCTGACTCCATTTGTTTCGCCAATCTAAAATCATGGTAGATAATAAATCCTGATATTCCTGAGGTTTCGCTGTATTGCTCTCGCCTTGGTACCATAAAACTGCTTTTATCGGATATTGAATTAATGGATTCAACATTGCATTGTATAATCCCGTTGGTTTCCATCTGATGAAGGTTTGTCCCGGAGCCGGTCGGTTCATGATGGCTCCGATTTTATATTTCCACTCTCCTTTTACATCAATTTTTTCAGTTCCTATTTGTAAAAAATAATCTTTGTCTTTTATAAATTCTCCTTTCCCGCTTCCATTAGTGATTCTTACCGTGATGATGTTTTTGCCTTCCTTTAAAACTCCCGCAGGAATATCATACCAGCGTGGAGGATATTCATAGGTAACATTTCCTACTTTCTTCCCATTAATATAGGTAACATCTGCATCTTTAATTCTTCCTAAATTCAGAAATGCGGTGTTTTTTTCAGCTCCTGTTGGAAGGAATATTTCTTTTCTAAACCAAATACTTCCATCAAACGGTTTTTCTATCTCTTCCCAAGAACCCGGGACATTCATTTTTTTCCATTCGGAATCATTGAATTCTGGTTTTTCCCAATGATTAGAGATTCCTGCATCCGATTGATCTAATTCTGCAGACCAAGCATCACCCAAAGCTCTTTCAGAAGATTCGGTTTGAGAAATCAATTCATCATTTCTCCATTTTTGAGCTTCCGCAAGATATTCAGGATATTTTTTCAAAGAAGATTCATCCATCCAAGACTGAATGGGAGAACCGCCCAAACTTGAATTAATAATTCCCACCGGAATTTTATTATACTGATACATCTCTTTCGCAAAAAAATAGGCAACCGCAGAAAAATTCTGAATGCTTTGAGGATTGGTTTCTTCCCAAGTTCCACCGTCTAAATTATTCTGAGCAATTTTAAAATCACACTTTTGAGGAACTGTAAAAAAGCGAATATTGCTATTATTAGCGTTCGTTAATTCTTCAGGATACAACGTTTTTACCCTACGCATCGGAAGTTCCATATTAGACTGGCCGGAGCAGAGATATACATCCCCAATTAGAATATTTTTCAATGTAACTTCATTGATAGTCATGGTAAAAGGGCCGCCAGATTTCATTTCAGGAAGCATGATTTTCCAGTTACCTGAATTATCTGCAATGGTATTGTATTTTTTATGTTGAAAATTAATTTCCACTTTTTCTCCTGAATCCGCCTGCCCCCAAATCTTCAGTTTTTGGTCACGCTGTAAAATCATTCCGTCTGAAACTAAAGTTGGAAGTTTGATTTTAGCCTCTACAACACAAAAAGTGATGAGGAAAAATAAGATGTTGAAAAGTTTAATTTTATTCATTTTAATACGTTTTGGCTAAAGCCTTAATGAATATTTATTTTTTTGTAAACGTGCCCATTTAATAGGATTTTATCCTATTCTTTGTTAAATCGTCCCTTTGGGACTCTTTATTGATATTCGTATAATTTTACATGAAGAATTTGGAAATCATCAACACCAATACGGACGTGTCTTCCTTGGTGTGTCTGATCACCGTTTAATCTTCTTATCGGAATGAATTTTCCGTTTTCATCAATACTGATTTCATCTACAGGACCAATTCCCACTCTGGAAGTTCCTGACCAAATATGTTGAGCCTGATTTTTTCCACCCTGCGTTGCAAAACCGTCTTCCCCTAAATCTTTAGCCTGAATTTCTTTTTTCTCGTTCTGTTTCTCAAATTCTACAACCATTCCGCTTCCTGCGATGATGTATTCATCTTTTGCCAGTCTCAAAATTAATCCACCTCCTTCCGGCCAAATGCTTCCATCTTTTGCCCGAGCATCCCAAGGAAGACTAAAGAAATGTTTTGCCGTAATTTTTAAGTCATCATAATTAATTATGCGCTCTGTATTTTTTTGATCGAAAAGCAAACCTTTTGATTGAGATTGCCCTTGAAATTTTGTCAGAATTGGCATCAACTGTTTTAATTTTGAATAGGCTTCAGAAAGTCTCTTACTTCCTGCTTCAGAATTATTTTCAATCGAAAACGGACTATACCCAATCGCATCATGTTCCCCAAAAGCATAAAATGCCTGTACTCCATTATTTTGAGTCATTTTGATCTCCGGAACAAATAATGGATTGTTATGAAGCCTGTATTTTGCAGACCAACTCGTAAAATCTCCGTCATATAAATCTGGTGAAAGCATATCTACACTCGGTGCTCCGGCATGCCAAATATCAATTAGATGAGCCAATGGTCCACCTGCAGGATATTCTCCAGGAAGTCTGTTTCTGCTGTTCATGGCAGCATTTACATACAACGGAATATTGTGAATGGAACGAGCTGTTTTCGCTAACTTTTCTACATATTGGGCATAAGAATAAGCGGTAAACAATTCATCTGTATATACATCATTACCGAAGATTTCCTGCCAGTTTCCTTTGGTTTTAAAACCTTGCTTCTCCCATTTTTCAAGCAACGAAGGATGAAGTTGTTTTTTATTTTTAGTTAAAAATTTCATCAACGTTTCTGGAACTTGTTTGTTGAAGGCTGCATTCGCTTCTTTAGAATAATCTCGAGCGCCCTCTAACATTCCTATTTCGTTTTCAACCTGAACCATGATGACCGTTCCCTGAGTTTTATCAATGGCAGCAATATGTTTCATTAATTCAGAGAAAACATTGTTGTCTGCTTTCAAAACATTTTCAGAGAATGAACTTGCAATCTCCATCGGCTTTCCTGCTTTTGAATAGGCTCTCGGATATTTTTTATCATCTTTTTTAAACCAAAGCGGAGCATAACAGCTCATTGAATTTTTATAAGAGCCAAACCATAAGAAAACAACCTTTAGGTTATTTTTCCTTGCCTGATCAACCGTTTTATCAATTAAACTAAAATCAAATTTTCCTTCTTCCTGCTCAATCATATCCCAATACGCAGGAACCAACACTGTGTTCAGTCCCATTTGTTGAAGTTTTGGGAAATATGTTTCAATATCCTGAACCGAAGAAGCAGAAGAATTTCCCAATTCGCCACCTAGAATTAGAAATGGCTTTTGGCCTACTATAAGCTGAGTGGCCGTCCCTTTTTTCTGTAAATGAGGAATGGTTTCCTGCGCCTTTGCAAAGAGCGAAAGAGCGATACCAGAAAGGATCAAAAATTTATTTACATTCATAATAGGGATAATTTGATTTTTTAATGAAAACTGATAACGTTCTACAGAAAAACAGATGATATTTTATCTACCGCTTCAACTTTCATCGCTAAATATCTTTTTCAATATTTCTAAAAATAAAAGAAAGAATTTATATACAAAAGGAATTTTAATGAATAGAAGTTTTAAATACTTTATTTGAACAATAAAAATTTAATGATACCGCAAGAAAAGAGATTGACTTATCATAAAAAATAAGATTATCAAATCAGTTGAAAATTAAGCGATTTCCCGCCCTATAAAGTCTGGTAAAAAGAATACCGATATTGTACAGAAGATGTCATAAAATACAAAAAGGACCTTATCATATTTTTAACAATAACCATCTTGCATTTTCATTCAAGAATACAAAAAATACAAACGATAAACTTTAACACAATTTTAACATTAAATTAATAACAATACCAATCATTTATTGCTTGTAATTTGATATTATTTAACAATAATAGCTCCCAAAAAACCAATTAATCATCCGAAATTTACTATTATCTTAAATTCATTAACGAAAAATATAGAATTTAAAGTTTCTTTAAACAAAAAGAGGACCTCAAAATGAAGTCCTCTTTATAAAATTATGGTATTAAAAATCAATTATAAGCTTATTGTACTTGATATGTTCTGTTATGAAACAGTTCCTTTTATGCTCTTATTTTACTGAAAACTTATAAATGGTTTTACTTTGATATTTCTCTCCGGGAATAAGCGTTACAGAAGGGAAATGTGGTTGATTTGGAGCGTCGGGAAAATGCTGAGTTTCCAGACACAATCCTGTTCTTCGCTCATTTTTACCGCCTGTTTTTGTTTCGTATTTTCCATCCAGAAAATTTCCGCAATACAACTGAACCCCGGGCTGGTCTGTTAACACTTCCATCATTCTTCCCGTTTCTGCATGATATACTTCTGCTATTGATCTCAACCCTTTTCCATTCGGTACCCAACAATGATCATATCCACTCCCAAATTTCAATTGTTCATCATCAATTTCGATGTCTTTTCCTATTAATTTTGGAATTCTGAAATCAAACGGCGTTCCTTCTACGTTTTTCAATTCACCTGTGGGAATCATGGTATGATCAGTAGGAATAAAATAATCGGCATTCAATTGAAGTTCATGCCGTGTAATTAATTCCGTGAAATCGCCTGAAAGGTTAAAATAAGAATGTTGCGAAAGATTGACAATGGTTGGTTTATCGGTTGTTGCTTCATAGGAAATTTCCAATGCATCGTCATCGGTCAAGGTGCATAATACGTTGACTTTCAATTCTCCCGGATATCCTTCTTCGCCGTCTTTACTTGTGTATGAAAGCTTAAGTGTTTGAGTAGTTGGGGCCGCTTCTATTTCCCATATCTTATTTGAAAAACCCTCATTTCCACCATGAAGATGATTCGGTGAATTATTGGTTTCAAGATTGTAGGTTTTACCTTCAATACTAAATTTTCCACCTGCTATTCTGTTGGCAAACCTTCCGACAATTGCTCCTAAAAAATAAGAATTTCCTGTAAAATAATCTTCAGGCTTAGTAAAACCCAACACAACATCTTTGTATTGACCGTTTCTATCCGGCGCTGTTAAGGAGGTAATGATGCCTCCATAATTGATCACCTCCAACTGCATTCCGTTTTTATTGGTGACTGTAAATTTTTTGACAGCGTTTCCTTCCGGTGTTACTCCATATTCTGAAACCTCAATATTTTTCATATTTTTTTGAACAATTCTGGTTATTTTTTTTCCTTTCACCATTAAAAATAATGAAAATAAAAAAACAATCATCAATTAATTAAATTTAATCCTACTTTCCGGAGCTCCTAAATAAGAAGATTTCAAGCCTCCCGTATCAATCAGAATTTTTTCAAGAACAATTCCCGGCTCTAAAACACGGAATCGCAAGCTATGTTTTCCTGCTTTTATTATCGTATGTTTAGTCGTAGATTTTATAATATGCTCTGATTGCCATTGTCCCAGTTCACCTCGATAATGTCCGTTAAAATTAACAATCTGAGGCTTTTCGCCATCAAAAGAGATCTCATAAGGTAAGCCTTTATTGTTATTGAAATTTAAAGTTGGGGCCAATAATAACTGTACTTCAAAAATCCCGATTGATGTAAAATCTATATCATATTCAAGATAGATATTTTCATTTTCTGTGGGATAAGCATTTTGAGGAAATGTGGTAATTCCGGACTGTGTTTTTCCAAAATCGGGAATTATTTTCCATTGAATTCTATCTGAATTATTTTGTTTTGAAAAGTTCGCAGCTTCTATGGAGATATATCCATCTTTTTCTTGGAATATTTTCTCTGATTTTTTATTTTCTGAAATATAAACGACTTCAGGCATTGTATTCTGATCCGGCTGATTCCAGCCCGTGTATCCTATTCTCGGCTGATCCATCATATGTTGCCATTTTCCTCCAGCAATTTCTTGGTTGTATTTATTCTGGAGAAAAGTATCATACTCGAATTTTTGCTTGACCTGGTCTGCATATTCATTCGCTTTACCATCATTTCTAGCTGCCAACTCTTTATTTTTTGCCACATCAAAATACATTTCATACAAATTACTGCAGGCATCAATTGGGTAAAGGACCAATTGAAAATAAGCATCTTTATACTCTTTTGGAATTTCATTATACAACCTATTGGCATCCAACGCTAATTTTCGATACTCATTCACAACCGTTTCAAATTCATTATAATTTTCAAGGCTGTATGTTTCAGAATTTAGCGTTTCAGGGGTTACACGACGGTTGTATTTTGCATATAGATTGATCATTCTTGCGATTTCTTTGGAATGCTTTTCTCCAAACTGCTGTGAAGCCCATTTTTCGGTATATTCTAAAAGATTATCGGCATTAAACTGTTTCGGATTCCAGGCCATATCCATGAAAAAGCTCATTGGAAATTCCATTGGTTTTAAATCGCCTACATTCACAATCCAAACTTTATCAACCTTGTGTTCATAGGTCAAATTCATCTGTTCCCAAACCCTTTGAATCGGACTGATATTAATCCACTTTGAATTTCTCGGCCCACCCACATAATCAAAATGATAATACATTCCGTAACCGCCTTTATGTAAAGGTTTCGACAAGTTCGGAAGCTTGCGGACATTCCCCCAATTGTCATCACAAAACAGCAAAATTACATCATCCGGAACCCGCATTCCCTGATCATAATATTCCTGAACTTCTTTATACAAAGCCCAAACCTGAGGCGTTTTTTCAGCTTTCTTACCTGTCACTTTTTCTATAATCTTTCGCTGATCTTTTACAATTTTTTCAAGAAGAGAAATATTTGTCGCTTCTCCCATCGCTTCATCGCCATCACCACGCATTCCCACCGTGACCAATTTCTCCCAGTTTTTACTTCGTTCCATTCCTGACTTCCAAAACTGTTGAAGGACTTCTGAATTTTTAGTATAATCCCAAATATTCGGAACATTATTTTTTTTGACATATCGGTGCCAATCGGTTTGTGCCAACGCCATGGGTTCATGATGAGAAGTTCCCATAATAATTCCCATTTCATCGGCTAAAGGTCCGCTCAAAGGATCATCGTCATAGAAAGCCTTTCCCCACATCGCAGGCCATATATAATTGCCTTTTAACCGAAGAATAAGTTCAAAAACCTTTTCATAAAATCTAGCATTAACGCCACCAAAAGTTACTCTTGCCCAACTTCCCAACGAAGGCTCTTCATCGTTGAGGAAAATCCCACGATATTCCACCGCAGGTTCGTTATCTGTATAAATTCCTTTTTTGAAATAGATATTTTCTTTTTGTTTCACAGGAACATCTGCCCAATAATACCAAGGTGAGATGCCGATTTGCTTTGAAAGCTCATAAATTCCGTAAATTGTTCCGCGTTTATCGCTTCCTGCAATCACAATGGCTTCAGAAACTCCATTGAAAGGGTTTTCTATATTTTGAATAATAAATTTTTCATGTTTTCCTTTTAATTCATTTCCATTGATTTTTTTCTGTTTGATCAATTCATCAATTATCGAATGGGTCCCCACAGTTCCAATAATGATTAACGGAGATTGAGGAGCAGAAATTTGGTTTAAAAGATTAGGGAAATCACCTGTTACTTTTTGAAAATCAGACTGAAGATTATGTATTGCCCTCAGAACTCCTTTATCGATTCCTCTATCTGAATAGAATGAAAGTTGTACCGATTTATCCTTAATAACAATAGCGTCAAAACTTTTTTCCGTGGTAATAAATGGTTGTGTAGATTTCACCTTATTTCCAAAGAACAAAACGAAAACTATTAATAGTATTGATTTTGATAATCCTTTCATAATAATTGATTTATAAATAGCTAAAAATTAAGGTTGAATATCATTGGCTGAAGTTGAATACAAACCAATTAAACTGCCTGTAAAACCTCCAGCAACATCTGTTGACAGAATATCTCCAGAAACCGCTCCTCCAACATTCATAAAATTATTTCCTTCCAAAGAATAATTAAATTGATAATCATCCCCTTGCGCAACTACCTGAAGCTTTATATTTTTATTAAGTAAAATTTTTTCGCTTTTGAGAAGTACCGAATTTCCTTTTTCTGTTCTTTCCAACACCAAATAAAAATCTTTGCCTTTTTTAGTCAATCCGAAAACATAATTGAATTTTTCATTTTGATAGCAGCTCATTCCAGCCAGCTCTTTTTCAGATTTTGGTTTAAAATCTAAGTTCACTGTTGCTTCAAAAGAAGCATGTTGCTGTCTGTGAAATAAAGCTGAAACAGGAGCTTTGTCTTTAATATTGGTTGTAAAAGGATTTATTTTTACTCCATTTTTAGTCACATTGACAAAGTTTTCTTTTGGGCCTCGCATTGCAATCCATCGGTTATCCAATGTATTGTTTAAATGATCAGAAAAAGTAAAATTTCCATTGGGGAAAAATCCATTTTTTCCGGTTTGGTTACTCACTCCATTTGGCATTTTTATTACGGGTTTCATCGGAACCAATCCGTTTTCGAAAACAGGATATGTTCCGCTCCAATCTACGGGAAGGATAAAAGTTTCACGACCTGTATTTACTCTGTTTTTTTCGTTAGGCCGAATTGCTAAAAACACCCCGTAATACTTTCCGTCTGGCGTTTCTACCAAGTCTGCATGGCCTGCCCAATCTACTTTATCTTTTCTGTCTTTTGGAAAATACCGTTGCGTCAGAATCGGATTATTGGAAGCGGGAATAAACGGACCTTTCGGGCTATCGCTCATAAAAATTACTTCGCTGTGATTCCCTCCTGTTCCGCCTTCTGCGCACATCAGATAATATTTTCCATTCTTTTTATAGAGGTGTGGACCTTCGATCCAAATCGGTTTTTGCGCGATATCTACTCCACCATTCACAATAATTTTATCACTTCCAGCAACCACCTGATCTTTTTCTAGATCATAATCCCACATCTTGATTACACGATGGCCGCTGTATTGTTCTGTTCCTGTTGGCGGAGCGTCATTATGAATGATATACGCTTTTCCATCATCATCAAAGAAAATAGATGGATCAATTCCATCAAAATTCAGTTTTTGAACTTCGCTCCAACCTTTTGCAGGATCTTTTGTTTTAACGATCATATTTCCAATTCCGCTGGCAATCTGAGTCGTAACCATGTAAAAAGTGTCGTTGTATTTATTATACTTGATATCGGGAGCATAGATTCCTTCCGAAACCCCTGCTGTTTCTACTTTTAATTGAGAAGGCCTATCTAAGACATGACCTATCTGTTTCCAATTTACCAAATCACTAGAATGAAAAATAGGAACTCCCGGAAACATCGAGAAAGAAGAATTGACCAGATAATAATCATTCCCTTTTCTCGTAATACTCGGGTCAGGATAGCAACCCTGCAGAATGGGAGAATAAAATTCATTCGTTCTAAGAGGGTTTTCTGTGTATATTTTATCGTTTCCTTTGTACACAAAATCAGAGAAAACCTGTGCGGAAATATTTCCCAAAGAAGATAAAATAACAGCAGCAAGCCCTATTTTATTTTTTACAAAAAATGGATTTTTCATTCTATTTTTCATGGTTTTAGTTTATTTAATTTGAGTATGAAGAGAGGGTTTTCTGTTGATCAACTTAATCACCAACCAAGCTCCGATATAAGAAATACCAGCGATAAAAAATATGATATTATACCCTCCGTTGATATTTCCTGATTTTTTAAAAGTATCTAAAATAATTCCTATAAAAAGAGGAAAAATAATTCCAGCAACGGAACCCAACATTCCGCCAAAACCAATAACAGAACTTACATATTTATTGGGTAATGTATCGCCCACTGTGGTCATTAAATTAGCACCCCAACCTTGATGAGCAGCAGTTGCAAAGGCTATAATAATGGTGATCACCCACATATTATCCACATATTTTGAAAACATCACAGGAACCACCATCAAAGCAAAAAGTAACATGGTAAAATTTCTGGCTTTATTGATATTCCAACCTTTTTTTATCAACCAGGAAGATAAATACCCGCCTCCGATACTACCAATTGTTGTTCCACTGTAAATAATGATTAACGGAATTGAAGGTTTGGTAAGATCCATTTTAAAAACATCTGCAAAATAGGCAGGAAGCCAAAACATAAAGAAATACCAAATGGGATCTGTCATGATTTTACCTATCGCAAATGACCATGTTACTTTATATTTAAGCAACTCGGAAAGAGAAACTTTCGAATCTTCTTCAGGCTGAATATCCTGATCACTTTTTATATATTGATATTCTTCTTGAGTAAGGTTTTTTGATTTTTCGGGGGTATTGTAAAATTTCCACCAGAGGATAATCCAAAATAAACCTGCCGCTCCTATAACCACAAAAGTTTGCTGCCATCCGTAATGTCCGAGAATGAAAGGAACTAAAATCGGCGCTAGAATTGCTCCTACCGTAGCTCCCGAATTGAAAACGCCTGTTGCCAAAGCCCTCTCCTTTTTCGGAAACCATTCTGCCACCGATTTTATAGCGGCTGGAAAATTTCCGGCTTCGCTTAATCCCAATGACATTCTTGCGATAATAAAACCGAATGTACTTTTTACAAAACCATGACCAATAGAAGCTAAACTCCAAACAATCAAAGAAACTGCGTATCCAATCTTTGTTCCAACCTTATCGATGAGTCTACCCATCGCAAGGTATCCAAAAGCATAGGTTGCCGTAAAAGCCATTACGATATAGCTATAATCTTTTTCTGTCCAGTGAAATTGGGCTTCCAAAGTGGGTTTTAGCAATCCCATTACCTGCCGATCCAGATAATTGATCGTGGTGGCGAGAAAAACTAATGATAGCATCCACCATCTTAGATTTTTATTTTTAGGAATTTGCATAATTTATATTTTATTTTTCATGATTTACTTTCTGAGTTCTTTTGTCTTGAAACAAAATGAACCAAAAGTTCAAGACTGGGATCTTCCGCTAAAAATTGAAATTCACTCCTAAAATTCCCAAAACTCGTGCGGATTTAACATTTGTTCTTCGTTAGAATTTTCATCCCGCACTCAAACAATGGGAATTTTTTAACGGATTAAATTTAAATTTTATTAACGCTACAGCTCCCTAGGTCACCATTGTGAACAGCAAGGTCAAGTCACACTAATAATAAATGACCTTGCTGAGTAACTGTATAAATAATTGTGATTAATTTAAACTCCACTGAATGCGCTGAAACCTCCATCAATAGGTAATAAAGCACCAGTGATGAAACTTGCAGCATCTGAACAAAGGAACTGTACCGCTCCGTTCAGTTCTTCTGCATCACCGAAACGCCCCATTGGTGTTTTCGCGATGACTTTCTTGCTTCGATCGGTTAAGGATCCGTCTGGGTTTAATAAGATTGATCGGTTTTGATCGCCTATAAAAAATCCTGGAGCAATCGCATTAACACGAATTTTATCACCAAATTTCAATGCTACATCTGACGCCAACCATTGGGTAAAATTGGTAATTGCCGACTTTGCTGCAGAATATCCTGCTACTCTCGTGATCGCAGAATACGCCGCCATTGAAGAAATGTTCACAATACTTCCACTTCCCTGTTCTGCCATTACTTTTCCGAAAACATAACTTGGATAGACGGTTCCATTGATATTGAGATTAGTTACCTCGTTCCATCCATCCAAGTTCTGATCGAAAAACGACTGATCGGGAGAAAGTGTTGCTGTAGGAATATTTCCACCTGCAATATTGAGCAGAATATCTATTTTTCCATATTTTTCAAGGATTTTTTTTGATGCCAATTCAAGGCTTTCGATATTCATCACATTGGCTTCAACAGAAAAAGCGTCACCGCCATGTTCTGTTAATTCTTTTACACGAATGTCCAACGTCTCCTGATTTCTTCCCAACGCCACTACTTTTACACCCGCTTTTATAAAACTTTTGGCAAGCGTTCCTCCCAAAACTCCTGAGGCTCCTGTGATAACGGCTACTTTATCTTTTATGCTGAATATTTCGTTCATTGCTTGTTGGTTTTTTAATCTTTTGATTGATTTGATAGGATTGTATCCTATCCTTTGTTAAGTCGTCCTTTTGGGACTTCTTAGTTTGATTTTATTTCGGTTTTTACGGCTGCCATTACGCCTTCGATTTGTCCGAGAGCGAGCATTCTTCCTAAAAATGAATATCCGGGATTGTAGCTTTTATCAATATCATCCGTTAATAATCGACCGTGATCGATACGCATGGGTAAGGTTGGATTTTCCTTTTCAAATATTCTAATGACCTCGATAATTTTTCCTCTGCCTTCCAAATGATGCGCCTCGATAAAATCTCCGTTTTCAAAAACATTGGTGCTTCTGAGATGAACAAATTTTGTACGGGAAGCATATTTCTGTGCCAATTTCGGAACATCATTTTGCAATCCTGCACTTAGAGAACCTGTGCAGAAAGTCAGTCCGTTATGGGGATTATCGACTGCATTTAAAAACCAATCAATATCTTCTTCACAAGTCACGATTCTTGGTAACCCTAATAAAGAAAACGGTGGATCATCGGGATGTACGCACATTTGGATATTCCATTTTTCGCAGACAGGCATTATTTTTTCGAGGAAATATTTCATGTTTTGACGAAGCTGATCTTTGTCGATTCCGTCATATAAAGCCAATAAACTTTTAAAAATACCCACCGGATTTTGATCGCCTTCTTTGATATTTCCGTTAACGAAACCTTGTGTTTTAACAATAATTGAATCAATTAAATCATTCTTTTCGTGTTCTGTGATGGTCTTTTTTAATTCTTCAACCTTGATAAGAATTTCAGGCGTATAGTCTTTTTCAGCACCTTCTCTTTCCAAAATATGAATTTCAAAATAAGCAAATTTGGCTTTATCAAAATAGAGAGACGATGAACCGTCTTCCCATTCATGATAAAGATCTGTACGTGCCCAATCCAGGACCGGCATAAAGTTGTAGCAAACCGTTGTAACGCCTGCTTTGCCTAAATTTTCTAAACTTTTGATATAGTTGTCTATGAGCTGATCTCTGTCTTGCCCTCCGTATTTGATGGATTCGCTTACGGGAAGACTTTCTACCACAGACCAACGAAGTCCGAAACTTTCAATATAATTTTTATATTCATTAATGGCTTCCAAAGACCAAACTTCTCCGTTAGAAATATTGTGAAGAGCCGAAACGATGCCCTGAACACCAATCTGACGGAGCATATTTAATTTAATCTTGTCTTTTTCACCAAACCAACGCCATGTTTTTTCCATAATTCTTGATTTTCTGCTTTTAATTTTTTCTATTTAAAATTCGTGAGTACTTTCTAAAAGCCTTGTCAAGGCTCCTGTTCACCTGAAACAGCTCAGATAAGGACGAATACGTGTACTCTTTGAACCCTTTGGAAATAATGCTACATTAAGCTTTTGCTTCTTTTACAGTTCATAAAAATTAAACAAAGCAGGTGGGTCGAATCACCTACTTTGTAACTGATATGAATCTAAAAATTTATTAATATCCCGGATTTTGATAGGCTGCTAATTCTGACGCAGAACCCTGCATTTTATCTATCTGATCCTGAGGAATGGGTCTTAAATACAAATGATTGGAGATATTTCTGGTAAAAGTTTGAGGGGTATGATTTCCTACTGCAGTTCCACCAATGCTATAGTTTTTTGCGATATTAGCCCATTTTTGAGTTCGCACCAGATCAAACCATCTGTATCCTTCGCCATAATATTCTCTTGATCTTTCTGCTAAAATATAATCTATCGTAATAGAATTAGGGGTAGCGGCAATCATTGCTCCACTGTTATCTTCAACTTTCGCTACATTTCCGTTGTTGTCCCAACGCCATTTTCCCGCTCTTGCTCTGATTACATTAATTAAATCTCTCGGACTCATTGCACCCGAAGCACCTTTTACTGCTGCTTCTGCTGCTATGAAATAGAATTCGGAGAATTTTGCAACAGGAAACGGACGGGTAATTCCTCCATTAGGCTGTCCAAGGCCTGTTCCGTTATCTGTTCGGTAGGTTCCGATCTTCCAAAGATTGGGATAGGCATATCTGCTGATTCCCCCCGGAGCAATTACAAAATCTGCTCTTCCCGGAAGAACCCCTGCTCCTACATTACTTTTATAAGTGGTATTAGAGTAGTCTATAGCCTGTGCCGGATCATCATTAAGGAAACTAAGAATAGCACTTCCCGGCTGCACAGGCAACCCGTTGGCACCGTATAAAGTTGTATAATTTAAAGGAACTTTCTGCCAATTTGCTCTGAATGTTGTTACGAAGGTTCCATCATATCTTGAATCTTGCGTTTTATTGGCAAATGTATTTTTAACGACTTCAATGGTTGGAGCCATTGTTTTCCAAGGTCTACCATACGCTTGTGATGCTTCCCTCTGTACCGATCTTACAGGGTTAATATTAGTCTGAGAAGAAAACTGCCACTGCGGATTTGGTGAACTTTCAAGGAAGGTATAATCCCAAGTGGTCATCCAAGCAGCAAAATTTCCCGGAGATGATCCCGTGTTATAAGAATGACTTGAACCGTCATAATATTCACTGGATTCTGTATGATCTGCATACAAAAGCATTTCTTTATTTCTATCGTTTTGCGCTAAATTCACATCGTAATACGTAGACTGCAAACCATAGATAGAGCCCGCATTATTAATACCATCTAAAGAAATATTATATGCCTGCTGAAAATACCATTGTGGGTTTTGTCCGTTAGGATCTACTCTACTGGCTTGTGGATAGGTATCAATTCCATTAGGATTTTGTAACCACCATCCATACGTAAGATACGCTTTCGCTAAAAATAATCTTGCCACCGTTTTTGTAACTCCTCCGGTAACACGAGGTACATTAGGTAAATCTTCAAGAGCTTTTACCAAATCAGGAAATATAACTTTAGAATAAACCTCAGGGACCGTATTTCTTTTAGAAGCTCTGGATGTACTGGTATTAAACTGTAATTCTCCTGAACCTAAATCTAAAGGAACTCCCCCGAAGGTCTGAGCCAACATAAAATAATCAAATGCTCTGAAAAATCTAGCTTCCGCAATGATAGCATCTGAAACTCCCACTCCCGAACCTTTTTGAATCACTCCGTTGGCGGTATTGATATTTCTGAAGGCATTATTCCATAATACATCAGCACGGCTGGAGGAAGCTGTTAAATTTCCCGCTCCCGACATATCCATATCTTTGAAATTTCCATCACCAGCATGACCATACGTATATTCGTCCGTTCCTGTTTCGCAGGCATTTAACCAATATCCATTTCCATAAATGTATCGTAAATGGGCATACATTGAGGTAACGCCACCCAAAACTCCACCTTCAGTCTCAAAATATTCGGGAGTATAAATGTTACGGGGTTCCTCATCCAAAATATTGGAACAACTTGAAAAGACCACCGTACATAGCAAAATTTTTGCTGTCGTATTTATTCTGAATTTTTTCATGTGACTCATTTTTTAGAATGTTAAGTTTAAACCAATCATATAATTCCTCAATGACGGTGTATTGGTGCCTATCGTTAAGAATCTTGATGGAATCTCATTGCTGACTGCCTGGTTTTCATTCCCGTAAGAATTCGTTTCAGGATCCATTCCCGATGCCTTATGATAAGGAGAGAAAAACACAAACGGATTGGTCACCGTGGCATACACTCTCGCCTTGCTGATTCCTGCTTTTTTGAAAATTCCCTGCGTAAAATTATATCCTAACGTTATGGTTCTGATTTTAAGATAAGAAGCATCAAAATAAGCTAATGTACTGCCATATCTCGGGTTATTATTGCTTTGATAATGCCCCGGTCTTGGATAATAAGCATCTGTATTTTCAGGAGTCCAATAATCAACGTCTACATTGTTTCTTCTTCCGCTTAACATATTCAGATAACTTGTATTTCCATACAATGTACTAATCAAAATACCTCCACTTTTGAAAGCACCCACGATGCTTAAATCAAAATTTTTGAATGCCAGTCTGGTATTAAAACCACCCTGAAAATCAGGATCTGTATTTAAAATCTGTCGATCTTCTGCATTAATCGCTCTTACCGGGCTTCCATCTGCATTATAACCTCCGGTATATAAAACTTTAATGGAGCCTATTGCCTCACCCGGAATATTGGTAGGTTCTAGAATATTGATGTAAGGATCACCTGCCTGCCATAATCCAACATATTGATAATCATAAATTGAGTTGATTGAATGCCCAACAAACCACCAGTTTCCTGTGTTTCTGGTTTCTCCATCTGACAATGAGGTAATTTTATTTTTGTTTGAATAAAAGTTAACTCCAAAATCCCATGAAAAACCATTAGGATTGCTGATAATAGCTCCGTTTAATGAAATCTCTATCCCTTTGTTACTTGTAGATCCTACATTTCCTGTGTAGCTGTTTACCCCTGAAGTAGCAGGTAATTTAACATCCAACAATAAATTTTTGGTATTCGTTGTGTAATATTCTACCGTACCCGTTAATCTATTATTCAATAATCCGAAATCCAACCCATAGTTAAGCGTTTCTGAAAATTCCCAACCCAATTTTGAATTCGGTAACGTAGAAACATATGTCCCAATAGCATTGGCATTCCCAAAGTTATACGGCTCAGTAGTTAATCGTCCAAAAGTAGAATAAGGAGCTACAGCCTGATTAGAAGTTTCCCCATACCCGAAACGCAGCTTTAAATTATTAACCACTTTAGAATCTTTTAAAAATTTCTCTTTAGCGATGTTCCAACCCGCTGAGAAAGCATTATAGATATTCCATTGATATCCCGGTGCCAATACCGAAGAAGCATCTCCTCTTATGGAAGCAGTAAACATGTATTTTCCGTCATATTCATACATTACACGCCCCATCCAAGATCTAAGTCCTCTTTTATAATATCCCTGATTATCCGGATTAATTGTAATTTCACCCTGAGCATGACCCAGATTGTAAAACTGAAACTGATCTGTCGGAATATCTCTTGCCGTGATGTATGAACTGTTGAATGTTCTTTGTTCCTGAGACTGCAAAGCCACCACATTTACTTTATGCTTGCCGGCAAAAGTTCTGTCGTAGGTTAAAATATTTTCATTCACCCAATGGGTCAGTAAAGAATTCCCAATAGCGGCTGTAGATAAATTATTCGGCTCTGAACTAAAGACCCCTTCTCCTGTGTAACTTCCTGTATTGGTTGTTTTAAAGTTGAGCCCCATATTTGTTCTTAATGTTAATCCTTTTACCCATGGAACTTTAAACTCTCCAAAGAAATTATTATAAGAACTGAATGATATGGCCTTATCTACCCATGCATCTCCTAAATTTTCAATTCCATCTCTGGTGTATACATATTGCGTATCTGCCGACATTACAACACGTTGTTTTAAGCTTCCATCTGCATTATAAGGATTGGCAATAGGCGTCGTACTTAATGTATTGTAAAGACCTAAATTACTTCCTTTATTTACGGTATATGCATTGTTTGTAGTAATCCCCACCCGGAAATATTTACCCAAATCCTGATCAAGACTTCCTCTTAAATTAAATCTCTCAAAATTTTGCCCTGGAAGAACAGATTGCTCATTGTAATAACTCATTCCAAAGTTATAGGAGCTTTTTTCTGTACCTCCGGAAATCCCTACATCATGATTGGTAACGATTCCGTTTTTATACATGAGATCCTGCCAGTCTGTATTTACACTATTAGATTCATCACTTCCAGGCTGTACAAAAAGGCCTGCATCCTGACGCAATTTGATGAACTTTTGAGCATCCATCATCGGATATTTAGAAAAAACAGAGGTAATTCCTGTATAGGTATTATAAGTGAACGTTGCCCTTTGGTTTTTTCTACCTGTTTTAGTGGTAATCAAAATAACACCATTGGCTCCACGAGATCCGTAAATTGCTGTTGCAGAAGCGTCTTTCAGGATATCCATACTTTGAATATCATTCGGACTTATATCTGCCAATGATCCCGGAAAAGGAATTCCATCCAATACGATTAACGGGTCATTATCTGCTGTAAGAGAACGTGTTCCTCTGATTCTGATCTGCATCGGAGCCCCCGGTTTACTGGAAGTCTGTGAAATATCTACTCCGGCCACTCTTCCCTGCAAGGCCTGACTCACGTTCGCTGAAGGAATCTCTCTCAGTACATCTCCTTTCACTGAGGCTACTGATCCTGTTACGGCTTCTTTTCGCTGCTTTCCATATCCTATTATAACCACCTCATCTATCTTCTTCTCCTTTTCAATAGTATCTTTTTTAACCTGGGAATACACTAAGCTTGACGGCAATAAAGCCATTGCAAAAAACAATGCTGCTTTATTACTTTTAGCAAAATAAAATCGGTTCATAATTATTATTTTAAATATTAGGTTAAATAAAAAGGCTATTAATGAGACATCCTTAGTGTTTTTATAGCAGCCTTTTAGTCTTTTTAGATGTACATATTCACGATGGCTTCAAACAATTCTTGCTTTCCGCTTTTTGGCTGAGGTTCTCCTGTTTCATGGGCAATTCTCTGAAGATCCTGCAACGTAAGACCTCCCTGTTCGAAAGCTTTTCCGTTTCCACTGTCGAAAGAAGCGTAGCGATCTGTACGAAGTTTTTTGTAATCAGAATTTTCAAGAATATCGGCAGCGACTAATAATCCTTTCGCAAAAACATCCATTCCTGAAATGTGAGAGATGAATAAATCATCAGCATCAATAGAATTTCTTCTGATCTTTGCATCAAAATTAATCCCGCCATTTCCTAATCCTCCCGCCGGAAGCAATACCAACCAAGCCTGCGCTAAATCGTGATAATCCACAGGGAACTGATCTGTATCCCATCCGTTTTGGTTGTCTCCGCGGTTGGCATCAATACTTCCCAATAATCCGGCATCAACTGCTGCCTGAAGTTCGTGTTCAAAAGTATGTCCGGCAAGTGTTGCGTGGTTGACTTCGATATTTAATTTAAAATCTTTATCTAATCCGTAATGTCTCAGGAATCCGATTACTGTTTCAGAATCGTAGTCGTATTGGTGTTTTGTAGGCTCCATTGGTTTAGGTTCGATCAGGAAGGTTCCTTTAAAACCTTGTTGACGGGCATAATCACGAGATATGGAAAGGAAACGGGCCAAGTGGTCTTTTTCACGTTTCATATCAGTATTCAATAAGCTCATATATCCTTCTCTTCCGCCCCAGAAAACATAATTTTCTCCGCCTAAAGCGATTGTAGCATCAATAGAATTTTTAACCTGAGTTCCTGCGCACGCCACCACATCAAAATTTGGATTGGTAGATGCTCCGTTCATGTATCTTTCATGCGTAAATACATTCGCTGTTCCCCACAAAAGTTTGATGCCAGACTCAGCTTGTTTTTCTTTGGCATATTCTACAATTGCCTGCATATTGCTTTCGTATTCTTTCCAGTTATTTCCGGGTTCTATTAAATCTATATCGTGGAAACAATAGTATTGGAAACCTATTTTAGACATGAATTCAAAACCTGCATCCATTTTATGTTTTGCTCTTGAAATTGCATCATTTCCTTTGTTCCAAGGATGATGAATCGTAGCTCCACCGAAAGGATCATTCCCATCTGCACATAAGGTATGCCACCACGCCATTGCAAAACGCATCCATTCTTTCATGGGTTTTCCCATGACCACTCTGTCTGCTTCATAATAGCGAAATGCCATAGGATTTCTGCTTTCTTTACCTTCAAATTTTATTTGTTCAACTCCTGAAAAAAACTCTTTTGTTTCTGTTAAAATGTTCATATGTATTTGATTTTATTTTTAATTTATTCGTTACAATTTGGCATAAGAATACCCTGCTCACTGATTTTGAAACTTCAGTAAGTACAATGGAAAATTCCGTTGTAAGGTGGATTATACTATTTCGTTAAGATGCCTTGTCCATCTCGAATAGGCTTCTAGATATTGTTCTCTTTTTTCTTGTTCCGGCTCAATGACTGCAATTTTTTCAAGCGAAGAAAACGCTTCTTTAGAATCGGCATAAAAACCAATTCCCATTCCTGCGGCTCTGGCAGCTCCCACCGCTCCATCAGTATCATAAAGTTCAATCACCGCGTTGCTTACACTGGCCAGCGATTGGCGGAAAATTGAACTTAAAAACATATTGGCATTTCCTGCACGAATGACCTGAATATTCATCCCCATATTTCTCATGATGTTCATTCCGTATTCATAGGAAAATACAATTCCCTCCTGTGCGGCACGGAGAATATCTCCTTTTGAATGGATGTTAAAATTAATTCCATGGATCGAACAGCTCGTATCTTTATTTTCTAATACTCTTTCAGCTCCGTTTCCGAAAGGGATGATGCTTAATCCTTTAGAACCAATGGGTGAAAGTGATGCTAAATCATTCATATCTCCATACGAAGAAAGTGACGTTGCAAAATTGTGTTTTAGCCAAGAATTTAAAATTCCTGTTCCGTTGATACAAAGCAAAACACCCAATCTTGTTAATTCCTGTGTATGATTTACGTGAGCAAAAGTGTTTACTCTTGATAGCTTATCATATTCCAATTGATCTAAAACTCCGTACACAACCCCTGAAGTTCCTGCCGTTGAAGCGATTTCGCCTGGATTGAAAACATTTAATGATAAGGCATTGTTGGGTTGATCTCCTGCTCGGTAAGAAATCGGCGTTCCTTCTTTTAAGCCCAATTCCTGAGCAGCAGTTGCCGAAACCGTTGATTGAATTCCGAAAGTCGAAATAATTTCAGGGAAAAAGCTTTTAGGAATTCCATAATAGTTGATCACATCTTCTGAGATACAATTGTTTTTAAAATCCCAAAATATCCCTTCAGAAAGACCTTCTATTGTCATTCCGATCTCTCCTGAAAGCTTCATAGCAATATAATCTCCAGGCAGCATTATTTTATCAATTTTATCAAAAATTTCGGGCTCGTTTTCTTTAACCCAAGCTAATTTTGAAGCGGTAAAATTTCCTGGTGAATTTAAAAGATGAGACAGACATTTTTCCGGTCCGATTTCCTGAAACGCCTTTTCACCGTAAGGAACCGCGCGGCTGTCACACCAAATAATCGAAGGGCGCAGCAGATTCTGATCTTTATCAACCAAGATCAATCCATGCATTTGCCAAGTGATCCCGATGGCTTTTATATCTTCAGGATTTATTCCTGAGTTATGCATCACCGATTCGTGTGCCAGCTTAAGATTCAGCCACCATTCTGAAGGATTTTGCTCTGCCCACCCCGGATGTACCGCAGTAATTTTCATTTCTTTTTTTGGAGAAAAGTCTGATGCAACGATCTTTCCGCTGGATGCCTCAATGAGACAAACTTTTACAGAAGAACTGCCTATGTCATATCCTAGTAAATACATGATTTCAAAAAGGGGGATTTATTTGATTAGTTTAGTGTTATTCTTCTTAAAAATCTTAGCATCAAATCTGTAATATCTTGCAGCCCGATGCGAAACGTTGGTTTCTATCTCCTCCAACGGAATGATATAGTTGAACGAGGATATTTTTTTATGGAAATTCTTAATATCGATCTGTTTCTCACTCAATGCGCTGTACAACTGGTATAATTGTCTGATGGTAAATCTTTTTGGCAGCAATTCGAAAATAATAGAAAAGTCGGATTCTATCCATTTTCTGATCTCAATTAAAGACTCACTGATGATTTTGTTATGATCAAATGGCAATGACGGAACCTCATCTATCGGAAACCAATCTACCGTATCGTATTTTGTGCTGTTAATTTTATGATCAATCTTACAAAGAGAAAGATAGGCCACCGTAATAATCCTGTCGATGTGATGCTTATATTCCGTATCCATCCATTTTATATCATCCTGATTACTGGCACGCAAAGGATCTGCAAAACATTTGAACTGCTTAAGAACCATTTTCTTAATCCCTGTAAGTTCGTGAAGCACTCTTTCTGCTGCCCCATCTACATCTTCATCACTGAGTATTAAACTACCCGGCAATTTTCTTTGTCTTTCTGCAGGCACATCTTCCATGCGGCGTTGTACCAATAATATGTTCAGTCGGTTTTCAAGGTCAAAACCAAAAACGACACAGTCTACAGACACATATGTATGAATAAAGTTTGGAATCATTTCTATGTTAACATTTACGTAACATCACAAATATAAAAATTCAATTGAAATAAAAAAATAAAATCAACACTACCAACTGCATATCAATAGCTTACATATCGATTTTATATGATAAGAATGACATACAATTTATGATAAGGTTATCATCTGAATAATGATATAAAATATAAAAGGAATTCATTAAGAGCGATTTACCTTTGAAAAAACAGGCAAGAAAATGAATCTTTTAGAAAAGTAAAAATATGATAAGAGAAATTGTAAATTGTTTTGATTTTTTTTCAAAATATGACACAAAATCACAATTTAAAGTGTAAAATAACCAAAAATATAATGAATATTTTAACCATTTCTTACATCAATCATACAATTTCATAAGAATGATAACATAATTAATGGAAAAATGATCATAAAATTCTCCTGTTTAGAATTAATAGGTAAATATACCGTTTACCTATACGTTTTACTCACCCAACAAATAGGATAGTAAACTGGATAGCAATCCATTATCATTAATAAATAATAGATTCAACCTATTTAAAGGAAACTCATATGATATGCCATTTATTGAGGATAAAATTTCATCTGCTCAAAGATATAATTAGAATCTGGGCGAAGAAGATCAATTAACTGTTTAAGCTCTGACTCTTCCCATGTTTTTTGAAACATTTCATCATGAATCAGCATTACCACATTATTCTTTGTAAATGTTTTATCTGATGAACATAGATTTTTAACCGAATTATACATTTCATCTACAGATTGTATAGGTGTACCATCGCTAGGGCGATGCTGCCATTCTATATCCCAGCCAACAACTTTGTATCCTAGTTTTCCCAACTGATCTGCAGTTTGTATTCCGCTAGTGCCATCATTCTTCGATTTCCCTCCAAGACGCCACATATTACGGCCCGGCAAACGGACAATCTTATACGGTAATTTTAATAAGGATTGGTTGTATACAATATCATTCACCGATTTATCAACGTTGCTGTAAAAAGCTTCATAATGATTGTTGGCGTGAGAAAAACTATGGTTATATTCATCAATGTATGGATTTTCGTCATAGTATTTTGCGTAGGTATCCATTTGCTTATCTTTAATCACATGCTCCCCCACCATAAAAACACTTATTTTAATTTTTTCCTGTAAAATGATTGTATTGATATTTTCACTTCCATTCAGAGGGCCATCATCAAAAGTGAGATAGATATAGCATTTATTAGAACTTGTGGTATTTTTTTGAGCATTTGCAAGACTAAATACCATCGTGAAAGCAGAAATTATAAGTGTAACTGGCTTATTCATAATGATGTGATTTGTTTGCAAATATAATCAACTGCTAAAGATTTTTTATTTATTTTTATTCAAGGATTTTAACTGTTGTTAATCCTGTAAAGCAGATCCATCTATGAAGATCACGAAAATTTCAAAAATTATTAAACAAGTAGGCTGGAAAGAAGTTTTAGCCGTTATTATTTTACTGTTGGCATTTGTATTTTTCAGAAGTGAAAGACACGAAATGGCATCCATTGGTCCCGAACTTAAAAATGCTGATCTTTGGTGGATCTTATCCGGAGTAGCACTAACATTTATATATGTTGCATTGCAAGGGCTGATGTATGTAACCAGTTTTAAAAGCACCGGATTGGATATAAAACTACCTGATGCCATCGGGTTATTTCTAAAGCGAAATTTTCTGAGCATCTTTCTTCCGGCTGGTGGCGTAAGTTCTCTGGCTTATCTTCCAAGAAATATACGAACCAAAGGGTATAAATCTTCTAAAATTCATCAGGCAAGTGCCGTTTATGGCTTTGTAGGTTTACTCACTGTTTTAATGGTTGGGATTCCGCTGATTGGTTATGCCATCTTTATTAATAAAAACTTCAATGATAGTTGGTTTGGAATTTCTGCACTGACGGCTGTTTTGCTCTTATGCTATTTTATCTTTATTTCATTCCGAAAGAAAAACGCGGCCTATCAATTTTTTGAGAAAAAGTTCCCAAGTGCCATCAGTTCTGCTGAGGAAATATTTAATAGTGAAGTAGATCAAAAACAATTTTGGTATACCGTTCTTGTTTCTATAGCCATTGAGTGTTGTGGCGTTCTTCATCTGTTGATCGCCATGTATGCATTTGGTGTTCCCGCTTCATTTGCTGCAGCGGCAATTTCGTATGTTGTTTCCATATTGTTAATGATTGTTTCGCCATTTCTTCGCGGATTGGGAGCGGTAGAGTTTTCATTAACTTTTATCCTTGCTAATTTTGGATACAGCCATTCTGATGGTTTAGGCGTAACACTCCTCTATCGTTTTTTCGAGTTCTGGCTTCCATTAGTATTGGGAATTGTTTCTTATCTCTGGAGCGGAAGAAAGCTGTTTGCAAGAGTGCTGCCTGTTTTTATGATTTTCTTGTTGGGAATCATTAATATCCTTTCAGTGATTACTCCGGCATTGGCCGACAGAATCCATTTGCTGAAAAACTATTTACCGATGGAAGCGATCCATCTTTCTAAAATACTGACGCTTATTTCCGGTGTTTTGCTATTGGTAACCTCCGCCAATCTTTTCCGTGGCTCTAAAAGAGCATGGTATTTTGCCCTGATGCTTACCATTACTTCGGCAGTATTTAATCTTACAAAAGCATTGGATTATGAAGAAGCTTTATTCGCCGTGTTTACCTTAGCTTTATTGATATACAGCAGAAAAGAATATATTTTAAAAGCAAAAAGAATATCCATCCATAGAGGATTCAGTTCATTTTTAGGAATATTCACCATCATCTTTATTTTCGACTGCGTTGCCTTTTATTTTATCAGTGCCAAACATTTTGGAATTGATTTCACAAAAGAGCAGGCCATATATTACACTTTACATACCTTTCTTTTGTTTAGAGATTCGGGGCTTACTCCCAACACTCACTTTGCAAGGGACTTTCAGGATCTTAACTATATTTTAGGGGTAGCATCATGGCTTATCCTTATTTTCTCCTTTTACAGAATGAATATTCATATTGAACAGGACGACGATGAAAATCAAACCAATGCACAAAATCTGGTACAGGAATACGGAAACTCTTCCTTAGATTATTTTAAGCTTACTCAGGAAAAGCAGTTCTATTTCTCTGAAGATGTTCAAGGGTTTGTATCCTTCAGAACAGCCAATGGATTTGCCGTTGTGCTTGAAGAACCTGTGTGCCTGGAAAAAGACAAAACCCATCTTATCCGTGAGTTTGATGATTACTGTTTGGCTAATAATTTAAAGACCTGCTACTATCGAGTTGGAGAAAGCGGATTGATCTATTTTAACCCATTAAGAAAACAAAAACTTTTTATTGGACAGGATGCGATATTGGATGCCGATAAATTCACTCTTACCGGAAAAGACAGAAAATCTATTCGAAACAGTATTAACGGATTAGAAAAATCCGGATTTTCAGCTGAAATATTACATGCCCCACATTCAGAAGAAATTATTGAGAAAATTAAAAAAGTATCTGATTTATGGTTGACAGAATCTGATAAAAAAGAAATTGTATTTGCAGAAGGAATGTTTGACGCAGAAACGGTAAAACTTCAAGACCTGATTCTTATCTTGGATTCTGAGCGTAATTGCGTTGCTTTTCTGAACATCATTCCTCACTGTGCACCTGATGAATGCAGTTATGATATGATTAGAAAAACAGAAGATGCTCCTGGAGGCAGTACAGATCTTCTTATTGTAAAATTGGTGGAATATGCCAAAGCAAAAGACCTGAAATATATTAATATGGGAATGACCCCCATGGCAGGAATGCAGGAACCAAGCAATACTGCCGAGGATGTTTTACAGTTTGCCTACCAGAGAATCGGCAGTTTTAAATCGTATCAGACCCTTAGAAACTTTAAGGAAAAATATGCTGATACGTGGGAAAATAAATATTTGGTCTATAACAGTGATTTCGATTTGCTGCAAATTCCGGCTTCACTTAATAAAGTGATGAAACCATGAAAAATCCATTCAAACTTATTTTGAGCGTTTTGCCCATGCTCTTTCTCTTCGCTTGTACTTACAAAGATGATTTTCAAATCACTTCATGGAATTCTCACACCCATAAGCCCATTATTTTTTATATAAGTGGAGATGCAGGTTTTAATTCTTTTTCAAAAGGACTTGGCTCAGATTTCCACGCTATGGGATATGATGTTTTTGCATTAAATACAAAGATTTATTTTTGGGAGCAGAAAACTCCTGAGCAAACCTCTAAGGCCATTGAAAAATATATCGTTAAACAACTTCATGGACGAAAAAATCAGGATGTAATTCTCATCGGATATTCTTTTGGAGCTGATGTTACGTCTTTTGTGTACAATCATTTTACAGATCATCTTAAAAAGAAAATCCAGCATGTTTTCATCGTCGGACCTTCAAAAACCACTGATTTTAAAATCCATCTTAAAGAATATTTCGGAATGGAGCCTAAAGGCAGTCTTCCTGTAATTCCGGAGATCAATAAAATGAAGAATGTTCCACTCACCTTAATTTTAAGCAATTTTGAATTTGCCCACTTCCCTTATCAGCAAATCAATCTTACGACCAATTATCAAATGAAACATATTCTGGGAGACCATCATTATGGGAATAATACGAAAATACTGTCCGGATATATTCAGCAGGTTTTGAAAAATGACACTTCGCTTTAAAAAATTAAACCAAGCCTATTTTTCTGATATAAAGTTCTCTACATTATAATTTATTTTTCCTAAATCGACCATTTCCCTACCTAACGTTTGTCAGTAGTAGAACTACTACAAAATATGAAATAATGCTAAAAAAGTTTTTTCATTTAAAATGTGGTATCTATATTCGTTATAACAATGCATTGAAAAACAAAGTATTAACAATTAAAGATTAGAAATTATGGCGGAAAAAAATTCAAGAGGAATTTTAAAATTCAACGGAAGCGAGGGTCAAAAGTTATTAAAACTGAATTACAGTGTCGCAAGATCTACAGACGTTTCAGGACGTGTAGCATCAGACCCATCCAACGCAATTATTAAGCTTACCATCGAGGCTACAGAGAAATCTGAAATCTTAGAAAGTTTATTAAACGGCAAATACAAACCAACAACAGGAGAAGTTACTTTCAACAAATCTCATGAAGAAGGAACATTAATTACCCTGAACTGGGAAAATGGATATGTCATTCAACATGAAGTAGATTTTGATGCAGTAGATCAAAATTCTATGCTGATTAGTTTTGTGATCAGTGCAGAGCAGATCAAGTATGGTAATTCTGATTATGAAGGATTGTGGCCAAGTTCTTAAGATGTATGAACATGTAGAGATCAAAATTCATAAAAGGCTGTCATTGATGATGGCCTTTTTCATCCAATCCCACTTAAATACTCTATTTATTTTATGAAGTAGTAAAAATTATTTCCGATAACAAAAAAACACACAATATGAAAAAAAATGAAAACGAATTGCCTTCTAATGAAGACTATTCAAAATTAAGAAAACCTTCTTTTACCCCTGACAACAATGCCTTTGGCATTACAGAGAACAGAATTTCAGGAATTAACCGCGTCGTAGGAATTGAGATTCACGCTGACGGAAAACCGATAAATCATTTCAAGTATTTTAAATTAACCCAAAGCACTGTGAGACATCATGAGTTTGAAATTGTGTTGGCCTATGACAGTTTGGAAAACAGGCAATCTGAAAATCTGGAAGATGCTAATAAGCTATTAGGGAAAAGATTTACCGTTAGTTTCAAATATAAAGATGCCGAAACAGAAAACAATCCCAATACATCTTTTGTAGGAATTATTACTTCAGTGGGTTTTAGTCGAGAGAAAACGAGTCTTGGCAGCATCGTATTGAAGGGCAAAAGTCCGGGAATTTTGCTTGATACCTTACCACATACCCAAAGCTTTGGAGGAGACCGTTCTGTAAATATAGGGATGATTGCCAACGAAGTGATCAAGCAAGGGATTGATACGCAGTTTTATGATATTAATATTGACACCAACGACAGTTCACAGATTTTATACAGCAGTCAATACAATGAAACGCATTACAATTATCTGGCGAGAATGGCGGAAGCGTATGGTGAACAATTCTATTATGACGGCTATGTGCTGCATTTTGGAAAACTTCCCAAACCAAGTAGCGATCGCATTCAACTTATTGAAGGAAGTAATGTAAGTGATCTGAATATAGAAATCAAAGCGGTTCATACAAAACCTCAATTTTACGGCTATAACAGTAGCAAAAATGAAAAACTGACATCAGGAGATACGCCGATACAGCACTTGGGAGATTTGGCACAAACAGCCTATACCAATAACGACAAAATATTCAAAACGCCTTCTCTACAAATGGCTCCGATAAAAGCTGCCACGCATTTGGATGTAGAATATTCACAGAAAAGTGCTTCAGGAAGCAAAGCCGTTGACGTGATGAATGTTTCGGGTTCTACGACGATTCCATTTCTTCATCCGGGATGTGTGGCAGATATTCAAACACGGGTACGGGATTCTAATAAAACCCGCCATCTTACCACCCTTATGATAACAGAAACGACCCATGAAGTAGATGCCAGAGGATATTATAAAGGAAGTTTTGAAGCCATTTCCGAAGGAACGGGCTATATGCCCAAACCTGAATTTCATATCCCAAGACCGGAACCTCAAATTGCGACGGTAATTTCAAATACCGATCCTTTAAACCAAGGTCGCGTTCAGGTACGATTTGATTGGCAGCTTAATGATACCACCGATTTTATCCGAATGATGAGTCCTGATGCAGGAGGAACAGATCAGATTAATCAAAACCGTGGCTATGTTGCGATTCCCGAAGTAGGCGATCAGGTGATGATTAATTTCCAACACGGGCATCCCGACAGACCTTTTGTGATGGGAGGAATGTTTCATGGTGGCACAGGTTTAGGGGGTGGCATAAATAATCGACTGAGATCCATACAAACCAAAAGCGGAATCAAAATTTTACTGAATGATGATGAAAAAAGTGTTACAATTATAGATCCGAGTGGAAATACTTTTTTTATGGATGGACAAGGGAATATATCAATAACAGCTCCTAAAAACATTGCATTTACAGCAGGCGGAAATGTGGATATTACTGCAGGAGAAAACATCAATATGCATGCTCAACTAAATATTTCTGAAGATGCTGGAGCCAATCATAGCATCACTGCAATCGGAATGATATTGCAGAATGCCGGAGGTGATTATTCTTTACTGGCAGCAAATATTTTGAAAGTCGCGAAAGAAGATATATCTTCTGAGTCAACAAATGTAAAAAGAAATGCAAGCAATGACATAGAAACGTTTTCTACGGAAGCGACAATTCATCATAATGCTCAAAAGGAAGTAAAGAATAACAGTGGTGAAAAAGGTTCTAACTTTTAAAATTTGATATCATGGGAAATATTATAGAAATAGCAGGAGGAAAGATATCTGTGATAGTAAGCAAAGACATCGAAAATAATGCTGGAAGTTTTATAAATAATGTAGCCTCAAAGTTTGTAAAACAAAAAGGAGACGAGCAAGGTGTTACTTATAATACACCTCCTAGTGATGAAAGAAAAGTTAAAAATTCAATAAAAGGATTTGCTATTTTTCGGAGAAAAGATAATTATAATAATAAACCGGACTTTGGATTTGATTGGTATGCAGGAAGAAACTATGGAACAACCTACAGTGAACCTTTTAATTTTGATGATGATAAAATATTATTGAGTGGAAAAAATAAATTAAAAGCAGAATATTCTTCTATAATAAAATACATACCAGTTAGGGAAAATGGCTATATAAATGCAGGCAAAAATGGAGGGAACTCCTTAATAAGTATTAATGGGCAGGAATACTTTGTTCCATGGTTTTCCGGATTTGCTAAAGATGAATCAGGAAATCCAAAAAGCTATAATCTGGATGTATTTTTTTATATTGAAGATCCAAGCGAAGGAAAAATTCATATAAACTGCGAGACGAAAAATATAGAAGTAGAATTTACAGATGAAGGTGGTAATAGTTTTGAAGTTTCGAAAAGTACAGAAAAGCAATTTACTAAAACTGTCAGAATAACATTTTTAGATTACATTACAGATCATAGTTCTATTATCATTACATTTCATAAGAAGTCTGAAGAGGAAAAAGAAGAGGAAAAAGAAGAGGAAAAAAAAAGACAGGAAGAGATAGCAAACGGAAAACCACCCCAATCAGTTCAAACAGTCTATATAAGTCCGGGAGAACTATTAGGAATTATGAATGTTTATAAAAACTCAGTAGAATATGATTTGGTAGTACGGTATGTAAAAGTATTTTTTAAAGGTTGGATGTATGTAGATAGCTATGATGATAAGATGTATCTTTCAGGAGCTTCCTCGGGCTATATAGAAAACAAAAAATTATTAGAAAAAGAACAGAATCTAACAAAAGGAATTGCAAATTTAAGAGCACTTCAAAGTTCAACACAGACAATTGTAAATACAGTAAGAACAAAAGAAATCGAAGACCTCATTACAAAACAGGAAAAAAAGCTTCAGGATATAAAAAACTTATCTTTAAAAAGACAAATCATTTCTACTGATCTTTATAAAGAACAGGTACAAGCAATGAATAATTATACAAGTCTTATTGATCAAATTAAACCGAAAATTATCGATACATTTTCACAATCATTAATACATTATAAAGAAAAAGACATTGCTAGTTATGAACAAATAGAAATTGATGTTGAAAAGATGGACTCCTTTTTTGATGACTTAAAACTGACCAAAATAGGACATGTTCATTATATTGTAAATGATAAAAATGAAGAAGCCAATTCTACAAGAATTAATAGTAAAATTAATAATGCCTTTGAATCAAATGAAACAAAAGATAAAAAAGAGCTTATTATGTTTTTGATACCCTTTGGAATCAGAAGTGATATCAAAAAAAATCTTATTTTAGGAGGTGAAGCAGAGGATGTTTCATATGAAGCAGATACTGCAATGCTTACTCCTCAAGCAGGAATGTCAACTTTTATTCATGAGGCAGGGCATACTTTTAGTTTACCTCACACTTTTTTAAAGAGAGATGGATCTTGGGTTACCGAGGGAATTAAAATTACCCAAGGCACAACGGATAATATCATGGACTATAACCATAATCCAATAAATCAAGATAAAAATCCTGAAAATGATGTGCCTATAATTAAAGATAAGATTGCTTTATGGAAATTTCAATGGGATATTATGAGTAAAGATCCTAATTTAATAGAATTAGTAAAAAAATAAAATAATGAAAACATACTTCCACTTCCATATATCTTGTCTATTAGTTTCTGCAGGCTCAGTTATGATATCCTGCCAGTCTAAGACATACAATAAAGAAACAAATACTGACGTTAAGCAGCTTACAATGAAAGAAGAATTTCCGAATCATAAGATCGCCTTTGAAAAGATAAATGATCAAGTCTTTTTATATAATCCTGAAGGAAATAAATTATTTACAATTGATTTAAAAAAAGCTCTATATACAGTTTATTTCCCAGACTTGACTTATTCATTAAATTTATTTAAAATAAATGATTTTTTATATTTCCTTCCTAAAAAAGCAGAGGAAAATTACACATTTGCCATGGGAAATGTAGGAACAGGTATAGGAACTTTTTCTAGAGAAAATGGAATTAATGATTTAGGATTAGTTAATAATGAGAAAAGAGAATATCCTGATGAAAATGGTAAGGTAAAAGTAAACAATGTAATTTATTATTATAACAAATTTGCACAACTTTTAAAAACTGAAGAAAATGGAGAAATAATTATTGAAAATAAATATGATGAAAATGCCTATATTATTGAAAGTAATACTACTAAATATCATACAAAGTTTCAGTATAATACAGAAGGGCAAGTTACCCAAGAGGAGATAAAAAATGATGCTGATGGATCAAAGAGTATTTTAAACTACCACTACAATTCTCTAAAGCAGATTGAAAAAAAATATAATAATGACCAAACTTCAGTAAAAGAATACCAATACGATTCTAATAATAAACTTGTAGGCATTATTGAATATACTGGAACTATAGATAAATATAATCCTAATAAAATTATTAATCATTTTGTGAAAAAAATCTATACCTACAATAAAGAACAGATTGTGGAAGAAAAGCATTATGAATATAATATTTTTGATGCTTCAATTTTAGTTAATGATAAATGGGAGCCTATAACAATTGAGGAACAAAAGAAATTAGCCTGGCAAAAGTTAAGAGATCCATCTACAAACCCATTATTCTATATTGAACGAAATTATTCTTATCAATCAGATGAAATAAATGTAATCGTTAATAAGTTCAGTTTTTCGAACACACTAAAAAATGGTAAAAACGAAACCGATAAAAAACTTACAAATTCAGAAACTATTACCTATACACTCGATACACTTGGGCGAGTAGTTAAAAAAGAAACGATTAATAAAGATCAATATAAAGAGAGAGAGATACAAAGCTTCTCTTATTAAAAGAAAAATACAAAATCCCCAATACGCTTTATATTGGGGATTTTCATTTAATCATTCACCCATTCTTCACAGGTTTGGATCTCTGCATATCTTGGAAATATTTTTTCCATCAGCATTTGGTGAACGTCTGGTTGGTGATCATAACAACCATCCGATAAAATGGTAAGTTGATAATCTTTGTCAGCCGCTTCCAAGGCCGTAGACAAAATAACGCCGCTTGTTACGACCCCACACATTACAAGATGTTTAAGATTTTGTGATCTTAAAATAACTTCTAAATCACTGCCTACGAAAGCACTGAATCTTTTCTTGATAACAACAGCTTCGTTTTCTAAAGGAGCCAGTTGGGGCGCTATTTTCATAAAATCTTCCATCGCTAATTTCTCATACGCAAGCGGTACATTACTGAATGTTTTATTATGGGTACTTATTTCCGGAAAACCTTTTCTAAATCCTACGACAGCATAGATCACGGGAATCTTATTTTCTCGGGCATATTGTATGGATTTTGATACCGCTCCGATAAGTTTATCACTTTCTTCTAATCTTCCCAATAGATGTTCCTGCATATCGAGAACCAATAACGCGGTGAAATTTTTGTTTTGCATTTTTTATATTATTTATGGTTTAATACAATTTCTTCTTGATGCTGACTCTTAATGACCTCATCATTTACCTCCATTTTCTTTTTATCCATTAAAAATCGGTAGAAAAACAAGCCTATGATGAGACATAAAATCCCCTGCCCTAGCTGACAGTGTTGGGCGCTTATATACTTAGAAAGCCATCCAATGACCAAACTTCCCAACGGCAGTGTTCCCAACGTAGCCATCGCAAAAAAACCAATAACCCGACCACGCATTTCTGCTACAGAAACCGTCTGAATAATGGTATTACAGATGGGCATGATAGACATTGTTCCAAATCCACAGATAAAGCAGAACAGGATAAAAACCGGTAAAACTTTCACAAATGACATTGCAATTAATCCCGCCCCTAACAGCAGGAGATTGATAAACAGGATATTTTTCAAATTCCCTGTTTTTTTCTGTGAAGCAATGAATAAAGTACTCGTAAAAGCCCCCAATCCTGCTGCTGCATTCATATATCCGTATGTTGCTGCATCTCCGTGAAATACGGTCTTCGCAAAATAGGGCTGCAGTGTATTATAGGTAATAACAAAGAAACTGACTAAACTACACAGCAACAATGTTCTTGAAATCTCAGGCTCTTTTTTCATATAATAAAACCCTTCTTTGAAATCTGTCCATGGTTTTTTCCTCTTCAAAGGAGCTTTGTATATCGGAAAACGAATCATATTTAAACAAATGATTACGGCTATAAAACTTATCGCATTACTACCAAAACATATCGCTGCCCCATAGTTGGCAATAACAATTCCTGCTAAGGCAGGGCCTAGTAATCGGGTAAGATTATTGAGTGAAGAATTCATGGCAATGGCAGCCGGCAGATCATCTTTAGATTTCACCAAATCATTTACCATAGCCTGCCGAGCCGGAATATCGTAAGCATTGGCAATCCCAAGCATAAGGCTTAATCCCAATAACAAAGCAACAGAATGGTATCCATACATATAAAAAGCCGTTAGTAAAACCGCCTGCAATGCAGAAACAAGCTGAGTGACCATCAGAATTTTATATCGATTGTAACGGTCTGCCGTAATTCCTCCCGCTGGTGAAAGCAAAAAAGAAGGAAACTGTTCTGCAAAAGTAGCAACTCCCACCATCAACACAGAGTTCGTCATGCTATAGATTACCCAGATTACGGCGGTACGCTGCATCCACATTCCTATTCTGGAAATCAGTTGTCCGGTAAAAAAAAGACGGTAATCTCGGGATTTAAAAACTCTGAAGGCATTCGCAAAATTCATAGTGTATTTTTTAGACTAAAATTAAAAATCGGTCGAAAATAAATTAAAAAAATATTATCCAATTCCCCGATAATACAATTCGCAGAACAAGTCTAGGGTATCTTTTCCATCATCGTCCGGATTTCCATGAACAACAAACTCTCTATTGATCCCTCTTATAGATGAAAGAAACAGGAATATCTTTTTTTCGGTTTGATCTAAATCCATTTCAGGAATTTCATTTCGTTGCATTGCATTAAAGAATACTTGTTGCAAAATCAGGATCTCTTTCTGCAAATACTTTTGATGAATCTGCTTCTTCGCTTCCATATATTGGGAAAATGCTTCAGCATCCATTCCGGCTTCCATGGCTTTATACAATGATTTTCTTTTTTGAACCATCTCAAATTTTGTATGTGCAAAAGCTTTCAACTTGTCTAGGAAAATATCATGTAGGCTCAGTCTTTTTAATGTTTCCACTACCACATCACTAATTTCGGAATCCAGTACGGCATTAAAAATTTCTTCTTTACTTTTAAAATAATAATACAGCGTACTTTTCCCCTTTCCCACAGCCTTAGCAACATCTTCCATCGTTACCATCCCCAATCCACGTTCCTGAAAAAGTTTTTGTGCAGCGGTAATTACCTGAGTTTTAAAATTTTCGTTAGCCATTAATTAATTTCTAATGCAAATCTACAACTTTTTTAGACTAAAAATAAAATACAGTCGAAAATTAATATATTTTTAACTATTCAGTGATTGTCATTCTAAAAGAATCTATACACAATTTGGAAATATAGCATTTTGACAGCTAAGTTTAGATTCCTCCGGAATGACAAAAATACTGTTAAAGAAAAGTTAGCTGTATTTGTGAATATATTTTAGCGGGCTATTAAAAAGAAGTTTGTGGCTACATCTAAATTACCAAGTAAACCTTACAAATACCAATCTTTATATCTTTTCAACGCTTCCAGAAAATAATAATCTGCATAGATCAACGGAACATCAATCTCAGAGTTTAGCGGTAATCCGCCTGTGCTGTGCATCAATAAAAAACCTCCATTTTCCCCTAATTTTGTCTGATATTTTTCGCTTGATAAATTAGTCAGCATTTTTTTGGCTACTTCTATGTAATTTTTCTTTTCCTCTCCTTTCGTATATTGCCCTAATTCCAGTAAAGCAGAAGAAATAATAGCTGCCGCAGAAGCATCTCTTGGAACGTTTGGAATATTAGGATCATTAAAATCCCAATATGGAATTTTATCTTCGGGTAACGTGGGATTATTAAGAATAAATTTCGCAATATTTCGGGCCTGACTTAAATATTTTTCATCTTTGGTCAATCTGTACATCATCGTATATCCATACAATGCCCAACCCTGCCCTCTTGCCCAAGCCGAAGAATCTGAATACCCTTGAAATGTTTTTTTGCTTAAAACCTTTCCTGAATTAATATCATAATCAATGACATGATACGAACTGTAATCGGGGCGAAAATGGTTTTTCATCGTAGTATTGGCATGAGCAATCGCAATTTCTTCTGTCTTTTTGTTGCCTCCGTTTTGGGATGCCCAAACCAACATTTCCAGATTCATCATATTATCAATAATAACCGGACCTTTGAAATCTGCCATTTTATCCCAAGACAAAATTGCCTGCATTCCCGGTCGAAATCTTGTAGAAAGAGACTCAGCTGAAGTTAAAATGATCTCTTTATACTTTGGATCTTTTGTAATTCTGTAAGCATTTCCAAAACTGCAAAACATCATAAAACCAAGATCATGATCTCGGGTAAATGTTTTGTTGGATTCTATTAATGACAATGTTCTTTCTGCTTCTTTTTTGATCTCTAAATCTTTCGTTTGCTCATAAATCATCCACAAAGAACCCGGATAAAAACCGGAGCACCACCAACTGATATCTTTGGTAATAACCTTCCCTTCTGAAGCTTTGTAAGATTGCGGCATCTTATCCTGCGGAATGGCTTTCATTAAATATTTATACTGCTTTTCTGCAAACTGAAATTCATCATGAATGAGTTTGGACATTTGCTTTTTGCCTGTCTGTGCCGTAGCAGCAAGGCAAAAAGTGGTAATAATGATGATGCTTAGTTTTTGTAAAATCATATATAAATATTCTTTCAGCCAATTTACTTATTTTCTACAAATGAGACAATAAACATTATCATCCATAAAAACCTTTCTGCAATTAAAAGTTTTGCTAATCCTTTCATCTTTTTTGCTCAGTTATTTATCCTTGAAAATTGTACTAAAAATTGAACACAAACCTTATCTAGACTCATTTTAAATAACATTCACCAAATATAAATTAAGTATAAATACTGAAATTAAAACGATTTCAACGCTCTACTTTTGAATAAACAAAAATTGATAATTAGAGTCAATGAACAACCTATCATCCTATAAAATGATGCGCTATTCATAAAAAAACATCAACCATCAAAATTTAAACGAAATGATTATTAACAAAATCCTTAACGTCGATGATTACTACTATGACGTGTTTATGTCGATCTCAGGATCTCTCACCGGATTTTCTGCGAACGAGTTGCAGTCCACCGGCCTAGCAGAAATTTATTACAGACATATATTGGGACAGATTGAAACCGCTACTTTTTTAGAATTTCTGAATGTTGCAAAATCTGTTCTTGAAAATTCTATCAGTCAAGATCAATTAAGAAATGCTATTCAGTCTGAAATTATGGCAGATCCGGGAATGCAGCAGATGTCCAGCAGCATTATCACGATGTGGTATTTGGGAACTTGGGAAGGCGCTTATGTGAATGACTTATCATATAAAGAAAGTCTGGTTTGGAATGTCATGCATGCTCATCCACCGGGAGCCAAACAACCTGGGTTTAAATCTTGGGCCGTTCAACCTGTAAACAGCAACTCATGAGCAATATAGAATTCAAAAAAGATGTGATTATCGTAGGAACGGGCATCGCAGGATCATTGATCGCTAAACTTTTGACCGATCATGTTTTTGATACCGAAAAAGGTAAAATGGTTTACCGTGCAGAGATAGATAATCCTAATAATGCCAGAGAACTATCCATTTTAATGTATGAAGCTGGGTTGGAAGCCGGAATAGAACTGGATTCATCCTCATCATTGACCACCTATAACGAGTACATCCGTAAGTTTTATATGGAAGAGGCTAAAGTTCCAAACTCTCCTTACCCGAATTTAAAACAGGCGCCATCACCGGATATTTTGGATATGGAAAAGATTACGCTCCCCTTTCCGGATAAGAATGGATATTTAGTTCAGTTTGGTCCGATGCTTTTTGCAAGTGATGCCATCAGAGTGGGTGGCGGAACAACGCTTCACTGGTTGGGAACCACGCCAAGAATGCTTCCGAATGATTTCAGACTCACTGAAAAATACGGTATCGAAATCAACAAACCGGATTCTGATGTAAAAACGGGAATCAACTGGCCAATCGATTACGATGCTTTAAAGCCTTATTATGAAATGGCCGAATTTGAAATCGGGGTTTCAGGAAATGTGGCAGCACAAGAATATCCTATTTCAGAAAGCATGGAAGATTATTACGGCAAAGACTATGTTTTTCCGATGGATGAAATTCCTCAAAGTTATATGGATCAGAAAATCATTAATGGTCTTAAAGGAACCAGTGTTCAGTTAAATTTTGAAGACTTTCCATTAACCATGGTTCCGTCTCCTCAGGGAAGAAATTCTACTCCTAATCTGTCGTATGGAAAAGCAAAAATCATTAAAGCAAATTCTACAGATTCAGGATATAAATTATCATTAAATAATATTGAAAACGAAGAATATAAAGCGTTAGGCTCTGTTTGGAATCCTTACATGGGAGAGCGTTGTGAAGGAAATGCTTCGTGTGTTCCGATCTGTCCGGTTCAGGCAAAATACAATGCGTTGAAAACATTGAAAAAAGCGTTGTATAAGGTGAATAAAAACGAGAACCTTAAAAAACACAAATACATCGATATTCAAGCTCAAAGTGTTGTATATAAAGTAAGCGTTGACCAAAACGATCAGGAGAAAATTTCAAAAATTCACCTTCGTAAATATTTTTCTAAAGAGAAGACCGATTTTGTGGAAGAAGTAATTGACACATCCGATTCAATTGTTATTCTTGCCGCCAATGCTTTTGAAAATCCAAAGATTTTATTGAATTCAAAATATACCGTTTTTGAAAACGGACAAAAAGTTGAAAAAACTGTTGCCAACCGAAGCGATCAGGTAGGACGAAACTTAATGGATCACATGGTGATGTTGACTTGGGGACTATTCCCGGAACCAATTTATTCGTACCGAGGCCCAGGTTCTACCACCAATATTTCGTCTTTCCGTGATGGTAATTTCAGAAGTGAATTTTCAGCCTGGATCTCTCCGCTAGACAATTGGGGATGGAGCTGGCCTACATTTTCTCCGGGATCAGATCTTTCAGAGTTTTTAGGACAAGGTCTTTTTGGAGCGGAATTAAAAGAAGCTTTAACATACAGACTTTCAAGACAGGTTTTATTTCATTTCGAGATTGAACAATTACCCAATCCGAACAACAGAGTGACCATTAATGATCAGTATTTGGATGCGTTGGGAATTCCCCGTCCTGTTATTCATTATGAATTAACGGAGTACGAAATGAAATCGATGGAGCAAGCCAAATTAGCTTCTGACCAAATGTTTAAAAGATTGGGCATTGATGATTTCACAAAGTATACTGAGGCAGACAAAAATACTTTTATGTACAACAACGTACGATATTCTTATAACGGAGCAGGCCATATTGTAGGTACTCACAGAATGGGCGATAATGCGGATGACTCTGTAACCAACAGCTATTGTAAATCTTGGGATCACCCGAATTTATACATTGTTGGCGCAGGAAATATGACGACACTGGGAACATCAAACCCAACTTTAACTTTAGCAGCATTCACGATTCGTTCGTTAGAATCTATTTTGAGTGATTTAGAAAACAAATTTAAAAACTGAAACCATGAGACAAAGACTAATCAATAAAGCAGAACCTGAACAAACTCTATTAAAAGGTTCTTTATTAAGTAAAAATACCATCGTTGAAGAAGAAATCTCTTTACAATCTTTATTATTCGACACCACAATAAGCAAAGAAGATTGGTTGGAAGGACTGAAATCCCACAGTAAAACACTAACCAACTTATTACTGAATGATCAGATTAATGAATTTAATGATTACCTAAGTTCTCAGTTTGGATCCCCTACTTTTCAGGAAATAAATGTTGACCAATTAGAGGCAAAAACAGCTCCTTCAGCGAAAAAAAGCGGATTGTTAAACATGAATTACCGTTCTGCTTTACAAGATCTTTTGCAGACCGCTATTCTTATTGAGCATTCAACAATTCCCCCTTACCTTACCGCTTTGTATTCTATAAAAGATGGCAAAAATGTATTGGCTTCACAAATCATCAGAAGTGTTGCGGTGGAAGAAATGCTTCACATGATCATGGTTTGTAATGTGATGAATGCCGTGAATATTATACCTTCAGTAAACAAGCCTCAAAACTATCCTACCTACCCGATGAAATTACCGATGAACGTGGATTTCTTCGTCGGCTTAGAAACATTTTCTACAAACAGTATTGCTACATTTATTGCCATTGAAAGTCCGAGCAGTGCCTTCGTAAAAGCGCCGGTATATGATCATATTGAAGAAAACAGATCATTCCTTAAAAGTTCATCTGTACAGGAAAGCAACCACTGGACGCTGGAGAATATGAAGACTTTCATTATGGAAAATGTTCACACCATTGGTGAATATTACGATGTGTTATTCTTTTACATTGTTGTTTTCCAAATCATTGCTTATTACAAAGCCAACGGAAAATTACCTCAAACATTTGAAGAATTGAATACAGGAGGAATCTTTACAGGAAATCCAGCAAAACAAATTCGTCCGGAACAGTATTACGGAAGTGGTGGAAAATTACACGCTGTTGAAGCTTTATCAGGTGTAATTGCGGTTTTCCAGGAAATTAAAGGTCAGGGAGAAGGTGCAGATGAATCCATTTTTGATGTAGATCCTTCTCAGTTTGAAGAAGGGATGGAATTGGCGCATTATTTCAGATTTAAAGAAATCTTCCATGAACATTATTATTTAGATGGTAAATACGAACCCTTTATGGATGAAAACGGAATGATGCCTGTTACTACTCCACCCAATGGAAAAGCTTTACCTGTAGAATGGAGCGCTGCTTACCCGATGAAGCCGAATCCTAAAATTGCAGATTATCAATCGAATCCGCCATTATACGCACAAGGAAAAGCATTTAACCAAACGTATAAAAATTTATTAGACGCCATTCAGGCAGCTGTAGAAGGGGATGCAAAAGAATTAGAAAAATCGATCATGTATATGTATGCGCTGAAAGAGCAGGCTGTGGGACTGATGAGCCAGCCATTGGACTCTCAATACAACGCAGGTCCAACGTTCGAATATCCCAGCAATTAACCCTATTTAATTTTAACCACAAATCGAAGATTCGACGGAGTCAAAAGAAACAAAAGATGAACACTTTAGTTATTTTAAGTTAATTATTAAAGCTTAAATAAGAACACATAAGTTTTTAAAAATCTTTGATTTTTATGCTTTGATGAACTTTTGATTTCTAAATAACAGTTTTAATAAATCAATAAAAGCTTTTGCATCTTTTGCGGTTAAATCTTGAGAGTTTAAGCAACTTCATTAATTAATAACCATAAAAACAATATATCATGTTAAAAAGAGAAAAGGAAAGTCTTGAAAAAGGAAGTGAATTTTTAAGAGCACCACAACCCAGTCAGGATCAGCAAGGTTATCTTGCCAATTTAATGAAAGGATACTCGAAACTTTTAATCGACGATCCGGTAACTCCTTTTAGAGAAGAAAATTTACAGGACATTGCGAATAATGTAAAGTATGGTGTTTTAGAAGCATTAAATGGAACATGGGTAAGCTACAATGCCAATTACAATAAAAATATCGACCGTCCATCATTAGGAAGTGGAATTCACACGACGATTATGCCTTCTCCAGGTACAAATCCGAGTACAGTTCCTGGAAAATTCAGTTTTGATACGGAAGAATATATCGAAAAATTAACATTCGAAATTGTTCCCGGTGGTGTTCGTAACCGTGGTGGTGCAACAGAATTATTTTGTGGTGCTGTAAAATACGATCAAACCATTAAAAGTGTAAATAAAGTAGAAGGAAATCCAGGTTTACAATACGCCGGAATTCACGAAGAAAACGGGATGTATCTGTGGCTGAGTGATGTCTACAATTATGCTGCAACTGAAGAAACCATCAAAAGAGACCGTGGAATTCACGCTTTTTCTGAGGATGATTTTGAAAAATACGGATATAAAGGAGAATACAGAAATGAGCCCTTGGTTGAGGTAAAAGATGAACATGGCCATTCTTCCTATATTCTTTTAAGCGAATTAAAAGAAGGACAGCAATACTATGAAATTATTCCGGCACAGGAAATAAAACCAATGGATGGAATCAAAGGTCCTTATTTTATTCCTGATTATTCGATCTCAAGAAGTGGAGTTATCCCTCACGGAAGCACGATTACCGTATTGGGAGATATTACCCCTGAAAGTAAAGATAATGAAGTGTATTACCTTAGAGAGGGCGCTCCGCAATTCCCTACAGGTCTTGCAACTTGGAATCCTCCTCATCTTGCGATCTCACCAACTATGGGAGGTGCGGGAGGTCCTATTAACCTTGACGAACCTGCTCCGGCTTGGGTTCACGAGACTTTAACGGATAAAACCGACCCTGGTTCAAACAAAATTTATACGCAGAGAATATTGGCAGATGAGCTATATCCTTATTGCGTAAGACCGGATATGAGATTAAGAGACACGTTGAGCGGACAAAATGTTACCAATTATGTCCTTGTTCAATTATCATCAAAAATGCAAACTGGGGCGCAGGGTGGAATTCTAAACGTTCCTTTTGTTAATCGTTTTGTACCGACCGTTGAAATAGATTTTAATCTTTGGATTGAAACTGTAATTGAAGATGGAAAAGAAATTCTTCAGTTGCAATACGAACAAATTATATTTTTCGAATTTGATTTCGGAAATGATGGCGGTACCACAAGCTGGCCTCATATTCAGGTGAATACACTTCGTAAAATCGAGGATATTCCTGCAGATCAGAGGAAAATAATCGAACAGGAATTTTTCAATGCACCTCCTGCAATGAATATGACAACAACTGCTGCAGTTTCTGAGCGCATCGCCAATCCACCTTCAGGATGCCCTTATCATAAAGAATAAAATTTTGATTTAATCTTATTAATTCAAACAAACACTACTCAACCTTATAGGTTTATGAAACCTATAAGGTTTTAAATCAACAAATTAAACTTTATTTTTTATTAGAAGCTTATTCCTGCTTTCCACTATATCTTTTTAGTTACGGCCTCCGCTGCGCTCCGGCCGCAACCAAAAAGGATGCCGTTGCAATCACGGCTAGGGCTATAGTCTTTCATTTAAACATTTGAAGAATATCCACGAAGCTTATCATCCTGTAGGGGTCTGAATATCGTATTAGAAAAGTTTAGAAAGATTCGAGCCTAGATGCTTCCAGCATGACAAACATACTGGAAAACACCGCTGAATGATTAAGTTAAAAAAATAAAAATCTAAAAACGTATTACCATGAAAAATCAATTACCTCCAATTCCAAAAGGATTTGGATTACCATTTTATTACGCTACCCTATTCAACATTGAGGTTGCCTTTCTTATAGACCGAAAAAAAGTATTGAAATACCTTGAAAACACAGGACTGATTGCCGCAGATTTCAAAGGAAAAGCTTTGGTAAGTTTCAATTTTCAGAATTATACAGGGCAATTTCCTGACGGATCCAGCACGACTCAGGAAATTGAATTGAACATCGTTTCTTATCCTGAATCTCAAAAAGATACCGTAGCATTTGTAACCGCGGAAGAATATCTTCGCGGTGAAGAGCAGACAAAATTAATGGGACACAAACGCGTTTGGGTTCCTTGTGATGCTGATATGGCCATTAAAGCCGGAATAGAATTGTTTGGCGAACCAAAATTCAAAACAACATTTACCACCAATCTTCCTTCACTGAATGTTCCCGGTCAAAATAAATGGACAGTCACTTGTAACGATCCTAAAAATGCTAAAGAATCAATTTTCACTTGTGTGGCAGATGTTGCAGATCTTATTCCTGAAATGGCTGCCTTCTCTCCTATCACCGAATACGGGAAGTTTGAAGGGAAATTAATCGGTTGTCGTTGGAACATCTTACAACCGACTTGCCTTCACTTTTTAAATGAAAAGGAAAGTAAAAAACGAGTGCAGATGACCTACGGAAAATCTGATCATCAAATGAAAAAAGACATGGAAATCCTGATCGGAGACACTCCCGCTTTTGCAGTGCGTACAAGTATGTCTGCTCCTGCGGCTACTCAAACACGCGCTTATTATATTTAAAACTAAAACGATGAGCTATTTATCAAAATTAGATGCCATTTATTTCACTGATCTGGAAAAAATAAAAGGCAAAGCGTATGATTATATTGTCATAGGAGGCGGTGCTTACGGAACAACTTTTATTCATCGTATGTTGGAACTAGAACCGAAATGTAAAATTCTTGTATTGGAAAAGGGAAACTTATTGCTTCCTGAGCATTATCAGAATTTACCTCCAGCCTATCAAACAGTATTTAACGATACCACCGCCCAACCTTGGGAGATGTCTGATAAAAAATACAATATTCATGGTCAGATTCCTTTTTTAGGAGGAAGAGCCTTGTATTGGAATGCTTGGGTTCCACAACCTTCTGCAGCACAAATGCCCGATTGGCCTCAAGACGTGATTGAAGGATTAAAACTGGAATGGAATCTTGTAGATCAATTCATCGGCCGTTCTACCACCATTGAAATCAATGGATATACCGGAGATTTTCATAGAGTAATGCGTGAACGATTGTTTAAAAATTTAGATAAAATCCCGACAAGTGATTATTACGACAGAGCTTCTTCTTTGGACGGCGCAATGGCCACTTTAAATTCCAATAAATCATGGCAGCGTTTTTCACCCGTTAATATTTTGGTGGATGATATTCAAAAATATGAAGGTCACATTGATGTTCTTGTCAATTGTGAAGCCACATCATTAAAAAGAGATAAAAAAGGAATTTCACATATCGGCACAACGCAAGGAGAAATCAGCACAAAAAAAGCAAAAGTTATTTTGTCTATTGGAGTGATAGAACCTATAACCTTAGTGAAGCCTGCTTTCCCTGAAAACAAATTGTTAGGAAGAAACTTTATCGGGCATATGCGTTCGCAGATCTTGGTTCGTTTTCCTAAAAAAGCAGCCGGAGTAAGCAATGATCTGCTGCAGGTTGCCGCTTTATATCTTTCAGGAATGACGTTGGGAAGAGAGTTTCATACCCATATTTCATGTATTTACAATCCGAAAGGCAAAGAACAGAAAGAAGATCTTTACCGGGTAATCCCCGATCCTACTAACCTTGATCTATACATGGATGATCATTATGTTTATTTCCTTTTACAATGTATGGCTGAAATTAAGGGCGAAAGAACTGCTGCATCTACCAACTATATTGATCTACAAAAAGGAATTACCAAGATTAATTTTTCATTACCCAAAGTAGAATCCGAAGTTTGGGATGAGGTAGACCGCGTAATTTATCAGGTAGCAGATGTAATGGGCAACGGAACCAAAGCCGAATATTTACAAAGCGACAATAAAACATGGTCTTCTCAAAAACCCGATATGGCAAACATTAGAGACTATAACCTTATTCATGAGGCTGGAGTGATGTGGATGGGCAACAGCGCTAAAGATTCTGTGACAGATTCATACGGAAAAATGCATGAGACAGACAATTTATACGTTTTAGGCGGTGCTATTTTCCCAACATGCGGTAGCTGGAATCCTACGTATACCGCTATGGCAATGACTTACAGGCTAGCAAGAAAATTTTCTAAAAATTCTTAACCCTAAAAACTAAAAATCATGAATTTAGAAAGCAAAATGAGAGGATTAACATTAGGCGCACAAGTCCTTCCTCTTGAAAGAGTTTCTGCCTCGGATCTTGGTGCTTTGGCACCTCTTGTAGGAACCTGGAAAAACGTTGACGTTCCCGCATCGGATATATCAGCGGGTTGGAATACTATTTCAGTTCCGGGACAGGATAACGGATTTGTTTTTGAAGTCATTCCTTACACCGAAACATTAACCTTTAATCCGGTTGTGATACAGGCCGGAAATCGTGGTCCTGTTGTCAAAGGACAGCAAGTAGAACAAATGATCTTTGGCCTTTTGTATGAGCAACAAATTGTAAGCGCTTGTGACAGTAGTTTTTGCAACGAGCGTGGTTTTCCTGCAGGATCTACGATTCATGTGGAGACCGGATTGTTTTTAAATTTAGGTCAGCCCAACGGAGGATATACCATTGCACGAATGTCTACCATTCCTCACGGAAATTCATTATTGGCCCTTGGAAGCTCATCTGAAAAGGGTACTCCGGGAACAGATTTTTTTAGTCCGGCTTCTTCAATTCCTACTTTATTGAATGGTGAAAGAATTGTTCAGCTGGGATATTCGGATCAGATTACCGGAAAACCGCAGTTTGCACCATTTAATCAGGTCAACCCCAATGCTTTCCTTGAATCTACATTGCAAGGTTTAGTAGGAACAGGCGGCGTAAGTAATATGACTGTTATTAAAATGTCTACCGACACGCCGGATGCTAACGGAGGAATCTTAAATATTCCATTCATCCAGACCAATGTAAACGCCACAAAAATGGATGCTACTTTCTGGATTGAGGATATTGTAGACAGCGAAGGAAATCCAAGTCAGATATTGCAATATTCACAAACGATCAATCTGGTTTTCCCGGCTACAGGATCTGCACAACCTATTAACTGGCCTCACGTTACGGTCAATTCTATGGTAAAAGTCCCTGAAACCATGCAACTACAACAAAAGTTTCAAAGTTTAGATGTCAAGGAAGGTCTAGATGTGACACAAGGACTTACAGAAAGTTAATTTTTAAATACCAAAACCTCCGAAATAAATTCGGAGGTTTTATTTTTAATTTGATAGATAAAAGTTTTCTCCTTTTAATTTAGCAGCTTTTGATTGCTCTTTTTTCATTTTCCTGAAATCCCACGGAGACATAGCGTTTTTATCTGCCCATAAGCCACGTTTCTTTTTCCTGGCCAGCATTTCATATTCCTGTAACTGAAGATCTTTAGACGCTTTAAAATACCACCATCCATAACCGGATTTAATAATTTCCGCAGAAAGATATTTATTATTATCATAAAATATTTTGGCGATTGTTCTTCGATATCGGTCTTTAGTCACTCTGTAAAATATAACCTCCTTACCAAAGACTTTTGAACTTGTAAATTGTTTCGCATTGTTACCAAAAGGCTGCTTCTTTTCGGGACAATCTACCTCTGCCAAACGTAACGTTTCCTGAGTTTTATCTGCCAACAAAGCAACAACAGTATCTCCGTCTTTTATGCCAATAATTCTTGCCTTAATTTGAGAAAACACGCACATAGACGTGAAAAATAACACAACAACACACATCATCTTTTTCATGGGTGCAATGATAAGAACTTTAAATGGGAAATTCAAAAACCTTCAAATTAAAATTTGAAGGTTTTGCTTTTTGATAAAAACTTGTCTAAACTTTTTATTAACCACAAAAGAAGCAAAAGATTAAACATATTATTTTATTTAAGTTAATAATTAACAGAAAATAAGAACATATAAGTTTTTAAAAAATCTTGGATTTTTATTCTTTTGAGGGCTTTTGCTTTCAAAATTGCTAAATTTTAAATGGCTCAATCATGACTTTTGTCTCTTTTGTGGTTAAAACAAAAAGTTTAAACAGACTTAAAGTATAAGATCTTATATTATTTTTCAAATATTGGAAGTTCAATCCCTGAAAGCATTATTTTATAGTGTTGAAGCTGATTATTAATTGTATGTAATTCTGATTGAAAGAAATTTGATTGAGCCAACAGATTTTCATAATACGAAATCCCTTCGAAAAGATTTTCTTTAAAGGTTTTCCATTTCTTATCCTGTGATTTGGTGAGCGTTCCCGAGAAATCAGCAATTTCTTTTTTCAGGTGATCCACATACATTTTTAACTCATTGATGAACATATTTGGACGATCATTATTGGGAAGAACATTGGCATTTCCATAAATATGCTGTACCATCTGCGAAAGAGAAACTTCTTTATCGAAAAACGCTAAATTCGGTCCCGGACAAATCACAACGCCTTGTTTTTCTCCTTTTATTTCCAACTTTTGTTCCATGTAAGCAGCATTCACCAATCCCACACATAAACACGCTTTCTCTGTGATGATTTCTTTTCTTTTTTGGAATTGTTCCGGCGTAATCTCTGGTTTCTCTGCTTCTAAATTTTTAAGTTTAATATCCTGATATTTTTTTGAAGCGGTACAAATTCCTTCAGCAGAAAATTCTTTACTCAACGCCAATAATTTTTTAGGACACGAACTTCCGTATCGGTCTTTGCTATTTTTGTTTTGTCTAAAAATTTCGTTGGAAGTTCCTCTGACGGTGTTAAAAGGCACGCCCAAAGGCGAAAGATTACTTAAATAGAAATCATTTTCTTTAGAATGTAAAAGTAGATTTCTCGTTTCATCATCTACTGAAGTCGCTTCCGGAACCAGTAAAAATGGTGAGCCCCAACCTACACTATTTACGTTATAGGTTTTCAAAAGAAAATCATGTTCTTCTGAGGTTCCTACTCCACCCTGAACGGTAATTTTCATTTCCAAGGGTTCAGAAACACTTATTTTCCCTTTTTGTTGTAAGGCATTAAGCATTAAAGCATGTGCAGAATCAATCAGTTCATTTTTCTTCTGTTTAAATTCTTCCATGATAGGGCCCAGCAATAAACCTTCGGTGGCAAAAGCGTGACCGCCACAATTCAGACCAGATTCTATCCTGTATTCAGAAACCCAAAGTCCTTTTTTAGCCAAAAAATTCCCCTGAATCATTGCAGAGCGGAAATCACTGACTTTCAGAATAATTTTCTTTTTCAGAAAACCATTTTCATCAGGAAAAAAATCATTAAACTCTTCGATATAACTGTACAAACGGGGATTCATTCCAGCGGAAAGGACAACCGAGGAAGATAGTTTACTGTTGGCAAAACCACGCAAAGAAGCATGAGCATCATTGTAGATAACAGGCAATTGCTCATTTTTTTTGAAGTTATCCTTATCCACTTTCGTCATGATATTGACATCTATACTCCCCGGAGTAAGATTTTTCTCAATAAAATGCTTAATGGAAGTCGTAAAACTTTCCTTTTGATTCAGCAGATTTTGCAACCCGTTTTTCAGCTCTGAGGTATTGGGAAGCATATCCGCAAAGTTTTTCAAAGCGGTGGTATTCTTCGTAATCTCTTCTTTGAATGCATCAAACTTTTCATTGACGATATCATCCACCATGTCCAGATAAGCAGTAATTCTTTTGGCACGGTAGTCGTCTATTTTTGTTGAAATACTTAGATAATTCAAATTGAATTTCTCATTATAAAAGTTTTTCATTTTCTCTATAATCTCATCATCAATTATAGAAACAACGGAAGAAATTCCGTATTGTGCGACACGGATAGGACTATCTATCGTATACGCTAATCCCATTACAGGAATATGGAAATTGTGTAAAGGCTTTTTGATCATTTTTATATTCATTAAAATAATTCGTTCCTCTAAATTCCCATCAACTAATTCACTGTAAAAGTATCAGTTTATGATTAATTATGCACTAAATAGGATATAGTTTTCTTTAAAATATGTTTAAAATCATTGATATGAAGTATTTTTTTAGACTAAAAATTTAACCACAAAAGAGACAAAAGATTGATATATTATTTATTTAAGTTAATCACGAAATACAAATAAGAACCCATAAGCTTAAAGAAATCTTTGCATATTGAGCGGAGTCGAAATATTATTCTTTTGAAAACAAAGCTTTCAAAAGAGCTAAACTTTAAATGATTCAATAATAGCTTTTGTATCTTTTGCGGTTTAATCTTTTTATTAGTTTAATTAATTATTTTCCATTAAGCATAAATTGATCTATTTTTTTAGCGAAATCACCCTGTCTGCAACCGGCCATAAAATAAACAAATCCTACTTTTGAATCTTTATAAAACTGAAAAAGGGAGTTGTAACAGTTTCCATTACTTCCCCCATGAAAATATTTTAACCCGTAAGGAGTCTTTTCAATAAAAATACCTAACCCCATATTCATTTTTACTTTCGGATCCATATCTTCTTCATGAATTTCTATCTGTGAAGTCGCCATAGACTGAAATATGCTGTTGGGCTTATGGCTTTCTTTGATCAGTTCAATCACAAACTTAGCGTATTCCGTAGGCTCTGTATATAAACTGTAAGGAACATGCGGCTGCAAATACGGATCATTTTTACCTCTGTCGTGCTCGCCTTTTATTCCGTCTGCTAAATGTTGACCCACATACTCATTATACGTAAGGTAAGAATTTTTAATAGACAAGGGCTTAAAGGTATATTGCTGCATAAGGGCATCAATTTTCTTCCCCGTTATATGCTCTATGACAAGGGCAAGATATTCATATCCCTCGCCTGAATAATCGAATTTAGTCCCCGGCGTAAAATGAATCGCCAGCTTATTGTTTTCTCGCCAATTGGGAAATCCTGTGGTGTGGTCTAGCACCATTCTCGCCGTTATCAGCTTATACCGATCATCATAAGCAATATCTGGATAAGGATAATAGGTATACAATGGCGTATCTAAACTAAGAACATTTTTCTTAACAAGTTGTAGAACTGTATAGGCAAACATAGGTTTTGTCATGGATGCAGCCTCGAAAATCGTATTGTTTTCAACAGGTTCCTGTTGCGTATTTTTAGTTCCTGCCGCTTTAGAATAGACGATCTTATTATCTTTTATAATAGCAATAGATAAAGCCGGAATTTGAAGCGAATCCATCTGGTTTTTGATGAATGTATCAATTTCTTGGGCAGATATCTCTTTTCCTTTAACCGTTTTGATCTGTGCACTCAGACTTTGAGAGGCCAAAGCGATGATCATTACAATGCAGACTGTATACTTTTTCATTTAGTTTCTATTATGGTACGTACTTTTAAAACGTATTTTTGGTTACCTGTATGACAACCGGAGTATCGATTTAGTTACATTTAAAAACAATTATTTCATCTCAAATTTTTGTTTTTGTTAAATGGCAGGAAATTAAAAATCCAAAAACACCACCTATGATACTATAACAGTTGGAAATAATTGATTTCTCGTGATTTTATTTTTTTTGAAAATTTTCCGTTAAATTAACTTTTTCAATTGTAATATTATTGTTTAATTACAAATCAACGTAAATTTATTCTTTATTAAAAAGAAACACCTTTAAACACTACGTTATAATCGATAAACAGTTGAGTGTTATTATTGAATTCAATAGAAACAAAAGAAGTAAGCTTCGAAATCAGAAGACTTCGAAGAACAATTATCAAATTAATAGGATGATTAACTAATAGAAATTAGTCTTGAAAATTAAACAGGAAGGGTAAACCAGAACGTACTTCCTTCCCCGATTGTACTTTCAGCACCAATCTTTCCTTCATGTTTCCGGATAATTTCTGAACAGATATACAGCCCCAACCCTAGTCCTGAATAGGCTTTCCCTGAATGGTCTACACGAAAATAACGGTCAAAAAGATGAGGAAGAATCTTTGCATCAATTCCGTTTCCAAAATCTTTTACCGAAACTTTTACCTGATTTCCCTGTGGTTCTATTATAATGTGGATCTCCTTAGATTCCGGTGCATATTTAACCGCATTATTTACGAAATTGATGACCACCTGATCAATTCTATGCTCATCTGCATACAATTCCAGATTTTTATCTCCTTCAATAATCAGGTCATATTTACCTTCCATTCTTACATGGTTGCAGGTCATAGAAAGCATATCGTAGAGGTTGAATTTTGTCTTTTCAAGTCTCAACTGATCTTCACTCATTCTGCTCATATTCAGTAAATCGTCAATAAGTACGACCACTTTCTCTACACTCTTTCCGGATTGCTCAATAAGTCTGACATGTGTTTCTGAAAATGGTTTATTCTTCATTCGATCCAACAATTGAAGTGAAGCTTTTAGGGACGTGATAGGCGTCTTTAATTCATGACTTGCAATGCTTAAGAAATCATCTTTTCGTTGTTCGAAAAGTTTTTTATCTGTAATATCAGCAGTCATTCCCACCATTCGGTCACCTTTTCCGTTTTTGTCATATCTCGGGCGCCCGTGTGCCTGAATCCAATGTAGGGAACCGTCTCTCCATTTTACAGGATATTCTGTTTTATAAATCCCATTTGTCCTGATGGCTTCTTGTACCAAACCTCTCACCCTTTCTCGATGTTCAGGAAGCATGGCTTCAAACAAATCGGAATACGCAAACTCTTCATCGTCTGAGAATCCGAAATTGCGCTTAAACTGAGGATTACTCTGCATAATACCCGTAGCAAGATCTACCTCTGTAGATCCCAGACTGCTTGCATCCAATGCGATCTGCAAACGGGTATTCATCTCAAGAACGGTTTCTCTTGCGTTTACCTGATCGGTCACATCGCTAGCCACCACAAGAATTGCGGTAGTCTTTCCCTCTGAGTCGGAGATTGGTTTGTAAACAAAATTAAGATAACGATCGGTCAGTTTTTCATCTACCAACAGTTTTACTTTCAATTCCTGTCCGTAGAAATTTTTACCAGATTCGTATACCTCTTTAAGAATACCTAAAAATGGTTGAGTTTCTATTTCAGGAAGAGCTTTATGCAAAGGCAGACCAACCACTGAACGGTCTTTTCCCCAAATTTGAAGGATTGCCTCATTCACAACATCTACCGTAAAATTTTCTCCTTTTAGCGATGCCATTGCAACGGGTGAATATTCTACCAGAGACCGGAAACGGTTTTCACTTTCAAGTAAGGTATTATTGACTTCCTGTAATTGATTTTTAAAATAAACCAATTCTTTATTAACGGTTTCAAGCTTATCGTTAATCAATAAAAGCTCTTCATTTGCGACCAAATATTCTTCATTCAGATCTACTAAATCTTTGGTCAGCTGTTGTTCTGCCTTCGATTTTTCTTTGACCATCTTTCTTGCTTCCATCTTTTCTGACACTTCAGATGCCGTATGAAGAATGTAAGATGTTTTGCCCTGCTCATTAAGGATCGCTTTATACTCGAAATCAAAGTAAAAGTTCTGAAGAATACCATCCACTTTAAGAATGGCAGGATAATCTTTTGCGATATAGGTCTCCCCCGAATTCCATACCTGTTTTAAAATATCTAAAAACGGTTGCCCAGAAAGCTCAGGAAGGGCATCAAAGAAATTGTTGCCGATAACGCTTTTGTCTTTCCCCCAGAATGCCAGCATGGCCTCATTGGCGCTAACAATGGTAATATCCTCGCCAGTATATACAGCTGTCGCATTGGGTGACTTGAAAAGTATGCTCAATAACTGCTCAGGTGCAATATAATCTGGAGAGTTCATAATGGATTTAAAAAGTACGCAAAGATAACCAATATCTGCCAATGGCTAATTATAAAAGGGTTTTTAATATTGGTTCTCTGAATTCCTAAAACAGCTTTTAAAACCGATCTAACTGATAAATATTTTTTTTAATACATTTTCAAAATATGATTTTAAATTTTTAATCATTTAATCTTTATTAATGATTTTTAATATATAAATAATAAAAATTGATTACTTTTTTTATTATTATATTAATACATTTACCCAAGCAAAATAAAAGCTAAATCCCAATAATTATCATCAGTTGCAATGCAACGCATACCTCTAACTGATAATTATGATTCTTTTGACCTAATGAGATAACTAAACATGAAAAAAACTACAATAACTTTATTACTTTTGGTAATAGGGAACGCATCAGCATTTGCACAAATAGGAATCAATACAAGTAATCCACAAGCACCATTTCATGTGGACGGCGGTAAGGATAATCCTGCAACAGGAGTTCCTACAACCGCGCAACAAGCTAATGATTTCGCAGTAACTTCTGCAGGAAACGTAGGTATTGGTACCACCACCCCTAGCACCAAAGTAGACATCATAAGTACAACTGCCGGCGCCCTTAAAATAACAGACGGGACACAAGGAAACGGTAAGATTTTAGTATCAGATGCCAATGGTGTTGCCACCTGGCAAAACTCATCGCCTGCAGTTATTATTAATTCCAATACAGGAGGCTCTGTAACTGTTGCAACAACACTTACCTATTTGGGAGCCTCAGCAGTGGTTACAATACCTGGGTACTATCTTATTAGCCCCAGATTGATTACTGATTCTACTCCTGCCAACTGTTCAAATTTCATCGCTTATAATTTAAGTACAAGTACTACTGCTTTAGCTAACGCTGCGTTCCCTTTACAGGAAGCACATTTTGCGCCCAGTGCCATCAATAGTTTTATTTATTCTACCAATGTAGGGTATTTAGCTGCCGGGACGTATTATATGCTAGTGCGTTATAACGGAACCTGCACTTCAATTAAAAGCAGAGCAACACCGGGACAAAATGATTTTGCTCTTACTTTATTAAAATAAGAATATGAAAAACATAACTATTTTAACCGCATTATTATTTTCGGCCTCAGCATTTAGCCAGATCGGCATCAATACAAGTAATCCTCAGGCAGTTTTCAATATTGACGCCGCTAAAGATAATCCATCAACAGGCATTCCTTCTTTAACACAGCAAAGCAATGACTTTGTAGTATCTTCTTCTGGAAATATCGGAATTGGAAACACAGCTCCTACGAGAAAAATGGACATTGTAAAAACAACGGGTGGAGCTCTTAAAATTACAGACGGAACAGAAGGAAATAATAAAATATTTGTATCAAATCCTACAGGAATTGGAACCTGGCAAAACACTTCGCCTGCCGTTGTTATTACCTCTACAATAGGTACCTCATCAGCTATTGGTACAGCTTATACTTACATGGGATCTTCTGCTACCGTAACCATTCCCGGATACTATGTCATTAGTCCCCGATTGATTGTAGATAAAGCACCTACGTCTTGTGGATCATACATTGCTTATAATTTAAGTACTAGTCAAACTATTGCTACCAATGCGGCCTATCCTTCACAGGATGCCCATTTTTCTTCAGGAACTTTGTATGACTTTATGTATTCATCTAATATTGGGTATTTACAGGCAGGTACTTATTATATGATTGTACGTTACAGTGGTGGATGTACTTCCTACGACAGCAGAGCTAATGCTGGACAAAACAGTTTTACTCTTATATTGTTAAAATAGAAATTTTACGTTGTAAACATTTTCTGCGGATCATCAATACATAACACCTTCATTATTCTAAAAATATATAGAAAAAATTTGACAATATCTATTCTCACAAAAATCCATAAAGATCACATCAACTAAAAATAGCTGATGTGATTTTTTTATTAATATACTGTAGATTAAGGCGGTATCAAAAACATGGGATGTAACAATTTTGAGAAGTAAATTCTCTCCTTTGCCACAACGTTTTAGCTACTCATCAAAAATCTAAACTTGTTTATATTTTTAAGCGCAATACCGGTTCCACGAACAACCGCTCTTAAAGGATCTTCAGCAACACAAACAGGCAATCCTGTTTTTCTGTGTATTCTATCTGCCAATCCATTTAATAACGCTCCTCCTCCTGCAAGATAAATCCCTGTTTTGTAGATATCTGCTGCCAATTCGGGTGGTGTTAAAGAAAGTGTTTCCATTACAGCATCTTCAATTCTCATGATCGATTTGTCCAATGCTTTGAAAATTTCCTTGTAATTCACCATGATCTCTTTCGGTTTCCCTGTGATCATATCTCTTCCCTGTACGGCAATATCTTCTAAAGGATAATCCAGTTCTTCTAATGCAGAACCTATCTCAATTTTTATTCTTTCGGCTGTTCTTTCGCCGATATATAAGTTGTAGTATGATCTTAAAAAATAAGAAATATCATTGGTAAATACGTCTCCTGCAATCTTTAAAGATTTGTCGCAAACGATTCCTCCAAGGGCAACAACCGCAATTTCAGTTGTTCCACCACCGATATCGATGATCATATTTCCTTCAGGACTTTGAACGTCTATCCCTGCTCCAATAGCTGCTGCCATTGGTTCATAAATCAATTTCACTTCTTTAGCGTTCACTTTTAATGCAGAATCCTTTACTGCTCTTTTTTCCACCTCAGTGATTCCCGAAGGAATACATATAACAATTCTCAGCGCGGGCTGAATAAATCTTCCTTTAATTCCCGGAATTTGTTTAATAAATTCCTTGATCATATGTTCAGAAGCATGAAAATCTGCAATTACTCCATCTTTCAATGGGCGTATTGTTTTAATATTTTCATGGGTTTTCCCCTGCATCAGTTTGGCTTGTTCACCCACTGCAATAGGTTTTCCTGTAGTACGGTCTATAGCGACAATAGAAGGCTGATCAATGACGATCTTGTTATTATGTATGATCAGCGTATTAGCGGTTCCAAGATCCATTGCGATCTCCTGCGTAAACATATCAAATAACCCCATCTTTTCGTTGTTTTATTAGACTTGCAAAGTACGGCTTTCTGTGCGGAAATAGGTACTTGAATATTTAATAATAGAAGTTAAAATTGTGTTAATTATCTCATCAATTAATGGAAATAAATTAACTCCTAAAAATAGTACGATTTATATTGGATCATGAAAGTCTTACTTCCTAAGATTACATCAGAAAGAATAAAATTACGGAAAGATCATTTTTAAAATCAAATATAAGACCTTAAATATCAAATCATTTTATCTTTGAGTTCTTTATATTTTGAACGTCCTACCGGCAGTATTCCCCCTGTTTTAAGTAGGATTCCGTATCGGGTACCAGGGTTAATCAGGATCTTTTCGACCTGTTGGAAATTAACCAAGTAAGATTTATGAATCCTTTCAAATCCGTCCGGAAGAAGCTGTTGTAAAAGCTCAAGTGATTTATCGTGGAGTTCCTGCTGCCCATTTTTAAGATGCAATTCTGTATAAATCCCCGCTCCTTTGACGTAGATGATCTCGGCAATATTAATCAACCGAATTTGCCCGGCCCTTTTCACCGCTACGTATTTGATGCCATCTGATTTCAAAACAGGATTAACAAACCGATTCAGTGCCTGAAAAAGCCGCTCCTGATCGAAAGGTTTTGGGACAAAATCCAGTACACCATAGGTAAAAGCAGTGATTGCTTTATCGGTATTTGCAGAAACGATAATTGTATGAAATGAAGCCGCTACCATCTGTTCTAATACCTCAAAACCATTATCACCATTGAGATTAAGATCTAACAATAATAAATCCGGAGTTTGATGTATAATTTGATCAAGCCCTTTTTGCAGAGAATCACAAATGATAATATGAGCAGGTTTATTTGTGAAGAATTCAGCGGTCATACGCTGCAGACGGCGGGCAATCCTTGCTTCGTCTTCAATGATGAGTATATTCATTATCGTAAAATTTGAATGGTTGATACCCAACCGTTTTCTGTAGAAACCGAATCGAACGTCCAATTGGAGCCATAACTTTCAGTCAGACGTGCTTTGATATATTTAAATCCATTTCCGCCCGCCCTATTGGTCATTACCTTTCGGTTTTCTGCGGTGGTTTCAAAAATATACTGATGCACATTATTGGTCAAAGAATAATAAAGGGCAAATTTAACCGTATTTCCCGGCAGCGGCTCACTATGGGTAATGCCATTTTCTAACAACGTATGGATAATAGCAGGTGGTATTCGTTGTGTTTCATCTATTCCGGACTGTTCCCAAGTATAATTAATTTCTTTACGGAAGCCCATTACCGAGAGATGTTGCCGACAGAGTTCCAGTTCCTTTGTTATGGGTATCAGGGTTTGTTCAGCAATCTCGTTCATGATATCAAATTCTGCAGCCAGTGCCTGTATAAAACGAGCTCCTTCCTTTGGCGATTCTTCTACCCAATCCATCATTGAAGTGAGTGTATTTCTTAAAAAATGAGGTTGAATATTCTTTTTAAGTAACTCCAGCTGCAGCCTTGAGGATAGCAAAACAGCATTTTGATGTTCCGCTTCGATAACACTTGTACGAATGGAATGAAGATAAAGCATACACAATACAATGATGGTAAAACTGATAAACAGACCATAATCATACACCACAAAATTATTAACCAACGCACTCAGTAAAAGACCTGCCAACACAATAAAACCTCCTTTTTCCTTTTGAATAATACCATTCAGCACCACAATGAAAGCAGCTACCCACATGGCTAAACTGTAAAGCCGAGCCGTGAGATCATAATGCCTATAATTAAACCAATAAAGCAATAGCAAGGTTACTAAAAGAGCTGCCATGAGCCATTTTCCCTTTTTAAAATTAAACTGAATAATAAAATACCAAGGAACCAACAGCGCATTAGCAAAAGTCAGCCAGCCTATAACTTCCAGGCGAATAAAAAATTTAGAATATGGAATTACCACATGAAACTTCAAATATTCTATAATCAGTAACGCAAAAAACAAAAAACAGATCGTCGCAAAAATAAGAACATCCCGTTGTCTGCGCTTGCTGTTCAAATAGATAAAAAAGTAATAAACTGCTGCAATGAGAAAAGCACCCGCCATCAGATTCATATAAGACATGGTAATGAGCGGTTCGGTTAACAATGTGGCGTAACCATCTACTTTAAATGAGATACTGCGTTGTATATGAGGAAGTAATGTCTGCGAACTCCGCATAGCAACCGTATGAAGACCAGGCGAAACCAAATTATCGGGAATACTGTAATAGCTACACTCCGTTCCGGGTATTTCAGGTTTACCCTCTTTTTGCATTTCTCCATTTTTACCAATCAATACCCCGTCCCAATAGACTTCAAAAGCACCAAAAGATTCTACCTGAAGCCCAAGAGGAAGTAATCTGTCCTCTACATCACCAAGATCAAGATGCGTTCGTGACCAAAATATCTTGTCTGATGTATTGCCTCTGGTTGGTGACCAATCTTGATCATTATAGTTTTTAGATGCCCATGCCGGATCATCCCCTATTTTATAAACAGGTATTAGATCTTCATTACGGATGAGAGGTGCCGTGAGTACATTGAACAGCATCAACAAAAACATCAAATTATGCATAATGTAAATATACAAGGTAATTTGAAAAACCTGATGGCTGTTGGAAAGTCTGTAGAGTCGTTCACAAATTTTTAGCAAGCAGACGTATATCCACGTTTTAAATTTACACCATGAAACAACTCGTATTATTTTTTTTGATCATTATACCTGCTCAATATTCTTTTGCCCAAAAAGCACAAATTATCGGTGTGATTCACGAAAATTCGGACATCACTGTTCCTTACGCAACGATAACACTTAAGCAAATTGATGATAAACCTATTGCTGTTGGTATTTCGGATGCTAAAGGAATCTTTCGGCTAGAGAATCTTTCTGAAGGAAATTACACCCTCATTTATAGTCTTATCGGTTTTAAAACCATCACTCAACCCATACAAATCATTGCTGATAAGGAAATGAACGTTGGAGCCATAACTTTACAACCTGATGGAAAGCTTCTGGAAGAAGTAACAGTAACCGGACAACGCCCCTCAGTAAGTTTAAAAATCGACAAAAAAGTATTTGAAGTTGGCAAAGATATCCTCTCCCAATCGGGAGCTGTAACTGATTTACTGAATATTGTGCCTTCAGTAAGTGTTACTCCAACCGGCTCCATCAGCCTAAGAGGTAACAGCAATGTACTGGTTTTAATAGACGGGCGTCGCACCGGATTAACCCAAGGCAATGCACTAGATCAATTGCCTGCAGATCAGGTTGAGCGCGTGGAAGTAATCACAAATCCTTCATCCAGGTTTGATGCAGCGGGTTCAGCGGGAATTATTAATATCATTCTGAAAAAAAATAAGAAAGCAGGATTCAGCGGGCAAATACGCTTAGTGGGCGGTAGTCCTAATGAAACCCGAGTGACTCCCAGTATCAACTATAAATCTAATAAACTTAACCTATTTGCCACCTATGGGGTAAGGCTATCAGACTATGTAGGCCTCTATACGATGGAACAATCTACCGGACTGTCAAGTACGCCTGTTTACCTGAATCAACGACAGGACGAGAACCGACATGATAACGCCAAGTTGCTTTATTTTGGTGCCGACTTTAAGTTTAATGACCACAACAGTATTACGGCAGCTTTCCTTCGAAATTCTACCCACGACCATGACAAAACCCAACTCAACTATCTATATTCAGATAAGAATGGTATTCTGGACAGTAGCCTGAGTCGCAATGGTGAATCATGGGAAAAACGAAGCTATAATCAGCTTGAATTTAATTATACCAAAACGTTCGACAAAGCAGGCAAAAAGCTGACGGTAGATATGCAATATGATTTTTGGAACAGTGACAAGGAATGGAATCTGGCAACCAGTAAAACTTCACCGATCTCAATTGATTTACCAATGATTAGAACAATATCGGATGGAAGCAGTAAAGATTTAATGATTAAAGCAGACATGGTGCAGCCACTAGACAGCAACTCTACCTTCGAATTTGGTTTAAAAGCAGAAGACCGAAGAGTAAACAGTGACTTTATTGCAGAACAGCAAAACTCAACTGGTTGGGAAACCGTAGACCAGATAGACAACCATTTACTATACAAAGAATTGATTGGGAGTGGGTATGTACAATTCTCTGGTAAGGCAGGTGCTTTTAGCTATCAGGGTGGTCTGCGTGGAGAACTCACCCGAATTGGCATTGAAGACCGAATCGGCAGTTATACCAATAAAAAGAAGTATAACCGATTATTCCCAACGCTCAACATCAGTTATCTTTTTAAAGAAGGCGCAACCTTACAAGGAAGTTACAGCAAAAGAATCAATAGGCCTAGTCTTAGAATGATCTATCCTTTTAATGAACTAACCGACCTCAGCACCCGCTATATTGGTAACCCGGACCTTAACCCGTCTTACGCCAATGTATTTGAACTCGCTTTCCTCAAAAACTGGAAGACGCTTACATTTAACCCTTCATTTTATTATCAGAATACCAGCGATATGATAGAAGATTACACCTATAAAAATGCAGATGGCCTGTTCATCACCATGCCTATTAATATTAGCAAAGAAATACGCAGTGGCTTTGAACTCTCATTGCTCTATACTCCCATTAAATGGCTGCAAGTAAACACGGAACTTAATGTATTTCATTATTCTGAACAAGGAGTATATCAAAATCAGAATTTCGATTATTCAGGCAATACCTTCACCGCCCGTGTAAGCGCACAGTTAAAACTAAAGGACAAACTGGCATTTCAGACCTTGTACAATTTCAGAGGTGCCAACGCCACGGCACAAACCCGCGCAGAGGCTCTTCACAGTATTGATTTTGGATGTAGCAAAACTTTCCTCAAAGATAAAGCTACCGTAATGTTTGATGTCAGTAATCTGTTTGATCTTCGAAAATCAAAAAGCATCACCACAGGATCAGATTATATGATCAGCCAGACCAGTATTCCTAATGCAGCCCGATATCGACTGACCCTCGTTTATCGACTTAACCTGAAAGATAACGAAGCTGCCAGACAGGCTAAAAGCGGGAATAGAAATTAAAAATAAAAAGGTTTATGGTAAAAAGAATAAGATCAACTTATTGATTCAATGAAGACCAGCAATATTCAGATGAATATGAGACCCATCAAAGTTAAATGTCAATTTATTTTGACCTTACTCTAATAGTAAGTATAATTTTCTATTTTATTAAATTAAATAAGTACAGTAACACTACTTTATTGTACTTTAACCAAATAATTTTCACTAAAAACAAATCCATGATTAAACAAATTATATTTACTTTATTTGCTTTTCTATCTTCTCAGATGGTGTACTCTCAAACCTTTGATGATACTTCTTGCTGGGAATATTTTAAAATTACTCAAGACTTAAAAAATAACAAACCGCTCGACAAGAAAACCTGGAATCAGTTTTTAAAAAATGAAGCGATACAGGTGTATTTAAACGATCAGGGAGTCGACAGTACCTATATCAATAATTACAGAAAAATCATGGAGATCGTCTACATGCCCAAAAATGCCGCTGCATTACAGCAAAGACTGAAAAACCCTATGAATAACTGGTGGTTTTATATAGTGAATGAGTATAAGGTGAACGAAGATCAAATGAAAAAATACCTCACCGATATTAAAAAAGACCCTAAAAGCTATTTTGAAACTTGCTATCAATACACGTATCAAATGCTGCCTAAGAAATATCAAAAAAAAGCTCCCAATTATAAGGTTACCATTATTCCGATACACAATGATGCTCATATAGAAAGCAGCTGGATGGTGTATTCTCTTATGGCAGCCTATTTTCATGATGCCAATAAGATGGGTGCCATGGGAGGCCACGAGTTTCATCATGTATTGAGACCTCAACTTATGTTTGAAGTGGAAAATCAAGATGCCGTGATTGTCAATTTGCTTCAAAAAATCCTGAATGAAGGCAGTGCAGATCTAACAGATAAAATATATGAAGGAAAAGATGCAGTGAAATTATTAGAATTTCAGAGAGAAACACGTGCAGAATTTATTGCAGACGGAGCGAAAGTCATTAAAAATATTGATTCTCTATTATCTGTAAAACCATTAGACCGATCTGCATTAAAGATGAATAAGCTGATTAATATTGGGAATACCAGTGGCCATGTTCCGGGATGTTATATGTCTGACATTATCTATAAAGCAGGCTATAAAAAAGAGCTCACTAAACATATTGAAGATCCTTTTCAATTTATTTATCTCTATGATAAAGCGTCGAAAAAAGATAAGAATGCATATGTTTTATCATCCACAACAATGGATCTTGTTCGTGAACTGGATAAGAAATACAGACCTAAAGCAAAAGTTGAACAATATCAATAAAATACGATTAATAAAAACAAGAAAGGACAAATCAGTGATTTGTCCTTTTATAATTTATAAGAAGGTGTAAATGATTTAAAAGTTTTTGATCACTTTAGTGGCTAAAATGCAAGTTCATTATTTCTGTTTTTGCTCCACACCCTTCTCTTCCGGCAATATATAAAGCATAATTCCTACAAGAAGTACACAGATTAATATCGCTATAACTCCAGCTTTATAAGCCGTTTGCCAGCTTTCTTGGGAAAAATAGAAAAATATCCCGCCAATAATACTGATTCCTAATGCTGATGCAGTCTGTTGAAAAGTAGAATAAATGCCTGCGGCAGCTCCGGCATGTTCAGCGGGTACACTTTTAAGTACGATATTTAATAAGGAGGGCAACACCAAACCGTTTCCTAGCCCCCAAACTCCCATTAATACAATAATGATCCAACGATCTACCCCGGGTTTCCATAATTGGACCTGAAGTAAAAAGCTTATGGCCAGAAGGATAACACCAACCTGCAATACTTTCTTTCCAAACCGAACAATGAGTTTTGACGCAATCAGCGAAGAAAAAATAAATAAAATCCCGGGGAAAATAAAATAAAGTCCGCTGAGTAATGCGGAAATCTTCAATCCATTTTGCAGATATACTGCACTAAGAAGCAAATAAGAAGTATGCAACATAAAGTGGAACAGCACAGCGATTAATCCAATATTAAAATCCTTAATCTCAAATAAACGGACATCAATAAGGGGATTTTTATTGGTAAGCAATTTCTTTTTTTGATCATACATAAAATAGACAAACAGAACCAGTGACAGAATAATCATCAAGATGCTCCACCATGGCCAGCCTGCTTCACGACCTTGTGTTAAAGGATAGATCAGACATACTAAAGCCAATGTTAAAATCAGTACGCCTACATAATCAAACTTACTCCCATGATTGCCTTTTGTTTCGGTTACATAGCGATGAGTAGCCCATAAAGTAACCATTCCAATAGGAAGGTTGATAAAGAAAATCAGTCTCCATCCTGCGATAGCCCAATGGGTATCTGATAAATAACCTCCCAATACCTGCCCTATAATAGCTGCGATCCCCAAAGTGATTCCGAATAAGCCCACCGCTTTCGCTCTTTCTTTTTATCTGTAAAAAGAATTTGGATAAAAGCAATCGTTTGAGGCACCATAAATGAGGCACTCAGCCCTTGTAGAAATCGGGTAAGGTTAAGCTGAAACGGAGTCATTGATAATCCGCACAAACACGAGGCAATGGTAAAAGCAAACATTCCCCAGAAGAATACTTTTTTGCGTCCAAAATGATCGCCTGCCCTGCCTCCGGTAATCAGAAAGGCCGCATACCCCAACAAATATCCGGCAATCACCAACTGAACCTCAGCATCGGTTGCGTGAACTCCTGTTTTAATAGACGGAATCGCAATATTGATAATAAATACATCAATCACAGAAAGCAATGGCGCTGAAAGCACGATAATAAGCTCCAGCCATTTATTTTTAATCTCGTTCATTTAGATCAGTTTTTCAATGATTTTTTTTGCAGACTGAAGATCTTCGCCCTGTTTAAAAATGGAAGCAGCAACGATTCCGCCTTCAGTCATTAGGAAGATCATTTCGGTAAGTTCTTGATCCGTCAACATCTTTTTATGTCCGGAATTGATGACTAATTTTTCAATAAGTGCCTTAAAGTCTTTCTTCGCATTTTGAATCTCAGCCAACACTCGCTCATCATTCTGTCCTGCCTCATTATTAGCCTTTACAAAAGCACATCCTTGATATTCACGGTATAATTGGCGCTCACTCATGTGATCAAAAATGGCCAACAGTTTCTGTTTAGGATCTGGTACTTTATTAATTCTTGCTTCAATCCGTTCCAGCCACTCTTGGTGAAAGCGTTGGATATACGCCAATAGCAAATCAGCCTTAGATTCAAAATGTTTGTACAGGGATGCCTTAGCAATATCAGCTTCCGCTATCACTTGATTAATGCCCGTCAGATTATAGCCTTGATTATAAAAAAGTTTTTCGGCTGTATCTATTATTTTATCGGTCACTGTTTGACCTCTTTGTTTTTTCATGATGCAAATATAATTATTAAATATACAAGTCTGTCTATTTAATGAAATATTTTTTTATCCTAATTATTTTAATCCTTTATAAACAAGCCTCACGCAGTCATTCCGAGGAGCGGTGTGACGAAGCAATCTCTTATAAGAAACATTTAATTCACAAACTCTAACACTCAGTTTGTCATCCTGGAAGGATCTTAACGGTTAAAAGGGAAAATCTAAAAAGCTTATTAAAACAGCTTTCTTGCTTTTAGAAAAATGAAATAATCTTTACTATTATATTGAGTTGTTTCACCTTTGATTTGTAATCACTCCTCTATTTTATTTTCTTGTTCGTTTTGCCTTGAAGCAAAAGAACCAAAAGTTCAAGACTTGGAAACTCCGGCTAAAAATAACCTATGCTCTCTAAAAATTCTAAAACTCGTGCGATAGCGATATGAGTGCTTCGGTAGTACATTTGTCACGCACTCAAACAGTAGAATTTTCTTAACGTTCGCATAGCTTATTTTCTTAACGCCTCCATTTCCTAGGTCGCCTTTTTACTACTATTTTTTTCAGTCATTGCGAGGAACGAAGTTAGCCTGTGCTGAGCCTGTCGAAGTAAAGCAATCTCTTATAAAAAACATTTAATCCACAAACTATAACACCCATTTTGTCATCCTGGAAGGATCTCAACGGTTAAAAGGGAAAATCTAAAAAGCTTATTAAAACAGCTTTCTTGCTGTTAGAAAAATGAAATAATCTTTATTATTGTATTGAGTTGTTTCACCTTTGGTTTCCAATCACTTCTCTATTTTATTTTCTTGTTCGTTTTGCCTTGAAGCAAAAGAACCAAAAGTTCAAGACTGGGAAACTCCGGCTAAAAATAACCTATGCTCTCTAAAAATTCTAAAACTCGTGCGATAGCGATATGAGTTCTTCGGTTGTACATTCGTCACGCACTCAAACAGTAGAATTTTCTTAACGTTCGCATAGCTTATTTTCTTAACGCCTCCATTTCCTAGGTCGCTTATTTTCTGTTATTGCGAGGAACAAAGCAATCTCGCAATGACACCAAAAAAAAATCTATTTTTTATCAATTGATAAATAGATACAGAAACAGAACCTCTAGTTTTGTAGAAAAAAAGATGTCAGGAGAAAAAGATTTAGCCCTACTCCTCCAAAATATGGAGCCTGTATTGAATTCAGGAAACTATGTTTTCTGTACCATAGAAAACCTCAACCAAATCCCAAATATGGAAAAACTCTTATTTTTCTTTCGGGAAACTGAAGCAATAACTGTCGTTTTGGAAAAATCGGTTGCTGATGAATGGAATTTCGCATACACTTATATCTCTTCTTGGATTACCCTCAACATACATTCATCATTGGAAGCAGTAGGATTAACCGCCGCTTTTGCTAATACATTAAAACACGAAAATATAAGCTGTAATGTAGTTGCAGCCTATTTTCATGATCATATTTTTGTAGGAAAAGAGGATGCTGGGAAAGCGATGGAGGCATTGAGGAAGATGAGCTTATAATCTTATCAAACCTTATTTTTGTTTCAGCTGTTCCCAATAATTTTAATTCATAGCTCTCAGAAAATTGTGAGAGTCTGGAGAAGAGAAAAAGTAAGCCTTATTTCTTAGAGGAAAATAAAAAGTATGTACAGTAAAAATCCCCGATATTATTCGAGGATTTGTTTTATAATCAAAAAAAAATATTCTTTTTCATCTTCAACGTGAACGTAGGCACCTTAAGTCTGCATTCCCAGAACCATTCCCAACAGTTGCCGTCCTGATTTCATTCATCTTATCAACTTCAGGATAAAAATCTTCATTACATGCTAAAAACGTAAATAACCCAATTTAGGCAATAATGGATTTCTTATTGTATTAAAAATTTGAGTTTTTTTCAGAATAAATAGAAAAAAAGAGAGAGTATGATCTCTCTTTTTCTTATTGGTAAATATATTGTGTCATGAACCCTAGGTCTATAAATGTTAAACTTTGTAAACCTGGCATTGTTATTTTCCATCCGTTAGGTGTTGGAACCTGAGTAAAATATGTGCAACTTGCTCCTGCCATCCCGGCAAAATTATTTATTGTAGTATAAAATCTCATGCCTCTAAATACGACATCCGTTGTAGTACTGCATACCGGCGTTGGTGATGAACCACATACGTATGCATGTGTAAGTTGGTTAGCTGGAACTACAACGCCAGTATACATATGTGTAAGAACATTTGAACTTGTGAGTTTCAACGGAAGTACGTCTCCATCGTAACAACCCATTCCATTAGCTGGACTTGAATAATAAACATATAAGCCTTCTACGTCGTAACTTCCAAAATTATAATAAAAGGTTGGGACTGCCATTGCAAAATTAACTGCGCCAAATACAAGCGCAAGTGATAAAAGGATCTTTTTCATAATTATTTTTTTAAGTTAAGTGCTGTAAGTATAATAGTTTTGTAATCGTTGCCAAATTTATTAATAGCATCTTCCGTATATCCATTTTCCATAAGAAGTTGTTTGCATTTTGGCAGTAATTTCATTGCCATATCTTTTTGCACTTCCTCCTTAGTTAAGCCCGAAACAGAGGAATGATAATCCTTTGTTGTAAAATGTTTGAGAAGATTTTCGATTTCTTGCTGAGTTCTGTTTAGAGACCTGTTCGCTGCTACCCCTTGATTCTGACCTTGAACTTCCTTTTCTTGATGAGAATCTTCTGAGCAACTAGTCAAAACTAATGTAGTTGCACAAATAAATGTGAAAATTAATTTTTTCATAAAAATATCTAATTTGGTGTTAATAAAGTGAAGATAATACATATAATCTAAATATTAACTTTTTTTTATTAACTTTTTTTTAATATTTTACAAAATTAATCCCTAACCAAAGTTGGTTGTTTAAAAATTATTTGACTATCAAATAAAAAAAGAGCAGACCGTTAGCCTGCTGTAAATTATTACTTAATGTAAAGGTCTGGATATAATATGATACAAATATTTTTTAAATAAAACAGCCTCTTTATTGGGGCTTTTACTTTTAAAATACGTATTTTCTCTCTTTACATTGAAATATTATAATTAAGTTTATATTTTCATTCTATTATACTCCAGTACATTCAAATATCCCTATAAAAACAGATTTCTCCTACCGTCGAAATGACAGGAGATGAATAAAAATATTACAGAAGTAAATCCTTATTTTGCTTTTTCTTTAAGCTTTCAATATACTCACTGGTTTTTCCATCCCAATAACATATAATGCATCGATTATTTTCGAAAATGTGAGAACAGTTTGGATAATTATAGAGAATGTGAGCACATTCAGGACATAGACTTGCCATTGGAGATTTAGCTACAAAATAATCACTCTCACATTCATCGCATTTTTTCATTTCAGGTTTCATGAGTGAATAGATTGTATGGTTAGATTCGTTTTTTAAAGAAAAGTAATTTCCTTACTTTCAAATATACAGAATTAATAACGTCACAAAAACTAAAACCTACTGCTTCTCTTAAAGCAGTAGATTTCATTAAATTCTTCAAATAAAAATTACTACTCTAACTAAACTTCTTAATCGCCTCCACACTCACGGGCGTAAAAAAGTTAATTAAATTCCCATCCGGATCTGAAAATAGCAACGAGCGATTTCCCCAAGGCATTGTGGTAGGTTCTTGAATAATATCGGTGGTAATTTGTTTAATTCTTTCATATTCTTCATCAACATTGGCAACACGAAATTCTATAATCGTATTTTTGGTGCCTGCCGATGATGCTAGGTTTTCACCGAATAACTTCATGGTACGAATGCTTCCTATCGCAATCGTGATGGTGTCTGTAGAAAGTTCTGCAAAATCTTCTGTAAACCATTGCGCCGTTAGCCCAATAGCTTTTTCATAAAACTCAGCGCATGGTTTGATGTCTTTCGTAATAATTCTTAAGGAGGTTAATTTCATAGGGTTAGTCATTGATAATTTATATAATTTTAAACAAAAGTAATAGAGAGTTGTGACAACAGTCTGTCAGTAAAGTTGTAAGATTAAAATAATTAATCAAAAATCTGGATTAGGGCTAATTATTTAAAAATCAATGTAACATCCAAGTCCGTCCAATTGTCTTTTAAGTAACCTATGAATACTAAAAACATTTTCTTCTCACTGAGCTTAGCTTTGTCAGGAGGTGCGGCAACAGCCCAAGAGATTCCGAAATCATTATCCAATACCGTCTGGCTACAGCAGGGCTATGACCGGATTTTAACCATAAAAGATTCCACGTATTCCTATTACAATATCAATAGTGTTACGTGCAAACCAATGATAGATGGTGTTTTTAAGGACCGTTTCAAAATAGTTTCTTTGAAAAAAGGAGCACTGATCGTCAACCCTGGTGGAATCGTTCATTATAATTTCACCGCTCTTGACCAACTGCCTTCCAACTGTACAGGAGAAACGAAAAAGGAACTCTCCTATCCTAAGAATTTTCAGGTATTTTGGGAAACCTTTCAAAACAATTATGCCTTTTTCAAAGAACGAAAAATCGATTGGAAAGCCATCTATGATCAATACTTTCCGTTGGTTCAGAATGCTAAAACCGATAAAGAATTTGCAGGAATTTTAAAAGAGATTGTAGGAAAAATGAAGGACGGACATATCCGACTTGATCTTCCTGATGATTTAAAGGAAAAACCAGCACCAATAGCAATCGCAACAGGAACTGTACATTTAAGACAAGCTTTATTATCGGATGTAAAAAACACCTACATCAAAGGGTTAAAATCATATAATGGAGGTGTTCTGCAATGGGGATTTTTAAAGGACAGCAAAGTGGGCTATATCATCATTTCCGATATGAATAATTTTGCCAATTATATTCCCGAAGAGCAGCAAAATTCAAAAGAATTCAGAGCATTGTACGATAAAATAAGTGAAGCTAAACCTCCTCAACAAATGTTTGACGATGAAATAGCAGGAACAGAAAAGATCATGAAAACCGTTCTCCATGATTTAGAGGGTTCAACTTCTATGGTTATCGATCTTCGTTTTAATGGCGGAGGCTATGAAACGGTTGCTTTAAAACTGTTAAGTTATTTTGTGAAATCTAAAAAGAAAGTAATTTCCATTACCGCAAAAACCAGTTCAGGATTTACTCCGAAGCAAGATTACACGTTGTATCCTGCGAAAAAAAGCTACGACCAACCCGTATATTTACTTCTCGGTCCCAACACCGCAAGCGCTGCAGAAATTTTTGCTCTTGCCACGCTGGAGTATCCTCATATTACCCGCATTGGAAGCAGAACTTCAGGAATATTCTCAGAGATTCTTTGGAAAGAACTTCCTAATGGTTGGGAATTCAGCCTTTCCAACGAAATTTATACCGATAACAAAGGAAAAGCCTATGAAGCAACGGGAATTGCTGTTAATATAGAAATGAATTACCCAAGAAAACATCCTGATTTTAATAATAGCTTTTATCCTAATGAAGTTTTTAAAGACCAAGCTTTGGATAAAGTATTGGAGTTAGAGCGTTTAAGAAAGCAATGATAGATTTTAAAGGAAGGAGGAGGTTATAAAGGTAATAGTAACTCCCTTCTTCCAACTTCCAGTCCTTTAACCTTAATACTCAGTCTATTTCAAGAACCACAATTCAAAACTGCTCCCCTCTTCCAGCCCTTGGTAATTAAGATATCCGCCGTGTGCTTCCATAATACTTTTGGTTAAGGTCAATCCAATTCCGGAACCATTGGCTCTGGTTGTAAAAAACGGAAGAAAAATTTTATCTCTAATTTCCGAAGTAATCCCTGAACCATTGTCAGTAATACTTACAATAATTCTGTTGTTATGAGAAGTTACGGTAGTTTTGATGATCTTTTTTGCTTTTTCAGAAACCGCAAAAATGGCATTGAGGTAAAGATTAATAAGGCTCCGCTCGATCATTTTTTCATCCGCTGAAACCATAAAATCCTCTATTTCCAACACCATCAGAATATCTTGTTTTTCAAATTCAGTTTTTAGAAAACTGACCGCAGATTCAATCGTTTTTTTCAGCGATACAGCAGCAAGCACAGGTTTAGGAAGTTCTGCTACCTGACGATAATCATCTACAAAATGCAACAATTGCTTAGATTTAGAATTGATGATCATCAGACTTTCCTTCATTTCCTGTTGGTCTTCCTCGTCTATCGTTTCCTGATTACTGATGTATTCAAGATTCTGGATGAGGCTGTTCACAGGAGTTAGCGTATTTAAAAGCTCGTGAGAAATTACTTTCATTAAATTATTCCAGGCCAGTTTTTCTTTCTGTTCAATAATTTTCTGCAAAGATTCCATCGTGATAATGAAAAATTGATGTTGTGTACTTTTCACTTTCTTAGTTCTGAGAGAAAAAGACTGTGTAGAATTCCCACGGATAGACACATCAAAAAACTCCTGAGAGCTGCTATAGCCAGTATCTTCAATGATTTGATAAAATTCAGGAACTTTTGATTCGTACATTTGCCATGCATTATATTTCGGAACCTGCAGAATATCCAGAAAAGCATTATTCACATAAAATACGTCCCAGCTTCCCTCTTTTTCGGTGAGGATCATCAGGCCTGTTTCCATATGATCCAGGATGCTTTCGTACAGCAATTTGTAGGAAGATAAAGAAAACTGCTCTTCCTTACTTTGATAGTAGAGACCAATGCTGGTATCCAGAAGTTCAGTCCCTTCTTCTTTTGGATATAATGAAAAATCTTTTCTTCGGATGGATGAAATTATCTTCTCTGCTTTTGAAATTTCATAAACAGAGGCTGAATTAATTAACGCTACAAAAACAACCATGACCGCAGCAAAAAGAATCACATTGATCCATTTTTGTTCTAAAAAAAAGTGATATCCGATAATTCCACTTGCGATTGCCAAGATACTGTAAATCAGCCACGAATATTTATTTTTGATCATGATTTTCCTTTATATTTTGTTTATAATAAAATGGTTTAAGCTTTTTAGTTTAACCGCAAAAGGTGCAAAAGCTTTATTTAATCACTTTAGAATACTTTAGTTTTTACAATCTTTGAAAATAAAAGTTCACATAAGAAGAAAATCAAAGATTTTCAAAAAAACTTAAGAGAACTTCTCAACAGTATGTTTTTAACTTAAAAATAACTTTTGTGTTGAAATAAAACTTTTGTGGTTGAAATTTTACAATCCAAATTTCTCCATTCTTCTGTACAACGCAGCGCGGGAAAGTCCCAGGTCTTCTGCCGCTAAAGAAATATTTCCGGTATGTTTTTTCAGTGCTTTTTTAATTAGGACTTCTTCCATTTCTTCGATATTGAGATTCACAATAGTGCTTTCGTATTCTTCAACCTGAGGCATCAACAATTGCAACCTGTTGTCATTAGACAATATGACACTTCTTTCGAGACAATGATCCAGTTCACGAATATTTCCCGGCCATGGATAGTTTTTTAAAGTCAACAATAAGTCATCCGTGAGTTCAAGGTTGGGTTGATGGTATTTCTGTTTATAGCGATCCAGAAAATAATGAGCTAGCAACCCAATATCTTCCTGTCTTTCCCGTAAAGCAGGAATCTGAATTTCAACCGTATTGATTCTGTAATATAAATCCTGGCGAAACCGATTCTCAGCCACCGCTTTTTTAAGGTTTTCATTCGTTGCAAAAATAAAGCGAACATCAAGGATCCGTTCTTTAGACTCTCCTAGCCTCGATAATTTTCTGTTTTGAATCAAGCTTAATAATTTGGTTTGAAGTTGAAGCGGCAGGTTTCCAATCTCATCTAAAAAGACTGTTCCATTCTGCGCATTTTCTATCTTTCCTGAATAATCCTGATTTGCATCCGTAAACGCTCCTTTTTTATAACCAAACAGCTCTGCCTCGAAAAGACTTTCTGAAATACTCCCCAAATCAATATGCACAAACGGTTCATTTTTCCTTTCCGATTGCTCGTGGATAGATTCTGCTAATACATATTTTCCGGTTCCGTTTTCGCCTAACAATAATACGTTTGCATCGGTGGGCGCTACTCTTCGGATTTGCTCCAGTACTTCTTGCATTTTCTTGGAGTGGCTGTCCAACTGATATTGATTATTCTTTTGACTTACATTTTCCCATTGGCTGAGTTTTCTGTTTTTTCTGGAAATATCTACCGCAAGATTAACCGAAGCGTATAGTTTTTCATTATTCCAAGGCTTCAAAATAAAATCCGAAGCTCCATTTTTCAACGCTTCTACCGCCAACTCTACTTCACCATAAGCCGTCATCAGAATAATAGGAAGATGAGGTTCAAGCGTTTTAATTTCATTCATCCAGTACAAACCGTCCTGGCCACTTTCAAACCCTTTTCTGAAATTCATATCCAATACCACGACATCAACCTGATTTTCAGTCATAAACTTCATGATCTGAGCAGGCTTGCTGAGACAGCTGACCTCTGAGAAAAACTTTTTCAGCCAAACCCTTGCAGAAAACAAAATATCTTCGTCGTCATCTACAATTAAAATATGAGCTTCTTTTTTACGCATGTTGTTATTTTTATGGATGTATTAAACTTGTTTAAATGTTTTATTTCAACCGCAAAAGTGACAAAATATTAACACATTAGTCACTTTAAGTCGAGTATTAAGCTACAAATAAGAGCACATAAGTTTTTAAAAATCTTTGCATATTGAGCGGAGTCGAAATAGTATTCTTTTGTAGACTTTTCCTTTCTCAATAACCAATCCTTAATAAATCAACGATAGCTTTTGATTCTTTTGCGGTTAAATTTTTAATTCGTTTAAACAGACTTATTATTTTATTTATTAAAAATAGGTATTAAAGTGTTCATTTCCGTACAGAAAGTGTCCGATAATGAACACTCCAAATTTCTCATGAACAATACTTCTCCAGATTTTCAGGCACTTATGCGATTGTATTCTTCTGGCATCCGTATTGTGTAATTAATTGTAATAAAATGAGTTATCTCTAATATGGATACGAAAATAGTAAAAAAGAAATCAAAACTAAAATTTGTTGTAGGCGGATTTGGACTCATAGCAGTACTGGCATTGTCTGGTGCTTATATTACCAATCAGAAAAAGACCTATAATGTTTCAGCAGAAGACATCCAGGTGGATCTTGTAACCCGAGGAAATTTTGAAGACATGCTGATGGTGAATGCACAGACCCAATCTCTTAATTCTTCTTTGGTGAATGTTCTGGAAGGCGGAGCTGTTAAAGAAATTTTTGCAGAAGATGGGCAGATGCTCACTAAAGGTCAGCCTATTGCAAGGGTATATAATCCCAATACTGAATTCAATTATATGAATCAGGAAACGGGGATTATGCAGCAGATCAGCCAAATGAGAAGCACCCTTCTTGAACTTAAAAATCAAGAATTGGCTCAGGATAAAGAACTGCTACAGTCACAAAACGATTACAATACGGCATTACAAAGCTTTAATCTTCAAAAACGTTTGTATGATGCCGAGATTGGTAAAAAAACAGATTATGATATCAGCATGCAGAATCTCACCTATCAAAAACAGCGAAAATCTATTGTAGAAAAAGGATTTTCTAATGAGAAGAATTCCAGAAATACACAGATGTCGGCGATTAACCGATCCATCGGACAAATGGAAAAGAGTCTTCAGATCCTACGCTCCAATAAAAATAATTTTCTCATCACCGCTCCGGCTTCCGGAAGACTTTCGTCATTTACCATTTCGGTTGGACAAAATCTAACAAGTGGACAAAGCATCGGAAAAATAGATTTAATGGACGGGTATAAACTCGTAGCTAAAGTAGATGAATATTACATCAACAAACTGCAAAACGGAATCAAAGGAATTTTGGATAACGACAGCAAACCTTACCAAGTGATCATTACCAAAATTCTTCCTGAAGTAAAAGACGGACAGTTTTTAGCAGAGCTTAATTTTATAGATAAAAAATCTGAAAACCTGAAAATAGGAATGACGTTCGGGGTCAAACTAAAGCTTTCGGCAGATACCCAAAGTATGATGATTCCCAAAGGAAATTTCTACAAAGACACCAACGGAAAATGGATCTTTGTGGTAAAAGGAAATAAAGCCGAAAAAAGAACCATCAGTTTGGGAAGAGAAAACCCACTTTATTATGAAGTCACCTCAGGGTTGAAGGCCGGAGAGACCGTTATTACTTCAGATTATTCGGATCTAAAAAAATATGAGATCCTTACGATTAAAAAGTAAAAAGATAATATTTTTAATCTTTTATTATATGAAGCTTTAAAAGGCTGTTATCAACTTAATAAACAAAACCATTAAACAGACCATACAATGATCAATATACAAACTCTTTCAAAAATATATAAATCAGAAGATGTACAGACGCATGCTTTAAACGAAGTGAGTCTCAACATCAAAGAAGGTGAATTTCTAGCAATAATGGGACCTTCAGGTTGTGGAAAATCTACTTTTCTAAATATTCTAGGGCTCCTCGATTCTGCTTCTGCAGGTTCTTACCAATTTGAAAAAGTAGAAATGATAGGATTAAGCGAAAGAAAAAAATCTGATGTCCGCAAAAAAAATATCGGTTTTATTTTCCAGAATTTTAATCTGATCGATGAACTGACCGTTTATGAAAATATTGAACTGCCTTTAATTTACAACGGCGTTTCTTCTTCCGAAAGAAAAAGGAAAGTTGAAGAGATTATGGAAAAAATCAACATCGCTCACCGCGCCAAACATTATCCGCAGCAACTTTCAGGAGGACAGCAACAGAGAGCAGCCGTCGCAAGAGCATTGGTAACAAAACCGAAACTGATTCTTGCCGACGAACCTACAGGAAATCTCGACAGCAACAACGGAAATGAGGTGATGAATCTTCTCGCAGAACTTCACAGAGAAGGATCCACCATTGTAATGGTAACGCATTCTTCATACGATGCCGGATATGCTTCCAGAATTATCAATATGAAAGATGGCGAAATCTTTAATGAAGAGCACGCTTCTCAAAGAAAGGATGTATTTGCAAAAGCAGATGCCAAAGATTTTGAATAAATCAGCAGGATTTCATCAACTATCATTAATTACAACACTACAATTATGCTCACTAACTGGCTCAAAATAGCTTTCATTAACTATAAGAAAAACGGATTATCTACGCTCATCAATCTGTTTGGTCTCACCATAGGTCTTACCGGATTTATGCTGATCCTCATGCATTGGAATGACGAAGAATCCTACGAAAAATGGAATCCCAAGAAAGATCAGATCTATGCATTTCAAACCTATCATACAAAAGAGAAATCGTATGGCGTAAATATTTCTTATCCCATGGCGTATACTGCCGTGAAAAAAATTCCCGAAATACAAGACTATGTTCTTTTCAGTCAACCTGATGCAGCATATAAAATGACAACAAAGTATACCTCTGTTTTTCAGGAAAATGGTTTTATGACATCAGAAAGCTTCTTTAATTTTTTCCCTTTTACTATTATTTCAGGGTCAGCAAAAGATGCTTTAAAAACAGATACTTCCATTGCTATTTCTAAACAGACGGCTAAGAAATTATTTGGAACAGTCAATGCTGCCGGAGAATCTGTAAAATTTGATAATAAAAATTATATTGTTACCGCAGTGTATGAGCTTCCGGAAGGAAACAGCCAGATTAAACCGGAATTTGTGATCACTGCTGCTCAACAGCTGAAGAATGATAAAGAAAATTGGGGAACTTATAACTTTGGATGTTTCTTTATGCTTAAAAAGGGAGCTGATCCTCTGGTTGTTCAGGAAAAATTTAAAAGAGATATCTTACAGTTAAGAGCAGCAATCGGGGCTAAGGAATCAGGAATGCAAGTACAGCAATATATGGATTTATATGGTCCTAATGACATGTTACTTACTCCATTAGAAGGTCTTAAACTTCACACCAAATTATCTTGGTTTGCAACAGGAGATTTTAAAACCATCATGATCTTATTTACATTATCTGTTCTAATTGTTATTCTTTCCGCTATTAATTTTATCAATCTTAAAACCGCAGAAGCATCACAGAGAGCCAAGGAAGTGGGTGTGAGAAAAGCTATCGGAGGAACAAGATCTTCGTTGATGATGCAGTTCTTTCTGGAAACTTTCATGATTTGTCTCCTATCCTATTTGCTCGCATTGGCACTCGTTGAACTCTTGTTACCCTCTTTCAATAAGTTTTTCAATAAAGACATAAAACTGAACGACTGGCATGTTTACGCCTATTCATTAGGAATGGTGATGATTGTGACTTTGTTATCCGGATTAATTCCTGCTTTTTATCTTTCTAGTTTTAAAGCGATTGAAACATTGAAAGGAAATTTTGCAAGAAGCAAACATGGTATATGGCTTAGAAACGGAATTCTTACGTTACAGCTTATGATCTCTTCATTTTTTATTATTGGCGGACTGATTGTCAACAGCCAGGTCAAATATATGATGAATAAAGATCTTGGGTTTAATGGAAAACAAGTTATGATGATCAATTTTAGTGAAAACACTCCAAAACCATGGTTGAAATATGAAAGGCTGAAAACTGAACTTTCAAAGATTGACGGCGTAGAAGCGACCTCTTACTGTGAAGCAGTAGCAGCAAGTGTTCGTACCAGTATTTCAAATATGGATTACCAACAGCAAAGTATTAATGCTCAAAATGCACCAATGGATTACAACTATCTTCAATTTATGGGTGTTAAACTACATAAAGGACGCTGGTTGGATCCTGCCTTAGCTTCTGATACTATCAACAATGCTATTGTTAATGAGGCTTTTGTAAGAAAATTTGGTTGGACAGACGAACAGACTCTTCAACGTAGTTTTCAGCCTGGGTTTGACAATAAAAAATATAAAATAGTGGGAATTGTTAAAGATTTCAACATTAAGAGCCTTAAATACGAGGTAGGACCCATGATATTTTTTCACTACAGAGACACAGATTGGATGAGATTTAATGTATACAATATTCAGGTGAAAATAAAACCGGATGATATTGAAGCTACGGTCAATAGAATTAAAAAATTCTGGGGAACCAAAGCAGAACCGGGCTATCCTTTTAACTATTATTTTATTAATCAGAAATTTGCCAAAACTTTTGAAGAATACCAGAAACAGCAGACTTTATTTACGATTCTGAATGCCATGGTGTTGATGGTAGCTTTATTGGGGCTTTTCGCACTTTCTTCTTTAATGATAGAACAGAAACTAAAAGATGTTGCCATCAGAAAAACATTAGGTGCATCAGACGGAACTTTGATTTTTGGATTAACACTTCAATTCTTATGGATCACCATAGCTGCTGTGTTAATAAGCATTCCGATCTCTTATTATCTGATGAATGAATGGCTGAAAGATTTTGCCTTCCGAATTGATATGCCAATCTGGCCTTTTATCGTGAGTTTCTGTGTCTTGCTTATTCTTACGTTTGCGGTGGTGAGTATCAAAGCTTATAAAGCAACAAAAGTGAACTTGGTTACCTATCTGAAGTATGAATAATAGACCTCATTGTTTTTAACCGCAAAAGAGACAAAAGATTAACATATTAGTATTTTAAGTTGAATAACAGACCGCAAATAAGATCACATAAGCTGTAAAATCTTATTGTATTGAGCGGAGTGAAATAGTATTCTTTTGAGAATTTTTATTTTCTAATAATTACATCTCCAAAAAGCTTTTGTGCCTTATGCAGTTATCTTTTTAACAGTTTAAACCAACTCATCTATTTAAATCAGAACGTACTCATGAAAAATTTTATTTTCATATTTTTTGTTGGCCTTTTTCCGGCACAACAAACATGGAATCTGCAACAATGTCTCGATTATGCTTCGGCCAATCATCCGTTGATCAAGCAGGCGACCGTTACCGTTACAAAAAATGAAAGACTGATCACAGGCGCAAAAGGAATGTTGTTGCCTTCTGTAGAAGCTGGCGTAAATCATAGCTACAGCTTCGGTTCTTCCATTAACCAGTCGAGTAACCAAAGAGAAACGTTGAATACCCAATACGATCAGTTTTCTGCAAGAGCAGATTGGGAGCTTCTTAACTGGAAAAATTTCCTGAATATTTCTTTGTCTAAACTTAATAAAGAAACAAGTACCTACAAACTAAAACAGGCTCAAAATGAGGTAAAACTCAATGTTATTCAAATGTTTTTTGCCTACCAAAACAGCAGAAGCTGGCTGGATGTTTTACAAACTCAAATTTCAGGAATTGAAGATCAGATCAAACGAACCGAAAAGGAAGTAGAAATTGGGAGCCGACCTAAAAGTGATGTGTATGACATCAAAGCTAATTTGGGAACTTTACAGGAACAATGGGTATCTGCAAAGAATCAACGTGATTTGTCTAAAATCAATCTTTTCAATGCGCTCGCTCTTCGTTCGGATTCTCTGGATTTTGTCATCAATGAAGAAAATATTTTCTCAGAAACAGAATTTCAGGATCCGAATTTCACTCAAAACTTAATAACGAAAAATCCGGCGTATCAATCGGTCATCGCCGAAATCAATGCTCAGAAAAAAAAGGAGGATATCGCAAGATCTGGCTATTGGCCTACTTTGAATGGGAGTTATAGCTGGTCGAGTTTCTATAATAAAGTATTGGGAAAAGATGATATTGCTACAACCAGTTTCTCAGATCAGTTGGCACAAAATAAAAATCAGTCTTTGAATTTCGGGCTCAGTATCCCAATTTTCAATAAGTTACAGGTGAAAACCAATGTAGAGATTACCAAACTGAATATCATTAATTCTAATTATGATAAAGAAATGGTTATTAATACACTTACACAAAGTATTAATTCAATTAAAGCTCAATTTCTAAACGCTCAGGAGAAGTATAATCTATTGGATGCTAATTTTGAAAATCAAAAACTGTCATTTCAGAAATCTGAAGAAAAATACAAGGAAGGCTTGATGGATGCTTATACTTTTTTTTTGGTTCGAAATGGCTGGTTGCAGGCGAATTACAATCTCATCAGCAGTAAAAATGATCTCATTCAGCAGACAGAATTGTTAAAAGTAATGGAATCCGGATTTTAGTTCCGAACTATTTATATTGTTACGAGAAGCGGCCTTCAATTTTTTGAAGGCTGCTTTTATCATTAGGATATTTGGAAATATTCTAATTCATTTCCTCATTAAGTTTATAGCCATCTTCTAACAAATGGAATTTAACAATTTTCCCATTCACTACTTTAAAAATAACCACAAATTCTGTTGTAAACACTTTGTCATATTTTAGTATTTTAGAAGATAACTCTCCTACTACTGTCGCATTTTCTCCTTTCACCGCTATAAAATCGATCTCAAATTTTTCTGGTTTCACATTAGCATACAATAACTTAAAAAATTCTCCAACCTGATTCTTTTTTGTTCTCTTGCCTACCCACTCAAATTTTTCGGTATTTCCGGGCAAATCCCAGTCTATTTCCTCTGCAAATAAGTCTTCGAGATTACCTTCCGTTCTTCCAAACTGAATGTCATAAAAATTGTTGACAATATTTCTGGTTTGCGTTTCAATATCTTCTTTTTGAGACGCTTCTATTGTTGTATTGAGTAATTGGGCTCTTTCAATATCTTCACCCCCAAAGTCAGGATCTACATAACAATGCATTCTTTTGATACGGTTGTTTTCAAACTCAAACACCGTACAGAACTTTCCATGAGAAACGATCTCATCAGGAAACGGAATTCCGGTACGGGTAATCCCTTTTTCTGCGCCTTCAACAATCACATACTTTTCGTTGGCGATGTACGTAAATTTATCCATCTCAAAATGAAGCTCATTAATGAGTTTTCTAACGTGTTGTGAAAATCTGGCGATACCTTCCATTCCTTTAGCATAGCCAAACTTCGGATAATATATTTCAACTTCTACTGTGAAAAGGTCAGTAAAAGCCTGGGTATTAAACTGTCCGTTATTAATTAATTCAAAGTAAGATTGAGCTTTAGATACATTATTATTTTCCATTTTATAATAAATTTTATTGTAATTGTTATACGGTTAGTAAATCGCAAAGGCGCTAATTTTAAACACTTCTTTTAAGGTGCAAGGATTTTATCTTCGATAAAACGTGTCCTGCTTGACATTAAAGTATTACTGAAAATCTTGGATTTTCTTTTGCGATTTCCAACAAAAATATTCTTCTGTTTTCCTTTTTATGATCATCACCAAGTAAAAAATCATCCCTATATTAAACCGATCGTTCCAAAATAAGATAAAAAAATTTATTTCTTAATTTGCTCCATTAAAAAATCTACCATTTCCATGACTTCTTTTTTATTTTGGGTTAATATATAATGACTCCAAAAAGCACTGAAAGAAGTTAAAATATACCGCGAAATAACTGCTGGCTGACTTGAACTTTTAATATCTCCTTCTTCTAAAGCTTGCCTTATTGAATGTTCTAAAATTTGGTATAAAGACGCTCCCGTATTTAATAAAAGTTGCTTCACGGAATCATCGCTGGAGCCAATTTCAAAAATAGTATTAACAATAAGACAGGCTTTATTATCCGTTAAGGTCTGGTCTACCACATCATGAATTATATATTCTAGTACTTCAATTCCTCGCCCTTCAATAGACGCAGCTTTTGTGTATTGATTTTCTTTAAACTCGGCATAATTTGACAGGCACTTTAAAAACAGATCATGCTTATTGCCGTAGGTATCATAAATACTGCTTCTGTTGAGTTTCATAACATCTACAATATCATGCATTGAAGTAGCGTGATAGCCCTTTTCCCAAAAAAGGTTACGCACTACTTCTAATTTTTCTGTATAGTCAAATTCTTTATTCCTTGGCATGATGCAAATGTATGCATTTTAAACCAATCGTTCCAAATTAATTTTATACTTTAATTTATTCTTAACAATTCCTTTTTTAATCGTCTTTTTGCCTTGACGCAAACGGACCAAAAAGTCAAGACTGGAATCTTTCACTAAAAATAATTTCTATTCTCTAAAAATTCTAAAACTTGCGCGAAATTTAATTTCGTTCTCCGATTCAACAGTAAGGTCGCGCTTCAAACATAAGAATTTTCTTGACGTTCACAGCAATCATTTTATTAACGCTACAGATTCCTAGGTCGATAAAATGGACTATTCATCAACTTTTAATCTTTGAAATAAAATGTGTATCCACAAAATATTAAATTGAATTTTCTATTTCTACCCAACCCATTCCTATCCTATTTAAAACAAAAAATCCCAACTTTAGTCAGGATTTTATTATTGTGTGCTTTTCAATTCAGAAAAATTGAAGAGAAATATTTTCTACTGAATCACAAAATCTTTTGTGCTTGAGGTGTGTGCCGAGAAATATCCTAAAGCGCCATTGCTAATATTACTTGGCGGATTGGAAGGCGTAACTCCACCTCCATTGTCTCCCGTAATTTGAAGAAGCGCACTGTAGAACGTAAAGATATTGTTGTCAATACTCTGCATTTCAACATGAATGGTATCTCCTACCACTACTTTAACGGCATCCGCCTTATCGCTGTCATCATTAGGAAGGAATAAAGGTCGCTGATTAGGTAATCCGTTATTTACATTATCTGAAAATACATTGAATGTCTTTTTAGGTTTATTATTAACCGTAAAATTAAAAAGATAACGGTTTCCCAATGCCACAGGATCTGTAAAAACAGGTAAAAGGGTATATGTTGTTACACCTCCAAAAACAAAAGAATCCTGCGTAAGTCCTTCAAAAGCTACCACCGCAGGCATCGTGCTTTGCGCCGTATACTGCTTTCCTTCAGCCTGTACTTTCATCGTGTAAGTTCTTCCTGTTACCGCCGTAAAAGCAGTCGTCTGGTATTTTCCGTCACCTACATAATGTAAGGCCTCGGTTTGTCCTGTGTTATCACTTAAAACAACCTGAGCATCTGCAATCGCAGGATATTGATTATTTTGTGTAAAAGCCACCGATTTTGTGATTCTCACGGTATAAGGTCCAGCCTGATCGGTGATATTTCCTTCAATAACAATGGTTCCGCTTTTATCGTCAAGATCGAGGTCGATCTCTTTTTCACAAGACGTTAATGCCAACAGGGATAATATAATAAAAAATGTATTCTTCATGATTTAAAATTTGAAATTGTAAGTGATGTTTGGTACCCAACGGAATAATGAGGTCTGCATAGCTTGGGTTGTTCCAGGATTGTCAGGATTATCTTTAAACGTAATGGTGTAAGCATTTTCACGACCATACACATTATAAATTCCGAATGACCACGAACCTTTGAAACGTTTGTTAGAGTCCGGTTCATACGTAGCACTTAGATCCATTCTGTGATACGCCGGCATTCTGTCTGCATTTCTGTTGCTGTACTGGAATATCGTTTGTCCGTTCAACTCATATTTTCCGGTAGGGAAAGTAACGGCATTTCCTGTGCTGTAAAGGAATAATCCTGAAACCGACCACTTTTTATTCAGTTCATACGTTGCAACGATAGAAAGGTCATGGGTTTTATCCATTCTTGCATTGTACCATTCGTTATCGTTAATGCCATCAATTTTTCTTTCTGTTTTAGATAACGTGTAAGAAATCCAACCTGTTAATCTTCCGCTTTTCTTTTTCGCTATTAATTCTAAACCATACGCTCTTCCTTTACCGAAAAGCAGTTCACTTTCTACATCGGCAGCGGTATCAAATGAGATCTGAGCCCCATTTTTAAAGTCGATTTGATTTTGCATTGATTTATAATAAATCTCTGCATTCACTTCGTAATTGTTATTCTTAAAGTTTCTGCTGTATCCTGCACTGATCTGATCTGCAATTTCAGGCTTCACGGTATAGCTGCTTCCAATCCACTGATCGGTAGGGTTTCCGCTGCTGCTGTTGCTTAAAAGGTGTAAGTTTTGGGTATTTCTAGAATATCCTCCTTTAATACTACTGACCTCGTTGATTCTGTAATTCGCCGTAATTCTTGGTTCAAGATTTACATACGTTTTTCCAAATTTCCCTTTTTCTAAAAATCTACTGTCGGTAAGATTTCCGTTTTCGTAGGTATTAAATGTATCGCCTCCTAAAACACTGAAACCGGAAAGTCTTAACCCATAATTAACGGTTAGCTTTTCAGTGGCTTTAAAATCATCATTGATGTACACGGCATTTTCCCATGATTTTCTCGGATTTCTTGGAAAACTGCTCACGCTTGTTCCCGAAGCGCTGCTTGGCGTAATGGTATGATAAATAGACTGCAGACCAAAACGAACCGAATGTTTATTTCCTGCAAACCAAGTGAAATCCTGTTTCAGGTTCCAGTCTTGAATTTTTGAATTTAAACCAAATGTATTGTCATTGCTTTCCAGACTGATTTTATAATCATAATCACTGTAAATCAATGACGTATTAGAGAATAATTTGCTGTTGATAATGCTGTTCCATCGTAACGTTCCTGTGGTATTTCCCCAATCTGTTGCAAAGGTCTTTCCTATTCCCAACACATCTCTTCCAAAATATCCGGATAGGTAAAGACGGTTGTTTTCGTTGATCTGATAATTGGCTTTTAAATTAAGATCATAAAAGTATAACTTGCTGTCTTTGAAATCATCTGTTCCTCTCAGAAATAGATCGGCATACGTTCTTCTTCCTGAAACTATGAATGACGATTTTTCCTTTTGAATAGGCCCTTCCACACTCAGCCTGCTGCTGATTAAACCGATTCCTCCATTAACGTTATAATCTTTATTATTTCCGTCTTTCATTTTAACATCCATCACCGAAGAAAGTCGTCCTCCGTACTGTGCCGGACTGTTTCCTTTGATAATACTTGCATCTTTTAAAGCATCACTGTTAAACGTACTGAAGAATCCCAATAAATGTGAAGCGTTATAAACAGGAGCTTCATCTAATAATATCAAGTTTTGATCTGTTGCGCCTCCTCTTACACTGAATCCGCTGCTTCCTTCACCATTGCTTTTAATCCCCGGTAATAACTGGATGGTTTTCATCACATCTTTTTCGCCGAATAAAACAGGAAGTTTCTCTATGTTTTTGATGCTTAATGTTTCCGTACCCATTTGAGCAGTCGAAAGATTTTTATCTTTTTTTACTCCGGAAATAATCACTTCATCAATATTCGCTGTTCGTTCTTTTTTATCTTCCTGATTCAAAGGAAGGTCCAGCTTAATATTTTGATCTACTTTTATATCTTGTTCGAAATCTTTGTAGCCGGGATATGAAATAATCATTTTATAATTTCCCTCAGGCAATGATAGAGAATAAAATCCGTATTCATTAGCCACCACGTTGATCGAAGGATCTTCAGCTACTTTTACCGTCACCCCGATCAGTAATTCCCCATTTTTTTGGTCTTTTACCGTTCCGCTTACCGAGTATTTTTGCTGCGCCACAGCTAAAGTACTGAAACAGAGCGCAGCTGAGGCAGCCGCGATTTTAAAAAAAGATGTTTGCATTCAGTTTATTGTTTAATGTAGTAGAGTTTTTTTTATAATAATTTCTGTTTATGGATGTGGAATAAATTATGAAAAACTTCTTATGTTGAAAAATCCTAAATTCGTGATTTAATTAGCTTTTCTTTTCGCTTAAGCCTCTATTTCAGAAGCTCCGCGCGCAAAGATAACAGCAACTTATCATAAAAAGTAGTGTGGTATCAAAAATTAATCTTTTTTTAATGAAAGAAATGCTCGTTAATGAAATAAATGTTTAAATTAAATTCCATACACCAGCTGTCGTAGCCTTATAAATGGTGATCAAACGTAAAAACATCGGCTAAAGTATATCTTATAGGAAAGAATATCATTGTATGATCTGAAAGCAAATCAACAATAATATTGTGATGAAAAGTAAAATTGGATACAATCCCGCTTAGTCTGAGATTTTTCATATTAGTTTTAAGTTAGTGTATTTCAGTGATGAATTACAAAGCAATATCCAGTCATAAGCATAAACAGTTTAAACCATAAAATATTGCCTTACGATAGAAAAAAAATAACAAGAATATTAAAAATTCAATATAGTATTGCTTTTAAGGATTGATAACCGGCGTTCCCAGATTACAATTTTACTAATAAAAATAGCGGAAAAGAATCATACAATCAGACTCTTTCCCGCTTTATTTTAAAAATAATTTTATACATGATGTAAAAATTTCTGCCTGCTAAACAGTACTTCTTCTGTCTCGCGATGATCCGGATCATCTACACAACAATCCACCGGACATACTGCTTTACATTGCGGCTCTTCGTGAAAGCCTTTACATTCTGTACATTTTCCGGCTACGATATAATATACATCATCTGAAACCGCCTCATTAAAGGCATCTGCATCTACTTCCTTACCATCCGGAAAAACTGTTTTCCCTGAAAGTTTTGTTTTATCCTTCCATCGCCAATCAATCGCTCCTTCATAAATGGCTGAATTAGGACACTCAGGTTCGCAGGCTCCACAGTTAATACAGGCATCTGTTATTTTTATGGCCATATCATCAATCTTTTAATTCTGTTATTCAGTATATTATCCAGCAATAATTACACCGTAGATGAGTTTTTACATCTCTTTTATATCGTATGGTGAATTATTTTTTCAATCCTGTTCGTCGTAGCAATATTGATCAGTTTATCCAGCTTATCTGCATACATTGGAGATATTTTATTTTCATGATCAAACAATGAAGTTCTGATCATAGGAACACTGTAAGGAAGGGGCCATGCACGCAATGATTTAGCAATAGCATCCATCGCATTAATCCCCTGCATCGCCTGCAAGCCATCTGCCCAACATACCAATCCCACGGTTTTGTCGGTAAGATACGGTTGATCCTGATCCGCGGTCACTTCCAGCCAATCCAGACAGTTTTTCATTACCCCCGGAATACTTCCGTGGTACATAGGCGCCAGCCAGAAATGAATATCTGCATCCAGAAAAAGCTGCGCCATTCTTTCTACTGCTAAAGGAACTTTTGTAAGAGAAATATCATACAGCGGAATCCCTGAATCTGCAAGGGCAAACATTTCATAGCCCACCCCCAACATTTCCAGTTGATCTGTAAAGTATTTTGAGAGAATCCCCGAAGTAGACTGTGACCTTCTTTCTAAAGCTCCGTTAAATATAATTGCTTTCATTTATTTTAATTTTTAAAGATAACTTTTGGCATCCCTGCCTCACCGTACATTAAACTTTTAACCCATGGTTTCAGCCGTAAAGAAACCAAAAGATAAAGCGCAGGATCAATATCCGCTCTTGCTTTTACCACTACTTTCTGATTTTTATACTGGCTTAGATCTGCATTCAACAAATTCTTCTTCCAGAAATCCAGCAAAATACCATCCAGGCTATTTACATCAACATATACTGCATGCAAGTATAGTTTTTCCGCTACCATCATATAGGCCCATGGCGGAATAATTGCATCTTCAGAACAGATGACCGCAACCGCTTTTCCTTTATAGATTGAAAAATCTGCCTCAGCCATCGATTCTTTAAATTCTTTTTCCTTGACAATCATTCCCATGAAAAGAAACTCTTTGATATCCAGTGCTATAATTTCTATTTCAGGTTTATAGTCTAAAAGATCGATCGTTATAATTCCAGAGGTTTCTACTTTATTGATGAAAATTGGAGTACTCATGTTAAAAGAAAGTATTTGTATTTTATGATCTGATTTTTGAAAGCGCTTCTTCATATTTTGTTTCAACAGGAGACCAATCTAACACCGACCAAAATAGATCCAGATAATCTGCTCTTTTATTTTGATAAGATAAATAATAAGCATGCTCCCATACATCGATTCCAAGAATAGGAAAACCTCTGTTAACAGACTGAATATCCATCATCGGATTATCCTGATTCGGAGTAGAACAGATCGCAAGAGAACCACTAAACTTCACATACAACCATACCCATCCCGATCCGAACTGCCCAAGACCAGCTTTTTTCATTTCTGCTTTAAGATCATCTAAACTCCCAAAAGTTTTAATGATTTCCTCACTCAGTTTTCCTTCAGGATGTAATTTAGGTTGGGGAGACAAGATTTCCCAAAACAAAGAATGATTAAAATGCCCTCCGCCATTATTCCTTACAGCCGGGCTATACTCACTTACTTTCTGTAAAATAGATTCCAAATCAGGATCTTTTTCATCAGATTGCTCCAGTGCTTTATTTAAATTATCCACATACGCCTGGTGATGACGCTGGTGGTGAATAGTCATTGTTTCTTTATCTAAAACAGACTCTAATGCGTCATAAGAATAAGAAAGCTGCGGTAGTGTAAAAGTACTCATTGTATTTATTTTTTGTTTTCGATGGATCAAAGGTAATATTAATTTTTAATTAAACAACTTTATAGTTATTTAATTAAACAGAATAGAAATACACTCAATTAACTTAAAAACAATACATTAACAACATAAATTGAAGATTATCGAAAAACTCTATAATTTATTTTCAGCCTTTAAATGAAAAATAAAACAACTAAAACAATTTTAAATCATAAAAAAATAAAACAAGTCACTATTACCTAGATAAGAATTTCAAAACCACAAGCTCTAACACAAGCAATCACTAAAACAAAAACGAAAAAATATTCTCTATTAATAACAAAAACCAATTCCAACTTGATAATTAAACAAAATAACCCATAAAATAAACTATATTAATTAACAATAATAAAATATATTTAATTATAAAATATAAATAATGCTTTATTTATGAGATAATTTTAATTTTAATCAAATTGATTCTAATCTTTGAAAACTTTAATTCTAATTTTGTCAGACAATTTTAAAAACATACAAAAATGAAATCAAAATTATTTTTAAGTGCACTATTACTATCTGCTGTTGCAACAAGTGCACAAGTAAGTACAATCAATGAAAACTTCAGTACATTTACAACCGGACCTAACTCTATTCCACAAAAAGGATGGAATAAAGTAACCGTAGGAGGAAGTCTTGTTTCTATTGAACAACAATCAGGAGCTAACTACCTGTATCTGGACACCTTTAACAATGACAACACTCAGTCTTATGGAATCTCACCACAAGTAGTTCCTTCTACCGGGTCTGGAACATTGTCTTTTAGAGTTATAGGAACTCAAGGAAATCCTCCAGGCGTAACGGTTGATTTAGGGCTAGTGGCATCACCAACAGATATGACTAGTTTTCAAGTTATTGGAACTGTAGCAAACCCATCCTCAACTACTGCCGGCAACCATTTGATGGTTATGGTTCCTGCTACAACTAAACAATATTTTGCAGTTAGATTCTCTTCACCAAGTAAATTTGCAAGTGTTAGTGTAACAGATGTAGTATATAATGCCAATGCCAGTACTTTAGGGGTTGCTGATTATTCTAGAACTACAAAAGATATCCAATTTGTAGTAAACTCTAAAAACACAGCTTTAGAATTCGTAACCAAAGCAGACCCTAAAAAAATTCAGATCTATTCTGCAGGAGGACAAAAAGTAGCAGAAGGAAAATTAAAAGATAAAAGTTTTGACATCACCCAACTTCAAACTGGAGTTTATTACATCACTATTGAAGATAATAACGGATCAGTTACAAAATCAAAATTCACTAAAAAATAAAATCTCTACAGAGATCATCAACCGCAAATCACTGCTATTATCATTATATTATTCTGCTCGCAGCATAAGATTTTTGATATTTTTTTTAATAGGATAAGGTTGGCCTAATTGATCGCAAACTCAATATAAATCTCTATTTTTATTACTATAGTACCTCTTATATAACTCCATAAAAGTTTAATAAGGGGTATTTTTTTATTATTACTTTATTAACACCCGCTACTCCATCTCGACCACGCTAAAAAGATATAAAATTCCGGCATTTTAACCTTCATAATTTTAATGTCGATAGTTTTAATTCAAACTATTTGCAATATACCAATGGAATACAACCATTCATTACATAATCAATAATTAATTTTTTTCTGAAAATCTAACCGAAAACCCAAAATATGTGGTACATAAGCATAAAATGGTTAAAAAATAAATGTTTTTCGGAATTTTGTGAGTATTTTTGACACAAGAGTAAACATAATTAATTATTGATTTTCCATTCCTATGATCTTAATTGTTGATGATAACCAAAATAATCTTTATTCCCTAAAAAAATTATTAGAATCTAAAGATTTTCAGGTTGATATAGCCAGTTCCGGTGAAGAAGCATTGGGAAAAGCACTAAAAAATAATTACGCCCTCATCATCCTGGATGTGCAAATGCCCGACATGGATGGTTTTGAAGTTGCAGAAACATTAGCGGACTACAGCAAAACAAAGGAAATTCCTATCATATTTCTGTCTGCCGTAAATACTGAAAAAAAATTCATCACCCGCGGATACGCTTCAGGAGGGAAAGACTACGTAACAAAACCTATAGATCCGGAAATTCTACTGCTTAAAGTAAAGACTTTCTATAACCTTCAGGAAAAGAATATTGCGATGCAAAAAACGCAACAAAGTCTGGAGCTGGAAGTAAAAGGAAGAAGAGAATCTCAGGTTACGATGAAATCTCAGATCGATCATTTTCATCTGATGCTGGAATCTTTACCTCAAATTGCTTTTACTTTAAATGAAGACGGAATTGTAGATTTTGTAAATCGTAAGTGGCATGAATATTCGGATTCTGAACAGGAATTCCCCGAGACACACCCCGATGACTTCAATATCCAAGAAGAATTTGAGCGTTGCAGAAAGAAAGCAAAAGCGCTGGAATTAGAGGTCAGAATAAAAAATATTGAATCCGGCGATTACCGTTATCACCTCCTCCGAGTGACGCCTGTGTATGAAGAAAACACGATAAAAAACTGGGTGGGAACCTTTACAGACATTAATGATCAGAAAAAAGTTGAAAAAGAAAAAGACGAATTTCTGAGTATTGCCAGTCACGAATTAAAAACTCCGCTTACCAGCATCAAAGCATACGTTCAACTATTAGACCGTAAATTAAAGCTGGACAAAGAAGGTGCTGAGGCTGGTTTCATGATTAAAGTTCAGGATCAGATCGAAAAACTGAATACTTTGATCACCGATTTATTGGATGTTTCCAAAATTGAAAATGGCAAACTAAAGATCAATAAAAAACTTACCAATATTGGGAATGTTATCCAAAATGCGATTGAAACCATATTACAAACGCACGAAGACCGTCAGATAAAAATTGACTGGCACGGCATCAAGCCTGATATTCTTATTCCGTTGGATGAGATCCGTATCGAGCAGGTTTTAATTAACTTCCTTACCAATGCAATCAAATATTCTCCTCAGAACAACCAAGTCATTATAACAACCTTCGTTGATGAAGAAGAACAGGAAATCAAGGTAAATATTACAGATTTCGGGATCGGAATTCCAGATTTTAAACAAGATGCCGTATTTCATAAATTTTATCGTGTAGAAGAATCTTCGCTACAGTTTCAGGGAATGGGAATCGGCTTGTTTATCTGTTCAGAGATCATTAAGCAACACCACGGAAACATCGGAGTATCAAGTAAAGTAGATGCAGGATCTACATTTTATTTCACGTTACCATTAAATTAATTTTCATGCCGAAAAAAATCATAAGAAATCTTCAGTTTGGAGTGGGCATATCTTTATTGATCTTGATCGCAAGTTCAATCGCTTCCTATATAAGCATCCAACGACAGATGGAACATAGGGAAAGTTTATCCCAAAGCCGCCGTTCTGTGACCGCTGTAAAAGATGTATTGATTGCTCTTTTAGATGCTGAAACAGGAAACAGAGGCTACCAACTGACAGGGAAAGAAAGTTTTTTAGATCCGTACAAACGTAGCTTAGTAGATTATCCTAAAGCTTTCGAACGTGCCAAAGCATTAGATCTTAAAGATAAGCAGCAGCTAGAGCGTTTAAATAGTTTACAGCAAAATGTTGATAGCAATATTAGCAATCTAAAGCTTTTTGTAGAAAACAGGAGAAAAGGTATTGTGATGACTCAGCAACAGGTGTTGATGAGTAAAACATACATGGATAAATGCCGTTTGCTTGTTCGTGATTTTGTGCAATATGAAGAAGCCCAGCTAGCTATCAAGAATAAAGATCTTAACCGTTCTTCTAACACAACCGTTTTATTCATTATCTTTTCTGCATTAGCAGCCATCGTGGTTACTCTATTTTTCTATATAAAGTTACGAGCAGATTTGATCCGCAGAGATAAGCTTGAAAAACAATTAAAAGCAAAAGATGTAGAGATCAGTAAACGTGTAAGTGCCATTCAGCAAGTGGCCAACAGAGTGGCCAATGGAGACTACAGCCAAAGAGCCACAGATCATTCTGAGGATGATTTGGGTGATTTAGTAGACTCTCTTAATAATATGACCGACTCGTTGAAAAAGTCATTTGACAAAATCAACAAAAGCGATTGGCGCCAGAAAGGTCTTGCGATATTAAATGAATCTTTGGTTGGTAATAAATCGGTAAAAGAAGTTGCCAATAAATCATTAGCTCAATTAATTGAATACGGCAACTGTATCAATGGTTCATTGTATCTTTTTGATGAAGGTATTTTAAAATTAAATAGCGTCTTTGGTCTGGAAAGCAATATGAAAAAGACCTTTGAGCTAGGAGAAGGAATGGTGGGACAAACCTTTGTTAGTGAAAAGATGCAGGTGTATAACAATCTTCACGAAGATGATTTCACCGTCACTTTTGCCAGCAGTAAAATAAAGATCTACGGAATATTATTACTTCCCATTGTAGCAGATGGAAATACAATCGGAGTATTAGAACTGGGCTCAACAACCAATTTTGAAGAAGAAAGAATTGATTATTTTGCGGAATGCAGCCGAAATATCGGGATTGCTTTAAGCGCTGGAAAAAGCCGTGAAAAAGAACAGCAATTACTGGAAGAAACCCAAGCACAATCAGAAGAATTACAAGTTCAACATTCTGAATTGGAGAATCTTAACACAGAACTAGAAGCTCAGACTCAAAAACTACAGGCTTCAGAAGAAGAATTAAAAGTTCAGCAGGAAGAACTGATGCAGGCCAATGCCGAACTGGAAGAACGTTCAAGATTATTGGAAGATAAAAATCACCTGATTGCAGAACGTAACAATGAAATTCAGAAAAAAGTAGAAGAACTTGCCCTAAGCACCAAGTACAAATCTGAATTTTTGGCGAATATGTCGCACGAACTGCGCACGCCTCTGAATTCAATTCTACTTCTCTCCCGTTTGATAGCTGAAAATCCTGATGAAAACTTAAATGAAGACCAAGTAGAATCTGCTAAAGTAATCCAGAGTTCAGGAAGCAGTTTATTAACCTTGATTGATGAAATTTTAGATCTGGCAAAAATAGAGTCAGGTAAAATGACACTGGAATATGAAGATGTCGTGATTGAGGAAGTGGTACAAGATTTAAAAAACCTATTCAATCCTATTCTGAAAGAAAAAGGAATTGAATTTACTGTTGAAATAGAAAATAATGTAGAAAAATCGATTGAAACTGACCGTTTACGTGTAGATCAGGTCATGAGAAATCTACTGTCAAATGCTGCAAAATTTACCACGAAAGGTAGCATTCATTTAAACATTAAAAAAGATCCTAAGAATAACGATTTCATTATTTTCAGTGTAAAAGATACCGGAATCGGGATTGCAGAAGACAAACAAAAAATCATTTTTGAAGCTTTCCAACAAGCAGACGGTTCTACCCGAAGAAAATTTGGAGGAACAGGTTTAGGTCTTTCCATAAGTAGAGAAATCGCCCGATTATTAGGAGGTGAATTAATGTTGACCAGCAAAGTGAATGAAGGAAGTGAGTTTAGCCTGGTTATTCCCATCAAAGCAATCTCTGAAGCCGTTCAGCCTGAAACTGATCAACAATTAATGGAAACGATTCGGGAAGATGTAGAAGAAATTCAAAATATTCTTGATGATGGTGAAGCTCAATACACCCTTCCTGTCAACACCTTAGAAATTCCGGAAGATGTACCCGATGACCGTGATACAATTTCTAAAGATGACAAGGTTATTTTAATTGTTGAAGATGACATTAATTTTGCTAAAGCATTATTGAAATACGCTCGTCTTCAAAAATACAAAGGCGTTGTTGCGGTAAGAGGTGACCATGCGTTATCTACTGCGCTTCAATATCATCCGGAAGCTATTTTATTGGATGTTCAGTTGCCTGTAAAAGACGGATGGCAAGTGATGGATGAATTAAAATCAAACCCACAGACCAAGCATATTCCGGTTCACATGATGTCTGTTTTACATGTGAAAAAGGAAAGCCTGATGAAAGGGGCTATTGATTTCATTAATAAACCGATGGCGCTGGATCAGATGGCTGATGTTTTCAAAAAGATTGAAGAAGCGCTACAAAAATCTCCGCAAAAAGTTTTAATTGTAGAAGAAAACGAGAAACATGCAAGCGCACTCTCCTACTATTTAGGCAATTTCAACATCTCATTATCGGTAGAAAATAATGTGGAAGATTGTGTAAAAGCTCTAACAGAAGGTAATTCTGACTGTGTAATCTTAGACATTGGCGCCTCAAAAGGAAACCAATATCAGATCATAGAATCTATTAAAAGTTATGAAGGACTTGAAAATCTGCCGATTATTATTTTTACCGGGCATAATTTAACCCAATCAGAAGAGCTTAAAATCAAACAATACGCAGATTCTATTGTCGTAAAAACAGCACATTCTTACCAAAGAATTTTAGATGAAGTAGGATTATTTTTGCATTTGGTGGAAGAAAAAAACAGTTCTGAAACCATTAAAAATAAAGTATTAGGTTCATTAACCGAAGTTTTGAAAGGTAAAAAAATTCTGATTACCGATGATGACGTTCGTAATATCTTTTCTTTAACCAAAGCGCTGGAGAAATACAAAGTAGAAGTTGTGCTGGCAATGGACGGCAAACAGGCGTTAGAAAAGATGAAAGAAAATCCTGATATCGACGTTGTGTTGATGGATATGATGATGCCGGAAATGGATGGATACGAAACCATAAAAGAAATAAGAAAGATGCCATCATTCATGCGTCTTCCTATTATTGCAATCACCGCCAAATCAATGATCGGTGACCGTGAAAAATGTATCGCTGCAGGCGCCTCAGATTACATATCGAAGCCTGTGGATATAGACCAATTATTATCGTTGTTACGTGTTTGGTTATATGAAAGTTAAACAGATAAATTCTGATGAATAAGAAAATTTTAATTGTGGACGATGATCCACGTAATATATTTGCACTTAAATTGACACTGAAGTCAAGGGGTTATCAAATTGAAAGTTCTACAATGGCGCAAGAAGCCATCCAGATCTTACAAAAAGATGACGGAATCAATGTTGTATTGATGGATATGATGATGCCTGAAATGGACGGATATGAAGCCATTAAGATCATCCGAAACACCCCATCCATCAGCGGAGTAGATATTATTTCGGTTACGGCGCAGGCCATGCCTGAAGACCGCCAGAAATGTCTGGATGCCGGAGCACAGGATTATGTATCAAAACCTATTGATGTCGATCAACTGATAACTGCCATAGAAAAACTATCATAAATGCTAGAACCCAGTATCGTAAAAGATGAAGAAGTAGAACACTTGATTAAAGATGTGTACGCCATGTACGGATACGATTTTTCCGAATACAGCAGAGCCTCTTTTAAACGCAGGGTTAATCGTATTTGTTTGATTGACAGATTCACCAGTTTTGCAGAATTGAGATATACCATCCTTAACGATCCTGAATATCTAAAGCGTTTTGTAGAAGAAATCACGGTGAATGTAACCGAAATGTTCCGCGATCCTATTTTCTTTAAAACGTTGCGCGAAAAAATATTGCCGCAATTGGGAACCTATCCGCTGATCAGAATTTGGGTCGCGGGTTGTTCTACCGGTGAAGAAGCCTATTCTATAGCCATCTTGCTTAAAGAGGCCAATCTTTACCACAAATCATTGATCTACGGAACAGATCTTAATCCTTCGGTATTGGAAACCGCAAGAGCAGGGGTTTTTCCGTTGCAACAGATGAAATTATATTCTGAAAACTATATGTTATCTGGTGGTAAAAAAGATTTTTCAGAGTACTACACGGCCAATTATGACAGTGTACGATTTGATAAAAGTTTACAGGAAAAACTCATCTTATCAACACACAACTTGGTGTCAGACAGTTCATTTAACAGTTTTCAGTTAATTATCTGCCGGAATGTGCTGATCTATTTTGACCGAGGATTACAGGAACGTGTTTTCCGCCTTTTTGATGACAGCCTGGAGAATTTAGGTTATTTGGCATTGGGATCAAAAGAAACGCTAAGATTTTCTAATTTAGACAAATCTTATCATCAGGTAGAAGATCAAAAGATCTGGAAAAAACTGGATCATCATTAAATGCCTTTAGCATGAAATCAAAAAACACAAATACAGAATTAATCGTCATCGGAGGATCCGCAGGAAGCTTGCAGGTGATTCTGGAAATGGTTAAAAATCTGAATGAAAAATTGGCTTTTCCTATTGTACTGATTGTTCACAGAAAGGCAGGCTCTACAAGTATCCTTCCTGTTTTGCTACAGCAGTTTTCATCAAGGAAAGTGGTTGAAATTGAGGATAAAACAGAAATTCAAAACAATATATTATACATCGTTCCCGCAGATTATCATTTGTTGTTTGAAAATAAAAAACTCATGTCGCTGGACAGTTCAGAAAAAATGAATTATTCTCGACCGTCCATTGATGTCACTTTTAAATCTGCCGCAGAAATTTATGGTGAAAATGTGATCGGAGTTTTACTTTCCGGTGCCAATGCAGACGGTGTGGAAGGTTTAGGGTATATTAAAAAAAACACCGGCCAAGTATGGATTCAGGATCCGGAGACCGCAGAAGTAGATTATATGCCGAAACATGCCGTGGATGAAATTGAATATGATCTGATTATTACCCCGGATAATCTAGCGGATTATATTAATCAATTATAAAAAAAAAAGAAAAAACTTAGGATTTAAATAGAACTACTATGAGTAAAAAGAAAATTTTGATTTTCGATGATGACACAACTATTCTAGAAGTAATTACCATCATCTTTGAGGAGAACGGATATGAAGTCGAAATTTCAGAAACCTCTCATGATATCGTAGAAAAAGTAACCAAGTATCAGCCGGATGTTATCCTGATGGATAATTGGATTCCAAAAATTGGAGGTGTTGAAGCTACAAAACTTTTGAAAAGTCATGAAGAATTCAAACATATTCCTGTAATTTACGTTACCGCAAACAATGATATTGTAGCGTTGGCCAAAGAAGCTCAGGCAGATGATTATGTGGGGAAACCTTTTAACCTTGATGATCTGGAAGGAAAAGTAGCTAAATATTTAGACTAAAATACACGATCATTTAATACAATAAAGTCCCTACTGATGAGTGAGGGACTTTATTGTATTTTAATTAATTACGGTAAAATTTGTTATTTTCATGCAGCAGTTCATGAATCTGAACTCTTTAGATATTCTACTTCTTTTTTCAGATCGGTTACATTGTAATTCATGCTGTTTAGGCTTAAAATAAGTGCTGTTAAAAACATCTTTATTCTTGGATTACTGGTGATTTTATCTGAAAATGTGGGGACAATAATTCTTGTTTTGGAAACAATATTTTGGGCTAAAATATATTCGTTAAAAAGATTGATCTCCAAATTAAAATTCTTTCTAATACTTAAAACCAAATATTCATATACGAGGTACTTATTTTCATTATGATCGATCATTTTGTGAGTTTTGATATCATAATACAAGTAATATCTGTGCCAAAATGCATTCTCAACTTTTTTTTATTATGCATTGCCTAAGTTTATTAATTATAAAAGTCTTATACGTTCTTCTTCCAAATCAATTTGGCGAATTTGCCAGTTGATGTATTCTTCATGTAATTCAGGATCTTTGTTTAAGGTCGCTAAAAACTGACGCTGACTTTCCAATACTTCCAAATAATTTTGTTTAGAGCTTTCCGGCATTCTCAGATTTTCAGGCTGGCTGATCTTATGCTCCCACATAGCGATCATTTTTTCTAAATGAGAATCTTTATACAAGCCTTTTTCTTGCTTCTCTTTCAACAAACGGATGGTTTCTACTACCAGATGATTTTTCACTCTGGTCTTAGCTTCTTCTTCAGATAATTCTCTGGTAAAATTAAAAAGATTGGAGCGCTTAATAATATAAGGAAGGGTAAGCCCCTGAATTAAAAGCGTCAGTAAGATCACAACAAACGTGACAAATAAAATAAGATTTCTATGTGGAAAAGCTTCGCCACTCGGCAATGTTAAAGGAATTGATAAAGCCGCAGCCAATGACACCACCCCTCTCATTCCTGTCCAGCCTAATAATAAAGGCATCGCAAATCTTCTTTTTCTACTGATTTCACTCCCGAGTCTAAGGCTTGGCCTGAATATAATAGTGGCGATCATCGCGCCATAAGAAGAGATCATTCTGGTCCCAATTAAAATAACCGTAACCGCTGCGCCGTAAAGAATCGCTTTATTTAAAGGGATCCCATCTTCCCGTAAGCCTTTCACCACTTCAGGAAGCGCTAAACCAATGATCATAAACACGATACCATTGAGAATGAAAATTAAGGCTTCCCAAAAACTAGATCCTTTTATTCTGCTGGAACTGCTTAAAAAAGTCAATCTTCTGGTGGATAAAAATAAACCGCCTGCTACCACAGCCAATACGCCCGAGCTGTGCATCTGTTCCGCTGCCCAATATAATAAATAAGGCTCAACAAGGGTAAACACAATATCGGAAGGCGCATCGGTAGGTAATCTTTTATGCGCCTGCATAAATAGCCATCCGCCCAAAAGCCCGATACCAATACCACCAATCACCATCCATGAGAAATCTACAATGGCTGTTTTAAAAATAAACTGTCCGGTTCCCACAGCCACTAACGCAAATCTTACAATAATTAATGATGAAGCATCATTCAGTAAACTTTCCCCTTCTAATATGGCCGAGGTAGATTTAGGAATTTTCACAAATTTCATAATAGCACCCGTACTTACCGCATCGGGAGGAGATACAATTCCACCCAATAAAAAGCCTAAAGCCAAGGTAAACCCGGGAATAAAATAATTGGTAAGCAACGCAACGGTGAGCGCAGAGAAAAACACAACTATAAAAGCAAAACTGCTAATCATTCGCCACCATTTTTTCATTTCCTTAAAAGAGATAGTCCATGATGCTTCAAACAAAAGTGGTGGTAAAAATATAAAAAAGATCATATCCGGATCTATCTGTATTGTGGGGAGGCCCGGAATAAAACTAAGCATCAACCCTACCACTACCAAGAGTATAGGATAGGCTATCCTTAATTTATCTGCCAACATTTCTATCAATACAATGACCACAATAAGGGCCAACATGAAAGGTAATAACTCGTGCATACTTTCGAAATAATATTTGAATTTAATAATTTAGACTAGGACGTATCAAGCGTGAATGCTTATAGAATTGAATCTTCTTAAAAAAGAATCATTCACCATAAAGGTTAGTATAGAACACCCTTCAATAGCATCGTCTTGTACTTCTTTTTTTTCTCCACACGATAAGAATATCACTGGGATAAAATGAATCCATTTATTTTTTATCATAATAATGTGTTTATATAAAATAAAAATCAAACAAAAACCTAGAAATTACAGAAATATACTCGGTATTATCATTAGATATTTTAATTTTATGATGATAAAAATACTATTTTAATAGATAATTTTTCAAAAAAAATAGATAAACTTAATGTATTCTCATACGATTACTCAAAATACAGACGTTTTTTAAAGTACATTCGATAACAGCTCCATTTGCTGTTTTAAAAAAATTTGGGAATCTTTATTCATAGAAATTCAGGGATAATAAACTCCGTGATTATGCATCATTAAGCCACTTCAATAATTTTGTTTTTTTCTCTTTGCTTACTATAATTTCTTTATCAAAAGGCAACGTAAGAAGGATCTTCAGTTTTCTGGGGAAATATTCTAAAGCTTCTTTAACAGCCTCTTTGTTAATAAGAAACTGCCTGTTAACTCTAAAGAAATTGAGCCCCGTTTTACTTTCCACTTCTTCCAAGGTGTCTGGTATAAAATATATCTTTCCGGAAAATAGATAGAGACGACACACCTCATCTTCTAAATAAAACATGGCAATTTTATCCAGCCCTACAGGCAGATACCGGTCTCTATGCTTGATCATGAATGTTCCCGTTTCTTGTAACTTATACGTATTGAGCGCCTGCATGGCAACATCATATTGCTGTATAATATCCTTTGCCAATGCTGTTTTCAGAAGACTGTATTTTTGTATTGCTTTGTCTAACACATTCTTATCATACGGTTTCAAAACATAATCAATCCCATTTGTTTGAAAAGCTTCAATGGCATAATCGTCAAAAGCTGTACAAAAAATAATAGGAACATTGATTTTTATATGGTTAAAAATCTCAAAACTCAATCCGTCTCCCAATTGAATATCGCTAAAAATAAGATCCGGCTGTGGGTGGCTGGAAAAGTATTCTATTGATTCACTAACTGAGCTTAAAATAGCTTGTAACTCAATATCCGGTTTTATCTGTATTAACGTTGAATACAGATCTTCAGCAACAAGAGCTTCATCTTCAATAATTATAATTTTCATTGATCAAGAAATTTAAAACCTACAGAAAACTCTTTTCCATCATTCTTTACCGTAATATCTTCCTCCGTGAGCAAACGATATCGTTCGGCGAGATTACTCAATCCGCTTTTTAAAGAAAGTTCTCTATAAAACTTTGGATTGATATTATTAGAAACTTCTATACTATTTCCAGACTGATGAATCTTTATACGCAAAGGTAACTGAGCGGTTAATACATTATGCTTAATAGCATTCTCAAGCAGTGGCTGCAGTGAAAAAGAAGGTATTTTTTCCTGCAAAGATTCCTGATCTTCAATAATAATCTCCCAATCCAGAGAAGTTGTAAATCTTATTTTCTGCATTTCGAGGTAGTTGAGACAAATTGAAAGTTCTTCTTCCAGTGTAGTTGTAAACTTGTTATTGTGGGAAACGGCAACCCTTAAAAAATCCGAAAGCTGCAAAAGATAATGCTCTCCCATTTCCGTATCTTTTTTATAAAGAATTTTTAACGTACTTAAAGCATTAAACAAAAAATGAGGTTGAATCTGCTGTTTCAAAATAAGATTCTCCGCTTCGGTATTTTTCATTTGAAGGCGGTAATTTTCAAGATCAGCTTCAATTTTTCCTCGACGAACAATTACAAAATCGTGCAGCGCCAAAATAATGGTATTAATAACCACCGAAAACATTAAATACATCAATACCATACTCAATTCATTAAGTCCCCATGACTTTCCGGATAACAATACCATAATTTCCCAAAGCAGAAAATAGAGGATAATTCCAATCACAAAACTCAACGTATAACGCCAAAATTTAAATTTGTTATTTTGATATCTAGCCGAGCAGTATTTGAGAATAAAAGCTTGCGCAAAACTTGTCAAGAAAATATATATCCCACTTTTAAATGCGATATAAGGCATCTTAAAGTGCTCCAACGTAAGAAACAGAAAAGAAAAAACAAATGTAACTCCCGAAAGAAGATAGTTCATCTTATAGATTTCCCGAAGACTTCTTGGGGTTATTAGTTTATTAATATTACTAAGCATCTTTGTAATTATTTACCTTAAAAAAATACAGAAAATAAGCAACAGCATCATGACTAAAAATCTAAATCAAAGTCTATTCATATTGTTTATCAAATATATAACAATCCACTTTCCTTTGATAAAAATAAATAAAATCAACAAAAATGAGTCTGATAGATTACAGACTCTTGATTAGAATTATATGTAAGGGTATTCTTTTGAATAACTTTTGTTCCGGCTATTAAAAAATATAGAAAACTCCGGCTTGAAATACACTGTTTTTGAAATCTGGTTTTACCGTAGCAGAATTGAATTTGCCCACATCCATAAAGCCTTGGTAATATCTTGCGCCAATTCCCAAACCTTTTAGAGAACCTTCTTTAAACTGATATCCTACTCCTGCAGCAACACCGGCATCTATTTCGTCTGCAAATTTATCGAAGCCTGTATTCTTAGCATCTTCTATCAACATATTTACCTGCGGCCCCACCTCTGCATAAATACCAATAGCAGAGTGATATTTTACAAGAATCGGAACAGATAAATAAGAAAGTTTTACATCTTTCTCAACTCCCAAAAGACTGTTCTTCGTCTTTGCTCCTTGCGTGGAATACAAAAATTCTTCCTGTATAGACCATTTATCTGCTAATTTAAAATTAACAATAAGCCCTGCATGAAAACCTGCCAATCCTTCCGTCTCAAAACCAGCATCTGTAAAATTACTATAATTCCCTCCCGCTTTCACCCCGAAACTAAGACGCTGCATCAAGTTTCCGAATGTACTTTGTCCGAATGACATTTGTGATGCAACCAATGCAAAACCAACTAAAAATAACTTTTTCATAATGATAACATTTATAAATAACTCTACAAATGTATCGTGCTGAATTTCTGCTACATCGAAAAATCAAGCGGAAACGGACAAAAAAGTCACTGAAACGGATTTTTGAAAATATACGCTCTATCACAAAGCATAAAACTAAGCTTAATTAATTTTAAAAAGTAGAGTTATCATTATCGATAAAAAAATAAAGGACCTCATAATGAAGTCCTCCTATTTTATGTATTATTATTGATCCATTGAAATCTTTTACAAAATTACTCTACAACCAATCCTTCTTTATAAGTTTTCAACGCTCTTTCTCTTGCCTGCTTATGGTCAACAATCGGTCTGTTCAATAAAGCATCTTGTGGAAGCCATTTTTTAATATACTGAAGGTTTTTATCAAACTTTTTAGTCTGTTCTTCAGGATTAAAAATTCTAAAATACGGCGCTGCATCACAGCCACAACCTGCCGCCCATTGCCAGTTTCCGTTATTGGCCGAAAGGTCATAATCTAATAGTTTCTGAGCAAAATACGCTTCGCCCCACCTCCAATCGATCAATAAATGTTTGGTAAGAAAACTCGCTACCACCATTCTCACCCGATTGTGCATAAAACCTGTCTCATTCAGCTGTCTCATGCCTGCATCTACAATTGGATATCCAGTATTCCCTTCACACCAGGCTTTGAACTCGTCCTCATTATTTCTCCATTGAATATTTTCGTATTTCTTTTTAAAACACTGCGTAACAACATACGGGAAATGAAATAAGATCTGCATGAAAAATTCTCTCCAAATCAATTCATTCAGCCAGATTTCATTATGCTTTTGAGCAAAACTTACACATTTTCGTACTGAAATTGTTCCGAATCTCAAGGCAATCCCCAAATGAGTGGTATGATTCATGGCCGGAAAATCACGGTTTTGATCATAGGTATCTATAATATTTGAATCCAAAGAAGGTTTTGAAAATTCAATATTCGTTTTTTCAAATCCTATCTCTTTAAGACTTAGAATATTCTTATGCTCTTTTACAGGAAAAAAGTTTTCACCCACGATATCAAAACTCTGAATTTCAATTTTTTTAACATTTTCTTTCCATTTTCTTGAGTACGGTGTAAAAATGGTATAGGGCGTTTTATCCCCTTTCAAAACATCATTTTCTTCAAAAACAACCTGATCTTTGTGAGCTGAAAATTTCACTTTTTTTGTTGACAGAAATTCAGTTATTCTTTGATCTCGTTTAATGGCTTGAGGTTCGTAGTCACGGTTACAGAAAACGGTATCAATATCAAATTCTTCCGTTAATTTTTCGAATATCTCAAAAGGATTTCCGTAAAATGTTTTCAGGCCAGTTCCATATTCTTTGAGCTCTTGATTGATTCCCTCTAAAGCCTGATGAATATAATCTACCCTTTTGTCTTTTTTATCATTGAGCTGATCTAAAATTTCACGATCAAAAATAAAAACAGGAAGTACTTTTGTACCTGATTGTAAAGCTTCATGTAAGCCACAGTTGTCTTCTAATCTCAGATCCCGTCTGAACCAGAATATACTAATTTTGTTCATTTTTCTTAAATTTTTGAAATAAAAAGAGATTCCACAATATCATTTCATAACCATACACCGTGTCTTCTAACGGAATGGTTAACATTCTTATTCCCATAAAGTTTTGAGGGTTATAATGCACAATTGGAGATTCCAAACCGGTTCCTGTCAATATTCCATTTACGCCTAAAAACCCTGGCATTAACACAAGATATATAAAAGAAGCTTTGCCGATCCATCTTGCTTTCAAGATAAAATACAAGACAAACATGCTTACAGCCGTTGAAAGGAATGTGATGAAAGTGTAAATTTTATCATGATAATAGACCGCAATTATTACCGCTAAAATAATACTGATGATCACAAATATTTTTTCGGGAAGCGGTTTCCAATTGAGATTGAAAAATTGATCTAAACAGAAGTATGTAAATACACATGAAAAAGGAATACAAATAAAAAATAATATCTCCTCAATGGGCAAATTTAAAATCCTGATTTCCAAAAGATAATGATCATTAAACCACCACACGCCTATTTTCGTAAACCAAGCATCCCAAACGATAAATACCAAAGCCACCAAAAAGGAAGCAAAGAAAAAAGCTCCGAAATGTCTGTTGAATTTTATCTTATGATGAAACGAAAAAATAAAACAGATGATTATCGTAAAAAAATTGATTAACAGATAGGTATAGTGATGCATTTTTATTACTTATTTTTTGATTTTCTGTTTATTATGCTTTTTAACGCAAAGTCCGCAAAGTTTTTTTGACTACTAACCGTTTTTAAGGTTCGCAAAGGCGTTTCACTCAGCTAAGGTCGCGAAGTTTTTCTTGATGATTTTAAATTGTGAATCATCATCATTCATCTTTATTAAAATACATTTTGAAATATTTAATCGGGACCCATAAAAACCCAAAACACTCTCCTCTTTCTTTGCCTGTATGCTTGTGATGCTGTTTGTGCGCCCGTCTGATCGACAATAAATAAGGATTTTTGGTATCTCTTAAAAAGCGGATTCTTTGATGAATGAAAATATCATGAACAAAAAAATACGCCATCCCATACAAAGCAATTCCTACAGCTATATAAAAATAAATGTTGTAATTATTAACTGTTCCGTAGTACATCAAAGCGATGGTTGGTAGCGCAAAAATCAGAAAAAAGTAATCGTTTTTCTCTACATGACCTTCGTTACTGTGATCGTGATGATCTCTATGAAGTGACCATAAAAAACCGTGCATAATGTATTTATGAATCAGCCACGTCATGCCTTCCATGATAAAAAATGTACTTATGACAATTAGAAAATTCATGATTTTTATTTATTTAATTTTTTATTTTAACCATAAAAGGGTAAAAAGCTTTTGTGGCTAGATTTTACTATTAAACATTTTGTCTAAAACCGTATTTCGATAGCTGAAAATATGTTCCAACTTATCTTTCACAAAAAGTTTATGAGCTATTTCACCTAACAATCCCATTGGAAGTTCGTAGTCAACAGTGTCTTTCATTAAAACCCCTTTATCATTTACGATAAACTCATGAAAATGATTCCACAATTTGTACGGTCCTTTTTGCTGATAATCGGTAAAACTTTTTTGGAAATCAACCTGCTTTATCTCTGTGGTCCAGTTCATTTTAATCCCCAACAAAGGCGAAACATGATAATCAATGATCATTCCTGCATAAATTTCATCGTCTTCTGTTTTGGTCAAAACAACAAATTTCATGTCTTCCGGAGTGATCTTAGACAGATTATTGGCCGAAGAGAAAAACTTCCATGCGGTTGCTAAATCACAATTCAATTGCTGTTCTTTATAAAGTCTGTGTATCATTATAATCTGTTTATAGAAATGAAGTTTTATACTGTAAATAACTGCTCATCATTAAAGAAATCTTTTTACTGTTTGAGATTCTGATCCTTTGATTAATGATTTTATGAGCCGAAGTTCTTTTAATCTTTCTAAATAGTGAAATGTAATAACGGTACGCTAAATACACTCCAAATCTTGATGAATTGGGAAGCTTTTTAATTCCGCTCAGAGCTTCACTAAATTCTTTTTCGATATCTTTTTCAATATCTGCTTTTATTTTATTGTCGAATAACGAAATATCTACATCCGGGAAATAGCTTCGTCCCAAGATCTGATAATCATCTTTCATATCTCTTAAAAAATTCACCTTCTGAAAAGCCGAACCTAATTTCATTGCAAAAGGTTTAAGCCTTTCAAATTCAGAAACATTGCCTTCTACAAATATCTGCAAGCACATTAAACCCACCACTTCTGCAGAGCCCAAAATATATTGTTTATAGAGATCTGAATTGTAATCTACTTTCTGAAGATCCATTTGCATGCTATCCAAAAACTGACCGATTAATTTCTGATCAATATCAAACCGATGAACCGTATCCTGAAACGACTGTAAAATAGGATTTAGCGAAATCCCGTCCTCCAAAGCCTGAGCCGTTTCTTCCCTGAATTTGGCAAGAAGCTTTTCTTTATCATACCCATGAAAACTGTCTACAATCTCATCAGCCAAACGCACATATCCATACACCGCATAAATTGGGTTTCTGATTTTTGGAGACAACGCCAAAATCCCCAAAGAAAAGCTTGTGCTGTACTGTTTGGTTGTTTCTTTACTTACCCGATAAGAAAGTTCATCAAATAATTTTTTCATAATTAATTCGTTTTGGTGGCTTCAATAGCAGCAATTTTACCTGAAATAATCGACGGCGGAACTCCGGGTCCCGGAACCGTAAGCTGTCCGGTATAAAAAAGATTTTTCACTTTCTTGTTCCTGAGTGACGGTTTCAAAACTGCGGTTTGTGATAAGGTGTTGGCAAGCCCGTACGCATTGCCTTCATAGGCATTATAATCTTCTTTAAAATCTTTAATACAGTAACTTTTTTTATAATCAATCTTTGGCAATAAATTAGAAACTCCTGTATGCTTTTCGAGTCTTACGATCATTTCAAGAAAATATTTTTCTCTTTCCATTTCAGAATCTTCTATTCCCGTCGCCACAGGCATAAGCAGAAATACATTTTCGCAATTTTCAGGTGCTACATTCGGATCTGTTTTTGAAGGGCAACACGCATAAAATAAGGGTTTCGAAGGCCATTTTTTATCTTCATAAATTTCTGTGGTGTGAAGGTCAAGGTCATTTTCAAAAAACAACGTGTGATGCTTCAGATTGGGAATTTTCTCTTTAAACCCTAAATAATAAATCAGGCAGGAAGGCGCAAAAGTGAGCTTTTCCCAATACGATTCTTTATAATTTCTGAATTCTTCAGGCAACAGTTTACTTTCTGTATGATGGTAATCTGATGATGCAATAATTGTATCAAAATCTATTTCCTCACCGTTAACAATCAGAGAAGTAGTTTTGCTATTTTTAACCATAATTTTTTCTACACCGGAATTAAAATGAAATTTAACGCCTTCGGCTTCCGCGACGTTTTTCATCGCGTCAATTACCTTTGAAAAACCGCCCATCGGATACCAAGTTCCCAATTTGTAACCGCCATAATTCATCAAACTGTACAAAGCGGGAATATCTTTGGGTGCCGCTCCCAGAAAAATAACGGGAAATTCCATCAACGTGATCAACTTCGGATCGTTGAAATACTTTCTTACAAATTTTTTAAAATTGGTCAAAAGATCAAGTTTCAACGCACTTTTAGCAATTTTTGGAGAAACAAATTCGAACCATGAATGACAAGGTTTATTTACGAATTCTTTCATTCCCACTTCATATTTGTATCGGGCATCTTCCATGAATTCATCCAACTTTTTACCGGAGCCTTTTTCTGTTTTTTCAAACAAATCCCGCATTTCGGTATAGCTGTGAGGAATATTCATTTTACTATCTGAGAACACCATTTCAAATTGCGGATCAAGCGGTACGAGCTGAAAAAAGTCAGACGTTTTTTTACCGAAATCTTCAAAAAAGGATTCTATAATATCAGGCATCCAATACCAGCTTGGGCCCATATCAAACGTATAGCCATTATCTGTAATAAATTTTCTGGCTCTGCCCCCGCTGAACTATTCTTCTCAAAGACATGAACTTCATGACCTTGTTTTGCAGAATACGCCGCCGCCGACAATCCCGAAAACCCCGAACCAATAATCGCTATTTTCTTTTTCATTTTTAATTTTTCTCAAATGAATATTGCTGATACACGGCATTGATCAAATCTTTACTGTCTATATTTTGATTGAAAATAGGATAATGAAATTGGTCTAATTTATTCAGAATACGAATTAATTCCATCTTTTCAGAATAGTTTAGGTTTCCTGCCACAATGTGGGTTGCATTACGGATTTTTTCCATTTGGTTTTCCAAGGCTTCCATTCCCTGATCCGTAATTTGTATTAATTTTGTTCTTTTATCCTCAACTGAGTCTTGCTGATGCACCCAACCTTGCTTGATCAATCTGTTAATGATCAACATTCCCACAGGCTTATCCTGAATATTTTTTTTGATGAGTTCCATTTTGGTCATCTCACCAAATGCTTTCAAATTGATCAGATAAATAAAATCTTCCTGCGTGGCAAAGTCAGAACCCGAAATAGCAGATTTAGAATAGGTCTTTGCATATCTGTTAAGATGAACCAATAAAGTACTGATCGCACTTTCCGGACTTCTCCCGTTTTCTTTACCCTCCCAATTTGGAGTATCGGTTTCATCATCATTCGTCATAGATTCTTTATGACAAACCCATGATTTGAATCCTTCAATGGTATCCGCATACTGAGAATTTTTATTTTCAGTCTCAAATTGCTCCAGTAAGCCTACCACATCTTTAACAAGATCAAAATTCATAACCCTAAATTTAGAATACAAATATACCAAATTAAATAACATTTAGTTTATTAATGGATTAAAATTCAATTTTTTTTACCTAAAATCAGAAATATGGTTTATAAATATACTTTTTAAGATGAATAATTCAGAAAGATTAAGTAAATCGATCTAGCTCGCTTCCCAAATATTCATATAACAAAAAACCGCTACCGCATATATTTCATTACTCAATTAGGAAACAAAAAAACCTGTTAATCAAACAATTAACAGGTTTTTAAAGTAAATATCTTGCGTTTTAATTAAACAATCAACTAAAACTACTTATATCGTGCAGGCATACTCGGATTACTCATCACACTGCATTTTTTCACATCAATGGTTGTGGTTGCGGTATTATTGGTTGTATCTGTATCCGTTATTTCAGTTGTATTTGCAGTTGAAACATCTTTGAAAGTTTGATTTGCTTTTACCCCTCTAATGTAATCTCCTGTAATGGTAACTATACCTGAAGATTTTGCTGCTAAACCTACGACACCATTAATTTCATTGGTGGTAAAATTAGAAGTCGGTATCGTAGAGTTGGTAAAACCACTGCTTAAAGACACACTTGTAATTTTAAATTGCGAAGATGTAAGCAGCGTATTGGCCGCATTGGTTACTTTACTAGTGAAACTGATATTGTTCAATGCTGCTGCTGTATCATTCGTTACCTCAACTTTAAAACTTACTGTATTTTTCTTTTCATTACACGCAAAAGGAAAATCTGCACGGCTGTCTACTCTTAAGTTCCCAGGCGTCGTTAACAAGATATTTCTAATTTCCTGAAAATTAAAACCTCCTCCTGTTGAAGCTGCAAATCCTAATTTTAAATTCGCAGGTATTGGGTATGTTGTCCCGTTCAATGTATAATTAAGAATTTCTGTAAAAGTGGTTTGATTTTGCTTTCTCCATTTGATCGTGATTACATAATCATTTGCTGGCTTTGTAATGCTTATCTGTACTCTTCTGTAAAAAACATCACTTGCAGGTCTGGATGTAGTTACGGTATTATAATCAATCTCGTCTCTCTGTCTGATTGCATTTAAAGTTCCAGTTCTATCTCCTAAATCAACTCTTGTTAGGTAGGTGTTTGATTGCGAATAGGTAGAACTACTAGGGCCTCGAACGATAATAGAGTTCGGAACTGCATTGGCGCTACCGCCGTTTCTACTCTCTGTATTTGTCGCGTAATTACCATAAGCATCAAAACCAATCCCCAGATATCCGCCTGACAAACCAGTAGTTCCGGAAGGATTACTAAAAGTAGCATATCCTAACGAGCCTCCGTAACCTCCGAGCTTAAAATCAGTTTCACTCACTGATGCGTTAAACAAAAAGACAGAGAACCCATCAGCACCAAAATATGTGGGATCTGACACATTACGCCATTGCACATATTCAAAATCTGCAATCACTCCCAAGGTGGTAGGAAACCCCTGCATTACATACATATACCCTTTCTGGTTGGTTTTTGCTTCGGTAAGTCTTAACCATCCTGCCCCATTTATATCTGCTCCGCTGGCAGCAGTTAGATAGGCATTATCTCCAATCTTTAATCCCGCAGAATTATTAGATTTCAAAGTATTGGTAATGGTAAATTGTGCGAAAATAGTTCCTGTAAAAGAAATTAAAAGGATGAAACTTGCTATTAAATATTTTTTATAAAAAATCATTTTAATACATTTATTTAACAACAAATACAATATTCATGAAACTTGCTTCTGTAGCGTTACTGCTTACGGTGTAGTTCATTACACCGTTGGCATTTATGGTTACTCCTGTGAAAACAGTGGAATCAAGATAGGTAACATAATATTCCAAATCCCCTCTTTCCAACACAGGAATTTTCCCTGCCGAACCTGTACTTGATACTGCCGGTGTACTGAATTGTGTTAAATAAAGTTGATATAAATCTTTGGTTCCTGCTCCTAGTGTTGTGGTATCAAACAAGATAGATGGCATGTAGAAAAACTTTGGCATCGTTAATCCCACCCACTTCGAAATACTGTTTTTATAATAGTAAAATCCGGGGCTTGTGATATTGGATGTTTTTGTAGTTGGAGTTCCCGGAGCACCTGTAGCATAAACAACCGTTGAATTTTGATCTGCACCATACAAATTATCTTTTGCTGCCAGCTCTGTTCCTGTTATTCTTACGGTAAGAAACCCTTCTGCACTTGTTGTATTTACTGATTTGTTAATGTCTAAAGATGCTTTGGGTGTAATTGTATTGATTCCAACTTGCGCATTTAAAGTTAAAGCTGAAAAAAAGCCAATTGATAAAACTAAATTCCTCATTTTTTAAGTATTCATAATTATTTTCGCAAATCTACTTAAAATGAATAATTAAAATAACCAAACGTGGTATCTCGATTAATTATAACAAACTTATTATCAAGCTTAATTATTAAGATTCCGCACAATAATTTTTACAATTCCATATAATCATATTGGAAATACGCCATCCATTCAACAATTAAAAAGGTTTAAAACTAACATATTCGTAAAAAAAAATCCCTTAAAAATGCTTTTTATTGCAATTCCACAATATTTTATTATTTAAATCTAAATATAGTTTTTACAAACCCATCAAATTACATTATTAATATAATTATCACAAAATAGTGAAGAAAATGTAATTTTAAAAATTTTGAATTAAATATTATCTTTGAAAGTATTCTGTTTGTTATAATAAAACTTTGAAGAGTGATATAACTTTTTGAAACAGGCCTAATAATTCACTTTTTTTTAATAAAAAATAAGCAATTAAAATCTCGTAAAAAGTGAATAAAATGAAATATAATAGATTTTATCTATACTTAATAATTATCAAATTTATTTCAAAATAATTCGTCAAATACCCCATTATAAACTCTATTTTAAGACTCATTTTCATTTATAAAAAGGAATATTATAACAATTATCTACTTATTTCATCTTAAAAAGTGCTGTTGATAAACAAAAAACCCTTTAAACAATCGTATGTAAAGGGTTAAAATTTGTCTTAAAAAAGCTATAATTCTAATAGAAATATCGGTATTAAAAAGTGGAATTATCAACAATTAATAGATATTAAAAGGCAAAATAGCTCTATCATTATTTCCATCCTCCTCCTAAAGCGGCATACAAATTCACGACTGCCTGAAGCTGTTGAAGCTTATCTGTAACCGCACTTTGTCTTGCACTTAAGAGACTTTGTTCTGAAGTAAGAACGTCTGTATAATTGGTGGCGCTGGTATATTTTAGTAATTCTTTTGTAAAATGAACTGCTTTTTCAAGATTAGCGATTTGCTCCTGACGAGAAGATGATTTTTCATCCACCATCTGATATTGATAAAGCGCATTAGATACCTCCTGCCCTGCGGTAAGCAATATTTTACTGTAATTATATTCTGCAGCTTCGTAATTGGCCTGTGCTATTTTTAGTTTCTGTTTATTGAGACCGTTATTAAAAATAGGCTGTGTCAATCCACCCACAACATTGGCTAAGAAAGCGCCTGCATTGAAAACAGACTTCAACTCTGTTGCATACAAACCTGCCTGTCCCGTTATCGTAAGCGAGGGATAAAATGAAGCTTTGGCTACATTTATCTGTTCAAAATAACTTCGCAGTTGCAGTTCAGCTTCTTTTACATCAGGCCTGTTAGCAAGTAGTTCCACCGGCAAGCCCGTTGACAACTCATTATACGTCTGCTCATTAAAAAGTGAATCTCTTTTAATAGCTCCCGGTGCTCTTCCCAGCAATAAAGACAATGTATTTTCGGTCTGACGAATATTATTTTTGATATCGGGGACGGTAGATTTTACAGCATAATAATTCGCTGCACTTTGTACCACTGCAGCGCCCGTAACCACATCACTGTTCTTTAAAATTTTCATTGTTTCTGTATCTTTAGAATATACCTCCAACGACTGCTGAACAATCGCAAGCTGCTCATCATACGCAAGTAATTGATAATATGAAACAGCAATATTGGCAACAAGCTGCGTCTGTACCGCCTGTCTATACGCATCACCGGCAAGATAGCTGGCATACATTGATCGTTTAGTACTTCTCAGTTTACCCCAAATATCCACCTGCCAAGATGAAAGTGCATAGAGCTGATACACCTGTGAATTAGATGCCTGACTACTGGCAGGATGATAAGCACCCGCCGAAGCATTACCAGAAAGCGAAGGTAAAAACGCCTGCTTACTCTGTACAAAATTAGCTTCTGCCGCTTTCAGATTGGCCGTAGCCGTTTTCAGATCTAAATTATGATCAATCCCCTCACTAATGAGCTGTTGTAATAATGGATCTTTAAATATTTCTTTCCATGAAAGTACAGCAATACTTTTGGTAGCAGACTTTGCTGAGTCTCCAAATAAATTATCCTGAACTGATTGTTTATTGGCATAAGGTTTCGTAACATCACAACTGTAAAGTACCGCTGAAAATGCTGCAATCTGTAGAATAAACGTATATTTTTTCTTCAATGGTTTCATGCTTTTCATTCTAAGATTATTTTTTGTTTTCAACAATCAGTTCATCATTCTCGTCATACTTATTAGACTTTATTTTCTCCTGTAACCCTTGGAAAATTACATATAATCCCGGGATTACAAATATCCCCAATAAAGTTCCGAACAACATTCCACCAATGGAACCAATACCAATTGATCTGTTCCCATTGGCACCAACTCCGGTAGAAAACATTAAAGGCATTAACCCAAAAATAAACGCCAATGAAGTCATTAATATCGGACGGATCCTGATTTTAGCTCCTTCCAGTGCGCTCTCCAACAATCCCATTCCTTCCTGTCTTTTTTCCAGAGAAAACTCAACCATCAGAATAGCATTTTTAGCCAAAAGACCAATCAGCATAATCATACAGATCTGCACATAAATATTATTATCTATTCCAAACAATTTTGCAAACACAAATATCCCGCTTAGCCCCACAGGGAGCGAAAGAATAACCGCTAAGGGAAGAATGTAACTTTCGTACAAAGCACTCAGCAGCAGATATACAAAACAAAGACTCAGCAGAAATATAATACTGGCCTGAGAGCCTGAATTTTGCTCTTCTTTACTCATTCCGCTGTATTCAAAACTATAGCCTGGCGGTAAAGCCTGAGCTGCCACTTCGTTGATTGCCTCCATAGATTGTCCGGTACTATATCCGGTATTAGGAGATCCATTGATTGAAATAGCATTATACATATTAAAACGAGAGATAGAGGAAGGTCCAAATACCTTTTTCATCGTCACATATTCTGAAATTGGGCTCATGGTTCCGCTACTTGTACGTATTTTGATATTGTTCATCTGCTCAACCGTGCCTCTGTAAGGATTATCAGCCTGAAGAATAACCTGATACTGCTGACCAAATTCTGTAAAGTTGCTTACATATGAACTTCCATAATACACATTCATCAGATTTAATATATCCGAAGGTTGCACCCCATTATCTTCACATTTAGCAATATTAATATCTACTTCATATTGAGGGAAATTAGGGTTAAATGCGGTTGCTGCATACTGTATTTCAGGTCTTTTATTTAATGCTGCCAGAAAATTTTGAGAGACTGCATAAAAATCACTGATGCTATGCCCGCCTCTGTCTTCTATTTGAAAAGTAAAACCTCCACTCGTTCCAAAACCACTGATGGTAGGTTGTTGCATGAAATTAATTGAAGCGCCCCGAATATTTTTTGTTTTGTCTGTAAGCTGTGTTATAATATCTTTATCGGTGATGCCGGGCCGATCACTCCAAGGCGTAAGTCTTAAGATCAACATTCCGTAAGAACTTCCGCTTCCACCTAATTGATTTTGCCCCAGCGTCGTCATAGATGCCTGCACCTGAGGAATGGTATGAGCAATGCTATCGATTTGCTTATTGATAAGCTGCACCCTTTCTTTGGTCGCCGCAGCTGGCAAGGTGACATTCACAAAAACAGTCCCCATATCTTCCGCAGGAACAAAACTGGATGCCACACTTTTAATTGTAAAATAAAATAGTCCTCCAAAAGCAACAACAATAATAGCCGTTAACCATTTTCTTCTGATCAGAAAGCTTACTGCTTCCGTATATTTTTTGATTACTTTTTCATAATTTGAATTAAAGCCATTCTTCATTTTTTGAAGAAAACCTTTTTTAGCACCTACTTCTTCCTGCTTGTGTGGTCGTAAAAACATGGCAGCCAAAGCGGGACTTAACGTCAATGCATTTACCGCTGAAATCATAATGGCAATCGCTAATGTAATTCCAAACTGTTTGTAAAATACACCCGCCGAACCTCCCAAGAAAGTCACCGGAAGAAATACAGAAGCCATCACAAGTGTAATAGAAACAATGGCTGGTGCAATTTCTCCCATGGCATCAATAGCTGCTTTTCGAGGTGAAGTATAGCCCTGTTCCAATTTACTGTGAACCGCTTCTACCACTACAACGGCATCATCTACCACAATACCAATCGCCAATACCAAAGCAAATAAAGTAAGAAGGTTAAGACTGTATCCAAATAAATACAAAAAGAAAAATGTTCCTATAATAGATACCGGAACCGAAACTCCATGGATAATCGTAGACCGTACATCCTGTAAAAAAATAAGGATTACGAGAAATACCAGTAAGAAACATTCAACAAGCGTATGCAATACTTTGGAGATACTTTCATTTAAGAAGTTGTTGATGTTGACCAGCTCCAGCATTTTTATTCCCGAAGGAAGAATTTTAGAAGCATCTGCCATTACTTTCTGAGCTCCAACGATTACTTCCTGCGCATTAGAACCCGGTGTCTGGCTGATAGCAATGGCTACTGCAGGTTTCCCATTGATTGCCGTAGCACTGGTATAGGTTTGCGTTCCTAAATCAATTCTGGCAATATCTTTTAAATATAAATACTGTCCGTTTCCGATTGACTTAACAATCACTTTTTGAAATTGATCCAACGAAACCAACGTCCCGGAATAGGTAATATCATATTGAAAGGCCTGCGCCATATTATCTCCAATTTTCCCCGGAGCAGCATTGAAGTTTTGGGCATTTAATGCCGCTGTTACATCAGAAGGAACCAATCCGTACGCCGCCATTTTATCCGGTTGTAACCAAATACGCATGGCATACGTCATCGCACCGCCAAATACACTGGCACCTCCTACTCCTTTTGCTCTTTGCAACTGCGGAACAATATTGATGGCCGCGTAATTTTGTAAAAACTTCTGATCATATTGTTTTTTATCGCTGTATAATCCTACAATTAACACGTTACTGCTCTGTTGCTTTCTTACCGTTACTCCGGCTTGGGTTACTGCTTGCGGAAGTTTAGACAATACCGTACTTATACGGTTTTGCACATCTACAGCAGCCTGATTAGGATCTACTCCTACTGCAAAATACACACTGATACTCGCCGAACCCGTATTACTTGCTGAGGAAGTCATGTAGGTCATACCCTCCACCCCGTTTATCTGTTGTTCTAATGGATATACTACGCTGTTAATCAACGTTGTTGTATTAGCACCGGGATAAGACGCAGAAACCTGAATGGTAGGCGGAGCAATATCCGGATATTGTGCTACGGGTAAACTGCTTATTCCCAAAATCCCCAATACGATAATGATGACAGAAATTACTGTACTCAATACCGGCCTTCTTATAAATAATTTTAGCATGACCTATGGGTTTGATTTAGTTTTCATCGTACGGTAAATATCCTCTGAATTTGCAGGTGTTGGCTTTATGACTGTACTGTCACTAATATTAAGTCCATTAAGAACCACCTTATCGCCAGCATTTATACCACTTTTCACCACCACAAAATTACCATCATCAGTCGGCGAAGTAGTCACAGCCATACTCATTACCTGATTGCCTTTCATGAGTTTATAAACGAATGACTTATCCTGCATCTGATAAATGGCTATCTGTGGAACCAACAGAGAATTATCCATATTCACAGGAATTCGGATGGTGGCACTTGCTCCGTTTTGAATAAGTCCTAATTTATTATTAAATATCGCCTTGAAAACAGCTGTTCCTGTACTGCTGTCGATTCCGCCACTGGCTGTTTCCAGTCTTCCTTTTTCCGGAAAGACCGTTCCATCTGCCATCACCAACGTTACAAGAGGCATATTGTTCAACTTTTCAGTGGTTGTATTGCCTTTCATATTGCCTAAAAATTCCAACAACTGTTTTTCATTGAGAGAAAAATAAGCAAATACATTCGTTGTATTCGATAATGTAGTCAACGGATCCGTTGCTGTACTGCTCACTAAAGCACCAATTTTAAAAGGAATAAGGCCAATGGTTCCACTCTGAGGACTTCGTATATATGTATACCCTTGATTGGTTAATGCATTCGCAAGCGTTGCTTTTGCCTGAGATAAAGCAGCTTGCTCAGACTGTAAAGCGTATTGCGCCGAACTGAGCTGGTATTTACTTACAATTTCCTGCTCTACCAAAGGTCTTGCTTTCTCCACGTTCATACGGGCGGTATTCACGTTGGCTTCTGCAATTTTTATAGCGCCTTTAGCAGTAACAATATCCTGTTCGTATTGAGGATTTTTAATTCTAAATAACAATTGTCCTTTTGTTACCGTTGCTCCTTCCGGCACATAAATATCCTGAAGGTAACCAGATACCATGGGCTTGATCTCAACCACATTTTCACCTTGTATTGAAGCCGGGAAATCATTGTAAACTATAACTTGTCTGGGAGCTAACGTCAAAACCTGATACGATTGTACAGGCGTTTCTTTTGTCTTTACTTTTTTGTCACCACAGGATAGCAGTATCACTGAAATAAAAAGAACAAATTTATTTTTTATCATAGGAATGTGTTTACATAAAATAAAGTTAAATAAAAACACAGAATTGGTTAAAAACTTTCTGTGTTAAAAATCTAATTTTTAATTTTATGATTATAAAATTAGTATTTTAATAGTTAATTTTCAAGAAAAACATTCAATCTTAACTTATTTTCACATCATTAACGAAAACCCATAAATCATAAATGAGAAATACATAGTACTCCATTTCACAAAAAATTAAAGAACCAAGAAAAAAAATATTACTAAATTGAGGCTTTAATTATATTTGATTTAGCAAGTCTTTGCATTGAAAATCAATTATAAAATAGGATTATAACCCATTTCAAAAATCATTTTAAATCCCAATAATTCTTCAACTCTGATATACTTTTTATATTCAGTTCTTTTGATTGTTCTCTGCGCATCATTAATGCATACGAATTATTAAACCCAAGTGGTTTTAGCCATTGAATTCCATATTGTTTTTGAAATTCTGAATTAACGTATTGGTAAGTCTCATCGGCACTTTGACTTACTTTTTTAATGGTTTCTTCGGTAGGTTTTAATAGTACTAAAAGTCCGGTTCCTGTATATTCGGGATAAAAATCAATCGCATCATTCATCAAAGCATCAAAACAAATTTTGGTTCCTCCCAATCCTGTTTTTGTTTCTACTTTATAGTTGGTGTTGCCTTCAATCAACATTTTATACATTTCTGTGAGAATATACTGTTCTCCAAAGATCTTCGAGCCAATTCGCACCGTTCCGGAATTTCCTTTTCTCGAACTTGTATATAAATTGTTTTTAATTAAAAAGTCTTTAGCAATTTTTTCAGGAGTCTGATGTAGATAATCGGATTTATAATTGAGATCAGTCATGATTGAGTCGTTAAATTTACCCGATAATAAATTCAACGTTTTTTCTAATTCAGGAAACTTTTCTAATGTTTTGGTTTTAATGATCGGGGCGGCAAAATAGGGCGGAAATATTTTCTTGTCGTCATTCAACACATACAAGTCAAACGCTTTAATTCTGCCATCTGTAGAATATCCACTGATCAGATCCAATTCTTTTTCATACGCTGCTTTATACATAATAGCATCGCTTACTACAACAGGATTTACATTTAATCCATACACCGAACGTAAGCCAAGGTCACCGTCTTGTCTGCCCATAAATTCGGGCGTAAAACCTGCTTTAAGTTTATTGTCTGAAACAGAAGTTAGAAGGTAAACACTTCCAACAATAATCAATATCGCAGGAACTATATATTTCAATTTTTGTAGTAATTGATAGCCTGATTTTTGTAAAACAGCAATCGCCTGATCCAAAACAACAGCCAATAATGCTGCGGGAATTGCCCCTGCCAAAATCATATTGGTATTATTAAGGGAAATTCCACCGAAGATAAATTCACCCAAACCACCTGCTGCAACAAATGAAGCCAACGTTGCCACTCCGACATTAATGACGGCTGCCGTTCTTATTCCTGCAATGATAACAGGCATTGCCAATGGAAGTTCCACTTTAAAAAGAAGCTGAGTCTTATTCATTCCCATTGCTTTTGCCGATTCAATAACGGTTGAATTCACTTCTGTAATTCCCGTGTATGTATTTCGAATGATGGGTAAAAGCGCATAAATTAATAAGGCTGCAATAGCTGGTGTAGCCCCAATTCCAAAAGCAGGAATCATAAAACCTAGTAAAGCGATACTCGGAATGGTCTGTAAAATACCCGCAACACCAAGAACAGAACTTGAAAGTTTCCTTTTTCGGGCGATCAATATTCCCAAAGGCAGCCCCACAATAATCGCTAAAAGCAATGACAAGAAAGTTAAGCCAAGATGTTGGGTGATTTGGGTTAATAACTTCTCATGCTGTTCAATAATAAATTGCCAAAGACTCTGCTGCGTCATACGATCTGTAATTTTCGATACTCATTAAATGCTTTAATCAACATTTCGTAATGCGTTGTATTTTTATGATTTGAACTTAATTTTTGCAATGCATTCCAAACACTGGTGGTTTCTTCAAAATTAAATTCTTTATGCTCATTTTCTGAGTCCATAAAGCCATTCACATCTTTTAAAGTAGCAACTTTATATTCCAATAACAATCGGTTTTCGGCAAAAAAATCAATCACAAAATCATTGGTAGGCTGATAAAGCATTTCTTTTGGCGTCCCTATCTGAATAATTTTACCTTTATCCATCAAACATACCCGATGTCCTAATTCAAAAGCCTCCTGCACATCATGGGTAACGAGGATGATCGTTTTATTTTTAAGTTCTTCCAGCGATTTAAATTCGGAATGAATATCTGCTTTGGTGATATTGTCTAAGGCTCCAAAAGGTTCATCCATCAATAAAATCGGTGAATTGGCAATCAATGCTCTGGCAATTCCTACCCTTTGCTGCTGGCCACCACTTAATTCCTCGGGAAAACGATGAAGTATATCTTCAGAAAGGTGAAGTTTATGGAGAAGTTCTTCGGTTCTGTTTTCTGTCTTTTTTTTATCCCATTTTAATAATTCCGGAACTACCGCAATATTTTATTTAATGGTGTAATGAGGAAACAATCCTGAATGCTGCATCACAAAACCAATTCCCATTCTCAACTCTTCTACTTTTTGATCTCGGACATTTTTTCCATCAATCAATATATTTCCGGTATCTGCTTCTATGAGACGATTGATCATTTTAAGCGTTGTTGTTTTTCCACAACCGCTGGTTCCCAAAAGCACCAATATTTCTTTATCTTTAACCTGAAAAGAAATGTTATCTACTGCGGGTTTTCCGTTAAAATTCTTTGAAACTGATTCTACTGTAATCATTGGCAAAAATTATTGAGCAAGTCTGATTCCTGTGAATTGCCATTGTAAACCGGTCTGGAAAAAGTTACGGTAGGTATTTCGGCTATGTCCAAGAGGAGTCGCTTCCGAAGCACCGCGCAAAACCATTTGATTGACCATGAATTTCCCATTGTACTCTCCCACTGCTCCGGCTTCTTTTTTAAAATCAGGATATGGTAAATAGGCAGAATTGGTCCATTCCCAACGACTTCCCCAATTGAAATAATCGGAGGCTACTTCCCATTCTGCTTCTGTTGGCAAGCGCATTCCCTTCCATGATGCAAAAGCCGAAGCCTCAAAGAAATTGATATGACAAACGGCTTCGTCAAGGTCTAATTCCATCAAACCATTCAACGTATAATACATCCATTGATCATCCACCATATGCCAATATAAAGGGGATTTTGCACTGTTTTGTTTTACCCAATCCCAGCCTTCAGCGTGCCAATGTTTGAAATCGGTATACCCTCCCGCTTCTATAAATTGTACATATTCTCGATTGGTCACTAATTGATTGGCGATTTTAAAATCATTCAAGAAAACTTTATGCCTTCCTAATTCATTATCGAAACAGAAACCTTCTCCATTAAAACCAATTTCATACACTCTTTCCGAGAAGCTCAGCATTTCAGTATTTCCTGAAAATATTTCTTTAGTAATACGCTCCTTTTTATACGCCGGAAAAAGTGGATTGTGTCCTAAAATATATTTAATATCGGTAATCAATAATTCCTGATGTTGCTGCTCATGATTAAGTCCAAGCACTAATAAAGGCTCCACCGCTTCCGTCATAAATGCACTTTGAAGAAAGGCTTCCATATGTTCGTCAACGTATTTTCTGTATTTGTAAATATCTGAAACTGAAGGTCGACTTAAATTCCCCCGATCGGTACGGATAACTCTCGCTCCAATGGTTTCATAATAGCTATTGAAAACAAAATTATATTGCGCATCAAAAACTTTATAATCCGGAAAATTGGACTGCAGGATAAAGGTTTCAAAAAACCAGGTGGTGTGACCCAGATGCCATTTGGGCGGGCTCACATCTACAATAGGCTGCACGACGTAATCTTCAATTTCCAAAGGCGCACATATCTCTTCAGAATACCTGCGAATATCTGTATAATTTTTAACCAGATCTGTTGTGATTGGGTTGGGGGTCATCTTTTTCAGTTTTTTAGTTCTTTACTTACTTTACTTGCCAGACGGTATCTACAAACCATTTTTTGGAATCTTTAATTTCTCCGATCATGCTGAAACCGGATTTCTCACCTAATTCCTTTATTTTCTCCTCTGAAAATTTCTGTGAAATTTCCATGTCGATCAATTCATTTTCTTTAAATGAAATCCTGTTGTTTCCGATGTTGATATTCTGCTCTGTTAAACTTACTAAAAAACTTTTACACGCTCCACTTACCGGATCGTAGGTTTGGTAATGCTGAAATTGTTGCAGATCAAAATTGGCATCAAGTTCGGTATTGATACGAGTCAGAAGATTAAGGTTAAAAGCGGCGGTGATGCCTTCTTTATCATTATACGCATTTAATATCGTGTGAGGATTTTTCTTCATATCAAAACCTATTAAAACGACATCATCAGAAGCTAAATTTTGATTTAAATCTCGGCAAAAGCTTTCGGCTTCTTCGAGACTCATATTCCCTATATTACTTCCCAGAAACAAAATCACCTTTCTTTTGGAAGATAAAGAAGCCGCTTTTTGTAGCATTTCAAAATACTCTCCTTCCAGCTTTATCATTTTTAAATCTGGAAGTTCATTGTTTAGCTTTTCATGTAAAATAGAAAGGATATTTCCGGAAATATCAATGGGCATATAGGTAAAATCGACTCCCCTTTCAACCAAATATTTTAGTAAAAAAGTAGATTTCATAGCATCTCCCGCTCCGAGTTCAATTAAGTCAAAAGGTTCGTTGTCTGGGGTAATTAAACGGGCTAAATCTGCTGTTTTGTTTTTGAAAATATCCAGTTCACATTTTGTGAGATAATAATCCGGCATGGCCATGATTTTCTGGAAAAGATGGTCCCCCGTTTTATCGTAAAAATATTTTGAAGATAATTTTTTAGGATGGCTTTGTAAGCCTTGTAAGACGTCAAATCGAAAACTATCTTTATGAAAATTTTCCACTTGAGAATCTTGATCTAACTGTACGTTCATATTTTATATTTTGTGTGGTTTTTAGGTAACTACAACTATCTTGCCGTGCACATCACTCTTCATAAAATTTATTTTCTTCTACAATACCCTCAACTAAATATAAGCTTAATTCATGTAAATTTTACATACCAATAAGAATATGACTGTAAATTATTTAAAAAAAAGGCAACCCATCAATCATAGCGATTTCAGAATTACCTTTACTTTCCAGAAACAATTCAAAATTATTCTGTCAGTTCCACCCAGTTTCCTTCAGGATCTTCTATCACACTTTCGTAATATCCATCGCCTGTTGTACGAGGTTCGCCTACAATCGTATAACCATCTGCCCGTACTCTATTGGTTAGAATATCTACCGCCTCCTTACTTCCTAAAGAAATCGCCAAATGGGCAAGTCCCATTAACATTCCTCTTGTATTTGAATTTTCAATAACGTCGGGACGTTGCATTAATTCTAATCTTGCCGATGTATTTTCCGATGGAGATGATAAGAAATACGAAGTGTACTGCTTTGTTGGGTTTACATACTTTTCGTTGCTTTTCATGTTGAAGTAATTCATGTAAAAATCACGGGTCAGTTCAAGGTCATTGCACCAAATGGCAATATGTTCAATTTTCATAATTTTATTTTTTAATTCATTTTATTTTGCAAAGTTATGCAAATTTGCATAACTTTGCAAAATAAATATTTAATCTTATGAATGATTTGAAAACAATTAGAGCTAAAAGAGCAACCCAATTGATTTTCTTGGTATGTGGTTTAGGCATTGCCAGCTGGGCTCCCATGGTTCCCCTTGCAAAAGACAGGTTATTATTAAATGAAGCTAATCTAGGAATGCTTTTGTTATTTCTCGGAGCCGGAGCCATCCTGATGATGCCGATTTCAGGTTTGTTGATCAGAAAAATTGGCAGCCGTAAAGTTATTGCTGTAAGTGTCGTTTTAAGCGCTTTCATCTTACCTTGGCTTCTTGTTATTTCCAATGTGTATGTAATGGGATTATTTCTTTTTGCTTTTGGTTGCGGAATAGGAACCGTAGACGTGGCTATGAATACCCACGGCGTGCAGGTTCAAAACTTATATGACAAACCTATTATGTCTTCTTTGCACGGACTTTTCAGTGTGGGTGGACTTTTCGGATCATTAGGTTTAGGATTTCTAATGAAAATGGGACTTAATCCTATTTATGCCGCGATTACAATCTCATCATTGCTTATATTACTATTAATTACTCAATATAAAAATCTTTTCACCCTTGAAAAAGAACAAGAGATTATTCTAAAATCCTCATCTATCGATAAAAAAGAAGAAAGCAAAGGGAAAATGCAATGGCTAGATTACAGAGTTTTGGTATTAGGCTTTATGTGTTTCATTGTATTTTTATCTGAAGGTGCTATGCTAGACTGGAGCGCAATCTTTTTGAGAGATAACAGAGGGATAGAAAACGAATTTACAGGAATCGGATATGCTGCATTTTCCGTTGCAATGGCAGCGATGAGATTATCCGGAGATTCATTGGTTGGGAAATTAAACAGCAAAATAATTGTGGTCGGAGGAAGTGTTTTGGCCGCCGTAGGAATCGTCATTATTGTATTCAGTCCATGGTTGCTGGTATCTATTTTGGGATTTGTTCTACTGGGAATGGGCGCCGCTAATATTGTTCCTGTATTTATTACAGAAGGAGGTAAAATTAAAGGAATATCACCCACAGTAACCATTCCCGTGATCACAACATTAGGCTATGCCGGTCAACTTGCCGGTCCTGCATTGTTGGGAATAATTGCTCATTATTTTTCTTTGTCAATTGCTTTCGAAATAATAGCTTTGCTTTTTATTCTTGTTGCCACTATCTATCAATTCCGAAAAAAATAAATCATTATGCTAAAAGAAGAACGTTTTGAAATCATTTTAAAACAGCTAAAAGTCAGTAATAAAGTGACGTTTGAAGAATTGGCAAAAGAACTTTTAGTTTCAGAAGATACCGTAAGAAGAGACATAGAAATTCTATACAAAAATGGTTTGTTATCTAAGGTAAGAGGAGGTGCCATTCTTCGGGAGAAAGACCCACTCTCCTTTTCTGACCGACAAACTTTCCTGAGTGATGAAAAAAATATCATCGCCTTGAAAGCACAGCAATTTCTTAAAGATGGAATGACTGTTTTTATGGATGGCGGTACTACGGTAGGAAAAGTCGTCAGCTATATGCCGATTGATATACAGTTGAGAATTATCACTCACAATCTATCGTTGGTTCCTTTGCTTCAAGGTTATAAAAATGTGGAATTAATTATTTTAGGCGGACAGTTTGATTTTGATTTAGCCATCAACACAGGAGCTATTACCTGTAATGAAGCTTCAAAATATATTGCAGACGTATTCATCTTATCAACCTGTGCGATAGACGAAAATTTCGGAATTTCTTCTACTTCAGTGAAAGATCTGGAAACAAAAACTGCTATGCTGAACGCTTCAAAAAAGATCATCACGTTGGCCCATCAAAATAAATTAAGGAGAACAGAAGCCTTTAAAGTGTGTAACGTAAATGATATTACTGTTTTAATTACAGACTTACCCGGAGACAGCCCTGAACTGAATTCTTTAAGAGATTCGGGAATTCAGATTGTATAAAACCGTAGTAAAGGCTTTTTCTTCATTTGCTTTAATCTTGTAAAATATACATTTAATTCATCTTGAATTTTGATATAAAAATTAACCAGTTTAATCATTTTTTGACACAAATTTTTATTGTATTGAATGATTTATTTGAGTGAGCAAAGAAGAATCAACCAAGTTGATTTGATAAAGCTGTATTTTCAAGCTTCACGAAGTAAATTTCATTTGCCTTTGTTTCTAAAAAAATCAAAAAGCATGTCATAAAATTGAAACCAATAAAAGCCAATAGGAGTTGACTCTATACTTTCAAAAACAAAGCAATATTCATTGAACAAAATAAAAATAGACTGTCTCGAAAGGCAGTCTATTTTTTCATCAATTAGAAAATATTAAATTTCTATTATTTCATTATCTATTTATCTCAGTATACTTCTCATTACAGGATTAACACTTGATTGACATGCGTTAATTTTAACAGGAATATACTGTGCTTCTCCTACCATACAATTACCTCGGGCAACTTCAACCTTCATGTATAAGTTATCTGCTTTACTATATACTTTATACATTTTTTTCAATTTAAAGTTGAGTATACTTTGTAAAGGATTTCCTAAAATAGTCCCAATAAGAGAGTTGGGGATATCATTCCATTGCGTAATATTTCCATTTGGATCTCTATCTGAATACGCAAAAGACACACGATAAGAAGTACATGGATCTAATAAATTAAACGTAACCGGAGCAGATAAACATAATAATTGTTCATCCTGTTCCAAATCAAAATACGGCAATATAGAAACATCATACACATACGTCTTACTTCCTAACAGATTCGCTGAAACTACATTGTTTAAACGTAATTCTATACGGTCAAAAGAAGCTCCGATACCATCTAAGATAATCGCTGTCTTTGTAGAAGCCTGATTGGCGATCAGTTTCAGAAGGTCTAATTTTATGATCTGAGAATCAGACGCTTTAATTTCATCTCCAATAGGAATATCTCCTAAATATCGTTGAATCGTAAAGCCTCCCAATACATTCACATCCAAAATAGGCAATCCTTCAGAACTCATTACAATTCTTACTTTATCACCAGGTCTCGCAATATTCTTGAATTTAACAGTTAAGATCTGCTTATTTAAAACTCCTACAGACGTATTAAATATGGCTGCTGTATCGTAATTCGGAGAGCCATGTAGTGGAGATGTACTGTTATTGATAGCGTCAGTTGCTAAATAAGGATATAAAACACCCGATAATACCGTAGCAACACCCAACCCTGCATCCTGAACTCCGTATAAAACATCTTTCGTAGAACGGTTCAACAGTACCTGAGCATTTAAATTCCCCGGAATTTCAGCACCATTCACCGTCATATTTGTATCACAAGCCGTCGCCTGCGTTACAGGAGTACGGTCATCCACATAAGCACCATATATTCTCGCAGAATTAAACAATCCCAATACACTTCCTACCAATACTCTTACCCCACCATATTCAATGTTGGTTCCGGCAGCATCTTTAGGAATAAAAGTAACATCTATCGTGTTATTACCTACCAAAAGATTCAGAAGGTCTAGCTCTCCAATAGATTTCAATGGTCCTACAGGAGCTCCACTTTTATTTAAAGTCTGAACAGTAATTCCTCCTAATAATTGTAATACGCCGTAATCCTGTCCCATTTTAATGGTGATTGGAGTACCCGCCGGAATTGGAGTCGACTGTACATTATTAAAAGTTAAATCAATCCATGAATTTCCTATTCCCGCTAATGAAATAGCATTGAAGATCGTACCATACGTAGAAAGGTCATTATCTACAGCTCTTTCACTATTGCTGCTTCCTCCCGTTAAAATAGCTCCGGTACTTTTTATCGTTGCCATACGCTGAACGTATTGATATTCGCACTCTACTTTATCATAAATATAGACGGTAATTCTTTTAACAATATCACAAGACGATGATCCGTTAGTTGATTTTGCATAGAAATTATATGTTCCAATTTTAGGGAAATTAATGGTTTGACCCGTCACTTCCAGATTGGTTAATTCATCATAAATTTTAACTCCTGTGTTGCCTAACAACTGACTTTGATAATTGGCCGCAGCAAAAACAGTGGAAGCATCAGGCGTTCCATCATTATTAGCATCAAGAGGTAAACTTATTGCTGCATTTCCCAGAATTTGATACTGCTTGTCTTCCGCAGCTGTAAAGCCAATATATTCATTGGAGCAATAGCCTGTAGCATTTAATCCTTTAATATAATAGGTCCCTAAAGGCTGCCATCTGTTGGCTAATTTATCTGCTGCAGTTTTAAAAGGAATTTCTTTTTGATTTCTATCTACAACAATATATCCTGTATAATTGGCATCATAATTTGGAATAAGCTGTGTAATATCAAACTTACGTTGTCTGATGTTATTGTTTAAAAATTCAAAAGAGCATACTTTTTTAACTTCCGGACTATCATCTACATACGCAACATCATACACTCTGATGTCCTCTGCATTTAATAGATTTACCGATAGAGGTTTGAAAACACGGATCCCCACTTTATCAAACGGTATGATCTTCCCACTTGCATCACGTGGAGCAGCAAGGAAACTAAATTCTGCATTGTTTTGATTAATTAACCCTAACAGGTCTAATCCCAACACGCTCGTATCTAATTTTACCGTTGAAACTTCTACTCCATCTTTGTAAAATACTACTGAAGATTGGTTTCCTACATCTAGTTTTAAAAGACCCGATGGCATACGGATCTTAAACCTCATCACTTTATCATTTATTGCTTTCGGTAAATGAAAGAATTGTTCTACCGTTCCCGATGCATTTAAATTAAGTAAAGCCGTGATCCCAATTTTTGAGTATGTCGTAAGATCATTATCTATTGCATAATGTGCATTAACTACCGGTTCAGAAGCTATTAAACTTAATAATCCTCCCCCAGCAGTATAAGATGTAAGCAGCGAAACATCACAGTCTGACACATCATCTTTATAATAATATGAATCATAAACCTTGAAATTGTTAAGCCCTCCAAGCAATACAGGAGATGATGTCTTATCATTTACTTCAATGGTCTTTATAGCTTCCTTGGGATAAAAGATAGCATAATAGTTCTGCGATGCATCTTTAGCAATGGTTATTTTATCCTGATTTGCATTAGAATTGGTCGTAGACACAGAAATAGCATTATTTCCGGCTGCATTCTTTAAATTAAAAGTGGTAACATGCTCACCACCAATCACAACTCCTAAAACCCCTTTAAGTAAATTCCCTAAACTACCTCCTAACAAAGCATCTAGCAAGCCTACTTCATTGGAATTCACTTTTAAATAAAATTTAGAATTGGCAGGAACGTATGATGTAGGAGCAGTATATCCCAACGTAAGTGTTCCGGAATATGCTCCTATGCCTAATGCAGCGCCCCCGTAGCTGTTAACCTGGCTAAAGGTATTCACATCAGGGTCAATTGAAAATTCAGGATTATCTACACGAGTTCCTGCTGAAGTATTTGGTTTTATTTTCTGTACTACCTGCCCATAGGATAAACTTCCCAACAACGGACAACATAGCAAGAGAAAACCTTTTAATATAGTCTTTCTCATAGTTTTTATCATTCAAGATCTATATTTATTTTACCACAAAAACGATATTCACAAAAGAATAATCAGATCCAATTCCTATAATATCGTAGGTAAGAATACCATTTTCATCAATACTTAAATTAGCCAATGATGTATTATCATAATCCGTAACGTAATAATACAATCCGTTTGAAGCCGGGATGTTAGCAATGGTATCAGGAGCATTGGTACTTTTCACAAAAGTATTTCTTATTTCTGTACCTACAGTACCTCCGGTAGTAGAACTAGGAATAAACTTCTTATTGGTAAACTGAGATTTATACTCTGCATATAGGTTTCTTTTTAACCCTGTTGCCATTGTAGAAGTATTAAACACAATAGATGGCATATAAAAAAACTTAATCGGAGCATCTTGAGTGGTGTTTAGCTTTACCCATTTACCTCCATTACTTAAAGTAGGTTCGTAATAGTAATACCCCGGAGTAGTAACATCTGCTGTTTTACCGTCTAGTGTAGAAGTTACACCTGATGTAACATATACCATGCTAGCCTGCTGATTATTCGTATAAACAAGATCTTTAGCTTTTAGCTTATCTCCTGTTACTCTTGGAGGAATAATTCCGTCTGCCAGAGTTTCAGCATCCGATTCTTTAACCTGCAAAGTAGCCTGAGGGGTTGTGGTATTAATTCCTATTTGTGCGCTCATAGCAATAGAGGCAAGCAACCCAATGAATGAGTAGTAATGTTTGTTCATAACTTAATCGATTTATATATCATTTTTATTCAAAAGTTCATTATCATAAAAACAATTATCATAACCGCATAACATCAAAGAGTACAAACTATCAATTCAGAATTATTACTTCTCTTCTACATTCAAAAAGCTAAATTTTCTCCTGTAGTGATTGAGATCATCAACAATCTTCATTTGAAAACTTTCACATTAAAAACTATAATTAGATTTCAATATAATTAAATCATATCCAAATCATAATTTTATAATAGATCAAAATGATATAATGAAGATTTGCCTTCGGAGTATTGAAAAATAATTAAAAAAGAAAGCATCGAGAGTATGTACAATATTTAGTACTTGAAGGAATATTTTATGCTAATAAAACACGTCTTCAACTCCATGTGAGTTATTTCATGGTAATGAGTTAGTTTTTGGCAAATATAATTATTTTATTTATAAAAACCACCAAACAAGCAACATAACAGAAAATAATTAATATTAAATCAAAAAACATAGAATTACTTACAGTGAATTAATCAATAATAAATTTAAAATTCAAATGATCTTTGCCTTACTACTAAGCTGATTACTCCACTTTTACCCTTCATTTTTAACATACCACAAAAGAATAAAATCTACTAAAAAAAGACTATTTTAGTAGATTTTATTCTTTTGAATTTTTTGATATAAATGTGATATATCTAACCTTTTAAAGCCAAAAACCGTCAATTGCTTTATCTAAAAAGTGATTGAGCACACTTATTTCACAGCAGTTGCTTCCAATTCTATCATTAAGGTTTCAAATAATCCGTTTACTTCAAGCATAGTAACGGCCTGTTCAAGATTATGCTTTGCAATCCATTCCTGTAAAATCGGAAAATGAGGCCAAAGCTCTTTTGTTGAAGTCGTATAAATATTTAACCTTACAATATTCGAACACTCATAGCCCGCCTTTAAGATCACTTCTTCCAGATTAGCAATAGCCTGCTGAAGCTGAGACTTCATACCTTTATCACTTGAGGTACCATCAGGATCAATAGCTGCCTGCCCTGAGCAGTACAACGTACTTTCCACATTTTTTACTTCTACAGCCTGCGAATAGCTGCGTTCGTTTTGCCAGCTCCAAGGATTTACTGTTCTTTTTTCCATTTTGATTGATTTTAGAGAAGGTCATAAGACCTCTTGTTATGTATTACTTTGCAAAGTTGTACATTATACACAAGATCATCTCTTGATCTCAATCACGATTATGAAGTGACGACGATCACATTGTAAGGAAAAAACACACTCATTACCGTTTTAAAATCATTCAAAATCAGTAATTGAAGAAAGAAATTCCCAAGCTTTCATTTGCTCAGCCATTGTTTCTATTTTGCTTTCTGCGCGTTGATAAGCATCACTTCCCATAAAAAAGTTCACGGGAGGGTTTTCACTTTCGGTAAGAGCAAGCAATACATCTGCTACTTTTTCAGGATTTCCCATCTGAACGCCATTCATTGCATTGAACCTGGTGTGATATTCTCTGAGATAATCATACTCAGTCATTTGATTTTCAGAAAAAACGATAGATTCTGCCGTTGCAAAACTTGTTCTGAACCAGCCTGGAGAAACTGCAGTTACATGAATTCCCAATGGTTTAAGATCATTGGCCAATGCTTCAGACAAACCACTTACCGCAAATTTAGCCGCCGCATAAACAGACCAACCTGTTCCCGGAGCAAAACCAGCAATAGAAGAAATATTAATAATATGACCGGATTTCTGTGCCCTTAAATAAGGAAGTGCCTGCTGGATCACGCGAATTGCTGCAAAAAAATTCACATCAAAACTTTCTTTGATCTCCTTTGCCGACAATTCTTCTAACGCTCCGCCTGTACCATATCCGGCATTGTTTACGATCACATCAATTCTCCCAAACCTTTCATTTCCCAATTTTAAAGAATCTGCTATAGAATATTCGTCACTAAGATTAACCTCAACCGGCAGAAAAAAGGGAGCAAATTTAGAGTCAATTTGACTTTTTAATGTTTCCAGCTGACGGGAAGTAGCGATAACCTGGTGTCCTTTTTCTAGTAAATTTTTAACCAGAGAAAGCCCCATTCCTTTGGATGCTCCGGTAACATACCATACTTTTTTTGATGTATTCATATCGTTTAGATTTATAACGATACAAAGCTAGGAGGAATCTAAAGCATGACGCCAGCCACTATCAAACCAGAGTTTGTATAAATCAAACCTTTCTGTATAAGGATGGACTTACGCCAATTTGTTTTTTGAAAAACCGATTAAAATGAGCCAAATCTTCAAAGCCAAGCGCATAACTGATTTGAGAAATATTCCAGTCTGTATGTCGAAGCAAGATCTTCGCCTCAGAACTGATTCGTTCAAAAATATGCTCACTGGTTGTTTTCCCTGTATTCTTTTTAATCACTCTATTGAGGTAATTAATATGCACCGCCAGCTTCTCTGCAAAATCATGAGGACTGCGCAGTAAAAGTCGCTCATTGCTAAACTCTACTAAGAATTGTCTTTCTAAAAGTTCTTTAAACTTTGTCGTGATGCGCATTCCAGCATCGATATGATGTAAAGAAGTATTATCAGGAGAGATTTTCATACCTAAAAAGATAAGCTCGGAGACATACGCACGCATGAGTTCATATTTATAAATATACTCCGAATCTATTTCATTCATCATCTTTAAAAAAATCGATTTTACCAACTCTCCATTTTCTTCATTAAGTTGATAAACAGGAATGTGATCGGGTGCAAAAAGAGGTAAATCATTTAAATTCAATCTGAAATTCTCTTTAAAAAACTCTTCGCTAAAAACACAAAAGTATCCTTTGGTATCTTTAGCTAATTCGCCATAAGAGTAAGGAATTCCGGGGTGAAAGAACAATAAAGTCATTCCTTTAACCGGTATGCTTTGATCTCCATAATAAAAAACATTCTCTCCCACATACAGCATTATTTTATAGAAATTACGCCTTGTATGAACAGGTAACGCAGATTGGCTGGCTATTCTGTCTGAAATACTGAACACATTAAATTGCCCAATAGATTGCTGAAGATCAACAGAAACCTCATTAAATTTATGATGATAAAATTGTGCTAAAGATTCCATATTTAAATCATGATGATGAAGTGATGAACATAAAAATTAAGGAGACAAGCGGCTCAATGTTTCTCTTGAAACGCCCAGATAAGCAGCCAAAAGCGACTTTGGAACCCGCTGAATAAGTGACGGATGTTTTTCTAATAATTGATTATAACGCTCTTTAATACTGGAAGTCATGGTAGAAATAATACGTTGCTGAGCAGCAATAAAACCAAAAGAAGCTTTCTCTAAAAAGAAATGTTCAATTTTTGGAAGCGCCGCACACAACTTTCTGTAATCATCAAGCTGAAGACACAATACTTCGGTATCTTCCACACATTCTAATGACATCGTGGCTTTCGTCTTGGTATAAAATGCCTGAAAATCACTTTCCCACCAGTCTTCCATCGCAAATCCTACAATATATTCTTTTAAAGATTCATCTGTATACACCAACTTCAAAAGTCCTTTTACCACAAAATAATTATAATGTACGTCTTCGCCTTCCTGTATCAAAAACTGATGTTTTTTATACTTTTTAGCAGTAAAATAAGAAGATACCAAGGTAAACTCTTCATCGGTAAGTGGAACTAATTTTTCAATATGGGTGCGTAAAGTATTCAGCATTATTTAGGTATGAAACAATAAAAATACTTCTTTTCTTTGTAATAAGTTGAGGGTTGACAATATTCTAAACTTTTGTTTTACATATATATTAATTATTAAAAAAACTCATTTATATTTTTTTGATAATTAAGATAAAGACTCATTTTAAATAACTGTTAATAATTAAGCTAAACAAAGCAGTTTCCCTTATTTTTGAAAGACAAAAGTACCCCAACGTAAGCCTCGAAGAATTTTCATATTAAATATAAAACACTTATATTTATAAGGTTACAATTCTAAAAACCACCAAAATATGTATATAGAATTAACAATCGGGATCATTACTTTATTGATAAGTGGAGCAATTCGGTATTGGATCTATCGAAGAAAATTTAATCGAAGAAACAGTGTTGGACTTGAAGAATTTTCAAGCTTCGAAAAGTCTGTATTCACAAGAATCTTTGAACAAATTTTGAAATTGATATCTTACATTTTTATCATCCTTGGAATTTTCTATTTATGGCGATACTATCAATACTCTGGAACCAAACCGGGAACATCTGCAAACATTGAAGCAACCAAATAGAACCCTGAGGTATCCAATGGAAGAAATCCTATTTTTAGTTTTATGAAAAATTATCTGTTTTTCATACTTTTCCTCTTTTTAACTCGAAGCATTATCTTCGAATAAATTATAAACGATTTTTCTCTGCACTTATACAAAAGAAGCCCGAGAAAATTCCCGGACTTCTTCATTATCTAATCATTACGATTTACGTTTCTTTTTATTCGGCTTTATTTTTCAGCAACATCAAAAGGCTGTATGCTCCTTTTTGAACGATTTTTTTATCTTTCAAATAATCGGCTTTCAGAATCTCTGTAAAACTGTCATCTGAAATTCCGATAGTCACAGGAATCATTTTATACTTTCTATTTCCCAGGTCTTCAAAAACATAGTTTTTATTTTCAAAAGAAACTACCGATTCATTTGGTAACCCTAAGGTATATCTACTGTTCACACTCACTTCAGCATTGATATACATCCCTCTGATAAAATCAGGATTTGGGGAAGAAAGCCTGGCAACCGCAATAGAAGCTCCTCCGTTTTCAATATTCGGAACCATGCTTACAATTTTTGCACTTGATTTTTGTTCTGTATTTTGATTATTGTAGACCAGAATCTCCTGCCCTATTTTCACATCATCCACATCGTTTTCGAAAACTTTTAATTCTAACAATAAACCCGTCGGATTAATCAGTTCAAACAACGTATCAGACGGATTAATGTATTGTCCGTTATTCACTAAAATCTTGCTCACAAAACCACTGAAAGGCGCATACACATTAATTCGGCTTCTAATATTTCCTGTACTCAATCCTTTTGCATTGATACCGATTAATCTCAATTTTTCTTCTAATCCTTTTAACGTCGCGTTCAGGGTAGAATAATCTGCCTGCGCGGTTTGCAAGGTTTTATCACTACTCGCTTTACTGGTATTAAGATCTTTTTGACGGTTTAAATTCAACCTTGCAGATTCCAATTGAGCCTTCGTTACCAAATAATCCTGCTGCAACTGAATAAACTGAGGATCTTCAACTATTGCCAATACCTGCCCTTTATTGAAATGACTTCCGTTGATGACATTAATCGATTTGATATGTCCGCCCATAATACTGGAAACAGAACTGATATGAGAAGGCGCAATTTCTACTTTACCATTCAAACGCACCAATTTTTGCATGGTTTTGTTTTGAATGTTCGTAGTGGTTAACCCAACCGATTGAATCTGTTTCTCAGATAATTGAACCGTATTTTGCTCTGTTTTTGCAAACTTTTTGTTTTCATATACTGTTTTTTCTTCCTCTTTTTTTCCTGAACAAGAAGATAAAGCCAACCATACACTTAAACTATATATTGATATATTTTTGAGGTACATTTTCGTATTATTTTGAAATTAAGAAATTAAGTTCCGCTCCGATTTGGTTGAGCCTTTCCAGATTATCGATATAATCTACCTTTGTTTTTACCGCCTGATTCGTAAGAATTACCCAATTCAGATAATCAATCTCTCCAACTTCCATTTGCTTTTGTGCGGTTTTTAAAATTATTTCAGATTTTGGCAATTGTTTTTGCTCGTAATTTTCAACAATCTTCAATTGATTGGTATAATTATTAACCTGCTGTTTTAATCTGTTTTTAAGTTCAACCTCTTTTCGTTGATATTCATTCTCCGCAATAGCAACCTTCGTTTGGATAGCTTTTGCCAACGCTCGTTGCCCTTTCGTAAACAAAGGAATTCCAACCCCGATTTGTACTGAATTAAAACGATTGCTGCTAATATTTTTCATACTCTGATTCGTATACCCAACCAGAATATCCGGAAGAAGTTTAGATTTTTCAAGCTGCGCTTCTGCTTCGTTGACTTTAATTTGCTGATTTAAATATTGTAATTCAGGATGTTGTTTGATCTTTTCCTCTGAAACCTGAAGATCAATATTGATAATAGATTGATCCGAAATCGGTTGATATTCCTGCTCAGATTGCAGCAATAACTGAAGCTGAAGTTTCGCAATATCCAAGTCATTTTCAAGCATATTCAATTGAGATATCGCCTGCTCTCTCTGAATTTCTGCGGTAGATTCTTCTAAAATATTAGCCTCACCTTTTTTCAGTCTTAAACTTGCTTTATCTGCAAAACTGCCATACAATTTGCTGATGTAATCAATAACTTTTTTCTTTTCCTGAAGAATCAGTATTCTGTAAAAAACCTCTGAAACCTGTTTGGTCAATTGAGATTTTGTAAGATTTTGATTTATAATACTTGCACTCCATTCTGCATCCAGCATTTGTTTTCTTTTGGAATACACCGTCGGAAAACTAAATCGTTGGGTAATTGAAAAAGAATTGTCTGTTTCCTCACCCTGAATCTGCCCAAAACCTGCGTTCACTTCTGTTTGAGGAATATCCAGATAGCTTGCCTTTAGTTTCTCTTGATATTCTGATACTAATTTTGAATTTCTAAGACTTCCGTTGTATTGAAAAGCTTGTTCCAGCGCTTGTTCATACGTAATATTTTCCTGAGCATTTACCCTTCCTAACGAAATAAGAAATAGAAATGCTGTTAGTTTTTTATGATGATTTAATAATTTCATTGTATATAGATTTTAAACGCGATAGGCGCTAAGATTTTATGTATTGAGAATGTATTTTCCGTTAGTTAAAAAACTAAGGTTTAGCCATTGACGCTGTTTTATTGAATTTTTTCTTTTTACTGACCCTTTCAAACAGGACGTAAAGAATAGGTAAAACAAACAAGGTTAAAAGAGTGGCCAACATTAAGCCTCCAATAACCACAGTGGCTAAAGGTCGCTGCACTTCGGCACCTGCGCCATCGCTCAATGCCATCGGTAGAAATCCTAATGAAGCTACAAAGGCTGTCATTAAAACCGGACGAAGACGGATTCTTGTTCCTATTAAAACAATTCTGCTTGTATTTTTTATTCCGTCTTTTTTCAGTCGGTTAAATTCTGAGATCAAAACAATTCCGTTTAAAACCGCAACGCCGAAAAGAGCGATAAATCCAACTCCGGCACTAATGCTGAAAGGCATTCCTCTCAACGCCAGAAAATAAACGCCTCCGATGGCCGATAATGGAATCGCCGTGTAAATCAACAAACTATGTTTTACAGAACCGAAAGCAAAAAACAACAACAAGAAAATCATCACCAATGAAATCGGAACCGCAATTCCTAATCTGGCTTTGGCTTCATTTAAATTTTCAAAAGCTCCACCATAAGAAATCGTGTAGCCTGCAGATAATTTCAAATCTTTATTTACCTTTTGCTGAAGGTCTTCTACAATACTCTGAACATCTCTGCCGCGCACATTGAAACCTACAACAATTCGTCTTTTGGTGTCTTCTCTCTGAATCTGATTTGGACTTTCTTTTAATTCTACATTTGCCAATTGTGACAAAGGAATCTGTTCGCCATTTGGAGTCGGAACCAATACATTCTGAATGCTTGTGATGTCTTTTTTATGTTCACTATCCATTCTTACCACCACATCAAATTTTCGTTCTCCTTCATACAAAGCCCCTGCGGTTTGTCCGGCAAAAGCCATATTGATCACTCTATTGATCTCTGCAACGGAAATATTGTGACGGGAAAGTTCGGAACGGTTATAATTAATCACTACTTGCGGAGCGCCTACTACAGGCTCCAAATATAAATCCTGAGCACCTTTTACCGTATTGATAATTCCACCCAGCTTTTTCGCATACGTAGCCAGACTGTCTAAATCTTCACCATAAATTTTACAAACCACATCCTGTCTTGCGCCCGTCATTAATTCATTAAAACGCATCTGAACAGGAAATTGAAAACCTGTTGTCAACCCCGGAATCACCTTTAAAGCAGTACTCATTTTTTCTGAAAGTTCGGGGAATGATTTTGCGGAAGTCCACTCTTTTTTAGGCTTTAAAACAATAATCATATCGCCTGCATCCATCGGCATTGGTTCGGTTGGAATTTCTGCACTTCCGATTTTGGTAACTACTTTTTGAACTTCCGGAAATTGCTTTAAAAGGATTTTCGCAGCTTCGGTAGTTACTTTTTTGGTCTCATTGATATTACTTCCCTGGAGAATACGCATTTCAACTGCAAAATCTCCTTCTTCTAATGAGGGAATAAATTCTCCTCCCATTCTTGAAAGTACCAAAACAGCTCCGGCAAAAAGAATAACAACGGCTATAATGATTGTTTTTCTAAACTTTAACGCTTTCATTAATAGTTTCTGATGACCAATTTCCACCTTCGTCATCACTTTATCTGAAAGGTTATCTTTTACTTTTTTCTTTCTGCTCAGTACCAATGAACTCATCATCGGAATGTAAGTCAGTGATAATAAAAATGCGCCAACCAATGCAAAAGCAACCGTTTGTGCCATTGGCTTAAACATCTTTCCTTCAATCCCCTGAAGTGTAAAAATCGGGAGGTAAACAATTAAAATAATAATTTGACCAAACACGGCACTGTTTACCATTTTTGTAGCAGAGCTGGAAACTTGCTCGTCCATTTCTTTTTTAGAAAGCATATTGTCTTTCCCGAAATGTTTTTTGTGAGCCAACTGATGTAAAACTGCTTCAACAATGATTACGGCGCCATCTACAATCAATCCGAAATCTAACGCACCAAGACTCATTAAATTCCCTCCGACCCCGAAAATATTCATCATAATAATGGCAAAAAGCATTGCCAAAGGAATTACGGAAGCCACCAATAATCCTGCTCTGAAATTCCCAAGGAAAAGAACCAAAATGAAAACCACGATCAACGCCCCTTCCATTAAATTGGTTTTTACGGTACTGATGGTATTATTGACCATTTTTGCTCGGTCTAAAAACGGCTCAATCACCACTCCTTCCGGTAAAGATTCCTGGATCTTGTCTAATCTCTGTTTGATATTTCCAATAACTTCATTGGCATTTTCTCCTTTCAACATCAAAACAATAGCTCCAGAAACTTCGCCTGTATCATTAAAAGTCATGGCGCCATATATCGTGGCAAAACCTATTTTTACGTCTGCTACATCTTTGATATGTACAGGAATTCCTTCTTTTGTATTGGAAACCTGAATATTTCCTATATCTTCTGAACTTTCCAATAATCCTTCACTTCGGATAAAAAGAACAGTTTCTTTCTTTTCAATATAGGCTCCACCCGTATTTTGATTGTTTTTTTCCAACGCATCAAAAACATCGTTTATATTGATATTAAAAGCCTGAAGTTTATTAGGATTAATGGCAATTTCGTATTGTTTTAATTTCCCTCCAAAACTGCTGACATCGGCAACCCCTTTTGTCCCCAACAACTGACGACGAATTACCCAATCCTGAATTGTTCTGAGTTCAGTTTCATCATATACATTTTCGTATCCTTTTTTGGCTCGAACAACGTATTGAAAAATCTCTCCTAAACCTGACGAAATTGGTCCTAATTCCGGCTTTCCGATTCCTTCAGGGATATTTTCCTGAACCAATTGCAGACGTTCCTGCACCTGTTGACGAGCCCAATACACATCGGTATCATCATCAAAAACAACGGTCACCAAAGACAATCCGAATCGTGAGAAACTTCGTAATTCTGTTATCCCACTAATATTGCTGGTTGCCTGCTCAATAGGAAAAGTGACCAACCGTTCAATGTCTGCAGCTCCGTAAGAAGATGCAACCGTAATTACCTGAACTTGGTTATTCGTAATATCCGGCTGTGCATCAATAGGAAGTTTTGTGGTTTCATAGATCCCAAGCAGAATGAGCCCTATGGTAAAAAGGCCGATAATGAGTTTATTCTTTACAGAAAACTCAATAATTTTATTTAACATGAAAAATTGATTAATTGATAATTAACAAGAAATGACCGCCTTAAGAGAAAATCTTAAAGCATTAATTTTTAATTTGCATCAATTAACAAAACCGTGGCGGCTGGAAAATCCGTGAAAGATAGGTATTGGAAAAGTCTTTTTCCTGATAACTCGTAGTTTTTTGAGAAACCTTAAATTCTTTGATTTGCTCGAAATGAAAAGTAATTTGAGGAAGCTGTGCATGAATCATTAACACAACGGGAGGATTAATAAATGGAAGTTTTTGGTCTGTATTCCAATCAGAGTCAGGTTTGTGGTTATCATAGTGCTCTACCATGAACTCCATAAAATTCCCTTCATATTCCATCAGATGTTCTATAAAGACAGGAACCTTCAACACCTCCGCAACATTGGTTGTTGCTAGTATATAAGTCATCGAACATAATATGGAAAACCACCTCAACATGGCCGCAAAGATAAGGCTTAATTTTTCTTGGGCGTAATAATTTTTGTTAATAAAACGGGTGATTGACGCTTGGGCATTGGGTTTCAATGCGCTGAAAAATTAGAGAGGTTAGTTCGCCTATATTAAAAAACTGAGTATCGCTATTAAAATAATTCATATCCAATCTCAACTAAATCAGCTTATTTACAACAACATAAGATATCGCTTCTGTTATATTATTTACTCCTATTTTTTCAAACAGTTTACGACGGTGAAATTTAACCGTGTCTGGTGAGAGATATAATCGTTTGGCAATTTCTTCTATTTTCAACCCTTGAAGATAAAATCTTATGATTTCAATTTCTCTTATTTTTAAGGTGACTTTATGTTCTTCCTTCCATTTGCCGGTCAAAAGATTATAAGTCCAATAGGTTTCAGAAGTATTGGATTGTATGCAAATATTCCCTGCAGTTTGGTTCTGTGAGTAAGAAACCAAACACACTACTTTAGAAACCTCACCATTTTCAGAGAGTTCTATCGGAGTCATTTTATGATTGATCAATACATCAATATTGCTCGCATTTGTTATATGGAAATCATAGGTAATGTTATAGTTTTTTTTCTCTTCAAGAGATAAACATTCAAAAAATTTAAACCCTACATTCGCTACCTTCATTAATACTTTAAGATCTTCCGTTTTTGTGAACTTTCGATAAAAATCATACCCTAACTTTTCTACCTCGTCAGATCGTAGTCCTGAAAAAAGAGAGGGATTTTCTGAAAGAAATTCAATTTTTTCATTAACAAAATCCATGATAAAAACACATCCAAAGCTTATTCTTGCCAACCCTTTGAGCGCCTCCAAATATTTTTCCGAAGCATTTTGTTCTCCCGATTCAAGGAAAGGTGAAGTATTTTCAACCCAAAGTGAATTTGCAATGTCATTCATGTATTTATAATTATCTGTTACTGGTTGACTTCAAAACTACACAAAAGTGTAGTAATATTAAAATATTATTAAATTATTTTTACAACTATATTAATATTCATACCATGTTTAGAAAAAGTATTGCATAAATGATAAAATTTCGTAACAAAATATTAAAAACTAGCTATCAAGAAATGAGTAACAATTGTTTACCCGCAAAGTTGCTTAAAAAATAACCCATATTCCAATTCTAATGGTTGTACTGATTACAGTATGGCCATTCGTTTTTTTTAATTAAAATATAATCGCTGATTTTCGAAAAGAGAAAAAAAGCAAAGAAAAAAGTTGAAAACCATCTAAAACAAACCTAATATGAAGTAAAAAACATGAAAAACAAAAGAAGGCTCGTGAAAATCATGACCAAATTCAAAAATTACCAAATTCGTATTTTATCTCGTCTTAAAAATCAAATTTTTATAAAAGATTTAATATGAAAGATCTGAATTAAATCAGCTCAACAATCAATAAATAATTAAAATGATGAGTCACCTCAAATTTGGGATACGTATGCATGATTTTTATTTCACTATTTATTGATTAAATTAAGAAGAGTTAACCTTAGAAACCTTATCCTATGTAAAAACATTTACCCTTTTATCGTGTTAGAAAAAAGTCATCATATGAAACCCTTATATCGATTACAAAGGTTTCATAATGCATTTAATTAAAACATACTTAACCTATCATCATATGAGAAAAACTTTACTAATTATCAGTTTTTTACTGTCCTTTACGTCGATTCTCTCAGGACAAATATGCAACCCTGTTCCGGTTCCCTTTTTACAGTCGTTTAGCACTGGGACTCTTCCCACATGCTGGGTAAACCAGAATCCTACTTCCACGTCTACCAACGCTAATGTAAAATGGAAATTTACGGGAGCCGCAGGATATGGAGCCACGGGAAATGGAGGAAAACCCGCAGGAACCTTTGCATGGGTAGATGCCTCTACCCCACTTGACAATGAACATACTGTTGAATTGCTCAGTCCACAAATTAACCTGACAGGATTAACAAATCCTTATGTAAAATTTGAATGGTTTAAAGATCATTTAACCGCACTTAACGGAACTGTACCTCTTGCCGAGCCCAATCAGCTAAAACTTGAGGTGAATAATGGTACCGGATGGGTTCAAATTTGGGCAAGCAATACCAGTAATCCAGAATGGAGAACAGTAGGAATTCTTTTAGCTGCAAGCTACGTAGGAACTACCATTCAATTAAAATTCACCGTTGATAAAGATGTAGCAGCAGGAGGTGATTTTTATGATGACATCTTGATAGACGAAGTACAAGTCATCCAGGCCCCTTCGTGTTTTGAACCAACAACTTTACCTGTAACCAATATCATTCCTACATCGGGAACCATCAATTGGGCGGCACCTGCTGCGCCAGCACCTGCTCCTGCCAATGGATATGAATATTATTACAACACAACAAATATTCCCCCTATTGCATCTACTGTAGGTACGGCAAACCCAGGAACCAACGCCAACTTAACGCCGCTTGTTCCAGGAACAACCTATTATTGGTGGGTAAGATCGGTTTGTTCAGCTACCAATAAATCTCCATGGGTAGTAGGCATACCTTTTACTCCTGGACAAATTGGAGGAGGAAATGCTACAAATGCATTTTTGCCTGTTTATTCTTGCTCAGGGCTAAATTATTCACAGCAGATTTATTTTGCTCCAGAAATTGCCGGAGCAGTTGGAAACAATAATTACATAACCTCTATAAAATTTTTTGTAGCGACTACAGGAACGATACAGGCTAATTATAACCAATGGGTTGTTTATATGGGAAATACCGCCCAAACAGATTTTGCAACAACTTCAAGTTGGGTACCTCCTACCTCTTTAACCCAGGTGTATTCAGGGACTTTACCTACCATGACAGCAGGGACTTGGGTCAATATCCCATTAACCACTCCTTTTCTATGGGATGGCGTGAGCAATGTTGTAATTGGTGTTGATGAAAACTCACCAGGAACATCATGTACTGCCAATTGGGGAAGCTATACTGCGGGAACCAACCGAGGGATGATTTATTATAACACAACAATAAATCCTGATCCTGCCAATCCTCCTACTGCTACCAGTAGATATACTACATTACCAAGAATTCAGTTAGTGGGTACAGTTTTATCACCCTGCACCAACGTACCGCCTGCCAATATTGCTGTTAATAATATCACGACAACATCGGCAACGGTTTCTTGGACGCCTACCGCAAATGCGACCTATGTTGTAATGTATAGATCACTCCCTTCCGGAGTATGGCAGACTATTAATGTTACAACTCCTTTCACAAACAACATTACCCTTCCGGGGCTTCTAGAATCTACACAGTATGAGGTGAAAGTTGCTACAGTCTGTGGAACACAGGGAGCGTTTTCTCCTGTTACTACTTTTACAACTCCTGCACTCACCTATTGTAATTCTGGTACAGCAACCGTTACCAATGGGTACATCAGTAATATTACAATGATTGGTTCGAATGTACCTTTAACAAGTAACAACTCAGGGCCAACTACTTATACCGATTATTCTTTAGATCCTACCAAGACCATTACCCTACTCAGAAATTCAACCAATAATGTATTATCTGTAGGAAGATCAATTAGCTCAGGAACTTATTCCACCAATGCGTGGATTGATTTTAACGGAGATGGAATTTTTAACAACACCCCATCTACAACACCCGGTGGTGAAAGAATTATGAATTTAGGATATACCAGCACAACTCCGGTTACCGCTAACTTTGGAGTTCCTGCGAATGCTTATACAGGGACAAGTAAGATAAAAATGCGTGTTATTGTGTATGCTTTAACGCCAACTGATGCTTGCTCAGTTCTAACAAGTAATGGTGAAGTTGAAGATTATTATGTAAAATTCATTGATCTTCAACCCTGTACTACAGTACCTCCAACGAATATAGCAGTAAATAATATTACGCATAATACAGCGTATGTTTCTTGGCTGCCTACCGCAAATGCAACGTATGTAATCAGATGGAGACAGGGAATTACAGGTGCTTGGCTTCCTACAGCTGCTGGCTTAACGCTTCCGGCAGGGCAAAGTTTTCATACCATTCCCGGACTTATTGAGCAGACTGCTTATCAGGTTCAGGTAGCAACAATTTGTGGAGGTACTCAAGGAGCATTTTCACCCAGTGTAAACTTTACCACCCTTCCGTTAACCTATTGTAATATGAGTGGTACAGGAACTAACGATCATATTTCTAATGTGAAAGTTACTCCTATTAACTTCCCTATCATGGATAACACCTCTGTTCAGACTAATTATATGAACTATGTTACTCCAGCAACATTAATCAATTTAGAAATAGGTTCTATAGGAAATCAATTGTCAGTTTCAAAAGCATGGACAGGAACCACCTCTGCTGATGCAGTATATGCATGGATTGACTGGGATAGAAACGGAGTGTTTACAGATGCCGAAAGAATTATGATTTCTGCCTCAAGTACAACAACTCCGGTAACAGCAGCCTTTGATGTACCAACAACCGGTATTTATACAGGACCATTAACGACAACAATGAGAATTGCTCTGAAACGTGGAAGCGCTCCTGTAATCTGTGTAGATCCTGCTAATGGCGAAGTTGAAGATTATGCCGTAAAATTGAGACCTTGTAACAACACAACACCAGGAGCTCCTACATTTAACGCGATTACCCATAATTCTGTAGCAATCAACTGGGCTGTTGTTACTAACAATAACGCATTTATCTTAGAGTACAGAGCCATTACCATTCCCGCTTCAGGTTGGATTACTTTAAACCCGTCTGTTCTTGCAGGAAACCCTCCATTAACAATCAATGGTTTACTGCCGGCTACTACCTATGAAGTGAGAATTGCAGCAGTTTGCGGAAATACACCTGGCACGTACACCGCCATTAAAACATTCACAACGAGATGCGATCCTACGCCTCCTAATGTAACCATAAGCAATATTACTTCCACTTCTGCGGTTGTTACCTGGAACCCAATTGTTCCTAATGCAACCTATATTCTACAATGGAGAGAAGTGGGTACTATTCTTTGGAATACCCCAACTGTTCCTCAGCCACCGGCAAACTCTTATACTATTACAAATTTGAGTTCATTTAAAACGTATGAAGTACAAGTGGCTAATATATGTGTCGGAGAAACGAATCCAAATCAGTGGTCGAACCCTAAAACATTTACAACAACAAGAATTTGCGAATTACCTCCTCCGGGACTTACCATTCACAATCTTACACCTACAACTGCAGAAGTAGTTTGGGATGCATTCCCTGGAGCAACCTATGTTCTAAGATATAGAAAAGTGGGAATTCCGAGTTGGACTGATATTTCAGTGAATACCAACACGTATACTCTTACAGGATTATTGGAATTAACCAAATATGAAATGCAGGTTGCCAATGTTTGTAGTGGAAATCCTCCAAATTTTACGGCGCTTTATTATTTCATAACTCCTACCGTAGTATACTGCCAGATGACATCAGCCAATTCTGCAACAGAGTATATTTCAAAAGTTACCGCAAAACCCAATGGTAAACCGGAAATGATCAATGAATCTCTAGCTTCAAATTACTCAGATTTTACAGGAAATTCTTTGAAATTTATTGAATTGATTCAAGGGTCAACCGGAAATAAAATTATCATTGATAAAAACTTAAACTCAGGCGCCAAAGCAGGCGTAGCCGTATGGATTGATTTCAATAGAAATGGATACTTTGATATTAACGAAAGAATCATGGCTGACGGACCTAATACCAATCCAACAGCAACCACTACATTCACCGTGCCGAATGATGCATTTATAAGCCTGACAGATTATCATTATGTCGTAATGAGAGTCGCCATGGGTAAAGATGAAATTCCGGTAAACTGTGTTAGTTTCCCAAATGGTGAAGTAGAAGATTATACCGTTAGAATTTCTAAAGAAAAAGTACCTAATTCGGTAAACCAGACAGATATCCTGATCTACCCTAACCCTGTGAGCACAACATTGTACGTAAAAAACATCAGCAGAAAAGCAAATTATAAAATCTACAGTGCAGTAGGCAGATTGGTATCAACAGGTTTGATCTTGAATAATACTATTAATGTAAGCAACCTTATTAAAGGCGTATATATTATAGAGATAGAAGATGTTCAAGGATCTGTACAAAAGAAATTTATTAAAGAATAAATAACCCATAAGATTTACTAAAGCTGTGTTACAATATACACAGCTTTAGTTACATTAAATTCTAATTCCATCATTATGAAAAAGTTTCTACTAAGTTTTGTATTAGTTTTTACGACATTCAGTTCCCTCTTTGCACAAAGAGATACTGATCATTGGATTGCTCCGTATTTTGACAGCTCAAGTAGCGGATATAATCAGGCATTATATTTTTCAACAGATTCTGTTGCTCCTTTTGAAGTGAAAATATATAGCAATAACATTGAAATTGGAAGTGTGACTATTGCCCTGAATGATCCAAAAGTATTTCACATTCCGGCAACAATTACACCTGCTAACCCGGCTCTGCCTGGCAATGTAATAAAGGTAATAGCCGATGCAGAGGCATTTACTGTTCTTAATAAAGGTATTTACACAAAAGGTGCGAAGCCGTATTTTTTAACCATGAGAATGTATGTTAGTTCTCACGGTGAAATCCTTACATCCAAAGGAAAATCCGGAATTGGTAAAACTTTTTACGCAGCATCTGCACCCATTACAAATACAACATTAACAAGCTATAATTTCACAACGGGAATTATGGCTACAGAAGATAATACGGTCGTTACCGTTTCCGGATTTAATCCTGGTGTGGTATTTATTAACCAACCTACAACGGTCACAGCACCTATTACTTTCACGTTAAATAAAGGTCAATCCTATCTCTTGGCGGGGGAAGCAAATGTTGCTGCAAACGCTACCGGATTTATTGGCGCCAAAATAATTGCTGACAAACCCATTTCTGTTACTAATGGTAATTCAAATGGATATTATGCTACCAATGCTACAGGCACAGATGGTTCAGATTTAATTCTTGATCAATCTGTTCCCATTGATCGCTTAGGAAAAGAGTTTGCAATGATTAGAACGCTTGCTTCTTTAAATACCGGAGATAATATGGAAGGAGGTATCATCATCGCTACAGAGAACAATACTGAAATATTTCTAAATAACAATCCAATAGCTGTTGCAACACTTAATGAAGGAGAATTCTATAGAATTCTGGATTCAGGGTATACGCTGCAGGGAACAGCAGGTCATTATAATATTTATGTAAGGGCCACTAAAAATGTATATTTATATCAACTTGTCTCAGGTAATCAAGCAAATGCCAAAAACAATGGCGGTTATAATTACATTCCACCATTAAACTGTTTTTTACCAAGAAAAATTGAGCAAATCGGTAAAATCTCAGAAATGCCTTTAACAGCTACTACATCAGGGCAACCTACCAATAATTTCTTATTAAAACTAAACATCATCACGGAAGCAGGGGCTACCGTTTTAGTGAATAATAATCCTCCAACGGCTGCAGAAGGTCCATACCCATTGTTAGGTAATACCAACTGGGTAACATATGCAATATCCGGAGTGAGTGATAATCTTACAATCCAATCCACCAAAGCTGTTACAGCAGGAGTAAACGGCGGATATAGTTCTGCCGGATATGGTGGGTATTTTGCAGGATTCTCTTCAGTTCCTGTAATTTCAAAAAAAACAGGAGAATGCGCTCCAGGAATTATTCTGGAAGTAGATGACGGTTATGACAGTTACCAATGGTATTTAAACGGTGTTGCCATCCCTGGTGCCACTTCAAATACCTACGCTCCTTTAGTAGGTGGAAATTATACAGTGATAGTAGGTATGGGAACTTGCGCACCGATAACAACGCCCATCTATAAAGTGTATTCTTGTGTTAAAAATACGACAGCCAATCTAAATGCTTGTGCTACAAAAATAATCACTCCGGCATTTACAAGTTCTCCACAAGCTCCGGTTCCGAGTACGGTAATAATTATTACACAGCCTACTCATGGAACAGCAGTCGTAAATCCGGCAACAGGTACAATCACCTACACCCCCGTCACAGGATATATAGGGACGGACGTGATCGTTTATAAATTCTGTGGAAATGGTGGTGAATTTGTAGATTGTGAAATCGTAACATTAACCCTAACCGTTGTTCCATTCATTGTAAAAGATGCAAGACTGGAAGCTTGTCAGTATGATGACAAAGCATTTTTTGATCTAACTACAGCAAACGTTATTGATTTTACTCAGGTAACTAAAAGATATTATCCTACCCTGGCAGATCTGAACGCAAATACCAATCAAATTATAGATATTACCAACTATGGTTCTGCAGGAGGTTTTGTATACGTAAAAATAACAAGCAACGAAGGATGTACAGCCAATGCAAAAATTGAATTAATTGCAAAGCCTATTAAAAAATCACCAATTCTTGTAGATAAATACATCTGTATTGATGCTAAAACAAACCTGGAAGCAGGTCCGGGATATGATTCTTATCTTTGGAATACAGGAGCAACAACATCAGGTATCCAAGGAGTGGGTGTTGGAGAATACACCGTAGTTCTTGGAAAGAACGGATGTTTTCTTACTCAGGTTGTGAGAGTTAAGAAAACAGTAGATCCTGTGATTACCCAAATAGAGATTTCTAATACCACAGCAACAGTACATGTAAACGGAGGAACTCCACCTTACAAATACTCAGTAGACGGAATTACCAATTGGCAGGATTCTAATGTATTTACCGATCTTTCAAGAGGTCAACATACTTTCTATGTAAAAGATACTTATAATTGCACCCCTACTTCTGTTGAAGTTACTGTTCCTAATCTAATCAATGCGATTACTCCAAACGGAGATAACAAAAACGATTATATTGATTACAGCGAACTGTCTTATAAACTCAATCTAACCTTCGTAATCTATGACCGATATGGCAATAAGATATTCACAGGCGATAAGTTTAACAACTACAGATGGGACGGTAAACATTTCGATAAGAAAATACAGACCGGAACTTATTGGTACCACATCAATTGGAATGAACCCAATAAACAACAGACTCCAATAAAATACACAGGTTGGATTCTTGTAAAAAATAGAGAATAAGCCTTCATTATAACAACAAAATTTATCCCTATGAATAATAAAATCATTTTAACTGAATTTGACTCTCATCAAGCACAACAAGTTACATTCAGAGAAAATCAAACATCTTTAGGTATGATGAAAAAAATAATATATCCCGTATTATTCCTTGCTTCGGCAACACTATTTGGACAGAAAAATCCCAATATGAAATTTGCTATTTACAATGACGTGGTGGGAAATGTTAAAATGTTTGATCATTACAAAAATCAAATAGAAAGTGTTCATGTTTTTAAAACGAAAGCAAATCTTCCTAAAAACTTAAAAAAGTTCGATTTTCTAGCTGATAAAGGATTAATTGAAATAAAGCTAAAGAAAAATGCAGGAACTCCGGATCTTGTTTCACTTGAGTCACTTAACGAACAATATCAAGTACCTAAAGATACTCCGGTATCTATAGAAGGATATGAATTTAGTGATACTTCAACCAAGGTTTTTAATGAAATGATTACTAAGGTAGATGTTAAAGATGAGAATGGTAAAAAAACATTATACATCTCTACAAATTCTCTTTAAAAAGATTTCATTTTAAGTAAAACAAAATAGGGTGCTCCATGGAGTACCCTATTTTCATGTAGTAAAAATAGAACGCTTAAGTTCCTATCAATACTGCAAAAATAAGCTCATCATCTATCTTTTAAACAAGCTAAAATTGCATTCCGTTTTATGAATAGACTCAAAACCAATGACAATTAACTAAGGAATGGCCATCATAAACATCCAGTCAAGTTGGGTACAGGTGATGATCCAGCCACATACCATCAGAAGGTACAACGCAGTATGTTTAGGATGAGGTGATTTTGCTATTTCAAGCCTCTCAACTAAACGCAAAATATTAAGTACAATCATTTCTAAACATTTTTATTTAGATGAAATATTAGACATTCTTGATTATAAATTAACCAACTATCCTCTTTAAAAACACTGCGTTTTGATTCATTTTTATTAATTGAAATTTAACCCACAGATAATATCATACATTCAATGATCATAGTATATTTAGCCTTTTAATATCCTATGAAGAATGTAAACTTCTGTCTTATAAAAAGTCGCAATTCAGCGTCTGTTTTTGCATTCCCTATACACTTTTCTATCGAAATATTATCTTTTTGTAATATTAAAAAATAAATCTCCTATTATAGAAATACTTATTTTTTTATTTATATATTTGTTCAATATTACACAATTATAAACGATTATAATTGTATAATTATACAGATTGTACCCGATTTTTTTTGAGAATAAAAATATAAATAACTGATTTTAACAGTATTTACATAATCAACTCATTATTATTAATAATTAATATCAAATTATATTTATTATTGACAATAAAACAGTAATTAAACCATTTTACTCTCCCTTAAATAAACAAACGCCTTTATACCAAAAGTATGAGCGTTGTGTTTTAAAATATCTTGTTAACGTCAATAAACATCGAAACAATGGAAAATTTTGAAATAAAGTCTTTTAAATATTCTGCTTACAATCTAATATATAATAACCTCTTGGTTAGCAATAACACCCTATTATTTATATTAAAAAGACAATGTTAAATTAACATAATAATTAGAAATATAATAATAACCAATTACTTTACGCAATCATAACAACAATCATTTTTTACACTGAAAAGTCTAAAATTTTGTTATGAAAACTCCCCTATTATTTCAATATATCAACACAATGAAAAACTTGACCATTATTGGATTAACTCCATTTGAAAAACCGGACGTCAACCTTATGCTTACACTGCATCAGGCTGGTGCATTTCCCATCCTAAGTTTAGGACATGAACTAACGACTGCGCAGGAAGCGCTGAATCAACTTGATAAGATGAATATACCATCGTATGGTATCTGCTATCCTAATGATAAACTTACATCCCTTCAAATTCCTGAAAAAGTAAAATTTGCTGTTCTCCCGTTTGGAACTCCATTCAATTCCAACTCAGAAGTATCTTTTATTTATCAGGTAACCAGCTTAGATCAAGCCAAAGAAGCTGAACAATCAGGCGCAAAAGGAATTATTATAAAAGGTAATGAAGCAGGCGGATTGGTCGGCTACGAATCAACTTTTATCTTGTTTCAACGCATCATTAAAGAAATCAAAACCATTCCTGTTTGGGTACAAGGAGGAATCGGACTTCATACGGCAGCAGCGGTAAAAGCGTTGGGAGCAACCGGTATTGTACTGGATAGTCAACTTGCTTTGTTCCCGGAAAGTTCCGTTCCAAAAGACATCAAAGATCTCTGTTCAAAACTCAATGGAACAGAAACTAAAATCATAGCCAATCACCGTGTATTGGTAAGACCAAATTCTCCTGCATTACCCGAAAATACAACCGCTGAAGATCTTAGAAAACACTTTACAGATCTTGACATCACTAAGAGTTATATCCCAATGGGACAGGATATTTCCCTGGCAACAGACCTGTACGAAGACTTCAAAAATCTAAAAAAAATGGTTTTTGGATTCAAAGAAGCGATGTATGGTCATCTGAAACAGGCAAAAGTTCTTCAGGTTATCAATCAAGACAATATTCTGGCTAAAGAATTAGGCTTAAAATATCCAATTGCCCAAGGGCCAATGACCCGTGTGAGCGATGTTCCGGCATTCGCCAACGCCGTAGCAGAAGCAGGTGCTTTACCTTTTGTTGCTTTATCTTTATTAAAAGGTCAACAGGCGAAAGCTTTGGTAATGGATACTAAAAAATTAGCAGGCGAAAAAACATGGGGTGTGGGAATCTTAGGATTTGCCCCTCAGGAATTAAGAGAAGAACAAACCTCTTATATATTAGAAGCTAAACCTCCCGTTGTATTGATTGCCGGAGGAAGGCCAGCCCAAGCAAAAGTATTTGAAAAAGCAGGAATAAAAACATTTTTACATGTTCCCTCTCCCGCTTTATTAGATATTTTCCTGAAAGAAGGTGCGACCAACTTTATCTTCGAAGGACGTGAATGTGGCGGCCATGTGGGTCCACTTTCAAGTACAGTTCTTTGGGAAAAACAAATCGAACGTATCTTAAAAGAAGAACATCCTGAAAACATCAGCGTATTTTTTGCAGGAGGAATTCACAATGATTTTTCAACCGCTTTCGTTTCCATCATGGCTGCTCCATTAGCAGCGAGAGGTGTAAAAGTTGGTGTATTAATAGGAACAGCTTATCTATATACCCAAGAGGCAGTTACTTGTGGGGCTATTCAGGAAGAATTCCAGGTACAGGCTTTACAGGCAGAAGAAACGGTTTTATTAGAAACTGCTCCCGGGCACGAAACCAGATGTTTAGATACTGCATTTGCTCAACATTTTAATCATGAAAAAGCAAAACTGATCGCAGCCGGAACAGATAAGAAAGAAGTCTGGGAAAAGCTTGAAAAATTAAATGTAGGTCGTTTAAGAATTGCCGCAAAAGGTGTAGAACGTCAAGGTGATCATTTAGTAACTATTCCTAAAGAAGAACAACTGGATTTAGGAATGTACATGATCGGACAGGTTGCTACCATGCATGAAAAAGTCATTACCCTAGATGAACTTCATCAAAATGTGAGCATAGACAATCATCAATATATTCAAAATGCAGCATTACCGGAAGAACCAACATCCAACGAAAAAGCATTGGATATCGCCATTGTCGGTATGGAATGTATTTTCCCTGATGCAAAAAATTTAGAAGAATATTGGCGCAATATTATTTTAGGAAAAGACAGTGTAACCGAAGTTCCGGACGAAAGATGGAACAAAGAGCTGTATTATCATCCAGACTCCAACGAATCAGATGTCTCTCACTCAAAATGGGGCGGATTTATTCCTAAAATTGATTTCGATCCTTTAGAATTTGGAATTCCACCACAGTCTCTTGCTGCCATTGAACCTACGCAATTGTTAACTTTATTGGTTGCCAAACGTGCGATGGAAAATGCAGGCTATGGTGACAAACATACAAACAGAGAAAATATCTCTGTAATTATTGGTGCCGAAGGTGGAAATGACCTTGCCAACAGCTACAGTTTCAGAGGGTTTTATAAACAAGTTTTCGGAGAGCTTCATCAAGAAGTTAAAGATGCTTTTCCACATACTACAGAAGATTCATTCCCCGGTATTTTAGCGAATGTTATTGCAGGAAGAATTACCAATCGTCTGGATCTTGGGGGAAGAAATTATACCGTAGACGCCGCGTGTGCTTCTTCTCTGGCAGCTCTTGAATTGGCATGTCAGGAATTGATCTTAAATAAATCAGATATGGTTCTTGCGGGCGGAGCCGATTTACATAACGGAATCAATGATTACCTCATGTTCTCCAGCACCCATGCCCTTTCCAGAAAAGGAAGATGTGCAACCTTCGACAGTGATGCAGACGGAATTGCCCTTGGTGAAGGCGTTGCCATTATTGTATTAAAACGATATGATGATGCGGTACGCGATGGTGACCGTATTTACTCTGTGATCAAAGGAGTTGGAGGATCCAGTGATGGTAAAGCTTTAGGTCTTACTGCTCCGAGAAAAATCGGTCAGGTAAGAGCATTGGAGCGTGCTTATAGCCAAGCTGGTATCAGTCCTGCATCTGTTGGATTGGTCGAAGCTCATGGTACAGGAACTGTTGTTGGAGACAAAACAGAATTAAGTGCTCTAACTAATTTATTCAGTCGTTCAGGTGCATTGCCGGGGCAGACTCATTTAGGTTCTGTAAAAACACAAATCGGACATACAAAATGTGCAGCGGGATTAGCAGGATTAATTAAAGCTTCTTTAGCAGTTTATCATGGTGTAAAACCTCCTACCCTACATTTACAGAAGCCTAACGCGTATTATAACGCTCAAACCAGTCCATTTGCTTTTTATGCAGAAAGTGGATTATGGAGTGAGAAAAACCGTTATGCGGGAATCAGTGCGTTTGGATTTGGGGGAACTAATTTCCATGCTGTCATTGCCAATCATCCTAAAGAAGACGATTCTGCGGTATTGCAATCTTGGCCTTCAGAATTATTTGTATTCCGTGGAGAGACGTATGATGAAGCTAAAATTCAATTAAATCAGATTAAATCTTTACTCGAAGTAAACGATACTATTTCATTAAAGAACATCGCCTATAGTTTAGCCGTTAGTTCAGAAAAACAAGTTCAGTTAAGCATTGTTGCGGACACCACCGAACATTTGATGATGAACATCGAACTAGCACTTTCCGGAATTGAAAGCAAAGACACTTTCACGGTCAATAAAAGAGATGGTAAAGTAGCGTTTTTATTCCCTGGACAAGGCAGCCAGAGAATCAATATGGCTCGTGATCTGTTCGTTGCTTTCCCTGAAATGCGAAAAGTAATCAATTCATATCCTGAATTGGAAAAAGTAGTTTTCCCTTCCGCTACTTTTAACGAAGCAACATTAAAACAGCAAAAAGAAACCATTAAAGATACCCGATTAGCACAACCTCTTTTAGGAATTGTTGATCTGGCTTTAGCTAAACTCCTACAATCTATTGGGATTGTTCCGGATATGTTGGCGGGTCACAGTTATGGAGAATTGCCTGCTTTATGTTTTGCAGGGGTTTTCGAAGAAGAAAAATTGGTTGATTTAAGTATCAAAAGAGCGCAATCCATTTTAGACTCAGTAGAAGGAGGTGATCCGGGAACAATGATCGCAGTAAGCTCAACCCGAGAAAACCTACAGCCTATTTTAGATACCGTTGAAGGTTGCTATCCTGTCAATTACAATGCACCAACGCAATGTGTGGTAGCAGGAAGTACAGAAGCCATCAACAAATTAATGGAAATCCTTAAACAGGAACGTATTTCTGCTAAAAAACTGGAAGTTGCATGTGCCTTCCACAGTCCGTTATTGGCTCAATCTAAAGGCTTATACGAAACTGTTTTACAAGATGTTTCTTTTGAAGAAATGCAGATTCCGGTTTGGTCGAATACCACGGCAACAACCTACCCGACGGCAGTTTCAGAAATAAAAGAAAGACTCACGAACCACTTGGTACAGCCTGTACGATTTGTAGAAGAACTTCAAGCGATGTACGAAGACGGTGCAAGAATCTTTATCGAAGTGGGCCCAGGAAAAGTGTTGGCAGGATTAACCAAATCTTGTTTAGATAAAGAGCATTTAACGCTTTCTGTAGAAGACAGTAACGGCAATAAATTGACTTACCTGCTTTCTATGCTGGCTCAATATTTAGGGACAGGGCGTAATTTTAATATTGCTAAACTTTTCGAAGGTCGTAATGTTCAGTTAATTCAAATTGATCAACCTGAATTATACAAAAAAAGCCCTGCCATCTGGCGTGTAAACGGACAAGCTGCACATCCAACAAACGGATCATTGCCTGCCAATGGTGCATTACCAATCATAACTCCAATTCAAATGAACAACTATACAAATAATCAAGCTCCTGTGATTGAAACTCAATCTAATACTGAACGTATGTTGCAGGAATATTTAAACAGCATGCAACTCATGATACAGGCGCAACGTGATGTGATGATTACGTTCTTGGGACAAAATCCTCAAGTAAGCCCTGCTCCTGTTTATGTTTCATCAATTCCGGCTCATTCAAACGGTCACGCACCAATCATATCTGCTCCATTAAATGACGGCGTTGAAAAAACGATTATTATTCCTGTAAAACAAGCTCCGACAAAGGATATTAAAACATTATTACTTCAGGTTGTAAGCGATAAAACAGGATATCCTCACGAAATGCTGGGCATGGAAATGGACCTGGAAGCTGATTTAAGTATTGATTCAATTAAAAGAGTTGAAATCATTGGTACACTGAAAGCTGAACTAGGTTCTTTCTCCTCAAATAGCGCAAATGAAGATACCATCATGGAGCAATTAGCTTCTATAAAAACTTTAAACGGTTTGGTTTCTTGGTTAACAGAATATTCGGGAGCATCAAAAACTTCAGAAAAAGTTGCACCTGTAGAAACAACAGCTTCAACGACTCAAAATAAATCTGCATTCTCTCTTGAAGAACTTCAAACAGCCATTCTGGATATCGTAAGCGAAAAAACAGGATATCCAAAAGAAATGTTAGGCCTAGACCTTGATTTAGAAGCAGATTTAAGCATCGATTCCATCAAACGTATGGAAATCATTGGTGAGCTTAAAACTAAAATCGGTTTCGGTCAAGATCTAGAACAGGCGGATGATCTAATGGAAAAATTAGCTGCCATTAAAACATTGAGCGGATTAGCTTCCTGGATTAATGAAATGAGCGGAAATAATACTCCAGAACCTATTCAGAATTTATTATCCCGTCTTCGATTTGATTTAACACCAACGGATGTTTCTTTAATCGAAAATAATGAAATCCTGCAAGGAAAACGTTTTGCAATCACTCAAGACAACAGCAACCAAAATTTGGCTATCAAAAACGCCCTTGAAAAGTATGGAGCAATCGCTGAATTGGTGGATACAGACAAAGATCTTACGAATTTTGACGGATTAATTATTCTTGATTTATTCTCATCTGCCGTAAAGCAAAATATTATTGATCATGTTGATTTAATTAAAAGATTAGACCTTGATAAAGCTCAGTGGATTTATTTGATTTCAGATATTCCGGCACACGTTCAGGAGCTTACAGACACGACTCTTTTACGTCATTACAAAGGCTATCCGGGGTTCTTCAAAAGCTTAGCTAGAGAATTTGAAAACACGAATTGCAGATTAATCAGCTTAAACTCTCCTCAGCAGGTAGATCAAATTGCTGATATTATTTTAAAAGAAATATTAACAACCGACAAACCCTCTGAAGTTATTTATAAAAATGACCAGAGACATAAAATAAACATCATCCCATCGCCTTTGGCAACAGGATTGAGTGAAGCACACATCCAATTAGACAAAGATTCAGTTGTTTTAGTTCTTGGAGGCGCACAGGGAATTACTTCCGAACTCGCAAAACATATGTCACAGGCTTATCCTTGTACTTATATTTTGGTGGGAAGATCAGAAGATCCCAGAAATCAAGCAACGAATAAAGAATTAGAAGCATTTAAATCGAAGGAAGAAATAAGAGCCTATCTTATTAAATCCGGAACATTCACTTCACCTTCTGAAATCGAAAAAGAAACGATAAAAGTTTTCAAAAACAATCAGATCCTGCGTACCATCCGTGATATGGAACAAATGGGAAATACGATTGTTTACCAATCATTAGATCTTTGTGACGAAGATGGATTATCTGACTTGATCAACAGCATTTATGAAAAATACAACCGTTTAGACGGGGTAATTCATGGGGCTGGTCTTTTGGAAGATAAATTATTCAAGCAAAAAACAACAAGTTCTTTCGGACGTGTTTTCGATACCAAAGTAAAACCACTTCGTGTATTGGCAGAAAAACTGCGTACAGATTGCCAGTTTGTAGTCTTATTCTCAAGCATCGCTTCAGTGTACGGGAACAAAGGTCAGACCGATTATGCGGCTGCTAACTCTGTGTTGGATGATTACGCCAACGCTTTAAATAAGAAATTAAAAGGAAAAGTAATTTCCATCAACTGGGGTCCTTGGAAAGGTGCCGGAATGGTTTCATCAACACTGGAAACAGAATATGAACGCCGCGGTATTTCTTTAATTCCATTGGAACAAGGAAAGGAAATTTTCCTGAATGAAATAAAATACGGAACTGAAAGTCAGGTATTAATCATGTCCGGAAATAATTGGTAAACCTCTGTATAAGATACGTATGAAAAAAACAGATGTTGCAGTCATTGGTCTATCTTGTGTCTTTCCGGGGGCACAGGATGCCAACACTTTTTGGCAGAATATTGTCAATAAAGTAGACTCTACCCAATTAGCTCCAGCCGACCGAATTGATCCTGTTCATTTTAGCGATACCACCAATCCGGTTGACCGCTTTTACTGTCAGCGTGGTGGGTTTATCTCTGATTATGAATTTGATCCAACCGCTTTTGGAATTTTACCATTAGCCGTTGAAGGGACTGAACCCGATCATTTATTAACGTTGGATCTGGTTCAAAAAGCCTTGGACGATGCAGGAATTTTTCAAAAAGAAATTTCGCTTGAAAAAACAGGAATCATCATTGGGAAAGGAAATTATACCGGACCTGGGGCTACCCGTGCTATTGAAATCGTAAGAACTGGAGAACAGATTTCTTCGTTATTAAAAGAATTATTACCCGAAGTTTCTTCTGCCGATATTGAAAAAGTAAAACACGCTTTTCAGGAAAAGAAAGGACGTTTTGCCGCTGATACTGCGATGGGATTAATTCCCAATTTGGTGGCCTCTTTAGTGGCTAACCGATTCAATTTAGGTGGGGTTGCATTTACCGTAGATGCCGCATGTGCAAGTGCTTTAATTGCAGTAGACCACGCGGTACAGGAACTTCAACGAGGAAGATCCGACATTATGATTGCAGGAGGTGTACACACTGGACAAAATGCTGCTTTCTGGAGTATTTTCGCACAATTGGGTGCGTTATCCCGTCAACAACAAATTAAACCTTTCAGTAATGATGCCGATGGTTTGTTGATTGGTGAAGGTTGTGGTTTTGTGGTGTTGAAAAGATTGGAAGATGCCGTTCGAGATCAGGATAAAATTTACGCAGTCATTAAAGGCGTTGGCGTAAGCAGCGATGGTAACGGAACCAGCGTAATGAGTCCAGCGGTCAAAGGTCAATTGAAAGCTCTACAACAAGCTTGGAGCAATGCAGATCTAGATGAAAAACAAATCGGTTACCTGGAAGCTCACGGCACAGGAACACCACTTGGAGATAAAACAGAACTTCAGACGTTAGCTCAGTTTTTTGGAAAAGAAGAATCAGCTAAAATAGCAGGGATTGGTTCTGTAAAATCGAATATCGGGCACGCGATGCCTGCTGCGGGAATTGCTGGTTTAATAAAAACTTGTCTGGCTTTGCATCACGATACATTGCCACCGACTTTATACTGCGAAAATCCAACTTTGGATATGCAGAATACCAGATTCGAACCTGTTCAGGAAGCAAAAAGCTGGTCTAAAACTGGATTACCTAAAGTAGCGGCAGTCAATGCTTTCGGTTTTGGAGGCATCAATGCCCATGTTGTATTGGAAGGATATGACATGCCGAAAAAAGATAAAGTTCTCATCTTAGCCCGACCAACGCATGAAGCATTATTATCTGCTTTGCAAAATAACGAAAGTACATTAGGTGAAGGAGATTATCGTATTGCACTATTTGATCCAAGCCCTGCAAGAATAGAAAAAGCCCTTAAAATTGTCGCCAAAAATAATCCTTGGCGCAACAAACAGGATATTTGGTACACCAACACTCCTCTATTGCAAAATGGAGAAAAAGTAGCTTTTGTTTTCCCCGGATTAGACGGATTAGCAAAAGGGGAAATTGACAGTGTAAGCCGTTATTTCAACTTAACCGCTCCTATAGAAACTGAAGGTGAAGGGTTGTTAAACGATGCCTTAAACATTTTCAATAAGTGCAGTATTCTAGACAATTCATTAAAAAAATTGGGAATTATACCGGATATGAATGCCGGACACAGCTTAGGAGAATGGCTGGCAGGTTATTCTTCTGAATTGGCGGAAGTAAATTCTGTAAAAGCTTTAATTGATGTCCTTAATCCTGAAACCTTTGAATTAAAGGACTCCAGATTCATCGCCATCGGAGCCGGAATTGAAACCATAAAACCTATTATTGAAGACATTCCGAACGTCTATATTTCCAATGACAATTGCCCGAATCAGGTAATTCTTTGCGGAAGCAATGCAGCATTGGATGAATTAGTACCGTTATTAAAATCAAAACAGATATTTCATCAGATATTGCCGTTCCAATCTGGTTTTCACTCGCCTTTTATCGCCGATAAACTGGATGTGATTTTAGCAGGAATGGAAAAAGCACAATTTCAAAAAACAAAAATCCCATTGTGGTCTGCAACAACATTGGAGCCTTATCCATCAGATCAGGACGCGATCAGAAAACTGAGTGCAGAACACCTTGTACAACCCGTTCGTTTCCGTGAACTTACCGATAAATTGTACGAAGAAGATGCAAGATTCTTTATTCAAATCGGAACAGGCGGATTGATTGGATTTATTGATGATACGTTGAAAGGAAAAGCATTCAGCACGATTGCCTCCAGCGTTCCTACCCGATCTGCGTTAGCACAATTACAACGTGTGGTAGCCGCATTATTCGTGGAAGGTAAAGTGGTGGCGCTAGACTTTTTAGACATCCATACGTTCTCCAAAAAATCATCAGGGAAAGGGATTAAACTTGAATTAGGCTCTCCTATTATCCGTGATTTTAAAGAAGTAAAAGCATTGGCTCAATCTTTTGGAACTTCAAAGCAAAATACCGTTTCTATTCCTGTGGCGAAATCTGGACATCCTTTGGTACAGGCATTTCAGAATAATATTTCGGATATGATTCGTATGCAGGAAGAAGTGTTGACCTTATTTCAGGATCGTCCGAAAGTTTCAATTCCGAATGTGGTTTTACCAAAAGTTCAGGCTCCGATAAGCAAGAATTTTGAAAAAACTTTATACGTTACATTGGAAAGCCACCCTTATCTTATCGACCACAGTTTATTAAGACAACCGAAAGGCTGGCATGAAGTGGCCGATATGGAACCCGTGATTCCAATGACGATGATCTTTGAACAATTAGCAGAAATTGCACAAGCAGAAATACAAGGATCGCAAGTTCATAAAATCATGAACGTAAGTGTGTTTCAATGGATGAACGTTGCCCAACCTTTTGAAAAAACGGTGAAAGCAGAATGGAAATCCACTAATCACGCTTATTTAGATATTGAAAATTTCGTGAATGCTGAAGTGGTATTAACCTCATCTTCTCGCCCCAATCCTACTTTTAATCTTTCAATCGGTGATGTGTTACCTATCGAAAGAACACCTGAAGAAATCTACGACAAACACATGTTTCATGGAGAATGTTATCAGGGAATAACGGAAGTTTCAAAGGTCGGAACGAAAGGAATTATCGGAAAAATTAAAGGAAACGGAGGAAAAGGTTCCTTACTTGATAATGCCGGGCAATTATTCGGACTATGGTTACAACTTACCTTAACGAAAGATAGAATTGCATTTCCTGTAAAAATCAAAGACATTGAATTTTTCGGTGATCTACACGATCAGGACGGTATTTTTGAGTGTACCTGCAGCCTGACTGAAATGAATGACGAGTTTGCGATTGGAGATATTCTTTTAACCAAAAACAATACAGTGTGGTGTAAAATTTCAGGTTGGCAAAACCGTCGACTGGAAATTGATGAACCTTTATGGAACGTTTCTATGTCACCTTTGCACAACCGTCTTTCGGAAGAAATTGCGCCTCAGGTATTTTTCTTTCATCAGGCCTATACCAGAGTCGCTTCATGGGATTTTATCCTGAAACGTTATTTCAATCAAACCGAAAAACAACATCATCAAAAACTGTTTCCTAATAAGAGAAAAAGCTGGATGGTAAGCCGTGTAGCCGTGAAAGATGCGGTACGAAATCTCCTTAAACAAGAGAAAAATCATCCTTGCTTTCCTATCACTTTTGAAGTTGCTTCTGATGAAGTTGGAAAACCTTATCTAATCAGTGAGTTTACAAAAGATATTCATATTTCTCTCGCTCACAAAGGGAAAGATGCCGTGGGAATTGCCCGCAGCGGAAAAGCAGTCGGAATTGATATGGAAATCATTGAAGAACGCAGTTCAGGATTCTACGATCTGGTCTTTACCGATAATGAATTAGCTTTATTAAAAAACAGAGATCAGGCAGAATGGACAACCCGTTTTTGGGTAGCTAAGGAAGCATACGGAAAGTTTTTAGGGACAGGATTAAAAGGAAATCCAAAAAAACTCGAAGTCGAAAAAATCACAGAGGATTCTTTATGGATCAATCAAACAGAAATCAAAACAATTAAACATAAAAATTATATCATAGGATGGACACTATAAACACAACACTAAAATTAAATCACGAAGAATTATTCACACTGTTAAAAGGTTTTATCACAGAAGTTATCGGTGAAGAATTTGTAGAGGAAATGGACATCACACCGGAGAGTTCTTTCACCAAAGATCTGGAAATGGACAGTATTGAAATTGTTTCTTTTTCGGAGAAGATCAAAGCGCATTTTGGAGAGCAAATCGATTTCACGGGATGGCTGTCTTCAATGGATCTGGACGAGTTGATTAACCTTGATTTAAGTATGATTATTAATTATATCTACGAATGCCAATAATTACTGTTGACAATAAGAAAGTTCACATTCAGGAACTCAACAAAGGAGCTGAACAAACCGTGGTAATGATTCACGGTATGTTCAGCAACCTTTCTATTTATTATTTTAATATTGCTCCGATTCTCGCAAAACACTTCCACGTTGTGATGTATGATTTAAAAAGTCATGGCATGAGCGAACGTTTTACAGACGGTTATGATTTGGAAAATATGTCTTCCGATGTCTTGGCTTTAATGGATATTTTACATATTGAAAAAGCACATCTTGTCGGCTACAGTTTTGGAGGTCTTATTGCCTTGAAAACCGCTCTGAAAGCACCCAACCGCGTTGAGCAATTAGTGGTTATCGAAGCGCCCGATCCTCAGGACGAAAAAGCCAGAAATATCATTGATGAATACAGCAAAGAGTTTCTGGAGCATTATGTCGCCAATTTTACAGATACCACCAAAGTGCAAATGGGGAAAAGGCAGATGGAAAAAAACCATCGCATGTATGAGTTCTTGTTTAATCAAACCAGTATCAAAGCAGATATGATTAAGGAAAAGCATTTTCTTACTGAAGTGAACCTGTCTCAACTGGAAACCTCAACCTTATTATTGTACGGTTCAGATTCAAATTGCAGACCTACAGGAGAATCTCTGAATGCACAGATCAAGCAAGCTGAATTAGAATTAATTCCCGGAGATCACAACATCCCAATTCAGGAACCTGCATTGATTGCCGAAACGATTGTCCATTTTTTATCTCAATCATTATCAACACATTTAACACAAAACCATGGCTAAATTTGTATTTATAGTTCCACCACTGACTGGTCATGTGAACCCAACCCTAAGCATCGGCGCTACTCTTCTAGAAAGAGGACACGAGGTGGCTTGGATCAGTCTTGATAAAAATCTAATCAGCAAACTTCCCGAAGGAGGAGAATTGCTACTCATTCAATATGATCAAACCGACGAAGAGAAAAAAGACAGTGAAAACTATCTTGATATCATTTCTAAAAAAGTAGTTTACGGAATCGACAGCATTAAATTCCTTTACGAAGATGTTTTGATTCCTTTGAACAGACATACTTACAATGGGATTATTCCATTATTAAAAGAATACCAACCCGATTTAGTGATTGGAGACCATCAGTTATTTGCGGCTTCTATTGCTGCGAAAAAACTAGGCTTGCCTTACGCTACGACGGTTACCGCTCCCGCTGCCATTAAAATTATGAGCGAACTTCCTAAAGTTCATGAATGGGAAGAAAAGCAAATTATCGCGTTACAACAGGAATTAGGTGTTGAAGAAAACCGAGCTTTAGATTGTTCAGATTTATTGACATTGGTGTTAACATCAAGGTATTTCTTTGGTGAAATGGATCTGACTTCCAATTATCAATTTACAGGTCCGGTTCTTACGGAACGTCGTATTTCTTGTGAATTTGACTGGGAAAAATTCAACAGCAATCCAAGAAAGAAAATTCTGGTAAGCATTGGCACCACTTTCGACCACGAACACAAAAAAGCATTTTTCCAAAAGGTTGTTGATGCTTTCAAAGATGAAAACTTAACGGTTGTGGTGGTTTCAGATCCTCAACTTTTTGAGCAATGGCCGGAGAATTTCATGGTGTATCAACAAGTTCCTCAATTGGATTTACTTCCGCATTTAGACGGCGTTGTCTCTCACGGCGGTCATAATACGGTTTCCGAAGCATTATCAAACGGTTTGCCTTTGGTCGTGATTCCGATTGCGTATGACCAGTCGCATGTTGCGGGCCGTGTTGTGCGTACAGGAGCAGGTGAACGTCTTAATTTTAATCGATTTAAAGCGCATCATTTAAACGAAGCCGTACAAAATATTTTAACGAATCCTGAATATAAAAAAGCTGCCGAAACCATTCGTGAATCTTTCATTGAAGCCGGTGGAAGCGCAACAGCAGCCAATTTCCTTGAAAATGCTATTCCAACTTCTAATATGGAAAAATCTAAGTCTAAATTTTTATTTGTAGTTCCCCCATTTTTTGGACACATCAGCCCGACATTGAGTGTAGGTGCGAGTTTAATTGCCCGTGGACATGAAGTAAAATGGTTCGGAATTACCCCTTTAGATAACAAACATATTCCTGAAGGCGGAAGTTATTTTTATCCCGAAGAAGATTTGATTCCGTATCAGGATGAAATTAAAAGGATTTTAAAAAGACAAGATGACGGACCTGCATGTTCAGGACCTGAGGTGATGAAATTAGCTTTAGAAGAAACCTATGTTCCTTTTGCTAAAATGATGATGCCCGGATTGGAAACGCTTACAAAAGACTGGCAACCCGATGTTATTGTGAACGACTGTATCACTTTTGGGGGAGCATTGTTTGCTCATAAAAATAATATTCCGTGTGTAACAACAACGCCTGTTCCACCCGATGTGATGGGAGATACTGCGAATAGCGCTCCTAAAATTTTTGAATGGCAGCAGAATTTAATCAAGGAACTTCAAAAAGAAGTCGGAATTGAAGATGAAGGTATTTTTATTCATTCGCATGAATTAAACTTGGTTTTTACGTCACAAAAATTTGCTGATTTTGAAGAAGTTCCATCACACATGCAATTTGTGGGTCCGGTAAAAGGTCGCCCAAATCCGGCACCTTTTGATTGGGACAAACTAAACGCATCCACAACACCAAAAATATTCGTTTCATTAGGAACTCTTTTAGTAGATATTCGAAAAGCATTTTTTGAAAAAGTAATCGCTGCATTTGCAGATCAGCCCTTAACGATAATTGCCGCTACTCCACCGGAAATTTTCGAGGAATGGCCTTCTAACTTTATCGTGAGTGGCTTTGTTCCTCAATCTGCCTTGATGCCTCACATGGATGCTGTGATTTGTCATGGTGGATTTAATACCGTGAATGATACGTTTACCAATGGATTACCCATGTTGATCACACCAATTGCTTACGACCATTTTCATATTGCTAAATTAATTGAAAAAGCAGGTTGCGGAATCAGCATCCGATATAAAAGATTGCGCGTAGAAGCACTTCGCCAAACTGTTTTTGAGCTCTTGGAAAACCCGACGTACAGAAATGCAGCGAAGGAAGTTCAATCGAGTTTAATCAACGCTGGAGGAAACGATCGTGCCGTAGAATTATTGGAAAATTCTGTAGAACAATCAACTTTAGTTCCTGCATAAGTCTATAATGACTTTGTAGATAAAAACCAATAAGGATGATAGGCGATTATATTTAACTACCTTTTATTTGTAAAACCATGTCAAGGTTTTGAACCTTGACATGGTTTATAGAGTCTTTATCAATAGAAACGGGTTTTAACCGTTCAAATAAAAATAGAAAACCAATCGGCTTTAGCCAAAACTTAAAATAATACAGAAAAGTCTATGGTTTTTTGCTAAGCAAAACGCGCTTGCAAAAAATAAAACGGTAAGAAAAAAAATGCAGATTTTGCGTTAAAATTAATGTTAAACAATAGTAAGGACAATCAAAAAAAAACAATAAATAACTGCATATGAAAAGAAGATTGTTATTTGGAGAACGCATGTTATTAGGTGACGGAACTGAACCTTTTAATACCGTAATACCGTTCAGATTAAAGGGCACGTTTAGCCTGAAAGATATTCAACATGCTTTAGATCAACTTCAAGCAAAACATCCTTGGCTAAAAGCCATCATTAAGCATGATGAAAAGGATATCCCTTGGTTTGAAGTTTCAGAAAAAATAAAAATTCCTATCCGAATTTTAGCCCAAAAGAGTGACATCGATTGGCTGGAAGAATCTAAAAAAGAGTGGCATAAGACCTTCAATTATAAAGAAAATGGCCTTATGCGATTTGTCTGGATCAAAGGAGAGGAAACTTCAGAGATGATGTTTGTGTTCCATCATTGTTTATGCGATGGTGGTTCTGCTATGACTTTATTATATGAATTTTTGCAACTGTTGGACAATCCATCTGCCGAAATCGGATTAGAAAATCCAATATTAGGAATTCAGGATGTTGTTCCCTCTGAAATTTTAGCCAATCGTAGACAGCAACTAAAAGCTAAATTTATTGGCAGATTGGCTGCAACTGCTATTAAATTTATTCCTGTCGGAAAAAAAGCGGTTGACAGGCAAAGTGATTATTTAGTTCACTGGAAGCTGGATAAGGATACGAGCAAGGAATTAATTTCTTATTGCAAATCTCAGCAAATCACGGTGAATACATTTCTGAGCGCAACCGTTCTTCAGGTATTTAAAAAAGTAAGGGGTGAAAAGGCATTCAACAAAGTTTCATGCCCCGTAGATATCAGGCGTTTTGCGAATCAGATCAAAGATGATCATATTTTTGCTTTTGGATTAATGATCGTGGTTTCCGCCAATCAAAAAATGAACTTTTCGGAAAACCTGCGTTTGATACAAGCTTCGGTGGAGCGAAAAACCGCTAAACTCAATCCATACATTACCATGATGGTGATGGAATCTGCGCATGATGCTTTGAAGAATTTCACCAAACTGTTAAAGCATGGTAAATCTTCTAATGATTGTATGTTTTCTAATTTAGGACGCATTCAAATCCCTCATCAATACAAAGAATTTACCTTAGAAAATGTTTTCAGTCCTTCGGTTATTGGTCCTTTGGGAAATACGACGACCATGGTAGCCTCAACTTTTCGGGGAGAGATGGATTTTGCGTTCATGGGAAGTGAAGGCTATTTACCTTATGTGGATGCCTTGGCTATTCGTGATGAAGTGATTAAGACGATTAAAAAACAAATTGAATATCTGGCAGTATCATGATGAAAAGAAAATTAATGATGGTGGAAAGAATTATGTATGTAAATTCTGAAACTCCGGTTAACTGTGTTTTTACGGCAAGGATTAAAGGCCGTATTGATAAGGGAGATTTAAGGTCTGCTTTATCCAAAATTCAAAAGAAACACCCTTTACTGCGGGTGAAAATAGATAATACTACAGAAAAATATCCTTTTTTTGTTGAAGAAAAAGAAATAGAGCCTATTCCATTCTATGTGGTGAACCGAAAAACAGACGACGATTGGTTGCAGGAATCAAAGAATGAATGGTATTCTCTGTTTGATGATGATAAAAAACCATTGGCAAAAGTGGTATGGATTCGCGGAGAAGAGACCTCCGAAATTCTTTGGGTAATCCCTCACTGTATCTGTGACGGGACCTCTCTTGTAGCCTTGATGAAAGAACTCCTTTTTCTATTGGATGATCCTTGTTACGAACTTAGTCCTTACCAGATATTTAATTCAGTTAATGATTTTCTTCCTCAGGATTTCAATTTGAAAAAAAAGAAGCGCAAAGCTAATTTTTATCTCCTCCTAGCGAAAGGCTTCTTTCTTATGCAACGAAGAAGTAAAAAAATAAGTCACCGAAATAACTATGTCATACACTGGAAGCTAGATTCTCAAATAACAAAACATATCACCGGAAAATGTAAGACTCATGAAATTTCTGTACATTCTTTATTGTCTACAGCTTTCATGAAGGCCTTCCAAGAGATACAAGGCAGTTCTGCTAAGGGTAAAGTAATAAGCCCTGTGGATGTTCGACATTTTATTCCGGAAATTAAGCAAGACCATATATTTGCCTTTGCTCCCACTGTTGAGCTCTCGTTAAAAAAAGGCAATGCAGATATATTGGAAAATTCCAAACATATCAAAAAAGATCTTGTACAAAAAATAGAAAAAATGGAAGCCAGAGAACTTCTCTGGATGGGTGAACATATGCATCCGGTTGTTGAACGCATGGTCTCTATGTTAAATGCCAGCAAAGGAGGACACGATATTACGTTGTCTAATATGGGGAAAATTGATATTCAACGTAAATATAGAAATTTTAAACTGGAAACAATCTTTAGTCCAACGGTAGCATTTCCATGGTTGAACTCGAATACCTTGGTGGCAACAACCTATAATCAGGAAATGGATTTTATGTTCGTGTCTAATGAAAGTTTTCTTCCAAAAGAAGAAGCTGCTAAAATTAAAGATAAAGCCATTGAATTATTGACCTCATCCCTATGAAATTAACCATGAAGTCTGCCCGAACTAAGAAAATTAAAAAAATAAAGAAAACTACGCTTAATCGTTTTTTAAGAAAGCGAATGATTTATTATGTTCTTCCCAATGTGTTTTTTAATTTTATTATTGCTTATGCAAGTTTTAATGAGTTGGGCTACACTCACTTCTTTGCAGGAACACAATGTCTGGCCCGGCTCACCTTACCGATGGCTATATTTCTACCAGTCGTTCTTACGATTGATATTATTAAAAGAGTAACCGATGCCTCTGAACAGGGAGCTATTGAATTTATGGTTGATGAAAAGCTAAATATCAAAAAGCTGATGACCAAACTGAGTATTTTACATGGTATTATTACCGGTTTATTGGTTCTATGCTTTTTGTTGCTTGGGCAATTAAGTTTATCCAAGTATCATAAATTGGATGCTTTGGAAATGGCAATACTTGTTGGGGTTCTTGCAGGCTTACTTTCTGTGCTATTTACCTATCTTCCGATTAGAAAATTAAGAACACATTTGTATAAACCCGTGACGGTAATTAATTCTGAGATCAGTAATCATTAATAAGGTGATTCAAATACGCATCCAACTCCTCTATTTTTAGTTTAAATCTATTGAATTTACTTTGAGATAATCTGGTTCTTTTAAAAATTAACGAAAACGCCAAAGTACTCAATAAATCATTTGAAGTATTGAATTCTTCAGCTCTACAATATGATTAATAATGAAGTATAAATCCATAAAAAAACCGCTCTTAAAAGAGCGGTATACCTTATAATACAGATTTATCTTAACAAGTAGATCCGCATGCAAGAAGTTGAATGTGTATTACACCGTTAAGTACACATTGTGTTTGGCATAAAGCACCGCTTACAACGCCACCTAAGCCGCCTACAACGCCACCTACTACACCGCCAACGCCACCTACAACGCCGCCTACAACACCACCAACGCCACCTACAACGCCACCTACTACACCACCTAGACCACCGATTAATCCACCGATGTTGTCAAGTAATCCGTCACCTGTAATTGTTTTTAACTCGTTTCTGTTTAGTTTTTTTAAGTTTTTCATGAGTGTATATTTATTTAATTAATACATCACTAAGATATGATTAATTACAATATGTTTATATTATTTTCGAAAAAATAATTAATTATTTTTATTAGTTAACATTCCATTAATATAAACGGTATTTGATGAATAATCAATTATTTGACATATCCATCAAATCAACCATAAAACTATATGAATATCAGAATATTATTCACCATAATTTGACTTAATAAAAATACACATTATGGAGAGTTATTCTCACCGAGGTACCACATTATTTTACAAATTCACTTCAAAAAAAGTTCATTCAGCAAAAAAAATAGATCCCAAAAATTAAAAATCTAGTATTTCGAGCGTAGCAAGAGGTGAGAATCGAAGAAAAAGATGAAAAATTATGTCCGCATTTTGGAATTTTAAAGACTTTGTTGAAGCGTAGAGAATGACCTACACTCAACCAATTTTTTTTTCAAAAACTTTATTACTTAATCTACCCCGATTATTATCCACTTTCGTTAATTTCGAAGATTATTTAAAAGTTAATTATATGTTGCAAAGATTTTCAGCAATTACATGCTTCGTTTTTCTATTATTAAGTTCTTTTGCCTTTGGGCAGGATATTCCATGTGTGAATAGCGGAACCTATTACGCATTCAGTGGAGGTAAAGGATTTCCACTTAAATATGATATTATTGAAGGTTTTGTTGAGGTGAAAGAAATGAGGAAAGACAGAGACGAGCTAATAAATACCTATAAGATTTCAAAAGTTGTAAAATGCAACTATAAAAATCCAGTTAACGCCAATCTTGTGTTTAAAATAAACCCTTATGACAAAGTAAGTGATACCTACAGCGAGAGAGAATCTGAGCTTGAAATCAATATAACAGATGGTAAAGGTAAAATTTTCTTCCGCCAGCCCAATTTACCTGAAGTGGCAAGCAGAGCAACGAGTATGGCTCCTAAGAGATAAGCTTTTGGAATATATTCAAAATACAAAAAGCCTTTAAATATTGCTATTTAAAGGCTTTTATATTTCAAGCTTCTTAACTTATGCGGAGAGAGGAATTAAATTTCTCTTCTTAAACCCGCATGAATAATATATTTTAAACAGAGTATTCTGCTTACTCCTAGCCTTTTACTCCTTTAATCCAATCTTGGAATTTACCTACCTGCTCCATAAAGAAAGATTCATGCTCCTCCTTTACTTCAGGATGATTAACCAATACATGTTCAAAATAGGTTCCTTTCAATACTTTTCTTAAAATGCCTTCTCCTAAGAATGGTTTATAATCATTCAAAGCTTGGGTTGCTTTTAATAAATGACGGATATCGTATTGCAACGGATTGATGTCTGGAACTTGTTTATTCAGATTTAGAAGACTGTAGACTGCAATTCTCGCCGTTCTTACAGAACTTTCCATCGTAAAGACAACATCATTATTCGTTTCTACAAACTGTCCGACCAACCCTAAATTAGTACATCCTTCAGGAACTACTCTCGGACGGTCTCCCTGAGCTCTTGGCATAAACATAGAAGTAATGTATGGCATAAATGCAGTACGAACGATTGTATTTTCTATGACATTATCAAGCTCATCTATTATTCCAACATGATGGCATAATTCCGCAAGAATTTCGTTACCTGTACATTCAGGCATTGCTTTTTTAATATAATTCCCTTCTTTGTCCATCAGTAAAGCATATACCCAAACAACTAAAATATCATCGGGTTGTGTTGGGAAATGAGGTTGTCTGTTACAGGTAAAACTCATTACCCAATTAGAGTCTGTAATCGTAACAATACCTCCTGTTGCTGTTCTTCCTGAATAAGGATCATTAACACATAATTCTTTTAATTTTTCTGTAAATGCTGAAGGGCGACACGTTAACGTTGCAGATTCCCAAGAAGATTTTTCTATATTTCCACAGAATTTTTCAGGGTTTCCAAAGACTTCAGATTTTGCTGCCAGATTTTTCCAAAGTTTCCATCCTGCTCCCTGCCCTGTACTAGTGTTGTCTATTGTAATTTCCGGAGCAGTAGTATTATCACCATAAAATGTACTTTCTGTCATAGATCCTGTAGTAATAATTACATAATCATCCTTACCAATAGGTATCTTCACCTCTTCCCCATTTTGTTCGGTAATAATTCCTTGTACTTTTTTCCCTTCAGTATTTATTTGAAGATCAATATCTTTAATTAATGTATTGAACTGTATCTGTACTCCTTTTTCAACAAGAAAATCTTTTAAAGGAGTTACAAACGTATCATACTGATTGTATTTTGGAAATACCAAACATGAAAAATCTTTCATTCCATCAATAGCATGCAAGAATCTGTGCATATACAATTTCAACTCAAGTAAAGAATGCCAATTTTCAAATGCAAACATAGAACGCCAGAAAAACCAAAAATTACTGTTCAGAAAAGATTCTGCAAAATAATCTTCAATACTAAGGTCATCCAATTCTTCTTTTTTCTTTAAAAGAAGTTTCACAATAGCCAACTGATCTTTCTTTTCCAGTCCAAACTTACTGAAGTCCTGAATTTCACCTTTATTATGTATTAATCTGGCTTTAGAGTAATTAGGGTCATTATCATTGATGAGTCTATATTCATCTAAAACACTGTAAGGAGCAGGAAGTTCCAAAGCAGGAATATCTTGAAAGATATCCCAGAGATTTTCGTAAGTCATATCCATTTCTCTTCCTCCTCGGATAATATATCCCTCCTCTGCATTTCCCGCACCGTCTAATGACCCTCCTTCAATACTAAGCTGATCCAAAAAGATAATATTTTTGCCGGGAACATGACCGTCACGAATGAAATAATAAGCAGCAGACATTCCGGCAATACCACTTCCTACAATATAAATTTTAGAATTTTCGTAAGATTGTAAAGGAATGCCTTTATTTCGTTGATAGTTTCCGATCTGATCAGAGAAAGGCATTGTTTTTTCCGGGGTATTGATCTGGACCTCCTTACTTGAATCTGGTTCATGAATTACTTTTCCAAACTGTTCAGAAGCCTTTAAAACATTTTCGAATTTTGAATTAATAGTACTCATCTCGTTTTATTTTTTGTATACTATAAAGGTATCTCAATTGATAAAACCAGATATATCCCGAATATCAGAATTATTATCCCTAAATTCTTATGATTGAATATTTTCTTTAATCCGGTACTGCGAAGGAGAGATAAGAGTGTGCTTCTTGAAAAAACGTCCGAAAGCTGAAATAGAATTAAACTGAAGCTGAAAAGCAATTTCAGAGATCGTAATATCCGGATTTCCAAGCATAACATAGGCCTCTTTTAAAAGCATTTCGTTGATTACCTGATGAGGTGTTTTACCACTTGCTTTTTTAATGATTTCTATAAGATATTTACTCGAAACAAAAAGTTGCTCTGCATAATAGGCAACACTTTTTTGTTCTTTGATATTCTCTCGGATCAATTTCCTGAATTTTAAGAAAAGATCTTTTTTGCCTTCCTCTTTTTCCAACAAGTTTCCCTTTTGTGCTTCTACGATTTCCGCTGTTTCTAAAAGAATATTAAAAATAATCGTCCGGACAATTTCATCTGTAAATTTTCCTTTACTGTCAGATTTTTCTTTCAGGTAATCCAGTAATCTTTGTAATAATAAAGATTTCTCTTCTGCCGTTTTTACAACACTGTAAGAACCTTTGGTAAAAAGGTTCATTTTTTCAATAATAAAAGGATTGGAAATGTTCTTAATGAGAAAATTTTTATCAAAAAAAAGTAATTTCATTTTAAAATTATCGCTAACCTTCAGAAATTTGATAATGGTTGAGGGAGCTGATATAAGAAAATGATTGGCACTTGCATGGTATTTTTCATTATCTATTTCAATATGAATTTCGCCAGATATACAAATACATAAAGTATAATAGTCCATCCTGAATGACGTTTTCGGAAACTTAACAATAGAGTTACCAGATGAAATATAATAGGATCGCCGACAATCTATGCTGTAAAAAGATAGGGTATCCTGCAAATTTTCAGTGATTTTCATATTATATTTTTTGATAAAACTCCTGTTAATGCAATTTACACCTTTTTTAGATTTTTTATTGTTTAATCCTCATTGTGATATTCCGTATTGAACTGCTTGACCAAACAACTCCGAACTAGTTTGATGAGTATGTATATTATAACTTCTTCAACATCTATAACATTAAGATAAGCTACCTCAAGGCAGCTTAATTAAATCATGCCAAAGCAAAAAATTACTTTGACATGATAAAAATCTATTTACATCCTTTTTCCTCCTTAAAAAGGTACGATTTATGAATTCTGTTTTTTTAAGATCATCATTCCCTTTAATTTCATACTAATTATTGAGCAATTTTAGTAATGGAAAGCCCGCCTCTATTAACCATATTATTAGTCGTGGAATTGCAGTTGAGACGAACTCTTAGCTGATCTCCAACATTCAAAAAACCTGTCCAATACAATGTGTTGCCATTATCTACTATGGTACCTGCAAGATTAGAATAGGTATGCCTCATCAACTCGCTCCAATTGGTTCCGCCATCCGTACTTTTTTCGTAAAATGCAATTGTAGACCATGTAGGAGTTGCAGTTCCGGTACTTGTATGGGTACTTGAGTTTTGCATAACGACACTGTAAAGCCCATTTAGATTGGTAGGAACTGTAAAAACATTATTGGTCCAGGCATTATAGGTATCTATACTTTCATCAGTGAATTGAGCTGTAACAGGCGGACTAAATGCATTCATAAGATTTTGAGTTCCCGGTACACTTACATTTACGATTACTTTGGTGGTTCCTGCATCAGAAGGAATGGTATTTACATACCCTAACACCCCATTAGCATCAGCTACAACAGTTCTGGTCGCCGTAAAAGTCTGATTCTGGGTTGCCGATAAAGTCCCAGTGGATGTGGTATATATAGCATTGGCTGTCCCATTCAGAGGAAGTGTACGGAATCTTACATTTCCGTTTATATCCAGCTTTTCCGTAGGATTGTTACTTCCAGTCCCATTTATAGTATTAATACCGAAGTTTCCAGTCTTATTTGCAAAACGCCCCCACTCTGCATAAGCTGTAGGACCTGTATAATTACCAAAAGAAATATGCCCTTTGGTATTTGCCCCTGATGTATAAATACGAGTTCCGGGGGAGTTAGCATCTCCTGTTCCCGGAAAATATGCACTTTGTGTAAGACCATATTTTTCACCGGTGGTATCATTAAAGACTTTCCCCACTCCATAATCGGAATCAGTAGGTCCAAACTGTATAAAGCCATTAACATTGAGTTTGGCAAGAGAATCCACACCACCTATTCCCACGTAACCCGCTCCTGCAAAGTTCAACCATTGTCCTGAAGGTATTGTTGCTGTACGGTTTGCTGCAAATGAATTATTGGTACTGTAAATATTGACCGCTGCAGAGGGAGTCCAAGCTGTTCCATTCCATGTCATCAGTTGTCCTGTACTGGTACCGCTTGTTAACCCTAATGTATAAGGGCTTACATTGGTGCCCGAGCCTGCTCTTGTAAGCCCGCCGTTGGTAGTAGCATTCAGTACCTCATTCCCAATTACACCATCTACTTCTGCAAAAGTACCAGATCCAGATCCTGTGCTTACCCATTTGGTTCCATTGAAATAATAATATCCAACGGAAGTAACATCTATCGTTTGTTCTGCTGGAGATGTATCTGCTAATGTCACATACACCAAAGCTCCTGTCTGGGCAGAAGTATAAGCCTTGGCTCTTAATTGTGCTCCTTCAATCCTTGGCGCGATAATACCATCCATACTGGAAGTAACTGTAGGCTTCCCCACAATATCCATTGTAGCAACCGGACTAGCCGTATTGATTCCCACTTGTCCATAAACAATGGTGGATAATAATGAAGCTGCAAGAATAAATTGTTTTTTCATAAAATCATTTAAAATTGTTATTTTGTAAACATAGCCTAGGATATTATACCTATTTCAATACCCTGTCATGTTGTTTTTTCAAGTCTTGATTATGCATTTGTTTTCATAGAAAACTATTCAACAGTATATGCATCTATTGGGTTTTAGAAAGTCACCATTGTATAGAAATTAACAAACAATGAAAGCAAAATATTCCCTTATCATTGGGCAAGAAAAATGAGTGTTTCATTGTTGTATTTTCAGAATTCAGATTGTACATCTTTTTAAAATTAAAGCTGTGAATATACTTGCAGGCTAATTATATAATGCCGCAATAGTATGATTAGAAAAGTATGTACACAAGTTTTACATCGGTACAATTCCTGAATTATACCGATGTAAATAATCCTACAAAATACTATAAATCAAACAATTAACTACTTAAAATAGTAATTCAATTATTGTTCTTAGAGTATCCGATAAAGAAGGTTGATATTTGTATATTTGCGAAAAATATTTTTTGAGATGAAATATTTCTATTCTTTTTTCTATACTATTCAGCCTTACGGAAGAGCATACAATTTTCTAAAAAGAATCCCTTTTGATTACCTATTTAAAAAATCTGAAAGATGAGACTATATGCATTTATTGAGATGTGAAGAGTTTCTTTACACGCTTACTATTTACAGATTAAGCATTCTATTATTTTAGCTGATTGATTAACAAATACTAATTTAATTCCACATTACAAGTCAATGAAATCTGACAAATTTATTTTATTGTTCATTCTTGTTCATTTCTTTATTTTAGGCCAAAGCCAGAAAATTTCCGAAGAACAATTGAAAAACGAGTTACATCAAATACAAAACGAAATTTCGAACACCGGTATAGTAAATAATACTACTCAAAAACTGGAAAAAAAGTATCAGGTTGCGAAGGAAAATAAATACAATATTGCTTTTATAATCGGTGTAGAGTTGATGCGAACGTATTCAACATTAGACAATACAGAAAAAGTTATTGAAGTTTCATCAGATGTAGAGAAATATATTAATGAAGATTCTCCTCCGCAAGAAGTATCAATTATGTATAAAATGAGGGCTGGAGCCTATGGAAATCTTGGTTTTTTAGAGGATTCACATAAAGCCTACCAAAAATCAAAACTCTATTTAAAGAATATCAAAGATGATGACGTTCGCTACTATTATGGAAGCTTATTTTACTCAAATTATTCCGGGTACTTTGATCAAAGCAAAAAACAGCCCGATTCTGTTCGTTTGTGTCTTTTAAAAGGATTGAGTGAGGCGGAAAAAATTTCCAATAAAGATTCGAAAATAAGATTAAAACAAAAGTATGATTTAATCATTTCTATACAGGCCAATCTTTCGCTTTATTACTTGTGGATTATGCAGCCAGGCAATCCAAAAGAAGCAGAAAAATTTATTTTAAATTCGTTAGAAATTGCAAAAAACAGAGACGTAAGCCCGCTTAATGAAATGAATTTATACAGAACAGCGGGTGATTTTTATTTTGATCAGAAAGATAACGACAAAGCTATTCATTATGCCCAAGAAGGCTTAAAACTGGAAAAAAGAATCTCATCTCCTTCCAGCAGAGAAAATTTTTATGAAATTCTGACCGAGGCATATTTGGCACAAAACAAAACTGAAGAAGGAAAAAAATACAGCCAGCTTCTGACAAAATTAAAAGACAGTATAAAAATTGCAGAAAAACATTCGGTAAACAAAATTACCACCGAAATTAAAAAAGAAAAAGACTTAGAAAGCAACAAAACCCTTACAAGCTACCTTTATATCTTCTTAATTATAATAATAGTTGTGGGCAGCGGAATTTGGTATTATTGGAGAAATAAGAATAAAATTCAGCAGCAAAAATTTCAGGAACTCATCACGAAAATAGAAAATCAGACCGAAGCACAAAATTTAGAGGAAGAAAAAACAGTAAAAGTTCCAAAAACAATTACAGAAGAAACAGTAAATCAGTTATTAAGTAAAATATCTAAATTTGAAAAAACAGAAAGGTTTCTAAGAAATGACATTACCATTGCCGGACTTGCAACCCATCTTAATACCAATACAAAATATCTTTCTGAGGTTATAAAAAATCATAAAAATAAAAACTTCAACAATTATATTAATAGTCTTAGAATCAATTACATCACAAAAAAACTTTACGAAGATCCAATTTACAGAGAATATAAAATAAGTTATTTAGCGGAAGTATGCGGATATTCCACCCCTAGAGTATTTCTGAATGCCTTTAAAAAAGAAACCGATTTAACACCATCTGATTTTATTAAAGAACTGCAGAATAAGAAATCTTCCTAGCCTTCTTTTTAAAATGAAAATTTATTAACTGAATATGCAAATAAAATTTCCCGTGTAAAGAAATAGTTATAAGTGAATATTGAGTTTTTTTAATAAGTATATAAAAATAATTGTAGTAAATAAATTATTTCGTATCTTTATTGAAGATAATTAGACATTTATAACAATACATATTGTTAAAGTTATGATTGACATAATTTTTTATGAATTATAAATAATTTTTCTCCTAAAATAGAATTTATACTTTAAAAGGAAATAAAACTTCAACCCTCTAGATTAAATCGCTCAATTATCTGAAAATTCTAGAGAATCTCTATTCTAAATATAATTTCAATTTTAAGAAGTTGTAAATTTCATTTTGACACAAAACTATAGTATATAGTTGTCATTTCTAAATTAGATAATACTCGTATATTTTAGCACAAATAAACCACACGGTATAATACTAATTTACATGATTTAACAACTAGCACATGTAGAAATAATACATGTAGAAATAATATATTTAACCGCAAACCAATTTCAATCTTTCAAATAGTAAATGAAATTCAATCTTTAGTAAAAGCAATCAACACAATATGTAATATCTCAAAACATTTTGTTTTTGATTAAATAATAACCATTAAAACTTAGAAATCATGAAAAAACTTATTATTACAAGCTTTTGTGCTCTTTCTTTTCTCCTAACCGCACAAAATTACAATCAGTTTTACAGTTCCATTAATTTATTTACGCAATCAAATGATAATCCACATGATATTATTTTTTCTTATGATGTTATCAATGGATTACCTACATGTATTAACAACTTTGAAATAGTAAGTAAGATAAACGCCAATTCTTCTTTTAATTTTAGAATTTTCTTAGATAATGTGGCGGTTTATACAGGAAATGTTAGTTTACCGGTATATGGAAGATATTTTTTCGATAACGCTTTTATAAATTGTTATTCATCCACATCAACTATTCGTGTTGTAATTCTATAAGAGAATGAGTTAAAAATATATCTCCTCCAAAGAAATATCAAAAAACATTCATATTAATAAAAACCAAATAATTATGAATAAATTTTACTTTTATATTTATATGATAGTATGCTCATGTGCTACTCATAATATTCCCTCCAGTGGAAATCCAAATATACAAATTCCACCCAATACTACTGTTGCATTCGTAGATCTTAATGGAAATTTTTATCCTGAAAAATGGGAAACACAAATAGGACCTTATAAAAAAAAATCTTCATTATATCTTACTGCTAAGAAAAATAACACTATTGAAACACTTACTAATTTTGAAAATCAAAATCTTGCGAAATATCATCAGAATGTTTTAAATAAAAAAAGGATCTTTATTTTTGTTCATGGTTATAATAATAGTGCCGCAAAAGTAAAATTGAATTATGACTTGTTATGTGCTAAAATAAATATCGACCCTATCCAAGATGAAGTAATTGAATTTTATTGGGATGGATTAGTTTCTAAGGATCCTATTGGCTCTGGAAGAATATGGTTTTATGCAACTGGTAATAGTCAGATGGCTGGAGAATTTGGTCTGCGGAAAATTCTAAATGAAATATATGATAAAGACATCATTATTATTTCTCACAGCCGTGGTGCATCAGTTGTTTTGAGTTCTTTAAGTAACCCACCTTATGATGATGACTTCAGAAGGAATACAGAAAAATTAGGAATAACCATTGATAATAAAATTCCCCTTGCTGAAAATGGGAATCGTATCATATCTATAATGCTTGCACCCGCCGTTGGAGAAGTCGATTTTAAAAAAGAAAAAGATACCGGATCTTTTCGTAGTTTTAGTTCTCAACTAAAAAAGATTCACATTACAATCAATAAAAATGATCCTGTATTAAAAAAATTTGTAGGACTTAAAGGAAAATTTAACCCTACAACTTTAGGCTTTGATATTACCGCCTACAATAATTTAAAATCAACATATAATTTTTTTACTGTTGATAACTTTGATGGACAGAATAATCATAGCTTTAATGTTTATATTAATAATGATAAGTTTGAACAAATGATTAAAAAATACATTCCATAAATACCCTTTATTAAAAATTTAACCCTGTGAAAATTTAAAAAAAAATAAATTCTCACAGGGTAAAAAAGATTCTTTGCTGAGCTCTTTTATACAATCTCACATGTAAATATCCACATAAAATGCTCAAAAAACACATTGTATTTCTATACTTTAAATCTTGCCTTTTTGATTCTAATAATGAGCCTGACCGATTTCAAGTTTATTAAATTTCCCATCAACATCAAGGTGAAATTTAAAATATGTTTTAAAATCTCCCCATGTATCACTATGGAAATGACCATAAACAGATAGCCCACCATCTTCTACTTTGTCAATTGTTGTGAAGCGCTCATGTCCGATAGCCTCTGTAGAAAACCTCTTAAAATCTCTTAGATTTCCATCATCAAGCAATTTTATATCTGCCGTAAAAAAGGAAAACCATAATTTGGCATCACCTTCCTGCCAAGCTTCGATTGCTGCTTTCACTTTTTGATTATTTATTTTTTTGTATTCCATTTGATTAATGATTTGATGTTGATGATTACCGATCTGCCCACAAGCCTGTAAAGAGGCCAATAGTAAGATCGGTAAAATATATTTAAATATAGACATACCCTTTCTGTTATTGATTAGCCCCACCATTGACTAATAAATGTTGCCCATTCACAAAAGAAGATAAATCACTTGCAAAAAACTCAGCAATATTAGCAACGTCTTCCACTTCTGCTAACCTTCCCATGGGGCAACTATCAATTAATGATTTTCTTAATTCAGGATAACTTCCCTCTTCTGCAAAAATTCCGGAATGATCTACCGCAAACGGAATAATTGTATTCACCGTTACTCCACGATGTCCAATTTCCTTTGATAATACATCTACTAAATATCTTGGCGTCATTTTACTACCACCATATACTGCCATTCCCGGCACCGGAAATGCGGTGGTACTTGAGGCTACATAAATAATCCGGCCTTTATCTTCCACATTCATAGCGGCCTGCTGCATCGTAAAATAAGCACCTTTGGTATTAATAGAAAACAATCGGTCAAACTGTTCTTCAGTAAATTGGGTAACAGGCGTTTCCACCATTTCGATACCGGCATTCGCAACGACAATATCTATTTTACCAAATGCCTTTTTTGCTTCGTCAAATAGATATTTGATATCGGCTAACTTACTCACATCTGCCTTTACAGAAATAACCTTAGCTCCCATAGCCTTGATATTGCTTTCTACCTCATCTGCTGAAGCTTTGTCTCGTGAATAATTCAATACGATATCAGCGCCTAGAGCCGCATAACGTTCTGCAATGGCTTTTCCCAAACCTCTTCCTGAGCCCGTAATAATGGCTACTTTATTTTGTAATGAATTCATTGTTTTTGAATTTTTAAATTAATAATGATTGTATAAAATGATATTATTGAACGGATGATTGTGATATTTGCCGAGCATGGATTTTTTCAACCACCCAATTATTCATCCAGGCAAATACAAATCCTGAAATGATGGGTATCAACAGTTTCAATATCGGCAGTGGCTCCAAAGGCGGATGAATACCAAACAAAATAATAAGCCCTAGAAACCATGCCGGTATATTGTTCAGTTTTTTTGTTCTTGCAAAATATGCTAATGAACCAATGTATAGGAATACAGAAACCGGGAAACCAAACTGTCCGATAATCTGGCTTAACAATCCGGCTGTTACCTGTATCAAAACTGCCATACACATACCTAGCACAATTTGTAAGAATGCCCACAGAGAACTTTGCCACTTTTTACCGAAAATATAGAAACTAACCCATGCAATAAACATAACCCATGTGGGCCACTGTTGCGAAAAAGAAACAGTTACTGCAATCGCCCCGAATAAACCGAAAGCTATTGCAATTGGTAAAGTTTTCATGTTTAAATTTTAAGATTAATAAGAAAATTATTATGCCATAGCACCATTGGCTCCAATGGTTTGTCCACTGATCCATTTTGCATCATCACTGGCGAGAAAGGCTACAATTTTTGCAATATCAGAAGGCTCTCCCAAACGATTGAAAGCATTGAGCGAAGCCAGACGATCTATTACTTCTTGGGGTTTGCCTTTGGTAAACAATTCGGTGTTGGTAGGTCCTGGAAGGATTGCATTTACATTGATGCCTCGAGAGCCTATTTCTTTCGCAAATACACGAGTTAATTGTTCCACCGCACCTTTAGTTGCTACATAGGTTCCATAAGCTGGCATCATCATTCGTGTTGTAGTAGAAGAGAAATTAATAATACTGCCATTGTCTGCAAGCTTGATCGCCGCCTCTCTTAAGGTATTAAATGTACCTCTTACATTGATGTCAAACTGGCGCGAAAAGTCTTCATCTGTAGTATCTTTAATCAGTTTGGTAATCATGATACCCGCGTTATTAACCAATACATCAATTTTTCCATAATGGCTGATAGCATTGTCAAATAGTTGTTCTACGGCATCCGAATTACTTACATCTGCCTGTAAAGCAATAGCATCACCTCCTTTACCCTTAATAGAAGCAACAACTTGTTCTGCAGCGTCTTTTCCACAAGCATAATTTACGATAACTTTTGCGCCGGCTGTAGCCAACTGTTGTGCAATTTCAGCACCGATACCTCTTGACGCTCCGGTCACAAGGATTACTTTGTTGTTTAGATTATTCATAATACTTTGTTTTTATAAACATTAATTTTATAGTACAAAGTTGGTCTATGATTGCTCCTAAAAACGTACAAAGATTATATCAAATGTTGTAAATTTCTAAGGTAGTTTACCGAAATACTGTTTTCTGTATTCTACAGGGCTTGTTGATGTATACTTTTTGAAATAATTACTAAAATGAGATGTTTCCAAGAAACCTAAGCGAGCGGCAATTTCTTTGATATTAAGCCTGTCATCTTGAAGCAATACCTTAGCCTCAGTAGCTGTTTTATCTGCAATCCATGAACTGATTGTTTTTCCAGTTTTGTTGCTGATAACACTGGAAAGATAATTAACATGCAACCTCTGCAAATCTGCATAGTCCTGAACTCTTAATTGAATATTTGTTTTTCCACTCATCAAATCCCGAAAATGTTGTTCAATATTCAATTTAAAATTTTTCACAATCTGTGAACTCCTATTCCCTTCATAAATAGGATTATAATCCTGAAAAAAATATTCTTTGATCTTTAACAACAGAGCAACAACAAGTGCTCCGATGATTTTATTCTTATATAAAGAATCTCCTTTATACTCTTTATTTATTAATATATACAATTCTTCTACCTGAGCAAATTGATCTTTTGTTAAAACACGTGGCGAAACAGTTTCCGATAATAGAAAAGAAAAATCACGATATACGTCATCGTGTGCATATTCCTTCAAAAAACCTTCTCCAAAAGTTATCAAACAGGTATGTTCCAACTTCTCCCACTCAAAAATTCTATAATTTCCAGGGTTCGTAAAATAAACGGTCTCTGAAGTTACTTCAAACCTTTGGTCATCAATCGTGTAAAACCCCAATGCACTTTTTATAAGCAGAAAACTAAAATAATTGGGACGAAACGGTTCTGAACAAAACGGTAAATCTTTAAAGGTTTGCTCAAGATAATGAATTGTAAACCCAGATTCTTCTTCTAAATAATCTATAGAAAGCCCCAGTTGCTCATACAGTTCGCGCAATGTTCGAACATTTATATTATTATTTGCCATTGCATAAGTTTGGTATAAACTTAATGATTTAATTGTTAAAATGGATCAGCTGCAAAATCTGGTGGCTACAATTGATATTTAATAAGCACAAAAAAGCCTTTAAATAGTACTATTTAAAGGCTTTTTATATTTTTTCAGTTTCTCAACTTGCGGAGAGAGAGGGATTCGAACCCCCGGACCTGTTACAGTCAATAGTTTTCAAGACTATCGCAATCGACCACTCTGCCATCTCTCCTTAAACTCCGATTGTATCGTTGTTTTCAGTGGTGCAAATATAGAAAGTTTTTCAATTCTGTCAAAACATTTTCAAAAGAATTTTACTCAAAAAACAATAATCACCTATAAATCAACCTAATTATTTTTCGTAAACACCGACTACTACAGTGAAGTTTGAATTTTCATTCCTAAAATTACAGCACCAAATCCTAAAATCAGGCTTAATAAAACATACAAAGATAAAACTCCGTATTGCTGATTTTGCCACAAAGAGAAATTTTCTACAGAGAAAGTAGAAAAAGTAGTGTATCCTCCGCAAAGTCCCGTGATAAGAAGAAATTTTAAAGAGTTGTCATTCTTCATAAAATAAGAAGTCAGAAAACCAATAAGAAGACACCCCGTGATATTCACCAAAAAAGTACCCATCGGAAATGAATTTACATTCCAAAGTTTTTGGGTATAGTTGGATATCAAATACCTCAACATACTCCCTAAACCGCCGCCAATAAATATGTAGAATAGATTTCTCATCGTAAAAAACAAACGCACCATAAAGGTGCGTTTTATATTTTAAAGTTAACTATTAATGTAATTCAGCTAAATATTTTTCAGCATCCATTGCAGACATACATCCGCTTCCGGCAGCTGTAATCGCTTGTCTGTAGATGTGATCCTGAACGTCTCCGGCAGCAAATACTCCAGGAAGATTGGTTCTTGTAGATCCTTTTTCAGTTACGATATATCCGTTTTCATCAAGGTCGATTTGTCCTGCAAAAATATCAGTATTGGGTTTGTGACCAATCGCAATAAAAATACCGTGAACATCAACGGTAGATTTCTCCTGAGTTTGGTTGTTAATGGCAACTGCTCTTTCTACCAAGTTATTTTCACCTTCAATACCAATCAATTCGTGGAAAAACTTCACTTCGATATTCGGTGTATTCTGAACTCTGTGGATCATTGCTTTTGATGCTCTGAATTCCCCTTTTCTCACCAACATGGTTACTTTATTCACCAATTTAGCAAGGTAAGTCGCTTCTTCTGCTGCTGTATCTCCCGCTCCTACTACTACAACGTCTTTTCCTCTGTAGAAAAATCCGTCACATGTAGCACATGCAGAAACTCCTCCTCCATTGTATTTTTTCTCGTCATCAAGACCTAAATATTTTGCTGTAGCTCCTGTTGAAATAATTACTGTTTTAGCAAAAATCTCTTTAGTTCCGGCATATAATTTATGAACGCCACCAACTTCTTTAGAAAATTCAACTTTAGTGATCATTTCATAATGCACTTTAGTATCAAATCTTTCAGCTTGCTTTTGCAAATCCATCATCATTTCCGGACCTGTAACTCCTGCAGGATACCCTGGAAAGTTGTCAACTTCTGTTGTTGTAGTTAATTGTCCGCCCGGCTCCAAACCAGTGTATAATTCAGGTTTTAAGTCTGCTCTTGCTGCATAAATTGCCGCTGTGAAACCTGAAGGTCCAGATCCAACGATCACACAATCTAAAATGTTTTGCTCCATAATTTGCTTTTCAAAAGATTTAAAAATTTCCGAATGCTAATTTCGTAATTTTTAATATGTAATTAAAGTTATTTTAATGATACTTGTCAATATTTAATATGTCGAATTTCGATAGTTGATGGTTGGTCGTTTTGGGTTGACAGATTTTTATACCCATCAACTGAAAACTAACAACAAGCAACACAATTAGACTTTCATTTTAATCTTATCTACGTTGATGATCTTGTACACCAATTCTTTGATTAGTTCTGCTTCGCTCATATTTACCGCTCCAAGGCCTTTTCCTTTCATATCAAATTCTCTCAAAATTGAGATTACTCTTGTGGCATGTTTTAAAGGATATAATCTTGCACTTTCGGCATAATCTTTAACGAAATAAGGATTTATTCCCATCTGTGAAGCGATAACCTGTGGCGGCTGACCGGCCATTGTGTTATAAATAATAACATTGGAAAAGTAGCTGTACAAACTGGCCAGCATCATTACAAAAGGATTATTTTTAGGATTCTTACCCATAAAATGAGCAATTTTAAAAGCTGCATTGGCGTTTTTTGTTCCTAAAGCTTTCTGTAATTCAAAGACATTATATTCTTTACTGATCCCGATATGATTTTCTATAATTGTTCCGTCCAGAACTTCTCCTTCTTTGAGAATGATCTTTAATTTATTCAGCTCATTAGCGACTCTTGAAAGGTCATTTCCAAGGTATTCTGCCAAGAGATTAGAAATATTCGGGGCCGTTTTTATTTTTAATTTAAGACATTCATCAGCAATCCATTTAGGAAGATTATTCTCCTTAATAGATTCACTCAGAAAAAGTAATTTCGCTTTTTCCAAAGCTTTGGTAACCTTTTTTCGACTGTCTAATTTCTTGTGTTTGTGGGCAAAAACCAAAACGGTGGAAGGAACAGGGTTTTCAATATACGCTTCTAAAGCTCTCCCTTCTTCTTCATTTAACTTAAGATCCTGTGCTTCTTTTACGATAATAACCTGCTTGTCTCCCATCATTGGAAACTGCCTCGCCAACGAAAGAATTTCCTGATAGGTTGTATCTTTTCCGTAGGTAACCGTTTGGTTGAAGGCTTTTTCGTCCTCTCCCAAAAAGTCGTGTTCAAAAGCTTTTACCGCTAAATCAATAAAATAAGGTTCATCTCCGTGGAAAAAATAAATAGGTAAAACTTCTTTATTTTTAATATTTTTGAGGATTAAATCTAATTCTTTCATCTTACTATAATGGAACTCCCAAAACTGAATTTTCAGGAAACTTTTGATTTTAAATTCAAGAAAGACAAAGATAAGTTTTTTATTTATGATGTCGTTCGTAAAACTTACCTTTTGCTCACCCCCGAAGAATGGGTTCGGCAACACTGGATACATTATTATCTCACCGTAAAATCCTATTCGGTATCGGCTTTAATTACTGAAAAAAAGATCGTTTTAAACGGCTTAACGAAAAGAATTGACCTTTTAGTTACCGAAAAAGCAAAGCCTAAAATACTGATAGAATGCAAAGCTCCATCTATTAAATTAACGGAAAAAACATTTGAGCAAACTGCAAGATACAACTCTATTATCGGAGCAACAGAAATTGTTTTAACGAATGGATTGCAACATATTAATGCGTATTATGAAAACGGCGAGTATCAGTTTTATAAAGCTTAATATTTTATAACATTCTATTCATCTTCTTTATACGTTATTTTTATTAATTTAGATGAGAATTTTACTTCAAACACAAATTTCACGAAATTTTAACACTAAAAAACACAAATTATGATAGTGCTATTTGTGAAGATATTGGTGTAGTTTGTGTTAAACTAATTAAATTACAAAATATGATACGCTCAATCTTAATAACAGCATTACTCATGAGTTCAGGAACAATTTTCAGTCAGAATCTTAAAAAAGTTTCTTATCAGGATGGTGCACAAAAACTGAATGGTTTGGTAACTTCCAACGCAGGAAAAAAACTTCCAGGAGTTTTAATTCTTCCCGCCTGGAAAGGAATTGATGAAGAAGCAAAAACGGCCGCCGCTGAACTGGAAAAGCAAGGCTATATAGCCTTTGTAGCTGACATTTATGGTGAAGGAAATATTCCTGCCGACAATGATGCCGCAGGAAAAGCTGCGGGACACTACAAGCAAAATTATGCAGAATACCAAAAACGTATTTCTTTGGCTTTAGAGCAGTTAAAGAAAAACGGAGCGATTTCCAATAAAATTGCTGTGATTGGTTATTGTTTCGGAGGAACAGGAGCGTTAGAATCTGCGAGAGGAAGCTTGCCTGTGGTAGGCGTTGTTTCCATTCATGGAAGTATTGGTAAAGATCAAACCAGAAAAAACGGAGCGATATCTACTAAAATTCTCGTTGAAAACCCGGCAGACGATAAAAGCGTAACGCCAGACGATTATAATAATTTAATAAAAGAAATGAATGAAGGCAATGCAGATTGGCAAATCATCACGTATGCCCATTCAAAACATACTTTTACAGATCCAAAATCACCAGATTACAATGAAGTGATGGCCAAAAGAGCATGGAATCATACGTTGATGTTTTTGAAGGAAATTCTGAAATAAGATGTAAATTTTAATAGATAAAAAGATGCTTCGACTCCGCTCAGCCTGACATTTCTAATATGAACTATCTTCATATAACAGTCAATTTTAGTGATGCCACTTTGAATGAAGTCGAAGCATTTATCTTTATGCCTAGATATTATTTAGCTTCTAATTCAACCGTATATTGTTTTGGCGAATATTTAGTCAGAGAACCTGTTGCAGCATCAACTCCAACGCCAATCGCTCCACCCAAAATAATATTGATCAAAGTTACCGGATTAAATGTTTTAGTTAATTTAACTTCTTTGTTAGCAAAGCCTTCTTTTTCAAAGGTAACCGTTTGTTTGGCTAATGATCTGTGAATTTCAGCTGTACAAGGTGTAGTACATTTTTCGATTCCTTTATGGAATACTTTGGCTCCTTCAGGAGTTGAGTTGAAAGATATTTTATCTTTAGTTCCTGTAAAAATGGTTGCACAAGAAGTTGTAGAAAGTGCAATACCTAGCAATAATACAATTGATAAATTGTGTTTCATATAGTAATTTTCAAAGCCGCGAACTTACAAAAATTATTCAACACAATTTACTTTCATTTTTTCAATTAAAACGCTTCGACTACGCTCAGCATGACATCGCTAAAAAATTAACGCTAAAATAAACGGTTAGTATTAGAAATGTCGCGCAGAGTATAGTCGAAGCATCTTTTTAAAAATATTGTATAGATTCTTCACTTCGCTTTGCTACGTTCTGAATGACAAAGAGAATGTTTTAACTCAAACTCTTTTACTCTAAAACCCTCCAACACATTACTCTTCCCTATTCACCAAATCAATCGAGAAAGCAGGAAGGCAAATCGCAATATATACGCAGGGTTCTGAGAAAGGATTGCTGTAACGTACTCTTGCTCCTTTTTCTACCAAGATACTTTGACCTTCTTCAAGGATGACCACCTCACCGTCAATCTCAAATTGTTTTTTACCTGAAACAATGATTGTATACTCATCAAATTGAGGAGTCTGGTGCGGCTCACTCCAATTTGGCGGAGCCACCATATGAGCAATTGAAATATTTGAATTTTGAGTAGAATTGCCCCAATGTTCTTCAATTAATTTTCCGTCTGTGGTAGGAACTACAAAGGGTGATTTTTGGATCTTAAATTTTTTCATGACCAATTTTCTTTTTTGATCTCATAAACAAAATTAGTTCTCGTAGGCTCTCCGAAATAGGCAACTTCTTCTTCCGCAATCTTCTCACCTCCAAGCCTTTCTAAAGCAATCTGCGAGCGGAAATTCTCTTTACCAATATGAAAGAAAGCGCTATCTACAAACTGGAAAATATAGTCCAGCATTAATTTCTTGATCTTCGGATTAATTCCTTTTCCCCAAGATTTTGTACCGTAAAAAGTATAGCCAACGAAAATTCCGTTTTTTTGGTCATCAAAATTATAGTAACGCGTGCTTCCCAGCACATCTCCGGAACTTTTATCTATAATTTTAAAAGCCCCCTCACTTTCTATGGCTCCTTTGAAAAAGTTTTCAAAAACTTCTCTTTGGTAACGGTCTTTATTAGGGTGCTGCTCCCAAACTTTAGGGTCTGAAGCTACTTCGTATAAAGATTCAAAATCCCCTTGCTGTAAGGGGATTAATTGATATTCTTGATTTTCTAAAATAGGTTGAATAGAAAAATTCATCTGTAAATACTGTTTTTAAAAATCAGATGGAATCGTACGATTTCCTTTTCTTAGCCTTTTGTTTTAGCTGCGTCTGATTCTATTTTTTTAATTTCTTTTAGTTTGTCAGTAATTTTGATTACTGCGTCTGGTTTTGCAGGCTTTAAAGCAACTTCTGCCTGAGCAAGATCCCATTTGATCACAAGATTTCCAGAATTTTCATCTGTTGGGTTTAATGTAATTTCAAACCACTCTTGTTTGTCTGCTAACTTATTTACAGGTACAGTAACATCTACTACATCCTGTTTTGGATCATAAGTATAAGCACCCCATTGTTGGAAATCTTTATTCAAGATCACTTTCCATTCTTTTTCTGTAGGAATGATGAACAATCCGTAAGTTCCTGCAGGAACTATTTTTCCTCCAAAGTTAACCGACTGTCCGAATGTGATTTTTGTAGAAGAGTTTGCTCCCGCTCTCCAAACTTGTCCGTAAGGAACCAATTCTCCGAAGATCTTACGACCTTTTACTCCCGGTCTTCCGTAATCAATAGTGATTTTAGACATTGAGAACTGTTGTTCTACCTGTTGGCGCGGGCTTGCTGCCGGTACAGAATAGTCTTGTGCAAAACTGAAAGCTGAAGTTGATATGCAAAGTGCAAATAGTAACTTTTTCACGTGTAAATTTTTGTTTAAAAATACGAAAATCAAAACAAAATAGCCTTCTCCAATTCCAATAATTTTTGTTTTCTCCATATTCCGCCTGCATAGCCTACCAGCTCTCCGTTTGAACCAATTACCCGATGACAGGGAATTAAAATTGCAATTTTATTAATCCCGTTTGCCGTTCCTACCGCGCGAATGGCTTTTGGATTTCCCAACAATTCAGATTGCTGTTTATAGGTTCTGGTCTCTCCTATTGGGATTTCGCGCAAAAGCTGCCAGACTTTTTTCTGAAACTCGGTTCCTGTAATGAACAGCGGAACGTCAAATTGACTTCTTTTACCTTCAAAATATTCTACTAGCTCATCTTCCAGCTGTTTGAAATGCTTGTTTTCACCTTGAACAATTTCAGCATTTAACGCTTTGGATAATGAGATGAACTGTTTTTCCATATTTTTTCGGTCTGTAAATTCAAGCAAACAAATACCTTCATCTACAGCACAGGCAAACATGGTTCCGAGAGGGGTCTCCATTCTTTTAAGATCAATAATCATCTGTACTCTGCTATTTTTAGGAGAAACTCCAAGAATATTTTTAAAGCTTTCATTAAAACCACTTAAACTTTCATATCCTGAATCTAAAGCTGTTTCCATAATACTTTCACCATTTTTTATCTTTTTAAAAGCTGTATTCATCCTAAATTCTCTTTGAAAAGCCTGAAAGGTCATCCCATGATTTTTCAGAAACCAGCGGCGGATCGTTACGGGTTCAATATTTCTCTTCAGGAGATCGGCATCTTTAATTTTCAGAGATTCGTTGTGTGTTAGTTCGGCCAATAGTTCTTGAATATACTGAGGCGTTTCATTTAATTTTTCGAGAGGCTTACATATTTTACACGCTCTGTACCCCTTCTCCATTGCTTCGTCTGCATTGAGAAAGAATTCTACGTTTTCTTTCTTCGGCTTTCGTGCAGTACAGGTGGGCCGACAAAAAATTCCGGTAGTTTTTACAGCCATCCAATAAGTTCCTTCAAATGAAGAATCTTTATCCAACGATGCCTGATACATTCTTTCTGCTGTAAGTTTCATTACTTATTTAAAAATGGGTGAAAAACTTTGTTCCTGCATGATTTCACGGCCTTTTTCTTCTAAATTTTTATAAATATACCCATTTAGAAAATTACCGGACGATATTCTTTTTACGCCCAAATTCTGAAGAGTTTTAAAATCCGGTAACTCGGGCATAGCCATTACATTCACAGGAGTTTTAGTTGACTTAACAATTGTTTTAATATCATTTTCTGCAGTAATACAAGGAACAAAAATCCCATCGACTTTAGCTTCTTCAAACAGTTTTATTCTTTGTAATGTTTCTTCGACAGGGTTCTCCAGTCCTAATAAAAAAGTATCTGTTCTTACATTGATAAACATTTCAACTTTCTCTTCTTTGAGTTTTGAAACAATTGATTTCAGCTTTTCAAAAAACACTTCTTTATCTGCTATTTTCCTTGTTCCTTCAACAATAAAACTGTCTTCTATATTAATACCAACTGCTCCTATCTCGGCAAGCTTAGAAATGTTTGAAACAACAGCATCAACAGTCTTACCGTATCCACCCTCCAAATCTACCGTTAATGGAATTGATATTGATTTCAATATTCTTCCTACCATATAAAGATATTCATCAAAAGTCATATTTTCTCCATCCTCATATCCTAAACTGTGTGCAACGGCTGAACTTGATGTCGCCAACGCTTGATACCCTAATTGTTCATAGACTTTAGCACTTTGCGGATTCCAGACATTCCCCAGTAATAACGGTTCATTATTTTGATGCAGCTCTTTAAATATTTGAATATTTGTCATTCTATTTTTTTGATAAAATTACTCTTTTCAGCCCTTGATGAACAACCGAAAAATGGACAAGTATTTTTTACGTTCTTCTTATATCAAAAATAAAAAACAGATTTATTATTTTATTTTTTAGGTTTCGATCTTAAAAAGATCAATCCAGCGATAATAATAGTTGCCCCAATAAATTGTAAAACAGTTAATCTTTCACCATCCAAAATACCCCAAGCAATAGCAACGATAGGCATTAATAAGGTTACTGTTGATGCAAATAAAGGAGTGGACACTTTCAGTAATCTATAATTCATCATCATGGCAAGTCCCGTTCCGAATACAGATAATAAACTCACAAACATCAATCCGGTCATATTATCTTGAGAAAAACTAAATGTAGAAAAGAATCCGGTGAGACTTAAAGCGAGTAATGATGGTATAAATAATACAAATGAGAAAACAAAGGCAGACAGCACAGTAGAAGAAACTTCCATGAGTTTTGATTTTACCGTTGTGGTACTTACTGCATAACATAAAGTAGCTAATAACAACAACAGAACAGGAATAATCTTGAATGCAGTGCCCTCACCACCACCAAAAGCCAATAAACACACTCCTGTAAAGCTTATAAAAACTCCAATCACCTGTTGTTTTGTTGTTTCGAACTTCCAGACCAAAGCGCCTACAATAATTACGAAAATAGGCATCATTGAGTTGATAATTCCTGCTATACTACTGGTTATTTCTTTTTCTGCAATCGGAAACAGAAACATCGGAATGAAACTCCCGGTGAACGCTGCTAAAACAAGCCATTTTATATGTTTCTTAGGGAATAGTTTATACTTAGAAATCGCAATCGGCATTAAAATAATTCCTGCAATAAGAACCCTTAAAGCACCGACCTGAAAAGGAGTGAAATGGTCTAAAGATTTTTTAATCAAAATAAAAGATGATCCCCAAATAAGGCTTAATACCACTAAAAGAATCCATTTTTCTTTGTCTGCATTCATTGTTTGTCTGTAATTAATTTTATCAAAAAAAGTTGAATATTTTTTATTCGTTTTTTACAAAACTAATCTTTAAAACCATTGATGAACAACCGAAAAATGGACACATATTTTTAACTCTTCTTATATCAAAAATAAAAGGTAATTTACTTCCTTTAAAACATCAACTCATATCCCCTCTTTTATGTTCAAAAAAGTAAGTCTTCTAGTTCTTCTATGTGCAAGTTTTCTAGTTATAAAAGCGCAGGAAAAAATTCCGTTTAGAATAACAAAACACAATAATATCATTGTAAAAGCTTTGGTAAATGATAAAGATTCTTTGGATCTGATGTTTCAAATTGCCATGGAAGACGCTTCTATTTCTCCTGAACGAAAAAGAAATGCCGACCATATTATTTTTAAAGATAAAGTGAGTGAAAATAACACTGTAAAAATAGGGAAATTCACCTTAAAAAATGTTAAGTTTTCTGACAACGAACTAACCGGACATGAAGCCGACGGAAAAATAGGAACTCAAATGTTCAAAGGGAAAGCTTTTAAAATAGACTATGACAACAATCAGTTTGTGATCTACGACAAAATGCCTGGTGAAAGTGAATTGAAAGGATATGGAGCAACCCTTTTACTTTCAGAACCAGGAACCTTTTATATTGTTGCTGATAATGTGATTGAGGGCAAACAACAGGAAGTTTATTTTCTTATGCAATCTGGATACTCAGGCGGATTGCTTTACAGTAATGAGTTTTCTGATGAAAAACAATTGGATAAAAAACTAAAAATTACAGGTGAAAAAACATTAAGAAATTCTGCAGGGAAAAGTATCGTAACCAAACAGGGGATTTTACCCTTTTTAAAACTAGGAAACATTGTACTAAAAGATGTTCCTGCCGGATTCTTTGTTGGAGATCTTAAAAATCAAACTACCAATTATTTCGGAGCTGATCTTATGAAAAGATTTAACTGGATTTTTGATGATGAAAGAAAAATGGTTTTCTTCAAACCAAGTAAATATTTTTCAGAGCCATATTATATAGTTAAATAAGTACAAACCCCTACTTAAGCACATTATTCCAATAATATAAATCTTTTTGGAGCATTTTATTATCCTTGAAAATAGGATGTTCTCTTCTTTTTATCCTTAAAAAATATCTTTTTAAGGATAAATTTCAGATATAATACTTAAAATCCACAATTAGTGACTGTTTTTTATTTTACATAACAGCAACTATAATTAAAATATTACAGTTAGCAAATAATAGTATTCTAAAAAAGCTTTAGAATATTAATCTCTGTTTATGAATAAATTAGCAAAAAAAATAACCTTATTTTCATTAAAAAAACAATAGTCATAAATTAAATATTTTACTATAAAATCAATACTTACTGTTCATTTAAACATATATGATAAAATAAGTGTATTAAATTTGTGAATAAATCATTTTTTGTTTTAATTTTGCTGTCAACAAATTTTTAATTTTAAACATTCGTTATGAAAAAGAATTTAATGGCATTAATACTGTTTCCCTCAATAGTTTTCAGCCAGGTAGGGATAAACACTACGACACCAACCAACACATTAGATGTTAATGGAGATCTAAGGGTAAGACAAATTGATGTTGCAGCAGAAACCCCGGAATACATCTTGGCACCCGATGCCAATGGAGTGATCACTAAAACTTTAGCCTCATCTCTAGGCGGAGGCGGTGGTGCCGGTGGTGGAAATACTATTGTTAAAACCATTTACAACTCCAGTACTGGTGCTGACGCATCTAAAACTATCGTAGTTGACAATCTTATTTTCAGGATTACTTCTGGAAATACTCCTCAGATAGCACTGATTGACCCGCCAGCAACCGCTACAAAAAAGATTTTATGTAGGGGTAAACCAACAGTATCAAGGCAATGGATACCAATATGATAATAACGCTTTAGACTTCACTACTGCCAACTATGCAACATTCCAAAACTTTGTTCCAGCATCAGCAGGCCCAGGTATGTCTTTTTCGGAATTAAACGTATTACACCTTACCGATGTAGATAAATCCATTTACTATAGAATTACATTTCTTGTAACCGGTACAGCAGCAAATGCGCTTTACACAATGATTGCAGAACGTTTTTAGTTTCAACAATTTTTTAAAAAGTAAGAATGCAAAAATGCATTCTTACTTTTTAACACGAGCATTTTCAACCAAGAATATATCTTATTATGGTATAGGGAAAATTTACGCTCCGCTAATATCCAGCAAAACCTTTTTCCCATTTTCATTAGAAGGGTTTAATTGGATTGATTTTTTATACATTTCTATTGCTTTCGTTTTGTTGTTCATTTTCAGTAATATTTCACCATAACTGTCATAAGCATTCCAACTGTCAGGAAACAGAAAGACATTCAGTTTAAAAATTTCAGAAGCTTCATTCAATTGATTTTTGGCTAACATTCGGTAAGCCCAATTATTAAGTTCATCCTCCTGAATACTCCATTTTGGGTTTTGTTTTTTTTCATTTTTCACAAAATCAATGGCTTTATCAAATCCGATTTTCTTCAGATTTTTTCTAAGATAAGTTAAAGGATCCGCTTTGATGATTTCCGCATTATAACAGCCTGCAATTTCCTCAATAAAATCTTCAGGATAACTTCCCGCTAAATTGGTAAGTACGACCACTGCTAAATTATCGTCCGGATAAATTAAAAACACAGATCGGCTTCCTCCTGACATTCCAATTGCTGTATGGTGTTCCCGAAACTTGGCAATTCCCCAGCCGCGTGTCCAGCTTGTTGCCGTTCCATTATTAAGCTTAATGGGTGACCACATAGTTTGTAATGTAGATGATTTCTGAAATAATTTATTGTTTTGCAAAGCAATGATCCAGTTGGCAAAATCTTCAGACGTACAATTAAGCCCTGCACCCGGAAAAGTAAAATCAGGAAACTCATAATAATCATTAAAAAGCATTTCCTCTTTCAGTGGGCGCCCATCAAGATTTTTTCTGAAACGATAGGTAGGTGAATAATTCGGGATCACCGTTCTAGAATCCCCAAACTGCGTATTTTTCATTCCTACCCTATTGAATTGATTTTGGGTAACGAAATTGACAAACGAATCACCACTTACTTTTTCAATAATTTTTCCTAATAAATAATAATTGGTTTGATTGTAACTCGACTGTTCTCCTGTTTTAAAATTCAAAGGCGATAATTTAATCTTCTCCCACATCGCATTCTCTGTTCTCATTGCTCCAAGACTTCCTGTTGCCGGATCAAGAACACTTAGAATATCAGGAAGGCCAGAAATATGAGTCATCAACTGTTCTACAGTAATTTTTTGCCATTCAGACGGCAAGTTTTCTAAATACTTAGAAATTGAATCGCTTAAACCTATCTTTCCTTGCTCTAACAATTGCATCACCGCCACCGCCGTAAATACTTTTGTCGTAGAATTGATCGGGAAAACCGAAGTGTTTTTTACCGGAAGATTATTCTGGATATTGGCGACACCATATGATTTATTTAAAACAATTTTTCCATTTTGAACAACTGCGATCTGCATTCCGGGAATTTTCCTTTCTTTCATTTCGGTGTTGACAACAGCATCAACATTTGACACTATATTCTGAGATAAACAATACACAGAAAAAAGTATTGCGATGAATGGTAACCTGAATTTCATGCTTAATTTTATTATAAGACAATTGAAACAGGAACTTTCTTACATGGTTTTCTTTTTAAAGTAATTACGATTTTACATTCTAAGCCATTAAAGGAAACTTAACTCCAAAAAAAAAATCCTCTTTGCTATGATTGCAAGAAAGGATTCGTATTTTACTATTGATTATTTAAATTTAAATTTTGTTCATCTGGTCTATTTTGTAATATAGAGAACATTTACACGCCAACCACTCACTTTCAAGAATTGAAAAAACTACCGTATCACGCAAAGAACCATCCGACATGATTTGGTGGTTTCGAAGAACGCCATCCTGCTTTGCCCCCAATCTCGCAATAGCATTCCTCGATTGGAAATTGTACCAATTTGTTCTGAATTCTACCGCAACAGCTTTTAGGACTTCAAATGCATGGGTAAGTAACAATAATTTACATTCTGTATTCACATATGTCTTCTGATAAGATTTTGCGTACCAGGTAAATCCTATTTCCAATCTTCTGTGTTCCGGGGTAGCATTGATATATCTGGTTGTCCCGATAATTTTATTATTTTTTTTATCAATCACCACAAAGGCTAGTCCTTTATCTTGTTTAAAATCATCAATTGCCTTGGCTATATAACTGTCAAAATCATCTTTTTTTGGAATTGAAGTAAACCAAAGGTCTGATAAATCTCCGTCTTCCGAAGCCGCAATAAGATCATTTTTATGAGTTTCACTGATCGGAACAAGTTTTACACGATCCGTCTCTAAAATAATTTCTTTAAACCACATTTCTATTTATATTTTAATTTTCAGAGAACGAAATTATTTAAAATTTGAAAAAAAATACGGCCACAATTTCAAAAATAATTAGGGTTACACTTTTAATAACTCTTATTTTAATGGTCTAGATATTATCAATGATCTTGGAGAAAAATTTCTCCTTATGTAATCCATAAGTTCAATCCTCTTACGATTACCCACTCGCCATTAATTTTTTCCAAAATATATGCCATCCCATCACCATATATTCCGGCAGAATAATACTCTACTTCAATATATGCTTTTTGATGGTCTTTTGAGAAGTAAGGTTTTGTAAATTGATAATATTCATACCGTTTCTCTTTCTCTCTGTCACGCAAGATATTTTCTAGCAAATCAAAATTATATTTCTTTTTTAAAGCATCACTAATTTCTGTTGGATCAGTATTCTGAGATTGCAATAAAAAATATTCATAATCGTCTTTCGTAATTATTTTCTTTAATTTAAAATTTGGCATCCCATCAGCTCCCAATGAAACAAATAATCTTTCAAATTGTTTAGGGGTTGCATCTGTTAAAGACATTTCCGTTTCTTTTAATTGTCGCACAATTTTATCAGTATCATTCTTTAGAACTTTGGCTCTATTACTTTCAATAATTTTGGTAATAATCAAATCTGTATCAATTTTATGAACATCAGCTATAGATTGACTTGAGCATGTTATAAAAATGAATATAAAAAATAGTAACAATTTGGTTTTCATATAGTTTTTGATAGTAGGAAAAGTACTGGCTCTAAAGTTATGAAAAGTTCAACTATAGTTTCATACTGTCTTTTTGATGACATTATTTAATTTGGAATAATACATATTTTATAAATTTGTTTAAAACAAAAAGAGATGGAATCTGTTACTTTAAAAAACATTAATGAAATACTCAAAGATACTCCCCAAAGCACCTTAGAAAGGGTTTTAGATTATATTGACGGCATCTTAGAAGATAAGAGCAATGAATTTAAACTTTCTGAAGAACAAAAAGAAAGTCTAAATAAAATTAAACAGAGGTCTTATAATCAACACTCTGAAATTGATACCTTTCTCAATGAAATGAGTTCAAAATATGGGATATAATTTCTATTTTTTTCATCAAATTCTTTTGTCTTGAAACAAAAGAAACAAAAATTCAAGACTTGGAAACTTTCGCTAAAAATTAAATCTATTCTCTAAAAATTCTAAAACTTGCGCGAATTCAACATCTGTTCTTCGGTTAACATTTGTCTCGCGCTTCAAACAATAGAATTTTCTTAACGTTCATAGAATTAATTTTTTTAACGCTACATTTTCCTATGTCGTAAAAACAAAACACACCTTAAAAATTAAGATCTATTTTTAAGAATCGGTGATAGCTATTTATATTATTCCCAATGATTCAATTTTCACCAAACAAAAATCCTCGCAAGAAAACTTACGAGGATTAAATTTATATTTTAGTTTCGAAACTACATCGTCTCCATTTTGAAAGTCATGCTCTCGATAACTTTTAAGATGGCTTCAACCGTATCCATTGATGTTAAACAAGGAACACCGTTTTCAACACTCATTCTTCTGATTTGGAAACCGTCTCTTTCAACTTGTTTTCCTTTCGTCATGGTGTTTACAACATATTGTACTTTTCCTTTTTGGATTAAATCGATCAGATTTACACTTTCTTCTCCAATTTTGTATCCTATTTTACAAGGAATTCCTTGTTCAGCAAAGAATTTAGCCGTTCCTTCCGTTGCCCAGATTCTGAAACCAACTTCATGGAATCTTGCTGCTAAATCAGCTGCTTCCTGCTTGTGTTTGTCTGCTACCGTAAATAAGATTGAACCGTGCATCGGAACTTTTCTTCCTGCTGCAATCAATCCTTTGTAAAGAGCTTTTTCCAAAGTCGTATCTTTCCCCATAACCTCTCCTGTAGACTTCATTTCTGGTCCTAGAGAGATATCAACTTTCGTTAGTTTAGAGAAAGAGAATACAGGAACTTTTACAAAGACTCCTTCTTTGTTCGGAACCAATCCGTTTTTGTATCCTAAGTCTTTCAGTTTTTGACCCAAAATAGCTTTTGTCGCTAGATTTGCCATTGGAACTTCCGTGATTTTAGATAAGAAAGGAACCGTTCTTGATGAACGTGGATTTACTTCGATCACATAAACATTCCCATCAAGTAAAACATATTGGATATTCATTAATCCAATCACATTTAAACCTTTAGCTAGTCTTTCAGTATAATCTACTAAAATATCCAGTTCTGCCTGAGTAACATTTTGTGGTGGATACACTGCAATTGAGTCTCCTGAGTGAACTCCGGCTCTTTCGATGTGCTCCATAATTCCTGGAATCACTACCGTTTCACCGTCGCAGATTGCATCTACTTCAACCTCTTTTCCTGTGATATAACGGTCTACTAAAACGGGTTGATCCGGGCTTGCTTCTACCGCAAACTCCATATAATGCGCCAATTCGCTTTCTGTGTACACAATTTCCATGGCTCTACCTCCTAGCACGTAGCTCGGGCGAACCAATACCGGATATCCGATTTCGTTGGCAATTTTTATCGCTTCTTCTTTTGAAGTTGATGTTTTTCCTAAAGGCTGAGGAATCCCCATTTCCTGAAGTGCTTTTTCAAACTTATCTCTGTTTTCAGCTCTGTCAAGATCTTCCAGTGAAGTTCCTAAGATTTTCACTCCATAGCTTGCCAATTTATCTGCCAAGTTAATTGCTGTCTGACCTCCGAACTGAACCACAACTCCCATTGGTTTTTCAAGATCAATGATGCTCATTACATCTTCTTCCGTCAACGGTTCGAAGTATAATTTATCTGAGATAGAGAAATCTGTAGAAACTGTTTCCGGGTTATTATTGATGATAATTGCTTCGTAACCCAATTCTTTGATTGCCCAAACCGAGTGTACCGTAGCATAATCAAACTCAACTCCCTGACCAATTCTGATAGGTCCTGAACCTAAAACAATTACTTTTTGTTTATCTGAAACTACACTTTCATTTTCTTCTTCGTAAGTTCCGTAGAAATAAGGTGTTTCACTTTCAAATTCTGCAGCACACGTATCTACCATTTTGTAAACCGGTACTACCCCATTTTCTTTTCTGAAGTTATATACTTCTCTTTGTTTAGACTCCCATAAGTGAGCGATATTCTGATCTGAGAAACCTAATTTTTTAGCTTTAATTAAAATTTCTTTGTCGAATTTATGTTCAGCAATTACTTTTTCGAAATCAACTAATTTCTTTAATTTCCAGATGAAGAATTTATCAATCTTACTCCATTCTACGATTTGTTCCCAGTCGTACCCTCTTCTTAAAGCATCACAGATGATAAACAATCTTTCGTCATCACAAACTCTGATTCTTCTTTCGATATCTTCATCTGTAAGTGCTGCCGCCTGTTTTGTTTTTAAGCCTAAATGTCTCAATCCTGTTTCCAACGAGCGAACTGCTTTCTGTAAAGACTCTTCGAAGTTTCTTCCGATGGCCATTACTTCTCCCGTTGCTTTCATCTGAGTAGACAATCTTCTGTCCGCTGTTTCGAATTTATCGAATGGGAATCTTGGGAACTTCGTAACCACGTAATCCAAAGCTGGTTCAAAACAAGCGTATGTTTTACCGGTAACAGGATTCATGATTTCATCTAACGTTAATCCCACCGCGATTTTAGCAGCAATCTTAGCGATCGGATATCCCGTTGCTTTTGATGCTAAAGCTGATGAACGAGAAACTCTCGGGTTAACTTCGATGATATAATATTCAAATGAATGCGGATCTAAAGCCAACTGTACGTTACATCCTCCTTCAATTCCCAGTGCTCTGATGATTTTTAGAGAAGCATTTCTCAATAACTGGTATTCTCTGTCTGAAAGCGTCTGAGAAGGCGCCACAACAATAGAATCTCCTGTGTGAACCCCAACAGGATCTATATTTTCCATGTTACAAACTACAATCGCGTTGTCGTTTGCATCACGCATTACTTCGTATTCAATTTCCTTGAAACCTGCAATTGATCTTTCGATAAGACACTGCGTAACCGGGCTGTATTTTAATCCTAATTCTGCAATTTCCTTTAATTCAGCTTCAGTAGCAGCAATTCCACCTCCTGTTCCCCCATCGTGAAGGCAGGACGAACAATTACCGGATAACCAATTTCATTTGCGAAATCAATTGCTCCCTGTACGGTCGTTACGATATCAGACTCAGGAACCGGTTCGTTCAACTCTCTCATCAATTCACGGAACAAATCTCTGTCTTCCGCTCTGTTGATGGCAGAAAGCGTCGTTCCCAACACCTCAACCTTACATTCTTCAAGAATTCCTGATTTCTCCAATTCTACCGCCATGTTCAACCCTGTTTGTCCACCAAGAGTTGGTAAAAGTGCATCTGGACGCTCTTTTCTGATGATATGACTTACAAACTGAAGAGAGATCGGCTCGATATATACTTTATCCGCAATCTCCACATCCGTCATAATCGTTGCAGGGTTTGAGTTGATCAAAATAACCTTGTAGCCTTCTTCTCTCAAAGACAAACAAGCCTGCGTTCCTGCGTAATCAAATTCTGCTGCCTGACCAATGATGATAGGTCCTGAACCGATTACTAAAATTGTTTTTATATCGTTTCTTTTCATTTTTTCTTTTTTTATTATTCCATGGATTTCATCCGTGGCTATTATTATTGAACCATTTCATGGTTCTGATTCATATTTTTGTTGGGCAGCCACGAAGTGGCTGAATTTCAATAGCCGTAGGTGAAACCTATGGATTTGATAGTTAAATCATATTTCACACAACCCATGAAATGGGTTGAATAGTATTTACCACAGATATTTTTCATCAAATTCAACTCCATTAGATTGTAGCAAATTTTTATATTCAATCTCAAAAGATTCATTTTCATGATGTTCTTTTTGGTTTTTAATATAATTAATGATCATATCTTTTTCTCTTTCCGAATAAGTAAATGCACCATAACCATTTTGCCATTCTTCAAAATCAGGAAATAATCCGCTTTGTTTTATCCACAAGTTACTTGAAACCTTTATGTCTTTTACAAAACTGCTTAAGGAAACTGATGGATGTAAATCTGTAAATAAATGAATATGATCCGGCATTCCATTAATCCTATAAAGTGTACACTTTTTATTTTTAACAATTCCCCAAATGTATTTATATAATTGATCTTCATTCTCCATATTTAGCACAGGTTTTCTGTGCTTCGTACTAAATACAATCTGATAATATATTTGGCGAAAAGTTGACATTTTTATCTATTTAAACAATCTTGTAATCTATTGATTCTTCTTATTCTTAAAATCTTCCATTAAGTGAATGAAATCATCAAATAAATAATTTGCATCTTCAGGACCTGGGCTTGCTTCCGGGTGATACTGAACTGAGAAACAAGGGTGAATTTTGTGTTTCAATCCTTCGTTGGTTCTGTCATTTAATGCAATGTGTGTTTCGATTAGGTCTGTTCCTTTTAAACTTTCCTGATCTACTGCATACCCATGATTTTGAGAAGTGATCGCCACTTTATTTTTCTCTAAATCTAACACCGGGTGATTTCCTCCTCTGTGACCGAATTTTAACTTGAACGTTTTTGCGCCACAAGCCAAACCTATTAATTGATGTCCTAAACAAATTCCGAAGATTGGAACTTTCCCTAGTAACCCACGGATCATTTCTAATGCATGCTGATTGTCTTCAGGGTCACCAGGACCGTTTGAAAGCATAATCCCATCCGGATCCATTAATAAAATCTCTTCTGCTGTTGTATCTTGCGAAACTACAATGATGTCGCAGTTTCTTTGAGACAGCTCTCTGATAATTCCTAATTTAGAACCAAAATCTACCAAGACAACCTTGAAACCTCTTCCCGGGTTTGCATAAGGTGTTTTTGTAGAAACCATTTCTACTTGATTGGTTGGGAAAGTTGTTGATTTTAATTCGCTAATTACTGAATTTTCATCCGTATCATCATTAACGATTTTTCCTTTCACCACACCATAATTACGAAGAATTCTTGTCAATCTTCTTGTATCAATTCCTGAAATTCCTGAAAGGTTTTTCTTTTTGAATAACTCATCCAACGTCATTTGCGTACGGAAATTAGACGGTAAATCGCAAACTTCCTTTACAATAAGACCTTTAATAGCAGGCTCGATACTCTCATAGTCATCTCTATTAATCCCATAGTTTCCGATAAGCGGATACGTCATGCAAACAATCTGACCGCAGTATGAAGGATCAGAAATCAATTCCTGATAACCTGTCATTCCTGTATTGAAAACCACCTCTCCTGCAGTTTCCAATTCTGCTCCGAAACCTTCTCCATGAAATACTTCACCGGACTCCAGTATTAATTTTTTCTTCATTTTTTTATTTAGATTTTCTTTTTATACTTTCTTTACCATGGATTTCATCCATGGCTATTAATATTTCGCCCCTTCGAGGCTTATATAGCTTTTAACTTTGTTCTTTTTATTTAAATGTATATCCTTGTGCTTCCAAAGATTCTTTAAGGATTGCCATTCTCGCAAAAACTCCATTCTGCATTTGCTTGAATATCCTTGAACGTTCACATTCTACTAAATCTGTATCAATCTCCACCCCTCTGTTAATTGGCGCAGGATGCATAATGATAGCTTCTTTTTTCATCGCTTGTTCTCTTTCTTTCGTCAAACCATATTTTCTATGGTAATCTGAAGCTGAGAAACTCATTTTCGCATCATGTCTTTCATGTTGAATTCTTAATAACATTAAAACGTCAACATCTTTTATCATTTCATCTACAGACAAGTACGTTCCGTTGATTAAAGCTCCCTCATCAAACCAATCTTCCGGTCCTGAGAAATATACTTTAGCCCCTAGTCTTCTTAATGCTTCTGCATTTGAATTGGCCACTCGGCTGTGTTTTACATCTCCCACGATTCCTACTTTCAATCCTTCAAACTTTCCGAATTCCTGATAAATTGTCATCAAATCCAGCATACATTGTGAAGGGTGATTTCCTCTTCCGTCTCCTCCATTAATTACGGGAATCTTGATCTCGTTGAGTTCATCAAAATAACGGTCTTTCTTATCTCTTACCACCACTAAGTTTACCCCTATACTTTCAATTGTTTTTATGGTGTCGTATAAACTTTCACCTTTGTTTACAGAACTGTGGGAAGCATCGAAAGGAACCACCTGTAAACCTAGTTTTCTTTCGGCAACATCAAAGCTCGTTTTTGTTCTTGTACTGTCTTCAAAAAAGAGATTTGAGCAAAAAACTTCTCCTTCAATTTTAGCAGTTTTTCCATTGGCAAAAGCAAGAGCTTCTGCAAGTATACTGCTGATTCTCTCGGTACTTAGTTCTGTAATTGTAAACATAATATCTTAATTTTTTACATAAAAAAAGCGAAGACAAAAATCTTCGCTTAATAACAATAAATATCGTAAAGGGCGTTGTCGCCCGGTAATTCTAATGATATAAATACTTTTTTATTCATTAGGTGCAAAGATATAGTATTCTGACGAATTGACAAAACTAAAAGCCTAAAAAAATTAAAAACCTTAAGTATTATTTATTTCCATTTTTTCTTAATATTTTTGTTACATCTCAAATTGATTCTATGGATGCTAAAGACAAAATGATTCTCAGTATTATTCAGGAAGACTCTACTTTTTCTGTGAAAGAAATTTCCGAAAAAATAGGTCTTACCTTTACTCCTACGTATGAACGAATCAAACAGCTGGAAAAACAAGGGATTATTGAGAAATATGTCGGTCTTTTAAACCGTGAAAAACTAGGCTTAAATATTGTCGTGTATTGCAATGTCCGCCTCAAGGAACAGTCACAGAAAGTGCTTGAAACCTTTGAGAAAAACATTGAAAAACATGATGAAGTTCAAGAGATCATCAGTCTTTCAGGTGAATACGATTATATGCTTAAAATCATTGCAAAGGATATTAATTCTTATAATGAATTCGCCGTCAATATTATTTCAAACATACCTAATATCGGACAATATCACAGCTCAATCGTTCTTCACGAGGTTAAAAAATCAACTAAGTTTAAGATTGATTTAGGGTAAATCAAACCTGTTGCTAATAAATTAAAGACACTTCGACTTCGCTCAGCATGACATTTCTAATACTAACTTTTTTTATTAGCGATTCATTTGTAACGGTGTCATGCTAAAAGAAGTCGAAGCATCACATGAAAATTTTCAACCCAATAACTTGTTTTTCAGTTTATTAAACTGATATTCTATTTTATCTAAGCAGAGATTCCCTATACTTCCCAGATGGGTATGGTTTAGGTTTCCTATTTCAAAATCAAACTCATTATTTTCAATCTCCTGCCCTACTTTTACATAAGCATCACGGAATGAACTTCCATTTTTCACCTCTTCATTGATCTTCTCTACACTGAAAAGATACTTATACTTTTCATCCTCCAAAATACCATCTCTCACCTCAATGTTAGGCAATGTATAACTCAAAATCTCAAGACATTCTTTTAGAGAATCAATCGCAGGGAACAAAATTTCTTTCGTCAACTGTACATCTCGGTGATAGCCAGACGGAAGATTATTCGTCAATAAAATCAATTCATTCGGTAATGACTGAATTCGATTACATCGAGCTCTTACCAATTCAAAAATGTCAGGATTTTTCTTGTGAGGCATAATGCTGCTTCCTGTCGTAAATTCCTTTGGAAAACTTATAAAATTAAAGTTCTGACTTAGATATAAACAAACATCATAGGCAAATTTCCCCAACGTTCCCGCTAAGGTTGCCATCGCCATCGACAACATTTTTTCCGACTTTCCACGCGTCATTTGAGCATACACCGAATTATAATTCATCGATTGAAAACCTAAATGGTATGTCGTACTTTCACGATCAATCGGAAAAGAAGAACCATATCCCGCAGCTGAACCTAAAGGATTTTTATTAATGATATTCTTCACCGAAAATAACATTTCAACATCATCTAACAAGGCTTCTGCATAAGCTCCAAGCCACAATCCAAACGATGAAGGCATTGCAATCTGCAAATGCGTATATCCGGGAAGTAAAACATTTTTATGCTGATCTGCCAGCTTGATTAAAATTTGAAAAAACTCATTTGTTAAAGACGTAATCTCACGAATCTCATCCAACAAATATAATTTAATATCCAATAAAACCTGATCATTTCTTGATCTTGCCGTATGAATTTTCTTTCCTGTATCGCCTAACTTTTCAATCAAAATAGACTCTACCTGAGAGTGAATATCCTCTGCCTGTTTATCTATTTCAAAAGTTCCGTTCTCGATATCTTCTAAAATCTCTTCCAAAACAGATAGCATCTGCTTTGATTCTTCATTGGAAATAATTCCAACTTCTGCCAACATTTTACAATGTGCCATGGAACCTTTAACATCGTATTTCGCTAAACGCTCATCAAAATCAAGATCTTTCCCGACTGTAAATTTGTTGACTAATATATTGGTGGCAAGGTTATCCTTCTGCCATATCTTTTTCATATTTTTTTATTTAAAAATTTAGTTTGTTTTAATCACCCAGCAGGACATCCTTATTATTTTGTACAAGCTTTAAACATTTCCACATGTTAAAAGTCTTTCATTTTTAATTCAATTTTTGCATAAATCTTTATTAAAAATATCCAAACTTCATTGCCTGCTGAGTGTAGTTAAAACAGTAAAAAACTAACTAAAATCAAATCTTTGAGATAGAAGTTTGAAACTGGAGGCTAGAAGCTAATTACTAACCGTAAAAAACTCCAACATTAAAGCTCCATTCTATCTTTTTATATATTTTTAATTGAAAGCTGAAAGCGAATAATCAACTACAAAACCTCCATCATTCCGCTTCCTACTTTCAACTTATAAAACTTTTTCTAAAATCTGGATGTAAACATCAATTCCTTCTTTTATTTCATCAATATAGATGTATTCATCCGCAGTGTGAGAGCGCCTACTGTCCCCAGGACCCATTTTCACAGATGTACACGGAATAATTGCCTGATCGGATGAAGTTGGCGAACCATAGCTTGTTCTCCCGATTTCAAGCCCCGCCTGTACAAACGGATGTTCCATTTCTATTTTGGAAGAATTCAACCTGAAAGATCTCGCTGTTAAAGTTGATTTCATCTGAGATTGAATGATTTCAAACGCCTCTTCATTGGAATATTCATCCGTAACCCTAACATCCAGAGTGAAAGTACATGATTCAGGAACTACATTATGCTGAACACCGGCATGAATTCCAGACAACGTAACTTTAACTTCACCCAAATAATCCGAAACTTTTGGAAATTTAAAGCTTAAAATTTGTTGTAAATCGTCCATGCATTTCATAATCGAATTATCATTATTCGGGTGAGCGGCATGAGAAGGAGTACCTTTCATTTCCCCATCGATAACTAAAAGTCCTTTTTCCGCGATTGCCAAATTCATCTGCGTTGGTTCTCCTACAATGGCAAACCCGATAGTTGGTAGTTGGGGAAATAAAGCTTCAATTCCATCAAAACCTGAAATCTCCTCCTCAGCCGTCAAGGCAATAACTAAATTATATTGTAAATCTTCTTTCCCATAAAAATGTAAAAAAACCTGCGCCATAGAAACCAAAGAAGCTCCGGCATCATTACTTCCCAATCCAAACAGCTTCCCATCTTTTTCAATCGGTAAAAAAGGATCCAAAGTGTATGCTTTATTAGGTTTTACTGTATCATGATGTGTATTCAATAAAACTGAAGGTTTGGAAGCATCGAAATTTTTGTTCACCGCCCAAATGTTATTTTTAAAACGTTTAGTAGGAATATGATTCTTTTTGAAAAAGTTTTCAATTTCTACAGACGTATTAAATTCATCTTTGCTGAATGAAGGAGTCTCAATCAGTTTCTTTAATAATTCAACCGCATTGCTGAGCAACTCTTCTTTACTATAAATAAATTTCAGTTCCTGCATGATGATTTTCTATATGATTTTTTAATTGGGTTTCTTTAATTAAGAACACCTTATTTACATTATTTTTTACAGCAGCCAAAGCATTTTCTAATTTTGGCAAAATCCCTTTATGAAGCTTTCCTTCTCTTTTTAAAACAGAAAACTCATCTTCTGAAACACTTGGTATTACTGATTTTGGATCTTCAACATCTCCTAAAACTCCTTCTTTATCAAAACAGTACAACAATTCTACATCATAAATACCGGACAAAGCCTGAGCGATTACTGACGCAATGGTATCTGCATTGGTATTGAGAAGATTACCTTTTTTATCGTGCGTAATGGCAGAAAAAACAGGAATCAAATCTAAATTAATAAATTCTGAAAGAAGTTTTTCATTAATACTTTCTTTCTCAATATCTCCTACAAACCCAAAATCAATTTCGGGATGATTTCTTTTCTTAGCCTGAATAATATTTCCGTCAGCTCCTGAAAAACCAATTGCATTACAATTTTTCTGCTGAAGTTTCGCGACAATATTTTTATTGATACTTCCCGCATAAACCATCGCTACAATATCTAACGTATCTTTATCTGTAATTCTTCTTCCGTTGATCATTTTTTGTTCAACCCCCAACTTATCAGCCAATGTTGTTGCTAATTTTCCGCCGCCATGAACCAAAATTTTCTTCTCACTGATCTCCGAAAACTGTTCTAAAAATTCATTCAACAATTTCTCATCGTCAATCAGAGCACCTCCTATTTTTATGATGTATATTTTTTGTTTCATTGTAAACGCTTTTGAGATTTACAATCCTTATCAAGGATCTAAGGATTTCCGTTATTAAGAATTTAATTCATCCAAAATTTCACTGAATACTGCTTGTGCAGAGAAAATTCGGTTTTTTGCCTGTTGATAAATGATAGAATTTCCACCATCCATTACCTCATCACTCAATTCTACATTACGACGAACCGGAAGACAGTGCATCACTTTTCCTTGATTGGTATTGGCTAGTTTTTCGTTCGTCAGCATCCAGTTTTCTTTTACATCAGGCATTGCAGCATAATCATCAAAAGACGACCAGTTTTTCACATATACAAAATCTGCATCTTTCAACGCTTCATCCTGATTATGAACTACTTTTACATCCTTCGTGAATTTTTTATCTAAATCATACCCTTCGGGATTAGCGATGACCAACTCAACATCCATCTCCTGCATCCATTCTGCGAAAGAATTCCCTACCGCATGGGCAATCGGTTTGATGTGAGGCGCCCAAGTAAGCACTACTTTGGGTTTGCGTTCTTCCTTCCAGTTTTCGGTAATCGTAATACAATCTGCCAAACTTTGCAAAGGGTGACGCGTTGCAGACTCCAGAGATATAACCGGAACTTTTGCATGCTGTTCAAACTGACTCAAAATACTTTCATTAACATCATCTTCCTTGCTTTTCATTCCTGCAAAACAACGAACTGCGATGATGTCACAATATTGATTCAACACTTCAATCGCATCTTTAATATGCTCAACCGTATCGCCATTCATTACCGCTCCATCGGCAAATTCCAGATTCCAGGCTTCTTGCGCTGCATTTAACGTTAAAACATTTAATCCTAAATTTTGCGCTGCAATCTGACTGCTTAAACGGGTTCTTAAACTTGAATTTAAAAAGACAAGTCCGATTGTTTTTCCTTTTCCTTTCTCGGTTTCCGAAAGAGGATTTTCTTTAATTTGTAAAGCTTTTTTTATGATTTCCTGTAAGTTTTCAATATCACTTACAGAGGTGAATTTTTTCATTTTGAATTGATTTTAAAGATTTTTTATCTTATCTATTTTGCCATTCTGACGAAGGAAGAATCTCTATTTATAAAAACAGATTCTTCACTACACGTTGTTTCGTTCAGAATGACAGAAAGTATTTATTTTCACAACTTAGATTTCTTCTAAAACCGCTTTCAAAGCAGTAATAAAAAGATCGGTTTCTTCTTTTCCAATGTTCAATGCCGGAAGAATTCTCAACACAGCTTTATCATTAGAATTTCCTGTGAAAATATGATGATTGTATAATAGGTTACTCCTCACTTCTGAGCAATCCCTATCAAGTTCAATCCCAATCATCAAACCTTTCCTTCGGATAGATTTAATATGTGGAAAATCTTTAATTTCATTTTCAATATATTCGCCCATTTTCTGAGCATTTTCAATAAGATTTTCATCTTTCATTACATCCAGAACTGCAATTGCTGCCACACAAGCTAAGTGATTTCCACCAAAAGTTGTTCCTAGCAAACCATTGCTTGCCTGAAATTTTGGATGAATTAAAACACCACCAACAGGAAAACCATTTCCCATTCCTTTTGCTGTTGTAACAATATCTGCTTCAATACCAAATTCCTGGTACGCAAAGAAATATCCGCTTCTTCCATATCCTGATTGAACCTCATCTAAAATCAAAACTGTATTATGTTTTTCACACAGTTCTTTAATTTTAGTTAAAAATTCAACTGTAGGAATCATAATCCCACCAACTCCTTGAATTCCTTCAATAATTACTGATGAAATATCATTTCCCTGTGCTTCAAAAACTGCCTCCAATTGTTCAATATCATTCCATCCAGATTTAATGAATCTTTCAGAATAATTAACGGGAGCTACGATTTTAGGATTATCGGTTACAGAAACTGCCGCAGAAGTTCTCCCATGAAATGAACCGGAAAAATAAAGTACTTTACTTTTTCCATTGTGGAAAGAAGCAAGCTTTAAGGCATTTTCGTTCGCTTCAGCTCCTGAATTACACAAAAATAGATTGTAATCTTCCAAGCCTGAAAGCTTTCCTAATTTATCTGCTAATTCAGTTTGTAACTCGTTCTGAACAGAATTTGAATAAAAAGATATTTTATCTAACTGCTCTTTTAGTTGAGTTTGATAATGCGGATGGTTATGCCCGATAGAAATTACTGCGTGACCTCCGTAAAAATCAAGATATTTTTGTCCTTTATCGTCCCAAAGAAATGAACCCTGAGCTTTTACCGGATTGATGTTAAATAATGGATATACGTTGAATAAATTCATCTTCTTGTTGATTGTTGTTGGTTGATAGTTGCTGGTTTTGCAACTTCATTTTTATTATATTTTCTTTTGTCTTGAAATCGAAGATTCTACGTAGTCAAACAAAAGAAACAAAAGTTCAAGACTGGAAACGTTCGCTAAAAAATATTTTTCTTAACGCTCCATTTTCCTAGGTCGGATTATTGTCCGTTTTAAAATGCAATTGGTTTTAAATTTAATCCTAAATTCTCTTCCCAACCCATTGCAATATTCATATTTTGAACCGCCTGTCCGGAAGCACCTTTTAGCAAATTGTCAATCGCTGAATGAATAACCGCAACATTTCCACTCTTTTCTATATGAATCACACAGCGATTCGTATTGACAACTTGTTTTAAATCAATTGCTTTATCACTTACCTTTACAAAAGGTTCATCTGCATAAAAATCCTGATACAATTGATTAATATCTGAAAGTTCTAAATCTGTTTTCACCGTGGAACTCGTAAAAATTCCTCTTGCAAAATCTCCTCTCCATGGAACAAAATTTAGACTGATCTCATTACTATTAAAAGAAACTAACTGCTGTAGAATCTCATCTACATGCTGATGGGTCAAAGTTTTATAGGCTGAAATATTATCATTCCTCCAGGTAAAATGCGTCGTTGCCTGTAAAGACTGACCCGCACCCGTTGAACCTGTGATTCCTGTGGTGTACACTTCATTCAACAACCCTTTTTCAGCTAATGGAAGCAAAGCCAATTGAATCGCCGTTGCGAAACATCCCGGATTTGCAATACTTTTCGCTCCTAAAATATTTTTTTTATTGATTTCCGGTAAACCGTAAATAAAATTTCTGTTTTCAAAATTCCCATCTAAACGAAAATCATTTCCTAAATCGATTACCAACGTTTCCGCTTTTACCGCATTTTGAGCCAACCAATTTTGACTTTCTTTGTGAGGAAGGCATAGAAAAACAACATCTACTTCTTCTGGTTTATCTGTTAAAACCATTTCACAAACCGTCGCTAAATCCGGGTACAAATCTGAAATTTTTGTCCCCGAATTAGAACGACTATATAAAAAACTCAAAGACACATTGGGATGAAAAGCCAACAGGCGTACCAATTCGCTTCCTGTGTAACCGTTGGCGCCGATTATTCCGATTTTTTTTTTCATTTTTATTGATTTCCACAGATTTCACCTGCGGCTATTATTATTGAACCTTTTAGGTTTGTTCTCCGTCCAATTTATCTCTCCTTCTCCCTCCATAGGTTTCACCTATGGCTATTATTGTTGAACCCTTCGGGTTCATTGATTATCCAATATTTCGCAGCCCGACTTGAGCAGAAATCCTTTTGTGAGAAGGAACGACGAACAAAAGATTGGGAGCGGAAGGCGGATAAAGCTGCCCAAATCTCATTTATTTATCTGATGATATATATTTAAGGAATTGCTCAAGATCTTTGTATATCCTTTCACATCTTCTCCTGTCCATGCTCTGTTTGCCTCACCATAACTTCCGAATTTATCAGACATTAAATCATGCTTAGATTCAATTCCGTTTAAAATAAATCGATAAGGATAAAGGGTTACAAATACTTTTCCACTTACTGTTTCTTGAGAATCAATTAAGAAGGACTCAATATTTCTCATCACAGGATCTAAGAAAAGTGCTTCATGAAGCCAGTTTCCGTACCAGTCTGAGAGTTGAGACTTCATCATCTGTTGATATTTTGAAAGCGTATGTTTTTCTAATAAATGATGCGCCTTAATAATCACCGATGCCGCAGCAGCTTCAAATCCTACTCTTCCTTTAATACCAACAATGGTATCTCCAACATGAATATCGCGACCGATCCCATAGGCAGAAGCTAATTCTTCAATTTTCTGAATAGCATATACGGAATGTTCAAAACTTTCTCCATTTACCGCTACAACTTCACCTTTTTTAAATTCAATTTCCAATTCTGAAGGCTGTGTTACTTTAATTTGTGAAGGAAAAGCTTCTTCGGGTAAATAATTTCTTGAAGTCAGTGTTTCTTTTCCTCCTACCGAAGTTCCCCAAAGTCCTTTATTCACTGAATATTGTGCTTTATGGAATTCCATTTCATAACCGTGGCCTTTCAAAAATTCAATCTCTTCTTCACGAGAAAGTGCCATATCACGAATTGGAGTAATAATTTCCACGTTCGGACACATCACCTGAAAAATTAAATCAAAACGAACCTGATCGTTTCCAGCACCTGTGCTTCCGTGAGCAATCGCATCCACCCCCATTTCAATGGCATATTTTGCTATTTCCTGCGCTTGGATCGTACGTTCAGCACTTACAGATAAAGGATAAGTGTTATTTTTCAACACATTACCAAAGATCAAATACTTTACGCAAGAATTATAATAATCTTCCTGAGCATCAACGCACCTGTATTCTTTAACTCCAAGATTAAAGGCTTTTTTCTCCAATTCTTTTTCCTCTTCTTTAGAAAAGCCTCCGGTATTTACAGTTACTGCATACACTTCATATCCTAATGTTTCACTAAGATATTTAGCACAGTAAGAGGTGTCTAGACCTCCGCTAAACGCTAAGATTACTTTCTTACTCATTATTCTTTTTATTTTCAGGTTGTTTGTTTCCAACCTCATTTATTTTATCATTTCCAGGAACAAAAAGCATTGCTGTACAAAGACAGTTTTTACGTTCCTTTTTCATTAAAATTTCATAGTTCACACAATTCTTACAACCGCTCCAAAATTCTTCATCTTGTGTTAATTCAGAATATATAACGGGTTTATATCCCAAGTCACTGTTAATTTTCATTACCGCAAGACCTGTTGTAAGACCAAATATTTTTGCTGTTGGATATTTATCTCTGGATAATTGAAAGACTTTATTCTTTATTAAAGTCGCGACTCCTCTATTTCTAAAATTGGGAGAAACAATCAACCCTGAGTTGGCCACAAACTGACCATGTGACCAGGTTTCTATATAACAGAACCCCACCCATTCACCGTTTTCAGTGGCTATTACAGCATTACCATCTGAAATCTTTTTACTTAAATATTCTATGGAACGTTTTGCGATGCCCGTCCCTCTTCGCTGTGCAGAATCATACATTTCCTGCTGTATTTCACTCACATACATTAAATGTTCGCATGAGGAAATTTGTATTTCCATTTATTTATCTGAATTTTTTGACAAATTTAAAACATAATAACTTTAAAAAGCAAATAAAAAAGATATTATTTTTGTTTAAACAGAATACACAGGTAAAATTATCTTTATTGAAAAATATTATTTTGCTAAATTATTATACATTTGCTAAAATACTATACATGGAAAGCAACTGCCCTAAATGCAACAGCAATAAAACAGTAAAAAGTGGAATTGTTAATGAGAAACAGAGATTCCATTGTAAAGACTGTAATTACTATTTTACAGTTAAAAAACTAGGCAAAAGAATAGATGATTACTATGTAACAAAAGCCCTTCAGTTATACCTTGAAGGCTTAAGTTTCCGTGAAATAGAAAGAATTATAGGCGTTTCCCATGTCACGATAAGTTCGTGGATCAAAAAATATAATATCACAAGACCACCCCATTCTGAATTCCATCCGGTTTATAAAATTTTAAAGCAAAATGAATTGATTGAATATATCGCTCAGGAAGATAATCTTAAAAACTCAGGGATTATTATCACTCAATTTGCTGATAAATACATGTTGATAAAATGGGAAAGGTTTAAAAAATAACACTTATATTCAATTGCAAATAAGCAAATTACAAATTTTACCATCACAATAATTATTGTATTTTAAAATATAAATTTACAACTAGCTATACTATTACCACTAATATATATTAAATTTTCGTAAACAAATTATTAATTACAATTTGGCTTTCACAAAATTAACGCCAAAAAATTGATAATTTATGAAGAAAATACTCACATTTATTGGATTAGCTCTAATCAGTAATTCTTTATACTCACAAGGTTCACCTGACTACGGTAGCGGACTTAAATTAAGCCTCAATCCGCAAGGTGACAAATACGTTAGGTTTATCTTATGGGATCAATTTTGGCTAAGAAATACCCAAATGAATCCTGGAAGCATGGTTGGTGGAGAACCCACTGACAATTCCTGGAGCTTTGGAAACAGGCGATTACGGGTTTTAGCGTACGCTCAGATTTCCAAAAGATATATGATTCTTGCCCATTTCGGAATCAATAATCAAACTTTCATCAACGGTGGCGGCTCGGGAACTTCCGGAACGGGAGGTTATGGAAACGGCAAAAAACCTCAACTATTTTTTCATGATGCCTGGAATGAATACGCCGTTATTTTACCTGGAGAATCGGGAAAATTCAGTTTATCTTTAGGGGCGGGACTTCATTATTATATGGGATTATCCCGTATGACCATGGCTTCCACATTGAATTTCCTGACCGTTGACTCCCCTATTTTTTCATGGCCTTTAATTGATAATTCGGATCAGTTTGCCAGACAATTAGGAATGTTCGCCAAAGGAAAATATGGAAAATTAGAATATCGTTTTAGTTTAAACAAACCTTTCGCCACAGATTTAGTTCCCGTAAATGTTACGGATCCTACAAAAGCCGTAGCAGTTGACAACAATGGAAATCCCAGTTTTTCAAAAGCAGGATATGTTGAATATCAGTTTCTAGATGAAGAATCCAACACCCTTCCTTTTAAAGTAGGCTCTTATCTTGGAACAAAAAAGGTTTTCAATATTGGCGCCGGTTTCTATCATCAAGCGGATGGAACAAGAACTTCTGTTAATTCAACCATAGAAAAACACGACATTACACTTGTTGCAGTAGATGCTTTCGCAGACATTCCTTTGGGAAATGCTAAAAATAAAATGGCTGTTTCTGCCTATGCAGGCTATTACAACTATCAATTCGGTCCCAATTACATCAGAAATTTAGGCATTATGAATATCGCTGCCTCCGACCCCAATTTTATTGGTGATAAAGCCATCGCAGGACCAGGAAATCTACAACCCACCATCGGAACAGGTAATATTATCTACGCGCAGGCAGGTTTGCTTTTACCGAGTCAGGCAGAAAAACCAAAAATCAGAATTCAGCCTTTTGCAGCGTATACACATAAAAGTTTCGATGCTTTAGAAAAATCATCTTCACAATTTGATGTAGGAGCCAATTGGTTTATTGATGGTCATCATGCAAAAATTACCACACAATATTCCACGAGACCTATTTATACAAGCCCGACAGAAAGTCCATCATCCAAAGGAGAATTTATCCTACAATTTCAAATTTATTTATAAAAACTCGAAAATTTTAACCACAAAAGATATTCGTCTATTTAGAAAACAAAGTTTATTACAAAAGAATAATATTTCGACTCCGCTCAATACAAGAAGATTTTTTTAACTCACGTGTTCTTCTTATGGCGATTTAATCATAAACTTAAAAATAATTAATGTGTTAATCTTTTGACTCTTTTGCGGTTCAATTAAAAATAAATTATAAAAACTCAATATCAATTTTAACTAACATCAAAATTCAAGCAATATGAGCGAAAATCATCACGATACTTATGAAAACATGACCGAAAAGCAGAAAAACCGCACCATTTGGAGCGTGATCACTGCTTCATCACTCGGTACATTGATAGAATGGTATGACTTCTACATTTTTGGAAGTTTGGCCGTTGTTTTAGCCACGAAATTTTTCCCGTCAGACAACCCTACCGCAGCATTTTTATCTACATTAGCCACTTTTGCTGCCGGATTTGTTGTAAGACCTTTTGGAGCTTTATTTTTTGGAAGGTTAGGAGATATTATCGGAAGAAAATATACCTTTTTGGTCACTTTATTAATTATGGGATTTTCAACCTTCCTCATCGGATGTATCCCGAGTTTTGAAACCATTGGATATCTTGCGCCTGTTTTAGTCTTAATTTTAAGATTATTACAAGGTTTAGCTTTAGGAGGAGAATACGGAGGTGCAGCAACCTATGTTGCAGAATATGCCCAACCTCACAGAAGAGGATATTGGACTTCCTGGATTCAAACGACTGCAACAGCAGGACTTTTCATTTCATTAATTGTTATTTTAATCACTAAAAATACCCTTTCTGCCGAAGAGTTTGATGGTTGGGGATGGAGAGTTCCTTTCTGGATCTCTATTTTAATGGTGGGAGTTTCTTACGTCATCAGAAAAAATATGAAAGAATCTCCGCTTTTCGCCAAAGCTAAAAGTGAAGGAAAAACCTCAAAAAATCCTTTAAAAGAAAGTTTCGGGAATAAATACAACTTCAAATTTGTCTTATTGGCATTATTCGGAGCTGCAATGGGACAAGGAGTAATCTGGTACACGGGACAATTTTATGCCATGAGCTTCCTCCAAAAAGTAATGAACGTAGAATCTTCACAGGTCGATTCTTTAATGGCAACTGCCCTATTGATGGGAACTCCTTTCTTTGTATTTTTCGGTTGGTTATCTGATAAAATCGGACGAAAAGCCATCATGATGACTGGAATGCTAGTCGCAATTTTAGCCTACAGACCAATTTATGATGCGATGTTTAAAAGCGTAAACCTTGAAACCAAAACTATCGCAGCCAATGGAATTACCGAAAAAAGAAGCGCTAAAATCCATAAAGACATCGCCTCGGACAGCCTTGTAACTTTCCATAAAGAAATATTGTACACAGACGGAACTTTAATTAAAAAAGACAGTGTCGTACATTGGTCACCAAGCGGAGCCGTTATAAAAGACGGAAAAGCCGAAGAACCAAAAGTTTCTCAAACCGTGAAATTGGCCGACAACACAAAATGGTATTTGGTATTTTTGGTATTCATTCAAGTAATATTTGTAACGATGGTTTATGGTCCAATTGCCGCTTTCCTGGTAGAAATGTTCCCTATAAGAATCCGTTACACCTCAATGTCATTACCTTATCACATTGGAAACGGGGTGTTTGGAGGACTTCTTCCTGCCGTTGCGACCTATTTAGTAACTGTCGGAAAAGATGCAGGACATCCAACATGGTACCTTCAGGGACTTTGGTATCCGATTGGAGTTGCCGCAGTCTGTCTAATTATCGGAATGATATATCTTAGAAATAAGAACAATAATATTCACGATTAAGCATTGAATCACTCAATTTTTTATTAATTTTAATACTATTAAAATGGACACACTAAAAAAAATATTTGGCATTATATGGATCCTGGCAGCTCTCGTAGTGGGATATTTCGGAATTACAGTTATGGGAATTCCAAAGATCACCTCGGGAAAACAGGAAGATCTGGTATTCGGAATTATTATTCTATTTGTTTTGATGCCAATTATCTCTGGCGGATTAGCAATTTTCGGCTACTATTCTTTGACCGGAGAATATTCTGACGAAAAAAACTAACCTATACATTACGAATGATAATTGATGAATGATCACAGCATCTATTCATCAATTATCTTTTTAATAATCATTTATGAAAAAACGACACGAACAAAAATTAATCCTCTTGAGCATCGGACTCCTGATTGCCTTCAGTATTCCTATTTCGTTATTATTTAATAGCGAAAAGGAGGTTTTTGGCTATCCGATGATCTTGATTTACGTGTTCGTGGTCTGGATGATTTCCATTATTATCTCTTTTGTAATCGTAAAAAAATATGATGAGTAGTTTCGCATTATTTATCGTTGTTTTGATCTACCTGGCGCTTTTATTCTTAGTTGCTCATTTGGCAGAGAAGAAAAAAAGCAAAGTCTGGATCAACAATCCTTACATCTACGCATTGTCTTTGGCAGTATATTGTACGGCCTGGACCTACTACGGAAGCATCGGTGTTGCGGCTACAAGCGGACTCAATTACCTTCCCATTTACATTGGGCCCATTATGGTAATTCCTGCATGGATTTATATCAATACCCGAATTGTAAGAATTTCAAGAGTTAATAAAATCAGTAGTTTAGCAGATTTCATTTCGTTAAGATATGGGAATAGCAGGAGTTTCAGCGCCATAATAACCATCGTCTGCCTTTTGGCAATTGTTCCCTATATTGGTTTACAGATCAAAGCCATTTCTGAAACTTTTCATTTGGTAACAGAAACGCCTATGTCTAAAAATATCCTGACAGACAATGCTACTTTCGTTGTGATATTAATCGCTTTATTTTCATCGTATTACGGAACAAAATATGTGGATGCTTCAGAAAAACGATTGGGAATAATTTCCGCAATTGCCTTGGAGAGTTTTCTGAAACTTTTTTTCATCATTATTTTAGGACTTTTCGTGATTTATTATGCTTTTGATGGATTCTCAGACATTTATGAAAAAGCAAGTAAGTTTGAAGATTTTAAAGCAAAAAATACCTTCAACGGAATTGAAGGCGCCATGAACTGGATGGTCCTTTGTTTGATTTCAGGAACAGCAATCTGTATTTTGCCGAGACAATTTCACACCGCAATTGTTGAAAACAGACAGGAAAAACACATCAAAACTGCGATTTGGTTTTTTCCGTTGTACTTATTAATTTTCACCATTTTTATCTTCCCGATCGCTTGGGGGGGAAGGTTGATTTTTGAGGGACAAAACGTTAATCCGGAGTTCTACTCTATTTTAATTCCGCAGCATTTTGATAATACGTTAATTACCGTTTTAGTATTCCTTGGAGGATTAAGCTCTTGTATTTCAATGATTATTATTTCTGCAATTACTTTATCTATTATGCTTTCTAATAATTTGATTATTCCTTACGGTTTACTGGGAAAATTTAAATCAGAAAATGAAGTTCAGAATACCAGAAATATTACCAACATTCGAAAATTCAGCATTTTCGCATTGATTATCATGGCGTTTGGTTTTTATAAGTATTTTATTTTAAAAACTTCGCTGGATTCTGTTGGCTTAATTTCATTTGTCGTGATCGGACAATTAGCGCCAGCATTTTTTGGAGCATTATTTTGGAGAAGAGGAACGTACAAAGGCGCAGTGATCGGATTGCTGGCAGGATTAGCAATTTGTTATTTCGGATTAATAATTCCACAATATTACTTCTCTTATAATCAGGAATTAAAAGGTGTTTTAAGAGAAATGTATAATGCTTTTGATTTTTTCAGCATTTCTTTTTTGAGTAAAATTCCACAGATTTTCTTTTGGTCAATGCTTGTGAATACCGCTTTGTTCACCATTATTTCTGTGAGTGTAAAAGGAAATTATCGTGAAAGAAATTTCGCCGAATTGTACGTTGATATTGACAAATACATTCAGAATCACGAAAATGCTTTTATCTGGCGCGGAACAGCCTATGTTTCGGATATTAAAAATATTTTAGAACGTTTTTTAGGTAAAAATAAAACGGAACAGGCCTTAAGAATTTTCAATTTAAAATACAGTATTGATTCCCAAACTGAAACTGCAGATTCAAGATTCATTAAATTTTCGGAAAACCTTTTGGCAGGGAGAATTGGTACTGCTTCGGCAAAGATTTTAATTGAAGGCGTAACCCAAGAAGATAAAATATCTTTAAAGGAAGTTTTAAACATTTTAGAGGAATCTAAAGAAAATATTACTTTAAATAAAAAACTCACAGAAAAATCAGAAGAACTAAAACAACTTTCCGATGATCTGAAAAATGCGAATGAAAGCTTAATCATCAAAGACCGTCAAAAAGATGACTTCCTTGATTCTGTGGCCCATGAATTGAGAACTCCGATTACAGCGATTCGTTCAGCCGGAGAAATTTTAGCCGATGACGACGACATTCCTTTAGACATCAAAAAAGAATTTTTAAACAACATCATCACAGAATCAGACAGATTAAGTGAAATCATTAACGATATTTTGTATCTGGATAAATTGGAACATGGTGAAATTGCACTCCATATTCAACAAAATAACATTCTTGAAACCTATAAAAAATCTGTAAATCCGCTTCTTCATTTAATTCAGCAGAAAAATATTCATTTAAGTGAGGTGAATCTTTTAAATCAATTTATATTTGAATATGATGAAGCAAGGATGATTCAGTTATTTCAGAATATTTTAGGAAATGCTTTAAAATTTACAGATAACCAAGGAACGATACAAACTAAATTATCTGAAAAGGAAAATGAACTAATGATTAAAATTTTCAACACAGGAAAAACAATTCCTGAAGAAGATCTGGAAATGATCTTTGATAAATTTTATCAATCTAAAAATCAAAATATCCTAAAACCAATAGGAAGCGGACTTGGACTGGCGATTTCAAAGAAGATTGTGCAAGCCCAAGGCGGAACCATAAAAGCAGAAAACAGCGGACTGGGCGTGACTTTCACCATCACCCTTCCTGAAAAAATAAAAGAGATTAAAAATGAAGTTGAACATAATTAAAACACGATATGAAAAAGATAATCATTGCAGATGATGAACACAAAATATTAATGTCACTGGAATATAGTTTCAAGAAAAACGGCTACGACGTCTACATCGCAAGAGACGGAACCGAAGTATTGGAATTTTTAAAAACCATGATTCCCGACGTCATTCTACTCGACATTATGATGCCAAATTTGGACGGATACAGTACGCTAGACATCATTAAACAAGACGAAAAATTAAAAGATACAAAAGTCATTTTTCTGAGTGCAAAAAATAATCCGAGAGATATTGAAAAAGGCTTAGAAATGGGAGCTCATGCGTATGTCACAAAACCTTATTCTATTAAGAAACTGATGCAGCAGATTGAGGAAATGTTTGAATAGAATTTTATTTAAACACAAATATCACGAATAAATTACGCAAATAACACAACCCTAATTTGTGTTTTTTGTGAAAAAATTAGTGTGATTAGTGTTTAAAACCAAATACAAAAAATTAATATGAACACAGATATATTATTTAAACAAAGCATAGAAGACAAAGAGAATTTCTGGAAAGAGCAAGCTCAGGAAATCAGCTGGTTTGAATTCCCAACCCAGATTCTTTCTAAAGACCAAAATGATTACACCCAATGGTATTCCGATGGGAAGCTGAACATGTGCTATTTATGTATCGATAAACATATTGAAGACGGTTTCGGAGAGCAAATTGCCATTGTTTATGATTCTCCGGTTACTAACCAGAAGAAAACCTATACTTTTAATCAGGCAAAGGAAGAAATTTCAAAATTAGCGGGAGGTTTGGTTTCTTTAGGTTTAACAAAGGGTGACACTGCTGTTATTTACATGCCAATGATCCCGCAGACGCTTTTTACGATGTTGGCGTGTGCAAGAATTGGGGTCATTCATAATGTTGTTTTTGGAGGTTTTGCTCCCAACGAATTGGTGGTGAGAATTGATGACTGCAAACCAAAAGCATTAATCACAGCAACCGCAGGAGTAGAAATAGCCAAGAGAATTCCTTATTTACCTTTGGTTGAAAAAGCGATTGAACTCGCTCAGGACAAAGTTGAAAACATTATCGTTTACAACAGAAAGTTAGTGGATAATCAACATGAAATGTTTGATGGATTAATTGATTATGAAGAATTGGTTCAACGATCAGAACCTGCCGACTGTATCTCTGTTGAGTCTACTCACCCACTCTATTTGCTGTATACATCGGGAACAACAGGAAAACCAAAAGGAATTACCCGCGACACGGGAGGTTACGCCACTGCTTTGAAATTTTCAATGAAATACATCTATGGAATTGAGCAGGGAGACACCTTTTGGGCAGCATCCGATTTTGGTTGGGCAGTGGGCCATAGCTTTTCGGTGTACGGACCTTTAATTAACAGAAATACAACGATTATTTTTGAAGGAAAACCCATAATGACTCCCGATGCAGGAACGTTTTGGAGAATTATTTCAGAGTATAAAGTTTCTGCGATGTTTACAGCTCCAACAGCGATTCGAGCCATAAAAAAAGAAGATCCGAACGGAGAATTGGTTAAAAAATATGATATAAGCCATTTCAAAAAACAGTTTTTAGCAGGCGAAAGATGTGATGTTGCCACGTTAGATTGGTTTGAAAAACATATCGGAGTTCCTGCGATAGATCATTGGTGGCAGACAGAATCCGGCTGGCCGATGTTAGGTCTATTAACCTTTGACGATCATTATAAAATAAAAAGAGCAGCAGCCGGAAAACCAATTCCAGGATATGATATTAAGATTTTCGATGAAAACGGATACGAATTGGATGCTCATCAGGAAGGCTATTTAATTATAAAACTTCCGCTTCCTCCAGGTTCATTATTGGGAATATGGAATGACAATGAGCGGTTTCAAAGCAGCTATTTATCACAATATAAAGGCTATTATTTTTCAGGCGATGGAGCTATAAAAGACGAAGACGGTTATATTTTTATCACAGGAAGAGTGGATGACGTCATTAATGTGGCAGGACACCGACTTTCAACGTCAGAGATGGAAGAAATTGTTTCATCCCATCCCGATGTCGCAGAATGTGCTGTGGTCGGAATTGATGATGAATTAAAAGGACAGATTCCTTTTGCTACCGTTGTTTTAAAAAATGGAGCAACGATTTCTGAGAAAGAATTAGAAAAAAATATCATTCAGATGGTTCGTGAGAAAATTGGCGCTGTAGCATTTTTAAAGAATGCTATGCTTGTCAAACGTTTGCCGAAAACACGGTCAGGAAAAACTCTAAGAAAGCTGATCAGAACCTTACTAGATGGAAAGGAATTTCAGATTCCATCAACGATTGATGATGAAAAAATCATTGAAGAAATTCAGCAAAAAATTAATAATTACAGGCTATAAACCGTAAATTAAACATAAATTTAAATTATAAATAAATTCAAATTTCAAAAAACGAAAGGGATATGAGAAATTACTTAATAGAAGATCTACCACATTATTTTGAAGAGTATAAAAAATCTATTAAAAATCCTAAAAAATTCTGGGACAAAATAGCAGATCAGAACTTCGTGTGGTACCAAAGATGGAGCAAGGTTGTTAAGTACGATATGAATGAAGCAAGAATCACTTGGTTTAAAAATGCTAAATTAAATATCACTAAAAACTGTATCGACAGGCACTTAAATGAAAGAGGCGACAAAACCGCTATCATCTGGGAACCGAATGATCCAAAAGAAGCAGCACAACACATTTCTTACAACGAATTATACACTCGTGTCAACAAAACAGCCAATATCCTTAGAGATATGGGCATCGAAAAAGGAGACAGAGTATGCATTTATCTTCCCATGATTCCTGAACTGGCAGTTACGATGTTGGCCTGTGCAAAATTAGGCGCGGTACATTCTGTAATTTTCGCAGGTTTCTCGGCATCTGCCGTGGCATCAAGAATTAATGATTGTGAAGCCAAAATGATCATCACATCAGATGGAAGTTATAGAGGTAGCAAAGTGTTAGATCTAAAAAGTATTGTGGATGAAGCATTGGAAAAAACTCCAACCATCGAAAATGTTTTGGTTGTAAAAAGAACTCACAACGAGATCAAAATGAAAGATGGCAGAGATCATTGGATGGCTGACCTGTATGACAAAGCTTCTGCCGATTTCGTAACGGTCATCATGGATGCAGAAGACCCACTTTTCATTTTGTATACTTCAGGGTCTACCGGAAAACCAAAAGGGATGCTTCATACCTGCGCCGGATACATGGTTTACACCGCCTATACTTTTAAAAACATTTTTAATTATCAGGAAAATGATATTTATTGGTGTACCGCAGACATTGGCTGGATCACCGGACACTCCTATATTCTTTACGGACCGCTTTGTAACGGAGCTACCACCGTAATTTTTGAGGGAGTACCAACTTACCCTGAGCCGGATCGTTTTTGGGAAGTTATTGAAAAACATAAAATTACGCAATTCTACACCGCTCCAACCGCGATTCGTTCCTTAGCGAAAGAAAGTGCAGAATGGGTTGATAAGCATGATCTGAGCTCATTAAAAGTAATAGGCTCCGTTGGTGAACCTATTAATGATGAAGCTTGGCATTGGTTTAATGATCATGTTGGAAGAAAAAAATGTCCCATCGTAGATACTTGGTGGCAAACAGAAACAGGCGGAATTATGATTTCACCGCTTCCTTTTATTACCCCAACAAAACCTACTTACGCTACGTTACCTTTACCGGGAATACAGCCTGTTTTAATGGATGATAAACGCAATGAAATCACAGGAAACCAAGTAACAGGAAATCTATGCATCCGTTTTCCTTGGCCGGGAATTGCAAGAACGATTTGGGGCGATCACCAAAGATATAAAGAAACTTATTTTACTGCTTTTCCAGGGAAATATTTCACTGGTGATGGCGCTTTAAGAGATGAAGTTGGATATTACAGAATTACAGGCCGTGTAGACGATGTTATTATTGTTTCAGGGCATAATTTGGGAACTGCTCCTATTGAAGACAGCATCAATCAACATCCTGCGGTAGCGGAATCTGCCATTGTTGGCTATCCTCATGACATCAAAGGGAATGCCTTGTATGGCTATGTTGTTTTAAAGGAAACAGGAGAAAGCCGCCAGAGAGAAAACCTTAAAAAAGAGATTAATCAGTTAATTTCAGATCAGATTGGTCCGATTGCTAAGCTGGATAAAGTACAGTTTGTTTCAGGACTTCCTAAAACTCGTTCAGGAAAGATCATGCGTAGAATTTTGAGAAAAATTGCTGAAGGTGATTTTAATAGCTTTGGAGATATTTCAACCTTATTAAATCCGGAGATCGTGGAAGAAATTAAGAATGAAAGAATATAAATTAAAATTAATTTTTGAGCTTTTTAAGTTAATATTAATTAAAACTTAGAATGGTCACTCAGATATATATTGGAAACGGGCTTTAGTCCGTTTTCCTTTTTAACACGCAATTAAATGGCTTTTATCGAAAATAAACGGATACAAAATTAAACACACATTTAATAGATATTATTAAGCATTTTAACTTTTCACTATAGATAAAATAAAAACAACGTAATTTCATTGAAATTATTACAACATATTTAAAATTTAATTACTACCTTTAAGTATAAATTTAAAACACATTATTATGTCAAAAATATTAGCAGGATTGTTTGAATCTCACAATGATTACAAAAAACTTGAAACAGATTTAGAAAACTCAGGTTTTGGAAATTCAGAGTATATTGTTTACGTAGATGATTCTCACAGTACCCCTCAATATCTAGCCAGCGTTGCTATAAAAGATAGTGAACAAGCAACTAATGCACAAAATGTATTCAGCCAAAACTCTGTTTTGAAAACCTATTCGTTCGAAAACATGAGCATTGAACAAGCTGACTATCAAAATATTAAAAAACTAATTGATGCCCGAAGCAAAGCTGAAATTCACAACAGCCCGGATGTCAAAATAAAAGGGTCAACCAATGGTATGGACTCTGAAGTAAAATTTTAGTAATTACAAATTCTAATAACCGAGAATCCGTAGAATTATCTGCGGATTTTTTGTAGTTTGAAAGTGGAAAAATTTTCGTATTTTCGTTTAAATATAGGCTTTTACACAAATGAGTTACGACTTAGAACAGGAAAACAAAGAGATCCTTGCAAGATATAAGGATCTGATTTCGAACACCTACAGAACTTTGGATGAGGAAAACAATAAACTTATCCGAAAGGCATTCGATATTGCATTAGATGCTCACAAAGATCAAAGAAGAAAATCTGGCGAACCATACATTTACCATCCTATTGCTGTGGCCAAAATTGTAGCAACAGAGATTGGTTTGGGAGCAACTTCTATTGCCTGTGCGTTGTTACATGATGTTATTGAAGATTCGGATTATACTTATGAAGATCTTAAAAAGATTTTTGGAGAAAAGATAGCCAATATCGTGAATGGATTAACCAAAATATCCATCATGAATCACCAAAATATCTCCGTACAGTCTGAAAACTACAGAAAACTGTTGCTGACATTGTCTGAAGATTTCAGGGTTATTTTGATCAAAATTGCAGACCGACTTCACAATATGCGAACGTTGGAAAGCATGGCACCTGATAAGCAGAAAAAAATTGCCTCTGAGACCGTTTATATTTACGCTCCAATGGCACACCGTTTAGGTTTGTATAACATTAAATCTGAGCTTGAAGATCTTTCTTTAAAGTATAATAATCCCGAGGTTTTTAACGAAATCACAGAAAAATTAGAACTCGCGAAAGAAAATCGTGAAAGATATATTGAAGAATTCAAAAAAGAAGCTTCCGAAAAATTAAAGGAAGAAGGATTACATTTCACTATAAAAGGCCGTGCAAAAGCAGTTTCTTCTATCTACAGAAAAATGCTGAAACAGGGCGTTTCTTTCGAAGAAGTATTTGATAATTACGCCATTAGAATCATTTATAAATCCGATGCTAAAAATGAAAAATTTTTAGCCTGGAAAATTTATTCTATTGTAACAGACGTTTATCACAGTAATCCATCAAGAATGCGTGACTGGATCACCCAACCTCGTTCTACAGGATATGAAAGTTTGCATTTAACTGTTCTGGGTCCTGATAAAAAATGGATCGAAGTACAGATCCGTTCCGAAAGAATGGATGAAATTGCAGAAAAAGGGGTCGCTGCCCATTACAAATACAAAGAAGGCTACAAACAAAGTTCTGATGATAAGAATTTTGAAAGATGGGTAACGGAAATCCGTGATGTTTTGGAACAGCAGCAGGATCTTTCAACCTCTGAGCTTTTAGATAATATTAAACTTAATCTATATTCAAAAGAGGTATTCGTGTTCACTCCAAAAGGAGAAATTAAAATTTTACCTACGAATGCCACCGCTTTAGATTTCGCATTTTCTGTTCACTCAGATTTGGGAATGAAATGTTTGGGCGCAAAAATCAATGGAAAATTAGTTCCTATTTCTTATGTTCTTCAAAACGGAGATCAGGTTGATATTCTTTCTTCTCAAAATCAAAAACCAAAATTTGACTGGTTAGAATTTGTTGTTACCTCCAAAGCTAAATCAAAGATCAAAGGCTATCTGAATTCTCAGAAAAACCAATTGGTAGAAGAAGGAAAAGAGATTTTACAAAGAAAACTTCGTCATGCAAAAATCAATTTTAATGATGAGGAGGTTAACAAACTTCAAAAATTCTTTAACCTAAAAACATCTCAGGAATTATTCCTTAAGTTCCAAAGTAACGAACTAGATGTTAGCAGCTTAAGAAAATACATAGAAAGTAAAAATGTATTTAATAATTTACTTTCCAGATTCAGAAAATCTCCGACAAAAAATACAGCTTACATAGAGCCAAAAGAGCTGAATCTTGATATGATCGTCTTTGGAAAAGATGAAGAAAAACTGAATTATAGCTATGCAAAATGCTGTACGGTAATTCCGGGAGATAAAATTTTTGGATTCATTACTATTTCAGAAGGTATTAAAGTTCATAGTGATAATTGTCCTAATGCAATCAACCTTAGAGCTCAATACGACTACCGAGTAATTCCTGCGAAATGGGTGAATGCGGAAAGCTTCCAAAACAGAGTGAAGATCGAGATTGAAGGTCTTGACAGAATGGGAATGATTAACGATATTACGACCGTTATCAGTAGTTCTATGGAAATGGATATGAAAAGTATGTCTATTGAATCCAATAACGGAATTTTTACAGGAAACATCAATCTTGAGGTTAAAAACAAGAGTCAACTTGAAGAAACATTTAAAAAACTAAAAGATATTAACGGAGTTTCAAAAGTGAGACGTTTACAATCATAGCATGAATTTATCGGTATATTTCAAAAAATTTTTCAACAACAATCAATCATCGGGGATATTGCTTATTTTTTGTGTATTAGTCTCTTTATTGATTGCTAATTCATCTGCAGGCGAAAGCTTTCAACATTTTTTAGATCACGAAATAGGCGTCAACCTTTTTCATTTAAAATATCCTGTCAGTATTTGGATTAATGACGGGTTAATGGCAATATTTTTCCTTTTGGTAGGCCTTGAAATAAAAAGAGAGATGGTAGAAGGTGAACTCTCCTCTTTTAAAAATGCATCGCTTCCTATTTTCGCCGCTATTGGAGGAATGGCTATTCCCGCTATTATTTACAGCGTTTTCAATGCCGGAACTCCTTATGCCAACGGCTGGGGAATCCCTATGGCGACAGATATTGCCTTTTCTTTAGCCATTATTTCAATGTTGGGAAGTAAGATCCCGAATTCTATCAAGATTTTTCTTGCTGCCTTAGCTATTGTTGATGACTTAGGAGCCATTTTAGTGATTGCTATTTTTTATACCGAACAAATCCACTGGACGTATTTACTGCTGTCTTTTGGAGTAACGGCTTTGTTATTTTTATTGAACTATTTAAAGGTTACAAAGATTGTTTTTTATATCATTCCTGGTTTATTTTTATGGTATTTCCTACACCATTCAGGAATTCATGCTACCATTGCAGGGGTCTTATTGGCGTTTTCAATTCCAACAAATGCTTCCCATGTAGAAATTTCACCTTTAGAAAAATTAGAACATACCCTCCATTTTCCGGTAAGCTTCTTAATTATGCCCATATTTGCCTTAACCAATACCAATATTGCTTTTAATAAAGGAATGGTTGAAGGTCTTACAAGTACTTTAGGGTTAGGTATCATTGGTGGTTTGATTATAGGTAAATTAATAGGAATTAATTTATTTTCTTTTATTGCGATAAAATTAAAGCTAAGTACTCTTCCCCAAAACAGTTCTTGGACGCAAATGATTGGCGTTGGATTTCTAGCAGGAATTGGTTTTACGATGTCTATTTTCATCGCACTTCTTTCCTTCAAAGGAGAAATTGAAATTCAGGATCAAGCTAAATTTGCAATCTTAATCGCTTCTTTCTTAGCCGCCTTTTTAGGATACATGATATTAAATATAGGATCTAAAAAGAAGGAGGTTATAGAGAATTAGTTTTTGGTGACAGACCAAGTTCCATTTAGGCTACCCATTTTCCATGTCCCGGATTTATTTTGTAAGTTCCCATATAAAATAAATCCTGAAGCGGATGTAGCCGCACTATTGATAGAAGAACCAATAAGCGCTGAATAAAAAGTCTCCTGCTGACCTTGGGAATTTTTTATTCCTTCTATGTATCCACTTTTACCTACATTTAAAATTAAGGTTCCACTTTGATCTCCCGAGTAACTTCCACTCCATTTCCCCATATAAGGAGAAGTACTGTTCTCCTGTTGTTTATTCCGTTCTATTTCATCAAGATGCTCGCATGAAAAGACCATTAACAATGGGAATATAAGGAGTAGATATTTAATTCGTAGTTTCATAAGTTATTGTATTTTATTATTTGGTATCACGATTCATTGCCATTAGAATAACAACGTAATTCTTCTTTTTTAAGCTCATCAGACAATAATTTTTCCATCCTTATTTTTCTGATTGCCATATTCAATTCATTTCCGAATAAGAGAAGATATACATTTACATTCACCCAAACCATTAATAAGATCATACTTCCGATAGATCCGTATAACACGTTGTATCTCGCTATATTTTTTACATAGAGTGCGAAAAAATAAGTGGTAACCACAAACAAAACAGTGGTTAGAATAGCGCCTGGAACGGCTTGTCTAAACCTCGCAATTTTCACTGTTCCCAACCAATAGAACAAAGCCAAAAGAATAAAATAGAATAGCGGAAAAGAAACAAACCCAATAATACTGGAAAGGTTTTTTACCAACCAAGAAATATCATAAGCCGGAGTATACAGTTTCATTACAACTTCCACATAATACACCCCGAAAAGAGCCAGAAAAACAATGGTAATAAAGCCGATGGTGATAAAAAACGAAAGGATAAATTCTTTTACATCGGATAATTTTTCCTCAGAATTTTCGTTGAATCCATTGATCAAAGAAAAGGTTCCGTTGGTGGCAAAAACCAATGCCAACACAATCGTTAAATTACTAATCCCCTTCATATTGGGAATAATATTATTTTCAATATACCCTCTCACATCATTTTCCATGTTGGATGGAAAAACATTATGGATTAATACCTCAAAAATATAAAACTGAAGCTTATCATAATGCGGCATGTAAGGTAAAACAGACAATAAGAATAGTAAAAACGGAAATAAACTGATGGTAAAACTCCATGAAATTGCCGCTGCTTTTCGTCCTATTTTCCCTTTAAAAATCCCTGTAATATAGATTTGAAACATCTCCCAAAGCGAAATTCCCAACACAGGAATATGTATATCATCAAAGAATTTTTGAATTTTTAGGAGGAATCTGGGAATTTTAAAATTCATAAAGTATATTTGCGCCTAACAAAGATAAGAAATGCGTATCAATTTACTCTGCATTGGCAAAACGGATGACAAAGAAATAACTTCTTTAATCAATTATTACCTTATTCGTCTTCCAAAACACTGGAATTTTGACATCATAGAAATTCCGGATGTGAAAAATGCCAAAAACCTTTCTCCAGATTTATTAAAAAAAGAAGAAGCCAAGTTATTTTCTAATCATATCGATAAAAATGATCTGGTTGTTATTTTAGACGAAAAAGGAAAACAATTTACAAGCAGAGAATTTTCTCAAAAAATAGACACTTGGATGAATTCTTCAGTGAAAAAAATTCATATTTTAATTGGAGGAGCCTATGGTTTTTCAGATGACATATACAGTAGAACAAACGAAAAAATGTCATTATCTAAAATGACATTCACCCACCAGATGATCCGGTTATTTATCGTTGAACAATTGTATCGTGCAGATCAGATCTTACAAGGGAAGCCTTATCATAATGATTAAACTTTGGACATTAAGTTGATTTTACCTTACGTAAAATAGGAAGGTATCCGCTGCAAAGATTAGGAATTATTTTATTTTGAATAATCTATTTTATTCGTCCTTTTGTCTTTAATCGAAGATTCGACATATTCCTAGGTCGCTCAATGAAGTCTTACAATAAATCTATGTTTGTATTGAGAAGAGTCTAAATAGTATTCTTTTATCAACTTTTGCTTGCTCAATAAGTGAGCTTTAATAATTCAATAAGAACTTTTGATTCTTTTGCGGTTAAACTTTAAGAATCACTATTTTAACTTTAAACCAATCTGTCTTTTTGCTTCACCAATCACAAAAGCTACAGAGTTGGCAATATTAAAACTTCGGATTAAATTGGACATTGGGATCGTTAAATGATTCTCAAAACGAGATAAAACATCTTTACTTAATCCAACACTTTCTTTCCCAAAAACCAGCCAGTCCCCATCTTGAAAATCAGTTTCCAAATACGATTTTTCGGCATGTGAACTCATTAAAAAGACACGGGATGTATCAGGAATCTGTTGTATCCATTCATCAACATTTGCATATTCTGTAACATCAAGATGTACCCAATAATCTAAACCGGAACGTTTCAGGTTTTTATCATTAATTATAAATCCAAAGGGATGAATTAAGTGTAATCTACTTTCTGTACCTACACATAAACGTCCGATGTTACCTGTGTTATTCGGTATTTCGGGTTCTACGAGAACAATGTTTAACATATCTATTCTTTATGGTTTTACAGAGAAAACCTTATTTATTTTGCTGTACATTTAGCATAATAATCTGCTAATACGGCTTTTTCATACCCTACACTTACCGCTTTATCCAAAGTAGTACACGCTTCTTTTGTTTTAGCGGTATCAAAAAGTATCAAAGCTTTTGTAACGTAGGATTGGGAAAATTTTGGATCAATAGAGATCGCTTTGTTAATATCAACAAGAGCTTCTTTATATTTTTTCATTTTCAAATAAACATCAGCTCTTCCGTTGTACAACAAAGATTCAGGCTTCTCTGAAATCAGTTGATTGTAATCTTTTAAAGCACCTTCTAAATCGCCGTTATTTTTCTTCAGCGTTGCCAATCCCGTTTTTGCATAAATGTTATCGGGCGCAAAGCTTAGAATTTGATTTAAATCTTTTAGAGCCAAGTCTTTTTTACCCTGACTGTCGTAAATTTTGGAACGGGTTAAATACAAGTCAGGATTTTCGGCATCTACCTGAAGTCCTCTTGCAATATATTCCAATGCTTTTGCTTTATTGCCTTTCTGACTATGTAGAGAAGCCAGATTAGCATATACAGAAACTGATAGTGGATTAGCCTTTAAAGCCGATTCATATGATTTAAAAGCTAAAGCTGTCTTCCCTAGTCTCCTTTGAGCGGTTCCCAGGTTATCGTAATATTCTGCCTGAAATTTTTGGATCTGCTCTTTCTCTGCTAACTTCGAATATTGCTCTTCAGCACATTTGTAATCCGCTTTCTTAAAGCATTCTTCTGCAGTTTTTTTGTCCTGAGCGTAAAATTGGAGTGAGGTAAAAGCTAATGCTACAAGTAATAAATGTTTTTTCATGAGGTTATATTTTGTTTATTGATCACTTTTTTGGCAAGTGCACCAAATATCACTCCCAATAAAAGTCCAACAAACGCCCCCACCAAAATATCTATCGGGAAATGCACTCCTAAATAAATTCGACTATATGCCACTACTACAGCCCATACAAATATAGCATAAGGAAACCAACTGAGTTTCTTTTTTAATAAAATGCTTAAATAAGTAGCTAAGAAAAAAGTATTAGAAGCATGTGCGGAATAAAATCCGAACTGTCCGCCACATTTCACAATTCTCATGTGATGTTCCAGTGTTGGATCATGACAGGGTCTCAGCCTCGCCACTCCATACTTGAACACACTTGCTAACTGATCTGAAACCGTGGCTCCAATGGCTATAAATATGAGAATAAAAACTAAAGATCTTAGTTTGTAATTTTTATATAAAAAATAAAGAAATATAATGTAAAGGGGAACCCAAATCCAAGTACTGGAGATCAACATCCAAAACTGATCAAAAGAAGAATCTCCCAAATTATTGAGAAACAAAAAGACCTTCTTATCTTCCTGAATAATTTCTTCCATGGATTATCTGCTTACCGGCCCTTCGTGAGTTTCGTCATCGGCAGGCTTTGGCTTAGGGGGTTCATTAGATGCAGTTGGATTTGGTAAGAAATCTTTGTGCATATCATTCATCGGGTTGAACTCTTTTGCGGCATCTTTCACCTTCTCTATCTCACGCTTTATTTCAGAAACAGGATTATCTGTTTCCTTCATTATTTCCGTTTTAATATCTTCCACTGCTCCACGCATTTTTCTTACGCCTGCCCCTAGGTCACGCGCTATCGAAGGAAGTTTATCCGGTCCGAATAATACAACAATCGCCACTGCGATCAATGCCATTTCTCCAAAGCTTAATTCCATGATACAAAATTACGAAAGATATATGAATCTGAATGTGAAATATTAAGTTTTAATAAAATATTAAGTTTACGGTTGAAATCATATCTTTTTTAATAGTTTAATCTATATGAATTCCTTTTGTAATAGCGTTTTTACCTGGAAATATAAAACCTATCATTCAACAAGATCTTTCTTAATTTCCTTTTTCTTAAAATTAAAATAGGTAAGAAAAACACTTATTGCCATCAAAATAAACGCTAAAAAGAACGGTGCACCAGGAAATCTGAATGATGACGTTTTTTCACTGAAATGATAAAACAAATTCGTCATTAACGGTGGACCAATCGTAGAAGTTATACTCATCAGACTCGTTAAAGCTCCTTGAAGCTCCCCCTGTTCATTCGCCGGAACTCCTTTAGAAATTACAGATTGCAGAGAAGGGCCACAAATACCACCTAAGCAATAAGGAATAAGAATAACAAACATCATCCAGCCTTCTGTAGCGAATGAAAACAACAGCATTCCTATTGCGTACAAAGCCAGACCAATATAAATACTTTTGTAATCACCAAGTTTCGGAGCCGTCCATCGTATCAGGAGACCCTGAACAATTGCTACCAAAAACCCGACAACTCCTAACGAAATCCCGACTGTAAGTTCTGTCCATTTAAATTCCGCCATCGTAAAATAGCTCCAGTTTGTCTGTACTGCATGACCCGCAATGTATACCAAAAACAGCGTTACGATCAAACCTGATAGTTCCGGGTGCTTTAATAAAAATTTAAATGATCCAATAGGATTTGCACGTTTCCAACTGAATTCTCTTCTTTTATCTTTATCTAAACTTTCCGGAAGAATAAAATATCCGTACAAGAAATTAACCAGACATAAAACCGCAGCCGCATAAAAAGGAACTCTCGCTCCAAAGTGTCCTAAAATCCCTCCCAAAAGAGGTCCTATGATAAATCCCAAACCAAAAGCTGCCCCAATCAACCCAAAATTCTTTGAACGGTCTTTATCGGTAGAAATATCTGCAATATAAGCACTTGCCGTAGTAAAACTTGCTCCCGTGATTCCGGCAATAACCCGCCCTACAAAAAGAAGCCAGATGGTTGGTGCCAAAGCAAGAAATATATAATCCACTGCAAATCCGAAAAGCGAAATCAGAATAATGGGTCTTCTGCCATACTTATCACTCAAATTCCCTATAACCGGAGAAAAAATAAATTGCGTAAAAGCATAGGCAAAACCTAGCCATCCGCCATATTTCGCAGCTTCATTTACGCTTCCGTGAATGAGTTCTTCGATCAGCTTTGGAATTACAGGTATGATGATTCCCAATCCTATTACATCTATTAAAAGAGTAATAAATATAAAACCAATCGCTGCTTTTTTCTTCGAGTTTTCCATAACGTTGCAAAAATAATCAAATTGAGAAAAATAATGATTCTAAATTATGAGTAATCATTCATTGGTCATGATTAATAAATTGTGAACTAAAAATATTGATCCTTTTAATCATACTTTTAAGATGTTACAGATGCACTGACTTGTTAGCAATCGTTCGTTTGTTCTGAAGGTAAAAGGTATATAAAAAGTGAGATGTTGATTTTTCGACAAGAAATGAAATTCGGGCAAATACCCTAGCCCAGATTGAAACGACATCCTTTTTTGTTGCGGGCGAAGCAAAGCGGAGCACGTAACAAAAAAGATACAGTGGAAAGCTGGAAATAGCTTCAAATAAAAGGCTGAAAACTCGATAAATAATTGCTGATAAAGTTTCTAATAATGATAAAATCTTAACACCCAATACCAACAACAAATTCACTTTTAAGCCACAAAAAAAGCCTTTCAAATTGAAAGGCTTTTTCTTATTTATTGTAGTAATACTTATTTTGAAGCAAGTACTTCTTTTGTAGAAGTAGTTTTTCCGTGTACTTCATCTTCTTTTCCTGATTTCAGGAAGTCATACGCAATTGCTGATGCAATGAATATGGATGAATAGGTACCGAATCCAATACCGATCAACATCGCAAACATAAATCCTCTTAAGTTATCTCCACCAAAGATGAAGATCGCTAAAATTACAAGGATCGTTGTAAATGAAGTGTTGAATGTTCTACCTAATGTACTAGAAATAGAGTCATCAAATAATCCAGCTAATGTTAAAGCTTTCTTCTCTCTTAAATACTCTCTAATTCTATCGAAGATAATAACGGTATCGTTAATTGAATACCCCAATACTGTAAGAATCGCCGCAACGAAATCCTGATTGATCTCCATGTTAAACGGCATATACTTGTGAAGCAATGAATACGCTCCTAAGATAATAACCGCATCATGGAACAATGCTGCAACAGCACCCAATGAGAATTGCCATTTTCTAAATCTTAATAAGATGTATAAGAAAATACCTCCCAATGCAGCTACTACTGCAAGAATACCATGAGTCTGAATATCGTCTGCTACTGTTGGTCCTACTTTTTCAGAAGAGATAATTCCTGCATGTTCTTTATCTGCAGATTTGAAATCATGTAATGTTACATTAGCCGGTAAGCTTGATTTTAAACCTTCGTATAATTTTTGTTCTACCGTCTGGTCAGCTTTTAAAGATTCATCTTCGATAAGGTAATCTGTAGAGATCTTTAATTGCTTGTCGTTTCCAAAAGTTTTAGCTTCAACAGAAGAGTTTTTCCCATCTTCAGTTTTGAAAACTTTAATTAAGTTATGCTCAATATCTTCAGCATTTACTGCTTTATCAAATCTTACAACATAGTTTCTACCTCCTGTAAAGTCGATTCCGTATTTAAATCCGTGAATTGCGATTGAAGCAATACAAATAACTGTTAATACAGCAGAAACGATATATGCATATTTTCTTTTCCCGATGAAATCGATCCAAGTATTTCTGAATAGGTTTTTCGTTGGAGCCGTCCAAACAGAAAGGTGTTTTCCTTTATTCAATCTAGAGAAGATCATTACTCTTGAAAGTAATACTGAAGTAAAGAATGTCATTAAGATACCAATTCCTAACGTTAAAGCAAATCCTTTGATAGGACCTGTTCCGAATAAGAATAGTACACCCGCCGTTAATAACGTTGTTAAGTGACCATCAACAATTGCACTTAATGCATGTTTGAAACCATCTTTATAAGCTTCTAGAATGCTTTTCCCTGCAAATAGTTCTTCCTTCGTTCTTTCGTAGATAATTACGTTCGTATCGACGGCCATGGCCATCGTAAGAACAATACCCGCGATCCCAGGAAGTGTTAATGTAAAGTCTCCAGAATCCATGATTCCGAAAATATAGAATAAGTTAATGATCATTGCAATTACAGCATATACTCCCGCACCACCGTAATAGAAAATGATATAAACGATAATAATTAAGAATGCAATAGCAAATGAAATAACCCCAGCATCAATAGACTCTTGTCCTAATGAAGGTCCTACAACAGTAGCCTGAACTACTTTTGCACCTGCAGGTAATTTACCTGCTCCTAGAACGTCAACCAATTCTTTAGCTTCTTCCTGAGAGAAGTTACCCGAGATTTGAGTTCTACCGTTCGGAATGGCACCTACAACGTTTGGCGCAGTATAAACTCTACCATCCAATGTTACAGCAACTGGTTTACCTACGTTTTTCTCAGTTAATGTTTTCCATTCTTTAGCACCTTTAGAATCCATCTGCATGTCTACTATTACTCTACTTAGCTCATCATAGCTAATGTTAGCAGTTTCAACAGCACCGTCTACAGGAGCTTTTTGGCTAATGTTACCTCTGATTGCGTACAATACTAAACTTTCAGTATCTGTAGATTCAGGTTTGTAACCCCACATAAACTGAGTATATTTAATGTTTGATGGACGTAATGACTGACCTACTTTGCTGTTTAAAATTTTGTTTACAACAGCAGTATCTGAAAGTTTTACGCTTGCAACACCATTCGTTCTTAGTTTGTCTAGGTGTAAAAGATTCATGAAGTTTACATTCTTCGCAACCCCCATAGAATCACCTTTTACAGCCACCATTGTAGTCAATGTTTGGAAGTAAGGCGCAATTTCAGGAACTTGTTGTACTTCCCAAAACTGAAGTTTCGCAGAAGTCTGAAGCATTTTTTTCACCTTATCGATATCTTTCATACCTGGCATTTCAACAGAAATTCTTGCTGTACCTGGTACTCTCTGAACGTTTGGCTGCACCGCACCCATTTTATCGATTCTGGTTCTGATCACCTCAAAAGCTGTTCCTACAGAAAGATCAATTCTTCTCTTAATGATGCTTTTTACCTGCTCATCAGAAGTATTATACTTGATCTCTGATAAATTTGTATTTCCAAAAAGTTCTGGATCTGCAAGTTTAAGATTTGTTCCTTTTGCTTTGTTTAAAGCATCGAACTGATCAAAGAAATTGTCGATGTAAGATTTTGTAGAATTCTTTTGCGCTTCATCAGTCTTGTTTAAAGCCTCGATAAGAACAGGGTTTGTAGAATAATTTGTTAAATCATTCACCAAGTCTCTTTGGTTGATCTCCAAAAGGACGTTGATACCTCCTTTCAAGTCAAGACCAAGTTTCATTTCCTTGTCTTTGGCTTTAGAATAATAAAGTTTTGTGAATCCTAAGTTCAAAGTATCTTTAGAAAGCCTTGTAATCTCTTTCTGATACTTTTCGGGATTGTCTCCTGCAACAGCAGTCGCCTGCCTTTCAATTTTGCTGGCGTACCAAGTTGGTAATAGCTCATTTAAGCAAATTAACCCTAGTACAATAGCAACAATTGTAATAAGTCCTTTTCCTTGCATTTTGTTATAACTACGTTAAATTAAGTCGGCAAATATAATGATTTTCTTGATATTTTATGAATTTTTAAGAACAGAAATCGTTTATTTTCAGATATTTCGGCTGGCTGACTTCTATTTAAGATTTATCAATTTTTTTATTGTATTTTAATGATATTTAAAATTTTTATTGGTACGAAATTTTCACTCACTTAATTCAACACATTAAATATCAAAATATTATGAAAAAACTACTTTTTATGGTAGGCATTTTTTCTTCCTTAATCCTTAATTCTCAAAGCATTATTTTGGAAGAATTTGCCACCGGACTTACCGCTCCGGTCGAAATTACAAACGCTAACGACAGTCGGCTTTTTGTTGTACAACAGAATGGAATTATTAAAATTATTCAACCTAATGGGACTATTAATGCTACAAATTTTTTAAATATTGGTTCTAAAATTCTTTATGGCGGAGAAAGGGGACTTTTAGGATTGGCGTTTCACCCGCAATACTCTGCCAACGGATATTTTTTTGTGTATTATAATAACACTACCAATGGAAATATTATTGTAGCAAGATATTCGGTGAGTACCTCAGATCCGAATGTTGCAGATCCTAATTCTGAAAAGATTGTATTGAATATTCCTAAACCATTCGATAATCACAATGGCGGAAGTATTCATTTTGCACCTGATGGAAACTTATGGATCATTACCGGAGACGGTGGAAGTGGCGGAGACCCCGGCAACAATGCTCAAAACAAAAATTCTTTGTTAGGAAAAATGTTGAGAATTGATGTCAACTCAACAGGAGCTTATAATATCCCCGCAGGAAATCCATTTATAGGTTCAACTGTTGATGGTGCAGATGAAATCTGGGCATACGGACTTAGAAATGGTTGGAAATGGTCTTTTGACCTCACCACAGGAAACGCCATGATCGCAGATGTTGGACAAGGTCAGATTGAAGAAATCAACAAAGTGCCACTTACCCAAGCCGGAATCAATTACGGGTGGCGTTGCTATGAGGGAAACAATGCTTATAATAGCGCAGGATGTGCCAATGCTTCTACAATGACTTTTCCTGTAGCGGTATATGATCATTCTGGAGGAAGATGCTCAATAACCGGAGGCTATGTCTACCGAGGCAGCCTTTATCCTGCTTTACAGGGGAAATATTTCTTCACAGATTATTGCACTCCACAAATCGGAATGTTAGATTCCGGAAACGCTATAACGTGGACAACAGCATTTGCAGGTAATAATTTCTCAACTTTTGGAGAAGACAGCCAAAAAGAACTGTATGTAGCCGCTGTTAATAATGGGAAGATTTATAAAATTAAAACAAATGCAACCTTATCTACGCAAGAAAATAATAGCCTTAAGCAAATCAAAATTTATCCGAATCCTGCATCTAAAAAGGTTTTCATTGATGGATTGAAAGATAAAAATATTTCTGCAGAAATTATAAGTTCTGAAGGAAGAAAAGTGTTGGAAAATGCCAATATCAACAGCGACAACAGCATTGATATTACAGGAATTCCAGCAGGAGTTTATTATATTAATTTGAAATCAGGAGAATTGAAATCTTACAGTCAGAAATTGATTATTAAATAAACTTAAGGCATAAGACAAAGAATAAAAAAACAAATGACCAAAAAGTTGGGTAAAATCCAATAACCACATTTCAATAAAAAAGCGATTCAAAATTTGAATCGCTTTTCTTTTATATCGTCATTGAGAAAATTCTTGTCTCAGGTTTGTTCCTCATCATTCTAAGGTCAAAAACCATCGCTACATTTCTCGTAAAGGCTCTTCCTTTTTCGGTAATCTTAATTTGATTATCATGAATTTCAACCAACTCGTCTTTTTCCATTTCTTTCAGCATTTCGAAGGCATTTTCCAGTTCAGGGAAAGAATTCTGAACATCAAAAGTGGTTTCAAGCTGACACATTAAATTCAAAATATGTCTTCTTACGATCAAATCTTCTTCATTTAAGATATGGCCCTTCACTACAGGAATTTCACCTTCTTCAACCATCTTCTGATACTCTTCCACTGTTTTTACATTCTGAGCAAAAGCATACCAAGAATCGGAAATAGAAGACATCCCAAGCCCAACCATCAATTGAGTATTGCTTGAAGTATATCCCATGAAGTTTCTGTGAAGTTTTTTCTGAATTAATGATTGGTACAAATCATCATGTTCAAGAGAAAAATGATCCATTCCCACCTCGATATATCCTAAATCTTCCAATAATTTCTTCCCATCTTCATATAAACGGCGTTTTTCTTCTCCGCTTGGCAAATCATTTTCATCAAAACCTCTTTGTCCAACTCCTTTCACCCATGGAACGTGTGCGTAAGAATAGAATGCCAACCTGTCTGGTTTCAGTTCCATTGTTTTACGGATCGTATGTTCCATTGCTTCCCAACTCTGGTGTGGAAGTCCGAAAACCAAATCATGACTGATTCCTCTGTATCCAATTTCTTTAGCCCATTCCGTTACATCTCTTACATTTTCAAAAGGCTGAATTCTATTGATTGCTTTCTGAACTTTAGGATCATAATCCTGAACTCCAAAACTCACTCTTCTAAACCCTAAATCATACAACGTCTGAAGATGATCTTTCGTTGTGTTATTGGGGTGACCTTCGAAAGAAAATTCAGGATGCTCTGCAATCTCAACACTTTCAAAAATACCCTCCAATAAGGTTTTTAGATTTTTAGGCGAGAAAAAAGTAGGAGTTCCTCCACCTAAATGAAGTTCTTTTAATTTCGGTTTTTCATTAAAAAGCTCCAGATACAATTTCCATTCTTTTAAAACACTTTCCAAATACGGTGTTTCAACGCTATGTTGTTTTGTAATACGCTTATGACACGCACAAAATGTACACAATGCTTCACAGAAAGGCAAATGGATGTAAATAGAAATTCCTTCCTCTGCATTACTTTCCTTAAATGACCTTATAACGCTCTCCTTCCATTTTTCAGGTGAAAAAGTACTCTCGTCCCAATAAGGAACAGTAGGATAAGATGTATAACGAGGTCCCGGAATATTATATTTATCTATTAAAGAATTCATTGAAAATGTAAATTTTAAAAATGGAACTCCAAAAGGAATTTCATATTGCAAAATTAAATATAACTTATGAATTTTAAATCATGAATTATATTAGGGTTTCTTTTAGAAATTTATAATGAGTCTAAATACCATTTCTGGAAACCTTCATTTAAAATCACAGCAACTAACTGTAAATCAATACAATAATCCATTTTATTGATTCTACCTTTTCTTATAGTGGCTCATTGCAACATTTTTATGATTCCTGGAAATTTCCCTCAAGTATATGAGAGCAACTCCCCTGTCAGTCGACATTTATCTCATTAATTCCTTCGTAGATCTTAAATTTTCTCTATGATAATAGGAAGGTCATTGATTAATAATGTCACTGTGATTTGATTCATCAATACTTTATCTAACTAAAATTTTAATTTTAACAAAGAGATTTTATCTTTTCCAGCGAGAACGACTGTATTTCCATCCACCCATTCGCAAACAAAAAATCCTTTTTCATCAGAAATTTTCTTCCAATTTTTTCCGAAGTCTGAAGAATAACTGATGTGTTGATCACCAACTGAAATGAGTTCTTTCCCTTTAGAGTTTGGTTTAATCTTCACACAAGTGGTGTAACCTGCATTTTTTCCGGAAGCCTGAATTTGCCATGTTTCTCCACCATCATTTGTTGTGGCAATATTGTTAACGTTAGCTTCTTGTTTGGTATAATCTCCACCAACCGCAACTCCGAATTTATCATTCGCAAAATCTATTGAATACATTCCCTGAGAAGATTCTCCTTGGATAAATGGTGTATTAAATATCTCCAATTTTTCATTTTTAAAATGTAATCTTAAAATTCGCGAAGCTTTTCCACCTGTTGCAATCCATAAGTAATTTTGAGTTGAAGCAATATTAGTATTACTGGCTGCAAATGCGGCTTCCCCTTGATTTAATTTCAGTTTATTCTCAAAAAAACTCCATTGCCCATCTTTATACATCATCAACTTCAATCTATTATCATCCGTATCACTGAATGTAAAAGCCCGTTTTTTATTTACAAAGTGAAAAGCATCATAAAATGCAGTTTTTGCAGTGTCTGTATGTACAATCTTGTAGGTCAAATCTTTCTTATCGATCTTAAAAAAGTAAGCCGGACTTTCAATATTAATGGCAAAAAAAGACTCTTTATTCTGAGCCAATGTTCTAAACTGAAGTTTCTTTTCAGATAATTTAATCTGTTTTTGATCTTTAGGATCCTTTAAATCAACAAAACCAAACTTTGAATCGGTTCCGCTATACCAGACCTTCCCATCGTAAAGTTCTAATGCACGAATGCTTATTTTATCATTTAAAATGGTTGTCAGACTTTCTACTTGTTGAGAAAATGAGCATATTCCTAACAAGGAAAATAAAAATGGTAAAAGCTTTTTCATAGAGGCAAAAATAAAAATAACCCGCAAAAGCGGGTTATATATTAATCATTATTTTATCATATTAGTCATTGTCCTGATATTTTTCAGGATTGTTTAGTTTACCATTAGATCTTCCGTACAATACATACACCAAGCCTCCTAATAATAACCAAATACCTGAAAGCTCCAACGCATGCGTGCTTAGGTTCATTATTAAATATACATTGATAAGTACTCCCAATGCAACAATTATTTTATAAGCAGGAACCTTGAAAGGTCTTGCTAAGTTAGGTTCTCTTTTTCTCATTACCCAAACTGCAATACAAACTAGGGTAAACGCAAACAGAGTTCCAAAACTCGTCATATCTGCTAATGTAGAAATAGGCGTCAACGCAGCAATGAAAGCTACTACAAATCCCAATAAAATAATTCCTTTATAAGGTGTTTTTGTTTTTGGATGAAGATCACCAAAGAATTTAGGAATCAATCCGTCTTTTGCCATTCCGATAAAAATTCTAGACTGCCCCATCATCATTACCATTACTACAGAAATCAATCCTACAGTAGCAGCAATTGTTACAATGTTACTCGCCCAATGTTTTCCTGCAATCTCAAAAGCATACGCTACCGGAGCTTTAATAGCATCTGGAAACTTTCCTTCAGGATTAAAATCAGAATAATGAATCATTCCTGTTAATACAAGAGATACACAAATATATAAAGCTGTACATACTAATAACGAAGTAATAATAGCAAATGGTACATCTTTTTTAGGATTAATAGCTTCTCCAGCTTGAGTAGAAACAGCATCGAAACCGATATAAGCAAAAAAGATTGCCGCTGCTCCCGAAATAATTCCCTTAACTCCATACGCGGAGACCATTTCTCCTTCAGAATTTTTAATTAATGTTTGATCTGGGATAAAAGGTTTCCAGTTTTTAACACCATCCGCAGCCGTATAAAGATCAGAACTAGAAAAAATGATGTAAGCTCCTGCTATAATTACAAAAACAACCGCACAAGTCTTCATAACAACAATAAGGTTATTTGCACTTGCTGCTTCCTTAGTTCCTTTCACCAACAATGCGGTAATCAGCAAAACAAGGATAAATGCAGGTAAGTTCATAGAAAAGCCCTCTCCTGTATAACTTGCAGGATCTGATGTAAGATAAGAAGGCAAATGAATTCCAAAGATTTTCAAAAATTTGGTAAAATATCCGGACCAACTGACCGAAACAGCCATACTCGCCATGGCATACTCTAAAATAAGACACCAGCCCATTGCCCATGCAAATATTTCACCTACCGTTCCGTACGCATAAGCATATGCAGAACCTTCAACAGGAATAATAGAAGCAAACTCTGCATAACACAAGGCTGCAAAAATACAAGCAATACCTGCTACTATAAAAGAAATAGCAAGTGCCGGGCCTGCATGATAATAAGCTCCGGTTCCGGTAAGAACAAATATTCCACCGCCAATGATAGCCCCAACTCCTATTGCCGTCAAGCTCCATTTACCAAGAACTTTTTTCAGCTCACTTTTTCGCATATCTGCCTCATAGGCACTTAGTGGCTTTTTAACCCAAATTTTAGACATATTTTACTATTTATAAAGATTTACGAAAATATAAAAAAAATAAGGAACCTCAACGTTTATTGATAAACTTTCGTCATTAAAATTAAATTTAGAAACATAAAAAACTGATTTACATATAATCCAAATCATTTTTCATAAATTCTTATTTTTTGCTTATTTTTGGCCGCATGAATTTATACGATCTTTTCGTAAAACCGTATGAGAGCTATACAGATTTACAAATTCTATTAGAAGTTAGCGGAACTATTTTTGGAATTCTGAGTGTTTATTTTTCCATTAAAAAAAACATTTGGGTTTATCCTACCGGAATTATTTCTACTTTAATTTATGTGTACATTCTTTTCAACTTCGGTTTATTCGGAGATTGTATGATCAATGTATACTATACCGCTATGAGTATTTACGGGTGGATCTTATGGTCGAAAAATTCTAAAGATCATATTCATGTTGATGTAACTTGGGCCACAAAAAAAGAATGGATCTTTGCAAGTGTTCTTTTTATTATAAGTTTAGTATTCGTTACCATTATATATTATTATAAACCTTATATCGATAATCAATTCTCAATGAAAGGAACCCACTTAGGTTTGTATCATCTGGATTGGGCCAATTGGCTGGATGTAGTCACTACTTCAATATTCTTGGTGGGGATGTGGTTTATGGCCAAACAACGCATTGAAAACTGGATATTTTGGATCGTCGGAGATTTTATTTGCATGCCAATGATGATTTTTAAGGGTCTAGGTATCACTTCGGTTCAATATTTGGTATTTACTATAATGGCGATCTTAGGATACGTCAGTTGGAAAAAAAGTTTTAAAGAAAAAAGTATCATAAAGTCATGAAAAATTTATTAAAAATAACGTTCAGTATTTTCGTTATAACAAGTTTAACATCTTGTCTTGCTTATTCAGACGGATATGCAAATAATGGCTACGGAGACCCATATTACAACAATGGTAATTATTATGCTCCACAAGGCTATTATGGCGGTGGCGGATATTATGGTAATGACGGATATTATTACAGAAATGATATCAATTACTATTATGATGGTGGTGTACCTTATTATTACGGAAGTAACAGAAGAAAAGTGTACGTAGAAAGAAGAAATACAACGACTACACAAAGACCTAATAACGGTTTCCCAAACTCAAATTCGAATTCAAATAGAGGAGACGGATTTAGAAACAACGGAAATAACAACAACGGAGGATTCAGAAATTCAAACTCTGGAAACAGCCAAAACAACAGTGGAGGTTTCAGAAATTCAAATTCCGGTAGTAACCAAAACAATAGTGGAGGTTTCAGAAACACAACCCCACCCGCAACGAACAATAACAATAGCGGAGGCTTTAGAAATCAGCAACAAACTGCCCCAGCACCACAAAATAACAACAATGGTGGGTTCAGAAATGACAGCAACAGTGGCGGATTCAGAAACAGCTCTGGCTCACAAAGCAGCAGTCCTCAGCCAAGCAGTACTCCAACCAGACAATCAAGCGGTGGCGGATTTAGATAAAACAATTATAAATAAGGAAACGAACAGCTAACACTGTTCGTTTTTCATTTTAAATATATTAATTTTGCGTGTTTATTTTTAGACAAAGAAAGTATGGAATTTTATAAATATCAAGGGACAGGGAATGATTTTGTAATGATCGACAATCGTGATCTACAGTTTCCTAAAGACAAAAAAACTATTGAGAAATTATGCGACAGACGTTTTGGAATTGGCGCTGATGGTCTTATTTTATTAGAAAATGAAGACGGTTTTGATTTTAAAATGATGTACTATAATTCTGATGGTGGAGAAAGTACCATGTGTGGAAACGGCGGGAGATGTTTGGTGGCCTTTGCTTTTTTTCTTGATATTTTTGAGGACAAATGTAAATTCATTGCTATTGATGGAGAACATGAAGCAGAAATCCATAACGGAATCATCAAACTAAAGATGATTGATGTAGAAACCATTTCTAATGACGGAGAAGATACTGTGATGAATACGGGTTCGCCTCATTATGTAAAATATGTTGAAGATTTGGTGAATTACAATGTTTTCGCAGAAGGAAATGGCATCAGAAATTCTGAAAATTATAAAGAAAAAGGGATCAACGTAAATTTTATTGAAAAAATTACGGATAATGAAATCTTTGTAAGAACCTATGAACGAGGTGTTGAGGACGAAACTTTCAGTTGCGGAACAGGAGTTACAGCTTCTGCTTTAACTTTTCTACAAAAACACAATCTAATCTCTGTAAAAGTTAAAACTTTAGGAGGAAACCTTAAAGTTTATGCTGAAAAAAATGGAGATTCTTTTCAGAATATATGGCTAGAAGGTCCTGCAAAACAGGTTTTCAGAGGAAAAGTAGATCTTATTTAAAAAAACAAAAAACTTTTAATCAATTTTAATAATGAAAAAAGCTATTCTCATTATCATTCTGCTCATTATCGTGGTGGCAGGATTTTTTGGTTTTAGATTTTATAATACATATTACGCAAACAACGTAGAAAAAGAAGGATATCTTTTGATTCCCCATAATGCAAGTTTTAAACAAGTATTAGATTCTATTGCGCCGTATATTAAAAACAAAGAATCTTTTGAAGCTGTGTCTAAAGATAAAGATCTTGACAAATCTTTAAAAGCAGGTCGTTACCACATCCAAATGGGAACAGGGAATACCAACTTAGTCAATATGATTAAGGCCGGAAATCAAGCTGAAAATACTTTTAGAATTGGTGATTTTGGAGATGTGTATCAAATGGTTGGTAAAGTCACCAAGAAAACAGAGCTTGATTCTTTACAGTTCGTGAATGATTTTAATAAGATCGCAACAGAAAAAGGCTATAACAGCGCAGAAGATTTAAAGAAATATTTCTTTATTGATACGTATAACTTTTTCTGGACAGTAACACCAAAAGAGTTCTTTACCAAATTCGAAAGTCAGTACAACGACTTCTGGAATAGCGAAAGAAAAGCTAAAGAGCAGCAGTCGGGTTTAACAAGAGATCAAATTTATGCATTAGCTTCTATAGTTTATAAAGAATCCGGAGGTAAAAAGGATGAAATGAAAACAATCGCAGGATTGTATTTAAACCGTTACAGAAAAGGAATGAAACTACAATCTGACCCAACGGTAATTTACGCCATGAATATACAGTCTAATTTTAAAAATCCCATCAAAAGGGTTTTCTATAAATACCTATCTACTCCATCTCCTTATAATACCTATGCCAATAAAGGAATTCCACCGGGACCAATTTGTGTGGTAGATAAAAATTCTGTTGATGCTGTTCTGAATGCAGAAAACAACAACTTTATCTTTATGTGTGCAGACCCTGCCAGATTTGGATATCATAAATTCACAGCAAGTGCGGAAGAGCATGCCATTAATGCAAAAGCGTACCAAGACTGGCTGAATTCAAAAAATATAAAATAAGAAATAAATTTAACTTTATTTTAACAATCTAACAATTAACATTTAGGTTTAAAAAACGACATATACTTTATAAATAATAAATTAACCTTAATATATTGAAATGTATACAATTAACAATTTCATAATATTAAGAAAGATTTTTCACGATTTTACACAAACAATACCTTATGAATCAGACGGAAATTATCAACATTTTCACAAAAAGAACTTTAGGGCTTACTTTTGTGCTATCGGCGGCAGCGTTCGCCTTTGGACAGGAAAAAGCAGGTATTTCAGGGACGGTGGTTAATAAAAGTAACCAGCCTGTTCCTTATGCTTCAGTGACTTTCAGTAATAAAACAAATAAATTATTCAGTGATGCTACCCTTACTGACGAAAAGGGACAGTATAAGCTAGACCTTACTCCCGGGAATTACGATATTATCATTGAAGCAATCGACTACAAGAAAGTTGTCATCAACAAACAAATTACTTCAGCAGGAAATATAGGGGCTTTATCTATAGAAGCTGAAAAGAGTTCGACAAATGTCAAGACTAAAGATATTGAGGGTATTGTACTTACGGCTCCTTCTACAAAACCTTATAAAGTAGAATTGGATAAGAGAACGTATGATCCATCTCAGGATATTGTGAGTAAAGGAGGAAATCTTCAAGATGTACTTACTAACGTTCCTTCCGTTTCAGTGGATACTGATGGAACTGTATCTATGAGAGGGAGCAGCAATGTGAAATTTTTGATCAATGGTAAACCGTCTGCTCTTTTAGGAATTGATGACGGAGCTAATGCTTTACAAAGTATTCCGGCTGATCAAATTGAAAAAATTGAGGTTATTACCAATCCCTCTTCAAAATTTGAAGCAAGTGGAACTGCTGGTATTTTAAATATTATTTTAAAGAAAAGCAAAAAAACAGGTTTTAATGGAAGTGTTGTAGGAACTTTAGGATATCTTCCTCAAACAAACCTTAACACCAACCTTAATTGGAGAAAAGGAAACTTCACATGGTTTCTTAATGGTGGCGGTGGCTATAGAGAATCGAAAAACACCAATAGAAATGATGATTATTTCAACAATGCTATATTAGATGATGATTTAGTACAAAGAAATACCAACTCTGAAACTAAAAGTAAAAACAATAATTATAATGCTTCTGCCGGAATAGTATACGACATAAATGAAAAAACATCGGTAAATGCATCCGGCACCGTAAGAACATTTGACAGTGAAAATTTCGGTAATATTGATTATAGTTATACTCCTCTTAAAAATCCTTTTTATACATCAAACAGAAGTACATTCGGTACAAATAACAATCTGGCTTTTCAGGGTGATTTTGGATTAGATCATAAATTTGATGACAAAGGGCAAAATTTATCATTATCATTAAGCTTACAAAGAAGCCGATCATACAATGATACCAATATTGATGATAGCATTAATGATTTGAAAGATTTCATCAATCAAAGTACAATCAACAAATCTGTTATTGGTAAGGTTGATTATGAGTTGCCTATTGGTGAAAGTTCAAAATTAGAAGCAGGATACAGAATTGATATCAATACAAATGATTACAGTAATGATGTCCGCGAAAGCACCTCAACAAAGCCATTAGATTTCCTTAAGCCATATACTTATGATGCAACATATAAAGAAACGTTCAATGCTTTTTATTTGCAATTCAAAAGTAAAATAGGCAAATTAGGTTATCAGGTAGGCGTAAGAGATGAATTGTCGAATGTAGACATCAATTATCTAAGTCTTGATCCCAAGAAAAATTCAGTTGTAACCACGAAAAATTACAATAATTTATTTCCTAGTGTTTACTTAAGTTATGAATTTGCAAAAGACAACCAACTTCTATTAAACTATACCAGAAGAATAGACCGCCCAAGATCATTCTTTATGATTCCTAACCCGAACTATAATGATAATCAAAATATCTTTGACGGAAATATAGATCTAAATCCTTCTTATGTTGACTCTTTTGAATTTGGATATAGTATCTCTAAAAAGAAATTTACACTAAATCCTACTTTATACTACAGACACCAGACTGATGACACAAAAATGTTGGTATATAATATCTTAGCGACAGACGACAAGGGAGATATTATTATTCCAAAGCGTATAGAATCTCACACAAAACCTATTAACTTGGGTACTGATGATCGTTTCGGTTTAGATTTAAATTTCAATTGGGACGCAACAAGTTGGCTAAAATTCTTAGGAAATGTAGATGTATTTGGATATAATACAAAAGGAAGTACTTTATATGATACTTTTGATAAGGATGGAAACCCTATTCAAGCTGTTGCTGACTTTAATGGTAAAGGTTTCTCAACAAGAGCAAGACTTTCTTCAACAGTTAAAGTTGACAAGACATTCAGCTTTCAAGTACAAGGGTTTTATAGAGGCGCACAAAAAACAGCTTATCAGGACAGAAAAGATATGTATGCCATAAGCTTTGGTGCTTCAAAAACTATCTGGAAAGGAGATGGTACTTTAGCTTTTAACGTTCAGGATATTTTCAATACCAGAGCTATGAGATCTACAACTTATACAGCAAATAGTGTGAGAGATTCTTACATGCAATGGCAGCCAAGACAATTTTCCGTTTCTCTGACATACAGATTCAAACAAGGAGAAAAAGTAGAACAACCAAAAAGGAAAAAAGACGTCAACGCCAATGCTACAGGTGGAGATGAACAAGGTCCAATGTAATACAAGATATAATTACAAAAAATCCCGAAATAAAATTATTTCGGGATTTTTTTATTTTTGAGTTTTTGCGATTTCAGCTTCAAAAATTCTTTTTCTTAAATCACTGGAGGAAAACCTATGATCTCTTTTATTATAAAAAATTTCGATGCCTTTTTCTTCGCAGTACTTCTTACCTGTAAAGTCTTTGTCTATATAATCATCACCAATGATTCTTACATCAATTACAAAAGATTTTAGAATATCTTCTAAATCCTGTTCTGTATAGTAAGGAATAATTTCGTCCACAGCATTTACTGCTTTCAACTGAATATAACGCTCAACAATGGTTTGTGTTGGTTTATTTTTAGTCGGACGATCATGTGATGGGTCGATCTGAAGACCAACGATTAAATAGTCGCAAACTGTTTTTGCTTCTTCTAACATTTTAATGTGACCGGCATGCAGTAAATCAAATGAAGAAAATGTAATGCCTATTCTTTCTGTTTTCATAATGTGTATTTAACATTTCGCTGAGTTAAAAGTTCTTTTAAGAAGGGATAAGAACTCATAAATTCAGAAAAAGTATTATTTTAATTTTAGGTTATTTTTTAATTTAATGATAAATAAAAGTCTAGTTATTTCTTGAATTTAAATATTTTTGCCAGTCCCAAGTCGTTCTTAAGGCTTCTTCCAAACTTGTTTCAGCTTTCCAATTCAGTTCTTTTTCTGCTTTATTGGCATTGGCGTAAGCAACTGTAATATCACCTTCTCTCCTATCACAAATTTTGTAAGGTACTTCTACATTATTTGCTGTTTCAAAAGCTTTTACAACTTCTAAAACGGATGATCCTTTTCCTGTTCCCAAGTTATAAATATCAATCTTAGAATCTTCAGACTCATCATTTATTAATCTTTTTAAAGCGGCAACATGTGCTTTAGCCAAATCTACAACATAAATGTAATCACGAACTGCTGTTCCGTCTACCGTTGGATAATCATCACCCCAAACACTTAGTTTTTCACGAATTCCAGCCGCAGTTTGCATCACATAAGGAACCAAGTTATTAGGAACACCAATTGGCAATTCTCCTAATTTTGAAGATGGATGCGCTCCGATTGGATTGAAATACCTCAACAAAGAGATTTTTCTGTGATATGCTTTTGCGAAATCGATTAAAATTTCTTCACCCATTTGCTTTGTCTTCCCATAAACACTTTCAGGCATTTTAAGAGGTGTATTCTCGTCAATTGGCATTTCATCTGCCTGACCATAAACTGTACAAGACGAACTGAAAATAAAATTAGACAGCCCTCTTGTTTTAAATTCCTGAAGGATATTGATTAAAGAAAACAGATTATTTTCATAATAATCAATAGGCTTTTCCTGGCTTTCTCCAACTGCTTTATAGGCCGCAAAATTGATACAACCCTCAATAGAATACGCATCAAAAACTTGGGTTAAAAGCTCCTTTCTCTTTAAGTCAAAAGGATAAAAAGCAGGCTTTTTACCTGTAATTTCCTCAATATTTTTTAAAATAAATTTTTCAGAATTGGATAAATCATCTACAATAACAACTTCAAAATTGTTATTTAAAAGTTCTACAACTGTATGTGAACCAATATATCCAAGACCTCCCGTTACGAGTATTGCCATTTTTTTGTAATAAATTTTTATTCTTCTTTTTGCCCTATAAATTCCATATTTTCATATTGAACTTCTTTATATTTTAATTTATTTACTAAAAAAATAAAAGAAATAACAATACAAATAAGTCCAGCAATTATTAAGTAATCTGATAATGGAATATTATCTTCTAAACCATCAAATTCTCTTGTAAGTATCGAAGCTAAAAACAATAATATAACAAGACTATACAATATATTAAGAATTACAATACTTTTTGATGATTTTATAAAAATCATTATTAAACTTATACAATTCAATGTAAAGATAAAAGTAATGACACCTAGAGCAAAATATTCTCCAGCTGTAATCCCTTCTGATTTACTTTGAAAAAGATTATAAGTATCATAAGTTCCAAAACCAAATACTAAAAACATCACAAATCCTAGTATTAGAACTAATATTTTAATGCTTTTATATTTAAATAGTCTTTTTTTCATGTTATCCCATAAATTCCAACACAGCATCCGTAATATACTTCAACTGTTCTTCATCTAATTCTGTATGCATCGGAAGCGAAATAACCTGATCCAACAACTTATCTGTATTCACAAAATCTGCATCATTGCTTTCCTGGAAATATGCTTTTTGTTTTCTCAACGCCACAGGATAATAAATCATGGCAGGAATTTCTTTTTCAGTTAAGAATTTTTGAAGATCATTACGTTTTCCATTTAAAATTCTCAACGTGTATTGGTGGAATACGTGGGTAGAGTTTTCTGCTCTTTTTGGAGTCAAAATATTTTCATTTCCTGCAAAAGCTTCGTCATAATAATCAGCTGCTTTTCTTCTGGACTCGTTGTAAGAATCCAAATTAGGAAGTTTTTTTCTTAAAATGGCAGCCTGAATACTGTCTAAACGAGAGTTCACTCCAACCTCATCATGGTAATATCTTTCGTACATTCCGTGATTAACGATGCCTCTTAAACGGTGCGCTAAATCATCATTGTTAGTACAAATTGCACCACCATCTCCGTAGCATCCAAGGTTTTTTGAAGGGAAGAACGAAGTTGTTCCTACCGTAGACATTGTTCCTGCTTGCTTTACTGTTCCGTCTGAGAAAGTAAATTCTGCACCAATTGCCTGTGCATTATCTTCAATCACATATAAATTATGCTCTTCAGCAATTTTTAAAATCTCTTCCATATTCGCACATTGTCCGAAAATATGTACAGGAATGATTGCTTTTGTTTTTGGAGTGATTGCTTTTCTGATTTGTTCTGTTGAAATCGTGAAGGTATCGTAATCTACATCTACCAAAACAGATTTAAGTTTAAGCAAATGAATAACCTCTACAGTAGCTGCAAAAGTAAAATCAGCCGTGATCACCTCATCCCCTTCTTTCAGGTCTAAAGCCATCAAAGCAATCTGTAAAGCATCGGTTCCGTTAGCACAAGGGATCACATGATTTACGTCTAAATAAGACTCCAATTCATTCTGGAAAGACTTTACCTCAGGGCCGTTGATAAAAGCCGCCGAATCCATTACATTTAAAACTGCATTATCTACATCATTCTTTATTTTGTAATACTGACTTTGTAAGTCAACCATCTGAATTCTTTTCATAAATAAATATTTGTGTAAAAATAAGGAATTTAAAATCCTGTCAAAAATTTTATTGATTTTGTTTTATCTTTATACAAAATAAATACATGAAAAAACTTTTACTCTTTTGTATTTTAACGGGTTACTCCACCGTTTTTGCACAAACACAGCTCGTTTTTGTTTATTTTAATGACAAACCGAATAAGGCCGCATTTTACGCCAATCCGTTATCAGAACTAACACAAAAGTCCCTCAACAGACGTACAGCATTAGGAATTTCACTGAATGATCAGGATGCTCCTATTGAACAATTATACATTCAAAATATTCAAAATCTGGGATTTACCGTAACGGATTATTCTAAATGGCTGAATGGAGTTGCCGTAAATGCTACTCCTGCACAAATTACGACTCTTCAGGCTCAGCCTTACGTTGGCTCCGTAGAAAGTTTTGCAAGAAACTCATCTGGCATTCCTAAAACACCAAATGTTAATAAATGGGCGGATGTAAATTCAACGAACTCTACCAATAAAACATTAACAACCTTTGATTATGGTTCAGGGTCTGACCAAATTGACCAGATCAACCTAAGGCAACTTCACCTTGCGGGCTATACAGGAACTGGAGTTACGATTGCCGTGATTGACAGTGGTTTTCCGACCGTAAATACTGGTTCGGCATATGCACGATTATGGACCAATAATCAAATCAAAGGCGGTTATGATTTTGCTGCAAAAAGTACCGACATTTACAATCCTTCCTTAAATGCTCATGGGACAGTCGTTTTGGGAGCTATTGGAGGATTTATCGAAAATACTTTTGTAGGCTCTGCGCCCGATGCCGATTTTTATTTGTATCGAAGTGAAAATGCAACCGTTGAAATTCCTGAAGAGGAAATTTATTGGATCGAAGCTGCCGAGGAAGCCGACAGAAAAGGTGTTGATCTTATTACAACTTCGCTTGGGTACAACACATTTGATGATTCAAGATACAATTATACCTATGCGAATATGAACGGAACAACTTCTTTTATCGCAAGAGGTTCTGAAATAGCTGTTAACAAAGGAATCTTCATTCTTGCCGCTGCAGGAAACTCTGGACAGCAGGCATGGCATTATATAACAACACCCGCTGACAATGCTAAAGTTTTCTCCATTGGATCAGTTGATTCTGCAGGAGATTCTTCAGGGTTTTCATCGTATGGTCCCAATTCTGTTGGAGCTGTTAAACCTGACGGAAGTACCAGAGGAAGTGCCGCGTTCACTGTTAATAACAATTCTACAGCAGTGATTTCAGGAACCTCAATTGCCACACCGATTGCCGCAGGAGGAGTTGCCTGTTTACTTCAGGCATTTCCTACGATGAACAGAGATCAAATGAGGAATAAATTAAGACAAACCGCATCCCTATCTCCCAGCCACACCGATCAAATGGGATATGGAATTTTAAATTTTGGAAGTTTCTATAGCGGAACATTAAATACCTCCGAAATTGTAAAACAAAAACAAGTTGCTATTTTCCCAAACCCTGTAAAAAGCATCTTGAATATTGCTTCAGAAAGTAATGTTCTCTCGTTGGAAGTCTATGATAATTTAGGAAGATTGATTACTAAAAGCAACAATCAAAAATCTATCAAAGTTGAAGATTTCCCAAAAGGAACCTATTATCTAAAAATTCAGACGAAAGATAAAATGTATTACGAAAAATTCATAAAAGAATAAATTCAAAAAGAGCTGCCTAACTCATTAAGCAGCTCTTTTTTATTGATTAAAATGTTTTAATATCCAATTCAGGCATTCTTCAGAATCCATGATGCTCCAAGAGTGCGGGTGTCTAAATCCTTCAGGTCGTATTCCTCTATCATTTACAATTACTAAATCTGCATTTTTATGCCCTTTCAATTTCAGCAAATTCATCATCGCAGTAATGCTGATGCAGTTGGTGTCGTACAAATCTCTTCCTCGGTTATTCATTTGCCACATAATTCCGGGCTCAGTATACATGAGTAAAGGAATATTCATCAAATATTTTGCATTTCCTCCATCTTTTTCGCTGTATAAAAACATAGATTCTTTAATGTAGTTCGCTTTATTTTTATCCGGATATCCGATGGCATCAACCATTTCTTTATTTAAATATTTAGCTTCATTGACCGCTACCTCAGAAAAATTCCTTTCTATATCCCTCTGAAGCTGATGATACTTTTTTTCATAATCAAGTGGTGGATCTAATGCAAAAACAACCCTTGGTGTAAAATATGTATTTTTATCTCTTACTGCCATTTCAGCATATTTTATTCCCAGCATTCCTCCGTAAGAAAGTCCTCCAATAGCAATTTTATCTTTCGAAATATGATATTTTTCAACAATATCCTTTGCAATTCTGTCTAAGAACTTCTGTTCAATTGTCATTGTAAAATTACCATCTTCAAATCCCGGAAATAGGACGATTAAATTTTTATCAAAAGCCAGCTCATCCAAATAGATCTGATTCATCACTCGTTCCGGTGTTTCACCTCCTCCCGGTAAAACAATGATCATTCCGGCAGGTTTTCCTTCGGGTAGAATTTTATAATAAAAGTTTTCAGTGTCTTTAAAAGTTATTTTTTCAGGTTTCTGAGAAAATACTTGGGTAGAAAGAGGAATAAAAAGGGCGATTAAAAATTTAAGCTTCATTTTTTATTAGTTTAATTGATAAAAATCTATCCGAAAATGGAATAGTTGAAATAGGAAACGAAGAATCTTATTTTTTATTTTGTGACGAAATATCATTTAATTAAAAGGTCTCTTCTCGGTTAGGTCCGACATTACCCACTAAACATTTAGGTTACAGAGGTTAACAATAAACAAAGCCTCTCGAATGGAGAGGCTTGTATTTTAAACAGAACTGTCTAGTTCATCAGAATCTTTAATTTCAGAAAGCATGATAGGCTTTTGCACTTTAATTGTGCTCCACTTTTCTTCAAATATTTCATCTCCGCTTTCTGCATCGTTATTTGTATTTGTTTTATCCTGCCTTTTCCTCGTTAAATAGTTAATACTGGTTTCATTATTAATTCGTGGTCCGGTATTATCACTTGAATCATAACCAATAAGCTGAAAATCGGAATCTTTTAATCTAAACGTATATTTCCAATATCCATACCTGCCATGAGCATAATGAACAAATAAATTACCCTTTTCCTCATACACCATCAATTCGGGAGCATAATACGCTCCGCCTTCTTCATTTTCAGAAGAGAAGCAGGTGTTATTTTCAGTAATTAATTCATACTCATTATTTTTAGTTTTAAAAAGAACAATAATTCCTCTACGATTACGATCTAATTTTCCACGGCTTTCATCTACAACAAATTTATCTTTATCAGTTCCTTTGATAATTAAAATACAGTCTTTCAGTCCATCTTTATTCAGATCTCCGTAAACTTCCTCAAAAAACACAAAGCCTTTTGGGATAAAATCTTTCGGATTTTTCTTTGTTATGCGATCAACCTTTACTACCTCTTCATTTTCAGTTGGATTAGTTGTAGCAATTACCTCATTTTTCTCAGAAATGGGTTTAGCTTTTTCTTCTTTTTTACAACTCGACAATGCTAAAAATGTGAACATTGCTATAAGAAAACTCTTTTTCATCAGACCTTAATTATGCCGAATTCCTACTCGCATTAATATTTCCAAACAACGAACGCGTTACCAATTTTTCATACGCTTCTTTATTGCCTTCTCCTTTTTGAATTTTCATTAAAGCATATTGCTGAATGCTTAATAATGGAAGAACAATTTTTTCACGAATTTTTACCGATTTTCTTGATAAAGGATCTTCTTCCTGAAGTAGTTTAAATCCTGTCAATTCCAGCATAATATCTTTTGAAAGGTTATATTCTTCAAAAAGAACATTCCAGAAAGCTCCGAATTTTGGATTGCTTTTAATGTAATATGTTAAGGGGAAATAAGACTTATTCATACTCATCATCGAGTTTAAAACTAAAGTTTTAAAGAAGTCTGAACCTTTGTATAAATCTCTTACCTCTTCAAATCTTCCTTGCTTTTTCATTTCTTCCATCGCAAATCCGAATCCGAAGAATCCCGGCACATTTTGTTTCAATTGAGACCATGATCCCACAAACGGTATCGCTCTTAGATCCTCAAATCTCAATTCGCTGTCGCCTCCACGTTTTGATGGGCGGCTTCCGATATTTGTTTTACCGTAATATTCCAGTGTACTCATTTCCTGCAAATACGGAACGAACATAGGATGTGCCTTTAGATCTGAATATTTTTTATAACTAATATCTGCCAATTCAATGATCAGTTTTCTCTCTTTCCCTGTTAAATCTTTTTTAGAATTCTTGAAAACATCATTTTCAACGCCAGCTGTTAACAACTGTTCGAAGTTGTATTTTGCCTGTTCTTTATTTCCAAAAATACTTGTGATCGTTTGCCCCTGAATGGTTAATTCGATCTTATTATTCGCAATTGTATTTCCTTGTGAAGCGTAGAAATCATGGGTTTTCCCACCACCTCTTGCGGGAGGTCCGCCTCTACCATCAAAGAATACCACTTTAATTCCGCTTTCTTCAGACAGTTTAGTTAGGATTTCTTTTGCTTTATAAATCTCCCAATTGGCTTTTAAATATCCACCGTCTTTTGTACCGTCTGAGAAACCAAGCATGATCGTTTGCTGATTTCCTCTTTTCACCAAATGCTTTTTATAAATAGGATTTTGGTACAGCTCATTCATTACATTTTCAGCATTCGCAAGACCTTCCATGGTTTCGAAAAGGGGAACAATATCCATATCAATCTCTTCATCTTTGTAACCGCAAACTTTGAAAAATGCATACACATTCATCACATCTTTTACGGCATCAGAATTAGAAATAATATAGCGATTCATTCCTCTCAATCCGTTTGATTGTTGAATTCCGGTGATTTGAGAAACCGTCAATAAAGTATCTTTTACAATTCCTTCAAAATCATCAGTATTTACTTTCTCTGAAATTTCAATTAATCGTTTAAACTTCTCCTCATTACTCGCTTCCTCTGCGCCGTAAACTTTAGCGTACACTTCATTAATTACCTGTTGGTGAATTCTACTGTCTTGTCGAACATCCAAGGTTGCAAAGTGAGTTCCGAAGATTTTAACACGATCTCTAAAGTTCAGTAAAAGCTCCAAAAACAGAGAATTATGATGTTCTACCAAGATCTTTTCTGCTTCATTGGTTTTTTTCAAAATATCTTCTGTAGTAATCTTTTCATTATTGAAAATAGCACCATATAACTCATCATTCAATTGCTGTAAAACTTCTGAAACACCTCTAAAACTTAATCTCCTTCTGATAAATTTTAAGTGGCTGTAATACGATTTTAAAATAGCTGAACGAAGTTCCTCTGATACTCTTTTCGTAACATCAGCGGTCACAAAAGGATTTCCATCTCTGTCTCCACCAGGCCAGAAACCTAGCTGAATAATATCTTCATGAAGGTGAAAATGATCATTCCCAAAAGTCTTTCTGATTTTTGTAAACAGTTCACCAATCGTGTCGTAATACACATATCTCAAATACGAAATAATACTTAATGCTTCGTCAATTGGAGTAGGTTTTTCTTTATTAACGAAAGGTGTTTTTCCTAACTGTTGAAGCAAGGTATCAATATTGGTTACCGAATCTGTTGTAATTGCCGTTCTTAAATCCTGAATAATTCTCTGAACCGAACTCGGATAAAACTGCGTTGGGTGGGCTGTAAAAACAACTTTTACCGTAAAATCTTTTAACTTTTCACGCACTTTCTCCAGTTTATGATCTTGAAGAGAACGCTCAAAAAGATTGGTTACCGTTCCGCTGTCACTTTCTGAATGCAAACTTGGGAAAGCTGCATCTTCGATACTGTCAAACAAAACAACCTGCCTTTCAATATATTGAATAATTTTAAAAAGAAGCTCGGTTTTTTGCTCCTCCGATTGTAGATCTGTATGGCTTTTAAAGAAATCTTCGACAATCTCTTCAGGAGTCTTTCCTGCTTCGTAGCCGTTCTTACTTTCTTCATACAAAAACGGAAGCAACATCCCGATATTTGTCATCTTATCATAAGGCAAACTCATAAATAACGAGTTGTAGATCTGGAATTTATTTTCCACGATCTGCCTGAATTTTTCTGCGCGTTGGTCGTGTATCATATAACAAATGTAATGGATTTTGGTTTAATTTATAATTATCTTATTGTTTTAATTTCGATTAAATATTTTTTTTAAATCATCAATTAAATTTGTAATTATAATTTTAATTAAATATATAAAATAACAATACTTTTTTTCTTATCATTTGTTTTCATTTCTTGTGATGATCACTACAAAAAAGATCTTTCATACAAAAATGACATATAACTTACCTGTAAGTATAATATTTATACATCGATTGCACAAATAACTTAAATTTATAATAATTTTGAATACAACACATTAATGATTAATTTTACCTTTCTTCAAAATTAATCAGCATCTCATGAAAAAGATAATTCTATTCCTTTTTGTAGCTTTTGTTTTTACAGCCTGTGGGGACGATTGCTATAACGCTCCTCAAACGATCGCTTTTGAATTCGTTAATGCCAATGATGAAAATCTGATCACGAACGGAACGCTTAGTAATTTTTCAGTGAGTGAAGAAAATCAAGCGGGTATACAACTTACCAAAACATCAGACGACAAGGTCATTTTAGAAAATGTGGGTGCTTATAATGGTACAAAAAATTATATTTTCTATTCTAATGTTAAAAATTTCAATTTTTCAATTCAATCCTCTGAATTCAAAGGAGGTTGTGATGGTTACCAGATTAATAAATTAACATTTAAAGGAATTGGTATTGATGTAAAAGATGAAAAAGGATACTATAAAATTGTGTTGGAATAAAAATAGCTCGTATTAAAAAAGGGCCTTATCAGGCGTAATATCTCATTCCATAAAATAATAATTATGAAAATTATTTTAATCATTTCTTTTTTACTACCAGGTTTATTATTCTCGCAAAAAACAGTTTCTGCGGATTACAAAAAAATCCCCGAAATATTAGACAATACAGATCTTCTCTACCCTTTTATCAAGCCCGATAAAAAATATCAATACTGGTCCGTTCTTCGCAATATCGAAGATCTTGATCCTGATAAATCGATCATCTACGAAAGTCAGATGCCCGACTTTATGACACTCAACGATCCTGTTCCGGAAAAAGGTTTCTTTCAGCAATGTACAACGAGTGATTGTTTCTCCTATATTTTAGCCTGTAAAAACAACAGGACTGAATATTTTAATAATGAACAACAATTAAGAGATTTCATAGGATCTGTCGACAACTTACCGGAAGCCCTTCTCATTGCCAAAACGTATGGTTTTACATTTGACTCCACAAATCCATTAGGTGGCTCTTATAAAACGGATGACCAATATATTTCGATGTATATTTCAAAACAGAAAAATGCTACTCAAAAAGAATCGTTTTTAGTGAAGGTTAATAGAAAAACAGGGAAATTGGAAGCGAAAAGTAATGGCGTTTACTAATTTAGACTGCGTTTGTCATTCTGACGAAGGAAGAATCTAATATGTTTTAATTTTAACCATTAGAGCCTCTCTAAATTCCACTCAGAAATCTCTATACACCTAACTACCAAATACTTTAACCAACAAAACTCAATAGGTCATGTTTGAAATTATTTTTTGATTAAAAACATTAACGCAAAGTTGATGAATAATTTTGCTTTATTTTAAGTGGGCAAAGTGATGCGACTTCGTCGCTGATGAAGCTGTAGGCATATCCATACGCTTCAACGAATCAACTTTGTTGATTCTATCCTTTGCTCCCTGAAAATAGGCATAATGAAGCTAAAGCTTTGCGTTAGAGAAACACGTCATCAGTATATTATCTTTTTTAATCAAAAAATCATTAATGAATATGATTTAGATAAAGATTTGAAGCGTATACAAAAAATAAAATTTAGAAATTTAAACAGATTCTAAGCTTGGATGAAGTAATTAAGAATATTAAGTTGAGATTCTTCACTTCGCTTTGCTCCGTTCTGAATGACAGTGCGCATGTTATTGATTACATGATATTAATAAATACATCAAATTTCAATAGTTTTAATTAAACACAATCATACGAATTTTAAACCTTTCTTAACTCTGTTTTCACTTTGCATTGCGTAAATTTGATCTACAAAAAAATTTAAGAACAATGCTTAATTTCGAATTTAAGAATCCAACAAAAATACTTTTCGGGAAAGGTGAGATCGCTAAAATCTCAAGAGAAATTCCTCAAGATGCTAAAATATTAATGATCTACGGTGGCGGAAGCATCAAAAGCAATGGTGTTTACGACCAAGTAAAAGAAGCTTTAAAAGCTCATGATGTACATGAATTCGGTGGAGTTCCTGCCAATCCTGAATATGAAGTTTTAGTAGAAGCTTTAAAAGTAATTAAAGAAAAAAACATTACTTATCTTTTAGCTGTTGGTGGAGGTTCTGTGATTGATGGAACAAAATTCCTTTCGGCTGCTGCCAATTATGAAGGAGAGCCTTGGGAAATTTTAACAAAACCTGTTAGAACTTTTGAAGGAGAAGGAATGCCTTTCGGTTCTATCTTAACATTGCCTGCAACAGGTTCTGAAATGAATTCAGGATACGTGATCTCAAGAAGAGAAACGAATGAAAAATTATCATCAGGTGGTCCCGGACTTTTCCCTGAATTCTCTGTTTTAGATCCGGAAGTGGTAAGATCTATTCCAAAAAGACAAATCGTTAACGGATTAACAGATGCTTACACTCACGTTTTAGAACAATACATGACAGCTCCGTCTTCTGCTGATCTACAGGAAAGAATTGCAGAAAGCATCCTGATCAGTTTACAGGAAACTGCTCCTAAAGTTTTAGCAGACCATTTCGATTATGATGCAGCAGGAAACTTTATGTGGTGCTGCACAATGGCATTGAACGGTTTAATTCAGAAAGGAGTAATTACAGACTGGGCAGTTCATGCTATGGGACACGAATTAACAGCCTATTACGGAATTGACCACGCAAGAACATTAGCCGTGATTGCACCATCTCATTACCGTTATAATTTTGACTCTAAAAAAGGAAAATTAGCGCAATATGCGGAAAGAGTTTGGGGAATCACAGAAGGAACTCTTGAAGAAAAAGCTGAATTAGGAATTAAAAAAATGGAAGAGTTTTTCCATAGCCTGGATATTAAAACCAAACTTTCAGAATATACAGAAGACTATAAAGGAACTGCCGAAAGAGTGGAAAAAGCTTTTACAGAAAGAAAATGGGTTGGCCTGGGCGAGCATAAAAAACTGACTCCTCAGGATGCCTACAAGATTGTAGAAATGAGTTATTAAAATCAAGGGATTAGATAATAGGAATTAGGGGTTAGGTTTTAATATTGGGAATCATTTTAAATGAAAATTTTACGATTAATTTCATTTAAAAAAAATAATTTCTAAAACCTAAGCCCTAAATCCTTCCCTCAAATTATATTTTTTACAAACATTCGTTTAAAAAAGCTTAATTTCATTACAAATATTTCAAATTTATTTATATTTTAGCATATTCTTAAATTTGTGAAAATGAAAAAACAACTACTTTTATTTGCCTTTTCTGCTTTAGCACTTTCTTCTTGTAAAGATGATGATGATGTTCTGGGATATGACCTAGACACTCTAAGAGGAGAATGGAAAAACAGTAAATCAGAAATCATTTCTGGAAAAGACAATAAAACGGTACTTTATAGTGATACTCCTTCAGGGTGTGAAGTAAAAAATACTACTCTTTTTAGAACAGATTTTTTCACATCTTACACTGAATATGGAGGTGTGGGAGCTGATTGTCAAATCACGTCTAAACATGATGGTAAATTTACTTATGATGCAGACACCAAAGACATGGTAGTAACCTACGATGACAATACTAAAATAAGCTACAGAGTAATCGTTCTTTCCAGCTCAGAATTGAAACTACTGGAAGTTCCGAGTACCATAGATTATAACGGGGATGGTGTAAAGGATTTATCATACATTACTTATAAAAGATAAAATACAAACTCTCGATTCTGTCGGGAGTTTTTTATGAAAAAGAAATTTAATTAACTAAAAATTATTTAAAAATGAAGAAGATGTTATCAGCATTTCTATTGCTGGCCTTTGCCTTTTTCTTTTCGCAAGAAAAAAAGCCGATGTTCTGGCAAGACATTCAAAATTTCAAAAAACTAGATCAGGAAAATGCACCTCCCAAAGATGCTATCCTTTTAGTAGGAAGCTCGTCTTTCACAAAATGGACCGATGTTGCCGAGTATTTCCCGAGTAAAACAATTATTAACAGAGGTTTTGGAGGCTCTAAATTAACAGATCTTAATTACTATGCTCAAGATCTTCTTGCTCCTTATCAACCCAAGCAGATTATCATCTATTGCGGTGACAATGATTTTGCAGACAATCCTCAATTAAAAGTAAAAGAGGTTGTCAACCGATACAAAACGTTCTACAAAAAAATCCGTGAGAAGTTTCCTAATATTGAGGTTGATTATATTTCAATAAAATACTCGCCAAGTAGAGAAAATCTTTGGCCTCAAATGAAAGAAACGAATCAACAAATCGCGGCTTTCATGAAGAAAGAAAAGAATGCAGAATTCATTGATATCACCAAAGCAATGGAAGATGCTTCCGGAAAAGTAAGAAAAGATCTTTTTGTGGAAGATATGCTGCATATAACTCCGGAAGGATATCAGATCTGGGCGAAGGTGATGAATCCTTATATGAAATAACCCATGAACGAACATACAAATCATCTAGCTATTTATAAAAAAGCAAAGGAAATAGATAAAACATTAAGAATTATTACAGACCTATTTCCCGAAGAAAATGATTATTTACAAAGTCTTAAATCAAACCTGCTTGAAGATATTATGGTTATTCAAGCAAAAATTTGTGGTGCAGAGGCTGTAAAATTGTATGATCTAAAAATGGAAAATGCTGCAATTATCAGAAAAGCTGCCAGAGATATTATGGTAAGTGGTAATTCCCTCGAAATGTTTGGGTTTTCTGATGCTAAATATTACAAAATCATCAGAACTTTAGTAGAAGACTTTCGGCTTTTATTTATAGATTGGGTAGCCGGATTTAATCCAAAGCATTATATCGTTGATGATTGGGGTTTATTTAATCCTCCAGGGATTTCCCCAGATTATATTCAACGAGATGATGAACTCAATTTCTTAGATGAAGATGATGAGAATTAAAATTTTCTCTTACTAAATAACAAAAGCTCCCAAATTGGGAGCTTTTTCTTTTATTTCTTTCTTTTAGACTTCGAGATTGCTTTTTGTTGCGCTCTGTTGGCTCCAAATTTTTTAGGTTCTTTTCTTTTTGATGGTCCGCCCCAGTTTTCTTTTTTGTTCTTATCTTTTTTCTCATGGAAAGCTCCTCCTCCTTCATACAGTTTTGCCTGCGCAGGATTTTTCATGACAATAAGATCTTCTTCTGAAGCAATCTTTTTAGGATTAATTTTAACACCTTCAGGGAAATCAACAAATTTCAATTCTTTATCCATCAATAATTCGATGTCTAATACAGGACGCTCTTCTTTTTTAGAAACAAAAGAAACAGCTTTACCATCTTTGTCTGCTCTACCCGTTCTACCGATTCTGTGAATATACTGTTCTGGAACCTCAGAAATTTCAAAGTTAATGACGTGCGTAATATTTGAGATATCCAATCCTCTCGCCATAACGTCTGTGGTGATCAAACCTCTGATTTCCTCATTTTCAAAACTTTTCATAGCTTTTAATCTATAGTTTTGAGATTTATTAGAGTGAATCACATCAAACTCGTCTGGGAAAAGCTCGTTCATTTTAGTAAACAATAAATCTGAGTGCTTTTTATTATTTGCGAAGATTAAGACCTTAGACATGTCTTCATCTGTTTTCAATAAATGTTCAAGCAAGTTGATCTTCGTATTGAAGTTTTCAACTTTATAAGCAGTTTGTTTAATTTTTGCAAGAGGTGTTCCAGATTTCGCTAATGAAATTTCTATCGGACCTGAGAAATACTGATCCAACATTTCATCCACAGCATCTGTCATCGTTGCAGAGAACAATATATTTTGTCTCTTGTCTCTCATCATTTCGAAAATATGCGTTAACTGTGGTCTGAAACCTAAATTAAGCATCTCATCAAATTCATCGATTATCAATTTCTGAACCTCTTTCAGTGAAATAGCATTATCAATTGCTAAATCCATAATTCTTCCCGGTGTTCCTACTAAAATATCACAGCCGTTATTAAATAAAAGCTTCTGCGTATTGATATTTTTTCCACCGTATATTCCAATTACTCTTGCAGTAAGATTCTCCGTTAATTTTTCAACAATTTCAGTTACCTGAACTACTAATTCTCTTGTAGGAACTAAAACAACAACCGTTGGATTTCCAGCTTTGTTATATTTCCAAGTTTTAAGAACAGGCAGCAGATAAGCTAATGTTTTTCCGGTACCCGTTTGTGCAATTCCCATTACATCTCTTCCGGAAAGTATAGGTCCTATACTCTTTTCCTGAATAGGCGTTGGTTCAAACAATTCTAAGTCTGCTAAAACATCTAGAATTCTAACCGGTAAATCAAAATCTGCAAAAGTTATTTTATCCATTTTGCAAAGATAGGCAATTAATTTATTTATATATTAAGGATAAAAATAGTAAAATGAAGGTCGGAAGTTGAAAGTATACCCTTAAAAATTCATCCATTTAATCATCTTCACTCACTTCCTTCTTCAAGTCGAAATCAACAACTACAAAATGTAAGGGTATAGCATTCGTATTTTCATTGTTTTAATGGATTTTTCACTGTAATTTTTATTGAGCCGCAAAAGAGGCAAAAGATTAATACATTAGTTTATTTTAAGTTAATCATTAGACCGCAATTAAGAGCATATAAGTTTTTAAAAAATTTTTGATTTTTATCTTTGTGTTCACCATACAAAAAATAGTAAAAGGTAACTCTTATCTTTTACTATTTTTTGTGGTTAAGATTTATGTGTTTAAATAGGTAACCCGTGAAAACTATTTTCGTGTAATTCTCAATAAAATGATTACCATTAATAGTACAGAAAAAATGAAACCCAATAATGCAATCAGTGACATTTCTCCAATTCTTGGTCCGGATTCTGAAACAAAAACAATCGCTGTTGCAATAATATTGGCTCCTAAAATCATGGCTAAAATCAAATTAACAATACTTGATTTGATGATCTGATTGGTCTTTTCAATATTTTTAATTTCACTTGAAACCGTGAATTTATTTTCATCTAATTTTTGAAGAACAGAACGAAGCTCTTTGGGAATTTCATCGATATTATCGGTAAAATTCATCATCTTATCCATTCCGTTTTTAAGAATATTCTTTGGATTGATCTTCTTGGTAAGTATTTTTTTTGTGTACGGATTAAGACTTTTAACAATATCCAGATCTGGATTTATCGTACGCCCAACCCCTTCTATTAAACCAATTCCTTTGAATAAAAGATAAAAATAATCCGGCATATAAAGGCGGTTATCTTTTAGGACATCTTTCATTTTATTAATAATCGCTTGTGGATCAATCTCTTTCAAAGAAGTACTGTGTACAAAATTAAGGATATCGTCTACATCATTTTCAAATCTTCTTTCATCTGGAATTTCATAGCTAATTGCCATTTTTTTGAGAGATCTTACGATTTTATGCGCATTTTTGGCAACGAAGCTTACAATTAAATTTTCAAGAATTTCTTTGTCATTCGCTTGAATTTTTCCGACCGCACCGAAATCAATAAAAACAACTTTGCCATCCTTTTTTACTAAAATATTCCCGGCATGGGGATCAGCATGGAAAAATCCGTAATCTAAAATCTGAGATACAAATAACCGCAAACCAACTTCCGAAATTTTTACAGGATCAATATTATTGGCTAAAAGTCCGGCTTTATCCGTTACTTTTATTCCATCAATAAACTCCATACAAAGAACATTGTTATTACAAAAATCTTCATAGATTTTCGGAACATAGGTCTCTTTATTATTTTTAAAGTTTCGGGAAAACTGTAGAATATTATTTTTTTCATTAATTAAAGAAACTTCCTCTAATAATGATCTTTCAAAAGTAGAGATTGCCTGTTTCATATTAAGCTTCTCTCCTATCTCAGAATAAGATGAAATTAATTTTTCCAGATCTTTAATTAAAAGAATATCATCTTCAATAACGGTTTGTACGTCTGCTTTTTTAATTTTTAAGATTACCTCATCACCATTTAGCAAAGTCGCTTTATACACCTGTGCGATTGAAGCCGTAGCCAAAGGTTTTTTCTGAACTTCAAGGAAATGATCTTTAACAGAAATATTAAATTCATTTTCAAGAATTTCTTCCACATTCATTTCTACCGTATCCACCTTATCCTGGAGCTTTTGAAGCTCTTGAATCAATTCTGGCGGCAACAAATCTTCTCTATTGCTGAATGTCTGACCAAGCTTTACAAAAGTAGGCCCAAGTTCTTCCAAAACAAGTCTTATTCTTTCATATACTGTTCCTTTTGATATGATTTCATCAGAATTTGCAGCATCTTCTTCCGGTTTATTATTACCGTTCATTCTTGCCAGCATATCTTTAAAACCATATTTAGTTAATACGGAAATCAGTCGTGCGGATCTTTTAAATTTTCGTTGTTGCTTATCAAACATTTTATAAAAATAATGAGTTACAAAGTAAGTTCAAAAATTATTCCTAATACTTACTATTTGCTCTAAATAATATTTTAAAGAAAAATAAATATCTCCACAAAATGGAGAATAAAAACAGCCTCAATAAATACAATAAATAATAATTTGGAATTAAAACCATTTTTGAATATAAACTCCCACTACAGGGACTTTTTAAAAGCATATTATAGAAGTAAAAAAAGTAGAATTATCACATTTTATATTAAAAATAAATACTAAAATTACATATATAACGTTTATTTTCCAGCAAATACATATATAGCATATCCTATCTTTTAAATTTGCATGCCAATTTTGTATATTTTTTATAAAAAACATTGAATTATATACTATATATATTAAAAAACGATTTAGATTTGCACAATTAATATTTATAACAATAACTTATGAAGAAAATTTCTACTTTTTTAGTACTTCTTCTGTGTCTGATTAATGTAGGTTTCCTATCGAAACTCTACGGACAGGCCGCAACGCTCCCCTACACTCAAAATTTTTCAACGTCCAATGATCTCACGTTGACTAATGGAACCCAAACCAATAAATGGGTTTACGGTTCTGCAGTAGGTAATGCAGCGAATTCACTCTATATCTCAAATGATAATGGGGTTACTAATGCTTATACCACTGCTAGTGCAACGAGTATAGTTCAAGCCTACAGAGATATAATAATTCCTACGGGAACTACTACTTCAATCTTTGCATTTGATTGGAAAGGTGATGGAGAAAGTACGTATGACCTTTTAAGAGTTTGGTTAGTCCCTACAACGTATACACCAGTTGCGGGAACTACAATTACTGCCGGAGCTGGAAGAATTCAGGTAGGTGGTAATTTTAATCAACAAACGACTTGGCAAAATTATCTTAACACGAACTTAAACTTAAGTACTTTTGCGGGATCAACAATGCGTCTTGTATTTGAATGGAAAAATGATGGTAGTGGTGGTAATCAACCTCCTGCTGCTATTGATAACATTAATTTGTTAATTCCAACGTGTTTCATGCCAACACCATTGGCTCCCACTGCTATCACTGCAGCAACAGCTACAATAAGCTGGACGGCTCCAACTCCTGCTCCTGCTAATGGATATGCTTATTATGTAAGTACATCTAATGTTCCCCCTACTGCTGCTACAGTACCAACAGGAACAACTGCTGCAGGTGTAACTACAGCCAACGTAGCTGCATTAACTCCTAACACAACTTACTATTGGTGGGTACGTTCTGTATGTGGTCCTACTGATAATAGTCTTTGGACTACGGGGGCGAGCTTCCTAACAGCACAAATACCAACAACGCTTCCGTACACTCAGAACTTTAACACAAGTAATGATTTAGGATATACAACTGGTAACCAGGTGAATAAATGGGCGTATGGTTCTGTTGTAGGAAACGCAGGAAACTCTATCTACATTTCTAATGATAATGGAGTTACGAATTCTTATAATACATCAAGTTCTGTAGCAGTTCATGCTTACAGAGATATTACGATTCCTACAGGAACTACTCTTAGTACCTTAACATTCGATTGGAAAGGTGATGGAGAAAGTACGTATGATCTCTTAAAAGTTTGGTTAGTTCCTATTTCTTATATGCCGGTTGCCGGAACTGGAATTACTGCCGGAGCTGGAAGGATTCAAGTGGGTGGTAGTTTTAACCAACAAACAACTTGGCAAAACTATCTTAACACCAACGTTAACTTAACTACTTTTGCCGGACTTAACATGCGTCTTGTATTCGAATGGATCAATGACGGTAGTGGTGGTACTCAGCCTCCTATTGCGGTTGATAACATCAACTTGTTTATTCCTACGTGTTTTGTACCTACTGCAATGGGAGTAGGAACTGTAGGATCTTCAACTTCTACGATAAACTGGACGGCTCCAACTCCTGCTCCAGGTAATGGATATGCTTATTATTTAAGTACATCTAGTGTTCCGCCTACTGCTGCTACAACACCAACAGGTACCACAGCTGCAGGTGTAACAACGGCTAACTTAACTGGATTAACTCCTAATACCACTTATTATTGGTGGGTACGTTCTGTATACCTTATTTTGTGGTACGTTCTGTATGTAGTCCTACTGATAATAGTATTTGGGTTACGGGTCCTAGCTTTACAACTGGGCAAATACCGACAACGCTTCCTTATGTACAGAACTTCAACACCGCTAATGATCTAGGATTTACAAGTACTGGACAAACTAACAAATGGGCGTACGGTTCTGCTACTGGTAATACAGGTAATTCAGTATATATCTCTAATAACAATGGTGTTGCAAATGCTTATACTATTTCTGGAGCTGTAAGTACTGTTCATGCTTATAGAGATGTTATAGTTCCTGGTGGAAGTACAATTGCTTATTTAGCATTTGACTGGAAATCAGTAGGAGAAGCTAGTTATGACTACTTAAGAGTTTGGGTTGTCCCTACCTCTTATACACCAGTTGCAGGAACTCAGATTACTGCAGGAGCTGGAAGAATTCAGATTGGTGGTGATTTAAACAGTCAAACTGCTTGGCAAAATTTCTTTGATACAAACGTAGCGTTAACCGGTTTTGCCGGATCTACAATGCGTTTAGTATTCGAATGGAAAAATGATGGTAGTGGTGGTACTCAACCTCCTGCTGCTATTGATAATATTAACTTATATATTCCTACCTGTTTAGCACCAACTGCATTAACCACATCTACAGTAGGTGCTACTAATGCTACAATTGGTTGGACTCCTCCAACTCCGGCACCAGGAAACGGATATCAATATTATTTAAGTACTGTCAATACTGCACCTATCGCTTCAACGGCAGCTACAGGAGCATCTGCTACAAACACTTTTAACTTAACGCCATTAGTACCAAACACAGCATATTACTGGTGGGTACGTTCAGTTTGTGGTGCTACAGATCGTAGTATTTGGGTTGCAGGTCCTAGTTTTACAACAACACAGATTCCTGCTACGATTCCATATCTTCAGGATTTCACAGGAGCGAATGACTTCGGATTTACAAGTACTGGGCAAACAAACAAGTGGGCTCAAGGTACTGCTACAGGAAACCCTGGAAAATCTATCTATATTTCAAATAATAATGGTGTAGCGAATGCTTATACTATTTCTGGTGCTACCAGTACTGTTCATGCCTACAGAGATATTACTGTTCCTCTAGGGACAATAAATGCGGCCTTCTCATTCGACTGGAAAGCAGTTGGGGAAAGTACGTATGACTATTTCAGAGTCTGGTTGGTTCCTGCTGACTTCATGCCTGTTGCAGGTGTTCAGATTACTGCTGGAACTGGAAGAATTCAGTTAGGTGCTAACTATAACCAACAAGCTACTTGGCAGTCATTCTCTAATGCGAACTTGAATATCAGTACTTTTGCAGGATCTACAATGCGTCTTGTATACGAATGGAAAAATGATGGTAGTGGTGGTACTCAGCCTCCTGTTGCTATTGATAACATCGTAATACGTATCTGTAGCAATGCTACTCCTGTAGTAACAGTAATACCAACTTCAATAACATATAATACGACAACAATTACTTGGCCTCAAGATATTGGTGGTGCTAGTTACCAGATTAGATACAGACCAGTAGGTTCTATCTCTGGTTGGCTGATTGCAAGTGTAGCTGCAGTAACGACTGCAACGAATACCTATAACTTAACCAACTTATTAGCTGCAACATTATATGAAGTAGAAGTAGCAGCGGTTTGTAACGGTACACCTGGAGTTTTCTCACATAATCAATTTACAACAAAATGTGACCCTACTCCTCCAAATGTTACGATATCTAATATCACAACAACATCTGCTTTGATTACCTGGGCTCCGCTGGCAGCAAGCTCATCATATACATTAAGATGGAGAAAAGTGGGTACTACAGGATGGCCTAATGCTGAAATCCCTTTACCATTAGCTCCTGCAAATACATATACTCTTTCTAACTTAGATGTATATACTTCATATGAAGTACAGGTAGCGAACAAATGTGACGGAACTAGTGTTCTTAACCCTTGGTCTAGTTCTAAAGTATTTACGACTGAAAGAACATGTAATCTAGCTCCTCCGGGATTAACGATTACACAGCTTAATCCTACTTCAGCAGTTGTGGTTTGGGAGGCATTCCCAGGAGCAACTTATATCTTGAAATATAGAAAAGTAGGTATTCCGAGCTGGACAACTGTAGCTGTATCTACGAATACAATTACATTAACAGGATTGTTAGAATTAACAAAATATGAAATGATGGTTGCGAATGTATGTACTGGTACTCCAGGTACTTTCACTGTTCCTTATTTGTTTACAACACCTACTGTAACTCATTGTCCAATGTCTTCAGTAAGTGCAGCGAACGAATTTATTTCAAAAGTAACGGTGAAACCAAACGGTAAACCTACAATGGATAATCCTTCATTAGCATCTAAATACACAGATTATACAGGTACGCCTGCTAAGTTCATCGAATTAATTCAAGGTTCTACAGGCAATGAGATTGCTATTGAAAAATCTTGGTTAGGAGCTAATAATAATGAAGGTATTGCAGTATGGATTGACTTTGACAGAAACGGTACTTTCGATATTAATGAAAGAATCCTTGCTTCAGCTCCAAGTACAACAACTCCTATTAAAGGAACATTTAGTGTACCAATGGATGCATTTGTTAGTTTAACTGATTACAAATATGTTGTCATGAGAGTAGCAATGCAAAGAGATGGTATCCCTGTAAACTGTACAGGTTTTGCCAACGGTGAAGTTGAAGATTATACTGTAAGAATTTCAAAACAAGCTGTTCCTAATGCAACGAACCAGACGGATATTATGATTTATCCTAACCCGGTAAGCTCTGTATTAAATGTAAAAAATACAAGCTCTAGATCTAATTATAAGATCTATAATGCGGCAGGACAAGTGGTATCAGCTGGAATTATCTTAAACAACAAGATCAATGTAAGCCAATTGATTAACGGAGTTTATGTAATAGACATCGAAGATATTAAGGGCACTGCTCAGAAGAAATTCATCAAAGAATAATAGTACATTATCTTTATAATACAATAAGCTCTCAGAAATGGGAGCTTATTTTTTGTCGTAATAATCAGGAGAAATATCTGAATTTTAAGCAAAAAAAATCCCGCTTACAAAAAGCAGGATTGTTATATTTTAAATTAAAAAATTCTATTATTTAAGATAGGTTTCATAAAGATCATTTCTTCTGTCTTTCATAACCTGAACAGATCCGTTGTAGTGAAGATCTTTCAATAAGTTTAAATCCACATCAACAATTAAGGTCATTTCCGTATTAGGAGTTGCCTCCCCTTTAACAGCATTGGACGGGAAAGCAAAGTCCGAAGGTGTAAATACAGCAGCCTGACCAAACTGGATATCCATATTATTTACTCCGGGAAGGTTTCCTACACAACCTGCAATCGCTACATAACATTCATTTTCTATGGCTCTTGCCGCCGCACAATGGCGTACTCTGATGTAAGCATTCTGCGTATCGGTAAGGTAAGGCACAAATAAGATCTTCATCCCCTGATCTGCAAGGATTCTTGGAAGCTCAGGAAACTCTACATCGTAGCAAATCACAAGTCCAATTTTCCCACAGTCGGTATCGAAAACTTTTATTTCATTACCTCCTTTCATTCCGTAATACTTTCTTTCATTTGGGGTAATATGAATCTTTCGGTACTCGTCAATCCTTCCATCTCTGTGAAGAAGATAACTCACATTATACAGATCATTATTTTCAAAAACCGGCATACTTCCAGAGATAATATTTACATTATAACTGATAGCTAATTCCGATATTTTATTTTTGATATCCTCTGATAATTTCGCCAACTCTATCATACTATCTCTTTCTGAAAGTTTATTGAATGGCGCCAATAAAGGGGTATTAAATAGTTCAGGAAATAGAACGAAATCAGATTTGTAATCTCCCATTACATTCACAAAAAACTCAACCTGCTCATAAAAAGCATTGATATCTTTGAAATGCCTCATCTGCCACTGCACCAATCCAAGGCGAATAATACTATCCTGCATGGTATTGGGCTTCTTGCTGTAATAAACGTTATTCCATTGCAGCAATACCGCATTTTCTCTGGAAGATTCATCCTCCGGAAGATATTTTTTCAAGATCCTGATGGGTAGAAAATTATTGGATAATTGAAAAGACAATACAGGGTCATAGATCTCTTTATCTCTTACTTTTCTGATGTAATCTCTTGCTGAAAGTTCATGGCTGTATTTATGGTAATTGGGGATTCTACCACCAAGAATAATAGATTTCAGATTCAGAAGTTCACAAAGTTCTTTTCGGGCATCATACAACCTTCTTCCCAAACGTAATTCACGATATTCAGGATCTACAAAGACTTCTATTCCATACAAAACATCTCCCGTTGACAGATGGGTATTAAAAGTATAATTTCCTGTGATATCAACGTAGGTATGATCATCCCCGAATTCATTATAATTAACGATTATAGAAAGGGCAACGGCAGCCAATTTACCATCAACCGTAATACAAATTTGACCTTGCGGAAATATTTTAGTCAGTTTTTCTATACTCTTTTTTGACCAGATGGATTCAGACATCTGCGGGTAGGCCCGCTTCATTGTCACTACCAATTCATCGTAATCCTGAACAGTCAGGGGTCGTGTTTCTATTTGCATTTGATGTAATTTTACCTAAATTTAAGGAAAATTACCTAAAAAATATAATGGGCGCAGATACTTATATAAAATACACCGATGAAAATAACAATGAAATCATGCAGGAACAACTTCATCGGTTTTCAGAATTTAACAGTCTGACCTATGACGGTACAACCGACGAGCTTAAAAAAATAGAGCGGTTTTCAAAAAATTACAGAACAAAGGACGTTGAGCAATTAGGTGGAGAAGTTTATCTGTCATCGGAAGATAATTTACCCGAAGTAATTACCAATCACATAGATATTGGAACATTTGGCAAGCCTTGGATTTTTTATTACAATAAAGAAACTAACGATAAAGGAGAAACTCAATGGGATTCTATCTTGTATCGTAATGGCAGTTTGCAGGGTAAAGCTATTGCTGTATTTGATGTTAATTACAGAAAATTAGCCGGATGTTCAATAGATCTCCTTACAGGAAACAAGACCGATAAATTTAAAAACTTTTATGGTGATCCTTCTGTATTTGATTATGAATTTGAAAATGAAATAATTCCTACGATTAAATTTACCTATAATGAAAGTAATCGTGTTGATGAAATTTTCTTTCAGGATGATGAATATTCACTAAGAGACTTTCTGGATAATGACGAAATATCTACAAAATTTCCTTGGAAAGAGAATGGGTATTATCATGCTTTTGAACCGCTGCTTTTGTGAAATTAAAATTTATATGATCATTTAAAATCAACAAAAAAAGTTTTCAATTAATATAAAGGGCAAAAATTTAATAATGAAAAAACTATCCGTTATAGTTCTAATTATTTCATTGATCTATGTAATCTTATCTATTTATTTTCAGTCAGATTTCTTTTTAGAATTCACACCCGTATTATTACTTGTGTTGATTATCAACTTTTATATCATTCATCAGCATCATAAAAAGGTAATATTATATCTAATTAACAGTTTGCTTTTCTTAATCCTAATTTATTTTTTATCGATTGGAATAATACTAAGACAAGATTGGTAACAACAAAAAATCCTGCTCATAAGAACAGGATTTATATTTTAAATTAAATCAAGATTATTCCCACTCAATCGTTGCAGGTGGTTTGCTTGAAATATCGTAAGCTACTCTGTTGATTCCTCTTACTTCGTTGATGATTCTGCTTGAAACAGTATCTAAAAACTCGTAAGGAAGTCTGCTCCACGTTGCTGTCATAAAGTCGATGGTGTTGGCAGAACGAACAACCGCAGTATATTCGTATGTTCTTTCATCACCCATTACTCCAACAGATTTTACAGGAAGTAAAACTACAAATGCCTGAGAAACTTTCTCGTAAAGATCATTTTTATATAATTCTTCAATGAAAATATCATCAGCTTCCTGAAGGATTTTCACTTTCTCAGCATCTACCGCTCCCAAAATTCTGATTCCTAAACCTGGACCAGGGAAAGGGTGTCTGTGTACCAAATGATGAGGAATACCTAATTCTTCCCCAACCTTTCTTACTTCGTCCTTGAAAAGCTCTCTTAAAGGCTCTAGTAACTCAAATTCCATTTCTTCCGGAAGTCCGCCCACGTTGTGGTGAGACTTAATTACCGCTGAAGGTCCGTTTACCGACTGACTTTCGATAACGTCAGGATAAATTGTTCCTTGTGCCAAGAATTTAGCGCCTTCAATTTTATGAGATTCTTCATCAAAAACATGAATAAATTCGTTTCCGATGATTTTTCTTTTTTGTTCTGGATCGTCTACTCCGGCTAGTTTTGTAAGAAATCTTTCTGAAGCATCAACCAATTTAATATTCATATTAAAATGCTCGCCGTAATTTTCCATTACTTTTACGTCTTCATTCTTTCTCAATAAACCTGTATCAACAAAGATACACTGCAACTGATCACCGATTGCTTTGTGAATTAAAACCGCTGCTACAGAAGAATCTACTCCTCCTGAAAGACCAAGGATTACTTTGTTGTCTCCTACTCTTTCTTTGATTTCTGCAACTGTTTTTTCGATATAGTTGGTCAGTTTCCAGTTTTTCTCTGCATCACAGATACTGAACACGAAATTCTCCAACATTTTACCTCCTTCTTCCGTGTGAGAAACCTCAGGGTGGAACTGCACACAGTAGATTTTTTTGTCTTCATTAGAAATAGAAGCAATAACCCCAGATTTTGCATTTAATTCAAAACCTACAGGCAATTCTCCAACTTCATCAAAGTGGCTCATCCAAACTACAGAGTTTTGAGTTACCCCTTTTAATAAAGAGCTTTCTTTAATGATATCTAAATGAGCTTTTCCGTACTCTCCTTTTTCACCTTTATTTACTTTTCCGCCCAAAAGGTGTGCTGTTAACTGCATTCCGTAGCAAATTCCCAATACAGGAATTCCTTGCTCGTATAGTTCTTTTTCAACTAAATGAGCATTTTCTGCATTCACAGAACTTGGACCCCCTGAAAGGATAATTCCTCTTGGCTGTTTTTCTAAAATAGTTTCTAATGGCGTATTGAAAGGTAAAATTTCAGAATATACACCCATCTCACGGATTCTTCTTCCGATAAGCTGGTTGTACTGAGATCCGAAATCTAATATGATAATACCGTTATTCATTTTTATAATTGATAAATGATTATTGATAATTGATGAGTTATTGTTTGATTATTAAAAAAACGTTTTTAAGAGTGTTTGTCATTCCGTAGGAATCTAAACTTTCTAAATTTCATCATTGTCGTAGAGATCCCTACGGAATAACAAATATTGTGTTTAATTTTAAATCAATTTTTTACTCAATTTTTTAAGTTTTGGCTAAAGCCAATTTCGATTTCACTTTTTATAATCGGGCTAAAGCCCGATCCTATTAATAAAACGTTTTACAAAAAAAGACTTGGAAATGTTCCAAATCTTTTTTTTGATTTTTATTAAAACTTCCCGATGTCTTCTCTGTAGAAACTGTAATCGAAGTGTACATGTCCTGCATCTTCGTATACTTTCTTGCGGGCATCATCGTAAGTAGCTCCTGTAGCCACAATGTTTAGCACTCTACCACCATTCGAAACAACTTTGTCTCCTTTCGTGATAGCACCTGCATATAGTAACTGGCTATATTTTACTTTATCTTCACCTACGATTTCGAAACCTGTCTCGATGTTTCTAGGATAACCTCCTGAACACATTACCAGACAAATTGCTTTTTCGTCTTTAAATTTAAGTTCGATATCTTTTCCTTCCATACAGTCGTTGATAACGTCTAACAGATTATTTTCCATTAAAGCCATCAATACCTGAGTTTCAGGATCTCCGAATCTCATGTTGTACTCAAGAAGATAGGTTCCGTTCTTCGTTACCATCAATCCGAAGAAGATGATTCCTTTGAAACTGAAACCTTCAGCCTTCAGCCCTTTTACAGTAGGTTCTAAAATATTTTGTTCAAAATCTGCAGCATGTTCTGCTGTAAATTCTGGGCTTGGTGCCACTGAACCCATCCCTCCTGTGTTGGGACCTGTATCACCGTTTCCAGCTTTCTTATAATCTTTTGCAGCAATACAAGGGAATAGTTTTTCACCGTTTGAGAATGCAATGATTGAAGCCTCAAAACCTTGTAAGAATTCTTCAATAACCAAACGGATCCCAGCGTCTCCATAAATCCTTCTGATCATGAAATCGTGGATCGTAGCTTCCGCTTCTTCCAACGTGTCGCAAATAACAACACCTTTTCCACCTGCTAAACCACTTGCTTTGATTACTAAAGGATATTCCTGAGTTTGTACATATTCTTTAGCGTCGTTATATGAATCAAATACCACAGCTTTTGCTGTCTTGATATCATAGGTCTGCATGAATTTTTTAGAGAAAGCCTTACTTCCTTCAAGACTTGCTACTTTTTGATTCGGACCAAAAACCTTAAGATCATGCTTCTTAAACTCATCCTTTAACCCAGCTACAAGCGGAGCTTCAGGACCTACGATCGTAAGATCTACTCTTTCTTTAATAGCAAAATCTCTAAGTTCATTAATCTCTGATAAATGAACATTTTCCCCTATTACATCGGTAGTAGCATTTCCGTTTGCAAAAAACATTTTAGTAACTCTAGAGTCATTCTGAAGTTTAGCTGCTAAAGCAGACTCTCTTCCACCTTCACCTATGATTAATATTCTCATACTTTATTTAATTAACTAGTCTATAATATTACAAATATATAATTTTGAATGTTATAAAAACAATTGAAAATTATAATTTAATTCTATTTTAATTAATGGAAAAAATGTCTAACACCCGTAAACATCATCGGAATGCCATGCTCATTTGCTGCCTCGATGCTGTCTTGGTCTTTTACACTTCCTCCTGGCTGAATAATAGCCGTTATACCTTCCTGATGGCAGAAATCTACCACATCACGGAAAGGAAAAAACGCATCAGAAGCCAATACTAGATCTCCTGTGAATTTTTCTTTCGCTCTTTCAATAGCCTGTTGAGTAGCCCAGATTCTGTTTACCTGTCCGCCACCGATTCCGAAAGCCTGAATTCCGTTAGAAACAACAATTGCGTTTGATTTAACGTATTTCACAACTCTCTGAGAGAAAAGCAAAGCTTTCTTCTGCTCTTCTGTTGGCTGAGTTTCAGTAACCACTTTAATATCATCAGAGAAGATACTGTCGTTATCCTGAACCAATATTCCGCCATCAACCTTCACCCAAGTTTGTTTATCAGAAACAGGGTTAACGATTTTTATAATTCTTAAATTTTTCTTCTTTCTTAACACTTCTAGTGCCTCCTCATCAAAATCAGGAGCCATTACGATTTCTAAGAAAGTTTTGTTTAATTCTTCTGCTGTTGCTGCGTCAACTTTGTAGTTGGTAGCAACAATTCCGCCAAAGATAGAAATAGGATCACACTCAAATGTTTTTTGGTATGTTTCCAATGCTGAAGTTCCGATTGCCACTCCACAAGGGGTAGAATGCTTCACTGCACAACAAGCCATTTCGTCTTTGAACTCAGTAACCACTTTCCAACAAAGATCCATATCACGAAGGTTATTGAAAGATAATTCTTTACCTCCCAATTGTTCGAAATCTTTCATTGCTCCATTCTCGAAAGTAGAAACGTAGTAAGCAGCCGTCTGATGTGGGTTTTCACCATATCTCAGGTCTGCAACTTTCTTGTAAGACGCACTTAGATACGTAGGATAATCCTCTTCTAAAAGCATTCTTGAAATAGCTGCATCATAAGCTGAAGTAAGATTGAATACTTTACCCGCTAATCTTTTACGCGTTTCGATGTACGTGTCACCATTTTGTTCCATCTCAATTTTTACTGCTGCATAATCTTCAACATCAGTAATTACTGTTACAGAATCAAAATTCTTAGCTGCTGAACGAAGCATTGACGGACCTCCGATATCAATAAACTCTACCTTTTCGTGTAATGAAATGTCTTTGTTAACATTTTCAAAGAAAGGATAAAGGTTTACGATCACCATGTCGATCAAATCAATTCCATGTTCCTGAACCGTCTTCATGTGTTCTTCATTTGAACGAACAGCCAACAAACCTCCGTGAACTTTCGGGTGTAAAGTTTTTACTCTACCATCCAACATTTCAGGGAAATTAGTAACCTCATCAATCTGAATTGGATTTAAACCAGCATCTTTCAAATGTTTGAATGTCCCTCCTGTAGAAATCAATTCGTAATTCTGGGCTTCCAAAAACTGTGCAAATTCTATCAATCCGCCTTTGTCAGAAACACTGATTAAAACTCTCTTTTTACTCATTTTACTTTCAATTTTTTACTTTTTACAGCTATTTCAAACTGTAAACCGGGTCTTTCACCTCCGATTTTACTTTATTTTACTTAGATTTTTTGCTTTTTTTCGAAATATTTTAAATCTAAATGTATTTTTTAATTGGATTAAAGAGATGCTTCGACTACGCTCAGCATGACAGCTCTAATACTAATTCTTTGCTATATTATTTAATCATAACTCAATATTAAATTGTTGTTTTGATCATAAAAAAAGTCCCATTTTTGTTCACTAAAACCTATTACATTATTGTTAGCATCAAATGACGTATAGTTAATTTGGCGATAATTATTTTCCGAGAGACTACGATAAAAATAAGATTCTAATAATCCTAATCTTTTAAATGGATTTCGCGCATTATCATAGTCCAAAAAATCAATTTCTGTTCTACTATTAGAGTTAGTGTCATACTCTTTTACCGACTGACTTATAATTTTTTTCAAATTATTCCCAGAATAAATAAATACATCAATTCTTTCTAACTCATCAAGATGACTATTAGAAGTATAGTTAGGATACTTTAACTTAATTTTATATAATCTCCCATCTGCACTATATTCATAATAATACTTTCTAACAGCAAAAGAATTCGGACCTACAACAGGAATATATTTTTCTACAGCTTTTCCAATATTATTTAGAGTGTATATCACAGTATTTTTAAGCTTAAAGCCATCAGAATCGTTAGATTTATACTCGACTGTAACAGTATTTCCATTACGATTTAAATCCAAATAAACAGGAAATAAATCAGGTTTATACGATCTTTCAACTTTTATAAGATTACCACCATTGTTATAAGTTAACAATTCATCATAAAAATAATATAAATCACTATTACTCTTAAAAGGATCATTCTCATCAGGACCCATAATAGGTTTAAATATTTTTGTTGGCATTATATCCTTATTCTCCACTACGTTTTGAATATCTTCATCGTTTGAAGTACAAGAAATTAATGTAAATGATAATATTAATGATAAAAATATCCTTTTTCTCATGTTAATTTATGGTTGACTAGTTTTTAGTTTCCTAATACCTTATTAATCGCTATTGGGAAAATTTCATATTCAACTAAATGAACTTTTTCAGCCACCGTTTCGGGAGTATCGTCTTCTGTTACTCCGAATGATTTTTGAAGAATGGCTTCTCCTTCATCAATTCCCGGAGTTACAAAATGTACGGTTGCTCCACTTTCTTTTTCTTTCGCTTCAATAACCGCATGGTGAACATGATGCCCCCACATTCCTTTTCCTCCGAATTTCGGAAGCAAAGCAGGATGGATATTGATTATTTTTCCGCTCCAGTTTTCACAAAACTCAGGTTTTAAAATGGATAAAAATCCTGCCAATACGATTAAATCTGTATTTTCAGGGATGATTTTATTCAATTCGCTGCTGAAGTTTTTTCCTCTCGGAATCAGAACGTTTTCTATATTGTGATTTTGGGCTCTTTCCAATCCGTAACATTCTCTGTCGGCAACAACCAAAGATACTTTTGCATTCTGGATTTCTCCATTGTCAATGGCATCAATAATTCTCTGAAGATTGGATCCTGAACCTGAAACAAGTATAACTATGTTTTTCATGTTTATTTTGTGAGCCTTGTCAAGGTTTCGAACCTTGACAAGGCTTTGTATATTATTTACTAGCCCCGATTGCAGCGGCATCCTTTTTTGTTGCGGCCGGAGCGAAGCGGAGGCCGTAATAAAAAAGATATAGCGTAAAGCGGGATTAAGCTCCTAAAATTTTAAATCTATTTTTTCGCTTCCTTCTGTGATTTCTCCGATTTCGTAAGCATCGTCCAGAAGGTGTAATACTTTTTCTGCATGTTCCGGATCAACCACTACGATCATTCCAACACCCATGTTGAATGTTCCGAACATCTCTTCACGCGCTACACCCCCTCTTTTTTCTAATTCCAACATAATACTTGGAATCTGGATTTTAGAAGCATCAATAGTAGCACATAATCCATCACCGATAATTCTCGGAATGTTTTCGTACAATCCACCACCTGTGATGTGAGCAATACCGGCAACCTGTACTTCCTCAATTACTTTGTGGATGTCTTTGTAATATAATCTAGTTGGAACTAAAAGGGTTTCGTATAATGGTTTTCCTTCAAATTCTTCTTCAAAATTTGGGAATACTTTTCTTACTAAAGAGAATCCGTTTGAGTGGAATCCTGAACTTGGAAGAGCGATGATTTTGTCACCCGGTTTGATTTTAGAACCGTCGATAATCTGATCTTTTTCAACAATTCCTACACAGAATCCTGCAACATCATAATCTCCCGGCTTGTACATTCCCGGCATTTCAGCAGTTTCACCACCAATCAATGCACAGTTGTTGTCTTTACAAGCGGCTACCATTCCTAAAACGATCTCAGCAGCGATTTCAGAATCTAATTTTCCGCAAGCCAAATAATCTAAAAAGAACAATGGTTTTGCCCCGTGACAAAGAATGTCATTCGCACACATTGCAAAACAATCTACCCCGATAGAATCGTATTTCTTAGAATCTAAAGCTACTTTCAGCTTCGTTCCTACTCCATCAGTTCCTGAAACCAAAACAGGATTTTTGTATCCTCCTATCTCGTAGAAAGCACCAAAACTTCCCAAATGATTCAATACATTGGAATTGTGGGTTTCACCAACCGCTTTTTTGATCTTGTCAACGGTTTTGTATCCTTCTTCTTTGTCTACTCCTGCAGATTTGTAAGTGTTGCTCATTTTATTTGGATTTTTAGATACTCGATTACAGATTATTTATAAATCTGATATCTTTTACCTTTTTATATTACTTTTTATTTGAATTTATTTCCATTCCCAATCAGAGAATTCATTATAATTAATAGAATACTTTTTTGATAGTTCTTTAAAAAACTGCTTTGAATCTATACTTACATTTATTTTATTCTTGGGTAAAATTAGAGAATGAGATGATTTAAATTTAAAATATATTGCTTGCGGGACCTCGTTGATTTCTTCTAATTCTTGTAAATTAGTTTTAGATTCTGTACTATTATCCTTAGCATAAATTTCATTTTCTGTAATCGCTAGTTCTAATGTTTTATCAAAATTATTTTTATAATTTTCTTTAATATACTTTTTATAGTGATTATAATACAATTTCTTATCCCAAATAGGATAAAGAAAAATCCACAAAATTCCAATTAAAATATAAATCTGTGTGAAAATCTCTGTAAAATCAAATCTTGGCACCAATCCTAACACAACAAAAAAAATAGCTGGCAAAAATCTATTTCTAAGTCTTTTCTTTCTGATATTTTTAGATTTTGAAGCAGCAAATAGTTGATAATTTAGATAATCATCTTCATTCAAACTATATGTAAATTTTTCATTCATATTAAAAAATAAAAAAGCCGACAATCTTGGTAGATTATCGGCCGTTATTTTATCTCAAAATTTCAGTGCCCACAGTTTTTCCTTTTATGGAGAAACATTCTTTGAAAGTGAACTGAATTTTCATCTTTTTTCTTTTTGCAAAAATAGTAATTTTAAATTAATCTTACAATTCTATTTTTCAAGGATTATTTCAATAGCCGAAATCTTTCTTACTTTTTCTTTTAACTCACTGTCTTTTTCTTCATTAGAAATTTTCTGAGCAGCTTTATCAAAGTTATCATTAAAGAACGGAAGCGAGAAACTTTCGATAATATTTCCTCCATGGAAAGGGAAACGTTTCGTTGCAGCCTCTAAAACTCCTGCTCCTCCTCTGGCTCCCGGTGCTGTAGCCATCAATAACATGGGTGTTTCATTCCAAACCGTTCTGTTTTTGATTCTTGAAACCCAGTCGAACACATTTTTAAAAGCTGTTGAATACGTTCCGTTATGTTCAGGTAAAGAAACCAATAGTAAATCTGCCCCATCAATTTTTGTAGCAAAATCTTTTGCTTCCTGAGGAACTCCGCCTGCTAATTCTCTTTCATGCTTATAGATTGGCATTTCGAAAGGATTTAGATCTACCACTTCTACGTCTGCATTTTCAAATAATGTAGATGCATAGGCTACTAATTGCTTGTTCATTGAAGTCTCGGAATTCGTTCCTGCTATTGCTAAAATTTTCATTGTATATTATCTTTTTTAAAGTAATTGTTATTTTTTTTGAAGCGCAAAGGTCGCAAAGTTTTTTTTAATACTCGTGTACGCTTTTAAACTTATGGAAGCGCTTTACTGAATAAAGTCCTAATATTTTACATCACGTCGCCAAAAATTCTTTCTTAATTTTCATCCTCTTTCATGAGGAAGGGAATTTTTTATGGTGTAAAATATTTTTATTATTTATTTTAAATACGAAGGTAGATCCATTGGAACCTCCATTAAAAGGATTTCTGAATCATCTATTGCTTCGATGTTGAAACTTTGAGTATCCCAGATTCCTAGTCCATCTCTTTCGTTTAAAATTCTGTCGCCTACTTTTGCGCTTCCTTTTAATACAAACGCATAAACGCCATTTCCTTTTTTGTTGAGCATATAATTTTTACCATTTCCTTTGGTAAAGTTGGCCAAGTTGAACCAAGCATCCTGATGAATCCAAACCCCATCGTCGTTTTTATTTGGTGATAAAATCTGCTGGAAACCGTTAATCTTTGCCCCTTCTTTAATGCTTTTCTGATCGTATCTAGGCTCCACATCTACTTCCCTCGGAAAAACCCAGATCTGTAAAAATTTCACCGCTTCATCTTTATTTTTATTGTATTCACTGTGCATTACGCCCGTTCCCGCGCTCATCACCTGAATTTCTCCTTTTTTAATAACCGCAGTTGTTCCCATGGAATCTTTATGCTCCAAATCTCCTTCTAACGGAATTGAAATAATTTCCATGTTTTTATGAGGATGCGTTCCGAAGCCCATTCCCTGAGAAACAGTGTCGTCATTCAATACTCTCAAGACTCCGAAATTGCTTCTTTCGTTGTTTTGATAATTCGCAAAACTGAATGTATGATAACTGTTCAACCACCCATGATCTGCATGGCCTCTTGAATCTGCTTTATGATATACTGTTTTCATATTGTGATTATTTATAGGACAAATTTACGGCTTGCAGGTTAGGAAAATGTTGACGTAGGATAAGAAAGATGAAGAGACTTTTTGATGCTTGTTTTAAACACAAAGAGTTTTTATTAATATTGAGAATGTTTTTCGTTCGCAAGGGCGTTTAACTACGTCGAATCTTCAATTTCACTCAGCAATGGTTGTCCGGTATGTTTGTCATTCAGAGCGGAACGAAGTGGAGTGTAGAATCTAAACTTATTTTGTAAATTTGATTTTATGATAATGATTGTTGAGATCCCTGCGGAATGACAAAGTGGGTGTTATATTTTTACTGTTTTAATGAGATTGCTTCGTCGCTACGCTCCTCGCAATGAACAGAAATTAATGATGGTGGGAAATAGCTCTGAAAAATGAGTAATTGATAAGGAGTAATATTTTCTATTCGCTTTTCTCTGCTTCCGTTGGACTTCCAAAAATATGTTTGCGGTGATTTTCACCCCAGTCTTTTAAAGATTCTACAACGGGTCCTAAAGTTTTGGTGTGTTCTGTAGGAAAATACTCTATACTAACGGGGTAAGTATCTTTGACTACTCTTTTCACCAAGCTGTTTTGCTCTAATTCTTTCAATTCTTTGGCTAACACTTTTGAAGTCAATTTAGGAATGCTTCTTTCAATTTCTGTAAAACGTCTGTTCCCCGCATTTAAAGAAATAATGATCTGTAGTTTCCACTTTCCATTGATGACGTCTAATGTATCACGAACCGGCTTTAACGCCTGCATACAATCTTTATGATTATGTTGTTTTTCCATTTTTTTTCACTTTCCTTTAGGTAACTGCTATACTTTGGAAAGTAAATTTACAATAATTTTGTCAGTATCAAAAACTAAAAATTTTAAACAAAATGGCAAACATTTTAAATATCAAAACAAGCATCAGCGGAGAAAACTCTGTAAGCAGTCAACTTTCTCAGGTTGTCATTAATCAATTGTTAGAAAAAAATCCTGACAGCAAAGTTGTAGTCCGTGATTTAGCTCTAAACCCAATTCCTCACTTGGAAATTCAGCATTCCGCATCTTTTGTTATTCCTGATGATGAAAAAAATGAGCAACAAAAAGAAGCCTCAAAACATTCTGACCAAGCCTTGAAAGATATTCAAGAAGCAGATATTATCGTGATTGGAGTTCCTTTTTACAACTTCACTTTTCCATCAACCTTAAAATCATGGATCGATAGTATTGCCATTCCCGGGAAAACATTTTCTTATGCCGACGGAACTCCAAAAGGTCTTATTCATGGCAAAAAATTATATTTAAATTTTGCAGTGGGTGGCGTTTATGAAAACGGATTGATCGAAAATATGGAACACTATCTAAAGACATTATTCGCTTTCATTGGGATTACGGATGTGGAAGTTTTTCAATCTCAGGGAATGATGGTTCCACAACTGAAAGATGAAAATTTAGCGAAAACGGTTGCGAAAATTGAAGAATTAGTTTAATTGAATCTATTTTAACCACAAAAGAAACAAAAGCTATACGCAGTTTTTTAACAATTGTTTAATTATTAGAAAACAAAAGCCACTCAAAAGAATAATATTTCGACTCCGCTCAATATGCAAAGATTTTAAAAACGTAGGTGCGCTTATTAGAAGTTTAATAATTAACTTAAAATAACTAAAGTGTTTCTCTTTTGTTTCTTTTGTGGTTACATTTTTAAAATGCTTCTTTAATTTTAGAATTTCTCTTTAAATAGAAAAGTAAAATGCAAATGAGAACCATACAACCGATGAGAAATTGGAAAATAATATTGGTTTGATTAGAGAAATTGCCCAGAACATTGGTAATAATTCCTGTTCCGATTTGGTTGGCTGCCATCAAAAACCCAGATACCAAGACGGACAGCGTTGGAAATTCTACCGTTCCCCAACCAATAGATCCCGGAAATATACTTCCCATGAAAAACCCGATCAGAAATAACATGAATATGATGATGTTAATATTTGGATAAACCAATAATAAAAGCAGCAATCCCGCTACAACCAAAGGAGAGAAAAGAAATAGATAAGACAAATCGTTATTTTTTGAGAAAATCCCGAAGAGTAATCGGTTTAAAGCAATTCCGCCCCAGAATAAAGAGAGTCCTAAACTGGCTTTATTATTATCCAATCCTTGATTTTTAAGAATTATTGCTCCAAAACTTCCGAAAGTTCCTTCAATAAATCCATACAAAACAATGGCTATAAAAAAGATCCACAATTTGGAAGGAATTTTAAAGTGATCGGGAAGTTCGAAAAATCTTCCTTTTTCCAGTTTTAAAAATAAAAACAGGATAAAAATAATGGTAACTAAAACAAAAATGCTTGCCGGAACATACATCCAATTGTTTACATTCCCTATTAGATTCATCATTAATGGAGAAGTTGAAGTTCCCAAGCCTACCAAAAACTGTAATATCAAAATGGCGGAAGATTTATTGTTTTCAAATAAGCTTGCCGCTAAAGGATTTAAAGTGGTAATCGAAAGTCCGAAGCCTGAACCTGTGAACGCTACTAAAACTATCAATACAGGAAATAGCAAAGAAGTATCCTTCATGAAAAACTGAAGCGTCCACAAAATCCCCGTTGATGCTATCATTAATAATAATCCAGCCACCAAAACGATTTTAGGACCTACTTTATTCACCAAAAACGGCGCTCCCAAACACGAAACGATAATACAAATCACCTGTGGAATAAATAAATTCCCAAACTGTGATGATGAAAGTCCGAACACAGAAGAATCTGTAAAAGCCATTCCCAAAGCGGGAAATACCACAAAATTAACTCCTGTAAAAAAAGCTAATAAAAAGATGATGATGATTTGGATTATTCTTGAATTCATGATGTCAGAACCTGATTTTTCAAATGGTCTCCGACTCTCAACGCCATGGCAATAATGGTCAGTGCAGGATTCACGGCACCACTTGAAACGAAAAATCCACCGTCAACAATGTATAGATTTTCAAGATCATGTGCTTTACAGTTGGTATCAACAACTGATGCTTTAGGATCCAATCCCATTTTTGTCGTTCCGTTTTGATGGGCAGGTGAAGCGATATCCATTCCTTTGCTGAAATAAATTCCTTTAAACAAAAACGATTCAAATTTTCCTGAAGCTTTTAATGCTTTAATCAGTTCCGATTTTAACAATTCATGCCCTTTTTCATTATTTGAGTTATAAGTGATTTTTATTTGTCCGTTTTCTACCGTCACTCTATTTTCAGGATTGGGTAAATCTTCTGAGGTTAACCAAAAATCAACCGCATGCTCCGCCATTAATTCAAATGTAAAACCTGGCGCTGCAACAGGACTATCCGCCTTAATCTGATGCGCATCTGATTTTCCCAACATCTGAATATGTCCTAAAGGAAATTCATAACCATTATTTGCGTGATAGAAATCATTAATTCCAAATGTTTTTCCAAATTTTGTATGATTGGATTCTGTGTACAATGCCACCAATGCAGTATTTTGATGAAACATATAATTTCTTCCTACCTGATCTGATGAATTGGCAAGACCGTTAGGAAACTGCTCACTTTTACTTTCCAAAAGAAGCGCCGCAGAATTGATGGCTCCTGCTGAAAGAATAACGATATCAGAAGTCAATGTTTTTGTTTCGCCGTTTTGTTCTACCACAATTTCAGTGATCTTGGTTCCTGAATCATCTGTATTCAATCTCAACACTTTTGTATTAACCATCAATTCAACATTTGGAGATTTCAATGCTTTTGCTAATGAACAAAGATGGGCATCTCCTTTTCTTTCGGCAGCATCGGGAAAGCCATCAAAACGGTCTAAGGTATAAGGCGCATTGGCTGTTTCGTGAGGTTTAAAATTAACCCCAATCGGTAAATTAAATGGGTGCCATCCATAATTAAACAATTCATCAACCACTTCCTGAATTCTTGGTTCATGCGGCAAAGCCGGATTTGGATAAGGCTCTGCATCAAAAGGCTCTGTAGGATCTGATCCTCTTTTACCATGAACATGAAATAGTTTTTCGGCTTCCAGATAATAGCCTTTTAAATCTTCATATTGAATAGGCCACGCAGGTGACGTTCCGCCATAATGCTGTATTTCTTTAAAATCTTCTTCTCTTAAACGAAACAGAGCAGCCCCGTAAAACTTGGTGTTTCCGCCTACATTATAATGCATTCCCGGACGAAAAGATTTATTATTCTTATCAAGCCACAGTTCCGTTGTGGTATATCTGTTTTTTTCAAAAACTTCTACCGAATCCCAATTTTCTTTTTCCACAGGCACATAATCGCCTCTTTCGATAACGAGAATATTTTTTCCGCTATCGGCTAATCGATAAGCCATTGTTGCACCTCCTGCCCCACTTCCTATAATGATGATATCGTACATATTTTTTAATTTGATCTATCTAAAATAAAGATTAAAAGCTAGGAGTAGCTTAATAAAAAATTAATTTTCAATTGATTGTATAAATAAAAAACCATCCGATGATGGATGGTTGGGTATAATTATGATAAATTATCTAAATGTATCTAGTGATTTTTTTGACATCTCATGAGCCAGGTGCAAAAGTTGAATATATTTTTAGCTCTGTCCTTTTACCTTGAAGCAAAAGGACCAAAAGTTCAAGACTGGAATCTTTCGCTAAAAATAATTTCTGTTCACTAAAAATTCTAAAACTTGCGCGAATTCAATATTAATTCTTCGATTCAGAATTTGTCTAGCGCTTCAAACACTAGAATTTTCTTAACGTTCTCAGAACTCATTTTATTAACGCTACAGCTTCCTAGGTCAAATAAATTTATCCTCTCTATAAAAATCATGGCTTGAATAGTAACTTTTTATTTTTTTAATTGTTGGATGAGAACATCTTCAATAGCTGTTTTTTCAGCGACCACTTTATCCGAAACCTCATTGGGAATCGTCATGGAAAGAACGTATTGTTTTACTTTCCAGTCCCCATTTATTTTTTCTACCACTCCGGAACCGCGGCATATCTTCATTTGAGTATCTAATACCTCATCAAACCAAGCCAGTTTTCCATCTTTACTGAAAGAGATATTCCTTTTTAATGAAGTGAAATTCCACGTTTTCTTTTTGTCGAAATGAGGTTTTGCCCAAACCATAAATTCTTTTTTATCCCAAACTTCGGTAGCATCTGTTCCGATGAATGTAGATTCATCAGCAAAATAATTAAAATACGTATTGAAATCAGCCTTTGCCGCAGCTACATTAAAACCATCAAGCATGGTATTGATCTGCGCTTTATTTTTTCTAAATTTTGCTTCTTTAGATTGTGCTGAAATCCCTGTAAATCCTATTAGGAAAAGGATAATTGCGTAAAGTATTGTTGTTTTTTTCATATTTAAATCATTACGAAATCTATAGTTCTAAAATTTCATTTTTAAGAAGTCTAAAGTAAACAAAAACATAATTCTGGAGAACGAAAATTTTAGTTATTCTAAGATTTCATTTTTCTCTGATCAATAATTATTGTTGAGTGTAACCAATACAAAATAACGTTTCTCCTTTATTCACAGGCGGAGTACCTACTTTATATAAAATGATTCCATCTGAATTGGAAATAATATCCAGCTTTTTGTTTCCAAATTCATCAGTAACAAATCCTAAAACTTGGTTTTTCTTTACTAAGTCACCACTTTTAAAATCACTGTAGAAAATTCCGTTTTCAGGAACTTTTATGTAATCCTGTTGATTAAGAAGTATTGATTTATTATTATTTTTAATTTTCGCCTTGCTTTTAACATAGTTCCCTGAATATTCAAGCATGTTGTAAACAGCATTTTTAATCATTTCTACATTTTCTTTTTGAACAGTCCCTAGTTTTCCGGCTTCAATACTCAATGCCGTTATGCCTTGCTGAACCGCTTGTTTAAAAGCATATTTTGCAGGTTCCGTCTGCGTAAGATTATATGGATAAGAAACAATATAATTAATTTGTGACTGAGCAGATAAATTATGAGCCAATCGGGTATTTTCAGGGGCGTCTTTTCGGTCGTAATAACAAACGAAAGGCAACAAATCTTCGTTGGCATCTCCTCCATGAATATCTAAAAATATCGTGGAATTTGAAATAATTTCTTTTGTAATAATATTCGCTATCTGCTCTGTAGTAGTTCCGTCAGGTGAGCCTGGAAAAGTATTATTTAAGTTTTTATGGTCTAAAGGATTAACGAAAGGTGTTCTTTTTTGAAAAGCTTCTACATTTGCTATCGGAATGATAATTAAAGTTCCTTTTACATGTTCAGGTTTAATTTCCTTTAGTAATTCCTGAACGGCGATGATCGGTGGATATTCATACCCATGAATTCCTGCCACTATACTAAAAACCGGACCTTTTGCTTTGCCTTTGATAATAGTTACAGGTAAATAGGTTTCCTTTAAATCACTTTTAATGGTAAATACCGTATCTTTTCTAAATGCTCCACTCTGTCCTGTTATTTGATTGATGTTTTGCGCATTAAACAACACACTCATTAGCATCAACGATAGCAGAACCACTTTCTTTATTTTTTTCATAGAAATAAAGATAATTAAATATATTTTAAACATCCGAAACGCTTCGTGCCAGCTTATTGGCCAACCAGCTTACATAAAACAATTGAAAGCTGTAATACACCATAACCGGAAGTAAAAACAACACTTTTTTGTCTTCGGGAATCCCTAACACCAATAGAAAAAGACAGCCATGAACAAGTGATTTTTTTGAGCCACAAAAGGTTACTGTGATGATGTCTTTATCATTAAACTTCATATTTTAAGCCAAAAACTACAGAATATTATATACCTCGAAAAATAGGAAAACAATACTAAGCGCCAAAATTAAAAAAACAAAATAAGGCACCGAAACAAAAACATTTTCTATAAATGCTGTTGAAAAGCTTTCGTAAACAACTAATAAAATAATGATCCTATCAAATTCAGCAATCACATTAGAATATTTTGACATCCATTGTTTGAAAACCGGATTCAAGAGAATTCCCAAAATAATAGGTAGTAATACATTCATAAACAACTTTTGTAAAACTTCTCCATGATTTTCTGAGCCTGATAGTGGGCTCTAAAAAGAAACTCATCAAAAGTGGCGTCATAACAACCCCTATTAATCCCGAAATTGAAGCATTAAAAATAGCTGAAGTCACATTTCCTTTTGCAATAGAAACCATTACTACGGATGATGAAACCGTAGATGGCAGGCATGCGAGGAAAAATACAGCCAGCCAGATATTCTCGTACGCAGAACTTTTCACTAAAGGATAAGATATCAATACGAGCAATGGAAACAATATAAAAGTTCCATACTGAATTAGAAGATGCAGTTTCCAGTTGGAGATATCTTTTATAACTTCCTTTAGATTTAGTTTAAGTCCGTACATTAAAAAAATACCTGCAATCCCCCAGTCTATAAAACCTGACAGGTTGAAATACGTATTATACGATTCATGAAAAGGGACCAGTTTTGCCATTAAGACCATTACGATTAACAGGAGAAGAAAAATATTCTACTTGTTAAAAATTTTAGTCAACGTTATCATTAAATAAGAATAAAAATTATTTGTAATAATAGAAAAATCCTCAAAGACAAGAAAGCTTTAAGGATTATAAAGGTAAGAAATATTTATTTTACAGCTTATTGCGGCTCATTTTCAATATATCCGTCATTAAATAATTTGTTTGGTTTTATATAAACTACATTATTCTTAAAATCCAGAAAAACATTAAATCTCTTTAAAATTTCGTTGCCCAGAATATTCATTTTTTTATCATTTACAGGTCTGCTTTCGGAAAGCAATTGGGCAGGAACATTCTTAAGATTATATTTACCCAGACTTAGCGATTCAAGATTGGCCGTAATGACAGGAATTTCATTTCCCTGACCTCCTTTCATGATCACTTTTTTAATGATCTTCATTTGATCGGTAGGAAAATTCTGCTCCCGAAGTAAGGGGCCGTCAAGCATTACCGTACGTTGGTATCCCGTATCAAAGAGAAACCAGTCTTTACTTGTTTTAGAACCTTGTTTTATCGTTGTTTCCACAAAAAACAGTTTGTCATAGTATTGTATAGGTAATGGCTCATACGCTTTATCTTTTTTTACATATTCCGGAAGTTGAGAATGCACCACCATGGTTCCGTGGTCATAATTAAGCTCTACCACCATTCCGTCAAACAGGTCCCAGCCGAATCTGCCGTCTGTCCCATGTCCTGACAACTCAACTTTATAAATTTTGAAACCTTCGTATTTTTTGTTTCCGATTGATAGAACATTTACTCCGGATTTCAAAGATTGTTTAATTTTATCTTTTAAAGCTTCTGCTGTGAGAGAAAGATTGCTTGTTCCTGTATCAAAATTAAGTATAAGAGAGTCTGTTTTGTTTAATGCTGCCTTCACAAACATCGTATTCTGCTCATTAATCCCCAGACGAATACTGTCATGAAAAGCAGGTTTCAATGTACTGAAATCTTTCGGTACAGGGCTTTCAATTCTTGTAAGGCAAGAATCTTTACCTTTCAGAAGAATCACAAAATCTTTTTTTTCTCCTTGCTTCAACGTTATTCTGAGGGAATCGATATCTGTTTTTATTTTTACCGTTTTAGAGCCCTTAGTTATTTTGGAAATCTGGTATATGTCGGGTTTTATGGAAGGATCAATATTCCAATCCGTTTTCAGTCCGCTATCTTCTTCAAGGAAAATTGCTTTGGTTGAATTAGCTTTTACAACAGGAAGTTTTTTTTGAGCCATATATTGAATGAAAGAAAAAATTGACAATAAAAAAGCTAAGATATATTTCATAGTAACAGGTATAATTAAATTAGGAACTTGCCGAGATAAGTCATGACAATATCCAGAGAAGTACTTCCAAAAGTAGAACCATCGTGGAAACAATTGTCTGTTGGAGCAATATAATAATGATAAGGTTTGTGTTCTATTTTCAACATGGGATAATCCGGAAACAGCTTCATGAAATAAGATGTAATATTTTTGTTGTTTATCTCATTTTCTTTTACATCTATTTCCTTTTTAATCATATTATAAGCCTGGAGCATCGATAAATTCATTACTAATAAATACCGTGATTCTTTTCCAAGATTCAAAGCTATTCTATTCCCGAATTTATGACAAGTATGCAGCGTCATGTCCTTCGAACTGTCTTTATGAACTCCTATAAACTGTAAATCTTTGATGGTATAACCTGACGGTAATTTTCTCTTATCTAATGATACAATTTCACTATTTGCATAATTAGTGGCAAGACTCATCAGCTTAAATGGTGCCAATGAAATACTTTCCAGAAACTCATTTAATTTAAGATTTATCTCGTTTACCAATTCCTTATTCTCTTTGAATTTATCAAATACTTTATCCTCAGAATCTGCGGTATGCAAATCCAGTCTATTAAAAAGTTCTTTTAAAGAGTCCGGAAGCTCACCTGTAAAAACAGAATTATAGTCTTTTTTATTCTGATGATCTCCTGCAATGATTTTATATTCTTCAGAATCTAGTTGACGCCAATTTCTTTTAGGCAAATGAGCTTCGGACTCGTAGCGTTGTATAAACTTTTCATTTCTGAAAATAATTTCATTGGGAGCCTGTTTTGAATGATGTAGTGTACCGGAGTTAATTTGTATGATTCCACTGTCATCTGAGTATATTTTAATTCCAGGTTTTAGTTTTTTCATTTCTTAATATTTATCGAATACTCCTACATACACCATGGTAACATCAAATTCTTTATTTCCTAAGGTTGTACCGTCATGAATAAAATTATCCGTAGGCGCAATATAGTATTGGTAAGGTTTAATTTCCAGTCTTAAAACAGGATATTCGGGATAGAGACTGAAAAATTGCTCAACAATATTTTCAGAAGTTATTTGTTCTGTATATTTTTTCTGTACCTCACCATAAATCTGTCTCAGCGTCAAATTAATAAAATATAAATAACGGGACTCTGTGCTTATATTGATAGAAATCCTGTTTCCTGATTTATATGCAGTATGAGGAGTAAACAAGCTGCTTTCATCAATATGTAAACCCGTATATTTAAAAGTATTCTGACCTATATGATGAAAGGTTGTACTCTGCATATTCGGAAGAGATCGTGCAATCCTGTGAAACTTATAATTGCTTTCTAAAGATTTTTCATCCAGAAAAACATTGGTAGCTTCATTAATCTCTTTTATAAGGGTTTCGTTTTCCTGAAACTTCTTGGGAACTTCAAAAAGAGATTCACATTCATTCAGGTCTAATTTTTTAAATAAATCTTGTAACTGATCCGGAATTGTACCTACTCCCAACGTATTAAACATTTTACGATCAGCATCTGATGTAGAAATTTTCTTATATTCCGAATCTGTAAGCATACGCCAATCCATATTAGGTAAATAGGCGTTACTGTAATATTCAACTTCAGGATTTACATTCTTAACAGGGGCAACTCCCGTATTAATGCTAATCTGATCTTTTATATTTTTAATATGATGATCATATAATCTGATACCTTTTCTTAAACTCATGCTAAACTATAGGCTAATAATTTATCTTTAATATTTTTCTGAACAGAAACTGCACCCGCATTTTCCAGCTCTTCCACAATCTCGTAATAGGAAACTCTGGTGAGCTCCATTTCTCTACAAACCTCTTCGGGCAAGCTATTAATAAGGTCATTTTGGATATAACTTACCAGTTTTATCATATCATGACAGTAAATAGTAGGATTATCAAACCCATTTTCATTAGAATATCTGTTTAACAGAAATCCTCCTCCGCATACTTCATAAATTGGACAGTTAAGACATTTCTCATTGACCATCTGGTGAGAATTGATATAAATATCAAAAAGCGGATCTTCCAATATAGCATCTATTTCATGGGTATGAATGTTGATGTCGTTTCTGGTAATTCCCTCATAGCAGGCTCTTATGGAGTCTGCCACTTCCAGGTTTCCATTAGTTTCCACTACAGCTACTCCGTTTTTTTTCAGTCCGACCATCTGATCACCTACTTCTTCACCTGCAATAAGCTGAATCAATGTTTTAAAAAACCTCATATTAGGCCTATCGGGATCACTTTTCCATATGATAAACAATTCTATCAGCCAGTCTGCATACGGTGTGTAATTATGAGTATTTACTTTTTCTTTGATAAGATCATCCGGAAGCTTGTCGAAATGTCCGTCGGGAAGGAGAAGATTAAAACTTGGAATATTAAGGTTTTTAAATTCCTCATACAATTCTAGTGGAGTTATATTCAGATTAACAACAGATAATACCCCATGCATTCCCTTATCCAGGCCAATTTGTATGGCATTTCGAACCTCATCATAAGATCCTTTTCCATTATGGAAGACACGGTATTTATCGTGATATTCCTTAGGACCGTCCATACTAATCCCAACACGAATATTTAATTCATTGAAAAGGGCATACCAGTCTTCATCCAGACCAACACCGTTAGTCTGAATCACAAAATCAAAATAAGAATCGTTGAGTGTTTCTGTAAATATCCTTATACTTTCCTTATAAAACTCTTTTGGAAATAATAAAGGTTCGCCTCCATGGAAAACAATCTGAAAAGATCTCAAACCATTTTCTTTACTATAACCAGATAATTTTTCGGCGAAAGTTTTTATCGTATGTATAGACATAAATTTAGGTTGCTTCAGATAAGTTTTATCTCCTAAATTATACATGTAGCAATACGAACAATTGAGGTTGCATCTGCTTGCAACCTTCAGAACAAAAGAAGTAACCATATCTCTATCAATAAATAAAGTTCTTCGTTATTTAACTAACGAAGAACTAAAGTTTTAAAAAATCAGTAATTTTTAGGCTCTCAAGAACGTATCATGTGCTCTGTCATAAGCTGCGGAAGCTCCCGTAACTGCTACAACACCACAATCTGATATTCCTATCCCTGTTCCAGGATTAGTAATTCCGATACCTCCGAAAATCGCCTTATAAAGATCTACATTTTCTTTTTCAGAATTCTGAATTGATTTTTTTAGAATCTCTTTTTGTTCAAGATTACTTGTGATTTTAAATTTCTTTTTCATAAAGATGAGTTAAATGGGTTATTAATCTACTTATCTCACCAAATATAGAAAAATAAATTCACAACAAAAAACATTTTTAATTAAAAAATTACTTAACAATTTTCTTAATTGTTATCGAAAAACCGCCACTTCTCACCATTTTAAAATTGATTTTTGATTTACTTGTAATCTGCTTTTTATAGATGTTATAACTTTGAGGATTGTTGATGTAATCTGCATCTTTTCCATCTTCATAGATCGTAGCTTCATACTTTTGTCCTTTATTCAGGAAAGAAAAATCTACGGTATAATCCCGCTTATTTTCATCGGTAATCCCTCCTACAAACCAGTCTTCTGTTCCTTTAGCCTTTCTTGCCGTGATCACATAATCTCCAGGTTCTGCAGATAAAATTTTCGTATCATCCCAATCTGCTGCTACCTCTTTGATAAACTGGAAGGCATCCATATGTTTTTTGTAGTTTTCGGGTAAGTCGGCAGCCATTTGAAGCGGCATATACATCGTAACATACAACGCCAATTGTTTCGCCAACGTTGTCTTTACGAAACGTTTATCTCCGGGGAAATAATAATCTAGTTTAGTTTGGAAAATTCCCGGAGTGTAATCCATAGAACCTCCCATCCATCTTGTAAAAGGAAGAATCGTCTGATGATCCGGATTATTCCCTGCGAATGCTTCATATTCTGTTCCACGCGCTGCTTCTGCAGAAACATAGTTCGGATACGTTCGGCTTTCTCCCGTAGGACGCACTGATTCGTGAGAATTGACCATGATCTTATACTCATTGGCTTTCTCCGCAATTCTATAGAAATGATTGATCGTCCATTGAGAATAATGATGCTCTCCCCTTGGAATAATATCACCAACATATCCTGTTTTTACGGCATCATAGCCATATTTATTCATCAGCTGAAATGCTTTGTCAGACCATCTTTCATAGTTCGTTGCAGAACCTGAAGTTTCGTGGTGCATGATCAATTTTATCCCTTTAGAATGCGCATATTCATTCAACATTTTAATATCAAAATCTGGGTAAGGGGTAATAAAATCAAAAACATATTCTTTCGAATGTCCGAACCAATCTTCCCAACCGATATTCCAACCTTCGATCAATAATCCCTGAAAGCCATTTTCTGCCGCAAAGTCGATGTATTCCTTAACTTTCGTGTTGTTTGCTGCATGTTTTCCGTTGGGTGTTAACTTCGAAAAATCTGTTGTATCTAAATGAACATTTTCTGCGGTAGAATATGCCCACTGAGATTTCCCGATAATCATTTCCCACCAAACACCCATATATTTTGTAGGATGGATGTAAGAGGTATCGGTATATTTTGTAGGCTCATTTAGATTAAAGATCATTTTTGAATCCATCACTTCTTCCGCTTTTGGCGAAACAATGATTGTTCTCCAAGGCGTAACAGACGGCGTCTGAATATATCCTTTTGCGCCTTGCCTATCTGGGGTAAGATGCGTTTTAAATTTAAAATTCTGATCATCAACTTCCAAATGAGAAGCCGGATAGTCTAATACAGCCGCTTCCGCAACATTTACATATAAAGGATCTTTCCCTTCTTTTTTCAGCATTAAAGGAGACTGAACTGCATTTTTAATTAACGTCTGGGAAGCATTTGTTTCAAAAGCTTTCCCCCATCTGTTCGGAATTTCAGAAATCTTTGTTTCCTGATATTGGTATTCCTGAGAATCATAATCTGCCACCATCCACCATGCTTTCATATCTGTAGGAAAATCAAATTCTGTATCTTCTTCTCTGATCACGAAATAGTTCAGATTTTTCTGCTGTGGAAATTCATATCTAAATCCTAATCCGTCATTAAACAACCTGAATTTCAATACCATATTTCTTTCTGTGGAAGTTTGATGAAGCGTTAACGCCAATTCATTATAATGATTGATATAATTTTTCTTTTCTCCAAGCACAGGTTGCCAGGTTTCGTCTTTAGAATCTCTTTTTTCATCTGTCTTTGTGAAACCATTATTCAGATCAAATTTTGCATCTTCAGACTTTGCAATTTCTGAGGCAAATTGTATAGAATTGTCTTTAAATAACCTCAACCCTAATTTAGAATCTTCCACTACAACAACTCCATTATATTTCAGGTTGTAATAAGGAATACCTCCTTTTAGTTGAAAATTCATTTCAAATTTACCATCAGGCGACTGTAAAGATTGTGCATGCAAACCTCCAAACATCATAGAAAGCAGAACTGCTCCCATTGTAATTTTCTTCATAATGACTAATTATAAGCTTTAAAAATAAGGAAAGTGGTTCGGTAAAGCAACTCTTTGTCCTATAAATTCAACATTACCGGCTCTTAATTCCACTATTTTTTTATATTTTAAACACAATAGCTTATATAAAATTCACTTTTAAAATCATTTTACTATATATTATTTTTGAAGAAATATATTCTGTATTTTAAAGAACTCCTCCAACCAAAGAAATTAATATACAAGAGGCTTTGCACGAAATTTCTCTATTAATATTTTACTTCTAAAACTCCATAAACCTCTCATTTTTAGATATTTCATATTGTTTATTTGAAAAATATTTTCTATATTTGAATTAGAAACACATACAAAAACACAAATGATCTATCAAATTCACCAAATTTCCGGGGATTACATTGCCGGATCCGTAATAGACACCATACAAGATTGCCAATGGATTGTTGTAGCCGACATTCCGCGACAGATGATAAAGCACAACAGATTTGAACCTCAACACATTGCTCTTATCAGTGGAGATTCAGATGAAAGTTTCAGTACAGATTTTGAAAAGTTCTGGACTGAGCATATGGCCAAATGTCTCAGAAACTGGTTGATCAGGGAACATCCTGAAAAACTCTATTCCTACCAAAATCAGCCTGTAATCATCGATAACAATTGTGAGAAAACCTACTTTCCCCATGAGAAACCTGAACAAATAGATCTCCCTCAACACCTATTTTTCAAGAACTCTAATTCATGTTTTCCCAATACCTAAAATATTAAAAATACAAAACACAACTATATGAAAAAAATGACCAACCCAGAATCCGACTTTTTCGAATCTAACAGACCTAAAGCTCCTAATAATGCGGATAGCATTGCTGAAAACAGTATCTCAGGAATCAACCGAATGGTGGAACTTGAAGTATATGCGAACGGAAAACCTGTTAAACATTTCAAACATTTTAAATTAACCCAAAGTGCCGTCAAACATCATGAATTTGAAATCATTCTAGCGCATGACAGCCTTGAAAACCGACAAACTCACAATCTACAGGATGCCAATAAATTATTAGGCAAACGCTTCACGGCAACTTTCAAATATAAAGGAGTAGATAAAAGTCCGGACCGATCTTTTGTAGGCGTTATTACTTCAGTGGGGTTCAGTCAGGATAAAATGAGTTTGGGAGACATTGTTCTTAAAGGATACAGTCCAACCATTTTATTAGATGGAGCTCCTCACACCCAAAGCTTTGGAGGAAACCTACCTGTCAATATGGGAATTATCGCCAATGAAGTCATCAAACAAGGACTCGAAGGCTACAACTATGATTTTAGTATTGACACCAATGATAGCTCACAGATTCTCTACAGCAGCCAGTACGACGAAACCCATTATAATTATTTGGCAAGAATGGCTGAGGCTTATGGAGAACAGTTCTTTTACGATGGCTATGTTTTACATTTTGGAAAACTTCCCCAATCCAGCCCTCCCATTAAATTAATCTATGGCAGCAATGTAAGTGATGTTAAAGTTGAACTGAATGTAGCCCACACCAAACCTCAATTTTACGGGTATAATAGCAGCAAGAATGAAAAACTGACTTCAGGGGAAACTCCTGTAAAACATTTGGGAGATCTGGCCAGAACAGCTTATGAGAATAACGACAGCATTTATAAAACTCCTGCTTTAAAACTCGCTCCTCTAAAAGCAGCCACCCACCTTGATGTAGAATATTCTCAGAAAAGTGCGGCGGGAAGTAAAGGGGTGGATGTATTTACCACTTCAGGTTCCACCACAAAACCATTTCTCTATCCGGGATGTGTGGCAGACATTTCCATGCGTGAGCAAGACTCTAATAAAACCAAGCATTTTACTACTTTAATGATCACAGAAGCAACCCATGAAGTAGATGCCAGAGGATATTATACCGGAACTTTTGAAGGGATTGCCGAAGGGACAGGCTTCATGCCTACCCCAGATTTTGTAATTCCGGCTGCTCAACCTCAAATTGCAACTGTTATCTCCAATACCGACCCTAGCGGACAAGGAAGAGTGAGCGTACGATTCGATTGGCAGTTGAATGACACCACCGATTTCATTCGAGTGATGAGTCCCGATGCAGGAGGAACAGATCAGATTAATCAAAACCGTGGCTATGTTGCGATTCCCGAAGTAGGCGATCAGGTGATGGTTAATTTCCAACACGGGCATCCCGACAGACCTTTTGTGATGGGAGGAATGTTTCATGGTGGCACAGGTTTAGGCGGTGGAATCAATAATAAAGTAAAGTCGATTCAGACAAGAAGCGGACATAAAGTGGTCTTTACGGAAGACGAAAGTATTATTATCTCCGACAAGAGTGGAAACGAGATCTATCTGGATACCGTCGGAAAAAGTATGAATATTACGGCTCCGGAAACTATTACTATTACCGCAAAAAATATTAATATCAATGCTTCTGAAAACATGAATACCACGGTAGGCATGAACAAATCTGACAATATCGGAATGAACCATGCAGAAAGCGTAGGTGCCATGAAAACAACTTCTGTTATTGGAGATGCCAGCATGTTTATCACCGGAAAGCTTACAGAAATGATAGAAGGTGAGGTACATAGTGAGACCAAGCAGGACAGAAATGAAATATCTCATGAAGATATGGAACTAAGCTCTAATAAAAGCATTAACAAAAATGCACAGTTGGAAGTAAAAAATAATAGTGGAGAAAAAAGTAAAAATCATTAGCCATGTCCAGAATAAGAATTGTAAAAGGAAAATATGTAAAAATTACTCATGGAGACCATAATATGTCTACTGAGGGACATATTACTTCCAATGCCGCTGTTGAAGTTCGAGAAACAGGAAATGAAAATGGAGTAATGTATAATAACTTTGAGAGAAAAGGAAGTGAGGTAAATAATGACTTTGAAATCAGGCTTTCATTAAAAAGAGACAAGGCCTACTCTACTATGGTTCCTTTTGGTATCCTAGATTTTAAAGGTAATTATGAAAATGCTCATTTTGTTTTCGACTATTCTCTCATGTTAGGCAATATAGACTCTTTAGATTTTAAAATTCTAAATGAAGATGGCAGTACATTATATGCTGTGAAAAATTTACCTGAAGTAGTCGTTCCATCACGAAAAATACCTTTATTAGCACAAGATCTGATGAAAAAGAAGCCCAAAAATGATCCTTTACAACCTAAAAAAGCATGGGATTGGAAAAGCGTTTTTGATCCTTATAATATTATGTCGGGTGACTATACAAAAATAGGCTCGTATGTAATCTTTTGGGATGGTTTTGATAATAATGAAATCTATGACAGTACTAAGTTTGATAATAAAAAACTAAAAGCCGTGATTGTTGCTAAAAAAAACGGTAAAGAAAAAACCAAAGAAGTAGAGTTTACGACAAATTATAGCGAAGTAAATTGGGTAGATGTAAAGATTGATAAAAAAAATAAAAGAATAGATACAACTTTACGTGTAAATTTGAAAGATGGTGGAGAAGAAGGTCTAAAATGTACAACCTATAAAGAATCTCAATACACAATAGCCGGAGAGGATAACCCATTTAAAAATGAAAAACTGATGATTTGTGATTGGGATAAGATCCCTAAAAAAGATTTAATATCCGCAAAGCCTCCTATTACGAAAAGAACGAGAAGCTTTACAGATTTGGAAGAACTGGCTTTAGAAGGATTGGCCTATCATTGGGGAAGAAATAAAAATCATGCGGTTGCAAAAGGTGTAAAAATTATCAGTGATTCTTATGAGTTTTTTATGAATGCTCTAAATATGGTCGAAAAAACTATGGATTATGTAATGTTAACATATAATACAAACGGAAACTGGATGCGTTCAGGTAATCCAGGATCACTCACAATAAATCCGATTTCTTGGATTGGTAATACTTTCTCTAGAAAAGCAATTTGTTATAATGTAGGATATATAGAATATTCTAATGGATGGGAATTTTCAGACGAAAAAAAGAGGATTTAGATTTTAAAGATACATCTGCTCACGAAATTGGACACGAAATACTAAAATTTTATGGAGGCACTGAATATTCATATGGACACAAAGGTAGTTCTGAAGTATATTCATTTGATCAACATATAAAAGATAATGCCCAAAAATTTCCATTAGACGTAAATACTGAAATAGACCTTATGCCTTATTTTAGAGATAACAAGTATGGTAATGAACATTACCAACCTAATTATTTTAGAAGAAGAGTAGCTTCAGAAAAAGACGTTTTAAGTTTATTATGGTTAACAAAAATTGACGTACGATGAAAAATTTCATTTATTTATTTATCAGCCTTTCAATTTATTCATGTAGTGAATCAAATTACAAAGGGTATGTTTATGAATTTGATAATGAAATCCCTTTAGAAAATGTTACAGTATATGATTCTATAAACAAAATAAAAGTATTTACTAATAAAAATGGCTATTTTGAAATTAAAAAAAATGACAAAAAAGTAAAAGAATTAATTTTTATAAAAGAAGCTTGTATTAAAAGAAAAATTAAGACAATATCAATACAAAATGGAGAACTTATGAGAGAATACTTCAAAGGAGACACTATTTATTTAAAGTGTAAAGATCAATAAATAAAATATAGAACACGAACTTATAAGGACTTAGAAAAACTTCCAATAGAAGGATTAAATTATCATTGGGGAAGAAATAAAAATCATGCTGTTGCAAAAGATTTAAAGATCATTAGAGAATCTTATGAATTTTATTTAAATTCTATACAAAGCAATAAGAATACAATAGGAACAATAGAATTGGTATATAATACAAATGGGAATTGGATACGATCTGGTAACCCCGGATCTATAAAAGATCCTTTAACGATTGGGGGAAACATCTTTTCAATACAAGCTATATGTTACAATATCGGTTATATTTATTCATTAGAATGGTATGAGTTTTATAAAAAAAATAATTGGAGATATAGAGATGAATCTAATGAAGATATTGAGTTTAAAGAGACTTCTGCCCATGAAATAGGCCATGAAATAATAAAAAAATACGGTGGACCAATTTATTCTTACGGTCACAAGGAAACTGTAAATCCCGTTTTTCAATATGAAAATTCAAATGCAATTCCTTATCCAAAAACGGGTGAAATTGATCTAATGCCTTATTATACAGATTGGTTAGATTATAGTGACAGGAAGAGGATTGTAGTATCAGAAAAGGATGTTCTAGGATTAATTTGGTTAACTAAAGTTAGTGTAAAATGAGAAAAATAGTCTTTATATCAATTATTTTATTATTTCTAAGCTGTTCTAAATCATCAGATTTTTATAGTGGATATATATATGATAAAACTTCAAATAAACCTCTCAATCAAGTGTATATAAAAGAAAACTTTAAAACTAATTATAAATCAACATCAAGTGACAAAAATGGCTTTTTTAAAATCAACAATGATACTGAATCCCTAGGAGATCTTATTTTTATTCTCAAAAGCTACAAAACAGATACTGTCGTTACTGTATGGTCACAGCATGGAGAAAACATAAAATATAGATTTGTGGGGGGAAATAATGATACTTTATATATGAGTAGAATATATTCAAGATAAAAAAGGAATAATAGCACCAAATCTAATTTATTTTACAAACTCTGAAAATACAAATTTCAATCGTTCCCATAATCTGGAATTGCATAGAGAATTATATTATAAAGTTGGCTATACATACTATCCAGATTCAAAAAATGATATAACTAAAGGTTGGCATTATCGAAAAAGTGACATAGCAGATTTAACTTTCAAAGATACATCTGCTCATGAATTAGGACATGAAATATTAAAATCTTATAGTGGAACCGAATATTCTTATGGACACAAAGGTAGTTCTGAAGTATATTCATTTGATCAACATACAAAAAATGATGCTCTGGAATTACCAATGAATGGCGAAATCGATTTAATGCCCTATTACAATAGTAATGTTTTAGGAGATGAACATAAACAACCCAATTATTTCCTAAGACGTATAGCAGCTGAAAAAGATGTATTAAGCTTATTATGGTTAACAAAAATTGAAATATTATGAAATTATTACTGTTATTTATTATAATATTATTTACGGGCTGTAAATCAAAACATTATGAAGGATATATATATGATGGTATTACTAAAAAGCCAATATTAGGAGTGCAAATTTTAGATTTATCCACTGATTTTAAAACTATTACAGATAAAAAAGGACATTTTAAAATACAAAAAACAATAACATTTCTTCTACTTTAGTTTTTCAAAAAGATTTATATCACACAGATACTATCTCTTCTATCCAAATTCAAAATGGAGAAAGGCAAAAAGAATTATTTAAAGGAGATATTATATACATGTTAAAAAAGAAAGATAGAGATTCTATTTTTAAAATAAATAATCTGTAAAGTTTATTTATGGAATGGAATTTAACACCAGATGAATTCATAGATTCAATATATATAGTTCGTACTCATCCCGAAAGAGGTGCAAGTTATTGCTTCGTAGAAGGGATAAAAGATACAGTTTTCATAGATATGAAACTAAAAAAAATAATTCGACAATAAAATGAATTTTAAAAATTCACTTTTGTTATGTCCTCTTCTTTTAATAAGTTGTAAAAATAATATTTATTTTCATGAAGGATAATTATAGTGAAAGGAAGAGGATTGCAGTATCTGAAAAGGATGTTCTCGGATTAATTTGATTAAGTAAAATGAGAAAAATAGTCTTTACATCAATTATTTTATTATCTCTGAGCTGTTCTAAATCATCAGATTTTTATAGCGGATATATATATGATAAAACTTCAAATAAACCTCTCAATCAAGTGTATATAAAAGAAAACTTTAAAACTAATTATAAATCAACATAAAGTGATAAAAATGGCTTTTTTAAAATCAATAATGATACTGAATCCCTAGGAGATCTTATTTTTATTCTCAAAAACTACAAAACAGATACTGTTGTTACTGTATGGTCACAGAATGATGAAAAAATAAAATATAGATTTGTGGGAAAAAATTATGATAGTTTATATATGAGTAGAATATATTCAAGATGAAAAAGGAATGATAGCATCAAATCTAATTTATTTTATAAACGTTAATCGTTCCCATAACTGGGAATTGCATAGAGAATTATATTATAAAGTTGGCTATACATACTATCCAGATTCAAAAAATGATATAACTAAAGGTTGGCATTATCGAAAAAGTGACATAGCAGATTTGATTTTCAAGGAAACTTCGGCTCATGAAATTGGTCATCAACTCTTATTAGAATTTGGAGACAGAAATCACAGTTATACCCATAAGGGTACTTCTGGTCCCACTTGGATACAACAAGATCCATTACCAGAAACTAAATATGGTAATGCTAAAATTGATTTAATGAAATATGCTGAAGGAAGCAATCCTGTTGATTATTTTAAAAGAGTTATTTTATCTAAAGAAGATTCTTTAGGATTGATATGGTTAAGCAAATTAAAAATAATAGGTATTTTATGTATTATAGGACTTCTCTGCTCTTGCCGTTTTAAAGATCCTAAACAAATAGATAAAGGAGAATTCACAGATTATTTTAACGGTATTGTATTGGATGAACAACACAAACCAATTGAAAATGTAAAGGTTACAATGTACGTTGTAAATCAAGATAACGGAAGTATAGATAAAGAGAAAGCAACTTTAGATACATTTACCGATAAGAATGGATATTTTAGAATCAGTGATAAAACAATTGATTCTTTACATATTAAAACTGAAACAAGAAAATTATTTTTTGATAAAACAGGTTATAAATTAGATAGTGCCTCTACAAATATAGGAAGTTCAGGGTACAGACCACAGTATGATTCTTTTGATGGACTATTTTTTATTTTTAAGGTTCCTGACACAATTACATTACATAAGAATAAATAATTTCCTAACGTAGTTCAACAGAAGATATCCTATTTTAAGTTTTATGCGAAACCATCGCTTTTCATAATTTTCGTCTTTTGACCGTGAAGCATTCTCTTCGAATAAGTACCTAAGTCTAAAATATATCAAGTTCTAGATAAAAGATCTAAAATTAGCAAAATGAAGATTATCTTATTCATTCTCTCCTTTACACTAATCTTTTCATGCAATGGAGAAGAAAAAAAGACGATAAAAAATATTAAAGGCTCAACTACCATAAATCAAAATAATAAAATGAGAGAAAAATTTGATTTTGAAGTTTATAAAAAAACAAAATATGGGGCCAAACACTATGTTCTTCCGAATAAAAACACAATCATTGGTATGGCAGCTCCAAATCCTGAATATCTAATAGCAAAAGCGAAAGCCATACAAAGTGGACATAACAATCCTCCAATGGAAGGAGATGGAAGTGGTTCTCAAGATGAACGTCTTCCTAAGCCTTCTTTTGAAACTATTTATAAGGAATTTAATGTAGACGGGTATATTACCATAAAAGAGCATTACATCGGTGGGCGTACTAAGGTAGGCATCTCCGAATATTATGATGAAAGCGGAAATCTAAAAAAAATAGATGAGGATATGAAATTCGGAAAAGTAAAGCCAATAGATGCTCTACGTTTCTTAGAAGAAAAGAATATTCTTAATCTGAAAACAGGAGAAGCTAAACAAACAAGTTCGGGATTTGATAATTTTGAATTATGGTTTGATATTACAAAAGGAAAAAAACAATTTATTATTAAGATACTAGAAGGCAAGCCTTACAATGGTCCTTATGGAATAGGAGAACCTCCCGCAGCCTCACCAATTTATTATTATATGGACAGTGATACAGGTGAAATAATTTCCGAAAAATAGAAAATTAATAAATTCTATAAAGTGAATAAACGAGATCATATTTATAGTCAGGAAAATGTTTTAATGGACATCTTTTCTATTTGAAAAAATAAAATATTGATAATTCTCAATTAGTCAATATCATCTTAATAATCAAAACTCAAACACATGAATAAATACATTAACAAAAGAATTTTCATTATTTCGATTATTTTATTTGGGTTTTGCGCTTATGGTCAAATTTTTATTGAGAATCATAGATCTTGCTTAGGTAATCCAAAGATGTTACCAACCTTATTTGTTGGAATCCCTCTTATATTCATAGGTTTATTGGTAGATGCAGTAATAACATTTTTTAAAAAACAAAATAGAAAATACATCATATACCCTTTCATTTGTTACTTCATTATTTCCTTTTTAATTATTATTTTATTTAGAGACTCTTAAGCTATTTATTTTAAAATAATCATTTGGGATCTTTAGTATTGAAACCGTTAAAATGATTTTATAAATTGATAGACAGCTCAACGGAATCTGTTTTACTACACACCAACTTAATGAACGCTAAAATAATACGCATCATCTCATCGTAAAACTTTAACTTTAAACGTAGACTAACAGCAGTTTTCGGGAGATAATTCTTATCTTTGCAGATAAAATTTTACTATAAATGTCAAACAGAAAGATGATTACGGCAGCTTTGCCTTATGCAAACGGACCGGTTCATATAGGACATTTGGCAGGTGTTTATATTCCTGCGGATGTTTACGCAAGATTTCAGAGAAGATCAGGAAAAGATGTAGCGTTTATCTGTGGTTCAGATGAACACGGAATTCCTATCACCATCAGAGCAAAAAAAGAAGGAGTTACTCCACAAGATATTGTAGACAAATACCACGAGATCATCAAAAAATCGTTCTCAGATCTTGGGATTTCTTTTGATGAATACTCCAGAACAACTTCTAAAAATCATCATGACACGAGTCAGGATTTCTTTAAAGTTCTTTACGAAAAAGGGAAATTTACAGAAGAAGTTTCTGAGCAGTATTTTGACGAACAGGCTAATGAATTTTTAGCTGACCGATATATCGTTGGAACTTGCCCTAATTGTGGAAACGAAAATGCGTACGGAGATCAGTGCGAAAAATGTGGTTCTACCCTTTCTCCATCAGAATTGATTAATCCAAAATCAATGCTAAGCGGAAATGTTCCGATTCTTAAAGAAACAAAAAACTGGTATCTTCCTTTAAACGAATATGAAGATTTCCTTAATGAATGGATTATTGAAGGTCATAAAGACGATTGGAAACCTAACGTTTACGGACAAGTTAAATCTTGGTTAAACGATGGGTTAAAACCTCGTGCGATGACCAGAGATCTAAACTGGGGAGTTCCTGTTCCACTTCCAAATGCAGACGGAAAAGTATTATACGTTTGGTTTGATGCTCCTATTGGATATATTTCTTTCACGAAAGAATGGGCTGCGAAAAACGGAAAAGACTGGAAAGATTACTGGCAAAACGAAAACAGTGATTTAGTTCACTTTATCGGAAAAGACAATATTGTATTCCACTGTATTATTTTCCCTGCGATGATGAAGGCTCACGGAGATTACATTATGCCAACCAATGTTCCGGCTTTTGAATTCCTGAATCTTGAAAACGATAAAATTTCAACCTCAAGAAACTGGGCAGTTTGGGCACACGAATATGTTCAGGATTTCCCTGGACAGCAAGATGTATTAAGATATGCTTTGCTTTCTTCTGCTCCTGAAACAAAGGATAATAATTTTACTTGGAAAGATTTCCAGACTAAAAACAATTCGGAATTAGTAGGAATTTTTGGAAACTTTATCAACAGAGTTGCCGTTCTTATTCATAAATATTATGATGGTGTCATTCCTCAAGGTGATGTAAATGCTCCTGAATTACAGGAAATCAATAAATCGGCAAAAGAAATTTCAGGATTCCTAGAAAATTACGAATTCAGAAATTCTTTAACTGCTTTAATGAATTTAGCACGTTTCGGAAATCAGTACCTTCAAGCAGAAGAGCCTTGGAAAACCATTAAAGACAATCCTGAAAAAGCGGCACAATCTTTATTTGTGGGAGCTCAGATTGCCGTTGCTTTGGCTCAATTATGTGAACCATTTATGCCATTCAGTTCTGAGAAATTATTGAATATGTTCAACGTTGAAAAATCAAACTGGAATGATGTTGAAACTAAAAATGTTTTAATTGAAACAGGACATAAAATCAACGAATCATCTCTTCTTTTCTCAAAAATTGAAGACGATGTTATTGAAGCTCAAATTCAAAAATTAGAAGACACAAAACAAAACAATAAAAAAACAAACCTTAACGCAAATCCTATGAAAGAGGAAATAACTTTTGATGATTTCACGAAAATCGATTTAAGAACAGCTACTATTATTGAAGCTGAAAAAGTTGAGAAAGCTGATAAATTATTAAAATTGACTGTTGATACCGGTGTTGACGTAAGAACAGTAGTTTCAGGAATTGCAGAAAGTTTCACTCCGGAAGAAGTGACTGGAAAGCAGGTAATGATCTTATTAAACCTTGCTCCAAGAAAAATCAGAGGAATTGAATCTCAGGGAATGTTATTATTAACAACAAAACCAGACGGTAAGTTATCTTTTGTAACACCTGATGATACTCAAGTAGAAAACGGTATTGAGATTGGATAAATTCTAATGTAAACTATACATAAAATGGGCATTTTCATGCCCATTTTTTTATTACAACTATTATGGTCAACAGAAATGTTTTACGGAAACTCTCCACTAGCGAATTAGAAAAATATGTAAAAGAAGGAAACCGTTTTACTCCCGAAGCTGTTCAAATGGCTTTTGAGGTTCTTGAGGAAAGAGGACGAACTTTTACTGACGAAGAAAAAATAAATATTCAGAATATCATCCGAAATAAAAAAGAGGCTGAAGAAGAAAAAAAGAACGAAGAAATTGAAGATTGGAAAGATCATATTACAACAGATTCATCTGCTGTGAGATTGTATTCAAGAGCATTACTTTTAAGTTCAAGTATGTTTTTGGGAACTTTTTATGGTGCTTTTTTGTTAAGCCTAAATTTTATAAAACTAAAAAAATACGCTTCAGCAGTCTTTACCTTTTTGTTCGGAATTATCTATATTCCTTTTCAATATTTTACTTAGAAATTTTTAATGGAAAATGGGTTTTCAAACTCTTCGAGATATAGTCCCGAAATTCTTCCTGTAATTTTAGGCCCATTAATTTTAATTATAATCTGGGTTCTCATGATGCCTAAAAGACTTGAATACAGAGCTCAATCATTCATTTTCCCTGTAATTCTTGCAATTGCTATGCTCACATTAATTTTCATCAATTATCAGGGATTATTTTCAAGTTATTTTTTATTGAGATTTACTAAATTATAATATATATTCTACAATACATTTCTAATGTTGAAACTAAATAACCTTCAATACTTAAAAATAAGAAAGACGCATAAATTTATGCGTCTTTTTTGTTTTTATCTGTCATTGCGAGGAGTGAAACGACGAAGCAATCTCGTTTGTTTTATTCTGCTTTTTCTGAATTTATTATCCCGCTAGTTTGTCATTCCGTAGGAATCTAAACACGAATCTTTCAAAACTCATTTCTAATAAATTTGCTTAGATCCTTCCAGGATGACAAACACTTTGTTTAGCTCTGTGTATTTTAATAATATTACTTCACATTAGCAGACTCAGTATAAACCACTTCTCTTCTCGCAATGAACAAAACCATTTATTTCTTAGTCAGTTTTGCTAAATAAGCATCTTCATCCTGCATCACTTTTTCAATATGAAAACCATTATTTCCAGCAGCATTTTGCAAAGTATTAAAATCAAGATACAACCATTTTATAGGCTCTTCTGATTCGCCTTTATAATGAACGATATAATCTAACTCTCCGTAATATCCTCCCGCCGGAATTAAAACTCCACCATCATCATCGCGATCAAACATATATAAGATATCAGTGCTGTCGATAAGGATTTGTCCGTTTTCATTCACTAATGAGTGTAACTTTTGAAGGTACTTATCAATGGTCAATAGACTTTCAAAAATTCCCGTTCCATTCATCAATAATAAGATGGTGTCAAAAGTCTGACCCGAAAAATCAAGCATGTTTTCACACACTGCATTTTTGATTCCTCTTAGCGTACAAACCTCAACCGATTTAGGAGAAACATCTAAAGCCAGCACCTCAAGATTCCTTTCATTTTGAAGATACAATGCGTGCGAACCTGCTCCTGCTCCAATATCCAAAATTTTTCCTTGAGATAATTCCAACGCTTTTTGTTCAATTTCATTCATCTCTTCAAAATCTCTGAAAAGATATTCTACAGGAAGTTCATCCAGTTCAGAAATTGAAGTTTCAGTCTGCAGATCTTCAGGATTTTCATTATGAAAATAATCCCAGATTGCTCTACCCATTAAATCTTTCATGCCTTATTTTAATGAGGCAAAGATAAGGGTTTTACGCGGGAAAAATAAAAGACAATATTTTTACTTTGAGGGCTTTTTTACCTTTTGCAGGTAAAATAAAACTTATTTAACCTTTTCTAAAAGATATAATTTAGCGCCAGAAAACGCCAATTTAGGCATCAGATTTCCTTCCAGAACCATTGTTTTATTATTTACATCAATCACGGAAATATAATTATTGGAATTGTATTCTATATAATTTTCCTTTTCTTTCGTGATCGGATTTTTTCCGAATTCTAAAGAATATTTCACCCAGTCTTCTTTCTCAGAACTGCAATGAACGGGTTGAAATTTAGATTTTTTAGCCTTGAAAATAATCTGATCAAAACTATCTGTACATTCTGATGTAAATGAACTTTCAGGATTTTGATCTTTAGTGAAGTCTTCAAAAGAACCACGGTACACTCCTACTACTTTCCAGGTACCGTCCAGACGGTCTTCATCAATTTTTCCGTTGGCTTTACGAACAGCCCAGCTGATTCCGTTAACAGTTCCTTTTACAGCTTTGTAGCTTACATTTACAGCTCCTTTTACCACTTTTGCGGCAGTAGACACTACGCAAGAATTTAATATCAGAGCGGCGGAAACCAGAAATACTATTTTTTTCATCATTGATATGTTTATTGTTTACAAATATAATTAATTAAAATTTTCATTACTGTTATATTTTACATCTCTCACTCATCAAACAATTGAATCGTTTACATCTCAAGCCATTTATTTTTAATAGCCCAAATATGAGTATCTTTAATCAATTCTTCTCCATATTCTACAATGCCAGGAACTTTGTTTTTATATCTTTTGAGCGTTTCTATCAAAAAATTATAAAAAATTTCGCCCATAATGAGCCGTTGTTCATCTTTGGATAACGGATGATATCTGCCACCTGTAAAAGGACGGATTGTTTCTTCTTCAATTAATAAATCCATTCCCAGTGCATTCTCATCCTTATAAAATCTTCTTTTTGGTTTCCATTCATAGGCTTTAGGAAGACAACGAAAACACACCCATAATTCAAAACTAAGCTTATCCGTATATTTTAAAAGGACATCCTGCTCATAAGTATACAGCTCATCTCCTATTTCACTTACCCTACACCACTTGGCACTCGGAGTATCAGAGGTTAAACCAATTTTCATACTTTAATTTTTCCTTGTATAGCCATCAAATATAGTCTTATTCTTCGAGTGTAGTTCATGGAAAATTTTATGAATGTTATACTCTCATTCTTATCACCATCATTAGTATTTTCTATTTCCCCCACCCTACTCTTGCAAAAATATTTCCATAACTTGTATCTTTTAAACAGCATCAACATCTTATGACAAATAAAGATTTTAATTTTCAAAAAGGATATACTTTCAGTAAACACATTCCGGAAGACATATCGCATTTTGATCGGGTATTTGATGTTTTCAAAGATTTACTGACGCATACTTCCGGGGATATTGAAGAAGCCTTTGAGTGGCTTGATATGTTGGATAAAGAATATACTATTTTCAATGATGAATATTCTCTCGAAGATTTTGAAGCCGACTTAAAAAAACGTGGATACATTAAGGAGGAAGAAGATTCTAAAGACGGCAACTCAGGTTCAGGAAAAGGTAAAAACATCCTAACCGCCAAACTGGAAGCTGCTTTACGTGAATATGCCTTAGATCAAATTTTTGGAAAGCTCAAAAAAAGCGGTGTCGGAAATCATCGCACCACAAAAACAGGCGTTGGTGATGAACGGGATGATGAAAACCGTAATTTCCAATATGGAGATGATCTTTCAACGGTGAATATGACCGAAAGCTTAAAAAACGCTCAGATCAATAACGGGATTTCAGATTTACGACTTACAGAAGACGATCTCATTGTAGAGGAAACCAAGCATAAAGCCCAAATGAGTACTGTTTTAATGATCGACATCAGTCACTCCATGATTTTATATGGTGAAGATCGTATCACGCCTGCCAAAAAAGTAGCGATGGCATTGGTGGAACTCATCAAACGAAAATACCCCAAAGATTCCATTGATATTATTGTTTTTGGAAACGAAGCATGGCCCATCAAAATCAAAGATTTACCCTACTTACAAGTCGGTCCCTATCATACCAACACTGTTGCCGGGTTGGAATTGGCAATGGATATTCTTCGCAGAAAAAGAAATACCAATAAGCAGATCTTTATGATCACCGATGGAAAACCAAGTTGTATTAAGCTTCCCACCGGAGAATTTTATATGAATAGCGTAGGCTTAGATGAAAGGATTGTCAACCAATGTTTAAACAAAGCAGCAGAAGCTAGAAAACTTAAAATTCCGATCACCACATTCATGATTGCGCAAGATCCTTATCTTCGTCAGTTTGTGAATGCATTTACTGCTCAAAATCAAGGGAAAGCATTCTTAACGGGTCTCTCCGGTTTGGGAGAAATGATTTTTGAAGATTACGAAAAAAACAGAATAAAGAGAATTTAAATAAAGGCTGGATTTGGGAAACTTAAGGCTTGAAGTTAACACAACGAACCACGAAGTGGTTCAACAACAATAGCCTCGGGTACAACCCGTGGACACAAAAAGACAGACATCAAACGTTAAATATCAACCATTAAACCTTTCTCCATCCCATTAGAAATAATAAAAAAGAAAATGAAAAACGATATTACATTCAAAGAATTAAAAAAATCAGGATACCAAGATAAAACGATTAATGAAGAAATTCAGGCCAACTTAATTGCAAAGATTAAAGCCAAAGAACCCGTATTTGAAGGACTTTGGGGCTATGAAGATTCGGTAGTTCCCCAATTGAAAAAAGCGATTCTTGCAGGGCATCACATTAATTTATTAGGTTTACGTGGACAGGCAAAAACAAGAATTGCAAGAAGCATGGTAAGCCTTCTTGATGAATATATGCCGATCGTAAAAGGTTCTGAAATCAATGATAGTCCGTTTAAACCCATTTCAAAATATGCCAGAGATCTTATCGCCGAACATGGTGATGCAACTCCTATTTCATGGGTACACCGCTCCAACCGTTTCTTTGAAAAACTGGCGACTCCTGATGTAAATGTTGCGGATTTAATTGGTGACATCGATCCTATTAAAGCAGCAACGTTAAAACTTCCTTATTCAGATGAACGTGTTTTACATTACGGAATGATTCCCCGTGCCAACCGTTCTATATTTGTATTGAATGAATTACCCGATTTACAGGCTAGAATTCAGGTTTCTTTGTTTAATATTTTACAGGAAGGTGATATTCAGATTCGTGGATTTCAATTGAGAATGCCTCTTGATATTCAGTTTGTATTTACCGCAAATCCGGAAGATTATACCAATCGTGGAAGCATTGTCACGCCATTGAAAGACAGAATTGGCTCACAAATTTTCACTCATTACCCCAAAACAATTGCTTTGGCCCGACAAATTACAGAACAGGAAGCTGCCATTTCAACTCAAGATAAATCACAAATCCAGATCCCTAATTTAGCAAAAGATCTTTTAGAGCAGGTTGCTTTTGTAGCGCGTGACAGCGAATATGTAGATGCGAAAAGTGGCGTAAGTGCAAGACTTACCATCAGTGCGATGGAAAATTTAGTCGCTGCAGCCAAATTGCGTTTAATTGAATCAGATGCTGAAAAAACGACTGTTCGTCTGCTTGACTTTTTATCGATTATTCCATCTATTACAGGAAAAATTGAATTGGTATATGAAGGTGAACAGGAAGGTGCAGATTATGTAGCAAAAATATTGATTGACAAAGCGGTCATGATACAATTTGAAAATATCTTCCCCCGTATCTCTAAACTGGAAAAAGACGGGATAAAAAACCCGTACACCGACTTAATTAAATGGTTTAACAAAAACCACCTTGAACTTAATTACACCGATACTGATGAAGAATTCTACAGCAAACTCAACAGCATCAAGCCTTTGGTAGAAGTTGTTGAGGAAAATACTTCAGAATTAAGTATCGAAGATCAAAACTTCTGCAAAGAATTAGTTTTATGGGCTTTAACCATCAGTAAAAAATTAGATAAAGCTGAAAATCAAAATACTTTCACGTTTGATTCTACAGGAATTGGACAGTTTTTAAGAAATTAAAATTCAGTTTTTTGAAATTGATTATTAAAATTAATCCCTTGAATTATTTTCAAGGGATTTTACGTTGTATTACAATAAAAAATATTTTACCTACTGACAAATTGAAACATTATTTTTCTAAGTAATAAGACAAACCTAACAGGTTTTTGAAACCTGTTAGGTTTACAAGCACAAGTAAGAGTTGATAAGGGTTACGAATAAGTAACTTTTCTTCTTTTGCCTTGGAATATTTCGCGAAACTGTCATTCTGAATGGAACGCAGTGAAGTGAAGAATCTCTAATCTTTTTTTGAATTTATGTGTTGAGATCCTTTCAGGATGACAAACTTTATGGTGATAATGAATGTTGAGAAAAACAACAAAAGCCCTAGCCCTGATAAAAACGGTTACCCCACAGCAAGAAAAAGGAACGCTGGAGGATTCGAGCGTTGGCTGGGTGCCGGCGCGAGGAGTATGAGTGGATAGCAGGATAAAGCTCCCAAAATAAGTAATGAATATTTGTGAATGCAAACCAATTTTCCATTACGCTACGCTCCCCTTCAGAATAACATAACACAATACCGTCAAATGAAAAACCTGAACATAAAAGCTCAGGTTTTCTATCTTTATCCTACTCAACAATCTCTTTTTCCTTCTGCCTATCCGCCTGAGATTCATTTTCTGCAACTCCGGCTTTCCAGTAAGAATAGGCGTATAATTCCTGTTGTGTCCAGCTTTTTTCTTTTCTCAAATAAGAACGGATTTCTTTTACACTTGAAAATTCTGCCGCCACATATCCGAATTTTGATGTTTCAGGAATTTTTATGGTTTTTACCACTTGAGCCAACTCACTTTTCACATGAGGTTCAGAATTATGAATCCAGATAAATGTAATATCCGCTTTTGTTTCCAGCACTTGTTCATCTCCCTTTCCATGAACTTCGATGATACACACTCCTTTTGCGGTTTCGGGAAGCGTTTCCAAAATTGCACTCAATACAGGAATTGCTGTTCCGTCACCAATTAAAAAGTACCAATCTGCCTGAGGATAAAGTTCTTTTCCTTCAGCGCGCATCATCACGCCTAATTTAGAACCCACTTCTGCTTCTCTCACCCATCTTGAGGCTGGTCCGCCATCGCCATGATCTACAAAGTCGATGAAAATTTCATTTTTCTCGATATCAATTCCACGATGCGTATACGTTCTTACGCTTGGTGCTACTTCTTTTGACGGATGAATCCATTGATGGTTCACACCTAACGTCGGGAAATGGATTTCATTCAATCCTTTTGGAGGAACTGCAATTTTATTGTTATCTCCAATGGTTGTATTTTTAAACTGTTGAACATCCGGAGAATATAAATACACTCTGATATAGTGTTCTGTGATATATTCTTTTCTTGTTACCTCAGCAACAATCTGCCCTATTGAATTTGTAGCCATAACTGAAAGTTTTTTTAAATTAATAAACCGACTTCTTTATTTTCATAGAAAAGCCGGATTTGTGATATATTGGATTTAAATTAAGACAATCTTAATTCAAATAATTAAAAATCAAAGGTGTAAGAAAGGTTAAATGTTCTTCCTCTTCCTTTGTAATTAAACAATTCCGGAAGTCCATAAGAAGAATATAGTACCTGAGAACGCTTGCTCCAGATGGTTTGATAATCTGTATTAAACACGTTTTGAATCCCTAAATTAAATTTACCCCAATTGAATCGGTAGCCCACCATTAGATCTGAGGTATTATATCCGTCAATTTCATTATTGATATTATCCCTTAACTTGAAGTTTTGAAGCGACTGGAATCTGAATGACCAGCTTTTAAAATTATACCCAATGTACGTTACCAATTTTGAAGGCGAAGCATTGTAAATCTCCTGCTTTATCCATTCTCCTTTGTTGTCAACCTCAGATTTGATCAACAATCCGCTGGCTCCAAAGTAAACGCCATTGTTTAGGGTATAAGAAATTTCGGCTTCAATTCCCATATTTCTTAGTTTCAGATCATTCACAAGAATTTGGAAAGTAGTTTTATCAACCGCAATCGACTTATCAGAATTACTTAAAAATCCTGCAATCTGACCTCTTAATCCACCTTTATTGATACGGTATCCTAGTTCAAACTGATTGGTTTTTATCGCCTGCAAAGATTGCTGCTGTACGTTGATACTTGAAACAACATCCCAATTTCCGGTTACGGTATTCAAATTATAATTCCCGATTCCATAATATTTTGAAGGATCCGCTAAGCTTACCCCTTGAGAGAAAGTTCCCCAAGCCTGATGCTGCTCATTGAATTTATACAACAATCCGGCATTTGCCAATGTTACATTATATGAACTGCTACCTCCGGGAATCGCAGAAGCCGATTTTCCATACCCCATTGCCACTTGCGTCTGCTGTTGAGATCCTACAAAATCATCTACTTTTACATTGATGTTTTGGTAACGTACTCCTCCGTTCAATTGTAATTTTGGAAGAATGTTGTATTTCGTCTGAACATATCCTGCATAACTTTGAGAATGATTGGTAGGATATCTTCCTAAGCTGTATTTTGTTTCATTCACCAACCCTCCGCTAGACATTGTTTTGGCAATATCATAAACAGATTGTGCGCCTTCGAATTTCTCCAGATCAACATCTACTCCATACGTTACGTTGAGACCTTTCCAAGATTTAGAGAGCAATGCTTTTAGTCCTGAATAATAAGTATCTTGCTGAGAAGACGACATATAAGAAGTAGTTGCAGGAATTTTCACACTTCCAGGGAAAGGATAGAATCCTAATTTTTCACCACGGGTAGCAAATTGAACATACAGATCCTGACCTCCTAAAATATCACTTCCATTATAGGTTACCGTTCCCATATAACGTTCGGTTCCTACATTTTTATCAGAAGAAAAACCGTCTCTCATCCCCAATAAACTCGCGTTTTTAGTAGTAAAAGCGCTTAAATTTTCGCCTAAATAAAGACTTCTGTCTCCATTAAACTTAGAATTATAATATTGAAGAGAAGCGGTAATTTTATGTTTGTTATTAAATTTATATCCTCCGGTTGCCAAGATATCAATGGTCTGATTGTATTGAAGATCGGTTTGGGTGATATCGGTTAAAAGTTGCTTTTCATCGGCTCCATACACTCCTCCATTTTGTTGATAGGCAATTCCTAATCTTCCGAAAAACTTCTCACCTTTTCCTGAAATGGACTGTGCCGCACGGAAATCATGGTCATCACTTCCCATAAATCCTGTACGAGCGCCTAATTCAGTTTCTCCACTGATTCCGTTTCTGGATGGCGTTTTAGTAATAATATTAATGATTCCACCTGTTGCATTTCCTCCATAAATTGCACTTGCTCCTGAAAGCACCTCAATTCTTTCGATATTAAAAGGATCAATTGCATCCAACTGACGACTGATTGAACGAATACTGTTTAAAGAAACTCCATCAATCATCACCAACGCAGAACGTCCTCTCATGTTTTGTCCGTAATTTGTTCTTCCTTGTGGACCAATATCCATACTTGGAATTAAAATCGCTAACATCTCTTTAATTGGCACTCCACTTTTTGCCTGCTGTTGAATTTTTTCTTTCTGTACCACCCAAACTGTTCCGGGAATTTCAGAGATTTTTGTAGGTTTTCTTGACGCTACAATCACTACATCTTCAATACTTTTAGACGTTAGTGAATCTTGTGTTGCCTGGGAAAATACGGTTCCCGAAATCAATAAAGCTATTACTACATACTGCTTTTTCATTCTTCTAATTAAAAGTTTTATAAATATGTTCAAATTTAACTATTATTTAGAATCAATAAAAATAAGATAGCATGAAATTTTTCATATTCTACATGGGCGTATGATTCTTCCTTCTTTATGGATTTCTTTTTGAAATATCGCTAAAGCGCAAAGGTTTTTTAACTCTACTCTGCTTTAGGGCACAATAAAATCATAGATTCTCAGCAAGCATTATGTTATATCAATTCTATAATAATTTTGCATTATTAAATTTTATCGCAGATAAAATCCTTGCGCCTTACAACAGTATAAAAAGAATAAATTGCGCCTTTGCGAAAAACCAACTCTACAAAATAAAAGCTCAAAAAAAAGCATTTAATTATTGCCTTTTCCTAAAAAAAGTAGAACCCCACTTTACAATAAAATGGAGTTCTACAAGTGAAAAACAAGGTATCTTTACATCACAGGCCCAGCTGCGTCTTTTATATCTTCCAGTAATCTTTTTCGTTCTCTTAATCTTCTTCTAGCAATCACTGATTTTCCACTCAACATTCTTACAAATCGGACATACGTAAATTGTTCTCTTCCAAAATGATGGGTGATAACGTAAGCCAACACTCCAAAACCAGCAAGAATAATATATCCAAATAGCTTTTTATTGGCAGCAATAATTGCATTGAGTTGAATAGCTTTCATATTAGCAGCTACGTTTTGTGGACTTATCGTCATTCCATCCATATACACTGCTAAGTCTCCAACCGCAACAATCTGAAAATGATATTGAAACCAAGAATATATTGCTGAGAAAAATCCAACAGCAAAAAATGTTCTCCAAACCAATACCAATCCAATAGCGGCTAACATATCATCCAGTGCCAATTTATCCAGCGTATAAAACCAGACTGAGATGAACAGTGAACCCATTCCATATCCTTTCAGAAACATCGGTAAATACCAACCATCATAAGAGAATTCTAAGACCATTGAAAAGTACATGATAATCACATAGCCCATCATTGCTGAAAAGCCTGAAAAAATGAACATCTTCAACGGTACTTCTTTTTTAAACCAAAATATGGCTGTTACTCCCGCTAAAACTAATCCTGGAATCATTAATAAATTTAATCTAGCATTCGTTAATTGGTCATACCCCAACACTCCGACAGCAAATGTATTCTGAATAGAAGTTGTTCCTAAAAACATTCCCAGACACAACAACATAAATAATCCGTGCTGAACATTGTTTTTTGAAAATATGGTGAACGCTAAGTAAGGTCTTTTTAAGGTTAACTGTCTCAATACCAACGACGCAAAACTTACAAAAGCAGCGATACTGGCGTTGATAATTTTACTTGAATTCAACCAATCCTGTTGCTTTCCAAAAGAGAAAACATACGCTGAAAACATGAACGTTGAAACAAAAAGTAAAATACTCAACCAATCAATATAATGCAACGGAATTTTTAAAGCAAAATATTTGTCGTGCATAAAAATCCAGTGTAAAAGCGCCAAAATAAAACAGAAAACCGATATTAAAATATAGAATTGCTGCCAATTATATTGAATAGAAACTTCCACCGCATAATACGCTGCCACTTGGTTCATTACTAAAACGAAGGTATAAAATGCTCCGTAAAACATCCCTCTGTTCCCGATCATCGCCATTAATGGTAAGAACAGTTCTATCGTAACCATCATTTTTAGAAACCCGATAATTAATGAGGTAAAAATAAAGATCATTGGATCAATAGTCGTAGCATTCAGATAGCTCAACAAACCCAAAAGAACCAATAAAACAATCATTTTATCCCGAACTTTAAACCTCATTTTGAATCTCATAACAATCGGCATACACGCTCCCATTCCAATCGTTGTGGCATAATTGGCCCACATGAAGTATTCGGTCATCACACCGGTACCGCTCACCAGATAACTGATGTTTCCCGTGAATACTCCACCCAATGGCATTACTACGGCAAGCAGCAATACAATCAGCAAAAGCTGTATGGGTTTTGGTACCCAATCGTGATATAGTCCTTTGTTATACATGTTGATAATTAATTATTTTGACTGTGACTTGTCAATACATCAATTGTGAATTTTTTCATCCAAATTGACCTATTAACGATTCACAACTGACTATTTATTAATACTGATATTCATATTCATTCCCGCACTCAGCTGAGCAATATCTTCTTTTTTATTAGAAGTTGTAAACTCAATTCTTACAGGAATTCTTTGCTGCACTTTAATAAAATTCCCGGTAGAATTATCCGTCGGCACACTTGAATATCTTGATCCTGTTGCTGCTGAAACTGCCGTAACAATTCCTTCAAATTTTTGCCCACCTAAAGCATCTGCCGTCATCATCATTTTCTCTCCGATTTTGATATTAGGCATCTGACTTTCTAAGAAGTTGGCGGTTACCCATTTTTGACCGTTCAAAACAATCGTTGCAACTTGCTGACCGGGTTGAATTAACTGCCCTTCGGAAATTGTTCTCCTCCCCATTACACCATCGTAAGGCGCCGTAATGACGGTATAAGAAAGATTGATCTTAGCCATATCCAATGCCGATTTCGTTCTTTTGATCTCCGCATCATTGATTCCTAATTTGCTCTTCACCTCCGTAGTTGAAAGATTGGCAGACTGCTTTTGATTCACAAACGTTTCATACGCTGCTTTTTGAGCATCATATTCCGTTTTTACCTGGTCGTATTGCTGTCTTGTTACTGCTTCAGAAGCCAACAGGTTTTTATATCTGTTTAAATTTTGTTCAGCATTCCAAAGTCTTGCTTTTGCACCGGCAATATTAGATTCCATAACACTTACGTTATTGGAAACGGTGTTTACTGAAGAAGAAGTCGCCGAACGTTGTGCCAACGCATTCTGATATGCTGCTTCCGCCTGTCCTAATTGAGTTACAATTTCACGATCATCCAAAATAGCTAACGTATCTCCTTTTTTTACCTGTTGATGTTCAATGAATTTTATTTCTTTGATATATGCCGAAACTCTCGTATTAATTGGGTTGATAAATTCTTCCACCTGAGCAGCCTCTGTATACGTTTTATCTCCGATATGAAAATATTCACGAACCAACCAGAACAGTCCGAAACCGATCAGTAAAAAAACAATCGTGTTTGAAATAATCGCTCTTATCTTATTCTTTTTATTTTCTTTTTTCTTTTGAGCAACACTTGGTTTTTCAGGTGCCTGAACTGTTTGTGGTGCTATATTTTGAGTATTTTGTTCCTTGTTTTCCATTGTTTGATTTTCAGTTTAAAAAAATTAAAGCGTTCCTGTAGATTTCAAAAGATTGTAATATTGGTACAATACATTGATCTCTGCATTCGCAAAATCCAGTTCAGATTGTAGTTTTTGGTTTTGAGCATCGATCATTTCAGCCTGTACAGCCAATTGATTCAGATATTTAGCTTCCGTAATTTTGTAGTTTTCTTCAGCTAATTGTTTAGCTTCATCCAAAATTCCAGCTTGCAGAATAGATTCCTGATATTTAACATACGCAGCATTCACTCCCATATCTATATTTTGCTGAACCAATGTCATGGCATCATTAGCCTGATTTTTTTGCAGCTCTCCAAGCTTCACTCTTTCTTTCGTTTTATACAGATTATCAATATTATAACTCAAAGAAACGCCAGTTTGCCAACCTCCGGAATACATATCTAAAACAGGGTTTCTCGTGGTAATGGGCCTTTGTAAAGTATAGCCTCCAAAACCTGCTAATGTTGGCATTTTATCGGTTTTAATGATCTCAATATTTTTGTCGGCAACATCCATATTCGTCTTTGCAGATTTCATTTGTGGATTGCTGTTATGGGCTAAATCAAAATAATAATCTATCCCGATACCAGATTCTTTGTTGGCTAAACTTTCAATCGGAATAATCTCAGTATCAGATGGCAAACCCAATGCAATGCTTAAATTATAATTAAGTATTTTCTTATTATTCGCTAACGTTAAAATTCCCTGATCTAAGTTTTTAATGGCCAATTCTCCACGAATTACTTCGTTTCGGGTAACCATTCCCTGCTGATAAAATTTTTGAATGTTTTTCAAACGTTCCTGAGCCAGCTTTTTGTTATTTTGAAAAACCGATTCTTGGTTTAAAATTTTATAAACGTCCAAATAATTAGAGATCACTAAAAGTTTAACATCCTGCTTATTTTTCTCCAGATCCAATTCTGATAATTGCTCACGAAGTCCGGCCATTTCAATAGACTTATTTACCAATCCACCTTTAAAGATCAGTTGAGTCGCCTGTACCGCGTAAGAACTTCCATAATGAGGCATCGGAATATTGGTTGAATTTGAAAAATCTTTGTCGATTGCCAACACGTTCCCTAAATAAAACTGACTTGTAGAAGCCGTAATCGTGGGCAGTTTTTGTAGTTTTGTAACATTCGTATTTTGTTTCGCAATGTCAATATTCTGAGCCGAAACCTTTAATTGCTGATGATTTTGTAGTGCCAGTTCGGCGACTTCATTCGCTGTCAGCTGTTTAATTTCTTGTGAAAAAAACAGCGCAGGAAATAGTGCTATCACGAGTGATAGTGCTGTTTTTATATTCTTTACCATTTTACCTTGTTTTACGAGTACAAAGTTAGCGTGTAAAGAAGCTCAATGAAATGCTTGAGAATTGGAAAAAGATGTTCAAATGTAAGATTCTAACTTTCGAACTGATTTCTATATTGGCTCGGGCTTACGTCCAAATGTTTCTTAAAAAAGTGAGAAAATGAGTACTGATCACTAAATCCCAAGATCGATGAAATCTCTGAAACAGGCTTTTTTGAGGAGTTTAAAAGCACTTTGGCTTCATTCATTACAATCACTGCGATGATCTGGCTTGCCGACTTTCCTGTTATCGTCTTCACCACCGAAGAAAGATGTCTCGTTGTAATCGACTGCCGCTCGGCGTAGAACTCAACCGTCCGCTCTGTGAGATGGTGCTCTGCAAGATCTGTAAGGAAATTAAAAACAATTTCTTCCTGTCTGGACATCTGGCTCATCGAATTATTATCTTCATTAGAAATAATACCTGCCATTTGATAACAAAAAACGGAGAATAAGTGTTCTACAATTTCTTTTTTGTACGTCATCTCGGTGGGAGAATCCAAAATATATTTCAGAAAATTCACGCTTTTCCAAACAACATCCATTTCGTCTTGTTGAAAAGGAACGCCAATATTCATCTGCTGACGAAAATAACGATAGGTAATTAATCTATTGAATTTCAATGATAACGCAGAAATAAATTCTCGCTTATAAGAAACCATTCTGGATTGAAAATCATCACTCACGGAAACCATTTCGTAAATTGTTTGTGGATCGGTGACCATAAACATATTCTCAGAAAGCTCCAAATCACGAAAATGCTGTTTGAGCTTTATGGTACCCGTTTTAATAAAAATAAAAGCAGGGTTATCCGGACGAAAAGGCTTATCGGCAGAGATCCTTTCGAAAATATTTTTTTGTGTAAAAATCTCTACTCCAAACTTTTCTAAGACAGACATAACACAAATGTAAGCAATATGCTTTGCGATTACAAAATTTTATTAATTTAGGAGTTTACAAACTCCCTATTATGAGAAAGATTGATCTATTCTTTGCAGAGTATGCCGAAAGCCATAGAAATATGACTAACAAACTGATTCACTGGATCTGCGTGCCCTTAATCTTTTGGACGATCTTAGGTTTTATCTCCCTCATTCCGTCTCCCCATTTCTGTGCTCCTTACTACGGATGCATCAGTATTGTGAGTATTATAGCAGTAGTTTTGGTGACGGCATTCTATATAAGACTTTCTTTATTGGTGAGTCTTATTATGGCTATTGCCATGCTTTTAATGGAGCATTTTACCTTTGCCATCAACATTCATTTTGGTAACCGTTCATGGATCGTTTATCTAAGTGTTTTCGTCATCACTTGGATTTTACAGTTTGTTGGACATAAGATTGAAGGAAAAAAACCTTCTTTCCTCAAAGATTTACAGTTTCTTTTAATTGGGCCCATCTGGCTTTTGAGTTATATTTTAAAGAAATTGGGAATCAGATATTAATATTCCAAAGCATACACTGCAAAACTTGCCAACCAATGATCTCCTCCATAATTCCCTTGGAATAGCAATGGAAGTCCGTTGTTTAAAAATACAGTAGCCGTTTTTTGGAATTCTTTTTTCAAGGGATGATTATCTGGAAGAGATTTAGCAATTCCTTTCATACACCATGCTTTCGTGAAAGACAACCCAACCAAATGAACGGTTTGATAATCAGACAAATCACTCACAACAGGAATCTTTTCTATATTCTCTATACTTCGTTTTTCATAGAAACTATTTAGCCATTTTACAAATTCCTTCTGAGGAAGAACCCTTCTCATTAAATCTGCAATTTCTAAACTTGGGGAAAAGAAATCTGAACCATCAGGTTCTAAGTAAGCAGGCGTTTTTTCATCCTTTAAAAAGAAATATTTTGCCTTTTCTGTCAATTGATTTTCAAATTCTTTGTTTTGGTTCGCTCTGGCCCAATCGATTGCGAAAGCCATTGCAAAAGCAGTATTGGGATGTACCCCGGTTCTGTTTGGGTAGGTTTGTTTAGGCAAATATGCTTTCCATGAATTTAAAATTTTCTCCGTTAAAGGTTTCAAATTCTGATGCCAAATTTTAGCTTTAGGATGGTCCCAAGTCGCTAATTCTTCATCAAGCTTTAACACCCAAGCCCAACCATATGTTCTTTCAAATGTTGTAGTTAACTGATATTTGGTGAAATAATCAGCTTCTGTCTGAAGGCTTTTTTTTTGAAATGATTGATCAAGAATCTTTTCAATCTCTTTTGCATTAGCCAAATTAGGCTTTGTTTTCAATAACCTCACCAACATCCAATGTCCGTGAACAGAGCTATGCCAGTCGAAACAACCATAAAAACTAGGATGCAGATCTTTGGGAGTAAGAGGAACCTCCTTCTCATTATTAATGATATGTGCCGTTTTATTCGGGTATTCCTGATTGATGCAATGAATAGGTTTATCTGCTAATTTCATCGCCATTTCATCTGTTAATGTAGGAACTTCCTGAGCGTACATCAAAAATGGAGAAAATACAAATGCTAAAAGACTCTTTTTCATTCAATAAAAATATAAAATAATTTGAATTCTTTCCCTTTAAAAACCGTTTTAAACAGAATTAGCAAAGCTTTTACATTAATATTCATGATTTATTGAAAATTCGAAAGCAAATTCTCCTTTTAAGCATAGTTTTTGATAAGATTCAGCAAAACTTATTCATGAGAAAATTACTTCTACCGTTATTTTTCCTTCTCCTTATTCATTGTAAAAAGCAAGAGCCCATTCAGTTAAAAGCTGACTTAATGGAAGTCCTTGAGGAAAAACCTTCTGATAAATATCTTCCGCCTCCTCCCTCATCGCCGAAAGACGAAATTCCTAATAGCTCAGCAGCAACAGTCGCTTCAACATCCAACACAACAGAAAACGAAGCTGTAAAAAACGGAGATACGATTTCAAAGAAAATCATCAAAAATGGAGATATGAGGCTTCAGGTTGGAGATATTAAAAAAGCTCAGCATCAGACCACTGAAATTTTAAAAAAAAGTCAAGCCTACATTCAAAAAGAAGAATTTAGAAATACAGATACTGATGAAAATTTAAATTTAGTCATTCGTGTTCCACACAAAAATTTTGATGCGTTAATCAAGTCATTTTCTGATGGAATAGGCTCTGTTTTATCTAAAAACATTTCATCCAATGATGTCACTGAAGAATATACAGATGTTTCTATTAAGCTAGCAAATAAAAAGATTTATCTTGAAAAGTATAGAGACATGCTTAAAAGTGCAGCCTCAACAAAGGATATTTTAGAAATTCAGGAAAATATCCGTGAGTTGGAAGATGAAATTGATGTTTCAGAAGGTAGACTTCGTTTCATCGATGACCGAGTGAATTACAGCACCCTGAATTTAAATTTATATAAAGAAAAAGTAAGAAGCTCGGCCACCTCGAAAATAGGTTTTGGAAGCCGTTTTGGAGATTCTATTACAGAAGGTTGGAACAGTTTTGTGAGTTTTATATTGGGAATAATATCTTTTTGGCCCTTCTTTTTATTAATTCCATTGATCGTTTTTTTATGGAGAAAATGGAAATCAAGAAGAAAAACAAAATAAGTTTTTTCGTCATTGCGAGGAGCGAAGCAACGAAGCAATCTCATTCATATTATTGTAAAATTGAGATTGCTTCACCTACGGTTCGCAATGACCTTAACAAAACTATTTACCTAAAACAAAAACAGCCGGAATTTTATGCAGTTCAGGTTTTTGTTTTTGCCATTCTTTAATGGTTTTAGTTTTTATAAATTCATGTTCAGGATCATTGATATTGGCTGCGATACAAAGCTTTGTATTGGGAGAAAGAAACTTAGTTAAATCTTCAAAAAGAGCATTATTTCGGTAAGGTGTTTCCATGAAAATCTGTGAATATCCTGTTCTTTGAACCAAGCCTTCCAGCTGAACAATCTGCTTTTTCTTTTCCCCTTTTTCAATCGGTAAATATCCATTAAAGCTAAATTCCTGTCCGTTAAAACCACTGGAAATCAAAGCTAAAATAATAGATGAAGGCCCTGAAATCGGGATAACTCTTATGTTTTTTTCGTGACACCATTTTACGATCAGGTTTCCAGGATCGGCGATACAAGGAAGTCCGGCTTCAGAAAGCAATCCAAAATCCTGTCCTTTCAGCATCAATTCCTGAGCTTCTTTGATGTCTTTATTTTCGGTGTATTTATCTAATAAAAACAATTTCAGATCTGACTGTTTTTTCTCGGGAGCAAAGAATTTAACCACCTTTCTTGCGGTCTTTTCATTCTCTACGAAGAAATAGTCCGTCTGCATGATATAGTCTTTCAAAACAGGCGAAAAATGAGTAATAGAAGTATTTTCAGATAAATAAGCTGGTAGTAAAAAAAGCATTTTATGTGGCGTTATGAATTATATATTATGAGTGAGTTGTCGAGCAATTGTATTACATCCTTCATCCAACATTTGGAAGACATTTTCAAAATCATTCAGGTCTCCCCAATAAGGATCCGGAACCTCAGTATTTTGATGGTTTCCAGCAGCTTCCAAAAATAAAGAAACTTTCTGGCGATATTCTTCATTATTGGTTCTGGAAATAACTTCCTGATATACATGAATATCCATACAATAGATCTTATCAAAATTTTCAAAATCGGATTTTACAATCGGTCTGGATTTTTGCTTCGAAATATCGATTCCGTGATTAGCTGCAATTTTGATGGATCTTGAATCGGGATGTTTTCCTTCATGCATGGAAATGGTTCCCGCGGAATCAACAAAAAAACTTTCAGGAAGCTTTGTTTTCATAATACCTTCTGCTAAAGGGCTTCTGCATATATTTCCTAAACAGACCATCAATATTTTCATACCATTAAATCTAAAGTTTATAATGTAAATTATAGAAAAATGTAATTTTTCTTCTGACAAAACTAAACAAAAAATGAAGAATAATATTATTCTTCATCTTCGTTATCTTTAAGTAATGATCTTAGTGTTTGATTCTTTCACCAAGTTCTTTTACGTATTTTTTTACTTCTTTATCGATCTTAGAAACATCCTTGATCGTGTCACAGGCATACATTACTGTTGAATGGTCTTTTCCACCCATCTCCATACCAATTTTAGTGAACGTAGAATTTGTTAACTCTTTAGAGAAGTACATGGCCAATTGTCTCGGAAGTGCAATTTCTCTTTTTCTTGTCTTGGATAAAAGCTGCTCTTTTTTAATTCCGAAATAATCACAAACAACTTCCTGAATGTAAGGAATATTAATGATTTTTTTCTGAGTTGCAGCAATTTTACTTATGGTCTCTTTTAACAATTCAAGACTCATATCTCTCTTATAAACAGTAGAGTAAGCAATTACAGAGTTAATAACTCCAATTAATTCTCTTACGTTTGTTTTAGTTTCAGTAGCTAGGAAATCTAGAATATCATCTGTTAAAACAATTCCATCTCTGCTTAATTTGTCTACAATAATTTGTCTACGTGTTTGTAAATCCGGAGATTTTATCTCTGCAGAAAGTCCCCATTTAAAACGAGAAACAATTCTGTCCTGAATATCCATAATATCTACAGGAGCCTTATCTGATGTAAGGATGATCTGCTTTCCGTTTTGATGCAAATAATCAAAAATGTGGAAGAAACTGTCCTGTGTAGCAGATTTTCCGGAAAGGAACTGAATATCGTCGATAATCAGAACATCTACCATTTGGTAGAAATTAGCAAACTCAGTCTGCTTATGTGCTTTCGCTGCTGAAATAAACTGTTGAATGAATTTTTCAGAAGACAAATAAAGAACTACTTTATCGGGAAACTGGCTTTTAACTTCCAGACCAACTGCCTGTCCTAAGTGGGTTTTCCCCACTCCATAACCTCCATATAAGAACAAAGGGTTGAAAGCTGTTGCACCAGGTCTTTTGGCGATAGATCTTGCTACAGTAGCAGCAAATTTATTACTTTCTCCTTCTATATAATTATCAAACGAGAAATCAGCTTTTAGGTTAGAATCAATATTTACTTTTTTGATTCCCGGAAGTACAAAAGGATTAACGATATTAGATGAAAAGCCTTGAGGCATTGTTTCTTGAACTTTCGGAGTAGGAACACTTTTCCCTTTCATATTCATTGTAACAGGCTTTTCTAAACCAAAAGGCTTATTTTCCATTACAGAATACCATAATTTAACTCCTTTACCAATATTTTTCTTTAGGGCCGCAGAAAGAAGGGATAAGTAATTATCCTCAATATATTCCTTGTAAAAATCACTCGGAACCATCAGCGTAAGGTTGTTGTCAACCAAAGAAACTGGCTGCACCTTATCAAATAGTAAGTCGAAAGATTTTTCAAGCTTTTTTAGATCAGAACTATCTTCAGCTGCATTGAGATTATCTCGCATAAACTGAAGGCACCTCTGCCATATCATCATTAAATTTTCGTTCATTTTTAGGCCCCGATTAATTCTTTGTTAGTCTCTTTTTAGGAGGAAGACAAAGGTCCAATTTTTTATTTTCATAAAAAAATTTTGGAGGTATTGATTATTTAAAAATATATTTGTATGCATATTTAAGGAACAAAAATGATACACACAACACATTCAATACGAGTACGTTACGGAGAAACAGACCCCATGAAATACGTCTATTATGGGAACTATGCAGAATACTTTGAAATTGGAAGAGTAGAACTTTTTCGAAGCATCGGAATGTCATATGATGAGATTGAGAATCAGGGAATTTGGCTCCCCGTTTCGGAGTATAAAATCAAATATTTGAAGCCTGCTTTGTATGACCAGGAATTAGAAATTCACACCTACATAAAAAAAATTCCGGGTGTAAAAATCGAATTTGAGTATGAAATTTACAATTCTGAGCATATTAAAATCACAGAAGCTACCACAACTCTATTTTTTTTGGATGCAAAAATGAATAAAATCATCAAGTGTCCTGAGGTACTTATGAAGCTTATTGAAGAGCACTGGAAACCTTAAGATTTAGAACTTAAAATGTAGGCAACAAACCTTGCTTTTAAATTTTTATTCCCATATTTGAATTTCGATTCAATACAAAATAGAATATAACATATATAATTATGATGAAGATTGCATTTTTGGGTCCTCATGCAAGTTTTACTCAGCTTGCCACTACCCAGCTATTCCCCAATGAAGAACTTTTACCACAGGCTAATATTCTAGACTGTTTTGAAGCCGTTGAAAAAGGTGAAGTAGACAAAGCGGTAGTTCCGCTTGAAAATTCTATAGAAGGTACCGTTTCTATGACGCTGGATTATTTATATAAGACCTCATCTATAAAGATAGAAGCAGAGGCCGTAATGCCCATCGCCCACCATTTGATGATTCACCCGGATAACGATACTATGGAGATTGAGAAAATCTATTCTCACCCACAAGCGTTGGCGCAGAGTTTTCATTTTTTGGACACTCATTATAAAGAGGTGCAAAAACAAGATTTCTCATCAACAGCGGCAGCGGCAAAATATATTTCTGAACATCCTGAACTTAAAAGAGCAGCAGTTGCCAATCAGTTTGCGGCCAATTTATATGGATTAAAAATTATCAATCGTAATATTCAGGATTTTGAACAAAACCATACCCGATTTATTGTGATATCAAAACAACAGCATGTTTATCATAATGAGGCGCTTGATGTTATTGGTGAAAAATCTGGATTACTGATTACATTACCGGAAGATCATGCAGGAGGTCTTCATCAGGTTCTCTCTGTTTTTGCCTGGAGAAAAATGAATCTAAGCAAAATAGAATCCCGAACATTGAAAACAGGACTTGGAAATTATTTCTTCTTTATTAATGTGGCAGGCAAATGGGATGCTGTGTTACACGAAAATGCATTGGAAGAATTAAAATCTATTAATGCTAAAGTTGATTTCCTTGGAAATTATAACGAGTTTCTTTTAAAGAGTTAAGATTCTTACTATAAATAGTATCAAACAGTGTCTCAAATAAGGCACTGTTTTTTTATGTTAAATTTTTTTCATAAAATGAATTGGTAAAAAATAATAGGAAAAATTTAATTGAAATGATTTTTATTGTTTTAATATACGTTCAAATAATCAAACATATAGAAATAATTAAATAAAAAATAAGCCAAAAACTAATAAACCGTTATTTTTTTGATAAAAATAATATACTATATTTACAACAACACAATATTTTTGAATCAAATTTTCAGATATAAATAAAAACATATTTAATTATTTATTATGAAAAACAAAACTACCAATGTAATTTTTATTCTTTTTTCGCTGACAGCATCAGCACAGGTGGGGATAAATACGCCAGATCCCAAATCTACCCTAGATGTAAACGGAAATACCATAATAAGTGAAGTTCCAGATACCACAACTCTTTCAGGTTACAAGATTTTGACATTAAATCAAAACAGTTCTGAAGTGTCACAGATTGACCCCAATTTATTATTTCCCACTACGCCAGCAGGGCCGGGAACAGAATCCACGGTCTTTTCAGAAAGAAAGATATCGGGTATTTCTTTGTCGAGTACCCCTTTATTTTCAACATGGAAGAAAGTCAATTTTGTACTAGGAGATCGTACAGTAGGCTCTCCAGTTCTATTCTCCAATTCTGACAATGCTTATATAACGCCTACTAGCGGGATTTATGCCATAGGTTTTTATTTCCGTTATGGATCCGGTATACAACCTTCTTTATTAGCAGATGATCTGAAAGTTGGAATTCTAAGAAATACAAATGGTAACTTTTCAACGTTAGAAACCAGAAATTTTAATGGCGCCAATCTCGGAGCTATAGCTTTAACAATCTCAGAAATTAATATAAACTCCGTTTACAGTTTAAATGCTGATGATAAGATTTATTTTGCACTTACCAATACGGGAACCTTAGAACAAAGTTCACTAGATGTAAGCAGTTCATCTTTTTATATCTACAAAATCTCTGATTAATCCATCTTATTTTACACACACATAACAAATCCGTAATACTGCTTATTTAGGCAGTATTACTTTTTTCACCCCTTTTTACTAAAGAGTAATTTAATCCAAATCAATAATTCCTTAGATAAGGAGAATTAGAATCTATTAACGCTAAATGCAGATATTATTGCAAAAAAAAGCGAATTTATCTTAAAAAGTTAAAATATTTATCATAAAATTATTTAACAATCTCAAAATTTTAGGACATTATTAAATTTTTATATATAAATATTAAATCACAATAATCTGATTTAATGTCAATGAAAAAAAATTCCCAAAACAACCATAAACAGATTTAATATTCTTGATTTAACTTTAAGTTATAAGAAAAAATAAAAGCAAAATTAAATTGAGAACCCATTTTATATTGTGATTTTCGCAAAATAAAGCGCGTTAAACTTATCTAAATATCGTTTTTAAGGAATAAATATTGTATAAATATGAAAAAAACATATTTATTATGAAAAAAAAATTCACAAATGCATTATTTGTTATGTTTTCTATGATTACATTAGCATAAGTCGGGATTAAAACATCAGATCCCAAATCTACTTTAGACGTAAACGGAAATACGATGATCAGACAAGTACCAAAAACAACAACCCTTTCAGGTTATGAGATCATGGCACTTAATCAAAGTAATTCTGAAGTATCACAGATTGACCCAGGTTTAATCCTTACCCGAATAAAGACAAACCCCACCGTTTTCTCGGCAAAAAAGGCATCCGGTATTTCTTTATTAAGTCTCGCTCTATTTTCTACATGGAAACAAATCAATTTTGTAGGGGCAGATACTACAGTAGGCTCTCCCACTTTGTTATCGAATCCTGACAATTCGTATGTTGTACCTACCACCGGAATCTATGCGGTAGGCTTCTATTTCCGCTACGGATCAGGAATACAGGCTTCTTTATTAACGGGCGGCCCGGGAATTGGAATTCTGAAAAATACAAATGGTAATTTTTCAGCATTGGAAACCAGAAATTTTAACGGAATTAATTTAGGCCTTATAGCGCTTACTATTTCGGAAGCAAATATTAATTCTGTCTTCAATTTAAATGCTGGTGATAAGCTCTATTTTGGACTTACCAATAGTGGTGTTTTAGGAGCAAATTTATTAAGCACAAGTGCTGCTTCTTTTTATGTCTACAAAATATCTAATTAATTCACTTTAACAAGACAAGTTAGACCAATGATACTGCCCTATTCCAAGGCAGTATCATTTTTTTTATGCAATACATAACTAAACAGTGATTTATTATAATAGAAATCATCAATCAAAACAGACTACCAAACTTGTCAAATTCGTATATATAACTATATACATACCACAATTTTAGCAATTATCGCTGTTAAAATTAAATATATCCTATGAAAACCTAATTTACGTTAAAAAAAGTTAAACACGAGGCATGATTTTTGCTTCAATAAAAACAGAAAACTAACTGAATAAACCATAACTAATTAAATTTGTTTAACATGAAAACTAAAATTTATTGTGCAATTTTATCTCTTATTGCTACCTCAGCATTTTCTCAAGTCGGGATAGGAACCGCCAATCCTACAGCAATGCTGGATATCAATGGAACTATGAAAATCAGAAGCACACCTGCAGCTCCTGCTCTCCCCGGATATCAAATTTTGGCATTAAACCAAAATAGCGGTGGAGACTTTCAGGTTGCCAAAGTAGACCCTCAACTGATCATTGATGCCGCAATAGCTGCATATAATGCAACGAATGTAAATACTTCTGCCTATGCTGCAAAAAAAGTAACAGGTATAAGTTTATTAAGTCTAGGACTATTCCCTACAGGATTTAGAGCTGTAAACTTTTTAGCTGCAGAACGAAGTGTAGGAAGTGCATCCTTATTTTCTGATACCGACAATACGTATACTATTCCATCTAACGGGGTATATCAAATTGGATATACTTTCCGCTATGGAACCGGAGTAGAAGCGGCTGTACTAACAAATTCTCCTGGTGTAGGAATTCTCAGAACAAGAGCGGGTGTTGCAACTCTCATTGATAGCCGCATATTTAGCGGAGTAAATGTTGCTTTAGTATTAAGCTTAACCATTTCGGAAGCAACCATAAATTCTCTTTATACGTTACAAGCTGGTGATAAATTGAGTTTTGGCCTTACAGGATCGTCTTTACTTGATGTTGGATTATTGGGTTCTAGTACCGGTTCATTTTATATTTATAAAATATCGAATTAAAAAATTTACTACATTCACTTAACTTACATAAAATAATCTAACCCATCATCCAGTTTGTTGATGGGTTAATTATTGACGACCTTCTCCTACATTTCTCTATATTTGGGACATAAAACATATCAATGGAAAATTCTTTCTCAATTATATTACTTATTTTTTTCTTTTTAATCTATTATAAACTCAATAAAAAAATAAATCATCTTGAGGATGAAATTGATGAGCTTAAAAAAAACAGCCTTCAAAGTACTACTCCAATTGAGATAAAACAAGAACAGATAATTCCTGAAGCATCTGCAACTTTAAAAGAAACTATTCAGGAGCTTAAACAAAATACTGAAGAACAAAATATTTCTGAAGAAGTTCTTTTACCTCCTCAAAAAGATTGGGCGACTCCTATTTTTGATTTTTTAAAACAAAACGCATTAACGATCATTGGAATTTTCACGTTGGTATTAGGAATTGGATATTTCGTAAAATATGCAATCGATAAAAACTGGATTGGCGAAACCGCAAGAGCCGGAGTTGGATTTTTGATCGGAGGCGGAATTATGTTGATTGGTTATTTTTTAAAGAAAAACTATTCCGTTTTTTCTTCCATCATTACAGGAGGTGGAATTTCAATTTTGTATTTCACAACAACGATTGCCTTTAGAGAATATCAACTATTTAGTCAAAATATTGCCTTTGCTATCACTTGTCTTATCACCTTACTATCCATCCTGCTTTCCTACTATTATAAGAGTGAGATTTTAATTATCTTTTCTTTGTTTGGAGGCTTCCTGGCTCCTTTAATGATCAGTACCGGAGAAAGCAACTACCCTTTCCTGTTCACTTATCTAATGGTTTTAAACGCAGGAATGCTCATCATCGCATTTTTAAAGCAATGGAAAAGTGTCGGTTGGATTGCCTTTATTTTCACCACTGTCTATCTATCTTATTGGACGATTGAAAAAACACAACTTTTAACTATTTATTTTTACATCATCGCTTACATTATTTTCTATGCATTTGCATTACAGGGCTATATAAGGAAAAACGTACTCTCTACTTTTGATATTCTAATGCTTGTGTTGATTAATTTCTCAAGCATTATTGGTTTAGTTTATATCTTTAACGAATTACAATATGAGCCTATCATTGTATTCCCGCTTATTTTTGCTTTTGTCAACAGCTTATTGCTTGTCAAGGAATACAATAAAAAAGAATTTACCACCAACTATTCTGTGTTTACAGGAATCACAATAAGTCTTGTTACTATTGCCATTGCTTTACAATTTAAAACCCATTTAATTACCACGGTTTGGGCTATTGAAGCCACTTTATTGTTATATATCTGGAAGAAAACAAATCTCAATATTTTCAAGATCTGTTTTTATGTTTTATTTCCTCTCGTCATTATAACACAAATGATCACTTGGGCAGAATATTATACCGCGAAGAATTTAGCAATCATTTTCAATCCGGTTTTCTTAACAAGTTCGGTAACGGTAATTACTACTCTTACGAATTTGATATTACTAAAAAAGCTTCCCGAAACACAAAAACAGGACAACAGTTTCTTTGAATATACCTTCAAAATTTTAAGTTTTGGAGTCATCTATGTTGCGTTGCTATTAGAAATCATTTATCATATTTCTGAGAAACCTTCTTCTTTTATTTTCAGTATTGCAGTCTTATTTAGTGTGTATTATCTTTTTGCAATCTTATTATTCCGTAAAAAATTAGACCTAAACAAAGATCTGGAAACCGGATTGATCTCTATATTCTTATTGCTATTAATCCTTAATGTTACTTTCTCAGCATCAGAACTTGTCAATTCTATTTTACTAAAAAATATTCATAGTAATTTTTATATTGTTCATCTCCTCTATTGGATTCCTTTTATTTATACTCTTTGGAAAATCTTACCGGAATCAGATTTCTTCAAAACAAAAATTTCTTATTGGTTAGCTTCCATCACCTTCGTTATTGTGATCAGCAGCGAATTGTATCATTTATATATTTTAGGAAATGCCACTACTCTCTCTACAGCATGGAAATTACAAAAGCACTTTAGCATTTTATATCTACCTATCATTTGGGCGATTCTTGCAAGTCTCTTTATTTATTCAGGTTTAAAGAAAAATATTCCAGAACTAAGTAAAGTTGGTTTTGTACTTCTTGGTTTAATGATTTTAAAACTTTACGCCTATGATATATGGCAAATGGATAATATTTCAAGAATCATTGCTTTTATTCTATTGGGTATCATTTTACTGTTGAGTTCATTTATGTTTCAGAGATTAAAAAATATCATTAAAAATATGGTAGATAAAAAAGATGAAAAGAGTAAAAATGAGAATTTAGAATCTCAATAAAATATATTATATATCGTTAATTTTTAATTTAAATTAAAAATCTATTCATATTTTGTAAAAAATAACTATATTTATCCTGTTTTTAACAGTTATAGATTCCATAAACTATGAAAAAATTATTCTACTCTTTATTGCTATTTGCTTCAGCAAGTTTATTTGCTCAAAAAAATACGTTAACGAAATTTGCAGTTGCCAATGATGTTATTGGTACTGTAGAGATGTTCTCTACCAAAGGGGACATACTTCAAGGTAAAGGCGTTGTTAAAACAAAAGCTACTCTGCCTCAAAATCTTAAAAAATACGCTTATTTAGCAGATAACGGACTTACAGAATATAAGTTCAAAAAAGGATACGAAGGGCAAGACAGAGTTACAGTTGCCCAAATCAACCAAATGTATGGTGTTGATAAAGATGCTCCTGTATTCATTGATGGATACGAATTCAAAAATCCTGAAACAAAGATTTATGCGGAGATTTTAAACAACGTAGAAGTACAAGAAAATAATGGAAGAAAAGTTGTAACCTATACAACTAAAGTAAAATAATTCTTCTCAATTATAATATATAAAGGATACTCAGTGAGTATCCTTTTTTGTTTTTAGTATTTAGTGGCCCATTTTTTCTTGAGCTCGTCGTAAATTTTCTTTTCGGTCGCATTATTTCCGGGCTCGTATAACTTAGTATTTTTAATTTCTTGGGGCAGAAAATCCTGATCTACAAAATTCCCTTCGTAAGAATGGGCATATTTATATTCCTTTCCATAATCCATATCTTTCATCAGTTTTGTTGGAGCATTTCTAAGATGCAAAGGAACAGGCAGATTTCCCGTTTGCTTTACAAGTGCCAACGCCTCATTAATCGCCATATAAGCAGAGTTACTTTTAGGAGATACCGCCAGATAAATTGCGGTTTCACTTAGGATGATCCTCGCTTCCGGATTCCCAATGACATTCACAGCCTGAAAACAATTATTGGCAATCATCAAAGCAGTCGGATTGGCCAAACCAATATCTTCAGCAGCCAAAATAAGCATTCTTCTTGCAATGAATTTAATATCTTCTCCTCCCGCAATCATTCTTGCCAACCAATAAACGGCTCCATTAGGATCACTCCCGCGCATCGATTTAATGAACGCTGAAATAATATCATAATGCTGCTCTCCATTTTTATCATACAAGGCCATTGTTTCCTGTAAAACTTCAAGAACATCTGAATTAATGATTTCGTTGGTATCAGAATTTTTATACTGATTAAGAACCAGCTCCACAGAATTGATCAATTTCCTGGCATCTCCTCCTGAATATTGAATCAAAGCTTCTTTTTCCAGAATCTTAAAATCTGTATTTTCTTCTTTATTAAATCTTTCAGAAGAAATATCAACAAGCTCTTCCAGTTTTTCATAACTCAACGCTTTCAGAACATACACCTGGCTTCTTGAAAGTAACGCCGATACAACTTCAAAGCTTGGATTTTCTGTAGTGGCACCAATTAATACAATCCAGCCTTTTTCAACGGCATGAAGAAGTGAATCCTGCTGAGATTTATTAAAACGGTGGATCTCATCAATAAATAAAATCGGAGATTTTCCTGAAAACAGATTTTGACTTTTAGCTTCCTCAATGATATCACGCACATCTTTTACCCCCGAAGAAACTGCGGAAAGCTTATAGAAGTTTCTCCCCGATTTTTCAGAAATAATTTCGGCTAAAGTGGTTTTCCCCGTTCCCGGAGGTCCCCAAAAAATAAGAGAATTTAATGCGTCATTCTCCAGCATTTTCCTAATAGTGCCTTTCTCTCCCGTAAGATGCTCCTGGCCAAGAACTTCATCTAAGGTTTTCGGTCTTAATTTTTCAGCTAATGGAATATTTTGATTCAAGATGTTAAATTTGATTTAAAGTGATTTTTTTCAGTGCAAAGATGACAAAGTCTGTATAAATATTTCAATTTTGGATCTGTAAATATACAAAATCGACGAACGCCGGAATTTATCCGATGAAACACCGATTTACGCCCTGAAACTTATAACAAATTTAAACTATTTTAATTTTTTTACCCTACTTTTGCATTGTTTTGAAACTTAAATTCAATAAAATAATCACTTTCCCCTTGGTAGTTTTAATAAAATTTTACCAATGGTTTATTTCGCCCTTACTTCCGAAAAACTGTCGTTATGAGCCTACATGCTCCCATTATATGGTAGAATCTTTGCAGGTGCACGGTATTTTTAAAGGATTTTGGCTCGGAGTGAGAAGAATTTCAAAATGTCATCCCTGGGGAGGAAGCGGTTATGATCCCGTTCCCCCAAAAAAGTAAAATCAATATACAAACTACTAAAAAAATAGAAATGAGTAATATTTTTTTCAGAATTTACCTTGTCGCATTTGCCTTTATTACCCAGTGTTTTTTCGCACAGGATTATCAGGCAAGTTTATCAGACGGAACTTTGAAAGTAAATTCAACAGAACTTCCGGTAAAAATTTATGCAACGACTGAAGCCACAGACTTGGCTGGATTTGCCGATAAAAAAATAGATAATAATGTATTGGTGATTCTGAACGAATCTAACTTTGAGCCTAATTATTATAATTTCAGCGCCCAGACGTTGGCAAGATTTAAAGACAATCAATATCAGTTTTTTGATAAAAAGTTTAAATTGATCACAACAGGCGTTACTCAGGAAAATATCGACACCTTTAAATATGCCGTAAAATCCGGCAAGCCGATTACTGAGACTGATAAGGTAGAACTGGAAACTCCATTTAAGATCTGGGATCCTTCAAAAGGCATTCAGATAGGGCCAGTTACACTACATTTTTATAGCTTAATGTTTATTTTTTCTTTTGGATTAGGTTATATTCTAATGGCAAGAATTTTCAAAAACGACAATGTTAATATAAAATATTTGGAGCCTCTTTTCACATGGACCTTAATCGGAACCATTTTAGGCGCAAGATTAGGACACGTTATTTTTTACCAACCGGAATTATTCAAAGAAGATTTCTGGAGTGTATTTTTACCGATAAGCACTAAAAACGGATTAAAATTTACAGGATTTTCAGGATTAGCAAGTCACGGAGCGACGATTGCTTTGATCTTTACAACACTTTATTATTCATTTAAAATCATCAAGAAAAACCCGTTTTGGGTATATGACAGAATAGGAATTGTAGTTGCTTTAGGAGGTGCTTTTGTAAGAATGGGTAACTTTTTCAACTCTGAAATCGTAGGAAAACCGGTTGATCCTAATTCACCATTCGCTATATTTTTCCCTCAGCAAAGCAGTGAGTACGGAGCGACTGTTCCACGTTATCCTACCCAGTTATTTGAAGCGTTTGGCTACGTTTGCTTATTTGTTTTATTATGGATTTTGTATAAAAAAACAAACAAGAAATACCAACAGGGATGGTTATTCGGATTGTTCTTTATCATTCTTTGGGCGATTAGATTCTTTGTAGAATTTTTAAAAATGCCTCAAGGAGATGAGTTCATTCAATTTGCAGGATTAAATACCGGACAGGTACTTTCTATTCCTTTTATGATTGCAGGATTTGTTATCATGATCTATTCTAAGAAATTTAAAATCACAGAAGCTGAAAACGGGAAACCGGAATAAGCTTTCTTTACAATACTTTAAAAAGGCAAACTTGCATATGCGAGTTTGCCTTTTTTTATTTACAATTTATCATCCATAATTTGCGGATTCGATACCCTCAAAAAAATCGAAAATTTCTCGAAATCAACGATAAATCAAATAGAGCTTAAAATTTACGATCATTTTCTTACATGTATTTTTGAAGCTAAAAATTGAAACAATACCATTTTATCTTTTAAATTGTCACGCCCTTTCAGGGCTACCTTATCATTGGTCTTTATTTCATCGGGTTCCACCCGATGCTATTATTATTTCGCCACTTCGTGGCTGATTAACATACATTCAATCAGAAAATTCAAACCCAAAATGGGATACGTTCTATAATTTTATTTCAGCTTTTCTATTAAGTTCTCCAAAAACGTTTCCGAATTCTTGGATTACATCAGTTGGAAGCATGGCTTCTTTAGAATGTTTTTCCGCAGCAAATTCTGCGGCTTTTCCATGAAACCAAACCCCAAATAGAGCGGCATTTTCTTCGGAATATCCTTGCGCTAATAATGAAGTTAAAATCCCTGTCAACAGATCTCCGCTTCCTCCTTTTGCCAAACCTGAATTTCCGGTGATATTATAAAATACATTTCCTTCAGGAGTAATGATTTGCGTATGATGATCTTTTAATACAATATAAATTTGAAGTTCGTGCGCTTTTTTTCGAGCCAGTTCTACTCTATCAAAAGAATCTTTTGTGAGACCAAATAACCTTTCAAACTCTTTTGGATGGGGCGTTATTATTGATCTTTTTGGAATTAATGCTACATTTTTTTGATCTTTAGCAAGGATATTTAATGCATCTGCATCTAATACCAACGGTTTTGAATACTGCTTTAAAAACTTCAATAAAGCCTTTTCAGTTTCAGTATTTGTTCCCAACCCAGGACCTATTCCGGCTACTGAGGTTTCATCAATCGTAAATTCATCTACATTCTTTTCACCCCCTTCTATGAACATGGCTTCCGGGCAGGAAGTTTGAAGGATTTCATATCCGCATTTCGGAGCTAAGGTAAACGTTAATCCCGCCCCCATTTTCAATGCCGATTGGGTAGCCAGAACCGCAGCACCTATTTTGCCGTAACTCCCGGCAGCAATAGTCACTTTACCGTATGTCCCTTTATGTGAAAACTCATTTCTAGGTTTAAAGATGCCTTCCACCATGGTATCGTCAATAATAAAATGTTGGGTTTCGGTCTCTGAAATATATTCTTCGCTAAGATCAATATCTAAAACAACCACCTTTCCTGCATATTTGCCTGTTTCAGGATGTAAAAAACCTTTTTTCCAACACTGAAAACTTAGCGTATAATCTGCTTTAAAAATAGTAGACTTTTCATCTGAGACTTTATCTGTAAACAATCCGGAAGGAATATCAATTGAAATCCTGATGGCCTTCTTTGCGTTGAGCTCATCAATGATCTTTTTATAATCTCCTTCTAATTCTCTGGACAGTCCGATTCCGAAAAGGGCATCAATAATAATGGTTCTGCTATCAAAACGAAACAGATCCATATCTTTAAAACTCTTGATCTGCACTTCCGGTATTCCTTTTAATTCTTTAAAATTGGCATTGGCATCATCAGAGAACTTAGCTTTAGGATCTACAAAAACATCTACATCAAAACCTTTCAGGCATAATAACCTTGCGATGGCAAAACCATCTCCTCCATTATTCCCAGGACCGCAAAACAGAACAAAATTTCTATGATTATTACAGTTTTCAGAGACCCAATACACAAAGGCTTCTGCTGCTCTTTCCATTAACTGAATCGAAGAAATAGATTCATTAGCGATGGTATATTCATCACATTGACGTATTTGTTGCGCCGTAAAAATTTTCATATGATAGGATTATTGTAATTAAAAAATAATATAAAACATAGAGATATACCCGTCAATATTCCCTTTGCTACCAGCAAATATATCAATCATTTTTCTTTTTCTTTTTATCAGCGTAAAATAATTACAATTCTTATTCCCTCAAAATATTTTGTATTTTTTACTTTATTTCATTTTTTAATCACCACAAAATGACATGCTTAATAATCAATAAATATCATAAATTACAAATTATTAATATCTAATACATGACAATACCTTTCATTATTATCCACAATTAACTATATATAGTGAAAAACATAAACATTAAACTTTTTCTTATTTTTATGTGTATAATAGATTTTTTTCTATATTTACCATACAAACAATTAACGATGAAAAATACAAACCCTCCTTCCCTATTTTCAATAGAACTGTCTTTTTATAACCAAGTAGGGATATAAAAAGTGAATAATTACTATCAATTAAAGGATAATTTATTATTAATTTCGAGAGTACATTAACAACAGATTCAAAAAAAACTAATGCTCCTATTCTGTATTGATTATCTACCCAAGCTAGAATATGATCTATAGCCCATCTTGATACTGAAGATTATTATTTATTACAATCATAAATAATAAGTGTCATACCTTAAAAAAACTATTAAACTTAACACACTATTACAATGAAAAAAGTATTACTTACTTCCCTATTCGTATTGGGAACTTATTCCTACGCTCAAGTAGGGGTTAATACCACAACACCGGCTTCCACACTAGATGTAACTGCTAAAAATGCAACGGGCACCACAACAAATGTTGACGGACTCTTAGCCCCTCGTGTAGACCGACTAAGAGCCCAAAGCATGACAGCAGTTCCCAATTCTACTTTAATTTATATTAATAGTATTGCGAACGGAACCCAAACAGGAACCGCCATCAACGTAAATGCGGTAGGATATTACTATTTTGATGGTACTGTATGGGCAAAAGTATATTCATCAAGCGCTCCAAACAACTCCATTAATATTTACACGAATGACGGAAGCCTTGGAGGAAATAGAATTGTAACCCAGGCAGCCAATACTTTAACCTTTACAGGAACAGCTGTAAATGCTTTTTCTGTAGATGGAACTTCATTTTCTGTTGATGCTACTAATCACAGAGTGGGGCTAGGAACAGCAGCTCCACAACACATGCTACATGTAGTTGCGCCAACTGCAAATACTGGACGATACAATTTATTTGATGCTCCTGTTTCAACGGTTCAAAACCCAATCATCGCACTTAGAAATACCTCTGCGCTGGCCACAGGAAATTTATCCCTGTTAGGATTTACCAACAGTGGAACTACTTCTGGGGGTGCCAATTGGGGAATTGGTTCTATACGCAGTGGTGCTACTGCAACTAATGGAACTGAGGAAGACTTTTTTTTCGGAAATTCTAATGGAGGGACTTACCTGGAGAGAATGAGAGTGAAGGGAAATAATGGAAATGTCGGAATAGGAACATCTAACCCAGCAGTAAAACTAGACATACTTACCGCATCTCAGCAATATGGATTCAGACATGGTGATGGAACGGTAATTTTGAATTCCTATGTTGGAACCGGTAGTACAAATGGAGCCACGGTTGCAGGCTGGTTTGGTACAACATCTTCCCATCCACTAGATTTTATGACTAATGATACTTTTAAAATGAGAATTACTGCAAGTGGAAATGTTGGAATAGGAACAATATCTCCTGCTAATCTACTTTCTGTTGCTGGAAATGCGGATAAGCCTGGAGGCGGAACCTGGGCTGCTTCATCAGATAGAAGAGTAAAAAAAGATATTGCAGATTTTAAAGACGGACTCAATGTGATTAAGCAGTTAAGACCTGTTACCTATAGATACAATGAAAAGTCCGGATTTAAAGACTTGAATAAACAATATGTAGGTTTTATCGCTCAGGAAGTAGAAAAATCAGCTCCTTACATGGTAAATATCAAAGACGATACCGCAGTAAGTGGCTTATCTGACAGAAGAGAATTGGATGACAGTGCATTGACTAAAATATTGGTAAATGCCATACAGGAACAACAAAAAGAAATTGAAGATTTAAAATCGCAAGTAAAAGAAATGCAAAAATTATTGAATAAATAATAAATTAATGTAAAATAATTTCAAAACACTCCCTCAAATGAGGATGTGAATAAAAAATAAGGGCTTTGATTTTTATAATCTGAGCCTTTATTTTGTGAAAAAAAAAAAAAATCATTATGAAATACATTAAACATTTAAATAAATTATATTTTTTTAAAAAAAATTACATTAGGGTTCCAGAATATAATTATTCTTGTATTTTATATTGAAATATCACAATATATCAACTACTAAAAAATGAAAATATCATATATATATCACTAAACGGATGTACTATTGAATAGGTATAACCAATATTTATTTTTCAAAATAAAGTGATTAATATTCATTAAAAACATCAATTACATATTACATTCCATCACCATATCAGGATTTATTTTTAAATAAAAAACGCTCATAATACATTACAATTCATCATAATAAGTTGTTTTTTGGTATATAAATTGTTAAATTACATAACAATAACCTATTTATTTATTTTTTGCTTAAAATATTTTTTCAACAAAATACTCATATTTATAGCAAATTTTTATTAAAAACAAAACAACACACAATGATGAAAAACAGCAACCCATTATCCCGATTTCGGTTAAACAAGTATTTTTACGAATCTGTAGCCATCCAAACAAAACATTCAGAAATCTTTTTAGAGATTATCTTGAAAAACAGGACAGACATATTCTCAATATCAATGAATGAATTATTCATTCTCCAGCTTAACAATTGAAAAATTTATAGCATCTCTCCCCTTTTACTTTTATCCAAACTCTAGTTTCTATTATTAAGGATAAAAAACTAAAGATAATTATATACTATAATGATAGATGATGTATCTCTATTTAAAAAATTTATTGAACTTAATATAAAATAACACAATTATGAAAAAAGTAATTTTATCTTCACTCCTTCTATTAGGAGCTTACTCTTATGCTCAAGTAGGCATCAACACTAGTACTCCGCAATCCACTTTGGATGTAACGGCTAAGAACACTACAGGTAACACAACTAATGTTGATGGTCTACTAATTCCCCGTGTAGATCGGCAAAGAGCACAAAGTATGGCAGCAGTGCCTACTTCTACTCTAATCTACGTAAATAACATTGCTACAGGAACACAAACAGGAACTGCAGCTAATGTAGATACTGTGGGATACTATTATTATGATGGTACATTATGGGCAAAATTAACCTCATCAAGTTCTCCAAGCTCGAGTGTGAATATTTATAATACAGATGGGAGTCTTACAGGAAACAGGACGGTAACACAAGCAGCCAATACATTGAAATTTACAGGAACTGCTGTTAATGCATTTTCTGTAGATGGTAATTCATTATCTGTAGATGCAGCTAACCATAGAATAGGTATTGGTACAGCAACCCCCGCAGTAAAAGTTGACCTGCTTACTGCCACCAAAAATTATGGATTCAGACATAGTGATGGAACTGTAATTCTGAATTCATATGTAGGAATAGGTAATACCAATGGAGCTAGTTTATCTGGTTGGTGGGGCACAACTTCTAATCACCCTTTCGATTTAATGACGAATGATACTTTTCGCATGAGAATTGATACCAATGGCAATGTGGGAATAGGAACAGTAACCCCAGCAGTAAAAGTAGACATTGTGACAAATACGAAGCAATATGGTTTTCAACATACTGACGGTACAATACGTTTAAGATCTTATGTGGGTACTGGTATTACAAATGGAGGAGGAGCTGCCGGATGGCTAGGAACTAATTCTAGTCACCCACTTGATCTAATGACCAATGATACCTTTAAAATGAGAATTAGTACTAATGGAAATGTAGGAATAGGTACTCCCAATCCTACATCTTTATTATCTGTTGATGGTTCAGCAGATAAACCGGGAGGTGGAAGCTGGGGAACTTTTTCTGACAAAAGAGTAAAAAAAGATATTGAAGATTTTAAAGACGGTCTGAATGTGATTAACCAATTGAGAACCGTTACCTATAAATACAACGAAAAGTCTGGCTACAAAGACTTAGATCAAAAACACATCGGTTTTATTGCACAGGAAGTAGAAAAAGCAGCGCCTTATATGGTAAGTATCATAGATGACACGGCAAACAGCGGACTAAAAGATAAAAGACAATTTGATGAAAGTGCTTTAACTAAAATATTGGTGAATGCCGTTAAAGAGCAACAAAAAGAAATTGAGTCTTTACAATCTCAACAAAAAGAAGTTCAGGACCTAAAACTACAAGTAGCTGAATTACAAAAATTACTCACTAAAAAATAATGCTTACCAAAGCGTTACTCCTATCAATAGAGTTTGAAATATCATTTTAAAATTAAAAAAAGAGAAAGGCTCAGATTTTTATCTGAGTCTTTTTTTATGGCTTCCTTTGAATGATGAACATTTAGAATTGATGGCCCTAGAAAAACATATTGGACGTCTATTTTTAATACTCTTAAAGCTTGTTTAAATTTTACTTAAGAATCATTATACACTTGGTTATCAGTTTTTTTTATTGATAATACTCAATAGATCATGTTTGAAATTATTTTTTGATTAAAAATATTAACGCAAAGTTGATGAATAATTTTCCTTTATTTTAAGTGGGCAAAGTGATGCGACTTCGTCGCTGATGAAGCTGTATACTTATCCATACGCTTCGATGAATCAACGAAGTTGATTCTATCCTTTGCTCCCTGAAAATATGTTTAATAAAGCTAAAGCTTTGCGTTAGAAAAATAGGTCATCAATACCTTATCTTTTTAATCAGGAAAATCCTTAAAGAATGTGATTTAGATAAAGATTTGAATGGTATACAAAAAATCAAATTTAGAAATTTAAACAGGCTCTTATTTTTTAACAGAAAGTCAGCTAATTTTTCCGCTTATTTTCAAATTTGCAATGGTGTTTTTAAATCATTTTAATTATTTAAAGTGTTTAAAAGTTCTACCTCTGGGGAGTCCGCAACACTTTTTACCCTAAAAAATAAAAATATATTTTAGAATCTGTTAATTTAAATATCCTTAACGTTTTCTCTTTACCGTATATAATTTTCATTTTAACACTTTATATCCATGATTAATTAATCACAAAATATCGATTTATGTGTTTATTATTAATGACAAATATTCATTTTTTTAAATTATATTTGTGATAAACAACATTAAAAAGAATTAAATTATGGGATTTCTTAAAGAATTTAAAGAATTTGCAGTCAAAGGCAATGTTATCGATCTAGCAGTAGGGGTAATTATTGGTGCTGCATTTGGTAAAATCGTTTCATCATTTGTAGAAGATGTGATCACGCCTCTTCTATTAAATCCAGCTCTAAAAGCTGCAGGCGCAGAAAACATTAAAGGCTTGGTTTGGAATGGAGTTACGTATGGTAACTTTTTAGCAGCGGTCATCAATTTCTTATGTATTGCTTTAGTTTTATTCATGATGATCAAAGGGATCAATAAAATCAGCAAGAAAGAAGAAGCAGCTCCTGCAGGACCAACTGATGACCAAAAATTATTAACGGAAATCAGAGATCTTTTGAGAAGCAAAAATAATATATAAGAAGATATCGGATTTCATATATTAGATTTACAATCAGTTATTTTGAACGTAAAAACATATTAATAAATCACCACTCTTACTTAAAAAACAAAAACACCTCCATTGAGGTGTTTTTTTATTCTTTATCATCACCAGATTAGTGAATCTGTAAAATGCTTGAAATTTGTTCTGCCAAAGAAAGACCAATTCTATCCTGAGCTTCCAAAGTAGATGCCCCTGTATGCGGCGTTAAAGAGATTTTAGAATGCGTAAGAATCTCCTTAGAAGGCGTAGGCTCATTGATGAAAACATCAAGACCTGCAAATCTTACTTTCCCTGAATCTAAAGCTTCTATTAAAGCAGACTCGTCAATAACTCCACCTCTTGAACAGTTTACAATTGCTACACCGTCTTTCATGATCTCAAATTCATTTTTACCGATCATATATCCGTCTTTCTGTGCCGGAACGTGAAGCGTAATAAAATCTGAATGCTTTAAAACTTCCTGTAAAGGTTCTGTTTCAATGTCTACATTAATAAACTGGTTGTTGTAGAATTTCACTTTAATGCTTGCTTTACCTACATTGCTATCCGCAGCAATCACTCTCATACCAAGACCTAGCGCAATTCTAGCAACCTCCTGTCCGATTCTTCCCATCCCAACAATTCCGATGGTTTTTCCTCTTAGTTCGATTCCTGCTGCATACGCTTTCTTAAGACCTGCAAATTCTGTATCTCCCACTACAGGCATCTTTCTGTTAGATTCCTGTAAAAATCTTGATCCTGAAAATAAATGTGCAAAAACCAATTCAGCAACCGATTCCGAAGAAGCAGAAGGCGTATTGATCACATGAATTCCTTTTTCTCTTGCATAATCTACATCAATATTATCCATTCCTACTCCACCTCTACCGATGATGCCAAGTGACGGACAATTATCAATAATATCTTTTCTTACCTGTGTTGCACTACGCACCAATAAAGTACGGATTTTGTGTTCGTTGATATAATCTACTAAAAATTCCTGAGGAACTTTTGCCGTGATTACTTCAAATCCCTTTTCAGTTAATGCATCAATCCCAGATTGATCCAACCCATCGTTTGCTAAAACTTTCATAAATAATATGTATTTAAAAAATTGAAGGATTTAAAAATTAAAAAATCATGCAGTATTACCCACTTTAATCGTTTAATCTTTAAATCCCTGAATTATAATTTTAATCTTTAAAAACTTCAATGGTCACTTGTTTTTCCACAAGATCCGTGAATTTTCCTTTGTATCTTGTTGCTCTCACCAAGTGATTGTCTATCCAATGGTAGTTTCCACCTCTTGGTTTTCCGCATAAAACACTGTGATATTTAAATCCGTGTTTATCCAACCAATCCATCGTAATTTGCTTTAGATTTTCTGTTCTTGAAGTAAAGAAGCAGATCTGGTGACCTTCGTCGTACCATTTGTTAACCGTCGCTAACGCATCAGGATACGGTTCACAAGTAACCATTCTTTCCGGTTCTTCGTTGGGTACATCGTCCGTAATTGTTCCGTCGATGTCTATTAAGTAGTTTTTTACGCCGTCCTTAAGTATAGGACTTAGGTGCTCGATATAGTCTAATTCCATCATTAAAAATTTGAATGGCGAAGTTACGACTTTTACACCAAACAGGAGTGTTAAACTTGATTTATATTAAATCTAGGCCCTTTATTTCATTATTTTATCGATAAAACAAACATTTGTACTGTTATTTTTACAATGAGTATCAAATCATTCTGTTTCAAAATAGGTGAAAATTTAAGATTAAAAATACTTAGCAATTTGGTATCTTTATTGATGCCTTCACAAAAAAATCACCTATGAAATTAAATAGTATTGCCATTGGAATAGCATCATTATTCCTTTTCTCCTGCAACCCATCGAACAAAACATCAACATCGGCAGATAAAAATGCAGATAGTCTATCAACCACTACTCTAGCTGATAGTGTTTCATCTACACCCTCACCTCCTGAAAATAGTCCGGCCAAAGAAGGTAATGAAACATTTACGCTGATCAAAAAATCACAAAAAAGCCCCGGCGATATCAATACATCGGATATCAATAAACTTTCGGAACCATTAAAAGCTATTGCCGCTTTATACAGCGGACTAGGCGGATCTAATTGCAATGATGGCAATTGTGAACTTACCACCGCTCTTGGTCTGGGAAAACAAGGGTCTAAAGAACAGAAAGACCTGGTAAAAAAATGGTTTGCCCATAATAAAGCAGCCGATCAATTAATTGGTCAGGATTTTTTCCAACCGCCTAATTCAGCTTCTAATTTTTCGGATTATCAATATCTGACTTTTGAGAAAAATGGAGATACCATCACCGTTAATTATGATCTCTTAGCTTACAGTCATGGGGAAACCAGCCATATTAAAGGTCCCGATACATATGTCATCAAAGGAAATACAATAGAAACGCTTAACAGAAATATCTGGAAAGACGTTAAATAATACCATTACCTAAGCATTACAAAAGTCATTTTACAGAAATTGTAAATTGGCTTTTTTGTTTTATATTTATATCACTAATTACAAATCATGAAAAAAAATCTTGCGATTATTTTTGCACTCATTGGTTGGTTTGCTTTAATAACACAATATTATTTGCATATAGAAAACAGGACAACTTCTTTAATGGAAGCCAATTTCAGGTTTTTCACTTATTTTACCATCCTTGTTAATTTTCTTGCAACGCTTTATTTTACTACTGTCGTTTTCCAAAAACAAGAAAACGAAGACAAAAAATCGGGAATTCTAACGGCTATTACGGTTTATATTACGATTGTTGGAGCTACGTATCAGATTATCCTGAGAGGAACATGGCAACCGACCGGTTTACAAAGAGTTGTTGACGAACTCCTACACAGCGTAATGCCTGTTCTCACCATTATTTTCTGGTATTTATTTGAAAATAAAGCCCGTGTAAAATACAGCCAGATTTTGAAATGGGCTCTATTTCCTATCATCTATCTAATTGTTATATTAATCCGGGGAAACTTTTCAGGGTTTTACCCTTATCCTTTTGTGGATGTTACTGCTTTAGGTTTACCAAAAGTTTTAATTAATTCGTTATTCGTCACGATCTTCTTTTTTATTATATCATTCTTATATATCAGAATTGGAAAAGCAGTCAAAAAGTAATTTTTCTCTCGCGGATTTTGCAGATCTTGCAGATGATTGTGAATATTTTTCAAGAAAAAATCTGCATAATCTGCGAGAACATTCAAAACAAACATAATCGTAAAGAAATATGATGTTTCACCAAAAATTTCCAAAATACATTTATTAAACTTACATTTGTATCAATGGAAGAATTCGTAGTTTTAGTTAATCCGGCGGATGAAGTTTTAGGCTTAATGGAAAAGCAACAGGCCCATATTAACGGCTTGTTACATCGTGCATTTTCCGTTTTTTTATTCAATAATAAAGGAGAGATGCTTTTGCAAAAAAGAGCATCCGAAAAATACCACTCTCCCAACCAATGGACCAATGCCGTATGTTCTCATCCCAGAAATGGAGAAACATATCTGGACGGAGCCAAAAGAAGGGTTAAAGAAGAACTGGGAATAGACACTGAACTTTCAGAAAAATTCAATTTTATTTATAGAGCTGATGTTGGCGGTGGACTTTGGGAACATGAATTAGACCATGTTTTCGTGGGAAATTATGAAGCCGATTTCAATTTAAACAAAAATGAAGTAGAAGAAGTAAGGTATATCTCTATTTCGGATCTCGACAAAGAAATAGCTGAAAATCCTAAAAATTTCACCGAATGGTTTAAAATCATTTTGGAAGAATACAAACACAACTTTTAAGCAATGAAAAAAGCACTACTCATAACAACATTTTTGTTGGGACTTTTTTCGTTTGCTCAGAAACAACAGATGTATGACAGCTCTAATTATTCTATCAGCTATCCCGATGGTTGGAAGGCCATGAACGAAAGCGAAATTGTTAATATCTTTCCTACCAACGAAATTGGCGCCATTACCATCTCAGAATATCACGATCTGAACCTTCCCAAAGCAGAAACAAAAAAATTCATCCTTGCTCTTTATCAATCAAGTGACGATGAAAACAAAATAAAAAGCAAAAACGGAAAAAAGGGATACACAGAATATATGTATGAATATTTTGATGAAAAAGATAAGCTATTCTGGATCACCAAAGTCTTTCAAAAAGATAAAGATCTGTATCTTATTTCCATCAACTGCGGTCAGAAATACTGGAACGGAAATTACATGACCCTTTTTAACGATACTTTTAACAGCTTTAAAATAAAGAAATAGAAATAAACATGAAGAAAACAGCCTTGTACGACAAACACGCTTCTTTAGGAGCGAAAATAGTACCTTTCGCAGGTTTTGAAATGCCTGTACAATATTCCGGAGTTACAGAAGAGCATTTTGCGGTAAGAGAAAAAGCAGGATTATTCGACGTATCTCACATGGGACAATTTTTCGTTGAAGGTCCGGGTGCTAAAGATCTTTTACAATTGGTTACGACTAATAATGTAGATGCTTTGGAAAACGGAAAAGCGCAATATACTTGTCTTCCTAACGAAACCGGAGGAATTGTAGACGACCTTATTGTTTACAAAATGGAAGATGAAAAGTATTTCGTTGTTGTGAATGCCTCAAACATTGAAAAAGACTGGAACCACATTGTAAAGTACAACAAATTTGATGCTGTGCTTACCAATGCTTCTGATGATATGTCTTTATTGGCAGTTCAAGGGCCGAAAGCTACTGAAATTCTTCAAAAATTAACAGAGGTTAATCTTTCTGAAATCCCTTACTATAACTTTACGGTAGGCGCTGTAGCAGGAGTAGAGAACGTTATTATTTCTAACACCGGATATACAGGAAGTGGAGGTTTTGAGATTTATTTCCAAAATGACAATGCTGAAAAATTGTGGGACGAAATCATTAATGCTGGACAACCTGAAGGAATTATTCCTTGCGGACTGGCTGCCAGAGATACTTTAAGATTAGAAAAAGGTTTCTGCCTTTACGGAATGGATATCGATGATACTACTTCTCCAATTGAAGCAGGATTAGGATGGATCACAAAATTTGATAAAGATTTCGTGTCTAAAGATATTTTTGCAAAACAAAAAGAAGAAGGCGTTACAAGAAAATTAGTTGCTTTTGAACTTCAGGATAAAGGAGTTCCAAGACACGACTATCCTGTTGTAGATGCTGAAGGAAACGTGATCGGAAAAGTAACTTCCGGAACTCAGTCTCCAATGAAAAAAGTAGGTTTAGGATTGGCTTATGTAGACAAACCTCACTTCAAACTAGGTTCTGAAATCTTTATTCAGGTAAGAAACAAAAATATCCCTGCAAAAGTGGTGAAAGCTCCTTTTGTATAATTAAAAGATATATACTTAAAGCAAAAAACCACAGAATATTCTGTGGTTTTTGTTTTTATACTCCTGAAACAGATCATGATCTACATTGTTTGGATTTCAAAAATTCATATTCATCAAAATCCTGACCCTCAGAAAATCCGACAGCCCCAAACAACATTCTGAAAAAACCTGTCTACTATTTCTAATTTGAATTAAAGAAATCTCTCAATTCTCCAATATTCTTTTTATCGTTACCAATAAAAATTTTGCTATCAGTAAGGAAAACAGGACGTCTCAAAAACGTATAATGATCAAGCAGAAGTTCTTTAAAATCATCTTCACCCAAAGTCTTTAGATCTAGCTCTCTTAGCTTGATCTGAGTAGATTTTTTACTGAATAATTCTTCGTAAGACCCCGCAATTTTCGCCATTGCTTCCAATTCTTCTTTTGTAATGGGTTCTTTTTTTATTTCACGAAGCTCCCATTCTTTAAGATTAAACTGGGCCAATATTTTTCTGCAAGTGTCACACGTATTAAGATAAAATACTTTTTTCATTTATTTTTTTAAGTTATTTTTATTACATAAAACCTTCTTCAAAGTTCTAACCTCCAAAAGTATGATTTAATATGCCATTCTAAGAATTATTAAATACCTTTATGAAAATTTTATAAGAAAATGGAGAACAAACCGATTACTTTTCAGTTTATTTCTGAACCCTCAGATGTTAATTATGGAGGAAACGTTCATGGAGGAAGTGTAATGAAGTGGATTGATCAAGCAGGATATGCTTGCGCAACTACCTGGAGTGGAAATTATTCTGTAACGGTATATGTAGGGGGAATTCGTTTCTATGAACCTATTAAAATCGGGGAAATAGTAAAAGTAGAGGCTCAGGTTATTTACACAGGCTCTTCGAGTATGCATATATCCATCAATGTATTTTCAAGAAATCTAAAACAGCCTATTTTTGTTAAGAAAACCCACTGTATCATTGTTTTTGTAGCGGTAGATGAAAATGGCAAAAAACTTCCTGTTCCTAAATGGATCCCGAGTACAGAAGCTGAAAAACAACAGGAGCAATATGCAAAACGTCTGATGGATCTGAGGACTCAGATAGAAGATGAAATGAAACCTTTTTTATAATTTCATCCCAATTGCAACCCCATACTCTCCTATTTCCTTTGTATCCTCTGAAAATACAAAGGAAATAAGAGAATTAAAATTGACTTTACTCCAGAAACTTATTTTTTCTTTGCTTAAATTCCCCATATGTTTGATTACAGATTAAAAGTTTTTTACACCGTTGCTTCAAGGCTGAGTTTTACAAGAGCTTCGGAAGAACTGAATATTTCACAACCCGCCGTTACCAAACATATCAAAGAAACAGAAAATCTACTTAACACCAAGTTGTTTGATCGAAAAGGAACCTCTATTCAGCTTACTCAAAGCGGCAAAATATTGTATGCATACGCTGAAAAAATAAGGAATATATATCGTGATCTGGAATTTGAGATCAGCCAGGTGAATCAACAGCATAAAGGAAAACTGATTATCGGGGCCAGCACAACAATCGCTCAGTATATTTTACCTGAAATTCTGGCAAAATTCAATTCTTATTATAAAGACATCAAAATAGAATTGCTCACCCAAAATACTGAAATAATTTCCACCCTTTTAAAAGAAGGAAAAATAGATCTGGGAATCATTGAAGGAGAATCTCAGTCTTCTTTTTTTGAATATACCACCTTCAAAGCTGATGAAATTGTACTTGTTGCCAAAGCCCATCATCCTTTAGCCAACAAAACACTGAATCTAAAAGATCTGTATGATGTAGATTTAATTTTCCGTGAACAAGGCTCAGGAACTCAGGAATTTATTCAGAATCGGTTAAAAGAAAAAGGAATTACTATTGATGAACTGAATATTGTCATGCAATTGGGAAGCAGTGAAAGCATTAAAAATTATCTATTACATTCCGACTGTATGGCTTTTTTATCAATCAGCACTGTTTTAAATGAGCTTAAAAACAATGTCTTAACAATTATTGATATCAAAAACTTCAGTATCGAAAGAAACTTTCATTACATCCTTCCCAAAGGGGAACAATCTGAATTGATTCAATTATTTCTGAAGTTTATGAGTTATGAACCTGTTTGAATGTATATAAAAAACTTTTCGAGTAAAATAGGAAATTATAATTAGAAAAGAATATTTTATTGGAAAATCACAGAGGCTCCAATCGCGATATATAGATTCCTCCTGATGACAAAACGTATGCGGGCTTGTATCATATAAACCAATCAATTTTATCTACGATAAAATCCTTGCGCCTTAAAACATATTGTTGTAAAAAGAAATTGCGCCTTTGCGATTAACCAACTTCGAAACATTAAAAACCTCAATCAATTATAACTAAAAGTTATCAATCATAACAAAATACGATTTACATCGTAATAATAAATTGTAGAATTTTGAACTATGATTTCAACGCTTTACAATATGAAAACTTTCATCCAAAATGAAACTTCACAGAAAATAATTTTTATTGGAATAATCATTCTATGCCTTACTCCATTTGTCTCTTCTCCGATTGCATTGGCTTTGGGAATTCTTTTAGCCATTTTCATAGGCAACCCTTTTGAAAAAAAAGTACATCAATACATTCATCTTTTATTACAAATTTCTATTGTAGGATTAGGCTTCGGATTAAAATTAGATGAAGCACTCCAGGCCGGCAAAACTGGATTTACTTTAACGGTAATGAGTATTTTCACCGTGATGACTTTAGGCTACTTTTTAGGAAAGATATTCAAGCTTGATAAGCAACTTTCTTATTTGCTTTCTGTAGGAACTGCAATTTGTGGAGGAAGTGCCATTGCAGCAACCTCTCCTATTATAAAACCCAGTACAAAACAAATATCGCTGGCTCTTGCGATTGTGTTTACGCTGAATTCGGTTGCCTTGTTTGTTTATCCTTTTATTGGGCATATTTTGCATCTTACCCAAGAGCAATTTGGACTGTGGTGTGCCGTCGGAATCCATGATACCAGCTCTGTTGTAGGCGCAGCAAGTAAATATGGTGATGAAGCATTAAAAATAGCAACTACGGTAAAACTAGCCCGAGCATTATGGATTATCCCAGTATCCATCATTACAATGTTTATTTTTAAAAGTAAAGGTTCTAAAATTAAAATCCCATGGTTTATTGGATGGTTTATTCTTGCTATTCTTCTGAATACCTATTTCCCTTTCTTCGATAGCTTCAGCTCTATAGTTACGGTTGCTGCGAAATCCGGATTAAACGTAACTTTATTTTTAATCGGCTCTACCCTTTCTTTACAGACCCTGAAGACCATTGGTTTAAAACCTTTAGCAGTTGCATTGATTCTTTGGATCACCATAAGCATCGGAAGCTTACTCTATATCATTCATTAAAAGAACAAAACCCTTTTGGATATACCAAAAGGGTTCTGCATATTAAATGTGGAAATGTTTCTATGTTAGATCTTGTCCGCAAGTGTAAACTTGAGGGCATCCGAAATATTGAGAGCAATACTCAGGACCTGTTACCGCTCCAGAGCAGCTGCATCCGCATAGAGATAAATTAGGTTTACTAATACCTCCTACGATATTTTTAAGATCTCCTTTTTGTAGCTTTTTAGCATTTTTTAAAACTTGGTTTAACATGTGATTTCTGATTTTAGTTTAAAGTATTTTTTTAATTGAACGGTTCCAAAGTTAAACAAATAAATAGTATCCACAACATAATTATTATTTAATTGCACGATAATTGACGATTAATACGATCAGTAACACAATTAAATCAAACATACATTGCGTATTCATTCACATTACCTCCTATTCTGTAAAGTCTAGATCTTTATCGTGGGTTTCAGAAATCGTGAAAGAAGAATAAAAAGCAAGCCCGAATACCACCACGCCAACCACTGCGGCACTCATGATCACAGAAAAATTGTTTTTAAGAAGATCGAAAGCTAGGATCATTACCGGAACCAATCCTCTTACCATATTAGGAACCGTGGTGGTTGCCGTATTTCGGATATTCGTCCCGAACTGTTCTGCTGCTAACGTTACAAACATCGCCCAATATCCTGTTCCTAATCCGAGCCACACACAGAACATATAATACTTGGTTTCTGTATTGGTATTTCCGAAAAGCATGATCACGACACCAATTAACGTAAAGATCAGCATATAGAAAATGGCCATCTTTCGGGATTTTAATGCATGGGAAATAAATCCGCTCATTAAGTCACCGACAGAAATACCTACATACGCCCACATTATTGCTTTTCCCGGGTTTAGGTCTTTAATTCCGAATTCAGGGGCAAATTGGTTCGCTAATACCGCCAGAATCCCAATGCAATACCAAGTAGGCAATCCCACCGCGATGCATTTTAAATACCTGATGAAACGGTCTTTATTGGTAAAAAAGGAGAGAAAGTTTCCCTTGGAAAGAGATTTCGTTTCAATATTTTTATAAATACCAGATTCCGAAACACTTATTCTTAAAAACAACAGCATGATTCCCAGAACCCCTCCGATGATGTAAGAGATATTCCACCCTCCGGCAAGCTCTACGGTCAATTGAGCCACAACCGCTCCCATTAATCCGAAACCTGCCACTACAGAAGTTCCTATCGCTCTTAAATTCTTTGGTAAACTTTCAGAAACCAATGTTATTCCTGCTCCAAGCTCTCCGGCTAGACCAATTCCTGCAATAAACCTTAATCCTGCATAAGAATATACCAAATGTTCTTTTGGAAAATACGGGAGAAAACCGCAAGCAATATTGGCTAAGGAATACACCAAGATTGATCCGAATAATACAGAAAGTCTTCCTTTTTTATCACCGAAAACACCCCAGAAAATCCCTCCAATCAACAATCCAATCATTTGGCAGTTGAGAATAAATGTCCCATCTACATCGGGATTCAGCCCTAATGCTTTTAAACTTGGAATTCTTACGATCCCAAATAGAAGCAGATCATAAATATCTACAAAATACCCAAGGGCAGCAATGATCACGGGGATAGAAAAAATGTATTTCAGCTTGGAGGATAATGACAGTTCTTGCATTTTTAAATTTTGATAAAAATAAAAAACCTTTCAATTTCTTGAAAGGTTTTTATAAAATATCTTTGATTGATTATTATCTTGCAATATTCACAGCTCTCGTTTCTCTGATTACTGTTACTTTTACTTGTCCAGGATATGTTAATTCGTTCTGGATCTTTTCAGAAATATCGTAAGATAACTGAGAAGCGGTTTCGTCATTTACTCTTCCACTTTCTACCATTACTCTCAACTCTCTACCTGCCTGAATTGCGTATGCACTTGATACTCCTTCAAAGCTTAATGCTGCAGCTTCAAGGTCTTTTAATCTTTGGATATAAGATTCCAGCACCTGTCTTCTAGCCCCTGGTCTTGCTCCAGAAATAGCATCAGCAACCTGAATAATCGGAGACAACAATGAAGTCATTTCTACCTCGTCGTGGTGAGCTCCAATGGCATTGATAACCTCTGCATTTTCACCATATTTTTCAGCCCATTGCATACCTAGTAAAGCGTGAGGAAGTTCAGACTCCTGCTCAGGAACTTTACCGATATCGTGTAATAGACCAGCTCTTTTCGCTAATTTCACATTTAGTCCTAGTTCAGCAGCCATTGTTGCAGCGATATTTGCTACCTCTCTTGAGTGCTGTAATAAGTTTTGTCCGTAAGAAGAACGGTATTTCATTCTACCTACAATCTTTATTAATTCTGGGTGTAAGCCGTGAATTCCTAAATCAATAACTGTTCTTTTACCTACTTCAATAATTTCTTCTTCAATCTGCTTTCTTGTTTTTTCCACTACCTCTTCAATTCTTGCAGGGTGGATTCTTCCGTCTGTTACCAATCTGTGAAGTGATAATCTTGCGATCTCTCTTCTCACTGGGTCGAAACATGAAAGAAGTATTGCTTCCGGAGTATCATCAACGATGATCTCAACTCCTGTTACTGCTTCTAAAGCACGGATATTTCTACCTTCTCTACCAATAATTCTACCTTTAACTTCATCAGATTCAATATTAAATACTGATACTGAATTTTCGATAGCCTGTTCTGTTCCTATTCTCTGAATCGTTTGGATAACGATTTTTCTAGCTTCTCCTTTAGCATTCAACTGAGCTTCTTCCATGATGCTCTGAACGTGAGCCTGAGCTCTTGTTTTTGCTTCAGCTTTCATTGATTCTACCAATTCAGCTTTAGCTTCTTCTGCTGTATAATTAGATATTTTCTCTAAAGTTTCAACTTTCTTAGAAGTGATCACATCTAATTCCTGTTGTTTTCTATCTAAATTTTCAGTTTTCTTGGCATAATCAGCAATTTGTCTGTCCAAGTCTTTTTCAAGTTTTCCTGCCTTGCTAAGCTCATCATTCAGCTTATTTTCTTTGTCTTTCACTCTCTTTTCAGAATCCTGCATTTTCTTCTCTCTCGATTGGATATCTGCATCATGCTGAGATTTTAATTCAAGGAATTTTTCTTTAGCCTGAAGGTTCTTTTCTTTCTTTATGGATTCAGCTTGTACATTCGCTTTTTCTACAAGGTTTTCAGCATTCTTTTTTGCGTCATCTATAATAAATTGTCCTTTAGTATTAAGTGAGCTTTTAGAGAAAAGTATTCCTATCACCGCACCAATTACAAGGCAAATCACGCCGACTATAATGGTTGTTATTGTCATAATCTATATTGAGTTTTAATTGTCTTTACAATGTTAATAAAAAAAGCCTACAATAATTCAATGATATAGAGTAAACTCCTAATCAACACGATTTGAACTGATCTCCACTGTCTGTAATCCGGATAACCGGCGCGCCATTCAATGGATGTTTGTTCGGTAATTTTTTAGCGTTGAGTTTACCTTTAATGTGTTAGAATTATTGTAGGCAGGTTTTCTGGAAAAAAAAATCTATTTCCCAATTTCATTCAACGATTGATTGATCTTTACTAATCTTTCGTTGGTAGAATTTATATTTTTTTCGTAGTTCAGAGATACCACTTCAGCATTCGTTCCCAATTTCAGGGCGCACATTGCCAAAGCATCTTGTTTATCTCTTACATCGAAGTTTTGTTCAAAATCTTTAATCATATTTTCAATTTGCTTCCCCACTTTACGCAAAGTCTCTTCCTCTGCTGCGGGCACGTTTAGTGGATATACTCTTCCTGCAATATTGATGGTAATTCTTCTTACATCCATTATAATCCACTGTTTTGAAGCTGAGCAATACAGAAATCCACTTCTTTAACCAATCTGTTGATATGATTTTTCATCAACCTATTGTGTTCCGGGTTTCCTGATATCGCTGAATAAAGTTTTATATTTTTTTGTTCTTCTGCTAATACCTGACTTTTTTTCCTTTCCTCGTCGTATTTCTTCTTCAGTTCTTCATGCTCTTTGTTTAAATCCGTTAATTTTTCATTAAGACTTTGTTGATTCTTTTGTAAATTCAAAATCTTTTTCTCTAATTCTGAAAAATTGTTTTCTAAATCTTGAAGCATTTCAGGTTTCTATATTCTAACTATTAGCAAAAATAAAAAAATATTGACAGTAACAAAAATAAAACTCCCTATATTTTGATTTTCCAACAAAAAAGGAGATGTAATACACCCCCTTTATATTTTATAAGCTTATTTCTTATTCAAATTTCAATACAAAAAACACCGCTCTTGTTTGTAAAGTAGACATTGCTGACGTCCAATAAGGAGGTGTATTCGCATTATCAGCAACCAATTCATTGTTCATAATGAAAGTTCCTCTAATTGCAGGGGTCAATTTAAATTTGTTGAAATAAAATTGAATACCCATTTCTGCAGACCAAGCAAAATTATGCGTTGTAGATCTAAACACCTGTTGTAAATTATCATCTGTAGAATCAGAATTAGACTGTAAGTTGACAATGTAATTTACCCCAGCGGCAATATAAGGTCTTGAGTTATACCACCTTTGCCCATGAAGCTCCAACATAATAGGGATATCTACCAAGGTAGATTTAATATCTCTTACTTTGTCTTTATCATTCAAAGGAATCGGAATAAAAGGAGAATTCGTCAAAGAACCTGCAGCATACTGGTCATTTGACTGTGTGTTGAAAGTAAGTTGCCTTTGAGCAAATTGCAAGCCTGGTTCCAATTTTAAATCTAAATAATCGTTAAGTCTCCATTTTGCGATCAATCCCGCTCCGAAACTTTTACTATTTTTAGATGAAACAAGATTCTGGTTACCATCCATACCGTATCTTGGGTTAAGTACTATACGGTAGTCTACTATATTACCATTCAAATAAAAACCCCAACTAAATATCTGTTGGTCGAAATCTTCCAACTTGTCCATTCTGTTTCGGGTTCTAAATTGTGCGTCTGCAAAAACAGCAATATTTACTGAGGCTAAAACCAGTGCTTTTAATAGAAATTTATTCATAGGTTACTTTGTTGCTTTATAAATTGTGGCTATACCTAAACTTAGTTTTTTATATTCAACTTTTTTAAATCCTGTATCTAAAAGAATTTGTCTCATCTTTTCCCCGAAAGGAAAAGCGTTCACAGAATCCGGAAGGTATGTGTATGCCCTGCTATCTTTAGAAACCAATCTGCCTATGGCAGGCAATACATTTTTGAAATAAAACATATAAAATGGTGCTAAAACCCCCTCAACCTTTGAAAACTCCAGTATATAAACACTCTTGTTATCCTTAACTACTCTTCTTAACTCTGCTAACCCCTTGGTTAGGTTTTCGAAATTCCTTACTCCAAATGCAACGGAAACAGCATCGAATCTATTGTCCTCGAAAGGTAAATTTTCTGCATCTCCCTTTTGCATGGAAATTTTGCCGTCTAAATTAAGTTTTTTTATTTTATTAACGCCAACATTTAACATTTGTTGCGATAAATCCAAACCAATTATTTTCGCATTGGTTCCTTTTTCAATTGTAATTGCCAGATCTCCCGTTCCAGTAGCCACATCCAGCACTTCTTGCGGGTTATCTTTTTTCATCATATTCACCAATGTATTTCTCCATAAAACATCAATTTTCATAGACAAAACATGATTTAAAAGGTCATACTTTGGTGCAATATTGTCGAACATATCCTCTACCTGGCTCTTTTTTGTAGCCTCAGAATTGTAGGGCGTCACTTTGTTGATATCGTTTGTCAAAACTTGTAATATTCTTTATAATAATTAAGGAAATCTTGTTTTCTGAAGATCTTTGATCTTGATTCTACCTGTTGGATGTTTTTGATCATTTTATCATAATCTTCATCTACATTGTAGTAAAAATCTTCTGTATAAAGCTTATTGAAGCGTTTTGGCGCTCCAAAATAGGGCTTTCCGTCTATAACGGTCTTATCCAGCGCCAAAAGTAATGAATCTTTTTTAAGATTGTATCCATAATATTGACGATTAACATAATAATCTTGGTGAGCAATATTCAAAAGCCCACGGATTTTATTTACTTCAAATGCAGAATCATAGAGTAATTTCTTATTCTGGTCAAAAACTTTAATAGCATTTTTACCCTGTTTCAGATCTACATGCACAAACTGCCCTGCAGAAATAATTCCTTCAGAACCGTTGTTGATCTTGTAATAATAGGTATTGGGCGTAGGGTTATCTACTAAGTAATAATTTTTCTTAGCTAAAAAGAAGAAGTAAATCCCAAAGGCCATCATAAACACCACAACAGCAATAGCTAAACCTTTTAAAGACGGATTATTTTTCATAGATTGTAAAGTACAATTTTTGCAAATTTAATAATATTTTTAATTCTTTCTTATTAATATTAATTATTAACTTTGCGTCTTTAAAAAAAATCATTTAAACGAATGCCGAATACGATCATTATTGGTTCTGGATCTTATATTCCTAATAGAGTTATTAGTAGCGATTACTTCATGGATTCTGAGTTTTATACAGATGAAGGTGAAAAAATAGAGAAACCTACAGAAGAAATTATCTCAAAATTTGTAGAAATTACTGAAATTGAGACGCGAAGATATATTGAAGATGATAATTCTAACTCACGAATTGGGTACGAAGCATCTAAAATTGCAATTGAAGATGCAAAAGTAAATCCTGAAGAAATAGATTATATCATTTACGCAAGTAATTTTGGTGAGGTAAGCACTGCTGGCCTTGTCAACTTTATGCCTACGATGGCGGCAAGAGTTAAAAATCATTTAGGCATCAAAAACAGAAAGTGTATTACGTATGACATGATCTTTGGATGCCCGGGATGGGTAGAAGCAATGATCTTAGCCAACAACCTAATCAAAGCAAATGTTGCTAAAACGATTCTTGTGGTTGGTAGTGAGCTTTTAAGTCGTGTTACAGATCCTTATGACCGAAATAAAATGATTTTTGCAGATGGAGCCGGAGCCGTTGTGGTTACCGCTACTGAGGAAGAAAACGTAGGAATCATTGCCCACAATACAATTTGTGATAATGGTCCTGAACTTGAGTATTTAGTAAGTGGATGTTCTCTTAACAAAGAAGCAGATCAAGATAAATTTTACATCAGAATGCTGGGAAGAAAAATTTATGAGTACGCTCTTAAAAATGTTCCCGTAGCTGTAAAAGAAACAATTGATGATGCCGGACTTTCTATTGAAGATGTAGATAAAATACTGATCCACCAGGCAAATGCTAAGATGGATTATGCAATGATCGAAAGAATTCACAGGCTTTATCATGTGAAAGAATATGATCATGCAATCTCTCCTATGACCATCCAGAAGCTGGGAAATTCTTCTGTTGCAACAATTCCTACATTATTTGATCTCATAATTAAAGGAAAAATGGAGGGTCAATCGTTTAAAGATAAAGGTAACATTGTTATGGCTTCGGTTGGTGCCGGAATGAATATCAATGCTATCGTGTATAGATTTCCTTAAAAATATTTAATTTAAAAATATAAAAAAGCACAGGGAAGGTATTCTTTGTGCTTTTTTTAACCATTATTATGCAAAGAAATTTTTTATTCATCGCTGCTATCTTTTTGTTTTTAGAAGTATACATCTATCAGGCAATAAGAACATTAACAGACAATTCCTGGATCAAAACAGGATACTGGGTTGTATCTCTGGCTGTTTACGGATTCTTCGCTTACGAAGTCTCTCACTTTCAAAGATCAGACAGAAGTACGGTGAGGGCTCAAATAATGATCTCGTTATTTTTAATCTTTATTTTGCCTAAAATTTTCATTGTTCTGTTTTTATTAATTGATGATATTTTCAGAACTGGAGGTTATTTAATTGGGTTGACCCGACCGACGGAAAACTTTTTCCCTGAAAGAAGAAAGTTCTTAAGCATTATGGGACTTGGTTTGGGAGGTATACTCTCGGCATTGTTTATTGATGGAATTACATTCGGGAAATACCGTCACAAAGTAAGAAGAGTGAGAATAAATTTCACTAATCTTCCAAAAAGCTTTAAAGGCTATAAGATCATACAAATATCTGACGTTCACAGTGGAAGTTTTTCTGACCCAAGTAAATTGGAACACGCGATTGATTTAATTAATGAACAAAACCCAGATTTAGTGTTATTCACAGGAGATATGGTGAATAATATTGCAGATGAATTCAAACCATTTATTCCTTTATTTTCAAAGATCAAAGCGAAGGATGGGAAATTTGCCGTACTGGGAAACCACGATTACGCAGATTATGTAACATGGACTTCATTAGATGCCAAGAAAAAAAATCTTGACACGCTAATTGATTACGAAAAGCAAGCCGGTTTCGATATGCTTCGAAATGAACATAGAGTAATTGAGAAAAACGGTGAGAAAATTTATATTCTGGGTGTTGAGAACTGGGGATTAAAACCTTTCCCTCAGTTTGGAAAGCTGGATGATGCTTTAAAAGGAGTTCCAGAATCAGCAACAAAAATACTAATGAGCCATGACCCTACTCATTTCGATTACGTGGTTAAAAAACACCCGATAGACGTTCATTTAACACTTTCTGGTCACACACACGGAATGCAGTTTGGTTTGGATTTAAAAAACATAAAATGGTCGCCTGTACAATATCGTTATCCAAAATGGGCTGATTTGTATGAAAGCGAAGGGAAAATGCTTTATGTAAACAGAGGATTTGGCGTGCTGGGTTATCCTGGAAGAGTTGGGGTTTTACCGGAAATTACGCTTTTTGAATTGGCTTAGTTTTTAAACACAAATAACACTAATTTTTTGCACGAATAACACAAAAATCTGCGAGAGGGAAATTTTAAACACAAAGAAAAACATTTTACGTAAACAGAGGCTTTGGAGTATTGGCTACCTCGGAAGAGTTGGTGTTTTGCCGGAGATTACGCTTTTTGAATTGGCGTAGTTTTTAAACACAAATAATACTATTTTTTTTACACGAATAACACAAAAATCTGCGTTATCATCAAAATCTGCGAGAGAGAAATTTTAAACACAAAGAAAAACATCTTACGTAAACAGAGGCTTTGGTGTATTGGCTACCTCGGAAGAGTTGGGGTTTTGCGGGAAATTACGCTTTTTGAATTGGCGTAAATACTTTATATCTTTGGTGAATAATCATAACTAAAACGCATTTATCCGTAACAGATGGAAAATACAGGTGAGAGACATATACTAAACGAAAATTTTAATAATAAATCAGAATTTCATCTTCATTTGATGCATATTGCGACTTATGAATATGCTAAAAATTTCGTGAAAAATAAAAAAGTCTTAGACTTTGGCTGCGGTTCCGGTTATGGTACAGAATTATTATCTGAAAATGCGGAAAGTATTATTGGTGTAGACATAAGCAAAGAAGCCGTTAATTACGCAAAAAAAAATTACATCCTCCCCAACTTAGATTTCAAAACAATTTCAGAACTGACAGATGAAAAATTTGATGTTATAACTTCTTTTCAAGTCATAGAACATGTTCCAAATGACATTGAATATGTAGCTAAATTAAAAAAACTTTTAAAGCTCGGTGGTTGTTTACTTATTTCAACGCCAGATAAAAAACATCGACTTTTCAATTATATTCAAAAGCCATGGAATATTTTTCATTTAAAAGAATACACTCCTAAGAGTTTAGAGAGTTTACTTCAAAAACAATTCAGCAAAGTAGATATTCTTAAAATAGGTTCTGATTCAGACTTAGTATTGGAAGAAATTTCTCGTACAAAAAAACAAAAAATAATAACGCTGCCATGTACTTTATTCTTTTACCCTAATTTTCTAAAGATATTCCTATTACAATCACTGAAACAGTTGTTTGATCTAAAACAAAAGTATATATCTGGTATAAATAATTCAACTACAGAAAATAATAAGGTAGATAATTTCACCTCAAAATATTCATTTAAAGATATAATAATCAGAAAAGAAATAGAGTATTCCACAGATCTATTTGCCATCTGTATTAAGGATGAATAATTAAAAATATTCTATACAAAACAGATATTTTATTGTAAGTATCTCCAATTTTGGTTAGATTAAAAAACATACAATGGTCGCCTGTTCAATACCGTTATCCAAAATGGGCTGATTTATATAAAATACTTTATGTAAACAGAGGCTTTAGGGTTCTAAGCTACCCTGGAAGAGTTGGTGTTTTGCCGGAAATTACGCTTTTTGAATTGGCGTAGTTTTTAAATACAAATAACACTAATTTTTTGCACGAATAACACAAAAATATGTTTAATCTAAAAAATTTTAGAGAGTCTTTTAACGCAAAGATTTTATTTTGAACCTATATTTAAGGGAGCAAAGATGAATCAACATGTTGATTTGATTAAGCCATCGTTCCAGCTTCGCGAAGCAAATTTATTTGCCTATCTGAAATCAACAATTTAAATAATTAAATCTTTCTGTTTAAATTAATTTTCTAGACACAAATACATTAACATTTCCACAAAGAAAAACACAAACATCTGTGTAAATCTGTGAAATCAGTGGGAAAATTAAACAGAAAATTAAAAAATATAATCTTTCATACGAGAAGTGGCCATGTCATTCTCGTTGATCCAAGTAAGGAGGGCATCTAATTTGTCCTCCATTTTTCTGCCCGAAAATAGGCTTCTGTAAAAAGGGATATCAAACTGATATTTTTTGAAATCGGTGAACTGCCAAGAATTAAGATAGATCAAAACAAAGTCATCATTTTTCAATGTTTCAAAAACCATATTCTTGTAATACTTCATAGGCAAGATCTGAAACATAAAATCATTATATGGCAATTGAAAGTAAGGTGAAATACTTTCCGGGATAATACTTAATCCATCCTCTTCTGTGATCTCTGTATTTCTTTTTAACCGTTTAAAAGGAAAAAGAATATTCGCATTATCGATATTGGAAACATAATTAAATTCCAATAGTTTTAAATTCTCCTGCGGAAGTTTACAATCTTTTTGACGAATTCCACGGATCTGTTTTTCGAGAAGATCCTGCGTGTTTTTTTTAGTTTCTTCAATTTCCTGAAGAGTGGAATCTTTATTATAAAAAGCAATTTCATGCCCTTGGGATGAAATTGCTTTTATTAGATTTTTAAGTTTTTCTGCGATAGAAATCTCCACAAAAAAACTTGCTTTTACATCATGAATATCTAAAATCCTAAGAATAGCTTTTGTATTATTTTCTGTAATCCCCAATCGCTCTTCATCTGTAATCTGAAGATCATTTTTGGTCTTAGCTTCAATATTTACAATATTAAAAGTGAACAATACCATGTAAACTAAATTTTAGATAATAATTATAATTAATTAATAATCAGATGTTAAAATATATTTTAATTAAAGTTTAACTTTAGATAATTAATCTTTACCTAATTTTACTTTAAGATTCTTGATCATATCTTTAGACATTTCAGAAATTCCGAAATCATAGGTTAATCCCCAGTCTTTTTTCGCTACAGAATCATCAATTGATGCCGGCCAAGAATCTGCAATCGCTTGTCTGAAATCTGGTTTATAATCGATCTCAAAACTTGGAATTTCTTTCTTAATTTCTTCTGCCAATTCTTTTGGAGTGAAAGACATTCCCCCCAAATTATAAGATGAACGAACCGTTACACTTTCTTTTGGAGCATCCATTAATTTCAATGTTGCGTTAATTGCATCGTCCATATACAACATCGGCATTCCTGTATTTTCAGAAATAAAACTTGTGTATTTTCCTTCTTCAATAGCTTCATAAAAAATCTCAACAGCGTAATCTGTAGTCCCTCCACCTGCAGGAGTTTTCCATGAGATCAAACCCGGATATCTGATACTTCTTACATCTACTCCATATTTGTCAAAATAATATTCACACCATTTTTCACCTGCCATTTTAGAAATCCCATATACTGTAGTTGGATTTAAAACAACATCTTGTGCTACGTTTTCTTTAGGAATTCCTTTCCCAAAAACAGCAATAGAACTTGGCCAGAATATCTTTTTAAGAAGACCTTCTTTTGCCATTTCACAAAACTGAAGAAGAGGCTCAAGGTTTAATTTCCAAGCGAAAATAGGTTGCTTCTCAGAAGTTCCTGATAAAAGCGAAGCCAAATGATAAACTGTTGTAATATCGTAATCTTTGATCACCTGCTTTACCAATTGTGTATTGGTAACATCCATTCTTTCATAATGACCTGCAGCGGTAATGCCTTTTTGCCATCTGTCTAGTCCAGAAGCTACTACGTTTTCTGCACCGTGAATCTCGACAAGTCTATTCGTAAGTTCGGTGCCGATCTGTCCCAAAGCACCTGTAATTAGTATTCTTTCCGTATACGATTCCATTTTACCTGTTTTAATTTTTAATTGTACAAAAGTAAAAAAATCATGCTTATCATAATAAAAAAAGGTATGTAAAAACACACCTTCAGAACATTGATAAGATTTTCTAAAAATTAAAGTTCAATCTTGTGAATAGAAAGCGCCCATTCATTCCAAACTGTGAAACATTTCTTGAGTACACAAACTGGTCTTGATTAGAAAGATCAATTGTAGCTGGTGTATACACTATATTTCCAGAAGCATCCATAGAAGGCCTTTGAACATTTGCCGGTCCATAATTCTTGCTTGGATAAATATCAAATAAGTTATTAGCTCCAACAGTCAAAATAAAGCTCTTATTGAACTTATACGCTACAGAGAGATCTGTAATTATTTTTGCACCCCACACCGGATGCTCATTCTCAACAACACCTCCATTAACTATTTCATAACCTATTTTGCCATCTCCATTTGTATCCATGGTATTAGGATCTGTTACTTTCCCAAAATATACATTCCTCAACAAAACACTAAACTTATTGATCTCTAAACTATTATTAAGAGAAGCTTTAAATCTCGGAATAGCTTCTTCAAGATACACCCGGCTTGTTTCAGAATAATAACGGTTGATCTGTCCGGCATTAATCAAAAGGTCAGAACCGTGGATATTCCCTACTCTATTGGTTTTGGAAATCGTTACCGCAAAATCCGAGTTCAAGGCTATGGTTGAAGAAAATTTTGCTCTATGCGAAATCACCCCTTCCAACCCTTTTGTTTGGGTATCAATGGCATTCGCAAAGAAGGTTGCTGCATTCGCATTCGCTTTATCAAACTCTTTCTGAAGATCATATTGCGAGCTTCCCTCCGGATAAGTACCATCTGGTCTTAAAAATTGATCGGTTAATACGACTCTATTTTTAATTTTAATATAATACCCGTCAACAGTAAAAGTAAGATTAGCATTTGGTATTTTAGCGGTAAACCCTGCAGAATAACTTACAGACTCTTCCTGCTTTAATTGAGGAATCCCTAAATTCCTTGCTATTTGAGAATCATTAGAGAACGTACCCACCTCGTAAGCTACCCCACCTACAAATTGAGTTGATGTTGCATTATAATAAATCTGCTGTAAAGATGGTGCCCGAAATCCTGTAGAGTGCGCCGCTCTAATATTAATTTTATCGGTAAGTTTATATCTTGTCGCTATTTTATAATTAAATGTAGATCCAAAATCAGAATAATTTTCAAAACGTACGGCACCACTTACCAACCATTTATCTGTAATATCAAGTTCTGTATCCAGATAGCCAGCCACCGAACTTCTTCCTTTATTCAAACTATTTTCAGGTCTGAATCCCGGAAAAACCTGTGCTCCTCCAGGTCTTGTTTCTCCAAAAAAGTCAGTCGGTTTTACGTTAGCAAGAGTAGAAATATTTTGAATATTACCATTAGTATCATATAACGCCCACGAATCTTGTTCACCGTTTGTAATTTTATACCTTTCGAATCTGGCTTCCCCTCCAAAAGCAATATTAAAACCTTTCAACCAATTTAATTTTGTGTCAAAATCTGCATTAACGGTATTCTGTGAAAAACTTAGTCCTCCAGCATTAAATTCAGTTTTGTTTGGATATGCCATTGAAGCATTAGCTGTATTTTTTATCGTATAATCAAAGCTATTTCGTCCATATGTGTTACTTATATCGTAATTGATAGCACCAATTTTCCCTTTAAATCCTGTAGCAAAAGAAAGATCAACCACATCAGAGGCGATTTCAGGTAAAAAGCCATTAGGATAAATTGAGGTTGATGCTCTCCTTTCGTTGGGTCTACGAAAAAAGCCGCCAGCATTGCCATCTCTATATGAAATCCCTCCAAAGGCATACCCCTGTATAGACGATGATAATTCGAATTGAGAATTCATGAAAAATTGTCCCGATGTCAACCTAGACTGACCAACTCTCATATTAAAGTCTTTTCTTGTAAGTCCTCTATAAGCTAATTCGTTTTCTGTAAAATCTGCACGTAAAAGTGACTTTAATTCAGAAATCATATTAGCCCCTTGAATCTGTGATTGAAAGGTGGGACTAAAATAGTTCACATTCTGCGCATATTGATGAATATAATCAATAACCTGTTGTGAATTATCATTCACGTTACCAAAAAGAGAAGAAAGATTCACACCACCATCCAACGCTCTACGCTCAATAGCATTATATGCATTAAAAATATTCCCTGTAGCTACCCCTGCTCTTCGGGTTTCATCTCTTTTCATTAAACTGGCTGTGAAGTTTACAAATCCTTTTTTCCCAATAGCAGTACCGTAATTAAGATCTACCTGATATTTACCGCCATCCCAGCCTCCACTATGATCATTTGATCCTTTGGAGTTGAATCCTCCTACTGTAATAGCTGAAGTAAGAGCATTGGTACTCTTTTTCATAATTACATTAATCACTCCAGCAATAGCATCAGAACCATATTGAGCTGAAGCTCCATCTCTTAACACTTCTAACCGTTCAATAGAAAAAGCTGGAAGAGCATTTAAATCGGTACCAACGGATCCTCTTCCCGGAGAACCATTTACATTTACTAAAGATGAAGTATGCCTTCTTTTACCATTTAATAAAACCAATACCTGATCCGGCCCTAACCCTCTCAATTGTGCAGGATCCACATGATCTGTTCCGTCGGCTACCGTTGTTGAATTGGATGTAAATGAGGGAGCTGCATAGTTCAGAATCTGATTCAAATCTAACTGCGGGGTCATAACAGACTGTGAGCCAATATTAATAACATCTACAGGCACGGGCGTATCTGTTGCTACCCTTGCTTTGTTTCGAGATCCTATTGTAATTTTAATCTCTTCTATACTTTTTGTTTTTGTGGAGTCTTTTTGTGCTTTTACGTACGTAGAAACAAAAAACAATGCTCCTAAAGAAATAACTTTCGGGTAATTTTTCATCATATGCTTTTTTTCAAAAATAGTGAATTATTCTAAAGAATAATTAAAAACTCAAAACAAAGACCATACAGATGAATTATAACCATTAAATAATATTATTAAATGAACATTATAAATTACATCCTATTTTAAAATACAAATAAAACAATTCACATGAACATTTCACATCTATTTAAGGAAGATTTTCATGAAAAAAATATATACTTTTGTTTATAAGAAAAATACAAATAATATGAAAGGACTCATTATCGCAGCATTATTCCTAGGTACTCAATTCTATTTGGGTCAGTTTACTGATATTACCATTGTAAAAGAAGTTAAAGTAAAAAACAAAGGCGTTGTGGTTTCTGCACATCCTCTTGCCAGTGAAGCCGGAGCCCAGATTCTCAAAATGGGAGGTAACGCGTATGATGCTATCACAGCAACGCAGTATGCTTTAGCCGTAGTTTATCCTCAAGCTGGAAACATCGGCGGCGGCGGTTTCTTAGTGGGCGTGAAAAATAATGGTGAAAAATTCACAATTGATTATCGTGAAACTGCTCCAAAAAAGGCTTCAAGAGATATGTATCTCAATAAAAACGGTAAAGCCGACACAGATTTATCCCAAAATGGAAGGTTAGCGGTAGGCATCCCAGGAAGTATCGCCGGATTTTTTGCTACTTTAAAATACTGTAAACTTCCTATGGCTAAAATCATCCAACCTGCTATTGATTTGGCTGAAAAAGGGTTTGCGATTACCGACAAGGAAGCTGATATGCTGAATTCTCAAAAAGAAAAATTTCAAAAACATAATAAATCGACGATTCTTTTTGTAAAAAATACTCCTTGGAAAGCAGGAGATATTTTGGTTCAGAAAGAATTGGCAGAAACGTTAAAGCTCATTCAGAAATTAGGAGCCAAAGGATTCTATGAGGGAAAAACAGCTGATCTTTTGATTGCCGAAATGAAAAGAGGAAACGGAATTATCACATTAGAAGATTTAAAAAATTATAAAGTTGCCGAAAGAAAAGCACTGGAATTCGATTATAAAGGAAACAATGTTGTCACCATGCCTCTACCTTCAAGCGGAGGTGTCCTTTTAGCTCAAATGTTAAGAATGGCTGCTTTTGAGAACTTAGAAAAGTATCAACAAAACTCCACTCCTGCCGTACAGATCATGGTAGAAGCAGAAAGAAGAGCCTATGCTGATAGAGCAGAATATATGGGGGATCCGGATTTCATTCAGGATAAAACGTCTTATTTGATCTCTGACGAATATTTAAAAAACAGATGGAAAAGTTTCAGTTTCAATAAAGCGACTCCAAGTTCAGAGGTTGGAAAAATCATTAAACAACCCAAAGAATCAACAGAAACTACCCATATTTCAGTGATTGATAAAGAAGGAAATGCAGCAGCAGTTACCACAACCCTTAACGGATATTACGGCAGCAAAGTACTGGTAACAGGAGCCGGTTTCTTTTTAAATAATGAAATGGATGACTTCTCTGTAAAACCTGGCGTTCCCAATATGTTTGGAGCGGTGGGTGGCGAGGCTAATTCCATCCAGCCTAATAAAAGAATGCTTTCCTCCATGACGCCAACAATTATTCTAAAAAACGGAAAACCATATATGGTGGTAGGAACTCCCGGAGGAACTACAATCCCAACTTCCGTATATCAATCTATTGTAGATGTTGTTGATTTTAAATTGAATGCCAATATTTCTGTTAATGCTCCAAAATTCCATCATCAATGGCTTCCTGAAACCGTTTCGGTGGAAAACAATTTCCCCGAATCTACCATTTCGGAATTAAAAGCTAAAAATTACGTCATTGAAAAAGTAAAATATATCGGAAAAACAGAAATGATTGTTATTGATGATACTGCAACGATTCACGCTGTGGCCGATGGTCGCGGGGATGATTCTGTAGCAGTGGAATAATTACCTGTTTATTATATTGATACTTAACTAAAGATCAGAGTCAATTATACTATAAAAAGTTTCGGCGGGGCTACAGCCCCTCCGAAACTTTTTATGATTTTCATCATGTATAAAGATAAATTTCCTTAATTTTCCTCATTTAAAATTATAAATACTTCTTTTTTGAAAGCAAAAAAATTCTATCAGCAGCTTTATTTCCAGGTTATTATTGCAATTATTGCAGGAATTCTTTTAGGAAGATTTTATCCTGAAGTAGGAGAAAAAATGAAACCATTGGGTGATGGTTTCATTAAATTGGTAAAAATGATTATTGCTCCGGTAATTTTCATAACCCTTACTTTGGGAATTGCCCACATGACCGATCTTAAAAAAGTAGGAAGAATTGCCGTAAAAGCAATGATCTATTTTTTTACTTTTTCTACTTTAGCTTTAATTATCGGTTTAATTGTCGGGAATATATTACAACCCGGGCACGGTTTAAATATTGATCCGGCTACTTTATCCGGCGATGTTTCACAATATCAGCAGAAAGCTCATGAAACAACCTTAACAGGATTTATCATGAACATCATTCCAGAAACCCTGTTTAGCCCGTTAGTGGGAGAAAATATTTTACAGGTTCTTCTGGTGGCCGTTTTAATGGGAGTTGCCTTGGTATTGACCAAAGAAAAAAGTCAGAGAATTACAGACTTCTTACAGGATCTTTCTACTCCAATCTTTAAAATTGTACACATGCTTATGAAATTAGCGCCCATTGGTGCTTTTGGAGCTATGGCATTTACGATTGGAAAATATGGACTTCATTCTGTTATAAATTTAATATTCTTAGTCGGCACCTTCTATATCACCTCTGCCCTTTTTGTTGTTTTGGTTTTGGGTGCTGTGGCTTGGTACAATGGTTTTAATATTTTTAAACTGATGTATTATCTGAAAGAAGAACTTCTTTTGGTATTAGGAACAAGCTCTTCCGAGTCAGCGCTTCCTGGGATTATGGAAAAGCTTGAAAAAGCAGGGTGCTCAAGAGCCATTGTAGGTTTGGTAGTTCCAACCGGATATTCTTTCAACCTTGACGGAACTAATATCTACATGACATTGGCTTCCTTATTCATCGCACAGGCTTTAAATATCGATCTTTCGATTGAAAAACAATTAATGTTACTTCTGGTTGCCATGCTAAGCTCAAAAGGAGCGGCAGGAGTTACAGGAGCAGGATTTGTAACGCTAGCAGCAACATTGGCCGTCGTTCCTGAAATTCCGATTGCTGGAATGACTTTGATTCTTGGAATTGATAAATTCATGAGTGAATGCCGTGCTTTAACCAATGTTATTGGAAATTCTGTCGCTACGGTAGTAGTTGCCAATTGGGAAAAACAATTAGATAAAGATCAGCTACACTACTGTTTGGATCATCCGAATGAGATTGAGAAGAAATTGGAGGTTTGATCTTCTCATTTTCAGGAGCTTAATCCCGCTTTCCACTGTATCTTTTTCGCCGATGCTTTTTTTTCAAAGCCTTATCACAAAAAGGATGTCGTTTCAATCGGGGCTAGAGTGTTTGTCTGGATTTAAATTATCGTCATAAAAACTCAACACATACTTTCTTTATCTTCCTGAAAGGATCTAAGCATAGTATTAGAAAATAGTATGGAAAGATTCGTGTATAGATTCCTACGGAATGACAAACTTTGTATTAAAAATCGTATTTGAAATTGCTTCGTCGCTTCGCTCCTCGCAATGACCTTAAATCAAAATATTCAAGCTAGAAGGCTGAACTTTAACGTGAATCGGTGATTTTATCTTATTGAATTCTCCATCCAAATGCCAGTTTTTGGTATTTACTTTAAATTCTATTTCGGAGACCGGAAGATAAGTCACATAATCATCGTCTTTCAGTTTCTTGGTAAACATTCTGTAGGCAAACAGCGCAGAATACGTTAAGGGAAACTTTTTAACCAATACCATATCTACCAAACCATCACTTTTGCTGGCGTTTGGAGCAATATAGGCGTTATTACCAAATTGGCGTGTATTCGCAATATTCAGCATTAAATATCTGCCATTGTATTGCTGATATTTTTCATCAGTAAACTTCACCTTGATCGGCTTATAATTAAAGAATGTTTTAAGAGAAACTTTGATGTAATTTTTGAATCCACGATCAGTTTTTTCAAACTCTTTCACCACTTTCCCATCGAAACCCGTTCCTGAAACATTGATAGAAAGCCTTTCATTCACCGTAAACGTATCTATTTTTCTGGATTTTTTCGCATTGATTTTTGCAAGAAGCTCATCTAAATTTTTGCTGAATTTTGTCTCATTAGAAAATCCGTTCCCGGAGCCCGCAGGAAAAATTGCTAAAATCTTTTCTGTACTGATGAGATTTTTTGCTACGGTAGAAATTGTTCCATCTCCTCCTATTGCTACAAATATATCTACTTTATCAAAATTGTATCGGATAAAATCATCCGTTCCCTGAATAGATTCTGAAATATAATACAGCGGATTTCCAACCTTTTTTATCAGTTCATTAAGAAATGGCTGATAATTTTTTTTGGCCGAAAAAGGATTGATGATAAAAGCTACTTTTTCCATTGCTACAAAAGTAAAAAATTGCTTTGTTATTCTAAAGGATTTTAATAGTATTTAATTTGAATTGAAAAATTAATGAATAATAAGATTCCAATATTCTCTTCATCGATTATTTAATCTTCATTCTTTGCTTAAATTCAATATTCAATGTGTTCCCCAACTCATTCCACGAAATAGGAATAACAATATCTCCAATGGAATATCCCTCTGCAATTTCCTCTGTATTGTAGTGGAAATAAAGATTATTTTCATCAAAATAAAAATTATTTGTCATAGGAACTTCTTTTGTGAGTAAAGTATTATACTCTAACACATCATATTTTTTCATCTGCTGCATCATCGTTGTTTTATCAATATTCTCATTGAGTATTTTTGAAAGTTTATCTTTTGAAATAGAAGTAATATCTTTGAGTTCTAACTCTTTATTATCATTCAGGTCAAAAACCTTTTCCGTATAGTTATAGTAATTATACAGTCCTCCAATAAACATACTTTCATAATATTGAATATGCAAATATTGATTTTCATTAAATTTAATATTCATTTGAGAAGTCTTTTCCCATTTCTGAAGCTGTTTTAAATGAGTAAATTTATTTGATTTTTTAAGCTTTGAGTATAATTCTTTTTTCTGAGTCTTTAAATATTTTACAAGACCTTCTTTAGAAAAGTCTTTAATATTTTTCTTATCATATATATTTTGAAGAAGATTTTTATCTGTTAGATTGGGAAACACTAATAATTGAGAAGAATATTTCACACTTAGCGAGTCAAAAACATTCGCCAGATCTTCTTCTATTACTGAATCTATGATGAAATTTACAGGAACATCAGACTGTACGTGTTTGTTTTTTATGCCGACTTCCTTGCATGCGGATAACATGATAAAAAAGGAGACAGCCAACATAATGACTGCTTTTTTCATATTAGTGTGTTTACATAACTAGGTCAAAAAATGTTCCAAAAATAAAAAAGCTTCCCATTTTGGAAGCTTTTTAGGTTATTTGATTTTCATTCTTTCTTTAAATTTAGCATTGAGAGTTCCTTTTAGTTCCTCCCATGAAATAGGAATAATAATATCTCCTGCCGCAAAGGCTGTAATCTCATAAGGACTGTAATGGAAATACAAATTCTTATCATCGAAATAAAAATTATCCGTTGCCGGAATTACATCTACTAAAAGCATTTCAGAATTATTGACCTTCCCATTTTCATCGGTTGTGCCCGTATTTATTTTATTAATATTTTGTTTTAATAGACCTTCCAGCTTATTCCTAGGCATTGAGGTTATATCTTTCAGCTCAACTTTCTTACTATTTTTCAAATCGAAAACTCGTTCATTATAACCATAATTATCATGCGCTCCGCCTTCATATGATCCCCAAATATATTGAATATGCATAAAATCATTCATGTTGGATTTTAAATTCATAGATGAACTCGTATACCATTCCTGATAATTTTCAACATCTAATACCCATTCTTTTGCATCTTTTTTAATAGATTTATAATATCCATCTTTATCTTTTTTGATAAAATTTTCAATCCCTGATTTTGAAAAGTCCTGAATATTTTTATTGGTAAAATAAATACTATCTAAGAGTTTTTTATCTTTAATAGAAGGAAAAACCAACATTTTGGAAGAATATTTTAGTTGTAAAGAATCGGTGATCATAATTGAATCATTCACTTTCACAGAATCTACAATGAATTTTTCTGCTTGCCCAACTTCTGTCTTTTCACCAGCTTTATTATTTGTTTCCGTCTTTTTACAGGCCGAAAAAATAAAGAAAGAAGATAGTGCTAAAACAGCAATGGTATTTTTCATAGTTTACATTTTTTCTTTTAAATGCAAAAACCATTCATTTTCTGAATGGTTTTACAATTATTTTAAAATTTAATCAACACAAATACATAATGCACTGATTTACATAACCTTATTTTTTAATAAGGCTGATCACCTGATTTTCAGTTTTTGAAGCGACTCCCCAAATTTGCTTAAACGCAGGATAATATTCTTTAGGATAATCTGCACTGTTCACTGTTGTTGTTGAGATAATTTCAAGCGTATTTCCTTTTTGCTCAACTACATAATTATAGGAGATCTCTTTATCTTCAGTAACAATTTTCTTACTTTTTGGAAGTTCTTCGATACTATATCCTTCAGGAATCTCTAATACCACTTTTTTTACTTTAACTAATGGTGAAATAAAATCTATTCTATACTTTCTTTGCTCTACTTGATCAAATTCATTACTATTCTTACTTAAAAACAACATAGGATTAATAATAATTTTCTTTCCTACTTTATCAATTAAATTATCTTCTAAGAATTTCATCGTACTTTCAAATTCTCCATTTTCAAGAATTTTTGAATTAATCTCTAAAAAATTTGTCGAAAAATTTTCTTTGTATTGTCTTTTATATTTATCTGCATTGTCATCATAACTTTCCTTGGAAAGGATGGCAAAAGTTCCTTTATCTTTATCTGAATAACTTCCAGAAATACTACCATTTTCATTTATTTTAGCTTCTATAGTAAGATATTTAAAACTAGGCTTTAAATTAATCATATCCAATTGCTTAGCTTTATCTTTTGAAAGCAAAATACCAAATTGATTCCAATCCCTTGGAGGTAATTCATTACATGAAGACTGCCTAGATGTAGCATCATATAAATGATATCCATCTTTAGTTTCGACCGCTGCTATAATAAAATCTACATTATAAGTACTTGGAAAAGCCATATTAATTATTCCATTGTTTACGGTTGAAATAAGAAGCGGATCTGCTTTTATACCTATCTCTCTAAGCATTGCTATTAACAAAAGATTTATCTCCGCGGCATTTCCAGTTTTAGATTCTATAAGTTTTTTAATACCGTTAGATGTAAAAATTCCTCTTTCTTTATTCCAAGTATATTGATTTTTCACAAAATTAAAGATTATATCCGCTTTTTCCTGCAAACTCTTTGCACTTAAAACTTCTATAGGCATATTTTCTTTTGCTATTTTAGCTTTGCCCAACTCTCCTCCAAAATGACTATTTTCATAGAGGTTTTTCATAATTTGATCCCACGTTAAATTATATTGTTCAAAACGTCCCAGAAAATTTATTGAATTAAGCTCAGCTTTTATTTTGGTCTTGTAATTATTATCATTTCCAACGAATTTTTCAGTTTTAAAACCTTTTACATTTTCAAATCCGAAACGATAGGTCTTATAAGGTATATTATAGAAACTATCATCTTGACTCAGTGTATATTTTGGATTTATTGATCCAGAATAATTCATACTGAACAAAATACTCTGTGGAGTATCTAATACATACTCAGTGTAAACAGAGGGAATTTCAGTTTCTATGAATACCTCAGGTATTGAAAGTAAAAAGGGGGATTCAATTTCATACTGATATTCTATAATTGACCCATCTTTCACATTAGGAAAAGCAAATTTAGTTATTGTTATATTTTTATCTTCTATGCTTTTATATTTTGAATCTTTGCTTACTTTCGTTGAAATAACTTTCCCATTTTCAATATTATAAGTAATTGCTTTCAACGTGACATATTCATGTTTATTACCAACCTCCATAAGCGGAATTTCCAAACTAAGCCATTTCTCAGCTTTTTCTTTACTATATATTTTTATTCTAGCAAAGAATTTTTTATGCAATTCACCAGTTTTTGCATCAATTACAAAATCTGACGATCTATGTAAAAACTCTGCTGGAGCATTTTCATCAATTAAAGATTTAGGTTTCGATAAGTCAGCCTCATTAAACTTAGGTATTTTAAGAAATTCATGCTTTTGAGCAGTCATAGCATTAAATATTATTAAATTACAGAGAAGCAATATTATTTTCTTAATATTCATATTTATATTTTAGTAATTAAAATCTTTGAGTTATCAACGTTGATTATCTTTTTTCTGAAATTCACATAGCTATTATATTTATCTTTTGTATATATTCCTTTGTTTATTTTTATAACTCGTTGGATTTTTAAATAGTCACCATTTTTTACAATTTTCAAAGAATACTCTCCGAATTCTGAAGTAGTACTAAAGTTTTCAGGAATTTCTTCTATTTTATAATTTTGAGGAATAACAAAATCAATATCATAATCATCTTCAAAAGATTGGTTTATTTCAAATGGAAGCTCTCTATTTTCATCTGATTTATAAATTGTACTTGAAAAAATAGGAATAGCTCTAAACATCAGACTATTTCCCGCCTTTTTTGAAAAATTTAATGCCTTAAAATTAACTTGGAATTTTGCTATTACCTTATCTCTGTCATTTATAAAGTCTTTCATTTCAACTTTTTCTAAATTTAAAACATCAAACTGCTTTTTTAGTACTTCATTTTTTTCTTTTGGCGATAAACTTATATATCCAAAAACATGGTCATATTGACTTCCTGTAAATGACATTACTCCTTCAACATCAATACTATTATCTTCGTTAATTTTCACAGTCAATACCTGCTTTTCATTATTTTGTTCTACAGAGTAACTCGGCGTATTGATCAACTCTATCCCATCCTTTTTTATTAGAAGTGTATTTCTATCTGTTGTAGAATAGCTTAAATGATTAAAAGCTATCTGCTGAGAGGTATTTTCAAGCCAGATATTTCCTTTTTCTGTAGGCACCATTAAAATAACATGATTTCCACCCATTTTAGGAAAATTAGGGTCAAACGAAACTTGTGAAGGACTTGAGTTGATAACACAATAGTAAGAAGGTATACCGGCCTCTTCTAATAACATTCTCATATAATTCGTCAATCCTTTACAGTCTCCATATCCCTTTTTATGTACCTCATCAGGAAGCATCGGCTGCCAGCCTCCAATTCCTAATGCAACAAATATATATCTTGTTTTCGTTTGCATATACTGGTACAATTTTTTTACTTTATCTTCCGTTGAGCCCTGCAAATTAAGAGAAGTTACTTCTGCTTTAATTGAAGGAGTAGAAATTGAAACAGGCTGCAAGATATTATTATAGTACCATATCCCAAATTCTTTCCAACTATTTATATCCCCTTCTTTACCTTCCAAATTAAACTTAGCTAAAGAGAAACTTACTTTAGGAAGTATTTTAACTGGTTGAGGAAGTAAGGAAACTTCATCAATAGCAGCTATATTTCGATACATATATTCTTTTCCTTCGCTATCATTTTTTTCTATCACAGCAGAGTAATTATATTGAGAAGGATATATTTTTGTTCGAAGTTCTATTCCGGATTTATTAATAATTTTAAATTGAGCTTCTTCCAACGAAGTGTTAATTGTTGAAAACGGCACAAAATCTGGAATAAAAACCGTATTCTCATTAATTGTACTATATGAAAAATCTATAGTATAGGGATATTGCACTGAAACATAGGGTAAAATTAAAATTCTACTATCAGAATAAAATGAACTTTGTGAATTATTAGAGAAATCTTTGAAATCAGATTTAGAAAAATTTTTAACTTTTTTCCCAAATTCATCATATACTGTAACTTTTACATCATATACATGATCTCCCTTTTCATAAGGAATAAATACAATTGCATGGGCTACTCCGTCTTTATTCAATACAGTAGTTACCGTATTATACTGATATTTAATTTCATTGATCTTGTTAATTTGTACAATAGTAAAATCTTTTCTGATAACCGCATCTGCGTTTCTCTTAAGACTTTCTGGAATTCCATTCACTGGAAAGGTCTGTGAATAATGCATCGTAGCTATTGAAATAGCCCCAATACAAAATATTTTCATCATGGTTATTAAAATTTAACAAAAATAGTAAAATATCAATAACTTTTTCAAGTTTTTTATTTTGATATACTATTTAAGATATTCATCTGGAGTTTACAAAATTATATAATAATCTTACTTTTTAATTAAACTTATTACCTGATTTTCAGTTTTTGAAGCGACTCCCCAAATTTGCTTAAACGCAGGATAATATTCTTTAGGATAATCTGCACTATTCACTGTTGTTGTTGAGATAATTTCAAGCGTATTTCCTTTTTGCTCAACTACATAATTATAGGAGATCTCTTTATCTTCAGTAACAATTTTCTTGCTTTTTGGAAGTTCCTCGATACTATATCCTTCAGGAATCTCTAACACCACTTTTTTTACTTTTGTATAGGGAGAGATAAAATCAATCGTATATTTTCTTTGTTCTGTTTGATCAAACTCATTTGAATTTTTATTTAAAAACAGCATCGGGTTAATAATCATCTTCTTTCCTACCCTGTCTATTAAATTATCCGAAGAAAACTTCATGGTACTTTCAAAATCTCCACTTTCCAATACTTTAGAATCAATGTCTGTAAAATCTATCGCATAATTTTCTTTGTATTGCTTTTTATATTTTTCATTATTGTCATCATAATTTTCTTTTACGAACATAGCAAAGGTTCCGGTATCTTTATCAGAATAGGTTCCTGAAATACTTCCATCTTCATTGATCTTTGCATTGGCTGTAAGGTAAGTAAAACTAGGTTTAGCATTCACCATTTGCATTTGTTTTACTTTATCTTTTGATAATAAAATTCCATACTGATTCCAATCTCTTGGAGGCAACTGATCCATAGAAGACTGCTTTGAAGTAGCATCATAAATATGTAATCCTTCTTTAGTCTCAATCGCGACAATCACAAAATTCATATTAGAAACATTAGGAGAAATCAAATTAATTAATCCTTTATTTACCGTAGAAATAAGAACCGGATCTGCCTTAACACCAGCCTCACGAAGCATCATGACCAAGAATAGATTAATTTCTGCAGCATTTCCTGTTTTGGTTTCCAACATCTTTTTTATTCCATCTTCTGTATAAATTCCTCTGTCATTATTCCATGTAAAAGTCTTTTGTACATAATTAAAAATAGCATTTGCCTTTTCTACATCCGTTTTCAAGTCCGCAATTCCTGCCGGCATATTTTCTTTGGCCAGCTTTGATCTTTTCAACTCTCCGCCGAAATCTTCATTCTGATACAGTCTCTCTTTTATCTCTTCCCAAGAAGATGAATAGAGTTTTAGTTCTTTAAAATTTGTAGAATTTAATTCTGCACTTACTTTCGTTCTATAGTTTTTATCGTTTTTAACAAACTTTTCAGTTTTAAAACCTTTGAGATTCTCATATCCAAATCTGTAGGTTTTATATTGCGTTCCATATAAAATTTTTTCTTCTATAATTCTATGCTTAGGACTCAATGAACCAGTATAATTAATATTATAAGAAATATTTAGAGGGTTCTCCAAAACATATTCTGTATATAATGAAGGGGTATCTCCTTCTATAATTATTTCAGGAATAGCAAATAAAAATGGAGAAGCAACTTCATACTGATACTCAATAACAGATCCATTTTTCACATTCGGAAATGCGAATTTGGTTATGGAAAGGTATTTACTTTCCTTACTTTTATATTTTGAACTTTTCTCTACTTTAGTGGGTACTACCACTCCATTTTCTAAATTGTAGGTAAACGCTTTTATTTTATTCAGTTTTTCTTCGCTACTTCCGTTTTTATAAAGAGGAATTTCTAAATTCAACCAATCTTCCGCCTTATCTTTATCATAGATCTTAACTCTGTAAAAAGCTTTCTTATAAAGAAGTCCCGTAGAGGTATCAATCATAAAATGCTGAGATTTATATAAAATTTCAGCGGGAGCATTTTCATCCAATCCTGATTTTTGCTTGGATAAATCTGCATCATTAAACTTTGGAGGATTTAGAAATTCATGCTTTTGAGCATCAATAAATATTAAATTTATTGTGCAAAAGGCAATTAACACTATTTTTTTCATGCTTAGATCTTAGTAATTAGAATTTTTGAGTTATCGTTGTTTATTGTTTTTTTTCTGAAACTGATATAATCGTTATACTTCTCTTTTGGATAAATACCTTTATTAATACGAATTTTTCTATTCACCTTCAGCTGGGTTCCGTTCTTTACAAAACTTAATGCATACGTTCCAAACTCAGAATTGAAAGTAACATCATTAGGAATCTCATCTATTTTGAAGTTAGTAGGAATCGCAAAATTAATTTCATATTCATCTTCAAAAGACTGTCCTATTTCAAAAGGAAGCTCTCTATTTTCTTCTGTTTTATAAACAGCATTAGAAAATATCGGTACCGCTCTGAATATCATGCTGCTTCCCGCATTTTTAGAATAATTGTTCGCTTTAAAATCTAAGTTGTAGGTAGCAACAGCATGATCACGATCATTCACAAAGTTTTTCATTTCAACTTTCTCAAAATTCAATGCACTTAATCGTGTTTTTACCGCTTCATTCTTTTCTTTTGGAGATAGATTGGCAAAACCTAAATTGAAATCATATTGACTTCCGGTATAAGAAAATTCACCTTCTCCCGTTAGGCTATTATCTTCATTAACCTTTACTTTTAATATCTGCTTTTCTCTGTTTTTATCAGCTGAAGAACTAGGTGTATTCATCAATTCTATCCCATTCTTTTTGATCGAAAGAACATTTCTGTCTGTTGTTCTATACGTTAAATGATTAAAAGCGGTTTGTTGAGACGTATTTTCAAGCCAGATGTTTCCTTTTTCTGTAGGCACCATTAAAATAACATGATTCCCTCCCATTTTAGGAAAATCAGGATCAAAAGAAATATCAGAAGAGCTAGAATTAATTACTGAGTAATAGGAAGGAATGCCCGCCTCATCAAGAAGAATTTTCATGTAATTCGTCAATCCTTTACAATCTCCATATCCTTTTTTATGCACCTCATCAGGAAGCATGGGTTGCCAGCCTCCAATTCCTAATGCAACAAATATATACCTTGTTTTCGCCTGCATATATTGATAGAGTTTTTTCACTTTCTCTTCTGTAGAACCTTGTAGGTTAAGGCTTGTAACCTCAGCTTTAATAGTCGGTGTAGAAACAGAAACAGGCTGTAAAATACTATTATAATACCAAGAACCGAAATCGGACCAAGTGGTGAGGTTCCCCTGTTTTCCTTCCAGATTAAATTTTGCCAATGCAAAACTTACTTTCGGAAGTATTTTTTCAGGTTGCGGCACTAAATTAACTTCATCAATTGCTAAAACATTTTTGTAGGTATATGTTTTTTCTGTTCCGGAATTATTTTCTATTACTGAAGTGTAATTATATTTTGAAGGATAAATCTTTGTTCTAAGATCAATACCCGATTTATTAATGATCTTCACCTGTTTTTCTTCCACCGAAGTATTGATCGTGGAAAAAGGAATAAAATCTGGCATAAAAACGGTGTTTTCATCCGAAATCTGATAAGAAAATTCAATAGTATACGGATATTGAACCGGAGTATATGTTAAACTTAAAAACCTATTATCGGAATAAAAAACGCCTTGTGAATTATTCGCAAAATCACCAAAATCAGACTTTGAATATGATTTTATTTTCTTCCCGGATTCGTCATACACAATAACTTTCACATCCGAGATCTGATCGCCTTTTTCATAAGGAATATAAGCAATGGCTTTCTCATCTCCATCTTTGGAGAGAACCGTTGTCACTTTGTTATACTGGTATTTTATTTCATCAATCTTATTGATCAGAATCGTTGTAAAATCTTTTCGGACAACAACATTCGCATTCTTCTTTAAATTCTCCGGTATTGCCGAAGCAGGATACGTTTGCGCATAGTACAGGGAAGCGATAGAGAAAGCCCCAATACAGAATATTTTCATCATGGTTATTAAAATTATGCAAAAGTAGTGAAATCTTAATAAGTGTTAAAATTAATTTATAATCATAAAAAAAATACCTCAATAATCGTGTATTTGATCCATAATAATCCCTGTTTTACTTGGCGAGTCTTACAAAAAATAAGTTTAACGAGTTATTACTGTTTATGATATATAGTCTTCTCCTTAATAAGCAGAAAATTAGCCTTTTATTGACTGATAAAAATAGCATCCCCTTAATGTTCATTCAGTTTGATTCTTGATTCAATAATTTCTATCATGATTTACAGTGAATGAATTTGCAGTCCTATTCATCAACTATAAATAAAAACACTTATATCTACACTAACTCATTTCATAAAGTATGAATAAAAAAAAAAGACCCCATTACTGAAGTCTTTTTAAGCTTATAGTAAAAGTATTTTATTTTAGTCGTTTTACAGAAAAGAAGGTTAATGAATTATTACCGTTTATCGTTGACAATCCTCTCATTAATAAAGTAGCCGTATTACTTGTTTGTTGACCTATATAAAATGAGTAAGTCTTAGAAGCTAATAAATCCATAGATACTAAATAGCTGTAATTTTTTACTTGTCCAACACCCAAATTAACTACTGTATCTAAGCCGAAAGCATTCCATGTATTATCCGTAACATTAAATATTCCGTAATAGAGATTCCCACTTAATGGCCCTCCACTTTGCACCTGTATGGGAAAGTTCATACTTATTAAATACGTTCCATCGTTCTTTACAGTGAATGAATTTGTAGAAGTAGTACCTGTAAAAGTATTATAGTTATCAATTAATTTAACCGTCATTTGTCCAATTGGATTTCGGTTTGTGGCTCCTGTAGGATTATCTGAGCTTGTAGGAATAGTCCAGTCATTAGCTAGTCTCATAGACATCTCCTGTGCTACCTGCAATACCCCATTAATCATAATAACACTTCCGGTACCATTGGGTAACGTATTAATAGCATCTACCAAATGTTTCCAAACTGTTCCGTCAAAATAGTAATTCCCTGCAGTAGTAACGTTTACAGTTTGTCCTGCCGGAGCAGAATCCGCTGTTGTTACATATACTTGCGCTCCTGTTTGAGCAGCAGTATAAGTCTTAGCTCTTAACTGGTTTCCTGTAATTCTTGGAGGAATAATTCCATCTAAACTTGAAGGAGTAGCAGGTTTCCCTGTAACATCTAATGAAGCTTGTGGGGCTGAAGTATTAATACCAATCTGTGCGTTTACAATAGTAAACAATCCTGCCATAGAGGCAAGCATGAATAATTTTTTCATTTCTATTTGTATTTTTATGAGACAAATATATATTTTTTCACATATCCAAGAAATGTTTTTCTATAATTTAACATTTTTAATAAGACATTAACAAAAACAAAAAAAAGACTTCATTTCTGAAGTCTTTCTATTTTTCTATCGCTAAAAATTAATTAAACATCAATCTTAGCATATTTTGCATTCTTTTCGATAAATTCTCTTCTTGGTGGAACTTCGTCTCCCATCAACATAGAGAATACACTGTCTGCTTCTACTGCATTATCAATTGTTACCTGCTTCAAGATTCTGTGTTCAGGGTTTAGAGTTGTTTCCCAAAGTTGTTCAGGATTCATCTCTCCAAGACCTTTATAACGCTGAACCTCTACCCCTTTACCATCCGGAGACATTTCCAATGTAAACTCTTCACGTTCTTTTTCGTTATAAGCATATACTTTCTTGTTTCCTCTTTTTAATAAATACAAAGGAGGTTGAGCAATATAAATATATCCGTTCTCAATAAGCTCTTTCATAAATCTAAAGAAGAAGGTAAGAATCAAAGTTGAAATGTGAGAACCGTCAATATCAGCATCGGTCATGATCACCACTTTGTGGTATCTTAATTTTGCGATATTTAATGCCTTACTATCTTCCTCTGTACCTACAGAAACTCCAAGAGCGGTATAAATGTTCTTGATTTCCTCGTTATCATATACTTTATGAAGCATTGATTTTTCAACATTCAAGATCTTACCTCTCAAAGGTAAAATAGCCTGAAAATGTCTGTCACGGCCTTGTTTTGCCGTTCCACCTGCTGAATCTCCCTCCACTAGGAACAGTTCAGATTCTGCGGGGTCTTTAGATGAACAGTCAGATAATTTCCCCGGAAGACCAGAACCACCCATTGGTGATTTTCTCTGAACCATTTCACGGGCTTTTTTCGCTGCCTGTCTAGCTTTTGCTGCTAAAACAACTTTTTGAACGATAATTCTAGCCTCGTTAGGATTTTCTTCCAAGAAGTTAGAAAGCATTTCTCCTACAATTTTATCAACCGCACCAGAAACTTCAGAGTTTCCTAATTTCGTTTTCGTTTGTCCTTCAAACTGAGGCTCCATTACTTTTACAGAAATCACGGCTGTTAATCCTTCACGGAAGTCATCTCCTGTAATTTCTACTTTTTCTTTAGCCGGAATTCCTAAATCATCCGCATACTTCTTCAAAGTTCTCGTTAAAGCACGTCTGAAACCTGCTAAGTGAGTACCTCCTTCATGCGTGTTGATATTATTAACATAAGAGTGAAGATTTTCGCTGAATGAAGTATTGTAACGCATTGCAACTTCTACAGGAATATCATCTCTTTCTGCTTCCATGAAAATTACGTGCTCCATAATAGACTCACGGTTTCCATCGATATACTCAACAAATTCTTTTAATCCCCCTTCAGAATGGAAAATCTCCGAAGGAAATGATCCGTCTTCGTTAGGCTCTCTTTCATCAATAAGTGTAATGGTAATTCCTTTATTAAGGAAAGCCAATTCTCTTAATCTTGTAGCAAGCGTATCGTAGTTATAAACAAGCTCCTGGAAGATTGTTCCATCCGGTTGAAAGAAAACCTCAGTTCCTCTCTCATCGGTAGTTCCTATTTCAGCAACATCTGCTAATGCTTTACCTTCTGAATATTTTTGTTGATATAATTTTCCATCACGGCTTACCGTAGCTATTAATAAAGTTGAAAGTGCATTCACACAAGAAACCCCAACTCCATGAAGACCTCCGGATACTTTGTAAGAATCTTTATCAAATTTTCCTCCGGCTCCAATTTTAGTCATTACAACTTCTAGAGCAGATTTTTGTTCTTTTTCGTGAAAATCTACAGGAATACCTCTACCATTATCTTTTACAGAGATGCTTTCTCCAGCATGAATGGTTACTTTAATGGTATCACAATGCCCTGCCAAAGCCTCATCAATAGAGTTATCTACTACTTCATAAACCAAATGATGAAGACCTCTTACTCCTACATCTCCAATGTACATAGATGGTCTTAATCGAACGTGTTCCATCCCTTCTAAGGCTTGGATACTACTAGCTGTATATTGTTTTTGACTCATATTAAATGTTAAAATCTTGCTATATGCAAAGACCTACAAATATCGTGATTTTTTTCGATTTATCAAAGTTAAAAAGTGTCAAAAAACGTAGAATTTTAAAGCGTTTATTACGTAAAATTTTAATTGAAAAAATCAAAGTTAAAATGTATTTCCAGAACCTCAACTGTTTTAAATCATATCAAACATCCATAATTTATACGTAAATTTATTTATTCAAAAATTGTTTATTATGGACGACTTCCTTGCAGCTCGTGCCCAAATGGCCATATCCCTAGGTTTTCACATTGTTTTTGCCTGTGTAGGTATGGTGATGCCTTTCTTAATGGCTTTTGCCCACTGGAAATATTTAAAAACCAATAATGAAATCTATAAAGGGCTCACCAAAGCCTGGAGCAAAGGGGTTGCGATCTTATTTGCTACCGGCGCCGTTTCAGGAACGATGCTTTCTTTTGAATTAGGACTTCTATGGCCCGGATTTATGAAACATGCCGGACCTATTTTCGGAATGCCTTTTTCTCTTGAAGGAACCGCCTTTTTTATCGAGGCCATTGCGATTGGTTTTTTCCTGTATGGTTGGGATAAATTCAACAAATGGTTTCACTGGTTTTGCGGATTTTTAGTCGGATTGAGCGGATTGGCTTCAGGAATTCTGGTAGTTGCCGCCAATGCCTGGATGAATTCTCCTTCAGGTTTTGATTATATTAACGGACAATATGTAAACATAGATCCTATAAAAGCGATGTTTAATGATGCTTGGTTTCCACAGGCGCTCCATATGACCGTTGCCGCATTTTGTGCCACAGGCTTTGTGGTAGCGGGAGTGCATGCTTATTTAATCATGCAAAAGAAAAATGTTGAATTCCATACGAAAGCTTTTAAAATTGCAGCAGGATTTGCATTGATTGGTGCTTTTGGTGCTCCTTTAACAGGTGATGTTGCTGCTAAATCTGTTGCAGAAAGACAGCCCATTAAATTAGCCGCCATGGAAGCTCATTTTGAAACAGAAAAAGGAGCCGCATTTGTGTTGGGAGGAATTCCTGATGAAGAAAAAGGCGAAGTGAAATATGCGTTAAAAATTCCAAAAGTACTGAGCTTTTTAGTAAGCAATGATTTTAATTCGGAAGTAAAAGGTCTGAAGGATTTCCCAAGAGATGAATGGCCTCCGGTTGCTGTTGTTCACTATGCATTTCAGATTATGATTTTCTTCGGAGTTGTGATGATTTGTATAGGTATGGTTTATTTATATGCTGTTTTCTTCAAGAAAGAATGGCTGACTAAAAACTGGCTGTTAAAAACATTTTTCTTCGCCACTCCTTTCGGATATATCGCTTTAGAAGCGGGCTGGACAGTTACTGAGGTAGGAAGACAACCCTGGATTATTTACGGAATTATGAAAACAGTAGACGCCGTAACGCCGATGCCCGGAATTCAATATTCATTTTACTTTTTTACGGCCATCTTTGTGTCTTTATCATTAATTATCATCTTTCTTTTGAAAAGACAGATCCACATGGTTCCGAAATTGTATGACCCTACCGACGCTCAGTTTAACGATAAAAATAACAAATCATGATCTACGTTGTAATCGGCTTTCTTTGGCTATCCATTTGCTTGTATGTAATTTTAGGTGGTGCTGATTTCGGGGCAGGAATTGTTGAGCTTTTCACCAAAAAAAGAGCCCGCCATAAAACGAAAGAAATCATGTATGAATCTATTGCACCGGTTTGGGAAGCCAATCATATGTGGTTGATTATTGCTATTGTAATTCTTTTCGTAGGGTTTCCAGAAATCTACACTACCCTTTCTACCTACCTTCATATTCCTTTAGTATTACTTCTTTTAGGAATTATTGCAAGAGGAACTGCATTTACTTTCAGACATTACGATGCGGTACAAGACAAATGGCAGGTGCTGTATACTCATATTTTCTATTATGCCAGCTTTTTAACCCCTTTCTTTTTGGGATTAATTGCTGCTGCAACAGTTTCCGGATCTATTAATCCTGATGCTACAACATTTTTAGATTTATATATCTTCAGCTGGCTTAATTGGTTTGGAGTCGCAGTAGGATTTTTCACCATTTCATTGTGTGCGTATCTGGCTTCCGTTTTCGCATTAAGAGAAACGACAGACAGACTGGAATTAGGCTTAATGATCAAAAAATCAAAACAGACAATGATTTTTGTGGTTATTACCGGAGCATTGGTATTTTTAACCGCTCATCTTTCAAATATTCCGTTGGTGACTTGGGTTTTCTCAAAGCCTCTGGGAATTATGGCGATCTTTTTTGCAACGGTTGCTTTGGGATTGATCTTACGTGCTATGAACAGCAGAAAACTACTTCCTGTAAGAGCATTGGCAGGATTTCAAATTATTATGATTTTGGTTGCAGCAACCTATCAACATAATCCGAATATTATTTTATTAGGAAACGGTGATCATCTGTCTTTACTATACCATGTAGCAGCACCAAAAACAATTTCAGCCTTGGGCTGGGCATTGATGTTGGGCTCATTGTTTATTCTTCCGTTTTTGTTTTATCTGATGTATTCATTCAGTAAATTGAGAAAATAGAATCTTGAAGTAAACCTCAAGATTCTATTTTTAAAAATTCGTTGACCTTCTCAGCGCATTGTCTTCCTTCCGCGATGGCCCAAACTACCAAACTTTGACCTTTTCTGGCATCACCACAAGAGAAAACTTTGCTCTGATTGGTTCTATATTCTTTATCGTTACCTATAAGATTACCTTTTGGGTCCAGATGAATATCCAAGGCTTCTACAAGCCCTTTATGTTCTACATGGGTATATCCCAATGCTATAAACGCAAGGTCACATTCAATTATAAATTCAGAATTTGGCTTTTCAGTATATAGATTCCAATTGCCACTGTCTGGATTTTTTGTCCATTCTGCTTCAACAAGACGAACCCCTTTCAAATTTCCTTGTTCATCTTTTATAAACTCTTTAGAATTTACCGACCATTTACGATCACAACCCTCTTCATGCGATGAGGTAATCTGTAAAAGAGCAGGATATGTTGGCCAAGGCATGGTTTCGTCTCTTTCTGTTGGCTGCATAGGCTTATAATAAATTTGGTACACCACCTCAGCACCTTGGCGATTAGAGTTTCCTATACAATCAGATCCGGTATCACCACCTCCTATTACGACTACTTTTTTTCCTTTTGCGTTGATCTCTTCTTCATCAAAAGAAATTCCGCTTACTTTTTTATTACTTTGTTTCAAGAAATCCATTGCAAAGTAAATTCCTTTAGCATCATAATTAGGAATCAAGAGTTTTTTAGGAACCGTACTTCCTAAGGCCAGAACAATCGCATCAAAACTACGATTCAATTGTTCTGCAGAATAGTCTGCTCCTACATTTACGTTCGTACGAAACTTTACTCCTTCCTCTTTCATCCATTGAACACGGCGTTCCACAATATGTTTATCTAATTTAAAATCAGGAATTCCAAATCTTAACAATCCTCCTATTTCAGGATCTTTCTCAAAAACAGTAACCGAATGCCCTAATTGATTTAATTGATACGCCGCTGCTAAACCCGCAGGTCCTGAACCAACAACCGCCACTTTCTTTCCTGTTCGAAATTCCGGAATTCTTGGTTTGGCAAATCCTTTCTCAAAAGCAATTTCAATAATATTTTTCTCGATCTCTTCAATCGTTACCGGATCATCATTAATTCCCAAAACACATGAACTTTCACATGGAGCCGGACAAACCCGCCCCGTAAATTCAGGAAAATTATTGGTTGATATTAAAACATTATATGCTTTTTCCCATTGTTTTTGATACACCGCATCATTAAACTCCGGAATCAAATTTCCAAGAGGACAACCGCTCTGGCAAAAGGGAATCCCACAATTCATACATCTCGCTCCCTGACAATTCAGTTGATCATCTGAAGGTTTCTGAATAAATTCTTCATAGTTCTTTACCCTTTCTTCGGCTTTTAATTTAGAAGGAAGCTCCCGCTCATACAATAAAAATCCATCTGTCTTTCCCATTACTTAACAATATTTAGCTGATTCTCAATTACTTTTTTATAATCCCTAGGATATACTTTGATAAAATATTTAACATTATTTTCCAGATCACTCAATAAATATTTTGCTAACTGGCTTCCGGTATTTTCAAAATGCTCTTGAATCAAACTCAGAATCAGTGTTTCATCTTCTTTGGTAATCTCCTCCAAATCGGCCATATCAGGGTTGAAGTTCTTCTTTAACACCTTAGATGTATCCCAAACATAGGCAATACCACCGCTCATTCCTGCTCCAAAATTTCGTCCGACACTTCCTAAAACCAAGACGGTTCCTCCTGTCATATATTCACACCCATGATCTCCAATTCCTTCAACTACGGCAATTGCACCAGAATTTCTAACGGCAAAACGCTCACCTGCCATTCCATTGATAAATGCTTTCCCTGAAGTTGCTCCATACAGTGCTACATTTCCAATAATCGTATTTTCATGAGCTTTAATGATTGCTTCTTTATCTGGAAAAACAGCCAACTTCGCTCCTGAAAGTCCTTTTCCGAAATAGTCATTGGCATCTCCCTCCAGCATCATTGTGATTCCTTTATTGCAGAAGGCTCCAAAACTTTGCCCAGCTGTTCCTCTAAAGCTAAACTTTAAAGAATCATCTTTCATTCCTTCAGATTTATAAATCTTGGTCAGTTCATGAGAAAGAATGGTTCCTACGGTACGGTCGGTATTTTTAATTTCAAACCCTTTTTCCATTGTAGTATTGTTTTGAAGAGCCTCCTGAGCTGCTTCCAACATTTTCCAAGAGATCGAAGTATCTAAATCTTTATCTTGTTTTTCAGATTTAATAATCGGTAAATCTGTTTCTATTTTTTGAAGAAGCCTGCTTACATCTATATGCTGATGTTTCCAGAATTTAATATCTGATTTTTTCTCAAGGCATTGCGACTGCCCCACCATTTCATCAATCGTTCTGAAACCTAAGCTCGCCATAATCTCGCGAACTTCCATGGCAAGAAAAGTGAAATAATTCACCAAATGCTCCGCCTTTCCATTGAATTTTTTTCTTAATTCTTTATTTTGAGTGGCTATCCCTACAGGACATGTATTCAAATGACATTTTCTCATCAAAATACAACCTTCCACAATAAGTGCTGAGGTGGCAATCCCCCATTCTTCTGCTCCCAATAATGTGGCTATCACTAGATCTCTACCTGTTTTAACCTGCCCGTCTGCCTGAATTGTCACTCGCTGTCTCAACTTATTTTTAATTAACGTCTGATGCATTTCAGACAACCCCAACTCCCAAGGTAAACCTGTATGGCGCATAGAGCCTAACGGAGAAGCACCAGTTCCACCATCATATCCTGAGATTAAAATATGGTCTGCTTTTGCTTTAGCTACTCCCGAAGCAATTGTTCCTACGCCTGCTTTTGAGACAAGCTTTACCGAAATTACCGCCTCACGATTGGCATTTTTTAAATCGAAAATAAGCTGTGCTAAATCTTCAATAGAATAAATATCATGATGTGGTGGTGGCGAAATCAGCCCAACTCCCGGCGTTGAATGTCTCGTTTTACCAATCCATGAATCAACTTTATCTCCAGGTAATTGCCCACCTTCTCCAGGTTTTGCTCCTTGGGCCATTTTAATTTGTATTTCGTCTGCTTCAGCCAGATATCTAGCCGTCACTCCGAATCTTCCAGAAGCAATCTGCTTAATGGCTGACCGTAAATTATCCCCATTTTCATTAAGAATATATCGATCTTCATCTTCTCCGCCTTCTCCGGTATTGCTTTTAGCACCGATTCTGTTCATCGCAATGGCCAGCATTGTATGTGCTTCCCAAGAAATAGAACCAAAAGACATCGCTCCTGTGGCAAAGCGTTTTAAAATATTCTTAACAGATTCCACTTCTTCCAAAGGAATGGCTTCTCTATCATTTTTAAATTCCAACAACCCTCTCAATACCGATGCATTATCTGTTTGCTGATTAATAAGCCTTGAATATTTTTTAAAAATACTATAATCATTATTCCAGGTAGACTGTTGTAAAAAATGAACGGATTGGGGATTATACTGGTGGTATTCACTGTTATGCCGCCATTGATAAATTCCTCCCGTATCTAAAATATACTTTACCGCATCTTTTCCATACGCATCAAGATGTTTAATCAAAGCTTCTTTTGCAATTTCATCAAAACCAATTCCTTCAATTCTCGAAACGGCTCCTGTGAAACAAGTACTTACTACTAATTTATTCAATCCTATAATCTCAAAGATCTGAGCACCGTGATAAGACTGTAATGTAGAAATTCCCATTTTTGAAAATATCTTTAAAAGTCCATCTCCGACTGCTTTTTTATAATTTTCTTTCAGTTGTTCCAAGTCGTTATTTTCTCCAAATGCTCCTTCATTAAACATCTGTCGAATACTTGCCAACGCCAGATACGGGTTAATTGCCGTTGCGCCGAACCCAAGTAAAGTTGCAAAATGATGAACTTCCCAAGCATCACCTACTTCCATCACCAGGCCAATTTTTCTACGAATTCCTTTTCTGATTAAATGGTGATGAACCGCCGAACACGCCAACAGAGAAGGAATCACAGCATGCTGAGAATCTAATGATCGATCGGAAAGAATGATCACTTCAAAACCATCATCTACGGCATCCACGGCATATCTGCAAAGTCGGTCCACCGCTTTTTTCAAACTTCCTTGTTTACCGTCAGCATTAAAATACGTAAAAATGGTTTTCGCTTGAAATTTTCCGGTATCTACACTTCTTAATTTTTCAAGTTGTTTATTATTAATAATCGGATTTTCCAGCTTAATAGAATGGGCGAAATTTTTATCCTCTTTTAAAAGATTTCCATTTCCACCGATAATGGTTTTTAAAGACATCACCAACTTTTCACGGATCGGATCAATAGGAGGATTGGTTACCTGTGCAAATAGCTGTTTAAAATAAGAACTTAAATGCTGAGGCTTTTCACTCAACACCGCTAAAGGCACATCAAACCCCATAGATCCAATTGGTTCTTTACCATTAGAAGCCATTTCTTTAATGACTACATCAAGGTCTTCCCGTGAATATCCAAATACTTTCTGACTCTTAAAAATATCCTCAGACTCGAGTTTATTAAACCGGATTTTAGGATTGGGTAATTCATCAATATTGATTTTCATTTTGTCCAACCATTCATGATAAGGCTGAGAAGTACAAATCTCTTTTTTCAGCTCATCATCACTGATAATCTTTCCTTTTTTTAAATCGACTAAGAACATTTTTCCGGGCTGAAGATGGCCTCTTTTAATTACTTTTTTAGGATCCACAGACAACGCTCCAGATTCTGAAGCCATGACCACCAAATCATCAGAGGTTACGCAATATCTTGAAGGGCGCAATCCGTTTCTATCTAAAGTGGCTCCAATAATATCTCCATCCGTAAATGATATAGAGGCCGGACCATCCCAAGGTTCCATTAAACAGGCATGAAACTCATAGAAATCTTTTTTATACTGCTCCATTTGAGTATGACCATCCCATGCTTCGGGAATCAACATCATCATCGTATGCGGAAGGGATCGTCCGGAATGATAAAGCAACTCAACCATATTGTCAAGATAGGAAGAATCAGATTGCCCCGGTTTTGTTAAAGGAAGAATCATATCCATCTCTTGTGGAGTAAACAACGGACTTGTAAATACTTTTTCAGAAGACTTTAGCCAATTAAGATTTCCCCCAATGGTATTAATTTCCCCATTATGGGCCAAAAATCTAAAGGGCTGCGCCAACCCCCAAGTGGGCGACGTATTTGTTGCAAAGCGTGAATGTACCATTCCAAATGCAGAACGAATTTTAGGATTTGTAAGATCTTTAAAATAATTTCTGATTTGAATACTTCTTAACTGACCTTTGTAAATCAGTTTTTTACAGGAAAACGAAGCTACATAAAAGCCTATAGGATCATTATTGGTAACGCTTGTACTTTGGTGAGAAATATAATTTTTGAAAACAAAAAGTTTCCGTTCAAAATCTTTTTCGGTTTCAATATCAAAAGGACGTTCTACAAATAACATTTCCATTACAGGTTCAACGCTTTTTGCCAAATCACCCAATTCTATATTATTTACCGGAACCGGACGATATCCTAGGATTTTAAGATTTAGTTTTTCGGCTGATTGTGCTATGATTTCTTTGCATTCTTCTCTGATAAAATTATTCTGAGGAAAGAATAACATTCCTACTCCATAATAACCAGGTCCCGGCAAATCGGTTCCATAATTTAATGCTTCATCATACAAAAGCTCATGTGGGATCTGAATCTGAATTCCGGCACCATCGCCTGTATTGCTTTCATATCCTGTAGCACCACGATGCTCCATATTTTCGAGCATGGTAATGGCATCACTTATAATTTTATAACTCTTTACTCCTTTTATATTGGCTACAAAGCCAACTCCACAGGAATCAAACTCAAATTCAGGTTGATAGAGTCCATAGTTTTTCGGGGAATTATCGGGGGCTTTTTTCATTATTTTTTTCATCATCATATTCAAATGTAATGAAAAGAATAACTTCAAACAAAATAAATTACATTAATTACACTTAAACATTAGTAAACTTAATTAAAACATAATTTAATGTTAAATAAATTACAAAATACACACGTTAAATAAAATTTTAACAAATAAATAATAAATTCAAAATAAAATTATCATTAATGATCTTTCAATGGTATAAATCTAACTAATTAATAGGGCTTGTATGAATCTATCTAGAGAAACCTTCTCTAAGAAATCTTCAATCTTTCCTATTCTTTGAATTTTTACTTTTTTAGTACAACTACTTCAACTCTCCTGTTCTTAATCCGATCTTCTTCTGTACGTTCAGGATAAATTAAAGGATTAAGATGACCAAGCCCTACTGCTTTTATTCGGGCAGCATCAATTCCTTGGTTTTGCAGAAACTCCTTGATAACATTGGCCCTTGTCCACGAAAGATTAAAGGTTCCAGAATCAATATCTCTACCGTCAAAGTTATCGTAATCACAGCAAATATGTCCCTGCAACTCGATCTCTAAGGTCGGATTATCCTTTAATATGTTAAAAAGTTGAGTAAGACTTTGATTACCGTTTGGAAGCCAAACATGACGATTTCCTATAAAATTAACATCAGGCAGGGAAAAAGTTTCTTTAATTTTCATTTGAGAGATTTGTACGCTCAAGAAACTTGCAAATGCTTTCTGCGAAATTTTTTCGCCTTGAGCAAATGCCTTTTCAATAAATACATCTACTCTTCTATTTTTCCCGCGCAGCTCTTCTGTACTGCTATCATTAATTTGTTTTTCATCACCCAGCCCCGCCGTACTTTGTAAATTGTTCCTATTTTTTATTTTTTCCTGTAAATATTTACTGACTGCGTTGGCTCTTTTTTCCGATAGTACTTTATTATAGCCAGCACTTCCTGAAGGATCGCAATTTCCAAAAATTCTAAACGTGAGATTGTTGTCTAAGCGAGCCAAACTATCTAATTTCTGTTTAGATTCAGAACTCAGTTCATATCGGTTATGTTTAAAATAGACAGAAGCCAGCATTTGTGCATCAATCCTGATGAAAGAGAAAAGCATAAGGCAAAAAAGAATAAATTTCATCAGTTGGAAAGTTTTTTAGAAAACGGAAAATACCAATTTATAGTTCATAAAAACAAAAAAATCCTGAAAATAATTTCAGGATTTCTTATTATTTATTTGATGATGTTATCACGTTTTACACTAGTTTCATGAAAACATTTTCGTCAATCTTTTCTACTTTTACCAAATTATTTTTAGTTAAAGTCTTAGAAGCTTTGTCCCATTTCTTCCCTGAAAGCTTGCTTTTTTCTTTCACTTCAGCTAAAGAAAACGGCTCTTCCTGAGTTTTTAGAATGTCAAGGATTGCATTTTCATCTTCTCCTAATTCAATTTGAACTACTGCTTTTTCAGGTTTCATTTGAGGGAAGAATAATACTTCCTGAATAGATGCATTATTGGTTAAGAACATAATTAATCGGTCCATTCCAATTCCTAAACCAGAAGTTGGCGGCATACCATATTCTAAGGCTCTTAAGAAATCTTCGTCTATGAACTGACCCGCTTCATCATCCCCTTTCTCAGATAATTTCAACTGCTCTTCAAAACGCTCTCTTTGATCAATAGGGTCATTCAGCTCAGAATAAGCGTTTGCTATTTCTTTACCACAAACCATTAATTCAAAACGTTCTGTAAGACCTTCTTTACTTCTGTGTTTTTTAGTAAGAGGTGACATTTCAATCGGATAATCTGTAATGAAAGTTGGCTGAATGAAGTTTCCTTCACATTTTTCACCAAAGATCTCATCAATTAATTTCCCTTTACCCATTGTTTCGTTCACCTCAATTCCGATAGATTTAGCAAAATCGAACAATTCCTGCTCAGTTTTTCCTGTAATATCAAAACCTGTGAATTTTATGATTGCTTCTGTCATAGAAACTCTTGGATAAGGTGCTTTGAAGTCAATATCATACTCACCAAATTTTGCCTGAGTTGTACCGTTTACCTGCGTTGCACAGAATTCTAATAGCTTTTCTGTGAAATCCATCATCCAGTTGTAGTCTTTATACGCTACATAGATTTCCATTGCTGTAAATTCCGGGTTGTGCGTTCTGTCCATCCCTTCATTTCTGAAGTTTTTAGAGAATTCATATACTCCGTCAAAACCACCAACGATCAATCTTTTCAGATACAATTCGTTCGCAATTCTTAAATATAATGGAATATCCAATGCATTGTGATGGGTCATAAACGGTCTTGCAGCTGCTCCACCAGGGATAGACTGTAAGATTGGAGTTTCCACTTCAAAATATCCTGCATCATTAAAGAAAGTTCTCATCGCATTGAACAATTTTGTTCTTTTTACGAAAACTTCTTTTACGTGTGGATTTACCGTTAAATCTACATAACGCTGTCTGTATCTCATCTCAGGATCGTTGAATGCATCATGCACTACTCCATTATCATCAGTTTTAGCCTGAGGAAGAGGGCGTAAAGCTTTGGTAAGAAGCGTAAAGTTTTTAACCAAAACTGTTTTCTCACCAACCTGAGTGGTAAACAAATCTCCTTCAATACCGATAATATCACCGATATCTAAAAGATGTTTGTATACTTCGTTATATAAAGTTTTATCTTCTCCTGTACAGATTTCGTCTCTGTTGAAATATACCTGAATTTTACCTGTAGAATCCTGCAATTCAGCAAAAGAAGCCTTCCCTTGAATCCTACGGGACATCAATCTACCAGCAATCTTCACCTGTTTATTCTCAGAGAAATCCTGTTTTATAGACTCTGTAGTGTCTGTGATTGTATATTCATCCGCAGGGAAAGCATTAATCCCCATTTCACCAAGCTTCGTAAGCTTTTCTCGTCTAATGATTTCTTGTTCTGATAATTGCATTATATTCATTTAAAATAACGTGCAAAATTAGTGATTTTTGAATTGATGGTCAATGCCTTTTTTCAGAAATATAGTTTATTTCATATAAAATTCAATTCCAGATAGAGTTAGGCTTCATTTATCAGAACCAATCTTTTCTGTCTTTTGGAAGAATAAATGTCCAAGCCAGCATTCTGCTTATTTTTTGCCCTTGAGCCATATCTATGATTTTAAAATCAACAACTTTAAGCTTCTTTAAAAGCCTCGTTAGTTTATGTAAATTATCTTTTTTAGAAACCAAGCAGGTAAACCAGAGAATTTGTTGAGAATACAACACACTTTCTATAATCATTTTTGAGATAAAAGCGATTTCACCTCCTTCACACCATAATTCAGACTGTTGTCCACTAAAATTAAGCAAAGGTTTCTTACCCTTCGATTTATTAAGATTTTTTGTTTTCCTAAGATTTCCTTTCATGGCAGATTCTTCCGAATCATGAAATGGCGGATTGCACATGGAAAATGTAAATTTATCTTTTGGACCTAGAATATTTTTGAAGATAAATTGAGCGTCAGCTTGTTGTTTTAATTGAATAACAGATGATAAATCCGGATTACTGTTTAAAATTCTCTGGGCATTTCCCAAAGAATCTTTGTTGATATCTGTTCCCAACATTTCCCACCCATAAGAACTGTGCGCAATAAGAGGATACACAAGATTTGCACCTGTTCCTACATCTAAACCATTTACAGAAATTCCTGTAGGGATCTCTTTTTTTCCTTCAGCTAATAAATCGGCAATATAATGCACATAGTCTGCCCTTCCAGGAATTGGAGGACAAAGATTAGAATCAGGAATATCCCAATTCTGAACCGCATAAAAATGCAGCAATAAGGCTTTATTGAGTAGTTTAACCGCCTTTGGAAGGCTGAAATTAATGGTCATCGTTTGATAAGCATTAAGGAAAACAAACTGCTTCAGTTCCGGCACGCAAGAAATAAGTTGATCAAAATCATAAGGATTACGATGTAGATTTCTTGCGTGCAGACTGAGTTTTTCAGTAGTCATATTTATTTTTTCTGACTTAAAATATATTCTACCATTTTCTTGGCATCTTCTTTAGACACCTGAGGATGAGCAGACATTGGAACGCCTCCCCAAACTCCACTTCCGCCTTCTATAATTTTTGAAGCAAGCAGCTCAATATCTTTTTCAGAATATTTCTCTGCTATTTCCTTATAAGAAGGTCCTATCATTCTTTCATTAACACTGTGGCACCCTGAGCAATCTAATGTTTCTATGATCTGATCACCAGAAAGATTAGTTTTTGCCGGTTCCGAAACAGCAGTTGTTTCAGAAGATGTGGCATCCACTGGAGTTTCTTTTTTAGAACAGGAAAAAATAAGTACACTTATACATCCTGTTAAAAATAGTTTCTTCATTATTTCTTCGCTGTAGAATCTGTTTTAGCAGCTTCAGGAGCAGGTGTTGCTGTAGGAGTTGCAGCTGGTGCAGCAGCAGGTTTCGCCTTAGAATCAGCAGCTACAGTTGTTGCTGTTGGCTCTTCTAACATGGTGTTACTGTCTTGTAAAGAATGGTCAGTTTTTTTTGAACAGTTTACAACCAATAAACCTCCGATAAATGCAATTGCTAATACTTTTTTCATTTTTTCTAATTTAAAGCAAAAATATAAAAAATAAACTTTCAATCTCATGACAAATCCCCAGTTTAAAAGATATTTTTTTTCTAAAGTTTTCATCAAACCAATTAATAATGAGAAAATAATTCATCATATAGAGATATTTATAAGTGAAATCATTATTTTTATATAATATTTTCACACAAATATCAATAATCAAAAACAAAACTAATGACCAGAAAAACAAATTTAACAACAGCATTTTTGCTCTCTATTTTCACAGTATCCCTTTCCTGTGATAACTCCTCACCTACCGTTGAAACAGGATATTCTGATAAAATAGAATCTGTAACCATATTAAAAACAACAAAATCATGGGATGGAACATTGTATGAAAAATATCCGGACGGGCAACCGGAAATTTCAGTTTTAAAAATTTCAGTTCCTCCTCATCAAGCTTTAGCTTGGCACAAACATCCTGTCATCAATGCAGCCTATGTAGAAAAAGGAGAAATTGAAATTGAAAGAAAAAGTGATGGTAAAAAACAATGGATCAGACAGGGGCAGGTACTTCCGGAAATGGTCAACGTTCCCCACAGAGGAAAAACCGGCGAAAAGGGGGTTACGCTTATTGTATTTTATAGTGGCAGTACTGATATTCCATTATCAGAGCCCGTAAATTAGAATATTTTTTCAACACCATTTAGAGTCTGTTTAGATCTTAGAATTTCATCTTTTATAGAGAATCTACCTTTTTTATTGTAGTTATCTTGAATTTTCACCGGTAAGATTTTAGTGAAAAGTCATCAAATAACGTATTTTATCTTTATAAAACATAAGCTAAATCCTACGACTACGAAAATTATAAATCAAAACAGGATAATTAAAGAAATAATCAATCAACTGAAATAACTCTAATTATTTTAAGTTTTTTTATTTTCTCTTTTTTTTCATTTTTATATTAAAAAAATTTTCTAAATTTGTCATATGTTTAATATGAGCAACAATATTTGGTGGTGGCTTTCAAACTCTTCGTCGGGTCTGAAGTTATTATCATGTTGCTAGATCAACAGCAGAAATAATATACAACAATATATAGACTTTGACGATTTTCGTTGAAGTCTTTTTTTTATTTAAAATCAATTCAAAAAAAATAAAACTGCAAATGTTTAGCAAAAAAATAAAAATAAAAACCGTTTCTAAAAAAACATTAGGAGATCTACAAACTCCGATGAATATCTATCTACAGATCCGTGATAAGTTCAGAGATACGATTCTTTTGGAAAGTTCAGATTCTAAAAAAATTGATAATAATTTCTCCTTTATAGCCATCAACGCTGTTGCAGGAATTGAAATTAAAAACCTGAATGAGTTTGAAATAAAACTTCCGGGAGAAGATCCTATAAAACAATTTATTATAGATCATAAGGTAGCTAATATCTTTGAAGATTTCACCAAAAATTTTGAATGCGAAAAAACAAATGACTCTATTGAGCAAACCGCTCAAAGTCTTTTTGGATACACCAGTTTTGAAGCTGTTCAGTTTTTTGAAAATGTAAGTTTTAAACCACAAAGCCCCGAAGTTGAAATCCCGATTCTCCGTTACAGATTGTATCAATATGTGATTGCCATTAATCATTACAATGATGAGATGCATATTATTGAAAATCAAATTGATAATGTAAAATCTGAGCTTTATTTATTAGAAAATATCCTTAAAAATCAAAATTCAGTAGTCTACCCTTTCAAGAAAAACGGACAGGAAACTTCCAATATTACAAATGAAGAATATCTTGAATTGGTAAAAACAGCACAGAAGCACTGCATGAGAGGCGATGTCTTCCAATTGGTGTTGAGCAGAAGATTCGAACAGAAATTTCAAGGTGACGAATTCAATGTATATCGTGCATTGAGAAACATCAACCCTTCTCCTTATTTATTCTTTTTCGACTACGGAAATTATAAATTATTTGGCTCAAGCCCAGAAAGTCAGTTAATTATCAAAAATAACAAAGCCATCATTCACCCAATTGCCGGAACATTCAAAAGAACGGGACATTTTGAAACTGATCTTCAGTCGATTGAAGAATTAAAAGCTGACCCCAAAGAAAATGCAGAACATACCATGTTGGTAGATTTGGCAAGAAATGATCTTGGGAAATTGGGTAAAAATGTAACGGTTACCAAATTAAAAGAAATTCAGCTTTTCTCCCATGTTATCCATATGGTAAGTGAAGTTACTGCAGATTTGCGTGAAAATACAAATCCATTTGAAATGGTTGCTACCACCTTCCCACAAGGAACATTAAGCGGGGCGCCCAAACACAGAGCGCTTCAACTGATCAATCAATATGAAAAAGATTCACGTGGTTATTATGGAGGTTGCATCGGAATGATTGGGTTAAATGGAGACTGTAATCAAGCCATTATGATCAGAACTTTCTTAAGCAAAAACAACACCTTATATTATCAGGCAGGTGCCGGATTGGTTGCAAAATCCAACCCTCAAAGCGAACTGGAAGAGGTCAACAATAAGTTGAACGCCTTGAAAAAAGCAGTTGAAAAAGCAGAAAAATTAGTTCATAATTTCTAATTAACCTCCAACAGAAGAAACAAAAAATGGAAAATACTATAAAAGAATCCACCATAAACAATCAGCCACCAACTAAAATATTAGTTTTTGATAACTACGATAGCTTTACGTACAATCTTGTTCAAATCATCGAAAGGATAATGAATCAAGAAGTTGATGTGGTAAGAAATGACCAAATCTCTTTGGAAGAGATCAATCAATATGATAAAATAATTCTTTCACCAGGGCCGGGAATTCCTGAAGAAGCAGGTATTTTATTAGATGTCATTAAAAAATATGCTCCTACAAAAAGTATTCTGGGTGTTTGCCTTGGTCAGCAAGCCATTGCAGAAGCCTTTGGAGGAAGTTTAATTAACCTTTCTGAAATCTTCCACGGAGTAGCAACTTCGGCAGAATTAGTAAAAAACGACACTAAACTTTTTAGAAATATAGAAAGTGGTTTAGAAGTTGGAAGATACCACAGTTGGGCTGTAAATACTGATAATTTCCCGACAGAACTTGAAATTACCGCTGTAGACAAAGACGGAATGATCATGGCGCTACAACATAAAACGTATGATGTGCATGGCGTTCAGTTTCACCCTGAAAGTATTTTAACCCCCGATGGAGAAGCCATCATTAAAAATTTCCTTTTACATTGAAAACATTAGAATCTCCCTCAACGATAAAAACTCCACAAATGAAAGAAATCCTTGAATACTTATTTAATCATCATACCTTATCCAAATCTGAAGCTAAGGCCATTATGATTGAGATTGCTCAGAATAAATTTAATGCAGCAGAAGTTACTGCTTTCATTACTATTTTTCTTATGCGAAATATTACCCTGAAAGAATTGGAAGGTTTTAGAGAAGCTCTCCTACAAATGGCAGTTCCTATAAATATAAATTCTGATGATGCTATAGACATCGTAGGTACAGGAGGTGATGGGAAAAACACCATCAATATATCAACATTAACCAGCTTTGTAGTTGCAGGAGCCGGCCAAAAAGTAACAAAACATGGAAACTACGGGGCTTCTACCACCACAGGTTCTTCCAATGTATTAGAAGAATTAGGCTATGAATTCAAAAATAATTCTGATAAATTAAATGAAGATCTTGAAAGGGCTAATATCTGTTTTTTACATGCTCCTTATTTTCATCCTGCCCTTCAATCTGTTGGATTATTAAGAAAGTCACTTGGACTAAGAACGTTTTTCAATCTTTTAGGACCATTGGTAAATCCTGCTAAGCCACAATTTTCAATGATTGGAGTTTATAATCTTGAAATCGCCCGAATTTATCAATATCTATTGCAAAAAGATGATCGAGATTTTATTTTGGTTCACAGTTTAGACGGATATGATGAAATAAGCTTGACCCACGACAGTAAAATTATCACCAAAAAAGGCGAAGAAATTTACTCTGCTGAAGATCTAGGTTTTGATTCTATTTCTCATGAAAGCATAAAAGCAGGAGAAACGACTCATGAATCTGCGAAAATTTTCAGAGATATTTTAGAAGGAAGAGGTACAAAACAGCAAAACTCGGTAGTACTTGCTAATGCTTCGGTTGCCTTACATCATACTCATAAATTCGGAAGTTATGACGACTGCCTTTTATTGGCAAAAGAAAGTTTAGAAAGTGGAAAAGCATTGAGAAGCTTGGAATTATTATTGGGATAGTTTTAAGTTTCACTTTTAATACTTCCTATCTGTCATTCAGAACGAAGCAAAGCGTAGTGAAGAATCTATTTTAACATGCATACAATGACAATATTAGATACAATCATAGAAAGAAAAAAAGAAGAAATTAAGGTTTCAAAATCAAAAGTTTCTATTGGAGAATTGAAAGATTCACCGTTTTTTGGAAGAAAAGGTTTTTCATTAAAAGAATCTGTGCAAAATAAAAGCGGAATTATTGCCGAGTTTAAAAGGCAATCTCCATCAAAAGGAATTATTAATGATCAGGTTTCTCCCTTAGAGGTTACTTCAGCATATGAAAAATTCGGAGCAAGCGGAATTTCAATTTTGACAGATAAAGATTTTTTCGGTGGAAGTTTTGAAGATATTTTACAGGTAAGAAATCATATCAACATCCCTATTCTACGAAAAGATTTCATGGTAGATGAATATCAATTCTATGAAGCAAAAAGTATGGGTGCTGATGTTATTTTATTAATCGCCTCTTGCCTTTCAACGAATCAGGTTCAGGAATTCACAGCATTGTCTCATGAATTAGGTTTAGAAGTTTTATTGGAAATTCATACGGAAGAAGAATTGAACCATTTCAACTCAAAAATTGATTTGGTTGGCATCAACAATAGAAATTTAAAAAATTTTAAAGTGGATCTTCAGCATTCTGTCAATTTAAAAAACCTACTTCCAAAAGACGTCTTATCTGTTGCAGAAAGTGGAATTTATAATCTTGAAGATTTCAACTATTTAAAAGAAAAAGGATTTGACGGTTTTTTAATGGGCGAATATTTTATGAAAAATAAAAACCCTGCAAATACGTTTGAAGAGTTTATATCGAATGTAACTACTTAGCAACATTTCAATTAAATAAAATAATGAACACTCCTTTATTAAAAGTCTGCGGATTAACAAAGCTTGATCAGATTCAGGAATTAATTTCCATGAATACAGATTTTCTTGGTTTTATATTTTATGAAAAATCACCGAGATATGTTCTGAATCATTTGAGCTTAGATGATATTTCAAAAATTAACCATCAAGGAAAAGTGGGTGTTTTTGTGAATGAAGAAATTAATACAATACTAGAAATAGCACAAAAAGCTAAACTGAATTTTATACAGCTTCACGGTGATGAAAGTGAAAATTTTATTTCGGAATTAAAAGGAAAACTGAATCCTGAAACTGGAATTATTAAAGTGATAAGAATCGGTCCAAATTCTGTTCTATCAAAAGATGAGGATTCCATTCAGAATGACATAACGTATCTCTTATTCGATACAGACAGTAAAACATTTGGTGGAACAGGAAAACAATTTGATTGGGCTTTATTAAATGAATTTAAAATCCGCCTCCCTTATTTTTTAAGTGGCGGAATTTCAGAAGATAACGTTACTAATATTAAAAATTTAAATCAACCCCCATTTGCTTTAGATATTAATTCAAAGTTTGAGTTAGAAGCGGGGATTAAAGATGTAGAAAAAATAAAAAAATTCAAAACTTTATACGGATGAAGTCCCAAAGGGACGATTTAACCGAGAATTGGATAAAGTCCAATTAATAAAAACACAAAAAATGCCACAATCATTAGTTAAAAATTACATCCATATTATTTTCAGTACAAAATATAGAGAAAATTTTATTGATGAAAATATTGAAAAAGAAGTATTCGCTAACATTGCTACACTATACAAAAGTTTTGAAAGTAACACATTACAAATTGGTGGTACGGATAATCACATCCACATTCTTTGTTTACTTTCTAGAAAAATTGCTTTGATGAATTTGGTTCAGGAAATAAAATCACATTCATCAAAATGGATAAAGACAAAAGGAAAAAAATATGAAAATTTCTTTTGGCAAGATGGATACGGGGCATTTTCGGTTAGTGAAAAAAATATTTATTCTACCATTAATTATATTAAAAATCAACGTCAGTATCATCAGGATCAAAACTTTAAAGATGAAATGATTGGAATATTGAAAAAAAAACAAAATACGATATGATGAAAAATACTTATGGGACTAATATTCGTATGTAAATTGGATAAATTATAGGACTACATCCTATCTTTTGTTAAATCGTCCCTTTTGGGACTCATTTAAAATAAATTAATAACTTTAAGTCAACAGAATCATTTAAAGTGAATAGATAAAAAAGACAAAAATGATAAACATACATTTGATAAGAAAAAATTTCTATAAAAGATTGTTTCCACCCAAATTTGGGAATGAAAGGATTCAGACTTTATACAATTTTATATCTAAAAATGACAATAATTTTGAGCATTGGGAATTAGATGGATTATTAACTGATTTTATCAACATCATTAAAATTTATGATGAAAAAGACACCCAAGCTTTTTTTGATAAAATAAATTTATGGAACAGCTATTACCTTGTTATTATTTCTGATAAATTTTTAGATAATAGAGTAAAATCAAATGTTACCTATGATTTTGGAAACATTTATAGCAAGATCTTTTTGTCCTATGAAAATTTTGATTCCTATTTTTTAATTGATAATCTGGAGATTGCCATTACGATGTACGACTCAAAATTAGAATTAACCACATTAATTGATTTAATCAGTAAAATAAATTTACTACACCATAAAAAACTAATAACCAAGCAGCAATACAATTACAACATTGCTTTTATTAATCGCTTAAAAGATGAAGTATCACATTAAAAAGCCTGATGAATTAACAGAAAATGAAATAAAAATTATATTGAATCTTTGGGATGTTTCAGAATGGGATGCTATGGAACCTTCGTATTTCCGTTCTTTTTTTAAAGACTCTGAATTTCATTTTCTTATTGATTCTGAGGAAGAAATAGTAGCTCTTATGCGTCTTAATTTTGATTTCGTTTTAGAAATTTCCAATCAGCAATATCATTTTGCCGAAGCGGTCGGGCTGGTTTCTGCATACGAGAAAAAAGGATATGGTAAACAATTAATTAAATATATTATTGAAAATGTTGGCGAAAGAAACCTGGAAAGTATCGGTTTTTGTTTATCTGAGTTAAGACCTTTCTATGACAAATGTGAGATCCCCATTTTACGCGATAAAGCAAAATATATTAAAGAAAAAAGCGGCTCTGAATGGATGCCATCCGATGATGACGATATTTTAATTTTTAATCTATCTGAAGAAAAAAAGGAACTTTTGCATCAATTAAGTTCTGAAAACAACGCTTATTTATTACAATAAAAAAAGAAGAAAGAAATGAATTATAAAAACCCCGATGAAAACGGATATTATGGAGAATTTGGAGGTGCTTTTATTCCGGAAATGCTCTACCCAAATGTAGAAGAATTACAAAATAACTATCTCGAAATCATAGAATCAGAAGATTTTCAGACTGAATATCAGGATCTCTTGAAAAACTATGTGGGACGTGCTACTCCACTTTATTTTGCCAAGAATTTAAGTCAGAAATACAACACCAAGATCTATCTGAAAAGAGAAGATCTAAATCATACCGGAGCTCATAAAATAAACAATGCGTTGGGGCAGGTTTTATTGGCAAAACGTTTGGGTAAAACCAGAATTATAGCAGAAACAGGAGCCGGCCAACATGGTGTGGCTACCGCTACCGCCTGTGCTTTATTGGGCTTGGAATGTATTGTTTACATGGGTGAAGTTGACATTCAAAGACAGGCTCCCAATGTTGCCAGAATGAAAATGCTGGGTGCAGTCGTTATTCCTGCCACTTCAGGGTCGAAAACGCTAAAAGATGCTGTAAACGAAGCATTAAGAGACTGGATTAATAATTCAGTAACCACTCATTATGTGATTGGAAGTGTGGTGGGTCCGCATCCTTTTCCGGATTTGGTAGCGAGATTTCAAAGTATTATTTCAAAAGAAATCAGAGAGCAACTAAACGAACAAATTGGAAGACAAAATCCCGATTACGTCATTGCCTGTGTTGGAGGTGGAAGCAATGCAGCAGGAACTTTTTATCATTTTGTGAATGAAAAAGAAGTTAAAATTATCGCCGCAGAAGCAGGAGGTTTAGGAGTTGATTCAGGAAAATCAGCCGCAACAACTTTCCTTGGAACTTTAGGCGTTTTGCATGGAAGCAAAAGTTTAGTGATGCAAACAGAAGATGGACAGGTTATCGAGCCTCATTCTATTTCCGCAGGATTAGATTATCCGGGAATTGGGCCATTCCATGCGCATTTATTCAAAGAAAACCGTGCAGAATTTTTCAGTATCAATGATGATGAAGCCTTAAAATGTGCTTTTGAACTGACCAAATTAGAAGGCATCATTCCTGCTTTAGAAAGTGCTCACGCGTTGGCGGTTTTAGATAAAAAGAAATTCAATGAAAATGATATTGTTGTCATCTGCCTGAGCGGCCGTGGTGACAAGGATATGGAAACCTATCTGAAGAATTTATAAACTGATTTTGGCGATAAATTCCGTCTTCCACTCCCGCTTTTTTACTTCGTAAAAAGAGCTCCGTTCAAGCCGGATCGCATGGTAGGATTCAAAAACAACTTTTGTTATTTCAAAACCCTTTTCGGGAAATAAAATTTTAACTTAAAACTTATTTTTCTTTAATTTTTTAAACAATTTAAATGAAGAAACTAAACATATACTTTACCGCAGGAATTCCAGCATTGGAAGATACTGCAGATATTATACAACTCATCCAGGATTCCGGAGCAGATATGATGGAAATCGGGATGCCTTATTCTGATCCTGTTGCAGACGGACCTGTTATTCAGCAAGCTCATGAGCTCGCTTTAAAAAATGGAATGACCATCGAAAAGCTTCTATCCCAGTTAAAATCGATTAAAAATGAAATCCGAATTCCTATTATTTTAATGGGATACATCAATCCGGTTTTAAGTTTTGGCTTCGAAAACTTCTGTAGAGAATGTTCTGAAAGTGGCGTTTCGGGATTAATTATTCCGGATCTCCCGCCTATTGAATTCGAAAAAAATTATCAGAAAATTTTAGAAAAATACAATTTGAATTTCACATTTTTGGTAACTCCGGAAACTGCTGACGAAAGAATATTATATCTGGATTCTTTAAGTTCAGGATTTTTATACGCCGTAAGTTCTTCTTCTACAACAGGAAAAGAAAATGCCGTATTAAAAAATGAAGATTATCTTTCCAGATTAGCTTCTCTTCCATTGAAAAATCCTGTTATGATTGGTTTTGGAATAAAATCAAAGCAAGATTTTGAAAACGTTACTGAAAAAGCTGATGGCGGAATTATCGGGACTGCGTTTGTAAATATCCTTTTACAAAATAAAGATTGGAAGATAAAAGCCATAGATTTTATTAATTCCGTAAAAAATTAAAATTCACTAAATTTGTATGTCAATAAAAATGGTATGAAATCGTGATTCTATATCATTACAAGAAAATCGACATCCACACATGAATACAAATCAAAATAAAGTAGTAGAATTTGAAGATCTTGGCGTAAAAGAATATCAACCTTCTTGGGACTATCAGGAAAAGCTGATGAAAGCTATTATTGATACCAAAATAAAAAACCGCGATTTACCTGCTGAGCAACATATCACCACTTCCAACCATTTTCTTTTGGTAGAGCATCCTCACGTCTATACGTTAGGGAAAAGTGGGCATGAAGAAAATATGTTGGCGGGAATAGATCAATTAAAAGAAATCGACGCTACTTTCGTAAAAGTAAATCGTGGTGGAGATATTACCTATCACGGGTATGGACAAATTGTTGGCTACCCTATTTTAGACCTTGAAAATTTCTTTACAGATATTCACAAATACATGCGAAATCTTGAAGAAGTGATCATCCGCACCATCAATGAATATGGCCTGAAAGGTGAGCGTTCTCCTGGTGAAACAGGTGTTTGGCTAGATGTTGGGAAACCTTATGCAAGAAAAATCTGTGCAATGGGGGTAAAAGCTTCCCGTTGGGTTACCCTACATGGTTTTGCCTTGAATATCAATACAGACATGCGTTATTTTGAATACATTGTTCCTTGTGGTATCAAAGACAAACAGGTGACTTCTTTAAAAAGGGAATTGGAAAGAGAATTAACGCCGGAAGAAATGATTGATATTAAAGCGAAAATCAGAAAACATTTTGCGGATGTTTTTGAAGCGGAACTCACTTTTAAAGAGACACATACTATTGATTAAAATAAAAATGTATACATTTGATATTATATAAATAAAGTAAAATGGAAGCTCAAATTCTACATAAAAAACTTGAATTAATCCAATGGTTATCCACTTTGGAAGATAAGGCTATCATTGAAAAATTAATCAATTTCAGGAAAGAAGAAACTAAAGACTGGTGGACTACTATTTCTGAAGAAGAAAAAACATCTATTGAAAAAGGAATTATCGATTCTGAAAACAATGATTTAAAATCTCATTCAGACGCAAGAAAATTATATGAAAAGTGGTTATAATGTTTTATGGACTCAAAATGCGCTAGATGATCTTAAGCAAACCATTGAATATCTTGAAAATAATTTTACCGATAAAGAAATTCAGAAACTTGCTACAAAAATTGAAAGTACTATTGAATTAATATCTCAAAATCCAACGATCTATCCTAAATCTGAATATAAAAACATTTACAGAGCTACGATCCTAAAGTTTAATACAATGTATTACAGGGTGATAAAAAATAATATTGAAATTTTATCATTTTTTTCTAATAGACAGAATCCGAAAAGATTAAAAATATAAAAACTAAATCATTTTGAGCTTTCAAAATGATTTTTAATTTTATCTTTGGGTAATCTCTAATTCTTTTAAAACAATTTTCAATTCCAAAAACTTTTCAACCCAATGAAGCTTATCAACCTGTTGTGTCTTGCACTTTCATTTTTATCTTTCACAGCTCTTTATGGACAAAATAAACCTGACTATGCAAATAGAATAGATAGTTTAATAAGAAATAAAAGTCCTCGCCCGTTCAATGGTGTCGTACTAATCACCCAACATGGTCAGGATAAATATTCTAAAGCCTATGGTTTTGAAAATATAAAAACGAGGCTTCCTTTACAAATGGATGACCAATTTGAGATCATGTCAAACACCAAGCAAATCACATCCGTCTTGGTTTTAAAAGAAGTTGAAAAAGGCAAAATAGATCTTCAGTCGCCTATAAAAAATACCTTCCCAATTTAACTCAGCCTTGGGCAGATTCGGTTACCGTTCATCAGTTGTTGAATCATACGCATGGAATTGTAGACACTGAAAAACCTTTACTCTTCAAACCTGGTTCTGATTTTAAATACGGAAATTTGTCTAATATTCTTCTAGGAAAAATCATTGAAAATACCTCTAAGAAATCTTACACTCAGTTGGCCAATGCATTATTCAAGCAACTTAAAATGAAAAATACATTTTGCTATTCAAAAACCGACAGAAGAAACCTTGTATCTGGCCATATCAATAAAGATAATGTACTTACCGTTGTACAGGATCCTTTCATTAATGATGAAAACTTACCTGCAGACGGCGTTATTACAACTGCTAAAGATCTATCCATCTGGGACAACCTCCTTCATAATGGTAAAATATTGAACCCAAAAACCTATGCATTAATGACCACTGCATCGGCGATGTCCCAGCATGATGTTTTCGGAAAAGAAAAAATGGGCTATGGGTATAATATCAGAATTGTAAAAGACAACGGCATTGAATATTTAGGTCATACAGGATTAGGAGACGGTTTTGCTTCTTTAAATATTTATATCCCGGCCTATGATATGAGCATTATTGTTCTAGAAAATCAGATGAGTGAGGAAAGTAATTTATATTATTATTTTGAAACTTTAATTAAGGATATCGTATTACAGTCTCTTCACAAAAAGTCTGTTTAAACTAATTTTAAATTTAACCGCAAAAGAGGCAAAAGCTATCGTTGATTTCTTAAGGATTAGTTATTGAGTAAGCAAAAGAATAAAAATCAAAGATTTTTAAAAGCTTATGTGCTCTTATTGGTTCACTAATGCTCAACTTAAAGTGACCAATGGTTTAATCTTTTGTCACTTTTGCGGTTAAAAAAAAATTTAAACAAGTTGGATGACTAAAAGTTCTCAAAAGAATAATATTTCGACTCCGCTCAATAGGTAAAGATTTTTAAAGGCTAATGTTTTCTTTTTTTCAGTTTAATAATAAGCTTTATATTATCTAATCTTTTGTACCTTTTGACTCCGTCGAAATATCATTCATCGACTAAAAGGAGATAATCTTCGATTTGTGGTTAAATAAAAACATCGTATTGAATGGTAATGAAAACATTCTAAAAAGGATGATTTTAAGATATGATAAAGAATTAGTACTTTTACAACTTATATAAAACAACTTGTAGTTGCTAAATGAAAAAAAATCCGTCAGATAAAATATTAATGTTGTTGAAGATGAGAGGTGAAGTTACCTCACAACTCATTGCTGAAGAATTGGGTATCACTAAAGAAGGTGTTAGAAAACGTTTGCTAAATTTCGCTTCAGAAGGATTGGTAAAAGCAGAAGTGAAAAGTGAAGGGGTGGGCCGCCCGTCCACTTATTATGCTCTTACAGAAAAGGGATTCTCTAAATTTCCAGATACACATGCAGAAGTGAGTGTACAACTCATTAAATCAGTAAAAAAACTCTTGGGAGAAAATGCCTTGGATCTTTTAATTAACGATCGGGAAAATGAGCTGTATACCAAATACGCACAAATGATGGACACTGCTACAACCTTTGAAGAAAAACTTGATATTCTTGTACAAAAACGAACGGAAGAAGGTTATATGGCCGAATGGAAAAAAGAAAACGACTCTTATTTCCTTATTGAAAACCATTGCCCAATATGTGCTGCCGCAACAGAATGCCAAGGTTTTTGTCGCTCGGAGCTTAATAATTTCAAACAACTTATAGGTTCAGACTTTGATATAAAAAGAGTAGAATATATTATTGAAGGCGGAAAACGCTGTATGTATAAAATTGATCAAATAATACAGCCTGTTATATCTTAGTATTGCTCATTATCTTAATAATTTGTTTAAACTTTTTATTTTTAACCACAAAAGAGTCAAAAGAATTGCACATTATTTAAGTTAATTTTGAACTGTAAACAAGAACCACATAAGTTTTAAAAAATCTTTGCCTATTGAGCGAAGTCGAAATATTATTCTTTTGTAAGCTTATATTTTCAAAATAACTAAGCTTTAAATAGTTCAATAATAGCTTTTGTCCCTTTTGTGGTTAAATTTTTAATTAGTTTAAACAGAGTTTTATTTAATCCCACCGTCTTTTCAAACCTTTTTTCTTAAATTCATTAAAGAAGGCGTTAAAAAAGAAGCGATTCCCACAAGGAAAATAACCAATCCTAATACGATAAAAGTAACATTTACCCCTATAGCATCTGCCAAATATCCTGTACAGATCAGTCCAAAGACAGTGGGCAATACTTCTATGCTAAAGTACATGGCAAATACACGCCCCAAAAGACTTTCGTGAATTTCCTCCTGTACCAAAGCTGTAAATCCTGCACTGTAAAAAGAAGCTGCAATTCCTGCAATTCCCGTAAGTAACGTATAGAATATAAAACTTTGAGCAGATAGCCAACCTACCCACGCGAAAGCAATTCCAATTAATACATGGGATATATTAATGATGATGACCTTATGAATATTGGGTTTCCAGATGCCTAATATGGCTCCGCCGACTAACATTCCACCACCCCACACGGTTTCAATAATACTCATTTCAAATTTCCCTCCTTTAAAATGTTCAATCGTCATTAAAGGAAATAATACACCAATAGGCATCAAACAAAATCCTGCTATTATAGAATATAAAAATAGAAACGACAACCCCTTATTTCTAAGTACTTCATGCAGGCCTTTCTTCATATCTTCCCAAACCAAGAGTAAGCTTGTCTGATTTTTAGTTTCTTTCACAGGAGATGGAATATGAATAAAAAGTAAAGAAACGATAGCCATTATTGCCCCTGCAATATCCAGAAGCAATACATTTCCTATAGATAACATTCCTATCGCCAATGCTCCTAGCGCCGGTCCCGCAATATTAGAAACAGATTTAATGATTTGGTTAATTCCTGCGATCCGAAACAATTCTGATCTTGGCGCCAATAAAGGAACCGTAGCCTGCATTGCCGGCATATGAAAAGCCGATCCTACAGACCGGAGACCAAGTATAATATAAATAAATTCTAAGTTTTGATATCCAAAATAAAAACCGAGAGACATCATCAATGTACATACAGCAACAAAACCATCCGCTAAAATCATTGTTTTTTTCTTATCCCAGCGGTCAACATATACTCCGGCAAATGGTCCGATCAAAGCTTGAGGCAATAATCCGGCAATCGCAGCATACGCAAGAACCTCTGCGGATCCTGTTTCTAAACTCAACCAGATAATAATGGCGAACCCTACTGCCGAACTGCTTATCAATGAGAAAAACTGACCTGTCCATAAAATAGCGAACTTTTTTCTCCAATTATTTTCCATATTCAATACTTAACATATTTTACGTAGGCAAAGATATAAGAAACGAAATAATAAAACAACCATAAGGTTGTTTTATATAAAATTAAATGTTAAAAAAGTTAAACAATGTTGTTTTTCGTAATTAAATTGTGTGCAATTTAATTTTGTTATATATTTGTACCATAATTTAAAACAACAACAATGTCATTAATAGAAGATTTAAACTGGAGACATGCAGTAAAAGCATACGATCCATCAAAAAAAGTATCACAAGAAGATTTATACACCATTTTAGAAGCTGCTAGATTGGCTCCTACTTCATCAGGACTTCAACCATTCCGTATCGTTGTCGTAGAAAATCAGGAATTGAAAGAAAAAATGGTGCAAGGTGCATTAAACCCTGAAGTAATGAGAGACAGCTCACACGTTTTGGTATTTGCTGCTTGGGATAGCTATTCTAACGAAAAAATTGATAAAGTATATGATCATCATACGGATGTGAGGGACCTACCACAGGGACGTTTCAACAGTTACACCGATATGTTGAAAAAAATCTATGGGGCACAGACTCCTGCAGAACATTTTGCACACACAGCTCGCCAAACTTATATTTCTTTAGGATTCGCAATGGCTCAGGCTGCCGAATTGAAAATCGACAGTACACCGGCAGAAGGTTTCAGTAATGACGTGGTGGATGAAATTCTTAACCTTAAAGAATTAGGTCTAAAAAGTGTAAGCCTTCTATATCTTGGATACCGAGATGCAGAAAAAGACTGGCTGTCTACCATGAAAAAAGTACGTGTTCCTATGGAGGAATTCATCATTAAAAAATAATTATTACCAACGCTTTCTCATTCAATCTTACTTATGGAAACCCCAAAAACGCCAATATTAGAAAATCAAATTTGCTTTCCGCTCTATGTGATTGCAAAAGAGATTACAGGATTGTATCGTCCTTTCCTTGATGAACTCGACATCACCTATCCTCAATATCTAGTGATGATGGTACTTTGGGAAAATGATGGACTTACTGTGAGCCACATCGGAGATAAACTGTTTCTGGACAGCGGTACCCTTACCCCACTTCTTAAAAGATTGGAAGGAAAAGGCTTTATCACAAGAAAAAGAAAAAAAGAAGATGAAAGAGTTGTAGAAGCTTTTCTAACTGACGTTGGAAGACAACTGCAGCAAAAAGCATGTGAAATCCCAGGTAAAATTCAGCGAAAGATTGATGTGCAACCTGAAGATTTGATACAGCTAAAAGAAAGCATCCAAAGAATATTAAACAAAATAGAAAAATAAAATATGAAAACATTATATACAACCAGCGTTACCGCTAAAGGGGGAAGAAACGGACAAGTAAAAAGTGAAAACGGAGTTTTGGATATTGAAGTAAGAATGCCTAAAGCCCTAGGAGGTGCGAATGATGATTCTGCCAACCCTGAAATGCTTTTTGCAGCCGGATATTCAGCGTGTTTTGACAGTGCTTTGAACAGAGTGATCAGTTTAAGTAAAACAACTACGGGTGAAACTACAGTAACAGCTCAGGTAAGCATCGGACAAATTGAAAACGGAGGATTTGGACTAGCTGTGGAACTGGATGTGAATATTCCGGAAGTATCTATTGAAGAAGCTCAGGCATTAACGGATCAGGCTCATCAAATTTGTCCTTATTCTAACGCAACAAGAAATAATATTGAAGTGAAACTTTCAGTTACCAATAACTAAGTTCATTTCTTTTACACATACCTCAAAATCTGTTTCCTTTGGAAGCAGATTTTTTTGTTTACTGCATATTCGTATAAGTTTCTTTATCTTTTTCTCAGCTTTCATTGAAATTATCTAATTTTAAGGATGAACTTTTTTTAACTTTTTATTTTAACCACAAAAGAAGCAAAAGATTAATACATTAATATTTAAAGTTGATCATTAAACTGGAAATAAGAACACATCAGTTTTTAAAAATCTTTGCCTATTGAGCGGAGTCGAAATATTAATCTTTTGCAAGCTTTGTTTTAAAAATAGCCGAACTTTAAATGATTCAATAATAGCTTTTGTACCTTTTGTAGTTTAATGCTTTAATTAGTTTAAAAAGGATTGAAAATAGAATTGGAATTGATGCAATATATTCTTCCAAATAGTAGTTGTTAGTTTAAAATAACTAAACTTAAAATCATGAAAAACAGTTATCTATACCTTACCTTCATTTTGATCTTATTTCAAATGAATCTATCTGCTCAAAAAGTTACAAATAAAGACGCTTATAATTATCAAGTAAGAGAAGAACAAGGCGACTTAAATAATGATGGTAAAATAGACAAGATCATAGTAGAAATGGATACCATAAACGAAACAAGGCCCTTACGATTACAAATTTTCTTATCTCAACCCAATGGAAAATTAGCATTAGCCGTCTCTTCAACTCAAATAATTGAACCACAATATCCTATTGAAAACCATGGGAAATTTAATGGGTATCAAATTTCCAATTTCTTTATTGAAAAAGGAATTCTAACCATGTGGACTGAAATTAAAGGAGGAAACATTTCTTATGATTTTAAATATAACAAAGGGAATTTTGAACTAATTAATGTCAATAAGTTAACCAATAATGCAACCAAAGGGTATATTGACGAAAATACAGTATTTACAGAAACTAAATTTAACTTAATTACAGGCCTGAAAACAGAAACTGATGAAGTATATGGTGCAAAGAAACCCTTAGATAAAAGAAAAAAAATAGTTTTAATTAAGCCCTTACCGAAAATTCAGGATGTCAAGTTTTCTGATAAAAACTTGTATTAAAAAGTTGAGATAAGGTTTGTTATGTAGACTTTGGTTTAGCCTATTAAAAGTTCATTGAGCCCATATTGATCGAATAATAGCTTTCCGATTTCAAGTTTAGACCAGCCTTCTTTCAGTTTATATGTAAATGTGAGTTCATTATTTTCTAAAAAACATTCTAAATTCAGCAGCAATACATTTTTATTTTCAGTCAAATTATTTTCGATGAGATTTAAATGTGTGGAAAAAATAAAAAGAGAATTTTTAAATTTAGATAAACCATTCACTGTAGTAACAGTAATTTGCGCTGCATCATTGATGTTAGTTCCACTAAATATTTCATCAAGCACTACGAAACAATTTTTAGATTTTAATTCTAGTAAAACACTTTTTACATTCATAATTTCCTGAGCAAAATGGCTATACCCTTCTTTCAGATTATCATTAACAGAAAAGTAAAGGAAAATACGGTCATAAAAAGGAATATTACAATGTTCAGCCGGAACTGCAATTCCCAAGTGAGCAAGTAGGACAATGATACTGACCGATTTCATAGTCGTAGATTTTCCCGACATATTGGCTCCATTAAAAACAATTGTATTTTTATCCTTTACATCTAAAGTATTTTTAACAGCATCCTTCAAGTCTAAATGATAAAAATTCTCAATCGTAAAAGTATTTTCAACATTAAATTGAGGAAATACCAAATTGTTCAGCTTAATTCCCTTCGCAATGCTAAAATATACATCAAACATGTAGAAGAAATCCCAAAATAAGTCAAAATTTCCCGCCTCAATTTCGGGTGTAATCTTGAGAAGAATATTTTTTCTTTGCTTGAAATCAAGCTCTTTATTATAAAAATCAATGATGGACAAGGAGTTGATGAATGCAATCATCTTTTTAATTTCATAAGAATATTCTAAACAGATCTCTTTCTTTTGCAAATTTTTCAATAGCAATTCAAAATGATAAAAGAAGTCGATTAACAGAGAAATATTGGTATTGATTTCTTTAAAATATTCACGATACGTAAAGCTCGTTAAATAATTATACTGGCTAGCATCAATTTCATCCAAAAACCTTTGAATTGCAGAAATTCTATTTTCTCTAATTTGGAAAGAATCAATCATCTGAAAATTCTCCGAGAATAGTTTTAATTTTTGCTGAACGTACAATGTCTGATTCTTGTTGAAGGATTTTTGGTTGAAAAATGACAGTAAATATTGCTTTGATTTTCTTGTTTGAGTAAAATTAAAATGAGCTACTATTTCAGAAATATTTTCCATGATTCATTGATCTTGATATTTTCATTTGTAAAACTATTTATTTAAATCTAAAGATTGTTTTAAATAAATCTTAAAATGATCCTGTAAATTCTACAAATTCATCAAAACTCACTCAACTATTTCTTTTATAACTCAGTTTAAATAAGATTTATATTGTATTTACTTTCCCTTCTACGTGAAATTATTTATTTTTAAGGGAAAAATTAGTTAACAGTAATACATAGTGCCAAGCGCAGTATTGTTACTATTTATAAAAAAACGAATGAATAAGCCTAAAACAATAAAGGAACTTGTACTTAAAGAAATAGAAAAAAATAATAGTTTTCCAGAAGAAAAGTACCTAGAACAACAAGTAAAAAAATACTTTCCAAATAGTAAATGGAAAAAAACTCATTATTCTTGGTATAAATCTAAAGTTAAGAATAATTTTTTTAAAGTAAAAGATGAAATTTCATTAGACAACATTGAGATTAAAGAAGCTGAAGCATTTAGCTTATCATTAGAAAGAGATCTACTTGCATTTCTTTCTACTAAACTTGATGAAATTGAAATTGGGCTTGACCTAGTTGATAATGGAATTGAATATAAAACGGAAGCAGGTTTTATTGATTTATTAGCAAAAGATAAAGAAAATAATTTTGTTGTAATCGAGCTAAAAGCAGGAAAAGCAAAAGATTCTGTTATAGGACAAATTCTTGGTTATATAAATGCAATTAAATCAAAGAAAAAAGCTGAGAATGTTAGAGGAATTATTGTTGCATCAGATTTTGAAAAAAGGACATTACATGCAGCAGAAGAACTTCAAAATGTAGTACTAATTAAATATACTTTATCATTTAATTTTGAAGAAAAAAAATTGATTAAATAATTACTGATTAAGCTACTTGATAAACTCTATAAGAGCATCGGAAATAGCTTCCAAGGTATAGTCCAAAGTTATTTCAATGGAAGATATCCTATTTTTAGTTTTATGAGAAACTATTTACTTTTCATCTTATGATTCTGAAGCAAGCCAAGAGGTATTCTTCTCAAATTAAAATTCTACAACAAAATCAAAAAGCTATTGTAAATTCTGAAAATCAAAATCCATTAAATATTTCTTTTGCGCTAAAGAATGACACTTTAAAAGGTTCCACAATGTATAATATCATACGTTTTATGGAAAACAATAAAATGAAATTATATACAATTCGTATAATGAATGAATATGAACTAGTGAAAACTAATAAATGAAAAAGAAATTTCAGACAAAATTTGTTACATCGAGCTTTTTATTAAGCAAATCTACTTCCATCCTATTTAAAGACTAAAACAATAATGCTATATAAATTTTCTCCTTTATTATTTTTTTTACTCTTTCTTAATTGTAAAGAAAAAGAAAAAATGAGTCCTGCAAAACTTTCACAATTATATGGTCAGTGGAGAATTGACCGCAGTTCTAATATAAATGAATATTTAGTTCTTAATTCTAATAAAACATTTAAATATGAAAACATGGGTGAAGGAATAAAGTCTTTTTCAAATGGAAAATGGGAAATAGTAAATGATACTTTAATTTTGAACTCTATCATGCCAAAAGAATGCTTTTATACATCTAGATTTGGAAGCTATTGTAATCGAACTGATATTATCATAGAAGAAAAAATAATCTATACTATTGAAGATTGCCAACCTCATATTATAGAGAAATTTTTCAAAACATTTTATCATACAAAATTCACTATTAAAAAAGATTCTTTATTATATGTTGAAACAAATAAAAACTGTTCGAATAAATTGGATAAAATTAAATTGTATCGCTAAAAAGTGATATATCTAAAATTATTTATAAACAAAATATACGAATTTGGAGCAATTATATCGAACTAACTTCCAGTGCTTACAATCAAAACTTAGTTGAATTTAATAAAGATGAACTCAAAGAATTGATTAAAACTTTAAAGAATGCAGAGCAAGATCTCTAAAAAACGTACAACCATATGAAAAAGGAAATTTTAGAAAAAATTAAACAACTTGGAGGAAATATAGACCACGTAAAAGGGAATTCATTATCAGACGATATCCTTTCTATTAGTTTTAATACGGTTCTTTACCCAAGAACAGAAGATACACCTTGGCAAACAGCAGAAGATGCAGAACCCATCTATGGAATTGGAGAATTCATCAACAAAAACGAAGAGCTTTTCAAAACCGATAAACAAGCATTCTATAATAAAATAATCGATACGTATTTTCGATTGACAGATGAAGGTTATGGGCAAGTATTTTGGCAACCCAAACTTTTCACGCCCTTTAAAGATGGAACTGAAGATTTCGAAGAATGGAATTCAGAATTTATAGATGAAGATATTGATTTGAGTGAAATTATAAAAGTAACTCATGATAAAACACCCGATTTTATTGAAATATTTTACAGTTATGGCTTCCCGGATCATTACTATATCTGCTTATCTGACCCAAATCCTGAAAATCCGACTTTGTTTGGAACTGATCATGAAGAATATTTTAGAGAAGTTACCAACGAAGGAAATCTCGAAGATTTCCTGAATACATTTATCACCAAAGAAGAACTGATCGAAATTGTAAAAAATAGAATTGAAAAATAAGACCTTAATCACCTCAATATAAAATCACTAAACCTTAAAAAATTGAAAAAACTCATTGCATTCACTATTACCATTTGTACTTTCATTCATTTATATTCACAAAACACCTATGCCTTTTTTGGTTCATTTAATAGAGATAAAAATACCGAAGGAATCTATGTTTATCAATTAGATATGATGAGTGGAAACTTATCAAAAGTAACCACTTTTACAGGTATTTTAAATCCGTCTTTCCTTACATTATCGCCAGATGGGAAATATGTTTTTGCCTGTACAGAAAGTAAAACCCCGAACGGAGGAAGTGTAAGTAGTTTTAAGTTTAATCCCGAAAATAAATCACTCACCTTTATCAACAAGCAAAAAAGTGGCGGAGAAAACCCTGTTTATTTAACCGTTCATAAAAATGGCAAATGGCTGGTAAATGGAAATTATACTGAAGGAAGTGTTTCCGTATATCCTATTTTAGAAAACGGAACGATACAGCCCTATGTTCAAAACTTTCAATATACAGAAGGAAGTATAGATCAGGGAAGACAAGATCGTTCACATATCCACTCCACCATTTTTTCGCCTAATTTTGATTATCTCTTTTTACCAGATTTAGGTGCCGATGAAATCAGAACGTATCGATTTGAAAATGAAAAAAATCAACCGTTACAAGAGGCTGAAATTCCTTTTACAAAAACAACATTAGGAAGCGGACCAAGACACTTTACTTTTCACCCCAACGGAAAATTTGCGTATTGCATTGAAGAAATGGGCGGAGCAGTAAGCGTCTATTCTTACGAAAATGGAAAACTGAATAATCTGCAAAGAATCAATACCCATTCTGAAAAATATAAAGATGATTTTGAAAGTTCGGATGTTCATATTTCCCCTGATGGAAAATTTTTATATGCTTCGAATCGTGGATCTGAGAATAATATTGCTATATTTTCCATTCAACAAGATGGAAAACTAAAAACCGTTGGTTATCAATCTACCAAAGGAAAACACCCGAGAGTATTTGGCCTCGATCCCACAGGAAAATTTCTGATTGCCACCAATGCAGGAAGTGGCGATGTGGTTGTATTTAAAAGAAACCCTGAAACTGGATTATTAAAAAAGGTGGGTAAAAAGATTAAAATAAAAAGTGTTTCTTGTGTGCAGATTAAAGAGTATTAATTGAAAACTTATTTATTGTTTAAAGAATGAGAAGTACACCCATTTTATCAATAATAATGTATACTATAATTCTAATAGGTTATAATAAACTACATTCACAAACTAAGACAGACCATTTTGACTATTTTGTGAGAAAATCAACTTATCACAACTTTAAAAGTTTAAATGATATCAACGGTAAATGGCGGGAATTAAAAAATGACACATTAATTTATACAACTTATTTCAAAGGTGCGGCATGTGACATTCCTAATGCTGAAAAAATGAACATTAAAATCGTAAATGATACGATTATCTTCAACTTTGGTTTGAGTAAAAAAGATCCTGATTGTGAAAGAAGATTTGGAGTAGCAGGTATTATGGTTGATTTTGTATTGAATAAAAATAAATTCCCTGATTACAAAAAATTTAAAATAAAGAAGATCATCCGAAACTAAAGCCAAACCAAAATACAAAAACTCAACCCCTCAATTTATTTCTTACTTCAAACTAAACAGTATTAATCATAAACAAAGAATGAAAGTCAATAAATTTTACATTGGAATAATTTTAATTATAATAAGTTTTATTCTCAGTACATATAATTTTTATTTATTTTTCTTTACCATCCCAATGTATTGTATTGGAAGTATTTTTGTTATTATTTCTCCGATAAAAATTATATATAAGATATTCAGTATAATACTACCGTTAGCTTTATATATACCCGCAAATTCTCTTCAATTAGAAATTTATAAACACCTCAAAAGAAAAGAATTTATAGTTCCTACAAATTACTCAGGTCCGCTAAGAATTATTTATGAAGAAAACTGCGGCGAAAAATTAAATGAGAAAAATAAAACGTATCAATTTCCACAGGATGGAATTTTAATACTATCTGCAAAAGAAGACGGAGGACTTAATCATCATTATTTTTACATGAATAAAAATGGCGAAAAAGTTGAAATTCCCCAAGTTGACCTTACTGAGAATAAAAAACCTATCCCTAGCGTTTCACTGATTGGATTCATTGAAAAAAACAATACAAAATATATTGACCTTTATATTAATAATGGAAGTTCTGTTCAATATAATTTTTTTGGAAGCAATACAAAGCTTGATTCGTTAACAACAGTAAAAGTTAATAATTGTAGAAAAAAATAGGTATTACCTCGTCTTAGAATCACTTTTTTTAAAAGCATCAACCGATTTATAAGCATCATTTTTTTCTTTCTCTTTTTTATCTGAAATTAAAATTCCAAAAAGATGGTCGATTTCATGCTGGAAAATTACTGCGGTAAAACCTTCTACAATTTCTGAATATTTTTGACCTTTTAAATCCACATATTCTAATTGAATTACCTTACTTCTGTAAAATTGATCTCTGAATTCAGGGATGGATAAATCTCCTTCCGGACCTAGATTTTGCAATTCTGATCTCCAAACAATGACAGGATTAATGAAATACTCCAAAGGCTCATCTTGTTTGTCAAAGCGTTGAACCCAGATGATTTTTCTATTGATACCGACTTGTGGTGCTGCAATTCCTACTCCACCATCTGTGGAAAGTAAAGATTCTTTCATTCTTTTAACCAACGTTGCCGTGTTCGGATCTTTAGCATCAATTTCTGTAGAAAGGCTTAACAAAGTTTTATGCTGATTTTCATCAGTCGTTTGATAAATGGGTAATGCAGAATTGACATCGCCTTGGTTAATGATGGAAATTTCGTTGGTTGTTAATTTCTGTGCGTTGATTAAACCTATGAAAAGTATGAATAGAAAAGATATTTTGTTCATTTTTGAATATTATAAAACAAATATAGCTAATGTCTTTCAAACACAGAGTTTGTCATTCTGACGAAGGAAGAATCTATATTCGTAAAGTAGATTCTTCACTCCATTTCATTTCGTTCAAAATGACAAACATTGTGCATAAAAAAAGGCTTCGACTACGCTCAGCCTGACAGTCGATAATATTACGGATAGTATTAATGTTGTCAGGCTGAGCGTAGTCGAAGCCTCGTATTAGTGTACAAAAAATTAAAAAGTCTTCGTCATATCCGCTGGAATAATCAGATTAAATTCTGATGGGATATAGTCTTTCTCAAGGATTTTCAATTCAGGAGTTTCAGATTCGAAAACAGAGATCACTGCCATTTTCAGGGTTGGGTTTTTCTGTTTGATATACCAATAAATTCCTCCAAATTCTTTGCTGTGATAATTTCCGTTATAATGAACGAATGTTTTTCCGGATTTGATATTTTTCAAGATAGATTCTGCCATCGTTGCATCTTTGGTAGCCTGTGCAGAAATAAAGTTCATCACTTTCATTTCTTCCGCATGATCGCCCATCATCTTTTTCATTTCAGGATAACCTGGAGTATCTAATGTTACTTTGATCGGTAATTGAGCGATGTAGGTTTTCTCTTTTGTCGTCAATTTATTTAAAGACTCCAAGCCTTCTTTTGAAGTTTGAGAAGCATATCGTCTTGGGATATTCGTTGCAATGAAACTCAGTTTTTTATCTTTAGCAAAATCAACCAACGGCTTATAATCGGTAGCATAATTATTCCATAAACGCGCTGAATCTTTTAATGTTTTAGCATCAAACGTTCCGTTTAAATATTGGTTTAATTGAGATTGATTGTCTCTTTCAAACATTTCCGCTCCTAAAATAAGCTGTCCGTTTTTCTGTTGATATAAAGCTTCCGTAATCTTTAACTGAAGCCAGTGATTGATGGAACTGTTATGATTTTCACCAAAGAATACCACATCATATTCAGCCAATTCTTTGGCTAATTGATCGGTAGTAACCTCCTTTCCTTTTTGATTATAAAATTGATATGCTTTTACGTTTTGAGCATTGAAAACACCGAAACTTATCAATAATATGGCTATGAAAATATTTTTCATTTTATTTTAATTTAAACACGAATTACACTAATGATTTACACAAATATCGCAAATTTATACGCTTAATTTTAAATCACAAATTTTAAAAAGACTGTTTGTCATTCCGTAGGAATCTCAACTGCTAAATTTTAAATATACTGTCTAGATTCCTACGGAATGACAAAGTGAAAAGCTTAAATCTTTTGTGCCTTTTGTGGTTTAAAACAATTCTGCATAAATGCTTATTTGCCAAATAAAAAAGACCGCTTTGAATTACGAAAAAACAAAACGGCCTCATTCAAAATCATCTAATTATTATTTTTCTAATTCCGCTACAAGGTCTTTCCACTCTTGTAATTCAGGAATTCCTGGTTTTCTTTTTCCGAAGAACTGAACAATAAAGTCACCTTCTTTGTTGAATACTTCAATCGCTGTTACTTCACCGTCTTCCGTTGGTTTTTTCACGATCCAAGCTTCTGTGATTTTCGTTACATCCAAGTGTAAGTTGAAATCAGGATCCATTACGTTAAACCATTGTTGGTGCCAAAGTGTTTTCTTCACTTCTCCTGTGTGGATCTGAATAAGACCTCTGTTTCCAACGAATGCCATGATTGGAATTTTCTTTTCTGAAGCATCTTCAAGAACATTTACCACTTTAGCATTGTCTATTTTTTTAGCATATCCTTCAGGAGCTAATCTCAGCGCTTGCGTTCTGCTTACTCCGAATTTTCTTGTCATCATAAAGAAATCGTGAGTATCTTTTAATTCTGTCCAAGCTTTTTTGAAACCTTCAGCATCAATGTCAGCATCTGCTTTTTCAGGAGCTTTAGGAGCAACCGCTTCAAATTCAAAAGTCTGATTTTGATCTTCAGCCTTGAATTTTTCAACAATACTATCAAAAGCAGCTTCGTTACTGTCTTTTGTTAAATAAATTTTATGCAATGCCAATCCGTCTTTTCCGAAGAACTGAAGACTTTTTTTATCACCTTCTACCACTGCTAAAGCAAATTTCCAGTGATTAAGGAAAATTCTCAGATCAATATCTTCGCCTACGAAAAGTTGAGCATGAGGACTGCTGAAATCTCCATTCAGGTACGTTCCTTTTCTTTCGTGAACGCATTCGTCGTTACGCGTAAGGGCCATTACTTTTCCTAACTGCTCTACTTCAGTTAAAATATTTTGAAACTCAGGTTTTAGAACAGTCACGCCTTCCCCTACGTTGGTTACTAATAATTCAGCTTCGCTTACGCCTAGTTCTGCAGCAGCATTTCTAATTCTTACATGTGGATTTTCTGCTTTTAGAGCGTCCCATTTTCCTTTTAGATCGTTAATTAATGTGCTCATTTATTTTATTTTTTTATGGTTAAAACTGTATAATTTCTTGTTATGGTTTCGTTCCCTGTTTTACTTTTTACTTCTTCTTCTTTTTCAGAGATCTTCATTCTTTTAAAATGGCTTTTGGAAACTGTTTCTTCCATTTCATCCGTATTATACAATGTAAAATTGAATTGAGTGAAAGGCAATTTTTCCATGAAATCTCTTTGTCCGAAAGTGAGAACGAAGGTTCCTTTATCTTTCAATACTCTATAGATCTCATTTAAATATTCAACAGGCTCCTCCCAGAAATAGACCGTGTTTACGGTAAATATCTTATCGAAAACCTCATCTTCAAAAGGAAGCTTTTTCCCTTCGTATAAGACAAAATCTGCTTGATCTTTAAACTCTTTATTTAAATCTTTAGCTTCATTCTGCATGGTTTCGGAAATGTCGATTCCTGTGTATTTTAAATTATTGGCAATATTCAAAATACTTTTCAGGTGTCCTGCATTTCCGTGTCCTATCTCCAGAATGTGTTCATCGTCTTCTATTAAAAGTGTTGTAATACTTTCTAATGTCATTCCGATATTGGTGGCATTCATCATTTCACCAATCTCTTTTCCTTTTTCTCCTTGTGGATTGGCAAGGTTTTGAGCCAGAATTTTCAGTTCATCTTTTTCCATGGTTATCCAAAAATGATCATTGGGTTATTGGTAATGGGGTGCTCGCAAATGGTGCATGGGAAATTATAAGCTTCACTGATTGTATCGGCCGTAAAAACTTCCTGTGGCGTTCCATAAGCAGAAACCTTTCCAGATTTCATTAATAATATTTTATCGGCAAACTGAGCCGCAAGATTTAAATCATGCAAAACAACAATTGCAGAATTGGCTTTCTGAGTGAATTTTTTAATGATTTCCAATGCTTTGTATTGATGTTTAACATCAAGATTATTCAAAGGTTCGTCAAGAAAAACCAATTTATGGGTAATTTCATTTTCCAACTGTGACATTACTCTTGAAAGGTGTACACGCTGTTTTTCTCCCCCAGACAACGTATTGTATTCTCTGTCTTTCAGATGAAAAATTTCAGTTTCGTGCATTCTCTCGTTGGTAGCATCCACATCTTCCTGTCTGGGTTGTGCATCGAAATAAGGATATCTTCCCATCATGACAACATCTTTCACCTCAAGGGTAATATCATTGCTGTTGTGCTGGGAGAATTTTGCTTTATGTTTTGACAATTCCCTTACTTCCCAGTCATTCAATTCTTTATCTTTAAATACAATTTTTTGCTTTGATTTTACTTCATTCGCCAGAACACTCAATAAACTTGATTTTCCTGCTCCGTTCGGGCCAACAATTGCTAAAAATTCACCGTATTCCAAAGAGACATCAACCCCATCCAAAATATGGAATTCTTTATGCTTATAACTGATTTGATGCGCCTTTATCATTACAATGATTTTTTGAATTTAATTAAAATAGCAATAAAGATAGGGCCTCCAATTAACGAGGTTAAGATCCCAATCGGCAATTCTGAAGGAGCAACAATACTTCTGCTGAATGTATCGGCAATCAACAATAAAATACTTCCCAACACCGCTGATAACGGTAAAATAAAAGTATAATTGGATTTAAATAAAAGCCTTAAAATGTAAGGCACAATAAGCCCTACAAAACCAATCGTTCCTGAAAAGGCAACGCAGGTTCCCACCATTAAAGAGGTGATAATAACGATCTGTTTTTTCAGTCTTTCTACATTGATCCCCAAATGCTGAGCATCTCTTTCTCCTAACATCATTGCATTTAATGCCTTCCCTTTTGGAAGTAAAATCAGGTAAGAAATAATGATAACTACGGTTAAAACAGCATTTTTTGTCCATGTTGCTCCGGCAAGACTTCCCATATTCCAGAACGTAAGATCTCTTAGCTGTTCATCTTTTGAAATATAGATCAGAAATCCGGTAATTGAAAACCCGATTGAGGTAATGGCAACACCGCTTAACAACATCATGACAACATTTGTTTTACCTGCACTTGTTGAAATTCTGTATACCAACATCATCGCTAACAAAGCTCCCACAAAAGCTGAGATACCTACTAATGAAAATTGTACCATCTCAGGAAGGTATTGCTTAAAATGCCCTCCTAAAACAATTGCAATTGCTGCAAGTAATGTCGCTCCCGAAGTAAGACCTATTGCTTCCCCCGTCGCCAATGGATTTTTAAATAATCCCTGTAAACTCGTTCCCGAAACCGCAAGCATACTTCCGATCAACATCGCCATAATAATTCTGGATGCTCTTACCTCCCACACTACATATTTATCACTTAATGATAAACTCGTATCTCCTTTTATCACTCTTCCCAATACTTCAAACGCAGATTTACCCCCAAAGTCGTAAACCCCTGTATTAAGAGACCATACTGCTATGATGAAAAGCAGTATGGTACTTATTGTAAGGTAAAAGTATAGTTTACTTTGTGTTCTCAATTAAAAGTTTGTTTAATCCAACAGCAGCCTCTCCTAATCTTGGTCCGAAACCTGAAACCAGGCCTCCATCCATCGCAATGATCTTCTTGTTTTTACCAGCGTTTGTCTGAGAAACACCTGGCATTTTCAATGCACCTTCGTTTCCTCCTGCACCTTGTAATCCTGTAGAGAAGAAGAACAATACATCCGGATTTGCTTTTACTACCGCTTCCGGTGTTAAAGGTTTGAAATCTTCGAAATCATTCACTGCATTTTCACCTCCTGCAAGGTTGATCAAAGCAGCCATAGGCGTATTTTTACCTGAAACCATCAACATATTTCCTCTTGCGTAGATGAACAATACTTTTGGTTTTTTAGCGATAGTCTGAATTTGTTTTAAATCAGCATCAATTTTATCGTTTAGCTTTTGATAATCTGTATTACCAATTGCTTTTGCTACGTCTGCGATTAACTTTTTAGTTCCGTCAACCGTAAATTCCTGTTTAAAAACCTCAGCTTTAATTCCTGAAGACTTGATTTTACCCATTAATTCCGGGTTGATATCTTTATCAGAAGCTAAGATCAACGTAGGATTCACCGCCATAATAGGCTCGATTGTAATTGATCTTACGTGACCTAAATCTTTAGCCGTCGCTTTTAATGATTCAGGATAGGTACTGGTAACGTCTGTCCCTACGATCTCTTTTTCGTGACCCAAAGCAGCTACGATTTCTGTAATTCCTCCATTAAGGGTAACGATTTTATTATTCGTTTTTGGAGCCTCTGAACTTGCTTCTGTTGTATTTTCTTTTTTAGCACCTTCCTCTTTTTTGCAAGAATATACTGCAACAAGCATGGAAGCCGCAAGAATGAATTTTTTCATGATATACTATTATTTGATTTATTTTTATAAAGCTTTGTATTCAAACTGAGGAAAACCACGTTCACCAGAGACCCCATTTTCATCTGTTTTGCTTTTTGTAATTCTTGTGAATTTAAGTTTAAAGTAATTTCCTGCAGGATCTTTTAGAACATAAAACCTATCTCCATATACTTCCAGACCATTTACACCTACAGGATTTCTCCAATTTGGCCCTATTGAACGTTGATCATTATATATAAACTTAGAAGCATCTACATTTGATGCTTTAAAATCATTATAGGTTTGCGCTGCAACATCAGCAGCAACTTTTACTTCATATGAACCTGCACCTCCTACAATATTAGTAGTTACAAAATCTGCATAAACGTAACTGCCCGCTCCATCAATTGTATTTGTGAATACTGTAAAGCTTATATCCCATTTATTTTTTTCAGGCTGAATAAATACTTCCTTATTATTTTTCAAGCTTACAAAATTGAAGTTGTAAGCTGCATTTTTAGAAATAATTAATTCCTTATGAGAAGTTGCATTAAGCTCTGCATATTTTACTTTATAACCATCAGCCAATCTTACTACCTGAACTTTCATCCAACCTCTGCTATCTCCTCCTGTCATAACAGATCCTACAGGAACACTCCCTGTGTATAGCTCTTTACCCATATTTACAAGGTAAATTGCATTGTCGGAATCAATTGTTTTAACCTCTCCTATCGCTGTAGACCCTGTTGGGAAATTACCGTTAACATCGTCGATATAAGCAACATTAGAAGGATTAAAATTCGCTACCTGAACCTGATTTTTCAATGCTGTTACATCAGAATCTTTAACCAAATCTATATCCGTTGCATTTGGAATTTTTCCGGCTGCCATCATAATTGATGAATTGATTGCAACTTTGAAAGAACTTCCCGAATACAATGCAATATCCCAATCTGTTCTTTTTGTAAGAGTTTCTTTTGGTACCTCTTTACCATTAACTGTAGTAACATCACTAAGATCTACCCAAACTTGGTTTGGCTGTGTAGGCCCACCAACATTAGCATCTGCAATAATACTGTTAGAAGGGAGAACAGCTACTGGGTCTTCATTATCATTAATACAAGACTGGGCTATCAAGGATGTCCCCACTAAAAGATAAAATAGTATTTTTTTCATTGTAATAATTTTAAAAATTGTAGTTTACTCTGGCAAAATAGCTTCTACCATAGAATAAATTTTGATCTCCTGTAGCAGCATTATGTCCATCACCAGAAGTAACTGTATTTCTAATACTTGAAACATCAAAAATATTTTTAATACCAAGACTTACTTCAAAATGGTTTTTAAAGAATGGTTGACTCACGGTAAAATTTAGCATATTAAAATCCTGAACCTCGCCTAATATAAATTTTCCCGGATCTGTACTTAAACTCTTGGAAGGAATATAGGTATACTGTTTTCTTTTTCCTGTATATTTATAATACAGAGCGAAAAGTGTTTTGGTATTTTCTAATGTATAATTGGCCCCTAAGTTTGCTTCAAAATAGTAATTGTAGTCATCAGGTGAAGTAATTTGTCCGGTATTCAGTGCTTGAGAAATACCCATTACTGAAACCCCTGTTTTTAAGGAGAAATTATCTTTGCTCACATTCAAACCTCCACCCAATAATATAGATTTATAATTATCTACATTTAAGAATGTATATTTTAATGGCTCAAGATTGATAATAACACTTTCAATTCTGTCATTAACATCCAGATACATTCCCGACAAGCTCAGATTAAACTTCCATGCACCTGAAGAACTTGTATTATAATCCCAGAATAATCCTGCAGAATAACCTGTCTCAGGTTTTAGATTTTCATTTCCCCTAATATCATGGTTGTTATCTACTACGAAAGTGTAAAGCTCATCATAAGTTGGAAACCTATTGGCAGAACCAAACACCGCACGTATATCAGATTTTTGAGAAGTATTGAATCTTGCGGTTACCGAGTAGTTATATTGTGAATCAAATTTATCACTTAAAGCCAATCTTGCCCCTGGACGTAATGAAAACCAATTATTGACCTTCCACTCTGCTGATAAGAAATTAGCATAATTAAATATTGTTCTCTCAATACTTTTTCCGTTATTGTTTGATTCAAATGTTACAGAATTTGCATATCCGCTCGTTCTGTCTAATTCGTAGCCTAACTGAAAGTTGATTTTCTCATTATCAAGGAAATTACTAAACATTCCTCTAGAATATAATACTTTTGATTCGTAAAAAGTAAGCTCGGGAGCTTTTGAATTTATTTTTCGGTTAGGAACATCATAGTCATAATCCTGATATTTCCTTTCCTGTGTCTGGTAAGAGAAATCTCCGGTATAATTTATTCTTCCTAGTTGTGTTTGAATATTAAACTGATGAAGCCATCTGTTGGTAAAATAATCTCTGTCTTTAGCTATAAAAGTCTTACTTCCAGAATCATAATCTGGAGTGATGATCTGATTATAACTATTAATTTTTTCATTCAGATAATTTACTTTGTAAAAAAAGGAAGTCTTCCCTTTAGAATAGCGTACTGCTGCATTGGTAATCAACTGATCCTTCGGAAGCCATTCGTAACCTCTCTTTCCGTCATTACCTTCACTAAAGTATTTATATCCGTTGTATTTCCCTTTATACCCTTGGAAATCATTATGGTTAATATCAGCTGTTACAGACCAGTTATCATTGATTCTATATCCTAGATTTAAAGATTGTACATGACGACCGTTTCCTTTTTTGAACCAGTCATAATCCTTACCTACTGTCTCTTCCTGTAAAGAAGCTAATGCAGTGAATTTTTTTACATAACTTTTCTTTGTAATAATATTAATAACACCTGCTACGGCATTATTACCATACTCAACACCCATAGATCCTTTTACAATCTCAATTCGCTCAATATTATTAACATTGATTTTTGTAAGGTCAACAAGATTTCCCATCCCTTGATCACTTACTACAGGAATGTTATCAATAAGTACTTTAGTATATTGACCACTAAGCCCCATGATATTAGCATTAGAGTCTCCTGTTCCTGAATTAGGCTGAACTAAAATATTAAGATTTTGGTTAAGAACTTCAGCTGCATTGGTTACAGCCATATTTTTAATCTGCTGCGCATCAATTACTTCAACTTTATAAATAGATTTATTAATGGATTGTTGCATATATTGCCCTGTGATGACAACTTCTTCTATATTTTTCTGATTAAGAGAATCTTTTTGCTGTGCATTGATCCAAAAAACAGTGGATAACGACAGTATAGAAAGCACTTTCTTCTTCATAGACGCAAAATTTTCGACAAATATAATGCTTTATTTAGAACAATTAAAAATAATTTACTACTTTTGTGGAATAATTCTAAATAATAATAACATTATGAAATTAAGACTACTTTTTGGAACTTTGATGCTTACGGCTATGACTGCTAATGCACAAGTAGCTACGATTAATGAGAACTTCAACAACTTTACTTCTGGAAATACCACTTTCCCGCAAAATGGATGGTCTGCAATTGTTGCAGCCCCTACAAACTCATTCCCACCAGTACCACCTAGGATGATTGTTGCTGAGGAAGCAAATAACACAAGCAATAAGATGATTCAGTCTTATGCAGGAAATAATGCAACCGCTCCATCTTATTTAGTAACTCCTCAGATTGTTACGCCAACAGGAGATAAAACGTTATCGTTTGCTGCTACAGCAGTAGACCCATATACAAGTCCGGCAACTATTCAAATCGGAGTAGCGTCAAGCCCAACAGACATGTCAACATTTGTTGCAGTAGGTAGCCCAATTACGATAGTGGGACCTGGAACAATTCAAAATATCAGTGTTCCAATTCCTGCATCTACAGGAACAGCATATCTTGTTTTCAAATTTACTCCAACAATTGCTCATACTGCAATTCAAGTTGATAATGTAGTATACAACACCACTTCTACTTTAGCTGTTTCTGATGCTGCTAAATCTAAAGAAGAAATCAAATTTGCAGTGAATTCTGAAAATACAGCATTACAGTTTGTTGCTAAAAAAGATCCTAAAAACATTCAGGTTTATGCTTCAGGAGGACAAAAAGTAGCTGAAGGAAAATTAAAAGGACAAACATTCGATATTAGCGCTCTTCAAACAGGCGTTTACTATATCATTATTGAAACTGCAGAAGGTTCAGTAGTGAAATCAAAATTCATTAAAAAGTAAGATTTATTAGACGAACTTACGTTTTAAAAGGCTGACTTATGAAATTCATAGGTCAGCCTTTTTTTATGAACAAAAATTAAAACTACTATTAAAAGCCCATTAACAGTGAATTTTATATGTTGAATAAATAATAAACAAGATAAAAATCATGTTTTTATTTAGAATAGTTAAAAATAAATATATACTTTTGTAGAATCATTCTAAATAAGAAAACAACATGAAAACAAAATTACTTTTAGCTTCAATACTTGCTTTTTCAGTTCAACAAACTGTGTTGGCGCAAACAGATGCTAACGGATATACACAAGTAGATCTTTCAATGGGATCAGGATACCAGAATCGTGTATTTTTTAGTTTACCTGCTAATAATATTGTTTCTCAACCTGCAAACTCATGGGATGTTGCATTTTTTAGAAATTCTGCAATGAATTTCGGAACAAGAATTAATGACGCCAAAGATATTTCGGTATATCAGGCTTCAAATAACCTTGCAGATTGGGATAATATCAATATCGCAAATGAATCAACTTGGGGGGATCCATTTTATAATCCGGATCAAGCAACTTCTATTCAGGAAGGTGCTTTTGAACAAGGTTCTGCTCCTTACGGATGGGGACAATATAATGGGGCAACTCATCATGTAGAAGGATCAATTATATTTGTTTTAAAATATGCAAACGGGACTTATGTGAAATTTGCTCTTCTTGATTATTTTGGAGGGTATACTTTTAAATATTCTAAATGGAATGGGACAACCTGGGATGCAACTCAAACAAAAACACTAGCAAACGGAACAGATGATGCATATTTCAACTATTTTTCATTCACAACAAATGATAAAGTAGCTAATCTTGAGCCTGCAAAAACTTCATGGGATCTGATGTTTACAAAATATTACACTTTTTATAACAATATCATGATGTATCCGCTTTCCGGAGTTATCCAAAACCCTAGTATAACCGTTGCAAAAGTACAACCTGAAGCTCAGGCAACATCTACTTTTGCACTTCCTGGATCAACTGCTTTTTCAAACAAAATTACTTCAATTGGCCATTCATGGAAACCTGTTTCCGGCGTTTACAGCGATGTAGTTTATTATATTAAAAAAGGAAGTGATTATTACAGATTGTATTTCGTTTCAAATGGAGGTCAATCAACAGGTAATATGTATTTCAAATACAAAAATATTTCGGGAACCTTAGGCGTTACGGACCTGGCTAATAAAAAAGCTTCATTTGGTATTTATCCAAACCCAACAACAGCTGATAAAAACGTTACCGTTTTATTTGATGTTAAGGAAAAAGCAAATAATAAAGGGAATGTAGAAGTATACGACCTTACCGGTAAAAAAGTATACTCGGCAGAACTCACTAATCAGACAGGTTTCTACAAGCAAGACCTGAATCTTTCTCATCTTACTTCAGGAAATTATCTTGTGAAGATAACTTTCGGAGGAAGTTCAGAGACTAAAAAGCTGATTATAAAATAATAAAAGGTGAATTGTTAATAGTGAATATTAAACTTGATAACAAATTAATTTACATTTTATTCTTAAAACTTAAATTTTAATACTTTCTATTTTTTCTAATAAAAGGCTGCCTACAATTTGTAAGCAGCCTTTTAAAATTATTTTTGAGGAATCAGAAAATGTTTAATATATCTTAAATCCTTTATAAACCTGAGTCGAGCTTTCGAGCATTTTTGAAGCATCCTGTCTGAAATTTAAAAGATGATCTTGGCCGTTATGAAGTTTATGATGTTCTTCACTTTCCCATAATTCAATCATTAGAAAAGTTCCTTTATTATCTTTGTCTTCAATAAGGTCATACTGCAGACAACCCTCTTCTTTTCTGGTTTCTTTTACCAGATTTTGAAACAATTCAACCGCATCCATCAAGTAATTTTCATTAAACTTAAAAAGTGCAACAACGTGTAAATTCATGTTCTATTTTTTATCGTATAAATGTAAAGTATTTTCAAAACCGAAATACATTTTTACCCAGTTTTTTTTTAACTGAAAATAGATTTATAAATCGTAATAGAACTCATCACAATCACCAATGTTCCAATAACAATAAACATTTTCTTTACAGGCAATTTTGCAGTAAGCATCGCTGAAAATGGTGCGGTGATAATTCCTCCAATCAAAAGACCGAGAATAATATTCCAGTGTTGTATTCCTAATGTAAAAAAGAAAGTAACTGCAGCGGTGATGGTTAAAATAAATTTAGCAACTGTTGAACTCCCTACGGCAAATCTTGGAGTAAAAGCATTTTTAATTAATGTTCCGGTAACCAGAGGTCCCCAACCTCCACCGGCAAACGAATCTATAAAACCTCCTATTAATCCTAATCTTGTTAAATTCGTTTTTCTTTTTAATGCTTTATTCTGTTTAGGTTTAAAAGCATTCGACAGAATCTGAATTCCAAGATATAAGGTATAGAAAGCAATAACCGTTTTGGTAATTTTTGAATAATATTCACCAACATAGGTAAGGCTTAAAGCTCCGATAACAGCTCCTATGATGGCAGGAATGGCTAATTTTTTAACCAAACTTTTACTTACATTCTTCAATTTAACATGGCTAACACTTCCCGCAGCCGTTGTAAAACTTTCGGCGGAATGAATACTTGCACTCACAATATGAGGAGGAATATTTAGTAATAAAAGCGTCGTTGTACAAATCACACCATACCCCATTCCCATAGATCCCGCAACAATTTCTGCAAAAACACCTACCAAAAGCATCCAGTAAAAAATATGATTATCTTTTTCTAAAATGGCTAAAAGTTCATCCAAATATCCGATCTCATACATTGAGAAGACAGCAATAGCTAGTATTACAGCTGTCACCAATAATACATTTAATCGTATTTGAATTTTTCTTGAAATTACCATATTGTATACATTTTACTGAAATTTTTGAAACTCCATTCCATTAATACCCCTTCACATCTTGGGTTAATTAAGAAGATAAACCTCTGTTTTGGTCTTATATTTTGAATTGTTTTTTGAAAGTAAATCGTAATGTTTGAAGAAAAATCTTCCTGTATCTCGTTTGAAAACTTTAATGGGTAATTTTTGCCTAAAAATTATATCGGGGATAACCTGATCTTCCTGACCAAGCCATGTTGAGAAAACAACTCCATTTGAGAATTTTTCTGAGATAAATTTCAATCCATCCTCTAGTGAAAGCTGTTGTAGTGTATCTGCATCTTCTGTTGAAATCATATTTATTCATTTGAAGTCATGCAAATATCTAATAAAATAATTATCCTACCAAATAAGTAGACTAATTATTCGAAAAAAATGGATCTGATCAATCGATCAAATCCAGTAGAGTTTTTTCTTCTAAAATTTTAAGTGATGCATCTCGAACTTCAATCAGAACATCATGTAAACTGCAGTGATCTTCGTTACAATCTTCACATTTTTCGTAAAAATTTAAACTCACACAGGGCAACAATGCAATTGGGCCATTTACCAAACGAATAATTTTCGCAAGTTTTACATTTTCAGGATGTTCTCTTAAAAAGTAACCTCCTCCTTTTCCTTTTTTACTATCAAGGACATCGGCTTTTTTTAATTCAAGTAAGATATTTTCCAGAAATTTTAATGGAATTTTTTTTCGTTCCGCAATTTCGGAAATAAGAACAGGCCCGTCATTTCTTTTTTCTACAAGATATGAGAGTGCCTTAAAAGCATATTGAGATTTTTTAGATAGCATTACAGCAAAAATAAGAAAATAGTTTGAGATGTGTAATAGTAAGTACAGAAGTTGGAAGATGGGTACTGGAAGCCTTTAAACTGCATTATTTACTTCCATCATCAGACTTCCAACTTCCATCCAAAATCCCTATTTTTGCTCCATGTTCAGTAAACAAGAGGCACAGCAAATAAAAAAAGACTTTTGGACCGCTTTTGGGAAATCATTTCCTAGAAAATGGCTGTTGTATAATACAAAGGTTAAGGATTTTTCATTCAAATTTAATGCAGAAACCAGAAAAGCAGAAGTTTCTTTAGATATAGAAATGAAAGATGAAGATTTCCGAAATGCCTATTATAACAAAATATGGTCGCTGGAGGATATTCTGAAAGATTTTATCGGAGATTTTCAAAAAGAAGAATATTTTACATTAGACAACGGAAAAGTAATCGCTAAAATCTGGGTTGAAAAGCATGACGTTTCTGTTTTCAATAAAAACACCTGGCAGGAAATCTTCGAATTCTTTGTGGAAAAAATGGATGGTTTTGAGAGGTTTTATTATGAATATGAGGATTTTATAAAGGATGTTTAAACTATGAAAGTTTCTGATAAATATGATCTTACCTTTAAGAAAAAATAAAAGGTTTCCAAGATTATTTCACATGCATAAATTCAAAAATTCCGGGATCCTTTTGCACAGCACATATGCTGGAGGCTTTTAGAAGAATGGATTCATTTTATGAAAAATAAAGAATTTTATTATCATGAATTCATAAAGAATAATCTATTAATCTTTCTTCAATGGAAATAAAATACTTAGATATACTTATAAAATATCCGGAACACGACAAGTGGAAAAATAAAGGAATTTCTGAAGATGAAATTTTATTGCTAGAATACATCTATAATAAAGAAAATCCTTTTCCAAAAGTTCTAAAAGAGCTTCTTACTTTAGCAGGAAATTTTTGTTACGCCTTAGACTATAGTGTTTATGATAGCCAGATAGAAATGCAACAGGGAGAACACGAAGAGCTTTTAAACATTCATAATTTTATTATTCCTAGACCTGTCTTTTTTGTATGTCTCATCTCACATGGCCTTCCTCTTTTTCTTTTTTTAGATGAAGGACATAATCCTCCACTGAACCAGATTATAAATAATCCTACTTTGGAAAGTTATTACCGAAGAACAGGTGGAACACTACAAGGTTTAATTGAAAGTAGAATCCAAGACAATTTGAGAGGATATTCTATGTTTTAAAAACATATCAAAGTAAAATTCGATCTAACAACAATATAACTTTAATTAAAATTTAACTACAAAATCAAACCTTGGTTTAAAATTTTTCATATTTTAGTTGAACAGTAAAAATATCAGTTTTGTGAATATCCATAATGCTTTCAAGCTTAATTCATAATCCTTTTTCACTGCTTTTTTCAAATTCAAATCACAAAAATTTTAAATATAATGGAAAATAATTCGTTTATTTTTACAGACGGAACCGACCCCAAAATGATCGAAGCTTATAAAAAAGCGCGGGAAACTTTTAAATATTTCTGGAGAGAGCAATCTTGGGAATACAGAAGAATTGTTCCAGGACTAAATTTGGCTTGTGTAAAAGCTACTTTCTCACAGGAAGATCCGGAAACAGGAAAAGATATTGTAGAACATATGTGGATCAACGATATTGATTTTGACGGAGATCATGTAAAAGGGTATTTGATGAATGAGCCCAATGATATCACCAACATACAGCCCGGAGATTATTTTGAAATCCCCGTAAATGAGATCAGCGATTGGCTTTTTGCCATTACTCCGGCAGTGAAGAAACCCAAAGGACTTTCTAAACTCTTCTTCTCCACTGAGGAACCTATACCTAAAGCTTACGGTGGTTTCACCATACAAAAAATGCGTGCTGACATGGAAGAAGCAGAAAGACAGGAACATGATGATGCCTGGCAACTTGATTTCGGAGATTTCAATGATGTTGAAGTGGTTCATGAACAGAAAGAAAAACCCGAAAATCTTGTGGAACATCCGATGAGCAGAAATATGAAGGAAGATTTTGTGAAATTTTTACAAGAATATCCTAATGAATTAACGAATGTTGATGATAACGGATTGACACTTCTTCATAAAGAAACGATTGCAGGGAATTTAAGTTCTGTAGAAGTTATTCTCGAAGCAGGAGCTGATAGAAATCAACAATCCAACAACGGAAAAACAGCGTTAGACTTTGCCAAACAACTAAAATGGGAGCATTTGATTCCTACTTTAGAAAACTAAATAGATAAAGAGAGGCTTTCGGGTTTCTCTTTTTTTTGTTAAATTGAAAATTATTTTATGCATGCAAAATTTAATTAAATATTTTAACTCAATCTCCGCAGAATTTAAAAAATCACACTATTCAGAAAAAAGCGTTGAAAAACTCTTTGACCTTGTTTATGAATTGGAGGTAAAAGAAAAAAATTTGGAAGAAATTTATATTCTATCAAAAACATATCAACTCCTTCGTTTCAATAGAAAAGCTATAAAAATATTAGAACCCGCTATAAAGTTTGCAGAAAAAAAAGAGAAAGAAAAACTAGAAAAACTTCTTATTAATCTAAAGAAAGAATCTGTATCTTTCTACAATAAAGAACCATATCGAGATTTACGTGAGGCCAAAATAAAAAAGATTTTTTCATTGATTTTTTCTTCTAAAGACTTCAATATTGTAAAGGATAAAGATGTTTATAGAACGGAGATTCCTGAGCATATAGAAAATATTGTTGTCCTCAATAAATATGTTAAAAGAAGATTTATTGAAATTTATTCTGAATATAATTTTGGTGAATTGGAAATCAAAAAAATCATAAGCCATATTGAATGGATTGCTGATGTAAAGAAAGATCTAATGGTTTTTTATATGGATGCAAGAATAGATTACAAATTAAGCCATATAAATGAAGAATGGTTTAATAATCTAGAAGTGATTGATCTATTAATTGAAATAAAAGATGGTATCATTTACAACCAAATAGCCATTTCAGATCACATCCGTCAAGTTGGTTTTTACCTTGAGACTAAAGACAATACAATAGTTTCATTAGAGTACGACCCGATACTTTAACCATTTTTATATAGAGATATCCCCCATTCACGATTCGGTTACATCATTCATTGATTGAGCTACTTTTTCCACTGCCCATATTTCCACCTTTGTACCATCATTTAAAACCAATAAAAAAATGGAAACAAAAAAAGTATGGTTCGTTACAGGAGCCTCAAAAGGTTTGGGATTAGCCTTAGTCAAAAAATTATTAGAAAAAAACTATCGTGTTGTTGCTACGACAAGGAATACTCAATCATTAATTTCAGAAATTGGAGACGCTTCTGAACAATTTTTACCGCTTGAAGTTAATTTAGCCAACAATGAAGATGTGCAATCTGCCATCGCAAAAAGTATTAATCATTTTGGACAGCTTGATGTGATCGTCAACAATGCAGGCTACGGATTGATTGGTACTTTGGAAGAACTTTCCGACAAAGAAGCAAGAGGTAATTTCGACATCAATGTATTCGGAACGCTGAATGTAATCAGAAACGCAATGCCTTATCTTCGTCAGCAAAAATCCGGACATATTTTTAATATTTCTTCCATTGGAGGGTATTCCGGAAACTTTCCGGGATGGGGAATTTATTGTGCTACAAAATTTGCGGTGGCCGGACTTACAGAAGCGTTGGCAGAGGAAATTAAAGATTTCGGAGTGAAAGCAACCGTTGTTTATCCCGGATATTTCAGAACGGATTTCTTAGATAAAGATTCTATCAAAACGCCTGAAAATGCTATCCCAGCATATGAAGCCGCAAGAAATTCTGAACATGCACATCTTGATGAAATCAATGGAAATCAACCCAATGATCCTGAAAAAGGAGCAGAAGCTTTGATCGCAATCAGTGAAGAACAAAATCCGCCTGTACATTTCTTATTGGGAAGTGGAACGCATGAGTTTTTGGATAATAAAATTGCTGCGATTAAAGGAGATGCTGATAAATGGGAAAGTTTGACGTTATCGACTGTAATTTAATTTACTAAAAAGTTTTTTATAGATCCTTCGACTCCGCTCAGGATGACAGCGCTAATACTAACCGTTTTAATTAATACGCAAAACTTTAACACTGTCATTCTGAGCGGAATCGAAGCCTTTCCCATAATAATGACGAATACATCTCACGAAAAAATAAAATCAATACCTTAGCATTATGAAACAGACATTTCGTTTTAATTCAATCTCGGAATTTCATGCTTTCTGTAATCTTCCGAATCCTGAACATCCGTTGATCAGCCTGATAGATTACAGTAAGGTCAATTATCCTACGGACGATAATGAGTTGAAATGGATTCAGAATTTTTATTCGATTGGCTTAAAACGGAATGTTAATGCTAAATTTAATTACGGTCAGCAGAAATATGATTTCGACTCTGGGGTTTTGTGTTTTGTTTCTCCGCTTCAGTTTTTAAGCCTTGAAATGAAGCCAGATGTTGAAGTGGAACCAACAGGATATTTACTGCTCATTCATCCCGATTTTCTTTGGGGAACTTCCTTGATCAAGAAAATAAAATCGTACGAATTTTTCAGCTATCAAATTAACGAAGCCCTTTTTCTTTCAGATAAAGAAGAGAAAATTATTGTTGATTTGTTTAAAAATATTGAAAAAGAATATCAAACCAATATTGATAAATTCACCCAAGAACTCATTGTTGCCCAATTGGAACTGTTCCTGATTTATGCCGAACGTTTTTATGAGCGTCAGTTCTTTACCCGAAAAAAATCAAGTCATGAATTACTGGAAAGGTTTGAACAAGTCCTTTCCCAATATTTTGAGAATGGAAATCTCATTGAAAATGGTATTCCATCCGTAAAAACCATTGCCGCACAGATGAATATTTCTCCCAATTATTTGGGAACATTATTGCGTATTCATACCCAACAAAATACACAGCAACATATTCAAAACAAGTTAATTAATACCGCAAAAGAACGCTTAAGCACAACGAGTTTATCTGTGGGTGAAATTGCGTATGAATTAGGATTTGAACATCCACAGTCTTTTAGTAAACTGTTTAAGCAAAAAACGAATCAGTCGCCATTGGAGTTTCGGAAATCGTTTAATTAAAAAAGCACAAATTATTCTTTCTCATCACTTTTTGTCAAATGACAAATGCCGGAAAACGAAGTTTGCCTAACTTGCATTCATGAAACAATTATTTGATTTTATTTTAAGGTTTGGAAATCTTAATCAACAACAGATCGATTTTATTTCAAGCAAAGCGACCGAGATCAATCTTTCAAAAGACGAGTATTTTTCGGAAGCAGGGAAAGTGGCAAAGCAAGTCGGATTTATTATCGACGGAATTTTGCGCGTTTGCTATTACAACAACAAAGGTGAAGAAATTACCAAATACTTTATTGATGAAAATAATCTGGTCGTAGATCTGGAAAGCTTTGATAATGAAATTTGTTCCAGCGCTTATGTTCAGGCCGTAACCGACTGTAAAATGATTGTTTTTTCAAGAAAAGACTGGCTGGAATTGCTACAAACGATCGTCGGCTGGGAAATGATTGTTCATAAAATTATTTCAAGAGCCTTGATGCAGAAAGTAGAACGAAGAAGTCCGCTTGTTTCGGAAGATGCTACGACTCGCTATCTTAAATTCTTGGAGATCTACCCTACGGTTGTCAACCGTATTCCGCTTTCTTATATTGCTTCTTATTTGGGCGTAACGCAGTCTTCTTTGAGTAGGATTAGGAAAAATATTGGTCATAAAGACCGTACTTAGAATATTTTTTTTAACGCAAAGATTTTTTTTTGATTCTGCATATTTTAGGAAGCAAAGAATTGAATCAATATAATTGATTCTTAAGAAGCTGCCTTCATCAGCGACTTTATCGCCTCTCTCTTTGCTGACTAAAAGTAATTCATTTTTATAGTAAAACTTTGCGTTTAAAAATGAATTTTATTGTTTACACTAATTGCCATTTTTGAAGAATCTAAATACATTTGCCAAAATAAACTATTTTGCATGTTCTTTTGTCTTGAAACAAACGAACCAAAAATTCAAGACTGGAATCTTCCGCTAAAAATAAAATTTGTTCTCTAAAAATTCTAAAACTTGCGCGAATTCAATATTTATGCTTCGATACTGAATTTGTCTCGCGCTTCAAACAGTAGAATTTTCTTAACGTTCACAAAGTTTATTTTTTTAACGCTACAGCTTCCTAGGTCATAAAGAGAAAATCTTCGATTTTCAAAAAAAGCTTAAGTGTTCTTATTAGGAGTTTAGTAGTAACTTAAAATAATTTAAGTGTCATAAATCCTCTGTGACTTTTGTGGTTTAATTTTTATTGAATTAATCAATTCCCAACTTATCATCGCTTTTTGTCATTTGGCAAATGTTATCTTATTTAATTGGCGGACTTTTACATCACCAATTAAAAACAAAAAAAATGAATTCAGCATTAATTACAGGCGCCAACAGAAGTATTGGCCTTGAAACCGCAAAACAACTTTCTGCAAAAGGATTATTCGTTTATTTAGGAAGCCGTGATCTTGAAAAAGGAGAAGCTATCGTAAAAGAATTAGCCGAAAAAGGATTTCAAAATATCAAAGCGATTGAAATAGATGTTACCAACCCTGATTCCATTTTAGCTGCTAAAAATTTGATCGAAAAAGAACAGGGAAAACTGGATATTCTTATCAACAACGCAGGAATTCTAGGGGTAAATCCTCAAACGGCAGCAGAAACCTCGATCAAAGATATTCAAAGCGTATTTGATACCAACTTTTTTGGAGTGATCAGTGTGACACAGGCCTTTTTAGAATTACTTAAAAAATCGGAAAGCCCGAGAATCAGTAACATCACTTCCGGATTGGGTTCACTAACGCTGCACAGCGATCCGTCTTGGAAATATTACAATGTAAAAGCAGCAGCTTACGGACCTTCAAAATCTGCTTTGAATGCTTACACCATTGTTCTAGCCTATGAATTGAAGGATCTTCCTTTTAAAGTAAATGTTATCGATCCTGGGTATACGGCTACAGATTTTAATAACCACAATGGTCCGGGTTCTGTTGAAAGCGCCGCCTCTTTTATCGTTAAACACACCCTAACCGACGAAAATGCACCAACAGGACAGTTTTACAGTAATGATATTGAGGATGAAATTGGGATAAGCCCGTGGTAGTATCTATTTTATAACTAATTAGGAAAGAGAGACTTTTGGGTTTCTCTTTTTTTGTTTTTAAAAGTATGAATTATTCATGTAATTTGCTTTTTAAATTTGATAAATCCATAAAATTTTATATTTTTATTAAAAAACAACTAAAACCAAGATGGACATAAACAAAAATGATTACTTTTTAAATGATGAAATTCCAGAGGACGAGAGAAGAGATACAGCATTTCAAACAGTAAATGCAATTAGAGAATCTGTAACTTTAGCAAAAAATTCATCACTCCCAATAACTTATGAATTTGCATTTAGTATTATTTATGATTTAGACAAAGAATTATATGAATCAATCATTAATTTGCTTGTTTCTAAAAATGAAAATGAAATCGTAAAATATTACAAAGAAATAGCTGAAGCATTAAGTTCTGAAGATAATATTTTAGACCCTATTGATTTAATTCAAAAAGAACTTAATGAATTAGAAGATATTCTTAAAACAAAAAAAGAAATAATACATATCTAAAAAAAAGGAAATTCGGTTTGGTTGCTGCAAAAGAATATTTCACACCAAGAAATCAGTCAGAACATAAAAGCCTAAACCATGATTTCTATTTAAGAAGCAGAGATGATTATTTTGGCAAACCTATTTATGAAACAGATAATTTTAAAGATTATCAAATTAACAAGAATAAAATTCTAAGATTACGATTATTACATCCTGACAAAGATGAAGCAATTCTAGGTGTTGATTTAATTTATGAACATTTTGATATGGAATTTGAAATTGTTCGTTTTGCTCATATGCAGTATAAGACATGGAACAATAGTGTTCTTTATGAATCCGCGTCTAGTAATATGAGAGCTCAATTATTAAAAATGAAAGATCATATTTGCGACTCTTCATTCTGTGATGGTCACGAGAGTTCACCAAGCGAATACAGATTTCCTTATTGTTCAGCATTCTTACGACCTACTTCTAAGTTACAAGCAAATAATAGTAAACTAGTCACATCAGGTTACCATGTTCCTCTTTGTCAAGCTTTAAAACTATTAGATAAGGATGGTAAATTAACTAAATTATCAATTAAAGATAAAAGTATTAAAGGAAGTATTTTTGAAGAGTTATTTGTAAGTAATATTGCCGGAAGTAGATGGATTTCTATAGATGAATTAGAAAAATTTTATGAAGATAAAGGAATTGCATCAAATTTAAATACTATAAGAATTCACGCACAAGAAGTTGATACATATGGTGAATATGATAAAATTAAAGATTAATTCTTAGCCTTAAGCAAAAAGAGAAACCTTACAGTTTCTCTTTTTTTATATTCTATCCAAACTTCTTCTTCCTCAGCCAGAAGAACAATCCTCCTAACAATCCGATAATTGCTAAAGGAAGCAGCAAATTCAGCCACTGCCAATTGGCTTTTTCTTCGGTGATTCTGTGTCGGTCAAGAAGTCTTTCTTCAATGTTTCTGTTTCTTAAATCCATTAAATTACTATCGTCTAACAGATAGTCTAAAGCATTTCTTAAAAACTGTTCGTTTCCGAATTGCTCATTTGTCATCAGGTCAACGCCTAAAGGTAAAGGGTCGCCTTTGATCACTTTATTTCTTCCGACATCACCGTCTGCAATAACGATCATTTTGTTTTCAGGACTTTGAGCCTTAAATCCAGGATATGATTTTCTCTCAATTCTAGATCCGTACGCAGAAGTGAATTTTCCTTCTAAGGCAACGGCATAAATCTTCGGAGTGCTTGGTTTTTCTCTTTGTCCCAGACTGTCTACGCTTGCAATTTCTTTCAGATCAACATAGTTGGGAACCTGCTTTAACAACGTTCTTTCACTTGATTCAAAAAGAATATTGGTCTTAATATTTTTTCTTCCTAACGTATCAATTGAGGTTGGGAATTCAAATTTTACAGGATTGATATTTTTAGTGATCGGATTATTGTGTTCCGCAATTCCAAGAGGATAATATGGCCACGGAAGGCTTGTGTATTGCGGGTTTCCACTTACTTCTCCTGTTACCAATTTCAGTAAAGCAAATTTCTTTAAATCTTTCACCAGCGAAGGATTGATTCTCAGTCCGTAATTGAAAAAGAAATCCGTCATATTGATATCCACAGGGAAAGGCATTACTTTTTGAGATCTCATTAACGTATCCATTTCGGCGTTTACGGCATCGATCATCCACAATGTTTTTCCGCCATTCATGATGTATTGATCAAGAATTACTTTTTCGCCATCCGTAAATGCTTTTCTAGGTTTTGCAATCACCAAAGCGCTCATTTGTTTCAACAAAGGAACATCAGCAACAGTCAGCTCCACCTGATTTTTAGGAATCACAGGTCCTGCATCATAGCTTTCAGAAGCTAATTCCATAAAACCATGAAATTCACGCGGATTTAATTCGTCATGATTAACTAAAATCCCAATCTTTTTTCTTTTATTAGCTGAAACATTCTTAATGTTTGAAACCAAATTATATTCAAGATTTTCAATAGATTTTGTCAGTTGCTCGTCTGCATTGATATTCGCCTGTTGCACCACCAAAGGAATAGAAACCCCTTTTTTGTCATACTTAATCACCGCATACGGAAAAAGCATGATCTGAGAAACCTTTCCGTCTTTGATATCCGGAAGTACAGAAGGCTGCATTCCCATCGCCATCAAAGTATCCTGAGACATTTTGGTTTTAATAGGATCAATAAATTTAAAATCTATGTTTGAGTTGATTTTTCTAAACTCTTCCAACATAAATTTTGTTTCGCTCTGAATCTGTTTGAAACTTGCAGGAAAATCACCTTCCAAGTACACATCAACGATCAATGGTTTCTTTACTGATTTTAATACCTTGATCGTATTGTCAGAAAGCGTATATCTTTTTTCTTTTGTTAAATCTAATCTAACCCCTGAAACAGCAAGGATAATGACCAAGGGCAAAATAACAAAAAGTAAAATTCCTAATGGAGATTTAAACTGTATCTTCTTCATAATTCTACTTCTTTTTATTGATAAAATGATTAGACAAAACAAGCGTAACACCGATGATAAAAACAAAATAAGCGACATCCTTGAAATCGATAAGACCTCTTGTGAAACCTAAAAAGTGTTGATAAAAACCAACATTCTGTAAGATAAAATCTGCTCCGCCCAATAATTTATAACTTGCCAATTGCTCGATCCCGAAATACATGATGAAACACATGAAAACGCCTAACAAATAAGCCATGATTTGATTTTGAGAAAGGGAAGAAGCTAATATTCCAACTCCTGAAAATGCAGCAATTAAAATGATTAAACCTATATAACTTCCGAACGTCATTCCTAAATCTATATTTCCTGCAGGAACGCCCAAAACATAGACTGTATAAAGATAGATCAATGAAGGAATCAAACATAAGATCCCAACAACCCAAACGGAAAGGAATTTTCCAAGAACAAAATCTGAAATTTTCAACGGTTGAGAAAACAACCAGTTTAATGTTCCGGTCTGTTGTTCCTCTGCAAAAGTTTTCATAGACAATGCCGGAATGATAAACATCAACAGCCACGGCACCAATACAAAATAACTTTGTAGGGAAGCCATTCCGATCTCGAAAATATTAGAATCGTTATCGAAAAAAAACAGAAAAAGAGTCGCTATCAAACTGAAAGCCGCAATGATGATCCACGCGCTCCAATTCCCAAAGTAACTCCAAAGTTCTTTCTTAAAAATTGCAATCATAGTTTTATTTAGGGTTTAGGTAATAGGGTTTAGGAATCTGGTATTGGAAAAATTCACAATTGACCATTCGCTATTCACCATTAGCTATTATTTCTTTTTTTTGCTCTTATTAACCAATTTAACGGTCATCATGATTAAAAATACCAGAACGAAAAATCCGGCAATTAATTGCCACCAATATTCAATCGCCATTGATTTTAATATGACTGTGAATACCACCAGGAATAAAATAAAGGTCGCAATTTCGTTTGCTTGCCTCAGTTTAATATTGGCTGTTTCCAGTGTATTTCCGTTTAATTCTTTTAGTTGAAGTACTTTTTTCCAGCACCAGTAATGGTAGATTGCCAAACCGATCAGAAAGGTTAATTTTAAATGAAACCAAGGCATTTTCATTAAACCAGGATTCAAAAAGATCATCACCAATCCGCACACCGTCATAATAACACCTGCAGGAACGGTAATAATATTCCATAATCTTCGGGCCATAAAAGTGTACTGCTCTCTTAAGATCTTCTTCTTTTCTTCGGCAAATTCATCGGTATCTTTATAGTAAACGAAAATTCTTACGAGATAAAAAATTCCCGCAAAATAACTTACCATAAAAATAATGTGTAAAGCTTTTATTATTGTATAAAGCATTCTAAATGTCTATTTTATGTAGGAAATGCTATCGATCTTTGTTCCTTCCTTGTATCTTTTTATATACAAAAGTTTCCCTTGATCGTTGTAATATTTCCAGTCTCCAAAGTAATACCAGTGGCGTTGGGTTTTAGAAATATCTAATTTTGACTGTCCAATTTCCATGATGCTTCCATTGGGAAAATATTTCTTGGTCTTTGTAATATCTTTTCTGATTTTATCTTTCTGATAAATCTTGTTGTCAAAAAACGTTTTCCAGGTTTTCACCTTCTCCCCCATTTTATATTTCCCTACGGCAATAAGAGTTCCATCATCTGCAGAATATTCTTCTCGCCATTTTCCGTGTCTCTTATTTACCTTATTCTGATCTTTTACGTACTGATTCATTTTAGTTGTACATGAAACTAAAACGAGACATCCTAAAAAGAGCAAAAAATGTATTTTCATTTATAATTATTTAGCTACAGAATCGGTAACGTCTGTAACAATAGCATCATTGGGCTTTAACTGTATTTTCTTTGCGCCTAACTTCGTGTAATATTTTTCTAATTTATTTAAATGATCTTCGCTTGTTTCTTTTCCTTCTACATGCAAACTGTAATCACTCCAAACGCGGATAAAAAACAAATCTTTTACTAAAACTCTGTAATTCGGTTGTTCAAAAATTTTGGACAAATAAGCATCCAGATCATCTTTTGTTTTAAATTCAATGATGATAACTCCGCCATCCCCTCTTTCTCTGTTATTATAAATATAGGCGTATAGTTTTTTGACAGATGAACCAACTTCCTTCTCTTCAATTCTAGAAATAACATCGGGATTATCCGTCACAAAAGGGATCTGAGTAATCCCGATGTCTTTCATTTCTTTATTTATTTTAGCAGGTCTCATGCCTTGCAGTTCAACATTTTTAAGATCGAAATCCATAATGTCTTGTGCAAAGAAGCTTTGAAAACAAACAAAACCAATGATGAGCATTATTTTTTTCATAACCTGCTTTTAAATTTTTTATTATTAAGAAATTATTGAGTGCCTGCTTTTAATACTTCATTTTTAACGCAAAGAGCGCAAAGTTTTTTTGCAAATAATTACGTTAATTTTTAAGTCCGCAAAGGCGTTCTACTCAGCAAAGTTCACAAAAAACTTTCCATCATATCAAATTACAGAGAACTATTAAGAAATTACTCCAAGCTCCTTACCTACTTTTTCAAAAGCAACAATTGCTTTATCCAAATGCGCTCTTGTATGCGCTGCAGAAAGCTGAACTCTGATTCTTGCTTTTCCTTTTGGTACAACTGGATAGAAGAAACCAATAACATAAATACCTTCATCCATTAATTTTTCGGCCATTTTCTGAGCCAATGGAGCGTCGTATAACATTACCGGAACAATCGCAGCATCACCATCAGGAATATCAAAACCTTTAGCTTTCATTTCTGCTCTGAAATATTCTGCATTTTCCATTACCTGATCACGAAGAGAAGTATCGTCTGAGATCATTTCCAATACCTTCAAAGCAGCACCCACGATTCCAGGAGCCAATGAATTGGAGAATAAATACGGACGAGAACGTTGTCTCAACATATCGATAATTTCTTTTTTACCTGAAGTAAATCCACCTAAAGCACCACCCAACGCTTTTCCTAGTGTAGAAGTAATAATATCTACTCTACCCATTACTTCGTTGGCTTCGTGTGTTCCACGACCAGTTTTTCCTATGAAACCTGTTGCATGAGAATCATCAACCATTACCAACGCATCATATTTATCTGCCAGGTCACAAACTCCTTTTAGATCTGCAACAATTCCGTCCATAGAGAAAACTCCGTCTGTTACAATAATTTTGAAACGGTGATTTTTTTCAGAAGCTGCAATTAACTGAGCTTCCAAATCTCCCATATTATTGTTTTTGTAACGGTATCTTGCCGCTTTACAAAGACGAACTCCGTCAATGATCGAAGCGTGATTCAATTCATCTGAAATAATAGCATCTTCGTCTGTAAATAAAGGTTCAAAAACACCTCCATTCGCATCGAAACAAGCTGCATATAAAATAGTATCTTCAAGACCTAAGAATTCAGCAATTTTTTCTTCCAACTGTTTGTGAATATCCTGAGTTCCACAAATGAAACGTACAGAAGACATTCCGTATCCGTGAGACCCAATCATTTCCTGAGAAGCTTTCATCACCTCTGCATTGTTTGATAATCCCAAATAATTGTTGGCACAGAAGTTCAACAGTTTTTTACCGTTGGCTTCAATTTCTGCACTTTGCTGAGAAGTGATGATTCTTTCTTTTTTGAAAAGCCCGTCGTTCTCAATATTCTTAAGTTCGTTCTGTAAATTTTGAAGATATTTTTCAGAGATCATTTTAGATAATTTTTTGATGCGCTAATTTAGTAAAAAGGCTTTAAAGTATTTGCTTTTATGATTCTTTATTGTAAAATTTTGATATTGATTATTAAATTTTAATCATTAGTCTACCAATTTAGTAGGATAATGATTACATTTGAACTATAAATTTTACAGAATGAAATTATCTCCAGTAAAAAAGACCAAGAATTTAGCATCGGAAGATTTTCTGAACGATTTCATGAAGCCCAATCAACCTATTATTTTAGAAGACTTTATAGATGCCAACAGCCCTGCCTATACCAAATGGAATTACGCATTTTTTAAAGAAGTTGCCGGAAATACAAAAGTGAATGTTTATGGAGGCGAACTAGAATCTATCGACAGAGTGGCCAGCAAACCTGTTGGTGAAACAACATTTTCAGAATATCTAGACCTCATCAGTTCGAAAGCTACAGAACATCGTTTATTTCTATTCAATCTTTTAAGCATAAAACCGGAAATGAAAGAGGACATTCATTATAACGATATCACCAAAGGGAAAATTTTAAAATGGCTGCCGTTTATGTTCTTTGGAGGAAAAGGTTCTATCACCCGAAATCATATTGATATCGATATGTCTCATGTTTTTATTACCCAATTTAAGGGAATCAAAAAGATCTGGCTTTTTCCGTGGGAACAGTCTGACCTGATGTATAAACTGCCTTATAATTTCCATAGCCTGATTAATCTTCAAGAAGCCGATTATAAAAAATATCCTGCTTTGGAATACCTCAACGGATATGAAGCCATTATACAACCTGGAGAAACGCTTTATATTCCGTCGGGTTGGTGGCATTATATTCAATATGAAACGGAAGGATACTCCGTTTCTATAAGAGCACTCCCTTCAAGTTGGCTGGAGAAATGGAGAGGCTTTAAAAATCTGGTAATCATTAGACATTTTGACAATGCCATGAGAAAGATCTTTAAAGAAAAATGGTTTAATTATAAAGTAAAGATTGCCAATAAACGAGCACAAAAAGCGCTTAAAAGACACAGCAGTTTTCAAATCTGATAACGCAATTATAAAATCATTAACAATTAAAATATTTTACCCAATGGAATTACTTTATGCTATGTTATCTGCAGAACGTTCACATTATTTTTATTATCCTATTTTTTAATGTAAACCGATTCATTACCTATTTTTCTAAATGAATTAATGAAATTCATCAGAAAGAGATTCAAGAAAAGCCTTCAATCATGAAGGCTTTAATTATCTAAAAAATATTTTAAAAACTATTTCTTAATAAATTTACTTGAGTATTTTGCGTCTTTAGTTATTAGATTAATAATATAATTTCCGCTTGCCAAGCCAGATACATCAACGATCGAGCTGCTCTTATCAATAACATCAGCCTTCACAGACTGAACAGCTTTTCCAGACATATCATATATTGAGATTGCGGTTATTTGCTGATTGTTTTTTAAACTAATATGCAATTCTCTATCTGCAATAGTTGGATATAAAGAGAAATCTTTTTGGTTCCCTGTTTCACTTACCGCCAACGTAGTGGTTCTTGTTACAGCAAAAGTATCAACCCCTACAATATTTGAGTTGCTTCCCGCTGGCCCGCCATCTGTTACAAAATAACGGAAAGCCATTCTCATGCTCGTATCTGCTGCTAATCCTGAAACGGTATAAGAATACTGAGTCCAAGTTAAAGGATAACCATCTACAGCCGTTGTATTTGTTGTAAGATTAGGGTTAACTGAAATTGCTACATTAGTGAATGATCCCACATCTGTAGCTCCCGAAGGAATAACGGATGTTGCCCCTTGACTACTTAAACGAAATTCTAATCTATCCGGAAAGTCACCGCTTGACCCTCCTTTTCTTGTATAAAATGAAATTACATCTCCATTTTTCACAATAATTGGAGGAGTAATAAGCCAATTACTGATTGTTCCTGCTCCTGATACACTGTTAAAATTACAAAGCGTAAAAGAGGTTGCCCCTCCTGCTTGTCCACCGCCACTAAAGGCAGTACCACCACCCTGTGCCCATGTACTGGCACCACTAGGACTACTTTGATTAGTACTCGTCCAACCTGCACCTGCTAAGGTGCTAAACGTATCAAAACCTTGATTAAAAATCACCTGAGCGTATACTGCCAAACTAGAAGTAAATGACAGAATTAGTAAAATTTTTCTCATAGTATTTCCATTTATTTGTTTACTTAAATTTACTCATTTTTATGTGAACTTTCAAATTTTTAACAAAAAAAACAAAACACAACAGTCAAATTATCAACAATTTAACATAATAAAACCATCAATATTGATGGTTTTATTATGTTTCTAAAGTATTATTTTAATTCTTGATGAATTTAATATTCTTCTCCTTTATCGTGAAAATATATGTTCCCGGAACCAATTCAGAAATATTGATCGGTTTACCAGGCTGGTATTTATCTTTTCTAATAAGCTTTCCATCTACAAAATGGATTGAATAATCTGTGGATCTACCAATTCCTTTCACGTATAATTCATTCTTAGCAGGATTTGGATATAGTGAAAATTGATCAATCGTATTCTCTGTGGTGGATAACGTATTATCCTGAGTTACCGTAGAGCTTTTTTCCACCATCTGATACTCATAATTAAACTGTACGCTTGCTATAGGAAACGAAACCAATTCTGTAAAATATTGATTGTTTGAAGTATTATTTAAAGCAAAATAAGCAGTCTCTCCTCCGGTTCCTGTTACTTTTATAGGCAAAGGCATTTCAAAAAAGCTAACTGTTGGACTGCTCTGTATTTGAGAAGCTTTAAAAGTTACCTGATTACCCACCTGCTTCCATTTGATATCATACGTCGGATACCCCTCTCCATACACCCAATCATTAAAAAATTCTGTGAAATCTTTTCCTGTAGATTGTAATAACGAGGCATTTAAATCTGCTGTTCTTGCGTAACCATACGCTAAATTAGGGCTTGAAAGATAATCTCTTATTGCCGAATAAAATACATCATCTCCTAATACCCACTTGAGCATCCTCACAATATAGCCTCCTTTTGAATAAGATAATCTCCCACTAAAAATATATCCGCTATCTCCTATATTGGCATCATCAATATAACTGCTCCCTCCCGGTTCGCTTGTTATGTCATCCTTCTCTCCGAGTAGATAAGTCATAAATTCGGTATTGGTCATCAATAATTTTTCATTTGCAAAATGCTCCCCAAATGTGGCAAAACCTTCATTCAGCCAGATATCATTCCAAGCGCCACAGGTTATTTTATCTCCAAACCATTGGTGAGCCAGCTCGTGGGCAATAAGATCTTTATCCCAGCCCGCCATCGTAGACATGGTTTGATGCTCCATTCCGCCATCTATATTGGCTTCCATATGTCCGTATTTTTCATTTCTGAAAGGATAAGGACCAATATATGCTTCAAAGGTATTCATCATCTCTTTTGTCCATTCTATATTAGACATACTTATAGTATTGCTTGCTGTAGAGGGATAAATATAATTCACAAAAGGAAAAGGAGGATTTCCAATGGTGTCATTTAATTTTACAAAATTTGTAACAGAAAGTGCTATTAAATATGCTGCCGTTGGATACATTGTTCTCCAAAAAGTTAATTTCTGCCCATTGGGAAGAATCGTTTCCGACATCATTTTTCCATTGGCTGCTACACTGTATTGAGAGGGTGTTGTAATTTTAAAATCAAATCTATCTATTTTATCATTCATACTCTGTTTGGTTGGAAACCATTCCTGTGCTCCATAAGGTTCATTCAAGGTATGAAGAGTAGGAATTCCTCCTTGAGAATCGGTAAAAAAACCATCACTGTTTATTGAAGGAGTTCCTGAATAATGTATAGTCAATGAATCCAAAACATTGGCAGGAATAGAAGTCTGAAAATCTATTTTCACTTCTTTGGTTGGAAGTTGCTGGAAAACAAGATCTGTCCCGTGATATTGTACCTGAGAAACTGTTAATGTGTCTGACAGGTCAAAATAAATACTGCTCAAACTCTGAGAAGGTTTAAAGTGTGATGTTACATTACCTGAAATATAATGTACAGCAGGATCTAAATTTATCTGTAATCTTTGATATTGTAAATCATAGTTTATAGTATGAGGATTTACATTGTACGTTATCATTTTCTTAGCAAAAGACTTTGCTTCTTTTGCAATTAATTCTTTCTTTTTAAAACTCTGGGCAGAAAAATATTGAAATAGCAATAGCGCTGCAAAAAATAAATAATGTCTTTTCATATGGAGTGTGTTTTAAATTAAGAATCTAATTTATAGGTATAGAATCAATATTCAAATGATTACACAACAAATAAGAAAAACAATCTCATAATCCATAAAATAAGAACAAAACACCTAAAAAAAATAATTTTTATATCTCAACTTGTTAAAAAAATAAACAAAAAAAAAGCTCTCATTTCTGAAAGCTCTTCTTGTCTATTTAGAGTATTTATTTTAATGCTTAATAAACTTAATATTCTTTTCTTTAATCGTGAAAATATACGTTCCCGGAACCAATTCAGAAATATTGATTGGTTTATTAGGCTGGTATTTATCCTTTCTAACCAATTTACCATCTACAAAGTGAATCGTGTATTCTGTTGGTTTATCAATTCCTTTTACATACAATTCATTCTTCGCAGGATTTGGATATAAAGAAAACTGGTCAATACTCAATTCTTCTGTAGACAGTGTATTATCCTGAGCTACCGTAGAATTTTTCTCCAGCATCTGATATTCATAGTTAAACTGTACACTTGCTACAGGAAAAGAAACTGATTCTGTAAAATACTGATTGTTTGAAGTATTATTCAAGGCAAAATAAGCGGTTTCCCCTCCGGTTCCTGTTACTTTTATAGGCAAAGGCATTTCAAAAAAGCTTACCGTTGGGCTGCTCTGTATTTGAGAAACTTTAAAAGTTACCTGATTACCCACCTGTCTCCATTTGATCGTATAGGTAGGATATCCTTCACCATATATCCAATCATTAAAAAATTCTGTAAAATCTTTTCCTGTAGATTGCAATAAAGAAGCATTAAGATCCTGCGTTTTCGCATAATTATACGCTAAGTTGGGTCTGGAATGATAATCCTTAATCGCTTGATAAAAGACTGTATCTCCTAAGATCCATTTGATCATTCTCAGAACGTACGCACCTTTTGAATACGATAATCTCCCACTGAAAATATCTCCAATATTCCCTAATTTAGAATCAGGCACATAGGTACTTCCACCCGGTGAGCTTGTGATATTATCTTTCTGCCCCAGCAAATAAGTCATAAACTGAGGAGTTGTAAGAAGTAGTTTTTCGTTTGCAAGGTGCTCACCAAATGTAGCAAAACCTTCATTCAGCCAAATATCATTCCATGCGCCGCAGGTTACTTTATCTCCAAACCATTGATGGGCCAACTCGTGAGCTATAACAGGCTTATTCCAACCACTCATAGAAGACATTGTCTGATGTTCCATACACGTCCCTCCATATTGAAACTCCATGTGTCCATACTTTTCATTTCTGAAAGGATATAGTCCAAAATACGTTTCAAAAGTATTCATGATCTGCTTCGTCCAATCAATATCAGCCATAATAGATGGATTGCTGGCAGAAGTAGGATACAAATAATTCACAAAAGGAAAAGGAGGATTTCCCATGGTGTCGTTTAATTTTACAAAATTCGTAATCGCAAGAGCAATCAAATAAGCCGATGTTGGATACATTGTTCTCCAAAAAGTCAATTTCTGACCATTGGGAAGTGAAGTTTCAGACATTAATTTACCATTCGCTGCTACGCTATACTGAGACGGTGTTGTAATTTTAAAATCAAAACGGTCGATTTTATCATTCATACTTTGCTTGGTAGGAAACCAATCTTGGGCACCATACGGTTCGTTTAATGTTGAAAGAATAAAGTTTCCGTTTTGAGTTCCTGTTGCAAAAGCACTGTTAGCCGTATCGGGCGGTCCAGCATATTTGATGGTTAGAGAATCCAACACATTGGCGGGAAGAGAAGCCGGAAAATCAATCTTGAGTTCTTTCGTGGGCAGTTGTTGAAAAATAAGATTTGATCCATGGTATTGTACCTGAGAAACCGTAAGCGTGTTCGCCAGATCAAAATAGATACTGCTCATACTTTGAGTCGGCTTAAAATGAGAAGTTACCGAGCCCGAAATATTATACACCGATGGGTTTAAAGTAACATCCATTCTCTGATACTGCAAATCGTAATTTAAAGTATTAGGATTAATATTGTAAGCAGTCATTTTCTTGGCAAAAGATTTAGCCTCTTTTGCAATGAGCCCTTTCATTTCTATATTTTGATCCTGAGTCTGACTATACAATTGCTGAACTGCTAAAACAGCCACAACCAGCAGATAAAATTTTCTCATATTCAGTACATTAGAATATCAAAGATAAAAAAAACCTTCTAATCATTGATTAAAAGGTTCTTGTATTATTGAAATAAATATTTCTTAAAGATCTAAGGCCGGTTCAAGAATTTTTTCCATTCTTTTTTTCACCATATCAACCGATCCTGAATAATTATTAACGAGTAATGAAAACACTAAAGTCTTGCCTGAGTTTGTTTTCATATATCCTGCTAAAGCTTTTACTTTATTTAAAGTTCCGGTCTTTGCAAAGATTTGTCCGTTTCCTGTTCCTACAAACATTCTTTTTAAGGTTCCAGATTGTCCACCGATTGGTAATGAAGTTAAATACGTTTTATAATATTTTTCATCCATTAAAGACGTTAAATATTTAACCTGAGAAATTGGCGTTACATTATTACTTCTTGAAAGTCCGCTTCCATCGATGTAATTTAATCCTAACATATCAAAACCATCTTCTTTCAGGTGATTCGTTACCACGATTCTTCCCGATTCAGAAGTTTGATCTCCTTTACTCTGAAAGCCTACTGTTTTCAATAAAGCCTCCGCTAAAGAATTATCACTATGCTGGTTCGTATAGTAAATAATATCCCCTAACGTTGGAGATTTATAAGACGAGACCAATTTTCTGCTTTCAGGGGTAGCATCTGTCATCTTAGGCATTACTTTTCCGGTAACAGAAAGTCCGCTTTTTACCATGGTTGCTCTTAACGTATTCGCTAAAAATGCAGGTGCGTCAGGTAATTTTGTCGTTAAAACTCCGTCACCCTCATATTTATCTGCAAAAACCATTTGGCTGTTGTAAGGAGAAACATAGAAAAATTTCTTCTCTCCTGAGAAAGTATTTCCTTTTTTAACGATCAGTTTTTCGTTGGCAGGATTTATTTCACGAGTTGTACCAACGGGTAAATAATAATTATTGTTCTCTAACCAAACAACATTTTCCGGAAGTCGCGAAATGTTACCCTTGAAAAGCGCTGTCTGAATAATAATATCACCATTTACCTTTTTGATTCCCTCACGAGACATCCCACTGATGAAGTCTGACACAATATCTCTGTACGACCAAGCTCCGGCTTTGTTTGTTCCTAAAGAAGGATCACCACTACCTATCACATACAGATTACCATTTAAAACTCCATTTTCATCTACACTTCCTGAGTATTCCAACTGCGTCATCCAACGATAATTCTCTCCTAACAGGTTCAACGCTGTTTCTGTAGTTAATAATTTCGTTGTAGAGGCCGGAACCAAAGGGGTGTTTTCATTGTACGAAGAAATGATTTTCTTCGTTTTTGGATCATAGACTACAAATCCCCATGTTGCATTTTTCAGCACAGGATCTGCCATCATTGTGTTTACATTAATGTCTACCAATTCTTTAGCCGACAACACCGTTTTCTCCACAACCGCAGCTATAGGAGAAGGAAGGTTTAAATTGCTTCTTTGATTGTCGTAAGCCTGAGAATAAAGAACCGTAGAAACAGTAGATTGAGCGAGGAATAAACCAGAAGCCAATACTGCTACACTTGAAACATATTTTCTGAAATTTACCATCTAATTTGTTTTTTGTTTTCTATTTGATTCAAATAAAAAAGATTCGTTAAAATCAATCAATAAAAGAACCAAACATCTAATCAACGTCCAAAAGTAGAAATTATTGTTAGAAATCAACCCTTTAACGCTTATAAAAGACTGTAAATTTTGTTAAAAATTGTTAAAAGTCCACTAAAACGTCTTTTTTGATGCTTTGGTAAGCAGCAATTTCGTCAAATTCTTTTAAACTTAACAAAACCATGCTCTTAAACTTTTCATAGTTTTTCCCTCTTGGAAGCTTCAGCATAATCTGAAACTGATAGAGATTATTCATCCTTGTAATCTGCGCTCTTTCAGGACCCAATACACAGTCTTCCGGAAGGTATTTTCTAAGAATAGATCCTAAAAACTGGGAAGCACGGTCTACTTTATCTTCTCTCCTGTGCTTCATCTCGATCATGATGAGCTTTGTGAAAGGCGGATAATGGAATTTTTGACGTTCTGTAAGGAAATATTTATAAATCTTAGCCGTATTATTCATTTTGATCAGCTGAAAAACAGAATGATCAGGATTATAGGTCTGAATTAAAATCTTCCCTTTACCCGAAACTCTTCCCGCTCTCCCTGAAACCTGCGTAATCAACTGATAGGCTCTTTCCTCTGCTCTGAAATCCTGAACATATAATAAGGAATCTGCTTTCGGAATACCTACCAATTCTATATGATCAAAATCCAGCCCTTTGGAAATCATTTGGGTTCCGACCACAATATCGGTTTCTCGATCTTCAATTTTTTCGTATAATTTTTCGTAGGCGAATTTTTTTCGCATAGAATCTACATCCATTCGGTCTACTTCGTTATCTGGGAAAATTTTAGAAACCTCCTCATGAATCTGCTCTACCCCGACTCCTTTTTCATTCAGTTTTTCAGAATTACATTTTGGACAAGCTTTAGGTTTTGATGCTCTTTGACCACAATAATGGCACTTCATTTCATTCGCCGCCTTATGAAAGGTCATCACCACATCACAATTGGAGCAGTAATTTACGTAGCCACAACTTTCACATTCCACCACATTAGAATACCCACGGCGGTTGTGAAGAATAATAGCCTGATTTTTATCGTCTAAAGTTCTCTGAAGTTCTTCAATTAATCGTAAAGAAAAGTTCCCTGACACTTTTTTAGAATCCTGAGCTTCTTTAAAATTAATCAATTCAAATTCAGGTAAGTCTACATTTCCGAAACGTTCTGTAAGGAAAATGTATTTCATCTTCCCTTTTCTTGCGCGATAGTAACTTTCCACCGATGGTGTTGCTGATCCTAAGATTACTCTTGCATCATAAAAGCTCGCCAAAACCAACGCTGAATCTTTCCCATTAAAATAAGGCGTAAACTGTTTGTAGGCAGAGTCATGCTCTTCGTCAACTATAATTAATCCTAAATTTTGATACGGTAAAAACAAAGAATTTCGCGTTCCAATAAGAATTCGGATATCGTTTTGCTTGATTCTTCTCCACACTTCTACCCGCTCAAAATCTGTTAGTTTTTGGTGATAAAAACCGATTTGTCGGCCATATTTTTTTTCTAATCTTTGGGTGATTTGCTTGGTTAAAGAAATCTCAGGAAGTAAAAACAAAACATTTTTACCTTCATTGATACATTCTTCAATTTTATCTAAATAAATATGCGTTTTTCCTGAAGAAGTAACGCCATGAAGCAAAACATTTTCTTTGGCTTCAAACGCTTCATCAACCTCAGCCTTTGCTGCTTTCTGTAATTCTGAAAGTTCTTCGATTTCTTCAATTTCACCTTCATAACTTTCAATCCTGTCTTTCTGCATATAATATTCTTCAACCAGATCTTTATCTGCTAAAGATTTGAAATGCGAACTTCCAAAATTTCCATCTGCAAACAAATCAGATTTCTTTATAAAACCTGAAGGATCTTCGGTCTGTTTATCCAGAATAATAAGAAAAAGGTCTTTTTGTTTCGGAGCTTTATTCAGTTTTGAAAGGATCTCCGTAAGATTTTGATTGCTTAAAACCGATGGATTGATCTTTACATAAGCTACTTCTTTTGCTTTGTATTTTTCTGTTATTTTTTCATCAATCTCAATGTATTGAAGGTCAATCAAAGAATTGATGGTCTTAATAATCTCTTTTTTCGGAATAAAAGCCTCAATATCTGAAAGATTGATCAGCTGTCTTACTTCTAAAGCCTGAATAAGATACATTTCGTTTACATCCAGATTTTCAAAGTCAACCGTTACGTTGGCTCTTAACTTTAAGTACGTTTCACTTTCCAATTTCAAAGAAGAAGGAAATGCAAAGCGGTAAATTTCTCCCAGCCCACACAAATAATAGTCTGCAAGCCAATTCCAGAAATTGATCTGTTCTTTCGGTAAAATCGGAGAATCATCCAAAAGGCTTATGACTTCTTTGGCAACAAAATTTTCAGGTTCGTTATCATGAAGTTCAAAAACAATTCCCGTATAAATTTTCTTCCCGCCAAAAGGAACCAAAACACGCATTCCGGGCAGAATGACAGACATCAGTTCTTCAGGAACTTTATATGTGAAAGAACCTTTTAAATTTAGGGGTAAAACAATTTGGGCGTATCGCAAGGGGAAATATTTAAAGTGTAAAATTAAAATTTTCTTTAGAGAACTGCAATATTTATCGTTTATTTAAATTAGTACAAATTTTAAATAAACATAAAATTCAAATACAGATTTGGGATTAAATATTTTTTTTCATTCTTTTGTGAAAAATTAATTTACATGAAAAAAATATTAGCCTTAGGTATAGTTTTGATAATGACTGTATCTTGTACCAATGGAGATTTTGAAAATGCTTCTTCAGAAAACAATCAAAACTCTACAGTTTCAAAAACGGCAAAAAAAACAACTACAATTGTTACACTAAGCACATCACCAATTTCACCAAGCTGTTATAATGATATTTCTTTAGACAATAAAAACTTGCAACTTCAGATTTCTCAGCCAGCACCATATGATATAAAATTTACCTTAACATTAAAACAAAAAAATTCAAATGGTAATTATTTATCTGTCCCCAATCCTTGGGCAATAGTTCTCATTCCAAAAGGAGAAACCTGGGCAACTATAGATACAGTATGCCAAATTGAAGGCTATGTTCCTTGTGGTAAAATTACAGAAATTAGGACAGGGAATTTTAAACTTGAGATTACAAATGCTAAATACTTTTTTCACGGAGAGCAAGGAGGTGATATTTTCAACTATGAGTACAATAGTGGTGTCAATACTATTGATTTCACTTTCAAAAAATCATGTATGGGTGGAGGATGGATTCCTGATGAACCTAAATAATTTAAAATATAAGGTGAACTAAAATGTTCACCTTTTTATTTTTCAGAATATTACTTCAATAATCTCATACCAAATTGCTGTCGTCAGAAATCCTACAATAATACTGAATCCTATAATTAAATTCGTCAGTTTGGTATTGAGCCTAAATTGTTCTGCAATGATACTTGAAGTTACAACGGTTGGCATTGCCGCTTCAAACACCGTAATCTTTGCTACATCGCCTTTTATTCCTAATAATAAGGCTAATCCTAATACAATCGCAGGTGCCAAAATCAATTTATACAGCATTGAAACGGACATTTGAGGAATTAGTTTTTTCCAACCATTGAATTTTAATTGCAATCCCACCGAAAACAAAGCTAATGGACTTACCGTGGCTGCCAGTTTATCAAAAAACGGCTCTGCTAGAGTGAAATCAATGAACTGAGATAAAACAAGAGCTGCGACACAACCCACAAGTGGCGGAAAAGTGACCAATCTTTTCAAAATAAATAAGGCGCTGACTTTCCCTGATTTACTTCCTCCTTTTACAGCCGCAATAATTCCTAAAGTTGAAAGCGCAAAAAACATCGTCTGATCACAAATAATAGCGATACTCAAAAGGCTTTCACCATAAAAAGCTGCTATTAAAGGAAACCCAATGAATGAGGTATTGCTATATCCACTTACCAATTCCATTGTACTTCTGGATCTTCTGGAATAGCCTTTACTCTTGCTGTAAAACATCATGAAAAAGAAGCAAAAAACAGCAATTAGAAAGGTTGCGACAATCGGGAAAAGCATTTCTGTTGTCCAGTAAACTTTAGGCAAATATTTAAAGGAAACCGCGGGAAGTGCCAGGTAAAGAATCCAGGTATTAATGCCTTTGTGCGCATCGGGATGGATAGATTTTGTTGCTTTGAAAATCATTCCTGCTACAATGCAAACCGCGATCAGAACAAAATTTACCATACGTGAGAAATATGATGCAAATTTACAGTTGATTTTTTAGTTGAGAATGAAAACTTGTATTTTTTACATAATTTTTGTTGTACTGAGGAAAATACAAACTATTACATTTTATTTATTGAAAATTTAACCGCAAAAGTTTCAAAAGCTTTTATTTTTTAACACTTTAGTACACTTTAGAAAGTTTAACTCGCTTAATCCTATTTTTTTTGAACTGTTAATTTCATTTTGCCTTATTATAAAAGTCTTCGACTCCGCTCAGACTGACATTTCTAATACTAAAGGTTTTTAAATATGCAGATTAATTATTCATCGTATCCCACAAGCTCATTACCTCAACTTTTTCTAAAGGTTTAGAAAGGGTAATTCTTTTTGATGTTTTCGGGAGCAGATCAAAAAAATTATCACTGAAATGTATGTCACCAATTAAATACACATCTTTTGCTAACACATCCGTGGAAATTTCAATTTCTGTTGAAGATATTTTCTTGATTTGAATGTTTGGTTTTGTAAGCTTTAAGTCTTTTGGCTTTGAGAAGAAATAATGATTTTGAGCAATCGTTTTATCACTTTTATCTTTTAAAATTAATTTCAAAAAGACTTCATTTCGATTAGAATTTGGAATTAAATTTTCTATTTCAATAGGTTCAAATTTTACAATTCCTTCTAAGACTTTTCCATTTGAGACTATATTCATTGTATTCAAAACCTTCCCTTGAAAATTGATTATCTGAATTTCAACATTCACATCTTCAAACTTTTTTGCCTCATCATTAATCGCATAAAAGTTTAAAACTCCATCTTTCTCTTCCGTTAAAATGATCTGATTTTCAAAGCTCCTTTTTACTTGATAATGCAACGCTTTCCAATTTCCTAAATAATCAATCGAAGACCATGAAACAACAGGCCAACAATCATTCAGCTGCCAATATAACGTTCCCATATTGTTAGGTTTTGCACGACGATGGGCCTCAATAGCAATTTGCATTCCACGTGCTTGAAGTAGCTGAGAAACATAATTGTATTTCACAAAATCTGTCGGAACATTGTAATCCCTTTTCATATAGGTATTCATGATTTCCCAACCTCTTGCATGTTTTTCGTGAGCTTTAATGGTTCCATTTTCCAAACTTAAATCGGGAGTTCCTGCAAACATAGAGTTTGTAGTTTCCAATGTTGGCATTCCTTGAAAACCGTATTCTGAAGCAAACCTAGGAACTTTTTCATTATACATTTCAAATGGTTGTTCGCCCCACCAAACGCCCCAATAATGAGAATCTCCTTCGGTTAAACTTTCTTTATGCCCCCAACCGATTGATGGTGAACTTGGCCAATACATATTTTTATCTGGCGACAAGTTTTCTTTTAATGTATTAGGAATAAGTTCATGAAAAACTTTTTTATAATCTTTCCAAATCTGTAGAGAATCTTCTTTTGAATAATTGAATTGCTTTTGATATCCCCAATTAACAATGGCTTCATCCACTTCATTATTTCCACACCACAACGCAATGGAGGCATGATTTTGAAGTCGATTTACCTGATCTTTTACTTCCTCTTTTACATTGTTTAAAAATGCATCGTCTGAAGGATAAAAACTTCCAGCAAACATAAAATCCTGCCATACCAGAATTCCATTTTCGTCGCAAGCCTTGTAGAACTCATCATCTTCGTAAATTCCACCACCCCAAATGCGAACCATATTCATATTCGCTTCCTTGGAATCCTTAATCAATTTCTGATACTTTTCTTTGGTAATTCTTGGCGAAAAACTATCTGCGGGAATCCAGTTTGTTCCTTTGATGTAAAGAGGATTTCCATTCACTTTAAAGTAGAAAGATTTTCCTTTTGTATCTTTTTCCTGAATCAATTCAATCGTTCTTAAGCCAATTCTTTCAGTTTTATTATCAATAATTTTCGAATCTTTTTGTAGCGAAATTTTCAGATCATACAAATTCGGATCGCCCCAACCATTCGGTTGCCAAAGTTTTGGATTATTAATAGCAAAGGGAATCTGAATGGTATTCTTTCCTTTTTTTAATTGAAAATTATTCGTCTTACTATTAACGGAAACAGCATATTTCCCTTCTTTATCTGCAATAATTTCGGTTTGAATATTGAGTTCTGCTTTTTGTTTTGTCAGACTCTTTTGTTCGATTTTTATATTTTCAAGCTTGGCATTATTCCAAAAATTCAACTTAATATCTTTCCAAATTCCTGCTGTAACCAATCTCGGTCCCCAATCCCATCCAAACTGATATTGCGCTTTTCTCACAAAACTTCTTGGAGACTCCGGCATAGCAAAAGGAACCTTTTTCGCTAATTCTTTTCCAACATTAACCGCCGATTTGAATTTGATTTGTAGCAGATTATCGCCAATTTTTAAATTATGTTTAACAGGGATATCCCATTTTCTGAACATGTTATCCGTTTTCTTCAACAGTTTTCCATTCAGATAAATTTCTGAAAATGTATCCAATCCGTTAAAGACCAACTCTATGTTTTCGTTGGTTAATTCTGTTGATGAAATTTTAAAGCTTGTTTGATAATCCCAATCTTCATTTTCTATCCATTGAACTTTCTTTTCATTTTCATCTTTGTAAGGATCGGGAATGATTTTATGACTCATTAAATCCAAATGAACAGTTCCCGGCACAGTGGCTGTCAACCATTTTTGTTCCTTTGAGTTTTTGAATTGCCATTTTTCAGATGATAAATTTCGTTCTGAAAATTGGGAGAATAGGAGGTTTTGAATAAAAAGGAAAGCAAAAAATAAAGTTTTGTTCATTATAAATTATTTACAATTCTATGAATGCCATCTTTTATAAGTGGTGTATTAAAATTAATAAGAAGTCCAAGTTTTAAGTTTGTCAATTTTAAATAAGTCAATAATTGTGCATTAAAAACTGAATGTATTTCCAACACAGCTTTTACTTCAATTATAACTTTATTTTCTACAAGCAAATCAATCTTATATGCATTTTCAATATTCACTTCTTTGTATTGTAAAGGGAGATAAATTTGCTGTTTTATATCGAATCCTATTTTTTTTAATTCATAGGCTAAAGCTAATTCGTATGTACTTTCTAATAAACCTACTCCAAGATTTTTATGTACCTCAATTGCTGATCCTATGATTTTATAAGATAATTCATTTTCTGTCATTTGTGATGTGTTTTTATGTATGTTTCTTAACGCAAAGTTTTATTATATCATTTCATTATTTTTAAGGGAGCCAAGAAGTAATCAATTAAAATTGATTTGATGAAGCAAGCGTTTTAGCCATATCGCTTAATCAGCAACTCTGTCGCAATACTTTGCTTCCTTAAAACATTTACACTAACAATAAAAATCTTTGCGTTAAAATCATTCAGAATTATCTATTTTTCAAAGCTATCACCTCATCAGCATTCGCAAAAGAACCACCATTAGTAATGGCGGAAGAATGGAAATAGTGAGCCTGTGTATATTCTCTGATTTCTTCAATATTTGTGGAACGAAGTCCGCCACCGACAAGAATTTCTATTCTTCCATTGGATAACTCGACCAGCTTTTTAAGGTTCTCTTTTCCTTCGGAAACATTAGGTTTTTGACCTGAGGTAAGAATCGTTTTAAATCCGCAATCGATTACTTTTTCTAAAGAGGATTCTAACCCTTTTGCTCGGTCGAAAGCACGGTGAAATGTACAGGGAAGAGGATTTGCTAATTCTATTAAGACTTTATTTTGCTCAACATTCACCTCCTCATTTCCATCTAAAATTCCGAAAACAAAACCATCAATACGTAATGATTTTAATTGAACCAACTCTTCTTTCATCTGCTTAAATTCAGCATCTGAATAAGTGAAATCTCCACCACGAGGACGAATCATTACAAAAATCGGAATGTTTATTTTTTCTCTAAGCTGTTTGGTTGTTTCAAAGTTGGGTGTGGTTCCGCCTTCGCTTAATCCGTCACACAATTCTATTCTATCGGCTCCGTTTTCAAAAGCAATGATTGCTGATTCCGAGTTGAAGCAGGCTATTTCTATTTTTGACATTTTTGACTTCTTTTATTTTAATTGGGAAATATTATTGAACGACATCAGCAATGCGAAATCCCTCTTTTTCTTTCGCTACTTTAACCTGAATTGGATATTTTGCTTTATATTCTTTATCCTCAAGAATCACATCAAACAAATACGTATTTCCATCTTGGGAAATGAAATTGCATTTTGAGACTTTGATTTCATTCCAATCTTGTCCGGAAATTAAAAATCCAACACCAGTTCCTGCTTTTTGAATATTAAACTTGTTTTTCCATTTTTGTTCAAACTCCTTTTCAGTAAGACTTCCCTTGGTATCCATTTCTACATTGGTAGCATCTGTTTTATATTCATAATAGTCTTTGGTGGTGATATTCTGCATAGCCGAATCCATCGTAGAAAGATCTGTTTTGAAGAATTTCTCAATACTTTCTGTCAGCCATTTTTTTGCGTCTTCAGCTTCGTTGGGTTTATTCTCTGAAACCGGATTTTCTATTGTTGGCGCTTTATATTCAGATCCTTTTTCAGTTTCCTTTTCTTTACAAGCAATCATTAAAAATAAGGAAGAAAGAATTATTAATTTCATTGTTATTTAGGTTTTGGCTAAAGCCAATTGATTATTTTTCATTTTGAAAACGGGCTAAAGCCCGTTCCTATTGATCATACAAAGATGTTAAATTATAATCTGGTAGCTCATTCAATTATTTCAAAGCAAATTCTGGCTTTTCCAAACGGTTTCCTTTTTGATCATACACCGCAAAATTAAACCCGTCCTGAATACAATATGAACCATATTCTCCTTTCTTATTCAAAGCAATAAAGCCCACCTGAATGTCTTTTAAGTTTTTATTTCTTTTTTGCGTAATCTTCACAATTCTTTCCACTGCTTCTTTACAAGCCTGTTGAGGATTTCTGCCTTGTCGCATTAATTCCACTACAAGATGGGTTCCCACCGTTCTGATAACTTCTTCTCCGTGTCCGGTTGCGGTTGCAGCACCTACTTCATTATCAACAAACAATCCGGCTCCAATAATAGGTGAATCTCCTACTCTTCCATGCATTTTAAAAGCCATTCCGCTCGTTGTACACGCTCCGGAAAGATTTCCTTGAGCGTCCAAAGCAATCATTCCGATTGTATCGTGGTTTTCAATGTTTACAATAGGTTGATACTTGCTGTCTTTCAACCACTCTTTCCATTCTTTTTCAGACTCAGCAGTCAACAGATTTTCTTTTTTGAAACCTTGAGAAATAGCAAACTGAAAAGCGCCATCTCCAACCAACATGACGTGAGGTGTTTTTTCCATCACTGCTCTTGCCACAGAAATCGGATTTTTGATATTTTCGATACAGGCCACAGACCCAATATTGTAATTATCATCCATAATACAGGCATCCAATGTCACTCTTCCATCTCTGTCTGGGCGTCCGCCGTAGCCCACACTTCTTTCACTTGGATCTAGCTCGACTAAACGAACTCCTTTTTCTACGGCATCCAAAGCCTTTCCGCCTTTTCCTAAAATTGTCCAGGCTTCTGCATTCGCTTTTAAACCAAAATCCCACGTAGAAAGAACAATGGGTTTATTGACAATTTTATTCTGTGTTTCCGGCAGATTCCCCGCTATTAAATCCAGTGGATTCAATAACAATACTGAAGATGCCAAAGCTGTATTTTTTATAAATTTCCTTCTAGAGTTCATGATTTTTTATAGGTATTAGGTTGCAGGTTTTTATATTTAAACTTTATTTTTTTTTACAAAAGATTAACAGTTTAGTTATTAAACTTGTTTAAACTTTTTATTTAACCGCAAAAGAAACAAAAGATCAGATGATACAATATAAAGCTTATCCTTAAACTGAAAAAAGAAAACATTAGCTTTTAAAAATCTTTGATTTTTATTCTTTTGAGAACTTGTAGTCATCTATTAACAATTGTAAAAACAGCTTTTGCCTCTTTTGCGGTTAAATTTAAAATTAGTCTGTTTAAACTAATTTTAAGTTGATCATTAAACTACAAATAAAAACACATAAGTTAAAAAATCTTTGCATATTGAGCGGAGTCGAAATATTATTCTTTTAAAGACTTTTGATTTCTCAAAAATTAAATTTTAGTAAGCCCCTAATATCTTTTGAATCTTTTGCGGTTAAAATTATATTAATTTGCACCGATTTCGTCAACAAAAAGCCATGCTTTTGAATCGGCTCCCGGATTTCCAGCCGGAATAATTCCTGCGTTTTCTATTTTAATTTTAATATATTTTGAATTCTGATTTCCTACGTTAAGTTTTATTTTTCCTTTTGCATTTTGAATTTCATCTTTCCCGATTTCTTTAATCAACTTGAAGTTTTTATTATCATCAGAAACAAAAATTTGTGCCGATTTTGCCAAATGAATCCAGCTTCCCTTATTTTCTAAGGTATTAAAAGATACTTCTGAAAATTGAGTCTTATTTCCAAAATCAATCGTTGCTACAACATCTTTTCCTTGAAAGCCTAGCCACGTTTTACCCAGCTGTTTTTGATTTCCAATAATTCCATCAATTAAAGTAAAAGCGCCGCCAAAAGAATAGTTTTCACTCGGTTGTTCCTCTAACGTGATTGTTTTACCTGTTGTTTTTGAGATTGTGAATTGTTGAGAAGAAACTGCACTTTTTATCTGTCCATTTTCAAAATATGCCGATTTAATAGTCATTGATTTAGAAACAGGAATTGGGTTTTGATACGTCTGAGAATTTCCTGTAGGATCTGTTCCATCCAACGTATATCTTATTCCGTTTAAATTTTGAGAAGTTGAAAGTTCGTACGCTATTCCATTGCTATTATTTGAAATTACTTTTCCTAAAACATTGTAAATACTTTTAGCGTAATTCACATTCATTTTATCCAACACGTTGAACTGGTTGATTACTCTTCCTTCGAATTCTTTGTATTTTTTCGGATCTGAAGTTCCCCAACCTACTTCTGAAAGCGCCATCAATCTTGGGAAAATCATGTATTGAACCTGTTTAAAATCCAGAATATATTCCGTCCATAGATTAGCCTGCACTCCCAAAATATATTTTGCTTCCTCTGCATTTAATTCTGATGGAATCGGGTTGTAAGAATAGACTTTATCTAAAGGAGTAAATCCACCAAAAGCATTCGGCTCTGACTGTGGATCCCCTTGATAATGATCAAAATAACAAAAAGATCCCGGTGTCATGACAGCAAAATGTTTTGATTTTGCAGCTTCAATACCTCCATTTACTCCAGTCCAGCTCATTACCGCTGCATTGGGCGCTAATCCACCTTCTAAAATTTCATCCCAGCCAATGATTTTTCGCCCTTTACTGTTGACATATTTTTCAATTCTATGAATGAAATAGCTTTGCAAACCATGTTCATCCTTCAAATTATTTTTCTTAATTAATTCCTGACAATGAGCACATTCTTTCCATCTTGTTTTTGGACATTCATCGCCACCAATATGAATATATTGAGACGGAAAAAGAGTCATCACCTCATCCAACACGTTTTCTAAAAATGTAAAAGTTTCCTCTTTCGGACAAAAAACATCATCAAAAACACCCCATTTTGTAGCAGATTCGAAAGGTCCTTTGGTACAAGCCAGTTCAGGATAAGCGGATAATGCAGCCAATGCGTGACCCGGCATTTCAATTTCCGGAACTACCGTGATATGTCTTTCCGTAGCATATTTTACCACCTCTTTGATCTGTTCTTGCGTATAAAAATAAGGTCCGTACGGTTTTCCGTCAAAGGTATTATCTACATACGCTCCAATCATGGATTCTTTACGTTTTGAACCTATTTCTGTGAGTTTCGGATATTTTTTAATTTCAATTCTCCAACCCTGATCGTCTGTTAAGTGCCAGTGAAAAGTATTCAGTTTATACATGGCCAGATAATCGATATACTGCTTTACTTCCTCAACTGTGAAAAAGTGGCGGCAAACATCCAAATGCATTCCACGCCATGCAAATTTAGGCTGGTCTTCGATTTTTAAACACGGGATTTTTTTATTATTTTGATTAGATTCAATCAGTTGAATTAATGTTTGAAGTGCTAAAAAATATCCTTGTTTGGTATATGATTTAATGAGAATCTGCTTTGGAGAAATCTCGAGAGTATAAAACTCACTATTTTGCTGAGCGTTATTTGATTTTGGCAACTGAAAATATACCAATTGTGCATCAGACTTGCCTGAATACTGAAATTTGATATCTGCACCTACCTTCTTTTTAAAGTAATCCGTTTCTTCTTTCGGCAATTTATTACTCAATATCAGAACATCTGAAATAGTAAAATTTCCTTGATTAAGTTTTACATTTTGGGGATAAGGAATTAAATTCAATTGTGTTTGAGAAAAAAATGCATTCGAAAGCAGAACAGAAAATAGAAATAGATAACGTATCATCTTGCTTGATTATGGTTTTAGCGAATATAATTATTTTCTGAAAAACTTCAACCTACTTTTTAACTTATTATACAATAAAACATCTAATTTTGCAGAAAAATAAACGATGAGAAAAACAATTTTATTAGCCAGCATACTGTTATTTTCAGTTTCTGCACAGGCACAAATTTTAGATATTATAAAATCTACCGTAAAGGATAAAACAGGCGTAGACCTTAATAATCCTGTGAAAACAAATACTCCGACTCCTTCTACAACGACTCCTTCAACAAATAATTCTTCTGTGAACATTGGTAATCTTACCTCCACACAAATCTCTTCAGGATTAAAAGAAGCTTTAAGTATGGGGGTGACGGAAGGCGTAAAAAAACTAGGCGTAACAGACGGTTTTTTAAAAAATGAAGCGGTAAAAATTCTAATGCCTGAAAAGCTGAGAAAAATAGATACTACCCTTCGTTCCATAGGAATGGGAAGTTTAGCTGACCAAGGCGTGAAATTACTGAACAGAGCTGCTGAAGATGCAGTGACAGAAGCTACTCCTATTTTCACAAGTGCCATTACATCAATGACTATTACCGATGCTAAAAATATCCTGTTAGGATCTAATAATGCAGCAACAACTTATTTACAGGGAAAAACTCAAAGCCAGTTGTTTACCGCTTTTGAACCAAAAGTGAAAGCTTCATTAGGAAAAGTGGGTGCTGATAGCGTTTGGAAAACTATTATTTCAAAATACAATACTTTAACCGGACAAGCTGTTACAACCGATATTAATGAATATGTTACCACAGAAACCATCAATGGAGTTTTTAAAATGGTAGCCCAAAAAGAAAGCGGAATCAGAGATACGCCTGCCATGAGAACGACTTCTATTTTACAGAAGGTTTTTGGAGCGCAGGATGGTAAATAATTTTATTTTGTCTTAAAACAGATACTATATTAAAATATTTAGATGCTTCGACTACGCTCAGCATGACATTCCTAATACTAACCGTTTTATTATAACGTAATTTTGTTTTGTCAATTAATGAACACATAAAAAAACCTTGTCGATGACAAGGTTTTTGTTTTATTTAGAATTGCATTTCAGGAATTTCATTTTATGACTTAAGATCATCACAGAAAAAACAATAGAAAGCAAACAAATATTACAACTGATAATCAATCATATATAATTATTTCATATATTAGATTGTAATTACAAAAGTGTTATTGGCTTTAAAATCATTGCCAAGTATTGCAAGAAATTAGAAGAAATCTTCTAAAGATTATATTCCAATCTATATTTCATCACAAAAAACAAAAAAATGAAGTTTTTAAATATTTTAACAATTTTCTTTTTTTCGATTGCATTTTCTCAAGAAAATAACATCTTAGATAGGCTTTCAGCATTAGACAACAATGGGAAAACTTGGTATAATATAGATGGTTATAGTGTTACAAGTGAAACATTCAACAATTCTTTTGATGAAAAAGGATTATTAAAAGTTTATAAAAAACACCAAATTTCAAATTCTGATATTAAAACGAAGGATGATAAAATTAATCCGAACAATTTATTTGTAACAAAACAGCAAAAAATTTCAGACAACCTTTTTCAAACCAACAATTATTACTTTATTGAAAACCCTAATAAAACAGTGACTGTAGTATGGTTTATAAAAAATGGGAAAACGGATAAAGAGACTGAAGAAAAACTTGTAAACTTAATTATTGAAAATAAGATTCCAAAAGAAAATTTTGTCCCGATGAAGATCAATACAATTGATTTTGCCGGAAAAAAAATAGAATTGGGAAATAGTTGTTATTGGACTTTTCTTAATACTGTACAATGTCCTTATATGGGTGAAATGAATTGGTCTATTCACAGAACATTAGACGATGCAAAAGAAGCAATTGAAAATCAATTAAATATTACCAAATCAAAAAAAGGTGGTAAAATTATATCTGAAGAAATTGTAGATGTCAATTTCGAAGATGTTCCAACAAAGGCAAAAAAAGTGATTTATGATTTTACAGGTCTTACCTCTGCTCTTTCAAAAATGTCTGGTGGGAAATCTTTAACCATTTACTATATTGCAGAAAATATAAGAAATCGAAATGTAAGTTGTGTAATGAGCTTTTGGAATAATGACCAAATAAATCCAGAAACAAAACTTCCTCCTCTTTTGGAAAAAATGATGAAGTTGAACTAAACAATTTTACTATTTTTAAAATATAGAAATAAATTCAAAAAAGGCTGTCTCAATTTCTGAAACAGCCTTCTTATTTTATTTAGAATTGCATTTCAGGAATTTCTCCTTCAATGATCAAATCTGCTTCTGTAGATTTTACAATATGTTCTACTGAAATTCCGGGTGCTCTTTCCACCAACTTGAAACCTTCTGGAGTAACATCTAAAACCGCTAATTCAGTTACGACTCTTTTCACACAGTTTACGCCCGTTAAAGGAAGTGAACACTTTTTAAGGATCTTACTTTCTCCAGCTTTATTAACGTGCATCATTGCGACGATAATATTCTCTGCAGAAGCTACCAAATCCATGGCGCCACCCATTCCTTTTACCATTTTGCCTGGGATTTTCCAGTTGGCGATGTCTCCGTTTTCTGAAACTTCCATTGCTCCAAGAATAGTAAGATCTACTTTCTGACCTCTGATCATCCCGAAACTGAATGCAGAGTCGAAGAATGAACCTCCTTCTAAAATTGTGATCGTTTGTTTTCCAGCGTTGATGACGTCTGCATCTTCTTCGCCTTCAAAAGGGAAAGGACCCATTCCCAGCACTCCGTTTTCACTTTGAAATTCTACGGAAATACCTTCTGGAACGTAGTTAGCGACCAAAGTGGGGATTCCTATTCCTAGATTTACATAGTAACGATCTTTCAGTTCTTTTGAAATTCTTTTAGCAATTTGTTCTTTTGTGAGCATATTAAAAACTTAGACTGCAATTTAAATATTTTCACTTGAATACAAAAGGTCTTTGTTATTCAAAATTATTACTATCACCTGAGTTCGGGAGAAAGCTGTCTTTTTAATACAAAGATTTCTTCAATTATACAGAATAGCAGTTCATCATAAAAATTATTAACACTGTTAGTCAAAATAATATTGTTAATTTTGTACAATTATTTATTAGAATGAAAATACTTTTAAGATACCTTAAACCTTACCAATGGTTGATTGCCCTTTGTTTATTTTTGGCAACAATTAATCAGGTTTTTTCTTTATTTGCTCCTGCCATAACAGGTAATATCCTGGATCAGTTGGTTACCCACCCTAATTTTTTTGATAAGGAAAAAGTCCTTCCCCGAAATATGGATCAATATTTATATGGAGATGGAATTTACCACGGTGTTTTCTATTTTTTAACTTTGCTTATAGGAACAGCGATGATCAGTAGAATAGCCAAAGCTTTTCAAGATTATGCCGTAAGTGTGATAACCCAAAAGTTTGGCGCCAAAATATTTACAGACGGTTTACAGCATTCTATGGCATTGCCATTTCAGGAATTTGAAGACCAAAGAAGTGGTGAAACGTTGTCTATTCTAACGAAAGTAAGAGAAGATACTGTAAAATTCATTACAAGTTTTATTAATATTTTCTTCGGAATTTTGGTCAGCATTATTTTCGTTTCCGTGTATGCTATCCGTTTACATTGGTCGATTATGCCGGTGTATATTTGCGGAATTTTTCTGATTGCTTTTATCACCAATTTATTAAGTAAGAGAATCAAGAGTATTCAAAAAAATATAGTTTCAGAAACTACGGCTTTAGCGGGAAGTACTACGGAAAGCTTAAGAAACATTGAAATTGTTAAAAGTTTAGGATTAACCAATCAGGAAGTTATCCGTTTAAATAATAACACCTACAAGATCCTTGGGCTCGAGCTTAGAAAGGTTAAAAGTATCCGTTCTTTAAGTTTTATTCAGGGAACAATGGTGAATTTTCTTCAACAGATGATCACCATGACCTTGTTATTATTAATTTTTAAAAACATCGTTACTCCCGGACAATATTTATCTCTAATGTTTTATGGATTCTTTATTTTCGGACCGATGCAGGAAATCGGAAACATCATTATTTCTTATCGTGAAGCCGAAGCTTCCCTTACTAATTTTGATCGTTTAATGAAAAAAGAAGTCGAAGAAAAGCCACTTCATCCAAAACAAATTGGGGCTATTGAAGAATTAGAATTTAAACATGTTTCTTTCAAACATCAGTCTGCTCAATATAAAGCTTTAAATAATATCTCTTTTGATGTTAAAAACGGTGAAACCATCGCTTTTGTAGGACCAAGTGGTTCAGGGAAAAGTACATTGGTGAAATTGCTGGTTGGATTGTATAGACCTCAGGAAGGAAATATTTTTTATAATACGATTAACGGAAAAGAATTTGATTTTGATGAACTGAGAAATCAAATTGGTTTTGTAACCCAAGACACCCAACTTTTTGCAGGAACCATTAAAGAAAATCTTCTTTTTGTGAATCCTAATGCTTCAGATGCTGATATAGAAATAGCGCTACAGAAATCGAGTTGTACCGCATTAATAGAAAGAGCTGAAAAAGGCATCGAAACCGTTATCGGGGAAGGCGGACTAAAACTAAGTGGTGGTGAAAAACAAAGAATTGCCATTGCAAGAGCACTTTTAAGAAAGCCACATTTATTGATTTTTGATGAGGCAACGTCTGCACTGGATAGTATTACTGAAGAAGAGATTACTTCTACCATCAAAAATATTTCCGAAGAGAAAGAGCAGATTACCGTTCTTATTGCCCACCGTTTAAGCACCATCATGCATGCAGACCGAATTTATGTATTGGAACGCGGACAAGTCATAGAAATGGGTTCTCATGATAATTTGATTGCCGAAAAAGGTTTGTATTATGCGATGTGGAGACAACAGATTGGGGAAAGGAAAATGCTTATTTCCCCGGAATCATAACATAAATAAAGCGCTGAAATATTTCAGCGCTTTTGTTTTTATTCTTTAACCACAAAAGTTTCAAAAGATTTTAGCACTTGAGAAAGTTTAAAGCTTTGGAAATAATTAAGAGCACATAAGAAGAATATTTCGACTCCGCTCAATATCTAAAGATTTTCAAAAACTAATATGTTCTTCTTTGTTGTAAAATCTTAACTTCAAAAAACTTAAGTGTTAAAATATTTTGTTTCGAATACTCTTCATCAAAAGAGATTAGTCTTTTGTTCTCACTGTTCTCTGTTCAATTCTTTTTTCAAATTTTTCTCCCTGGAAAATCCTTTGAATCATAATTCCAGGAATATGAATTTGGTTAGGATCTAATTCTCCCGGTGCTACCAATTCTTCTACTTCAGCAACCGTTATTTTTGCCGCTCCAGCCATTGGATGATTGAAGTTTCTTGCAGACCCTTTGAAAATAAGGTTTCCTGCGTGATCTCCTTTCCAAGCTTTAACAATAGAGAAATCTGCTTCGTAAGCATGTTCTAAGATATGAGGTTTACCGTGAAAATCTTTTACTTCTTTACCTTCTGCTACTTCAGTTCCGAAACCTGCAGGGGTATAAAAAGCAGGAATTCCAGCCTGAGCTGCTCTGCATTTTTCAGCAAGAGTTCCCTGTGGAGTCAATTCAACATCCAATTCTCCCGAAAGCATTTGTCTTTCGAACTCTGCATTTTCTCCTACATAAGAAGAGATCATCTTCTTAATTTGTCTTTTATGAAGCAATAATCCCAATCCGAAATCATCAACACCTGCATTATTTGAAATACATGTTAAATCTTTCACATCGCTTTCTACTAAAGCATTAATTGAGTTTTCAGGAATTCCGCAAAGTCCAAAACCACCCAACATTAAAGTCATTCCATCTTTAATTCCGTCGATGGCCTCCTTTGCATTTTTTACTCTTTTATCTATCATGAAATATTAGATTTTTCTGTTGGCTAAATTTAATAATTTTTCTCATAACTACGGTATCTAGGAATTTATTTGAATTTTGATCTTACTTTTTATACATTTGGCGTCTTAATCCCTCTCATACACAGTTTTTTTTAAATTAATTATAGAATACACAATGCAAAAAGAAAATTTCAACAAAATCGGAGACGTATTTTATGTACTATGCAGAATAAGCATTGGTTTATTCTTTTTTGTCACCGGTTTCAACAAGCTCTTTCATCCCGTTTTTCAGGGATATATGCTGAAAACAATTACTAGCTTGGGCTTTTCAAACCCTCAGTTGATGGCTAATTTTGTTGCATCTAATGAAATGTTCTGGGGATTATTATTGCTTTTGGGACTGTTGACAAGATTGAGTTCATTCGCTTTAATCATTGTCATGCTTGTTGCTCTCTTTACAAAAGATATTCATTCTATTCCTACAGAATTAATTCCTATTGATCCTAAAGTGGGAAACCGTCCGATGGATAATTTTACATGGCTGAGCTATTTCTTCTATCTTCCACAGGTTTTATACATCATGATCTTAGGATTATTTTCATTGTACGGCTATAAAGCTTTTGGTATTGACCGATTTATTAAAAAGAAAAAAGCAGATCCTTATACATAACAGAAAAGCAGGAAAATTAATTCCTGCTTTTTTTTGTTTTTTTGTTTTTTTGTTTGATTGGATTTTATCCAATCCTCCGTTAAATCGTCCCTTTGGGACTCTTTCTTTAAAAATAAATTACTTCAAATTTTACTGAATAATCAATTTCAACGTAAATAATTTTCTTGTGTGAACTTTCACGAAATAGACTCCTTTTGGAAGGTTTTCATTCACTAAAGAGAATCGTTGATTATTGATATTTTTCGATTCATACAAAAGGTCTCCATTCGCTGAGATCAATTCAATTTTATCAATTGGATAATCACTCTTAATAAATGTTGGCTGGCCAGGTTTTGTAGGATTCGGATATAAAATTACATTTTTCGTAGTACTGTTATGAACTTCATCTGTACCTAACGTTGGCCCTGCTACCTGAAATTGTACTCTGTTTGAAACCTCTGTATAAGAATCATTGGTAAACATTACCATATAATAATTTCCAGGTGTCGCAGGAACTGCTGTTCCCTGAATTGTCTTTGTTCCCTGCGTAACCCCATCAAAATACGTATAAGAAACAAAATTATCATCCGGCGTCTGAATATTCTGAGGATAAATTCCCAACCAGTCTTTGATAATTCCCGGAGAATCTGTCCAAGAAGCGGTGATACTTTCCCCTAAAGTATAAATTGGTTTATTAGCCCAAAGTTCGGTAACAATGTCTCCCACTTTAAAGAAAACTTTCTCCCCAATTGGCGTATATCCGTCTTCAAGCAAATAAGTAGCATAATAATATCCTTTTGGAAGTCCTGTAAAATTAAGCGTTCCTGAAGCTGTCGTTACATAATCCCATTTAATAGAAGTATTGGTTCCTGGAGTTTGTCCCATTTTATAAATTCCGATCCAGTCTTTTACCAAATTGGGACCGTTACTGAAATTAACAGTTACCGTTCCGCCCACAGGATATGTATCTGCTGTTGCCTGTAAAACGACTTTCGGACCTACATAGAAATTCTTTCTTGGTGTAATTTCTGTGTACCCATTGTTGGCAAAAAATCCGGCGTAATATTGACCTTTATTAGGTAAACCATTCGTGAAAAGAGCTGTTCCGGCAGTTTGTCCGTTCGTATAAATAAAACCTTGAGATGTTACTCCTGCAGGGCTTTGTCCTTTTTTATAGATCCCCACCCAATCTTGCTGATTTCCAGGACCGCCTGTGTAAGTAGCTGTAATAGGTGAGTTTTGGGTGTATTCGGTTTTATCTAAAACAAATGTAGGATTAGAAACTACACTTCCCGTAACTTGAAACTGTTTTACATCGCTCCAATCACTCCATTCTAGATTTCTGTCTCTGTAACGGGTTTTTACATAATACGTTCCGTTTGAAATAGCATTGGTTCCAATGGTAGCCTTGGTGATATCTACTCCGGCATTTAAGTTTTTAGTTTTATCCGGTGTTCCGTTTCCATCTTTCCCAAACCAGTTTTCGTAATCTCTGTAGAATTCCTTTTCAATAACAGAAAAATCGGCTGCTTTGCTTATTAAGAACTGGGTTGTGTTTAATAATTCGTTGCTAGAAGATGAAAAAGCACTTCCATTTAATGTTAACGGCAACGTTATAGGCGCTGAAAACGTATTGGTAATCGATGGTTTTGCAGGTTTAGGCTGATTTTTATACCTATGGAATGTATCTATTAATTCATTATTCTTTTTATTGTAAACGCCACCAATCGAATAACATTCAACATCTACTTTTCCGCTGGCTACATCTACTTCAACAATTTGATATGTCCAATCTGTCAATGTTTTCTGAACATCATCAAAATCCTGCTCGGTAGACATTCCCCAATATTGATCCCAAGCCACTCCACCAGAAATCAACTGGTAATTTGGTGAATCTTTTAATTGTCCTCTGTGGTATAAATGATGGTGAGCTCCAACATGCATCAAATATTTGCTAGATGTCGTTAAAAGCGGAACGGCATTATTTCTAACCCAAGTTGAAATATCTCCTACATATTGCTCAGCCTGATAAGGTCTGTGGCTTAACGAAATGATCCAATCTACGGTAGGGTCATTATTTGCTTCATTTAAAATCTGTTGAAGCCAAGTCTGTTGAGCCGAACCCGTATGTTCTGAACTTAAACTGATGAACAAAACATTCCCGGCTTGTTGAGCATAATAATTCTCATTTCCTGAAGTGATATTTTTATATTTAATTTCATCAATATAGAAATGGGCGTAATAAGAGTTCATCCCCATCGTTCCGTACGTTTCATGGTTTCCAACGGTTGTCTGGATTGGAAGATAAGGTGATAAATTAATATTCTTTTTAAAGTGAACATTTTCATAATGATCAAGCGTTCCTACATCTACCTGATCTCCCACCATAAAAGTCAACGCCACATTATCAGAAGGATCTGAAGTCGCTCCGAATTTTTCTTTTAACTTTTTATAGGCATTTAAAGTTAAGGTATCATATCTCGGTTCCGCTTTAATCTGGTTGTCTCCCATAATCAGGAAACGGATTTTTCCATTTGCTGTTACAGCTTGCCCAGGCAAAGGCAATGTTCTGAAGTTATACACTGCAGATTCGCTGGTTCCTGTTTTTATTTTGTAATAATATTTGGTGTTCGGCAGCAAGTTGGTAATCTTCGCCGTGTGATAATAATAGTTGTTATTATATCCTGTATCCGAAAAAATGTTTGTTGTTCCGGTAACGGTAACATTCAAACTTGTTGGAGAATTTCCGTAGATAACGGTTGTTTCATTATTAGAAGAAGTCTTCCAATTAACAATCATAGAATTGGGTGTCGGGTTTTGTAAATACGGATACAAAGCCTGCCCAAATGCCATCTGGACGACAAAAAAGAAAAAAAATAAGTAATGTTTCATAATAAAGTAGTGTATAGATTTTTAAATTGTGTAGGAATGAATGCAAGAAATGGTTACTGTCGTTTTTAGTTCGGGCAAAAGTAGGAATTCCCATGTAAACTCAATCTGCCGTCTGCGTAAAGGATATGTTAATTTTTGAAGCCAAAAACACTGAAAATATGTAGTTTAATAACAAAAAATTATTTGGCATATTCAAAAAGTATTTTGTACATTTGCAACCTGTTATTCAACCTCTGACGAAAAACGTGTAAGTTGCTTAGCCTTAACATTTTATTATTAATAAAAATGGATTTATTAAAGTACGTACAAGACAAGTACATTACAAAAAAAGAATTTCCTGAATTCAAAGCTGGTGATACAATCACTGTGTATTACGAAATTAAAGAAGGACAAAAAACTAGAACTCAGTTCTTCAAAGGAACAGTTATCCAAATAAGAGGTACTGGTTCTACAAAAACTTTCACTATCAGAAAAATGTCTGGTGATGTAGGTGTAGAAAGAGTATTCCCTATCAATATGCCAGCTCTTCAAAAAATTGAAGTTGACAGAAAAGGTAGCGTTAGAAGATCTAGAATCTATTACTTTAGAGATCTTAGAGGTAAGAAAGCGAGAATTAAAGACGCTACTTACAAGAAGAAATAATTCAGACAACAATACATACAAAAAGAGGCTGTTCATATTTGAGCAGTCTCTTTTTATTTTGGTCATTGCAAAGGAATATAAACAACAATTTTATAATTCGATTCCTACAAAATGAGCCTAGATTCCTACGGAATGACAAAGATTGTGAATAACGAACATATTATTCTCAATACTGTAATTTCATCTTCTAGCTTCCTGCCTTATCTAATAAAATCATATAAAGCATTCCAGAATTTATCATAAACTTCAATGTGCGGAAGATGTCCTACATTTTCAATTTCCACTAATTTTGAACCTTCAATTTGTTGCTGCGTTTTTTTTCCTAATTCTTGATACTGCCCCATTTTGGATTGCAATTCTTTTGGAGCTCTATCCTTTCCTATCGCGGTTCTGTCTCTCGTTCCGATAATTAATAAAGTAGGAGTTTTAATATTTTTAAACTCATAACAAACCGGCTGATTATAAATCATATCTGTGGTAAGCGCTGCATCCCAAGCTACTTTTGGATAATCAGCATGTAAAGTCCAACCTGCAATTAAATCCAACCAAGGCTGATATTCCGCTTTCCATTTATTATCATAATAAAATTTCAACTGATAGTTTTTATACGTTTCTGCGGTATTTTTTAATTCTGACTGATATGCCTGATCTATCGTTTGATAGCCTGCAAAGGTTTTATAATCCTCCAATCCGATTGGGTTTTCAAGAATTAATTTTTGAACCATTTCAGGATATAGCAATGTAAATCTCGTGGCAACCATTCCTCCCATTGAGTGCCCTAAAACAATTGTTTTATCAATTTTCAATTCGTCCAAAATTGCTTTTGTATTTTCTGCCAATTGAGAAAAAGAGAACTGATAACTTTGAGGTTTTGATGATTTCCCAAATCCGATTTGATCTGGAATAATTACTCTGAATCCTTTATCTGAAAGATCTTTTGCCGTTTTTGCCCAATAAGCCCCATTGAAATTTTTCCCGTGAAGCAGCAGTATTGTTTTCCCGTTGGACGTTTTAGGCTTTACATCCATATACGCCATTTTCAGATCGTTGTTCTGAGATTTTAAATTAATGAAATGAACTTCATAAGGATATTGATAATTGGTAAGATCTGCATCCAAAGGTTTTACTTGTGAAAACAGTAAAGTTGGCGCAATCGATAACATAATAACCGCAACAGCATTTCTAAAATGTTTCATGAATTTTTATTTAAGTATAAAATTAAAAAAACTACTCCAAAGGAAATGGTTTATAATGAGTATTTTAGTTTTCATTTAAAACTTTTAAGATAATTTACCATTTTACAATATTCTTTTATATAAACATTAACATAAATAATATTCAGACCACAGAATACAAAAGTATATTTGAGAAAAATAACCAAAAAAAGTATTATTCACAGAATACTTTTATACTTATCACGATTATCTATGAATAACAACAGTCCTGTTTTACAAAATCAGCGAATTCCCATCATAGATATTTTACGAGGCTGGGCATTATTTAGCGTTGTTGTCATGAATTATGCCACGATATACACTTGGAATACTCATTCCATAACAGTAGAAGCAGATACGCTCACTTCTCTCATTGAAAGGATTTCTGAAATTATACTCCGTTCAAAAGGCTGGACTTTACTCGCCCTATTATTTGGCTTTAGTTTTTCCATCTTATTAAAAAAGATAAGCTCCAGCGGTCAATCAACCAATGTATTTTTCATCAAGCGTATGATGTGGCTATTTGTTTTTGCTTTTATCAATACACTTTTTTTTGGCGGTGATATTCTCAACGACTACGCTTTTATGGGATTAATACTGCTCCTTTTCTATAATCTTAATACCAAAAATCTATTTATCATTGGAGTTACAATCTTATTACTAACTCCATTTTTACAATCCTTTTTAGGGAGACATCATTTATTATTTGCACCTAAAGACCGCGACCTGTTTTATGAATTTTATGATAGGAATACTTTCTTCGATCATATTAAGGCCAACCTTATTATGAGATATAAATGGATGTTTCGTTTAAGTTATTCTATTATATTGCATCTGATACAATTAGGCTGTTTTTTAATTGGTGCTGCCCTGCATCGCAGTAATTTTTTCTCAATCATACATAGTAATCCAAAACTTTTAAAGAAGATATTTTGGGTTAGTTTAAGCTTATCAACTGTTTTATTTTTCAGTCAAATTCTAATAGAAAAATATGAGTGGGAATTCAATACGTATTACAATCTATTTTATCCTGAAATACTTTGTATTATGACGTTTATAACTACAGGAATTATCTTGATGTATAATGCCGGCAAAGCTAAAAGGATTTTCTCAGGGTTACAAATTGTCGGTAAAATGACCTTAACCAACTATATCACACAAAATATCATTGCTTTTTTTCTTTTTATCTGTTTAAAGGTAGACTGGCCATTATATCAATATATATTGATTTCCATTCTTGTCTTTATTTTACAGATCATTTTTAGTAGATGGTGGCTGAAAAAATATAATTATGGACTATTGGAATGGCTTTGGCGATGTCTAAGCTATGGAAAGATCTTTTCATTAAAAAAATAAAACCGTCTCAAGAGAAACGGTTTTCATTATATGTATAGCTTATTATTTTTAAGCAACTTCTGCTATTGTCATTTCTTTTTTAGAAGGTAGATTCATTAAAACAATCGCAAAAAGAATAAGGATAATTCCCATCCATTGAATCAATTCAACCTTTTCGCCCAATAAAACGTAAGCCATGGTTACAGAAACCGGAAGTTCCAATGATGAAACAATACTTCCTAAACCTAATCCCGCATTTGGGAAACCAATATTAAACAAAATGGGAGGAATAATTGTTCCAAAAATAGCCAGAGCAAAACCATACGTCCATAATATTGAATAATCAAAAGAGTGGATATGCTGCGTATTTTCTGTGAAATTTAAATAAATAGATCTTAGTCCATCAGAATACATTGGTCCTATCTGAGCAAAAAATAAAAATGCAAATATCACAATAGAACCTCCTGAAAGCATCACAATACTTTTTCTTAAAACCGGTAAATGAGTCGCTAAGGTATTAGAGGTAAACATCGTTAATGTGTAAGAAGCTGCCGCTAATAATCCCCAGAATATACCGTGCCAATCTAGCTCAATATCCATATTGATAAGATTCGTCGCTAAAACCGTTCCTAATAAAACAATAACAACGGATACTATTTTTCTGGCATTAGGTAATTTCTTTGTTAAAAAACTTTCAACAACTACGCTAAACCATACAGACTGCATCAACAATACAATAGCAATAGAAACAGCAATATACTGAACGGCGATATAATAAAACAAACTTGTACACCCTAAAGAAGTACCAGCAAGCATAAGCATTTTTATTTCTTTACGACTAGGTGATGGTAATTTTTGCTTTGATGTTATGGTTTGAATAAAATTTAAAATTAATAATCCTACCAATCCTAAGATAAACTGAGCAGTTGTAACTTCTGAAGTGGTATATCCGTCATGATAAGCCATCTTAACAAATGTTGCTAGCATACCATATATACTGGCTCCAATCCCGACAAATAAAACTCCTTTAAGTATATTTTTCTTCTTCATATTCTTTTTTTAAACAGCCGGCAAAGTTACGATATAATAATCAAATTTGTCAGAAGGTGATTAGTATCATAGATAAATAAAATCGCCCCAAGCAAGCTTGAGGCGATATATAATTTGATCTTTTCGATCTTATTTATTAACAATTACTTTAGATGCAGCATCAAAGCCAAGGCCTTTGATCTTCACCATATACGTTCCGTTTATTAAATTACTTGTAGAAATTGCTTTTTTAGTATCAGGAGATATTTTATCTTCTGAAGAAACTAATTTTCCTGACATATCGTAGATCTCAACACTTACTTTACCAATTGTATTGCTTGGGAAATTGATGAAGAATTCGTTTTTAGCAGGATTCGGATAGATTGAAATCACATTTTTAACTGCTTTTACTTCGTTTGTTGCTAAGCTAGCACATTCAGCTGGTACAGTCAAATCTTGTACTTGATCATTAATATTCGTTTTGCTTCCTGCAGAAGCATTAACTCCCAAGCCTCTTTTTGCAAAAACATTCCAGATCATACATTTATCAGCACCTCCTGTTGTAGCCAATTCAGCAGCTAAAATTGCATTTCTGCCATCAATAAATGTAGGATTACAAGGTTGCAGCTTTAATGCATCAGTAACTAACTGTAATACTTTTGTACTACCATTTGTAGTATTAGCTGTTACATCAGAAGAGTATCCATATTTCTCAACATATTTCCAGTTTAGATCCCATAACATGGTTGCCCAAACAAATCCAATAGAATGCACATCCGGAACAACAGCAGTTCCGTTGTTATATTCCATACCGTTAGTATTACCATAAGTGAAACTATTAATAGTAAAATTTGGAGAATATTTTGCTGGTCTAATACCATCTCCCGCATTATCCTCACCTATCACATAAGTACCAATACCTCTTGGTACTGAAGCATTATCTCCCGCTTTATTGGTCAACATTAAAGCAAAGAAATCTGACCAACCTTCACCCATTTGTTCTTTATCTGCATTGGAATTTAAGCAGTTGTAGCCCGCTCCCGTTAGCCTATTTGAAATACCATGGCCATATTCATGAGTAACAATACCATTATCAAAGCTTCCATCATATTTTGCATCTACTCTTAGGTCAACATTCACAACAGTATTCGCAGCTAGTTTTGTTTTAATGAATTCTCCTTCAGCATTTGTAATTAATATAGATGGTATTGTGATTGTAGCATCTGTTCCACCCATATTTCCTATGGTAGCACCATTAGCTGTATTATTATAAATAATTGTACCAATAGCCCCAGCATTTTGTGCGTTTTTAACTTTTACAGCAAAACCACAATTAGCAGCACCTCCCCTTTCAATAAGTCCAATTTTACCAGTCATTTCACCTGCAGGTAGCGCAGTACATCCATCAATAACACTTCCAAGTTTTACATCACCAGTTATTCCGGTAGCATTTAAAGCAGGGCCAAATTGTGCGACACCAGCGTTCACAACTCTTGCAACTGCATCAGATGGAGTATTATAAAATAATTTACGATTTGATCCTAACCATAGATACATTTGCATTCTAGGATTAATTCCATCCTGTAGAGTTCCAAAATTGGCATTATTTAATCCACTTCCATCCTGTGCTTCAGCATATACAGAGTCATCGTTTACACCTCCTTTTCCAAAGTTATTATCTTGAAAATTTCTAGCCGATTCTGTAAATCCGAACTGATAGAAAACATCGTGGATTCTATTGTTTAAATAAAATAAATTTGTGATAGCAGCATTTCTATTAGCTGCAGGTGTTCCATCAATATTAAAAGGAAAATTAAAATTCCTTGTTGCCCCTCCATCTGCTGGCGTTCCTGGTAAGTAATCAGGAGGTATAGTTAAAGCTGTTCCTGCAACATCTTCATACGCAAAAACATTATTTCCTCTGGTTACAGTATAATGAGTGGTACCGTCAGAATGCCATCCTTCAGGCGAAGCATTAAGCATCCAAGGATTTGAAATAACTGACCTAGATCCAAAGGTAGCAGACTCAATAGGTAAAGGAAACACATTATAGGAAGCATTGTCCGGAACAAAGAAAGGAAAATTTTGTGGAGCTTTATTTTCCGCACCAATTAATTGATTGTTATTATCAGTCAAATGATCATGTGTAAAATCTGAAGCATATGGATCAAGTGTAAAATTACATGATAATGTTAAATTATTTTTTTCAATAATTTTTCCATCATTTGCATCTACTAGTATATTCCAATAATTTGATGTTTTAGGCTCTGCCAGACTATACTCATATGCTAAACGTAGTTTTTCATTCCCATCATTTGCATAAACTAATCTTTGTCTTGCCGTTGCATTATTATTCCCACCTTTCTGAGAACGTTCCAGAATGGTAAAGTTATTAATTTCCGGATTTTGTAAATCTTCAGCAATTTTCTGAAGTGCAGTACCTTTGCTAATCACAGCAGTATTTGGTGTAGATACCGAGTAATTCTTTACGAAGTTATCTGTGTAATAAACAATTTTATTGTCTTTAATAAGTACGGTCCCAACAGAACTATATACTGGAAAACCATTATATGTTTGTTGAAATTTAACAACATTTCCATTTAAGGACTTCGAATTATCTACATTATCAATAATGAAATTCGTAAGGTCAGATTTTTTATACTCTCTCAATTTATTTTGAGAGATATAATCTTTAATAAGCTTCTCATTATCTTGTCCAAATAAAGTAGAAGGAAATACTGCGAATGCAGCAAATAAAACAGGTAGAATTATCTTTTTCATATACACTAATAAAGCCGCTAATTTACAAATGTTTCGTAAAAAAAACACATTTAACATAAATAAATAATAAAATATAAATTTAAAATTTAAATTCTCTTTATTTATCGCTATTTCAGAGATTAATAATCTAATTAATTTTATTTTTAAAATTAAAATACCCTTTATTTTTAGAAAATTAAGAAAGAATAAAATTAGCATTATGAGTGTGGGCAAATACTTATTTCTATTTTGTTTATGCAAGACAGAAGGGATGATTGAAGTTTGAGTATACAAGCTAAATAAAGGCGTAAACTTATCAAAAGAATACAAAGGGAAAGTCTATTCTTTTTATTTATTGAGTTATTCTTACTTGGAGGTAAATGATAATGGAAGTCATAATTTAAGTTTTGGCTAAAGCCTTTTAATATTCATATCATTAAAGTGGGCTGAAGCCCACCTCTATTGAATATTAAATACAATCCCAAGTATACTATATATAAGGTATACCCTAGTAAATCTAGCAGGTTTGGACTTGAAGCGTGAGTGGACTGTTTTTCATTTCCCACAGATTTTCGCAGATTGACACAGATGTTTGGTTAAGTATTGAATAGATTGAGCATAGACAATAGTGGATGGATGAAATGTTGATTTTTTTACTCTTAAAGCAAACCTAACAGGTTTCAAAAACCTGTTAGGTTTAGAGGCGATGAGGATTACCAATAAATAATCCCCGAGGTAAGCATTGAAGTATTTATCTTCGAATACATCGTTATCTTATTTTATTTCAAAGTATGTCATGAATCTGTCATTCTGAATGGAATGTAGTGGAGTGAAGAATCTCTACCCTTTTTTTGAATTTCGCTGTTGAGATCCTTTCAGGATGACAAAGAGAGCGGCAGAGTTGGTGGATAAAGAGATTGCATCTAGCATCTAGCATCTAGCATCTAGCATCTAGCATCTAGCATCTAGCATCTAGCATCTAGCAAAAGTCAAACTTTGAGTTGGGTTGCGGGTTTTCTTTGGGTATGTAACAAAAAAAAGTCTCATACAAATAAATGTATGAGACTTTTAAATAAAAACTGGCGGCGACCTACTCTCCCGCTTTCGCAGTACCATCGGCGCTGGTGGGCTTAACTTCTGTGTTCGGAATGGGAACAGGTGAGCCCCACCGCTAAAACCACCCTAAAGGCGTTATATGAAGGTTCGAGGGATTAGGGGTTAGGCCCTAGCATTACGCTAAATCCTGATACCTTTTTCCTGATACCTTATTTTATCGATAAAAACAGTCACAAAGACAAAACCTTTCTTGCACTTGCTAGCAATTCTTGAGATAGGTTTTTAATGTAATATTAATGATTACTCATTTGATGATTATATTTATTCCTTTTAATAGGCAATAAATCTACGGGTAATTAGTACTACTCGGCTATGCTGTTACCAACTTTACACCTGTAGCCTATCAACGTCGTCATCTCCAACGACCCTTAAAAGATGTCTCATCTTGAGGCGAGTTTCGCACTTATATGCTTTCAGTGCTTATCTCTTCCAAACGTAGCTACTCAGCGGTGCTCCTGGCGGAACAACTGATACACCAGAGGTTTGTTCAATTCGGTCCTCTCGTACTAGAATCAAGCCCTCTCAAACATCTAACGCCCGCAATAGATAGAGACCGAACTGTCTCACGACGTTCTGAACCCAGCTCGCGTGCCACTTTAATGGGCGAACAGCCCAACCCTTGGGACCTTCTCCAGCCCCAGGATGTGACGAGCCGACATCGAGGTGCCGAACCTCCCCGTCGATATGAGCTCTTGGGGGAGACTAGCCTGTTATCCCCGGAGTACCTTTTATCCTATGAGCGATGGCCCTTCCATACGGAACCACCGGATCACTATGTCCTGCTTTCGCACCTGATCGACTTGTAGGTCTCACAGTCAAGCACCCTTATGCCATTACACTCTACGCACGGTTACCAAGCGTGCTGAGGGTACCTTTGAAAGCCTCCGTTACTCTTTTGGAGGCGACCACCCCAGTCAAACTACCCACCACGCAATGTCCTTCTAAAAGAAGTTAGGCTCCAAGTAAGTAAAGGGTGGTATTTCAACGTTGACTCCACAAACACTAGCGTGCCTGCTTCAAAGTCTCCCACCTATCCTACACATTACTTACTCAAAGTCAATACGAAGTTATAGTAAAGGTTCACAGGGTCTTTTCGTCCCATTGCGGGTACTCGGCATCTTCACCGAGACTACAATTTCACAGAGCTCATGGTTGAGACAGTGCCCAGATCGTTACACCATTCGTGCAGGTCGGAACT
>NZ_LIRF01000004.1 GCF_001297705.1 Chryseobacterium sp. ERMR1:04 | reverse complement strand
AGTTCCGACCTGCACGAATGGTGTAACGATCTGGGCACTGTCTCAACCATGAGCTCTGTGAAATTGTAGTCTCGGTGAAGATGCCGAGTACCCGCAATGGGACGAAAAGACCCTGTGAACCTTTACTATAACTTCGTATTGACTTTGAGTAAGTAATGTGTAGGATAGGTGGGAGACTTTGAAGCAGGCACGCTAGTGTTTGTGGAGTCAACGTTGAAATACCACCCTTTACTTACTTGGAGCCTAACTTCTTTTAGAAGGACATTGCGTGGTGGGTAGTTTGACTGGGGTGGTCGCCTCCAAAAGAGTAACGGAGGCTTTCAAAGGTACCCTCAGCACGCTTGGTAACCGTGCGTAGAGTGTAATGGCATAAGGGTGCTTGACTGTGAGACCTACAAGTCGATCAGGTGCGAAAGCAGGACATAGTGATCCGGTGGTTCCGTATGGAAGGGCCATCGCTCATAGGATAAAAGGTACTCCGGGGATAACAGGCTAGTCTCCCCCAAGAGCTCATATCGACGGGGAGGTTCGGCACCTCGATGTCGGCTCGTCACATCCTGGGGCTGGAGAAGGTCCCAAGGGTTGGGCTGTTCGCCCATTAAAGTGGCACGCGAGCTGGGTTCAGAACGTCGTGAGACAGTTCGGTCTCTATCTATTGCGGGCGTTAGATGTTTGAGAGGGCTTGATTCTAGTACGAGAGGACCGAATTGAACAAACCTCTGGTGTATCAGTTGTTCCGCCAGGAGCACCGCTGAGTAGCTACGTTTGGAAGAGATAAGCACTGAAAGCATATAAGTGCGAAACTCGCCTCAAGATGAGACATCTTTTAAGGGTCGTTGGAGATGACGACGTTGATAGGCTACAGGTGTAAAGTTGGTAACAGCATAGCCGAGTAGTACTAATTACCCGTAGATTTATTGCCTATTAAAAGGAATAAATATAATCATCAAATGAGTAATCATTAATATTACATTAAAAACCTATCTCAAGAATTGCTAGCAAGTGCAAGAAAGGTTTTGTCTTTGTGACTGTTTTTATCGATAAAATAAGGTATCAGGAAAAAGGTATCAGGATTTAGCGTAATGCTAGGGCCTAACCCCTAATCCCTCGAACCTTCATATAACGCCTTTAGGGTGGTTTTAGCGGTGGGGCTCACCTGTTCCCATTCCGAACACAGAAGTTAAGCCCACCAGCGCCGATGGTACTGCGAAAGCGGGAGAGTAGGTCGCCGCCAGTTTTTATTTAAAAGTCTCATACATTTATTTGTATGAGACTTTTTTTTTGTTACATACCCAAAGAAACCCCACGACCCCAACATCTTAATAGATGAATAATAAGTAATAGGCAATGGGTAATAAGAAATCCTAAGTCATGCTGGCATTGCGAGGAACGAAGCTAGCCTGTGCTGAGCCTGTCGAAGTAATCTCTTTACCCATCCTGTTGTAGAAAACAATCTCAAAACTCTCCAACTCTCCCGCTCTCTTTGTCATCCTGGAAGGATCTCAACTATCTTTTTAAACCAAAATTCAATCATTTAAAAATCTGCTTCATCTGCTAAATCTGCGAGAGATTTTTATCCTCAAACTTAAGGCTTCTATCGAACGAAGTAAAGCAATCTCTTTTTATCATATTAAACGCAATCAGTAAAAGAACAAGCTTCATTATAGTTTCCTACTCATTTAGTTGAAGGCTTTTTTGTTTGTTGTGGATTTAAGAGGTGTAAAGAATGAGATGTTGAAATATGGTTTTTCTGGTTGTTATAACAAACCTAACAGGTTTTTAAAACCTGTTAGGTTTAGAGATAGGGTAGAAAGATTCGATGTTCTATGTTAATATGCAAATTATTCAGACTCAATTTTTAAAACTAGAAATAAGATGGATTGGCTTGTGATAAGTATTGCGTTTGTTGTGGAGCTAAGAGGTTAAAAAAATGAGATGTTAAAACATGGTTTTTCTGGTTGTTATAACAAACCTAACAGGTTTTTAAAACCTGTTAGGTTTAGATTTGTAGAGTAGAAAGATTCGAATCTAGATCCCTACGGGATGACAAAATGAGCGTTGATTTTGCGATAAAAAATGAAAATCAGACGGAAACCCTAGCCCTGATAGCAGCGGTTACCCCGCAACTTGGAGTTGAAAAAGGTGAGGGTTTAAGCCTTGGAGCGCGTTGGCGTGAGGAGTATGAGCGGATAGCAGGAAATAGCTCCTGAAAAATAGACCTAGACTTTTAATGATTTTAGATGCTTATTAAACTCTTAATTACTAATAGAATTGTGAAATAAAAATTCACTATTTACTTTCTCAGATTTCCTGTACTGCGTTGGTGTCATATTTTTAACCTTTTTAAAAACTCTGTTATAATAAGGGATATCATTGAAACCTGAGGCTATACAGATTTCTGCAACAGACAATTTTGTTTTTAATAACATCTCGCATGAAGATTCAATCCTAAACTCGGTTAAATAAGTAAAAAAAGATTTACCGGTCATCCTTTTAAAAAATACACAAAATGATGATTTTTGCATTCCCACAGATTTTGCAATTTGTTCAAGACTAATATTTCCTTGAAAATTTCTTAAAATAAACAAATGTATTTCCTGAAGTTTCTTTTCTTTTTTATTTTCAACGATGGGGCGCCCAACGATATGCATTTCTTTACAATGAGAAATTAATTGTAAGAGTTTAATAAAAGATGAAAGCCTTTCAATACGATCTTGATGAACCATAGAGGCCATTAAGGCTTGTAGCTTCTCTAGTAATTCACCTTCAAAAGAGACTGCATTTTCATTGCTTTGAAGTTCCGAAATACTGGAATATAATTCAGGGAAGAGATTTTTACAGCTGATTAAAAAATCATTCTCAATTACAATCGTAATATTTTCAATCTTTCCTTCGTCATCGTGTACCGATTCATCAAAAGACCAGCAATGCGGAATATTGGGTGGAATAAGAATAATTTCCCCTTTTGAAAAATTTTCAACTATATCACCAATAATTCTGGCACCACTTCCCGTGATAATATAAGATAACTCCCACGTTTGCTGCTGATGAAGAGGAACCTGCTGATTCCATATAATATGTACATGATCAAAGTGAAAGGTATTATTGTTTGTAGTTGGATAATATTTTAATTTTGTGCTATTAAAAGATTTAGAAATCATAATAATGTAAATATAAGACAATAATTAAAAAATATAGAACAATATTTTTACAGTGGGACGTTTTATTTTTGTACTACATTTTTTTAAGTAAAATATGAATAACGCTTTAAATATTTCTCAATCGAGACCTCACTATGAAATTCTGGATGGTCTTCGTGGTGTAGCAGCCATTATGGTTATTTTTTTCCATGTTTTTGAAACATTTTCCAATGGGGATCATACCAAACAATTCATAAACCACGGATATTTGGCGGTAGATTTTTTCTTTATGCTTTCAGGATATGTGATCAGTTATGCATATGATAATCGTTGGAGCCAGATGACTTTAAAAGATTTTTTCATCCGTCGCTTGGTGAGATTACAGCCTATGATTATCATTGGTTCCTTGGTAGGAGCGGTTTTATTTATTTCCAATATTCAGAAGGGTTGGGATGGGGTGGTATTTCCACAACTCCGGTTTGGAAATTACTGTTAGTCATGTTCATCGGGATGACCGTAATTCCTGTAGGAAAAGGCCTTGACATTAGAGGTTGGAACGAGATGCATCCCTTGAACGGACCTGCATGGTCATTGTTTTTTGAATATATCGCTAATATTGCATATGCTCTATTTTTAAGAAAAGTTTCAAAAATTGTATTGGGAATTTTGGTATTTATTGCTGCGGGAATTACCATTCATTATGCATTCACAAACCCACATGGTGACATTATTGGAGGGTGGTCTATTGATGATGCAACTCAAATGAGGATAGGGTTTACAAGACTATCATTTCCTTTCTTAATGGGGATTCTTTTAGCAAGAGTAGGAAAATTAAAATACACTAAAAATGCTTTTTTAACCACAAGTATTTTACTCATTATTCTATTTGCATTTCCTCGCTTAGGAGGAAATACGGCACCATGGAAAAATGCTTTTTATGAATGTTTTACCTTAATGATCATGTTTCCGATTGTTATTTTACTAGGCGCTGGAGGAAAAGTGGTGGGTGAAAAAGCCAATCAATTCTGCAAATTTTTAGGAGATATTTCTTATCCTATTTATATTACTCATTTTCCGTTGGTATATGTTTATATGGCCTGGGTTACGAATGGCAAACATACGTTGGATGAACCAATATCTTGGATTATGGGGTTTGCTACTGTAATTATATCCATTATCATGGCTTATGTTTTTATGAGATTCTATGATATTCCTGTAAGAAAATGGCTCGCTAAGAAAATAATTTCAAAATAGTAAATGATATTATCTGTATAAAGTTTAGTTTAATTCTCAAAAAGTAAATCTCGTTGTTTACTTATTCAGCTTACACTTGTTAAAAATTTCTTAAACATGGTGTAAGCTGATTTTTATTTTAATAAATAAGCAGAATTATTGTTGAATAATATTATTTAATGACGAATCATTCAATTAAAATTTTATTCTCTGGGAAATAATTTTATTTTTGTTAAATCATGGAAAACAGCTCGCCATTTTTAGATACTTTGTTTCTTCTTCGAAAAGAGGAATGCATTACCATCTTTTCAGATCTCAAAGAAATTTCAAAAAAGGAAGAACAAGATGCTGCAGATTATTTTGAAACTGAATTTGAAAAAGAAAGATTAGAGTTTTTATCTGATCAAATTAGCTGTAACAAAGAGACGGCAGTTTGGGCAGGGAAAATATTGTACCACAGTGCTCAATTGTATTTAATTCGTAGAGATACAGCAAAGAATTTGAATACATTAATTCCGCCATATAAAGGAATAAGAGATATTTCATCAATACTTTCTGCAGATTTATCGTTACGGTTTTTACCACAAATTGTTTCAGAATTACAGGTTGCTGATTCTGAAGATCCTTTGATTATACTATTGGAAGCAATTTTATCAGAATTTCATTATTCAGCGATTGGATTTGATGTGGATGTAGAAAAAGTAAATTGGGAAGAAGAATTAAAAGATAAAACCTATCGAAAACTATATCTCGAAAGAATTGTAGAGAACAAGGCATATAAATTAGCTGAAATTCCGTTTATTAATAAATTACTGATTGCAGAATTTGGTCTGCATAAAGATGCTTTTTGGAGAGAATTAAAAATAATAACTGAAGAAAATTAATGATACAAAATATAACTAAGCTGAATACAGTTCTTAATTACGTTAAGGAAACCTTTGTCGGTAAAAACGATGTAGTAGATTTATTGGGAATCTGCATGTTGGCAAGAGAGAATGCCTTTTTGTACGGACCTCCCGGAACGGCAAAATCTGCTATCGTAAGAACCTTGTCAAAAACGGTGAAAGACGGCAAAAACTTCGAATATTTATTAACCCGCTTTACAGAACCAAATGAGATTTTCGGCCCTTTTGATATCAGAAAATTAAAAGATGGTGAACTTTTGACGAATACAGACGGCATGATGCCTGAAGCGTCAATGGTTTTTCTGGATGAGATCTTCAATGCCAATTCTGCAATATTGAATTCACTTTTGATGGCTTTGAATGAAAAGATTTTCAAAAGAGGAAAAGAAACAAAAAATCTTCCTGCGCTAATGTTTGTGGGAGCAAGCAATGTTCTCCCTGAAGATGAAGCTTTGAATGCATTATTCGACCGTTTTTTGATCAGAATTAATGTTGATTATGTACATCCGGATCTTCTGCAACAAGTACTTTTAGCCGGAAGAAAATTAGAAAATAATATTGAAACAGTAGTGCCTGAGATTCTTTCTGATGAAATCAAAGAACTTCAAAATTTATGTAGAAATATTGATTTAAAACCCATTTATGAAGTCTACCTAAATACAATTATTAGCCTTCGAAATACAGGGATTGCAATTTCTGACCGTCGAGCGGTAAAACTTCAAAACTTAATTGCAGCAAGTGCTTTAATTTGTGGAAGAAATGAAGCGATTCTTTCTGATCTTTGGGTATTGAAACACATTTGGGATACAGAAGAACAGATTGAAATTTTAGAAGGAATTATCAACCGAACCATCGAAAAAGATGAAGATCCTAAATCTCATCCTCAGGCCTTACAAAACAAAACTCCGAATCCGGAAGAAGTAATGAAAGATGTAAAAATTCTTATTGATAAATGGGAAGGGGGAACTTTGAGTTTTGAGGAACAAAATGTCATTAAAGATAAATTAAGATACCTTCAAACCCGATGCGACTGGATCAGAAATCCTGAACAAAAACAATACATTCAAAAAGAAATTGAAAGTCTATGGCAGAAGATTCTTCAAACCGCATAAAAGAATTTTGGGCAGAACTTCCCAAAGCTAATGAAGATTTTCTGGGTTCCATTCGTGATTGGAAAAACGTGCAGATCGCTTTGGAAGAAGATGTGATATGGTTGAAAAACTTTACCGATGAACAAGCTGATTCTGCGGAAATTCAGCAATTGCCCAACTTTTTATTATATGAACTAAGAGACGGATTATTGTTCCGAAAAGATGCTTTGGTTCCCATTAAGAAAGTGAGAAAGGCTTTGCTGTGGTCACCAATTGATAAAGCTTTACGTTTGACTTTTCCACCTTCCAATCATAATTTTTTTGGAATTGATGAAAAAGTAGAAGTCAATTTAAAACCTAGTGAAGAAGAACAGCCTGCAATTGCTTTATTAAGTTCGATATCAGAGATAAAAAGCTTGATTGTTACTTTGCCAAAATTCAAATTAGAAAAACTTGAATGGATTGTGATGGAAGAACAAGCTTTATTTTTCGGAACTCCATTATTAAGTTTTCCTGGAAAGACCTATTGGCTGAAAGACGGACATCTTTTGCCCACAGGTTTTGATTTTGAATTTAAAAATTTGAGTTCATTACTTCAAAAAAAATATAATGAAAATGAAGACCAATGGCTCGTATGGAATGAAGATGGAAGTTATATTTCAATTAATAAAAATGACTTCCGAAAACTGTCGGTAAGCTCATTTCGTCTCACTGAAAAAGCACAAGAATGGATGTAAGAGAATATTTTCAATCTTATCACGATTATTTTTGGGAATGGGCAACGGATAGAGATATTTCAGATGGTTCCAACTACACTGTAAATAACCTTATAAATCTTACAAGTATAAAAACGACTGTTGCCTACAGACCATATATTATTGAGGTTTTAAAGGAATTACAGCATAATGGATGGCCTCCTTTTGGCTCATTCCTTTTAGTTTTATATGCAACACAAGGAGGATATCTTGATATGAATTCTCTTTTTTCAGAAATGAAAAGTTATTCTGAGCGTGACGAAATAGATGTTTTTATACCTGAAGCTCGTGAATTTCTTGAAAAACTTCAGTTATTAAACGAGACATATAAAAAAGGGCAAAATAGAATTGTTCTTTTTCAAACAATTTTCAATGATGATAAATATTGTCTCTCTGCGGCAAATACTGAGCAACTATATAGAAGATATTTAAAAATACCACATTTATTAGGTGAAAGTGCAAATAAAAAACCTTTTAATTTCGAGGTTTTTAGAAGAGATATAAGAGCCTTAGCGTTTGCTAATCGAAGATTTGCAACGATGCAATCTATTATTAATGCAATGAAAGGGTTTATCTATGAGCCCGAAATCGAAGACGAAGTTATACAAGAAGAAACAACAATTGAAACCAATAAAGACTTTATTCAAGAGCTCATCGAAGACCCAAAAACGTTTCAGATTGGGAGCTTAATAAAAAGAATTTGGAGTGGTCTGAAAATCCCAATGAGACATCTTTCTCCCGGTGAACAGCCAATTGGAGGTATTTCTGATATGACCAACAAAGGCGAATTATCAAGAATGCTTTTGTCTGAATTTGCCAATGAAGATGAGATTTTTATGAACCGGGTTGCCAATAATGAAGCCTTGTACATTCAGCGTGAAATTCCGCCTGAAGAAAATATTTTTGAAAGAATAATTTTAATTGATACTTCCCTTAAAAATTGGGGCACCCCAAAAGTTTTAGCCTTTGCTTCAGCCATCGCTGTGATCAAGCATCCGAAAGCCCATTCTGAATGTAAAGTGTTTGCGTTAGGACAAACCAATGTGCTTATCTCTTTAGATAAAGTGGAAGAAGTGGTTGATAATTTAAATCAGGTAAGTCCGGTTTTAGAAGTTTCACAAGCTTTGGATCGATTTTTTCAGGAGGAGCATAAAGAAAAAGATCTGGAAGTTTTCTTCATTACCCATCAGGAAAACTTGGCAAACGAAAATATTCAAAGAACGATTCATGAAAATAGAGATCGACTAAAATTTTTAGTCACTACTTCGGCGGATGGGGAATTAAATTTCTATAAGCATCACAAAGGAACAAGAAAGCATATTCAAAAAGTGCTTCTTCCTTTAAAGGAATTATGGGCAAACCCACCACAAAGGAGAAAGAATAGAGAGAATGATATTTCGTCCAGCGGTAAAAGAACGGATCTTCCACTCAATTATCCGATTTTATTTCCGACGCCAAGTCATAAAATTGCTCAATTTTTATATGAAGGTGAGTTTTTTATTTTAAGCAATAAAAAGCAGCTGTTAAAGACTTATTTGTCTGATAATTATTATAATAGAGATTATTATGATTATTACAAAACATACCACGGGTGTGAAGTTTTAATGGAAGGTATTTCTGTAAAACCTAAAGGACAGTTTGCATTGGCGAAAAATAAACAGCAACAATTTATTTTATGTCAATATCAACCGGATAAGAAGTTGATTTCTAAATTAAATTTAAATACCAAAGAATATTCGGAACTGAATTTGACGGGACAACACATTCCTGCAGATTCAAGGCTCACTTATTTTGGAAGGAATTTTTATTTATTTCATCCCCAAGCGCTTAATATTTTCAAAATAAATATTGACGGAAATATCTCTGTTGAATCTGTAAAGAACGATGCAGAAATTCAAAAAAATGATACTAAAGTAGTAATCGAAGTTTTAAGATTAGACAATAGCGGTATTAAAATTTCTGGTAATTTCGGTAAAATTGGGATTAACGCTAAAAATAATTTAGTTGTTTCCGGAAATGAATTAAGTAGAAACGAAGAGAGTTCTGTGAGCTTTTTAAAAAACAAATTTGATTTTAAAATCCTTGCAGAACAAGACAAAAACAAATTCACTTTTCCTGATGGAAGCGAGATCATTACAGATTCCCGTGGAATGTTGACCTTTAAAAGCAGCAATGGAAATATTCCTACTTTTTATATACCCTCCGCAGAAAAAGGCTTTCTGTCATTGTCTACCAATGTAGAATTTGGGGGGTCAGAATATTATCTGCCCGAAAGTACATTGTTGAAAGTGAAAAAAATGGAGGATATGTATTCTGAATATCTTGAAAAATTTATCAATCAAATTTTGGAATATGGAGCTTAGAATCAAACCTTTTCCAAAAAATAGTTATCCTAAAAAAGGACTTTTAATAAGAGGTTCTTCGCCATTGGTATGGCTTCAGGAAATGGAAGTATTAGGAATTGATATAGGCCAAATTCAAGCTTTTCCGATTCCTTCCAACGAGCCTAATATTGTATACGGCTGTTTTTTAGTTTTTGATCAAAATGCACCTGCCGAAATAGGACGAAATTCTTATTTTCAATGTTTCGATAACAAATTATTTATTCCTGAAAATACTATTTTTTATCCTAGGATAAATCCTGAAGACTGGCAAAATATAGAGGCTGAATTTTTGATCATGCATACCGAATTTGGCTTGGTTAAATTATCAGAACAAATCGACTGGATCTCCTTAATTCAAGAGCCTGTAAAATCCAATACCGTTGTTCGAAAACCATCAAATGGAGTGAAGATTCCTCAGAAAATTGAGAGCTTTACGGTAGAAATGGATGATGAAAAAGTACTGGAAGCGCTTCAAAAGTCTCAGACAGAAGAAGAATGGATGAAAAATCTGCCTTTTGATATGAAGAAAGTAATGGCGGGGAATAAAAAGGAAATTGAAAAGTATTTATTATACATTGAAAAATATCCTGAGAGAGCTGTTGAACTTGGAGTTCCTTTAGATATTATGGGAACTTCTAGAGGAAATGGATTTGGGAAATTTAAATTTGGTGATAATTGGTTTGGAAGATTATTTGGAAAAAATGATGAATCTTCAACCGGATCAGGAAAGAATTACCGATGGATACTTTGGGTATTTTTGATCGTAACCGCAATTGCAAGATCTACTTTTAATTCTCATAAAGAAAAATCTGCAGTTGATGGACAAAGTGCCGGAAAAGTAATGAATAAACTTCCTGAAAATACCGTTGCCTTTGAATCCGGAGTCACGGAAATTGATATGAAAGTGGATTCTATGTATGGAAGAGAAAGGATGAGATTAATGAATAGTTATAAGGAGGCTATTTCAAAACCTTCAGCACAAAAATGGTTACCCGATATTGAAAAAGATATAAAGAAATTTAATACGAAACAAACTACGGCAAGAGATTCTCTTAAAACAGTTTACAGTAAAAAGATTACAAAACATATTGAAAGCAGATCTGAAAATATTAAACGAAAAATTTCGGATTCATTAAAAAAAATCAGCTCAGGAAAACCTGCCAATGAAGGAATTGTACGAAGTATTTGGCGTAAGAAAAAAGTATTAATGGCAGATTCTTTAGGCCGTCTTTACGGAACTCTTGATTTCCCTCCAATGCGTCATGCATTAGAAACAACCACGGACGTTTCCTCCAAAGAAAATGATGCCAAAAAAGAGGTTTCTTTTGTAGAAATTATTTGGCTGATCATTTTTATGACAGGCGCTGTAGGGCTTTACTCATTTGTTTTAAAGAAAAAATCAATGAACATTGGTGGCGGAAATCTACCCACAGGCATTAAAGTTTTTTTGATGGTTGTTCTTCTTGCCATGTTGATGTATATTTTTTATCCGCTGATAGAATCTTTTGGGTACAATTGGTTTGTCTGGATTCTTATTATCAGTGTCAGTCTTCTGCTTTACCGCTTGTTTGCAGAAGATAAATCAATTTTAAAATCAGACGAAAATGAATAGGCAGAAGTTTATAGATAAATTCTTGAGATGCCTTCTAATTTTGGCTGTCCTCAAGATCATTGGAATATTCGCACAGCTTTTCCATCAAAGTTTTTGGAGCGTTGTCGGGACTTTATTTTTGTTTCTTATTGTTGCTGCCATTGCTTTTTTTGTCATCATTGGTTTAAAAGATAAAGAAAAGGATGCGAAAAATTCTGGAAGAAAGGCCTCAGGAGGAGGGGGAACTTTCTATTTAGAAAATTCACTTTTTGATAGGATCAGAAGTAAATATGAAGAACTTGCTCAAAAATATGTGGATGAAAAAGACTACCTGAAAGCAGCAAAGGTTTATATGAATTTGCTTCAAGATAACTACCGTGGAGCAAAGACATTAGAAGACGGTGGTTTTTATAATGAAGCAGCGGTGATTTACCTTAAAAAGCTAAAAAATAAATCGGAAGCTGCCTCATGTTACGAAAAGGCAAAACAATATAGAAAAGCGATTGATCTTTATAAAGAACTGGAACAAAAAGAAAAAGTTGGGGATTTGTATATTGAAATTCATGATATCAAAAATGCCCATGCCTATTATCAAATGGTAGTCGATGATTATGTAAACAACAATCAAATGGTAAAAGCGTCTTTAATCTATCGCAAAAAGATGGAAACGCCAGAGGCGGCTCAACAAGTTTTATTAAAAGGTTGGGAGGAAAATAAGGATACTTTCAATTGTCTTAATAATTATTTTGCTAATATTTTTGATATGAAAAAATTAGAAAGCGAAATTCAATATTTATATAACAACACTCCATCAGATAAAAAGAATATCTATCTGGAAGCTTTGAAATATGAGTTTAAAAAAGATGAAAAGCTACAATCAACAACAAGAAATATAGCTTACGAAATTATAGCGGAAAAAGTGAATACCCATTCCGAGATTGTCAATGAGTTGAAACATTTCAACCCGAATGATGAAATTATTTTGAAAGATATTTCCAGGTTTAAAACTGGGAGGAATAAAATGTTTAGGAATTGATGATCACCAAATAACAAATTCCCGTCATTGCGAACCGAAGGTGAAGCAATCTGTAATAAAACCTGCTTTTTTTATTGAGATTGCTTTGTCACTACGTTTCTCGCAATGACGAAATTACCAATTAATTACAAAAAAGATTTATCTTTGCGGCAACAAAATTATGACAATACAAAGAGCACATATCAGTTTAAATCTATGCGATCGCCCGTCAATAAAGGGATCGTTTGGATATGAATGGATGATATGGAATGAAGTGAAATGTGCATGCTTTGGAAATTATTTACTGTAAACTCGTAAAAAATTAATCAAAATACCACCAAAACGCTTCGACAATCGAAGCGTTTTTTGTGTTTTTAGGTCAGAAATTATTTAGAATGAAAAAAAATAACCATAAAAGTGAAAATTTAATAATTAACAATGAACATTTAATACGATAAATAAGAGTGATAAGTAAACCCAATGAGAGACAGTCATTTAGGTAATTAAGATATCTGTAAAATAGTACGGACAGGAATTGTCTACTCTAAATTTGAGAATTAATTAATTGATTTTCAGTTAGTTGAATTAAAAATAAATTTGCGAGTTAAAAAAAATCACATTTACTTTGCAACCGAAAATTGAAAGCAACAGGTTTTCAACATTTCAAAAACATTTTAACATAACAAGAATATAATGAAACAATTACATAACATATCTAATCAGTATTCAAGACTACACGGACAAGAGCCGATGGGATGGGTATGTATTCTTGATAGTGAATTTATATTGAAAAGGTGCTTATATAGGTGGGTCAGCTAATGAACTGACACGTCAAAAATATAGAGCGCCTCCCAAAAAGAGGCGCTTTTTTTATGGTTTCTTTAGCTTATTTGGTAAAGCGTCGGTCTGTGGCACCGGAAAACAGGGTTCGATCCCCGGAGAAACCCAAAAATGTGAATGGTCAATAGTGAATTTTGATTCGTAGGTGAATTAAAATTGACAGCAAAGCAAACTGACAATTGACTATTTACAAGTTTAAAAACAATCGCATAGCTCAATGGGTTGGAGCATCGGTCTGATACGCCGAAGGTTGAAGGTTCGAGTCCTTCTGCGATTACAAAAATAATCTCATAGCTCAAATGGTTAGAGCACCGGTCTTTTAAACCGGGGGTTGAAAGTTCAAATCTTTCTGGGGTTACTAAAAAGTGAATAGACAATTCACATAACTAAGGTTCCGTGGCTCAATTGGATAGAGCATAGGTTTTCTAAACCTATGGTTACAGGTTCAAGTCCTGTCGGAATCACAAAAAAAAAGGTCTATTGAGGTAATGGCTAACCTGTCCGACTGTCTCTTGGACACTGCGAGTTCGATTCTCGCATAGACCGCAAAGGTTCATGGATAATTTCCAATCCGACTGTCTCTCGGAGAAGAATATTGAAATGAATCTGTAAAACTGGAAAGATAACGGTGGTTGTTTACCCGCCTTGGACGCGGGAGGTCGCAAGTTCGAACCTTGCTTTCCAGACAGTTTGCTCCATTCGTCTAATGGTTTAGGACGGCTGCCTTTCGAGCAGTAAATAAGAGTTCGATTCTCTTATGGAGTACAATAATGTGAATGGTCAATAGTGAATTTTACTTCGTAAGTGAATTTGAAAATTGATAGCAAAGGGAATTGATAATTGGCAGTTCACATAAAAGATTTCGTAGCTCAATAGGTTAGAGTATCGGTTTCATAAGCCGAAGGTTGAAGGTTCGAATCCTTCCGAAATTACAAAAAAGATTTTGTAGCTCAATGGTTGAGCGCCGGCCTGTTAAGCCGGAAGTTGAAAGTTCGAGCCTTTCCAGAATCGCAACTAACTAAATGTTAATTGTTTCAAAGAAGAGAATAAAAGTTTGTCGAGCGAAGAAGTTCTTATATCAAACAAAAAATTAAGACAGGCTTTGTTTTTCTTCAAAAAAAATTAGAGTTAAAAGTTAATTGGAAAAATTACTCATTACCAATTACTTATTACTCATAAAATGATGGTTCGCCGAAGTGGAAGAGTCGGGATGGTCTGCAAAACCGTTGTGAAAACTGAGTGGGTTTGACTCCCATCGCCATCTCAAATAACTAAAATGAGATTAGTTCCGAAGAAAAAAAGAGTTTGTCGAGCGTAGAAGTTCTTATATCAAACAAAAAATTAAGACAGGCTTTGTTTTTCTTCAAAAAATTAGAGTTAACAGTTAATTGGAAAAATTACTCATTACCAATTACTTATTACTCATACAAATGATGGTTCGCCGAAGTGGAAGAGTCGGGGCGGTCTGCAAAACCGTTGTGAAAACTGAGTGGGTTTGACTCCCATCGCCATCTCAAATAACTAAAATGAGATTAGTTCCGAAGAAAAAAAGAGTTTGTCGAGCGTAGAAGTTCTTATATCAAACAAAAAATTAAGACAGGCTTTGTTTTTCTTCAAAAAATTAGAGTTAACAGTTAATTGGAAAAATTACTCATTACCAATTACTTATTACTCATAAAAATGATGGTTCGCCGAAGTGGAAGAGTCGGGGCGGTCTGCAAAACCGTTGTGAAAACTGAGTGGGTTTGAATCCCATCGCCATCTCAAATAACTAAAATGAGATTAGTTCCGAAGAAAAAAAGAGTTTGTCGAGCGAAGAAGTTCTTATATCAAACTAAAAAAATAATGACAAGCTTTATTTTTCTTCACAAATTAATAAGTAAAAATTACTCATTACCAATTACTTATTACTCATGAAAATGGAAGTACGCCGAAGTTGGAGAGTCGGGGCAGACTGACATGAGGAACGAATTGAACGATTCCTTAAAAAATAAAAAGTAACAGAGTTAAAATCTGTTGCTTTATTGCTGAGTAGGTTCGAATCCTACTACTTCCACCATAAAAATCAGCTGATAATGTAACGGCAGCATGCAGGAAATGTACTCTTGTTGTTTAGGTTCGATTCCTGGTTGGTTGATTTTTTTAACGCTCCATTCGTCTAACGGTTAGGACGCCTGCCTTTCGAGCAGAAAGCAAGGGTTCGATTCCCTTATGGAGTACAAAATATGAGTAATTAGTAATGTGCAATGAGTAATTATATTGAACGTTTTTAATATTACCAATTACACATTACTCATCAATTTGCGGGAATGGTGGAAATGGTAGACACACTTGATTTAGGATCAAGGTTTTGAGGGTTCGAGTCCCTCTTTCCGTACAAAACATAAGTAATGAATAATAAACAATGAGTAATAATAAAGCATGAAAAATATTACTTATTACCAATTACTCATAAACTTGGAAGAGTGGTGTAGAAGGTCTGCACGTTAGTCTGAAAAACTAAAGGTACAGGTTCAATTCCTGTCTGTTCCGCCAAAATATGAATAATAACTAATGTACAATAAGTAATAATAAAGCATGAAAAATATTACTAATTACCTATTAATCATTACTTATAAAATTGCTTCGATAGTGTAATGGCAGCATCTCAGTCTCCAAAACTGATGGTATTGGTTCGAGTCCAGTTCGGAGTGCAAGAAGGTGAATAGCAATAATGAATTTAAAAATTAATTACTCACAATTCATCTATTTAACAATTTAATATTTAAACAAAAACATGTAGAAAAAATGGAAACGCAACAACAAACATGGCAAAATATGACTGGAAAATTTTTCCAACATTCTATCACACAATTGGTAGAAGAAGCCATCCTCCGCGAACAAGCTAATGGACACCGACTGAAAGTGTGTGTGGGTTCAGACTCCCATGTTTATGGTGACGCCATTAATTATGCTACGGCAGTAGTGTTTATTCGTGAGGGAAAAGGAGCGTTTACCTTTATTAGAAAAGAAAGAGAAATACAGAAGATCAGTATCAAAGAACGAATGTTGAATGAAGTAAACAAATCCGTAGAAATCGCTTATGCAATTTGCTCTATTCTGGAAACTTATGATGTGGAAATGGAGGTACACGCAGACATTAATACCGACCCGGATTTTAAATCCAACGTTGCATTGAAAGATGCGATGGGATATATTCTGGGAATGGGATATGTGTTTAAAGCAAAACCTTATGCATTCGCAAGTTCCAATTGTGCTGATATGATGGTTTAATATAACGGGATGTGAACTGGAAGTTTTTAACAGTTTTATATTAATTTCTTGCATCTGGCTTTCAACTTCCATTCAAATATTGAAAGCCTTAAAAAAAACTTTAAAAAATTGTAATGGACATTTTTAGATTAATTCAAGATATAAAAACGCATTTACAACTCAGTTTTAATGAGGTTGACAGATGGTTTGAGAAAGATACAAAAATGTTGAACCATCAGCCTTCAAATGGAGGTTGGACAGTTCAACAAATTTTAGAACATATTTATTTGACGAACTATTATTTATTGATTCTCATTGAAAAAGGTTCGAAAAAAGCAATGCGGAATTATCTCAATTTTGATTTACAATCCGAAATAAAAAGTTATAGTTTCAATAAAGATAAGTTTGAAAAAGTAGGTGAGTATGGAGCTTTTGAATGGATAAGGCCAGAGCACATGGAGCCGAAAGGAGAATTAAATCTAGGTGAGATCAGAAGTTTAATTTCTGAACAATATTATCAGTGTTTAAACTATTTAGAATTGATGAAAAATGGCGAAGGGCTGCTCTGTAAAATAACAATGACAGTGAACAGACTCGGAAAAATCAATGTGTATGAATACATTTATTTCCTATCGCTTCATGCTCAGAGACACGTTACTCAGATGAAGAATAACGAATTAGAAACTATTAAAAATTTCAAAAATGATTTTCAAAACATATAACGCTATAGAAAATGCTTACCAAGCCCGCGTGATCGATCAGATCAAGTTGCAGGGTTTTGGGGATGAGATTTTCATTGTACAGGAAAAGGTTCACGGTGCTAATTTCTCTTTCTTTACTGATGGAAAGGAGATTAAGATTGCCAAAAGAACTGCTTTCATCGAGAAGGATGAAAAATTTTATAATGCTCATAAAATATTGGAACATTACAGGGAAAATGTAATTGAGGTATTCCAAAAAGTGAAAAATATCTATCCGGATTTGGAAACCGTAGTGATCTACGGAGAATTGTTCGGTGGAGGTTACAAACATAAAGAAGTGGAAGCTGTTGAGGATGCAGTTAAAGTACAAAAAGGTATTGAGTATGCACCTCACAACGAATTCTATGGATTCGATATTAAGTTGAATGGAATTACCTATTTGGATACAGATATTGCCAACAACATTTTCGAAGCAACCGGATTTTTCTACGCAAAGATCTTATTTCAAGGAACTTTGGAAGAAGCTTTGAGATACCCAAATGTTTTCGATTCTAAGATTCCTGCTTGGTTGGGATTACCTGAATTAGAGAACAATATGTGTGAAGGAACAATTGTTAAAACTTTGAAAACTAAATATTTTGGAAACGGTTCAAGAATCATTTTGAAAAATAAAAATGAAAAATGGATTGAAAAATCTAAAATGGTTAAAAAAGACAAACCTGTTCAAAAGGAAGTTCATTTCAGCGAAACTGCCCAAAATATTTGGGAAGAAATGAAAAAATATGTAACCGTAAATAGGTTAAATAACGTGATAAGCAAGATTGGTGAATTTGAACCCAAAATGATTGGGAAAGTCATTGGTCTTTTCTCAAAGGATATTTTGGAGGATTTTGAAAAAGATTTCCCGAAAGTTTTCACAACGATAGAAAAAGACGAACAGAAAAGAATCAATAAAAAATTGAATTCTTTGGTTATTGAAACCGTAAACGAAGAATTAATTTCAGCAAAAATATAGTTTCAGCAATTATACCAATGAAGATTTTTTTAATTTAAAAACAATTAAAAATGAAGAAGATAAGTACATTATTCAAAAAAGATATAAATAATTTAGGAAGAGTTATTAACGAAATTAACCTTGAAAACAAATGGGTTTTTGACGGAGAAGCTATTGCAACACAAAAGTTTGATGGTTCTGCATGCGCAGTAATCAACGGTAAATTATACAAAAGATATGATGCGAAGAAGGGTAAAATAGCTCCTGAAGGGGCGATTCCATGTCAGGATGCAGATTTTGTTACTGGCCATCATCCGCATTGGGTAGAGTGTGATATTAATAAAAAAGAAGATACATATTTCTGGGAAGGCTTCCATGCTTTGTCCGAATTGGACAAAGTAGAAGATGGTACATACGAACTTATCGGTGAAAAAATACAAGGAAATCCAGAAAATATTGAAGGTCATTTATTGGTTAAACACGGAACTCATATTCTTAGTTTAGAAAGTTTAGATTTTGAATTTATCAAAAACTTTTTAAGTAATTCTGAGAATAATATGGAAGGTATCGTTTTCCACCATATTGCTGATAATCGTATGTGTAAGATCAGGAAATCTGACTTTGGTGTACGTAGAAGATCAGTAAAAGAACTTATTGTGTAAAATAAAGATTAAGTTTCGGTAATTCATTTTATCGAAACTTTTTTACGTGTTAAATTTAAACCATAGAATAATCGGTTTATTTATGCCGGTAGTTTGTCATTCTGACGAAGGAAGAATCTTTTCTTTAGATTAAATAGATTCTTCACTCCACTTCGTTTCATTCAGAATGACAATAGAAATGGTTAATAAAAAATAAAAAAAATGTTACAAGCAGAAATAAAAAGTCTTTTAAGAGAAGACATTAGCATATTAATAAAAGTTCCCAATTCAGGAAAACACTATTTGTGTGATTGTGGGGAAGCGAGTTTACTGACAGTGAAAGAAATACAGTCGGTTTCAGCGATATTCATAAGTCATACCCATATTGATCATTTTTCAAATTTTGATGGAATTTTCAGACATCAAATTGGAAGCGGAGAAAAAATTGTGATTTGCGGTCCGAAAAATATTCATCATCAAATAGAAGCAAGGTTGAAATCTTACACTTGGAATTTAGTAGGTGAAAATGCTATCGAATATGAAATCAGAGAAATTGTTTCAAAAGAAGAAATTAATATCTATAAAATTCGTCCACCACATTGGAATCTTGAATTGATAACAACTCAAAATTTCCTTTTTGAAGATGAGCATGGGAATGTTGATTTTGCGATTCTCGATCATAAGACAGATTCTATTGCATATCTGTTCAAGGAAAAAGATTCGGTTACTTTTAATGGGAGCACTTCCGAATTTAAAAAAGGAAAATGGATCAGTGAATTGAAAACTGCTTTTGAAAATAATGATTCAGACAAAGAAATTGAGATTGAACAAACAATATATAAAGCAGCAGATTTATTTCATTTGTTGGAACGTAATGCAGGATATAAGCTAGGTGTAATCATGGATCATGCAGTATGTGAAAACAATTATGAAAAAATAAAAACTGTTTTTAAAGAAGCAGATATGGTTTACATCGAAACATTTTACAAGGACGAAGATCAGGGATTTGCAAAGACGAATTATCACAGTTTCGCTTCTGCATCAGGAAAAATCATGAATGAATGTGAAGTGAAAGAAGCAATCCCGATTCACTTTTCCAGAAGATATACGGAAAGTGATCAGTTGGAAATCGAAACTGCTTTTTATAAAGCGTTTAAAAGAAATTAATTAAAAACTAAAACTATAAAAGTTAACAGAGTATTTGTCATTCTGAACATAACGAAGTGGAGTGAAGAATCTATTGAGTATTACAAAAAGAGATTCTTCCTTCGTCAGAATGACAAACTTGATGAATAATCGAATCATAACTTTTGTGGTTAATAACAAAAAATTAAAAAAATGAAACCCAATATATTTTTTACAGCAGACCATCATTTTGGTCATGAAAATATTATAAAATTTTCCGAAAGGCCTTTTGAGTCTTTAGAACAGATGAATGAAGAACTTATCAAAAGATGGAATGAAAGAATTACAGATGGTGACACTGTTTATCATTTAGGTGATATGAGTTTAGGAAAACCAGATGTTACCAAAGATATTTTAGATAGATTGAATGGTAAAATCTATTTGATAAAAGGCAATCATGAATATTCTGCTCTTCGAGTAGCAGATAGATTCGAATGGATTAAAGATTATCATGAATTTTCAATTGAAGATGAAGAAGCAGTTCATGGTAAACAGAAAATTATTCTTTTTCATTATGCGATGCGTATCTGGAATGCATCACATCACGGAACATGGCAATTATATGGACATTCACATGGAACTTTGCCTGATGATGAAATGGCATTGAGCATCGACGTGGGCGTAGACTGTCATAATTTTTATCCGATTTCTTACGAAGAAGTAAAAGATTTGATGAAAAAGAAAAAATGGACACCACCTTTTGCTCCAAGAAGCTAATATGAATAATAAATAATTGGTAATGAGTAATGTAAAAATCATTTACCAATTATCATTTATTAAATTAATCATGAAAACAACAAACACAATATTAATCATCGACTTAGAAGCCACGTGTTGGGAAAATGACAGAATTCCCATGGAACAAAAAGTAGATATTATAGAAATAGGAATTTGTGAATTAAACAGAACAACAAAAGCAATTTCCAACAAACAAAGCATTTATGTAATTCCCGAAAGATCTAAAATCAATAAATTTTGTACAGAACTTACAGGAATTACTCCGAAAATGATAGAAGAAAAAGGAATTTATTTTGAAGAAGCGTGTGAAAAAATAAGGGACGAATATGATTCAACTTCTCTTACTTGGGCAGGTTTTGGAAATTTTGATAAAGAGCAGATCATGGAACAGTGTGATGAGCTCGGCATTGAAAATCCTTTTTCAGAAAATTATATAAACGTGATGCACCAATTCAAAAAGTATAATGGACTTTTTAAAATGATGGGTTTGAAAAGAGCCCTGGAGTTCATGAATATGGATTTTGAAGGGAATCATCACAGCGGAGCAGACGATGCTTACAATGCTGCTAAAATTTTGAGAGAGATTTTGCAGTAAATTATTAACAATTAAAAATAAAAAGTGAAAACAACAGATAATATATTAATTATAGACCTTGAAGCCACGTGTTGGAATGACCGTCCGCCGAGAGGCCAAGAAAGTGAAATTATAGAAATCGGTGTTTGTATCATGGATGCAAAAACCGGTAAGGTTTCCAAAAATGAAGGGATTTTAGTAAAACCCCAATATTCAAAAGTAAGTCCGTTTTGTACGGAACTGACTTCCATTACTCAGCAAATGCTTGATGATGAAGGTGTTTTATTGGAAGATGCATTGGATATTCTGAGAGCAGAATATGATTCTGAAGAGTTGACCTGGGCAAGTTATGGAAACTATGACTTGAATATGCTTCAAAATCAGGCAAGAAGATTCAATGTAGATTATCCTTTGAGTGATGATCATATCAATGTGAAAACATTATTCGGGCAATTGCATCCAATCGTCAGAAAAAGTGTCGGAATGGCAAGAGCATTAGGTGAACTGAATTTCAAGCTTGAAGGTACTCACCACAGAGGCGTTGACGATGCAAAGAATATTGCGAAAATATTGTATTGGTGCTTGCAAAAAGCTTAATCTAAATTATGAAAAATCCCTTCAAAATTCTTATATTTAAAGGGATTTCTTATTTTAATTATGATTGAGAAAATGGATGTTTTAGAGCATATTAGAAAACGACCAGGAATGTACATTGGTTCTGTAGATCATTCAGGATTTAATGAATTAATTCATTATTTAATTCAGGATTTTATAGAAACAGAATTTTATGAAATCACTTTTACATTAGAGAAAAATAATCGTGTAATTATAGAAAGCACGGGTAGTAAAAGTTTAGCTTTTATTTCGGATGCAATTAAAAATGTTAATGATTATAAAAATGCACATTTTCATCTTTCAATAGCTAGCCTTATTGCATTGTCTGATTCTTTAAAAATTGAAATTGATGATCTTCCTTTTTTAAACTCTCATAAAGGAATATTTAAAATTCAAAATGAAATTGTTAATGATGCAAGTAAAATCAAATTTGATTTTACTATTGATAAAGATATTTTTAAAGAATTAGACTTAAATTATCTGCATTTAAATACTTTATTGAGAAGGTTTGCTTTTTTTAATTCAAAAGTAAAAATTAAAAGTATTGACGAATCTTCTAATGAATTGCAGATTAATATTTTTCATTATCCAAAAGGTTTATCAGAAATAACCGATTTTGAATTAGTGAAAAACTTTAGATATGATTCTCCTTTCTTTAAGTTAAAGTTTGATAAAAAGACAGATTTTTCATATTCGGTATCATTGGCTTTTGTGGGAGGTTGGAGTTTAAAACCTAAAATTAAAATGTATGCCAATTATAAAGAGACAATTTTGGGCGGATCTCTTTTGGATGGAATTTTACAAGGATTCAAAAAATTCTTAAAAGAAGAGACTTTAAAAAATAATTTGAAATTAAATATTTCAAACACAAAATTAAAAAATCATCTTTTATTATATGCATCTGTGAATGGAGAACTGAGTTATTTAGGTTCGACACGATGGAAATTAGGAACTCCCAAAGTTCAACTTGAAATTAAAGAATTCATTTATCACGAATTGAAATCCTACTTTATAAATAAAAAAGATAAATTGGCTGATATTCTTGATCTTTTAAAGAATAATTATTAAACTCCCTTTTCAAAAGGGAGCCTTTTTATTGACATAGGAAAATGTAGCGTTAAGAAAATTAAAAATTAATACGTTAAAAAATTCCCACTGTTTGAAGCGCGAGACAAATTTTGAACCGAAGAACAAATATTCAATTCGCGCGAGTTTTGGGAATTTTAGGATTAAATTTTAATTTTTAGCGGAATTTTCCAAGTCTTGAATTTTTGTTTCTTTTGTTTCAAGACAAAAGAAAATTATAAAAAAACACACATTAAAAAAATCTACGCAAAAACACTGCGCAATACTACACTTACTTTGCATCATCAAAACAAAACAACACTAAAATTTTGAAAAACAGATTTTAGTTAAAATATCAGGCAAGTCTTGTTGGGTGTTTCTGTATAGCACTATTGCAGAAGAATTTATTGAGAAATATTATTGATTCTGTTCAACTTAACTTGAAGGTTTGAGGAGTTTACCAAAAAACTTCTGTCATTTACTATTATACGAAGGTTCGAATCCTTCTATTTCCGTAAGGGAATATAACTCAGTCAGGTTAGAGTGAATAGTTTTTTTTGCGAAGGTTCGACTCCTTCTCTCAATGAAATTGAGATAGCTCAGGTGGTTAGAGTACTACACTTCCCATGTAGTTGAAGATAGGCTGAAAATCTATTTTTTACAAAGTTTTTAATGTTTTTCTTTAAAAACATCTTAATAGAGAAAATTTGAGTTTTTTCAGTTGTTCAATCAACATTTTTGAAAAAGCCAGTAAGAAAGATTTTTCTGAAAGTGAAATTCAATTGATGAATACAACAATTGAACGGAATTTTCTAATAAGAACGATTTTCTTTGTGAGCGATGGTAACAGATGTTCTTTTTTGTAAGAGAAAAAGATAGAAGTAAACGTAGCAACCCGAGTTATTGCTTTTAGCGATGGTAAGGAACACACTCAAGGTCCTACTGATTGGAAACTAAGTTTAAGAACTGTATTCTGAAATGATTGGAGCTTTTTGAAACCTATTTTCTTCCGCCATTTTTGGAATAAAAAAATTCGGTTTTCTCTTTTTAATTAAAATAATAACACTTAAAAAATAAAATAGAATGATAAAAAATGTACACATTAAAGCATACCAAATGGGTTTGGTCTTCAAAAATAGAAACTTAATTGATGTTCTAAAAGAGGGGAATCATTATTTATTTGGAAATAAATCGGTAGAAATTTACGAAATGAAATCCCGTTTTGAAGCAGGCGAAGATTTACCTATTTTGTTGAAAAATGAAACGCTTAAAAACCTTTTGGAAATTGTAGAGGTAAAAGATGGTGAGATCATTTTACTTTATGAAAATGAAACTTTTAAAGACGTTTTAAATGTTGGGAAGTATGCATTCTGGAAAGGAGTTGTAAATAGAGAATTCCGAAAAATAGACTTAACAAAAGTTGAAATATCAGAAGAAATCTCTAAAACAACCTTGGAGAATATTAAGGTGAAAAGTTTTGTAAGAAAGTTTGTTGTACCTCACCATTATAAAGGATTATTGTTAATTGATGGAAAATTAACTCAGGTTCTTGAAAGCGGTACTTACTCCTTCTGGAATAATGAAACTTCTGTTGATATTAAAATTATTGATCCCAATTACGAAATAAAGTCCCAGTTTGCAACGCATGAAAATGTAGCTGTTTTACTAAAAAACGAAACGCTTAAAAGCCTTTTGGAAATTGTAGAGGTAAAAGATGGAGAAATCATTTTGGTATACGAAAACGGAACTTTAAAAGATGTATTGAACGTTGGACAGTATGCATTCTGGTTAGGTATTACAGATAAAGAATTCCAAAAAGAGGATTTAACAAAAGTTGAAATTACAGAAGGTATTTCGAATACAATCCTAGAAAATGCAAGATTGAGAAATTATGTAAGAAAATTTATTGTTTCGAATCAACATACAGGATTATTGTTAATTGACGGAAAATTGACAAAAATTTTAGAAGCGGGAACCTACTACTTCTGGAACAATGAAATTTCTGTTGAGGTAAAAGCCATCGATATGCGAATGCAGCAAATGGAAATTGCAGGTCAGGAGCTTTTGACAAAAGATAAAGCGATGCTTCGTATTAATTTTTATGTGCGTTTTCAAGTGGAAAATATTGAGAAAGCCCTGATGGAAAATAAAGAATACGACAAACAATTATATATCCTGATGCAATTGGCCTTGCGTGAATTCGTTGGAGCTTTGACATTGGATGAATTGCTTGTGAAAAAAGATGCTGTAGGAAAAGAAATCTTGGGAAATCTTGGAGACAAAGCTGGAGATCTAGGTCTGAAAGCTTCAGATGCAGGAATTCGTGATGTGATCTTAACCGGAGAAATGAAAGAAATTATGAATCAGGTTTTGATTGCCGAGAAAAAAGCTCAGGCCAACAGCATCATGCGTCGTGAAGAAACCGCTTCCACAAGAAGTTTACTAAATACTGCGAAGTTGATGGAAGAAAATGAAGTGCTATGGAAGCTGAAAGAAATGGAATATATGGAAAAGATCGCCGACAAGATTGGAGATATCACAGTTTCCGGAAACAGCAATATTCTCTCTCAGCTGAAGGAGATCTTCGCGAAATAGAAACTAATAACGATCATTATAAAGACAGGTTTTTGTGAAAGCAAAAGCCTGTCTTGTTTTATAAACCAAAGATTGCCTTTGTTACTCATAGCGAAACAAAATGAAGCGTGAAGTTTCAATATTTAAAAAAGACCTCCCAATGAACCTATAACACAATTAATTTTTATCGCAGATAAAATCCTTGTGCCTTATATACAACCCATTATCATTAAAAAAATAGCGCCTTTGCGAAACTCCAACAAATAAAAGAATAAAACTTTTTTACAAATAAAATTAATGCGCAAAAAGACTGCGTAATACTACGCTTACTTTGCATAAGAAATCAGAGAGGAAATGATAATCCTCCAAAATGTGTAACGATAAAAACAGTAACCATGAAATTTAATTTTTTAAGAAAATCAAATAATGTAGTAGCAAACTACCAAGGTGCAAAGGCATATACCATGACGCCTGCAGAAGAACTCTATAGTGCTGTTGTGACAACAGGATTATCAAATACTTCGTATGAAAAAGGAAATGAAAGATTGGTGAGAATTCAGTCTTTGATTACAAAAAATGATCCGGAATTCGTTGCGAAATTGGCCGTTTATGCAAGAAAAGAAATGTATTTGCGTTCTATTCCATTGGTTTTGACAACTGAATTGGCGAAACAAACTTCAGGTACAGATTTGGTAAGCAAAACGGTGAATGGAGTGGTTCAGAGAGCAGACGAAATCACAGAATTGCTGGCATATTACCAATTGGCCAACGAAAGAACGGATACTAAAAAACTGAATAAACTTTCAAAGCAGATCCAAAAAGGTTTGGTAAAGTCATTCAATAAATTTGATGAATATCAATTTGCAAAATACAATAGAAATACGGAGGTCACTTTAAAAGATGCTTTGTTCTTGGTTCATCCAAAAGCAAAAGATGAAAATCAACAGGCCATTTTCAACAAAATCGTAAATGATTCGTTGGAAACTCCATACACCTGGGAAGTTGAACTTTCCATGTTAGGTCAGACAAAATTTGCTGATGATGCAGAAAGAAAACTTGCTTTCAAAAACAAATGGGAAGAATTAATATTCAGTAACAAACTAGGATATATGGCAACATTGCGAAACCTGAGAAATATCTTGGAAGCCAACGTTTCATCGGATGCAATGTACAAAGTATGCAACTATTTGTCTGATGAAAAAGCGGTGAGAAATTCAAAACAACTACCATTCCGATTTTTGGCGGCATATAGAGAATTGAAAACAATTGATTCTCCTTATTTATCATCAATTTTGGAAGCACTGGAAGATGCGGTGATGGTGAGTGCAAAAAATATCAAAGGTTTTGGATTCGATACATCGGTGGTCATCGCGGCAGACGTTTCGGGTTCAATGCAACAGCCTGTTTCTCCGAAATCTAAAGTTTTGTTGTATGATATCGGATTGTTGATGTCGATGATGTTGCAGTCACAGTGCAAAAATGTGATTTCAGGTATGTTTGGTGATCGTTGGAAAAGAGTTCCGATGCCTAAAAACGGAATCTTAAGAAATGTAGATGCATTTTACAAAAGAGAAGGTGAGGTAGGATATTCCACGAATGGTTACTTGGTGATTGATGATTTGATGAGCAGAAGAGAAAAAGTAGATAAAGTGATGTTGTTCACCGATACTCAGTTATGGGATAGCAACGGAGGTAGAAATTCTTTTGAAAACTCATGGAATCAATACAAAAGTTTCAACCCGAATGCAAAATTGTATATTTTTGATTTGGCAGGTTACGGAAAACAACCGTTGGATGTCAGAAAAAATGATGTATACCTTATCGCAGGTTGGTCCGACAAAATTTTCGATGTATTGAATGCGTTGGAAGACCGAAAATCAGCGGTAGAAATGATAAAAAAAGTAGTGCTGTAAAAGGCACTGCTTTTAAATAATAAAAACGAATACCCATTAATTTTTTAGAAGCTATTTCCCGCTTTTCACTATATCTTTTTCGCCCACGCTTTTTTTAAGCCATTTCAGAAAAAGGATGCCGTTGCAATCGGGGCTAGGAACAAAAACTGCATAAAATGATACAACTTATTAATGTAATAGAAATCTGTCCTTTTAGATATTCGAAAGAAGAATATGAATTACCGGAACTACCAGATCCTCGAAGTTCTGAAGATTTACATGAAAGATGGAAAAAAGCGATTGCAACATTAAATTTAAATTTGAAACCAATTAACAGAGGTTCATATTTTGTGAATCTTGAAACTGTAGATGATGAGAATTTAAAAATTATTTTAAAAGTAGTTTTTGAAGATGTTGAGGTAGAGGGAACGGATTTTCTATCGTTATTTAATGGAGGTCTTATTTTAATGGAAAATAATGAAGTTTTAATTGAGCCTACTTGCTGCAGTGATCTTGATAATTTAAAAGATTGGCAATATATTTTTGAAAATGCATCTTCAGAATGGTCACAATTATGGATTGGTCATCCTTGGATTTTCTATAAAAAAGAAAATGGGAAAATTCAATTTTCGGAATATACAGAGTTAATGTTGACTGAATTAGAAAATATACAATCTGTTTTTGAAGTTAAGGAATCAGATTTAAAAATCGAAATTCATAAAATGAAAGCGCAACAAATAAATTTTAACAATAGAATTATAGAGCTTTTGAAAGAAATGTAATGAAGTGAAAACTCTATTATGAGATTGCTTCGTCATTTCATTCCTCGCAAAGACGTAAAAGGATAGGTGTGAATTTTTAAATTTTATCTGGAGTTTACAAGTCTTGAATTTTTGGTTCTTTTGCTTCTTTTGCTTCAAGGCAAAACGAACAAAATAAAAAAAAATAAATTTTAACTGCGTAAAAAGAATGCGTATTACAGCAATATCTTTGCTACAACAAAAAACAATAACCATAAAAACTTAAAAAGTAAGTGTCGTAAAATAGAGTTACTTCGTATTTCGGGTGGCGATGTAGGTTCGAGTCCTACTCCAAGTGATAGTATAAAATGGTAAAACTTCACCAGTAAGTCTCTATTTGTATTTTTACCTTACTTTAAAAATAACCGATGCCGTAAGAAAAGAAATCCTTCGACTTCCAATTGAAAAATGAGTCTTTTCGCTATTTTGCTCGGTTTAAACTAACCAATGTCGTTACCATAAGAGTTTCATCGTCAAACTTCCAATTTGAAAAACATTCAAAAGCTCTTATAAATTGTTGCTTGGTTTTTAATTTAAATATAAATCATGGAAAGTATTTTCTACAGAATTGAACAAGATTTAAAAGCAGGCAGAAAGAAAAAAGCCTGCGACAGATTAAGAAATCTAATCAATGAATTTCCTGATGATATTTCATTGAGGGAAAAATTAGGACAGATTTATTACGATTCAGGATTTAAAGATGAAGCTGGAAAATTTTGGATATTTTTTGAACCTCAGAATTTTGAAATGAAGGAAGCTGTTGAAATTTACAGAAATTCATTAAGTAATTCAGGAAATGCTATTTTAAAAGATATCGTATTTAGAGGCGATCGAAACCAACTTCCAGAGTATGCCCAAAAAAAATTAAAAGAATTGGAATCGGACAGTTTTAAAAAGACAAAACATATTCCGGATTTTAAGCCTAAGCGAAGGGAAAAAGGAAATTATAAAGAATCAGAAGGAAACTTTCTAGGTAAAATTGGAGTTTACCTTTTAATAGCAGCTATTATTTTGATTCCTATATTAGGATTGGTAAAGCTTTTTGAAATTATAAATTCAATCTTTTTTAATAAATTTTAACTGCGTAAAAAGAATGCGTACTACAGCAATATCTTTGCTACAACAAAAAATAATAACCATGAATAATTATAAGAAATGTCTTAAAGAAGCAGTGTATTGAGGTTAATACTCAATACGTATGAAAAAATTAAAAGCATTAAGACAAACTTTCGGAATCAATGAATATGGATTAATTGATTTTCCGAAGAAAATTTCAAATGTACAGGTTTCCAGAGTTTTATATGGAGACGAAATGGGATGTTCTTACTGTTTTCCACATGGTTATGAAACGATTAATTCAAAAGAAGTTAAGTTTCAAAGAAATTGGAAAAAATATAGAAAAACTCAATTTAAATAGGTTAAATCGACCTAGGAAACGGAGGCGTTAAGAAAATTTGAAAAAGTTCCGTTAAAAAATGTCCACTGTTTGAACAAGCGTTGGCAAAAGCAAGAGAGTGAGTTTTGGATATTTTAGGAAGTTTTTTAAATTTTTAGCCGGAGTTTCCAAGTCTTGAACTTTTGGTTCTTTTGCTTCAAGGCAAAACGAACAAAATAAAAAATAAATTTTAACTGCGTAAAAAGAATGCGTACTAAACAATATCTTTGCTACAACAAAAAACAATAACCATAAAAACTTAAAAAGTAAGTGTCGTAAAATAGAGTTTCTTCGTTAAAGGGCGGTTTTGCAAGTTCGAATCTTGCTCCCGAACAATTCGGGATGGTGTAATTGGTTATCACGTCGCAGTCAAGTCTCTGTTTGAATTTTCACCTTACTTTAAACAATCGATGCCGTACAAAAGAGTTCCTTCTACCTTACATTGAAATTAAAACTCTTTTTAAACATTGCTCGATTTTTAAAAATTATTCTACAAGTGCCGTAGATAAAAGTTACTTCTGATAAATATTCTTTACGAAGGTTCGAATCCTTCCTCCGAAAGGTGTGGTCGAGTGGCTAGACGAGTTTAGGTAATACTTTTATCAATCTTTGCCTTGTATTTTAATAATTAAAAATGATAACTTTTAAACGATAAAAATAAAAATCAAGTGTTGTCCTGGAATCATACTTCGAGATTGAGTAAACATTTGGGTCGCAGGTTCGATTCCTGCCATTTCTGTTGTAAACGAGATGTAGCTCAGTCGGTAGAGCAAAATGCACGGAAGATTCTATAATTTTTACCTTGATTAAACAAAATAAAAGAGTGCCGTTAGAGAAAACTTACTTCGGTTCATCTTATGATGATGGTTCAACTCCAAAATAAATCTGAAAATGATTTATAATAAAGGTTTTTGCGTCTTTTGCCTCTTTTTTTATTAAAAACAACTACTATGAAGATACCAAAGAATTTTACAGATTTTTTATATTGGGTTAAAGAACGGACAGAAACAATATGGTCTGTTGATGGTGAAAATTGTGCTAAAGGATTTTATGGAGCAAGATGGCAACCGCTTAGTGAAGAGCAGATTAATTCTATTGAATTAAAATATTCTGTCAGATTTACATCAGAACATCGTGATTTTTTGAAAATTTTGCATGCTATTGATAAAAAAGAAATTATCGAATACGAAGATGAGGGTGAAATAATTACTGAACAATATACTTTTTTCTACAATTGGTTAGAAAACGAAGAAGAAATTTTACAGGTCATGAAAGAACCTTATGAATGGATGTTGGGTGATATAGAATCTGTAAATAAAGTTTGGCTGAAATCGTGGGGAATAAAACCAAAATCTACTGAAAAAAGAAAAGAAATTTTTGAGGAATGGTTTTCAAATGTACCCATTCTATTGCCATTAATGGGGACAAGGTTTATTGTAAGTAATGAAAATCTTAAATGGAAACCTATTCTTTCTATTAGAGGTTCTGATATTGTAACGATGGGTTGGGATTTTAGGACCTACATATTAAATGAGATGAGAAACCATCTTGATATTTATATTGAGGTTTTTGATGAAGAAGATCAAAGGTTTTATCCAGAATTATTGCCGGAAGTACAAGATATTTTTGATCAGAATTTTAAATATGACGAAACCAAAGACATTCCCTATTTAAAAGAAATGATTTTATATTGGTCTTCAGGTTGGAAGGGGTTCGGATTAAAATATTACCCTGAAAACGCAAAAATTCAGCGTATTGTAAGTACATATACAGCAGAAGAAGAAATTTAAAATAATAAAACAAGTGCCGTAGAATAGCGTTACTTCGCTCATTACGACGGGGTCGCGGGTTCGAGTCCCGCCTTTTCCACAAACTAAAACACAAACTATAAATAGGAAAAGTAGCTCAGTTGGTTAGAGCACGACTACGCTTTTTGTTTGTCGCCTTGTTTTTTTGAAATATAAAAGTGTCGTAAAGAAAAATCTTTTCGTACCACCTAGGGAGGAATAACGAAGTCAGCAACTCCGGCAAGTTTATCCGGTTCAATTCCTGGAGCGAATGTTCCACATTAATTTTTTCTTGATGATTACTTTTATAATTAAAAACCCGATAAAATAATTTTATCGGGTTTTTGTGAAAAAATATTAAAATTTGAATGTTTTAATTTTTTACCACACATAAAAAGAAAAGAGCAATACCTAAATATTGCCCTTGTTTTTCATTTAATGTTTTTCATCTTGTGTTTAGACTTTTGATGTTGGATAAAGTTTATACGTTTAACCAAAATTAACATTTCATCATTGTGTGTTTTGTAAAATTTATCAATGTGTTTTTAAAGAATTCTTACCTAAGTAATTTTCTAGTTTTGAACTTATATCAGAAAAGAATGAGGGCAGTATTCTTATTGATATAAATTTTTCATCATTTGTGTTTTTTAAAAGCTTTACTCTTAACACTTGATTAATTTTACTGTGACAAATAGAAGCAAAAATTTTTCGATATCAAAAAAAAAGGCATACCATTTATATACCACTTTTATTTAATTAATTGATAATCAGTTAAATGAATTATGCTTTTAAACTGTTTAATTAGTTGGAAAAATAATTTAGATTAAAATATTGGGTTAAATACCATCAAATATTTACCATCAAAAACATTTTTGTCTGATCATGTATAGAAAAATAAGTATCATTTTTTGATTGTAGAAAGGATACTTCATGAAAAATTTACGAGTCTTCATATCATTGATTTTTTTAGCATAAAAAAAACTCTAAATAAATATTTAGAGCCTTCTGTCAAAACCTTATTATGATAATTAGCTTTCGTTGTTATGATAGCAGGAGGGTAATACAGAAATGAGAATATTACCCTTTCTCAACTATTCATTTTCATCATTTTGTGTTTTTAATTTACCGTTTGGGTTTGGGAACTTTTAATCCGGTAATTTTTCATTTGTGTGTTTTATAAATCTTTATGATTTGATCTGATTGATTTTTCATCATTTGTGTCGAATGTATTTTTATCAGATCATCCATTGACTTACTGGTACAAATAGAATCAAAAATCATGAAAACATAAAAAAAATAGTATACCATTTGTATACTATTTTAATTCAACTATTTGATATGTAATTGTTTAATTTTATCTACTCTTTATTTACGACCAGATTTCTTAGCCATATTCCCATGTCTTCTTCTGTTTGCATACTGAATTTTTTACGCAAATTTTGTTTTCTGTTACGTATCGTATTTACAGATTTAAAAGTATATTCTGCAATGTCCTTAATCGTAAAGCCTAAAAAGGTGTAGGCACATAGAATAAGTTCGGATGTTCTTAAATTACGACTGTGTTCCAAAAGTTTCTTTTGAAATTCCGGATATACTTCTTGAAAACGGAAATAAAATGAAGGGTCATTTTTCTTGGCTAATTCTATTACATCCGTATAAGCATCATTTACTTTTTGTTGAAGCTCCTGGGTTTCAAAACTTTTTTGATAAATAATTTCTTCTTTATCCTGCAGTGAGCTGGTTGCTTCTTTAATAATTGTTTCCTTATGCTTAAGATTCTTCCTCAAGATCCTGTAAATAAAAAAGAACAGGATGATTAATACGAGAACGCCGATTGAGATCCATATTAATCTTTGCTTTTCAGAGGTTTTATATTCTTCTTCCTTATCTTTTAAAAGAATATCAAGCGCGTGCTCTACATTTTTATTTCTTTCTGTCAGTAGCTTTTTCTGCAGATCTAAATAAGTAGATTGGTATTCATTCTGTTTCTCTTTATTGCCTAATTTTCCGTACAGATCAGAAATCTTATCATACAGATCATTATTTACAAAATGGTAAGGCGTAATAGACTGATCTTTTATATTTTGGATAGCCTTTTCATAATAATCTATAGCCTCGTTATATTGTTTTTGACTAGCGTAGTAATCACCAAACGAAGTATAATTAAAGAAGAGGATGGGATCATTATATTTTTGGTTGATCTTGATACTTTTCTGATAATAATAAAAAGCAGAGTCTGGTTTTGTCTCAAGAAGCTCAGAACCTTTATATCTGTAAAAATCGGATAATTCTAAATGAGAATCTTTTTCTGGAAGTTTCTTTAGTTCATTATAACATAACTGAGAGTAATATTTCGCAGAATCGGGTTTAGTAGATCCAATATTTAAATAAGTTCTTTGAAGCAAAATGATAGCTTCTTTGTCATTTTCCCCTTTCAATAGCTTTACAATGCGAGGTAATTCTTTGTCGAACTGGGAGGTTAAACCCAAACTGTAATAGTTAAAAGCTTTTACTTCTTTGAGCTGTGCCTGGATAAGCTTACTCTTTTTAGAATACGGCTCCTGATACGCTTTATTGATATAGATAAAACTTTCTTTTTGTAATTCTAAAAAAGATAAAGCACGGGCTATATTATAATAGCATTCTGTTATTTTTTTTGAGTCACCAGATTTTTCTGCTAAAACACTTGCTTGTTTAGCATATTTTAATTGATCCAGGTTGTTGAATTCCTGTCGGCTTTTTTCTGCTTTTTGTAATAAATTATCTATTTTCTTAAACTGATCTTGGCAAAACGCAAAGTTGGAAAGAATAATAGCAAAAAATACGATGCCGTTTCTTATTAAATTATTTGTTGTGATCATACTAACTTTCGCCCCTTAAAGCTGTATAATTATTATTGGGATTATTACAAATTTAAATAATTAAACTGAAAGATATAGTATATAATATTTGTTTTCATTATTTGATTAATAATGTAAATGTAATGGGGTTGAATTTGATTGTTTTTTGAAGTTACAGGAAGTATCTGTAGAAAAAAGAAAATTAATAGTGGAAGGGCAAGTACTTGGGTTAGAAATATTACCCTTTCTCAGCTATTAATTTTCATCATTGTGTGTTTGTGTTTTGCATCATATAAAATTGGGATATTTTATAGATACGTTTTTCATCATTGTATTTTTAACTTACTTTTTTACGAGGGCATAATCCGGTAAGTTGTCTTTCATTTTTAATAGGTCTTTTGGTGAATCTGATTATTTTTTCATCATTTGTTTGGGAATATTTTCTTAACCAGATCCTTCGATTGACTTACTGGTACAAATAGAAACAAAATTCATGAAAAAATTAAAAAAGTAGCATACTATTTATATACTACTTTTGTTTATTGTGCTTGTTTTCAGTTGTTTAATTTTATTTATTCTCCTCGTTAATTAAGTTTCTTAACCAAATTCCCAGATCTTCTTCTGTTTGCAGACTAAATTTTTTCCTTAGATTTTGCTTCCTGTTACGAACAGTATTTATAGATTTAAAAGTATACTCTGCAATATCCTTAATATTGAACCCTAAAAATAGATAGGCACAAAGTACAAGCTCGGAAGTTCTTAGATTTTGGTTGATTTCTAATACTTTTTTTTGAAATTCCGGGTAAACTTCTTGAAAACGGAAATAGAAGCTGGGATCATTATTATTTGCTAAGTTGATGACTTCTGTGTAAGCGTCGTTTACTTTTTGTTGAAGCTCTTCAGTTTCAACATTCTTTTTTGAAATTATTTCTTCTTTTTCTTGTAAGGTGCTGGTATATTTTGTGATGGTTGTTTCTTTATGTTTTAAATTCTTTCTCAGCAGATTATAGATAAAGAACAAGATGATAATCAGAGCTAATATTCCACTAAATATCCAGGTATATTTTTTATTTTGAATAGAATTGTATTCATTTTTTTTATCGTTTAAGATAACATTGAGTGCATAATCTACATTCCTGTTTTTTTCTAATGTAAGCTGATGCTCTTTTTTTGAATATATTTCAGCAAACTTACTTTGTTCATCTTTATCTCCTAAAATGCCATATATATTTGATATTTTTAGATTAATATAATTAAAATGTGTTGGGTTTGCAGAATAGTCTTTCATATTTTGAATTGCTTTTAAATACAATTCTAATGCTTTTTCGTATTGTTTTTGATTTTCGTAATAATTTCCAAATAGCATGTATTGGTTAAAAAGTACGGGATCTTTATATTTGATTTTTAGGTCGTAGCTCTTTTTGAAATAATATAAGGTAGAATCTTTCTGACCTTTTTTCATAAAGGCGTTGCCCAGTGCTACATAAAAACTAGAAATTGTGATATATGCATTTTTCTCTGTTAACTTTTTTATTTCTTGACCTCCAAGTCTGTAATATATAAATGCCGAATCTAGTTTATTATCATCAAAATATTTATTTGCAATATTGGCATAAGTTTTTGCCATTATTTTGATAGAGGAGGAATCTTTTTCTGCTTTTAAAAGATATAAAATTTTCTTTCTTTCCTTTAAACACAATGAATTTAAGGATAAAACAGAGTAGTTATAGGATTTTATTTCTAGTAATTTTGCCTGGAGAAGAGGTGTGTTTTTTGTGTATTCTAAGGAGGAGGCCTTTTGTATATAATAAAGACTCTCTTTTTGTAATTCGAGACAAGATAATGCTCTAGCTAGTATGTAGTTACTTTCGGCTATTATTTTTGTGTTATTACTTTTTTCTGCAAGAACATTTGCTTCTTTAGCCAATTTTAACTCTTCAAAATCTCTGTATTTTCTATGGCTTTTTTCTGCCTTTTCCAGTAATTCATCAATTTTTCTTACTTCGCGATTCTGAGATGCGAAGAAATTGGATACTAGAAGAAAAATAATAAATATATAGTTTCTTACGAAGGATTTTTTTTTGATCATATCACTTTTGCCCCTTAAAAATGGATGATTAGGATAAGGCAAAAATAGGTAGTTATTTCAAATATAAATCGATTAAGGTTTATTTCAATGAAATTTATGATTTCAATAAATAAAATTAATTGATACGGTTTTACGGATTGTAATTATGAAGATGATGGATAAAAAAAGAAAACTAATAGTGGAAGGGTAAATACTTGGATTAGAAATATTACCCTTTTTCCGCTATTAATTTTCATCATTGTGTGTTTGTGTTTTGCATCATACAAATAGGGGGCGATTTGCAGATACAGGTTTCATCATTTGTGTTTGTAAACTTACCGTTTTCTGCTTGGGACATCATGCGGTAAATTTTCTTTCATTTTTACTTTTTAATAAATCTTTAGGTTACTCTGATCATTTTTTCATCATTTGTGTCGGAGTGTTTCTTTAATCAGATTATCCTATTGATTTACTGATACAAATAGAAACAAAATTCGTGAAAATTCAAAAAAAACGGTATACCATCCATATACCACTTTGGGTTAACTGATTGTTGGTTAATCGTTTAATTGTATTTTCTCAAAATGATAGATTAATTTAATAGTTTACATTTTACAATTTATTCTGTTTTGAAAATTGATTTTTTTTAAAAAATTCCTATGCTGGAATGAATTTTATGAGCAAATTTCATAAAGTAGTATATATTATTTTAGTCATTCAGCGTAAAAAAAAGATAAGTTTTAAGTTGAAGTTTGGTGATTCGAATTTTATTAATGGATGGGTTAGAAAAGGAGCTGTATTTTCTTATGATGATTTTATAGGATCATAATACAGCTTTAGGAGAATTACACGCCAGATTTTATCATTTCGAATTTCTGCTTCAGATTTTTCCTATAGGAGATATTTGTTTCTTTATCATATGAATGGTAAAGAAATATATCGTTTGGTAATTAAAAAAAGTGAGATTGTTGCTTAAGATGCTTTTTATAGCAATGCTACAAAAATAGTATTGTAATCATCGTTAGCTAAATAAAGAGAAGGTTGGAATAAAAAAAGAAAACTAATAGAGGAAGGGTAAATACTTGGATTAGAAATATTACCCTTTTTTCCGCTATTAATTTTCATCATTGTGTGTTTGTTTTTTGTATCGTACGAAAATGGGGCGATTTTCTGATACAAGTTTCATCATTTGTGTTTGTAAACTTACCGTTTTCTGCTTGGGACATCATACGGTAAATTTTCTTTCATTTTTACTTTTTAATAGATCGTTAGTTGAATCTGATTATTTTTTCATCATTTGTGTCGGAGTGTTTTTTAACCAGATTCTCCTATTGATTTACTGATACAAATAGAAACAAAATTCATGAAATTATCAAAAAAACGGTATACCATCCATATACTACTTTAGGTTAACTGATTGTTGGTTAATCGTTTAATTGTATTTTCTCAAAATGATAGATTAATTTAATAATTTACATTTCACAATTTATTCTGTTTTGAATATTGATTTTTTTTAAAATTTAATATGATATAATGAATTTTATGACCAAATTTTATAGTGCATTATGTACTATTTTAATCATTCAACGTAAAAAAATAATACGTTTTTAAGTTGAAGTTTACCCGTCTGAATTTTATAAATGTATTGGAGAAGAATGGAGCTATATTTTCTGACTGCAATTTTATCAGACAAAGATGAAGTTTTAACGGAGTAGGAAGGAGTAAATATTTTTATGGCTTAGTGAGGGATAACTCTGTTGAGAATTTTTCGCTAAGATGACTAATTCTAATAATGAAGGATAAACAAAACAGTTTCTTCCAAAATATTGATAAATAAAAAAAAACAGGTGAATAATCACCTGTTTCGTTTATGCTAAAGCTTCGAATTCTACTTCAAAAGTCTTTTTCCATTTTGCCAAAGTTGTTCGGCTTATTTTATATTTTCTAGACATATAACTTGTAGAAAATTCGTGCTTCTTTTGATATTGCAAAAGCTTGAGCATTGTTTTCTTGTCATACGTTTTTAACTTCTGGTTGTTTTTTTGAGCTTCTTTTGATTGCTCAAATAACTTCTCATTAAAATTTAACACATCTTCACTGCTGTTCAGATTGTTCAGAAGTTCTTTTATTTTTGGATCTTTTAGCTTTTCAGGATGTTCTAGCCTTAGCATGTCCTGATAGATTCTTGTGTAATTAGGGCGCATGAGACTTCTTTTTATTCGTTAATATTATTGTTTTTCTGTAACCAACGGTGAAGCGTACTCTTTGGAATTGAGTATTCTCTAATGACTTCACTTTGATTCATCTCACCGGAAAGAATTCTTTTAATAATAAATTCTTTAATTTCCTGCGTGTATATGTTTTTTCTGAAATAAGGTATTTTTTCAGATTTATTATGATTTTTATTAACTGCTGAAGGAGGTGCATACAAAATAAGATGCGAACTGTAGAGTCTGAAAAAATCATATTCTAATAATTTGCACCATCTTAGCAACAGCTCTGTATCCATAGATTTGCTTGCTAATAATTCTTCTACAACTTCTTCATCTTTATGTAAGAAATTACAGATTCTTTCCATCGTAATCTCTTGCTCGGCAACTCTTTCCTTAATGAATTGTCCTATATGTATTTCTTTGTATAACATTTATTTAATAAATATTTTTTTGTATTAAAACTCTGCCTTTAAAGAAAGAATAGATAGATATTATATTTTTTTTAACGGACCTTTTATGAATCAGTTTTTTTTATTCAAAAATAGTGTTTGAATGCAATTGTTGTAATAGTATAAAATCTGTGTAGATTTTACTTACCGCAAAAATTTCAGTAAAATGAATATATGGTTTACTAAAAAATCATTACTATATAAGGTATAACGATTTTTTGTTTCAGGTAGTTTTTATGTAAAGAATTCTTGCTTATTTCAATGCTTTTAGCGAGTATTCTTTTTTTTGATTCTCATCCAGTTCGCTTAATAAAACCTATATACTTATTTCAAACTTTCTTTTTTATAAGTATGAATAATATATTTACCTATTAAAGCTTTTTCATGCAATTTTCTTTATATAATTTGTTTGCTGTGATCCATCTCAATTCTCCCGTTTTTTCAGTCATTTATTTAAATAATTGCTTGAAAAAAAATATCAACTTCTCTGGTTTCAAATATATAAAAAATAGGAGTTAAACCAAAAGATTGAATTAAAAAATATTGTTAAAAACGAAATTTTAGTTAAAATTTAACATAATAAATCAGCTTATTGGTGAAGTAATGTCACTTTCCTCCTTTATGACTAGGGATTTGAGCACATCTGCAAAATCTGATTTTATAATTGTTTAAAGTACTTGAAGTACATACCTTTGCAGCGAAATGAATACTTATCTTACTATTTTCGATTTTTCAAAGAAAATAAATTACAAAAATGAGTTACTGGCAGGCTTTACAGTAGCGATGACCATGATTCCGGAATCTTTGTCGTTTGCAATTTTGGCAGGCCTCTCACCATTAACAGGATTATACGCTGCATTCATGATGGGGTTGGTAACTGCAATTTTAGGAGGCCGACCAGGAATGGTTTCTGGGGGAGCAGGCGCTACTATTGTTGTTTTAATTGCTTTAATAAAAACTCATGGGATAGAATATCTTTTTGCAACCGTTGTTCTTGCCGGAATTTTTCAATTGTTAGTTGGCGTTTTCAAATTAGGAAAGTTTGTTCGTCTGATTCCCCAGCCTGTAATGTATGGTTTTTTAAATGGTTTGGCGGTTATCATTTTTATGGCGCAGATCGAGCAGTTTAAAATCACAGACAGTAATGGAGTTGTCAGTTGGCTTCAGGGGACATCCTTATATATTATGGCGGGATTAACTGTTGTAACGATTGCTATTGTTTATTTTTTTCCTAAAATAACAAAGGTTATTCCAGCTTCTTTAGTTGCTATTGTAATTGTCTTTGGAATCGTTTTGGGATTTAATATTAATACAAAAACGGTTGCAGATATCGCTAGCATCAGTGGAAGTCTTCCTAGTTTTCATATTCCGCAGATTCCATTTTCATTAAAAACATTAGAAATTATCTTTCCGTATGCCATGATTATGGCAGGAGTGGGGTTGATAGAATCTCTGCTTACTTTATCAATGGTTGATGAGATTACAGATTCCAAAGGAAACGCAAACCGTGAATCTGTGGCACAAGGAGTCGCCAATATTACCAACGGATTTTTCGGAGGAATGGGAGGTTGTGCTATGGTAGCACAGACTTTAGTAAATTTAAATGCCGGTTCAAGAGCGAGGTTATCCGGAATTATAGCATCCATTACCATTTTAATGATCATCTTGTTTGGAGCTCCATTTATTGAAAAAATTCCGATGGCAGCTTTGGTGGGAGTTATGATGATGGTTGCAATAAGCACTTTTCAATGGGTATCGATTAGAATTGTGAATAAAATGCCTAAATCTGATATTTTTGTAGGGATTACGGTGGCTTTGATCACCATTGTTTTACATAATTTGGCGTTAGCTGTTCTAATAGGAGTGATAATTTCTGCATTGGTTTTTGCTTGGGATAATGCGAAAAGAATTAGAGCAAAAAAATATGTTGATGAAAAAGGAGTTAAGTACTATGAAATATATGGACCTTTATTCTTCGGTTCTGCAACAGCGTTTACAGATAAATTTGATCCTGCAAATGATCCTGATGAAGTCGTTGTAGATTTCAAAGAAAGTAGAATTGTTGATATGAGCGCTATTGATGCTTTAGATAAATTGTCAAAAAGATATGCTCAACAAAATAAAAAATTATATTTAAAACACTTAAGTGAAGACTGTAGAAAAATGCTTAAAAATGCAGAAGCAATTATTGAAGTTAATATTCAGGAAGATCCTACGTATAAAGTAATGCCTGAAGAGTAGGAGAGTTGTAGGGTGCTAGAGTTTGAGGGTTTATGAGTGTAATTGGATTGTAATTTGGATGATAGAAATTTAAAATAGTATGCAAACATCTGTGTAGATATGTGAGAAATAAAATTTGAAGTAAGAAGAAAATCTGCGTAATCAGCAAAATCAGCGAGAGAAAAAAATGACCATTCACTCCATAACCCAAACAAGGACTGCAAAATAAATTTACAGCCCTCGCTTTTTAAGTTATTACTAAATTTGAAATAAAATCTGGCACTAAAGCATAGTGCGACAATTTCATACTGATTGAAGCTCTACCACTCGTCAACGTTCTGAGATCAGAAATATACCCGAAAGTAGAAGCTAAAGGAACTTCCGCAGTGAATATTTTTCTTCCTGACCTTTCATCGATAGAAGTAATAATTCCTCTTCTCTTGTTGATATCAGCCGTTACAGCTCCCGTGTATTCTTCAATACTTTGAATCTCAACTTGCATGATGGGTTCCAATAATTTGGGTTTGCATTGTTTCGCAATTGCTTTATATCCATCTCTTGCAGCAGTTTCAAAATCATAAGCTGCAGAATCTACGCTGTGTGTGGAACCATCCAAAAGACTTACTTTCATATTTTCTAAAGGATAACCACTTAGCGGACCATTTTCCATGGCGTCTCTAAAACCTCTTTCAACATAAGAAATGAATTCATTAGGAATCACTCCGCCCTTAATTTTGTTGATGAATTCCAAACCGGGTTTATCATTTTCTCCAGGTCCAATCTCAAAAGTGATGTCTGCAAAATGTCCGCTTCCACCGCCTTGTTTAACGAGTTTTTCTCTGTGAGTTTTAGTCTCCGTTAAAATTTCTCGGTAGAAAACTTTAGGTTTTCCCTGATTGATCTCAATTCCGTGATTCAATCTGATCTTTTCTAACGTTACTTCAAGGTGTAATTCACCCAAACCACTCAATAAAGTTTCTCCCGTTTGTTGGTCTCTTTCAACAACCAACGAAGGATCTTCTTCCTGAATTTTAGCCAACACCAAGCCGAAGGATTTCTCATCAGCATTCGTTTTGGGTTCAATTGAAACTCGGATAACCGGAGCCGGAATGGTAATCGCTTCCAATACAACAGGTCTTTGAATAGAGGCTAAAGAGTCTCCTGTTTTAGCATCTTTTATTCCTGTTAAAGCGATGATGTCGCCCGCTTTTGCTTCTTCAATGGTTAACGTTTTATCAGACTGCATTTGCAAAATCCTAGATATTCTGAAGTTTTCATCGGTCCTTACATTAAGGACAGTATCACCGGATTTTATCTTTCCAGAATAGATTCTTATCATAGCGAGTTTTCCCATATGTTTATCAATTACCACTTTGAAAACCAATCCTGAAAAAGTCTCTTCTTCATTTCTATCCAACTCAATGGTTTCTTCTGTTGCAGGATTTTTTCCTTTAATAGGAGTCAATTGATTCGGAGCAGGAAGATAACTTACAATCGCATCCAGTAAAGGTTGAACGCCTTTATTTTTAAAAGCAGAACCACATAAAACAGGAACAATTGTTCTTGACTGGCAAGCTCTTTTTATCGCTTCAATAATCATTTCCTCAGAAATTTGAGTTTCAGAATTCATAAAGGCTTCAAAGAAGGTCTCGTCATATTCAGCCAATGTTTCCATTAATTTTAATCTGAATTCATCAGCTTCTGCTTTATAATTTTCAGGTATTTCCTTTTCAATAATGGTTTCACCATTTTCATCCATCCAATACAAAGCCTTTTGTTTGATTAAATCAATCACTCCTTCAAAATCATCCTCAGAACCAATCGGAATTTGTAAAGCCAAAGGAACTGCATTCAGTTTAGTTTTGATCTCGTTTAAAACCGCAAAGAAATCAGCGCCAATTCGATCCATTTTATTGATAAAACAAATCTTTGAAATTCCATGTTTCTCTGCTTGAAACCAAACATTCTCAGTTTGTGGCTGTACTCCCGAAGAAGCGCAAAAAACAGCGACAACGCTATCTAAAATGCGTAAAGAGCGCTCAACTTCCACGGCAAAATCAATGTGTCCCGGAGTATCAATAATGTTGATATTAAAAACATGTTGATCTTTTTTCCATTGGGTAGAAATGGCTGCAGATGAAATGGTAATTCCTCGGTTTTTCTCCTGAATATCTTTATCCATCGTTGTATTTCCATCGTCTACGTTTCCTATTTTGTGGATCATGCCTGTGTAATACAGTAATCTTTCTGTTAACGTTGTTTTTCCGGCATCTACGTGTGCTATTATCCCTATATTTCGTGTGTTGTATTTCATTTTGTTAAATTTAAATTGTTGATTTTTAAGGTGGTATTTGGATTTTTAAGCGTAAAAATTCGTTAATCCTACCATTTTATTTTAATAAGAAAATTTTTCTTTGCGTTAAAAATTGAAGACAACCAACTTGAATTTTAGAAAGCTGAAAGTAGGGTAGCAAAAAAGACCTATCTGGATAGATAGGCCTTTAATTATATTTTGATTTTATAAAGGTCGATACTATTCAGATAAATATTCAGTGCTACCAAAGAACACAGCTCTGATAGGATTGTTTAAAGTTATAATATTTATCATTTTTGTTGACATTGTTGATTTTTAATCGGTTGCGAAATTATAAAAAAAAATGAAACAACAAAAACTTTTCATCATTTTTTTTGAATTAAGGTAAATCTATACATAATTTGCCAATACCTGTACAAATCATAAAGTTTCATAAAACAGAGAATGATCACTTTGGATTAATGATAAAAATTTTATCTTTGGGAAGAATTGAAAAATTCAACACAAATGAATGATAAGAAAAATTAAAAATCTTTTGTAACAAAAAGAGCTGAATAAAACTTTTAACTTATATCGTTTTGAAAGTAGATATAGACATTCACAACCACCATCATTTTTCTTTTGATCTGTGGCTTACCTTAATAAAATCTCATCCTGAATTTAAAGCAAAAAGAGTTGAGATGTTTTCCTCGTTTTTTAACATTGATAAACCTATTGAAGAGGTTACGAAAGTCGTAAAATATTACGATGATCTTTGTAATAACATCAATGAGGTTCTAGGAGGGAATATTGATACTTTTGAGATCTATTTATTGATCTTAGGATCATTGAACATTGATTTAAAACAGATTAATCAGGATGTATTAAACCAATTCTATGCAAAGAGCGAGGCGCTTTTTCTGGAATATAAACCCGTTATTATATTTGAAAATATTCATCAGTTTTTTGATGAAATTAAAAATCAGGGAAAGACCATTAATATTTTAAGCAATACAGGATTTATCAAAGGGAAAACGATGAGAAAATTTCTGATCAATGAAAATTTGGATCAGTATATTGATTTCCATATTTATTCTGATGAATTGAATATTTCTAAACCCAATCCTCTTGTTTTTCAGGAGGTAAAGAATAGAGCAAATCAAGAATTGGAGATGAACCAGATTCTACACATTGGAGATAATCCGATTGCCGATTATAAAGGAGCAAAGGATTTTGGATTTAACGCATATTTACTAAAAAACTAATAGAAATGAATAAAAGGTATAGTTTACACCACATTCATTCGGCGGATGAGTTTACTTTTTCGCCCGCAGAATACAGCTATTTCAAGTATGGCGATAAATCATATGCTGAAAAATTTGCAAAGGAATTATTTGAAGGATTTATCTCTGAACACGAAGGAATTTTAAACACAGAGAAAGAAATTGTGGTCTTGCCAAGTCCTTACATGGCGATTCCTACAGCCTCTAATTTTCTATGTTTTTATTTTAAAAAGTATCTGGATTTTTACTTGTTTCAGAAAGGAAAAAAATCGAGTATTTTATCAAAAATTAATAGAAATCATACCTACACTACAGATTATGGGAATTTGAGTTTTGAAGACCGTAAGAATCTGATAGCCAATGATACCTATTATCTGGATAAAGATTTTTTAAGAGGAAAACTTTGTATTTTTATAGACGATATAAAAATTACAGGAAGTCATGAATATACAGTGAATAAAATTCTTGATGAGTTTAATGTAGAAGCTGATTTTTTATTCATGTATTATGCAGAATTAATGAATTTTGAATTGGATCCTACGATTGAAAATTTCTTCAACTATTATGCAGTGAAAAATGTACAACATGTAGCGGAAGTAATGGTGAAACCGAGTTTCCAGTTCAATACAAGGATTGTAAAATATATTTTAGGCCTAGATTCAAGTAATTTTGAGTATCTTACGTCTAAAGTAACAAAAGAACATATGGATAGTTTGTTGGAACTGGCAATCAGCAACAATTATCATTTAATAAAAGAATACGAAAACAATATAAACACTTTAACGCAAACTGAATTATATTATGGCTATTAACTTACAAAAAGGACAAAGAGAAAACATAAATGCCCCTAAATTTACGATCGGTTTAGGATGGGATACCAACAATACTTCTACAGGAGGAGCTTTTGATTTAGATGCTTCTTTATTTTTATTAGGAGAAAACAAGAAATTGGTTTCAGATAACCATTTCATTTTTTATAACAACCTGGAGTCTCCGGATAAAGCAGTGATTCACTCAGGAGATAACTTAACAGGTGATGGAGACGGTGATGATGAGCAGATTAAAATTGATTTAACTAAAATTGATTCCGCAATCAAGGAAATCACTGTAGTTGTTACCATTCACGAAGCTGAAGCTAGAAAGCAAAACTTCGGACAGGTGAGAAATTCTTTCATCAGAATTGTAAATACAGAAACAAATGAAGAAATCTTAAAATACGAATTAGACGAAGATTTCTCTATTGAAACTGCCGTAGAATTCGGAAGAATATACAACAGAAACGGAGACTGGAAATTCGAAGCTGTAGGCGCAGGTCAGAGAGATGGTCTTGACAAATTTGTATCAATGTATCAATAATTTATTATGGATAATCAATCAAACCAACCAATTGATCCATTACAGTCAATTGAACCTCTTAAAACATTTGAGCCCGCACAGCCGAGTCAGCCTAATCCAGGAACTCCACCGGTTCTCGTAGATAGAGATGGAAATGTACATTTAGCTCAGATTCAAAGTGCAGACCTTCAGAAATATGAAACGGCTGCCAATGCCATAGATGAAACCAACCCTGGTTCTATCGTGAATTTTGGTTCTGAACTTCAAAAAACATTAGCCAACCAAAGTGATAGCTTTTTAAATAACGTAAGAAGATCAAATTCTGGCGAAGTAGGAGAGTTGATCAATAATTTATTGATCGAGCTTAATTACGTTGATGTAGACGAGATCAATGGAGGCAATAAAGTAAAAGGCTTTTTGAGTCGTTTGCCTTTCATGAAAAAAGTGATCACTCAGGTAGAAAACTTATTTGCTAAATATGATAAGATCGTTACCAATATTGACCAGATTTCGCATAAAGTAAATGCAGGAATCATTACTTCAACGAAAGACAACGCGGTTTTACAGACTATTTTTGATAGCAATGTAAATTCCATCAAACAAATTGAAGACCTTGTGATTGCAGGGAATTTAAGAATGGAAAAAGCGGCTGGTGAACTTGCACAAATGGAAGCAAATGTTCAGAATTATGCAGAGTATCAAATTGCTGATAAGAGAGATTTTATCAACAGATTAGATAGAAGACTGGCAGATCTTAAAGTCGTACGTTTAATTATGATGCAGTCTCTTCCACAGATCAGATTGGTTCAGAACAACAACGTTTCTATTGCAGAAAAAGCACAGACTATTCTTACCACAACGTTGCCTGTTTGGAAAAACCAGCTTTCATTAGCGGTTGCCATGCACAGACAGCAGCAAAATATTGAGATTCAGCAGAAAGTATCTTCTACAACAGAAGAGATCTTAAGAAAGAATGCAGAACGTTTGGGTCAGAATTCCGTAAATGTTGCCAGAGCTAATGAACAGACTATTGTATCTGCTGAAACATTGAGAGAAACAACAGCAATGTTGATTAATACTTTAAATGAAGTAAAACAGATTCAAAAGCAAGGGACAGAAAGCAGAAGAAAGCTGGATCAGGATCTACAGTCATTAGAAAGCGAATTAAAAGCAAATATTAGAGGTTAATAACAAGGTATTAAGGTGGATGATGAAGCAGTAAGCATACTATCTCAAAGCAAAAGAAGATTAACCAAGCTTAAACTTCTCTCTAATTTTTTTGAAAATGTTGACATAATATCAATCTATATTAAAACAGATATTATACACAATTTATTTCAGGAAAATAAGACGTTAGATTACAGTAAACTTGAGCTTTTTCACCTTCAGTATACCGATAGTTTAATAGAATTGCTAACCAAGATCAAAAAGAAAAAGGAAAACGATCTGTTGGCTGTTATTAACGAGATTAATATTAATAATCAATATATTGAATCTTTCGAGGAAAAGAAAGTTGATAATTTTGAAACGGACAGGAAAATCTACAGCGGTATATTTTCTCAACATTTAAGAAACCTGTATAAAGATCTTACAGAGGATAAATTTACCCTGAATTGGAATGATGTTTTATATTTTCACAAAAGATATGCAGCAGAATTTTACAGAACGGAAGCTGACGAGTCGAAATTAAAAGCAAAGACAGTTCCTTCTTACCAGTATCAGGATTATTCGATAGAAAGAAAATTATTGGGGAAGCTTAATATACAGAGTTTTAAAGTTCGTTTCGTGTGTGGATATCGTATTGGAAGAGATGAATATGAATTGTTCAAGATCTTTCAGTCTGATGAGCATTTTATTTTTAGTATTGAGGAAAGAAAGATGTATTTGGTTGATGATGAATTGTCTTATTTAGATACTTCTGAAAATGAATCTAATCAGTCTTCGATCATTAATCAGTTAAAAAGAAAAAATGAAGAATTGGAAGAAACCATCCACGAAAGAAAACGAACATTACCGGGTGATGTAGATTCTGTGTTGAAAGATTATCTCCGAAATCTCGAAAACGTAGATATTATGAATAAAATATTTGATGTGAATGAAGAAACAAATATTCTTCGCGCCATGTTGAATTTAAATTTAAATAATTAAAAAGTAGAATGGCTAATTGTTTTTGGCATTCTATCAATAAAAAAATAATAAACAACTAAACATTAAAAGATGGCTATTAACTTACAAAAAGGTCAAAGAATAAACCTTACGAAGGAAAACGGGTCGGCTCTTACACAAGCTTGTGTGGGAATCAACTGGGGAGCAATTGAGAAAAAAGGTTTTTTTGGGACTAAAAAAGAAGCAGTAGATTTAGATGGAAGCTGTATTTTATATGATTCGAATAAAAATGCTACAGAAGTAATTTATTTCGGAAACCTAAAATCTAAAAATGGTTCTGTAAAGCACAGTGGAGATGATTTAACAGGAGATGTAGACGGAGATGACGGTCTTGATAATGAAGTAATCACGGTTGATTTCAGTCAATTAGATGCAAGTGTAGAGCACGTTGCGATGGTGCTAAACAGCTATAGAGGTCAGGATTTCGGAACAATTCCTTTTGCTTCTATCCGTATTTATGAAGGAAGCCCTAAAAATGTAAGAGAGGTTTTTGCTAAATATGACATTGCGAATGATGCATCTTTTAAAGGTCATGTTTCTATGGTAATGGGCGTTTTCTATAAGAGAAACGGAGAATGGAAATTCAACGCAATTGGAGATCCTACAGCGGATAAAAAATTGGAAGAAACGATAAAGACCGTTCAGCAAAAATATTTGTAAGAAATTATAAATCAATAAAATAAATAAAACGGCAATAATTGTGTATCATACAGTTATTGCTTTTATCATATAAAAGCACATATATAGTGGAACAACATCAAAGTATTTTAGAATTACACCCTGGCCTGGTCTGGGGATTTGCGATAACGGTGGTTATCATGTTACTCCTGGATTTAGGGGTTTTCAATAAGAAGAGTCACGAAGTTTCCTCTAAGGAAGCTACGATTTGGTCAGTGGTATGGATCTCGCTGTCTATGGTTTTCTCAGGCGTTGTGTATTGGGTTTATAATTCAGATTTAGGTCCGGGAAGCCACGCATTAGCAGTAGAAAAATTCACGCAATATCAAGCAGCCTATTGGGTTGAAAAAGCACTGTCGGTAGATAATTTATTTGTATTTATCCTTGTTTTCGGATTCTTTAAAGTTCCTAAGTACCTTCATCATAAGGTATTGTTTTGGGGTATTATCGGAGCCTTGATATTCAGAGCGATATTTATTTTTGCAGGCGTTGGTCTTATCAACTTAACGTATTTACCTGAGATGACTATTTTAGGAAAAGCAGTTCAGATTAATATTGTTATGGTACTTTTCGGTTTGTTTCTTGTGTATGCAGGTATCAAATCTTGGGGAGGCGGTGACGACGATGATGATGAAGATTACAGCAATACTGCAGGGGCAAGATTGATCAAAAGATTCTGGAAAGTTTCAGATAATTATGTTGGAGATAAATTCTTCACCGTTCAAAACGGAATTAAAATGGCGACTCCTCTTTTGGTGGTGGTAGCGGTTATAGAATTTACGGATGTACTTTTCGCAGTAGATTCAATTCCGGCGATCTTTGCAATCTCTAATGACCCGTTTATCTTATATACATCAAACATTTTTGCAATCTTAGGTCTTAGATCATTGTATTTCTTGTTGGCGAACTTCATTCACATGTTCAGCAAGTTGCCATATGGTTTAGCGATTATCCTATCTTTCATCGGGGTTAAAATGCTAATAGCACCATGGATTCACATTTCATCACCAGTTTCATTAGGAATTGTGGGTGGAGTATTGATAATCTCGGTTCTTTTATCAATCATCTTCCCTGATAAAGACGAAGAAAAAGAGAAAATTGAAGAATAATATCAATTATCATTAAAATATAGGAAGGCTTTACATAACGTAGAGCCTTTTTTATTTGCGTTAAAATTTATTTTAAATTATAAGATAACATTCATCATTCACTTGCGAAGCAAAATCGACAATCCTGTTTCTTTCGTTATTTATATTTCAAAAGCTTATTAATCTTCAATCTGGTTTGTAAAGACACTTTATAGGCTTCATTTCTGAGTTTCTGTATTCTCCCGACCGGTTGGAAGAAAGGCTTACTTTCAAAAGGATTAAAAGATAATAGTTCATTTTCACAAGAGCGAGGATTAAGAAGTGAGTCTTTCTCTATTTTTACTTCTCCGATTTTAATGAACGGTGCTTTTTTCCATTCAACATTCAGTTTATTGATGGGTTGTCTTTTTAAATCATAACAAACTTGAATAAGAATATCCGCAGTAAAATCATTTGACTTAAAATAATCTTCAAGGGCTTCTTTAGTTTTTACTTTCTTTCCAAAGTTTTTATCTATTCCTTTTGGACTCAGTTTTATTTTAATCATATGCTCTCCCAGACGGTAGGCTCCAACCGAATGATAATCAAAAGACAGAAAGAAATCATTTCTTTTAGTCCATAGCTTGATGATATTTTTGATAAACGAACCTGTTAAAGTTGATGGAATGATTTTTAAAACCTGCATTAGTAAAGAAAAAGAACTCCATTTTTTTACAAAAAACCGATTAACCGAAGTAAACAGTTTTAAAAAAGTACTCACAGAATTCACTGGGAATAATGGGAAATTCACCAAAGGATAATTGGCAATTAAACTTCCGTTTTCATCTTTTATTTTTACCGAAAAACCATACGCAGGAATGTCTTTTTTAGGATTTTTAATTTTAAGATGAGCATTGGAAAGCCTTATGGTTAAATCAAATTTTTCCTTGTCAAAAAACTGCTTTAGCTCATTGGGGATATTGGGATCTATAATGAATTCACCTTTTAGAACGGCATAGGTTTTAGCATGTGCATTTCTTGTAGCGTGGTTAACGTCACTTATTAAAGAAGATTGCTCTACAAAATCTGCAATGCTTTTTTTACAGACTTCCAGAAGCTCTTTTTCCTCTTCATTAAGTTCGTCAAATTTCTTATTATATTTTATTGGATCTGGCATTTAGTTTTTAAATTCAATTATAACGCCAAGTTCTGAGATATGTGTTACGATAGTATTAAGCTTATTTGAATTTTTTGAGAGCTGTAAAATAAGAGCAATTATACAGCTATAAAACTTCCATCCTCTGGCTTCACTCTTCCATCTACAAAATCTTATCTTTGTAAAAAAAATCAATTATGGGAGTAGCAGATTTGTTATTTAAGCGTAAAAAAGAATTAGCGGAGAAAAACCTTAACGATGGTAAGGAATACATGGAGGAGTATGGTAAGAGAGAAAGTGTAGTGCAATTGCCAAGTGGTTTGCAGTATGAGATCATTACCGAAGGAGATGGTGCAAAACCAGGTCCTAAATCTATGGTTAAATGTCACTACCACGGAACTACGATTGGTGGAAAAGTTTTCGACAGCTCTGTAAAAAGAGGAACGCCAGCTTCTTTTCCTTTGAATAAAGTAATTAAAGGATGGACAGAAGCATTGCAATTAATGCCTGTAGGAAGTAAATGGAGATTAATCATTCCTGCACACTTAGCATATGGAGAGCAAGAAGTAAGCAAAGATATCGGACCAAACAGTACGCTTGTTTTCATCGTAGAATTGTTGGGGATTAAATAATCTTACCTTACTTATCAATAAAAAATTTACCTGAGCTTCGGGTAAATTTTTTTATTTGATTATATTCGTATAGCGTTAATCAAGTATGGTTAATTCTATTTTTACACAAATAATACAGCCCTGAATGAGAAAAATATTTTACCTTTTAACTGCTCTTAGTATAATCACTTCCTGTGTTTCTAAGAAAAATCAGGCGATAAACCAGAATATCCTTACGTTGAAAGACAGCTATTGTAAAGCACCTTTTCAATATAATTATTCTAATAAATTACCTTCTTACAATTCAGATTCTATTGTATTAGCGAATAAAGACTTGAAGCCCATGTTTTCTGATCAAAGCATTTTGATCTTGAATGCATTGGGTAATCTGGATGAGGTACATAAAATTATAGAGCTTAAAAAAGATTCTTCTCTAACCTCTCAGGTTAAAGTATTACAGCTTAAAACCATTATTAATAGTAAAATAACCATTTCTCTAACAGAATTGGATGCCGTTGCAGCAGAATTTGACTGTGAAGGAGAACGTGTGGCCCAAATTGGGTCTTATGTAGATAATCTGAATGATTCTAAAAGTAAGAAACTGATCTTATATTCTATTGTGGCAGGTGCTGCAGCCTCTATCGCAGGAGGAATTGTAAAAGATGATGCCTGGAGTAGCGCCATCGATATTGGTGGGGGAGCTCTGGGAGCAGGCTTTGGTTTGGCTACACTTAATCCGAAGGGGAAAAAAGTAGAATTTGTACACTCAAGAAATCTTTTAAGAGATGTTTGGAGAGAGAAATTAGAGTCTCCGAACTTTCCGCCCTTCATTTGGTATATGTATACCGAGAAGAAATTTTCAAATAAAGAGGCACATTCCATTATTCAGAGTATGAAAGAAAGGTGGTTGCATTATCAGTTTGATGACAGTAAAACACAAGCTGATCAATCTGTTATTTTCAGTGATGGTGGGTATTACAGGTCAGATGATCTTCATAATAGAGCAGCAATGTTGAACCAAATGCAGTCGGCTACACGAACGATTAATCAGAATATCAATTATTTACTGTTGGATTTGGACAAATTAATTCTTTAAGAAAAATTTAACTGTAATAAAATTTGTTACATTTGAAAATTGATGTATATTTGCCATGTAATTAAGATGAACAATACAAGATTTGCTACGGCGATACATATTATGACCTTACTGGCTAAAAGTCCGCAGGAGTGGTTAACTTCTGAGTGGATGGCGGGGAGCATCAATATAAATCCGGCGGTGGTACGTAAAGAGATCAGTGTTCTTAGAGAAGCAGGTTTAATTACAAGCCGAAAAGGTAAAGAGGGTGGAAGTCAACTTTCAAAAGGTGCAGATTCTATAACAATTTCTGAAATTTATTCAGCAGTGAAAAATTCTGAAGTGTTAGGAAAAAAGAATAATAATCCGAATCCTGTTTGCAGCGTCGGCCGTGAGATCAATAATCATCTGAATGATTTGTTTGTAGAAACAGATCAATTGGTGGTAAAATTTTTAGGAGATAAGTCATTGAAGCAATTCACAGATCAGTTCGATTAAAATTTTTTTACACCTAAATGTAACAAGATTTATTACAATTAATTTAAAATAAAATATTATGAAAAAAGTAGCAGTAATTGGGGCAACAGGATTTGTTGGAACTCAAGTCGTAAACGAATTAGCAAACAGAGGATATGCGGTAGAAGCTATCGTGAGAGATGCTTCTAAAGTGGAGCAGAATGAAAAAGTAACAGCAAAAAGTATCGATATCAATAACATCGATGAATTAGCAGAAGCATTAAAAGGAAGTGATGCCGTTATCAGCACATTCAACGCAGGTTGGACGAACCCAAATCTTTACAACGATTTCCTTACAGGTTCTGAAAACATTGAGAAAGCGGTGGAAAACTCTGGTGTTAAAAGATTGATCGTTGTAGGTGGAGCAGGAAGCCTTTACACGCCTGAGAATATTCAGATCGTAGACACTCCAGATTTTCCTGAAGCTTACAAACCAGGGGCAACGGCAGCAAGAGATTATTTAAATAAAATTAAAGAAAACAGCACATTAGACTGGACATTCTTTAGCCCTGCTATCGAAATGAATCAAGCGAATGTTGGAACAAGAACAGGAAAATACAGAACTTCTTTAGAAACTCCTGTGGTAAATGAAGAGGGAAGAAGCATTCTTTCTGTAGAAGATGTTGCGGTAGTTTTAGTTGATGAATTAGAGCAAAATAATCACATTCGTGAGCGTTTTACTGCTGCTTACTAATTAAAAAAGTCAATGATGTTAAGAAAGAAATTATTATCACTACTCACCTTATTGAGCTTTGTAAGTATTGTATTTGCCGGAAATTTGAAGATCAAAGTCTATAATCCGGGTTCGAAAGCGATTTTTCCAATTACCTCAACCATCATCTATGGAGATAAAGAGGCAATACTTATTGATGCACAGTTTCAAAAGCAATATGCTGAACAACTTGTAAAGGAAATTAAAGCAACCGGAAAGAATCTGAAAACGGTTTTTATCTCGCACAGTGACCCCGATTTTTATTTCGGATTGGATGTCATTAAGAAAGCATTTCCGAATGTGAGAATTATTTCCACCGCACAAACGGCTTATCTTATTTCTGCTTCAAAAGATGATAAACTGGCAGTTTGGAAACCTCAACTAAAAGAAGATGCACCTTCAGAAATTATTATTCCGGAAGCGGTAAATTCAATTCCTGATTTGGAAGGGAATACAATTGAAATTAAACAAAATCCTGATGATTCAGCGCATAGTTTTCTTTGGATTCCTTCTTTGAAAACAGTTGTAGGCGGTATTTCAGTTTCTGTAGATTCTCATCTTTGGATGACGGATACACAAAATCAAAAAGCAATTGACGAATGGATAGGACAAATTGATGCCATGAAAGCATTGAACCCTACACAGGTTGTCCCTTCACATTTTATAAAACGGTCTCTTTCACCAACTGCTCTTGATTTTGTTAAAAATTATCTTGAAAATTATAAGAAAGCAGTCACCGAAAATAAAACTTCAGAGTCGATTGTCAATTTTATTGTAGCGAAATATCCAAGCCTTCCTGGAAAAGATGAATTGGCGATGGGAGTTAAAGTTTTCTTAGGCGAAATGAATTGGGATTTAAGATCTCCTTACCCAGCCATCGGACGAAAAGTAGAAGTTAACTTTGGAACCACTCAATTTGTGTTAGATTTTAAAGATAATAAAACAATGTCTTTTGTCGGAGCAGGTGGAATTTCAGATACGGTTGAATACACTGCAACCGAAGTTTCTAAAAATGTCTTTATGGTCTATTGGAAAGAACCGAAGCTTGGTATCAACGTTGTGAATGTTCAGGATTATAATAAGAATATTATTTATTCGAATATCTTGAAAGCAGATGGATCATCAGATCATCCAAAAGGAACGATGAAAATTGTACAATAATTCTTTCTGACTGATATAAAAAAGTTTCGGCGGCACCAAAGGTGCCGCCGAAACTCTATCAAGTGTAATCATTTTCTATAAATTCATAAACAATTTCGGATTTACCGGTGTATTGTTTTTGTGTACTTCGTAATGAAGATGAGGTCCTGTAGAACGTCCGGAATTTCCGGATTTTGCGATCACCTGACCTACTTTTACTTTTTCATTTACTTTCGCTACCAATTGAGATAAATGTCCGTATAATGTAGCGAGTCCATTTCCGTGAGATACGATCACGCAGTTTCCGTAGCCTCCTTTTTGACCTGAAAAAATGACGGTTCCCGCAGCAGTTGCGATAACATCGGCCCCAAAAGCAACACCAATATCCAACCCTTTGTGGAACTGCATTTGATCTGCCTCAGCGGGTGGATTGTTTTTTTCAACAGGCGCTTTAGATCCTGAATTAGAATTACTGGCAATAGATTTTGAAGAAGTGGCAGCTGGGGCCGAAGCAATAGGCGCTGATTTCGGCGTAACCATTACTTTTACTTCTCTTTTATTTCCGTAGCTGTCTGTTAATTCAATTGTTTTTTCAACGGGTTCTGCCTTTACTTCAGGTTTTGAAGCTGCGGCAACAGCTGTTGGTTTTGATTCTGATCCTACATTTGATTTTACCGAGGCGTAAACTGTTTTAAAAGGAATAGGATTTTTTCTAACTCCAAAGTTTGATGAAATATGACCTTCTGTAGGCATTCCCAATGGAACTTGCATTAATTTTTTCTGTAAATCCATTAAATATTGGCTGTATCGGTTAGATTGTTTAGCCAGATACACAGAACTTGAAATACTGTCTTTGCTAAGAATGGTTAGCTTTTCATTCGAAATATCTTTTGATTTTAAGAATGAGTTGAGCTGAGCAACAGTTTGGTCTACAAGACCCAGATCTGTTTTCATTTTTAAGTAATCTACACTGTCTTTTTCAGTGTTTATTTTCACAAGATTTACCTCATAGTTTTTATTATCTCTTTCAGAAAATAATTTGGCTATGAAAACTCCTTGTACAAAAACAACGAATAAAAGTCCTCCCAGAAGGATGTTTATGTTCTTCTTGCTGCTTAGAAATTTCTTCATATTTCTTCTCTTAGTATATTAAAAAACGGTTTTAAGCTTACAAATTTAATTAAAAATAAGGTTTATGACTCGTTTTTAACAAATATTTAGTAGGGTTCGTTAAATTTTGTTTAAACTTCATTGCAAAAATATGTATTTGATCATTTTTTAACGAGACTATTTATTTTTATTAAAGGTTAATATAGGTAATGTTCATTTGTAATATAATGTTTGAAAATGAACAATATTTCTTAGGATTGAGTAAAGAAAAGATATCTTCAGGTCTCAATTTATAAAAAATATCAAATTTTTCGATTGAAGTGCGAATGTAATTTTTAAAAATAGATATTTTGAAATCACATGTAGTGTTGTAATGGGAAACAGAGCATCTCTTATCTGGTTGTTAAGATATATAAACATTCATAGCAGACATTATTATTTTATGAGGTTGCATTTAGTCATCAAATGACATTTAGCCTGACTTTTGAAAATTGCCTGTTTCTATATTGTATTAGGAAAATTATCTACTTGAATCCTGCTTATTTTGTTTTTTTATGTTGCTTTTTCGTATTGCACTAAGGAATTATCTACTTGAACCCTGCTTGTTTTGTTTTTTTATGTTGCTTTTTTGTATTGTATTAAGAAAATTATCTACTTGAATTCTACTTATTTTATTTTTTTTATTTTGTTTTTGTATCGTATTCTGAAAATTTCCTACTTGAATTCTACTTATTGTATTTTGTTATGTTTTTGAAATTTAAACACTTATGTATTGGAAGTGTTTAGGTAGTAAAATATGTTTTGCTTTTCTAAACTAAATTTGTCGTTAGAATTTTTCGGGAGGATTAAATAAGAACTGGACAGTCAATTTCTTCTGAATTCTAGATATTATTTAAAACAAATTATGATGAAAAAAGATTTAATAATTTTATTAACTATTTTGAGTTCGGGACTGATATACTCACAAGTTGGGATTAATATTGAAGAACCTACTGCCACATTAGATGTTAACGGTAATACGAAAGTGAGAAAACTTCCTTTAGGAAGTAGTATGGATGATGTAATTGTAACCGATAATGATGGGAATCTCAAAAAGGTTTCAAGAGACAGTTTTGGAGGTGGCGGTAATAGCGGTGGCGGTAATGGTGGTAACGGATTTTCTACCTCAATTTTAGGATATGAACCACAACCTATAGCTAATAAAGTGGTGCCCCCTACTGCACCTGGTGGTGCTACTGTAACGGAATTGGGATGTAAGCAATGGCCTGTAAACGGACATTACTACTGTGCATATCAACTTTCGGTTGGAACTAATTTTTTTAATACTTTTACTTTGGCGAAAGAGTTGGGAGGATATCTAACAACTTTACCAAATGCTGTTGAACGTACTTGGGTTAATACTAATATTATTGATCCAGCCACAGGATACGGTTTGAAAAATAATATTTGGATTGGGATGGCTAAAATTCAGAGACCTGGCCAAGTTGCTTTAACTCAATGGATCACAGGTGAAGAGTTTAGAGTAAATTGGAGTACTAATCCAGCTTCTACTGAAAACTGGTTTGCCTCTGGAGAACCCAATGGAGGAACAGGTGAAGGTTTTGTTCATGTGCTTCTAACATCTAACTCTGCAACCAGAAAATGGAATGATATATGGGGTACGGCAGTTGATTGGCTTGGAAGTCCATTTAATCAGGTGATTGTAGAATTTAATGAATAATGATTTCAAATAATTTAAGACTAAGGCCAAAGGTTTTTTCCTTCGGCTTTTTTTTATGTACTTCTGGCTTGGATTCAATTTTTATGAACGTTGGGAGATTTAATAAAAATGAAAAAGATAAGATATGTTAATTTTTTCAGAAAATGGCTTTTATCATCCTTTCAAAAGCTTTGTTGAATCTTTGTTTTAATATATTTGCAGTTCACATTTCAATTATGACGAAAAAGAAAATAATTTCAGAATCTTCAATTTCTAAAAAGAATAAAAAGGAGGTTTCAGTGGGTGTTGTGGGAAGTGGAAGTTTTGCAACAGCGATTGTGAAAATGCTTGTTGAGAACTGTAAAGTTGTGCATTGGTGTGTAAGAAGTGAGTTTGTAAAAGGGGCGATTGAACTTCGCGGGCACAATCCGAGCTATCTTACGGCAGCCAATTTTAATCTTAAAAATTTAAAATTAACAACAGATATCAATGAATTGGTTTCTGCTTGTGATATTGTGGTGTTGGCAACACCGTCTATTTATCTGTCGGATACGCTGGATAAAATGAATTGTGACTATAAAGACAAAATTTTTGTTTCAGCAATCAAAGGAATTATTCCTAAGGTGAATGATGTGGTGGCGCATTATTTAAGGGATGAATTTAAAATTGGCTTTAGAAATCAGGCTGTGATTGCAGGACCTTGTCATGCAGAAGAAGTAGCGATGGAAAGGCTTTCTTATCTTACCATAGCAACGGTAGAAGATGAGGTAGCAGAAAAGTTATTTACTATTTTCAATTCAGATTTCATTAAAGTACATACCAGCAAAGATGTTCTGGGTAACGAATACAGCGCTATTCTTAAAAATATTTTTGCGATCGGAGCAGGGATTGCAAGCGGATTAGGCTACGGAGATAACTTTACGGCTGTTTTCGTTTCCAATGCGATCCGTGAAATGGAAACTTTCTTGGAAGCAATCTATGAAGCGCCAAGAGATGTTAATGAAAGTGCATATTTGGGAGATTTACTGGTAACGGCATATTCATTATTCTCAAGAAACCGAAGTTTAGGAAACCTTATTGGAAAAGGATATACGGTAAAATCTGCGATTCAGTCGATGAATATGGTGGCGGAAGGATATTACGCTGCAGATTCTATTTATAAGACCGCAAAACTGAAAAATCTTAAATTACCTATCGTAGATACCATTTACGCGATTCTGTATGAAGGTAAAAATGCAGAGAAACAGTTCAAGAAACTAACTGCAAAATTGAATTAAAAAAACAAGGTTTTAATCTCTAAAACCTTGTTCAAATATATTTTAAAACTTAAACTCTCAGGGTTTAAGTTTTTTTATTGACTCATTTTTGTGATTACAAGCGTATATGAAGACCGTACATTCAGATTACTTGCGGTAAATCCGTTACCTGTATCAAATTCAAACTTCTGTTTGATGGTTGTAGGGGTAAGAAGCTTTAAAAAATATGTTCCCTGAAAAAATGTAAATGAGCTGGATAGCTGACACATTTGGTTCATTTCTGTGATAGTGGCAGTTGTGGCCGCATTAATTAAATAAGAACGGGTACACGTCAGGTTTTGTGAAAGAGACTGCGTGTTGGCAGGACCTGTATTAGTACCTGAATTACTTGTGTCTACAGAGTACCGTACAATATAAGTTCCTGCCGGTAATGTGATGGTAGAAGTATCAGCACCAAGTGATGCTCCTGTAATTTTATTTTCAGCCACGGTAAATCCGGTAATGGTATTATTGGTACTGTTAGCCGGAATTAAAGCAGAAGGGCCGATAAGCAATGACATGGCTTGTGGTTGTGATCCTGCAAGAACAATACGCTGCCATTGGTTTTTTATCCAGATATAATATCCTTTTGGATAAATAGAGACTCCTCCTTTGTTGAATATCAAAAGACCATCTACCGGATTTGCAACTGGGGTAGTCGTGCTATTCAGTACCGTAAGGTCATATTGTGGAAAAAGAACGCCTTTGTTTGAAGCGTTAATATGCAGGCTACTGCTTGCACTAGGTGTATTTGTATTGATACCCACCTGCGATTTTGTAAACATACTTAATAAGAAAGCTGTTATACAGAATATGTAAATACGTTTTTTCATTTTTTTTATGTTATTGATTAAGAGCAGAACGCTGAATGTCAAGTTTTGCATTGGTAATAATGATCTCTCCGTTATTAGGTGCAATTCCTCCTGCTCCTAACTGGTAAGTTCCTCCTGCGTCATGCGCAATCGAAGGAAGAAGGGTAATGGGAGTCGCTGAACTTGTTACAAAAGAAAAACTAAGATTCAAAGTATGGGTCTTGTTGCTGGCAATAGACTGAGCATTGAGACTGATTGTTTTTCCGTACTGTGTTCCACTTACAGGATCTATAAGTTTTACCAGATATTGGTGCAGGTGAAGAGCACTATTTGAAATTCCTAATGTTGCACTTTCAAGGTTGGTTTTAATATCCAAACATACATTTACCAGATATCCGCTGTCTCCGGGAAGGGTAATAACACCGGAAGTGGGGTTGTAAGAAGCTCCGATATCATTAGAAATAACTGTAAAGGCAGCATCATTAAAATTTTTAAAAGTACCGTTTGCAGAACCTCCCAATACTGCATAATCAATTGATCTCTGAAGGATCATGTAGCTTACCAGGTTATACGAATCTGAAATCTGATTCCAGTGGCTATCTTTCCATTGATAGAGTCCCGGACTGATGGTGTTTCCTTTATTATATACCAGAAGTCCATCTGCAGGGTTAGCTACAGGACTTATGCTGCTTAATATATCTATAATATCTACTCTCGGAAGAAGAACCCCTTTGTTGTTGAATTCCGAAACCTGTAAAGCGGCAGAGCTGTTAATGGTAGTAGTACCTATAGCAACTTGCGCAAATATAATATGGGCTATTGATAAAAATAGCAGGATATACATTCTTTTCATAGTATGGTGTTTAAAGTTTAGAAATTTTAATATAAGATCCTGCAGGCATTACATTAACGAGGTCATAAAATGTACTATTTTGCATTCTTCCCAGTCTCAGTCTTAATCCTCCTATGATATTCGCATTCGAATCTGTAGGAACATTATAATAATAAGACCATGTTGCTAGGTGATTGGTACTAACCTTCGAAACAATAGGAACTTCTTTTCTGGTTCTGACTCCGCCTATAAATGTATTGGTAGAATTGTTAAAAGTATCATTGTAAAAATCTATAAAATATCCCATCAGATAATACGTGCTGCCTGTAAGAGGCGCTGTTCCTCCTTGTCCGGCAGGGATTTCCTGTGGAGAATTCAGATTAAGGTTTACTTCTACGAGATAATTTCCCTGAGGAAGAATCAAAGAATAGCCGCCTGATAATGTATTTAATACCACTTTAAAGCCCATAATATTTGAAACACCTGAAATGGCTGGAGGATTTACGACCAATAGTTCATTAGCACCAGCAGCGGCATTGTCCAATAGGGATACAGAACCTGTAAAATCCAGATAGGCTACTTTTGGGGTATCTTCAGCGTCTATGCTCCCTTGCCATTGGTTTGTTGTACTGTTGAAAAAATACAGAGCATTACTATTACCGTTAACCGCTCCGTTGTATCCCATAAGCCCATTGGCGGGCGAGGCTACTGGGGTAGTTGTACTGTTAAGGTTGACGATATTCAGGCTTGGAAGCAAAAGGCCTTTATTGCCGCCAGTAACGGCAATAGTAGGAATGCTGGTATAGCCGGTTCCTCCATTATTAAGCGTAACTCCTGTAACTACACCTCCTGAGACAATAGCAGTGGCTCTGGCTTTTGTACCTCCATTCACGATAGATCCTCCTCCATAGAAGTTAACCGTGGGAACTGAAGTATATCCGTTTCCACCATTTGTTACAGTAACACCCGTTACGGCACCTCCAGATATGGTAGCAGTGGCAGTGGCGGGTATTCCTTTGAAATTTTCGATATGCAAAATTGCACTGGGATCTGGGGTAGCTGTATTAATCCCTACACCTCCGCTTTGGGCTATTGCCGTTGTTGCGAGAAATACGCTAATCAGGTTAATGGTTTTCATTTGTATTATTTTTTAACGAAATATTTTTAACGAAATATTAATTTAATGTGAATTAAATATTACATAAGATTACGCAAAAAAAATAACATACAACTTTCCTATTTATATTTTTAAATAATATTTATTGCGTATTTCGTAATTTTTTATTTCATTTTCATTGGTGTATTTTATTTTTGTTTCTTTTTTGTGTGTAATTTTTATGTATAAAATGATTATCGTTGATTTGTTCTAAATAACGAACTTAAGTGAACTTAATTCTTGTAGGTGAATTAAATCATGTTATAGTGATTTTTTTATGAATTAAATTTATCATTCCAATCGGATAGGATAGATAATTTCCATCATATTTTTCGAATAATTAATATTTTAAATTTGTCTAAAAATTAACCTGTTAAAATCGTTAAAGCAGTCCTTATTCTTAAAACTTTTCCCGAAATTTGATATAAAATTTAGAATTATGTCACAATCGCTTACGAGCAGAACGCCGAAACCAAAATACGACGTTGTACTAATAGGTGGCGGAATTATGAGTGCCACTTTAGCTACATTATTACATGAGTTTGATCCCAATTTGGAGATCGCAATCTTTGAAAGGCTGGGCAGGTTTGCTAAAGAAAGCACTGCAGCCTGGAATAATGCAGGAACAGGTCACTCCGCTTTTTGTGAGCTTAATTATACACCTGAAAAAGCAGACGGAACAATAGATATTTCCAAGGCCGAAAGCATTGCAGAACAGTTTGAGATTTCCAAACAGTTTTGGTCTTATTTATTAAACAAAGGATATATTCAGGAGCCAAAAGATTTTATCAATTCTTGCCCACACATGAGTTTGGTATTCGGTGAAAAAGATGCTGAATATTTAAGAAAACGTCATGATAAAATGTCGGAATCTGTTCTGTTCCACGGAATGGAATTTTCTACAGATCATGCTAAACTAAAAGAATGGATTCCTTTGGTAATGAGCAAAAGAAACGAGTCTGAAATAATGGCTGCTACCAAAATGGATTTGGGAACAGATGTGAATTTTGGTTCTTTAACCAGAAAAATGGGAAGACACTTATTGGAAGATTCTAATGTTGAGGTTTTCCTTTACCACGAAGTGAAAGATATCAACCCTAGAGAAAATGGAGAATGGGAAATGAAGGTGAAAGACAGAATTCATAATCACAAACAGGAAGTGGTTGCAGATTTTGTATTTATCGGAGCCGGAGGATATGCGCTTCCGTTATTGGATAGTTCAGATATTAAAGAAAGTGCAGGGTACGGAGGTTTCCCTGTTTCGGGAGAATGGTTGGTAACACATAATCCGGAATTGGTAGAAAAGCATCAGGCAAAAGTATATACTCAAGCTACAGTAGATGCGCCACCAATGTCGGTTCCTCACTTAGATTTAAGAATAATAGACGGTAAAAAAGCATTGCTTTTTGGGCCATTTGCTGGTTTCTCAACCAAATTCCTGAAAGAAGGAAGTTATCTTGATCTTCCGGAAAGTGTTAATACTAAAAATATCAGATCATTATTCGGAGCGTGGTGGCACAATATTCCTTTAACGAAATATCTTATTCAGCAGGTTGCGATGACCAAGGCTCAGAGAATACAGCATTTAAGGGAATTTGTGAAAGATGCCAACGAAGCAGATTGGGAATTGAAAGTGGCTGGACAAAGGGTTCAGGTGATCAAAAAAGATGAAAAAGACGGAGGTAAGTTAGAATTCGGAACCGAGGTGGTTGTCAATAAAAGCGGAACCATCGCTTCATTATTAGGAGCGTCTCCCGGAGCATCCACCGCAGCGTATGCGATGTTGAATGTTCTTGAAAAATGTTTCCCCGAAAAACTTAACGGAGAATGGAAAGAAAAATTATTAGAAATGATTCCTTCGTATGGACAGAGGTTAGCCGGAAACCCTGAGCTTACCGAAAAAGTAAGAAATTATTCTAAAGAGAAATTAGAATTAGAATATTAAACATCAATAATAAGCAATGGGCAATGAGTAATAAATGATTAATTTTGCGGTTAGTCATTACTTATTGCCCATTACTAATTATTCATCATAAAAAAAATGTCAGATACACTTGTAAAGCCGATTATTGCAAAAGAACTCCTTGAATCTCTTCAGACGAAAATAGAAGAAGAGAAGCAGGTGATTGTGCATTGTTGTTTTCCTGCATCTCCATTTTTGGGTAATTTGATCAGAATTTGGAACTCAACCTATCTTTTTGATAATAATTCGGATCATAAAAGTAAACTGATTCACGCAGAAAATATCACGATATCTCCAAACTGGACGGTAGTTCCTTTTATGAAAGATTTTTGGTTTACCTTAATATTCTCAGGACTTCCGAGAGATTGCAGAAGCTTTGATCTGAGAGAAGTGATTCCCGAAGAAGGAGGTTTTGTAGTAGAATCGATTAAAAGAAATTCGTTAGACGTTTACCGTGTTAAAATTTCAGAATCCTATTGATGAAAATAAGGGATGAAAAATTGGAACAGATTATTCATTGGGCAGAAGAAAATCCCGATGTAAGAGCTGTTTTATTAACGAGTTCTTTAGTTAATCCTTATGCTCCCGTTGATGATTTAAGTGATCTCGATATTGAGTTGGTTTTTAATGATATGAAAGTGTATGAATCTGATAAAACTTGGATCAATACTTTTGGAAAGCCCATTTCAATGATAGAAGAAGATGAAACTTTTTTCGATGGGAAACACGCTATGAAAATGGTTTTATATGAAGATCACGTAAAAGTGGATTTCAAATTATATCAAAAATCCGAATTTTTAAAAGAAATACAAGCTGAAACTCTTCCCGAAGATTGGGATGTTGGGTATAAAGTTTTGGTAGATAAAGATCATTTAACCCAAGATATGAAACCTGCGACATATCAATCGATCATGATTCAAAAACCGAGTGAACAAAGGTTTCAACAATTGATCAATGATTTTTGGTGGGATACAACATACGTTGCAAAATGTCTTAAACGGGACGAAATTTTCTATGCAAAATTTATGTCTGAAAATGTGATCCGAACAGATTATCTGGTTCCTTTACTAGAATGGTATATCGCCAGCAAAAATGGATGGAATATCACCACCAATAAACACGGAAGACTTTTCAAGAAATATTTATCTCCTGAGCTATGGGAAAAAGTAGAAGCTACTTTTTCAGGAAGCGATATAGAGCAAAACTGGATTGCTTTGTTTGCGTATGCAGATCTTATTCATGAATTAGGAACTGATTTGGCTGCAAAAATTAACTCTACTTATCCAATAGAGGTAGAAAATAATATCAGGAAATATCTTAATGAGGTTAGATCTCAGTCATGATTTAGGCAAACTCATTTTGCTTCATTAAGTTATCCATACAATATTCCGTTATTGCCGTAATAGTAACAAAAGGATTTACCCCAATAGTCCCCGGAATCAATGAACCGTCTAAAACAAAAAGATTGTCGTGATTCTTTAATTTTCCAAATGCATTGGTAGCTTCTCCCAACACACAGCCACCTAATGGATGATAACAAATGTTAGCTCCAAAACCATTATTAAACAGAAGATGCGCTCGTGTTCCGCCATTGGCTTTATTCATCTTTTTAATGAAATAATCGGCGTTTTCTCTCATCTTTTTTGTGTTGCTTTCATCCCAGTCTATCGTAAGCTGATTGTTGCTATAAGAAACCGAACCTTTTTTATCTACTCTGTTGATCTGTAAATAAAGAGCCGTGGCAACATCCATTCCCATAGGTAAAGGGGCAATTTCTGCGAAAAAAGGATGGTCGGGATCGTCCCAGTTATCAACACCGCCAACAGGGATGGTAGATTGTTTAGCTCCCGTTCCACCGGATAAAGGTTTTACCCAGTTTCTTCCTGTCATAAAGTTTCCGTTGTTTCCCCAGTTTTTGCCAATGCTTTCGTTAATAGGAAAATTATTTACTGCATGAGAATGAAGCAATAGCTTTAAGGTTCCCATGGTTCCTGCGGCAAGAATCAGTTTTTTACAATGAAATACTTTATCGGCAACGGTTTTTCCTGCGGTATCAATTTGTTGAACATTCAGCGTATATGTTTTATCGTTATTTAATTTAATAATATCTACACTATGAAGATCCAGAATTTCAAGATTTCCTGTATCTAAAGCTTTTTGAAGATAGGTTTTGTCGAGACTGTTTTTCCCGTGATTATTCCCGTAAATGACCTCTGTGTTGAAGGCAGATCGTGGAACTTCATTTTTATATTCCTTTTCCATATAATCGAAATCATACACATTCGGAACTCTCATTGTTTTAAAACCTGCTTTATGAGCTTCACCTTCACCTACTCTCGTAAATTTATAAAACGGACAATCCTGTAAAAATTGTTCATCAATTACGTTTACTTTAAGTTCTTTTCTGGCGAGAGGAAAATAGAAACTATAGAATTTTTGAGCATCAAGATCAGGAAAAATTTCTTTGAAATAACTTTCTTTTGGAGTTACCGCCATACCGCCATTAACCAGTGAACCACCGCCAACACCTCTTCCTATCCAAATATTGATATGTTCGAAATCAAGCCTGTCTAGCACGCCTGTAAAAGGTTTTAATGAAAAAATATTAAGGAAGGGAGCGATTGATTTTGTTTTTAACCAAGCAGAGCTTTGTCCGGGTTTTAATAAGTTTGAATAGGGTAGGTTTGATTTTCCCCAATTAAGTCCCATTTCCAGCATAATTACTTTTTTGCCGGCCTCGCATAAACGCAATGCAGAAACAGCACCTCCGTATCCTGAACCAATAATAATGATGGGCGCATCAATCTCTTTTTGATCTCGGAGCTGAGGTTGCATGGCCTGAAGCAAGTTTGAGTGTAAAAAATAAAATCCTCCAATGGCCAGAGCGCTGGATTTTAAAAATTCTTTCCTATTCATGCTGTTTGTTTTCCAAAAAGCATGCTAGGAAATCAGAATGTTTTCCTAATTTGTTAGAAAGATTTAATAAATATTCGATTTCTTGTTGAATATTTACTTTTGTTAAAATTAAATTGCCATTTTTTTAGTTTAATTTTAACTTCTATAAAAAGGAAAATTCATAGTTTTAAACTTTAAAAAAGATAATGAAGAAATATATTATACTCTTCCTGATGTTACCCTTCTTTGTATTTTCTCAAAAGATGGTTTCAAAGGAAGTCATGGAAGTCAAGAAATTTCAGGAAGAACTGAATGCAGAATATCTTAATGCGAAGGAAACGCCTTTACGTGGAGATAATTTTACCAATTTTAAAGGGCATCCTTTCTTTCCATTTGATTTGAAATATAGAGTAACCGCCAATTTTACCAAAACAAAGGATGCAAAACCGTTTGATCTTCCAACTTCTTCCGGGAAAACAAAATCGTATAAAGAATATGGGAAGGCAACTTTTACCCTAGAGGGGAAATCGTATACTTTAACCTTATATCAAAGTTTAGATTTAATAAAGCAAAAAAAATACAAGGATTATCTTTTCCTGCCTTTCCGAGATCTGACCAATGAAAAAGAAACGTATGGTGGTGGAAAATATATGGACCTAACGATTCCAAAAGGAAATACCATTGTTCTGGATTTTAATAAATCATACCAGCCGTTTTGTGCTTATAATGCGTATGACTATAACTGTCCGATTGTTCCTGAAGAAAACAAGCTTCCGGTGGAGATTCGTGCTGGGGTAATGTATGAAGATATTTATCATCATTAAAATTAGATATGATCAATTTACATTTTTTCAAGCGGGAAGATCTTTCTGAAGTCAGTTATACATTAGATGAGATCCAGTTAAGATATACATCTACCGCAGAATTTGCGCTCAATAGAATAAAAGAACGGAACACCAATTTAGAATTTCCCATAACCATTTTTGAGGATGAAAAAGCGGCAGGTTTTTTTATATTAGATTTTGGAGAAGATAAACTTGACCTTACCGATAATCCGAATTCCACGTTGTTGAGATCCTTATCAATCAATCCAAAATTACAAGGTAAAGGAATAGGAAAAGCTTCAATGATTCAAATTGATGATTTTGTAAGAGAGAACTTCAAAAACTGCGACGAAATTGTATTAGCCGTGAACGAAAACAATACTTCTGCGTACGACCTTTATATCAAAGTAGGATATCAATTCGATGGCAAAACAAGAATGGGGAGGAGTGGCCCGCAGCGTTTGATGTACAAAAAAATTTAAGAAAACTTTAAATTTAAATATTCAGTGGTCTTGATTCTTTCCATTAACTTTGAGTAACATCAAATAATAAAACATGGAAATATCACTTCGTAATCAGGTAGCAGTCGTTACCGGAGCTTCAAGCGGAATAGGAACAGGAATAGCAAAATCATTGGCTTCAGCAGGAGCCACCATCATTGTCAATCACTCTTCAGAAAGATCTGCGGACGAGGCCAAAGCCGTTTTACAAGAAATTACCGATGCAGGAGGAAAAGGAATTACCTATCAATGTGATGTTTCTAAGGAAGATCAGGTGGTAAAAATGTTTCAGGATGTAGTTTCAGAATTCGGAACGGTTGATATTTTAGTGAACAATGCTGGAATTCAGAAAGATTCAAAATTCACAGAAATGACGCTTGATCAGTGGAATGCTGTAATTGGGGTCAACTTAACAGGTCAGTTTCTTTGCGCAAGAGAAGCGATCAAAGAATTTCTTCGCCGCGGAATTGATCCTACACGTTCTATCGCTTGTGGAAAAATCATTCATATCAGTTCGGTTCATGAGATTATTCCTTGGGCTGGGCATGCCAATTATGCTTCGAGCAAAGGGGCGATCAGAATGTTGATGCAGACGCTAGCTCAGGAATACGGGGCCAATAAAATCCGTGTTAATTCTATTTGTCCGGGAGCTATTCAAACTCCGATCAATAAAGATGCATGGAGCACTCCGGAAGCCTTAGATTCTTTACTTAATTTAATTCCATACAACAGAATCGGCCAACCACAGGATATCGGAAATTTGGCTGCTTTTTTAGCGAGTGACCTTGCAGATTATATCACAGGAACCAGCGTTTTTGTAGACGGTGGAATGACCACTTTTGAAAGTTTTTCTACAGGAGGATAATTTTTGGGCGCACATTTCCGGCTTTCACTACTCGCTTTTTTGTGCCCTCGCATTTTCCGAAGCTTACAAAAAGAGCTCAGACAGGCCGTTCAATCCGGGGCGCATGGTAGCTAAAGTAGAAACAATCGTCGCTTGAATGTCAATGGTGAATCAACTGCGTTTGCCAATTAAAAAATCATGATCCAGTTTGTCATTCCGGAGGAATCTAAACATAGTAATTAAAAGCTCAGCTGAGATTCCTACGGAATGACAAACTCTGTAGAAAAGTGTATGACAAAGGTTTATACATTCAAACCTATAAGGTTTTTTCTCTCAATTATCAGTTTTTAGATATTTATAAAATTATGAAGGAAAAAGAAAGACTATCAGGCATTTCATGGAAAAAATGGGGTTCTTATGTAAGCAACAGAGAATGGGGATTGGTTCGTGAAGATTACAGCGCAGATGGCGACGCATGGAATTACACAACTCATAATACCGCCGAAGCAAAAGCGTACCGATGGGGGGAAGAAGGGATTTGTGGAATCTGTGACGATATGCAGAAGCTCGTTTTTTCCGTAGGATTTTGGAATAAGAAAGATAAAATGGTAAAGGAACGTTTCTTTGGCCTAACAAATGGCGAAGGAAATCACGGAGAAGATGTGAAAGAATATTTTTATTATCTGGATGCTACGCCCACCCATTCTTATATGAAGATGTTGTATAAATATCCTCAGAATGCTTTTCCCTACGAAGATTTGTTACAAACAAATGCAGCAAGAAGCAAAGAAGAAACGGAATACGAATTAATTGACACCGGAATTTTTGACCAAAACGAATACTTCGATATTTTCATAGAATACGCTAAAGAAAGCGAGAATGATATTTTAGTTAGGCTTACGGTTGTTAATAAGGCTGAAAAAGAATTTCCTTTACTTATTCTTCCTACGATTTGGTTCAGAAATACATGGAATTGGGGATATGATGATTATAAACCTCAACTAAGTTCCGAGGAATCAACTTCTATTACAATTGATCATAAAGACTTGGAAATTAAAAACATGTATGCAAAGCAGTCATTAAAAACTTTGTTTTGTGATAATGAAACCAATAATGAAAAGCTTTATCAGTCTCCCAATAATTCAGAATATTGTAAAGATGGCATCAATGATTTTGTAGTCAATGGAAATTCAGAAGCAATCAATCCAAAAGATATTGGAACCAAAGCTTCTTTTTTGATTGATGAAAATTTCAAGGCGAAAGAAACCAAAATTTTTGAATTTAGACTTTCAGATAAAGCGTTAAAACAGCCTTTTGAGGATTTTGATGAGGTTTTTACTTTAAGGAAAAAAGAAACCGACGAATTTTATGCGGATATTCAGGAAGGAATAAAAACTGAGGATGAAAAGTTAGTCCAAAGACAGGCTTTTGCAGGAATGCTTTGGAATAAAATGTTTTACCATTATAATGTTGAAAAGTGGTTAAAAGGAGATCCCGCAGAAATGAAACCGCCAAAATCACGCGCGAAAATCAGAAATTATGAATGGCAGCATCTCAATAATGAGCATATTATTTCCATGCCCGATAAATGGGAATATCCTTGGTATGCCACTTGGGATCTCGCATTTCACACCATCAGTTTTTCGTTGATTGATCCTGATTTTGCTAAGCAACAGTTAAAGCTGTTCCTTTTTGAATGGTATATGCATCCAAACGGACAACTTCCGGCGTATGAATGGAATTTCAGTGATGTGAATCCTCCGGTTCATGCATGGGCGGTTTTCAGAGTTTTTAAAATTGATGAATATTTTAAGAATAAACCCGATCTGGAATTTCTGGAAAGTGCTTTTCAAAAATTGTTGATGAATTTCACTTGGTGGGTAAATAAGAAGGACCACAATGGAAATAATATTTTCGAAGGTGGCTTTTTAGGACTTGATAATATTGGCGTTTTTGATCGCAACACGGCACTTCCAAACGGTGAACAGCTTGAACAGTCTGACGGAACAAGCTGGATGGCCATGTTTGCTCTAAATATGATGAGAATAGCGTTGGAATTGGCTCAATACAACAATGTATATGAGGAAATGGCGATGAAGTTTTTTGAACATTTCCTTTCTATTGCCAATTCTCTTGACAATATGGGAGATGAATGTTTTAGCCTTTGGGATGAGCAGGATGAGTTTTTCTACGATGCGATTTCTTCCAGTGACGGAAATCATATGTATCTTCGAATGAGAACGATTGTTGGTTTGATACCGATGTTTGCCGTTGAGGTGATTGATGATGAGATGATTGAAAATCTGCCCAATTTCAAGAAAAGAATGAAATGGGTTCTTGAAAATAAACCTGAATTGGCATCTTTGGTTTCCCGTTGGGAAGTTAAGGGACAGGATTCTAAACATTTACTTTCACTTTTGAGAGGTCATCGTTTGAAAAGACTGTTGAGCAGAATGCTAGATCCTAATCAGTTTTTAAGTGAGTATGGAGTTCGTGCGCTGTCGAAAGAATATGAAAAAAATCCATACGAATTGAATTTAAACGGAATAGATTATTCTGTAAAATATACTCCCGCAGAAAGTGATAGCGGACTTTTTGGTGGAAACAGCAATTGGCGCGGCCCGATTTGGTTTCCGATTAATTTTTTAATTATTGAAAGTCTTCAACGGTTTTTCTTTTACTACAGTCCGGATTTTATGGTTGAATATCCTACAGGAAGTGGAAATTATTCGAATTTGGATCAGATTGCAGATGCTTTAAGCAAAAGGCTATCCAAGATATTTTTAAAAGATGAAAATGGAAATCGCCCAGCTAACGGACAATATCCAAGGTTTCAAACCGATCCCGATTTTAAAGATTATATTTTATTTTATGAATATTTTCATGGTGATAATGGCCGTGGAGTAGGAGCTTCCCATCAAACAGGCTGGACGGGCTTAATTGCAAAAATCCTTCAACCAAGATTTACCAAAAAAGAAATCGCAGAATCTGAAACGGAAATGCCCGAGGAAGCGAAATGATAAAAGGATGTAACAAAGAGATGTATAGTAAATAATAAGCTATAAAATTTAACACAATCTTTGTCATTCCGTAGGAATCTCAACAATGATTTTCACAGTTTAATTTCTACAAAATGAGTTTAGATTCCTACGGATGACAAACTAGATGAATATAGAAAATCGTTTGTTTTTATTCAAATATCTGTTGAATAACTTCTAAGGAAGTGGGTGTTTTAAAATCTGTAATATGATAATGATAATAGACTAAAAGACTGTCTAAGAAACTTTTTCTAATGAATTGAGGAATTTTTATCTGATACGGATTTTCTGATGAAATAATGCTTTTCCATATCAATGAAACATCCTCTGTAAAAAGCTGATGGCTTGATGTAAAAGAGAACGTTCCTGTTTCGGGATCTAAATATTTTCCTTCATCGATTAGAGGGGCAACCCCTTGAATCTTTAGAATTTTAATTAGAAATATCAAATGAGACTGATAATTCCGTTGCGTTAATTCATCCATAAATTCGTCAATACAGAAGAAAATAGCAGGATTTTTATTTTCATTTCTTAACACCTGATTGAGAAAATCTGAAATGAAAAATATAACGGTATTGGCTTTAATATCAGTGTAGATATCATTGTTCTTAATCAGTTCAAACTTAGAGACCGACTGAATGCCATTGCCTCTGGCTATATTAACAGAAAAGTTAAGCTGGTGTAAAGGCAGAAGCAAAGCTTTCTTTTTATTTCTTTTGGTATAAACACCTTTTAAGAAATAGGTCTGAAAGCCTTCATCTTCGGTAAAACAATGCAAAACAGCATCATTTTCGCCATATTTTATAAATGAAAGTAGAAATCCGTTTTGAGAATTCATTAATTAACGACGGCTATTTTTGCAGTAGCTTTATCAGAACCATCTTCGTTGGTCATGAGTACAAAATAAATCCCAGAAGCGACTCTAGCTCCTTTCATATTGTTAAGATCCCATTCATAATACCCACCTCTGGCAACAGCTGAATGCACTACATTTCCTGCAACATCTGCAATTCTTATATTTGTTTTTTCTGCTAACCCTTTTATCGTAACTTTTCCTTTAAAGTTTGAATAGACCACAGGATTTGGATATACCAATACGTTACCGAAATTTGAGGTAACATCTGCTACATCACTTTGGTAAGTAACAATTCCGTCAAGAGTAACGAAGTAAACCTTTCCGGTTTTGTTATCAACTTTAATATCTGTAACACTATTTGTGGGTAGTGGAGAATTTTCTTTTGTAAAACGTTTTATTACCTGTTCACCATTAGATGATAGATAATATATACCACCGCCGTCTACAGAAACCCATTTGTGATTTCCGCCATCTACTTCAATTTGTAAAATAGTATTATCTCTAAATAGCTCTTCTGCAATGCCATTTTGTTCTATTACAATAGCTTCAGTCTGCGGAGAAGTTTCAGTGATCGCAGATTTTGGGTTAGAAAGAATTCTTAATCCAGTTCTGGTACCAATCCAGACATTGTCGTCCTTATCTATTGTAGCGGAGACTGTACCACCATTGGGTAGATTATTACTTTTGTTGATAAATTTTAGTGGGGTAGATGTAGAGGTGGGGTTATTACCATACTCCTTCATAATTAATCCTCCTGGATCAAAAAAAGGTGAAGGAATATAGATAATACCGTCTTTTGTAAATGGTTTTTGTGAGCCTCCAGCATTAATTATTGGAACAAGAGTGAAATCATCAGATGATTTATTGTAAAAATAATATCCAGTGTTTGCAGAACCTGTCTTTATTGCTGTTACAGCTACAAATAATTGATTGTCTTTATCAAAGGTAAGTCCTGTAATACGATTTTCTAAAGGATCACTGGGATCATTATTTTTATATACTTTTTTAAAAACATCATTCTCCATTTTATAAATACCTTTTTGACCTTGATTATAGATAAGGTTTGTGAAATATACTTCACTAGGATTTGATGGATTCGGGGCAACGTCCAGAATATTGAAAGTAATAGGATTATTAATGAAATAATCTGGATAGATCCATTTGCTACCATCAAAATGATAATACCCAATATTCCTACCTGGTGGTGGATCGTTATATGCTTCTTTACCTCCTGTAGAAACCCATACCTGATCATTTAAAAGTGAAATTTTATACGATGTATTTTTATAAGGACCATCAGGTTTAAAAGTATTATTTGCATCATTTTTTATGCCAGATAATATTGTCCCTCCATATACTTTTCCGCCAACGGTCGTGGCGGTATTACATTCTTCACCAAAGCTTGAAGCACTACCCGCAGTTCCACTTGTATTAAAAGTATATACTCTCGCCTGATCTGTTACAATGATGTTATTTGAGTTTACAACTACATCATGAACGTTTGTAAAGGTCTGTCCAATAGGCGTAGATACACCATTGTTATAAATGTAAGAAGTAGTAGGTGATGAAAATGTAAGTACGGATTCTGAATCTATATGAGTGAAATTCCCTGGCATTTCTGTTGCCCAAGTTGTAAATACAGGGAAAGTCGTATTCAGTTCATGGGTTTTTAATCCTGTATTGGTTACAGAATATACTTTGTTCCCAAATATCACTGCTTCATTACTCGCTTGATAAACTCCACCATTCAAAAAGAATGCAGAATCTTTAAATTCTTTTTTCTTTAAATCGAAAATAGAAACTCCATATCCTACAGAAACCACTGCCTGATCTCCTGTAATAGAAATATGATTGATTTTTTTACTTCCATTATAACCTGTAGCAATAGGAATATCTACCACGTAGGTCACTCCATTGGGTGTTACCACATCTAAAGATCCGTTTTGATACCCTATAAGTCCTATTTTAGTTTGCGGATTATAATCGAAAGCTGTTATTTTCACCTCATGCAAGCCGTTTGCTTTAGACAGCTTGGTAATTTCTCCTGTGGAAATTGTATAGTAGAAAAGTCCGTTTTCTGCGGCTGCAACTATTTTTCCGTTATCTTCTTTCATGGCTATAACGTTGTTATAGGAGAATAAATCTGTCCATTTTTTTGAAGAAATAGTTTGAGCATGTACGAGTTGTAGGGATGCTAAAATACCAAGAGAAATTATAGAGAGTTTTTTCATATTATGCTATTATAGAGCTATCTATTGCCTGATTATTCCAAGAAATATGTTGTACGTTTTTGTTAGTGTCAAAAAAGAAATCAATTCTACCTAAAAGAAGACCTGCCCAACCCACTTGGTTAACCAAAACTTTTTTGCCCTGTCTGTTAGTGAAAGTTTGAGGCTCCGGCAAGAATGTATGGGTATGACCGCCTAAAATAATGTCAATGTTTTCAGTTTTGGCTGCCAGAATTTTATCACTTATTTTATCAGGTTCGTCTTTGTAATCGTAACCGATATGCGATAGGCAAATCACAAGATCACATTTTTGTTCGTTTTTAAGGAAATTTGAATAATGTTGAGCAACATCTACCGGATCGGAATATACCGTTTCACCATATTGCTTTTTGCCAACCAATCCATCCAACTGAATTCCTACTCCGAAGATCCCAACTTTAATTCCGTTTTTGTTGAAAATCTTATATTGAGAAGTCTTTCCGTCAAGAATCGTATTTTTAAAATCATAATTTGAACAGATAAAAGGGAATTTCGCATTAGGTAATACCTTTAAAAATCCATCTAAACTATTATCAAAATCATGATTTCCCATGGTTGAAGCATCATACTTCATCATGGACATTAATTTAAACTCCAATTCGCCTCCGAAGAAGTTGAAATAAGGAGTTCCCTGAAAAATATCACCTGAATCAAGCAGTAAAACATTACTTTCCTGATTTCTGATTTGTTGTATTAAGCTTGCCCTTCTTGCAAAACCTCCCTGATTTGGGTTTTTGGTATAGCTTGCATCAAAAGGTTCTATTCTGCTGTGTTGATCATTGGTATGAAGAATCGTGAGTTTATTTGCAGATTTTAAATCAAGAATTTTTAATTCTTCCGCCATCATCATATTCGGAGCTAAAGCCATTGCTAGAGTTCCGCCACCTATTGCTTTTAAAAACTTTTTTCTATCCATTACTTCTTACCAATAAAATTTAAACGAACGTCTGTATTAGGAACCACTTCAGAGTTTTTCTTGAAAAAATCAACGAAAAGATCTCTTAATTTAATTCCTGTCGGGATGGATTCTCCTTTTCCGAAGAATTTCATGTTGTCGCCTCCCAAAGCCAGATAATCAGATGTTGCGATGTAATAATCCTGAGTTGGGTTTATCGCTTTCCCATTGATTAAAGACTTGGTTAATTGTCCGTTGTTTGTTTCAATGTATAAATGAGAAACCGGATTGTTCACCTGAGTTTTTGCATAATATTCAAAAAGTCCTGGAAGATCGATTCCTTTTATTTTAACAATGATTACTTCATTTTCGAAAGGCATTACTTCAAACACATTTTTCAATAAAATATCGCCTTTCCCGATCGTTGTACGGATTCCTCCGATATTAATCAAAGCGGCATCTACATTTTTTTTAAGATGAGTCTTTGCCCATTCGTCTGCTCCATCGAATGTGTAGTCTGCTAAAAGATTTCCCAAATTGCTATTGTCTCCCTGTTTGGTAAGGTCTGTATTGGTATGAGAGATCTTTTGATTCATCTCTTTGTCCAATTTTTGCTTATAAGGTTCAATAATTTTTACAAACTCCTCGTCATTCTTTAGCTCGTTATTAATAGAAATATTTTTCTGTGTCTGCACGTTCGCAACTTGTAACAAAGTTGTTTTACAAGCAGTAAGTGTAGCCAGAGCAATTCCCAGTAATAAGAATTTATTTTTCATAATTTCTTTTAGTATATGCAAATATAATTATATGTATAATAAAACATTATTATTTATTATAAATTCTTGGTCTAAATTATTAAATTTGACGAAAATAATTTTAACAGATGAGTATTTTAAAAGGAGTAGGTGTAGCTTTGGTAACACCCTTTAATGAAGATTTATCCGTTGACTTCGATAGTTTAACGAAACTTGTTGAATATAATATCGAGAACGGAACCAGTTATTTAGTTGTTTTGGGAACTACAGCGGAGGCGGCAACGCTTTCTGATGAGGAGAAGAAACAGGTGGTAGATCATATCATTAAGGTGAACAGTAAACGCTTGCCTTTGGTATTGGGAATTGGTGGAAATAATACGCTTGAAGTTAAAAAACAAATTGAAGAAACAGATCTTTCTGCTTTTGAAGCGGTATTGTCTGTGTCTCCGTATTATAACAAACCTAATCAGGAAGGGCTTTATCAGCATTATAAAGCATTAGCTTCTACAGGAAAGAATATCATTATTTATAATGTTCCGTCAAGAACAGGACAAAATGTAGAGGCAGAAACAACTTTACGTTTGGCGAAAGAATTCCCGAATTTATTCTTAATTAAGGAAGCGTCTCCAAACATTCTTCAGTATTTTGATATTCTGAGAAAGAAACCTGAAGGATTTTCTTTAGTTTCTGGTGATGATGAATATACACTTCCTGTAACTTTAGCAGGTGGTGACGGTGTAATCTCTGTAATTGGACAAGGATATCCAAAGGAGTTTTCAACTATGGTGCAGTTGGCTTTTGAAGGTAAGGTAAAAGAGGCTTATGAGATTCATAATAAATTAGTGGATATCACAAGATTGATTTTTGCTGAAGGTAACCCTTGCGGAATTAAAGTGATTTTGACAGAAAAAGGAATTATTAAAAATTATTTAAGACTTCCTCTTGTTCCTGCTTCAGAAGGATTGTATGCAAAGATTAAAGCTGAAATGGCAAACATTTAAAAATGAATGGTGAATTTTCCCGTAACATTTTAAAGTTGCAATAAACATATTAAGGTGAGAAGTTTAAAACTTTTCACCTTTTTTATTTTTCTATTAGAGTTTTTGCAAACCCTATTTTAAGATAAACTTGTTTCAACTTTTTATTTAACCACAAAAGGTATTTGGATATTGCTGCTCTTTATTAGAAAACAAAAGTTCACAAGAAAGGTAAAAATCAAAGATTTTTAAAAAACTTAAGTGTTCTTCTAGATGCAAAGAATTTAACTTGAAATAAACTTAAGTGCTAAAAATATTTTGCCTCTTTTGCGGTTAAATTTAAAATTAGTTTAAAAAGACTTAATATATTAAACCTTAAAATAATGAAATTTATAAAAGCTACAGAAAACGATATCCCTTTGATTCAGGATTTGGCAAGAAGATCTTGGGAAAATGCATATGCAGAAATTCTTTCTAAAGAACAGATGGAGTATATGCTCAGTACAATGTATTCTCAGGAAGAGATTTCCCACCAGATGAAGAATCCTGATTATCATTATTATTTAATTCAGGATGATCGTACAGGTTCATTTGAAGGATTTCTAGGCTACGAAATCGGCTATGAATTGAATACTACAAAACTTCATCGTATTTATTTAGCTCCTGAAAGTAAAGGAAAAGGATTTGGGAAAGAAACGTTACGATTTTTAAATAAAGAAGTTTCTGAGAAGGGAAATAAGAGGGTAATTCTGAATGTGAATAAATACAATTCTGCGAAAAAATTCTATGAATCTCAAGGTTATAATGTATACGATGAAGGCGTTTTTGATATTGGGAATAATTTTTTCATGGATGATTATTTAATGGAGTTAATAATTCACAAATAATTGACTTAAAATTGTGTAATATTAAATAGTAATTCTATAACAGGTGATGTTGGTATTTGAATCATCTTTGTATCAGAACCAAATCACATTACAATAATACATTCATATGCTTGGTTTTAAGCTTTTTTAGCTATTATCAGTATATTTTTTTTCATCCTTAGTGTTTAAATTCCTGTATTCAACAATACAGGAGTTTTTTGCGTTTTAACAAAAATTAGCAAATTTATTACTCTAATTCACTTTTAATTGAAATAAAGTATTATATTTACTGAAATATTAGCACAATTATACTGAGATGAAAATGTATGTAAAATTTGATTTCAATGCTCTTTGTAAGAAGATTTTGGATGAAAAACTTAAAGAGCATGGTTTGAAGTATCGTTTGCTGAATTTTGGGGAGGTTGAATTTTATGAATCCCTGACTCAGGAGCAGCATTCTATTTTCAAGAAAAATCTTGAAGATTACGGTATTGAAATTATTGAAAGCCAAAGAACGGCTTTGATACAAAAAATAAAAGATGCTATTGTAGAGTTGGTTTTTTCTGAAGAAACGATACAAGTAAAAGCGTCTATTTATATAGCAGAAAAACTGAATCATAGCTATGGATATTTGTCTAACCTCTTTTCTGAGGTGACCTATACTTCTATAGAAAACTTCATTATGCTGCAAAAGATTGAGTACGCAAAAGAGTTGATCATTAGCAATAAGCAAAGTCTTACAGAGATTGCTCTTAAGCTTAATTATTCTAGTGTGGCCCATTTGAGTACACAGTTTAAAAATATGACAGGAGTTACGCCTTCTCAGTTTCAAAAAATTATTATCAAGAGAAGAAAAGCACAAAGTATGATCATGAATACCAGAGTTCAATATGAATAGAGAATACCTGAGTGTAATATTGGTAGATGATGACGAAGGAAACCGTATTGTTTTTAAAAAGATTCTTAAAGAATTAAAAATAGGGGTTAAGATTCAGAGTTTTGGTAACGGAGGGAATCTTATGGAGTATCTGAATAGTCAGGAAGCTCTTGTCCCAGAGATATTGTTTATGAATTATAATATCTCGATAAAAAACAGTTTAGAATGTCTCTCGGAGATTAAAACTGATTTTAGGTTTGATAATATGGTGACAGCCGTTTATGCTGAAAATTTATCTGAAAGTGAAATTGAGGATGTCTTTGTAAACGGAGCCAATGTTTTTATTAAAAAGAAAGAAGATTACACGGCTATGAAAAAAGTGCTTTCTGAAGTGATCACAATAAACTGGCAATATTATACCTCCGGTCTTAATAGAGATAATTTTATTATGAAAGTGTGATGGATAATAAGTTTTTAAAATTTATCTACAACGGAAAAATATAGTATTTATTACATAATATTCACACAAAGGTGAAAATTTTATAACTAATAATTAAAATGATATAAAAGTTTTTCCTTAACATATTACCACTTTTGTAGAAGTAAATGAGCAACACAAATTAGCTATATAAAAAGCAATAAATGAATGAGAGATAATTGTTTCACCTAGAAACTTAGATTATATAAATCACAATGTTAGTTAAAACAAAATGAATTATATCAATTTCCAATTTTATAAAGCGTAGAAGATCTTTAAACAAAACGGTACAATCATGAAAACTCATAGTAGGTTAAGGAAATATTCGTTTCATTTTATACTTTCCTTAATCGAAAAACAGTTAGTTTTTATAATAAGCAAATTGGAAACATAATTCATTTTGTTTTTTTAAATTTATTTTAATAGCTGTGGCTATAAAAAATACTTCAAGTAATAGTATAAATATTTTCACACCAAATCACAAGATATTAAAGTTTATAGCTATTAAAGTAAATTTTTTAAAACGACCAAAAGTAATTTCTTCTAAATAACAGTTTTATAAGGGGGCCGCGTAAAGATTATTTCTTCTCGCGGTTTTTTTATGAAATTTTACTCCACTTATTTTTACCTTTATAGTACCTGATATAATAGTTCTTGATCACCAAATTTTCGGGTTTTGATAATAAAGGATCGGTTTCCAGAATTTTTTCTACCGATTTTTTTGTAGTTTTTATAATCGCAGCATCATTTACAAGATCTAGCCTTTTAAAATCTAATACACCACTTTGTTGCGTTCCTAAAATATCTCCGGGACCTCGCAATTGCATATCTACCTCAGAAATTTTAAAGCCATCATTGGTTTCGGTCATGGTCTTGATGCGGGTTCTGCTTTCTTTGGATAGTTTTTCTGAAGTCATGAGTATACAGTAGCTTTGCTCAGCTCCACGACCCACACGACCACGCAATTGGTGAAGTTGAGACAATCCAAACCTTTCTGAACTCTCAATAACCATTACCGAAGCATTCGGAACATTCACCCCAACTTCAATTACCGTTGTAGCCACCATAATTTCTGCTTCTCCTGAAGCGAAATAATTCATCGCTGCATCTTTTTCAGCAGGTTTCATTTTACCATGAAGCATAGAGACCTTATAATCCGGGAAAGAATTCATCACATGCTCAAGGCCTTCCATTAAGTTTTTATAATCCAGCGTCTCAGATTCATCAATTAATGGATATACAAAGTACACCTGTCTTCCTTTTTTGATCTCATCTCTACAGAAATTGTAAACATAATCTCTATCTTTTTCGCGTCTATGGGCTGTAATAATGGGTTTTCTTCCAACAGGCATTTCATCGATCACAGAAACATCAAGATCAGAATAAAAACTCATTGCCAATGTCCTTGGAATAGGCGTAGCGGTCATCACCAGAATATGTGGTGGGATTTTATTTTTAGCCCAAAGTTTAGCCCTTTGTGCCACTCCAAATCGATGTTGCTCATCAATAATCGCTAATCCAAGATTTTTAAATTTAACCTTGTCTTCCAAAACAGCATGCGTTCCTATTAAAATAGAAAGTTCACCATTTTCTAATTCCTGATGAATAATTTTTCTTTCAGATACTTTGGATGATCCTGTCAGAATACGAACATTGATGCCTGTTTCTGTCAATAAATCTTTAATTCCGTTAAAATGCTGCTGTGCTAAAATTTCAGTTGGTGCCATAAGACAGCTTTGAAAACCATTATCCATTGCAATCAGCATCGTTAATAGAGCAACCATTGTTTTGCCGGAACCTACATCTCCTTGTAGCAGCCTATTCATTTGGATAGGCCTTTTCATATCCATCCGAATTTCCTTTAATACTCTTTTCTGAGCATTGGTAAGTTCAAAAGGAAGATTGTTTTCATAAAAATTAGTAAAATAATCTCCAACGACAGGAAACGGATTACCGTGAGATTGTGTTTTATGATGAAGCTTTTTTAAACCAAATCCTAATTGAAAAAAGAATGATTCTTCAAATTTCAATCTGTTGTTTGCCTTTTCAAAATGATCTAAATCTTTCGGGAAATGAATATTTAGATACGTATGTTGTCTAGACATAAACTTAAAAGAACTGATCATATAATCCGGAAGATTTTCCTGAATAAGACTAGGAATTTCTTTACAGATATTTCTTAATACGCCCTGAAAGAATTTTTGATGCAATCCTCTTTTAGTCAGTTTTTCTGAACTTGGATAAATAGGACTTAAACGATTCTCGCTTTCTTTTTTCTCATCAATTTCGATTTCCGGATGGGGCATTGAATATTGATTATTGAAAAAATTGATCTTTCCAAAAATATAGATATCACGGTTGATGGGAAGTTGCTCTACCATCCATTTTGAATATTGAAACCACACAAGATCCATCATCCCGGTTTCATCATTGAATTTTGCAGAAAGTCTTTTTACTTTCCCGGTCTGAATTTCCTGAACATGCGTAATCTTTCCTTTTAACTGAATCTCAATCGTGCTTTCCTGAAGATTGGCAATTTTATATACCTTGCTTTTATCAAGATAACGAGTAGGATAGAAGGTAAGAAAATCTTCCACCGTAGAAATTCCCAACACATTTTTAATGAGTTTAGCTTTATCAGGACCAATTCCTTTTACGTATTCAATGGATGTTTCTAGCGTCATTTTTATCTGAGATCCGAGGGTAGTTTTAAATTTAAAATAAAGTCTCGAATTTCGGGAAAATAAAAAAGACTTCCAACAAAAAATTGAAAGTCTGATTTCTTTATATAGATTTTTTGGGCTCGAAACCCAAATAACCAGTTAATCTTTTATTTTAGATTTAAATTTCTTCTGATAATCTTCCCATTGTTCTCGGGTACGGATTTTTTTATATAAATCTTTTGAAATTAATTCTAAATAAGGTTCTAGCTCTTTTGCCGATAGTTCTCCTTGAAGAATGGTAATGGGTCCTCCTTTTTCATCCAGAAAAACAGTACTTGGAACCGCTGCTACATTAAGATACTGAGTGAATTCGTGTAATGAATTTTTTCCTTTTTTCTGTTCTGTATTAGGATTTGAAAAGGTTCTGTCAAATATTTCAATAGATTTTTTTTCCTCAGCATTAAACTTTACCGGATAATAATTTTCATTTAAAATATCTGCAATCACCTGATGACCGTATGTTTTCTTGTCCATTATTTTACATGGAGCACACCAATCTGCATAAAAATCGATCAATATTTTTTTTGGATTTGCTTTTTGAGCCTTTAAAGCCTCTTCAATGGTCATCCATTTTACCTGAGCAAAGCTAAAACTTGCTATAAATATAAATAGTATGCTTATAATTTTCTTCATAATTTGGTATTTGAATAATAAAAATAAGCATAATATTCTTATTTCTATTTTACTTCCTGCATTAGTTTTTTCACGAATGGAGAGATCAAAATTAGCACAACTCCGGCAATTATTGCATATAATCCTAATTGTTTATATCCATCAGTATAAGTGATTAAAGCATCATAGTTGGTAGAGCCTTCTTTTGCTGTTGCCAAACCTGCTCCAATGATTCCTGCAACGTATTGACCATACGCTGATGCCAAAAACCACATTCCCATCATCATTCCCTGAAGGTTTTTGGTGGAAAGTTTGGTCATAATAGATAATCCGATAGGAGAGAGACAAAGCTCTCCCAAAGTAATAACCAATAAAGCTATAGTAAAGAAATTCAATGAAGTGATTCCCTGTAATGTAGCAAAAAACTTAGTCGCAAATAATACATAATAACCAAGTCCCAAGAAAATAAATCCGAGACCGAATTTAATGATGGTATTTGGTTCTATTTTTCTTTTGTTCAGCCAGATCCAAAGCAAACCGATAAGAGGAGCTAAGAAGATAATGAAAAATGCACCTCCGGAGTTATTTACCCCATTCGGATCTAATCCTAAAAGATCTTTATTTAAGTTTTTAGCAGCGAAAATACTTAGAGAACCTCCACTTTGCTCGTAAATTCCCCAGAATAGGATAGAAAACAATATGAAAACCAACGCAGCCCAAAGTTTTTTACGTTCTGCAGCGGTCACTTGTGTCATTTCATAAAAAAGATAGATCAACGTAAGTGGCCCGATGGTATACATGAAATAGTCTGTATACTGCGTCTTTGCCACCATTACCATAATAATTGGTACGAAGATCAACGATAAAACATACACTCCATATTCCTGCCATTTGGGAATAGGGGCAGATTTTGTTTCATTATCTGGATGTCCCGGCTGAAGCCCGATTGTTCCTAAACTTTTTTGGGTAAAAACAAAATTGATCAAACTAATCACCATTACAATAGCAGCAAATCCAAAAGCAAGATGCCATCTTAGTTCTTCGGGGATAAAACTCGCAAAAAGTTCTCCTTTCCCTATAGCAATACATAAATATCCTCCAAGCAAAGCTCCAAGGTTAATTCCTGCATAAAAAAGAGAGAATCCTGCATCAGCTCTTGAATCATTAGGTTTGTAAAGCTGGCCAACCATTGATGAAATATTCGGCTTAAAGAAACCTGTTCCTACAACGGTAAATGCAATTCCAAGGAAAAAGTATTTGTGTGGATCTGTTGCTAAGATTAAACTCCCAACGATCATTAATAATCCACCCCAAAACAAGGACTTTCGAAATCCTAATATTTTATCGGCAAAAAGCCCACCAATAAAAGTAAAGGCGTACACAAACGCTTGTGTAGCACCGTATTGAAGGTTGGCCTCTTTTTCGTGGAAATTAAGTTGTGAGATCATGAAGAATACCAACATTCCGCGCATTCCGTAGAAACAAAAACGTTCCCACATTTCAGAGAAAAATAAGCTCCAGATCTGTTTTGGATATTTTCCTTTGAAATTTTGTATTTCATCTAAAGTTAAGCTCATAATTGCTTTATAATTATTTATTTTGAGTGATTATTTTCCTGATCCAATTCGAAACGGATTCTATCCTGATCAATGATTTGTTTTAATTCTTCTTCTTTCGGAAGGTACAACAAATATTTGCTTGCAAAGAGGTTGTTTTTATCGTTCAACACGGAGTATTTTACAATGGTTTCATCTTTTTCTGAACAGAGTAAAATTCCTATGGTAGGGTTGTCTCCTTCATTTCTGTTCAAATCGTCATACATTCTTACATACATATCAATTTGCCCGATATCCTGATGAGAAAGTTCACCGGTTTTTAAATCAATAATGACAAAACATTTTAAGATATAATTGTAAAAAACGAGATCAATATAGAAATCTGAAGTATCGGTAGAAATATGTTGCTGTCTTGCGACGAAAGCAAAACCTTTTCCGAATTCTAATAAAAATTTTTGAATGTGATCAATAATAGCGGTTTCAATTTCTTTTTCGGAAATCTTTTCATCATTTTTTAATCCTAAAAATTCAAAAATATATGGATCTTTTAAAACACTGTGGATGGTTTCGTTGGAAGATTTTTTGTGATCCAAAACTCTTTCGTAGGATAGGGAATTGATTTGTCTTTTCAGATCTCTGGAGTTCCAATTGTTTTGGATAGATTCATTAATATAGTAATTCCTTTTTTCTGAATGATCTAGTCTTATCAACAACCTGTAATGAGTCCAACTCAATTCGTGACGCAATGCGTCACATATTGGTAATGCCTGGTAAAAAGAACGCATATTCCTTAGATTACTTTCATCAAATCCTTTTCCAAATTCTAAAGTCAGTTTTTTTGAAAGATTCTTTAGAGTAGAAGCTCCATAGATTGCTCGCTCTTTTCCTTTTTGTTCATCTTCTACAATCAGTTGCCCGATTTGCCAATACGTGAGCAATAAAGTAGAATTCGCTATTCGAAAAACTTTTTCGCGCGATTGCCTAATGATTTCCTTTACGGATTGAAATAAAGAATCTTCGGAAATTTCCATCGTACGAAAATAAAAAAAACCTCTGACTTAGCAGAGGTTTTACTTATATTTTATTGATGTGGTTAGTTTACACCGTTCATCATTTTCTTTAATTTAGGGGATAATATTGCTAAAATTACAGCTGCAATACCACAAAGTACTACGAATACCATGAAGAATTCAAATAAGTTATGAATTTCAACTCCCGCAAATGTTGTATTAGCAATAGGTAATTGTTCTTTTTCAAACAAAGCGATTTGCTCTGGTGTAAGCGTTACTTTTTTGTCTAAAACATCCTGAAGGTTTACTCCAAGTTTTTCTGCTTTTACGAACTTATCTCCTGTTGCAGGAATAATAGCTCCTAAAGAACCCGCCAAAGCGTACCCTGCAGCATTTGAGATGAAGAAAACTCCATATAATAAAGATGCAAATCTTTTTGGAGCCAATTTACCTACCAATGATAATCCGATTGGAGATAAACAAAGTTCACCCATTGTTTGGATAAGATATAATAACATTAACCATTTGATGGCTAACAAACCTGTATTTCCTAAGTCTTTTACGTTATAAGCGATGATGAAATAACTTAAAGCAATCAAAGCAAGACCCATTGCTTGTTTCATTGGTGAAACCGGCTCTTTTCCTTTAGCTCTCAATTTATCCCAAAGAATACTGAAAGGTAAAGCTAGTGCTACAACAAATAATCCGTTGAAGATCTGAACCATTGATGGTGGCATATTCCAACCAAAAATATTTCTGTCTGTCTGGTTATCTGCGATGAAAGTAAGTGATGAACCTGCCTGCTCAAATGCAGCCCAGAAGAAAATAATGAAGAATGAAACGATATAAATTACCCAGATTCTTTGTCTTTCAATTTTATTTTCAGCAGAACTCATAATTAAGAATGCTAATGAAATACCTGCAGCGTAGATGAAAGGATAAATTAACCCTTTGATCAATTGACCCATTCCTACAGAGCTGAATCCCAATTCGCCCACTAAAACATATCTGAATACAAAGAATAATGCAACAAATATAATAGTAGCAATTCCCATAGATTTTCCAGTGAATTTTGCAGTTTGTGTTTCACCTTCTTCAAAGTCTTCACTTGTACTGTTTTTCGGTAATCCTCCAATTGGTCTGCCTTCTGGAGTTACAACGTATTTGTTTTTAAGGATAAAGAAGATTACTGTTCCTATTATCATGGCAATAGATGCAGCTAAGAATCCCCATTTGAAAGCGAAGATATCTCTAACCCCTGAAGAATCTTTTACATCTCCTAAATAAGGACAGATAAACTGACCTAAAAATGCTCCGATGTTGATCCCCATGTAGAAAATGGTAAAAGCAGAATCCAGTTTAGATTTTTCCTGTTTTGGATAAAGACTTCCTACCATTGAGGAAATATTCGGCTTAAAGAAACCATTTCCAAAGATGATGATGAATAAAGCGAGCCACATGAATGTTTTAGCTCCGCCTAAATTTTCAGAGAAAGTAGATGCACTTAGGAAAAGTAAAAATTGTCCCAGTGCCATAAGGCTACCTCCTAAAATAATACAGTTTCTGTTTCCTAAATACTTATCTGCGATAAAACCTCCCATTAGTGGTGTTAAATAGCATAAAGCAAGAAAACCTCCATAAATAATTGATGCATCAGCCTCCTTCATTAAAAGAGAGTTTACCATAAACAGGGTAAGCAATGCTCTCATCCCGTAAAAGTTGAAACGCTCCCACATTTCTGTTCCGAAAAGAACCCATAATCCCTTTGGATGTCTGGAACCCTTATTCTCTACAAATTCATCCGGTTTCGGACTTAATGCTTCAATATTATCCATTGTTTATTGTTAATTTTTGTTAAGACTAGCAAATATAGTTTTTTTTGGGTTTTTGGCAAGGTTTTAATTTTATATTTAAATAAAAAAGCTGCAGAACGCGTCTGCAGCTTTGATATTCTTTATGAAGGTAAGGATTAATGCCCTTTTTCTTTCATTATTTTGTTTAATCTTTTTAACATAGAAAGCCCTAAAAGGGTGGCAAATATCAACAAAGCGAAGTTAACCAAGAAATAATTTACTTTGTTATCATAATTGTACCAGGTACTTGCTAAAATTCCTGACAGCTTGTTTCCTACAGAGTTGGCCAAGAAGAAACCTCCCATCATTAATGCCGTTAATCTTGCAGGGGAGAGTTTAGACACAAAAGATAATCCCATGGGAGAAAGGCAAAGTTCTCCAATTGTGATTACTCCATATCCGGCAACCAGCCATAAGGACGATACTTTTACAGTTCCGTTTTCTCCGGCCATTACTGCCAATACCATGACTAAGCAAGATAATGCCGAAATAAATAATCCCAAGACAATTTTTGTTGGAGTTAAGGGTTCTTTTCCTTTTCGTCTCAATAAAGCCCAAAATCCTACGACAACAGGCGTTAATGCAATTACCCAAAACGGATTGATGGATTGAAATAATTCAGTATTGTATAAAAAGACCTTTTTTTCAGGGTTCTTTTCTAGTTCGGCCCGCTGTTCGGGAGTAATATTTCTGAAATAGATATCTTTTCCGGTTTCTTTAAGAGGGCTTCCATCTTTATTTTTTTGAGATTGGTATTGATCATTGTACACTGGAACCTCTTTGTCTTCGTAGCTTTTTCCTTCTACCATATAGATGTTTTCCAATGGTTTTTCTAATGATGCAGGAACGCTTCGGTCTGTATAATAGTTAGCCCATCTCGTTAAAGCCGTACCATTTTGTTTGAAAACCGCCCAAAAGAACATACTGATCATAAATACAGATAAAAGAGCTCCGATAGAGGCTTTTTCTTCAGGTTTAGCTTTAAAGTAAAGCGAAGCATAAAAGTAAATAACAGGAATACATGCAAAAATAAATGCATCCGTACTGTCACTTCCAAAAATATTATTAGGAATAAACCATCCTATAAATCCGGCAACAATTGCGGGAACAAAAACTTTAAGCAAAATTTCAGAAAGCTTTGTGTCACCTTCCTGCACTGGCTTCATTTGTGCTGCGTGGATGTAGTGTTTTCTACCAATCGTAAAGATTACCATCCCGATCAACATTCCAACTCCGGCAGTGATAAATGCTTCGCCCCAACCGAATTTATTACGCATGAAAGCAGCAATGATATTACAAATAAATGCTCCGATATTAATTCCCATATAGAAAATATTATAACCGGAATCTTTATTAGCTTTATAAGGTTCTTCGGAATATAGATTTCCTAATAGAGTAGAAATGGTTGGTTTAAAGAAACCGTTTCCGATAATAATTAATGCTAAGGATCCGTAAAATAGAGGAAGGTCTTTGAAAATACCCATCCCGATGTATCCGGCTGCCATTAAAATTCCACCTAAATAAATAGATTTGATGTATCCTAAAACGCGGTCTGCTAAAAATCCTCCTATGAATGGAGTAAGATAAGTCAATGCAATATAAGTCCCGAAAATATCATCTGCTGTTTTGTCTGGAAGTCCAAGACCACCTTTCATACCAGTGGGTTCAATGACATAAAGTACAAAAATTCCAAGAATTAGATAATACCCGAAACGCTCCCACATTTCTGTGAAAAAGAGAAAAGGCAGGCCTTTAGGATGTTTAGTCTTCATATATTCAAATTTCAATTTTCCCAAAAATAGCTTTTTAATTTCAATTGATAAAATAAATCAAATTTTACTAAAACGATTAATGAAATTAATATAAAGAGTCTTTATGTATCACGAGGAATTTTTTAATTGTTTATAGATAAAATTATAAATTTTATAATATGTTTATGATTAATGTGTTAAAATATTATAAAAACTACCGATAATATATTTATTCGTATGTTTGTTTAGTTTAAAATCATTAAAAACACTATTTGACTAAAATTTATATAATCGATAAAAGAAAAAGCGTATGAAAAAATCTTCAGTTGCCATTGTATTTCTTCTTGGAAATATGGGAGTGCTTTATGCACAAAACAAAGACAGTCTAAGTAAAGAAAAATCTATTGATGAAGTTATTATGGTGGGGACAAGGGCGGCTCCTAGATCTAGTATATCAACACCTCTTCCTATTGACGCGATCGATGCCTCTATTATACAGTCCTCAGGATATAATACGGTAGAGCAAGTCTTGCAATATAGGATTCCTTCTTTTAATGCGACCAGTGTAGCAGTGCAAGATGCTACGTCTTTACTGGATCCTTATGAGGTAAGAAACTTAGGTTCTTCCAGAACGTTGATTTTGGTGAATGGTAAACGGAAGAACTCTTCTTCCATTATTTTTACTCAAAATACCATTGGTAAAGGAGAAACAGGTGCAGACCTTTCTTCTATTCCAAATATTGCCATCAAAAAGATTGAGATTCTGAGAGATGGAGCTTCTGCACAATATGGATCTGATGCTATTGCCGGAGTAGTAAATGTAATTCTAAAAGATAATATCAGTTTTTCTGAGGTTAATTTTAATACAGGAATGTACTCCAAAGGAGATGGCTTCTCTCAAAGTTTAAACGGAATCTCGGGAACGACCTTTAAAAAAGGTGGTTTTATTACCATTGCTACAAGCTTACAAAACAGTAATTATGCTTATCGAAACGGTATTGTAAATCCTTATTGGGAGGCAGAAACTTTTGGCGCATCTCTGCCTGTTGTAGAAGGGTACCTCTCTAAATTTCCTGATGCACAAAATAAAAATGCATCCCCTCAAAAAATAAGCATGAGTATTTTAGCGAATGCGATGATTCCTGTGTCCGAGAGAAGTAAATTCTATGGAAATGCCTCTTTTGTTGCGAAGAAAGTGAATAGTTTTGCTAACTATCGCCCGCCTTATTGGGTGGGTCCTGAAAATAATCCTCTAGCTCCCATCGCAAATTCTGAGGAAAATTATATTGGTTTTGGGCCTACCTTCGAAGGTAATATAACGGATTATGGAGGTACTTTAGGCTTTAAAACTAAAACTCTTGATGGCTGGGCAATTGATATTAGCGCTACTACAGGAGGAAATGAAATTTTATATACCGTAAGAAATACCTTTAATCCTGAGATTGGGCTCAAGAGTCCCACCTACTTTAAGCCTGGCGGTTTTAAATTTAATAACTTGGTAGGAAATGTTGATATTACCAAACGTTTTTCTGATTTATTTGCTATTGCGGTGGGCACAGAAGCCCGAAAAGAATGGTATGAAATTTATGCAGGAGACCAAGCCTCTTACGATCCAATTCCCGGAGCTATTTCTTTCCCCGGAATGAATGCTGCATCCGCCGGAAGGTTTTCTCGTTCTAATATAGGTGTATATGCGGACGCGGCCATCGACTTTTCAGAAAGTACCACCCTGAATGCGACTGCCCGATATGAAAATTATAGTGATTTTGGAAGTGCTTTTGTGTGGAAAGGAAGCTTACGACAAGATATCATTGGTAAGAAATTGATTTTTAGAGCTTCCGCTTCTACAGGATTGAGAGCTCCAACATTGCAACAAATATATCTTTCTACCAATCAGGCTTCTTTTATCAACGGATCAGTATTTGTGGAGGGCTTATTTAGCAATGTTAGTCCAGAAGCTACCCAAGTAGGGATTCCAAAGCTGACTGCTGAGAAATCACTGAACTTTACTTCCGGATTTGGATTTCAACCCAATAAAAATTTTTCAATGACGATTGATGGATATTGGATCACTATTCGAGACAGAATTCTTTTGAGTTCCAGAATGAAAGATCTGGGAATACAGAATGTAGCTTCTGCCAGTTTCTTTATCAACGGTATCAATACACAAACTGTTGGAGCTGATATTGTAGCCAATTATAAAAATATTAGTTTAGGTAAAGGAAAGATGGCGCTTAACCTTGCTGCGAATGTAAATTATTCCAAGATCTTAAGAGAATCAAATATGCTCAATGAGCTCAATGCACACAAACAAGGAGGAGATCCTTTTTTCAATAGAATGGAAGAAGCTCTTACCACCACTTCAAGACCTGCTTTGAAAGGTGTTATTAGTATTGATTACAGTATTAAAAAATGGAGTTTTTCAGTAAACAATACGGTATTCGGGCCAGCCAAATTTGTTAATGATGGTACCTCTTCTGATGCTTATGCTTCATGGAATGCTCCTAACGAAGAGGCTATGGCTTATTTAAAGTTTAGAACTAGGATGACGACGGATTTGATGATTAATTATCATATCAATGATAAAAATACTATCAATATTGGTGTTGTGAATGCTTTTAATATCATCCCGAGTTGGAAACTCGTTAATGTATCTTCTGAAGATTATGAAAGGGCTTACAACGCGGTTACTTTCAATGGAAGATATTCTCAGTCTGCTTATGACTCTCAGCATTTTAGTATTTTTGGAACGAGATTTACTTTAGGGTATAATATAAAGTTCTAATATAGCTTATCTTTATAATTTACAGAAAACCTCTCCCAATGAATGGGGAAGTGCATTAGAAAGAGTAGCAAAGAGCAATACTTATTTCTGTGTCTATAAAATCCGAATTACATCAAGAACAAATGACTTTTCGAGAAGCAAATTATTATAAAGACAAAGCAAAACAACGCTCTAAAATAGAAGCTAAAAAAAGCGATTTAATCAATTTTGATTTAATCGCTTTTTTGTATTTAAATTGAAAAAGTGTAACCTTTTCAGTAGCCTCAAATGAATTGGGGACGTTTTAAAATTATATCTGAAAAGACATTATAAGTTTTCAATAATAAAATCGGTCATTTTCTGATACAATTGTGGTCTTGTTTGTCCACCATAAATTCCGTGGTTTTTATCAGGATAAGCCATGAAATCAAACTGTTTTTGTTTTGAATTAAAGCTTCTGAGAATTCCATAGAATTTTGAAAATGTACGTTGTCATCAGCTGTTCCGTGGATCAATAAGAATTTTCCTTTTAATAGATTGGCATATTCCGTAGGAGAGTTTTTATCATAACCATCCGGATTCTCTTGTGGAGTTCTTAAAAATCTCTCCGTATATACAGAATCGTAATACCTCCAGTTGGTTACCGGAGCCACAGCGATTCCAGCTTTGAAAACATCAGCTCCTTTTGTCATTGCTAAACTCGTCATGTAACCTCCGAAGCTCCATCCGAACATTCCGATTCTTGTTTTGTCGATGTAAGACTGGTTACCGAACCATTTTGCTGCAGTAATTTGATCTTCAATTTCATATTTGCCTAAATTCATGTAGGTTACTTTTTTGAATTTAGCGCCCTTGAAACCTGTTCCACGTCCATCAACACAAGCTACGATATATCCTTTTTGTGCTAACATTTCAAACCAAATTGCGTTTCCATTGTCCCAAGAATTAGCAACCTGCTGAGAACCTGGACCAGAATATTGGAACATGAACAATGGATATTTCTTGTTTTTATCAAAGTTTTTTGGCTTAATAATCCATGCATTCATTTGATCTCCGGCATCATTTGGAATCGTGATGAATTCTTTTTCAACAAAATTATCAGACTTTAATTTTTGAAGCTGATCATTATTATTTTGAAGTTCTTTTATCGTTTTACCGTTTCCATCTTTTAAAACAAAAGTGTTAGGTTTTGCAGCTGTAGAAGATGTTTCGATGAAATAATTGTAGTTTTTGCTAAAGTTGGCAGCATTATTTCCTTCTCCATTGGAAATTAACTGAGATTTTCCGTTTTCGATATTGATTTTAGAAACCACTTTGTTAATGCTTCCTTTTTCAGTAGTCTGAACGTAAATTTCTTTTGATTTTGGATTGAATCCATAATAATCAGTTACTTCCCAGTTTCCTTTGGTAACTTGTTTTTTTAGTTTTCCATCTTTATCATACCAATACAAATGGCGGTTTCCGTCTCTCTCAGAACCCCAAAGGAAAGAGTTGTCCTCTAAGAATTCTAATGTCGGACTATCTGTATCAATCCACTTATCATCCGTTTCTGTGAATAATTTTTGAACAGCTCCTGTTTTTGTATTGACTTTTAAAACGTCAGATGCATTTTGAATTCTTTCAGAAGTTATTAAAACAATTTCGTCAGGTTTTGCTGTCTGAACAACGTTTGGAATATAATAATGTTTGTAATTGTCTAAATTAACTGTTATTTTCTTTCCATCACTTAATTGATAAATGTGAGCCGAAACAACAGAGTTTTTTTCTCCTGCTTTTGGATATTTATAACGCATTTCCTGCGGATACAATGACTTTCCATAGATTGGAATATAGATTTCCGGAACCTCCGTTTCATCTAATTTAACGAAAACGATGGCGTCCGAATTTTTTGTCCATTCATACAATCTTGCATGACCGAATTCTTCTTCATATACCCAATCTGCTAGACCGTTTAAAATTTTATTTTTAACTCCGTGTTGAGTTATTTGTGTAATTTTTCCTGAATTTAAATCTTGATAGTATAAATTATTCTCAGAAACGAAAGCTACCTTGTTTGCGTCAGGAGAAAATCTTGGCTCCTGAACAGGTTTTCCATCATTTAAACTGATTACTTTCCCCGATTTTAAATCTTTAACATCAAATGTTCCTAAAAAAGAATGTCTGTAAATAGGCTGACTTTGCTTTAATAAAAGGATTTTAGACTCGTCATCCGAAAACTCATAGCTTCCAAATTGTCCGTCAACAATATTTCCTTCTTTTTGAGAGGTTTTGTAAGAATATTTGGCAATTCCGGTAGGTTCAATAACCAGATAATTTTCACCATTTTTCATAGATGTAATTCCGGCAATGCCTTTCCCGCGGTAATATCCTGAATATATTTTATCTAAAGTGATTTCTTGTGCTGAGTAACTTTGAAAAGCTACAGCAACGGTAAGCGTTAGTAAGAATTTTTTCATTTCAAATTTTAATCGATTTCAAATTTAATAATTCTTATCAAGATAACCATATAAAACTAAAAAACAGAGCAAAAGCCCTGTCTGTAAATGTATTTAAAAGAAATTACTCTTCAGGAGCGCATGTTGGATAGGTTGAAACTCCACATACATTGTCAAAACCTCCAATATATCCTACTGTTCTTGTACATGAAATTGGACTGATACATCTGATCATGCCAGGAAGAATTCCGCCCACTACGTCTTTAAGTTGTTCTCTTGAAATTTTCTTTAGATTTTTCATAGTAATATAATTTTTTTTGGTTTGAATTCTAAAATTAGTGAATTATTTCATATGGTAATTAAATTTCAAAAAAAAAAGCTGACATTGCTGTCAACTTTAATTCGTATAGGGTGAGGAATTATTGATTATTCCAATTATAAACGCTTTTTACATTCAATTGATTTTCACCAGATCTCCTTAAATAAATTACCCTGTCGGATTCAGGAATATATTGAAGTGAAGTCAAAATAGGATAGCCACTTTTATTTCCACTTTCGTGGTTGTTTAGGTTGATCACTTTATTTTTGTCTGTCATTGTATTGCCTACCTGGAAAGGGGTCAATCTGTTTTCTGCAATAAAAAAGTAATTTGTATTGGCTTTTGTGAAGTAGGCTACATTTCCGTACCCATTGGTTGGGGTAGAAGTTGCAGCGCCTTCAGAATTGATTGTAAACCAACGTCCACTTCCGTAAGAAATAATTGGATCTGGAAAACGGTTGGTAGGAGTAGATGGAGGCATTGTTTTGTTGACATCGTAACCATACAAATAAGTTTTCCCGTTTACAGATTGTACCAATGTAATATCTACACCGGACATGGTTGTATTGGATCTGAATTCCGGAAATTCACTCGTGGTAATATTTCCGTTTTGAAGATTGATGAATGACATATAACCAAAATCACTTTGGTTGATTCTTGCTCCCGTAAAATATCCAAAAGAAACCAAATAATCCTTATCATTAATAGAAACCGGGCTCAATGTTTTCAGGATCAATTTATCTTTTAAAGCAATATCCTGGTCTCCTTGAGCAGAAACATACACCAATTTTGAAGATTCTTTCCAACCGGTAGATTTTCTCAATATTAAAACTCTTCCTGAATTGGTAACGGCTGCGTCAGATTCCATATAGTCGGTATCTAAAGTGATTTCTTTGTCCCATTTTTTAGAAAGGGTAGAAAGATCAATCACAATATTGTCTATGGTATTCGCTGTTTTTTTAGATACAGATCTGTCGTTTACAATCGCAACGTATTTTCCGCTTTCGGAGAATCTAAGGAAAGTTGTTCCCTGTTTCATTCCACCTTCTGTGAAAAGCTTGGCAACGCTTGTTGTTGTGTAGTTTCCGTCTTTTTTATTGAAAACGTGTTGGAAAATTTCTTTTCTGTTGATTTTAGTTTCAATTTCTTCTGTATAAACGACAAACTTATCTTTATCAATTTGGATTGATCCTAAATAATTATGCAACACTCCATTTGTCTTATTTGCATAATCTTTAATGAATGTATCGATTAGGTTTCCATTTTGATCCAGCTTTCTCATCAAAATCTTTTTGTGAGGATATGAACTGTAGCCATCTTCGTTAATATCACTGAAGACATATTGGTTATAGTCGTCACAAAGAACTAGCTTAATATCTTTTTCGTATTTTGTATTGAATTCAAAAGAGTCTCCGTAAACAAATTTCTTTTGCCCAAATGCGAATGCACTGATGATGGTAAGAGAAACGATTAAAGTTTTTTTCATGGTTCTTAGTTGTAAATTATTTGCTCAAGTCCTTTTAGTTCGTTGTTTTGATCCCAAGATAATTTCATATCAACAAGATGTTCTTGCATTTCATTTAAATATTTTTCTGCTTCAGTTTTGTTTCCTAATGCAACATTCAAACGAATTAAATTCATATAAAGATACGTTCCTATTTTACCATTGTACAAGGCTTTTTTATCGTTGTAATCAATTTTTGAAAGCGTAGTTTTCCAGATTTCAACACCTTTGTTTAAGTTTTCAAAAGCAGCTTTATTAGGAGCATAATCTGGTTTCGCCTGCATCTTTTTAAGGTTTGTCGTTACGTAGATATAAGCTTTCTCCAAGTTGTCATATTCCCCTTTATTTTTTACAGTTTCTAATTTAACTGTTGAAATAATTTTTGAATAGGCAAAGTTATCTGCTAAGATGTCATTAATTCTATTAATTACTTTTTGAAGATAATTTTTTTCGTGAGCGCTTAAATTAATTTCATTGGTTGGGCTTGATGCAATTTCTTCAAAGTCTGAGAACAGATTTTTGTCGATTTTTACAGCACCATTTTGTTTTACAAGCAATTTTGTAGGTTGGCTTGCAAAAGATTTTCCTGCATTGTCTTGGAATGTTGTTCTTTCTGTATTTACAGAAATATCAATGTAATTTCCACCTCTGGAGAAACCACCGATAATAATTTGCGACGCTAATACTTTATTATCAACAATTAAAGCGTCTCTTAAATCGGGTTGATAATAAACCGGTTTTTGAGGAACGTTCAATTGCGGACGGGAAGGAATTCTCAAAACTGGTGGCAAAGCGTTCATAGCAATTTTTTCAACAGCTTTTAGCTTGTTATATTGCTCAGATTCAGTTTTATACTTTTCTGTTAGTTTTTTTACTTCTGCATCATATTCTTTTAGTCTTTCTTCATGTTGAAGTTTTGCATCTGCTACATTTTGATCGTAATTATCAACTTGTCTCTGAAAGTCTTCTTTAGCATCCTTCACCACATCTTCTTTTGTGATGTTATAGGGTGAGTTTACCAAAACCGAAAAATTTCTGTTTTGAGCTTCGATAGGGTTAGTGGGTTCTTTTAATATTTGAAAAGAAATATTTTCAGAATCAATTCTCTGAGCTTGCCCTAATACAGCCGTACAGGTTAGGAAAGTGGAAAAAATAAAATTTAATTTCATATTGTTAAAATTTTAGGTTGCAAATTTAATTTTTTTAATGAACATTATTGATTTATATATTTAATTTAATGTATATGGAATTATTACTTTAAAAATTAACAGGTAAGTGAATATTTAATAATCTTCTTATATTTTTAATAAATAGTAAGAAAATGTATGTTGTTTGGCAAAAAAATTGAATGTATTACTCTGTAAATCAAATTAAGATAATAATTATGGAAACGAATGCATATAACCAGAAATTAAACCGATACGTTTTGAGTGATCAAATTGTATATACAGGTTTTTCAAGTTTTAAAGATGCCGAAGAATGCTCACACAAAAAAAGTGGAACATTGGTTGAAGTAGGCTTTAAAGACGGAAATGATAATCCACAAATTACAGATGAAGCGGGACTTGTGGAGAAAAAACTTCATTTTTATGTAGATGCTGGTGATGAATATAAGTTTATCCATTCCTCAGATCCCGGATTTAGAAAATATGCTGAAGAATTACAGAAAATAAAGGCTCGTAATGATAAAACGAGTCCTGATGAAAGATATTTTGCCAATTTTGAAATTGAAAATATTGAAGATCCGATTATTGTTATTAAAAATGATCATTTAGAATCGGTAACTTCAAGAGAACGGTCAAAATATATGAAACACGCTAAAGTATATGAATTAGGAGTTTCTCTACCAAAATCTTAAAACCAAATATCATGAGCAAAACCAAATATTCAGATAAAGCTCAAGACAAAATAGGAGAGGTGATGCATGAATTCAAGGAAGGAAAATTAAAATCTTCTTCCGGAGAAAAAGTTACCAACAGAAAACAGGCTATAGCCATTGGTATTTCCGAAGCTAAAGAGAAAGGATTAAAAGTTCCAAAAAAGAAAAAAGATTAGCTAAAGAAAATAGGTTTGTAAAACTTACAAACCTATTTTTTATATATTTAAAGATGCTTCGACTCCGCTCGGGCATCTATAAAGCAAATATTTATCTAAAAATTACTCGTTGTAATTGTAAAGAATCCTGTAATATTCATCAGCCATTCTATCACTATTGAATTGATCTTTAACATCATTCATCGAATTGTGCTGAATTTTTCTCCATTCGTTTATATTATCATAATACGTAGGAAGAATTTCATTTTCAAGAATCTCATATAACTTATTCAGGTCATAATTATCCTGTTCATAAATGCTCATATTCAGGTAATCTGCTTTTGGAACAACAAAAGAGTTTTCTCCGTGTTTTGCAAATTCAGGAATCCATCCGTCATCTGTTGAAAGATTTACAGATCCGTTCATGGCAGCAGTCATTCCTGAAGTTCCTGAAGCTTCTCTTGGAACCCTTGGATTATTTAACCATAAATCAGAACCTTGTTTCAACGATTTACTTAATGAAAGTTCATATCCTGTAAGCACCGCCATATTTTTATGATTTTTACTTTCTTCTACCAAGGTATTAAAAGTGGAGATTGCAGAGTAATCCATTGGATAAGGTTTTCCTGCCCAGATAATTTGCACCGGATATTTTGGATTGTTTAATAATTTATAAAACCGGTCTTTATCATGTAAAAGTAAGTCTGCACGTTTGTAACCTGCAAATCTTCTGGCCCATACGATTGTGAAAATGTTGGGGTTAAATAAATTTCCTGTTTGGTCTGCTACAATTTTGAAAAGCCTTTTCTTTAAATGTTTTTTACGGTAATCAAATACAACTTCATTGTTTTCATCCTTAGAATTATAAAGCGGTTTGTCTGACCAGTATTTGAATTCCTGAGCATTGGTAATTGACGTTATTTCGCATATTCCGGGATATTTACTCCACATTGCTCTCGAAACGACACCGTGAAGTTGAGAAACTCCGTTGGCGACTTTAGCCATTTTCAAAGCACACAATGAATGATTAAAACGATCATCATCAAACCCTTCAATACTTTTTACTTCTTCCATACTGAAACCTGAGAAATACGACATGTCATAACATAACTTCAAGTTGTGCTTCTCATTTCCGGCCTCTTCAGGCGTATGTGTGGTGAAAACTAATTTTTCTTTAACCTTATGTAAGTCTCCTTTATATTTTTTCAATAAATGGAATGCGGCAGGAAGCCCGTGTGCTTCATTTAGATGGTAAGTGTCTCTTTCAATATTCATTTCATCCAACAATTTTGCCCCTCCTTTTCCTAATAAAATGTATTGTGCAAGCTTTGTAGATTCATTGGCGTCATATAGTTTATGACTGATTGTTTTTGAAATGTGATCATTTTCAGGAACATCGGTTGAAAGGAAAAACATCGGTGCGGTATGGAAAATTTCAGGATCTAAATACCAGACTTTCACCCAAACCGGTGCGCTATGGATTTCGATCTGAAATTTGATGCCTGTATCTTCAAGAAAACTATACATTTTCTTTGTCCACGTTGGTTGTAAAGTCTGATCGTGATTTCTTGCCTGATCGTAATATCCAAATTTCCAAAGAATCCCAATACCAATGAGATCTTGTTTTAGGTTGTAAGCACTTCTCATATGAGAACCCGCTAAAAATCCTAAACCGCCGGAATATATTTTTAAAACCTGCTCAAGAGCAAACTCCATGGAGAAATAGGCGACTTTTTTAGAATATTGAGGAGTAATACGGAAAGGTATTTTGAAATTTTTAAAATCCATACATCATTGTTTTATGATTGATTAAGTAAATGTATTGATTATGAAAATAAACTCTACATTAATTATATGATAAATTATTTTAAAAGTATGAGTTGGTTCGTTTTTTTCCTTACCTTTAGTTGTAAAAAATTGATAATCAGAAACTTTATTAATTAAAATGTAAGATTTATATACTGTTTAACATCATAAAAAGAGAAGTCATGAAAAAGGTATTTTCCGATGAAGATCTAATCAAGAATCTGAGCTTATATTACCTGAATCGACATTTGAAAAAAAAGCCGATGGCGAAGTATCACCGTACGATAGATGAATCGCCGCTTCATGACCGGGAAAAATATAAGAAGAAAGCTGAGATCTTACTTCTTAATTCTTTCATGCATCATTTCCCTGAAGTTAAATTTGAAAATCTTACCTGCGAAAGTCCAGACTTTATCGCCAAATTCAACGATAAAAAAATAGGAATTGAATTAACAGAAGTTATCAATCATCTTGAAATGAAGAAGATGGAGAGTAATTTAAACAAGATGTTCCGTCAGGCAGAAATATTATTAGAACAGGAAGACACTACGAAATATCGTGGTGTTTATTTTTTAGAATTCCTGCCCAATATAAAATTCGATAATCTGGAAGAACAGCAGGAAAATATTTTTAGTATTTATAAAAGTATTAAAAAAAATAAACCGAGTGGATGTGTGAAAAGTGTCAGAAAATCTTTTCATCGCAGGAATGTTTTCATTACCCACGAATACAGTATGAACTTGTTTGATGAGCTTTGTTCTGAGAAAATATTAGAATCGATTGAAAAGAAAAACGAAAAGTTTCCTTATTACGATACTTCTGTGGATGAATGTTGGTTGGTGATTGTATCGGATATGAATTCTATCGCTTCGCGCTACACTTTTATTCAGGATAAAGAACATTTAAATGAAGTGAAAAGCCCTTTTCATAAGATTTTTCACCTTGAGAATCTTTGCGGAAATATTACGAGTATAAAATAAATTTTATTATTTTCTTTTTTAAAGTGTGATAATTTTTAATTTTTCACACATAAATGTATTATTTGTTTTGAATATTGTTATTCGTGTTAGAAAAATGTTTATATTTGATATCCATGATGTTACATTCTTTTAATTAATAACCATTTGAAAACAATATATGAAAAAAACTCTACTCATTCTTCTCTTATTGATATCGCAAACATTTTTTTCTCAAGCAGATTGTACATCTGCCTTGTCGGTTTGTGGTAACTCGAGCATAACGTATTCTCCTTCAGGAATTGGCGCAGTCAATGAAAGTTTAGGAGGATGTTTGACAACCGGCGAGCATAATTCGATATGGTATAAACTTACGATTGCCACGGGTGGAACACTTACTTTTGATTTGGTTCCTAATGATCCTGCTGCAGATTATGATTGGGCAGTTTATGGGCCTAATGTTACCTGCGGAAGTTTAGGATCACCGATACGCTGTAATGCTGCAACTGTTGTTGGGGTTGGCGCTTCTACCGGATTAAATATGACAAGCACTCTTTTAAGTGCTGCTGGAGGTTCGTATACACCTTATTGTAAATATTTAGATGTTTTGCCAGGCCAAACTTATTATTTATATATAGATAACTGGGTGGATACTATTAATCCTACTATGGCTCCGTTTTCTTTAACTTGGGGAGGAACAGCTACTTTAGCTTCTCCGTTTACAGACCCAGCAATACAGCCTCATCCCTTTGTACCTCCTGGAATACCTGCAGCGAATCCTGCAAATCCAAGAGAAGTAATTGTATGTAATAATCCTGCAATTTTTGATTTTAGTAGCTTATCAGCGGGTATTCTTAATAATAATCCGAATTTCCTCATAAGTTATCATACATCACAAAATGACGCGCTTTCGGGAGCCAGTCCTATTTTGGCGCCACAGACTGTAAATACAACAACAACTTACTATTATAGTATTCATTATCTGGATCCTACAAACCCTAATAATCCTATTAACTCATGTAGGCAGGTGGGTACTTTTAAGTTTAAGATGGGAAATATTACAGGTCTTAATGTTAATTTATTTGCGTGTAATAACAACAATGCGGGCGTGGGAACTTTTAATCTTACAACAGCAGTGGTCTTTGGTGATCCTGCAGCAATAAAGAAATATTATCCTACTATCACTGACCTTAATGCAGGAACCAATGAGATTTTGAATCCAACAGCTTATATAGCAGCAGAAGGTACAGTTCATGTGAAGATAATATCTCCGTTTGGCTGTATAGGAACGGCAATAATTACGTTGAAATTTTTCCCTGTTGTCGTTGTAAATGATGCAACGTTGAGATCTTGCTTTATTGAAACAAACCCTTCAACAGCGTTGTTTAACCTTACCATAGCTTCGGTAACAACACAAGCAGGAACTACAAAAAAATATTATCCTTCATTAGCAGATGCATTAAGTGGAACCAATGAAATCGTGGCTCCTTTAACGTATGTTGCACCCAATGGGGTCGTTTATATAAAAGTAACCAACGGAAGTGGATGTTTTGCTATTGCTAAAGTGACCTTAACGGTAATAGCTCCGGTTTTCTCTACTGTTTTAAAAGATAAAACAATTTGTATGGAAGATAAAACGACGCTGGATGCCGGACCTGGATTTAGCTCTTATCTGTGGAGTACAGGTGCTACTACACAATCTATTACTAATGTTGGAGTGGGTACCTATTGGGTAAAACTAAAAACAGGAGATTGTATCGCCACACAAACTGTAAAAGTATATTCTTCTGAGCAGCCTGTTGTTTCCAGCATTGATATCTCAACAACTACTGTTACGGTGTATGTTATAGGCGGAACTCCTCCATATAAATATTCAATGGATAAAATTACTTGGCAGGATTCTAATGTTTTCACGAATGTTTCAAGAGGGAATCATATAGTGTATGTAAAAGATGTTTATGATTGCGAGCCAATTGAAATTACGATCGTTGTACCCAATTTAATCAACGTTATTACCCCAAATGGTGACGGTGTGAATGATGTGATAGACTATTCTGCATTAGCAGGAAAACAAAATCTGGTATTCAATATTTTTGACAGATATGGAGCCAAAATCTTCCAGGCAGATAAATTTAACGGATATAAATGGGACGGAACCACAAATGGTGGTAAAAAAGTTCCTACCGGAAACTACTGGTATTCCGTATCATGGAATGAAACCGATAAAAAGAATACGCCATTCAAATATACAGGATGGGTAATGGTGAAAAACAGAGAATAATTTAAACAACAATAAATAATAAAACCATCTTGAAAGAGATGGTTTTATGTTTTTGGAACTTTATTAAGTAAAAGCATTTGCGTAGGTTACGACCTCTATTTAAAATTAATTAAAAGCTTTTGTATCTTTAAAATAATCAGAGAGATAAATTATTTTTCCATTCTCTGAAAATTGGATGACAGTGCATATACTATTTTCATAAATATCTTTACCTACCATATTTCCGTAAGAAATCGTTTGATAAAAATATTTTTGATCTCCTAAAGGAAATATTTCAGAAACCTGCCATTCAATCTTTTCATAACGTCTGAAAATAGCTCTGAATAAGGCTAAAATTCTATTCTTACCAGAAATTTCATTAGAAGGTGGAATCCAGATTGTACTTTCGTCAGTGAACCATTTTTCAAGATGTTCAATGTTTAATGAATTCAAATCCTTCATAAAGTCACTTACTTTACAAATCATAACCGCAATTTAGACTTATATACGGTAAAAACGCTAAATTGGTTTTTTATTTTTATAGTATGAAAGACCTATTTATAAAACGTTTTGAGTATTACAAATCACTTGGCGACAAAACCTTTGAGCAGATTTCTGATGAGTAAATCTTTTGGAAATACAATGATGAAAGTAATTCAATCGCCATTATTGTAAAACACATTGCAGGAAATATGCTGTCGCGATGGACGAATTTTTTAACTGAAGATGGCGAAAAAAGCTGGCGTAATCGGGACGAAGAATTCGTGAATACTTTTACAACTAAAAAAGAAGTTATCGATTTTTGGGGAGAAGGTTGGAAGTGCTTTTTTGATGCTTTAAATCAAATTAATGATGATAATTTATATGCTACCCTGTATATAAGAAATGAACCTCAATTGGTGATAGACGCTGTTTTTCGTCAATTAGCCCATTATCCTTATCATATTGGTCAAATCGTTTTTATTGCTAAAATGATGAAAAATGAGGGTTGGAAAACACTTTCTATCGCCAGAAATGCTTCGCAAGAGTTTAATTCTGAGATGAAAACTCAATTTTCTGAGACCGATTTTAATTCGAATTCTTCACCGGTCTGCTTTCAAAATAGCCCGGAAGTTCGAGACGATTATAAACTATAGACCGAATCAATTTAGTATTCATATTTAAATTATTATCTTTGCACCCATAAAAATCAGGAGTAAAAAATGTCTCATTTTCATAGAACTGCCGCTTTTCATACACTCGGCTGCAAATTAAATTTTGCGGAAACATCTACTATTGCCCGCCAATTAACAGATGCAGGTTATGATAAAGTAAGCTTTGACGAAAAAGCAGATATTTATGTAATCAATACTTGCTCAGTAACTGAGAATGCAGATCGTGAGTGTAAACTTCACGTAAAGAGAGCGATGAAAGCCAATCCGGAAGGGTTGGTCGTAATTGTTGGATGTTATGCACAGTTGAAACCTGAAGAAATTTCGCAGATTAACGGAGTTGATTTGGTTCTTGGAGCCAAAGAAAAATTCAATATTCTAAGCTATCTTGATGATTTAGAGAAATCAGAAAGTGAGGGTATCGTTCATTCTTGTGAAATTGAAGAAACTGATTTTTTTATCGGAAGTTACTCAATCGGAGACAGAACCAGAGCTTTTTTAAAAGTTCAGGATGGCTGCGATTATAAATGTACGTATTGTACAATTCCACTAGCCAGAGGGATTTCCCGCTCAGATACCATCGAAAATGTTCTGAAAAACGCTAAAGAAATCGCCGGAAGAGATATCAAAGAAATTGTTTTAACCGGTGTGAATATTGGTGATTACGGTAAAGGTGAATTCGGAAACAAAAGACACGAACATACTTTTCTGGATTTAATTTCTGAACTTGATCAAGTAGAAGGGATCGAAAGAATCCGTATTTCTTCCATCGAACCGAATCTTTTAAAGGATGAAAGTATCGAATTGGTTTCTAAGAGTAAAAGTTTTGTTCCGCATTTTCATATTCCGTTACAATCGGGGTGCGATGATTTGTTGAAGAAAATGAAACGTCGTTATTTAACGAAGTTATACAATGACAGAGTCAATAAAATTCGTGAGGTAATGCCTGACGCAGCTATTGGCGTGGATGTGATTGTTGGATTCCCTGGAGAAACGGAGGAAAGATTTATGGAAACCTATAATTTTCTAAATAATCTTCCTATTACTTACTTACATGTTTTTACGTATTCTGAAAGAGAAAATACGGAAGCAGTAGGTATGGAAGGGGTAGTTCCGATCCCTGAAAGAAAAAAACGAAACAAAATGCTTAGAATTCTTTCTGAAAAGAAAAAAATGGCATTTTATCAAACCCAATTGGGAAAAACGCTTCCAGTACTTTGGGAGCACGAAAATAAAGACGGCAAAATGTATGGCTTCACAGAAAATTATGTGAGAGTTCAAAAAGATTTTGACCAAGCATCTGTAAACCAGATCGAATTTCTAAATTTAGAAAAAATCCTGTCAGATGGCACAGTTTCTGTGCAATCTTCTTATGAAAGTTTTTTAGCAAAAGCATAGTCTTTTTTGCTAAATTTCCACTAAATTTATTTTAAACTTTTAAATACTACATTCTATGAGAGATAAGTTTTTATCTTGGGGAATTGTATTAGTAACTGTTGCATGGATTGTAGCTTTACTAATCAGAGCAGATTATTGGATCCCCGTTCTATTATCTGCTTTCTACGCATTGGGCGTATATAACGCCTATCAGTCGAAACACGCTATTTTAAGGAACTTTCCTGTGGTTGGGTACTTCAGGTATTTCTTTGAAAGTATTTCGCCAGAAATGCAACAATATTTCATCGAAAGAGAAACAGATGGGAAACCATTTCCAAGAAATCAACGTTCTGCAGTTTACAGACGTGCAAAAAACCTGAGCGATACGGTGCCTTTTGGAACTCAATTAGAAGTTAATCATAGAAAATATGAAGGGATTAAGCATTCTATTTATGCTAAATCTCCTTCAGAAGAATTGCCGAGAGTTTGGGTAGGAGGGGAGCAATGTTCTCAACCTTATCATGCTTCATTGTTTAATATTTCTGCAATGAGTTTTGGTGCATTGAGCGACAGGGCGCAGATTTCGTTAAACAAAGGCGCTAAAAAAGGGAATTTTTATCACAATACAGGAGAAGGAGGAGTTTCTCCGCATCACTTGGAAGGAGGTGATCTTTGCTGGCAAATTGGAACGGGATATTTTGGATGTAGAGATGACGAAGGAAAATTTAACCCTGAATTATTTACAAAATACGCCACGCTTCCCAATGTAAAAATGATTGAGATTAAATTATCTCAAGGGGCAAAACCAGGTCATGGTGGGGTTTTACCAGGAGTAAAAAATACACCGGAAATTGCTAAAATTCGTCACGTCACTCCTGGAATGACCATTATTTCTCCACCTTCGCATTCTGCTTTTTCTAATGCAGCAGGATTGTTGAGGTTCGTACAGCAATTGAGAGAACTTTCGGGAGGGAAACCTGTTGGATTTAAATTGTGTATCGGAGATACCAAAGAGTTTGACGATATCTGTGTTCAGATGAATGTATTAAAAATCTACCCTGATTTTATTACAATTGATGGAGCAGAAGGAGGAACAGGAGCAGCACCACCGGAATTTTCTGATGGAGTAGGAATGCCTCTAGAACCAGCTTTGATCTTTGTCAACAGAACATTGAATAGCTATAATGTTAGAGATAAACTGAGAGTAATTGCCAGCGGAAAAGTCTTAACAAGTTTAGATATCCTGAGAGCCGTTGCAATGGGTGCAGATATGTGTAATAATGCAAGAGGATTTATGTTCTCTTTAGGCTGTATTCAGGCTTTGAGATGTAATAACAACAAATGTCCAACAGGAGTTGCGACACAGGATAAAATGCTAATTAAAGGGCTTGATGTTACCGATAAGGCAGAAAGAGTGTACCATTTTCATAAAAATACATTGCACACTTGTAATGAATTGATTGCAGCGGCAGGAAGAAGTTCTTATGAAGAAGTAGATGCTACAATGTTTATGAGAGGTGATGAGTTTGACCATTTGGCAGACCTTTATTTCCCTGATATTTTAGGGAATGTGAAACAGAAAGCAAGGTCATAAACTCGAATTTCAAAATAACAAAAGCCTCAATTAAAATTGAGGCTTTTGTCGTTATATTTTAATATGAATTAGTCTTGATCGGCAGGTCTTGCCTTTGTTCCATAAACTTGGAAGTTGAAAACAAAAGTTCTATTTCTAAAGCCAGTACTATAATAATTAGCATCTCTCGCATAAGCAGCTCTTGATGGTACAATGATTACACCTTGTAAGTTGTATGGACTTCCATTAGGAATATCAAATGCTTTGAATTTCTGTAAACCTTCTTTAAAACCTTCAATTTCATAATAATTTCTTTGTTTTGCTGCGTCAGTTGTAGCCTTGTTCAAAACAGTATTTGTCACATAATAAAAATACATTGGATCAGTGATAGGAGAACCTCCACCATCAATTGTATTGATGAAATCTGATGCTCCAATAAATGCTACGTTTCCATCTGTATTTGCGGCAAGATAAGTTCTAGCTCTCATCATTACTCTAAGGATGTCAGAAGAGCCAATAGTCGTTCCAGGATTAGGCTGAGCTCCAGTTCTTGTAATATAAACTACACCTGAAGGAAGTTTAACGGGAGCAGGAACTAATGCACTTAGTTTTGTCTGATGATCATCGGCTGTATCTGTAGCACTGAAGGCCTTTATATTTCCTTGGGTATCCAAATAATTAGCATCTAAAAACTTATCGATAGATTGATCATCATAAGTATTTTGTACTGCGATGTCTTCTGGTTCTACATAAGTTGCCACATCATCATCCTTTTTACATGCAGAAAAGCATAAAGATCCCATAAGGATATATAAAAATATTTTTTTCATTTCAAAAACTTTGATTACTTTACAAATAATATAACGACAAAAGTATAAAAAATTATGAGAATAGATAAATTTTTATGGAGCATTCGTTTTTATAAGACGAGAACCATTGCTACTGAGGAGATTAAGAAAAATAGAGTTTCCATTGGCGAATCGGTTGTAAAGTCTTCTAAAGAGGTGAAGGAGGGTGATGTCATTAAGATCCGTAAAAATCAAATTGATTACAAGATTAAAGTCATTCAGATCCCTAAAAGCAGAATGGGTGCAAAGCTGGTTCCTCTTCATATCAAAGACGTGACTGATAAGGAGCAATATGAAACACTCAAATTGCGTAAAATGACCCAAGACTACTATAGAATTAGGGGAGAAGGAAGACCCACCAAAAAAGACAGACGAGACATGGATGAATATGCAGGAAATGATATCGCTGCAGATTTTACAGACTGGGATGACTTTTTTGGTGAGAAAGAGGACTCAAATGATGATGAGAAAATTGAAAAAGATTTATAAATACAATTTTTCAATAATTTCATTAACGATATCTTCCGGTTCTCTGGAATCTGTATTTACATTAAACTGTGCTTTGCTATAGAATTCGTTTCTTTCGAATAAATGCTTAGCAATAAATTCAGGAAGGTTTTCATCCGAAATGTTGGCTATTATCGGCCTTTTCTCTTTTGTTTTGAAATCCTTTCTGATAAAGTTTTAATAGAAGCTCTTAAAAAAACACTTTTAGAGTTCATATTTATAATCTCCATGTTATTATAATAAACAGGAGTTCCCCCACCAAGGCTTAAAATAAGATTTTCTTCAGTAGCCAATAGCTCTTCCAAAGTTTCCCTTTCTAGCTTTCTAAAGTAAATTTCACCCTTTTTTTCGAAAATTTCGGGAATGGTTAATTTATTTCGCCTAGAAATCTCTTTATCTAGGTCAATTAATTTAAAATTTATTTTTTCGCTTAATATTTTGGAAATGTGAGATTTGCCACTCCCCATGTACCCTACCAATGAAATAATCATGAATTTTTTTTAAACAAATTTGCGAAAAAGTTTTGAGATAATGAAAAAAGTCCTATCTTTGCACCACTGAAAACGAGGAACAATACACAACTGCAAATCGTTATCAAAGTGACCGACTCGGTAGCTCAGCTGGTAGAGCAATACACTTTTAATGTATGGGTCCTGGGTTCGAATCCCAGCCGGGTCACAAGCGAAAAAATGATTACTAGATTTTTGTAATTCTTTTTAGCCTGCGTGGTGAAATTGGTAGACACGCCATCTTGAGGGGGTGGTTTCCAACGGATGTGCTGGTTCGAATCCAGTCGCAGGCACTGCAAAAAAAAATGAAATTTTATTTGAGTATGTAAAATATTTTTTATACCTTTGCAATCTCAAATTTAGTGACCGACTCGGTAGCTCAGCTGGTAGAGCAATACACTTTTAATGTATGGGTCCTGGGTTCGAATCCCAGCCGGGTCACAAGTTTACTGAAAAGTAAATTTTTTTCATATTAATATTTTGTGATTTGGTGTTCAAAGGCTTCCTAACGGTAGCCTTTGATTTTTTATGTCTATCCTATTCTAAATGCATATTGTCGATCAATCTCACACCATCTACCATTACCACGATAAAAGCTCTGAATTTTCTGTCTTTATAAAAGAAATCAGTTTCCTTTAGTGTTTCTTCATCTGCGATAAGAAAGTATTCCAATTGCATTCCTTGTTGATGATCTAACATATCCTGAACTCTTACTTTGATTTCCGGAATGGTTACCACTCTGAACCACTCATTCACTTTCGTTAATATCTCGTAAATAACTTTTGAAGCTTCTCTTCGGTCTTCATGGAGTCTTTGGTTTCTTGAACTTAATGCTAATCCATTTTCTGCTCTATAAATAGGAACTCCTTTTATTTTTACCGTAAGATGCTTTTTTTCTACCATTTTTTTAATAATAGCTAATTGCTGAAAATCTTTTTCACCAAAATAAGCATTGTCGGGCTTTACTTGTTTGAAGAGCTCTTCAACGACTGTTCCAACACCGTCAAAATGACCCGGTCTGGACTTTCCTTCCATTTCATTCTCTAAACCTCCAAAATCATAGTGTTGGCTTACTGCTTTTTCCGGGTAAATATCTTCTACATTGGGGATGTAAACAGCGTCAACCAGTCCTGAATTCTTTAAAATTAAGAGATCTCTATTCACATCTCTAGGATATTTTTCAAGATCTTCGGGATTATTAAACTGCGTTGGGTTTACAAAAATTGAAGAAATTACTAGATCATTTTCTTTTTTTGCAGCCTCATACAGAGATAGATGGCCCTTGTGTAAGGCTCCCATTGTTGGGGCAAAACCTATTCTTTTGCCCATTTCTTTCTGTCTTTCAATGAAATCCTGAAGTGTTTTTTTGTTTTTTAAAACTTCCATAGTTTATTTTAATAGCAATTCAAAAATACTAAAAATATCACATAATAAAGTGCGGTATTAGCAATTTGGAAAAGGTAATTTTCGTAAAAAAATGTTAATTAAAATAATGTTGGATGTTTTTTTGTAATTTTGCGCATTAAGCATTTTTAAAAAAAATTAGATAGAAGTTTATGCCGAATCAAAAAATACTGTACATTACTACAGAGATGTATCCATATCAAGAAGACACTAATATGGCTACAGTGGTAAACAAAATGGCACTTAAGATGCACAATGAAGGCAATGATGTAAGAGTTTTTATGCCAAGATTTGGACAAATAAGTGAGAGAAAATTCCAGCTTCACGAGGTTATTCGCCTTTCTGGAATGAATATTATTATTAATGATCTAGATCAGCCTCTAATTATTAAAGTAGCATCTCTTCCGGGGGAAAGATTGCAGGTTTACTTTATAGACAATGAAGAATACTTCAAAAGAAAACAATATTACTTTGATGATGAAGGAGTTCCTTTCGACGATAATGACGAAAGAGCAATCTTCTTTGCCAGAGGAGTAATTGAGACGATTAAAAAGTTGAATTGGGTACCTGATGTTATTCATCTTAACGGATGGATGGCTTCTTTCGTTCCAATTTATCTTAAAACGTACTACGAATCAGATACTTATTTCAAAGATGCGAAAATTGTTCTTTCATTATATAATGAAAAGGATGCTGCATTTGATAAAAAAATAACTGAAAAATTGAAATTTGACAATATTTCAGGATTAAAAGCGTTAGATAATCCGAGTGTTCAAAGTTTTGTAATTGAAAGTATGAACTATGTAGACGCAGTCGTAAAAGGAGATGAATTCCTAGATGGAGACTTAGATAAAGCCTTCAACGAAACTACAACTACAAAATCTGAATATCTCGATGTGGATTCTATAAACCAACTTTATTAAAAAACACATTTTAATGACTTATAGTATTAAAAAAGCTTTCGCCATAATTTCTTTGGCGATTTTTGGAAGTGTATTGCTTTATAATTGCGAACCCGATCCGGATTCTTTAGGTGAACAATTATTCTTAGACGGAGCTGCACATGGGGAAGAGGTATCTTATCCTCTTATTGCCTATAACATTAATAATAATGATAGTATTAGAAGTGATGCTGCCAAATTAGGACTAGCCACTTTGGGAGGCGTACAAGATGCCCAGTTCGGCAAGCAGAAAGCTTCTTATTATACACAGTTAAGATTGCCAAGTTATAATCCTGATTTTGGAACTAATGCAGCGATAGACTCTGTTGTTTTGGTGATTAAACCTACTTACGCTTCAGATTCTATTACAACAACGACCAATGAAAGCTATACATATCCAGATGGAAATGTGCCCGCTAAAAAGGTGGTAAATACTTACCCTGCCATCAAATATGGAAGAACAAAAGCTCCTAAACTTACGATAAAAGTAAATGAGGTTACTGAATTCTTAAATGGGGCTGCTGATATTGCTTACTCAAATAAAGTTTATGGTTCTGGAGAGGAACTAGGAAGAAAAGATTTCACAGGAACGGTGAATTCTGTAACGATTACTAAAACTTCAGATGCATCTTCATTGTTTACATCAGCGGTAGGATTTAGAATTCCTTTATCAGCAAGTTTCTTCAAGACTAAAATTCTTGATAAGAAAGGTCAGCCAGAGCTTAGTGATGTATCGAATTTTATTAGACATTTCAAAGGATTGAAACTTTCTGTTGAAGAAAGTGATGCCTATTTGACTCAGTTTTCTCCTAATGATATGGAGTTAGTGATGTACTATAAAAATGATAAAAATGATAATGGTACTATAACAAGACCACAAACAACATATACATTTGCTCTAGGTTCAGCGAACGCTCACATTGGAAATTATGAATATGACAGATTTGGAACACCTTCTAAAGCTGCAATTGACGGAAGTAATCAAAATACAGGAGACGAAAGATTATACGCTCAGGGTATGGGTGGTCCTTCAATAGGGGTTAAACTTCCTCTTGTTGAAACAATTAACGAGCTTAAAAAGAAATATAAAAATAATAAAGCAGCTATTATCAGTGCGAAAATCAGAGTATATACTGATGATGTTAATTGGACGAATCAATATGCAAAGCCTAAAAATTTCACAATTGTTCAGAGGGATAAAGATGCAAATGGTGTTACTACAGCATTTACAACAGATTTAGTTAATTTGACAGCATCTAACAATTTTGCACTTTACAGAGCTTATAATTTAGATAAGAATCCTAGCTATTATGAATTTACGGTTACAAAATCTGTAAAAGATATTGTTGAGGCAGCTGACGGTACTCTTACTGATGAAGCTATTGCTAATAAATATTTTAAGATTGATTTAGGTAACTTTTTAACTAATACAGCAGGTAGTTTAGCTGGATATCAATATACATCAAGACCATATGCTGTGGACAGAGCGGTATTTATAGGGTCTAAATCGACAGATGCTCATAGAATGCAATTAATAATTATTTACGGAACAAAATAAAAACTAAAAAACACTTGATAAAATTATGTGCGGAATAGTAGGATATACAGGTTTTCAAGACGCTTACGAAATAGTAATCAATGGTCTTAGAAGATTAGAATATAGGGGGTATGATAGTGCAGGGATTGTTCTTGAAGATAAAAATAACAAGCTTGAAGTTGAAAAAACAAAAGGTAAAGTAGAAGATCTTGTTAATATTGCTAGCCATTTAAAAGGAACTGCTACAATAGGAATGGGACATACACGTTGGGCTACTCATGGTGTTCCAAGTGATAGAAACTCTCATCCGCATTTATCTAATAATAATAAGATTGCAATTATTCATAATGGTATCATTGAAAATTATGATACCATAAAAAAAATGCTTACTGGAAAAGGATTTACATTCAAATCAGAAACAGATACTGAAGTATTGGTCAATCTTATCCAGTATTTTATGGATCTTAATATTGAAATGGATTTCCCAACAGCAGTAAGATATGCTCTTAATGAGGTGTACGGTGCCTATGCAATTACAGTAATGCATGAAGACTATCCAGGAGTATTGGTAGTTGGAAGATTAGGTTCTCCATTAGCTATTGGTATTGGTGAAAAAGAATACTTTATTGCATCTGATGCTTCTCCTTTTGTGGAGTTTACCAAAGAAGCAATTTATTTAGAAGAAGGCCATATGGCGACTATTTCATTGGAAAATGGAGTAGATATCAGAACTATTAATGATAATTCTAAAATTGAGCCTGAAATTCAGAAACTTAAATTGAGTTTAGAGCAGATTGAGAAAGGTGGTTACGAGCACTTTATGCTGAAAGAAATTTTTGAGCAACCAAAATCTGTACATGATACAATGAGAGGTAGATTGATTCTTGATGAAGGAGTAATCAAAATGGCTGGAATTTGGGATCATGTTGAGAAGTTCAAAAATGCAAACAGAATTATCATCATTGCTTGCGGAACATCTTGGCATGCAGGACTTATTGGTGAATATCTTATCGAGGAATACGCGAGAATTCCAGTAGAAGTAGAATACGCATCAGAATTCAGATATAGAAATCCTATTATTACGGATAAAGATGTTGTAATTGCTATTTCTCAATCGGGAGAAACTGCTGATACAATGGCAGCATTAAAATTAGCTAAAGAAAGAGGTGCATTTATATATGGTATATGTAATGTGGTAGATTCATCTATTGCTAGAATTACAGATGCAGGTTCATATACTCACGCAGGACCTGAGATTGGGGTAGCTTCTACAAAAGCATTTACAGCTCAGCTTACCATTCTTAGTTTAATTGCACTTAAACTGGGTAAACATAATGGTAACTTAGGAAATGCTGAATTTATGAGCTTAATTGCTGAATTAGATGCTATTCCTAAGAAAATAGAAGATGTCCTTAATGCTACTCATGAATTAACTCAGAGTATTGCAAAAGATTTCGTAGATGCTACAAACTTCTTATACTTAGGAAGAGGATATAACTATCCTGCAGCTCTTGAAGGTGCATTAAAACTAAAAGAAATCTCTTATATACATGCTGAGGGATATCCTGCTGCAGAAATGAAGCACGGTCCTATTGCATTAATTGATGAAAATATGCCAATTGTTATCATTGCTCCTAAAAAAGGGCACTATGATAAGATTGTAAGTAATGTTCAGGAAATTAAGGCAAGAAAAGGAAAAATTATTGCAGTAGTAAATAGAGGAGATACACAGGTAAGCGAAATGGCAGACTATGTTATTGAGATCCCTGAGACTTCGGAATGTTTCTCTCCAATTGTTGCATCAGTGCCTTTACAGCTTTTAGCATATTATATCGCTGTGTATAGAGGTGCCAATGTAGATCAGCCGAGAAACCTTGCGAAATCTGTAACTGTAGAATAAAACATACTCGTAAATAGAGTAAATTTAGATTTCTTTCGTTATTTCAAAAAAAATCTTAAAAGTTTCTTAAAAAAATTATATATTTACGGCTTAATTATAAAAATTAACATGAAAAGGATATTTCTTTTATTATTGTCTGCGTCGGTAGCGTCGGTATCTTGTTCAGGTGGTGGAAGCTCTTCTGTAGGGAAGCCAGGAACAAAAGGAGAGTTGATACCAAGAGAAAAAACAAAATCATTTGTTGCGGAAAGACCATACGGAATGGTAGCAATTCCTGCAGGATCATTTGTTGCTGGTTTAGCAGATCAGGATCCAACAAATACTCCTGAGAAAGCAGCATTGAAAACGGTTACTGTTTCTTCTTTCTTCATGGATGAAGCTGAAACTACTAATGCAGAATACAGGGTGTTTATCAACTATGTAAGAGATTCAATTGCTAGAACTTTACTTGCTGAAGCTGCTGGAGAAGGCGGTGAAGGTGGTCGTAAAGGAGCAAGCATAGGAGATTACGCATACCTTGCTAAAAAAGAAGAAAACTTAACGCCTTATCAAGAGTATTTAGAGGGACAAGGAGGTAGAGAAGAAGGTGGATTTGATGTAAATAAGAGATTAGACTGGAAAATTCCTTTACATTGGAGTACAACAAAATATCCTGATGTAGAATATGCAGAAGTGTTAGAATCTTTGTATTTACCAGCTTCATCAAGAATGGGTAACGAAAGAATCCTAGATGTTAGTAAATTAAAATATAATTATCAGTGGGAAGATATGGATGCTGCACTTGCTGAAAAAGAAAGAGGGGTAAACTTCCTTAAAAATTCCAGTATTGCCATCTATCCAGATACTACAGTTTGGGTAAAAGATTTCCACTTTGCTTATAATGAGCCATTATTTGAACAATATTTTTGGCATAAAGCTTATAAAGATTATCCTGTTGTTGGGGTAACTTGGGACCAAGCAAGAGCGTATTGTACTTTCAGATCTAAATTGAAAACTGATTACAACGAAAGCTTAAAAAGAAAAAAACAAAGACCATTGAGATTCCGTCTTCCTACAGAAATCGAATGGGAATATGCAGCTAGAGGTGGTATGCAAAATGCTACTTACCCTTGGGGTGGTCCATATTTAATGGATGATAGAGGTTGCTACTTAGCAAACTTTAAACCGAAAAGAGGTAACTACATGGAGGACGAGAAAAAAGGTACTTATACATATACTGCTCCAGTAAAGAAGTTTAAGAAGAATGGATATGGGTTGTTTGATATGGCTGGAAACGTTTCTGAATGGACATTGTCTGCTTATAACAATTCTTCATACGGTTTCTCTTCTACTTTAAATCCTTCTACTAAAAATAAAACTGATAATAATAAATCTGTAAGAGGTGGTTCTTGGAAAGACGTAGGTTACATGCTTATGACTGGTGCAAGAGATTGGGAAAGAAAAGATTCAGCGAGAAGTTATATCGGATTTAGAACGGTACAGGATATTCCTGAAGCTGCTGTTAAGCCGAGAAAAGTTAACAGATAATCAATAATTATCGGACATTTATTTTTTCAATAACAATTTTATTTAACATTAAAAAAAACTAACTTATATGTTTAAGACTAAAGATGCTTGGATGAATTTCTTTTATTCGTTCGGTGCTGCAATTGTAATTCTTGGAGCTTGGCTTAAAATTACTCACATCTCATTTGGACCAATCAATGGTAACATTGCTCTTACGGTAGGGCTTATTACAGAGGCAATTATCTTTATTATTTTCGCTTTTGACCCTCCAAAATCTGAAGAGTCTTATGCTTGGGAAAATGTATATCCTGAATTATTGGATAAACATGCAAACCCTAACCCAATACATTCAAATGTTTCTTCTAAAAACGGAGCAGCTGCTCAATTTGCAGAATTAGAGAATTCTCTTTCTACAAAATTGGACAAGATGCTTGCTGATGCAAAATTAGATGTTCAACTATTTGACAGATTAAGAACAGGTATTGATAAGTTTTCAAATTCTGTAGATCAGATCAACCAAACTGTTGACGTTTCTGCTTCTACTCATAAATATAATGATCAATTAAACAAAGCCGCTACACACATGGAAAGCATGAATGCTCTATATGTAATGCAATTGGAAAGCGGTAAAAGACAATCAGAATTTGCTAATAAATATGTAGCAGATATGCAAAAGTCTGCTGAGCAATCAGAAAAATTCAATCAAGAGCTACAAGGTTTAACATCTAACTTAAATAACTTAAACAGAGTTTATGGTGGTATGTTAACTGCGATGAAGTCTTAATTCCCAACCCATTTTTAATATTTAATTTTTAATCCAAAACAAAAAGAAAAAGAATGGCAACAGGAAAACAGACGCCTCGTCAGAAGATGATCAACCTTATGTATTTGGTGTTCATCGCTATGATGGCCCTAAATATTGATGCAGAAATCATCAGATCATTTTATGACTCTACAAAAGCCCTTAACGAAACTAGAACTTTAACTGAGAGAAAGAACGAGAAAATTTTCGAAAGAACTCTAGAGGCTAAAGCACAACAAGTACCAGATACTTATGCAACGCCTTGGGAAGAGTATAAAGTATTGAAAGCTAAAGTTGATGTATTAGTTAAATCAGCTGAAGATATTAAAGATGTCCTTAAAAAGCAATCTGAATTTCATGAAAAAGATCCTGTTACAGGAAAAGAGATTGATGTAAGCGAAAATTTTGCAGCCCTTAATAATAATGAAGCAACGATGGGTTACTTCTTTAAAGATGGAGATGAAAACTCTCCTAGTAAAGGCGCTTTAGAATTAAAAGCTAAAATGGATGATGTAAGAAATTATATTTCTGCAACATTTGGGAAAAATACTCAATTACAGGATTTAGTAGATAGAGCGAATAAGTCTATCATTGCTGAATATCCTCAGGGTAAATCTCCAAACGGTAAAACATGGTTCCAGAATAAATTCTTTCACCAGTCACTTATCGCTGCAATATCAAATCTTGGGATTATTCAGAATGATGCAAGAAACGTACAGTCTGATGCATTAGCATTATTACTTCAAGAGAAAGTAGATGCTAGTATTAAGTTTAATAACTATGAAGCAATTGTTTCAGCACCTACAGATATTCAATCTGGTAAAAAAGGAGAAGCGGTTATTATGCTTGGAAGTTATTCAAACAGTAATAAGATTAAAATTAACGGAGTAAGCAGACAGGAAAATGGTAAAGGATACATTCCTTTAAATACTGGAGGTCTTGGTGAGCATAAGCTTAACGGATCTATTACATTAACAGATGCTACAGGAAAAGCTCAAAACTTCCCTTTCACGCATACTTATAATGTAATCGCTGGTCCACAAGAAGTAAAACTTGAAAAAGGATTATTACTTTCTGCTGATAAGATGAACGTGATGTATAGAGGACTTGAGAACCCTGTTTCAGGATCAATCTTAGGTGCGGACAATTCTAAACTTTCATTATCTGCTCCAGGTGCTGTTGTAAAAGGTACAGGTCCAGGAAAATGGATTGTGACTCCTACTACAGGAACTACTGTTAAATTAACATTATCAGGTCAAAACCCTAGTGGACAGACAGTTTCTCAGGTATTTGAGTACAGAATTAAAAATGTACCGCCGCCACAAGGACAAATTAGAGGTCAGAATGTATTGGCAATGCCAGCTACTTCAATAGCTAATCAGTCTATACAGGCAGTAATACCAGATTTCGACTTCCCAGTTTCATTTACGGTGAATCAGTTTATGGTTAAAGTTCCTGGTAGAGCGGCATTGTTAGTAAAAGGTAATAGTTTAGATGACGCTGCTGGATTAACGAAAAACTTGAGAGCGGGAGAGTCAGTATTTATTTTTGATATTAAAGCAACTGCTTCAGGTTTAGGAAACCAACAAGTCAAAAATATCTCTTCTATCTTAATTAATGTTCAGTAAGATTAATAAGTTAAAATAACATTATGAAAAAACATATAAGCACTTTTTTAGTATTAGTTTCGGGGTTTGCATTTTCCCAAACTATTCTAAACGCTTCTTCTCCAGAGGAGTTTAGACAGATGAGAGCTGAGAATAAACAAAAAGTTGGAGATACTATCGTTGATAAAACAGTTAAGCCTTTGGAATATGGTTTTGTTGATGATAAAGATATCTTGAAAAGTATGTTTGTTTGGGAGATTATTGATATGAATGATAAGATCAACCAGCCATACTATTATGATAATCCGGATGGTTTGTTGGCTACTCAAACAAGATCTCTATATCAATTATTACTTGATGCAGCTATTACTGGAAAAATTAAGGAGGTATATGATGATGAGAACTTTGTAACTAAACTTTCTCCTGAAGGAATTCAGAAAAGATTAGAAAGCGTAAGAATCTCTGATGCAGCTATTGATATTCTTAACTCAGGAAGACAACTTACTGAGCAAGAGAAGAAAGAATATACAGATATCTTTAAAACGACTACAGATAAAGTTAAGGTTCTTAAAATTATGGGTATGTGGTTTATCGATAAAAGAGATGGTCAAATGAAATACAGACCTCTTGGTATCGCTGCAATGGGTCCAGATCCTGCTGTACAAGGTAGAACAGGACCAGACGGACAACCGTTATCTGGAGCTGATGAACTTATTGATTTGTTCTGGGTATATTACCCTAGCGCAAGAGATGTATTGGCAAACAATTTTGTTTACAATAGAAAAAATTCATCTGCAGACTTATCTTTTGATGATTTATTGAATGCTAGAAGGTTTTCTTCAGTTATTTATAAGTCTTCAGGCGGTTTAGGAGATGGAGTTATCAAAGACTATCTTCCTAGAAATGCTGAAGAGCAGATCGAAGAAAGCGACAAAATTAAGGAGCAAATTCTTCAAATGGAAAATGATATGTGGAATTACTAAATTTCACTTGATATTTATAGAAAACCTGAGTATTTTTACTCAGGTTTTTTTATTATGAAAAATGTAGATTATATTATTGTAGGAGATGGATATGCGGGGTTGTTTTTCGCTCATCAATTGATAAAGAACAACAAGTCTTTTGTTCTGTTTTCGGAGGGGAAAAAGAGTGCTTCTCAGGTTTCTGCAGGGATTATAAATCCTGTGGTGCTTAAGAAGTTTACCACTTTCTGGAAAGCTCAGGAACAAATAGACTTCCTTAAAAATGCTCTTCAAGAAATTGAATCATATACGGGTAGAAATTATTTGATAGAAGCGTCTATCCACAGAATTTTTCATGATGAGAATGAACAGAAGCTTTGGCTTAAAAAATCTGGGAATGAAGATTTATTGCATTTTTTAGATAAAGATTTTAAGCATTTAGAGGTGGTAAACAATTCTTTTAATACAGGAAAAGTAAATCAGTCTGCAAGGCTTGATGTGAATAGTTTTTTCGCAGATTTGTTTACTTATTTCGAGAATAATTCTCAACTGATAAAAGAAAAATTTGATTATAGTAAATTACATACATCCGAAAATACATATCAGGATATCAGGTATCAAAATATCCTTTTTTGTGAGGGAATGGGAGTGAAGGACAATCCGTTTTTTTCTGATATTGCTGTGATTCCTAATAAAGGACATCATATTAAAGTAAAACTTTCAACTCCGATTCCGGAGAATATTACCATTAAAAAGAAACATTTTCTATTTCCAACCTATAACGGATTGTATTTTTATGGTGGAACTTATGACAGAGAACAGTTGCATCATCATATTGACGATTCTGCCGTTGAGCAATTGGTTAAAGGATTATCAGAATTTTATCCTTATGACTTTGAGGTTAAGGAAGTGAATTTTGGATTTAGACCTACCGTAAAAGACAGAAGGCCCATTATCGGGCGACACCATGAAAATAAAAACTTATACGTTTTTAATGGCCTTGGAGCGCGCGGAATTTTGAACGGATGTTTCTTTTCAAAGCGTTTGTATGAGTTGATAGAAAATGATATTCCTTTGGACGAAGAAGTCTCTTTGGATCGGTTTAAATAAAAATACGGTTCATTTCTTATAAGATATAAAAAGAGCAAAGATTTATTTCAAATCTTTGCTCTTCTAGTAAAAAGTTAAAAATGGAAAATTGTATTGTTAAAAAAGTGACAGGGGAAAAAAGTAGACTACGTAATACATGAAAAAAAAACGTCCCCTGCCAACAAAAACACAATTATAAAATTATAGGTGGGCTTCCCATTATTTTTCAAATGAATAATAAGAAAGCTTAATTATTTTTCTTTAATGAATAGGATAGGAGGCGAATATTTTTTTCCATTTGGTAATGGTGTTTCTACTCATTTTTAGATCTCTTGCCAGCTCAGAATTATTCAGTCTGTTTTTCTTTTGATGTTTTAAAATTTCAAGTACTGTTTCTTTATCATAAGAGCGGTGGGATTGGTTAAAGATTTGGGTTTCTTTATCCTCTGTTCCAAATATTTTTTTATTGATATTAAGAATATCCAGGCTCGATAATTCTTTCTTATTGAGTATACTTTTACATTCTTCCTCTTTTTCAGGATACTTCATTTGAATCATATCATTAAAGATCCTTTTATAATCCGGAGATTTTGATTGTTGGGCTTTTAAACAAGATATCATAAGTGTACTATTTTTAATTATCATCGGTTTTTTTGTATTTGGCGATCCATTTATAGAGCGTAGTTTTGGGTATTTTATACTCTTTTATAATTTGAATCTTGGTTTTCTTTTGTGTATCAATCATTTCTATAACGAAATCAACAATTTCTTTGGTGTAGATGTTTTTTCTAAACTGTGGTAAACTGGTTTTTTCTATTTTAGATTGATTAGATTTGATGGATGCCTGTGGTGAATACAGAATGAGATGCTGCGAATAAAGTCTGAAAAAATCATATTCCAGAAGTTTACTCCATTTTAATAAATAATGAGAATTCAAAGAATCGCTTAGATACATTTCATTAATGAGTTCTTCATCACAGTTTAAAAAATTACAAATTCTGGACATGTTAATATCACATTCTGTAACTCTTTTTTTTATTAGGGATCCTATATGTATGTCTTTTAAATTTTGCATTGCTGTTTGTCTTGGTAGGTTCTTTCGAAAAATAAATGAGGGATTTTTTCAAAAGAATAAAAAGATGCTAAGTTGTTTGGGGCTTACATGCCTGCAAATCTATAGCAGATGGGTTAAAAATAACGTACTGTAATTATACTTCAAAATTCTACTGTGTTGTGATTCAGTTTTTTATTTTTTATTTTGAGTTAAAATGGAGTAGCCTTTTAATGGTTTTTTAAGTTAAAATAAGTTGATTTAAGTAAAAATTACAGTATAATTTAAAATGTAGTGAATGATATTTTAGTGATTACCATTCTGTTCAATCTTCTTTATTTATCTGATTTTGTATTTTTCTATTTTTATAGAGCGTTTTTATATTCTTTAAAAGTCTTATAAAATGCTGTGTTATTTTTTTCATTTGTCTCGTGTTTTATCTCAGAGGATAACGTGGTTTTTGTATAAATAATATGGAAACAGTTGTATTGGTTAGCCAATAGCGCTCATCATCGGAATATGTAGTCAATTATTTTTTTTAATGAGTCAATAAATTCGCTCTGCAAAATATACAGAGCGAATTGCTAGCACAAACACTAAACTACTACGTATGTATTTTTATTATTTACTAATTTTGGTATTAGGGCTTATAGTGCAGCTCCTACACAAAATAGGATAGGGCTTCCACTAGGATAGTCATGTGTATTCCAAACACCCCCAGGACGAGGGTAACTAAGCCCACCAGTTTGCGTTCCATTAATTTCTACTTCATCAAACCAATCTCCTCCTATTATATAAGTACCATTAGTATTACTTATAGCGTATCTACTACTGGTAACAGTATTGGAGGTGATGCTATAATCATTACCCTCGTTGCAGATGAGCTGCATTTTAGGATTTACCGTTACTCCATTTCTTTTAAAAGTATATTTGTACTTCTCATCATTATGGATGGCTGGATGAAAAACTTTAAGATTGGTTATAGCACTGCTGAATTTAATGGTTAATTTACAGCTAGTAGGATAACTAACTATTGGTAATCCATAAGGGTCTGTACCACCAACTATAGTTTTGTTTGACATAAGAAATAGGAAGCTTCTATTTACTATATTATTTGCATTGTTACACTCTTTGTAGGAATATGAAGCAACATGTGCATTAGAAGCATTACTGTACGTAGCCGTAACATTTTTTCCATTTATTACAAAATTTTGACTTCCACTAAATTGAGGATTGAGTGTGGTACCAGTACATGTAGGGGTATTATCAATTGCTGGTATCCCTTGAGCCACATTTCTAGTGAAGGTACAAGTTTGTCCACCAATATTAATATTAAACGTAGCAGTTCCTGTATCAGAAGGCGTTCCTGTAATGGTATAGGTAAGGGTTCCGTTTCCGTTGGCAAAGTTTCCGGCATCTAAAGTGGCCGTTAATCCTGTAATCCCTGTAGAAGCTACGGCTTGCGCTGCATAAGCACTTCCGTTTACGCCAGTATATGGTATTGTGGTTGAAACTCCGGAAGCAGAAACTCCGCTCGTTAATGTTCCGTTATGGGTTACTCCGGCACAATCCAAAGCTAATGAGCTTGTTGAACATTTAGAAACCCATTGTGAAGCATCCCAATGTTCCATACAGTGGGTTGTTGTATTATAGACCATTAACCCTGCTGTTTTAGGATTTAAGGCATCTCTCTGCGCTGTAGATAATCTTGGCGGAAGGAAACCTTTATCTGTTGCAAAAAGATCTAATACGGCGCTTGATGAAGGATTGATAATACCAATTCCTACACTCGATCCAAAAGGGTTAAGTATTAATGGGAGGCCAGTTCCGCTTTTGTCAAGACTTGTAATATACGATCCATACGGGGAATCATTAAAAGTTCCGATATCCAATGCGTGATTAGCACTTCCGTCTATTCTTAGGGTCGCGCTGGTGGAAGAGGGTTGGGCATTCACTCCTTTTACAACCATTTTGTTGGAAGGAGTAGTGGTACCAATTCCTATCGCATGAGTCACGGTATTGATAGATAACGTAGAACCATCTACCGAAAATGCATTGGGAGCAGTTCCTGTAAAAGCTAAAGTTCTGCCGGTTTGTGATACCGTACGGTTGGAGGTAAGGTTTCCATTTACCGTGTATATATTGGTGTTCTTTCCGGAACTTCCCTGGTTTATTTTAGTCCATACGGTACCATCAAAATAATAATACCCAACGGCGTCTATATTAATGGCTGTTCCTGTCTGGGCGCCACTCCCTACATTATTCACATAGATTAACGTAGAGGTTACCACGCCTGTCATAGATTGCGCTTTTTGCCTGTCTACTCTTGGAATAAGCAAACCTTCGGCGGTAGAAAGAATACCGGTAGGATTTTTTGCTGTAATATCATAGGTTGCTTTAGGGGAAGCGGTATTGACACCGACTTGCGCGCAAGCAAAGCTAAATGATATGAGTGCTGATATGATAATAATTTTTTTTTTCATGTCCTTGATTTTAAAAATTCTTCACTCTTTACATAAGATTTCTGACGCATCAGGATAGAGGGGGAGATCCAGATGATTAAAAAGTGAATGATAACGGATCTATTTAAAAAATAGGGTTGGAAGATGTACTGCTTCTTACTGATAGTTTACCCATGTGCTTCCGTTCCAGTATTGCATAATATTTACAGTAGCATTGTAAATCATCAGGCCTTCCGGTTTAGGATTAATAGCATCTCTTTGGGCAGTTGTTAATCGGGGCGGAAGAAATCCTTTATCAGTAGCCGCCAATTCCAGTATGGCACTTGAAGTAGGGTTAATAGTACCAATACCTACATTTGATCCTAAAGGGTTAAGAATCAAAGGTAAGCTTTCATCTGACTTGTCGTTACTGCTGATATAAGATCCATAAGGAGAATCTGCAAATGTTCCGAAATCTAATGCATGATTCGAACTTCCATCAATTCTTAATGTTGCATTTTTATAATCGGGTTGGGCGTTTACTCCTTTTATGACTAATTTATTGGTGGGAGTGGTGGTCCCGATCCCCACTCGGTGATTGGCGGCGTCTACCGAAAAAGTGGAGCCGTCTACAGAAAATAAATTGGCTATAGTTCCTGTAAAAGCCAAGGTTTTATCTGCCTGAGATACGGTACGGTTTTCAGAAAGTGCTCCATCTTGATTATAAATGTTGGTGTCTTGGGAAGCGCCCGCTGCATTTAATTTTATCCATACACTTCCGTCGTAATAGTAATATCCTGGAGCGTCTATGTTAATGGCTGTTCCTGTCTGATCTCCGGTAGAACTCGTGTTTACGTAGATCAACGTAGACGTTTCAACATTGGTCATAGATTGTGCCCGCTGTCGGTCTACTCTGGGAATCAGAATTCCTTCGGCAGAAGTTGTTGTTCCTGTAGAGTTTTTAGCGATAATATCAAAAGTAGCTTTAGGGTCTGGTGTATTAACACCAACTTGGGAATAGGCAAATCCTGAGCTCAGCATTGCCAATAAGATGAATGTGTTTTTTTTCATTTGTTAACTTCTGTTTTTGTTTTTAATTTTTTCTTTTCCTTAGGTGTGTGTTTAGAATCGTATTTCAGAGAAATAACCGGTTTTTTCATCGAAATAATAATGGAATTTCATTAAAGAAATTCTTTTGCAAACCTATTGAGACCAAAGAATATATAAGCTACTACGTGTATACTACTATGATGATCTGTAATTGTTTATCGGCTTTTTTAAGTAGAAATGCAGTAGAAAAAGAAATGGTTTTTGTTTGTTTTTGGATTAATTTTTAAACGAAAACAACCTGATTGATGTAAAAAGTACAAGCTTTATAAAGAAATTGGAAGAGACAATTTATAATACTCAAGAAATAGAGGCGTTTTTTATGGTTTCAAATATTCTTTTTGCAAATAAAAAAGACCCAAGATTTATAAAAAACCTTGGGTCACACACTGAATGATGAAAAAAAATAAAATTTTTATAGATGATCTGCCATCGTAGAAAGATCTTTGTGAACTTTACGTTAGAAAAACATGAGTATTAAAAACGGACATTCAAAACTTTTTTATCAATTATTAAAAATTCTTTCTCTACATAGAATTAATGGCCAGATTACTTCTGTCCTAAGCGTCTATTATCCAATAATAAAATCAAGAATTCGACTTTTCTTTTTTTAGAGCCACAACGCTGGTGGCATGAGCAGAATCTAAATTCATCACTTTTCCTGTTTCAGGAGAAAGAGTGGTATCATCTACACATTTGCTCCAGTTTCCATTTTTTTTATAGAATCTCACGCAATCATTGGTACTGTCATAGATAATAGTTCCGGGGGCCACGCTGCCTCCTCGTGGATTGGTAAAATTATTTACATTCGCATTGGTAGGAAGTACCAAACCATGGTTGTTGGTTTGACCGTTATTGATATCTAAAGCGCCTCGAGGGCTTAAAGTACCCATTCCTACATCTCCTAAATCGGTAACTGCTATATCGTTTGCTTCCTGAGTTGCTGTTGGCGCCATATTGATGTTGTTATCTCTTGCTCCATCAATCTGAAAAACGGTTTGCGGGGTAGCTGTTCCAAAACCTACATGTTGACTGCTTGAAACAAACATTCCCGGTTTTGCAGGATTATAGTAAAAGGTTCCGGGAGCATTAGCACCAATTGCTAGCCCATCCAATCCATATGTATCTCCTGCTTCGGTATTATGACGTATATAATAACCGTAGGCTGCGTTATCTTCACTGAATCTTATTTCACCTCCTGACCCATCCGCATTGGCATTGGAATGGATTCTTAATAGAGGATTGGCAACAGTTCCTTCCTGAGTACTGGGTCCACCTAGTCTCAATTCGTTACCTACAATTTGAACATCCGAAATAGGTGCTTTGGTTCCCATACCAATTCTGTTATGGGATGCGTCTACAGAAAATGTGGCATCATCTATCGAAAATGAGTTGATGCTTGTTCCTTTGAACGCCAATGTTTTATCGTCTTGTGATATGGTTCTGTTTTCAGAAAGTGCTGCGTTGGTGTTATACATGTTGGCATTGCCGGATTTCAACTTTATCCATTCGGTATTGTTATAATAATAATATCCTATTTCGTCAATGCCGGTAGCTATTCCTACCTGGGAGCCAGTGCTGATGTCATTGATGAAAATAATTGTTGAAAGAGGAATATTAAGCATATTTTGAGCTCTTTGTCTATCTACTCTTGGTATTAGTAATCCCTCTACATTTCTAGGGCTGACGTTAGTAGGTCCACCTTTTAAATATTTTGCTTTGATATCCACTGTTGCTTCTGGATTCGGCGTATTAAAACCTACCTGTGAAAAAGCAAAAGACGAAGATACTAATGCTAAAAGAAATACATTTTTTTTCATTTTGTTTGATTTATTTTTCTTGTGTGACTAGAATTTTAGCTCAAAAAGCGATTTTTTTTGTTCGAAATAAGTATGAAATAGTACTGAGAAAAATTCTGGTGCAAATCTACTTAGAAGTAGCCCTTTATAAGCTACTACGTGTCTACTACCATCGTAACAATAAGGCTTTGCGATGTATTTTAAGTGGAAATGCAGTAGGTTGAATTTGGGGTAGTAGTACCTTTTTTAAGGAAACTAATGGTTTTGAAAATAAACAGAGCTTGTAAAAATTACAAGCTCTGTTGAAAACGGAAAATAAATAGGTTGTTGATAACAGGAAAAGTGGAGTTATTGCTCCATCATCCATTTATTAATATCGATATCGGAAGGAAGCTGTAATTTTTTTCGAAGTCTGTATTTTCTGGTTTCTACTGTACGGAGACTTATATTCTCGAAATCCATGATTTCTTTGCTTGAAAAATTTAATTTTAATAAAGCACAAAATTTAAGCTCATTTGAGGTAAGACTGGGATATTGAGTTGATATTTTGTCATAAAAATCAGGATACACTTCCTTGAAGCGCGTGAGAAAAAGAGGATTTCCTTTTTTAGCAAGTTGTATGGTTTCTTCAAATGCAGGGTTCAGTTTTTTCTTTAGCTGGTTTGTTTCCAGCGATTTTTCAATGATGACTTCGTCTTTACGCTTTTGTTTTTTAAGATAGGCTGTACTGATAAAGTATCCGACGATAATAAAACCGATGATAATCAATAGTATTAAAAGGTAAAGTTTAGATTTTTCAGTTTTTTCATGTTGGTCTTTTTCATGAATCACCTTTTCTACCTGAATATGCATTACTTCTTTTTCCTCTTTGGTAATGCTGTCGTTTATTTGGGTGTATTTTTTGAGATATTCGTTGGCTTTATCATCGTTTTTCAAAGAGATATAGGTTTCTGAGATCTGTTTGTAGGCCGTTCTTTTATCCGACTTACTTTTCATTTTTTCAAAAATGTCCAGCGATTGCATGTAGTAGTCCAATGCTTTATTATACTCTTTTTTTTCGGTGTATAATCTTCCGTAGCTCAATAGTATTTTCCCTTTTTCATAAACAGAATATTGGTCTACTATAGCCATTGCTTTGTCTAAATAATATAGAGTAGAATCGGGTTTCTTTTCTTGTAAATTTCGATTAGCGATCGTAACATAAATAAGAGGTTCCGGAGATATAGAGAGAATTTTTCTTTCCATACTTCTCATAGAATCCGGCATTTTTAATGCCTCAAAACAAGCCATTTTCCAAGAATAGCAGAGGTAAAGACGTTTTTTTCGCTTTTGGGTATCCGAAATTTCCCATGCATATTCAAGAGATTTATTAAAGTTTTGCAGAGATTGCTCGTACAATGCCAATTCAGAGTAATTTCTGGCGTAGGCTCCATAGAATTTAGACTTTAATTCTGCATTTCTTATCTCGCTGATATCTTTTTCTGCTTTATTGAGAAAGACCAAACTTTCTTGGTAATTATTTACTACAGCCAAATAATTGGCAATGTTAATATAGGCAGCTACAGCACCTTCTTTATTATTTTGTTGCTGATACTGGGAGAGAGCTTTCTTATTAAAGTCAATAAGTTCCTGTATTTTTCCCTCAGCTCTGTACTTTTCGGTTATATTTTCTAGCTCGTCGAGACTATAGGTCTGAGATTTAAATTGAGAAATGATGAGTACAAATAAAAGATATACTACTTTTCTGAATTTTTTTTGAAACATACACTGTATTTTATGTAACGAAGATAAATATTTTATATAAAACATAAGTTTTGTTGTGCACAAAAAAAACGTCCTATAAACAGGACGTTTTCATATTTATTTTTTTTATTGGTGTGTTATTCTTTTTTTATCTACTTACCATGAGCAACGCCTAAGCATTACATTCTGGCCGGTGAATTTATAATAGGTAAAGATCATAGCTATTTATACTTTAAAATAAGAGACTTTTTTTTTGATTCCAAAAAATTGAAAAGTAGTGAGCTCACTTGCGTTCCCCCACTACTAAACCCTTATTATAAACAAAACTTTTTAAATGTTAAAAGCAGAAGTAGATAATCATATAAAATGGGATGAATTTCTATAATCAATATGGTCCTTCTGCTTTAGCTTCACTTTACTTAATAATATAATTATTAAAAAAGTAAACATTTAAATAATCAAATATCCTTATTATATTCTCTGCATTAATTTTTAATTTTAAAAAATAGTGAGTGTTTTGTTGGGACTACACTCACCATATAAATCCTTATTAGGGAACAAATTTGTGTTTTTAAATACTAACTTGAGAATGAGTTGCAAATGTATAGTCAATTGTAGAGAAATACGTTACTGCAAATCTACTGTTGTAGTTTATCTGGTTGGTCTTTAGTTTTTTAAATTGCAATAAGTAGTATGTATGACGTAGTGAGTAAGTGAGGGGTGTAGAGTTATTCATCTTAAAATATAAGAACCGTCACATTATTTCATGTAAAGGTTCTTATGATAAGGTTTCGATGTCTAAAATTACAGTTCCATCATCCATTTATTAAGATCTATGTCTGAAGGCAGATCAAGCTTCTTCCTCAATCTGTATTTTCTAGATTCAATGGTACGGATTGATATATTTTTATATTGGGCAATGGTTTTGGTGGAGAGGTTGAGCCTTAAAAAAGCTGAAAATTTAATGTCATTGGCCGAAAGATTAGGATATTTCGTGGTCAAAGTATTATAAAAATCAGGATACACTTCTTTAAAACGGGTAAGAAAGAACGGGTCATTCGCCATGGCCAATTTAGAGAGTTCTTCAAAAGCTTCGTTGAGTTTACTTTTTAGCTCATCTGTTTCGTGTAACGTTTCAATAATGATTTCTTCGGCTTGTTTCTGTTTCTTAATATATCTCCTTGTAAGGATGATAACAATAATAATGCATGCAGCTATTAATGCGGATATTAAAATTAAATACTTCGTTCTTTCATTTTTCTCTCTCTCGTTTTCGGTATGGATTATCTTATCCACAGGTATTCTCAATGCTTCCCGTTCAGATTCATTGATGCTGTCTGAGATCGCAGCATATTTCTCCAGATATTCATTTTTTTTCTCGGGATTACTGAGGGATCCGTAAGCGTCTGAAATTAATTTATATACATTCTTAATATCATTTTTACGTGATATCTGGTGTAAAATAGACAACGATTGAAGATAATATTCCAACGCTTTTTCATGCTCTTTCTTTTGGGTATATAGCTTTCCGAAAGCAAGCAACGTCATAGATTTTTGATAATGGCTAAAATCTCCGGAGAGCTGGCTTGCCTTATTCAGGTAGTATTCCGCGGAATCTGTTTTTTTATTTTTTAGAAATATTTCGGCAGTATAAACGTAGGTGAGGGGCTGAATGGCTAGTTCCATTCTTTTTTTTACGGTATTTCTAATAGAGTCTGCCTCACCAAGCTCTTCAAAATTGGTTAATTTCCAGGTATAAAAAAAATACAGCATTTTTTCTCTTTCTTTTTTATCAGGAATTTGGTTCGCAAAATAAATGGAAGTATTCAGGCTGCTGTTGGATTGGTCTAGAAGTCCTATAGATGCATAGTTTCTGGCATATTCTCCATACATTTTAGCGCATAATTTACTGTTCTTTATCTGTCGTAAGATCTCTTCTGCATCCTCCAGATATTTCAAGCTTTCTTTATATCTGTGAAGATTCCAAAACAGTCCGCCCATATTAATGTATGAGGCCGCGATGCCATCTTTATTATTTTGTTTTTTATAGTCTTTTAATGCGTTTAGATTAAGTTCAATACTTTTCTTGATATTGCCCTCCGTTCTGTATTTCTCTGTAAGGCTGTCGAGCTCTTTTATAGAATGTATTTGCGCTTTATAATTAGTTATAAATAGCAGGATTAAAATGGATAATGTTTTTTTGTGGGAATATTTTAAAAACATAATTTGTGGTTTTTACGATACAAAAGTAGTTTTTATAGTATATTATTGTATAGTTTATAGACGTAAATTATTATTATTTATTTGTTCTTAATATAAATTAAATTGTTTTTAGCTGGTTTTTAGAACATTCTTTTACATTAAGATAAATATAAATGCGAATCACTCAAAGTTAAAATGAGTTTTTAGGGATGTATTCGGACATGAAAAATATATAGAATAATACATAAATTGATTTTTTGTGTCGTTCTTCAATTAAAAAAAGAGCGCAAATAGGCAATGTAAAAAAAGTACGAGTTTTCTTCATTGTATACTATTTACGCCCTTACCCCACTTTATAACTAATTAATATATTTTGTATGAGATTGGTGTAAGATTTAAAATAATGGCATTTACATTCGATCAAGACTCATTAAGACAAAAAATAGAAATATTGTTTATAACTAACTTTTTCTAGATATTTTTCTATTTGAGAAAAGGTACAGAATGAAACACAAGCCAAGAATCAATATATCCTATTTTAAGGTGTAATGGCATATAATTAATTTGTGTTTTTTTTAAGACTAACTGCTAGGTCTTAAAAGAATGCAAATGCCTGTTTGCAAAATGTTTTTTCCATTTAGTAACTGTATTTCTGCTTAGCTTAAAATGATTAGCCAGCTGTGTATTATTTAAGTTGTTCTTTTGTTGATAATCGAGGATTTCTATAATGGTATTTTCGTCATAAGAACGATGCATTTGGTTGAAAATAAGAGTTTCTTTATCCTTAATTCCGAAAATAATATTGTTCAGATTAATGACATCCAGCATAGAAAGATCAGATTTCTGTAATATATTTTTACATTCCTCTTTTTTATGAGGATGGTTTTTGTTAATAAGATCTATATAGATTTTTTTGTAGTTGGGTGTTGCTCTTTGCATTTTTTCTTTTGTTTTAGTGGTGAGATTCTTTTTCATTTTATTTTCCATCTTTTCCATCTTTTTCTTGCTTTCTGTATTTTACAGTCCATCGATGAAGGGTTGTTTTTGGAATGCCGTATTGATTAATTACTTCATTCATGTTTTTTTCTCCAGATTGTATCAGCTCTATTAAAAAATCAATAACTTCTTTTGTATAAATATTTTTTCTAAATTGGGGTAAGCTGCTTGTTTTCTCTTTGTCTGAGCTATAGGCATTGCTAGGCGGAGAAAAAAGAATGAGATGCTGAGAATATATTCTGAAAAAATCATATTCTAAAAGCTTACTCCATTTCAAAAGAACGGAACACTCTAAACTTGCGGATTCATACATTTCCTCAATTTCTTCTTCCGTACAGCTGAAAAAATTACAAAGTCTGGAAATGTCCATTTCTGATTCTATAACTCTCTGTCTAATTAAGTTTCCTACATTGATATTTTTAAAAGACTTCATAACATTTTATTTAGAGTTAATACTTTTTTTTACGGGGGCGTGATCTCTAAACAAAGCTATAGCGTAAGGGCTTAAAATGGTGATGGAAGGCTGTTAATTGGTGTTAATGAAGGAGGTATTATATAGGATGAAATGTTAATTTAGTTTTTGTAACTTCTTTATTTTTATAGGTTTATATTTTGGCACATGTTACTTTTTTTTCAATATTAAATTTTTGCTGTATCACCTATGGTTAAAGCTTTTTTTTTATTATTTCTCTTAAATTAGAGTAATTTGTTTAAGTTTAATGATTATATAAGTCTAACAATTTAAGAATGGGTATTGAAATAAAATTAAATTTTTATTCTCCATAAATGTTATTTTGTGATATTTTATAAATTGATAAATAATACCTAATGGTTAAAATTCTTATTTTGAAAAATTAATTAAATCAAGAGGATTTTAGTCACTTTTTTTTTCTAATTTCGAGTATGTATCGCGTTATAATATTTACTCTGGTATCCTTTTTATTTTTGTCTTCCTGCCATTCTAAGGTTGAAGATGATTACTTTTATATACTTGACAAAGAGTATACTGCGACTCAGAATGATAAAAATAAGATTCATAGTTTATATCTTAAGGAAAATGAGAAATACAAAGAAACTCAGGACTTAAAATATCTTATAAGCAGTAAATACATAGAGCAGTTTTTGTATTTAGAGGATAGATCAAAAAGGATATCGCTTATTTACGAATTATTACGAATTAATAATAAAGAATATAAATATATAACCACTGCTTGTAATTTTTACTTAGCGCTTGAATTTCAAGAAACATCTCCAAAACTATCTTTACAGTTTTTAAATAGAGCTATATATATAGAAGATAGATCTGAAAAAAAACTTTTTTTACCTCATCTATATCATTTAAAAGGTAAATGGTATTATAGTCAGAAAAATTATTCTCAGGCGAAACTCTATTTCAAAAAAGCATTAAATACTTTTAGTAAGGAAGATATTTTGCATATTGCATCTATGTATAATAATTTTGCTTTGTGTGATTCTATGATGGGAAGCTTAGATTTAAGCATTAAACAAACTCAGTATGCAATTCAAATTTTACAAAAAAAGAATAACCTGAATGAACAGGAAACTGCTTTCTTGTATCTAATGAAAGGGAATTTAGGAGCCTATTATTTAAATAAAAAGGAATATCAATTAGCAGAAAAGTTTTTAACAGAGGAGCTTGAGTTTTATAAAAAAACAGATAAATATATTTTGGATATTGCTCGTAATGCAGATGAGTTATTTAAATTGTACCGTATTACAAATCAGCAGGATAAAGAAAAAAAACTAGTTGACCTCCTTGTAACGATTGTTCCTAAAATGACCGATTTGAGCTATAAGATTGAGGTTTGTGAATTTTTACTGGATTATTACATTAAGAATGGTGATTTGCGAGGTATTGAATTGCAATCTGCTGAGCTTTTAAAAATGACTAAAAAGAATCAAGAAGATACAGTTAGAGATTTAGATAGTGTTTCGGATATATTGAATGGCTATATACTCAAAAATATTAACCAAGAATATGACTATAAAATTTCAGAACACAGAAAAAAGAATGTGTTGCTTGTTGTGTTGGTGGTTTTTGTCATCTTGGTTTGTATACGAACCATTTTGCAAATAAGAAAAAAAAATAAACTGGAAAGAGAGCTGTTGGAAATACAAAACAGCATTCTTGAAAACAGTAAAGAAAATCTTGAAAAAGATATACAGCTTCAGAAAGGTAAAATTAAAAATCTTCACCTTAACCTTAATTTGAAGATTGAGACGGAAAAAGCATTTTTGGAAAATCTGAAAAAAATGAAAAAATCTAAAAATGCAAACCCGGAAGATACGCTGAAAGATCTCTTTTTTCAAACAAATAATCTACTTCAGATAGATCAAAAAAATCATGACTTTATTGATGAAAGCTCTGGGGAGACAAAAGAATTTATGAAAAAGCTTGCTGAAAGATTTACTTTTTTAACTGAATCTGAATTGAAATTATGTGTTTATTTCAGGCTAAACTTGTCTTCAAAAGAAGTGTCTTTACTCGAAAATATTAGACCGGGAAGTGTTCGCGTGTATAAAACTAAACTAAAATATAAAATAGGATTGGATAAAGAAACAGACCTTAGTGCTTTCTTGAATTCAATAAAATAATACCACAAACTGTAATAAATACATGCGAAATATGTACCTTCAAGCTAGAATTTAAAGCCATGAATGAAAACGTTTTAGGTATTGTTGCAGGAGTGCTTACTTCCGTTGCTATGATTCCTCAACTGATAAAAGTTTTGAGAGAGAAAAATGTAGATGATCTTTCATGGGTAATGCTTTTGGTGCTTATTACCGGAGTTTCATTATGGATTTGGTATGGTGTCCTTAAAAATGAATGGCCCATTATTCTTTCGAATGCATTTTCTGTCTTGATGAATCTCAGCCTTCTTATATGTTATGTAGTTTACAAAAAATCTTAATCTATTTTTTAGATTTCTAGAATCCATTTTTTTAAATCTGTATCAGCAGAAAGTTGGAGTTTCTTTTTAAGTCGATATTTCTTTGTTTCCACGGCGCGAACGGTGATATTTTCATATTGTGCTATTTCTTTGCTTGAAATATCGAGTCTCAGATAGGCACAAATCTTAATATCATGATCTGTAAGGTTAGGCTGTTGAGAGATTAAACTGTCATAAAATTCTTTATATACTTCTTTAAAGCGGGTTACAAAAAACGGATCATTATCTCTTGCTAATTGTGCCACCTCATCAAAAGAAAGATTGATTTTCTTTTTCAGTTCATCGGTTTCCAAAGATTTTTCTTCAATCATTTCTTCACTTTCCTTATGTTTCTGGATGTATTTTTTTCGAATGAAATAACCGATTCCTAAAAATAGGATGATAATCGTTAAGATAATCAGATAGAATTTATTCTTTTCATCTTCTTTTTCCTGAAGAGATTTTTCAACCGCAATATTGAGGGCTTTCTTTTCATCACCAGCGATTTTATCGCTTAAAAGGGAGTATTTAGTATAGTATTCTACCGATTTTTCTTTATTATCAAGGAAATTGTATGTTCTGGAAATAGCTTTATAAGCTTCTTGTATGTCTGAGCTGCTTTTCATTTTTTCAGAAACAGCGAGCGATTGCAGGTAATAATCCAGTGCTTTTTCATATTCTTTCTTTTCGGTATACAGATTTCCGAATGTGAGTAGGGCCATTGCTTTTTGTCGGATAGGATATTTTCCTGTGGATGCTAATGGAAGGGCTTTGTTAAGATAAAATTCGGCAGAATCAAGATGTATTTTTCTGGATACATACTGATCTGCAATTTTCACAAACAGTAATGGTTCTGAGGAGATCTTTAAACATTTTCTCTGCATCATATGCATAGAATCCAGCTCATTCATATTATCAAAATTATCCCATTTCCATGCATAATTATAATATAAATAATAATCTCTTTGTTTTTGGTTAGAGATTTTCCAGGCGTAGCCAATGGCTTTGTCGAAAATAAGATTAGACTGTTTCAGTAGCTTCAGCAGCGCATAATTTCGTCCATATTCACTGTATAATCTTGATCTTAGAATGGGATCTTTTGTTTTTTTAATTTCCTTTTCGGCCTTATCAAGGTATTCCAAACTTTCTTTATGTCTGTTGAGTGTACAGAGTAAATTGGCAATATTAATATGAGCTCTTACGGTGCCTTCAGCATTTTTTTCATCCTCATATTTTTTAAGGGCGTTTACATTAAACTTCATGGCACCTTCCAGATCACCTGTGTTTTTGTATTGGCGGGTGATGGTGTCAAGTTCTGATAAAGGATGTGTCTGAGAATGATATTGTGAAAACAATACTATGGAGAGAAGATAAAATGTTTTTACTATAAAATTATTTTGGAACATCATCATATTTATGGTAAACAAAAATACATATTTAGGAAAGCTCTTTGTTGAAAAGTCGGTAAAAAGTAAATTAAATTTAATAATTCGATAAAAAATATTCATAAAAATGAGCTCTTTTTTATACATCAATCTTACTACGGTGTCTTTGCTTGTGTTTGATATTTAGACAGTTGTGTTTCTGTAGTAGAGTTGTAGTAGCAGTTGTCTCTGTTATCCGCAATACATTTGCAGTGAAAAATTTATTAAGAACCATCAGAAAGTAAAAACACGTTTTCTGAGTACGATTCTAAAAACACACATCAACACAATTAACAACATTTAAACAGTACGAAATGAATAAGTATGTTATTTTATTAGCCATCATATGTTCAGGTTTTACTTTTGGGCAAGTGGGTATCAATACGCCTGAGCCGAAGGCAACATTGGATATTAATGCTAAAGAGTCAGTAGGAACATTCACAACTCCGGAAGGATTGCTCATCCCAAGAGTAGATAGAGAAAGGGCGCAGTCTATGACCGGGGTAGAAACTTCCACCATGATTTATGTAAATAATATTGGCACCGGAACTTTAGCCGGAACGGCGGTGAATATTGATGCGACAGGCTATTATTACTTCAATGGCAGCCTTTGGATGAAAGTTGATTCAGATACCAATATTTATAATTCGGATGGAGCTCTTACAGGAAATCGTATCGTAGATCAGGGAGATAAAACGTTAGCCTTTACAGGAGCTGCGGTGAATGCGTTTTCTGTGGATGGAACTACTTTTTCTGTCAACGCAGCGAATGACAGAGTGGGAATAGGAACAGTAGCTCCCACGCAGAATTTAGATATCGAGGGAACATTAAGGATTAGCCAGACTCCTGCGGAAAATAAACCACAGGTATTAAGTACAGCCAGACCTCTATATGTAAATACAACAAGCGGATTGGTTACCACCGCGCCACAAGGATTTTCAACAACATCGGGAGGATACAGAGCAGGACAAAATTATACCATTGCTACTTTGCCAAATACCAATACAATCGTAAGAGTGCGCTTTGTTTGCTATGTAGATGATAGCAGTACTGCAGATAACAATGAACCTGAAGCTTATACGTATGGAGATTTTACCATAATAGGTTTTGGAACGGGAAATCGCATACAGTTTATTGATGTAAATATAAAAGACAGTGAAGGAAATCCTAAAACGCTGATTACTAATGGAGCGACAGCTATGAGTTGGGATAATAATTCGCAGGGACAGACTTCATTACATCTAAATCAGACAACGGGAGAGTTTACCATCCAAAATTCCACCAATGCTATGACGTATTTTTTTGACACTCTTGGAGGAACTTAATCGTATTGAAAGGTATTCAGACCTACCATCAATAATTAAAAAATACAGAAATCACAATAATCCAACACAAAGAAAATGAATAATATAGTTAATGCATTTTTGCTTCTTATGGTTAATTCTTTTGCCTTTGCGCAAATTGGAGTTAATATAACTGAACCAAAAGCAACCTTCGATATCAATGCAAAAAATACCACCGGAACTTCAGGGCTAGCAGAAGGTCTGCTCATACCAAGGGTTGATAGGCAGAGAGCACAATCTATGACTCAGATACCCGTATCTACTTTATTATATATAAATGATATAACAACCGGAACACAAATAGGAACGACCATCAACATAGATGAAGTAGGATATTATTCTTTTGATGGCGGCGCTTGGGTAAAAATTAACGCTGATCATACAATGTATACTACCGATGGTGTTCTTACAGATAACCGTATACTGAGCCAAGGGGCTAATAAATTATCATTTACAGCAAATACGAACAATGCGTTTTCAGTAGATGGAGCCACATTTTCTATAGATGCAGAAAATAATAGAGTAGGAATAGGAACTTCAGCGCCTACCCAAACGTTGGATCTGGAAGGAACATTAGGATTCAGTCAGACAGTTGCAGCTAATAGACCAACATCTGTTAGAGTTGCAAACCCAATTTACATACATCCTACCACCGGTTTATTAACAACTGCGCCAAAGGGATCTACTACAGTTTCAGGTGGATTACGACCGGGGCAAAATTACACCATTGCATCTTTACCCATTTCAAATACCATTGCGAGAGTGCGTTTTGTATGTTATGTGGATAACAGCAGCAATTCAAATAATGGAATAGGGGGATCCTATACTTATGGAGATTTTACGGTAATAGGTACAGGAACTTCAAATCCTATTCATTTTATTGATGTCAATATAAAAGGGAGTAGCGGAAATTCGAAACCATTGAATGTGAATACTCCAACCGCTGTGGGCTGGGATAATGTGATGCAGGGCAATTCATCTATCAGATTAAATCAATCAACAGGGGCTCTCACGCTGTCCAATACGCAGCAGGTAATGTCTTATTTTTTTGAAATTATCGGAGGAACATAAAATATGAAAAAAAGACATTTGACTCATAATATCCTATTGTTCGTATTGTCACATTTTTTACTAAACCTGATTTGTTTTAATTGATTTATTCTAAATAATAACTCCACTATTTATGGATGGTTTAATTGTTTTTTATTTACTTCATGACTACTTCTTTGTTGGGTGTAATATTCTGGTAATTAAGATTTAATGAAATTGCGGTAGAATTGCAGTACTCATTTTATCGTGTATTGGTTCTACATTTGCAACATGATTCAATGTAAATATTAATTTAATCTGTTGTTAGATTTTGATTAATATTTTTCCGAATTCTGTGATAATACAAAATACAAATTTAATATAAAAACGAAAGGTCTGTTAAGATTACAATAACAATAAAGATCTTTAAAAAAAGCTCCTAAACATAAAGAATACGGTTGGTGTAAAATTTCAATAGATTCTTAATGCCACAGGAGCAAACACTAAATGCTAAGACAAATGAAAAACAGGATTACTTTACTACTTGCCATTAGCGTGGCTGGTATTGCTCAAGCGCAAGTTGGGTTTAATACATCAACACCCAAAGCTACCCTAGATATTGTTGCCAAAACAGCAACGGGTACCTCTACAAGTCCGGAAGGATTATTAGTTCCAAGAGTAGACAGACAAAAAGCGCAATCTATGACTGGGGTTACAGCTTCTACAATGATCTATGTAAATAGTATTGCTACCGGAGCAGCAGCAGGAACTGCCATTAATATCAATGCAGTAGGATATTATTATTTTGACGGATCAGCCTGGATTAAAATAAATACAGGAAACTCTGCTGATACCAATATCTACAATAAAAACGGAAGCCTTACTGAAAATCGTATTGTAACGCAGGATGCCAATACATTAGCGTTTAATTCTACAGCGGTAAATGGATTCTCGGTTGATGGAACTACGTTGTCTGTAGATGCGGCTAATAATAGATTAGGAATCGGTACTGCAGCGCCAAACTCAACATTACAGGTTTTAGGAGGAGAAATGAGAGTGGGAGGTCCTGCTTCACAAACAGGTTCTATTGCAAATCCTGTGTTAAGAATTCATTCAAATGCCAATACTGACGGTTCAGGAGGAGAGTTGAGGTTTAGTGAAAATGCTTCGGATTTTGGATATTATTTAAGACATAATACAGATCCTGGAGTTAAATATGGCTATGATGGTTTAGCGATAGGAGCTGCTCAGACAGGGAAATATGATTATAGTCCTGCTAGACCGGGAGTGTTCATTTCAGATAGTCAAAATGTAGGGTTGGGAACTGCTACCCCTCAGCAAATGTTTCATGTAGATGGAAGCAGAGATAATAATATCAATACAACACCTACAGATGCTCAGCAGTCAAATGATGTGGTAATCAGAAGTAATGGAAACATGGGAATTGGAACTGTTAATCCAAACAATAAGTTAGATTTAGGAACATCTCAGGGGAAAAAGTTAGCAATATGGAACAATGTGGCAGGAGATGATTTCTACGGATTGGGTGCTGCGCAAAATGTAATGCAGCTTTTTGTAGGAGTTCCAACGGATGGAAATGCATTGATGACATTGAATAAGAACGGAAGAGTGGGAGTGGGAACAGTTAATCCACAAGCTAATTTTCATACAATCGGAACAAGAAGATTTGAAAATGCAACTACGGGATCTGTGGCGGTAGGATCTGTACTGACAGCAACGGATACAAATGGTACAGCAGAATGGAAATCACCTGCAACAACAGTTGCACTTGGAGGAACAGAAACAGGTACTATAGGAGTGGATATACCTTTTCAAACAGACGGAACGATGAAATATACCGGACGCTTTGTTACATTACCTCCCGGAAAATGGATCGTTACCATTACGCAGCTTGCACAGACTTCAGGAAATCTAAATGCTGATGATTGGATGTTTGTAAGAAGTACATTCTCTGAACAGAATTTGGCTGTGGGTGCTGCGGGAGTGCAGTCTCCAAATGTGAATGGCGGACCTAGCTTAATGAGTTTCCGAGTACAAGGACCAGGAAGTGCTGGGTCTCCTCAACAGTTTGATGTATTTCAGGGAAGTATTTTTATCAATAATAATACGAATGCTAATAAAACATATCGATACATTGTTGGAGGTACGGTAAAAGGAGGCGGTAATACTCCTGCAGGTACAGTAATAAAAAGCTTTGGAGGAACATGGTCTGAAAGTTCAGTCTATGCTACGGCAATTAATTAACAAGGAAATAATACATAACACAGATTTTGAAAAAAAATAATTGTTCCCTCAATTAGAATCATTAAAACACAAAAAAAATGAAGTAGGTTCAGATGCAGTTGAAAAAAAACAAGAGTCACTTTACGGAATGTAGAGTGACTCTTTTGTGAAAACTAATCTATTCCTGCTATTCAGGATTAACTAAAGTAGATGTTGCATTCAACGAGGTATTGTAGAAAATGGGGTCGCTTATCGTTTTAATGGTTTTATAATGTTGTTTTTTGATATATTTTCGCTAATTTTAGATTGATAGGTTAATTTGATACCTATCAACATAATCAATACCTAAAAATTTATATAACAAATACTTAAAAAATGGAAAACAAGTTTACTTTACTCTTAGCTTTTTTTACAGGAAGTGTATATTTTGCACAGGTTGGTATTAATACTATTGCTCCTGCAGCTACATTGGATATTACTGCACAAAGTCCTAGTGGAACTTCTGGTACGCCAGAAGGATTACTGATTCCAAGAGTGGATAGGCAGAAAGCACAGTCGATGACAGGAGTTGCTGTTTCTACGATGGTTTTTGTTGCCAACGTTTCTAACGGAACGCAAACAGGAACTGCTTTAAATATCGATGAGAGGGGATATTACTATTTTGATGGAAATGTTTGGATTAAAATTAAAACAGGAAATTCTCCCGACGTCAATATTTATACAGCTAATGGCAGTCTTGCCGATGATCGTGTTGTGACGCAGGAGGCAAATACCTTAGCTTTTAATTCTTCAGTGGTAAATGGATTTTCGGTAGGTGGTAACACATTTTCGGTAGACACCTTAAATGAAAAGGTAGGAATTGGAACTATTGCCCCTAATTCTAGTTTACAGGTTCTAGGCGGCGAAATGAGAGTAGGAGGCCCTGCTTCGCAAACAGGCTCTATTCCTAATCCGATACTGAGAATTCATTCCAATGCTAATGAAGATGGCTCTGGAGGTGAATTAAAATTCAGTGAGAATGATACAAACTATGGATACTATTTAAGACATAATACAGAAGATGGAAATATTTACGGGTTTGATGGTTTGGCAATCGGATCTGTTCAGCCTGGTAAAAATGATTACAATCCTGCAAGACCTGGCGTATTTGTATCTGCTGACCAAAGAGTAGGTTTTGGAACTGCTACTCCTCAACAAATGTTGCATGTAGATGGGAATAGAGATAATAATATAAATAGTGCTCCTACTGCTGCACAAGAGTTGAATGACGTCGTGATTAGGGCTGATGGAAATGTGGGAATTGGGACTATAGATCCACAAGCTCACCTTCATGTGGTTGGTACAAGAAGATTTCAGGATGCTGCGGGGCTTGTAACAGTTGGATCTGTGTTAATGGCTACAGATACTAATGGTACCGCAGAATGGAAAACACCTTCAACTACGGTAATACTTGGAGGTACCGAATCAGGAACAATAGGATTGGATATTCCATTTCAGAAAGATGGAGCCCTAAAATATACAGGGCGTTTTATTACATTACCTCCCGGTAAATGGATCATTACCATTACTCAGCTTGCACAGACTTCCGGAGCTTTAAATAATGATGACTGGATGTTTGTGAGGAGTACATTTTCAGAACAGAACTTAGCTATTGGGGATGCCGGAGCACAGTCTTCTAACGTGAATGGCGGACCTACTTTAATGAGCTTTCGAGTACGGGGACCGGGATCTGCAGGATCTTCTCAGCAGTTTGATGTATTTCAGGGAAGTATTTTTATCAATAATAATACGGGTGCAGATAAGAAGTATAGTTATATTGTTGGAAATACCGAAAAAGGAGGAAACAGTACGCCTGCAGGTACCGTAATAAAAAGCTTTGGGGGAACGTGGTCTGAAAGTTCAGTCTATGCTACAGCCATTAATTAGGAAAATAGATTTTGAGAAAAAATTGTTGATCCCTGATGAGAATGATTAAAACACGAAAGAAAAATGAAGATGAGGTTTAGAATAAAATGAGAGTCACCTTACGAAATGTAAAGTGACTCCTTTATGATGATGTGTTTTATAAAAAAGAATTTATTTCTGCCATACAAATTTGGCTAAGGGAGCCATTTTGGCTTTATTAAGGCTTAATGTATTGCCGTTGACCGTATAATTATCAGCTGCTAATAATGCTTTTGTGAATAATTGTTCAGTTTCAAGATCTTCGCAGGCCATCATGGTAGACATACCTTGGTTGAATTTAATGCGCATCATTTCGGGTTTGATCTCAAAGGTTCCTCCAATCCCATTGCAGCTACCGTTTCCTTCGTATCTCATCTCTTTCATATGTAATGAAAAATGAGGATTGCTTTTCGGATCCTTGAGGGCAATCGGTCTACCGTTAAGTTCTACCAATTTCCAAGTTTTTCCAGTAATATCATTAGATGTGGAAGGTGGTGTATTGGGTTTGCTCATGCATGATGCCAGGAGCATGACAAAAAATAAGCTGGCAAAATGAGTATATAAAGTTTTCATGGTTATTGTTTTTAGGAGTGAAGATTTTTAATAAGATGCCATTTTCGTAGAAGCAGGTTGTTTATTATCCTTTTTGTGATGGAACAATACCATGTCTACATTTTTCTTCAGAAAAGTAATATTTCCTTTGATGTTGGAATATAGATATTCTGTGTTGGATGCTGTATAGTGAGGAAGGTCTTCATTCTTTTTTAATTCATACGTTTTACCATCGAGGTGTATCGTGATGGTGTTGTTAGAATTATTCAGGGCAACTTCCATTTGTTCGCCATAATTATCTGTGAAGACATCTTTAATAATATCATCGGCTTCCACAGGTGCATTACTTGTAATAATTTCAGGGTCTTTTGAAGAGTGCCTACACGCTGTTAAGGTAAAGGCAATACTGCCTAAAATGAGGAGGTGTAATAATTTTTTCATAGTGATAAGTGATTATGTGTTTCATGAATTAAGTGCTAAAGTTGTATAAATTTACGTATATTTTTAATTCTAATGTGTTAATTTTGTATAAATTAAATAATAATTTTTATTTTAAGTGTTTTCAAAGCAGATTAAGTAGAGATATAATTTATCAGAAAAAATGGAGTTATTCTGTATTCTTATTTTTTTATTTCAGAACCATTTTATTGATTATAAAAAACGAGTACGGGCTTTCTGCTTACTGCAGGGCAATAGGTAAATTCTTTAATATCTTGAGGGCTGTTCTTTACTATCTTTTTTTTGCATTTTTTGTTAACTGAATACAATAGATTTTTCTCATTCCGGATTTTAAGTATTCTTTAGAATTAGATCAATAAGTATAAGAAATGCTAAAAAATAGAAAAACTTGTATTGTACGAAAGATGTTCAGATTAAAGTTTTAATTCTTCATGTTGATATATATGATATTCTGGATAGTTTGTGATTAAGATTATTTTATTAATAATAATCAAGGGTAATTGTTAAATAAATATTAAAGATATTTCTCCGTTGTGAATTTTAATTTGATGTGAAAATCCCTGTTTTTATCAAAGAATCCTATTCATCGGTTTTCATGTTATTTAAAGGAGAGTTAAATTTTGTTAATCCGTTATGTTTATATCTAAATCTAAGTGTACCTTTGCCACTTCAAAATGAGAAACTATATAGTATACTTTTTGACAGGCTTATTTCTCCTTTTTATTGTAGGAAGCAAAATTCAGGTCAACACTTTACGAAACGATTATTCGGGTCTGGTTTCTCATCATATGCCCAAAAGAGCCAATCGTTTAAATCAGACGTACGAGAAACTTTCTGTTAAACAACAGATGGATGATGTCGGAAATTATTCTTTAGAATTTGATGAGAATGACTTTCAGTTGTCAGATACGGTGCAGGCATTTGTTGTTTTTGCAAGCGTTTTTGGGTTATTACTTATTTTTGGTTTACAGTTCCGTGAACGTCTTAAACCTGCATTAGATAATATCTTATCTGAAGCTTTATCCGTAAAAAAATACATTCTAATACGTTCTATTAGAATATAATACTCCTTTTTATCGATTTATTTTCTGCTCTTCATTTTGGGTGGGAAATATTCTGCGTTGTGTTTGTTGGTAAGCTACACAATATAACTACTCATTACCACCTCTTATTTTCTATTAAAACATTAACGATTTATATAAACTCTAGTATTATGATGAAAAGAGTTGTCTCGAGCCTCGCGCTTGGCAGTCTTTTGTTGTTCGCAAGCTGTAACAGCAAAAAAGAAGAAAAAGAAGAAGCTACAATTTATCCGGTGACCAACCCTATGAAAATGGATACGGTGATCAATAAAGAATTTGTAGCACAGATTCAATCTGTAAAGAATATTGAACTTCGTGCACAGGAAAAAGGTTTTCTTGAGAAGATCTTTGTAGACGAAGGGCAGTTTGTGCATCAAGGGCAGACGCTGTTCCGAATTATGCCCAAATTGTATCAGGCAGAATTACTAAAGTCACAAGCTGAAGTAGCACAGGCTACTATCGAATTGAAAAACGCAAGTACATTAGCCAATAACAACATTGTTTCTAAAAACGAAAAAGCAATGGCAAAAGCAAAACTCGATGCTGCCAACGCTGAAATGAAATTGGCTCAGATCCACTTGTCATTCACAGACATTAAAGCTCCGTTCTCAGGGATTATCAACAGGATTCCATTGAAATTAGGAAGCTTGATTGATGAAGGAGATTTATTAACCTCACTTTCTGATAACAATGAGATCTATACCTACTTCAATGTGTCAGAACCTGAATATCTGAATTATCAGACGCATGTGAATGATAGAGGAAGCAATCAGGTAACATTAATTATGGCAAATGGTGAAGCTTTTCCTCAAAAAGGAGAAATTCAAACCATTGAAGGGGAATTTGATAATGAAACAGGAAACATCGCTTTCAGAGCAAAATTTCCTAACACTAGTAAACTGTTGAGAAACGGACAAACTGGGAAAATCAGAATGACCTTGCCTCTTCAGAATGCTTTAATTATTCCACAAAAAGCAACTTACGAAATTCAGGATCAGAAATACGTTTTTGTAGTAGATAAAAACGGGGTCGTGAAGTCCAGAAATATTAAAGTAGCCTATGAGCTGCCTGATCTATATGTGATCGCTTCCGGAATTTCAGGATCAGATAAAATTCTACTGGAAGGTGTTCAGAAAGTAAAAGATGATCAAAAAGTTCAGGTAAAATTCCAGGATCCGAAAAAGGTTCTTCAATCATTGAAATTAAAAGCAGAATAGAAGAGTATGTTTAAGAAATTCATTCGCAGACCTGTTCTGTCTATCGTAATCTCATTGATTATCGTATTTATGGGAGTCTTGTCGCTGGTAAAACTTCCGGTGACGCAGTTCCCTTCAATTTCTCCGCCGAAAGTAAATATTACTGCAGAGTATCCTGGAGCCAACAACGAATTGTTGATCAAATCCGTAGTTATTCCTTTGGAAAGAGGGTTAAACGGGGTTCCGGGGATGAAGTATATGACTTCTGATGCGGGAAATGATGGGGAAGCTTCTATTCAGATTGTATTTGATTTGGGTACAGATCCAAACGTTGCAGCCGTTAACGTTCAAAACCGTGTATCATCGGTTGTTAATAAGTTGCCGCCTTTGGTAGTACGTGAAGGGGTGAAAATTACCCGTGAAGAACCCAACATGTTGATGTATATCAACTTGTATAGTGATGATCCTAAAGCTGACCAGAAATTCCTTTTCAACTATGCAGATATTAACGTAATGTCTGAATTGAGAAGGGTAGGTGGAGTAGGATTTGCCGATATCTTGGGAACTCGTGAATATGCAATGCGTGTTTGGTTAAAGCCTGATAGATTAACGTCTTACAATATTTCATCTGATGAGGTAATGGAAGCGCTGAATCAACAGAGTTTGGAAGCATCTCCCGGTAAAACAGGAGAAAGTTCCGGTAAACGTTCTCAATCATTTGAATATATTTTAAAATATCCGGGTCGTTTTAATAATGAAAAAGACTACGGAAATATTATCCTTAAAGCAAAACCGGGAGGAGAATTCGTAAGATTGAAAGATGTTGCGGATATAGAATTCGGTTCTTCCATGTATGATATCTATTCTACATTAAACGGAAAACCTTCTGCAGCGATCACAGTTAAGCAATCATACGGTTCCAACGCAAGTGACGTTATCAAAAATGTAAAAGCTTTGATGGCAGATCTTCAGAAAAATAACTTCCCGAAAGGAATGCATTACGATATCAGTTATGACGTTTCCAGATTCTTGGATGCATCCATCGAAAAAGTAATTCATACGTTATTTGAAGCCTTTATTTTGGTGGCAATCGTGGTATTCCTTTTCTTGGGAGACTGGCGTTCTACCTTAATTCCGGCGATTGCGGTTCCCGTTTCATTAATCGGTACGTTTGCGGTAATGTCCGCCTTTGGAATTACCCTGAATATGATTTCGCTTTTTGCCCTCGTAATGGCCATTGGGGTTGTCGTCGATGATGCAATCGTGGTTATTGAAGCCGTCCACGCCAAGATGGAAGAGAAAGGTCTCTCGCCATTAAAAGCTACGGAAGAAGCGATGCATGAGATCAGTGGAGCAATTATTGCGATCACTTTGGTAATGGCATCTGTATTTATTCCGATTGCCTTTATGTCTGGTCCGGTTGGGGTATTCTACCGTCAGTTCTCTATTACAATGGCTTCTGCAATTATCCTTTCTGGAGTGGTAGCATTAACGTTGACGCCTGCTTTATGTGCTTTAATCTTAAAAAATCACCACGGAAAACCTAAAAAGAAAACACCTATCAGTGTTTTCTTAGATAAATTCAACAATTTATTTACAAAAGGTGCAGGGAAATATGAGAAGTTACTGAATAAAACGGTGACTAAAAAAGCATTTACATTGCCATTATTATTGGCTTTTTGTGTGGGAACTTTCTTCCTGAGCAACTCGCTTCCTTCAGGATTTATTCCAAGTGAAGATCAGGGGATGATCTATGCGATTATTCAGACACCTCCGGGTTCTACCTTAGAAAGAACAAACCAGATTGCCAAAGAATTATTGAAAGAATCTGAAGATATTGACGGCGTACAGTCTGTTTCTTCATTGGCAGGGTACGAGATCTTGACGGAAGGTACAGGTTCCAACTCAGGGACTTGTTTGATTAACCTTAAAAGCTGGGAAGACCGTAAAGAATCTGCGGCAGAGATTATAGAAAAGCTTGAAGAAAAGGCTAAAAATATTCCGGGAGCCAATATTGAATTCTTCCAGCCACCATCCATTCCGGGGTATGGAGCCGCAGGTGGTTTTGAGCTTCGTCTTTTAGATAAAGCAGGAAGTGGAGATTATCAGAAAATGGAGAAAGTAAGTAATGACTTTGTAAAGGAACTGAAAAAACGTCCTGAGCTGGGTTCTGCCTTCACCTTCTATTCTGCGAGTTTCCCTCAGTATATGTTGAAGATCGATAATGATCTGGCAGAGCAAAAAGGCGTTACTATTGAAAATGCGATGGATAACCTTTCTAATTTAATAGGTTCCAACTATGAAACCAGTTTCATCCGTTTCGACAGACCTTATAAAGTGATTGTTCAGGCAGGTCCGCAATATAGAGCGTTGCCAAGTGACTTATTAAAGTTATATGTTAAAAATAATAAAGATCAGATGGTTCCGTATTCAGATTTTATGCATTTAGAAAAAGTGTATGGTTTATCTGAGATTACGAGACATAATATGTATAACTCTTCTGAGGTGAGTGGTACTCCTGCACCGGGCTACAGTTCCGGACAGGCGATTGCGGCCATTCAGGAGGTTGCTGATAAAACACTTCCGAGAGGCTTTGGGATCGACTGGGCAGGGATCTCAAAAGATGAGGTAAGCCGTGGAAATGAAGCAGTGTATATCTTCTTAGTATGTTTAGGGTTTGTTTATTTAATTCTTGCCGCTCAGTATGAAAGTTTCATCCTTCCGTTACCGGTAATTCTATCGTTGCCAACGGGTATTTTCGGAGCTTTCTTATGTTTGAAATTATTAGGATTAGAAAACAACATTTATGCGCAGGTGGCGATGGTCATGTTGATTGGTCTTTTAGGTAAAAATGCCGTATTGATCGTTGAATTTGCCGTACAGAAGAAGGCAGAAGAAGGAATTCCAATCGTGCAGGCAGCTATTGAAGGGGCTACAATCCGTTTTCGTCCGATCTTGATGACTTCATTTGCATTTATTGCAGGTTTGATTCCATTGGTAATGGCAACGGGGCCGGGTGCAACAGGAAACCGAACAATTGGTACAGCAGCAGCAGGAGGAATGTTAATCGGAACTATTTTCGGATTGATGATTATTCCTGGATTGTATTACATCTTCGGAACAATTGCAGATAAGTCTAAACTGGCAAAATATGAAGAAGAAAATCCTCTAACAGAACAAACAGAACCTTATGAACACGATGGAAAATTTGAAGACTAAAAGTATGATCACAGCCATCGCTTTATCGCTTGTTGTAGCAAGTTGTAAAGCGCCGATGGCGACCGTTATAAAAGATGAGGTTAAAACAAATATACCTCAAAACTTCCAGCAGGAAGAGCAGCAAGATGCCAATAACAACAGTGGAACGACCCCTTGGAGACAATTTTTTACGGATCCTAATTTGGTGAGTTTAATTGAAACAGCTTTAAAAAACAATCAGGAGCTGATGATCACTTTGCAGGAAATTGAAATTGCAAAAAGTGGGGTATTGGCGAAAAAAGGAAGATTAACACCAACGGTTTCTGCAGGAATAGGAGCCGGAGTGAAAAAAGCGGGGCGTTATACCAGTGAAGGAGCCGGTGATGCCACCACAGAGATTGAACCTGGAAGAGAAATGCCCGATCCGCTTGGGAATTTTGAAGGAGGCCTAACAGCCAACTGGGAAATTGATATCTGGAAAAAACTGAGAACGGAAAAAGAATCTGCAGTAGCACATTATCTTTCTACGGTTGAAGGAAAAAACTTTGTTCTTTCTAATCTTATTGAGGAAGTTGCCGATAATTATTACGACTTATTGGCGTTGGATAATCAGTTGGATATTATTCAGCAATATATTAAGCTTCAGCAAAAAGCGCTGGAGATTTCTAAAATTCAGAAAGAGGCGGCAGCTGCTACAGAATTAGCGGTGAAAAAGTTTGAAGCTGAATTGGCAAAATCAAAAGCGTCGGAATACACGATTCGTCAGAGTATTACTGAAAAAGAAAATCAGATCAATGCGCTTTTGGGAAGGTATCCTCAAACGATCGTAAGAACGAAGGAAAGCTTTATGTCTACCATTCCGCAGACTGTTTATACAGGAATTCCGTCACAATTATTGGCGAACCGTCCGGATATTAAACAAGCTGAGTTAGAATTAAAATCATCAAAACTGGATGTAGAAGCGGCTCGAAAAGAGTTTTATCCTTCATTGGAAATTTCTGCAACCTTAGGATTAGAAGCTTTTAAGCCTTCTTATTTAGTGAAGTTACCGGAATCATTGGCTTCAAGTTTAGTCGGAGAATTGGCCGGACCACTTATTAATAAAAGTGCCATTAAAGCAAATTTCCAAACGGCTGATGCCAGACAGATTCAAGCATTGTATGAATATGATAAAACAATTCTGAATGCGTATCTGGATGTGGCAAATTTGATGTCGAAAGTAAAAAACATAGATCAGTACTATCAGCTAAAGTCTCAGGAAACAAAGGCTTTGGATGAGTCTATCGATATTGCGAATCAATTATTCCGAAATTCAAGAGCAGATTATCTGGAAGTTCTTTTGAACCAAAGAGATGCTTTAGATGCCAAAATGGAATTGGTTGAAGCAAAACAAAAACAGCTGAGTACAGTTGTGGATATTTATAAGAGCTTAGGCGGAGGCTGGAAGTAATTATAAATCATTAATGTTTTAATAAGAAAAGAGGCTGCCTGCAATAGACAGTCTCTTTTCGATTATTATAGACGTTGATTTGGTAAAAGTGAGGTAAAAAGGGCCCAGCTAAACTGAACCCTTGCAATTCATTTGCAAAATAAAGCAACTAAATTATATGTTTTCATGGTTACTAGTTTTTATCATCTTAAAATTTAAAAAGGATATTTGGCTTGCATTGTCTAAGATTAAGATGATAATTCGGTTGTTAGTTTTTGGTTCTCCAGTGGGTTCCGTTTTTTACAGGAGGGTCTACTTCTACAAGATCAGGTTTTATTTTGATGTTGTTTGAGGCAGTCTCTGCTTCGGTTTTACCGGATACTTCTTTATTTATATTTATAATCGTGTTTTTCTCTGCTGTAAATTCATTGTCGTTGTCTTGCCTGCAAGATCCTAAAGTCATAGATAAAATGGGTATCGCTATTAATGAAAATATTTTTATTGAGATAATCTTTTTCATAAAATTTCAATTTTAAAAGGTTATCCCGGCCAGGTTTTCGATTTGAATTCTGGGTTCGAAATTATCCTCATAAATCGATATAAAAAAGCACTTGTTGTCACTATTCGGAAATTAAGACGTCCTTATTTACGAATTAGGACATATTTATTGTATTGATAATCAATTGTTTAATTATTTATTTTAAAGCTTGATGAATATTGATATTAATTCATCAGCGAATGATAAAATTTCATGGATTTTCTGTATTTTTGGATGAAAATTATATAGCGATTAACAATTAAAAGTGATTAAAAAACTACTATTTATATTTCCTTTAGTAATTTTTCAACTTTTTCTTTCTCAGAAAGGATATAGTGACTATTATAAATTGAGGGCAAAATATGAGAATTTCGAAGAAAATGATGCGAAGGCATTTCCCTTTATTCAACCTTATATCAACAAAGCAAAAAAAGAGAAGAACTATGAAAAACTGGTTCAGGGGTATAAAGACGCCGTTTTTTATGCGGTTTCCAAAGAGAGAAAACTGATCTACGCTGACAGTACAATCTGGGCTGCGAAATTATCTGAAAATAAAGATCTCATAAGTATTGCTTACCTTGAAAAAGGGGTGGTGTACTATTACCATTATAAAAAATACCAGCAGGCGCTGAATGAATATCTGTTGGCGTATGAATATTCAAAAGATACCCAAAATGAGTTTTTAAAATATCAGAATATATATCATATCGGCGTTGTTAAAAGTTACCTGGGATACTATCAGGAAGCTTCAGAATTATTCAAACAATGTATTGATCATTACAGTATTCAGGCAAAATCAAATCTGCATCCTAACGAGATTTTCAATAATAAAAAAGGGTATTTGAATAGTTTGCGACAGTTAATTATCTGTTACCGACATTTAGGCAAAAACAAAGAAGCAGATTCCGCAGTAGAAACCGGATTATCGGAAGTTGGAAATAATAAAGAGTATGCTCAGGAAAAAGGATATTTTCTTTTGTCTAAAGGAATTTCCAGTTATAAGAAAAATGAATACGGCGATGCCATAGAAAGTTTTAGGCAATCTTTAATTCCTGTTAAAAACAGTGATGATTTTGCGTGGCTGTCTGTAGATTATTTTTACATGGGGAAAAGCTACCTTGGGTTGAAAAATAATTCGGAATCTATTTCATACTTCAAAAAAGTAGATTCTATCTTTCAAAAAAATCAGTTTATTCTTCCTGAATTAAGGGAGAATTATGAATTACTGATCAATCATTATAAGAAAGAAGGAGATAAGGAGCAGCAGCTTTATTTTACAGGTCAGTTGCTAAAAGCAGACAGTATTATTTCAAAAGATTTTATATACCTGTCTTCGAAAATCCACAAAGAATACGATACCAAAACTTTATTGGACGAGAAAAATAAACTGGAGAAAGCGAATTCCTGGGGAAGCTTTATCATTGTCGGTTTGGTGATTCTTGCAGGAGCTTTGGTAATTCTATTAATCATAAGATACAGAAGAGAGAAAGATATTCAGCGGAAATATATTCTATTGGAAGAGAAATTTTCATCCCATCATAATGCATCAGAAACACCACTTCCAATTGTTGAAGATAAAAGAATAGGCCTGGATGAAGGAAAAATTGAAGAGCTCCTCAAAAAACTAAAATCATTTGAAGACAAAAAAGAATTTACCCAAAAAGGATTAACCATTAATAAGCTGGCGGGTCAAATGGGAACTAATTCCAACTATCTTTCTCAGGTCATCAATGATTGTAAAGGAATGAATTTCAATAAATACCTGAGCGAATTGAGAATTAATTATATCACCAATTTGCTATTTGAGAATAAAGAATACCTTAAATACGGTATTGAAACACTAGCCAAAGAATGTGGGATTGCCTCAAGACAGAACTTCTCTGATCTTTTCTATGAACTCAACGGAATCCGTCCCACCGATTTTATCCGAAAAAGAAAACAGGAACTGGATAGTAAGAATAATTTTACAGGTTTGAATCCTGTGTAGATATTTTTTAAAGCTTAATTCTTCGGAATTGAGCTTTTTTATTAGGTTTGAAAATGAAATAAATAGAGTATAGAGATTTTTTTATCTTAAATGTGAATCTGGTTAAACTTATCAAAGTAAAATTGTATTTGCATATCCAAGGCGAGAACCTTCTCATCTGTTCCGCTAACGCATCTACAACGCCCCATCTTCCAAGATCCGGCATATACAATCTCGCTCCATAATCGTACATGCCACTTTCCTGTAATTCTTTCCCGTTGTATTTATAATTAAAATACCCTCCTAAATTACTTTTAGCAGCTCCGATATGGTTTAATCCAAAGGGGTAAAAGTTATTGGTATCGGTAACCTCAAGAACGCCTGCGCTTTTTTTTGCAAAACTTACGACTAAATATAATTATTATTTTTAAATTTTTCTATCACTAACTCTAAAACACTTGTTATGATCCTCAATCATTTAAATATGTTTTTTTAGACAAAAAAAAATCAGAGTAGATAATTTTTACTCTGATTTTTAGATTTATAGGTTGAAGTTTTATTTGAATTTCAATGAGTTAGTGTTTGGGAATGTTCTCGTCACTAACTTTGGAACATTATCCATTTTATTTATTACAGTAGATTGATGAAGATTTTGGAATTGGTTTATTTTCTTCAATATACATATATTTCACTCCTTCTTTTGCACCTTCATCTCCCATCTCATATGCCTTCAAAAATGAATATGTTCCCAAAGTACTTGAATATTTATACTTTACACTTAAAGGATTGTCGGTTCTTAATGCTAAGATTCTAGATATATCAAAATATGCTTTTTTGTAATTATTTTTTTCAGCCATGAGAATAGCATAATATAAAAACTCTTTATCGTGTCCATTAGTTACATATTTCTTGTAACATTTTTGGTATAAAAGAGTATCTCCTTCCAAGATTGCTTTATCAAGATCCTCATGTAATTTCTTATCAGGAAAATCTATTTTTTTAATATTACCTGTTGTAATACTATCTTTATCTATAATTATCTTTATTTGTTTATCAACTTTATTACAGTTAAATAATGAAAATATTATTAGAAATAATGCTACTTTTTTCATAGTCTTATCTTTTTTTATTTATTGAAAATTAGGATATTTTTTAAGAAATTCTGAATATGCTTGCCTTTTTAAAACTTCACCATTTCTATAAAAAATAATTGATCCGAGACCATCTCCTTTATTTTGTCCCTTATTTATATTTTTCATCCCTTTTATAGAATTATCATAAGTTACATATTCATCAAAAGCAATAACTGTAAGGTTAGGATGTGCTTTTGACACTTTGGAACCAAAAGATTTATAAGTCTTTTGATCAATAATAACATCTGTTCCTGTATGACAAACATATAAAATTAAAATTGCATCTTTAATTTTATCCACATTTTTCCAATTATTATTTCGTTGCCCCATAATATCATTGAATCCTTTTGCATTATGGATCTCACGTTCACCATCCCATATTGAACCAATACCTCCATGTCCAAATGCTCTAAAAACACCATCCCCTGCTGTACCTTTAAAAATATCATACATTTCTTGAAACTTTTTTTAAAACGGTGCATCTTCTCCAGTTTTTCCAAAGAAATTCACAGGTTCTTCATCATTATATTTTCCCCCATATTGAGTAAAATCAAACTGGTCAAAATTACTTTGTGGATTTAAATAACTCTGCAATACATTATAAGCCTCTTGCCCATAGTAAGTTTCTCCACCAGCATTTCCACCACCACCTGTACTATTTGCAAAATAATTACCGGCAGACCCCATTCCGTTGGATCCAGACAACGTTGAATTAGGATCATAATCACCATTAAATGCAGAATGTTCACCATATGTATCTCTTGGACTATTCCCATCAGGATCTGTAAATCTGATCGGATTATTAAACGCATAATTATAGGGTGAAAATCTCCTCATCTTTTCTGCAAGCGCATCTACAACACCCCATCTACCAAGATCAGACATATACATTCTGGCACCAAAATCACTGTAGCCGCTTTCTTTCTGAAGTTCTTTGCCATTGTAACCGTAATTATAAGCAGGATTTTATAGCCTTCATGTTTTAATCCAAACGGATAATAGTTGTTTTCTTCAATGATCGCAGCTCCGGAACCGTCATTGGTGTAGCTTACGCGTACATTTCCTAAATGTTCTGTATAGCTATATACTTACTATTCTCTTTTTTTCTAATGCTAACTCTAGAATTCAGCAACTATTATCAATCATTTGAATATGTTTTTTTCGATAAAAATAAACCAGGGTAGGTTATTCTACTCTGGTTTTAAAATTTAATATTCTTGATTTTCAATAAACTATTTGATTGAATTGATTCTGTGACTAGATTTAAAATATTTTACTAATTCATTGAACCTTTGTATATACTTAAAATGTTCCACCATTTATCATCACTATTTTTGCGTTTCAAAGTATATATAATATACTTTTTGCGATTAGAAGTAGCAAAAGAAATAACTGCGAGATTTTCGTTAATTATATAATCTGATAATAATAAATAATTTTTCACATTAGGAATATTATGAACAATATTTATTTTTTTTAAAATTGAATTTTGATCATACTCATATTTTAATTCGTTGGGATTGATTTTTTTAGTCTTATCATATATGAAAATTTCATTGTTCTCTATAAAATTTCCTAATGAATAAAACGTAACATGATCATTGAAAAAACTATTAAGATCACTAGTTTGAGCTTTCACTAAACGAGTTGAAACAATAGTAAAAATTAATATTAACAAAACAAAATTTTTCATTATTTTTTATTAAAAATATTATACAATACATTAAAGTTTTTCTTTACATAAGCATCAATACCTGGTGAAGAAGAACCAGCATTACCTATTCCTCTTTTATAAGTATCATTTAAAAGTTTATTTTCAAAATAGTCACCTGCATCATTATAGCCCATAGAACCTAATCCTGTTTTTGAAAATGGCACTCTTCCCCCAGTTGCTTCTCCCCAATGATTAACCTCATGACCAATTAAAGTAGTCATGTAGAATAAATTTTTGATACCTTCTAAAGTTTTAGTGTCACGATTTGCTGATTCAAACCAGTCTAATACTTCATTATTTACTCTTACTAAGTTAATAGGGAAAGATTTATCCTCTGCATGTGGATAATCTGCATTTGAATATCCAAGTGTATTATGGGCAATTAATCCATAATTTGTATCACTCTTAAACATTTTAGTGAGTTCCTCCATAGAAAATCCACTTAAAGTACTTAATACCTTCATGAAATTGTTGTCAGCAACCATTTTTGGCAAATCAGTCATTACAAAATCATAAAAAGCAGGATAATTCTTTTTATAATATTCTTCTTTACCTTTTGGAAATTGGAAAGTTGGACTTCCACCACTGTCGCCCGAATGATCTCCCCAATTTTTCCACTCATTTGCTTCTCCACCACCACCTGTACTATTTGCAATATAATTACCAGCAGCACCCATTCCTGAAGAACCGGATAAAGTTGAATTGGAATTATAATCACCATTAAAAGCAGAATGTTCCCCATAGATATCTCTTGGATTGTAAGGTGCATTTCCATCAGGATCTATGAAACTAACAGGGTTATTAAATGCATAATTGTAAGGCGAGAATCTTCTCATCTGTTCCGCCAATGCATCTACCACGCCCCATCTTCCGAGATCCGGCATATACAATCTTGCTCCATAATCATACATGCCACTTTCCTGTAATTCTTTACCGTTGTATTTATAATTAAAATACCCTCCTAAATTACTTTTAGCAGCTCCGATATGGTTTAATCCAAAGGGGTAAAAGTTATTGGTATCGGTAACTTCAAGAACGCCTGCGCTGTTTTTTGCAAAACTTACCCTTGTATTTCCTAAGTGGTCTTGATACTGGTAAATATAGCGGTTTTCAGTAAAACTGTAAAATCCTTCTGCAGTTGGGACTAAATCAAGAGTCCATTGTGTGGTAACAGGCGGGTCAAACGTTTTAAAAGCCTGCTGCTCATAGGCAACCTCTGTTCTGCACCATAAACAAGGACCTGTGGTCTCATTAAAGCTGTATTGAAAACCGTCTATGTAATCTGTTACAATTTTTGTTGTAGAAGATCCTTTTCCACCTCCACTGCTGTATGTTTTACGAAGTTTGGTACCATCGGCTCTGTACAAATAATTTAAACCAAAGCTTACAGGGGTCCCGAAAAGATTATTCTGAGTGATTGAATACGAATTCGGTACATCCAGATAGTTGTAACCAATAGATTGGATCCCTTTATCTTTCATATTGGTCATATTTCCATTGAGATCATAGTCAATGAAATTATTTCCACCTTCGTAACCGGTGTCATTTAATGCATTCTCGATCACTCTGTCTAAACGGTTTCCTGTGTATTGATACACCAGATCATCCACCAATGTTGAAGTAGTTCCTCTAATGGGCGAAGCGTTTCTTTTTAAAGTCGCAATATTTCCGTTGAGATCATACGACAGCCTTTCGTTAAAATAATTATTAAACGGTGTGGTAGCATTAGGCTCTGAATAGATGGCATCTGTTAGCCTGTTGAGATTATCATAAGAGTAGGTATATCTTTTCAATACATCTTCAGATGAATTTTTCCAGTCTACTTCAGCAATGTTTCCATTGTATTTCCCTCCTGCAATATTGGTATATATTATTCAGGATTATACTTTTATTGACAAAAAAAACAAGAATAGGATTACCTATTCTTGTTTTTAAATTTCAATGGATAATGATTTAAATCTATTTAATCACGAATGTTGGGACATTATCTACTTCCATAACTCTTTATTATTTGTATGCTTCAAAAGAAAAATAATTACTTTTTATAAGTCCACTAAATAGTTTATATTTTTTTAATTTGATCTTTTGACTTTTAGTTAAATCTAAATAAATATTTTTGTTAATACACATATCTAGTGAGAGCGAATAATTATTAAACCCCAAGATATAGTAATCATAAGTCGTCGATAGATCAGAACGCAAAATTTCGTTGATATCTAATTCTATGTTATAACTGATATTCTCTTTTGGTTTAAGCAATAACAAATTATTCATCAAATAAAAATTTCTCTTTGCACTCAATATATCATCAATATTATTCTTATACATCCAATTGAAAATTACCTTTTCTCTTTCTTTTTTATTAAGTTCTACTTTTTCCATATAACTATATCTTTGATCATCAACGATATCAAGCATTCGGCTTGAAGCCTCTAATAATTCATTTTTAGAAGTTTCTTTTATCATTATAGTTGGAGAGAAATATCTATAAGAAGTATCTATATTATTGCGTTCTTCACAGTATTCTGATAAATAATAAGCTTTAAAACCACTTTTATCAAGTGGTAATGCATAAAAATCATTTGTTTCATTAATAATTGTTAATTTTAATAAATAATTTCCACTACTTATCTTTTTTTGGACAAAAAAATGAAATTTAATTTGTGAGTTATATAATGTACTAAAACATAGCATTAATAATATTTTTTTCATTTTTAAAATCATTTTTTCAAGTTATTATAAAATTTAGTATATGCATTGATTAATGGGCCTAAGTTTTGTTTTACTTGGTTAATTGCATTTTGAGGATAGCGAAAAAGAGCAGGTATATTATCAGCTCCATGTTTACTATATGTATAGCTCCATGCGTCAGATATTCTTTGGTTACCCATTCTTGATTCCCAAGAATAAGATATATATTCATTAAAATAGCCAAATGCATCTCTACTCATTTTATTATTTTTATTTGATCTAATTGTATCATAAAAATCTTGTCCAAAATAAAATGTGTTAATTCATGCCCTATCGTAAAAGCATATTCAAGTACACTTGATAGATTTCTTGAACTTATTAATATTTCAAAACCATTGGATTTGGCATTATATAGAAAACTATTGGTTTCTTTAAACCTTACCTCTTCATCAGGTTTAGTATTTCCAGCTATCAATAATCGCCCCATTATATCAGAAATTGATTCTATTGTAATTATTTTTTTATAGTTGTCAAAACTTGCTTTATCATTTACTGGATCACTAAATGCAGCTTTTTTTAATTGATTCACAAATAAAAATAAATAATCGACAGAATTTCCACCTGAAAAGTAGGATTGAAGAAACCTAATTCCCATTTTACTGCTAAATGAAAGATTTCCCTGAGGTGTAGTAGTATCTTTTCCTTCTTTATTTTCTCCCTCAGCGTCTCCACCGCCTCCATCACTATTTGCAAAATAATTACCGAAACTACCACTTCCTGAAGAACCGGATAAAGTTGCATTCGGGTCATATTCTCCGTTAAAAGCAGAATGCTCACCATACATATCTCTTGGATTGTAGGGTGCATTTCCATCGGGATCTATAAAACTAACAGGGTTATTAAATGCATAATTGTACGGAGAGAACCTTCTCATCTTTTCAGAAAATGCATCTACAACGCCCCATCTTCCCAAATCGGGCATATACATCCTTGCACCATAATCATACATGCCATTTTCCTGTAATTCTTTCCCGTTGTATTTATAATTAAAATACCCTCCTAAATTACTTTTAGCAGCACCGATATGGTTTAATCCAAAGGGGTAAAAGTTATTGGTATCGGTAACCTCAAGAACGCCTGCGCTTTTTTTTGCAAAACTTACAATGTAAAATTAGGGTATTGAAACCAATACCCTAATTTTGAATAACATCTTCTTACTTCAGACAGTATAAGAAGTATAAGTTTTTTGTCCTAAAAAAGGTAGCAACTCCAAATATTGGATACCAACACATCTGGAAAATTACCTATAAATTCTTTACTATTTTTATAAACCATTACCTTTCGTGACATGTCTTTTCATTTTATATTTGAAATCCTCAAAGTTAGAATCCCAAAAAAATGGTGGATGATAAGTATATAAAATCGCTAATTCATCCATAAAAAATCTTATTCGTTCGCCACAATTATCTTCATAACCATCATCTTCATAATTAAATATAAAATCATTTGCAAATTCCCTAAAGTCTAAGGATGTTAAAAGATATTTATCTTTATATGAATTTATATACTTAAACATTGAAATAATAAAATCTCTATATTCATTCAAGGTCATCTTGGAAATATTTTCTGGTCTTAGTTCAATTTCTAATTTTTCTTGAATCTGTTTTATAATTACGTCTCTTTCTTCCATATAATTTATTTTACAGGTTACCAAGCTGGGGCAGTGGTTTGAATTAATGCTCTAAATGTTCCTACATTCATAGGAATTGCAGGTCGTATTTGTCCATAAAAGGGATTTGAAGTATTAGGGACAGGTGTTCCAATCAAGCCATAAGATACCAATGAGCTTGCTGGTATTCTAAATAGAATTTGTTTTTTATGAGTATCAGGAACATCTGATGGTATTGTATTTCCGTAACCAACAGTAACAGACAAACCATTTGAGAAAAGAGGCGTTATCATGGTAGAATTAGAAAGAAAATTAACATCTTTATCTCTTAACCCTAGTTTATCTAAACCTTCTCCAACCATAGGTATACCGTTTACACTTCTCATATTTCTATATAAATATAAATTTTCAGATTCAGGTCTAGTAGTTTCATCAGTTGTACCCGTAAGAGGTATATCATAACCACGAGCATGAGAACTATCCCCATTTAAAATTAAAGGTAATCCCAAAAGCCCCTTACTAAGTACACCAGCTATAGTAGTTCCGCCACTCCCAATCGCAACACAATCATAAATTACTTGACCTACTATTAACGGACCGTACATATTAGCTTTGGTTGATTTAGAATCTTTCTTCCCACCAAATAACCAATCAATAGCTTTTTCTAGAAAACCTTTGTTAGGCGGATCATTAAATCCATTAAAACTAAGCCCTGTAAAGTAATTACTTCCTGAAGATTCAGAACTTATAGACATGGTAGCTTTGTAAGCCGTAAATGCTCGTTGTGCAGCTTCTCCTGAATAAACAGTTTCATTACCATCCGGATCAATAAACATGATTGGGTTGTTAACGGCATAATTATAAGGGCTGTGTCTTCTGTACTTCTCAGCCATAGCATCGATGACACCCCAACGTCCAATATCAGACATATACATTCTTGCGCCGTAGTCGTATTGTCCTGTCTCCTGAAGCTCCTTACCGTTGTATTTTTAATTATACAATACCGCTCAACTTTTCAGGATTTGCCTACTTCATTTTTCCTCACGCGAACACTTACTTTTTGAGCGCTCCTCTGTTCGACGGTTCCCAAAATAGGGATTTTCCTACTTTAAACTTCAATTGAAAAGTTTAAAGACTTCTTTAATAAAAACGTAGCAGCACTATAGTTTCGTTTTCCATTTGAAAACGAAACTACATACAAAAACAAAAACCACCGCAATAGCGGTGGTTTTCTATTATAAATTTCATGTGGGATACGAGCAAGATGCTCGCACCAGCGTGGGGGTATGATAAAAAATAATCTTATAAATCTTACCGCTTTAAAATTCAGATTTGTTATGATTTTCTACTTTTTAACTATTTAACATTCGCTTTTGATTAATAGAAATAGAGTAGAACGCTAGTGCAAAAGCAATTATACACAAAATGAAAAAGTATATATAATATTTTATATTATAATTCTTAAATGTATCCAATTTCTCAAATCCTTCGAAAAAAACAACTTTGCCAACATAAAAACCTATTATTAGATAAATCGTAATATAGATTTTATTGGACTTTGTGTAATCTGGACTGTTATCAAAAGTTAGGCGAAAAGATGTATAACCAAAGTATACAATAATTCCAAAAATTAATGTAAAAATTAACCATGTTGTAAACTTAGCAAGTGCTTTATTTCCATCATCTACCTTATAAAAATATAAGTATATATGATAAAAAAGTAATTTTATAAATTTAATCATTTTAAAATGTTGATTTGTCATCGTTATAATAATGTTCATAAACTGCCATTCCACCAAAATAAACCAATGATGCGGCAGCTCCCCAAGGTCCAATAAAGCCTACAACTCCCATCACAGTGTCTACAGCTGCACGAGTCGTTGAAATATTTCCGTTGTACCCTTGATATAAACTATTTGCAATGCCAACGGCACCGACAGCTCTACCACCCCATTTCAAAACTGTAGAAAATTTCCCTAATGCTTGAGCGGAAGCAGGCAGCCTTGTACTTATTACTTCTGCAAAAACATGGCTTTTAGTAATGCTTGATGGAGCATTCCAATTCTTTAGTCCATTAGCAACTATCTGTGAAGATCCTTCAATAGCCCCCGCTATTGATGTAAATTCTCTAGGATGGCTTTGGATCCAGTTAAAAGAATTATCTATAAAGGAATTAACATTATTGCCATTCAATTTTACTCTATTCAAAACTACTTCTGTACCTCCCACTTCCATCTCGTCGTTTGTGACTCTTCCAAAGCCTTGCATATCTCCATTTGTCCAAAATATTGCATATCCATTGTTAAAAGAAAGCCCATTAATATCTCCTCCATTAGCAAAATAATTAAACATAGAGACTGCTCCATTTCCGGAAAAGTTATAACCACCAGCACCTTGATCAATTGTTTGCCCCATAAATTGCGTCATTAATTGCCTCCCTCCAAAGTAAATTTTCCCTTTACCGGAGACATCAATATGACCTGCTTCATCCATCCATCTTCCGTCGGGATCTACAAAAGAGATGGGGTTATTAGCTACATAAGCATACGGACTTGTTGAGAGATATTTTTCAGACAACTGATCAATGCCGTGCCATCTTCCAAGATCCGGCATGTACTGCCTCCAACCATAGTCATAAAATCCGGTTTCCTGAATCTCTTTTCCGTTGTATTTGTAATTCCTACAACATCACTCAACTTTTCAGAACTTACCTACTTCATTTTTTCTCGTGCTAACATTTACTTTTTGAATGCTTCCCTGTTAAACGGCTTCAAAAATATGGATTTTCGTTTGAAAAAAAATGTATCCCCCTCATTTTAAGCTTCAAATGAAAAAATGAAAAAATTTTGTTGTATAAGATATTATTACTTTTATAACACAAAAAACCACTGCAGCTACAGTGGTTTTTTGTGTTATAAATTTACTGTTGCGTACGAGCGAGATGCTCGTAGCAGCATATTGAAACTCTATCTATAATCCTATTTAACACTATTAAGGATAATCATATTTATGAATATTAAAGACCATGCAAAAATGATTGTTAATATAACCAAAATACCATTTATTGCTTTCTCTCTTTTTTTTTCATTGATCCATTTATCTCTAAATTGTAGATATTTGTCTTTATATCTATTTTTATTATAAAAAATAATTCCAACCATTATAAGTATAAAAAAAATCCAACCATATTTGAATTTTTCGGTCTCAAAAAAAAATTCTTTAATAAAAAGTAAAATATTTACAATTATCCATCCCTGTACAGAAGAAACACTAATTAAAGCAGTTGTTGCATCAGAACCATCCCTTTTATAATAAAACTTTGCAATTCTGTAATAATGGTAATCAAAAAAATTCTTTATCATATTTATAATTTAGTCATTTATTCTATTAAAGATATTAAAGTCTGTACCAAAACGACTATTCTCTATACCTGAAGCAATTCGATCGGTTATTGTTGTTCCTGTAACAATTCCAACCGCTAAATCAGTAACTCCATAAGCCAAGCCAATTGGCCCAGCATATATAAGTGCAACACCTAATCCTACTTTTGCTACAGTTCCCCATCCAATCTTATTTTCTGAATAATCTTCAACAATACTAGCAGCAACACCTAAATAGCCTAGGTATTGACCTGCTTTTCCAACTGTTTTTAAGTTTTTGGACAGCTGTCTTAAAGTGCTAATTGAACCTCCTTTAGAAGAAAACTTTAGAAAAGCTTCATATTTATTTAAATTAAACCCTCCATATCCTATAAATGCTGATGTAGATGTAAAATTACTTTTATCAGCATATCTAGCACCTTCTATAAAATCTCCAAAAAAACTAGGTTCGTAATTACCAACTAATTTTGCTGAATGTAAAGTTACTCCACCTGTATCCCCAGTCCTCATACCGTCTGTATCAAGATACATTAAATTATTTGAATTATCTAAGGTAGTCCAACTTGCATATCCATTGTTAAAAGAAAGTCCATTCATATCTCCGCCAGCAGCAAAATAATTAAACATAGAGGATGCTGCACTTCCGTTAAATGAATAACCGCTGCTGCCCGAATGATCTCCCCAATTTTTCCAATCTCCACCGCCTCCATCACTATTTGCAAAATAATTACCGAAACTACCACTTCCTGAATGGCCGGATAAAGTTGCATTCGGGTCATATTCTCCGTTAAAAGCAGAATGTTCCCCATAGATATCTCTTGGATTGTAGGGTGCATTTCCATCGGGATCTATAAAACTAACAGGATTATTAAACGCATAATTATAAGGTGAGAACCTTCTCATCTTTTCAGAAAATGCATCTACTACGCCCCATCTTCCAAGATCCGGCATATACATCCTTGCTCCATAATCGTACATGCCACTTTCCTGTAATTCTTTACCATTGTATTTATAATTAAAATACCCTCCTAAATTACTTTTAGCAGCTCCGATATGGTTTAATCCAAAGGGGTAAAAGTTATTGGTATCGGTAACCTCAAGAACGCCTGCGCTGTTTTTTGCAAAACTTACCCTTGTATTTCCTAAGTGGTCTTGATACTGGTAAATATAGCGGTTTTCGGTAAAACTGTAAAATCCTTCTGCAGTTGGGACTAAATCAAGAGTCCATTGTGAAGTAACAGGCGGATCAAACGTTTTAAAAGCCTGCTGCTCATAGGCAACCTCTGTTCTGCACCATAAACAAGGTCCTGAGGTCTCATTAAAGCTGTATTGAAAACCGTCTATGTAATCTGTTACAATTTTTGTTGTAGAAGATCCTTTTCCACCTCCACTGCTGTATGTTTTACGAAGTTTGGTACCATCAGCTCTGTACAAATAATTTAAACCAAAGCTTACAGGGGTCCCGAACAGATTATTCTGAGTGATTGAATATGAATTCGGTACATCCAGATAGTTGTAACCAATAGATTGGATCCCTTTATCTTTCATATTGGTCATATTTCCATTGAGATCATAGTCAATGAAATTATTTCCACCTTCGTAACCTGTGTCATTTAATGCATTCTCGATCACTCTGTCTAAACGGTTTCCTGTGTATTGATACACCAAATCATCCACCAATGTTGAAGTAGTTCCTCTAATGGGCGAAGCGTTTCTTTTTAAAGTCGCAATATTTCCGTTGAGATCATACGACAGCCTTTCGTTAAAATAATTATTAAAAGGTGTGGTAGCATTAGGCTCTGAATAGATGGCATCTGTTAGCCTGTTGAGATTATCATAAGAGTAGGTATATCTTTTCAATACATCTTCAGATGAATTTTTCCAGTCTACTTCAGCAATGTTTCCATTGTATTTCCCTCCTGCAATATTGGTATACACAGGATTGTTGTATTTTATTTCATATCCGAATAACTTACCGTTAAGATTGGCGGGATCGTTAATTTTAGTTAGCCAGCCACGGATATTATAGGTATAGTTCATGGTTTGAAGGGGCTGGCTCACATTGGTTCCTCCAACTTTTTTTACTTTTACCTGAGACAGCTCGTTGTATTCGTTCTGTGCCAAAATTTCTTCAGGATTATTATCGATTTGATGTTTCTGAACTAATATCCTGTTTTGGCTGTCGTAGGTAAATGTTTGTGTGATTACTTTTTCTGTATCTGTACTGAGCCTTTTGTGAAAAAGCTTGGTTTGTTTCGGCATTCCTGCAAAATCCAGTTCACTCTCTGTTTTGGTATATCCTCCCAAATGATTGATAGAATAGCTTCCAATGGTTCTGCCATTGGTATCATACCAAATATAATTTTTCGTCCAGTTATCATCTTCTATATTTTTGACATAAGAAGCAACAGGCATACTTTTCGTATTTCTGGCTGTTGTACTTTGGCCAAGAGGTTTCAAAACATTCTGCCCTATAATCTGCGAAGGAATGGCTGGGGAACCTGTAGGGTAACTATCGTAATAGTTCACAGATAATAAGGTTTCAATCACATGAAAATGGACGTTGGTATAATACACCTGCATCCCATTTTGCGTAAAGCCCACTGCATCTTTAGATTCAGTGATGATTAAGCTGCCGGCCTGGCTTTGCATATTTTCTCTTGTTCCGCCCAAAATAATCCCCGTATAGAGTGGTCTTCCGAGTTTATCAGATTTGGTGATCACCCATTTTCCGGCTTTTCTCATATTGGCGTCCTGAGCTAGGATCAGTCGGTCAGCTTTATCGTAGACCATATATTCCCAGCCTTTTCCGGGAACTTTCTTTTCAACCTGTCTACCCCAACCGTCATATCGGTACTGGTAGCAGAGATCATTCAGTAATTGATCTGTAACGGGTTGGTTAACGGCTTTGGGAGGTAGGACAAACGCAAGCTGGTTGTATTCATTGTACACATAATAGGTGTCCACCGAAGTGCTTCCGTCAAACTTTCTTACGAGAATTACCTGTCCTTTTCCATTTTTATATTGTACGGTTTTATTGCCATCTTCATCAGTAACAGAATTTTTAGTCAGTTTTTCCGCTGCATAGCTTCCCGGATTGGAAAGTACAGTTTTAGTAGCTCCGTTTTCCCAAGTGGTGGAAGTTGTAAATTGAGAGACCTCTCCTCCGGCATTGGCTTCATACGTAAAGTTGGTGGGTTTGGAAGCCCAATCTGTTCCTACCTGTATTTGTTGCAATACCTTACTTAAAGGGGAATTATCTAAAATACTTTCTGAATAGATTTTCTCGGAACCGTAGATTGCAGAAGCGTTAGAAAGAGGAGCGGTATAAAGCTGTCCTTGCTGAGTTCCGGCTTGGGGAATAGGAAGATAATTCTTTACCTTTCTTCCGAAAGCATCATATTCTATATGCCCTACGATATCTTTTCCTGTGGGAGTTCCTTTGATATCGATTACCTGAATGGGTTTTCCCCAACTGTCAAAATACTGTACGCTTTCAGATTTTTTTGAACAGTCGTCATTCAGACATGTTTTACTGTATATATAGTTTTCGGTATTGGTGAGATTGGTCTGTGCAGAATAGAATGCCACAAACAATATGCCCAATATATTTAGAATTTTTTTCATATGTTTTAAAAATTAAAAGGTAGAGAAGAGAAAATAGTACGAGCGGTAATCAATCATCATTGCTGAATCAACGATCACATTACCCCATTACTCATCACCTATATATTATTTGTAGTTATACTGATATTCTTTTACTTTTTTCGGTACTGAAGTTCCACTGTTATCTTCATCCACTCTCTTGGTAATTTTTAGTCTTCCCGCATCATCATACTCGTACATTTCTCTCATTCCTGATGGTGAAGTCATGCTGGTAAGGCCAATTAATGGATTATAGGTATATGTCGTAATTAAATAATCAGCGAGTGCCGGATTCTTTCTAAAATTATCCAATGCTAATATTAATGCAGGCTCGGTATTTCCATTAAGATTATCATTATCTGAAGCCGTGATAATTGCAGAGACCAATGATGAGATCTGAGCGTAGATTGCTCCTTCTACTTTTGCAATAACCTGTGTTTTATTATAACCATATACAAAAGCCGTAGGGAAATCTGCGGCATTGGTAACCTGCAGTAAATTACCTTTATCATCATACAGATCCATTTTCATGTGTTCTTTGATGCTTCCGTCATTGATATTGGTTGATACAATAGAAGAAGGAAGCAGAGAAGAAGCGTTATATTTTGTTGTTGCCTTTGAAAGCGTTTTGCCATTCTGCTTTTCTTCCACAATCACCGGACTTCCGGTCATATACGCCGTTTCAAGCTGATTATATCCCGGTAGATTCACAGGATAGGTCATCAATCTTTCACTTACATCACCGTCTACTACAGATTTTGTATAAACCGGTTTAAAGCTGTTTCCTTCAATTTGTGTTTCAGAAGAGCTCTCCAGCTTTTTTCCATCATTATAGTAGGTGATGCTTTTATTGACTGATTTTTTCACATAGGCAGGTTTAGAAAAAAACTGTCCGTTAGCTGTGCTGATTTTATACTCATCTGTCGAATAATAATCCAGTTCAAACTCACTTTCTTCAGAAGCTAATAAATGATTTTGCTCGTCATAAATTTCCTTTTTAAAAGGAAGCCCCTGTTTGCTAACTCTGTAATAAGGCCAGAAATAGATAGGTTCCTGTGTTGTCCCTCCGGTTTGATATTTAGGATAATCATTCGCTGTTTTGAATCTGTTCTTAATGTATCCTTTTCCCGTTTCCGAAACTTTTACATTCTTATAGATGATATAGGAAGAACTGCTGTACTCATTAGCATCAGCTTCATTGTAAAATTGATACCCGCTGGTACTGTTGGGTTGATCAAATGAATCATACTCGTAATTGATTGTTCTTTCAGGAGAAGTATCAGCTGCATTTTTATAAAATTTTGTATTTCTTATTCTGTATCCACTAGCTGTTGATGCATTTCTAAAAGGGCCGGGCTTTAAATTAGCACCAAATATTTTGAAATCCCCTATCCCTTTTACTCCCCCATTAGAAGTGATTTCAATGGTATAGTTACCGGGCTTTTTTGAAATATTAAAGTAGTTTTTATAGGAATTTATGATGAGAGGACCTTGAACTTTTTCATTATCTCTTTTCAGGGTAAATCGAAGGTCTTTACGAACGGGTGCTGCAGAAGGAGCTACAGAATTGGGATTCTCCGGTAAACCTGTGTCTCCGCCTCCAGAAGGAGGAAATTCCACATCCATAGTAAGTTCACATCTTAAATATTTATTTTTGGTAATATCTCCCGGAACAGTAAAATGATAGGTAAGATTCTGATCTGAATTGAGTGAAACCTCATTAAGTAATACACTTGTCTGTAAATTAGGATCATATACATACTGATCTATGTAATCAAGATAGGCAGGATCATTAAGATCAAAAAACTGTTCGTTATTTTCATACGTATATTCTGTAGTCCCACCAGTAGGAGAAATAACTTTAGTTAACATCCCTTTCTCCGAGGTATATACAAATGAAGTCTGTTCTGTTTTCTGTCCGTTTTTATCGTTTTTACGGATAAAATTCAGCATTCTTTTTCTTTCAGAAACTGTACTGGGGCTTGTAGCAATACTGTAACTAAGATCGTAAGAATAGATGTTCTGACCTGCCGGATTTTTCACCGTTATTTTCTGTAAACTATAAGGATCATTGACAGTCTTTTTTAAAGCATCTTCATATACATAATCCAACAGAACCGTACCACTTGATGTCGTCACAGATTTTAATTTACAGTATTGGGAAAATGTTACTCCATTATTTATTTCACTTTTCTTTTCATACTCCATATTGGCGACTTCTATCCCCAGTGGGCTGATGATTTTAGTTAAAAAGTAAGCAGATTTAAACCCTAATGATGAGCCTTCATAATAATTGGAGCATCCGTACTGCCCATAATCAAACTCATTAAAAATATACTTATACCCATTGTCTGTAGTAATAGAAAAGCTGTTTGCCTTGAAAGTGGAGGTATTGGTATTATCCCTTAGATATTCAATTTTCGTATGATCGGGGGTAAGGTTGATAAGTGAAAATGTATTATTAGTTACATCTCTTTTTATTCTGAACTTACCGGATGCACCAGGAAAATTATAATAATAAACATCATCAAATTCATTATTGTAATGAGTAGGCCATGAGGGCATATCGTAGCACTCGTCTAACCCGTCAACAATTTTTTTGTAGATAACTCCCGTTCCAAAAAATGACCACCCCGCACCAACATCACCTGCAGTTTCCGATTCGATAAGATTATTCAGATTATAGCTTATACTTAAAGGATATCCAATGGCTTTATCTGCCATTGGTACACTGAGCAACGGAATATTAATCTCCGGAAGTCCGCTTGCTAATGACACCGGAATATCAGAGTATGTAGACATGGAGGACATCGAAGGTGAGGCAATAGGAGTGGTAACCATCCCACCGCCTACTCCCTGTTGTGAATAGTAATTATTGATAGATGCCGATAATAACGACAGTATTAAAATCTTTTTTTTCATCATGTATTAGATGATATGGATGGTATGCTTATTATATGTGTATGATCATGAATATATCATGATATTGATGGGTGTAATTGGTTTTGTGTGTATGGAATATTGATGTTGTTATAGTTGGATGGATTTATGTGTTTCATTTAAATGATTAATATGGGTGTGGGACATCATGTGTGGTTGATTGGAAATCAAAGAATTATTAAAATTTTTTTCATCATGTATTAGTTTTTTATGAGTTTAGCGTTAGCCGTTTTATTCGTATCCGTTTTAATAGTAATCAGATAAGCCCCTTGAATGAGTGGCTGAGTATTAATTTTGGTAACCTTATTTTTAGTTTTCAGACTTTGCAATTGTCTTCCACTCATATCATACAAAATAATATCAGCTTCCTTAAAATCAAACCCAATTTCCACATAGGCATAATCTGATACCGGATTCGGATAAATTTTGATATTCTGTTTTACAATCAACTGGTCAATCTGCTTATCTCCAAGCTTTATAATTTTCCAGTTTTCTTTTCCTAACTCATCTGCACTTGTACCCGCCAAAACGATCGAACCGTCTCTGTTAAGCTTTATATCTGATAATCTTTCCTCTTTCTTGCTGGATTCTCCTTTTACATGTTTTCTCCACTGCTCATTCCCATTTTGATCCAAATACAACATCCAGAAGGTCTCATCATCGGTTTGTATTCTTCCCTCGGCTTGTGTGTAACCTCCAATCAAAATTCCTGTCGAAGTTTTATCATCCGAACCATGTAAAACACTCATTCCCATCAATACATCTCTGTTTTTGAAGTTGTAGGATTTCTGCCAGATTTCTTCGCCTTTTTCATTGAGCGATATCAACCATAAATCAGTTCCTTCTTCAATACCAACCGTTTTATTTCCTGATCTTTCAGATCTCGATTCTCCTCCAATTAAAAATCCTGTTGAAGTTAATGCCAGTGTTCTTAAATGGTCGTCACCTTTTCCTCCAAAATTCTTTTCCCATTCAACTTTGCCGTCCTTATTAAGTTTGATAATCCAATAATCACCTTCACCTTCATTATGAGTTGTTTTGGAATAATAAGTAATCGGTAATGAGTAATCAGTAATTTTTAAAGCAGCCGAATTGGCATTACCCATTACCAATTGCTCATTACTCATCGCTGTAGCTCCGCTACGCGAATATATCCCAAGCAAAGCACCTCCGTCGCGCGTTGGAATCATTTTCTCTACTTCATCTAATCCTTTTCCTCCAAAAATCGATTGTGAGACTTCTTTTCCGTTTTTATCCAGTTTTATAATTAAGATATCTTTAGATCCATAACCTTTAGCTGAGTTTTGCATATTTCCAGCCACAAAGAATCCTAAATCGGTCGTTTGAATAACTGATCTTGCTTCTTCATCTGCTGAACTCCCTAAAGTTTTTTGAAATAATTCGTCTCCGAATTCATTTAATCTTATGAGCCAGAGATCTGAACCTCCTTTGGAATCGTCTTTTTTATCCAGCCCTTTTCCCGAATAAGAAGTTCCTGCTAAAAGAAATCCACCATCTTGGGTTGATACCGTTGCTGAAAGGAAATCATGATTATTTCCGACAAAGAACTTTTCCCAGACTTCTTCGCCTTGCTGGTTAAGCTTGACTAAATGGAAATCATAGCCGTTATTTTGTTTATTATCCGTAGAAAGTTTTTTAGATTGAATGGAGCTTCCCGTAATTAAATACTGTCCATCGATTGTTGTGGTGACCTGACTTAGAAAATCCTGTGTTGAGGATTTAATGTCCTTTTGCCAAACCACCTCTTGAGCATAGCTCAAAATTGAGCATATCGAAAATGCACTCATGTAGAGTTTTCTCATTCCTATGTTTTCTTAGTGTTAATAGCTTATTTTAAAATCGTGCAAATTTAATGTTTCCCGTTGAATAATAGAATTCTATTTCATAGAGTTAATTTTTCATTGTTTTATTCTTGTGCAAAAATATTCTACCATCACGACAAACCATGTCGTATTATATGATAGATGCAATTTTATTTCTTGGGGTTGGAAAAAATAAAAGAGAAATATTAGAAAAGAGAACATAATAATTAACAACCCTACCAAATCAATTTGATGGGGTTGTATGTTACTTTAGTAAAAAATATTTACTTAAAACTATATACTACAGAAGCCATAAAACCTCTATTAAAGATCTTTATTTTATCATTTTTGGAATCTTCATTGGTATAGCTGTTGGCGTATTGAAAAAGATCTAGGAATCCGTGGGTGTATTTTAATTCCATCGCTAAATTATGCTTGATCTGATATTGCGCACCAATATTCACCCCAAAATCAAATTTTTGAAGATAGCGACTTTCTTTTTCGTCATTGGAAGGATCTCCATAAATACTTTTGTCTCTAAAGATATTTCCGTTTTCGTCTTTTAGTTTAATATTCGCAGCTACCAAGGCGCTTACGTAAGGTCCGGCGTATATCTGAATATTTTTTGATACTTGATACGTAAGGTTGGCAGGAACCACATCAATAAAATACATCGTAAGTGTAGATTTATAAATTCCGTTAATAGAATCGCTAACATGAACGCCTGCTTTTCTTTGACTGAGGATCAATTCATGTCGAAGACCTAATTTTTCATTAATTCTGGTATCTACAAAACCTCCGATATGAAAGCCTAGTTTATATGATGTTTTCTGATCGGCAAAAATGTAATCCCTCTCTTTTCCGTATAGATTGTACATATTAATGCCTGCTTTTATTCCCCATGACAATTGATACGTGTCGGGTGATGAAAGTTCATTATTACTGTTTTCTTCTACCTGAGCATACGAAACTGAATAGATAAAAAATGATAGGAGTATGATGAATGCTTTTTTCATATAATTTGAATTTTAAAAATTTTGATTGTAATTAATTCTTTTATAACCTTTTGTTTTCAAAATAGTTTAACAATCGCTTTTGTACTTTTTGCGGTTAAATCAATTTAAATAAGTCTATCTATTAAAAATTAATATCCCAGATTCCGGCTGTTCTTTCCAGTTCTACTAAGGCTGCGGCAAATTCGTAATTCACTTCGTGATAGTTTTGTTTGACTTCATTATACGTCTTTTGGGCAGTCAACAATTCCAAAATGGAAGATTCCCCTCTTTTATAGCTGTAAATTTTACCGTCCAGGATTGTTTTTGCTTCTTTCAATAATCCGGTATTAAATTGCTTAACTTGTTTCTGAGCCGCTATGTAAGTAAAATACGCCTGTGTTACTTCACTTTGAATTTCCAGTTCAGTCTGCTTGTATTGCTGTTCCGACTGTTGCAACGTATATTTTGCAGCGAGCAATTCTCCGGGTCTGTTATTTGAAAATTTTAAGGGAATACTTACTCCAATATTGACGCTGGTGGTAGATGGAGTAGGCGCAATGGCATTACGAACATACGATGCATAGTTGGCTCCCATAGATAGCCCAAGGTCTATGGCTCTGTTGGCTTTGGCTAATTTTAATACGCTGCCGGCAATACTTTTATTTTGTAAGGCTACTTTAAGGTCTGACCTGTTATTTTGTGCGGTAAGAATAAGTTCCTGCAATGAAAAATCACGATCGAAATCTGAAAAATCACCTTTGGGATCAATGAAGACATCATTTTGAGATCTTCCTAGCAGTAAAGAGAGGTTGGATAAAGAAGCTTTCCATTTCGCTTCTGCTGCAAATACGTCATTAAGCATTGTTCCTGCTTCTAATTTGCTTTGGCGGGAATCAACTTCTGAAATAGCGCCCAACTTAAAACGGATATTATCCGATTCTGCCAATTGCTTCATTTGTTGATAAGAGGAAGATTGAACTTCCAACAGCAAGCGGTTTTGAATTCCCGACAAAAAAGCCAGCGTAGCATCAGCACGCAGATTTCGGAAATAATCATCGAGGAGGAGATGAGCCAATTCTTTTTGATTTTTGGCAACATCTATTCGGGCTTTTCTTTTTCCGCCAAGTTCGAGCGTCCACGTGAGTTCAGAATTAAATCCATACCCCATATTCATTCTTCTTTGTCCGTTATCTACCCATCCGAAACCCAATTCCGGATTAGGAAATATACCGGCTGTCTGTATTTCTGCATCAGCGATATTCAAATTAAATTTCTCTGCGGAATACGCCAGATTATTTTTACCCACAAGACTCAAATAAGTAGGGTAGTCTAAAGGTTGCTTGGCAAAAGCAGTATCAATAATTTGAGCATGTAAACTAGATATTGAACCTAAGATTATGATACCGAAAAATGATTTTATATATTTTTTCATTTTTTAATCTTTTTGTGTATTAAAATTTTGTCCCCATTTTCTTTCTATCAAATAATACAAGGCCGGCAAAGCAAACAGCGTAATAATGGTAGAAAATAATAATCCGTACACAATTACGGTAGCAAGAGGTCTTTGTACATCAGAGCCAATTCCTGTGGCTAATGAGGCCGGAAATAATCCCAATATGGCAACGGTGGCTGTCATTAAAACAGGACGAAAACGGTCTTTTGCTCCTTTTATGACGGCTTGCAGTAAATCTGTTCCTTCTTTTCTTAAATGATTAATATGCGAGATCATCAAAACTCCATTTTGAATAGCCACACCAAAGAGGGCGATAAATCCTACTGCGGAGGATACATTTAAGGTCATCCCACGAATATTTAAGGCTAGCATTCCACCAAATAAAGCCAACGGAACAATACTGATTAACAGCCCGGCCTGACGAAACTCTCCAAACGCTGCATACAATAAGATGAACATAATGGTTAATGCTAAAGGAACAATAAATGCCAATCTCGTATACGCTCTGTTTTGGTTTTCAAACTGGCCTCCCCAAACAATATTGTACTTGGAATGATCATACTTCACATTTTTTTCAATACTGCTTTGGGCTTCTTGAAGCAATGAATTAAGATCACGGTTTCTTACATTTAATTTTACAGTTAAATGTCTTTTATTCATTTCTCGGGTGATGGTACTTTCTCCGGTACTCAGCTTTATATCTGCTACCTGAGAGAGTGGAATTTTAGCTCCTGTTTCTGAGGTCAGCATCAGATTGGCAATTTTATCAGGCGTATTACGGCTGTCATCATTATATCGGCAGATGATGTCGTAAACTTTATTTCCGATAAAAATTTGCGAGACGGCTTTCCCTCCGATGGCAACTTCTATTAATTCGGCAACCTTTGAAACATTCAATCCATATTGTGCAATTTTCTCTCTGTTGGCATGAATCTGAAGTTGAGGAAGCGGCGGTTCCTGATCAATGGCTAAATCAACCGCACCCGGAACTTTTTTTAATGTTTTCATCACGTCATCTGAAATCCTGCGGGTTTCTTTAAAATCGGTACCATAGATTTTCACTACAAGTTCACTGTGAGCTCCTGAAATTTTATCCATTACGCCATCAATCATTGGCTGAGAAAAACCTACAGAATAACCGGGTAGCTGTTTGTATTCCTGAGAAAGTTCTTCAATAAGATCATTTTTAGTTTTACCTGATGGCCAGTCTTTATAGGGTTTTATTCCTACAGAAACTTCGAAGTGTGATGCTGTCCATGGGTCGGTACCATCATCATTACGGCCTGCCTGCACCATGATATAGGTGACTTCTTTGTGTTTCATTGTTCTTGCCCGAAGCGTATCACTCAATTCCTTAGATTTTTCAACCGAAATTCCGGAAGGCAATTGTACTTGTAGCCAAATGGAACCTTCATCTAAAGGAGGTAAGAAATCTTTGCCTACAAAATAGCTTAATGCTGCCGTTAACGATAAAATGATCCCTAACGGAATAAATACTTTCTTAGGGTGACTCATTATTTTTTGAATCCTACTGTAGTAGATATTCGTTAATTTTTCGAGCCATTTGTTATGGTATATTTTCTGTGGCTTGCGATAGATCATATAAGCTAATCCCGGAATTAACAATAAAGCAACTCCTAATGCGCCCAATAAAGCATAACCTACGGTAAATGCCATCGGTGTAAATAATTTTTTCTCTACTCTTTCAAAAGCAAACAAAGGAAGATAGGCGGTGATGATAATAATGGTGGCGAAGAATATAGGCTTTGCCACCTCTGCAGCGATATTGGCAATGCTTTTTTCCTTTAATTCTTCCTCTGGGTTTTCTTCTCTTTTCTTTAAAATAGCTTCCATCATAACGATAGCTCCATCTACAATAATCCCAAAATCGATGGCTCCCAATGAAAGTAAATTGGCCGGAATATTTGTGAAATGCATTAAAATAAAGGCAATTAATAAAGATAACGGGATGGTAATAGCGACTAATAAAGCGCCTCTCCAGCTTCCTAAGAAGATAATTAAGATCACAATAACCAATGCCACGCCTTCTAATAAAGTATGAGATACGGTGTCAAGAGTCGTTTTTACAAGATCGGTTCTGTCTAGGAATGCGTGTATTTTTACTCCTTCCGGAAGTTCGCCATTGTTTAAGTCTTTTATGGCTTGATGAATACCTTCCAAAACAACAGAAGGGTTTTGGCCTTTAAGAAGCAAGACAATTCCTTCTATGCTTTCGGAATAATTTCTTTTTCTGTCGCTATAGCCTAATGCGCCTTTTCTTTCGAGGTTACCATATTTTAATTTACCGATATCATTCAGGAAAATAGGAACTCCCTGTTCTGTTTTTACGACAATTTTTCCAAGATCTTCAAGATTTTTTACGAGCCCTATTCCTCTTATCACATATCCTAAATCTCCTCTTGGAAGCACGCTGCCTCCTGCATTGACATTATTTTCTTCAATGGTGGCAATCACTTTATCTAATGAAAGGTTGTATTGCTCTAGTTTTCTGGGATCAACTTCAATCTGAAATTGAGTCGTAATCCCTCCAAAATTGGTGACATCCGCAACTCCCGACACTTGTTTGATGCGTGGAATGATTGTGAAATTTTGTAGATCTGTTAATTGGCGCAGATCATGATGATCACTTTCTATAATATACCGATAGACTTCTCCTACAGGCGAGGTGAGCGGATCAAGACCTGGTACAGCACCATAAGGTAGCGCTACATCTCCAAGTCTCTCAGTAATACGTGCTCTGGCAAAGTAATCATCTATACCATCATCGAAAACAATGGTAATCATTGATAATCCAAAGGTGCTTTTACTACGCATAACGTGCATTCCCGGTAGTCCGTTTAAGGCCCGTTCTACAGGAATGGTGATCTGTTGTTCTACTTCTTCTGCGGCTAATCCGGGAACCTGCGTTACGACCTGAGAGGTAACATCTGCAATATCCGGATAGGCCTCAACTGATAATTGTTTCCATGAGTAATATCCAAAAAATCCCAACAGAAGAAAAAGGGCCGCCATGACCATGCGTTTTTTTATCGAAGTATTGATAAGTTTGTTCATGTGATTTTTTTTAAACAGTTATTTAGCTTCCAATAAATAGATCCCACCGTTGGATACAATGGTTTCTCCTGCTTTTAGCCCTGATTTCACTACGATTTTTCCGTCAGAAGTTCCCTGAGTTATAATCTTTCTCTTTTGATATTTGTTTTTTCCTACTTCCACAAAGACAAACTCATCATCATTTTCCTGAAGCACTGCTTTTGAAGGAAGCAATATAGCAGATGAAGGCGCGTCGGTAAGATGTACGGTAGCATACATCCCCGGTTTTAGATCTCTGTTTTTATTATCACATTCTATTAATACTTCAATGCTTCGGGTTTCTTCGTTAACGATATCATTGATGTGATATACTTTACCGATGATTTTTTTGTCCGGGAAAGCATCTATATTTACCTCAACATGATCCAGTTTGTGGATAAACCGAATATCTTTTTCTTTAACCTGAGCTACCACCCAAACTTTGGAGAGCTCGGCTACGATGGCTACAGGATCCGCATCTTCTTTTGAATAATTACCGATGACCATTTTGTTGATTACAACTTCTCCTGCAATAGGAGAGGTAATGACTAAAGGTTTTCCTAAACTTGCTTTTTCAGGATTTACATTGAAGATCTTTAAAGCGGCGGCAGCATTCAGCATTGCCGATCTTTTGATCTCATATTCGGTATTGGCTTCTTCTAATATACTTTTGACTCCCACGCCATGTTTGAAGAGGTCTTGTTGACGTTTTTTCGTTAATTCTGCTTGTTTTAATTCTTGCTTGCTGTCGAAATATTCTTTTTGCGCAGTGGAATAATCGGGTGAACTGAATTCAAAAAGAGGAGAACCAGGTTGCACGGATTGTCCTAATCGAACAAAAGATTTTAAAATTCGTCCCGTAAAAGGAACTCTTATTTCCGCAAGATTGTTCGGGATAGATTGTACGGTTCCTGCGGTTGTTAATTCTAAATTAAAAGATTGTTCGGATGTTTTTAAAAGGCTCAGACGGCTTTTAATACTTGATTTGTCAACAAGGGTAATAATACTATTACTCACCGTGTAATTTTTAGTGTTCTCCTGATCATCCTTTTCCTTACTTTCATTTTTACAAGAATATAAAGCAAAAGGAATCACTGCCAATACGACAACAGTTTTCATGTTGCTGATGATTTTGACTAATGTATTATTCATCATATTTTTAAATTTTATTGATATAAATTAATTGTCCCATATTGGGAGTTGATTTGCTTTGTGAAATTTAAAAGCTGAAATCAGTTAAATTTTTAATTGATTATTAACCACAAAAGAATAGACGTTTTATGTGAACACTTTAGAACACTTAAGAGTTTAGTAGTGTTGATAATGAGTAAAGCTCACATAAGAATAAAATCATTGATTTTCAAAAACAGATGTTTACTTAATCATAGCATAGATTTTAACTTCAATACGCTTGAGGATTAAAAGCTTTTTTATCTTTTGTGGTTTAATTTTTTTATTGTGATTATTACAACCAAGTCGTAAACCTTTTGATAAACCAGTTTTTTACCAACTGGGTCAATAAACAATAGGATAAAAGAATCCCTACCAACCATGGGAAATAGCTTAAAGGCAGAGGCTGTAATTTTAGTCCGGCAGCAAATGGTGAAAACGGAATAAAAATTCCAATAGCCATAATTAAAGAAGTTAATGCAACGACTGGCGTAGAGGCCCAACTTTGGATAAATGGTATTTTCCGTGTTCTTATCATGTGAATAATCAGGGTCTGAGAAAGCAATCCTTCCACAAACCATCCACTTTGAAATAAAGTCTGATGTTCAGGACTGTTCGCTTTAAAGAAATAATACATCACCGCATACGTGATAAAATCAAATATGGAACTGATCGGACCAATAAAAAGCATAAATCTTCTAACGTCCACTGCATCCCATTTTTTAGGTTCAGTTAAAAATTCTTCATCCATTTTATCCCAGGGAATAGAGATCTGAGAAACATCATACAATAAATTTTGTATCAAAAGATGCACAGGCAACATCGGAAGGAAAGGTAAAAAAGCACTGGCTCCCAACATACTGAACATATTTCCGAAGTTGCTGCTGGCAGTCATTTTGATGTATTTAATAATATTTCCAAAGGTTCTTCTCCCGTAGATAACTCCTTTTCGAAGAACCATTAGATCTTTTTCCAACAGAATAATATCTGCGCTTTCTTTGGCAATATCTACGGCGGTATCTACGCTAATTCCAACATCAGCTTGTTTCAAAGCGGCAGCATCATTAATTCCGTCTCCCATGAAACCTACCGTATGTCCTTTGTCTCGTAAAGCTTGTACCACTCTTACTTTTTGTAGCGGATTCAGTTTTGCAAATACAGAAACTTGATCTATTTGTTCAGTTAATTCTTCTTCTGACATTGCATCAAGCTCATGCCCATTGATGATATGATGAACCGGAATACCTACATCTTTACATATTTTTTGTGTAACGATCTCGTTATCTCCCGTTAGTACTTTCACGGTAACACCCAGTTTGTGTAATGCTTCAATAGAAGGCTGGGCAGAAGGTTTAGCAGGGTCCAGGAAACCAATAAATCCGGTTAAGGTCATATTTTTTTCATCTTCAATGGAGTAGGTTAACGGATGAAAAGGATCAAATTCTCGGATGGCCACCAATAATACACGAAGTCCTTCTTCATTCATTTTTTTTGACGTGTTGAGAACGGTATTGCGCATGGTATCATCCATTTTAACGGCTACATCATTTTCAATATGTACGCTGCGGTCTTCTCCCGGATCAAAGGCATGGCTGCATAATTCTAACATTTCTTCTACGGCACCTTTACAAATCAACAAATGTTTCCCATTGTGCATTTTAAGGATGACAGACATTCTTCTTCGTTGAAAGTCAAAAGGAATTTCATCTGCTTTCATGTATTGTTCATCTGCTTTCAGATAATCATGAAGTTCAATATGCTCCAGAATGGCTTTGTCCATTAAACTTTTTAATCCTGTCTGATGAAAGCTGTTCAGATATGCCCATTTCAATACTTCATCATCTTCAGCGCCTAATACATTCAAATGCTTTTCAAGAACAATTTTGTCAAGGGTTAAGGTTCCTGTTTTATCGGTGCAAAGAATATCCATCGCTCCAATATTTTGGATGGCATCTAATCTTTTTACGATAACTTTATGTTTACTCATATTTACCGCACCTTTAGCAAGATTGGCAGTAACGATCATGGGTAACATTTCAGGGGTTAATCCTATGGCAACGGCAACTGAGAATAATAAAGCTTCTAACCAATCGCCTTTTACAAATCCGTTAATCAGGAAAATAACAGGAACCATGACAAGCATAAAGCGAATCAGAAGAAAGCTCAGTTTATTAATTCCTTTATCAAAAGCTGTTTCCGGTCTTTCAGTGGTAATCGATTTACTGATGCTTCCAAAATAGGTGTATTTTCCTGTAGCAACAATCAAAGCGGTTGCAGAGCCACTTACCACGTTGGTTCCCATAAAGCAAAGATTATTAAGCTCAATGATCTGCTTTTTGTCTGCATCCCGAATCGGCAGGTGATTTTTTTCTACCGGAAGCGCTTCACCCGTCAACATACTTTCGCTAATGAAAAGGTCTTTGCTTTGCATAATGCGGCAGTCGGCAGGAATCATATCTCCGGCAGATAGGTGTATCACATCACCGGGTACCAATTCACTAATCGGGATTTCTTTTTTTTCTAAAAATTTACGTTTTACCGTAGCGGTGGTTTTCACCATGCTTTTTAGTTTATCTGCAGCGCTGTTGCTTCGGAATTCCTGAATGAAACGAAGCAGCGCACTAATAAGAATCATAATAGAAATGACGATCAATGTTTTAAAATCCCGTTCTTCTTTTGCGGGTAGCCAGATATCAATGATAAATGAAACAATGGCGATGATGATTAATATATAGATAAACGGATTTAAAAATGATTTTAATAACTGTCGGTACCATGCAGGTGCTTTTTGATGTTGTATTTCGTTGGTTCCAAAGGTTTGGATACGGTCATAAGCTGTTACCTCACTGATTCCTTCTTCGCTTGTTTCAAGCATAGCATAGATGAAATTCTCATTTTGTTTGGACGCATTTTGAAGCTTAGTGATGGTTCCTATGTTCATTCCGTTGGATGTAATCGCAGAATGAAAAGGATGAGTTGCTTTAAAGTTTAGTTTCATAATAATAGAGTGTATTATTAAGTAAGAATTAGTAAGAATTGTAGAAAATAGAAGAGCTGAATAAAAGGGAAATCAATAGACAATAAGTAAATAGGAGGGTCTACAAATCAGATTGTGTGCCTATGATTTCCCAGCTGACTTTCACTACCTTGTCTTCTATGGTGAGCCTGCTGGCGGCTTTTTCTATTAAACTGTCTTGGGCAGTCAACGTTGTGATAATCGCCGTGATGATAACGCTTGACAAATCATCAGTATCGTCACTGGATAATGATTTCATCAGAAGTTTCTCATCATTTCCCAACATCTGCATAAGCAATATTCGAATATGATTTTCTACTTCAGGTCTGCATTTTATGGTGAATAGATAATCGGTTTGGGCACCGTTTGAAGTATGAAAACTTAATTTATTTAATAGAATACCCAAAGGTCTTAAGATGATATGAGAAAGCATAATAGCGGCCGTAACAATGGCTGCCTGACCATATAATCCCATCCCGCATAATGTTCCTACCGCAGCGGAACACCAGATGGTGGCAGCGGTATTGAGGCCATAAACATTCAGGCCATCTTTCATAATGACTCCGGCACCAAGAAAACCAATGCCACTTACGATGTATGAGGCTATTCTTCCTACAGCATCCCCTCCAATTTCTAAGGAAAGTAAGAGGAAAGCGGTAGAGCCAAGAGATACCAATGTGTTGGTTCTTAGTCCTGCACTTTTTTGTCGCCATTGTCTCTCGATGCCAATAATAGCACCAAGGAGCAGACTGCTAAAAAGTCTTGTAGTGAATTCTAATAGTTCCATTTGCTACCGTTTTTAATGATGGTGCAAAGGTCTGTATCCCTTTCTTGAAAGGCAGTTAGAGAATCTACAGAAAAAAATTAGAATTTTATTAGAGAATTATAGATGCGGTAATTCAATGATAAAAGTAGTACCTTGATTGAGTGAAGATTGTACGCTTATTTTTCCTTCATGAAGGTTGATGATCTTTTGGGTAAGAGATAGGCCAATACCATTTCCGTCTGCAAACGTTTTATTTTCTCCGCGGTAGAAAGGGGTAAATATGTTTTCCAAATCGTTTTCGGCAATACCGATTCCTTTATCAGAAAACTTCAGGATTATTTTTTCAGCATCAAATAAAATAGAAACAATGCTCTGTTTGTCATTGGAAAATTTACAACCGTTTTCGAAAATATTAATAAAAGCTACGTTTAAAAGGTATTCATTTCCGTTCACTGAAATCTGATGATCATCTTCAAAATCATTTTCAAAGTGAATATCAATTTTATAGTCGGAGTTGGCTTGAAGGGTTTGTTTTCGGGCATCCAATAAAACTTCATCAATACGGATGGGTTTAAAACCGATCTCTGAACGGTCATAATTGGCTTTTGCTAAATCTAATAAGCTGTTGGAAAGACGTACCAGTTTTTTAGCATCCGTTAAAACATTATGGATAACTGTTTTATACTCTTGAATATTTCGTTCTTTATTGGTAGAAATTTCAAGCTCTGCAATCATAGCCGAAAGGGGAGTTCTGAGCTCATGAGAAATGTTAGAAACAAAATGTTTTTGAGAATCAAAAGAGTTTTCTAGTCGGTCCAGCATTTCATTGAATGTGTTGGCGAGTTGGGAAAGCTCATCTTTACTATCATAGCTTACCAGACGGAGATCCAAATTGGTGGCAGAAATGGTTGTTACCTTTTCCATCATTTTCTTGATAGGCATTAATATCCTACTTGAAAATAGTGTACCTGCAATATAAATAATGACTAAAGACGTGAAAAATACAATGATGATGGTCTTTAGAAGATCGTTTAGCTTATTATAACCGTAAAGATCATACGCTGCAGAAGTAATTAAATATTCTTTGTTTTTGTATTGGTAAACAATCCCTACGACCTGCCATTCTCCCTGATAAAAGCTGATTTGCTTTTTTAACCGAATATTTTGCAACATTTCAGGAGTCTCTTTTACAATGTCGATATCTACAGCATCGTGATAGATGAGGTTAAAATCGGTATCATAAATGGCGACTTCTACTTCATTTAATATATTTCGATTGTTATGGTAGATTTCCTGGAGTGTCTTTTTATCCACATGAGCATTGAGAAAGATATTGGCTTTGGTATAAGCTTCCTTTTTCAGGAGATTATAGAATTCTTTTTCCCGGCTTTCTTTGGCAGAAGTATACACCACTAAAGCAAACACCAATAGAATAGTGACTGTAATTGCGGTAAACAATAAGGTGATTCTTGTTTTAATCTGCATTATTTATTCTTTAAGATAAATCCCATCCCAGATTTGGTATGGATCAGTTTTTCTTCAAAATCTCTATCGATTTTTTTTCTTAAATAATTGATATAAACATCAATAAAATTGGTGCCTGTGTCAAAATGCGTATCCCAAACTTTTTCTGCAATTTCTACCCGTGATAATACTCTTTCCGGGTTTTGAATCATGTATTCCAACAGCTTAAATTCTTTGGGGGTGAGATTGATTTCCTGAGTTCCTCTTTTTACAATTTTAGTGCTTAAGTTCATCTCAAGATCGGCAAATCGGAGAATAAAACCGGTGTTGTTTACGGTTTTATGATTGCGTTTAAGCAAAGCACGAATACGAACTAGTAATTCCCGCATTTCAAAAGGTTTTACCAGATAATCATCAGCTCCGGCATCGAAACCTTCTACTTTATCATCTGTAGTCCCTAACGCAGTGAGCATAATGATAGGAAGTTCAGGCTTGGTTTGGCGAATCTGTTTGCAAAGATCAAGACCATCCATTTTGGGGAGAATAATATCGGTAATAATGAGATCATAATCGTTTTGAAGCGCCAGTTTTTTTCCTGAAAGCCCGTCATAAGCTAGGGTTGGGGTAAAACCATGCTCCTGCAATCCTCTGTGAATGAGATCTGCAACACGTAGGTCATCTTCTATTACCAGTATATTCATGCAAACAAATTTAAGATTTTATTATATTGTTTTAAGAAAGTAAAGGAAAGTTATCATTATAATGGACTTAATAAGACCGATTTTTAACACTTTTTTATTACCAAACGAGCAGATTTTATATCAGTCAATATCCCTATATTTACGCTTTAAAATTTGTATATGAAAAAGATCATCATCCCGTTTTTCTGTGCTGTACTATTTTCCACGTCAGTAGCTGCGCAAAAAACAACTGCTGCTCCCGCTAAAACGGAAGCTGTAAAATCAAAACTAACATCCAAAGAAGTTATTGATAATTATATCAAAGCTTTGGGTGGAAAAGATAAATTAGAAGCTGTAAAAAGTACCATCACAGATAATACCCTTTCTGTACAAGGAATGGAAATTGCCATGACGACTAAAAAAATGGGAAGTAAATTCAAATCTGTACAAACCGTAATGGGACAAACGATGACTCAGCTTTTTGACGGTGAGAAAGGATATTTTGACCAAATGGGACAAAAAAATGATATTCCTGCAGATAAAATTGCTGAACTTAAAAAGAGCAAGACAATTGATGCATTAGGATATGATCCTGCCAAATTTCCAAACGTTACGGTAGAAAAAATGGATGGAAAAGATTACAATGTTTTAGCTTCAGATAAAGGAAAGTATTATTTTGATGCTTCTACTTCTTTATTGCATAGATCTACTTCTGATGAAGGTTCGGCTACAATTAAGAGATATATGACGGTAGATGGTATCCAATTTCCGTCTGAGATCGAAGCAGAAGGAAAAGGTCAGAAAATCACGATCAAAACAACGAAAATTGTAATCAATTCTGGAGTTACAGATGCAGATTTTAAATAGGAATATTTAATTTTAAACGATAAAAAAACCGCAAATCACTGATTTGCGGTTTTTATTTTTAGTTGCCATATTCTTTCTTCCATTCATCTGCGGCTTCGCTCAGAACATCGTAGAACTCTTCACCATATTTTCTAATTAATGGTGTTTTTAAGAATTTATAGATAGGAACCTGAAGTTCTTTTCCTAGCGTACAGGCATCGCTGCACACATTCCATTCGTGATAATTCAAAGCGGTAAATGCAGAATATTCTGTAATACGGATAGGGTAGAGGTGACAAGAGATTGGTTTTTGCCAATCCACAGCGCCATCTTCATAAGCCTTTTCAATTCCACATTTGGTAATTCCTCTTATATCATACGTTACATATGCACATTCACGATCTTCCACCATTGGTGTTACATACATTCCGTCTGAAGGATCTGTTGTCCACGTTCCTTGCTCTTCAACAGCCTTGATTCCTTCTGGAGTAAGGTAGGGTTTTATTTTATCAAAAATTGAATCTAAAACTTCCAGCTCATCTTTATCTAACGGAGCACCTACATCTCCTTCCACACAACATGCACCCTTGCATTTGCTAAGGTTGCAAACAAATTCTTCGGAAAATATATCCTCGGAAATCAATTTTTCGTCTATCTGAATCATAATTTTTTTAAAATAAATCGAAATAAGTACCTGCTTTAAAGGTAACTAAACTAATAAGGATAAGCCATACGCTTACTTCCTGCATCCAATATTTAGGTAAAAACTTCAGCATCCTGCTCAAAATAATACTTGCAGGAAATGCCAAGAGAAGTAAATATTCATATCTAATATTCATATAAAGAATAATAGTAACCAGCTGAGCCAAAGAAAATACAAGGAGAAAAGTATATTTGTATCTGCTTATCGGGCTTTTCTTATTATAATTTTTAAAATGGTCGTATACCGCATAAATCAGCATTAAAGCAATAGGAATTAAAGGAAACAGTTCTGTATAATCTGTTACCAATTTCATTTTTCCAAACGGGAAATAATCAAGATTCCAGGAAGTAAACCTAAAGAAATACATAATGCAGAAATAACTGAATGCGATTAAGAGAACTCCTAAAATAAATCTGAAGATATTTAATACGATTTTTTGTGAAGTAGCAATCAGGTGAATGATCACAAATACGGCCATCGGCCATGTTGTTGGCAGGAAAATAAAATTTAATGCAATGATGGAGCCCACCAGTACATAAGATTTTTTTCTGAGGTCTTCATCTGTACTTGTCAAAAGCATCAAAAGGAAAGAATTGGTAAGCAGTGCTACGGCAATCCCAATGTCTATATTACCAGGATACAACCCGAAAATAAAAAATGTATAGAGAAATAAAGGCAGATGCGTTTGATAATTAAGAGCAATGCTATGAAAACAGAAATATCCCAAGGCAATTCCCAGAAATGTTATTCCGGCTACAATTGTCTCTTTTGTATTGAAATTCAGTATGTTAAATAATATTACTATTAAAAGAAGAAAACCAATATAAACAGGAATTGAAAAAATATTGCTTTCTTTTGAAAGTAATCTAAACATTTTTTATAAATTTGTACAAAGTTAATTTAAAAAAGGAAAATAATGACGTCTTTCTTTCTATTCTTAAGCAAAGTTTTCAAATGGACTTTTGGTTTTTTTGAAACTTTCGGAAATGTTTTAAACTGGATCTTATTTGCTGTTTGCTGCGTAATGTTCACCTATTGGTGTTATGTTTTAGTGGCGACACTAGGTGGCGACAAAGATAAAGACTACTATTCTCCAACTGAGGGTAAAAACCCTTATTATGATCCTACGATCTACAAAAAAGAAGGTTAATTAATTGGTTATATAGTAAAAAACCGATCAAAACGCATGTTTTTGGTCGGTTTTTTTATGAGTAACGATTAAAATTTAATGGGTATTCTCGTGAATTGGAAGCACCAAAACCGGGATATGAGAATCTTTCGTCAATCCTTTGGTTAAACTTCCTACAAATACATCATAGATTCCACTTCTTCCGTGTGAACCCATTACGATGTAATCGGCGTTTTTTGTTTTACAGTATTCCAGAATAATATCTTTGGCGATACCTTGTTTCAGAAGGTGTTCGCAATCTACATCATGGGCGATAATTCTTTGCTCGATTGTATTCAGCTGAACCAACTCTTCTCTGATTTCATTGGCCTCCACTTCAGGGAAATATTGGAATCCCATATCTCCGATGGCAAAACCAATATCTGAAGGTGCTACATGAATTAGAAAAATTTTACCGTTGATTTCTTTTGCGAATTTTATAGCCCCATCTACAAGCTGTTCTGTTTTATCCCCAAAATCTACGGGTAGTACAATATTTATCATATCCTTTAATTTTGTTATTTAAAGATAATGAAAAATTGTCAAACCCTCATGTTAAATTACTTATAATATTCGGATGTCTATAATTTTTTCATCTTCAAGATACGCTTCCAGAATGTCATTTTCATCTACTTTTCCAACTCCTTTTGGAGTACCGGTAAAAATAAGGTCGCCCACTCTTAACGTGAAATATTGAGAAGCAAATGCAATGATGTCATCAAATGAAAAGATCATATCTTTTGTATTTCCGTCCTGTACTTTTTCTTTGTTTTTTAATAATGAAAATTGTACTCCTTCAAGATTATAATTTTCTTTTTTAAAGAAATTTCCAACCACTGCAGAACCGTCAAAACCTTTGGCAAGCTCCCATGGAAGTCCTTTAGATTTTAATTCACTTTGAAGATCTCTGGCCGTAAAATCTATTCCCAACCCAATTTCTTCATAATGTTTATGAGCTGTTTCTTTCTGAATGTATTTTCCACCTTTTGAAATTTTCAAAACAACTTCCAGTTCATAATGAACGTCATTTGAAAATTCAGGAATATAGAAATCATTTCCTTTCAAAACCGCAGTGTCGGGCTTCATAAAAATAACGGGTTTCTCAGGAATTTCGTTTCCTAATTCTTTTGCGTGTTCACTGTAATTTCTTCCGATGCAGATTATTTTCATAACTTTTTATTTAGGTCATTGCGAGAAGCCAATGCAAGTTTATGCTGAGCTTGTCGAAGTAAAGCAATCTCACAATTATTTTTACTTTATTTTTTTGAGCTATTTAATTACTTTAAATAGCTGTTTTATTTATTTTTGAAGCAATTTCCCGCTTTCTGCTCTATCTTTTATTCCGCTGCGCTACACAAAAGGATGCCGCTGCAATCGGGGCTAGGGTTTTAGTCTTTATTTCAATCTATCACCATCAAATCAGCATTCCGTTTGTCATCTTGAAAAGAGGATCTAAACAAAAGAAGCAGAGAACAGAATATTGCGAAGAGCAAAGCAATCCGGAAAGCTGTCTCAACCTTATTTAATGATAATGATTTTATTCAACAACTGCTTTAAAATAACAGTTACGGTCTTCAATATAGTTTTCAGAAATGCGTATTTTTTGTATCTTAAAATTTACATAACCGTAAATAGTATCACCTTTTTTATAAGTGCTTTTATTCAGCTTTAATTCACTTTTTAAAACATTACTATCATCTTCTGGGACATTTAACTTTATGTCTGAATATGAATAATCGAAAAGTTTATACCAATTTTCAAACATGTATATATTATAGCCTTCGCCACTAAAGCCATCCCCAAACTGAAAATTAATTCTTAAATAATATTTTTCATCATATACATTACAAATATAAGGCTCATTGAAGGGAAATTCAGCATCACTAATTTTTAAATTATTAGTTTTAGGTTCCTCCTCTAATACATAAAAAGTTTTCTGTTTTTTATGATCAAACGTTTTATAAATTGCTTGTTTAGGTAAGTTTTCATCAATGATAATACTTTTCCATGTGATGTAAAAGTAAGCAACAACAAAAATAGGTATTGATAAAATACCTATTAAGATAAACATAAAGATTCGCTTGGTAATCTTCATACTTTTATGTTAGTGCGTAAACTCGTTCTCGCAATAATAGCAAATGAATTTATGACTTGTTAAAATTGAAACTCCAAAAAAGCTGGTGGCACTATCATCTCTGTAAATATGATTAGAACCACATTTTGGGCATACAAAATCAAACTTAGGATCTGGAATCGTATGTTCTACTTCTAATGAAACTTTTTCGTTTTCAGAGTAGTCTTTCAAAATTTCTTTTGCTTTTTCTACGTCTTCTTCAAAAACCTGCAACTGAATTCCGCCTACAGCCTGCGAAAGCAACCAATCTGATTGGATAAGCTGTTCGTTAGCAATGAAACTATTGATTTCATTTTCAGCCAATATTTGTTTATCTCTATTGGCTTCAAGAGCGGTTTCGTAAAATTTAAACTTAACTAATTCTGACATATTATTAGAATTTACCTGATAATTGTATTTTAGTGAAAACCTTCTTGGTATAAAGAGGGAAATCAGCGTTTTGAAGCCATCCGAAATATCCAAGATCTTTTTGGAATACTGCTTTTACCCCTTGACCTTTATATTTTCCAAAGTTAAAAACGGGTTCCATTTTATCATTAAGACCTATAAAACCTGCAAGATCTGCATTCTTATTATGGAAGGTGAATTCACTTAAAGGAGCAATCTCATTCGGAATATCGTCATATTTTCCAATTTGAGCGTCCAAAACTTCAAAAGTTGCCATTACATCAGCTTCAGCCGAATGTGCATTTTCAAGGACTTTGCCACAATAGAATTGGTAAGCAGCGCCTAAATTTCTAGGCTCTTTTTTATGGAAGATGGTTTGAGCATCAACAAGTTTAAATTTACTTAAATCAAAATCAAGTTCAGCTCTTAAAAGTTCTTCTGCCAATAAAGGGACATCGAATCTGTTGGAATTAAAACCACCCAAATCAGCTCCTGAGATCATTTCCATTACTTTTGACGCAATCTCTTTGAAAGTCGGGGCATCCTTTATATCTTCATCATAAATTCCGTGAATTTGGCTTGATTCTAATGGAATCGGCATTTCAGGATTTACTTTCCATGTTTTGCTTTCTCTTGAAGCATCAGGATTTACTTTTAAAATACAGATTTCAACAATTCTGTCTTTAGCGATGTTGGTTCCTGTTGTTTCTAAGTCAAAAATACAAAGAGGTTTATGCAGTTTTAAATTCATTTTTTTTAATTTGAAAATTTGATAATATATTAATTTGAAAGGGGGTGAATGGAAGCTGATTTTCTAGCTCCAACATCTACTTTCTAACTAAGTTGTTTTTGAAATACTAATGATACTAAGATATAATAAATAACAAGCATTGGAATTCCAACAATCTGAAAGATAGCTAAAATAGCAATTCCGCCTACGACTAATATAAGTTTAGCATAATTGTCCTGAATCTTTTTTGATTTGAATTTCATTGCCATCATTTTTATCGGACTGATCAATAACCAAGAAGTAATAATGGTTAAAAGAACCAATAACAATTCATTTTCAAAAAGGAAACTGAAAGAATTGGTTTCTTTGAATGCATAATACAGGCCAAAAAGCAAAACGGTATTGGTGGGTGTATTTAATCCTTTGAAATAATAGCGCTGTTCTTCATCCAGATTGAAAATTGCCAGTCTTAAACAAGAAAAAAGAGTAACAAGCAATCCGAAATATTTAATCTCAAAAGGAAGGTGAATTCCTAATAATTCTGTTCCGAAAGGCTCTAAAGCTTTATACATCGTTAACCCGGGAATCAAACCAAAACTCACCATATCAGCAAGAGAATCCAGCTGAAGTCCCAAATTTGAATTTGATTTTAACGCTCTGGAAACAAATCCATCAAAAAAATCAAATATTGAAGAAAGAATAAGGCAGATCGCAGTCGTCTGATAATCACCTAAAATAAGATGAATGGCACCCACACAACCTGCAAATAGATTTGCCAGCGTTAAGGCATTGGCAAGATTATTTTTAATGAAATTCATAATCGCAAAATTAAAACAATAAATCAGTTTAGCAATGTAACAATTTAACAATGTACCAGTAATTGTTACACTGCTACATTGTTAAATTGTTACATTAATTTGGTAAATTTGCCGAATGAAATTTTTTAAAGAATTTAGAAAACAGGAAGTTCTGGTACTTTTATACCGGATTTTTTTAGCATACTTTTTTTATCAGATTGCAAGATTTTTATTTTGGTACTTTAATAAAGAACTGATAAAAGTTGATTCTGTTGCAGACTATTTCAGTTTGGCATTTCATGGAATTGCGTTTGATACAACGGCAATTCTATATGTGAACGCGCTGTTTATTCTGTTAAGTTTAATTCCGATTATTATCAATACCAAGAAAGGCTATCAGAAAGTGCTTTTCTGGCTGTATTTTATTACCAACGGAATTACGTACGCCATGAATTTTGGTGATTTTGTGTATTTTAAATTTTCGCAAACAAGGCTCACTTCGGCTGCGTTACAGGTGGCGCAACACGAATCTAATGTTTTTAAAGTTTTTACAGCGTCAATCGCACAAAATCCTTTTATATTAATCTGGTTTATTGTTTTGATGGGTCTTTGGGTTTTTCTTTATAAAAAAGTGAAAATTGAAGAACGTAAACCTGTAAAATTAGTTCCTTATTTTATTTTATCGATTGTTACAGTTTGTCTGACGGCTGTTTTATGTGTTGGGGGAATTCGTGGAGATTTCAAGCACAGCACAAGACCAATCAATTTGGTGGATGCGAATCGTTTTGTAAAGATTCCATCACAGGGAAATCTTGTGCTAAACAGTACTTTTTCCTTTTTCAGAACATTGAATACAAATAGTTTTAAGGAAGTTCATTTTGTAGATGAAAAATTTATTGATGACAATATTCAACCTTATAAGACCTATGACAGAAAGGTTGCCAACAAACCCAATATTGTCATTTTTATAGTTGAATCATTAAGTAGAGAATATATAGGCGCTTTTAATCAAAACACGAAGATAAAAGATTACGTTTCTTACACACCGTTTCTTGATAGTTTGGCGGGTCAAAGTTTGATTTTTCCTAATACTTTTGCGAACGGAAGACAGTCTATTCACGGAATGAGCAGTGTTTTGGCCGGAATTCCGAGTTTGACGGACGCTTTTACAAGTTCACCATATTCTAATCAGAAAATACAGTCGATTGTTTCAATCTGTAATGAGATGGGTTACGATACTTCTTTCTATCACGGGGCACCAAATGGTTCTATGGGATTTTTAGGATTTGGAAATATTTTGGGTTTTAAACATTACTTCGGAAAAACAGAATACAATCATGATGAAGATTTTGACGGAATGTGGGCCATCTGGGATGAACCTTTTTTACAGTATTTTGCTAAAAATGTAGGAAAAACACAACCTTTTATGGCGACGGTTTTTACTGCATCTTCTCATCATCCATTTAAGATCCCTGAAAAGTATAACGGTAAGTTTAAAAAAGGCACGAATCAGATGCATGAGCCCATGCAATACACTGATTATTCAATTAAAAAATATTTTGAGACTGCTAAAAAACAACCTTGGTACAACAATACTATTTTTGTTTTCACAGGAGATCATACCAATGAAATTTATTACCCAGAATATCAAAAAGCGATGAATCGTTTCGCGGTTCCCATTATTTTATATTCGCCGAATCCTGAATATAATTTAAAAGGAATTAACCTTGAAGAGGCACAGCAGATTGATATTTATCCAACATTAGCTGATCTTATTGGATATAATAAGAGAATCAGAAGTTGGGGAAGAAGTTTGGTGAGCGATAAAAAATATCCATCCATTATAGCCAATTCAGATGGTGGAGTAGAGCAGTTTATTATTGGGAATTATATTTACCGTTTTGATGGCAAAAATGTAGTCGGAATCTTTGATAAATCAGATCTTGGTTTAGAAAAAAACCTGATGGATCAGTTGAAGGGTAACCCAGAGGTTCAAAAAGGACAGCAGATTGCAAAAGGATGGTATCAGGATTATATGAATAGAATCATTAACAGGAAGTTAGATTAGCGTTTAATAGGTGTTTAATTCTAAAAGTTGGTCTGTGTCTTGTTATATATGCTTTGGATAATAAAATTTTTTGTTTGTTTGAAATTAATTTATATTTTTAGCATTAATATAGACAACAAAATATTGTATTGGAATTAAAACGATAAGAAATATGAAAAAATTATTATTAACATTAGTATTTTCTTTATTTGGCGTATTATCTTTTGCCCAAATTGAAGGTAAATGGAAAACAATAGATGATGAAACCAAACAGGCAAAATCTATCGTAGAGATCTATAAAAAAGGAGATCAGTATTATGGAAAGGTTTCTCAGTTACTGATTAAACCAACAGATCCAAACTGTACTGTATGTAAAGACGACAGAAAAGGAAAGCCAATTTTAGGGTTGGAGATCATTAGAGGTTTGAAAAAAGAAGGTGACGAATTCACAGGAGGTACTATCACAGATCCTAAAACGGGTAAAACGTACAAATGTACTATCACAAAAAGTGGAGATAAACTGAACGTGAGAGGATATGTAGGAATATCTTTAATGGGAAGAACTCAAACTTGGCAGAGAGTTAACTAATCAAGTTTATTATACAATTTACAACGGCATTTCATTATTGAGATGCCGTTTTTATTTTGCAAAAATCTGTAACGAAAAAATAAAGTGCACACTTATAGTATATGACCACAAATTTGGAAAAGACATTTATACATTTTTTGAAAGAGAATCAAAGGATTGTACATAAGATATGCAGGATATACACTGATAATTTACAAGATCATGAAGATCTTTTTCAGGAAATTACCATTCAGCTTTGGAAATCTTTCCCAGGTTTTAAAGGGGAAGCAAAATTTTCAACATGGATGTATCGCGTAGCCTTGAATACAGCAATCACGTTGTTTAAAAAGCCTAAGAAAAAAGATTTTCAACATTCGGATATAGATATTTCAACATTAAAAATAGAATATGAAACCTATGAATATGATGAATATAAAATCAAAAGAATGTATAAAGCTATTTATGAATTATCAGACATTGAAAAAGCTTTGATCATGATGTATCTGGAAGATAAACCCTATAGAGAGATTGGCGAAATTCTGGGAATAACAGAAGGAAATGCGAGGGTGAAAATGAATAGGGCTAAAAATAATTTAAAATTAAAACTCAGCACAAAATAAGATGGAAGAATTAGAACTTTTAAAGAAAGATTGGAATAAAGAGTCTAATGGGTTTAAGGATTATTCTGAAACGGAGATTCATGAAATGATCAAACATCAGTCTATTTCAATTACCAAAACTTTATTTATTATTGGCTTAATAGAAATTATGCTATGGGCTGTCTACGGATATTTTGATGGTGAGTTTCCTTATATAAGAATGTCTTTGTTTGCTGTGTTTTTTAGTTTGGTAGTTTACTTATATAATAAAATAAAGACGGGTGAAAATTCAGTTTCATTAATGAAAAGCATTTTAAACTTAAGAAAAGTAATTTTTGGATATGCCGGAATTTCTTTCTTTTTAATTCTTTTCATGAATATTATGAAGTTTGATCATTATACAAAAGATTTTATAGCAGGTTTTCGAGATGGGAGCAGATTAAATCATTATCACAAGACAAATCCAGAGACGCTTACTCCAGAATTGATAAATTATATTATTTTCGGGATTGTAGTAATCTTTACGATGTATTTAATGTATATAATCTACAAAAAAACATACGGGAAAATACTCATCGATCTCCAGAAAAATTATAAAGAATTGAGTAAAGTAGAGGAAAACTAGCTTTAAATAAAATGAATAAAGCGATATTTCGTTCAATGAGATTTCGTTTTTGTGATGTTAATAATAAAAAAACACTATTTTTGTAGTCTAAATTTTTCAAATAAATATGGCAGAATATACTTTTCGTGAGGTAATTGCGCAAGCAATGAGCGAGGAAATGCGTAAAGACGAATCCATCTTTTTAATGGGGGAGGAAGTTGCAGAATACAATGGTGCGTATAAGGCTTCAAAAGGAATGTTGGATGAATTTGGTCCTAAGAGAGTAATCGATACACCAATCGCTGAGCTTGGTTTTACAGGGATTGCTGTAGGTGCTGCGATGAATGGTAACAGACCAATTGTAGAGTATATGACGTTCAATTTCTCATTAGTAGGTATTGATCAGATTATTAATAACGCGGCTAAAATCCGTCAGATGAGTGGTGGTCAGTGGAACTGCCCTATCGTTTTCAGAGGTCCAACGGCTTCTGCAGGACAATTGGGAGCTACACACTCTCAGGCTTTCGAAAACTGGTTCGCAAACGTTCCTGGTCTTAAAGTAGTAGTTCCTTCAAATCCTTACGATGCGAAAGGATTGTTGAAAACAGCTATTCAGGATAATGACCCGATCATTTTTATGGAATCTGAGCAGATGTATGGTGATAAAATGGAAATTCCTGAGGAAGAGTACTATTTACCAATCGGAAAAGCAGATATCAAGAGAGAAGGTACAGATGTTACTTTAGTTTCTTTCGGAAAGATCATGAAGTTGGCTATTCAGGCTGCTGAAGATATGGCTAAAGAAGGAATCTCTGTAGAGGTAATTGACCTTAGAACAGTTCGTCCTTTAGACTTTGATACAATCTTAACGTCGGTAAAGAAAACAAATAGATTAGTTATTTTAGAAGAAGCTTGGCCATTTGCTTCAATTTCTTCTGAAATCACGTATATGGTACAGCAAAAAGCATTTGATTATTTAGATGCACCAATCAAGAGAATTACTACTCCTGATGCTCCTGCACCATACTCTGCAGCATTATTTGCAGAATGGTTCCCTAAACTTGAAAAAGTAAAAGAGGAAATCAAAAATGCGATGTACGTTAAATAGATATAATAGAAAAAAGCTTCCGAAAGGAAGCTTTTTCATTTATTCTATGCATGAAGAAAAGCACCTAAGGTCATAAATTTAGTATAAATTTGCGCACTTAAAATATATAAGCTGATATGGCAGAAGTTACAGAAGGTGGTCATCATTTTGACATTAAAAAACTTTCTTTTTTTGGAGTTCTAGTTTCTTTAGGAATTGTTTTTGGAGATATTGGGACATCACCGCTTTACGTAATGAAAGCAATTGTGAATGCAAGAGGTGCAAGTAGTAATATGCCTTTCAATGAATATATAGAAGGCGCTCTTTCTTGTATCATCTGGACGCTTACCCTTCAGACTACCGTAAAATATGTTATCATTGCCTTGAGGGCAGATAATAAAGGAGAGGGTGGTATTTTGGCTTTATTTTCATTAGTTAAAAACCTTAAAAAGGGCTGGCTTTATCTCGTAGCAATTGTTGGTGCCGCCGCATTGGTTGCAGATGGTGTTATCACCCCCTCACTTACCGTAATGTCGGCTATTGAAGGGTTAGAGATTTATAACCCTCATACACCTGTTGTTACAATTACTATTGGAATTCTGATTCTAATATTTGTGGTGCAACAATTTGGAACAAGCTTTATCGGGAAGTTTTTTGGCCCTGTAATGGTGGTTTGGTTCTTGGTATTGGGAGGTTTAGGCGTTATGCACTTAACTGAGAATTTCGAGATATTAAGATCTTTTAACCCATATTATGCTTACAAGCTTATTGCCAACTCTCCGAGTGCAATTATTATTCTTGGAGCTGTTTTCCTTTGTACAACTGGGGCAGAAGCTCTTTATTCGGACTTAGGACATTGTGGTGCTAAAAATATTAGAGTAAGCTGGGCTTTCGTTAAGATCATGCTTATTTTAAACTATCTTGGGCAAGGCGCTTGGCTTTTAACGAATTATGCAAAACCTGGTTTCTCTGTAGTCAATCCGTTTTTTGGAATTATGGAGGAATGGATGATTGTTCCGGGAGTAATTTTAGCGACTGCTGCAGCAATTATTGCGAGTCAGGCTTTGATTACAGGTTCATTTACCATATTTTCTGAAGCAATGTCACTTAACTTATGGCCTAATCAAAAAATTGATTATCCTTCAGGAGTTAAAGGACAAATGTATATCCCAAGAATCAATTGGGGACTTCTTATTCTTTGTATCATTGTGGTTCTTCACTTTAGAGAATCGGGGAAAATGGAAGCAGCTTATGGTCTTTCCATTACAGTAACGATGCTAATGACAACGATATTGTTAATTTTCTGGTTGCTAAAACATAGAATAAATAAGTTGTTAATTCTATTTTTCGCTTTAGTTTATTTATCTATAGAATTAGGATTCTTTAGTGCTAATATTATCAAATTCTTCGAAGGAGGTTGGATTACGGTTATCTTGGCAGGATTCATTGGAATTTGTATGTATGCTTGGTACAACGGAAGATTAATTAAAACTAAATTCATCAACTTTGTAAAGATAGATAGCTATGTTTCAATCATAAAAGATATGAAATTGGATGAAACGATTCCTAAATATGCTACTAATCTTGCCTATTTAAGCAGAGCGAAAAGAAATGATGAAGTAGAATCAAAAATTATCTATTCTATCATCAAAAAACAGCCGAAAAGAGCAGATCATTATTTTATATTAAGTATTGTAAATCAAGAAGATCCGTTTACATTTAAATATACAGTTGATGAGATTTTACCAGGTACGGTTTATAAGATCAACTTCCTTTTAGGGTTTAAAGTAGACAGAAGGATTAATGATTATTTCCACATGGTTTTAAAGGATTTAATGGCAGATGATGTCATTCCATCGAAAAGCAGCCATCCATCATTAAGAGCTCATAATATCCCACCAGATTTGAAATATGTTGTCATAGACAATACCTATATCAACGATATACTTTTAACTGTTAAACAAAAGATTACGCTTAATATTTACAACTTTGTGAAGTACATAGGAAGTGATGATTTCAAGTCTTGGGGAGTCACTTCACACAACGTGGTAGTAGAGTCTGCGCCCATTACAGAGTTAACGGTTTATGACAATAAAATTGAACAGGCAGAGTTTTTAAGACATAACAGTTAAGATCCTTTAACAAAAGACTTTGATATTTATTTAAATAAAAATCGATAAATTTGTAGATAATTTTTTAATGGATACTTTACAAAAAGAAAAAAATATTGCTTTAATAAAAGATGTTTTAAGAAACTACTTGCTAGAAAAGGGTTTCAGAAACACGCCGGAACGATATACAATATTAGAAGAGATTTATAATATGGATCATCACTTTAATGTGGATGATCTGTATCTTCTGATGATGCAAAAGAAATATCATGTTTCTAAAGCTACAATTTATAACACCATCGAAATTTTCCTTGATGCAGGATTAATCCGTAAACATCAGTTTGGAGAAAAAACATTGACGTCTTCATCGTATGAAAAGTCTTATTTTGATAAGCAGCATGACCATTTGGTGATCTACAAAAAAGACTCGGATAAGGAAATTGAAGAGATCATAGAATTTTGTGATCCACGAATTCAGGGTATTAAAGAAGCAATTGAAGGAGCGTTTGGCGTAAAAATTGATTCTCATTCGCTATATTTTTATGGCACTAAGAATGATTAATCAATGAGACTGATTTTTTTTCTATTCATTTTTATTTCAACGATTACTTTTGCGCAAGACAAACAAAAGCCTGCGCAGAGGGACCCGTATTTACAAAACCCCGTCAAAAATCCACAACAGGTTCAGCAAGCAAAGCCTGAAGATAAGGTGAAGATCATCAATGCTGATAAAATTATCAAAGACCCTGAAATATATGACGGTAACCGTTATATGAAAGGGAATGTAAAATTAGAACATCAAGGTTCTATTGTTACTGCTGATGAAGTGATTTTATATGAGGAAGAAAATTTTGTAAAAGCAATAGGAAATGCAAGGCTTCAAAACCCGGATGGTTCTGTAATTACTGCTGGCGAGATGGAGTATGATGCAAATACTCAAAAAGGGGTTGCAAGAAAAAATGTAGTACTTACCGATCCAAAGCAGACGATTAAAACAGAAATTCTGTACTATGATAAGCTTGCGAATCAGGCCTACTTTAATACTGGAGGGACTATTTCTGATGCTCAGAATACCATGTACACAAAGTCTGCAACGTATTTTTTGGATACAAAACTAATAGACTTTGTTGGTAATGTGAAAATTGATACTCCAGATTATGTCATAGATGGTGATAATATTAAACAGAATCAGCTTACTAAAGTGGCTGAATTCTTTGGTCCTACAACGATCACCAATCGTAAGAATCCTAAAAACCGTATTTATACTGAAAGAGGTACTTATAGAATGAACACTAAAGAAGCTTTTCTGAATAAAAATTCTAAGATTTTTTATAATGATAAGATTCTCACCGGAGATGATATGTATTTTAATCAGTTAACGGGTTTTGGAAAAGCGACAGGAAATGTAACTTTAGATGATCCCAAAGAAAGAAGATGGATAAAAGGAGGGTACGGAGAAATTTTTGAAAAGAAAGATTCTGCGATGATGACCAAGAATCCTTATGCTGTGAGAGCTTTTGAAAAAGATTCAATGTATTTTGCGGCAGAGAAAATTATTTCTTACCAAAGACCTGACTCTTTAGATATCAAAGTTAAAAAAAGTTTCTTGAGAGCTTTCAGAAAAGGAAGATTCTATAAATCTAATGCCCAGGGAAGAGCAGACTCTCTTGCTTTCAATGAGACGGATGGAGTAATGCATATGTATACTAAGCCTATTCTTTGGAGTGGAGAGAAACAGGTGACAGGAGATAAAATTGAAGCCTATTTTAATACGCAAAATGAAAATATAGATTCATTAAAAGTAATAGGAAACTCCTTTGCGATCAGTAAGGTTGATTCATTAAGTATGAAAGATGAATTTAATCAGGTAAAAGGAAGATTAATGACGGTTCATTACCAGAATAATGATATTAAAGAAGTTACTGTAATAGGAAATGCACAGGCGATAAGTTATGCAGATGATGTTGATCAGGCTACAAAACAACCGGAAAGGATAGGGATTTCTCTTACTTCTTGCGGGATTATTGATGCTCTGTTTGAAGAGAAAGTTATGCAAATCGTTTCTTGTAATATCGGAGCTACTTCAGATACCTATCCTATGAGTAAAATTGAGCCATCCAAACGGAAATTCTCAGATTTTAATTGGAATACAAAAGATAAAATAAGGAAATGGCAGGATATATTGGTGGATACACCAAATTATGAGGAAATAAAGTATGAAACTGAAAGCTCTCTTTATGATAAAGCTCAGGAAGCTATAGACAAAGAGAAAGCGAAAGAAGAAGCCAAAAAACCTAAACGTACCAGAAAATAATAAAATAGTATAGATTGTAAACGATCAGAATAATTATTTTTTGTCTATAATCTAAAAACACCCATTTCTAATTTGAAATGGGTGTTTTTTTTTTGATTATAAAAAACGTAATATTCATAATTTTTCATTTTTCTCCCTGTTAATTATCATTAACTATTTAACAATAATTATTTATTGGTATGTTTTTAAGATTTTTAATACGTATTTTTAATTAATATTGTATGATTCAATTCATATTGATGATTTCTAACCAAAACATAAATGATGATAATAAAAACCTTTTTATTATTTTTTATGCTCTGTAGTATGAAAAATAATGCACAATTAGGGATTTCTAAAGATCTTTCTTTTAAACCTGATCCCAGAGTTCTATTGCATGTAAAGCAGGATAATGCTGCTATTCGTTTACCCAGAGGGATGACTTCTATATTGCCACTTTCAAATATGGGTACTACCGGCCAGGGTACACAGGCTTCAATAATTTTTAATAAAGAGACAGGAAGTATTGTTCAGAATGATGGTGCCAGATGGAATATATCGGACTCTATTGTTGTTAGACTTAAAAATAATAAAATGGCTCGTTTTGTACGTACGGGGGCAGTTACCTCTACTTGTGGAACTTGTGGTTTGGCGTGTGCGCTTACCGTAAAGAATTGTTCTTCTGAAGATATCAATTTTACAGACAGTAATCCAAGTTTTAACGAAATTACCTCAAGCGTTTCATTGGCTGCTCCTAGTAGTAACATTATAACGATTAATTCAAAAGGATTGTATAGGGTTTCGTTTAGAGGGGGTATAATAGGAATTAGTACACCACTTTGTTTAGGGGTTGTTATTAATCTGCAATCAAGGATTAATATGGAAGTTAGTTCTACTGTAGATACTACATGGAAACCTATCAATAAAACAGTAAGTAATTCTACAGCCGGAGTCTTAACGATGAGTATGATGGCTCCGGGATCTATTGATGTTGGGCAGTCGCTGGCATTTACGTATGTGGGTGTTTTTAATATAGGTGATAAATTGAGGTTTAGACTTGATGGAAGCCAAAACATAGGAAGTGGAGCATGTTCAGGATTATTAGGAGGAAATAATATGTTTTTTTCGATGGATAAAACAGGAAATGCCTTGACAGAAGTAATTGTTGAAAAAATTAATATGCAGTAAAATGAAAAAGAGCTTATTTATAGCAATATTGTTTTTTCAATATTGTATTTACGGACAGATTGTTATCGGAAACGCTATACCCAGTGATAATAATATACTGAAAATAGCTGATGGAATAAAAGGAGTAATATTTTCACATTCGGATGTGCATACTTCATTTCCTATGTATAACGCTTCGATGTCAGATTTGTATGATGATAGCCCTAACCTTAGTGGAGGACTTATATATAATAAAAATGATGATCAATATTATAAATATGATGGTCATTCTTGGATTCCTTCTCGTCAAATACAGGGAGTTTTTCAGCCTAAAGCTTCTAGGCTGGGGGTTTCATCAGGAACTACTATTCCTTGTATGTCAGCTGTGGTTGGTCTTTGTTTTGTTCAAAATACCCCTGTATATCTAGCAGCAGATAATATAAAAAAATTATTGATAGATAAATTAACACTAAAAAATCCGAGCACGGTAACGGTAAAGCAATCAGGTATATACGAGGTGGGTCTTAGTTTGGGCTTTACTGGTGGGAGTTTTGGTGCAATGATAGGTATTATTGAGTTTAAATTAACTCTGCAAGCTAAATATACACCTGCTTCACAATGGGAAACCGTTTTTACTAAAAGCAACTATGACTTAGTTTTTGTGATAGGGGCCGAGCAGGGAAAAGCGTCAAGCTTTACTCAAACAATATCTTTACCTGCAGGAGCCGAATTAAGAGTAGTTCCGGAAATAAATAGTACTGCTGTTGCGGCGGATCTTGCTGCCTATGGAACAGATATGAATCCTGCTAGTTCCTATATTGTAACCCGTTTAATTAAAGCATATTAGTTATGAGAAAAAGTATATACTGCTTGTTTTTGTTAAATATAATGAATGCACAAGTTAATTTTACAAATGATCCAAATGCGGGTTTAAGTGTGGATACAAATGATCAGGTGATCATGTATGTTACCAATAAAAGTGAAACAGCGGGAGTAAAAGGCTTTGGGCTTCCAGCGGTACAATCAGAAACGGATTTGCCCTATACAGGAGTCAATGCTCCTTCAATCAAAATAGAAATACTTCGGGGAATGCTTTTGTTCGTGAAAGATACCGGGCAGGCAATGGTTTTTGACGGTTTGGTTTGGAGTAAAGCTTTTGAAGTAGAAGCGGATAATATTTCCAGATTTCAAATAGATACTATTTCTACAACCTCAGGCGTAGCACTATTACCAATTAATTCTCTTATTGACAAAGCTAATTATATAGCAGATCCTCTAAAACTTAAAACGAATTTAGGGAATGCGGGCACTGATTATAATAGACTATATATCAGACAAACCGGAGTGTATAGAATCAATATTAAATTAAACTTAACTGGACCTAATAATTCGTTCAATAAAAGACTTGGAGCTGGTTTATATGTAAACGATGTAAAAAAGCTTGAATTATTAGAAGGAGCAGTGAACCATGATGGGACTAACATGAGAGTTAATTTAGATTTTTCAATATATGCTATGCAAGGTGATTATATTACTTTAAAAGCAATTTCTGAAATGCAAGGAACATCATATAGTGTGACTAATAGTAGCTATGTAACAGTAGAGAAAATTTTGTAACGTAGCTTTTAGAAGTTAATACAGTTCTGAACTTCAGTTAAATTTATAGATCTAGAATAATAATACCCGTTTTCATCATGGAAATGGGTATTTATTTTTTATCCTTTTTTAATTATAACTTTTTTTTGATTTTATTCATTACGACTGTATTGATGGATTTGTTTTATTGTTAGTTATTATTTATTGAATTATTTACATTAAATAAGATAATTGTATGTATATTAGGTTAATAACTAATGACAACAATAGCCAATGAAAACAAAAATTATCATTTTTATTTTTTTGATGTGTGGTCTTAAAAATAATGCACAAGTGGGAATTTCAAAAGAACCTTCTTTTCAGCCCGACTTTAGAACACAATTGCACGTAAAGCAGGATAACAGTGCTGCTCGTTTGCCTCGAACAAATTTGGCATCTTTGCTGCCAGTTTCAGTAATAGGAACAACAGGTAACGGAACACAAGCTTCTATAATTTTTAACAGAGAAACCGGAAGTGTTGTGCAGAATGATGGAACCACTTGGAAAATATCAGATCCTATAGTTTCAACGATGAAGAATAATAAGATGGCTCGCTTTGTAAGAAGCGCAACCGTTGTCTCATCTTGTGGAAATTGCGGATTGGCGTGTGGACTTAGTGTTAAGACATGTGCTACCCAAAATATTAGCTTTACAACAAGCAGCCCAAGTTTTAATGATATATCTTCTGATATTTCATTAGCGGCAGCAACCAGTAATGTCATTAATATCAATACAAAAGGATTGTATAAGATTTCCTTTAAAAGTGGAGCGATCGATATAAGTACACCCTTATGTGTAGGAGTGGTTATCAACTTACAGTCAAAATTGAATATGGAGATGAGTACATCATCAGATGCTACTTGGCGACCGATCAATAATACATCAAGCAGCTCTACAGCAGGTGCTTTATCTGTAACGACATTGGCTCCGGGATCTATTGATGTGGGACAGTCTTTGGCATTTACGTATGTAGGTGTTTTTAACGTTGGAGATAAGCTGAGATTAACGCTTTCTGGAACACAAAACATTGGAACGGGTGTTTGTACCGGGCTTTTGGGTGGAGATAGTATGTCTTTTACCATGGGTAAAACAGGAAATGCAGTGTCAGAGATTATTGTTGAAAAAATAAATATGTAATACGATGAAAAAATATATAGTAATAATCATGGTGTTTTTTCAATATTTCATTCATGCCCAGGTGGTTATCGGAAGCGATGTAAGTAGTCTGAAAAATGTATTGAAAATTCAAGATGGCACCCGAGGTGTAATACTTCCTTATGCAAATATTTATACTTCTTTTCCGAAGTATGATGCGGCGGCACCCGATATATTTGATGATTATCCTAATCTTATAGGTGGACTTATTTATAGTAAAAATGATGATCAATATTATAAGTATGATGGCTATTCATGGAATCCTTCCCGACAGATACAAGGTATTTTTCAGCCTAAAGTTTCGAGATTGGGGGTTTCAACAGGAATTACCATTCCTTGTATTTCTTTTGGGATAGGTTTTTGTTTTGCAGGAAATACGCCGGGATATATCGCTGTAGATAATAAAAGCCAGGTTTTGGTAGATAATTTAACATTAAAAAATACAAATACAGTCACCATAAAACAAGCAGGTATTTATGATGTGGGGGTGGCGCTTGGCTTTACAGGAGGGAGCTTAGGTTTGCAGGCAGGAATTACAGAGTTTAAATTAACACTTCAAGTTAAATATACCGCTGCTTCAGATTGGGAAACGGTAGTATCTAAAACAAATTACTCCATCGTTTTTGTAGTAGATATACAGGGCAATAAAACGTCAAGTTTTGCACAAACCATCTCTTTACCTGTGGGTGCAGAGTTGAGGGTCGTTCCGGAGATCAGTTCTAATGCTATTTCTGGCGGCGCTTTGGCTGCTTACGGAACAGATTCAAATCCTATCAATTCATACCTTGCTGTTCGTTTAATTAAACTCTATTAATTATGAAAAAATATATATTCTGCTTGTATTTATTTGTATTAAATAGCTACAATGCACAGGTGAACTTTACCAATATTCAAAATCCTGACTCCAATGCAAACGGAAATGATCAGGTGATGATGTATGTTACCAATACAAGTGAAGCAACAGGGGTGAAAGGTTTGGGGCTTCCTGCGGTAAATGCAGATGTAGATCTTCCTTTTACAGGGGTGAATGCTCCGGCAGTAAGAATAGAAAACCTGCGCGGAATGCTTTTGTTTGTAAAAAGTACAGGTCAGGCAATGGTTTTTGACGGGTTGGTTTGGAGTAAAGCTTTTGAAGTAGAGTCTGATAATATTTCAAGATTTCAGATCAATGCAGTTGCTACCACTTCGGGATCTGTTTTACTTCCTATTAATTCTTTAATTGATAAACCTAATTTCTTGGCAGATCCTTTAAGGCTTAAGACCAATGTTTCAACCGTTGCTCCTAATCTTAACAGGCTTTATGTTCGCCAAACGGGATTGTATCGAATCAATTTAAATTTAAACTTTACAGGACCTGCAGGATCATTCAGTAATAGATTGGGAGCAGGATTGTTTATAAATGATGTACAGCGATTCCAATTGTTGGAAAATACAGTAAACTATGATGGGACGAATAGGAAAATTAATTTAGATTTTTCTGTGTATGCAGTTCAGGGGCAGTATATTACTTTGGAAGCACTTTCCGAGGTTGGAGGCACTACCAGCTATAATGTTACTAATAATAGTTTTGTAACGGTAGAAAAAGTGTTATAAAAAATAATGAACATTACGCATATATTGTTATTTGATGATGGATAGCCCTTAATTTTTATTAAGGGTTATTTTTTTATTCTATCAGGATAATTTCGGGTATTGATGAATGTTTTTTAGCTTTGCTAAAATTTTTTACAAAATGGAAATACAAAAGGATTTTTTTGCATACCAAGCGCAGACTACAAAATTTGCAGCGGGTTTTGAGGTTGAAAAGGCTGAAGGAAGCTATATCTATGGAAAAGACGGAAAAAAATATCTAGATTTTGTAGCGGGTGTCTCTGCCAATACATTGGGGCATTCTCATCCGAAAATTGTTAATGCGATCAAAGAGCAGGCAGATAAATATCTTCATGTGATGGTTTACGGAGAATATGCTCAGGAAAAGCCTGTGGCATTATGTAAATTATTAGCAGAAGCTACTCCGGATCCCTTGGAGATTACCTATTTGGTTAACAGTGGTGCAGAAGCTATAGATGGAAGTTTAAAATTAGCTAAAAGATATACAGGAAGAGAAGAAATTGTTTCTTTTAAAGACTCTTATCATGGTAATACCCATGGAGCCTTAAGTGTTTCAGGAAATGAAACGCACAAAAGAGAATTTCGTCCGTTATTGCCTATGATTTCTTTCATCGAGTTTAATAATGAAAATGATTTCGACAAAATCACTGAAAAAACAGCATGTGTTATCTTGGAAACAATTCAAGGAGCTGCGGGATTTCTGGTTCCGAATGATGATTATTTAATGAAATTAAAAAAGAGATGTGAAGAAGTGGGAGCTCTTTTAATTTTAGATGAAATTCAACCTGGGTTCGGAAGAACAGGGAAATTATTTTCTTTTGAGCATTTCGGTATCGTTCCTGATATCTTAGTGATGGGAAAAGGAATGGGAGGCGGAGTTCCTGTGGGAGCTTTCATGAGTTCAAGAGAAATTATGGAATCATTATCTCATTCTCCGAAGCTTGGCCACATTACAACGTTTGGAGGGAATCCTTTAATTGCAGCTTCAAGTCATGCCACTCTAAAAGAAGTACTGGAAAGTGGTTTAATGAATGAAGTGGATGAAAAAGAAAAATTATTCAGAGAGCTTTTAGTTCACCCTAAAATTAAAAATATTAATGGGAAAGGATTGATGTTAGCAGTAAATCTTGGCTCACCTGAATATACGTTGGAAGTAGCTAAAAAGTGTATGGATAAAGGGCTTATTGTTTTCTGGCAATTGTATAGAAACGAATATTTAAGAATTTCTCCACCATTAACACTTTCTCTTGATGAGATCAGAGAAGGATGTAGTATTATTTTACAGGTTTTAGACGAAAATTAAAACAAAAAAACGCTTTCAATAGCAAATATGCCATTGTTTTTAATGCTTTAAGTATCAGTTTAAAGAATAAGTTAAACAACCATTTAATTTTTGTGATAAATATCATGAAGATTACACAAAAATGTATTTAGTTTTTTGTGTAATAAAAAAATTAATTTATATATTGCGGGACGATTAAAACAAAGATTATATGGCTAAACATAAAGTCCATTACGAATTTCCAATGCATTGTCTTTCAGAGATTTTATATGAATATCTGGCGACTGCGGAGGGGTTGTCTGAATGGTTTGCGGATGAGGTAGTAGAGAAAGGCGACGATTTCTTTTTCAGTTGGGGTGGGGGTCCTGAAGAAAAGGCCACTTTGATCAGATATAAGCCTGAAGGCTTCGTTCGTTTCAGATGGGAAGAAGACGAAGGAACTAAGCATTTCTTTGAAATGACCATTACCATTGACGATATTACCGAAGATTTGGCCTTAAATATTACAGATTTCTGTGAAGAAGGAGATGAAGAGGAAAACGCAATGTATTGGGAAAATCTTATTGAAAACCTTAGAATTAAATTGGGTGCATCTTAATTTAAATTGCATTAAATGATAAAACTGATGAACGATTTATCGTTCATTATTTTTTTATAAATAAATCAGATCAGACATTGGAAAATCAATATTTTACATCAGACGAATTAAATGTAAAGAATAGAGCGTTTCTTATGGGCGACGCCGTAAAAGTTTCTTTTTTTGTGAGAGAGGGAAAACTCATCATGGATGAAGAATGTTATTTTTATTTGATGGCTTCCATGAGAAAGATGAGACTGAATATTCCGCTTACCTATACGTTGGAATTTTTTCAGTCGCTTTTTCAAAAAGATATTATTGAAGGAAAAGGAATCAATAACGGAATTATTAACTTCCAGGTTTTTAGAAATACAGACGGAATTACATTATCCAAGTCATCAGTTTCATATTATTATGAAGTTGATGAAATGGATGATATTCTGGCAGTTCATCAAAGACCTTTGGAGCTTGATTTAATTAAAGAGATCAATGTTAATAATAATTTGCTGAGCAACATCAGAGTTCACAGCCCGGAAAATATCTATGGCGGAATTTACGCTCAGGAAAATGATCTGGATGATGTGATCTTGCTTAATCCTAATAAAAGGATTGCACGCTCTACATCTGGAAATCTATTATTTTTAGAAGGTGATGTTATTAAAGTTCCAAAACAGTCAGAAGGGGCTTACATTTCTCCTTTATTAGAGAATTTTGTAACTTTTTTACATAAAAATAAGCTTGCCGATACGCAAGAGCACGAGATTATTGCATTTGAATCTCAGAAGGCCGAAGAAATATTAATGATTTCTGACGAGAAAGGCATATTTTCTGTAGGTAAGATAAGAAATAAGACTTTTGAAAACGTTCGCTTTTTAGAATTAGTAGAAAGCTGGAAGCAAAGTTTTTAAATTGACAAACCCGGTAAACAACAAAAGTTCCAAAGTCCTTTACCGGGTTTTATTCTGAATAGATCAGAAATTGTATTGTTTAATAATTCATTGGAATGACTCCACGAATTATTGAGCAATTTTTTTTGCTTATTTAAATTTTCGTCTTGTTTTAATAGGAATTAGAGCGACATTCACTCTTGGAAAGAAAAATAAAATAAGGTTTGTAAGTACTTTCATTTTCTTGTTTTTGGTTTATCAAATAACGGGAATATTTTCCTAAAAATTGGTTAAGAGAATCTTAAAGTTTGTTAATGTTTTATTTCTCGTTGAGTAGAATAATATTATGATTTAATTCAGTGAAATATCTTCAGGCGAATTGGCCCAAAGTAAATATTCACCTCCTAAATTTTGCATGATAGATTTCCATAGAGTTTGATCATTGGGTAAGGTGTAATCCAGGTTATAGATATCAACCACGGTCCACATTTTTCTTTCAACCTCCTGATCAAGCTGGTTGGCTGCCCAGCCTGAGTACCCTGAAAAAATTTTAACATCATCAATATTCAGTTCTCCACTAAGAACAGCGCTGATAATATTTTCTATATCTTCCGTTAAATAAAATTCATCAGAGATATCAGAATAGAGTTCTGTAACCTTTTTGCCTTTTACAATAAAGAAAACCTTGTCATTCTCCACAGGGCCGCCGTCATAGACCTCAATTTTGAAATCAAAAAAGTTTTTGAACTTACCACTCATCTGGTTGTTTTTCTTGTTTAATATCAACCCAAATGCACCGCCTTCGTTATGTTCAACAATAAGCACTACAGATCTGGAAAAAATATCCCCGGAAATGTCAGGTGTGGAAATTAATATTTTACCTTTGTATGAGTAATTCATACTCAAATTTAATAAAAAATATTTATGGAAAACCTGCACGACAAAAGAAAAGTGTACGAGAAATCCCAACTTATTGAAAGTGAGATAAAACAAAATCCAATAGAACAATTTAGGAATTGGTTTTTGGAAGCAAGCGAGAATCCTGCTATTTCTGAAGCCAATGCTATGGCGGTTTCTACATTAGAAGATGATGGCTGCCCGCGAACAAGGATGGTTTTGTTGAAATCTTATACATTTGAAGGGTTTATTTTTTATACCAACTACGACAGCCGTAAAGGAAAAGCAATAGAGAAAAATCATAAAGCTTGCCTGCATTTTTTCTGGCCAAACCTGGAAAGGCAAATCATCATTAAAGCGAATCTGGAAAGAATTGCTGATAATTTAAGCGATGGATATTTTCATTCCAGACCAAAAGGAAGCCAGCTTGGTGCTGCAGTTTCGCCGCAAAGTGAGATTATTCCCAATAGAGAATTTTTGGAAGAAAAATTAAAGGACTTAGAAAAAGAGTTTGAGAACAGTGAAGTTCCAAGACCAGAAAACTGGGGCGGCTACATTGCAAAACCTTATGAGATCGAATTCTGGCAGGGAAGGCCCAATAGGTTGCATGACAGAATAATCTATACATTAGAGGATCTCGACTGGAACATTTCTCGTCTGGCACCGTAATGTTAATATTATAGATACAAGCCTGTCGAAACATTTTTAAACAATAAGAAGTGTTTAATTCTTACAATATAAGACATAAAAAAACCTCATCAATCGGTGAGGTTTGAATTTTGTATAATCTGAATGATTATTTTTTCTTTTTAGCAGCAGCAACAGGAGTGTTCGCAGTAGCTACAGCAGTAGATAAATCAGCTCCAGCTTTGAACTTAGCAACTGTTTTAGCTTCGATATTAATTGGCTTTTTAGTTGCAGGGTTGATACCTTGTCTAGCCGCTCTCTCAGCTACTGAGAAAGTACCAAAACCTACTAAAGAAACTTTTCCGTCTTTTTTCTTTAAAGTAGTAGTTACGTTACTGATGAAAGATTCCAGAGCAGCTTTAGCTGCTACTTTAGTAATACCTGCATCTTTTGCAATTGCGTCGATTAATTCAGACTTGTTCATAATTTTTAATATTAAAGTTAGTTCGTAATTATAGCAAATATAATACTATTTTCTAATTGTGCAATTTTTTTATAAAAATATGTATAATTTTTTTGATTTTGGGTGGAAATGGTTAAAATATGATAATTTGACATTTCACGTAAAATCTACGTTACCCGTTACTAAAATCATGCCAAATGCTTATGTGCATTGACTTTAGCAAAAACTTAATATTATTTTTTGTGTTTATCAAATCCCAAATTGAGCGAAAAGAATTAGTTTTTTGATAATATGTTTGTAAATTCTGCAAATAAACTGAGAAAATTTTAAATTATTAAAATTAAATAACTGTGTATCTGAGAGTTTTAAAAATGGCATAAAACCTTATTTTATTTAATTTTTATTAATAAATTTGCAGTATGTTAATAGAAGTTTTCAAGTCTAAGATTCACAGGGTAAGAGTTACCGCTTCGGACCTTAATTATATAGGTAGTATAACGATAGATGAAGATCTTATTGATGGTGCCGGTTTGGTCGTTGGAGAAAGAGTGTATATCGTAAATGTGAACAATGGTGAGCGTTTTGATACCTACGTTATTAAAGGAAAAAGAAAATCAGGAGAAGTATGCCTGAACGGTCCTGCTGCAAGGAAAGTTCAAAAAGATGACATCATCATTATTATAGCATATGCTCAGATGACTCCTGAAGAAGCGAAGGATTTTCAGCCGAAGATTGTTTTCCCGGACGAAAAAACGAACCTTCTTACTTAATTCATGGCAAAAAAATCATCAAATCCATTAAAATCAATAATTACAATAGTTGTTTCCCTTGCTTTTGCAGGTTTTTTTTTGTGGCTTGCTCTTAAAGGGCTCGATTTTAAAGTAATTCAGAAATCTCTGGCAAAGGCTAATTATTTTTGGGTAGCATTTGCTGCTGTATTTGGACTTTTGGCGTATTGGTTCAGAGCTATTCGCTGGAACCTGATGTTGGAGCCAATGGGGCACAGGATTTCAAATTCTAATGCGCTTTGGTCTATATCTTTTGGATATTTAATGAATCTTACCATTCCAAGAAGTGGTGAGGTAGCAAGAGCAACTGCCTTATATGGAGTAGAAAAAGTTCCGGTGGATAAATCTTTTGGAACAATTATCCTTGAAAGAGTAGTAGACCTGATGTGTATGATCGGGTTCTTAGGATTGACCTTAGTTTTTAAGTTTAATGCAATCCTTTCTTTCTATAATTTTGTTGTTGCAGAAAAAGGTAAAAAGGAAAGGTTTGAACCTAATTTTTTTGAGAGACAATTAATGAAAATAGGAGTAAATGATTTTGATACATTTTATTTATGTTTAAAAATTATAATTGCTTTATTATTTATTTTGGGGTTGATTCTTATTTATAAATATAAAAAAGAAAAACTGATAAGTTTCGGAAAAGGAATTCTTCAAGGTTTAACATCTATATTTAAATTAAAGCAAAAAGGAAAATTTATCCTTTATACATTAGGAATTTGGATTTGCTATTATTTTGCAGCTTATTTAGTATGCTTTGCTCTTCCAGAAACTTCTAATTTTACAATTGCTGACGGTTTTTTTATTATTGTAGTTGGAACTTTGGGAATGATTATTCCTGCAAGTGGTGGAATAGGAGCTTTTAATCTGGCAATGAAATTGGGCTTTATGGCCTTATTTATTGCAATGGGAAAAAGTGCTGAGCTGGGCGGAGAAATGGGGCTTATCTATTCATTTATCTCATTACCGTTACAGATTATGATTATGCTTGTGATGGGATTAATTTCTATTCCGATGTTGGCTAAAGCCAGAAATAAAGTGGCAGATAAGGAGTAATAATTTTCATTAGATACTTTAATCTTTATAATATAGGATCTTAACTTTAAATAGTTGAGATCTTTTTTTTGCTCTATATATAAGGATGTGATTTTATGGGAAACCGTAAATTCTGGATTATTTTTATTAATATATTTGGTCGTTTCATAAATCAAATTTATCTTAAGGGAAAATAATTATATACGTTATGGCGATTAATTTACAAAAAGGACAAAAAATTGAATTAGGACTTACTAAAATGACCATTGGATTAGGATGGGACCCGAATGATGGTACAGGATATGATTTTGACCTTGATGCTTCTGCGATCATGATAGATTCCGACAGAAAACTGGTAAGCGAAGAATGTTTTGTTTTTTATAATAATCTTCATTCACCAGATGGGGCGTTAAGCCATACAGGAGACGATCCAAACGGTAAAAGCAGCGACGGGGATGATGATGAAGCAATTATTGTAGACTTGGAAAAGGTAGATCCAAGAGTGGAGGAAATTCTATTTGTGGTAACCATAGAAGATTTTGAAAGAAGAAAACAAAATTTCGGGCAGGTAAGAAATTCTTATATCAGAGTAGTAGACAATTCTAACCACCAGGAAATTGCAAAATATGAGCTTGATGAAGATTTCTCTATTGAAACCGGTGTAGAATTCGGAAGGCTTTATAAAAGAAATGGAAGCTGGAAATTTGAAGCATCAGGAATCGGATACAGAGCAGATCTTGGATTCTTTTTAGAAAAATATTATAAAGGACAAATCATTAAATAAACCATATATACAAACTAAAAAAAACGAGAACTATGGCAATTAACTTACAGAAAGGTCAAACGATCGATTTAAGGAAAAACGACCGTGGAGAAAGTGTTTATGATCTATCCAAAGTAACGATTGGACTAGGATGGGATGTTAGACAGCAAGGTGGTTTTTTCGGAAAAATATTCAATAAAGAAGCAGAATATGATCTGGATGCCATTGCTTTTCTTTTGGATGCAAACGGAAAGGTGGCTAATTTAGGAAGAACCGGTCAGACAAATGATGGCAGACAGGTAGCTCTTTATCAAGGAGATGTTATTTATTTTAATTCGATGCAACATCCAAGTGGAAATGTCTGGCTTACGGGAGATAACAGAACCGGAGCAGGAGATGGGGATGATGAGCAAATTATTGTAAAGCTTGATCAACTTGACCCGAGTTACCAAAAAATACTATTCGTAGTTTCCATTTATCTGGGAAGAAAAAATAATCAGCATTTCGGGATGATAGACAATGCGTTCATCAGAGCAGTAGACGCCAACGGAAAAGAAATTACAAAATACAGTCTTTCCGGAGATTCTAGTATGAACGGAATGTGCTCTATGGTTTTTGCTGAGGCTTACCGTCATAATGGTGACTGGAAATTCCGTGCATTGGGAGAGCCACATTCTTCAGACAATTTCGTAGATATTCTTAAAAATTACACCTATTCAAATACAAAATAGATGAGAAGATTACCAGTTTATTTATTACTAGATACATCCGGTTCGATGACAGGAGAACCTATTGAAGCTGTAAAAAACGGGGTGCAGATGATGTTGCATTCTTTAAGGCAGATGCCTCAGGCATTAGAAACAGCGTATATCAGTATTATCACATTTGATACAGAGGCTAAGCAGATTATTCCTTTAACGGATTTGGTGAGTTTCCAAATGGTAGATATTAAAGCTTCAGGAGTAACTTCTTTTGGTGGAGCGCTATCATTATTGGCAGATAAAGTTCAAAATGAGGTAACGAAAACAACCTTAGAACAAAAAGGAGATTGGAAACCCATGACATTCATTATGACAGATGGAGTTCCCACAGACGATTGGCAATCTGGCTGGAATAAATTAAAACCAGTGTACAAAGGTTTTATGGTAGGTTGTGCAGTAGGAGGAAATACAGATACTTCTATCTTAAAACAGATTACCAATGAAGTAGTAAGTTTACAAAATGCAGATTCAGAAAGTATTGCTCAGTTTTTTAAATGGGTAACAGCATCTATTTCTACAACTTCTACCAAGCTTGAAGAATCAGGAAAAGAGGTATTTGGTTTAGATCAATTGCCGCCGCCGCCATCAGAACTAACATTTGTATCCTAATGACCAGGCGGTTATTAGCCTACTTTCTGCTGGATACTTCAGGTTCTATGAACGGTGAACCTATTCAGGCATTAAATAATGGTTTTAACGGATTGATTAGTATGCTTCGTGCAGATCCGCAGGCGATGGATACTTTACATCTAAGTGTGATCACATATGACAGAGACGTTAAAAATATTGTACCATTAATTGATCTGGCGAGTTTTCATCCGATGGAAATTACCTGTCCGGATAGCGGGCCTACTCATACTGGCGCAGCACTGGAAATGGTTTCAGATCTTGTTCAGCAGGATTTGGTAAAAGGCTCTCTCGACAGAAAAGGAGACTGGAGGCCTTTGCTTTTTATTTTTACCGATGGTAAACCTTCAGATATTCAAAAATACAGACAAATGATTCCGGTTATTAAAAATCTGGATTTTGGAGTGATTGTTGGATGTGCGGCAGGCCCGAAAGCAGATGAACAATTTTTGAAAGAACTCACAGATAACGTGGTGAAGCTGGATGCAACAGATGCTGTAACACTTTCGTCATTCTTTAAGTGGGTAAGTTCTTCGATTACGATGGGTGGAAAAACCCAGGGAACAGGAGAAAGTATGACGTTGCCACCTCCGCCTTCGGAACTCAATATTATTGTCTAATAACTATTAAAAACTAAACCATGAGAAGACTGCCTATTTATTTTTTAGTCGATATCTCGGAATCTATGGTGGGCGAACCTATTGAGCAAGTACAAGAGGGAATAGCCACTATTATTAAAGAATTAAAGAAAGATCCTTATTCATTAGAAACAGTTTGGATTTCCATTATAGGATTTGCCGGAGAGGCTGAAGTCATCACTCCGCTTCAGGATATCATCAGTTTTTATCCGCCTAAAATTCCCATTGGGAGCGGAACATCCCTGTCTAAAGGTTTGTTTAAAGTAATGGACTGTATAGACAAAGAGGTCGTAAAAACGACCTATGAACGAAAAGGAGACTGGAAGCCTATTGTTTTTCTTTTCACAGACGGAATTCCTACGGATGATGCCACAACCGCAATCGATCGATGGAACCAAAACTATCACGGAAAAGCAAATACCATTGCGGTATCTATCGGCGATAATACCAATTACAAATTATTAGGATCGCTATCCGACAATGTCTTGTTATTTAATAATACAGACGAAAATTCTTACAAAGAGTTTTTTAAATGGGTTACAGATTCCATTAAAACAACAAGCCAGAGCGTTAGCGAAACGAATAAAGAAGGAATTAATCTATCCAAAATAAATTCTATTATTTTAGAAAAAGTAAATCCTGAAACCCAGCAGAAATTTCCGGATAATAATTTTGTGGTGTTAAATGGCAAATGCTCTGAGACGAAAAAGCTTTATTTAATGAAATTTAAAAAAGCACTCACAGACTCAGGTATTGAAGGAATGTCTACAAGATATTACAGATTAGACGGCGCTTATAAGATTGATGAAAATTCTTATTTCAGACTTTCGGCATCGCATAAAAATAATTTAAAAATTTCCATTGAAGAACTGCAAGGAAGCCCATCTTGTCCTCATTGTGCAAATTCTATCGCACTGGCAACCTGCTCGTGTGGAGGAATTCATTGTATAAAAGGTGAAGGAGAAAGTTTATGTCCATGGTGTGGCACTTCAGCATATTACGGTTTCTCTAGCGAAGGATTTGATATCAACAGAACATTGGGATAATGAGAGAACATGCGATTAAAGAGATCTTAAAAGATGACCTCAGTCTGGACGGCAAAATGATCGATAAGGTTATTTCTAAATTGATCAACAATGCCAATGTGCATGAACAGCTGCAGTGTATTTCAAATGCTAAACAAAAAATTATGCAGGAAGCTACTATTTATAAAGAGAAAGAAGAGTTTAAAGAGGCTCATTTCATGATAAAAAATGCAAATTCAAAACAGGCTTATGAATTTGTTTTTGACATGGAAAAGTTTCCGAATATTACAATAAAAAGCATCAGTAATCTTGAAAATATAGGATTAACTTTTGAAAACAATGTGATCAAAGGAATTCCTGCAATCAGCAATACTTTTGATTTAGACATTGCCTTTTTTCATGTAAATGATGAGAAAAATATAGACATCAAAACGGTACAATTGTTTGTAAATGCAGATCCTAAAGATTTGTGGAAAAATATTCCAAGTCCTGAAAATGCAATTTTTTATAAACCTGAAGAATCTTCTCATAAAGGAATATTTCTAGATAAAAAAATTGTGATCGCTTCCAAAAGAGGCAGATCTCATGCTCATGAAGCAACTTTTAGAGATGATGATTTTGCAGTTGATCAACTTCCTGCTGAATGGAATATTATTTCGGTTTCAGATGGTGCCGGTTCTGCAAAAATGGCAAGATATGGTTCTCAGTTATCCACACAATCCATCAATGATTTCTTTAAAAATGAAGAAGTTTTAAACGAGATTGAAAAAAACGCTATTCTTATTTATAATCCTTCAGAAGAAACTTCGAAAGAGATAGAAACTGAAGCCAAGCAAAATATCATCAGGCTTTTGTACAAAGGTGTTTTGAATGTGTATCATCTGTTAAATGAAACGGCGAAGGAGCATTCTTTTTCCATAAAAGATCTGCATGCGACTTTAATTTTTACTTTGGTTAAAAAGTTTGATTTTGGATATATTATTTTAGGTTTTGGGGTGGGAGACTGTCCGATTAATGTAATTAATCCTGAATTTTCGGAAGTTAAGTTGCTCAACCAAATGGATGTTGGAGAATTTGGTGGTGGTACCCGTTTTATCACCATGAAAGAAATTTTTAATGATCAAATCAGTTCGCGTTTCGGGATCAATTGTGTGAAAGATTTTTCTAAACTTATTTTGATGACCGATGGTATTTACGATCCAAAATTCGTCACAGAAAATAAACTGGAAAACCTGGAAAGCTGGAAATCATTTTTTCATGATTTAGACGGAAATAACGAAGACGGCATGAAGGTAGATTTTGAAAACGATGAGACCATCGATCAGCAATTACTTGAATGGACCGACTTCTGGAGCAAAGGAAATCACGACGACAGAACATTGGCTATAATTTATTAGGTATGAAAAAAACAGTTAAGGTTTCTTCCGTTTTAGATACAACCAAAGCCTATGAATATGTGGAAGGAAATCCTGTGCAGGGTGGAGTGAAAGATGTGTATTTTTCTCCCGACAGAACGTATGTGGTTGCGTTTTACAGAACTCCATTGGAGGTCGACCAAAAAGAGAGAATTAAAAGAATTGTTACCACTTATCTAACCAATATAAAAGGAGGAAATGCCTCAGATTATTTTCTGAATGATATTTTCAGATGGCCTTATGATATTGTTCAAAAAGGAGACTTAACAGGTATTATTGTTCCTATTTATAATAAAAAATTCTTTTTTGCTAAAGGCTACGTAGGTTCTGATATTATTTTAGGGGGTGACAAAATAGGAAAATGGTTTACGGCACCAATGTTTAGAAACCAGCAATATCCGTTGCGACTTGATCATACAGAATTAGGAGATTGGCTGAGCTATTTTCAGATTGCCGTTAACATCAGCAGAGGTGTGAAAAAACTTCATCAGATGGGGTTGGCGCATTCGGATTTATCTTACAATAATATTTTAGTAGATCCGGTTACAAAATCTGCCTGTATTATAGATATTGATGGCTTGGTGGTGCCTAATTTATTTCCGCCTGAAGTAATCGGAACGGCAGATTTTATAGCGCCTGAGGTTTTGAAGACAAAACATTTGAATATAAAAGATACCAACAGGCAGTTGCCGAATCAGAAAACGGATCTGCATGCATTGGCGGTGTTAATTTATATGTATTTATTAAGAAGACATCCTCTAAAAGGCGGCAAAATATGGGATTTAGATTCTGAAAAAGATGATTTGCTTTCGATGGGAGAGAAGTCAATCTTTGTTGAGCATCCTAATGATACAACCAATTACGTAAAAGCTGATCATCTTAAAAAGTGGGATGCTTTTTGGGGCGATCCGAAGAAAATATCGTACACCGCAACAGGCCCTTATTTATCTGCATTATTTAAAAGAGCCTTTGTAGATGGTCTTCATGATCCTATCAGACGGCCTATTGCGAATGAATGGGAAACAGCTTTACTGAAAACGGTAGATCTGATACAGCCTTGTCTTAATCCGAGCTGTAATGAAAAATGGTATGTCTTCGACAATACCAATACACCAAAATGTCCGTTTTGTGGAATGCCTCATAAAGGAACGCTTCCCGTGTTGGATTTATATTTTAAGTTTAAAGATGATGTCTGGAAACCTGAAAATCATAGATTAATGGTCTATCATAATCAGTATTTATTCAAATGGCATGTATCTAAAAAGGTGATCAGAAATGAGAACCTTACGGCTGAAGATAAAAAGCCGGTGGGATATTTCACTTTCCATCAGGGAAGATGGGTTTTGGTGAATCAAAGTCTCACGAGTATGAAGGATGTTACGGAAGGAAAAGAGGTTCCGCCTAATTCTATGGTTGAACTCACAGAAGGTAAAAAAATACTACTGTCTAACGAGGAAGGAGGGCGATTGATTTATGTAACCCTCGCGAATAAATAAAAAAAAGTATGCTTTTGAGCATACTTTTTATTGTTGGCATTCCATGATATAAGAATGTTCATTTTTATCTATGGTTACAAAACCTAGGCTCGAATATAGATTTTGTGCTTTATTGGTTTTTAAAACACTCAATACAACAGGCTTTTGGGAAGATAATGCTTCCGCAATAATTTCTTTTAAAATCATTTTTCCAAGTCCTTTTCCTTGTTGGCTGGGATCAACCTGAAGTTGAAGCACCTCAATTTTATCTTTACTTCTGTCGATTTTTAATAATCCGATAGGTTCATTGTTGAAAAGAATAATATTAGCCTTCTCAAACTGATAAAGGACTCTTTGTAAAGTAGATTCTCTATCTGTAGGAAGACTGGAGTTTGCATAATGCTCATTCATGGTTTTCATTCTCAGATTTAGTAAGAAATCGAGATCGCTTTCTGAGGCTTTTCTATATTTCAGTTTTAAATTCATTTAAGTTGTATTTTTAACGTAAATATTACAAAATCCTATGTAGTTTATCGTTCAAAAAATATCTTATTTTATCTCCAATGTATGATTGTTTGTATGAAATTTTGGATTTTTCAAATGCAGGTATGCCTGTTTTGTATGTTTTTTCTGAAGGATCATAGTATTCTTGAGCTATTAATCCTGTATGAATATAATTTCCATGAAAATTTTCTAAAATATTCTTAATTGAGTTTTCGTTAATGAAATAATTTAGATCAATAATATTAGTTTTATTAATACAGTTTACACTTCTAATAAAGTCATTATAATTAAGGTTTTTATTTATAAATTCTTTGTATAATTTTCCTATATATTTTGCTTTTTCACAATCATCACTTTCATTAATTATAAATAGTAGTTTTTCGCCAACTTTTGTTTTGTAACTAGGATCATTATCAATTTTTTCTGTTTCCTTTTTTCTATCTTCTGCAGATGTTTGTTCAAGTTCTTTTAAAAAAGTGAATAATTTTTTGATGAAGAGTTTGTCTTGAATTGTATTAAGTAGATTTTTTCCTTTGAAAAAGATGCTGAAAATAGGAATGTCTTTAGCTAAACCATCATCTAAAATAGAGTCTAAAATTATTTCATTTATATCTGATATTAAATCGTTAAAGTCTTTACTTTTAATTATTTGTATTAATTCTGATTTCATATTCTCTATTTTAACCCAATCTTCAAACCCATTTCATTTTTCATAAGTAATAGAACCTCAGCATTTCCTCTGGCATCGTCAACGGGATGATGCGTATGTGCTGTTTTACGCAGATGTTTCCATTGGGCAAAAGCATCTTTTTCGAGTCCGCAATAAAGGTCCGATAATCTTCTGGAAGAATACCCAAAAGGATTTCGTTGAATAAAATGGTGAAAATACCAGCAGATGAACATCCAGTCGAAACCATTATTATCACTGATAAAAATAGGCCTTCCTTTAGAATTGGTTTTGATCCATTCTTCAAATTTTAGCATGACTTCTTTTGGATCATCAAAATCCATTGTTTCTTCTCTGTTAAATCCGGAAACGGCTAATGCATCAGCATTAAAATGATCAGAAATAGGTTTTAGTTTTCCATAAAAAGTAGTCTCCAGATCTTCATCTACAAGCACCGCTCCAAAACAGATCATCGAAAAATCTCCCGGAATCGGACCGTCAGATTCTATATCAACCATAATGTAGCTCATCTTAATGCGTTTTTCTATTTAAATTATTTTATGCAAAACGAATATATCAAAAAATTATTCTTTACCCAATCATCCTTATACCAGTTCAATGAAATTTCTTCTGCCAATCTTTATTTTTAGGTGTGGCTTTAATTCAATTTCTTGATTAGGATTTGTTATTTTTAATGTATTAATCTGTATTCCGCCACTTTCAATTAATCTTTTCATAGCAGATTTACTTAGATCATTTTTGAGCTGATGACAAAGTTCAATCAACAATATTTTATTTTGATTATGGTGTAAAGAATCAATAAGAACGGGTTCAAAAACTTTCTCCTCAAAATTTTTATTCTGAAACTGATTGCTAAAAAACTGTTCTGCATTTCCCGCTGATTCCAGATCATGGTATTGCGTGATAATATTTTTGGCGATCACTTTTTTAATGTTCATTGGGTTTTCTCCGTGTTGTATTCTTAATTTTAACTCTTGTTTTTGTTCAATCGAAAAATCGGTGGTCAGATCAATAAACTCATCGATTAAACTATCGGGAATTGACATTGTTTTTCCAAATATTTCATTCGGTTCATCGGTCAGTCCAATGGTATTATTTAAAGATTTACTCATCTTTTCTTTTCCGTCAAGTCCTTTTAATAAAGGCATACACATGACGATTTGCGGGGAAATATGATGGGTTTCCTGCAACTGTCTTCCCATTGTGCAGTTGAATAGCTGATCGGTTCCGCCCATTTCAATATCGCATTCAATTTTCACAGAATCAAACCCTTGTAAAATAGGGTAAACAAGCTCATGCATGGCAATCGGAGTATTTTCTGTAAACCTTTTGTTGAAATCATTTCGATGCATCAGCTGGGCAACAGTTACTTTAGACATCAATTGGATAACTTCCGAAAAACTCAGTGTATCCAACCAATCAGAATTGAATACAATTTTAGTTTTTTCAACGTTTATTATTTTTGAAAGTTGAGTGATGTAAGTCTGTGCATTATGCTGAACATCCTCCACGCTTAAAGGTTTTCTAGCTTTGTTTTTACCTGTAGGGTCACCGATTCTTGCGGTAAAACTTCCGACAATGATGATGATTTGATGGCCAAAATCCTGAAACTGTTTCATTTTTTTAAGTACCACTGCGTGTCCCAAATGCAAATCAGGTGCGGTGGGATCAAACCCCAGTTTGATTATAAGCTTTCGTTGCTCTTGTTCGGCTTGTTTTATTTTGTGTTCCAAACCGTTTTCTGGTAGAATAATTTCTACATTTTCTTTTAATTGATTAATCATTGTTGTTGAATTTTTAGCATGAAAAAGCCCGAACAAAACTGTTCGAGCGCTATACTATTTTTAAATAAGTTGTATTGAATTACAGATATAGAAGTCTTCCCGAACGATAAGTCGGGTAATAATACTCGTTAAAAAACGGAAGACGTAATATGTTGTTTAAGTGCTTCATTGCTTCATTGCTTTACAAAGATAGAAGTTTTTTCCAAATAGGAATTTTTCAATCTGTTCTTTTTTAATTTCAAGATCTTTTGGGATGGCTTTTGAATTGATATTTTAGATGCGAATTGCTCTCGCTGTAAATCTAAACCTGTTAGGTTTGTACTCTAAGCTGTCCTTTCAATGGCAGATTGTATTATTTAATATCAAAATTAAAATAAATTATTTTTTTTATTCGTATTAATACTTATATTTGTTTTAAGTAGTAATACTTAGTTTTGTTTTTTTTGGAAATGATTCGAATAAGAAGAAGTAGTAACGATTATGGAAAATAATAGTTCGAACATAACAAAACAGAAAGCTCAATGATGTAATCATCAATAACACTATTGGAATATGAAAAATTTTAAAATACCAAAATTAACCGTTGTGGGCGCAGGACCGGGAGATGTAGAATTAATCACTTTGAAAGCCATTAAAGCGTTAGGAAATGCAGATGTAGTTTTGTACGATGCATTGGTAAATGAAGAATTACTGCAATATGCTGCAAATGCAAAGGTTGTTTTTGTTGGTAAGCGGTTGGGGTGTCACGCTTATACACAAGACCAGATCAACGAAATGATTGTTGCGATGGCGAAACGTTACGGGCACGTAGTGCGTTTAAAAGGTGGTGATCCATTTATTTTTGGTCGTGGAAGTGAAGAATTAGAATATGTGGAAAAATTTGGTTTAGAAACAGCGGTTGTTCCCGGAATTTCATCGGCATTAGAGGTTCCCGCTTCGGTAGGAATTAGTTTGACGCAACGAAAAATTGCAGAAAGCTTTTGGGTAATTACTGGTACTACTTCCAATCATCAACTTTCAAAAGATATTCACTTAGCATCAAAGTCTACTGCAACGGTGGTTATTTTGATGGGAATGCACATGCTAAACAAAATTATTTCAATTTATAAAGAAAATAGAAAAGGCAATTTACCCATTGCCATTATACAAAACGGTACTAAAAATTCGGAACATAGAGTGATAGGAACTACCGATTCAATTTGTAAGTTAGTTGCTGATAAAAAAATTTCGTCGCCGGCAATTATTGTAATTGGGGAGGTGGTGAAAAATATTTCAAAGCTAACGTCTTATTTTCATGAGCATTTTGAAGATGAATTTATTTTTCAGAATTTAAATTTAGAATCATAATCGAGATAGAGGATGTCATTATTTACATCAAAAAATATCATTGTTCACGGCTTCCAAACTTCTAAAATTACTTTTAGGGCTTTCACATAAGGAACAACAATAGTTTTCAGGTAAATCTGTAAATAGAATGCCCTTTGCAATGTTTTGGCTTTCATCTCCATATTCTGGATTGTATGTCGTTAAGCATTCCTTACATTGATAAATAACCCATTTAGGTGTTTCTTTTTTCTGCGTGTTTTCTATTATTTCAGGAGACGAATTTCCAAGTCCTTCAAAATATTTCCGACTTAATTCTATTAAAATTGTTGGCAATTCAAGCTTATCAATATCTTGCGAATGCACAACATATTCTCGGGTGTTTGGGTCGAAATTCTTAGCAAATAAAACATTGTAAGTATCTCGGATTTTAATAGATTCTAACTCTTTGGGTAAGTCATTTTTTTCGACTACAATTGAAGTGAAATAATGGCCATCGCGATTGTATTCAGATAAACCAAAAGTTAAACCATAGGTGCTGATATCAAATTGATCAAGAGTACGCACCAAGAACGTTTTTAAGTTCAAGGCCCATTCTGTGGCGACAGGGAGATGCCAGTTTAGCTCTATTAATGAGTGACGGATATTGATTCCCTTTTTACCTAAAAACTTCTCCCATTCGAGCTTTCTGTCTTTCGGAATTCCTTTTACAATAAAAGATTTCCAAGTGGTAATGCATATTTTTCCAATTTTACAATCAAAACATAAATCGCACATTTGTTTTAGAAAGTCTAAATCATACAAGTTATTTCTCCAATACAATCCCAGCCAATATTGGTCTATTCCCATACGATTCATGCCTTCGTAATAGGGGAAAGGGTAAAAAGGAATATTCAGGGGTTTATCAATTGTTCTGTTATTTGTATCTAAAGCTTCGCTAACCAAACTAAAAATTAAATCGATTCCGATAGATTCTTCGGCAACAATTTTTTCTATTTCGTAATAAAAATCAGCGATGTCCCAACTGTAAATCAGTACAGGGTAAACTTCCATACGCTGCCATTTCGGTAAACGAATGTACAAGTACCAATAATCTTCATGCTCCGAAGCTATAAAATTGAGATGACCGGTAAACAGCGGAACCAGCTGCTGCTTTGGATCGGTAATATTAACCTTTAAGGTGGGTTGTTTTTTGAATGATTCTAATATATATAAAAAACGGTTTCCTGTAAGCCAATTGGTATTTCTGAAAATATCGGTTGAAACATAGGAAGAAACGATATTGTTACCACTTTTTTCATCTGGAAAAACAAAGTGATGTTTGCCCATTTTTTCTTTATCTAAAGCTTTAAATTCTTTTGGGAAAATAATGTCTTGTCTTGAGCCAAATGAAATTGAATCTAAGCCTTGTTCCGCAGCCATATTAACCACTTCAAGAAGTTCTCCCGGCGAAATAACGCCTCCTTTTACTATTAATCTCGTTAACTCCATAACTTTAAATTTTGCAATTCGCGAGTATCTCTTTAACCTCAGTTTTACAACTTCCACAACCTAATCCTGCTCCTGTACTTTTGCATAACTCAGTGAAATTATTGACACCACTTTTAATGGTTTCTTCAATGTTTCCTGCACCAACCTGACTGCACGAACATACCAATTTTCCTAGAACGGGTTTTGCATTTGAGCTTCCTCTCAGTAAAGAATTTCGTTTGTCTGATAATTCTATTTTACTTTCAATCATTATTTTAAACTCGGAAAACTCATTTTTATCTCCCATCAAAATGGCACCAACTAGCAGATCATCTTTTACGATGCATTTTTTGTAATAGCGTTTTTTCAAATCGGCAAAAATAATTTCTTCATACGAATCATCATTTTCAGGAATTTCAACAGCGCCAATACTGCACAGATTGATATCTTCGAGTTTTAGAATATTCATCAAAACCGAACCTTTGTAAAAACTGCTGATATCGCCAGCTAAAAAGTTCGCTAAAACATCGGCTTGCTCCTCAGCTGCAGAAGTGATTCCAAATAATTGATTATTGAATTCGGCTATTTCTCCAATCGCAAAAATATCCGGATTTGAAGACTGTAAATATTGGTTTACTTTTACTCCACGTCCGCAGGCTAGACCGGTTTCTCTGGCAATTTCTATATTGGGAATTGTTCCAATGGTGTAGACTATTGCATTGGCAGTAATGATTTTACCGCTTTTTAAAGCAATTTCGATTTCATGAGCATTATCAGTTTCAAAAACAGTACTTACTTCATTATCAAAGTAAATTTGTATATCCCGAAGTTGTACTTCTTCGGCTAATAATTTACTCGAAATTAGGTCTAGTTGGCGTTCCATCAAACGGGAAGCTCTTTGAATAATAGTAATTTTTACTTTTTTATGTTTTAAAGCAGCCGCTAATTCCAACCCTAATAAACCGCCACCAATGATAACTACATGTTGTTCTTCATTAGGTAAATTGGTGCTGTCAAGATGTTTTTTTAATTGGTCAGCATCTTCTTTTCTTCTTACTGTAAAGCGTCCTGGAAGATGTAAATTTGCATCTTCTGGCACAAAAGGACGACTTCCGGTTGCCAAAATAAGAGAGTCATAAGAATGTAAATTTCCTTGACTGTCGAGAATCGTTTTTTGAGCTGCATTGATATTTTCAATAGCAACACTAGTGTTCATGGTGATATTCAGCTTACTTAGCTCGGCACCATCTTTAACTTTTAATAATTGCTCCCATGTAAATTCACCAGTCATATATTCAGGCAATAAAACGCGATTATAAAATGGATTTGCTTCATTTGAAAAAACAATAATCTCATCGGTTGAATTAAACTCACGATAGTTTTGAATAAATCTAAAAGCGGCAGCTCCAGCACCTACGATGGCAATTTTTTGAAAAGGTTTTACATATTTGGAAATGGCAACAGTAGTGTATTTAAAATCGGGTTCTTTAGAAATTGGGTCAACAATAGTGTTGGTTAGGTTATTGGCTCTATTTAAATCGTTTTCTAGCTGTTTTCCCCAATGCATGGGTAAGAAAAGGACTTTTTCTTTTATAATATCTGTTATTTTTGCTTTTACTCGAACTTCACCATTTTTGCTTGAAACAATCACAATTTCGCCATCCTTTATATTGTTTTTAAGAGCATCAATAGGGTTTATTTCCAAAATAGGACTAGGAGAGTGGGTCATCAAACGGGATACTTTTCCTGTTCTTGTCATGGTGTGCCATTGGTCGCGAATCCTACCCGTGGTTAGTACAAAAGGGAATTGTGGACTTGGTGGCTCCGATGTATTTTCAATAGAAGTAGGTAAATTAAAAATTGCTTTTTGTGATGGGGTATAAAATTTTTTATCGGTAAAAAGTCGGGGAGTTCCCGGATGTCCGTAATCAGGAACAGGCCATTGAAAAGTACCTTCGGCTTTTAATCGATTGTAATTTAAAAATGAAATGTCGATGTTGGTATTTTTGGTGAGTGCGCAATGTTCTTTATAAATTTCTTCGGCATTATTAAAATTGAAACCATTAAAATTCATTTTTTTAGCAAAACGAATGAGGATCTCAATATCTGGAAGTGCTTCCCCCGGAGCGTTAATTCCTTTTGGTAAATAGGAAATACGACGTTCTGAGTTGGTCATCGTACCTTCTTTTTCTAACCAACCAGCGGCAGGCAACAGTAAATCGGCATATTTTGTAGTATCAGCATGATGCGAAATGTCCTGAACAACGACAAATTTTGCATTTTTCAGGGCTTTTTCGATACGACGGGAATTAGGTAAACTGACTAAGGGATTCGTACAGATTATCCATACAGCTTTCATTTTACCGGATTCTAGTGCATCAAACATTTCGGTAGCTGTGAGCCCTGGCTTGTCAGGGATTTCATCAACACCCCAAAAATCAGCAACTTCTTTTCGGTGTTCAGGATTTGATAATTCTTTATGGGCAGCCAATAGACTTGCCATTCCACCTACTTCGCGTCCACCCATCGCATTGGGTTGTCCTGTTAGCGAAAAAGGACCGGAGCCGGGTTTTCCTATTTGTCCTGTTAATAATGATAAATTCAATAATGCGGTATTTTTATCAACCCCCACAGCACTTTGGTTGAGTCCCATGGCCCACAGCGAAATAAATCCTTTTGCTTTTCCAATAGTATCCGCGGCAAGTTTTATGTCGTTTACGGAAATCCCGCATAGTTTTGATGCTTTTTCAAGCGATGTGTTTAAAACTAAATCTTTATATGGCTTGAAGTTTTCGGCGTGATTTTTCACAAAATCATGGTCAACATACCCTTTTTCGATAATTATTTTTGCAATAGCGTGATATAAAATAATATCCGAACCTGGAAGAATCTGCAAATGCAAATCTGCGAAAGCAGCCGTATCCGTTCGTCTAGGATCAATTACGATTATTTTTATGTTTGGGTTTTTCTCTTTGTGTTTTTCAATTCTGCGAAACAAAATAGGATGACACCAAGCCGGATTAGCTCCTGTAATCAAGAAAGTATCTGCTAATTCTATATCATCATAGGCAATAGGAACCGAATCTTCTCCAAAAGTCTTTTTATAACCCACCACTGCAGAGCTCATACAAAGCCTGGAATTGGTATCGATATTATTGGTTTTTAGAAACCCTTTTACCAATTTATTGACGAGATAATATTCTTCTGTTAAACATTGTCCTGAAACATAAAAACCAACGCTGTCGGGTCCGTGTTTTTTAATTATAGAAGTGAAAACAGCAGCAGCGCGTTCTAAAGCGGTGTCCCAACTTACACGTTCAAGTGGGTATGACTTGCTTCCGCGCATTTCAGGATATAAGATCCTGTCTGAAGTATCGTTGACTACATAATGCAAATTCATTCCTTTCGAACATAACATTCCTTTGTTTACAGGATGGTCTTTGTCTCCGGTTACCATTACATTGTTTTTTGCATCGTTGGTTACGATGATTCCACACCCAACGCCACAGTAAGAACAAGTTGTTTTGATTTTGGTATTTTGCATTGCAATTCTCTTTAAGATCCTATTTCACTAAACAATAATTTGCTTTTTAATCTCTTTAAAAATAAGTATTTTTTAAGTATGAATACTTATTTTTTTTAATTTATTTTTAGAAAGATTACATTATAAATCTATTTTTTTGAATAATAAAAACTGTTAAAACTATCTACTCTCGTATGTTTTGCGTGGGATTATAAAAATGAAATGCCACATATTTTCACTGATTAATTTGTAAAAATCTTATTTAATCTAGCGAAGCTAAAAAGCTTTATAATTTAGAGCCTGTGATAATTTCTAAATTTGATTTTTGTGTACCATTCAAATCTTTATCTAAATCGCATTCTTTAAGGATTTTTTGATTAAAAAGATCATGTACTGATGACTTATTTTTCTAACGCAAAGCTTTAGCTTTATTATACCTATTTTAGGGAGAAAGGATAGAATCAACGAAGTTGCATCACTTTGCCCACTTAAAATAAAGCAAAATTATTCATCAACTTTGCGTTCATCTTTTTAATCAAAAAATAATTTCAAACAGGATCTACTGAGTCTTATCAAAAAAAACATGATAACCAAACAGATGAAATTTCTGAATAAAATGTAAACGGGTTCTTAAGGTTTTAGTCTATTTCTCAAAACGAATGAATTTTCAGTTCGTCGAGGGGTTTATTTCTTAAAAGTAAAAATTCGTGGATTTACAGAAACCATTATCCAGGCCCAATTGTTGGTATGATTTGCATTACCCGTTTTTAGAAGTTCTAAAGTTTTTGTACCAAACATTTGAGAATATCCTCCGGAAAGAGTAATTTCTTTCTTAAAGTTGAATGTTGTTGTAAAATCAATTTCAGTTCCTAAATAAGAATTAAGTTCATTGTTTTGTGGTGTGATCACTTTATTGGGAGCATTAAAAAAATGGGGAATCAAAGCAAATTGAAACTTTTTTATATTGTAGTTCAATTTCAAATAAGCATCTTGCAATCCTACGTTATTTTGATGATTTCCAACATAAAAATAATCCATATAACCATTAAAAGCATGGTTGGTTCCGAATATAGGATTAAACGATTTTATATTACTACTACCATCATTCATATCTTTTCCTGATAGAAATTCATATCCCAAACTAGCTTTGAATGAATCGGTAATTGCATAGCCAACATTTGCTCCTGCATACCAAGCGCTAACCGTTTTGCTGGTACTTTTCCCGGTTTGCCCATAGAAACCTAAGTTACTATCTATTTTTTTTGTTTTGAAAGTGAGATAAGTTCCGAAAGTCTGCTTGTTGTCTACCAATAGTTTCGTTTCAGCATCAGCATATTCGTAACCGGTATTTAATAACAATACACTTACTCCTAAGTTGCTTATTTGGTTGTGATACCAAGCGTATTGTAGAGTTTTGTAGTTGGCAACTGTATATGGTGTTTGAACGATGTTTTCCCCAGTAGAGTTGTATGCTGCTCCTATGTCAAGTTGTTGGTTTTTTGGGTGGAAACTTACCATTAATGCGTCGTGACTTTGTCCTTGTTGTGCCCAATCTATTTCACCCATAATACGTTGGTTATCGTATGAGAGAACCTGTCGGCCAGCTCTTGCGCTCCATTTTTCATTTAGATCGTATTGTGCCCAAGCTTCAAAAACGGCAACTCCATTTTTATCAGACGTTGTGGTGGTAGGTACGTCACCCCAAGTTCGGGTATTTTGAAAGGTTAATTTTGCAGAAAATTGTTCTTGTTTGTAATTGAAATTTAAGCGAGAACGCTGAGAGGTTTGCGAAGTTCCTTTCTGACCTTCTGGCAAAAGTGTTTTATAGCCATTTCGATATTCGAAACGTGGTCTTATTTGTAAATTGACGTCTAATTCTTGAGAATATAGGTTTGCATTACTCATGATGATTATTCCCAGGGTATTTATTTTCAGTAGTTTTCTCATAACTTTTTAGCTTTAAATACAGTTGTTATAAATGAATTTAGAATTACTTTCTGTCTATCACTTTAGATAAGACAGGTTGTTTTTCGTTCATGATTTTGGTAATGGTATAATGCATCCAAATCAAACAAACAATAGAGAAAACTAAAATGAAAATCCATGAACTAGACCATATTCCAGTGGCAGTCAGGAGATAACTGAAAATAATGGGTCCGAAGAAACCGCCTAGTCCGCCTAACATTCCAACCATTCCGCCTACAACACCCACATCTTTTGGGAAATATTCAGGAATGTATTTGTAGACAGCAGCTTTTCCGATTCCCCATGAAATACCGATGAGGCTTACCAATACTATAAAAACATACATATTGGCATCAAACTTAATTAAGGTCACTCCTTTGGCAAGTAATTCTTTTTTCTTGATGGTTTGATTTTGATTTACCACCACTTCTTGCCAAGATGTTTTTGTCGGAAAAATCTTATTTTCAGCGTTGTTGTCTTTTTTTTGAAGAACGGCAAAGTTTGTTTCTCCGATTTTAATATTTTCTTTAGAAACAGAAGTTACAGTCCCTTTTTTGGTGGCAACTACTCCGGGGCCTGTCGTTTTTATTTCCATTTTGGGAATCATCAGTAAAGCGCTCAAAACAACCGAAGAACTCAATACCCAATACATCACTTTTCGAGCTCCGAATTTATCGGATAAATAGCCGCCAAAAGCACGGATAACTCCGGATGGTAAGCTGAATATGGTTGTAAATAAGCCCCCATAACAAGAGTTGTTTGATACACATTCATAAAATTGGGTAAGAGCCATTGTGAGTACGCCACAAAACAGCCAAATACTAAGAAGTAATACGCTCCAAATCTCCATACTCGAGCAGATTTTAAGGATTTAAGCATTTCAGTAACTGTTCTTGTATCGTTTTCTAATTTTTTATTTTTAGTGAAAATTAAAAAGGCAATGCCAATAACCAGAAGCACTATCGCATACAGGACAGGAAGTGCTTTCCAGCCGTTTTGAGGATCTTCTACCGAAAAATGATTCAGTAATGAAGGGGCAAAAAATGTTGTTATTGCAGCGCCTGCATTTCCGACTCCGAAGATACCTAAAGCTAGTCCCTGCCATTCTTTTGGATACCAAATAGAAGTATATCCAATTCCGACTGCGAAACTTGTACCTACCATTCCGAAAAGAAAACTAAGGAGTGCAAAAGTTAAAAAGCTTGTTGCGTAAGGAAGTAAAAATAAGGGGATCGAACAGAGGATAAGCAATAATGAAAATACATATTTCCCCCCAAATTTATCCGTAAGTATCCCAATGGGTAAGCGCATAATAGAACCTGTAAGAATAGGGATTCCCAGGAGCCAGCCAACTTGTATAACAGTCCAGTGAAAAATGCCATTATCAACCAAAAAGGTTACTAATACACCATTTAATGTCCAGCAAGCAAAACATACGGTGAAGGCTAAAGTATTCAGAAATAAAATCTTGTGTGATTGGGATAAAGAGTTCGTATTTTTCATATCACTTATATTTGTTTTCCAAATATAAGTATATACAAGTATTAATACGTATTTTTAATTAAGTATTTTAAGTGATGTAAATCGATTTATCAACACCACAAAATTGATTCTCTATTTTACTGAAATACTATTTTTAGAAGTAATTTTTTAGCTTTTAAACAGAAATTATAGTAATGAAAATTCTGTAGCTTTATTCGAAAGTTCCATTAAGTTCTTTACTTTTAGCTTTTTCATTAAGTTAAAACGGTGAACTTCAGCAGTACGTTTACTGATTTCTAATGCTTCGGCTATTTCTTTGTTTCCTTTTCCAGATAACAAAAGGGTCAGAATTTCTTTTTCTCTTTTGGTAATCATCATTTCTTCACCTAGACTTTGTTTTGATTCTAATGAAACTGATGAGTTTGTGAGTTGGCTGATTAAAATTGATGAAATGTCACCACTAAAATATTTTCCACCAGATGCTACCGTGTGCAAGGCTTTCAAAAATTCTTCTTTGCTAGAGCCTTTCAGTAAATACCCGTCTGCTCCGGCTTTTATTGATTTTAATACGTATTCTTCCGATTCGTGCATCGAAAGCATGATGATCTTTACAGGATTTTTTTCGCTTCTAAGTTTTTCTACTACCTCAATGCCGGTTAAGTGGGGCATACGGATATCTAATATAAGTAAATCTGGTTTGCTGGTCATCACAACTTCAAGCGCATGGGCACCATCTACAGCTTCACCCACAACCTCTATGTTTACTTCGTTTTCTAATAATGATTTTATTCCATCTCGAACAAATACATGATCATCTGCCAATACAACTCTAATAATAGCGCTCATATTTACTTAATTTTTTTTACGTAGTATCATCTATAAAGATGGTGCTAAGGTACGTAATTTTTGAATTTGGTGATTTTTAAATACTATAATTTGAAAGAAATTAAATTCAAGAAGAATTTGTTTTATTGATGCATTTTCTAATTTACTACAGCGGGATATTAAAAGTAATTCTAGTGCCTTCACCTAGAATAGATTTGATGAAAACGCGTCCGTTTATGTACTGAATTCTTTCTTTCATAAAAAGTAAGCCCATACCAGATTTGCTGTTTCTTTTTTTATAGACAGAATTGATGTCAAAACCTTTTCCGTTGTCGTCAATAATAATGCTTAACAAGGTTTCACTATGCGAAAGTTGCACAATAATATGGGATGATTCGGCATATTTTATCGAATTATTAATAGCTTCCTGTGTAAGGCGATAGATATTGATTTCTATTAAAGAATCCAGGCGTTTATCAAAATCAGTTTTGTTGTAAAAAAGGATTTCTTTTCCTGTTAGTTTTGAAAGTTCCTGAGTCAGTTTTGTAATGGAAGAAACAATTCCATGGTCACTCAATTCCGGAGGCATCAAATTAAAAGTTGCTGTGCGAACTCCTTTGATAATATCAAGTGATAATTTCTTAAGATATTCTATTTTTTGAGCCGATTTTTCTTTGTCCTCAAGGTTTATGCTTTCCAAACTAAATTTCAAACCGGTGAGCATTTGTCCAATTCCGTCGTGAATTTCTTTGGCAATTCTGTTTTGTTCGTTTTCCTGATTTTCGACTATCTTGCTCGAAATAATCTTTTGTTGATTAATTTTTTCGGTACTATTTTCAATGCTTAATCTTTCTACTTCTTGTTGCGCTTTATTGCGGTCGGTGATATTAAAACAAACAATTAAAAGTTCCGATTTGTCTTTTTTAATAGTTACCGGAACCATTGATAAATCAAGGCAAATTGTTTGTTTATCATAGGTTGTGATCTTAATCTCGCCTTGCCAGCCACTGCGTTGTTTTTCAGAAATAATACGATCAATAATGATTTGTTCTTTTTCATCGGAAGTTAAAACCTGGGAAAATGGTTTGTTCGATGCGAATTTGGTATAATTAAGAAGTTTAGCAAACTTTTCTCCAATATGAATAATAGAGCCATCAGGAGCAACGCGACAGTAAAGTAGCATGTTTTCCATGGCGTAATTCAGCGATTTTAACTCGTTAACTGAATTTTCCTTGATTTCGCTAATAATTTCTGTGTCGTAAGCAAGTTTTAAGGCTTTCTTTTCCGAAGTTAAAAGTTTTGAAATTAGTTTTTCAATTTTTTTATTGGTAGGTTTAAAAATGAATATAAATTCTAATAATAAAACAAGCAAGGTAAAGCCAAAAATCCAATATTCTATTTTGCGTTGTTGGGTGACTTTTTCGTGTGCTTCTTTATCATATTGAAGTACAATTTCATTCATTTTTGAAAGAAAAGCAGTTTCATTTTTTAAAATTATTTCAACTAATTTTTGATTTTCGCTAAGATTCTTTTTTTGTTCTACATTCGATAAAAACAAATCGGTTGTCTGAACAATTTTCAAGAAAATGGGATTTATCTGAAGATATAATTTCGAAAGCGTTATGCTTTTTTCTTTCGGGAAATCTAAAATAGGGTTGCCATTTTCTAAAGCATTTTGATTGGTTTCCCACAATGAAATTACATTTTTTAAATGCTTGATTTGATCTTCTTTGGTATTGTTGGAATCGTAATGTAGGATTAGAATTTCTTTTGCAATCTTCTGACTCAACATTCTCTGTTTACCGGAAATATTGATGATTTTTGAATCGCTAAGTTGTTTCTTTAAATTGTATTGAACTAAAATCTGACTTAATATAATAGTTAGAGCAATGGTGAAAATTGCAAAAAAATACAGACTTCTTAAATTTTTGAAATTTATTTTATCTGCGGCTTCTGGACTGCTTTTTTTCATTAAATAATCAGATTATAATCCTAAAGATGCTTTTATCAAATGTAAATTATCTTCAGAATAATTGATTTTCAAGGCCTCTTGATGTCCTTTATCAGACATCTTATCCCATGTTTTTTTTATGATGTTTTTTAATTTCTCTTCATCATGTTTTTGAACAAAAGCCTCTAAATAATATTCTAAAAATACCAAACAAATAACATCTTCCAGTAATTGGGTCTCCGCATCTTTTTTAAGTGATTTCTTTTCGATTAAAAATGAAACTCTTGCAATAAATTCATCGGTATAGCCCGCTTTTTCTAATATTGTTGCCGTAGTTTTTGCATGGAATTTTTTAAGATTCTCTCTCCATTTCAAATACCCAATGCGGTCCATCGGATACGTTTCACGCGCCACTTTCCAACGACAAATATGTTGTGCTTTTGATGCAATCTGCACTTCTTCCGAAGCGTTAGGTTCAAATTGCATCAACCTTTCATACATTCTGTTTGAATATAATAATTCCTTAGGATATTCAATATTTTGCTCAATTTCGATGTTGGGATCTTGTGCATTTTCTGCATCAATCCACTCGCTTGCTTTTTGAAAAGGCATAGGCATTTTTTAGTCAGATAATAGATTTCAAATATACGGAACTAATCTATAAAGCCAACGAATACTTCGTCTTCAATCACTTTTATAGGGTAGGTTGCAATGTTAAAATCGTCACCATTTAGGTTGGAACCATCCACTAGTGAAAAGTTTTTTTTATGGATGGGGCAGGCGATTTTTGGAATATCATTTGCGGATCCTATTATTCCTCTTGCCAGAACCATTTCTATTTTATGCGGACAGGCATTTTGGCAAGCATACCATTCGTTTCGGTGCGTAAAATTAAAAATCGCGATTTGTTTGTCTTTGTATTTGATACAGCCACCGCTATTCGTCGGGAAATCTTCAATGTTGCCTGCTTTGAACCAGATTTTAGCATCATTTGGATGTACTGTTTTGTATTGATTTAATATTTCTTCCATTTGTTTGTGTTTTGTCTTCGTGTATCTTAATTCCTCTTTTTGCAATCGAGTAGGAAAGAGGGTAGGAGAACGGTAAACGTTAGTGATTTTTTCTTTTTTTACGACCAGGCTTTTGGCATTTTTTGATCTCTTAACGGAACAAAAGCAATATTGTCATCTTTCTCTTCCGAGTTGATAAAATGGTTGAAGCGTTTTAATAATTTTGGATTTTCTAATACTTGTGTCCACTCGCATTCGAAAGTGTTTACCAAAGTCTGCATTTCAGCTTCTAGTGTTTCGCATATGCCTAAACTATCTTCTATAATCACTTCTTTTAAGTAGGATAAACCTCCGTCTAACTTTTCTAACCAAACCGATGTTCTAATCAGCGGGCCGGCAGTCCGGATGTAATACATTAGAAAGCGATCCATATATTTAATAACTGTTTCTTTGTCTATTTTTTCAGCTAGTAAAACAGCATGTTTGGGGTTAGCGCCACCATTTCCGGCGATGTATAAATTCTAGCCTCCTTCAACGGCAATTAATCCAAAATCTTTTCCACGTGCTTCGGCACATTCACGGATACAGGCCGAAACACCACCTTTTAATTTATGAGGAGAACGAATTCCTTTATATCTGTTTTCTAACTCAATGGCAAACCCTGTGCTGTCGTCCATTGCATAGCGGCACCAAGCATTTCCAACGCAGCTTTTTACCGCACGAAGTGATTTCCCGTATGCATGCCCGCTTTCAAAACCATTGTCTATTAAGATTTTCCAGATTTTAGGAAGATCGCTTAAATGGGCTCCAAATAAATCAACTCTTTGTGCTCCGGTAATTTTGGTATACAAATCAAATTGTTTTGCCACTTCACCAATAACGATTAATTTCTCTGCCGTAATTTCTCCTCCGGCAACTCTAGGAACTACTGAATAGGTTCCGTTTCGCTGAATATTTGCTAAAAATTTATCGTTTGTATCTTGTGCTGCAACATGTTTATTGGCTGTATCGTTATAAATACTTGAGAATATGGATGCGACAACCGGTTTACAAATTTCGCATCCGTCGCCTTTTCCGTGATGATCAATTACATCATAGAAATTCTCATATTTATTGATTTTTATCAAGTCGAATAATTCCTGACGGGTATAGCTAAAATGCTCGCAGATAACTTCTTTTACTTCTTTTCCGAGTGATTTTTGAGTTGCTTTTACTAAATCGGAAACCATTGGCTTACACCCGCCACACCCAGAAGTGGCTTTTGTATGTTTAACAACATCTGAAAAGTTTGAACAAGTTTCATCTAAAAGCGAACAGCAGATGGCGCCTTTTGTTACATTTTCGCAAGAACAAATGACAGCAGTCTCAGGTAAATCCATCACAGTTCCTAAACTTGAACCTTCAGAACCGTCGCGAGATCCTAAAATTAAATCCTCAGGATTTTTTGGCAAGGCCATACCATTGCTGTAAATCTGGAAAAGTGAATTATAATCGCTGGAATCTCCCACTAAAATACCACCTAATAACGTTTTAGAATCTTTTGTAACGTTTATTCTTTTGTAAATACCACTTAGTTTATTCTCATAAATAATGGCAGTTACCTCATCATTTTCGATAAAAGGATCACCAAAACTTGCTACTTCAACACCAATTAATTTTAACTGCGTCAACATATCGATGGTTTCTCTCATGACTTTAGAGCCTTTTAAGATTTGCTCAGCAGCAACATCGGCCATTTCGTAACCTGGAGCAACAAGTCCGTAAATATTATGATTGTAAAGTGCTGCTTCACCAATAGCATAAATAGAAGGATCTGATGTCTGCATTTGATTGTTTACTACAATACCACCTCGTATACCGACCTCAAGTCCTGAAACTCGGGCTAGTTCGTCGCGGGGTTTTATTCCTGCGGAAATTACCAACATGTCAACTTTCAGTAATTCGTCATTGGCAAACATCATTCCTGTTATGCTTTCTTTTCCATCAATATATTGCGTGGCTTTATTGAGATGAATGCCAATATTTAATTCCTCAATTTTAGATTGCAGCATATCGCTTGCGCCTTTGTCTAATTGTCTCGGCATCAAACGGGGAGCAAATTCTACCACATGCGGGTTCAATCCTAAATCTCTAACTGCTTTAGCCGCTTCAAGACCTAGTAAGCCTCCACCTAAAACTGCCGCTTCGGTTGCCCCTTTTAGTTTTATTTTTTGGGCATAGGCCATAATCGCATCCAAATCTTCAATAGTTCTGTATACGAAAACGCCCTCTTTTTCAACCCCTTCAATGGGAGGTACAAAAGCCGATGAACCCGTTGCTATAACTAAATAATCATATGTATGCGTTTTTTCTAAATGGGTGTGTATTGTTTTTTCTGCACGATTAATATCTGTAATGAGTTCAGAAGTATTTAAAGTAATATTATTTTCTGCGTACCATTCGGAAGTTGAAAGTGATAATTCATCTGCTGTTTTACCTCCGAAGTATTCGCTTAAGTGCACACGATCGTAAGCGCGCCTTGGTTCTTCACCAAAAACCGTAATCTGATACTTTTCCTGTTCGGGCTTTGCAATGAATTTTTCGCAAAATTTATAACCAACCATTCCGTTTCCAACTACAATTACTCTAATCATGACTTCTTAAATTAAGTATTATTGTTCAAAAATAAGTATTTATACTTATTTTTATACTTAATTGTTTAAGTTTTTAAAATTATTTTTTGTAGTACTATTTAGAGTTGTGATTTTGGTGGTAGGGAATTGCATATCCAATTGCCTCATATAAATAGTTTTAAATTAATTTTTATTATGGAACTATTTTACCAGCTGTAGTAATTTTAAACTTTTTAAAAGGAATGGCACCATCTTCATTTCCGTTGTACATTTCTAGAGTAAAATTTGGCAATACTTTAAACGTAATAGGATCATCACCTCCTATTGATCCTATTTCTTTAAAATCAATAATTTTACTTTTATCAGATGTAATTAATAAAAAATACTCGGAATCTCCTCTAGAAATTGAGGTAATTAAATAAAGATATTCATCATCACATCTAATGACAAAGCTTTTATAAGATTCACCTTCATAGTTTTCATTCTTTAAAAATTCTATTAAATTTGAAGTAGGTTCATAAGTGGGATATTTTATTGATGAGTAATCATCTTTAAAATATTGATAGAAACTAAATGGGAGACCAATCTTCACTAGATTTTTTCCAATTATATACTTGTTTTCTTGTATGTTTCCATTATTAACTCCCAGATAATTAATTAATTCCTTACTGAAATCTCTAAATGATTTCTGAGCACCCGTAGGTAAAGTTTCTAATGCATCTCGTTTTGTATTTTCAAATAGAATTTTATTGATGCCATTAAATGTGTCATAAATGAATAAATAGTTTTCTTCATAAGTGTCTGATAAGACTTCATTAATATACATTTCTACTTTAAATTTTACTTTAATAGAAGATTTTTCTTTTATTATTTGTTCCGCAGTATAAGTCATTGCACAACCAGAACCACAACTAATTACGAATGATTTATTTTGTATTTTTTCTAAATAATTAATTTTACTTAGCAAAGGTTCTGTTTTCTTAACTTTACTTGTATCTAAAACACTATAAGTATTTTGTTTATTTATTTTTTTTTCACATGCTATAAATAGAAGCATAAAAATATTTAATAATAAAATTTTATTTAATTCTATTCTCTCCTTTATCATTTTTTTATTTATCAATAATTAATAAAGCACGGAGTATGTAATTTATTTAATAGTGCCATCTTCTTGAATTTTATATATTTTATTTAATACTCTTTTTTCATCTGTATTTTTTCTTGAATATAATTCAATTTTAAAGTCTTTTGTAATTATAAAGTCATTTACAGATTTTCCGTCAAATTTTGCTATTTGTAATGAAGAAATTACTTTCCTTTTTTTTTAGAAATTGTCAAATAATAACCTTCAACATCTGAATCTGTATAGCCAAGAATAAAAGGTTGTGAATTATTTATTTTAGGTAACATGAAAAAAATAGTTGGATTTTCTTTTATGCCATAATCTTCTAATATTTTTCTATCTTCAGGAAAGTTATAGGATGGGTAATTATCATGACAGCTTTTTTGATCCTCATAGCAAGCCTTATAATATCTATCAAAGTCAAAAGGTTGGATATACTAATTTAGTGTCCAGTAAAATTTAGGCATACAACTGAAGTTGCAAGCTTCGGAGAGTGATATTTTTATACTTTTTTGAATTATTTAAATTTCTCTATTTTATAATTTAATGAGTTTATCACATATTTTTCTGTTCTCAATAATTTTTTCGAATTGATATCTTTTCCTGTACTGTAATCTAAACTAATTTTAAAATTTTGATCGATGCTAAAGTCAATATAATTATCAATTGTTCCATTTTCACTTTCAATTGTTTCGTTTTTACCTATTAAAAGTTGTGATACAGGTTTGTTATCATTATAGGTTACGAGATACCATCTTTCATTATCACCATCAAACCATGCTATAAAAATGTGATCACTTATTTGATATGCTGTAGTTGCCTCGCTATCATCAATGATTATTTTTTTATTTATTTCAGTGAATTTTGAATTTATACTATCAAAATCTTCTTTTGATAGTAGCTTTGATATTTGTGATGCATCATTAGATGTATTAGCCTTTTTAAAACATATAATACAGCCATTATCATCAAAAAACATATAATTTTGAATAAAAAAAGCATTCTCAAAATAATTATTTAGCAAAGATGTTTTATCATAAGATTTCTTATTTCTAATTGATTTTATTTCCAAAGGGAAATTTATATCCAATTCTTCCTTTAACCTCTTTTTATAAGCTTCATATAAATATTTATGATCAAAATAAGATGTAGATAATATTAGATTTGTGTAAACATCATCGGTATGTTTACCATTAATAAAAATAGAATCCTGAGATAATCCCAATTTAACATTTTCATATTTTTTATAATCGCAGGAATAATTACTTTGGGGAGATAAAGAAAATATTTTAAAAAATTTCCATGTATCTGTTGTTGCCTGTTTTTTAGTGATTATATTTTCTGTTATTTTCTTCTCGCTTTCTACTGAAGATACTTTCTTACAAGAAAAGAAAGTGAAAAATAATAGATAAAAAATTATTTTAAATTTATTATTAATGTTTTGAATCATATATATTTTTTTAAACATGTTTATTTCTGCTTTTCTTCTTAATACAAGCCCAGTTAAGCCATCATTAGTAACATCTCTAAATTCATCAGCACCTCCATCATAATTACTATTATTTATATTTTTTTTGATTTTAGTTTCTCCACCATTCACTCCACCAATATTTAAAAACTCAGCTCCTGTGTTAAATAATAAACTAACAAGTGCATCAAATTCATGTTGATGTAATTTAACCGTTATATCTCTTTGAACAGCTTTTTCAAATTTTTGGATTTTATCTTCAAATAATTCTAGAGCCCTTGCTTTAGAGATTCCTTTTTTAAATTCTTCTGGTTCAGACCCATTACACGGTCCTTTATGAACTAAATAACCATAACCAATTGTACAATTTCTTTCTTTTGCATCGTCATTATAGAGTTTAGTACTAAATTTTTCAAAATCTTTTATAAAATCTTTACCTTTTTCGGAAGTTTTCAAGGTTTTGGGATCAACTCTACTATCATTATCATCTTTACTTGCATCATCCGTATTTAAATTGCCAGAACAACTACACAAGTTTTTAAAACCTAATTCTGTAGCAAAATCAAGTATTGATTTTCCCTTAACATCTTTTTGCTGTTTAACAAAAAATTTATTATCATGATATTTTAGTTCAAAGTCTCTACAATCTACATGTACATAAGTTACCGCTCCATCTGATTCTTTTTCTAAGGTGAAGAAGTTAGGGTTTCCCCACCACTTTGCATTAAGGTATTTTTTAAAAATATTTTCCCTAATAGCATTTGCATCACTAACATCATGTGTTCTTATTCCATTTTTTGTAAACCGTATATCAGCAGCTTTGCCAAAATGATTTGTTGATTTTCTATGATTGTGAAAATCATTATCTGCCCAACATCTGTATCCTCTGTTAACATCAAATTTTCTATATTTGGAATTGCTAAAATCTAAATAAAACTTCATTGCGCTTACCGCCCATAGTGTAGAGCGATGCATCCCGGGATATTCATATTTCCTTTGCGATTCTCTTATCTTGGAATCCATTGATTGATTAGTATATAAGCCTTTTCCCCAACCTTCTGGACATCTATTGATCTTAGGAGCTTTCTCTTTTTCTTTAGAATTATTAGGATTTTGGCAAGGACATTTATAATCATTTACTTGCTCTATATATTTGTTGCAAAACTCATCAATAGCCTTTAAAACATTTCCACAAACCTTTCCTGTTTCTGGAACTTTCATATAATCTCTTTGGAATTGTTTAATCATTTTTTCGGTATTGGCAGTAAACTCATTGGTAGGTACATTTCCTCCAAAACCTGAAAGGTGGATATTAATTTCTCTTATAAGTTCATTTTTATCTCCTTTTTTAATACAATATTTTTCACCACAATTAGAAACAAGCTCCTTCGGCTTTTTAATAATCGCCACAGATCGACTATTCTCCACCTCCAACTTTTTAGCACTCTTTGTAATTGGTATAACCTGTGAGGTGACATGCGTATTATCAGGTTCCACTTCAATAAAGTAGACTTGAAATTTGTAGTCATACTTTTCGGTTGCCATGTCCTCAGGAGTGATGCCCAACTCATAGATCCTTTTGGTAATAGGAACTTTAATGAAATTTTCATTACCGGGAAGTACCCATTTCTTTTCGTATATTTTATCGTGGGTTTTATAGCCTGTTTCTTCCTCCCAAATTCTTACCGTTACATTTCTACCTTTCATATGTTGCGTGGTAATTTTTATAATAACGGTATCGCCAACCTCAGCTTTTTCTATAGGTTGCGCTCGTTCATTGAGAAATTCGGCGTTTAGAATTTTTGCGTCCGGATCAGCCTGTTTCTTTCCGCTGGATGTGATCGGGAATTTTGGAGTATCAGCCTTAGGTTTTGGCTTTGACGGCTTTGTTTCAGAAGTGTTGGCACTTGTTTTTGAAGGCGGTGCTGGCGGAATATAGATTAGCTAGCTCTATCTATTTAATAGCTTTATCAAAAATTCTCTATCCACATTTTCAAATTTGACTTTACCAAAATCTTTTGAGGTATAGTTTTTATTAGGTACACTTTTGTCAGGATCATGTTTGTCAGTAAACTCTAGATCATATCTATGTAGAACTAGATCATTATCGAATTTAAACGTAATATACTCTTTGAGATAGTATTTGTCGTTACAGTTATATTTTTCTATAGTAAAATAATTCTTTTTTAAAGCTATTTTATCAACACTTGTATCTGGGCAACTCATATTTCCATCTAATATTTTTGTGTTGACAAATTTCTTATTATCATTATTTAGATTTACTGTAATTTCATCATTTGAGTTTAAATCAATTGAAAATATATCATTTTTGTATTCAACTTGATTAGATTTATTTGATTCTGAACTTAATTTTAGATTAGTATTTACTTTAGTATACTCATTAATATTACTGTAATCTCTATATATTCTTAAAGGATTTTCAAGCTTATAATTTGATGTTGAAAAATATTTTCCATTTAACAAAGATTTAATTGAAATATTATTTTCTGTTTGGATAATTTCAAATTTAATATTTACGTTTTTGATATTCTCTATTATTTTAGATAAATCAATATTATTTTGCCCCAAATAATAAAGAGAATTATTTTGATGTATGTATATATTGTATGTTCGAAAACTGTAATCATCTAACTCAACAAGAAAAATTTGACTTTTTGTATTTACATTATCATATCTTAATAAATCCAAATCTCCTAAATCTAGGTCATAAAATGCTTGATAGATATTAAATTTTTCAGCTCCATATCCAAATAATGTACTCTTGTCATATTCAATTGTTATTTTCCTATCATTATATTCAAAAACATTGATTTTATTATCATTGACTAATTCTCTCTTCTTATATGAAATATATTGATACCCTTTAACCTCTTTTGTAGTAATAGGTAAATACTTTCTTTCTTTTTCACATGAAAGAAAGCTAAATAAGAAAATTAATATATATATACACTTTTTTATTTCCATATTTTATTTTTTATATCTAATTGTAATTTCTTATCCACAGCTGACATTTCGAATTCTGTTTTGAATTTGAAATAAACCATTGGATTACATTTTCCTTGAATTCCAGCCTTACTTCCAACATTATTTACTTCAAAATGTAAATGTGGATTTTTTGCTTCAAAATTAACCCCATTTTTTCCAGAAATTCCAGTATAACCTATAACATCATTATATTTAACAGATTCTCCTTCTTTGAATTGTCCAAATTTGCTTAAATGCATAAAGACTAGAAAAATTTCTCCATTAGGATTAAATCCTTTTTCTGAAAGCTCTCCTTTGTTTTTATATATTGGAGTATAGTTATTTTTAAGACTTTTAAATGTTTCTTTATCTGTAACTTTAATAACAATTATTCTTCCTGCGAGTGATGTAGAGGTATATACTCTATCAATTTTGCCATCTAAACAAGCATATACAGGTGTTCCAGGAATAGCAAGTAAATCAGAGCCAGCGTGATTAGTTACTCCATCCCTAATTTTTTCACCAAATGAACCATGCCAAGGTTTTTCTGCCCCTCCTTGGGAATATAAACAAAGCATTGGATTATCTATAGGAAATCTCCATTTACCTGTAGTAATAGTTTCATTTTTCTTGATAGGGTTACACTTATCGACCTGAAAAATAGAATATGTTTTATCAAAATTTTCTTTTCTATGATTATAAGTATCAGTTGCTTCATTTACAATCTTAGTTATATTATCAACAATTTTTTTTCCGCCTTTTGATTTTAGCTGTAAATCCTTCCAATACCAAAAAGCCATTGCCGATAAAACACTTTCTTTATGTTTTAGAACAATTTCTGGATTAGTAACAATGTCAAAATCATATCCTTTTTTTATTAATCTTTTATTAACTTCAGTATAATTCGTTCTACCTGTAATCTGTATAATTCCTTTTCCCATAAATTTCCATCCATCTCCTTTGTAAATATTACCAATTTTGTATTTTGCTTCTCTATTTTTGTCATCATATACAAGATTTGCAATTGCAATACTATTTGCCACCTGCATTCCTTTATCATTATATGTATTAAGATCTTTTCTACCATATAGCTCTGCTTCTTTATGGTTTTTTTTGAAATAAGAAAAAGGGGTAGATTTCCAATCTTTCTGATTACCTGCTGAATAATATCCTCCTTCTGCAGGGTTTCTATTTCCTTTAACCCAATTAGAACCTTTAACGTAATCTCCACCCTTCAACCTCCTAACACTATAATTGAAACCTTCAGGTTCGTTTAATTTTAAATCAGTACCTACCTCTGCTAAAACTTGAGCGAAAAAATGTGCTTTACGTAAGCAAGTATTAATTTCAAATTTTTTATTAGCATCATTGAATGCATCTATTAAAGCCTTTTTGTTTACATTATTTGCAGTAGTGAATATCTTATTTACTTCCTCTTCAGTTAATTTTTCACATCTTGGACATTTTCCGTCTGTATGCTTCTCCCTTGGTTCCTTAATAATAGCCACAGACGGACTATTTTCCACCTCCAGTTTTTTAGCACTCTTCGTTATGGGAATAACTTGCGAGGTAACATGCGTATTATCGGGTTCCACTTCTATGAAGTAAACTTGAAATTTATAGTCATACTTTTCGTTCTTAAAGTCTTCAGGGGTGATGCCTAGCTCATATATCCTTTTGGTGATGGGAACTTTAATGAAATTTTCATTACCGGGAAGTACCCATTTCTTTTCGTATATTTTATCGTGGGTTTTATAGCCTGTTTCTTCCTCCCAAATTCTTACCGTTACATTTCTACCTTTCATATGTTGCGTGGTAATTTTTATGATAACGGTATCGCCAACCTCAGCTTTTTCTATTGGTTGCGCTCGTTCATTGAGAAATTCGGCGTTTAGAATTTTTGCATCCGGATCAGCCTGTTTCTTTCCGCTGGATGTGATCGGGAATTTGGGAGTATCAGCCTTAGGTCTTGGCTTTGACGGCTTTGTTTCAGGGGTGTTGGAACTTGTTTTTGAAGGCGGCGTTGGCGGAATGTGGGTCGGATTTATCACGTTCACATTCGGACTTGCCTTCATGATATGCTTGGCAACATACTCTGCCGTTACATAATATTCATGGGTAGGACCTTCATCTGTTTCTCCTGCTGCAATACGGGCATTGGCAATCTGTACCGCCATGGTATAGAACGGTAATCTGAAAATAGCTTCCGCGACTCCGTATTCATCTACAATTCCCATGATGGGAACAGGATTTATTTTGTTCATCATATTGATGACAGGATCATGACCTTCTCCTTTCGCATCATCTTCCCAAAGCGTAAAAGAAACGTTTCTTTTGTACATTTCTATGCAATGCGCTCTGGCAATAATGGTGTCTTGGTAGCTTATTTTTTTTCCTTTCGGAAGCGGAAGATAATTGGCATCCAACAATTCTACCTTTGTAATTTTAGGTTCTTTAGCCTGTTGAGGATGGATGATAAGTTCGCCACTTTCGTTGCCTTGCTGTGCAACGATTTTAATGGCTTTAAAGTGCAGGCTTTTCTGCCCGAAAGTATAAGGAACCGCTTGCCCTTTTTTATTATCGATGGTTCTTCTCCATGTATTTTTTTCCTGCACAAAAATTCCCCAATGAATGGGAGTTTGTGGATTGAGCAAAGGTTGGGTAGGAATAATTTGTTGGAAATAATCATTAATCGTAGAAATGGTATACATCTCCTTTTTTCCTACTACAGGACTTGGGTTTCCTATGATGGTTAGTTTGGCCATGTTGATTCAGTTTTTATTCACAAATGCTATTATTTTCTTCCGTACTCTCCTGAAATTTTTTAAAATCTATAAACGGATTGATCATGTGCTGTTCTTGTACATCTGCATTTTTGATATTCTGTTTATTCAGGTGCGCAGTTTGTCCATGATCTTTTACGGTTATTTTTCCTCCCGTACTGCACATCAGTTCTGAGATTTCTGAAAGACAAGGTTTACCATCTACTTTGGTTTTCTCATAGGTTTTTTGCCATTTTCCTGCGGCGGCAAAAGCACAGGGAAGATTTCCGCCTGATGAGGGTTTCAGTTTACATTGTCCGAAACTGGGTCCGGGAGGGTTAAATTGCAGATCGTCTTCTGTAACAGCCAGATAATCAGGGTTACCGTCAGGATCATTAAAATAATGCCTTTGCTGAGAAGTGACTTTGAATTGTGGATATTGATTTCCCTGGTTACACTCGGCTTTGCCTTTTTGAATAACGAAATGTTTCCCGTCATGCGGGGAAGTATTTTTTGACATATTTTGTGTTTTTATGGGTGTAAAAATCAAATATACTAAATTGTTTTCATACTTTAACTAAGGTAAAGGTCTGATGTTCTGTGATATCATCAATTTGAATGCTAAAATCTGCTTTGATTTTTTGAATACTCAAATCTGTTCTATGGAAATGATATTCTGCTTCATGAAAACAGTTTTTAGAACTTTTATTGAGAGTAAGCTCTTTCTTATCTTTTGGGTTAGGATCTAATTGAGCAAGGTTTTGTTTTGTAAGATAATTACCCTTTTGAAATATTTTTAACAGATCATGATCTTCATCTTTTGGTGCCATACGGTTGTAGAGCTCAAGAGAAATCGGAGAAGCATTCACTAACCACGGAAAATAATCAGGGTAGATTTCAGAATCTGTCCAGTCTCCATAGGTTGCGCTATAAAAACTTCCCAACAGAAAATGAATAGGGAGTATATTTTTAAGCTTTTCAAGAAGTTGTTTCTTATCTTCTATGATTAATTTTAATTGATCAATGTAAGAAGCTGCATATTGATCTGTAAAGTATTTTTTTAAGGCTTCCAATTCATTTTTAAGCTGGAGTGGAGGAGTATGTAAACCAACTTCTATCAATTGCCTCGTTTTATTGATGCTAATTTCTAAAGGATAAATGATTTTCATACAAGCAATAGCTAAATCGGACGTTTTATTGTCTGATTCTATTCCATCTTTATTAAAATCAAATAGTTCTATTGTGAAAATATGATTCTCTTCTTCATATTTTAAATATTCCAGCGTCATGTTGAATTCATACGCTGCAAGACTTTCATCATCTCTGAATTGTTGGTGATGTATGGTATAGGTGCCGGCTAATAAAGGAATTTCAAACGGAATTTTACCTTGTGGAGGATGATAATATAAATTGTCACCATTTTCAATGATCTCTTGGTTCAGTTTTTTTATTTCGTCACCAAACGGAAGACAAAGAAGGGTTCCTGTTTTTAAAATTCCATCCAACGGATCAAATAACGAACTGTATTGATGATGAAATCCTTTGATGTAGTTAGGATTTTCAATTTTAAGATCAGAGGAAATTTTTTCTAAAGTATCGCCGGGAAGCGTTAAATATTTTATCATATCATTGGTGTTTCAATCCCAAATTAGTCAATATTTTTCAGATAACAAAAAATAGGAAAAAGTGTTTACATTTCTTATGAACCACAAAAGTGACAAAAGTTTTTGTAGTAAAGCTCAATGTCTTGAATGTAGAAAAGTTTACACAAGAAGAAAATCAAAGATTTTCAAAGAACTCAAGTGTTCTTGTCAACAGCATGATTTTTACTTAAATACATCTTAAGTGTTAAAGTCTGTTGTACCTTTTGTGGTTGAATTTTTAATGAATTCTGAAACAGTTAATTTTTAAATAGGAAGCTATTTAGATTTCTTATGAACCACAAAAGTGACAAAAGTTTTTGTATTAAAAGCTCAATGTCTTGAATATTGAAAAGTTTACACAAGAAGAAAATCAAAGATTTTCAAAGAACTTAAGTGTTCTTGTCAACAGCATGATTTTTACTTAAATACATCTTAAGTGTTAAATTCTGTTGTAACTTTTGTGGTTGAATTTTTAATGAATTTAAAGAGACATATTTTTAATTTCCACCCCCAGCTCTATTAGATTCCTCAAATTTCACTTCTTTCGTACTTCCTTTTACATCATTATTCCCGAATTTGTAGGTTACCGAAAGATAGATATTCCTTGTGATGCCTTTGTAATAATATTCTACATTATAGTTAGGATAATATTCTATCCCTTTGGAACGGTTGGTATTCAGAAAATCATTGACATATAAATTGATCAAAAGATTTTTCTTCATCAGATTCAGTTTCACTCCGGTGTACAGGGAAGCGTTTCCATAATAATAGGTATTTCCATCTCTATTTGGAATATTACTCCACAAACCAAGCATTAGCGTAACCGTTTTATCTTTGTTGAGGAAGAAATTATTATCAAGATTAAAGTTAGCGCTATATCCTGCAGGCGCTGAAACGGCTTCCGGCAGATAAGATTTTGATTTAGCATAAAACCCATTCACGAAAATATTAGATTCCAGCCACTTCAACTTGTTGTAATTATAACTGATATTGATTCCGGCTTGATCTTCATTGTAGAAATTCTTTACAATGCTGTATTTTAGATTGCCTTCCACCATTTGAATTCTATCCCAGTTATCTTTATTTCTGTTGTAGTATAAGGTAATATTGAAATTGTTTTTGATGACATATCCAAATTCAAAATTATCAGAAAATGAGGGAAGCAGATAAGGATTTCCTGTATTGTATTCGAACTCGGAGGTGTAGTATCTGAACGGATTCAGGTTTCCAAAGTACGGACGGGTAATTCTTCTTGAGTAATTTAAAGAAAAGGTATTGTTTTCATTCGGTTTATAGCTCACATAAGCTGTTGGGAAAAACTTTCCGTATTTGAATTTTGCAGAATTGTCATCGTTTAAAGAAATCCCCTCCAGATTGGTGTATTCATAACGAAGTCCGGCTTTTGCATCCCATTTATCATTGATTTTGAAACTGGTAGAAACATACGCTGCGTAGTTCTCTTCATTGTAGAAGAAAGTATTCGTTCTGTCTTTGTTTACAATATATTCTCCGTTGTTGATGTTGAAAAAATTAAACTCAGAATCATTTTTGATCTTGGTATATTTTAGTCCGGCTTCTGTTTTTATTTTAGCAAAATTTTTCTCTAAATCTGCCTGCCCGGAATAAATTCTGTACTTACTGATAGGATTGGCAAAAGTAGAAATAGTATTTGAGGTTACGGTATTATAAAAGTTTCTTGCGTTGGCATCGTTCATCAATAGGTTGGCAGAAATACTCAGCTTGCTTCCCAACGTATCAAGTTTTACATCATAAAAAGCGGTGGTATTGTGAACATTTCTGTGGTTTCTGTTTTTACTGTCTGAAAATAAATTAGTCATTCCTTCTTCATTGGAAATAGATGTATAATTTTTTGCCTGTTCCAGTGGATTGCTAAACGAATAATTATAATTAATTCCTACCAGATTTTTATCATTGATTTTATATTCTGCTTTTACATTTCCGCCTTTATATTTGTAGTTGTTTGAGCTTTTGCTGTCGGTTTTCCAGTAATCGGAATTTCCATTTCCTGTTAAATAATTGTAAGAGGTATTTTCCCAGTAATTATCACCAACCGATAAATTGGCGGTAAGAGATAATTTGCTTCCTTGATAATTAAAAGCCAATCCGCTTCTAGTAGAAGTGGCTGGTCTTCCACCGTAATAACTTCCTGAGGTTTGGATAGATCCGTTCCAGCCGAGGCTTGTGTTTTTCTTTAAAATAATATTGATCAATCCACTTTTTCCTTCCGCTTCATATTTGGCAGGTGGAGTTGTGATGACCTCGATTTTTGCAACATCATCGGAACGCAATGTTTTTAAATAATTGATAAGTTCCTGCCCTGATAAATTTAGCGATCTGTCATTCACCATAATGGCAACATTGCTTTTTCCCGCAATGGTAATGGCGTCATCTGTGGTACGTACCATCGGAGTTTTTGCCAAAGCTTCTATGACGTCAATTCCTTGTGAAGCCACAGAATTTTCAACATTAAAAACCAATCTGTCAACTTTTCTTTCAAATAGTTTTTTCTTAACAGTAATCGTTACGCCATCTATTTTTTGTTCTGTAACAGGAGCTTCTTCCTTAATCTGAATATCTTTCTTTTCGTTTCCTTTTACAGATATATTTTCGCTGTTGGTTTTTATGCCATCTTTGATGATCTCTAATACATAATTCCCATTTTCTTTAAGTGCAATCTTAAACATTCCTTTTTCGTCTGTGATGGTAGAAAATTTCACATTGTTTTTTGTAACAAGAACTTCTGTATCTGCAACCGGTTTATTTTCTTTATTGGTAATTGTTCCTTCAATGCTCTGAGAAAAGAGAAACGACGAAAAAACGAAACTTAATAGAAATAATATTTTTTGATTCATGATGATGCTTTACTCTAATGACAGTTAATCGAAGAGAAATATTACATGATTGAGTGAAAAATTTTAAAATTTAGTTTTTTAGTTTTGAGTAAATTTGCACATAATTCCACAAAAGCAATGCACGAGAAACTTTTGAAATTCATAGAATCCGGTTACCACTTCAATACTGATGAGGTTGAGAGACTCAAGCTTTATTTTGAGCCCGTTGAATTTCCCAAGAATACAATTATTGAAGCCGAAGGAGATATTCCGAAGTATTTGTATTACATTGTTTCAGGCTATTTGAGGTTGTTTCATTTTGACGAACTTGGAAATGAAATAACAACTCATATTAACTGCCCACCAGGATTTTTCACCTCTTATTTTAATTTTATCAATCAAACCAAATCTGGGGAAAATGTAGAGTGTATTACAGCGTGTGAACTATTAAGGATAACAAAAGAAAATCTGGATAAACTCACCAGCGAATGCCCTGCCATGAAGGATTTTAGTATTTCGGTATTTCAGGAATCGATTACCTATAATGAAAATCGGTCCAAAGAATTATCTACTTTAAATGCTGAACAGCGGTATGTAAAACTCATTAAAAATTATCCCGGAATTATTCAAAATGTCCCTATCCAATACATTGCTTCATTTTTAGGAATGAAACCAGAAAGCCTCAGCCGAATCCGAAGAAAATTAATTAACTAACAAAAGTCAAGTGCTTTTTATCCTGTGAGAATGAACTTTGTATCATCAAAAATTACTTAAAATGATACAAGATAATTTAAGTTTAGTTTCAGGTGCAAACGGACATTTAGGAAATAATTTAGTGCGGTTTTTATTGCAAAAAGGGATTCCTGTTCGTGCAACGGTGAGAAATATCAATAATAAAAAACCTTTTGAAGGATTAGACTGTGAAGTGGTACAGGCTGATATTACTGACAAAGCATCATTTATAAAAGCGCTTCAAGGCGTGGAAACTTTCTATGCTGTGGGCGCTTCTTTCAAATTATGGGCAAAAGATCCTAAAAAAGAAATTTACGATGTGAATATCGAAGGAACGCGTAATACCATTGAGGCAGCTGCAGAAGCTGGTGTAAAAAGAATTGTTTATGTAAGTTCCATTGCAGGATTAGATTATACAAAACTTCCAACAAAGGAAAGCTATGGATATAATCCGGACCGAAGAGATATGTATTATAACTCTAAAAATGACGGCGAAAAACTGGCTTTTGAATTGGCAAAAAAACTGGGAATAGAATTGGTTGCTGTGATGCCTTCTGCAATGATCGGAAGTGAAGCTTTTCTTCCTTTGAATGTTTCGTATGGTGTTTTAAAATTAATCATCAACAAGCAAATTCCTGTTGATACCAAGATAACCCTGAACTGGATTGATGTAAAAGATGTCGCTGAAGGCTGCTATCTTGCTGCCCAAAAAGGTCGAAGTGGAGAGCGCTATATTCTTGCCAATGAAAACTGCATGACGATTACCGATACAACGATTTTGGCCCATAAATTATATCCTGAGCTCAACCTGAAAGTTCCGAGTGCTGTACCCAAATTTTTGCTGTATACGATTGCCGGAATTATGGAATTTTCTGCAAAATTAAATAGCAAAGCTCCCGTTCTCACCAGAAAGGATATTGCCATGTTTTCAGGATTGCAGCAGAATTTTGATATTTCTAAATCCAGAAATGAATTAGGTTTTAACCCTAAAAAACCTGAACAAGCTGTAAAAGAAGCGTTGGAGTATTTTATGAAACATAAAGAATTACTGTAAAGAGACCACAAAAAGGTCTCTTTTTATTTTGGGATATGAAGTTTGATAATAGATCCTTTGTAATATTTAGTCATGTCATATAAATCGGAGAAGTAATTGTAAATCGTAAAAGCATCATCTTCCATTGTTAAATTTCCCCCATTTGCGTTGAACTGGCTTTCAGCAAAAGCATAAAGATCTTTATAATCTGATTTTAGAAAATCTCTGAGAATATTTTTCTCATCCCGTTTTATCATATCTGTATAAAAAATTCCGTAGATCAGAAACTGATTAAATTTCTGAGCGTCGGTAATGTAATTTAAATGATGTTTAGAATATTTTTCGTAATCATAAAGTATTTGATGGAAATTTTTAACGTGATTCTCTGATAAAATTTCATAAAAAAAATCAAACCCATTAATGAAAAGTTGGGTTTTTAATTCTTCACGATCTGTTTTATATTGACTGTTAAACCATGAGAAGATGGGCAATAATTCTTCTCTGGTAAGGGTTTCAAGAGAATCGGTTATTTTATTTTTAATAATTTCCAGACTTGTCTTTTTGTCGTCAGGTAAGAAATCTAGTATATTTTTTTCTTCACGACACAGCTTATTGTACAAATTTATTTTCGCAATAGTAGGATTGGTCTTTATAAAATAAAGTTCTTCTGGCATATATTTTTGCCAATTATGTTGTTAAAACTGGTATAACGGCTAATAAAGATACAAAATATGTATTCATTTCAGTCAAAAAAATAATATGCTATGCGTTGGATTTTTATTTAAGGTGAATCGTCTCATGCAAAGCAATCCTGTTTCCTTCTGAATCTTCAAATTCAGCGACGGCAAAACCTAGTTTTTCATTGATTTTTTTAGGATATAAAATAGTGCCTCCGTTTTTTATCACTTTCTGCAAAGTATGATCAATATTTTCTGTTTTGAAATAAATAATTACACCTTCTTTACTGGGTTTATAGACATCGCCTTTTGCCAAAGCGCCCGTGATTCCGCTATTTTTTTCTTCAAAGGGAAATAATGCCATTTCATAGTTATCAATGATTTCTTTTTCAAAACTAAAATTGAAGACTGATGTATAAAATTTTTCTGCACGTTCCAGATCATTCACAGGAATTTCAAAATAGATAACAGGATTAGAGGTATTCATTGGTTTTATAATAGGTTGTTTTTCGGTTGGTTGGCATGAATAAAAGAAAAATAGCAATAAGCAAGCTAAGGTGAGCAGAGTATTTTTGATGGATGTCATATAACAAAAATACCATTTTATAAAATGTAATAAAGTATGTATGAGACGGTTCTTATAAGAAAAAAGACAACCGCTAAGTTGTCATTTTTCGATGTATAAAAAAATTAAATGTATTACAGCTTGTTTTTAGGATTATCCAGATATGATAGGATTTTATAAGCGGTTTCCACCCTTGGCTTAATGGGATAATTTTTATTGGCCAGTATCACAATACCAATTTTTTTTGATGGAATATAGATGACGTACGATGCAAAACCGTTTGTAGAGCCTGTTTTATTGATCACCACATTGGGCTGTGGCTTCATAGGAGGGACTAATGGCTTAGTGTCACTGGCTTTGTATGCCATCTCAGCTGCATTTCCTTCAAGCAGTTGAGATAAAGACGCTGGATAATTGTATTGCTCCCAAATAAGATCCTGTGTCATTACTCCGGTTGTAAAATACCCCGTATGGGTGGCTTGTAAAGCTTTAGACAATGTAGCATCTAGATTACCAATTCCCATATTGCGATCTACAAATTTCAGCATGTCTTGTGTACATGATTTTATTCCATAAGCTTCATTGGCCAGTACGGCAGGGTTTAGTCTTACAGGTTGATCTTCTTTATTATAACCTTGTGCATAATCACCCATTTTATTTTGAGGAACATCATAAAAAGTATTACTCATTCCTATTTTTGAAAAAACATGATCGGTCATCGCTTTGGTAAAAGGTTCATTCATTGTTTTTCCTGCTATAACTCCCAATAAGCCGATACTGGGATTCGAATAGACTCTTTTTGTGCCGGGAGCATACAGTGGAACCCATGTTTTATAGTAGTTCATTAACTGTTCATCAGTGGTAATATTATCTGGTAGTTGCAAAGGAAGTCCTCCTGCGATATGCGTTCCTAAATAATACAGTTTTACAGAATCAAACACCGTGTTTTTTAGATGAGGTAAATAGTTACTTACGGGAGCTTGCATATCAAGATTACCATTGATTTGGGAGAGGCTCGCCAAGGTTACGGTAAACGTTTTACTTATTGAGCCCAGCTCAAATAAAGATTGATTAGTAACGGGTTGATTACTTTCTTTAGAGAGTATTCCGTAATTGAAAAACGAGTGTTTACCCTCTACCGTTACGGCGATACTCATACCGGGAATCTTATTTTCGCTCATGAGAGATTGGGCAAGACTGTCTACCAATATCTTAATATCTGTTGATGCTTCTTTTTTCGTTGCCTTACAGCTATAAAGATTTAGTAATAGACAGATCATTAAAAAGCCTGTAATTTGTCCTATAATTACGTTGGGCTGAATGGTTTTTCTTAGATTCATATCGTTTTTTATATGATTATATTCTTATGACGATAAAATTACGGCGTTTATTTTAATCGCTTTGCGATATAGAAAATTGTCTTAATTTCTCTTTTGTTGATTATTTCTTATGCTATTTTAAATAATTGATGAATAAGTACTTGGAGTGATTGGCTCTTTCTAAAACATAAAAATAGATAGACTTATCTATTTTTAATGTAGATTTGTAAAAAATTTAAGATGAAGACTGAAAAAGTTAAAGACAGGATTATTAGAGTTGCCTCAGATTTGTTTTATAAGCAAGGTTTTAATTCAACGGGAATTAATCAGATTATTGCAGAAGCTGATATTGCGATTGGTTCTTTGTACAATCATTTCTCATCTAAAAATGAACTCCTTCAGGCGTATCTTATCAAGGAAGAACTGGGATGGTTCAATGGTTTCGAAGATCATACTGTAAACCTTTCATCTCCGAAAGATAAATTGTTGGCGTTAGTGGATTACCGTAAAAAACTTCAAGATTCTACAAATTTTGCAGGTTGCCATTTTATAAAGATCATTTCAGAAGTGGGAGAGAGCAATCCTGCGATAAGTGATTTTGTAAAGAAACATAAAGAAAAACAGAAAACATTAATTAATGATATTGTACGTGAATTGCCTGAACAAGAATCCATCAATATTAATGAAATCACAGAAACTATTTTTTTAGTATTGGAGGGGGCATTGGTAGTTTCAACAATTAATAAAAATACAACAGGCTTTGACCACGCCAAAAAAATAATTCAGGAACTAGTTTCCTAATTTTTTTTTACTTTAAAATAAATAGATAACTCTATATAAAAATGAAATCAAACTATCTGAAATTAACCATTATTCTTTTCGCCCAGCTTCTCAGCATTATGGATATTTTTATTATGAATGTTTCCATACCGTCTATTCAGCGGGATATTCATGCTTCCAACGGACAAATGCAGTTAATCATTGCTGCTTATCTTATCGGTTTTGCTTCCTTTCTCATTACCGGAGGAAGATTGGGAGATCTCTATGGTAGAAAACGATTGTTTATTGTAGGGTTGATTCTTTTTATGATTAGTTCTATCACCTGTGGATTCTCAACCAATTCCTTATTTCTTATCATTTCAAGGTTTATGCAAGGGTTTAGTGCGGCCTTAATGTCACCGCAAGTATTATCTATGATTCAGATTGTATTTCCTGAACATCAAGAACGTACAAAAGCAATGAGTTGGTACGGAATTACGATTGGAATCGGAACGATTCTAGGCCAATTTTTGGGCGGCTATTTTTCCTCCCTAACATTCATCAATGAAGCGTGGAGACTGATTTTCTTTATTAATATTCCTATTTGCCTTTTCGCTGTTGTTCTGGGGTTTAAAATATTAGATGAATCTAAAATAAAAATTATAGAACGGTTTGATTTCTTCGGAGTTGCTTTATTAGCGGCAGGATTATTCTGCTTTACGTACGCCTTAACCATTTCTGAACATGGCCGTTTTGGTATTGAAAGTATTGTTTTGATGGCTATTTCTGTGATACTTTTGGCTTACTTTATTAAAAGTCAAAAAAATAAAATATTGAAAAATAAGCCGTATTTAATTGATTTTAAATTATTTACCTTTAAAAATTTCAATATAGGAATTCTTTCCGTTTCTTTTTTCTTTATTATGCTGGATTCTTATTTCTATGTGTTGTCTATTTTCTTTCAGGAAGGATTGAAAATTAATCCGTTAGATTCAGGAGAAATCATTGTTTTTCAAGGGTTTGGTTTTATTTTGGCCTCTGTTTTTTCTGCAAAACTCATTTTACGATATGGTAAAAAGGTCTTGATCTTGGGATTAGTATTAATTATTGCTGTTTTAATGCTCCAAGGATATTTTTTCACAGAAACTCCCTCAATTTCTATCCTGTATTTGTTACTGTTTATGCATGGAGTAGGAGTGGGAAGTATAATCCCGTCCTTAGCCAATATCGCCTTATCTGGAATTCCGAAAGATCTTATGGGAAATGCTTCAGGCGTATATATTACGTTACAGCAAACCGCAGCGATTATCGGAATTATCATCGTTGGAAGTCTGTTCTATTGTTTTTTAGGACAGCAGCCTTTAGTGTCAGATTATCAAAAAGCTTTCAAAATTGCTTTAGCCACAAATATTATATGCTTAATTGCAGTGATCGTTTTGATGGTAAAAGTCCCCGAAAGTATTTTGCCTGTGAAAAAGTAAATTCTTTAAAAATTTTGCTTTTTAGAAATAATTTATCATAGTTGTCCACGAATTTCCACCATTAAGATCTTATTTAGAAGTGAAGAATATTAAGTTTCGCTTTGTTTTAAGGCTTAAAAAAAGCTGCTTGATTTTTTCTTACTTAAGCTGAACTTCTTCAATGTTCTTAATGGATTGAATATTTTTTTAGCGGATAAAAACGACATTAATTATTGGCTAAATTATAAACTGCCTCTAAAAGGTTTATCGTATTTTATTGAAAGCTTTTACCTTTCATTATCTCGCATGGCTTTAATCAGTTTATCATTTCGATCTTCTGCTCTTTCGTTGTTTAATGATAAAACGGCCCAGATTGCAGCCGGAATCCAACCGATTAAAGTAATTTGTAGAATTAAGCAGATAATTCCTGTTAAGATTTTTCCACGAACCATAAAGGATAAAAAGGGTAATAAAATAGCTAGTAACATATCTTTGTGATTTTAAATTATTAATAAAAATAGGTAATTTTTTTTTAATAGTTAAAATGAACTCTTATTGAGAGTTAGGATCAAAATATGCTTTAAAAGTCAACGGATCTTCTATTTTATTTTCAGCTGTTTCAAGGTATTCGTGATATTCTTCCTGATGCATTTCCATGTAAACCATGACGATGGCCAAATTGATGTATAAATTTTTATCTACTGAACCTAAGTGGAGGGCAGTCTTCAAATATTCTATGGCTTTTTCATTTTCTCCCATATCAGAATAGACCGCGCCGATATTAATTAAAGCTGCTGTATTTTCAGGTTCAATGAGTAAAATTTCATCTAATTCTTTAACTAAAAGATCATTGATATCGTCCCAATGATCCTCATTTTCCCATCTTTTTGCCTGAAGTTTTTTTACGTTTTCTAATCTTTGGGTGATGTTATTCATGGGGCAAAATTACGGAATTGCAACTATGTATTTTTCTTTTATTTGCGTTTTTCAAATAACCATTTCGGAATTTCATCTGTAATCAAAAACGGAATCACAATATTGTTATGATTAAGATTGGTGAATGTTGTGAAAATCATTTTTTTGTCGGAAGGAAGTTTGTTAAATAATTCCACGCTGCCAACGTATGGGTTGTCATCATCTTTTTTACCGTGAATTAACCAGATATTTTTTTCTTTAATTGCATTAAGATTCGATAAATCCGGAACGGCGGCAACAGAGACCATCGCAGCAAATGTATTCGGTTGCAAACTCATTAAATTTTGAGCGGTGGAGCCTCCCATTGAATAGCCAATCAGATAGATTCTGTTGGTATCTATATTGGGATATTCTTTTTCAAGATTTGTAATCAACTTCAATAAAGCAAAAACATCGTTGGATGGTTTTGAAATTTGGACACCATCGCTGTTCATCTCATAAGTTGTAGAACGTTTACTAAATTGTGGTGCTACAACATAACAAGGATATTTCTCATAAATTTCATCGCGTAGCCAGATTTTAGCAAAGGGCTCAAGCTGATTTTCATTATCATTTCCAATTCTTGAAGAGTTATGAAAGGTAATAACCAACGGATATTTTTTCTTTACGAGGTTATTTTTAGGCATTAAAAATCTGTAAGGAATTTGAATGTCATTATCTACGAATATTTTCTTTTGAAATTTATCGGTGTTTAAGCTGTTTAATATTTTTCTATTGTTTAAAAAGGTAAGCGTATCCACTTCTGTATTCCTAACTTCTTTCTTTTGTCCAAAAATGGGATTGATGGTGAACATTAATAAAAGGATGATTATATGTTGTTCAAGTTTTCTTGTATGCATACTATTTATAAAAGTTAGGGATAAATTTCAGGTTGTTTTTTTGATTATTCAATATTGTCGTAATACGTAAAATCTTTGGTGATTTTTCCATTTTCTATAGTGAATATCGTACAAATGGGAAGTTCAAATTTTGAATTACCAGGCCCTGACCCCGTAGAAATAAACTCTACGATGATGTTATTTTCTCCGGATGGATAAACCTGAATGATTTTATCTTTTAAATCAGGGAAGAGTTGGTTTAGTTCTGAATATTTTTTCACAAAATCTTTCTTGGTTTGTTTTACAGTTCCGGTTCCTAATGAAGGATCTTTGAATTCTGCATTGTCAATATATAAATTTGATAGATCTTCCCATTGATGCTTGTTGAAGAGCTCAAAATAATGGGTAATCAGTTTTTCGTTTTCACTTATTTTATTTTCAGAAACTGTATTGCAGGAGAATAAAAGAAACGAAATAAAAAATAAAGGAATTAATTTTTTGATTGTTTTCATGGGTTAGATTTTCACCTGTTTGTGTTGACGGATCTTGGAACTAAAGTTATAAAAAATCAGGATATATTTATTAAAAAAGAAAGCCTCTGAATACTCAAAAGCTTGTTGGTGATATTAGACATGAGATCTAGTTTCCCATTCCTGTTTATAGATTTGAAATAAATCCATATTATTTCCTGAATAGCTAATTTGTTTTTTGAAAATCATTCCGTTTTTCAAAGCAACTTTTTTAGAGCTTTCATTTTCGGGGATAATGATGGAAACAAGCCTGTCATGAAAATTATTTTCAAAAGCAAAGTCTCTGCATTTTCTGGATGCTTCAATGGCGAAACCTTTGCCTCGAAATTGAGGGAGAATAGAATACGCGATTTCCAACTCAAAATTATTTTCAACTTCCCTTACCAATAATCCAGATTGACCGATCAATTGATTGTTTTCCTTTGAAAGCAGTACATTTTGGCCGCCAAGATTGTTTTCATATCGATGAAAAGTCGCTTCAAACCATTTTTCGCAACGCTCTTTTGGTGTTTTAAAGGTTTCCATCCCTAGCATCTTTGCTGTATGTTCATCTTCAAATAAGCTGAGCCAATGATCAAAATCAGAATTTTCTAATTTTCTGAAAATAAGCCTTTCAGTTTCCTGATGGGTGAGAAGATATTTCATGGGTTTTTACAATTATTTAAAAGCAGGAAGATCTTTTATTTCAGGTTTGAAAACGACTTCCTGAATGGCTTTGTTAATTGAAATCCGAGCAATGGTCAAAGGATGTTGAGGATATTCCGCATCATATTGTTCCTGCTCCGATTTGTTCATTAACGTTCCTTCTTTAAAAGTAGGATCATAAGGATCTTCGAACCAGTTTTGAAGATCATCATTATCAAAAGAAACTTCTTCGCTTTCTAGCAATTTACTTAAGATAACGGTATCTCGAATTCCGGTTGTTCCCGCTTCAACCGCTTGTACTTTAATCACGAAACTGCAGTTTTTAAAAGGAATCGTCACGGAAGCAATATAAGTCATTCCACTTTCGGCCTGAGGAACTTTAAAAATAGTTTTTACACTGGGGAAATTTTGTACTTTGAGAGTGTTTACTTCAATAATTCCACCGCCTGATGCAGCAATAGATTTCCTATGAAAATCTCTCAGATGATCAGTATCTTTTATGGTAGGTAGATCAGGTTGAAGGTCGAAAAAATATAATGAAATTAAAGCACTTTGTTCAGGATTTACCCAAATAATTCTAGACTCATTTTCTTCTACTTTATCCCATCCGAAATGAGGAATAGAAACAGAATTAATATGTACTTTAGCTTTCTTTTTCTTGAAGAAGTTGAACATAATGGTTACGTTTTTTAGATAAATATAGTTTTTTTCCGTCTAAGTTAATTTTAAAAACTGAGTTACTTTTTTACAGAAATCAATAGCATCATCGGTCTGCGTAATTCATCTTTCATTTCTGAAAACTCTTTCAGCATTTCTTCACTCGGTTCTGGTTCAATTACTTCTTTGATTTTAAACCCTAATATTAAAAGGCTGTTCAGATACGTTGTTAAAGTTCTGTGGTATTTTACAACATCTTCACCTAAAAAGGTAGTATTTCTTTTTCCTTCTACAAAATAATTGTCCACAGGCCAATGTAGCTTTTCTCCATTTTCATGGTAAGCCCAATCCTGATTTCCCTGTGCTGTAAAAACAGGATGTTCCACTGAAAATACAAAATTTCCGTTCGGCTTCAACCATTTGTAAATGTTTTGTACCAACGTATCAAATGATTCTATATAATGAAAAGTCAGCGAGCTTACAATAATATCAAATTTCTCTGCAGGATAGTCTACCTCTTCAAGGGCTTTTCTTTCATAGTAAATATCTTCCAACGCGTTGATTTCTCTTGCTTTTTCAAGCATCTTTTCTGAAAGGTCAATTCCAATCACAGATTTTGCTCCATTCTCAATGGCATATCTGCAATGCCAACCAAAACCACAGCCCAAATCAAGAACATCTTTCCCTGAAAAATCAGGCAACATTTTTTTCAAAGCAGGCCATTCTCCTGCACCTTCCAATCCTTTTTGAGAGCGGAGCATTTTTTCGTATTGTTTGAAAAAGGAGGTGTTGTCGTATTTGTTTTGTTGCATACTGTTGTGTTTTTTAAATATAAATTAATATTTATTTTTAAAATCTATTCCATTATCATATTCTATAGGATTGATAAAACTAATGAAACCTATATCGGAATCAAGTTTTTGTTTTAATTCAATCAAATAGATTTCGGCCTGTTCAATTGTTCCATCAAATGTTAAACTAAATATTGTTTTGTTATCATTTGTCATATCAACACCAAACATAACTTTCTCAGGATTATTAATGTATTGATTCCAATAAAAAGTTTGACTTATATTATTTGTATTAACGAAATAATCAATCATTTCTTGGTTACTATTAAATTCCCCATCAATTTTAGAAGTATAGTCTAATTTTAAAGGTTGATATTGAGGTAAGTAAAAGTTAAGAAGTTCAAATATTTTCTCTGATGATTTAGAATCAAAATAGACTTGACAAATAATATCGCTAATCATACTTATGTTTTTATTTGAACGGGTTAAAACCCGTTTCTATTGATAAAGACTCTATAAACCATGTCAAGGTTCAAAACCTTGACATGGTTTTACAAATAAAAAGATTAAAAATCTTTGATTTTTTAAAAACGTATATGTTAATATTTTACCTCTTTTGTGGTTAAATATAAATTTCAAAAGCTCTAATTATATTTTACCCAAACGCCCTCTTCAACAAACTCTCCACTTTCGGCTCACTTCCTCTGAAATTCTTATACAATTCCATTGGATCTTTTGTTCCGCCGGAAGAAAGAAGTATTTTATATTTTGCGGCAATTTCAGGATTGAAAATTCCGTTTTCTTTAAAATAATGGAAAGCATCAGCATCCAAAACTTCTGCCCATTTGTAAGAATAATATCCCGCAGAATATCCACCTTGGAAAATATGGGAGAAGCTTGGGCTCATTGCTGTTTCAGGATTTGCAGGATACAATTGTGTTGCTTTGGTGTACTTATCTTCAAACTCTTTTACAGTTTCATTCTCCAACTCTGCAACTTTTGTGTGATAATTCATGTCCAAAATTCCGAAACCTAATTGTCTCATCGTTTGGTAGCCTTCCATAAAGTTTTTAGACTGTTCAATCTTTTGAATTTTTTCATCGGGAAGAACTTCACCTGTTTTATAGTGTTTCGCGAAAGTTTTTAAGAACTCAGGTTCGTAACAGAAATTCTCCAAAAACTGAGAAGGCAATTCCACAAAATCCCATTTTACAGAAGTTCCTGAAAGGGTAGGGTATTGGGTGTTGGCCAACATTCCGTGAAGGGCGTGACCAAACTCATGGAATAAAGTCGTCACTTCCTGAAACGTTAATAAACTCGGCGTATCTTTTGTCGGTTTGTTGAAATTACAAACGATCGAAATATGTGGACGGGAGTTTTCACCGTCTTTTTTATACTGATTTTTATAGCTCGTCATCCAGGCTCCGGCTCTTTTGCCTTTTCTTGGGAAATAGTCGACATATAATAGCGATTTGTACTCGCCATTCTCTTTGACCTCGTAGACTTTCACATCTTCATGATATTTAGGAATGTCGTTTCTTTCTTCAAACGTTAATCCAAATAACTGATGAGCCAAACCAAAAACAGCATTCTGAACCTGATCTAACGGGAAATAAGGTTTTAATTCCTCATCGTTTAAATCATATTTTGCTTTACGAAGTTTTTCAGCGTAAAAAGTATGATCGTATCCTTGTATTTCGTCTATTCCATAAGCTTTTGCTAATGATTTTAATTCTTCAATTTCTTTTTCGGCGTAAGGTTTTGCTTTCGTTAGCATCTCATTTAAAAAGTCCAATACTTTGATTGGAGATTTTGCCATTCTTTCTTCCAATACGTAGTCTGCATAATTAGCATAGCCTAATAATTCAGCTTTTTGTTGTTTTAGAGTAAGCAATTCTTTGATGAGATTTTGATTATCAAATTCACCACCATCAAAAGATTTTTTACCATTGGCTAATGCAATTTCTTTTCTTAATTCACGGTTTTCAGCGTAGGTCATCAACGGAAGGTAACTTGGATATTGCAATGTTACAACCCAACCTTCAAGATTTCTTTCTTTCGCTTCTTCGGCGTATTGTTCGATAATGGCTTCGGGAATTCCTGCCAGATCTTCTTTATTGGTAATATGTTTGAAATAATTATTGGTAGAGGCCAATACATTTTGTCCGAATTGCAGAGATTTTAAAGATAAATCCATGCTGATATTCTTTAATTTTTCTTTGTCTTCTTCATTCAGTAAAGCACCGCTTCTTACAAAACCTTTATAAGTTTCATTTAAAAGCATGTGTTGCTCTTCATTAAGATTATATTTTTCTTTCTCGTCGTACACCTTTTTGATCTTGTTGAAAAGCGCTTCGTTTTGAGAAATTTTTGATGAATATTCTGTTAAGATCGGAGAAACTTCCTGAGCGATCTGTTGAAGTTCGTCACTTGTTTCGGCTGAATTTAAATTGAAAAAGATATTAGAAACGGCATCCAATTGTTCTCCCGAATACGCCAATGCTTCAATCACATTTTCAAAAGTGGGTTCTTCTGAATTATTGACAATGGCATTAATTTCTTCTTCTGATGTTTGAATTAATTCTTTAAAAGCGGGAAGATAATCTTCATTTTTAATAGAATTGAATGGTGCTGAATGATATGGTGTGTTAAATTTTTCTGTTAAAATATTCATTGTTTGATTTTTAATGATTGTAAATGTAATAAATCGTATTGATTTGGTTGTTGAAATCTCAAAAATAATGCCTTAATGAGATGGTGTGACAAAAAGTGTGTCATCTTTAATAATCTTGTCATAGGGCAAGTCATCCTACTGTCAGAATAATTAGTTTTGAGTACAAGTAAAATGATATGATGCTGAAAATACCCGAAAAGTCATTATTAAATAATCAACATTTCGATTATGGAGATTCTTTTGTGAAAAAGTTTATCCATAAAGACCAAAATCTGAACTCAGGACAAATAGGAAAGCTGTTCTTCACGAGCAGTTCAACATGGATCAAAAAACTGTTTTCGTTGAGAAATAGGATTGTCAAAATTTTTGGATTAAAAATTCCTGAAGGTCAAAACGAACATGCGACAGATCTAAAATATGAGCCGGGAGATCAAATCGGACTTTTTAAGATTTTTAACAAAACCCATAATGAAATAATTATTGGGGAGGACGATAGCCATTTGAATTTCAGGGTTTCCTTATTGTTGGATGATCATAATTCGCTAAATAAAAAAAGGAAATTAACCATTACGACTCTTGTGCAATACAATAATTGGTGGGGAAGACTATATTTTTTTCCGGTTAAACCTTTTCACAAAATCATAGTTGCTGCTAAGATAGATGCAATCATTAAAAATTTATAGTAACCGATACAAAAGAAGAGTGTTTACTGTTTTAAATCCTGATTTGATGAGTTGTATTGATGGAAGGAATAGAGTAATTCTCAAAAATAGTACCTCCGTATAAAGTTGCAACAAAATGTTTTATCTTTAATGATCTTGTCATAGGTAAAGTTGAGATAGAGGCGGAATGATTAATTTTGACAACATATTCAAAACTTAATGATGTTAAAAATTTAACCTAAAAATATTCAAACTATGAAAACGATCTTAAAAATTATTGGTGGAATTGTTCTTTTACTTATTGTATATGCTGTAATCGCCATGCTCGCTTTTGGTAAAAATTACCATTATGAAAAATCTATAGTACTTAATGCTCCGAAAGAAAAGGTATGGCAGCAGATAAGTTCTATGAAGGCATTTAATGAATGGAATCCCTGGATGAAATTAGATAAGACGATGAAAATTACGTATACCGGAACTTCCGGAGAAGTGGGAGATAAATACTGTTGGGATAGTAAAAATGATGATTCTGGTGCGGGTTGTCAGGAAATTAAAGAATTGGTTTTAAATCAAAAACAAAAAACAGAAATGATCTTTGCCAAACCTTTTGAAGGGCAGGCAACCTCTGAGATTGTTTTGTCTTCTGAAGGAAATTCTACAAAAGTGTTGTGGACGATGGATACCGAGCAAGATCCTATGATGAAAATAATGAGACCGATGATGGATTACCAAATGGGGAAATCCTACGAAGAAGGTTTGAATAATTTGAAAGCATTGGTAGAAAAATAAAAAAATAGCCTTGTAGATTTTACAAGGCTATTTTTTGTTTAGTATTCTTTTTTGCCAATTTCATTAATCGAATCTTCGTTTCCTATTCCTTTAGGATTAGGTCCGTATTCATTGGAGCCGGGGAGACTATCAGCAAAAAGCATCCAAAGTGAATAAAAAGGGATTAATTGATACCAACCGCTGTTATCTCTGTCATGACATCTTTTTGCCCCCTGAGCAATCAGAAACCAAAAAAATGGAATGAGTAAAATAAAAAAGAGTGAAAGAACAATAGTGGAATCTTTTCCAGTAGAGGATATGGCAAACTGAAATGGAATACTAAATGCTAAATAAATAAGATAGGATAAACCATACTCTTTGCGTCTGATTCTTCCTTCAAAAGAAAAGGGTTTTTTAAACATGATCTGTATTTTTATCTACTAAAAATATAAAATATTATTTAAAAAAAACATTATCTTTATATTAAGTTTATGTAAAGAATTCGATTTATGGAGAAGATTGTATTTGAGAAAAATGATATAAGAAATTATGTAAAAACCGTGATTGCAGAAAAGATTGAAAAGTTGAAAAACTTTATCGAGTTTACATTGGATGCAAGCCGTGATATCAAAAAAACTCCGAAATATGATAGTATGAGAGAAGAAATGCAGGAGGAAATTTACCAAATGCAGAGACAGCTTGCAGCTTTGAATGATCTTCAACGCAACATGGCAAAAGTACTAAATAAGAGTACAGAAAGAGTACAGTTGGGGTCTATTGTGATTACCAATAAAGCACGTTTTTATATCTCAGTTTCCTTGGGAGAGTTCTTTTTTGAGGGCGATCGTTTTTATGCTATTTCCTCGGAAAGTCCGATGGCAAAAAAAATGATGGGCATGAAGTCCGGAGATGATTTTACATTGAATAAAATTCATCAGGAAATTGTGGAAGTGTTGTAAAAATTATGAATTGTTTCCCTACTGTCATTCTAACGAAGGAAGAATCTGAAAACTTATTAAATCATACCAGAAAACCTGCAATTAACAACCGTGAGCGATCAACTTTTTCGTAATTTTGCACCTATGAATAAAGCAGAAGTTTTAAAAGAAATCATAGAGCAAAGAAAAAGCATCTTTCCAAAAGATTACACTGAAACCGAAATATCTCAGGAAATTATTAATGAGATCTTGCATTCAGCAACATTGGCTCCCAATCACAAACGTACAAAACCTTGGCGTTTTAAGATCTTCAAAGGAGAAGAAAAGGCAAAATTAGCGTTGGAAATGCAGACTATTTACAAAGCTTCTCAGCCTGAACATCTTTTCTTAGAGAAAAAATATAATGATATTGGCTTTAAAATTACCAAAGCGGATGCTGTAGTTTCAATTATTGTTAATTTCAGCGGAATGGTTCCTGAATGGGAAGAGATTGCTGCCGTTTCTATGGCGGTTCAGAATATGTATTTAACGTGTACAGCAAATAATATCGGCTGCTATTGGAGCTCTCCTAATATCGTAGATCATTTGAAAGATTCTTTAACAATCGAAGAAAATCAAAAATGTCTGGGACTGTTTTATCTAGGAAAAGTAGATTAATTTATCAATCCAAGCTCATTAAAGTATAATTACATGGATAGGTTGGTAAATTGTTACATTTATTAATCGTAGAATTGAAAATTTTATTTATCTTTGCACTCTTAAATATTTAACTGGGACGAGTTCCCGTAAAATTCAAACATTATGTCAGTAAAAATCAGATTACAAAGACACGGATCAAAAGGGAGACCTTTTTTCCACATCGTGGTTGCAGATGCTAGAGCTAGAAGAGATGGTAGATTCATCGAAAAACTAGGTACTTACAACCCAATTACTAACCCTGCGACTATCGATTTGAACGTTGATTCTGCTGTAAAGTGGTTAAACAACGGTGCTCAACCAACTGATACAGCAAGAGCTATTCTTTCTTACAAAGGAGCACTTTACAAAAAACACTTACAAGGTGGTGTTGCTAAAGGATCTTTTGACGAGGCTGAAGCTGAAAAGAGATTTGCTGCTTGGTTAGAAACTAAAGAACAAAAAGTACAAGGTAAAGTAGAAGGTTTAACTAAAGCTCAGTCTGACGCTAAGAAAGCTGCATTAGATGCTGAAGTTAAAGTAAACGAAGCTAGAGTTGCTGCTGCTGCACAAGTTATTGCTGATGCTAAAGCTGCTGAAGAAGCTGCTAACGCACCTGCAGAAGAAGTTGTTGCTGAAGCTACTGAAGGTGAAGCTCCTGCTACTGAAACTCAAGAAAACACTGAAGCTTAAAAATCCAGATATGCGTAAAGAAGATTGCTATTTATTAGGAAAAATCACACGCAGACATGGGCTTGCGGGTAATGTGATCCTTAAATTGGACACAGATCAACCCCAGCTTTACAATAAACTGGAATCAATATTCGTTGAAATCAACGGATTATTGGTTCCTTTTTTCATTGAAAAGTCATCTTGGAGCAAATTAGATGCTCTGAATCTTGCTTTTAAAAACTCTTCTGAGGCTTTAGTAGACCAATCTTTGGGAAAAAGCGTATTCTTACCGCTTGCTACATTGCCAAAACTTACAGGGAAACAATTTTATTATCACGAAATCATAGGATACAATATTCTTGATGAGCATGATAATGACTGTGGTGTTATCCGATCAGTAAATGATCAGACCGCTCAGGTGTATTTCGTTACAAACTTAGACGGAAAAGAAGTTGTGATTCCTATGATCAAAGACTGGATCCTGGAAGTTGATAGAGAAGAAAGAACCATCAAAATGATCCTTCCTGAAGGTCTTATTGATGTCTTTTTAGTGCCTTCTAAAAAAGACGAATAAATTTTCACAAAAAAAGATGATAAGTTAATCAACTTTCATCTTTCCATATTATTTTAATTACTTATTACCAATTATTTATTGCTCATAAACTGCGGGTAATAGATATTCCTGAACTATTTTTTCTGATTGCGAATGGGCATATGCTTTATTATAAGCTTTTGCTGTAACTACGATCACTAAAGGGATTTCCGTGAACATGATAATTTTGTTACCGCCATTTCCGCTGCATTGATAGGCCTCAAAACTTTTGTTTCCTACTTTATATATCTTTCTCCAAAATAGGTATCCATATCCTTCAAAGTCTTTATTGTCAGAGAAATAATTACTGAATGATTTCTTGATCCAAGCTTTGTCGATTACTTTTTTGCCTTTCCATTCTCCGTTATTTTTGTATAGTTGACCAAACTTAGCAAAGTCTAAGCTATTCATCCTCATACCTCCGGCTAATGAAATTTTATGCTGTGGCGTATATTGCCATTGGTAAGTTGTAATTTCTAACGGATTAAAAAGTTTTTCTTTGGCATAAGATTCGAGCCCTTTTGGAACCTTCTGATCTAAAATATCTCCGGTAACAACAACTCCCGCCGTGAAATAACTCCATTTTTTACCAATCTTATGATCGGTCATGGGAACATCGAGCGCAAATTTCACCCAGTTGTCGGTAGGGTACATATTTTCTTCATTTCCCGGAGAATCATCGTCGTCGTCATTGCCTTCAAAAGATGAACTCATCGTCAAGAGACTTTTAAGCGTTACGCTGTCTTTCTTTGGGTTATAATGTTGGAATTCTTTTAAATGATAAAACTCTCCAAGGGTTTGATTTTCATTCTTTAAATAGCCTTCTTTAATGGCGATTCCCGCTAATGCCGATGCAAAAGACTTTCCTACAGAACGGGTATCTTGTAAACTGTCTCTTCCGGAACTGTTGAAATATTCTTCAATAAGCAATTTTTTATTTTTAATAACTACAATGCTGGTAATCTCTCTGAATCTGTTTTCTGCAATTTTTTGATTTAAAGCTTTAATTTTTTCTGTTTTGAATTGGTCTTTGGACACTTCCCATCCGCTGTTAGGTTTGATAGGTTGAAGGGCAATTTGTTGTTCGCTGATATTTTTTTTAGGAACCGAAAGATTAATTTCGCCTTTCGCGATAAGACGCCCTGTTTTTACTGATGTTGATTTTAAATAAGGACGGATTTCTATTGTTAGAAGATGGTTTCCCGCAGTTAGAGCATCAATTCCTCCATGAACTAAATAAAAACGAGACCATAAATATTTTCCCCAGGAATCTTCATTACCAGAACTTATTAAAGGAATTCTAAAGTTTGTTTTTATCTTTTTATTTTCTACAGTTCCGGCGCCTGTATTTAGATTTTCCACATAGATCACTTTTCCATCAACTAAAAAAGAGAACTGGTAATTTCCTTTTTTGAGCAATTCATCAGCGGTTAAGGTAGGATCAAGTTCATGTAAATAATTTACCAATGAGTTATCCATAAAAACTCTGAGGTCGAGGTCTTTATCTTCTTGGAAGTTGATGTTTTTAGGAATGTCACTTTCTTTAAGATTGTCTAATGGAATTACTTTGTCTAAAAGAAGGATGCTATTCAAATGGTTTTTCTGCACCGTATTTTCAATTTTCTCAGGAGTAACAAGGTTCTGAGTTTGTCCAAAAGATAAATTAAATATCAAAGACAGCGTAAGTATAGTTATTGGTTTCATTTCAATTTTAAATCTAAGCAAAAATATAAAGCTTAGCTTAGTAAAAATAGAATAAAATTAGCATTTGTGATTTTCCCACAGATCTCACAGATTTTCATGACCCTTGACAAGGGTTGTGCTGAAAAAGAAATATAAATATCTGTGGGAGAAAAACTACTTCAAAATCTTTCTATATTTCAAAGGTGTCAGTCCCATGTTTTCTTTAAAACAGCGGATAAAATGACTTTGATCCGCAAAACCACATTCTAAAGCGATTTCAGTTAAAGATTTTTCGTTGGAGGTAATAATCGACAAAGATTTATTGATCTTTAATTTTCGAACATAATCTCCGAGATTGCAATGAAAATACTTGTGGAAATCTCTGCTAAGATGAGTCGGGTGGATGTTGATAGTTTGGGCAAGCTCAGCTAAATTCAGCTTTTCATTACAGCTTTCATGAAGTAGTTCGTTGATTTGTTTCACCCAAATGGGTTTCTTTTCTGAAAGAATTTTTTGAGGAGATAACTGATTGAAAATAGTCAATAAAAGCTGATGAGTAGACGTTTCTGACGCATTATCATTGATCTTACTTTCTTTGAAAATTTTATACATCAACAACTTTAATTCCGGATCTTTAAGATTAAAACTCCCTTCAATATTATCTTTTGAAATATTGAGATCTTCAAACCATTCTCTCGGGATTTCAATATGAAAACCTCTTGTAAAACCCTCTGGCTTAATATTGTAATGTGGATCTTCCCAATGGTGATAAAGCAGAGTTCCGGCAGAACATTCATAGATTTCCTTTTTGTTTCCTTCGATCACATTTCCCTCAAGGAGAAAGGTAAAATATGCATTTTCATGATAATGCCAATCAACATACGGATGGGTGTATTCCGTATCTGTAATAATCAATCCGTCGAAGTTGAGCGTCTTATTGGTTTGTCCAAAAAATTGGCCGTTTCGGAGCGTATTCATTATAATTTTAGTTTTAAATTTTCAATCTGTCCGTACATTTTATTGAAAAATATTTTTCTGTCGCGGTTTCCTGAAGTACTCATAGACTTTGAATTTTTAATCTGATGCTCGAAATAATTTTTTGTTTCAGTGCAGGTTTTAGCATCATTAATCAAAATATATCCAAACATATTGGTAGGCAATGCAAAAAGAGATTGCTGTGGATGGTGAAAAAAAATGTCATTGGAAAGATGCATCAATTCATTTTCATATAAATGGAATTTAGGATTGCTTTCCGTTTTTTGTTCAATATATTGTATTAATTCTTTCAGTTCTTTCAGAATAATTTGGGCTTCGTTTTTTTGTAAAAGTCCGGTATCATAATAAAAAGAAATCTGTTGTAAAATACTGGTAACGGTCATGTCATTCCATAATTCTACCACATTTTGGTCCTCGTACTTCTTTTTTAATTCTTTGGTATTCGTTTCAAAATGGGGAGGTGAAAACTCTAGAAAAGGAATGAAAACCTGTTTGGCGTTTAATAAATTCATCCAGACATATACTTTGAAACGAGAAAGAAGTGTATCGGAAAGTGTATAAAAAAACGGAATATCTTTCGCCGAATAATAGATAGTCATTCCATTGGCAAGTGGTAGATTTTCAAAAATGCTGAGATTATTTTTAAAAAAAGTTTGCAGATCTTCAGTGTTGCTTACTGTCGAAGTTTTCTGTACTACGATCTGATGGTCTGTGGTTATAAATTGATTAAGCGAAATTTGGTAATGTTTTGCCAGTTCCAAAGCTTCCTCAAAACTAAACTTTGCCTTTAGTGAAGTCCTTCTGTGGGCAGCATCATAACTTATATTCAAGATATTGGATATCTCGTCATTTAGAGATTTTTCTCCAATTCTTTTACGGATTTCCTTAAGCAAGCGTTCCTGATGCATTGTTTTGTGATTTTCACAAATGTACTGTTTTATTTTAATTCCTTTTCACATTCATTTTTGTGTTTTCTGCGGATAATTTTGAAGTATAATTTTAAAACAATTAATTATGAAAACACGGTTAATAGTAATAATAGGATTGTTGATCAATTGTTTGGTCTTCGGTCAGGATAGTATTTTAGTAAATCAGAAAACGAGATTAATTGCTCTAACTCCTTTAAAAGATGAGATTACAACAGTAAACGGGTTAACATTAGGTTTAGGACTTGATCCCAAATTTAATTTTAAAGGAACTGGCCACGGAAATTTTCAAAAAGTGAATGGAATTAATCTGGATGTAAATCCATTAGGACTTCTAATCTGGATGTTTTATGATCCGTCTAAAAGTGAAAAGTCTGAATTTATAAAAGTTAATGGACTTACTATCTCTGCTGCGGGGTATCTGCGAGGGGTAAGTCATCAAGGACTTAATATTTCTATGTATAATTATGGACATACAATGAATGGAGTTATGGTTTCTGCGCTTTATACTGATATTGAAAAAGGAAAAGGAATTTTTATTTCAGGATTACTTATTTCAGCAATAGAAATGAAAGGATTAAGTATTTCCGCAGCTAATGATACTGAAATGTTGAAAGGGATACAGATTGGGATTTATAATAAAGCAATAAAAGCAAATGGTTTACAAATTGGTTTGATCAATAAATCTAATAAAATACGTGGTTTACAGCTAGGTCTTTGGAATAAGAATGATAAAAGATCTTTACCTCTTATAAATTTTTAAAATCATGAAAACAATACCTTATATTTTAATCGCTACAAGATTCATATTAGCGCCCATTATCATTTCTTTAGCCTATTATAAAGGAGAAGAATCGAAGTTTTTAATTCTCCTATTAATGTACTTTGGATTATTAACAGATATTTTTGACGGTATCATTGCGAGGAAAGTTGGCGTTTCATCAGAAAAACTCAGAAGATTAGACAGTCAAACCGATTTGGTTTTCTGGTTGTCATTAGGTTTTGCCGCCTATTTCCTGAATCCTGAATTAATCAAAAGTGAATGGGGAAGCATTCTTTTAATCTTTAGTATGGAAGCGCTTTGCTACATTATAAGTATTTGGAAGTTCGGAAAAGAAACCTGCACTCATGCATTTATATCGAAAATGTGGGGACTCAGCCTGCTGATCGCGTTTACGTATTTAATAGGATTTCAGCAGGCAGGCTGGGCTTTCTACCTCACCATTGGGTTAGGACTTGTCTCTCATATTGATGTCATCCTGATTGTTTTAATCCTTCCGAAATGGCAGTTTGATGTACCAAGTTGCTATCACGCCTGGAAAATTAGAAACGGAAAGCAAAGAAAAAAGAGCATATTCTTTAATTAAATACTATTTAAAGCATTGTTCTTCGTTAAATAATTGATAAATGATTTTGTAAAAACACAGCGTAATATTCAAGTTGCGCTGTTTTTTTGTAACTTTGCAGACATTAATTTTTATATAAAAATTTATAGTCAACAAATGAAAAAGCAAACAATTAAAGAAATCCTACAGGATTACAAAAAGGTATTACATCATGACATTACAGTTTACGGTTGGGTAAGAGCTTTCCGTTCAAATCGCTTTATTGCGCTTAATGATGGTTCTACAATTAATAATTTGCAAATAGTTGTTGATTTCGAAAATTTTGACGAAGAAATTATCAGTAAAATCAGTACAGCTGCATCTTTAAAAATTGTTGGAGAAGTTGTAGAAAGCCAAGGAGCAGGGCAAACCGTGGAAATTGTAGCTAAAAAGATCATCATTTTAGGAGATAACTTCACAGAAGATAGAGACAAAACAATTCTTCAGCCTAAAAAACATTCTTTGGAAACGTTGAGAGATCAGGCGCATTTAAGATTCAGAACCAACTTGTTTGGTGCTGTTTTCAGAGTACGTCACGCAGTAAGCTTTGCGGTGCATTCTTTCTTTAACAAAAACCAATTCTTTTACATCAACACTCCGGTAATTACAGGAGCTGATGCAGAAGGAGCAGGAGAGATGTTCGGAGTAACCAACTTTGACCTGAACAATATGCCAAGAACGGAGGAAGGTGAAATTGATTTTGCACAAGATTTCTTTGGTAAAAAAACGAACTTAACGGTTTCCGGACAGCTTGAAGGTGAAACGGCAGCAATGGGATTGGGAAGAATTTATACTTTCGGACCTACTTTCCGTGCGGAGAACTCAAACACAACGCGTCACCTTGCAGAATTCTGGATGGTAGAGCCGGAAGTTGCGTTCAACAACCTTGAAGATAACATCGACCTGGCGGAAGATTTCTTGAAATATGTTATTCAGTATGTATTGGATAACTGTAAAGATGATCTTGATTTCTTAGATAAGCGTTTTGCAGAAGAGCAAAAATCTAAACCAGAAAAAGACAGAGCAAAAGAAGGTCTTATTGAAAAATTAGAAAATGTTATTGCTAAGCGTTTCATGCGTGTAAGCTATACAGAAGCTATTGAGATCTTAATGAACTCAAAAGAAAATAAAAAAGGAAAATTCCAATATCCAATTGAAAGTTGGGGGACTGATCTTCAGTCTGAGCACGAAAGATTCTTGGTTGAAAAACACTTTGAAAGTCCTGTCGTGTTGTTTGATTATCCAAAAGATATCAAAGCGTTCTATATGAAACTGAATGATGATAACAAGACGGTTGCTGCAATGGACGTTCTTTTCCCGGGAATCGGAGAAATCATCGGAGGTTCAGAAAGAGAAGCAAGATTGGATGTGTTAAAGCAAAAAATGGCAGAAATGCATGTAGACGAACACGAACTTTGGTGGTATCTTGATACTCGAAAATTCGGTTCTGTGCCTCATGCAGGATTTGGATTAGGATTAGAAAGGCTGGTTCTCTTCGTAACAGGAATGACAAATATTAGAGATGTAATTCCTTTCCCAAGAACACCGAAAAACGCTGAGTTTTAGATATAAAAAAAAGCCTTAAAATTTATTTTAAGGCTTTTTTATTTTTTAATAACTTATTAGGTACCATATCTACTACAAAAATCGTGCTAAATGCTTTTTTTCCTGAATAAATTTATTTAAATTCGTAGAATATGTTATGTTAAAACACAAAATATTAATATGCTTAGACAACACTTACAACTCAAATTAGGACAGAAGCTAGCGCCTCAGCAAATCCAGTTGATGAAGTTGATTCAGCTTCACACGTTGGAATTCGAAGAGGAATTGGAGAGAGAATTAGAAGAGAATCCTGCTTTGGAAGTCGCAAAAGAAGAGTCTAAAGAAGATGATTATTCTTCTTTGGAGGAGGCTTACGAAAACGAGGGTACGGAAAGCATTGAAACAGATTTTGATGTGAACGATTATCTTTACGATGACGAGCCCAACTATAAAACAGCTTCCAGTAACTACTCAGCAGACGATGAGGAATTTGATAACGAAAGTCTTTTAACAGAAGGCCAATCTTTATATGATTATTTATTAGAGCAGATACATCTTGCGAATATCAACGAGGAAGATGTAAGAATTGCTGAATATATTATTGGAAATCTAGATACAGACGGATATTTAAGAAGAGAGGTCAAAGCGATTGTTGATGATCTTGCCTTTTCTCAAGGGATTTATACTACTAAAGAGAAAGTAGATGATATTCTTGAAAATTATGTTCAGAAATTAGATCCGCCAGGAGTAGGAGCAAGAGGTTTGCAGGAGTGTTTATTGTTGCAGATCGAGAAAAAAGTAAGCTCTGATAAAGCGGTTTCTTTGGCTGCTAATATTTTGAGACATCAGTTTGATGCCTTAACGAATAAGCATTACAATAAAATCATTCAGAAATATGATATTGAAGAAGAAGATCTAAAAGATGCATTAGAAGAGATCTCAAAGTTATCTCCAAAAGTAGGAGGGAATTTTGATACGCAAACGATTACGATCAACCAAGAGATTATCCCGGATTTTGTAATTCAGGTAAAGGATGGAATGGTTATTCCGATGCTTAACAGTAAAAATGCACCTACTTTAAGAGTTTCTGAAGAATATAAAGATATTCTAACGACGTATTCTCATGATAAGAACTCTTCTGAACACAAGCAGGCTGCCTTATTTATCAAGCAAAAGCTAGATGCGGCAAAATGGTATATTGATGCAATTAATCAGCGTCAGAATACCTTATTACAGACCATCACAGCTATCGTTAAATTCCAGAAAGATTATTTCATTACCGGAGACGAAAAATCTTTGAGACCAATGATCTTAAAGGATATTGCGGATATTACAGGTTTTGATATTTCTACGATTTCAAGAGTTGTAAAAAGTAAATACGCAGACACTTCAAATGGTATTATTTACCTTAAGGATTTATTCTCGGATAGTTTAACAAACGATGATGGAGAGGAAGTTTCTACTAAAGAAATTAAAAACCATCTTCAGGAAGTGATCAGCAAAGAAAATAAAAGAAAACCATTGACAGATGATGCGTTGGTAGTCATTTTAAAAGAGCAAGGATATAACATTGCAAGAAGAACGATTGCAAAATACAGAGAACAGTTGAATATTCCTGTTGCCAGATTGAGAAAAGAATTATAAAAAATTCTATAAAATATTTAAAATGCTCAGAGAAATCTGAGCATTTTTTGTTTAAATATAAAAATGTAAAATATTTTGTAGCCTTTACTTTTATGATGTAATTGAGACTTGTTAACTAAGTCTTATCGGTCTGTTAAAAAATTCTTGTAAGGACTATCCTGTAATCTAAACTCACGTTTCCGTTATTAGTAAGATTTATCGTTCCCGATGAAGGCATTGTTAATGTATAATTAAATTGTGTATTATTTCCACCTCCTGCGCAATTTGGTACTCCTGTCCATACAACGGTTGTGGTGGTTCTATCTACTTCTGTAAAAGTAGGGGCTTTGTTGGTAGTATCGGTATTCAGTAAACCATCGGAGCCCTTTATGGAGAAAGAATTATTAAGGTTTACATTAGTTACATAATAATCTGCAATACCTCCACGACCACAATTATTGCTCACATAGACAACTGCTTTATACACGCCATTATCAATGATTCCAGTAATAAGAGTGCTTGTGGCTCCTGATGCTATATTAACGGTGTTATTAATTACAGTTCCGTATACATTACTCACTGCCTTATTTAGAACTCCATTAGTATCAGCATACACAGGAGTAATGATTGTAGGCCCTGTTGCAATATCTAAAGTTCTTATTCTGGTACTACCAGCCACATCTAAAGTATTTGTAGGAATATTTGTGGCGACTCCTATATTACCTGTGGTTAAATCCATGGCAAAATCAGATCCACCAACACTACGGGAAATAATAAAGGCTCCATTATTTCCATTGAAATTTGGATTGATCCCCATTACAGCCTGTTTGACTCCTGTAGTTCCAGTTGTTCTTAAGATTGATAGTATGGAATTGTTAACGATAGGGTTTTCTACCAAAAGTCCTGTATTTGTTGCCTCACCACCTCCAATGCTTGTAGCAATACCATTATTTACGATATGAAGGTTTGATGAAGGAGTAATAGTTCCAATTCCAACTTTTCCTACGGAGGTTACTGTAAAGTCATTAGCTTGTTGTGTCGTGCTGGGAATTCCTGTTTGAGGGTTGTCTTTTGCTCCATCCACATGTAGCATACCTTGGGGATTGGGAGTATTAATCCCGATTTGGGAGTACGCCAATGACAGGGTTGTCAAAAGACATAAAAGGATAAGGTTTTTTTTCATTGCAATCAATTTTAATGTTTGTATTATTTAATATCTCTTTAATGCGATTTCAATTAAAAACTGTTGTTTAGTGAAAAAAATAAATAACTCTACTTTTTCACATTGCGGAATCAAAGCTAAAACCATTTATTAAAAAGTAAAATACTGCAATTATACTTCATTGTATTAATTAATTGAAAACTAGGTATTTTCAATAATTAAAATTAAAGATATAGTATATAAAATTATAAAATTTAACAATACGAAAAATACAAATAAGATTTTTTTAGACCTTTTGCATTTGTTTTTTATTCATAATAATTTCAAAATTTCAGGTCTTTTTTCATAGTTCTAATTTTCTGTTTTTATGTAATTTTATTTAAACTGGTGTATAAAACAATAAAAAGCATTTCACACAGAAATGCTTTTCATTGTTTTAAGTTTTGCCAAAGCCAATGGGTTAGTTTTCTTTATTAAATAGGCTGAAATCCGTTTCTATTGATTCGATTTTTAGTATTTAAGAGTGAATGAGAGCTCTGACATTAGTGTTTGTTTTTCTCCAATCCGAGCTCTTTCACAGAAATTTCACGCATTTCTACTTTTCTTATTTTTCCTGAAATGGTCATGGGAAATTCCTCTACAAATTTCCAGTATTTCGGAACTTTATAATGAGCAATTTTTCCTTGGCAATAATCGAGAAGCTCTTGTTCGGTTACCCCAAAACCTGTTCTCACTTTTACCCAAGCCATCACTTCTTCTCCAAATCTATCACTTGGAACACCAATGATCTGAACATCCAGAATATTTGGATAGGTGTATAAAAAATCTTCAATTTCTTTGGGTGAGATATTCTCACCTCCTCTTATAATAAGATCTTTGATTCTTCCTGAAATGGTAATATAGCCTTCATCATCCATCACCGCCATATCTCCGGTATGCATCCAGCGGAAATCATCCAATACTTTTCTCGTATTTTCAGGATCATTCCAATATTTTAACATGACAGAATATCCTCTGGTGCACAATTCACCATGCTCACCCCGTTGTAAAACTTTTCCATTTTCATCGATGATCTTTATTTCAAGATGATCTTGTACGGTTCCAACGGTGCTCACTTGCTTTTCCAGCGAGGTTCCAATTAAAGTTTGAGTAGAAACAGGTGATGTTTCGGTCATTCCATAGCAGATGCTCATTTCTTTAATATTCATCAGACTTTCCACCTTTTTCATGATCTCCGGCGGACAAACAGAGCCTGCCATTACGCCGGTTCGTAAGCTCGAAAAATCATATTGATCAAAATTTTTGGCTGCTAATTCTGCGATGAACATCGTGGGAACCCCATACAAAGAAGTACATTTTTCATCGGAAACAGTTTTTAGCGTAATATCAGGGTCAAAACTGTCATTAGGAATCACCATACAAGCACCGTGCGCAACACAACACATATTTCCAATCACCATTCCGAAGCAGTGGTAAAAAGGAACAGGAATGCAAACGCGATCTTTTTCGGAATATTTTAATCTGATCCCAATGAAATATCCATTGTTTAAAATGTTATGATGAGAAAGGGTGACTCCTTTCGGAAAACCTGTAGTTCCAGAAGTATATTGAATGTTAACAGGATTATCAAACTGTACTTTTTCTTCAAAATCATTTAAAATTTCATCAGAAATAACTTCTCCATTTTTTAGAAATTGATTCCAATTTTCATCAAAGAAAATTTTATTCTCAAGCGTAGGGCAGACTTCTTTTGCATATTCTACCATCTCTTTATAATTGCTTGTTTTGAAGTGTAATGAAGAGAAAATAAAACGAATTTCAGATTGATTGATCACATACGTGAGTTCGTGCGCTCGGTAAGCAGGATTCATATTCACTAAAATAGTTCCTATCCTTGCAGTAGCAAATTGCAATACAACCCATTCATATCGGTTGGCAGCCCAGATCCCGATTCTATCACCAGATTTTGCCCCTAAATGGATCAGTGCTTTCGCAACAGCTGTTGTCTGGGTATAAAACTCTTGGTAAGTCGCACGATAGTTTTGATGAACAGAAATTAATGCTTCTTGATGAGGATACTTTTCAACCGTATTTTTTAGAGTACCTCCAATCGTTTGCCCTAATAGTGGGATATCCGAAGCACCATGTACATAAGATAAAGCCATAATGAATAATTTGCTTATATAAAATTAGCAAATAAATCTTAAGATAATGGGCTGTGAAATGTTAATTTTCCTGAGAATCGATGTCTTGAAGTTGAGTTAAATTTCGATCTAATTTTCTCATGATAATTCCGTAAACCAATCTGTAATATAGCCAGATTAACAATATACAAAGTCCTGTACTTACTGCGGTTACAATAACAAAAATCGTCAATGCAGAATTGGTAGGTTCTACGTTTTGTGAATTTAAAGCATAGAATATAAAAACAGTGAAAATTGAAGTAAACACTACCAATAAAACGATACTTATCAAGATAAATGCATTAACGGTTTTCTTGAATTTAATAATTCTTGTGATGAGACCTTTAAGATTTTCTTCAATCTTTATTTTACGGTAATTTCGGTAAAATTTATATACGAAATAAGCAGTGATTAATAAACTTAAAACTTTTATAATTAAATAAGTAATTCCAAAATTATGTTCTACTTCAGGCGTTTTTTGCGCGCCTAATTTTTCCAGTACATTTAGAAAACCATTGGTTTCTTCTCCTTGAAAGAAGTAAAATAGTCCCATTACAGAAAAGAGTAAAAACTCAAAAACACTGATCCAGAAAATATACTTCACATAGTTGCGTGATTTTCTATTCAACATCTTAAGGATCTCGTTATTGTCGTATTTCTGCTGAACAGGCTGTTCTTGCCATGTTTTCTTAAAGCTGTCTAAATCAAATTCAGGCATATTTTTCCATCTGTTCTTTAAGGGTTTTCTTTAATCTGTTCATTTTCACACGCGCATTTACTTCGGTGATCCCGAGGTTTTCTGCAATATCCTTGTAAGGCAAGTCATCCAGGTACATGGTTACGATCGCTCTTTCTACATTGGGAAGGGTCTTTATTACCGTATACAAAAGGGATACCTGCTGCTGCTTATCATCCTCATCTTCGATAAAATCTCTGTGGTTGATATCTAACTCGTTAGTGGGTAAACTTTTGCTTTTTTTCCTAAAAAGGGTAATAGCGGTATTAAGAGCTACACGATACATCCAGGTAGAAATTTTAGAATTCCCTTTAAAGGAATCATAACTTCTCCAGAGCTGTAAAACAATCTCCTGGAAAAGATCTTCTTCGTCTTCCAGAGAGTTGGTATAAAGACGCGATACCTTGATAATCAAACCCTGATTATCTTTTATCAATTGCGCAAATTCTTTTTCTCTAGAGATCAAAATGGATGTATAATAATGGCACGAAGATAAAGACAAAATATCAATTTAACAATTTACCAATCTAAGAATGTAACAATTCTTAAAACAATATAATTTTTCATTGTTATATAGGTACATTGGTAAATTGTTACATTAAATTGTATCTTTGCAGCCACGAGAAAATCGGCTTGTTGATTCTTGTTTCGGCAAGGGTAGGAAAGTCCGGACACCATAGAGCAGCAAAGCGGATAACATCCGTCACCCGTGAGGGTAGGACAAGTGCAACAGAAAGTATGTACAGTTCGGCTGTAGTGAAACCAGGTAAACTCTTTGCGGTGCAATGGTAAGTATATCGGTTCTTTCCAGTAATGGAAATAGGAGCGGCTCGCTCTGAAAACCGAGGGGTAATCAGCTCAAGTTGTATAGCAATGTACGACGTAGATAAATAACAGGCACTTCTTCGGAAGTACAAAATCCGGCTTATAGATTTTCTCGTGATTTTTTCTATTTTTGCAATCATTTAAAAAATAAAAAAGATAATGAACAAAAATTTACTAAATTTATTAAAAATAAGCATATTCTCTGCTGTTTTTATGTCTTGCTCTGGAGGCTCTGATAATATTTCTGAAAATTCTAATCCAAATAATGGAAATTCTGGAAACAATAGCATTGCATTAGTTTCTTCAAAGACTCAAGCATCTATTGATACTCCTTTTCAATTTTATTTTACGGGGGGATCAGTGATCAGATTAATAATATTAATTGGGATTTTGGAGATGGTAAAACTTATTATGGTAATGGTTCTTTATCAGCTATTTATCATAATTATAAAACTGCGGGCACTTATACTATAAAGGCTACATTATTATTAAATAATGGAAGCAGTATTGTGAAAACAGTGAATATAACTGTAACGAATACCAATTTATTGAAAATTAATAAAATTACGATTATTTCGATTCCACAGAAAACGAATAATAAAAGATGGGTTTCTGTAGGTACAGGTGGAATGTGGCAGACTTTTACAGGTGCTTGGGATGAAAGCGAAAGCTATGGAACAAATAATATGAATAAATTTGCAGATATATTTGTTTATATTACTAAAAGTTCCAGTGTTCCAGATCCTACGAATCCTCATAGTGTAACAACTGCTTATCCAGAGCATTTATTTACAACAGGCATTAATCCAAATCAATTAAACTTGGTATTTGATGTTTCTGCGAATAATTTGATTATGGGCTATGATGCATTAGAAAATATTAAATTTACTTTTAAAGATAGTGATGCCCTTAATTCATTATTAGAAGATGGAGGAGCTGATGAAATAATAGACAGCTATAATTCTTATACATCACAATTTACTAATACTTCAAATTCAGTAACATTTACACAAGGTAGCCTATCATTTAAAGTTGATTTTCAAAAATTATAAATAAAAAAGCCTCAATTTGAGGCTTTTCTTATTCGTTTTCCAATTGCTTTTTAGCATCTTTCAAGCCTTGGCTGTCTTTCTCAGAAAGTTGTGGGAATTTCAGATCCATTTTTTCCAATGTATCAATAATGATCTGTACAGCAGCAACTCTGGCAAACCATTTATTATCTGCGGGAAGTACATACCATGGAGCGTCTTTTTTATTGGTTTCATTAATCGCTGTTTCATAATGTTCCATGTATTTATCAAACAAAGCTCTTTCAGGAAGATCGGCGCTAGAGAATTTCCAATTTTTTTCAGGTTCGTTGATTCTGTCTAAGAGTCTTTTCTTTTGCTCTCCTTTAGAAACATTTAAAAATATTTTTACGATCGTTGTACCGTTTTGAGCAAGATGCTTTTCAAAATTTCTAATGCTTTCGTATCTGTTCTCCCAGAATTTATCATCGAAATCTTTCACAGAGTCCCATGTTTTTTCGCTTAAATTGTATTCAGGATGAACTTTACATACCAAAACACTTTCATAATGAGAACGGTTAAAAATCCCGATCATTCCTTTTTGAGGAAGCGCTAAATAATGTCTCCACAGAAAATCATGGGAATATTCTTTTGAACTTGGAGTTTTAAAACTGGTTACATTACATCCCTGTGGATTTACGCCACCGAAAACGTGTTCAATTAAACTGTCTTTTCCTGCTGCATCCATAGCCTGAAGTACAACTAAGAGTGATTTACTTCCGTCGGCATATAATTTTTCCTGAAGGTCACGAAGTTTTTCTTTTTCCTGTATTAATAATTGGGTGCCTTCGTCTTTAGTAAGTTTTCCTTTATATTCTGTTGAAGCTTTTTTGATTGAAAATTTTCCTTGTACTAAGAAATCATCTGAGAAATTGGTGTCCATATAGTATATAATTATTATTTGATTAAAAGATTAAAATTAAACAGTTAGAAGTAGTTCATCAACTAATCTCAAATAAATATAATAAAAAAACCGCCTCGATGGAGACGGTTCTTATTTTTTTTGAGTAGAGCTTACTTGGCAGCAGCTACTTTTTTTGCAGCTTTAGCAGCTTTCTTAGCAGCTTTAGCATCTACAGGAGCAGCAACTGCAGCCGCAGCAACTTCTGCTGGTGCGTTAGCGTCTACATTTCCTTTAATATAAATTACACTTCTGCTGTTTGCAGGGTCATTAGAGAAAACTTCAATCATTTTGTTGAATCCTCCATTAAGCGTTGTGTTGTATCCAACTTTAATTTTAGCAGATTTCCCAGGCATAATAGGGTCAGTGCTGAAATCTGGAGTTGTACATCCACAAGAAGCTTTTACATTCGAAAGAACTAGAGGCTTATCACCAGTGTTCGTTACCGTAAAGAATCTAATACCGTCAGATCCTGGCTTTACATTACCATAGTCAAAAGTAGTTTTATCAAAAGTGATAGTCTGTGCAGATGCAATAGCAAATGTTCCAAATAGTGCAATTCCTGCAATTAATTTTTTCATATTCTTGAATGTTAACTTATAAGTTAGATAAATTTTGAGAAACAAAGTTAAAAATTATTTTAATTCATACTCAAAATTTTTTTTCTTTAGACTATTTTTGCAAATTGTAAGCTAAAGAAATAGAATTTATGCAGATTTCAGAAAAGTATAATCCACAAGAGACAGAACAAAAATGGTATAGCTACTGGTTGGAAAATAAATACTTCCACTCAGAGCCTAATGAAAAACCACCATATACTATTGTAATTCCTCCACCAAACGTTACGGGGATCTTACACATGGGGCATATGTTGAATAATACCATTCAGGATGTTCTGGTCCGCCGTGCAAGAATGCAGGGCTTTAATGCTTGTTGGGTTCCGGGAACAGATCACGCTTCAATTGCTACTGAAGCGAAGGTTGTTGCTAAACTGAAATCAGAAGGAATTAATAAATCAGACATTACTCGTGAAGAGTTCTTGAAACATGCTTGGGAATGGACAGATAAATACGGAGGAACAATCCTTGATCAGTTAAAAAAACTGGGATGTTCTTGTGATTGGGATAGAACCCGTTTTACGTTGGAAGATAAAATGTCTGAGCAGGTTATCAAAAGTTTTGTTGATCTTTATAATAAAGGACTTATTTATAGAGGCTACAGAATGGTAAACTGGGATCCTGAAGCGAAGACCAATATTTCTGATGAAGAAGTGATCTTTAAAGAACAAAACGGAAAACTATATTACCTTAAATATAAAATCGAAGGAACAGAAGAATTCCTTTCAGTAGCTACAACGCGTCCTGAAACGATTTTTGGTGATACTGCGGTATGTATCAATCCTAATGATGAGCGATATGCTCATTTAAAAGGTAAAAATGTAATTGTACCGATTGTTAACAGAGTAATTCCGATTATTGAGGATGATTATGTGGATATTGAATTCGGAACAGGTGCGTTGAAAATTACGCCTGCCCACGATATCAATGACTATGAGATTGGTAAAAAGCATCAGTTGAAAATGATTGATTCTCTTGACGATGACGGAAACTTAAATGAGCATGGTTTACATTACGCAGGAAAAAACAGATTTGATGTAAGAAAGCAAATCGCTAAAGAATTAGAAGAAAATGGTCTTTTGTTAAAAGCGGAAGATTACGTAAATAAAGTAGGAACATCTGAAAGAACGGGAGCGGTTATCGAGCCTAAGGTTTCAGTTCAGTGGTTCTTAAAAATGGAAAATATTGCGAAACCAGCTTTGGATGTCGTAATGGATGATGAGGTGAAGTTTTATCCTGAAAAGTTTAAAAATACCTACAAACACTGGATGGAAAACATCCGTGACTGGAATATCTCTCGTCAGCTTTGGTGGGGACAGCAAATTCCTGCATTCTTTTATGGAACTGGAGAAGAAGATTTTGTAGTAGCTGAAAATATTGATGATGCTTTAGTGTTAGCGAAACAAAAAACAGGTAACGATCAATTAACAGTTAACGACTTAAAACAAGATCAGGATGCTCTTGATACTTGGTTCTCATCTTGGTTATGGCCAATGTCAGTTTTCAATGGTCTGCTAGATCCTGAAAATGAAGAAATCAAGTATTACTATCCGACTTCAGATTTGGTAACAGGTCCGGATATTATTTTCTTCTGGGTAGCAAGAATGATCATGTCCGGATTAGAATATAGAAAAGAAGTTCCGTTCAAGAATGTTTATTTTACAGGAATTGTAAGAGATAAGCAGAGAAGAAAGATGTCTAAGCAATTAGGAAATTCGCCGGATCCATTAGATTTGATTTCTAAATATGGGGCGGATGGAGTTCGTGTAGGAAGTTTATTAAGTGCACCTGCAGGAAACGATTTATTGTTTGATGAAGAGTTGATGGTTCAGGGAAGAAACTTTATGACGAAGATCTGGAGTGCATTCCGTTTGATCAACATGTGGAACCATGAAGATAAACCAGCGAATGTTGCCGACAAACAAGCTATTGAATGGTTTGATAATAAATTAAACAAAACGATTTTAGAGATCGATCAGCAATTCGAGAAATTCAGAATTTCTGATGCATTACATTTGATCTATAAATTAATTTGGGATGATTTTTGCGGTTGGTATCTGGAAGCAATCAAGCCTAACTACGGAGAAGGTATTTCTAAAGAAGTATATGACAGAACGGTTATCTTCTTTGAAGAATTGATGAAGCTTTTACATCCGTTCATGCCATTTCAATCAGAGGAAATTTGGCAATTGATCTCGGAAAGAAATGTTGATGAAGCATTGGTTATTGCTCAACAGAAAAAAGCAGGAGCGTTTAATGAAGCAATCATTAAAAACTTTGAAACAGCTGAAGATATTATTTCTGGAGTAAGAAATTATCGCCAGACAAAAGGTATTTCTCCAAAAGAAGCGGTAGAAATATATACAGGTGCAAGTGATTTTGAAAATGAAGCAGTTATTAGAAAATTAGCGAATGTTTCTGATATTCACTTTGGTGAAAAAACAGATAAGCCAAGCTTTACTTTCCTGATAGGTTCTACGGAAATTTCAATTCCTTTAAGTGAAAATTTAGATTTAGGGGAAGAGAAAATCAAAACAGAAGAAGAAATAAAATATTTAAAAGGTTTCTTAATTTCTGTAGATAAAAAGCTTTCTAATGAAAAGTTTGTTGCCAATGCAAAACCTGAAGTAGTAGACAGTGAGCGTAAGAAACAAAAAGATGCGCAAGATAAAATTGCAATTCTGGAAGAGAAACTGAAGAGTTTGTAAAATTAAAATATAAAATAAAGTATGAAATTGTCAGGCTGAGTTATCTCTAAGTCTGGCAATTTTTAAATATATTTCAAGACTGAAATGACACACATAGAAAACATACAAAAACTATTCTCAAAAGACTTTGTAGAAAGTCCGTTATTGGAAAGTTTTGAAGTTGGGAAGATCTATCTTTCCAGTGGGAAATTGGTTGCTTGTGATCCGTTGATTACGAATGATATGAAACCTTTTTCTACAGAATTTCCAAAAGGAGATTTTTCTGTTTTATTGCATAAAGAAAGAGAAAGTAATTGTGTAGCGTATGCTGAAATTATTTTCAGTAAATCTGCAATCACCGAATGGGAATTAGCGACTACAGCTGATCAAAATGTAAAAGATTTGGAAGAAGGAGAGGTTTTCGGATATCCTGTTGAAAGCGGAATGGGCTGCTTCATGGATGTAGATACGCAGCAAAGTTTGAACGATCTGGAGCAAAGTTTATATAAAAGTAAAGGCGTTGATTTTCAAGGGATTTATGAGGAGTTTTTCCATGAATATTTCTTTGATGAAAATGGAGCAATTGATCAATATGCATTTTTAAAGCCTTCAGAAGAGCATCCTGGAACTATTTTTGGTTTTGAAACGGGATATGGTGAAGGTTTTTATGCAAGCTATATTGGGTATGATGCAAATAAAGAGCCTGTAAAAATCGTTACTGAATTTATAGAAATTAGTTAATTAACGTTAATTATTTTTGAAACAAAGCTTCTTTATTCTAAATTACCATAAAAACAAAATTAAAACTAAGACAAAACACATAATGAATTTTTCCTCAGAACAACCCAAAATTATAGTGGTAGGCAGTTCGTCTATTGACTTACTTCTAGAAACCGAAAAAATACCCTGTCCCAATGAAACTGTTTTGGCCACCAATTCTGATAGTTATTTCGGAGGTAAAGGAGCTAATCAAGCTGTTGGAACGGCAAGATTGGGGGCTAGTGTTTATTTTGTAGGCTGCGTGGGTATGGATCCGCTGGGTCAGCAAATCATGAGAAATCTGGTAAGTGAAAATGTAAATGTAGGATTTGTTTATGAAACAGATAGACAGTCAACAGGAACAGCTTATGTAACTTCTTCCGGTGGAGATGCGGCGATCGTTGTGGTTCCGGCTGCAAATAAATGTTTGAGTATTGAACATATTGAGGCAGCTGATAAATATTTCCATACGGTTGATCTTGTTCTTGTTCAGCTGGAAGTTTCTCTGGAAGTGGTAGAATACACCATCAGAAAAGCGAAAAAATATGGTAAAAAAGTAGGCTTGTATGCATCCCCGGCAATGAGACTGAGTGATGAATTGTTGGAAACGATAGATTTTGTAGTGGCTAAGAGCAGCGATTTACATATTGTTTTTGGCGAAGAGCAGCGAGAAGATATTCTTAAAAAATATTTTAATAAAGTTTTTGTGAGAGATGATACCAATTCTACCATTTATTTTGATGGAACAGAAATGAAGTATTACAGAAATGATAAAGATAAAACCGTCTATAAGATGGGAATGGGAGATGCTTTTACTTCAGGATTTGCCATTGCACTGTGCCACGGTAATTCTATTGAAGAATGTGTGAAATTCGGAAATGAAGTTTCTTCAAGGATTTCAGGATCGAAAGGTTCACAAAGCGGATTGCCCACAGTTTCAGATTTCTTTTCTTAAAGCTATTTACTACATATCGAAAACTAAAAAGATAGTATAAAAATATTAATTAAATATCCACTTTTATAGTGGATATTTTCTTTTAACCTATGGAGAAGTTAGTTCTTACGACCCAAGATCATATTGCTATCACGGCACATCTTTTTTTGCCTGAAAAAAGCAATGGTAAATTTTTGCTTATTAATTCTGCAACAGGGGTTCGGCAGCATATTTATTTTTCTTTTGCACAGTTTTTTTCTGATAAAGGATTTACGGTTATTACCTATGATTATCGCGGAATCGGGCTTTCAAAACCTGAAAATATGAAGGGTTTTAAAGCATCCATGAGGATTTGGGGCTCTGAAGATTATAAAACACTCACAACCTATATTAAAACAAGATTCTCAGACTATGAGAAGTATTGTCTAGGACATTCAGTTGGAGCTTTGATCTTGGGAATGAACAAAGATTCTGAAATGTTTAAAGAACTTATTTTTGTAGGAACGCAGAATGCTTTTGTTGGAAATTTAAAATTCAGGACTAAAATTGAAGCCTATCTCGGTTTCGGAATTGCTCAGCCTGTAACCACCACTTTATTAGGATATTTCCCTGCAAATTGGTTTGGGCTCGGAGAAAGTCTTCCAAAAAATTGCGCTTATGACTGGAGAACCTTAATTTTGAATAAGAAATCAACCAATGGTTTATTGGATAAAATTGATGATTTTTCTAAGGAATTAACGCAAAAAGTATTTGTCATTCGTGCCGAGGATGATGTATGGTTAACGGAAAAAGGGGTAAAAAGTCTTTTGAATGATACGTATCCTAATCTTAAACCTACCTACAGACTAGTTCGGGTTTCCGAATCTGAGAAAGGAGAAATAGGACACGTTAATTTCTTCAGAAGCTTTAATAAAAAACTTTGGAATATTATTTTAAATGAATTAATAGATAAATGAAAAATATAATTGATAACACGGTAGAATTTGTAAAGCAAAAACTAGAAGGAGCAGAAGCTGGTCACGATTGGTTCCACATTGAAAGAGTCTGGAAGCTTTCAAAAAAAATAGCTGAGGATGAAGAATGTAATCATGATGTGGTAGAGCTTTCTGCATTGCTGCACGATATTGCTGATCCTAAATTTCATAACGGGGACGAAACATTAGCTTTAAAAGTTTCCCGTGAGTTTTTAGAAAGTCAAGATACACCTGAAGATGTTATAGAGCAGGTTTTATTTGTTATCAAAAATATCTCATTTAAAAATAGAAGTGAAGTTCCGCAAAACCTTCCGATTGAGCTTAAAATCGTTCAGGATGCAGACCGTATTGATGCTATTGGTGCAATCGGAGTTGCCAGAACATTTAATTTTGGTGGATTTAAAAATAACCTGATGTATCATCCGGATATGAAACCTCAATTGAATATGTCTAAAGAAGAATACAAAAAATCTAACGGGACAACAATCAATCATTTCTATGAAAAACTGTTGCTATTGAAAGATCTTATGAATACTGAGAAAGGGAAAAAAATAGCCGAGGAAAGACATGATTTTATGCTGCTTTTCCTCGACCAGTTTTATAAAGAATGGAATATAGATTAGCCCTCTTCTTAAAGACTTTCGAAATCTGTATCTTTGCAACATGGGATTAGTCATTTTTATTATTTTTTTAGCTTCCATTATTTCTCTTATTTTATCAAAAGTAAAAAGGGGAAAAGGTGCCGAGTGGGCGAAGATATTCCGTATTGTTACTGTTGTATTTTCAATTTCCGTTTTTACGTATTGGTTTATTAAAAAAAGTACGGTGGGAATTGTGAAAGATTCATTGTCCCTACAGGTTATTAATAAACTTCCTCAGACATTGGATTTTTATGTGATCAACAATTATGATGATGATAATGATGGGATCTTAGAAGCGAAACATATTGGAAAGATCCGTCCGGAATATTACAGGATTGAGCATCTTGAAATGGATAAATCTGATGAATATTGGATTGTAGGATATTTAGGTAAAAAGAACCTGGTGTACTTCTCTCAACATTCTGTTCCGAATAAAAATATGGATCAGATGATTGAAATCAGAAATTATATCAACCAAAGTGTAAAGCTTTCTGATATTGCTGAAAAACAGGTTGAAGTTTATAATTATGAGAATGTAAAACTGGGAATCTGGGTAACACTGGACTTTCTGTTGCTCTTCCTAAATTTAGTATTGCTGCTGAGAAAGAGAAAGTAAAAAATATAAAAATCCCCTATTATTTAGATTAATAGGGGATTTTGTTTTAAAATAGGGTAGCGGTAGTTTCCGTTGCCATTTTAGGGATCTGAAGATCGGTTTTCCATTCTTCATTGAGTTTATTGATGAAATAAGCCGATAATAAAGGAGATGCTTTTTCAATATTTTGATGCACAAAAAAGTATAAATTTTGAAGACCTTCTTTCTTCCATTTCGTAAGATGTTTCATCCAGTCGTCTAGCCTAGCATAATCACTTTCAGCGTTAGCTCCCACATATCTTATGAATGCGTTAGGTGTTGTGAGACGCATATGAAGCATATCTCTTCTGCCTGCTGTATCTACAATGATGTTGGTGATATGGTGAGCTTCAAAAAGCTCGCAAGTGGTATTAAAAATTTCTTCATCTGTAAACCATTCTGTATTTCTCAATTCAATGGCTAGAGGAACTTCTTTAGGCCATTCTTTCACAAATTTTTCTAATCGGTCGTAATCTTTAGGTTTAAAATTATCGTGAAGCTGTAGAAAAACCATTCCTAATTTTTCGTTGAAGTTCATCACGGAAGTCGCAAAGTTAGTGACAGGATCTGTAACGTCAATCAATCTTCTGAAATGCGAAACGGTGTTGGTTATTTTTGGGAAAAATTTAAAGTTTTCCGGTGTTTTTTCTTTCCAGGTAATGACCTGCTCCGGAGTAGGCATTCCATAAAAGGTGGCATTTAATTCGATGGAATTAAATTGGGTTCCATAATAAGTGAGCTCATCTTTAGTTCCTTTTGGATAAAATCCTTTAAGATCTGTTTTATTCCATTTTGCACATCCAATAGAAATATTTTCTAAGCCTTTTTTATTTTGACTTAAAATTTCCTTAGTTCTTGGGTGATCTTTTGGTAATGTGAAATCTATTTTAGAAGGATCTTCTACTTGTCCGAATTTCATATTTGAAGTTTTTAATAATTAAACTATTAACAAATATAAAACAAAAAGCCATAGAAATTTCTATGGCTCTTATTCATTAAAATAGATGGATATTAATGTAATTATTCTTTTATTATCTTTTTCGACTTTTCTATTTTATCAGTTTTTATTACAAAGGTATAAATCCTTTGTATATAAGTAGATAAATCGATTTGTATTAATTTTTTATTATAGTCCTTACTTAATAATATTTTTCCTTGTGCATCAAATATTTTTATGTTTTTAATATTATCTGAAGATTTTATTTGTACTAAATCTTTTACAGGATTAGGAGAAAGAATGATTTCGGGATTATTTATTTCTAAATTGTTTGAACGTAGGGTATTGCCACAATTAGTTGTGAAACCGATGCCAGAATATAAATTTTGTAAATTAATTAGCTGAGCTGGATCTACACACATTGTTAAATTACTATTGTAGTTTGTAAAAGAAGTATTTTCTATTGAATTATTTTTAATGTTAGCATAAACTAATCCGGTCATATTATTTAATGTGAAATTTTCCAACTTTATACTATTTGAAAGATCTAAATGACTTATTAATGGGCAGTTTATTGTAGTGAAATTTTTTAGTTGTCCATTATTTGAAGAGTTTAAAATTGATAATAAAGAATTGTCACCTATTGATAATGATTCTAATGCGGGACATTGGGATAAGTCTAATGATGTTATTTTTGTATCATGAATAATTAAATCTTTAAGACCTGTGCATTGTTTTACATTGAGATTATTTAAATTATATAGTGATGAATAATATCCTATACCTTCAATATTCAAAGACTGGATACTAGGGCAGTTTTCTAAATTTAATTCTTTCAGATCATAATTTCCAGTAATGAATAAATTCGCTAAAAGGGCACAGTTTTTTGTAATAATCTTTTGTAAATCATTATTGCCTGCCGTTCCTAATGTATGAATTCTATCAGTTTTAAGTGTATGTAGATGAGCCATATTGCTTACATCGACAGTGTTCATGTAGCCACAAGAATTAGTGATATCTATATTCTCCAATTGATTTGCAATACCGAAATTTACATTGTGAGCAATTGGTTGATTAAATGCTGTTAATATTTTAAGTTTAGGTAATCCGGCTAAATTTAAAGATGTTAAACTCCCAAAATAGATTCCGGAGTTTGCAACGTAAAAATTTTTGTTATAAAATGAACAATCAAGCTCTTCCAAATTAATTAAACCTGCATTGGAGAAATTAATTGAAGAGGTATTGAGACCTATAATTTTCTTTAGATTAGTGCAGCCGTTTACGTTAATACTATCAACATATACCTCAGTTCCATAATAATGATCAGGATCAATATTGATTTCTTGTAAATTGGTACAGTTATTTGCTTCAATTAAGTCTATAATTTGATTGGTAAACTCGGGTATTCCTAAAATAGAAATCTTTGTTAAAGTATTTAAATTAGATACTGATATTTTTTTTAGAAAGTTACAAGTATTAAAGGTCAAAGTCTGAATATTTGAATTTTCGATCGACAATTCTTGAATTCCTGATAAATTGATAACTGCATTACTATTGATTTGTGAACAGTTTTTTATTACTAAGGCATTTTCAATGCTAGGATTTGATAAAGTACTTGATATCGATTGATATGCAATAATATCATTAATATTGCCAATACCTGAGCAATTATCAAACGATAAATTAATAGGAGCCAACGTATAGAAACCTGATTGCGAAAAGTCATAATAGAATGGTCTTCCTTGTACTTTCTTTATTTTAGTACTGTTTACAAAATTTATATTTGCCGTCTTTGTATCCCAAAAATATAGTTCTTCTACATTTGAGAAAAGTAAAACATCCGTGATTCCATCTGGCAGATGATTGTTATAATAAGCAGTATTTATATTATCAGGATCAAAAGTATTTCCATTTGGATCAATATATTTTTGAGTGGGATCTTGTTCTAGATTTAAAATTTTTACTTGCTGTGCTTCTGAAGCTTGTATTTCCCCATCTCCATTTGTATCTATGGCGATTGCATTCCCATTGCTATCTTTTGCAATATCATTGGTTGGGCTTGAGCTTAAAATCAAAGCCTTAAACTTTGCATCTGTAAAAGTGAGTGTTTGAGAATAAGCCATAGAAGAAAGGCTTAGACATAATGTAAGTAAAATTTTGTTCATTTTTTTTGTGTTAATTAATATTTATTAAAAAATAGACTTGATTTTGTAAATATATTATTTTTTTAAATCGTAAATTTTAGTGTTTAGCGAAATAAAAACAGGGTATATTTATTTAAATAGGATAAGTTTTTATTTTTCGAACTTAAACTGAAAATAAAATCTATATTTTTTTATAAATAATGAACTTAACAAAAATACAATTGATCCCTATAAAAATTGGGAAACATTTTTTTAGTATACTTTGTTAATAGTTTAGGGCTATAGGAGCTATTTTTGGTAAAAAATTTAAATAGCTTTATAAATTAAACTAATAATCCTATTAAGTTTTTTTTAAGGAAATGTTAAACATTAGGTCACATAATGTTAACTGTATGTTACCATACTTGATCTTTTTGCGATATAATTTTGCTCCAGAAAATAGAAGTAAAAAATATGAAGAAAAAAATTATCTGTGCTTTTGCTTTATTGTCCTTTGGGTTTGCATTTTCACAGGAGACCAGCTCTAAAATTTTTGGCCGGTTAAAAGGGATCACTTCCGAAGTTACTGTGAAAGTAGTGCACGTACCTACGAACAGTACTTTTGAAACAAAAAGTAATAGTAAAGGGCAGTTCAGCTTAGATAATTTGCAACCGGGAGGGCCTTATACGATAGAGGTTTCGGATGGTTCGCAGGTCATTTATTCTAATACGAATATACAGCTTTCATTGGGTAATAATGATTTACCGGTTGTGGAAGTTAACAACAGAGAAAAGGTGATTGATGAGGTGAAATTAACCTCCAAAAGAACCACTGTAAAAAACGGAGTAGGTATCAGTCAGGCACAGATCGCAGGGCTTCCTAATATCAACAGAGGAATTCAGGATGTGACAAAACTGGTTCCACAGAGTGCAAATAACTCTTTTAACGGAACCAACTTCCGTTATAACAACGTTACCATTGACGGATCTATTAATAATGATGCGATCGGATTTAGTCCGTCTTTAGGAGGTCAAACGGGAACATCAGGAATGCCGGGAAGTAGCACGCGTTCCAACTCCATTAGTTTAGATGCTATTCAGGATGTACAAGTTTACATTGCTCCTTATGATGTAAAGTTGGGGAATTTCTTAGGAGGAAGTATCAATGCAGTAACACGAAGTGGAAGTAATGATATTACCGGATCTTTGTATGCTTATGGAAGAAACGCTTCTATTACAGGAAACAACAGAATTGGTGATAATTCAAAAATGCCGAGTTCTTTTGAAGATTTTATTTATGGAGGTAGAGTAGGTTTACCTGTTGTAAAAGACAAAGTATTCTTATTTACCAATTTAGAATATACGAAAAGAACAGATCCTGTTTTTTATAATGCGAATGATCCTAATGCATTGGTGAATGATGCGGTGGCTCAGCAGATTTCTGATTTTGTTCGTAATAAATATAATTTCAATGTAGGAAGTTTCAATCAATATAATAATTTCTCAGAAAGTTCTAAGCTTTTTAATAAATTAGATTGGAAGATTAATGATAAGCATACCTTATCCATTAAAAATAATACGGTATTCTCGCAGGCTTCAAACCTTGAAAGAGATGGCGCGAACTTCAGATTCTCCAGTATGGATTATATCCAGAAGAACACGTCTTCTTCTACCACATTGGAATTGAAAAGCCGTTTTAATGATAAATGGAGTAATAATTTAATATTAGGATATTCTTCTATTCATGATTATAGAGATCCTACTTCTTCCAATGCGATGTTCCCACAAGTGGAAATCGCTTATAATGGCGGAACTATTTTATTAGGAAATGACAGAGAAGCAACTGTTTTTAATATGAAGCAGAAGACTTTTGAAATCACCGATAACCTAACGTACAAAACAGGAGTTCATACCTTCTTATTAGGAACGCATAATGAATTGTATAATATTGATTACGGTTTTGTAAATGCTTTAAACGGAAGAATTTCTTATAAAAGCTTAAATGATTTCTATAATGCGAACCCTTCAAGAATAAGAGGTACCTATCCATTCAACGGAGACAGCAGAGAAACGATTTTTAATAATCCTTATGCTTCGTATAAAGTTAATCTACTCTCCTTATATTTCCAGGATGAGATCAATTTAGGAAGAGTGAGAATTTCACCGGGAGTAAGAGTAGATTACACGGATCTGCCTAATAAACCTAATCTAAGCCCACAGGTAACCAATTCTCCTCAAGATCCTAATTATGGAAATACCTATACGTATACGCCATTAAGCCAATTGACCAATAACTATCTTAATAAACCTACTTTCTCTCCAAGAGTTGGATTTACATGGGATGTTACAGAAGACAGATCTGTGGTGTTGAGAGGAGGATCCGGTATTTTTGTGGGAAGAATTCCTTTTGCATGGTTAGGGTATGCTTATTATAATGATGGTGTAGGTTTTGGAAGTTATGATTATAATTCGCCTACAGCAGCACAGTTGGCAGCTAATGGAGATCCTTTGGTAAGCGGTAATTTCCCGAAATGGCAAAACTCTTCTAAAGTTCAGGTAGATCTTATTGATAATAACTTTAAAATGCCAAGAGTATGGAGAAGTTCATTGGCTGTTGATTATACTGTTTCCGGATATAAATTGACATTAGAAGGAATCTATACAAAAGTATTATACGATCTACAGTTCCAGCAGGTTAATAAAACGGATAAAGTGACGTATTACAGTTATGATACGAATCATGAAATGCCGATTTATACTACCAACATCAACAGTAATTTTTCTAACGCTTATCTTTTATCTAATACCAAAGAAGGATACCGATATAATTTAACGGCACAGCTTTCTAAATCATATAATTTCGGATTTAATTTCTTTGTTGCGTATACCTATGGTGATGCAAAAGATATTACCAACGGAATCAGAAACTCTATGGAGAGTAACTGGCAGATGAACCAGTCTCTGACACCGAATAATCCACAGCTTACAACTTCTAACTTTGCCATTAAAAACAGAGTAGTGGCCAACCTTGGTTATTCAGTGAATGTTTCGCCATCCAATAGATTATCTGCTAACGTATATTTCAATGCACAATCAGGAAACCCTTTCTCTTGGGGATTTGTAAACAGTACAATTGCAAATACAGGACAGGCGGCCGGACTTTCTTACATCTTCAAAGATGCTAATGAAGCGGCTAAGTATATTGTTGCTATAAAAGATGCTGCCGGAAATGTTTTGGTTTCTGCACAACAGCAAATTGCAGATTATGAGAAATTTGTGGACAATAACAAATACCTGAGCTCTCGAAGAGGGAAGTTTACAGAAAGAAACGGTGATGTAACTCCATGGAATATACAAGCCGATTTCAAAATTATGGATGAAATAAGATTGAGCCCGAAATCTAAAAATAACATACAGATCTCATTAAGCATCATCAATCTTACCAACCTACTGAATAAAAACTGGGGTAAAGTGTATTTTGTACCGAATACCTTTAACTCTACAGCGAGTACAGGGTTAACAAAAGTAGGAAACGTAGCTGCAGGACAACCTTCGGCTGGTGATCCAACCTATAACTTTACAACTCCTGGATTGCCTTATACCATTGATCAGTTTGCATCAAGATTCCAGGCTCAGCTAGGAGTGAGATATAACTTTTAATTTTTATTTTACTATATATTCTTTCAATAGTCCAGAATCTAATTCTGGGCTTTTTTTATGATGTAATGACAAAAAGGAGCTGATGATATTAATGAGCTCCTTTTTGTACTTGATTTTATTTAATTCAGGAAAATAGTCCATCTATCTTGTTCAACAAAAAAGTTATCTTTTTCTACCAGAGGCAAAAAATGTTGTAATGCTTTCTGAAGCATACCTTCTATATCACCGGTTATGTAGAGGTTATCTATTCCATAGGCTCCATCTCCGTTGCCTATCATAAGATGGGTTAAATCTCTATTAGCAGATATGGGTCCCTCACTATGAGCCCATTTATTACCATCTGCATCTTTAAAAGTGGTAATATCGAATTCGTTGTTTCTCGTAAATAAAGCTCCTGTTATTTCGTCAATAAGAAATAAAGTATTGTCTACTTTCTTTTTGGTAACGTGGTTTTCGTACCGTAAATTCATTAGGTCTATTTTTTTCATAATGTGTGTGTTTTAGGGTTAATCTTACTATAAGTTGATACTAATATTATAGATACCAGCCTTATATACTATTAAAGTTAAAAAAAAATATTAAAATTATTTATATAATGAAGGCGAATTTTTGCTTTCTATCTAAGTTTTCTAAATATTTTGTGAGTACCATCAACGAAAAAAGCACGCTAAAAAAGCGTGCTCTTATCAATAATATGTTAAAATTTATTACTTGTATCTTATGCTTCACAAGCGGAACAAGAAACGAAATTCACCATCATTTCTTTAGAAACAGATGAACTTCTTTGGTAGTATAATGTTTTCACTCCTTTTTTCCATGCTTCAATGTAAAGATAGTTTACATCTTTTACAGGCATTGTAGAAGGAATTTGTAGGTTTAATGATTGTGCTTGGTCAATATACTGTTGTCTTTGTGCAGCCTGAGAAATGATCTCCATTGGAGAAATCTCTTTAAATGTTTTGAATACTGCTTTCTCTTCTTCAGTTAATTCAGCTAAGTGTTGAACAGAACCGTGATTTAGCATGATCGTTCTCCAAGTTTCCTCGTTGTCAAGACCTTTTTCTTCTAATAATTTAGCCAAGTATTTATTCTTACGCATAAAGTTTCCTTTTGCAAGACCTGCCTTGTAATAGTTAGAGGCAAAAGGCTCAATTCCAGGAGAAGTTTGTCCTAAAATGGCAGAACTTGAAGTGGTAGGAGCAATAGCCATTGTGGTGGTATTTCTCAATCCGTACCCTTTCAATAATTCTGGTTCACCGTAGATGTTCGCTAATTCTCTTGAAGCTAATTCTGCTTGTTCTTTGATATGTTTGAATGCTCTTGCATTGAATTGAGTGGCCTCAAAACTTTCAAACGGAATCATATTTTTTTGTAAATAAGAATGGTATCCTAAAACTCCTAAACCAAGCGCTCTGTGACGCATAGCGAAGTTTCTTGCTCCTTGTAGGTAATAGTTTCCTTCTGTTTTTTCGATAAATTCAGTTAGAACTGCATCTAAGAAGTATACGGCTAATTTTACAGCGTCTGTATCTTTCCATTCGTCGTATAGCTCTAAATTCATAGAAGATAAACAACAGATGAAAGATTCTTCTCTTGTAGAAGGAAGCATGATTTCAGAACAAAGGTTACTTGCGTTGACAGGCATTCCTAAGTCTTTATAAACCTGAGGCTTATTTCTGTTCACGTTATCGGTAAAGAATATATAAGGTAGCCCTTTTTGTTGACGGCTTTCCAATACTCTTGCCCAGATCTTACGTTTGTCCATATCACCGTCAATCATATCCTGCATCCAGTAATCAGGAACACAAATTCCTGTAAACAAGTTCTGGATCGGACTTCCGATGTCTTTAATAGATAAAAATTCTTCAATATCTCCGTGGTCAATATCCAAATAAGCAGCAAAAGCACCTCTTCTTACACCGCCTTGAGAAACGACATCCATTGCTGTATCAAACAATTTCATGAAAGAAACAGCTCCGGAAGATTTTCCGTTATCGGTTACCGCAGTCCCTCTGTTACGAAGTTCTCCGAAATACCCTGAAGTTCCCCCGCCAATTTTCGTCTGCATGATTACTTCACCCATTTTGTGGGTAATTCCTTCAATGCTGTCCGGAATGTGAACGTTGAAACAAGAGATAGGAAGACCTCTCTGCGTTCCCATGTTTGCCCAAACAGGAGAAGAGAAACTGATCCATCCTTTTACGATCATTTCCTTGAAAGCGGCTTGTAATTCCGGCTTGTATAATTTTTTTGCAGCCGCCATGGTGATTCTGTCGATAGCTCCATCTACAGTTTCTCCTTTCAACAGATATCCTCTGTTAAGCATTTGCTCAGACTCTTCATTGAGCCACCATATATTTGAATTTTTTTGGTCTTCCATTTTTTATCTTGTAAAATGTACGGTGTACATTGTATTGTTAATTTTTTCTAGGAGCAGAAAATTTTGTTCATCTCCTCACTTTTCTACCTGCTTTCGCTACTCGCTTTTTTCTTTTGCAAAGAAAAAGAGCTCAAACAGGCCGCTCTATCAGGGCTAAGATAAAAATCTGTTTCCCTTAGGATTGTCATTGCTAAAAATGAAACAATCTTCTTTAGTAATAAGTTTTGGCTATAACCAAATACTTTTATACTTTATTTAATGGATTAAAATCCATTCTATTGAGGTTTTAAATTTCTCAATATATTTATTTTCATGTCATTCTGAGGAACGAGAAATTTCTATTCTCTTGAACGAGATGCTTCGACTTTGCTCAGCATGACAACGCTAATACTATATGTTTTGACGCTCGCTTCGCTCGCGCCTACTCTAAAATCTAGAACAAATCGTTTGCTGTAATACTCTTATCGTGCTTCGTGTAATCCACCGGTCTTTTTGCAAAGAAATCATCCATAGAGTTCGCGAAAACTTCTTCTTCAAACCATTTCATTGGACGGTATTGCTCCGGAGTAATATTGTAACGGGTATCCATATTGATTTTCTTTAAACTGTCGTCAACACGGTATTTCATAAAGTTTAATAGATCTTCTTTTGAGAAGAAGCTTAATTCTCCTAATTCAAAGATCCAGTCGATGATTTCACCTTCTAATTCTACAGACTGATCAACTAAAGTATAAATATCTTCAATATCAGAATCAGTTAATAGATCTGGTTGCTCTTCACGGATTTTGTTGATCAAATAAATTCCTGCATTTGCGTGAATCTGCTCATCAATAGAAGTCCAAGCGATGATGTTAGAAACATTTTTCATGTATCCTTTAAACCTTGTGAAAGAAAGAATAATCGCAAATTGTGAGAAAAGCGACACGTTTTCAATCAGGATACTGAATAATAAAAGAGAAGAAACATATTCTTTCGGTGTTGTAGAATTCGCATGCTTTAAAACATTTGATAAGAAATCAATTCTCTTTTTAACAGCAGGAATTTCTATCACGTTAGAGAATTCTTCGCTATATCCTAATACTTCTACCAAACGGGAATAGGCTTCAGAATGACGGAATTCGCATTCTGCAAAAGTAGCTCCAAGACCATTCAACTCAGGTTTTGGCATATGATTATATAGGTTTCCCCAGAATGTCTTTACAGACACCTCGATCTGTGCAATGGCTAGAAGCGCATTTTTCACAGCGTGCTTTTCGTGTGGTTCCAATTGTGAATGAAAATCCTGAACATCTGCGGTAAAATCCACTTCCGAATGTACCCAAAACGATTTGTTGATAGCCTCTACAAATTGAAGAACCTCAGGGTATTCAAATGGTTTGTAGCTTACTCTTTTATCAAAAATTCCCATATTAAAAATGTCTTTAAAATTAAAATAATTAGATCACTGCGATAAGATGCAAGAAATAATTAACGTTCTGATTATTTGAAACTTATATTTCAAAGTTATTCACATCAATGAAACAGTTATCTCTTGTTACGTGCGAAGCACAAAGGTCGAAAAAAAGAACTGATTTTAAAAGAGGTAAATACTAATTGGCTGACTTTTAACCTTAAAAGTTTTCCACATTTACATGAAACTTGCTCTGATACTGACTTACACCCACTTATGAGGCAAAAATAAATAAAATTGGGCAATTACAGTTAAACACTTTATTGTAAATATCTATGAATAAAGTAGAAAAAGATTAAACACTATTTAATTTGAATAAATTTTTATTCTTGTAACAAATCGAAAATTACTTCTACTTATTAGGATATAAAACATACATCACTTAATGTTAGTAATTCAGGATTTACATAAGTCATACGATACAGGAAAAAGCAAGTTGCACGTTCTCAAGGGTATTAATCTTAATATCTCCGAGGGCGAGTTTGTTTCTATTATGGGAAGTTCCGGTTCCGGGAAATCTACCCTCCTTAATATTATTGGTATTCTGGATGAAAAAGATTCGGGGACTTATGAACTGGATGGGGTTCCGATCGAACATTTATCAGAAATAAAAGCGGCAGAATATAGAAGTAAGTTTCTTGGTTTTATTTTCCAGTCTTTTAATTTAATAGGATATAAGACGGCTTTGGATAATGTGGCTCTTCCTTTATATTATCAAAATGTGCCGAGAAAAGAGCGTGACAAGAAAGCGATGGAATATTTGGAGAAAGTAGGTCTTGCACAATGGGCAAACCACCTTCCTAATGAACTTTCCGGAGGGCAGAAACAAAGAGTTGCGATTGCTAGAGCTTTAATCACTAATCCTAAAATTGTTTTGGCGGATGAGCCTACGGGAGCATTGGATTCTAAGACGACCCATGATATTATGAAACTTCTTCAGGATATTAATAATGAAGGAAAAACTATCATTGTGGTAACCCACGAACCAGATGTTGCAGCACAAACAAAAAGGAATGTCATTTTAAAAGATGGAATCATTGAAAGCGATGAATTTATAAATCAGATTGTTCTTTAGAAGGAGGCTGGAGTTCTAAAAATTAAATAAAAATAAATGTGCGGAAAGTTTGAAAACTTCAATCTTCCCGCTTCAAACCAAAAAATATATGTTTGACTTAGATCGTTGGCAGGAAATATTCAGTTCTATTCGCAGTAATATATTGCGAACAGTGCTTTCGGGATTTACCGTGGCTTTGGGTTTATTTATCTTCATTGTTCTTTTCGGAATTGGTTCAGGATTGCAAAATGCTTTTACAGAGGGTTTTGCAAGAGATGCTCAGAATCTGATTACTATTTTTACAGGGAAAACTACTCTTGCTTATAAAGGGCTGCAGTCGGATAGATTGGTGACAATGAATAATGATGATTATGATTTTCTTGTTAATGCAGATAAAGAAAAAGTAGGAGAAGCGAGCCCAAGATATCAATCAAGTTTATTGGTGAAATACGGTAAAGAGAGTGGAACTTACCAGGTGAACGGAACAGACGCCGAAGAAAAATATATCGAAAACCGTAAAATGCTTGAAGGCCGTTATCTTAATTCTGCAGATTTAGCCAGAAAACAAAATGTAGCGGTAATCGGGAGAATGGTTCAGAGAGATTTAATTAAAAATGGAAGTCCGGTAGGAAAAGACCTGAATATTAATGGAACCATGTTTAAAGTAATCGGGGTATTCTCTGATGACGGGGGCGACTGGGATGAAAGACATATCTCGGTTCCTATTACTACGTTGCAGCAAATGAAAAAGGGCTCAGATACAGTGAGTACAGTATTTATTGCCTACAATGATAAATTATCTCCTCAGGAAGCTATAAAATATGGTGATGAATTACAGGATAGATTAAAGGCAAGAAAAAATGTTTCCCCGGATGACGAAAATGGAGTTCGTGTACGGAATAATGCAAAGAACATGAATGAGACTTTTATGTTTATGGCCGTAATTACCGCTATTGTAACATTTATCGGATTGGGAACTTTGCTAGCCGGAATTATTGGAATCAGTAACATCATGGTGTACATCGTAAAAGAAAGAACCAAAGAAATCGGAGTAAGAAAAGCGATTGGGGCAAAACCCAGAAGTATTGTTGCTTTGATTGTTCAGGAAAGTGTGGTGATCACCGTAGTTTCAGGATTTGTGGGAGTAGGTGTCGGTGTATTGGCTTTACATTTAATCGGTGACAGTCTTGAAGAATATTTTATAAAAAGCCCAAGTGTAGGTTGGGGTACGATCTTGATGGCATTTATTGCTCTTGTTCTTTCAGGATTAATTGCCGGATTTGTGCCTGCGTACAGAGCTTCGAGAATCAGACCAATTGAAGCATTAAGAACAGAATAATTTGAAAATTTGATAATGATATAATTTGAAAATGCATCGCTGTAATAATTAATAAAGAATTGCAATTAACGATTTACTTTCATCATATCATTTATAACATAAAACTCATCATTAATAAAAATGAACATCTTATTTAAAAAGGATACTTGGCAGGAAATTTATTATTCATTGAAGAATAATAAGCTTCGAACATTCCTTACCATGATTGGTGTGGGATGGGGGATGTTTTTATATGTGAGTCTGCTGGGAGCAGCAAAAGGAATGGAGAATGGCTTTGATAAAGTATTTTCAGGATTTGCAACGAATTCTATTTTCCTTTGGGCACAAAAAACAAACATTCCTTATGAAGGTTTCCCGAAAGGAAGAGAAGTAGATCTTAACCTTCCGGATATCCAGATGCTTAAAAATAAAATCTCGGAAATTGATTATATCTCTCCACAGAATGCGAGAGGAAGTTTTACAGGAACACCGGGAGAAGCAATGTCCAGAAACGGTAAAAATGCAACCTATTCTCTTACCGGAGATTATCCGATAGGAAATAAGATCTCTGAGAAAAAACTGATTTTCGGAAGATATATTAATGATGCAGACGTATCGGGAAATAAAAATGTTGTAGTGATTGGAGAAGAGGTTTATAAAAACTTTTTCGATGCTAAAAAGAATGAAAACCCTATTGGAAAATCAATCAATGTTAAAGGGATATTCTTCAATGTAATTGGAGTTTTCAGAGTGAAAAAAGGAGGCGGATTTGAAAATGATCAAACTGTTTTTATCCCTCTTTCTACGTATACTAAAATGTATAATGCGGGAGATAAGATTGATATGTTTGCGATTGTCAGCAAGCCTAACGCCAATGTAAATGAAGTGGAGGAGAAAGTGAAACTGGCTTTAAAAGCTAAAAATAAAGTATCACCGGAAGATACCAATGCTTTTGGTAGTTTCAATCTTGGAAAAGAATTTAAAAAACTGACAGGTTTCTTAACCGGAATGCAGTTGTTGACAATTATAGTAGGTTCTTTAACCATTCTTGCAGGGGTAATTGCTATATCAAATATCCTATTAATTACAGTAAAAGAACGAACAAAAGAGATCGGAATCAGAAGAGCTTTAGGCGCTAAACCTTCTGAGGTAAGAAATCAGATCTTGCTTGAAAGTGTTGTTATTACGCTGTCTTCGGGAATACTTGGTTTTATATTCGGAATTTTTGTTTTAATTATTTTAAATATGGCTACTCAGGGTCAGGATGATTTTCCATTCTATAATCCAACGGTAAATTACGGAAACGTATTTGGGGCGATGGCAGTAATGGTAATCTTAGGATTAATTATTGGGATGATTCCTGCGCAGAGAGCAGTAAAAATTAGACCTATTGAAGCATTAAGATCAGAGTAATTTAAAGATGAAAAGACTTTTTTTAATTATAATAATTTTCTTTTTTGGCTCTGTTTCAGGACAGCGCAAAGAGTTTTTTATCTTTAAAGAAAGTGAAGTATATAGTCTTTTTAATTTTATGGAGACCACAGCAAAAATGCCGGGAACTTCATCAACCTACAGGAAATTTATTACTGAGAAGTTAGCGGATAATAAAGATTTTCAAAAGTTGGTTCAGGATTTCAAGTCTATTGATTATAATGAAAGTATCTCAAGACAAGATTATCCTGCAGGACGGAATTATAGAAAAAGTTATTTGACATTGCTTGTGGTAACAACTTTAAAGTCTAAAGATCTTGAAGATTTTAATGAAAGAATAACAGGGATTTTGCCAATCAATGAGCAAATGAAAATTTATAATTCATTGAAAAAAGCACAGCCGTATTTCAGACAGTTTGTATGGAATGAAAGTGAAGCTAAAATTAAAAAACAGATCAATGAACTTAAGAAATACAATGATGTTAGCTCAGAGCTATTTTTAAAGTTTAATCATTTTTATAAGTCATCTTGGGATGTGCAGGTGCCGTTTTATGTTACCTTATATCCAATCCCTGGAAAAAAGGGAAATACCACTGCTACACCTCACGGGAATGCCTTGTGTGTAGGAAGTATGACAGATTCAAATGATACGATTGGGACTTTGGGGGTAACTTTACACGAGATGTGCCATATTTTATACAATGAGCAGAGTAAAGAAGTTCAGGCAGAATTAGAAAAATATTTTATAGAAAATAAATCGCGATACTCAAAACTGGCTTACTCCTATTTTAATGAAGCAATGGCTACAGCATTAGGAAATGGGTATGGATATAAAATTTTAAATAAAGGGAAGTTAGATAAAGGCGAATGGTATAGTAAATCTACCATTAATCTTTTTGCAAAAGCAATTTATCCTTTAACAGAAAAATATTTAGAACAGAATAAAACGATTGATAAGAATTTTGTTGATGAAATAATTAAAAGTTTCGAGCAGACATTTCCAAACTCAATTTATGAATATGGTCCTAATTTTAATACATTGAACCTATATGCGGATCAGTTAGATGGGAATGATATTTTTGATAGTTTTTTTAAATATTTTAGTGCCAATAGTGTGCATGTTTCAAGCCCGCTGAAGGATGTTTCACAAAGTCATAGATTATTGGAAGATGATTCTTCTTTTATCATATTATTAGATAAAGACCAAAAAGAAAATCTGGAACAATTGAAGAACGTATTTCCTGAAATCCAGAAAATAAAATACGATAATAAGATCAATAACATAAGTTTTTTTGATGCTAAAAACAGAATGATTGTTATTCTTTTTATTAATAAACCGGAAGATTTAGATCAGGCATTTGATAAGCTTGAAAAGCATAAACAATTAGATAAAGATAAATTAATTCAATATTAAAAAATAAACTAGATATATGAAAAAGAAATTCACTTGGAAAAAAGCCATTTATATATTTTTGGGGCTTTTATTTGCAGTGGCATTATTCTCAGGGATTGGTTACCTTGTAAAATCCAATTCTAAAGAAAGTGAGACTTTCCTTACCCGTAAACCTTCCATTCAGAATATGGATGATAAAGTAATGGCCACAGGAAAAATTGTTCCAAAAGAAGAAATTGAAATCAAACCGAATATTGCAGGGATCATTGATAAGATTTTGGTAGATGAAGGAGATAAAGTAACTGCAGGGCAATTAATTGCTACCGTAAGAATTATTCCGAGTGTGAGCGATGTGAATAATGCGCAGCAGGAGGTTCAAAATTCTCAACTTCAAATCAGCAACTCTAAAATGAATGTTGAGAATATGCAAAAGCAGTTTTCAATGCAGGAGAGGTTGTTTAAACAAGGCGTTATTTCTAAGCAGGAATATTTGAATTCTCAGCAGCAATTATATACGCAACAGCAGAATCTTAAAAATGCCAACCAACAATTGGTAACGGCTCAGAAAAGATTACAGATTGTAAAAACAGGAGCTACTCCGGAGCTACAAGGTTTTGCAACAACTCAGATTCGTTCTAAAGCTGCAGGGACGGTGCTTGAAGTTCCTGTGAAAGTGGGAAGTCAGGTGATTGAAGCCAACTCATTTAATGCCGGAACAACGATTTGTTCTATTGCAGACCTTAGTGCTTTGATCTTCCAAGGAGAAATAGATGAAGCTCAGGCTGGAAAGTTAAAGCAAGGAATGGATATGAAAATCGTAATCGGAGCTTTACAGAACAAAACATTCCCTGGAAAACTGACAATGATTGCTCCAAAAGGAAAAGACAACAACGGAACGATCAAGTTCCCAGTTGAAGGTGATGTTCAGAATCCTAATAATGACTACATCAGAGCAGGATTCTCTGCGAACGGAGAAATCGTTCTAAGTTCTCAGAAAAATGCTTTATTATTGGACGAATCATTGGTTCAGTATGAAAAGAAAAATGGTAAAGACGTTCCTTTTGTTGAGGTTAAACAAGCTAATGGAACATTCAAAAAAGTATATGTAAACTTGGGAGCTAGTGATGGAATCAATGTTCAGATTCTTTCAGGAATTGATAAGAATTCTGAAGTAAAAGTTTGGAACCCTTCTGATAAAGATAAAGAAGAGCTTAAAGAAAAGAAAAACAAGAAATAATAAACTAACGAGATATATTTTATCTGAAGTCCCGATTTTTTCGGGACTTTTTATTTTTATAAAAGCTGTCATTCCGAGGAATGAAGGAATCTCTACATTTCATTTAATAAAAGATAATTAATTTTAATTGAGAAAGTTTTATTGAAACCGATTTTATAATTTTGAACTATTCATAAAAATATAAGACATGTGTCGATATGCCAGAAAAACATATAAATCTCATTACGTTTGTTTTGAATGCAGAAAATCATTTAAACAAGCGCACTCAGATGATATTTTGTTGCGAATAAAAAAAGATAAGGTATATCATGAGCTTAACGGAAAATCTATACAAAAAGTAGGGCAGGTTTTTACAAAATTAGAAAGGAATAAATTAGCCGAACTAGTAAGCGAAATAGAAAATAGAGATAGAAAATGTCCTGAATGTAGAGCAGCAATGGCTGATTTAGGGCTTGATTTCAAGGCTCCAAAGAAAACCGCAATTAAAGAATGGAAAATTGTAGAAGGGCTTTTTAAATTAGGGAAATGTTTTCTTAGTTGTGGTTGTGATGGGATAGGTTACATTCCTCAAAATCCAAAAGATTATGAAGTATACTTACAGAAAGTTTTGAAAGAATATGAGGACTCTATTGTATATTATCAAAACAAAACTGAAACAGAATATCCTGATAAGATGGAAAGAATTAACTATTGGAATGAAAGGATATTGAATGTTAAGAACGAAATTAAATTTCAAAAATTTGACTTGAATTAAATAAGTAAAGAACAGGCTTAATATGTAATGATTATTTGAAATTTCATAAAAGCTAATTAATTTTTTATCAAAGAGAATATCTGGAAGCTTGAAGTAAAATTTCTTCAGTTGAATACTTTATATTTAATTTTACGCACAGTTGGGTAAGCGAGACTGATCTTATCGACCTAGGAAGCTGTAGCATTAAGAAAATGAGTTTTGTTAGCGTTAAAAAAATTCTAATGTTTGAAGCGCGACCTTAATATAGATTCGAAGAACTAATGTTGTTATTGCGCAAGTTTTAGAATTTTTAGTGAGCAGAAATCATTTTTAGCGGAAGATTCCAGTCTTGAAATAGCATTCGCCGACTTTTCGAAGGCAATTTTTGGTCCGTTTGTTTCAAGACAAATGGACAGATACAGAATAAGCATTAACACTTAATTAACCATTTGAAATTTCAATACAGATGATTAATATTCTATTTTAGCTGGAATGAAAAGTATTAAACCTATGAAGCCAATATCTAAAATTCTGCTTTTATTTTTAGTGATGTTTACGATGTTTTGTAACGCCCAGAATAGCTTTAAAGTACCGAAAGTACTTTTTAAATCGGATGATTTAATCATTAAGCAATTATCTAAAAATGTTTATCAGCATATCTCATTTTTAAATACCGATTCTTTTGGGAAAGTAGAATGCAACGGAATGATTGTAAAAGACGGTAATGAAACTATTATTTTTGATACTCCGACCGATGATAAAAGCTCGACAGAATTAATTAGCTGGATTAAAGATAAGTTACATTGCAAGATAGACGCTGTTATTGCCACTCATTTTCACATTGACTGTCTAGGAGGTTTAAAGGTGTTTGAAAAGAATAATATTCCTTCTTATGCAAGCAATAAAACGATTGAATTAGCCAAAATAAATGGCTCTAATATTCCTGATCATGGGTTTGATAATAGTTTGACTTTACAGGTTGGAAAGCAGAAAGTATATGCTACATTCTTTGGAGAAGGACACACAAAAGACAATGTAGTTGGTTATTTTCCTAATGAAAATGCCATGTTTGGAGGATGCTTAATTAAAGAAATAAATGCTTCAAAAGGTTATCTTGGTGATGCCAATGTTCAAGCTTGGGCAGCAACGGTTGAGAAGGTTAAAAAAGCATATCCAAATGTAAAAACCGTCATTCCCGGACATGGAGAAATAGGTGGTAAAGAACTGTTGGATTATACCATTACTTTGTTCAAAAATAATTAATTACGAACAATCTGCACAATAGCCTGAAATAAATCCGTTAAAGTTGACAGATTGATAGCCTGCCGGTAATTTTACCTCAATTTCATTGGGAATACATTCTATTTTTCCACAGCTTAAACATCTGAAATGAAAATGATTATGTTGATGTGATTTTTCTGAACAGTTGACGCAGAAAGCAAAATAATATTTTCCATCGTCGCTTAAAATTTTATGCACAATTCCATCATCACAGAAACTGTTTAAAACTCTGTAAATAGTAGCTCTGTCTACTTCATCTCCCAATTCTTTTAATAAAATATCCTGACTAACCGCTGATTTTGAATTCTTTAAAGAATCCAGGATCAGCTGTTTTGTTTTTGTATTTCTCTTAAGCATTTACAAATATATAAAATATTATTGCGATTAAGTCGCATTAATGAAAATTTGTTTTACATTTGCAATAAGCAATAAGCAATAAGCAATAAGCAATAAGCAATAAGCAATAAGCAATAAGCAATAAGCAATAAGCAATAAGCAATATGAAAAACTTTGATGTAATAATTATTGGAGGCAGCTATTCCGGACTTTCAGCAGGAATGACTTTAGGCAGATCTTTGAGAAACATTTTGATCATTGACAGTGGAAAACCTTGCAATAGACAAACTCCGCATTCCCATAATTTTCTGACTCAGGATGGTAAAACTCCAAAAGAAATAAGGACGATTGCGAGAGAACAAGTTGAAAAATACGATACGGTAAAATTTCATGATGGAGTAGTGTTGAAAACTAATAAACTAGATCTTGGTTTTGAAGTTGAAACTGAACAAGGTGAAAAATTTACGGCTAAAAAACTCATTATTGCTACAGGCATAAAAGATATCCAACCCAATATTCCAGGGTTTTCTGAATGTTGGGCAATTTCCGTTTTACATTGTCCGTATTGTCATGGATATGAAGTGAAAAATGAAATCACAGGAATTCTTGCCAACGGAGATATGGCTTTTGAATTTTCAAAAATGATCCTGAACTGGACAAAAGCTTTAACCATATTTACCAATGGGAAATCAAGCTTAAGTGAAGAGCAGACTCAAAAGCTAAAAGAGAAAAGCATCAACGTCAATGAAAACGAAATTGAAGAAATAATCCATGAAAACGGACACATTCAAAAATTACTTTTCAAGAATAGACAAGAGTTTTCACTAAAAGCATTATATGCAAAGATCCCATTTCAGCAGAATATTAACGTATCAGAGGATCTCGGTTGTGAAATGACCGAACAGGGCTTTATTAAAGTTGATCCTTTCCAAAAAACAACTATGTATGGTATTTATGCTTGCGGAGATAATGTAACGATGATGCGCTCTGTTGCCACTGCGATTGCTCAAGGAAACTTCGCGGGAGCTATGGTGAATAAAGAATTAGTAGATGAACATTTTTAATTATATTATATTTTTTTAATCCTTGTTGTACTTTCAGCAAGGATTTTTTTTTGTTAAAAGTTGAAAAAATATTTGTTGGTTTTATTTATTATCGTAATATTGCGATATAAAATAAGCCACAAAAAATGGGTGCTACTAAAACAGATTTTTTTACCGAACAACAAAACCAGATCGCTACCATTGCAAAAGCTTTGGGACATCCTGCCAGAATAGCAATCATAGAATATTTATTGAAAGTGAATGAATGTATCTGTGGAGATATTGTTAATGAGCTACCACTTGCCCAACCAACAGTTTCTCAACATTTAAAAGAGCTTAAAAATGCGGGATTAATTAAAGGTAATATTGAAGGAAACAAAATTTGCTATTGTATTGATGATAAAGCTTTCGAAGTTTTGAATACCTATTTCTCGAATATTATTTCCACGGTGAAAAAGCAAAACTGCTGTTAAAAAAAATTTGACCAAGTTTATCGTAATATTGCAATTTAACAATTTAAAATACATAAAAATGACTTTAGAACAGATTAAAAATATTCTACCATCATTAGAAAACGTAGAATTTCAATTAGAGAATGGAAAGTTTGTCCCTGAACATTTCCATGTCACAGAAATCGGAATGGTGACCAAAAACTTTATAGATTGCGGCGGTACCATGAGAAAAGAAGAAAGAGTGAATTTTCAACTTTGGGATGCTGATGATTTTGAACATCGTCTGAAACCAGGAAAGCTTTTGCATATCATTACGCTTTCAGAAGAAAAACTAGGCATCGGAAATTTTGAAATCGAAGTGGAATACCAAGACACAACCATTGGAAAGTATGATCTTGATTTTAATGGAAAGAATTTTATCCTTAAAAATAAAGTAACCGCTTGTTTAGCACAGGAGGCTTGCGGAATTCCTCAGGAAAAACAAAAAATAAATCTGAGCGAATTGAAAAGTGATAAAGATTCTTGTTGTACCCCAGATTCAGGATGTTGCTAATCTTTTAAAATAACGGATATGAATGCTAATTTATCAAAATATATAGAAGTAATTCTTACTAAAGAAATCAATGCAGAAAGAAAAATTATCTTACAACCATTGATCGATTTTATACAGGAAAAGGTAAGGTATCAGAAAGCGATTAACATCAATTTTATTTGTACTCACAATTCACGCAGAAGCCATCTTGCGCAGATTTGGGCACAAACAGCATCGGTGCATTTTAACATTCTGAATGTAAACTGCTATTCCGGAGGAACGGAAGCGACGGCTTTATTTCCTAAAGTCATAGAAACATTGGCAAATGCAGGCTTTGAGAGTTGGAAATTAAGTGAAAATGAAAATCCGGTTTATGCCATAAAATATGCTGAAAACGCTTTACTTATTGTTGGGTTTTCTAAAAAATATGATGATGTTTTTAATCCGGTTAGTGATTTTGCTGCAATTATGACGTGTTCACAAGCAGATGGAGATTGTCCTTTTATTCCGGGAGCAGAAAAACGTATTCCTATTACATTCGAAGATCCAAAAATAGCAGATAACACTTCTGAGCAAAATGAAATATACGAAGAAAGAAGTCTGCAGATAGCGGCTGAAATGTTTTATGTTTTTTCTAAAATAAGTAAAAATGAAAACTGAATTAAAATTTCTTGATAGATATCTAACTCTTTGGATTTTTCTGGCAATGCTGATTGGAGTAGGATTGGGGTATTTTTTTCCTGCCATTGCGGTGGTTACGAACTCACTTTCTGCAGGCACAACCAATATACCTTTAGCGATTGGGTTGATTTTAATGATGTATCCTCCGTTAGCAAAAGTAGATTATACTTTACTGCCAAAGGTTTTTAAAGATAAAAAAGTCATCTCAATTTCTTTATTCTTGAACTGGATTGTCGGCCCTGTTTTAATGTTTGCCCTTGCAGTTATTTTCCTTAGAAATGAACCTGATTTTATGATAGGTTTGATTTTAATAGGTTTGGCAAGATGTATTGCGATGGTAATTGTTTGGAATGATCTGGCAAAAGGAAACAGAGAGTACGCCGCTTTGTTGATTGCTTTAAATAGTATTTTTCAAATCATATCCTACAGTTTTTTAGTTTGGCTATTCATTAATATACTTCCACAGAAATTAGGGTTAGGCAATTTTAATGTTTCTGTTTCGATTGGGGAAGTAACAGAAAGTGTGCTGATTTACTTAGGAATTCCTTTCTTAGCCGGCTTTTTAACGCGTTATTTTCTCACTAAATCAAAAGGAAAAGAGTGGTATAACCGAAAATTCATTCCTACAATTTCACCCATTACCTTATATGCGTTACTATTTACCATTGTGTTGATGTTTAGTTTAAAAGGCGATAAGATTATAGAATTACCAATGGACGTTGTAAAAGTTGCTATCCCATTGATGATTTATTTTGTATTGATGTTTTTCATTAGCTTCTTTATCAACAAATTTTTGAAAGTTCCTTACGATAAAAATGTTTCAATAGCTTTTACCGCAACAGGAAATAATTTTGAGTTGGCAATTGCGGTTAGTATTGCAGTTTTCGGAATTCATTCGGCTCAAGCTTTTGTCGGGGTCATTGGTCCTTTGGTCGAAGTTCCTGTCTTAATTTTATTGGTAAAAGCCAGTCTATATCTTAAAGAAAGGTATAAACTAATATGAAATTTGAAACGAATGTTGAGTAAATCAATGAATAATAATAAAAATTTTAGTCCAAAAATCATAATCCTGAATGATAAAATCTTGTCTAAAAATCCGTATATTTGGGGTGAAAAATTTCAAAATCTAAAAGTAAATGGACATTATTTTCGACCTTATTGAAAAAGAAAGACAAAGACAATCCCATGGATTAGAGTTGATTGCATCAGAAAACTTTGTTTCTGAAAATGTAATGAAAGCAATGGGAAGCGTATTGACTAATAAATATGCAGAAGGATACCCGGGTAAAAGATATTACGGAGGATGTGAAGTAGTAGATGAGGTTGAAACATTGGCAATCGATAGAGCGAAAGAGCTTTTCGGAGTTGATTATGTAAATGTTCAGCCGCATTCTGGTTCTCAGGCTAATGCAGCAATTTACTTGGCAGTTTTGAAACCTGGAGACAAAATCATGGGAATGGATCTTTCAATGGGAGGTCACCTTACTCACGGTTCTGCAGTTAATTTCTCAGGAATTCAATATAACGTAGTTTCTTACGGAGTTCAGCAGGAAACTGGTTTGATTGATTATGATCAAATGAGAGAAGTTGCTTTAAGAGAAAGACCAAAAATGTTGATCGCTGGTTTCTCTGCGTATTCAAGAGATTTAGATTATGCTAAATTCAGAGAAGTTGCAGATGAGATCGGAGCTACTCTTTGGGCAGATATTGCTCACCCTGCAGGATTGGTTGCAAAAGGATTATTAAATTCTCCATTCGCACATTGTCACGTGGTAACAACAACTACTCACAAGACGTTAAGAGGTCCAAGAGGAGGAATGATCATGATGGGTAAAGATTTTGAAAATACATACGGTCACAAAACTCCAAAAGGAGAAACTAAAATGATGAGCCAAGTATTGGATGGAGCTGTTTTTCCAGGAATTCAAGGAGGTCCATTAGAGCATGTTATCGCTGGTAAAGCTATTGCTTTCGGTGAAGCTTTGGATGTTCAGTTTGAAACGTATGCTAAACAAGTAAAATCTAATGCTCAGGCGCTAGCAAAAGCAATGGTAAGCAGAGGTTTTGATATCGTAAGTGGAGGAACAGACAATCACTTAATGTTGGTAGACCTTAGAAATAAAGGGGTAAATGGTAAAGAAACTGAAAAGGCTCTTGTAAAAGCTGATATTACTTGTAATAAAAATATGGTTCCTTTTGATGATAAGTCGCCATTCACAACTTCTGGAATCAGATTGGGAACTGCTGCGATCACAACAAGAGGATTGAAAGAAAACGATATGGAAACAATTTCAGAATTAATCTCTGAGGTGGTTGATAATATTAAAAATGAAGAGGTTCTTACTTCTGTAAGAAAAAAAGTTAATGAATTAATGGAAGGTAAAGCGTTGTTTAATTACTAACATTTATCGAACTTAAAATATAAAGAATGGGCTTATGCTCATTCTTTTTTTATAGCTATGGAAAAGAAAACTTTCACTTTTGATGAGATTAAGCTGAAACTGGTAAACTATTGTGTTTATCAGGATCGTTGTCATGCAGAAGTAGAGCAGAAAATGCGGGAATTTATGTTGATTGATGAAGCTAAAGACGAGATTATTCTTTATCTTTTAAAAGAAAATTATTTAAATGAAGAAAGATTTACCCGAAGTTACATTCGAGGTAAGTTTTATATAAAGCATTGGGGGAGAAATAAGATCAAAATTAATCTGAAACAGAAGCAAATCTCAGAAAAACTAATGAATAGGTGTTTTGATGAGATTTATGAGCCAGACTACGAAAAAACATTAAAAAAAATGTTTGAAGATTATTATTCTAAACAACTGGGAATAAAGGAATACCAAAGGAAATCAAAAACTATTAAATATTTGATGGGTAAAGGCTTTGAATATGAAAAAATAAATGATATTTTTGAGTAAACATAAAATAAAGGTTGAAAGAAGAAAAAATTTGGCTTTCGCCTCCACACATGGGAGGGAACGAGTTAAAGTACATACAGGAAGCATTTGAGACCAATTGGGTTTCACAATATGGTTCCAACATTGATGAGTTTGAAAAAAGCCTCGAAAATTATCTTGGAAACAACTCGTTTGTTACTGCTTTGTCTTCGGGGACTGCAGCTATTCATTTAGCGTTAAGCCTATTAAATGTAGAAGAAGGCGATTTTGTAATCTGCCAATCTTTTACTTTTGTAGCATCTGCCAATCCTATTTTATATTTGAAAGCAATTCCTGTTTTTGTTGACAGTGAAAGTTCAACTTGGAATATATGTCCCAACGCATTGGAGGATGCCGTTAAGTATTGTCTTAGTAAGGGTAAAAAGCCTAAAGCAATTATTACTGTTTCTTTGTATGGAATGCCTTTTATGGTAGATGAAATTCTTGAAATATCCAGAAAATATGAAATTCCTATTATCGAAGATAGTGCGGAAGCTTTAGGAAGTAAATATAAAAATCAACCTTGCGGAACATTTGGAGATCTCTCAATAATTAGTTTTAACGGAAATAAAATTGTTACAACTTCTGGAGGTGGAATTTTGGTTTCAAGAAAGGAAATTGACAAAAATAAAGCACTTTTTTTGGCTACACAAGCCAAGGATAATAAAGATTATTATAGTCATTCTGAAGTTGGATACAATTATAGAATGAGCAATATTTCCGCTGGAATAGGCCGAGGACAGATGGAAGTCCTAGAAAATAGAATTAAAGAAAGACGGAAAAATCATGACTTTTATCAACAAATATTTAAAGATAAAGAAGGGATGGATCTATTTTCAGCTCCCAACGAAGATTTTTATTCTAACTATTGGTTGAATACAGTTTTGATAGAGAATGATATTTTATCAAAAGAAGGTTTGAAAGATTTTTTTTTACAAAATAATATAGAAACCAGATGTTTATGGAACCCAATGCATTTACAGCCTTTATATAATACATGTAAATTTTTCGGGAATGATTTTTCTGGTACAATTTTTGCGAAAGGTTTATGTTTGCCATCAGGAACTAACCTTACTGATGATTGCAAAAATAGAATTGCTGACGTTTTAAATAAACTTTAAAAACTAAATTTATTTTTTAAATAGTAAGTATAGATGAAATTTTCTTTAATTTTGCAAGAATACTTGTAAATTATCACTAATGAATATCAGGTTTTGCACCTTATTAAATATGAACACAAATAACGACAATGTACAATTCTCTTAGGAACAAAATATTTGGAGGAGATAATGTTGTCAATCTCTCAGATGTAAGATATCTTCCCAGATGGATAATACTTGTAATAGATATTATTATTCTGGTTATATCTTTATTTCTTTCTACTTATATTATTGAAAAAATCAGTGTAAAAGAATTTATTTATCACGATAATGAAAGCATTGTTTTCCTTTCTATTATTGGAGTGAACGTCATATTCATGTATGTTTTTAAGACCTATGCAGGGATTATAAGACATTCTACATTTATAGATCTATTTAAATTACTGATCTCGTGCTTTTGTACAATGTTCGTGGTGGGTGTGATCAATATTGTTTATTTCTGGACTACTGGCGAAAAATTCATACTTACTCCTTATCTAATTCTTTATTTCATCATCTCCTTTATGGGACTTTTTCTCTTTAGATTATATGTTAAAGAATTTTTTCATATTGTTAGAGAATATAGAAGAAGTGCTTTAAAGAAAAGAATTTTGGTGCTAGGGATTGATGAGCAGTCTATTGCTATCGCTAGAGCTATTTTAGATAATCCTAGTTTACCCTATCAAGTAGTAGGATTTCTTACGCAAAGAACAGATTCTAAAAGAGCATCCTTATTAGGAAAACCTATTTTTGAAAAGAAAAAGATTGAGGAGAATTCAAAAGAAGATCTTATTATAGACGGTGTGATTATCGTTAAAGAAATGATGTCTAAAGACGAAATGAACTCTTGGGTGAATTTATTTTTAGAAAAAGATTTAAATATTTTTAAAGCACCATCGGTGCAAAAATTAAGAGATAATGATCTTGGGGTTTCTATCAAAAATCTTCAAATTGAGGATTTACTTAATAGAAGGCCTATAAAAATAGAAAATGAAGAGGTTAAGAGTAGACATTATGATAAAAATGTATTAGTAACGGGTGGCGCTGGCTCTATTGGTAGTGAAATTGTAAGGCAAGTAGCACAATTTAATCCTTCTTTAATCGTTGTTTTAGACCAAGCTGAAACCCCGCTCTATGATATAGAGTTAGAAATGAAGGAAAAATTCCCTCATATCAGATTCAAATTTGTTTTAGCTGATGTTTCTAATAGACATAGGATTGAACCATTGTTTCAAATGTATAACTTCTCAATGGTTTATCATGCTGCGGCTTATAAACATGTTCCTTTAGTTGAAGAGAATCCTCATGAAGCTATTCTGGTTAATATTTTAGGATCAAAAAATGTTTCAACGTTATCAAGCAAATACAAAGTGAACAGGTTTGTTATGGTATCTACCGATAAAGCTGTTAATCCTACGAATGTGATGGGAGCTTCTAAAAGAGCATCTGAATTATTTGTACAGTCATTACAAAATGTTGAAGGAAATGTTACAAAATTTATTACAACAAGGTTTGGAAATGTTTTAGGGTCTAATGGTTCTGTTATTCCTCATTTTAAAAGACAAATTGAAGCAGGAGGGCCTGTTACCATTACACATCCTGATATCGTAAGGTATTTTATGACGATTCCTGAGGCATGTGAATTGGTATTGCAAGCCGGAACAATGGGGCAAGGAGGCGAAATTTTTGTATTTGATATGGGAGAACCTGTTAAAATATTAGATTTAGCCAAAAGAATGATAAAATTATCAGGTTTTGAGCCAGAAATTGATATAAAAATAATTTATACGGGATTAAGGCCTGGTGAAAAATTGTATGAAGAGCTACTAAGCGATAATGCAAAAACGCTTCCTACTCACAATGAAAAAATTATGATATCTAAGGATCCAACAATGGAATTCTCAGATATTGAATCATTAGTTAATTTAATCACGAAAGCTTCTTTAAGAAGAGATAAGGTAGATGTGGTTAAAATGCTAAAAATAATAGTACCCGAGTTTAGAAGTAATAATTCTGTCTATGAGGTATTAGATAAATAGAAAAATATAAATGTATATTTGTACAATTTTTAAAATATGAAGGGAAAAATTTTAACTATATTTTGTGCGTTGGCATTAGTTTCTTGCAGAGTTAAGCAAGATGCAAAGAATGATCTGAATTATATGCAAAATATAGAAAATGTTGCAATTGAGTCATCTGCAAAAAACTCCAGTTCTACGATTCAAAATGGAGATCAGTTGGTTATTCTTATAACTGCTAAAGATATGGATGTCGTAAAGCCATTTAACCAGAACTATTCTTCGTCTGAAGTAATTCAAACTAATGCAAGTGCAGGTGGAAATACTCCTAATCAAGGGTCTTTAAGTGTTTCCGGACCTACTTATATAGTAGATTACGAAGGGAATATAGATTTCCCAGTATTAGGAAAACTTAACACAAAAGATAAGACCCTTCCTGAATTTAAAGAATTAATTAGATCAAAAGTATCGCAATACGTTATCAACCCTACAATAAATGTAAGACTTGCTAATTTTAAAATTACAGTATTAGGGGAGGTAAACAAGCAAGGAGATTATATAATATCTAATGGCCAAGGAACGATATTAAATGCATTGGGGATGGCAGGAGATTTAACGATGTATGGTAAAAGAGATGATGTTTTAGTAATAAGAACTGAGAATGGAGTTGTAACTCATGGAAAAATTAATTTGCATGATGCTAATCTTATAAACTCTCCTTTTTATCACTTAAAGCAAGGAGATGCAATTATTATTGCGGCTAATAAAGCAAAAGATGTTTCATCTAAGCAAAATCCCAATACAGGAATTTATCTAACAGCCGCTTCAATCGCTTTAACAGCCGCAGCACTTGTTATTAGTTTAATCAAGAAATAAGATTGAATGAATAATTATCTCATTATCTTTTTGAAATTGTATTTATAAAAGCGATATTGACTATTGAAATGAATGAAAATAAATTATATAAAATAGCCATTATTGGTCAAGGTTATGTGGGCCTACCTTTGTCTTTAGAGTTTGCTATGTATTATTCAGTTTTAGGATATGATATTAATACAGAGCGTGTTGAAGAGTTGAATAATTGTGAAGATAGCACTTTAGAAGCTGATTTAGACAAACTGAATGTATCCTTGAGTAGGTATAAAGAATCTCATGGCAGTATAGGATATAAAGCAACTTCTAAGCTTATTGAAATATCTGGATGTAATATTTTCATAATAACAGTTCCAACACCTATAGATAAGTATAATGCACCAGATTTAGGACCGCTTACTTCTGCCTCAAAGATGTTGGCAGAGATTATTAAAAAAGGAGATATTATAATCTATGAATCTACTGTGTTTCCTGGTTGTACAGAAGAAGAATGTGTTCCTATTTTAGAAAAATATTCTGGATTAGTTTATAATCTGGATTTCTTTGTTGGATATTCTCCTGAAAGAATCAACCCTGGAGATAAAGTAAATACGCTAACATCGATTAAAAAAGTTACTTCAGGATCTACACCAGAAATAGCTGAAGAAGTTGATCAATTGTACGATAAAATTATTACCGCTGGTACTCACAAAGCACCAAGTATTAAAGTAGCAGAAGCCTCAAAGGCGATTGAAAATGCTCAAAGAGATGTTAATATATCTTTCGTAAATGAACTAGCATTGATTTTCGACAGAATTGGAATAGATACAAGTGACGTTCTTGAAGCTGCAGGTACAAAATATAATTTTTTAAAATATAAACCAGGATTGGTTGGGGGGCATTGTATTTCGGTTGATCCCTATTATTTATCTCATAAAGCTGAACAACTAGGATATCATCCAGATGTTATTTTATCAGGTAGAAGAGTAAATGATTCTATAGCAAAATTCATAGCTTCAAAAGTTGTCAAATTACTTATAGCAAAAGGTGGTGTAATCAAAAATTCTGAAGCATTAATATTAGGTGTAACATTTAAAGAAAACTGTCCAGATGTAAGAAATACAAAGGTTGTTGATATTTATACAGAATTAAAAGATTATGGAATAAATGTCGATATTTATGATCCTTGGGTAAATAAAGCAGAGGTAGAGAATGAATACGGAATAAATATCTTGGAAAATTTAGAAGACAACAAAAAGTATGATTCGATAATAATTGCAGTTGCACATAATGAGTTTCTTAAAATAGACATTCAAGGATTAAAAAATGAGAATGCAGTCGTTTTTGATACCAAATCTTGTATAGATAGGAAATTAGTTGATGCAAGGTTATAATATAAAGTTTAAAATTAAATAATGAATAATTCGATTATTGAAGGCAGGGAAAAGGAAATAAATATTAGCGATATTCTAAAACCTTATGTAAGGTATTGGATATGGTTTATCATTGTACCCATTATATCTTTAGTTGTAGTTTATTTTTACATAAGACAGGTGACTCCTGTCTATAAAATCCAATCTTCGGTACTAATCAAAGATGCAAAAACCTCACCTTCATCTTCTGCTAGTGGAGAGTTTGGCGTATTGCAAGATCTTTCTGGTTTAGGAGGTATGGGAACAAATAGTATTGAAAATGAAATAGAAATTTTCAAATCTAAAAAAATGATGCATGATGTAGTTCAAAAATTAGAACTGCAAAATTCAATTTATTCAAAATCAAACTTTAATACAAAAGAACTTTATAAGGATACTTCTCCTATTATTATTCATACGATTAATGAAAAACCATTTACAGACTCTCCTTCTAAGCCTATTTCAGTAAAAATATCAGGAGATAATATTACTTTAAGTTCAGAAGAATTGCATAATGATATTAAAACAAGTTTTAATAAAACAATTAATCTTCCTTATGCTAATTTAATAATTCAAAAAAATCCCCAGTTTAATAAAAATAAAGCAGGAGAATTAGATGAAATTTATTTTACATATTCTACCTTAGAAAAAACAGTAAACAAGTGGCAGGCTACCTTAGATGTATCGTTGGTAAATAAAGATGCAACGGTTATAGGATTATCATTAAATTATCCAAGTACTGATAAGGCAAAGGATATTCTGAATAATTTAGTACAGGTATATAACAATGAAGCTATTAATGATAAAAATTCTGAATCTAAAAAAACAAAAGATTTTATTGATGACAGAATAAATATTATATCCAATGAGTTAGGACAAGTAGAAAATGAAAAAGAAACTTTCAAAAGTGCTAATAAAATTACAGATATTGAAGCTGAAGCCAAATTGAACCTTGAGTCTTCTGCACATGCAAGAGTAAAAGAATTAGAATTAGAATCTCAATTAGAATTAACTAATACGCTTATCAATTTTATTGGTAAACAAAATGACTCTCAGATATTGCCAAGTAATGTTGGATTAGAGAATTCTAGTGCAATGTCTAACATCTCTGCGTATAACCAATTGGTTTTAGAAAGAAATAGATTATTAGAAAATGCTACGGCACAGAACCCCGTAGTTATTGATCTTACTAAACAGATTACTTCCTTGAAAGGATCTGTAATGGAAAGTTTAATCAAAAATAGAACGGGTATTCAGTTAACTAAACAACAATATGAAGGTGAACAAAGCAATATCAATTCTAAAATTCTAAAAGTACCTGCACAAGAGAAAAAGTTCAGAAGTATTGAGAGACAGCAGCAGATAAAAGAAAGTTTATACTTATTATTACTTCAAAAAAGAGAAGAAACTGCTATTTCCTTAGCGGTAACGGCAAATAAGGCTAGAATAGTAGATTATGCTTACATTTATCCTGAGCCAATTGCACCGCGTAAACAGGTGTTCCTTTTAGGAGGATTGTTATTGGGGTTAATTATTCCTTTTATTGTTATTTATTTTAAAGAATTATTTAATAATAAAGTAAAATCTAAACATGATCTTGAAGACCTGTTAAATGATAGATCTGTTATTGGAGAGGTGCCAAGCTTAGAAAAAGGCCAGGATGAACTTGTTAAGGCTAATGATATCACTCCTATGGCAGAAGCATTTAGAATATTGATTACTAACATGAATTTTATGTTGGTAAAGAAAAAAGAAGCACAAGTAGTATTTGTAACTTCCACTGTGAAGGGTGAAGGAAAAACATTTGTTTCTGTAAATCTTGCTTTAACTCTTGCTACGCCAAGTAAGAAAGTAATTATCATTGGTTCGGATATACGAAATCCTCAGCTACAAAGATATAATCCTTCGAAAAAAGGATTAATAGGACTTACTGAATATCTACATGAGAATAAAACAAATATCGATGATATTGTACATGTTTCTAATTTCATCAATCCAAATTTAGATGTAATATATTCAGGAACTATACCTCCAAATCCTACTGAGCTTTTTACGAATGGCAGATATGAAACGCTTATAGATGAATTAAAAACTAAATATGATTACATTATTTTAGATACAGCTCCATTAATGTTGGTTACAGATACCTTCCTTTTTGCTGAAATGGCAGATGTTACACTTTATGTTTCTAGATCTAACTATACAGAAAAAGCATTAATAGAGTTTGCGAATAATAGCATAGACTCTGGTAAAATTAGGAATGTAGGTTTTGTACTGAATGATGTTAACAAAAACCATTTAGGTTATGGAAATAAGTATGGTTATGGATACCATGCGGAAGAAAAAAAATGGTGGGAAAAATTTTTAAATAGATAATATTACTTTATAATAAATATTTATATATAGAAAATAACCTTTGTGAAAAAATATAAAGGTTATTATTATTATTATTATTTAAATATAATATCAATTGAGAATATAAAGCTTAAATATATTAAACAAAATTTCAATGTTTAAAAATAAAGTATTTGAAAATATTTTTTCTTTAGGAATAAGTCAAATAGCAAATGTTGCTTTTCCTTTAATTACGATGCCTTATGTATCGAGAATTATTGGTCCTGAAGGTTATGGTGTTTTAAATTATAGTACTGCTTTTATAGGATATTTTACATTATTTATTTTATATAGCTTTGATTTATCAGGCACTAAAATAATTTCTAGAAATATTCAGGATAAAGAATTGGTTAGCAAGGCATTTTCTGAAATATTATATTCTAGATGTATTTTGTATCTTATTTCTTGTTTACTATTTATAATATCTCTCTTCTTTGGTAAAGTTTTTCACAAAGATTATTTGGTAAGTATTATTTTATTTATAGGTTTACTTTCTTCAGTTTTTTCGCCACAATTTATATATCAAAGTTTTCAGGATTTAAAACTTTTTTCTAAAATAAATGTGATTAGAGGATTTATTAATATGATTCTCATTTTTCTGTTTGTAAAGACAAAACAAGATTATTTTTTTATTCCATTATTTGCTACCATTTTTAATGTTATCATAAATATTGGTTTGCTGATATATGCAAAGAAAAAGTTTTCTTTAAAATTAACTAAACAACCACTGAATGGACTGTTCAATTTAATATTTATTGATAGGTTTATATTTATATCCAATGTTTTAGGAGCATTTCGTGCTACTACAAATACAATTATTTTAGGGTTTTTTGTAACAACAAAGGAGATAGGATATTTTACGACGAGTATTAATTTCTTGTTTGTTGTTGTAAATGTTCTTTTCATTCCTATATCAACAGCAATTTATCCTTTTATATCAAATGCATTCTCAAAGTCAACAGAAGTAGGAAATGATATAGTGAAGAAAATTGTTCCCATTATAATATATTTTTACTTTTTCACCTCTTTTTGCTTGCTTGTATTTTCTCCTTTTTTAATTACACTGATTTTTGGAAACAAGTTCAATGAGTCGATTAAAATTTTGGAGATTATATCATTTGCTCCTTTAACTATTGGACTATGTAATTTATTAGGTGTACAGGTCTTACTCAATTATCATTTTGATAAGCTGTATTTTAGAATTAATTTATTATGTAATGTAATTGGGGTGATCTTAAATTTTTATTTAAGTAAATACTTTGGTTATTATGGTGCAGCGTGGAATATTATCTTTATTGATATTATGATAATTATTGTGTGTTTTTTCTTTCTTAAGAGATTAAAAATTAATATAATAAATTGGAAGCACTTTAGTCCTAAAATGATGAAAACTAATTTAATTAGCATTATGAAGACTAAAAGTATTTAATTGAATCTAGAAATCCGATCTAAGTATAGGGTTGTTAAATTAAAGGTAATGATATGAATAAAGCATCTAAATTTTTAAAAAAAATATTATTTAAAATAGGGGCAGTGTTAAGTATATTTTTTCCATTAAGTTTTTATGAAAATAAAGATGCAATGTTGGGCATTCTTCATACTGGAAGTCTATCTCGATATTTTAAATATTTTGGAGAAAATGTATTTATTCATTATTCCAGTAAGATAATAGGATTTAAGGCTATAACTATAAAAGATAATGTTACATTAGCTGCGAATGGAACGCTTGCTGCATGGAATGAATATAATGGAGATATTTATTTTCCTGAAATTATTATAGATGAAGGTGCTATCCTTGGGGAAGGGTTTCACATTACGAGTATAAATAATATATATATTGGTAAGAATGTATTAACTGGAAAATATGTTACAATTAGCGATAATTCGCATGGCTTTATGAATAGAGAAGAATTGGATACTATCCCTGCCAAAAGAAAATTATTTTCAAAAGGTACTGTTTATATAGCGGATAATGTGTGGATTGCTGATAAAGTAACAATATTACCAGGAGTAAAAATTGGAGAAAACTGTATAATTGGTTCTAATAGTGTATTAACTAAAGATATTCCGGCTAATTGTATCGCTGCTGGTAACCCAGCACGTATAATAAGAATGATATAAATGTTAAAGAATGATTTTAAAGATTTGTAATAATAGTAGTAATATCCAACAAAAATATAATATTTAGAAACATGAATCGATTGTTATGGATTTTCATATCAGTACTTTGTATTACTGCAATGTTTTTTGCGGGAAGTGATTCAGTGTATTTTTCAAACAAGGTATTTTTTACCAGCTGTATTATTCAAATCATATCTATTTATAATATTTTTTCAAGAGAAAATGAACCCTATTCTTTGGAGAAAATGTTTTATCTATTTTCACTTTTCTTTTTTGGTGTAGCGCCATTATTACAATTATTTGATAATTCTAAATTTTGGTATTATAGGCCACTTCGTGAAGAGGAATTTTTTTTTCTGAATATCCTGATAATATGTATACTTATTTTGTATAAAATTGTATACGGAATTTTCAGAAAAACAATAAAAGTACCAAGAATAGAAAAAAAGCTTAATAGTTTTAAGGTAACAGATAAAATAAATTTTCTTAATTCTCTTATTTTAATAGGCTTGTCTTCATTATCCTTTTTATTAGTATTTGCATCCAATAACTTCAATATTTTCCCTATGCTTGTTCGTGGTGGCGAATTGGTGGCTGATGCAATGAAAAATGTAGAGATAGATGAGAGTCCTACAAAATGGCTTATCGTAAACAATTTTATACGACCAATTTCCATCATGTGCTTTCTTTATTATGCTATTTCTAAGGAGAAAAATAAGTTCGTTTTTACGGTATTAGGGCTTTTAGCTCTTATCACATGTTTTCCTGCTGCAGTGCCACGTTTTGCAGCAGCGGCTATGTATATTCCTGTGATGTTAGTATTGATTTCCTTTGTAAGGAAAAAAAATGTGTTTTCACTTATTTTTATTGGAGGACTACTATTTCTTTTTCCTTTTTTAAATATTTTCAGAAATTTTGGGAATCCTGATGAAGAGAAATTTAAATTGGATTTTAAAATGTTTACTGAACCACATTTCGATACTTATCAAAACTTTGCTTTATTGCTTTCAAATGACATTATCACCTATGGAAGACAATTATTAGGAGTATTCCTATTTTGGGTGCCCAGATCTGTTTGGCCAGATAAACCTATGGGAACAGGAGCTTTCACTGCAGAAAAAATGAATTTCTTTTTTAGTAACGTTGCTGCCAATTATTTTGCAGAAGGATATGTAAACTTTGGATATTTAGGAATTATATTATTTTTGATATTTTTAGCATATCAAACTGCATTAGTAGATAAAATTTATTGGGGGACAAAAAGAACAACAACTGGTGATTTTTTTTCCGTATTGTATGCAATTTCATTAGGATTTCTCTTTTTCATTTTGAGAGGTGATTTACTGAGTTCCGTGGCCTATATGTTTGGGTTTCTTTTTGCTGCAATATTTGTATATAGAATAACAACTTTTAGAATCAAATTTATAAATAATGAAAAATAAAAAAGCTCGTGTTATAGCTTTCTATCTTCCGCAATTTCACCCTGTCCCTGAAAATAATGAATGGTGGGGTCCTGGTTTTACAGAATGGAATAGTGTTGCTAATGCAAAACCTCTATTTAAAGGACATCATCAACCCAATATCCCTGCTGATTTAGGGTTTTATGATTTAAGGGTTGCGGAAACTCGAAAGTTACAAGCTGAAATGGCGGAGGAAGCTGGGGTTGAAGGGTTTTGTTATTGGCATTATTGGTTTGGAGATGGGAAGAGACTTTTAGAGAGACCTATAAATGAAGTTTTGGCGTCTGGTGATCCTGATTTTCCTTTTTGCTTTGGTTGGGCCAATCATAACTGGTATCAGAAACTTTGGGATCCTTCCGGAAGTGGAGATAAGTTATTGATTGAGCAAAAATATCTTGGTAGAGAAGATTATGAAGAGCATTTTATGAATGCTTTATTACCTGCATTTAAAGATAAAAGATATATTCAGGTAGATGGAAAACCTCTATTTGTGATTTATGATATAAACAAAAAAGAGAAGATAAAAGAAATAATTGATGTTTGGCGCGAGCTTGCATTGGAAAACGGGCTGGATGGAATTTATTTTGTAGCGGTACAAAGAGGAGAGACAAGAGAAGAGATAAAAGCCTTAGGTTTTGATTCTATGTATAGGTTACAAGATTATCTAAAAACTTATGTCAATCAGCCATATCTTGTAAAAGCATTACAGTTTTTAAAAGTTAAATTATTTAATTCTCCTAGAAGAATTGATTATGAAAGGTTATCTGATAATCTTTATATAGACCAGCATTACGGTGAGGATACAATTCCTACAATTATACCAAATTATGATCATAGTCCAAGATCTGGTAGTAAAGGATTTGTAATTTCAGGATCAACACCTAGTTTATTTGCCAATCAGGTTTCAAAGGCAATTCAATTTTTAAAAAATAAAGAAGAAGATAAAAAGATTCTATTTTTAGTTTCTTGGAATGAGTGGGGAGAAGGAAATTATATGGAACCTGATCGTCGCTTTGGAAAAGGATATATTAAAGCTTTAAGAAAAGTTATATTGAACGACCAATAGAACACTGATAAGATGAAGAATAAGAAAGTGTATTTTTTTACAAATATAATTCCTCCATACAGGGTTTTCTTTTATAATGCATTAGAAGAAGCCCGTAAGAGTACTAATTTTGATTTTGAAGTTTTTTTCATGAGAGAGACCGAGTCCAACAGAAATTGGAATATTGATCTAAATACTCTTAAATTTAAATATAAAATTGGTAGCGGATTATACTTTGTTATTAAAGGTTTTTTTTTCCATTTTAATCCTCTTTTAGTACGTGACCTTATAAGATCTAAGGACGAAATTATTTTAGGAGGTAGCTGGAACAATCCAAATATAATGTTAATAGCTTTTTTAAAAAGTATAGGCTTGGTAAAAAATAAATTATCAGTATGGAGTGAAGCGAACAGTTTAACGAATGAAAGTCAGAAGAAAAATAAGCTGAGAGACTTTTTAAAAAAATGGTTCTTCAAACAAGTAGATGGTAAATTTATTATCCCAGGTGAGATGTCAGTAAAGTCTTTTGAAAAATGGGATATACCAATACATGATATCGTATATCTGCCTAATATAGTATCTACAAATGTTTTTAATACGAATAAAGTAGTATCTAAAGAGAATGAGTTACCTATTTTTTTCTTAGTTGCAAGATTAGAAGAAAACATAAAAGGAATAAAAAACTTTATGGATGCAATTGGTATTGAAAATCTTAAAAACATTATTTTAAGAATTGCAGGTACTGGAAATTCTTATGATGATTATGCAAAATATATTAAGGATAATAATTTAGAAAATAACATTAAGTTGCTAGGAAATCTTTCACAGGAACAAGTAGGAGAAGAATATAAAAATGCAAATATTTTTTTACTTCCTTCATTTTCAGATCCGAGTCCGTTGTCTATTGTTGAAGCAATTTCATCAGGTTTGCCTGTATTTGTGAGTAATCGATGTGGTAATCATTTCGAAACTGTCACAGAAGGTAAGAACGGCTACGTCTTTGATCCTTCCAATCATGTTGAAATTAGGGATAAATTTAATATACTGATGAATAGAAAAGAAGATTGGAAAGTATTTTCAGAAGTCAGCTTGCAGCTTGCAGAACAGAATTTTAATCCAGATATTATCTTGAGAAGATTTGTATCAAGTTACGAATAATGAAAAGAGTTTTACAGATCAATGGAGTTTCAAATTTTGGCTCTACAGGTAAGATTGTTAAAGGTATTGAAAAAGAAATTCTAAACGAGGGATGGGAGTCTTTCGTTGCGTATGGAAGAGATGCAGGAAAACCAGATACAACCGACATCAGAATAGGAAGTAAACCAGATAATATCTTACATGCATTATTTTCCCGTCTAACAGATAAACATGGTCTTTATTCAAAAAAAGCCACAGCAGATTTTCTTAAAAAGATGGATAAGATTCAACCAGATATAATACATCTTCATAATATCCATGGATATTATATCAATTATGAATTGTTATTTACCTATATTCAGCAGAGAAAGATTCCCGTAGTATGGACTCTGCATGACTGTTGGTCTTTTACAGGACATTGTGTCCATTTTGAATATATCAATTGCAATAAATGGGAGAATGAATGTGGAAGTTGTGCTCAAATAAGTAATTATCCCAAATCATATGTTGACAATTCTAAAAACAATTTTTTCATAAAGAAAACAATGTTTAATTTACCCGAGAAACTTATTTTAGTTCCGGTTTCTGAATGGTTGTCAGGTTTGGTAAAAAGATCATTCTTAAAGAATAATACTGATGTCGTTATACATAATGGGATTGATTTGAATAAGTTTAAAATAATTAATAATTTTGAGGATACCTTAAAAAAGTATGGTCTTCAGGAGTGTAAATATGTGTTGGCAGTTGCTAGTGTATGGGATTTTAGGAAGGGATTAAATGAACTGAGTAAATTGGCAGGATTGCTTTCTGAAGATTATAAATTAGTTGTTGTAGGTCTTACCAAAGAACAGATAGAAAAACTTCCTCAAAAAATTATAGGTTTACAAAGAACAGATAATGTAGAGGAACTTGTAGCACTTTACAATGGCGCTCACGTTTTTGTAAATCCTACATTAGAAGATACATTTCCTACGACCAATCTTGAAGCTATGGCGTGTGGTACACCTGTTGTAACCTATAGATCAGGCGGAAGTCCTGAAAGTATTGATGATAAAACTGGAGAGGTTGTTGAAAAGAATGATGTAGATTCTCTATTAAAGGCTACAGAAAGATATTTAAAGAGTAATAAGAATAGTTTTAAAACAGATTGCAGATCGAGAGCTGAAAAACTTTTTGATCAGAATATAAATTTTAAACAATATATAAATTTATATAAACAATTGTTTGAAAGTACTATATAAAGCATTATTCTAAAATAAAAGAAAGTGGGGTAGCTTTTTTGAAACCCAAACCATTTTATTCCTTAGTATAAAGAAAGAATAGAATTATTGTACAGTAAAGAATACGTTTTTTAGAATATGTACATTTATATCACGAAACATTAAATACAATATGCAAATCAAAAATAAAACCCTCCTTATCACCGGCGGAACAGGTTCATTCGGAACGGCTGTTTTAAGGAAATTCATTCATACAGACCATTTTAAAGAAATACGGATTTTTTCTCGTGACGAAAAAAAGCAAGATGATATGAGAAATCAGTTTAAAAGTGATAAACTGAAATTCTATATTGGTGATGTGAGAGATTATAGAAGTATTGAGCCTGCCATGAGAGGGGTTGATTATGTTTTTCATGCTGCAGCTTTGAAACAAGTTCCATCTTGTGAATTTTTTCCGATGCAGGCTGTAAAGACGAATGTAGAAGGAACACAAAATGTTATTGATGCAGCAGCTTCAAATGATGTGAAAAAAGTTATTTGCTTAAGTACAGATAAAGCGGCATATCCTATTAATGCAATGGGAATTTCTAAGGCAATGATGGAAAAAGTGGCAGTTGCTGCTTCCAGAAATTTAGAAAATACCACCGTTTGTCTTACTAGATATGGGAATGTAATGGCTTCAAGAGGCTCTGTAATTCCTTTATTTGTAAAACAAATTAAAAATGGGGAATCTATCACAATAACAGACCCAAATATGACAAGATTTTTAATGTCATTGGAGGAAGCTGTAGATTTGGTCCTGTTTGCTTTTGAACATGGAAATTCTGGTGATTTATTTGTAAATAAAGCTCCTGCCGGAACTATCGGAGATTTAGCTCAAGCAATAAAAGAAATGTTTAAAGCTGAAAACCCTATAACAATTATCGGGACTAGACATGGTGAAAAATTGTATGAAACACTTTGTACAAGAGAAGAAATGATTAAGGCTGAAGATATGGGGGACTTTTATAGAATACCAGCCGATAATAGAGATTTAAATTATGCTCAGTATTTTTCAGAAGGATTAGAAGATATTTCTAAAATAGAAGATTACCATTCTCATAATACGAAACAAGAAGACGTAGAAGGAATGAAAGAACTTTTATTGAAACTTCCCTTAATAAGAAAAGAAATTTTAGGAGAAGATGTAATGCAATATCCTGATTAATAATTTTTTATGAGTATTCCTAGAATTATTGAAGGTGGAAAATATTCTGATGAAAGAGGAAATTTATTTTTCAATAATAATTTTGATGCCTCTGAAATAAAAAGAATCTATTTTATTGAAAATAAAGATATAGATTTTATCAGAGGATGGACGGGGCATCAAATAGAACAACGATGGTTTAGTGCAGTACAAGGAAGCTTTATTATAAGATTACTGAAAATAGATAATTGGGATAATCCAAATAAAGAAGTTGAAATATTAGAATTTGAACTAAAGAGTCAACAACTTAATGTCCTTCACATTCCAAAAGGATTCGCTACTGCAGTTCAAGCGAAAGATGATGGCTCAAAATTGATGGTAATGGCAGATTATTCATTAGGAGAAGTAAAAGATGAATATCGTTTTGAAATAAATTATTTTGAAAAATTAAAATGATGAAAAAAATAGGTATCACGGGGCAAAATGGTTTCGTTGGATCACATTTATATAATACATTAGGTTTATATCCGGATAAGTTCGAAAGAATAAACTTCGAAAGAGAATTTTTTGATAATCAAGAAAAATTAGATGAATTTGTCGCACAATGTGATGTGATTATTCATCTCGCTGCAATGAACCGTCATCCTGATCCAGAAGTTATTTATAATAATAATATTGATCTTGTTAAAAAATTAATAGGTTCTCTAGAAAAAACAAATTCTAAATCCCATATTCTCTTTTCATCCTCTTCACAGGAGGAAAAAGATAATTTATATGGGAAATCCAAAAAGGAAGGGCGAGAATTGCTTGCCAATTGGGCAGAAACATCTGGTGGGAAATTTACAGGGATGGTAATTCCTAATGTTTTCGGACCTTTTGGGAAGCCAAATTATAATTCTTTTATTGCTACTTTTTGTTATAAACTTACACATGGTCAAACTCCTGGGATTGATAATGACGGCGAAGTGAAGTTAATTTATGTAGGAGAACTTGTTCAGGAAATTATCAGCCAAATTGAAAGTGAGGAATCTAATATATTATATGAAGTGTCAAGTACTTCTGTAAATAAAGTTTCTGAAGTACTTCTGAAACTAGAAAATTATAAGAATTTATACTTTGACAACGGAGAAATTCCTGTTTTGGCCAGCAGATTTGATTTAAATCTTTTTAATACTTTCCGTTGTTATTTTGATATTAAAAATCATTATCCGGTTAAGTTTCCCCAACATATAGATCCCAGAGGGGCATTTGTAGAGATAATCAGATTGGGAATTGGCGGACAATGTTCATTTTCCACTACAGTTCCAGGAATTACGAGAGGAAATCATTTCCATACAAGAAAAATAGAAAGATTTTCTGTGATTAAAGGGAAGGCGTTAATACAATTAAGAAAAATAGATACAGGAGAAGTTTTTGATTATTATTTAGATGGAAATGAGCCTGCCTATGTAGATATGCCGATTTGGTACACCCACAATATCAAAAATATAGGAGAAGAAGAATTATATACAATTTTTTGGATAAATGAACCTTTTAATTCAGAAGACGCAGACACTTATTTTTTGGATGTTTAGACAAATTTTAAAATATTAAGATGAAAAAATTGAAAGTAATGACGGTCGTAGGCACTCGTCCCGAAATTATTAGACTCTCAAGAGTACTATCAGCTTTGGATGCTTCTAAAGCTGTTGAACATATTATCGTTCATACAGGTCAAAATTATGATTACGAGCTTAATCAGATCTTTTTTGAAGATCTGGGACTTCGTAAACCTGACCATTTTTTAGAAGCGGCAGGAAAAACAGCGACAGAAACCGTGGGGAATATTTTAATTAAAATAGATCCGCTTTTGGAAGAATTACAACCTGATGCATTTTTAGTTTTAGGAGATACGAATTCTTGTCTTTGTGCAATTCCTGCTAAGAAAAGACAAATCCCGATTTTCCACATGGAAGCCGGAAACAGATGTTTTGATCAGAGAGTACCAGAGGAAACGAACAGAAAAATTGTAGATCATACATCAGATGTTAATATGACATATTCTGATATTGCAAGAGAATATTTGTTGAGAGAAGGGCTTCCTGCAGATAGAATTATTAAGACGGGTTCTCCAATGTTTGAGGTATTAAATCATTATTTACCACAAATTGAGAGTTCGGATGTCTTAAACCGCTTGAATTTAGAAGAAGGGAAATATTTTGTAGTTTCATCTCACAGAGAGGAAAATATTAATTCAGAAAAGAATTTTAATGGCTTAATGGAAAGTCTTAATGCTATTGCTGAAAAATTTGGTTATCCAATCATTGTTTCTACTCATCCGAGGACCAGAAATATGATTGATAAAAAACAAGTTGAGGTAAGACCGGAAATTCAATTTTTAAAACCACTTGGTTTCCATGATTATAATGCTCTTCAAATGAGAAGTTATGCTGTTTTATCTGATTCTGGAACAATCTCTGAAGAATCCTCTATTTTAAATTTCAGAGCGCTAAATATCAGAGATGCTCACGAAAGACCGGAAGCAATGGAGGAAGCATCTGTAATGATGGTAGGCATGTCACCTGAAAGAATTTTACAAGGACTAACGCAGCTTCAACAGCAAAAAGTAGGTAAAGAGAGAAACTACAGACCTGTAGCAGATTATTCTATGCCAAATGTTTCTGAAAAAGTGGTAAGAATAATTTTAAGTTATACAGACTATATTAATAGAGTAGTGTGGAGCAAATAACGAAAAAGAGGGTATTGCTGGTTACCCAGAATTTTTATCCGGAAAATTTCAAAAGTAATGATATTGCATTTGAACTGAAAAAAAAAGGCTATGATGTAACGGTATTAACAGGGATTCCAAATTATCCTCAAGGGAAATATTATCCTGGATATGGATTGTTTAAAAGAAGAATTGAGACAATAGATGGGGTAAAGATATACAGATGTCTGCAAATACCTAGAGGTAAAAAGTATACTAAATTTTTACTGCCTTTAACTTATTTAAGCTTTATGTTTTTTGGTTCGCTTTGGGCGATTTATCTTAGTTTTTTTAAAAAATTCGATTCTATTTTTGTTCATCAGGTATCGCCTATTACTCAAACTCTTCCTGCAATTATTGTAAAAAAAATGCAAAAAAAACCATTAATACTTTGGGTGTTGGATTTATGGCCAGATGCATTTATATCGGGATCAGGAATTGATAATAAAGCAATTATTTCTTTGCTGGGAAAATATGTGGATTTCAGTTACAGAAACAGTGATAAAATTCTTATCAGTTCTAAAGGATTTAAAGAATCTGTTTTGGAAAGAACGGCAGATGAAAAAAAGATACAATATTTTCCTAACTGGGCAGAAGAATCGTTTCAAGATACTATAGAGCATGAAATTCCGCAACTACCAGATGGCTTTAAAATAATGTTGGCTGGAAACCTAGGTGTTTCTCAGAATTTAGAAAATATAATGTATGCCGCGTTGAAGCTAAAAAGTGAAAATGTAAGATGGATTATATTGGGAGATGGAAGTAAAAAAGTATGGATGGAAAACTTTGTAAAAGAAAATTCTCTTCAAAATAGTGTTTTCTTAATGGGAAAACATCCAATTGAAACAATGCCTGCTTTTTATGAAAATGCAGATATTATGCTTTTAAGCCTTAACAATAAATATGATGATCTAAAGAAAGTGGTGCCTGCAAGATTACAATCCTATATGGCAGCTGGAAAACCAGTATTAGGTTTTATTGAAGGTGCAGCAGCAGATGTAATAAAAGAAGCCGATTGCGGATATATAATGAACCCTGAAGATGTAGACGGATTGGTAAATTTAATTCAGAATAAAATAGCTCAGAATTCTGATCAGCTGGCTTCACTTGGAGCCAATGGTAAAGCCTATTTTGATGCTTATTTTACAAAACAAAAATGTATGAATAATCTAATAGAGGCGATTGAAGAACTAAATTAATAATTAGTATTTTTGCTTCTAAAATTAAAAAAAATATATAATATGAATATTACAAATTTTATTTTAAAATTTTCAGAACAATTTGACGATACGGATACGTCCGAATTTTCAGCAGAAACAAAATTTAAAAATCTTGATGAATGGTCTTCTATGCTTGCTCTTTCAATCATTGCTATGGCAGATGAAGAGTATGAGAAAGAAGTAACAGGTGAAGACATCAGAAATAGTGAGACTATACAGGACTTGTTTGATATTCTAAGTAAGAAATAAATGCATAATCCATTTTCTCTTGCTGGAAAATCAATTCTAGTTACAGGTGCATCATCCGGAATTGGAAAGTCTATTGCAATTGAGTGCTCAAAAATGGGTGCTAAATTGATTATTCTTGGTAGAAATGAAGAAAGATTAAGAGAAACATATAATGATCTGGAAGGAGACGATCATCAGATGTTTTCTGCTGAATTAACCTCGAAGGAAGATATTCAAGTGGTAATAAATACTTTACCCTTTATAGACGGATTGGTAAATGCGGCCGGCATTTTAAAAAGAGTTCCGTTTAAATTGATGAGTTCGGATATTTTGGAGGAAGTTATGGGGGTGAATTTTTTTGCACCGGCAATGTTTACAAAAGAATTGTTACATCATAAAAAAATTGGAAAAGGGGCATCTATTGTCTTTATTTCTTCAATTTCAGGAAACTATTGTTCCTCAGTAGGAAATACAGCTTATTCCTCTTCTAAAGGTGCACTCAACTCATTGTCCGAAAATATAGCCCTTGAATTGTCTGCAAGAAATATAAGAGTTAATACGGTCAATCCGGGTATGATTGCTACCGACATGCTTTATCAGAAAGCAATGTCGGTAGAGCAGATAAAAGAAGATTTAGAAAACTATCCTTTGAAAAGATATGGGAAGCCTGAAGATGTTGCATATGCAGTAATTTATTTACTTTCAGAAGCAAGTGCTTGGGTTACTGGTTCCAGCCTTTTAATAGATGGAGGTTTTACATTAAAATAAACATAATGAAAGCATATATAAAAGCTATTTCGTATTATTTGCCGGAAAAAATTTACACCAATCAGGATCTTGTAAAAGATTTTCCTGAGTGGTCGGTTGATAAGATAGCAGAAAAAGTTGGAATTGATGAAAGGCATATAGCTGCCAAAGATGAAACAGCAGGAAGTATGGCTGAAAAAGCAGCATTAAATCTTTTTAAAGAATGGAATATAGATCCATCAGAAATTGATTTTGTAATGCTTTGCACGCAAAGTCCTGATTATTTTTTACCGACAACTGCTTGTGTTATACAGAATAACCTCAATATACCTACCAATTCTGGAGCAATTGATTTTAACCTTGGCTGCTCAGGATATGTCTATGGTTTAGGTTTAGCTAAAGGATTGATTATTGCCGGACTAGCAAAAAATGTACTTCTTTTAACGTCTGAAACATATACAAAGCATCTTAATCCAAAAGATAAAGGTAACAAAACCATATTTGGAGATGCAGCGGCAGCAACATTAGTATCTACAGATGGTTTAGCCGAAATTAAAGAATTTGTTTTAGGAACAGATGGTAAAGGTGCAGAAAACCTTATGGTAAAAACCGGGGGAATGAAATATAAGGATAAATTGGATTTGGTATCAGAAGATGAAAATGGAGCGGAAATACATTCTGATTATCTTTATATGAATGGCTCGAAGATCTTTAATTTTACTCAAAATAATGTACCTAAGCTTACCCAACAGACATTAGAAAAAAATAATCTTGAAAAATCAGATATTGATTTATTCGTTTTTCATCAAGCTAATAAGTATATGATGGATTTCTTGAGAAAGAAAATGAAAATTGAAGAGGAAAAATTCTATTATTACATGAATAAAGTAGGGAATACTGTTTCCTCAACAATTCCAATTGCACTTTCTGAAGCAATGAAAGAAGGGAAAACAGAAGGAAAAAAGATTATGCTTGCTGGTTTTGGTGTAGGATACTCATGGGCGGGAACCGTATTAGAATACTAGAATGACAGTAATATATAAGAAAACAACTGAACTTTCCGATATAGAAATACAAAGTATCTGTGATGTTTTTTCACAGGTATTTCCTGAGCATACCAGATCAGTATCAGATTTTAAAAATGAATTTTTGAATACGGATCATGGGTATTCTTTGCATGGATTATTAATGGATGGTGAAAAAATTGTTGGGTCACAAAGCTATATTCCTTTTATATACTTAATAGATGGTATTGAGACAGAAGTAGCTTTGAGTGTTGATACAATGATCTTAAAAGAATACAGAGATTTTGATAATATTTTCGATTTATTATCAAAGGGACATAAATTATTAAAAGAATCCGGTTTTTCTTTTGTATTCGGTTTTCCTAATGATAATGCATATCCACTTTTAACGAAAGGTCTTAGAGAAAAAGATATTGGGGATTTGAGTACCTATGTACTTCCCTATAAAATCGGAGGGATTAAAGAAAATTTAAAAGGTTTTAATTTTATATCAAAAATTTTCTCAGCAGTTTTAGTCAAACTATCTTTATTTTCACAAGATCGAGAAACAAAAGAATATAGAATTCAGAAAAATCGAGCAAAATTTAATAGCTATCGATATAAATGGTTCGATGCTAATTATAAAAAAATTGTAAAAAAAGACTTTGAATTTTTTTATAAGATTAAAAAACATCAGGGAGTTGATACTGCATTTTTGATTGATGTGAATCCACTTAATAAAAAGAATTTTGATGAAGCTGTTCGATATATACATAAATCAGAAAATAAGAATTTTGATATTATTTTATATATAGGTAACCTTCATTTTAAGCCCTTAAGTTTAATTAAAATACCTAAAAGTAAAGAGCCTAAAACTTTTCATTTTACGGCAAAAATTTTAAATTCAAAATTAATAACACCAGAGATTCTATACAACTTAAACAATTGGGATGTAAACCTTTCTAATTATGATTTATTATGAGATTACTTACTTTTGATATAGAAGATTGGTATAATTGCGATTTTATTGATAATGATTTTAATTGGGATCGGCATGAGGTTAGGATATATGACAGTGTTCAGCGTATCTTAGATGAATTAGAGAGAAGAAAGATAAGAGGAACTTTTTTTTGTCTTGGTTGGTTGGCAGAAAAACACCCCGATGTTATCAAAAGTATTGATCAATATGGTCATCATATTGGATGTCACTCATATCAGCATGAATTATCATTTAGATTTACTCAAAATGAATTCGAACAAGATACAAACAAAGCAAAAAAACTTTTAGAAGATATTATTGGAAAAGAAGTAAATGCTTTTCGTGCACCTGGTTTTTCAATTACATCTAAAAATCTTCATTGTTTTGAAACGCTTCTCGAGTTAGGCTTTAAATATGATGCTTCTGTTTTTCCTGCAAGTCATGATTATGGAGGATTGCCGGAATTTGGTATATCGGAACCTTTTATTATTGAAACCAAATCGGGTATTTTGAAGGAATTTCCTATGAATGTTCATCAGGTTTTCAATAAAAATATAGTTTTTTCTGGAGGTGGTTTTTTCAGACTACTTCCTTATCCACTTATTAAGAAGTTTACAAACGATACAGAATATTTAATGACTTATTTCCATCCTCGAGATTTTGATACGGGGCAACCTGTCATTAAAAGCCTTCCTGCAATGAGGAAATTTAAATCATATGTGGGTATAAAAGGAGCATTTAAAAAATTCAATAGATATTTAAGTGATTTTAATTTTTTGGATATTGAAGAGGCTGATAAACAAATTGATTGGAAGAATTCAAAAATAATAAAGTTATAATGAAAATTATAATTACAGGAATTTCGGGCTTTGTCGGCCAAAATTTATCAAAATACCTTATTGAAGAAAGATTGGAGGTTTCTGGGCTTTCTTTGCGTAATAAATGGGTTTTGCCAAAAGAAGCTGATGCAATAATTCATCTTGCAGGTAAAGCTCATGATACCGCAAATACTTCTGCGGATGAAGAATATTTTAAAATAAATACAGAGCTTACAAAAAAACTTTTTGATGAGTTTTTAGGCTCAGATATTTCGGATTTAATATATTTCAGTAGTGTAAAAGCAACAGCTGATACAATTGATAACGTTTTGGATGAAGAGCATTTTTCAGATCCTCAAACTCCTTATGGAAAGTCAAAGTTTCTAGCTGAAGAATACATAGTGTCTAAAAAACTTCCTGAAGGAAAAAGGTTGTTCATTATTCGCCCATGTATGATTCATGGTCCAGGAAATAAAGGGAATTTAAATCTTTTATATAAAATTGTAGAAAAAGGAATTCCTTGGCCTTTGGCTTCATTTGAGAACAAACGCTCATTTTTAAGCATAGATAATCTTAATTTTTTAGTATTACAAATTCTTAAAAATAAGAATATAGCATCTGGAATTTATAATTTTGCAGATGATGATTTTATCTCAACAAACGATCTTATAAAAATTATAAGTGAAGCTTCCGGAAAAAAAGCTAAATTATGGAAAGTTTCTGCCAATTTAATTTCTTTTGTTGCTAGAATCGGAGATATCATTAAATTACCATTGAATTCTGAGAGATTGAAAAAACTAACTGAAAGTTATATGGTTTCTAATAACAAAATTAAAAATGCTTTGGAAATAGATAAACTGCCTTTAACAGCTAAAGGAGGTTTAATAAAAACGATCAAAAGCTTCAAAAAATAATGGAATATATTTATGCCACAATAATATTATTTATCTCAATATTAGGGTACTTCAAGATTGCAGATAAATATAATATTATAGACAAACCCAATCATCGAAGTGCACACACTCAAATTACGCTTCGTGGTGGCGGAATTATTTTTCCGATTGCCTTTGTTGTTTTTTGCTTGTTTAATTTTCACGAGGTTAGTGACAATTATTGGTCTTTTGGATTAGGATTATTAGCAATTTGTACCATCAGCTTTATCGATGATATTAAAACGTTGTCAAGCAGGATAAGGCTGTCTATTCATCTGGTTTCTGTCATGTTATTATTATATTTTACAGGTGCTTTTACTGTAATGCCTTATTGGGTATGGCCCATATTATTTATCCTAATTATTGGAACATTGAATGCTTATAATTTTATGGATGGTATCAATGGTATGACGGGGCTTTACAGTTTGGCTACTTTGGCATCATTGCTTTATATTAATAAAGAAATAATTTCCTTTACAGATAGTAATTTTATTATCTATCCTATTCTTGCTTGTGTGGTATTTTTGTTCTTTAATTTCAGAAAAAAAGCAAAATGTTTTGCAGGAGATGTAGGGAGTATAGGAATAGGGTTTTGGGTTATTGGTCTTATTACTTTATTGATTATGAAAACCCAAGATTATAAATATATCTTACTATTATCAATTTATGGATTGGAAGTAGTATTGACTATCATTGAGAGATTAATGCTAAAAGAAAATATTTTTGAGGCACACAGAAGACACTTATATCAATTATTTGCGAACGAAAAGAAAGTATCTCATTTAGTGATAAGTTGCGTATATACATTTTTTCAAATATTGGTTAATATATTTTTAATAAATTCGCAGCTTCCAATTTGGAGCATTCTTCCTATAATATTTATTCCCATTGGAGGAATCTATTTAGGACTAAAATGGAGCTTAAAAAAAGAATATAACTTGTAAAAGTAAAAAAGAAATAAATTATGAAAATTAAAGAAACTCCTTTAAAAGACTGCTATATCATAGAACCAACTATTTTCGAGGATGATAGAGGGTATTTTTTTGAAAAATTTAATGAAAAAAAATTCGAAGAATTAACAGGAATGAACGGGCACTTTGTTCAGGATAATATATCGAAGTCTTCTTACGGAGTTTTACGAGGTTTACATTTACAAAAAGGAGAACATGCTCAGGCTAAACTTGTTTCATGTTTAGAAGGTAAAGTTTGGGATGTTGCAGTAGATCTGAGGGAGGATTCTCCATCATTTGGACAATGGTTCGGAATTGAACTTACTGAAGAAAATAAACTTCAATTATATGTACCGAGAGGATTTGGCCATGGTTTTTCAGTTTTAAGTGAGACTGCGGTATTTGCATATAAATGTGATAACTTTTACAATAAAGAATCCGAAGGAAGTGTGAAATTTGATGATTCTGAACTTAATATCGATTGGAAAGTTAATCCCACTGATATGATTCTTTCAGATAAAGATAAAAATTCGCCCAGCTTTAAAGATAATAACTTTTAATTAGCATATTGAAAACCAATTTATTAAAGTGGTTTTCTTTTTTTAATCCATACTCTTCAATATTTCGTATCTTTGCAGACTCAAAATCAAAAAGATGCGTACAAAATCCATAGGTAAAAAGAAAATTAACATTGTCACTCTTGGCTGCTCAAAGAATGTATATGACTCTGAAGTGTTGATGAGCCAGCTGAAAGCTAATGGGAAAGAAGTAGTACATGAAGACCGTGGAGATATTGTCGTAATCAATACTTGTGGATTCATTGATAATGCTAAAGAAGAATCTATTAATACAATTCTTGAGTATGTAGAAGCTAAAAATAGAGGAGAGGTAGAAAAAGTTTTTGTAACAGGATGCCTTTCTGAAAGATATAAACCGGATTTGATTAGGGAAATTCCCGATGTTGATCAGTATTTCGGAACAAGAGATTTACCCATTTTATTAAAGCATTTAGGGGCAGATTATAAGCATGAATTAGTGGGAGAGAGATTAACAACTACTCCTAGACATTATGCTTATTTAAAAATATCTGAAGGTTGCGACAGACCATGTTCTTTTTGTGCCATCCCTTTGATGCGTGGTGCTCACATTTCTACTCCTATTGAGAAATTAGTTTCTGAAGCTCAAAAACTAGCAAAAAAAGGGACCAAAGAATTAATCTTAATTGCTCAGGATCTTACCTACTATGGGTTAGACATCTATAAAAAACGAGCACTTGGTGATTTATTAAAAGAATTGGTAAAAGTCGAAGGGGTAGAATGGATTCGTCTTCATTACGCTTTCCCAAGTGGTTTTCCTGAAGATGTGTTAGATATTATTAGAGAAGAACCTAAAGTATGTAATTATATAGACATTCCGCTACAGCACATCAATTCAGATTTATTGAAATCAATGAAAAGAGGGACTACTCATGAAAAGACGGATGCACTTCTTGCTAAGTTCAGAGTAAAAGTTCCGGATATGGCCATTAGAACTACTTTAATCGTTGGTTATCCTGGGGAAACTGAAGAAAGATTTCAGGAGTTGAAAGAATGGGTAAGAGAACAAAAATTTGACAGACTAGGTTGTTTTACTTATTCTCATGAAGAAAATACCACAGCTTATGTATTAGAAGATGATATTCCTCAAGAAGTAAAAGAAGCTAGGGTAGAAGAAATCATGGAATTACAGTCTCAAATTTCTTGGGAAAAGAACCAAGAAAAAATTGGGAAGGTTTTCAAATGTGTATTTGATAGAAAAGAAGGAAATTATTTTATAGGTAGAACAGAATATGATTCTCCCGATGTAGATAATACAGTTTTAGTTTCTGCAGAAAATACTTACGTTTCTATTGGAGAATTTGCAGAGGTAAAAATCACATCCGCAGAAGAATTTGATTTATATGGAGAATTAATCTAAAATATATCATTTATTAGTGATTTTTTTAATACATTTAACCTATTCTATTTAAATAATTTATTATTTTAGAGCATTAATAAAATTTAACATATTTTATTCAGTTTTAACAAAGTGTTTAAGTTGTTGTTTATCAATTGATTAAATTTTATTATTGTTGATTAGAAAAAACTCCTTATACAAAAATATTGCAATTAAATAATAAAGTACTAACTTTGCAACATGAATAGATTTTTATAATGCTATTTATTGAACGTTAGGTATTTAAAATTAAATCGAAACAAAAAATAATTTTGAGAGTGTTCTCCTTATAGGTTATTTTATTTTGAATTTAAATAAAGAGCAAGTTGGGATAAGTTGTCCCTTTTGAAAATATCATTGATGAAAAATGTAATTTAAAATCTTTAAAAACTTATGAAAAAAATTTTATTAACAGCGTTTGTTCTTGCTAGCATGACAGCGCTTACTAAAGCTCAACAGGGGCGTGTGGGTATAAACACAACCACACCTGCCGCTACTTTAGATGTAGTTGCTACAACTACTGATAATACAAGACCTGATGCGCTTTTAGTCCCTCGTTTGACAAGAGCTCAGTTAGCAGCTAAAGATGCTGCATATACTGCAACTCAAAATGGAGCACTTACATTCGTAAATACCCTAGACGGTACTGCAGCTGGTAAAACAGCAAATGTAATTGCAACAGGATTCTATTATTATGATGCTCCAAACAATGTTTGGGTGGCTGTTGGTGGTGGAGGTGCTGCTACTCCTCAGAGGTATGAAGGTACTAGAGGTAGTGTTAGTATTTTAACAACAACTGCTACTTATACAGCTACAGCTACAGACTTTTTTATTATTACTAAAGCAGGAGGAGCAATGACTATAGAATTACCTAATCCTACTGCTAATACTGGAAGATTAGTTTATGTGGCTAATAATAATACAGGTACCGGAGCGGTTGTTGTTCAATCTGTTGGAGGAGCTCCTACTTTATTAGTTGGAACTTTGGCACAGAATAGAGCTAAAGCTTTTGTTAGTGATGGTACTGCATGGGTAGCTATTTCTTTTAATTAAAAAACATAAATAATAATGAAAAAATTTAGTCTTTATATAGTCCTTTTTGCTTCTGTATCTTTAGCAAAAATTTCTGCACAAGTTAACTCTAATCAGTTAGTAGCGAATAATATAGCTAATTCCAATGCATTTTTAGACGCAAGTACAAATTTTGATACTTCTGCTTCTTCATCAAATAGCATAGGAAAAGGTTTGGTTTTCCCTGATACAAATTTGGCATTGTATAGATTTGATACAACTGCTGCAGATGGTATTACTTTCCCTTCTTACTTTGATGGAATGTTAGTATATAATACAGGAACAGGTTCTACTGCTGATCCAGCATTAACAACTCAAACAACAGGTTTAGTTAGAGGATGGTATTATTTTTCTAACCCTAACGGTGCTGCAAATGGTAATGTAACATCTGGAACTTGGCAACCAGTAGGTGGAAATCCGAAATTCAATGTAACAACTGCTGAAACATCTACTAATACTTTAGTAAATGGTGGTCAGGTGTATGCTAAAAAAGGAACATTTACAGTAAGTGGAACTTCTACAGCTCCTACAACTTACTCGCCAGCTGCTATTACAGTTCCTGCTAGTGGAACAGCTAGTATCTATAGAGTAACTGTTTTTAAAGCAGGGACAGGAAGTGTTTTTGCAAACGGAGTTTATTCTTATGATATTACTAATGGTAACCTTATTACAGGTTCTCCAAGTATGTCTGTAGTTTATCCTGCCGGAGTTTATGACTATGTTGTAGAATATACTAAATAAAGTATACCTACATTCTAAATATAAAACCAATGAGATTTCTCATTGGTTTTTTTTATTTTTAAAAAAATGTGTCATAGCTACTTAAATTAAATAATGATTATTCTAAGTAAGCTTTTCCTGCAAATATATAGTATGAATCTATTCTGCTGGTTGAAATTAATTATTATGGTATTTTTTAAATGGAATAAATCTACTTCCTCACTAAAGCCTAAGCACAATGAGGATTTCTGATTACTTTTTTAATTTTTCTTAAATTTTCAGTAAAAATGTTAAAATATTGATTTTCAGTAATTTTTAAAATTCAATTTTTTAAATTATGCTTAGATTAGTTAATTATGTTAACTTTTAACCCTATTTTTTAACACTTTTTAACAACCTACTCTAAAAAGCCTATTAATAGGGACTTACAAGGGTTATTATGATATAATTAAGGTTTTATTAACGTTTTTTAACATTTGGAGTGTGGACTTTGTCATATTCATGATACATTTGCTGAGTCAAAACCAATTAAAATTTCAACATGGTGAAAAGATTCATTCTCGTAATCATAATGATGATTTCAAGCTTTGGTATTTATTCTTTCAAGAATAATGCCACAGATGCGAAAAGAACAAGTTATGCATCGTACTACCACGATAAGTTTAACGGTAGAAAAACAGCCAGCGGAGAGATCTTTGATAATTCAAAGCTTACTGCAGCTAACAGAACGCTTCCTTTTGGTACAACCATTAAAGTGACCAATCTGAACAATGGAAAAGAGGTGATAGTGAAGATTAATGATAGAGGACCTTTCCATTCATCAAGAGCCTTAGATATGTCTAAAGCCGCGTTCGAAGAAATCGGAAATGCCGATCATGGTACGATTCCGGTGGAATATGAAATTGTCGATTAAAATTTATGATTTAAATTTAAAGCCAGCTTAATAAGCTGGCTTTTTTTATATATTAACTTCTACTAATGCAGGGCAATGGTCCGAATGTACAGCTTCTTTTAAAATAACAGCCCTTGAAAGCTTGTCTTTTAATGAATAAGAAGCAAAGTTATAATCTAATCTCCAGCCTTTATTGTTAGCTCTTGAATTCTGTCGGTAGCTCCACCAAGTATAATTATCGGGTTCATTATTAAAGAACCTAAAGCTGTCAATCAATTCGCATTCTTCCATAAAGCGAGTCATCCATTCTCTTTCCATTGGTAAGAAGCCGGAAGTATTTTTTAATCCAACCGGATTGTGAATATCAATAGCTTCATGACAAATATTAAAATCCCCGGAAATAATAAGATTAGGAATTTCTTTTTTTAAGTTTTTAATATACTGTAGAAAATCATTGCAGAACTGCATTTTAAACTCCAGCCTTTCAATATTCGAAGCAGAGGGAACATATACAGAGATTACAGAGTAATCATCAAAATCAGCACGTATAATTCTTCCTTCATTATCATAGCTTTCAATTCCGCAACCATACTCTACATGATTAGGTTTTGTTTTTGAAGCTATTCCGACACCACTATAGCCTTTTCTTACTGCAGAATGCCAATAACTATGATAACCTGATTTTTCAAGACTTTCAATGTCTATTTGATCGTTTCCTGCTTTACTCTCCTGAATACAGATAATATCGGGATCGGCAGTTTTCAACCAGCCTAGAAAATCCTTGGTGAAAGCAGCCCTAATTCCGTTTACGTTGTAAGTAATTAATCTCATGCTTCAAAAATATAAAAAAGAAGCGGAAAAAATCAATTGATTTTTTCCGCTTAAGATTATAATGAAATAAACTAAAAACTATTTGGGTTCCAGAATGCTTATTGGAATAATACACTCTTCCAGAGAAATTCCACCGTGTTGGTAGGTTTCTTTATAGTAGTTTACAAAATGATTATAATTTTTAGGATAAGCTAAGAAAATATTATTCTTAGCGAAAATATATTTAGAGCTTAAATTTCCTTTTGGTAAAAATAACTTTTCAGGATTAGTAACTGCCCATACATCTTTGTCATCATACGTTAAGCTCTTACCCGTTTTATAACGGATATTAGTTGATGTTTCTCTGTCTCCAACTACTTTGCTTGGCTTTTTAACGTAAACAGTTCCGTGGTCTGTTGTGATCACTAATTTGAAACCACTTTCCGCTGCAAGTTTTATTATTTTTATTAAAGATGAATTCTCAAACCAATTCGACGTTAGAGAACGGAAAGTTTTATCATCACGAATTAATTGATCAACAATATGATTATCTGTTTTCGCGTGTGAAAGAATATCGATAAAGTTGTAAACAATCACTAAAAGATCATTGTTTTTATGTTGATTGAAATCGTCATAGATCTTTCTTTCAAAATCGGCATTCAATACTTTTAAATATTTCATTGATTTAGAGCCTAAACCAATTCTCTTCATTTGATCTTCTAGGAAATCGCGCTCAAATTCATTCTTATTTCCTTCTTCATTATCATTAAACCATTTGTCCGGAAAACGTTTTTCAATCTCAGAAGGCATTAATCCTGCAAAGAAAGAGTTTCTGGCATATTGAGTGGCTGTTGGAAGAATACTGTAATAATAATCTTCTGAAACTTTATTGTAATATTTGGTGAATAATGGCTCAATTACTTTCCATTGGTCATAACGAAGATTATCTACCATCAGTAAAAGAACTTTTTGTTTTTCTACTTCCTGTTTTATTTTTTCTTTGAAAAGGGTATGGCTCATTAATGGTTTTTCATTTCCATTTAACCATTCTTCGTAATTATTTTCTATAAATTTCGAAAACTGAATATTTGCCTCTTCTTTTTGAGATTGTAAAAGATCTGCAAATTCATTATCAGCAACTTTATCAAACTTAAGCTCCCAATTAACGATTTTCTTATAATATTCAGCCCATTCTTGGTAGGTTCTTAAATAAGAAAGCTCCATAGAAAGATTTCTGAATTCCTGCTGATATTGCAAAATTGTTTTTTGCTCTACCAGATTATCTTCCTGAAGATTTTTCTTTAGTGATAATAAGATCTGATTAGGATTTACAGGCTTTAAAATATAATCTGCGATTTGAGAACCTATGGCTTCTTCCATAATATGTTCTTCTTCGCTTTTTGTAACCATTACTATTTTCAAAGAATTATCTCTTTCCTTGATCATGGGAATGGCTTCAAGCCCAGAAATACCAGGCATATTTTCATCTATTAAAGTAAGTGCAAATTTTTCTGATTCTATCAATTCTAATGCCTCGTTCACATTATTTACAGGAGTTACATGATACCCCTTTTTTTCTAAAAATACGATATGAGGTTTAAGTAAATCTATTTCATCATCTATCCATAATATCTTTTCCGACATAATAATTTAATTTTTCATGGTGAGTACATCAAAATTGCGACCAAAAGCTTTTAAAATCTGCGAAAACAGAGACTTTAAAAGTTAAATCTTAGTTAAAAAAATGATGTAATTTTTATTAAAATAACTGACTATGAAGATAGAATATTTGTGTGATAAAAAGAATTGTTTTTCATGGAAAAATCAATTGTTATTTTTAAGATTATTTGGTTGTGATATTTGCGATAAAAATATTCTTTGCAAGGTAAATTGTAATGAATATTTATTTCCCTTTTTTTATATATTCCAAAGCTCTCTCCAAAACTTCATCTTTTCCTTTTTTAATACCTTCTACGGTAGGTTTTATGATAATGTCGGGGATAATACCGATTCGTTGCGTTTCTTTCCCATCAGGATAATAGGCTCCCAAACCGGTAAAACTTGTTTCAAGATCGGCAATATTAAATCGAATAATATCTCCATTAGCTCCCGAAGTATTGCTGCCAATAACTTTTGACTTTGGATGTTGCTTGAACATCATAGTGGTAGTTTCAGCTTGGCTCTGGGTATTTTCGTCAACCAAAACCACTACATTTCCTTTGTAATAATCGGCGTTTTTGTGGCCGATACTATTTTTTCTACTGTAAAACTGACTTAAATAATGGGTTTCCGGAAAATTAAACAAATAATAAATGCTATTTTCGGGAAGTAGTAGCTTACTTAGTGGCAAGATGGTCTGGTTTGGATAATTCCTTAAATCAAAAATAATGGATTCTGTTTCTTTTAAGTTTTTATACATCTCATCCAGATCTTTTCTTTCAATAATTCCCATGTTTACATATCCAATTTTATTTTCATTGTCAATGAATTTCCACTTTTCGGGTATAGCGGGTTTATTATTGATAATATCCTTGAGTAGATATGTTTTTACTTTAATCGCTAGGTTTTTTCCTTCTCTTTCAAGTTTAATATCAAGTGAATCTTGATTGGTGAAAAGAAATAGAATTTTCACTTTTTTGATTTTCCCCCAAGAATTGGAAGCAGGAATGTATTTTCCAAAACTATTAACCATTTGTGGAATAGTTTTACCATTGATATCATAAATAACATCTCCAATTTTTAATAAATTTTCTTCATTCAGTTTATTGGAATTGATTTTAGTAACAATTAATTTTCCTTCTGCATAGCTATATTCCACCGGAACCTTTCTTCTCCCATATTGATGTAAACTAATGAAGGGTGAAAATAAAAAAGCATGAGAATCGTCTGTTTTGGTGACCAATTCTGCCAATGTTAAATGATAAATTTCGGTAGTATTAATATGGATAAACTTAGGAATCATTTCTGCTAAAACATCATTCCAGCTTTGATCTGTTTTATATTTATAAGGAAAAAAATATTCCACATAATTCCAATATCTGAATAACTCTAAAAGACTTATTTCTTTTGAGGTAAACTTAGATCCATAAGAATTTTCATTTCTGAAAAATACTTTTCTTCCGCCGGTTCCGAAATAATAATTGTCGCCGAGGTTTCTATTATTTTGAATATAACTCAGTTTTTGAGTCACATTTTGATTAAATATAGTTTGATCATTAATCCAGTTTAGATCAAAATTTTTGAGAAAATAGACTTTGTTTTCTTCTTTTTTACACGGTTCACAAACTTCAACTTTTCCCAGACTGTCAATCCAATGAGAATACAATTCGTTTAATTGATTTCTATCGTTTATTTTTTCAATTTCGTTGAGCTTCTGAAAAAGTTGATGATCCCAATCCAGATTTCCCTTGGCAACATTTGGATGATAATATTTTAAAAAACCCCAAACTTTACAAAGCGATTCTAACTTTTGAGTTTCAGATAAAACTTGTGCAGAAAAATTGATACTTAAAAATAATAGAATGAAAATAGAGAAGCTTCTCATTAAAAATATTGTTTTATTAAAGCAGTCAAAGATAAATATAGAAACACCCGCTATGCAAAACGCATTGTGGAAAATATTCTAAAAGTTTAAAAAAGTAGATTTCAGTTTTTACCAGAACAATCTGTAAATATTATTTTCTTTTTAATAATGGATGATTAGTTTCATTTCTTACCACTTCAAAATGGGTCAGATCATCAAATAACTTTGAAAGAGTAGAGTAGCCATAGGTTCTGGGATCAAAACTGGGATCAATCTTTCGGATATTAGTGCCGAGTGTTGAAATAAAAGCCATATCATTTTCATTAGCAGAAATCTCGAATGCTTTTGAAATTATTTCTTCATCTTTTGGAGATAAAAAACTTGGATGCTGATAGGGCTTAGCATGAAGGGCTTCTTTTTTTGGATTATCTTCTATTTTATTTTCCTTTGTCTTTTGAGTTTCTTCTTTTGGCTCTTTTTTGATTTTAGGAGAAATATTTTCGGTGTAAGTAAATATGTCGCAAGATTTTACAAAAGCTTCAGGAGTCTTTTTTTCTCCAATACCCATTACAAAAAGGCCTTCCTCACGGATTCTTTTAGCTAAACCGGTATAGTCGCTGTCACTTGATACAATACAGAAACCCTCCACACTTTTTCCGTGAAGAATATCCATGGCATCAATAATCAACGCTCCATCAGTAGAGTTTTTCCCGCTGGTATAGGAAAATTTTTGAATAGGATTGATAGAATAAAGGTTAACAAGATCTTTCCAGGAATTCATACCTTGAGATGTCCAGTCTCCGTAAATCCTTCTGATTGTGGCTTTACCATATTTTGAAACCTCTTCAATGGTTTCTTTTAATAATTTGGCTTGCGCATTGTCACCATCAATAAGAAGGGCAATATTGAATTTTTTGTCACTCATAGTTGTGTGTGTATTTTGAAAAATAATTGAAGTGTAATTTGACCAATTTTGTACTACAATACATTATGAAGATTAATGTAGCCAAATTTAATGAAACGGATAGACTTATTCTGAAAAATATTATGATTTTTAGCGAGTTGTAAGATGATTGTGAACGAAAATTAAACAATCCTAAAATTTAAAATCCCTAACTTTGTGTACAAATACTGACGTTTCAATGCAGAATAAGCTTAAAATCATCAATGATCCTGTTCATGGATTCATCAAAATTCCTCACGAAATTTTATTCGACATTATAGAACATCCATACTTTCAAAGGTTGAGAAGGATTTCTCAGACTGGTCTTTTGAGTTTAATCTTTCCTGGTGCGACTCATACAAGATTTCATCATGCGTTGGGAGCAATGCATTTGATGTTTACCGCTTTGGAAACTTTAAAGCAAAAAGGAGTTATGATTTCTGATGAAGAGGAAAAAGGAGCGATGTTGGCGATTTTAATGCATGATATTGGCCATGGTCCGTTTTCTCACGCATTGGAAAGTATGTTAATGGATGATTGGCACCACGAAAATCTTTCATTATTATTGATGAATCGATTAAATGAAGAATTTAATGGTGAATTGAACGTTGCTATTGAAATGTTTCAGGGGAAATATCATAGGAAGTTTTTCAATCAGCTTATTTCTTCTCAATTAGATGTAGACAGACTTGATTATTTGAAGAGGGATAGTTTTTTCACAGGAGTTTCGGAAGGAAACATCAATACCCAAAGGATTATTTCGATGATGAACGTTTGTGAAGAAGGCGAATTGGTCATCGATGCAAAAGGAATTTATTCCATTGAAAATTTTCTGACCGCGAGAATGTTTATGTATTGGCAGGTATATTACCATAAAACTTCGGCGTTGGCAGAGTTTCTTTTGGTTAAAATCTTAGAAAGAGCAAAATATTTAGTTTCTCAAGGAATAGATTTACCAGCTACAGAAAATTTGAAATATTTTTTATATCGAGGAAAAAGCTCAGCAACGGATGAAGATGTTGAAAGATTTACACAAATGGATGATAATGATGTTATCCAAGCAATGAAATCATGGCAGAACTCCGATGACATTATTCTTTCATATTGGTGTAAATGTGTGATAAAGAGAAATCTTCCAAAAACAATTATCTCTTCTCATCCATTTGATCCTAAGCTTATTGAAGAAAAAATAAAAAAGACTAATGAATTTTTTGGAATTGATAACGGTAAAGACTTGGTACATGAGATTAAGAGAAAATTATTGCCTTATGACACCGAAAAGCAACCTATTTATTTATTGCAGAAAAGTGGGCTTAAACTAAGGCTTGATGAGTCTGAAGACCAGCTTTTATCAGGGTTAATCGTCAATAAAACCACCAGATATATTCTTACTTTTCCAAGAGATTTATTGAGTTAATTTCTTAAATAGTATTAAAATTCACAATCCTAAAACTAAAAAATGTTTGCGAATTATAGAATTTCTTATCTTTGCAGAATATGGAATTTACAGCTTCGCAAATTGCAAGTTTTATCGACGGAAAAATAATAGGTGACGAAAACGCACTTATTACTGGAGTTTCACCCATTGAGAACGGGGAATCAGGACATCTTTCTTTTATAGCACAAGAAAGATTTTCTCATTATTTAGATACTTCACAATGCTCTGTTCTTATCGTTTCGGAAAACATTGTAACAAAAGATAATTATAATCCAACCATCATTGCCGTAAAAGATGCTTATCTTTCGTTCCAGGTTTTAATGAATCTGTATCAGGAGATGCAAGGTAGAAAAGAAGGGGTCGAAAATGGCTCTTCAATTCACGAAACAGCTGTTATTGGCGAAAAAGCTTATATCGGTGCGTTTACTTACATCTCTGAAAAGGCAAAAATTGGTGAAGGATCACAGATTTATCCTCAAGTTTATATAGGTAAAGGAGTAAAGATTGGTAAAAACTGCAAAATTGACAGTGGAGCCAGAATTTACGATTACTGTATTGTTGGTGATAATTGTGTCATTCATTCTAACACGGTGATTGGAGGGGACGGTTTTGGTTTTCAGCCTACTGCTGAAGGATTTAAAAAAATACCTCAGTTAGGAAATGTAATTATTGAAGATGATGTTGAAATAGGCTCTAACTGTAGTATCGACAGAGCTACGATAGGATCTACCATTATTGGAAAAGGAACTAAAATAGATAACCTTATCCAGATTGCCCACAATGTGAAAATAGGACAGAATAATGTAATTGCGGCACAAGCAGGAATTGCAGGATCTACGACTATTGGCAATTGGAACCAAATTGGTGGCCAAGTGGGAATCGTTGGGCATATTAAAATAGGAAGTCAAGTAAAGATTCAGGCTCAGAGTGGTGTGAATTCTAGTGTAAATGATAAAGAAACGATGTACGGTTCACCTGCGATAAATTATAATGATTATCTTAGAAGCTACGTACATTTCAGGAATTTACCTGAAATTGTAAAAAGAATAAATAATCTTGAGAATACCTCAAAAGATCATACTAATGAGTGATATGCAAAAAACACTTCAGGAAGAGGTAACACTTTCCGGAATTGGCCTTCATACTGGTAAAGAAGTAAAATTGACCATAAAACCTGCTAAAGAAAATACAGGTTTCGTTTTTGTGAGAACAGATTTAGAGGGACACCCTCAGGTTGAAGCTGACGTAAACTATGTTGTAGCAACAGAAAGAGGAACTACTTTAGAGAAACTAGGAGTAAAAATCAATACTTGTGAACATCTTTTAGCAGCTTTAGTGGGTTGTGATATAGATAACGCAATTTTGGAAATGGATGCTTCTGAAGCTCCTATCTTAGACGGATCTTCAAAGTTTTTCGTAGAAGCTATAGAAAGTGTAGGTATTGTAGAACAAAGCGTTGCCAGAGAATATTTGGTGGTAAAAGAAGTGCTTAGCTACAGTGATCCTGCAACAGGTTCAGAAATTACAATTATTCCTTCGGATAATTACGAAATTACTACAATGGTAGATTTTGGGACTAAAGTTTTAGGAACTCAAAACGCTACGTTAAAACATATTTCAGAATTTAAAGAAGAGATTTCAGCTGCAAGAACGTTCAGCTTTTTACATGAATTAGAAATGCTTTTAGATCACGGTTTGATCAAAGGTGGAGATATTTCTAACGCGATCGTTTATGTAGATAAAGATCTTACTCCTGAAACTACAGAAAAATTAAAGAAAGCTTTTGGTAAAGAGAAAATTTCTATCAGACCAAATGGTATTCTTGATAACCTTACTTTAAATTACCCTAACGAAGCCGCAAGACACAAATTACTTGATGTGATTGGTGATCTAGCATTGGCTGGAGTGAAGATAAAAGGAAAAGTTATTGCTAATAAGCCAGGACATTTTGTAAATACTCAATTTGCTAAAAAATTGAACCGTCAGTGGAAATTACAAAAGAAAAAAAATGTTCCTGATTTTGATTTAACGAAAGAACCGGTATTCGACATCAACGGAATTATGAAGTTGATGCCTCACAGACCTCCGTTCTTATTGATTGATAAAATCTTAGAATTATCAGATTCTCATGTTGTAGGATTGAAAAATGTGACAATGAATGAACCTTTCTTCGTTGGACATTTTCCTAAAGAGCCTGTAATGCCAGGTGTTTTACAAGTGGAAGCGTTGGCACAAACAGGAGGTATCTTAGTATTGGCAAGCGTTCCGGATCCTGAGAACTATTCTACTTATTTTATTAAAATTGATAAAGTAAAATTCAAGAGAAAAGTAGTTCCTGGGGATACTATGATTTTCAAAATTGAATTAATAGAGCCTATCAGAAGAGGTATTGTTCATATGCAGGGATACGGATATGTAGGAGATACTGTAGCAGTAGAGGCAGAATTAATGGCCCAAGTTGCAAAAATTAAAGTTGATTAAATGATTCATCAATTAGCAGCCGTAGATAAACGTGCGAAAATCAGCAAAAATGTTATTGTAGAACCATTTACTACAATTGCAGGGGATGTAGAGATCGGAGAAGGAACTTGGATCGGCCCTAATGTTACCATCATGGATGGAGCTAGAATAGGTAAAAACTGTAGAATTTTTCCGGGAACGGTAATTTCTGCGATCCCTCAGGATTTAAAATTTGATGGTGAAGATACTCAGGTAATTATCGGAGACGAAACTACAATCAGAGAGTGTGTAACGGTAAACAGAGGGACAAAAGCCCTTGGATTTACCAAAATTGGTAAAAACTGCCTAATTATGGCAACTTCCCATATTGCACACGACTGCGTTATCGGAGATCACGTTATCATTGTAAACGGTTGTGGTATTGCGGGGCATGTAGAAATAGGAGACTATACTGTAATGGGAGGTCTTAGTGCGGTGCATCAATTTGGTAAAATCGGAAAACATGTAATGATTTCTGGTGGAACGTTAGTGAGAAAAGATATTCCGCCTTATGTAAAGGTAGCAAGAGAACCGATGTCTTACGCAGGAATCAATTCAGTAGGTTTAAGAAGAAGAGGATTTACGAATGAGAAAATTTTTGAAATTCAAAAAATCTACAGAACTATTTTTCAAATGAAAATGAACGTTTCTCAGGCGGTAACTTACATTGAAAAAGAAATGCTTCCAACGGCTGAAAGAGATGAAATTCTTCAGTTTATTCAAAACTCTCCTCGAGGTATTGTAAAAGGATACGGAACAGGAAAAGAAAGTAATTAATACAAATTAAAAGATAATATAAAATTAATGGCAACAAGTAACGATATAAAAAAAGGTCTTTGTATAGAATTCAGCAATGATATTTTTAAAGTAGTTGAATTTATGCACGTAAAGCCAGGAAAAGGACCAGCTTTCGTTAGAACAAAACTAAAATCAGTAACCAACGGTAAAGTACTTGATAATACTTTCTCTGCAGGTCACAAAATTGATGAGGTAAAAGTAATTACAAGAAAATTCCAATATCTTTATGATGATGAGAATGGTTTTCACTTCATGAATAACGAAGATTTTACTCAACTTTACCTTGATAAAGAAATGATTGAAAACTCTAATCTGATGAAAGCAGGTGAAGAAGTTACTATCATTTTAAAGGAAGCTGATGAGACGCCTTTGTCTGCAGAACTTCCTCAATCTGTTTACTTAGAAGTTATCGAAGCAGATCCGGGAGTAAAAGGTAATACTGCTACCAACGCCCTTAAAAATGCAATCGTTGAAACAGGAGCAAGAGTAATGGTTCCTTTGTTCATTGAGGCAGGAGACAAAATCAAAGTGAGTACTGAAGACGGTTCTTACTTAGAAAGAGTAAAAGAATAATTTTAAATAAAATTTACATAAATTCGGTTTGCATAAGCATTCCGAATTTTGTTTTTTGTGAAAACTAAGAAGTCTTGAAGGGGCGACTTAGCAGAGAATTGGATAAAATCCAATGCAAATAAGATCGGGAATACAACCTAATTTAAAACTGTGTCAAGGGTCAAAACCTTGATATGATTGATAAAATTTAAACATCATTCAAAAAATATGACGTTTCATCAGCCACAAAAACTAAAAACTATTGCAGATCTTATTGGGTCTAAATTTGTTGGTTCTGAAGACTTTGAAGTGTTAGGAACTAATGAAATCCATATGGTAAAACAAGGCGAGATCGTTTTTGTTAACCATCCAAAATATTACGATAAAGCTTTAAACTCAGCGGCAACAATTATTTTAATTGATAAGGAAGTTGAATGTCCGGAAGGGAAAGCGCTCTTAGTTTCTGAAGATCCTTTCAGAGATTTTAATAAGATCAATACTCATTTTACGAGAATATATAATTTCACAGAAGAACTTCACGATGTAGAAATAGGGGAAGGGACAAAAATTCATTCTTCAGCAGTAATTGGTAATAATGTGATCATCGGAAAGAATACACTTATTTTTCCTAATGTTGTCATTGGTGACAGAACAGTAATTGGTGACAATGTGGTTATTCAGTCCAATACCGTTTTAGGAGGTGATGCTTTTTATTACAGAAAATTAAATGGAAATTTTGACCGTCTGATTTCTGTAGGAAATGTTGTTATCGAAAACAATGTAGAAATCGGAAATGGCTGTACCATCGATAGAGGAGTTACTGATTCTACGGTTATCGGAGAAGGTTCTGTGTTAGATAATCAAATCCAGATCGGGCATGATACCGTCATTGGGAAAAAATGTTTAATTGCTTCACAAGTAGGAATCGCAGGATGTTGTGTGATAGGAGATGAGGTAACATTATGGGGGCAAGTAGGAATTGCTTCCGGGAATAAAATTGCCGATGGATCTGTATTACTTGGTAAAACCGGAGTCAACAGAGATCTTGAAAAAGGGACTTATATCGGGATGTTTGCAGAAGATTTTAAAACTTATTTGAAAAAAGAGGTAAAACTGAGAAATCTCAAATAAACAATTCTTAAGGTTTTATCTAAAATCAAAGAAAAATAAGTAAATTTGTGAGCATTAATAGAATAATAAAAATAAATTAAAACAACAATAAAATGTCAATTTTAGTAAACAAAGATTCTAAAGTAATTGTACAAGGATTTACAGGTAACGAAGGTACTTTCCACGCAGGTCAGATGATTGAATACGGAACAAACGTAGTAGGTGGTGTTACTCCAGGAAAAGGAGGAAGCGAGCACTTAGGAAAGCCTGTATTTAACACTGTTGCTGATGCTGTTGAAAAAGCTGGAGCTAACGTAAGTATCATTTTCGTACCACCTGCATTTGCTGCAGATGCTATTATGGAAGCTGCAGAAGCTGGAATTAAAGTGATCGTATGTATTACTGAAGGTATTCCTGTAGCAGACATGGTAAAAGTAAAATCTTACATCGCTGACAGAGATTGTAGATTGATCGGGCCAAACTGTCCTGGAATCATTACTTCTGAAGAAGCTAAAATTGGTATTATGCCAGGTTTCGTTTTCAAAAAAGGTAAAGTAGGTATCGTTTCTAAATCAGGAACTCTTACTTATGAAGCTGCTGACCAAGTTGTAAAAGCTGGTTTCGGTGTTTCTACTGCTATCGGTATTGGTGGTGACCCAATTATTGGAACAACTACAAGAGAAGCTTTAGAGTTGTTTATCAACGATCCAGAAACTGAAGCTGTTGTTATGATCGGTGAGATCGGTGGTGGTCTTGAGGCAGAAGCTGCAAGATGGTATAAAGCTAGTGGATCTACTAAACCGGTTGTAGGATTTATCGCTGGACAAACAGCTCCTAAAGGAAGAACTATGGGACACGCAGGTGCTATCGTAGGTGGTGATGAAGATACAGCTCAGGCAAAAATGGAAATTATGAGAGAAAACGGCATCAATGTTGTTGATTCTCCAGCTGATATCGGTGCAACCGTAGCTAAAATTTTAGCTTAATTATAAAACCCAACATATGAAAAAACTTTTATTAACCTCTGCTTTAGCCATTTCTACGTTATCAATCGCCCAGATTAATTTCAAAACTACAAGATTTGGTGTTACTGCAGGAGGTAACCTCTCAGGAGTAAAAAATGCCCATAATCCTTCAGGAAAAAGATTCACTATGCAAGCAGGCGTGCTAGCTCTGATTCCGGTAGGAAAAGCAAATCAGTTCTTTATTCAGCCGGAAGTATTATATTACGGAGCCGGAGAAACGGGTAAAGATAAAGATGCTAAAGGGAGAGATGGTTATGATGCTGTTTATGCAAATGACTACATCAGTGTTCCAATTTATTTCAAAGGATACTTTTCAGAAGCTGCATCAGAATTCTTTGCAATGGCAGGACCTAGATTTAATTTCTTAGTGAGCCAGAAAGTGAAAAATGCTCCGATATCCAGACCTTATTATAATCCGGATGTTACGGATCCTAAATATCCTGGAGTAAATGGTAAAGCAGCTAGCTTTAACTTTGGTTTAGGAATTGGTGTAGGATATAGCTACAAAAGACAAGTTGAATTTGCTTTGAATTATGACTTTGGTCTTTCTAATACCTATCCAGGTCTTGCGAATGAACCTCAGGGAACTTCAAAAGGGAAATCTGAACAGGTTGTTAGTGCTAAAATTAGCTACATCTTTAAATAAAAAGATTTCTAAGAAATATAAAAAAATCCCGAGAAGTAATTCTCGGGATTTTTGTTTTATAGTATTTAGAAGGTTTTAATTATCCTCTAATCCATTTCCAAAGCTCTTTTACAGTAGCTTTGTTTCCGTACATTAAAATTCCAACTCTATAGATTTTTCCTGCAACGAATATCATGAAAACGGTTGTTCCTAATAGTAGCACAATCGACAAGGCCAACTGCCAAATAGGGACTCCAAAAGGAATTCTTGCAATCATAGCAACAGGTGAGGTAAAAGGAATAATAGATAACCAGAAGCCTAAAGGTCCGTCAGGATTATTCATTAATGAAAAACTTCCATACATTCCCAAGGTTAAGGGTAAAATCGCAAATAAGGTGAATTGCTGAGTTTCAGTTTCATTGTCAACAGCCGAACCAATAGCAGCATAAATAGAGCTATAAAAAATATATCCCAAAAGGAAATAAATAATAAATACCCCAATAATCAATGGGAAATTAAGCTCTAATAAACTGTGTGAAACCTGTGTTGCAATTTGAGCAATATCAAGTTTACTGATTATTTCTTCATTTCCACCAGGAATATTTTTCTGTATCGAATTAAATCCTGTATTTAAAACCAATGCTCCAATAACCGACATCGTGATCCAAATAATAAATTGGGTTAAAGCAACCATTGTTACGCCCAAAATCTTACCCATCATTAGTTCAAATGGCTTCACAGAAGAAATAATAATTTCCACTACACGGTTGTTTTTTTCCTCCAAAACACTTCGCATGACTCTTACCCCATAAATAAGGATAAACATAAAAGTAACGTACATTAAAACCATGCTTAATCCTGTTTTTACGCCAAAGCTAAGATCAGAATCTTCCTTATTGTTTTCAGAAACGTTAATTGTTTTTAGGGTAAAGCTTTTATCAAGATTCTCCAATTGAGTTTCTGCGATGCCTAAATGTTTGATCTTTTCTTTTTTGATAACATTGATGATGTCAGAAACAATTCTTTGCTTGGTATCAAAACCAATTTTAGTATTAACCACCAATCTTGAATTTTTTTCCAGATCATCAAAGTTCTGATCTTTTAATTCCGGTAGTACTAAAATACCGTCTAAAGATTCATTTCCTTTTAAATTGTTGATTTTTGACTTTTCATCAGCCGTGGAAACAAATACATAATTAAGTTTATCATTTGATTTTAGTTGATCTTTAAATAATCCACTTTTATCAACCACTTCAATGATGCTGTGTGATTCATTAGCTTTAAACATTAATCCGATAACTGCTCCAAAAGCAATGATCATAACAGGAGCCAATAAAGTCAATATAATGAAGGATTTTTTCTTAACCTGTGTAAGAAATTCCCTTTTTGTAATTAAAAAAATATTATTCATAAAATTAAAAATGGTTACTTACAGCGTTAATAAATACTTCATTCATACTTGGGATTCTTTCGTCGAATGATCTCACTTTTCCAACATGTACAAGATCTAAAATGATGTTATTCTGCTCACTTTCATTTTTAAGATCAAATGAAACTAAATTATTCTCATGAGTATAATTAAAGATCTCATACTTATTTTTGAAAGTTTCAAGTTGATTTTCATTCACTTCAGAAAGGGTGATTCCGAAAATATTTTTCTTGAATTTTTCTCTTACGTCGAAAACCTTGCCGTCAATTATTTTTTTAGAATTATTAATCAATGCTACATAATCACACATTTCTTCCACACTTTCCATTCTGTGAGTCGAAAGAATAATGGTTGTTCCGTTGTTTTTAAGCTCTATGATTTGGTCTTTGATCAAATTAGCATTCACAGGATCAAAACCGGAGAAAGGTTCGTCTAGAATTAAAAGATGAGGTCTGTGAAGCACAGTCACAACAAACTGAATTTTCTGAGCCATCCCTTTTGACAGTTCGGAAAGTTTTTTCTTCCACCATTGATCGATGTTCAGTTTTTCAAACCATTTTTTGGCTTCAGTCAGCGCATCATTTTTGGTCATTCCTTTTAATTCACCAAAATATAGAATCTGGTCACCAACGGTCATGTTTTTATACAAACCTCTTTCTTCAGGCATGTAACCGATATCTCTGATGTGGTTTTGATTAAGCTTTTCTCCGTTGATGAATACATCTCCGGAATCCGCCTGAGTAATTTGATTGATAATACGGATGAATGAAGTTTTTCCGGCTCCGTTTGGGCCTAAAAGACCATAAATACTCCCTGTTGGGACATGTATACTGAAGTCATCCAATGCTACTTTTTTACCTGCATTGTAGGTCTTCGTAATATGTTCAGCTTTTAGCATTAATTTGTTTTTCTTTATTAGTATAAAAGTATCCCGAAAGTTACGGAATAATTGAAACAGAATTAATGTAAAAGAAAAAATCCTGATGATTATCAGGATTTAATTTTATTGTTTTACGATTTGAGTAACCTTTTGCGTATTATCGCTTAAAATGTAGCGAATTAAATATTTTCCGGGTTTCAATTTTTCAATATTGATCTCTCCCGAATTCATATTCACTGTGTAATTAGCAACTTGTGTACCCAAAATTGAATAAAAAGTCACGCTTTTAACTCTTAAAGAAGAGTCTTTTGCCTTAATGACAAGGAAATCCTTTGCAGGATTTGGATAGGCAACAAGCACACCATCATCTGCTTTTTGCGAGATGGAACCAGGCTCTCTTAGTTGAGCTTTAAAATTGTTGGAAAACCCAACAAAAGTGCCTATAAATAAAAATAAAAGTAAAAGTTTTTTCATCAAATTATAATTTCTCAAAGTATTTCCTAACAAAAATAAATAATTCTATAATCTCTTGCAATAGTTTTTTATAGAACTTGTATTAAATTTGCAGAAACTTATTCAAAAAGTATTCCAAAATGATACATTCAAGAAATAGAAGACTTAGAGTTAGTGAGTCTATGAGAAGTTTGGTAAGAGAAAGTATCCTTACAACAGATGATTTTGTAATGCCGATCTTCGTGATGGAGGGCGAGAACAAGGAAGAGCCTATCCCATCGATGCCGGGAATTTTCAGAAGGAGTATAGATCTGACGGTGAAGGAATGTAAAGAATTATTTTCTTTAGGCGTAAAAGCTGTCAATTTGTACATGAAAGTGTCTGATCATTTAAAAGACAATACAGGAAAGGAAGCATGGAATAAAGACGGTTTGATGCAAAACACCATTAAAGCGATCAAAGATGCAGTTCCTGCAATGATCGTAATGCCTGATGTAGCACTGGATCCTTATTCAATTTATGGTCACGATGGAATCATCGAAAACGGTAAGATATTGAATGATGCTACCAATGATGCATTGGCAAGAATGTCTGTGTCACTTGCTGAGGCTGGAGCTGACATTGTGGCACCAAGCGATATGATGGATGGAAGGGTGTTGACGATTCGTGAGGCATTAGAAGAAAACGGATTTACTGATGTAGGAATTTTAAGTTATTCTGCAAAGTATGCAAGTTCTTTTTACGGACCGTTCAGAAGTGCGTTAGATAGTGCACCGAAGGATGATATGGAGATTCCGAAAGATAAAAAGACCTATCAGATGGATTTCCACAATTCCCGCGAAGCGTTGAACGAAGTTTTTAAAGATATTGATGAAGGAGCAGATATCATTATGATTAAACCGGGACTTCCTTATTTAGATATTGTTGCTAAAGTTCGTGAAGCGATCGACCTTCCAATTGCTGTTTACAACGTGAGTGGTGAATATGCCATGGTAAAAGCAGCAGCTCAAAATGGTTGGTTAGATAATGATAAAACAATCATTGAAAGCTTAACGTGTTTCAAAAGAGCAGGAGCAGATATGATCTTTACGTATTTTGCGAAAGAAGCTGCTATTCTTTTAAATAAATAATCAATAATAATTATACAAGCAAAACACCTCAATTTGAGGTGTTTTTTTATGAAATATCAAAATCTTTTCCCTTTGTAAACTTTGCGGCAAATGGTGCCTGATTTCCTGAATATTTTAAAACGAAATGTTTCTTGGTATCGGTATCTAATTTAGCTTCAACTTCTACATTTTGCGTTTGAAAATTAATATCTAACCCAACTGTAGATTCCTTTTCCAAATAAATTTCTACGCTTTCTGCATAGAATAGGGAAGTACTCAGGTAATTGAACTTAATATTTTTTCTATAGGTTTTAGATTGGTCTTGCGTGAATTCAGAATAGCTTTTTAAAATCTCAATTCCCGGTGAATCTATATTGGTAATTCTTGATTTTGTAACCCCGTTTACTTTTACTGAAAAATCTTTAGCATTTTTAATATTTCCATTAATTCCAATATTGAATAATGAAGGGAGCGAAAGACCATATTCAATCATGCTGTCTTTGGTGAATTCAAAGTCTGGAATTAAAGCCGGATGTTTAGGAATATTAATGAGTTGATCTTTTACTTTTGCTAAATTTTCTTCAGAAAACAAAAAGCCAATTAGGTTATTTTCTGTTGTTCTCCAATTTCTCCCGTTCCATTCAAAAATCTCACAAAGAAGAGTGTCTACGGATGAGTGAGGAAGTAGCTCCATATCCTGCCATTTGAAAACTTCCTTAGCGTAAGGTCTTCGGTTAATTAGGTTAATACCTAAGTCTAAAGCTAATAAATCGGTTAATTGCTGATTACTTTCCATAATAATATAATCGTTATTTAGTGGGCTAAAAATAGGTAAATATTAACGTAACCAAGATGTATTATTTTGAATAAATTTTCAAAACATGTGATTTTTTTTAAAATGGAATTGCATAAAAAGAATTAAAATATCATAAAACTAATGTATCGTCTTTTCTAATATAAAAATTCAATTCAAAAAAACTTTATCTTTGCCCTTATGATTTTACGAGGAGAAAACTTAATCAAGGAATACGGTCCTAAAAAAGTTGTAAAAGGCGTTTCTGTACAGGTTCAGCAGGGAGAAATTGTTGGTTTGCTTGGTCCGAATGGAGCAGGAAAAACCACGTCGTTTTATATGATTGTAGGTTTGGTTAAGCCCACTTCAGGAAAAATTTTCTTAGAAAACCAGGAAATTACCACGGATGCGATGTATCGCCGAGCGCAAAAAGGAATCGGTTATCTGGCTCAGGAGGCGTCTGTTTTCAGAAAACTTTCCGTTGAAGAAAACATTATGGGCGTTTTGCAATTGACGAAACTTTCAAAGCGTGAGCAACAGATGAAATGTGATGAATTGGTTGAAGAATTCTCATTACAGCACGTTCGTAAAAACAGAGGAGATCTTCTTTCCGGAGGAGAACGACGTAGAACAGAGATTGCACGTTGTTTGGCAACCAGCCCGAACTTTATTCTTTTGGATGAGCCTTTCGCTGGGGTTGACCCGATTGCGGTTGAAGATATTCAGAAGATCGTAAGAAGCTTGGTTGACAAAAATATTGGGATCTTAATTACCGATCACAATGTTCAGCAGACATTAGCTATTACCAATAAAACATACATCATGTTTGAAGGAAGAATTCTAAAAGAAGGTCTTCCGGAAGATTTGGCAAACGATCCACAGGTAAGAGAAGCTTATCTAGGGGAGAATTTCGTTTATCAGAGTATTTTAGATAAACCGAAAAAGAAAAATACGCATACAATATCTGGGCAGGAAATTTTGAGTCTAAACCTCAATTTCAAAGTTTTGTAGATGAAAACTTTGCTAAGTTTAAGGACCTGAAATTGATGTACGGAATTGAAGATATCGGTTTTTCTTCGATGGGGAATTCAGAAATTCAGCATATTTTCAATGATGTTGTTGATAAAAATGCCAATAACTCTTTTGTATTTCAGAAAAAAGAGATTAATTCTCAATATCCTTTAGAACAGGCAGAAGCAGAATCTAAAGCAGCCAGTAAATCTGAACTTCATTATTTGACGACTTATATTTACGAAGGATAATATTACTATGTTATTTTAAAAACGAGCAAATCATTTGCTGAAAAATATAATAAAACGTACCTTTTCTCTTTGAAACGGTACGTTTTTTAGTTAAAATAATTCCTATGGCAAAACCTTTTAACAGAACAGTTACTTTATTTGGAATTTATCAACAACTTATTCCGTTTATCAGACCATATAGGGTAATGATCTATGGAACATTATTCCTTACTTTCTTAGGAGCATTGGCTGCACAGGTCAATCCGCTTGTGTTAAAATATACGGTAGATGAGGTCACAAAATTAACAGGATTACCACATCCAATGTCTGAAGGAATTCATGTATTGGTGGTTATTTCCATTATTTTATTGGGAAAGGAATTGTTGAATATTTTCATCAATTTTGGGCAAAAATTTTATGGCGAAAAGATTAGAATTAATGTAAGTTCTGTTTTAGCACAGTCTGCCATCGATAAAATTTTGACATACAGAGTTGCTTATTTTAATGATGAAAATCACGAGTCCGGAAAACTTCAGATAAGAATTGATAGAGGAATTGAAAGCTTAACAAAACTGGTCCAAAACTTTTTCATCGATATTCTGCCACTTTTCTCTAATGCATTCATTGCACTGATCATTATGTATATGCAGAATGTGTATGTGGGGATGGTTTCTACGATCATTGTGCCTATTTATTTTTATATCAGTTCACTTCAGGCAAAAAAACTGGGTGGTGTTCGTCGTCAATTGAGAAATCAGAGAGAGCAGAAAACTTCAGGATTGTTGAATTTGATCAATTCTATCATGGTGATTAAAAGTTTTGTCCGTGAAAAATTTGAAGGCAAAAAGCAATATGATCTTCAGATGCAGTTGATGGAAAGCCAGATGTTCACCAGAAAAACCAATTTCATTTATGATGGATTAAAAACTTTTATAGAACAATTTGGTGTCGTGCTTATCATTCTTTTGACAGTTTATCTTGTTTTGGATCAGCAAATGACCATTGGAGCGATTATGCTTCATATCATGCTTTTTAATAATGTTTCATCGCCAATTCGCCAGTTGCACCGTATTTATGATGATATGAATGATGCGATGATTTATGCAGAAGGCTATTTTGATATTTTAAATGCAGATCAGGAAACAGAACAAAATGGAACTTTTGTAGAAAAAGAAATCAAAGGGAATTTTGAATTAAAAAATATCAATTTTTCTTATCCAAACGGAACCCATGCCTTACATGACATTTCTATGAAAATTGAAAATGGAAAAACAACGGCATTAGTGGGGTTAAGTGGCGCCGGAAAGTCAACGATTATTAATCTTCTATGTAAGTTCTATCCGCCAAATTCAGGAGAGATTTTGTTGGATGGAGTTAATTTAAGTGAATTCGATAACACCTTTTTGAGAAATGATATTGGTTTAGTACTTCAAAGAAATCACATTTTCCAAGGAAGTATTGAAGATAACATCCGATATGGTGATATGAATGCCAGTTTTGAAGAGATTGAGAAAGCAGCTAAAAAAGCGTATCTCCACGATCAGATTCTAGAATTACCCGAGCAATATCAGCATGATGCCACTCAACTTTCCGGAGGTCAGCAGCAGAGAATTGCGATTGCAAGGTTATTCTTAAAAAATCCACCTATTATTTTCTTGGATGAACCTACTGCCAGCTTGGATGCCATCGCAACAGAACAAATCAAAAATTCTCTGGATGCTATAAAAGAGGGAAGAACAGTGGTTATTATTTCGCATTCTTTATCCCAAATTTTAGATTCAGATAAAATTTATGTAATGAAAAAAGGGAGAGTTGTAGAAAGTGGAAGTCACGATGAATTGGTTCAGATGAACGGAACCTATCGTGAAATTTTTGATGCTTCTGCTAGGAGCTTAAATCTAGATAAATTGATGAATACCTTTAAAGATAATTAATTTAAGGAATTAGGAATTACTTTTGCTAAAACGCTAAAACGCTAAAACGCTAAAACGCTAAAACGCTAAAACGCTAAAACGCTAAAACGCTAAAACGCTAAAACGCTAAAACGCTCAACACCTCAATGAACGATCATTACCTAAAAAAGCTCGATAGAGTTACTGCTATTCTCACTCAATTACAGTCAAAACTGATTGTCAGAGCACAAGATCTAGCTGCAAAATTTGATGTAAGTGTAAGAACGATTTACCGTGATGTAAAAACATTAGAAAATGCAGGGATTCCCATTGTTGGGGAAGCGGGAAGTGGTTATTCTCTGATGGATGGTTATAAACTTCCGCCGGTAATGTTTACCAAAGAAGAAGTACTGAGTTTTATTACGGCTGAAAAGCTGATGCAGAAATTTTTACACCAAAGTTTGGGAAATCATTATCAGACGGCAATGGAGAAAGTTCGTTCTGTGCTGAAATATTCTGACAGGAATTTAATTCAGAATATTGAAAAACAGATTGATGTTTTTAACTATCACCCAAAAACAGAAGACAACATTCGGAATATCATTCCGATTATTCTCGAGAGTATAGCAGAAAAGAAACAGATAACGTTGGAATACACTACTGTAGATTCCAAAATATCTATGCGAACTATTGAGGTCGTGGGTGTTTTCTTTGAATTCAATTATTGGTACATTATGGCTTTTTGTACACTGAGAAATGATTTCAGACAGTTTAGGGTTGACCGAATTTTGCAAATCATTAAAACTGAAAATCCTTTTCTGCAGGAATACGGTCAGATTAATGATTATCGACAAAATCCGAACGGAAATAAAACCAAAGTCAGACTTTTGGTTGATAAAAAAATTATCGGACATCTCAGTAATTCAAAAAAATATTACGGCTTAATTGAAGAGATTGAAAGAGAAGATGGAGTAGAGCTAATCTTTGAAACCGATTGGATCAAAGATGGATTTCCACGCTGGCTGATTACCTTTGCAGATTATGCCGAAGTGTTGGAGCCTGAATCTTTGAAAGACAGTATCAAAAAAATAGTGGCAGATATTTCAAGAAAAATTTAGAATATTCTTCCCAATTAAATAAAAAAAGAAAAGCTTTCAGAAATCCTGAAAGCTTTTTTGTTGAGAAATAATTGACTCCTTTTTATTGTTTTGTATTAATAATTTTAGTCTCCATAAAGGCATTAATGATCCTAAAATCTCTCCCAAAAAAAAGGGGGTTCAATTCCCAACGCTCTTAAATACGTATATCCCTGACCTCTGTGGTGAACTTCATTATCAACGAAATATAGAATATTCTGATAAACAGGAAATTCATATTGTCCGAATAAATTAAACGTTTCCTGAAAACGCTCTTCAGAAATTTGAGCAAAATAATGGTTGATTACTACTGTTTCTTCATCCCATTTTTTCAAAATATCTTCTTTGGTTTGTGGCTTGAAACCGTCTTCGGTATAAGCTCCCATGTTTTTATCGATGATTCCTTTTAAAGCAGGTCCTGCGATACCAATTAACTCAGCTGCCAATTTTGCGAACGGTCTCATTCCTCCAATTGAAAATTCAAATAAATCTTTTTCAGGGAAAGCTTCGATTACTCTTCTTGTAAGGTTTCTGTGACCTTGCCAATGTTCCAGTAATTGTTCTGAAGACATGAATTGTTTAGTAAGTGTTGCTGTAGTTGACATAATTTTTAATTTTGTTTGTTATTGTTGATACAAAGGTATGACCAGGTAATGACAACAGCTTGTCAGTAGGAAATTCAAATTGAAAATTTATTTTGTTACGCCTAAAATATCATTCAATATTTCTCGTTCATTGTATATCCGATACATCACAAGATCATAAAATATGTAGAGGTAGATAAATAATTTGTAGATGACCGATTTTTTAATCGGTCATTTTTTTGTTTCAAGCTAAAAATGAATTTTAAAGACAACTTTATAAACTTCGACAAAAACCCTAGCCCCGATTATAATGAAAATCCTTTTTTGAAAAAAAGATTGTAATGGAAAGCGGGAAACAGCTTCAAATAATATTGATTTTGTTTAAACTTTTTATTTTAACCACAAAAGATTAACACATTAGTATTTTAAGTTTATCATTAAAACGCAAAATAAAACCACATAAGTTTTTAAAAATCTGTGATTTTTATTCTTTTGCGAGCTTTGTTTTCAAAATAATTAAACTTTAAATAATTCAATAATAGCTTTTGTTTCTTTTGCGGTTTAATTTTTCACTTAGTTTTAACAGGCTTAAAATAAAAAGTGGGTGTTCGATGGAGTTGAATAGCTACTAAAAAAGAGTTTCGAAATTTGTGTATTTAAGGACATTTTCCTTTTTACATTGTACAAAATGAAGTATTTTAGTCCTATGAAAATTTACACGAAAACAGGAGATAAAGGGCAAACTGCCTTGTACGGTGGAACGAGAGTTTCAAAAGCCAGTGCAAGAGTTGACAGTTACGGAAATATTGATGAATTGAACTCGTTTATAGGGATTACGAAAAGTCATATTGAAGATGAAGAAGTGTTGAAGCAATTGAAAAAAATTCAGTTTGACTTGTTTACGGTAGGTTCAGAAGCGGCAACGCCGGTGGATAAATTGATGTTGGCGAATGGGAAATCTCGTCTACCACTAATTATTTCTGACACAGAAATTGAAGAATTAGAACATTGGATGGATGCTTTTGGTGAAGAACTAGAGCCTCTACAATATTTTATCCTTCCGGGTGGCGGAAAATCGGCTACATTTTTACATGCAGCAAGAACAATTTGCAGAAGAGCAGAACGTTCTCTGGTATTCTTAAATGAATCTGAAGAAGTGCGTCCTGAATTGATTAAATATCTAAACAGACTCTCAGATTATCTTTTTGTATTGGCAAGGTATGTTTCAAAACTGAATAATGAACCGGAAGAATACTGGAACCCGAATGAAAGATAAAGTACTGCTTTTTATCAATGGAGATGCGCCCGAATCTTTTCCGGGTTTAGATGATTATGGTTTAATTGCCTGTACAGACGGTGCTTTTCATTATTTGAAAAGACAAGGTTTTCCTTTAGATCAACTGGATTTTATTTCAGGTGATTTTGATTCACATATTGGGTCGGATGAAAATGTTTATCAGGATAAATTTATTCTTACGCTGGATCAGGATAAAACAGATTTTCATAAAGCGTTAGAAATTATTCTGGAAAAAGGCTTTCACGATGTGGATGTTTTAGGAGGAAGTGGAGGAGAACAGGATCATTTTTTAGGAAATATTACGGTGGCTTATCATTTTAAAGATCAATTGAACATCAAATTTTATGATGCTTTTTCTGAATATTATTTTGTTCCGAAAAATTTCACGCTGAAGAATATTAAAAACAAAATGATTTCTCTGTATCCGTTTCCTTCCGTTGAAAATATTACGACAAAAGGACTGAATTGGCCATTAACCAATGGAAGTTTAAGCATAATATCAAGAATCGGGACCCGTAATTTTGCAGTGGAAGATGAGGTTTCTATTCAGTATGAATCTGGAGATCTGTTGTTTTTTGTGGGCATAAATGAAATAGAATACCCAAAAATATATTGAGAAAATTAATAAAAATATCATTTCTAATTATTGTGATTTCTTGTGTTTTTTCCTGTAAGACACAAAACTTTACTGCGCCCGAATATGGTAATGCAAAAATTGGAGATGATATTAGAATAAAGAAAGTAAACAACTTTCGAACGTTAGGAAGCCTGAAAAATACTGAAGGAAAAACGTTAAAAGAAGGGACGTTTTACCGAAGCGGAGATCTTTATCATCTTAAAAACAGTTCTTTTAAAGAATTTGAAAAACTAGGTATTAAAGAAATTATTGATCTCAGAAATGAGAAAGAAATCTCCAAAAAGCCGGATCATCTTCCTGAAAATATCATCTATAAAAAGTATTCTGCTTTTGATGACCAGGGTGATCAATTATCTCAGGCTAAAAAATTGGTTTTAAAAGGAAAGGTAAATGCTTCTGATGCAGATAAGAGAATGGTAGATTTTTATCGTGATTATGTAACAGAAAATCCTGAAACCATTAAGAAAATAATTACTGAAATTTTAGAATCTAACCAACCTATTTTATACCACTGTACCGCAGGAAAAGACCGTACAGGGATTGTTACAGCGCTTATTATGAGTGTTCTAAGATTTGATAAAGAAACCATTTATAACAATTATCTGCTGTCTAATAATTACAGAAAACGATTGGTTGAAAAAAGGCTTAAGCTTGCCAATACCTTACATTTTATTTATCCTAAAATGGATTTGAAAGTGTTGGAAAAACTGAGCTGGATTGAAAGGAATTATCTGGATGCTTCTTTTGATGAAATTAATAAAAAATATGGTTCAACTGATATTTATATTCAACAAGTGTTAGGTATTTCTGAGAATAAGAGAGAAGAATATATTAGTAAGTTTATGTATTGATAATCATATTCAGATTTCGATTGAAAATTGCTTGAAATTTATAATAATTTTAACATATAAAAATCAAACTTTTTTAGCAATTTTGCATTCTTAATTCACTTGTCAAAAAATGAAAATAAAATACTCGGAACTTATTGATCAGACATTGTATTTTCCTACGGAAGAATTTAATGTATCTGAGAACAATTTGTTGTTTCACGATATTCCTTTAATGGAAGTTGTTGAAAAGTTTGGAACGCCTTTAAAGGTAAGTTACCTCCCGAAGATTTCTCAAAATATTCAGAAAGCAAAAAGCTGGTTCAAAGAAGCCTTTGAGAAAACCGAATATAAGAAAAACTACAGATATTGCTACTGTACAAAATCCAGTCATTTCAATTTTGTGATTGAAGAGGCGTTGAAGAATGATATTTCTATGGAAACTTCTTCTGCGTATGACATGGATATCGTAAAAGCTCTTTATAAAAAAGGAAAGGTAGATAAAAATATTGAAGTAATCTGTAACGGTTTTAAAACTGATGATTATCTGGCGAAAATTTCAGATATGATCAACAGCGGTTTTGAAAATATCACGCCGATCTTGGATAATTACCGTGAGCTGGATAAGCTTACTGAGAGCATCGATACAACCTTCGATATCGGAATCAGAATTGCTTCTGAGGAAGAGCCTAAGTTTGAATTTTATACTTCACGATTAGGGATCGGATACAAAGACATTATTCCTTACTACAGCCAAAAAATTGCTGAACACCCGAATGCAAGATTGAAAATGCTTCACTTCTTCATTAATACAGGGATCAAAGACACGGCATATTATTGGAATGAATTGTATAAATGTCTTCGTGTATACGCACGTTTGAAGAAAATTGCTCCTGAAGTAAACTCTTTAAATATTGGTGGAGGTTTCCCAATCAAAACTTCGTTACAGTTTGATTACGATTATCAATATATGGTTGAAGAAATCGTTTCTCAGATTAAAAAATTCTGTGAAGAAGAAGGAGTAGAAGAACCTAACATCTATACTGAATTCGGAAGCTTTACCGTTGGAGAAAGTGGAGCGAATATTTATAAAATTATTTCTCAAAAACGTCAGAACGACAGAGAAAAATGGAATATGATTGATTCATCTTTCATGACAACTCTTCCTGATACTTGGGCAATCTCAAGACACTTTATCATGCTTCCGTTGAACCGTTGGGATGATACCTATGAAAGAGTATTTTTAGGTGGATTAACTTGTGACTCAGATGATTATTATAACTCTGAACAGCATACCAATGCGATTTACCTACCTGTTTTCAGTGATACAAAACCTTTGTACATTGGTTTCTTCCATACCGGAGCATATCAGGAAACAATTGGTGGTTATGGTGGTGTTCACCACTGTTTAATGCCTCAGCCAAGACATATTTTGATCCAGAAAGATGAAAATGGAGATTTCCAATATGAAATTTTCCGTGAGAAACAGGAACCGGAAGATGTTTTAAAATTGTTAGGATATTAATAAAGTCATTGCGAGAAGCGAAGCGAAGCGACGAAGCAATCTCATCAATAGGAACGGGTTTTAATCCGTTTATAAATGAAAAACAATCATTTGGCTTTAGCCAAAACGTTTTAAGATATATAGAACAGCCATCAATTTGATGGCTGTTTTTCTTTAAAAATATTTTGATATTTTATCCAGTTCAAGTTCCACATAATCTGCAACTACAATATTTGCCAAGGTATAATCCTGATTTTTAGAATGTGGGCTTCTGTACGCTGCACAGAAAATATTAGCTCTGTGAGAAGCCAGAATTCCATTAGTAGAATCTTCAATAACCATACAGTTTTCAACAGATTCAGGAGCCATTTCTGCAGCTAAAAGGAAAACTTCTGGATGAGGTTTTGATTCCTTTAAATCGGCACCACTTATTTTTCCACTGAAATATTTATCCAATTCGAATTTTTCAAATACCATATTAATGGTGTTCATCGTTGCAGACGAAGCCAGAATTAAGGTAATTCTGTTTTCATAATAATGTTCGATCAATTGTTTTACGCCTGGAATCAAATCAAATTCTTCATCATTATAAAAATATTCTTTGAAATAATCTCTTTTTGTCTTTGCGATTTCTTCGTAAGTCTGACTTAAATTAAATTGATTGATTAGTATTTCACAAACTCTTTTAGTAGAAGCTCCGGTAAAAGAAGTGTATAGATCTTCTGAAACGTCAATTCCCAATTCGTTGAATGTTTTGAAATAAGCTTTTCTATGTAAAGGTTCAGTATCTACAATTACCCCATCCATATCGAAAAGAACAGCTTTTAAAGACATATTTTGAATTTTTTTTATAAATATAATGATTTTGAATGGAAGTCTGAAGAGTGAAGGAGGAAGTTTAAGAGTGGACTTTCGTTTTTATCTTTTTATGAAACTTTCGGCTCCTATTTACTTTTCCCAACTTCTTTGTATCTTTGCAGCAATCATTTAAATTTTTCAATAAAACATGAAAACATACGCAGGAATTCCTGAAGAAAACGCATCGTTAGAAAGTTCAAAAGTAGTATTGGTAACGGTTCCTTATGACGGAACTTCAACTTGGGGAAAAGGGGCAGACAAAGGTCCTGAATTGTTCCTTGATGCTTCTGAGAACATGGAGCTTTATGACATTGAAACAGGAACTGAACCTTATTTGGAAGGTGTTTATTTAGCTGGAGAAATTACAGAAAAATCTTCACCTGAAGCAATGACAGAAGCTGTTTATCAAAAAACAAAAGAGCTTTTACAGAATGATGACAAATTATTTACCCTTTTCGGAGGTGAGCATTCTGTTTCTATCGGTTCAATCCGTGCGGTGGGTGAAAAATATGAAAACCTGACTGTACTTCAGTTAGATGCTCACACAGATCTACGTCCTGAATTCCATGGTTCTACTTCTAATCATGCTTGTGCGGTTTTTGAAGCCAACCAAAAGCATAATTTAGTGCAAGTGGGAATCCGTTCTATGGATGCGGAAGAAGTTGAATATTTACCGGAAGGAAGAGTGTTTTTCGCTCATGAAATTGCCAACAATAAAAATTGGGTGAATGACGTATTAGAAAAAGTTTCAGGAAACGTTTATATCACTATTGATTTGGATGCTTTTGATCCATCTATCGCTCCATCAACAGGAACTCCTGAGCCAGGTGGTTTACAGTGGTATCCAACACTGGAATTATTAAGAAAAGTATTTGAAAAATGTAACGTTGTAGCATTTGATATCGTAGAATTAATGGATTCTCCTTATGCAAAACCAAGTGCATTCTTGGCAGCTAAGTTATATTACAAAATGCTTGCGTATTACCACATCAACAAAGACTAAAATTCCGCAAGATTCGGATTTTTTCTGCAAAGAATTATTTGGAAATTTGTGAGGTAAAATAAAATGATATGTCCACACAAAATCAAATAGATTACGAAAGAATTGCTAAAGCGATAGCGTATATCCAAAGCAATTTTAAACTTCAACCGAATTTGGATGAAGTGGCAGAGAAGATTCACTTGAGTCCGGCTCATTTCCAGAAAATATTTACGGATTGGGCAGGAACAAGTCCGAAGAAATTTTTACAGTTCATCAGTCTTGAACATGCTAAAAATTTGTTGAAGGAAGAAAAAGCGAGCTTATTTGATACCGCCTACGAGACAGGTTTTTCAAGCACAAGCAGATTGCACGATTTGTTTGTGAACATTGAAGGAATGTCTCCGGCAGAATATAAAAACGGTGGAAAAAGCCTTACTATCAATTACAGTTTTTCCGAAAGTCCTTTTGGAGAAATAATTACAGCTTCCACAGAAAAAGGAATCTGTTATATGGCTTTTGAAAACGATAAAGAAACAGCATTAGGGAATTTGAAACATAAATTTCCTAATGCTTCTTTTTTTGAAAAACAGGACGGATTTCAGAAAAACGCCTTGTCCATTTTCAATCAGGACTGGACGAAACTCAATACCATCAAACTCCATTTAAAAGGTACCGATTTTCAATTAAAAGTCTGGGAAAGCCTTCTTACAATCCCGATGGGAAAATTATCAACGTACGGAAATTTAGCCGAAAAAATTGGAAATCCAAATGCTTCACGAGCGGTCGGAACAGCAATAGGGAGCAATCCTGTGGCTTTTCTGATTCCTTGCCACCGTGTGATTCAATCTTCGGGAAATATTGGAGGTTATATGTGGGGTAGTGATAGAAAGCAGTTGATTATTGGCTGGGAAGGTTCTCATGTTTATGCTGAGGATTCTATTTTACTTTAAATTTTTATCCCATAGATTTTCACAGATGTTTATATCTTATTTTTAGATTTTGGCTAAAGCCAATTGATATTTTGTGTATTTAAAAACGGACTAAAGTCCGTTCCTATTGATGTAAGGTTTTGTATTTATTTGTGAAAAATATTTGTGTAATTTGTGTTTAAAATATAGTTTTAAATGTTATTAAAATGATGAGTCTATTCGAAGATATATCAGATTATCCATTAAATATCCTTCCCAACGATGGAACGGTTAACTATTACGGTAAAGTTTTCTCCAAAGAAGAATCGGATTTTTATTATGATTATTTATTCAATCAGATTCCTTGGGAAAATGATGAAGCGGTGATCTTTGGAAAATTAATTTTAACCAAAAGAAAAGTCGGTTGGTTTGGAGAAAAGCCATTCGAATATACCTATTCAAAACGAACAAAATTAGCAAAGCCTTGGACTCCCGAATTATTAGAATTAAAGAAAAAATGTGAAGAAGTTTCAGGAGAAACCTACAACTCTTGTTTATTGAATTTATACCACGACGGAAGTGAGGGAATGGCCTATCACAGCGATGGCGAAAAGGATTTGAAAAAACATGGAGCGATCGCTTCTCTCACTTTTGGAGCAGAAAGAAAGTTCTTGTTTAAACATAAAACCAGTAAAGAAAAAGTAGAAATATTTCTGGAAAACGGAAGTTTATTGATAATGAAAGGAATCACGCAGGAAAATTGGATGCACAGACTTCCACCGACAACAAAGGTGAAAACTCCAAGAGTGAATCTGACGTTTAGAACGATTGAGGAATAAAATTTTGTTTCAGTAGGACCTGAAAGAATCCAAAACATCATCAGAAAAGAATTATTCTAAGGAATATTTTCAAATAAATTTAAAAGAGACTGTCAATGATTGATAGTCTCTTTTTTCGTCATTGTGAGAAGCGAAGCGACGAAGCAATCTCATAATATAATTCCATTATCCAACATATTACTCATTACTCATTACTCATTACTTATTTTTTTTGGAGCTATTTCCCGCTATCCACTCATACTCCTCGCCCCAATGCTCCCCAACTCCTAAACCCTTCCGCTTTTCCAATGCTTGCTGTGGGGTAACCGTTCCTATCGTGGCTAGGGGTTTTGTCGCCATTTCAATTCTTCGCAATGTAATCAACAATTATAGTTAATCATCTTGGAAGGATTTAAACATTGCAATTTAAAAACTTTACATGCGTCTGTAAAAACAAGCAGAAGACACTCACATAAAACGAGATAAATTCTTTATTTACACGTAGAATATACCGTAACGATCTCAATAATTATTTGTTTTTGTAGTGTAATTTTCATTGTTTAATGTTTTTAATTGAATATTTTATTTTTAAATTAAAATATCATTGAAAAATAAAAATTCTATGTCCCTTATTTTTAAGTTGTTATTATTTTTAGCATAGTTAAATTTTTAAATTATCATATAAGTTTTTGAAAATTTAACTATTTAATAATTTTTTGGCAAATTTTTTGATATTGAAACAATGCTTATCGATAAGAACTACTAAAACTAATAATCACCTTATATTAACAGTTTAAATATTTTAAGTGATGAAACACCTAAACACTAATCAGGAATTTCGTTTTAATGAAATCCTATTCGAGCACCGTAACAAAGAATATGGTGCTTATGCTTTAAGAAATGAGTCGGACAGAATACTAACAAAAGCACTTTTTATAGGAGTGAGCTTGTTGGCTGCTATTTCAATTACCCCACTAATAATTTCTGCGTTTAATAATGAACCTTCTACTGTGCATGTACCTACAGATGGTCCACCAGTAGTTATCAAATTAAAAAAAATTGATCCGGTAGATACTCCACCTGTGCAGATTATAAAGCCTGTTGAACATGTGGCACCTCCTAATCAAAAACAATTTGACAGTTCTGTTCCTACACCTAAAAGGGATGCAGTAGAACCGATTAAACAAGAGAAACCTAAAGATGCAACGGCAGGTTTGATAGACAATTTTAAAGGTGAACCAGTAAAACCTGATACATATGTCCCTCCTGTTCCAGTCATTGGAAATGGACCTGTTACTGCACCACCTATTCAAGTGAAAGTTGAACCAAAAGTTCCAGATAATCATATTGCAGGACAAGGTGAACTTGCTGTTGAAGCAAGTTATGACGGAGGAATTAATTCTTTCAGAAATAAAGTAATGAACAATTTCGATGGTTCAGGATTTGATACTGAAGGGATCATGAAAACTACTGTTACTTTCATCGTTGAAACTAACGGCACGATCTCAGGCTTGAAAGCAGATGGTAAGGATGCAGATTTCAACAGTGAAGCGATCAGAACGATTAAATCAATCAAAGGAAAATGGGTTCCTGGAAAAAATAAACAAGGCGAAGCCGTAAGAAGTTATTTCAAATTTCCAATCTCAATGAAGTTTGACAATTAATAGTTATAACATATCTTGACAGTTATCCACAAAAAGCTAATTTTTGTGGATAATTTTTTTTATACTTAAAAAGCTTATTAACAGTATTTTAACTCAATTTTCATTTTCATCATTCATTAATAGCAAAGAAAAATGTGTATTTTTGAAACTTAAAGTTCTAATAATGGCAAAAATCATAGGTATCGCTAATCAAAAAGGAGGAGTTGGAAAAACGACAACAGCTGTAAACTTAGCGGCAGCATTAGGGGTATTAGAAAAGAAAATATTAATCATTGATGCTGATCCTCAAGCGAATGCAACATCCGGTTTAGGAGTTGAAGGCGTTCAGTATTCTACATATAACCTGTTAGAGCACAGTGTTGATACAAGAAGTTGTATCAAGCAAACCTCTACACCCAACTTGGATATCGTTCCATCTCATATAGATTTGGTTGCGGCAGAAATTGAATTGGTAGATAAAGAAAATCGTGAGTACATGCTTAAAAAAGCATTGGCATCTGTAAGAGATGATTATGATTATATTATTATTGATTGTGCTCCGAGTTTAGGTTTGATTACCATCAATGCACTTACAGCGGCAGATTCTGTAATTATCCCGATTCAATGTGAGTATTTCGCATTGGAAGGATTGGGGAAATTATTGAACACAATTAAAAATGTTCAAAAAATTCACAATAAAGACCTGGATATTGAAGGGTTGCTGTTAACAATGTATGACAGCAGATTAAGATTGTCTAATCAGGTGGTGGAAGAGGTAAACTCACATTTCCCTGAAATGGTTTTCGAAACGATCATCAGTAGAAACGTAAGATTAAGTGAAGCACCAAGTTTTGGTGAAAGTATCTTAAATTATGATGCCGAAAGTAAAGGAGCAATCCAATACATTCAATTGGCGGAAGAGGTTTTATTGAAGAACGAGAATTTAGTTAAGAATTAAATATAGAAAATGATCAATAAATGAATGATGAACAGTCAATAAATGCATTGTTATTAACTCATTTATGACACATCAACTATCATTTATCAAGAATATTATATGAAGGACAAAAAAAGAGCTATGGGACGTGGTTTAGGAGCGATTTTAAGTGCTGAATCAAAAGCGACTGTTAATTCTGCCACTGATGAGGGAGCGGATAAGTTTGTAGGGAATATCGTAGAAGTGGCACTTGAAGATATTTATCCGAATCCGACGCAACCAAGAAGTTATTTTGATGAAAAGGCATTAAACGAACTTGCCCTGTCTATTAAAAACTTAGGCGTAATTCAACCAATTACGGTAAGAAAAGATGGTGAAAAGTTTGAAATTATATCTGGGGAAAGACGTTTCAGAGCGAGTAAACTTGCTGGGTTAACTTCTATTCCGTCTTATATCCGTTTGGTAAATGATCAGGAGCTTCTTGAGATGGCTCTTGTAGAAAATATCCAAAGAGAAGATCTTGATGCGATAGAAATTGCATTAACCTATCAAAGATTGATGGATGAGATCGGTTTAACTCAGGAAAACTTAAGCCAGAGAGTTGGGAAAGACAGAAGTACGATTACCAATACAATCAGATTACTAAGATTAAATCCGGATATTCAAAACGCAATTAGAAGCGGTGAGATTTCTGCGGGACATGGTAGAGCAATCATCAGTCTTGAAAATGAAGAAGATCAGCAGGTTTTATTTGATTTAATTATTAAAGAAAAACTAAATGTTCGTCAGACAGAACAAGCTGCTGCAGCATTAAAAACACCAAAGTCACCAGCGGCTAAAAAAGCAAAGATTGAACTTTCAAATAACTATAAGAGAGTACAAAAAACAATTGCTGATATTTTAGAAGTTAAAGTGGAGATTAAATCCTCCGGAAATGGTAAAAAAGGTAAAATTGTTCTGGATTTCAAAAATGAAGACGAGCTGGAATATATTTTATCTCATATTAAATAAATGAAGAAATTATTTTTCACTTTTTTCTTGTGTCTGTTTGCTGTTGCATATTCACAAGTAAACCGTAACGATACTATTCGGGTAGAACACCATCCGAAAGACAGTATTTCTGCGGCAAAACCAACAAAATCTGAAGCTAAAATAGTGGCAGATCTTGAAGGTGCGAATGGACTTACCAGAAAAACACTGAAACTTAATCCTACAAGAGCAGGATTATATTCTGCTGTTTTACCGGGATTGGGACAGTTTTACAATAAGAAATATTGGAAAGTTCCTATCGTTTGGGGAGCTGTTGGAGCGGGTGTAGGTATCGCAATGTGGAATGACAAGCAATACAAAAAGTACAGAGAATACTACATTGCCAAGCTGAATGGTACTCCTAATGAATTTGTTGATAGCCATCCTTGGCTGGATAAAGTAGCATTCGGAAATGCACAGGACAGATCAAAAAGACAGAGAGATTATGCCATCGCAATCACGGGATTAATTTATATTCTGAATATTGTAGATGCTGTGGTAGATGCGCATCTTTACGAAAGCCGTCATGACCCGGATCTATCTTTCAGTCCTGCGGTTATTCAGGATCAATACGGGATCAGTCCTCCCAAAACAGGGTTAAGTTTAAGTTATAGATTTTAATAATTAATATATTAGCTGTTTAAACAAGAACAGATAAATAATAAAATATGAAAATAGCATTAGTTGGATATGGTAAAATGGGTAAAATCATTGATGAGATTGCCACAAAAAGAGGTCATGAAGTAGTTGCCAGATTAAAAGAAACTCCGACTGCTGAAAATCTTAATAATCCAGATGTTGTTATTGAATTTTCTTTACCGGAAGTAGCATATAATAACATTAAAGCTTGTCTTGAAAACCAAATTCCTGTTATCAGCGGAACAACAGGTTGGTTAGATAAAAAAGAAGAAATTGAAAAAATAGCGGTTGAAAATAATACCGCATTTCTATATGGTTCAAATTTTAGTTTAGGAGTCAATTTATTTTTTGCTCTAAACGAAAAATTGGCTGATCTAATGAAAAATGTTGATGAATATTCTTGTCAGTTAGAAGAGATTCATCACGTTCATAAACTGGATGCACCAAGTGGAACTGCGATTTCCATTGCTGAAGGTATTTTTAAACATAATCCAAAGTTTAACGCATGGAAGTTGGAAGAAACTCAGGGAGATCAACTGGGGATTTTTGCAGTGCGTGAAGATGAAGTTCCGGGAACTCACAGTGTTTTTTACAGAAGTGAGGTAGATGAAATTGAAATCAAGCACACGGCGTTCAACAGAAACGGTTTTGCATTAGGCGCTGTAGTGGCTGCAGAATGGATAAAAGATAAAAAAGGAAATTTCACAATGAAAGATGTTTTAGGTCTTTAATTTTGTAACAAACTCCTTATATCATCAACTAATAATAAAGAATGATCAAAAAGGTTTTTATTACCTATGGTACATTACGCATTACTTATATTATAGATTAGGCACAAAAATTTATGAATTATTTTTTAACTTATACAGTATACGTCCTCATTTTATCTGTACTAATGGGACTTTCCACTTGGAAACTGTTCAAAAAATTAGGATATAGTCCGCTATTTGCGTTTATCCCTTTTTACAATTATTTCATTATTTTAAAAGAAACAAAGCACCCGAAATGGTGGGCTCTTTTATCGTATTTACCGATTATTGGGCCGATTATGATGTCTGTTTTCCATGTTTATTTAATGAAGAAATTTGGGAAAAGTCTTTTCCAACATCAGTTGCTTACGGTGATCCTTCCATTTATTTATATGGCAAGTGTGAACTACTCCAAAGAGGTAGAGTTAGAAGATGAAAACGAATTATTCTTAACTGATGAAGAGAAAAACGCTAAGAAGAAAGACTCTTTTATTGGTTCTATTACTTTCGCAGTTGTATTTGCAACAATTATTCACACTTTTATAACACAGCCTTTCGGGATTCCTACAGGATCTATGGAAAGAACATTGCTAGTAGGTGATTTCCTTTTTGTAAATAAATGGAGCTACGGGTACAGACTTCCGATGCGTCCTTTAGCAATACCTTTCTTACAGGGAACTATTTTTGATGCTGGAGAAAAAGGTAACCCTAAAGATGATCCTAAATCTTATGTAGATGGAGTAAAGCTTCCTTACGAGAGATTACTTCAGTTCAATAAACCTCAGAGAAATGATATCGTTGTTTTCAATTATCCTCAAGATTCTGTGCACACAGCAATCGATAGAAAAGATCCTTATGTAAAAAGATGTGTGGCTGCTGCTGGTGATGTTTTTGAAATGAGAGCGGGAAGGCTTTTTGTTAATAACAAGCCGGAAGTTGTTCTCGGAGATCAGGAAGTTCAGCATGCTTATACTGTAAATACAGGATCTCAGTTAGATATTCCATCATTATATAACAGGTTGGGTTTTTTACCTGTACACGAAGAGCAAACTGATAAAGGGTTTAAATATACTTTTCAGGGTTTGACAGATAAAACAGCTGCTGATATTAAGGTATTGCCAAACGTTATTGATATGACTGAAAGTGTTTTACCTAAAGGCGTTGCCTCTATTCAATATAAGGTAAATGCTGATAAAACAGCCTACACAAAGAGTATTGATACGACACAATCTATCTTTCCGGTTAATAAACCATGGAATCCAGATTGGTATGGTCCATTAAGAATACCTAAGAAAGGGGACGTTGTAGCCATCAACAAAGAAACGTTACCTATGTATCAGTGGATTATTTCTGAATATGAACATAACAGTTTAGAAAAGAAAAACGATAAAATTTTTATCAACGGAAAAGAAGCGAGTCAATATACGATCAAACAAGATTATTTTATGATGGTGGGAGACAATAGAGATGCTTCTTTGGATGCTAGATTCTTTGGTTTCGTTCCTGAAGAAAATATTGTTGGTAAACCGATGTTTACTTGGATGAGTGTTCAGGGAGCTTTTGCGGATGCTAGCTCTACGTACCAGGCTCCTAAAAAGATTCGTTGGGAAAGAATGTTTAAAGCGACAAACACTGGTGAAGCCAACAAAACTTCATATTGGTGGATTGCAGCGATGATTCTTATTTTATTCTTTGGATGGGAATACTTTATGAAGCTATTCGGGAAAAAGAAAAAAACAGAAGAAGATTAATGATTAAAAACAAAATATTTAATAGGCTTCTCCTTACGGGAAGCTTTATTGTAACTCTTTTTATTATTGCAAAACTCTCTGGGGTTTTGCAATATGCTTTTGTACCCACAGCTGGGAATGAACCAACTATTAAAAAGAATTCATTTGTTTTTATGAGCAATATTTTACCCTATAAAAAGTATACGATACTTACTTATAATCAAAATAATATAGCTTATGAAAAAGGTGTGTATATACAAAGATTAATAGGAATAGAGACTGATAAAATTTATATTAAAGAAGGAAATCTCTATGTTAACGACAGTTTAATTGATGGAATTAATGTAAAACGATCTTATAAAATAGATAGAGCATTTGTAAATGATTTAATGATGACAAAAGGCGTTAATGCAAATGATTTTTTTCAAATTGATGAAAATTATTTTGTAACTCAATTAACTCAGACAGATCTTAAAAAAGATTTTTTCCATGAAAGATTTATAAGTAATAATGATCCTGATATCTTTAAAATGTATAATAAAAATTGGAGTGGAGATAATTTTGGGCCAATTGTAGTTCCTAAGAATAAACTTTTTTTTCTTGGTGATAATCGGAATGCTAGCTTAGATTCACGATATTTAGGATTTGTGGATAAGAAAGATATAGTTGGGAGAATATTTTATCCTAAAAATTAATAGTACAATGCAAAATATTTTATTACCGGTATTTTATTTACCACCAATTTCCTGGTTTTCGGTTTTTTTAGATGCTGAGAATGAAGTTTTATTTGAACAGTTTGAAAGTTTTCCCAAACAAACTTACAGAAGCAGAACCAATATTTTTGGAGCAAACGGAAAATTGACATTAATAATCCCAATCAGTCACAATGGGAATAGAGAGTTTAAGGATACGGAAATCTCTTATAGGGAAGATTGGCGAAGCCTTCACTGGAAGTCTATTAAAACAGCTTACCAAGGATCTCCTTATTTTGAGTTTTACGAAGATAAATTGAAGAAGATATATGAATTAGAGGAAAAATATTTGCTTAATTTTAATTTAAAGGTGATTGAAATTCTTCAAAATATTTTAAAAACAGAAAAGGCACACTCTTTGAATGTAGAATACATCAAAAATCCTGAACAGATAAATTTCAGAGAAAAGTTTTCTGCAAAATCATCTTCTGAGTTTGAAATGGGAGAATATTATCAGACCTTCTCGGATAAATTTGGGTTTTTAAAAGACTTAACGATTTTAGACCTTATTTGTAACAAAGGACCTGAATCTTTGACTTATCTTAAAAATATTAAACAATCATAGGAGTATGAAATCGCCTTGTTCTGGAAGATTAATCATTCTTTGCCAAAGCGATTCCATATGACCTCTAAAAATAAATAAATAACGACATATGAAAAAGGTATTATTAGCAGCTGTTTTTTTAGCAGGTTTTAGTTTCACTTTTGCTCAGGAAACACAAGGAGTTAAAGCTGATCCTAGTCAGGATAAAGATCTAATGACTTGGTATCACAAAGACTTTGCTACCTCAAAAGTATATGGTGTAAATACAGAAAATGCGTATAAATATTTAGAATCTAAAGGTCTTAAACCTACAACTGTTGTTGTTGGAGTTTTAGATAGTGGTGTTCAGGTTGATCATCCAGGTTTGGTGAAAAATGTTTGGTCAAATCCTAATGAAATTCCAAATAACGGGAAAGATGATGATGGAAACGGATATATTGACGACGTTCACGGATGGAATTTCATTGGTGGAAAGAACGGCGATATTGATGTTGATAATATGGAAGTAACCAGAGTTGTTGCTAAATATAAGCCTGTTTTCGAAGGAGATGATTCTACAAAAAATAAAGCAAATCAAGCTAAAATGCCGGAAGACTTCGCAATGTATATGAAAGCTAAAGAGCTTTTTACTAAAAACAGTGTTGAAGGAAGACAAGGGGTACAAACATATACAATGATTAATGATCTTATTCCTAATATGGTAAGATTATTAGCTGGGAAATCAATAAGTGCTGAAAATATTGCAGCAATTAAAGCGCCTGGTGACCAAAAAGATGCAATTGCCCTTAATGTGTTAGGACAGGTTGCGCAAAATCCTGAATTTCAAGGGAAATCTCCTGCAGATTTTGAAAAAGCAATGAAAGAAGAAATGAAGGAAATGCTTGATCATTTTACTCCTCAAGCTCAGCAGTATGATTTAAGCTATGATCCAAGAAAAGCAATCGTAGGAGATAACTATGATGACTATTCTGAAAGAATCTACGGAAATAATCATTACGAAGGTCCTGATGCTACTCACGGAACACACGTTGCCGGTATTATCGCAGGGTTGCCTCAGGGAAAAGAAGTTCAGTATGGAGTAGCTTCTAAGGTTGCAAAAATCATGTCTGTAAGAACGGTTCCAAATGGAGATGAAAGAGATAAAGATGTTGCAAACGCTATCAGATATGCTGTAGATAATGGGGCTAAAGTGCTAAATATGAGCTTTGGTAAGCCGGTATCACCAGGTAAAAGTGTTGTTTGGGATGCTTTCAAGTATGCTGAGGATAAAGGTGTTCTTTTGGTAAAAGCTGCAGGGAATGAAAATGAAGATGTTACTGAGCACGTAGCTTATCCTACCAACTATAAAAACGTTACAGACGAAAAACCGCTTGTAAATAACGTTATTGTAGTAGGTGCAAGTACCAATAAAAATGATGCTTTGAGAGCTAGTTTCTCAAATTTCAATAAAAATAAAGTAAATGTATTTGCTCCGGGTGAGCAGATTTATTCTACCGTTACAAAAAGCGGATACAAATACCTTCAGGGAACTTCAATGGCTTCTCCTGTTGTAGCTGGAGCTGCTGCAGTTTTATTGGCATACATGCCAAATCTAAAGCCAGACCAGATAATTGAAGCGTTGGTGAAATCTAGTAATCCAAGTACTGTAAATGGTTTTAGTGATTTTTCACAGGCTGGAGGAGTTATAGACGTGAAAAGAGCTGCTGAATACGCTTACACGAATTTCTACAATGGAAAATCGTCTGAGGTGAAAAAAGCTACGAAATCCGTAAAAAAGACTGTTAAAAAATAACATATCTGCCTGTATTTAAGGTTGAAGTGAATAGAGTCCGAATTTTTCGGACTTTTTTTATTTTTATTTTGCAATTTTGGCACGGTTTTTTATAACTTTATAGTAACAAAAATAATAAACAACAAAATGAAAAAGTTACTACTTGCAGGGATGTTAGGAATATCACTTTTTGCAGTGTCTTGTTCCGCAGTAAAGAAAGCTGAAACATCACAGAGTCAAAGATCAGAATTTCTAAAATTAAAAGGAGATTGGCAAATTGTGAGTGTGAATTATGAGAAAGGATTTAAAATCAAACCTTTTGATGAGGGAATAGATGCACAATGCTTTGTAGGAAGCCATTGGAGATTTATTCCGAATAACTATACGGGAGCTATTACTGTAAACGGTGGTGGAAACTGTGGCTCTGGATTTACGCAGCCTATTAAATTTGAAGTAAAAGACGGAAGTACTTTTATGTTCAAAAAAATTGCTGATGGAACTAAAGCTAAGCAAAACACAGCAGGGTATACTTTGAGTGTGATTAATCAATCAACAGATCAATTTTCACTAGAACAAAATGTTTCGTTTGAAGGAAGTAATGTAAGAGTAGTTTACAACTTCGAGAGAGCGGGAATGAAATAATTAATAAACATAAAAGATTAAAAAGATGAAATTTAATAAATCATATATCGGAGGTCTATTCTTATCATCAGCATTGTTGTTGACAAGTTGTGAGGCTGTACAGAATTCTAATCACCAACAGAGAGGTACTGCAGTGGGAGTTGCTTCAGGAGCAGTATTGGGTGGTATTTTAGGGAATAATGTAGGAAGTGGTAAAAACTCAGCATTAGGAGCTGTATTAGGAGGTATTATTGGTGGTGTTGCCGGTAATGTTATCGGTAATAAAATGGATAAGCAGGCTAAAGATATTAAAGAAACTTTACCGGGAGCTGAAGTAGAAAGAGTAGGAGATGGTATTAAAATTACAATGAACGAAAGTATTGTAAATTTTGCCTTTGATTCTTCAAACCTTACCTCTGCAGCCCAAACTAACTTAGATAAATTAGCTCAGGTTCTTGTGAATAATCCGGATACTAATATTAATATCTACGGACACACAGATAGCAAAGGAGCAGATGATTACAACATGAAGCTTTCACAAAGAAGAGCAGATGCTGTAAAAGCGTATTTATCTGGAAAAGGTATTGCTTCAAGCAGAATGTTTGCGAAAGGAGAAGGTGAAACAATGCCTGTAGCTTCAAACGATACAGATGCAGGAAGAGCTAAAAACAGAAGAGTAGAATTTGCAATTACTGCAAATGAAAAAATGATTAATGATGCTAAGCAAGGGCAGTAATTAATTTAATATATAAATATTTTCGTAAAGACCGCTTCGGCGGTTTTTTTTTGTATTTTTAAGACGTTATTTTTTTTAATTAGAATTTCGTTATTTTTGCAATTGAATTAACATAAATGAAGAAATATTTAAAACTACTCCGTGTAGAACAATGGGTGAAAAACCTATTTGTATTTGTTCCCCTTTTTTTTTCAGGTAATATTAAGAATGTAGATTTACTTAGTAAAAGTATTTTTGCTTTCATTATTTTTTCATTGGCTGCAAGTGTGGTTTATATTCTGAATGATTATAATGATATTGAAGCAGACAGGCAACATCCTGAAAAACGAAGAAGACCTTTGGCAAGCGGTGCCATATCAAAATCACAGGCAATAATAATCCTTATTGGGATCATGATTTTAGATATCGTGCTTGTATTCCTGGCGCAAAGTTATTTTCATGAACATCTTTGGAAATTTGCGGTTATTATTGGGTTCTACTTTGTGATGAATCTGGCCTACACCTTCAAATTAAAACACGTACCGATTATTGATATTTTCATCATTGCTACAGGATTCGTTTTAAGAGTTCTGGCAGGAGGTTATATTACGGGAATTAACATTTCACAATGGGCCATCTTGTTAACATTTGTGTTGGCATTGGTATTGGCTATTGGAAAAAGAAGAGGAGAGCTTATCAATGCTCAGGTTTCAGGAAAAACAAGAAAGGCATTAGATGGATACAACGTACAGTTTGCAGATATTGCCCTTTCAATCTCAGTAACATTAGCGATTCTATGCTACTTAATGTTTACGTTGTCCCCTGAAGTGCAGGCGAGATTTCATGAAAGAGTTTTTTATACCGTGATTTTTGTTGTATTTGCATTTCTAAGATATTTACAGCAGACGTTGGTGTACAACAGAACAGAATCTCCTACCAAAATTGTTTACAGAGATAGATATATACAGGTTACCTTAATATTGTGGGTTGCTGCATTTTTAATCCAAATTTACTTTAAAAAATGAAGCCGAATTTTATACAAAAAGTTACAAACTGGGGTAATTTTCCCATAGTGGAAAAAGAAATGAAGTCTGAAGACAGCTTCAAAAAAATAAAAGAATTTGTACTCAATCATAATGAGGTTATCGCAAGAGGTAACGGCAGATGTTATGGAGATGCTTCATTAGGAGAACATATATTTTCTACAAAAAAATTAAATAAATTTATAAGTTTTGACCGCTTAAACGGTATATTAGAATGTGAATCAGGAGTTTTACTGTCTGATGTTCTTGAAATTTCTGTTCCTCAGGGTTATTTTCTATACGTAACACCGGGAACTAAATTTGTATCGATTGGTGGTGCGATTGCTTCTGATGTTCATGGTAAAAATCATCATGCAGAAGGCTGTTTTTCAGAATATGTAATTGAGTTTACATTAATGACAGAAAATGGCGATATCCTAACATGCTCAAGAGAACAGAATTCAGAGAAATTTTGGGCTACCATTGGAGGAATGGGGCTTACGGGAATTATTTTAACAGCAAAATTCAAGCTTAAAAATATAGAATCTGCATATATCCGTCAGGAAAGTATTAAAGCAGAGAACCTTGATGAAATTTTTAGATTGTTTGAAGAAAGCGAAAGCTGGACGTACACCGTTGCCTGGATCGACTGCCTTCAAAAAGGTAAAGATATAGGACGAAGTATTTTAATGAGAGGAGAACATGCTTTTCAACATGAGCTTCCACAAAATCTCACCAAAAATGCTTTAAGATTAAAAAAGAAATTTCAACCGACTGTTCCTTTTTACTTTCCAAATTTTGCATTGAATTCATTAACAGTAAAGATCTTCAATCTGTTGTATTACAAAAAGCAGTCTAAAAAAGAGGTGAAAAGTTTTATAGATTATGAAACATTTTTCTACCCTTTAGATGCTGTGAATGATTGGAACAAAATTTATGGTAAATCCGGTTTTATCCAATACCAAATGGTGATTCCAAAAGAGACCGGTAAAGAAGGAATGAAAAAGATTCTTGAAACCATTGCAAATAGTGGGAATGGCTCTTTTCTGGCGGTGTTAAAGCTTTTCGGGGAGAACAATCCTGAGGCTTATAATTCTTTTCCATTTGAAGGGTACACATTAGCGTTGGATTTTAAAGTTAATTCAAAACTTAAAAAATTGGTGGAACAACTGGATAATATTGTTCAGGAGTTTGGAGGAAGAATTTATCTTACGAAAGACAGTATGAGTAAATCTTCTCTCACCAATTATCTTAAAAATGTTAGAAGTCCTAAATTTGTGTCTCTACAGCACAAAAGAATCCTAAATAATAATTCATAAATGATAGTTCTAGGAAGTACGTCTGAGGTAGCTCAGGCTTTTGTTGAAAAAGCTTTACAGGAAGGAGAGAAGTATGAAAGAATATACCTTTTTACCTCAAGTAAAGAAACTACAGAAAGATTTGCAAGACATATTGATGTGATGTTTCTACAGCAATCTGAGATTATAGAGTTGGATCTGATGAAAGAAATTGATTATACTCAATTTGATCATGTGAACTCTCATGTTTTATTTTGTGCAACAGGATATTTAGGCGAAGGAACAGAAGAATCACTGTTTGATAATAAGAATACAGAGAGAATTATAGATATTAATTACTCAAAGTTAGTTCCTGTAATGAATTATTTTGCCCATAAATTTGAAAACAGAAGATCCGGAACCATTATCGGATTATCATCTGTAGCAGGAGACAGGGGAAGACAGAGTAATTTCATTTACGGAAGTGCAAAAGCAGCTTTTACAGCGTATTTAAGCGGTTTAAGAAATTATTTGTTTGATAAAAAGATTCATGTCATGACGGTGAAACCAGGTTTTATGGCAACCAAAATGACAGAAGGTTTACCACTGAATCCTAAATTAACAGCAACCCCAAAACAGGCGGCAGCTTGTATTTATAAAGCTTTTAAAAAGCAGAAAAATGTGGTGTACGTTTTACCGATTTGGGGTATTATCATGATGATCATTAGAAATATTCCTGAATTTATATTTAAAAAATTAAAGCTTTAAAAATAAATATTTTAAATTCGCAAAGACGTTTTACCAAGTAAGGGCTTTTGTTCATTACTAAGTAAAACGCCTTTGCTGGCTTAAGAGAGTGAGCTTTGAAAAAAAAGTTGTGCTCTTTACATTAAAATAAAATTAGATAAGAAAAACAAAGAACCAATGAAAAAATTGTATTGTTTTGATTTTGACGGAACGCTTACCTACAAGGATACCATGTTTATGTATCTGAAATTCTACGATTCTATAAAGTTTCGTATGCAATTTATCCGTCATATTCCTCTTTTTATTTTATTGAAATTAAAACTGGCCGACACTGAAAAAGTGAAGAAAAGTTTTATAGGATCTATTTTAAAAGGGCAGACTCAGGAAAAAATAGAAAAAAAATCAAAACAGTTTTTTGAACATCATTATCCAAAGATCGTTCGCGAAAATGCGATGGATTTCATTAATAATATCGATAGGAATAATACACAAAGTTTATTGGTAACTGCCTCGCTAGATATTTGGACAAAGCCATTTGCTGAAGCTTTACAAATGCAGCTTGTTTCCACACGGGCAGAGTTCAAAGGCGGTGTTTTTACAGGAAATTTTGTTGGCAAAAATTGTAATGGAATTGAGAAATTAATGAGAATAAAAGAAGAAATTAATAATTCTAAGTACGATAAAATCATTGCTTTCGGAGATACTTCGGGAGATAAGCAAATGCTTAAATGGGCAAATGAAGGACATTACCAATTTTTTCACTAATTTTGGGTAAGTAAAAATGTATAAATGAATAAACTACTTATTGGGCTTCTGGCCCTCTCTATGAGCTGCACAACTGCGGTTTCTCAGACAGGTCAATCGTCCAAAAAATCAGAACAAATGCAGAAAAAAGCAGAAATTCTTGTATCAGAATCTCAAGGCGGGACAGATCAGCCTGGGTTTACAATTATTAAAAACGAGCAAGAACTTCAAAAATCTGTAAAAGGTGGTAATTCAAATCTTATAGGAGAAGTTGGAAAAGAGCCAACAATCAATTATCCTAAATTTCCAAAAGATAAAAAGGTAGTTTTATATAATTTGGGAATGTTCAGATCAGGAGATCATAGAATTGCAGAAATAAAAAGTGTTTCTGTGAAAGATAATATTCTGTATGTTGAGGTTCCGTTTGTAGAATCAGGCGGAATGGAAATACAGGTAATCTCAAATCCTTGGGTAATCTTTACCGTTCCTTCAGACTATCAATTCAATTCTGTAGAATTAAAATATTCAAAATAATAATGAATAAAATATATTTAGATAATGCTGCAACAACGCCTCTTTCAGAAGAAGTTATTGATGCAATGGTAGGCACCATGAAGATGAATTTCGGAAATCCGTCTTCAACTCATAGCTTTGGACAGGAAGCCAAAATTCTTATTGAAAATGTAAGAAGACAGGTAGCAGATTATCTTCACGTTAGCCCGGCAGAGATTATTTTTACCTCTTGCGGAACAGAATCTAACAATATGATCATCAAATCAAGCGTTGAAAACCTTGGCGTTGAAAGAATCATAAGCTCTCCTTTGGAACACAAGTGTGTTTCTGAGAGTATTTTAGATATGAAAAGCAGAAAAGGAGTAGAGGTAGTGTATATTCGTCCAAATGAAAAAGGAGATATTGACCTTAATAAATTGGAAGAATTATTAAAATCTTCTGATAAAAAGACCTTAGTAAGCTTAATGCATGTTAACAATGAGGTTGGAAACATTACAGATATTAAGAAAATTGCAACATTATGCAAAGCGAATAATGTACTTTTCCATTCAGATACAGTGCAGACGATGGCTCATATGCCGTTAGATTTTTCTGATATTGCAGTAGATTTTGCATCTTGCAGTGCACATAAATTTCATGGGCCAAAAGGAGCTGGTTTTGCTTTCATCAGAAAAGCATCTGGATTGAAGGGAATTATCACAGGCGGACCTCAGGAAAGAAGCCTAAGAGCAGGAACTGAAAATGTTGCTGGGATTGTTGGTTTAGGGAAAGCATTAGAAATTTCTATTAATAATATGGATGCTTATGCAACCCATATGCAGGAAATTAAAGACTATGCGATTGAAAGACTATCTGCAGAGGTTTCTGGGATTAAATTCAATGGAAGAAGTGCAGAGAAGGAAAACAGTCTTTATACCGTATTAAGCGCGTTATTACCATATAAAAACCCTTTGATCGGACTTCAGTTAGATATGAAAGGTATTGCCATTTCTCAGGGAAGCGCATGTTCTTCAGGAGCCTCAAAACCTTCAATGGTGATGATGATGGTTTTATCTGAAGATGAAATGGATAATTGCACACCTTTACGTATTTCTTTTAGTCACTTAACAACTAAAACTGAGATTGATGCGTTGGTTGATGCCTTGAAAGAAATTTCAAGTGACTATGCTATAGAAAAAACAAATGTTGAGCATAGATAGTCTTATTGCTTAAAAGTAGTAATTTTGACTATCGAATTAAGGATAAAAAAAGAATTAATATTAATTAAATAAAAGAAATAAAAAATGGCTTTAGAAATTACAGATAGCTCATTCGCGGAAATACTTTCAAAATCAAACGAGCAACCGGTATTGGTTGACTTTTGGGCAGTATGGTGTGGACCATGTAGAACATTAGGACCAATCATCGAAGAAGTTGCATCAGATTTTGAAGGAAAAGCAATCGTAGGAAAAGTTGATGTAGACAACAATCAGGAGATTTCAATGAAGTATGGGATTAGAAATATCCCTACAGTTCTAATTTTTAAGGACGGTGAAGTAGTTGATAAAATCGTTGGAGTATCTCCAAAAGAGGTGATCGCTGAAAAATTAAGTGCTCATTTATAAAAAAATCACTTTGATATTGAATGCTTTCCGTATTGGGAAGCATTTTTTTTAGGTAAAACATTTGCGAGTTAACTTAAAAGTTGTATTTTTGCAACCACAATAAACGAGGTAGTTTCACTGAGTTGTTGTGAAAAAAGATCCGGTAGTTCAGCTGGTTAGAATGCCGCCCTGTCACGGCGGAGGTCGCGGGTTCGAGTCCCGTCCGGATCGCAAGAAGTTTTCTCAATTTACTTTAAAAAAATTGATCCGGTAGTTCAGCTGGTTAGAATGCCGCCCTGTCACGGCGGAGGTCGCGGGTTCGAGTCCCGTCCGGATCGCAGAAGTTTTCTCAATTTACTTTAAAAAAATTGATCCGGTAGTTCAGCTGGTTAGAATGCCGCCCTGTCACGGCGGAGGTCGCGGGTTCGAGTCCCGTCCGGATCGCAAGAAGTTTTCTCAATTTACTTTAAAAAAATTGATCCGGTAGTTCAGCTGGTTAGAATGCCGCCCTGTCACGGCGGAGGTCGCGGGTTCGAGTCCCGTCCGGATCGCAGAAAGTTTTCTCAATTTACTTTAAAAAAATTGATCCGGTAGTTCAGCTGGTTAGAATGCCGCCCTGTCACGGCGGAGGTCGCGGGTTCGAGTCCCGTCCGGATCGCAAGATCTATTTAAACTCTTCAATGTATTTTGAAGAGTTTTTTTGTTTATAACATTTCCAATAAACAAAACTATATTTACAAACAGATTCTGGATCAGTCTCAAAACTTGGGAGAAAATAAAAAATAATAGTTTTAGATAAAAAATGGAAAATTCAACATCAATAGGAGAGTCAATTTGGACCCAATTAGGTGCAAGCCTTGATATGCTTGAAAATGCAATAGTGATGTGTCCGGAAGAACATTGGGACACGGAAAGGGAATTTTGGTATACTTCCTACCATTGTATTTTTTGGACAGACTATTACTTAACAACCGATCCAAGCAAATTTGTGCCGCCAGCACCTTTTACATTTTCAAAATTTGACCCAATTGGTAAGCAGCCAGATAGGACATACACAAAAACTGAAGTAATTACCTATTTAGAATATTGCCGACAAAAGGCTTACTTACTAACATTAGCGTTGACAATAGAAAAATTAAACGAACGATGGATCAACGAATACAAAAACTATTCGTTACTTGAAATTTTGATTTATAACATAAGACATATTCAACATCATTCGGCGCAGCTCAACTTGTTTTTAAGACAGACAATTAATAATGCGCCAGGTTGGGTAGGCCAAGCTAAGAAACCTATTTAGGATTGATATAAAAACGATTAAACGAAATGCAGATTTTATATCTGTTCCGAGAAAAAGCACCTTACTGTTCCAGCCATTTCTTAAATTCTGCCACTTTATTTTTACTGATGAGTATTACTTCATCACTTTCAGGTTTTACCACCAATTTCAATTGATTTTTACCAAACACAAGAATGTTGTTAATGGCTTTTACATTAATAATACATTGACGATTGGCTCTGTAAAATAGTTGTGGGTCTAAAGTTTTGATCAATTCATCAAGACTCGAGTTGATTGAATATTGATTTCCTGAGCATGTTTTGATGTAGACAATATTGTTTTCAAGAAAGAAATAAGCAATTTCTGAAGTTTCTAAAGAGATTAATTCATCTTTATGATAAGTAATAATTCTTTTCTTTGAATTTTCTGTTGACTCATCACTTGTGAAATTATTACTACCTTCTTTATGCTTTTCATGAATTAAATGAAGCTGTGTGTTGATTGCTGTTAAAACATTAACCTCATCATTAAGGGTTTTAATTTCATCATTTTTCTGATTTTCATATTTCTTATAAATCATTCGAATGAGAAAGAAACTTATTCCTAAAATTGATAAAGTAGCAAGTAAGAATACAATTAAAAATGTTAAATATAAATCAGAAATTTGTTTTTCGATGACCTCAATATTAGCATGTGAAGCTACCATCCAGTTGCTGCCTTCTACGGGATAAAAGCTTACAATTTCAGAGGTGCGGTTTGAGTTTTTATTAAAATTATGTACTCCGGTACTCGCTTTTCCTGAATTAAGTATCTCTAGAAAATCAAATGGTTTATCGTTATCTACAATAAATTCCGAACTGTTTTTATCTACCTTACGTCCGATTAAAGCGGGATTGGGATGGCAAAGTTCAATACCACTTTGATTATACATACAAATGAATCCGCTTTGTGTATCTGTATTAACAATGCTACTCTGAAGATTCTGAATAACGGTTTCTTTTGGAATACCTTGTTTAAGTTGTAGCTCTAATAATTTTCCAATTTCGCGCGACTCTCTTTTTCCCGCTTCAAAAGTTGTATTGAAAACATCTTTTTTGGAAGATGAATATAAATATCTGAACGAAAAAAAGCTGATAAGTAAAATCACAATACTTACGGCGAAAAAAGTAATGGTATAAAGATTGATCTTTTTCATTAATGAGAGGGGAATTTCTAATTCGTTTCAAAATTACTCATTTATTCCCAAGAAAATATTCGCTTTTAAGGTTTGATTTCTCCCTTTCGGTCATGAATTTATAATGTAAGGTGTTGGTTTCGTATAACTTTGGTTTCAGAATTTAAATGAACTATAAATGATTATCTCATGAAAAATAAGAATAAACTGATCTTGATTTTGCTCGTCGGGTTTGTTGGTTTACAGTTTTTTCGACCTGAAAGAATTGACCATGGAACCAAAGCGCAAAACCTTACCAACGTTCCAAAAGAAGTTAATGCGATTTTGAGAAGCTCGTGTTTTGATTGCCATTCTTCAGAAGCTAATTTAAGATGGTATGATAAAATTACGCCTGCCAATTTTTTGGTGACCTCTCACATTAAGGAAGCTCGGGAAGCATTAAATTTTTCAAAATGGGATTCTTGGCCCAAAGCACAACAAAATTCAACGATTTATTATGCGATCAATAAAGTATTGTCTGGTGAGATGCCTCTTCCAAGCTATGCGGCAGTTCATTCGTCTGCAAAATTGAATAAGGCACAGATTCAAACGTTGAAAAATTATGCTTTATCACTCACTCCCCGTAAAGTTTCGGATGATTCTCAAATAAAAGAAGCGGAGAAACAATATAATTCTTGGGTAAATGGAGAATTGAAAAAATCTCATGTAAATGATGCTCCAAATGGAATACATTATTTTCCTGATTATCGAAATTGGAAAGCGATTAGTACAACAGATCGATTTGATAACGGAACAATGCGGATTATTTTTGGAAATGAGATAGCAGTAAAAGCCATTCAGGAACATAATGTGAATCCTTGGCCGGATGGAACGGTCTTCGCAAAAACAGCTTGGAAAGAGCAGATGCAGACTGATGGAACTGTGTCTTCAGGTGAGTTTTTAGCGGTAGAATTTATGGTGAAAGATGCTAAAAAGTATTCAAAAACGAAAGGCTGGGGATGGGCAAGATGGAAAGGAAGTGATTTAAAACCTTATGGAGGTGATATTCCCAACTTTGAACAAGAATGCATTGAATGTCATAAGCCTGTGGCAGATCGGGATTATGTTTTTACTCCACCGTTATATTTGATTTCTCAACTTAAAAAAATAAATACAAAATGAAAAACTATAGCATATATTTAATTTTGGCTTTGATGCTGATTGTTTCTTGTCAACAGAAATCTCAAAAGGTTCTTAACGTAGAAGCTTCTATTCAGCAAAGTGATGAATTGAAAGAAAATCCACTTTTGATGAGTCCCATCACCTCTTCTATTCAGCCAAAGGAAAAAACAATGTCGACATTGTATGGAAATGATGTTGCATTTAATTATGCAAAGACTAATTTTAACTCTAATTATCCCCAAAATTCAGCCCTTTATGAAGTGACTTGGGTACAGAAACCTGACGAATTATGGTTTGGTGCCAATATTCCCAAAGAGGTTCTCTCTGTGGAGAAAATTACTTTTCTAGACAAAGGTATTATTGCCTACGAAATGTTCCAAGGAAAGACTTTAAAGAAGATAAAAATGGATGAGCTAAAGGAGAATTTAAGACGAGATGCGATACTCTCTCAAAAAATGGCTGTATCACCCTAGTGCCTAACTCCCGTATTTTCACGGTATTTTCATTAACGATCATTATTATTCCATTTTTAGGTCTGATATTTGTATTGAGTAGAAAAACTGAAATACCAATTTATTTATAATGAACATATTTGTGAAAAAATCATTCCTATACAGCTGTATATTTGCTTTGTTTTTAGTTTCATGTAAAAAGGAAATTGAAAAAATTAGCGACACTTTGAAAGACAGCTCAAGCTCCACAACAGAAGCTCCTGCTGTAAAACAAGATTCCATAAAAAAAGACTCTGTAGTAATGAAAGAATCTGTGCCTCCTACTATGCAGGAAACAGGCTTTTATAATGCATTTATCCTTCCAAAGGATAAGAAAATGAGAGATTCTATTTACTCTCAATTCAGCAAAAAATATAGCGAGAAAGAACGTTATGCTATTTTAGCGTTAAACAGGTTAGATTCGAAAAATAAATGGAATGCCGATACGTTGGTAGTTCCCGCAAAAATTGATACAACATTGATGGCTTATTCACCTTTTCCAATGCAGATGGATGTTTTGAGTGGCGTGAAAAAGTTTGTTATTTTCTCTTACCCGATTCAGGCTTACGGAGTGTATTCTAACGGAAGTTTGGTAAAATGGGGCCCAACAAGTATGGGAAAAAAAGCAGCACAGACAACACGAGGTCTTACGTTTGCTAACTGGAAGAAAAAATTATCCATTTCTTCGGTAAGCACCGAATGGAAATTACCATATAACTTCAATATTTTTAATACAGGTGGTATCGGATGGCACCAATATGATCTTCCCGGATATCCGGCATCACATTCATGCTTAAGATTATTAATGAAAGATGCACAATGGCTATATTCTTATGCTGATACATGGGTTCTGAATCCTGGAGGGGCTACTACAAAAGCGAAAGGAACTGCCGTTATGGTATTTGGAGATTATAAATGGGGCGCAAGAAAACCATGGAAAAAGCTATTGGATGATCCTAATTCTAATAATATTTCGGTGGAAGAAATGAGCAAGCTTATTGAACCCAATATTGAGAAGATTCTAAAAGAGCAGGCTAACAGAGAGAAAGTAGTAGATTCTATGAAAGCGGCAAAAGCACAAATAGAGCAAATGCCGGAGAATCCTAAAACTTTAGCTCCTTAAATATTCTGAATTTTTTCAAACTGCAATGTAGATTCTTCAGCAAATCGTCTGAGTTTCTGCATTTCTTCTTTGCCTTTGATTTGTCCGAACCTTGCGGCAACATAGGTTAAAATAATAAAAAGAATCATTACAAATGAGGCATTCAATGCCCATGGATATTCAAAACTTTTGATTTGTTTTTCTACATAATACATCGTGAAGAAAACCATCCAAAAAATTGAAAAAGAGAAATATAAAAACATAAAAAATGTCCAAACTGCTGAACTGGGGCCAAAGACACCTCGGATAGCAGTTTGGTCATCTTCTATTTCTATTCTTAAAGATAATCTGGGTTTCCAATAGTTATCATATTTAGTTTCTACGCAGATGGTGGCGACTTCTTTATTGATATTCCCGGAAAATTCTTCTTTATGATCTGCCAAGTATTTTTTTAAACTTTCGGCATATTCTTCCTTAGTCAAATGGGTAAACATTTTGAATCTTGGACGGGTTCTTATTTTATCTAATGTAGTTTCTTCAGTTTGCATAATTCTTATTCTTGATAGGGGATAGGGTCTTCCAGTTCAAAGCTTAAGGTCAACTTTTCTGTTTTTCTCTGTATCCCAATATTAATAGTTCTGCCTTCGTATGATTTCATCAACTCATTGATCTTTTCTAAAGTCATTTCTGACGTTTTATTTCCGTTGATGGTCAATACTTGATCCTCTTTTTTTAATCCTGCTTTATCGGCTGGTGAATCTTTTCTTACCCCGGAAATTAAGAATATTGGTTTTAAGGCAAATTTATATTGAAATTTATCACTAGCAGCAGTAACTTCAGTGAATGAGGTGTTAAATTTAGTCGTTTCTATTTTTACCAGATCTTCCTGCCATTGAAGACCATCTTGCTTAAAATCAAGTCCACTCATATTAAAATGGAAAGGATCATTGAAGTTTTTATTTTTTCTTAGGTACAATTTCTGATTGGGATAGTCAAAAGCAACTGCGAAGCGGCGCATGATTTCACCTCCGACAGACCCTTTTCTATCTTCTACTAAATGCACATGCTGAATGGAAAATTCGTCAGGCATGGCCGTAAGTGGTTTTTCAAACCTAAAATCACCAAGATAGAAATTATGGATTCTGCTTCTTTTACCGTAAATATCTCCGTTAAACCCTCTTCCTAAGAAATCTTCAATATTCGGTCTGTTATAAACAAAGTCTTTAATAAGAGCAGGGAAAAGCCAAATAGGATCACTATTTCCAAGATCTATCAACAGTTTTGAACTTTTCTTTTCGCGGGTCATTTCTATATCAGCATAGATGTAAGGCTTGCTTTTTTCAATCGTTATAGGAAGTTCTTCAAATTTTCTACGCTTTTTTTGGAAAAGATTACGGTCGTTATAAATGGTTATTTTTTTGGTAATATAGTCTATTGAAATAGGATGGTCTTTAAATAAATGATATCCAATAACTCCATTGACAGGAATTCCTACATGTGAAGAAATATTAAATTCCTGATCTACAATAATGAAAATAGTCATTGATTTATTAATACAATCTTTACCAATTGTTCCTACATTGTTTTCAGACTTTAATCCATCAATACTTAGGTCTCCACCTAGCCCGGAAAATTTTATTTTTTCTACATTGCTCAGTTGTATATCTTTGTTTTCTAAGCTAAAAAGGATGGTTTCTGCAACGCCGGTATCGAGTAGAAAATTAAGTTCAACACCGTTTACAGTAACCGGAATAAATATTAGATTATTAATAAACTTAAAGGGAACCACCGTTTTTTTAGCATCTTTTATTTCAAAAGAATTTTGGGCATTTACAAAAATACTTAAGAATAAAATGATAATAAAATAGAGTGTTTTCATTTACTGAATTTAGTGAAATTATTCCTATTGGAATAAAAAAAACATTCTCATTTGAGAATGTTTGAATATTTTATAATGAATCTTGTTAAAATGTTTGTTTTCAATAAAAGTGATTTACTTTGAGAAAAATTCCATTAGATCCATATAATTTTTTTGATTGACACCATGTCCGCTCATATACTCTCTGAAAGTAAAGTAACAACTCAGATCGTATAATAGATCAGCGGCTTTTCTTCCCCATTCTAAAGGAATAACGGCATCATCGCTTCCGTGAGAAACAAAAAATCTAAGGTGTTCTAATTTCTTTTTGTCTTTTATAATATGATCAAGCAATTTTTCTTCAGGAAAACTGCTTAAACATGCTACATAGTTGAACATTTCAGGATATTTTAACGCTAAAGCATAACAAAGAATACCTCCTTGGCTAAAACCACAAAGGTGAGTCTTGCTTTCCGTTAAACCATAATTATTTACAATTTTAAGAATGTTTTCTAATACAGCATTTAGAGATTCCTTTGCCTGATCTGTATCTATGAAATTTTCAGGATTATTAAAATCTATATCAAACCAAGAATATCCCTCAAACTGAGTGTCTCTGGGCGCTCTGAAGCTTACAATGATCCAGTCATTCGGAAGAGTTTCTCTAAAACTGAAAAGGTCTTGTTCGTTGCTTCCATACCCGTGAAGCATAAAGAGAATAGGCGTATTTGATGAAATATTTTCAGGTTCTCTTACGATGTAATCTAAATTCATACAACAAAGATAAAGAATAAATTATATTACAAAATCGTATATTTTCACTAATTTAATTTAAAATAATAAGCCAATTAAAATAGTGTTTAACGATTGATATATAGTTGTTTGAGCCTTGTTTAAAAGGGAATAAGTATAATAATAGGATGCTGATAGCGTATTTTATTAATTTGATATTGATTAGAATTTTTTGTTAGAAAATTTTCATAAAAGTTATTTTTATATTGATAAAAAACCTATATTTGGAACATTAAAAAATCTATTCGGAGAAATGAAGCAATTTTACAACCTAAAGAGTTTACTTAGACTTTCCTTTTTATTTATCATATTATTTTCTACAATTTCTGTAGTGAATTCTTGTAAAGATAAAGATGAAGACGAATTCACAGATCATGTTGTTCAGTTTGAAGCAAAAATAGTTCATGGCGGTACTACTGCACCTCCTCCTATTAGTTATTTCAAGACCGTTGTTACTCAGGTAGGAACTAGTCAGCAGAACACTTTTAATCCTACAGGTTTAGTTTGGACAAGCGGTGAGTTTTTTGTAAACTCAAGCCAGGCGCAACTAAATTTAGGAGCTAATGCAGAACTTCTAAATACTGATTCTAAACTTATTATCAATATTTGGGTAGACGGAGAAATTGCAAAGACAGATACTATCGTAGGGAAGGGAACAAAAAGCCTTGCTCTTGCATATAGTTTCTTAGAATTATAAGAAGTAAATATATTGATTCGTCCTGAAAATCGGATACTGATTAAAGGACAAAATAAATAATTAAACCAAAGCAAAGTTATTTTGCTTTGGTTTTTTGTTTTCATACATTTTCAGTTTGATTTCCTTTTGTTTATACATTTGATTCTGAGCGAAGTTTCTATTTCATAGTAATTGATATCAAATTCTTGTTTTTAAAATATCATTCATTCTCTCTGGTATTGTATACGGATCAGAATTCTGTGTCATACAGCATTTTATTGATAAATTTTGGTTATTGTTTTTGAATAAATAGGATATGTAAATAGAACTATCATATTTTGCTATTTCGTATTATTGTATTGATTTATAATGTATTATTTGTGTAAGTGTTATATTTGTTAATAAATCAATACATCATGAAATATCAAGAGAAATCAAGAGAAATTAGAAAGGAGATCAATCAATCCTATCAACAGCTTAAAGAACAATATCCTCTATTAAAAAATCAAGACTTTATTGGGTTTTCAATATTTTTAGTTTCAGTTATAATAATTATTGCTACATCCGTTGGTTGGTATAAAGCTATTGTGCCAACTTGGTTAATGATTATTGTGAATGCTTTTTTTATGGGAATTCTCCATGAAATCGAGCATGATCTCATTCATTGGCTCTATTTTAAGAAAAAAAAGACAATGCATCACTTTATGCTTTTCGGTGTTTGGATACTACGTCCATTGACCATAAATCCTTGGATAAGACGAAAATTGCATTATCATCATCATAAATTTTCAGGAACATTACATGATGTGGAAGAAGGTGGTGTGGCTAATGGTGAAAAATGGTCTATAAAGCGTTTATTGATGACCGCTGATGTTGTTTTGGGTGGGATGCTTCGTATTCAACGTCTATTCAGCGATATGGATGGTGAAGTGAAGAACGGAAACCTTAAGAAGGAAACTTCTACAGAATTAAAACGGTTTGCACTTTTAAGTTTGTTACCCTTAACCATCTTAGCGCATGTAATATTGTATCTCTTTTTTGCAGATCAGTTATTGAAATGGTTAAATATACAGTTTATGACAGATTTAAGTTTACCATCTTATATTGAAAATATAGTAAAAAGCTTACATGTAGTTATTTATACGATTCTTCTTCCCAATCTGTTACGCCAATTCTGTTTACACTTTATAACCTCTAATATGCACTATTTTGGAGATGTAGAAGAAGGGAATGTTATTGAACAAACACAGGTGCTTAATGTTTGGTGGACTTTCCCCATGCAGTTATTTTGTTTCTTTTTTGGCTGGACGCACAGTATCCATCACTTTGTGGTAAATGAGACATTTTATGTTCGCCATATCGGAAGAAAGCAGGCATTGGAAGTGTTGAGAAAATATGGTGTTCGGTTTAATGATTTGGGGACTTTCAAAAGAGCAAATCGTTTTCGAGAATACTCTAAATAGTCTATAATAGGAGAAAAAAATAGCAGCATGAGAATTTATCCTGATGCTGCTATTTTGTATTATGATTAAATAACTTTTACAATAAAGTAACTTTTCTTTCCTTTCTGAAGCAGTAAAAATTTACCGTCAATAAGGTCAGCTTCGTTAGCGGTGTAAGTGTCACTTACTTTTTCTTTGTTAATAGAAATTGCATTTCCTTTCAATTCTCTTGTCGCTTCACTTTTAGATTTTAGGAAACCTGATTTTTCAGAAAGTAAATCAACGATATTGATTCCTATAACATCAGCTTTTGCCACTTCTTTTTGTGGAACTCCGTCAAAAACTTCCAAGAAAGTTTCTTCATCAAGACTTACCAAGTCTTCAGCCGTAGAACGTCCGAAAAGAATTTCAGAAGCTTTTAAAGCTTTTTCATATTCCTCTCTTCCATGAACCCAAACCGTAACTTCTTCCGCTAATCTCTTTTGAAGTTTTCTTTCATGTGGCGCCGTTTTGTGTTCTTCAATTAAAGCATCAATCTCTTCTTTGCTTAAGAACGTATAGAATTTAATGAATCTTTCAGCATCATCATCCGTAGCATTCAGCCAGAATTGGTAGAATTTATACGGAGAAGTTTTCTTTTTGTCTAACCAGTAATTTTCACCACTTTCAGATTTTCCAAATTTAGAACCATCGGCTTTTGTGATCAAAGGAACGGTTAATGCAAACGCTTCACCTTGTGCTTTTCTACGGATCAATTCTGTTCCTGTTGTGATATTTCCCCACTGGTCAGAACCTCCCATTTGAAGTTTCACATTATTGTTTTGGTATAAATGAAGGAAATCATATCCCTGAATCAATTGATATGTAAATTCTGTGAAACTCATTCCGTCAACACCAGCGTCTCCGGAAAGTCTTTTCTTTACAGAATCTTTCGCCATCATGTAATTTACCGTGATGTTTTTTCCAACATTTTTAGCGAAATCTAGGAACGAAATATTTTTCATCCAATCGTAGTTATTCACTAATTCAGCTTGGTTAGGCTCGTTTCCATCAAAGTTCAAAAATCTTGAAAGTTGGTTTTTCAAACAATCAACATAATGTAAAAGGGTTGCTTCGTCCAAAAGATTTCTCTCAGCAGATTTTCCTGAAGGATCTCCAATCATTCCTGTAGCGCCACCTACCAAAGCAATTGGTTTGTGGCCGTGCTGTTGAAAATGTGCTAAAATTTTTATCTGAATAAGACTTCCAATATGCAAAGAATCAGCAGTTGGATCAAAACCAATATATGCAGTAGTTACCTCTTTATTCAGTTGTTCATCGGTTCCGGGCATCATATCGGCAAAAAGACCACGCCATTTTAGTTCTTCTATAAAGGAATTCATTGATTTTTTTCTTTAAAATTTAATGTGCAAAGATAATAAATTCGATGGTAAATAGATAACCGTTCATTTTTCATAACTCATCATTTAAAATTTAAAATTTTTAGGAGCAATTTCCAGCTTTCCGTTACAATCTTTTTTTTCAAAAAAGGATTTTCTCTGCAATCTGGGCTAGGATTGTGGTCGTTCTTATGAAGTTATCATGTTCGATACAAAGTTTGTCGCGGACTATGTTGGCAAATCTAAACCTCACAGGTTTTGAAAACCTGTGAGGTTTGAATAAATAAAACTATTTTTTTATGAATAAATAGATTCTACAAAATGTAATGGGGGGATTCGACTCCGCTCCTTTAGATTTGCATATAGAAAAATAATATCTTTAGAAAAAGAGAAAGCATTTAATTAAACTAAGACTCGCTCTGAATAAAATTCATACGCTGATAAAGAATTAAATGCTCTTTCAGCTTGATATTTCTAATACTAAACATCCAATTTGTAGCGATGTCATGGAGCGGAGTCGAAGCCTTTTCTTCACAAATTAAATCAAATTCACACATTTGCCTTTTTACCTAAAATAAATTATATTTGTTAGTAATGAACGACGAACAATTATTCCTGCTCATCAACAAAGCCAAGGAAAAAGATCAGAAAGCTCAAACCAAACTCATTAATGTTTTTTGGGTGGATGTTTTCTCTTTTGTGATGAAGAAAGTAGGGGATGAAAATGATGCAGATGAAATTACGGTAAATGTTTTCTCCAAAGTACTATCGAAACTAGATCTGTTTGATCCACATTTTCAGTTTAAAACTTGGATTTTAACGATAGCGCAAAACACAATCATCGATTTCTGGAGGAAAAAAAGCAGAGAAAACCAAGATCCAACCGAAAATCTGGATGAGGTAAAAAATCAATATGCAAAATCTCCCGAAGAGCTGATGATCTCCAATGAAGAGCAAAAAAAGATCATCAAAACCATTGAATCTTTAGATGCCAATTATCAGGATATTATCAAGCTAAGATTCTTTGAAGAAAAAAGTATCAAAGAAATTGCAGAAGAATTGGGTATTTCTGTTGCCAATACGAAAGTTAGAGTAATGCGTGCTAAAAAAGTTCTTGCTGAATTATTGAAAAATAATGAGTTTGAAGATATTTAAGTACATTTTTAAGATCTAGTTTGTCATTCAGAGCGAAACGAAGTGAAGCGTGGAATCTAAGCAGCTTAACAATAAAAGATATGTCTAGATTCCTATGGAATGCTGAACTTAATGTGTATTTTCCAGATTAGAAATAAACAGTCTCCTTCGTTTTAGGAAGTATAATTTTTCTTTGTTTTTCCTGATTTCTATTTTGAAGAGTAATTTTCACTCCTTTTTTTATATACGTTTCCTTTTTAGATTTTCCGTATTCTGCGGTATTATGAACTTCTTGTTTGTAATCAAGTTGTCCGGTGGAAAGATTAAAATCAACATCCGTTAAATAATCTCCGGGTCTGCCACTTGATGAAGAATAGCCAATTAATTCAAAATGTCCGTTTTGAAATCTGTATTTATCTGTATTCCCCCATTTCCAACTGCTGCCTCCATAATGCTCAATAATTAAAATACCATTTTTAATGGTTGTACTTTGATAAGGATCACCCATCATTCCTCCTGCGCTACTTTCTAAAATGGCATTTTTAGACTTTTCTAAAACGGTCCATTTTCCATTCACTTTTTTCAGAATTTGAATTTCTCTTACATTTCCAAGTTCTCCACCATCCTTCAGGTTATAAACAATCACTTTTTCAGGAATTTTGTCGCCATCCAAATCGCCATCTACAGTTTCAATAGCTACAGAACCTTTAGGCTGAAATTCTTTTTGAGCAAAGCAAAGCGTACTGAAAATAAGAGATAGAACACAAAATGTAATCTTCATAAGAAATATTTGAAGTTTAAAATTACGAAATTATCTGTTCTATCAATGTCGGTCTTTGATTGTTTCGATAAAAAAATCCTTAACTTTGAACCTCAATTTGAGGAATAAATGGAAAATTTAGTTCAAGATACTACCGTTCAAAAACCAAAATGGATTCGTGTAAAACTTCCTACTGGAAAGAATTACAGAGAATTGAGAACTTTGGTTGATAAATATAAATTAAATACGATTTGCCAGAGTGGAAGTTGCCCAAATATGGGCGAATGTTGGGGAGAAGGAACAGCAACTTTCATGATCTTAGGAAACATCTGTACAAGAAGTTGTGGATTTTGTGGGGTAAAAACCGGAAAACCAATGGATGTAAACTGGGATGAACCTGAAAAAGTAGCTCGTTCAATCAAATTAATGAAGATCAAACATGCCGTTCTTACGTCTGTAGATCGTGATGATTTGAAAGATATGGGTTCTATTCTTTGGGGCGAAACCGTAAATGCTGTAAGAAGAATTTCTCCTGGAACTACCATGGAGACTCTGATTCCTGATTTTCAAGGGCTAACAAAACACATTGACAGATTAGTGTATGTAGCTCCGGAAGTGATCTCTCACAACATGGAAACCGTAAAACGTCTGACAAGAGAAGTGAGAATTCAGGCCAAATATGAAAGAAGCCTTGAGGTTTTAAGATACTTGAAAGAAGCAGGACAAAAAAGAACAAAAACTGGGATGATGCTTGGTCTAGGTGAAACGAAAGCCGAGGTGTTTCAAACAATTGAAGACATCAGAAATGCAAATGTAGATGTGATCACTTTAGGTCAATATTTACAGCCTACTAAAAAACATTTACCTGTTAAACAGTTTGTTACGCCTGAAGAGTTTGACGAATACGGAGATTTTGCAAGAAGTTTAGGTTTCAGACATGTTGAAAGTTCGCCTCTTGTAAGAAGTTCTTACCACGCAGAAAAACATATTCACTAAAAAATATAAATCGCTTCGTTTTCGGAGCGATTTTTTTATTGTCATTGCGAGGAGTGAAACGACGAAGCAATCTCAAACACAATTTTTATCACCCAGTTTGTCATTCCAGAGGAATCTCAACAAAGTAAAGTAAAAGTCTAGATTCTTCCGAAATGACAAACTTGATGTATAAAGACTCCATTAGTAATGAAGTCAAAATTAAATAATCCCTTCAATTTTATTCAAATGTTTCTTTTTAAATGCAGAAGGTGTTTCTCCCACATGTTGTTTAAATAGTTTATTGAAATAAGAAAGACTTTCAAAACCCACCTGAAAGCAAACCTCAGTAACAGAATAATCTTTCAGTAAAAACATTTTAGCCTGATTGATTCTGTAATTATTCACAAAATCGGTGAAAGTCATATTCGTTTGTTTCTTGAAATACCGACAGAAAGCTGGAGTGCTTAAACTTACAATCTTTGCAATTTCGTTCACGTTAGGCTTTTTATCATAATTTTCATCGATATAATCATAGATTGTTCCCATTCTGATCTTATCATTCAAAAACCATTTGATTCGGGTATCTTCACTGTTGAGTTCCTTCACTTCGGTTGAGTTGGCTAATATTTGTAAAATTTCAATGAAACCAATCAGAGATTCAAAAGAATTTTTATCCTTAATGAAGTGTAGTTTTTCAACCACAATTTTCTTCGTTTCTCCTGAGAAAGAAAGACCAAGATAAGATCTTTCAAGAAGACGTTTTATGTTTTCAAATTCGGGAATGGGAAGAATAAGATCTTTTAGAAAGGTCTCTTTCATTTGTAAAACCAACTGTTTGCATTCGGTTTGGATACCGTAATCAAAATTAAGATGCGGAACATTGGAACCAATTAATAACAAATCACTTTCTGTAAAACCTGAAATATCTTTCCCCACATGCCGAATTCCATTGGATGCTTCTACATAAACCAATTCTATTTCAGGATGATAATGCCAGAAAAAACAGTTTTTCAGGGAAGGGGAAAAGAGTTTGAAAGATCGCTCTTTTTCAAATTCAATAATTTCTTTCTGAATTTTCATTTGGTTCTGTTTTGATTATTTATAGATTTAAATTTAAACAAAAAGGTTAATACGGAGCAAATTTTAATCATTCACGTGGAAGTAAAAACGAATATTTCTTTCGAATTTTGCACTTTCAAAATATTAAATAATATCGGGATGATTGATAAAAGGATAATTCCACTTGCAATAGGTGGATTGGGGATCGGAACTACAGAGTTTACGGTGATGGGGTTGTTGCCTGATATTGCAAAAAGTTTACAAATTACAATTCCGGAAACAGGGCATTTAATTTCTGCTTATGCATTGGGAGTGGTGATCGGAGCACCTATATTAATTGGATATTCTGTGAAATTTCCGCCTAAAAAAGTATTGATTGCATTGATGGTTATTTTTACAATATTCAATGCGTTATCGGCTATAGCACCAGATTATACTTCGATGTTGATCATCAGATTCTTGTCTGGTTTACCGCACGGGGCATTTTTCGGAGTAGGAACTGTTGTTGCCTCAAGGCTGGCAGGAAAAGGGAAAGAAGCATTTTATATATCCCTGATGTTTACGGGGCTTACGGTTGCTAATCTTGCGATGGTTCCTTTGGTAACTTATATAGGGCATACCTTCAACTGGAGATGGTATTTTGCCATTGTGGCTGTGATTGGTTTAGTGGCTTTGTTGGCATTAAAACTATGGCTTCCGGCGATGGATAAAAATGAAGATACCCATTTCCTGGAAGAATTGAAATTTCTTAAAGGGAAACAAGCGTGGTTGGTATTAATGATTACGGCGATTGGTTTTGGTGGGCTATTTACTTGGTTTAGTTATATTACTCCTTTAATGACTGTGGTTGCGGGAATTCAAAGTAGCCAGATGGCATATGTAATGGTTCTTGCAGGAGCCGGAATGGTTGTTGGGAATTTAGCGGGAGGATTTTTATCCGATAAATTAGGCCCGGAAAAAACCTGTTCATTATTGCTTTTCTTAATGATGACTTCATTGGCTGGTGTATTTTTCCTTTCTGAATATCAAAGTGTAGCGTTAGGATTAACGTTCATCTGTGGTGCTTTATCAATGTCTGTGGCGGCGCCTATTAACATTATGATGATGAAAGCAGCGCCAAAAAGCGAAATGATGGCAGCAGCTTTTATGCAGGCAGCTTTTAATATTGCGAATGCAATGGGGGCTTTCTTTGGAGGAATTCCTTTGGAGCATGGTCTTTCATTCAATTACCCTTCATTGGTAGGAGTAGGAATGACGTTTATAGGATTAATAGTAAGTATCCGATATATGTATTTGTATCGATCATCAAAACCTGAACAACTCAATGTGGAATGCGTTCCATGTGATAAATAACGAAAAAGAGAAGCAATTGCTTCTCTTTTTTATTTTAGATTTAATCTTTGAAATATTTTCTGAGCTTCCAAGCCATTTTTTCATGCTCCTGCATCAGTTCTGTTAAGAAATCGGAGGTGCCGGCGTCTTTGTATTTTTCATCCGTGTCATCTACAAATTTTCTTAAAGCTCTTACAATTGTTTCATGATCGCTTACCAATTCTTTCAGCATTTCTTGGTTGGTAGGAACTTTTCCCGGAGTTTCTTTTAATTGAGATTGGCTTGCAAATTCAGAAGTTGTTCCTATGGCAATTCCTCCTAATGTACTGATTCTTTCGGCAACATCATCAATACTTTGGGCAACAGCAGTATATTGTTCTTCAAAGAGAAGATGAAGTTCCATAAAATTATCTCCGGATAAATTCCAGTGGAATTTTCTGAGTTTGATATAAAGGATGTTTCCGTCCGCAAGAACGTTGTTTAAAATACCATGAACAGCTTTCAGATTTTTGTCTGTAATACCTAAATTGGGTTTCATATTATTTAATTTTTTAGTGAGTGTTGATGATTAGGTGAAATATTTGAAATTAAACTTCGACTTCATTTCCGTTTTTACACCAATACAAAGCATTGTACAGATTTTCTTTTGGGAAAGATTTGAATTCACCAGGCATCAAAACGCTGAAAATATCGGTGAAGTTTTGTACACCTTCTTTATCCGTTACAATGGCGGCTCTGTTCCATTTCGTTAGATTTTTTAGCCCTAACAGCATATCTTGCAGCCATGCTCCGGGAGTGAAATTACCCAGATCTGTATCGAGATAGAGTAGATAATTAAGCTCTCCAAACTCTTCAACTTTCTTTTTTACATGAGGAATTACAAGATTTTCAAAATTTTCTCTTGTTACTTCGCCGGTGGCACTAAAAGCCGCAACATTTTCCGGAGCTTCTGGAATGATCGTTATCATAATATTAATTTTAGTGTGGTTTTGGATTATAGTAAGCAACAATAATTAAACCATAAATAATGGTAAATAGTTAAAAAAGTCATAATTATTGCTATAACTGATTTAAAATATTAATATGGATTTAAAATCTAACGAACCATTTTGGCTTTTGAAAAACGGATTGATGACCTCGTATCCTTCCTTGAAATCTGATGAAGAATGTGATGTTTTAATTATCGGAGGCGGTATTACGGGAAGCTTAATTGCCCATCAGATGATTGAAGATGGCTACAACACAATACTTATTGATAAACGGGAAATCTGTAACGGAAGTACTTCAGCCACAACATCCATGTTGCAATACGAAATAGATGTTCCTTTGTATGAATTGATAAAGAAAATAGGAGAGAAAGGAGCGGTAGAAAGCTATAAAGCCTGTTCAGATTCCATTGATAAGATGGAAAAATTGACTCAGAAAATTAAGTCAAAAGCAGGTTTTAAACGTAAAAAGTCTTTGTATTTTGCCTCAAAAAAGAAAGATGTAGTTGGCTTGAAAAAGGAATTTGAAGCCAGAAAAAAAGCAGGTTTTGAGGTGAAATGGTTGGAATCTAAAGAAGTGCTCGATACATTCGGTTTTGAAAATACTTTCGGAGGTATTGTTTCAAAGCAGGGAGCGAGTATTGATGCTTTTAAATTTGCCCATGAATTATTTGATTTAAATGTAAAAAAAGGATTGAAAATTTTTGATAAAACAGAAATGAAATCTGTTAAATATTTGAAGGGGTATAATTTGGTTTCGACAACAAACGGACCTCAGATAAAAGCAAAGAAAATCATCTATTGTATTGGATATGAAAGCAAAAATTTAATCAAAGAAAACTTTGTTGATTTAAAAAGCACTTTCGCAATGGTCTCTGAAATAGACCACGATAAATTCAAGAACATAACAAGCACATTGGTTTGGAATACCGATGATCCATATATTTATATGAGAACAACCGATGACGGCAGACTATTGATTGGTGGCGGAGATGAAGATTTCCAAGATCCCAAAAAGCGTGATGCTTTACTCGACAAAAAAGAAAAAGAAATTCTAAAAGTGCTAAATAAAATAAAACCCGATTATCATTTTTATACCGATTTTGTCTGGGCCGGAACTTTCGGAGAAACAAAAGATGGACTTCCGTATATTGGGGAACATCCTAAATTTAAAAATTCATATTTCGTTCTTGGTTTCGGAGGAAACGGAATCACTTTTTCTGTCACAGGAATGGAAATGGCTTCTCAATTTATGAAAAATAAAAAACACCTTTTGTCAAGGTATTTTAAGTTTGGAAGATAAAAAAACTTGGTAGCTGAGGTTCTTGAAGCTACCAAGTTTTATACAGTTATCTGCTGTAATATTGAATTTGCAAGTCTTTCGGATATTTCACTTCGTAGGAGAAATTAATTTTATCAGAACCTCCGCTGCCGATTTTTCTATTCCAAAGAATACTTCCGGTTTTCTCGTCAAGGTTTCCATCACCGATTTCTAAAGTTTTTACTGAAATTTTAGAATTTTCACTGATAGGAAGCTGATCAAGGATCTCCAGTTCTATATTGTCTTTGGTATTATTTCGGATGCTTATTTGGTGAGATTCTGTCTCCCATTTATTGGTATTGAAGTTCTTTTGAGAGGTTTTATCTTCCAGTTTTATTCTTTTTACATTAATTCTTTCATCTACACCAAGAGAAATTGGGAACTCGTCTTTCACGTAATAGGTTGTTATATTGGTTTTGCCAATATAGTTATCTTCAAAATAAATATTGGCTTCCCCGGAAATAAGATTGAGGTTTTGCCAGTTTTTAATAAAAGCCATCAGAAAAACCTGGTTATTCAGCTTAGGAACAGTGTGATATTTATAAGTTGCATCCACTTGTTTTTTATCAAGAATTACATATTGTTCTTTCTCCTGACTTACGATGGTTTGATTGTATTTCAATTCATAAATTACATTCATTTGGCTGTCAGAAACAGTCGCCACAGGAATTTGGCTCGGTTTTGCCGCATCTTCTCTCATTTGATAGGAATTAACTTCCGCCGAAACCTTTTTCATTTTGTAATCAGCAACTTCCGTTTGCGGATCATAAGCTTTGTATTCTGTAACATAAAGCGAAGATAAAATAGGTCTGTTTTGGTTATACGATGGTCTGTACGTAGAGACAAAAAGTTTTACATTGTTCCAGTCTTGTCCGGTTTTCTGATAAATTTTTCCTTTGTAAACCATTTCCAGCGGTTTCTTTGTAGATTCGGCTCTCAGATCATAAGAAGGAATCCAGCCTGCGTTGGAAACAATATAGCTTATTCCTAAATCCAGGTTTATATCGTTATCTGCTAAAATCTCAAGTAAAAGTTCTTTTTTATTGGTGTTTTTATGAGTCTGTTCTTCCGCAAATTGTTTGTTGATCTTAGCTATACTTTCGTCTAAAACACTTTTCTCTTCATTGAGAAGAAACACCTTATTATCAATCTCAAGCATTCTTTTTCTATAGAACTCGGTGAGCTTAATCAGTTGTTCCTGTGGAGTCACTTTATTACTGTCTGATATTTTTAAATGATCATTAATAATATTCTGTTCACCAGATAAGTTGTTGATCTGAATCATTAAAAGACTAACCTGTCTCTGCAGTTTTTTTCTTTCAACCTCCAGTTTTTTTTCACCTTCAGACAATTCATCATTTTTTAAGAAATTGCTTTGTGGCGTGATCGAAAGAAGCGTTGTGTTTTTTTCGAGATTTACTTTATACGTATTTTCATCAAGATCATTGGGAAGGTTGATGATCTTTACGATGTTTTGTCCTTTCTTTAAATTTACATTCGTACTTCCGAACACCTTTGCTCCTTGCAAAAATAGGGTAGCCTGTTTCACATCAATTTCCTTTTTAATTTCCTGAGCGTTGAAAAAGGAGATTGAAAAAATGAGTAGTATTAAATATTGTTTCATAGGGTATTGCTTTAAATTCTTATCGTAAAATTATTTACTTTAAAGCCCGAAAATGGGAAGACTTGGTGAAATGGGATGTTGGCTTGGTGAAATACGCAGCTAACTAAAAAAAGAAAGACAGCCCTTTCGAACTGTCTCTTAAACTCTTAAATCTGTTAATTAAAGAATCTCATATCTGGTTTTGATGCTGAATTTCAGCTTGATGTTTTCAATGTTATCGAAAGAATAATCTACCGCAGCATCGGCAGCTTCCATCTGCATATTGCTTCTCATACTTTTGTAAGCAGTAGGAGCAACAGAATCGCTCATGTAATCCTCAATTTCTACAATCTCAAGCGGTGTTCCTGTCTTTTTACCCATACTTTCCAATAGATAATCTGCTTTTTCTTTGGCAGCTTTCAATGCATTTATTTTAACGATCTTTCTAAAATCTGCAATTTTTGTATTCTTGATTTCTGCGATATTCAAATTGCTTACCCATTTTTGGTTCAGATCTTCAAAAAGCTTACTCACATTGGTTTTTGTATTTACTTTAAACTGAAAACTCTTTGTGAACTTCGTCGTTTTAGAGTAAAGATTCTGATACATTGATTTAAATTTAATGTCTTCATTTTTTACTCCATCTTTTTTTAATGTTTCAAATAATAACTTTTCATTGTCTGCGAGTTGATTTTTGTTATCAGCTTTAATGCCGATGTCAAAGATGATCTCATCCGGTTCTACTTCCATTTCAGCAACTCCTGTTACTTCAATTGCATTTTTCTTAATTTCTTGTGCATTGATCAGACTTCCAAATGTTAATAATCCGATCATTAAAAAATGTCCTAATTTCATAATTTCTTGTTTTAAATTGTAAACTTCTAGAGTAAAATTAGCCACATTTAAAGTTTGAAATCGGAAGACTTGGTGAAATTGGGTTTTCACTTGGTGAAGTTTTGACTCAGCTATTTCTTGTTTTTCTTTACATCATATTTTGCCGAAATATTCATAATGTATTGTATTCCTACTTCAGGATTCTCATCATTGATGATCTTATCAAAATCTGAATAATCTACTCCTTCATAGTAAAAGGTTTTCCCTTTTCTAAGCTCTTTTTTATAGAAAGATTCATTACTTGTTCTGATATAATCTACATCTGAAGACTCATAAGCGGTATAATTTTGATACTGACCTTTGGGAAAAACATAGGAAAAATTAGAGGAAACGGTTGGCAGACCAATGATTTCTTTTTTTACTAAGGCAAAGTAGTTGTCTTTCTTTTTGTCTAAAACAGAATAGGCTTCTCTTAAAAGATCCTTTTGGATTTTTTCAATATCGGTATTGATATAATCTACTTTTATAACATCATAAATTTGAAAATCGGAAGCTTCGTAAATGAGTTTTTCAATTTTTGAATATTGATCTACCGTGATGATGACGTTTTTTTTAATTTCAAAACCATTATTTTTCTGGGTAGCCATATTCTGATTTTTTGAGATCTCGTAGTCATAAATTTTTGTCTGTGAAATAAAATCAACAAATACCTCATTCTTTTTTACTCCGATTACGGCTATTTTATTGATGAAATCATTAATCCTTTTGTTAATATTTTCAATTGACTTTTTTGGAGTTGCGGCTTCTTCATTTACACCAAGCGTAATTTTATATTTATCCGCCACTTTATTCAATAACACTGTTGCCTGAATTACCACGGTAGAATCAGTCACAGAATAATCAAAAAGATCATTAAAGGTTTTATTGACTCGTTGTTCGTTGTAGCTTCTGCTTTTGTAAACCTGATTTCCACCTACCTGAGCTTTAGTATTCAGGAAAGCAAAAGCTGTAATAATTACTAAGAATAATCGTTTTTGGTTTAAAATAAAAATGTTTTTCATAATGATTAAGTTTAAATTATGGCACAAACTTAATGACGTAATCATTTGAAAAAGCTGAAAAAATGGTGAACAGAAGGTTTCACTTGGTGAGCATTTCTGTTCAATTACAAATGCGGATCTATTTTATCTATTCGTCAAAATAATAGACTTTCCGTTTCGGGTAATTAATTTTTTTTCTTTAGAAAATAATTGATTGGTTATAATGATCTCATCTTGACTTTGTGAAATGGTATAAGGGTTTGAACTGAATACGGCGTCTTTTATAAAATGCTCAAACAATTTTGTAGAATCGGATTGATGCACAGAATAAAAATCAACCTTATAATTGTTAATTCCCGTATGGTAAAATTTGTAGATGATTTGCTCGTTGAGGTCGCTTGAAATTACTTTTGTTTCAATGAATTTATTTTGTTCAAGAAATGAGCAACTTTGGAGCAATAAAACAGACAAAAAAGAGAACGTAAATATTTTTTTCATAATAATTGGGTGTGTTACAAATGTAAGGAAAGCTGGTTCTGTGAATGTTAACGCAGTTTCAATTTTGTTTTACTAAATGGCTTTATATCAGTTTTTTAATGTATGAAACTTGGTGAACAGCCAATTTCACTTGGTGAATAGTCTTTGAGTAAACTATATATATGTATATCTTTGTTTTATGAAAAGACTTCAGCTTTTTACCCTCCTTTTTTTGCTCTGTTTTGGGAATACAGTCTATTCTCAAACCACGAATGTGGCACAGGAAGTTGTGACTCAAACTAAAAAGCTTAAAAAAGCAGTGGATAGTAAAGACCTCCCTGCACAAGCAGATTCCTACTATAATATTGGGGACTCCTTTTTCAATAATGGTAATTTTCCAAAAAGTGAAGAGTATTTTATCAAGTCTAAAAATATCTATGAACAACTTAACGATAAACCCAATATCGAAAAAGTAACCCGAAAACTGGCGCAGTCGCAGGAAAAGCAAAATAAAATCACTCCGGCAATCAATAATTATAGCAGGGCTGCGGAACTTAATTATTCATCAAAAAGTAAAGCCGTTAATTCTAACGATGCGGCAAGACTATCTGCTCCTTCGCAGGACATGAAGGCAGAAGCCATTCAAAATAATATTGATATTAACCAAAAGGAGAGTGAAAAAGAAGATCTAGCAGCGAGCTACAGCCAAATGGCAGACGTAAATATTCAGCAAAAAGATATTCCAAGAGCTGAAGAAAATTTGAATAATGCCTATCAGGTTTCTAAAAAAGGAGCACCTCAACAAGCATTGGAAATCAATCAGAAATTGACCAACTTTTATGTCGAAAATAAAAACTTTGATAAAGCAATTGAGGCTAAAAAGAAAGTCTTGAAAGAAGATTTTGTTAAAGATAACTCTCAGGAAAAAGTCAACCAAATTCAGGAATTAGCAGATATTTATATTAAAAAAAATGATGCTGAAGGAGCGATTGGTCTTTTAAAGAACGCCTATGGAATTGCATTGGAAAAAGGCCATACGTTGGAAGCTCAAAAAAGTGTAAAGAGATTAGACAGTCTTTATAATATTTCAAATAATACAAATGCTTCCGTTCAATTGTACAGAGATTTTCTCGGGAAATTGCCTGATTTGGTTTCTAAAGACCGAAGTTTGGTTGATAACAAAATTCTGGAAGATACCGAGCAGAGAATTTCACAATTAGAAAAAGAGCGAGAATTAAAAGATGAGTTAATTCGAAAGAAAAATCTCTTTAATTATAGCTTAATTGGAGTTTTGATTGTGTTGACGGTTTTAATTGTTTTTATTTTCAGAACATTAAAAAAAGTTCAGATTAAAAATAAGAAAATTGCCTTACAGTCGCTTAGACGTGAGATGAATCCCCATTTTATTTTTAATAGTTTAAATAGTGTGAATCATTTTATTGCCACCAATAATGAATTGGAAGCCAATCAATATTTAACCAAATTTTCAAAACTAATGCGTGGGGTGATGGAAAACTCTACAGAAGATTTTATTCCGTTTCAGCAGGAATTAGATTTGCTCCAAAATTATCTCGCGCTAGAAAAAACTCGTTTTTCAGATAAGTTTGATTATGAAATTGAGTTTGATGAAAATCTGAATATGCACAGTCTGCAAGTTCCAGGAATGCTGGTTCAGCCATTTTTAGAAAATGCAATTTGGCACGGATTACGATATAGAACGACAAAAGGATTTTTGAAACTAAGTTTTGAAAAGGACGATCAAAATCTAAAAATTAGTATAGAAGACAACGGAATCGGAATTGAAGAAAGTAAAAAGCAAAAGACAGAACATCAAAAAAACAGAGAAGGCCGCGGAATGAAAAATACACTGGAAAGAATTACGTTGTTGAATGATTTATACAATCGTGATATTCAATGTAAAATCACCGATAAAAAAGCTGAGCCAGGAGTTTTGGTAGAAGTGAGTTATAAATTGTGAAAAAGTGAATAATCAATTCTGAATTTCAATATCTGTAATCTAACATCAAAAACATGAAAATAAAAGCCATCATCGTAGACGACGAGCTTATCGCAAGAGAAGTTTTGAGGAACTACATTACAAAATATTGTCCACAAGTTGAAATTTTAGGTGAAGCTGAAAACATAAAAGAAGCGGTTCCTTTGATTGCTGAAAAACAACCTCAGCTGGTTTTCTTAGATGTAGAAATGCCTTTCGGAAATGCTTTTGATGTGTTGGAAGCAACCAAAGAATTTTCCTACGAAACGATCTTTATTACAGCGTTTTCACAATATTCTTTGCAGGCATTGAACAAATCTGCGAGTTACTATATTTTAAAGCCAATAGACATTCAGGAGCTTATTGTGGCGGTAAATAAAGTCGCAGAAAATATTGAAAATAAAGATGAACTTAACCGTAATAAGATCCTTTTAGAGAATTTAAAGTTGAAACCTGAAAAACAGCAATTGATCCTTCCCACGTTACAAGGTTTTGATGTCGTGAAAACAGAGGATATTGTAAGGCTTCAGGCAGATGGAAATTTCACACAGGTTTATCTTACAGACGGTTCCAAAAAGATGGTCTGCAGATTTTTAAAGCATTTTGACGACTTGCTGGAAAATCCTTTTGTAAGAGTTCACCGTTCTCATATTATCAATACCAATTTTGTGAAATCTTACCATAAAAGTGGAACGGCAACGCTTTCTGATAGTACGGAAATTGAGGTTTCCGGAAGTTTTAAAGATAACTTTTTGAAGGTTTTTTCTTAACTAATAATTATTCAAAATTTTTATGATCTTCGCTTAGTGAAACGCCTTTGCGAACGAAAAACATTCTCAATCAATTAAAAAAAACTTTGCGCTCTTTGCGTTAAAATTAATCCCATTTTACAAATTAAGTCTTGAAATTTTTCAGGCATTATTTTTGAAGCTTTCATCATAACCACGAAATTTATATTATTATGAAAAATATTCAGAAAATTGCCATTCCCGTCTCGTTGGGAATTTTGGGTTTAATTATTCTTAATTCATGTTCAGCAGGAATTCCTAAAGGCGCAACAGCAGTTACTCATTTTAATGCAGATAAATATTTAGGAAAGTGGTACGAGATCGCCCGTTTCGATTATAGATTCGAGAAAAACATGGATAACGTGACGGCAACTTATTCTCAAAATCCAAACGGTACGATTCGAGTAGATAATAAAGGATACGATTACATCAAAAAAGAATGGAAAGAATCAATTGGTGAAGCCAAATTTGTAAAAGATAAAACCGAAGCCCGATTGAAAGTTTCATTTTTTAAACCCATTTGGGCTGGATATAATGTGATTGATATTGATGAAAATTACCAGTATGCACTGATTGCCGGAAGCAACTTAAAATATATCTGGATTCTATCCCGAACCAAAGAAATTCCCGAGAGCATCAAACAACGTTTTCTCGAAAAAGCTAAAAGAATAGGTTACAATACAGATGAATTAATCTGGGTAAAACATGATTAAGATTCATTGCGAGGAGCGTAGCGACGAAGCAATCTAAAATAAAATTATTAATAAAGTTTGTCATTCCGTAGGAATCTAAACCAAGTTTTATCTTGAGTCGTAGAGATTCTTTCAGAATGACAAACTTTGTGTTTACTTACACCCAATAAATTTTTATCGAAGATAAAAACCCTTGCGCCTTAAAACGTGTTTCTGATAACAATTTGCGCCTTTGCGTTTAAACCAACAAGTCAACACTAAGCCTTATATTCCTTCCATTCCTCAAAACGATGATCAATGGCAAGCTTCATAAGATCATAATTTTCATAGGTATCTTCAATGTGATAGAATGTTTCGTATTCGTAATCACTTTCTTCGGCTTTGCTGTCAAAAATATTGATATAATCTGTGGCGAAAGAGCTGAATTTATCAGAAAAATCTGTTTCATCCACGTAATAATCTTTTGCAAAGCTATTGCCAAGATCATTAAGCTCGTGCTCGGTGAATTTTCCATCACATACTTCAAGGAGAAATTCAGCTCCTGTAATCTCTCTTCTTTTTAAACTTTCAATTTCATCTTTGAAATCTTCTTTCATTTCTTCAGAATGCAAATCATTGTGAATGCACCAGTTCAGAAACATTCCTGTATGCGTGGCCCCGTTCTTTGAAGGAAGTCCTTCAGGGAAATCTCCTCCATAATGCCATGAAGCATCATCATATTTAGACATAGTTTTTAATTATAGTTTTAAACAGTTCAAACCAAAGATATAAAAAATCGTTTTCTTTTGTTCACTACACAGAATTTTCCGTCATTTGTAGCAGAATTTTTTTCAAGAATTATAATATGGAAAAAGCTGTTCTTATTACTATTGGAGACGAGATCCTTTCGGGAAATACCGTTGATACCAATTCTAATTTTATTGCTACTGAACTTAAAAATATAGGCGTACAAGTCTCACAAATTTTCACTATTTCGGATGAAATTGAAACCATTAAAAATACCTTAAAAGAGGCTTTTAAAATAGGCGATTTGATTATTACAACGGGTGGTTTGGGGCCAACCAGAGATGATAAAACCAAAAAGGCACTTGCCGAATTTTTCAATGATGAAATTGCGCTGGATGAGGTTACTTTTGACCATTTGAGAGCGTATATGGAAAAACGTGGTCGATTGGAAATTTTAGAAAGAAACCGCGAACAGGCCTTTGTTCCTACAAAATCTACCGTTTTTCAAAATAATTTCGGAACGGCACCTTGTATGATGATGGAGCAGGATGGGAAATTATGTTTCAGCCTTCCTGGCGTTCCTTATGAAGTAAAACCGTTGATTAAAGATCAGATTGTTCCTTACTTGAAGGAAAAATATAGCCTTAATTATATCACCACAAGAATTATTTCCGTAGTTGGAATTCCTGAAAGTATTCTGGCTGATATGATTGAAGATTGGGAACTTGCGTTGCCCGAAAATTTGGCATTGTCTTATCTTCCCATCGGAACTCGCGTAAAATTGAGACTCACTGCCACAGGAGAAAATGAAGGCTACTTACAGCAACAATTAGAAGAAGAAATTCAAAAACTGCTTCCTTTAATTAAAGATCATGTGATCGCAACCACTGAAGATAAGATTGAAAAAATTCTTGGTGAACTTTTAATGGAAAGAAAATTAACGATTTCAATGGCTGAAAGCTGCACTGGAGGAGAATTGGCAAAAATGATCACTTCAAACTCGGGAAGTTCAAAATACTTCCTGGGAGGGATTATTCCGTATGCTACCGAAAAGAAAATTGAAATTTTAAAAGTTTCAAAAGAAACGGTTGACGAATTCACGGTGGTGAGTGAGGAAGTGGCTCGGGAAATGACAAAAGGCTGTCAACAGTTATTTGGCACCCATATTTCTTTGTCTACAACGGGAGTTGCAGGCCCTGGAAAAGGGGAGGATGGAAAAGATATTGGAACCGTTTTTTATTCCATCAGGGTGAATGATACAGAGCAAAGTTCAAAATTATACATGCCACATTTAGAAAGGCAAGATTTTATGAATTTTGTATCACAGAAAATTCTTCAGGATCTGGTGAGTATCCTTATAAATGCTTAAATTAGAGAGGAATAATTTTAATGTAATTTTAATTTATTTAGAATAGTTTTTCATACTTTTTGAAAGGGTTGTGTATGACAATTAACAATTACATATAGTGGAAAAATCAAACCAAATTTTTCAAACCAACAACAAGAAACGCTGGAGAAATGTACAGTGGGGATCTCGTATTTTTATCTTCGTCGCCGTCCTGCTATTTTTAGCATTAGGAGTGATGATGACATTGGATCGAAGCCCGAAAATTCCTTTCAAAGAAGATTATAAATCTATTATTACGGCAGCTAAGCCTTATCTTCAGGAAAATAAGATATCGAAAGAATATAAAGGATTCAGAAGCTTTATTTCAGAAAAAACAATTCATACCAGTCTTTCTAAAATTGAAAAGGCAAGAGCCGAAAGACTTAAAAACCAAAACAGAAGCTGGTCACAATTTCCCGGAGGCATTCGTTCTGCGTTCTATGTAGCGTGGGATCCACAGTCTTTGATGTCTTTGAAACGGAATATTAAACACATCAATTTAGTTTTTCCGGAATGGTTTTTCTTAGATCCTAAAACAGGAGATCTGAAAACGAATGTAGACCCTGAAGGATATAAGATCATTAAAAGAACAGGTGTGGCTGCAATGCCAATCTTAAGTAATAACTCTGATCGGGAATTCCGTTCTGAAGGATTGGGAAAAGTACTGAAAAGTCCACAACTGAGAACAAAACTTATTCAGAAGCTGGCGCAGCAATGTGCTAAACTTCATTTCAAAGGAATCAATATTGACTTTGAAGATATGAATCTGGATTCTGATGAATACCTTATTGATTTTATGAAAGAACTTTCATTGACCTTCAAACAGAATAATCTGTTGGTGGCAATGGATGTAATGACGGATAATGATGATTATAATATCGAAAAACTAAATCCTTACGTAGATTATTTCGTATTGATGGCTTATGATGAATATTCAGCGGACAGCGATGCAGGGCCTATTTCTTCTCAAAAATGGATTGAAGCACAAACCGGCAAAATTTTAAAGAAAACAACACCTAACAAAATTATTTTAGGGTTAGGAGCATATGGATATGACTGGAGTACCAACAAAGAAGACAATGTTTCTGTTACGTATATGCAGGCCATTACTAAAGCGCATGCCAGCAAATCATATATCAATTTTAATGATAATACTTTTAACCTAAATTATTCTTATACCGATTCTAAGAAAAACGTACACACCGTATTTTTTAATGATGCGACTTCAATTTTCAATACCATGCGTTTTTCTTCTGAATATCCGTTGGCCGGAACCGCGATATGGAGACTGGGAAGTGAAGACAGCAGAATTTGGAATTTCTATGATAAAGATCTGACGTTAACAGGAATGCAGAAGTTTAACTTTAAAACTCTGGAAAATGTTAAAGGACAAACGATGGTCGATTATATTGGTGATGGTGAAGTTCTGGATGTTTTAAATACGCCGCATGACGGGAAAATTTCATTGGAGATTGATCCCAAAGAAAAGATTATTACTGATGAAAATTATGTGACCTACCCGAGTTCTTATGAGGTTAAGAAATATGGAAGTGCACCGCAGAAAGAATTGGTTCTAACATTTGATGATGGCCCCGACGAAACCTACACGCCCCAAGTTTTAGATATCTTATCAAAATACCACGTGCCTGCCGCTTTCTTTTTAATAGGATTGAATGCGGAAAGAAACCTTCCTCTGGTAAAAAGAATTTACAGAGAAGGTCACGAAATAGGAAATCACACCTTCACGCACGAAAATGTCGCAAAAGTAAGTCCTGAAAGAGCCTTGTTGGAATTAAAATTAACAAGACTGTTGATAGAATGTATTACGGGGCACAGTACTATTTTATTTAGAGCGCCTTATAATGCCGATTCAGAGCCTACAACTTCTGAAGAGATTATTCCTGTAGCGTTGGCAAGACAGCAGAATTATTTGGATATCGGGGAAAGTATAGACCCTGAAGACTGGCAGCCGGGCGTAAAAGCAGATCAGATTGTACAGCGTGTGTTGGCGGGAATTAAACAGGGAAGAGGAAATATTATCTTACTTCATGATGCAGGTGGAGATACAAGAGAAGAAACAATTAAAGCGCTAAAAATTCTGATCCCGATGCTTCAGAAACAAGGATATCATTTCACCAATCTTGCAAGCATTTTACATAAAAGTAAAAGTGAATTGATGCCTGAAATTCCTAAAACCAGATCATACTATGTCATGCAACTTAACTTAGTATTGGCAACCGTGATCTATGGAATAAGTCATTTTCTGGTAGCCCTTTTTACTATTTTTATAGGATTGGGATTGATCAGATTACTGTTAATGGCATATTGGGCGATTAAAGAAAGAAAAAAAGAGAAAAAATTAGGGAATTTCCCTGTGTTAGAATCTTATCCAAAGGTTTCAATTATAGTTCCTGCTTATAATGAAGAGGTGAATATAGTATCTTCATTAAAAAACTTACTACAGCAAACCTATCCCAATTTTGATATCATCATGGTGGATGATGGAAGTAAAGATCTGACGTATGAAAAAGCAAATACAGCCTTTTCTAATCATCCGAAACTGAAAATTTTCAGCAAGTCCAATGGTGGAAAAGCAACGGCTTTAAATTTCGGAATTTCTCATACCGATGCTGAATATGTTGTCTGTATTGATGCGGATACAAAACTGGAACAAGACGCTGTGAAACATTTGATCGCAAGATTTTTAAATGCATCCCCAGAAGAGAAAATTGCTGCGGTAGCCGGAAATGTGAAAGTGGGAAATCAGGTGAACTGGTTAACAAAATGGCAGGCTATAGAATACACAACCAGTCAGAATTTTGATAGACTGGCCTATGCTAATATTAATGCAATTACTGTAATTCCTGGAGCAATCGGAGCATTTAGAAAAGCGGTGATTCATGAAGTGGGAGGGTATTCATCAGATACTTTGGCAGAAGATTGCGATATAACGGTGAAGATTTTAAGAGAAGGATATACCGTGGCTAATGAAAACAGAGCCGTTGCCGTAACAGAAGCTCCGGAAACCGTAAAACAGTTTTTAAAACAACGTTTTCGCTGGACTTACGGAATTATGCAGATGTTCTGGAAACAAAAACAGACATTTTTAAATCCAAGATACAAAGGTTTAGGACTTTGGGCAATGCCGAATATTTTATTGTTTCAGTATATTATTCCGTTTTTCTCGCCACTTGCCGATGTTATTATGTTTTTTGGAATCTTATCTGGAAACGGAGAAAAAATATTCAGTTATTATTTACTGTTTCTTTTGGTAGATGCATCTTTGGCCATCATTGCTTTTATGATGCAGAGAGAGAAATTGGTGAATTTACTGTATGTTATTCCGCAAAGATTCGGGTACCGATGGCTGATGTATATTGTGTTATTCAGAAGCTTAAGAAGAGCATTGAAGGGCGAAATGCAGTCTTGGGGATTCCTTAAAAGAACAGGTAACGTAAAAGAAATTACAACTTCCTAATATTTGTTTAAATTTGTTCGCATAAAAGTAACAAATAATTAAAAGAACATACATATTGTATAAATTGTTATCATAATGAAAAAATTAACGCTTTCTTTGTTTTTACTAGCGGGAGTTTGCTCACTAAATACAGTGAGTGCTCAGAATAAAGCTACTAAAACAGCAGTAAATACAACAGATAAAGGTTTAGACCTTAGTTTGATGGATAAATCTGTACGTCCACAAGACGATTTCTATAACTACGTAAGTGGAACTTGGATGAAAACTGCCAAGATCCCTTCTGATAAACCTACTTGGGGTAGTTTCAATAAATTGGCTGATGATACTGATAATCATTCGATGACGATTTTGAACTCTCTTTTAAAAGACAAATTTGCTGACGGAAGCGAAGGTAAAAAAATCCAGGACTTGTATGCAACATACATGAACATGGAGAAGAGAAATGCAGACGGAATTAAGCCTATTCAGGAAAACATCAACAAAATTGATGCAATTAAAAATCTTGCAGACCTTCAAAACTACTTTATTTCTGTAACGAAAGACGGAGAAAACACATTGTACGGATGGGGAATTGATGCAGATTTGAAAGATTCTAAAATGAATGCTGTTTACTTAGGAGATGCTTCTTTAGGATTAGGAAGAGATTATTACCAAAAAGTAAACGAAAAAAATACAGAAGCTTTAGCTGAGTATACAAAGTATGTATCTTCAATGTTGAAAGAATTGGGATACAAAAATGCTGATGTTGCTGCAAAAGGAATCGTTGATTACGAAAAAAGCATTGCAAAAACATATTTAACGAACGAGCAAAGCCGTGATAACACGCTTCAGTACAACCCAAGAACAATGGCTGAGCTTTCAACATTGGTAAAAGGGGTTGATATTCCTGCTTACCTTAAAAAAGTTGGGGTAACTACAGATAAAGTAATTATCGGAGAAATCGGATATTACAAAAACTTCGATCAGTTAGTGAATGCTAAAAATCTTCCTGTAATTAAGGATTATTTGAAGTTCCACATGATCCATGGAAGTGCTTCTTACCTAAGTGAAAAATTAGGAGATACAAGATTTGCTTTCTATGGTAAATATTTAAGAGGTCAACAAGAGCAAAGAGCGCTTAACAAAAGAGGATATGAGCTAATCAACGGTTCTCTAGGTGAAGCTTTCGGTAAATTATATGTTGAGAAATATTTCCCTGCTGAAGCTAAAGCTCAGATGGTAGAATTGATCGATTACTTAAAGAAAAGTTTTGCGGTTCACATCAACAACCTAGCTTGGATGTCTGCTACAACGAAAGTTAAAGCAACAGAGAAATTAAATAAGTTTACCGTAAAAGTTGCTTATCCGGACAAATGGAAAGATTATTCTAAATTAGAAATCATTCCTGAATCTAAAGGAGGTTCATTATACAAGAATCTTCAGAATATTTCAGAATGGCAGTACAATAAAGATTTAGCTAAAATCGGAAAACCGGTAGACAAATCAGAATGGGGAATGACTCCACAAACGGTGAATGCTTACTACAACCCGGTAAACAACGAGATTGTATTCCCTGCAGCTATTCTTCAGCCTCCATTCTTCAACCCACAAGCTGATGCTGCTGTAAACTTCGGTGGAATTGGTGCAGTTATCGGTCACGAAATGAGCCATGGATTTGATGATTCAGGAGCGCAGTTCGATGCAGATGGTAACTTGGTAGACTGGTGGACTCCAGAAGACAAAGCAAACTTCGAAAAAGCGACTAAAGCGCTTGCTGCTCAATACGACAAGTATGAGCCGGTAAAAGGAACTTTCGTTAACGGTACTTTCACAAACGGTGAAAACATCGCAGATTTAGGTGGAGTGAACATCGCTTATGATGCATTACAAATGTATCTGAAAGATAAAGGAAACCCTGGATCAATCAGTGGATTTACACAAGATCAGAGATTCTTCTTAAGCTGGGCAACCGTTTGGAGAACATTATCAAGTGAGAAATACATGGTGAACCAAGTGAAAACAGATCCTCACTCTCCTGGATATTTCAGAAGTTTTGGTCCGCTTATCAACGTTGATGCATTCTACAAAGCATTCGATGTGAAAGCTGGAGATAAACTATACAAAAAACCAGAAGAAAGAATTAAAATCTGGTAATAATCAGATAAATAATATTACAAACCGTTCAGAAATGAGCGGTTTTTTGTTTTTAAGGAGCTTTATCCCGCTTTCTGCTATATCTTTTTGGTTACGGCTCCGCTTCGCTCCGCCGCAACCAAAAAGGATGCCGCGCCAATCGGGGCTAGGGTTTTGGTCTTTTATTTCAACTTCAGGAAAAATATAAAGCTGGTGACTTTCATCGATAGAAACGGGCTTTAGCCCGTTTAAATAAATCAAGACATTCAAATTGGCTTTAGCCAAAACTTAAATTTACACACACTTTTTTACTCATAATCATAACTTATGACTAATAACCCACCATCATTTATCAATTATGATTTATTATTTATAACATAATTTCGTATATTTGGTAAGTTTGTGTAAAATCAAAAAATTATCTTTAATGAAAAAGCTAAATATTGGAATACTTGCTCTTTCGGGTATTGTATTTTTAAATTCATGTGGTGCGACAAAAACTGCGGAAACAAGTAAGAAAACTGAACCGGCAGTCGTAGTGGTGGAACCTGTGAAAGTTCAGGTAAAAGAAGAGGGAATCAATTTATCTTATATGGATAAAAGCGTTCGTCCACAAGATGATTTTTTTAGCTACGTTAACGGAAATTGGGTGAAAACTACTCAGATTCCTTCTGATAAAGCGAGCTGGGGATCTTTCAATGCGTTGAGAGAAAATGTGGATGATGCTTCTTTGGATATTTTAAATAAAATTTTATCTGAAAAATATACTGAAGGTTCAGAAGGACAAAAAATTCAGAATCTATATGCATCTTTTATGGATGTCAGCAAAAGAGATGCTGAAGGTCTTGCGCCGATCAAAGGAGATCTGGCAAAGATTGATGCCATCAAAAATATTAATGATCTTCAGAAATATTTATTAGATGCTACAAAATTAAGCGACAATTCTTTCTACGGATGGAGAGTGGGCGCAGATATGAAGAATTCTACGATGAATGCTGTATATCTTGGCGGTCCGGATCTTGGGTTGGGAAGAGATTATTATCAAAAAGTAAATGAAGCAAACACTAAAACATTAGCTGAATACCAAACGTATGTTGGAAAGCTATTTGGTGTTTTAGGATATAAAAATTCTGACGCTGCGGCAAAAAATGTAGTTGATTTCGAAAAGCAATTGGCAAATTATCTATTAACTCTTGAGCAAAACAGAGACGCCAATTTAAGATATAATCCTAAAAATGTATCTGAATTATCAGGGTTGGTTAAGAATGTGAATCTGGCTAAATATTTAACGGATGCTGGAGTAAAGACAGATAAAGTGATCATTGGTGAGTTGAAATACTACCAAAATATGGATCAGTTTCTGACGCAAAAGAATCTTCCATTATTAAAGGATTATTTAAAATACCATATCATTAATGGAAATGCTTCTAATTTAGATTCCAGTTTAGAGCAGATTCGTTTTGATTTCTATTCAAAATATCTTCAGGGTCAGAAAGAGCAGCGTCCAATGAACAAAAGAGGTCTTTCTCTTGTAAATAGTGTTCTAGGTGAAGCTTTTGGTAAATTATATGTTGAAAAATACTTCACTCCGGAAGCAAAAGCACAGATGGAGACCTATATTCAATATATCTTAAGATCATTTAAAACGCATATTAATGATATGGATTGGATGTCTCCTGAAACAAAAGTAAAAGCTCAGGAAAAATTATCAAAATTCACAGTAAAAATTGCCTATCCTGATAAATGGAAAGATTATACTTTGCTAAAAGTAGGATCTCCGACGCAAGGTGCAAATTTATATTCTAACCTTCAAAATGTTGCTGAATGGCAATATCAGAAAAGTTTAGACAAAGTAGGAAAGCCTGTTGACAAGACAGAATGGGGAATGACACCGCAAACTGTAAATGCATATTATAGCGGTTCAAACAACGAGATTGTTTTCCCTGCGGCGATTCTTCAACCTCCTTTCTATAATCCTAATGCAGATGCAGCAGTAAACTTTGGGGGAATTGGTGCGGTAATTGGTCACGAGATTTCTCACGGTTTTGATGACAGTGGCTCTCGTTTCGATGGTGATGGAAACCTTAATAACTGGTGGACAGATGCTGACCGTAAAAACTTTGATGCTAAAGTAGGACAGCTGGCTGCTCAATACAGCGCTTACGAACCTGTAAAAGGAAGTTTTGTGAACGGAAAATTCACAAGTGGAGAGAATATTGGGGATTTAGGTGGGGTAGCAGTGGCTTACGATGCGCTTCAAATGTATCTTAAAGACAAAGGAAACCCAGGATCAATCAGCGGATTTACCCAAGATCAGAGATTCTTTATGAGCTGGGCAACCGTTTGGAGAACAAAATCTACAGATCAGTATATGACGAATCAAGTGAAGACCGATCCGCACTCGCCTGGAATTTTCAGAGCGTTTGGACCTTTGGTTAATCAAGATTCTTTCATGAAAGCATTCGATATAAAGCCTGGAGACAAGTTATATAAAGCTCCTCAGGACAGAATAAAAATTTGGTAACATTACCAAAAATTGTTAGAAAAGAAAAACGCATCAGAAATGATGCGTTTTTTTTATTTATTTTTCATAGTTTAGTGACGTTGTAAAATAATAATATTATGTCCTTAATGGTGCATAATGTTAAATGTTTCAAGAAAAATCTTAACAAATTTTTGTATGTTACAGTTTTTTTTTAAATTTAAGCATTGGATTGGTCAGCTATTTGATGCAGATAAAACCAATTCACACCAAAATCTAAAATCTCAAAATAAGAATAATATGGCAATGTTTAATTATGGTGTTGGCGGAAACGAGGTAAAGGTAGACGCTAATGAAGCTATTCAGCAAATACAGGAGAATAAATCTCTGATTGTAAGTCAGCTTACAACCGATGAATCATATGTACCTGAAATTGTAACAGGATTAAAAACGGTGGAGGATGTCTTCAAACATTTCCAGCCTTCTGTAGCTGTACAGCACGAAACAGAAGACGGAAGAGTGGTAGAAGAGGAGTTCCGTTTTCAAAATCTTGCGGACTTCACTCCCAAAAGTCTTACTCAGAAATCAAATTACTTACAAGAACTTAGCATGGAGCAAGAGCAGTATAACAAAATTGTTCGCCAACTAAAAACGAATAAGATTTTGCGTAATATGCTGGAAAACGATCAGACAAGAGCTGCGTTTGTAGAAGTATTGAAAGAAGTGGCACAAGAACTTGAAAAATAACCTAAAGACTTTACATTAAAACACATGGATAGTAAATTACAAGCGGCCGAAAACCAACAACAAGGTCAACAGCAACAACAAGGAGGTCAGCCGAAAGGCAATCCCATTGCGGAACTCAATAAAATTGGGGGCTTCGGATTTGTTGAATCTGTTGTAGATGGTATCGCCAACATGAACCCAACAAGAAAAGCTAGAAAAGAAATTTTCCTTACTGATAATAATAAGACCGATGAAAGAAAAGAGTTGCTTCAAAAAATTAATCTTTGGGTTAATCTTTTAGAAGGTAACGAATCTGCTGATAAAATGGCGGATACCTGTAAAGCGAAAGCCCAGCAGGCAGACCAAAGTTTAAAATCAAACTTAAAAAATACACTAGATACCGTTCGTCAGTTAGAAACAAACTACAGAACGGTAGCACAATTTTACAAAAATACAGAACTTGACAAAGTTGATAATGTAAGTATTGTCAATGCTACTTTAGAGCAGGTATCAGATCTTGATAACCCGCTTTTCATTGATGCAATTTCCGACGAATTTAAGAATTACTACGATCGTTTGGATCTTAGGGATAATTATTCTCTTTTGGCAATTCCAGGATATTTAGGATCAAATAAAGTAATTGAAAAATGGGCGAAGATCTGTAATGAAAACAAAGTAATGTTGGTTACGGATTTTGCTAACCTTGATAAACCGGATGACGTAGTAGATTTATTCCATTCTGCGAATCTTACAGGGGGAGAATTACACAGAAGTAATGTAATTATGACGTGTAACTGGCTTGTAGGTCGTGGAAGAGCTGAAGAGGTAGGAGAAGAGGAAAACGTAGAGCTTCCGCCTTCAACTTCATTAGCCGGAAAAATTCATAAAACATTGATGTCTCAGGTTGCTGCAGGTAAAAAACATGGTAACATTAACGAGGTTGATGCCGTAAAATTCGAATTGAAGAAAAGCGAAATTTCTCAGTTAGAAAAAATGGGATTGGTGCCTATGGTTAATGAGTATGGTAAAATCATGGCTTTCTCTGCAAAAACACTATTTACAGGAGATAACATCGGACTTCAGACGTATTCAGTTGTTCGTGTATTCGATTATGTAACTAAAGTTTTATTGGATTTCTTAAACAGAAGAGCTTTTGAAAACTGGAGTTCTAAAAATGAAGACGATTTAAGAAGACAGATCGTTACGTTCTTAGATGGTATCAAAGGAGCTGATAAATTGATCGAGAAGTTCAAGATCGTGCGTTTTGAGCAGGATAAAGTAAACAAAGACAGAGTATGGCTAGATATTCGTTTGACGCCTTATTTCCCTACAAAAAGTTTCGTTATTAAATTAGATGGACACAAAGGAGATGATGGTAACGAATGGGAATCACAATACACTCAAGACTAAACTAAATCAAATTTTTATACTAAAAAACCGATGCAATTTTTTTACATCGGTTTTTTTCTACCAAATCTCAAAATAAATAATATGAAAGGCAGGCCAATCTATCTTTTGCCGATTTTTCTTATGGTTTTTGCAGTAAGCTGTGAAGACAAAAAACTTCAGGGTCCTGAGCATACCATAGATCTCTTTAAAGATCAGCGCCAGGAAGGTAAGGCGTATGTAATGAGCGCAGAAGAATCGAGCCAGGCGAGTGCCATGGTAATTGCAAGTTCAAATGTGAAGCTTGTGGACAGCGATTCGGGACGTGGAAGACCTGTTTTTATATATAAAGTCAGTGCTGGGGAAGTCGTGAAAACAACAAGAGATTCTATCGTTACTTTTCCTTTTCAGTTTCTTTCTAATCACAAATTAGATTTGAAAAAAGACGCAATGTACCTCTATCTTCAAAAACTTGAAGGCTATCGTTTTATAGCAAAAGATAAAAATCTTAAATATCAATGGTTAAAAGATGCTCCGGTTTATTCAGTGAAAGCTGATAAATAAAATTTTATCTTTGCAGAGGAGAATTAAAAATCTGTAAATTCGGATGCTTCGACTCCGCTCAGCATGACATCACTACAAATATGCTGTGAAAAACAGTTAGTATTAGAATTGTCATGCTGAGCGGAGTCGAAGCATCTAAAATAATGAAGAAGACAACCCTTTGGAAAAAATAGAAAACTCAAACTTCAAACACATCGGAAACAAACTCCTGAATTGGTACAAAGTAAACGCAAGAGATTTACCTTTCAGACAAACCAAAGATCCTTATAAGATCTGGATCTGCGAGATTGTTTTTCAGCAGACAAGGATCAATCAGGGGCTTAATCATTACAATAATTTCATCAAACGATTTCCGGATGTGAAAACGTTGGCAGGTGCCGAAGAAGATGAGGTGTTGTTGTATTGGAAAGGCTTAGGTTATTATTCCAGAGCAATAAATATTCATAAAGCAGCCCAACAGATCATGAATGAGTATGAAGGATCTTTTCCTTCTGATTATGATGAGATTTTAAAACTGAAAGGTGTAGGTAAATACACAGCGGCGGCTGTTTCAAGCATTTGCTTTGAGGGAAAAATGCCTGCTGTTGATGGAAATTTTTATCGTGTTTTAAGCCGAGTTTTTGCGGATAATTTTGATGTCTCTAATTCCAGAGCTTTTAATTATTTCTCTGAATTGGCAACGTTGGTCTTACCTGAAAATGTAGGAGATTTCAACCAGGCGATGATGGATTTAGGTTCTGAAGTTTGCAAACCTAAAAATCCACTTTGTGGAGAATGTCCTTTAAATGGAGATTGTTTAGCCTTTTCACTACATCAAATTTCTGAATTTCCTGTGAAGACGAAAAAAGTAAAAGCCGCAGATTTAGGCTTAACATATTATTTCGTTCACAGAAACGGTCAGTTTTTAATTCAACAAAGAAAAGATGATTTCATTTGGAAAAAATTATTTGAATTTCCACCAGAAATTTCTGAAGAATTGATGCCTTTCATTAAAAGTGCAAAAATGGTTAGCCACAAACTGACCCATAAAAATTTAAGCATAGAAATTTTTAATGTAGAAGTAGATTCGGAAAAGGTTTGGGAAGATTTTATTATTAAAAATAATTATACCATTACCGATGTTGAAGGTTCTCATGAAAAGTCATTTCCAAAACCTTTGGAGAATTATATTGAAAACTATAATACGGCGTACAGAATTCTTTAGAAAGACGGGAGATGGAGGTTTGAAGTTTATATGATTGAGAATAGAGATTCTATCACTACACTTCGTTTCGTTCAGAATGGCAGCAAGGAATTTAAAGGCGTTCTTAGCTAAGTGAAACGCCTTTGCGACCTTAAAAACAATTAGTAGTCAAAAAAAATCTTAGTGCCCTTTGCGTTAAAAAACATCAATTAAAATAAAACTTTTACAGCAAAATTTATTTTTAAATAAAATTCAAATCCAAAACTCATTGAAATCCTGAAATTTGTCTTCCTATATCTAAAATCTAATTTGTACTTTTGCAAAATGATTAAAAAAGTCATTTTTATATTTGCTTCATTGCTTTTAATATCATGTGGAAAAGATCCTGTTCTTAAACCTTATGGAGAACTGAGATTAGAGTATCCCACACCAACCTATCAGAAATTTGAAAACAACTGTGCGTACACATTTGAGTATTCGGATTTTGCTAAAATTACGGATGCTAAAAAGCCATGTTGGTATTATCTGAATTATCCTAAAATGAAGGCAAAATTGTTCGTGACCTATTATCCGATTAATAATGACTTTGCTGAACATATTAAAGAAGCTGAAAAAATGGTGTACGAACATACCATTAAAGCAAGCTCAATAGACACGAAATCTTTCGAATATCCTGAAAAAAAGGTCTACGGAAATTTCTATGAGTTGAAAGGGCAGAGTGCTTCAAATATTCAATTTTACATTACAGACAGCACAAAACATTTTGTGACTGCTTATTTATACTTTAATACAAGACCTAAACCAGATTCATTGGCTCCCGCTGTTGATTATATCAAAAAAGATATGAAACACCTGTTGGATACTTTTGAATGGAAAAAATAATTTACTTTAACAATACATTGAAAAATATATGAAACTTTTAGTTGTTGGAAGCGTTGCGTTTGATGCAATCGAAACACCATTTGGTAAAACAGATAAAATTTTAGGAGGTGCTGCTACTTATATCAGTATTACTTCATCTATTTTGGGCGTAAAATCCGGAATTGTTTCCGTTGTAGGAGGAGATTTCCCACAAGAACACCTTGACATGTTTACAACAAGAGACATCAATATCGAGGGACTTGAGATTGTAAAAGAAGGAAAAACTTTCTTTTGGTCAGGAAAATACCACAACGATTTAAATACAAGAGATACTTTAGCGACTGAAGTAAACGTTTTGGAAAATTTTGATCCAAAGATTCCTGCGTCTATGCAAGATTCTGAGATTTTATTACTTGGAAACCTTCATCCGGGCGTACAGTTGTCTGTTCTTGAGAAAATGAACCAACGTCCTAAATTGGTTATTTTAGATACAATGAATTTCTGGATGGATTCCGCTTTGGATATCTTAATGGAAATGATTGCTAAAACTGATGTAATCACGATTAATGATGAAGAGGCAAGACAACTTTCTGGAGAATATTCTCTAGTGAAAGCTGCTAAAAAAATCCACACGATGGGTCCTAAATATGTTATCATCAAAAAAGGAGAGCATGGCGCTTTACTTTTCCACGATGGTAAAGTATTTGCAATCCCGGCTCTTCCATTAGAAGATGTGTTTGATCCAACTGGAGCAGGAGACACTTTTGCAGGAGGTTTCGCAGCATATTTAGCTAAAAAAGGAAAGATAGATTTCGAAACAATGAAGTCTGCTTTAATCGTTGGTTCTGCAATGGCTTCGTTCACGGTTGAAAAATTCGGAACAGAAAGAATTGAAGAAGTAAGCGAAGCTGATATGTTCAGTAGATTAAGACAATTCAAGGAATTGACAACATTTGATGTAGAACTAGAATAAATACATCTTTTTAAGAAATATTTATAATAAAAAATTTAGCATAATTCATTAAGAATTCTAAATTTGCAACTTGTTTAAAATAGTAAAATGACAAATAAACTAAAGATCACTTTTCTTTTTGGAATTTTCATGATTTTGTTCTCTACAAATATGATGAAAGCTCAACTAAAACCTGGAGAACTAGTGGATGGTATTGCTGCTGTAATTGGAGATGAAATTGTTCTGGAATCCGATGTGAGCGAACAAATGAATTATGCCAAACAGCAGGGAGCTTCTAATACAGATAAATGTGAGTTTTTGGAGAACTTGATCAACAATAAACTTCTTGTTTACGAAGCAAAAAAAGATACTTTAATTGAAAACCGTTCTGCTGCAATCAAAGAACAGGCAAATGGGAAATATGCTCAGCTACTTTCTCAGTTTCCAGACGAGAAGTCTATGTTAGCAGCGTATAAGTTCAGAACGGGATACGAAATGAAGAATGCTATCGAAAAGATCGATACAGACACCTATTACGGTCAGGCAAAATACCAAAGAATTACAGAGAAAGCAGACGTTACTCCTAACGAAGTTACCGATTTCTTTAATCTTTATAAAGCACAGTTGCCAGAGATCAAGGATGAAGTTTCCTTAGCTCAGATCGTTATGAATCCTAAGTTGACAGAAGCTCACAAACAAGAGATTATAGCGAGACTTAAGAAAATTAAACAAGATATTGCAGGAGGAGAAAGTTTTGAAAGCCAGGCAAGAATTTATTCTGAAGACCCGGGTTCTGCTTCTAATGGAGGTTTAATGAAGAATATTTCAAAAGGACAGATGGTGAAGCCCTTCGAGGCTGCTGCTTTAAATCTTCAGGAAGGAGAAATCTCAGATCCTGTAGAGTCTGAATTTGGATATCACATTATTCAGTTGGTTAAAAAATCAGGAAAGAACTATGATGCGAGACACATTCTTTTAATGGCAACGCCTACTGATGCTGAAATTAAAACGGCGAAAGTAAAATTAGACAGCATAAGAACATTGATCGTTGATGGGAAAATGACATTTAAAGATGCTTCTTTTAGATTTTCAGACGATAAGAGAACTAAATTCAATGCAGGGATCATTCCTGGAGCTGATGGTTCAAACAAAATTGAAAGAGAAAGTATTCCTGGATCAATCAGCTACGAATTAGCAGGTTTAAATAAAGGAGATATTACAACAGCTTTTGATGACGAAGATGAGAGAAAAAGAAAAGTGGTGAAGATTGTTAAATTGGAAGATGTAATTCCTGCTCACCAAATTACTTTAGAAACCGATTTCGACAGAATAAAGCAGATGGCGCTTAACAAAAAGAAAAATGAAATGATTGAGAAGTTTGTAAACTCAAAATTACCAACCACATTCATATCTATTAATGGCCGTTATGATTCTTGTAATTTCAAAGGAGCTTGGAAGAAACCAACAACCAAAAAATAAAATCAAAACCTTCAGAATTTCTGGAGGTTTTTTTTTGCCTTAATTCCCGAAAAGTTTTTAATTTTAATTCAGAAACACTACAAATGGATTATCATTTTTACCAACAAAAATTTCAAGAGGCATTGGATCAAATTTCTCAAAAAGAATTTAATGAGTTAGGGCTAAAACTATCAGTAGAAGTCATTCTGGAATCTGTTGTATTGAAAATATACAAACCCGAATGGTCTAGTGATGCTCAGTCACCATTGGATGCTTCAAGCAGAATATTTTTTTCAATCTGGATTCATGATAAAACAATAGAAGAGGGGAGATTATACTATAACATCCATGCATTAAAATTAAGAGAATTAAAAGGCTATACCATACAAAGTAGACGTTTTGCCGAAGATTTTAGAAGTAGATTTACAGAATATCAAAAAGATTGGGATAATCTAAGTCTAAAATTTGGACCTTTAACTTTAATGCAAGGTTGGCGCGAATTAAAAACTGAAAATTTACAACGAGATATTATTAAATTAAGCTACAGCTTTTTAGAAATCAGTCCAATTATTGATGAGACTTTAAGTCATTTTAAAATTTAGCAGATTCAAACAGCCATTGCTGAGTGAAACGCCCTTGCGAACGAAAAATATTCTCAATATTAGTAAAAACCTTCGCGTCCTTTGCGCTAAAAAATATTATTTTTACAGCATGAGCAATTTTATAGATTTTAATTCAGCTAAAAAACTTCACGAGATGCAGAAAAGTCAAAATAGAATTTCAGAACTTTTTAATATACAATATCCGATTATTCAGGCAGGAATGATATGGCATTCCGGATGGAAATTAGCTTCTGCTGTTTCTAATTGTGGCGGTTTAGGCTTAATTGGCGCAGGAAGTATGTATCCTGATGTTTTAAGAGAGAATATTCAAAAATGCAAACAGGCTACCAATAAACCTTTTGGGGTGAATGTTCCTATGCTATATCCTAATTTGGAAGAAATTATTCAAATCATTCTGGAAGAAGGGGTGAAAATCGTTTTTACTTCTGCAGGAAGTCCCAAGACTTATACAGAAACGCTTCAGAAAGAAGGATTGAAAGTAGCTCACGTTGTTTCTTCCACAAAATTTGCAGTGAAATGTGAAGATGCCGGAGTTGATGCCATTGTAGCAGAAGGTTTTGAAGCAGGCGGACACAACGGAAGAGATGAAACAACAACATTCTGTTTAATTCCGAATGTGAAACAACATATTTCTAAACCATTGATCGCAGCGGGTGGAATCGCATTAGGTTCTCAAATGAAAGCTGCTATGATCTTAGGTGCAGACGGAGTACAAATAGGATCTCGTTTTGCAGCAACGGTTGAAGCAAGTGCACACGAAAACTGGAAAAAGAAAATCACAGAGCTTAACGAAGGTGATACTCTTCTTACATTAAAGGAACTAGCACCCGTAAGAATGGTCAAAAATAAGTTCTTTAACGAATTGGAGGGAATCTACCAAACCGGAAGAAATACAGAGGCTTTGGTTGCTTCATTAGGTCGGGCAAGAGCCAAGCGTGGAATGTTTGAAGGAGATATGGAAGATGGCGAATTAGAAATCGGTCAGGTTTCAGCTTTAATTAATGATGTTTTACCGGTAGAAACCGTTTTCAGTAATTTATTGAGGGAATTTGAAGAAGCAAAAGCGCCAAGCTTTTAATTAAAGTTGATCAGAATGGAAGGAAGGATAATAAATGTACAGGATAAAAAACTTTATATAGAACATCATAATTCGTTTGAAAATAAACCTACAATTGTCTTTTTGCATGATTCTTTAGGTTGCACTCAACTTTGGCGGGATTTTCCTGGTAAAATTTCAGAAGATGCTCTGTGTAATGTTTTGGTCTATGATCGTTTAGGGTATGGTAAATCTTTTCCTATGATTTCTCATGAAAGGGAAAACAATTACATGGAGTTGGAAGCAGATTTGTTGAATGAATTATTAAACGAATTAAATATCAATAATGCAATTCTTTTTGGTCACAGTGACGGCGGAACAATTGCGTTGATCGCTGCTTCAAAATATCCTGAAAACATAGAAGCTGTAATTTGTGAAGCTGGACATATTTTCGTTGAAGATATTACGGTTAAAGGAGTTTCTGATGCTTTTGAAGCTTATCAAACAACCAATTTACCCGAACGTTTAGCAAAATATCACGGGGATAAAGTTCCGATGATGGTGAAAGCTTGGACGGAAATTTGGCTAAGCGAAAGATTCAAAAACTGGAATATTGAATATCTTTTAAAAAATATTACAAGTCCATTGCTCTTTATTCAGGGAGAAGCTGATGAATACGGAACGTTGGATCAGGTTGAAAAAACAATTAATCAGGTAAGTGGAAGTTCAGACAAATATATAATTCCGAATGTTGGGCATACACCACATAAAGAAGTTCCTGATTTGGTTTTGAATAAATCGGTTGAGTTTATTAATCATGTAGTGAAAAATAAGAACTAAGAAAGATCAATTTTATCAATAGGAGCGGACTTTAGTCCGCTTTTAAATTTTAATCTATTCAATAGGCTTTAGCCAAAACTTATAAAAGGCTAATTTCAAATTCAATATTTTCTTTAGCCTGAACTTCATATTTTTCTTGGAAATAATTGGTTTTAAAAATATTTTCCAATGCTAGAAAATGTTGCAACACTTTTTTTCTTCCCGGTTTGTAAAGAAGATCCGGATAAATAGAATATTCTCTTCTTATCTTTTTCGTGTATTCAAGATAGGTTTCAATATCTTTTCCAAGTATTGAAAGATCGGCATCCAAAAGATAATTGGTATCTTGATCATCAGATTTTTGATGTGCTTTTGTTGCTATAATTTGGTTGGAAATGGCAACAATTAATTCTTGATTCATATCCAACTTTTGAAGTCTTATTTTAGCATATTCTGCACTTTTTTCTTCATTCGATTTTGATGAGGCATCATAAATCACATCATGATAGAAAACCGAAAAAGAAATACGACTAAAGTTTGAAACTTTATCTTTCACAGATTCAAGTTCAGAAAACATATTTTGAAGGTGTTCCAAATTATGATAATGCCTGCTTTTTTCAGCATACTTTGTTTCAATTTCCTGCCATAAGCTGTCAATAAGATTTTGATCTTGAGTGAACGGGAAACAAAGTTGGTTGAATCTGTCTTTAAGTTCCATTATGAAATATTTTAAATAAAAAAAGGAACTTAAAAAGTTCCTTGATTTGCTTCTAGATTTGCTTTAAGCTCAGCCCAGCCTCCGCCGTTGTGACCGTCTTTTAATCCTTGAGAAGTAAGATATTCTAATGCTTTACCACTTCTATTACCGCTTCTGCAGAATAAGATTACGGGTTTTTCAATAGATAAGATTTCTTCTTTTCTATCTTCTACTTCTCCTAAAGGGATGTTTTTAGCACCTTCTATATTTCCGTCCATTTCCAATTCCATTGGTTCACGAACGTCGATTAATTCATAGTTTCCTGATTTTATAACTTCTGTTAAAGACATAACTGTTTTGATTTTAAACATTAAATAATAACGAAAATACGTAAAAATTTCGAGCCTATTTTTATATTGACTGATGTTTTTTGTTTTACTTAAAACATAGTATACCCAAAGATCAGAGACATTGTATTATAATCAGATTCCCAAGAAAGATAATTTCTCAATAAGGTTCTTGAAGTTCCTACTCGGAACTCTACTCCAAATTTGTCATTATATTTATATCCGGCTCCTAAAATCAGATTGTTTCCGGAGTTTACTTCCAGATTAAGGTAATCATATTTTATATTTGATTTAATACTTATATCAACCAGATAAGCGGCGTTAATGAAAATTTTTGATTTATCATTAAGAAAGAAATAATGCCTTACACCAAAAGGGATTTCAATAGATTTGTAATCTACACTTCTTTTAGATTTTTGCTCAAAATACGTTCCGGCTTGTATGGTTTTTTCTACATCAGCTTTGTAATAGTTGTAAGTAGGTTCTATAAAAAGGGCCCATTTGTTTTTGTTGAATGGAAGAATAAATTCAAATTCAGCACCCATTCTGAAAGTCATTTTATTTCCAAATTTTGTTTCGTCTGAGTAATTATAAGAGCTGTAAACCGTTTTTAAAGAAGAAGAACTAATTCCGGGTCTTATGGTAAGATTAAAAAGATCTTTTTTCTCTGAGTTTTTTGTGTAATTAATGGAAGCACTACTTGAACATTCATTATATTTCATGAAGATTTTGATGAGATCTTTTGAATTGTATTTTATTTTTTGAATGTTGCTATTCTCAACTCCACATTTCAATTGATGGGCAATCTGATTTTTATAATCTTCATTATAGGTGATTTGTGATTGATCAATATAATAAGGTTTGTAAATAAGTTGTTGGGTTTCAGAATTGTCTTTATCAAAGAAAAATTTTCTTATATCAGAATCTTCGTAATAAAATAAATCGGCTTTTCCTTCAACAATATATTTTAAGAATAGGGTTTCTTCGGTAAAAATAAGATCTTTTGTTTCAGACATTTTACTGAGTTCCTCTGAAGATCTTTCAATCATTACTGTTTTTCGGATATATCTTTCACCATTATCAATCCCAAATTCTTGAATATTTTTGATGTTTTCTTTTTTTATATCAGAGCTTCCTTCGGTTTTATAATCAAATTCTGTCGGATTGTTTTTCCAGTCAATATTTTTAATTAAAATTTCCGTTTTTTCACCAGAATTATTGATGAAATATCCTTTTTCGAATTTAATTTGAGCATTGAATAAGCATACGGAAATAAGTCCTGTAAACAGGCTGAATTTTTTCATGGTTTAATTTTTCAGTTTTATAAGATGAGAACTTTAAAAGACGTCTCTAAAAGTCGGCAAATTTATAAAATAATCTTAGTTTTGCAATGTAAAAATCATGAATTCAAATGCCGAAAAATATTCACAATTAATTAAATCCAAAGCAAAAAGTTTTGGATTTCAAAGCTGTGGTATTTCTAAGGCCGATTTTTTGGAAGAAGATGCTAGAAATCTAGAAAAATGGCTGAAGAATAATTTTCATGGAGAAATGAAATACATGGAAAATTATTTTGATAAAAGGCTTGATCCAAGATTATTGGTGGAAGGGTCAAAATCTGTGATTTCACTTTCCTATAACTATTTTCCTAAAGAGAAAATTTCAACATTAGAAAACTATAAAATCTCGAAATATGCATATGCAGAAGATTATCATGAAGTCGTAAAAGAAATTCTTCGTGAAATGGTGGATGAATTGAGAGAAGAGATTGGGGATTTTGATTGTCGGGTTTTTGTAGATTCTGCACCGGTGTTGGAAAGAAGCTGGGCCAGGAAATCAGGAATCGGATGGGTAGGGAAAAATGCAAATCTGATTACAAAACAAAATGGATCTTTTTATTTTTTAGCGGAGATCATTTGCGATTTGGAATTAGTTCAGGATCATGAAACAACAGATCATTGTGGAACTTGCAGAAAATGCATTGATGCTTGTCCTACCGATGCTATTGTTTCTGAAAAATTGATTGATGGAAGCAAATGCATTTCTTACGCTACGATAGAATTAAAAAATGAAATCCCTGATTCTTTTAAAGATAAAATGGAAGACTGGATGTTCGGTTGTGATATCTGCCAGGATGTTTGCCCGTGGAATAAGTTCTCAGCACCAAATCTTCAAACCAAGTTTGCACCAAATGAAGCCCTTAAAAATTTCAAAAAAGGAGAATGGAAAGAACTTACTCAAGAATTATTCTCGGAAATTTTTAGAAAATCTCCAGTGAAGAGAACGAAATTTGCAGGTTTGAAAAGAAATATTGAATTTTTAGATCAACCTTCAGAGAAATTTTAGGCCAGTTTTTGGGTGATAAATCCTCGTTTGGAATTTTCAGGTTCCAAAACAAAAGCGGTTAATCGTCCATTCCTTATACTTTTTGTGGTAAAGGAGGATAAGATATAGGGAAGTAAAACTCAATAAAAGCCTTTCCTAAAAAGAAAAAATGACTTTCAAAAAGATAAAATCTCTTAGAAAATCAACGTTTTTTTTGCACTCTTTTTGGGGCAGTTTTTACTCTTACTTTTAATCTTTTTTGGGATTTAATGTTTTTACGCATATTTGTGTGTATTTCGTAACTAAATGTAATGATTTTTCCGATTAAAACAAATACTTTTACGAAAAATTAATAATTAAATTTTATTCAAATACATGAGTGTGAAGATGGTATTATTGTATATCCTTAAAGTTTTGGGTGTCATTGTCGGAATTATTGTTCTGTATGGTTTAATGGCTTATTTGCTGCCATTTATCGAGATCTCAGCAAAGGATGACGGAGAAAAAAAAGAAATCCCTATTTATATTTACACCAACGGGGTGCATACTGATATTGTTATGCCTGTGAAAAATGATATGCAGGATTGGTGTACGAAAATTCCTTTTGCGAATACGAAATCAAAAAAAACAGACTATAATTATATTGGCGTAGGCTGGGGGGACAAAGGTTTTTATCTGGATACGCCGACTTGGGCTGACCTCAAATTTTCAACCGCATTTAAAGCCGCATTTTGGCTGGGTGAATCTGCTATGCATTGTACGTACTATAAAACAATGACGGAAGCTGATGATTGTAAGATAATCATGATCAGCAGATCGCAATATAAAAATCTGGTACAATTTGTAAATGATAAATTTGACAAAGACCAAAACGGAAACTTTATATTGATTCCTACCAACGCGGTGTACAGCGATAATGACGCATTTTATGATGCTCAAGGAAAATATAGTTTCCTGTATACCTGCAACACTTGGTCGAATGATGCCTTAAAAGCTGCCGGACAAAAAGCAGCATTCTGGACACCTACAGATGCTGGAATTTTTCAACATTATAAATAGTTTTTAGCTAATTTTTAAAGATAAGTCTGTTTAAAATAATTAAAAAATTAAACCGCAAAAGGTGCAAAAGCTGTTATTGAATCATTTAACGTTTAGCTTTTTTTGAAAACAAAGCTTGCAAAAGAATAACATTTCAACTCCGCTCAATATGCAAAGATTTTTTCACTTATGTGTTCTTGTTCGCACTTAATAACGCACTTAAATAATTCAAGTGTTAATCGTTTGCCTCTTTTGTGGTCAAAATAAAAAATTTAAACAAGTTCCTTATATAATAAATCCCTCTTGATGAGGGATTTTTATTGTTTACTAAATAAGTTTCAACTCCATCTTCACATCACATCTTTCGTAGGGTGAATCTGATAATGGGACATGTTGAAATCCTAATTTTTCATACAGGTTAATAGCTGGTGTTAACATAGAATTTGTTTCCAGAAAAATAGTATCTGCATTAGATTCTTTGGCAATGTCAACCAATGCTTTTCCTATTAAGAACCCTATCTTTTTCCCTTGTGCTTTCGGACTTACAGCCATTTTTGCCAATTCATATACCAGAGGAGATTTGGGTGATTGCATTAAAGCACAGGTTCCGACGGGTTCATCATTAAGCAAAGCAAAAACGATGTGTCCGCCTTTATTGATGATGTACTCTTCAGGATGATCCAGTACTTTATAGTCTTTTTCCTCCATTTTGAAAAATGTGGTAATCCATTCTTCATTTAATTCTTTGAATGCTTTTTGATATTGGGGTTGATAAGTAATAATTTTTACTTCATTGATTTCGTTGGTCATAGTATTGCAATTATTAATGATATATTTTACGATTCAGATTGTTGGTCTGGGTTTTATTTGATACTGTTCTTGATCATTTTTCCTAATTTCTCAAGATCATTTTCTACACGGTCGGTCCATTCTAACCCATAATTTAAACGCATACAATTGGTATATTGATTATGCTGAGAGAACATTCTTCCGGGAGCAAAACTTATTTTTTGCTGAAAGCTTCATCATACAAATCTTCTGTACAGATTCTTTTGTCGAGTTCCAGCCACAGCATAAAACCACCTTTAGGTTCAGAAACTTTGGTATTATCAGGGAAATAAGTAGCAACCGATTTTTGAATTTGAAGATAATTTGAATAAAGCTTATTCCTAAACATTCTCAAATGATGATCATAGCGTCCGTGTTCAAGAAAATCTGCAATGACATCAGAATAGAAGGATGGACCGCATACAGTCTGAATTAATTTTTGACGAATAATTTTATCTTTAAATTGTCCTGGTGCAACCCAGCCCACACGATATCCCGGAGCCAATGCTTTAGAAACGGAACTCACCCACATCACAAGGCCAGCTTCATCGTAGAACTTACAAGGTTTAGGTCTTTCTGAACCGAAATATAAATTTCCATAAATATCATCTTCTATCAAAGGAACATTGTATTCGGTGATGAGTTTTACCAATTCTTTTTTATTGTCATCAGACATTTGAAAGCCCAGTGGATTGTTAAAATTAGTCACAAAACAACACGCTGATATTTTGGGTAAAACCTTTTTTAAAGCATTCAGATCTAAACCGTCAATAGGATGGGTTGGAATTTCCACTGCTTTTAAACCTAATAAATGAATGGCCTGTAAAATCCCGAAATAGACAGGACTTTCAACAGCAACGGAATCTCCGGGTTTTGTAACGGCCATAAGGCAATGATAAATAGCATTCATTGCTCCCGATGTGATTACCAGATCATCTTCAGTTATTTTTCCTTCCAGAATCATGGACCATTTTGCGATTTCACGACGCAGGTGTTCGTTGCCTTGTACAGGTTCATAGTTTGTTCCGCTGTCATTTTTGTTCTTTACGACATTCAGCATAGATTTTTTTAACTTGGCTAAAGGAAGAAAGCTTTTCCCGGGAATTCCCAAAGCAAATTGAGTCAGATCAGGATGAGAAATAGTTCCAAAAACCTTATCAATTAAATCTTGAGGTGGTTTTTCTACTCCTGACTCATTAATTTTAATGATGGAAGGAAGCGCCAATTTTCGCTTTGATATTTGGCTTACATAATATCCGAATTTTGGTCTTGATTCAACAAGAGAGCGGCTTTCTAATTCCATGTAGGCCAATTTTATAGTATTCAGACTTACATTATATAATTTCTGAGCACTACGAAGAGAAGGCAATTTGTCGCCAAACTGCAGGGTTTCACTTTGTATCTGTTCTGTAATTATTTTTGCTATTTTAAGATATAAGACCTCTTTAGCCATAAACAAGTAGGGTTTTAAGTAAATGTAGGGAATTCTTCGCCTGATTTTATTAAATATTCAACCAATTGATCATTCTTTCTGTACTGCTTTTAAGTTGTAAAGGATCGCGGTAATTTCCCGAATTGTTTCTTTTAAAATAGGTTTGAACCTGGCTCATGAAGCTCTCTTTTTCTTCTGTGCTCAAATTCTCTTTTTCATAAATCACAAAATCCGTTTTTCCTATTGAATTAATAATAAGACTTGCAAAAGCGATAATATTATTTTTTTGCCTGATCATCAGAAAAGGAATACCAAAACTTTCAGGCAGTGTTTCCAGATTTGATATTTGAAGAAAAATGTTTTTTAATTCTATAATATCTGCAATATAAACTTCGGAAATTTGATATTGCTTTTGGGGTTGAAGACTTGTTTCCATGTTATTCTGCTTTTATTGATTACAAAATTATGGAGTCTTTAATTATGGTTACAGATACAGAAGTGTATATTATTGTGGGTACAGATTTCTATTTTTAAAATAGTAGTCGAATTTAAAATTTTATAGAACAGTGTAAACCAAATCATCTTGACTTTTATGAGTCGTGTAAAAGTCTTTTATTGATGATACAAGGTTCTTTTGTTTAAATTTTATTTTTTAACGCAAAGATTTATTACATACTTTTGATTTGTTAGGAGGCAAAGGCAAATAAAATGTGCTTTGCGAAGCTTGAAGATACAGCTTCATCAAATCAACTTGGTTGATTCTTCTTTGCTCACTTAAATACATCATTCTGCAACATAAAACTTTGCGTCAAAAACGGCTAAGTTATTTGATAAAGAAGAGGCATAATTCTTTGAATAATCTTTATAGAACCATGTCAAGGTTCAAAACCTTGACATGGTTTACAGAGTTTTAATCAATAGGAACGGGTTTTAACCCGTTCAAATAAAAACAGAAAACCAATCGGCTTTAGCCAAAACTTAAGAAATACTGAAAAGTCTATGATTTTTTACTGAATGAAATACCCTTGCGGGCTCTAAAATGATACGTAAGAAAGAACTTTGTGAATTTTGCGTTAAAATAAATTTTAGGCAATACTACGGACAATGATAAGTACTCATCATTTATTATACAACACTTTTTAATTTTATAAAACATGGATGTACTTATTCTATAATACATTTAATTGGGAATTGATTAATAATTAGGAAGAGGTACTTATCAAAAGTTGAGACAAATTAAACAAAAGAAAACCTTTGAAATTGATTAATCTCAAAGGTTTTATACTTAAAAATGATGTTGTTACTTTGAAATATTCAGTTCATAGATGGAAGAAGCCATTCCAAACGGTTCTGAAATGGATTCTTTAACGAAATCAAATCCATTATCCTTAAAAATATCAAGTTGAGGATGGTTTTGATGAATATTGATCCAAATGCTGTCTGTGAATTTAATGGCAGATTTCACCTTATTCCAAAGGGATGCTTTCACTTCTGATGAATTGTACTCGGAAACGATTCCGAAACCTATGATCTCTGTCATTTTTTTACCTTCAGGAGCATCAGAATAACCGGAACCACTTTTAAATAAACAATATCCGGCAGGCTCATCATCTACAAAAACCATAATAAGCTGATTCGACAAATCATTCAAAACATTGATCATTTTTCTATGATCCAAATGCTCTTTGATGTAATTTTCTATGGTTTCGGAAGGGAAATCTTCCTTATAAGTATCTCTAATAAATGCTTTTTTCACATCAAAAAGATCGTCAACTCCTTTATCTGATCCCACTGCGAATTTTGAAACTATCTCCATTGGATTCTTTTTTATTCGAAGGTAAGAGATTATTGACCTTCAATTTAGATACAGTTTTATAAAATTGAATCGGTACAGTTGTTAATTTTGTAATTTTGTTCAGAACAGTTAGATTAGAGATGTATGCAGACCTATAAATATGAGATCTTTACTTCTATTATTGAAGAGCAGATAAAAAGTGGAGTAGTGAAGAAGGGAAGCCGCTTGCCTTCTGCTAGAGAAATTAAAGAGAAATACCATCTCAGTATAAGTTCGGTTCAGAGTGGATATGATTATCTTGTGATGAAAGGTTGGGTAGAAAATATGCCTCGTTCCGGCTATTTTGTGGCTTTTAATCCAAAAGACAGTGTTCCTGAACATTCCCTAAAACAGTTGCCAGCTGCAAAAGATTCTTTATTTAATAAAAATATTGAACTCACTTCTACCAAAAGTAAATCTTTTGAATACAATTCTTTTAATGCTGCATCGCCCACAGATATTCTGATTCCTCAAAAATTGATTTTAAGAAAAATGCAGGAAGTGATCCGTGAAAAAGGAGCTTCACTTCTTCGTTATTACCCACCAAACGGGTCGTTCGTTTTGAGAGAAAAGATTACAGATCGTGCTGCTCAATATGGATGTATGATGAATGCAGAAGAGTTAATCATCACAGATGGTGCGTTGCAGGCTCTTTATATCGCTTTGGCATCGGTGACTAAAGCTGGGGATTTAATTGCAGTTGAAAGTCCATGTATATTTTCTGTGTTGGAAGTGATTTCTAATTTGAAATTAAAGGTAATAGAGATTCCGATACATTATAAAAATGGTTTTGATGTCAACTATCTCAGGAGTATCTGTGATGAAAATCCTATTCGGGCAGTTGTTGTTACTCCGAATTTTCATAATCCTACAGGGATTCTTATGACGGATGAAATAAAAAAGAGTTGGTTTCCATTGCTGAAGCTCATCAAATCCCAATCATTGAAAATGATATTTACGGAGATCTTTATTTTGATGGAACAAGACCTTCATGCATTCGAAATTTTGATCAGACAGGATTGGTCATTACTTTTTCTTCATTTTCTAAAACGTTAGCGCCAGGAATTCGTTTGGGATGGTTAAATCCCGGTAAGTTTTATGCCGAAGCCGAAAGATTGAAGTTTTCTCTTGGAAGATCTGTGGCTCCGATCTATCAGGAATTAATGATCAAACTGTTGGAAAGTAATAGTTATGACAGGCATTTGCGTTCGTTTCGTAAACAGTTGGAAAAACAGGCCATAGAATTGTTAGACGCGTTGCGAAAGTATTTTCCTGAAAATTGCTATTTCCACAGACCTCAGGGTGGATATAGTATTTGGGGAGAGTTGCCACAAAATCTCAATATGGAAGCTTTTTATGAGTATTGTGAAAGCCAAAGGATCTTGTTTACTCCGGGAAGTACCTTTTCATTTACCAATAGATATCAATATTGTTTTCGAGCTGTATTTACCGATAGTATAAACTTAGATCATATGTCGGCATTGAAAATGGCAGGTGAAAAAGCCAGAGATTTTTTAGCTTACAGGTAATAATAATTCAATTATGACATCATTTTAAAATCTAGATTATTTTTAATGATTATTTATTTTCTGGTGTTGTTTGTTTCTGCTCTTGTTTCTATTTTTTTTATTAAAATAATTCCATTATTTTTTATACTGCATTTATACTTATGTTGTGTTTTAACTATTTGATATTTAATTAATTATTTAAATGAAGTAGCTGTGTAGTATTGATTTTTATGTATTTTAATAGTAGATTTGCATAGTATTTTCATGGATATATATTATAAAATGAAATCAATATTTTTATTAGCTTTTATAAGAGAATATTGAAATTTATTTTTCTTTTTTAGATCAAATTAAATCTACCATAAGGTTCTAAATACACGCTAAGAAAAATGAAAAAAACATTTATTCGATTGCAGAACACAATGCAATCATTATTTCAGGCGATGAGTATCTATCATACGAAGTCTGAAAAAGATTTACAACGATTATTTATTTTGTAGACTGACGTTAATTAATGATTAACACACACTAAAATACTTTATGTATTTCAATATTTTACTCTTCTCAATACGGAAAGAGGTACCCATCTTGAGCCTTATTCAGTTCCCAAACTATGGCTCAGTTTATTAACACACAATTAAACCATACACATGAAAAACTTGTTCATTCCTTTAGTATTCATTGCAAATATTGTTTTTGCGCAAGTCGGCATTAATACTCCTGATCCGAAAGCAACATTGGATATTATGGCTAAAAATCCTACAGGAAGCACACAAACGCCAGAGGGAATCCTTATTCCAAGAGTAGATAGAGAAAGAGCTCAGTCTATGTCGAATATTGTAACTTCTACTTTAATTTATGTTGACAATATCACAACAGGAACTCCAACAGATAAAGCGATATATATTGATGAAATTGGATATTATCTGTTTAATGGTCAAAATTGGGTCAAATTAAATGCGAATATTTACAATTCAGATGGAGCGCTTTCCGGAAACAGAATAGTGAATCAAGGAGATAAAACGTTAGCATTTACATCTAATAATGTTATTAATGCATTTTCTGTGGCTGGAAAAACATTTTCTGTGGATGCAAAAAATAAATGGATCGGATTTGGAACAGCTGCTCCTTCCAGTAAATTTGAGATTATCTCAGACAATGAAGGTCCAAACTCTGGAAATAATTTCTATTTCAAAGGTTTTGGTACCTCAAAAGAGCCTTCTCTTATTCTATCTTCAGCGAATGGTACCGTAGCTTCTCCCAAAAATTTAACGGCAGGAGATTATGTTGGATCTTTGTATTTTGCGCCTAGAGCTAATAATGTATTCAATACGGCTACAGGATCTTCCATAAGCTCTTATTATAGAGGAGATGGAACAAGTATTCTTACCGACCTTGTATTAAGAACATCAAATAAATCTAGGATATATATCAACGAAAATGGTAATGTAGGAATAGGAACAGATACTCCTGCTAATAAATTAGATATCAATTCTTCTACGGCAGGAGCGGTTAAAATTGTTGATGGAACACAAGGAGCAGATAAAGTACTCACCTCAGATGCTGATGGTGTTGCGACATGGAAACAAACATCCGTAGCTTTTGGTACTGTAAATGTCACAAGTGCTGATTATACATTACCTGCCAATACCAATACCTGTAAATATGTGGGCGTTCCTATTACCTTACCTGCGGGAAAATGGTTGTTAAGCTTAAATGTAGGTATCGAGCATCCTACAAAAGATGCTACTTCTACCGATACGAACTTCATAAGATTCAGATTGGGTGATTCTACAGCAGATTTTAATGATTTTATAAGTGATTCAATGACTCCAAAGTTAGCCTCTCAAGGATTTAGCAGAGCTACAAAGAAAGGAATGGTGATTGGGAGTCTTGCGGTAAATAATACAAGCAGTGCTCCTAAAACGTATTATTTATTTGTAGATAATATTAACAGTGATGGTGAAAAGAATGAAACAATAATTCGTCTTCAGTGGAATGAAACCTCTATCAATTATCAGAAGATACAGTAAAATAAAGGCTAGGAGTTTGAATTTTGATTTCCTTAAAAATAAAACCCTCCAAAATCATTGATTTCGGAGGGTTTGTAATTAGTATTGAATAGGTGTATCTTTTGGTATAAAGTCTATTATATTGATTTGAGTTTATTGTATTGTTATTGGGCTTAACTTTTTTATTGGAATACAAGGGGAATTTCCTGAATAGGGAAGAGGCCGATAAAGTATTTAATATATTCACTACTATTTGCAGTTATATAGTACCGACTCAAATGTTGACGGTCTTGCTTAGCAAAATCGGTAGCTTAAATTATATCTAAAGAGAATAAAAGTTATTTGATTTTAGTATTTTTGTTTATGCCTAATATTTTTAATTTAAAGATGCTTTATGAACAGATAGATGCCACCATAGGTGGGTCTAATGATTATCATACTGGGCATATCAATATTTTTAATTTAGAGGATTTACATCTACCTAAAAACAGAAAACCAAACTACGCCCGCAGGAATTTTTATAAAATTACTCTTATTACAGGTCAAAATAGGATTCATTATGCCGACCAATATAAGGATATAAATGGTACGGCATTGGTTTTCACCAATCCTAATATCCATTATTTTTGGGAGATCATGAACGAAAAACAAAGCGGTTACATGTGTATTTTTACAGAACCGTTTTTTACTCGCTTCGGGAACATAAAAGATTATCCAGCATTTCAATCCGTAGATTTTGCTGTACTGTTACTGGATGAAACTGAAGCTGAAATTTATTATAATTTATTCTCCAAAATGTACGAGGATCTTCATAGTGATTATGCCTATAAATATGATTTGCTTAATCATCGATTGATGGAAATAATCCATGAAGCCCAAAAAAAACATTCTTCTTCAAAAGCGTTTATTACCAGTGCTAACGCAGCCCAAAGATTGACGGATAACTTTAAAAGCTTACTGGAAAGTCAATTCCCAATAGATTTCAACTACCAAATCATCAGTATTAACTCAGCTTCCGCCTTTGCAAAGCAACTAAATGTTCATACTAATCATTTAAATAAAGTATTAATATCAATTACTGGGCGTACTACAACACAATGGATACATGAACGTATTTTACAGGAAGCGAAAGTCCTATTAAAAACCACCAATTGGACAGTTGCTGAAATTGCTTATAGTTTGGGATATAATGAACCCAATCAGTTCTCTGCTTTTTTCAAAAGTAAGATGAATGTGAATGCTACTAAATTCCGAAAATCATTTAATGATTGATTTTAATAGATAATGGCTTCTTTTTAATACACTGCGTGGATTTATATTCCTGACCTTTGAGTATAAATAAAAAGAAAAATTATGTGGACAAAAGAAAATATCCCCGATCAAACGGGTAAAACAATTATTGTAACCGGCGCGAATACAGGTATTGGCTACGAAACGTCGCTTGCATTGTATCAGGCAGGAGGAAATGTTTTATTAGCTTGTAGAAATATGGACAAAGCCCATGATGCGAAAAAGAAAATAGAAGCGCAAGGTGGTAAAGGCACTGTAGAAATTGCCAGACTAAATCTTAGCGACCTCGCGGATGTTAAACGATTCTCCGATGATTTTCTCCGAAGCCATTCACAACTACATTTGTTAATTAACAATGCAGGGGTAGCAAATACAGGCGCAAATATTACTGATAATCCTAAAACGAGCGACGGTTATGAAGAGCAATTTGGGACGAACTTTTTAGGCCATTTTGCACTTACCGGATATTTATATTCAATATTAGAATCAACATTAGGGGCTCGTGTGGTTACAGTAAGCAGCAATGGCTATCAAAGTGCCCAAATTGATTTTGAAAACCTAAAATCTGAAAATAGCTACAATGCGATGAGGGAATATAGACAAAGTAAATTGGCCAACCTTATTTTTAGCATTGAGCTCAACCGCCGAATTAGAAAAACAAGGGGGCAAGTTTTGTCAATTTCAGCACAACCTGGCGCCAATAAAACAGAATTGGTACGACATATGACTGATGAAGAGATTGCTGCTGGAGTTGAGCGTATAGGAGAATTTATGGAGCCATGGCAAGGAGCATTGTGTATACTCTATGCTGCCATTTCGGAAGAGGTAAGTGGTGGAGATTTGATAGAGCCTGATCAAGGCGGATTTCGTGGTTATCCAATACGGGCAACCATTAAAGAAAACGCCCTTAACAAAACTGTTGCAACGCAACTTTTCAATTTAGCAGAAAAAGCTACAGGTATTGTTTACCCAATTATTTAAGATAAAGTATTCAATTATTTATCCCAATATTTCTCGAATTATTGAAAGTACATATAATCGGCTACTTTTAAGCTTGTCGTGGTTAGACAAAAGGCTGCTAAAAAAGAAATACCTTACGGTTTTAAAACCATTTTCACATTACAGTAGCATGCGATATTAAATAAAAAAACAAGCCGCTCTACACTGAAATTAAATTATAGCTACGAGAGTGACACAATTATAAAAATAAAACCCTCCAAAATCAATGATTTTGGAGGGTTTGTAATTAGTATTAGAATATCACTTTCATAATCTATAAAGTAATATTTCTATTATCCTACTATTTTTTCAAATTGTTTCAGTGGGATAAAATGTTTAGTAATCCAATATTTATTATTGACTTTTTACATCTTCTATCAATGCTGTAAAACGGGTAAATTTTAACTTAAACAATACATTATTCCTTACTTTCATTCCAAGAGAGTTTTCACTTCGTGCTTCTCTGAGTATATCAAAAGTACCTTTGTCATAATTTACATTTTGAGCTTTTTCTTTTGTAATTATTGTGTAGCTACTGTAGTCTTTGTGAAACTCACCATCAATTCCTTTGATTTCTAAAGTTTCTGGAAATTTTGATGATTTTGATATTATTTCATTTATTCTTTGGTTTAAATGGAATGCAGGAGCTTCGAATTGTCCTTCACCCTCCAAGAATGCATCAAGTACTATTTTTTTTTCTTCAGCTGTTAATTCTGAATAATTTTTTTTCTGTAATTTTTCAATTGCTGGATTGGTCTTGTTTTCTGATTTTTTTTTGTTAGAAATTCCATTTCCAGTCAAAACTCCTATTATTCCCAAAATTATTGTTATACCAAAACATACACCTATAAAAATAAGAAATATATTAAGACACCCATTCTTTTTCTTTTTAGGTTGGTTTAAATTGTTGTTTTCTGTTATCATGTTTTTTATATTTAATAGTTAAGCTTTTACTGATCAAGTTAATTATATTTTCAATAATGCGATGGTCTTTTATATTTATTGGAAAACTTAGGATATGAGCTTTTACATTTTGTATTAAATTTCCTTTTTTGTTATAAATAAATACACAATCAAATTATATAAGTATTAAGAATGTTTATTTTAATAAAACTAAAGTGGTGTTAAATTGATTTCAAAAAACTGATTACCAGTATTTAAAACTAATTTATACAGTTTAAAATAGTATCAATTAAATAGTTCTTGTTACTTATGTGGGATTTATTTTACATAAATCTCTAGGAATCTAACCAAAAAGATAGTTTAAATAAAAACCTCCAAAATCAATGATTTCGGAGGTTTTAGTACCCAGTACCAGAATCGAACTGGTACATCTTTCGATACTAGAGTTTGAGTCTAGCGCGTCTACCAATTCCGCCAACTGGGCTTGATGTTTGTTTTAAATTGGTGTGCAAATATATGAACTTTTTCTAATGTTCAAAACTTTTTTAGAATATTTTTTTAAAAAAATATCTCCAAACCATCGTAGGCAAGGTACATTCCGAGCGGAAGTTGTTTATCTTCAACATCATGTAAACCTAAATGATGGCTGATGTGAGTTAAAAATAATTTCTTAGGTTTTAGTTCTTCGAACAGTTTTATAACGTCGGGAAGAATAAAATGGGCCGGATGTGGGTCAAATTTCCGAATACAATTCAAAACTAAGACATCTAAATTTTTCAGTTTTTCCTTTTCTGTGTCAGAAATAAAGCCGGCATCTGTGATATAGGCAAGATTTTTAAACTTATATCCAAAAACGGAAATCTTAAAATGGATCACTTCAATCGGAGTGATTTCGGTATCCAAAACGGTGAAAGGTTCATTTTCTATTTCATGAAGATCAAAAGCGGGGGCTCCGGGATATCTTTCATCTGCAAAAGCATAAGGAAAACGATTTTTTATTTCGTGTCCGACTCTTGGATAGCAATAAATCGGCATGTTTTTTCCACTTTTAAAAATAAGAGGTCGCATATCATCAAGCCCAATCACATGATCATTGTGTTCGTGAGTAATAAGAGCGATATCAATCGTATTTTCATGATTTAGAAGCATTTGCTGCCTGAAATCCGGACCGCAATCGATCAGGATTTTTTTATTTTCTTCTGTAGAAATCATCACAGAAGAACGAAAACGATTGTCTTTGGGATTTTGTGATGTACACACCTCACAAGTGCAGCCAATAACGGGTACACCTTGGGAAGTTCCCGTTCCTAAAAATTTCAACTTCATTTTCTTTTGAGGTTGGTTTAATTTTGGTAAATTTACGAAAAATTTAATGTCCTAATGTATCAGAAACTAACTCCTAAACAAAAAGCATTAACAATTAATCTAGATCCTACTATTTATGGTACTTTCGCAGAAATTGGAGCAGGGCAGGAGACTGTTCGACACTTTTTTAGAGCAGGAGGGGCTTCCGGTACGATTGCTAAGGCGATGTCTGCTTATGACAAAGATTTTAGTGATGCTATCTACGGAAAAGAGGTCAAAAATAGATATGTTACTCAAAACAGACTTCGCAAAATGCTTCGTTATGAAGTAGCCTTGATTGAAGAAAGAATTTCCAGAGATAACAATCCGAACAGAAAATTTTTCTCTTACGCCAATACCGTTACCACCATTAATTTTGATAAAACTGTCAGAGGTCACGGTTGGGTAGGAATCCGTTTTCAGGTAAAAGAAAATGAAGATTATAACGAAATCGTTATCCATGTGAAATTCAAAGAGAATGATGCTACTTTACAGCAGGAAACTCTTGGAAACTTGGGGGTAAATCTTATTTTCGGAGCTTTTACGTATTATGATAACCCAAGAAGATTAATCGAATCTCTTTACGACGATGTGGCAACCGATAACCTTGAAATTGATATGATTGATTTCAGTGGACCGGCTTTCGCGTATGTTGACAACAGATTGATGTCTCTTCAGTTGGTTAAAAATAACATGACAGATGCGGTTATCTTCAATTCTCAAGGCAGCAATATGCTTCCGGCGGATAGCTTATACAAGAAAAATATTTTTGCGATAAGAGGAAGTTTCAGACCCGTAACCAAAGTAAACATTGATATGCTCCAAAACGGTATTGAAATGTTTTTGAAGGATGCAGCCTGTACCCACGAGGAAACGGAAATTTTAATTGAAATTACCATTTCCAACCTTAGAGCAGACGGAGATATTGACGAAAGAGATTTCTTAGACAGAGTGGACGTTCTTGGTAAATTGGGTTACACTGTTATCATCTCGAACTTCTCTGAATATTACCGATTGATTGATTATTTTGCATCATATACCACTGGAAATATTGGGGTAGCAATGGGTGTAAATAACCTATTGATGGTATTTGATGAGAAATATTATAAGAATTTATCAGGTGGAATTTTGGAAGCTTTTGGTAAATTTTTCAGAAACGGAATGAGAGTGTATCTGTATCCTTACAAAGATCCTGAAACTCATGAATTACTTGATTCTGAAAACCTTAAAGTGGAAGAAAATCTTAAGGAACTTTATAAATATTTTAAACTCAATAACCGTATTGTAGATATTAAAAACTATAATCCTGAGTTCTTGGAAATTTATTCAAGAGAAATATTAAGAAAAATTGCATGCAATATCAAAGGTTGGGAAAACCAACTTCCTGAAGGTGTTGCCGAAATGATAAAAGAGCGCGGAATGTTCGGCTATAAACAAGAACTTTCATTAAAACAATTCTCCTAAAAACAAAATATAATGTCAGAATTAAAGAAAAGACTTTCTTCCATACTTGAAAGTCCAAAACATAATACTGAAGAAAAGCTTCAGAAAGTTTGCCATCTTTTGGATCAGGAAATTTCTTATTTTAACTGGACAGGTTTCTATTTTAAAAATGGAGATAAGGATGAGTTGAAATTAGGTCCTTACGTTGGTGCAGAAACAGATCATATCATTATTCCTTATGGAAAGGGGATTTGTGGTCAGGTTGCCGTTTCTAATGAAACATTTGTGGTTCCTGACGTTCATCAACAGGATAACTATTTAAGTTGCTCAATTGATACGAAAGCAGAAATTGTAGTCCCTATCTTTAAAGACGGACAAAACATCGGTCAGATTGATATTGATTCTCACAAAGTAGATCCTTTTACAGACGAAGACAGAGAATTATTAGAATGGCTTTGTAAAGAAGTTTCTAAAATTCTATAATTGAAAAAATACAAACTCCGATCTTCTGGTCGGAGTTTTTTATGCTTATAATTTGTGGTTGAAATAGCGATTGGCTGAGATTTTCGAACTCACCATTTAACGAAATTTTCAATTTTCTGAAGAAATAGGATCAATAGAAATGGGCTTTAGCCCATTTTTAAAAAATAAATCAATCAAAATTGGCTTTAGCCAAAGCTTAAAAGTAAAGCTTACAATTAGTGTCATTAGTGGAAAGAATTAGTGAAATTTGTGTTTAAACAAAATTCACCTCAGAAATCAATTCTTTAAAATAATTTTCACACTTCGCAATATGTGTTCCATACCAAGAAAACGCTTCTCCATCAACAATCATGATCTTTTTATCAGGATAGAATTCCTTAAATTCTTCAATATGTTTTTCTTTAAATGGAAAAGGTTCGGAGGATAGCATGATGATCTCAGCTTCTGCCAGATCTTCGGTTTCAATGATCGGATAACGGGTTTTATTTTTAAATATATTTTCAAAACCAATTTCAGATAAAATACGATGAATAAAAGTATCAGAGCCAATCGTCATATAAGGATTTTTCCAGATCAGATAGGCTACTTTTATGGGAGAATCCACCTTGGCCTGATTCAGAACTTCGTAGGTTTTAAGATTGAATTGTTGTGCTCTTTCTTCTTTATTAAAAAGCAAACCCAAATTTTTTAAGAAATAATAATTGTCTTCAATGGTTTCAACGTTAGTCACGACCACTTTAAAATCACCCATTAAAGCTTCAACTTGTTCTTTGACGTTTTCTTCTTTATTGGCAAGGATTATATCGGGTTGTAACGCTTTAATTTTTTCAATATTAATGTTTTTTGTCCCGCCTATGACAGCTACATTTTTTACTTTTTCTTTGGGATGGATGCAGAATTTGGTTCTTCCGATAACTTCATTTTCAGTTAAACCCAAATCAAATAAAGCCTCAGTAATTGAGGGAACTAGAGAAACAATTTTCATTGTAATATTTTAGAGGTTGCCTAAAATTACAAAAGTTTACCCGTTAAGAAAAGTCCTGCGACAGAAAAGTAAATAATAAGTCCGGTAACGTCTACCAAAGTTGCTACAAATGGAGCAGAAGAGGTTGCCGGATCGAGTTTTAATTTTTTAAGGATAAAAGGAACCATAGAGCCTGAAAGGGTACCCCAAAGTACGATCAATACTAAAGAAACAGCTACACTTAAGCCTACAAAAGCCCAATGAACACCATAATTAAACAAGCCTATTTTATGCCAGATCATGATTCGTAAAAATCCGATGATCCCAAGAATTCCTCCAAGAAATAATCCGGTGAAGATTTCTTTTTTCATCACGTACCACCAATCTTTCAGTCCGATTTCCTGAAGCGCCATTGCTCTAATGATCAATGTGGCAGCCTGTGAACCGGAGTTTCCTCCACTGGAAATAATTAATGGAACAAATAGTGCTAAGACAACTGCTTTTTGAATTTCATCTTCGAAATAACCCATTGCTGATGCGGTTAACATTTCAGAGAAGAATAAGATAACAAGCCACATCCCTCTCTTTTTTACCATTTCGATAAGAGAAGTTTGGGTATAGGGTAAATCTAAGGCTTCAAGACCCCCGAATTTTTGGATGTCTTCTGTGTTTTGTTGCTCGATCTGGTCGAGGATATCATCAATTGTTACAATTCCTACCAAGACACCAGATTCTGTAATGATGGGAAGTGCAGTTCTGTCATACTTTTCAAAGTAAGTTACAGCGTCTTCTTTCGAAGTCATTGTAGTTATGGCGACGAAATGATTATCCGTTAATTCAGAAACCAATGTATCTTCTTCGGCTAATAGTAAACTTCCTACGGCTAAATCATCAATCAAACGATTTCTTTCATCCACCACATACAAGTGGTTCATTGTTTCCACCCTTTTTCCTACTTTTTTGATCTGTTGAAGACATTTTTTTACTGTCCATTCCTTACGGATCTGAATGTAATATGGTGTCATCAAACGGGCAATAGAATCAGAATGATAGCCCAATAGTTTTAAGGCAATCCTTCTTTCCTGCGGATTAAGATGATTGATTGAATATTTAATAAGCTCATCCGGAAAGTCCTCAAATAGGGCAGTCCTGTCATCCGGAGTCATCGAGTTTAAGATTTCGGAAACGTCATCACTTCCAATACTTCGGATCGTTTCTTCCTGAAAGTCTGGATCTAAATGGGAGAAAACTTCCGCTTTGTATTGTTTCGGAACCTTTAAAAATTCCAACAGCCTTTTATCAGCAGGAAGTCCACTGAGAGTTTCGGCAATATCGGCAGGATTAAAGATTAGTTCGTCATTATAATTCAAAACGTGAAATTTTTAGGATATGCAAAAATAATTCAATTTTTTAGAAATGAGCCATCATGTGGCAAATTTAAGGATTAATTAAAGCTTTATTCTTTTCAGGGCAAACAATTGAGTTGTTAAAATAAAAAAAACACCTGCGTAAAACAGGTGCAACAATATAGTTTATTTAAGTGATAGATAATGTCGGTGATTAGGTTAGAGGACAGTTATACATGACGCATGTATTTTCACAACATGAACCGCCTGGGCACTGATAATGTTCTGTGCATCTTTTAAATGGTCCACCTCCCTGAATTTTTTTTTGCTGAGCTCGGTTGAGCTTTGTTAAATTTTTCATAGTATTTAGGTTTTAATGCAACACTAAATTAATGAAAATATTTTAATTACTCACTTTTAAATGAATTATTTACAATTAAATTATAATGATAAAGAGGATGTTATGTGTTGAAAAGGCTAAAATCCGGCTTCGGGAGAGGGCTTTATTTTTCTTAATTCTTTTAGAATAGCTTTTATGGCTCCGTTTGTTCCGATCTTAATAGAATTGTCTGCAGACCCTAAAAGACGCATGTTTTTACGGTACGTATTGTAATCGGATTCTGTAATGAAGTTTCCGGCAGCATCAAAAAGTTTCATGCTTACCACTACCTGATTGGAGAAAACATATTTCCCAAGGCCTACTTTAAAGTATCTTACTTTGGGAACAATGGCGAAATCGGCATCATTATTAAGACAATAATCAACAATGGTTTGTTTATCTATGCTGTCAAACGAAACCTGGGTTTCCGTTCTTAGCATTTTATTTCTCTTGTATCCGCTTAAATGATCAGAAACTGCGCTGAAGAATGCGTGATTAGTAGGTTCTTTAATTTCCTCAAGGTCTGGTTCTACCTCAGGATTGAAGTATAAGACCTTTTTTATTTTATCTTCAGAAGCATTTCGTTGTGCTTTTACTGAAACCATACTGATCAATAAAAAAGTGGAAGCCGTACAAAAAATTAAAAGTTTTCTCATTTGTAATTCATTTGCAAAATTACTGTCTTTTAATGGTATGGCATAATTTATTTAAGAAATTTTTAACATTTTTTTCTATCAAATTTGATACATGAAATCAATAATGTTTTGCCTAATAAAAAAATAGTCGTACTTTTGCAGCCGTTACATAATAATCATTAAACAATATTGGAATGTACTTAACAACAGAAAAAAAGCAGGAAATTTTCTCTAAACATGGGAAATCTGCAACAGACACAGGAAGTGCTGAAGGACAAGTAGCTCTTTTCACTTTCAGAATCAACCATTTATCTCAACACTTAAAGGCTAACCGTCACGATTTCGCAACGGAAAGATCTTTGGTTAAATTGGTAGGTAAAAGAAAAAGTTTACTAGATTACCTTAAAAATAAAGATATCGCAAGATACAGAGCAATTATTGCTGAACTAGGTTTAAGAAAATAATCTACAAAGATTTTCAGATAAAAAGCAACTTCGAAAGAGGTTGCTTTTTTGTTTTTAATATATTGAAACCACAAAAGGCACAAAAGTTTTTAAACACTTTAGTTATTTAAGTTCATTATAACTATTCATAGAAGAGAATATTAGTTTTTTTTGAAAATCTTTGATTTTCTTCTTAAGTGAACTTTATTGTTTTCAAAGAATTTAACTTAAACAACTTAAGTGTTATTATTTTTTTGTTAAAAATATTTTAGCTTATCTTGTATTTTCTATGTTGCTTTATTCTTCCCGATTTTTCCTAAATGCGTATTCTGAAAACTGTCCGGATATTTCAATCCGTATCCCAATACTCTATCAAAAGCTGAATGGGCAAATAGAATAGCACCAATCATTTGTAAATAGGGAAGGGCTAAGAATGTTCCTGCGAGATATACTGTGATGGCAATTCCAAGATGATGGAAAAGGTTATAGCAAAATGCTCCTACTTTATTATTAACAGTATATCCTAACATAGATATATCGGGGGCAAAAAATAATCCTGCAAACCACCACCAAGAAAATTCAGTGTGGGCAAAAGCAAAAACTCCCAAGATCAGAAAGGCGATGTATTCAAGTTGTAATTGAGTTTTCATTGGTGTAAATATTTAGTTTTATTTTAGACGTAAAATACAGCCAAATACTTTAAACAAAAAAATGAGACCCTTAAAAAGAGCCTCATGTAATTTATATTTTAATTAAAATTAATGTCCTGATTTGGATTCTGTAGCTTCTACATGTCCAAGATATTTTGTGCAATAAGCTCCGAAGATCAAGATCATAATATAACAGAATACTGGAATAATAAATGAATGTTGAACGCCAAACTGATCTGCTAAATATCCTTGGAAAATAGGAACAATAGCCCCTCCAAGAATAGCCATTACTACCAAAGATGATCCCTGACTGGTATATTTTCCTAATCCTGAAATTGCCAGCGTATAAATATTAGAGAACATAATAGAATTGAAAATTCCGATTCCCAACACGCTGTACATCGCCATTTCGCCATGGTTCACCATCGCAGAAATTAATAAAACAACGTTCACTGCGGCAAATATTGAAAGGGTTCTTGCCGGAGCAGCTTTACCGATAAAGAATGCAACGAAGTTAAGAACAATAAATACCAAGAAGAAACTGATCTGGGCAAACGAAAGATTCACAATACTGAAAATCACTAAGAATACCAACGCAGCAGCTCCCAACATATAAATAGCTTTCTTTCCTTGGCTTATGGATTGGTTTAAAGAAATAGCTCCTAGAAAACGCCCGATCATAGCACCTCCCCAATAGATAGAAAGGTAGTTTTTACTGATGACTTCGTCAAAGCCCATAATTTGAGGCTGTTCCAGGAAACTGATGATGAAACTTCCAACAGCAACTTCACCTCCTACATAGCAAAACATCGCGAAAACTCCGAATTTCAAATGATTGAATTTCAACGCTCCCCAACCTTTTACCACTTCTTCACCATCATTGGTTTGGAATGAAGGTAGCTTTACTCTTGAGATCAATAAAGCAACTAATAAAAGAATACCCGCAAAAATTAAATAAGGAATTCTTGTTGCCACAGCACTGAAAGAACCGTCTGCAGCTGAGAATAATTCAAAAATCAAATGCCCTCCTAAAACCGGAGCAATGGTAGTTCCCAATGCGTTGAAAGCTTGCGTCATATTCAATCGGCTTGATGCAGATTCTTCTGACCCTAATAAAGAAACATACGCGTTGGCAGTAATCTGAAGTACGGTAAACCCTAATCCAAGAACAAACAAAGCGCCTAAAAATAAAGGATAAGAAGAGAAAGTAGCAGCCGGATAAAATAAGATGCATCCGAAAGTAGCCAGGAAAATTCCGAAGAGAATTCCTTTTTTGTAACCTACCTTATTGATAGGGTCTCCTTTTGTAATAGAGATAAAGAAATAAATTAATGAGCCAATAAAATAAGCTCCAAAGAAACAAAACTGAACCAACATAGATTCAAAGAAGGTCAGTTTGAAAAGTTGTTTTAGGTAAGGAATCAAAATGTCATTCATACAAGTGATGAATCCCCACATAAAAAATAGAAGAGTGATGGTAATAAGCGGAATAGTGTAATTCCTGCTTTGCGATTTTACTTCATTATTATTCATATACACACATATTTAAACAAAAGAGTTTTTATACAACTCATTTAGTTGGTTTCAAAGAGAAATTTATTTAAATTTTTCACCTATTTAAAAGTCAGGCAAATATAGGGGAACAACTTTTTTTTTCGGCAACTTTTTTGGTCTTTTTTACCTTTGGATGCAATATTTCTTATTTTGAGACAATAAGATAATGAGGGTAAGATTTTTACAGCTAAAATAATTTCAAACTAAGTTGCTTTTTGTTTTTTGAAGTTGGGGAATAAACGCTGTAATTCTTGCAGTAATTTTACGTTTGAAGCCAAATGTTTACTCATCACATCAAGAGCTGAGAGATTATTTATTCATTTGAAAATTTAATTATCTCATTATTATACGTTATCTTTGCAAACGAAAATTTAGACGAAATATCAATAATTAAAGCGCTCAATACGGAGTGCAACACAAAACTATTTATGAGTATACCTCAAGCAATTACAGAAACGATTACTCTTGCAGACGGCAGAGAAATTACAATTGAAACAGGAAAATTAGCAAAACAGGCTGATGGTTCTGTAGTCGTAAAAATGGGCGGAACAATGCTTTTAGCAACTGTTGTAGCCAGCAAAGAAGCAAAAGACGGAGTAGATTTTCTACCCTTAACTGTAGATTACAGAGAAAAATTTTATGCAGGAGGTAAGATTCCTGGAAACTTCTTTAGAAGAGAAGCTAGACCATCAGATCAGGAAATCCTGACCATGCGTTTGGTAGACAGAGTTCTTAGACCATTGTTCCCTGAAGATTTCCATGCTGAAGTTCAGGTAATGATTTCATTAATTTCTTACGACGGAGTTTCAATTCCTGATGATTTAGCAGGTCTTGCAGCTTCTGCAGCGATTGCTATTACAGATATCCCTTTCAACGGACCAATGTCTGAAGTAAGAGTAGTAAGAATCAATGGTGAACTTTCTGTGAACCCTAATTATGCAGATCTTAAAATTGCTGACCTTGACATCATGGTTGGAGCAACTAAAGATTCTATCGTAATGGTAGAAGGAGAGATGAAAGAAATTTCTGAGCAGGAAATGCTTGAAGCAATTCAGTTCGCTCATGTAGAAATCAAAAAACAAGTTGAAGCTCAGGAAAGATTAGCTGAAAAAGTAGGTAAATCATTCCCAAAAAGAGAATATAGCCACGAAAATCACGACGAAGCTATTCGTGAGAAAGTGTGGAAAGAAACATACGACAAAGTATACGAAGTTGCTAAGCAACCTTCAGCAAAAGAAGAAAGAGGTGAGAAATTCAAAGCAGTTTTAACTGAATTTTTAGCTCAATATGTTGAAAATGCTGAAGAATTAGAAAGAGTAACTCCTTTCGTTAAAGTATATTTCCATGATGTAGAGAAAGAAGCGATGCGTCAGATGATTTTGAATGATAAAATCCGTCTTGATGGTCGTGATCCTGAAACAATTCGTCCAATCTGGAGCGAAATTGATTATTTACCGGGAGCTCACGGTTCTGCAATCTTCACAAGAGGTGAAACTCAATCTTTAACGGCTGTAACATTAGGTTCAGTTAAAGATGCGAACATGGTAGACAGCGTTATGGTAAATTATGACGAAAGATTTTTCTTACATTATAACTTCCCACCATTCTCAACAGGTGAAGCAAGACCTTTAAGAGGAACTTCAAGAAGAGAAGTAGGACATGGAAACTTGGCTCAGAGAGCTTTGGCAAACATGATTCCTGAAGAAAACCCTTACACAATCCGTATCGTTTCTGATATTTTAGAATCAAATGGTTCATCTTCTATGGCAACTGTTTGTGCAGGAACTTTAGCATTGATGGATGCAGGTATTCAGATTACAAAACCAGTTTCTGGAATTGCAATGGGATTAGTAACAGACGTTAAAACTGGAAAATTCACTGTACTTTCTGATATCTTAGGGGATGAAGATCACTTGGGAGATATGGACTTTAAAGTAACAGGAACTGCAGACGGTATCACGGCTTGTCAAATGGATATCAAAATCCAGGGATTATCTATGGACATCATGGAGAAAGCTCTTTTACAAGCTAAAGACGGAAGATTACACATCCTTAACAAAATCACTGAAACAATTGCAGTACCAAGAGAAGACGTGAAACCTCACGCTCCGAAAATGGTAATGCTTGAGATCTCTAAAGATTTCATCGGTGCTGTTATCGGACCTGGTGGAAAAATCATTCAACAACTTCAAAAAGATACAGATACTGTTATTGCTATTGAAGAAGTAGGAGAAATCGGAAGAATCGAGATTTCTGGTGTAAGCAGAGAGAAGATCAATGCTGCAATCGCAAGAATCAACGAAATTACATTTGTACCTGTAGTAGGTGAAGTGTACCAAGGAAAAGTGGTAAAAGTAATGGATTTCGGAGCTTTTGTAGCAATTGCAAAAGGAACTGAAGGATTACTTCACATTTCTGAAATCGAGTGGGCTCGTCTTGACAAAGTACCTTACAACGAAGGTGACGAAGTAGAGGTGAAGTTCATGGGGTTTGATGATCGTAAGAAAATGAAACTTTCAAGAAAAGTTCTTTTACCAAGACCTGAAAGACCTGAGTCTAAGCCAAGATCAGAAGGAGACAGACCACAAGGTGATAGAAGACCTCAAGGTGACAGAAGACCAGAAAGACAGGACAGACCAGAAGGTGATAGAAGACCGGCTGATCAAGCTCCAAAGGAAAATCAAAATCCTTCATCTGAAGCTTAAGATTAAATCTTAGATATATTTAAATCCCTCAATTTGAGGGATTTTTTTGTGCCTTAAAGTGTGAATTTCTATAGGGTTTATAGTATCATGTAAGAGCTTACAGTGATCAAAATAAAGACCGCCAAAGTATTGACAGTCTTTATGTTTTTATCGTTACAAAGTTGATAGGACAGAACTTAATTATTTTTTCTATTTGAATTAAGGCCTTGTCATCTATTTAGTTAATCAGCTTTTGCGCCGTTACTTTTGGGATAATAATCAAGTAATCATATCCGCTTAATAAATTTTTAAGCCCGATAGATTTAATGACTGTTTTTTGCTTTTTGATATCTTCATTTATTTTGGTCAGATCAAATAATAACCACTCATTTTCTTTGCCTGTTAACTGATAAAAAGGTTTTAGGAAAGCAACATTTTCAGCATCAATACTCTCTGATGAGAAAGAGCCGGCTCTTCCGGATTTTTGAATAATAGCGATGTGTAAGGATTTTTCTTGTTCGGCATCGGCTAAATTATAAATGAGATTTCCAATATCGAAACTGTTCTGAAACAAGCTTTTATCTTTTCCTACATGGTTGGCTCCAAACTTTATTAAATTTCTTTTACCTTTCATTTTATCCAGGTTTTCCAGTAATTTTTCTTTCATGGACGAAATTCTCAGAGAATGAGATTCCAACCCTTTTCCTTCATTTCCAAGGCTGTATATGGTATTACTTTTTGATAAAGCATTTAAAACATCATATTCATAAGGCGAAAGTTTTAATTTTTGAATCTCTGCCAAGTTTTTGTTGAATGTGCTAGAAAATAAATAAGGCTCATTAGATCCGTCTGCTAGTGGTTTTTGATTTGTATCAGTTTTAAATTTATTCCATCTGCTATCCGATTCCTTTAGCATTATCTCATACTTTGCCTTAGCTTCTTTATTCGCTGTTTTTTTTATCAATTCCTGAAAAAGAGGACTGTCGGAATTAAAATAAACATTATCCAGACCGATAATATTCTTATTGTTTTCAAAAAATGTATAGAGAAGATCCCGGTCTCTGTTAAAAGAGATGAGAGAAAATTTATCATTCGATTGAGAAATGATTGACTGATATTCTTTGCTTTTTTGATATGCTTTTTTTAGCATATTAATCGTCAGTTGGTCAGTTTCAATAATGTAATTATCAAAGCTTATATTTTTTGTGATATATTCTGTGAAATCTAAGACTTCATTATTAAGATGATCTTCGCCAATTAAAACATATTTATGTTGTGCGATATTCTTCGTGAGATTCACAATGGCATCTCCGGAAAATTTTTTGTTTTCGAAGTTGATAACTTGATAATGTTCAGAGGCGATTTTTGTAACCAAAGAATCTTGGGCCTGAATAGAACTGAATAAAAGTACAGTTAAGAAATACACTATTTTCATGGGGCAAATGTAATCTGCTTCTGAATTTAAAAATTGTAAAAATGTAATCGGGTTATATAAAAAGCCAAAGATTTTCCTTTTCTATATCTACATTGTTAAAGAATACTTTGGGATTGATGGTGGTTAATTCTTTAAAATCTTTATTAAAATGGGATTGGTCATAAAATAGATTGTCATAAGACAGTTCCGTTAAGCTTTTGATCTTTTTTTTCCGTGTGATAGCATTTCGGAATCGGTATATTTTTCGGTATTCAGAAGGGGATTTTCCCAGTGTTTTTAGAAATATTTTGTGGATATGCTGCCTCGAAATGGTATGCTTTTTTGCAATGTCTTCAATTTTTAAATCAGCTTCTATATCGGATAAAATTAATTGCATAAGTTCCAGATCTTTGATAACAAGTTTGGAAACCCAATATTTTTCCAGTTCATCAATCTGTTGTTTTCTGGTGGTAAGATTAAAAATTGCTTCCATTTTCTGTTTAAAGTCAGGGAACGGATTATATTCTATCTCTTTCTGAAGAAAAACAGTTTCTAAATCATTCGTGAAATGGTGTAAAGCGAGAGGTTTAAAATAAATGGTAATCTCATTAACCATTTTTTCATAATACACTTCCAGAGGAGAAACATAACGAAACACGAGATTCGCTGTAATATTATTTTCAGAAGATGGAACTACGGTTATTTTATTTTTTTCAAAAGTCATCTTCGCATTTTGATTGATGCAAACAATACAGTAATTATTGGGGAAAGTCCAGTAATGAACGGGCTCATTAGTTTCTTCTTTCGCGAAAAAATAATATCCTTCAATGTACTTTTTTAAAACAGGATGGGTTGGAGTATAAAACTGTAGCTTCATTGACTGATCTTTGCTGATACCATGATAATCAAAAGGATAAAATGATGAATTATTTAGGGGTAATTTTTTTAGCTAATGTACTGCTTTTAAGGGATGAATTTTCACTCATTAATAAAGGGTTCCAAAAAACCGATTAATTGACTTCCTTCTGAATTCCATCGGATTCCGTGGCCACCTTTTTCTCGGATTTCATATACCAAACCGTGTTTATAGTGAAAGAAAATATTCCACCATGTTTTATGATCGATAATGTAGCGGATCTTCTCCATCATTTTTTCCTGTTTCAGCTGATTATTACCTTTTATTTTCCCCCAGAATTCATCCTCAAGACGGTCAATATGTTTTTCCCAAGCGCGTTGAGCAACGGTAATTTCGCTGTTGTATAAAACAAGACAACTTGCGATGAGGTTTTCCTGTAAAGGGGGAATTGCTTTTTCATCTCTTTCACTGGCAGAGGTGAGTCGCTGTCCTAAAACCATCAGCCATTGCTCAAAAGGAATTTGTTCCAGTTTTTGGGCAATATATTCAGGATCATGTTGACTATTAATTAAAGCATTGATTTCAAAAAAATAATTAAAACTAATGCTTAGATCTTCTTTGATTTCTTCGCTAAAATGAGGCAGATCAAATAGAGTAGGATCAGTTTTAAATAAAGCAATATTCCTTTCAATCGATTCTAAATGTTCCTTCTGAAGTATCTTTGAATACTTTTCTTTCCAAGCTTCGGATAAGTGAGGAATGTATTTTTTTAGTTTATTCATTTTATTTTTTTCATGCTGTGTCATTTCGACGACAGGAGAAATCTATTATACTTTTTATAGATTCTTCACTCCGCTTTCGCTTCGTTCAGAATGACAGTCGACTGTTGATTAGTGCGGTTTCATTTTCGCAGTTTGTCATTTCGACGGCAGGAGAAATCTATTATACTTTTTATAGATTCTTCACTCCGCTTTCGCTTCGTTCAGAATGACAGTCGACTGTTGATTAGTGCGGTTTCATTTTCGCAGTTTGTCATTTCGACGGCAGGAGAAATCTATTATACTTTTTATAGATTCTTCACTCCGCTTTCGCTTCGTTCAGAATGACAGTCGACTGTTGATTAGTGCGGTTTTATTTTCGCAGTTTGTCATTTCGACGGTAGGAGAAATCTAGTTTTTATAAATTAGATTCTTCATTCTGTTCTGCTATACTTTGAAAGACAATGATTATAAATATTATTTTTAAACGCAAAGTTTTACTCTAAAAACGAATTATTTTTAGGGAGCAAAGATTGGCGACAAAGTCGCTGATGAAGATGGCTTCTTAAGAATCAATATCATTGATTCAATTCTTTTCTTGCTTACCTATTGTAGCAGTAAAAATAAATCTTTGCGTTTAAAAAAACTCAACTTATTCATTTAAAGTAAATAAAACATAATCATCTGCGTAAATCCGTGAAATCTGTGGGAAATTCAAAATTTCTTTTTGTCATTTCGATGTAAGAAGAAATCTATAATAGCTGTTTAGATTCCACGCTGCACTTCGTTCTGCTCTGAATGACAGTCGACTGTTGATTATTGCGGTTTTATTTTCACAGTTTGTCATTTCGACGACAGGAGAAATCTAGTTTTTATTGATTAGATTCTTTATTCCACTTTGCCCTATTTTGAAAGACAGTGAGTATAAATACTAAAAATTATTTTAAACGCAAAGTTTTATTCTAAAAACAGATTATTTTTAGGGAGCAAAGAGTAGCGACAAAGTCGCTGATGAAAATGGCTTCTTAAGAATCAATATCATTGATTCAATTCTTTGCTTCCTTACCTATGCAGTAGCAAAAATAAATCTTTGCGTTTAAAAACTTTCAACTTATTTCTTTGAAATCGAAGATTCAACAGAATCAATACCAGTTAGAAAAAGATTTAACAATATAACTTCTCTCTGATTTCAATTAATATTTTTGTTGTTTTCTCCAAGTCAGGAACATTCGGAAGATCTGAAACAGAATGATAATGCTCAATAGATTGTATCAAACCTTCTGCTTTCTGCATAACAGCTTCATAAGACCAGTTTCCTGCTTTAATATCCAGTAATTCATCCCTATTTTCTACCCAAATATTCAATGAATTGGTTTTGAAAATTTGTTCACAAGACTGCAACAAACGAATGGTGTGCATCATATTTTTGCTGTCGTAGTTTTGTCCGTGATTTTGATTGACGTTGTAGCGGTCTTCATTTCGTTCAGAAACCCACTTCCAATATTCTCTGTAATCTTTGCAATAGGTGGAGTAGGCATCGAGGTTGCAAAATAAATAAGCAATAGATTTCTCCTCTTTCGGGACAGAAGATACCGAAACCTGATTGGCTTCTTCATTCTTGATAATTCCTTTATAGTGTAAATCGTTTGATTCATCATAGAAAAGGGCAAACATTCCTTTTGTATTATCGATGCTCACCAATCCACATTGTTCCTGAACTTTTCCATTTTCTGAAAGCCATTTTTTCAATTGAACTGAACCTTGATTTTGTAAAATATAGCAGAAATCTAGAATCGATTTTCTTTCTTTATCAATCGGATTGAGGATCTTCTTATTGAGCCATTTTGCTTTTTTGATCTGCGAAATCGCATAACCCGCAAAGGTATCTTTACATAATTTGGAAAGGAAATCTTCAGGTTTTAACAAATCCATCAACGGATTTTTATGTTGAATACAGTGTTCCGGACTTGCCAAAACTTCCAGAATATTCGGATTATTTTTCTGTAATAATTCTATAAATCTCCCGATCTCATAATAGGTAATATCATTCGTTTCATTGGAAATCTGAGGAATATAATTAAGTCCAAAAAAATCTTCTTTTGGTAAGTTATAAACTCCACGGATATCTGTATCCGAGTTTTCTGTTGCAAGCCCGAAAGAGCGGCTTCCGGATATGGATTCGAGGAGGATGAGGTTTTTATTTTTTAAATCTTGAATAGTCATAATGTTTCTTTTTCTTTGATGATGATTTCTCCTTCTGCAATGTACTCTTCTAAGCTGTTAGAAAGTCCTTTTTTCCAACTTTCATCGAGGAAAATTAAGGATACTAATGTGTTATAATTTCCTTCTTTATAGGAAATTACAAGCGTATCTTTTTCTTTAGGAATGTATGGGAAATCAAAAATATTTCCTTCATTTAACTTGTTAATAATTATAGAAGTAGTAATTCCGTTATTAAGATTATCGGCTATAATTTTTACTTCTCCAGCAAATTGAGAATGCTTTTCTTTTGATCGGATATGTTTGGAAAGTTTCCATATATATGAGGGTTTCAAAAAAGAAATATAGCCCTTCAAAAGACTTTTAAATACAAAATTATTATTCGATGTAGATATTATTTTTGTTTTCTCGATCTGATATCCCATAGCTTCAAAATCTTTTACGGCTTCTGTGATAGTGTGCTGTTTTTGGATAGAGAAATTGAATTCATTAATTTTAAAATGTTTTATAACATTTGCCACTAGCCCTGGCTGATGGATTATCAAATATTTTGCCTCACCATTTTCAAATATCTTGAAGCATCCTATATATATTAAAATATTTTTGAACTCTAAATCTTCTGTGAAAAAATCTACTTTTACAAAATAATCAGTGCTATTTTTTGGATATATTTTCACATACCAATCTTTTGCGATGTATTTGTAGAGAATACCATCAACATTTATAGTTCTAATTTTAGTTTTCATTATAAAAAATAAGGTGAAAAATCAATTCCCTGAATACATCCAACAATAGGTAAAACATTATCTCCATTCATTGTGACTTCATATTCATTACAGGTAAGTTGTGAAACTTTTTGATGCCAACTTTTTTGATGTGCTGTTTCAATATTTTGGACGTTAATCAAGCAGTGCAATCCACCATTTGTTTTGATAAAAGTAAGACAATCATAATTAATACAACTTGCGATGTCTGTCCTAAATTTTCCAATAGCTTTCTGATGATTTTCAATTCTGAAATCAATATCCAGATCAAAGAAAATTTTCCTTGAAGTAGTAGTTTGAATTGTGTTTAACGCTAATGTATTAGGATTAATGGCATTGTCATTTTTAATTAGTTTTTCCGAAATTTCTTTCATTAAAATTAAAGATGACTTATGAAGATCACGCGGATTCGGAGTGATGTAAATGGCCAGATTATCCTGAGAAATTTCAAGATTTCCCGATTCATATAATCCTAATGGAAGTTCAAGCTGTTTGATTTTCTGCAACAACCTTTCTTTTGTAGAAGTAAAACGTTTTAATTGAGCTTTGTCAGCTTTCAAACCTGTTTCTGGATTGTATTTTTTTCTTGCAAGAAGTGTTATATAATATTGCTCGTTGGGTAATAAATCAGGTAGCCAATCGATGAACTGTTGTAATTTTTCTTCGTTATATATGATTTTGTAGTTCATTTAATTTTTTCTCTCTATTTTTCAAAAATACTTTAATATATTAAACTGAAAAAGTTCCTAATGAAGAAACTTTTTCAGTTTTTAACACAACTCTCCACAATCACATCCAGCGCCTTCTCCGCATCACAAGCATACAAACCTGAACACCAAGCCGGATTCGCTTCAATCAAAGCCCAACCTTTTCCTTTTATAATTCCAAAATCAAGAACAATCGCTTTTGGCAACGTTTCAGAATATTGACGCATGAAATTATTGAAAAACTCAAGCAGATCTTTTTCCTCTGTTTCAGAAAGCAGATCAGTGTCAAAATCATTGTTTCGCCAATAAGAAGAATGAGTTTTTATTTCATTGTTTAAAACAAAACATCTTACTTCAAGTTCCCATTCTACAACTTCTGAGGTGAAAACGGTACTTTCCAAATCTAAAGAATCAAAACCTTTGATATTGGTGACTTTATCAAAAACTCCGGCTTTAAAATTTTTAAAATCAGAACATTTAATGAATATATTTTCTTCATCAACAAATTCTTTTAATCGGCCATAAGAGATTTTACGTTTCGTAAATTCTTCTGAAATTTTTGAAAGCCAGTTATCATCAGGTTTTGTTAATGTTAAATTACATTGCTCAGCTACAATTTCGGCATAAATATCCTCGCCATATACTGCAATCACATCGCTACGAAATTCTTCTGGAACATTCCATTTTGCATTAAAACGGTTCAGTTCGTAAGGCGAATTGATAGATGCTTTTTTCAAATTATTACTGTCTTCCGTGTAGATGGGAGAAAGTGCTATTATATTTTTCATGCTATTATATTTTTTGTTTTTAATTCTTCTATTAATTTATGACGTTCGTTTTCAGATAGACTATCAAAAAAAATAATCCATCCTTCAGGATAGAGTCTGGCATGGAGGAGATGCAAATTATTTTTCCACATAAGATGATATTTATCGGAACATTCATCAATAAAATCATAATCTGAAAAATATTCCGAGAGTAAATTAATATTACAAATTAAATCATTTCCAAGTCCCGGAAGACGGGTGTAATATCGATATTCTTCAAAAAATGCTTGTTGTTCTATGAAGGTTTCAAAACGTTCAAAATAAAAATAGAAGTCATAAGAATCACAACCACAATCTCTCAATGCAATTTCTCCGTTTTCAGCAATATAAAGACTCTCATTTATAGAAAATAAAGTTTGTCCTTCCCAATGGTAGATATTAACTCCTTTATGTTGTTTTATTTGTTTTGGAGTAAAAATATGGATAATTATATCTTGAATATGAAGACCCGAAAAATTCTTCTGAAACCTTAAAATTTCAAAAGGAGTCTGAAGATGATAGAAATTTAAATGCTTTTCTAAGATTTTTAAGTCTATTTCATACTCCTTATTTTTTCCTTGCTTCTCTAGAAAGTTTAAGGCTCTTTCAGATAGTTTTTTTATCATATTTATTAAAATATTTCTAATTAATTATTTTAATATCTCCCTAAAAATCCTCTCCATCTCACCTTTATCCACCTTTCCTCCAGCCAAACCCTTTGCTCTTTCTTCATTATCCTTCACCATCTCCTCCAAAAATCTGAAAAGTTCCCAATCATTCGGATGGTAATAGGATTCTCCTTTGGTGGCTTTTAAGGCAACAAGGTTTTCTATTTTATTTCTCGTAAGATCATCAACCAAAACCAACAATTCACTGAACAATACTGGAGGAACAGTTCCTTTTTCCAATATCCATTTTCCTGTTAAAGCAGTACGAAGACAGTAAAAATAAGATTTCAATTTTACTTCATCACTTCTGCAGGCTTCGAGATATTTTTTGCTCATTCTCAAATAATGATAGGAAACTGCTATTGGAGAAAAACATTCATCAGCCAAAGGTTTAAATAAATTATAAAACTTTTCGTTTTTCATATAAACGATAGGAGAGTAAAACCAACTCAACAAAGCAGCATTTGATTTATGCAAAAGATGGAAAGTCTTTCGCAAGTCCCATCCGGAACCATCCAGATCATCTTCAGTCATAAATTCTATCGTCTCATCTTTATCCCATGGTGAAAGATACCAGTCTTTTTCATGTCGGTATATGAAACGTATGTCGTAATCGCTGTCAGGAGATGCAAAACCCCAGGCTCGGCTACCTGATTCTACGGCAAGAAGTATTTCTATGTTTCTTTCTGCCTTTATTTCTTTTAATTTTTCTAATATTTTTGGTGTCATTGTTTTTAATTTATTTTACAAAGTAAATTGAGAGGTGCGCAATGTTTTTACGCAGTTTTTTGTTTGAGAGTGTTAGTGTAGGAGAGTTTGAGGATCTTAGAGTTTGAGTGTTTTAGAGTGTGAATGTTTTAAAAAAAATCAGTTGATTAAGAGGAGGGATATTCCGACATAGGAAAATGAAGCGTTAAGAAAATAATCTATGCGAACGTTAAGAAAATTCTACTGTTTGAAGCGCGAGACTAATTTTGAATCGAAGAACAACTATCCATTTCGCACAAGTTTTAGAATTTTTAGAGAGGATAGATTATTTTTAGCGGAAGTTTCCAAGTCTTGATCTTTTCTTTCTTTTGCATCAAGGCAAAAGAAAATAAAACTTTAAAAAAATTAAATATGTGTTTAATTGCAAGATTTTATTAATATTGCAAACACTCATTAAATGGGACTTTATTCTTAAAATAGATACTACATCAATGTTAATAGACGAATTACAGCACAAAATTGATTTCAAAACAAAACCATTAGGCGCATTAGGATTTCTTGAGCAATTGGCTCACAAAATTGGAATGGTTCAGCAAACCACTTCTCCGAAATTAATACAACCCCATATGGTTGTTTTTGCAGCTGATCATGGAATTGCAACCGCAGGAGTAAGTGCTTATCCGCAGGAAGTTACGTATCAGATGGTAATGAATTTCTTGGGGGGAGGAGCAGCAATCAATGTATTTTGTAAACAACATACTATTCAAATTAAAATTGTAGACGCGGGAGTGAATTTTGATTTTCCTGAAGAGTTGGATTTGATTGATAAGAAAGTCAGAAAATCGAGCCGAAATATGTTGGAAGAGCCTGCCATGACGATTGAAGAATATCAACAGGCTTTGGAAAACGGAAAATCTGTTGTTAAGGAAATTGCAGAAACGGGTTGTAACATTATCGGTTTTGGTGAAATGGGAATTGGAAATACGTCTTCTTCTTCATTACTAATGAGTCAATTATTTGATATTCAAATTGAGGATTGCGTAGGTAGAGGAACAGGATTGAATGATGCTCAACTACAGAATAAAATTAATATTCTTTCAAAAGTAATAGAAAAATATCCTGATCTTAAAAGTAGTGATGAAATTGTACAAACTTTTGGCGGACTTGAAATTACTCAAATGATTGGAGCGATGCAGGAAGCTTATGACCAAAATATGTTGATCTTAGTTGATGGATTTATCGCGACGGTTGCTATTTCTGTTGCCTGGAAAAAGAATCCTACAATCCTTAATAACTGTATTTTTTGCCATGTGAGTGATGAATATGCTCATATTAAATTGTTAGACTTATTATGCCAGAAAGCATTACTCAACCTTAATCTTCGAGTAGGTGAGGGAACGGGTTGTGCGCTGGCATATCCAATTATTCAAAGTGCGGTTAATTTCCTGAATGAAATGTCGAGTTTCGAAGATGCCAATATTTCAAATAAAGAATAGATGAAAATTATTAAAAATGAGTTGATCTATTTTGCGACGGCTTTGATGTTTTTCACAAGAATTCCGGTTCCGTTTAAAATTCCGTACTCCAATGAAATCATGAACCAGTCTCAAAAATATTTTTCTTGGGTCGGATTGTTGGTAGGGTTGATGAATGCTGTTGTTTTATATGGTTCTTTTCAGCTTTTCAATTTGGAGATTGCGATTGTTTTAATGATGATTTCTAACGTTTTATTGACGGGAGCATTTCACGAAGACGGATTTACAGACGTGTGCGACAGTTTCGGTGGTGGTTATGGAAAAGATAGAATTATGACCATTATGAAAGACAGTCGGGTAGGAGCTTATGGAGCGATTGGAATTATTTTATTATTTGCCTTAAAATTTCTCAGTATTCAGGAATTGGGAAACATTGATCTTATGGAAACGTTAGCAATCATTGTTTTAGCTCACACTTCAAGTCGATTTATTGCAGGAACAATGATTTATACACATCGATACGTGACTGATATTGATTCAAGCAAATCAAAACCGTTGGCAAATAAAGCATTGGATGGAAAATCTTTATTCATAAGTTTTACCGCTGTTTTATTGGCTTTTTCTTTAATTCCGGATAGACGATTAATCTTAGCTTTTATTCTCGCTTATCTCGGAAAAATATATTTAGGCTGGTATTTCAAAAAGCACATCGGAGGATATACAGGAGATTGTTTAGGAACGGTTCAGCAGGTTTGTGAAGTCTTATTTTATCTAGGAGCAATTATCGTATGGAAATTCATTTGATTCGTCATACTGCGGTAGAAAATCCAGACAATCTGTGTTATGGATTTGCAGAAATGTCTTTACGTAAAAATTATGTTGAAGATTTTAAAGCTATCGATCTTGTTGAAGATTTTGATCTTATTATTTCAAGCCCATCTCAGCGTTGTCAGTTATTAGCGAAATATTTTCAGCTAAATTATCAAACCGATGAAAGAATTAAAGAAATGAATTTCGGAGATTGGGAACTTCAAAAATGGACTGATATTCCTGAAAATGAAATCAATCTTTGGTATGAGGATTTTATCAATATAAAAGCAACAAACGGCGAAAATTTATTAGAAATGAAACACCGCGTTTCCGAATTTTGGAATGAATTGATTGCTAAAGAAAATAGCAATAAAGTTTTGATAGTTTCCCACGCCGGAGTAATCCGTTTAATCTTACAATCTATTTTAAAATTTCCTCTGGAAAATATGTTCAATATTCAAATTGATTACGGAAAGAAAACGATTATTTCTGTGAAGGATGGTTTGATTTCAATTAAAAAAATAAATATTTAGTTTAAGAGTTTACTTAAATTTTAAAATTGTCACCATTAAGGTTTTTTGAGATTTTCAGAATATTAAGTTTTAGCTTTGCTTTAAGTTATCCGCTTAAGAAAATCAATGGATTTTTTCTGAACTTTCCTTAACATCTAAACTCTTCTTAATGGTTTAAAAAATATTCTGTTCTTATTTGCTTCCTAATAATTTCCATAAGAAACTTGTTTAAACTTTCTATTTTAACCACAAAAGAGACAAAAGATTGATATATTATTTATTGAAGTTCATTATGAAATGCAAACAAGAACTCATAAGTTTAAAAAAATCTTTGATTTTTATTCTTTTGAAAGCTTTGTTTTCAAAAGAGCTAAACTTTAAATAACTCAATAATAGCTTTTGTACCTTTTGCGGTTTAATTTTTTTTATTAGTTTAAACAGGCTTAAGAAAAATAAACCTTTGCGTTAAAAACAAAACCGCCATTTCAAGATTTTTCACTCAAAATGGCAGCTTAAAATATTATTTAAAAATCTTGGTAAAGCTATCTTTTTCCAAGGCTTCCAATGAGAAATCAAAGTCTGCTTCTTCTTTTTCTGAAGTGATGGTTGCTCCCAGTTCTTCCATCAAGTGATTAAAAGAAATTGGTTCGTACCATTGTTGATACAGCGCATTCGTAGCCATTGTAGAAACTTCAGAAGTTCCCGAAACATGTGAATTTCCTGCTCCGAAATTCAACAAGACAAAACATTGTTTTCCGTCTTTTGGCAATAGCATTCCCAAAATCGTCTGCTTCTGAATCGAGTTACATTTAGCTTCAGCAAAGAGATTATTAGGATTCATCATATACTCGTAGGAAATATCATCTCCTTTTCCGATAACGATTTTATAACCACAGTCGGCATCTCCGGAGAAAACACTATTCATCACAAGCGTTGGGGTATTTAGATATTTGTTAGCGTAAAGATATTCTACTGCGCCGGTTGGAGCAGAGGTCATATCTCCGGAATACATCAATTGTCCGTTATCTTGATTATAAGCTGCATTCCACCCGATTTTTCCTGCAATATTTAATCCGGAAAGGTCGAGATCATTCGCTCCCCAAGCATCTTCCCAATAAATTCCGATTGCTAGTCTTTCTCCATAAAATCTCGTTCCGGTCGGAATATTTCCCACAAACATTTTCTCGGAAGTTGGTAAACCAAATTCTACATCTTTAGGGAAATACATTTTCTTTCCAGAAAGATTATATTTTGATTGTAAATAATTTAAGATAAAATGATAATTTAATTCATTTGCAGAAGTAGGCGTTCCTTTCTTCGTCCATGATTTTCCGTTTCTGATTTTATAGACAAAAGTATCCTGACCATGCATTCTTGAATAACAAGCCGATAAAGCTTTAAACAAAGCAAAAGGTGTTGCATTTTCCAACCAGTGCAAATCGCTGTTTTCCAACAAAATATTAGTGGCATTATTTAATGGATTCGAAATTAAGGGTTGATGATACACTTTCGATAGCTTCGAAATTTTATTAATTGTTTTCGGAGCTCTCTTTTTATAAGCTAAAAATAAAGGTTTAAATCTGTTAAAGATTTCCGACAATCTTTCCAATCCAAAACTTTCAAATAGGTAGGTTGGATTAAAATTGCTTAGCTTAATTAAATCAATCAAATCATTGTTTTTAATTAAAAGCGTTGTATTTGTTGTTTTATAAATCACGTAACGTAAAAACTCAACAGGATTTTCAGGGTAAATATCGTACAAATCGGCAATTTTTATAATCGCTTCTTTGTTTCGGATATTTTCTTTTCCTGTAAAATCATAGTCCAATTCTGTATGCAGAATATACAGCAGATCATCAATTGTTTCTTCTTTCAAAGCAATACCTGATTTCAAAAGAGAAAGACATTTTTCCTGCATTTCTTCTTGTGAATAGGCTTTAATTACTTTAAAAGTTAACTTCAAATCAGGAACATTCAATACTTCTTTTGGGATATAAATTTCATTCTGAAAATTACTTCCATACGTTGAAATATAGTGGTTGATTTGCTCAATTAACAATTCAATTCTAGTGCTTTCTTTGATTTTCTGCCACGATTTATGAAAGGTTTTGTTTAAATCATTTCCATTCAGTTTTTCTTTTGAATAATAAGAAATAATTTCTTTTTTAGCCCAAAGTGCATCAGATTCAATGATAAAACCTTCCTCTGAAATAAAAGGCCTTTCATGAGATTTTTTTGCTAATACAGCATTGAATAATTTTAATGTTTTCATTGTTTTTAATTTAAAAAAATAAGTGAGGAGTAGTTCTTTTAATGAAATATATAGGAACTCCTTTTACCTATAGTTTTATAAAAGGCGGGGAGTAATTATCCAAATATAGGAACTCCCTTTGCCTCGTAATTTTTAAAAAGGCGGAAAGTAAATATGGGAAATCAATTAGGAACTTTCTTTGCCTTAATTTTTTACTAATGAAAATGATTAATCATTAAATATAAACATTTTTATGAGTTTGAGGAGTAGGCAGGGCTCGAACCTGCGACCCACAACTCTGAAGTTTTACAGGAACTTTATTTGCCAAAAGCGAAAAGTAATCTGTTGCTCTACCATCTGAGCTACTACTCCTACCGTTATTATTAAAAGTTTTCATAAACCCTGCAGGCTTTCACACTTGCAAAGTTTGGTTATTAGTTTTAGTTATTTAAAAATTATGCTTTTCTAAATTTTTTCTTATTCTTCCAAGGCGCATTCTTCTGAACATCCCCAGCCATAATACATCCGTAAGGCATCACTTCATCCAAGACTTCGCAAAGTCCGTATTCTTCAATCTGGGCTCTTACGTTTTTAGCACTTTTATAAGCGGTTGGAAGCTCAGAAATATCAATTTCATTTGAGAAGAAACGGATATCTAACCCTTTGGTTTCTTCTTCAAAAATTTCTTCAATGGTTTTATGGGCCAGTGATCTTTTATGCTGAGTTCTACTAAAATTTCTTCCTGCTCCATGTGGCGCAAAACCTAGATTTCTCTCATTTGTTTTTCCCTGAACAATCAAAACGGGTTCTGACATATTCAACGGAATTAATCTTGGTCCCGTAATATCCGGCATAAATTTATCGTCCAACGGAGTTGCTCCTTTTGCATGGTAAAATAAATCTCCATCCTTGAAAACAAAATTATGTTCGTTCCAATATCTATCTTGTTTTTCGATTTCCATTTTGTTTAAAACAGCATCATGAATAGAGGTATGGTTTTCTTTTGTCCATGTTCTTATTAATTGTAAGGCTTCCCAATATGATTTTCCTTCTTCAGTTTCATAAGGGATCCATGCGTTTTCTCTTAATGTTTCTGGCGAAATTTCTTGTCTGAATCTATTCGCTACTTTCATTCCTTTATCGTACAAAGCTGCTCCTGGAGCTCTTGATCCGTGGTGAGTCACCAACATTGTATTTCCTGTATTTTTTGAAATTCCGACAAATAAGAAATGGTTTCCATCCCCTTGAGTTCCCATATGTGAACGGGAGATGCTGATTAATTTTTCATCATTCAAGAAGTCATTTTCTCTAAAAGCATCCATCAATGCCTGAGACATTTCCATTTGCTCTCCTCTTGGTCTTCCTCCAGGTCCGAAATGTGTAATTGAATGAGCTGCATCCAAAACTTCTTTAGGATCTACTTTTCCAAAATCTGTCAACATTACAGAACAACAGATATCTGCACTATGGAATCCGGGGTGAATAGCATTTTTCGCCACAACAACTCCACCAACTGGAATCTGACCTTCAGGACCTGTCGGACAAGCATCTGGCATGATGGCTCCGTTAATTAAAGTTGGCGTTTTCATCAAAAGTTTCATGGTGTTGATTACTTTTTCCACGTTATCGGTTTCACTTTCGTTTTCTGCTCTTATATTAATGATGAAATCTTTTGCTGTTTCATGAAGTGGAATCAAATCCGGTTGTTTGAATTGTTCCAAATATGTCTTGATTTGAGTCTCATCTAATTTATTTTCATTGATATGCGCAATCGCTTCTTTAAACCATTTCGCTGATCTATATCCTAATTCTATTAAATTGTTTCCGTTAAATTCCATGTGTTCTCTCATTTTGATGATGCAAAGTAATAACACAAGTGTGCAATCTTTTTGCGTAGATAAAAATATTTTAATTATTTTTGATAAAATTTAAAAAAATGATACTAGAACAAATAAAAAATTCTCCCGAGACCATTCAATTTAAAGAGGTGATTGCATATATTGATGAAAATTATAATTTCACGCCAACAAAATTCACCAACGGAAATACAATAAATGAAGCAGATCAGAATAATGGTTCTTGTAAAGTTTTCAGTTTTGCAAAGCTGAATAATTTATCAAAAGAAGAAGTTTTAAATCTTTTCGGAGAATTTTACAGAGAAGATGTCCTGAAAAATCCTGAGGGAACAGATCATCAAAACATCAGAAACTTCATCGAATTCGGCTGGGACGGAATTTCCTTTGAAGGTGAAGCTTTGACAAGGAAATTTATGTTATAAACGCAAAGGCGCAATTTTTTAAGTATAAACTGTTTTTAAGGCGCAAGAAAATCATAGATTTTCAACAAATTGTCCAGCTAAATTTTATCGAAGATAAAATCCTTGCGCCTTAAACACGCAACGTTTTTAATAAAATTGCGCCCTTGCGATTTTCCAAAAATTAACCAAAAACGCAAAATAAAATATCATGTCATCCAATAAAAATGCCCTCATCCGCTACAAAACGCTAGATAAATGCCTTAAAAACAAATACAAGCAATACACTTTAGAAGATTTAATTGATGAATGTTCTGAAGCTTTGTTTGAATTTGAAGGCAAAGAATCTTTTGTGAGCAAACGAACTGTACAGCTCGATCTGCAGAATATGCGCAGTGAAAAGTTCGGATACGAAGCTCCTATTGAAGTCTATGAAAGAAAGTATTATCGTTACAGCGATCCGGATTACAGCATTCATAATATTTCTGTGAATGAAAGTGATTTGAAGGCGATGAATAATGCCGTGCAGATTTTAAAGCAGTTCAAAGATTTCTCCATGTTCAAAGAAATGAATGGGGTGATTCAGAAACTGGAAGATTCTATTCATGCTACCAATCAGAAGTCAATTATCCATTTGGATAAAAATGAGCAATTGAAAGGGTTAGAACATATTGATGTTTTATATGAAGGTATTTTAAATAAGAAAGTATTGAATATTTTATACAAAAGTTTTACAGCAAAAGAATCCAGTAATTTTGTTGTTCATCCTCAATTATTGAAAGAATTTAATAACCGATGGTTTTTGATTTGTCTCCATAAAGGAAAGATGTACAATCTGGCATTGGACAGAATGGAGGACATTGGATTTGAAGAAAAGATTCAATTTGTTGACAAAGATTTAGATGGCGACGAGTATTTTAAAGATATTGTAGGAGTTACAGTTTCAGAAACAATGAATCCAAGAAATGTTGTTTTCTTTGTTGATATTTCCAACTCGCCATATGTGAAAACGAAGCCTTTGCACAGCAGTCAGGAGATTGTAAGTGAAACGAATGAAGGAACGATTTTTAAAATTTGTGTTCAATTAAATTTCGAGTTAGAAAGGCTTTTGCTGGGATTTGGTGAAAGCTTAATTGTACATAAACCACGAAAGTTAAGATTAAGAATGGAAGAGAAATTCAAAGGAGGAAGTTTGAATTATGAAAACCTAATTATTTCTGATGATGAGCAATAATTTGCAATAAATCTATATTATGGCGTAAAAATTGTAATTATTATACAAAAATAGCATTATGAGATCAAGAATTTTCAAAGCATTAATTGCAATTATCGCCCCTTTAGCAATCGATTTCCTTGTTAAAAAAATAACAGGAAAGAAAGATGAGAAAAAACCAATTCCAACCCAACCTTAAGGATTGTGAAGTTAAAAAATAAAGAGAGATTGTTTCAAAAGCAATCTCTTTTTTTTGTAATGATGGTATTTAAAGCCAAATGATTAAACAAAATCATACACCCCGTTTTTCCAGCCCAAAACTTTAGAAGAATCTGCTTTTAACCAATTTTTCAGAACTGTAGCATATACTTTCCTGAAATCTTCGGTGTACATTAAATCTCCTTCATTCAAATTCTGTAGATCGGGGAGTGCATTGAGAAGTCCTTTCTTTTTTAGCCCGCCACTGATAAAAAACATTTGATTGGCGGTTCCGTGATCGGTTCCGTTGCTGGCATTTTGAGCAACACGACGACCAAATTCTGAGAATGTCATTAATAAAATATCATTGAACAAGCCGTTAGCTTTCATATCGGCAACGAAAGATTTTACGGCTTCATTAATATCGCTAAACAACTTTTCCTGTCTTTCATTTTGGTTAACGTGCGTGTCAAAACTTCCCACAGAAAGATAATACACCTGAGTATTAATATCAGATTTTATCAATGAAGCAACGGTTTTAAAGTCTTTTCCTAACTGTGAATTAGGATACGTTTGATCCGTTTTTTTTGCTTTGCTTTGATCGAAAATATAGCCTGCATTGTTGATTGTTGAACCCAGCGTTTGATATAAATAAGATACCGTTTCGTCATCATGATGATGATCGTAAAGCGACTTGAAATATTTCTCCTGACTGGTTTGATACAATCTTTTAGGATCTTTGAAAGCGAAAGCTTTATTATTTTCTCCTTTTAAGGCTAAACTTAGCATATCATCAACTTCCAAAGCTTGTGTTGGATGCTCACATTTGTAACATTCTTCATCCAGAAAACGTCCTAACCATCCCGTTTCTAAAAACTCATTGCTTTTGCTTGCAGATTGCCAGATATCCATACTTCGAAAATGGGATTTATCAGGATTCGGATAACCCACATTGTTCATAACCGAAAGGTCTCCATTGTCAAACAGTTCTTTAAAATAAGACAAAGCCGGATTAATTCCTGCTTCATCATTAAGCGGTAAAGAATTCTGTATGGCAATTTTGCTTCTTTCTTTAAAATAAATGTCATTTTTTGTAGGAATGATCGTATTTAATCCATCATTTCCACCCGTGAACTGAAGAACGATCAAGATCTTTTGATTGCGTTCCAAAGCATGGTCCAATGTCATCGACTTTAGGAAATTAGGTACCATTAATGATGCGGTAGCTAATGAACTTATTTTGAGAAATTCTCTTCTTTTGATTAGCATAATATTAGGGTTTAGAATTTAGGGTTTAGGAATTAGTTCATGGCTTTTTCAAGATTAAGCCCTAAAACCTGATCCCTCAAAATATTTACATTAATTGATATTCTGGGGTTGACATTAAATTGATAACATCCATTTTCACGCTGTTGTCTGAGAAGTTTTTTACCGTATCCATATCCAGACTTTTTTGATTTTGAATCAAATAATCTTCACAGTTTTTTTTATTAAAAGCTTTTTCAACACGAGTCCAGTCAATGGTAATATTCGGGTTTTTAAAACTTTTGTTTAAGGCGGTTTCTCGCGATTTCATTCCCATATCAATATCATCATCTTCCCTCGGAGAATATTCTAAAGGCCGTAAACCCGACCAAATTTGAGGAATCTGAAGTCTGAGCATTAATGTTGAACTGTCGATCCAGGATTTTCCGTTGGGCCATCCCGAAACATTGGGAGGGTAAAGCAACATTTGGCCTAATAATTTTTGATACACGATGAGGTTTTCAGGATTTTGAATATTCATCGGCAACGTCCTCATCATTCCTACCATTAATTCTATGGGAGATTTTATTCTGTTTCCAATATTTTTTTGTCATAAAACCATGCGCTTGAAAATATATCAGTCATTAGTTTTTTGATGTCGTAATTGGAGGTGTAAAAACTGTCGCTTAACTTATCCACAATATTCTCATCAATCGTTTCATTGACAAAGAATTTATAAATTTTAGCGGTAATAAATTTAGCGGTTGTTTTCTGTTCAAGAATGATATTTAACGCATCAGTTCCTGTAAAATTGCCTGTTTTTCCAAGAAAGGTTTTTGTACCCTCATCATGAAGTTTTTTTCTTTCAGCAAAATTCCCTTCTTTATCATATCCCCAGCCTGTAAAAGCTCTTGCTCCTTCGCGGATGTCTTTTTCGGTGTAATTTCCTCTTCCCATGGTAAATAATTCCATCACTTCTCGGGCAAAGTTTTCATTGGGATGATCTTTTTTATTTTGTTGATTATTAAGAAAATTAAGCATGGCCGGTGCTTGACTCACTTCAAACAAAAGATCTTTGAAATTTCCTAAAGAATTTTTTCTGATGATATTTAATAATTGCCTGTTGAATTTTGGGTTTTGAACTCTTGAAGCAAAATGTCCGTGCCAGAAAAAAGCCATTTTTTCTCTCATTTGTTCATTGCTGTTGATCATTTTATTGAGGAAATTCAGATTCAGTTCGTTGTTTTGATCTCTGTTAATTCTCTGTATTTCCTTTTTCTTTTCAGCAGGGGATTTATCGCTCATGTAGTCAATTGTTTCTACATCAGGAGTATTATAATTAACCTCCGAGAAATTTTCTTCTTTAAACAGTTCTTTGATTAAAGTTTTACTGTCTTTGTTTTTCAAATCTTCAAACTGATTGATTCCCGCTCCAAAACCGGCACGCCAAAGAAGGTGTTTATTATGTAAAAGTGAAGGGTCGATCATAAGACAATTTATTTTTTGGATGTTTCTAAAGGTAAAAGGTTAAAAGGATAACGGTTAAGAATTCTTAATATTACTTTTTAAGGTTTCAAGTTAAACACTTATTTAATTTTTGATTAATTTAATTAATTGATATTCATTATTTTGTGATTTTTTTAAATGTTAAAATGAGCAGTGAAGCGTTCCTTGGCACGATTTTTACATCTAACTGATTAGTAAAATTTAAAACAATAGAGTTATGAAAATGTTTAAACAAGCTATCTTGCTAGCTGGAGTTTTAACGGTTGGTGTAGTAAGTGCTCAAAGCTCAAAAATGAATAATATGATTAAGGTGGGGGCCAATGTTGGTTTAGCAGTACCCTCAGATAACTTTTCTGCTTCTGCCGGAGTAGATGTAGCATATCAAAACTTAATCACTCCTGGATTTGGGTTAGGTATCGCAACAGGATATACCCATTATTTTTCTAAGGATAACAACGGAATCAACAACAATGACGTGGGGGTAATTCCTGTAGGAGCATTGATCAGAATTTATCCTAAACAAACAGGATTTTATTTCGGAACAGATTTAGGGTATGGTTTCTTGGTAGGTGATGATAAGGTAGCTTCTAACAGTACGGTTGACAGACCGAATGGAGGTTTTTACATCAAACCAGAGATAGGATATCATAACAAAGACTGGAATTTCTTCGTACAATATCAAAAAGTATTTACAGGAGATAAAGGCCAGATAGGAGATAGAGACTACAATGTGGGGAACATTGGCGTAGGATTTTCTTACAATATTGCATTAGGAAAGTAATTAGATTTAAATATAAACAATTATTAACCAAAACCTTTTCGTTTTTTTGAAAAGGTTTTTTCTTTCCCTGTAGTATTTACCAAAACAATTATTATATTTGATAAAATTTGTGATTATGATTTTGAATCCAAAATTTCCGCTTTATTTACCAGGAGTAAAAAACAGTAATAATGATAATGTTTCTATCATTGGGGCAAACCTACGTGAAGATACTACAACCTTGGGCTATTTTGTTTCCGGTAACGGAGGTCTTGAGATGAAAATCCAAAAAGATTACCCAACGAAAGAGTACGCTTCTTTTTCGGATATATTGAAAATATTTATTCAGGATAACGCGTTGGAAAATGTAAAACGTTTGGGAATGGCAATTCCCGGACCCGTTCTTTATGGAAAGAGTAGCCCTGCAAGATTAGGCTGGAACTTAGATCAGGAAGAAATCACAAGAGATTTCGGATTTGAGAGAGTAGACATGCTTAATGACCTTGAGGCTTCTGCTTATGGAATGGGCCTTCTTGAAGATTCTGATATGGATGATATCTATACCAGCGGTCATCTTGAAAACGGTAACGTAGCAATCCTTGCGCCCGGAAACGGACTGGGAGAAGCCGGATATTTCTTTGACGGGAAATACTTAAGACCATTTGCAACAGAAGGTGGTCACTCAGAATTTTCTCCAAGAACAAACGTTGAAGTTGAGTTCTATCAATTCTTAAATAATATTTATGGAATTGTAAGTTGGGAAAATGTACTTTCTAAAACCGGATTGTTTAATATCTATAGGTTTTTAAGAGACGTAAAAAGACATCCTGAGCCGGAATGGTTATCAGAACGTTTGGCTAAAGGAAACTTTGTTGAAGAAATCTATAAAGCAGCTGTGGAAGATGATGTATTGATCTGTAAAATAGCGTTAGATACTTTCCTTGAGTTTTTAGCAAGAGAAGCCAATAACATGACTTTAAAGTTGAAAGCGACAGGTGGATTATTGATCTCAGGAGATATTCCGCAGATGATCAGTAAGTATATAGATAAAGACAAGTTCTATGAAAAATTTAGGATAAGCGATAAAATGGAGGAGATGCTTAAAAATATTCCGATTTACCTGATTAAGCAAAATCAGACGGGATTAAATGGCGCAGCACTCTATACTGCTTATTACCAAGAATAAAGATCAACTCCGAAGAAATTCGGAGTTTTTTATTATGTGATATTATTCATGAAATTTATTATTTTTATTGATATACATCAATGAAATCTATTAGATAAGTTGGCTACATTTGCATCATTAAATAAACAAAGTAAATAACTTATTTCAAAATGAAAAAAATATTTTTATTAGCAGTTTTAGCTGGTGGTTTAGCTTTCGGACAGTCTAAAAAAGTAGTAGCATCTGATGTTCACTGGTGGGGGTATAAAGTTGCTAAATCTGAGGCAAGCTCTCATGATGGTACTGTAAAAGTAAAATCTGGAGATATGATCATGAAAGGAAACCAATTAGTAGGGGGGTCTTTCACTTTAGACATGACTTCTATCAACTCTACTGACCTTTCTGGAGAATACCAAGGAAAATTAAACGGACACCTTAAAAACGGAGATTTCTTTGAAGTGGAGAAATTCCCTACCGCTACTTTTAAAATTACTTCTGTAAAGAAAAATAATGATAAAATTTACGGTTTTTTAGTGACAGGAAATTTAACAGTTAAAGGAAAAACTAACGAAGTTGCTTTCCCTGCAAAAATTTCTTACAGCAAAGGAGTGGTAAGTTTAGTATCAGATAAATTTACGATCGACAGACAAAAATTTGATATCGCTTACAAGTCTACCATGCAAGATGTTTTTGTGAAAGATGAAATAGATATGGTTGTAAAAGTGACTGCTAAATAATTTAATCAAAAAAAGATTGTTAAAAGTGTAGAAGTTCTACACTTTTTTTTATTTTTGTTGAATTGTAAATAAAAAAGAATGAAAAGATTACTATTGTTTGCGATGATGTGTGCGAGCATATCATTTGTTTTTGCTCAAAGGAAGTTTGATAAAGTATCAAAAGTTACTTCATCTGAGATCAGATGGTGGGGATATAAAGTTGTAAAAACTGAAGCTTCATCACATTCCGGAACGGTAAAACTAAAAAGTGGAAAATTCAACTTTGATAAAACGGTCTTGGTAGACGGAGAATTTGTGATAGATATGAAGAGTTTAATGGCGGGTGATGTTTCAGATGAAGATATGATCAAGCTTACGAACGATCTTAAAAGCACGAATTTTTTCGAAGTTAAAAAATTCCCGATCGCAATATTTCATTTAACTAAAATTATTCCTTTAGCAAACAGCCAGTACAATTCAACCGTGTATGGTGATGTAACGATAAAAGGGGTGAGAAAGACTATCACTTTCCCTGCTAACGTATATGTTACTCAGTTTACAGTAGTTGTTGAGTCTGCTAAGTTCTCATTGAACAGAAAAGATTTCAAAGTATTCTATCAGTCTTCATTGAAAGATTATTTCATCAAAGACGAAATGGATATCCAGTTCAAAGTTTCTACAGAGAAATTGGATAATGACAACAGAGTTCCTGTAAAAAAGAAGTAGGATATTCTACTTTTATAAATAAACGAATGAGTGATTTTTTAATCACTCATTTTTTTTATTTTAGCATCATGAAAGTTTATGTTGTAAGTGGTCTTGGTGCAGATTTTAAAGTACTCGAAAGACTACAGTTTCCGGAGCATTGTGAGATTGTTTTTATCGACTGGTTGATTCCTGAGAAAAACGAACCTCTTTCTGCCTATGTAGAACGTATGGCTGAGAAAATAGATACTTCAGAGCCTTTTTGCCTTTTAGGATACTCATTTGGAGGAATTATCGTTCAGGAGATCAATACAATAAAGCCGGCTGAAAAAGTAGTTATTCTAGGCAGTATAAAATCTGACAAAGAAAAATCAAAGTTTATAAAGACAGGAGAAGTTACAAAAATTCCAAGAGTGCTTCCTTTAGGACTTTTTAATAATAGAGCTGCGAATGTATATTCTGTGGTTAGAAAATTATTTGATCCTAAAAATCCTAAAATCTTGCAATATTTCAAAGTAAGAGATCCTTATTATTTAAAATGGTCAGTAGAAAAAGTCTCCGAATGGAAATTTGAAGAAAATCCCAACGTGATTCAGATTTTGGGAGATCGAGATTTTGTTTTTCCGATTAAATATTCAAAACCTAATTACATTATTAAAGGCGGAACGCATCTGTTTCCTGCTACAAAATACAAAGAGGTTTCTAAGGTATTAAGTGAAGTTTTTTAAATTTAAAACAATTTTAATCTTAATTTATTGTAAAATTTAAGGGGTTTATTATTTTAAAATATGATTTTTGTAAAATTATGTTTACTTTTGATAGGGTTAAATTTAAATTTTATGAAAATAGGATTAAAGTGGATTGTTTCATTTGCTATCATAGCTCTTGTTGCAATAGGCGGATTATTTTGGAGTCTGATCGTTGATTTTCCAAATAACGGAGAGTTTTTAAGTGAAGATAAAATCGTTGGAGCAGATGTTGCCTGGGTCTTATCTGCGGCAGGTCTGGTGTTGTTAATGACGCCCGGATTGTCATTTTTCTACGGCGGAATGGTTGGTAAGAAAAATGTTATCTCCACCATGCTGCAAAGTTTTATTGCTCTCGGTGTGATATCTATTCTTTGGGTTGTGGTTGGGTTTTCTTTGTCTTTTGGAGATTCTTTAGGTTTTGAAATTAATGGAGTCCATTATGGCATCATTGGAAACCCGCTAAGCTATCCCTTTTTTACCCGTGTAGGTGTTTTGCCTCATAAAATGATGGCTTCTACCATCCCTTTTATACTTTTTGCCTTGTTTCAAATGAAATTCGCGGTGATTACTCCGGCTTTGATCACAGGATCTTTTGCCGAAAGAGTGCGGTTTATTTCGTATTTACTGTTCATGGTGCTTTTCAGTATTTGCATTTACGCACCGCTTTGCCATATGGTTTGGCATCCGGAAGGGCTTTTAAATAAATATTTTGGAGTTAAAGATTTCGCAGGCGGAACTGTTGTTCACATGAGCGCAGGATTTGCAGCATTAGCCGGAGCATTAGTGTTAGGAAATAGAAAGAAACCGCATCATGAGCCCTCCAATATTCCTTTCGTTCTTTTAGGAACCGGAATGCTTTGGTTTGGATGGTTTGGATTTAATGCGGGGTCTGCGTTGAGTGCCAATGCTACAGCAGCGACTGCTTTTGGGACCACAACAATTGCTTCTGCATCTGCTATGATGACGTGGATATTTTTCGATAGAATTAACGGACGAAGTGTTTCTGCTTTGGGAGCTTGTATTGGTGCTGTTGTAGGGCTTGTGGCAATTACTCCGGGGTGTGGCTTCGTTTCCATCTCTGAAAGTCTTTTTATAGGTTTTATTTCAGCCATTGTTTCTAATATGATGCTGAATTGGAAAGCATTGAAAAAGATTGATGATACTTTAGATGTTTTTGCTTGCCATGGAGTAGGAGGAATTATGGGAATGATTCTTACTGCCATCTTTGCCCATGGTGAAAACGCAAGTCTTCTGCATGGTGGAATTGGCGTGTTTGCTCATCATATGATGGCTTTAGTACTTGTTTCTATATTTGCATTTTTTGGCTCGCTATTGTTATATAAAATCACCGATAAAATTATCACCCTAAGAGTTTCGGAAGAGTCTGAAGAGATGGGGCTTGATTTATCTCAGCATGAAGAAAGCCTTAAATGGTAAGTTCAAATTTTCAAATAATTACGAATCCGTAGAGAAGACCGAGCTTCATAAGGATTTATCATGTATCTTTGTTTTTGAGGTAATATGATGAATTATTTATGGAATCAATATCAGTTTTTGAGATTATTAAAGTAGGAATAGGGCCGTCCAGTTCGCATACAATGGGGCCATGGAATGCAGCCTCTGCATTTATCAGAATTATAAAAAGAGAAAGATCAATTGCTGAGGTTAAAGAAGTTTTTCTGGAATTTTTCGGTTCATTAGCTAAAACGGGGATTGGTCACGGTACCGATATTGCCGGAATGCTTGGTTTGAATGGTGAAGATTTCAAAACCATCAATACATCAAAAATTGATGAGATGGTGGAAACAATAAAAAGAGATCAGATCCTAAATCTGGGAGGTGAAAAGAAAATTCCGTTTATCTACGGGCATCACCTTGTTCTTAATATGAAAGAGTCTTTGGATTTCCATCCTAACGGAATGATCTTCAAAGCTATCTTTGAGGATGGAACAGAGCTTGTTCAGGATTTTTATTCTGTGGGAGGAGGTTTTATTGCAAGTCAGGAAAAAAATTCAATAGAAAAACAATGTGTACGTACATTATATCCTTGTCATCATGGAAAGGATATTGTAAAATATTGTGAGAAGTTAGGGTTTAGCAAGGTTTCAGATTTGATTTTAATTAATGAAGAAAGCTGGAGAACTCAAGAGGAAACAAGAGCCGAAGCCCTTTACATTTGGAAACAAATTAAAGAATGCATCTATAAAGGCGTCAATAAAGAAGGAATTCTTCCTGGAGGATTAAATGTTTCCAGAAGAGCTGCCGGAATCAACAGAAAATTATTAGGAGAAGATAAGATCTATAAAAATAAGGATGAATGGTTTCAGATGGTAGTAGATGCCGAAGAAAACTTCACCAATATCAATAAATGGATCGCCTGTTTTGCATTGGCTGTAAATGAAGAAAATGCAGCTTTCGGTAGAATTATTACGGCTCCTACTAACGGAGCGAGTGGGGTAATTCCGGCTGTATTAATGTATTCTCAGGCTTTCACGCCTTTCACAAGCGAAGATGATATTACAAGATTTTTATTGGTTGCAGGAGAAATAGGAACATTATTCAAAAAAAATGCAACAATCTCTGCAGCAATGGGAGGTTGCCAGGCTGAGGTCGGAGTTTCTTCGGCAATGGCTGCGGCGGGACTAACAGAGATTTTAGGAGGAAGCATTGGTCAGGTTTTAATGGCTGCGGAAATTGCGATGGAGCATCATCTTGGCTTAACTTGTGACCCAATAAAAGGATTGGTTCAAATTCCTTGTATTGAAAGAAATACGATGGGTGCAATGAAAGCTATCACGGCAGCAAATATTGCTCTTGAAAGTGATCCTGCAAAAGCAAGAGTAACTTTAGATGAGGTGATTCAAACCATGTGGGAAACTGCTTTATCAATGAACGACAGATTTAAAGAAACATCTGAAGGAGGATTGGCCATTGCGGTGAATGTTCCGGAATGTTAAATTTTCAACCTGAATATAAGATATACTAACAGATAAAAAAATCCTTAGATCATATGGTCTAAGGATTTTTTGTTATTTATTTTCTGTTAAATACATAGGTTTTTCCACCTTGTAGAAGCTGTAGCTGATGTTTTTCTGAGTCGAAAATAATTTTGATACCCGCATCGTCAAATTTAAACTGATCTTTTTCTATATATTCCAATGGAAATGGCGGCTGTCCACTTCCCTGTGCGAGTAGTTTTCCGTCTTTGGAAATAATTTTTAATGCTAAAGGGATATCTTTTGAAGAATAGTCTCCCAAATACTTTTCCAGTTCTGAGGCTGGAATTTTTGTCTCATTAAATACCGGAAACTCAAAATCCTGATTATATATAATTCTTAAAATATCAATATAAAGCTTATTGTGAGGGAGATTTTCACCATTTATGGTAACAGCGAATGATAACTGATCCACTGGTTCGAAAGACAGCGAAGAATGTGTTCCCGCCGTATCACCACCATGTCCAAAATAAGTAATATTGTAGAAAGGGAATTTCATGATTCCTCTACCGAAATGTTTTTCATCTTTTTGAGGCATCATGATTTCCAACGTTTCTTTTTTTATCAATTGATTGCTGAATAAGGCATTAATAAACATATTCATATCCGTTGGGGTAGAAGTGATATCTCCTAAACCGATACAGTTGTTAAAGTTGAAATCCTTAACCTCACTCCAGTTATTATTTTTATATTGATAAGGCTTAAAAGTATTTCCTGCGTTATCAAGTACGGAAAACGTATTGTTCATTTTAGCTTTGTCAAGGATGTTTTCTTTCAGGATTACATGATAAGGCTGATTTTTTATTTTTTCTAAAATTCTACTCAAAAGAAAATAGCCGGAATTTGAGTATTGAGTTTTTTCTCCGGGCTGAAAGCTTACTCCATCTTTTTTTATTGCTGAGATGATGGCATCATTTCCCACAGGTTTTCCAAATAACCAATTGTTCTCAAGTGATTTTCCTACATAATCTCCTAGTCCACTGGTATGGTTCATTATGCTTCCAATAGTGATTTTTGCGGCATTGGGAATTTCAGGATAAAATTTAGACAGTTTATCAGACAAGCTTAATTTATTATTCTCAATCAGCTGAAAAATCATAACGGCAGTCATTAATTTACTGATGGAACCAATTTGATATTTGGTAAGCTCATCGTAGCTGCTATTTTTTATCTGGTCTTGTCCGAAACTTTTTTTGTATACTTCCTGACCTTTTCTGAAAATAGAAACACTGCCAATTCCTTGCTTGTTTTTGGCGATATAATCTAGAAAATCATCCATCTTTTTGGTATCAATGGCATGATCTTTAAGGTAAGGAATATCTGTAGTTTTTTCAGCAGAGTCAGCTGTTGTTGGTTTATTGGTGAAATTTAAAGGAAGACTAGCCCCATTTTGGATGAGGTTTCCTTCAAAATGATCTTTTTTAAAGATTCCCTTATATATCGCTTTTATGCTTTTGACTTCAAAGGTTAATTCATTATTGATAAACTCTGTTTTGTCTATAGCAATATCTTTTGTGCTTTGTTTAGGGCTGTTGAGGGAGGAGATGTATCCTGTGTTTGTTTTCTTGATATTAAGGATAACAGGAAGTATTGTACCACCGGTATCAAGGTCTCCTTTCCAAATTCCTTCAATAGTTTGGGCGTGACAAATCTGTGCTAAAAATAATAGCACTAATAAAAGTTTTATTTTCATAATCGTATGTGGGTTTAGTTATTGAAAATTTGGCAAATGACCATCGTAAGAAATGAGACGACACAAAAAAGAACAACACTTTGCCATTTTTTTATATTGGTTGCTGTTTTAAAGCCGTTATAGTAGATAGCCATGCTGTAGATGAGTATAGTGCATACAAATATTATGGTTGAAATCATTATAATAAAGTCTACAATAGGGAATGATCCTGTAGGATTTTTTTGATAGATTCTAACTGTTTTTGCTGCAGTATTTATGAAGGTCAGTTTTTGAAAAAGCAATAAAAAGGCAAGAGGTATTTGTGAGATTAAAACAGTATTCACAATATCGATAAATCGTGTTTTGGAATTTAAAATTTTGCCTAAAATAAAAAGAATGATAATGGATGAAAGAAAACTTATCAATGTAGGAATTGCCACCCCTTGAACAGATATTTTTTCCAGATTATTAATTCGATAGATGCTGCTGAAATAGCTTCCGGAAAAGTAACCAATTGCTATAACCATCGGGATAGATAGAATTCCGGCAATCAGTAAAGTTTTATCATTAAACCTTTCAAACGGATTGAAGACTGTTTTCCAATTCATAAAAATGATTTTAATTGTTAGCTTTTAATTGATCTATTTTCAAAATCAGGTCGTCCATTTTATTTCTCATGGTAGGGTAGGAAAGATCTGCCTGTTTTGCCACTTCTTTGATACTTCCACTCGATAAAAAAAGTTGAGGATAAAATCCTGCTCTTCTCTGTTTAGTTTAAGAAAAACAGGAAGCTCATAATCTCCACTCACTTCTGTTGTACAGCTTGGGCATTTCATCTGACTTACATTAAGCGTGTGATCACAACTTGGACAAATAATTGGCAGTTTCATTGAATATTGTTTTTACAAAAGTAATTAAATTTTTAATAAAGTTAAAAAATATTTTAACTTTATTAAAAAACATGTTGAATTTAGGCATAAAAAAAACTTCCAATATCGGAAGTTTGTAGGGTTGATTTATAGTTAGAAATGGTGAAAATGCGCCTATTTATCAAGTATTCCTCTTATTTTGTTCGCATTCGATATCAATTCTCCTAAATATTCGTAATTTTCTTTTTCTAAAGCAGATTTGAATTTTCTTAATTGGCTGATATGTTCATTTAAAACATCCAACACATTTTCTTTATTTTGTTTGAAGATCGGAACCCACATTTCAGGATGAGATTTTGCTAAACGAACGGTACTCGAAAAACCGGAACTCGCCAATTGAAAAATAGTATCTTCTTCGCGTTCCTTTTCCAAAACAGTGTTGGCTAATGCGTAAGAGGTGATATGTGAAATATGCGAAATATAGGCAGTGTGAACATCATGAGCTTCTGCATCCATATAGATTAAATGCATATCAAGACTTTCAACAATTTTTTCTACTAAAAGCAAAGCGTCTTCAGCAGATTCTTCTTTATTACAAATCACGCCCGCTTTTCCTGAAAAACTTTCAGAGATGGCTGATTTCGGACCGCTATTTTCCGTACCCCACATTGGGTGAAAAGCAACAAATCTTGAACGCTTCGGATGATCTTTTACAGACGAAACGATTCCGGCTTTGGTAGAACCTGCGTCCATTACGGTTTGTTTGTCAGAGATTAAATCTAAAACGCCGGGTAGTATTTTCCTTGCAGAATCTACAGGAATAGCGATGATGATGAGGTCCGAATTTTTTATTCCGTATTCAAGATCTACCTTGGCATCAATGATCTTTAAATCTAATGCTTCGTTAAGGTGTTCGTTACTGTTATCTATTCCGTAAATAAAATCTGCAATTCCTTTTTGTCTTAATTTCAATGCGATAGATCCTCCAATGAGACCTACACCGATGATGCTTATTTTCATCTTGTTAAATTTTTTAAAATAAAAAACCCCGCCCAAGGACGAGGTTTATGTTATGTTTATAAGAATCCCTATCCCAAATTTGAGTTTAAAATTCTATAATAATATGTTCTGTTGTTTGTTATCATAAAGCGAAGGTATAAAATATTTTTTACAATGTAAATATGATTCTTACATTTTATAATGAATATTTTTCAAATCCAATTCAAAAGATAAAGTCCAATTGATTATTGAATAATTCAGGTTCTTTTCCTATTCAATAAATATCCGGTATTTTGCTTTCAAATCATATAAACTGATTCGGCAAATATCATTGATTATTTATCGAAAATTCATCAAAATATTTAAAATAAAAATCCCTGGGGTTAACCAGGGATAAAAACTAATAACCATGAAAACTCAAATTAAACATGAGTTATTTGTCTATATTAAATAATCGTGCCAAAGATTATTTTCAAAATATGATATATTTACATGTTTTAAAAATTAGAGAGAATAATATTGTTACAAATAGGTACTTGAATGTTACAAAATGGATTCAAAATGAGCAGTGTTAAAATTGAATACCGTCCGCTATTGCCCTGTGAAAGTAAAGATTACAGGATGATAAGATTGGAAAGTTTGAAAGTGTTTCCCGAATCTTTTGGTGCCAACTATGAAGAATCGTTAAAAATTGAAAAATTTACATTAGAAGATAATATAGAAAATCCGGTTCAGGAAAAATTAATATTTGGTGCCTTCGATAGGAGTGAATTAATTGGAATTTGTGTTTTTGTAAAAGAGGGGATTTCTACAGGCAGCATTTATCAAATGTATGTTAAGAAAAATTATCAGGGAAAGAATATCGGGTTCGGATTAATTCAGTCCGTTATTCATGAAGCGGAAAATAGATTTCATGATATTGACATTGTTTTAGAGGTTACCGCTCATAATCTTGCGGCCTATCATTTATATAAAAAATTAGGCTTTGAAGAAATCAATATTGATTCAGAAAAGAATAATGGAAATAAAGTCATGAAGTATAGAAGGAATTAACTTTACAAAAGAGCCTAGATTATAAACCCAAGCTCTAGTTTTTTTAATTTACCCATTTTGTGGGTTATCATTTCTTATAAATAATTGAATGTTGTTTATACATAATCGCCATCATCACAGGTACTTAAATTTTCTACAATATACTTAAAGCCCTCATTCAATAATTGTTCATTAACAGCAGGTTGGGCTTCATTACATTTTAAAATGTCGTTATCCATTTCGTACAGATGCATAAATGTCTCGATTAATAAGGGGTCTCCTAATTCGAGTTCTTTAATTCTGCTTACATATTCGTCTTCTAATTCTGGGTGTAAATCCATCAGATCATGATAAAGAAACCTTTTCAAGTATTTGAAATAAGGTGATTTTAGGATATCATTTCCGTCTGGGAATTGAGGATCTCTCTCGGAAAAGTCAATGGTAAATGAGTCGCTTCTAACAATCATAATTAATTTTTTTTTATTATTTGTTTCCTCTTGGGCAGAGGGTGTTTTTATAGAATGGAAATGGGGAAGTGCTAAGCTTTTATCTACTTAAAGGTAGGGAATCTATTTTAAATGATAAAAATCTATTCAGATAGAATATCCACAATAATTGATGGGTGAAAATTTTAAACCATAATTAGGATTGTTAGGATCAATACCTATTTCTCTTATGGTTTACATTTCATTCGTTAAGGGGAACAAGGATTTCCTGTCGGTCTGCTTTAAAAGTATGGGTATTGTTGTAGAGTAGATCATCACCTCCTCAGCTGTCGTGTTCCCAGAGTTTTAAATTATACTTTTTACCCACCACATTTTCTGCTTCAATAATCAGTTTGATGGCTTGTCCTGAATGTAGGTCTTCTTTTAAAAGGTTTTTAGGTTAAGCAAGAGTGATGTAGGTTTCTTAAAAACGTTCTATCATATACTTGCTCCGAAGTTGTATGTAATCTATTACCATCAAGTGTGTTATAGGATAAAATTAATGAAAAATATTTCTAATCCCTAAGTATTCGTGTTAAAATTGAAAAATTGTAGTAGAACTACGATTGGATGAAAGTGGGATTTTAGATTTTGAACCTGTTTAAACGAATTAACAATTTAACCGCAAAAGAATCAAAAGCTATCGTTGATTAATTAAGGATTGGTTATTGAGAAAGGAAAAGTCTACAAAAGAATAATATTTCGACTCCGCTCAATATGCAAAGATTTTTAAAAACTTATGTGCTCTTATTTGTAGCCTAATGCTCAACTTAAAGTCACTAATGTGTTAATCTTTTGTCACTTTTGCGGTTAAAATAAAAGTTTAAACAAGTTGTTTGAGTACTAGAGGTATAACAAAAAAACCAACTCGAAAAGTTGGTTTTAATATAGTGAAAATGCAAATCAATTTATGGATTTGAGATGATGAGGGTTGATGGAATATCCGATAACCAAAGACTTTTGGTGTCAATCAAACTTTTCCAGCTTTTGCTGCTGATTAACATGAGATCTTGAGAATCCAAAAATTCTTTCTCAATCTTCTTCTCGTTATATAAGGTGATGTGATTGGGGGCAACCTGTTCGATGCTTCTGATCAATTCTTTTACTTCAATATTACTTCTGATCTGTCCTCCTGCATCAAGAATGATGATCTGAGAATTGTTATTATTGATCAGCCTTTTCGCATATTCAAGCAAATAAAAATCACTTAAATTAAAGATGGGAACAAATACTCTTTCTGCCGATTTAAAATCTTTTTCAACCAAAACGCCAACCGGAATATTTGTTTTATCTAAGATCTGCAACGTAAAGTCGTCAAAAGGAGAGTTGTTGAAAATATTACCTTTCCCTTTTACGGTATTTAAAAGTTTTTCGGGATTAATGATTTTAGTGGTAAATCCTAATAATCTTCCCAGTAAACTTCCTTCGTACATTGATTTTCCAAGCATGATCAGAAGCAAATCATAATTTCCTTTATTGGTAATATGAGTCAGCTCATTTTCAATATCTGTGGAAGCTTTGAAAAGGGTAGTTACCTCTAATTGAAGTTCGTGTGAAGTTTCAATAACATTTTTAAACTGTTCACTTTCGTATTCATCGATTTCATAAGCATGCATTTCGTCCACGGGAGCAATATTCATGGCAGTGATGCTCTTGTTTCCGTTCATCTTATTGGTGAAGTCGTGTGCTAATTTCAACAACGTACTTCCGGATTCCGGATTGTCAAATGATAGAAGAACGCGGTATTTAGGATCATTATCATCTTGGGTTTCATCTTCGTCTTTTTTAGATTTGAAAACATAATTGATGAAATCCAGTGCCGGCCCCGTCATAAAAGTGGTAAACAAGGCCATAATAACCATCATGGCAAAGATCTCAGGACTTAAAACGCCTAAATCATATCCAATATTCAGAACAATTAATTCCATCAACCCTCTGGTATTCATTAAAGCTCCAATGGTTAAACTTTCTTTCCAATTGATTCCGAGGAATTTTGCGGCGAGCGCGCTTCCTGCAAATTTTCCTATGACCGCAGTTAGAATAATGAAACCTGCGATCATCCATAAATGACCGTCATTTAATAATCCTATTTGGGTACGAAGTCCTGTAAATACAAAGAATAATGGAAGTAAAAGAACCAATGCAACATCTTCTACTTTATCAATAAACATGGTACGGAATTTTGCATTTTCAGGCATAATAGCTCCTGCCATAAAAGCTCCAAATAAAGCATGGATTCCGATCACTTCTGTTACATATGCAGAAAGGATCAGGGTAAGGAAGAAAATGGCAACCATTGGTTTGTTGATGGTGTTTTTTCCTGCTTGCAAGTCTCCGATTCTTTTAAGGAAAGGTCTTACAATTTTGATCATTAAAAAGACATATCCAATCGCCATGATAATGACGTAGATTGAACTTGCGAAAGATCCTGCTTTTACAATAGCAATAACGGCTGCCAAAATACACCAGGCAGTAATATCATCGGCTGCAGCACAGGTAATAACAATGGTTCCTAGTTTTGTTTTTTGAAGATTTCTCTCCTGAACAATTCTTGCCAATACCGGAAATGCGGTGATACTCATGGCAATAGCGATAAATAAAGCGAAGGAGGTGAACTGAATTCCGTCCGGAGCAAATTCTTTATAGATAAAATAGGATAGCCCGATGCCTAATGCAAAAGGGATAATAATACTTGCATGGCTGATGACTACAGCATCATGAGCTTTTTTTCTTAAAACACTCAGATCCAGTTCCATTCCTACGATGTACATGAAGAGGATTAATCCTATCTGGCTCAAAAACTGTAGGTTACCTAAGGATTCTTTAGGGAAAAGGAAAGTTGAAAATTCAGGAAAATACATTCCCAAAAGTGAGGGTCCTAAAACGATACCCGCAATCATTTCTCCAATTACCGTGGGTTGTTTTATTTTCATACAAAACCATCCGAACAATCTCGCCACAAGAATAATGGTAACGATTTGTGCTAACAACAACGCCAGCGGATGATGCAGATTGGTTTTAAAAGATTCTACAAAGTTCTCCCAAGTGGAACCTGTGCTTGTTTTTACAACAATATTTTGTCCCGCTTCTAATGTTTGTCCTTCTACGATGAAGTAATACATCAGGCAGGAGAAAATGGCAATTGTAGCCACGTAAAAAATTAGATTTCTATACTTCCCCAAATTCATAATTCCAATATTTAAATGCAAAGTTGATAAGAATATAGTTATGTTAAATACTATTCTTTTTAAAATGTAATAAATGACCTCAATAATGTAATGAAAAGCTATTTGAAAGAATAGCCAAGACCAATGCCCACTTTCCACGAACCGTTTTCTGCAGCGGTTTTAGAGTTGTAATACATCGGGATTTGTAGTGCCATTTTTTTGTAAACTGCAGTGAGTCCTATTCCCAGATTGGGAGTGATCATATTGTTTTTAGTTCCAGAAGATTTGTCTTCTTTAATTCTCAATGATGGAAGCATTCCAAGGATGAATTTAACATCTTTGTGCGTTACATTTACATTCGGTCCGGTAAAGTTGATGAAGGCCCCATAATCCACATATCCGGCTACTGCAACTCCATCAAAAAAAGCAACTTTAACTTTAGCAGCTGATTCCTGAGCGAAACAACATCCGGATATGAGAATTCCACAAACATAAAAAAGTTTTTTCACAATCAAATTATTTAATCAAGCCGCAAAAGTACGCTGCCTACCTATGTTAAATAGGAGGGATGTAATGAAACGGATAAAATTTGTAATGAAATAGAAAACGTATGAAAAATCTACTTTCCAAACATTTCCAATAATGAATTTTTATAGGTGTCTCCAATCTGAAGTTTAATGAAGTTATCTCCGTCTACCAATATTGAGGTGATAATTTCGTTGGTTGAAAATACTTTGATGGAAGATAATGCAATGATCTCTTTTTTATTAACCTGTGCAAAATCTTTTGAGGGAAGCATTTCCAGAAGAGATTTAAAACTGAGGTTTTTCAGAACGATGGTTGTTCCATCGTTGAGCATGATTTCTTTATCGCGGCTATCGATTTCTGAAGTTTTAATGTAAGCAATCTGTTCGGTGAAGATAATGGTTTTCCCAATGTTGGTATTCCATTCAATAAAGTCTTTTTTTTGAGGGGCTGCAACCAATTCTTTTGCTTTTTCAAATGCTTGGATCAACCTTTCTTTTTTAATCGGTTTTCTTACATAATCTACCACATTTAAATCAAATGCTTCTGCCGCATATTCTTTATAAGCAGTTGTGAATATTATTTTTTTTGAATCTGAAATAAGTTCAGCTACCTGAATGCCTGTCATTCCCGGCATTTCAATGTCTAAAATGCAAAGATTACAATCAAGGTTGTCAATTTCGTTCAGGAAAATTTTAGGATCGTTGAATGCTTTTACCACTTCTACATTCTCAATTTGTTCACACAGAAGTTTTAAATAGCTGATCGCCAGTAATTCATCATCAAGAATAACGCACTTTATCATAGAATTCACCTAAATTAATTACCAATTCGGCTGTGAAGATACCGTTTTTTGAACTTTTAGTAAGCTGATAATAATTGTTGTAGATCATTTTTAATCTTTGATCTAAAGACTGGCTTCCAAATCCGCTTTTTTCTTTTTCCAACACATTCTTTAACGAAGCTTTATTGCTCACTTTCATGGTGAAAATCCTGTCTTCCAATTCTAATTGAATGGAAATAAAAGAATCCTGTGCTAAGAAATCGGTATGTTTAAAAGCATTCTCAATAAGATCAACCGTAATAAGAGGCGCGAAAACTTTCTCTTCAAAAATTTCATCCGATTTATCAATTTTAGATTTAATTCTAAAGTCGAAAAGTGGATTGATTTTTATTTTATTGATTTCAATTAAGCTCAAAGCAAAAGTAAGTTCTTCCTTTGGACTTACAAATTTATTGTTGCTTTCGTATAGAATATAATCAAGAACATTGGCTAGTTTATCCAATGACATATATGTTCTCTTTGGTTTTTTATGTGTTGCGTATAGAATATAATCAAGAACATTGGCTAGTTTATCCAATGACATATATGTTTGATAGGCATGGGACTGAACCGAATTTAGGATGTTTTTAAACAAATGAGGGTTCAGTTTTGTACCGATATGTTCTAACTGAACCTCGTTTAATCTTTGTTCGATCAGTTTATTGGTTTCAATCAGTTTCGTATTTTTCTGTTTGAATTTTTGATTCTGACTAAACAAATAAATCCCCACCGTTACAAAAAAGAAAATAGCAAATACTCCAATGAATATCAGGTAATCATGAATCATGTAGTAATTGCCATCCATTAGTTGTAATGTATTTTGGTTATTTTTTAACGCCTAGTATTAGTGATGTCATGCTGAGCGGAGCCGAAGCGTCTCTACATTGAATTTTAGCGCAAAGGTTACAAAGTTCTTTCGATATAATTTGCTTTAAGAAAATCTATTTCAATTTCTTCAAAGAATTCAGCGTTACAATTTCTTCACATTTTTCAAATGTAACCTCGTACGTTGGGTTTTCTTTTGGGTAAAACAACAAATAATCAGGACATGGTTTTTGTTGAGCATGACTTCTGTCAAAATCTATGGTACCATTGGTAATGATTTCGTCTTTTAAGAATTTTTCGTTGATTTTGTAGGTACTCATTTCACTTTTGAAACTGTCAGAATACTTAAAATCTTTAGAAAGAGTTTCTGCAATCACACGGCTATTGGGTAAATAACCGCTGCAGCTTGCTCCTTTTTTGTTTAATATAAAAAATACAATAATTAGTCCTGGAATAAGACCAACCATATAAAACTTAAGCTTTTTCATTAGAAAATTAAAAGATTGATATCGTGATAAGTAAGTCCGAAACGGTCGCAGATTACTTTTTTAGTATGCCTTCCTTTATACATATATAAACTCTGCTTCATTTCATTTTTGCGGGTCAGCATATTTTCAAAACCACCTTCTTCATCGTAATTTAAAATGTAAGAAAGGAAAAAGTTTGAGATTGCTTTTGTGGTTGTTCTTGGCATTTTTGAAGTCAGGTTCGGAAGTCCGCAATGGATTACACCATGTTTAATAATGTAAGGATTTTCCATGGTGGTAAGCTCAGATGTTTCAATTACTTTTCCGTTATCGATTGTGATATCGATGATTACGCTGCCTTTTTTCATTTTCATTACCATGTCTTCGGTAACGATAGGTTGCATATTTAATCTTGGAAGAGCACCAATTACTACATCTGCACGTCGTAATGCTTTGCTTAATTCCTTCGGATCAATAATGGAAGTCGGAACTCGGCTGTCAACAATGCTGTGAAGCCTTCTTAATTTTGATAACGAATTATCGAAAACTCTTACGCTGGCACCCAGACCGATGGCGGCTTTGGTTGCGAATTCGCCTACGATTCCTGCGCCCAAAATAAGAACCTCAGAAGGTCGAACTCCTGTGATTCCTCCTAACATTAATCCGTTGGATAATGCTAATAATTCAGAAGCGTATAAGATTGAAACGGTTCCTGCAATTTCACCTACCAATCGTACTAATGCCAATTGCTTATATTCATCAACGATAAATTCAAAAGCAATAGCGTTGATTTTTTTCTCTGCTAATTTTAAGAAATACGCTTTCTCCCTTAAATTAATCTGAAGCGCCGATACCAAATAGGTATTCGGTTTCATATAATCTATTTCGTCTTCTGTAGGAGGGTTTATTTTTAGAATAAGATCCTGCGTGAAAGCTTCTTTGGGATCATTTGTTATTCTTGCTCCTGATTCAGAATACTGTAAATCTGTAAAAAATGAACCTTGTCCGGCTCCTGATTCAATGATGATCTCATGGCCGTGCTCTACCAATACCTGTACGGCATCTGGTGTGATGCATGTTCTTCTTTCATGAAGACAGGTTTCTTTAGGAATACCAATACTGAATTGTTTTCCTTTTTTAATAACCTCCAACTTTTCTTCTTGCGGCATTAATTCTTCTTCAGTAAATGGAGTAAAAATATGTGTAGTACTCATTTTTTTTAAAATAAATTATGTCTTACAGATAATTATTTGATGATTGAATTTATGTGACAAAGATACATAATATTTAGTCGAATGTGATTTCTCTTTCTTCGCCTGTGTTCACAATACTCATTGTGTGGTAGTTAAGTCCATACAACTCATCTTCATACACTTCAGGCCATTCTATAATGCATAAAAAAGCATTGTCCAGATATTCTTCAATACCAATGTCATACACTTCTTCAATACTTTTTAAACGATACAGATCAAAATGAAAGATTTTCCCTTTGGGTGTATTGTATTCATTAACAATAGAATAAGTAGGAGAGTTTACTTCATCCGAGCTTCCTAAGTTTTTAAGTAAAAACTGAGTGAATGTTGTTTTTCCTGCTCCTAAATTTCCTTTTAGTAAAAGAATAGGATGTTTCATTTCAGGAATAATGTTGTTCACTATTTCCTGCCAGTCTTCGATAGTATGTATGGTATAATTCATTTTTTATGAATAGTAATTCGACCTCAAAAATAGATAAAATTTAGCATAAAAAGCGATCTTCCTGTTTTTGGAAAACCGCTTTTGGGTTGAATTATTTTTTAATTATTTTAAAAGTATTTTCTTTTTGGGTGGTTCTATTTCTTATTGTAATGAGATAGAGTCCTGCCGGTTTATCGGAAAACGGAATTTTTAAATAATTACTTGTTAGTGCTGTTTGATATATCATTAACCCAGAAGAATTAGAAATCTGAATATCGAAGTGATCATTAGATTCTGTTTCTATCGTTAGTTCATCGATGACAGGGTTGGGGTAGCCCCTGATTTTATGGTCTTGATGCTTATCTATTGCTGTCAAAAAAGGAGCTGATGATGGGATGAATCCTGATATGCTGTAAATTCCTAATGAAGAATAGCTTGTATATCCAGTGTCAGGAGTTCCTTCCCCAATGCCTGAGACTGCCACGTAATATTTTCCCGGATTTAGGGCTGTATTAATACTTATGGGAATACTAAGATTCCTGGGATCCCCGGTATAAGTACCCATTAAAGTATTCTTTTCATTGTATAGATCAACTTTTAAGAGCAGATTACTATGTCTTTCCGTTGCCTGTATATTGAGTTTTACATTTCCTCCGCTTGTTGTAAAGCTAAAGAGATCTATATCATCGGTATATCCAATAACCCCTTGGTTTTGAGAACCAGAAACCTGTTGCCCTGAAACAACAAGTGGCGTTGCTGTAGCGGATGTATTTCCATGATCATCTACTCTGTAACCAACGCCATTAGCTATGCTTGTGATGATAGCAAGATCGTCCTGATGATTTGTTCCATTGGTGTATTCTGCTTTGCTCCATTGGGTTACATTTCTGTAGTAACCTGCTCCCATAATCGGGGCCCAGTTTCCATGTCCACTATAATAGGTGTATTGGTTTTGTCCGTCGTGTCTTAAGCCTAAGGTGTGTCCAAATTCGTGAGATAAAATTTCACCTATGTATTTTCCGTAAGTGCCTGCTCCTGAAGTGAAGGCCCAGCATGGTAAATCTGAAAAGGAAGAGAAATTATTCACCAGTGCGAAACCTGCTCCTCCTGGATAAGCGGTATCGGTGGTTGTGACAACGCATCTCCTTCTTTTATTTTGCGGATAAGTATTAAAGACAGCTTCATTAGTGGTAACGTTGAGATTAAATGCACGAAAGTCTTCTGCAGTAATTTCCCAGGCTTCTAGAATTTCATCACTATTCATTCCTGAAGGAGCGGCATTGATAGGGTTTCCTGCATTCCAACCGCTACCTGCAGGAAGGTAATGCCCGTCAAAATCTAATAATAAACAACCCGCTGCTCCTGGAAGACTTTGGAGGTTAGCGATATCAATATTCTTTGTGTTCTTGCGTGAATATTTTCTCTTTTCCTGTATTTAGGAATTTGAAGGTCTGATAAAATCTGTACAAATGATGTTGTTTATATTATCTTCTTTAATAAAAGCTTCTTCATTGTTGTCAGAATAATAAGTGTATGCTTTTTTGTCTTTTAAAAAGATGAGTCTTCCTTCTAATTTTTTATCTTTTATGACAAGGCTGAAGCTTCCTGATGCTCTGCCCAATATCTCTCCTTCGAGTTGTATCTCAGAGGAAGATCTTTCTTTTAGGTAATTTACTTTTGCATGAAGTGTTTCTGAATGAGGTAAGGGTAGTTTTATTTCTGGATTGTTTTTAGATATTGTTGCTAATTGTGCTTGTATTTGTTTTAAAAACTCGTTTGTGGTTCCTAAGGAATAAGGATTTTGTGTCTCTGTAATGACTTGGGTATAATAATTAGATGTTGCAATAAAGAAAATAAATAGAAATACCCATTTTTTTAAAATTGTGTTTTTTTTCATTAGATAATAAATTGTGAATGAATTAATATTTTGTGTTTTGTTTATTTTTAAGTCATATATAAATGTTTATGTTTTTGTTTATTGTAAATTTAGTTACATATATCTTTTATATTCGTATTTTAATGATGCATAATAAAAATGACATATATGTGTATTATTAATAATATCTATAGTTGGGATTGGTTTTCTCGATAATTGTAATCTTTTTATGGGTTGCCTCTGTTTAATAATTCATAAATAATAGAGCTGTCTATTTTTAGTTTCTCGTCATAATAAAAAACTTATTCCTTATTTTTACACCATGATTTCTAAACAGACCATAGATAAAATATTCTCCACGATCAGAGTAGAAGAGATTGTGGGTGAATATGTGCAGTTGAAGAGGGCAGGGTCTAATTATAAAGGACTCAGTCCGTTCCATGAGGAAAAAACACCCAGTTTTGTAGTTTCGGCGAGTAAGCAGATTTGGAAAGATTTTTCCAGTGGGCAAGGAGGGACAGCGATCTCTTTTTTAATGGAAATCGAAAACTTTACCTATCCTGAAGCACTTCGCCACGCAGCAAAAAAATACGGGATTGAAATTGAAGAAGATCAGCGTGAATATTCAGAAGAAGCAAAAAATGCCCAGTCTGAAAGAGATGTACTCTATAAGATCCATGAAATAGCGAATGATTATTATCAAAATTTTCTTTGGGAGGTAGATGAAGGGAGATCAATTGGTTTAGCCTATTTTAAAGAGCGTGAACTAAAGGATGATATCATCAAAAAATTCCAATTGGGATATTCTCCTGAAAAGAAAAATGCTTTTACCGCTTTTGCTTTAGAGAAAGGATATGCGAAAGAAATTTTAGAGAAATCGGGACTTTCTATTTTTCCTGAAAATTCTCCTGCAGGAATCGACCGTTTCCGTGAAAGGGTAATTTTCCCCATTCATAGTTTTTCGGGCAGGGTGCTTGGTTTTGGGGCTAGAATTCTTAGAAATAATGTCAAAACAGCGAAATATCTCAACTCGCCTGAAACTGAAATTTATCATAAATCTAATGTTTTATATGGATTAAACCAAGGAAAACAGGCGATTTCGAGAAAAAACATCTGTCTTTTGGTGGAAGGATATATGGATGTGATTTCACTTCATATGTCGGGTATCGAAAATGTTGTGGCAAGTTCAGGAACTTCTTTAACGACGGAGCAAATTAAGCTTATCAAAAGATTGACGGAAAATGTAACGATTCTTTTTGATGGAGATAATGCGGGAATCAAAGCGAGTTTCCGAAGTATTGATATGTTGCTGACGGAAGGGATGAACATTCGTGTTCTTTTATTCCCGGAAGGTGATGACCCTGATTCTTTTGCCAGAAAACATCCGCAGGATTATGTTGAAAAATTCATCGAAAATGAAGCGATGGATTTTATTGATTTTAAAGCAGAAATTCTTTTAAAAGATGCCGGAAGTGATCCGATCAAGAAAGCAGACGCCATCAGGAATATCGTAAAATCGGTTTCTTTTGTACAAAATGCGCTTAAAAGAGAGGTTTATCTTAAAGAAGTATCCAATAAATTCGGATTGTCCGAGCAGAGTTTGTTTAATGAACTTGATGTTCAAAGACAGGTTACGCAAAATCAGACGCAACATGTTCAGCAACAGAAAGAGCAGAAGCCTACGAAGTTAGAAATTGTACCGAAACCTGAAAAGGAAGTAGATTCTATACAGTTTAATATTCTTCATCAGGAAAATAAACTGATTGACACGATGTTGATGTTCGGTGATGTGGTTCTGCACAGAGAAAATGACAAGAATGAAGAATATGAAGTAACGGTAATTGAGGAAATTCTTAATCATTTTGAAGAAGAACAGTATGAATTCCAGATAGAAACCAATCAAAAGATCATCAATAACATCAAAGAAGGTATTGAACATGATGAATTAAGATCAGGAAGTTTTTTTATCACGTTGATGGATGCAGATATTACCTTAAAAGTAGCAGACGCTTTGATGCACCCTAATGAATTGAGTGATTGGGCTACCCGAAATATATTTCCACCCAATATGGGAGATCACATTGCTGAAGAAGTGGAAAATAACATCTTAATTCACAAATATTATTACATTCATGTGATGATCAAGCAAACGACAGCAGATCTTGAAGAATATCGTGACACCAATCCGGAAAAGTATTTTGATGCGATCAAGAAAATCATGATGCTAAACGACTTCTCTAAGCAGATTATTGAAAAAATAGGCTGGTCGCCTGTGACAAAAAGTCCTATAAAATTTTAGGAATAATAGTTGTAATTTAAATCTCAAATAAATTTTAAATAATACGAATAGAAATATGGACATTAAAAAAGAATTCAGAGATTTCTCTGTAAAGCATTTAGGAAACAGCGGTCTTGCTACCGATCAGTATATGGGAATGTATGGTCCAACCAATCTTACACCGTACATCATGGAAGAAAGAAGAATGAACGTAGCTCAGATGGACGTTTTTTCTCGTTTGATGATGGACAGGATTATCTTCCTGGGAACAGGAATTGATGATCAGGTTGCTAATATCGTAACTGCACAGCTTTTGTTCTTGGAGAGTTCAGATCCTTCAAAAGACATCCAAATTTACATCAACTCTCCTGGAGGAAGTGTATATGCAGGATTAGGAATTTATGACACCATGCAGATCATTAAGCCTGATGTAGCAACTATCTGTACAGGTATTGCAGCTTCAATGGGAGCGGTATTATTGGTGGCAGGAGAAAAAGGTAAGCGTTCTGCGCTTAAGCATTCAAGAGTAATGATTCACCAGCCTTCAGGAGGTGCACAAGGGGTGGCTTCTGATATGGAGATCAACTTAAGAGAAATGTTGAAATTGAAAAAAGAATTATATGACATTATTTCTGAACATTCAGGTCAATCATACGAATGGGTAGAAAAAGCGTCTGACAGAGATTACTGGATGACTTCTACGGAAGCAAAAGACTTCGGAATGGTAGATGAGGTTTTACAGAGAGCAACGAAAGATAAGAAATAATTTTTCTTTGAAAAATAAAACAATGAAACGCGTCAATCTTGGCGCGTTTTTTTATTAGTTCATTGGGAGGAGCGAAGCTAGCCTGTGCTGAGCCTGTCGAAGTAAAGCAATCTCAAAATCCCTTTAATAGTACATTCTCATCACCCAAAAAGTTTGTCATTCCGGAGGAATCTAAACTCATTTTATAGAGATCGAATTATAAAAAACTTTTGTGGAGATTCTTTCAGAATGACAAAAAAATACTTACTTAATAGTGAAGTTATACTTAGAAAGAACGACAAAAATTCCCTGGTGGCTGAGGCTCTCGAAGCCACCATTCCTATAACCCTAGCCCCGATTGCAGAGAAAATCCTTTTTTGGAAAAAAAGATTGCAACGGAAAGCGGGAAACAGCTCCTAAAAAAAATAATAAACAAAATTTAAAACAGATTTATCATTCCATTCAAGATCAGTTTACATTCAGTACTTACTTTCGCTGCCATAAAAGTAACTATGAAAAAAATCCTATTACCAGTTCTTGCCTTCATGGCTTTAGCGGCTTGTAACAATAATAATGATGATAATGTAGATAATCAGGATATCAACTATTCTAAACTTCCACAGGAATTTCCGTTCACTACTTTGGCAATGGTAAATGGCATCGATGTGATCAATGGAGGTTTTGGCTCTGGAGCTACAGCACATCCTACAAGAAAAGGAGAATTCTATGTCATTACAGACCGAGGCCCGAATACAGCTTATTTAAGTGGAGTGAAATTTCTGGTTCCTAATTTTACGCCAACGATTATGCATTTTAAGATCAATGCACAAGGAAATATTGAAGTGATTAAATACATCAAACTTAAAAATCCTTCAGGACAGCCTATTTCAGGTCGTCCAAATCCTGTTGGAATGGGAAGTACAGGGGAAACGGCGTATGATGTTGCCGGAAATGTATTGCCAACGGATAATTATGGGTTGGATAGTGAAAGTATTGTCGCTGCGGCAGATGGCACATTCTGGGTTTCGGATGAATACGGCCCTCACATTGTGCATTATAACGCAGATGGAGTAGAGTTGGAAAGAATAAGCCCAATCGGAGTCAATACCGGACCAAGAAAGTTACCGGCAGTCTTAGCCAAAAGAAGACCGAATAGAGGGATGGAAGGGATGTGTATGACACCGGACGGGAAAATGTTGGTGGGCACCATGCAATCTACAATGTATGTTCCTAATAAAACTTTAGCGACGAATACTACATTAACGAGAATTGTAACTTTTGATCTTGCAACAGGGCAAACGAAACAATATTTATATAAACAAAATGGAGGGGGGTCAGATTCTGTTTGTGATATTACAGCAATCAGTAACACCGAATTTTTAGTGATTGAAAGGGATGGAAACTTCGGTTCACAAGGCGGAACTAAAAAGGTATACAGAATAAACTTAACAGGTGCTTCAGATGTGAGCGGATCTGATCTTACAGCGGTTGACGGGTTGAAAATTAATAATAAAACGCTTGAGCAATCTACTTGGGATGAGATAAACACGGCAGGATTAAAACCTGTTTCCAAAACGTTGGCTGTTGATTTGGTCGCTAAGATAGGTTATGAACATGATAAGTTTGAAGGAATTGTTTATTTAGGAAATAACAAACTGGCAGTTTTCAATGATGATGATTTCGGTGTTACAGACGATGGAAATGGAAACCCAAAAGCGAAAATTCTTCCTAAAACAGGGAAGGTAGACAAAGGAACAATGTATGTAGTCGATATTCAGTAATTTTCAATTTTACCACATGAAAAAGTCTCTCAATTTTGAGAGACTTTTTGTTCTTTATAATAGCTATATTTGTTAGTGTATAAAATGGGTTGAAGATCAATTTTACATAGAATTTGTAGTTTTTAAATCTGAAAATAAAGATTCTTCGTATATCATTTTTTAACATTAAACTAATAGACTGACTATGTCGTTATCCAAAAATGATTTCTTAGATCTTATTGCGATTGAGATTGAACAATTTTATGGAATAACAATTCCAGACTATACTGAAGAAGAAAAGATGAATTATATACTTTTTACATCTTTTTTCGGAATTTTCAAAAAAGAACTTTACGTTTATTTTCTAGCTGGAAAAGCGGTTAATTACCAGGTTTACTATTTTATTTTTAACGTTAAAATATTCTAACCATATCCAAAAAAAACCACCAAATATGGTGGTTTTCAATATTTTTTTTATTCTATTATTATGAATTAAATCCTTCAATAATCTTAGAAAAATCTTCTAATTTCAAAGCAGCTCCACCAATCAAACCACCGTCAATATCAGGTTGAGAGAAAATCTCTTTGGCGTTGTCTGGTTTTACAGAACCTCCGTAAAGGATAGAAACTTCGTCAGCAACTTCCTTTCCGTATTTTGCAGCGATGATGCTTCTGATATGAGCGTGGATTTCCTGAGCTTGTTCAGGGCTTGCCGTTTCTCCGGTTCCGATTGCCCAAACAGGTTCGTAAGCAATTACTACTTTTTTAATTTCTTCTGCAGAAAGCGTGAAAAGAGCAACTTCAGTTTGGTTTTTTACCACTTCAAAATGTTGACCCGCTTTTCTTTGCTCCAATGTTTCTCCGTTACAGTAAATAGGAATTAAACCTTTGTCTAAAGCTAATTTTACTTTTACGTTACAGTGAGAATCTGTTTCTCCGTGATATTGTCTTCTTTCAGAGTGTCCGATTAAAGAACCTGTTGCATCAATTGATTCCAACATGTCAGCAGAGATTTCTCCTGTATAAGCGCCACTTACATGCTCGCTCATATCCTGAGAAAATACACCGATCTCATTTTTTTCGAAGATGTCTTTTGCCATCATTAAGTATAAAGATGGAGGTGCAATCCAAACTTCGCAGTTGGTTTTGTGGTTGTTTTTATAACTTAATAACTGAACCATCAATTGTTGAGCTTCAATTATGTTTTTGTTCATTTTCCAGTTTCCTGCAACTATTTTTCTTCTCATATTTTTTATCTAAAATTATTTATTTATTATTTCTCGCAGATTTTTCATTCTTAATCTGCATGATATTTTTATTTAGTAATTCCTTCTAATTTAAACATAAAAGCATACACCAAGGCAAGATCTTTCAGGTAATCAAATCTTCCTGAAGCACCGCCGTGGCCATAAGCCATGTCTGTTTTTAATAATAATACATTTTTATCTGTTTTCATATCCCTTAATTTTGCTACCCATTTTGCAGGCTCAAAATATTGTACCTGAGAATCATGAAGTCCTGTTGTTACCAGGATGTTAGGATAGTTTTTCTTTTCTACGTTTTCATACGGAGAGTAGGATTTCATGTAGAAATACGCTTCTTTATTGCTTGGATTTCCCCATTCGTCATATTCATTGGTGGTTAATGGAATCGTTTCATCCATCATCGTGTTCACAACATCTACAAAGGGAACCTGTGAAATAACGCCGTTCCATAATTCAGGTTTCATATTGACAATAGCACCCATCAATAGACCTCCTGCACTTCCTCCCTGTGCATACAAATGTTTTGGAGATGTATATTTCTCCTTCACTAAATATTCTCCGGAATCAATAAAATCGGTAAATGTATTTTTCTTTTTCATCATTTTACCGTCTTCATACCATTGTCTTCCCATTTCCTGGCCGCCACGGATATGAGCGATTGCAAATGCAAAACCTCTGTCCAGAAGACTGAGCCTTGTGCTGCTGAATGCGGCATCTATAGAGTTTCCATAAGAACCGTAAGCATACAGTAGGAGTGGGCTGTTTCCATCTTTTTTGTATCCTTTTTTATAAACGATAGAAATAGGAATTTTTGTTCCGTCTTTTGCGGTAGCAAAAAGTCTTTCTGTGGTGTAATTTTCTTTATTGTACCCCCCTAAAACCTCCTGTTGTTTCAGTAAAGTTCTTTTTCCTGTCTTTAAATCTTGTTCAAATTGAGAACTTGGGGTAATCATAGAAGTATATCCAAAACGGAAATTATCTGTATTGTATTCCGGATTTCCTGATGCATAAACAGTATAAGTAGGCTCATCGAATTTCAGGAATTCTTTTTTACCCGTTTTTCTGTCGTAAATAACCAATTGTGAAAGTCCGTTTTGTCTTTCACTGAAATTGTTTTTTTTCCCGTTTAAATTATAAATTTTGTATTAAATTTTGAAAAAACATCTCACTGAAAACAAGGTAATTTTTAAATTCACTGATTCCCTGCATCAATACATCTTTTCTGTGCGGAACGAAATCCTTCCAGTTTTCAACACCTGTTTTGTCTAGAGGAGTTTCTACAACTTTGAAATTGAGTGCATCTTTATTGGTGGTGATTAAAAATTTATCTTCCAAAGCAGTCACATCATACAATACATCTTTCATTCTCGGTTGGAAAACTTTGAATGTTCCGTTAGGATTTTCGGCATCAAGATATCTTGTCTCAGAAGAGGTTGTAGCACCGGAATAAATCATAATGAATTTTTCATTCTTTGATTTTCCAACCCCAATATAATTGGTCTTGTCTTTCTCTTCATACACCAAAACATCTTTAGCGGCATCTGTTCCCAGAGAATGTCTGAAGATTTTCTCGGTTAAAAGCGTTTCGGCATTTTTTCCGGTGTAAAAGATTGTTTTATTATCATTCGCCCAAGTGGCAGAACCTGTCGTGTTTTTAATGCCAAGATCTGTTATTTTTCCGGTAGAAAGATCTTTTAAAAATAGTTTATACTGCCTTCTGGAAACATCATCTACTCCGTAAATTAATTTGGTATTGTCAGGGCTAATGCTAAATCCTGAAGCCGAGTAGTAAGCATGCCCTTCGGCAAGTTGATCTACATCCAGCAGGATTTCCTCCGGAGCATTTAGGTTTCCTTTCTTCCTGCAATATTTGAAATACTGTTTTCCGGTTTCAGTTCGGGTATAGTAATAATAACCTTTTTTGAAGGTAGGAACGGACTCGTCTTTCTCCTTGATTCTTGCTTTCATTTCCTTGAAAAGCTGATCTCTGAAAGGTTCTGTGTCTTTCATCATCCCTTCCCAATAGGTGTTTTCTGCCTTCAGGTAATCAACTACTTTTGTAGAATCTTTTCCTTTTTTGAAGTAATCAATCATCCAATAATAAGGATCATTTACTTTATCACCATGTATTTCACGGAGATGTTCCTGCTTTTCAGCAATAGGAGCTTTCAGATCAGGGAATTTTTGAGATTGAATTGTTGAAACACTCATAACTAGTAATCCTAAATAAAATCTTTTCATATTTATATTTTGTTTTTTGGCTTGCGAGAATTACTCCAGTTGCCAGATATTCTTCAGGTGCTTATAATAAGTATGTTCTTCATCAGTTACTTTGTTATCAGCTTTTATCAGTGTTTTGGCAAACTGAGCAAATTTCTTACGTTCAGGCTCTGTAGAGTCATCATAGAAACATCCGGCATGGAATTCAAAATGGTTTTTCCATTCTTCGGGTTGCAATAATGCAATGGTTTCCAACTCGTCATCCAAGTTCATTTTGAACGGAAATTCATCCGCTAAATATTGCTGAACAAGCATTCCTTCTTCAGGAGCAAATTCTCCGTCTACAGAAGAAAGTATCATTAATAAGTGGTAACCAGCGATAGGTTTATTTGATTTATGCATTGTATGTTTAGTGTTTTAAATTAATTGATAAGGAATGGTTTTTATACTAATCTACAAATAACCATTCACCATTTATATATATTATTTAATATAGTCTTTTGCAGGTTGTTTATCTACAATTTTTCCTTTTTCTAGAATCAATACAAAAGGATTACTTCTTGCAATCGTTTTAATGGCAGTTCCGTCCATCATTGCATTTTTAATCGTTTTAAAAGTGTTATGATCGGTTGAAACACCATAGATAACCGCTCCTTTTTGAGCATTAACTTTAGCTTCCAATTTTTGAAGTAAGTCTGCTGGAACTTCTTTCGGATGGTAAGAGAAAACTAAGATTGCTTTTGGCGCATTAATGATCTCGTCATTAATTTCTTTTCCTGTAAGATCTTCAATCTTAAACTTAGCGATTTCAGATTTATATCCTTCTTTTACTAAAACAGATTCGTTTTTTCCTTCCTCGATTTTCCACGGAGATCCTTCTTCCCAATATTTTGTTTCTTTAATATAATCGTCCTGATTTACTTTTAAAATTTCTCCCGTTTTTTGATTTTTAAGAGAGTAAAAAGTTTTGTATTCAGACGGGTTTTTATTGATCTTTTCTTTTTCACCTTTAATATCGGTTCCTATTTTATAATCACGGAAATCAATTAAAGGTTCATGCATAATTCCTTGAGCCATAATGTAGATCATCCCCAAAGAAAATAGTCCTAAAAGAATATATTTAAATGTATTTGAAGGGTCTTTTTTAGAGCTGAAAGTATAATCATCCTTTTTCTTAAACTCTTTTCGGTAAAGAATAAATACAATGATTAACCCAACTAAAAGTACAATATCTTTAATGAAACTCTGCCAAGGGGTGAATTTGATGGCATCTCCAAAACATCCGCAATCTGTTACCACATTGAAATAGGCTGAGTAAAAAGTAAGGAAGCCAAAGAAGATGCAAAGTGCAATAAGCGCTGAGAGCGTGAACTTCAGTTTTAACTTTAATAAAAGCATAAATCCAAGAAAAAGCTCTAAAACAACTACAATTATCGAAAATAATAAGGCAAATTTTTCTAAAAATGGCATGTTGAAAACAGAAGGAGCGAAATACTCTTCCATTTTAAAAGAAAAACCTACCAAATCCACCGCTTTTACAAAGCCTGAAAGGATGAAAATAATAGCAATAATGAAACGTAATAGACCTTTGATCATGATTAAATAGTTTTAGATTGGAAGTTATCTTGTTTTTCGGAGAATTTTATAAGACAGAAAACGGCGTAGTTCAGCATATCGAAATAGTTGGCATCTAACCCTTCAGAAACGATGGTAACGCCTTGGTTATCTTCAATTTGTTTTGTTCTTAGCACCTTTTGGTAAATAAGATCTGTAATCGAAGAAATTCTCATATCTCTCCACGCTTCACCGTAATCATGATTTTTTCTTTCCATTAAAGCCTGAGCTTCTTTAGAATATTTATCATACAGATTTAAAATCTCCTCTTTGTCTTCGTTAAAATCATTAGAAAGTCCTTTTTCAAGCTGAATCAACCCGATGATAGAATAGTTTACAATCGCGATAAATTCACTTTCTTCGCTTTCATCGATCATTTTTACATCAGTCATCTGTAACGTGCGGATTCTGTTGACTTTAATGTAAATTTGATCCGTAATGGAGCTCGGTCTTAAAACCCTCCAAGCTGCACCGTAATCCTGTAATTTTTTTGAAAATAAATCACGGCACTCATTGATAACTTTCTCGAACTGTATTGAAGTTTTTAACATAAATTCTCTTAAGCTTTCAAATATACGAATTAGCTTTTATCTAGCAGGATTCAAAGAGGAGTTTTTTATGGTTTGAGAGGATGAGGATGGGAGTGTTTGAGCGTTGGAATTGCTTATCGTTAAAAGTTATTTTAAGTTGCAGGATATCATTGTTAGTCCTTAAATTTGTATTGCTAAAGGCCAATAATGGTTATTTAGTATTTATAAGTTATATTTTTCTTAACCCCTAAACGCTCATGTACTCAAACACTCAAACATATAAAGCCTCATATTCTATCAATTGTAACGGAAGACTTGTAGATTTAACCAGTCCGAAAATCATGGGAATTTTAAATCTCACTCCAGATTCTTTTTCAGATGGAGGGAAATTTAATAATGAAAAATCAGCTTTGTTTCATGCTGAAAAATTATTGAAAGAGGGCGCTGAAATTATTGATATTGGACCGCAATCTACCCGTCCAAACGCAGGGTTTTTAAGCAGTGAAGAAGAAATCCGAAGAATAGGAACGTTAATTTCTCAAATCAAGAAAGAATTTCCTGAAGCTTTGATTTCGTTGGATACTTTTTATGCTGAAACTGTTAAGTTTGGCTTTAATGAAGGGATGGATATTATTAATGATATTTCAGGCGGTCAATATGATGACGCTATGTTTGATACAGCCGCCGAAACAAAACTTCCTTATATTTTAATGCATGTAAATCCTTCGTATGAAACGATGCATGATAAAATACAATTTGAAGATATTACGTTGGAAATCAACCGGTATTTTTCTGAAAAAACAAGCCGGCTTCTTGAAAAAGGAGTAAAAGATATTATTTTAGATCCCGGTTTTGGTTTTGGCAAAACGGTTGAAGACCAAATGAAAATGATTAATGAAACAGAATATTTAGGTTTTGGTAGATGGCCATTATTGATTGGTATTTCCCGAAAATCATTTATCTATAAACCACTCGGAAAATCGGCATTGGATATTAATGAAGAAACACAAAAGCTTCATATGAAAGTACTGCATCAAGGTGCTAAAATTTTGAGGGTTCATGATGTTTTGGAAGCTCAAAAAACACGATTAGAATTTAATGCTCAAAAAATAAAAAGTTAAAAAAAGCTAAAAAATAGTGTGGAATATCAAAAAAATAATACCTTTACACCATGAATTTTACGAATCAGAAAAATATTATTGTCATTTCTATTATTAATACTATTGTCATTCAATAGTAAAGAGCGGTAGATATAACAATAAAATTATTTTAAATTATATAGAGCCGCTTCAAAATGAAGCGGCTTTTTTTTATTCCAAAATTATGTATCAATTAACAACAATTATTATCGTCATTATTATTCCCTTACTACCGTGAGAAGGAAAGATATTGCCATATATTCTAAGCCCTCTCACATTGTGAGAGGGCTTTTTTATTTCAACAAACTTTAAACTGAATAAAAAATGTATTACAACAATGAAACCCTCATTTATTTTAACGGAAAATTTGTAAAAGCAAAAGATGCCCAAACGGATCTTTACGGGCAATCCCTGCATTATGGATATTCTGTTTTTGAAGGAATAAAATCTTATAAAACCGATCATGGAACAAAGATCTTTAAAGCGGAAGAACATTATGACCGTTTGCGCCGTTCTGCAGAGTTGATGCATATTCCATTTTCTTATACCACTCAGGAACTCAAAGATCTTACGTATGAACTGTTAGAGCGTAACCAATTGGATGACGCATATATTCGTCCGCTGGTTTTTTGTTCTCCTAATATGCGGCACTTCAAGGAACATCAACAATCTATAGAATTGCAGAGCGTATGAGAATTGGATGACGCATATATTCGTCCGCTGGTTTTTTGTTCTCCTAATATGGGTTTAACCAAAGGAAAAGAATCCTACCTCACGATATTAGCATGGGAGTGGAATAATGGGTATTTATCGGATAGAGTTCGAGTTATGACTTCAAGTTTTCAGAGACCCAATCCTCAGGCTTTTTTACTGGAGGCAAAAGTAGGAGGACACTATGTAAATTCAATTTTAGCCAGTCAGGAAGCGAAAGATAAAGGATATGATGAAGCTTTAGTATTGGATGAAAAAGGAAATGTTGCAGAAAGTTCAGGAGCCAATGTTTTCTATGAAAAAGATGGTGTTCTTTTTACCCCGGCGAAAGGAAGTATACTGCCGGGCATCACACGACAGACTGTTTTTGAAATATGTAATGCACTTAATATTCCTGTTAAAGAAACTTTCTTTAAACCTGAAGAAATGAGAGGGGCCGATGCCGCTTTCTTCTGTGGAACAGCTGCTGAAATTGTAGGCTTAGATTCTCTGGATGATATTCCGTTTACCAAAAATTGGGATGATACGAGCAGTAAGTTGATACAAGAGGCTTATCAGAAAGTGGTAAGAGTTCGGTCATTGTAGATTTTTGTAATGTAAATAATTGATTACTAAATAAATGTGTTCATTTTTTAAACGGTTGAATATTGTAATTTTTATAAAATTGAAAATAAGAAAAATATTACAAATTGTAGTTTTGGATGGAAATTAAGTAAAAAACTTCATTTATGAATTCCGAAAAAAATGAAATTTCTGATACAATGCTGAAAGATAATAAAAACAATAAATGTAGGATAATATGTTAAATAAATATTCGAAAACCTTCACACAAAATACTGAACAACCTGCGGCAAAAGCTATGTTGTACGGAATAGGATTTACAGATGAAGATATGCAAAAGGCTCAAGTAGGAATTGCAAGCATGGGATACGATGGTAATACCTGTAATATGCACCTTAATGATTTAGCACAAATCGTTAAAAAAGGAACATGGGAGAAAGGGCTGGCCGGTTTAGTATTCAATACCATTGGAGTAAGTGACGGAATGAGTAACGGAACAGACGGAATGCGTTATTCGTTGGTAAGCCGTGATGTTATTGCAGACAGTATTGAGGCAATATGTGGAGCGCAGTATTATGACGGACTAATCGCTTTGCCGGGTTGTGATAAAAATATGCCGGGAACCATTATGGCAATGGGAAGATTAAACAGACCTTCAATCATGGTATATGGCGGAACAATTGCCCCGGGATGTTACAAAGGAAATCAACTGAACATTGTTTCTGCTTTTGAAGCATTAGGACAAAAGATAGCAGGAGAAATCTCGGAAGAAGATTTTAATGGAGTGATTAAAAATTCTTGCCCCGGAGCAGGAGCTTGTGGAGGAATGTATACCGCTAATACCATGGCATCAGCCATTGAAGCATTAGGAATGAGTTTGCCTTATTCATCATCTAATCCCGCAACAAGTCAGGAAAAACAAAACGAATGTTTAGAGGCGGGAGGATATTTGAAAAAATTATTAGAAAAAGATATTAAACCTTCTGATATCATGACACGCAAAGCATTTGAAAATGCACTCCGTATCATCATTGTTTTGGGAGGAAGTACCAATGCCGTTCTGCATTTTATTGCAATGGCCAAAAGCGTAGATGTTGTGGTAACACAGGATGATTTTCAAAAAATGAGCGATGTTACACCAATGCTTGCCGATTTAAAACCCAGTGGGAAATATCTGATGCAGGATCTTCATGAGCATGGAGGAATACCGGCAGTGATGAAATACCTTTTGAATGAAGGATTGCTTCATGGCGATTGTCTTACGGTGACAGGAAAAACCCTTGCGGAAAATTTAGAACATATACCAAGTCTTGATTTCACAAAACAAAAAGTAATACGACCTATTTCTGACCCTATAAAAGCAACCGGACATATAAGAATATTGTATGGAAACCTTGCTGAGAAGGGAAGTGTAGCTAAAATAACAGGTAAAGAAGGCGAGAAGTTCTTAGGGAAAGCGAGAGTATTTGACGGAGAGAAAAATTTAATTGAAGGCATCAGAAATGGAAAAGTGAAGCACGGAGATGTGATTGTAATTCGTAATGAAGGACCAAAAGGGGCTCCCGGAATGCCAGAAATGCTAAAACCGACAAGTGCTTTAATCGGCGCGGGTTTTGGAAATAGCGTAGCCTTAATTACCGATGGAAGGTTCAGTGGCGGGACGCATGGTTTTGTTGTGGGACATATTACGCCTGAGGCTCAGGAAGGAGGTTTGATTGCTTTTGTAGAAGATGATGACCTCATCGAAATAGATGCGGTAAACAATACCATACAGCTGAATGTTTCGGATGCAGAAATTGAAATTAGAAAACAAGGTTGGGTAAAGCCCGCTTTGAAAGTTACAAAAGGGCTGCTGTATAAATATGCATTAACAGTTTCTTCAGCAGCAGAAGGTTGCGTAACAGATGAAATATAAAATAACACACAATGAAAAATCAAGATTTAACCCAGGATAAAGAGAGTCTGTTGACGGGGATAGAACTTAGTGGAAGCCAAATTATTCTCGAAACATTTTTACAGGAAGGGGTAAAAACAATGTTTGGGTATCCGGGTGGCGCTATCATTCCGATCTATGATGCTCTTTATGATTACAAAGACAGTTTAGAACACATACTTGTAAGGCACGAACAAGGGGCGGTACACGCAGCTCAAGGTTTTGCAAGAGTATCCGGAGAAGTAGGTGTGGTATTGGCAACCAGTGGTCCGGGAGCTACTAATCTTGTCACAGGACTGGCTGATGCTATGTTAGATAGCACACCGCTTGTATGCATTACAGGTCAAGTGTACGCTCATCTTTTAGGAACAGATGCTTTTCAGGAAATAGATGTTATTAATATTACAATCCCTGTTACCAAATGGAATTATCAGGTAACAGATGCAGATGAACTTGCTGAAGTATTAGCCAAAGCATTTTATATTGCCAGATCTGGTAGACCAGGACCTGTTCTTATCGATATAACAAAAAATGCACAGTTGCAGAAAAGTGTATATCAAGGGTATAAAGCTTGTGATTTTCTTAGAAGTTATCAACCCAATCCTGAAATACAGTCTGAGTTCATAACGAAAGCCGCAGCGCTTATCAACAATGCAAAGAATCCCTTTATCATTGTAGGCCAAGGTGTTATTTTGGGCAAGGCTGAAAAAGAATTTTTACAGTTTATTGAAAAATCAGGAATTCCAACAGCATGGACGATTATGGGAATGAGTGCAATACCTACAGACCATCCTCAAGCAGTGGGAATGGTAGGAATGCATGGAAACTACGGTCCCAATTTACTCACCAATGAATGTGATGTTCTTATTGCGATAGGAATGCGCTTTGATGACCGCGTAACCGGTAAGTTGGATGAATATGCAAAACAGGCAGAAATAATTCATCTTGATATTGATAAAGCTGAAATCAATAAAAACGTAAAAGTTGCCGTACCCGTAATTGGTAATTGTAAAGAAACATTGCCATTGCTTACTTCGTTGATTAACCCTAAAGAATATGTGGATTGGCATACAAGATTTAAAGATTGCCACGAAATAGAGCATATTAATTTAATAAGTAACGAGCTTAACCCTTCCGAAGGAGATATTACGATGGGCGAAGTTATCAAATGTTTGAATGAATTGACCCAAGGAGATGCAGTAATTGTAACCGATGTTGGGCAACATCAAATGGTAACCTGTCGATATGCTGAATTTAATCAGTCTAAAAGTAATATTACAAGCGGCGGACTTGGAACAATGGGGTTTTGTCTTCCCGCAGCAATCGGAGCGTCATACGCAACAGACCGTCAGATTATTGCAGTGATGGGAGATGGAGGCGCTCAAATGAATATACAGGAATTGGGAACAGTTATGCAATATCATCCCAATATTAAAATTATGATTCTTAATAACTGCTTTCTAGGGATGGTAAGGCAGTGGCAGGAATTATTTCATGAAGAAAGATACTCTTTTGTAGATATTCAAAGTCCTGATTTTGTACAAGTAGCTAAAGGATATGGAATACCCGGTGAAAAAGTATTGCACAGAGATCATTTAAAAGAATCAATTCGTGAAATGCTGGATAATGAAGGAGCTTATCTTATGGAAATCATGGTAGAAAAAGAATACAATGTTTTCCCAATGGTTCCTCAAGGTAAAAGTGTAGCAGAGATCGTATTGACCCATAATAAAAATTAAAAGACAACAACATGAATGAAGAAAAAAAAGAATATATGATCACCACTCATATAGAAGGGTATACAGGATTTATCAATCGGGTTAATAATATTTTTTCCAGAAGGAGAATTAATATTGTCAGCGTTAATGTAGGCCCATCAGAAAAAAAAGATTGTAAAAAACTGATTTTTGTAGTGAAAGAAACCGATGAAGTCATACAAAAGCTTATTCAGCAAATAGAAAAGCAGATAGATGTGTTGGAAGTATTTTATCGCCCCAATATCTACCTTGAAACAATAGAAAATATCAACTAATTATTAAAATTAATCATAAAAAAATATCAATAAAATGGCAAAATTAAATTTCGGAGGAGTAGAAGAAAATGTAGTAACAAGGCAAGAGTTTCCATTAGAAAAAGCTCAGGAAGTACTGAAAGATGAGGTGGTAGCGGTTATCGGATACGGAGTTCAGGGTCCGGGACAAGCATTAAATCAAAAAGATAACGGTATCAATGTAATTGTAGGACAAAGAAAAAACTCAAAATCTTGGGATAAAGCCATTGCAGACGGATTCGTTCCCGGAGAAACGTTATTTGAAATTGAAGAAGCGCTTAAAAAAGGAACCATTATCTGCTATCTTTTAAGTGATGCCGCTCAGATAGAATATTGGCCAAAAGTAAAAGAACATTTAACGCCAGGTAAAGCATTGTATTTCTCACACGGTTTTGGAATTACGTTTAGCGAACGTACAGGAATTGTACCGCCAGCCGATGTAGATGTTTTTTTGGTAGCTCCAAAAGGTTCAGGTACATCACTAAGAAGAATGTTCCTTCAAAATAGAGGATTGAACAGCAGTTTCGCCGTTTATCAGGATGTGACAGGTAAAGCTAGAGATCGAGTAATTGCATTGGGAATAGCAGTTGGAAGCGGTTATTTGTTTGAGACTGATTTCAAAAAAGAAGTATACAGTGATCTTACAGGAGAAAGAGGAACATTAATGGGGGCCGTTCAGGGAATTTTTGCTGCACAATATGAAGTGTTGAGAAAAAACGGGCACAGTCCTTCCGAAGCATTTAATGAAACTGTAGAAGAGCTTACGCAATCATTAATGCCATTGGTTGCAGAAAACGGAATGGATTGGATGTATGCTAACTGCAGTACCACGGCTCAAAGAGGAGCACTAGATTGGTGGAAACGTTTTAAGGATGCTACTTCTCCCATATTTGAAGAATTATACAACAATGTAGCTTCCGGAAATGAGGCGCAATTATCTATTGACAGCAACAGCAAATCAGATTATAGAGAAAAACTGGATGCCGAATTAGCAGAACTTCGCGAAAGTGAAATGTGGCAGGCGGGAAAAACCGTCCGTAGTCTGAGACCGGAAAATAATTGATTATGATGAAAGAGAAAAATCGGCAGGCTGTTACGTTGGAGAATATCCGAAAGGCGGCTGAGAGACTCAAAGAAGTCAGTGTCCGAACTCCATTGTCAGTCAATAATAATTTATCGACGGTTTATGAGTCTAACATTAATTTTAAAAGAGAAGATTTACAACAGGTAAGATCTTATAAAATACGAGGAGCTTATAATAAAATGGCAACGCTGTCTAAAGAAAATCTTTCAAAAGGAGTGGTGTGTGCCAGCGCAGGAAATCATGCGCAGGGCGTTGCTTTTGCATGCAGTGCGATGAAAACAAAAGGCACCATATTTATGCCTTTGCCAACACCCGGTCAAAAACTGGAGCAGGTAAAAATGTTTGGTGGTAATTATGTAGATGTAGTTCTGTATGGAGATACTTTTGATGAAGCTAAAGATGCGGCCTTGGAGTTTTGTGAAAAGAATGAAGGCGTATTTATTCATCCGTTTGATGATCCTGCGATTATTGAAGGGCAAGCTACGGTAGCATTAGAAATCTTGGAACAGGCAGATGGACTTATCGATTATCTTTTTCTACCCATTGGTGGTGGTGGATTAGCGGCTGGCATTTGCAGTGTCTTTCAAAATCTCTCTCCAAAAACTAAGATTATCGGAACAGAACCTTCCGGAGCAGCCAGCATGACCAAAGCAATGGAGGAAGGGAAACCTTTTCATTTAGAAAAAATCAGTCGTTTTGTGGATGGAGCGGCGGTGCAGAAAGTAGGAGATCTTAACTTCAATATCTGTCAGAATGCATTGCATGATGTCGTTACGATTGAGGAAGGGATGATTTGTGAAACCATACTTTCGCTGTATAACAAAGATGCAGTGGTGGTAGAACCTGCGGGAGCTTTATCGGTGGCTGCTTTAGAGAAATACAAAGAAGAAATAAAAGGGAAAAATGTAGTATGCATTATCAGTGGAAGCAATAATGACATTACCCGAATGGAAGAAATAAAAGAAAAGGCATTGTTATACGCAGGGTTAAAACATTATTTTTTGGTGAGATTTCCTCAGCGTCCGGGTGCTTTAAAGTCTTTTGTGATGGATGTTTTGGGACCCAATGATGATATTACCACTTTTGAATACACCAAGAAGAATTCAAAAGAAAAAGGGATAGCAGTTGTGGGGATTGTGCTAAAGAATAATGAAGATTTTGAGCCTTTATTATCTAACATGAAAAAATATGATTTTTTCGTGAACTATCTTAATAATGATCCTTCCTTAATGAATATTCTTATTTAATTATAGTATTCTAAAAATCAATGATGAAAAGAAAGCTTCACAATTTGTGAAGCTTTTGGTTTTATAAATGTCAAATATTAATGTGTGATAAAAAAATAACCGCAAAAGGGACAAAAGCTATTATTAAACGATTTAAAGCTTCATCTGATGATAGTAAGTAAAGATCACATAAGAAGAAAATCAAAGATTTTCAAAAACTTTAGTGTACTTATTAGCAGCATGACTTTTACTTAAATAAATCTTAAGTGTTAAAATTTTTTGCTTCTTTTGTGGTTAAAATAAAAATATTAAATACGTTCATTATTCAAATCTGAGAAAAAAGAGTTGTCATTCAGATCGAAGTGTAAGCAGAGTGAAAAATCAACTAGAATAAAATAAGATTTCACTATCTCTCCAATGTAAAATTCGGAATCACTTTGGGACGTTCCGCTTCATTGGCTACTTTCCATGACGTTCTGTACATCCATTCCGTCATTTTATAGAGCTTTTTAAAATTAATATTTTCAGATTCGTCTTGTGGTGTATGGTACTGATCGTGTAAAACGCTCGTGAAAAATATCGCAGGAATTCCCACTTTCGCATACGGAAGATGATCACTTCTAAAATAGAAATATTCAGCATGATTTGGGGAATCCCAATCTTTCAGATACTTGAATTTTGTACTTTCATTATTGGCATCTTCAGCCATTTTTACCAATTCTTCTGAGTTTTTATGAGGAGCATTTCCGCCTAATAAAGCCGCTTCATTATTATCATTTCTCCCTATCATATCGCCATTCAGAACGGCAACTATTTTTGCTTTAGGAACAACAGGATGTGTTGCATGCCATCTTGAACCTAATAATCCTCTTTCTTCAGCCCCGTGAAAAACAAATAAAATACTTCTTTTTCCCGGTTGTTTTTTATAAGCTCGGGCCATAGCCAACATGGCAACGCAAGTACTTGCATTGTCATCAGCGCCGTTGTAGATCGTGTCATTTTTTACAGGATGTCTTATTCCGTCATGATCTTGGTGTCCGCTTAGCAACACATATTCCTCTTTTAATTGAGGATCTGTTCCTTCTATTTTTCCGATGATGTTCACCGAAGGATATTTATAAGTTTCTGTGATGAGGTTTAAAGAAATTTTAGGATTGCTTTTTACCCAATTCGCATTTTCTTTTTTGATCCAAAGAACAGGAATATTGTTCGTTACCTTTTCTCTTAATCCTTCAACTCCGTAAGAGCCTCTCGTCATTTGAGGCAATACTTCAACCCAACTTTTTTCTGAGATATCATCTGTGATGAATATGATTCCTTTTGCACCTAATTCATAGGCTTTGTTGTAGTATTTTGTTCTTACAAATCCGGGATATCTTCTTACGAAAAGAGTCATTTCTTTATCGATATTTTTATCGGATGCGTTGATGGCAAGAATTTTTCCTTTTAGATTTAATTTAGATAAACCTTCGGGTTCGGTAGTTCCTGCATACATAATCTCGGCATCAATACTGGCATTTACAGGTTCTGCGACTAAGAAGTCTTTCCATAATTTTAAGGTATTGTCTCCAATTTTCAAGCTGCTTTGTGGAATTACCTGATGTCTGTACATATCAAAAAACTGAAAGAAAGTTCCGTTATCTCCTGCGGGTTTCATTCCTGCTTCCTTGGCTTTGTCGGCCAGCCACATCGATACTTTTAATTCATCTAACGTTCCGGCTTCACGTCCCCAAAACTGGTCGGCCGCCAATTCATACATATCTTTTTTAAGATCTGCTTCTTTGATGGCTGAAACCAACGGTTTTTTATAGTTTTGAGCATTTCCCAAACTAAAAATAAATACGGCTACAATTGATAACAGATATCCTTTTTTCATTTTGCTATTTTAACTTAATTAAAGGTAGCCAATTTTTCAGAAAACTCCTTTGAGAATTCTTTTCGGTCTTCTTCTAACTTTTCCTTATTGGAAGGTAAAATATAATTGAAAAGTACTTTGTCTTCGTTATCTAGAAAAATCATTTCCTTTTCTTCTCCATCAATCATTTGAGCAAAAATCTCCCACATTGGCGTGTCTTTTAATCTTAATAATTCAAAAAACTGCTCTGCTTTTATTTGTATTGTCTTCATTTTATTTTTTTATTATTGATTGCTCATTATCTATTATTTGCCATTAAAATTCTAGTAATTTTAATTTAAACTGTATGGCAAAGTTTTGTTTAAAATTTGGGGTTGTATAGTAACCCACTCTGTAGAATACGCCTAAATTGAAATAGCTTGAAAGGAAATTTGTCCATTCCAACCCAACTTCCTGATACAGGTGATCTAGTTTTCTAAATTTGAACTCGTGGTATTCAGGATGCTTCATATCTCCAATCGTTCCTCTTAATACAAAGTCGAAGCTTGAAATATTCTGTCCGAAACTTTTAAAATACCAAGGAATTTTATGGGTGAAGTAGTAGGCAACAAATTTATCATTATAATATTTTCCACCTTCCAATGTGGCAAATCCCAGAAAAGAGGTTAAGTTAAAATTGAAATCTTTTCTTGAAGATGCAAGCCCATTCATCGTAAAGTTTTTCCAGATCGGGGCATCACCTAACACCATTCCTCCATACAGCCTGAAACCTGTGGTTCCGAACATTGTTTTAAAATTATGAAGGAACAGCAAATCAAAACGCGAATAATTGAAATCACCGCCTAATGTTTTGTAACTCTGCTCATAATTCAGATAGATTTCCGGAAATTTCTGGTCAATCAGTGATTTTCCTTGCGGCGTCATGATATTGGTAGAGTTCGGAGAATATTTTAAAGTAACCAAGGTACTCACGTTATCAAAAGACGATCCTCTGCCTCTGAATGAGTAATCAAACAAAGCTTCTTCAAGGTTTCTTCTGGTGGCGAAAACCAAGGTGAGCGCATTGGTGATATCATTGTTATAAGATAAAGAGGCTCCTCTGAAATGAAAATATCTGTCGTTGTTGATATTATTTCCATAGTTCATAGTACGCATTTTAAAGCTCCAAAGTTTTCTGTAAAATTCTCCGGAAGCGGTCACATCATTGTAATATTCAACTCTAAAATAGGAGTTTTTTTCCAATGTTGTTTTCATATCAAGCCCAATTCCGTATTTCCATTTATCGTCTTTGAAACCGTAGGCAAAATAGTAATCAGGGGAGAAATAAGGATTAAAATTTTCATTAAGTTTACCCTTTAAACCCACTCTGAATCCTTCATATAAGTTGAAATTTACAACCTCATCAATTGCGAAATCTACGCTTCCCACTCGGATTTGTCCATTTAATAATCCGGATAAAATCTGAGCTTTGTTGTCTATATTATATTTTTTTCCGAGGCTGTCGATCGTTTTATAGGTGTTTCTTTCTCTTTCCGTTAAAGGATCAGTTCGGTAGCGGTCCAGACTTTTCCCGTCGGCATTTTTAACCGAGAAGGTATAGCCTTTAAAATCTTTTTTATCTTCTTCAATAGGTGTTTTAAAATCAAAATATCTCGACGAAAGAAACGCATAGGTTCCGAAACTTTGCTTGTCTTTTTTAGTAGGCTTTTCTTCAGGATGCTCTTTATTATCTTCCTGCATAGCCATTTTGTTCATCCTTAATTTTACGGTTTCATGAGCCAAAAACCATTTGTCATTATAGAAGATCCAGGTGCTGGTAATAATACCGTCGTTTTTATTCTTGCTGAAGTTTTCTATCTTTTTGATTCCGTAGGTCTCCGTATCAATATAAATAGCACCATTGTATTTCCTTTTTTTATCAGGTTTCTTGTAATTTACTTCACGAAAACGGATGACGAAGTTTTTTCTGCCATCCATCTCAAGCGTATCCGTTAAAAAGAATCTGTACAATCCTCTGTTTTCCTGTTTTAGCTGATTGGGGATTTTATCTCTGTTGCTTTGTTGCAAAGCGATCATCTCATAAATAGGTTGTTTAAGACCTGAAATTCTGTTGTCCAGAATATTGATCTTTTCTCCATATTTTGTGGAATATAAAAATTCCTGAGCTCTTTCCCAGAGGAATAATTTACTTTTGGCAAATATCTGTCTCGCAGAAATGTTGTTTAAGGAATCTTTCTCTCTTTTTTTCTTGAATAGATTATTGTCTTCAAAGAATCTGTTATACTGAGAAATACTGTCTTCATCAATATCCAATGAGATTTTTTCGTAAGATTTATAGGCGTAAGATTCTAAACTTTTTGGGGAATTTCTGGTGAAGTATTGATTCACTTTTTTAAGGATTTCCAATGCACGAGGATCACTTTTGTCTGTGATGACAACAGTTTCAATATCCGTAACTTTTGATTGTGAAAAACCAAAAATAAATGCAAAAAAAAATATAATTAATAACCCCCTTTTCATATGAAAAAACCTACGTCAAAAGTAATGATATTTCTTGTTTCGGGAAAGTTTTAATCATTGATATTCAAATGACCTTTAATAGAAAATATCTTAAGCCTAAAGTAGGAATGTCTTAGATTTTCGAATCTCCATTATTCTGCATTCTGTAAAAAAAATGCTTTCATTTCAATGCATTGCTTACAAAAAAATATATTGCACTCAATTTAAGATCTTCTTGATCTAGTGTGTTGCTTTCTAATTCCATGGAGAGAAATAAATTGTGTTTTTTTTGGATCCTTGTATGCCCATTGTATTGTTTTCCATTCTTTTTGTAATCATAGCTTATGATTCTAGCTCCAGGTTCTTGAGAGATAGTTAATATATTCTGAATATTCTTTTTCTTTTGCTTGCTCAACGATATGAAATCTTCCAATTCATCACTATCGTTAGTATTGTTACTAGGGAAATCTTTATACCAGTATATGAAAATAGTGGTGTTGTCGGGAAGTTTTGCGGCAATGTGTATGAGAGGATCAGAATAATTTTGAATATAACTACCAGCCTCGATATTTATTTTTTCATTAGGTATAGGTAAAACAGTATCTTTTTTTACTTTTATTATCTGAAATTCATTGAGTTCTGAGGTGTTAAGTTTGTTGATACTATCATAATTTTCATAAAAAATATCATGAGATAGATTTTTAATGGTATTGTTTTCATGCATATCTATCTGATTACTCTCCTCATTACTGAAAGTAGGTTCATGATTATGCATTTTATTACAAGCTATTGCGAGAGTAAGTAAAGCAAAAATTACAACTATTTGCTTAATATTTTTAGTATCCATTGTTTTAAATTTTATTTGTTATTAAGTAATGTATTGATAGATTTGAAGTTGTGACTTAACAAAATTTTCGAAAATCCGGGACATCTAATTCAATGAGTGTGAGTTGTTTTATCAGTTTTTTAGTGTTATCAGATAATAAATCTAAATTGTTTTCACTAGGATTATGATGTAGTTTAACAAGAGTAATTAATGTTATTTTTTTTTGATAGTGTAATAATCTAAAAGATCTATTCTTAATGATGTTGAAGAGAGATGTTTTGTGGTTTAATTAGAAAATTGTTTTAAATTAAGGAGTTGAGTATATTTGAGCTCATTTAAACTTTTAATACTTAAGTAAAAGCCATCCTATTAAATAGTAGACATAAGATTCTACCTTGAGCTACAAATAAAATTTGGGTTTTTGTAGTCTTATCTTACAGTCCGGTTGAAAGCCAGACGCTATAGTGTATGACACTATTCTATTTCTCTCCAATTCTATATAATGATAAAATTAGTTATGTAAATAAATTATTTATTTGTATGTTTTTACGTGCAAATAATAGTTTATTTACATCAAATAAACTATTTATTTTTAATAAAAACAAATTTATATTTATTTTGTTGATTTTGTTGTTATTTTCGCTTGTTGCAAAAGTTAACAGTAACGATCTTATTTATTTAATGTTTTATACTTAAATAAGATAAAGGATAATATTAATTGTATTTTTTGTTTTTTTAAATAAAATAATAAATATTGAAAATACCGATCATTTTAAAACCGACATTATTAAAATTTTGGCTTACCCAGTAATTAAAAAAAAGAACGTCCGAAAATTTTGGACATTCTTCTATTATCTTTTAAAGCAAAACTCCCGAAAAATATTCCGAGAGCACTTTTATGTATAAACTTGTTTAAGCTTTTTATTTAACCACAAGAGGTTACAAAAGATAATATAAAGCTTATCTTTAAACTGAAAAAAAGAAAACATTAGTCTTTGAAAATCTTTGCCTATTGAGCGGAGTCGAAATATTATTCTTTTGAGAACTTTTAGTCATCTATTAACAATTGTAAAAATAGCTTTTGCCTCTTTTGCGGTTAAATTTAAAATTAGTTTAAACAGACTTTATGTCTAATTTTTTACAAGACATTTAATCTAAACTTTATTCCAACATTATCTTTAAACTGAGAAGTCTGGTAATATCCTAACCTGTAAGAAAGGCCAACATCTAAACTTCTGCCCAAAAATCTGTTCCACATAAACCCGACTTCCTGATAATAATGATCTAAAACCTGGAATTGGAACTGATGATCTGCCCTGTTTTTTAAATTTCCGATAGCAGATTGATATTCAATTTCGATAGTAGAATACTTGTTCCCAAGAGTTTTAAATCTAAAAGGAAGAGATTGAGAAACTTTAAATGCCACAAATTTATCAACAAAGAAAGTTCCTGAAGGCATGGTTGTAAAGCCCATATTGGAAGGCGTACTGATGTTCGAATACCATTTGTCGACGTTCGTATCATTTTGTCCTGCAATTTCAAAGTTTTTCCAGATCGGGGCATTCCCTGAAGAAATTCCACCAAAAAGTTTGATGTTGGTGTAGCCCAGTTTTGATCTGAACTGATGAATGATTAATACATCTAATCGGTGATAATCTAAATTTCCACCTAACGTTTCAAACCCTTTTTCATAATTCATAAAGAGTTGAGGATAGCCTTTTTCATATGTATATTTCCCGCTTGGCGTCATGATATTTTTATCATTCGGAGAATATTTTAAAGATAATGTTGCACTTGTATTATCGAAACTGTTGCCCAAATTTTTGTATTGATAATCGAAAAGAGCCCGTTGTTTTTCTTTGTTCACCGTAATTTTCATGCTTAATGAGTTGGAAACATCATAAAGAAATGAAGCTCCCCATTTCTGATTTTTGTAGAAAGTTCCATTATGAAGATCCAGATTCATATCCGTAATTTTCATCATCATATCCCACATATTATTGCTGAATCTTCCCGCAGCAAATACATCGTCTACATAATCAATCCTGAAAATTGACGTTCTCTTGTCAGACAATTTTACATCCAGACCTAAACCGTATTTCCATGTATGGTCTTTAAATCCGTAACCGAAATAGCCATCAGGAGAAAATGTTGTATTGAATTTTTCATTTAATTTCAAACCGGCCCCCAAACGCAACCCTTGATATTTATCGTAACTGAAGAGTTTAGTAATATCAAAATCAATCATTTTATAGCGGATATTTCCGCGCATCAATTGGGTTAAAGTGTTTAATTTTTTCTCAAAATCATGCTTTTGTACAAAGCTGTCAATTTTTGTGTAGGTTAGGCTTTCTCTTGCCGTAAGACTGTCGGTTCTGTATTGATTTAAAAGGCTTCCGTCGGAATTTTTCATTTCCAGAGAATAGCCTTTGAACTCTGATGCTTTTTGCTGTTGATTCAATTCAAAATCAAAAAATCGGTTTTTAACATAGAGATAGTTTCCAAACTTCTTTTTATTGTATTTTGTTTTTTCTCCAGGCTTTAGGCTGTCTTTTTTTGAAGTATTAAAACTTTGGTTTCCCATTTTGAGTTTAATATCTTCATAGTCCAAAAACCATTTTCCATCGATAGGTTTCCAGACCGAAACAATATTTCCTTCGTTTTGTTTTTTGTTGATACTTTCAAACTTTTTCAAGGCATAGGTCTGATAATCAATAAATATTTTCCCGTTGAATTTTCTCGGATTTTGTTTCTTTTTATCTGTAATTTCTTTGAATTTAATAACGTAGGTTTTTCTACCATCAAGCTGTAAAGTATCAGAAAGATAGAAATTAAACAGCTTTCTGTTTTCAGGTCTTAATTGTCTTGGAGTTCTGTCTAAATTAGAAATATTAATGGCCAACGCTTCATAAATAGGGTTTTTAAAACCTGACATTTTATTGTCTATAATATTGGTTTTTTCTCCAAAACTTTTTGAATATTTGTACTCCGTCGCTTTTTCCCAAAGAAACATCTGGCTTTCTTCTGTAGCAGTGAGAAAATCTTCGGTAGTTAATGAGTCTTTTTTATCCTTTTCTTTTTGTTTAAAAGCTTTGTGATCTACTTTAGAAAGTGAATCTTTTCTTATCGCCAAGAAATCTTTAAAGGTGTCAATGGAATCTTTATCTACATCAATGGAAAATTTAGTATAAGATTTAAAATTATAAGTATCTAATGATTTCGGAGAGTTTTCTTTAGCTCTTTTATTCACCTCATCCAAAATTTTTAATGCTCTAGCATCGCTTTTATCAGTAATGACAACTCTGTCGATATTATCCAGTTTTTCAGATAGTGGTTTCATTGAAACTTCCATCGATTTTTTTACATCAGCCAAAGCATCTTCAAAATTACTGGCCAAAATTTCTACCTTTTTACATTTTGTTTTAAAAGATAATATACCTTCATGATTGGTTTTCCCCAGCAGATTGTCATCACAGTAAACAGCTACATTTTGGATGGGCTGCTTGTTGTTTTTGTTGAATACCTTCAGTTGCGTCTGACCGAAAAATAATATCGTAAAAAATAAAAAGAGTGGAGATAAAAGTTTTGTCATTAGTTTTTTATAGATAAGACAAAACTATTGATAAGAAGGTTACAAAAGCGCGCATGAAAATATAATCTTTTGTTAAAAATAAAACCGATTGTATTTCATAGAGATACAATCGGTTTTTTAATGGATTCAAGTCTCATTAGAATGAAAAATGAATTTTATTTAAGATTTTTTAAGGCTTTCTAATTCGTTGGTTAGATACAAAATTATTAAAAGAATAATTTTGTATCTAGAACAGTATAACTTCGGTTTTTTTTCATTGGGTTTTGGATTAAAATTGTTTTGCGAGCGATATTTAGTTATTTTTATCGAAATTATTGCTTGAATTTACGCATTGTTTAAAGGCAAATATTATAATTAGTTTTAACATAACTTGTACTAAAATGAAAGATATCATTTCGATTGATTATGAATTATTCCTTGACGAAGTAAAACTTGTAGATTTTGAAACAAAACATTCTCTTTCGGATGCTGATATTATAATTTGCAGTCCACATATTAATATGAACAATGGTTATAGTTCAAATTATCGTGGGAAAACGTCATATAATTTAGATGTATCTTCAAAAATAAAAGATTTTACTATTCACTGGAATAGAGAGATAAATTCTGCATTGGAAGCAGGCAAAAATATTTTCATCTTTCTAGATGAAAAGGAACAGTTTTATATTGATACAGGGCAAAGGAATACAAGTGGAACAGGAAGAAATCAAAAAGTAACAAATATTGTTGAAAATTTTGATAATTATAAAATTTTACCCTTTAAAATAGATGTTCACAATTCCAAAGGAGAAAAAATTGTAGCTAAAAGTAATTTAATAAAAACTTTTATAGAAAATTTTAAAAATATTTTATCATATAAAGCATACATTGAATCTAAAGATTTAGAAATACAGCCTCTCATATATAACAAAACTCAGGATAAAATTATTTCAGGAATAATTAAACGTAAAAATGGGAATATTATAATCTTACCTTTTATTGAGCCACATAATGAAGAGTTCTATGATGAGGAGGACGAATTTACAGATGAGGGTTATAAGCATCAACGTAAGATTTTAAGTACAATTCTTGAAATAGATAAAACTCTATCAAGTGATATTGAAAGATCACCTAAACCAATTTGGCTTGTAGAAGAAAAATATAAGTTGAATAAAGTAGAAAAACTTAAACTAGAAATTGAAGGGAAAATTGAATCAATAAAAAAAATTGAACATGAAATCGAATCGTTAGAAACAATTAAAGAATCTGAAGAATCTCTCCAAGATTTAATTTTTGAAACGGGTAAGCAACTTGAGAATGCTGTAATAAAAGCATTAAAAATACTAGGATTTGAAGCAGATAACTTTGATAATGGAGTACTTGAATTAGACCAAGTTATTATTTCTCCTGAAAAAATTAGATATATAGGAGAATGTGAGGGTAAAGATTCAAAGTCTATCGACATTAGTAAATTTCGACAATTACAAGATTCATTAAATGAAGATTTTCAAAGAGAAGAAGTTGATGAGAAAGCATTTGGACTTTTATTCGGAAATCCTTTTAGAAATTCTAAAATTGAAGAAAGACAAGATTATTTTACTACTAAATGTTTAAAAGGGGCTGAAAGAGAAAGGATTGGTTTAATACGAACTACTGATTTATTTTTTATTTGTAAATATTTGTCCGAACACAAAAATGAAAAGTTCAAAAAGAAATGCAGACAACAAATATTTAATGATTTAGGGAAAATCATAAATTTCCCAGAATTACCAACAAAATAAAAAGTGGAGATAACATTGTATTAGCAAAATACGCGGTTTAAGAAAGGTTGTATTTTAGTGGTTCGTAACTTTTTTGAAAAATAGGTCAATTAAACATCCTATCTTAATTAGATTTTAATGATTTTTTAAATCAAAAAATAATAGACATAAATAATCCCTTTCAAAAATGAAAGGGATTATTGTTTAAAGTAATTCGTATAATAAAACCTTGCAAAACTGCAAAGCATAAATGTTTTACTAAATACTCAAAGCCTTCTGATAAGCATTCTCCAAGCCATCAAGGTTTTTACCTCCAGCTGTTGCGAAACCTGGGTTTCCACCACCACCGCCTTGGATTTCTTTTGCTAATTCTTTAATAAGTGCTCCAGCCTGATAAATTCCTGCTAAATCATCAGAAACACCAACGGTAATCATTGGTTTTCCGTCTGCGTCAGAAAGGATAATCGTTATAGAAGTTGGGATTTCTTTCTTCAACTGGAAGACGATGTCTTTCACCGAACCGGCATCCAAAGAAGTTCTTTTCACTAAAATTAATTTATCGCCTTTTTGCTCATAAGCACCTTTCCAGTCACCGATTTCGCCTTTTGCTTTTTCTTTTTTGAATGCTTCAACTTCTGCTTTTAATGCAGCGTTTTCTTCAATTAATTTTTCGATAGAACGTACAACATCTTTAGATTTTAGCAATTGAGAAAGCTCAAGAACTTGTTTTTCTAAATTTTTGAAATATTCCTCAGATTTATCACCTGAGATCGCTTCAATTCTTCTGATTCCTGCTGCTGCAGAACTTTCTGAAGTCAATTTGAAATGACCGATTTCGCTTGTATTTTTCACGTGAGTTCCACCGCAAAGTTCTTTTGAACTTCCAAACTGGATCATTCTTACACTATCACCATATTTTTCACCAAACAAAGCCATGGCACCTTTGTCAATTGCTTCTTGGATAGGAATATTTCTGAATTCCTGTAACGCAATACTTTCTTTGATTTTTGCATTCACTTTTTCTTCAACCAACGCTAATTCTTCCTCCGTCATTTTATTGAAGTGAGAGAAGTCAAAACGAAGATATTCAGGACCAACATAAGAACCTTTTTGTTCAACATGAGTTCCTAAAACATCTCTCAACGCTTCATGCAATAAGTGAGTTACTGAGTGATTAGCCTGAGAGTTTTTTCTGTCGGTTACATCTACTTTAGCAATAAAAGAAGCAGTAACATTTTCAGGAAGTTTATTGATTAAAGAAATAATCAATCCGTTTTCCTTTTTAGTTTCCAATACTTCGAAACTTTCAGTACCATTTTCAAGAACACCTTTATCACCAACCTGTCCACCACCTTCGGGGTAGAAAGGAGAGTTGCTCAATACAACCTGATAAAATTCACCGTCTTTATTTTCTACTTTTCTGTATCTTGTAATATAAGTTTCAGCCTCAATTTGGTCATAACCCACGAAGTTTTCTTCTCTTTCTTCTAAGTTTACCCAGTCGTAAACTTTCTGAGCAGAATCTTTTCTACTATCTTCTACTCTTATTTCCATTTGCTTTTCAAAGCCTTCTTCATCAATTGTTAATTGCTTTTCTTCAGCAATAATTCTTGAAAGATCAGCTGGAAAACCATACGTGTCATATAGTTCGAAAATTTTATCTCCGGCAAGAGTTTTTTCTCCTTTTTCTTGAGTTTCTTTAATAATACTATCTAATCGAATTAGGCCTCTCTCAATCGTTCTTAAGAAAGATTCTTCTTCACTTTTGATGACTTCGGTAACTAATTTTCCTTGTTTTTCTAGTTCAGGGAATACTGATCCCATCTGTTCCTGAAGAACAGCAACCAATTTGTAAAGGAAAGGCTCTTTTATATCCAGAAATCTGTAAGAATAAGAAATTCCTCTTCTCAAAATTCTTCTGATTACATAACCTGCTCCGCCGTTTGATGGTAATTGTCCGTCAGCAATCGCAAAAGAAACCGCTCTGATGTGGTCTACCACAACACGGATGGCAATATCTTTTTCGTCTTCTAGAATTCCGGTATATTTTTTACCTGAAAGTTCTTCAACTTTAGCAATCAACGGGGTGAAAACGTCTGTATCATAATTGGAAGATTTCCCTTGAAGCGCCATGCAAAGACGCTCGAAGCCCATTCCTGTATCTACGTGTTGAGCAGGAAGTTTTTCTAACGAACCATCTGCTTTTCTGTTGAATTCCATAAAAACCAGATTCCAAACTTCCACCACTTGAGGATGATCATTGTTCACCAATTCAAGTCCTGAAACTTGAGCTTTTTCTTCCGGAGTTCTCAAGTCAACATGGATTTCAGAGCATGGTCCACAAGGCCCGCTTGCTCCCATTTCCCAGAAGTTATCTTTTTTATTTCCGTTGATAATTCTGTCTTCAGAAATTACCGCTTTCCAGTAATCATAAGCAGTCTGATCTCTTTCCAGATTTTCAGAAGCGTCTCCTTCAAAAATGGTTACATATAGGTTTTCTTTCGGAATTCCGTACACTCCCGTTAATAATTCCCAGGCAAAAGCAATAGCATCTTTTTTGAAATAATCACCAAAAGACCAGTTTCCTAACATCTCAAACATGGTGTGGTGGTAAGTGTCTCTACCTACATCATCCAAATCATTATGTTTCCCTGAAACTCTCAAACATTTCTGTGTATCGGCAATTCTTGGGGCGGTAGGCGTTTTGTAGCCTAAGAAAAAATCTTTGAACTGCGTCATTCCAGAGTTGGAAAACATTAGGGTAGGGTCGTCTTTCAGCACAATTGGAGCTGAAGGAACAATAAGGTGGTCTTTACTTTTAAAATAATCTAAAAATTTTTGACGTATCTCTTGTGATGTCATAATGATATATATTGCTTTGCTTTTTACAAATTTTCGATAAGATGCAAATTTACTATTTTTACAACTAAAATAATAATTAACTATTATTTTGTCATCATGAAGTTTAATTAGCATAAATGTTTTGGGGAGCTATTTCCCGCTTTTCGTTGCAATTTTTTTTTCAAAAATGGATTTTAACTCCAATCGGGGCTAGGGTTATAGCCTTGTTTTGAATATTTAAAGTACGAATTAATCATACAGTTTGTCATCCTGAAAGGATATAAACTCGAATCTTTCCACACCATAAATTTAAACCTAACAGGTTTTTAAAACCTGTTAGGTTTGTTTTAGCACTTAGAAAAAGGATGTTTCAGCATCTCATTTTTTGCGCCTCTTAACTTTATAACAAACAAACTATAGACAGGTCAATAAATATGATTTTTAATTTAAAATTTTAACCTTTAACCTGAATAATTTGCATATTAACATAGAATCAGGACTATGTTGTAGCCAATATTTTAAATATTCGAAGTAAGAATTATCCGTACAGTTTGTCATCCTGAAAGGATCTAAATAATAGTATTAGAGATTCTATTTTCATTAACAATTGTGTTATTTATAAAAAGATGCGTGCTATTTATGTTTAAAATAAGAGATTGCTTCTTCGTTTCGCTTTTCACAATGACCAAATGATTATCATAAAAATTTTGCACTTTAGAATTTAACTTTCTATATTCGTTTTAATATTAAATAAAAACGCTCACGGTTTCTCTGATTTTATAATAGATTTTAAAACTTAATTATCTGTATAAATCTGTGGGCAAATAATATTAAGTAAAAAATGATGAAAAACGAAGTATTGAAAAGCTGGGTAGAGCAATATTCTGAGCCTCTTTTAAAGAGAGCCGTTTATTTGCTTTCGGATAGGGAAGATGCTGAGGATGTTGTTCAGGAAGTTTTTATTGCTGCTTTTTCGTCGTATGATTCTTTTGAAGAAAAAAGTAAACCGCTAACGTGGTTGCAAACGATTCTTAAAAATAAAGTAGCCGATTTTTATAGAAAGAAATATAGAGCTGAACCTCAGATAAGACTGGATCATTTTTTTGATGAAACAGGTTCATGGAAAAATGATGATGTGCTCCATGATTGGGATGCTACCAATAAAGAAGCTGAACTTTTGGATAATGATGATTTTAATAAAACGTTAGAAGATTGTATTGAAGAATTGCCCTCCCGATGGAAGATCCCTATGAAAATGTATTATCTTCAAGAAAAAAAAGCGCCTGAAGTGAGTCAGGAATTGGATATTTCTACGACTAATCTATGGAAGATTTTGCAAAGAAGTAGAATGCAGTTAAGAGAATGTCTGGATTTTAACTGGTTTGCACAATCATAAAGAATAAAAAAAATGGTTAAAAGATTTATTCACCTGTTATTTTTACCATGCAGTGAAGCGACACTGCTGTTGGAAAAAAGAAATGCAAATTCCATCTCTCGGAAAGAGGACTGGAGGCTTTCTATGCACCTTAAAATATGTAAATGGTGTAAAGCATACGAGAAAAAACTGAAAATATTAGATGAGATTTTAAAAAGAAAACTTTTTCAGGATAAAAAAACTGAAATTAATAAATCTGATATTCAGAATTTTAAAGATAAGATGATGAATAAGTTTGATCTTTAAATAAAATTTTGTCAGGATTTTGAAATTGTTCCGACTATACTTTTGAAAATAGCAAAGTATTAATTCAAAATCTTAAACAATGAACGGAACAACACAGAAAATTAGCAAAGAAGTATCGGCCTCTACCATTGGATATTATATCTCCCTTTTTGGCACCGCTCTTATTTTAATCTGGATAGGGATCTTCAAATTTACTCCCACGGAAGCTGCCGGAATAAAGAACCTTGTAGAAAACCATTTCCTTACTTTTTACGTATATGATATCATGAGCGTTCAGGCAGTATCAAATGCTATCGGAGCGATAGAAATTATCATTGCCTTACTCCTTATATTTAGTGTGAAATTTGCATTCTTACGAAAGTATGCTGCCATAGGAATGATTGTAACTTTCCTTACAACGCTGAGTTATTTATTTACAACTCCCGGAATTTGGAAAGTAGTAGACGGAATACCCGTGACGGACTTTTTTATTCTAAAAGACCTTATGTTTTTAGGATTCGCATTAATGATACTTCAAAATGACAAAAAATGAATAATTATAAAAAGATAAAAATGAGAAACATATTAGTATTGCTTGGCATGATGCTTGGCATTGCAGTATTTGCAACAAGCTGTGGAGATTCTTTAAAAAAGAAATCAGGAGAAACTAAAAAAGATAATGAGACCGTTATGAACAATAAAAATCTTAAAGAAGTTTATTTTGCAGGAGGATGTTTTTGGGGAACAGAACATTTTTTTCAACAAGTTCGTGGAGTAGTGGGAACAGAAGTTGGCTATGCTAACGGAAAGACTCAGAATCCAACCTATGAAGAAGTGGTAAGTCATACAACTGGTTTTGCTGAAACCGTAAAAGTAAAATACGACCCTGAACAAGTTGATTTAAAACTGTTAATTGATCTTTATTTCAAAACAATTGACCCTACAAGTTTGAATAAACAGGGAAATGACAGAGGAGATCAGTACAGAACAGGAATTTATTCTACCGATAAAGAGACGGAAGCTATTGTAAAAGAAGAAGTTCAAAAATTGGCTAAAAATTATAGCAAACCTTTGGTTGTAGAAACAATTGCTCTTAAAAACTTCTATAAAGCAGAAGATTATCACCAGGATTATTTGGATAAAAATCCTGGAGGATATTGCCATATTGAACCAGGACTTTTTGAAATGGCAAAAAATGCAAACCCTCTTCCTAAGAAAGATGCAAAAGCAAAATATCAAAAAGAAGATAAAAAAGTTTTAAAAGAAAAGTTAACGTCTGAACAATATAAAGTGACTCAGGAAAATGGTACAGAAATGCCTTTTAAAAATGAATATTGGGATGAAAGCCGTGAAGGTATTTATGTTGATATCACTACCGGAGAACCTTTATTTATTTCAACAGACAAATTTGAATCTGGTTGTGGATGGCCAAGTTTTTCAAAACCAATTTCTAAAAAATTAATTGACGAAAAATTAGATACATCAGCCGGAATGGATAGAACAGAAGTAAGAAGTAAAACTGGAGATGCCCACCTGGGACACGTCTTCAATGACGGGCCAGCAGATAAAGGAGGACTTCGTTACTGTATCAACAGTGCTTCTCTGAAGTTTGTTCCAAAAGCAGAAATGGCGAAAAAAGGATACGGAGACTATCTTTCTCTGTTAGATAAAAAGTAAGTGAAAGGAAGGTTGTCGAAAGGCAACCTTTTTTAATGGTTATCCGTAAAGTTAGTATTATGTTTTTTTGATATTTTTGTAGAAACTTTTAATTAATGAAAAAACTATTTGTATTTATTATTTTATTTTTAACAATTACATTACATGCTCAAGATAAAGAGATTATTAAATATACAGAAGTTATAAAGACTTTAGATTCTACAAAACCGGCTAAGGTATTATATGCTGCTGCAAAAATATGGTTCACTCAAACTTTTAAAAACCCTAAAGAAGTTATTATTCTTGAAGATGCTGATAACAATATATTAGTTGGAAGAGGTAGTATGAAGTATTCAAGTAAAGTTTTTATGGGATCTGGAGCTAGAGAAGGATGGATTAGTTTTGATATAACGATAGCTTGTAAAGATGGAAGATATAAATATGATTTTACGAATTTTATCCACGAAGGGAATACTGTTAGTTTAGGAATTATTACTAATGAAGAAATGTTATCAACTTTGACAGGAATGTTGGCAGGAGGGCCTAAAGGGTATAAGATAAAAGTGACTAATGAAATAAGAGAAATAATTTCGAATAAGGTTAATTCTGAAATTGAAGATTTAAAGAAAACAATGAATAAACCAATAATTTCAAAAGAAGAATGGTAATAATACATTAATTAGAATACTAATTTTTTTGTTAAAATTGAAATCTTTCTTTAATGCTCAACATAGAAATATGCAACAAAAATAAAAATCCGAAAATAATAAGAAATGCCCGTTTAGGCAATTGTGTTAAAATTTGTGTGAACTTGTCATATCCTTTGGGTTCTATAAACTTCAAATAAGCTTCCCAATTATTAATAGTATCATTACCCATTGGAATTTCTGTATAATCTTTGCCAAAAAAGTTATCTTTAGTAATAGATAGAAAATAGTTTTGAATGACAAATAGATGTCCTGTTTTTTCTAAGTCAACAGCATATTCTTCAGATTTTGTAATATGCATATCATTAAGCAATGAGACAAAATCACCATAGGTATTGTTATTATCAAAAATAAATTCAATTCCGCTTCTTTGTTGATTTCTTTTTTGAAGTTTTTTCATTTCGGAAACATATAAATTTGAATTTTCTTTAGCCTTACCAGAATTCACTTTAATTTTTTTATAATTCCAGTTTCTTGCAGACTCAAAAGTGTAAATGTTATTTATATTATCTCCTGGCCTTACTTTAGGAGGAATAGCAATATCAATAACATTAAGATTGATTTCTTCAAATTTTCGATTTCCATAATACCAAAACAAAATAGGAATAATGATGGCACTTATCAATCCCGGAAAATAATATATCTTTTTCATATGATTGTTTTTCTATTGATTTGAAATCTCTCTTTAATACTCAACATAGAAATGTTTAAAAACAATAAGAATCCGAAGATAATATAATATGATTGCCTTGGAAGTCCTTTAATATCTGCGAAACTAAGACCTTCTTTTTGTTTATAATCTGTTGGTCCGCCAACTACACCACCGCAAATAGCATAATTTTTATTTGGATCTTGATAAAAATGAACTGCAAAAAAATGGCCGGTATTTCCTACATCAACCCCGTAAGTTTCTTGTTTTGCTAATTGCATGGTATTGATCAAAGTAACCAGATCCTGATAATTATTTTTATCATCAATTATAAATTCAATCCCTGTTTCTTTTTCATTTCTCTGCTGAAGCTTTTTAAGTTCAGAAATATAATACTGTTGGTTTTGTAGCGCTGTATTAGGTTTTACAATGATCTTTTGATATTTCCAGTTTCGTACGGATTCAAAAGTATTATCAATCGTGTCATTATATTTATGTTTTGAGGGAATTCCTAGATCAAGTACAGTATAAGGTTGATGAGCTCTCGGGCCTGCATAATACCAAAATAGAATCGGAATTAACAAGGCACTTATCAATCCCAGAAAATAATATATTTTCTTACTTTTCCTCATAGCTTTAATTATAAATCCACATCAGAACAGGCTGAGAAGAATTCTGCAATATCGGATCAATCTTTTTTAATGCATCATTAGAAACCGTCGGGCAGCCCCAGCCTTCAGGTGAACCTTTTGGGAAAACTTCATCATTGCTCATTTTATCCCAAGAGTGAAAAACGATGGTTCTTTTTAATGCATTCGTATTGGTTGTTTCCAAGCCGTGCATTAAATATTTTACATTAATTCCCCATTCGCTTCTTCCTCTTTCTCCGATTTTATATTTTCCTAATGATGAAAGATGGCTTCCGTCTTCATTGCTGAAATCAGGCTTCTCTTTTGATTGGTCCCAACTCCAGATATTATTTCCGCATCCATGACCGACTAAATATTTTTGTATAATTTTCTTTTGTTGAAGATCATAGACAAAAAATCTGTTGATTCCAGAATGTAAACTCATGTCTATTAAGATACAAAAATCGGTATTGAACTTATTTTTCTTACAAAATTCAAGAGCTTCTTCTCCTTTTTTATCGGTTTTATTGAGGTCAAGTATAGGTTTTGTAACTGGCTTGGGTTTTATCATTGAAACCGATTTTTCAATAATATTTTCCACTTTTTGATTACATGAACTAAAGATAATTAATGATACTATCGAAAATGATTTTATAAAGAAGAAGGATAAATTTTTCATCATGAGTTTCAAAGAAAATTAAAATTAAACAAAAAAGTGATTCAAAACATGAACCACTTTAATTTTTTATAATGTAAACTTTTTATTTTAACCACAAAAGAGTCAAAAGAATTACGCATTATTTAAGCTAGTTTTGAACTGTAAACAAGAATACATAAGTTTAAAAAAATCTTTGATTTTTATTCTTTTGCAAGCCTATATTTTCCTAATAGCTAAGCTATAAATAGTTCAATAATAGCTTTTGCGCCTAAATTTTTAATTAGTTTAAACAGACTTAGTAAAAACTTTAATCTTTTAAAATAAGGCTTACCAATCTCTTTTTTTCAAGATCCAGTAAGATCCGAAGATAAAAATTACGCACCAAATGATACACGCAATTAAGCTTTCTGTAGGGTAGGTGAATTCATATTTAAATCCAATCATTTTGGCCATATCTAATCTCATTATTGGATTAGGGATAAGGCTAGACATGCTTTCTAAAGGGAGAAGATGAGTAAAGAAAAAATCATCTTTCATGATCTTCATTCTTTCTAATTCCTGAGTTCCACGCACTTTTTGAAATACTTCTACCGCTGTTAAAATACCTTCAAAGATCCAATAAACAAAGAATCCAAGAAATACAAACATCGATTTTCTCAGCAATATAGAAAGGAACATTAAGAAACAGAAAAATGTAAACAGCTTTACAAAGTAGTTCCCAATGAAGAATATTTCCTTGAAAACCATTTCAGAATCTGTGTTCTTTGAATAAGTGTTACCTAAAAATAAGGTGATGATAAACACAAGAAGGGTAGAAACAATGGTGAAAACTGAAATTGTTAATAGTTTTGAAGCAATAAACTCTTTTCTGCTCAGTCCGTCAATTGTATTTTGTTTAAACATCCTGTTGCTGAATTCCTGCGAGATTGAAAAAACAATGATCAATCCGAGAAATATTTTTAATAACGCAACAATCCATGTGGTAAAGTTCCAGATTTCCGGGAAATTATAAATTCCTTGTTGTTTTAAATTAATGGTAGCTCCAAAAACATCTAAATCTACGAGTCCGATAAAAAGAAGTGCTACTAAAATAGTAAAATATAGGATGGTGAAAACCTTGAATGGTCTATAATTAAGGTTTTTGTAATATTCGAGTTTTAATAGTTTAAGCATGATTTGTGTTTTTTACAAGTTCAAGGAATTGAGTTTCAAGAGACAGTTTTTTCTTATTCAGATGCGATAAGAAAATTCCTTTTTCTGCCAGTTTCTGATTTAAAGCAGAAGCGGAAATTGAAGCGTCATCACGAATTTGAGCTTTAATAATTTCGCCGTCTATTCTCACCGAAGTAAACCACTGAAGTTCTTCTAACACGCTTAAAAGTAAAGTGTTATTATCTGCTTTTAATTCAAAATATCCTTTGTTACTGGTCATTTCATCCACTCTTCCGGAATAGATGGCATTTCCTTCTTTTAAAACAATAACATGGCTGCATATTTTTTCAATTTCATCCAAAAGGTGACTTGCAATGATAATCGTAATTCCTTGTTTTGCAATACTGTTGATGATATCTCTGATTTGGATAATTCCTTCGGGATCAAGTCCGTTAGTGGGCTCATCCAAAATAAGAACTTCAGGATTATTTAAAATAGCTGACGCTATGGCCAGACGTTGTTTCATCCCTAAAGAGAACGTTTTAAAAGTGTCTTTTTTTCTTTCATAAAGGTTCACAGTTTTCAAGACTTCATCTATTCTTTCGTAAGGCGTTCCTTTGATTTCGGCAACAATTTTAAGGTTGGTTTCTGCACTTAAATAAGGATAAAAGTTAGGTTGTTCGATGATGGCTCCTATTTTTTTCAGGGTATCAGAATTGGTTCCTTTCTTTCCAAACCAAAACCAATCTCCACTTGTAGGATTGATGGTTGAAAGCAGCATTCCAAAAGTAGTAGATTTTCCACTTCCGTTAGGGCCGAGAAGACCATAAACATTGCCCTTCTCAACATCAAAAGAAATATTGTTTACCACAACTCTTTTGAATTTTTTGGTGAGATTCTTTACTGATAATATTTTTTCCATGTAATTTGTTTTACATAGTAATAGTGTACGAAATTGATAAAATGTTACAGATTCTTTTTAATTTTATGTAGTAAATGATAGGTTTCTGATGATTAATTTAGCCTATTTAAGGTGTTTGACCTATTGCTCATTCACTTTTAAATGCTAAATTTGATAGAATACTAATCAATCACTATGAAGTTAATTGAACTGGCAGAGGAGCTCCATGTTTCTGCAGAAGCTATCAAACAATTTATCCAGGATTTTGATCTCGAGCTTGGCGTTTGTATCAGTACCAATTTTGAAATAAAAGAAGATTTTGAAAAATTTGCCCGGGAGAATATAGATTTTCTAAAGAAATATGAAAAAGATCTTGACCAAAATAAAACATTGGAGCAGATTGCAGAAACCATCAATCAGCCTAAAGATAAAGTAGAGAAAACCATAAAAGAAACCACTCCCAATATTTTTGATAACGGATTTTTTAAATCTTCTATTTCAAGCTATGGAATTGATAATAAATTAGGCGGAAATTATAAGTTCGTGTATAATTATTTTGGGCATAAAACAAGCCTTCAACACAGAGATTTTATTGGGTATAGAGATCTTTTCTTTTATATATCAAGTGTTTTGGAGCCGTTTTTAAATCCACAACAGATAAAAGATTGGGGAATTAATAAGCCTGCCGGAATGATTTTATATGGACCTCCCGGAAGTGGTAAGATTTTCTGGGCCAATAAAATTGCAGAAATTATCAATTATCAATTCAAGGAAGTTAAAAAACATTATTTGGGAACCTCATTTGTAGATGGAACCGAAACCAATTTCAATGATTTTCTTCTCGAGGTGATGAAGCAGAATAAAGTATTGTTATTTCTAGATGATTTTGATGAAATTATGATGCAGAGAACGGCGGAAACCGATATTGCTTCATGCAATCTTGAAACGCAGGAAATTATTCTTCATCACATCGGAAAATTTGAAAAAGAAGATTTGTTGATGGTCGGTTCAGCGAATACGGTTTCGGAAATTGATGAAGAAATTCTCGCTCCTGGAAGGTTTGATGTCATGATTCCTATTTTCCCTCCTAATGCTTTGGAACGTTCAGAAATTATTCTGTATGCCATGACGAAAGGTCTTGAACAAGATTCATTATTATATAAGATTCTTAAAAATAATAAAGCGGATAAAATTCCTTTCTGGCAAGATATTTCATCTAAAATGAAGGTTTTCAGCAATACGATGTTGATTGATTTTACCCAGAGTTTAAAAAAACGCATTAAAAATTTATATCAAAGATCTAAAAATGAAAATCTAAAGATTGACCAAAATCTTTTGGATGGCGCTTTCAGAGATGCAGGAGGAAAACTTACAGAAGAATATCTGGAGCAGATTGCAAGATTTTTAGCGGATGTTGTCATCAATAATTTTGACGATTTTCAATACAGAGTTCAATCTCTAAAAGTAGAGTTGGAGTCTTATAGAGTCGTTGAAGAACCGCAAAGAATTATTGGGTTTTCTCATAATGGGGAAGAAGAAAAAGGGAAGGATAAAGGGTGATTTTTAGGAGTTATCTAATAGAACATTTAGTTGTTAAAATTGCAGAGGTTTTATTGAAAATAATTTAATTTGCAATAAAAACACACAATGAAAAAAGGGTTATTAATTTTTCTTCTAGCAAATTCAATGCTTTGCTTTTCTCAAAAGAAAGAAATGGCGGAGGCTATGAAAAATAAAAACTATCAGAAAGCTATTTCTTTAGGATATAAATTACTTAGTGAGAATCCTGATGATTTTGAAATTAATCTTGGAATGTCAATGGTTTATAATGGATATTCAGATCATAAAAATGCTCTTTTTTATTCAGAGAAGCTTGAAAAATTAGCCCAACAAGATTGGGAATATTGTTGGGCATTTATTCAATTGATGCGGACTCATTATGAGGTTGGAAACAACATAGTTTCTAGGGGATATTATACCAAAGCAAAAAATAATAAAGGAACCAAAAATGCAGACTTAGAATTAAATTATTTAGGGAGGTTGCTTGGTTTTGATACAATGTATGATAGCTGGAGAACTATAGAAACAGCAAATATTATATTTCATTTTGAAGGTTCTATCAACCAAGATAAGATTAATGAAATTGTAAAGTCTAGACAAAATTCTTTTATAAAGATTAATGATTTCTTTAATTCAAAACTTCCAAAAAAAATTGATTTTTTTGTTTGGAATTCTGAAGATAGCTACAATTCATTTTTAAATAAAAAATTAGGCTTTGCAAATCCTATTTATTGTATAGCCCACAATAGATTAAACCAAAGCTCGGGACATGAAATTGCTCATAATATTAGCTTTTGGTCTGGAAATTACAAAAAAAATCAGACGAAATTTGTAAATGAAGGAATTGCTGTCTGCTTTGATCTGAATAGTGATGATAAGTTTAAGATTGCTAAAGAAGTATATAAAATTCATCCAATAGACATAAAGAAAACTTGGCAAGAAAATTTGGAAATTGATGAAGATATTTTGTATCCTATTTCAGGAGCTTTTGTTCAATATTTAATTAAGTATGATAAAGAGAAATTTCTTACACTTAATGATAATCAAACTTATGAAAATGCAAAGAAGATTTATGGAGATAAAATAGATTCTTTAATAAATGATTTTACTGCTACATTAAAAGAATAGCTACAATGAACTGTTTTTAATGTAAAACTCACGATAATTCATTATTCATAATGTATGACTTATCATTAATATAAAAACTTTATCCGTATTTTTGTAAAAAAGAAACATTCGTGATCAACAACGACCAGATAAAAGAAGTTCAATCCAGAATTGAAGCCCTATATAAATATCTTCAGATAGAAAAAAAGAAGATAGAGATTTCCAATGATGATGAAAAAACTGCCGCACCTGAATTTTGGGATAATCCTAAAACAGCTGAAACTTTTCTAAAACAGCTTCGTTCCAAGAAAAAATGGGTAGAAGGATATGATGAGATCAATTCTCAGTTTGAGGATTTGCAGGTTTTAATGGAATTTGCCAAAGAAGATCCAGATTCTGAAAAAGAATTGGATGAAACATTTCCTAAATTGGTAGAGAAAATTGAAGATCTTGAGTTTAAAAACATGCTTTCTAATGAAGGGGATGAGCTTTCTGCCGTTTTACAAATTACTGCAGGCGCCGGAGGTACAGAAAGTTGTGATTGGGCTGCAATGCTGATGAGAATGTACACCATGTGGGCAGAGAAGCAAGGCTATAAGATCAAAGAACTCAACTATCAGGAAGGGGATGTTGCCGGAGTAAAAACGGTAACCTTAGAAATTGAAGGGGAATATGCTTTCGGTTATCTGAAAGGTGAAAATGGAGTTCACAGACTGGTAAGAATTTCACCATTTGACAGTAATGCAAAACGCCATACCAGTTTCGTTTCTGTGTATGTTTATCCTCTGGTAGATGATACGATTGAAATTAATATTAATCCTGCTGATATTTCATTTGAAACCATGCGTAGCTCAGGAGCGGGTGGACAAAACGTAAACAAGGTGGAAACAGCGGTTCGTCTTCGTCACGCCCCAACAGGAATTATCATTGAAAACTCCGAATCTCGTTCACAGCTTCAGAATAAAGAAAAAGCGATGCAGTTGCTTCGTTCAAGACTATACGAAATGGAATTGGAAGAACGTTTGAAAGCCCGTAATGAGATTGAGGCCAACAAAATGAAAATCGAGTGGGGAAGTCAGATTAGAAACTACGTGATGCATCCTTATAAATTGATAAAAGATGTGCGCTCTGCTCATGAAACTTCAGATGTAGATTCTGTGATGAACGGAAATCTTACACCTTTCCTGAAAGCCTATCTGATGGCAGATGGAACGGCGGCTTCTGAGGATCTGGACCTATAAAATGTCATGCTTAAATTTTAGTTAAAATCGCCTAATAAATTTCCATTTGACATTTATTAGGCCTATTTTTGTTACTTATCAATATATATGGAAGATTTCACTAGCTGGAAAGATTTATTAAACCCGGAGTTTTATATAAAAATGGGAGGGTTTTGGCTTATTTTATTTATTGTTTTCGCTGAAACTGGTCTTTTTGTAGGATTTTTTCTACCTGGAGATTCTTTACTTTTTGTTTCAGGAATTTATGCTGTTGATATTATCAAAGAGACTTTTGGCTCCACAGGTAGTGACTTCTTAGATACCACAATTTTAGCTTCGGCAGTTGCCGTTGCTGCAATTATTGGGAACGAGGTAGGATATTACTTTGGGGTAAAAGCAGGACCTGCTTTATACAAAAAGCAAGATACGATGTTGTTTAAGAAAAAATACCTGTATCAGGCTCATGATTTTTTCGAGAAACATGGTGCATTAGCAATTATCATGGCTAGATTTTTACCTGTTGTAAGAACTTTTACACCAATGGTTGCTGGGATTGTAAAAATGGACAAAAAAGAGTTTTTGAGAGATAATATCATCGGAGCTGTTCTTTGGTCGTTTATATTAATTTTTGCAGGACATTATCTTGACAAATTGTTTATGGAACAATTTGGAATCAATTTAAAGCAAAAACTGGAATATATAATCATTATTATCGTTTTAGTAACAACGCTGCCAGTGGTCGTTAAATTCCTATTTGGCAAGAAAGCAGATCATTCTAAATACGAGAATAAAGATCAAGATTCAGAGTAATATAAAATAAGATAACATATTAATAACCTGCTATTAAAGCGGGTTATTTTTTTATCCAATCCAGAATATTGGGATAGATGATGCTGTCTCTTTTCGTTTTATTAAAAAACCGTGGAACGTGACCTGTCTTTTTCATAAAGATTAATTTATGGGGAATATTTTTCTCAGTAAGAACAGAATCCAGCAATAATCCCTGATGTTGATTGACTAAAAAATCCGTATTTCCTTGAAATAATAACGTAGGAACGTTCGTAACATTCGCAATCGGACTAGCTTTTTGAAATTCCTCAGACAGATTTTTTCGGTCAAATTTTATTCCGACCACCTTTTGAAAAGTAGGTGAAGTATATTTAGAGTAAAATGAATTTAAATATTCTTGAGAATAAAAATCAGTCGGCCCACTTAAGGAGATAATCTTTTTAACTTGATCAGGATGTTGATAACCATACAGTAATGACAAATGTCCACCCGCACTTTCGCCTAAAAGAATATAATTGTTGGATTGCAGTTCTGCTTTATCGGCTAGAGAATTAAATTTCTCAATGGCTAAACCTATATCTTCTAACTGCTGCTTGTAAGTGATTTTTTTTGCTGTTGAAACCAGTCGGTAATTCATATTAATGCTTGGAATGTTATTCTTAAAAAGCATTTTCTGAATTTGGATCATGTGTTCTTTTTTTCCGAGTGTCCACGCACCGCCATGTACAATAAGAACGACGGGAGAATCTACAGGATATTCTGTTGGTAAGAAAATATCCATTTTCTGTCTTTTATGTTCTCCGTATTTTAGGTTATAGATCTTTTGTTGATTATTGGTTCCCACCCAGACTCTGAATTTTGTATTACAAGAATTTAATAAAAAGCTAGTGCATCCTAACACTAAAAAATGATATCGGAGAATGAGCTTTTTCATAGGTTAAAATTACAGAAAAATAATAGCAAAAAATATTTCTGATGAATGATTTTTATAGATGTGTAAATGATTTAGGAATATCTTTTTTAGAATTCAAGAATCTTTTCTTTAGTAAATTGCCCTTAAAAGAAAATGAAAAATGGAATTAAAACATTATTTTTGCTGAACTTAACATATATTAAAAAAACATTAAAATAATATGGCATCTGGTTTTTTTGCAATTTTAGATGATATCGCAGCGCTGATGGATGATGTAGCAGTGACTACTAAAATAGCGACTCAAAAAACAGCAGGGATCTTAGGAGATGACTTGGCTGTAAATGCAGAAAAGGCCACCGGCTTCCTTTCTTCGCGTGAGCTACCTGTTTTGTGGGCGATTACTAAAGGTTCTTTCATCAATAAACTAATCATTTTACCTATTGTGTTTTTGCTCAATTGGTTGTATGCTCCGGCGATTAATTATGTATTAATTCTTGGAGGATTATATTTAGCTTTCGAAGGGGTTGAAAAAGTGATAGAATTTCTTTTTCACGGTGATAAAAAAGGTCATGAAGTTGTAAAAGAAATTGAAGTATCCGAAAAAAGTGCTGAAGAAATAGAAAAAACAAAAGTGAAATCTGCAATTACTACAGATTTTATTTTATCAATCGAGATTGTAATTATTGCTTTGGGAACCGTATTGGAAGAAAGTCATCCTTTCATTACACAGATTTTAGTAACAAGTTTAGTGGCGTTTATTGCGACTGTGGGAGTTTATGGAATTGTTGCGCTTATTGTAAGAATGGATGATGCAGGATTTAAATTAATCAAAAAAAGTAATGACAAAGGTTTCTTCGGAAAGCTGGGACATTTATTGGTGAAGGCTTTACCTGTTATTATTAAAGTTTTAGGTGTAGTGGGTACAGTTGCTTTAATAATGGTAGCAGGGAGTATTTTTGCCCATAGAATAGAATATTTTCATGAATTATTTCCAACGTGGCCGGATGTTTTAAAAGAACTTACTTTCGGAATTGTAGGCGGACTAGGAGCGGTGGCCTTATTTACACTAGGAAAGAAAGGATATTCTTTAGCTACCCGAAAATAATTTTTCTGAAAAAAATAAAACTTATATTAGCTTATGAATACATCTAAACCTTGTATTCATAAGCTTTATTAATAAATATGAGAAATTTAGCGGTTGACATATTAAAAATTATACTCGCATTTTTTGTGGTTTTTTTGCATATGCACTTGCTGAGAGATTCTTATCCTTCATTAAGTTATGTTTTGGTGAACGGGCTTTTCAGAATAGGAGTTCCTGTTTTTTTAATAATAACAGGATATTATTTTTATCATGTAGATGACATTAATAAATTAAAAAAATGGCTGATAAGAATATTCTTGCTGTATGCAATATGGTCTATCATCTATATTCCTTTCTGGAAAGAAGATAAAGTATTCATTAATATACTATTTGGTTATCATCATTTATGGTATCTTATCGGGACGTTCTTCGCAGGTATTATATTGTTTGCCTTAAAAAATAAATCGCCTCAATTTCTTTTACTAACAATTTTGTTTCTATTTGGGTGTGGGTACATGATACAAATGTTGGGGAATCTTCATTATTTTACGGGAGAGTTAGATACAACATTGAATTTATTTCCTTCGTATAGAAATTTCCTGTTTGTCTGTTTTCCTTTTCTGGGAATAGGTTTTCTTATTAAAAAGTTAAATATTGATGTAAAACAAAAGCCGTCATTGCTACTTGTTGCAGGCTCAGTAGGCCTTGTTGTGTTAGAAGCTTTTTTGAATTATAAAGTGATAGGATTGGATAAAAAAGAAAGTATAGATCTATTGATTTCCCTACTCATTGCCTGCCCAATTGTATTTTTATACTGTAAAAGTATCCCCGTAAAAACAGATTCTAAAATTTTAGCAAGTATCTCCACCGCTATTTATTTGGTGCATCCTCTGATCATGGAATGGATTTTTAATCTTCACCTTCCTTCATTCGAGTTTGTGATCTTTATAACTGTATTGTTAATTGTAAGCTTGATATTGGTGTTGATCAATAGAAAGATAAAATACCTGCTGTAGATCTACTTTATTTTTAAGCCGTTTACAAAAGCCAATGTAATCTTATCTGCTCCGTGGAATTCAGAATAATTGAGATCAATTTCATCCTGAGTTTTTAGTTTCTCATAAAGTTTAAGAATATTTGCTTTGTAAGGGCAACTATTTACAAAATTATTTAAGAAGATTTCGGCGGTCTCTTTTTCAGAAAAGCAGAGGAGAAAGTCTAAAGGAGAGATAGAATCTTCTGACCATTGATTAAACTTTGTTCCGTTCTTCTTTAAAAAATCAATGGCTGTTTCTTTTGAATTAAAGATTTCAAAAATAGGGAAGAGGTATTGTTGTATGTTTTCTGTGATTTCGTTGATTGATTTTTCATACGATAAACCAGCTAAATTCCATTCTTTCCAATTATTAAATGGAGTTAAATAACCAATCTGATTTCCAAAAATTAAACCTTGTGAATACTCATTTTTTGTCTGTTCTATCTGCCATTTCTTTAAACTTTTAGAATAAATATTGAGATGAGGAAGTATCTGGATAGATGAAGAATCATTTCTAAAACTCGACTGAAAATAAATCTCAAAATAGAGGTCTTTATCAAGAGAACTTTTCTTAAGTCTTTGTCCTTTTTCTAGAATTTTAAATCCTTCAAGGGTATTGGCGATTTCGTTGCAGGCATTTAAAAATACAGTTCTTGTGTCCATTAGTTTCTTAAGATAGTTTTGATTAATTCAAATAAAAACAAATATAAAAGAAAATAAGAAAGCATAAAAAAAGAGACTTGCAATAAGTCTCTTTTAAATATTTTTAGTTGAATAAATCTTTCACTTTATCAAAGAAAGTTTTTTCTTTTCCGGAAGGTTCTGCAACCATTTCTCCGCTAGACATCTGCTTTTCGAAGAAGTCTTTTTGTTCTTTCGTAAGTTTTTGAGGAGTCCATACATTAATGTGGATGAACATATCTCCTTTTCCGTAGCTGTCGATGCTTGGTAAGCCTTTTCCTGCCAGTCTTAGGATCTTTCCTGATTGTGTACCAGGCTCAATGGTAATTTTTACTTTTCCGCCAACAGTAGGAATTTCTCTTTTGGTTCCTAATGAAGCTTCAGCAAATGAAATATATAATTCTTGGTGAAGATTATCACCTTCTCTTTTAATTACTTGGTCTACTTCTTCCTCTACAATCACCAATAGGTCTCCGGGAATTCCTCCAAATGGAGCGTCATTACCTTTTCCTCTTACATTAAGCTGAATTCCGTCTCTTGCTCCTGCTGGAATGTTGATCGTGATTTCTTCTTCATCTTTTATTAAACCTTGTGCATTGGCTCCTGCTGGAATTTTATCGGCAACTTTACCGATTCCCTGACAAGTTCCACACGTAGTCTGTGTCTGCATTTGTCCGAACATCGTGTTCATTACTTTCAACTGAACACCAGATCCGTTACATGTAGGACACGTTTTTGAAGTCGCACCAGGTGCCGTCTTCATTTTTTTTACTTTAAGAGTTTTTTGGGTTCCATTCACCATCTCTTCAAGGTTCAGCTTGATTCTGATTCTTAAGTTAGAACCTTTCACTTGCTGTTGTCCTCCGCCACCAAAGCCACCGCCACCGCCGAAATGACCACCGAAAATATCTCCAAACTGACTGAAAATATCTTCCATATTCATTCCGCCGCCGAAACCGCCTCCGCCGCCTCCAAAGCCGCCGTTTCCTCCAACTCCTGCATGGCCATACTGGTCATATCTTGCACGCTTATTGTCGTCGCTTAATATTTCATATGCTTCTGCAGCTTCTTTGAATTTCTCTTCGGCTTCTTTATCTCCCGGATTTTTATCTGGGTGAAATTTGATCGCCATTTTACGGTATGCTTTCTTTATTTCTTCGGCTGATGCAGATTTGCTAAGTTCAAGAACCTCGTAATAATCTCTTTTTGACATGTCTTTATATGAGTGATTTGTAATGAGTAATAGGTAATAAGCAATTTTGAATATTACCTATTATTCATTGCTTATATTTTTAATTTCCTGTTACTACTTTTGCAAAACGAATAACTCTTTCGCCTAACATATATCCTGTTTCGATAACGTCTACAATTTTACCTTTCAAATCTTCTGAAGGAGAAGGAATCTGAGTAATAGCCTCATGAAGATCTACATTAAAAGTATCTCCGGCTCTTACTTCCATCACTTTTAAGCCCTTTTCAGTAAGTTTGTTTTTAAGTTTTTGGTAAATAAGCTCAACTCCTTGAAGGTCTGATTCATTTCCGTTTTTAGCGATTTCTTTTAGCGCTCTTTCAAAATCATCCAATACCCCAAGCATAGAGATCATCATCTCCTGATTTGCATACTGGAAAAACTCCATTTTCTCTTTAGAAGTTCTTTTTTTATAATTTTCAAATTCAGCGTAAAGACGGATGTAACGGTCTTTCTCTTCTGCCAAAAGTTCTTCTGGAGTAGGAGCGTTTGTCACATTTTCTTCAGAAACTGTTTCATTCTGAGTATTCGTATCTTGTTGTGTATTGATATTTTCTTCGTTGATATCCTGATTTTCCATTTTCAATAACTATTTTAATGAATTATTTGGCAAAGATACTGCCAAAGAAAAAATCAGGACATTAAGGCAGGATTAACGATAAATGATCAATAAGAAATGGTCATTTTTTCCTACTTGATTAATTTACGACTTCACAGTAAAATATTTTTTCAGAAGCTATTCTCGCTATCCACTCATACTCCTCGCGCCAGCACACGCCAAGGCTAAAATCCTCCAACGCTCCCATTTTCTTGCTGTGGGGTAACCGTTCCTATCGAGGCTAAAAAGTCAATAGAGAATTTCAATTGTCAATTTTTCCAGTTTGATTGTAGATTCACAATTGATCATTCACCATTCACATTTAAAACTGTTCTCCGAAAAAGGTTTGATACAGCAAATAAAGATTTAAAATAATAATAACAAATGAAATAATCCAGATGCAGACTTTCATCAATGGTTTATTGACGAATTCTCCCATTTTAGCTTTGTCGTTGGTAAACATCACCAACGGAACAACAGCAAAACTCAGTTGCATAGAAAGGATAACCTGACTCAAAACCAATAATTCAGTCGTTCCTTTTTCACCATATAATATAGCGACAATTAAGGCAGGAATTACAGCGATTAATCTTGTAATCAATCTTCTTAGCCAAGGTTTTAATTTAATGTTTAAAAAACCTTCCATTACGATCTGTCCGGCAAGAGTTCCCGTTAATGTAGAGTTTTGCCCGGAAGCCAGTAAGGCAATCGCAAAAGCAATACTTGCCATGGAAGCTCCCAAGATCGGTGTCAGCATTTTATAAGCATCATGAATATCTGCAACACCATGATTTCCTGTGGTATGGAATGTAGCTGCTGCTAAAATAAGAATGGCAGCATTAATAAAAAAAGCAAGCATCAAAGAAACCGTACTGTCTAACGTTGCAAATTTTATCGCTTCTTTTTTACCTTCTCTGTCACGAGTATAATCTCTTGTCTGTACAATACTGCTGTGCAAATAAAGATTGTGAGGCATAACGGTAGCCCCCAAAATCCCGATGGCAATATAAAGCATGGCCGGATTTTGAAGGATCTCTTTTTGAGGAACCAAACCGCCTAGAATTTCATTAAAAGCAGGTTGAGAAATTACGATTTCATAAATGAAACAGGCTAGAATGACAAAAATTAGTCCACCAACAATGCTTTCAATCCACCTGAAACCTTTTGCCTGAAGTAAAAGAATAATTAAAACATCTACAGTAGTAATCACAATTCCCCATGTTAGAGGAATATGGAACAGTAAATTCAATGCAATGGCCGAACCAATGACCTCGGCGAGATCACAGGCGGCAATGGCTATTTCACAAAATACCCAAAGCATGAAATTGGTTTTTGGACCAAAATGATCTCTACAAGCCTGAGCGAGATCTCTTTCTGCAACAACTCCTAATTTTACAGACAAATGCTGTAAAACCATCGCAAAAATATTAGAAATAAGAATGACCGAAAGTAAAGTATACCCAAATTGTGCGCCTCCGGCAATATCGGTAGCCCAGTTTCCGGGGTCCATATATCCAACGGCAATCATCAAACCAGGGCCTGCAAAAGCAAGATATTTCCTCCAAAAACTTCCGTTTTTAGGGACTTTTATTGAAGCATAAACTTCTGATAGAGAGTGGGATGTTTTATCTTTACGCCAAGCGTTTTTTATATTCAAACTCATAAATGTTAGAAATGACTAACAAATTTAATTAAATAAATGAAAATACAAAGTATATGACAAAAAAAATCCCGAAAATTATTTTCGGGATTTTCTATATAATATTGCTCGCAAAGATTATTTTGCAAATCTTACAGACATTTTTCTGTCAACTGCTCTTTCAGCATCAGAAGCTTTAGCGTCTACTTTAGCAAATTTGCTTCCGTATCCTTCAGCTCCTAAAACTTGTCCACCAAGATTTTGTTTTGCCAACCAATCCTTAATGTAGGCTGCTCTCGCAGTTGAAAGTTTTACGTTATTTGCTTCGTTACCTGTCTTGTCAGTATAACCACCAATTTTTATTTTAGCATCAGGGAAAGCTTTTAAAATAGCTGCTAAATTCTCCAATTGTCCTTGAGAACCCGCTTCTAATTCTGTTGAACTCCCTAATTTGAAATTTACATGGTCAAAATCATACCATTTATCCTTTAATGCACTATCATCTTTAGCATTTTTATAACTATCAGACTTTAGGAAAGCAATCATTTGATCTTCCATTCCACCTTTGTAACCTTTAAGAGCTGTACCGTTAAGATCAATGTTTTCATCAACTTTAGCTGTTGTAGCTCCGGCTGCAGTATCTGGTGAAGAAACTGTTGCTGCAGTATCAGTAGGCATCGCCGTTGAATCTGTAGCGACCATTGTAGTCGTTGTTTCTTTTTTCTCACACTGTTTCCATAGGAAATACCCCGCTGCAATCAGTAATAATAAAGGAAGCAACCATTTCCAGATAGATCCGCCTCCTTCGGGAGTATTTCTATCAGGATCAGTCCCTACAGGAGTTGTACTTCTTGTTACTTCTATTTTAGGCTCTGCACTAGGGGTTGGCTTTGGAGTGTCGTTATCAAACTTATAGCCTTTCGCCCAGTCTCCAATGTTTAATGAAGCTAAAGAAAGTCCTGCAGGTAATAATGAAGAGACAATACCTTTTTGATCACTCAATAAATTTGAGATCCCTGATTTGTCTAAATTATTATCAGCAGCATATTTTCCAACGGAACCTAATGTAGCACCTGTAACAAGGTTGAGCAAAGAGCTTGAAGAATTATTGCTAATTCCTGCAAATGTTGAGATAGAATTTACCAATCCGCTCAGTTTGTCACCAAAAATTGAGGACAAAAGACCAGAGATCGTAGAGTTACTGGAAGAGTTTCCTAACAGATCTCCTAAAATTCCACTCGATGAAGCACTTGAAATTGCATCTAAAACACCGGGACTGCTAGAATTATTTGCTAATCCACCCACGACTGCAGGCAATAAACCTCCAATTGCTTTAGAAATTCCAGATTCACTTTCTCCAAGCTGAGAGGCAGCCTGAGTTACTAAGGCGGGACCTAATTGTCCTTTAATTAAATCAATGACATTTAAAGACATAATAAATTATTTTGGGATTAATGTGAGATAAATTTAATCAAAAATTCTTCCAAATGGTTCATTTCAAAAAAAAATCTTTAAAAATTGCAAGAATTTTTAAAGATTTGTTAATTTTATTAAGTTGGATTTTAATATGCTTTTGCAAATAAAACTCGTCTTTTAGATGGTTTTCCTGAAATAAGAGAAATACCTTCTTCTGTGTCATCATCTGAAGGAATACATCTGATGGTAGCCTTCGTTTCGTCTTTTATTTGTTCTTCCTCTTCTTCTGTACCATCCCAATGTGCAGAAATGAAACCTCCTTTTTCTTCTAAAACCTTTTTAAACTCTTCATAGCTATCAACTTTAGTGATATGATCTTCTCTGAAGTTTAATGCTTTCGTGTAAATATCTTTCTGAATTGTTTTTAATAATTCTTCAATATAAGTATCTAAACCTTCAATAGAATGAGTTTCTTTGGTAAGGTTATCTCTTCTTGCGATCTCAACAGATTTGTTTTCTAGATCTCTTGGTCCCATTGCGATTCTTACAGGAACACCTTTTAATTCGTATTCTGCAAATTTCCAACCTGGTTTGTTATGGGTGTCATTGTCAAATTTCACAGAAATACCTTTAGCTTTCAATTTAGCCTGAATTTCTAAAGCGACTGCACTGATTTGCTCTAATTGCTCTTCTCCTTTAAAGATAGGAACAATCACCACCTGAATTGGCGCCAATGTTGGAGGCAATACCAATCCGAAATCATCAGAGTGCGTCATAATTAAAGCTCCCATCAAACGAGTTGAAGTTCCCCAAGATGTTGCCCAAGCATGTTCTATTTTACCTTCTTTGTTGGTGAATTTTACATCAAAAGCTTTCGCGAAATTCTGACCTAAAAAGTGAGAAGTTCCAGCTTGCAATGCTTTTCCATCCTGCATTAATGCTTCAATACAGTATGTTTCATCTGCTCCTGCAAATCTTTCAGAAGGTGTTTTTACCCCTTGAATAACAGGCATTGCCATGAAGTTTTCTGCAAAATCTGCATATACTTTGTTCATTTTTTCAGCTTCTTCCACTGCTTCATCTTTTGTAGCGTGAGCGGTGTGGCCTTCCTGCCATAAGAATTCTGCTGTTCTTAAAAATAAACGGGTTCTCATTTCCCAACGTACAACGTTTGCCCATTGGTTAATTAATATAGGTAAATCTCTGTAAGATTGGATCCAGTTTTTATACGTACTCCAGATAATCGCTTCTGATGTTGGACGAACGATAAGCTCTTCTTCCAATTTAGCATCTGGGTCTACAATTAATTTTGCAGGATTATTTGGATCTGTTTTTAATCTGTAATGGGTAACAACCGCGCATTCTTTTGCAAAACCTGCAGCATTTTTTTCTTCAGCTTCAAACAAACTTTTGGGCACAAAAAGCGGGAAATAAGCATTAACGTGACCTGTTTCTTTGAATTTTTTATCCATTTCATCACGCATTTTTTCCCAGATCGCATATCCGTATGGTTTTATAACCATGCATCCTCGCACCCCTGAGTTTTCAGCTAGGTCTGCTTTAACAACTAACTCGTTATACCATTTGCTGTAATCTTCGCTTCTTGAGGTTAATTTTGCCATTATTCTTAAAATTTTTTTTAACTTTTCCCTATTATTGTTATCTAAAAAATAAAATCTATTTTTGATAGATTTTATTGTCGATATTTTGGTACATTTTTGGTACCGATTGCAAATATAATTTAAATTAAAAATCTTTACGTTATCATGAAAAGAAATATACATAAAAATTTGCTTGGTATGTTGAAATCTAAAGGGATTTTGGCGGTGTCAGGTGGATTATTGCTTATGTCTTGTGGTGCTCAGATGGGAGGATACACGGAGACAGATGGGGTTTACTATGACCCGAATAAAGATACACTACCTGAAGGCGTTATTATTAATAATGATAACGGTAATAGAGTAGGTGAATATTATGACTATTACCAGGATTCAAATATTGTTCAAAATGCACAGTTGAATTCTCAGGAGCAAAATAATAAGTATGACTCTTGGAGTGATAACAACTGGAGTTCAAATGCAACCGATTCTGATTGGGGTAACTTTGCAGGATCTCAAACCAACTACTATGACAATTCTTGGAATATGTATGGTGGCTATAACCCATATTGGGGATGGAACAGAGGTTGGGGACTTGGCATGTCATTCGGATGGGGTAGCTCATTTGGATGGGGCTGGGGAGGTTCTTGGGGATATAACCCTTGGGGCTTTGGATATGGAGGCTTCTACGATCCTTTCTGGGTGGTGGTGGATACTACGGATACGGTGGATGGTATGGCGGTGGATACTGGGGTAATGGCTATTACAACAGACCTTTATACAGAAGAAGCGGTAGCAATGGAACTAGCTTTAACAGAATGAGTAATGGTTTCGCTCCTAGTAGAGATACTGGTAGAGGAGGTTTCAGAGATAATAACGGATCTGCTATAAGAAATAATACAGGAGGCTTCAGAAACGGAAATGGTAACAACGGAGGTTTCAGAAATGGAAACGGTAATAATGGAGGTTTCAGACAGCAAGGAAGTAATGGAGGTTTCAGAAATGGACAGTCTGGAGGATTTAGAGATAACAGCCAGTCTGGTGGGTTCCGTAACGGAAATTCTCAACCAAGACAAAACTATAATTACAATCAGCAACAATCACAACCTAGATACAGAAATGATGGTGGATTTAGATCTAACGATAACGGAGGATACAGATCTAGCGGAGGTTTCAATTCTGGTGGAGGCGGAGGCTTCAGATCAGGAGGTTCTGGCGGCGGCGGAGGCGGCGGCTTCAGAGGCGGCAGATAAAATATAAAATGTAATAACTATTCAAAAAAATAATGTTAAAAAAATCTTTAGTAATAATGAGTATTTCTGCTGCATTTTTTGCGCAGGCTCAGGATATTTCGATCATAAGAAATTCTATTGATGTATATTCTAACTCTCCAATGGTTGGGTCTTCTAAGTTTAATGCGATGGGAGGTGCTAATGGAGCTTTAGGAGGAGATGCCAATTCTTTATTAACTAACCCTGCAGGGTTAGGTGTTGCCATTGCTGGTGGGGTTTCTGGGACATTGTCGATCATGGGGAATAAAAATACTTCATCATTGGCAGGTTCTTCTGCAAGTTATAGCAATACAAAAGGAGATATTGGAAACGTTGGTGGGGTGATGACTTTTCAATTGCTGACATCTAGTGCATGGAAGTTTATTAATGTAGGGGTGAATTTCTCTAACCAGTCACTTGATAACTATGTTGAAAGCCCGGGGAACAGCAATATCATTTATGATTTCCCTAATAGTACTAATTCATCATCATATGACAGGCATGCTTATAACAGATACGGAAACTTATCTAAAACGAGTTTTGGGGTAGGTGCCAATTATAACCACAGTCTTTATATTGGTGCAGGTTTGAATTTCTTAAATGCATCACTTGATCAGTCGGATACGGCTTCTTTTAGATCGCTTAACAGTAATTCAACAGAACTTTTCAGTAAGAATGGAACGCCTTATTATGAAAGATCTAATGGTTTTTCAGCTTCCCTTGGGGTAATAGGAAAACTAGGTCCTAATTTCAGATTAGGGGCATCTGTAGAAACGCCAACTTTCTGGAATATAGATAAAAGTTACAATTTCTATAATGATCCTAAATATGGAGATGATGTAGGATTTGAAAGTAATAAATTTAGATCGCCTCTTAAGGCAACGGTGAGTGCTGCGTTTGTAGCAACTAAGAATTTCTCAATAGATGTAGATTATACATTGGGTTTAACAAAGCCTAAATATAAAGTCTATACTCAGACAGAAGTAGATATCAATAATTTCTTTAAAGATAATTCTAAGAACTTATCAGAGCTAAGAGTAGGAGCGGAGTATAGAGTAAAACAAGTGAGATTAAGAGGTGGATATTCTTACGCTTCAAGTCCGTTTGATGCATTAACGATCGGTAGATTTACAGATGCAGGTACTCAGGACGAAAGATCATATGACAACCTTATTCTTAACAATAGAAATGCATTGTCATTCGGTATTGGATATGATTTCAAATCATTCTATATTGATGCAGCGTATCAAAATATAACATCTAAATACAGCAATCCTTTTATGTTTGGGGTATTGGATGATTCTACTAATTCTGCGTATTATTCAGCGAATAGAACCATAACAAGTGATTCTTTCATTGTTTCAGATGTGAAGAATATTAGAAATAACTTCTTCCTTACATTTGGATGGAAATTTTAATTTCCTCCAGCGTATGTAATGAGTGATTAAATTGAGGCTCCGAATCTAATGATTCGGAGCTTTTTTATTTTTATTAATCAGGGTTTTGAATCAAATTGGGTTGAATTTGAATCTGTTGCTCCGGAATGTATTCTATGATTCTGTTGTGGGTGTAAGGTATGGTGTAAAACGGATTGTTTCCATTTAAATGAGAACCTGGATATTCTCTGTTCAGATTTAATTTATTTCTAAATATATCATATTTTCTGTGCGCTTCAAAGGCTAGTTCCAATCTTCTTTCCTGAAGAACAATATCTAAAATTGTTTGTCCTGCAGGAAGTGAAGCGTATGTTGGGATTCCTGCTCTTGTTCTGATGGTGTTTACATCGGTTAATGCAGAAGTTGTGATTCCTTTTTTGGCATAAGCTTCAGCTCTGTTCAAATAAATTTCCGCTAATCTTACCACAACCGGTGACCATAATTGGGCAACTCCTTCCTGTAGTGAACATTTTAGAACAAAGAACTTAGGGTATCCTTGTCTTTTATCGATGTCATTGTCTAACGTAACATAAGTTTTTTCACCGTTTGAATTTGTAAAATAGTAACTCGTTTTATTAGGCTGAATTTCGGAGTATACTTGATAATTAACATTACTCATTGTAAAATAAGTGTTTCCACTTTGCTGAAATGTTTTTTGAAATTTATATTCGTAAGCAACTTGCCCTGATGCATTGGTGCCTTTTTGTACCCAATACGCAGCGGGGCTTAATGGACTGTCGTATTTCGGAGAAATAAATTTCAACCTTGCGTCCTGAGGATTTTTGTTGATCAGATCTAAATAAGAAGAAGAGGCAAACATTTCTCCCCAACCTACGCCTTGGATATTAGAATACATGCTTCCTATGGTGCCCCAACCATCACTGTAATCGCCATCTTTATTGTATTTAAATGCAAGAATAGTTTCGGTATTGTTTTCTGGTGTTTTTGTTGCATAAGAAGGAAGCTCAGCATTAGATAACATCGTATATTTTCCGGAATTGATTACTTTATCAGCATATTCAATGGCCTTATCGTTGTTTTCCATGTACAGGTATACTCGGGAGAACAGTGCTTGAGCAGCTTCTTTTGAGGCGTAAATATTTTTCTTATTAAGCGTCATCAATTGTTCTGCTTTTTTTAAGTCATTAATAACCTGATCATAAATTGCTCCTACAGTAGCTCTTGGAGGTAACTCATTTACATCATCAGAGGTTTTTAAGGGAACTCCCAGATTACCTGTTCCCTGATTGTAGGGTCTGCCAAATACATTCACTAAAGAGAAGTATACATAGGCTCTTAGGAAATAATTTTCACCAATCAATTGATCTGTATCTGCATCTTTTCCTTCGGGAAACTTAGAGATCGCTCTATTACAGCCTATAATGGTTTTATATCCGTCATTCCAGATGTCATTGGTTTTTGTATTCGTTTTAATGCTTTGGTAATTATAATAAAAGAAAAACGGGTCTGTTGTTACCCCACTAATATTGATGTTGTCTCCGCTGTACTCGCCAACTCTATATGTATTGTTAGCAAAGCCTTCTCCTTTAGCATTGCCTTTCAGAATTGCATAATTTCCCAAGGTGATGGTTTTTAGTCCTGTCGGGTCTGTTAATATCTCCTGAGATTCCTTAGAGTCAAATGGAGATCGGTCTATGTTGCATGAAACTAATGCTAATGCTATGAAGGGTATAAATATTTTTTTCATGATGTTTAAATTTTAAAAAGAGAAACTAAAGCCTAAAGAAAATCTTCTTGGAATTGGGTAGATTGCTCCTGCGTTGCCGGAATATGTAGATTGGCCATCTGAAGGTCCAACTTCCGGATCAACCCCTGAAAATTTGGTAATTGTGAATAGGTTTTCACCCATTATGTAAATACTTGCAGATTTAATTTTGATCTTTTCGGTTAAAGAGGTAGGGAAATTGTATCCGAATCTTATGGATCTTAATTTAATATAGCTGGCATCTTCTAGGTATCTAGAGGATGGTTTGTTGGCTAGATCATTATTGTTGTAGGCTCCTGCCGGATGTGTCGCTATATCTCCAGGTTTTTCCCATCTTTTCCAACCGTTTTGCATGACCATTTGGTTGTAATAAGGGTAAGCGCCATCAGAATCAAACAGTTCTCTATAATAATTGTATATGTATCCTCCTTGTGAGAAATATACACTAGCGTTGAAGTAAAAGTTTTTTATATTAAGATTGGTATTAAAAGATCCGTAATAATCAGGGGTGGTATTGCCAACGACTTGTACTGTGGCTTCGTTGTATTTTGAGGTTAAGCTTTTGCTTCCATCAGCATTCAAAACTTCCCACTGTCCTTGGCCGTTATCAGGATTTACGCCCATCCATTTTCTCATGTAGAATGAGGTAACATCATAACCTGGTATTGCTGCCTGTTTATTTTCTAATTGTTGAATGCTGTTGTTTCTGGTAGAAAGAACTACGTTTTTATAGGTACTGATATTAAATCCTAGATCCCAGGATATATTTTCAGATTTGATAACCGTGTAATTGAAATTAAATTCCCAACCTTTGTTCTGTACGTCTCCAATGTTTAGATATTGTTTGTCGACTCCTGTTAATGAAGATAATTTAACCAAGGCTAATAGGTTTTTAGTCTTGTTGCTAAAGTAGTCAACATTTAAGGTCAATCTGTTATTAAATGCTTTGATATCGGTACCAATATTATTTTGATAAATAGATTCCCATGTCAGATCCGGATTTCCTAATTGGTACCATGTTCCCCCGATTTGTCCGTCATATACTTGTGTTAAAGCGTATAAATCCTGCCATCCGTATTCTGGTTTTGGAGTATTTCCTACCAAGCCTCTGCTGCCTCTTAATTTCCATTCATTGATTGCTTTTACATTGAAAAATTTTTCTTTATGAATATTCCATCCTGCGCTGTAAGAATAAAAGAGCCCGTTTCTTTTGTCTTTACCAAATGCTGAAGAAGATTCGCTGCGCAAAGATCCCTGTACAAAGTATTTTTTATCATAAATATATTCTGCATTGAATAAAAGGGCATTGTAGGCTCTTTCATTTTTTTTCCTACTGGTTTTTCTCCTGATGTGGCGCCCGTATCAAAAATATCTGTTCCGGGAACTACGCCATATACACCTGCTATGGTTTTTTTATAAAACCGGTCTGTGTATTCATAGGCTGCCAGAGCGTTTACGCTATGAATACCAAAGTCTTTATCAAACCTCAGCATTTGATTGAAGAATTTGCTAATATCTTTTTCGTATGTTTCTGTTAATCCCCCTTTAATGCTTGTTCCAGCTACTGACCTTGGATCAGTATATTTCATCTTGTCGTAGTTTTTATAAGTAACATTATTGGTGGTGACAAATTTTAAATAATCGGTTAATTTGATTTCTGCATCTAAATTTCCTATTAAGTCTAACTGATTACTTTTGCCATAATTCCATTGTAAATCGTATAAGTAGTTATTTTGATCTCTTCCATACCACTTTCCGGCGTAAGTATTCGGGTTGATTAAATTGCCCTCGGGATCTCTTGGGTTGTCCCACGGTAAGTTGATATACATGCTGGAAAGATCTCCTTGTTGGTCTTTTATTGCGGTATAGGATAAACTCACTTTAGGTTTAATAGTTAACCACGATTTTATTTTTTGTTCATGGTTGATTCTGAATGAAAATCGGTTGAAATCTTTACTTTTTACGGTTCCGCTTTCGTTATAGTAATTCCCTGAAATATAGGTTTTAGAATTTTCAGAACCCCCTCTGAAGTCTATGGTGTAATTTTGTACAACGCCTGTTTGTGTGCCATTTTTAAGCCAGTTGTAACCATCATTTCGAAGTTCTTTTGGTACAGTAGGTGCGTTTTTTAAGGAGGTGAAGTAATCATAGAACTGGGTTCCATCCATGAGTTTGAAACGACCGTTATTAAAAGTATTAAAGGAATTATTTAATGAAATGTTCAACGTTCCTTTTCCGGAATATCCAGATTTTGTGAATACCTGAACGATACCATTTGCACCTCTTGATCCATATAATGCGGTTGAGGTGGCGTCTTTCAATATATTAATACTTTCAATTTGATTGGGATCTAAATTGGGAGTTCCTTCCATGATTGCACCGTCTACTACCCATAAAGCCTGAGTAGGGCCATTGATTGTAGAAGTTCCTCTTATTTTTACGGTAGCTGTAGATCCTGGAGAGCCACCCTCTAGGCTAATTTGAGCTCCTGCCGCTTTCCCTTGTAGCATACTTGAGACGTCGGAAGTGCTTTCATCTTTTAGCTTTTTATCGGAAATTGTGGAAACTGCTGCGGTAAGACTTGATTTTTTTTGAGCTTTATAACCGATAATAACTACATCTTCAATTTCTTTTTCTCTTAACGTATCTTTGTTTTTTCCGGTTTGTGCCGATATAAAGCCGGACATTAAAAAAAAGCACACTCCTGCTTTCTTTAATTTTTCGAATTTGTTTTTCATACATCTGCTATTTGTGATTGCTAATGTACAAAAAATGATAAATATTTATTGTTTTTATCTTAAATTGTGTTAAATATTTGAATTATAAATATTTTTTAAGATTTAATATTTGTTAATTATTAAATATAACGGTAAAATAAATGCTTTTTAATAAATAATTAAATTGAATTTTAACTTATTTCTTTTTTAGGGTGAATGTTTTTTTTAATGAAAAATAATTAGAAAAATATTGAGAGCATTCAGAAAGGAGAACTGAAAATTATAGGATGAAATAAATAAAAAATAGCCATTTGGTGAAAATGGCTATTGATATTTCGATTACTATATGTTGCTCTTTTTATAATTAATTAAAAAAGATCATTTTTAATGATGATGCCCCACATGCTCATGATTATGGAAAAGATGCATAATTAAGGCTAAAGAAACCCCTAAAATAACGAGTCCTATTTTTACCCAATCAATATTGTGGTTTTTGTTGCTTTCAAAAATAATCACGGAAGAGATATGTAGGAAAATTCCCCCTACGATTGCCAAGAAATAAGGCTGCAGATCCGGATTAAAATAATTTCCTAATAACATTCCGAAAGGAGATGCTAAAGCAAACAAGGCTACAATAAGCATGGACGGATAAGATGAGCTTTTAGATCCTTCTTTCCTGTTAAATAAAAATGCTCCCAAAATAAATGAGATCGGAAGGTTGTGAAATAAAATTCCCAACAGATAAGGAGAAAGTGAATGCTCTTCATTGGCTAAAGGAATTCCTTCAATAAATGCATGAACGAAAAGCCCGACCATTAACGCCACAGGAAGAATATTATGCTCACTGTGATGATGAACGTGTCCGTGTTCAAAACCTTTCGTTAAAGCTTCCAGTATCATTTGTAAAAGGACTCCTGCAATAACAAATATTCCCAAATTACTACTTCCTTCAACAGCGTATACTTGAGGGAAAACTTCATTTAAACAAATCGTAATCAGGAAACCTGCGCTTAAAACCAATAAATTTTTTGCTAATTTTTCTTTTTTGCCAAAATGCTTTCCAAGAAAAACCCCTGCAATTACACTTAAAATCAGTAAAATAACGGTTATCATGCTTTTTTCTTAAATAAATTGATGCAACGAGTAGATCCTTCTTTGTTAAAATCGTTCAATTGATAATCTCCCCAGATCTTAACTCTTTCAAAACCGCATTCCGTTGCGTAAGAATTAATAGCGTCTAGGGTGTGAAGTTTTACTTTTTCGAAGAAATGAAACGGTTTTCCGTCTGCTTCAAACTGAATATCTTTAACAATATGTCTTCCTTCGATTTTTTTACAGATCTTAAAATCAATATCGCCACGGGTAATGATCGATTCAGGAACGATGTTTTTTCTTACATATTCTTCATTCAGATAATCCAACACAAAATATCCTCCAGGTTTTAAAACATTATAAACCGATTGGAATACATTTTTATCATCTTTTTCATTATCAAAATATCCAAAACTTGTAAATAAATTGAAAACGGCGTCCATAGGATCTGCATCGATAGGATTTCTCATATCGTGAACATCAAAAAGTAAAGTTTGATTTTCAAATTGTTTATCAAATTCTATACTCTGTCTGGAGAGGTCAAGACCCAACACATCATAGCCTAATTTATTAAGGAAAACCGAGTGTCTTCCCTTTCCACAAGCGAGATCAATGATCTTCGAAGAAGGGGGTAACTGAAGCTCCGCAGTAAGCTTTGTTATAAAGTTTTCTGCCTCAGTATAATCTCTATTACTGTAAAGCAAATGATAATAAGGTGTATCAAACCAAGATTCAAACCATTCCATAATGCAAAAATAACTAAATTTGTGGTCTTAAAAGAAATGTATTTAAATATTGAAGGATTGAAAATTTCAATAAATAGTAAAATTGAAGGCTTAATCTTTTCGTTTTTAAATCATTAAATCTTTTAATGATAAAATTATGGATATAGAAAATCTAAAGATTCAGATCAAGACATTCTTCGGTCTGGAGCCGATCTTGGCGGAAGAGATCAAAAAATTAGGTGGGCGTAATGTCGAAATTAAAAATCGTGCAGTAAATTGTGAAGGAGATTTGGGTTTCCTTTATAAAATTAATTATTCTTCGAGAACGGCTTTAAAAATTTTAGTTCCTATTTTGGAATTCAAAGCTTTTAATCAGCATCAGTTCTACGATAAATTGTTTAAAGTAGATTGGGAGCAGTTCATGGATGTAGATCAGTCTTTTGCGATTGACTCAACGGTGAATTCTGATACTTTTAAACATTCACAGTTTGTAACCTTGAAAATGAAAGACGCTATTGTTGATTATTTTCAGGAGAAAGTAAAAAAGCGTCCGAATGTAGAAGCAAAAAGTCCGGAAATTAAGTTTCACCTTCATATCGACAGAGAATTGGTGACCATTTCTTTGGATTCTTCGGGAGATGCTTTATTCAAAAGAGGGTACAGAAAAGAGCAGGGTGAAGCTCCGATCAATGAAGTATTGGCAAGCGGAATGTTGCAGCTAGCAGGTTGGGACGGAAAAGGAAACTTCCTTGACCCAATGTGTGGTTCGGGAACCCTTTTAATAGAAGCAGCAATGATCGCACTAGATCTTCCTGCGCAGATCTTTAGAAAAAGATTTGCTTTCCAGAACTGGCAAAATTATGATTCTGAATTATTTGCAAGAATTAAAGAAGTTAGAATCGGTAGAATTAAAGAATTTACAGGTAAAATTGTAGGTTACGATATCGATGGAAGAATGCTTAGCGCTGCAATAACCAATATTGAAGCTGCAGAAATGGAAGATATCATTGAAGTGAAAAGACAGGATTTCTTTGATACTAAAAAAGAACTTTTCCCATTATTGATGGTGTTTAATCCACCTTATGATGAGCGAATTTCTATTAATGATGATGATTTCTACAAGAAAATAGGGGATACCTTCAAAACGCATTATCCTAATACATTGGCTTGGTTGATTTCTTCGGATTTAGAAGCAGTGAAAAAAATTGGTCTTCGTCCTTCAAGAAAGATCAAACTTTTCAACGGAAAACTGGAAACCAGATTCTTACAGTACGAAATGTACGAGGGAACCAAAAAGATCCATAAACTTGAGAATAAGTAAACAATATTACAATAAAACCTTCCACAACTGGAAGGTTTTATTTTTTGTTCTAGATAGATGATTGAAAAAATTAATTTCCTAACCTGAATATTAATAGCTGAGTAGATAAATTTCTTAATTCCATCCCGGGACCAGAGCAGTTTCCGGATTGGCCTCTGCCTAAATAAATTTGCCAGGTTTTATTAGCAGGAATTGTTGTTGCATAGGTTATGGTTCCTCCATGGTTGGAGCTTCCTCCAATAGCATGCGAAGCAGTATTGTGGATTCTTGTACTGGTTGAATTAAGGGGGAAATCTATGAAATATGAGCTGATGTTACAATTCGCTGCATCATGAGTAGCCTCATATACAAAGGTAATTTGATAAGTTCCTGCAGGAAAGGTAATGGTACTTGTAGCCTGATTATAAGATAAGCCTGGAATAGCATTTTTTATCAGCGTCATAGGAATTGTCTGGCTTACGCCAGCCCCTGCACTTGAAAGAAAATTAGTTTGAAGTGTTTCTAATCTAAAAATGGTGGGTGTTGGTATAGATAACGAACCTAGAGAACCTATCTTTTTTATGATTCCGGTATTATCCAAAACCATAATATCATCTGTTGCGCTATTACCCATCGTTATTCCTTCCATACGTACGGGATTGGTTCCTGTAATATGGAGTTTGTTCGTAGGAGTTGATGTTCCTATTCCAACACTGCCATCCGGCTTAATCCTGATGCGTTCTACATAATTTCCGCCGGTAGAATTTCCAACAAAAAAGTCTTCTTCATTTCCATTGGTAAGGGTAGCTCCGGAGCGGATAGATCCTATTCCCCAGTTGGCACCTCCTGCGGTGGGACCATTGTTGGCAAATCCTATCAAAGAACGATTTCCGGTAGCTAATGATGAGGTATTTCTAAATCCTGTAATGACATTATCCAGAGTCCCCTCAGGAGCATCAAATAAATTAAATTTACCAGCTGATGCTGTAGAAGCTACTACATGAAGTTTATTGGAAGGTGATGCAGTTCCTATACCCACTTTGTCATCGGCTGCACTTACAGAGAAAGTGTTTCCGTCTACAGAAAAAGCATTTACTGCAGTTCCTGTGAAGGCTAATGTATGAGCTCCTTGGGTGACAATTCTGTTTGTAGTAAGTGTGCCATCTGAGTTGTAAATATTATTATCTGGGACGGTTGCAGTTGATGGGTTTAGTTTTGCCCAGTTCGTACCATTGTAGTAATAATAGCCTACATCATCTACATTGACGGTTAACCCGGTTTGTGTACCTGTAGCAATACTGTTTACATAGATAAGAGTGGAGGTTTCTATATTGGTCATAGATTGGGCACGCTCTCGGTCAACTCTTGGAATAAGGATGCCTTCTGCTGATGAGCTTGTGCCTGTCGCGCTTTTAGCTGTAATATCTAGGGTCGTTTTTGGGTTTGCAGTGTTAATTCCAACTTGAGAATACAGGAGGGGTGAAGTTATCAGTGCGAATATACTTAGGTAATTTTTTTTCATTTTCTTAGGTTTGTTGTTAAAATTTTTGTTTCCTTGTGTGTTTAGAATCTCAAAAAGTACCGGCACTTTTTATTCGTTTCAATTTCGAAGCGCAAATGTATTCTGGATAATCGAATTATTAATTACTACACAGATACTTCGTACATGAGTAGCAGTAGATTACTTATTATATTAAGTATAAATGCAGTATTGTTAGGTATATTATTAATTGTAATTACGTTAATTGTGATAAAATTTTAAAGGGAATTGCATAGTATTTTTGCAGTGTATTATCCTATTATAATCGGTTGCCTGATTTCTTTGAACTAAGAATTGGTCAATACAATTGGTATTTATTGATTAAGAAAGATCAAACTTTTCAACGAAAAACTAGAAATCAGATTTTTACAATACGAAATGTGCGAGGGAACCAAAAAGGTTGATAAACTTGAGAATAAGTAAACATTATTTTACGATAAAACCTTCCACAGCTGAAAGGTTTTAGTTTTGAAAATTCTATTTTTGTTTAAAATGTAAAACGAATGTATGTCTTGGAATATTCTTGATGCGGTAGGGCTTGTGTTTGAAGCTTTAGATCTTTTGGGTAGCGGTTCATCTAAAACTGAAAGCCTTAATTATAATGAATCTACAAAATCATCAAAACGCAAAGAGTCCAAATATTTTGTGGAATGGGTGAGTACTAGTTTTGTATTGATAAGTTGTGTTCTGCTATTTATCGTTTTTAAAGATCCTTTATTGGTTGACAGCTTCTTTCAAACTGTATGTATTGCCATTTTGATTGGCTTTGTCATTGCATTTATTTGCTGCTTTGCGCTCTATATTGTAGAGTTTTTCTACTTCAAAAGTTTCTTTTCAATGTTGTTCTTCTGTACTTCTATGATTGTATTGGGGACGGCTTCTGTTTTATGTTTGTATTTTAGGGCAGGACTGTTTTAATGAATTAATTTATTTCAAAGCAGACGGTGCACATCCAAATTGCTTTTTAAAAGCATAAGAAAAATGTGATAAATCCTCAAACCCTACTTCCAGAAAAACGTCTGATGGTTTTTTATTCTTTTCGGTTAAATGATAATAGGCCAGTTCCAGACGTTTGTGGGTAAGCCAGCGCTGAGGTGTTGCTTTAAATATCTTTCTGAAATCCCGATTAAAGGTTGAGAGACTTCTTCCTGTGAGATAACCAAACCTTTCCAATGACATATTAAACATATAATTCTTTTCCATGAAGTTGGTTAGATTAATCTTTCCGGGTTCTTCAAAATTAGCTAATAATGAATCTGTATTTTTATCAATAATTCTTAAAATACTGATCGCTTCCGTGATCTTTAATGAGGCTATATTTTCAGGGAAGTTTTCTTTTACATCAAAATAAGGAATTAAGGAAGCCAGGCAGCTTTCAAGTAAAGGATGCTTATCAAAACTGAAAATTTTAGAATCTTCCTTGTTAAGGTTTTGAGGGAAATGGATGGTAGAGTAGAACTCTTTTAATCGTTCAGTCGTAAGATGCATGACTACGGCTTTGTGTGGAAGTCCGGCTTTTGGATAATTGATGATAGTTGCCAATGTATTTCTTGGAATAAGAAAAATATCACCAGCTTTAAAAACATAAACCTGGTCAGCCTGAATGATTTTAGTTTCACCGGAAATAAACCACACCAGCATGTGAAATTCAAAAACGGTTTCTGTTTTAAAAAGCTTGTCCTCATACGAGGAAAGCTTAATGTCTGGTGTGATATATTGTATATGGAAATCCATTGTGGTTAATTTCTAATGACAAAATTATTTATTTAAGACAGATTATTCTACATCAAATTGTATTCCCAGCATTTCTTCGCTCAATTTCCATAAACGCTCAGCATTTTCTTTGTTTATGGAATAGGGTTGAACGCCTCGTATAGTTGATGGATTGTCATATCTGTGCTCAATTTGACCTAAATCAATTTCTGCAATATCGCAATTTTCACAATAAACTCCACCCAAATTTTCAAGCAAAGGGCTGGTTGCACACCAGATTGTAGTGGCTGCACCTTGAGGAACTGTTTTTAATTTGGCTTCAACTTCAGGTTTTATTGTTCCCGTTTCATCATGAGTTCCCATTTGGATGTACAGATCAATTGGTTCATCTCTTCCAAGATCGGTTCCGTACACAGAACCTGGATGTAGAGAATAGGCTCGTACATTAAATTCTTTTGCTCTTTTGTCTAATTCCACAGCAAAAAGATTACACGCGGTTTTTGATTGTCCGTACCCCAAAAGGGTTTGATATTCTCTTTTCTCAAAATTAGGATCTTCAAAATTAAAAGGCGACATCTGATGGCCAAAAGATGAAACATTAATTACTCTTGCTCCGTCTGCCTTTTTAAGAGCAGGCCATAATTTGAAAGTAAGGTGAAATTGACCTAAATAATTAACTGCCAGTTGAGATTCAATTCCTCTGCTGTCTCTTTGTAGTGGAACCCACATGATACCTGCATTATTGATCAATAAATCAAGCGGTCTGCCTGAGGTAAGAAATTTTTCGGCAAAATTTTCAATAGATTCCGGATTCATCAGATCTAATTTTTCTAATTCAATATTAGAAATTCCTGCTAGGTTTTTCTCTGCTTTTTCGAGGTCTCTTACGGGAATGATTACTTTTGCTCCTGCAGAAACCAATATTCTTGTAGTTTCTAAGCCAATTCCTGCATAACCTCCGGTTACGATTGCAATTTTTCCTGAAAAATCAATTCCTTTAATAACTTCCTGCGCAGTTGATTCTGCATCAAAGCCCGAATTGATAGGTTGTTGTACTGTTGTAGGTTTCATTTTTAAATGTTTTAGTTTGTTGAGACAAAATTAGAGCGTAAAATCGTGGATGAATTTGTTTACAATGCCAAATAGTTTTGTTTAAAATGTCATTTTTGAAAGAATGATTAGCCAAGATATTTTTATAATTAAATCATAATGTCGGGTAAAGAGTTTGCGAGTTCCTTCATGAATAATTAATTTTGAAAAATTTTCAATTTGAAACCTACAATTTCCATCGTCGTTGCTATTTTTAACCGAAAAGATGAACTTTTTGAGTTATTAAATTCTCTTACTCAACAAACAGATAAAGATTTTGAGATCATTATCGTGGATGATGGTTCTTTTATGGATCTTAAGCCAACCATTAAAAACTTTGAAGAAATATTGGATCTTAAGTATTTCCGAAAAGATAATTCCGGACCTGGTTTATCAAGAAATTATGGCGCAAAAAGAGCAGAAAATGAATGGCTTGTTTTTGTAGATAGCGATGTGATTGTAGAGAAAGATTATATTGAGAATATTAAAAAGGATATTGTAGAAATTCCATGTGACGCTTTTGGTGGAGCAGATAAAGCGCATAAAGGCTTTAATTTAATGCAGAAAGCCATCTCATATTCCATGACCTCTGTTTTTACGACGGGTGGAATTAGAGGAAATAAAAAAGCGGTTTCAAAATTTCAGCCACGAAGTTTCAACATGGGGGTAAAGAAAGAAGTTTTTGAAAAAGTAGGTGGATTTTCTGAAATGCGAATCGGTGAAGATCCAGACTTGTCGATGACCCTTTGGGAGAATGGATTTACCACTGCTTTTTTTGATACGATTGCTGTATATCACAAGCGTAGAGTAGATTTTGGTAAATTTTCAAAGCAAGTGTATCAGTTTGGCTGTGCCAGACCGATTCTTAATCAAAGACATCCGAACTATGTGAAAATTTCGTTTGCCTTTCCCACTTTATTTATGTTGGGTTATATTTTGGGGTTCATTGAATATTTTTTACTTGGAAGAGGAATTATTCTGGCATTTTATGGATTATATACAGTGATGGTGCTTTTCCATGCTTTAATAGTGACTAAAAATATCAGTATTGCCGGAATGGCGGTTATTTCAACCTACATTCAGATGTTTTCCTACGGATATGGATTTTTAAAATCTTGGGTTTTATTAAATATTTTGAGAATGAAACCGGAAGATGCTTTCCCTAAGCATTTTCATAAGAAGTAATTTGTTCGGGAGCTATTTGGCTTTGTTGAATTATCGTTTTATTCTTATTTTTTGAAGCTATTTCCAGCTTTCCGTTACAATCTTTTTTTCAAAAAAGGATTTTCTCTTCAATCTGGGCTAGGGTTGTGGTCGTTCTTATTAGATTATCATCTTCACTATAAATTTTGTCCTTGATTATATGTCAAATCTAAACCTAACAGGTTTCAAAAACCTGTTAGGTTTGCTCTAACTTAAAAAAATAACCTAGAACATCTGAGTTAGGTATTTGTCGCCTTTTTACATTTCCGTCATCATCTCAACGGTCAGTTTGTCATTCTGAAAGAATCTATACATCGTTTTAAAATTGCGTTGTTGAGATCCTTACAGGATGACAAATGTTATGGATAAAATATGAGATGAAAATAGATTCTTCACTGCGCTTTGCTTTGTTCAGAATGACAGATTCGCTTTAAGATCTTAGCTGAGTGAATAGCCATTGCCAACAAAAAATATACGGAATCATTTTAAAATAAACGTTGCGAACATTGCGTTAAAAAAGAAAAACATTCACTCCAAAAATGATTTACGATAGAAGAAGAATCAAAATAATAAAAGCTGTTGAAATTCAACAGCTTTTATAACAATAATTAGAATATAGAGATGGTCTCATGGTTAAGAATGCCTACTTTATATATGCATTCCTTCATCTTTTCGTACGTTCGTTTGATGTCGTGATCTAATCCTATTGAGAATCTGATCAGTCCATCGGATATTCCCATTTCAGCGCGTTCCTCTTCCGGAATTTCAGAAGAAGTTGAGCTTCCTGAGCATGAGAATAATGTTTTATAGAAGCCTAAACTTACTGCCAGATAGCCTAAGTTTTCCTGCTGCATCATTTCCATCAATTCATTGGCTTTGTCTGTAGTTCCTGCATCTAAAGTCAGTAATCCGCCGAATCCGTATTCTTCATGCATCATGCTTTTCATTAATTCATGATTTCTATGAGATTTCAGACCGGGATAAACTACTCTTAATCCGTCTTTTTCAAATCTTTCAGCCAGATACATTGCGTTATGACTGTGTTGTTTGATTCTGATATGTAACGTTCTTAAATTCTTGAGAATACTTGCAGATCTGAAACTATCCATGGTAGGTCCAAGTAACATGCAAGCCCCTGAATTTACATTTTTGGTGTCATTAATAAACTCTTGTGTTCCGCAATAGACTCCGCCCACGGTATCACTGCTTCCATTGATGAATTTGGTTAAACTGTGAATTACAATATCAGCGCCTAATAAAGCAGGTGAGATTGAAAGAGGAGAGAAGGTGTTGTCAACAATCAGTTTTAAGTGGTGTTTTTTACAGATCTCAGAAAGTCTTTTAAGATCAGCAACTTCAAGAAGCGGATTGCTTACGCTTTCACAATAAATAACTTTTGTATTGGGTTGTATAGAAGCTTCAATGGCTTCAAAATCATTAATATCTAAAAATGAGGTTTCAATATGATAAGGAGGAAGAAAGTTTTTCAGGAAAGCATAGGTACCACCGTAAATTGTTCGGCTGGAAATAATATGATCACCACTTTTACAAATCTGCATTAAAACAGAGGTGATGGCTCCCATTCCTGATGCGGTAACGTTGGCGGTCTCTGTATTTTCCAGTTTTGCTAATGCTTGGGAAAGATATAAATTCATGGGCGATGAATGCCTTGAATATAAATAACATCCGTCTGCATTTCCTTCAAATGTATCAAACATTGTTTTTGCAGAAAGAAAAGTATAAGTAGAACTATCAGAAATTGATGGGTTTACTCCGCCAAATTCACCGAAATATTGTAAATCCTGTATTTCATTGGCTGCATTAAAGTCATTCATGATACTTTTGTTTTTTCGTTTGGTTAAATTTGAATTAATTCAACAATTATTACAATATATTTTTGAAATATTAGAATATAAAACTGCATATTGTTATTTATGCCGAAAAAAAGTTTTTTATATTTGAGTATTGTAAATTGTAACCAAAAAATTATCTATGGCGTTTGATGAAATTGATAAGAAACTGCTTCTTTTTTTGCAACAGGACTCTAAACAAACCACCAAAGAGTTGTCTTATAAACTTGGATTGTCGATAACTGCTGTTTATGAGCGAATTAAAAAGCTTGAAAATACAGGTGTAATTTCAAAATATGTAGCCATTCTCGACAGGCATAAGGTTGATAAAGATTTTATAGTTCTGTGTCATGTAAAACTGACTCAGCATAAAAAAGAATATGTGCTTCAGTTTGAAAGAGAAATAATGAGTTTACAAGAAGTGACCGAGTGTTTTCATGTAAGCGGAGATTATGATTATATTCTTAAAATTGGGGTTAAGGATATGGCAGACTATCGTAATTTTATGTTGTCTAAACTCACGACTTTACAACATATCGCAAGTACCCACAGTTCATTTATGATCTCTGAGGTGAAAAATACAACGGCAATTGTTTTGTAATTTTTAAACTAAAACTCCGTTTTTAGAAGAAATAGATTCAGGTAAATCTGTTTCTCCTCCCATTTGTAAAAGATCAATCTCAATGGCTCTGCAAATGGAGAGCATCGGAACGTCGAACATCAAGCCTCCAAAAGGGTTTTCAGAATAGTCACCTACCAATTCCATAATAATGTAAACCCATCCGATAATGATACAGAAAGGAATAGAGGTCCAGATTCCCCAGTCACCCAATTTGGCGAATTCGTTGACCAAACCTAATGGAAGCAATAGAATAAAAAGAATATTAAAGACAAATGCTGTACTGGCAAACTGTCTTGGTGATGGGAATTTTTTAATTCTTTCTGCCTGTCCCTGATAATTGTAAAAATCATTTAAACAATCTTGTAGCTGCTTTTGATTAAATTCTGAGATTACGTTATCATTTTTTAAATCATTGATTTCTTTTGCCTGTTTCGATATTAAATAAGTCGCAAAATTTTTATAATCAGATTGTAATTCAAACTCTTCTTCTGAAAGATATTTATGTAAGAAAATAGGCGTTCTTCCATAATCCGGAAAACCTGCTTTTATTAATCTGTGACGTTTAAGGTCGATATTTTTAAAGCTTTCATCTTCATTGCTGATGTGTTCCCATTCTGCAGGAACCAAAAGTTGCTCACGGAAAGCATACAGCCATGCGATATGACGGTATATAATTCTTTTTCTTCGGTCAGCAAGATCAAAAGTTCCTATTTCTTCATTTTTTAGATCAAAAGCATAAACCATTGATGCAAATGATCGACTTGAGTTTACAATTCCACCCCATATTTTTCGGGCTTCCCAAAGTCTGTCATAGGCCTGATTGTTTTTAAAACCTACCAAGAACGCTTCTGCAGTACCAATCAACGCAACGGGAACCCAAGGAATAGTCATCCAATGCCAATTAAAGAAATAGAATAGGGCAGCAATCAGTGTACACCAGATTGAAACCCAGATCAAATGATGACCGGATAAGTTGAGAACCTGTTTGTAATTGACGTATTTGGTAGTAATCATCAGTGTGAAGTTTAAAAGTGAGGGAATGGGGTTAACAAAATAGATACCAAGAATAATTGGATGCTATGGCTGCAGATGCCGATTTGCGGGATAAATAGTTGCCATTGCTGAAATGTGTTTGGTTGTAAATGTTTTCTTAAATCAGATACTTAAATGTATGATAAGTTTTTTGATAAATAGAAAAAATGCATAAAAAAACCTCTAATAAATTTAGAGGTTCTGTTGGTATGTTTAGTATTGTAACATTTCTTCAATTTTTGCGGCTAATTTCTCCGCATTAGGAAGCATTTCTTTTTCCAATATCAAGTTGATCGGAACGGCTGGGGTATCTAAAGATCCCATTGTTTCTACAGGAGCATCCAGATATTTGAAGCAGTTTTTAGAAATACGATGAGCAAAGGCTTCAGCGAATGAATTGTTGAGTTGTTCTTCTGTTAAAACGATACATTTTCCATGAGCTTTCACTCTTTCAAAAACCAATTCTTCATCTAACGGAATGATTGTTCTTAGATCGATCACTTCAATTTTTCCATTAAAACTTTTCGAAGCTTCTTTAGCCCAGTAAACTCCCATTCCGTAAGTTACAACCAATAAAGTTCTGCCTTTTTCAATTTCATTTTTATCAGCTTCGATGATGATTTTTCCTTTTCCAAAAGGTAAAATATAATCTTCTGCAGGTTCTATTGTTTTGGCATCTTCAGTTCCTGGAACTTTACTCCAGTATAATCCTTTATGTTCAAGCATTACAACCGGATTCGGATCATAATAAGCTGCTTTTAATAAACCTTTAAAGTCGGCTGCATTACTTGGATAAGCGATTTTTATTCCTTTAATGTTCGCGAGAATGCTTTCAACGCTTCCACTGTGGTAAGGTCCGCCTCCTCCGTAAGCTCCGATAGGAACTCTGATAATATTGCTTACCGGAAATTTTCCGTTGCTTAAATAGTTTGATTTTGAAATTTCAGTAATTAACTGATTGATTCCAGGGTAAATGTAATCTGCAAACTGAACCTCAACAATCGGTTTTAAACCAACGGCACTCATTCCTGTTGTTGAACCGATGATATAAGCCTCCTGAATGGCAGTATTGAAAACTCTTTTGCTTCCGAATTTCTTACCTAATGTTACCGTTTCACGGAAAACTCCACCGATTCTCTCGCCCACATCCTGTCCATACAACAATGCTTCAGGATGCTTCCACATAATTTCCTGAATAGCATGAATGGCCGCATCCACCATTACGATTTTTTCACCACCTGCAGGTTCACGAGTTCCAACTTCCTCTGTAATTGGGGTTGGAGCAAAAATATGTTGCATTACCGTTTCAGGCTTTGGATCTTCTGCTTTTTGAGCTCTTTGGAAAGCTTCTTCCGCTTCTAATCTTGCCTTTTTTGTAATTTGTTTTAATAATTCTTCATCTACACCAGATTCCAGTAATTGATTTCTGAGGATCTCTCCCGGATCTTTTGCTCTATGTTTTGTTAAATCTTCTTCATCTCTGTAGAATTCTCTTCTTACTCCTGAAGTATGGTGACCAATTAATACGGTTTTAGCACAAACAACTAAAGGCTTTCTTTCTGTTCTTACAAATTCAAAAGCTTTTTCCATCACTTCGAAACTTTCAGTGAAATCTGTTCCGTCAACTCTCATTCTGCTTAAACCTGTAAATCCTGATACGAAATCGTAAGCATCACATGTTCTCGCTTCTTCTTTAGTTACAGAAATTCCCCATTCATTATCCTGAACCAGGAAAATAATAGGAAGTTGGTGCAAAGCAGCAAACTGTAATGCTTCACTTACTTCACCTTCAGTTACCGAATTGTCTCCAAGGCTACATACTACAACAGGATTGTTTTCGAAAGTTTGTAATTCGAAATCCTGAATATATTTAATTCCCTGAGCAACTCCGGTGGTAGGGATGGTTTGCATTCCCGTTGCAGAGCTCTGATGAATGATCTTTGGCATATTTTCATCCCTGCTTGAAGGGTGCGAATAATATGATCTACCTCCTGAAAAAGGATCATCAGCTTTTGCCAATAACTGTAGCATCAATTGGTAAGGCTCAAAACCAATCCCAAGAAGGATACTTTCGTCTCTGTAATAAGGAGAAACCCAGTCTTCTTTTTTTAATTGATAGGCTGTTGCCAACTGAATGGCTTCATGACCTCTAGACGTACTATGAACGTATTTACAGATGTTTCTGTTTTCTTCATATATGTCGGCCATTGCTTTTGCGAGCATCATATGGTTATAGGCCTTAAGTAAAATATCCTGAGAAACTTTTTCGTGAAGTGTATTATTTTCCATAGAAAGCAAATATACATAAAAAAACAAAACACTAACAAGTGTTAGTGTTTTGCTGTTATCTATTTGTAGTATTGATTATTCTTTGATAACTTTTTTAGAAATTACCTCTTTATCAGTCTTTACTTCAATGATGTAAATTCCTTTAGTGAAAGAAGAAATATCGATAGCTTCTTTGTCACTATTAATTACTCCATTCTTTACTCTTTTACCAGATAAGTCATAAATAGTGAAAGTAGATTTTACAGGAGCTTTCAATACATTTACAATATCTTTAGTAATGGTTGGTGCAATTGCAATACCATTTGCTTTACTTACTTCGCCTGTTCCTAAAACAAGTTGTTCAGAATATCCTGTAACAATAATAGAATAATTTTGAGGAGCGTTTGCTCCCGCATTATTTTTTAAAGTTCCTTTGTTGCCAATCTCAATTCTGTATTCTCTACCAGTAACCGGAGCGTCAACAATAACTTGTTCTACGTTATCAACTGTATTATCACCTTTCGTTGCAGGGCTCATTGGGCTTAATGCGTTTAGTTTCCAAGGTTGATAGATTGTACCTGTTACGGTGTCAATGATTCTTAAATCTAAATCGTTTACCAATCTTGAAGCTCTGTTGTTGTAAGCATCATCCCATGATAAATTTGCAGGAAGAGCGTATTCAGGATCAATCCATGAAATGGTAACTTTCAAAGGCTCGCTAGCAGATGCAGCCTTAAGTCTTTTTATGTTAGGCGTACCACTAGTTAATGTTTCATTATTGAAAATTACTGTATTATTAGCTTTACCAACTAATAGTTCAGCACCTTTTTTAGCGTTTATATATCCCCATCCGAACCATGCATCTGGACCAATATTTCCTGCTTCAGAAGCAGAATGAATCATTAGTGTTTTTGCACTAGCAGCATTTAATACTTGGTTAGTGAAAAGTTCTTTGTTTATTTGTGTCCATAAGCCAATAACTCCTGTTACAACTGGTGCAGAATAAGATGTTCCACTTCCATAGCTATATGATATACTTCCAACCGTATCTTCTGCGGTAGCAGCAGAGAATACATTTGTTCCTGTAGTAGAAATATCTGGTTTGATTCCTCCGTCATCTCTTGGTCCTGCACTGCTGTAATCAGAATGAACAACATCAGCTGCAGTTGTGTATTTAAAATTATTCGTTGAAATTACATCAGTAGCGCCAACAACAATAATGTTTTTTGCTAAAGATCCAGGTCCTATACAGTCTGCTCCATTGCTACAGTTTGTTGTAGGAAGTGTATCTGTTGCTGCAAATTGTACTGGGGTACCATTATCATCAGTATAATATTTAAGGAAAGCAGATGTTCCTGGATAGTCTGGTCCATAACCAAAATAATTACCAGCAGACTTTACAATAATATAGGATGGATTATTATATACAATTTGATCATAGCTCTGATCATTTGTGAAATAAGTTCCTTGTAAATCTAAAGCTTCAGACGGGCTATCAAATACACCATTCCATACCCATGCATTTGCACCATTCACGGTTTTTATGTCCCAACCTACATTGCTTCCGTAAGAGTGATTAGAAATAGCCGGTTGAGCTGCTAATATCTTTTGGAATACAGTACTCGTTGTTGTGTTACCAGGAAGTGTAGTTGTAGCAAATCTATAAGAATCCATGATAGAATTAATAGCAACCCCTTTGGTATTTCCACTAAGGCCACCACCACTCACGTTGATGCTTTTACCTCCAATAAAACTGGCAACACCAGTTGAATGTGCACTGTATATATTGCTAGCTGCTTCTTTATTGGTGATTCTTCCAGTTCCATTATCAAATGCAGGATGAGCTGCATAGATTCTCCCTCCGTCGAAAATAGTATATTTGATACCTTCACCATTATAAGCGTTAGATAATCCAACTATTCCACCTGCAGTGTTAAGGTTGTCTGCATTAGCATTAGAAACTTGTCTGGAATCCTCTTTTTGATAAAAATAAGGCTTACCATTAGGTAAAAAACCTGCCAAATTGCTTCTTTGCTCTTCAATCTCCTTTAAAGCTTCTGGAGATTTACTTGCTCCGTAATGCTTTGAAACATAAGAGTCAAACTTTGCAGTATTCTCTCTGTTTTGTTTTTCAAACTCTCTTTTTAATCCTTCATTGTTTTGCGCACTTAGTAATGTTATAGCCAAAGTGCCGACCAAAAGTAAATGTTTCTTCATAACTTTTTAGTAAATTTTTAAAACGGTATATGAAGCAAATGTATATAAAATTATCCATTTACTTTTATTTTATGTAAAATAATTTACAAATAGTTTAAATCGTTTTTTATAATAGGTGAAATTATGTGTAGTTGTGTGTTTTTATACAATTTAAATGAAATTGATAAATGTGTAAAATTTATTTATTCAGTGTTAATTTGGCGGGTAAAATGTCATTGTCTAAATGGTTTAAATTTCCAAAAAAATGAAGTAACTTTACATTCTCTTTTTTTTAATAAAAGCTAGAAAAATTACATGTATTTAGTTTTTGACACAGAAACCACAGGTTTACCAAAGAATTTTAACGCACCACTCTCAGATTCAGACAACTGGCCAAGAATGGTTCAGATTGCATGGCAATTGCATGACGATGATGGTGTTTTAATTGAGAACCAGGATTATATAATAAAACCGGAAGGGTATGATATTCCCTTCAACGCCGCAAGGATTCACGGAATTACTACTAAAATTGCCAATGAAGAAGGAGTAGATCTTCAAGAGATTTTAGAGAAATTCTCCAAAGTATTAGATCGGGTAAGAGTTGTTTCTGGACATAATGTTGAATTTGATTATAATATTGTCGGAGCTGAGTTTTTCAGAAAGAATATAGAAAATAATCTCTTGGAGAAGCCTAAGGCAGATACCATGATTTTGGGGACAAATTATTGTCAACTTGGAGGTGGAAGAGGAGGAAGATATAAGTCTCCGAAGTTGGAAGAGTTGTATGAAAAATTATACGGGAATAAATTCGATGAAGCTCATAATGCGGCTGCCGACGTAAATGCTACGGCTCAGGTTTTCTTCGAAATGATGAGAATCGGGATTGTTCCTGCGGAGGTTTTAAAAATTTCTGAAGATCAGCTACAGTATTTTAAGACGCTATACCCGGATCCGATAAAACCTTTTGGTATTGTTATCAGAAGGCAGGTTGCAGAGTTCAATAATAAGAAAAAGCAAAGTGACGCTGGAAATGTAGATGATATAGATCTTGGTAAATATTTCAATTTCAATAATCACAGTGTTTTCTCAACGTTGATGGCTACTTCCAGTATTTCAGATTTAATAAAAAAAGCATCTGATGATCATTTTCCGGCTGTCGGAATGGTAGATACAGGAAATATGATGGGTGCCTTTAAATTTGTTTCAGCAGTTGAAGGGGCGAATGGAGACAGAGCAAAAAAGCATAAAGAATACATTGCTAAAAAGCAAGAAGCAGAAGAGAATGGGACTGATTTTAATGAAGTTGAACCTGATTCTGAACCTTTAATTCCTGTTGTGGGTTGTGAATTTTATATTTCAGACCGATACGAACAGAAGCAATTTACCAAAGATGATCCCGACAGAAGAACACAGGTTGTTATTTTGGCGAAAGATTTTAATGGATATAAAAATTTAGCGAAACTTTCAAGTATAGGATTTTTAAAAGGATTCTATTTTGGTGTTCCGAGGATTAGCCGTGAGCTGATTGCTGAATATAAAGAAGGATTAATTGCTTTAACTTCAGGGATTAATGGAAATATTCCCGATGCTATTTTAAATACGGGAGAGCAAAAAGGAGAAGAGTTGTTCAAATGGTGGAAAGATACTTTTGAGGATGATTTCTATGTTCAGCTTCAAAATCATAAACTTCCGGAAGAAGAGCATTTAAATGACGTTCTATTGCATTTTGCGGATAAATATAATGTTAAAATTTTAGCTCAAAACGAAACTTTTTACACCAATAAAGATGATTCTAATATTCAGGATATTGTAAGCTGTATTAAAGACGGTGAAAAGCAAACTACGCCTGTAGGAAAAGGTTTCGGTAAAAGAAGAGGATTGGCTAGCGGAGAATATTTTATTAAAAATTCTGATGAAATAAAAGGGTCATTCTTGGCTTATCCGGATGCTTTTGATGCATATGAAGAATTTACAGCAAAATTCAAACCTTATACTTTAAAAAGGGATGTTTTACTTCCGAAATTTGATATTCCTCAAGAATTTATTCATGCAGAAGATGAGGTTGATGGAGGGAAAAGAGGGGAGATGGCCTATTTAACTCACCTAACCTATGAAGGAGCAAGGAAAAGATATGCTGACACCGGAATTACAGATGAAATAAAAGAACGCCTTGATTTCGAATTGGAAGTTATTGCGAATACAGGGTATCCGGGCTATTTCTTGATTGTACAGGATTTTTGTAATGAAGCAAGAAATATGGGAGTTTGGGTAGGTCCGGGCCGTGGTTCTGCAGCGGGTTCTGCGGTAGCATATTGCACAGGAATTACCAATGTAGACCCCATTAAATATGATTTGCTTTTTGAGAGATTCTTGAATCCGGAAAGGATTTCAATGCCCGATATTGATATCGATTTTGATGATGAAGGTCGTGACAAGATTATAAAGTGGGTAGTTGAAAAATATGGAAAAAATCAGGTAGCGCAGATTATTACCTATTCTGTTTTAGGTGGAAAATCAGCGATTAAAGATGCGGGAAGAGTATTGGATGTTTCTATTCCTGAGACCAATAATATTGCTAAATTAATTCCTCCAAGTCCAGGGATGAATATTGCGAAAGCATTAGCCAAATATGATAAACTGAAACCTGAAGATCAAATGTTGGTTGATGAGATGAGGTTTATTCTAAATAATTCTGAAGATCCACGTTTTGGAGTGCTTGCAAGTGCTAAAAAGATGGAAGGTTGTATCAGAAATACCGGAATTCATGCTTGTGGAGTTATTATTACACCAGAAGATGTGAGTAATTTGGTTCCTGTTACCATCGCTGCGAAAGATGCCGATATTTTGGTGTCTCAGTTTGATAACTCGGTGGCAGAAAGTGCGGGACTTCTGAAAATGGACTTTTTGGGTCTTCGTACCTTAACGATTATTAAAGATGCTTTAAAATTAATTAAGCAACGTCATAATGTAGATATTGATCCGGATACCATTCCGCTTGATGATACAAAAACCTATCAATTATTTAAAGAAGGAAGAACGGTCGGGATTTTCCAATATGAAAGTCCGGGAATGCAAAAATACATGAGAGAGCTTAAGCCTACGGTTTTTGCCGATCTTATTGCGATGAACGCATTGTACCGTCCGGGTCCAATTAAATACATTCCACTTTTCATTAACAGAAAGCATGGAATTGAAGAAATTATCTATGATTTACCGGAAACCGAAGAGTATTTAAAAGAAACTTACGGAATTACTGTTTATCAGGAACAGGTAATGCTTTTATCTCAAAAACTTGCCAACTTTACAAAAGGTGAGGCAGATACGTTGAGGAAAGCGATGGGTAAAAAACAGATTGAAGTTCTTAATAAAATGTACCCAAAATTCATTGAAGGAGGACGAAAGAACAATCTTAATGAAGAACGGTTAGAAAAAATATGGAATGACTGGAAGGCCTTTGCAGAATATGCCTTCAACAAATCTCACTCTACTTGTTATGCTTTGATTGCTTATCATACAGCATATTTAAAAGCTAATTATCCTGCGGAATACATGGCAAGTGTAATGAGTAATAACATTAACAATACGGAATCAATTACCATGTTCATGGAAGATTGTAAAAGTATTGGCGTGGATGTTTTAGGTCCTGATGTGAATGAATCTCAGTATAAATTCTCGGTAAACGAAAAAGGTCAGATCCGTTTTGGATTAGGAGCGATTAAAGGGATTGGAGAAGGACCAAGTGAGGCCATTACAAGAGAAAAAGGAAACGGAAGATTTAAAAATATTTACGATTTCTTTGAAAGAATATTGCCTTCTCAAATGAATAAAAGAGTGTCTGAAAGTTTAGTGCTGGCAGGTGCTTTTGATGAATTGGACTCTTTCCACCGTGGTCAGTATTTCGATATTGATATGGCAGGAAAAACGAATCTTGAAAGGCTGATAAGATACGGACAGAGTTTTCAGGAAGGTAAAAATGAGATGGAATATTCTCTTTTTGCTGATTTCGCTGATGAAGTGCAGATCGAGCAGCCTAAATTAGCGCCATGTCCAGAATGGCCGAATATGCATAAACTTAATAAGGAAAAAGAAATCATTGGTTTCTATCTTTCTGCCCATCCATTGGATGATTATAAATATCAGTTCCAGTTTATGCAAGGTCGACTGACCAAAAAATCGGTGTTAGAGAAAGAAGAAGAGAAAGTAGTTACAGATGAGGTACCTCTTTTAGAGCAAGATACTCCAGATACGGTGGATCTTGTAGAAATAGTTTCTGATGAATTGTCTATTGGTGAGGAAGAGGTGATAGAAGAAGTAACTAAAAAAGCGGAGCCGAGAGGTAACTTTTTATTCTTGAACCTTGATGAGGTAGATGCTTATAAAGAACAAGCTTTCGCTAATAAAGGAGAAGAATTATTTGAAGAGAAGAAAAAGGACTGGAAAACGCTCCAAAAAGAAAGAGAAAACGGCGGTGCCGGAAAAGAATATACGGTTGCTGGTTTGATTACGGAGTATAGGGTTCAGGATGGTTTTAAAAGCGGTGAGAAAGTAGCTTTCGTTACGTTGGAAGATTATTCAGGATCATATTCTTTCAGATTGGGAGATCGTGATTATATGCGTTTGAAAGAAAAACTGGAGGTGCAGCGGTTTGTTATTTTTAAAATAAAATTTGCGCAGGTAAAAGATGGGCGTGTTTTCGTAAATGTAAATGATGTGATTGAACTTCAGGAAGCTTTTGAAAGGTTTGCAAAAAGTATTTCATTGGTGATGGATGTGATGGATTTCAGAGCTGAAGATCTTGATTTTTTCAAAACAGTACTCGATCGAAATAAAGGAGAGCAGAAACTGAAATTTTATATTAAAAATATAGAAGATGATTCTCAGATAGAATTACAGTCGATGAAACATTCGGTAGATCTTAATGGTGATTTGATTAAAGAAATTCAGTTACTCAATAAATATGAGTTTTATTTAAATTAAGATCAATAATTTATACTTACTAAAGTGGCTTTTCAGTCACTTTTTTTTGTTTAAAGATCTTAGAAAGAAAAATTTAAATCACAATTACATAAATTGAGTATTAAATTTAGAATTATTTTATTATGTTAAGTTGTAATAGTGCTGTATTTCAAGTATTTGTGACTAATATTTAAGTTGTTCATAATCAAATATTTAATTCTGTTTTTAAAATTGCATTTTTCGTAATTAAATTAAATGATTGTTTGTTTTATTTAATTAAAAGCAAATATATGTTTCGGATATTTTAATTATTTATGATATTTTAAGATTCGTGTTTTAATTAACGATACATTTGTTTCTACAATTTTTATTTTTACTTAGTTATGAAAAAACTTTTACTCGCATGTATGATTGCTATTGGGATAGGAATCACTGCACAGACTACTGTTACCATAGGTACAGGAGCTAGCACAAGTAGTACGACCGATAATGGTGCTCCCATTTATCGTTCGAGTAGTACAAGTAGCTATCTGTATTCTAAATCTGCAGAACTGCTTACTGCAGCAGATCTTACAGGGGCTTCCATCTTCTCGGGAGCAGTTATTAATTCTATTGCGTATTATAAGACAACCGCTTTTAATGTGTCTGGTACTAATGCCTGGACAATGAATGTGTATCTTAAAAATAGTGCTGCTACGGCATTAGCAAGTGGCACGGCTTGGGATACGATGACAAGTGGAAGTACTTTATTTTACAGTGCTACAATTAATAGTACAAATAACTTACCTGCTGCTGCAGGATGGGTGGCTTTTGCTAATAATACAGGGAATGTATTTAATTACAGTGGGGGAGCTATTGAAGTTTATATAGATTGGGTTCCTTCCGGCACGCCTGCAAGTCCTTATACAGGAGGAGCATTTCTATGGAAGTATGATACTTCAACTTCCGTACAAGCTATTGGAACGAGCAATACAACGGCTATTCCTGGAACTACTAACTCTTTTTCAACATCTTCAAGACGCTATCAAACTCAGTTAACGTATACTTCAGTGCCATGTTCTGGAACTCCTAGTCCTGGGAATACGGTTTCTTCAGGAAATGCAACATGCGCCGGGTCTTACGCTACAACATTAAGTCTACAGAATAATACGCAAGGAGCTGGTGTTACTTATCAGTGGTACTACAACGGAACTGCAGTTTCTGGTGCAACAAGTCCTACATTAAATGCTACTATTTCGGCTGCAAGTACTTATTATTGTGCAGTTACCTGCTCAGGAAGTGGGGCTACAGGTAACTCTACGCCAGTTAATTTAGCGGCACCAAGTAATGGTATCTCTTCTTTCCCTTGGAATGAAAATTTTGATGCAATGGTTGCAGTAGGTGCTAATATATTACCTTCATGTTGGTTGTCTGCAGGTGGAGGAAGCTCTTCTACAACGCATTATACTACAGCTACGAGTGCAGGGAATACTTATAATGATCCTAAATCTGCTCCAAATTATGTGACGATTTATTATCCAACTACGAATGCTGCAACGCTTTGGACTCCTAAGTTTTATTTAACGGCAGGACAGTCTTATGATTTCTCTTTCTATTGGGTAGGAGACGGTTATGCAGGATGGCAGGGTGATGTGCTTGTAAATGGTAATCAAGATGCTACAGGTGCTAGTAATCTTACGACTTTTATTACCTCTACACAAACTGCGGCAGGTGGTTCTAATAGTACAAATTATACAAAAGTAAAAGTAACGTATGTACCTACTGCAACAGGTAATTATACTTTTGGTGTGAAAACTTTAGCAACCACATCTGCTCCATATTATATGGGATTTGATGACTTTAATGTAATGGTAACGCCATCTTGTACAGAGCCTTCATTGGTTACTGTTTCTAATATAACTACAAGTGGAGCTACGGTTTCTTGGACGGCTCCTGCTACAGTACCTGCTAGTGGATATGATATTTATTATAGTACATCTAATACTTCTCCTACAAATACAACAACGCCAAACTTTACAGGAGTTGTGGCTACGACTCAGGTTTTAAATGGCCTTTCGTCTTCTTCAACGTATTATGTTTGGGTGAGATCAAGATGTAGTTCTGCAAACCAAAGTATCTGGTCTCTTGTGGCGTCGTTTAATACGCTTTGTAATGCAACATCAGTACCGTATACATTAAATTTTGATAATGTAACAACCCCTGCGTTGCCAAATTGTTCGTCAGCTGAAAATCTTGGTAATGGTAATCTTTGGACTACAGCAGCAGCACCAACAGATAGCCCTGGATTCACTACTCAGGTATTAGCATATGGCTTTAATTCTTCTAGCGCTGCAAATACTTGGTTTTATACGCAAGGGATTAACTTGACGGCTGGAACACAATATACAATAAGCTATACTTATGGTAATAATTCAACAACGTATGTTGAAAAATTAAAAGTAGCATACGGAACCTCTCAATCTTCTTCTGCGATGACGATTCCGTTAGCTGATCATTCAAATATCAATGATAAAATGGCACATACCGGAAGTGTTGGCTTTACCCCTGCAGTTTCTGGAACATATTATTTTGGATTTAATGCTTATTCAGCTGCAGATCAGTATAATTTATACCTTGATGATATCAGTGTCACATCATCGGTATTAGCAACAAGTGAAGTTTCTGCTGCTAAGAATACAGTTAAAATATATCCAAATCCTTTTACTGATGTTCTTACTATTTCAGATGTAACTAAAGTGAAGTCTGTTTTGGTAACGGATATTGCTGGAAGATTAGTAAAAACCATTACAAATCCTTCTTCATCTCTTCAGTTGGGAGAATTGAATTCCGGATTGTATTTAATTACTTTAGAAATGAATGATGGTTCTAAACAAACCCTAAAAGCAATAAAAAAATAAGAGTTAAAACTGAATTTTAACGATTGATAGCGGCTAGTTTTTAGCCGCTATTTTTCTTTAATTTATTTCGAATTGATAATAAAAAGAGTTAATTTATTTTTTTAAATGTAAAAAATTATGATGTTTTTTGATTTTAATTGAAATATTTTTTTACTTTTAACGCCTAATTTTTATTTTAACTAACCATGAAGAAACTTTTACTCACGTGCCTATTTTTTCTAATAGCCACCTTTATTAATGCCCAAATAGTATTGGGAAGTGGAACAACTACGGGGAATTATCCCATAACGTCAAATTTTGGATACAACTATACCCAGCAAATTATTTCCAAAGCAAATATCAATGCTGTTGGCCCGGGTAATATTACGGGCTTAAAGTTTTATTTACCAGCCGCCGCTGTTCTTGACAAATCCAATCAATGGGAGGTTTTTGTAGGTCATACTACGCTTACTGCTTTTGGTGGAGTAACAGCTGCTAGCTGGATTCCTACGTCAGCAATGACGCAGGTGTTTACAGGAGTTATTACGAATAATGCAGGAGTAGTTGAGGTTACTTTCACAACTCCATTTGCTTATAATAATACAGATAATCTGGTGATAGCAGTTCATGAAAATACACCAGGTTTTAATTCTACATCAGATTTTTTCTATGCATCAGCTTCGGGTACTGCTAACAGCAGTATGTATTATAGAAATGATACTACGGATTTCAACCCAGCAGCACCTGTTGCAGCGGGAAATCGTGCAGCTTCTACATCTAATGTTGCTCTTTTGGGGCTTATGCCTGCATCAGCACCAGTTTGTCCGGTAGTTTCTGCTCCAACAGCTGCCGCAACGGGCGTTGCTCTATTGCCAACAATCACTTGGGCTGCAGCATCCACAGCAGCATCTTATAAAATAAGCATAGGAACGACTCCGGGAGGCACAGATGTTATGAATATGACAGATGTGGGAAATGTAACAAGCTATACACTTGCTACGGCTCTTAATTATAGTACTCAGTATTATTATACTGTTTACGCGACTAATGTAGTGGGTACGTCTACGGGATGTGCAGAAAGAACCTTTACAACTGTTTCCGTAGCATGTCCTTCCGTTTCTGTACCCACTGCTGCTCAAGCAGGATTATCTGTAAGGCCTACATTTACTTGGTCTGCGGTATCAGGCGTAACAGGATATAGACTAAGTATTGGAACTTCTGCGGGTGCTAATAATGTACTCAATAATTTTGATCTTGGGAATGTATTAACGTATACATTAACCACAGCTCAACAGCTTACAGCCAACACGCAATATTTTTATACCGTTACGGCTTATAGTGGTAGTTATTCATCTACAGGATGTACAGAAAGAAACTTTAAAACGGCTAATGCAGCAATTCCTGCAAACGACGAATGTATTAATGCAGTAACACTTACTGTAAATCCTGATTTAGCATGTGGGGCTACAACTGCAGGAAATACATTGGGGGCTACGAATTCTTTAGCGGCAACACCGTGTTTTGGAAATCCTGATGATGATGTTTGGTTTAAATTTACAGCAACCAACAGTAGTCATTATCTGAAATTCTCAGGTATTGTTTCAACTGGGGCAATTAGTACAACAGATATCTATGTGCAGGTCTTAAGCGGAACTTGTGGCGCTCTTACAAGTGTGATCTGCTCTGATTCTGACGACAACACAATTGTAAATGGATTAACTCCGGGAACAACCTATTATGTAAGAGTTTATACTTACGGTGGACAGGGGAATAATGCAAGTTTCAACATTTGTGTTGGTACTCCTCCTGCAGCTCCAGCTAATGATGAATGTAATAATGCTGTAACGGTAGCTGTAAATCCTGATATGAACTGTAGTTCAGTGATTTCAGGAACAACGCTTTCTGCTACCAATTCTAGTGTTGCGGTATCTCCTTGTACGGGAGTTGCTGATGATGATGTGTGGTACAAATTCACCGCGGTAGGTACTACTCACACCATTTGGTTGAAAAATATTGTTTCTGTAGGTTTAAGTTCAGATACATCATTATATGCACAAGTATTTAGTGGAACTTGCGGAACATTAGCAAGCATTAAATGTATTACTTCAAACACAGCGTATACCTCTCTAACGGGACTGAACCCTGGTGGAACATATTATGTAAGAGTTTATAATTCTAATACAAACAGTACTTTGACTACCTATGCAAATACGTTTGATCTTTGTATTGGTACTCTGCCTCCTCCTCCGGCAAATGATGATTGTGTGAATGCAGTAACGGTAACGGTGAATCCGGATCTTAACTGTGGATCTACAACATCAGGAACAACTTTATCTGCAACCAATTCAGGATTAGCAGTAACGCCATGTACAGGAGTGGCTGATGATGATGTTTGGTTTAAATTTACAGCAGTAGGAGCTTCGCATACAATTTGGTTGAAAAATGTAGTTTCTGTAGGAAATTCTTCATCTACTTCTTTATATGCCCAAGTATTTAGTGGGGTTTGTGGAACCTTAACAAGTATTAAGTGTACAACTTCAAACACTGCTTATACTACCTTAACAGCATTAACGCCTGGTCAAACATATTATGTAAGAGTATATAATTCAAGTTCAAATACAACTACAAGTACTTATGCGAATACATTTGATCTTTGTATTGGGACTTTGCCTCCTCCTCCGGCAAATGATGATTGTATGAATGCAGTAACGGTAACGGTAAATCCGGATCTTAGCTGTGGATCTACAACATCAGGAACTACTTTGTCTGCTACCAATTCAGGATTAGCAGTATCTCCATGTACAGGAGTGGCTGATGATGATGTTTGGTTTAAGTTTACAGCGGTAGGAGCTTCACACACACTTTGGTTGAAGAATATAGTTTCTGTAGGGAACTCTTCATCTACTTCTTTATATGCACAAGTATTTAGTGGAGTTTGTGGAACCTTAACAAGCATGGCATGTATAACTTCAAATACTGCTTATACCCCATTAACAGGATTAACTCCTGGTCAAACGTATTATGTAAGAGTATATAACTCAAATACAAATTCTGCTACAACTATTTATGCCAATACATTTGATCTTTGTATCGGTACGCCACCGCCACCACCAGCAAATGACGGATGTACAGGTGCAGTAGCTTTAACGGTTGGGGGGAACTTCAGTGCTAATGCTGTTGTTGGAACAACTGCATTTGCTACGACAGATGGCACTACAACGTGTCAGACAAGTAGAGTAAACAACGTTTGGTATTCTGTAGTGGTTCCTGCATCAGGTTCTGTAACAGTAGAAACTGCGGCGGTTACCGGATCAGGATTTATAGATTCTGTGCTATCAGCTCATACAGGGGTTTGTGGAGCATTGGTAAATGCAGCTTGTAATGATGATATTGCTACAGGAAATACTTTTTCAAAACTTTCATTAGTTGGTCAAACGCCAGGAGCTGTAATTTACTTTAGTGTTTGGAGATTTTCTTCAGGAGCAGGGGTAGATGGTCAATTCCAGATCTCAGCTTACGATGCATCAATTAATTTGGCAACTTCTGAGACTTCAGGAGCTAAAAATATCATTAAAGTATATCCAAATCCTTTTGTAGATGATTTAAACATCTCAGACATCACTAAAGTGAAAACTGTTTTGGTAAATGATATTTCAGGAAGATTGGTGAAAACTATTGACAATCCGGGTTCTTCTCTTCATTTAGGAGATTTGAAATCAGGAATGTATTTATTGACACTAGAAATGAAAGATGGTACTAGACAATCGATCAAAGTGATCAAAAGATAAATTCTAATAAATATAATTAATTGAATAACGGCTAAATTTTTTTAGTCGTTATTTTTTTTAGTTAAATATTGTGTTTTAAAGTATTAAGTAGGTGGATTATTGTTAATTTGGTGCTCAAATCAATAAAAATATTAATTTATGACAAAATTTTTACTTTCATGTTTATTAATGATAAGCATGACATTGAGTGCTCAGATTAGTTTGGGTACGGGAAGTACGAATGTTGGAGTTGCTCCAATAAGCACTTATTATGGATATTCTTATGTTCAGCAAATTTTCACAAAACAGGAAATCAATGCGAACGCGGCAGGGAATATTACGGGACTGAAATTTTATCTTGATCCTTCCATGTCCATCACTAATTCTTCAAGTTGGGTGGTTTATTTGGGACAAACCGCTAAAACTGCTTTTACTTCAGAGTCAGACTGGATTCCTGCTTCCCAATTGACGCAGGTATATACAGGAAATGTAACCAACAATAATGGAGTAATAGAAATTACTTTTGCGACGCCTTTTCCATACAATAATACAAGTAATTTAGTGGTGGCGGCTGAGGAAAATTCTGCGGGTTACGATGCTAATAATAGCGCTGAAGCGATGTATGTTTTTTCTTCAGATCCTAGTTCTACTTTATATTTTAGAAGTGATACCGTAAACCCGGATCCTTTTGCTCCATCGGATGGAAATTTAGAAGACTATAAGTCGGTGATCACTTTTGTGGGATTATCTCCAGGTGCCATTCCGATTTGTCCTGTGATGACGTATCCTGCTAATAACTCAATGCTTATTCCTTTATCACCAACCATTACGTGGACTAATTCTTCGGGCGCTACAGGATACAAAATTTCTATAGGTACCACTCCGGGAGGAACGGATATTGTTAATCAACAATTGGTAACAACGAATAGTTTTACACCATCAGCAGCTCTTGCTGGAGATACCAATTTTTATGTGAGAGTAATTGCTGTAGGAACAGGAGGAGAATCTCTTGGCTGTTCTGAAATAACGTTTAAGACAACGCCGCCACCTCCAACTAATGATGAATGCTCATCTGCCATTACATTAACTGTAAATCCTGATCTAAATTGTGGAACGATGACCGCCGGATATACCTTAGGAGCTACCGATTCTGGTTTAGTACCGGATCCTTGCTTTGGAGATCCTGATGATGATGTCTGGTTTAAATTTGTTGCCACAGCAACGACGCATAAAATTTCATTGACAAATGTTCTTTCTATAGGTTCAGATGATGACGATGATACCTATTTTCAGGTATTTGATGGGTCTTGTAGTTCATTATCAAGTATTTTATGCTCTGATCCTAGTTCGTCTACCATCTCAGGGTTAACGGTGGGAAATACCTATTATGTAAGAGTATATAGTTATTATGGAGCAGGAAGTAATCAAAGTTTTGATATATGCATCGGAACATTCCCTGCACCACCGGCAAATGACAATTGTTCAGGAGCGTTACAGGCAACAACTTTCCCGTATAACTATATCCAATCTGATGGGGGAGGCGCTACCAATAACGGAGGGTTTGTTACTGCTTGTGGTAACGGAATGAATGACGGAACCTGGTTTACATTTACAGGTAATGGGAATGCTTATGATATTACAGTATCAATGCCTTCCGGAAGTGATTTTGATGCTAAAATTGGGGTATATACAGGAAGTTGTGGAAACTTCACTTGTGTAGACGGTGTAGATGACGAAGGAGAGGGAGGAACAGAAACCATTTCAATACCTACAGTTTCCGGAACTACTTATTTTGTAAATGTAGGATATTATAGTAGTTCTTCTGATGAACCTGAAGGAACATTTACTATTGATATTACGAATGGAACACTGGGAACATCTGAAGTTAAGGGAAATAAAAATGGAATTAAAGCATATCCAAATCCATTTACTGAGGTATTGACATTATCGGATATAGCTCATGTAAAATCGATTTCTATATCAGATGTTTCGGGAAGATTGGTGAAAACAATTGACCAACCTACTTCAACGCTTCAGCTAGGAGAACTAAAATCAGGATTGTATTTAGTAACCCTGATAATGAAAGATGGTTCGAAACAAACTATTAAAACGATTAAGAAATAATTGTATATAATAGGATAATTTAAAGGTAACCAATAGGTTGCCTTTTTTTTGTTTTAAAAAATATATTTAATTGAATTTTGAATGAAATAAATTATTTGAGTGAATTATTTGATAATGATATTAAATTTTTAATTAATGGTTAATTTTTTATTTAAATGAATTGAATATTAGATTGATAATTGTTTATATGGCAATGTATTATTTGACTGTTTTGTTTTGAAAACCGTAGAGGTATTGTTATTATTGTTATCATATTAATCTAATACTCAAATATGAAAAAACTTTTATTTCTTCTATTAGTATTGCCCATCATAAGCTTTGGGCAATGGACGGAAAATTTTGATGCAGGAACTACTTTACCTGCAGGTTGGGCGGTCATTAACAATGGTGGCGCCAACGGATGGGTTTTTGGGCCTCCCGAAAATGGAACTGCTCAGTCTGGTGATAACGTAGCTTCTATTAAATATGATTCTATAGCACATGATGATCATTTAATTACAAAGGCTATAAATGTTCAAGTTGGGATTAGTAATTATATTTCTTTTTATGTTAAATCAAGTCTGTCTTATTATCTGGAAAATTATGAAGTCCTGCTTTCCACCACAGATCAGACTGCAGCGTCATTTACAACAGTTCTTCAGGCTACAGAAAAGGCACCAAGTAGCTGGACGAAAAAATCTTTTAATTTATCGTCATATGCAGGGCAAACAGTATACGTGTCTATACATGCTACAGATACAGATCAATATGAACTTTATGCAGATACATTTGTAGTGAATGGCCTGCCTCCATCAGTTCCAGCCAATGATACTTGTAGTGGAGCAGTTCCTTTAGCTATAGGTAGTGATTTTAATTCAGGAGCAGTAACCTCTACAAATAAAGATGCTACAACTGATGGGACTGCAATATGCCAAACCAACAGTGGTAATAATGTTTGGTTCTCTGTAGTGGTACCTGCAAGTGGTAATATTACCCTTGAAACAGGTCCTGTTAGTGGGTCTACATTTACTGATACGGTAATGTCCGCCTATGGAGGTACTTGTGGCTCATTAACTCAAATTGCATGTAATGATGATGTGGCTCCTGGTATACTGTCTTCAAAGATTTCATTAACAGGACAGACTCCCGGAGAAACTTTATACATAAGTGTATGGAGATATACAGGAACTTCATCAAATACCACAGGGCAATTCCAAATCTCAGCTTATGATTCAGCGACTCTAGGAACTACAGAAGTTACTGCTAATAAAAATAATATTAACGTATATCCTAATCCTTTTGCAGAAGTACTGAATGTATCAGATGTTACGAAAGTAAGATCAGTTACCATATCAGATGTTTCGGGAAGATTGGTGAAAACAATTGATCAGCCTACTTCAACGCTTCAGTTAGGAGAGCTAAAATCAGGATTGTATTTAGTAACATTGAATATGAAAGATGGTTCTAAGCAAACGATTAAAACAATTAAAAAGTAAATAAATTTTGATTCAATAAAAACGAGACGGCTACATCAGTCGTCTCGTTTTATTTATAAATTATTTGTCAGGAACAGGCTGTATATCACCTGTGCTCATATGTTCAAAAATCGTAGGGAAAAACATTGCGAGTACAAAATAAATGATGATCATTAATGCAATTAAAGCAAAAAGAATAATTACTAAACTGTTTGGCTTATTTTTCTTTTGTGGTTCCATGATTTTGTGGTATTTGGTTAATAGATTAAACGTAATAAGATGTATTAAGCTAATTTCTTGCCACACTGTTTGCAATACCTTGCATCATCATCAATATCTTCATTTCCACATCTGTCACATACTTTTTCAAAATTTTGTCTTTTGTTTTGCATTTCGGCGGTTACAATTCCTGTCGGAACCGCAATAATAGAATAACCGGCCAGCATCAGAACAACGGCAAAAAACTTTCCTAGCGGGGTGATAGGGGATACATCACCATAGCCAACTGTGGTTACCGTAACTACCGCCCAATAAATAGATTGCGGGATGGTTTCAAATCCGGGTCTTCCTCCTTCTACCATAAACATCAAAGAACCAACAATGACCGAAAATATAATTAAGAATAAGAGGAAAATATAAATTTTTCTTGAACTGCCTTTTAAAGCTTTTACAATAACGCTTCCATCATTCATAAAATCAAGGAGGTTAAAAACTCTGAAGACCCTCAACATTCTCAGCATTCTGAAAATAAGAAAATACTTGGTGACCGGAAAGAAAAAACTTAAGTAAAACGGAACCAGTGCTAAAAAATCAATGATTCCAAAAAAACTGAAAATATAATGTTTCCTGTTTTTTACAACAGCGATTCTAGACCAATATTCTGCGGTAAAAAACAGGGAAATGATCCATTCAAGAATAATGAAAGTATAGTGAAATCTTTTATCAAGCTTAGGAACACTTTCCATCATGATGATAAAAGTGCTTATAAGGATCAGAGACAGTAATATAATGTCGAATAATTTTCCGAGTTTGGTGTCAGAACGGTAAATAATTCGGTAAACAAACCTTTTCCACAGCTTATCCTCAGGAATAAGATTATGCTCTCTTTCCATTTTTATTGTTTTTTTTAATGTAACAAATTATCGTTATTTTCGTAGCAAACATACATAATAAAATGACAGTAAGCGAAGTAATTTCAAAAATAGAAAAACGTATTCCGTTGCAGCAGGCAGAAGATTTTGATAATGTAGGATTGCTATGCGGAGTACCCACTCGTAATGTAAGCGGAATTCTGGTTTGTCACGATGCACTGGAAAATGTTGTAGATGAAGCGATTAATAAGAATTGTAATTTGATTGTATGTTTTCACCCAATTATTTTTTCTGGGTTAAAATCTATAACAGGGAAAAACTATGTTGAAAGAGCTGTTTTAAAAGCTATCGAAAATAAAATCGCTATTTATGCGATCCATACTGCCTGGGATAATGATATTTTTGGGGTAAATGCAGGAATTTGTAACCATTTAGGATTGAAAAATTTAAAAATTCTTCAGCCCAAGAAAAATAATTTAAAGCAATTAACAGTTTTCGTCCCTAATGATCATGCAGAGCAAGTAAAAGAAGCATTGTTTTTGGCAGGAGCAGGAAATATTGGTTTTTATGATGAGTGCAGTTTTACGATGGGCGGAAACGGAACTTTCAGACCGATTGAAGGTTCAAATCCTTTTTCAGGCCAACAGAATATTCGGGAGAATGCCGACGAAAGTATGATTTCGGTTATTTTTGAAGCCTATAAACAAGGTCAGATTATCGCCGCTATGAAATCTGCACATCCTTATGAAGAAGTTGCCCATCAGATTCATTCATTGGATAATGAAAATCAATATTCCGGATTAGGAATGTATGGTGAATTGGAGGAGGAAATGGATGAAAAAGATTTTTTAAAGTTTGTAAAGGAAAAATTTAATCTGGAAATTATTAAGCATTCAGATTTTACGCATAAAAAAATTAAAAGAGTAGGAGTATTGGGCGGTTCAGGAGCTAGTGGAATAAAATCTGCGCTTTCTAAGAACTGTGATGCCTATCTTACGGGAGATATTAAATACCACGATTATTTCTTGGCAGAATCAAAGATGCTGATTTGTGATATAGGTCATTATGAATCAGAGCAATTCGTAACTCAACAATTATTTGAAATTTTGTCACAAAAATTTAGTACATTTGCAATTTCGAAATCTAACGAAAAAACAAACCCAGTAAATTATTTCCTTTAGATATGGCAACAAAAACCAACGATATTTCAGTTGAAGAGAAGTTAAGAGCTTTATACGATTTACAGATCATAGATTCAAGATTGGATGAAATCCGAAATACAAGAGGAGAATTGCCAATTGAAGTTGAAGATCTTGAAATCGAGATTGAAGGTCTTGAAAAAAGAGCTGAAAAGTTTCATGCAGATATCAAAGATCAGGACGATCAGATCAAAACGAAGCATGAAGTTATAAACCATGCAAAAACCCTAATTGAAAAATACAAATCTCAACAAGATACGGTAAGAAACAATAAAGAGTTTGAAGCATTAGGAAAAGAAATGGAATTCCAAGATCTTGAAATTCAGCTTGCTGACAAAAGAATCAAAGAATTCGGAGTTAAAATTGCTCACAAAAACGAAACATTAAGTGAATTGAATACAAAGATCGGTGATCTTAAAAACCACTTAAAATTCAAAAAAGAAGAATTAGAGGATCTGGTTTCTGAAACTCAGAAAGAAGAAGATTATTTAATTGAGCAATCTAAAGAATACGCAAGTAAAATTGACGAGAGATTACTAGCTTCTTATACTAGAATCAGAACAAGTTCTCCTACTGGTTTAGCAGTTGTAGGGTTAGAAAGAGGAGCTCCAAAAGGATCTTTCTTCACTATTCCTCCTCAAAAGCAAATGGAGATCGCTCAGAGAAAGAAAATCATTATTGATGAGCATTCAGGGAAAATCCTTGTGGATGACGAATTGGTAATGGAAGAAAACGAAAGAATGAGAACAGTGATTAAGTTTTAATTACTGATTTTACGACCATATAAAAGCTGCTTCATATTTGAAGCAGCTTTTTTGTGGAATATATTTGCCATTGATTTGCTTGAATCTTCGATTTAAAAACGAAATGAAAAGGAGTCTTATTTTAAAAAAAACTTTCATCATATCGTGAGTTTTAGATATTTTCTTTAATTTTAAGAAACCAACACACAAATTGATGAAAGAAATAACACTCTCAAAAAAAGAAATTCTCAGCAGACTTAATAACATCATCATACAACCTCTAGGATTTAAACAGAGGAAATATGGAGTATCTGTAAAGCACTTTTCAAATCTCGAAGAAACTCCTTCAAAAAGGATAGACTATGAAGTAGCAGCAGATCTGAATATTGAAGACGGTAAAGGAATATTGAGGCTGAATAAAGAAAATATTTTCTATAACCAACATCAGCCTGACTTTATCAATGAAATTATTTCAACCGCGCTGTCCGGTGCTATTTATCCTGTAGAAACCTTTATGAATGAAAAAGGGATTCACACAGGAGAAATTAGTAACCATGACGAAATATTGAAAAGATGGGAGATCCAGAAATCCAACCTCTCACAAAAGTACAGCAGTGACAGCCTTACACATTTTTTCCTTGCTTTTGAGGAAAAACTCAATAATAAATTCTTGTTGGGTAAAAGTCTGCATCATGATTGGTTCTGGAATCTGTTCTTTCATCCCAGACTCATTAATTATGGTGATAAAAGAACCGTAGAAAAAGATGTATTTCTGTCAGTAATTCCTTATCAGGATCCATTAAAATTTTCAGGCATTCAAAAAATTGAAAAGATCCCTGTCAATAAGCATACTTTTACCATTCATTTTGAAAGCAAAGAAATATCGGCTCCCGCCTATTTTCATCCTGAAAATTATACTGCGGAAGCTCCTGTTTTGATGACGCTGAAAGTTATATTCGATCATGATCTGTACCATCATTTCCCTATGAATACAATTGCAGAATTAGAAATCTATTCTAAAGACGGTTGGAATCATAAAACACTAATTAAGAAGATTGTTTTCTCCATGTATCAGATTAATACGGACGAATATAAAACTAAAAAATTAAGTAATGACAGTCCTTTTATTACAGGAGGATTGGTTATTGTTCCCCCCAATAAATGGGGCTTTGATAATTTTGAAGGAATAGAAAATGACTGGTAATCATGTTTTTATTTAATAAAAAATTCTTATTTTTACCTAAAACACATCACAAAATGCTGAAAGAAAAAATTGTACAAGGAGCACTTTGCCAATGTAACTTTGGCACCTCCCAGATCAACTTAAAGTATTAACCCAAACGAAATACTATCTGAATGACCACCAAGGCAACAGTAAACTGGCGGCAACCCACAAAGATATTGGATCTACTTTTGAAAAAAATACCTTTGGATCTTGCTCCAAAATGAATAACAATCCCTGTACTGCTACCGTTACGGAATGGAGTGGATATTACGAAAAAGAAAAATATTCCCCACCTGATGGCTTTATTCTCTTGGAAGACAGTAAAGCGACATGTCCCGTGGGAGGAAAGGATTGTATCAGTATTACAAAAACAGGACAGATAGGGGAACCTTCTAAAACAAATTTTCAACGTGCGGATGAGGAATTGCTTTCTCATATAAATCCTTTAATGGATATGAAAGACTATGAGACAAAACAAGAAAACAAATCCGAGAAATAATGGGGAGCAAAGGAATAATACATGTAAAAGTTGAAGAGTCTACCTCTTATGCGATTGTAAAAAGAGATGATTATCAATATGTGGAATGTGAAAAACTGGGAGCTCCCATTACGGCTTTCATCGATGATTATTGTCTGGATAAAGGCACGGTAAATCCTCAATCAACCCTACAAAGTACAAAATGGATCGTGATTGAAGAAATTGTATGGGATAAACTGTTGGCAGAACACGTCAAAGAAACAGGAAAGCAATCATTCGGAGATCTTGAATTTTTCAAGAGCATTCCGGATCGGCATATTTTGGGGAAATTTAATGGTCCTAAAGCAAAGGTTAATCTGGCCAATTTTTCTACACCTCCTACACCGGGAAATATTTATCTGCTGATGCCTTACACCCATTATCCGGAAAACAGGTACAAATCACAGAATCTAAGATTGGTCTATCTAAAAGATCCCTACATCCGGTATATGTATATAGATCCGCCTTCTCAAAACGAGGCCGATATCCCTTTTGGATATGATAGCAAACTGCACTTATACGGGATGTACGCCCATGTTTATATTAGCACGCATCTTCTTCCCGACTTTAGAAAAGTAGGAGAGTTTGGTGGCGACAAAATAATTACAGAGATTAAGGGGGAAGTCTTTTTTGTAAATGATGCCAATGAAGAAGTGAAAATAGATGACTTTAGCATCGATATAGAAAATAATAAAAAAGGGTACAACAGCTATATAGACCTCAAAATTTTTATAAATTCTGAATGGAGGAATGTAGAAGGAGTGCACAATAAACCCAACCAATCTCAGAAATATTACCTCAGAGCAAGAGCTATTACCAAGGATGTCACAGTGAGTATTAATCCTACTCCTCATTATGATTACACCATAACAGATCATAAAACCATCCAACCTGCCTATTATAACACGTATAAGGATTTTCAGAAATGGTTTAAATTTAATGCTGATGAAGAAATGTGGCTGGAAATGGCTATGCAGGCTTTTATTGAAGTGAGATGGGATACGATGGAGATGATCTATAAAAAATTTGAGATTGAGAAAAACAACCAGATACAATATATTGGAGATGTTAAATACCGGGTAAAAGAATTTGACCCGTGTGGCTATAGTACAATTACCGTAAAAGACGAAGTTGATAAGAAAAGAGAGGCGTTAATTCTATTTGATGAAGATGCTTCAGTAATAGATAATACCGATAATTATTTTGAAATTACCACCGGAGAAAAGGCAAAATTGATTTCGATTACATTGGGTAATCTAAAACATAAAGGCGTCTATTGCCAAGGATTATTGTTGGAAGCCGGACAAAAGCATGATAATCTCAACAATGTTTTTCAGATTGAAAGAGCCACCTATGCTGCCATAAGAGATGAAAAGGGCTATAAAACAGAAAAAGATGAAACCCATCAGGATCAATTAGGAAAGGCCAATACCAAAGTAACCAAAGAAAACGAAACAGATTATGATGTCATTAAAAATCCCGACAATTCCAAAATAAAAACAGTACAACATGTGATGAATTGGAAGGAAGGGATCAATTACACCTTCAAAGAAGAAAATGAGCTTGATCTCAATCTCAGATACAATTACAACAAAACATTAACGATTTCTAATGATGAATTCAACCCTAATGTGGTAGGAAATCTTTTCGAGGAAGCTTGGCTGTTCAACTATCTGTGGCTTGATATCGATAAGCACAAGCAAGTGTATTATATTCCCATTGGCTCATGCCGATATCCAAATCAGATTGTAAAAATCAATGTATTACCTGATATAAAATGGACGCTTTTGTTTAAGTTCAATTTCAAGGAAGAAGATTTTAAGCAATTCAAAGAAGAACATCAGTACGAGGTCAATGCATTCTTCATTCACAGAAGCGAAACCACGGTTGCACATACTCCATCAGGAACAACCACCTCCCGATCCAGCATGACAGCGGGTGGTGTTACCCTGCGAAGAAATACAACAATAGTACCTGTACAACGGCAAGGTGGTGTTAAAAGATTGATAGAAATTCTTAAAAATATAAATGTAAGCCTCACTGCAGAATGGAAAGACGAGGAAGATAAAAAACAGGAAAAAGACGTTATTGAAGGATTTGCAACCCAAATTTGTAACTTCTTCGGGAAGATATCAGACATTGCCAAATTGGCGGGAAATCTTGTAGAAGGTGATTCTAATGAAGAAGACCGAAGTAATAAAGAGCAGCTGGAAAAAGAAATAAATAAAATGAAGGGAGGTCGCTCTTTAGACGGTATTTGGAATGCCCTTAACCAGAAAACCCAAGAAACAGAGATTCTCTATCCTTCCATTGCCATTGCTGCATCATGGTATTATGCGAATGCAGATGATCCCAAACAGCCCAATCTGATGGGCAGAAAATCTTTACAAATAGATGCTAAAGTAGAAGCCTCACCCATTATTGGACTTGAAATAAAATGGAATTTTCTTGAGATGTTAGCACGAAAGCATCCTCTTGCTTTTGTTATAAAAAAAGCATTAGATTTAACTTTATATCTTATAGATCCTAGAAATGGACCGAAAGTAACATTTAAATTATCTGGTGAATTAGGATTAAAAGCTAATTTTAAACACAATATGTTGGCGGGTAATGCCTATTCAAAAGGCTACTCAGCTAAAAAAGAAGAACTCATTTCTGGAGCAGCTACCATAAAAGCTGATTTACAAGGATCCATAATTGCCTATGCAACTACTTATTTAATTATAAGTGAGTACACCGTTGGAGGGGAAGCTAAAATTGGAGTCAAAGCAGAAGTAGTTAATAAGGTATACCTTGGAGCAGATATAGATGGGTTATATCTTGCTAATACCACTTCTTTTGACGGCTTTACATTTTATGTAGAATCTGAAGCTAAATTAGAAATCTCATTATTTGGAGTAAAAGTAGTTGATTGGAATCCTAAATACGATCCTGAGCCCAAGAATTGGGGGAAATGTTCTATGGATTGGATAAAAGTATATTTAAACAATCCTGATAAAAAAACTGAATTTGCAAAATTTAAGACCGATGAAAATTAATAGTTTATTAAAATTGGCTCTGCTGGGCATTTGTATCAGCTTCCAATCATGTGCCCAAAACAAAAATGATAATAAAAAAGAAATGAAAGAAATACAATATCAAAAAGAAGGAATGAAATTTAACCTAGAATATGAGCATTCTGATTGTTCATATGAAATCTTAGTGAATGATATGCCGGTCATGATTCATTTTGGATTAGGGGAAAGATCAGGCCTAACAGTAGATATAAACCAATATATACTAAAGCCTGGGAAACAAAATATAACAATCAGAATGTTTCCATCAAAAAACGATGAAAATACATTTTCTTTATCACTTACAGCTAATTCTTTTGTTAAAATAACGTTAGATAAAGTATCTCTTAGTTCCAATCCTATGGATGGTTGGGATGCAATTGCTAAAGGAGAAAAATATCAATGGGATGTTCTAGACTACCAAACACCCAAAATAGAAAAACCTGTTGCTTATGCAGAATATAAAACTTCATTTGAAGTAGATCCTAAAGATATAACTTGGAAAATAACAGGTTGGGCAGACAGCCAAAATCTTAAAAACGATCCTAATATCAGAAAAGAAGTAGATGCTTTTTATGAAGATTTTAAAAAGACGTTGGAATCGGGCAATCAGTCCAAATATGTTTCAATGCTTCAAAACAGTATTTATGAAGAAGCAGCTTCCACTCCTTGGGATAAAAATGCGCTCCCTCAGATCACCAAAAATATGACGGACTATGCCAATGAAAAAAGGAGCTTTATTTATCCTTGTAAAAATGCAGAGCTTAAGTTTTTCGGAGAGGGAAAAGTCGTTACGCTTGTTTGCACAGACATGCTCACTTTTGGATATTCCCCCCTGATCTCAAAATCAGCAAAAAGCATGATGCCAAAAGCACACACTTTTTACCTACATAAACCGAAAGGTTCGGATAAGCTTGAAATTATAAGATAATGAGACTGTATTTTCTATTTTTATTGGTGGCCCTTTCATTTCATAGTTGTGCGCAGAACAAAAGTGAAATGAAAGAAATACAATACCAAAAAGAAGGAATGTTATTTGAGCTAAAATATCAACATGCTGAATGTTCATATGAAATATTAGTCAATGATATGCCGGTCATGATTCACTTTGGATTAGGAGAAAGATCTGGACTTACAGTAGATATAAATCAATACATACTAAAGCCTGGAAAACAAGAGGTAATGATCAGGATGTTTCCTTCAAAGAAAGATGAAAATACATTTTCTTCATCCCTTACACTCGATTCTTTTGTTAAAATAACAATTGGGAAAATAATTGGCAGTTCAGATCCTATGCTTGGATGGAATAAAAGAGCTAAAGGAGAAAAAGTACAATGGGAACTTTTAACCTACCAAACCCCAAAAATAGAAAAACCTGTTGCTTACGCAGAATATAAAACTTCATTTGAAGTAGATCCTAAGGATATCACTTGGAAAATAAAAGGCTGGGGCGAAAGTCAAAACCTTAAAAATGATCCTAATATCAGAAAAGAAGTGGATGCTTTTTATGAAGATTTTAAAAAGACGTTGGAATCGGGGAATCAGTCTAAATATGTTTCAATGCTTCAAAATAGTATTTATGAAGAAGCAGCTTCTACGCCTTGGGATAAAAATGCGCTCCCTCAGATCACCAAAAATATGACGGAATATGCTAATGAAAAAAGAAGCTTTATTTATCCTTGTAAAAATGCAGAACTTAAGTTTTTCGGAGACGGAAAAGTCGTTATGCTTGTTTGCACAGACATGCTCACTTTTGGATATTCGCCCCTGATCTCAAAATCAGCAAAAAGCATGATGCCGAAAGCGCACACTTTTTACCTACACAAACCGAAAGGTTCAGATAAATTAGAAATTATAAGATAATGAGGTTATTAAAATTAATATTCTTGATTCTATTATTGCAAATCTACAAAGGACAAGATAAGAAAAGAACAATTAAATCAGAGGAAATAATCAGTTATGAATTTAATAGAAATAATAAATTGTTTAAACGCAGGGATATTAATTATGGAGAATTTAGCACCTTTAACCATAAAGGGCAATTACAAGAAAAAGGTGTTTTAATATGGGATTATAGTACTCAAAAGGACGAGAGGAGAATTATTGAAAGATATCACTACAAAGATACTCTCTTGGTAGGTATGGAAAAATTCAGAGAAAGCTCAGGCGAAAAGTATCAAGAAATGGAGAATCAGTTCAATGAGGCCCATAAGCTAGAAAAGAAGATTGTCAGAAGTTTTGAAAACGGGAAGGAGGTATTCAAAAAGAACAGTTCTTTATATATGAATATTGAATATGATAATAACTCTCAAATAGGAAAAATGTATGAATATGATGAAGATACAAAAGAATTTAAATTGGCAGAGACCTCAATAAGTACGTTTGATAATAAACAAAATCTGAAGGAAAAAAAAATAATCGACTCCGATAATAAAGTGTTTGAAATCAAGACTTTCGAATATAATAAAAATGAAAAAGTGATTAAGTATACTTCTACAATATCACAAGCTAATCCAAATATAACATACTATTCATACAATTCAAATAATGATCCTATAAAATTAACTAATACATTCGGAAATAATAAAATCGAAATAACGTGTTCTTATAAATATGATGATAATAGTAATTGGATAGAAAAAACACAATGCACTGATGGAGAAGAATATTTAGTCACTCGAAAAATAGAATATTATTAAAAACTAAGAAGAAAAGATGAATAAAGATAAACTTACTGTAGTACTATTTTCTATAATAGGCATAAGTCTTTTATTTTCCAGTATATTCCTTACCTACAGAAGTATTAAAGTCATTACTACCTATGAAACGGCTGAAGGAGTTGTAATTGATTTTCAAGAACAATTGAAAAAAGATAAAGATACAGGAAGAGAAACACTTCTATATGCACCAATTTATGAATATCAAGACAAGAAAGGAAATACCTACAAAGTAAATTCAGGTGAATATTCCAGTAGTAAATCTTATAGCGCTGTAAGACAAAAAATATACTATGAAAAAGATTTTCCTGATATGGCTATTACAGGAATGTTTCAATTATATATCGTCCCTTGCATTTCAATAGTTTTTTGTTTGATTTGCTTTCTTGTGGTGTATTTTGCTAGAAAGCCTTCTGTTATTTAGTTTATTTTCTTTTAGAACCATGTCAAGATTGGAAACCTTGACATGGTTTTTAGAGTCCTTATCAATAGAAACGGGTTTTAGCCCGTTTAAATAAAGAGAGAAAACCAATCGGTTTTAGCCAAAACATAAAAAATATGATGGTCTGTTTTGTAATCTAATTAAAAAAATACTGAAAGGCCTATGATGTTTTGCTGAGTGAAATGGCCTTGCGAATTCTAAAACAAGAAGATGTGGTTTATTATAGTATTAAGAAATATGTGAGGCATGTAAACTTAGTGGCTAACGGAGTTAAAACAACTGGGATAATAACAGAGTATAAAGAAAGTTGGTCATATGGTAAGGATAGTAAAAAGAGAAAAACCAAAACAAAGATGTATTCCCCAGTGATTCAGTATTATGATGATATGGGGAAATCTTATATACTTGATTCAGACTATAGCAGTAATAGTAAAGAATGGTCTGGTGATATAATCATTTATTATGACGTTAAAGATTCTCAAAAAGCAATACGGGGAGGATTTTGGCATTTATGGTTTGGGCCCTTCATCTTATTATGCTTATCTTTTATTCCTCTAGGAATCGGAGGGTATATTCTAAAATATTATATCGAATGCATTTTTCAAAGGGCTCGTAAAAATAAATAGTGTCTCTTTAAATCAACATTTTGAAATTACCACCGGAGAAAAGGCAAAATTGATTTCGATTACATTGGGCAATCTAAAACATAAAGGCGTCTATTCCAAAATAAAAAGAGTACAACATGTTATGTAATGTGGCAGGAAATCTTTTCGAGGAAGCTTGGCTATTTGTGGCTTCATACGTTTGGAGTATAAAGAACTACTTGCTAAAAAAGTTAATGACTCCGTTTAGGTCGTGAGATAAATTCTCCTGTTTTTTACTTTTCGTGAATGAGCTCATAACTCATGCTTATGTTTTGCTTCTATAATTTATCAGCAGGTTTTATAATTAATTTTTCATCTTTTCTTATAAACAATATCCAAATCCAAGCAAATGAAGCGAGTATAAAAGAAATAATAATATTCTCATAAAATAGGTCTTTTATTGCTTGGTTTGTTTGAAGTTCCCAAATTGAATGATGTATAGTTAAGCCCTGTTTTACAAGTAATGCAATTACAGTCATAATGTTTGCAATAATTATGCTTATAATATTGGTTATAAAAATAATATATTTTGTCAATTTTCCCTGTGGTCCTTTAAAATAATCATACCCTAAGAGTTCTGTAAATATGATAACCAATGCCATTCCAGAAGCAATCCGTCCTAAATATACTGCAAATAAAATCCAAAGTATAATTCCTGGAATAGAAAAAATAATTGAGCCTAAAAACCCTGTCAAATAATTTTTTTCTTTTGAAATTCTTTCTTTTTCAATTTCATGAAATCTGTTATTTTCCTGGTAGAAACAAGTGCTACAAAGTAATATGCCAGTATCATTTAGGGTATAATAGTTAATATTCTGATGTGTTCCACAGTTGTGACATTTGTTTTGCTCTGATATATTTAATTTTTTGAAAAGGTCAACCAAAAAGTCGAACAAAGAATAAATAGTCTTGAGCTTAGTAAAAATCAAGTTTTCGGTGAATTGAAAATAAACGCTATTGTCCGTAATTTCAAAGGATGTAAATTTTAGTTTTTTTTTGTTCGTGGCTAACTCTGTTTTGATTTGTGTCTTTTGTTCTTCTGTTAAGCCGCCAGTTGTCACTGTAACAAATTTAAATTGAGGGGTACTTAGTAAACTAGCGTCTGAAACGTTGAAAAAGTATCTTTTATAAAGTCCAAATACTCCGCTTTCTGTTTTATACCAGTCAAGATCTTTTGCTATTTTTTTTGCTTTTGGAAAAATCATCTTTGTTTATTTTGTGGATATACTAATTTAGGGGGCCAGTAAAAGTTAGGCATAAAACCTTATTTTTAATATATGAAAAGAGGCAGGAAAAATTTATGATCCGGCTTTTAAGACCATAGCGGTTGAATTAAGCAATGATATTATAAAACCCTATTTATTCTGTATATTTAAAAAGGCAAATATGTGTTGTTACAAACGTAGTAATTTTTTAAATTAATTATATTATAAAAATGCTGTAAATTTATTTTTTTAATATATATAGTATTTTGGTGATAATGTGATGAATTGTTTAAATGTTATTTTTATTTTTCACGAAAAAAGACTTACTGTAACTGTTTGATTAGATTGAGTTTTTTAAATATTATATTTCAAATTATTTAAGAAAAAAAATAGGTTTTAAAATGGATATGCATTATTAAAATATTTTTTGATCAGAATTTAATTAAACTTCTATCAGGTAATATGAAATAAAAAAACCGTTTCAATTGAAACGGTTTCTGTTTTATTCGTGATGTTCGTACATCTTATTATACAAATCTAAAAACTTCTCTTTTATGGCTTTTCTTTTTAGCTTTAAAGTCGGAGTAAGGAGTCCGGCATCAATGCTCCAGACTTCGGGAGTTAATTCAATTTTTTTAATCTTCTCCCAGTTTCCAAGATGTTCGTTGATTCCTTCGATTTCTTTTTCTATTCGATCTTTTAATTCAGGGCTTTTTGCAATTTCCTGAGGAGTAGAGCCAATGCTTAGATTGTTTCTCATGGCCCAGCTTTTTGCAAATTCAAAATCTGGCTGAACGAATGCGCAAGGCATTTTTTCACCATCACCCACCACCATAATCTGTTCGATAAATTTTGAAGCTTTGGCTAAATTTTCAATCGTTTGTGGAGCAATGTATTTTCCACCTGATGTTTTAAACATTTCCTTCTTACGGTCAGTGATCTGTAAAAATCCTTCGCTGTCGATATGTCCAATATCTCCAGTTTTGAAATATCCGTCATCTGTGAAGACCTCTTTGGTCATTTCGTCATTTTTAAAATACCCTTTAAAAATGGACGGTCCCTTTACGGTAATTTCTCCATCTGCCTGAATTTTCACGGTAAGATTATCCAAAGGTAATCCAACCGTTCCTATTTTCATTTTATCAAAACTGTTCACAGAAATTACAGGAGAAGTTTCTGTTAAGCCATAACCTTCCAAGATAGGAATACCGGCGTTTTGGAACATTAAATTCAATCTTGTAGACAAAGCCGCAGAACCTGAAACTAACGTGATAATTTCGCCTCCTAGACCTTCTCTCCACTTTTTAAAGACGAGCTTGTCTGCAATGATTTCCTGTAATCCCGATGGTCTTGAAATTTCTTTCTTTTTCTGAATTAAATGTAAGGCCCAGAAGAAGATTTTTGATTTCAATCCACCTGCAGAAGAACCTGTATTGTAAATTTTATCGTAAACTTTTTCTACCAATCTTGGGACCACGCTCATGTAGTGAGGCTTTATTTCTTTTACGTTTTCGCCCATCTTATCGATGCTTTCGGCGAAATAGATAGAAAACCCATTATATTGGAAGAGATAGAAAAGCATTCTTTCAAAAATATGGCAGATCGGTAAAAAGCTCAGTACTCTCGTATCTTTATAATCTAAGCTTTTTTTCTTAGGAATTCTTGGGATTGAACCCAATACATTAGAAACAATATTATGATGGGTTAATAATACACCTTTAGGTCTTCCTGTGGTTCCTGAAGTATAAATAATAGTAGCAAGATCTTCCGGATTAATGGCATTGGAAAGCTCTTCAATCTCAATTTGGGTAGAATCGTCTTCTCCAAGATCCAAAATTTCTCTCCAATTGGCAGCGCCACTTATCTTATCAAAAGTAAAAATACCCTGTAATGAAGGAATATTATGTTTCACTTTCATTACTTTGGCCAATAGATCTTTATCGGAAACAAAGCAGTATTGTATTTCAGCATTGGTGAAGATAAATTCATAATCTTCAGGGGAAATACTTGGGTAAACAGGTACGGAAACTACTCCGATCTGGGAAAGCCCAAGGTCCATGATTGCCCATTCTGTGCGGGAATTGGTGGTGATCAAAGCGATTTTATCTCCAGGCTTTATACCCAGCTTTAAAAGTCCTCTTGATATCTTATTTCCTTCATTGATAAACTCCTGTGTAGAAGTTTTTTTCCATTCTCCATGATATTTCGTCACAAACATATCAGCCTTAGGAAATTTTTCTAAAGCGTAGTGAGGTATATCAAATAATCTTTTGATCGTCATGATTTTTTATAAATTTTATAAAGAATTCTAAATATAAGCATTTTTTTTAATTACAGAAATTAGAAACAAGAAGTTATAAATTAATAAAATGTATGCCATAATATATTGAATTATTCATGGTAAAACGAGATATTATGAATATTTAAGAATCATAATTCTTCAACGAACCCCTAATTTGTAATACTATTTCCAGATTTCGTTAAAAAGTGTAAATTTACGACTATCTAATTATTAAATTTTTATGGACTTTAATTTATCAGAAGAACAGCTGATGATTCAGCAGGCTGCAAGAGATTTTGCGCAAACAGAACTTTTACCTGAAGTTATCGAGAGAGACAGAGAGCAGAAGTTTCCTACAGAGCAGGTGAAGAAAATGGGAGAAATGGGGCTTTTAGGAATGATGGTGGACCCTAAATACGGTGGAGCAGGTATGGACAGTGTCTCTTACGTTTTAGCAATGGAGGAGATCGCAAAAATCGATGCTTCTGCAGCTGTTGTAATGTCTGTAAACAATTCATTAGTTTGTGCAGGTCTTGAAAAATTTGCGTCTGAAGAGCAGAAAGTTAAATATCTTACGCCATTAGCAAGTGGTAAAGTGATTGGTGCTTTCGCTTTATCTGAGCCTGAGGCGGGTTCTGATGCTACTTCTCAGAAAACGACAGCAGAAGACAAAGGAGACTATTATCTTTTGAATGGGATCAAAAACTGGATCACCAACGGAGGAACTGCATCTTACTATATTGTAATTGCACAAACAGACCCTGAGAAAAAACATAAAGGTATCAACGCATTTATCGTAGAAAGAGGTTGGGAAGGTTTCGAGATCGGAGCAAAAGAAGACAAATTAGGAATCAGAGGAAGTGATACCCATTCTTTGATCTTTAATAACGTAAAAGTACCGAAGGAAAACAGAATTGGTGAAGACGGATTTGGATTCAATTTTGCTATGGCTGTATTGAACGGAGGTAGAATTGGTATTGCTTCTCAGGCGTTAGGAATTGCTTCCGGAGCTTACGAATTGGCACTTAAATATGCTAAAACAAGAAAAGCTTTCAAAACTGAAATCATCAACCACCAGGCAATTGCTTTCAAATTAGCTGATATGGCGACTCAGATCACAGCAGCAAGAATGCTTTGTTATAAAGCGGCTGTAGAAAAAGACGCTGGTAAAGACATCTCTGAAAGTGGAGCGATGGCAAAACTATACTCTTCTCAAGTGGCGATGGATACTACTATTGAAGCAGTACAGATCCACGGTGGATACGGTTACGTAAAAGAATACCATGTTGAAAGAATGATGCGTGATGCGAAAATCACTCAGATTTATGAAGGAACTTCTGAAATCCAAAGAATTGTGATTTCGAGAAGTATTGCAAAATAAAACCTTAACAAACACACGATATCACTATGAAAAAATCTTTTTGGATCACCCTCGGCGTTGTTTTACTGTTGTTAGGAGTATTTATCTGGTATAAATATTTCTTTGTTTTCGGAGAAGGAGTAAAATCCGGTTATCTGAATTATGCCATTAAAAAAGGTTATGTTTTCAAAACCTATGAAGGCAAATTAATTCAGGAAGGTTTCGGAAGAGGTAAAGCGGGAAGTATTACAAGTTATGAATTTGAGTTTTCTGTCTCAGATCCGGAAGTTTTTAAACAACTGGAGCTAAACAGCGGGAAATCTTTTGATCTTCATTATAAAGAGTACAACGGGGCTCTGCCATGGAGAGGAAATACAACCTATGTTGTAGACAAAATAGTGAATATGAAATAATAGCAAAAGGCTCTCAATTTGGGAGCCTTTTACTTTCACTAATCACATAACTTTAATACAATATTTTTGAATACTTTTTAGAGCTTTTAGTCATTCCGAAAAACGAACTCACCTCTATGTATTTTACTTAATTTATTCTTTTGTAAGCATTGTTTTCAAATAGCTCAACTTTATTAAATGATTCAATAATAGATTTTGTGCCTTTTGCGGTTAAATTTTGTAAATAATTTAAACAGGCTTATATTTAAAACCTTTGCTTCATTTAATGGTTAACGGTTTTAATAAAGACTTAGTATATATTATGTAATGATAAACTTATCTGAAGTTGGAAATTGATCAATAATTTCATCACCAACGCCAAAATTACCTTTCAAAATATCCTTAGGATTTCCACTGATCCAGCTGCTTAGATCAATGGCTTCATATAAACCATTATTAAATCCAAGCAAGACAATTAATTTTTCTGTACCTATATTTTTAATATAATGTCCGGCTCCCATGGGAACATAGCCAACATCACCTTTATTAAACTCATCTTTTACAAATTGTCCTTCCGCCAAGAAAACGCCCATTTCAGCTTTTCCCTGAATGTAATATTGCCATTCGTCTGCGTTAGGATGCCAGTGCATTTCTCGTAATCCACCAGGTTCTATCTCAAAAATGCTTCCGGTGATGGTTTTGGCAATATCAAATTCTTTTTGAGTAACCACTTTCTGCAAACCTCCACCAGGAACTACCACCGGCTGTTGAGCTCCAAGAGGGTAGCGGTGCTTAGAAACTAACGAAATCTCAGCTCTGGGCGACGCCAATCCGGAATGAATATCAGGAAGTTTACATTGTGCAAAATAAGCTTCCCCTTGATATAATTTTTTAACCTCTTCTTCAGTTATTCCTAAATTTTGTGCTGCAATTTCTACAGGAACACTGGAAATAAAATCGGTAATACTGAACGTATGATCTTCTGAAAAATCACCATTATCAAATATGAGAATAAAATCAAAATTGAAAAGAATAAAATGACAGGCTTCACTGCTGATACATTGCAAAACATGCCCAAACCCTCTTGGGAAATACCAGACGTCACCGGGATTAAAAGTGTCTATAGAAACATTCCCTTCAGGATCAATAACGGTAGTTCTCATTCTTCCTTCCAAAACATAGCCCCATTCTGCGGCGTTGGCATGCCAATGAAGCTCACGGATGGCTCCGGGTTCCAAATGCATACTTACTCCTGCCAGATTTTGCGAAGCTTCAAATTCCTTTACAGAAACACCTCTTGTAATTCCGCCAGGTCCAAGGCGAGGTTCTTTTTTCTCTAATTCATATTTAAAGTTGGGAAGTTCTTTGCTCATTGGTCATTATTTCTACAATAAAGTTAGAAATAAGTTATTATGTATTGCGTATAATTTTCATTAAAATATTATTAAAATAAAAATCCATCACGAGGATGGATTTAAATAATCAACTTGTTTAAACTTTTATTTTAACCGCAAAAGTGACAAAAGATTAACACATTAGTGACTTTAAGTTGAGCATTAAGCTACAAATAAGAGCACATAAGTTTTTAAAAATCTTTGCATATTGAGTGGAGTCGAAATATTATTCTTTTGTAGACTTTTGCTTTCTCAATAACCAATCCTTAATAAATCAACGATAGCTTTTGATTTTGCGGTTAAATTTTTAATTAGTTTAAACAGGTTCAATTTAATTAGAATCGTTATTTGGAAGATTTTTGTTTTTCTTTTTATAAAAATAATATCCAATTCCTGCAATTAAAAGTAAAGGCCATAACGGAAGGATAAAAAGGAAAATAGAAGTAATGACATTCCAACCTGAAGAAATGGCGGCTAAAGATTTACCTCCGAAAGATTCGGAATCTTCATTTTCGATGTAAGTATCTTTATTTCCATAGAGGGTTATATTTAATTCGCATAGGGTATTTTGTGCAAGATCCTGTCCGGAAACCTCAATGGTTTTATTTTCAACTTTTCCGATGTTATTATTGCTTAATTCATCCATTAAATATTCAAACTTCTGAATCGGAACTTTTACTTTTAAATAAGCTATTTTGTTTTCATTATTTAAGGATATGTTTTCACTTCTTATGAAACCGTCGTATTTTTTTACTTCTTCTTTTACAATTTCTTTTGCGGTTTCGGCATCGTTTACGGTAAGTTCTAAGGTTCCTGTTTTTACCATTTTATTCTTAGGAACATTGAGTTCATAATTTTCAGTTTTTGGTTTGTCTTTATAAATGATTTTGGTTTCCTTAATGACTTTCGGGGCTGGAACGTTCACCACAATTTTTTCAGATTTTTTTTGGAGAGAATCTTTCTTTTCAATTTTTGATTCCAATTTTGTAGCGGTAATTTTATCAGATAAAGAATCGACCATTTTTGAAGTAGCCTCTATTTTATCTTTCATTCCGTTTTTGGTGTCTTCAAATTCTTTTATTTTAACATTGGCGGAATCTAAAACAGCATTGGCAGAATGATTAACCGAATTAATAGTTTCGGACGCAACGGTTGCAGCGCTGTCTGCAGAATTCACTGCTTTTTCAAATTGAGACGACGTAGCAGCTTCTCCTTTTTTACACATAATGAAAGTGCTTGATAGAGCAACCAGTAAGATGAACTTTTTCATAACATTAATTTTTTTGATGAGGTAAAATTAGCGGTGAAGTTCTTGTAGCGCTTGTAAAAGGAGTGTATTGTGTTGGTAAATTTGTAAATATTTAAAAATCAATAATCTATTTCTGTTTTACAATTATTTTACAAGAGTTTTATCTCCATTTTTATGCTGATCAATGAGTTTTAGGACTCTCCTTAAATACTTTTTTTCTTATTAATAATTAAAATTCAATTCTTTTTTCTTTAAAATAAATAGAATGCTTTATAAAATCCATTAATATTTTTTAATTGTGTAAATATTTGAATTTCAGCTAATTATGTTTTGATTATTTTTATATTTGTTACATAGTAAATAATCTAGTTTTTTATTTACTTAAGAAAGAAGGAGAAAATGAAGGAGATTTTTATTTGATACTTTATTAACCTTAAACAACATAAATTATGAAGATTAAATTATTATTTTATTTGGGGATATTTCTTTTATCCTTCTCTGTCAAAGCGCAGGATTTTTTTACCACCATCAGTGAAAGGTCTATTAAGGCAGACCCCAAGAACAGAACTGTACAACCCGAAAAATTTCTTACGTATACATTAGATGTAGCAGGGATGAAAAGCTATTTCAATTCAGTTCCTGAACTTAGGGATACTGATTTTAAAGATAAAGCGCCCATCATTGTTTTACCGATGCCTGACGGTACGAAAGCAAAATTCAGAATTTGGAAGTCTTCAGTAATGGCTCCTGAATTAGCCCAAAAATTTCCTCAGTTGGTTACGTTAACAGGGCAGGGGATGGATGATAAATATGCAACCATAAAATTAGATTTCACAGAGTTAGGATTTCATGCTCAGGTAAAGTCTGTTATGACAGGGGATTTGTATATTGATCCGTATGCAAAAAACGATACTGATCATTATATCATTTACAAAAAGAATGATTTGGTTAATAAGAACCCAAGAATATGCGGAACGAAAGATGATGTGTTTAAATTAGAAAAAAAAAATCATCAAAAAACCGTTACCCCAAGCGTAGGTAATCAGATTAGAATTTTTAGGTTTGCGGTAGCGTGTACCGGTGAGTACGCACAAGCTGCAACAGGATTGTCTTCACCTACGGTTGCTCAAACGTTGTCGGCTATTGTAACAACGGTGAACAGAGTAAATGGAGTATTTGAGCAGGAAGTTGCTACTAGGTTGGTATTGGTAGCCAATGAATCTTCTATTGTTTTTACAAATCCATCTACAGATCCTTTTGATGGAAATGATGATCCGGATATATTGATTGAAGAAAGCCAAGAGCTAATTGATGCCATCATAGGAACGGCTAATTATGACATAGGACATACTTTTAGTACCGGAGGTGGCGGATTAGCAGGATTGGGAGTTATATGCGAGGAGGAGGAGAAAGCCTATGGAATTACAGGTTCCACTAATCCTGTAGGAGATCCTTATGATATTGATTATGTTTCTCATGAAGTAGGACATCAGTTTGGTGGACCTCATAGTTTTAATGCAGAAACAGGGAATTGCGGATGGGGAAATCGTGATGATGATAATGCGGTAGAACCTGGAAGCGGAATCACAATTATGGCTTATGCAGGTATTTGTGGGAGTGCAAATGATTTAGCACCTAATAGTATTCCTATTTTTCATACCAAATCATTTCAATCTATCACAGAAACCATTGAATCAACAGATTGTCAGGTTGTAAGTCCTGTTGCGAATACAGCTCCTGTTGTCAACGCAGGAAATAATTATACAATCCCTAAAAGTACGCCGTTTAAATTAACAGGTTCTGCCACGGATGCTCAAAATAATGCATTAACCTATGCTTGGGAACAAAATGATATAGGACCTGCTGGAAACTGGAATGCTCCATCCGGAAATGCTCCATTATTCAGATCATTTCTGCCTACTGACGTTCCTTACAGATACTTTCCAAAAATTACAGATGTTATCAATAATACGGTAACTAAAGGAGAAATTTTGCCATCGTATGCAAGAACCATGGAGTTCAGATTGACCGTGAGAGATAATAACGCTGGTTGTGGAGGGGTTGCCAATGATGATGCTGCAATTACGGTGGATGGTAATTCAGGGCCGTTTAAAGTAACCGCACCGAGCACAGCAGTAAACTGGACAGGCAATACTTCTCAAACCATAACATGGGATGTTGCCAATACAACCGCTGCACCTGTGAATTGTGCCAATGTAAGTATTTTACTTTCCACAGACGGCGGTCTTACCTATCCAACTATCATTATAGCTTCTACTCCAAATGATGGTTCTGAGGTTATTACTGTTCCGAATGTAAATACAACACAGGCCAGAATTATGGTTGCAGGAGAAGGAAATGTTTTTTATAATATCAATCCTGTTAACTTTACCATTACGCAGGTATTGGGTGTGAATGAAGTAGGAGGAAATAAAGAGGTATTTGTGGTTTACCCTAATCCGGGTAAAGATCTTGTAAACATCAAGTTTGTAAATCAAAATGAACCATATGATGTTACAATATACGATGTAAGTGGAAAATTAGTGTTTAGCAAGTTGAATAATAAATTGAACCATGATAAAGTGGGTACTTTTAATGTAGGTCATTTAATTAAAGGAGATTATGTGATCAGTATTAAATCTAAAAATATGGATAAGACCATAAAATGGATTAAAGAATAAGTAAATCATCAAGCCTATAGTAAGAAAGAAACCGTTCAGGATATTTGAACGGTTTCTTTTGTTTTATGTATAAATCAAATTTATTCTTGTTTAAATTCACTGATAAAATGCAGCTTCACATTCGGGAATTTTTCCTGAGTCATGTGAATTGTGAAAGATGAATCTGCTAAAAATACCAATTGATTGTATTTGTCTCTGGCTAAGAATCTTTGTTTTAATCTTGCAAATTCTTTAAATTCATCTGATTTTTCGTCGGCTTCTACCCAACACGCTTTATGCATGGAAAGAGGTTCATACGTACATTTTGCACCGTATTCATGTTCCAAACGATATTGAATAACTTCATACTGAAGGGCACCTACCGTTCCGATGATCTTTCTGTTGTTCATTTCAAGTATAAATAACTGAGCAACACCTTCGTCCATTAGCTGATCGATACCTTTAGCCAATTGCTTAGCTTTTAACGGATCACTGTTATTGATATAACGGAAATGTTCCGGAGAGAAGTTTGGAATTCCTTTAAAGCTTAGTTTTTCACCTCCTGTTAAAGTATCTCCAATCCTGAAACTTCCAGTATCATGAAGACCAACGATATCTCCCGGGAAACTTTCGTCTACCACTTCTTTTTTATCAGCGAAAAAGGCGTTTGGAGAAGAAAACTTCATCTTTTTACCTTCTCTTACCAATAGATAATTTTCATTTCTTTTAAATACTCCTGAAACAATTTTCACGAAAGCCAAACGGTCTCTGTGTTTCGGGTCCATATTCGCGTGGATCTTGAAAACAAATCCTGTAAATGTATTTTCTTCAGGCTTTACAATACGGCTATCACTTTCTTTTGGCTGAGGCATGGGTGCGATTTCAATAAAAGCATCCAATAATTCTCTTACCCCAAAATTATTTAAAGCAGAACCAAAGAAAACAGGTTGAAGATCACCATTCATGTATTCTTCACGGTTGAATTCCGGGTAAACAGATTGTACCAGATCAAGCTCTTCACGTAAATTTTTTGCTGCTTTCTCTCCAATAATTTCATCGATTGTTGGATCGTTGATATCATCAAATTTGATCGCTTCCCCAACTCTCTGTTTTTTCTCTTCTAAGAATAACTGAATATTGTTTTCCCAGATATTATAAATTCCCTGAAAATCAGCTCCCATCCCAATTGGAATAGAAAGAGGAACCACTCTTAATCCTAATTTTTGCTCAACTTCATCCAATAGATCGAAGGCATCTTTACCTTCACGGTCTAATTTATTAATGAAAACCAACATGGGGATGTTTCTCATTCTACAAACCTGAACCAATTTTTGAGTTTGTTCCTCAACCCCTTTTGCAACGTCAATGACAACAATTACAGAGTCAACTGCGGTTAATGTTCTGTACGTATCTTCTGCAAAGTCTTTGTGACCTGGTGTATCTAGGATGTTGATTTTATAGCCTTTATATTCGAAAGCCAATACAGAAGTTGCCACAGAGATCCCTCTCTGTCTTTCAATTTCCATAAAGTCGGAGGTAGCTCCTTTTTTTATTTTGTTGGATTTTACTGCACCCGCTTCCTGAATTGCCCCTCCGAAAAGTAGCAACTTTTCTGTAAGAGTGGTTTTTCCGGCATCGGGGTGAGAGATAATCCCGAAAGTTTTTCTTTTTTCTATTTCTTTGATTAAGTCTGACATATCGTATTTTGAAGTTGCAAAAATCGTGAATTTTGTCGAATCCTGAAAATTTGATTTTTAAAACATTTATTTAAACACAAATAACACGAATTATTATCACAAATAAGCACAATTAAATTTGTGAAAATTTGTGAACACATTTGTGTAATTAGTGTTTCATTTTATAAACTTGATTTTCTTCTTATGTAATCTTAATTATTTTCAAAGTTTCACACTTTCTTAAGTGTTCTAATGTGTTACTCTTTTGAATCTTTTGTGGTTCAATTTTTGAAAGTTTTTAAGCCTGATCAAATTTTGATTTATTTTTAAGAACAAAAGCCAATCCCAGTCCCACAAAAACCATGGCAGCACTGAAAGGGAAAATATATTTCATCCCAAAAATATCGGCTACTGCACCAATTAGTGGCCCTGCAACCCCAAGGGAAAGATCAATAAAAAGTCCGTAACCTGCCAATGCAGAACCCTGACTGGAAGGAGAAACACTTTTTATGGCAACAACTCCCAATGCAGGAAATAGTAATGAAAATCCTAAACCGGTAACGCCGGCGCCAAGAAGTGCCATTTGGGAAGTCGTGGCAAAAGCAATAATTAAAAGTCCGATGGTTTCTACTAAAAGACAGGCAATAGCGACTTTTATTCCGCCATAATTATTAATGACATTACTGAAAACTAATCTTCCGGCAACGAATAATCCTCCAAAAATACTAAGGCATAAAGCACCATTATTCCAGTGGAAATAATTGTAATATAAAGTAATAAAGGTAGAAATACACGCAAATCCGAGTCCTCCTAAAGCAAGACAAATTCCGAAAGGTGCCACTTTGCCCAATACTTTCCAGAAAGATTGTGACTCCTTAGGATGGGTATTGGTTTTATTTTCTTTGGTTCTAGCGAAAAGAAATCCCAAAATCCCTAAGATAATAGAAATAATTCCAATTCCATAAAGACTGAATTTGTGTTCAATGATAATCCCCAGCGAAGCGCCGATTGCCAAGGCTCCATAGCAGGCGACCCCGTTGTAAGAAATAATTTTTGCAGTATACTTTTCACCCAAAGCCATAATCGCCCAGTTGATCGGGCTTGCTCCCACCATTCCTTCTGCACAACCTGTAAGCAAGCGGGTTATTATAAGAAAGGTAAGACTGATAAATGGGGAGAGTCTAAAATAATAAGCAATCATTAAAAAGATTCCTGTTAATGAAAAACTCAACATACTAAATAAGACAGCGGGTTTTGGACCTTTTCCATCAATGATCTTTCCGGAGTATGCCCTCAAAAAAAATGTAGAAACATATTGTAAACTGATGACCAATCCGGCAACAACCAAACTAAAACCTAAACTTTTATTAATAAAAATCGGAAGAACAGACAGAGATAATCCTATGATAAAGTATCCTACGAATGTAAAAGATACATAACTCATCAAGGATAAATTAACATTCTCTGACCGATTTACTAAACTATCCATGTGAAAAAAAATTAAGCTACAAAGTTACTTCAGAAAAAAATAGTATCAAGATAATAAGGCTGCTAAAAAGGTAATATTTATCATTCAAAACTTCAATAATGATTTACAATTCCATAAAATCAGTTACCTTTGTTACTATAAATTATTACAATATAAACATGGAAAACAGCAAATATCCAAAGTTTACGTTCACATGGATCGGAGGGGTTGTTTTATTGGGTGGATTAATGGCGGGAACCATGTTCATTTCTCTTTTTAGTACTTTTTGTAAAATTGTTTTCGGACAAAATATACAACTGAAAGATTGGTTTTTAATGCTTTCTAATGCGGCTGGATTTCTAACAGCTATTGCATTTTTTGATTTTTTAGTGGTAAGACCAACTACAAAAAAGAAACTGAATTTTAATTTTTCTCCCACGAATTTTTATACCTATCTGCTGATTTTTCCATTGATGATTGGGATGATGTTTATTGCAGAATTCATTGCAGCTCAAATTCCTACAACAGGATCTTTCTTTGGGAAATACTATGATTTTTTCACAGACCTGATGAATCAGCTGACGAGTGAGCCTATTACTATGATTATCACAGCCGTTATTATGGCACCGATTTTTGAGGAAATAATTTTCAGAGGAATCATTCAGAAAGGATTAATGAATAAAGGCGTAAAACCCTGGAAGGCGATTTTATTTTCTTCCATTATTTTCGGATTGGTTCATGCGAATCCGTGGCAGTTTGTAGGGGCCGTTTTATTAGGATGTGTACTTGGTTTGGTATATTATAAAACCAAGTCTTTACTATTACCGATGTTGTTGCATGGGTTTAATAATTTATGCTCATCATTATTAATTACCTATACTAAAAATGAAAGTTTTGCAGAAGCTTTTAAAGTTTCTGAATGGGTTATATTAGCCATCGGAATTGTACTTTTTTCTTTATTCTATTACCTTTTTATGAAGAAATATAAAGTGCATTATGCTGAAATGTAAATCTAAACGCAAATACCACAAATGACAATCGTGTTATTCGTGAAAATTATTTGTGCCTTTCGTGTTTAAACAAAAAAATAGAATTTAAAAAAAATGAAATTGGATATGGAATTATTGGTAGCAACACACAACGAACATAAAAAAGAAGAAATTCAGCAAATTTTAGGTAACGATTTTGTCGTAAAAAGCTTAGCTGATTATAATATTCACGAAGAAATTGTAGAAGACGGAGATTCTTTCAACGCCAATGCTTTAATTAAAGCTAAATACTGCTTCGAAAAAACAGGAATTCCAAGTTTAGGAGATGATAGCGGTTTGGTGGTAGAATCTTTAGACGGAAGACCCGGGATTTTCTCAGCGCGCTATGCAGGAGATCATGATTTTGCTAAAAATATTGCAAAAGTTTTAAGTGAAATGGAAGGTGTTGAAAATAGAAAAGCTTATTTCATCACTGTTCTATGTTATTATGATGAAAACGGGGCGAAATATTTCGACGGCCGAGCGCATGGAAATTTATTAACAGAAAATAAAGGATTCAAAGGGTTTGGATATGATCCAATCTTCGTTCCTGAAGGCTACGACTATACTTTTGCAGAAATGAATCCTGAAGATAAAAACAAGATCAGCCACCGTAAACAGGCGTTGGATCTATTTCTAGATTTTTTGAAAGTTACGGATAAATAAGATGAATTTTGGCTGAAGCCATTTGATGTTTTGTCATATTGTCAACGGACTAAAGTCCGTTCCTGTTGATTTGTCTTTCTGACTGATGAAGAATCTAAACAGATTCAATAGATTCTTCATTTCACCTTGTTACGTTCAGAATGACAACGGTTAAGTTAAAAATCTGTCGTACATTTGTCGGCATAATAAACTATTGTTTTGAGTACTTATTTAACGATACTAGGCTTTAATTCAGCGATTCCCACAGTGAATACTTCACCCACATCTCAGCTTTTAGAAATGGAAGAAAGATGTTTTTTGATAGATTGTGGTGAAGGAACGCAGGTACAGCTAAGGAAAGCAAAAGCGAAATTTTCAAAGATCAATCATATTTTTATTTCGCATCTTCACGGGGATCATTGTTTTGGTCTTCCTGGGCTTATTGCGTCTTTTAGGTTATTGGGACGTGATACTCCTTTGCATGTGTATGGGCCGAAAGGAATTAAAAAAATGCTTGATACCATCTTTACCATTACCGAAACCCATCGTGGATTTGAGGTGGTTTATCATGAATTAGACAAAGACTATTCTGAAAAGATTTATGAAGACGCTAGAGTAGAGGTTCATACGATTCCTTTAGATCACAGGATTTACTGTAACGGCTATCTTTTTAAAGAAAAACCGAAAGACAGACATCTGAATATGCAGGAGATTGCAAAGTATAATGAAATAGAATCTTGTGATTATCACAACATAAAAGCAGGAAAGGATTTTGTATTGAGCGATGGATATGTACTTAAAAATGAGGTATTGACAATTGATCCTGCGCCGTGCGTTTCTTATGCGTTCTGCAGTGATACCAGATATCTTGAAAGCGTAATCCCTATTATTAAAAATGTAACGGTTCTGTATCATGAATCTACGTTTTTGCATGACTTAAAAGAAATGGCTGATTATACAGGACATTCAACAGCATTGGAAGCTGCGAGGATTGCCCGGAAAGCAGAAGTTGGAAAACTTATTTTAGGACATTTCTCTAACAGATACGGTGATTTAACGGTATTTACAGATGAAGCCAGAACTATTTTTACCAATTCATTTTTACCAAAAGCATTGGAAAGTGTAAAATTTTAAAAATTGTATGTTGAATTTTGAAGAGCTTAAAAGCTTCTTAGACGAAAAAGCCGATCAGTATAATAATCCGGATTTTATTGAACATGATCCGCTACAGATTCCACACCGTTTTTCTTTACAGCAGGATATAGAAATTGCAGGTTTTTTATCGGCTACCATTTCTTGGGGAAACAGGAAAGCGATTATAAAATCGGCTGAGAAAATGCTCGACATTATGGGCAATTCGCCTTATGATTTTGTGATGAATTATTCTGAAAAAGACCTAGAATCTATTCAGGATAAAAGTATTCACAGAACTTTCAATGGTCAGGATTTTTCTTACTTTATTAAACAGTTCAATAGAATTTATAAGGAAAATGAAAGCTTGGAAGATTTATTTTTAATTAAAGATTCTGAAACCAATTTTTCTCATTCCATTGAAAGATTCAGAACACAATTTCTGGGAATTGAAAAACACAGAACGCACAAACACGTAAGTTCGCCCTATAAAAACTCTTCTACTAAAAGGATCATCATGTTTTTACGTTGGATGGTTCGCCAAGATAAAAAGGGAGTAGATTTTGGGATCTGGAAGAATATTGATCAAAAATATTTATCAATTCCATTGGATGTTCACACAGGAAATATCTCCCGAAAATTAGGATTGATCTCAAGAACTCAAAACGATTGGAAAACGGTGGAAGAACTCGATCTTATGATTAGAAAATTTGATGAAAAAGATCCTGCCAAATATGATTTTGCTTTGTTTGGATTGGGAGTAACAAAAGAATTATTATAAAATATAAAGATGAAAACACACAATGAAAAAATAGAAGTTTTAGAAAAAATTGCAAACGGAATTACTTGGTGGATTGGTTCTATACCATCACTTATTGTTCACACACTTTTTTTTATTATTTCTTTTCTTCTTCCTTTGCTGCACATGGTGGAGTTTGATAAAATGCTTTTGATTCTTACCACTGTAGTTTCTTTGGAAGCCATTTATCTGGCAATTTTTATCCAGATGTCGGTGAATAGAAGCCATGAAAAGATTGAAGATATTCAGGAAGACATTGAAGATATTCAGGAAGATATTGAGGAAATCAGTGAAGATATAGAAGAAATCAGCGAAGATATCGAGGAGATTAATGAAGATATTGAAGACATTCAGGAAGATATTGAAGAGATTAATGAAGAGGAGGAAGACGAAGATCATAACGAACGTGCTAAAACGGTAATGCTTAAAAGCCACGTAAGTTCTAATAAGAATGAAATTAAAGCGTTAAAAGATCAAATTTCTGAACTTCAATATATGATTGATCAACTTAAAAAAGATTAATTTTTTTATCCGGATTTCATGGTTAATATGAGTAAATGATATAATTAAAGAAAAGACTAATATTTTATTAGTCTTTTTTTTGTTTGCTATGAATTATCGAAGAATTTGCCATGAAGATGAATTGAATTATTATCATTAATAATTAATATTAGGTAGGGATTTGTTTAATAAAAATGGTATTTTTGAATAAACACTCATGAAATGCTAAATTATAAACTGAAAAACTACCTTTTTTTCGTATTCCTTTTTTTGATCCCAACTTCTCTATTTTCACAGAGGAAGCCCCCTAAAAATATCATAACCTCGGTCAACAAAAAAGCAGGTGTGTATATAGATGTAAATGCAGCAGGATATGCGCCTTCTACCTACAGCCCGGAACAATTGGTAAAAGATATTCTTATTAATGGAGGATCAACGTGTTCGATTCCTAATGTGTCGAATGTAACAGTAACCCCCAACCAACCAGCAACTAATAACGATAGATTTTGGGGATATTTCCATAGAGGAACAACAAACTTCCCGTTTAAAGATGGGATTGTTCTAACGACAGGATACGCCAGACAGGCTGGAAACGTTGCATCTGAAGCTAGTGTTTCAGTAACCGGTGCTGGAATAAATGATCCGGATCTTGTAGCAGTTATTAATCCGGCACCCGATAGTTTTAAAGACAATGTGATGTTGGAGTTTGATTTTGTCCCCAACTCTAATCAGGTGAAGTTTAATTATCTTTTTGCTTCAGAAGAATATACCTATGATTATCCTTGCAGTTATTCAGATGCTTTTGCTTTATTGATAAAACCGGTTGCTGGTGGTCCTTATGTAAATGTGGCGATTCTTCCTAATAATGCAGGATTGGTAAGCATGACCAATATTCATGGAAGTACAACAGCAAGTGGAAGCCCATTATCGTGTCCTGCAATCAATGAACAGTATTTTGCAGGATATAATACAGTGCCTAAAGTGGTAACCAATTATAATGGGAGAACAGTTCCTTTGACAGCAGTCGCAGATGTTACACCGGGAGTTGCTTATCATTTTAAAATGGTTGTAGCTGATTTTAGAGATACTAGTTTTGATTCTGCTGTATTTATTGAAGGAGGTTCATTTGACATCGGAATTAAACTGGTTGATGGAAACGGAGTTCTTTTACCAAGTGAATTAAAAGTGTGTGATAATATTCCTCAGACTTTAGTTGCTCAGGTTTCAGGTATTACAGGAGCAACTTATCAATGGTACAAAGACGGAGTCGCAATACCTGGAGCCACAAGTGCAACCTATGTTGCAACCGCACCGGGTGTTTATACAATTAAAGTTATGGTTCCGGGAAATACCTGCCCCGCTGAAGCAACGGTTAAGATTATTGGCGGAACAACACCTGTAGCTCAGAATGCAGTGCTGAAACTTTGCACAACCCCAACTGTAAGCACCTTTAATTTAAATGATAGCAAGCTACTAATAAGTACAACTCCGGGAGCTGTATTTAGTTTTTATCCTACTCAGGCTGGTGCTCAGGCTCAGGATAATACTTTTATTCCTACTGCTGGTTTAGCGAGCTATAATGGAACAGATGGGCAGGTTTTATATGTCCTTGTTTCTAATGGTGCATTTTGTAGTAAGGTAGTCACGCTGACTCTACGAAAAGAAGCAAGCCCTATAGCTGCACTTATTTCTTCCAAATTGAAAATATGTAAAGGAGAATCTGTAACGTTAACAGCTTCCGGTGGGGTAACCTATCAATGGAATGTTCTTTCGGGGACTGCAGCTTTACAAACAGTAACTCCAAGCCAAACGACTACTTATACTGTATATGCAATAGGTGCACAAGGGTGTAAATCTTTACAACCTGCTACTGTAACCGTAGAAGTGGTACCTGCCATTACCTCTAATCTTAAAGGAGGAATGATTTGCGTAAGTGATAAAATTACCTTAGACGCAGGATCAGGCCCCAATTATACTTATACATGGAGCACGGGTGCTACTACACAAACGATCGAAGTAGGAACACCGGGTGCGTATACTGTGACGATTAATAATGGAGTTTGTGTTAAAGCCTATACAACGCAGGTTATCCAAGCTATTATTCCGCAAATTATTAATGTGAATTATAATGAAAACGGAACGATGATGATTACAGCAAGTAATCCAAGCAATGGACCTTTAGAATATTCTGCAGATAACGGATTGACATGGCAAAACTCTAACACCTTCACTAATATTGCTAGAAATATAGTGGTACAGATCAGAGTTCGTGTTAAAAATACAAGCTGTGTAGGATTTTTAGAGTACTTTACCTTTGTGATGCAAAATGTAATTACACCGAACGGAGATAATATCAATGATAAAATAGATTTCAGTGGGCTAATGACTTACAAAGATTTTAAAGCAAGTGTCTTTGACCGTTATGGACGTGAAGTATATAAAGCAGAAAAAATAAGACCGTATTGGGATGGTTTCTTCCAAGGAAAACGTTTACCAACGGCATCTTACTGGTATCAATTGAATTTTGATGATCCTGCAAGTAAAAAGCCGACCGTAAAAACAGGCTGGATATTGCTGAAGAATTTTGAATAATTAAAAAATTAACTTTAAATAAATAGACTACCTGAATTTTGAGGTAGTCTATTTTTGTCTACAATAAAATTTTAAATAAATTGATTATAGAAAATATTTTGATTTTTGTTGTTATTATTGTTAATAATTTGCGTGAAATATATATTTAATTAAAAAAAATAGTATTTTTGAACAAACAACAACAAAATGTTAAATTATAGACTAAAAAACTACCTTTTTCCCTTAGTGCTTTTGTTTATCTCAACTTCTCTATTTTCACAGAGGAAAGCTCCTAAACCTATCATAACATCGGTTAATAAAAAAGCTGGAGTTTTTATTGACGTAAACGCCGCAGGATACACACCTTCTACGTATAGTGCAGAACAATTGGTAAAAGATGTTCTAATTAATGGAGGATCTACCTGTTCGATTCCTAATGTATCGAATGTAACGATAACTCCTAATCATCCAGTGACTAATAACAATAGGTTTTGGGGATATTTTCACCGAGGAACAACGAACTTTCCGTTTAAAGATGGAATTGTTTTAACGACAGGATATGCCAGAGAGGCAGGAAATGTAGCAGCTTCCCCTAGTTGGCCTGTAACTGGAGCAGGAATGAATGATCCTGATCTGGTAGCGGCAGTTCCTATTACTATCCCTGGTGATAATTATAATGATAATGTGATGTTGGAGTTTGATTTTGTCCCCAACTCTAATCAGGTAAAGTTTAATTATCTTTTTGCTTCTGATGAATATACGAGTAATTATCCGTGTCAATATTCAGATGCATTTGCCTTGTTAATCAAACCTGTTTCAGGTGGTCCTTATGTAAATGTAGCAATTTTACCAGCAGGAGCTGGGCCTGTAAGTATGACGAATATACATCCTGTTGTAACAGGAGCTTTTGGCTGTCCTGCTATTAATGAACAGTATTTTGCGGGCTACAACCCGGCGCCTAAAGTGGTTACCAATTATAATGGAAGAACGGTTCCTTTGACAGCAATTGCTGATGTTACACCTGGAGTTGCTTATCATTTTAAAATGGTTTTGTCTGATTATAGAGATACTAGCTTTGATTCTGCTGTATTTATTGAAGGAGGGTCTTTTGACATCGGAATTAAACTGGTTGATGGAAGTGGGGTTCTTTTACCAAGTGAATTAAAAGTGTGTGATAATATTCCTCAGACTTTAGTTGCTCAGGTTTCAGGTATTACAGGAGCAACTTATCAATGGTACAAAGACGGAGTCGCAATACCTGGAGCCACAAGTGCAACCTATGTTGCAACCGCACCGGGTGTTTATACAATTAAAGTTATGGTTCCGGGAAATACCTGCCCCGCTGAAGCAACGGTTAAGATTATTGGCGGAACAACACCTGTAGCTCAGAATGCAGTGCTGAAACTTTGCACAACCCCAACTGTAAGCACCTTTAATTTAAATGATAGCAAGCTACTAATAAGTACAACTCCGGGAGCTGTATTTAGTTTTTATCCTACTCAGGCTGGTGCTCTGGCTCAGGATAATACTTTTATTCCTACTGCTGGTTTAGCGAGCTATAATGGAACAGATGGGCAGGTTTTATATGTCCTTGTTTCTAATGGTGCATTTTGTAGTAAGGTAGTGACATTAACCTTACAAAAAGAAGCAACTCCTACAGCAGTGCTTACCGCTTCCAAATTGAAAATATGTAAAGGAGAATCTGTAACGTTAACAGCTTCCGGTGGGGTAACCTATCAATGGAATGTTCTTTCGGGGACTGCAGCTTTACAAACAGTAACTCCAAGCCAAACGACTACTTATACTGTATATGCAATAGGTGCACAAGGGTGTAAATCTTTACAACCCGCTACTGTAACCGTAGAAGTGGTACCTGCCATTACCTCTAATCTTAAAGGAGGAATGATTTGCGTAAGTGATAAAATTACCTTAGACGCAGGATCAGGCCCCAATTATACTTATACATGGAGCACGGGTGCTACTACACAAACGATCGAAGTAGGAACACCGGGTGCGTATACTGTGACGATTAATAATGGAGTTTGTGTTAAAGCCTATACAACGCAGGTTATCCAAGCTATTATTCCGCAAATTATTAATGTGAATTATAATGAAAACGGAACGATGATGATTACAGCAAGTAATCCAAGCAATGGACCTTTAGAATATTCTGCAGATAACGGATTGACATGGCAAAACTCTAACACCTTCACTAATATTGCTAGAAATATAGTGGTACAGATCAGAGTTCGTGTTAAAAATACAAGCTGTGTAGGATTTTTAGAGTACTTTACCTTTGTGATGCAAAATGTAATTACACCGAACGGAGATAATATCAATGATAAAATAGATTTCAGTGGGCTGATGACTTACAAAGATTTTAAAGCAAGTGTCTTTGACCGTTACGGACGTGAAGTATATAAAGCTGAAAAAATAAGACCGTATTGGGATGGTTTCTTCCAAGGAAAACGTTTACCAACGGCATCTTACTGGTATCAATTGAATTTTGATGATCCTGCAAGTAAAAAGCCGACCGTAAAAACAGGCTGGATATTACTGAAGAATTTTGAATAATTAAATTAAATACTAAAAAGGGCTAACAATTTGTTAGCCTTTTTTAGTAAAGTGAAATTGATACGTGATAATAAATAAAATTGTATTCATAATAATGTAAATTCTCCATAATTGAATTTCAATCAAAAAAAATAGTATTTTTGTTTAAAATAATATAAAATGTTAAATTGGAGGACAAGAAGTTTATTTTTTGCTTTACTTTTAATACTTACGGGTACTTGTGCTTTTTCTCAAGAGAGAAAGATAATAGCAGGGAAGCCACCTCGGGCAGTATCAATGAAGGCAGGAGCATTTATAGATGTAAATACTCCGGGTTATCCTGAGTCAAATTATAATGTTACACAGCTTGTAAAGGATGTTTTAATCGCAGGAGGATCTACTTGTTCTACTGCCAATGTATCAAACGTTGTCGTTTTTCCAAATTTACCAGTCAGTGACCAAAATAGAAGCTGGGGTTATTTTAATAAAGCAAGTACCAACTTCCCATTCGCTAAAGGGATCATTCTTACAACAGGCTATGCAAGAAAGGCTGGTAATAATTATCAGGGAACATTAAATGATCATTTAATGTCAGGAGGAGATATTGATCTTGCCACTGCTTTGGGAGTTCCCAACTCTCAATTATTTGATGCTACCTATATAGAGTTTGATTTTGTTCCAACTTCTACCGAAGTTAAATTCAGATATATTTTTGCCTCGAAAGAATATACAGACAGTTTTACATGTACTGTTTCGGATGGTTTTGCTTTATTATTAAAAAAAGTTGGGGATCCGTCGTATACTAATCTTGCTGTTCTTCCCAACGGGGCACCTGTGAGTGTTACCAACATTGTTCCTGCAGGTTTGCCTTGTGGACCAAAGAATGCACAGTATTTTGGAGGATTAAATAATCCTCAGATTGAAACAAATTTTGCGGGACGTACAATTCCGTTAACAGCTACTGCAACAGTAATACCTGGGCAAACCTATCATTTTAAAATGGTTTTAGCTGATTATTCAGATATGAATTATGATTCTGGTGTGTTTTTAGAAGCAGGATCTTTTGATATAGGAGTTAAAATTTTGGATCCTGCGGGAGCTACACTTCCTGCCAATATTAATGTTTGTGGTAATGTACCACAGGTTCTTACAGCTTCGGCTAATATTCCGGGAGCTACCTATCAGTGGTTATTAAATAATGTGCCAATCGTTGGTGCTAACGGAGTTAGTTATACAGCTACACAGTCTGGAACCTATACGATTAATGTTTTAATTCCTGGAAATTCATGTCCGGGAACTGCCAGTGTAACCATTACAATGGGCGTTCCTCCTACAGCACAAAATGCGAGCTTAACTACTTGCTATGTACCTGGGAATGCTGTGTTTAATTTAACTACAGCTGAATCGCAAATTAACAATACCACTCCAGGAGCTACATTTACTTATTATTTGAACCAAGCAGATGCTAATGCGGGAAATGCAAATACAATTCCTACTCCTACAGCTTATTCAAGTGCTGGAGGGATTACAATATATGTTAGGGTAACCAGTGGATCGTGTTCAAATGTGGCTCAACTACAGCTCATAAAAGCTACTCAGATGACTGCTACCATTGCGCCTCCAACAGTTTTAACTTGTACAAATTCACAAATTACATTAGATGCCTCTGCATCAGTTTATCCAGCTGGTTCTACATTTAATTGGGCAACTACGGGTGGAAATATTGTCTCTGGTGGAAATACATTAACACCAGTTGTGAATAATGCAGGAACTTATACTTTAACGATTACAAAAAATTATCAGCCTGGAAATCTTAACTGTACAGCAACTTCAACAGTGACGGTAACTGGGGATAGTGCCCCACCTACAACAGGATTAACTGCGACTAAAGTTCTTATCTGCGCAGGGGAATCTGTTACTTTAACCGCTTCGGGTGGAGCTACATATAACTGGCAAGGCGGATTAACAGGTAATGGAAATACACAAATTGTAACTCCTACTGCTAATACGACCTATACAGTAACTGCTGTTGGTGCTAATGGTTGTGTATCTCAAAATGCGGCAACAATAACGATTGAAGTTTCGCAGCCTATTACAGTACAAAACGCAACTTTGCTAAAATGTTATCAGCAAGGAAATATTATTTATGATTTAACATCGGCACAACCCCAAATAACAACTGCTGGTACTGCTACTTTTGATTATTATGTTCTTCAGGCTGATGCCAATGCTGGAAATGGGAATACAATACCTACCCCTACAGCATATCCAAGTCCTGGAAATCAGACTATTTATGTATTGGTAAGAAATGGAGGCTGTAGCTATGTTGTTACTTTGCAATTAGTAAGTACGGCAGTAACAACATTAACGATAGCTGCTCCACAAACTATTACATGTACAACGAATCAGATTACGATAAATGCGGGTGCATCAGTAATTCCTACAGGTTCTACCATTGCCTGGACAACAACAGGTGGAGGGAATATTGTTTCGGGGGCTAATACTTTAACACCAACGGTAAATGCTGGTGGAGTTTATACATTAACAGTTTCAAACGTAACACAACCCGGAAATTTAACGTGTACATATACCGCAACAGTTACAGTAGCCCAGGATAAAACACCTCCAGTAGCAACTTTAATTTCTTCTGTCGCCCAGATTTGTGTAGGAGAATCTGTTACTTTAACCGCATCTGGCGGAGCAACTTATAATTGGGGTGGTGGTCTTACGGGTAATGGGAATACTCAGGTTGTTTCCCCTACGACGACTACGGTATATACCGTTTTTGCGGTAGGAGCAAATGGATGTATTTCTGCAAATCCAGCAACCGTTACGGTGATCGTTGGGCCTCCGATAGCGGGAATCTCAGCTTCTAAAACGAAAATATGTGCCGGAGAATCTGTTACTTTAACCGCTACAGGTGGTATTACCTATAGCTGGGCAGGATTAACAGGGAATGGTAATACTCAGATTGTTTCGCCTACGCTTACCACTATATATTCTGTACATGCATTGGGTGGAAATGGATGTAGTTCTATCAATCCCGCAACAATTACTATTGAAGTTGTTCCTGCAATTGTTTCAACATTACAAGATGTTTTTGTTTGTGCAGGAGATACAGGGATTTTAGATGCAGGTGCAGGACCAAACTATACGTATTTATGGAGTACTGGAGCTACCACCCAAACAATATCTACTAATATTACGGGAACTTATAGCGTTACGATTAGCAATGGAGTTTGTTCTAAAGTTTTCACGGCTCAAATTTTAAATCCAACCTTACCTCAGTTTACGAATATAGTCTATGAAAATCATGTTCTTACGCTTACGGCTTCAAATCCTACAGGTGGAATTTTAGAGTTTTCTATTGATGGTGGAGTAACCTGGCAGAATTCGAACATGTTTTATAATGTTTTGAATAATACCAATTATAATCTAATGGTTAGGGTTAAGGATGCGAAATGTAGTACATCATTACAATATTTTACATTCGTTATTAGTAATGCAATTACACCAAATGGGGATGGTAAAAATGATTTTATAGATTTCTCAGGAATAAGCGGATATAATAATTTTGCGGCCTCTGTCTTTAACAGATATGGTCAGGAAATTTTTAAAGCCACGAAATCTGAAACTACTTGGAGAGGAACAATAAAAGATCTTAACCTGCCTACAGCTACTTATTGGTACAAAGTACAATGGGATAACCCAGCGAGTAAAAAACTTGAGCTAAGAACGGGCTGGATATTACTGAAAAATAGAAATTAAAAATTTAAACCAAAATAACAATAAAACCTTCCAATTGGAAGGTTTTTGTTTTTATGATAATAAATAATTAAATATATGTGTGATATATTTAAAAAAAATTAAATTTGTTAAATAAAAATATTGTAATGAAGAGATATCTACTACTATTTTCTATTTTTCTTGTCACCTCTAATCTTTTTTATTCTCAAAAAAATCAACCCAGAAAACTCGTAAGAGAAACATCTATAACCTCCAAAAAAGCTGGAAATTTTATAGATGTTAATGTTCCTACATATCCGGCAGCTGCTTATACAGCTGCACAATTGGTAAAAGATGTATTAATATCATCGGGAACAAATTCTTGTGTTACGCCTACGGTGACTAATGTTCAGGTTAGTCCTAATGAAGGGCCAACTGTTACAGACAGAGCCTGGGGCTATTTTCATAGAGGGACCACCAATTTTCCTTTTAAAGATGGTATCGTGCTATCAACCGGCTTTGCTAGAAAAGCAGGAAATGATTTAGAACCATTTACTTTAGGGGATGATCTTTCTACTGGAAGTGATCCAGATTTAGCAGCAGCAATAGGATCTACAGGATATTTAACGAATTCTGTGATTTTAGAATTCGATTTTGTACCTACCTCATCTCAGGTAAAGTTTAATTATTTAATGGCTTCCGAAGAATATACAGGAAGTTTTCCTTGTAGTTATGCCGATGCTTTTGCTTTATTGCTAAGACCCGTTTCTGGCGGTCCTTATCAAAATATGGCTGTATTGCCTTCAGGAGCAGGTCCTGTAAGTGTTACGAATATTCACCCTGCAAATTCAGATTCAGGATTTCCTTTACTATGTGGGGCTGCCAACCCTTTATATTTCTTTGGGTATAATTCTAATCCATCTACCGTAACCAACTTTAATGGAAGAACAGTTCCTCTTACCGCAACCGCAACAGTAACTCCTGGGCAGGCGTATCATTTTAAAATGGTGGCTGCTGATTATGGGCAATTTGCAGTAGATCATGTTTATGATACTGCGGTATTCTTAGAAGGGGGCTCTTTTAATATTGGGGTAGATTTATTAGATCCTGCGGGAGCTACTTTACCTTCCGATATTAATGTTTGTGATAATGTACCGCAAGTGATCACAGCTTCTATTAGTGATCCTAATTTACTATATCAATGGTTTTTTAACGGAACTCCTATTACCGGCGCAACGACGAACTCTATTACTGCAGTTCAGCCGGGAACGTATACCATAGAAGTAAGTGTTCCCGGAAACCCTTGTCCGGGTAAAGCAACGATTCAAATTCATGGAGGGATAACTCCGGTAGCTCAGGATGCTACTTTGTTACTCTGCAGTACTCCGGATATTACAACTTTTGATTTATCGAATGCAATTCCATCAATAAGTACAACGCCTGGTGCTATATTTCATTTTTATGTAAATCAGGCAGATGCCATCGCTCAAAATAATAATTATATTACCACGCCATTAAATTACAATGGAAGTGATGGACAAATCTTATATGTTGTGGTTTCAAATGGAGGATTCTGTAGCAAATTAATTAAATTAAAATTATTAAAAGAGGTTACGCCTAAAGCAACATTGGTATCCTCTAGAATAAAAATATGTCCTGGAGAATCGGTCAATTTAACAGCTACAGGAGGAACTACCTACCTATGGAATAATTTCTTAGGTACCGGTGCTACTCAGACGGCTACTTTATACAATACAACTACATTTACGGTATACGCTATCGGAGCAAAAGGGTGTAAATCTTTACAACCAGCAACGGTAATAGTAGAAGTCGTTCCAGAGATTGTTCCACCATTAAAAGATGTTGAAATGTGTATTGGGGATAGGGTGATTTTGGATGCTGGTGCAGGTCCTAATTACAAATATTTATGGAGCACCGGAGCGGTTACCCAAACCATTGCAGTTGACCAATGGGGAATTTATACCGTTGAAATAGATAATGGATATTGTAAAAAGCTCTTCTCTGTAAAAGTAATGGGAGCGGCATCACCTTTTGTTTCTAATCTTAATTATGGAAATGGTACACTGACTATTACAGCTGAAAACCCACCCATTAATAATATTCAAGGTATTTTAGAATACTCTATTGACGGAGGAATATTGTGGCAGCAGTCTAATATCTTTACCGGATTACAGAATAATACCACCTATCATATTCAGGTAAGGGTAGTAGGTACGCATTGTGTGGGAGCGCTGGAATTCTTTACTCTAAACATTTCAAATATTATTACTCCTAACCAAGACGGGATTAATGATGTTTTGGATCTTAAGTCACTGGGAGATTTTAAAAACTTCACAGGTTCTATTTATGACAGATACGGAGTAGAAATGTTCAGATTCTCAAAACAACAACCTATTTGGGATGGAACGGTAGGAGGTAAAAGATTACCAACAGCTACGTATTGGTATAAGTTCAATTTTGAATATCCTAAATCAAAAGCTCAGATGAATTGGTCTGGGTGGATCTTACTAAAGAACAGAGAATAATATCATAGATAATGCAAATATCAAAAAAAGCCTTTCAATTAATTTTGGAAGGCTTTTTTGTTTAAATTTTGTTTTTTTAAATAAATTCATTATATTTATCTGTTTATCAATTTCTTGTGTTCATTTTAAAGGCTGTAATAAAAAACAGTTCTTTTTATTTCTCACACTTTTGAGGATCTAATAACCATTAATCATCTTGTTCGTATTTTTTTAAATGATGTGATTAATTAAGATTAAGAACTGATTCTTAATATCTATAAAAACTACATACCAACAGGATAAAATGTTATATATAAATTTCAGACCGTAGACTTTAAGCTTACAATCTGAGAAAGTAAGTAGCATAAAACAAAACCTTTATGAGATAGATCAAATAATTAGAAAAGTGTTTACTCACTTTTGTAGGGATACAGATTTTGTTTTTTGTAATGAATAGGTTGGTATGCTATGATACATTAAAGAAGAATAAATTTTAAAAACAAAAATGTTATGAAGAAATCTCTACTATTATTTTCTATTTTTCTTGTCACCTCCAATTTTATTTATTCCCAAAAAAATACATCTCGAAAATCGGTACGGGAAACCTCGGTAACCTCCAAAAAAGCTGGAAATTTTATAGAGATTAATGCTCCTACGTATCCAGCATCTGCTTATACGGCGGAACAATTGGTAAAAGATGTATTAATATCATCGGGTACAAATTCTTGTGTTACGCCTACAGTGACTAATGTTCAGGTTAGTCCTAATGAAGGGCCAACTGTTACAGACAGAGCCTGGGGCTATTTTCATAGAGGGACTACCAATTTTCCTTTTAAAGATGGTATCGTGCTATCAACCGGCTATGCTAGAAAAGGCGGTAATAGTTTAGAACAATTTACTTTAAGTGATAATCTTTCAACAGGAAGTGATCCAGATTTAGCAGCAGCAATAGGATCTACAGGATATTTAACGAATTCTGTGATTTTAGAATTCGATTTTGTACCTACCTCATCTCAGGTAAAGTTTAATTATTTAATGGCATCTGAAGAGTACACAACAACTTTTCCTTGTAGTTATGCCGATGTTTTTGCTTTATTGCTAAGACCCGTTTCTGGCGGTCCTTATCAAAATATGGCTGTATTGCCTTCAGGAGCAGGTCCTGTAAGTGTTACGAATATTCATCCGGCAGATTCAGATTCAGGATTCCCTTTACAATGTGGGGCTTCAAACCCTCAATATTTTTTTGGATACAATTCAAAACCGGCAACAGTAACCAATTTTAATGGAAGAACAGTTCCTCTTACGGCAACGGCAACAGTAATTCCTGGGCAGGCGTATCATTTTAAGATGGTGGTGGCTGATTATGGGCAGTATGGGGTAGATTATGCATATGATACTGCGGTATTCTTAGAAGGGGGCTCTTTTAATATTGGGGTAGATTTATTAGATCCTGCGGGGGCTACTTTACCTTCCGATATTAATGTTTGTGATAATGTACCGCAAGTGATCACGGCTTCTATCAGTGATCCTAATTTACTATATCAATGGTTTTTTAACGGAACTCCTATTACCGGCGCAACGACGAACTCTATTACTGCAGTTCAGCCGGGAACGTATACCATAGAAGTAAGTGTTCCCGGAAACCCTTGTCCGGGTAAAGCAACGATTCAAATTCATGGAGGGATAACTCCGGTAGCTCAGGATGCTACTTTGTTACTCTGCAGTACTCCGGATATTACAACTTTTGATTTATCGAATGCAATTCCATCAATAAGTACAACGCCTGGTGCTATATTTCATTTTTATGTAAATCAGGCAGATGCCATCGCTCAAAATAATAATTATATTACCACGCCATTAAATTACAATGGAAGTGATGGACAAATCTTATATGTTGTGGTTTCAAATGGAGGATTCTGTAGCAAATTAATTAAATTAAAATTATTAAAAGAGGTTACGCCTAAAGCAACATTGGTATCCTCTAGAATAAAAATATGTCCTGGAGAATCGGTCAATTTAACAGCTACAGGAGGAACTACCTACCTATGGAATAATTTCTTAGGTACCGGTGCTACTCAGACGGCTACTTTATACAATACAACTACATTTACGGTATACGCTATCGGAGCAAAAGGGTGTAAATCTTTACAACCGGCAACGGTAATAGTAGAAGTCGTTCCAGAGATTGTTCCACCATTAAAAGATGTTGAAATGTGTATCGGGGATAGTGTGATTTTGGATGCTGGTGCAGGTCCTAATTACAAATATTTATGGAGTACGGGAGCGGTTACCCAAACCATTGCAGTTGACCAATGGGGAATTTATACCGTTGAAATAGATAATGGATATTGTAAAAAGCTCTTCTCTGTAAAAGTAATGGGAGCGGCATCACCTTTTGTTTCTAATCTTAATTATGGAAATGGTACACTGACTATTACAGCTGAAAACCCACCCATTAATAATATTCAAGGTATTTTAGAATACTCTATTGACGGAGGAATATTGTGGCAGCAGTCTAATATCTTTACCGGATTACAGAATAATACCACCTATCATATTCAGGTAAGGGTAGTAGGCACGCATTGTGTGGGAGCACTTGAGTTCTTTACTCTAAACATTTCAAATATTATTACTCCTAACCAAGACGGGATTAATGATGTTCTGGATCTTAAGTCACTGGGAGATTTCAAAAACTTCACAGGCTCTATTTATGACAGATATGGAGTAGAAATGTTCAGATTCTCAAAACAACAACCTATTTGGGATGGAACGGTAGGAGGTAAAAGATTACCAACAGCTACGTATTGGTATAAGTTCAATTTTGAATATCCTAAATCAAAAGCTCAGATGAATTGGTCTGGGTGGATTTTACTAAAGAATAGAGAATAATATAGAGAATGCAAACATCAAAAAAAGCCTTTCAAAATTAATTGAAAGGCTTTTTAATTCTAAAATGCTTATCGGTTTTCTTTCCAAAGTTTAGTAAAGTTGATAAAATCACTCACGCTTAATTCTTCAGCTCTTTTATCCATAAACTCATGCGTTTTTAATTCTTCAGGGATTTCTAATACTTTTAAAGAATTGGAAAGTTTCTTTCTTCTTTGATTAAAACCTGCTTTTACAATTTGCTTGAAAAGGATTTCATTTCCTGCCAATCCTTCTTTTGGGTTTCGGGTTAGTTTTATAACTCCGGATTTTACCTTTGGAGGCGGATTGAACACGTTTTCATGCACCGTAAACAGATAAGTGACATCATAGTATGCCTGAACCAAAACAGAGAGAATTCCGTACTCTTTCGTTCTCGGTACAGATGCTGTTCTTTCTGCCACTTCTTTTTGAAACATTCCTACCATTTCCGGAATCAATTCATAATGATCGATGATCTTAAATAATATCTGTGAAGAAATATTATAAGGAAAGTTTCCAATAATAGCAATTTGATCGTTATTAATAAAATTGAAATCCTGTTTCAAAAAATCTCCTACAAAGATCTCTTCTGTGATCTTAGAATAGGTGTTTTTTAGGTACTCTATAGATTCGGTATCTATTTCTGCAAGATAAATATTTTGCTCTTTTTCCAGAAGGTATTTGGTAAGAACTCCCGTTCCGGGGCCTATTTCCATAATATTATTATAGTTCTCAAAACTAAGACCTTCTACGATTTTTCTTGCGATATTTTCATCTGTCAAAAAGTGTTGACCAAGATGCTTTTTTGCTTTTACACTCAAGTTTTTTTATGATTTTATTAACAATGATTTTCTCTATTTCGTCCCAAATTTCGGAAGTTTTTTTCTAATTTAGCCAAAAATTTTAATATTAATGGCTAAATCTGTAGATGAATTTAATAAAAAGAGACTTCGATCCAGCAATATTACAGTCGTAATAAGTATTGCCTTAGTGTTATTTTTGTTAGGATTAATGGGACTTATTTTGATCAACGCCCAGAAATATTCCGACTATATCAAGGAGCAATTGGTTGTCAATGCCTACTTTGATGAAAATTATGATGCTAAAGATTCTGTAAAAATTGCTAAACTTGAAGAAGAAACTTTAAAGAAAGTACAGACTTTGGTACCTGTAAAAAAGGCGACTTATATTTCGAGAGCGGCAGCAGCAATAGAGGCGAAAAAAAGTATGGGGATTGATAGTGATGCCCTTTTTGAGGAAAATATTTTCCCTTCTTCTATAGAAATTGCTTTAAAACCCGAGTATGTAGATCCTGCAAAAATTGATGCAGCGATAAAGATCATTAAATCTGTTCCGGGAATTGTAGATGTGAAAAACGACAGTACCTTAATGGTAGATGTTTACAATAACCTGAGTAGAATTTTAAAATGGATTTTTGGTTTCTCTCTCTTGTTCTTGGTTCTAGCGGTAGTTTTAATTAATAACTCTATCCGTCTAAAAATATTTTCAAAAAGATTTATTATCAAAACCATGCAGTTGGTAGGGGCAAAAAGAAGATTTATCTTAAAACCTTTTATCATTGAAGCTATCATTTTAGGAGCTATTGGCTCTTTTATAGGGCTTGCTGCTTTATGTGGTGTTTGGTATTATTTCACGAGCCAGATCGGTTCATCATTCGTACAGGATAATCAGCAGTATTTTTGGTTGATTGTACTTGTATTGGGAGTTGGAGTTTTAATTACGGTTCTAAGTACAATCATCGCAACATGGAGATTCTTGAAATCTAATGTTGACGATTTATATTATTCTTAAAAATGAGCAAACAAACAAATAAATTTTCTGCTGCAAGTTTCGGTAAAGAAACTGAGACGCCACAGGAAAATACGTTCTATTTCGGACAGCAAAACTTTAAATGGATGCTTATTGGTTTAGCATTTATTGTTGTCGGATTTTTATTAATGATGGGACCAGATGCGAATACTGTAGATGGGAAATTTGATCCTAATTCTTGGAATGAAGACATCTTTTCTATCAGAAGAATAAGAATTGCACCTCTATTCGTAGTAATAGGATTTGCAATTGAAGTGTACGCGATTTTAAAAAGAAAATAATTAATTTTTATTTTAAAGATTAAGAAATTGCGAGATTTAGAAGATTCTAGATTTCAATATCTCTTAATCTTTAAATTTTTATATATACTATGGATTTAATCAAAGCAATCATTATTGCCATTATTGAAGGACTGACAGAATATTTGCCAATCTCTTCTACCGCGCACATGGGTTTTGCAGCCAATTTAATGGGGATGCAGGAGGACGAATTTTTAAAAATGTTCCAGGTTTCCATTCAGTTTGGAGCCATCTTGTCTGTGGTGGTTGCCTATTGGAAAAAATTCTTTGATTTTAATAATATTAAGTTTTATTTTAAGTTGGCGTATGCGGTTATTCCTGCGTTGGTTTTAGGATATTTATTTGATGATAAGATTGAAGCTATTCTTGGAAATCAAATTGCAATTTCATCTGTTTTGGTTCTTGGAGGGGTCGTTTTATTATTTGCAGATAAATGGTTTAAAAATCCTACCATTGATGATGAAAAAGGAATTACCGTAAAAAAAGCAGTAACAATTGGTTTCTGGCAATGTCTTGCAATGATGCCTGGGACGAGTAGAAGTGCGGCTTCCATTATTGGAGGGATGACTCAGGGGTTAACAAGAAAAGCTGCTGCAGAATTTTCATTCTTCCTGGCGGTTCCTACCATGTTGGCTGTTACCGTATATTCTATTTTTGTTAAAACTTGGGGTAAAGAAACACCGAATCCTCAAAAAGGATATGAGATGATTATGGCATCAAACGATCATATTATGATCTTTGTGATTGGTAATGTTGTGGCATTTATTGTCGCATTAATTGCGATAAAAGCGTTCATCGGAGTGTTAAATAAATATGGTTTCAAACCTTGGGGATGGTACCGTATTTTTGTTGGATTGGCTTTGTTGATCTATTTTTATTTCTTTAAATAAAGCATACGCATTATTAATTACTTATTACACATTACCTATCATTCATGACAGCTGAAGAACTGCAATCAGGATATACTTTTTTATTAGACAAACCTCTGGATTGGACTTCTTTTCAGGCAGTCAATAAAATGAAATACAAACTCAAAAGAGAGTTTAATCTTCCGAAAAAATTTAAAATTGGTCACGCCGGAACATTAGATCCGAGAGCAACAGGACTTCTTATTGTTTGTTGTGGAAAATTTACCAAGAAGATTCCAGAAATACAGGATGCTCCGAAAGAATACTGGACAGAGATTAAAATTGGGGTACAGACAGAGTCTTACGACACTGAAAAGCCTGAGATCCTTCCACAGGATTATTCTCACATTTCAGAAGAGCAGATCAATGAAGCTGTAATGAAATTTTTAGGGGAAATAGATCAGACACCTCCTGTTTTTTCAGCAATAAAAATTGATGGAAAAAGAGCTTATAATTTGGCAAGAGCAGGAGAGGAAGTGGAAATGAAATCTAGAAAAACAACAATTCTCTATATTGAAGATATTAAAATAGATCTACCTTTGGTAAGCTTTACCGTAGGATGTTCTAAAGGAACTTATATTCGAAGTCTTGCTCATGATATCGGACAGGAACTGGGAGTAGGTGCGTATTTAACACAACTAAGACGTACGAAAATTGGCGAATATAAAATTGAGGATGCAACCACCCAATTTTTAGAAAATGACTTTAGATTTGATAACAATTAAAAACCAAACTTATGCAGGAGAAAACACGAATTAATAAATATTTATCGGAAGTTGGATATTGCTCAAGAAGAGCGGCAGATAAATTGTTAGAAGAAGGCAGAATAAAAATCAACGGAAAAGTTCCTGAATTGGGAACAAAAGTTTCTGATGAAGACGTAGTAGAAGTTGATGGAAAAGCAATTAGAGAATCTGAGGATAAACCAATTTATATTGCTTTCAATAAACCGGTAGGTATCGTTTGTACAACAGATACAAAACGTGAATTAGATAATATTATAGAGTTTATCAACCATCCTAAAAGAATATTTCCGATTGGAAGATTAGATAAACCGAGTGAAGGACTTATTCTCTTGACAAATGATGGAGATATTGTCAATAAAATTCTAAGAGCTAGAAATAATCACGAAAAAGAATATTTGGTAAGAGTAGATAAACCGACCAATCCAAAGTTCTTAGACAAAATGAGAAATGGAGTTCCAATTTTAGATACAGTCACAAAAAAATGTGAAGTGGAAAAAATTGATGATATGACTTTCAGAATCGTTCTTACCCAAGGATTAAACAGACAGATCCGTAGAATGTGTGAATACCTTGGTTATGAAGTAAAGAAGCTTAAAAGAATCCGTATCATGAATATTAAATTGGATATTCCCGTTGGAAAATGGAGAGATTTAACAGAGGAAGAACTTTCTACATTGAATTTACTTCTTGAAGATTCTAGCAAGACTATAGAATAATAGTTTAAACTCAATAAATAGATGCTTCGACTCCGCTCGGCATGACATTTCTAATACTAGCTGCATTATTTTAACAGTCAATTTTTAACGATGTCATGCTGGAGCGGAGTCTAAGCATTTAAGTGTAAAGAATTAATCAGTATTTCAAATACAGTTTCATTCTCGCCTCATATTCAGGTTTCAATTTCAACAATTTCCATATTTTCTTATCATCAGGATTGCTGAGACGATAAAAAATAATTTTATCTGCAGAATATTTAAAATAAGGATGATTTTTTAACCATTCTTCCGGAGCATCTACTAAAGTATATCTTGGAACGTTTGAGGTATTTAAAGGACATGTAGAAATTAGCTTGCCAACCAATTCTTTATCGATATTATAAGTGGTCAGAATTTGTTCTTTATTCATAAAACCGCCGAGCTTTTTTCTAAACCCGATGATAGAACCTGCAGCTTTTTCATCCAAACCAAACTCTAAAAGCTGTTTGAAAGTAATTGAATTCATATCTATTTTTGAAAAATCTGTTTCCTGTTGCTTGATCTCAACCTTCTTTCCTTCAGTTTTGGTGAAATTTGATGGATCAAGTTTAATATAAGGTTTTAACTCTTCAAATTTTTCTGCTGAAATCACAAAACATTTTTGAAGGTCTTCTATATTTTTAAAACTTCCTCTTAAGTTTCGATCACGATAATTAACGATGGTGTTGGCTTGCTTTTCTGAAAACCCGAAAGCTTTCCATCCTTCAATAGTCAATGTATTAGGATCAAAAGAGGAGTATTTGATTTTAGGTTTTTCTGTATTATAATTTTTACCATAGCTTTTATAATCTTCTGGAGTTTTTGAAGGCAAGATTAAATAAGGCTCCAATTTTTGATAGTTTTCATCATTAATAATAAAGCATTCTTTAAACTTTTCTTTGCTGATAAAACTTCCTCCCAAATAGCTTTTATATTTTACAATGGCTTCAGCCTGTCTTTCGCTAAAACCCATTTTCACCCAATCAGTTGTAGAATAATGATCTGGATTAAATTTCCCTGAAATACTAATGCTCTTTTTCTCAAAACTTTTAAAATGATTGGATTTAGAATCTTTATTAGTTTCTGGAAGCATGATGTAGGATTCTAATTCTGAAAATTTCTCAGGTGAAAAAGCATAACATTTTTTCAATTGCTCTTTAGAGGTAAATTTGCCTCCCACAATTTTTTTGTAGTTTAGAATCGTGGCAATTTGCTTTTCAGTAAAACCTAAATTTTGCCATTGCTTTTCATCGAGATCATTCGGTTCAAATTCTGATAAGTTGAGAGGAATGGTATTTTCAGAAATGAATTTTACATCAGAAAAATCTTCTTTTTCTTTGCTTGTGTATTTTTGAAAGGCCAATATAATAATCAGAAACATTCCCAAGAATGCCATTTTTTGGTAGTAGTTTTTTCTCATCATAGACTAAAATTAATGATATAATTAATTATGAGTCAATGACTAAGTTGGAATTGCTATTTTTTATAATATAAATTTGATGAATTAATAGAAAAGATTAATTAAAATGTTTTTTTAATCCTAATAATATTAATCTAAGTAGGTTCAGTTGTGTTGTTCATAGGAATGTAATATATTGGGCCTACTAATTTTAATGCTAATTGCTGCCAAATGAAAATAGTTAGAATACTATTAATAATCATTTTCTTATTATCCAATAAAGTTGCTGGACAGAATTTTGAAAATTCTGCTGAAAGAATTATGAGTAGAGATAGTATTCCCGAGATGACTTTTGCAGTAGTTACGAAAGATAGTATTTTGGTAAAAAGTATTTTAGGACATCATGAAATTAAAGAATTGGAAGGCAGGTCTAATGCTAATGTAAAAGACTTTTTTCATTTAGGCTCTAATACAAAAGCTATAACAGGATTTCTTGCAGGTTATTTGGTTGAAAAAGGAAAGATAAAATGGAGTACGAAGTTTTTTGATCTTTTTCCAGAATTTAAAAAAAAGTCAAATCCAGGTTATTATGATATCACTCTTGAAGATCTTCTGAGTCATAGAGCTAAAATACAGTCTTTTACAAGCGGGTCAGAATATAGGATACTTCCAAAATTCAAAGGTAATAAGTCTGAAAAAAGAAAACAGTTTGTTCAGCATCTACTCACTATTCTTCCTGTTGAAACCCATGAAAAATATCATTATTCGAATGCAGGATATAGTATTGCTGCTCTTATGCTTGAAAAAGTTTCAGGAGAATCTTGGGAAGCTCTTATGAAAGAAGTTTTAACAAAAAAATTAAAAATAGATTTTGTTTTTGGCTGGCCAAACCGGAATTTCAAAGAACAACCTTATGGGCATTGGATAGAAAAAGGAAAGATCGTTTCTGTTCCTGCTGACATTGAATACAATTTAGATTTGGCCGAACCTGCAGGAGATATAAGCATGGATATTGAAAACTATGCTAAATTCATTCAGCTAAATATAAAGGGATTATTAGGTGAAAATAATTTTTTAAAAGCTACAACCTATAAATTTCTACATGATGCTAAAGATGAATATGCTATAGGCTGGGGAAATTATAAAAAAGGAGGTAAACTTATTTCTGAACACGCAGGTTCTGACGGAACTTTTTTTTGTTATGTACAAATAGACAGGAAAAAGATGATTGGATATATTGTTATCGTTAATAGTGGAACTGAAGCAGCTCAGAATGGTGTATATGAAATGGTAAATATTCTAAAGAAAAAATTTTAATAAGGCCAGAGAATCTTCCTATGATTTTTAATACATAAGAATGAAGTAATTGTTGAAAAAACCGATAGGATATTTAAACTACTCCGGAGTATCTGCCAAAGACTCTTTAAGCTTTAGTAATTCAGCTTTTACAAACTCTAATCTGTCGATGATTGTCACAGTTTCAGAAATTTTAGAATTGGTTGTTAGGGCAATTCGGGCTCCGTCTAGCGTATAGCCTTTTTCTTTCACCAAATGGTAGATGATTTGAAGATTTTTAATGTCTTCCGGAGTGAAGTATCGGTTGCCTTTTTTGTTCTTTTTAGGTTTAATGATAGGGAATTCCTGCTCCCAATAACGTATCAATGAAGTGTTTACATCAAAAGCTTTCGCTACTTCTCCTATAGAATAATACAGTTTATCTGATAAATTTATCTTCATGTTACAAATCCTAAAACTCAAAGATAAATATTTTTTAAAGCTTGTTACAAATACAGTACATAAAATGTTGGTTTTTGTAGGATAAATCATGTAGAAAGTCATTCAGGAGCTTTGAATTTTTTCTTTATTTTTGAGGTAAATTAAAATAAGATGAATTCTATCTCAGTCTTACATATCGATCTTTTTCAGTCTGGGAAGAATGCGTCAGATTTTTATTTTAATACAATGAAAGATCATTTGGTTTCCAGCCATAAACATATTGAGAAACCACACCGTCATGATTTTTACGTTACCGTACTTTTTACCAAGGGAAAAGGAGTTCACGAAATCGATTTTCAGAAGTATGAAGTTTCTGAGGGAAGTATTTTCTTTTTATCGCCGGGGCAGGTTCACAGTTGGGAACTTTCGGAAGATACAGATGGTTATATTTTCTTTTGTTCGCAGGAATATTATGATATGCACTATGTCAACCGAAAATTACGAAGCTTTCCTTTTTTTAGTTCACCGGCGTTTCCTAGAAAGTTTCAGTTTGAATCGGGAGAGTTATTTAAAATAATCAGTCTGTTTCAGCAAATAGAAGAGGAGCATCATTCTCAAAACATGATGAAAGATGATCTTATTCTTTCTCTTATGTCTCAGATTTATATCAATACCACAAGGCAGTTTTCTAAAGATTGGGATACCATAAGTTCACCAACAAGCATTTCTTACTTTAAACATTATCAGGATTTTGAAAATTTGGTTGAACATTATTTTACAACCCAAAAATCAATTGCATATTATGCGTCTGTAATGGAAATTTCACCAAAGCATTTAAATAGAATTACCCAAACGGTAGTTCAAAAAACGGCAACAGAAGTGATTACCGAAAGAGTTATTCTGGAAGCAAAAAGAATGCTGATGTACCTTGATGAGAGCTTGGTAGAAATAGCTTTCCGATTGGGATATGAAGAATATTCTTATTTTGTGAGAGTCTTCCGAAAAGGTTCAGGAATGACTCCCACGCAATTTATTAAGAAATATAAGGTTTAAATTTTTTGTTTCTGGATCCTTTTTTCAACCAAAAAAGACAGGTAAAAGTTATTGTAAACTAATGTGTTCTTATCAGCAGTTTTAGATTAAACTATAAATAACTAAAGTGTCAAAAAAATTCTCTTTTTATGGTTAAAAGAAATAATTTTACACTCAAACACTCAAACACTCAAACACTCAAACACTCAAACACTCAAACACTCAAACACTCAAACCTAGAAACTACAGCGATAACTTAAAAGGTCCTTCAAAATTAGTCTCAAAAGAATCTAGCATTTTCCCATCTTCATCAAATACACCGATGGTCATATTTTGTTTTGAAAATTTAATATCTTCTTCAGGAAAAGTAATATTGATATTTCCTTTTAAAATTTCATCCCCTTTTAAGATGATTTTATCGGATCCAAAGAATGTTATTTCTGCATTTTTAGGATTCATTACTTTTATAGTTAATGTTTTCTTCTCATTTGTTTTGTTGAGTAGGGTATAGATAAAAGTATTCGTTATTTTTTCGTTTTTAATAAAGAAAGTAGATCCTGCAGGTTTGATGAATTTCGCTTCCATAGAACCTCGGTCGTACATCAAATATCCAAGGAAACCAATCAATAAAAGAAGAAAGGCAGTGGTAACCTTCATTCTTGAGGTAAATTTGAATTTCTCCTGGTTTTCAATCTCAGCTTCGGTTGCATATCGTACCAATCCTTTTGGAAGACCCACTTTTTCCATGATCTCATCGCAAGCATCAATACATGCTGTACAGTTCACGCATTCTAATTGTTGTCCGTTTCTAATATCAATTCCTGTTGGGCAAACAACCACACATTGCTGGCAATCGATGCAATCTCCTTTGCCTTCAGCTTTTCGGTCTTCTCCATTTCTCCATTTTGAACGGTTTTCTCCTCTTTTGAAATCGTAGTAAACATTTACGGTCTGTTTATCGATCAACACACCCTGAAGCCTCCCGTACGGACAAACCAAAGTACAAACCTGCTCGCGAAGCCAAGCAAAAACAAAATAAAAAGTCATGGCAAAGCCTACCATTCCTATGAATTTTAAAGAATGGTCGGCAGGACCTTCATTCATGATCTTGAAAACCTCTTCATAACCCACAATATACATGAACATAAAATGAGATATAATAATAGAAATCAAAGCAAAAATTGACCATTTTGTGACTCTCTTTCTTATTTTTTCAGCATCCCATTCCTGTCTGTCGAGTTTCATTTGTTTATTTCTGTCACCTTCGATCCAATAATCAATTTTTCTGAAAACACTTTCCATAAAAATCGTTTGCGGACAAAGCCAACCGCAGAATATTCTTCCGAAAACTACTGTAAAAAGCATGACAAAAATAACCGAAGTAACTGCTCCCAGCGCCAAAATAAAAAAGTCCTGGAGGTAGAATGGCTGTCCAAAAATGAAGAAACGCCTGTCGATAACATTGATCAGTAAAAAAGGATTGTTATTGATCTTTACAAAAGGTAATCCGAAGAATAAAGCTAAAAGAAAGTAGCTCACATAATTTCTGTAATTGGTGTATTTTCCTTTTGGCTTTCTTGGGAAAACCCATTTTCGGTTTCCGGTTTCATCCATCGTACCTACCGAATTTCTAAAAGCTTCATTTTCAATATCTGAAGTTTTAATTTCGCCGGATTGTGTGCTCATCGCTTAGATTGTTTTAAATTGAATAGCCCTTTTCAAACTTGATTTTTCTCTCATTTTACGTTTCAGATAATAAAGAAAACATCTTTTGATTAGACTCCTGCAAAGCTCTGCATTAAACCAATTAATTACTAATACCATCTACTTCAAAAATAGGACAATTAGGACATTGTGATTTCATGGTTTTTAATATCTCAAAATGATAAAATAAACTTTGAATCTTATCGTTGATATCGTAAATTGTAACCCTTAAATAATGAAGAATGAAAAATATCTTTAAAATAAGTTTGATTGGTTTGGTTTTCGCATTAGTAAATTGCAAATCAGTAAATTATAGTAAAATGTTCTATGAAGGTATAAAACCGGAAAAGGTTTCCGATAAATTTAGTTTTACGGAAGGTCCATCTTCGGATAAAGTAGGGAATGTATATTTTACAGACCAACCTAATGATAAGATTTATTATTGGGATTGGAAAACCAACCAGGTAATCGTTTTTTTAGATAAATCAGGGAGAGCCAACGGAACGCATTTCGATAAAGATGATAATTTAATCACTTGTTCGGATGATAATGGGGAAATCTGGAAGATATCAAAAGATAAAAAAGTACAAATTTTGTCGAAAGGTTTTGAAGGAAAAAGACTGAACGGACCAAACGATGTTTGGAATGACGAATTTGGAGGAATGTACTTCACCGATCCTTTATATAAAAGAGATTATTGGGTAAATTTCAAACAGGAAATTCCACACAAAAGTTTGTATTACAGAAATAAAGAAGGGAAAATAACGAAACTTGAAACATTCACCCAGCCTAACGGTATTGTAGGAAGTGAAAGGTATAAAAAGCTATATGTTTCGGATATTGATGCCGGAAAAACGTATATGTATGATATTTTGGGTGAAGGAAAGTTATCCGAGAAAAGATTATTCTGTGAAATGGGTTCAGACGGAATGACGCTTGACAAACACGGAAATCTCTATTTAACAGGTAAAGGAGTGACGATTTTTAATCGTGAAGGAAAAAAGATCTATCAAATTCCGATTGATGAAGAATGGACTTCCAATGTTACTTTCGGAGGAAAGAATAACGAGATCTTGTTTATTACGGCTTCAAAATCGGTATATACTTTACCGACAAGAGTGAGAGGAACGAGATAATATTAAAAAAGATTGTCATTGCGAGAAGCAAAGCAGCGAAGTAATCTCAACTTGAAATTAAGAGATTGCTTCACCTTCGGTTCGCAATGACAATTTTTGTTTACGAATAAACATATATCAATAGAAACGGGCTTTAGCCCGTTTTTTTATTACAAGTAAATCAATTTGGCTTTAGCCAAAACCTAAAAGATGTTTTAATCCTTAAGATTTTGCTTTGTTCTATTCGGAATGACAGTGCCAATGTCATTTCGATGATAGGAGAAATTTCTTACTATCCTTAAACTCTAAAACAAAATCATAATGGTTCAAATTTAGTAAGCTACTTCAATTTTCACTTTCTTACCTTTCAGTTTTTCAGTACTCAATTTATCAAGCAATGTTTTGACTTTCTTTCTTGAAACGGCAACATAAGAAGTTGTATCTTTTACTTCTATCAGGCCAATTTCTTCTTTTTTAAGTTGTCCTTTTTTTATAAGGTATCCAACGATATCTACTTTATTCACCTTGTCTTTCTTTCCGGCGCTGATGTAAATCGTTTGTAAAGAAGTCTTTTCTGGAAATGTATTAAATCCAGCAACACTTTCTTCAGGAGTATCACTTTTAATAAATGGGAAATTCTCTTCCGCAGTCATAATAAGATACGCAAAACCTTTGGCGTTCATTCTCGCGGTACGTCCGTTTCTGTGAATGAAAGCATCTTCTTTATAAGGCAATTGATAATGAACAATAGATTCAATTTCAGGAACGTCCAATCCTCTTGAAGCTAAATCTGTTGTAATTAAAATTCTTGCAGAATCATTTCTGAATTTCAGCAATGCACGTTCTCTCTCGTCCTGTTCCATTCCGCCGTGGAAAGTTTCTCTATCGATTCCTTTTTCAGCTAAAAGGTCAGAAATACGGTCTACAGCCTCACGGTGATTACAGAAAATCAACGTTCTTTTATTTCCTATTTTACAGATCAAATTAAATAAAGTATCTAGTTTTTCCTCAGAGATCGTCATTACTTTTCGCAATTGAATATCTGGTTTTGCATCACCTAACTTTAAGAAATCAATGATTTTTTCATCTTGCAATCCTGTGAACTTCGGAATTTCAGCCATTGCGGTAGCAGAAGTTAAAATTCTTTGAGAAAGACCTTTTAGAGAATTAGAAATGTATTCCATATCCTCCTGAAAACCTAATTCCAATGCTTTGTCAAATTCATCCAATACCAACGTCTGAATTGTTTCAGGATTGAAATTGTTATTTTTTAAATGGTAAGCAATTCTTCCCGGCGTTCCGATTAAAACTGCTGGAGCTTCAATTAAATTATTGATCTCAATTTTTTTATCGTGGCCTCCATAACAAACAGAAACTTTAAAATCTGTTCCCATTGATTTAAAAACCTGCTCAATTTGCAGCGCCAATTCTCTTGCGGGAACTAAGATTAAAGCTTGAATTCCTGAAGTCCCTTTTTTCAAATTTCGAAGGACCGGAAATAAAAAGGCAAGCGTTTTCCCTGAACCTGTAGGAGAAAGTAAAACAACATCAGTATTGTTTTCAGTGGTCTTGTATGTAGATTTCTGCATCTGATTCATATCCTGAATCTGCAGTTTTTGATATATTGATTCTAATTCCATTTTGCAAAGGTAGTAATTTTAGGTGGCAGGTTTTTTAGTTTATGAGTTTGAGGGTTTGAGAATTTTAGAGAGCGTTACTTTTCTATTGTAGACTTAGAAATTGTTTTTACGACTGTCATTCTGAAAGAAGCGAAGCGGAGTGAAGAATCTATTATTACTGATTACCTATTATTCATTAATTATATTTTTGTAGCTATTTCCCGCTTTCCACTGTATCTTTTTTGTTACGGCCTCTGCTTTGCTCCAGCCGCAACAAAAAAGGATGTCGTTTCAATCGGGGCTAGGGTATTTGTCGTAATTATAAATTCCCGTCATTACGAGGAGCGAAGCGACGAAGCAATCTCACTAATATATTAATAGGTTATTTTGCGTTGTCGAGATTCTTCCAGAATGACAAATTTTATGATTAAACTTGATGTTTTTAATACTTTTGATACTTCAAAGAGATTGCTTCGTCGCTTCGCTCCTCGCAATGACAAAATATTTATTGTTTGATTATTAGCGAGTTATATTTCAATTGAATGCCTTTAAAACTATTGTTCATTAAAAATAAATTTCATATCTTTGCACCACTTTTTGTGGCTAAGGTTTGAAAAGGTAAATTATTATAAATTAATTACTTCCGTATTTTTTAAAGCCGCATTTATTCGAACCATTAAAAAAGAAGGAATACAAATTTTATTAGAAAATGTCAAAAGAGACAAATTCAGCAGAGGTTATTTTAAACCAAAACGTAGCACCAGAACAATTTGATTGGGATTCTTTCGAATCAGGTCTTGATGCAGACGCAAGAAAAGAAAAAAGCGATTTAGAGGAAATCTACAACGGATCTCTTAGCAGTTTAAATGATAACGACGTTATCACTGGTAAAGTTGTAAGATTAACAGATAAAGAAGCTATCGTTGACATCGACTTCAAATCAGAAGGTGTTATTTCTCTTAACGAATTCCGTTACAACCCAGGCCTAAAAGTAGGTGATGATGTTGAAGTAATGGTAGACAGAAGAGAAGACAAAACAGGACAGTTACAGTTATCTCACAGAAAAGCTAGAACGCTTAAAGCTTGGGATAGAGTAAACGAACTTCACGAAACTGGAGAAATCGTTAACGGTTTTGTTAAGTCTAGAACTAAAGGAGGTATGATCGTTGACGTTCACGGAATCGAAGCATTCTTACCAGGTTCTCAAATTGATGTTAAGCCAATTAAAGATTACGATCAGTTCGTAGGTAAAACTATGGAGTTCAAAGTTGTGAAAATCAACCCTGAGTTCAAAAACGTAGTTGTATCTCACAAAGCATTGATCGAAGCAGATATCGAAGGTCAGAAAAAAGAAATCATCGCTCAACTTGAAAAAGGTCAGGTTCTTGAAGGTACTGTTAAGAATATTACTTCTTACGGTGTATTCATTGACTTAGGAGGTGTTGATGGATTGATCCACATTACAGACCTTTCTTGGTCTAGAGTGAACCACCCATCTGAAATCTTAGAAGACGGACAGACTGTAAAAGTTGTTATCCTTGATTTTGATGACGAGAAAACAAGAATCCAATTAGGTATGAAGCAATTAGAAGCTCATCCTTGGGATGCTCTTTCTGCTGACATGAAAGTTGGAGATAAAGTAAAAGGAAAAGTAGTAGTTCTTGCTGACTATGGTGCATTCGTAGAAATCGCTCCAGGTGTAGAAGGATTAATCCACGTTTCTGAAATGTCTTGGTCTACTCACTTAAGATCTGCAGGTGATTTCGTGAAAGTAGGTGATGAAGTTGAAGCTGAAGTATTAACTTTAGATAGAGAAGACAGAAAAATCTCTCTTGGTATCAAGCAATTGTCTAAAGATCCATGGGAAAACATTGAAACTAAGTACCCAGTTGCATCTAAGCATGTAGGAACTGTAAGAAACTTCACTAACTTCGGTGTATTCGTTGAGTTAGAAGAAGGTATCGACGGTTTAATCTATATCTCTGATCTTTCTTGGACTAAGAAAATCAAGCACCCATCTGAGTTCTGTGCAGTTGGTGATAAATTAGATGTTGTAGTTCTAGAACTAGACATCCAAGCTAGAAGATTATCTCTAGGTCACAAGCAATTGACTGAGAACCCATGGGATAAATTCGAAACGAAGTATGCTGAGGGAACTATCCACGCTGGTAAAGCGGTAGACGTTCACGATAAAGGAGCTTCTGTACAATTCGAAGATGCTGAAGTTGAAGCATTCTGTCCTTCAAGATTATTAGAGAAAGAAGATGGATCTAAAATCAAAAAAGGTGAAGATGCTCAATTCAAAGTAATTGAATTCAACAAAGAATTCAAAAGAGTAGTAGTATCTCATACTGGTATCTTCAGAGACGAAGAGAAGAAAAACGTAAGAGATAACTCTAGCAACAACAGATCTAACAATACATCGTCTTCTTCAAACAACGAAGAAAGATCAACTCTTGGTGATATCGATGCATTAGCAGAATTGAAAAGAAAAATGGAAGAAGGTAAATAATCCTTATCTCATTTCTAAATAATGAAGCCACTCGTAAGAGTGGCTTTTTTTATGGTGTTTATCTTTCTGAAGCTTTTAATAAATAAATTTTCATTATAATATAATAGATAGAAATAATTTAAGAAGCTTTTTGCAATGTATATTTTTCTTCTATAAGACCAAAATGGAATTTTATATTGCCAAGATTAATCCATGTTACATATTTAAATAGAAAGAAACCAATAGACATTCCCAATGTATTTAAAAGTATATCATCAATATCTGCAACGCCACGACCTGAGTAATATTGAGTGATTTCAATAGCTGTAATAGCAACAATGAAAAATAATGTTATAGGAAGAATAGAGTTGAATTTTTTCACCATCAATCCTAACCATCCAAATGGACTGAATACAAAAATATTTCCTATTATATTAATGATAAAATCTTTTGATGAAATATGAGCGCCAGAAAAGAATAAATGAATAGTATGGAAAGGTCTTATTTGCATGTAGCCAATTTCAGAAGCTTCTCTTCCTGATCCATAAAACATCATATATAATAATAGAAGAGTATAGATCGTAATGAATATTGCAAAATATTTTTTCATAAGTGTGTGTTTAAATTAGTACTAAAAAGGATTGTTCACTCATAAATGCTTCAATTTTTATCATTTACTAAGGATAAAGGTGCTGCAAGAATCCTACCTTATGACCTAATATTTGTAAACTTTATACTTCTTTACTATTATTTAACACAAAATAAGAATTGATAGATATTGAAAAATAACTCTCATACTTTCCAGTTCAAAATTTATCAGGAGCTCAATCCAGCTCTCCACTCATACTCCTCACGCCATCGCGCTCCAAGGCTCAATCCCTCTCACGCTCCAACGCAATGTTGCGGGGTACCCGTTTCTATCTGGGCTAGGGTATTGGTCATTCTTTTCAACAGTTAGCATTAGCATAAAGTTTGTCATCCTGTAAGGATCTCAACAGCGAAATTCAAAAAAAGGGTAGAGATTCTTCACTCCACTACATTCCATTCAGAATGACAGATTCATGAAATACTTTGAAATAAAATAAGACAACTATGTATTCGAGGATAAATACCTCAAGGCTTACCTCGGGGATTATTTATTGGTAATCCTCATTCTCTCTAAACCTAACAGGTTTCAAAAACCTGTTAGGTTTGCCTTAAGAGTAAAAAATCAACATTTCATCCATCCACTAATACCTATCCTCAATTCATTCTATACCTAACTTTTCAAACATCTGCGAAAATCTGTGGGAAACAAAAAACAGTAATTCCTTGAGGCCTCACATCTAAGCCCCAACCCAAACCTCATAGGTTTCAAAAACCTATGAGGTTATATATAATAGGAACACTTCCCAAAAGTATTTTAAGCAGTATAAAGCAGTCTTATAACATATTCAAAACCCCAATCGAATAATGTGGATAACTACAAAATACTACATAACGTTAATTAAATCAATTATTTAGAACGCTTACTTCTCCACAAACCAATCCCAATATAAACATTAAGTTAATAAAGTTTGGAGTGGTAGGTAAAAAGAGGCTACTTTTGCCCCACTGAAAAACGATATGTTGATTGGTAGCGCAGAAGATAGTAAGACAAGATCTACACAACAAAATACAGTCAAAAAATAACTTAAACTTTTTCTTAGAAAGAGTTGGAAAAGTTAAAAAGATTTGTATCTTTGCAGTCCGGTAAAACGGGAGCAGAGGAGTAGAAGATAAGGAGTGTTGAAAACGAGGTTAGGGTTATTTACAAGACACTAAATTAAGTTAGAAAACGCTTTGTCAATTAGAAATAAAGTTTTACTTTTGCACACGCAAATCTATACTGAAAACGACAGAAAATTAGGTATAGTAAAAAGCGTAAGATATAAGAAGATCATTGAAAAATAGATATAACAACCAAGTAAGGAAAAGACTAGAACGTTAATAACTTTGAGTGAGTCAGACAAACATACAATGGAGAGTTTGATCCTGGCTCAGGATGAACGCTAGCGGGAGGCCTAACACATGCAAGCCGAGCGGTATTTGTCTTTCGGGACAGAGAGAGCGGCGTACGGGTGCGGAACACGTGTGCAACCTGCCTTTATCTGGGGGATAGCCTTTCGAAAGGAAGATTAATACCCCATAACATATTAAGTGGCATCACTTGATATTGAAAACTCCGGTGGATAGAGATGGGCACGCGCAAGATTAGATAGTTGGTGAGGTAACGGCTCACCAAGTCAATGATCTTTAGGGGGCCTGAGAGGGTGATCCCCCACACTGGTACTGAGACACGGACCAGACTCCTACGGGAGGCAGCAGTGAGGAATATTGGACAATGGGTGAGAGCCTGATCCAGCCATCCCGCGTGAAGGACGACGGCCCTATGGGTTGTAAACTTCTTTTGTATAGGGATAAACCTTTCCACGTGTGGAAAGCTGAAGGTACTATACGAATAAGCACCGGCTAACTCCGTGCCAGCAGCCGCGGTAATACGGAGGGTGCAAGCGTTATCCGGATTTATTGGGTTTAAAGGGTCCGTAGGCGGGCTCGTAAGTCAGTGGTGAAATCTCATAGCTTAACTATGAAACTGCCATTGATACTGCGAGCCTTGAGTAAGGTAGAGGTAGCTGGAATAAGTAGTGTAGCGGTGAAATGCATAGATATTACTTAGAACACCAATTGCGAAGGCAGGTTACCATGTCTTAACTGACGCTGATGGACGAAAGCGTGGGGAGCGAACAGGATTAGATACCCTGGTAGTCCACGCCGTAAACGATGCTAACTCGTTTTTGGGGCTTTAAGCTTCAGAGACTAAGCGAAAGTGATAAGTTAGCCACCTGGGGAGTACGTTCGCAAGAATGAAACTCAAAGGAATTGACGGGGGCCCGCACAAGCGGTGGATTATGTGGTTTAATTCGATGATACGCGAGGAACCTTACCAAGGCTTAAATGGGAATTGACAGGTTTAGAAATAGACTTTTCTTCGGACAATTTTCAAGGTGCTGCATGGTTGTCGTCAGCTCGTGCCGTGAGGTGTTAGGTTAAGTCCTGCA
>NZ_LIRF01000003.1 GCF_001297705.1 Chryseobacterium sp. ERMR1:04 | reverse complement strand
AGGGTATAAGTTCCGCCTGCATTTACTACAGGATTTAAAGTATTTCCCCCTGATACAATATTTCCCCCTGCTGTAGCTGTCCATAGGAAAGTAGCTCCTGGTTGATATACAGATGCCGTAGCATCCAGTGTTATTTCAGTTACCAGACAGGTAATGGTCTGTGAAGGAGGTAATATGTTGACAATGATAATAGGATCCATGGCAACGGTTACCGATTGTTGATACTGGCATCCTAAAGCTGTTGTTAGGGTAACGGAATAAATACCGGGAGCTGTCACCGTATTTGTAGGTCCTGTGGTTCCATTAGACCATAAGAATGTGTTTCCGGTTCCGTTAGCAGTTGCGGTTAGGATCGTAGAATCACCTTCACAAAATAGGAGGTTACCTGTTATTTGCAGATTTGGATCTATTTGTTTAAGAATAGCAATAGAAACCGGTGTACTTATACAGGTACCGTTGTTATTGGTTAAGGTATAGGTTCCCTCATTTGAAACGGTAATGGTTTGTGTTGTTTCTCCTGTGGACCAAACGTTTCCTGTAGGTAAATTTGAAGTTAGCGTTACGGGATTATCATTACAAATTACATTGGCAGATGCTGTAATTACCGGAACAGGATTCGGATTTATGTTGAGTTGAAGTTCGGCGATGCTATAGCATGAACTCGAGCTTACCCTTACATAAAGAGTTGTATTTGCAGAAGTATATGCAGAAGGATTAGCAATATTATTTGTATTTCCTGCTATAGCATCTGCTTGGTTGGTGTAGTAGGTAAAACTTACCCCGGGAGTTATACTCATATCAGCTTGCGCTGAAGTAAGATCAAATATTGTTGTAGAATCACTGGAACAGATACTGATCTCAGAGTTTGTTGCAACGATATTTTGATTGATTATTAATTGGAGTTCAGCAATATTGAAACAACCGGATGTAGATAATACCCGTACATAAATTGTAGTATTTGCAGAGGTGTAAGATGTAGGAGTTGCAATGGTATTTGCATTTCCGAGCATAGCGTCAGCTTGATTTGTATAGTATGCAAAGGTTACTCCGGGAGTTGTACTAATATCAGCTTGTGTAGAAGTGAGATCAAAAATATCAGTTGTAGAATCTGAACATAAGCTTATACTTGTATTTTGGACTACAGGAACTAGGCCTTGTGTGACAATGACAGATTTTTGATATGTACAGCCCGCAACTGTAGTTACTGTTGCGGTATAGGTACCCGGATTACTGACTATAATAGTATTTCCTGTTTCTCCTGTTGACCACGAATAGGTATTTCCTGTTCCGTTGGCTAAGGCAGTAAGTTGCACAGGTTCTCCACATGTCGTTAAATCTCCTGTTATCTGTAAATTGGGATCCGGTTCTTCAGTTATTATAATAGATGCAGAGCCTCCATTAGTATGGGTTACGGTATATGTACCGGGAGTTGTTACTGTGATAGACGGGGTGGTTTCCCCAGTAGACCAAGTATTTCCTGAAGCTTGGTTTGAAGTTAAAGTAACGCTACCTCCAAAACAAATTGTTGTTGAAGAGCTTATGATTGTAGGAGGCTCTGGGATAATGCTATCTTTACATATTGCAAGTATTGATCCTGCGCGTCCTCCAGCTCCATGAAGGGTTAATGTAGTATAGGCATTGGGTGCATGGATTCTAAAATAACCACCACCTCCACCAGCAGGCGTGGCATTTAAGCCCGAAAGTAGTTCGTTACCAATAATGGTAGAATAACAGGAATTATTTGAAAAGATAGATACAGGGCCTCCATTTGAGTTGAAAATAAAATTTTCATTACCATTACTTTGACCCGAACCAGCTCCTCCTAAGACAATAATTAAGTCATTAACGGGTATGCTAAAGGTAAGAGTCAAAGACCAAGCATCTAATTGACCAACCAACATTGAGCCAGGGTTCATGGTAATTCCATTACAGGAGCTTGTGTAACCATTAACATAAGGTGCTACATCCCCTGTATAGGAGGAGGCTACTTGTATGTTATTAATCGTTACTACTCCGCTAATAGGAATATTGGCTGTGTTATTACAGGTAAGGATGTTCTCTTTTTTAAGAACTTGGGAAGAAATAGATTGGGGTTTATATCTAGGGGGCAGTATCAATAAAACAAACCAAATGAAGTAAGTAAATTGTACATTGAGTCTTAGCGAGGAGTTCGTTAATAATTTCATTCCGTTTTTGTGTAATTTTTCATATCCTAATAGTAGATTTTCCTATACTATTTTTTATAGGCTCTTCAAGTGTATTAGGAAAGATTATTTTATAACAAATATATAGGTAACGGAAAAAAAAGGGGATACTACCTATCTACTACAATTGGGCTAGTGTGTTGTAAACCATTGATATATGATCAATGATGAAGTAGAAATTCAGTAATTATGAAGTAGAAATACGTAGTGTTATATTGAAAATAAGTGGCAAAAAAAAGACTGTCTTACAAGTAGACAGTCTTTTAGAAAATGTGTTATATTTTATTAATTATCGGCATTAGATGTTTGATCACCAATGTTCCAGGTCAATCCGAAACGTAGTGTGTTATCTAAAGCAGTATTAATTTTAGACATATTAATTAGGTAAGAAATATCAAGTCCGAAAGAATTGTATTTTAAACCAATACCGGCAGTTGCAAACTGTCTAGCACCTTGCTCTTCGCTTTCGTGGAAATAACCTCCTCTTACTGCAAATGCATTGTTGTAAGAATATTCCAATGCTCCACTATACATGATACTGTTTGGGTTCTTGAAAGATTTACTGATACCATCTATTACACCAACGTTAGGTACTTTATACATTGGTTGTCTATTATTAGGATCAATTCCTACGAATTCAGAACCAGGAACTAAAAGCTTAGATCCTTCAACACTAAGTCCAATTCTGTTTACATCATCTAAATACATATCGTAACCAATACCTAATCTAGCCATTGTAGGAAGGTAAGATCTAGATTCTTCATTTCCTGTATAGTCTAATTTAGGACCTAAGTTCTGAATGGCAAGACCTGCGTTCAGTTTACCATCATATCCACCGAAACTTGAGAATTTAGGAGATGAATAGTAACTTGAAATATCTACTGCGAAAGAGTTTGCAGGCTTAAGCGTTGTATCTGTGTTGAATCCTCCGGCTAAGTCTGAACGAATAAATCTACCCGTTACAGCCATTGAGAAAGAATCTGAAAGTTTTAGACCGTACGCAACATCAATAGAGAATTCATTTGGCTTAGATGTACCCATAGAAGTCACTTCTGAACCTACTAACGAGGTAAGATCTACTTGTCCCATGTTGAAGTAATAAATACTCGCAGAGATGGTGGATCTTTCTTCCTGCCCTAGAAACTTATGAAATGCAGCATATAGTAAAAATACATCATTAGTAAGTTTTCCCATATAAGGTGTATAGTTGATACCTACGGAAGAACTTGACGTGCTAAAAGGATATTTTGCAGCATTCCAAAATTGAGAAAATGCATCAGGAGAGGTAACCACCCCTTGATCTCCCATACCTCCTGATCTCGCATCTGGCGCGATTCTTAAAAACGGAGCTCCGGTTAATACAGGTCTTACAAGACTTAAATCTTGAGAATACCCTAAAAAACCAGCACCTAACCCAATTCCTAAAAGCAGTTTAGTAGTTAAATTCATATGTTGTCTTTTATATATTATCAGTTTTTTGTTAATATTATTATCTATGTTATTTTAATTTATTTCAAAAGTACCATTTTTTCTACAGCTGTGGCACTTCCTTTGCATTTTTCTTGGTTTTGACTTTTTGCAAATATCTTAAAAATATACGTACCTTTTGCTACTGTTGACCCAAAATCGTCTCTTCCGTCCCATTCTATTGCCTGACGTGGTGTTCTAAAGCCCTGTAGGAAGGGTTCTGCAACAACTGGTTGTGATATTGTTTTTACTAATTTTCCTGTTATTGTGTAAATTTGAACGTTAACATCCAAAATATCATCGCAATTATGCTCAAACTGAACATAGGTTTTGTTGGTAAAAGGATTCGGCCAGTTTAATGGTCTGTTAATCACCAAGTGCTGATCGGCTTCATCCTTAACTTCAAAGTCTAACGTAGAGGTTGTCGAATTATTGTTTATGTCCCAAACTTTAAATGTTAATTGATGTTGACCAATCGCTAAATTTCTGAAAGGGTAGGTTACATTCCCTTTTTGATAGTCTGCTAAACTTGGGCTCAAACAACCATTTCCTTCCCCAGAAGAATAAAAATCATTTAATACAACAGTATTGATAATTTGACCGTCCAGGTATACAGTTATATCGTGACCAATACCAGATCCTGTAGAATTAATTCCTGTATCATCGGTAACACATGCCAACAACATTGGGCTCTGGTTGGTAATACCGCCATTAGCAAAGTTGGTGTTGTTCATGTATAGTTTTACTTTTGGAGGTTCGTTGTCATTAATCCCGTTAGGGTTAATATCTCCAACTTGTACCGCTTGGTTGTTGAATACATCCATCGTTTTATTGTCAGCATACCCTAAAATTCGTCCTTCTCCGATAGCATAGTTAATATCTTTTGGAACATAGAATTCTACTGTGAAAACTCCATTTACAGCAGTTCCAGATGCTTTTACAATAGCACTTCCTTCTTCTGTGTAATTAAGAACTGTAAGATTACCATCATTATTTAATGTATGCTTGTTTAATCTTTTATCAAAAATATTAATAACAACTCTTCCGTTGAAGCTGGTATTAACTGTTCCGTTTGTATTATTAATGTGTCCTTTTATTTTTACAAAATCCAATCCTCTGATTAATCCCGGAACTGGAGTATTAATATCATCAATAATTAATAATCTTTTAGGTCTGCTTAACTTCATAGCAGGATCACCAAGGAGATTTACTTTTAAATGATTAGAATTGGGACCTTTTATTTTTTTTGCATTTAAATGTGCATCTCCTAAAGAAAGGAAATCATCTCCTACCAATTTAAATATCTCTTTAGTATAAATATTGGTGAAATCTATACCGTAATCAATCGCTATAGCACGGCTTGATGTAATCATTGTTGAAACCCCACCTTGTTTTAGTTTAATAAACTGTTCACCAGCAGAAAATATTTCCGGATCATCCCATAACGTAAATTCACATGTTATCGTGGATACAAATGGAAACCTGCTGTAAACGTTAGAGAAATTATTTGAGTTTTGAATTTCATCCGTAGTTAATACTCTTTCCTGCGCCCAACCATTAATACCTCCGTGTCCGAAATAGAAAAGATATAAACTATTACCAATATCATTTGAAATAGCTTGGTTTACTTGCGGGTATCTTTGTCCTCCAGCTGTACTTTGTGCTTGAAATGCATCTAAATATAGCTTTCTTATATTATACTCTTTAAGAGTAGTAGAGCCGGTCTGTTCAAAAACATTTACCAACGCATTGTTCATTGTAGTGTGGAATGGTATAGGATTAGTAGGGCTTTCATTGTGATCATCATCCACTACAAAATCCAATTTCATACGCCATTCTCCAAAAGGACTAGATTGACCAGACAAGCTATTGTAATATGCCAATATTTTATCCATCATATTCCCTGCTTCTGTTGTATTGGCTGCAGGAATTCTTCCAATAGGTAAATCTGGAAGGTTACTCTCAATGCTAATGTAAGTTTGAGGTTTTGTCATGACAATATAATCATCTGTAATGAAAGAATTTACTACATCTCCAGAATTTTCACTTTCATAACCTGAAACTACATTAGAGTTGTTTGGGATTCTGTTTTTATAGTCATAAGATGCATCTCCTAATATAAATACATATTTTAATTTCCCGGTTGGTGTATTTAGTTTTGTTACAAAATCTCTAATGGCTGTAAGGTCTTTACTTCCACTTCCAAATTCGTTGTAAATTTTACTAATGTCTACGATCTGAACATTGAAGTTATTTTTTGTTTGATGGTAGTTGGCTAATCTTTGAGCCTGTCCCATTAACTGAGGAACAGTAAGAATTAAATAATCTACATTTTGTAATCCTGAAAGATCTTGATTAGTAATTCGCTCTACAAACTGAGGCGTAAAAGCTGCATCTGCTCTAAATGCGACAAACTCATTATTGAAATTTTGATCAGCAGTAATGTATCCAAAATTGAAATTAGTATTCCCAACTGCTTTATTTACTCTTCTGTTAGCATTCGTGATATCTGTAACATCCCATACTTGTTCCATTGCAGAGGTATTCGTTATACCAAAACCATAACCTGTGTTGGTGCCGCTTGCCAAAGAGAAATCTCTGAAACTCATTTGTGAACCATTAAAACTTAGATTTTCTTTATACTGTACCTCTACATAATCAAAGTAAAATGTTCCGTTAGGATTTACTGTAATGTTAGGAATAGCTTTAATGGTAATTTGATTACCGCTTAAGCCCGTTAATGTTCCTTCATATTTTATAGGAAAAAAGTCTGGGGCATTGTCAGCGATTGGAGCTGGGGTGATGGGATTCTGATTATTAATATTAAATGCAATACTATTTTTTTGAGATTTATAACCAATTACGCTAGTTCCGTATCTTATAAGATCTGAGCTTTGTATCGGCGAATTAGTGGTAAGAGTAATTGCTTTTTCCGTAATAAAAGGAGTATCTTCTACCCAAGTCCTTCCGAGCTTTAGTAAATTTTTCTGATCATTGTTGATGACCTGATACCCATCGTATCTTGTGATTAGGGTTGTATTAGGTAAGTTAGCATCTACAGATTGTACTCTTTTTCCTGGCCCTTTATCAAAATTGATATAATAATATGCGAAATCTTCGTAAATATTTTTAACATTGTTACTTCTGTCACTTCTTGTTTCTGCTCTTTTGAAACCATTCCCATTTCCATTGTTGTAAAGATTGTAGCCATTGGGACCTTGAGCATAAAACAAAGCATAATCATTGTCATTCCATACGCCGTCGTCTTCTCCTACCACTTGTATAGAATTTTCTTGTAGAGCACTATATTTTACATCCTGATTATATTCAGGAAGCATAATCCCTCCATTCCCATAAATTCTGAAATTTTTTGGGTTTACAGAAGATGGGTTGATTCCGTTATCTTGTAAAAATTGTTTTGTAATTTTAAAAATACCGGATTTGTCAACTTTTATTTTGTAAAAACCACCCGTTGCTAAAGGATTAGCAGTACTTCCTACTTTAGCAGCACTCCCAAAGTTATTAGGTAAAGATGTTTCTGAAATTTCAAATGATGATAATCTTTGAGCCCGTCCATTCACATTTTTAAATAAAGAGACGTTTATACCTGCGTATCTTTCACCTTCAAGATAGTAATAGGAAACGTCTTTAATTTCGTTGCTTGAAAATAACTCTTTATTTAAGTCAAATAACTCTTTGTTGGAAACATTTTCCCAAACTTGGTTAGAAATCTTCAGCTGTTTTTCTCCAACTTTTTGTTTGGTCGACATAAAAATGTTATTTCGACCATAAGAAAATCCTTCATTTTTGAAGTTGGGAAGATTCAATTTTGTGTCTCCAAAATTCTGAATTTTGGAACCATCCCAATCTATGGTCATTCTTTGAGCCCAAATCGTTGATACAAAGGATAATAAGAGTAAAAGCGTTAGTTTTTGTTTCATGTTTGATTTTGAAAATTCGAAATTACAAAATAAATGAAAATTTTAGAATTAAATTGCGATACAATAAAATTAATTTGTTAACGTTTTTCAAAAAAATCAAATCTTTACTTGATTTATTGAATAATTTATTTTTTCTTTGTACTTTGAAAATATTTATAATCGACTATGAAAAAACTAAAGTTGTTTTCATTAATAGCATTGAGTTCTACACTTGCATTAACCAGTTGTGGTGGGTCAGGTACCAGTAAAGGTGGTGGTACTAAAAAATTTGTCAGCAAGACAGGTTGGAAGCCAAACGAAAAACAGGGTTGGTTTTTTGCAGGAAAGCAACAGAAGCAGAAAGGTTGGCCAGGAATGGTATATGTAGAAGGTGGAACTTTTACAATGGGATTAGTGAAAGATGATGTTATGCACGATTGGAATAACTCGCCTCGCAGAATGCAGGTAAGTTCTTTCTTTATCGGAGAAACAGAAATTACTAATTATGAATACCGCGAATACCTTACATGGTTGAAGTATGTATTCCCTCCAAGCGATCCAAGCTTTAAGGAAATCTATAACGGTGCTTTACCGGATACCTTATTGTGGGATAACAAACTATCAAGAAACGATTTCAACGAAACGTATTTCCGTTCTCCTGAATTCGATTACTATCCGGTAGTAGGTGTATCTTGGACGCAGGCTAACAGATACTGTGAATGGTTGTCAGACAGAGCGAACGAAAAGGCTTTAATGCAAGCAGGAGTAATTGCTAAAGATTTATATATCAATGAATCTAATAACCAAGGAGGAACTGCATTTAACATGGATAAATTCAAGTCGAATGATCCGGAAATTCAGGGATACATTAACGAAAAAAGAATGCAGCAAAAAATTGGTATAAAAAGTACCAACCAAAGATTGCTTGCTGCAAACAGAGCTCCAAACGCTGCTATGGTTACGAAATTCAGACTTCCTACAGAAGTTGAATGGGAATATGCAGCTCTTGGTATGGCTAAAAATAGAGAATACAATCAATATAAAGGTAAAAAACCTGAAATTGAATTGCTAAGAGGTACTAAAGGAAAAGATAGAGGGATGTACCTTGAAAATTTCAAAATGGGTACTGGTGACTATTCAGGTATTGCAGGATGGAAAAATGACGGTGCTGCTAGAACAGCAGATGTTAGACAATATCCATCTAACGATTTAGGTATCTATGGTATGTACGGAAACGTTTCAGAATGGACTGCCGATGTTTACAGACCAATTATCGATGAAAACTTCAGTGATTTCAACTACTACAGAGGAAATATGCCTCAAGCTGTTGTGAAAAACGGAGATGGAACGTATAAGATGGTTGATGAGAGCAATATCAAGTATGATACTTTAGCTGATGGTAGATTAGTTTATAAAAACTTACCAGGTCAGTTTGAAAGAGAAACAGTTGCTGATTACAGAGACTACAGAGATGGTGACAGACAATCATCTTTAGAGTATAGAACTGCAAGTGATTCTGCTGCTGGTTTCGACATGTACAATTCTCCTAAAACAAGGTTTATTGTAAATGCTAACGGTAAAGTTGTATTACAAAAAGATACTAAGGACAGAACTTCTGCTATGAACAATGAAGTGAGAGTAGTAAAAGGAGGTTCTTGGCAGGATACAGCTTATTGGCTGGACCCAGGTCAAAGAAGATACAAAAACCAAGGAAAAGCATACGGATGGATCGGATTCCGTGTAGCACAAGATGCTAGAGCTAATGACAAGGCTAGAACTAGAAGATAATATTTATCAAAAATAATTTCAAAAACCTTCCAAACTATTGGAAGGTTTTTTTATTTTTGACCTATGAAATCGCTTTGGTTAAAAAATCTAAAATACTCACATAGATTTGGCGATTGCATGTGACCTCTTAAAAAAAAATATATATATATTTCCACATGAATATAGAACAGTTTTACTCTTTATTTTTACAATCTAATAGAATCACCATAGACAGCAGAAAAATAGGTGAGAATGATATCTTTTTTGCCTTTTCCGGAGAAAATTTCAATGGTGCTACTTTTGCTGAAAAAGCGATAGATCAAGGTGCTTTGGCGGTGATTGTTGAGCAAAAAGATTTTGAAAATAAAGATAAAAATATTTTCTTTGTTCCTTCTACATTAGAATTTTTACAAGAGTTGGCTATTCATCATAGAAATCAACTACAGATTCCTATAATCGGACTTACAGGAAGTAATGGGAAAACAACTACAAAAGAGATTATTCATGCTGTTCTTTCTGAAAAGTTTACTATTCAATATACGTATGGTAATCTGAATAACCATATTGGTGTTCCCTTAACGATACTTTCTATTAAACCTGAACATGAAATGGCCGTTATAGAAATGGGAGCCAATCATCAAAAGGAAATTGAGCTACTTTGTACCATTTCACAGCCTAATTTTGGATATATTACCAATTTTGGTAAAGCCCACTTAGAAGGTTTTGGAGGTTTTGAAGGAGTCATAAAAGGGAAGTCTGAACTGTATGATTATTTGAAAAATCATCATCAAACTATTTTAATTAATGAAAATGATTCAATTCAATTAGAGAAAACAGAAAACTATCAACCTAAAATTACTTTTGGAAAAGAAAATTCAGATTATAATTTTGAATCTTTTTCTGAAGAACATTTTGTAGGATTGTCTTACGGAGATAGCAAAGCATTATCTAAACTTACTGGAGAATATAATTTTACCAACCTTTGTGCTGCAGCGAGTTTAGGATTGCATTTTGGAATTGAGTTTGAAAAAATAAAACAAGCTATTGAGAGTTATACGCCAACCAATATGCGTTCTCAAATCGTTAAAAAAGAAGGTAAAACCTTGGTTCTTGATACCTATAATGCGAATCCAAGCTCTATGACCGCTTCTTTGCATAACTTCATTACTTTTGAAGGGTCAAAAACAATCATTATTGGTGATATGTTGGAACTAGGAGAGGAGAGTGAACATGAGCATCAAAATATAATGAAGTTGGCTCAGGATCTAGGTTTTAATGAGATAATAACAGTTGGAGCGCATTTTAAAAATGTGAATTCTTCAGCATCTGCTTTTTTGAATACAGCAGAATTAATAGAATATTTAAAACTGAATACTATTCAATCAGAAAATATTCTATTAAAAGCTTCAAGAGGGATTTCTCTGGAAAAAGCGATAGACTTTATTTAGCCTTCATATTCCAGAACTCTTTTACAATAAGTTCAATATTTTTAAAAGTACTTGGGAAAACTTCATTTTCTATTTGAGACGTGTTTTTCCAAGCTACTTCAGTAATACCTTCTTCAATTTGAGGTTTTGATGTATCTTCTCCAAAGAAATTCATTTCAAACCAATGGGTACATTTTAGAATTTTATCACCGTTTCTTTCAATATAAATATGGTAGGTGGTATTGATGAATTTCAACAGTTCAAGATCTGTCAGTCCTGTTTCTTCTTCAATTTCCCTTACAGCAGATTCTTCTCTGGATTCTCCTTTTTCCATTTTTCCTTTTGGAAGATCCCATTTACCTAATCTTTTGATGAAAAGCATGTCGCCATTTTCTTTATTTACAAGCCCGCCTGCAGCTTCAATAATTCTAAAAAGATTTTGAAATTCAGTCCAGATCTCCTCAATATTTTCGCCGAATATATTGAGTTCTTTTACAGATGTATTCTCCAAAATATCCAAAGCGATCTCTAAAGTTGAGAAACTTTCATAGCTAAGCTTTTTTTCGAGGTCTTCGGGTTGCTTAGACAGTAATAATTTTTTTTCGTTCACAAAAACTTTATACATTTGTAATAATTAAGAATTTAAATACAAAAATAAAAAATGAATTTAGAAGGACGAAAGATTATTGTCAATAAATCATCTAAAGAATTATCCGAAATACTAAAAACCCCTGAAAACTATAAAGAATTTATGCCGGATGGTCTTCAGAAATTTGAAACCAGAGAAGATGGCTTTAAATTCGGATTACAGGGAATGCCGGAAATTGCTTTAAAAATAGATGAAGTTACTGATCAGAAAGCGGTTTTGAAATCTGCTAGTTCAAGTTTAGATTTTACATTAACAGCTACTTTGAACCCAGTGAGTGAAAACCAAACGGAAGTACAGATGCTTTTTGAAGGAAAGTTTAATCCATTTATAAAAATGATGGTTGAAAAACCTTTACAAAACTTCATTAATACTTTGACGGATAAAATCGAAGCTTATAAATAATATAGAAAACCTTCAGAAATGGAGGTTTTTTTTATGCAATAATTCCGGAGCTGTGATCGTGTGAACTTCCCGTAGCAGAAGATAATACATTTATTTCGTTTTTGAGCTTTAAAACACCCATAAAAGCGAAGATCAGAGCTTCTTTATAATCTATGATCTCTTTTTCGGGAACGATGATTTCTGCTGTTGTTTTTTCTCTTATTTTTTCAATTAAATACGTATTGAAAGTTCCACCACCTGTAAAAAGGATGTTTTTTAATTGATGTTCATTAATAACATGAGAAATTTGTTGTGCTACATGTTCGGTGAAGGTCGCTAAAACATTTAAGGTCTCAATGTTTTCAAATAAAGGAAAAATATTTTTGTTACACCATTCAATCCCCAATGATTTTGGATGAGACTGTTTGTAAAAATCTAAAGAATTAAGTTGTTGTAACAATTCTTCATCAATATTTCCTGTTTTCGCTAAATCTCCATTTTCGTCGAAGCTTTTATTGAATTCTTGAACTAGTTTATTCAAAACAATATTAACAGGAGCGATATCAAAAGCAATTCTTTTATTGTTGATTCTTAAAGAAATATTAGAAAAGCCTCCTAAATTAAGGCATGCATTGTATTGAGAAAATAGCAATTCATCACCAATAGGAACTAAAGGAGCTCCATTTCCTCCCATCAAAACGTCTTGAGTTCGGAAATCATAAACAACAGGCAAGCCAGTTTGTATCTTGATAGCTCTTCCATCTCCGATTTGTAAGGTGAATTTTTTTTGAGGTTGATGAAAAACTGTGTGACCATGAGAAGCGATCATATCAATGTTTTTTAATTCAAATTTCTGAATGAAATCTTGGGTAAGTTTTCCCAAATAAAAACCATACTCTGAATGTAGTTCTAATAATTCTTCTGCAGAAAGATGAATTGAATTTCGAAGTTTATCTTCCCAATTTTTAGGATAAGGAATTGTTTCGGCCTGTATGATTTGAAAACTCCATGTTTTTCTTTTTTCGAATGTTGCATAGCAGATATCTAAACCATCTAAACTGGTCCCAGACATTAATCCTATGGCATGCAAAATCATAGCAGGTATTTATTTTTTAGATTCAGCTAGCTTTTTAGTGCTAAAGTTTCCTGAATTTTTATAGAAAGTATATTCGGAAAAGTCATCTTTTGCTGTCATCCCATTGGCTCCCACAAGGGTGGAACCGTCTTCCATTGTTACAAATACAGTATCATGAGTATAAATTCGATTCTTTCTCTGATCCCAAAAAATACTTTGCATGGCAAATTTTTGACCTTCATTCGTGGTAATTCTTACATTACCTTTTGCTTCGTAGAATTTTTTATATTCAAAAATTCGGGCATATTTTGCAGTGATTCTACCTGGAACTTTAGGTTTCTTCTTGTCGAAAAATTCAATGTTAATCCCTTTTTTAGCAACCGTATATGGGCTGTCTATCAATTCATATTTTTCAATAATAGGTGCTAAAGCCTTCATGCTTATAAAACCTGAATCTCTCTGAATAATTTTAGCGTTGTAAATGATTGTTGAAGGAAAATTTTTACTTTGAACGGTTTTATCTTTTGTAAGATCTTCTTCACAGGATGTCAATATAAAAAATATAGCACAACTTAAAAGGTATGCTATATTTTTATATGATCTGTTTTTAACAAACTTCATGTTAGTTATATAAAGTCTTTCTGAACCACTTATCAGCAAAGTTGAAACCTATTTTTAGGTTAATATAGTTTTGATTAATCAAGTTGTTCTTAAGTGTTCCTCTTTTTCCAACTTCCAAACCAAGTTCAAGACCACTCATTCTTGTTATGCTACTTGTTTTGAATGGAAATAATGCACCTGCAGAAATACCAAACTTGTTGATGTCGGTACCGGCAATCTGTAGACTTCCTTTTTCATAGAATGCACCATATCTGTAAACAACTCTTGAGAAATAATTTCTAAAGTTATTATAGTTAGGTAAATACCAACCTCCGGCAGAAATTCTATAAGAATCCTGTAAATCTAAACTACTTCCAAAATAAGAAATTGATTCTCCTTTTTTGTAATCTAGCTGACCAGAAAGGAACCATTTATTTTCTTCACCATATCCTACTCCCAAAGAAGCCTGTAACGGTAAAAGGTTTTTAGAACTTGTACTTTTTTGATCAATGATACTTTCTCCTGCTTTTACTTCTCCTGCTGTATAGTAATAGGTGCTGTTTTTATAATCAGTCATCATATTACTCGTGTTTCCAAAAGTAGTAGTTGCTCCAATGGTTAATTTACGATCGGAACGAGAATTTAGCTTTTGATAACTAGCTCCTAATGTAAAATTGAAGTTTTTAATATTATTCTTCGTTTCGTAACCATTGATTAATTCTGCATTATGATACCCTTGTGAGTTTGAATAAGCAAGTTCGTTGGTATCATAAAGATTCCCAAAATAGTAATTTGCTCTTGCTCCTACTGAGAACTGATCAGCTACTTTATAAGACAAGGCGATCTGAGCAGTATTCAATGTACCTGTTCCTCTGAATCTATTACCAATAACTGTTCCATCAGCCATTGTTTCAGTATTTAGGATATCGTAGCTCTTAGAACTGTATGGCTGGTAGGATAGTCCCATTTTTACCTTTGGTGACAAAGGAAAAGCCAATGAAATATTTGATAAATACGTAGAATGTTTTGTAGACTTCGTATTATTATAATCAGTTTTGAAATAATTATTTTCGTTGGTAGCTTCCAGTCTTATACTTGTAAGCTCGAAATTAGCATTATTTGCAGGGTTTGCGAAGTTGAAACTACTTGTAAAGTCACTTATATAAGCGGTGGAGATCCCTCCCATAGAAGCAGTTTCAATCGTATTATCATATTTTACATCTCCAATTCCGTAAGTTGCATAGGGCGAATTGCTCAAACTCTGCGCGTTAAGGAAATATCCAACTGATATGAATGATAGTACAAAGATTTTTTTCATTCTTTATTTTTAAAATAATGCGCAAATATCTTAAATATTAATGAATTGTAAAAGTTTCATGAGGTTAAAGTTTGTTAAGGGCCTATTTTTAGGTGAAAAATGCAATTTTTATTAAAGAAAATTCAAATTTTATTAAACAAAAAAGGCTGCTCATTGTATGAGAGCAACCTTTTATATAGTTTTAATTGATATGAAAATTATTTCACTTGAAGTACAGATCTGCTGTGACTGAAGTTCTCAAAACTAAATTTTCCGTGATATTTCCCCATTCCGGAAGTTCCTACACCCCCAAAAGGTAAATGATGAGAGCCAACATGCACAATAGTGCTGTTGATTTCAGCATCGCCACTCGTTGTACGGTTCAAAATATCATTTGCAAATTCTTGAGATTCGGTGAATACATATAAGGCTAATGGTTTCGGACGATTGTTTATTTCTTCTAATACTTCATCAATATCAGTATAAGTGAGGATTGGAAGAATAGGTCCGAAAATTTCCTGTTGCATTACTTTATCATTCCAAGTCACATTCTCCATTAAAGTAGCTTCGAAATGACGGGTTTCAAGGTCATAATTCCCTCCATAAATTACTTTATCAGGAGCTGCTTCAAGATAGGCTGCCAAATTTTTAATTTGATTCTGATTAACTATTTTTCCAATTTTCCCTAATGATCCATCCGGATATGTTGTTTTTAGATAAGCTTTAAATTTATCAACAAAAGCATCTTTCACGGATTCATGAATATAAATGTAGTCTGGAGCCACACAGGTTTGTCCGCAATTGATCCATTTTCCGTAAGATATTTTTTGAACAGCTTTATCAAGGTCTGCGTCTTTATGAACGATGGTTGGCGATTTCCCACCTAATTCTAATGTTAAAGGAATCAATTGTTCTGCTGCGGCTTTCATTACAATTTTTCCCACATTTGGACTTCCTGTAAAGAAAATGTAGTCAAAGGGAAGACTCAGTAGTAATGTATTTTCTTCAATCGCTCCTTGGACTACAGCAACATAGGATTCGTCAAATGATTCTTTTACGATGTCTTCCAAAACTTTTGCTACATGAGGTGTATTTTCAGAAGGCTTTATGATAGCGGTATTTCCTGAAATCAAAGCTCCGATAAGTGGACTGAAAGTTAATTGAACAGGGTAGTTAAACGGTCCAATAATATAATTTACACCATAAGGTTCATGGATTATTTTACTCACGACCTCCGCCCCCGACGAGTCTGGCTTAGATTCAACAGATATGGGTTTTGCCCACTCATCGATATTTTCTAAAAGATAATCGAGCTCACTGATTACAATTTGAATTTCTACATATTCAGCTTCTTTTCTGCTTTTTCCCAAATCTATATCCAAAGCCTCACAAAGAGCATCGGAATGATTCAGAAATACCTCACGGAATTTTCTTAGCTGTGCTTTTCTGAATGCAATATCTTTCGTTTGATGCGTTTTAAAGAAAGCTTTTTGTTTTTCAAATATTCCCCTTATTTTCTGTTCAAGTTGATTGTCCATATTATTTATTTTAGTGCGTATAATTTCTGTGGTCTATCCTATTTTTATTTAAAATTAAGACTAAAAAATCACTCTACAAAAGTATTGTTAAAAATTATATTGTGTAAAATTTAAATTAAAATTTATTCTAATTCAATTATTGATATAGCCTATAATATACGGGATATCGTCAATGGAAATTTAATACCAATTGCTTTTTGATATATTAAATAGCGTTTAATATTCAGAAAATGAGCGAAGATTTTTTATCTTTGGGACATGAATTGGGAGAACATTGCCGGACAGGAAAATCTTAAAAAACTTCTTAGAGACAGTATCGCTGAAAACAGAGTGAGCCATGCCCAGCTTTTCATAGGAAAAGAAGGATATGGAACGTTTCCTATGGTTTTGGCGTATGCAAAAGAAATTTTAAAAGGTGAGAATGAGCACGCTGCCTCAAAAGTGGAGCATCTAAACCATTTGGATCTGCATTTTAGTTTCCCGGTTTTTACAGATAACAGAAACTCTTTAAGTAAAAATAAGTTTGATGAATTCAGAGAGATGATTCTGAAATCGCCTTATGCAAGCTATGATGATTGGACCGCTTTTTTAGAGTCCGAAAACAAACAGCTTTTTATTTCTGCGGATGAAGTGGATGATCAAAACCAAAAATTTGCTCTTAAAAGTTTTGAAGGAGGAACTAAAATTTTAATTGTTTGGAGAGCTGATAAAATGAATATTGCAGCTTCTAATAAGTTTCTGAAATTTTTAGAAGAACCACCTGCAAAAACAATTATTCTTCTTACTGCCGAAGATATTAATGATATTCTTCCCACTATTCTTTCCAGAACGCAGGTGGTGGAGATTCCAAGAATTAATGATAACGATATAGAAAGCTATCTTAAAAAGAATTTTTCTGTACCTGATGATAAGATAAAAGAGATTGTTCACCAAGCTCAGGGAGATTTGAATGATGCCATCAAACTGTTGAACTCAGGAAATAAAAGTGATGAGTTTGAGAAATTATTTGTTCAATGGGTTCGTGATGCATTTATGGTGAAAAAGAAACCCGAATTTCTTAAAAGTATCATACTTTGGGCAAGAGAAATTGCTGGCTGGAACAGAGAAAAGCAAAAGAACTTTTTAAATTACTGTTCTGAAATTTTCAGGTTGGCATTGCTTCAAAATTATCAATCAGAAAGTTTGGTGTATAAAAAGATCAACGCAAATAGTTTTAACTGGGCAGGATTTTCAAAATTCATCAGTGGGGCCAATATAGAAAGCATTCTGGAAGAAATTTCAACGGCAGATTTACATTTAACCCGAAATGGAAACCCTAAAATAATCTGGACGGATCTGGGTATAAAACTATCAAGATATATTCATAAAAGCACATAGAAAAACTCCGACCATTACGTCGGAGTTTTTAATTTTTATTCAAATACAATATCGATGTAAGGAATAGAATTATTATTAACGGGACCTCCTGTTCCATAAAATGAAGATCCTGTAATTTTAAGATCTCCATAAATTACAGGGTAGGTTGAGTTGCTGATTAGTCGTCCAATCGTGTTTACAATACTACTTGCATAATTATTCTGGATTCTTTTTATTGTATATGAATGTCCGGTTTGAATAGCAACAGGTGTAATTGTAGCATAAGAAGTTGCAGTTGATGAAAATGTATGACTTCCCGAGTATAAAATAGATGCAGAAGTATTGTCATAAATTTCAATCAAATAAGGCGTTGAGCTCATTGCGGGAACACTCTGATAACCAACCTTACAGATAGTCTTATTAGCTGTGACGCTGAAAGTGTAAGAGTGTGCTACTAAATCTAGTGTAGGAGCAATTCCAAGGTTTGTGGGTGTTACGAGACTTATGTATAGCTTATTAAAAGTTGTATTTGAAGAGTCACATTGCACTTTTGCTTCTTGCTGACTGCTGTTGTCATCATCATCATTTTTACAGTTAAGAGAAAATAATAATGTTGCGGATAGTAATAAAGGGATAAATTTTGATGTCATATTTTTTGAATTAATTTGTTTTGCTGGTTTTCGTAGTTTTTTTGTTTCGCATCGTTTACGATGACTATTACTGATTTTTAGCCATCTTCTACATATATATTAAAGCGAATAAATCAATGTTTATCGGGAAAATCAATTTTTTCATACTTTTTTAAATTTATTTAACTTAAATATAGTAATTTTCAGTGTATTACATTAGTTAAAATTAAATTTTAATTAAATAATCAATCAATCGTTTGATTATTTGAAAATGTTGTGTAAATTTGCGCCTTGAAAAATGAGAGTATAATGATTTCAAAAGAAGAAAATATCTTATTCGCCGCTGAAAAAATATTTGCTGAAATGGGTTTCGAAGGAACCTCTACCAGAGAGATTGCTAAGGCTGCAAATGTGAATATTTCTATGATATCTTACTATTTCGGTTCTAAAGAAAAGCTGTACGAGAAATTAGTGGAGTACAGAATGAGTGAAGGGCAATTCTTTTCAAAAGATATTTTGGAAAGAACCGACATCAATGAGTGGGAAAAAATAGAAAAAATAGTAGATCAGTTTGCTGGAAAAGTAAGACATAACCAATGTTTTTACAGAATCATGCAAAGAGAGCAACTGTATGCAAAAAACCCTCAGATCCTAGAGTTTTTAAAGCAGACAAAAATGGGGTTTATCGCCATGTATTCGAAAATATTAGAAAGTGGATTAAAGAAAGGTGTTTTTACAAAAAACCCTCCCATCTACTTGCTTCATGCAACGGTGAGCGGAACTTTATTTTATGCCTCAAATGGTAAAGAAATGTATAAAGAATTCTTAAACGATACCGAAGAAGAGAGCGTTTTTGATGAAAAATACTATACAGACCTCAATAAACATATTAAATACATACTAAAAGACCTTTTAGGTTATGAAGAGAATAAATAATTCAGTTATTGCACTTTCTCTATTTATAGGAATGGCAAACGCAAATGCTCAGGAGAAAAAACAACTCACCCTTGATGAAGCTGTGCAGTTGGGAATCCAAAATAGCAAGAGTCTTAAGATCGATGCAGCTAAAATAGAAGAAGCTACCGCAGATCTTTTGGAAGCAAAGAACAAGCAACTTCCGGAATTGAAAGTTTCAGGAAGCTATATGTATCTACCGATTAAACCTAATATTGATCTAAAACTTCCCGGTGTTTCAGCAGCTGGAGGTCCCGAAGTACATCAGGTTGCGTATGGATCTGTGAATCTTAGTGTTCCGATTTACAACGGTGGAAGAATTAAATATGGGATACAGTCTGCAAAATATTTGGTGGAAGCATCAAAATTAAGCACAGAGAATGACAAAATAGCAATTGCTTATAACGTTGCTCAGGCTTATAATAATTTATTTAAAGCAAACCAATCTATCAAAGTTTTAGAAGAAAACCTTACAGCTTCTCAAAAAAGAGACGATACTTTTCTTAAACTTGAAAACAACGGAGTGATTGCTAGAAATGACCGTTTAAAGGCAAATCTTCAAACTTCAAATATTGAATTGCAATTACTGGAGGCAAAAAATAACTATAATATTGCCAATATCAATATGGATCTGTTGTTAGGATTGCCTGACAATACAGAAATTGAAGTAGACCAAAATTATATTGATGAAGGTGCTGAAGTAAAAGCAGTAGACTTTTACGTAAATGAAGCCAGAGAAAACCGTAAAGATTTGAAAGCTTTGGCTCAACAAAGAAAAGCGGCTGAATTGGGATCAAGATCGGCAAAAGCTGAAAACCTTCCTTCAATAGCATTCACAGGTGGTTATGTAGCAGCTGACATTCCGAAATTTCTTACCCTTTATAATGCGGTAAATGTTGGAGTGGGAGTTTCTTATAATTTATCTAATATTTGGAAAGAAAATTCTTCATTAAGACAGTCTCAGGCAAGAGAAAAGCAATTAGCTGCCAATGATGAATTATTGAATGACAACATTAAGCTTGATGTCAACAGAGAATATCAAAACACAGATTATTCTAAAAAGAGAATCGCAGTGTATGAAAAAGCTGCTGAACAGGCTAATGAAAACTACAGAATTACAAAAAATAAATATGATAACGGTTTGTCTACTATGACTGAATTGTTAGACGCAGATGCAGCACAGATCTCTTCAAATGTTGGGGTTATTAATGCAAAAGCAGATGCAGCATTGGCTTACAGAAAACTATTACAAACTACAGGAACTTTAACAATTAAATAAGATTAAGACCAAAAATGGAAAATAATAATACACCAGTAACTGAACCTAAAAAGAAAAAGAGTTTAGTTTTCCCAATCATTTTAGCGGTTGTCGTAGTAGTGGGAGGGATCTACGGATACAGAACATATTCTTACGGACAGTTTCATGAAGAGACTGATGATGCTCAAATTGCTTCTAACATGAGCCCTGTGATTTCTAAAGTTTCAGGATACGTAACGCAGATAAAAGTGAAAGATAATCAGTTAGTTAAAAAAGGAGATACGTTGGTTATCCTTGATAACAGAGATCAAAAAATGGCTTTGGTACAAGCTGAAGCAGCTTTATCTACAGCGAAAAGCAATATTTCAAACGCTCAGGCAAGCACAACAGCAACGTCTAAAAATATAGGAAGTTCAGAAGCTGCTGTTACAACAGCAAATGCTCAAATAGAAGCTGCAAAAGTAAACGTTTGGAAAACCAATCAGGATCTAAAAAGATATTCTGTTTTGGTAAAAGACCACTCCATTACAGAACAACAATACGAGCAGGCTTTGGCAGCAAAACAATCTGCAGACAGACAATTACAGGTTTTGGTTGATCAGAGAAATCAAATTGCTCAACAAACGGGCATCGCTTCTTCTCAGACAGCTGCAAGTTCTCAACAAATCAGTGTTGCAGGTTCAGTTGCTAAACAAAGAGAAGTTGATGTAGAAAATGCAAAACTAAATCTTTCTTACACTATTATCCTTGCTTCAGAAGACGGATATGTAGGGAAAGTTCCAATCCAGGTGGGACAGTATTTACAGGCAGGATCTCAGTTATTCAGCTTAGTGAAAAATGACCAAAAATGGGTGGTTGCTAACTTTAAAGAAACTCAGGTTGATAAAATGGTAGAAGGTCAGAAAGTAAAAATCGAAATCGATGCTTTCCCAGATACAGAATTTGATGGAGTCGTAAGTTCATTCTCTCCGGCTACAGGTTCTACATTCTCTATTCTTCCTCCAGATAACGCGAGTGGTAACTTCGTGAAAGTAGTACAAAGACTTCCTGTGAAAATCGACTTTGTAAAACTGGATCCAAACATTGCTAAAAAGCTAAGAACTGGAATGAACGTGAAAGCCGAAGTTTCTTTGAAATAATATTTAAATAGGTGGATTGTCAATTTTGCTGAAGCACGTCAATTGTGAAAAGAAAATGAAGCAGGAAAATTGATGATGAAGTTTGAGGCCGATCTTGTGGAAGGATTCAGTGATGAAGAGGGAAATGAGGTAATGAAGATGATATTGCAAATGGAGTTCAATGCAGAGGATAATGCAGCAGAAAACTGACAGAGAAGTTGATATCGGCTTTGTAGATGAAAATCAATGATGAAGTTGGAAAATGAAGTCGTAAAATTGACAATGGAGTTGATTAATAATTGACAATTCACTTTTAAAAAATAATTAAAAATAATAAGGAATTAAGGGATTTAGAAATTGATGCTTGATTTGAATTATTTACATATGTAATACATAAATAATTTACAGCCGAGTAGGCTCATCAATAGGAACGGGCTTTAGCCCGTTTAATAAAAAGATTGAAATTTCAATTGGCTTTAGCCAAAACAGAATATTAATCTTAATCCTTAAAAATCAAGCAAAAATTTTAATAAAGAACAAAGTTAGTTCGTAAAAATGCTTGTTCTTATTTCTAAAATTTCTAGATCTCATAATCTCTTAATTTTTTAATACCTATAAAAAAACTATGGAAGATTCATTAGTAGAATATGGAGCCCGAAGAGTGATCATTACGATCACAGCTATTCTTTGTGCTTTGCTTGAAATTGTGGATTCCACGATTGTGAACGTTGCCCTGAACGAGATGAAAGGTAACCTGGGATCTACACTTTCTGAAGTGGGTTGGGTAATTACGGCGTATGCCATTGGTAACGTAATTGTGGTGCCAATGACGAGTTGGCTTTCTCAACAGTTCGGACGAAGAAATTACTTTGCAGCTTCTATTATCATATTTACTGTGTTCTCATTTTTATGCGGTAATGCAGATAATATTTGGGAATTGGTATTCTTTAGATTATGTCAGGGAATTGGAGGTGGGGCCTTATTGGTAACATCGCAAACCATTATTACAGAATCTTATCCTATTGAAAAAAGAAGTATGGCTCAGGCTATTTATGGTTTGGGAGTAATTATTGGCCCAACACTAGGTCCGCCATTAGGAGGTTATATTGTTGATAATTTTAGTTGGCCGTATATTTTCTATATTAATATTCCAATCGGGATTGCAGCAACTTTAATGACATTACAGTTTATAAAAAGTCCGAAATATGCTGAAAAGCGTAAAGCTTCGGATGTAGACTGGTTAGGAATTGCTTTATTGGCCATTACCGTAGGTTCATTACAGTATATCTTAGAAAGAGGTCACGAAGAAGACTGGTTTGCGAGTGGATGGATTGTATTATTTACCGTATCAGCAATTTTAGGATTTATATTATTCCTCTGGAGAGAACTTACATTCAAATATCCGATTGTAGAGTTGAGGGTTTTGAAAAACAGTAATTTAAGGATCGGAACGGTCATGTCCTTTGTATTAGGATTTGGTTTGTATGGTTCAACATTTATTGTTCCTTTATATACTCAGAGTATCTTGGGATGGACAGCCTTAGAATCCGGAGCATTAATGATTCCGGCGGCGTTAACAACCGCTTTCATGATGCCAATTATTGGTAAGTTGCTTTCGAAAGGAGTAAAACAACAGATCTTGGTTTCTTTAGGATTATTTACGTTCTTCATTTATAGTTTCTGGGGATATAAAATATTGACTCCCGACACTGGTAAAGACGCATTCTTCTGGATGTTGATGGTAAGAGGAGCCGGATTAGGATTACTGTTTATTCCAATCACCTCTTTATCATTAAGTACTTTAAAAGGTCAGGAAATTGGACAAGGAGCAGCATTTACAGGGATGATGAGACAGTTGGGAGGATCTTTCGGGATCGCAGCCATCACCACATTTATTGCGAATGCCAGCCAGAAATACAGGGTTAATTTGGTTTCCCATTTAGATTCCAATGACTTTGATGTCCAGCAACGATTAGCAGGACTAAAAGCGAGCTTCATGGCAAAAGGAATGACTCCCGATGCAGCAATGAATGCAGCGTATAAAATGCTTGATCTTTCGGTCACCAAACAGGCAACGGTATTATCTTATATGGACGTTTTCCTTTATTTAGGAATTGCTTTCCTGGTTTGTATTCCGTTTATCTTATTAGTAAAAGAACGAAAGAGCAAAGAAAAAATAGATTTAAGTGGTGTACACTAAATGATATTGAAATAAATACAAATCCTCCGAAACTTTTCGGAGGATTTTTGTTGTGAAAGATTTTTTGCAGAAAAGAAGATGCTTCGATACGTTTACTATTAAACGATTAGTATTAGTGATGTCATCCTGAGCATAGTCGAAGGATCTAAACTTAATATTCTTAACAGCTTAACAAAACCTTAATGTTTCAAGCTTAATAAAGGTTAGATTCTTCACTACGCATTCGCTTCATTCAGAATGACAGATTTTGCCGTTTTTTATTTGATTTTCGCCTTCCATTCAATCCCACTAATATCAATTAATTTCAACGTATAAATCTCATCTTTTTGAGCCATAAGATCATCGATATTAATGGTTAAATCAGCTTTTGCTCCAAGCGGAATAATCAAACTGTGTTTACCATTTTTCACTTTGGCGACATAATGATTGTTGATATTTTCCTTTGAAAACTTTGAAAGTTCGATATGATCTAATGCTTTTAAAACATCTCCTTTTTCATTTAAAATATGAATTCCGATGAGGAAAGAGCCATAGACATCCACACCTTCCGTTCTGTAAACTTCAAACTTTAAATTAGAATTGTTAAGCGAAATATTAGAAATCTCAATTTTTGGTTTTACCGATTTATTGTGCAAAGTTCCCCAAACACCTCCATGAAAATATTGATTGGTGTAAAGCGTAAGTCCGAAAATTAAAAGGGAGCCCGTCAATACAAAAAGTTTAGGATTCACAATAGGGAACACGCCAGAGCCCGTCCATTTGAACCCGTTGTTCTGAGTAAACTTAAAGCCTTTTTTCAGGAAATAATGGTCCAATGAATAAGAACCACTTCCTGTTAAAAATAAGGTAAATCCACCTGCAATTCCTAGAACGCCAATTTGCCATTCATCCAAACAGGTTGTTCCTATCCAGCCTGAGCCTAATAAAATTCCCATGGCAAGACCAAAAATTCCGATGCTCATTAATCTGGTAAATAAACCTAAAATAATAAATAATCCTACCACTGCTTCAACAATGGTAAAAGTCATCATATAAGTATGCAGTGTTTCCGGATGGGTTACCAAATATTCGATGAGCGGTTTGATGCCTAAGGCATTGGGTAAAAAATGATTGAATTTTTCTCCGATATATCCTGCTTCATCAGGGTCGAGTTTGTTTTCGAGAACGAGTCTGCGCCAAAATGCTGAGAAGTAAGTCCACCCGATAACCATTCGGATCGACAACGTATATAAACCAGCCATGTCAGTAGGCTGATTGGTACTATTTTTCATTGAATTGATATTTTACTAAATAATTGATTGTTTAAAAATGATCTTAGAACTGAATCTAATCCAAATTCAACCTCAATTGTTTAAATAGAATATATTTTGGTGGGCTGTTTCCGGTAGTTGCTCCAGAATATTTGTTTTGAGAAATTGTATCCTCAGAAAAGTTTGAAACTGAAGTTAATTGAAATGAGAAAATTTCTTTACCCTTGAAATCTGCTTTTGAAACAGAAGTTTTTGAAGAGAAATTTTGATGAACAAGATCACAATGTACCGTTGGGCTAACTGTTGTTTTTGCTTTGTTTAAAGTACTGACATGTTGAATATCGAAAACACCCAGAAGATCTCTTTTTACAGAACAAGGAGATAATGAAAAAGACAAAAGTAGAATCACTACAATTGTTTTATAAAAATTAATATATGTTCTGGTGCCTGGCATTTTTACAAAACTACGGTTTATTTAGAGAATATCTTAAAGTCATCTCTTAATACATCTAATAATTCTTTAAATGAAATTAATTCATCCACATTAGGATATGTTTTTAAATAAGATTCAGGATTAGAATATTCAATCTCATTTTCTTGTTTACCATTTTTAATTTTTACATAATATGAAAACCCATATAAAAAATTGCTCATGGAAGTTAATGAAATAATTTCTCCATCTTCGATTTCATATTTTTTATTTTTCTTTTCTAGTTTATATTTAAAAGTCTTCCACTTAGGTAAATGAATGATATCAGTATCTAGAATCTGCATCCAAATGAGTTCAAAATTTTTCAATGAGTTTAATTTAGATTTTCTTGCTCTTATTTTGATTTCGCCATTATTATTTGAAGCAATTGTTTCATACAATTCTGCTTTCCAGTTTTCTTTGTCATCTTGAAATAATCTGAATAATTCTAAACCTGTTGAAGTTGCATCTTTTTTATAAACCCGAATCTCATTGGTATGGAATTTAAGGTTTTCGATTTTCAAAATTTCATCACACTCCTGAATGGTTTGAGATGATACATTCTGTATTGAAATGATTGTGAGGATTAGAAAAAGTAATCGAAGCATTTTAAATTTTATTTAAGTGTGAAAGCCAAACTATTATTTGTTGCTTCAATCGCTAAAATACTTATTTAAGTATTTATATCAAAATATGTTTTTTCGTCAAAACAACTACAACGAAACTCAATTTGGCTACTTTTAAATCGTGACTTCTGAGCAACTTTGCAGTATAAAATTTACGATCATGCAAAAGACAATTTTTATTACAGGAGCATCTTCGGGGCTAGGAAAAGCAACCGCAAAATTATTTCAAAGCAAAGGTTGGAATGTGATTGCAACGATGAGAAAACCAGAAGAGGAAACAGAGCTTACCCAATTGGAAAATGTAACGGTGTTGAAGCTTGATGTGGCTAATCCGGAAGAGCTTACAAAAACGATCGATTATGTTCTTACCAATTATGAAATAGATGTTGTTCTCAACAATGCAGGATACGGATTGGTAGGGCCTTTGGAAGCTTTTACGGACGAACAGATCAAAACGCAGATTGAAACTAATTTAATGGGTGTAATTCGTATTACGAAAGGTTTTACGCCTTATTTCAGAGAGAGAAAAGAGGGCGTTCTTATTAACATAACTTCAAGTTTTGGGTTAATTGGTTTTCCGACCTGCTCTATTTACAGCGCAACAAAATTTGCGGTTGACGGATTTTCAGAAAGTATGGGATACGAATTGGCACAATTCGGGGTTCAGGTAAAAGTAGTTGCTCCCGGAGGAATACAAACTGATTTTGCCGGGCGATCTTTAGACGGAGCGCAACATAAGGCGTATCAAAAATTAATGGATAAAGTTCAGGAAGGATATAGCCCCGAACAGATCGCGAATTATTCAAAACCGGAAGATATTGCCTATGTTATTTATGAAGCGGCTACAGACGGAAAAGATCAGTTAAGATATGTTGCCGGAAAAGATGCCAATGCTTTATACAACGAAAGAACTGAAATTGGTGCCGAAGCTCAGGTACAGAAAATAAAATCAGGTTTTGTATTCTAACAGTTGAATGGCCAGTTATGAATTCGCCTTGCTTGTGAATGTATTGAGTATGTTTTCAGATTCACCATTAACAATTCACTTGCGAAGCAAAATTGATAATTTCCCATTCCAGACAAACACTTATCCCATTCTCATCTTATATTTGTATTATGAAAACCAGCCCGTCGCCCATTCATTTTAGATCTTTGTCGGCTTTGCATAAAGCGATGGGAAAGCCTGTACCACAGCATCCGCTGATCAGTATTATGGACTATGGAGAAGTTCATTTTAATCCTGCAGACTTTGAGCATGGAATGAAGACGGATTTCTATAAAATTTCTTTTAAAACAAAATTCAACGGTAAGATCCGATACGGACAAGGCTATTACGATTTTCAAGAAGGAGGAATGTCTTTTGTGGCGCCGGGGCAAGTGCTGAGGTTGAATAGTGAAGAGACCGATTATAGCGGGATGTCATTACATATTCACCCAGATTTTATCAGACCTTATTCTTTACTCAAAAAAATAAAAGACTACGGTTTCTTTTCGTATTCAGCGGCAGAAGCTTTATATCTTTCTGAAAAAGAAAAGAAAACAATTACCAATGTTTTTGAAAATATTCAGAATGAATTGAATGAACGGATAGATCAATTCAGTCAGGATGTTATTATTTCTCAGATCGAATTATTGTTGACCTACAGCAATCGTTTTTACAACCGACAGTTTATCACCAGAAAATCAGCCAATAATGATCTGTTGTCTAAAATGGAGGATTTATTAAATGATTATTTCGATAAAGAAAAAGAAATAAAAGGCCTTCCGACAGTAGAATATTTAGCTTCACAACTCAACCTTACACCAAGATATTTGAGTGATATGCTTCGTCATCATACAGGACAAAATGCACAACAGCATATTCACGATAAACTGATTGAAAAGGCTAAAGAATATCTTTCAGAATCTCAGTTTTCAGTTTCTGAAACGGCGTATCAATTGGGGTTTGAACATCCACAATCGTTCAGTAAATTATTTAAAAAGAAGACAGAACTTACCCCCAACGAATACAAGCAATCTCTTCAAAATGTAAACAATCCATCAGAATAATCTTGATGAGTATAAAGAATCGGTGTCTTAAGTTTTCAAAACGTTTCAAATTCAATAAAGCACACTTCATGGTTTAATTTTGTTTGTTCGTGTAAAAACATATTTCTGATTATAGCACAATATTTATCTTTACAAAATTATAGATATAAAAAGACCTAGGTTGTTATTCTGTGTATGTTAAAAAAATTAAAGAAAAGAGAGAAAATAATAAAATCAGCCGGTAAAAAACGAGTGGTTATATGGTTTGTTTCTTTTGTTTTTGTTTATCTTTTTTCATATCTTATAGATCCTTTCGACTCAGATTGGGAAATATATACTTCTAGAAATTGGAGTAGTATTATAGAAGATATTTTATGGACCTTACTTCTTTGTGTTGTTCTTTGTGAAATAAGTTTGCTAATTGACAGCGTACTCAATAAGAAGTTTCAATGGACTGAGAAACCAGAAAAAAGATTATTTCTACAGGCTTTTTTTCATGTAACAGCAAGTGTGGCTATTGTTGTCATTTTCAATATTATTTATTTAAATCCGTTTGAGGATTTATGGGAAACCCAAAATTATTATGAACTAACACAACTGGCACGATGGGTAGCCACCAATATTGTTATTTCTTTTATCATAAATGCGATTAATACAGGGAATTTTTTACTTAATAATTGGAGAGCAACATCATTGGAGGCAGCACAACATAAACTTACAGCGCTTCAGCACAAACAGGCAGCCATGGCGGCTGAACTTCAATCGCTTAAATTACAAATAGATCCTCATTTCATTTTTAACAATCTCAGTGTTCTTTCTGAGCTTATTTTACAAGACCAACAGCTTGGATATGAATATTCTGAAAATTTTGCTAAAGTTTATCGCTATCTCCTCGTTAATTCAAAGAAAGATATAATTGCGCTGGATGACGAACTGAAATTTTTGGATTCCTATATTTTTCTTACCAAAAAAAGAATTGGGGATGGAGTCGTATTTACAATTAATGTGGCTGAAGAATTTTCTAAGGCATTAATCCCTCCTTTAACCTTACAGTTTTTAGTTGAAAATGCAATTAAACATAATCAAACCACAAAGACTAACCCTTTACAGATAAATATTTATACCACGAAAGACAAATATTTAGTGGTTCATAATACTTTGCTTCCACTTCTCACTAAAGCGGAATCTTCTGGTGTTGGTATTAGAAATATTATCAGCAGATTTGAACTGTTAAGTGACAGAAAGCCGCTACTTATAAAAACTGAAAAAGACTTCATCGCAAAAATCCCATTATTATGAAACTCAATACAATTTTAATCATTGAAGATGAAAAACCTAATGCAGATCGTTTAAAAAGGTTGCTTTTAAAATTGCGTTCTGCAGTGGAAATCGTATCGGTGGAAGAATCTGTAGCTTCATCTGTAGCTTGGCTTACAGCTAATGAACATCCCGATCTTATTATGATGGATATACGGTTGGCAGATGGTTTGAGTTTTGAAATTTTTAATCAGATTGAAGTAAAATGTCCTGTAATTTTTACAACGGCTTATGATGAATACGCAGTAAAAGCCTTTAAGTATAACAGCATTGATTATCTTTTGAAACCTGTGGAAGAAGAAGAATTGGACACTGCTTTAAAAAGCTATGAAAATATTCTGGAAAAGATACCAATGGTAAGCACTGCGATAGAAGGTTTGATGAATTATATGCAGCCCAAAGAATATAGGAAACGTTTTCTTTTGGCGCATAGAGAAGGATATAAAGCGGTATTAATAAACGATATCTCTTTCTTTTACACAGAACTCGGAGTCTGTAAAGCAATCCTTAACAACGGAAGTGCTGAGGTTGTTCCTCAAACGTTGGAAGAATTAGAAAAACAGTTAGATCCCGCCTTGTTTTTTAGGGCCAACAGACAGTTTATTATTCATATTGATTCTGTAAGTCAGGTGTATAATCTGTTTAATAATAAATTGAAAGTAGAACTAAAAAAGCATTCTGATATTGAGGTTATTATTAGCAGAGAAAAAGCGCCTCTGTTTAAATCTTGGATGGAATATTAGTGCAGGAGTTTCTGACTCATTCTTTTGGCTACGATAAACCTCATCGAAGCTATTTAAACTTTTAAAATATTCTATTTTCATGCTTCATTTCGTTGGCTATTCCGATAGGAATTTAGTCTGAATTTCTGATGCGTTTTTAATAATCAACGATTACTCTATTTCTATTGATTTCTTTACTCTAATTCTTAAATTTTAAAGGCTTGATTTTTTCAATATTTGCCTATTTTCTTTTCATTTTGGGTATCCAACATTTCAAAGCCTATTATTGTCGGTTCACTAAGATTTTCAACTTTTCTACCTTGTTTAATAAGTTATTTTGCCAAGGATTAAAAGGAAAATTAAACCATTATGAACTATAAAATAAGTTATGCTGCATCGGTTATTGCATTGGCAACTGTGATGTATTCCTGCCATTCAGGCGATAAACAAAATGAAATGCCTCAGGCTGTAGCATTGCCTACCGATTTCATTCAGCTTAAAAATGGAGATGCCGATATTTCTACAGGATACCCCGGGAGTATAGAAGGAAAAGATAATGTGGAAATCCGTGCGCAGGTAACGGGATATCTGGAAGCTGTCTATGTAAAAGAAGGACAATATGTGAATAAAGGGCAGACCCTTTTCAGAATCAATCCTTCTGTGTATAATCAGGAAGTAACAAGCAGTAGTGCAGCGGTAAAAACAGCTGAAGCCAACCTTGCAACAGCTAAACTGGAAGTTGAAAAGCTGAAACCTCTTGTGGCGGGTAAAGTGGTTTCTGAGATGCAGCTAAGAACAGCGCAGACGGCTTATCAGGCAGCGGCGACTCAGGTAACTCAGGCAAAATCTGCGTTGGGATCTACCCAGATCAATGCGAATTTTACGAGTATTAAAGCTCCGGTTAGCGGATATATTGGCAGAATACCCAACCGTATCGGAAATCTTATTTCACCATCAGCTACAGCACCGTTAACCACGCTTTCTGATATCAATACGGTGAATGTTTATTTCTCAATGAATGAAGCCGATTATATTAGACATTCCAAGACTTTATTAGATAACAATACAGGAATGGTAGAGCTTTTATTGGCGGATGGATCAACCTATTCTTACAAAGGGAAATTAGAATCTGCCAGTGGAAATATTAATGCCAATACCGGAAGTATGCAGATGAAAGCTGTGTTCACAAATCCTGATAAACTGTTGAGAGCAGGTGGTACAGCAAGAGTAATGGTACATCAATTTATGAACGGAGTGGTAAAGCTGCCTAAAACTGCAGTGAAAGATATTCAGGATAAGTTTTTCGTCTATAAATTGGGTGTGGGTAATAAAGTGATCATGTCTCCTGTAGAATTTTCGGGAGGTACTGCCAATGATTATTTCGTAGCGTCAGGGGTAAAGGCAGGCGATAAGATTGCCATTAACAGGGTAGATGTTCTTACTGAAGGTGCCCAGGTAGTTCCTAAGGTGGTTCCTGTAAAATAATCTCACAATAATGTATTCATTTTTAGAAAATTAAATAATGCTTAAAAAGATAATAGATCGCCCTGTATTGGCAACGGTAATATCATTTATCATTGTTATACTCGGTATCATAGGGCTTAATCAATTAGCGGTAACAAGATTTCCCGATATCTCACCTCCTACGGTAATGGTGTCGGGGTCTTATCCTGGTGGAAACAGTGAAACGGTTGTCCGTTCAGTAGTTACGCCCCTGGAAGAACAAATAAACGGGGTGGAAGATATGCAGTACATGAAATCTACTGCAAGTAATGACGGAACATTTTCTATTTCTGTTATTTTTAAACAAGGTGTTAATCCTGATCAGGCTGCGATAAACGTACAAAACAGAGTGCAGCAGGCCACGCCTATTTTGCCTCAGGAAGTCATCAGGATGGGGCTTACTACTTCTAAACAGCAGAATAGTATGATCATGATGTTTAATATTTATACGGATGACAATTCTAAATATGATGAGGTCTTTCTGCAAAACTTTTCCAACATCAATATTATTCCGCAAATTAAAAGGGTTAAAGGAGTAGGGCAGGCACAGGTATTCGGTTCTAAAGACTATTCGATGAGAATCTGGCTGAATCCGCAGAAAATGTCATCTTACGGATTACTGCCTTCTGATATTTCAACTGCAATTGCCAACCAAAGCTTAGAAGCTGCTCCAGGAAAATTGGGTGAGGAATCTAAAGCTGCCTTAGAATATGTCATCAGATACAAAGGGAAGAAAAATAAGCCGGAGCAATATGATAACATTATTGTAAAAAATGATGGAACCAATATCATCCGTCTTAAAGATGTGGCAAGAGTGGAGTTCGGATCTATTTCCTACAGCGGCGATAATATTGTTAATGGCAAAAATGCAGTTACTGTAGGAATCTTGCAGACTACAGGTTCTAATGCCAACGATATTGAGGTAGAGGTAACCAAGTCTCTTGATCAAATTTCAAAATCTTTTCCGCCGGGTATAAAATATTCGAAAATGATCAGCACCAAAGAAAGACTGGATGAAGCAACAGGGCAGGTAAAATCTACGTTGATAGAAGCTTTTATTCTTGTGTTTATTGTGGTCTTTATATTTCTGCAGGATTTCAGATCTACCATCATTCCGGCGATTGCTGTTCCGGTAGCCATTGTAGGGACGTTTTTCTTCCTGTTGGTGTTAGGGTTTACCATTAATGTATTAACGTTATTTGCCTTAGTGCTGGCCATTGGTATTGTTGTAGATGATGCCATCGTTGTGGTTGAAGCCGTTCACAGTAATATGGAAGGAACTGATCTCACCGGTAAAGAAGCAACTCATAAAGCGATGAGCGAAATTACGGGGGCAGTTATATCCATTACTTTGGTGATGTCTGCGGTATTTATCCCGATTGGATTTATGACCGGATCTGCAGGGATATTTTATAAGCAGTTTGCCTATACGTTAGCCATCGCGATTATTATTTCAGCTGTAAATGCATTGACATTAACGCCTGCTTTGTGTGCGGTATTCCTTAAAAATAATCATGCAGAAGGACATGGGGAGAAAAAAGGATTCGGGCAGAAGTTTTCTACCGCATTTAATGCAAGTTTCAATAATTTAACCAACAGATATGTAAAAGGAGTCCGATTTTTAATTACTAAAAAATGGCTGTGCGCCGGCATAGTAGTCGTAATAATTGGCTTGGCAGCTTGGTTAATGACGAGCACTTCAAAAAGTTTTGTTCCCATGGAAGATGATAGCTTATTTATTTACAGCATCAGTATGCCACCCGGAACAGGATTAATGAAAACTACAGAAGTGGCAGATAAGGTCAATAAGATTTTAAAAGGGGTAGAAGCCATCCATGAAAATGTTTCTATCACAGGGTTTAATATTTTGAGCAATAGTACAGGACCTGCTTATGCTGTTGGATTTGTGAAATTAAAACCTAAAAAAGAAAGGGGAGCAATTAAGGATATTGATGCCATTTTAGAAGTTGTTAATGAAAAATTAGCGGTTGTTAAAGAAGGAAGTATAATGACCATCAGAATGCCTCCTGTTGAAGGCTACGGAATGACGAGTGATGCTGAAATTATGCTTCAGGACCGTATGGGAAGAGATCCCAAAGTATTGAAAGCGAAAGCCGACGAAATTATAGGACAGTTAATGCAAACGCCCGGAGTTGCCTATGCGTACACCATGTTCCGTGCAGATTATCCGCAGCTTGAGCTGGAAGTAGATGAAGATAAAGCAGAACAGTTAGGCGTAAGTGTAGCCAGTCTTTTAGGAACGGTTCAGACATATTTCTCAGGAGACCAATCACAGAATTTCTCAAGATTTGGTAAATTTTACAGAGTAAATATTAAAGCAGACGGAGTGTACAGAATGGATGAGCAGGCCTTCAATGATATTTTTGTTAAAAATGATAAAGGAGAAATGGTTCCTGCCAACACGCTGATTTCGCTACATAAAGTATATGGACCCGAATCGGTAAGCCGATATAATCTTTACAATGCTTTAAGTATCAATGTAAGCCCAAAACCGGGGGTAAGTAACGGACAGTTAATGGGTAATCTTGAAAAAGTGTTAGACAAATTACCTTCGGATTACAGCTACGAATGGACGGGTTTAAGTTTAGAAGAAAAATCTTCGGGCAATCAAACGATGATGATTTTAGGACTTTGTTTGCTTTTCGTTTACCTGCTTTTATCTGCACAGTACGAAAGTTATATCCTTCCTTTGGCGGTATTGTTATCTATTCCGACGGGTATTGTCGGAGCCTTTTTGGGAATTAAAGCCATCGGTTTAGATAATAATATTTATGTACAGATCGGATTAATTATGTTGATTGGTCTATTGGCGAAAAATGCCATTCTGATTGTGGAATTTGCCGTACAAAGAAGACAGTCCGGTTTATCTATACTTGAATCTGCATTGGAAGGAGCAAGATCAAGACTTCGCCCGATTATCATGACATCACTGGCATTTATTGTGGGAATGATCCCCTTAATGTTATCAGGAGGTGGAATGGCAGCAGGAAATAAATCCATCAGTGTAAGTGCTGCGATGGGAATGCTGAGCGGCGTGGTATTGGGGATTTTTGTAATTCCTGTTTTATATATGTTTTTCCAATATGTGGACGAAAAACTATCCTCTAAAAAACAAGTAATTGTTTCACACAATAATTCAACAGATGAGAATAATTAATATGAAAAATATCCTTTTAACAGGTACAATGGCGGCATTAGTGGTCTCTTGTTCCGTAGGGGAAATATATACACGAACGGAGCTTGCTATTCCTCAACAGTATAATAATTCTGTACAGGTAACCGGAGATGGTATTTTGCTTCCTTGGAAGACGTTTTTCAAAGATCCAAAATTAACGGATCTGATTGATAAAGCTTTACATAAAAACAATGAAGTAGTGAATGCGTTAAAAACAATGGATCAGCTGGATCTGGCATACAAACAGGCCAGACATTCTATGATGCCTACCGTGGATGTAAGTGCAGGAGCCAATAGAAGTTGGGCATCAGGAAATTCACTGAACGGGTCGTTGAATCAACAATTTTCAGGACAGAAGTATATTGATGATTTTAGTGCAACCATAAGACTGTCATGGGAAGTTGATATTTGGGGGAAAGCTAAAATGCAAAGAGAATCTGCCGCTGCAGATTATTTTTCGCAAAGAGAAAACCTGAATGCGCTTAAAACAAGAATCATTGTGCAGGTAGCACAGGCCTATTATAATTTGGTAAGTTTGGATGAACAGTTAAAAATAGCCGAGAAAAATATTGAACTGAGTAACCGTACACTTCAGATGATGAATCTGCAATTTAATGCCGGACAGATCAATTCGTTGGCTATTCAACAATCTGAAGCACAAAAGAAAACAGCCGAACTGCTGATTCCTTTAGCCAAACAGAATATTTCGGTGCAGGAAAATGCTTTAAGTATTCTTTGCGGAGAATATCCAACTCAGGTCTCTCGTGGAGAAAATTTAAAAAGTATGATGTTTGAAAATACATTATCTGAAGGAGTTCCAGCTGAGCTACTCAGTCGCAGACCGGATGTAAGAGCTGCAGAATTTGCGGTCATTAGCCTTAATTCAAAAACGGGATTGGCGAAAGCCGCAATGTATCCCAGTCTTAGTCTAACACCACAAATTGGGGTGAATTCCAGTAAGTTTAATACATGGTTTGACCTTCCCGGATCACTCACCAAAACGATTGCTGCCAATCTTGCAATGCCGCTTTTACAGAAAAAACAATTGAGTACGGCCTATAAAACAGCCATTATTGAGCAGGAAAAATCTGCGGTAACTTTTAAGCAAACGGTAATGACAGCCGTTGCTGAGGTTTCTGATGCTATGGCAAAATCTAAAGGAACTTCTGAACGATTGGCTTTACTGTCACAACGAACAGAAATTTTAGAGAAAGGAATTAATGATGCCCTGAAATTATATAAAAATGGGATGGCGACTTACCTTGACGTAATAACTGCCCAAAATAATAAACTCCAGAACGACTTAGAATATATTAATGTGGTTCAGGAAAAGCTTATTGCAGAAGTAGATCTCTACAGGGCTTTAGGAGGTGGAACGAATTGATGTTTGACAATGAAGGAGGTTATGGTTATAGGTTTTTTCTAAGTCCTGAAGTAATTCAGGGCTTTTTTTATTCAATGAAAAATGATGTTTTGATATACATTATGGATGCTACTGACAGGTAGTTGTCACAATACAATTATATCTTTATACCATTAAACCTAAAAAAATGAGTCAGAATAATTTCGACGAAATCATAAAACGTTCTCTTGAAATCAGAGAGAAATACCACCAACTGGAAATTCAGCAGAACGGTAAAGAATGGATCTTAGAGCAAGATGCTTTGGCTTATCTTACAGATGCAGGTTTGGTAGGGCGAAATATCATGTCACATGAAAAGACATGGACAAAAGCAAACTCCAGAGAAGAACTCGAGCATAAATTAGGTGAAAATATCTGGTGGTTGATTATATTAGCAGACCGAACCGGAATTGATATGAAAGAGGCGTTAGATAAATTTTTAACCAAAACAGAAAATATATTGAAATGAGTTATTGTTCAGCAATAGAAGGAATGCAGCCCGAAAGCAGAAAAGAGCTTCACAAAAAATACCATGATAACCATTACGGATTTCCGATTCATGATGATAATGAATTATTCGGAAGACTAATTATGGAGATTAATCAGGCAGGGTTGAGCTGGGAAACGATATTAAAGAAAGAAGAGAGTTTCAGAAATGCATACGATAACTTTGATATTCAAAAAGTAGCAGCTTACACAGAACAGGATCGTGAAAGATTGTTGAGTGATCCGGGAATTATCAGAAATAAATTAAAAGTAAACGCCGCCATCGAAAATGCGAAAACCATTATTGCATTACAAAAAGAATTCGGCTCATTTGAAAAATGGCTGGAGCATCATCATCCTAAAACATTAGAGGAATGGATGAAAATATTCAAAAAAACATTCAAGTTTACAGGCGGAGAAATCATCAATGAATTTCTAATGAGCATCGGATTTTTAAAAGGATGTCATGAAGAAAGCTGCCCTGTGTATCAGGATGTTTTAAAGCATCATCCGATGTGGAATAAGATCTAGACTTCTGTTAAAACGCTTCAACTTCGCTTAGGATGACAACGCTAAAAAAGAACGATATCATAAAACCGTTAGTATTAGAAATGTCATGCTGGAGCGAAGTCGAAGCATTTCATTTTATTTACAGTAAGTTTTGGCTAAAGCCAGTTGGAGGTATTTTAAAATGAAAACGGGCTAAAGCCCGTTCCTATTGATATTGTTGAAAATAATGTTTGTATTATTTGTGAAGAATATTCGTGTAATTTGTGTTTGAAAAATCAATTAGCATTTATTTTAGAACAACTATTACTAGAATTTTCGACTCCGCTCAGTGTAAAATTGCTAAAAATATACCGTTACAATAAAACAGTTAGTATTAGAACTGTCATGCTGAGCGAAGTCGAAGCATCTATTATACATTTAAAAAGATTCCACGCTACACTTCGTTTCGCTCTGAATGACACAAAGTGCATTACTTCAAGCTTCTCACCGTAACATCTGGTGCCTGCCCCTGAGGAACAATAAAAATAGCATGATCACTAATGGTATCTCCTGCATCAAAATAATAACTTCCGGTGACAGGAATTATCCCATTGGTGAATTTTCCTGATTTATCATAAGCAGAATAGGTCACATTGATGATCTGTGCTTTCATTTTCAGTTCAATCTTTTTTGAGGTCAGTTTGGCACCGGTTGCATTGATGCAGTCTAATTCTACAAGACCAATATTACTGACAATTTGTGGGAAGGAAGATAATCTGATATTATAAGATTGGGGTGAGGTATTTTTTACCGTAGCAGAAACTTTGTAACGGTCATAGGGTTTTCCGCCTGCCTCAATACTTTCTTTATTGGTAATGTTAAAAGTGACGCTCATGCCGTTGACCTCTATGGTCTGGCCATCCGTAATTTTCTGAGCATTCAGTGAATTTCCAAAGCTGATTACTGCAAAAAACAGAAATAAAAGAATTGAATTTTTAATAACGTAATTAGTTTATATTGTGTTTAATAATACTTAAAATTACGAAAATTATGAATGGAAAATAAGATTTGAAGAATGACTTATATTAGCTTATTCTATTATTATAAAGCTTAGCTATTTTGAAAACATAAGCTTACAAAAGAATAATATTTCGACTCGGCTCAATATGCAAAGATTTTTTAAAACTTATGTATACTTGTTTACAGTTCAAAATTAACTTAAATAATATGTAATTCTTTTGATTCTTTTGCGGTTAAAAATAAAAAGTGTAAACAAGTTTGTATTATAAATCTAATATCTTATTACTCTTCTGGATTCAGTATTTCTTTATGCTCTTTTCCCCATTTTTCGAGCTCTTCAATAATGGGTTTTAGTTTGTAGCCAATCTCGGTGAGTTCATATTCAACGCGGGGAGGAACTTCTGCGAATACCGTTCTTGTAAGGATTTTATCTTCTTCCAACTTGCGGAGTTGAAGGGTGAGCATACGTTCGGTAATATTGGGAAGACATTTTCTCAGTTCGCCAAACCTCAGCTTTCCATTGATAAGATAACAGCAGATAGCCAAAGACCATTGTCCGCCAATAACATTGGAGGCATAGATTTCCAGACATACGTCAGCAAGGGCTTTTTTGTTGGCAAAATTGGTGGATGTTTCCTTTATTTTAGTCATTACTTACATTTTTTATAGTACCGTACAATGGGGTACTACTATTGAAAATGTAAGTTACGTATATTATTTTTGCAATAGAAATTTAAATACAATGAAAACATTAGTTATAGTCGTTCATCCGCAAATAGAAAAATCTGTCATCAATAAAAGATGGATCGATGAATTAAATAAATACCCCGAAAAATATACGGTTCATGAATTATACCAAGTATATCCTGACGAAAAGATCGATATTCTAAAAGAGCAGAAACTGATAGAATCTTATGATAAAATAGTTTTTCAGTTTCCGTTTTATTGGTTCAGCAGTCCGCCGCTTTTAAAGAAATGGTTTGATGAGGTGGTATTGTATGGCTGGGCATACGGAAGCAAAAGTGGTTACAAAGTAGAAGGGAAAAAGATCTCTTTGGCCATCACCGCAGGAATTGATGAAGAAGGTTACAGCGCATCCGGAAAATATAAATACACGATGAAAGAACTAACAACTCCTTTTGAACTAACCTTCGATTATATAAAGGCAGACTACAAAGAACCGTTTGTTTTTTACGGAATGGAGCAGGACGCTTCTGAAGAAACCATTGAAAGAAGTATACCGTTGTATTTGGAGTTTATTGATGGGTTGTAGATACTGATTTTGTATCCTGTGTTTGCCTTAGGAAAGTATTTTAACGCAAAGATTTATTTTGAATTCTGGATATTTAAGGGAGCAATGAAAAGAATCAATATAATTGATTCTTAAGAAGTTTAGTTCATGAGCGACTTTATTGCATTTCTTTGCTTCCTAAAAATAATATAGTTGCATAGTAAAACTTTGCGTTTTAAAATGAAGTTTAGGATTTATACTGTCTGTCATTTCGACGGAGGAGAAATCTGCATAATTTAATAAAGGTGATTATTAATATCCATATCCAACATAATCAATGCCTTTAATTCTAAAAAGGTATCTAAGTGTTCTGCTATTTATTTTGTACTACTTTTTATAAGATACAATATAAGCCCAAGAATAGATAAAAGAAAACCAATTACTAAAAAGGGGAGCCAAAATGCAAAACAGAACTCACCTATTCTAACCTTTATTGGATTTTGTCCTGTAGAACTAAATATACTTATACCTATTAGAAACATAAAGATGGAAAGGATACCCATAGATATTCCTGTGAAAAAAAACGTTTTATGAATAGATTTTAATCTCATTGGATATGTTTATCATTAAACTTTTGTAAATCTATAGCTTGTTCCTGAAAATACTCTTTAAACTGATTTGAAAGTTTTTCATCCTTAAATTTAACGATAGTATACCCACTGTCGAATGCTACAATTTCAAGAAATGATTCTTTAATTAAAAATTCGTTGGGTTTCCATGCATTTTCATGCTCTGCAGGTAATTTTGAAATAATACTAAAGTCTAATTGAGAATTTTTAGGAATAGCAGAAATAATTCCCCAGATTATTTGAGTTCTAGATTGATAAAGCGTTTCAAATTCTTCATTACTTAAAACAAAATAATCTTTATCCAAACTGATGGGGATCTCATTGTTTGTTACAAAATCTAAATCTGTTAAAACCCAGTCATAATCAATAAGGTCTTCCCAAATTGGTTTTAAAACCTCATGTAGGTTAGTGTGAAATTTTACAATTTTTGTGCTTCTGATAATCCAGTTCATAGTCTTATAATTTACTCATTTGTTTCTTCTTCCCAGCCCGGGCCATTTTTGATATTACATTCCGTGACTCTTCCCCAGTGTGAGTGTTCCAGCGGTGGAGCTCCTTCCTCAGAAAGCCTGTACATTTCATAGAAGATTTCAAAATATTCCGGATTTAGATCAGTATAATCTGGTAATTCTGAATCGTGTACTTTTGGACGTCCGTTTTCGATAGCTTGCCAGAACAATTTTTGGTTTTCTTCTGTAAGACTTCGTGTGTCCAAATCTCTGTTAATCCATTCGTGTGTTCGTTCACTATAAAAACCGTATCCACTTTCTGCTCTTTCAGACTCGTCTTCATGGTCAGGAGGAATCTGTAATTCCAGCCATGCTGCGAGCTCTTTTCCATTTTCAATCAGATATAATTCATGGATGACAATTTTAATAATATAATCATATCCAGTCCATCTTCTGGAGAAACATCTCCCATCTTTAAATATAATAAAACAACTTGCCATTATTAGTTTTTAAGCATTTTATTAATTCTTTCCTCAGCTTCTTCCTTTGAAATTCCATTATAAAAATCATGAACAAAAGGATGGTCAAAACTTTCATGAGGATGAATAAAAGGTCTTCCTATTGTATTGTTTACAAATACATCAGTAGGAATACTTTCTTTAAATTCATAATCAGGAAGATAGTTGGAGAGCCATCCGAAATATCCTCCTTCAAAATCTTTATTGTCATAATTTTCAACGTATTCATTGAAGCTTTTTTCACTTAACGAAACCCAAATCCCATATTCGAGATCTTGGCAACTATCATTGACTTCCTGTACGAGAACTGCTCGGATAAAATAGCAGGTTTCGTCGGAATACTTTATAATACACAAATCAGAGGTTAACTCTGTGTTTTCTAATTCTTCTTCAGACAATTGAAAATACGGGTATGGAGCAGAATAAGCTATGGCAGGCCAGTCTTCTTTTTCTTCGCCGCAGCATTGGCAGAGGTATTTCATCATGTTATTTTTTATTTATAGTGGAGATAGAATTTATTCTCAAAGATTTCCTTAGGGTCATATTTCTTTTTGAGTTGAAAAAATGAGTCAGTTTGAGGATAAACTTTTCTCATTTTCACTCGGTCTATGTGAAGTCGATACGGTAGATAAAAAGTTCCTTCATTTTTTAGGGCTGCATCAACTAGTTTGTTGGTGAGTATCTTCATTTTATGTTCCTGTTGATCTGTTTTCTTTTGATTAAATAAAAGAACGAAACCAAAAACATTTTCTTTTGCATAATTCATATAACTGTCTTCATCTTTATTTACTGCTCGAATCGTAATGTTGAGTAAATCAATTTGAGAAAATTTTAGCACCGGTTTTATATCTTCTATAAATTGGTTGAAATTTCTTGCTGGAATAAAATACTCCTGTAAAAGATCTGTAGAATTTGGATCTTTATTTTCTATTAGGGAAACATGATCATTCAACAATTCATTTCTTGAATAAACAGTATTTCTTGTAATCCTGTTCATTCCGGTTTCCAGATCCCAACGAAGTCTTTTTCCATATTCGCTATTCACGGTACTTCTGAAAACTAAACGCTTTGTCTCTTCATTTTTAGCATTTTGTGCTGGAAGTGATAACGGTTTTTCATCTGTTCTTTCAAAATAATTAATCGTTGCATCTTCCAGAAAATGTTTGTTGGATATTTTTAATCTTCCAAAAACTAAGTTCACATTCGGATTATCTGAGACGAATTTTTTGTAATAATCAGGATAATTCTTTGAGCTTATACGGATATATTTATATTGTAAAGCAAGATTATCTACTACTTTTAGTTTCACATCGAGAATGATTCCGAAAAGTCCATATCCACCAATAACTAATTTGAAAAGTTCAGGATTTTCATTTCTGCTGCAATTAATCACTTCGCCATTTTCTTTCATCAAAGTAAATGATACTACACTTGAAGAAATTGGAGGCGAATCTTTTTGCCAACCATGACCATTCACACTCATAGAACCTCCTACTGAAAACGAACTAAAGGCCTGCATGACAGCAATTGACTTTCCATATTTGTCTAGATATTTGATTGCATCTTCCCAAAGTGCACCCGATCCGATGGTAAGAATGTTATTTTTAGTATCAAGCTCCATTTGTTTGTAAGGAAGCATATTGAGGAGAATTCCGTTTGGATAAATAGAATGTCCTCCCATACTATGTTGGGCGCCGGCAATAGAGATCTTTAAATTCTTTTCCTTCGCATATTTTAGTATTTGGCGAAGTTGCTTTTCTATTTCAACTTTAGTTTCGGGAACTTTTATTAAGGTATCTATTTTTGTTAGGTTTAGCTGACTGGCGTCGTTGCTATATCCATTTGGAATGATGACCTTATTTTTAGATTCTCCCCATTTTGTTTTGAAAACATGAATAATAGGAATTGAAATGAAAAGTAAGATCAACAGAAATCCAAGAATAAAAAAATGTTTTTTCTTCATTTACGATATAAAATATTTAAAGGCTAAAAATACTCAAATTCCCTTACCCCACCGTCTTCGTATCCTCTTCCTTCAATATTTTTTTCTCTTTCATGGAGAGCATCATTCTTTCGTATTTGTATTTTTCCCAGTCGAATTGATTGAGGAAATCCAAAGCGGCGAGAAAACCTTTGTTGAAAAGTTCTTCTTTTTCTTCTCTTTTCATAAAGAAATTGAGCCAGCTGCTGGTTCCGCAATTCACGGTTTGAATGCTGTACAAATGGTAAAAAGTATGTTTGGTAAGGAATGATTTATCGTTAAAACCTTTTAAAGTATCGATAATATTTCCGGCAAATGAGAAGGGAGTTTTCAGAATCTGTTCACTGGTTTTTCCTTTCTCGGAAAGAATATCTGAATCATTGGTGAGCTGTACGCCAAACAAAGGCATTCTGGGATAAAAAACATCGCTTGAATGGAAAAGATCAATGGGGAAATTAGAAATACTTCCGCCATCAATAAAAACACCGACAGGGTAGATGTCTTCGGGTTTGGTATTCATCCAGAATTTCCAGGCGTATTTCACAGAATCATCATTCTTATCAATTGCTTTTTGGAAAGGTTCAAAAAAGAAAGGAACCGACATAGAAGCACGAACGAACTCGGCCGGGCTGATGCGTTTCAATTCCTCTTCAGACCAATATAAATTAGCCATTGTTGGCAGTTCAACTTTTATTTTGGCATTGATATCGGTGGTAATAACAATATATTCTGATCGTAATAAATGAAACGGATTATTTTTATAGTAATCGTTATTAACCGCACTTTCGTAGAATATTTTATATTGAGTCTGATCAATATGTTCTATATTTTTTGCTTTAATGGCTTCAATACTTTGTAAAGCAATATTGTAATATTCCTGATTATTTCCGTAGCGGTAGTTGAGGTTAAGCTCACGTTCTTTTTGAATGAATTTTTCATTAAGCTCGGCTACTGTTTTGATTCCGAATCCGTTCATTACATCCGTCATTTGATCTAAGAAAACTTTTCCGGGATTAAGTCCGCTATTTTGTTTCCTGAAATCATTATAAAACTTTTTAATACAAAAGAATGCGATGGTAATGGGAATAAGCGGAACAAGAAAAAGGAGTTTTGCATTCAGGGTAGTTTTCGAGGAAAGTGCAAATGGAATAATGACAAGAATAATCATCATCACAGCCGCAATAATGGCGTTTATTTTCAGGAAGTTCTTGTTATTCAACATTGCATGAATGGTGGTTTTTACATAGGTTTTTCCATCCATAAAATCGGCGAAGTTCCAGTTGAACAGAATTTCTTTAATGACTTCACTTTTAGATTCTTCTTTGGTTTTACAGGCAGCAATTAACATCGTATTAATAGCACCAGCGCTCGTTCCTGCAATTTTCAGAAAACGAACTCCGAAGATTTCCAATCCATACAGATAACCCACCAACGCGCTTCCCCAAACGCCGCCACCTTCCTGCACAAATTCTACATATTGATTTCCATGAGCATCCAAAAGATCAGAAAACTCTTTGGATGAAATATTTTCATGCAAAGCCTTGAGCTTTTCTTTTGATTCTTGGGAAAGAACATTTTCTTCAATGATTTTGTTAAGAATTTCGGTTTTCATGGTTGGTTTTATTTTTTTTCTCTCGCAGATTAAGCAGATAGCGCAGATCTTTCAACGGATTTTTAATTTTCACATAATCATCTGCATTATTCGCTCAATCTGCGAGAATAAATATTCAAAGTTTATCATCTTGATCAATTAATAAATCTAGATTCCTCCGGAATGACAAAGTGTACGTTCAATTATAACACAATCAATTTTATCAAAGATAAAATCCTTGCGCCTTAAAGACAACATATTTCAATCAGCTTTGCGCCTTTGCGTTTACCAAAATCAATCTTTACAGTATGTATATGCTTGCTCACTGTAATGAGTAAGTAATCCTACCATTGCTTTCTCCTTGCATAAATAAAAGTACAGATCACAATCAGCGCCATTAAACCTAGCGTATAAAAATAACCGTGTTGGGTATGCAGTTCGGGCATATTTTCGAAATTCATTCCGTAAACTCCGGCAATAAAAGTAATCGGTAAAAAATAAACGGAATAGATCGCCAAAACTTTCATCACCTGATTCGCTTTTTGATCAGAAAGGGCTAAAAACATCCCGATTAAGTTGGTGATTTGGATATTGAGATGATCAAAATCTGCCACAACATCTTTGTGTTTATCTTTTAAATCCACCACTTCAGAATCCTGTAATCCTAAGAGTTTAAATTTATCAATTGCATCTGTGGAGATCGTTAATACCCGGGAATTTAATCCTGATTTTCTTTTCAGTTTATACAATCTTCGGATCTGATTGGTATGGTTTGTATTTTTAAGGAAGATCTCATTTTCAATATTATCCATCGTTTCCATTAAGCTTACCGCTTCATCATCAAAACTTTTCATCATCAATAAAGCAATCATTAATGCAATGTTCTGCGAAGTGGTTTCTTCCTTTGAGTTGGAAAGTTGTTTTTTCGTTTCATTAATACTTTTGGTTTTCATCCGGTGGATGGTAATGATGGTTTTATCCAACAAAAAAACGCCAATCTTGGTACTGATGTCGCTAATGGTGTTTAGGTTCTTCCTTTCAAGCTCGGTGCTTTCACGAAAGAGGAAAAACTTCACGTTTCCGTCTTCTTCATATTTTGGGAGGTGATTAGGGTCTAAGGTATCTTCCAGAAGGAGATTGTTGATCTCATATCTTTCGTGAAGAAATTTCATGTCTTCCGCTGTGGGAGCTTCTACATCCACCCATTCGCATTGGGAGTCTCTGTATATCGTATCAATTGGCATAAAGTAAAAATACTAATATTTTGAAATACTATGTGTTAAATAAGTTTTATCTTTGCCAAAATTAAAAAACTATATGATTAAAAGTACAATAAAAGGGATCGGATTTTATGTGCCGGATAATGTTGTAACGAATGATGATCTAGCTAAATTAATGACCACAAATGATGAATGGATCACGGAAAGAACTGGTATTAAAGAAAGAAGACACCGTACCAACAGAAATGATTCTCAGGAAACAACCGCTTATTTAGGTTTTAAAGCCTCTGAAAAAGCTATAGAAAAAGCAGGTTTAACGGCTAAAGACATAGACTATATTATTTTTGCGACTCTTTCTCCGGACTATTATTTTCCTGGATGTGGAGTTTTGCTTCAGGATATGTTGGGTTGTGATACCATTGGTGCGTTGGACGTGAGAAATCAGTGTTCAGGGTTTGTGTATGCGATGAGTGTTGCGAATGCCTTTATTAAATCGGGAACGTATAAAAATATCTTGGTGGTAGGCGCTGAAATTCATTCTTTCGGATTAGATTTTTCTGATGAAGGAAGAGGGGTTTCTGTAATATTCGGAGATGGGGCAGGAGCGATTGTTCTTTCTGCAACAGAAGATGCTAATGCTGGAGATATTTTAGCGATGAATATGCATTCTGAGGGGAAATATGCAGACGAATTGTGTACGCAGTTTCCGGGTTCTAAATACGGATGGAGTGACAGGATGAGAAAAGAACCTGAAAATGTAACGAATAAAGAAGTATACCCGATCATGAACGGTAATTTCGTATTCAAGCATGCAGTAACCAGATTTCCTGAAACCATGCAGGAAGCATTAGATAAAGCAGGAAAAACCATTGAGGATCTTGATATGTTTATCCCGCATCAGGCGAATTTAAGAATTGCGCAGTTTGTGCAGCAGAAATTTGGGTTGCCGGATGAAAAGATTCATAATAATATACAGAAATACGGAAATACAACCGCAGCCTCTATTCCTATTGCGCTAAGCGAAGCCATTGAGCTGGGTAAAATTAAAAGAGGAGATTTGGTTCTTCTTTCCGCTTTCGGAAGTGGATTTACTTGGGGAAGTATTTTGTTTGAATATTAAAATTATTGATATCCATATAAGACAAGGTGAGAATTTTTTTCTCACCTTTTTTTGTGATTTTTTTTTTGAATTTTAATCCTTGAAAAACGGAAGTAAATAGAACAAATTAAGTGGTATTAAAAATGTGTCTGATTTGCCTGATCTTCAAGCTATAAAATGAAAAGCAGCTTTTTGAATATTCCCCCAAGATTGCCTTTTAGTTCATAATGTATACCGTCTTTTTAACTTCTAAAATGGTTGAGAGGCAGAGGTAACGGATGGGTTTATTTTTTTGACTGATAGGATTAATCGTATAGGATTTTCAATTAAAATAGCACTTTAAAATATGTAATAGTTTGTAATTCTTTTGTTTGTATTTTTTTAATTAACACTTTCTCATTGATGTTATGTCTACAACTAACATTAATTAACGGTCTTTTATCATCAATTTAAGTATGCTCCACATAGTTTTGCCGAGCACTTTTGCCATTGTAAAGAATTTTAATTCTCAATAAAAAAGGATCAGTTCATTTTCAGAAATTTCAGTATTGGTTCTATGGTTTTTTAGATTGATGTACCAAGAAGTTTATTGAATACAAGGTTTAAGTATAGCATATAAATAAAACTATAATTAAAAATAAACAAATGAAAAACAGTAAATTATTTAGTGTATTGGCTATTTTAGCGTATTCAATGAATTTAAATGGACAGGTGGGCATTAATACATCTTCACCCACGTCTACTCTGGATGTCATGGCGAAAAATACAACAGGTACAGCAACCACTGTAGATGGGCTTTTGATTCCAAGGGTAGACAGACAGAGAGCGCAAAGTATGAATGCAATTCCTATTTCTACTTTGATTTATATAAATAGCATTGCTACAGGATCACAGACAGGAATTGCAGCGAATGTAGATGCTGTTGGACATTATTTTTATGATGGTATCGCATGGTCTAAACTAAATTCTGCTAGTACAAATTCAAATGTAAATGTTTATAATGTAGATGGTGCGATTACTGAAAACAGGGTTGTACATATGGGAGCGAAGAAATTTACATTTAAAGGTACTTCAACCAATGCTTTTTCTGTAGCTGGAACTACATTATCTGTAGACGCAGCCAACGACCGATTAGGTATTGGAACCATTACGCCTTCTAATAAACTGCATGTAACAGGAAATAATCCTTTACGGTTAGAAGGCATCACCACAGGAGATAAACAAACTGATAAATTAATGGTGCTTAGTGCTACAGGAGTCGTAAAAACAATCAGTACGCTAGCTTCTTTATCTATCCCGGATCCGGCTATTTTTAAATTAGCAACAGATCAAAATAATTTTTTAAATGGATATGGTGCAGGAGGCTCTCAAGTTGTACCGATGTCTTTTGTTAAAAGTACAATACCGGGTTTAACTTATAATGCGGGTTCAAGTACTATTACATTTCCTGCATGAACATATCAGATAGCTTTTGTATATGAAGCTTCTCATAATAATACAGGGTGTACATTGAGTTCTTATTTTGTAGATTTTCCTCTTACTTCTGGTTTCCAAAGGGTACATAATACAGCAGCTCATGTTCAGGGAGGCCTTTCTGTTCATGGTAATGCTATCACATATACCACTACACTTCCTGCAAATACCAATTGGGAGATAAATCTTGGCAGAGGGCAATCCGGTAACTGTGGTGGTACAGGTATGATTTTAAATGCAGGCTCTACTCAGTTACTTGTCTTTAGAATGGGTGATTAATTTTAATAACCCATTATTTTATAAAAAGTGGTCGTATTTTAATGTTTTCCAACTTCCTTTTTTTAATGTTCTGAAAAAGGCGAGCCGTTACGGTTTGTCTTTTTTAGCAATTATTCAATTATATCACTATAAAGAGATGTTTTTTAGGATTAAATTTAATCAAAATGAATTATATTTATGTTTTTCACTATAATTAGATATATTTTAATACAAATTATTGTTTATTAGTAATTTATGTGTGTATTTTGATTTTTTGATTAATATTTTTTATATTTTTATGATACCAAAAACTTAATATCATAAAACTTGAATAATATGAAAAAACTAACATTTTCAGTAGTTGTTGCTTTATCAGGGCTGTATGGAACAGCAGAGGCTCAAGTAGGAATTAATACGGCTTTACCGGCGGCTTCATTAGATATAACCGCTAAAAATACGACCGGAAATTCTCCTACTGTAGATGGAGTTCTTATCCCTCGTGTAGACCGACAAAGGGCCCAAAGTATGATAGGTGTTCCAGCTTCTACCTTACTGTATGTAAATAGCGTTGCTACCGGAACGCAATTAGGAACCGCGGTAAACATAGATTCTATCGGATACTATTATTTTGATGGTCTTGTATGGGTGAAATTATACAACCCAACGAATGCTACCTACGCTTTGGGAAATATTTATACGACAAGCGGAACCCTTAATAGTAATAGGGTCGTAAATCAGGCTACTTTTCCTTTAACATTCACGAATAGTTTGGTCAATGGGTTTTCTGTAGGCGGAAGCACATTTTCAGTAGATGCTCTTAATAGTAGAGTTGGAATTGGAACAGCTGCTCCTCATGCGCAATTACATTTAGGAAGTACATTGGCTAACCGTAAGATTGTATTGTATGAAACTGGAGATAATGATAATGAATTTTATGGCTTTGGTGTAAATTCTGGTATTATGCGTTATCAGGCAGATAGAACAACAACTGATCATGTATTTTATGCGGGATTAACTGGTGGAGCTGGATCGAATGAATTGATGCGTATCAAAGGAACAGGAAATGTCGGAATAGGAACATCAGCTCCTGAAAATAGATTTCAAGTAGTAAGCGCAACAGCTGTCTCCAATAGATATACACTGTTCGATGCGCCTTCTGCTGGGAATCAATTTGTGATAACGGCATTAAGAAATACATCTCCTATAGCAACAGGAAATTATGCTCTTTTAGGATTTACCAACGCGGGTCCTACTTCTGGTGGTGCGGCATGGGGAATGGGAAGTATACGTACAGGAGCTCTAGGACTAGCGTCTGAAGAAGAATTTATGCTTGGGAATTCTTTAGGAGGTGGATATTTAGAACGCATAAGAGTTACTTCCGCTGGTCGTGTAGGAATAGGTACTTCAACACCTAGTGCTTCTGCTATTTTAGATGTGGCTTCTACCTCTTCAGGTCTTTTGATGCCACGAATGAATTCTGGCCAGATGAATGCTATTGCAACACCTGCCGCTGGTCTTCAAGTGTATAATACGGATGAAAACTGTACATTTTTGTTTAACGGAACCAATTGGAGAAGTTTATGTGCAAGAACTTTTCAGCAAAGCTCAGGAGGAGCAGTACAAGTTGCGATTGGGAGCTCATCTGACCTTACACAGACTATTAGTTTAGCAGGAACACAAAATGTAACCGTACAGGTAAGTTTTAACCCACAAACATTTACAAATGGAGTGGATGCTAATGCCGTGGGTACCTATCAAATACTGATAGATGGTCTTGTAGTAGGTGGTAACTTGAGATATTCAACTCAGAATGCAGGTAACTTTTTATACAGATACAGTAGTGTAGGGAACTGGACAACTACATTGGCACCCGGTAGTCATACGATTATTTTTAGGGTTAATGCAACAGGAGGTAACGTTAATACAAATGCAGAAGACAGAAGAATGATCATTACCGTAAATTAAAGTTCATAATTATTAAAATTGATTCTAAAAACACATCATTATATTTTTTTAACTAAATAACAAGTTGTTATACAATCTTCAAGAAAGGCGAGTCTATGGGGGCTCGTCTTTTTTTGTCAAACCATTTTTAAGACATTTGTTTAAAATAGTATAATTATTAGTAAATAAATCTTCTGAATGTAAATTGTATTTTAATTTTTCGCTTTAAATGTAAATATTATACATTGTATACTATTTTTTTACTATTTTTACAATACTAATAAACTAAAACCAGAAAACTTAAAATATGAAAAAATTAATAGTATCAATTATTGTTGCATTATCAGTAATATACACTAAAACGAACGCTCAGGTAGGTATTAATACGGCTTTGCCAGCTGCTTCACTAGATATTACCGCTAAAAATGCGACAGGGAATTCTCCTACTGTAGACGGGGTCCTAATCCCCCGTGTAGACCGACAAAGAGCCCAAAGTATGATAGGCGTTCCTGCTTCTACCTTATTGTATGTAAATAGCGTTGCTACCGGAACGCAATTAGGAACCGCGGTAAACATAGATTCTATGGGATACTATTATTTTGATGGCTTTGTTTGGGTGAAACTATACAACCCTACGAATGCTACGTATGCTTTGGGAAATATTTATACAACGAATGGTACGCTTCAAACAGATAGAATTGTAAATCAAGCTTCCCATGCATTAACTTTTACCGGAAACATAGTGAATGCCTTTTCGGTAGCAGGAGCTAACTTTTCTGTAGATGCAGCTAATAACCGAGTTGGGATAGGAAATGCTTTACCTTCAGTAAAATTAGATGTGCAGGGCAGTCAGCTTTTGAATGCCGCAGTAACAGGAGCTGCCACAAAAAATGCATTAGATATTAATGTAGGATTAGATGGCTTTGGATACGGTAACCGTACAGATAATTATGGGATCAATATGAAATCTTTATCTTCTATTTTTCCAGGAACGATTTCGCGTATTAATTTCGGGGATACGAGTTTAGGAACTGCGGCGGGACCACGATATCTATCATTTAGTGTAGGAATAGTACCCAACGAATTGATGTATCTAACAGACGGAAATGCAGGACGAGTGGGAGTAGGAACTACAACGCCTTTAGCCAGATTTCATGTGGATGGCGGAGAGTCTCGATTTAGTTCGGGAACTTCTGCATGGGCATTATCACCATCGCTTGGAGGGACTACGGGTGCGTCAAATTCATTTGAAATAGTTGATCGTGTGAATAGTGTGAGAAGAATGGTTTTTAATGATAATGGAGATGTTTCATTAGGAGGTACAATCGTAAATAATTCGTCTGGAGGGGTTGTTTCTATCAGATCTGGAAATGTGGGGATTGGTACTGCCGCGCCTACTAATATTTTACATGTAAATGCAACCAATCCTTTAAGACTTCAAGGTCTACAGGCTTCTTCCGGTTCAGCAGGTACATTAGCAGTAAACAGTACAGGTGTTGTACAATTGCGTAATTCAGCTAGTATCAGTGCGGTAAGAGCTACGGGAACCGTTAATGTTACCGTTAACAATACTTTTACAGGTATTACGACAGTAGCAGAAACGTTTGATAACCTCAATGAGTTTGGAGGGAATACATTTACAGCCGCAGCTGATGGATTATATAAGGTAGATTTTCAAATTAATTATCCTCAAAGAACAACTGCTGAAGATGGAGGAGACGGATATATTGCGTATGCAAGAATGAGCTTGGGTGGAGTACAATATGGTAATGTTCAGATTGTAAAAGTAACAGTGAATGAAACAAGTGGGGCTCCTGCTTCTATTTCTGCGACGTATTCGGGGTTGGTAAAAATGGTTACGGGTAATACACTTACCTTTGATGGTCTTACTTTTGGTTCAACACCTACTGTAGCAATTCCTATAGTGGGTGCTTTTACACTGAATATTGTACGTATAGATTAATCAGCTGTATCTTCAAATTATAAAACAATTAATCTTAATGCTTTCATTGGATAATGGAAGTCAAATTATAACTAAAAAATAACAATTTTTTATACAATCTTCAAGAAAGGCGAGTCTGTTTGGCTCGTCTTTCATTTTGTGAAATAATTTTTTAAGACATTTATTTAAAATAGTGTAATTATTTGTAAATAAACCTTCTGAATATAAATTATATTTTAACTTTTCACTTTATATAGAAATATAATGCGTGATTTAATAATTTATTGTTGTAATTTTATAGTATCAATAAACTAAATACCAGAAAACTTAAAAAAATATGAAAAAATTAATAGTATCAATTATTGTTGCGTTATCAGCAATATACGCTAAAACAAGCGCTCAGGTAGGCATTAATACGGCTTTGCCTGCTGCTTCACTAGATATTACCGCTAAAAATGCGACAGGTAATTCTCCTACTGTAGATGGGGTTCTTATCCCCCGTGTAGACCGACAAAGAGCCCAAAGTATGGTAGGTGTTCCTGCTTCTACCTTATTGTATGTAAATAGTGTTGCTACAGGAACGGCAGCAGGAACGGCAGTGAACATAGACTCTATGGGGTATTATTATTTTGATGGTTTTGTATGGGTGAAATTATATAATCCTAGTAATGCTCCTTATGTTTTAGGGAATATCTATACAACAGATGGTGCTCTTAACAGTAACAGAACGGTAGCTCAAGGTGCTTTTCCTTTAACATTTACGAATAGTTTGGTCAACGGGTTTTCTGTAGGAGGAAATACATTTTCAGTAGATGCTCTTAATGGTAGAGTAGGAATTGGAACGGCTGCTCCTCATGCGCAGATACATTTAGGAAGTACGGTGGCTAGCCGTAAGATCGTAATGTATGAAACAGGGGATAATGATAATGAATTTTATGGCTTTGGTGTAAATTCCGGTATTATGCGTTATCAGGCAGATAGAACAACGACTGATCATGTGTTTTATGCAGGATTAACTGGTGGGGCTGGATCTAATGAATTGATGCGTATCAAAGGATCAGGAAATGTCGGAATTGCGACCTCAACGCCTCAAAAAACATTGCATGTAAACGGTGCTTTACAGGTTACCAACGAACTTAATGTAGGAGGAAATGCTTCTACGGCGGGAAGTGCAGGTGCCACAGGGCAAATTCTTGCCTCTAACGGTGCAGGTGTTGCCCCCACTTGGAAAACACTTAATACAGTAAGTGGAACCATTTCTACTGCAAATTATGTGCAAGGAACAACAGCATTAACAGTGGTTCAAGGAACAACTTCAGATGTTCCTGGAGTAACGATTACGTTAACCGTACCTGCAGGAATTACACAGACTTTTCTTTTTACTATTTTAGGATTTGCACCAAGTACTGTAAGTACAGAATCACAAGGAGCCTTCTCTTTATTGCAAAACGGAGTTAAAATATCTTCTGCTTATACATCAATGGTAAGTGGAAGCCAATTAGTAAGGTTACCAAGTTCTGTAACTTTTTTAAAGGCTGTGACGCTTGCTGCAGGAACTTATACCTTTAAAGTTCAGTATTCTGCATGGTCCGGGGACCAAATTGTAAATTATAATCCAACTAATTATGCAGGGTATAACGGAGATACAGAAGCGATGTTGACAAAAATGCAGGTATTGGTTTATAATAATTAAACGATTCTAAAAACACATATAAATCCGCTATTCCCTTAGCGGATTTTTTTTGTAATAATGTCCCGTTATATTAGTGAAATAGCTCATTTCCCTCTAATTGTTTTTTTATAAATTCATCAAAAAATAGTAACTTATACTGAATGGAAACATAAAATAATGGCTTAGTTTTGTATCCATAATCAATGAAAACGATGGACCATAATACAGAGTCAGTGAGCAAGAAAACAATATTGAAATATCCTCAGATTTTAATGCGTATTCTTATCACCGCTCAGCAGGTTAAAAATTTTGAATCTATGAGAACAAATATCTTTATCATCTTGGCCTTTACCATTTCTGGCCTGGGGTTTTCTCAAACGAGAACAGCAAATGTAAATACAACAGTCAATTCTCAAAAAACAGAGCAGATGACTTCGGTAGAAACTCCTGCAATTGGAGATATTAAGAATGATGCACAATCAACCGATCATAACGGATGGTATCTGATGAACGGACGTGCGATTGCAGATTTACCGATGCCTCTACAGAAAAAGGCAAATACATTAGGATTTAAAGAACGTCTTACCGAGTCTGAAAGAACAGAACAGCAGGTAGCAGCTGTAAGTGCTGAAAATGGAGCATTACCTAAAAATGGTCAAGTATTGAATGCCAATAGATCAGGATCAGTAAGTGGTAGATCAGGATCAGTAAGCGGTAGATCGGGATCAGTAAGCGGTAAATCAATAGCTGAAGCTTCAACTCTTGTTTCTTCGGATGCAGCTTCCAATAGATTTATTTACTTAGGAGAGTAGGTTTTACAGAAATAAAAAAGCCACAGATCATCTGCGGCTTGGTCTATATTTTTGATAGAAATTAAAGAGTCTTTAATAACTTCTCGGTGTCAGAAAAATCTTGACCTGAACTTTTTGCCAGTTCAACTGCTTTTTCTGCCCATATTTTAGCGTTCTTTTTGTCTCCAATTTTGTTGTAAAGATTAGCTAACGTATCTGTATTCGCATAGCTTTCTTTCTTTTTTACAGATTCCTGAGCCCATGCTACTGCTTTTTCCAAAGAAGCCTTATTGTTTACGTTTTCAAAGAAGTTCCAGGCAATGGCATTCAGTTCATCAGAATTTGCTGCAGAATAATCTTTATAAAGCTCTAAAGATAGTTTTTCATACGTAGGAATATCTTTGTTTTTTAAAGCTCTGTTTGATTTTGCTCTTTTTAAGATCTTTTCAGCTTCTTCTTTGCTTAAAAAGCTTTGTGTTTCTGTTAGAAAATAAGCATCATTCCATGTTTTAGCATCAGCATTGTATGATTTTTTCAGAATGGTCGTAAGCTTGATGTTCTTATCAAACATTTGGTACTTATCTTCAGGAAGTACTTTTAGGATGTCTGCTTTTTTAGCTTGGAAAATTTTGTATAAAGGGCTTTCCGTGCTTTGTGTTCCTGCAAGTAACATCTCAACATCTTCCTGATCCAGGCTTGGCTTAGATTTGAAATAACGGTCCAATACTTTACCTGTAAACTCAGCATCTGTATAAAGGGTAAGTCCGGCAAGGTTTTTTAGGAATTCAGGATCTTTTTCTCCGTTTTCAAATTGTTGTTTTAAAGCAACCAATCTTTTAGTAGGATCTCCGGCATCTTTTGCAAACTGTATAAAATCTTTTTCTTCCACATACCCTATCGTTCTGTGTACTTCTTCTCCGTTTCCGTCAATGAATAAATACGTCGGGAAAACTTTTACGTTATATTTTTTAGCAAGACCAACCCCTTCTCCTTTTTCCATATCAATTTTTGCATTGACGAAATGAGCGTTATAATAATCTCCAACAGATTGAAGAGGGAAGATATTCTTCACCATCAGCTTACATGGTCCGCACCAAGAAGCGTAGGCATCTACAAATACAAGCTTGTTTTCTTTCTTAGCTTTCGCCAGAATAGCAGTGAAGTTACTGTCTTCAAATTTAATTCCTTGCGCCATTGCAAGAGCCCCGATAAAAAGGGATGAGAATATGGCTATTTTTTTCATAATACTTTTTATTGATTGCAAATGTAATAATTATGTAAATACATAAGTCGTTGCCAATAAAAAATAGTTACATCATTTTTCTTTTGAAATAAAGATTGATTTAATATTAAAAATTTATTATTCGAATCTTGTTATTAAAATTAATGTAAAAGTGATTTATTGTTAAAAAAGTTAAATATATAATAATGTTTTAGTAAAAAATAAAATATCGTTACTTTTGTAAAAACTAAAACTAAATACCATGATAGTAATGAATTATTATAAAACAAAAATAATAATTTATTGATTTATGCTCAAAATCCTGACAGGCCTCGTGTTTTTTCTAATCACAACCGGGTCCATATACGCTCAAGATGATTTTGATTGTATATACGATAAAACAACAGCAAAAACGACTCAACAAAAACTGCCGGGGGCTCTGAAAACCGCAGACTCTCTGTATCGGTCTTCACCAGATCCTTTGCATAAGATGAAAAGTCTGATGCTTACGGCTCATTTATATCAGCAACAAGGAGATTTTAAGAAAGCCATTTACTATGCAGAAAATGCTGATCTCTTGATCAATAAAGTAAATGATCCGGATCTGGCTTCCCGAATTACTGAATTTCTTGCCCGCCAATATAGATTGGTTGGCCTCCGCGAAAGATCCAAAAAATACATCAACAAAGGCTTTGAAATAGCAAAAAGGATAGAAGATCCTAAAAGGCATAATGAAACACTGGGAATTCTTAATCAGGAGCTGGCTCATTGTGAAATGGAACTTGAGAATTATCCTATCGCTGTAAAATACCTTGGAATATCTCTGAACTTCTTTAAAAAAGCAGGAACAATGGGAGAGGAAGTGGTTACGGCAGCTTCTTACCGATTATTGGGTGATGTTTATTTTAAACAAAATAATTATACCGTCTCCGAAAATTATTATAAACAGGCTGAAGCTTTAGTAAAAGAGCAATCATGTCTGTTAGGCTGGATCTATAATGGGCTGGGAGGGATCAGGCTGAAGCAGAAACTTTGGAAAGAAGCAGAATTTTACCTTAGTAAAGCGGAAGACATTGCTGAAAAATATAATCACCTGGATCTTAAAAAAGGAGTCTATTCTAACCTTAATGATTATTATGAAGGAATAGAGGATGGCGATAATGCTTCTGTATATGCCGTAAAATACGTAAAAGTGTATGAGCAGATTAATGCTAAAAACAATGCCTTTACCAATGGAAAGCTAAATGCAGAAATACCCAATAAAGGAAATGGTGAAATAAATATTGCTAAAAATATTGCTATTGTTATTCTGTGTATTGCGCTGGGCGGATTGTTTATCTTTTTTAGATCAAAGCAGAAAAAACAACGTTCAAAGTTTCGAACGATTATTAGAAGTCAGCAAAAACTAACTGAAAAAGAAAATATAGAAACCGAAGAACCCGAGTTTTCAAATATCTCTGTAGAAGAAGTGGAGGATAAAGAAAAAGAAGTTGGTAAAAAGCGAACTGAATCTTTGATGACCCTGGAAACAGAAACTAAATTGTTGGAATTTCTTACTGATTTTGAAAAGGGAAATCTATATAATAACAAGAATATGTCTCTTCCTTTTCTTTCTGGAGAACTCAATACCAATACCAAATATCTTTCTTATATAATCAACCAACATAAAAGTGCTGATTTCAAAACATATATCAATAGATTAAGGATCAATTATATTGTTGATAAGCTCATTAATGATGATAAATACAGACAATATAAGATCAGTATCCTGGCAGAAGAATGTGGTTTCTCATCTCATAGTAAATTTGCCTCTGTCTTTAAAGCGGTGACCGATTTATCTCCATCCTCCTATATTAAGCTTCTTGATGCTGAAAACCAATTAGATAAGAATGTTCATTTTCAGGAAAACAATTAAAATGTTAAGCCAGTATTAACGAATGCTTTTCATTTTCCCGAAAACAGACAGCCTTTTGTTTTATGTAATATGGTCACTTTCATATATTTGCTTCGGTTTTGCGGGACAGGTATTTATACTGCTCTTTAGCACAATTTTTATAGATAATAATTAGTCTTGTAACACCACACCTAAACACTAAAACTAAAAACTACTAGCTGATGTAAAATATTGAGGAGTATTTTGCATTATAATAACCATTAAACTAGTAATAAATTAAACGGATGAAGACAACTTTAACAGTCGTTATGGCTTCTGTGTTATCAAATCTTGCCTTTGCGCAGATAGGTATTAATACAGCTAACCCAATAACGAGTTTGGATGTAAGCGCGAAAATGCGCGATGGATCTACAGCGGAGGGTATACTGCCCCCAAGACTCACAGGAGAACAAATTAAAGCAGGAGATGCTAAATACTCAGACATGCATGCTGGAACTATTGTTTATGTAACGGCTCCAGTAAATGGAATCACTTCAAAAACAACCAATGTTACTTCTCCAGGACTTTACGTTTTTGACGGAAAGATCTGGCAAAAAATGACACAAGGAGATGAAAAAACACTAAGCGTTAAAATAGCTGGTGATATCAAAAACTCAGTAAGAACAGCAGATCATAATGGATGGTACTTATTGAATGGTAGAAATGTTTCTACGCTTTCGCTAGAAGCACAGCTATTTGCAAAGACCCTTGGTTTTACAAGCGTTTTACCGGATGCTACAGATAGAGTATTAAAAACCAGACGTGGTACAGAGCCATTAGGAAGTGAAGGAGGTCAGAACTCAATAACGCTTACAAGATCTAATCTACCTAATGTTACTTTTGCAGGTATTGTAAGTGGTATCGCTGAAAGTGGCGGAGCACATACCCACGCTGCAGGAGAGGGAGGTTTCCTATTAGGAGGTACTTCTGTAGGAAATAACGGAAGTGGTGAATATACGGGTAACGGAAGCCCTTCTTCATGGGGTGGAGTTGGTACTCTTCACAATACAGCAACAAGTGGTGCCCACACTCACTCATTAGCCGGAATTGCTACCGTAGCTTCAGGAGGTGAAGGAAATTCTTTGGATAACAGATCTGCTTATCTGGTAGTGAATACTTTTATCTATTTAGGAGAATAAATAGAGTGAAAATATTAATTAATACAGTACAATCGGGATGATTGCCCGGTTTTTTCAGTCAAGTTTTTTTAAGTACAAAACCACAGAATTTCTGCGGTTTTGTTTTTTTATTTTGTGTTCTCAGCTTTCACTTTTACGGTGTCAGCAGGAGCATGTTCAGAATTAGCAACGGCAGAATCTCCCATATCATTTCTCATGGCGCTTTTATCGTGCTCCTTTTTAAATTCTTCTCTGTTGGCTTTTTTATCTGCACAGCTTCCTAAGAAAAGTAAACCTAAAACGGCTCCGATCCATAATTTTTTCATAATAATTTGTTTTTAATGTTTAGTATTAATCAAATATAACGATTAATAAGATAAAAGATAAAAGATAAAAGATAAAAGATGTTTCTTGTAATTTCGAAAATGGTACGTGAGCCACAAAGTGGCGACTTATATTAGAATAGGATGAAATCCTATTAAAAATAGTCAGAGATTGCTTCGTCGCTTTGAATGATGAACACATATAAGAATAACCAACAAATAAAAATCCACAGAGCTTTCATCTGTGGATTTTCCCTATTAAAGTTATACTTTCTAGTTTTGCTTTATTGGGTTGCAGGAGCAGTAGTACTATCCATCTTCATCTTGATATTATCAGGATTTGTTGTTGATGTAACTGCCGAGTCTGTAGTAGATGTTGAAGATTGCATTTTATTTTTATCTACCGCAGCTGAATCGGAGTTATTAGACGACATTGATGATTCTTTCGTTCCGCAGCTCACTGCAATTAATCCTAAACCTATACTTAGTAACAAAAACTTTTTCATAATATTTATCCTTTAGTGTGTTGGTAAATATTCAATAACTATTCCCAACTAGGTTTATTAATTACTAAATTATCAACAATATAGCTTAAATTTTGTTAAAAGTTGATGAGATGGGAGGAATGGAGGCTTAGGGTAGACGTTGGAAATGTAGCATGTGATCATTAATTCTCAGGGAAGCTACAGAGTGGCGATTAAAATTAGGGTAGGATGAATCCTATCAAAAATAGTCAGAGATTGCTTCGTCGCTTTGCTCCTCGCCATGAAAATAAAAAAGCCCCGAAACCGAAATTCCGAGGCTGTATGTAATGAATGAACAAATTACTCATTGCCCATTACTGATTACTCATGATTATCCAAGATATGGGTATTTGTAATCTTTAGGAGAAACAAAAGTTTCTTTGATACTTCTTACAGACGTCCATCTTAGTAAGTTCATTTTAGAACCTGCTTTATCATTTGTTCCTGAAGCTCTACCACCACCGAAAGGTTGTTGACCAACAACAGCACCCGTTGGTTTGTCATTGATATAGAAGTTTCCGGATGCATTTTCCAACGCTTTGAACGCTTCATTTACTGCGTAACGATCTTGTGCAAACACAGAACCTGTTAATGAATAAGGAGAAGAAGAATCAACAACTTTCAACGTTTCTGCCCAGTCTTTATCTTCGTAAACGAAAACAGATAAGATAGGTCCGAAGATTTCTTCAACCATACTCTCGTATTGAGGGTTTGTAGTTTCAATCACTGTTGGGCTTACAAACCATCCTTTAGAATCATCTACTTTTCCTCCGATGACAACGTTTGCTTCGTTTGATGCATTCGCTCTGTCGATATATCCTTTACATTTTTCGAAAGAATTTTTGTCGATAACTGCGTTTACAAAGTTGGAAGGATCTTCTGGAGAACCTATTTTAATAGAAGCGATCTGAGTTTCCATTACTTTTTTTACCTCAGCCCAAAGAGATTGAGGAATATAAGCTCTGGAAGCAGCAGAACATTTCTGACCTTGGTATTCGAAAGAACCTCTTACCAAACCAGTTGCAACAGCTTCTACGTTAGCAGAAGGGTGAGCGATAACGAAATCTTTTCCACCAGTTTCTCCAACAATTCTTGGATATGTTCTGTAGTTATGAATATTATCACCAATCATTTTCCACATTCCCTGGAACACTTTTGTAGAACCTGTAAAGTGAAGTCCAGCAAAATCTCTGTGCGCCAATACTTTCTCAGCAGTTTCTTTTCCGTCTGTGAAAACCATATTGATAACTCCTTTTGGAAGACCAGCTTCAATAAGAACGTCCATGATTACTTTTGCAGAATAAATTTGCTTATCAGAAGGCTTCCAAACCACTACGTTTCCAAGCATTGCCATACACGTTGGCAAGTTTCCTGAAATAGCCGTAAAGTTGAACGGAGTTACCGCAAAACAGAATCCTTCTAATGGTCTGTATTCTACACGATTCCAGATTCCTGCATCAGAAACCGGTTGCTCAGAATACATTTCTGTCATAAATTCTACGTTGAATCTCAAGAAATCGATAAACTCACAAGCTGCATCAATTTCAGCTTGGTGAACATTCTTAGACTGTCCGATCATGGTAGCCGCGTTGATCACATCTCTGTAAGGTCCAGCCAATAAATCAGCAGCCTTTAAAAAGATTGCAGCACGGTGTTCCCAACCTAGCTCATTCCATTCTTTTTTAGCAGCCAATGCAGAATTAATTGCATCATCTACATGTTGCATGGTACCTCTGTGGTAAAAACCGAAATCATGCGCATGATCCTGAGGCGATTGAAGCTGAACTGTATCACCAGTTTTTACTTCTTTACCATCAATAACCATTGGGATTTCTATTTTCTCTGCCCACATTTTTTTGTATTGAGCGATAAGGCTTTTAACTTCTGAAGTTCCCGGCGCGTAAGAATTTACCGGCTCATTTACTGCAAATGGTACTTGCGAAATTGCTTTTGACATATGTATATGTTTTAATTTAAATACTATTATACAAATTTACGCTTTCCTTTTGAAAAGAACAATTCTGATAAAAATACTTGATCTTATTAATCTATGAGAATGATTATATTTGATTTGTTCTTACAACATTAGAAAATGAAAAAAATAATTCTCATTCTTTTATGCTTTTCACAAACTGTTTTTGCACAGCGCAAGAAAAAAACGGTTGAAGAAATCCCATTAAAACAGCAAATAGAAGAATATAAGATTCCTGAAGATGAATTATTGAATGGTACTTTAAAAGGCTCAAAGTGGTATTTTGATATGAAAAATGATAAGGAAGCTGAGCTGTATTTAGATAAAGACAATAGAAAACCGGATGTTTTAAATTTTGTTGATGGTAAACGATTTCAGATTACTATAAATCAGGGAAACTGTAAAAGTGTAATCAAAGGGACGTATGAAATTAAGAAAATGAACGATGGGAGTACAACAGTACAACTCGGTCATCATCCTTTTAAAATTACATCACCTTCTCAAAAATGTGTTGCTGATTTATATGAATTTTTGTCCGGAGCGATTGATATTTCTGTTGATGAAAATAGACAAATTATTGAAATGAAAGAAGGTGAAAATTTTCCACCAACGGTTCCTGGGTATTAATATTTTGAACTGATTTTATAATAATTAAAAAACAATTTTAAACATCAATAGGAATTGGCTTTAGCCCATTTTCTCTTTTGAATAAACGAATCTGGCTTTAGCCAAAATCTAAATTTTCAGTTTTTTATAATGGGTAACAGCTGTTAATATGAGAAAATCTGTAAAAATTGACAGCGAAGCGAATTAACCATTCACTTTTAGCACTACATTTTTTCCGTTTCCAGAATTTTCAGCACCAATTTTTCCTCCTGAGTAAGATCAGCCTTCCCATCATTTTCTTCAATTTGTTCTAATTCATCAAGATATTTTTTGATCGAATTGTTTTCATACAGATTGATCACTAAAGGATGAACATAATATTTTCTGCAAACCGTGCTTGTATTTCCTAGATGAGAAGCTACCATTTCTAAGGCTTCTTTTACTTTTCTTTTGTATTCGGTATTGCTTTCTGCGTAGCCGATTTCTTTAAAAGCAATTAAAGCATTCACGGTTCCAGACCAAGTTCTGAAGTCTTTCGCTGTAAAATCTTCACCGCTGATTTCTTTGATGTAATTATTTACCATTCCAGAATCTATAGAGTGGCGATTATCATCTTCATCCAAAAATTGAAAAAGTTCTTTTCCCGGAATATCTTTACATTTCTGAACCAATCTTGAAAGTCTTCTGCTTTTAAGATCAATTTTATGCATAATTCCTTTTTTACCTTTAAATGAAAAGGTCATTTTTTGTCCTTTAATTTTTACATGCTTGTCTTTTAACGTGGTTAGTCCAAAAGAACCGTACAGTTTTTCGTACGCATTATTTCCAATTCTGATATTGGTACGTTGCATTAAACTCACGATCAGGGCTAAGATCTTTCTTTTTTCGAAATTTCTTAAGGCCAGATCCTGTTCAATATGAAGGCGTATTTCAGGTAATGCATACCCGAATTGCAACATTCTGTAAAATTTAGTGTGATTTCTTAACGCGCTCCAAAGAGGGTGGTAGCGGTATTGTTTTCTTTTTTTTGCATCGAAGCCTGTCGCTTGAAGATGGCCGTTATCCAAAGCACAAATCCATACATTCTCCCAAGCTGGGGGAATAACCAATCCGTTAATCCTTTTGATTTCTTCTTTGTCTTTGATTTTTTCGCCGTCTTTGAAATAAGCGTATTTTTTACCTCTTTTTTTTCGAATAATACCCGCAGATTCTGCGTCGGACGTGTAAATTAGATTTACCGCCCTTGCAGAAGCCTCCGGATCTTTCATAATTTTGACAATTTTAGAAGGTTTAAGGTGAGAAATGATGTCTAAGTCTGAATTGTCCATAAAATCTGGTTACGAGTTCTTACCCCTAGAAAATAGCCATATGATAAGGGCTATTACGCCTACTACTAAAATAATTCCCCACCACATTCCTGCTTTAAAAATTGTCTCTACTGCTTCACAGCTTGTTAGCAATAACAAACTGAATATCGTCATACTGTATAATGATAACTTTTTCATGATAATTTATTTTTTTGATGTCTATTATTTTAAATTCTGTGTTGGTCTGGTCGCCAATTCCTAATGGATTTTTTTATTTGATCTCCTGAAAAATTTTCTTCAAGCGCTTTGTTTAAAAGATTTTTAAACTCATCATCATACGCAAATCTAAGCGCTGCAATCTGGCTGAAACTTAATTTTCCTTCCACTTCATCTGATCTTTTATTGAAGATCTCAAAATACCTTTGTTTAAATTCAAGCCTTACCAAACGGTTTTGAAGTCCCAGCGCATAATGTTGTCGCGTCATAATAGCCAGATATAAAATCAGAAAGATGACCACCGAAAATAAGGTCCAGGTCAACTTGTTTTCCCTGTCACTAAAAACTTTATAGATTCCAAAAACTTCCAATAGAAATAATAAGGGAAGATAAATGAAATGATGAGGTGGATAAAATTTCCTGTGATTTTTATAATTCTGTATCTCCATAATGTAAAATATAGCAAGAATCTTTCCAAAAGGTTAATATTTTAATAATAATTGATATTTGTGGTATCTAAATGTTGTTAATTCATCTTAAATGATTGATTTTTTTTATTTGTATTACGGCCTGTTTTTGAGAAAAATAATACAAGAAAATTGTCATTGTGAATGAAGTTGAAGGAACCTCTTTTATTATTTAATCAACAAAAATTTCACACTATGTTTGTCATCCTGGAAGGATCTGAACAACGAAAATAAGCTCAATTTAATTTTTGCCATGCAACGTCAATTACTGCCTAGAACGTCCTCATGAACTTAAAAACAGTAATTATGTAAAAAAACAGTATAAATATTGCGTTTAAAAAACTTGTATAATTCCCTTCCAAACCTCAAAAATTTTGTAACTTCACGTCTTTAAAAAATTATTTGAAAATGACTTCAAAGGAAAAAGTAGCTGCGCTTCGTGAAGAAATGCAGAAAAATAATGTTGATGCATTTATAGTATATTCTGCAGATCCGCATATGAGTGAATATTTGCCCGAAGAATGGCAGGAAAGATCTTGGTTATCTGGATTTTTAGGTTCCGCCGGTTTTGTGGTGATTACTAAAGATAAAGGGGGACTTTGGACAGACGGAAGATATTTCACACAAGCTGCAATAGAATTGGAAGGTTCAGGAATCGATCTTTTCAAAGACGGTATGGAAGGAACGCCTAATTATATCGACTGGATTATTTCAGAAATTCCAACGAACGGAAAAGTAGCGGTAAATGCAGTAGCAACTTCTCACGCAAACTGGGAATTGCTTTCTCAAAAATTAAATTCAAAAAATATAACGATCGTTAATCTTCCTCTTTTAAAAGAAATTTGGAAAGACAGAGGAGCGCCTTCGGAAAATCCAATATTTGTACATCCTATAAAGTGGGCTGGTAAATCGGTAACAGACAAGATTTCTGCCATCCGTCAGAAAATGGAAGATCAGGAAGCAACCGTTCATATTATTTCAAGTTTGGATGATGTAGCTTGGACGATGAACCTTAGAGGAAGTGATGTTCAAAGCAATCCTGTGTTTTTAGGATACATCATTATCACTAAAAATGATGCAATTTTCTTCACAGGTCTTGAGAAACTAGAGGTAGAGGCAAGAAAACAAATGGATGATTCATTTGTGAAAATGATGCCTTACGAAGAATTCTACAATCACTTGAATACGGTTAAAAACGAAAAGGTTTTAGTTTCTCCAAACGGTAATCAATCTATTTATGAAGCATTGAAATCTTCTAATCAATTCATCAAAGCTCCGGTTCCTGGAAACTTAATGAAAGCTCAGAAAAATGAAACTGAGTTGGAAGGCTTCAGAAAAGTAATGGTGAGAGATGGTGTTGCGATGGTGAAATTCCTGTATTGGCTAAGAAACACTGCCGGAAAAGAAGGAATGACTGAATATTCTATCGGTGAAAAACTGAGAGGTTTCCGTGCAGAAGGTGAAAATTTTGTCGGAGAAAGTTTCGGAAGCATCGTTGGATATAAAGATAATGGGGCCATTATGCACTATTCTGCAAAAAGCGAAGGGAGCAAAGAGGTTACCAATGATTCAAGTATTTTGGTAGATTCAGGAGGTCAGTATCTTGAAGGAACTACAGATATTACAAGAACTTTTTCTTTAGGAACCGTTTCTGATGATTTTAAAAGAAATTCAACATTAGTTCTTCAGGGATTGATCCGTTTATCAATGGTGAAATTCCCGAAAGGAACAAAAGGTGTTCATTTGGATGCGATTGCAAGACTTCCGTTATGGATGGAAGGGAAAGACTTCAACCACGGAACAGGTCACGGAGTAGGAAGCTTTATGAACGTTCATGAAGGTCCTCAAAATATCAGAAAAGACCTGAATCCTCAGGATCTTTTAGTAGGAATGGTTTGTTCTAATGAACCTGGATATTATTTGGAAGGAGACTATGGAATCCGTCACGAGAACTTAATTGCTGTAAAAGAAGCAGAAACAACCATTCACGGAACTTTCTATGAATTTGAAACATTAACGTTCTGTCCGTTCTTTAAAGATACCATTGTAAAAGAAATCCTTTCAGAGCAGGAAATTGCTTGGTTAAACCAATATCACCAAACATGTGAAGAAAAAATTTCTCCATTCCTGGAAGGTGATGTTAAAGAATGGTTCTTAGAATTGGTAAGTCCATTATAATAAAAGTAACGATTGATCTTAGGTGTTTATCATAAGCAATCTAAAGATTAAACTAATTAAAATAGTTGTTAGATACATTTTAGAAAAGCTTTGTAACAGTTGTTACAAGGCTTTTTTATGGAGACTACCGTATTTTTACGGATAGAGTTTTAGGGATTCCCCTGAGAAGATGAAGCAGGATGAGATCTATCTTTGTATCAACAAAAGACATCATTCATATCTTCATATATACTAAGTAAATTCAAAAGTAGTAAAATCATCTCGTCCTGAGATGATTTTATTTTTTAAGAGCCTGTGATTTTTTGTGTTCTAAATAGCTGAAAATTTAACAGGATACTCATAACTTTTACATCTTTTGAGGTTAAGATTTTATTAGTATCAAAATTCTAATAAACCTTTGGGTTTTCCTTATTTTTGTCGAAACTTACACGCCTCGCATGATACAGGATTTCTTTCGCAGTTTTACGTTATTTTCAGAACAGGAAATTGAAGCATTTTTACCACTTTTTGAAGTGAGAAAAATCAGTAAAAATGATACTTTTATCCAAGAAGGTGAGCGATGTAAAGAAATTGCATTTATACAGTCGGGTATTTTCCGGTCCTATTATATTTCTGATGAAGGAAAAGAGAGCACCTATTGTTTTCGGTTTCCTAATGATCTTATGGCATCGTATTCTTCTTTTATTTCGGATACTCCAAGCGTGGAAACCATACAGGCTATTTCTGATGCTGATGTATTGATTTTAAAGAAGACCAAGATAGAAGAGTTAGTTCAGACTCATCCGAATTGGATGGAATTTTTAAAAATCATTGCGGAGCAGGAATATCTTGAATTGGAAAAACGTTTTTTCCAGTTGCAAAGAGATAATGCCAAACAGCGGTATGTTACTTTACTGGAGAATCAACCCAATTATATTCAGGATATTCCATTGCAATATCTGGCTTCTTATTTAGGTATTACGCAAAGACATTTAAGCAGAATTCGGAAAGAAATTTCTTTTTAGACATTTGTCCTATATAGTGATGAACGGGCTTTATAGTTTTGTGAAAAAAATAGATGAAGTCAAACATTTTAATTATCGGAGGCAATGGAATGGTCGGAAAAACCATTGCGAGAATTTTTGCATCAAGAAATCCAAATACCCATATTTTCATCGGAGGAAGAAAGCAAGGGAAAACGGAAAATGATGTCATAATTGATGTTACAAAACCTCAAACGTTTCAAACCATTCTTAATCATAAAATAGACGTGATCGTTCTTTCTGTGAATGATAAAGATGATCATGTTCTTCGTTTTGCGATTGAAAATAAAATAGATTATCTGGATATTACCAAACCAACGCCTGATCTTACAAAGGCCTATGATTTTGCTAAAAAACAAGAGATCAACAGTCGAATTGTTTTCAGTTCGGGATGGATGGGAGGTATTGTAAGTGGATTGATTAATTCCTTTTCTGACCAGATGAAAGATATTCACACGGTTGAGCTTTTTGTTTATTATTCTGTGAAAGATCTGGCGGGAGAAAGTTCGGCTCATTTTATGGCAGAAAACGTGGCTAAACCTTTTGTTAATTATCAAAATAATAAACCGGTTTCTATCAAACACTTTCTAGATGCCGAGCCGTTTGAATTTTCTTTTGGAATTGGGAAAAGACAGGCCTATAATTTTGATGTTCCAGATTTATATATTTTAAATCAAATAGAGAAAGTGCCAAACGTCAGTGTGAAAATGACTTATAATTCAAAATTTATCACCTGGTTATTGGGCACATTTCAGAAAATAAAACTGTTTAATATCTTATCTTTAAAGGAAAGGAAAATGGTTTTCGCCTCCAGTGGAAATGGAGATCAATCCATTTTCGAAATTATTGTAAAAACTAAAAATGGCAGCAAAAAAATAAGTCTGCAAAGCACAAAAGGACAAGCTGAATTAACAGCATTATCTGCTGTTTTGCATGGAGAAGAATTATTGAAAAACAGCCATGAAAATAAGATCTATTTCAGTCATGAGCTATACCAAGGTTCTTTATTGTATGATTCACTGAAGGCTTATGAAACCATCAATATACAAATATCAGAATGAAAAAAATATTGATCATTAATGGGCATCCCAACAAAGATTCCTTCAACGTTGTAATTGCAAAAGTCTATAAAGAGGGAACATTGCAGTCAGGAGCAGAAGTTCAGGAAATTGTAATTGCAGATTTAGACTTCAATCCGAATCTGCAGTTTGGATACCAGAAAAGAATGGAATTGGAACCGGATTTAATTAATGCTTGGGAAAAGATTAAATGGGCTGATCATTTGGTTTGGATTCATCCTGTTTGGTGGGGCGGTTTGCCAGCGATTACCAAAGGTTTTATTGACCGACTTTTCTTGCCAGGGTTGGCTTTTAAATACCGAGAAAACTCTGTTTGGTGGGATAAATTACTGAAAGGAAAGACGGCACATATTATTACCACCTTAGATCAACCAGGTTTTTATTACCGATTTTTCTTTGGTCGACCCAGTGTGAATCAACTTAGAAAATCAGTGCTAGAATTTTGTGGAATAAAACCTGTGAAACTTACCTATGTAGGCGTTATAAAAACTTCGGATGATAAGCAGCGTCAAAAATGGCTTGAAAAAGTGAGATTATTGGGGCTTAAACAGAAGTAATTTTACTGGAAATTGTCATTGCGAACCGAAGGTGAAGCAATCTCAAAATCTCATAAAGTTTGTCATTCCGGAGGGATCTCAACACGAATAACAAAATCAGTTTAGATTCCACGCTCCACTTCGTTGCGCTCTGAATGACAAAAATGATGTAAAAGAGATTGCTTCGTCGCTTCGCTCTTCACAATGACAAAAAGTAATGTTTGCGACGAATACCCTAGCCCCCGATTGACTCAATTTTTATATTTATAATTATTGAATCGTCGAAACTCGTTCCTCGTGTTGTAGAGAAAATCCTTTTTGAAAAAAAGATTGTAATGGAAAGCGGGAAATAGCTCCAAAAAATAAGCACAATAGATAAACCATATGGTTCAATGCGATTAAAAATCGTAAATTTGCTACATGAATAACGATACCATTTGTGCACTGGCTACGGCCAATGGAGTAGGTGCTTTAGGCATTATCAGAGTTTCAGGGAACGATGCTTTATCTGTCGTTCAAAAATCTTTTCCCAAGAAAAAATTGGAGAAACAAAAGTCTCATACGATTCATTATGGCTATTTTATGGATGGCGATGAAGCGATTGATGAGGTGATGTTGTCTATTTTCCTGGCTCCAAAAAGTTTTACGACTGAAAATTCTGTGGAAATTGCTTTTCACGGCTCTCCACACATTGGAAAACGTATCTTAGAAACCCTGATTAAAAGCGGTGCCAGAATGGCAAAAGCGGGAGAATTTACGCTTCGAGCTTTTATCAATGGAAGAATTGATCTTTCTCAAGCTGAAGCGATTGCTGATGTGATTGCTTCGGAAAATGAAGCTTCCAGAAAAGTGGCTATTAATCAGTTGAAGGGGGGGATTACAAATGAAATATCTGTTTTAAGAACCGACTTATTGAATTTTGTTTCTTTAGTTGAATTAGAACTTGATTTTGCGGAAGAAGATGTAGAATTTGCCGACCGATCTGCACTAAATATATTGCTTGATAAAATTGAATTAAAACTCAATTCTCTGATCGAAAGTTTTCAATACGGAAATGCCATCAAAAATGGAACAGCCGTTGCGATCATTGGAAAACCCAATGCGGGAAAATCGACTTTACTGAATGCTTTATTGAAAGAAGAAAGAGCGATTGTTAGCAGTATTGCCGGAACAACGAGAGACACCATTGAAGAAATTTTACACATTAAAGGTCATGCGTTCCGTCTAATCGATACCGCTGGACTGCGTGAAACCGTTGACGAAATTGAAGCCATCGGCGTTAAGAAAGCCAAGGAAAAAGTAGAAAATGCTAATATATTAGTCTACTTAGCTGATGCTGCAACAGAAAACTTCTCTGAAGATATTGAAATGATTAAATCGTTGCAACGCGATGATTTAAAATTGATTATTTGCGCCACAAAAATTGATGAAGTTTTTCCAGCCACCTACGAAAAAGTAGAGTCTATTTTCAGAAACGAAATCTCTCAGGAATTTGATTTTATCAAAATTTCTGCCGTCGAAAATCAAAATATACAAGACCTTAAAAACGAATTATCTTCTTACGTTGAACAGTTAAAATCTGCAGAAAATAACGTGGTGATTACTAATCAGCGTCATTTTGAAGCGTTAGGAAAGTCTTTGGATGCGGTGAATAAAGTGAAGGAAGCGATTACGTTCCAAATTTCAACAGAGCTATTAGCATATGAGTTAAGAAATGCGCTGGAACATCTTGGTGAGATTTCTGGTGAAGTGACCAATGATGAGGTGTTGGGGAATATCTTTTCTAAGTTTTGTATCGGGAAGTAATAAAGAAATTCAATACACTATATTCTTAATATTTAACATAAAAAAATACATCTTTTAAAACTCTGATAACATTGTTATCGGAGTTTTTTTCTTTAATATACCCTTTTTATTTACGGATTTCCATAATTTAAAAAACTAATAACTATTTATATTTGATTAATATTTTAAATTAAAAATTAGTATTCATAGTCTTAGAAGTAGGAAATAATCTTTTTAATATAAATAATATTAAAAAGATTAGACGGTTAGATATTCAATTACAAATACATGATGATATCAATATTTATAAAAGCTGAATGTTCATGGATGTTCACTTCAATGTGAAGACTATTTTTAATATCTTTGAATTTATTACTACTTTTTGAAAATTAGATAGTAAAAAACTAAACTATGAGTGACATAAATAAATTAATACACGAAATCGTAAAATTCAGGGATGAGCGAGATTGGGAACAGTTTCACAATTCAAAAGATTTAGCTCTAGCTTTGTCTATTGAATCGTCCGAACTCCTTGAATTATTTTTATGGAAAGATAGCGAAGATTTCAAGCTTGATAAGCTTAAAGAAGAGTTAGCTGACGTGTTAATGTACGCATTTCTTATAGCAAACAAACACGATTTAAACATTGCTGAAATCATTCAGGAGAAAATGCAGAAAAATGCAGAAAAATATCCTGTTGATAAATCAAAAGGGAATGCAACTAAGTATAACGAATTGTAGTATCAGCTTTTAATAATGAATTTTTCTATACAACAATATCCATTTGACCATACTTTAGAATCTAATATTACAGAAAATCATCGTGATTTTCTTAATTGGCCATTAGTTTATTTTTTAGAAGAAAATAAAACTAAAGAAGCGTATGTAGGTGAAACAACAGATGTTCTTAACAGATTAAAAACACATTCTAAAACTCAAAAAAAACAAAAACTAAGCACTGTTAACTTAATTTTAAGCGATAAGTTTAATAAATCTGCGACTTTGGATGTTGAATCAAATCTTATCAAGTACATTTCTGCAGACGGAATGTATTCTTTACAAAATGGGAATCTAGGTATATCTAATCATCAATTTTATCAGCAAAAAGAAGTTTATTGGGAACAGTTTAAAAATATTTGGTCTGAGCTACAAAGTATGGGAATTGCAAGGCGTTCTCTTGAAGATATAGATAATTCTGACTTATTTAAATATTCACCTTATAAATCATTGTCCAAAGAACAAATAGCAGGACTGAAAATGATTCTGGATTGTCTTCTTGATGATAAGACAAAAGTGAGTTTAATACAAGGTGGTGCAGGAACAGGGAAGTCTATTCTTGCAATTTTTCTCTTTAAACTTTTAAAAACCAATCTGGATGATTTCAATACATCTGATTTTGATGAAGATGATAAAGATATTTTTCTGTTGCTAAATCAAGTAAAAGACAAGTATGGAAACCTTAAGATGGCTTTGGTTATCCCGATGACTTCATTTAGAAAAACTATCTCTAATGTATTCAAAAATATAAAAGGACTGTCTAATAAAATGGTGATTGGTCCTTCTGATGTAAGTAAACAGAAATATGATTTGTTAATAGTGGATGAAGGGCATCGTTTGAGAAGAAGGCAAAATCTTGTTAATTATAAATCTTTCGATGATGCTATGAAAAGAGTCTGTTTTGATCCCAATGGTTATGATGAATTAGATTTGGTAGATTACTGTTCAAAAAAGGCTATTGTCTTCTATGATCCATTTCAATCTATAAAACCTACTGATGTATTGACAGAAAAATTTGAATTATTAAAAAATAAAGACAGCACGATTGTTAGGAAATTGAAAACTCAATTTAGAGTTAAAGGAGGAAATGAATATGTAGAGTTTATTCATCAACTGTTTGATGGCAATATAAAATCTGAAAATATAAAATCTACTTTTGGTTTTTATGATTTTAAACTGTTTGATGATCTCAATGAGATGATTAATCAAATAAAAATAAAAGAAAATCAAAAGGGTTTGTCCAGAATGGTTGCCGGATTTGCTTGGAAATGGATCTCTAAAAAAGATAAATCAAAGTTCGATATTATAATTAATGATACTTTACTACAATGGAACAGTACAGAAATTGATTGGGTAAATTCTACCAATGCTATTAATGAAGTTGGCTGTATTCATACTACTCAAGGCTATGATCTTAATTATACAGGAGTCATCCTTGGGCCTGAGTTTGATTATGATTTCATCAATAATAAATTTATTGTCAATAAAGATAATTATGAAGATAAAGGTGGTAAAAATACCATTAAAGATGAACAGGTTTTACTGGATTATGTTATCAATATTTATAAAACTATTTTATTACGTGGAATAGAAGGGACTTACATCTATGTATGTAACCCTAATCTTCGTAAATATTTTTCTCAACTAATTCCTATTCATCAAGAAAAAGATCATCAACAACAACCATTAATAATTTTAGACAAGCCTAATGAATATACTGTTCCTTTCTATGATTTAGAAATTGCAGCGGGTAATTTTTCAGATCTACAGTCTGCAGGAGAAGCAAAGTATATTGAAATCCCTCATTTAGGTTCATCACAGGATTATTTTATTTGCAAGGTTGTTGGGGAATCCATGAACAAAGTGATTCCCAATGGCAGTTTCTGTTTGTTTAAAAAATATACAGGAGGAAGCAGGAATGGTTTGATTACTTTGGTTGAGGGCAGTGATGTTTTTGATAGCGAAACAGGAGCCAATTATACCATAAAAAAATACTTTAGTAAAAAAGCCACCGATGATGATGGATGGCATCACGAGGAAATTACTTTAAAAGCGATGTCAACAAAACCTTATGAATCTATTGTTTTACGAGATGAGGAGACGATAAATTTTAAAGTGATTGGGGTATTTGAGAAGATTTTATAAATTTAAAATAGAAATAATATGATTTTATCTGCAATATACATCAAAGAATATTATTTGTTCGAAGAACCTCAGATAATTAATTTGGGAGGAAGATTTATTTATTCATTAGAAAATAATTTTATCAGTAGAAAAGGAAATGAAAATTACATAGCAAATTTTTATTGTGAAAATGTAATTAGCCAAGTTAGTGCTATAGTTGGACGTAATGGTGCAGGTAAAAGTTCATTATTAAATATGTTGATTGAAGTTCTAAATAATGAGTATGGCTTACAATCAGCTTTAATTTTTGAAAAGGATAATGATGTTCTAATAAGAAATAGATCAAGGGTACAATTTGGCTTTGAATTTGAAACTTTTAGTAATAATGCTATTACTTTATACTATTCCCCATATTTAGATTTTAAATCTGATAGAAATGGTTTTGATCTTAGCTTAGATAATACTATAGAAAAAGATTTGGAAAACATTAATGATATTAGAAAAGGGAATGAAAACGTTGAGCCTCTTCAACATCTTAAAATGAGAAACTCGATCAGGCAAATGGATTTTACCAACTCAGATATTGGTGGTAAATTTGTTGAACTATTTGATTTGCCAGCAAATCACTTAAATAAAATTACCTTCACACGTTATATGATTGATGTGGATCGAGAAACCGATAAAATTCAATTTCACAATACTCCATATGGCTTTCGTGATGAGCTTCAATTTATATATGAAAAAATAAAGAAAGAAGCAAATGAAATTAATAATAATAGGCCAAAGGGATATAGTTTAGTGAAACTCCAAAAGGATTTGTTGAAAAATTACTTTTTAATGGACTTTATTTGCCTTTTTATTATACAAATGGAGAGAAGTAATGATTATTTGGGAGAAGGATTTCTAAAAAGAGAAAAAAGAGATTTTATTAAGGAAAACTACAATTCTTCAGCATTTGAGGCTTTTTATGATTTTTTAGACGATCATTGTTATAAAATGAGTTCTGATGAGTTTACATTACTTCCAATACAGGAAACAAAGGATTTGATTGAAAAGGTATATAGTTTTATTGATGCTGCGGAAGCTGTAGATGACCGAGATAATAAAAATTTTGAATGGAATTATAAAGCAATCTATTTGGAACACAATAAAGCAATTGAGTTATTAGAACTTCAAAATAGGTTTTTAAATGTAGTGGAAGAATATTACAGTAATAAAACTGAAAAAATCGATGAACTTATAAATGTAAGATTTTCTAAAATTAAAGATTTTATAAATTTTCAGCCTTCAGAAAGAAATTTGAGTTCTGGTGAAAATGCAATGCTTAATTTGTTTTCTAGATTTCACGAGGTATTCAAAGACTTTACGAAAAAAACTATCGATACTGTAAACTTTGTATTGCTAGATGAAGCTGATTTAGGATTTCACCCACAATGGAAAAAAAAGTATGTAAGTACAATACTAGAGTTTTTTAGTATGTATTTTAATGATTTCAATAGTAATGTTCAAATTATATTTACTACTCATGACCCATTAACATTATCTGATATTCTAAATTATAATGTAGTGTATTTAGATAAATCGAATAATCAAATTGTTTTAAACGATGAATCTAGACCAATTGAATCATTTGGTGCTAATATTAATGATTTATTGGCAAGTTCTTTCTTTGTTAATAACGGTTTAATCGGTGATTTTGCAATGAATAAAATTCAAAATATAATCGATTATATAAATATCAAAGAAAAAAGAAGTGAAATAGAATGGATTAGCTCGCCAAATATTGCACTTAAAGTTATTAACCAAATAGGTGAACCTTATTTAAATGATAAATTGAATGATATGTTTATGGAAGCCTTTCCCGAATATAAAGATGACGAAATAAAAAGACTGGAAGAAAAACTAAATCAGCTTAAAAATGATTCCAATTATTAAAAATAACTCATTTGTTGAAGCGCATTATTTAGCTATTAGAGATTTTATTTTAAATCAAATAAATAGAGTTTTAAAGGATGGTGGTATTTTTAAAAACCCAAAAGGACAACCAAGAATATTGTTAAATTATTCTAATAATCTTGAAACTCAGCTTAATGATTTTGTAAATGAACCAGATTTATATTTAAAACCTTTAATTAAACAAGAATGTTCAGATCTTTTAAATAAAGCAACTAATTTAGTTAATACTAATAGCCCACTCATAGATAGTAGTACTAATGATTATAAAATAATATATAACATATTTGTAAGTCATGGTTATGAGAAAGAATTAGATAAATGGGAATTTATAAATAGAATTAAAATTGATACTTGTACTTATTGTAATAGGAATTATATCTATACAACAACAAAAACAAAAAAAATAAAGCCCGAAATTGATCATTTTTATCCAAAAGCAAAATATCCTTTGTTAGCTTTAAGTTATTACAATCTAATTCCTTCTTGTAAACCTTGTAATGGTTTTGGAGCAAAAGAAGAAAAAGACCCTTTGGAGGATGGATTAATAAATCCATATCTTCTGAAAAATGATGATTTTATATTTACTCATATAATAAAAAATATTTCAGTAATAAACCCCTTATCAAATAAATCTGATGTACAAATTCATTTCAAAAAATTTCACCAAGGACATTTAGATGTATTTAATTTAAATGATTTATATGAGTTGCATCATGATCATGCTTTAGAATTAATAATTAAGAATAAAATTAAATATTCAAAAAAATATAAAGCTTACCTGCGTTCTTACAAAGGACTTAAGTTCAGTAAATCAGAAATTGATAGAATGATTTTGGGAAATTATACTTTAGATAGTGAACAACATAAAAGACCATTGTCAAAATTGTATCAAGATATTGGGAAGGAGCTAAAACTGATTTAATATCTATAAATAATAGAATAATAATAAATAAAATCATAAAATACGCAATCCATTTGCTTGAAAAGAATGTTATTGGAATATTAAAAATAAATTAATGAGAAAATATTTTGTATGTAGCGTGGGACAACCAGGTGAAGATTATGTAGAAGATAATTTTAATAGAATATCTTCGAAATTAGCTTTCTTCATGCATGATGGAACAACCCAAAAAGGTCTGTACAATGAAATAAGAGCAAATGATGTATTAATTCTTAAATACAACTCAAATTATATAGCTTACGGGGAGTCCCTAGGTAACAAAATTATTGAAAGTGATGATGGATGGTCATTAACTACTCCTGTTAAAAAATGGTATTATTTTGATGAAAGTAACCAAAAAAAAGGAGTTCCTTCTTATGGTGTTCAGTGGGAAACGATACCGGGATCTGGACAAATGGGAACTGTAAAAGGAATAACACCTGAATTTGGATTTAAAAAAATCACTGAAATTTCACAAACAAATAGTCTTTATAATTTATTATACTCTGAAACTACAATAGGAAAGATGGAAAATTTAAAAAAAATTTTGGAGTACAAAAAGCAAATTATTCTTCAAGGTCCTCCAGGTACTGGAAAAACAAGGTTAGCAAAAATAATTGCTAATGACCTTATGAATAATAATCCTCAAAATTTATCACCAAAGGAACTGATTGAGAATTTTTTTAAGTTAGGTAAATCCGATAAAAAATATAATGAGAATTTTAAAAGCAGATTAGAAGAGTTTTATGAATACTTTTCTAAGAATCAGTTTTCTAAAATGGAATTAGATGATTATTGTATAGGAAAAAGCAATAATACAAACTTTTGTTGGTGGATTGAAAAAGGTTTAGATAAATATGGGAAATTTACACCGGGTAACTCTGGTAATTATCTAATATATTACAGTAAAGGTGATGAGGATTACCGATTAACTAAATTTCCTAATGAAAATATTTTTGATATTTTAATTAATATACAAAATGCTTTAAGTGATTTGGCTGAGAAAGAAAATATAGTAGAGGCATCAAAATTATTTGGCGATAGCTTTATTATAAAAATTCTTAATTCGTATTATCCTGACAAGTACTTTCCAATTAATGGAAGAACATCATTAGTCAATTTAATGAAGATCTTTGACATGCCTTTTGAAAAGATTGCTACAATTGATTTAAATGGAGCTATTCAAAATATTTTCAATGAATATAAAGATAAATATCCATCAGATATATCAACTTTAGATTTTATGCATTTTTTATATTCCAAATTTGATTTGAAGAAAGATGGAAATTTGTATGAGGATCCAAATGAAATAGATATTTCTAGAAAACCTAGTTTAATTCAGTTCCATCCAAGCTACACTTATGAAGACTTTATAAGGGGAATTGTTGCAACACCCAATGAGAAAGGAGAAGGGATAATTTACAAAGCAGAAGATAGGTTGCTTGTAAAGTTAGCAAATGATGCTAGAGATGATGATTCTAATAATAACTACGTTCTCATTATCGATGAAATTAACCGTACCAATCTTTCTTCAGTTTTAGGAGAGTTAATCTATGCATTGGAATATAGAGGAAAGGAAGTAGAAAGTCTGTATGAAATAGAGGGTGAAGGGAATAAAATTATACTTCCTCCAAATCTCTACATCATTGGTACAATGAACACAGCTGATCGATCGGTGGGACATATAGATTATGCTATTAGAAGAAGGTTTGCTTTTGTAGACGTTTTGCCTAAAGAGTTAAATGATGATAAAATTGTGTTCCATAAAGATTGGTTCAGGAAAATAAGTGAGTTATTTATTGAAAACTATGATGAATATGTTATTAATGAGGACACAATATTAAAACGGGCTAAAACACTTTCTGGAGAATTTAGACCGGAAGATGTGTGGATTGGTCATTCTTATTTTATTCAGAAGAAGTTAGAAGATGATAGTTTAGAGCCACAAGATTTTAGAATTCGTATTGATTATGAAATCAAGCCAATTTTATTAGAATATGTGAAAGATGGAATACTGATTGGAAAAGTTGATGGAAAAGCTATTGAGGATTACATAAAAACTCTTTAAATGGGAATTCTTTTAAAAGAACATCACTCAACTAAACTATTAATAACGTCAGATACTCTTCTTTATATTGAAAGAAAAGAAGAGTATCTTTTGAATGTTGATGTTGAGAATATAAAAATACAACCTCGGAACTTTAAATTTGAAAGAGGTAAGAATTATTCTTGTTTTTATTTTACAGCTTCAAATACGGAAGTTGAACTTAAATCGGATTATTTTGTAGGTGTCGACTGGTTGATCAATGATAGATATATTCATGTGGAACCGAAATTGAATTCATCCGTTACTGAAATCTTTGAAAAAGCCGGAGATGTTGATGATGAGAATATTTCGGAAGAAGAAATAATCAACTTTAATGAAAAAGCAGAAAGAGAAGCAAAGGACGTTACAAATGAAAAAGAAGTAGATGTTATTGGAATACTTATAGAGATAATGTCTAATACAGATTTATCTTATCATTCAGATAATTTAATTTTGATTGATTGGAACATGGAAGAAATTCCAATTCATCAAAAGCAAGATTTACTGACTCCTTTTTTAGTTGTAAAGTTTCTTAATCTGTTAAAAGATATTGTCAAGAAAGGTTTAAAGAAATCGTATTATAAGGTTCAGAAGAATTTAACCAATAGAGTAAAGGGTAAAATTTTGGTTGGTCAGCAGATCAAACAAAATATATTGAAGAATCGTTTCACCAATACCGTTTGTGAATATCAGGTTTTTGGAGAAGATTCTGTTGAAAACAGTTTTCTGAAGAAAGTATTTCAATTTTGTACTCGATATGTAGAGAATCACCAGCATTTCTTTACAAACAAAAATGATATTTCTTGGATGATTAATTATATCCGACCTGTATTTGAGCATATTAGTTCGGAGCTTAATATAGAGGAGCTTAAACATTATAAGCATAATCCATTTTTTAAGGAATATAAAAATGCAATTAAAACGGGTAATCTTATTTTAAAAAGGTTTTCCTATAATATTACTAAAACAGCGGAAGAAAGTATTTCAACGCCTCCTTTCTGGATTGATATGCCTAAAATGTTTGAATTGTTTGTGTTCTCAAAGTTACTAAGGGATAATCCTCAACTTAATATTGATCATCTCAATTATCAATTTTCAACACACGGAAACTCTTTGGATTTTTTAATTAATACAGATAGTATTAAAATAATAATTGATACTAAATATAAACTTAAGTATAATTACAGTCAAATCCACGAAGATATCAGACAAGTTTCAGGTTACGCCAGACTAAAGAAAGTTCGTAGCGAATGTGGTATTACAGATGATAGTCATATTAAATGTTTGATTATTTATCCAATTTTCGAAGAAGTAGAAAAGAATTTTTCTTTAGAAGAAATTCAACGTCAACTATGTGAAGACAATGAAATAAAAGCATATCATAAGGTCTATAAAATGGGAGTGACTTTACCGTTTATTTAGTAACTCGTTAAGCAATCACCTAACAAATCACCAACAACCTAAACTCCCCATCCTCCTCAACAGGAGCCCTATGCACACAAGGCAAAACCTCTTGTTCAGGATGATCTACCGCAAGGCGCCAAAGATGCCCCAATCCTAAGTTAACGGGTTGGGCATTGGGCTTAGGTTGATAATGCAGATCGAAGAAATAGTCTTGTAAGAAAGTTTCAAATTCTGCTTCCGGACCGTCATGTAATTTTTTAAGCTTTTCACGAATTTCAGGAATTAATATTTTTTGTTCAACCTGATCATTGGGGATGATATCACTTGCAGCACCATGGTAGGTACATAAAAAAGTATCTGTTCCAATGGGGGAGCGATCTACATGAAAGGAATATACATCGGTTGAAATGAAGTTGAATTCCTCATCTCGTTCGTAACTTTTAAGTAAATTAAGAGAAGGCGATGCTCCGAAATCTGTTAATAACTGTATATCATGTAAGATAATTTCTCTTGCTAGATTCCCTTTTTCCGAGAGTTGAAGTGCTAAAAGATCTTCAATGGAAACTTCTGTAATATTTTCTTTTAATTGAAGTTGAGATACAATTTCTTTAAAATTGCCCACTAAATCTCTGTGCCAACACATGGCATTCATCGCTCCGTGAAAATGGGTATTTACAAGTTCAGAAAAAGTAGAAACAACTCCAATTTGGCTATTGTCAGAAAATATATTGCTCATATTTTTAATAAAGTACCTCGTTGTTAAATGCTGTACAAAAATACGGAATAAGGGGAGAAGTTCATGCTAAGATGACATGTGTTTTTGTCAGTTACTGATTCTGGTAAATTCCATTGCGGATAACCCTTCTTTAAGTATGTAATTTCCAAATTCTCTATTCTATAGAAATTGGGCTTAGTTTCTAAAATTCAGGTAATTCCCTTATGATTGATATATTTGTAAAGATGAAATTTGTATAAGAAATCATAAAGGTAAAGAATGATAAGGGATTTCAATTGTGATGGATAGATGATAGGGTGAGTGAAAAATAGTTGAATGTAGAATGCCTCGAAAACTCAATTTTTAATAACCATTTAAACAAAGTATATGTCAGATAAAGTAAACAGTCAGATCACAGATGCAGTTACTCAAACTAATGTAACGGTGCTTGGTGAATCTCCGGCGCAGGCAATGAGTATGCTGTATCAAATGGCAACTCATGCGAGTGGAATTTCAATTCAGAATTCGGTGACCAATCAGCAAAATCTGAATCAGCTAAACCCTGTAATTGTGGCAGACGCCATTAAAATTTTAAAAGGATAATCTAAAACTTCGCCAAAATGGATACTAATACGAGTACAGAAATTCAGACTACAAATCCATCTGCAACGCCCAGTGAGGAGGCCGTAATCTTTGTAAACAATGAAGTGTTGGCAGTGCCCACTACCACTCCGATGACTGGCGCTTCAAAGATTATGATTGACCAGGCGACAGGAATGATGGTACAGGATTTACAGTCCTTTTTAAAAGGTTTTGAGCAGTTGGGCTTAATAGCAGTAAGTAGATTAGCGAATAATATTTTAACCTATGGAAGCTATCATCACGATCCATCTACTCATGATAAACCTAAAGCCAGTGAAGCTGGATTCGAAGATATTGGAAAAGGAAATGATGCTATAAGAGATTTATTTAAAATAATCAGTGATTATGCTGAAGTTAAAACAAAAATATCTTCTTTCGCTGCTCCGGCTGTGAGTTTTAATACCAATGAAAAACCCAGTCCAAGTCCGGTTCCTACACCGGCTGATCTTCCAGAAGAAGATCCTGAAAAAAAAAACTTTTGACAATATCAGATGAGGGTTCTGAACTTTCTGCAGAAGTGGAAAAAACCATAGAAGCTAAGAAAAATCTAATAACAAAACTATTCGATAAATTTAAAATAGATAAGAGATGAATTATTCAAACGAAATTAAACCTGCTCAAATATTAAATGTAAGATCTTTAGAAGAACTGAATGAAAGTTTTTTTCTTCAGAGAGATAATGATACGGCATATTTCAGTATAAAAAAGCCTGAAAATAATGTTAACCGTGTTGTTTTCAGTCTGCAAACTTCTGATATTAATGTTGGTCCAACAATACGGATTGTGAACTGTATCAACAAAAATAAAAAATATGCTGCTTATCAATCTTTTGTTGTAGAACCTAAAGATAAATCAACGGGAATAGCCATCATAATGATGAAGCTGGATGATAAGAAAACATTTTATTGTAATGTAAGGATACTTCCTCTCAACACATTAAATGATATCGCAGACAAAGAAGCCGATTCACCCATTCTTACGGTAAATCTTGAAAAAGCTAATTATATTTTAAAAACGGATATTACAATCACTCCATCCAATACGGGAGAAGCGATGTATTCTACGCACGATGTTGATGTAAACGCGGTTTCAGACCTCATCACAAATGCTGAAATAACGGAATTAAAAAGAGAATTAGAATTTCAGGGAGCAAAATTGATAGCGCATTATACTCAGGAAATTCTTGACATTATCATGAATGAAAACTCTGTAACCACTGGTAATTTACTTCCATTGCTTTCAGAAGATTATGTTCTGCAGTTGCCTGGCAATGCGCTCAAGAAACTGCTTGCTGCGAACGTAATTTCAGGAAATATTTCATTAGAAATTGTTGGAAGTAATGTGATTAAAGATCTGAATAGAGACTGGACATCTGCAAGTGCTTTTATAGAGTATATTCTTTGAATTTAATTGTTTACGAAAGGTAGATTTTATAATGAATACAAAAAATAAGACGATGAATACAGAAGAACAAAATAATATTCCTCCATCAGAGCCCGAAAGTTCGGCGCCCAATACAGATCCTTCTGAAGATGAAATAATGTCATCCATTATTTTCACAAATGAAGATGAAATCATTCAGTATATCAAAGATAAAGCGACTAAGGAAACGATGAAATCATTAGCCCCTTTATTAGAAAAACTGGAAGAAGCGGTTAAGCAACAGCAACAAATCAGTCCTCCCCAAAGTTCTATTGTAAATCCTACTATGGTAAATTATGAGGAACAACTGAAAAGTTTACAGGAAATTTCTAAAGAAAAAATAAAAGCTAAAGAATTAAAAGTAGCGGAAAGATTTAATAAGCTACAAATCAGAATGGGGAACATGCGTAAATAATAAGTCTAACAAAAAACTGATATTTTATGGAACAAGACCAAAATGAAATCATAAATGTAGGAGTTGTAGCGGATGCTACCTCTGTGCCGGGTGCTATTTCTATGCAAGTGAACGCGCATTCTACAGGTTTAATGTACGAACAATCGGTATTGCATCAACAAAGAGATTTTCAGCTGACAATAAGTAATTCTGTAATAGGTGTAAAAAAGTTGGCAGAAAAGAAATTAAAATTCAAAGTAGCGAAGGCATTGAAAAAAAGCCGATTTGATACTCTGGAATAAATCGCGAAAATATTCGGATGCGGTTTTTGTTACTATACAAAGGCTGGGTGATATCCTCATCATCATTTATTGAGTCAACAATCTTACTTCGCCCTGGTTCTTTGCTGTAAAAGCAAAATAAAAGTTCCTTTGGTTAATATGCTCATTACGAAAGTATAGTAGCACGATATCTTATATCCTAACCGCATCCTTTTTCCGAAACACCATATCACTTATAACCAACAACAATATATTAATTTATTCACCGAGATCTGATCTCACAAAAACTAAAATTATGTCACAAACAGTCAATCAACAAATCACAGACGCCGTTACGCAATCCAACGTAAAAGTGGTAGCAGAAGCTCCGGCAATGGCATTAGGTAACGTTTATCAGGCAGCAGCACATTCTACAGGAATTATGTTTGAGAATGCAGTAAATGCACAAAACCAACAGAATATTTTGGGACAGGCTGCAACAACACAAGGCATCATGCAGATTTACAGCATGGATACAGTGGCTGATGCTATTTCTATAGCTAAAATGCTGAGTGCTTCTTAATAGAAAACCTTTTTGATTCATCATCAATAAAAAAGATTAACCGCAATCGGAAAGTCTGATTGCTTTTTTACCAATTCATAAAAATTAAAATCATGGCACAAACAGTCAACGAACAAATTACAGACGCTGTTACACAATCTAATGTGAAGGTAGTAGCAGAAGCTCCGGCTATTGCATTAGGGAACGTGTATCAATCGGCAGCACATTCTACAGGAATTATGTTTGAAAATGCAGTGAATGCACAAAATCAACAAAACATTTTAGGGCAGGCTGCCACAACGCAGGGAGTGATGCAGATTTACAGCATAGATACAGTGGCGGATGCCATTTCTATAGCTAAAATGCTAAGTGCTTCGTAAAAGGGTACCCAACAGCAACATTCGCAATCGGGGAAATCCCGATTGTTTTTTTCACTCACTCAAATTAAACTTTAATAAAAAATTAAAATCATGGCACAAACAGTCAACGAACAAATTACAGATGCTGTTACCCAATCCAATGTAAAAGTTGTAGGAGAGGCTCCAGCAATGGCATTAGGAAATGTGTATCAATCGGCAGCACATTCTACAGGAATTATGTTTGAAAATGCAGTGAATGCACAAAATCAACAAAACATTTTAGGGCAGGCAGCCACAACGCAGGGAGTGATGCAGATTTACAGCATAGATACTATTGCAGATGCTATTTCTATTGCTAAAATGTTAGGAGCTTCCTAAAGAATTTTTTGCATCAAACCCATACTATCAGGAATGATGCTTTATTGTAAAGTAATTATTAACAGAGATTGATCTCATAAAAATTAAAATCATGGCACAAACAGTTAATCAACAAATTACAGATGCGGTAACGCAATCTAATGTAAAAGTGGTAGCAGAAGCTCCGGCAATGGCTTTAGGAAATGTGTATCAGGCAGCAGCACATTCTACAGGGCTTATGTTTGAAAATGCAGTGAATACACAAAACCAACAGAATATTTTAGGTCAGGCAGCCACTACACAGGGAGTGATGCAGATCTACAGTATAGATACGGTATCAGATGCCATTGCTATTTCGAAAATGCTAAGCGCTTCTTAATTCATGGTGTGTTTTAGAGTTTTAATAAATCGGGAGAACATATCTTATGTTCTCCCTGATTTTTAAATAAAAAAATAATGTTAATTTAAAAGTGAAGACAATGTTTAGACGTTTAACAACACAGTTAGGAGGAAAAAGCACGGGATTAGTGCTAAATTCTTCCAAGACAACTTCTATTATTTCCAAAATATCTTATTCCAAGAAGCCTGATTCAGAGAACAGTCGACAACCCTCAAATAAACCTTTCTATTTGTTCCTTTCCGGAGCTATATTGACGTCTTGGTTTCTTTCTGAGGGTAAACAGGATTTCTTAAATCAACATTTTTATAATGGAGACGGAGGTTGGTTGCCCGCCCGTGGTCTTCGGTCTATGGTTCTTGAATACGGAATGGCATTGGATAAAAGAAAGCATGAATATAAGTTCAGAATAGAGATAGGTAAAATTACCGATGATATTAATGCAGATACATTCTCGAGCTATTTAAATGAACATATTTATCGTACTGTACCATTTGCATTGATGGGAGGAGACGGAAAATTTGGTGGAAAAAGAGTACATGGGGCAACAGCAACCGCTGCTATAGTGGGTGATGTTATCACATCAAATTTTAACCAAGGCTACAAAATGATTAATCAAACTAAAAAAAGGCACCTGCTGGATGATGGTAAGGTGACCATAACGTTGGAAGAAGAAAATGGGGTACTTTATCTCCACCTTGTAGGAACGGGAACCGGAAACTTTGCCTATTTTAACGAAAAATATGGTTATCTTCTATTTTATAAATTGATGGAGATCAATAAAAAAAACTATATCAAAACAAGAGGCTAGATAATAGCGAGAGAGCATTCTCAAAATTCATGAATTGAATTCTAGACTTTATTTCTAACTGATTGAAAATAAAATATTTAATATTTTTGAATTAAGAGTTTTTTACTTGTCAAATAAAACAATTTCATTTGCATCTACAATATTATTCTGTACAGCATAAATCACAAGTCCTGCCATATTTTTCACTCCAGCTTTGATCATAAGATTCGTTTTATGGGTTTCCACCGTTTTAGGAGAAATGAAAAGATGATCTGCTATTTCTTTGGTGTTAAATTGCTGACAAATCAATTGTAAAACTTCTGTTTCACGGTCCGTAAGATCGTCTTTAGAATAAGCGTGAAAGTGAGGGAGCTTGTTGGATAATTGTGTACGCATGACCGCTAGTTGCTCATCGGAAAAATAATGACCATTAGAATATACTGCATTGATAACGGTTAAAAGTTCATCCATTTCAATTTCTTTTGGGAGAAAAGCATGGGCACCCAATTTTAGCATTTGTCCCATAAAAGACCGTCGGTAAAAACTAGAGAGAACAATGATTTTGATATGGCTGTTTTTTGAGGATAAGGCAGACATTACTTCTAGGCCGTCGCCATCTGCCATTCTCAGATCTAAGATTAGAACGTCAACAGAATCTATTGTATTTTTATTAAGAAAGAGATTCCCGCTTTTTGAGGTGAGAACAGTTTCATAGCGTTCATCTCTTTCCATATAGTTTTTTAAGAGTTGCACAAAAAGTGAATCGTCGTCTACAATTCCAATTTTAATTTTTATATTTTTCATTTTTGTTACTTTTGATTGATACACAGATAATAAAATTTGTTCCTTTCTCGGATGTAGTTTTGAATTTATAAACGGCTTTAATTAGCTTTGCCCTTGAATGAATACTCCTTAAGCCAATTCCTCTACAGCTACTTTCCATAGAGAAACCACAGCCATTATCTCTTGCTGTTAAGATGAGGTGATTTGATGATATTCTTAGAGAAATATCAATTTGAGTAGCATGGGCATGTTTTAAAATATTATTAATCAATTCCTGTAATATTCTAAAAATATTTAATTTCGTTTGTGTATTTATTGGGGTATTTCTAGAAATATGATGGTAATATTTAACTTCAATATTTTTATTAATTTGTTCTAGATAATCTGCAATCAGATCAATTAATTCTATTTCCTCCAGATCTGGAGGTGTAAGATTATGTGATAGTTCGCGTATGATTTGCATTGAATTTTTTAAGTCTACACTTAATTCATTCATATTTTTATAATCAGTATTCAATCGGATAAGATTAAGACGTGATATAATATTATCATGGAGCTCTTCTGCCAAGCGTTCCCGGTCTTTTTCTTGTAAATACAATGTATTTTCCCAACATTCTGTTTGAGTATTCCGAATGAGCTGCATTATTTTTTGCTTATTATTTTTGCTGTTTTTTAAATAAATGATAATTAATAATGATATAAATAGCGTAATTAAGAACAGCATCCCAATACCTATCCGTATCATATCGCTAGTTGATTTTTATTTTATCAATGCCGCATCCCGAATTAATAAAAGAAATATAGAAAGATAATAATGAAAGACCTCTAAAAAGATAAATACGAATTTTACTAATGAATGAATTGGATCTTATAAGAATCAAGGTTGGGATTAAAAACAATAATAAGATGAAGACAACTGAAATAAACAATCTTCTTTCCTCCAATGCATGAGGAATAAGAAAATAAATGTCTGAAAAAATACAGATATGATTCAAGTAAAAAATATCGGATTCAAGGTTGTATTGGTATAGATATTCTAGGATGAAATATGAAAATGTGATATAATAAATGGTAAACTTTAATAGGGTAAGGGCCTTTAAAAAAGTAGCATAATTTTTTGTAATTACTGCAAAACAAAAATAGTGGCTCATTGAATAATGATAAGTGTTGGGTATATATATTTTCATAAGCCAGGATACAAGATCAAATAATTCTAATATAAATTCAGATAGAATCTCTTTTTATAAATATTGCTTGATATTTCCCAAGTTTTTAGGGCTCTGTAGATTGTATGAGTTAACATGGCATTAGGTATTTGTGAATGGTAAGGTCTTATGATGTATAAATTTACAAAAAAAGCTTTTATTTATTATTTTAAATCAAATTTTAGTGAAATATAATGTGTTTTTTTTAGAAGTAAAGATAAAAACAGGAATTACGGGAAGCCGTAATTTTTTTTTTGAGGTTGTTTATAGTTTTGAACATTATAAAAACTAAAACAATAACTCAATCATTATGAATAAAAAAATTACTCCTGCAGACCTGTTTTTGGGTGTTCTTGCAGTATTACTTATTAGCGTAAGTTTTTACCAGACCTGGCTTGGACTACAGCAAATCTTCGGACCTGCATCGTTTGTCATCGCATTGGTTTTATCGCTCTTACTTTTGTTTTTGTGTTGGATGCTTCGAAACGCAAAATTAGATGGGAAGCCTACAGGAAGTCTCGTAGGAATCTATATTTTTATTGCCTCTTTTTGTTTTATCGCCAACTTTAATGCGCTGTATACAAGATTTATGAGAACTGATATTTATACAGATGAACTTCGTGAAATCAATAAAAATTTCACAAATCTTGAAAACGATGTAGAATCAAAACTGAGTTACAAATACAATAAAGTAACCACTCAGAATATCGAAATCAAGAAAAAGCAGTTGATGGAGCAGATTAAAGATCCAGGAAATAAAGGAATCGGAACCCGCGCTCAGTCATTGATCCGAGATATTGAGAAACTGACAGGACAGAAAGTTGATCTATTAACTCCGGTTGGGACCGATTATGAAGATCTTTCAGAAAGAATGGCAAGACAGATTGATAATATGATCTCGGATTTATCTCCTGAAGAAAGAGCATTGAAAACAGATATCAATAATGCGACTTTAAAATGGAATAAAAATATTCAGGATTTACTGCTTTTATCTAAGAAGGAAAAAGATGATATGTCACAAGGTCTAATTGATGAATCTCTTTCTGAATACAATAAATTAGGAAGCCGTGCGCAGACTGTTTTAGGAAATGAAAAAATTCATTTTGAACCGGTTGTATCACAAACTCAGCAAGTCGGAAAAATAGGTTTTGCTTTTGAACATGCCATTAAAAATTTTGGGATGTACCAGTTTGTGGTGTTAGCAGGATGTATTTTATTGGATTTTGTGATTGTAATTATCATTTTATTGGTAACAGATTCTAATAATAACGGGAGAAATAATGGAGGCAGCGTATTTAATAATAAAAGAAAGGGGAACACTTTAATTCCTAATAACTAAGCTATGGAAAGCAGTAATGAAAAATTAAAACCATTGTTGTTTGAAAACGATAATGAGATGGAAGAAACTTTAAAGCCTCTTTCATTTGAATTTAATAAAGATACTCATGATGATTATGTTCCGATTGCGAAAACAATTTCCAATGATATAAAAAATAAAGAAAGCAATTTTGTATTCTTTTTTGGAACGGCAGAATCCGGAAAATCGGTTATACTTTCTTCAATGTTATATTATCTGAGATCGTATGCAGGAGTTTTGAGACCTAAATTGGGAACTCCTAATACAAAGGAAGCAAATGTTCTTTTATCTGACTTTTTTGAAAATATAAGACAGGGTATTTTGCCTAACAGAACAACAAAAGATCAGGTGACCCGGATGGATTTGGTTTTTGAACCTAATAATAAATCCAAGAAAGTAACTCCCATTGATCTTACTTTTTTAGAAACTTCTGGCGAAAATCATAAGGATATTAAGCGTGGCGGAAGCTATCACAGCAGTATTGAAACTTTTCTGAATGCCAATATACCACTTACTTTTATCATTGTAACGAGCTATGAATCTGCTTATAAAGATGACAGTTTAATCAATGAATTTTTAGATGAACTCGAACGAAAAGGTAAAAATCTAAAATCGGTAAATGCGGTTCTTGTTATTTCTAAGTGGGACAAATCCGGAAGAATGGATGTAGAAAGTGCTGAGGAGCTTGATAATTTTATATTGGATCGTTTACCAATGACTTCACAGCGAATTAATACTTATGGTTTAAGCAAAACCTATTATACGGTTGGAAGTGTGCAAAATGCAACGGGAGAAGAGAGAATTAATTTACTGAATCTTTCTACCGCTGAGGTGTTGGCAAAATGGCTGTACAGAAGTATTGTAGGCTATGATTTAGATTATGAAGGAACATTTTGGGAACGTTTAAAATTTAGTTTTACGAATTAATGAGCACTACTTATTTTTTCTCTGCATTCGGAACTTTTGGAAATCCGAATGGCTTCAGACAGTCTTTTTTTCTGGGTGGAAATGCTGCTATCGTAAAAGATATCCGAACATTTGATTTGAAAACGGATGCTATTATGCTCTTTCCCAAAAGTAAAATCTATTCAATACGTAAAGATTCTGCTGCGGGATGCAACCTCATCTCTTATTCGGTATATACATTTGCAAAAGAACAGAATTCTCACAGAGGCGGAACCTTTATTGGCTCAAGTCTATTGTTCATAGATAAAATAGGCTCTGAAAGTCTGGTTATAAATGTATTAAATGAGTTTCAGGACAGTTTGGAAAATAATAATGTTTCAGAAAGCATTATTACCACAAATCACTCGGATAAGTTTTCGATTAATAAGCCTAAGGATTTTGATAAGATCGGGTTTAATCTAAAGGATGTTAATGATCTTAATTTTGTTCAGAATACCCATAAATATCTTGTTGTTTACAACGAAACAAGTCCTGACCAATTACAGAAACTTTTTAATAAAGCGATCGATCTTCTTAATGTTTATGATACTATTTATTTTACTGAAAGTCATGAGATTGCCGAGTTTGTAAAGCAAAAAGGTATTTTTAAAATTGTAGATGCCAATGGATTTACAAGAGAGATAGAGAAGCTTCAGGAAGAAAAATTACGCCTCGTTCAAAGCTTGATTCATGAATTTGAAAAGGAAAAAGAAAAATTAACTGAAGACCGGAAAAAAATAATTGATGATATTACTCAACAGATTGAGCAAAACAAAATCCGACATCAGGAAAATGATAAAAAGATCAAAGATTCTGAGGGCGGAATAAAAATGATCAAAGAAGAATATGATCAATATTCAAAAAAAATTGAGAATGTTATTCAGAAATTAAAGTCTGAAGGCAATGTGGAGTCGGCGAAAAAGCTTTATCAGGAAAATAAAAGAGTATTTTCAAATACAATTAATCAAAATAAAAATGTAGATTCTTTACGCTTCGTTTCAACATCCAGCGGTAATGTAAATGATAAAGCAAGACCAAATCAAAAATACGGAAATGATTTTTCAGATTTTAACAGATATAACCCAAATAGTAGAGATAAAGAAGCGAAATCAGGAGGCTATAAAATAGCCACATTTATATTGTTGTTAGTTTTGATCGCATCTTATGCCTGTTACTTTGCATTTTTCTATAATGGGAAAGACTTTGATATTCAAGTTGGAGGAATTACAAATTGGTAGCGTCTTACATAAATGATATCGGCTTGAAGTTTGAGTTCAAGCCGATTTTATAATTATTTTTTTCTCCCATACATCAAAATCCTCTTAAAAGAATAAATCGCCGGAAGCTTCGGAAAGTTCTTTGCAATTTGGTGCTTAAATTCTGTTGTAAAAGTTATTTTCTGTTCCTCATTCAATTTCTCCAAATAAGGTATCAGAGCCGATCCTGAAATAAAATTAAATAAAGTCTCATGGTCTTCCGCAATAATAGGGTAGACTTTTTGAGAAAGATTCAACTCTTCAATCCCGTTATCGAATAAGATTTGAGCATATTCATCTATCGTAAGAACTGCAGAAGGTCGGTTCCAGCCGTTGAGTTGTGATTTGAAAGGTTCTTCATTGGCAAGTTCAAACAGAATTTGATTCAGAATATTACCTGGCTGATACGGCATTTGGATGGCTAACTGGCCATCAGTTTTTAGCTTAGAAATTAATTTCGGAAACAGGTTTTGATGACCGTCAGACCATTGTAAAGCCGCATTACTGAAAATAAGATCCCAGCTTTCATCACTATTCAGGATTTCTTCCGTTGTGGCTTGTCGGAAATGCATTCGATCATTTTCCAACGTTTTAGACTTTTCAAGCATTTCACTTGATGAATCAATTCCAATGAATGTAGCATCCGGAAATTTCTCCGTAAGAATGGCGGTTTGTTCGCCTGTTCCACAACCCAGATCAATCGCTTTCATCTGCTTTTCGTCTTTAATCAGCTCGGCAAGATCAAAAAATGGTTTGAAACGAATATTTTTAAATTGATTATAAATCTCAGGATTCCAAGGCATAATTTGTAATTTTTAGGTGGATTAAATTTAATAATTTTGCTATGAATTTAATAATTTTAAATATTAAAAAAGACTTAAATTAATCCTTAATTTAAAATCGTGTACACGGAAAATGGGGTAAGAATTATGATTCTTTCTTATTTTAGCAAAATGAAAATACAAATCATCAGCGACCTTCATCAAGAATTTGGATTAACCGATCTGTCTTTTGATAATGCTGATTTGGTTGTGCTTGCTGGCGATGTAAATCTAGGAACCAAAGGAATTGAATGGATCAAATCTAAAATTCCGAATAAACCGGTGATTTACGTGTTGGGCAATCATGAATATTATAAAGGTTCATATCCGAAAACATTGAATAAAATAAAGGCTGCTGCTCAGAGTTCCAATGTTTTTGTTTTGGAAGATTCTTTTGTAGATATTGAGGGAGTTCGTTTTCATGGTGCAACATTATGGACAGATTTTTCAATATTTGGAAATCCAATGCATTACGGAATGATTTGCCAGCCGAAAATGAATGATTATAAAAAGATAACGCGAGATCCTTCTTATTCAAAAATGAGAACGATTGATACTTTTAAAATTCATCAGCTCTCCAAATTATGGCTGCAGGAAAGCCTTGAGAATTCAAAAGGCATGAAAAATATTGTGGTTACACATCATGCACCAAGTATTCAGTCTGTTCCGGAGAAATATAAAAACGATCCACTCACTTCAGCATATGCCTCGAACCTTGAAGATTTTATTCTTGCATATCAACCTTTGTATTGGATTCATGGGCATATTCACACGCCTTGTAGGTATACAATTGGAGAAACGGAAGTTATTTGTAATCCTCATGGTTACATCGATGAAAAGTATAATGGATACGAGAAGGAATTGATTATTGAAATATAAAAATTACGTCGAAGTTTGTAAAATAAGCAATGGCTTGTTGTTAAACAATTTGAAAAAGGATGATTCAGTTTTTCAATAGAGTATTTAATAGTTGACAGATTTTATTCACTAATTTCGTGCAAAATTTTCATCGAAATGCCTAAGAAAAGCACTGTTGAGCCTTCTGACTTTGTCTCCAATTTCACTTTTGAAGAACTTCTTAAAGAAGTAGAATTTGATCTCAGAATTAAAGAGTTTGTGGTCATGACGATTGACAGTGCGAACTATGCGATGAACCTGAATGTTCCGAACCGTGCTGAATATTTTTGCTTGATTTTGGTGAAAGGAGGACACGAGCAGTTCAGAATTGATGATAGACGCTATACAAGTTCGGCAGGAGATATTATCTTTTGTCCGATGTCTGAAACCTTTTGGATAGAAGAAGTTTCGGATGATTACGTAGGAAAGTACATTTTCTTTTCGGTAGACTTTATTTCGAATGCCGGTTTTAATTATAGATCGAGCGATATATTGAGGAGCCTATCAATAGACACCAATGTAATTAAAAATGAACCTGATCTTTTTCGCAAGATGGAATTTCATCTGGATGAATTGAAGGTATTGAATAACACAGAAAAAGAGAATTATTATTTCAACGAAATGATATGGCATCACTTTTCGCTGGTTATTTATGAGGTTGATAATTATTTCAAGAAAACAGAAAAATCTCATCAGGTTACCTCTCGAGAAGATGAAATCACCACGAGCTTTTTTACCTTAGTTCGGGAACATTTTAAAGATCAGCATAGTGTTCAGTTTTATGCGGATGAACTTTGCATCAGCCGAAAATATTTAACGAAAGTCATCAATAAAACCATGTTTAAATCTCCCAGAGATATTATCCACCAAGTGTTGGCTGTAGAAGCCAGATTGTTGCTTAAAAACTCGACCGCCAACGTAAATGAAGTAGCTACCCAATTGAAGTTTTCTGATCAGGCGTCTTTTAGCAAATTTTTCAAAAAACATGTAGGTAAATCTCCTTTGGAGTATAAGAGAGATGATTTGTATTAAAGATTAAATATTTTTGATAACTCCCTTTGATATCTTATAGAGAATCAAAATCATTTTTAGCGAAAGTTTCCAGTCTTGACTTTTTGTGTTAAGATAAAAGAAAAATCAGCACAAAACTAAATCAACAGGAACGGACTTTAGTCCGTTTAATCAATAAACCAAAATCAATGGCTTTAGCCAAAACTTAAATACTAAATTTTCAAAAAAATAAAAAACACTCACAAAAAATAATCTGTATAAAAAATAAAATAACCTGACATTTCTCATACTTACTCAAAATAAGGAGTCTTTTTGACAAATCAAGAGGTTTTTTGAATATTTCTGTACAACTTTTTTCGAACGAATTTTGCCCCGTAAAATTTAAAGGAATTATTGTTATGCAGAGATTTTTTATTCAGAAATCGACTATACTTTTCCTCTCGCTGATCGTTTTGGCGGGGTGCAGGAAAAATAATCAAAACCAATCTTATCAGCAACAGGCACCGGAACTTCCTGTGGATATAGTAAAACAGGGAGATGCTTCTGTTTCCAGAGAATATGCGGCTTCTGTGGAAGGAGTTTCCAATGTGGAGATCAGACCTCAGGTGACGGGATATTTAACCAAAATTTTTGTAGATGAAGGAGATTATGTGAGAGCGGGCCAGTCTTTATTTAAAATTGAAGATCAGATTTTCCGTGAACAATTGAAAAGTGCGCAGGCAGCGTTGATTACAGCACAGGCGAATCTTTCAACTTCGAAAATTGATGTAGACCGTAAGAAAGAATTATTCAGAAATAAAATGGTTTCTGATATTCAGGTAAAAGAGGCGGAGGCTAATTATAATGCAGCAAGAGGAGCAGTAAGCCAGTCGATGTCTTCTATTGAATCGGCAAAGATCAATCTTAATTTTTCTACAATTAAAGCTCCGGTAAGTGGATATATTGGAAGATTCAATTATCGTTTGGGAAGTTTATTAACGCCAACCAATCAGGATCCGATCACGCTTTTATCAGACATTCATCAGGTGTATACCTATTTTAGCATGAGTGAAAATGATTTTAATAACTTCCAGAAACAGACAGTTGGAAGCAATATTAATGAGATCATTAAAAATACGCCTGCAGTTTCTCTATTGCTTTCGGGTGGGGAGAAATATGCTGAAACAGGGAGAATTGATGCTGTGGAAGGTCAGTTTAATAAAACAACAGGTTCTATTACTTTAAGAGCAAAGTTCAACAATCCGAATAACTTATTAAGAAGTGGAAACACCGGAAAAATTGTGATGGAACAGTTTTACAGCAATGTTATTTTGCTTCCGATTGCTTCTACAAGAACGATTCAGGATAAAACTTTTGTATTCACTATAAAAGACGGAAAAGCAGCTCAGTTACCGATTGAAGTAAGTGGAAAAGCAGGAGACAATTTCATTATTTCTAAAGGGCTAAAAGCAGGAGATCAGTACATCGTTACCGGTTTCGACAGATTACAGCCGGGAACTCCTGTTGTTGCTCAAAAGCAAAAGAATGCTCAACCGAAAAAATCGTAAGAAAAGATCATGTTAAAGAAAATTATAAAAAGACCCGTACTGGCAACGGTTATCTCCGTATTGCTTGTTATTTTGGGGGTTGTCGGTATGCTCAATCTGCCGATTACGAAATTTCCGGATATCGCACCGCCTACCGTCATGGTAACGGCAGCATATCCCGGAGCTAATGCTGAAACAATTGCGAGATCGGTAGCGCCACCATTGGAAAACGCCATCAATGGAGTTGAAAATATGGATTACATTACGTCTACAGCGAGTAATGACGGTACGCTAAGTATCACGGTGATCTTTAAATTAGGAACTAATCCCGATCAGGCAGCCATCAACGTGCAGAATAGGGTCGCTCAGGTTACCAATCAGCTTCCTGCGGAGGTGGTTCAGGCGGGAATTACTACGTTGAAGAGACAGAACAGTATGATTGCGATGGTTTCTCTAACGAGTAAAGACGGCACAATGGACGATCTTTTCCTGGAGAATTATGCAAAGATTAATATTGTTCCGGATTTGAAAAGGGTAAAAGGAGTAGGGGATGCCATGGTGTATGGAAATAAAGATTATTCGATGCGTGTTTGGCTGGATCCGAATAAACTGACTTCATATAACCTGACTCCGGCGGAGGTTTCTCGCGCAATTCAATCTCAAAACTTGGAAGCGGCACCTGGAAGATTCGGGGAAAGAAGTAAAGAATCAATGGAATATGTCCTTCGTTACAAAGGAAAATTCACGGAGCCTGAGCAGTATGAAAATATTACGATCAAAGCGTTAAGCGATGGTTCTGTTTTAAAATTAAAGGACGTTGCGAGAGTTGAGTTTGGAGCGTACAGCTATACGGTTTCTTCAAATTTCAACAAAAAACCATCCGTAACGATGGCGATTTTCCAAATGGCAGGATCGAATGCCAACGAAGTACAGATTGCGCTTCAGGAAAGAATGAAAGAACTAGAGAAATCCTTTCCGGAAGGAATGGCGTATGAAATTCCGTATGCAACAAAAGATGCATTAGATCAATCCATCGAGCAGGTAATTCATACCTTGATAGAGGCATTTATTCTTGTATTCATCGTGGTTTATATCTTCTTGCAGGATTTCCGTTCAACATTAATTCCGGCGATTGCTTATTGATTATATTTTTAATTCCGGCGATTGCGGTGCCGGTTTCTATTGTGGGAACGTTCTTCTTCATGAATATATTCGGATTCTCAATTAATATTTTAACGCTATTTGCTTTGGTACTCGCCATCGGAATTGTGGTGGATGATGCCATTGTGGTCGTGGAAGCAGTTCATGCTAAAATGGAACATAAAAAACTCAATGCGAGAGCAGCAACCATGTCGGCGATGAGTGAGATCACAGGAGCCATTATTTCGATTACGTTGATCATGTCTGCGGTATTCGTTCCGGTAGCATTTATGAGTGGTTCTACAGGATTATTTTATCAGCAGTTTGCCTTGACATTGGCGATAGCGATTGTAATTTCTGCGGTCAATGCATTGACATTAAGTCCGGCTTTATGTGCATTATTCTTAAAACAAAATCACGGAGGTTCTCATGAAAAAATGAATTTCAAAGACCGTTTCTTCGCTGGTTTTAATGCAAGTTTTAATAAACTGACATTCCGTTATGGAAAAGCAGTGTTGTTCTTATTGAAAAGAAAATGGATCGCATTCCTTATTATCATTGTGTTTGGCGGATTATTTACTTGGATGTCTATGACTACACCAAAAGGATTTATTCCTGATGAAGATCAGAGTTTCATTATCGTGACGGCTAATTTGGCGCCTGGAGCATCAAAAGACAGAACGTCAAAAGTAGTGGCTGATACAGAAGATTTATTAATGAAAAATCCTGCGGTTGACAATGTGATTTCTGTGGATGGATTGAATCTTTTCAGTGGTTCAATGTCTTCTTCAGCAGCTTCTATTTTCGTTAAATTAAAGAAAGGCGGAGAACGTGGAAAGATTAATAATATCAATGAAATTATCGGGCAAACTCAGGGAATGCTTTCTAAGGATAAGAGAGCTAATTTCTTGGTAATTAATACGCCAACAGTTGATGGTTTCGGAAATACGAGTGGAATGGAGCTTGTGCTTCAGGACAGAACAAACGGAGAGCTTCAGAATTTAGGAAATATCTCTTACGGAATGATGGGTGCTTTGATGCAAAGACCGGAAGTTGCGGTGGCATTTACCACTTTTGATGTTTCTTATCCTCAATATGAAGTTTTGGTAGATGAGGTAAAAGCAGCGCAGCTAGGAGTGAGTGTTTCTGATGTGTTGGGCGTGATGCAAGGCTATTACGGAAGTATTCAGTCTTCGGATTTCAACAGATTCGGGAAATATTACAGAGTATTGGTGCAGGCTACTCCGGAAACGAGACAGGATAAAGAATCATTGAATGGTATTTTCGTTAAAAATAATGCGGGTCAAATGGTTCCTGTCAATACGTTGGTCACCTTAAAACAAGTAACAGGAGCAGAAGTGGTAGATCGTTTTAATTTGTTTAATTCTTCTAATTTAACGGTCATGGCAGCTCCGGGATACAGTTCTGGTCAGGCAATGGCAGCGGTTGAAGAAGTGAGCAAGAAAGTGCTGCCTCCAGGATTTACGTATGATTATAAAGGTATGAGCCGTGAAGAAGCTACTTCAAGTTCGCAATCTGTAATGATCTTCGGATTATGTATCGTATTTGTATTCTTCCTGTTATCGGCACAGTATGAAAGTTATATTCTTCCGTTTGCTGTATTGATCGGGATTCCTGTTGGTTTATCGGGAGTATTTGTAGGCATTACATTGGCCGATCTTTCAAATAATATTTATGTTCAGATCGCGATGGTGATGTTGATTGGATTATTAGCGAAAAACGGAATTCTGATTGTAGAATTTGCCATCCAAAGACGTAGAGCAGGGAAGAGTTTAATTGCTTCTGCGGTGGAAGGAGCCAAGGCTCGTCTTCGTCCGATCTTAATGACTTCGTTGGCTTTTATCACAGGGTTAATTCCGTTGATTTTTGTGGTTGGTCCTTCTGCAATGGGGAATCTTTCCATCGGATATGCAGCGATTTCAGGGATGATTTTCGGAACTGTTTTAGGAATTTTTGTGGTTCCAGTACTGTTTGTGGTATTCCAGTCTTTGCATGAAAGAATCAATGGTAAAGAGGTGACAGAAGCCGATTGGGAATATTAATTCTAATGATATTTAAAAATGAATTCAATTAAAAACATAGCATATTTAGCATTAATTTCAGGGGTTGCAGTTTCATGTAAAGTTCAGAAATATGAACGTCCCGAAATAAAAATGCCCGAAGCTTTTAGAAGTGATACCATCGTTACAGACAACAACGAAAATATTGCAAAGATCAGCTACAAAGACTTTTTTAAAGATCCTGTTTTGGTAGCATTGATCGATAAAGCGATTGTTCAGAATAATGATCTTCAACTGGCTTTAAAACAGATAGAATTTGCTTCTTTGGCCTACAATCAAAGCAAGTGGGCCAATGTGCCGACGGTAAGCGCAACGGTTGCTAATGCAAGTCTCAGCCGGCCTTCAGACAACAGTATGAACGGAATGATGGCTGGCCAGTTTATGGGAAGAAAGTATACCGAAGATTATACAACGTCTGTTAATATTTCTTGGGAAGCGGATATTTGGGGCAAGATCAGAGGTCGAAAAGAACAGGCTTTAACCGAATATCTTAAAACTCAGGAAGCTGCAAAAGCCGTGAGAACACAGTTGGTGGCTTCCGTGGTTCAAGGGTATTATAATGTATTGATGTTGGATATGCAGTTGGAAATTACAAAATCTAATTTAGCTTATTCAGATACGACATTGAAGTTCTTGACGAAGCAACAGGAAGTAGGATTAACAACAGCTTTGGCCGTTCAGCAACAGGAAATTGTGAAAGATCAGATCTTAAAAACAATTCCTGCCATTGAAAGTTCTATTGCGACTCAGGAAAATGCATTAAGTCTTTTAACAGGTTCAATGCCTGATAAAATTGAAAGAAGCGCAAGTTTGAATACTGTTCAGACGCCTGAAGCCATTGCGTCAGGAATTCCAGCAGAATTATTGAGTTACAGACCCGATATAAAAAGTGCTGAATTGGATCTGAGAAAAAGTATTTCCGGAATTCATGTGGCGAAGATGAGTATGTATCCTTCGTTCAGTATTACCGCTCAGGGTGGACTAAATGCTTTTCAGGCGAGCCACTGGTTTAGTGTTCCGGGATCACTTTTCGGAATGGTAGCAGGGGTAATCGCTCAACCTCTTTTGAACGGAAAACAATTGAGAACGCAATACGAGCAATCAAAAGTGTTGTCACAGCAAGCTGAAATTACTTTTAAACAATCGGTTTTAAAAGCAGTGGGAGAGGTTTCTGATGCATTAATTCAGATTCAAAAACTGGAAGAACAGCAAAAAATTGCAGAAGGGTTGGTGATGAAATCTAATGAAGCCGTTAAGAAAGCAGATATTTTATTTAAATATAATTCAGCGACTTATATTGAAGTTATTTTGGCTCAAAGCAATAAACTTCAGGCAGAATTAGATCTCGCTTCTCTGAAAGCACAAAGATTAAATGCAATTACGATGCTCTACCGATCTGTAGGTGGAGGTTGGCAATAAAGTAAAATGAAACCTGTTGCGTCTACTAGGATACAACAGGTTTTTAATCCAATAGGACATGAAGAATACAAACATACACGAGGGGATCATACTTATTCCGGACTTCAATGGATTTACAGAATTTGTATTCAATACAAAATTGTATACAGGGCAATATATTGTAAGAGAACTGCTTGCTACATTGCTTCAGGTGAATGATCAGCATTTTGATATTTCAGAAATCGAAGGGGATGCTATTTTGTTTTATAAATATGATTCGAAACCATCGTTTCAAACGGTTTCAAGACTGCTTAATACAATGAGGAATGCTTTTAACAGAAAGGTGAAAGAATTAAGTGAGGTTCTGAATACGTCTATTGATCTGTCTTTAAAATTCATTGTTAATTATGGTAAGTTTTCACAATATACTCTCGGGAACTTCAAGAAACTCTATGGTCCGACGGTAATAGAAGCACATCAATTGCTTAAAAATGACTTTGCAGAACAGCCTTCTTACGCTTTATTCAGTAATTCTTTTTTGGATAAGACGAATGATTTCGAGAATGGTTCCAATGGTCAGTTATATGTTCCGGAGGTAGGTGTTGTTCAGTATTTTGAAAAACTCAATCAGCATATTTAAATTTTCCTTGTAATTTGCTTTTTTGCAGACGTCCGAAGAAATTCGGGCGTTTTTTGTTTTTTATGGTGGGAAATTTGGTTGTTTTTATGAATGTTTTATCATAATATATCAATGAGATATAATAACATAATGCTTAATTAGAATAAAGAGAAATTATTTTAATTTTTTTCAAAATTAGATGTAACATACCTTGTATGATAAGTGTCTTATAGGTGAAAAACTAAATTTCGTGAAAAGAATTATATCAACAATTGTTTTATTAATAGGAACCTTAACTTTTGCTCAGGTAAAGAACGATTCTATTAAAGGAAAAGATATAGAAGCTGTTACCGTAACAGTGAGAAAGGCAACTGTAGAATCTAAGGCAGACAGAACTGTTTTTAATGTTGCCAACAGCTCCATTTTAGCAGGAAATACCACTTGGGATGTCTTGAGAATGACGCCCTTGGTAAGTATTGATAATAATGATGCTATCAAAGCAGAAGGGGAATCTGTAACGGTATATATTAATGATAGAAAATCTGTTTTTACAGGGAAAGAATTAAAGGAATATTTGGCAACAATTCCGGCGGATAATCTGATGAAAATTGAGGTCATTACAAGTCCGTCTTCAAGGTATGAAAGTGCAGGATCTGTCATCAATATCGTCCTTAAAAAACGTGATGATGAAGGAATGAAAGGAAGTGTAACGCTGAATAACAAACAAAATACCAAAAACTCACAATACAGCAACCTCAATCTGAATTATCATAAGAAAAACTTTACGCAGACCTTAATCGGAAGTTACAATGACAATACGCACATTGAGAAAAACAGCTATCTCTATACTCGGTATTCAGATAAGCAGATTAGTAATTTTAACAGTGTAGATACCAATAAACGCCAAAGCCCTTCTGTTTCTTCTACCTCAGAATATGCGTTAAACGATAAAAATACCATCGGGCTTATTCTGGAATATTATCAAAGTAAAGTTTCCTCTTTTTCAGATGCAGACGGAAGTATCTCTCTTAATAATGATCTTCAAACTTATATTCAGAATCAAAATTCATCGGGACTTAACCGGATGTTGGGAACCAATTTTTTCTATAAATACTATGATAAAGAGAAAAACAGAATTTTAGATATTAATATTGGTTCTAATTATGAATCCCAGTCAGGAGATAATACTTTTATAAAAAATGGAATTGATTTCAAGGCTGCTAAAACGTTTAATGAAACCTCAATTTCCTACTACAATCAAACCCGTAATTATTACCTAAAAGTAGATTATACACAGCCTCTTGGGACCTCTGGATCTGGGGGTACGTTGGAGTTTGGTGGTAAAATGGATTTTAATAATAACGTAGTTCCTTATGATCTTTACGAAAATATTATCAGTTTTAATCCTGATGTAAATAATACAGATAGAAGGAATGACAATTTCAGGTATAAGGATAACGTAAATTCTGTTTATCTGAATTATAGCAAAACGTTCTTCAAAAAACTGGAAACAAGAGTCGGACTTCGATATGAGCACATTGATTTCAAAATACAACAAGACGTTGCCGGAACCAAAAGAAAAGAATCATACGGAAATTTCCTTCCCAATATATTGGTGAAATATTCTTTCTCGGATAAATATGATTTGAGTCTGACGTACAACCGCAATGTTTGGCGTCCGTGGTATACAGAGTTTAATCCTTTCCTTATTCCTAATAACGAAGGAATATATTCCCGTGGAAATATGGATCTAAATCCTAATCCGAGTGATAGGATTGTAATGAAATTAGGGCTTTTCAAAAAGTATTTTATTTCTGCAAGATATATGTTTACCAATCAGGATTATTGGACAACCTTTGCAACTGAAAATGGAAAAACGGTGACATATCCCGGGAATTTCACAGGGAAAATTGAAAAATATTACCTGTATGCGAATACCAATCAGACCTTCCTGAAGAATAAATTGAGTGTAAATCTTGGAGTTGGATGGTATTATAATGACAACAGTGATTTTAATCTTAAAAATGATTTAGTGGGTGCCAAGGATTATATAAGTTATATTGGTGCTTCTACGAATATATCGTACACGAATCTTTTTAACAAGAACATCAATCTAAGTGCATGGGTAGAAATTTCGAACCAGAATAATGGAAATTCTTATGCGAATAAAGCCAACGTTTTCCATACAATTTCTATGACCAAAATATTTCCTAAAACACAGATTGAAACCAGCGTACAGTTGATGAATATCTTTAAAAGACCAGTATATGACGGAACAACATTTAGTAACATGGGGACCACTCAAAATTATTCAAAATGGGACTGGTATGGTGTTTCATTGTCTTTCGTAAAACGTTTCGGAAATCAAAAAGTAAAAGACAATATCAAAACCGATGTTGAGAAAAACGGCGGTGGCGGAAAGTAATTGTTTTTAGTTTAATATAGTTCGAATTTGAAAGCGACTGAAGTAATTCGGTCGCTTTTTTTTGTTTTGACTAATAGTTTTGATCGTATCATATGATACGATCAAGGTATCAATAGGAGCGGACTTTAGTCCGCTTTTCTTTTGCATCATAACCTTGGCTTTAGCCAAAATTTAAGAGATTTCCAAGTTTTTTGAAAAGCTCTAATTTTATTTATTCATATAGTTTGTCATTCCATCGGAATCTAGACTTAGCTTTTAAATAGGATTGTTGAGATTCTTTCAGAATGACAAATATGTCGCTTTACTTCTATTGATCTTTTTTGTTTAGATTCAAAATTGCTATCCTGATGCTATCAATAGGAGTGGACTTAGTCCGCTTTTCTTTTGCATAATAACCTGGGCTTTAGCCGAAATTTAAGAAATCCCCAAGTTTTTGAAAAGCTCTAATTTTATTTATTCATATAGTTTGTCATTCCATCGGAATCTAGACTTAGCTTTTAAATAGGATCGTTGAGATTCTTTCAGAATGACAAAGATGTCGCTTTACTTCTACTGAAACTTTTCTGTTTAGATTGAAAATTGCTATCCTGATGTCATCAATAGGAGCGGACTTTAGTCCGCATTTCTTTTGCATCATAACCTTGGCTTTAGCCGAAATTTAAGAAATCCCCAAGTTTTTGAAAATGTCTAATCTTATTTATTCATATAGTTTGTCATTCCATAGGAATCTAGAATTAGCTTTTAAATAGGATTGTTGAGATTCTTTCAGAATGACAAATATGTTGTTTTACTTCTATTGTTTTTTTCTGTTTAGATTCAAAATTGCTATCCTGATGCTATCAATAGGAGTGGACTTTAGTCCGCTTTTCTTCTGCATCATAACCTGGGCTTTAGCCGAAATTTAAGAAATCCCCAAGTTTTTGAAAATGTCTAATCTTATTTATTCATATAGTTTGTCATTCCGTAGGAATTTAGACTTAGCTTTTAAATTGGATTGTTGAGATTCTTCTCAGAATGACAAAGATGATTTTTTACTTCTATTGATCTTTTTTGTTTAAATTAAAAAATACTATCTTTGATAGTATCATATGATACTATCAAATTTTGAAACCACCCTATACTATTACAGATAAAATATTAGAATTAGTTGTTGCTATTTCTGAGAAAATAGGAGAGATTAATGCTAATCATCTTTATAAACCAACCACTGAACTTCGGAAGAAAAATCGTATCAAAACGATTCAGTCTTCATTGGAAATTGAAGGGAATACTCTGTCAGAAGAACAAATAACCGCTTTGTTAGAGAATAAAAGAATTATTGCTCCGGCTAAGGATATTCTTGAAGTTCAGAACGCTATTGAAGTGTATGATGACTTGAAACGTTTTAATGTAAATAAAATTAAAGATTTAGAATTTGCACATTCTATCTTAATGAAAGACTTAATTAGGAACGCAGGAAAATTCAGAACAACTAATGTTGGAATTGTTAAAGGTTCAAAAGTTGAACATCTTGCACCTGGTGGTACTATGGTAAAAGGTTTAATGAATGATCTTTTTACTTATTTGAAAAATGATAAAGATTTGATATTAATTAAAAGTTGTGTTTTTCATTATGAATTTGAGTTTATTCATCCTTTTGTAGACGGAAATGGTAGAATGGGAAGGTTGTGGCAGACCTTAATTTTAATGCAGCAATATCCTGTTTTTGAATTTCTACCTGTTGAAAGTCTCATTAAAGAAAATCAAAAAAAATATTATAATAAGCTTTCAGAATCTGATAAAATAGGACAGTCTACTCCTTTTATTGAATTTATGTTAGCCATCATATTGGAGTCTTTGAAACAACTTTTACAATCTCAAAATATCAATTTAAGTATAAAGGATAGGTTATTTTTATTTAAGGATAAAATTGGTAGTAAAAAATTTAGCAGAAAAGATTATTTAGAAAATTTTAAAAGTATTTCTGCACCAACCGCGAGCCGAGATTTAAAATGGGCTGTAGGACAAAGTATTTTAATGAAATTTGGAGAACAAAGATTAACGGAATATCAATTTAAAGACTAAATGTTTAGCCTTTTATTTCAACCACAAAGGGACAAAAGATTAGATATATTAGTATTTTAACTTAATTATTAAACTGCTAATAAAATCATATAAGTTTTTAAAAATATTTGATTTTATTCTTTGGAGTGGCTTTTGTTTTCTAATAATTAAATAATGGTTGGATATGCAGATAGCTTTTGTCCCTTTTGCGGTTAAATTTTCATTAATTTAAACAAACCTAACAAAAAATGCCCGAATCAGATTCAGGCATTTCATTTTAGAAATATATAAGTAAGATTACTTCAACGTAAACTTCACTTTCGTTTTAATGGCATCAGAAGAATTACCAATTAATGCTTCAAAATCTCCAGGTTCTGCAACCCAGTCGTGTTTTGCTGCATCGAAGAAACTTAATGCTGTTTTATCAATTGTGAAAGTCACTTCTTTTTCTTCTCCAGGGTTTAAAAATACTTTTTCAAAACCTTTCAATTCTTTTGCAGGACGTGGAACAGATGATTTCAAGTCGCTGATGTATAATTGAGCAACCTCAGCACCTGCTTTTTTTCCTGTATTTTTTACCGTAACGGTAAACGTGATTTTGTCTTCTTGAGACATCGTTGTTTTATCGGCTTTCGCTTTTCCGAATTCAAAAGTAGTATAGCTTAAACCGTGACCGAAACTGAATAAAGGTTTGATCTTTTTTGTATCGTGCCAACGGTACCCCACAAAGATTCCTTCGTTGTAAGTAATATTGATCGGGTTTTTCTGATCTTTTCCTTTTCCGGCTGCTAATTCTTCTTTGTTTCCAGGATATTCTCCTAGTGCATGAGCAGAATTGTCTTCTAATTTCACAGGGAAAGTAAACGGTAATTTCCCTGATGGATTGGCGTCACCTGCCAATACAGAAGCGATAGAATTTCCAGCTTCAGAACCTAAATACCAAGACTGAACAATAGATGGAACTTCTTTTACCCATGGCATTGCCACTGCATTTCCTGAAACCAGTACTACAGCAAGATTTTTATTCGCTTTTGCTAAAGCAGAGATCACGTTATCCTGATTGTATGGTAATCCGTAGCTTTTTCTGTCGTTTCCTTCGCTGTCTTGGAAATCTGCTTTATTTAATCCTCCAACGAAGATTACGTAGTCAGATTTTTTTGCTAATTCCACGGCTTCGTTTAATAATTCAGCTTCAGAACGGGTGTCTTTTAAGTCTTGTCCGGATTTTACGCCGTTATATTCTCCACCAATATCTCCTACATAACCTCTTGCATATTGTACGTCAGATTGTTTTCCGAATCTAGCTTTAATTCCGTCTAAAGGAAGTGTTTCATATTTCACTTTTAATGAAGATGAACCTCCACCAACAGTCATGATCTTAATGGCGTTTTCACCAATAACAGCAATTCTTTTAGCTTTATTGATATCAATTGGAAGAACGTTTCCTTGGTTTTTCAACAAAACAATTCCTTCTTCACCGATTTCTTTAGCAACCGCTTTATGTTCTTCAGAAGCAACATTTCCGAAAGGTTTGTTTCGGTTCATTGTCGTTTTGTACGCAAGATTTAAAATTCTTGTTACTTTATCGTCAAGTTCTTTTGTTCCTACTTTTCCGGATTTAATTAAATCTAAATAAGGCTGAGCTAAATAATAATTATCGTATGCATTTTTGGTTCCTGCAGAAAGTCCGTTGGTCCAGCTTCCGAATTCAAGATCCAATCCGTTATGGATGGCCTGTTCTGTATTGTTTACAGCACCCCAGTCTGAAACTACAACGCCTTTGTATTTCCATTCTCCTTTTAAAATATCATTTAGAAGGTATTGGTTCTGGCTTGCATATTCGTTTTTGTACATGTCATAAGCACCCATGATTGTCCATGAATCTCCTTCTGTAACCGCAGCTTTGAAAGGCGGAAGATAAATTTCATACAATGTTCTGTCATCTATCTTTACATTACTTGTATGACGGAACATTTCCTGATTGTTAAGAGCATAATGCTTTACAGAAGTCGCTACACCGTTTGATTGTACTCCCTTGATATAAGGAACCACCATTTTAGATGTTAAAAAAGGATCTTCACCCATGTATTCGAAATTTCTTCCGTTTAATGGCGTTCTGTAGATGTTTACTCCAGGTCCTAAAAGGATATCTTTTTTTCTGTAACGGGCTTCTTCTCCTAAAGCTTTACCGTAATTCCATGACATTTTTTTATTCCATGTTGCAGAAAGAGCGGTTAAAGCAGGGTAGGCGATGATAGAGTCATTTGTCCAGCCGGCTTGGTTCCACTCGTCCCACATTACTTCCGGACGGACACCGTGAGGGCCATCTGTGGTCCAGAATTCAGGAATTCCCAATCTAGGAACTCCGGGAGAGCTAAACTTCGATTGTGCATGAAGCATTGCTACTTTCTCTTCCAGTGTCATTCTGGAAAGTGCATCCTTAACGCGTTGCTCAACGGGTTTGGATTCGTCTAAATAAACGGGTGTAGTATTTTGAGCCATAGAATAAGCAGAAATAAGTGTGAATAAACTTATGATGGCAGTTTTCTTTAACATAAAAACCTTTTTTTGATTCGTAACAAAATTAAGAAAAATTTTTATTATCTCAAATTGAGAAAATGTGATTTTTGCATAATTGGTCATTAATAACCAATTGTAAGTAAGAAAAATGCGGGTTTGGGTAATAGAATTTCTAATAAAAAAAAGACAAAATAAAAAGACACCATTTCAGATTGTAAATTTTCCGAAATGATGTCCCGATATAAAATAATAGAATTGTTTTGATATAAATTGTCAATAATCAATTTTTTCTCATGCGTGGGTAAAATTTACCCCTTCACAATTGACCATTGATCATTCACTTTTTCATTACCAACCTTTAACAGCGCCTCCTTTGAAGATCTCTTCAGCTTTTTTTACCACTTCATCAGATTGATAGGCTTTAAGGAAGTTTTTCACTTTCTCATCATTTTTGTTATCTTCTCTTGCCACAACAAGGTTTACATAAGGAGAATCTTTATCTTCTTTAAAGATTCCGTTTTTAGCTTCATCTAATCCGGCCTGTGCAGCGAAATTATTATTGATAATCGCAATAACCACTTCCTTATCATCCAAAACTCTTGGCAATTGTGGAGCTTCAATTTCTACAATTTTCAGTTGTTTTGGATTGTCAACAATATCAGTTACTTTAGGAAGTAAACCAATACCATCTTTTAATTTTAGTAATCCGTTTTTCTGTAAAAGAAGCAATGAACGTCCACCGTTGGTAGGGTCATTAGGAATTACAACCGTGCTTCCGTTTTTAAGTTCACTGATGTTTTTAATCTTTTTTGAATACGCTATGATAGGATAAAGAAAAGTCTTTCCTACAACGGCTAATTTATACCCTCTCTGTTTTGACTGCTCATCCAAATACGGAAGGTGTTGGAAAGCATTGGCATCAATATCTCCATTGTTCAACGCTTCATTGGGAACGACGTAATCATTGAAAGAAACAAGCTCAACATCGAGATTGTATTTTTCTTTTGCTACTTTTTTCGCTACTTCAGCAATTTCCTGTTCAGGCCCTGCTGTGATACCGACTTTAATATGATTAGGATCTTCTTTTTTTGATTTGTTACAAGCTGTGAATAATAATAGACCAGCTGCCAGGAAACTTAAAATTTTTATTTTTTTCATTGTAAATTGTTTCTATAATTAATTTTATTTTAAATGCAAACACGTAAGAAAATCAAAGATTTTCGATTTATATAAATTATTTAAAGCTCTTTTTGTTATTCCGGAGGAATCTATACATCGTAATTATAATTAATAGTTTAGATTCCTCCGGAATGACCAAGTGTATATTCAATTATACACAATCAATTTTATCGAAGATAAAATCCTTGCGCCTTAAAAACATCATTATTCAATTTTTTGCGCCTTAGCGATTAACTAAAATTAGCGATGATCAAATATTTTAGCCAATCTATCACCAGAAAACTGAATGATAAATACGATAGCCACCAATAAACCTAATACCAGATTCATAATTACAGCGTCATAGCCGATATAACCATATTGGTATCCGATTTGTCCTAATCCGCCTGCACCAACAGCTCCACCCATTGCAGAATATCCTACTAAGGTAATCAAAGTGATGGTTGCATTATTAACCAACGAAGGAAGTGCCTCAGGAAGCAATACTTTTTTAATGATCTGAAATGGAGTAGCACCTAAAGCTCTTGCGGTTTCAATTAACCCAGCCGGAACTTCAAGCAAACTGTTTTCTACCAATCTTGCAATAAATGGTGCAGCGCCGATACTTAACGGAACTAATGCTGCATTGACTCCAATAGATGTTCCCACCAAAGTTCTTGTAAAAGGGATCATCCAGACAATCAAAATAATGAAGGGAATTGAACGGAAAATATTAACCAAAATAGAGAGTATTCTATTATAATATACATTTTCCAGCAACTGATCTTTTCTGGTCATAAATAAAAGAATTCCAACAGGAAGTCCCAACACGAAGCCGAAAAATCCTGAAACAAAAGTCATATAAACTGTTTCCCAAACTCCTTTCGACAAAAGCGAAATTACCGTATCACTAAGCATAACCTTTTACTGTATTTTGAATTTTATTTTGATTGAAATAATAGATCGCTTTTTGGTTTTCTTCCTCTTCTCCTTGAAGCTGCAGCAATAATTTCCCGAAGTTTGATTCTCCAAGATATTCTACATCTGCTTTCAGAAGTTTGTATGGAATCTTATATTGATCATAAATAACGGAGAGTAATTTTTCCACAGAGATATGTTCGTCAATTTCTATTTCAACAAGTGGAAATAATCCCGCTTGTGGTTCTTTTTGTAGTTTTTTATTTAATTCTTGTGGTATAGTCATAACACCTGAGTTTAAAAATTGTTTGATGATCGGATTTTCTTTATTAGAGATGATCTCGCTTAAAGTTCCTTTCGCTAAAAGTTTACCTTTGTCTATCACAGCGACGTGGTTACAGATTGATTTGATCACTTCCATTTCGTGGGTAATCAGTAAAATGGTAATTCCCAACCTTAGATTAATATCTCTCAATAATTGTAAAATAGATTGAGTGGTCGCCGGATCTAATGCACTTGTGGCTTCGTCGCAAAGTAGGAGATAAGGATCATTAGCCAAAGCTCTTGCAATAGCAACCCTTTGTTTCTGCCCGCCAGAAAGACTTTTAGGATAGTCATTGGCTTTGTCTTCCAATCCTACGATCTTCAGCAGCTCATTGACTTTTTTCTGGATATCCGATTTGTTATTGTTATCTAATTCTAAAGGAAGCGCTACATTTTCAAAAACAGTTCTTGAAGAAAGCAGATTAAAATGCTGAAAGATCATCCCTATTTTTTTGCGTTCATGAGCAAGCTGCTTAGGTTTTAATTGGGTGAAATCTTTTCCGTTGATGATAATCTGTCCCTGATCGGGTCTTTCCAATAAATTCACAGTACGTATCAAAGTACTTTTTCCGGCACCAGAAAAGCCTATAATTCCTACAATATCTCCTTGTTCAAGAGTCAGGCTCACATCATCCAGTGCTTTAAACGACTGTTTTTTTTGGTGAAATGTTTTTGAAATGTTTTTAATTTCTATCATTATATTTAAGCTACTTACTTACACTTTATACGGGTTGATAAGGTCTGTTGTTTTTCTTTACATGCCTCATTACCCTTCTTATTTTTACTTTTGATCTTTTGGAAAGTTTGAAGTATTTGGTAATATTGGTGAGGAGAACTCCAATTAATATTACTGAAAGACCATACAGCTGATTTCCGTTGATCGTTTGATTAGCAATAATCCAGCCAGCAATTACGGTCACGATGGGATTAATATACGTGTGCGTACTTACTAAAGCGGCCGGTTTTACAGATAAAAGCCAAATATACGAAAGATAGGCCACAATAGAACCGAAGAAGATCAGGAATGTTACACCCAGCCATGCTGAGAGTGGAATTTCACTGATTGAGAACTGGTTCCATTCTTTTCTGAAAAAGGCGATGATAAAAGAAGCAATCCCTGCAATAATGAGCTGTTGCGCAATATTCATAAAAGTAGAATGGCTGGCAGGATTTTTCTTAGAATACAAAGAACCCAGTACCCATGCTATTGAACTTATGGCTAAAACAATAAATGCGGTCACCCGAATAGAATCGCTTATTGCCGGATGATGGGCGTTAGAATTTACACTTCCTTTCAGAAATAAAATCAATCCGATAAAACCTATCGCTAAACCTATAGGAATAAATTTATCAGAGAAATAGTATTTCCAGTTTTTCTTGTCGATGGCAATAAACCAAAATGGTCCTGTTGCAATCGTAATTGCAGCTTCCGAAGCAGAGACGTATTGCTCTCCCCAAGCTACCAGCCCGGTTCCTCCGGTAAGAATAAGAATTCCTGTGATTCCATTTTTTCTCCAATTAACCAACGAATTGGCTTTTTCTCCTTTTGCCGTTAAGTAACCAATCATTAATATTCCGGCAGCTAAAAATCTGAACCCCGAAAGGATAAAAGGAGGAAAGCCTTTTAATCCGAAAGAGATGGCTAAAAATGTAATTCCCCAGATTACATATATGTTGGCAAATGCGACGGGGACTAACCAGTTATTTTTTGAGTGAGTCATTGTGAGTTATGTTTTTTTGATGTTGTTTTTAGAAATAAAAAAGGCCCTACAACGTGGTAAGGCCTTTAAAAATATGTCATATAAAAGTAAGGTCAACCACAGGAATTTAGATAAAGCATAGGCATACAACAATCCATCATCATGGTATTGATGCTATGTTTCTGTAAAGAATTATATTGTAATTCTGTCTTCATTTTATTTTTTGTTCTTAATATGTTGCAAATATAAAACATATATCTTATTAGTCTACTAAAATTATAGACTTTTTGAAAAATAATTTTTACTTGGCATTTAACATATTGTTTTTCAATTGTTTGATTATGGTTTTTTATTCAGAGACTGCACATGAAAATCAAATATTATCATTTAATTCATTAAAATATGCAGGAGACAGAGAGTAGTGACCCTATTTTAATATAGAATTACATATTATTGTGAATTAAATTAAAATAAATGGATGAGAAATATTGTAATAGGAAATACATAGAAGCATTATGATTAAAAAGCTATTGTTATTATCAATTTTTTTAACTTTTGGAATACAGTTCGGTCAGGTTCCTCATGGATCAATTCATGTAGATGTTACAAAAATATTAAATAATGAATCCCTGATTTTATTAAAAAATAAAAAGAGCCTAGATAGTGTATTGTTAAAAAATGATATTTCAATATTTCCTTCGTATGCTGCTGTATCAAAGAAAATAGATAGTATTAGTATTGATTATTTTATAGATACTAAACTTATTATGTTTGAAAAAAATATTTAGAAGATATTGATAAAAATATAATTGGCTTATATGATGGATGGGTTAATTTTTCATTCTTTGATTATACATATTATGTTACGAAAATTAGAAAAGGGAGTGAGGATATGGTGATTTATTTTCATATAAATAATATTTGTAATCCATTTTCTAATAATAGCTATATGTTAAATACAAATATTTATTATGATAATTTAGAATTTAGAACAGGGACCTATCTTCTTTGTTTAAAAAATGAAGAATTAAATAATGATGGTTTGCCCAAATATTATAATATAGGAAATAGTAATAACTATATAATGATAAAAAATGAAACTGTGGCTATAAATAAAATCAGTGAAAAAGTTGTTTTACCTGAAGATTTGCAAAAATTTTATAAAAACAAAGATCTTAAGAGGCCTGAAACTATTGAAAAAATATTATCCGTATTTGATAATAAATATATATGAAAAGACTTTTACTATTATTTTTATTGTCAGTTTACATGTTTGAGTAATATACAATGGGGACATTATGCTGATAGTAGTCTTGTTATGTAATGGCCAATTATACACAGGTTATGTAGTTTATTCAAAGCATCCAAAAAGTACGATAAAATCGGAAATTGAATATAAATCAGGTAGCCATATAGGTTGGGAGAATGAATATAATCAAGCTGGTATCCTTATTTATTCATGTTATTCAGTAGGAGAAACCACTCAGGAAGTATATAAATTTGATGATCACGGAAATCTGATAGACCATTATAAGCTGTAGTGAAAGACTAAATTTTCTTTCATAAGAACTACTAGTAAAATAAATACCATGATCAATAAAAGAAAATATACTATGTCATACAAATATCATATACACGTTACACATCTCAGATCTGCAATTATTAGAGTGAGCACCTCAGATATGGATCAAGCATCAGCTTTGTCCGATATGGATTTAAATGAGATAACAGAAACATTAACTGAATTAAATGCTGTTATTGCAGGGCAGTTAGATTACTTGGATTGGGGAACGGATTTATTTTATGTATCTTCCGAAGCTACTGTATCTCGCTATGGAAATTATGATAAAGTAGAAAGAATACAGGTGCCTACTACTGGGTTAAGAAATTTTTTGATTGAGCTAAAAAATCTCAAGCAGCAATGCAAAGCAGGAGGCTATTATAAAACGATAGTTGGTCAGGCATTTACGGAAATAAAAGCAAATCGGTCTCAATATGAAAAATGGTCTAATTATTATTATATTACTGTGAATAATATAGAAGTTAGTTTAGTATTGTTAGGGGATGATTTTAATTTATCTGAGGGACAATATGTAGCTCAATTAAAGAATGATTTTCAATAAAATAATATAAATCAGATTTTAATAAATTTATATAAGATAAAGCTTGAGGCTAAAGTGTTAATTTGGAAAGGATTCTAAAGACAAAGAGTTTCTAAAACAATAGAAACAAATAATATTTATCTTAAGGATTTTAAAATGATAAACTAAACTAAAATGAGTATTATAACAGACTATAAAATAGTTTTTGGAGTTAGAAAAATTCATAATATGAATTACAAATTAATATCTTCAATTAATCCATCTTTAGATGCTATTCTTTTTGAGTTTAGTAGTGTAACTAGTTGTGATAGTTTAATAAGAACAACAGGTCTTGTACTTGATAGTTCCCCACAATTAGAAGATGTTTTAATTTTTACACAAGGATTGCAGGTGATAAAAATAGGATATTCTGAGACTAAATTGTACCATGATGAAAATAAATATGATGCAAATCCAAATATTACGGCAGCTTATACTTTACCTACAGCAGATTTCAAAGAAATCGTAAAGGTTTGGAGAAATTTTGTTAAGGGTGATGATGCTAATGGTGGTTTGTTAACCTAAATTCTAAAATTTTGCAATCCATTTTCTATCGTTTATTTTTAGTGAAAGATTCTCACCCTTGAAATTTTTTACTTAGTTTCATCGACTCTTAAATTTCAAATCAAAATAGTATTAGGAAAATATAATTATATAAATAATTTACCAACTTTAACCAACATTATAAATGAAATAAAATGAGTATCATAACAGACTATCAAATAGTTTTTTGGAATTAGAAAAATTCATAACACGGATTTTAAATTTATGTCATCAATTAGCCCATCTTTAAATGCTATTCTTTTTGAGTTTAGTAGTTTAACGAGTTGTGATAGTTTAATAAGAACAACAGGTCTTGTACTTGATAGTTCCCCACAATTAGAAGATGTTTTAATTTTTACACAAGGATTGCAGGTGATAAAAATAGGATATTCTGAGACTAAATTGTACCATGATGAAAATAAATATGATGCAAATCCAAATATTGCGGCTGCTTATACTTTACCTACAACAGATTTTAGGGAAATCGTAAAGGTTTGGAGAAATTTTGTTAAGGGTGATGATGCTAATGGTGGGTTGTTAACCTAAATTCTAAAATTGCGCAATCCATTTTCTGTAGTTTATTTTTAGTGGAAGATTTTCAGCCTTGAAATTTTTTACTTAGTTTCATCGACTCTTAAATTTCAAATCAAAAGAGTATTAGAAAAATATAATTATTATGTTAATAACCTATGAACTTGTTGATCAATATTATAAATGAAATAATATGAGTACTTTAACAGATTATAATGTAAGTTTTGAAATGAAAAAAATTAATAATTTTTATATCAAATTTATGCATTCCAGTAATTTTTATTTAGAATCGATTATTGCTGATTTTGTAAGTATTACTAGTTGTGATAATTTACTAGAAGCAATTGGTCGAAGATCAAATATATCTCAAAATGGAGATATAATTTATCCAACTCAAAGTTTACAGCTTATAACAATTTCATATACTACAACTAAAATATATCATGATTCTGTTGCATACGATTCAAATCCAAATATTACACCTGACTATAGTTTGCCTACAGCAGATTTTAAAGAGATCGTAAAAGCTTGGAGAAATTTTGTAAATAGTGACAATAGTAATGGTGGGTTGCTAACCTAAGTTATAAGATAACACCAAAGCACAGAATAATTTTTATGTCAAACCAAGTATCGGTAATTTTAAAATTATCCGAGATTATACCCTCATGCTTTTACAGAACTAAAAATTCTGCCATTCTAAGGTTATTCACAACCTAAAGATTCTAGAGAAAAATGTAATACTGTGGTCAAATTAAAGTAATCCTTTTACTCTTATAAAAAAATGAATCTTAACAATTACAATATAATTAATCATAAAATAGATTTTAATAATTTTCAATATATCAACTTACAAACTTTATTAAATTCAAATTTCAATAATCTAGGAACTCTTAATCGCTATTTAAACGAATTATTATATTTAAAAAAGAATTGGAATAATATCTCATTAAGAAACTCTTATATTGAAAATAATTTAAATGGGTATTGGGATGGCGAAACATTGCATGATAATAATGTCACAGGTAATTGGTTTATGATTATTGGTTATGATGATCTTACGGGTTATATTAATGCTGATACTAAAGTCTTTTATTTAGAAAATTCTATTTTAACCAATTTGCCCATTATACAGTTGCCATTGGAGGAGTTTATAGATGTTTTACAACAATGGAATGTTATTTTAGACAATTGAAATGATGAATCAGAATATTGTGAATACATATAATATAAAGCTTGAGATTTAAATTTTAAGTTGGAAATATTTTTTTTTAAAATATGGGAATATTAGAACAAAGAGGTATCAAATTAGTGAAAAAGACCGTTAACGGATATACCTTTAAAGATGTAGAAACTTCGGATTGGGATATGGCTCACATTTCAGCTTTTACCTCAATTGAAATTTTGGAAGAAATTATTGCAAAATTAAACTTAGCAATTGCAGGTCAATATAATCAAATTAATAATCCAGGCCTTACAAACAAATATGATGATATAGCTTTTATTGAACCAAATGGTATAGAATACTGGGATCAAGATGCTCAAAATAAGTATCCGGTTACATGCTCTTTAGAGGATTTTAAATTACTCTGTATAGAGTGGGTAAACTTTCTTAAAAGTTAATGAATTTTGATGAGATATATTGTTTAATGATTTATATCAAGTTGGATATCAGTTGTGTTACAAAGCCCAATATTATATTTTTAAAATAATCAATCGAAAGAATATAAATATGTTATTAAAACAACCGGAAAAAGTAAGAGTTAATTTCGATAACTTAGTTCAGGCTAATAATACAGCCGATGAATTATTAGGATATAATGAAGAGCTATTTACAGATTATGCTGTTGAAAGGTCAAATGAATGAAATGGAATGAACAGTGAAGGTACTAAAGTTGCGATGTATATAGGTATTGATTACACTTTTGGCTCTGTTCCTAGCTCTCTACCTTATATCAGCATTTCCATAATTTTTTCACTAATTAATATTAAAAAATTATGATAATTTCTAAATCAATTTCAATTTCAAAAAAATATATTACTAGAAGTGCAAATATATCTTTAGGTTATCAAGAAGTTCCTAATTCAGGGTGTTTGTCAGAGTTATCGGTAAATTCAATAACTAAGATAATTAATGATCTTAATCAAGTGATAACACAGTCTAACCGTGTTATTACGTGGGGAGTTGATAGGTGTATGGTAGATTCAGATCATGAAGGAAGTTTATTTACTAATATTAATGGTATTGAAACTGCTGATATTGCTACTAATGTAATAAGGGATTTATTAATCGAAATCAAAAATTTTAAATTGCAATATGAAGACGTAGACAACTTGAAGAATATTATTGGACAAGCGTTTTCAGCAATAAAATTAAATCCAAATAACCATAAAATATCTTCAAATTCAATTTATCACTACACTATTACTATTAACAATATAAATATTATCTTAGTTTTAGAAGTAAATGATTTTACGTTATCTTCAAATGAGTATGTTAATCAACTTAATACTAATTTTTAATTGTATGTATGAAGAATGATTTAATTAATAATGAACCTTTACTCTTATAAAAAAATGAATCTAAGCAATTATTCAATCGTAAATCATAAAATTAACTTTAATAATCCTCAATATAATAATTTGCAAAATCTATTAAATTCCAATTTTAATAAAATTAATACACTTAATAGTTACTTAAATCAGTTATCATATTTAAAAGATAATTGGAATAATATTTAGATAAGAAATTCTTATGTTGAAAATCACTTAGGTGGTTTTTGGGATTGAGAAGGACTAAATGCATATAATGTAACGGGTAACTGGTTTTCAGTTATTGCTTATGATGATCTAAACGGATATGTAAATGCTGATACTAAAGTCTTTTATTTAGAAAATTCTATTTTAAGCAATTTGCCCATTATACAGTTGCCATTGGACGAGTTTATAGATGTTTTACAACAATGGAATGTTATTTTAGACAATTAAAATGATGAATCAGAATATTATAAATTCATATAATATAAAGCTTGAGACTAAAATTTTAAGTTGGAATGGATTCTCAAGACAAAGGGTTTCTAAAACAATAGAAACAAATAATATTTATCTTACGGATTTTTAAATGATAAAATAAAATGAGTATCATACAGACTATCAAATAGTAGACAACTTTCAATTATGAAAGATGTCTAATGTACTAAATATGGGAAATGAATATAACAGCTTAGGAATGATTACTAATATTACAGGAACTCCTACAAATATATTTGATTTATTGAGGTAGATACATCTACAAGTAGAGATGTAGGTTAGATTTTGTTTTTATGACACAAAAAGCTGCCAGAAATGGAAGAAGTATTCCACCAGAAACTCAGATTCAATTTTAAAAACTAATATTATGATAAGAGAATACAAAAATATTTATGGTAATAAAATTACTGAAAAACAAGCCACACAGATTAATCAATACAATGTACTTTTATTTGATGAAATTACGAATACAGTAAAGGAGGAACATCATATAATTGATAATACAATTACTAGGATAGAATATTATAAAGTTGATTCTGAAAATGAAAATGAGGTTTATAACTATTTAAAAAATAAAACAAATTCGTTTGTTATATGTAATAAAGAATTTGTTAGTAATTTTATAATAATTACGTATAAACAATATGCTATAGAGCCTAATTCTACATTTCTGTTGAGTTATAAATCTGTCTTTAAGAATGACGCCTCTGAATATCCAATATGTACACAATCCTTAGATAGTAATACTTTACAGCCAATACATGAAAAAACTAAAAAATATTGGTACATTACAGATGAAAATGGAGTAAAAGAGGTTGGAGTTGAATTTTTCTACAAAAATGATGGTAATTTAGATTATGCAATAGATATGACACCGGATTTTAGTAATCATAAAAATTGGGATAAATATACTCTTGCTAATTTTCAAGATTTACAGGATTTATTTACTATAAACATTGACTATTATAAAAATAGTAATTTATTACCATAATAAAATAAATTAGGTCTTTATTTTATTGCTATAAATCTTAGATTAAAAAGATTATAGATAATAATATAAAATAGTTAAAACTAAAATCTTCAGTATTCCTTCTATACAGTTCAAGGATCAATAATCCTCAAAATTACCTGAGGTTATACCCTCATGCTTTTACAGAACTAAAAATTTTGCTATTCTAAGGTGATTCACAACCGAAAGATTCTAGAGAAAATGTAATACTGTGGTTAAATTAAAGTCATCTTTTACTTTAATGGGGCTTTGTACGCAAAGCTTCCAACTACCCCCAACACAAAATATTTTTTATGTCAAATCAAACACCTGTAAGCACAAATCTTACCCGAGGTTATCCTCTGCGCTTATAGAAGAAGATTAATTTGGTGTTTTTATTTTTTCTAAAGAGTTATTTAAAACTCAGTCCAGTTCTTTATAAAATTCTAGATATTATCTTTTTTTGTCGAAATAAATTTCCATCATTTATTAAACTAGTTAAATGTGCAGTATTTCTCATCACCCTAAATTTGTCATATCAAAATTAAACAAATAGAAAAAATGGAAAATAGAATTTTAGGACTGCACCATATCACAGCAATTGCTGACAATGCAAAAAGAAATTTAGATTTTTATACTCAGGTTTTGGGACTGAGATTGGTAAAGAAAACCGTCAACTTTGATGATCCAGGAACATATCACTTTTACTTTGGAAACGAAACCGGAACACCGGGAACAATTCTAACTTTCTTTCCTTGGGAAGGAATTGGAAAAGGAATAAACGGAAGCGGATTGGCAACACACATTGGATATTCTGTTCCAAAAGGAAGCTTGGAATTTTGGAAGAACCGTTTTCAACAGTTCAATGTACATATTGAAGAGGGAGAGATTTTTGGTGAGAAAATGATTTCTTTTAAAGATCCGGACGGATTACAATTACAGTTCATCGAATCATCAACTCCGGATGACAGAAAAGTTTGGACAACTGATGATATTAAAGATGAAAATGCGTTGAAAGGTTTCCATAATGTAACATTGACATTGAAAAAAGCAGATCCAACGATCAAAGTGCTGACAGATATTTTAGGTTACGATCTTCAAAAACAGGAAGGTGAAAGATACCGTTTTACAACTGATGCAATAGAAACTGCAAATTTAATTGACATTATTGAAAATGATAAAATTATAACAGGAAGAAATGCTGCAGGAACCAATCATCACATCGCTTTTAGAGTAAAAGATGACAATGTTTTAATGGAATATCGTGAAAAAGTAATGTCTGCAGGATTAAGCATCACTCCAAAAATCGACAGAGATTATTTCTACTCATTATACTTCCGTGAGCCAGGTGGAGTCTTATTCGAATTGGCAACTGATAATCCGGGATTCACCGTTGATGAGCCTTTAAATGAATTAGGAACTAACTTAAAACTTCCAAAACAACACGAAGGATTACGTAATAAAATAGCAGAAGCTTTACCGAAGTTATCATAGGTCATTACTCAAATTTAGTAAACGGTATATCTTAGCAACAAGCAACAAGCAACAAGCAACAAGCAACAAGCAACAAGCAACAAGCAAAAAATAATACAATGGAAAGAACAGAAGTAGTTTTAGGAAATGTAAGAGGAGAAATTCAATTGTTCTCAGACGATAACAAAGCAGGGAAAATGGATATCTCGGTAATTGGAAAAAAATTAACGGTATATCATACAGAAGTTAATGAAGAATACGCTGGAAAAGGTTTCGCAAAAATATTATTAGAAAAATTGGTTTCCTACGCACGAGAAAATGAGTTGAAAATTGTACCGTTGTGTCCATACGTTCACGCCCAATTCAAACGCAATCCGGAAGAATATAATGATGTTTGGTTGAAAGAAGAATTGTAAAAAATAATTTACAAAATCAAAGTTTTAACGCAATACGATACCATGAAGTTTGTCATTCTGACGAAGGAAGAATCTCAATAAATAAAGTAAATTTCATTATAATTAATAGAGATTCTTCATTTTGCTTCGCTTCATTCAGAATGACAAACCAGACGTGACATTGCTGATTGAAATCGGATGTCAAGGTATTCAAATAGCTGTGTGAACGAAAAATATGCACGGTAAAATAAAAATCTTGCGTCTTCGCATTAGAATCCATCAACTAGAAACCATCAACAAACAACAAAAAAATGCCACTTATCACAGGACTTCACCACGTTACAGCCATCACAGGCGATGCACAGGAAAACATAGACTTTTACACTGGAGTTTTAGGACTTCGATTAATAAAAAAGACGGTCAATTTTGATTATTCTGATGTTTATCATTTCTATTTCGGGGACGAATTCGGAACTCCGGGAACGATTATGACCACTTTTCCTTATGGAAAAGGCTTGGTAAACGGGAGACATGGAAAAGGAATGTTGAATACAACGGCTTTTTCAATCTCAATGGATGGACTGGATTATTGGTTGAATCGACTTGATCAATTTAATATTCCCTACAAGCAGCCACAGCAAAGGTTTTCTGGGGAAGCTTTTATTTATCTTGAAGATTTTGACGGATTGGGATTAGAGTTGGTTTTTAATGATAAAGATGTTCGAAAAGGCTATGATAATGAATATATTCCAAAAGATTATACCATCAAAGGAATTCATCATGTTGAAATTTGGTTGGATGCTTATGAAAGAACCGCAGCTTTATTGACAACCCAAATGGATCATAAATTAATTGCTGAAAGTTCAGATCGATTCAGATTCGGAACAGATGATCAGCCTGGAAAATATGTTGATTTGGTTTGTACACCCAATGCGTTAAAGGGATTAGCCGGAAGAGGAACGGTTCACCACGTTTCGTTTGCGACTCCCGATGCACAATCTCAGCTTGAAATGATTGAAAAATTAAACAAATTTGGCTTGGAGCATACCGAAGTGAAAGACCGAAAGTACTTCACTTCCGTGTATTTTAAAGAACCGGGAGGGGTTTTATTTGAAATTGCGACTTCAGGTCCGGGATTCGATATCGATGAAGAATTGGCCTCTCTGGGAGAAGATGTAATGCTTCCTGAACAGTTTGAAGAAAAAAGAGAACATTTGATTGACGTTCTTCCCAAAATTAATTATCCAACAGAAAAATACAGATAAAATAATGAGTCATATTTTAGATATAAAGACAGCAGGAAAACCTCTAGACCAAGCCGAAAAAGCTTTAATTATGATTCATGGTCGAGGGGGAAGTGCACAGGATATTTTAAGCTTATCACAACATTTAAACGTTGAAGAGTATGCAGTATTAGCACCACAGGCAACGAATGGAAGTTGGTATCCTCTTTCATTTATCGCTCCTGTCGAACAAAACGAGCCGTGGTTATCATCAGCAATTGAAACGATTGGCAAGACCGTAAAAACTGCTATAGAAGCAGGAATTAAACCGGATAATATTTACTTTTTTGGATTTTCTCAAGGCGCCTGTCTTACATTGGAATTTTTAGCTCGAAATGCACAGAAATTCGGTGGAGCAGTAGCGATTATTGGTGGTGTGATCGGTGATAAAATCAATCGTGAAAACTACAAAGGAGATTTTGCCCAAACTCCAATTTTCTTGGGAACGAGCAATCCGGATTTCCATGTTCCTGTGGAAAGAGTGTATGCGACTGCCAATATTTTAAGAGAAATGAATGCTGATGTTACCGAAAAAGTATATGCTAACTTTGGTCATTCCATTAACCAGGAAGAAATGGAATTGGCGAATTCAATTATTTTTAAACACAATTAAAATCGACATAGGAAGTTGAAGCGTTAAGAAAATAAATTCTGTGAACGTTAAGAAAATTCTACTGTTTGAAGCGCGAGACAAATTTAGAATCGAAGAACAAACAATAAATTCGCGCAAGTTTTAGAATTTTTAGAGAACAGAATTTATTTTTAGCATTCAGCTTCCAAGTCTTGAATTTTTGTTTCTTTTGTTTCAAGACAAAAGAAATTTTAATAAAACATAAAAAATATAAAGCGATGGAAAATGTGAATTTCATTTTTCATTCATAAATTAAAACCGACACAGGAAGCTGAAGCGTTAATAAAATTAAAAATTAATCCGTTAAAAAATTCCCACTGTTTGAAGCGCGAGAGAAATATTGAATCGAAGAACAAACAGAAAATTCGCGCAAGTTTTGGGGATTTTAGGATTAAGTTTTAATTTTTAGCATTCAGTTTCCAAGTCTTGACTTTTTCTTTCTTTTGTGTCAAGACAAAAGAAAAATTAATAAAACTAATTATGCACGAACATTTACTATTAATACTCGGACTTTTATTACTCGTCATGCTCCTCGTTATGCTGGCACAGCGTATCAAAATTGCATATCCCATATTTTTGGTATTGGCAGGATTGGGGATTAGTTTTATTCCGGGAGTTCCGATTTTGAAATTGGATCCGGAGATTATTTTCCTGATTTTTTTACCCCCACTTTTATACGAAGCAGCTTGGTACACGTCTTGGAATGATTTCTGGAAATGGAAAAGAACAATTTCATTAATGGCTTTTGGGTTGGTATTTCTGACTTCTATTGTTGTGGCTTTTGCGTCTCAATCTTTAATTCCGGGGTTTACGTTGGCATTAGGTTTTTTGTTGGGCGGAATTGTTTCACCACCCGATGCGGTTGCTGCAACAACGGTTTTAAAAGGATTAAAAGTACCAAAGAGAACCCTTGCGATGTTGGAAGGCGAAAGTTTAATCAACGATGCATCATCATTAATTGTTTTCCGATTTGCTTTAGTAGCGGTGACGACAGGAGCTTTTTCAGTGCAGGAAGCGACGGGGCAATTTTTTCTCGTTGCAGGAATGGGAATTGTAGTAGGAATTGTAGGGGCTCACATTTTCTACGCCATTCATAGGTTTTTACCAACAACTCCAGCGATAGATGCAGCATTAACGGTGACGACCCCTTATATTTTATTTCTGAGTGCTGAACATTTTCATTTTTCAGGAGTAATGGCAGTCGTAAGCGGTGGATTATTCATGTCTTTCCGTTCCCATGAAATTTTTAAAACAGGAACTACGAGAATCAATATGACAGGCGTTTGGAATACGTTGATTTTTGTGATGAATGCGCTGGTTTTCGTCTTAATAGGATTAGAATTGCCGGAGATTATCAATGGGTTGGGGGAGACTTCTTTAATGGAAGGAATTAAATATGGGTTAATCATAAGTTTAATTGTGATTGTAGTCCGTTTATTATGGATCTATCCGGTGGCACATATTCCGAGATGGTTGAGTAAAAAAGTACGAAGAGATCCAAGTCCGGGATGGAAAAATCCATTGATTATCGGTTGGGCAGGAATGCGTGGCGTGGTTTCATTGGCAACGGCTTTGTCGATTCCGGTGATGATGAATGATCAGATCGAATTTCCAATGAGAAATTTAATAATCTTCATTACGTTTATTGTTATTTTTGTGACCTTGGTTTTTCAGGGTTTAACGCTTCCTTTGATTATTAAATTAACCAAAATCGGAGAGATTGATGATATTTTACCTTCACATGAGCAACAGGCTGGAATTCAGATAAGATTGGATAGTCTGGCAGTTGAAAGGTTGAATGAAAAATATGAGAAGAGCGTAACGAGCAATAGTTTGGTTGAAAATTTCAAAGACAGTTTACAAAACGATATCAAATTACATAAAGGACACTTAAGTTCATTGGAAATGTGTTCCAACAGACAAAATGATTTGAAAGAGTACCATCAGATTATGCTTGATATTTTTGCCATGCAGAGAAAGGAATTATTTACCATGAAAAGAGAGAAGGTTTTCAGTGATGACGAAATTCGAAAAGCAGAATCTCAATTGGATTTAAATGAATTGAAAATCACGGGAACTAAGCATTTTTAGAGAAATTTGGGAGCTAAAAGAATATAAAGATATTGACTAAAAATATAAGGATTAAAAAGTAAATCAGCATGTTTGTACTTAACAGCAAATAGAAAAATGAAAAATATTATTTATTGTTTATTAATGATTATGTTCCTTTTTGGTAAAGGACAAAATAAAAAAGATCTTTTCTTGCTTCCATATCAAGTTGGAGATAAATGGGGATTGGCGGATACTTTGGGAAATATTAAGGTAAAACCTCAATATGATGAGATGATAGACTTTAGTATTGAGCCTCGTAAGCATGGAAATACACCTCCATATTCTTTCTATTATGTCAGAAAAAATAATGAAATATTTTTTATTGATGCCGGAAATAATAGATATTTTAAAGATTACGAAATCGTAAAATCTCAAAATAATGAAAGGGGAGTATTTTTCAAAAAAAATGGGAAAATAGGTATCCAAAGTCCCTTTTTTGAAGATGGAAAATGGAAGCTTGTGGGAGATCCTTCATCATATAAATATGACAATATTTACACTTATCCGCAGACTAATTCATTATTCACCTTTGTTGAAATCAATAAAAAGGAGGGCTTAATGTTTTATAATGGGGAGATCATCATTCCTGTGGAATACGATTCGATTTCTTATACAAAATCTCAGGACGTATGGGAATTTAGTGCCTATCAATTAGATGGAAGCAAAAAAATTACCCAGACAAAAAAATATACAAAAAGAATAGACCTTCCTCCGCCTCCCGGAATTTTAAAAAACAAAAATGCTAATCTTTTGGAAAGAAAAGAGATGGATGCGCTATATAAGGAGTCTTATAATCTTATTAACTATAAACATGTTTATTATTACAGAGATCGCATACCTGCTATAGTAAAAGATAATAACAGTGAGAAGTTTGGAATTGTAGCTACTTTTAAACCTGAAAAAATAGATTTTCTATATGATGATATATTTGCTGTAGAATATCATGTATCAGGTGAGAAAGAAAGATATAAAGCCTATGCCTTTAAAAAAGGGAATAGCTATGGATTATTTGATCGATCTGAAAATAAATATTTACCTTATCCTGATCAATATGATCTAATAGAGCAGAAATATTATACAGCAAATGATATTAATTCTTCTGCCCCGCCATATGAAATGCCTTATTTAGTTTTCAGTAAAAAAAATAAATATGGGGCGGATAATTTTAATATTAAGCTTTTTAATATGATTCCTTTTGAATATGATGACATCATAGATCGGAATATTATAATCAAAAATAAAATGTTCGGAATTTGGGATAATACTCCTTTTAGAATGGTTCATATAGCTCCTAAGTATCATTCAAAACCTAAACTTATTAAAGAGATTTCTTTACCTAAAGGGAAGACTTTTGTATTTGAAGTTTTGAATAAAGAAAACAAAAAAATATGGGTATACAGAAATGGTTTGGAATTGTATAAGGGGTTGTAGGTTAATAGAATAAAAACAATGTGCTTATAAAGGGGACTGTTGTATTTTCGACAAGTCAATGATTTGAATTACAGGTTTTATTGTAACATTTGAAGAACTAAAATAATTGTAAGCTCAGATTCCCAATATTGCTAAAAATTTTGTACAAGCTGAATAAAGTTCGTGTTAAAAGAGAGGCTATTAACTTCATTATTAAAGGTATGAAAAATGAAAATAGTAAAAAATAAATAATTAAAAAATAATGAAAACACTACAATTCCTAGTGATCGGAAAAAATCAGGAAATACTGGATACTTTAAAAAGAATCATTGAAAATAATGAAGGTTGGAAAGCAGAGATTCAAAGTGATGAAAACGTTTGTTACAATTATCTCAAAGAAAATCAGGTTGATATTGTGCTGTTAAGTTCAGGGTTAAAGGAACAATTTGAAAAAGATATCAAAGTTTTTTGTGAAAATTTGAATCAGGATGTAAAGGTAATCGACCATTATGGCGGAGGAAGCGGATTATTAAAGAATGAAGTTTACGCGCTTTTCCCTAATTTGCAGCCGTAAACTTATTATATGTTTGAAAATATCATCAAAAACGTAACACGATTCATTGCTCTTAGTCAAGATGAAGAAAAATTTTTCACAGATTTACTCACTTGCGAGACTGTTCCAAAGAAAACGGTTTTATTAAGAGAAGGAGAAATTTGCCAGTTTGAAGGGTATATTCAAAAAGGTTGTGTGAGGGTATTTTACCTTGATGATAATGGTTTTGAAGTCACTATTTTATTCGCCATTGAAGATTGGTGGACGAGTGATATTGCTTCATTTCAGGAACAGAAACCATCCAAATTATATATTGAAACATTGGAAGATTCAGAAATTTATATGCTGACTCCCACTGCAAAAGAAAAATTATTAAAAGAATATCCAAAATTCGAAAGAGTGTTCAGAATGTTGGTGCAACGAAATTTATCAACGCTTCAAAACCGTTTGGTGAATACCATTTCAAAAACTGCATCAGACCGATATTTAGAATTTGTAAAAGTATATCCTACGATCCCACAAAGAGTTCCACAGTATTATATTGCCTCTTATCTTGGGGTTTCAAAAGAATTTGTAAGCACGATCCGAAAAAGATTAGCCTCAAAATAGAAATGGTTTTGTTTCCTTCATTTCACAAATGGAGTTGATTTTTCACCCTCAATTCTACAACTGTTTTCATAAATAATGACCAATTTCCGATCAATAGAAACAGGCTTTAGCCTGTTTAACAAGTATACATTCGATAATTGGCTTTAGCCAAAACTTAATTGAAAACGATAATAAAATCGACATAGGAAAATGGAGCGTTAAGAAACCTCGAAGAGGTTCGCCGATTCAAATAAAAAAAATATAATATATTGAGGCAAAATAAATACTGTAAACGGTAAGAAAATTCTACTGTTTGAAGCGCGAGACAAATATTGAATCGAAGAACAAACAGTGAATTCGCGCAAGTTTTAGAATTTTTAGAGAACAGAATTTATTTTTAGCGGAAGTTTCCAAGTCTTGAACTTTTGGTCCTTTTGTTTGACTACGTCGAATCTTCGGTTTCAAGACAAAAGAAATTTAATTGGTTGGAAGACGCAAAAGACGCAAAATTTTACAATTAAAAACGTTTTTAAGGCGCAAGAAAATCAGAGATTTTCAACACATTATCCATAATTAATTTTATCGCAGATAAAATCCTTGCGCCTTATCTATGCTTTATAAATAATGCCCTTGCGCCTTTGCGTATTCCAACAAAGAATATAATCACATAAAAATACTTTAAAAAAGTAATTTATTAAACTAGTTAAATGCCCAGCATTTTCCATCTCCCTAAATTTGTCCTATCAATAACGAACAAATAACGAATAGATATGGACAGAAAAGATTTTTTAAAGAAAGGATTATTAGGAACAGGAATGTTTGTAGCATCCGCTTCATTGGGAAATACAATGAAAAATGAGATTGACGAGATCGAACCCTTAGAGCCCATCGGATACAATCATTTACCCAATCCTGAGTCAAAAATCAAAGATAATTCAGTCATTCATAAAGCGGAATCACGAGGAAAGGCAGATCATGGATGGTTGGTAAGCAATCATACTTTTAGCTTTGCCAATTATCACAATCCGGAAAGAATGCATTTCGGAGTATTGAGAGTCCTTAATGATGATAAAGTGGAAGCTGGAAGAGGTTTTGGAACACATCCTCATGATAATATGGAAATCATCAGCATTCCGTTGGAAGGCGATTTGGAGCATAAAGACAGCATGGGAAATTCGGCTATTATCAAAAGTGGAGATATCCAGGTGATGAGCGCCGGAACAGGAATCATGCACAGTGAATTCAATAAAAATACAGATAGCTTGGTTAAATTTCTTCAAATCTGGGTCTATCCAAATAAGAGAAATGTAGCACCAAGATATGATCAAATCACATTAGATAAAACAAAAAGTAAAAACAGATTTCAGCAGATATTATCTCCAAATGCTGATGACGAAGGTGTTTGGATTCATCAGGATGCTTGGTTTCACTTAGGGAATTTTGAAAATGCTATTGAAACCAACTATCAGATCAAGAAAACAGGAAATGGAGTCTACGCCTTTATTTTAAAAGGAAGCGCAGAGATCGAAGGTCAGCAATTGGAAACGAAGGATGGTTTTGGAGTTTGGGATATTGCAGATTTGAATATTAAAGCAACAGCAGAAAATACGGAGATTCTATTAATGGAAGTTCCAATGACAATGTAATTTGATTCCAAGGCTCATCCCCAATCTGAATTCATCAGATGGAGAATATAAAACTCACATAAGAATTGAAATCGAAGATTTTCAGAAAGCTTAAGTGAACTTTTCAATAGAATGCTTTTAACTTAAAAATAACTTAAGTGTTAAAACCTTTTGTGGTTAAATTTTTAATGAACCTAAATATTCTATTAAAAATGACACTCAAAAATAATTAATGCTAAAAATTAAAATCATGAAAAATTTCATTTTATCATTTGCAGTTGGTTTATTATCATTGACATTAACTGCCCAAAATACAACACCTGTCGGAACATCAAAAAACTGGGGCTCCGTTGACGGAATTTCAATGATTGGATTGGTGCAGGGACCATCTTCCGCGGATGCTCAACTACAGGTTGCCTGTGTTTTTGAATATACAGAAAATGACATTCATAGCGCTCAGGCGTTGCCCGCAAGCTTGAATGGATTAGTCCATTTGGATGAGGCTTTGAAAGGTGAGTTCACCAAGATCAGACAGTCAGGGCAATTTCATGGACATTCATTGGAAACGATTTTAATTACGCCTCCCGTAGGTTCTCTATCAGCAAAAAAGCTGTTGTTGATTGGCTTGGGTGACCGAAATAAATTCACTCCCGAACTGATGACTTCCGTAGGTGAAGTGGCCGCTCGTGAAGCAATGAGATTAGGTGTAACCAATTTCGCATTTGCCAGTGATCTGAAAGATGCTGGAATTGATTCTCCAACCGCTCTGGTAGCCGGAAATGTAGTCAAAGGGATTGTATTGGCCAACCGTTCTGAAACTTATTTAAAAGAACACAAACTTTCAAATACCAAGAAATTAGAAAAAGTATATCTGTTGGCTGGTCCGTCTTTCTTTGAAGTGGCAGGTGGCGGAATTAAAGATGCTATTGTAGAAGTGAATAAAAAATAATGAAGTTAGATTCATTAATATTGTTGACAGTTCTCTTTTTTAAGGCGGGCTCGTATTACATTTAAATTGTAGTAATGTTTTTTTCTACAAAATCTTTTAAAAATTTCTCCATTTTTTCTAAAAGTTCTAGTGATTGAGTGATTTCATTAGTTGTAAATGTAACCATACCAAGGGTGCCGTGAGACATGGGATGCATCGTAACTTTTTGATAAAGTTTTAGTTCTTTGAGAATATGTTGAAAATTACTAAATTCAGCATTTTTATACTGAGAAATTTTAACATTTAAATTAGCAGATAAATTATTGTTGACTGTAATAATGTTTTGTAATTCATCAATTAAATCAGAAGCTGTGTTCCCATCTTTATAATAAACAGGCTTCCCATTTGTTAATCTTTCTAAAATTTTTTTACTATCTTCTACAGCTCCTATCATTAATATTTTAGAGAACTCATAAAGAAGAATTTCAAATTTTTTACGGATTCTATTTCCAATTTCTTCTATATCTTGTGTAGTACTAAGATAGTCTTCCTTAATCTTACTAACTCTTTCAATATTATTTTTTAAATATAACTTATGTTGATTATTTATTTCATAAAGATTTCCAAATATCCAATTTTGATTATTTACAATTTCTCTTACTAGAAAAACTATCAGATTGAAAAAACTAATATTATGTGTCAAAATAAAAGATTGAAATTCCGAGAATTTTTCTAATACATATTTAGCAATAAAAGTACGATTTGAACTATCTAAGCTAGTTATAAAATCATCTAATATTAAAATTCTTTTTTTTGAAGTATCTTGAGCAATTAAAATTACATTGAAAATTAATAATAAAACAATTAAATTAAGTTTTGCTTCATTGAAAAATTTTTTTATATCCGATTTCCTTTCAAGATTTTTCTTTGGATCTATTATTTTGATAGCAAAATCATCTTCATTATCTATTTCAATCTTTATGTCTTCTTTAAACTGTAATAAAGTTTCATTTACATTTTCTTGGACTTGTAAATAATGCTCATTACATAGATTTCTAATGTCTGTTATATTTAAATGTAGTTTTTCTAATAAACTAATTAAATTTATATTATTTTCAATGAAAATCTCTTCAAGAGATATCATAAAAGCTTGATAATTTTTCGTATCAAAAGTATTATGATTTATTTCATTAACTATAATTTCAAAATTCTGATTATTAATTTTATTATTATATGATGCCCATAAATCACTTTTATTTTGTTCATATTCTTCAGGAGTTATTTCAGTAGATAAATTTTTCTCAATTCTGTCTTTAAAAAAAATGATTTTTAGACATTCATAAATTGAACTTTTACCTGATCCATTTTCTCCATATAATAAAATATTTTTATTATTTAATTCTAATGTTATTTGTTGCTGAAAAGCTTTAAATTTTTCAAACTTGATTTTATTCATGGTTACCTTCGAAAAAATTTATTAGGGTTTCCTTTATTTTAATGTCTCTTTCCAAAAATTCTAAAAATGTATAATCTCCATTTGAAAAAAGAGTTTTAACCTCATGTATATTTGATGTAGAATAATATTCTTTCTTTCTATTAATATCTATACTTTTTTTTGGGATATCTAAAATAATAGAATTGCCTAAATTTTCTATTATTTCGGATAAGTTAGCATTTTCCCAATCCCCTTTTAATAATGGTTTATCTTTTAAAGTAACAATTCTATCAACATTATAAGATGATATTGCTTTAGGGTACAATAAATAAAAAGCTAATAACGAGAATCCTTTTTTCAACCTTCCTAAATAGTCAAAAAGGTTAAATGGAACATCTTGATAATAATTGTTAATTTCTTGTTTGAAGGATATTTGTTTAATTATATTATAAATTTCAAATTTCACAGAAGTTGTTGAACCTTGATAATAAATATATCTTACTAATGATTTAATGAAATCTATAAAACTCGGATTAATTTTTATGTCATTAACAAATAAATAGTTTACAATAGCATATTTAGGGTACTGATTAGTATAAGCGTCAATAATTTGTAACCAAGTTGCTGATTCATTTTCAATTATTTTTTCTTTATTTAAAAACTCTAAAATTTCTACAATTTTAAACAAATCAGTCAAAACTTCTTTATACTTTTTCAGTTCAAAGGGAGAGTAATTTTCTCTAATAAAGAACTCTCGTAAATTTATTTCACCAGATGTTATAGCTTCTTTTCCTCTAATAATATGAGAATAATATCTGAAAATATCATCAATCTTTAAATTTAAATTATCACAACCACTTTTGAAATCGGTCCACAAGTCTATGAAAATTTCTTGTTCATTTATTTTTTTTGCTCTATCATACAATTTAGCTTTAAAAATGTCAGCATCTTCTAGGTTTAGACCTCTATTATTTATTGTTTCAAAAATAGTTAATGCTTTTTCATTAGCCTCGTCTTGAGTTTTTCCAGTTAATTCTATTGGTAATAAATAAACTTGAGTAAGTAAATAAGAAATGAAATCTTTTAAATTATCATTATTTGATTTATAGAAGCTAATCCAAGAATAAAAATACAAGATATTTTTTTCAAATTTATTTCTGTTTTTTTTTTCAATTATTCTCTTATGTTTATCAGAATTTTTTTTAAAAGTATCTATTAGATTTTCTAAGGTATAAGCTAATACATTTTGTAAGGATTCATTATCATCGGCTTCAAAAATGTTGGATTTAATTCTGGGAATATTATTTGATCCTTCCCAATCTTCTTTTTCCAAAAGTTGAGATAAAATTTTTAATTCAGGTTGAAAAAGAGATAATACTTTTATAAGTAACAATAATGTAATAAGCCTTTGTTGTCCATCTACAATTTCTAATGAGTTTTGAGTCTTCTCACTTTTTGCTATTATTATATTACCTATGAAATAATCTTCATTACTTTTAAATGAATTTAAAATATCCGTGTATAATTGAAAGCATTGATCATATTCCCAAGAATAAGGTCTTTGATATGTAGGAATGATATATTGTTCTTCAATCTTAAATAGTTTAAGCAGATTTTTTTGTTCAGCATTTAATGAAAGAGCCATTCGAATATTTTTTGTAATTTAAATCCTAGTTTTATAAAGATTTTAATAACAGTAAAGATAGAAAACTTAGATTAATTTTTGTAATATTTTTTATATCAAAAATATTTTTTAATCCGTTTAGAGAATATCAAAAAAAATCCCGATTTTTGCAACCCTTTCAATAATCCCCGAAATTCATGAAACTTTGTATTGCCGAAAAACCCAGTGTTGCCAGAGATATCGCCAAAGTATTGGGAGCAACCACGCCTAAACAAGGGTATATGGAAGGAAACGGCTATTGTGTAACATGGACGTTCGGACATCTTTGCACCCTAAAAGAACCTCACGACTACGGTCCTCAGTACAAATCCTGGAATTTATTTTTACTGCCGATTATTCCAAATAATTTTGGGATCAAACTAATTCCCAACAAAGGCGTTGAAAATCAGTTTAAAGTGATTGAGAGATTGGTGGAAGAATGTGATGAGGTGATCAATTGCGGGGATGCCGGGCAGGAGGGAGAACTCATTCAGCGTTGGGTATTGCAGAAAGCAAAATGCAACAAACCCATTCAGCGTTTATGGATTTCTTCTCTTACCGAAGAAGCCATTAAAGAAGGTTTTCAAAACCTAAAACCGGCCGAAGATTACAAAAATCTCTATCTCGCAGGAAATGCAAGAGCGATAGGAGATTGGTTATTGGGAATCAACGCGACCCGACTTTTCACCAAAAAGTTTGGAGGAAATAAAGTAGTCCTTTCTATCGGAAGAGTGCAGACTCCGACGTTGGCGATGTTGGTTCAGCGTCAGAAAGAGATCGAGGCTTTTAATACGGAAGAATATTGGGAACTGAAAACCAAATACCGTGACGTTATTTTCAACGCGGCAATTGACCGTTTAAAAACCTTAGACCGCGCAGAAAAAGGCTTGGAATATCTTAAAGTAAATCCTTTTGAGATCGTCTCTTTTGAAATTAAAGAAGGAAAAGAAAAGAATCTAAGGCTTTTTGACCTGACCGGACTTCAGGTGGAAGCCAACAAAAAATATGGTTATTCTGCAGACAGTACCTTAAAATATATTCAAAGTCTTTACGAGAAAAAACATGTGACCTATCCGCGTGTTGATACAACCTATTTATCGGAAAGTTTATATCCGAAAATTGAAGGGATTCTTCGAAAAATGTATTTCTATCAGGAACTGATTACCCCTTTATTAGAAGCGCCAATTCCAAAATCGAAAGCAGTTTTTGATGATGCAAAAGTAACGGATCACCATGCGATCATTCCAACGGAAGTTCCGCCTTCTCAAAACTTGAGCAGGGAAGAGAAATTGGTGTATGACCTGATTGCCAAACGTTTTATTTCGGTATTTTACCCTGAATGTAAAATTTCAAATACTTTGGTTGAAGGTAAGGTAGGAACCATTCCGTTTAAAACAAGTGGAAGGCAGATCCTTGAACCCGGCTGGAGAGCAGTCTATGCAAAAGACGCCAAAGAAGAACCGGCTGATAAAGAAAAAGATAAGGAAGAGGAACAAACCATTCCTGAATTCGTTGCCGGAGAAACCGGACCCCATGATCCGATGATTCACCAGGGTAAAACGTCACCGCCAAAACCTTACACAGAAGCAACGCTTCTGAGAGCGATGGAAACTGCAGGAAAACAGGTGGAAGACGAAGAACTTCGTGAACTTTTAAAAAATAACGGGATCGGAAGACCATCCACCCGAGCCAACATTATAGAAACACTTTTCAAACGACAGTATATTGAAAAGAAAAGAAAAAATCTAATTGCCACGCAGACCGGAATTCAATTGATTGATACGATTGAAGATGAATTGCTGAAAAGTCCTGAATTAACGGGGGAATGGGAATTAAAACTTCGTAAGATTGAAAGTGGTGAATATGAAGCCAATCAGTTTAAAGAAGAATTGATCCAAATGGTAACAGAACTGACCAAAAAAGTGGTGGACGGAAAAGGAAAGGTCATCATGTTGCAGGAAGAAGAAAAAGTAGTTGAAAAGAAAAAGAGAGAACCTGCGGTAAAAAAAGAACTTCAGACTTGGGAAGAAACCAAGTGCCCGAAGTGTAAAGAACATAATTTAATTAAAGGAAAAACCGCTGTCGGCTGTTCTGATTTTAAAAATTGTGGCTTTAAGATTTCTTTCGATATTTTCGGGAAAAAGATTTCAGATAAGCAGCTACTCGATTTAGTGTTAAAAGGAAAAACTTCAAAATTGAAAGGATTTACAACCCATCCGGAAAGTTTAGCAGAAGGAGTTTTATTGTTGTCTGATGATTTTCAGGTTCAGCTTGGCTAAGTTTTAAACGCAAATAACACGAATGTTCTTCACGAATAACACAATATTATTTTCAACAATATCAATAGGAACGGGCTTTAGCCCGTTTTCATTTTAAATACCTTCAATTGGCTTTAGCCAAAACTTACTGTAAATAAAATGAGATGCTTCGACTTCGCTCATCATGACATTTCTAATACTAACCGTATTATTTAACCGCAAATTTGTCGCGATGTCACAGGAGCGGAGTCGAAGCGTCTAAACAACTTTTCACTATCTTTACCCTTCAAATAATAATCAATGACTCCCGAAAAAAAACAACTCATCACCGATAGTTTCAATCGCTCTGAAACCTTAAAATTCTACAAAGCAGAATTACTGGAAGTCGACACCGATTTCATTTCCATGAAAATTCCAAAAATGGAATTAATGACCAGAAAAGCAGGAATGTTCAACGGGGCAATGATTGCTTCTTTAGTGGATGTTTCTTCAGGATATGCGGCGGTGAGCCACTATGAAAAAGATTGTTATGTAGTCACAGTGGAATTAAAAGTGAATTATCTTCGTCCTGCGATTGGAGAGGCTTTGGTTTCAAAATCGTATGTGGTGAAAGGAGGGGCAAAGATCAGTGTCATCAGAACAGAAATTTATGTTGTTGATGAAAATGGAGAATCAGAAAGTCATGTGGCCACTTCATTGGTTACGATGATGAAGATAAAATAAAAATCTATTCAAAGAGATGCTACTAAATGCTCTTTCTTAATAATATAGTATTCGGAAAAGCTCAAACCTAACAGGTTTTTAAAACCTGTTAGGTTTTTTTATCGTAGGACCTCTCCTCTAAAACGAATAAGCCTGAACAGAAAACTGCAAATACGCATTATTCCCAACAGGATTCCACATTCCCCAAATTCCGACAGGAAGTTTGTAACCAGCAATCATGAACGTTTTAGAGACGATTAAACTTACTTCAGTAATACCATCTTTTTTAGCGAAAAAATTGCTTTCTTCTCCGGCATGATTTAAGGCAAAACCATAGCCAACCCTTGTGCGGACTTCCAGATTTTCATCTTCTTTTTTATAAACAGGATATTCTGCGGAAATGAATGACGAATATTTGTTTTCTGTGTTGTCTTTATTTCTGTCTCTACCGAAAACGACGGTGTTGGCACTTAAGGTTAAAGGAATTTTATCACTGATGGTGTAAAAAGACCTTAAATCCCAGAAACGGCCTGTTTCGCTGGCATTGTAATTGAAAAATTCTTTGTTATTGTAAGTGGCATTGGGCGAGAAATTATAAATATCCCAAAGTTCTACCGTAAGGTGCTTATTTTTATAGCCAACGTAATTGTTGAATTCTTTGTATGAGCCGTCTACATTTCCTCCTGTCCAAAATCCGCCATAGAAATTTTTGCCGTCTACATGAATATCTCCTGTGTAAACTAAGCCTGAAGAAACTTCCAAACCGCGCCACAAATGGCTGTTTCTAAGTTGTAATGCAGAATGAATTTTTTGGCTATACAGCAATGAGCTTCCCATGATAATGCTAAAGATTATCAGTAATTGAGTTCTGATCATGATATTGTGTTTTGGTTGTAGCATTCTACATCCGATACATCAATACCGGATTATAGAATGTGCAATTGAAAATTAAAAGGTTAGGTAAGTAAGTCTTTTTCTCTGATTTTAGATCCGAATAAGGCATAGGATAACATCAGTAATTCGCAAACTACAGTTAATATCCAGGTCCATCTCCAAGATCCTAAAGCATCTGCCAGTCCACCTTGAACAAGCGTGAATACAGCTCCGCCAAATACCGCTGAGATGAATACGCCGGATGCTTTTGAAGTATATTTATTCAATCCTTTTATAGAAAGAGAGTAGATGCAGCTCCACATAGAGGAATGTAAAAGTCCGATGGCAACAAGGAACCAAAGATTTTGAGTGATCATGGAGGCGATCGCAAGAATGGTTGCAAGGATAGTGGTGGTAGCCAACTGTGTTTTAGCAGAAATGTGGCTCAGAAAGCTTGAAATAGATCTTCCTACTAAAAATCCGCCCCAATATAAAGTGGACAATAATGCGTGGATTCCTAGGTCCATTCCACCAATCATAATATCTGTTTTTCCAAAAAACGTGATGGGATGGCCAGATTCCATTAATTCAAAAGCATGAAGATTGATATTGGCTCCGATAGCAACTTCTGTTCCCACATAAAAGAAAATAGCCACAACGCCCAGTGCAAAATGTCTGAATGACCAAATGCTTCTTTCCAGTTTTTCTCCCGCCACAGCTCTCGTGTTTTCAATATCCGGAAGGTGCAGTTTTCTGGTGATGAGCATAACAGTTAAAATGCAGGCAATTAAAACAGAAAGAGGCAATAATAATTGTTTGATCTCAATATTCTCAATAGAAATTCCACTGAACATCACAACGGTCACGAAAAACGGAGCAGAAGTCGTTCCGATGGAATTGATCGCTGTTAAGATATTTAATCGCTGTACAGGTTGTGTTCCTTTTAATTGATAAGACGCTGCATAAGGATTCACTACCACCTGAATGATCGCCGCCGAGGTTCCCATTAAATAAGATCCTATTACGAAAATGACAAATCCAAAAGGGATCACTGCATCAGCAATACTAAAGTCAAGATCAGGAAATTTAAACCCAAACCAAGACGAAAAAAGGTACATGAAAAGTCCTGAGATCATAAATAAAAGTCCTCTCAGAATAGTATTTTTATATCCAAAAGCGTTTACCCATTTACTTCCCAGTGTTCCGTTCAGAAGATATCCTAAAAAGAAAAAAAAGGAAATTAAGGTGGTAAAAGTATTCTTTAAACTTCCTGCATGAGACAGGAAAGTGAATTTCAAAGGAGCCTGCAACTGTTCATTGACGGTAGTTAAAAAACCGACAATAAAGTAGATAAAAGTAATAATAGCAAAGGGAAATATGCTGTTATTGGTCTTGTTATCGAGGGATTTTATATCTGAATTTACGATCATAATAGGAGTATTTAAAGAGATTGTAAAACGATTGTAACGCCTTCATTTTTAATGTTTTTCACGAAATTAATATATAATTCTGTGAATTTTTCTGATGAAGAGAGATCAATACTTTTAAATGCGGATACCTGTAAAAAATCAATAGGATCATCACTTGAGATTAATTTTTCATCATTTTCAGTGATCCACGGTTCGGCAACTTCATAAGAATGTCCTTTATCATCCACTTTATATTTTAAGTAATGTCTGTAAGCTGCAAACAGAAAAGCAATACGGATGAGGTCTTTATCATCACCAATCATTTTAGTAAGATTCGGGAGAATGTAAACCGGAAATTTTGAAATGCCATCAAAACACAATCTGCTTACCTGGTCGCTCACACTGTGATTCGAAAAACGCTCTATCAAAGTCTGTTTATATTTTTCCAAATCGGTATTTTCAGGAGCGGGAACATAAGGAGTGATATCAATATCCATAAAATTGCGAACCAATTTGATAATGTCCTGATCCTGCATAGCTTCATCTACTTTTCGGTATCCTTTTAAAAATGACGGATAAGAAAGTAGGGTATGAGAAGCATTCAGAAGGCTTAATTTCATATTTTCAAAAGCGGTTACATCCTGAGTAAATTCTACCCCAACTTTTTCCCAGGCAGGTCTTCCCGCGATAAATTGATCTTCAATTACCCATTGCGTAAAATCTTCACAGTAAACGGGCGCTTTATCCTCAGTTCCGCTTTTCTCATTTAATCTGATAACATCTTCCGGAGTGGTGGCCGGCGTAATTCTATCTACCATACTGTTAGGGAAAGTAACGTTGGTTTTTACCCATTCTGCCAGCTCTTTATCCTGCGCCTCAATAAAAGTGGTAAAAGCTCTTTTTGCAGTATTCCCGTTGTGTTGAAGGTTGTCACAAGAAAGGATGGTAATGCTTCCGCTTCCATCTGTTTTCCTTTTACGAAGTCCTTCTGCTACAAATCCGAAAACACTTGTTGGGCTGTTCGGGTTGTCCAGATCATGTTTAATTTTTTCATCATTTAGATTAAACGCATTCGTTTCTTTATCCAAATTATATCCTCCTTCGGTAATCGTTAAGGTGATAATTTTAATCGCAGGATCAGCAATTTTATTGATCACCGCTTTTGGGTCTTCTACACCCCAGATTAATTCTGTTAAAGAACCGATGCTGTATATTTCATCTTTGCCATCTCTTCCGCAGATCGTTAAAGTATAATCAAGATCTTGTGACCTCAAATTGGTTACAATTTTTTCATCAGAAGGGAGTAGGCAAACACCACAGATTCCCCAATGCTGCTGGTCTTCATGCTTCAATAATTCATTGGTATAAAACTGTTGATGAGCTCTGTGGAAATTCCCTACACCAATGTGCAGAATGCCTGATTGTATGCCTTTGGAATCGTATTGGTAAGCTTGTATACTCATGTGAAAAATTTTATATATTTTTTTAATATTAGTCGATTTCTCAAACTTATATTAAATTGTTTGTTGATAATGTTTTTTATTTGATTTTTTTTTATGGGAACGTTCCCAAAACTTTGGGAACGTTCCCATTTGCATATTTTTTATGTATTTTTGATGAAAATATACCTAAAAAAGACACGTGATGAGTAGAATTACCCTTAAAGATTTATCCAAATTCTTATCCTTGTCCACCTCTACGATATCAAGAGCGCTATTAAATGATAAAAATATCAATGCCGAAACTCAAAAAAGAGTATTGGAAGCAGCCGAAAAATTAGGGTATAAGCCAAACACTACGGCATTAAGTTTAAAGTACGGCCAGACAAAGAATATTGGTCTTGTGGTTCCCGAAATGATCACGCCTTTTTCTTCAAAAGTATTGCAGGGAATTCAGAATATTTTATACCCGTTAGGCTATCGGGTCATCATTACACAATCCGACGAAAACCCTTTAATTGAAAGGAAAAATCTACAGCTTTTAGAAGAGTTTAATGTAGATGGAATTATCATTAATCTCTGTCATGAAACCTATAATGAAGATGTGTATAAAGAGATGATGGATAGGGGAATTCCGCTAGTTTTTTTTGATAGAATTCCGAGTAAAACATTGGAGGTTTCAAAAGTGGTAGTAGATGATAATATCAAGGCATCTTTGGTGGTTGAACATTTGATTAATACAGGGAGAAAAAGAATTGTCCATATCATGGGACCCTCTACGATCCGTAATGCGGTTGAAAGAGAAATGGGCTACAAACGTATTTTAAAGAAACACAATATTTTTGATCCTGAGTTGATCATAAAAACAAACGGAATGATGTTCGAAGAAGGGGAGCATGCCGCAAAACATCTACTGGACAGGAAAATTGAATTTGACAGTATTTTTGCATTCAGTGATACATTGGCAATCGGAGCCATGAACTATCTTTTGGAGAAAGGAATAAAGATCCCCGAACAAGTGGCTGTAGCAAGCTTTTCTGGAACCGAATTGGCAACCATCGTTCATCCGAAACTCACCAGTGTACAGCAACCTTTGGTGAAAATGGGGGAAGCCGCAGCAGAATTAATATTAGAAAAAATAAAAGATATTTCAGCGCCGAACCAAACAATTGTGATGGATACTGAATTAATATACCGGGCTTCTACTTTTTCTGAATCTGATAAATTGTAGGATAATATATTGAATAAGTTGTTGATTTGTAATTGTTTTACTGTTGTTTGCGTTGTTCTAAGGATTCCTTTTTTTATTGATTATTAGTTGTTTTTTTCTTATATTTATCTCAGGCACAATCGCTAAAATTAATATAGTATTAATCAACAAAGAATTAATAATAAATACTTTTGCGAGGCTGTTTTAGGAATCACAATGACGAAGTCTTTCAAAAAAATATATTCTGAATATAAGCATAGGGTTTATTTCTATGTAAAAAAATATGTCCAGAGAGATGAGGATATAGAAGATATTGTTCAGGATGTTTTTGTTCATATTTGGAAATATCTTCAGAATGACAATCAGAACATTCCCATTGAGGCTATTATTTTTAAAACCTGTAAACAGGAAGTCGCCAATTTTTACCGTAAAACTAAACAAGCTTTTACCATCTCAGAAGAGAACCATAACCCTGAGCAATTGGATGAAACTCTTGATGAAGTATCAAGAGAAGAGCAGATCCGGAAAATAGAAATGCTATTGGATCAATTACCTAAAAAAGCAAAAGACCTTTTTATTCAACATAAGATTGAAAATCTGAGCTATTCAAAACTGGCCAAAGAAAATAATATTTCTAAAACGGCTATTGGAAAGCAAGTCAATAAGGTTATTAGCTATCTAAAAATCAACCTACAATAATTTCTTTGAGTTCTCTATATGAACTAAATATTAAATCTTAAATTCTAAGGTTTACGATTTTACTTTTCTGCGTATTACTTAATAAAGAGCTTTTATGGCTTTAGACAGATTATGAATTCAGAAAAAGAAGATCACGAAATATGGATTTCTGTTGGTGATGAACAAAAGAGAATAGATGATGCTACAGATCAAAGAATCTGGAGTGGCATTGAAAATAAAATCAACAAGAAAAGATCAGTAAAGAAAATGTACTGGGCTGCGGCTGTGCTTATTCCTTTGTTGACGATGTTATTTTTCTACTCATCAACACAAAAAAAAAAATCGGAAGCAGCATCAGAATATGTATTTGAAACTTTCGAGAAATCAAAAACTTTTACATTGCCGGATGGAAGTATTATTCAATTAAAACCTAACAGTAAACTTACTCTGAACAAAAAATTTGGAGCGCGCAATAGAGAGGTGATTTTTACAGGGCAGGGAAATTTTAAGATTACGAAAGATAAAACCAAACCTTTTAGAATTAATGCCGGAGATTTTCATGTACAGGTTTTGGGCACTCAGTTTTTTTTAGATCAGAGATCTCCCGAAAAGAAAGTAGAATTATTTGAAGGAAAAGTAAAAATTGAAAATAAGAAAAATATAACCTATTTGCTACCAAAAGAGATTTGGACGAATGATAAGCAAAACAGAGAACATCATTATTTTAATAAAGAAAAAGAAAAACATTTTGCCTTTAGTAATGAAAATTATTCTGAAGCCATTAAGGAGCTAGAAGAGACTTACAACATAAAAATAAAGTATCCTGACCAATTTCAAAATAAAAAAGTGAGCGGATCTTTTACGGGAAATCTTAATGAGGTTCTTTCTGTAATAAGTTTTCCATTTCATTTAAAACCAGATATTATAAATGAAGAACAAATAGAATTAAAATAAAAGGCACCGATAATGGGGGTTATCGATGCTGAAAATTAATTTAAATAAAACCGATAAAAGTTTAACAAATTAACATTTGCGAATTTATGAAAAAAACATTGATGAGCGCTACTGTACTTGGTATTTTGTGCATGTCACAATTATCTTATGCCTCAGAAATACAAAAAGATTTCTATGTAGCCTATACTGGAAACCGGCCCATAACAAAAGTGCTGGAAAAACTGAGCAAAATAACAAAAACACAGGTCTTCTATTCAGTTTCAGATTTAAAAGATATTTTAGTAGATGATGACAAGATCAATTATGCATCTTTGAGCGAAACTTTAAGTTATTTAGAAAAAAATTATCCTGTAGAATTTAATGTTCAGAATAATACGGTTACCGTAAGAAGAACGGCTAATAAGAACGAGGTAATTCCCAAAAAAGTAATTAAAAGTAGCTTTTCCAATCTTTCCAAGAACGATACAATCCCGGAGAAAGAAAAAAAGATTGAAGAAGTGGTATTGATAGGGTATGGAAAGCAGAATAAAAAAGATATTTCAGGGTCTATCTCGTCTATTGGTGATAAAGATCTGAAAGGGGTGGCTTCTGGAAACTTCGGAGATATGATTGCAGGAAAAGCAACCGGCATTCAGATAACTTCTTCCAATGCAAACCCTGGTGCATCGCCAAGTATTCGAATCCGTGGGATCGGAACTTTAACGGCAGGAGCTAATCCTTTAATAGTGGTAGACGGATTTCCTTTAACAGAAGGAACAAATCTAAATTCAATTGATCCGAATTCAATTGCTTCTATTGATGTGCTAAAAGATGCTGCTTCTACGGCTATTTATGGTTCAAGAGGTGCCAATGGAGTTATTCTTATTCAAACCAAAGAAGGAAAAAAGGGAAAGTTGGAGTTTACGCTTGATTCTTATTACGGAATCCAGACCAGGAGTGATAACGAAAAGCTTGTTAACGCGTATGATATGGCCACTTTTATGAAAGAGGCAAGAGATAATAATTATCTTTCAAAAGGGCCTAACAGAAGTGCTTCTGATGATACTGCCACAAGAATTGCCAAAGGCGCTTCGCTAAGAGAACTTATCCCGGATTATATTATTCCTTACTTAAATAAACAACCTGGATTAACGAATACAGATTGGTATTCCACAGTCTTAAAGCCCGCTCCAATAAGCAATACTTCATTGAATATTTTAGGAGGTGATGAAAAAACTAAATATTCATTCACAGGAAGTTATCTGAATCAAAAAGGGATCCTGATTGGTACGGGCTACGAAAAATATTCAGGCAATATCAACTTAGTTACTAATGTGACGGATAAACTGAAGTTTGGGATCTCTATGACTCCATCTTTTGCAAAAGGAGAATTGTTTGATATGGTGAATGGTGGAAATACCTATAATCCATTGCTGGCTTCTACCGTAATGTATCCTTTTTTTGCACCGAGAGATGCTAACGGAAATCTTCTTATTTCTCAGCAGATAAAAATGAATACGCCTACAGATGCTGCTTTGGTTGAAAATCCTGTTGCGATTGCAGAGATGACAAAACGAAAGTATACCTTGTTCAAGACCTTTGGAAATATATTTGGAGAATGGAAATTTTTAAAAGATTTTAAATATAAAGCTTCTGCAGGAGGAGATTATACGAGTTATGAATATAATTTCTTTAAACCTTCAACGGTAGGAAGCTACAGAACCCCTGTTCCTAATGACGTGACGAGTGGAAGCAGAACAGAGTATATTACTAAAAACTATCTGATAGAAAATTTACTCACGTATGATAAAAAGATCAATGATCATTCATTTAATGCGATAGCGGGACAATCTTATCAGGAAGAATCATCTAATCAGATAACTACTTTAGCAACAGGTTTTCCGGATAACAGTATTGAAAATATAGCGGGAGGAACCTCTTTTAAAATTGATGTTAATCAATATAAATGGACGTTACTTTCCTATTTTACAAGATTTAATTATAGCTATCAGAGCAAATATAGTTTTATGGCTTCTTACCGAAGAGATGGCTCTTCAAGATTCGGAGTTAATTCTAAATGGGGCAATTTCTATGCATTGTCTTTAGGATGGACGGTAAGTAATGAAAGTTTCTTTCCCAAAAATAAATTGTTGGATCCTTTGAAATTAAGATTTAGCTTGGGAACCAATGGAAATAATCAGATTCCCAATTTTGGATCCATGTCTTTAATGGAAAAAGAGTATTATGTTTTTGGAGGAATTTTAGCTCCGGGATACAGGTCTTCTACACCTGCTAACAAGAATCTTTCTTGGGAAAAGTCTGAATCTACCAACTTCGGGATCGATTTTTCTTTGTTTAATAAATATCTGAATATTTCTGCAGACTATTACATCTTAAATAGGAAAGATTTGCTTCTGGAGGTCCCTGTTCCCCAGCAGTCTGGATACACCACGTCCCTTCAAAATATTGGTAAAATTAGGAATAATGGTTTGGAGATACAATTATCTTTAAGACCTATTCATATGGGAGAGCACTTTGAATATTCTAGTAATTTCAGCTTTTCTACCAATAAAAACAAAGTTTTAGCGCTAGGGAATAACCAAACGCAGATTGTGACAGGGGTAAATAATTTTTCGGTAACAAAGGTAGGTGGTTCTATTGGCGAAATGTATGGCTATAACATTCTTGGGGTTTATAAAAGTCAGGAAGAAATTGACAATTCACCACATATTGCAGGAACTTTAGTTGGAGATTATATTATGGAAGACCTGAACGGGGATGGTAAAATTGATACCAATGATAAGAAAAGTTTCGGTTCAGGGATACCCAAATACATCATGGGTTTTACCAATTCATTTAGATATAAAAATTTTGAACTGAATTTTACTTTATACAGCGAGCTAGGAAAAAAAATATACAATGGCAGCCAAATGAATAATACCGAATCGGGAGAAGGTTTCGGGGTGCCAACACAATATTATTTTGATAATAGATATAACCCACAAACCAATCCTAATGGTTTTTATGGAATGCCAAATATGAACTTCTCAAACAATAGAAAAGAAGCCAGAACGTCTAGTATTTTCTTTAAAAACGGAGATTATGTAAGATTGAGATCATTAAAATTAGCCTATAATTTCCCAAGTGATGTAGTTTCAGCCTTAAAAGTGAAAGCCATACAGGTATATTTTGTAGGAAATAATCTGCTGACGCTCACATCATATAAAGGTGCAAATTTAGATGCCAACTCAGACAATATATTAACACAAGGATATGATAATGGCTATTATCCGGTTGCCAAAACTTATTCTTTCGGAATGAATATGAAATTTTAACCAATCCTTTTTTATCTGATATCTACTTATAAAATTTACAAAATGAAAAGAATATATATACCTTTTATAGCTTTGTTTTTATTACAATCTTGTTCTTCAGATGTTTTAAACACCTCACCCGAAAGTATTAAACAAACGGCTGTTTTTTACCAAGATCAGGCACAGTTGGAGCAGGGAGTCAATGCCGTCTACGGATCATTACAATATGTGGGACAATATCAATTGGCAATGCTTGCCATTGGTGAGCTTCCATCAGATAACACCTATGATGAGGTTCCTGCCAACGACAGTTTTACATACGGTGAATTTGATTTTTTTACCATTCAGCCTAATAATACTTTGCTGTCCAGCACCTGGAAAGAAAATTATATTGGGATACAGCAGGCAAACATCGTTCTGAATAGAATAGGCGCTGTGGCTATGGATGAATCACTTAAAAATGCACGGATGGGTGAAGTGAAATTTTTAAGAGCACTTATGTATTTCAATTTAGTAAGAATTTTTGGTGATGTACCATTAGCAACAAAGGAAACAACAGATGTCAATGAATATTTTGGGCAGGGAAGAACTTCCGTGGAAACTATTTACAGCTTTATTGAATCTGAATTAAAAGAATCTATTAATCTGCTACCCATAACAGCTTCCCAAAAAGGAAGAGTGACGCGAGGTGCAGCTTTAGGAATTTTAGGTAAAGTATTAATAACCAGAAGTAAATTTAGTGAAGCCTTACCCTATTTGCAGCAGGTGCAAGGTTTGGGATATAGCTTATTGCCGGATGTTACCAAAATATTTGATGTTACGAATAAAAATAATGCTGAGATTATATTTGATGTTCAGTTTAGTTCGGGACTTAATGGCAATACAGAAGGAAGCCAGGCCTATCAAATGTTCAGTCCCTCAGGATTTGTTCCGGGTGCAAAAGGACACAACTTACCCACCAAAGAAATTTACAACCTTTTTACAGCAGGAGATGGCAGAAGAGATGCTTACATTGGTCTTACGCCAAACGATATTCCCTATACCAAAAAGTTGGTGAAAACTTCTGATGCAGTGGCAGATGGTGGTAGCAATGTTGTTGTCCTTCGTTTGGCAGATGTGTATCTTCTGATGGCAGAATGTTATGCAAAAGCAAATGATTTTGCCAATTCAAATTTATATTTAAATAAGGTTAAAAATAGAGCAGGACTTGCTTCGGTGGATATTACAACCCAACAACAGTTGCTTGATGAAATAGAAGTCGAGAGAAGAAAAGAATTTGTGGGAGAAGGACATCGATGGTTTGATCTTGTTCGAACAGGGAAAGCTGTTTCTGTAATGACCAACTATTTCCAACATACACTAGGATACAATACGGCTGTCATTAAAAACTATAACCTTATCATGCCTGTTCCTCAGGATCAAATTAATACAGATCCGGCGATTAAACAGAATCCCGGCTATTAAAATTGAAAATATAACGATATGAAAAAAAACAGTTTAAATAAGAGGCAATATCTTTTCTCTTTACTTTTCATCTTGCTCTACGGAATTGGGTATTCTCAGATTTCACTAAGTAAATTTCCAGGTGATAAAATCATGGTTGTTGCTCATAGAGCAGACTGGAGAGAAGCGCCCGAAAACTCCATAATGGCTATAAAAAAAGCAATGGAAAAAGGAGTAAATATGGTAGAAATAGATTTAGCGCTCACCAAAGATAATGTTCTGATTCTAATGCATGATAAAACCATTGACAGAACAACTACAGGAAAAGGGAAACCTTCTGATTATACTTTAGAAGAAATGAAGAAGTTTACTTTACGTGACGGTTTAGGAGTACCCACTCAGATGAAAGTTCCTACGCTAGATGAGGTTTTGGAAGTAACGAAAGATAAAATATTCATCAATTTAGATAAAGCTTTTGATTATTTTGATTTGGTATATCCTATTCTTAAAAAAAGAAATCTATTAGATCAGATTCTTTTTAAAGGTGCTGTAGATTATAATGAATTCAATACAAAATATGGGAAATTTAAAAATGAAATTCACTTTATGCCCATTGTAAAATTAGAAGCCAATGAAGGGTGGGACAAGATCAATGAGTATTATAAAAATTACAAGGTTTATGGTTTTGAATTTACGTTAGGGCTAGATGAAAGCCATTTAATCAATTTTAAAGAAGTACAGCAAAAAGGAGCAAAAGTATGGATAAACTCTTTATGGCCAAATCTCAGTGCAGGGCATAATGATGATTTAGTACTTGAAAATCCCAACGCGTATGAGTGGTATATAAAAAATAATATCAACATTATTCAGACAGACAGACCTAAAGAATTAATAGAATATTTGAAAAAAATAAATAAATATTCTCCTGTACAATAAAAGATTGAGTATTTCACTGAAAAATGATTGAATAATGAAAATGAATGTTTTTATTTGTATTTTAATAAATTGAATTGATAATCAAAATATTATTACTTAAAATTCAATTAAAAAGCTTTAGTTTTTCGTTAAAAAAGTTATTTAATTAAAGATGTTTATCCTGAATGGAACAGCATTTGCAAGCTAAATGGCAACTTTAAAATTAATTATTATGAATTTAATCATTCGACTTTTTATAACGGCAATCGTTGCATTTCTGTTAACTAAAATTTTACCGGGAGTATATTTTGAAAGCTTTTCAACGGCCATTATTTTTGCTATTGTTTTAGGGGTTCTTAATATTATCGTTAAACCAATATTAAGTATATTAGGGTTTCCTCTTACGATTATAACATTAGGATTTTTCGCTTTGGTGATCAATGCGATTATGATTTTAATGACTGATTATTTTATTGACAGTATGCATGTAAAAGGTTTCTGGTGGGCATTTATTTTCAGTATCTTGCTTTCCTTTATTACCTCTCTTGCAAATTCAATGTTTGCAGATAAGGATTAAAATAATAAATTCATATCAAATATACATCCGCCAGTTTTTTATTGGCGGATTTTTTTGTTTCAAACATAAACGTTAATTCTTTCGCTTAATTTTAAGATAAACATTAACTTTGGGCATCTTTGAATTAATAGGGATTTACTGAAATCATGATGCGATTTCATAAGTCCGTAACAAAAATGAATATCAATATATGAAACTTAAGTACAGTCTGCTGGCTTTGGCAGCTCCGCTTTTAATGAATGCACAACAACTAATGACGCCTGAAATTCTTTGGACTTTGAAAAAAGTAGGAGTACAGGCTGTTTCACCAGATCAGTCTTCACTTATTTATAAAGTAGGGCAGGTAGATCTAAAAACGGAAAAAACAAAAAGTGAGAACTATTTTCTAAATGTTCTTAATAATCAAGCTTCTAAAATAGATTTTGGTAAAAAAGCTCTTATTCAGTGGGATAAGAACGGTATTTACGCTCAGGAAGGAGATATTATCTATCTTTCAAAAGACAGCGGAAAAACCTGGACTGAGTTTTATACGATCGGGGAAGCTGATAATATTGTAATTTCTCCGGACGGAAAGAAAATTGCTTTCAGCAAGCAGGTTTTAGTGGAAAAATTAATGGGGAAAGATAAATATGCTGATACTCCAAAAACTACTGCGCAGGTTTATACAGACCTAAACCACAGACACTGGGATTATTTTAATGAAGGAAAATATAACCACGTTTTTGTAGTAAATACTTCTGATAAAGCAGATGCTGCAAAAGATTTATTGGATGGTAAAGCTTGGGATTCTCCTCAGAGACCTTTTGGTGGTGCAGAAGATTTTATCTGGAGCCCGGATTCTTCTCAACTTTTATATGTTACAAAACCGAAAAGTGGTAAAGAATATTCAACAAGTACCAATACCGATATCTTCGCTTACGATCTGGCTTCTGGAGCAACTAAAAACCTAACGGAAACGAATAAAGGATATGATGTAAATCCAAAATTCAGTCCGGATGGAAAGTCGTTGGTTTGGCAGAGTATGGAAAGAGACGGATATGAGGCTGATAAAAATGACATCAAATTGATGGACTGGAAATCAGGTAAAACTTCAAATCTTACAAGCGGTTGGGACGAAAGTGTTTCCGGAGATGTTTTCTGGGGTGGAGATTCTAAAGTAATTTACTTCACAGCAGCTTTCAGAGGAACAAAACAATTGTTTTCTTTAGATCCTAAAAATGCGAAAGTTCAACAAATTACAAAAGGAGATTTTGATGTCAACGAGATTTTTGCAGATAACAAAAACTCTTTGGTTGTTGGAAGAACAGATGTAAACCATGCAACAGACCTTTTCTCAGTTAATCTGAAAAATGGTGAAATGAAGCAGGTTACCGAAGCTAATAAAGACATGTATTCTAAATTGGCTCAGGGGAAATCTGAATTGAAGATGGTGAAAACTACAGACGGAAAAGAAATGGGCGTATGGTTCCATTATCCGCCAAACTTTGATCCTAATAAAAAATATCCAACATTAGTATATTGTCAGGGAGGTCCTCAATCTGCATTAACACAATTTTTCAGCACAAGATGGAACTTTGCTTTAATGGCAGCGAACGGATATATCGTGGTAGCACCAAACCGTCGCGGAATGCCGGGATGGGGAACAAAATGGAATGAAGAAATTTCTAAAGACTGGGGCGGACAACCGATGAGAGATTACTTAGCAGCAACAGACTATGCGAAAACGTTACCATATGTTGATGGAAGTAGAGTAGCAGCGGTTGGCGCTAGTTATGGTGGGTACAGCGTATTTATGTTGGCTGGAATTCACGAAAACAGATTCAAAACGTTCATCGCTCACGATGGATTATTTGATATGAAATCTTGGTATTTAACAACGGAAGAACTTTGGTTTGCGAATTGGGACTTAGGTTCTCCATGGGAAAAGCCACTTCCAAAAGCATATACAGAATTTAACCCAAGTAATTTTGTAGACAAATGGAATAAGCCAATTATGATTTTCCAGGGTGGAATAGATTTCCGTGTTCCTTACGAACAAGGTCAGGAAGCTTTCCAAGCGGCTAAATTAAGAGGGTTGAAATCTAAATTAGTTTATTTCCCTAACGAAAATCACTGGGTGCTACATCCGCAAAACGGTTTAGTTTGGCAGAGAGAATTCTTTGATTGGTTGAAAGAAACGTTATAATTAAATTGTAATCGAATTTAATTATTTAAAAATATCAATAGGAGCGGGCTTTAGCCCGCTTTTTGTTTGTTGGTAATCGATTGGCTTTAGCCAAAATGTATATATTTGAATCATGGAAAACAGAATCTCATCATTTCCACCCTTCATTGACGATCAATCTAAGATTTTAATTTTAGGTTCCATTCCCGGTGTGAAATCGTTAGAAAAACAACAATATTACGCGCATCCTCAAAATAAATTCTGGAAAATTATTTTTGAATTATTCAGTGAAGAGGTTACAGAAAATTATCCTGAAAGAGTTGCGACCTTAACAAAGCATCATATTGCTATTTGGGATGTCATTGATTCCTGCGAAAGAAAAGGAAGCCTTGACTCTGAAATAAAAAACGAAGAAGCCAATCAAATTGGAGAACTGTTGGAACAATATCCAAACGTAAAAGCCATTTTCTGTAATGGTGGAAAATCCTATAAAAACCTGCAGAAAATTTTAGGAAAGAACTATAAACTTCCTATTATTTTATTGCCTTCAACAAGCCCATTACACACGGTTTCTTTTGAAAAAAAGTATGAAGAGTGGAAGGCCATTTTGAATTTTTTATAAATGATTAAACTATACTGAGCTGAGCTTACTGTTAAATAGTTGAAATTTAACAGTAAGTTTGTGATTCCAGAGGAATTTAGATTTATTTTGTAGAGATGCTTCGACTTCGCTCAGCATGACAGCGCTAAAAATTTACAGCTAAATTAGGCGGTTAGTATTAGAAATGTCATGCTGAGCGAAGTCGAAGCATCTTTAAAATTTTATAACTTTCCAACACTAAAACACTAAAACACTAAAACACTCTTCGGCCCAAAAACTCATTCAGTCCTTTCAAAAGTTCCAATTGATTTTTCGTTCGATCCAAATTATGTTCAGAATATTGGGTTGAATAGTAAATACTTCCATTTAAATAATCCGTCAGAAAACGAATCTCCTGAATATAAATGGCAACTTGAGCTGCATAATCAAGGTGGGCAGATTCTTCCGGACTTAGCTTTTCTTTTAAATGAAATAAAAATCCGTTTTTAACCGCATTATAAATTTCGGGATTAAAATTATTTTCAGCACTTCCGTCATCTTCATTGGTGATGTTGGTGTAAGATTGGATCATTGTTCCGAAGTCATAGAGAATGGTTGAAACCATCACGGTATCAAGATCAATAACGGCCAATGCCTCATGATTTTCATCAAAAAGAATATTGCTGATTTTAGCATCGGCATGAATGATTCTTTTAGGAAGCTGATTATTATTCACCATTTCAATCCACTTATTGGGTAAAGACAAAAATTGGTTGGTAAGTTCTATTTCAGCGCTGGCCTTTTCTGAAAATTGAGGATCTGCATTTTTCAATGCTTCTTTATAATCCTGTACTCTTTTCTCAAAATTAAGGAAATTGGGTAACGTATCTTCAATATTGGGAAGTGTGCCTGTGTTTACAACGTCAAGAAAATGACTGAATGCTTTGGCAGCTTCAAAGGCAATATCCGATGAAGGAACTTTAATAAAAGTCACACTGTCTTCCACGAAGCTTTGCATTCTCCAGGGTTGTAAATTTTCATCCTGTACCAAAAAATCTTTTGACAGCGAAAGAATAGGTTTGATGATATCCAATTGATAGTCATTGGATTGTAGCAAACAATTAACCTGTAAATGATTAATGATAATGGAATCTGTATTCTTAAATACTTGATTATTAATATTCTGTAAGATAAATTTTTGATGAGTGTCTTTATTTTCTACAATAAAAGTTACATTGATTAATCCGTTGATGATAGGAGTAAGCGTATAGTTTTCGGTAGCAATAAATTTTTTAACAATATGGTCTACTTCCATAAATTTTGAGGATATCGGTTTTTTTGAATTTCTTTTTCAAGATAGTTTTTAATAATTTCTTTATCATCTGCATACGTCATTCCCATCCATTGTGAAGGTGAAGATTTTACCAGAACTTTTACTTTGTTTTCATCCATCATTCTTTGAACAGCAGAAGGAATATAAAATTCTTCTTTGGGTAAAGGGTCGGATTGAATAAAATCATTAAAATACTGCTCCAAAGAATCGAAAATGGTAGGATGAAATACAAAATAGTTCATGGAGACCAAAGTTTCAGGATCTACTTTTATATCTTTTCCATTTTCAATATAAATAATGGTATTGCCTTCTTTCCGAATGGAGGTTTGTTCTTCAACTTTTATCAGATAATTCTCAGAATCCAGGGTGCAAATTCCCCTTGCAACTGTCCCGTTTTCACTCAATGTGGTTGCTAATGGATAGGCAACAATTTCAAATTGTGAGTCAGAGATATTTCCAAGATCAATTTCTGTTGAAGCGAGCTGATAAACTTCCTTTCCATAAAAATCATCTGCATTAATGACGGTGAACGTTTCATCGATGACATTTTTTGCACAAAGAATAGCGTGCCCCGTTCCCCAAGGCTTTTGTCGGGTAGAATGGTTATAACTTTCGGGTACAAACATTTCCTGATCCTGATAAACAATATGCAGTTCGAAATGGTTGTTTTTCGATATTTTTTCAAGTCTTTCAATATAACTTTCAGGAATAAAGCGGTTGAATACGACCACTATTTTATTAAAACCTGCTTGCAAAGCGTCATAGAGAGAATATTCCATAAGAGGTGAGCCATTCTCTAGAATTCCGTCTACTTGTTTCAGACCTTTGTATCGGCTTCCTAAGCCTCCGGCCAATATAAGAAGTGTTTTTTTAGAAATCATCTGTCATTCCGAATATAGGTTTACGATTTTTCCATTGTCCTTTTGTGAAATCAGGAATGTCAACTACCTGACCTCCCTGTGCGATGGATTTTTCGCTTAATGGAGTAATAGAGTACCATGTCGCCAGATCATACACATCCATTGGGAATTCTATATTTTGTTTGATACATTCTATAAAAGTATTCATCACAAAGAAGTCCATTCCGCCATGGCCCGCACCATTGGCCATATTTTCATATTTCTTCCACATGGGATGATCGTTTTCGGTGAGCCATTTTTCAGGATTGTCCCACTTATGACTGTGGTTCATTTTTTTTTCAAAATAAATGTGTCCATCATTAAATTCTCCGGATCCGAAATCCTGCCAAAGTCCTTCTGTGCCCTGTACTCTGAATCCCAGATCATAAGGTCTCTGCAAGCTTGTATCGTGAGTCAGAAGAATGGTTTCTCCGTTTTCACAGGCGATTTGGGTGGTTACAATATCTCCCTGATTGAATTTTACTTTGGCATTCGGATGATTTTCTCCGCCTTTTGCATGGTCTACAATATATTTATGAAGTCCTACAGATTTTGATGAAAATGAAGATAATCTTGTTAATCTGTTTCCACGGTTAACGTTCATCATCATAGAAACTGGCCCTAGTCCGTGAGTAGGGTAGAGTTCTCCATTTCTTTTCACATAATGTTCTGTTCTCCATTTTGCTTCGCTGAATCCTTTTGCTCCAAATTCCACTCCTGAGTTATACGGAGTAACTCCATCATTAAATAAGACGCCACGCAAATCATGCTCATAACCACCTCTTCCATGCACGAGTTCCCCGAACATTCCTTTACGAACCATATTGAGAACTGCCATGAGGTCTCTGCGGTAGCATACGTTTTCCATCATATAGATAGGAACTTTTGTTTCTTCGTAAGCTTTTACAAACTCCCAGCAATCTTCCAGCTTGATTGCTCCGGAAACTTCCATTCCCACGATTTTCTTGGCACGCATGGCTTCTACACCTTGTGGTAAATGCCATTCCCAAGGCGTTGCAATTACTACGGCGTCTATATTGTTTAGCTTTAATAAATTTCGATAGTCATATTCACCATTAGAAAACTCTTTTGCGACAGGTTTACCATTCTCTTTCAGTATTTTTTGACATTCGGATAACATGATTTTACTGGGATCTGCAAAGGCTATAATTTCAACATCATTGCGTTTGGCCAATAATTTTACATGCTCACGCCCACGCAGTCCGACTCCGATAAAACCTACACGGATTTTTTTGTCGGATGTAAAAGTTTCAGAATAAGCGAATAAAGAATTAGGTAAAACAAGGGCTCCAAAAGTGGCCAATGCGGTAGTTTTAATAAAGTTTCTACGGGAATTATCCATCTATGTATTTTTATTTTAAAGATATTAAAATTTTAATAGTAAAAAGCTGATTGGATCAAATTATGACCATGGATAAAGCAATTAATGGCTATCTGTGAATGTTTTTATTTTATTTTAAACAAAAGGTCTGTTCTATATTATAAAACAGACCTTTTTGCTTAAAAATTTAAATAACTTATTGTTTCGGTGCACAATCATTGACCATAGTATGCTGCAATCACTTTTTCTCTCATCTTGTTTAAATATTTAATATCTTTTGTATTGGATAAAATAATCAACGTAACATTTTTGTCGATAAGATGTACCCAATTAGCACTGTGTCCGTAGCCTTCGCCTTGGCGTTCTGCAAATAAAGTATCTACTGAACCAAATTTTTTAGGATACACCCAAAAACCAAAAGCTACATCTCCAAGCTTTTTATTGGGAGTCAGCATAGTGTCCAACGTTGTTTTTTTAATCAGAGTATGGTTAAATACAGCCTGATCAAAAATCAAAAGATCTTTTGGAGTTGAATACATTGCTCCGGCCGAATACAGATTGTCTATATAGGCATTAGTGGGCATATGCAGGGCAAAAGCATCAGACTCATCAGCAGTGTAGCCTTCATCAATATTCTTAATGATATCATTATGATGCAAAAATCCGGTGTTCTGCATTTTCAGAGGATCTAATATTTGTTCTTTTAAAACCTGTTCATACGGTTTGTTGTAGATCTTCTCGATGATTTTTCCGAGCAGTATAAAATCTCCATTGTTATAGCTAAACTTTGTTCCTGGTTTATCAATCAGTTTTTCAGATAAAAAAGTGCTGATAAAAGTATCCAGATCCCAAATGGTATTATCATAAGCCTGATGAATGAGTTCCGGTGAGCTGATGTCTTTATGATCTCTTCCGCTGCTGTAGGTCAATAAATTTCTTATGGTTACTTTTTTTGCCGCTTCTCCTTTATATTCGGGATAATACGTTGAAATCGTAGCATCCAGATTGATTTTTCCTCTTTCATACAGTTGCATAATAAGCACAGCGGTAAAAGTTTTCGTTAAGGAGAAAATATGAAATCGTGTCTCGTCTGAAAAGCTGATATTATAATGTCGGTTGGCCAACCCTTTATACGTTAATAATTCAATATTACCGTTTTTTGCGAGCAATACACTTCCATTGAAATTATCTTTTTGTACACAAGAATCGATTACCTTTTCTACATTCTGGATTTGTGAGTGCGCTGTATTTGCGATTAATAAAACTAAGGCTATGAATATATTTTTCATGAGTGCACCTTTTATATCATTGTAAATTACTTGTCGATTGAATACACCTCTTCGTAAGGCTGAATAACAACCCATCCGTTTCCTGAAAATTTCATCTGGAATTCTTCTCCGCTTCCTCTTCCTATCAAACTTTTAAAAGAAATATTTGTTTTTAATTCCGGCTTTAAATTTCCGGACCAGGCAACTGTAGCATTAGGATCTGTGAAAACGGGAGCGTCTGGAGTAACCAATAGAGTGATAGGATCTCCGTGAGTGGTGATCGCAATATGTCCGGTTCCTGATAGTTTCACTTGAAATAATCCACCTGACATTACTCCGGCGATACTTTTTAGCATAGTAATATCACTTTTTATATTGTATTCGTGGGCTAATACATCATTTCCGTTCACGCAAACAGATTCATTGTTTAAATAAAGTATGCGAACTCTTTTTCCTGCATCAGCTACATATAATCTTCCTGAGCCTTCTGCTTTCATCAGTTTAGAACCTTCTCCACTGATGGCTTTTTTCAGGATATTTCCCAATCCTCCAGACATCATTCCCTGTCTTTCAAAGTTGATATTTCCAACATAGCCTACCATGCTTCCTTTTTTTGTCCATACCGATTGGTTATTAAGGTTAATCTCCAAAAGCTGAGGTTTTTCAAGTTCGAAATAATCTCTTTCTAAAGGATTTTCTTTTGTTTCGTTGACGAAAGCTTCAAGTGAATATTTACTCATGTATTACTGATTTTTAAAGAGCCAAATTACATCTTTTTTGCATTCAAAAGACTACTGATATTTAACCATTTGACAGGTTTGTTAAATAATACTTGACAAAGGGGTATTCAATGTCGTATATTTGCAACTCGAAAATTACACCTTGTAATTTCATTAAATTTTTAAACCGTAATTTAAAAAATGAAAACATCAGATTTTAATTTTGATCTTCCTGAGGAATTATTGGCAGAACACCCATCAGAGCACAGAGATGAGTCTAGATTAATGGTTCTTGACAGAAAAACACAAACTATCGAACATAAATTATTTAAAGATGTGGTTGATTATTTTGATGAAAAAGACTTATTTATTTTCAACAATACAAAGGTTTTCCCTGCACGTCTTTACGGAAATAAAGAAAAAACAGGAGCTAAAATTGAAGTTTTCCTTTTAAGAGAGCTTGATAAAGAAACTCGTGTTTGGGATGTTTTGGTAGACCCGGCAAGAAAAATAAGAATTGGTAACAAGTTATTCTTTACAGAAGACGAATCTTTGGTAGCTGAGGTTATTGATAATACGACTTCTAGAGGAAGAACATTGAGATTCTTATTCGATGGTTCTTACGAAGAATTCAGAACTAAATTAAAAGAATTAGGAGAAACTCCACTTCCAAAATATATCAAAAGATCAGTAGAACCTGAAGATGCTGAAAGATATCAGACGATCTATGCTAAAATTGAAGGAGCGGTAGCGGCACCAACTGCTGGTTTACACTTCTCTAGACATTTAATGAAGAGATTAGAAATCAAAGGAATTGATTTTGCTGAGGTTACGCTTCACGTAGGTTTAGGAACTTTCAACCCAATTGAAGTTGAAGATCTTTCTAAGCATAAAATGGAGTCTGAAGAAATCATCATTGATGAGAAAAATGCAGACATCATCAACAGAGCGGTAGACGAGCACAGAAGAGTTTGTGCGGTAGGAACAACTACAATGAGAGCATTGGAAACTTCTGTTTCTTCAAACAAAAAAATCTCTGCTTTCAATGGTTGGACAAATAAATTTATTTATCCGCCTCACGATTTTGGAGTTGCTAATACAATGATTACTAACTTCCACACGCCAAAATCTACATTACTAATGATGATTGCAGCGTTTGCTGGAAGAGAGTTTATTATGCATGCCTATGAAGAAGCTGTAAAAGAAAAATACAAGTTTTATTCTTACGGCGATGCCATGTTAATTTTATAAAAAGATAATAGGAAATAGGATTTAGGGCTTAGTTTGTCCCTAGATCCTAATACCTAAACCCTATAATGAAAGATATCCGTACTTTATCCCTGAACCAGCTTAATGACTACTTTTTGACATTAGGAGAAAAGCCGTTTCGTGCTAAGCAGGTTTATGACTGGTTGTGGAGCAAAAATCTCCATTCGATTGATGAAATGACGAATCTTTCGAAAACTCTTCGTGAAAGAATTTCCGAAGAATATACTATTAATCCTGTTTCTGTTGATCAGCTTCAAAGAAGTACAGACGGAACCATTAAAAACGGAGTGAAGCTTCACGACGGTTTATTGGTAGAATCTGTTTTGATTCCTACAGAAACAAGAACTACAGCTTGTGTTTCTTCACAGGTTGGATGCTCGTTAAACTGCGAATTCTGCGCTACGGCAAGACTGAAAAGAATGAGAAATCTTGAAGTTGCTGAAATTGTAGATCAGGTTGCCCTGATTGATAGCCAGAGTAAAATGTATTTCGACAGACCGCTTTCCAATATTGTTTTTATGGGAATGGGAGAGCCGATGATGAATTACAAAAACGTAGTAGAAGCCATCCGAAAAATCACCCAGCCGGAAGGTTTGGGAATGTCTCCAAGAAGAATTACCGTTTCTACATCAGGAATTCCAAAGATGATCAAGATGTTGGCTGATGATGAATTGCGTGTGAAATTGGCGTTGTCCCTTCACTCTGCTATTGAATCTAAGCGTAATGAGATCATGCCGTTTTCGGATAAGTTTCCGTTAACAGATATTATGGATTCTCTTCAGTATTGGTACCAAAAAACAGGTTCTGTTATCACTTTTGAATATTGTGTATGGAAAGGTATTAATGATGGTGATGAAGATATTAAAGCTTTGATCAGATACTGTAAGCAAGTTCCTTCTAAAGTTAATTTAATTCAATATAACCCAATCGGAGACGGAAAATACGACAAATGCAACAAACAGGCAGAAGAAAATTATGTTCGTCAGCTTGAGAATGCAGGAATTACCGTTATGATCCGAAAAAGTAGAGGTGGAGACATCGATGCAGCATGCGGGCAGCTGGCTAATAAAGTCGCTGATTAAAATTTTATTAAAAAAATAAAAAATTATCTTAACGATTTCTTAATATCTTACCTTTGCACCAAAAATAATAAGTAATGATGGATTACTTTTTGGGCGAAAATGGGTTGGAGAATGTGTATGCGTGGTCAATTCCGCTTATTGCCGGTGTTATTTTAGCTGAGATGATCTATAGCCACGTTTCCGAGGCTAAACTTTATAATGGAAAAGATGTAGCAACCAGTGTTTTGCTTGCATTAATGAACTTTGGGCTAGACTTTATCATGAAGGTCTTTGCCATGGGCGTGATGTTTTTCTTTTATAATCACAGACTGTTTTCTTGGGATTTTAATATTTGGTATTGGTTGATTTGTTTCGTAGTAACAGATTTTGCCTATTTTGTATTGCATTATGTAGACCATCATTCAAGAGCATTTTGGGCGGTACATATTACGCACCACAGTTCTGAATATTTTAATTTAACCACAGGCTTCAGAAGTCCTGTTTTACAGCCACTTTACCGATATTTATATTTTTCTCCATTGGCCTTTTTAGGGTTTAATCCGTGGCATATTATGGTAGTGTATGCAATTGGGCAAGTGTACGGAACCTGGGTGCATACGCAGACGGTAAAAAGTATGGGGATTTTAGAATATATTTTGGTTACCCCTTCTCATCACCGTGTTCACCATGCTTGTAATATAAAATATCTGGACCGTAATATGGGAATGTGCCTTATTATTTGGGACAAAATTTTTGGAACCTTTGAAAAAGAAGATCCAAATGTTCCTGTAAAATATGGAATTTACCCGAAAATGCCGGATAATAAACCGGATACCATTCTTTTCTATGAATGGCGAAAAATCTGGAAAGACATCAAACAACCGAATCTTAAATTTTCTGACCGAATTAATTACCTTTTCAATTCTCCAGGTTGGAGACATGACGGAACGGGGAAGACGGTAAGACAATATCAGAGAGAGCATTTGGAAAAGAAAAATCGAAAACTGATGCATAAGAAATCGGCTTAATGTAATAAATATAATCTATTATAACCTTATATTAATTATCAATAGGAATGGGCTTTAGCCCATTTTTTTTGTTTTAAGAATATCTTTAGTTAAAACCTGAATGACTCTAGACGCTTATAATAACACTCAGTTTGTCATTCTGACGAAGGAAGAATCTCAACACGAATTGTAGAGTTTTGATTCCTGCGGAATGATAAAGTAAACGCATAAATTTGTGTTCAAATAAAAATTAAAAAAAGATTTATTTTTACTGTATGAAAAAGCTTCTTCTGATTATAACGATAACCGTTTCCACACTCTCGTTTTCCCAACAATCTGATTTTCTTAAGATAAGAAAGTACAGAATCAATTATCTAGATGAGAAATTAAAAGAAACCTCAGGATTAAGTTTCTTTGATGGAAAGTTATACAGTTTCAATGACAGCGGAAACGCTCCCGAACTTTTTGAGATCGATAAAAACACTGGGGATATTCTCAATATAATTAAAATTAATGCTAAAAATAAAGACTGGGAAGCGTTAACGAATGATGGAAAGAATTTTTACATCGGAGATTTCGGAAATAATGGAGGAACCAGAAGAGATTTAGAAATTTATAAAGTTCCTTTTCAGAATAGTGAAATAAAGAATGATTCGGTAAAAATAATTTCATTCTATTATCCGGAACAAACGGAATTTATTCCTAAGTATACCAATAATGACTTCGATGCAGAAGCGATGATTTATTTAAACGGAAAGCTGCATGTCTTCACCAAAGAATGGGCTTCAAAATCAACTTCGCATTATATCATAGATCCTGAAATTTCAGAAAAGCAAAAAGCTGAAAAAATAGAATCTTATAAGACCAATTTTGTGGTTACAGACGCTTCTTATTTTGATAAAAAGCTTTATTTAATAGGGTATACAAAGAAAACAGAAGTGTTTTTGGATATCTTTGATGAAACTGAGCCTGGCGTCTTTTTTAAACAACAGCCAACGCATTATTATTTGGGAAGTGCGCTCTCGATTGGGCAGATTGAAGGAATTGCTGTGGATGAAAAAGGAATCTATATTTCCGGAGAAAAATTCAATTCTCCATTGGGAGGAGCAAAGCAGAGTTTTTATTTTGTTCCAAAAGAGAAACTCAAAGATTAATTTCTCTTAAAATTGACTGAAAAAAATTATCTTTGTGATTATTAATAATTATACATCTATCATACACAGATTGTGGCGAATATTGTAGAAGAAATCAAACAACCGATCAATGAGGAAATGAAACTTTTCGAGCAAAAGTTTTATGAATCTATGCAGAGTAAAGTCCCTTTATTAGATAAGGTAACTCGCTTTATCGTTACAACTAAGGGAAAACAAATGCGTCCTATGTTTGTATTCCTATGTGCAAAATTAATAGGAGATGTAAATGAAAAGACCTTTCGTGGAGCTTCCATGATAGAGCTGATTCATACGGCAACTCTTGTTCACGATGATGTGGTAGATGAAAGTTTTAAAAGACGTAATTTTTTCTCTATTAATGCGTTGTGGAAGAATAAAATTGCGGTTTTGGTAGGAGATTATCTGTTGTCAAAATCAGTTTTATTATCTACAGATCATAAAGATTACGATTTATTAGCCGTGATTTCAAGAACGATACGTGAAATGTCTGAAGGCGAGCTTCTTCAATTGGAGAAAGCCAGAAAACTGGATATTACAGAAGATGTGTATTACGAAATTATCCGTCAGAAAACAGCGACTTTAATTGCTGCATGTTGTGAAATCGGGGTCTTATCCAATAATGCTGATGAAGTATTGGCTAAGAAAATGCAGGATTTCGGAACCTATACAGGAATGGCTTTCCAAATTAAAGATGATTTGTTTGATTACCTAAGTTCAAACGTTATTGGAAAACCTGTTGGGATTGATATTAAAGAACAGAAAATGACCTTGCCTTTAATTTATACCCTGACAATTGCCAACGAAAAAGACAAAAAATACTATTTCAATACCATAAAACGATATAACAACGACCAAAAACGAGTAAAAGAGCTTATTGCTTTTGTTAAAAGCTCGGGAGGGTTGGAGTATTCTGTTAAAATAATGAAAGAGTTTCAACAGAAAGCAAAAGATATTTTGAATGAATTTCCAGATACGGAAGTGAGAAGATCTTTGCATAATATGTTGGATTATGTAATTGAAAGAAAATTCTAATCCTACTAATTTACATCGATTGTATATAAAATAAAACTGAGTGTTCTTAGCACTCAGTTTTATAGTTTATCAAATACAATTTTTAATAGGCTATATACACTTGGTTCCAATATTTATCTGAACTCGCATAACCAGTTCCATACCTTGTATTCAACTTTATTTCATAAAATGTAGGGTCTTGTAATGAATTCACATAGACTTGATAGCCTACTGTAAATGATCCACCACTTCCCGAAGTATTATAGGCTTGCCATGTATTCCAATTGGCTGGGGTGAAAGTAACTGAAGCTTGTGCACTATTTGCGCTGTTATTATACCAGGACAATCTGTTGCTATTATAAGTTATATTTTCTGTAGGTGCTTTTCTCAACCTCATTTCAAAATAAACGTTAGCTCTAATTCTGAATTCTAAATTTCCTATCGTAACCGTTCGAGTAGGATCTGGTTCACCAGAATATGACATTTTAGCAGTTGTAGCACCTGATGAAGAATTTTGCGCTTGCAATAATGACCATTTGGGTGACGATGGTGTTCCTAAATTACTGTAAATACCAGAACCATTTAATCCTCCTCCTGTGTGGAAAACGATTAAACCATTGGCGGGTGATGGGATCGTTGTTCCATCAGTTTCGCTCAGTAGAGAAATTCTTGGAGGTAGAAAGCCTTTATTGGAAGATTGTACATCTAACATAGCCGAATTGTTGGGAACAGCTGTTCCTATGCCTACTTGGGCTAGTGTAAAAGTAGCTAATATGATTGCTAGTAAAGAGAAGTATTTTTTCATAAAAATGTTTTAAAATGTAATTAATATTGTACGTAATAAATTGAGACTCGTAAAATAAAGAGAACGTTTTTTTAGCACCAGTTTAAGTACAGTATATGATGCTTTACAATTAAATAGGACCCTTCTTAATATAGTACGACAACAAATGCCCAATATTTTTGACTGGCATCTGCATTGCCATATCTTGAATTCATTTCTACATGATAAAATAAACGATCGTCAAGAGAACTGATATAAATCAAGAATCCTTGTGATTGTAAAGCTCCATTTCCTCCGGCAATATCAAAAGTTTGCCAAGTATTCCAGTTAGCAGGAGTAAAAGTCATGGTATAATTACCACTACCATTAAATACAGTAGAATAATAAATTATTGTAGCTGCTGGCGCAGATTTTCTTCTTGCTTCAAGATAAACACTTCCTGATTGAAATCTTATTCTAAACTCGAGATTTCCTGCAGAGACTGTTTTGCTAGGATCTGCCTCGCCTTTATATGACATTTTACTAGCTGTAGATCCAGAATTTGAGTTTTGTGCTTGTAATAAAGACCATTTGGGTGATGATGGTGTTCCTAAATTAGTATAAATACCCGGACCGGAAAGTGTTGTTCCCGTGTGGAAAACCAGTAAACCATTAGCCGGTGTAGGAATAGTTGTTCCATCAGTTTCATTCAGAAGAGACATTCTTGGAGGGAGAAAACCTTTATTGCTAGATTGGATATCTAACATAGCAGAATTGTTGGGAGTAGGCGTTCCTATCCCTACTTGAGCTTTAGTGAATAAAATCATTGCTAAAGCTCCTAATGAGAGAATTTTTTTCATAAAAATGTTTTTTTTAAATGTTATAATTAATCGAGACGATTATTAGAAAGATCTTTATAAACGAATAGAAATAGAGGGAATTATAAGAGTGCAAGAAGAGGGAGGGGAATTTTTTAAGAGAACTTCGAAATTCATTATAAAAGTGTTTTATTTCTACATTTGTTTATGCTTGCAAAAGTAGGGAAATAAATTATTTATTAAATATGCATGTTTTAGATTTAATCTATATTTAATTTTTGTTAAAAAGTAGAGAAATGTATCTTTTTTTAACGATAAGAGCTAAATAAGTATGTTTTGCATAGTTTCATTAATTGTCATAAATAAAATGATATGATTGAAAATTGCAAATAGAATTTCATACGAAGCACAATATGTTTTAATATACTGCCATTCCTATCTCAGTTGACGAGCGAACGATTAAAAATGCTATTCAATAGAAGTAGAGTATTATTTAGCTTCAAAACATTGTTATCATAAAAAAAACGGAACTTTATAAAGTTCCGTTTTTTACTTATGTTGTTTCAGATTTTAAATTTTTTGTATAGTTACGTTGGTTACATTTCCACTTCCTGTAGCTCCTGTTTCGGTGGCTAAGACGGTAGAGGCTGCATTGGAAGCTGCAGTTAATCGAACTTGATAGCCAGCAGCCGGTACAACTATTAAGGTTGTGTAATTCATTAATTCTCCAATGGTTCCGGCAGTTGCAGCACCTGTGTAATGACTTCCTCTTCCCAGATAAGCGGCATCAGGTATCGGTCTTATCCCCAAAACCAACTGGGTTCCGGCAGCACAATCAGAGAAACTTGCCTGTAATGTAACGATGTAGTTTCCTGGTTGATTGAACGTTAGTGTTCCGGTAGTTGTGTTGTAGTTATAATATGGAGAAGTGGATAGCGGAGTACTGAATAATAAAGTGGTTAACGTATTAGCAGCGAGACTTTGCGATCCCGTTAAACGTGCATGAAATAAACCATATGCATTAAAATTGATCGTCTTCAACACACCGGTAGCATCTGCGACAACCACTCTGTCTGTACCTCCTACCCCTATATTTGCATTAATTCCCCTAATACGGGCGTTTCCGGAAGCAATATCCAGCTTTTCAGTAGGAGATATGGTTGCAATACCTAGATTTCCTGTAGAAGTTACAGCAATATCATTCGCCTGTTGTGTAGCGGTGGGTGCGCCAGATGTTGCATTGTCCTTAGCCCCGTCTATATGAAAGGCTGTTTGAGGATTGCTGGTATTAATCCCAATTTGCGCATAATAGATACTGCTCACTAATAGAGGAGCAATTAAAATAATTTTTTTCATTTTGAGCGTTTTGTAAAATGTTTTTTTATTGATAATATTTTACAAACTTAATAGAAAAATTCGGTAAAAAATACGTTTTAAGTTTATTTTAAGTTAATTATTTACATATAATTCAATGATTTCACTTAAAAATGATTTATTTGATAATTTAATTCATCAAGCGATGAATTGTTTTATTATTGTTTTGTTTATCAGGAGTAGCTCACGATAGTATAATGGAATGTGTATTTATCACCTACCTATGAAATTAAAACAGTATTTGTGTAAGAATAGGATTGAAAAAAAAATGAATATTTTTTTAATAATTGAGTTTGGTAGCCTGAATTTATCATAATATCTTAGTATTTGTAGCTAAAAAGTGAGAATTATTATGTTAAATCATTTAATTTATTAGAAATTTTCAATCAAATAATCCTAATAGTTACAATAATAACAGCCAAGACGACGCAAAATAAAGCGATTAAAAATAAATAATCCGCAATAGTCTCATATTTAATTTCCTGCTTTTCATTATTCGTTCGGATAGACAGAAAAGAGAAGAAACAGCTACAGGCAAAAAGGATACATGAAACAGCTGCAAACTCGTCTAAATAAGTATTGCCACTTATTTTAGTAATTTTCAAAGAAGTAATTATAAGCAGGGAAAACCCTAACAAATTACTTGATGCATTGAGGATATGAGGCGACTTTTTTTCCATAATTGTAAATTTAATCAAACTAAACCAGAATTTCCTTCATTATCAAATTTTTAAAAAAGATTAATAAAAATTAAAATTAATTTAAAAAGTGTATATTAGCAAAATACTTCAAAAACTAAAATTTTTTTTATATTGGCTATGCAAACAACCTATATTGAAACTCAGCAGATTTCCTTTCAAGATTTTAAAAATCAGATACTTGAAGATTATAAGTTAGGGAGAATCTCTCGTGAAATGTCTTATTTGGGCAGAAGAGAAGTTCTTACAGGAAAGGCTAAATTTGGTATTTTTGGTGACGGTAAAGAGTTACCACAGTTGGCAATGGCGAAAGTTTTCAAAAATGGAGACTTCCGTTCAGGATATTACAGAGACCAGACTTTTGCATTAGCGATTGATGCTTTGACAGTTGGGAGTTTCTTTGCACAATTATACGCAGATACAAGTGTTGAAAGAGAACCTGCATCAGCGGGAAGACAGATGAATGGGCACTTCGCAACAAGAAGTTTAAATGAAGACGGAAGCTGGAAAGATCTTACAGCACAGAAAAACATTTCTTCTGATATTTCTCCAACGGCTGGACAAATGCCTAGATTATTAGGGTTGGCACAAGCTTCGAAAGTTTATAAATCAGTAAAATTTGAAGGTTCTGAGAAATTCTCAAAAGAGGGTAACGAAGTTGCTTTTGGTACCATCGGAGATGCTTCTACAGCAGAAGGGCATTTCTGGGAAACTTTGAATGCGGCATGTGCGCTTCAGGTTCCTATGATTGTTTCTATTTGGGATGACGGATACGGAATTTCTGTTCCTACTAAAAATCAGAGAGCAAAAGCTGACATTGCTGAAATGTTAAGCGGTTTCCAGAGAAATGAAGGCGAAAACCAAGGTTGTGAGATTATTCAGGTGAAAGCTTGGGATTATCCTGCATTATTGGATGCGTACGCAAGAGCTGAACAATTTGCAAGAATGGAAAGCGTTCCTGTAGTGGTTCACGTGATTGAAGTTACTCAGCCCCAAGGTCACTCTACCTCAGGATCTCACGAAAGATATAAGAACGAAGAGCGTTTAGCTTGGGAATCTCAGTTTGACGGATTGGTGAAATTCAGAGAATGGATCTTAAATTATTCCATCGAAATTGAAGGAAAAGAAGAGATCATTGCAACGGTTGAAGAATTGGATGCGATAGATGAAGAAACAAAGAAAACGGTAAAAGCAGGGCAAAAAATTGCTTGGGAAAGTTACCAGAAAACAATTACTGATTTAGTTCATGGAGTATTGCCTTTAGTTGAAAATCTAAAAGGACAGAATACGGAGATTGAAAATTACATTGGTCAGTTCAATAAATTAGTTTCAAAAGCTAAGAAAGATGTTTTCCATTTGGTGAGAAGATCTTTATTGGCGACAAGAGGAACAAATTCTGCAGAAAGAAATCAGTTGATGCAGAAATACAATGAGATTTTTGAGGTAGAAAAGGATAATTATTCTTCTCACTTATATTCTCAGTCTCAGTGGAAAGCTGAAAATATTAAAGAGATCAAACCCGTTTATTCTGATGCTTCGGAAGATGTAGACGGAAGGGTAGTAGTTAGAAATAACTTTGATAAAATATTTGAAAAATATCCTGAAACGTTAGTGTTTGGTGAAGATGCCGGAAATATCGGTGACGTAAACCAAGGATTAGAAGGAATGCAGGAAAAGTATGGAGACGTTCGTGTTGCTGATACAGGAATCCGTGAAGCAACCATTTTAGGTCAGGGAATCGGAATGGCGATGAGAGGTTTAAGACCTATCGCTGAGATCCAATATTTAGATTATATCTTGTACTGTTTACAGGGAATGAGTGATGATTTGGCGACAGTTCAGTACAGAACAAAAGGAGGTCAGAAATCTCCTGTAATCATCAGAACAAGAGGTCACAGATTAGAAGGAGTTTGGCATTCAGGTTCTCCAATGGCGGGAATTCTAAACCTTTCAAAAGGAATCTTGGTATTAGTTCCAAGAAACTTAACGAAAGCTGCCGGATTCTACAACACGATGCTTCAAAGTGATGATCCAGCGGTGATTGTTGAATGTCTGAACGGATACAGATTAAAAGAAAAACAACCAGATAACTTAGGTGAATTCACTGTTCCTGTAGGAAAAATTGAAGTAACTAAAGAAGGAAAAGATGTTACGTTGGTAACATACGGTTCAACTTGGAGAGTGGTAATGGAGGCAGCAGAAGAACTAGAAAAACTAGGAATCTCTGCAGAAGTTATTGATGTTCAGTCATTGATTCCTTTCGATTTAACCAACGAAATTGCTGAAAGCGTAAAGAGAACCAACAGATTGGTCGTAATTGACGAAGATGTAGAAGGAGGAACTTCAGCGTTTATTCTTCAACAAATTTTAGAAAAGCAAAAAGCATTCAGATTTTTAGATTCTGATCCGTTAACGATTGCTGCAAACGATCACAGACCTGCGTATGCAAGTGATGGAGATTATTTCAGCAAGCCATCTTCAGACGATATGGTTGAAAGAATTTATGCACTATTTAATGAAACAAATCCTGAGAAATATCCTGCGATATTTTAATTGGAATTTTAGATAAAATTGAAACCGCTTTCTTTTGGAAGCGGTTTTTTTCTATATTAGAAAACTGAAAATTATTTTATAGATAAACTTAAAACCTAACTATGAGAAAAATATACTTTTTAATAACAATTTGTATTTTGCTTACAAACTGCACGCAGAAAACAGAACAGCCTTGTGATGATGCATTTATTCGTGGAAATAATTTTGTTTTGAATTCCGATTTTGAAAATGGGAAAAAAGAGTTTGAAAATTCCATACGATCTCATCCTGAAAATGCAAATGCATATTACGGACTTGCTTATACTTATTCTCTGGAGGGAAATACTACAGAATCAATAAAAAACTATTCTAAGGCTATAGAATTGAATGAAAACTTTACACTGGCTTATTATGGAAGAGCAAATATTTTTTTTATTAATGGAAATTTAAAAAATGCCAAAGCTGATATAGAAAGAGTTATTGAATTGAATGATAAATTATCTTCTGCGTATCAATTATTAGCTAATATTGAAAGTCAAAATTCTAATTACAATGATGCTCTTAAAAATATTGATAAAGCAATCAACCTCGAACCTAAAAGTTCTGTTTCATACTTTGTTAAAGGCGTGTTACAGGGAAATAATAACGATTTAGAAAATGCTGTTAAAAGCCTATCAACATCCTTAAAATTAAATCCAAATAATGGAATGGCTTATGTTTATCGAGGTACATTTAAATTACAAATAAATGATAAATTAGGAGCGTGTGAAGATTTTCATAATGCAGAAAAGGTGGGTTTTAAAGCAAAGAGTTACTTAGAAAAGTACTGTAAATAGGTTCTTTAAAAAACTTAGTAAAATTCAAAATTGATTTTATTAAATATAAAAAGACTGTCAAACGACAGCTTTTTTTGCATTCTTTTGCTCTAAAAGAGTTTTACAGTCTTTTTCTTTCTCAGGATCATAAACATGATATTTTGTTTCCCATTCTTCCAGTTGATATAAAATCGGCAACAATGCTAATCCCTTTTCTGTCAGCGAATATTCAACTCTTGGAGGAAGTTCCTTAAACTCTTCTCTGATGATTAATCCGTCGGTTTGCATTTCTCTTAACTGGTCGGTCAGTACTTTTCTTGAGATGACATTAATTCGTACGGCAAGCTCTCCAAAACGAAGTTTACGGTCTTTGATCACCAATACAATGATTGGTTTCCACTTGCTTCCCAAAGCAGACATTGCTTTACCTAGAGGGCAGCTGTATTTCATTAATTCATTCTTTTTCATGGTAGATTTTATTTAACACTAATTAAAAATTAAACCACAAAAGACACAAAAGTTATAATCTTTTAAGCTTTCTTATTTTGAAAAAAAGAAGTTCACAAAAATAAAAATCAAAGATTTTTAAAAACTTATGTGTTCTTATATTATGCGGTTTATGAATAAACTTAAAATAATTTATATGTTAATCTTTTGTGACTTTTGTGGTTAAAATAGCATCCACTTATTTAGATTTTCATACGTTACTTTTAAGTTACTAATGTAAGTTACTGCGAAGTTACCACTTTTTTCCCTGCATAAGATACAAATATGAACTATTATTAGTTACTTTGTGTAACAATTTAAAAATGTTAAATATAAAATAATTGCAAAATGAGTATAGACGCATTATTTAGTCCATTTAGTTATAAAAATCTTCAACTTAAAAATAGAGTGGTAATGGCTCCGATGACAAGAGCTCAATCTGATAACGGAGTACCCACTCAGCAAATCGCAGATTATTACGCAAGAAGAGCGGCTTCAGAAGTAGGGTTGATCCTTTCTGAAGGAACAGTAATCAACAGACCTGGTTCAAAAAACATGCAGAATATTCCTGATTTTTACGGAACTGAAGCATTAAACGGTTGGAAAAACGTAATTGATGCCGTTCATGAAAATGGTGGAAAAATGGGGCCTCAGATCTGGCATGTAGGAGATACAAGAAGTTCTGAAGATTATCCATTGGTTGATATGGAAAAAGCTTCTACCATGACGTTGGAAGATATCCAGGATACGATTGCACAATTTGCAGCTTCTGCAAAATCAGCTAAAGATTTAGGATTTGATGTTCTTGAAATTCACGGAGCGCACGGATATTTGATTGATCAATTCTTTTGGGAAGTAACCAATACAAGAACTGATGAATACGGTGGGAAAACCTTAAAAGAAAGAAGTAAATTCGCAGTTGATGTCGTTAAAGCAATGAGAGCAGCTGTAGGAGAAGATTTCACGATAATTATCCGTCTTTCTCAGTGGAAACAACAGGATTATAAATCCAGATTGGCAACAACACCTGCAGAAATGGAAGAATGGTTATTACCTTTAAAAGAAGCTGGCGTAGATATTTTCCATTGTTCACAGCGTCGTTTCTGGGAACCTGAATTTGAAGGTTCTGATTTAAACTTTGCAGGTTGGGCTAAAAAAATTACGGGTCAGCCAACAATTACGGTAGGTTCTGTAGGTCTTGAAGGAGATTTTATGGGAGCATTTGCAGGACAGGGAACGGAGAAAGCAGATTTATCAGAATTAATCAGAAGACTGGAAAGAGGAGATTTCGATCTTGTTGCAGTTGGAAGAGCCCTTTTACAAGACCCAGAATGGGTGAAAAAAGTAAAAGAAGGAAATACAGACGACCTTTTAAATTTTTCGGCTGAAAGTTTAGGAGTTCTTTACTAAAAAGACAATTATGAGTTGTTGATTTACTTTGTTGTTAGATTACCGGCGTAGTAAACCAATTGACAATTCACTTATTTATATTAAATTTTCAACCTATTTATTTTTTAAACAAAACCCGCTTTCAGATCTTTTGGAAGCGGGTTTTAATTTTTATATTTGAATTTGATCTCCTATGTTTGAAAATTCTAAAAGGAACCATTTAAATGTTTAAACACTTTAGATCACTTTAGTTGTAAGAGTTTAAAATATTGAAAATAGTAAAGTCCACATAATATGAAAATCTTTGATTTTCAAAAAAACTTAAGTGTACTTTTGAACAGAATGATTTTTACTTAAAAAAACTTAAGTGTTAAAATCTTTTGTGCCTTTTGTGGTTTAATTTTTATCTAAGTTTAAATAGTTTAAAAACAAAACCGTTCCCAAAAAATGGAAACGGTCTATTAACAGATTTAAATATCTAAAATTGCCAAATAAATGACAACAGTGATTTCTTATAAACCAATATTTTGATTAGGTTTCAGTTGCTTTAAAATGTTTTTTGGAATGGCATTTTTGTGAACCAAGATTGCCGTTGATTTGTACTCAACATAAGGTCTTGTTACATAAAGATATCCTTCAAAATCATTGGTTACCCCCCAAGAGTTTTTAACCATATAATATTCTTTTCCAGACTGATCTTTTGCCAATCCTACGATGTGCATTCCATGATCATCAGTTGTAGAAAGGTTGTTAAGCGCTTTCTGACGCATATCTTCTGTGATCGTTTTATCTTTTTTAGGCTCAGTAAACAAGTCTTTTTTGTTTTCTGCATTAATCTGGTCTAGATCTACATCAGGAACATAGGCCACCCCATTTTTGTATGAGAAATAAGGCTCAGAAACATCAGTTGCCCAACCTACAGAATATCCTTTGCTCACTGCATTGTCAACGATAGCTGTTAGATCTTTCATTGGAACATTCCAGTCAGAGTCATGACTCCAGTTATCAGGAATTGGAACTACAAATTTCTGGTAATACGGATAATCTTTGTAAGAAGATAATTCAACATAATCTTCTGGGTTAATTCCTACAACTTCTTTAGCAAAAGTTTTCGGAGTATAGTTTTTTCCTTCATACGTAAAGTTAGCAGGAACTTTTCCTAAATATTCATCTAAGATAGCATCTACAGAATCCATCCAGTTATCAGAAAGTTTTCCTTTTGTAGCTGCCTGAACCAAACTATCCAACACAGGTTTTATTTTATCCTGCATTTCTTTGAAGTTGTTGGTTGTTTGTCCGTTTCTTAAGCCTGTATAAGCTTCCTGAGGAACAGCTCCGTACTTCTTGTACATATTCACTACATCATGTAATTCTCCACCATCTCCCCAGCTGATTGCTCCGTTGTTAAGAACGTATAATTTTGCTTTATCGTGATAAGAATTTCTTGCCGTAAAAATTTCTGCCAAATCTACAGGCTTTTTACCCATTCTCTGCATTTCAGATTCAAGAAAGGAGTTTCCTGAATAGCTCCAGCAAGTTCCTGATGAACCTTGATTTTTTACTGAAGTTGCCCCCACGTCTTTTAAAGTCGTGAATTTAAAATTAGCATTTTGAGATTGGTTGTTTTTTAACTTATTAATTAAGTCATCCTGTGCAAACATCATACTTCCTGCAGACAAAACAAAAAGTAATGATGCAATTTTGTTATTTTTCATTACTATAAAAAGATTATTTATATGAATAGTCGGTAAGTGGTAAGATATGTTACAAAGGGAAAAGTTAAATTTAAAATGAAAGTTTTTTATGAAAAGGTGAAATTATAGTTTAGCATTCGTTAAAATTACCTTTCTAAGCTTTCGCAGCTTAGCCTTTTAGCTTAATTTTAAAAAAAAGTTTATGATGCTTCCAACCTTTTTGAAATTTTCTGCATCTATATGAGTATAAAGCCTGACTATGGAAAGAGAATTACTGTTAGAATGTCAACGGAACGACCGCAATGCACAGCGGAAAGTTTACGAAAAAATGGCGGGAAAATTATATTCGGTCTGCAAACGCTATCTTAAAAACGATGAAGATATTGAGGAAGTATTAGCCGATACGTTCTACAAAATTTTTACAAAGATGGATCAACTTCAGAATCATGATATTTTCGAAGGTTGGGCTAGAAAAATTGCGGTAAATGAATGTCTGCAAAAATTGAGAAGTACAAAGGCTTTACATATTTCATTGGATGATCATTCCATAGAGTCCTCGGATACGACAGATATTATTTCTTTCGAGAAAGATATTTTGAGCTTATTGAACTTTCTTCCTGAAGGTTGCCGTGCGATTTTTAATCTGTTTGCGATTGAAGGATATCCGCACAAAGAAATTGCAATGATGCTTTCAATTAGTGAAGGAACCTCAAAATCTCAACTCAATTTTGCCAGAAAAAAATTACAGGAACTTTTGATCAATCAAAACATTTAAACTTTTAAGACAATGGAAAATAATCACGATATCGATAAAAAATTCAATGAGGCTTCTAAAGATGTAGATGAACCTGCGACTTTTCCGGGGTTTGATAAAGTTTGGGCTAAAGTTGAAGAAAAATTAGATACAAAAGAACATAAAAAAAGAAGGATTCTCCCAATTTGGCTTCCGTATGGAATTGCTGCAAGTTTAATGATTGGGGTAGGTGGATTTTACTTTTTTAATGAAAATAAAAATGGAGTTGAGCTTACAAAGCCAGTTATAGCAAAGAATATTGTAACTTCTAACAATGCTCCTGTTATTGCACCCTCTGCAAAGATTCAGAAGATAGATCAGATGGTAAAAGAAAATATTGAGAAAAAAAATCTAGCTCCAGCTCCAATTGTAATGCTTGAAAGCTCTGCCGGTCTTGCATTTAATCCTTATATTGCTCCTTCTCCTATTTCTGATCCTGTAGCGCAAAGCATGCCTGCACCTGCATCTATTGTGCCTTATAAAGCAGATTCTTTAAAGCAACAAAATATTGAAGAGGTTGTGGTAATGGCGTTGGGAACTAAAAAAGTAAAGAAAGATATAACGTCTTCTGTACAGTCGATTTCTTCTATGGATATTGAAAATAAACCCAATAATTCATTGGTAAGTTCTTTACTGGAAAATTCAGAAGCTGAACCTATCACCCCTTATGATGGATTAAACCCTACAGTTTTGGCCTATAATAATGTAAGACAAAAGACTGCTTCGGTTCCAATGTCGACTGAAAAAGTGGGAAATAAATATGCTGCAAATTCCATTCAGGGAGCTGTTTCAGGATTAACAATTAATATGGGTTCTGGGAAAATTGATTCTAGTAATGCGATTGTGATTCGAGGAGTGAGTTCTAATAAAGAAGATTCAAATCCTCTATATGTTATCAATGGAGTAGTTTCTGATGCAGTGAAATTTAAAAGCTTAGATGCTGATTCCATTGAAAAGATGACGGTTTTAAAAGGAGAAAAAGCAACTGCAATATATGGAAGTAAAGCGGTAAACGGCGTAATTGTAGTGGAAACGAAAGCTGCTTTAAAAGCGGAAAAGAAAAAAAATGATCAGCAGAAAAAATAATTCCTTCTGAAGCTCTTTTTCAATACTAATACACAAAATCATTTATGAGGAAAATTTATTTTTTATTATTCTTTTTAACGGTTCATTTTTTTCTGGCGCAAACTTCGATATTATATTATTCGGGTACTTTTTTAGGTCACAAAGAAAAACCTCAGAATTTTTTAAAAGTTTTAAATAAAAACAGCGGTGTTTATGAATTGACTGATGAGAAAGGCTTTGCCATCATTGCTGCAAAAGCATATGACACTTTGGTTTGGAATAATGGTAAAAATACGCTTGTTGTCTACGGACCACGCGAGCTTAAATCTATCTTAGAAAATAAAATTAGTAAAAAAAGAGTCGAAAATATTCGAAGTAATGCCTATGATAGTTTAGTTTCTAAAAAAGCGAATGATGAATTTAGCATTGAAAATTCACCTAAAAGCTTGACATTGAATTCAGATATTAATTTTAATTCAGTGAGAAAATTAAAAGAGATTAATGAAAACAGCTTTAAACTGAAACGTCAATCAAAAAAATATTTGAATTTTAACGGAAGTTTCACCACTTCTTTTGACATCAAAAACCGGAATTCTATTCCTCAAACGCAAACTCAATATGTTCAGGGAAGATCAGAAAACGGTCAATTGATCTGGCGAGGTCCTGAAACAAATGAACTTTTCAGTTTTGGACAGGATATTTCCACATTAGGATTTAATCATCAGGCTTATGAGTATGATCAAAACGGCAGGTTAATTCCCTTAACCAACGGAAATTCACCCGCAAAAGCTTATAATAATGATCTGTTTAAAACCACTGTGGGATACAACAATCAATTACGGTTGAATGCCTTCATGGGTAATAATAGCTATTATGATGAAAAACTGCGAGTATCCTTAGAGATAGGACAACAGAAAGATCAGATGTATTTTATTGATCAGTATAATATCATCAATTCTTTTAAAACAAAACTGAGTACAAAAATTTCAGAATACAGCTTAAACTTCGCTTTTAATTATGAAGAAAATAAAGCTACAAACGCTAACAGAATTGGACTTTTCAACCGAGCTTACCAAAATTCTTTACTGACGCCGATTTCTTTTTCGAACGACCAGAATTTGTATTTGTCAAATGGTTCACAAAGAAGTTACAGTCAGTTTGCAGACAATCCGGAGTTTTTATTTGATCAGAAAAATAAATACAATTATCGGGATAACAGAAGACAATTTAGTTTTGATCTGGCGAGAAATTGGGGAAATTTCAGATTAAATATCAGTCAGTCTTATGAAAATGATTACTTCTGGAATTTAGATCGCTACAAATCTTCAACATACGGATTTGTTAATGGTATTTTAAATGAAAGAACTCAAAATAATAAATTATATAATTCTAATATTTTAGGAACTTATTCTTTTGGCGGAAGCTATTTTAAAAATGCGGTTAGTTTTAATCATATTTTAAATAGTAGAGAGTCAGATATTTATAATGACTCAAGTAATAAAAGGTATTTATATCAAAGAACGTCACAAGATTATATTTTCAATTATAAGCTGGATTATGATGCGTACAATGACTTTAAAGCAGGTGCTAGTATCGGAAATGCATTTTATATCTCAAATACCTCTAAAGAAAATAATTATTGGCTTCCAAAGGCAGGTGCTTATCTTACGTTTGAAAATATTTTTAATTGGAATAATATCAATTTTAAAATGCTCGGAACCTACACACAATTGAATTCAGAGCCTGAAATTACACGATCTTACGCTTCTTACGGAACTACTTTATTGAATGCCCAAAATGCATATCAATATTTCCCGATCAATGAAGTGGATACCTTTAAAAACGTATCAAATATCAACAGTAAAGAATGGAAAACCGGTTTTATATTGAGCTACAGACGTAACCTGAATGTTGAAGCGGAATATTTTAAAAGAAAAACAACAGACGATATTTTTCCTGTGTTTGAAAACAATCAGTTGAAATTAAAAAACCTTGCAGATCATACCTACAGCGGTTATGAGGTGAATTTTTCTTACGACAATATTTATTTGGACCGAGATTTTAGAATGAATCAGAAAGTTTCATTTTTTAAGTATAGAGATAGGGTTGATAAGGTAAATGCAGGGTATAATAATCTTGCCCTTTCAGGTTTCAATGATATTTATAAGACATTGACGGAAGGTCAGGTTTTAGGAGTGGTCATGGGAAGTTATTTTGAAAGAAATGCTAATGGAGAATTAATTATTGATGAATTCGGATATCCTAAAAAAGCGGATGGAATGAAGATTATTGCAGATCCAACACCAGATTTTGTATTGAAGTTTAATCATAACTTAACGTATAAAATGTTATCATTAGACATCAATTGGGAATGGAAAAAAGGCGGACAAGTATGGAATGGAACTCAGGCGGTGCTTGATTATTACGGACGTTCTCAAACTTCTGCAGACGAAAGGAATATCAAAAATTATGTATTTCAAGGAGTAAGCACTGGAGGGAATAACAATCAGATTCCTGTTGATTTTTACAATCCGAACCAAAACGTTTCAGAAAATAAATGGATGAGATATGGATACTTAGGAGTAGCGGAAAATTATGTTCAAAAAGCAGATTATATAAGAATCAATACTATTTCTTTGACTGCAAAATTTGACGTAGGAATTTTCAAAAGAGCATTAGGAATTACATGGTATGTGAATAATATTTTGCTTTGGCAGGCGAATAAAGGGGTAGACCCTAATCAAAATTTCTATGATTCTGATAACGGAAGAGGGCTGGATTTCTTTAATCTCCCTTCTTATAAGACTTTTGGATGCATGGTTTCATTTCAATTTTAATTTATGAATTTCAAGTTTACATTATATATTGTACTAGGTTTTTTGTTTTCAAATTTAAGTTTGAAAGCCCAAAATCAGGTTAAAGATTTCGAGAAAGAGAAAACGTACATACAGACCAATCATGTTTTTTATAAACCTGGTGAGGCGATGTACTTTAAAATTTACATTGTAGCAGCGGAAAATAACCTTCCTGCCGATCAAAGTAAAGTCGTGAATTTTGAATTGATCGATCCAAGCGGAAGCGTTATTAAAAAAGATAAATACGAAATTACAAATGGCTATGCAGAAGGTTATTTCTCTTTTGATGATGGGATGAAAGGGGGAATTTATAAGATTCGTGCTTTTACCAATTGGATGCAAAACGAAGAAGGCAAAAATGCGTTTGAAAAAGAAATTACATTACAGAAAATTGTCTCCCCAAGAATTTTAATGAAACTCGATTTTCCTAAAAAAGGATATGGAGCAGGGGATGAAGTGTTAGCCGATTTTTCGATGAGAAGCCTTAGTAATTTGCCAATCCCTTTCTATGAAGCAGATTATACGGTGATGCACAACGGTGAAATCATTTCAAAAGGAAAAGTAATGACAGATAAAGAGGGTAAAAAACAGTTGAAATTTAATCTTCCTACAGTTTTAAAATCCTCTGATGCTTTGTTGAATATCAAAGTGAATTTTGACGGATTTACAGAATCCATTTCCAGAAATATTCCGATTGTTTTGAATAATCTTGAAGTGAAACTAATGCCTGAGGGCGGAACTTTCATCAACGGACTCGAACAAAATATAGCTTTTAAAATTTTAGATGAATTTGAAAAACCTGTGGATGCTACTTTAGCAATTTTTAATCAAAATAATCAAAAAATCATAGAGGTTTCGGCTTATAATTTCGGAATGGGAAGTTTCCTTTTTACGCCTGAAAAAGGAGAAAATTATTATGCTAAAGTGATAAAACCGGAAAATATCAATCAGATTTATCAACTTCCGATAGCCCAAGATGAGGGGGTTGTTTTTAATGTAAATAAAGAAAATGGAAAGCTCCATTTTGAAATCATTTCAACAGGCGAAAGGAATATTCTTATAAAAGGAAGCTTCCGTGAAAAAGAAATTTACAGCCAATCAATTTCATTAAAAAAAGGACTGAATGAGATTCAGGTTCCAGAAAATGAACTTCCAATCGGGATTTGCAGATTTACTGTTTTTGAAGGAGAAATTCCTCTTGCCGAGCGTATTGTTTTTGCGAATGAAAGCAAGCAGATGAATGTGAAGGTAACGCCTGTAAAGAAAAATTATCTTCCAAGAGAGAAAGTGATTGTAACTATTGAAACGACTGACGAAAATAACAAACCAATTCCCGCAAATCTTGCAATGAGCGTGGTTGATGACAAACTGTGGACGTATGCTGACGATAAACAAAATAGCATTATTTCGTGGTTTTTAATGGATTCTGAATTAAGAGGAAAGATTGAAAGGCCATCATTTTATTTTGATAAAAAAGAAGAAAAAGCGAAGAAGAGTCTTGATCTGGTTATGCTCACAAACGGCTACAGATACTTCGAACTGATTCCTGAAATCATTAAAAATAAAAAGTATAAATATCTTCCAGAGAAAAAGAACCCGATTTACGGAGTGGTAGAAGATGAAAACAAAAATCCTGTAAAAGCTGAGGTATATTTGGTTAATGGTTCATTAATCAAAAAACAGGTCACTTCAGATGATGGAACCTTTTATTTTTCAGATCTGAATGGTGGAAATTCTTATAATCTGATTGCAAAATCTTTTCAACCAAAGCAGGAAGTAAAGATCAGAATATTGTCTTATAAGTTATTAGTAAATCCGTTGGCGAAAAAAGTACTGAATAATGTAAATGTAGAAGAGGTTGTTAAAGAAGAAGTAAAAGAGACCGGTAAAATAAAGTTAAAAGAAGAAACAGAGAAACAGGAAACGACAGAGGTTGAAAAAAATAAAAGCTATACTGAAAATCGTCCTAATACTTCAAGAGTTAAGGGGAGAAAGGTAAGTGATACAGTGAAATCTCAACAAATTGAAGAGGTTGTATTTGTAGGCTTTGGTTATAAGTCTGCAAAAGATAAATCGTCCATAGCCTCGGTAACACTAGAAAATAATGATTTTAAAAATCCTAATATCACTTCAGCTTTAAGCGGTAAGGTGGCTGGAATTGTTATTGACTCCGGCACTGGCCAGCCTGGAGCTGTAACAAGTTTACGAATAAGAGGATCTGCTTCGGTATCTAATAAAACTCCTTTGTTTGTGGTGGATGGTGTTCCGGTAGAAAATTTTAAAGCGATAATTAATCCTGATGATATAAATAGTATTACAGTTCTTAAAGATGCTGCGGCGACTTCTATTTATGGAAGTCAGGGGGCAAACGGTGTTATTGTCATTAATTCTTTCAAAAACCGAATATCCCATATCAAACTTGATATTACCCCAAAATCATATTATGCAGTCATGAATATTCCCCAAGATAGTTTGGTAAGGTATTCTTACAGCAGAGATTTTTATTATCCCGTTTATGAAAGTACCAATACATCCTATCGACATGATTACAGAGAAAGCATTTACTGGAATCCTATTGTAGAAACAGATAAAAATGGAAAAGCGAAGGTTGAATTTTATAATTCTGACGCCAATACGGCCTTTAGAATTATGACAGAAGGAATTTCGTCTTCAGGATTAATTGGAAGAGATGAAACAACGTATGCGGCCCAAAGTCTTATCTCTATTGATGCTAAGATTCCGCAATATCTTACGAGGACAGACCAAATGCTGATTCCTGTTGTGATTAAAAATAATTCATCAGAAACAAAAAAAATGATGATGAATGTGATGGTTCCTAATCGGGTTAAATTAATAAGATCAGATAGTATAATTACGCTAAAACCATTAGAATCAGGAAGATTATTTGTGAAAATTCAGACAGATGAGGTCATCAATTCTAATATCCAGTTCAGTATACAATCAGGTGATTTCAGAGAAACCATGATTCTGCCTTTTATTGTTGAAGAGAAAGGTTTTCCGCATCATTATTCAATTATTAATAATAAATCTGAAGAGTTAAAAATCAATATCCCGAATTATATCAACAGAAGCTTTTCTTCGTCTTATTATGTATATGAAAATACAGCGTTGCAGATGTTTGAAGATATGGAAAGACTGAAGAGAGAACCTTATGGATGTTTTGAGCAGCTTTCGTCAACGGTTTATCCTAATATTTTTATTCTGGATTATCTAAGATCCATCAAAAATATCACTCCGGAAACAGAAAGTCTTGTGATTCGGAATATGAAAAAAGGATATCAGAAAATGTTGAGTTATAAAAACAAAGATGGTGGTTTCGGATACTTTAATTCTGTGGAATCTGATGTGGCTATTTCTGCTTTTGCATTGCTGGAATTTAGAGATTTAAAGAAATATATAAATATTGATGCAACACTGATTCAGAATCTAACTTCTTTCATTCTGTCTAAGAAAAAGCAAAACGGTGTTTTTGAAGTAAGGAAAAGTTATGAAATCAATTATCCTTACTCCGAATATGCATGGTCCAGAAATATGTATGTTTTATATGCTTTATCTAAAATTGGGTTGAAAAGTGAAGTGGAAAGTTCTTATAAAACGAGTCTGGATAAAGCTTTGGCAACAAAAGATTCTTATCAGTTGGCTTTGATGGCGAATGTTTCTGCCCATCTTGGAAAAGATAAGGAATACCATGTCGTAATGAATCTTCTGAATCAGCAATATGACAACAAAGATGTAAAAACAAAAACTACTTTTACGGGTTCGGGAGGAAGGTCTGCCAATGCAGAAACCTTGGCGTTGTATGTTATAGCTTTACAAAAAGATGAAAAACTAAACCAGTTAAAAATTGCTGAAGTTGCTGATGAATTAATCAATTATAACGGATATTACGGTTTTGGTTCTACGCAGGCAACAACATTGGCATTGGAAGCTTTATCTCAGTTTTTTGCTAAAAATGAAAAGTTATATGGAAAAGAAAGGCCGAATATAAAAATTAATGGGGTTGATACTAAGCCAAATAATGAGTTTGCATCAGCATTGAAAGAAGGAGAAAATACAATTCACGTAAGCTATCCTACGCAAAAAGGACTTCCGTATAAATTAGATTATCAATTTTATACATTGCTTGCTCCAAAAAGTACTGATATTCCTTTAACAATGGAAACAAACTTGGCTTCGGAAACTTCAAAAGTAGGAGAGACGAACAGAATGACGGTTTTAATTAAAAATAAGATCAATGGTCAGTTACCCATGACAACAGCTAAAATCGGGATTCCTGCCGGGTTGACGTTACAAAATGCTTTGTTAAAAGATCTCATTGATAAAAAGCAGATTTCTTATTATGAAATTTTCGATAACTATTTGGTATTGTATTGGGAACATTTTGATGCCAACGAAACGAAAGTGATTAATCTGGATTTAAAAGTAGAATTTGCCGGAGAATATACTGGAAAATCGAGTAATGTATATCTCTATTATATGCCGGAAGCAAAATATTGGAACCAAGGAATCACCACGATCATCCAACCTTAAACAGATACCAAAGATCTTTATTCGATACTGGAATAAAGATCTTTTTCATAAAAAGGCGAAAACAAAAAATAAACTTTCAAATATTATTGAAAGTTCAAAAATTATTATTACATTTGTAATAGAAATTAAAAGATCAAACAAAATGCAACTTTCAGAAGCTAAAGAAAAATACATTCAGACTTGGGGTACATTTGCTACCAATTGGGGAATCAATCGTACGATGGCGCAGGTACACGCATTACTTTTGGCAAGTGATAAAGCATTATCTACCGATGAGGTGATGGAGCAACTTGAGATTTCAAGAGGAAATGCGAATATGAATCTTCGGGCCTTGATGGATTGGGGAATTGTAAGAAAAGAGTTCGTAAAAGGGGAGAGGAAAGAATATTTTGTAGCAGAAAAAGACGTTTGGTATTTATTCAAACAAATTACAAAAGAGCGTAGAAAAAGGGAGATTGAACCTGTAATTGCATTTTTAGAAGAACTTAAAAATATAGAAGATAAAGATTCCGAAGGAGCGAAAGAATTTATTAAACTAATGGATGATTTCAGTTCTGTAACAGGAAAAATAAATAATATTATGGATCTGGCGATTAAAAGTGATGATCATTGGCTGGTCGGAAAGATTACCAACTTATTAAAGTAAAAAGGACTTCAAATCCTTTTTTATTTCAGATGAACTTTCAAAAATTACTGAAACTATAATATTTATAAAATGTTCAATATAATTTCATACATCCTTTTTCTTTGCATCAGTTCGTATATCACGGTGGATGTGGGCAGAAGATGCTTTAATTCTGGAAAAGTGTATTTGGAATATTTGATCAAAGACAAAGACTTTTGTTTAACGGTTAACAGAATATTATTGGGAAGTTATTATTTGGTCAACCTTGGTTACATCGCTCTCAGCTTAAGTTCTTGGGGGAATATAGCAAGCTTAGAAGATGTTTTAATAACGGTTTTTACCCGTGTTGGATACATTATTTTGATTCTTTGCTTTTTACATTTTACGAATATTTTCACCCTTTATATTTTAAGAAAAAAATTAACAATAAAATAAAACTATCATGATTGCAACTATCCTTACCCAAACGTACAATTTCTCAGCGTACATGATTTACTTACCCATTGTAATTACGCTTACGGTGCTGGTTTCTCAATTTCTGTTTAAAAATTCAAAAACATTTATGATTGATATTTTTCATCAGAAAGAAGACATTGCAATGGCTACCAATTCACTTTTTAAAATTGGTTTTTACCTTTTAAATATTGGTTTTGCCTTGTGTATTATCGAATTTTTTCAAATAGAAAGTGCAGAAAACCTGGTCGTAGCATTAAGTACAAAAATCGGAGGCTTCTCAATTTACTTAGGAATAATGATGCTTTTAAACTTATTACTTTTCTTAAAAGGCCGTAAACATTCCATGAACAAAGAAAAACAACTTCAACATGAAAACATTGATCTTTAAAATTTGGATGTATTTCACTTTCAAATATCAAAATAAACGGACACGAGGAGATTTCTTAAACCTTTAAAATCTATTGTTATGAAAACTTTTATCAAATCAGATTATAATATTCAGTCTTTATTACTGGCCTTATTTTTTATTTTTCTAATTCTTGATTTTGTGGTTTTAAAATCTCCTATTTCGGCTATTATCTATTTTTTAATCGCTTTAAATCATATTATTAGCTCAAATAGAAGATTTTTTTCAAAACAATATTTCAAAACATTTTGGTTTAAAGTCTATTATTTTATCAGTATGTTTTTTATGTTAAGCCTTTTATCGCTGATTCTTCTTTCAGGTTTACACATCAAAAACGATTATTATAGAGGCTTCGGATATGCTGTTTTATGTTTTGGGATGTTTGGAACACCGGTTCTTGCCATCGCATATTATATAATTTGCCATTACGACTATAAAAATTTAAAATAAACACCCATGAAAACACTACAAAACCATACGCTGATCTACGACAATGAATGTCCGATGTGCAACATCTATTCAAAAGGTTTTACAAAATGCGGAATGCTTGATGAAAGTGGAAGAGAAGCTTTTACAGAATTGTCTTTGAAGAATAAAGAATTAATAGATTTCAAACGGGCAAAAAACGAAATTGCTTTGGTAGATCACAACAGAAATGAAGTCGTTTACGGTTTGGACAGTTTGTTATTAATCATCGGAAATTCTTTTCCACTTTTGGAGAAAATTGCCAGAATACAACCTTTGTATTGGTTTTTCAAAAAGCTGTATTCTTTTGTTTCTTACAACCGAAAACAGATTATTCCATCAAAAAAAGATGAAACAGAACAAGCTTGTATTCCTGATTTTAATTTGAAATACAGAATCACATACATTGCGTTCGTTGTATTTTTCTCAGCTTATATTTTGAGTTTGTTTACCACAAAATTAGGATTAAATGGAGACCATCATTTTTTAAGAGAGTTGATCGTTTGTTTAGGTCAAATTGCTTGGCAAACCCTATTTTTAAAGGTTTATTTAAAAGAAAAGATTTGGAATTATATAGGAAATATGATGACCGTTTCTTTGATCGGAACCTTACTTTTAATTCCTGCTTTATTAATTAACCTTAGTCCTGCTTTCAATATCATTTATTTCGGAATTGTGGTTTTGATCATGTTCATGGAACATATCAGAAGATGTAAAATACTAAAATTAAATTTTCTTCCAACTATTTCATGGACTCTTTTCAGAATGACAGCTTTGGCAGTGATTATTTTGCTAAGTTTTTAAAAAAGCTTTTGAATGAGTTGCAAGTTCTATCAACGAAAAAATGAATAAAAAAAATGACAACAATACATCTAAAAACAATCATCGCAGCTGATATTAAAACCGTTTTCGACTTAGCAAGAGACATTGATTTACATCAAAAATCAACTTTTAAAACGGGCGAAAAAGCGATTGCTGGCCGAATTTCAGGATTAATTGAAGAAGGTGAAACAGTGACTTGGCGGGCAAAACACTTAGGAGTTTATCAAACCCATACTTCAAAGATTGTCAGCATGGAAAAACCTTATCAATTCACAGATATCATGTTGAAAGGAACTTTTAAATCATTTAAACATCAACATATTTTTAACCAAGAGGGCAAAAGTATAATAATGACTGACATTCTCGAATTTGAATCTCCATTTGGAATCATTGGAAAACTTTTCAACCATTTTTTTCTTAAAAATTATATGAAAAATTTTCTATTAGAACGAAATAAATTAATCAAAATTACGGCAGAATCTAAGAGCCACAAAGTGGCGACTTAAAATAGGATAGGATAAAATCCTATTAAATATATCAACCAATTAATTAATAACAAAAAAACATCACAATGAACTTCCTAAAAGCCGAATGGCGAAAATTAGCCATCATCAATTACGAAATCAACCCAGAAATCTTATTGAAATATCTTCCCGAAGGTACCGAACTGGATTTTTATAAAGGAAAATGTTATGTAAGTTTGGTGGGTTTTATGTTTTTAAATACCAAATTATTAGGACTTTCAATCCCTTTTCATCGAAATTTTGAAGAAGTCAATTTAAGATTTTATGTAAAGAAAAAAGAAAGAAATGAATGGAAAAGAGGTGTGGTTTTTATCAAAGAAATTGTTCCAAAAGTGGCATTGAGCTTTGTTGCCAACACCATTTATAAAGAGAATTATAAGACAATGCCTATGACGAATCTAATGCAGGAAAATGAGAATGAACTGTTGATTAAATATTCTTGGAAAGATAAAATGTGGCATTCCATAGAAATTAAGGCTGAAAAAGAGCCACTACCCATGGAAACTCATTCAGAATTTGAATTTATTACTGAACATTATTTTGGTTTTACAAAAAGAGAAAATAAAACCTCAGAATATGAAGTCTATCATCCAAAATGGGATTATTATGTAGTGAAAAGCTATCAATTGGAAATTGATTTCAATAAAATTTACGGACAAGATTTTAGATTTTTGAATAATCAAAAGCCAAACTCTGTGATGCTTGCTGAAGGCTCTGAAATTGAAGTAAAGACTAAAAAATATTTAGCTTAATTTACAAAAAATAAAATTAGTACTCGCAATGTCATGCTAAGTGGAGTCGAAGCATTTCAATAAAAATAGTAAACAAAAATTATGATCGATTTAGTTGAAAACCTAGGGCTTGTAATCTTTTTACTTACGGTTACCTACATCGTTTTTCCCATTCTTTCTTTGATTGTAATAAATATGATTCTTAATGAAAAAAGGAAGGGATTGAGGACCCGTATTTTATATAATTGCTCTTTTATAGCTTTATTTTTGATATTTCAGCAAAATCAAATACCATGTATACCCGGATATTTAGTTTTCATTGTTGAAAATCTCATAACAGTAGTATTGTTAATCTACCTAGGAATTAAGCTTTTCAAAATTTGGAAAAAATAATTAAAGTCACAAAATGAGGATTCGATCAATATATAGAATGGAATCCTATCAAAAATTAAAGAAAATAAAAACCATGAAAATAATCATCGCCGCCGGAACCGGATTTCTAGGAAAAAATCTGGAACAGTATTTTACAGAAAAAGGGAATCAAGTTTATATTTTAACACGAAGTCCCAAAAGAGAAAATGAAATCTATTGGGATGCAAAAAACTTAGGTGAATGGAAAAATATTCTTGAAAGTACAGATGTTTTGATCAATCTTACAGGAAAATCTGTTGACTGCAGATATACAGAAAAGAATAAAAAAGAAATATATTCTTCAAGAATCGACAGCACGAAAATCCTTCAACAAGCGATTGATCAATGTATCAATACACCCAAAGTTTGGCTGAATGCTAGTTCGGCAACAATTTACACGCATTCAGAGACCCAATTAAATACAGAAGAGAATGGAATCATTGGCGATGATTTTTCTATGAACATCTGTAAAAGCTGGGAAAAAGAATTTTTTACGGCTAAAAACGAAAATCTGCGAAAAGTAGCCTTACGGACTTCAATTGTTTTAGGAAATAATGGCGGCGCTTTTCCTAAATTAAAACTGATCACAAAATTAGGTCTTGGCGGAAAGCAGGGAAGGGGAAATCAAAATGTTAGTTGGATTCATATTGATGATTTCTGTAAGGCTGTAGAATGTATTATTAGCCATGAGAATATTTCAGGGCCAATCAATATAACGGCTCCAAATCCTTTATCCAACGAACAATTTATGAAAGAATTGAGAAAAGAAATGAAAGTTCCTTTTGGATTAAATGCTCCAGTTTGGCAATTAGAACTTGCATCTCTATTTTTAAAAACTGAAACCGAGTTATTATTAAAAAGTCGAAATGTTTATCCTGAAAAATTAATCAAAAACGGGTTTCAATTTTCTTATCCAACTGTTGAATCTGCATTTAACAACTTGATTTAAATACAAAAAGTACAAATGTTTTTCTTATAAACACAAAACTGGAAATCAATAGGAACGGACTTTAGTCCGTTTACAAAAGCAAACAATACAATTTTGGCTTTAGCCGAAACTTTAAATATAAAAGTCATAGATGAAGGTTATAAATTCTTCTAAAAATCTACCGCTAAACATCATGTTGAGGTTGAATAAATTACGATAAAAAAGATCGCTTTTTAAGAATAATATAAAATTATGGTATGATATATGTAATATTCATGATGAACCTGAATGAATTTAATCTTTAGTGATTAATAAGTTAAAATCATTCTTAAAATCAAATAGTATGAAAAAGTTTTTAATATCAACCATTTTATTAGTAGGATTAGCAACGAATGTTTCAGCACAAAAACATCCTACACCACCTCCTCATCCTTCAAAAAGTGAACTCGTAAATATTAAATCGAAAGAGCTAGATAAAAGATATAATCAGGAAAAGAAATTGATTTTAAATCATCCATTGGCTACCAAGAAGATGAAAAGAGATCAGCTTAAGGCATTGAATGAAAAATATCAAAGTCAAAAAAAATTATTGAAAAAAATGTAATATCATATAATATGAATATTAGGAACAAATTTTTAATGGCAAGCCTGTTTTGTCTAGGCTTATTCGCTACTGTTTCTGCTCAAAAAACTCAGGATCAAATTAATAAGGTTTATGCTGAGCAATATCGAAAAATAAATGAAGATCCAAAGTTATCCGGTCCTGAAAAAGCGAGATTAAAAAAACAGTTTGCTTTAAAACAAGATCATGAAAACAAAGCATATGATGCTGCATATAAAAATAAATACGGAAATTCTAAAGAGGGAAGAAAGAGATTAGTGGATAACAAAATCGATGAGCTGGATAAGAGATACGAAAAAGAAAAAAAACTCATTGAGAATGATAAAGTTCTTGGAAAAAACCAAAAGAAAGCCAATAAAGAAGCTTTAAAGAAAAAGTATGAAAGCCAAAAACAGCTTTTAAAAAGAGAAAAAGATAAAATTTAATGGATGATTTAATAAAACTTTGTAGTAGCACTTTATCAGAAAATAAATTTTAGTTCAAATAATTGGAATTTAAATAGACTTATTCAATAATTTTATTTTATGAATTTTATTAAATAAAACAGTTTTTAATTAGAGAGAATGCATTTTGTGTTCTCTTTTTTTGTTAAAAATGTAGTGAAAGCATGCTTTATTATGCAATGACTCATGAATTTCAAGAAACATGATACATCCAATATTTTTCCTTAAATTCGCATTAAAATTTTTAAGCTAATGAACTACGATATTATTGTCATCGGAAGTGGTCCTGGTGGATATGTTACAGCTATTAGAGCAGCACAATTGGGTTTCAAAACTGCAATTATCGAGAAAGAAAATTTAGGAGGAATTTGCCTTAACTGGGGATGTATTCCAACGAAAGCTTTGTTGAAATCTGCTCAGGTTTTTCATTACATCAACCACGCGGAAGATTATGGTTTGAATAAAGTGGAACCAAGTTTTGAGTTCCCGAATGTTATTCAAAGAAGCCGTGGCGTTGCGAGTAAAATGAGCAAAGGTATTGAGTTCTTAATGAAAAAGAACAAGATCGATGTTATTTTAGGAACTGCTAAAGTTTTAAAAGATAAAAAAGTTTCTGTTACAGATAAAGACGGTAAAGTAACTGAATATGCGGGAAGTAATATCATTATTGCAACAGGAGCACGTTCAAGAGAATTGCCAAACTTACCTCAAGACGGTAAAAAAGTAATTGGATACAGACAGGCATTATCTCTTCCTGAGCAGCCAAAATCTATGATTGTTGTAGGTTCTGGAGCAATTGGGGTTGAGTTTGCTGATTTCTATAATACAATGGGTACGAAAGTTACTGTTGTTGAATTTATGCCAAACATCGTTCCTGTAGAAGATGAAGACATCTCTAAACACTTGGAGAAATCTTTGAAAAAGACAGGTATCGAAATTATGACAAATGCTTCTGTAGAAAGCGTTGATACAAGCGGAGAAGGAGTGAAAGCGACTGTGAAAACAGCTACAGGAACCATCACTTTAGAAGCTGATATCTTATTATCTGCTGTGGGTATTGCTGCAAACATCGAGAACATTGGTCTTGAAGAAGTGGGTATCCAAACAGATAAAGGAAGAGTATTGGTAAACGAATGGTACGAAACTTCTGTACCGGGTTACTATGCAATCGGAGATATTATCCCAACGCAGGCTCTTGCTCACGTTGCTTCTGCTGAAGGAATCACTTGTGTTGAGAAGATCAAAGGAATGCACGTTGAGAAAATCGACTATGGCAATATCCCTGGATGTACTTACTGTCACCCTGAAGTTGCTTCTGTAGGTCTTACAGAAAAGCAGGCTAAAGAAAAAGGATATGAAATTAAAGTAGGTAAATTCCCTCTTTCTGCAAGTGGAAAAGCTACTGCAAACGGAAATACAGATGGTTTCATCAAAGTTATTTTCGATGCTAAATATGGAGAATGGTTAGGTTGCCACATGATTGGTGAAGGCGTAACTGATATGGTTGCTGAAGCTGTTGTTGCTAGAAAACTAGAAACTACAGGTCATGAGATCATTAAGTCTATCCACCCACACCCAACAGTTTCTGAGGCGATCATGGAAGCTGCTGCTGCTGCTTACGGTGAGGTGATTCATATTTAATATGGCTTCTAAATAACGATAAATTATTTACACTATATTTAAAGCCCAGATTCGTTCTGGGCTTTTCTTATAAATGATACCCCTATGAAAAAAAGTATTTTATTTTTGGCTCTTGTTTCTATTCACTTTCTTTTTTCCCAACAGAAAGATAAATCTCAAGAGATCTATTTTCCCATAAAGTATGTATTAAAAAGTTCCAAAGACACCATAAAGACAAAGGTGCTGAATATTGGATTTTATACAAACGAAGAGTTTTCTCCCGCAACCTATATTAAGCAAATGACAGTGTTGGATCCGTCAGGTAAAAAAGTAAAAGTCAACGAAGATGATGTTCGGTATATGGAGGTTACTGATCTCAAAAAAGTTAAAAGGAAATTCTTAAATGGGAAATCTATTTTTTCTAAAGACATTGGGCTACTTCAGATCATGTATAATGGAAAGAAAACGGCTTGGTATAGAAAAAGCTCTTATTCGGGACCTATTTATACCTATGAAACAAACGATACCGATTATATACTATTCCGTAAAGATAAAAGTGTAATTGAAATGCATTTAAAGATGCGAGGTTCTGTTACTCAGCTCAAAGAAAAATTAAATAGCTATCCTGATTTATCAGCTTTAGTAGATGTTGTAATTGAAGATAAAGACATATTAAACATCCTTAAACTATACGATAAAAAATAAATGTAAAGAAAGCAAAGATTCGTCTGTGTTTTCTTTGTGAAGTAATGATCGATTTTAAGATTCATGAAAGAATTATTAAAATAATTTTAAAATTCACATGTTTAGGAAAATTAATCTCATTTTCTCACTCTGTTTTCTTAAATTTATTCTATGAATTTTGAAAAAACAGGATTGGTTCTATCCGGAGGCGGAACAAAGGGTATTGCCCATGCAGGAGTTTTAAAATTCTTGAAAGAAAAAAATATCGATATCGATGTTTTATCATGCTGTAGCGCAGGATCTCTTGTGGGTTGTCTGCATGCAGTGGGAAGAACACCTGAGGAGATTCTAGATTTTTTTCAGTCGGTTTATTTCTTTAACTGGAAACATTTTACCTTCAATCAGCCGGGATTGGTTTCTTCGGTTATCTTCAATAATTATTTAAAACCTATTTTTCATGATATGAAAATTGGTGATTTGGATAAAGAAGTGAAAATTGTAGCAACAGAATTGGTTTCCGGAACTCAGAAAATATTTGATGAAAGCTTTAGAGTAACAGATGCTGTGATTGCTTCATGCTCTATTCCGGGAGTGACAACCCCTTATATTTTAGGAGATGAGATGTATTGTGACGGAGGGGTTTTAAATAACTTTCCGGCAGATGTTATCCGAGATGAATGTGATCAATTGATCGGGGTATTTGTTTCTCCACCACATGATATTAATATTCATGATTTAAAAACGATAAAAGCCATTGTTTCCCGTTCTTATGATCTCCTTTCTTACAGAGTTGAAAAAGTAAAGTTTGGATATTGCGACTGGTTTATCACCTCACAAGATCTTTCAAGCTATGGAGCCTTTGAACGTAAGAAAGACCGTTTGGAAGAAATTTTTAATATAGGATACAACGCTGCAAAAGATAGTTTTGATGAAAGTGGATTTTTCACAGAATTAAAACCATCAGGAACATAAATAAAAAGAAAATCCCACCGTAAAAGTGGGATTTTTTATGCTTAATTTTTTACAACTCGACCGTCCTGATTAACGATTGTTTTACCGTTTGAATCAATTACAACCAACGTGTAAGGTGCTTTGGAAGCAGAGTCTGTCAGGTAATTTCTCCATATTTGATAGGTAAAGCCATTATTGTTGAATTCATAATAATAATTTCCTCCATTGCCGTCAGGAATTAGCTCTCCATTCGGAATGATCATGCTTGGTTTTGAAGTGATCTTTGAATTGACTCCCCAAGACTGATAAAGATATTGCCCATTAGGCTGTAAGTCTATTCTGATCTTGAACTTGCTTGTTTTAATAATTACGGTTTTAGGTACCTTTTGGTAAGGAGTAGAAACCGTAGATAATGTTGGTGATTCGTTTTTAACTTCTGTAGCGTAGGCTAATGAAAACTGAGCGATACAAAATGCTCCGAGAAAGATTTTTTTAATCATTGTAATGAGTTTTATGTATTTTGGTTATTCTCAAATTTAATGCCAAATTTCAAATTTTCAGGGTGATGAAAAATGGATAGGTTTATTTAAACAGAAAGAATTATTCAAACAAAAAAATCCTACAAATAGTAGGACTTTATATGAAGATTATATTATTCGGTGATGCTTACTGCTTCCGTTTGAGTATAGCTCGCAAAAGCCTCTTCCAGACTTTCAAATTTACCTTTAAATTCATCAATCGGACAATCTTGAAGGATATTCCCTTTATGAATAAGAATTACACGAGAACAAAGCGCCTCAACTTCCTGCATGATGTGGGTAGAAAGCAAAACTGTTTTTTCTCTTCCGATTTCTTTGATCACATTTCTGATTTCGATAATCTGGTTAGGATCTAATCCATTAGTAGGTTCGTCTAAAATTAAAAGATCCGGCTGATGAATAATGGCCTGTGCCAAACCAACTCTTTGTTTGTACCCTTTAGAAAGCTGACTGATTTTCTTAGATTTTTCAGGAGTAATTCCCACTAATTCAATCACTTCGTTCACTCTTTTTTCAGAGATTTTATGAATGTTTGCAACAAACTGCAAGTATTCTTTTACATACATTTCCATATACAAAGGATTGTTTTCAGGCAAGAAACCAATGTTTTTCTTACTTTCAATCTCATGTTCGGAAATGTTTTTTCCATTAAAAATTATCTCACCTTCATCTATTTTCAATGCTCCTACAATAGATTTCATTAGGGTAGATTTTCCGGCTCCATTCGGACCTAGAAGACCTATGATCTCATTTTTATCAATTGAAATATTAAGGGCATTCAATGCGGTTTGTTCACCAAATTTTTTGGTCAGATTGGTTATTTGAAGTGACATAATATAAAACAATGTTTTTACAAAAATAGAAATAAAAAACTCATCCGGGAAGAATGAGTTTAATTATGTTTTATAAAGATTATTTATTTTTTATATTTCTTGTTTTTTTGCGAAGAAGAAGTTGCTGTTTTGGTAGGCGTATCATTTAATGGTATTGCGGTACTCATAGTATTGGTTGTGGCAGCCGTTGTCTGAGTTGCATTTGTTTTCATTCCTGGTCTATCATATAATGAAGACTTACCATTTGTTCTTCCAAAAACTTTATCCACTTGTTTTTTATTCAGAAACTGCGATTTTCCAACGTACTTTTTGTTCTTGTTGATGTATTGAATAAACTGAACAGTGGGTTGGCCGTAGTTTTTCTCATAATGAAGTTCAATGATATCATTAGGAAGTTCCAAGACAATATTTCCTTCAGGAGAATCTATAAATCCGTCCGTAATCATTTTATACAATCCTTCCACATCTTTATTCATATTTTGAAATGAAAAAGACCTGAAAGTATTTAGATTAGCGGTATTAAGATCCTGATAGTTGATCGTGAATTTATCATCTTTTTTATATAAACCAACGGAATTATCCTTACCAATTTCCACTAAAGTTTCGTTTTTCAAGACCTTAATCTGTGAAAAAACCGAAATCCCGAACATGCAAGTCAATAGTAGAATTATTTTTTTCATGTGATGATTTTTAATGTTTTATAATTTGGTATATCTAAATTACTAATAAAAACGCTAAAAAACAATTTTTATTCCTTGAGCAAAAGTAGCATTTTTTTTTAATATCAATGATTAATAGGCAATAAATGGTATGCATTTCATTGAAGCGTGATTATTGTTATTAATCCGTTATTAATGAGTCTAATATAAAGGTTTTTGGTGTTGTTCCTGCTAAAAAAATGGCTGCGTTACAATAAATTCATGTGGCGTGTAATTTATTAAGAGACAGTTGCTAAGTTATTTTTTACCAGAAAAACCATGCTAATTTAAAATAAATGTTAATTCTGCTTTTAAGATCGTAGAGATATATCAATTCTGAATTAAGAATTATGTTAAACGATTTGAATTAAGGATGTAAGAATGAGTGATTGTGGCTTGTGGCGAAGAGGGATTTTGTACATAAAGTTTTTTTTCATCTGTGTGTTATTTAAGAATTAAGGTAGCTAAGTTAGTTAAAATTATATAAATTTCATTCGTGTTGATTGTGAATGGACATTTGCTTATAATAGAGGTTAGTAGTACTGTTTTTATAAAGTTTTACATAAGGATATCATGTACAGGCTGTATTGGTTTAGGAAGGTCTGTTTCTCCGAGTATCTGTAGTAAATCAATTTCTATAGTGCGACAAATAGAAAGCATCGGGATATCTGTTCCCAGTCCTTCAAATGGATTTTCAGAATAATCACCAATTAATTCCATGACAACATAAATCCATCCTACGATTGTGCCAAATGGAATCATCAACCAGACACCGGCATCCCCCAATTTTGCAAACTCGGCCACGATACCTAAAGGCAAAAGAAAAATAAAGATGCAGTTAAAAATAAAGCTCAGGCTGGCGTACTGACGGGGTAAAGGAAATTTTTTGATACGCTCAGCTCTTCCCTGATGGTCGTAAAAATGATTTAAGATCTGCTGCAGATCAAGCTGTCTTCGCATATGAAGAATTTCTCTTTCTTCAAGTTTTGCTAAATCTTGAGCCTGCAGGTTGATAATTTGTGTGGCTTTATTGGCTGCAGACTGCCAATCTGCTTCAGTGGAAAAATAGCTTTCCTGTTGCTTTTCGTTTAAATAATCTTTAAATAAACCTATACCACTTAATTCCTGACGTTTTAGAGCCATTTTACCATGCACCCATTTTAGGCTTACATGTTCCCATTGTGTAGGGACCAATAGCTGCTCCCGTAAAATATAGAGCCAGGCGATATGGCGGTAGATCAATCGTTGTTTAATGTCTGCAAGCTCTTGACGGGTATACTGTGTATTGGAATTGTTGGTGACAAATGAATTAACCATTACTCCCCAGCTTCTGCTGCTGTTAACAATTGCTCCCCATATTTTACGAGCTTCCCAAACCCTATCATAAGATTGATTATTTTTGAAACCGATGTAGAAAGCTAGGGCAGTACCCACCAGTGATATCGGCAACCAGGGAATAGCGATCCAATGCCAACCTAGTACTTTGTACGCTACGGAAATGATGATCATATAAGTAATCAACCACCAGAAGTGGTGACCTGCAAACTGCCATATGTCTTTTATACTAAAGGATTTTTTTACAAGCATATACTGAAGTTATTTTAAGATTAGAGATCTCCTTATTTTGGAAAAAATAATACTTCAGCTCTAAGCAAAAACATCGCCAATCTTTCATTGAGTGGTGTAAGACTTGTAATCTTAATTGAAACTTAATATAAGCTTTGAAGATGAAACCCTTAACGATTAATAGAACGATTGGAAACTCCTTTTATAAAAGAATCAAATTCACTTTTGAAGCTTCTCCCTACAGAAATGTGATGAGAACCGAGCATTACTTCATTGTTATTGAAAGCGGTAATGTAATGAGAATTGATCATAAATGACCGATGGATTCTTATAAAACCTTTGGTAGATAACAGGGATTCCAGTTCTGTTATTTTGCTTTTTGAAATAAGAGATTCACTGTTGACTAAAACAATCTTAATGTCATTTCCCTGACTCTCAAAATATATAATTTCTGAGAGCAAAAGCTTACGGTGCATTCCTTCTGTTTTAATTATAATAAAATCATTCACCGAATTGATATTTGTATTCCTCAGTACACGTTCTATAGCTTTAAAAAAACGATTAAAAGTGATAGGTTTTAGAAGATAATCTACGGCCTCCAGTTCGAAACCTTCTATCGCAAAATCACGGTAGGCGGTGGTGAAAATAGTATTGGGTTTATGATGTAAAGACTTAAGAAAATCAATTCCGTTGAGATGAGGCATTTGAATATCCAGAAACATTAAATCTACATTTTTGGTCTGAAGCAGATGATAGGCTTCCATAGCATTGGCTGCTTTCCCTACTACTTTTAATGTTGTCTCAAACTTAGAAATGTGGTTTTCCAGCAATGTTACGGCTAATGGTTCGTCTTCTACGATAATACAATTAATCATATGCTGCAGGCGTATTTATTTCAACAATAAAAGTATTATTTTCCTGGGAAATAAGAAACGAAAAATTATCATGGTAATGATGACGGAGCTGTCGCTCTATATTTTGTATGCCTATCCCTTTATTGTCTTTATGACGTGGAGTTTCGCATGTGTTTTCAATTCTGAAAAAAGAGAATTCTCTGTTGGTTTTTACCTCAATTTTTATTTGCACTTCATAGGCTGTTTTTCCGGCACCATGTTTAAAGGCATTCTCAACCAATGTAAGATATAACAGAGGAGGAATTGTATTCGAAAAATTGAGTTCTATATTTCTACTAACTTTCAGTCTTTCATTGTAGCGTAGGCTTTCAAGGGCAATATAATCATCAATAATAGTAAGTTCATCAGATATCGGAACCCATCTTTTTTGCCCTTTGTATAAAATGTAGTCCAGAATATCAGATAAACGGCTTATTGATTCTGAGGTTTTTTCAGAATTGCTTAAGGATAAAGAATAGATATTATTCAGTGTATTAAAAAGAAAATGAGGATTGAGTTGAGATTTCAGAGATTGTAATTCTAGTTCTGTTTTTTCTTTAAGCAACCTCATCGTTTGTTGTTTTTCATCTTTATACCGTACAAAAAACATGATGGATATGAAAATAAATGTACTGCTGATAATGGGAAAAGTATAATGAGCCAAAAGATAATTGATATCTGTAAAGATGCTGGTAAAACTGTCTTGAGGTAAATTAATAAAAAAAGGTTCTGCCGCGTACACAATAAAAATCCTGTTGATCACAGAAATAATATAAAGACTGAATAGAAGGCAGACTGAAAATCTGATGTATTTTTTTTGATCAAAAAATCTTCTGAACAGAATATAATAGATAAAGTTGGCGCTGAAAATCTGAAAAATCCAATGGCAGAAATTATAAATAACAACGTCCATAAATTCCGAAGGTTCATAGTCACCATAATCTCTTACGATAGCAAATAGAAATAAGGCAGGCCAAAAAACCAGCTGGAAAAAAATATTTTGCTTGATATTATTGTCTAATTCAATTTTCATAACCTTCAAAATTATGAATTCCTAAAATAGGAGAGGGGATATTCATTCAAACGGATTAAATGGGTGACGAACAACATGGTTTGAAGTGTATAAAGCCCAATGTATCGTTCACACTCAAAAGGATGTTGTCAACATATAATACTGAAATTAACAGACACAATACATCATATTTGCCATTAAAAAAAATGCGTGAAGACACATCTAGAGACAGGTTGTATGGGCTTGATCATCTAAGAACTTTAGCCATACTATTGGTTTTGTTATATCATTATCGTGCCTTCAAACATCCGGAGTGGATTGATACCATCGGGCAGTTTGGTTGGACGGGAGTTGATCTGTTTTTTGTATTAAGTGGTTTTTTGATCTCAAGCCAACTGTTTAAAGAACTGAATAAAAGCGGAGACTTTAATTTGAGAATATTCTTTACTAAACGTATTTTCAGGATTATGCCACCGTATTTTTTTACGGTCTTATTGTATTTTTGTTTTCCCTTTTTTAGAGAAAGAGAAGCGCTTTCTTCTTTATGGAAATTTCTCACTTTTACGCAGAATTATGGGCTTGATGTTATCAATCGGGGAACATTTTCTCATGCATGGTCTTTATGTATTGAAGAGCAGTTTTATCTGGTTCTTCCTTTACTGTTATTGCTTGCCGTAAAAACAAAAATGTTCAATTATTTGCCTTTTTTCATGGTGCTGCTCATCTTGTTTTCAATAATAATGAGATGTATTGCATGGCAAGGTGATATTGAATCGAGCATAGGAACCGATGATTTCTGGAGGCTGTGGTATATGAAAATATATTATCCGACCCATACACGGTTGGATGGTTTGGCGGTGGGAGTTTTTATAGGCTACTTATTACAGTATTCATCAAAGTTTAATAGAACAGTTCATAACAACGGGAATATACTTTTTATCATAGGAGTAATATTGTTAAGTCTTTCATTTTGGATCTGCAGAGAGCAGACTTCAAGAGAAGCATCTGTTTTTGGTTTTACGTTTGTGGCAATAAGCTACGGATTTATTGTAATGTCTGCCATTTCAAAGACCTCATTTCTCAGCAGAACGAAATTATATATAACCACGCAGCTGGCAGGTTTATCTTATGCGATCTATCTTTCCCATAAAGGAATTATTCATATAATTCAGAGTGGTTTAAGTCATTTCAAGATAGAGCCCTCCGGAGATCTGAGTCTTTTTCTCTGTCTGCTCGGATGTATTGGCGGTGGACTTTTTTATCGGTTTATCATCGAAAATCCTTCTGCAACATTGAAATTTAGAATTCTGAACAGGAAAAATAATTCGTAATAATTTTACAATCCCCAGAGAAATTTCTATTGGGGATTGTTGTTGTATTTTTATGCTTTAAGCAAGATTTTAGATTACAATAGAGAACTAATTCCCAAAGCTTATTCTCCAAGATATATGAATGTATTCACTACCAAATAGGCAGATCGGTTGTTTAGCATATTGCCACTTCCTCCTAAATCAATTGCTTCTGCTGTTGCTGAAACGGTATGAGTATGGGCTCCAGAAGCAGCGGTGCCCCCCGTACCTGTACTTCCCCATGCACCACCACCAGCGGTATATTGAGGTGCAAATGGCTGTCCGGAACTGGTTGTTAAAAGGCTGTTCCCAACATTAGGAGCATGATCATGCGCTCCTGCAGAATTGGTAATTCCGCTGACAATATTTCCGTTCATCGTAAAAGATGGAAGGTTGTCTTGGGCGATGGTAAGACTATTACTGCCTCCTGTAGTTCCGAAAGTTTCTGTTTCCGATTTAGATTTCAATACCCGGTCTGTTGCATTAGGTATATTTGCTGTAATGCCTAGGGTTATGGAAGCTGTTTGTGCATTGGCTGCTAAAGTAGAAATAGATCTTCCGTCCATAAGATACCATCCGTTATGATCGGTAGCTCTCACGGAGGATTTTATAGTACCAATAGTGTATTGATTAACAGTGGTGTTTCGTGAACTTAATTTTTGCCAGATGGTACCATCAAAATAGTAATAACCTGTAGCGTCTATTTTAATTCGTTGGCCTAAACTATTTCCTCCTGAAGTATTTGTAATATAAATTAATACTCCTTTTTGATCTCCACTGTAGATTGCTGTATTTGTGGTAAGTTCCTCTCTTGTAAGGCGGGGTGGCTGTATACCATTGAATTGATTAGGATCTGTAATGCTACCCGAAGTTTCTCTTTTAGCATGCACATCCAATGTCGTTTTAGGATTTTGTGTATTGATTCCTATTTGGCAGAATGCTGTGCCGCTTATCATAAAGGCTGCTAATAATAAATATTTATTCATTTTTGTGATTTTCGATTTTTGTACTGTTAACATTTACCACTTATTTTCAATTTTAATCGTTTCCTAAATAGATGAAAGTATTCACGATTACATAAGGTTGTTTATTATCCAGAGCAGTACCGCTTCCTCCAGTAGCCACTGTGAAATTTCCAGAAATAGTATGAGAATGATTTCCAGCGGTTGTTAAAGCTCCGAATCCTATTCCCTGAAAAGCATTCGGGGTACCGTTTCCAGTATAATAAGACTGTCCGTTACTTCCAAGTAGCGAACCTCCTAACCAGAAATTCCGTCCATTTGAAGCGGTGTGAGTATGGCTTCCTGAAGATGAAGTAGCTGTACCCGATACACTTGCAGGTAGGCTCACAGCAGGTAAGTTTCCACGGGCTATAACTAGTGAGCCACCTCCTGTAGCTGTTATGGTTTCTACTCCAGATTTAGTTTTCAGCATTCGGTCTGTAGCATCGGGAAGATTAACAGTATATCCCAAGGCAATAGCTTGAATACGTGCGTTGGCAGATAAAGTCGCCACAGATCTGCCATTTAGAAGGTACCAGTCATCGTGATCTCCAGGCTGTAGGGAGTTTTTAATATCCCCTGTAATGTAAGCTGTTTCGTTGGTAGAAAGGTTATTAAATTTCTGCCATATATTGCCATCAAAATAATAATAACCAACAGCGTTGACTTTTATAAGCTGGCCTACAGTATTGCCTGCAGAAACATCTGTTATAAAAACTAAAGCGCCTGTTTGTTCTGCTGTATAGTTTGTATTTAATCCGAGTTCGGCTCGGGAAAGATGAGGTGGTTTCAAACCTATATGTTGGGTGTTGTCTAGAATGGTTCCGGACGTATTTCTTGAAACACTTACATCCAAAGTGCTTTTAGGAGAGGCTGTATTTATGCCTATCTGACTGAATACAAATGGGCTTACCACAAAGCCTGCTAATAATAAATATTTTTTCATTGTTAATTTAAGATTGGATACTATGCGTTATAATTCTTAACTTACTATTCCTTTTACTGCCCCAAATAAATAAAAGTGTTGACGGCTAAATAGGGTTGTACATTATTTAAGACATTTCCGCTTCCTCCTGTAGGTACTGCAACTGTACCAGTAACCGAATGGGTATGTGCACCGCTGGTGTTGGTTCTGGCAATAGAGCCTATTCCTCCAAACATGACATTGTTAAAAGGAGCATAATGACCAGTTCCGTTATTGTTGTTGGAGGTTCCTCCAAACAGAATATATCCTGATTGTGCACTGTGGCTATGGTTACCAGCAACATTTGTACTACCCGAAACGGTGCCGTCTATGTTAAATGAAGGTAAATTGGTCCGTGCGATGGTAAGGGTAGAATTTCCTCCTGTATTGCCTAAAATCTCTGTTCCTGTTTTGGTTTTCAATACGCGGTTGGTAGCATCGGGAAGATTAGCGATAAGGCCTAAGGAACTTGCTGCTGTACGAGCATTTACAGGCAGAGAAGAAATAGCTCTTCCGTCTAATAAGTACCATCCTTCATAATCAGTATTTACTACTGAATGGGTGATATCTCCAACGCTGAAAGACTTTATTATAGCCTGCGGTTGCTGGCTAAACTTTTGCCAAACATCATTATTGGAATCAAAATAATAATAGCCTATACTTTCTATATGAATTCTTTGGCCTAAAGAATTACCTCCAGAGATATCAGTAATAAAAAGCAATGCTCCTTTTTGATCGTTACCATATACTGCTGTATTGGCTGTTAATTCTTCCCGTGTAAGGCTGGGAACCTGTAGCCCGATTAATTGGGAATTATCAGTAATAACTCCTCCGTTTTCTCTAACAGCACTTATATCTAAGGTCGTTTTTGGATACGCTGTATTGATGCCTACCTGACTGAGTGCAAAGCTGGAAAACACAAGGGTTGTAATTGTTAATAATTGTTTTTTCATTGGTTGTATAAAATGCTTATTACTGTTTTTATTTTTGATATTTATCATTCATAGCTTTTCAATAATTTTTTTGAGATTCATCATTGTGGGTCTTTGCCTGCCTTTTATGAGGGGGAATGAAGGCAGGCGAGTCTCAATGTTTAATAAATTTTCTGTTGAGGTTAATGTGCTTTTAGATTTGTAATGATATCACTACATGCCTGTATACATTAGTTTTGTTTTTAATTTTATGATGGAGGTTGGTTGGAAGTTCTTTTTTACATTTTGTTCCTTTACAAATACCATAAGACTATACCAAAGTTGGAATGGCAATATTAGCTATGTTTTGCCAACTGCTGCAAGTATAAGTACAGCCGGATTACGTAAAATAGGGGATGTTGTAATTGTTTTAAGTAGCTTATTTTTAATGCTTTAATGGTATTGCTGTGTAATGTGATATATTAGCAGTATTTCCTTCAATACTTTTAGTTTTTGCTTGGGATTTTGGTATTAAACCAGTTTTGAATAATGGATTTTGAATATAATTTTATAAAAAAAATGTGAGTAGAATTAATGAGAAACTAAATGAAATACAATCTGTTTTTACAATCAACTTACTATTTTTAAAAGTCATTTTTTACCCAAATATATTAAGTGGGTAGGATAAAAAAAAGACCTGCTTATGGTACATAATACAGGTTGCTATCACGGAAAAGGAAGAGTAAAGTCTCTTTGTATTTTTAGATTATAAAGATTACAGATCTACTTTATCTTCTTTCGGTATACTATTCAGAAAAACGGAAGGTGAGACCGATGTTACCTTTTTGAAAGCTAAGGCAAACTTACTCTGCGTAGAAAAGCCTGTTTCCTCGGCTAAAGCAGATATTTTTAATTTTTTGTATTTACTGTCTTCCTGTATTTTTTTTAAGATATAGGCAATACGCAAATCGTTAATATAATTGGTCACATCTTTTTGTTTATGCGTGTTGATCACATAAGAAAGATATTTGGCATTGGTATCACAGTAAGAAGTTAAAAAAGATAAAGACGTATTTTTTCGGTTAAAAAGGGTTGATTTTTCAAATTTTTCCAGTCTGTTCAGTATTTTCTGCTTTGTCTCAAGAGACATGATCATTTTATCTGGTTCAGATTTCAATTCTTTCTGCTTATTTTCCGTGATGTCGGAAGAAACTACTTTTGTGTTCTGTAATACAATTTGCTTGTTAGAAATTTCTTTGTTTTTTAAATCTAAAAGCAGTTGCGTTTTTTTGTTATTTTTCTGTTTTCTTTTCCTGATCAAAACATTCACAGAACCAATCGTTATGATTAATAATGAAGACAAAATAATTTTATCTTTAGTATCACCTTTATTTTCTGTTTGAGTTTGTTTCTTATTGAGTTTTGCAACTGTATCATTTACCAATACTGAGGATTTTCGGTTTATTAAGTCAACAAGAGAATCCTGCTTTACATCTGCTTGCTCTAGTTTTTTTAAGTCTTTAGTAAGCGTGTAGTATTTTTTGATGTCTTGTATATTTCTTTTTTTAAATACAGGTAATCAGACTGCTCTGCAATTTTTTCGGCGCGGATCATATATTCCTTCGCTTTGGTTACATTTTTAGTTTCGATATATATTTCGGCCATACCATTCAACACAAAACCTTTCAGGAAATTATCGGGCATAGTATCCAGAGTTTGTAATGCTTTTTGATACGCAAGCATAGCTTTGGCAAATTTTTTAGTATGAAAATAGGCTAGGCCAAGTAGCTGATTATTATTTGCTGTTAAAAAATCTTTATTCTGTACTTCACCCTGAAAATATTCTTGAGATTTATTAACGCAGTTGATAGATTGTGCGTAATTCTTTTTTTCAAGTTCATAGTAAGCCTTTTCTTGCCAAATAAGGCCTATAATGCTGCTTATACTTTTAGGATCTTCTATTTTATCTGCGATATGTAGTGCTTTATCTGTATACTCTTTAGAGAACTCATACAGTTGAATATTTCTATACTGGGTGGCTAGAAAACCGTATATTATTGATTTGTAAATGTTTTTATCAGATTTTTCGATGGCTTGCTCTGCCTGAGTTGCATAATAGATGGCCTGTTTAATGTCTCCGGTTTGTTGCAGTAATGTGGCTGATAACATAAGGCTTTTTGCCTTTAGATGAGGTGTTTCAGAGATTGTAAATAAAGAATCTGCAATCTTTAATGCTTTTTTATGGTCTTTCTGTGATGTCTCAAGATAAGTTTTTGTGTAGATTTTATTATAATCATTCAGGTTTTGTGCGGGAATGAGTATAAAAGGCTGAAATAAAAAAAATACTTTAAATATTAGTTTACATAGTTTAATTTTCACTTAATAGTTTTTATTGATGAATTTTTTGTGTAAATGTAATGTTTATGGATATAAAAAGCCAATTTAAGGATATTAATTCTCTATTAAATGAATTGCTATTTGGGGATTGTTAATCTAAAGACGTTAATTAAAGAATAATTAAAAAAATATATCAATTTCTCATCTATATAAGATCATACAGCCCTAAGATAAGTTGACAGGAAATGAACGAATCAAAGGATTTTGTATACAAATAAAAAAACCGCTCAGAAAGCGGTTGGTACTTAGGAAGACCCTTATCTCCAATAATTATTAGCAGCGGCAATGGTGGCAAACTCCGTGGCTACAGTTTGGCCGATAGCGATGAGCATAGATGCGTCTTCTGCATACACAGGCCTTAGTTTTTCTCTTACCTCAGCATCAGGCTGGGTTACTTTAATGATAAGCCTTGCCATTTTTACGGCTAGTTGTCGGCCTTCTTCCGGTGTGTTGGTGATGAGTGTGTTTTTTGGGATGAGTTCAATGTGTTCAGACATATTATTTTTTATTAAAGTTAAAAATTCTATTTTATTTTTAACGACGTTCTTTTACCGATATGGGATACGCTTTCGAACGATCTTCAAGCATAGGATCTGCGGTTTCAATTCCATTTGTGAGATGATTGGGAATGAAAGATAATTTTTGATCTTCTTCCCATGAGTTTGCGGTTAGTTTTTTAATTGAAAGGGTTCCCAGCAGAATTCTTTTTCGGGTATCCGGCCATGCAATGGATGGATTGTCTATAATATCACCTTTTTCAGCAACTTGGGCATAGAGTTTAAAGGTTATGCTTTTAGTTTTTAAATGTGATTTAATTTCATTATTTAAATAATTGGGACTCGCTTGAGAAAGTTCTTCTTTGGTTAAAAATTGCTCGCCTTCTTCAGGAATAAACTGATATCTTATAAAAGTTGATTCTCCTTTCTCATTGGTAAATTTAAATGAATTAACTCCATAATACGGAAGAGTAGCAAAGCTGGTAGATGCCGGTTTTTGGCTCGTCAGGAATGTTTTAGCAATAGGGTGAGTGTCTAAAAAAGAATCTAATGGTGTGGGTGTTGTAATAGCGGATCCGTTGGTGGCAAGTGCTGATAATAACTCTCTGAATTCATCGGTTGTTGCTACGGGAAAGCCATTGTAACTGTGGGCTACAATATCAGTTTCTGTACCATCCGATAAATGAAATTTAATCGCTAATCCTCTGGGGTTTGAATGGCCATCGGTATCAGAAATAGTCGGAATGCCTGTAAAATCTGAAAAACGAACGGTAATAGGCGTTTTCCCTCCTTTAAATTGTAGAGCTTTAGTGATTTTCTTAGCATCAGTGCTGGCAGTGAAACTTCCTTCCGTAATGATTCCTTTAGCATGCACAGCTCTTGCGTTAGGATGTTTTCCAAAAACGCCATGCAGAGCATCCACCATTTGTTGGGGAGTATAAGTCGTAGTTTGCGCTTTTGCGGTTGCGGTGAAAAGAAGGGTAGAGAATAATAATGAGAATTGTGTGCTTGTTTTCATTGTAATGCCTTTTAGGTAAGGCAAAAATAATCTGTACAAAATTTTAAATAAGTAACAAATGTTACCTTAAACTATTTTTATTTTTCTCCCGTCTTGAAAGATTTTATTTTCATGTTCCAGCTTTTTCATCACCCTTGAAATCACTTCTCTCGAAGTACCCAGATCATCAGCAATATTTTTATGGGTAATAGATAGCTCTTTTGAGTGGCTGTTTTCACTCTTTGTTTTTAGATAAGACCAAAGCCTGTCTTCAAGTTTGTAGCAGATAATTTGTTTGGTTGTTTGCAGAAGATCATTGTAATGTTTTTGAAATTCGGCCATAATAAGATGGTTAAATGAAGGGAATTTTAGGACCCATTCTTTTGCCTTCTCAATTGGAATTAATAAAATCTGAGTTTCTTCCTCCGGAACTGCAGAAAAATCTATCGGATCCTGACTGAATAAATGCGCAAAACTAAAGATGCAGGATTGTTTGGGGAGAATATAATACAATAAAAACTGTAGGCCGTCTTCTGTGCTGTATACTTTTACGCTTCCTTCTAAAACAATGGGCAGATACCGAACATACTGACCTTGCTTGATAACAAAATCATCTATGGAATAGTTTTTTATAATCCCAAATTTATCAATTTCGGCGATAAGATCTCTTCCAAAGTCTGGGAGACAGTTTTCCAGCATTTTTATATCCATTCTCTACAATCTAAAAAGGTTTTTTACGTGTTCCTGAATTTCTTACGTAAAGGTAATAAAATAAAAAACCGACACAGAAATTTACATTTCAAATGTCGGCCGTAATGTTACGATTAATTACAAAAATTAGTTTTTTTTATTCTTTTAATTAAGATTTTAAATAGAAATCTATGATGAAAGTTACCAAAGGCGCACTCTTTTTTCAGGGGATAAATACAACTTATCTTCCGGCTTTATTTGGAACGCTTTATACCAGGTATCCATATTTCTAACCACACCATTTACACGGTATTTTGCTGGCGCATGATAGTTTTGTGATACCGTTATACGATATGCTTCAGGAGTATAAAGGGTACGATTGGTCTGTGCAAAAGATAGAAAGTAGCGTTGGTCACCTGTATAGCCATTCAAAATCAAAGGCTTATCTGCATGATCAGCACAGTAAAGCTGATAGGCTTCATAGGCAATAATAGCGCCTGTTAGATCACCAATATTCTCACCCAATGTTTGTTTTCCGTTTACATGAATTCCATCTAACGGTGAGAATGCATCATATTGTTCAATAAGCTGTTGGGTTCGTGTTTCAAATTGTTTTCGGGTTTTATCAGTCCACCAATCGCGAACGATACCTTGTCCGTCAAACTTTGATCCCTCGTCGTCAAAACAATGCCCTAATTCATGGCCTATAATAGCCCCAATCGCTCCAAAATTTACTGCTGGATCTGCAGAAGGATCAAAAAATGGAGGTTGCAAAATGCCTGCAGGAAATTCGATAGAATTGTAAAGCTTACTGCTGGTTGCGTCAACCGTTTGGGGAACCTGATACCAATCATTACTGGTAAAAACCTTTTGAAGCAGAGAACGATCATAATCCCAGTTGGCTTTTGCTATAATATGTTCGTTATCAATAGGATTTTTAGCATCGAAATGAATGGATGAATAATCACGCCAATTTTTAGGATACCCTATTCTTACCGTCACCTCATCCAATTTAGTTTTCGCTTCTTTTCTACTGCTTTCATCAAGCCAATCAAGCTTTTCTAATCTGATGGCAAATGCCTTGCGAATGTATTTCACTAAATCTTCGGTGCTCTTGAGGGTTTCAGCAGGAAAATATTGTTCTATATATAACTTTCCAACTATTTGACCCACCCGATTATTAACATATAAAATTGATTTTTGTTCCCTTTGAGTATCCTTTGAGATTCCATTTAATGTTGTATAGTAAAAATCAAACTGACTTTTACGAAACTTTTCAGGAAGAAGAGTAGCATGATTAACGATCCAATGAAACGCTAAATAGGAGGTCCAAATTTCTACAGAGGTATTCGCAAAGAGGGCGGCTTTTGCTTTTATGGCAGAGTCTGCCTGCAATATCACTTCATTTACATGATCTACCTGTCTGCTTGCCAAAAAGGTTTTCCAAGGGAAGCCCGGAGCATAAGTGTTCAGTTCTGAAACAGGCATCAGGTGGGAATTGATCTTGCTGTCTCGCATTTGTGCCGGTGTCCATTGCACGGCTGCTAATTTGGTTTCAATTTCAAGGATGTCATCAGCTCGCTTTTCTGCATTATTAATGCCCGCAAGTTTAAATGTATTGATAATATATTCTTTATAGGCTTTGCGATATCCAGTATATGGAGCATCTTGTTTTTGATACCAATCTGGGCCAGGTAATCCAATACCGCTATCGTTAAGGGCAACAAGAAATCGACTTCTGTTATTAAGATCCGGCCCTGTACGAATGCCTATGATGGTGAAAGATTTGGGGTTTGCCATCCATTTTGCAACGCCTTCGTAGCTGGTTAGGGCGAGGATGCTTTTTAAATCCTTTTCAATAGGAGTAAGACCTAGTTTTTCAATGTTATCTGTATCAAGGTAGCCCAAATAAAGGGCGCCTATCTGTTGGAGTGATTTATTATTGGTGCTTGTTGCCTTAGCCCCATCATGAATCATATTTGCGATTCTTTCACTGATCTTATTTCCCGCTACACTGTAATTACTAAGTCCCGAAGAACCTGCCGGAATAGTCTTTGAATTAAGCCAACCTTCATTCACATATCTGTAAAAATCATTACCGGGTAATATTGATTGGCTGATAAACTGAGTTTCAATACCCCAATTTCCAAAGGTCGCTTTCCCTTTATTGGGTGCGCTAGACTGTGCATTGATGGAGAATGGAGTAATAGATACAAAAACAATCATCATCAATTTGTATATCAATCCTATTTTTGATGTTGGATTTTGTTGGGGCTGATGAGGTATTGACAATCTTGAAAGTTTCATTTTTATATTCTTTATCAATGCCGAAGCTACTTTTATATTTTGAATGATCATTGTAAAAATACGAACAGCTCATTATTTTTTTAGGGTAAGCAGGTAATCTTCTTTACGGAAATTTCTAGGCGTTGTTTTAAGGACTGATGAAAAAGTATTGTTAAAATGAGACTGATCATAATAATCGTTTGATATAGCCAGTTCTGTCATTGTTATAGCATTTGTATTTGGATACACAATGTCATCTATTGCTTCCCTTAATTTTATAATACGGATAAATACTTTTGGACTTATGCCGATGTGATTTTTAAATATTTTTTGCAGATGACGTGCTGAACAGTGTAAAGAGGATGCTATGGATGAAACCTTTATATTTCCTTTACTGGCCATGACTATTTGTGTACTTTCAAGAATTAGATTGGTGTTTATATTACTCCTGAATAAAGGACGAAAAGCGTTTATCATATAGCTGCATATCTTTTCATTGCCTAATCCTATCATTTTAATTAAATCTAATGGAGTAGCGATTCCGGTTTCATGAATAGGACAAATTGTATCAGTAAAATCTTGAGCATTTGAAATTCCAAAATGTACAAGCGTCCACGGAAAAAGCTGAATCATCACGGCTTTTGTTCCGGAGGAAATATCAAGATAAATCGGTTCAGTGATCTGGCCGCAGAAATATACCCCTTCAGGTAGATGTTTTACTTGATTTTGATGTCTTATGCTAAGTCCGTTTCCCTGAATAACAGCTATGGTAAAGCAGCCGTTTGGCGGTACCCCTTTATTAAATAGGGCAGGGCAGTTCTCAGGATTGTTTAAAATCCAAAGCTTCTTAATGAAATGGGCAGTATTTCCCTTTACATAATACTCCTGATAGATGGGCACAATTTCTGACAACTTGTTTTATTGTAAAATTACCCAAAAATAAGATGGGTTATAATTAAATATTGATTAAAGGTTAATGCGTAAGCAAGAATGGTCTTCAGCAAAGCGTTTTATCCTCATAAGTGTTTATACTTAAAGCAGCAATTGGTAATTTATACTATAAAACTTCTAACTCCTTCTTTGTTACTTTGAGATAGATAGTAAAAACAAAATATATTGACAATAAGGTGTTTGAGTAAGCTCGTATAAGAAGATCTCAATATAATCCTTCAAATATGAGGCTCTTTACTTATTACTAAACAACCATAAAAGCTAAAAACTGAAAATACATGAAAACAGAAAACTATGATGTAATTGTCATTGGTGGCGGTGCAATAGGCTTGGCTACTGCGTACCATCTGGGGAAACGTAAAGCAAATACTTTAGTGCTGGAGCAATTTACTTTTGTGAATCAATTAGGGAGTTCTGCAGGAGTATCTCGACAGTTCCGGATTCCATATCCGGATGATTATATGGTACAGATGGCGTTGGATGCGCAGCCGTATTGGGATGAACTGCAAAAAGAAACCGATACCCCTTTACTTGATAAAGTAGGGACCCTTTGGTTTGGAGATCCCAATGTACATTCCACTGAAGGAAATATTGCTGAAGCCGAAGCTGCACTAAAAGCTTTAAATGTTCCCTATACGAACCTTACTGCAAGAGAAATTGAAGATCAATATCATTTTAGAAACTTACCGGCAAATTATATCGGATTGTTTCAGCCCGATGGTGCAAGCATTAATTTTAAAGCGACCATTGAAACTCTTTTAGGCTTGTGTAAGAAAGAAGAAACGGTTGAGTTAAAAGAGGATTCACCTGTGTTGGAGATCAAACAAAATGGCAAACTCTTTGAAATCACCACGCCTAACGGAATTTATATTGCTAAAAAACTGGCAATCATTCCCGGGCCCTACATTAACAGTGTAATCAACTTACTGGATTTTAAAATTGATGCTACGTATTGGAATATGTCTTCCGCTTATTTTAAGAAAACAGATCCTACGATACAATATCCTACATGGTTTGTGTTCCAGGATCCAATACTTGAAAATGGGAATCAGTTTTACGGGTTTCCGTCCGTAGATTGGGATCATCCTGAATACATTCGTGTGGCCCCCGACTTCGTTATTAATCCTCTGGAAGAACCAAGTGACAGAACATTAATTCCTAATCCACAAGAGCTGGCTTATACTTCTGAATGGGTGAAAAATCACATGACCGGACTCAATACAGAACCGGAATATACCTCAACATGTCTTATTGCCTTGAGTACCATAGAAAATAAAGAACTGTTGATTGATTTTGCTCCAAAATATGTCCCGAATCATAAAAATATCGTGCTCTATGCTACAGGATGGGCTGCAAAATTCACCCCTTTCTTAGGAAAAATCATGTCTGATCTTGCATTAGACGGTCATACAGATTTTGATATTTCACACTTCCAATTAGGACGTAAATTCTTTAAATCAATGTAAAAAAAACTCTCATTATGAATAAAAAGACACCTTTAAATTCCGGAATGCATTCCGATTTAAAAATAGAAGTTGCTATTATTGGCGCAGGAACTTCAGGATTATACACCGCTTATCGTTTGATAGCTGATCAAAAATTTAGAGCCGACCAAGTACAGATCTTCGACATGAACAATAAGCTAGGCGGAAGACTGGAATCAGTTGTTATGCCGGGAATGAATTTCTGGGGTGAATTAGGCGGAATGCGTTACCTCACCTCTCAGGAAATTGTAACTACATTAATTGAAGGTTATCCTCTAACCGAGCCAGATCTGAATAAACGTACGCCTGTTCTGAAAGATAAAATGACGCCAATTCCATTTCCGATGGGCGATCCTGCCGAACTGTTAATGTACCTTCGAAAAGAACGTTTCAAACAAGATGCTTGGAATGTAGCTCAGGATGAAGGTAAAAAACTGGCGACTCGCTATTATCTGAATGATGATGACGACGGTTTCAGTTCAGATCAGCTCTTCAATAAAGTTATTTATGAAGTTTTAATGGCAGATCCTTGGGTAGCCGAACAATATAAAGATAAAATCATTAAAGGAAAAAAGGTCTACGATTATTCTTTTAAATTAACCAGCGAAGATTGGGACCACATCAAGCCTAGATTGGTTTATAATTTCCCGAACTCTCCTTATGATCAACGTAAAGTTAATGACTTAGGATTTTGGAATTTAATTAAAGATCAGATCTCGCAGGAAGGCTATGAGTTTGTAGCGAATGCCGGCGGATATTATTCGAATACAATCAATTGGAACTCAGCTGAGGCTTTCCCTTATATGGTGGGAGATTTCTCTGCGGAAACCATTTACAAAACGATTGAGGAAGGCTATGACAGTATTGCATATGCAGTCGCCAATTCTTATATGGATCATGACGGAGCTTGCATTTGGTCTGAAAATAAACTGCTTACTTTCACCAAAGAACATCATTTAGCCCATAGTCATAAATACCAATTGACCTTCCTTAATCTGAAAACCAATACCACATGGAATGTCTATGCGAATACGCTGGTTCTCGCGATGCCTAGAAAATCATTGGAGCTGCTGGATCAGAATAATTTCTTTTTCAATATCAACGAAAATTCGGTTCTCAATACCAATATCCGTTCGGTGATTATGGAACCTGCCTTTAAAATCTTAATGGGCTTTCAATATCCATGGTGGAAAGATTTAAAAATTGATTCCGGGCATTCTATCACCGATTTACCCATGAGACAGTGTTATTATTTTGGAACAGATCCTGAAACCAACAACTCAATGCTATTGGGAAGCTACGGAGATATGGAAACCGAAACTTTCTGGAAAGCATTGTCTGATGATCAATTACTTTTTGAAGTAAAAGCGGCTAAATCTGCATCATTGAAAGAGCTGCATCAACTGGATGATGTTCAGGCGACTCAATTGATGGTGGACGAATTAATGAATCAATTGAGAGAATTACATGGCCAAGATATAACAATACCAGATCCTTATGTAACCTATTTTAGAGATTGGACCGATGAACCATTCGGCGCAGGATATCACGCTTGGAAAGCCGGATACTCAGTGAAAAATGTGATGCCTTATATGAGAAAACCTGTAGCTGATGAATCAATCCATATTATCGGAGAAGCCTATTCAGATCAACAAGGCTGGGTGGAAGGCGCTTTCTGCGAAGCAGAGAAAATGCTTCAGGAACATTTCGGAATGAATCGTCCTATCTGGTTGCGTACTGATTATTATTTAGGATGGTAGGTATGTGTATAGGTAAACAATAAAAATTGACTATAAAAACCAATGAATCCGTTTCAATCTTTAAGTATTGGGACGGATTTTATATGTGAAAAATAAATAAATCTCTGATACCTATGGTTTTAAGAGGATTTGTTCATAAAAGATGAAATATGTTATCTTTGTTTTTTAAGCTTTATCATAACATTTTATTCAAAAAACACTCTTTATGAAAAAAAACAGCTTTTTATTTTCTGCAAAAGGAATTTGTATTGCAGCTTTTCTATCCTTAAATACGTTGATGTATGCTCAGAAAACAGTAGATGTAACCCCAATTTCTGAAAAAACCTTAAGCGGTATTCTTGAAAAAAACAGAAACTATTATACTCAGGGCAAAGTGGCAGATTATATTCCTGAACTCGGCAAAATGGATGCTAAAGCCATTGCTTTTTCAGTGGTTGATAAAAATGGTAAAGTATTTAATACAGGTGATGTACACAAGAAATTTACCATGCAAAGTATCTCTAAAATTATCTCATTGATGATTGCTGTAAATGAAAAAGGAGAGGCCAATATTTTTGATAAAATGGGATATTTCGGATCTGATAAACCGTTTAATCATTTTTCAAACCTTGAAACAACGGGAAAGCCGCTTAATCCGATGATGAATGCAGGCGCAATTCTTACGACTTCTTTAATTTCCGGAGATGGTGAAAAACCATTTATTAAAATTTTGGATATGGTGAGATTTATTACAAAAAACCAGACTATTGATTATAATAAATCTGTTTATGAATCTGAAAAATCGACAGGACATCGTAACCGTGGAATGTTCTACCTGATGAAAAATAACGGATTGATCTCTGGAAACGAAGATCAGTTGGATAATTATTTTAAACAATGTTCTATTGAACTTACTGCTGAGGATTTAGCTAAAATAGGCTATTTCTTTGCGAATCAATGTGTTCGTTACGACGGAGATTCTACCTACAAGAATGTAGAAATTGCAAGATTGGTAGAGTCACAAATGTTGACTGCCGGGATGTACGAATTCAGTGGAGAATATTCCAGAATGGTAGGATTACCAAGCAAGTCTGGTGTTGGCGGAGGAATTACAGTAAGTGTTCCCGGAAAAATGGGAATCGGTGTTTTCAGTCCATCTTTGGATCAACATGGGAATTCTTTAGCCGGCTACCACATGATTTTAGATTTGGTGAAGCAATATAATCTGAGTGTATTTTAAAAATCACTTTGATATACAGTAAAATAATTTTTTTTGCGGTAATTATTTTTCAAATACGATAATATTTAACCTTAAAAGAGCATGGAGAATTTTCTCCATGCTCTTTCTCTTTATATAAAAGGTTACCACGCAATGATTTTAAGTGGAATTGAGGGCGACCTTACAAAATTAGTCATGATATATATACCTGTTTTTATGACAGATTAATAGGTTCTATTGTAAAGCCTGCCTTTTTAACGATTGCTATAACATCCTGTTCACTGATACCATCTGCTGATACGGTAAGTACTTTATCCCTGTTATCTATATCTACTTCCCAATGGCAAATACCTTCCGCATCATTTAAAAAAGGAGTTACTTTTATTAGGCAACCTCCGCAGTTGATATTGGTCTTGAACTGAAAATTTTGATTATTGTTTTCCATTTTGTTTTAATTTTAATTGTTTCTGATAGAGCAAAGGTGAGTAAAATAAGACCGCTTCTTTTTGCGCTATTTTCGATTTTATTTGTAAGATTTACTGATTCTCTATTGAATAATAGCTTATTAAACCATTTCAATTAGGCAGACCTAATTATTATATACCTTTATAACTGTTCATACGATGAGGTTCTTTTTATATGACTCTATTTTGCTTATATAAATAATTCCAACCGTAAAAAGGGTAAGTGATACCAAGAATCGGGTAAGTAAGCTATAGTTATAACCTTGCATCTTTGTATCAGATAAAAGAATATAAAAATGAACAAAACAATAATTATTACAGGAGCCTCATCAGGCTTTGGTAGAGAAGCAGCAAAAATATTTCAGGAACAAGGTTGGAATGTAGTTGCAACCATGCGTTCTCCTGAGAATGAGAAGGAATTAGGGACTTTAAAAAATGTATGGGTTACACGTCTGGATGTACAGGATTCTGAGTCTATTCAAAAGGCGGTACAAGAGGCAGTTCAACATTTTGGGAGCATTGATGTATTGTTAAATAATGCAGGCTATGGGCTGATGGGAGTTTTTGAATCTGCTACATCAGAACAAATTCAAAAGCAATATGCCGTGAATGTTTTTGGAATGATGGATGTTACCCGTGCTGTTTTACCTCAGATGCGCCAGCAAGGGAGTGGAATTATCATTAATTTATCTTCCTTTGGAGGTCAGGTTGGTTTGCCTTTCGGGAGTTTGTATAATAGCAGCAAATTTGCAGTAGAAGGCTTTTCAGAATCACTTTCACATGAGCTTTCTCCCTTAGGTATTGTTGTTAAAATTATCGAACCAGGTGGAGTAGATACCAATTTTAGAGGCGGCTTGGAAATGATTAAAAATGAGGTTTCTGAATACAATTCACTAATGGGTAATTTCTTTGGGCGTTATGCACAAGCAACAGCGCATTTGCCTAAAGCAACTCCAGAAGATGTTGGGCAAGCAATATATGAGGCTGCAACAGATGAGAAAACACAGTTACGCTATGTGATTGGAGAGGATGCCCAGTTTTATATCGATACAAAATTTGAAAACAGCGATTCAGATTTTATAAAAATAATGCGTGATCGTTTTGTAAATTAGTAATTCGCCAATTGGGCTTTTAATTTAATTAAGTTATGATTCAGCAGAAGTTTATTGATGTTCAGACGATTAGTGAAGTACATGAATTGTGGGGCTGTGGTAAGCCTCGCCATCCTTTGGTTACCGTTATTGATCTTACTAAATACCATTTTCTAGGCAATCGGGATGGATTTTCTTACCGCCTGAACTTTTATACTGTTTTCTGCAAAAAATTTAGTGGTGTGTTGCGCTATGGCCGGTCGTATTACGATTTTAGTGAAGGTTCACTTATGTTTACGGCGCCAGGGCAGGCCACTACACCAATTTCAGCTCCGCCATTTGAAGAAGGTTGGGCATTATTTTTTCATCCGGATCTTATTCATCATTCTTTGCTCAGTCAAAAGATGGGGCAATATACTTTCTTTAATTACGAATCAAACGAGGCTTTGCATGTCTCTGAAGAAGAAAAACTGGCTTTGCTTGACTGTATAAGAAAAATTGAAAAGGAATATAGTCAAAATGTGGATAAGCATACACAGGTTTTAATTCAGAATAACATCGAAATGTTGCTCAACTATTGCAGCCGCTTTTATGACCGTCAATTTTACACTCGTGAAAAGGTGAGTACAGATGTAGTACAGGCTTTCGAAAAATTACTGAAAGATCGTTTTGCGCAGGATACCTTTATAAATAGCGGGCTTCCAAAAGTTAAAATTTTTGCAGAACAGTTGCATCTATCACCGAATTACCTTTCGGATTTGTTGCAGAAATTTACAGGAAAAACAACGCAGGAACATATCCATTTGCAATTATTAGATAAGGCGAAGGCTTTATTATTGAGTACTGATAGGTCTGTTAGTGAGATCGCTTATATACTTGGTTTTGAAAATCCATCACATTTTACAAGACTATTTAAACAGAAAACAGGCTATTCTCCAAGCCATTATCGGGATCTTAATTAAATTAATCTTGAGTAATGCAACCAAAGGTTAAAAAGGTAATAAGGACATTGGTGAATCTTATTATGAATTTGATTTGTACGATTTACTTGCACTCATCCAACGGTTTTCTCTTTTCTTCCCGTATTTTTTTGAAGTGGCTTGGTGTTAATCCTGTTACTTTTTTAAACTGATTGCTTAAGTAGGCAACACTTGAATAGTTCATACGGAAAGCAATTTCGCTTAACGAAAGCTCATCATACACGAGAAGTTCCTTGATCTTTTCAATCTTTTGAGCGATAAAATATTTTTCTATCGTTGTGCCTTCCACTTCAGAAAAGAGATTAGACAGGTAATTATAATCATGGTTGATCTGTTCAGTCAATACGTTAGACAGATTCTTTTTAATATCATTATCCTGATGATGGACCAGGTCAATGATAATGTTTTTTATCTTTTCGATAATTCTACTCTTTTTATCATCAATCACTTCAAATCCTAAAGGAACCAATACAGCCTCAATAGATTTTTTTTCATCAGAGCTCAATGCATTTGCAAGAGTGACTTCGCCTAATTTAATATGAGTGAGGCTCAAACCGAGTTTTTCGAGTTCATTTTGAACCACCATTATACAACGGTTGCAAACCATATTTTTAATGAATAACAGACTCATATTGGATTGTAATTTTAATCGACAAATGTATCATTTAAATGGGGAAGAGCGTTTAGATATAGAATGTGTTTATAATTGTATCGCTGAAAAATAGGCCAATATATATTTATCTCAAAAAATAGCACATACGATTTGAGCAATCTGCTACCCTAATCAATTAAGGATAGCGGATTGCTCAGTATTTTTTTTAAAACCAAATGGTGGAATATCCACATGGAAGAATTTGGTAGAATGGGGAAGTTACTCTTCTAATAACTTGAATGATAGGACAGACTAGAAACTTTTTTCTTAAAAAAGACTATTTAAGTTCATAATTAGTAATGACTAAGCCCAAAATAAAATGAACATAATCCTGATCAGCATCTTTTCTACTAATTAGCTTATTCTTATAGTCATAAGACTGTAAGACTTTTATTAATTTCTGATAGGTTTCGAAATCATCACCTAAAATCTTTATCCTTACATTACCATCTCTTCTGTTAATAATTTCATTATCTATCGTTCTAACCTTAAACAAGACTTCACATAGTATTGGATTGAAATTCATCTTTCCAGTATATCTTTCAACTATATTAACCTTGAACGAATCAAATACAATTGTGTTAAAAACAATTTTAGAGTTTGGCTCCTGCCCGTTGAGCTCAAGTGTATAGTTCATGAATGCAATTTTTTACAAATTTATGAAGAAGCTAAAGTAATTCAAAATAAAATGTTCAACTTAATTTGTTAAAAAAATTGTATGGGTTCCAAATCTTGTTAGATTTTACTCAAATGTTTTACAATATTTAATTCAATATAAGTTATATGTTGGTGATTTGTTGTTTAAAACAAGTATTATGTGATGAATGATCAAAAAAAATATCTTTTAACATGATGTAGAAAATCTTCACAATGTTAAAAGATAAAGTTTAAATAACTTCTATTAATAATCTCTATTTTAATAGAAATACCAAACCAGCCCTTATTTTATAAACAAAATAATCTGTCCAACTGAATCTTGTTGATGATTCTCAATTGTTTTTTGACGGGCATTTTTAATCATATTGGGAATATTTTTGCCCTCATTTGTTAAAGTTTTTGAGAAATAGCCCATCCAATTCGTATTGCTTAGCCCATTTTCTAATTGATTAACGAGTATGATACTTTTATTACCGTTAGAAGCTAAAATTGAGATGTATTGATGATGATCAATGGTATTTACTTCCACTGTTTTTGCCGTGTAATCTTTAGGTAATATTCTTTTTATCAAATCTGAAACAGAGGGAGAGCTTGTACTGCTATTTTCATCTACCAAAGGCATTAGTGTTGTAAACAGATTATGATGCCATCCTGATGGGGTAGACCATCCCGTAACGGAACGACAGGTTGTGTTGGTAGAAAAAGTTCCACAATCCTGACATTTAAAACCTCCTTGAGGAATTTCTACAAGTGCACAAGGTTGATAATTACCACCATTACAGCTGCCCACACATCGAATGTCTACATTAATAACATGATTCATAGGTCCGCTTTCATCAATCGGAAGTGTTTCTCGGATAAATTCATTAGTATCTTTATGAATGATAGAGAGATATTTTTGTTGAATGGCATCGGTTTTTATTTCAGCCTGATAGGTTTTCATATCATTAATTGTTTTCATTAACCGTTCAATACCAGAATCGGCATTAACGAAAATATCAGGGTTTTTAATATCAAACATTCCGGATATGGTACCGTTCCATTTGATAGGGGTCATGGTTTTATCAATACCATCTGTACTTAGATCTCCCTCTACACCATTGATTGGCCAGGTTTTATTATTACACGGAAGATCGGTGTACAAGGCATTATACAAATTACCTTTGTAATCATAATATTTAAGGACCTTTTTCCCATCCTTGCAAAATACACGTAAATGCGCTCTTTGAGGTATGGTTCCTGTATTTGGACTTAGCGGAGTGCCATCATTTTCAGGATTTTTAACATAGAGAGGATGGTCTCTTCTCACAATTCCTTTATCACCCATACGAATGACCTTGCCTTTTAATCTTCTGTCTGTGCTTGGTGGGTTTTCTCCACCCCCTAATTCTATGACAATACCGCCGCTTATGCCGAAAGCTCTATATCTTGTACTGTTTTCTGACGTGGTATACGTTGGGAAATTCATCTGTCCCAAACTATAAGTTCCATCTTGGTGCATATTTCCTTCAGGATGATAAAGGGTAGAAAGAGTTTTAACTTTTGGTCCCAGGGTGTAGCTTCCTTCCATCCAGACTCCAATTCTGCCAAACATATAGATCAATCTTAATTTGGGGATCATTCCGAGGCCGTTGGTTTTGGTTTCCTCTTGTTTCAGTAAATCCCAATGGTAGGTAGTTCCATTCACTTCTGACGTTTGTGTCGCTGTAAAACTTTTATGATTTAGAGTAAGATAAGCTAAATTAATACTTGGATTTATTCCAAAACCGCTATCTCCTGTTTTTATCATAGCAGAAGGTCCTGCTTCAAACTTGAATCCTTGTGCTTTTGGGCTTCCTGTTCCTTTTACGGTTATAACTGGTGGACTGCTTTGTCCGGTTACCTGATAAGGATTGGGTAATGTTCCAAAAGTAGTACTATTGTCAAAGCTATATTCGAAACCTGTGTTTACTCCAATGCTTGATTTATTTTTGCTGATGATTGGAATATAAGTATCCAACTTAATAGCCGTAAAATTCTTAAAATGCGTTTCATTTTTTAAAGCAGTTTCCGGATTGTAAACACCTGCTCCAATGAATAACAACGGACGATGAGGCCACACAATAACGGTAGTGCCATTGCCATTGTTGTCTTGGGTTTGTGCCTGAGTATTTTGCCCAATTGCGATAAGGGAAAATAATGCTGTGATGATTCGAAATTTTTTCATGGTGAATATTTTTAGTCATTAGTTTTTAAAAAAATTAATTACCTCAAAATTGTGAAGAATCAGAACACAAAAAAATCCCTAATTATAGGGACGTAAAAATGTTGTATATGAAAGTAAATGGACAGGAAAGTGACTGTAGTGGATTATTTTAATCATTGCTATTTCTATAAGGCGGGTTGTTTTTATAAAACCATGAAATAGCCTCGCCAAGAGAGGAAATATGAAGTTTTTCGTAAATATGTTTGATATGAGAATTGATCGTTGAGTAGCTTACTCCCAGTTTATCAGCAATCATTTTATAACTGAAACCCTCGGCCAAAAACTTTAAAACTTCCTTTTCTTTTGGAGTAAGAATTTCAGCTTCTTTAGTCGGCATAAAATACTCTAGAACTCTTTTCGCAATGGCAGGATTCATAGATGCGCCGCCTTCATGTACTTCTTCTATAGCCTGTAAAATACGGTTGGGATTGTCGCTTTTTAGGATGTAGCCGCTTGCGCCGTTCGAAATGCTTGTGAAAATTTTCTCACTGTCATCGTACGCTGTTTGGATCAAAACTTTTATTTGAGGAAAGTGGGTTTTTATTAATTTCAACCCTTCAATTCCATCTACAACGGGCATATTAATATCCATCAAAACAACATCAGGATTATATTTTTCCATTTCAGCTAATACATTTTCACAGTTTTCAGCATTGCCAATGTATTCTAAATTGTCACTCAGACTAATCAGTGCTTTAAGGCTGGCCAAACGTTCCAGGCTGTCGTCGTATGCAAAAATGCGGATCATTGTTTATTGTTTCAGGTTATAATGTATGTTATCATTTACTTTTTCCCCATTACAAAAGTAGAGGGAAAGGGGCTCTGCATCAATCCCTAAATTTAGGGATACTAATTTTTATGCTTGTTCCGTTTTTAATAAAAAGGTCAAATGTTCCATGCATTTCTTCGGTCCGCTTTTTCATGTTGTGAATGCCGTTTCCTTTTTTTTCTTCCGGATCGAAACCTATTCCGTTGTCTTTAATTTCTAACCTGTACTCGGTTTCACAAATGGTAAAGATGATTGAAACCTCGGTACATTTACTGTATTTTGCGATATTGTTCAGCGCTTCTTTAGTGATGAGCATCAGATTTTTCCTTGCTGTAATATCTTTAATCTCATCATCAATTTCGTCATCAATGCTAATGGAATATAATAAATATCAGTACTTCCTAAAATTTCATTGGCAAAATTTCGAATCCTTGTGCTTAAGGTCATCAGTTCATCTTTTCCAGGTTTCAGACTCCATACAATTTCGCCTATGTTTTCGGAAAGATCTTTAGATTGCTGCTGTATTTTATTTAAAATAGACTTGGTTTCAGAAATATTATTTTTCTCTAAAAATGCGGTAGCAACTGCTGAGTTGATCTGCAGGCTGCTCAACGTTGAACCAATATCATCATGCAAATCGGCAGTAATTTTACTTCGCTGCATTTCTAAAGCCAATTGCTGCTGATAATAGTTTTTTTGTTTCATCAGTTTCCATCGGGTGTAAGCTAAAATAAAACCACCGATGACAAGACCTCCTAAAAATGCCCAAAACCAAAAGGTTTGATAGAATGCTTTTTTGATGTTGATATAAAGTTTTTTTTGAGGAATGATACGGGGACTGAATTTATTGTAAATTCCAAATTCTAAATCGTATTCTCCGGGAGATAGGCTGCTCAAGACTAATGGAGATTTATGGGCAATGGGTTTCCACTTCGCATCCAGATTTTTAAATCGATACATTAATCGTTGTCGGTTTCCATTTTCCAGATCTTTAATCAGAACTTTTAATGAAATGTTGTTCTCATCGTTCTTTACATCAATTTCGGAGATTTTATTGCTTCCTTTTTCGGGGGTAAATCTGTTATTATTAATTTTAATTTCATCTAAATAAATTTCAGGTTGATAGTAGCTTTTAAGTTTTAATGGAGGTTTGAAATAATTAAATCCGTTCACACCACCGAAAAGCAACGTTCCGTCTCTTCCTTTATAAAAACTTCTGTTGTTATAATCCCAATGTTGTATTCCGTCGTCTTTATCATAGTTGATGATATGAAAATTTTTGGTATTAATACTGCTTAACCCATGTTGATGGCTGCACCACACCGTTCCAACCTCATCGAGCAGAATTCCATAGATATAAGTTCCTGCTAAGCCGTTGTTGCTGTCAAAATGGGTGAGGATTTTAAAATTTTTATCCAAAAGGTAAACGCCTTCATTGGTACCAACCCAATACTGATGTTTTTTTTCGTCTTCCTGTATATAAAAAGACTGAATATTGGGTAGGATTTTACCTAGAATCTGGATGTTATTTTCAGCATTTATTTTCGCCAATATCATGTCATGATTGAGATAACTTATAGCAATTCGGTTATTGCTAAGCGCATTGACTACAAAATTGGACTGATGGGAAAGTGCATTGATTTTTTCTAATTTCCCCTCTTGTATATTGATCCAAAAGATACCTTCGTTACTGGATAATATAGGGTTGTAGTTGGGTAGAAAAGCAATGTTTTTGATAATGCAGTTTGAATTTTTCAGGATGATTTTGCGATTTCTATGATCATCAGCCATTTCTATGATCACCGTATTGTCTGCAGTTTTATAGGAATGCCAACTTTCTTTTTTTAATTGATCAAAAAACACACTCACATTCGTGTAATTTTTATTCTGTAATAATTGTAGCTGATTGGTTTTAGACTGTAAACCAAAAACTCCCTGAATAATAAAATCTCCGTTTTTAGCCTCCGAAATATTTCCCACGCCGGTTTCTTTAAAGCTGTTTTTAAGATCATTTTGAATGTCATTGGAATTTTTCAGTAAAGTACCTTTGAAATTTAAAATCATTTGACCCTGACCATCATCACACATCCAAAGTCGGCCAATTTTATCGAAAGAATAACAAAAGCTTCTTTCATATCCTTTAGAAAATATTTTAATGGTAGAAAAATTGGTGTCGCAAAAAAACATCCCAAGATTTGCAGAACGAACGGCAATGAGATTATTAAATATAGAAATAGCATTCACCGAAAATAATTTCTCCCCCTTAATTTCTGTTATCCTTTTTGATAATTGATACTTATTATTTAAAACATAAATCCCCAGATTAGACCCTAGATACAACAGCTTGGTTTTTCTGTTATACGTTGCACAATAAAATAGAATATCATCAGGAGTTTTAAAAAGAGATGTGATTTTTTTCCTTTTAATCTGATAAGTGATGATTTGATTTTTAGTAACGAAACAGATATTTTGTTCTTCATCAATGAAAGGCAATTTTTGATAAATCGATAAACTGTTATTATCATAAATATGAATTGATTTTAAAGGATCTACGGGTAATTGTATTTCTAATTGTATTTTTTTTGTTGCCGGATCGTAACTTACAATTTGATAATCTAAATTAAAACACCAGATCTTATGATCGCTAAAACCAATAGGAATAGCCGTGTTATTTTTAGACAGATCCTTATAAATATCAATTAATGTAAATGAATCTTTTTGATAATTATAGATGTACAATCCTCTGGTAGAACCTATATAAAGGTTGTTTTGATCTTCTGCAAAGCCATAAGCCTGTTGCAGAGCAGGGCAGTTTTTAAAATAATAATTGAGGTTATACACCTTTACAGAAGATCCGTCATAGCGGTTGAGGGCATCATTTCCTGTAATCCACATAAATCCTTTTTGGTCTTCATATCGGAAATAGTTTGAGCCTTGTGAAAGCCCATCATCTTGCGTAACTCTGCTTACCGAAAAATAATCAAAATTTACCTGCGCCTTAATGGTAAGAAAAAGGAAAGTGAAAAAAAAGCAGGTTAAAGTTTTATAATTCCACAAGTTTTAAGGTTTTCAAGTGCTTTTTACCGGAAATATAAAGTTAGTTAATTAGTTCAATGCATTGGAATTAATTTAATGAGATCAATGAGGGTGATTTTTTATCATTGACTTGTAAAAAGTGTGTTGTAAGGATTCTAAGTGACTATGAAAATGATGTTTTCCCTTCGAAAAAAAATAAAGATAACTTCCAATCTAATTTTTATATTTGCACGATTCAGGTTTGAATCTCAAGAAACGAATATAACCCTTGAAATGTTGTCTACAAGCTAAAAAAAAACAACTTTTCTGAAATTAATGATCAATAAAAAGAATAAATAATGGATAAGATGAACGTATTAATTGTTGTGACTGCAATCTCCTTATTCATTTCATTATTTCTTGCTATTTTTCTGCTTACCGTGAAAACAAATCACAAAACAAGCAATACTTTATTTGCTGCTTTTCTCATGATAATGGCAATAGATGTGAGCGAATATTTGTTTAATCTGACAGTTGGCGGTCCTTCAAATCTGGGAATGCTGAGAGGTATGTTTGCTTTTCTGCAAATTCCTGTTTTTTACCTCTATGTATTGTCTGTTTGTTATTCAGATTTTAAGCTTCAGCCTAAGCATTTGCTGCACCTGCTTCCATTTTTGGTGGCAAATATAATTTTAATCCCACGTTTTTATGGAGTAGATGTGGCTTCTAAAATTAGTTTTATTGAAAATCGCCAACATATGGTAGAGCTGCAATTGAATCATATATTGATACATATTCAATTGGTGGTTTATATTGTTGCGGTTTTTATGATTTTAAGAAAAGCAAAAAAACTTTATCTTGAAAATTACGCAGGTGCTAGTGTTAATTCCTATCAGTGGTTGTTTCAGTTTACGGTTTTACTGACTATTTTATATTTAATTACGCTGTTAAAAAATATTTTTAAGTTTTCAGATTATCCATATATTTCTGAGTGGATAAAAATTGGACTTCTCGTATTTCAGTTATTTATTGTTTGTTGGTATTTATTTAAAGCCTTAAATAATCCCGGTTTATTTAGAAATATAGATTCAAAACTGAAGCTTGCTTCCGATATTGTTTTAGAACAGAAAAATAACGATCAGCTAGCTGTAAATGACAAAGAGTACAATGAAGAGTTGGTAAGGCTCAAAAAGTATATGGCTGAAGAAAAACCATTTCTTAATCCTTCGTTAACCATTCAGGATATTTCTAATGATATGGATATTCCGACTCGGGAATTATCTGTTTTAATTAACCATCAATTAGGACAACACTTTTATGATTTTGTAAATACCTATCGTATAGAAAATGCAATGGAAATTTTAAAAGATGTCACAAAAAGTAAGGTAACCGTTCTTGAAATCTTGTATGAAGTGGGTTTTAATTCAAAATCTTCTTTTAATACAGCTTTTAAAAAACATACGGGGAATACACCAACTTTTTATCGTAAGTATTTGTAAAAAAGTGTTTTGTAATTACTCGTACGCGTTTCTTTCCATACTCGTACTTATTTTTCTTACCCAATAAGGCCGATTACTTTTACTCGGTCGCATAGCCTGAGCATCTTTCACATATTTGTATCGAAATAATTTTTAATTTAAAAAACGATACCATGAAAAGTGCTATTTATTTACTCATCTTTATCCTAATCATTTCGAGTTGCCAGACAAGTAATAAAGTATTGTCAAAAAAAGCTGACTATAGTTTTCTTACAGACAGTTTACAGCTTAATCAACAATTAGAAAAATACAAGCTTAGAGGATTTAGTCTTGTTGTATTTGAAGATTATAAGATTGTGTATTCAAATCAAGTGGGGGTGAAGTCTGCCAATTCTCCCGAAAAAATAGATGAAAATACTGCTTTTTCTGCGGCGTCTATTACAAAACCAATCACAGCACTTCTTTGTCATATTCTTGAAGAGAAAGGATTAATTAATCTGGATGATCCCATAGAAAAGTACCTAAAACGCTGGCATTTGCCAAAAAGTAAGTTTACAGAAAATAACAGTCCAACCTGGAAACAGTTTTTTAATCATACTTCTGGTACGAATCAAGGTGGATTTGCAGATTATTATGAAGGAGATACAATCCCCACCATAAAGCAAAGTCTTCTAGGGCAGATACCAAGATATGATAAGGAAATTGAGTTTCTTTTTTCACCAGGAACAGATTTCGAATATAGTGGAGGCGGGTATGTAATTGTTCAGATGGCGTTAGAAGATACTTTCAATAAGTCTATTGCGGAGCTTGCAAAAGAGCATATTTTTTCACCTCTAGGTTTGAAAAATACAACGATGATTCAACCTAATGAAAAGGGGTTCCTAACCAATATTGCCCTTGTTCATGACGAAAACGGAAACGTAATTAAAACAGGAATACCGATTACTCCACAAGTGGGAGCATCTGGGTTATGGTCTACACCTTCTGATCTGGCCCTACTTTCTATAGAGATACAAAATGCCTTGCGCAATAAAAATAACAAGGTGATCTCTCATTGTGTAGCCCAAAAAGTAACGGAAGTCACCGCTTTAAAAAATGCCGTTGGGGGTTGGGGATACGGATGGCAAAAGTCTTTTGGATATAACAACTATGGTTGGTTTTCATGCAACGGATCTAATACTGGAGTTGGTGGGAGTGTTTTTGCGACGATGACAGATGGAAACGGGTTTGTATTCCTTGCCAATGGCGAAAAAAAGAATCGTATTCCTGTGATTGGGCAGGCGCAAAGAAAAATTCTGACATTGATGGATTGGAATAAAAAGCCAGCTAATGAACACGTTCAGGAGATGCCATTAAGCCTAAAACAAAAACTAATAGGAACGTATGATGATTTCCTTTATGGACAAAAAGTGGAAACCAAAATAGTAGAAAAAAATAACCATCTCTACGTAGAATCTCAACTTTTGGGATATTTTAAAGGAAAAAATGATAATGAATTGCTGTATCTGGAAAATGGATTATTTAAAATTGTAGACTATCCTAACTTATTAAAATTCGATTTTAACAATGGTAAATTAAGCTCTGTTACCTTAATAAGAGATCAGCTGAAAGTAGAAACCCAAGTCAGTAATAAAGACAAATAAGTATTGCATACCTCTTTGAATCTATAAAAAAGAATCAAATGATGTGAAAATTCAAAGTTTATTGTTTCCCTATCTCTAAAAAGTAGAATAATGATCCATTTCTATGATGGATCATTATTTTAATATCAGAACAGGCTGATTAACATTCTGATAAATGCCTTCAGAAATACTTCTGCTCGCCATATAATATAGAAAACTATGTCTTCCCGGTAACGCAATAATAAGGTCGGTTTTATTCAATGATGCAAAATTCAGAATTCCGTTGATAATATTTTCATCATAAGAATAGTGAATGCTGCTTGGGATCTCGGTTAAATATTGATGAATATATTCTTGCAGCTCTTGCTTTTTATCATTATTTGCCTCCGTTTTTTCTTCTGTATGAATATTCAAAAACATAAGATTAACATCCTGCTCCTGAATAATAGATTTATGATGAAACAGTCGGTTTAGCTTTGTTATACCGTTTACATCGCATGGGATAAGAATATTTTTGATGGAAGTATACGTGTATCCATTCGGAACAATTAGGGTCTTAACAGGGCTTGTTCTTGCAATACTTATAATATTTTCTGAAACAAAACTGTCATTGGAAGCCGCCTGATCGTCACTTCCTAAAATAATCAATTCCACCGACGGATGATCTTTTAACAGTTCATTGATGCTTTTGGTAAGCGTCCAGTCACTTACTGCCGTTGAGACTTTTAGTTGAGGTGATTTTTCGTTGATTATCGTGCTTAACGTCTTCAGCAGTACTTCTGTTTTTTCCAACAGGCTGTTGACATTTTCTTCATTAACAAATGAATGACCTTCTGCCATATGCAGATAATCAAATTCAGACTCTTTAGATGTTTTTAAAAGAATAATATGCGTGTATTCAAACTGCTTTGCCCATTCAGCAGCAAGCCTTACTGCGTTTTCTGTAGTTGATGTAAAATCAACAGGTATAAGTATTGTTCTCATATTAATTAGTGTAAAATTCAGTTATTCCAGATTTGCGGTCATTTTTTTTACTAAGAGAAGAGCCCTGTTTATATCATCTTCATCAAGATCATCAGCAGCTTTTTTATACAGCTCCAATGCCCAGGGATAAACGGTTTCTACAATTTCATTTCCTTTTACAGTAAGGAAGATTTGTTTATTTCTTCTGTCCGTTGTATTTTCTACCCGTTCAACCAATTCCCGCTTTACAAGACTATTGATAAGATAGGTAATGCTTGATTTATCTTTGCTTACTTTACTGCTTATTTCCTGCTGGTTTATTCCGTTATTCCTGCTGAGAAGTCCGAGTATTTCTATAAGTTCAAAAGAAAGATCAGGATCATATTCATTAATTTTTGCCTGAATCTTCTGCCGCAATCGGCTTTTCATTTCTCCCATTGCCAACCCTAATTCCAAGGCTATTTCTGAGATGTTATTTTGTTTTACAGGCATATTTTAATAATTAATGGATATTAAATCAAGTGAAATATATAAAAATATCTCATTCATTACATAACAAATATAGTTAAAATTGGTTTGAATTAAAACTATTAACTGTTAAAATTATACCCTTTTTTAGTTGATTTTTTTTTCTTAGAAAAACAGTCTTACTTAAACTTAAGGATTGAAATATTCATCGTATTTACAGAGGAAATTCTTTTTAATTATCTTTTAAAGCTCCCACCGGAATCATTAATTCTATTGATTGTTTAGGGGTATTATATTTAGGTTGCAATTATTATATTCGATAGTTTTTTCATGATTTGTTATAGCGTATTTTTAGATTAACGTATTCTCAAATCGCAAAAATGAGTATATTAGATAAGTTTAATCATATACTGTTTGTAAATTTTTTGAGGATGTATTTGGAAATTTTTGTCTTTTTTTTGATCGTTTCTTTTATCTATTCGTCAGTTGGTTTTGGTGGAGGATCAAGCTATCTTGCTATATTGGCGATGTACAGTCTTCCCCATCAGGAAATACGGCTAATAGCACTCATCTGCAATATTATAGTAGTTGTAGGCAGTGTTTATATTTATGTTAAAAATAAACAGACCGACTGGAAAAAGATACTTCCTATTACCATTGTCAGTGTTCCGATGGCCTATCTGGGAGCGATTGTGAAAATTAGCCAAAGTACATTTTTTATGATGTTAGGAGTAAGTTTAATTATTGCAGCGGTTCTGCTTTGGATTAAAATAGATGGAAGTGCAGAAACACCAGCAAAAGATCAAAAATCTGATATCGTGAAAAATAGTTTTTTGGGCGGAGGAATAGGTTTTTTATCAGGAATGGTTGGTATTGGTGGAGGTATCTTTCTTTCTCCAATATTGAATTTAATGAAATGGGATGTTCCCAAAAAAATAGCAGCAACTGCCAGTGTTTTTATATTAGCAAATTCCATTGCCGGGATTTCGGGTCAGTTGACTCAGTTGTCTGGGAATATGCTTAACATGAAAATTTTATATCCGTGTCTTTCTGTTTTTATTGGTGGACAGCTTGGATCAAGAATATCTGTGCGATGGAATCCTATTGTGATTAAAAGGGTGACAGCAGTTCTTGTTTTTTCGGCAGGAATTAATATCCTGATAAAACATTGGAATCATATCTATTAAAAAGGTAAAATGAAAATTAAAATATTAGCATTCGGAATTACAAAAGATATTTTTAAAGGATCTGAAATACAATTAGAAATTAATGAATACGCAAAGGTTTCAGAGCTTAAAAACAAGCTTGAAGATGATTTTCCGGAAATAAAAAAATTGAAGTCCTACTTTATTGCTGTAGATGATGAATATGCAGATGATGATTTAGTATTAAAAAGTAATAATGAAATAGCCATTATCCCACCTGTAAGTGGGGGATAAATAAATGATGATAGATATAAAAATAACCGATGAACCGCTAAATGTTTCAGAATGTCTTGCGGCTGCCGCAGATATTGAATGCGGTGGAACAGCATCATTTATTGGTGCTGTAAGAAACAATACTCGAAATAAAAAGGTGATCCGTTTAGAATTTGAGTGTTATAAACCCATGGCATTGAAGGAGCTCAGGAAGATTGCAGACGAAGCTATTTCTTTATTTGCCGTAAAAAATATAGTTATTCATCATCGGATCGGAGTTTTATACCCAGGCGATATTGCGGTAGTCATTATTGCCAATGGCAGACACAGAGATGCTGCTTTTGATGCATGCCGATTTGGGATTGACACTCTGAAAGAAACGGTACCTATCTGGAAAAAAGAGATTTTCGAAGATGGGGAAGAGTGGGTATCTGCTCATCCTTAAGCAGTGTGAAAAAATATAAATAAATACACCATTTCAAGTGAGCGAAACCAATATTTTAAAAAATAATCCTGTTCAGGAGATTACTGTTTTAAAGGTAAAAGATAATCAGATCTTGTCTTTTACAGATGAAGTCTCTGTGGAAGAACCTTTAGAAATAAGGGTTTCATATGGTAATGCAGAAAAACGGGAAAGTAAAAATATTTCTGTTACGATGCGCACTCCCGGAAATGATATCGAGCTTGCTGTCGGGTTTCTTTTTACAGAAGGAATTATTTCAGATTATAAGCAGATAACAGGTACAAATGGGGTAGATGTATCATGCTCCCGAAATCAAGAGAATGTTGTTATAGTAAAGCTTACAGATGGTTTTGTGCCGGAGCTTATGAAAACGGAGCGTAATTTTTATACCACGTCAAGCTGCGGAGTCTGTGGAAAAGGTTCCATACAATCTATCAGAACAGTGAGCCCTTTTAAGAATATTGATAAAGAAAAAGTTGTATTAGACATCCATATTTTATACCTGTTACCTGAAAGATTAAGGTCATTTCAGAATAATTTCAGTGCTACAGGAGGAATTCATGCTTCCGGCCTTTTTAATATGAATGGATATCTATTGGTCTTAAGAGAAGATGTAGGAAGGCATAATGCTCTAGATAAACTTATAGGATATGCTTTGTCGGTGGATCTCTTGCCGTTGGATCATAAAGTTTTGGTATTAAGCGGAAGAGCAAGTTTTGAACTGATTCAGAAAGCAGCAATGGCCGGGATTTCTATTGTGGCGGCCATAGGGGCACCTTCAAGTCTTGCGGTAGATTTGGCAAAAGAATTTGATATGACGTTAATTGGTTTTTTAAAACAGAATAGCTTTAATATTTATAATAAAAGCAGTCAGCATACTTTTGATAATGCAGAGTTATAAATAGGAAGTTCGTTAAAAATGAAAAAATAATAAAAGTAAAATGAAGATAAGAATTAAAGATAACTCCGTAAGATTCCGCCTTACACAGACCGAAGTTTCTGAATTGGGCGAAAAAGGGATTGTATCAGCTTGTACAGAATTTATTAATAGTTCTTTTGTTTACTCAATTGAGGCTTCAGATAAGGAAGAACTGTCTGCGGATTTCATTACAAACAAAATTGTTCTTACAATGCCCACAACAATGATTAATGAATTTGTTACAACAGACAGAGTGGGTTTTGAAGGTCAGGCAGGTCTCGTTAAACTTTTGGTGGAAAAAGATTTTGTCTGTATTGATAACTCCCTTGAAGACCAGAGTGACAATTTTCCGAATCCCAATATAAAATGCTAAAGCATCATCAACCTTTCTTATAAATAGTAAATCATGAAAGAGGATTATAAAAATAAAGAGAATCAAATGAAAAATGAGCCGGATGCCGAGAATCCGTACCGTCTTTCAGACCTCAAATTAACTCCTGTTGAAAAATCGGCCGGAGGTATTCACGCAGTGATGGCGGCTTTTGGTCATCTGATTGAAGAGAAAACATTGGTAAGAGGCACCAGAGCTTTATTTAAAATGAACCAAACGGATGGGTTTGATTGTCCCAGCTGTGCCTGGCCCGATCCTGATGATGAACGTTCCGTTCTTGGCGAATATTGCGAAAATGGTGCGAAGGCTCTGGCTGAAGAAGCAACGACCAAAAGAATTACGGCAGCATTTTTCAAAGAAAATTCGGTTTCTGACCTTGCCAGATTAGATGATTATCAGATTGGAAAAATGGGTAGGCTTACAGAACCTATGTATCTGCCTAAAGACGCTACACATTATCAACCGATCAGTTGGGAACATGCTTTTGAAAAAATAGCAGAGCATCTCAACATGCTTGAATCTCCTCATGAGGCCGCTTTTTATACCTCTGGAAGAACAAGCAATGAGGCATCATTTGTTTATCAGCTTTTTGCGAAAGAGTTTGGAACGAATAATATGCCCGACTGTTCCAATATGTGCCACGAAACATCCGGTTCTGCATTGAGGACTACGATTGGAATTGGAAAAGGAACTGTAACATTAGAAGATTTTTATGAAACAGACCTCATCATAGAGATTGGGCATAATCCCGGAACCAATGCACCAAGAATGATGAGTGCATTAGCGAAAGGCAAAAAAAACGGAGCAAAAATTATTGCAATAAACCCATTGCCAGAGGCTGGATTAATAGGATTTCAGGATCCTCAGAAAGTTAAAGGTATGCTTGGAAATGGTGTTAAACTTGCCGACCTCTATCTGCCTGTAAAAATAAACGGAGATATGGCCCTTTTAAAAGCCATTGAAATATTACTTCTTGAGTTTGAAAAAAAATTTCCGGGAGAAGTATTAAATCACGAATTCATAAAAGAGAAAACTATAGGGTATGAGGAATTCCTCAAGCAGTTTGAACATTATGATTTTGAAGAGTTGGCTAAAGAATCGGGTGTTTCTTCAGCAGATATTTACGAAGCTGCGCAGATGATAGCCTTCAAAAAAAGGATTATTATCTGTTGGGGAATGGGCCTCACACAACAGCCCAACGGAGTTGATATGATCAGAGAGATCCTCAATATTCTTCTTCTGAAAGGAAGCATCGGTAAACCCGGGGCAGGGGTCTGTCCTGTACGCGGGCACAGCAATGTTCAGGGAAATAGAACGATGATGATTGATGAAAAACCAACCGATCAGCAGTTAGATATTCTTGAAAATTTTTATGGTTTCAAGGTGCCGCGTGCGCATGGATATGATGTGGTGAGGGCTATCAAAGCTATTCATGAAGAAAAGGTGAAGGTTCTCTTTTGCATGGGCGGCAATTTTTTGTCGGCCACTCCGGATACAACCTATACCGCAGAGGGAATTCGAAAGCTTAATTTGCTAGTGAGTGTTTCTACAAAGCTCAACCGTGGGCATCTTGTGCACGGAAAAGAAGCTCTTATTCTGCCCACCTATGGGCGGAGTGATAAAGATATCGTGAATGACGAAATACAAATCGTGACTACTGAAAACTCCATGGGGGTTGTTCAGTCTTCAAAGGGAATGTTGGATGCCGTCTCTGATCAGCTTATTAATGAAACGCAAATCGTATGTCGTATGGCAATGGCAACACTGGGGCAACGGTCTGTTGTCAACTGGCAACGTTATCATGACAGCTACGATACCGTAAGAGACGATATAGAAAAATGTATTCCCGGTTTTAAAGATTACAATATCAGAGTAAGAGAAAAAGGAGGATTCTACTTGCCCAATGCTGCCAGAGACGGGAAATTTATTACCAAAGAGTTTGGGGATCGCGCGCCCTTTACCCTCACTGAAATTCCGGATAACAGTCTTGAAGAAGATGAATATCTGATGGCAACAACAAGAACCCACGATCAGTTTAACACAACCATTTATGGGTTGGATGACCGTTATCGGGGGATAAAAAATGGAAGACGTGTGATTTTTATGAACTCGAAGGATATTGACCGTCTGGGAATGAAATCCGGAGATAAAGTTGATCTCTTTAATTATGATGACGGCATTGAAAGAGTAGCCCCTCTATTCGTTATTGTTTCTTACCAGATCCCGGAAAAAAATACGGTTACTTATTTTCCCGAAACCAATGTTTTAGTTTCTGTGAATAATGTAGTAAAGGAAAGTAATATGCCGGCTTCTAAATATGTGAAAATAAAAATAAAGAAACACAACCCTGAACTGTACAAAAAAGAGTACTAAGTCGTTTTTTGAGAAGGAAATACTAATAAGGATTACGATAAGCAGTCGGGAGGACAGCTTATGTATACAATACATCTTCCACTTTAATAATATGACTAAAATGATTAGTAAAATAATACCATGCCTGTTTTTTTTGATGTTTGCAGGAGTGCTAACTGCACAATCTGATTTTAAGTTAAAAGTTTCCCGAGAAGGCTCTGCTCCTTTACAGCTCTCTTTGTTAGACTTGTCTAAAATGCCTCATACCAATGCTGTTTTGAAAGATAAACAAGGAGATATGCATACTTACAATGGGGTTCTGGTTTTAGATATCCTGGCGAAAGCTGGAAACATAAAAGAAGCACACGGAGAAGGTTTTTCAAAATATCTGTTGGTGAAGTCTGTAGATGGCTACCGCGTACTTTTTTCATTGGCAGAGCTGGATAAGGATTTTACGGATAAAAAAGTAATCATTGCCGATTCGGTAGATGGGCATCCGCTTCCAGAAGCAAAAGGACCTTTAAGAATTATAGTGGAAGGTGAAAAGAAGCCTGCACGAAGCAGTTTTCAGGTTGTTGAGCTTATTGTAGGGTCTGTAAAAGATTAAATTGTAAAGCTATTTACCCCGAGTTTACGATAAGGGCATTTTACTAAGCAAAGAACCATCATTTGAACAGGGTAAAACCCATTCTTATTGATAATGCCTCTATAGAACCATGTTAAGGTTAAAAACCTTGACATGGTTTTCAAACAAAAAGATTAAAAATTAAATATTTTAAAAACTTATGTGCTCATATTTTCGGATTAATGATCAACTTAAACTACTAATGTGTTAATCTTTTACCTTTTTTGTGGTTAATTTGAAAGTGTACAAGCTCATTAAAGTTAACCAATTGACAAATAGAAAGTTGCTCCTTAAACTATACATTATGCCTGTATTGTTCTATGCCGTTTTTTAGGGAATAAACCTTTTGGGTAGGGAATATTTTCTTTATCATTCTTACAGCCTTGGAACTCCGGTTTCCAGACGCACAATAAAAGATAATCTTCTCAAATTCTGCGATTTGATTCCAATGATTTTCAAGGTCGTCCAAAGGAAAATTTTTACCTCCGATATTAAATAGCTGATGTTCTTCTTTAGTTCTCACATCAATCAATACAGTTCCTTTTTGCTTTAGTTTTTCATGGAGTTCATCTCGTGTAATACTGCAGACTGATTCATTGAGAGCATAGATTTCTACAGAAGTTTGTCCTTTTAATTTGATGATAGTTGTTTTACCACTCATCACATTCATTAACCATAATTTTCCGGCTAACAGATCCTTTGATAGGGTAAAATATTTAATCACCTCATTGGCCTGCATACAGCCTACAATTCCTGCTAATGTAGGAATTACTCCGCCTTCCGAACAATTCGGAATCTGTGAATTTTCTGCATCGGGAAAAATATCACGGTAATTAACAGATCGGCTTCCGTCTTCCCGCAAGACATTCCATATACTTACTTGCCCTTCATACTGATAAATTGCTCCGTAGACCAAGGGTTTTCCTGCAAGAACACAGGCATCATTCAGTAGGCATTTGGTTTCAAAATTATCAGTTCCCTCTACGACCAGATCATAGTCTTTAATCAAATCCATTACATTTTCAGAAGTTACTCGTACAGGATGTGCTTTTATCTGGATGTCTGGATTCTGCTTTTGGAGCTTCTGACAGGAAACTTGTGCTTTTGATAAACCTATTTCTTCTGGAGTATAGAGAATCTGGCGATGAAGATTGCTTAAAGAGATTATATCATCATCAGCAATGCCTATCGTACCAATTCCGGCGGCGGCAAGATATTGTGCTGCGGGACATCCCAGACCACCGATCCCGACAATCAGCACTCTAGCATTATGAAGAAGGTCTTGAGATGTGCTCCCAAATTCAGGGAGTGCTATCTGGCATTGGTACCGATCCATACTTTTTTCCATTGCTATTGATTATTTTTACTTGTAAGGATCTGCTTTGCTGTTGCGGCCTCTTCAGGTGTATTTACATTCATTAAGGCATCAGGATTCAAAGGTTTCACAATATGGGTTTCGTTGTTTATTAAAACTTTCCTCGGGCAGGTTTTACCCATGCCTAAAAACTGAAGAAGGGCAGGGTAGCTTTTAGGTTCCCAAATCGTAATTAAGGGCTCGGGTAGTCCGTCAAACGGGCTTTCATAGGTTGTAGCTACTTTTGATTCGTCTCTGTTATCAATTAAAAATTGTAAAGTTTCTTTATTCAATAAAGGCAGATCACAGGCCACCACCAACCATGCCGCTTCTCTGTCTGAACGTAATGCTGTTAAGATTCCACCAAAAGGGCCCATTCCTAAAAAGGTATCCGTCAAAGCATTATATTCATTGCTGAAATGGTCTAGCTGTTCCTGTCGGCAGGAGATATACACTTCTTCACAGAAGTTGTTTAAAAGATCTGCTGCAAAATAACGTTGTTCTTTTCCGTACCAATTCATCAGGTCCTTTGCTGTTCCCATTCTCTGGCTTTTTCCTCCGGCAAGAACCAGTCCTTTTATAATGGGAGTCTTATGCTCTTTTGAAGTCATTTTTACCACCTGTTTTTTCTGTTAGTTTTATTTCCTTAATGATAATGTCTTGACTGAATGCCTTGCACATATCATAAATGGTTAATGCGGCTACGGAAGCACCTGTTAAAGCTTCCATTTCTACTCCGGTTTTACCTTCTATGCTTGCGGTACATTGGATAACGACTTCATTGAGTGCATTCAGTTCTATTTCCAATTCACAATTATCCAAACCTATCGGATGGCAGAGCGGGATTAATCCGCTTGTTTGTTTTGCGCCCATAATTCCGGCAATAATGGCAATTTGAAATACAGATCCCTTTTTAGTTTGGAAATTATCTTTCTGAAGAGCTTCTAAAACACGTTCCGGTAAAAGGACAACAGCCTTTGCCGTCGCTTTTCTGAGGGATATTTTTTTCTCGCCAACATCTACCATGGCGGGCTGTCCGTTTTTATTGAGATGGGTGAATTCTGACATGATTTTTGATATTTTATACGGCGATTCTAGAAATGAAAAGTACTAAAAATCGTGTATGTATGCTGTTTTAAAAATTATATTTCCACACTTTGTAAACTTCTCCTTTTTTAAATATATCTTGTTCCAAAGGTAATTCTATGAATGCATTGGTTTCTGAAAGATGGGAGAAATCCCCTGAACCGTTTGTATCAATTGATGTTGCAGTTAGTTGTCCTGTTTTATTGATATTCAGTTTTACCTGGGCAAAGTATTGAAGTAAGTAAGGAAAATGAATATCATTTTGCAAGACTGCGTATTGTGGACTGGTTTCTTCAATTTCTAAAGACTGCTCCAACCATGGAATAAAATAACGGTGCAGACACATAAATACAGAAACAGGATTTCCGGGAAATGCAAAAATAAGTTTCTGATCTAGGCTTTTCCCAAACCAAAATGGTTTACCGGGGCGTTGTTTTATCTTATGAAATAATTTATCAACCCTCAGCTCTTCCAACACTTTTGGGATATAATCAAATTTCCCCATAGAGACTCCTCCGCTTATCAGGAGGATGTCATACTCAGAAAGGCAACGCTTTAGTTCGTTTCTGATGATCTCAAAATCATCATTAAGATGAATGGTTTCAGCGTTGATGCTGTATTTTGCCAATACCGTTTTTATGGTAATGCTGTTGGAACGGCGCAGCTGAAAAGGGGTAGGTTCTGTTTCTGGACTTACCATTTCATCTCCTGTAGAAATGAGGACTACACGGGGTAACTTTTTTACCAGTACTTTTGTTTTACCAATAGAGGCTGCCACACCGATAATGGAAGGAGTAATGATTTGATTGGCTCGGACAAGAAGATCATCTTTCTTTTTATCCTTTCCTTTGAGATGAATATTCTGCCCTTTTTTTATTTCTATATCCTGAATGGTAGCAATTCCGTTTTCAATGGAGAGGTCTTCATAACGAATGACGGTATTTACAGAATGATCCACGGCTGCTCCTGTCATTATTTCAATACATTCTTTATTGTGTGTAATGGCTGCCGGAAGTTCGCCTGCTGCTTGGGTTGCTTTTATGGTAAAAGTATGGATTCCTTCATGATAGGCTTCAAAATCAATGGCAATCCCGTCTACCGTTGGCCTGTCAAACGGGGGGAGATCTCGGTCTGCTATAAGGTCTTCTGCCAATACTTTTCCCAAGGATTGGTCATAGGGTATTTCTTCTGTTCCAAAATCCTGGATCTGAGAAAAAATAATATGTTCTGCTTCCTGTACTGTGATTATTTCCATTTTTTTAACCGCCTATTGTTGCCATAGACTGATGGCTCTGCTGTTCTGTTAAATTAAATTGTTGGGCTTCCCAACCGTCTTTTGTCTTTTTCTGGAGAGCCAATACGATGAGGTTCTTGAGTTCATCATCTGTTTTACCTTCCCGCATTGCATCTTTTAAATTCAATGTTCCGGCATCATAAAGACATGTTCTCAACATTCCGGAGGGTGTAATTCGTATTCGGTTGCAGCTTCCACAGAATGAACGGGTATAAGCGGCAATGATTCCGATTTCTCCTTTAAATTTAGGAATCCTGTAGTTGTATGAGGTGGAGTTTTGAGGATCAGGAATTTTTGTAATATCAGGAAATTGTTCTTTAATATGATTTAAAATCCGCACAAAATTCCATTCCAAAGAGGTATCATGGTTTCCTCCATTGAATGGCATTTCCTCAATAAATCGGACGTCTATATTTTTATTTTCTGCTAGCCGGACCAGAGGAATAATGTCCTCAATATTTTTTTCCTCCATAACCACTGTATTGATCTTTACATGGATCTCATTATGCAGGAGAGTATCTATTGTTTTTAGAACTTTATCCAGACTGTTACGGCGTGTGATGTTAAAAAAGCGTTCTTTATCTAAAGTATCAAGACTGAGATTAACAGATTTTATTCCTAATTCTTTTAATTTAGGAATATGCTTTTCTGTAAGCAGTCCGTTGGTTGTTATTGTAAGGTGTTCAAGACCATTGAGCCGGGAAATATTTTCAAGCAGCGGGATGAAATTCTTTCTGATAAAAGGTTCTCCTCCGGTTATCCTGATTTTATCAACTCCTAGTTCTGTAAAAATAGAGCAGATCCGGAGCATTTCTTCATCATTCATTAGCTCATTGCGTGGAAACCAGTCAAGCCCTTCTTCCGGCATACAATAAGAACACCGTAGATTGCATCGGTCTGTAACGGCAAGCCGTAAATAATTAATTTTTCGTCCGTGTTGGTCAGTCAGCATTGCATTTTGTTTTTTATAAAGACCTTATGTTCATGAAGGATGAAACAGAGGTATTACAAATGTAATGATTGTTTATTGGATTGATGAATTCCATCATTTTAATTTTAATAATGATGTCATAATTTATGATATTATTAATAGATACACTCTTTGTTTAAGTGAGTACATCTAATAATAATTAGTTTTCTCCCCGATTCATCAGTCTTCTTTTATTAGTTTTGGCTGAAGCCGATTGATTTTTTGTTTTATTTGAACGGGTTAAAACCCGTTCCTATTGATAAAGACGCTCTGTTTATTTGAAAATTAACCTCAAAAGCAACACAAAAGCTACTTGGATAGCTAACCATTATGTAATTTTTAGAACACAAAAGTTCTCAAAAAATGTTTAAAAACTGATGTGCTCTTATTTGCAGTTTAAGGCTTAGCTTAAAACACTCATGTGTTAATCTTTTGCCTCTTTTGTGGTTAAATTGAAAGTTTATAATTTCATTAATTATTTTTATGATTGTCCGTAGGGTATAAACTTTTTTTAGTCTAAATGATTTAGCCCCTTTATTTCATTCATTACGTTTTACATTCCCAAAACTTCTACTTTACTTTTCCCGCTCTGCTGCTTACTCACTTTAATTTGCACAGGTATTCTTTCTGTCATTTCCTGTACATGAGAAATCACCCCCACTTTACGACCCTGATTGTGTAGTCTTTCCAAGGCATCCATCGCAATATTGAGGGTCGTAGGATCTAAAGAGCCAAAACCTTCATCAATAAACAAAGATTCTACCTTCATGCGGCTGGATGACAAAGAGGCCAGACCTAAAGCAAGGGCAAGCGAAACTAAGAAAGATTCTCCACCAGAAAGCGAGTAGACGGTGCGAACTTCATCACCCATATCCTGATCCACAACCTGTAAGCCAAGCGTAGAAGGAATACGTTCAATCTTATATCGATTAGTGAGGGCTTGCAGGTGAATATTGGCGTAACCAAGCAAAGCATCTAGAGTATATTCCTGAGCAATTTGACGGAATTTTTTACCATCTGCAGAGCCAATAATGTCATTCAGCTTACTCCAGTTTTCGGTAATGCCGGCTTGTGTTTCGATACTTTTCAGTAAGTCACCAATTTTATTCTTATTGGCTTCATCCTGTTGTAATTGGAACCCAATTTCACTTCTTTTATGTTTCTGTAATTCTGCATCCGACTTTGCCACTGTAAATAATGCATTGAGATCATCGAGTGGGCGTTCGGATATCGATTTTTGCTGATGAGCATCTAGCAATTGTTTTCTTTCAGAGAGGATGGAAGTTGCTTTGGTTACCTCATCATCAATAGTTTGTAATGCTATACGTTCGGCATCAATCCAATCATTCGTAAAGGTAAGAAGCTGATGAAGCTCAGTAATACTTAGACTTTGATTGTTTTTTTGATTATAATCATTAAGCCATATTTCTATTTTTTCTGAAGCATTTTTTACTTCTGTTGTTAAAATGCTTATTGTGGCTAACAGTTCCTCTTTTTGGGTGCTGGTTTTTGTACTGTTAATGCTGAGTTCCTGTTGTATTTCTTTAAGCTGATCCTGCTGTTTTTGAGCTTTAATGATGGATTGTTTTAACTGATCCTCCATGTCTTTTGCAGATCTCCCTTCGAAAATATCATGGCGTTGCTTCGTCAGTTCCAAATAATTTTGGTTTTGTTGTGCATATACTGCTGAGGTATTGGAAACTTCTGACAACAGTTTTTTTGCCTGGTTTTCCAGCTCTTTTAACGTTGCCTCAAGTGAACCTTTTTGAAGAGTATATTGCGCTAAATTTTCCAAGTTTTCATTCCATGTTTTGGCAAAGGTTTCAATGCGTTCTACAAATGTATTGGGATCTGCCTTCCAGTTTTTCATCCATTCTGAGGTGGTGAAGTAAGGGGAGATTATTTTTTCAACCTCCTGAAGATCCAATGTCGCTTTGTTCTGTTCATTAGCTTTTCCATTGTGCTGTTCTTGGTAAAGAGCAATGGACGCTTTCTTATCTTTCAGTTGATTGGTAAGGCTATCAATGGTTTCTTTTAATTGATCGATTTTAATTTTATCGGCTTCTAGCTGTTGTTTTTGAAGAGTATGAGCCTTTATTTGCGTAAATAAACCGTCTTGTTTTATTTGGAGGGATTGTAATTTTTCTTCAATCCAGTCTGCTTTTTTAACATCAGGAAGCGAATGACTTTCTTGGGCAATATCGAATTGTTCCCAAATTTGTTTTCTACTTTCCAAGGCAGATTGAATGATCTGAATGGCCTCGCTTTGATTTTGAATGGTCTGTTGTAGTGTTTGAAAAGCCTGCTCTAAAGCTTTATGCTTACCAAAACTGGTAAGATAGATGCGATCATTTTCATTGTAGACTTCTTCCAACGTAGCCAATACATTTTGTAATTGCGGATGATGTTGGGTATAAGGATGGTTTGTGCTGCCACATACCGGGCAAGGTTCTTCATCAACTAAAGCATTTCTAAGCGTCTCAATATTTTCGGCTGATGCCAGACGGGCTTGCTGTAAAAGCTGTGCGGCAGTTTCTCTTTGAGCATTTTCTACAAGCAATTGTCTGGAAAGTTCTTCCAGACTTTGTTGTTTTGTTTGGGAGTCGGATTGATCTGTTAGTTGCTTTTGGCTTAAAGTTTCCAATTCCGTAAGTGTGCCATATAACAGTTGCCAATGCGCTTGTGCTTTGATGGTATTTTCGACAGAACGGGTTGTTGATTCTTTATCTGAATTTAAACTTTCGATTGGTATTAATAGCAATTCTTTCGATTGGAAATCATAAGTTTTCCTTAGATTTTCCCATTCTTGACTCTGTTTGCCTAGGTTCGCTTCAATCGTTGTTTTTTCGGTCTCAGTATGACTAATTTTATCCTTTAGTACATCCAATTCTTTGGTGGAAGACTGTACCGTTTCCAAAAGTTTTTGAGCATCCTGTAATTTGGAGAGAATGATATTTTTATTTTCAGCGATTGGGCTGCGGTCTCTGTTTTCTGTTTGCCAGTTGGTGATAGTGGTAATCTGAGTTGATACAATTGCCAATTCTGCTTGTTTATCTACCAATGATTTTTGCTGCTTGCTGCTTGCTTCTGAAGCACTTTCAGCTTCTTTTTTTGTTTTTTCTAATGTTTCCTTTTTTTCAACGAGGAGCGTATCGAGTTTTTTTGCTTGCTCAAGAAAGGGGAGAGCATTATCAAACGCTTGATTTTGTGTGATTAAATGATTTCCAGCGTCTAAAAACTGTGTTTCTAATTTTCCTTTTTGTTCCTGAAGCGATGTAATTGTTTCTTCTAACTTGGCTAAAACGCTAGTTTTCTCAGCATGCTGTTGTTGTGAATATTTTTGTGCATCTGCCCAACTTCTGGTTTGTTGCGCCTGTTCAGTCACCAATAGTTTTTGCCTGCGAGTACTGGTATTTGCTTTATTCTCAGTTGCTTGTTGTAATGCGGTATTGGCTTCAAGAAGATTGATTTGAAATGTAGTAAGTTGCTCATGCCAACTTATTTCGTTGCTTAGGTTTTCTATTTCTTTTTCTAACCCTTGAATTTGAGTTGTTAAAACATTTTGCTCTTCCAATAAAGTTTTAAGTTCTTCTTCGTTGAAGGTTACAATTCCTTCTTTTCGGAGGGTAAGTTCGCGAAGCTGTTGCTCTTCAATTCTGTTTTTTTCGAATATCTTTTTAGAAATTTCGGAGTAAATATGGGTTCCTGTAAGTTTTTCTAATAAGGATGACTTTTCATCTTTGCTGGCTTTCATAAAGGCTGTAAAATCGCCTTGTGCCAATAATACAGATCGGGTAAATTGCTCGAAATTTAAGCCAACAAGCCTTTCTATTTCTCTCAGTGTTTCTACTTTTTTACCCGGAATAGCTACCTCAGAACTTATATTCTTTAAAGTGACAGAATCAGACTGCATACTTCCTTCCGCTTTGTTTCTGGCACGTCTTACGCTCCAGGTGGCACGGTAATGTTGCCCATCGACGCCTCTAAAATCAACCTCAGCAAATCCGTCGGCTGTTCCGTCACGTAAAATACTTCGGACATCTCCCTGGCTAAGGGTACTTCCTTGCACATCATAGATTTCTATTCCTGTTTCTTTTGCCTGCAGGTATCGGGGTGTTTTACCGTATAAAGCCAAACAGAGCGCGTCCAATATGGTAGATTTGCCGGCTCCGGTAGCTCCGGTGATGGCAAAAATTCCGGCTGAACAAAGGGGTTCGGCGGTAAAGTCAATCTCAGTATTTCCTTCTAAGGAGGCTAGGTTTTTTATGCGTATGGCCAGTATCTTCATCTTATTCTCCTTTTTGATTTACTTCCTCCGTTACCTGTTGAAAAAGTTGCAGTATAGCGGGAGGAACATTGCTATTGTATTTGGATTGGTATATTTTGTCGAATACATCCAAGGGTTGTAGCTCGATTAGTTTTTCCTGGGTAATAAATTCAGGTGTTTGCTGGCTTGCGCTAGGGTATTTAACATCAATTTTAGCAAGTCTTATTTTTTTACCCAATAATGCAGTTTCTATTTTATGTCTTAAAGCAGGTTCAGGTCCATCAAGCAATACTTTTACTTCAAGATAAGGCGCTATCTCTAAATCGTTTTCTATGACAGGTAATTTTTCTAATAACGCAATCACTTCTTGTAAAGGCAGCGAGGTTTGAGGAATTCTTTGTAGCGGAACAAAGAGTGGGATCTCTACTGATGTAAGGTTGCTGATTTCTTCGTTGAGTTCAAACACAATAACCTGATGTTTGTAATTAAGCTCAGAAAAAGACATCGGTAATGGACTTCCCGAATATCGGATATGTTCTTTTCCACCAATGCATTGTGCCTTATGGATATGACCTAATGCGACATATTTAATATCCTGATGAAACGCCGTGGCCGGAATACATTCTACACCTCCCATAATCAATCGTTCGGTTTTATCCAGTTCGGTGATTTCGGCATGGTGCGTATGCAGATGTCCCATGGCAATAATGGTTTGTCCATTCTGTTTTTTTTGCTCTGCATATTCGAAAGCTTCCTGATATAATGCAGTTACGCCATCGGTATAAGGATTTGCAGAGTCGGGAATCGTTGGATAGTCACCCATACGTAAAAACGGAATAGCCAGACACCATATTTTTATGTTTCCTGAATGATCATAGATAGGAACAAGTAATTTTTCATAATCAATATTTCCTGTTGCATCTTTTTCAACCAAACCAATGATATGTACATTCGAGGATTCCAATAACGGCTTTGGCGCTTCTAATCGAGACGCAGAATCGTGATTGCCTGCAGTAATAATAATCTGTAAATCTGGGTTTGCTTTCGTGGCACTGTTTAAGAAACTGTAAAACATTTTTATAGAGGCCGCTGCAGGATTGGAAATATCAAAAACATCTCCGCTTATGAGAAGTACGTCTATCTTTTCATCTTGTAAAGTGTGCACCAGCCAATTCAGGAAATTTTGGTGTTCGTAGGTACGGTCGTATTCATGGAACAGCTGACCTATATGCCAGTCTGCAGTATGGAGGATTTTCATGATTCTGTTCTGTCAAAAATTATATTGCATTTCACCTGTCTTTCCTTTAATTGAATAAGAGAAATCTTTCTTTAATGATAATATCTGATGTGAAAACCTTATTGTTATATTGGTTGAGGTTTCATATCTGAGCATTTTTTATTTCTAAACTAACATTTACGGTCTAGTTGAAATATACATCTTATTTTTATGTCAAAGATATTCATATTAAAAAAATGAATTTGTGGGAATCCGTATTTTATGATTTTATTTAAACCTAATTTTCTTTTTTTTAATAAATGGAAGAGTAATGAAATAATCCTTTTAATCCTGATAATGAGAACTTTTCAAGGGGGTCTTATGGCTATTGCTTTTTACTCGAAAAAATTATTATATTTTTTGATAGAATTTCATTGTAATTTTTATTTTTTTTCAATACATTGTTGCGTAAAATCAATCGTACAAAGCAAATCTCAATATTATGAAGACGAGATATTTTACTTATATTTTACTTTTTGGATTTCCTTTGTTTGGGGCCCAAAATAGAGTGGCTGAACAATCCACTTACCAAAAAGATTGGACTGTATTGGAACAGCAAAATGAAGCATTGGCTTTTGATACTGATATAAAATTATCTGATGCTGAAATCGTATTGGATAAAAAATTATTTGAGTTACGGAAAAAGCTCCTTACCGATACAAATCAACAGAAAATACCATTGTTTAATAGTTCTTTTAATGAAATAAAGCCATTGATAGAAAGCAGTGAATTATTTAATATCTTTCAATCAATGCCAAAAGGAGGCCTGCTGCATAGCCATAGCGGAGGGATTACTGATGTAAAATGGGTGATTACAGCAGCAAGAAAGTACAAAGAATGTTACGTTTATGATCAAGCTGATAATGACCAGTTTATTTTCGGTCAGCTGGCTTTTTTTGAAGGAGGAAAAGTTCCAAAAGGATTTGTCAATCTTAATCAAAAGCTTACAGTAAATCCTGCTTTTGAAAAAGAATTAACAGAGCTTCTCATCCTGAAGCGAGATCAGTTGTGTAGTTATACAGATTATTGGATTGAATTTGAGAAACGTTTTAAACGTATTAGTCTGTTATTGCCTTACCGTCCTTTTTTTAAAGAATATTACAGGAAAGGCTTTCAGGATTTGGTGGCAAATAAAGTGCAGCACTTAGAAATCAGGTTTATATTTGATGAGCTTTATGATTTTCAGCATGGAAAATATCCATTAAAGACTTCAATCACTGATTTGCAGGATGTTGTTAAAGAGATCCAAAAATCACAGCCGCAGTTCAGTTTGAAATTGATTTATTCAAGTTTTAAATTTTTAGATCCTAAAAGTATAAATCAACAACTTGAAACGGCCTTTGAAATCAAAAAAGAGTTCCCTAATGTTATTTCGGGTTTTGATCTTGTAGCAGATGAGGCGGCCGGAAACAGTATCAATTCTTTCCAGGAAAATTGGATGAAATTAGATGTGCTCAGTAAAAAGTATGGGGTAACGATGCCTCTTTTTCTTCATGCAGGCGAAAGTAATTCTGTCTTTAATAAAAATATCGTAGATATTTCATCATTAAACAACCCAAGGATTGGGCACGGTCTGAATTTGATCTATTTTCCAAAGACAATGGAATTGATTAAAAAACAAAATAAACTGGTTGAGGTAAGCCCCATCAGTAACCAGATTTTAGGATATGTCAGTGATCTGCGGAACCACCCTGCAAGAGTTTTATTAAGTAATGGAGTACAGTGTTCTATTAACAGTGATGACCCCAGTGTGTACGGATATGAAGGTCTTGGTTATGATTTCTGGGTCGCTTTTGTATATTGGGAGCTTGATCTAAAAGCACTGAAAAAACTGGTTTTTAATTCAATCAACTATTCTTCCCTGAATGAAAGTGAAAAAAAGAAGGCGCTGCCATATTTGAATAATCAATGGGATGATTTTGTTCGAAAAATGAATGTGAAGTAATGAATGACATATAAAAAATAATCGCATTCTTTTAAATGATGCGATTATTTTTTTTTGAATTTGGTGGAATTATGTTCAATTGATTTATTAGAAGAGAGTAGGGGCTCATTACCTGTGTAAGTTGAAGAAAATACCCTTCATTTATAAACGCCAACTGCCTTCTAAAAATAACATATATCTTCCAAGTTGATATTCTCCGTATGAAAATAGATAGATCATATCATTATTTTTTAGATAATGAATTTCTAATCCTTCTTCAGATACATATTTTTCAATGATACTGTTTCTTACAGAAAATTCACTTTCTCTGACAATTGTATCAAAACTTTCATCATCTATTTCTTTTTTTAAATCTCTTAATGGGTTATTGTAAAAATCGATTAATTTGATTTTTTGGTTTTCAATTTCAAAAATTTCTTTTAGGCATCTTTCTTCATCGCCGTCAAATAATTTTTGTCTGGTTATTTCGTTTTTTTTAATCATATTTAATTAGTTATAAGTTTAGTATATCCTTAGTGATAAACTCTGTTTTAGTAGTTTGCACGGTATAAATTTGAGTTTGTTATCTCAGTTTTTATTCTGCAATCATAGAGATTCCGGCATTTCATGATAATCGAACATTCCTCCAAAAGAATCACTCAATTTTTGTGCATATTCATCATGTTCTAAATCAAAATTTTTAACAGCTATTTCTCCTAAAGAATATCTTTTGTATAATTCATTTTCGGAAAAAACAATATTATTTTTTACTATTTTTTCATTAATGTCAATTAGCTGATTGTGTATTGAATGATACATTTGAATTTCAGGAGACATTTTTAGTAACTCATCTGTTTCTATTATAGCTTGATTTATTATATCCCTATAATATTTTTTTGTTCTATGCTTATTTAGTCTAGTATACATTTTTATATAATTTTTTTAAAACTGACTTTTTGGAATATATATCTGGTTTCCACCTCCTTTTGTATGAACGGGTAATTTATTACCATATTTATCTATTCTCGACCATGTGTCATTTATCTCAGCAGATGTACTTTTTAATCCTTCTGCGTCTTTTGGTAGTTTTAATATTTCTCTGTTTACTTCTTTTATTTCTTGTGTTTGTAGTCTATCGGGTGTTTGAACATTATACTTGTCGGAAACTCCTAACTCACCAGGGGTATTTTTTAGATTATCAGTATAATAATCTCCTCTTAATGGTGTGCCTTCTGTGTTTACCTTAGTATATTGTATTAATTCTGTACCTTCTCGCAATTTAACAATTTCTATTGGTTTAGTAAAATCAATACCAGATATATGAGAGCGTATATCATCAATAGTCATCCAATCATTATGTTTCTGATAAAACTCAATAGCCAGCTGCCTTCTTGCGTTGGTAATCCTTTTTATTTCGTCAGTAACAATCTTACTTATAATTGTCGTTTTATCTGCTTTTACTATATTTTCGTCCTCATTTTTATTACTTCTTATTTTTTTTCCTTTAATAGATCTTGCTTTAGCTAAATTAGTGTTTTTTGATGTTTTACTGATAGGTTTAATATACCCTTCTTTTATTAAATCATTGATAGATACTGGTAGTTCATATTGAATACCTCCACCTTTTTCTCCATACCAAGGGATTATTTCTCCCTCACTGACTTGAGGTATATCTTTCAATACTTCATATCTTTTATATGGCTTACTATCTGTCCCTTTAGGTAAAGCTCTCTCTGTATAGGGAGTGCCGCCTTTTCCTGCAAAGGTTCCTTTATCTTGGAAAGCTCCACTATCATCAAACCACCCACCATATCTGTCAAAAATACTTCCTTTCTTTAAAGTAACATCTACGGTACTTGTTGCTCCTCGGTTTGGAGGCCAACTTCCATTTAGATTATTATCTTTAAATAATTGTTCTAATTGCTTCCAATTTTTGTTTTTAAATAGATCATAAGCCTGTTTTGCTATTTCATCAGATGGAAAACCGCTCTCAACGGATTTTAGAAACTTATTAAAATCGGGCTGTTGGTAACGATTTTCTAATGGCTTATTGCTGATCTTGTTATTAGGTGCTTTTCCACCCATCAAATTTTCAGGCGTATCAATAAATTCCGAATGCTGCTCTGGGTTGTAAGGTTTTTTTGATTGTGTTGAAGTTTTATTTTTCTTCTTTGGCAGTTGCTCACCCTCTATTGCTGCTCCTTTTAAATTTTTACTGCTTAATACCAATAAACCAGCAGTTAAAGTTAATTGTGCCAAAATTTTAACCGTAGCATCTATTTTTTCTGCTGTGGTTAAGTTTTTATTATCATTAATGGCTTGTATACTTTCTAAACCATCAGATGTAATCATAATTCCGGCAGTGCCATTAAGGGCAAAATCGGTTATAATAATATACCGCATTCCTGTTGCGGATATTTTTAAAATAGATGATGCTTTAACGATGCTTGATAATGATCCGGTCATCCCTAAAAAGCTGGAAGCTATCATGATAACATCCAAAGTAAGGGTTTCTTTGGTAAGCGTGCCTTGTTGTACTTTATCGATGATACTTGCTGTACCGGAGACTGCTCCTGTAGCTCCTGCAGCTATAAATAAGAAAGGCGCAATAGGAGCTGCCGGTGTAAACGATGCCGCCAATCCTGCTACTGCCAAACCTAAAGAAGCCCAACCCGCTTTAGTAGAAAGTGATTCCCACATGGATTCTCCATCGGTAGTGAAATTACCTTTCATGCTAGGATAACCCAATGTATTTACCGGAATTTCATACGCTAATATGCCATCTGGATAGGTATTTTTGCGGTCAAATTCTTTAAATAAATCTTTTATATTACTTCCTTCATAGGTACGCTTGTGCAGTACACCTGGTGTAAGATCTGTTAATACATAATTTTTGGAATTTGTTTTGCTTTTTCCTAAAAATAAATTGAGAGATAATGTTTCTGTAGTTTTTTCGTTTACAACAATGGCATTTAAAGCTAATGCTGTGTTAGGAAGAATGGTATTAAAACTTTTATCAATATTTCTCTTGTATTCTCTAATGTTCTGAAGAGCTTTGTAATCCTCTTTTGGCAAGATCACTTGTTGGTAAGATGCTTGCTGTCCTGCCAGATGGTTGCTTTTGTCTAATTCTAGGCAATGTATTGTAAAAACACCTGTAAATGAACCTAAAAAAGCGGCTGTTGTTTGCGACGAATTCATATCCCAGCCATCTTTACCGAAATACGTTCCTCTTTGATAGCCGTGTACAACCGCATTTCTCGCATATTCAACGCCTAGTAATGTGCTAACTCCATCCGCCATTTCTTTCGGGGTGTTGATTTCTGCAAACCAAAAATAATGATGGTCTTTAGGAATCGGTTTTCCTTTGATTGAATAATATAAGTGAGGAATATAGTCCGAATATGCAGTTCCAACTTCTTCAGGATTTTTAGTAGAAGATTCGGTTTTAATAAAGAAATCCGGATTGCTTTTTTGTTCTTTAACTGCTCCTTTCGAAAGATTAAAGTCTATAAATGCTATTTGTTGCCTAAAATCTGAATAATTTTGAATCTTATTCTTTTTCAAATTATCGGATGCTGCCTCTTCAAGTGTTTTAACCTGATGTTTTTTGGTATACGCACTAAACTCATTGGTGATAGTATTTTCTATTATAAACACAAATGTGTAAATGCCCGATTTTTCAGTATTAATTGAAAATTCACTAATTACACTTCCGTCTTGTCTGAAAGTTTTTATATTTTCTACAAAATCAGGGCGATCTAAAAGGCTATATACCGTACCATCTTTTTGTATCAATACTTTTCGGACAACTTCGGGTATTTTTGGTTTGTTGCCCGTGGCATACATAATAGGTGTTTCATATTGATATGCACATTCAAATTCTATTGGTTCTCCTTCCAGTGTATATTTTGTTTTAGATTTAATCCATGGATATGGCCTTTTAGCAATTATAAGAACTTCTTCTATTAACTGACCTTTTGATGCCTGCTCCAGTTCTTGCTGTGACGCTGGTTGAGGTTCTTGTTGTGGCTCTTCAAAGTTTGCATATAATAATTTTATAGCTTTATATAAATCTTTATTACTTTCTAATTCTTCATATAAATCTTCTACTAACCCTGCTTTCCTTTTTGGTTTGTATGTTTTGTCATAATATGTAATTAGTTCTTGTCTGTCTTCATAAGAAAGTTTGTCTAAAGCTTTAAAAACTTTATCTTCATCTGTAGCTCCAAAAATCCATAAATTTCTGTGCTCAAAAGCTTCGTATAGTATTTTAGCACGCTCAGAAACTGAAAGCTGATCTTTTTTCTCCTGTTTTTTTGATGCTCCCAGCGCCTCATCCATTTTCAATAAAGTTTCCCTATCAAAAACTCCAGATTTTTGAATGCCATGATCTCTTTGAAAACTCATAAGCGCAATTTTCGTTTTATTACCAAAAAAAGTCTCATTTTCAGGTGCTTTGTAACCTAGTTTATTGAGTGCTTTATTGAGTGCTAAAACATGCAATCCATTATTTAAAAATTTTATAATAGATGAACCCCTTTCTACTTTATTAAATGCTCTGTTTTGGAATGGAGCATATGTTATTTGGGTAACTTCTGTTTTTGTGAGGGAGATTTTAGCATCTTGATTGCTAATTGAGGTATATTTTTCTTGCTCTTCTATAGTATCGATGGCTTGCGCATCGAACCTGCTGGTTCTTGGCGCAAATGTTTTGTTATGTCTGCTCATATTGTTGATGATTAAATGAGGTCATTATGTTGTGCTAAAAGTTTATTATGATTTTTGTACAAATGGACTAAGACGAGACTGATTTTTTCCAAAAGCCTTTTCGTTTTCTATCATTAAATAAATACTTAGTAATGAATGCGTAATAATGGTTTCATTACGATCATACAATGCGATTGTTACATTCTTCATAATGTTGCGAATATTAGAACCTGTGTAAGAATATTCTTTGGCTAAATGCTTCAAAAGATTGTCACTTTCAAAGGTTATATTTTTAGGTAAATAATTTTTCCAAAGCGATTCTCGGGTCATTTCTGTTGGTCGTATTACATTAATAGAAACATCGATACGGCGCTTAAAAGCATCATCCATATTATTTTCGAAATTGGAGGCCAAGACTGTTAATCCATCAAATTTTTCTATTCTTTGCAACAAATAAGATACTTCCTGATTGGCATACCGGTCATGAGCATCTTTTACATCAGAACGTTTTCCAAACAAAGCATCTGCTTCGTCAAAAAACAACATACAATTTTTACCTTGCAGTCTGTTGAATAACACTTCAAGATTTTTCTCAGTTTCACCAATGTATTTACTTACCACTTGCGAGAGATCCACATGATACATGTCAATAGCATAGGTATTGGCGAGTATTCCTGCCAACATTGTTTTTCCTGTTCCTGGTGCACCATAGAATAAGGCAATAAAACCGGCTTTAAAACTATGGTCATTACTTTTGAAAAATCCGTTTTCCAATGCTTTTATATAATGCCCAATGGGTTTTATTTGTTCTCTTACATTATCTTCTAAAATAATATCATCCATGGTGAGATTAGATTTATAAAGCCTCCCCGGAAAGTAAGAGCCGTGGTCTAGTTGTGGTTTTTGACCTGACAAGAAATAGTTTAAATAAGCGGTGTCCAACTCAATTTTTCCATGAATAAATTCAGTTGAAGAACGATTGTAAATAATATCATTTTTTAATAGTACACTTCCTTTTATGAGTTGGGCACTATAGTGTGACCATAGGGATAAATTTTTACCGGAAAGCAAAAATAGGGCGGTTTGAAAAGTGGGCTTAAAACTACGATTGGCTTTGTTGTATTCACCTCCTGCTTCAATAGCAAAAGCACTGCTATTTTCTTCTATCTGTATAAATGTTTTTAAGATGGATGGATAATGAGCCGAAGCAATCCCCAATGCTAATATTACTCTGTCTATTGCTGTAAGTTGGTGCGTATTTGTGGTAACAGAGTAGGGTGATTCATCATCTAATATTGGAGCTTCGGGTACTTCATCAATACTATTCAATTCTGTTTCCTCTTCTAAAAACAATTCTTTACATCGCATTTCAATAAGCAATTGCAACCATTTCATTTCTTCATTTAAAGAGTTGTGACTTACATCATTGACTTGAAATAAATGATTCATTTCTTCGGTTTTTTCATTAACTTTTGTTTTATTAATGATTTTTCATGGTTAATAGGAGATTTCATAATTTTATTTTGAGTTGACAGTGTGGAAATAAGATTGTAATGCGGGAGGACTGCGAAGGAAATGTTGTTTTTTAATAGAAAATCGGTTCATACAAAAGATTCTGTATTGCATAAACCCATCATACAAATGGTATTACCAGTTCACGAATATGAATTTTTCCTTCCATGGTAGTTTAACAAGACCAAGCCCCCAACCAAGCTTATCAAGTAAAATATCTTGCGCTTTTCGCTCTACGGTAAGGGTATAATCGTGGTCGGTGACAACTAATTTACCAGACCGTTGGAAAAACTCATTTCGTAATAATGCTGAAGATGATGTTTTCATTGGGTTCCAATTATGCTGAACACTTTCTATTACATTTTTAGCTTGTGTTTTGTGCTTGCGCGAAAGTTTAATATGCTTATTAATAGTTTGGTTCATCGGAATATTACATAAGAATTTTTCAAAAACCATATCGTATTCGGGAGCATTTGTTTTTCCGGTAGCGATATAATGTAATAAGTGTGCGCACAATTCAGGATTAAGGAGTTGCTGGTTTTTTGGATCCAGAAGATCACAGTGCTCAAAAAATGTTTTGATGAACGGATGTATCAAGATAAGCCCTGCATTTTGAATATATTGGCCATTATCTTGGCTTAAATCATTGTCGTCCTGGCTTAAATTTTCATGGAATATTTCATTCTTTTGATGAATTGTTTCCATTGAAGTTTTTGAATTTTCAGACTTGTTTTCTGAATTATTTTTGATGCTTTCTATACTTTCAAAAATTTCATCTTTTGTAATAAAAGGAAATATCTTAACTACTTTTTTCAGATTCTGATGCTTGTTTTTTGCCTTTGAAAAAATGGTTGAAGCTGATTCTATTTTTACTATTTGTTGTAGAAAATATTCTCGAAGATTAACATTTGGTGAACTTAAATGCTGCGATAATACATTCAAAACCAACCCCCAAACGATTTGTCTTTCCGCTTGATTCAGTTTTGAGATATATTGTATTATATCAACATTTAAATTGATTTTTAAGTCCCTATTTTTTAAAATGGTTACACATAATTGTGCAATCTGCTCATTTGAAAGTTGATTGATAATTCGATTCTGAACATTGGTTTTTGATAAAATAGAAATAATACTTTTTTTGAAGTTGTTAGCCAAAATCAAAGTATCAAATACCTTTGGTTCTAATAAAGCAATTCCCTTTCTTTCCAGATTCCACCATGGCATATACCCGTTTTCTAAGAAATAGATAAAAGATTGAAGAGCTTTTTCCTGACTGTCAATTAGATATGCTTTAGGGTCGCTTTCTGTTTTTTGATTTGAAATTTCGATTGGTTTACTAATTTCTGACAGCTCTTCTTTAAAAAGTTCAGCAATTTTATTTTTTAATTCAGTATTTAATGAGCTATTTTTTACATCCAGATTCAATTCTAGTTTGGGAATTTGTAAGGTGTGGCCAGCTAACATATGCTCTAAAGCATTGATTTGCTTTTCTATTTCCGGAAAAACATCAAGAGATAAGAAGTTATTAATATCGTCTTTTATACTCAATGCTTTTACTTTGTTGTTGACTGTAATTTCAACAAAAACTTTCTGAATGATATGATCTTGCTTCACCTTAAATAGATTTTAATTATATTGATAGTTGTCAGATTGTTTTATTTTTATTTGAATTCTCCTCCCCAAAAACCTGCGGGACAAAGACTTAATTTTGATCTTTGTTTTGCGCTTAGTCTGCATCCACAGCCTCTGATAAATCCCTCTTTGGGAGAATCTATAACTTCTAATGTCTCCGGATTTAGCCATTTCATAGCGTTACAATTGTTGCCATTTTTTAAAGGACATGCATTACAAATTTGTTCTCTTAAAGAAAAAATTACTTCTTCATCCTGATTAGCCATACCTATTTTTGAGCGTAATTCATTAAAATGACCGCCAATGATTTCATTGCGCTTGCCAACAAATTTTTTTAATATTCATGTGATAAGTTTTAAAATTATTGGGTCAAAATTAGAAGAAGAAAAGTCGTTTTACGAATTATAAGACAGGTCTATTCAGTCTTTGCAGTAAAATATAAAATCACTTTTTAGTGATATACGTTCGTGATTTAAAAAAAGTTTAGCTCCAAAAAGTGAAGAAAGAATTGAAAATTTTTCGTTTTTTTGGAGCTTTATCCCGATTGAAAAATATCTATCAAGTTTGTCATCCTACAATGATGTAGGCATGAATATTTCCATACAACTTTCTAATACTATGTTTAGATTTCTATCGGACTGAGAAATTTTATGGAAATAGGTTAAGAAGAAAAAAATTCAACCACTAAAACGAAAGTTTAAACAACTTCAATACTTACTGATTTCAAAAATCAATTCAAAATCACCAAAAACAATATAATTAATCATGAATTTCATGTTGAAGTGAAATGTTTTTCACCATTAGAATCTGGCTTTATCTGCAGTGGTAAATATCACGACAGTTTGATTAAGTATTTTTTAGAATTAAATTTTAATTATTTAATCATTTGGTTGTTAATTTGTTATCGTTATTTTTTTTTAACTTTTTTTATAAATTTAAAAATTCTATTTACTGCAAAGACAGGTTTGGAGCCTCAAAATATTTGTCTTTTGACAAGTTGTGATTGTATGTTTGCACCATACTAATAAAGAACAGAAATTATGATTGATAATGTACTAACAGTTTTAAAAGATCAACTGAATATTGGAAATTTACGTGATATTGTTATTGTTGATAACATTGCAAAACACGATGATGATACCTCAGGTCTTGATAAGGTTGTCATTACTTTGCTAAGTGTTGAGGAAGAATCTACCATGAAAAATGCCTCAAGATATAATCAGGTAAAAGTGGGTAACACACCAGTTCGCTATGACTTAGAAACTGCTCCTGCTTATTTGAATTTGTATGTAATGATTGCTGCCAATAGAAATAGTTATCGTAATGCTTTAATAAATATTTCGAAAGTTATTGAAATACTTCAGACAAATAATGTGTTGACATATAATGATTCTGAACCAGAAAAAAGTTTCAAGTTCAGAATTGAATTACACTCTATTCCTTTTGAGCAGCTAAGTTACATTTGGGGATTATTAGGCGGAAAGGTAATGCCTTCCGTATTATATAAAATTAGTGTAATAAAGATTGCGGCTACTGCAGATCCGATCAAAATTGAATTAATTAATGAAGTTAATGTAAAAAGTATTAAAGTCGATTAATCATAAAAAACAAAAATAAAAACTAATAACCTTTAACTTAAATTTTTAAAACATGCCAAATCCAACAACGCCAGGCGTTTCAGTTGAAGAAATTACTAAACTTCCAAATTCTGTTGCATTAATAGATACAGCTATGCCTGTATTCATCGGGTACACTGAGCTAATACCCGAAGGTTATGATATTAATAATAGTAAAAATGAAAAGCTTAAAATCAGCTCTCTTTTGGAGTTTGAAGCTAAGTTTGGAAAAGCAAAAAAGGAAAGTATCCAACTGAAGAATACCAAAGATAAAGGAGTAACCCTTGTAACACCAGAAGTACAATTTTTAATGTATTATTCGCTTCAAGTGTATTTTGCCAATGGCGGCGGGCCATGCTACATTACGTCTGTAGGAACTTACGCTTCGACAGGAGTGGAGCTATCTTCTCTGAAAAACGGACTGAATAAGATCGAAATCCTAAAAGCTATTGAAGAACCCATTCTTATTGTTTTCCCTGACGCTGTTTCATTAGACGAAACCGATTTTTATGATCTTTACAATTATACAATAAATGAAAAATTAGGATTAGAAGGTAAAAATAGATTTGCCATTTTAGATACATATGAAGGGGATAATCTTGATACAATAGATCATTTTAGAACTCAAGTTATAAATCCAACCAGCCATGCTGCAGCATATTTTCCTCACTTAAAAACTATTTTGAATTATTCTTTTGATGAAACGGAAACAGCTATTGTACATACCGGTTTACAACAAGCAGGAGAAAGTAATGCCACTTTTTATGCAGGTGAAATTGCTGCTTTAGATGAGTTGAAAAATTTAGCAAGTGACGAAATCTCAAGTGGATCTGCAAAAGCTTTTGTACTTGCCGATTTACTAGGTCAGGCGATTGCGATTGCTAAAGAAGTCAATGAAGCAGCCGATAATACAACAGGTCAAACAATTGATGCAAAAGCAACTTTAATCGACGCAATTAATGAAGCAAAATTTGTCTTAGATGCTATACATGACGGAACAATAGACAATTTTGAGAAGCCTGAGGATTTAGATGAAAATGCTTCTATTTTTAAGGGAGAATTTGATGACTTAATAAATGCAATTCTCGCGGTAAAAGATGAAAAAGGAGATGCAGATGGTAAAAAACTTAAAGATTTAGAATCATCGAATTCAGCATTATACAATCAGATAAAAAAAGAGATTACATCCTTAAAAGTTATCCTACCACCATCATCAGCAATGGCAGGACTATACGGTAGAGTAGATAGTACAAGAGGTGTTTGGAAAGCACCGGCAAATGTAAGTCTTAATTATGTAATTGCGCCAACAGAAAAAGTTTCCGAACAGGAACAATCAGATCTAAACATAGATGATACCGGAAAATCAATCAATGCTATTAGAACTTTTACAGGAAAAGGCACATTAGTTTGGGGGGCAAGAACCCTCGATGGCAAAGATAAAAAAGGGAATAAAGATAATGAATGGAAGTATGTGCATGTACGTCGCTATTGTGATATGATGGAACAATCAATAAACGTAGCGCTCAAAACATTTATTGGTGAACCCACTATTCCCTCCACCTATTTACGAGCAAAAACAATGTTGGAAAATTTTCTTAACCAACAATGGATAGATGGGGCATTGGCTGGAAGCACTCCGAAAGAAGCTTACAGTGTAAAAGTTGAAGGAACCAAAGATGCAAATACTAATAATAATATTTTGAATGCAACTGTTGAAATAGCACTAGTGCGTCCTGCAGAATTTATTGTATTGAAGTTTTCGCACAAATTACAACAATCATAAAAAAATCAATCACGAATAAACATTCGAATTTTTATTTCGAGATATAATTAATATTAATTTAAAATTTTTTAACAAATGAATTACAAAACCCCTGGAGTCTATGTGGAGGAATTGGAGAAATTTCCACCTTCCGTAGCGCAAGTTGAAACGGCTATTCCTGCTTTTATTGGATATACAGCACAAGGACAGCAAAACAAACCAACAAGAATCTCTTCAATGTTGGAGTACGAATCTCTTTTTGGAAAAGCAAACCCGGAAACTTTTGCTGTAGATTTCAAAGATGGTGTGGCAACAGCAACACAACCTAAAATAAGCGATTTCAAAATGCATTATGCTATGCAAATGTATTTTGCTAATGGTGGTGGTCCTTGCTATATTGTATCAGTAGGAAATTACACAGATCCTGTACTTGTAGAATCTACGACATCAAATAAAACTTTATTAAAAGGTCTTGAATTGTTGAAAAAAGAAGATGAACCTACACTTATCGTTTTCCCGGATCTTCAAAGTTTAGTAGCCTCTGCTGCTGATGTTGCTGCTGCAAGTGCTGCTTCTCAGGTTGCAGAAGATCATGAAAATGTGGCTATTGAGGCTGAAGCTGCTGCTAAAGCTGTTTCAAACGCTGTTGAAGGCGCTGATGTAAAGATTGCTGTCGCTGCTGCAGTTGCTGTGGCTAATGGCTACACTGTTACTAATCCAAGCGATCTTGCCAAAGTAGCTGCTGCTCAGGCTGCTCAAGCTGTTGTTGCTGCTGCTAAAGTAGCTGCTGCTGTTACGAATGCTACTATTATTACTGTTAAGGCCGCTGCTAAAGTTATTGCTACTGTTTATAAAGAAGATCTTACCACTGCTACAGCTATTGCTAATCTTGCTTCTCAAAATGCTAATAAGACTTCTGATGCTAACGTGGCTGGTGCTATTACTGATGTTTACTCTTTGTATAATAGCGCTTTGAAGCAGGCAGAATTGATGAAAGACAGATTTGTTATTATGGATGTTCTTGGAAATGATGTTATTTTTAGAAAAGAAGTAACGGCTACAGGTTTAGAATACGGAGCTGCTTACCATCCAAAATTAAAAACAGTGTTGAGTTATGATTTTGACGAAGCTGATGTTTTAGTTACTGGTGCATCTGGTATCACAAATTTAGCAGAATTAAAATTAAAGAACTCAGATTTCTATAATCAGGCTAAAAGAGCAATTGAGGCTAAATCAGTAGTATTAGCTCCATCATCTGCAATGGCCGGAGTGTATGCTAAAGTAGACAGTAATTCAGGTGTATGGAAATCGCCAGCTAACTTAGGACTTAATTATGTTATAGCACCAACAGAAAAAATCTCTGATAGACAGCAGGATGAGCTTAATGTAGATCCTACATCTGGAAAATCAATCAATGCGATCAGAACTTTTACAGGAAAAGGAACATTGGTTTGGGGCGCAAGAACATTGGACGGAAACAGCAACGAATGGAGATACGTTTCTGTACGTCGTTTCTTCAACATGGTGGAAGAATCCGTGAAAAAATCTACAGAGCGTTTCGTTTTCGAACCGAATACTGCTAATACTTGGATCCGTGTACAAACAATGATCGAGAATTTTCTTAATCAACAATGGCAAGACGGTGCATTGGCTGGAAGCAAACCTGAAGAAGCTTATTACGTAAGTGTTGGTTTGAACAAAACAATGTCTGCTCAGGATATTTTAGAAGGAAGAATGGTCATCGAAATTGGTATGGCTGCTGTACGTCCTGCTGAATTTATTGTATTGCGTTTTTCACACAAATTACAGGAAGCATAAAATAATTAAACTAAATAACAATTAAATATAAATAAAATTATGAGTACATATCCATTAGTAAAGTTTGCCTTTGAAGTAGATTGGGGCGGGAAGAAAATCGGTTTTCAGGAAGTAAGCGGATTAAATGTTGAAGCAGGTTTAATTGAATACAGACATGGCGCAAGTCCTGACTTTAGTAAAATTAAAATGCCGGGCTTGAAGGTTTTTAATAACATTACTTTAAAGAGAGGAACTTTCAAAAGTGATAACGAATTTTTTGCATGGTTTCAGACGATTCAATTGAATACAGTAGAAAGGAGATCAATTACGATTTCACTATTGGACGAAAACGGAGAACCTGCAGTTACCTGGAAAGTGAAAAATGCATTCCCACTTAAATTACAGTCAACAGATTTGAAAGCTGAAGGTAATGAGGTTGCTATTGAAACGTTGGAATTGGCGCACGAAGGATTAACTATTGAAAATAACTAATTATTAACATTAAATTTTAAAAAAAATGAATTACAAAACACCTGGAGTCTACGTAGAGGAAATCGCAAAATTCCCACCATCTGTAGCACAAGTAGAAACGGCTATTCCTGCTTTTATCGGATATACTGAAAAAGGGCCAAAAAATGAACCAACAAGAATCTCTTCTATGTTGGAATACGAAACGCTTTTTGGAAAAGCAAAAAATGAAGGTGGAGCAATCAAAATTTCGATTAAGGATACTGTTGTTACTCCAACTTTCGACAACACTAAATTAGGTACTTTTAAAATGTACTACGCTCTTCAAATGTATTTTGCAAACGGTGGCGGACCATGCTATATCGTTTCTGCAGGGCAAGCAGCAGATTATCCAGCTCTGGTAACTAAATCTGATTTGGAAAAAGGTCTTGATACTTTGGAAAAAGAAGACGAACCAACTCTTATTGTTTTCCCTGATGCTGAAGCCTTAACTTCAGACGATGCTTATGATTTATACGGACTGGCTTTAGATCATGCAGGATTAATGAAAGACAGATTTGTTATCATGGATGTTGTTGGAAACAACGAAGCATCAGCAGTTAGTGATTTCAGACTAAAATTAGACAGTAGCGAAAATTTAAAATATGGAGCTGCTTATTATCCAAAATTAGAAACGGTTTTAAGCTATAATTTTGAGGATAAAGATGTTGTTATCACTAGTTACCAAGTAACAAATGATCAAGGAGTTCTTGTAACTGTTACACCTGTTGTTGCAAACTTAGCAGCATTAAAATCAAAAAGCTCAGAATTATACAATCAAACTAAAAAATTGATTGAGGCTAAAAAAGTTGTAATCGCTCCATCATCAACAATGGCCGGAGTTTATGCTAAAGTAGACAGTACTTCAGGAGTATTTAAAGCACCTGCTAATGTTGGACTTAATTATGTAGTAGCACCAACAGTAAAAATCTCTCACGAAGATCAAGAAAATCTTAACGTAGATGCAACGGCTGGAAAATCAATCAATGCGATCAGAACTTTTACAGGAAAAGGAACATTGGTTTGGGGCGCAAGAACATTGGACGGAAACAGCAACGAATGGAGATACGTTTCTGTACGTCGTTTCTTCAACATGGTGGAAGAATCCGTGAAAAAATCTACAGAGCGTTTCGTTTTCGAACCAAATACTGCTAATACTTGGATCCGTGTACAAACAATGATTGAGAATTTCCTTAATCAACAATGGCAAGATGGCGCATTAGCTGGAAGCAAACCTGAAGAAGCTTATTACGTAAGTGTTGGTTTGAACAAAACAATGTCTGCTCAGGATATTTTGGAAGGAAGAATGGTCATTGAAGTTGGTATGGCTGCTGTGCGTCCTGCTGAATTTATTGTGTTGCGTTTTTCACACAAATTGCAAGAAGCGTAAATAATTTAAACTAAATAACAATTAAATATAAATAAAATTATGAGTACATATCCATTAGTAAAGTTTGCCTTTGAAGTAGATTGGGGCGGGAAGAAAATCGGTTTTCAGGAAGTAAGCGGATTAAATGTTGAAGCAGGTTTAATTGAATACAGACATGGAGCAAGTCCTGACTTTAGTAAAATTAAAATGCCGGGCTTGAAGGTTTTTAATAACATTACTTTAAAGAGAGGAACTTTCAAAAGTGATAACGAATTTTTTGCATGGTTTCAGACGATTCAATTGAATACGGTAGAAAGGAGATCAATTACGATTTCACTTTTGGACGAAAACGGAGAACCTGCAGTTACCTGGAAAGTGAAAAATGCATTCCCACTTAAATTACAGTCAACAGATTTGAAAGCTGAAGGTAATGAGGTTGCTATTGAAACGTTGGAATTAGCGCACGAAGGATTAACGATTGAAAATAACTAATCATGGCTCTTTTATATCCTCCAACCAGTTTCTCTTTTATTGTTAACGGGATTTCAACAACAGAGGGTATTGACTCCAGATTTCAGTCTATATCTGGTTTATCAACAGAAATTATGACTGAAGAATATGCCGAAGGAGGCGAAAATAGATTTCTTCATCAGCTTCCTTTGAGACCAAAATATGATAATTTAGTGCTTAAGCGTGGCTTAATCGTAAGTTCCGGATTGATAAGCTGGTGCAGAAATGCGATGGAAAATTTCCAGTTTGAACCCAGAGACCTGATCATTACTCTTTCAGGAGGGCTACAATCTACAGCACCTTTAATGGTTTGGAATGTAGTTGGAGCGTACCCTGTAAAATGGAACGTTTCAGAATTCAACGCAGAAGAAAGCAAGCTTGCTATTGAAACAATAGAACTAAAATATAGATATTTCACAATACCTTCATCGTTAGCAAGCTTAGGCTTGTAATTTCTAAATCAAATCTAAGCACCTGAAAGTGTGTTAGTTTTCGGATAACATTCAGCAAAAAATTTTCAGATAAAAAAACATAAGATTGGTCTATAACAAGACTGAACACACTCTTTATGTGCTTAGATTTTTAAAAATAAACATGTTAAATCATTGGTTATTAGTGTTTTGAATATTAATAATTGATTAAAAAACAAACGAAATGCCAATAGAAATAAAAGAGCTTCACATTAAAATAAATGTGGACGAAAAAGCAGCAGAAGCGACGGCAGAAGCATTAGTAGATGAAGCAGAAATCATGCGGGCAGTTAGTGAAAGTGTAGAACAAGTAGTAAATATTCAACAACGTAAAAAAGAAAGATAATGAGAGGAGCACTTACAAAACTGAAGATAGATACCTATAAAGATGACAGCTATAGTCCGGATGCTAAAATTAATACGAAAGCTTTTGAGGCCTTTATTAATCCGACCGGTTTTTCGGTTACTTATAAGACCAAGCATAACACAAATCAGGCACAAGGTAAGTCGAAAGCCAGTTTAGGATATATAGTATCCCTTGCATCCGGTTTACAATTAGAATTTCTATTTGATGGTACAGGAGTCACGGAATCCAATCCCGGTAATAAACTTATCAATAAAATTAAAGGGAAAGTGTTTGCTAAACAAGCTGTAAAACAACAGATTAAAGATTTTTATAAAGCAACCGGTGAACTCGCAGGGCCTATACATAAACCTTATCATGTTGTATTGCATTGGGGGGATTTTGAATTTAAAGGAATCCTTTCAGAGCTAACCATAGAATACAAATTATTTGATAATGAGGGACTACCATTAAGGGCTATAGGAAAAGCCACATTTAATGAATCTATCAGCCCTGAACTGGAATCCAAAATGGCCAATACAAATTCCCCTGATCTTACGCACAAAAGAACAGTGCAAGATGGAGATACATTGCCCTTAATGACTGAAAGAATTTACGGAGATTCTAAATATTATCTGGAAGTAGCTAAAGTAAATGGTCTTATCAATTTTAGACAGCTAAAACCAGGACAAGATTTATTCTTTCCGCCATTAGAAAAAGTTTCATAAGATGAATAACAGCGGATACATAAAAACAGCAAAAACCCCCGATTTAATAACCTTTAAGGTGATGTCCGGAGGTACAGAACTGCCAGGCAAGTATGGGGTGAAAAGCATTGTCGTGGAAAAAGAAGTCAACAGAATTCCTTATGCCCACATCGTTATTTTAGACGGAAGTGTACCGGAACAGGATTTCAAATTAAGCAATGAAGACCTATTAATTCCTGGGAAAGAAATTGAGATCACTGCTGGATATCATTCCGAAGAAGAGACCATTTTTAAAGGAGTTGTTGTAAAGCATAACATAAAAATCAGAAACGGATCTTCTTACCTCATCGTAGAATGCAGAGATAAAGCTGTAAAAATGACTTTAGGCAGAAAAAGTAAGTATTTCTACGAAAGTACAGACAGCGATATCATTGAAGAACTTATTGGAAATAACGGACTTACTGCCGACGTTGAAACTACTTCAAACTCTCATAAAGAATTGGTTCAATATCAGGCTTCTGATTGGGATTTTATGTTAACCAGAGCACAGGCAAACGGTAAATTATGTTTTGTCGAAGATGGAACTATCAAAATAGCTAAACCTGATTTTAGTGGTGAAACAGTGGAAACCGTTGTTTACGGATCATCTGTCCATGAATTTGATGGCGAGATAGATGCCAGAGATCAATTCAATAAAATTACAGCCAAAACATGGAATTATACCGATCAGGAACTGACTGAAGTTGAAGCGCAGGATCCTGCAATTAATCTTAATGGAAACCTTTCATCAGGCGATTTAGCAGATGTTTTTGGAATTGAAGATCTTCAACTTAAACACGGCGGAAATCTTACGCAAGGCGAGCTGCAGGAATGGGGCGATGCTAAAGCAACTTTTCAACAGTTAGCAAAAACAAGAGGAAGAGTAAAATTTCAGGGAATTCCATCTGTAAAACCTGGAGTTTCTTTAACACTGCAAGGAGTAGGAAACCGATTTAATGGGAAAATATACGTAACAGGTGTTCGTCACGAAATAGCTGAAGGAAATTGGTTGGTTGATGCTCAATTCGGACTTTCTCCCACATGGTTTTCAGAAACCTATGATGTAAGCGAAATGCCGGGTTCAGGAATTATTCCTTCCATAAGCGGATTACATATCGGGGTGGTATCACAATTAGAATCTGACCCGGATGGTGAAGACAGAATTTTAGTACAAATTCCCATCATTAATAATGAAGAAGAAGGAATTTGGGCACGAGTAGCAAGCCTTGATGCAGGAGAGAATAGAGGGGCATTTTTCAGACCGGAAATCGGAGATGAAGTCATTATTGGATTCATTAATGATGACCCCAATGACGCAGTGGTACTGGGAATGTTAAACAGCAGTGCAAAACCAGCTCCCATTGTAGCTTCTGATGATAATCACGAAAAAGGATTCGTCACCCGAAGTGAAATGAAAATGATTTTTAATGACGACAAAATTTCATATACGCTTGAGACACCAAAAGGCAAAAAAATCATTGTAGACGAAGATGCAGACCTCATTAAAATAGAAGATGAGCATTCTAATACTCTTACGCTTAATAAAGATGGTATTAGTATGGAAAGTGGAAAAGATATTAAGATCAAAGCAAAAGGTGATATTACCATGGAAGGAACTAATATCAATGTAAAAGCATCTGCACAATTCAAAGCAGAGGGGAGTTCAGGATCTGAGCTTAAATCGGGAGCGGTAACAGTAGTAAAAGGATCTCAAGTTAAAATTAATTAATAATCATGAAACCAGCAGCGAGAATTACAGATATGCACACTTGTCCCATGGTTACGGGAACTGTTCCACATGTAGGCGGCCCCATAATTCCGGCAGGAGAACCTACGGTACTTATTGGTGGAAAACCAGCCGCAAGAGTGGGAGATAAAGCTTTATGCACAGGCCCACCAGACACTATTGCATCAGGATCTTCAAGTGTTTTAATAGGCGGGAAACCAGCTGCAAGGATGGGAGATTCTACAGCTCATGGAGGGGTGATTAGCGCAGGTGAGGCTACTGTTTTGATAGGTGGATGATAGGTAAATGATGGTTTGTATATAATTATAAACTGTTATTTAAATAGAGTCTAACTAAAAATACAAAACATTCATAACAAAACAGTTAGGATAACTAAAACACTATGTTACAGATGCAAGATGTTATAATTAAATATAATACAAATAAAGTATGAAAATAAATACAGATTTTTTAGGAATAGGCTGGAGTTTTCCGCCTGAGTTTAACAAAACTGAAGGAAAACTGGCAATGACCACAGATGTGGAAGACATCAATAATAGTCTTATGATTTTATTGTCAACACGTCCTGGTGAACGTGTAATGTTCCCTAACTACGGATGCGACTTGCAGGAAATGCTCTTTAAATCTCTAGACTTAACGCTTATCACTCAAATGAAAGGAATCGTTGAGCGTGCTATTTTATACCATGAGCCTAGAATAAACATTTTAAGTATTGAAATTGATACTCAGGAAGAGCTTGGAGGAGAAGTTTTGATACAAATTGACTACGAAGTAAGAAATACGAATACAAGAAGCAATATGGTTTTTCCTTTTTATAAAGGTGAAGCTACTGAAATATAATGAATTACGGGATGTCTGTAGCCATTTTGAATACGACCAACATTACATTAAGTATTGCATCTGACCATAGAAAGATAAATATAAACAAATGAAAAAAACAGATACATTTTCACATTATCGTGAAGGAAAATCACAAATGCAGCGCTTTTTAGCAGAATTAGACCCTGGCAATCTTGAATTACATGATTTCGATTTGTTTGATTGGCTATTATTCGCAAACAATTTTGCGAAGCGTGTAAATTATTTTGACAAAGGTGATAATACAGCACCACAAGGAAACTGGGGGAATTTCTTCTTGGGTGATGATGTCGATGCTATTCCACGCAGAGAAAGCGTTGAATATAAAGGTATGAAAAAACAGGTTACAGATCTTATGTCCCAGTTTGAACAAGATAGCAACTTGACCCCTCATTTAACATTATTTGTTTGCTTTTTAAAATTATTAGATTTTTCAAAAAAAGCCTTCAATAATTTAACTAAAAGGCATTTGGATTTCTATTATAATGAAATACTTCAAATTGAGAAAAATGATGCTAAATCAGACAAAGTATATGTTCTTTTTGAATTAGCTAAAAAAGCGATTCAAGAAAAAATTCCTAGCGGTACATTGCTGGATGGTGATAAAGATGCTAACGGAAAAAAAAGGGTTTACAAAACTGGCGAAGAGCTTATTGCCAATCAGGTTAAAGTAGTCGAGGTTAAAAGTTTTTTAAACGATGTTAAGAAAAGAGAGCTAAAAATGGCTCCGAAAGCAAATACTGCTGATGGCCTAGGTGATAAACTGTCGGAAGACAGCAATTATTGGTGGCCATTTGGATATAACTCAGAGGAGACAATTTCAGAAAAATCTATTTACAAAGAACTTCCAAAAGCTAAGCTGGGCTTTTCTGTGGCATCATCATTATTTGATTTAAAAGAAGGTGAACGAACAGTTACTCTTACAATAGATTTTATTAAAAATTCAACCCAAAAATTACAAAATATTTTAAACACAGATATTGAAAATAATATCAAAGTACTTTGTAGTGGTGAAAAAGAATGGGCATCGGGCATCGTTTTAAAATGTATTAAGAACGAAGAAGAAAGATTAGTGCTTTCTTTTACATTATCTAAAGATTTTCCTTCAGTTGTAAAATACAATAAGGAAGTGTTGTTAGAAACATTCCAAACCAATTTTCCTGTTGTGAGGTTTATGATCGAAGGAGAGAAATATTACGATATTTACGAAGCTCTTTCAGAAAAGCTAATAAAAAACATAGAAATTGCGGTTGATGTAAAAGGAGTAAAATCTATTCAGATAGAAAATGATAATGGTACATTAAATTCAGAAAAACCCTATTATCCATTCACTGCACAGCCCATTAAAGGATCTAATTTTTTTATTAATTGCCCTGAAATGTTTTCCAAAAAATGGCAAAATGCAGACATTACGATCAATTGGAAAAATACGCCGGATTCTATTGCAGATTTGTACAGTGGATATGTCATTAAGCCTAATCAAAACATCAGCTTAACAGATTTTCAAGCACTAAGAACTCCAATTGTAGGTTCTGATGCTTATTTTACAGCAGATACGGCGCTATTAGAAAAAGAGATTTGGTATACTAAAGGCAGCAGTATTGAGGTATTTAAAAAAGTAGATGGCGGTTATAAAACCCAGTTTTCTATAAATAATACAAATAACGAATCAGATACTGGTGAGTCAATCAGAGTAACACTGAACCAGTCGTCACTACAGGATGTATATCCCAAATTATATACATTGGCGTTATCAAGTGATCCGAAAGTAGGAAAGCTTATACCAAACGAACCTTATATTCCTTTTGCTGAAGATATTGAACTGAATTACAAGGCAAAGGAAAATGCATACTCATATTTAAGTAAAGATGCAGATGGGGAAGCTTCAAAAAGTAAGGGTGTACAATTGTATCATGAAGATGCATTCGGGCAATACGAAAAAGAAGTTGAAATGAAGAGTATTGTTCCTGTACACCAAAATGGTGGCGAATTATATATTGGTCTGGAGGCAATGCCGAAAATGTCAGTTTCATTATTGATCCAAATGCTGGAGGGAAGTGAAAACCCCTTAGTTGATACTTTCGAGGAAAAAGAGTTTATAGAATGGCATATTCTTTCAAAAAATACATGGATTGATTTGTCGGATTATATGTTGAAGAATGAGACGAGAAGATTTCTGGAATCGGGCATTGTGAAGTTTAATATTCCTAAAGATATAAATCCAAACCACACAAGGTTTACCAATGGATTGGTTTGGATTAGAGCAAAATCAAAAAGAAGTTATGATGCGGTATGTAAAATTCAGGGAATATACACTCAGGCTGTTTTAGCAACATTCCAGAATCAGGATAATGACTTATCTCATTTAAACAACGGGTTAGAAGCAAAAACTATTACTAAACTTATCACCAGAGTTCCTCAGGTAAAATCGGTTAACCAACCTTACAATTCCTTCGACGGTAAATATAAAGAAGCAGATGGTGAGTTTTACAGACGCGTTAGTGAACGATTAAGACATAAAAATAGAGCCATTACACAATGGGATTACGAGCATCTGGTATTACAGGAATTTCCGGAAGTTTTTAAGGTAAAATGTTTAAATCATACTTCTGAAAAATCATATATGGCTCCAGGCTATGTAACCTTGATGGTGGTACCGAATATTAAAAATAAAAATGCTTTTGACGTCTACCAACCAAGAGTAAGTAGAGCGAGTCTTAATAAAATTGAGAATTATGTAAATGAATTAAATACAATGCATGTTAAAACTCAGGTGATTAATCCAAATTATAAAGAAGCAAAAGTAGAAACAAAGGTTAAATTCTTTGAACAATACGACGAAACATTTTATATCAGACAATTAGACGAAGATATTAAAAAATATATATCGCCTTGGGCTTTTACAGACGCTAAAGATATTGATTTTAATGTAGAACTGAATGTTAATCACCTCATTAATTACTTAGAGCAGCTGTATTATGTAGATTATATTGATGAAGTAAAGATATTGGTGAATAATGTTGTCCAAAAACAATCTTTAATTGAAGTAGATCCAAAATCAATTCTGGTATCTGCTAAACAACACAATGTTACTATTGCAGATCAAGTATGTATTTAATAAAAATAAGAAGAAAACATAATCATGTCAGAAAATAAGCATATTAGTATAGCAAAAAATATAGAAACTGAGGATCAAACCGATTTTCATTTTCTACGCAAAACAGGTATTGAATACATAGAAGGATTGGGAGGGAAACTCTGGACCGATTATAACTCTCATGATCCTGGTATTACCACTTTGGAAGTGTTGAGTTATGCCATAACAGATCTTGGTATGAGAATGAACCTGAACATGGAAGATATCTTAGCTTCCAAAGATGAAAAGAAAGATATTCATACACAGTTTCTAAAGGCTACAGAGGTTTTGCCTTCAAGACCTTTAACTGAACTTGACTATAGGAAGTTATTTATAGATATCAACATGGTGGCAGGTCATACAAGGCCAATCCGCAATTGCTGGTTGGTTCCTAAAACTGAAAAATTATATGTTGACTGCAAAACCGGAAAATTAGACTTTAAGCCTATTGGAGATAAAACAAAAGATTTCAACGTAAAAGGGCTTTATGATCTTTATGTAGATTATGCTGAAGATATTGATCCTGAGAATGTTGATCCTGAAGATGAAGGTAAAGGTAGGAAATGCGGAAAAACGAATACCAATATTGAAATATTAGATCGATACCATGCCAATAGAGGCCTTTGTGAGGATTTAGCTGAAATAAAAGAAATCGAAACCCAAAAAGTTGCTGTATGTGCTCGTATCGGACTTGTAAACAAAGCTGATGAAGAACTTGTACATGCTAAAGTATTAAAAACAATTAAAAATTACCTAGCTCCGGAAGTTCATTTTTATTCATTAAAACAATTGCTCGAAAGAGGGCAGACAACAGATCAAATTTTTGAAGGGCCACTCTTAGATAATGGTTTTATTGATAGTGAAGAGCTCCAGAATAGCCAATTAAAAAAAGAAGTTCGTCTTTCTGATATCATCAGCGAAATTATTAAAATTGAGGGTGTTAAAGAAATTCATGAAATTTCTATTGCAGGTTGCGATAATGTGATCAAGCAAACAAACGACTGGCTGATCTGTATAGAAAAAGGTAAAAAACCGGAACTGTGCGATTTAAGTTCGTTTAGTTACAGTAAAGGTTCGCTTCCATTAAATATCAATGACAAAAAAGTTCAGGATTATTTAGAAACTCTTAAAAGAGAAGAAGATGTACTTAGAGAGGATGCAAGGCTAAATAAAGAATTGGCTTTACCACAAGGAACTTCATACGATATAGCAAACTATGCTACTATCTTAAATGAATTTCCAGATACTTATGGAGTAGGAATATCAGGAATTATAGGAAATCAGACTCCGGAGAGAGAGGCTTTGGCAAAACAATTAAAAGGTTATTTATTATTTTTCGATCAAATCCTTGCCAGCTATTTTAAACATCTTGAAAAAGTAAAAGAAGTATTAAGTGTGAATGGTGATTTAAAAAGAACATTTTTTACACAAACTCTTAAAAATATTAAAGGCTTTGATGAGTTGGTTTCTAATTATGCTACCGATAAAGATGATCAACTTACAGATCCTGATGACCTGCTTACAGACGCATTGTACGAAGAGCTGGATAATAGTGTAGAACGTCGAAATGAAGTTTTGGATCATTTGATCTCGCGTTTTGCGGAAACTTTTAGTGATTATACTTTCTTGATGAAATCCTTGTATGGGAAATCTACTGACGAAATTGTCTTAAGTAATAAAGAAACCTTCTTAAAGGAGTATACATCATTAAGTAAAGACCGAGGGTTGGGCTATAATTACACATTGTTTTCGAATTCAGATCTTTGGAATACCAATAATGTTTCTGGTGTACAAAAAAGAATAGCCCGTTTGTTGGGAATTAAAGATTATACCCATAGGAATGTGTCTCAATCGCCTGTTTCAATCATTAAAACAATAAATAGTAATGATAAACCCAGCTATACCTGGAAAATAAAAGATACAAGCAGTAATATTATCTTATCGTCTGTAAACACATACGAAATTGAATATGCTGCAACTAAAAATTTAAATGAAGCGATTTATCAAACCATTCAAATTGACCAGGAAGATCTTGAAAATGCATTAAAAGAATTAGAAAAAGGTCAATTAAAGAATGACTTAATTGGGAATATAAAAATTCGTGTTTCGGCCGGAGGTAATTATTATTTTGATATTGTGGATGATCCCATTAAGCAAAATGTAATGGCTACTCACAAAAGAACAAATCCTTATCCGGATATATACAAATTGAAAGATGGAATTAAGGAGACGGTGAGCTATTTTAAATATAATTTTACTGAAGAAGGTATTTTCCTTATTGAACATTTGTTACTAAAGCCAACCACTAAAGATTATAAACTCATGGGTGGTATTGGTTGCATGTCTATAGGAGGGACTTTTAAAGTAATGTATGACTTGGATGGAAACAATCCTACAACAACCCCAATAAAATACTCGGAAGCCTTCATGTCTTCTTGTGAAGAAGACTGCGAAATAGATGTCTTTGATCCTTACTCTTACCGTGTAAGTGTTGTTCTCCCTGGTTTTGCCTATCGTTTTCAGGATCCTGATTTTAGACGTTATGCAGAAACAGTCATCAGACAGGAGATTCCGGCCCATGTTTTAGCAAAAATTTGCTGGGTTGGAGACCGATTGAGCGAAAAACAAGATGCTCAAAATGATTTGGCTGAATTTGAAGTTGCTTTTAAAAAATACCTTTCAGATAAAGCAAAAAACAATATTGTTAATCTTGGAAACAGCATTACGGATTTATTGACTGCTCTTAGTCATTTAAACAATATTTACCGACCGGCAAGACTTCTGGACTGTGCAATAGATGATGATAATACCCTAGACGGAAAAATCATATTAGGACAATCAAACATATATAAAATTGATAAAAAATGAATACTAAATTAGATAATGTAACAACCCAATATAGAAAGTTCAACGAAAATCAAGCGTTAACAGAAGGGCAATTAAACGAATTTATAGACTATTTCGAAGATCAGGATAGGCTTTCAAGAACACGTCTGAGTGGAGTGGGTGTAGTATGTGGTTTTAAATCTACTTACATAGATGACATCTTACAACCTCAAGCATCAAAGGAAAAAATACCTGGAGATATAGAGATTGATTTTAATACTATTTGGATTACACAAGGTGCTGGGGTTACCACAGACGGAGACTTGATAACATTACGTCAAAAAGGAGCTCAATCATCAGGGGTGAAGATAGACTTTGCTGCTGATAATTATAAGTATTATAGAAATTATATTGATGAAGTACAATATAAACATTTTAGGATTAGAGATCAGCAAATTCCCCTTTTGGAACTGATTACACCGAAAGAATATGAAGCCTTAGGTAAGAATGTTGGAGATTTTAAACCTGTAAGAGAGATAGACAATATATATGGCAAAACCATAATTCTGTATTTAGAAAGCTACTCCAACGATGAGACTCCATGTCAGGATGCTGATTGTGATAATACTGGAGCAGAACAAGTGTCTAATCTTAAGGTGCTGTTAGCAGATTCAGAGTCTGTTTCAAATCTTATTGCCAGAGGTGATGCAAAAGATTCTATTTTTAAGGCTCATGATGCTTATGAAGAACTCTTTGATCACTTACCTAACATAGAGGCCAAAAGAGTTGTTCTGGATGCTGATATTAAAACAGCATTCGATTTAAAAACAAAATTTCAAGATGCCATTAGTGCTATTGCGGAATTAAGTGATGGCTTTAATGCAATTGCAAGTACTTTTAACGTAGGTGTTAACTTTGGGGGGCAATCGCTCATTCAAAAACTGAATTCTTTATTCTCCTTTACAGGACGAGGCTTAGACGACTATCAATATAGATATGATTTATTCAAAGATTTAATTGATACCTATAATGAAATAAAAGGATTGGTATTGCATCTGGATGTTGAGTGTTGCCCAAGTATAGCATCATTCCCTAAACACCTTATGCTAGGTGCTGTAGGTGCAAGACTTGAATTAGGAGATCATAACCGCTTCCGCCACGGTTTTTACAATTCGCCTGTAACCACAAATGATGATGAGAATTACGAAAAAGTCGTGATGCTTGCCAATCGTTTTGTACAGAAAATAAACGGGTTTCAATCATATAACGGGGCTATTAAAATTACCCCTTCTAATCTTTATGTAAGATTGGGGAAAAAAGCAATTCCATATTATTATAAGGTAGATAAACCATTATTAACTCAATGGAACTTTGAGAAAACAAAAACGGATAGAGAAGCTTATAATTTAAGTTACCATACAACCAATTTAGCCGGGGATGATTTTGTTCAGAATCCACTGGATTATAATATTGATAACAATGACTTTTATAGAATTGAAGGCCATCTAGGATTGCCTTACAAAACAGCTTTACAAAACATCAATGATCTTAAAGCTAAATACGGATTAGCGTTTGATGTTATTGCATTGGTTTTGCAAAAAGATGGAAAGCCTACCGAACCCACTAAAAAAGAAACGGTATCAATAGAGGATCTAAGAAAACAATTGACATCAATTTCCAGTGATATCAGTAACAAGAAAGAGGCTACGCAAAGTACTTTACTCAATATTTCTAAATTAGACGAAAAATTAAGATTACTAAACCAAGCTGAATTTTCGAAAGAGGGAGAAGGTGTGAATGTTGTAAAACAGAATCCTAGAAAAGACGATGTTGTAAGCGAACTTTTAAGTGAGTTTTTAGAAAGGAAATCAGGTTTAGAGCATGTTGCGGGTGTAGAACCTGGTGGGACTTTTGTTTTAATTTATGATTCTGAAGGCAATAATCAGGTTCTGGCAGATTTCTCATTGCCTTACTTATGCTGTTCTAAAAAAGAACCGGTATCCCTGATATTGCCAAGTGCTAAGTTGTGTCAGCAAGATGACCCGATTGTAATGACAGTTATTCCGGCAAATGGAGAAGTGAAAGCATTTGTAAATGGTGTTCAGATATCAGCCATTACGCAATCTGCAGGGCAAAGTTACTTTAATCCTCGTTTGGTTACTTCAACTCAGTTGGGGCAGACAATTACCTTTACAGTGAATGATGATTCTGTGGAAACTCAAATGATAGTACACAAAAATCCGGAAATCGTATCTGTAGCATCTGGTACGGTAACGTATGAAGCTCCTACAACAAATCCGGATACAACAAACCCGGATGCAAAAGTAGAATTTGATGTGGTTGGAGATCTTTCAGGCCTTACGTTTACTTGGGACTTTAACGATGGTAGCCAGATTGTTCCTAACGAAACTCCAACGAATAAGAAAACTCATGTCTATAAGCTGATTGCAGGGCAAGAAGATACTTTCAATCCAACGCTTACAGTAACCAATATCAATGGTTGTAGCACAGTCTATAAATTAAGACCATTAACATTAACCGGACAATCTACGATTGCTTGTTTAACAGGTATGAGGATTCTTATTCAATATATAAATGGTAGAAAACATCCAAAACAAAAAGGTCATACATGTGATCGTGCTACTTTTAATTTAAAAGGAAATGGTTTAACTATAGGAGGTAGTGAAAATGGAAATATCTTCTTAAGTAATACAAACGGAAGCAATGATAAACATAATTTTCCTTCTGGGTATAATCAGCAAACTTATCAAGGTCCTGATAGAGCTAGTGAAATTACTATTTCTCAAGATGAAGCACAACAGATTGCAGCAAAATCATCAGATGGATTTATAACTTTCTCTCTTGAATGTGCGTTGAATACCTGCCATACCGGAGTTGCTTGGACTCAGATATTCCTTGCTGATAGCTTAGTTCCGATTTACGATGATTATCCAACAGATAACTTCTTACAAATAAACCCTTGTACGGGTGATACAAGATAATAATTCTAGAAAGGAGAAATTGTTTAATAATAGCTCCATGGATAGCAATACTGTCTGTGGAGTTTATTAAACGATCTTAATCAATCATTAAAAAATTAATAATAATGAACAATCAATTAAGTAATATATCAACTCAATACCGAAAATTCAGCAAAGGACAATATATAGAGCATACTCAGTTCAACGAGTTTTTGAGTTTTTTTGAAGATCAGGATCGTTTGTCTAAGGTGATGCTCCAGGGAGTAGGTATTGTATGTGGTCTCAAGCCGAATCTTATGTATACAAATAAGATTTTGACCAGTGTACAGCTTTCTCAGGGAGTGGCTATTACCACTGATGGAGATTTGCTTACCCTGAATAATACAAGTGAGGTGAGTAAGGAGTTGTATATGAGTGATTTGAAAACAATCAACATAGAAAGCAAAAATTATACGCATTTTAAAGTATATGATAATTTTAAAGTAGGGTATCCTTCATTTTATGATGAAAAAGGATTAGAACAGGTTGAACTTTGGGAATTGGCAACAGTTGAAGAAACAAATAATGATTTTCAACCCATTAGTAATCTTTCAAATTTACAAGATAAATACGTGTTGTTATATCTGGAGGATTATGAAAAAGATATTAAACCTTGCAGAGGAGTTGATTGTGATAATCATGGAGTTCAACAAATTCGAAACCTCAAAGTATTAGTTACTACTGCAAAAGGAATCGTTAGAATTCTTGGAGAAGATCGTCTTATAATTGATCCTATAACTGGTGAAGGTAAACGAAGTAGAAAAGATCGTGTTCAGCCTCATCCTTTGTTTATTGAAGATGTATTGAGAGATGAAAAACAAGAACGGGTTATTGTGGAACGCCTTATTTTAGAAAAAGGAGCTGATATGAAATTTTCTTCTTCTGATTTAAAAGGATTATACTCTGCTGCTTTAGAAAAAAATAATTATGGGAAGTTTATTTTTGAGAAAATTAATAAAATATCAGAAATAATGGGAGTTCAGAGTATTGTTAATCATGCAGCTTTTAAAAATGTTTTACAGCAATGTTTTACTCAGCAAGCAGGTTTTCAATACGCTTATGATGTTGTGAAAGATGTAATGAATACCTATTCTGAAATTATAAAATTACTTCCTCAATCGTTTACTAAAGGTTTTCCGGATTTAGACTCTTTTCCTAAACACATTATGCTTGGGAAATTAATGCAGGATACTCAGTTAGATTTCTCAAGGCATCAGTTTTATAATTCGCCTGTTTTGGATGATGAAAAAGCAACAGAGAGAGTTAAAGTGTTAATGAATCGTTTTAGTCAGCAGGTACGCAGTTTTAAGTATCCGATTCCTATTGAAATTGGACCGGAAATTAAGTCACAGATTAAAATTACTCCATCACAAAAATTAACTCCTCTGAGCAATAAAGCGATTCCTTTTTACTACCAAACTTCAGAAGAATTTTTAAAGGCATGGAATTTTGACAAAACAAATAATCGATCATTTAGAAATAACTTGGCATATTATACAGGTTGGCTGTCATCAGATAGACACATACAAGAACCTTTACATTTTAATATAGATAAAAATTCGTTTTATAACATCGAAGGGCATCAGGGGATGTCTTACGAGGAGGCTTTTGAGCAAATAAAAGAAATCAGGGATAAGCTACAGCTCGGGTTCGATATTATGGTTTTATCTTTTGAAGAGCTAAAAGCTAATAAAGATATGTCTAAAGCCTATTTCAATGAATATGTTGAAAAGCATCCAGGATTAGAACATAAACGCGGAGTTGAACGAGGAGGAACCTTTGTGATGGTTTATGATAACAATGGAGTAGGGACGAGTGTTGTTGCAGATTTTTCACTTCCATATATCTGCTGTACTCCAAAAATTGAAGCTGCGTTAAGTTTACCAAGTACCGTTATTTGTGCTGAATCTAATCGTATTCCTTTTACAGTGATTCCTGTAGGTGGCGTTGTAAAAGCTGTTGCAGACTCAGAATTGAATGGAGTGGAAATATTTAATGGGAAATATTTCTTTAATCCAAAATTAGTAGATGTTAGTCTGCATGGTAAGGCAATTGCCTTTACGGTAAATGGAAAGCCAACCAACTGTAGTATTAAGGTTATTGCAGAGCCTGAAGTAAAGGTGGTGGTTGATTATGTATTCTATCCTGAAGGTAATTCAACAGCAACAATTGTAAATCTTATCGTTTCTGCAGATAACGGACAAAATATTATGGATTATACATATAGCGGGAATTTTTGGGATAATGATAGTTGGGTCGCTCTAAAGCCTGATTCTAAAGGGCTTATTAAATATACTTTATACGATGTAGTTCCAACAAGAATTCCAACAATAAAGGTAAAAGTGAATGGTGGCGGATGTACTCAGGATATTTCAATAAGAGATTGGTATGATGCACCAGTTGCATTAAGTTTTAAAGCTGATATAAAGGATGTCATTTGTTCCGGAGCTGATCGTATACCTTTTAATGTATCTCCGGTGGGGGGGATTGTAAAAGCGGATATTGGTGAAGGTGTAAAATTAGACGGAGTACAATACTATTTTGATCCGAAATCGGTAGATAAGAGTTTACATGGTCAGGTTATTCATTTTACGGTAAATGGGCAACAAACCAACTGCAGTATTAAGGTTATTACGCAGCCAGACGTTATAGTCAAGGTTTACCAGGTTGATTATCCAATCACAGGTTCCAATGAAACAATTGTACATTTTAATGTTTCCTCACCAAGCGGACAAAACGTTACAAATTATGATTACATCTGCGATTTTGGAAGTTATGGGAATCAGGTTCCGTTACATCCTGATGCTAGTGGGAATGCCAGTCATACACTATACAACGTGAGTTCCAAAGATATTCCTGTAATAAAAGTGAAAGTAAGTAACAAAGGATGTGCGGAGGATTTAGAGATAAAAGGTTGGTATGATGCCCCTTCTGTTACGATAAAAAGTATCAGATTCTCAGATGAAAATTGCTGCCAATATACTATTCCTACTATTACAGTTAAGGCAACGGGACCTACAACAGTTGGGTTAAAGGAGGTGAGTTTTAAATTAAATGGGGAGGCTCAAGGGTCATCATCACTTATCTATTCATGGGCACAATTAAAAGGTCCGGTAGTAAAACTTACTGGAGTCAATAAACTTACTCTTCAAGTTGAGAATTTAGTGGTTGAAGATTATGAGTTCCAACTTACGGCTGTGGATGTTGATAGTGGAGCATTTGCTAAATCTGACATATTAAAAGTGAATGTGTATCGTTAAGGCTAATTAAAATTTTGTGTGACACATATTTTTAAAGGGATGATTTATGCACTAAAGAATCATCCCTTATACATCAAATTAACTAATAAAAAATAATATAATGAGACTAGCAAAATGCAAGGTTGCATGTAAGATGGAGTATGATTATAAACCTACTGTACCAATTACACCTAACTCAACTGCGCTTTTTAAATATAGGGTTAATGACCCCTTAAATCCGTCAGCACCTTATACTGAGTATACTAAAAGTCCACCTCCATTGAGTGGAGATGAGGTAAGTCTTCCAGACATTCAATCTGCGGATCAATATGAATTAAAAGTAGAATTAAATATAAATGGAGCTAAAGATGAGAAGACATTCTTTTTTCAGGTAGACAAGTGTAATCTCACATCTTGTGACGCTCCAATTATTAAGGATGTGTATTTGGGAGCGAATGATCAAATTATGATGGACTATAAAGTAGACATTGATAATAATTTTTATGCGGTAGAATATCAAATAGCAAAAAATGACCAATTCAATAATATTGTTCATTTTAGAATTATTATGGAAAATGATTACACTCCCACTGAATACATTGAAATGAATGACGGTACTATTGAGCCAGATACTGTTTATTATATCAGAGCAAGAAAACATTGCTCTACATCTGAAGTCTCAGATTGGTCGAGTGTTGTTAAGTTTACCTCTGGAAGATGGAGTACTCGAAAACTTTTAGATGCTTTTTGGTTGGCTATGGGTGATGATTTAACGGATAAATTTTGTGATGCAGCAGGTTGGAAGACTAAAGTAACTTTGAGTGCCGATAATCCGGAAGGAAGTTTAATTTATTTGACTAATGGTATGGCTGCAACAATAGATAATATAAAAGATCTCGGCCAGATTATAAGTATACCGAGTAAGTTTCAAGAGAGTGGAGTCAGATGGATAAGGTTTTCAAATGTAACCCCGACTTTAATTTATAATGTAGAACCAACAACTGGTAAGATAGGAGTTGTTGTAGATGATTTAAAATGTCCTGCATCTTAACATTATTTATCCGAAAAGACATCAATAAAATCCTCAATTTTTTTGAGGATTTTATTCAGTCAAGCAAGTTTTTTTAATAAATTATCTTCTGTTATTTTTACGTCTTGTACTTATGATATTGAACAGTTTTGCAACATCCTGAAGATGGATTTCGATATCATCGTAATATTCATTAAGAGAATGAAGAGTGATAATACCTTTCTCAACATCATGGTTGATGATTCGTTTTACCAAAATTCCTTTTTCTTTATGAACGATTACAAAATCCCACTTGTCATAATGCAGTTTACTCATCCAGTAATCTTGTCTAATGTTTCTGCATAAAATAATGTCACCTTCTAAATAGCTTTCATACGATCCGTTGTCCATGCTGTCTCCTTTCACTTCAAAACACATGTATTCGCCTCGGTGTTCTACATCGTCAGCAAAAGGAATGGTTGGCAAGGTGTCTATATATTCTTCATCTGCAAATCTATTCAAATAGCCGGCTTGTGCATATTGGTTTGCAAGCGGAACGTTCATCACTTTTAAATTTGAAAAAACAACAGGAGATGCACTATCATTTAGTTGCTTTTGTTGTTCCTGTAGTAAATTGTTTACAAAATAAGCTGTTGTTTCCGGTATTTTTCGTTCGCCTTTTTCCCAATATTGTACGGCTCTAGTACCAACACCTATAGATTTTGCTATATCAGCCTGCTTCATTTTTAGCTTCTTTCTAATTTCTTTGAATTCTAAATAGGTCATTTTGATATGTTTATAGTTATTTGTTAAAAAAAGTGCGATTAATTTTCATTTTTTATTTTGAAAAACGAACAATGTTCGTATATTTGTTTCGTTGTTAACGATGAAACAGCACAAATATACAAAATTATATTTATAATTTAATGTTGCCGTAATATTTAAAAGCTTTATTTGGGTTGTAAAAAATCTTTTAATCAAACGGTTAAACAATAGTTTTATAATTAATACGTTTTGTAATTAAATTTTATTTTATCCAGCGTTAATTAAAACAAAATGAATTTTTTGCAACTTAAAAAAGTTTAAAATTCGCTTTTTATTAATTTAAATTACTTTTTGTTCGTATTTGGATGATTGTATAGGTGAATAAAATGCGTTTATTTTTGATTGTCTAAAAAATAAAATAAACGTTTAGCCCTTTTGCTTTTTTTTAAATAAAAAAGCAAACCAAAAAATGTAGACTCACACTACTGTTTAGCATATAAAATATCGATTAATTATAGCTGTCAGTAAGATTGTTAGTACATCCTAAAGGGTAAACAAAACTTGGAAGATAAGCTTAATTATTGTAAAGCTCATTTAAACCCAAAACAGAACAATGCGCTCTTTTACAAACAAATTACGAAAAGTAAATGCTAGCTATTTAATTGCTTGTAGAACCTCTGTTTCTTATAAGCATTAATAGATTTATTTACAAAAAGTAAAATGTAGACCAAAGAAGTAAGGGTATCATTTCTATTAGAGAATACCTGGTGTCGACTTCTAAAAAAACCAAAAATAAATAATGTATTAGACATTTATTCAAAGGCTTAAAGGTTGCCTTTAGGGATTCCTATGGAATCAATCAAACGGTAGCAATGTAAGAAATACGAAAACTTGTCTAATTCAGAAAAAAAAACTTTTAAACTAAAAAAACATTTAACCATAAAAAAATGAAACGTAGTAAAGAATTAGTAGAGAAAAGAAAAGATTTTGTTGTTGAATATGTAAAACGTAATCAAAGTAAACAGATGAAAGTGATTGTGACCGAGTTAACAGAAATGTTGTTTTTGTCTGAAAGAACAATCTATAACATTCTTCTTCAGAGTTAGCTTGTCAGTCGTGAAACAAAGATAAATCTTTGTATTGAATTTTATACTGCATTGAACCTCATTAAGATCATCTTTTAGAGCGAATATGCACTCATGAAGCAGATCTTGAAATGATATATTTAAAAAAAAGGTAGAAAAGGATTCAAAGTTATATACTATCCTGCTAACCCCATCAACCAGATGAATTAAAGGGTTTTCTTGACCTCTTTCTCAAGTTCAATTTGTAGATAAAGTACTAAGGTGAAAAACGGTTTTTTGCTTTTTAGTTCTATTGTTTTAGGTGAAATAAGACCTGAAAAAAGAAACCGTTTGACCTTGGATGAGTATAAATATCAATTTCAAAAAGATGAAAAAATCAATTGTTCATTTAATAAATTTTAGAAACCATGAAAAAAAAGAAAAGAAAAAGAAGAAAAAAGATAAAGAGAAATTGAAAAAGCCTGCTAAAGATATCAGTGCTCTTATCGATGAATTAGCCTATGTAAATGAAAATGAAAACATTCGAAAAAGCAAAAAGTTTTTAGATGAAATGTACATACTATCTCAAGAATAATTACCGGTAAAAATCAAAATTTTAATAAATAATATATAGGATAAAAGAATGAATCTGGATAGTATTAAAGCTTTGTTAATAGGAACTGCAATTGCATTTTCGGGAGGGTTATTAAGGGTATTGGTTTCCATACAGAACAAAGAGAAAAAACAACCCTGGGAACACTTTATCACCCTGGCAATAGTGGTAATCGTTGGCTTTACAATGAGTTATTTGATGAGTAGAGCCGAATTGCATGATAAATGGTATTCTACAGGAGTATTATTTGTATTGGGCTATGGGTACGATAAATTCTTAAAAATGATTACAACCAATCTACCTAATTGGATTGACAAAGCAGTGAACCTTTTTATTGAAAATCAATATGGAGGTAAGAGGAATAAGCAACCTGATGAGGAAGAGGAAAAAAAAGATGATGTGGCTCAATAGAAAATGAAGTAATCCAAAAAGCTCTTTACTGCAGCTACAGAATCCATCGCTTAAAAAGCAGATAATTCTCCCTGAAAAGAGTGAATTTTGAACATGAAAACTTGAAACCTGAAAACTCAAAAAAAACAAGAAAGGAAAAAATATAAGTGGATCAGCACTACCTGTTTCTTATCACTATGTTGAATACCCACTTCTAATTACTCAAATTCTTTAAAAAAAATCCAACCATACACGGTCTGATTTTTCACTTCAACAGGTATGTATAAAGCGCAACACTATAAGTTGTGCTTTATATACATTTTAAAATAATATGTAATTAAAAAACACCAAGTCAATGAAAGCAGCAAAACCTGTAGAAAAAGACAACAAAAACCATCAAAACCAAAGCAAAAAGCAAAAGGCAAAAAAGCCGATGGTTGTACCTCTGCCGGTGGTAGAAGTTGCTAATATACAAATACAAAAATCTGAACAGTCAGTCGGTAACGCCGGATTCACAAACCCGAATACTAATATGAACTTGAACGGTGTTATACCGCCGGTTCATGGTTCACAAACCATTTATGATCAAGGTGCTGAAGTAATGTACAAAAGGCATCAAGAAAGCTTGGCTGAAACTGGAGATATCAATCATCCCGACACCCAAAAGATGGAGAAAGGCTATATGTCGACTTTGAATATCAATCAGGGACAAGATTATCAAAATCTTAAATCGGGAGTTACTTTGCCAAAAACATTACAAGAACAAACGGCTGTAGCTCAAAGTGCTAAAAATAATCCTGAATCAACAGCTTCTCAGAATACGGAAGCTATTCCTCAGTCTGAAGTAATGGATGTTCAAGATTCTATTGCAAGTTCAGATGTAAGCGAAGGATTAGTTTTACCAGCCGGGCAAGAAGATGTTGCCGTTAGGACTACACCAGCGAGTGCGAATAGTGATCCCCAATTTAACCAAACTGTTGGTCTGGTTAAGAGTACCGCTACAGCAAAGCGAACCCATACTACTAAGGAAAAAGCTGAATCTAATGCCAGTGCAGCGGCAGCTGTCCCTGCCGGAGAAAGAAAATCCAAAGCAAGAGGTCAGAAGGTAGAACAGCTGGATCAGCAAAAAGCAAGTCCTTTCAAAGCTTCTGATTTCAAGGCTAAATTGATGAGTAGAATCAACAGCGTGAGATTACCTGTAAGCGAAAGAGACGCTGATAATTTTGAAAACCGTAATAATATTGATGCAGTCAACAAATCCATTAAAGGAGATGTGGTAGTATCCAAAAATAATGTAACGGGTGGTATTGAAGCCGTTGCTAAGCAGGAACCTAATGAAGCTAAAATTGCACAGCGTATGGCGACAGCGCTCCCTGATCCGAAAATAGGTTCAAAAGTCAATATAAAAGCTGCGGATGCAATGCCGCCTAAGCGAGGAGATTCCGAGCTAAGTGAACCAATTACTAAAAGTTATAAAACGGTTGAGCAGCAATTTGCTAAAAATAATATCACCGATGAGCAGTTGGCTAACTCAAACGAGCCTGATTTCATCAATGCCCTTAATGCTAAAAAAGCGGCCAAAGCAAATGCGGAAAATGCGCCTAAGGAATTTAAAACTGCCGAAAGCAAAAAGCTGGAAGCTTCTAAGCAAGCAGCGCAAAGCAAAACCAACAGCACAATGGAAGGAATGCACCACAGTAGAAAAGAAATACTGACTGGTGTAACCGGTAAACAACAAAAAGCAGGTGAGAAAAATACAGGTAAGCATCAGGAAGTTGTCAGTCAGCTGAACCAGATTTATACAGATACAAAAAAATCTGTAGATGGCGAACTGAATGATTTGGAAACTAAAGTGTCCCAGTTATTTGATGATGGAGCTAAAAAAGCCAAAGATGCTTTTGAAAAAGAAGTAACCCGAAAATTAGATGCATACAAAGCAAAACGTTACGGGGAGTGGTATGATGTAAGTGGCTATGGTAAACGTATAAAAGATGCCGTGAACAGAAAATTACCGGATGAAGTAGATGTATACTATAAGCAGGGAAGAGTTAATTTCACGAAAACAATGGATAGTGTTATTGTGACTATTGCAGATCTTGTAACTACACGATTAAATAATGCGAAAGCCACCATTACTTCCGGACGTCAGAAAGTAGTGTCCTTTATTAAAAACCTTCCTGCCGATGTCAGAAAAGCCATCAAAGGAGATATTGATGCTATTCAGGGACAGTTTAAAGAGCTTGAAAGTTCTATCAGTGATAAAGAATCTTCATTGATTGATTCATTGACCGCGAAGTACAATACCGCTTTGAAAGAAGTTGATGAACTGATTGTTGATATTAAAAAACGGAACAGTGGATTCTTATCATCTTTAGAAGAAGCAACAGCAGGAGTCTGGAAAACGATACAGGAGATCCGAAAAACGCTTACCGAATTACTTTCCGGAGCGGTAAGTGCGGTAATGGCAATCGTTGCAGATCCAATTGCATTTTTATCCAATCTTATTGCTGGAGTTTCGCAAGGATTTACTAATTTCGGAACTAATATTTGGACACATCTTAAAACAGGCTTCTTCGGATGGCTGACCGGAGCGATGAAAAATATTTCTTTCACCATGCCGGAAGATATATTCTCATTAAAAGGTATTTTCTCCATCAGTTCGCAGATGCTTGGTTTAACCTGGAATGACATCAGGGATATCGGGTCTAAAGTAGTGGGAGAACCTTCAATGAAGGTACTTGAAGGAAGTTTTAAAATGGTACAGATTGTTCAGAAAGATGGTTTTGCCGGACTTTGGGAACACGTAAAAGATCAGTTTGCTGATATTAAAACCACGGTAATGGATACCATTATCGATATCATCAAAACGCAGGCAATACAGGCGGGAATTAAATTTATTATGAGCTTGCTTACTCCGGCAGGAGCGTTTGTAAAAGCGGCAATGATGATTATTGATGTAGTGAAATTCTTCATCCAGAAAGCAGCCCAGATCATGGAGTTGGTAAAAGCCTTTACGGAGGGGATCAAAGCAATTGCCAGCGGAAATGTAGGTGCAGTAGCGAAAGCTATAGAAAATGCATTAGGAAGAGCAATTCCTATAGTGATTGGATTTTTAGCTTCATTAGCAGGTCTTGGCGGATTGGCAGATAAGGTGGTTGGCGTGATCCAAAAAATACGTCAACGTATCAAAAATGCAATTATCAAGTTCTGGAACTTTGTGAAAGGTAAAGCGAAAGGATTGCTTGGGAAGATTGGTATTGGCGGCAAGAAAGAAAAGAAGGAGAAAAAGGGAGAAGACCTTCGTACTACTGAAGAAAAGAAAAGGGATTTAGACGATGCATTATCAGAATCTCATACGTTATTAAAATCAGGTGTGGACCAAGCTACAATAGAACGTAAACTACATGATATTAAAAGCAGATATGAATTAAAGGAGTTAAAAATTGTAGTAGATAAAAAAGTTGAAAATGGAATAAAGGTTCATGTACATGGTGAGGTAAACCCTAAAAAAGATACTCCTACAGAAATTTTAAAAGCAGATGATTTTAATCCTATTGAAGGAAATAAAATACTTTTGGTTGGAGAGGCTAACTTTAGTTTTTCGTTAAGTTTAGCTAAGACTTTAGCTATTCAAAACAGAATGATTGCTACATCTTATGATTCTGAAGATACAAAATATAAGGATAGGGACAAAAATATTAAGGAACATAACAAACTAGGAACTGTAATACAATATAATATAGATGCTACAAGTATGAGTTATGAACCTAATTATTTTGAAATAATTGTTTTTAACTTTCCATGGGTAAAAGAAGAAACAAGGGGAGGTACAACAAATAATAAGATTTTACTAAAAAGCTTTTTTAAAGAAGCGGATAGAGTAGTGAAAAAAGGAGGAAAGGTTATTTTAAGCTTTGCAGATAATAGATATGTAGGTAGGTGGAAACCGGAAGAACAGACTAATAACTTTGTTTTAGAGTCTAAAAAATTGTTTGATAGTAAAAATTTTCCAGGATATGAACATAAAATGACGCAAAAAGATAGATCTGCAGGTTCAATGGAAGACGGGAAAGGTGTAACTTTAATTTTTAAAAAATAAAATATTATGATTAATAAGATCATTGAGGTAGATAACCTTATAAAAGATATAGCTACAAAATATAATGTTAAAACTGGAAATGAAAAAAGAATAAAACATCTTTGGAAAGATGAAACAATCACTATAATGAAAGATGCCGAATTTATAAAAGATGATGCCTATTTTTATTTTTTAAGTGAATATGGAGGATGTAATATTTACGGTAATGACTTTGATATTGGTATTTTTGGCTTTGATGATTGGCTGAATCCAAGCCTTCTTACATCTCCCTTACTTAATAAATCAAATATATATATATTAGCAGATCTTATGTTTCATAGTAAAGATGAAATTACTTTTTATGGTTATCATGCAACGCAAAAAGATGAAGATTCGGTATGGTTTTCTAATGAATTGGAATCTGGATATAAACCTATTTATAAAAATTTCATAGACTTTTTAAGATATATTTTAACCATTGAAGATGAAGAATAATATTATAACTGGGCTTGCTTATCAAGATGATTTTTTAAGTATTGAAGAAGAGAGTTTAATTGTGTCAGAAATAGATAATGCGATCTGGGATACAAATTTGAAGCGGAGAGTTCAGCATTATGGATATATTTATGATTACAAGAAAAAAAATATTGATCAAGATTTAAAAATAGGCAAGCTACCCGATTGGCTTATTTCATTGGAGGGAAAAATTAAAAAGAATTTTAATCTTAAAAATTCTTTTGATCAGGTTATTATCAATGAATATGAACCTGGACAAGGAATATCAAACCATATAGATTGTATACCCTGTTTTGAAGATATAATAATTTCCGTGAGTCTGTTATCTTCTTGTGTCATGCAATTTTCAAAAGATCAGGAAAAGCATGAATTACTTTTAAATCCTCGAAGCATTTTGTTATTAAATGGAGATGCAAGATATAATTGGAAACATGGTATAAAAGCAGTAAAAAATGATAAGTGGTTAAATACTATAATTCCTCGAGAAAGAAGGATATCTATAACTTTTAGAAAAATAAAATAAAAAATAGGGATATTTGAAACGTTTAATAAAAAAGCGAAACTTCAATTAGAAGTTTCGCTTTTTTATTAAAGGATTATCTTTAAGTTTTTAAACTGGAAACTTCAAAATATCAATTAATGATTTAAAGATTAAAAAAAAAGACAGAAATAAAAACCATGATAGATTTTATAAAAAAAATAGAAAAAGAGTTTGACACTCAAATTATTCCTTCAAATGAACATATCTGGGAAAATTATTATGAGATGGATAAAGAGGGGAATATTAAAACATTATATTTAGATAAGGTTGATTTAAAGGATATTGATGTATTATTTCCAATAGCTGGCAGTCTTGTTAAATTAGCCTTAACATACTGTAATGTAGAAGCTTTGCGTCCATTAAAAGCGTTTTCGCAGCTAGAAACATTAGATTTAACTGGTAACCATTTACATGCAAAAACATTAAGATATTTAGGTGATTTAAAAAGTCTAAGAAATCTGGATTTTGGGGGAGCCAATCTTAAAGATACTTCTTTATTGGGTGATTTAATTGATTTGGAAATATTATCTATTAGTGGAGGGAATCCCTATCTTGAAATAAATGGTTTAGAACAATTAAAATCGTTACAGCATTTAAATATTAGCTGGAGTGCAATTGAAAATATCGAAAAAATAAATGTTAATGAAAATATCCGTTCTTTAAATATTGGAGAAACTAATATTAAAAGAATAACCGATTTGGAGCGTTTTCCTTATTTGGAAGAGTTGAGATTAAATGGAAGCCTGATAGAAAAAATTGAAGGTTTGGATACTTTACATAACCTCAAACAACTTTTTATCTCGGCTACTCAAGTAGAAGAAATTGAAGGGTTAGAAAGTTTGACAAATTTAGAAGTACTAGACTTAAGTTATAATGAAATTTCAAAAATCAGAGGATTGGATAGTCTGAAAAACTTAAAAAAATTAAATTTAAATGAAAATAAGATAACCAAAGTTGAAAATTTAGATCATCTTATTAATCTTGAATATTTGACTTTTGAGGCTAATAAGATTAAAGAGTTTGATGCTTCTTTCTTATCTAATTTAGTTTCCGAATGTTTTATTTCTTTATGTTTCACAGGTAATCATATCAAGGAAATTAAAGATATTCCAAAAAATGTTACGATCAAATTTGAAGCTGATCATTTTGTACCTAGATCATTATATATGCCGAAGGATTTTTTTCAATAATACAATAAGAGCCTTGTTATTACAAGGCTTTTTATATTTCATGAAAACTTGGTATATTGTAGCAAAATATAAAAGATAGGATTATATATAATTCCAATTAATAATCAAAAAAATAATAACCATAAAACTTTTAAACCATGAAAAAAGCAGGAGTCATTTGTTTCCTTTTATTTAATCTTTCCCTTGTAAGTGCCCAAACTATTGAGTCCGGAAGCCGCAATACCGCAGGGTATATCAAAAGCGATGGTACAATAGAAAACAAGAGCCATGCAACAGTAGGCTATATTAAAAGCGACGGTACAGTTGAAAATAAAAGTCACGGCACGATTGGTCGCGTCAAAAGTGATGGAACAATAGAAAACAAAAGTGGTTCTACTGTGGGCTATGTAAAAAAAGATGGTACGGTAGAAAACGGGAGTCATTCAACTATTGGTTATATCAAAGATAATGGAACGGTAGAAAATGGCAGTCACAGTACTGTTGGATACGCAAGTGGAATTAAAAAAGAATGGGCAGCAGTGGCTTTTTTCTTCTTTAAAATAGAGTAAAAGATCGTATTGTCCTAATTGAGGATATAAGTTAAAAAAAGCAAGGCTTGGATTTTATAATCTGAGCCTTTGTTTTTTTTGATAATCAACAGGAAGTTGGTTAAAAAAAATTCTATCAATACAGTTACGCAAAAATCTTCTAGGGTGTAGTTCTGCCTGTTCATAGCTTCACTCGCAGTGTTATTACTCCAATTGCAGAATAGAGAGGTCAAAAAAATCACAGGAGAAAAAGAGGAATTTTAACCTTTGAAACTAAGCAACGAATCATCCGCTGCTGAAAAAATAAAGAGTACTGCAACTACAGATTAGGGAGGGCAAAAAACTTTCATAAGAATGAAAAAATAATGAATTTTGAGCTTTGAAATTAAGCAATCAATCATCTTGCTTTGAAAAAAGGAAGGGTACTGCAACTACAGATTACGGAGGGCAAAAAACTTTCATAAGAATGAAAAAATAATGAATTTTGAGCTTTGAAATTAAACAATCAATCATCTTGCTTTGAAAAAATGAAGGGTACTGCAACTACAGAATAGGGAGGGCAAAAAACTTTCATAAGAATGAAAAAATAATGAATTTTGAGCTTTAAAACGGAAATAATAACTAGATCCAAAAAGCATCATCCAAAGAACATAAGCGATAAAGAATAGTAAAGTATTATGGAAAAAAATGAAGTAACCACAAGAGAACAATTAAAAACCTATTTTGAAACAGGTAAACATCCTACAGAAAGTCAATTTTCAGATTTGTTAGATTCTTTAAGACTTAAAGAAGATGTGCTGACCAGTAAAGAAATGATACTCCTTGCTAATAACTTGGCATCTATTGATAATGCATTCATTTCCTATTTGAATTACAACTCGGAGGATGAAAAATTCCCTATAGTGGTTAGTTCACAGGATGAAGAAGATCAAATAATCATTGTGGGTAAAAGTAATAACTATGAAGGAGTAAAAAAATATTTCGTAGGAAGTGCACCCTATACCATTAAAACAAAAGAATTTTCAGCGGAAGGATTAAAAGAAACCGAATACTATTATTTGCGTTACCAAACTGATTTAAACTATATGATGTATAGACTGTTCGGAAATAACCTGCCTACGATTCCTGACAAATTTGAATTTGGAATTCTTAAAGGGAAACAGTTTACTATTGAAATAAACAAGATAGATTATGGAAAAAAATAAGTATTGTAAATACAAATATTAAGTTTATTAATAAAACTGAAGTACCGATTCAATATATGACATATGGAAGTGGAAGTATGTGGAGCCATATATATACAGCTAAAGATATTCTTACCAATCATTACGATATAGGAGATTACTTGACTTTTAATTATAAAGCAGACCTTAGGGAAATTGATAAGTCCATAGAATGCAAGGTTTATAATGAGGATAATGACCAACTTTTAACGACAGCTTACTTAGTTGCTAGACAAAATAATATAAATGTTTCTGGCGGCGGTACAGAATATGGAATCAGAAATGTAAGAATCGAATGTAATTATTATGAAAACATGGAATAATGAAACTGAAAATAGTTGAATAAAACCAACATCTTAAAAACTTTATACCTTTTTAATTAATAGTGCCAGATATACTTATTCTAAATATATCATCCAAAAATACTTCATATTAATGAAATTTATACCTCAAACTAAAAAAATAAGGTTAGCAGCAACTACAGAATAGCAAGGTCAAAAAAATTTATAAGAATAAAAAAAGATGAATTTTGAGCTTTAAAATATAAATAATAACTAGATCCAAAAAGCATTATACTAAGAACATAAGCAGAAAACAATTGTAAAGTATTATGAAAAAAAATGAAGTAACCACAAGAGAGCAATTAAAAACCTATTTTGAAACGGGTAAACATCCGATACAAAGTCAATTTTCAGATTTGATAGATTCTTTAAGGCATAGAGAAGATGTGCCAACCAGTAAAGAAGTGGCAATTCTTGCGAATAGTTTGGCAGCGATTGATAACGGATATCTTTCCTATTTCGTAAGTGGCATTGAAGATCAAAAATTCTCCATAGTTGTAAGCTCAAAGAATGAAGAAGATCAGGTGATCACAACAGGTAATACTCAAAAACAAGAAAAGCGATATTTCTTTGGCGATGCCCCCTATACTATTAAAGCAAAAGATTTTCCGAAAAAAGGATTAGGAAAAACCGCATACTATACAATGAATTATCAAATAAATCAAGGATATTGGATGAGTATACTATTTGGAAATAATCTTCCTGAAATTCTTGATGGATTTGAATTTGGAAAATTAGAGGGTGATTCTTTTAGCTTAAATATGAGCAAGATAGATTTTGGACAGCAAATAAACATTATAAACACAAAAATTAAGTTTGTAAATAAAACTGAAGTATCTATAGAGTATAAAGCACAGGGAGGTTTTTGGGGTGATAAGTACAGAACTGAGGATAGTGTTACCAACCATTATAATATGTGGGATGATTTAACTTTCTTATACAATACAGACCTTCGGGAAATTGGGCAATCTATAGAGTGTAAACTCTTTGACGCAGATAATGAAAGTCTTTTAATGATAGCTTATTTAAATGCTGGACAAAATAATCAAAATACTTGGGGAGGGCAAGCAGTAAGAGTTCGAAATATAAGAATTGAATGTGACTATGCACCTATGAATTAATAAAATTTAAACTATTTAAGTAAAATAGCTTATACCTTTTTTTAATAATGATACTATAATCATTATTCTACCGTAATTATCCAAGGGCAACCTATTGATCTCAGCTTTTTAAGAGTCAGGAATTACAAAATACTCTATTAAAAGCTTTTATCAAAAATAATTGATCTAAAAGTGACAGTCATTGGTGAAATTTCCACAACGCTTGATATCCCATGGGGATCTTGATTCCAATCTTTCCATTAGAAATTCGAATTTATCCTTGACTCTTTGTAAGAATGCAATGATGGATTTGCAATAAAGATTACAAATAATTCTCCGTAACGATATTAATTAACATCTCACTTATGACAATTTACAATTATGAATATACTTTTCTGTAATATTCATTAAAATAACTCCAAAAAACAATCTCATGTCAATACCATTAGATAAAATATACAGCTACTTCAAAGCTAATAAGTTTCCAACTCAGCAACAGTTTGAGGATTCATGGTCTTCATTCTGGCACAAGGATGAGGTTATTATTCCAGTTAATACCGCTACTGTGGATGATTATGATGAATCTGGAAACATTTCTAAATTAGGAAATGTATACACCAAAAATCAGAGTAATGATATGTTTATGTCTTACGGAGATTATACGGACAATAACGGCAATATCTTAGCAGAGAAAATAGAAGCATTAGGTTTAACCACACTTATAGAAGCTGTTGAAACTACAATTTCGAATTTTGCAGACCATTCAGGTTCATATAAATTTGAGGATAATGACTTTATAGCAATTCCCGACAGCAGTGGTAATTTTTCATTGTATCTATTTAAAGGCGGAGCAAAAACGGATAAGACTAATTATCTTCCAACAGGTATTTCCAACGTAACAATCGGAATGGTGGAAGGATTACAGGCTGCCCTAAATACGAAAATGAATAAACCTTCAGGGAATGGCAGTTTTTTTATCAAAGGACTTGGTTCAGAACCTGTTTATGCACCTATATCACCGGTTGCTAACTATTTATTATCATGGGACGGAAGTGATTTTAAAGGATCAAACGTATATTACAATGCGGGTAAACTTGGTGTAGATACAGCTTCACCAACAGAAATGTTTCATTTGAATAATGGTAGGATTCGTTCTAAAGCAATTGTACTTGATGAGAATACGGAAACATTGATTAATCAAATAACATACTTTAATAAAAAGCTGTTATTTACTGACGGTGCAGGAACAAAAAAAACGGTTCTAACAGTTGAAGATTTGTCAACAGAATTTTTGAAATTACCTTCTATCTTAACTTCGACCCAAAAGGAACAATTCGGAATTGATTGGAATAGCCAATATTCTAATGGCTCTTTGAATGTATATAGTATTACACCAACTGTAATGAAAAATAATCATGTGGTAAGGTACCTTGTTCTTCAGGGGCTGAATTTGAATGTAAATCCTACTACAACCTCTATTAAATTTATTCCTATTGGAAATGCTATTGGAATAGGAGAAATTAATTGTTTAGGATTTCAAACGTTTGCTGATGGTAAATCTATGATTGTTTCTATTTATGGAGATTCTTTACAGCCCAATACTCAGTATAATTTGATGGTAAGAATTACTAGTCCCACAGTACAAGTTCACAGAACGACTAGCTTTGTTAATGTAGTTTCTAATATTGATAGTATCGATATTAATACTTTAACTTGGGAAACTAGAGCTTTTACAGCTGGGCAGGAAGGAAATGTTTTAACGACTAATGGTGGATTATTCTCTTATAACTCAAATACAGCAAATAAAGTTTATGCATATGAACCTAATATAATTGTTGCTGCTGCTAAAAGTAATTCTATTTTCGATAGTAATACAAATTTCTATTTAGAAATTAATATGTCTCTTTCTCAGGTAGGAACTAACAGTTATAATGATATTTATGATTTTTACGGTTACTTGGGACTTTTACAAAGTAACATTCCAATTTCCTTAACAGATAATTCATTTTTGAGGGTAATTAATTCGAGTACTAAAAGCGGTCAGTATCAATCTGTACTTGTATGGAATAATATATTATCAACTGCAACAAGAATAGAACCAGGGTATACAAATCAACTAAATGCTAATATTATAATTATGAGAACAGGAAATATATATACTCAATTTTTAACGATTGGAAGTGTTACAATAATTCAATCTATATCATCAACAACAGAAGCTATTTCATTATCTCTCGCTGTTTCTAATGGTACTACGCAGAAAACTATTAACGGCTCAATAGTTCAAGCATTTACATTTTAAATGCAAAATAAATTTATCAAAATTATCCAATAAAAACAATCTCATGTCAATACCATTAGATAAAATATACAGTTACTTCAAAACTAATGAATTTCCAACTCAGCAACAGTTTGAGGATTCCTGGTCTTCATTCTGGCACAAGGGTGAATCTATTCCGACCAATAAAATTATAGGATTAGATAATCTATTACAGAATAAGACAGACAAGAACATTTTTGAAACCCATATTTCAAACCCGGACTCTCATGCTAACTATTTAGCTAAAAAAGATGCATCTAATCTAAGTAATGAAAATGTACAATCTTGGAAAACAAAGCTTGGAGTAGGAAGCCTTCCTCCCAATATTGCAACGGTAGATGCTTATGATGAGTTTGGAAATATTTCTGAATTTGGAAATGTTTATACCAGAGTTCAGAGCAATGATATGTTTATGTCCTATGGAGATTACACAGACAATAACGGAAATATCTTAGCAGAAAAAATAGAAGCTTTAGGTTTAACGACTTTAATAGAAGTTGTTGAGGCTACAATTTCAGAGTTTGCAGAGCATTCAGGCGCTTATGTTTTTGAAGATAACGACTTTATTGCTATTCCGGTGAATAAAGATAATTATTCTCTTTATATGTTCAAAGGAGGTGAAAAAACAGATAAATCTAACTATTTACCTACAGGAATTTCAAATGTTACTATCGGAATGGTAGAAGGTTTACAGTCTTCTTTGAATGGGAAAGTAGATAAGCCGGCTGCAGATGGGAAATTTTATATCAAAAGACAATCGGGAGTTACAACAACTGAGTTATTAGCCGATGAAACGTTAAAATCAGTTGTAAACAGAGGGAATTATACTCCTAAATCTATTAAGTTTGGAGAAGAAACCGATCCTTATTATTTTGGGATAAACAAAACGAATTTTAATCTTTACATCACAAAAAAAGATCCTGATACTGATCCGGCTACAGGAATTGTGAATGTTGGTATTGGCTTTCAATCTCTTGATAATCTAACTTCCGGTAATTACAATAGCGTTGTTGGTAGCTATTCTGGTTCTAAAATATCAACGGGAAGTCGAAACGCTTTTTTGGGTAACCAAGTTGGAGCAGTAACAACAACAGGCTCTGATAATGTTTTCGTGGGAACGAAAACAGGTTTTAAAAATACCGATGGGGCTTATAACACATTCATAGGTTCGAATGCTGGAGTAGAACTAACAAGAGGTACTGATAATACATTTATAGGTTCAGGAGCAGGAATCAATCACGGAAAAGGAACTTCTGGATTATGGGGCAATAATACATTTATAGGTGCTGGCACAGCTACTACAACTCATGCAATGGGAACGTATGGTGATGGTAATGTTGTTATTGGGGGAACGCGCCTTTAGGAGGTTATAATTATTATAAATTAGTTATTGATTGTTACCCGAATTACGTAAGGCATGATCTGGTTAATCCTTTTATTGGTGGAGATTTCATTAACAGAACTTTGAGTTTTGATTCAAACCTCCAAATTAGAAGAACTCTGTTAGCTGATGATACTTTTAAAAGAGTAGCCGTTATGAACGATGCTAATTTGATAGGTTATAAACCTTTATCTGATTTTACAAATTATATTCCGATTAATGGAACGATACCAGGTTCTCCGTTTAAGGGAGTGATGGAATTTTCAACGACCACTGAAAGCAGAATTAAAAGTGGTAACGCTAATGTTATTGTAAACAATGGGGTAGTTGACATGTATATTGGTCCCAATGAATCTGATTTGTCTAATGCTCACTTTAGAATGGATGCAACAAAAGTGTATCTGGGTAAATCAGTAGGTGGAAATGGTAAATTTATTAGTTTTACGGATTCTGAAAACTACATAAGTGTTGGTTCTAATAATAACGGTCCAGGTATAGTGGGAACAGGGTATTGGGGTGATCATTATGAAGACAACTCATTTGTACAAAAAAGTTGGGTTGAGAAAAGAATTGGGGGCCTTGGAAATACGCAATATTCTATACCGTTGTCCGGAACCGAACCAGGAAAGCCTGTAAAAGGAGATATCGAGTTTTCAATTGATAGAGAAAATAAAATTATCAGCGGAACAGCAGAAGTATCAATTTCAAAAGGTGTTGTTGAGCTAAGAACAGAGAATAATAATCTGAGTGTAAATCCAAATCGAATTTCTCTTAATAGTGGTTTAGATGATAAAAGAAAATTCATTGATATTTCAAATGAAAACTCTCATATCGTTATAAAAGCTGATTTAAAAGGGGCTGGTTTGCTCGGAGCCGAATATTACGGAGACAACTATCAAGACAATTCATTTGTACAAAAAGGATGGGTTGAGAAAAGAATTGATGGTATTGGCAACACACAAGGATATATTCCTTTATCAGGTACCGAACCAGGAAAGCCTGTAACAAGAGATATTGAGTTTTCTACTAAAGAAGTGGTTGCAATTAAAAGTGGATTAGCTTCTATTTCAGTAAATAATGGCTATACAGCCATGACTTCAGGAGATCCATCGAGCGATAGTAAAAGTGAAATTCTTGTAAATCCATCTCAAATATCATTGCATAAGGATACAAAAGATAAAGAAAAATATATAAACTTAAAGGAAGGGTCAGATAGAATTGATGTAAAAGCACCTACGTATGGTCCTGGTGTTGTTGGAGCCGAATATTATGGTGATAACTATGAAGACAACTCATTTATTCAAAAAAGATGGGTTGATGAGAGGGTAAAACCTAATTACAAAATCTACAGAGCTCTATTGCAAACAGATGAAAATTCCTATGAACCTAAATTTATAGAATTAGAAAATACAATCGGAAAAATTAGCTGGAAGCGTAATGATGTTGGATTTTATACTGGAATGTTAGGAAAAGCTTTTCCTAAAGGTAGAGTTTTTATCAACAGTAAAATAAACATACCATTTAAAAAATCATCTCTGGTAGATTGTATGGCGGTACGATTTGATGACGACCTTGTGAACTTAAATATTCTTACCCATGGTGAAGTTTATATTCCTATTGATATGGGAGGTGAGGTCGGAATTATTGAAATTTATGTCTATGATTAGAAAATAAGAGCTACTACAATTATAGAATAGGGAAAGTGAAAAACTTTTCTAAGAGCAAAAAAGGATGAATTTTGGACTGTAAATTATAAATAGTAATTAGATCCAGAAAGCAATTCACCTACATTACGGACAATCATAAAAAATAAAAGACTAAAAAAACCAATGGAACCAAAACAATTACAAAAATTATTTACTCATTTAGAAGAAGTTATTACATGGCGTATCAACAATTCTTCAGAATATTTTAATATAGGAGCGCCCGAATTTAGTATTAATGAATATTCGGGTTGTCAATTGGGAGATTATATGTCAGCGAAAGAGTTTACCCATCAAGAAGTTATTATCCTATTAATGGCATTATTACCACGATTGGATCCATCATTGCTAAAGCGCATATATTTAGAATTTCCAAATAGTCCTCTGTTTGACCTGTGTTCAACTAATGACAATGGGAGGCTCTTTTATTCAACAATTCAAACTGTTCAATATATTTTAGGAGGAGATAGCATTTCAGAACGATTGAAAGCACTTGATTATTTCGATCCTAATTCGGTTTTGATTAAAGAAGAGCTCATTGTCTTTTCAAATTCAGTTCAAGAGAATATAGCAATGAATAGCCAGATAAGTGTTCCTCAAGAGGCTTTTAATACGATAATTTTTGGATCAGAATTATTACCAAAAATGAGTAATGATTTTCCGGCAGAGCAGCTACACACCCGTAGATCATGGACCGATTTAATTCTTCCTCAAACTACATTAAAAGAACTTCAAAGTATTGAATCCTGGTACAATAGCAGCCGAATTCTTATGGAAGATTGGGATATGCAGAAAAAACTTAAGCCTGGCTTCCGGGTGTTGTTTTATGGAGAGCCGGGAACAGGGAAAACTCTTGCCGCCAGCCTTTTAGGGAAATACACTCAACGTCCTGTTTTTAGAGTTGATGTTTCCATGTTGGTCTCAAAGTACATTGGTGAAACAGAAAAGCAATTATCTAAATTATTTGACAAAGCAGAAAATAAAAATTGGATTTTATTTTTTGACGAGGCCGATGCTATTTTCGGAAAACGAACCAATGTACGAGATGCTCATGATAAATATGCCAATCAGGAAGTGTCTTATTTATTACAAAGAATAGAAACGTTCTCAGGGCTTATTATTCTAGCATCCAACTTTAAAAATAATATGGATAAAGCCTTTATGCGACGCTTTCATAGTTGTATACAATTTAGTAATCCAAAGCATGAAGAGCGTCTGCGTATCTGGCAGCAAAATTTACCGGAACAATTACAGCTTGATGATATTGATTTAGAACAAATTGCCAAACGATACGAACTTACCGGTTCTAATATTATGAATATAATACAAGATGTAAGCTTAAAAACAATTGCATTAGAAGAGCCTGGTTACAAAGTAAGCGTAGAGATGCTATTAGAAAGTATCAAAAAAGAGTATGTAAAAGAAGATAAAATATTTACATAAAAGTTTAAATTTCAATTAATTTCATTCTCACAACATCTATTTTACTAAAAAAGTTTCAAATAAGCGGTTGGGAGCTGAAAGAGGAGGTTTGAAGCTATTATAGGTTTTACTCCGCCATCATCATAATAAATTATCGTTTAAAAACCTCAAAAGGCGCAAGGATTTTTTATTAATAGCCTTGTTTTCAAGCCTCCTACTTCCCAACCTAATTATTTCATTTAATTTCAAAAATATAACTGATGAAAGCGAAAATACTATTATTGCTCATACTGAGTAGTATCATACTGTGCTGCCGTACTAAACATAAAATTACAACCCTTGAAAAAGAAAGTAGAAAAGAATCCGAAAAAGTAAAAGTTGATTCTTTTAGCTTACAAAACCTGAAAACCAGTCAAAGTAAATCTACCAATGTATTGCTCAATGAAAAGAATAATGAAATATCTGGAGATCTATTGATACAAGGGGAATCTGATGTAGCGAATCCCTTTGTCTTTCATAATGTCGTTGGGGGCGATACTATTCAACTTATTTCTATCATAGGAAACGCAAAATATGCCATCAGTAACCATTATGCAAAGGCTGAATATAAAAAAACAGAGGTTACAAAAGAAAAATCTAATAATAGTATTAAGGATTTAGCACACAGAACGGTTTCAAAAGAAACAATCAAAGAAGCGGCTTCAGAAGTCTCTGAAGAAACAAAAAAAATTAAAGTAAATGGATTTGAAGTCGCAGCCTGGATTTTCATTACTATTTTGGGAATCACTTTAATACTAATCTTTTTCACCTATAAATATTTAAAAAAATGAAAACATCACAAAAAGGAATCAATCTTATTATATCATTTGAAGGCTTCAGCTCCAAGCCTTACCTGGATTCAGCGGGAATTCCCACAATTGGCTATGGTAATACTTACTATCCAGGAGGGAAAAAAGTCACAATGAAAGATCCTGCGATTAGCAAAGAAAAAGGAACTGAATTATTTTCATCTGTTTTACCAACTTACGAAAAAATAGTTAATAGTAAAATTAAAGTAACTCTTACGCAGAATCAATTTGATGCTCTTGTATCGCACACCTACAATACCGGGGGATCCGACACTCTGTTTTCCTTAATCAATAAAAAAGCAGATGCCTCAACTATTAAAGATTGGTTTACTACGAGATATATTACCGCCGGAGGAAAAACGTTAAATGGATTAATCAGGAGAAGAAAAGCTGAAGCTGATTTGTTCTTTTTGAAATAAACAATCCCCACTATTAGGTGGGGAAGACCCTTGTTACTTATTATATTGAAATTACAAAGCAATATCATCCGATTTCATAAAAATACATGTGACTGCAACTACAGAATAGAGAGGTCAAAAAACTTTTATAAGAGCCAAAGAAATATGAAATTTGAGTTCTAAAGAATGCAGATAGCAATTGAATTCAAAAATATTATACTTAAGACAGTAAGCAGAAAGTATTATAGAAAAAAATAATAACAAGGGGAGCATAAGAACCTTTTGAAGAGCGAAATAAACACTACCAAGTACCAAAAGTTACCCATTCAAAAAGAGGTAGAAGTATCCACAACTCGGATTTAGTGGTTGACATTATAACAATATCAATAATTCACTAATTAATAGTGTAATAAAAGAGGTGTGAAATCAAAAATTGCTCAAAAAAAATATAGAATTCTATTTCAAGTAACCGGTTTATTAATAATATAAGCCTTTCCCCAATTATCAATCTTATCAAAACTAATTATATATATCTGTAATTGATCATAGGATTAAATAATATCCTTTTAATTAAATATTTATCCTGTTGTTTTTCTGCGGTGTTACCTAGGATTAAACGAAAATATCTTCAACTGTATTTATATGAGTTCATTTTCCATACTAAATCGGACATATTTTGGTAATAAAATCTTCAATAGGCTCACACTAGCAGGTATTACGGGAATATGAGTAAAAACGGGCATACATAAAACTAATTTTCAATCATCAAATGAGTACACCACTACATACAATTTTCAGTTGGTTTGAAACTGGAGATTTTCCAACACAAACGCAGTTTAAAGAAACATTTTTATCTTTTTATCACAAAGAAGACTTAATCCCTATGGAGGGTATTGAAGGGTTTGAAGAAATTTTTCAATTATTCGCCAGTGCAGAAGCATTTCAAGAGCATTTAAGAGATCCAAAGGCCCATTCGGGATATTTGGCTTTGCTGAATGCTAGTAACCTAACCTCAACTCATGTTAATGACTGGAAAAGTAAACTTGGAATAAGCAATGTTGCTACGATTGACAGTTCTGATCAGTTAGGTAATGTGTACACTAAAATACAAGTAAATAGTTTTGTTGATGAGTTGAAGGATGCGGATAAAGATTTAGCATTGAAGATAGAAAATATTAAAAGGATATTATTGTCTAATGATCTGTCTTTAAATGACTTTCAGGAAATAGTAGATTTTATAAAAAAAAATCGTGCTGATATTGAAGCTTTAAAAGCTATTCCAACAGGAGAATCAAGGGAAGATAAAGTAAAGCTGTTACTTGACTATGATGGGTTAGGCAGCCCGAAAAATCAACAGGAATTTAATAAGAAAATCTATGATAAGGTTTTGCTTATCTCCCAGACTCTTACAAGTGCAGTGGTACAAATCAACGGAAGTGCGGTATTTCCTAATACCCTTGAAACGGAAAATGTGATCATTCAGGCCCGTGATAGTGTTACGGGTAAAAAAATAAATGTTGATGATTATGCAACCAACCAAATCATAGAGATTAAGATGTTCAGCGACATCATTAATCCAATAAACATTCTCATTTTAAAAGTTAAACCATAAAAATATAAAAACTATGAATAATAACGCAGTAATAAGTAATAACGGACATCAGGATAATTTTTTTGGGGAGCTGCAACAAACGCGTTTTCAATATTTTGAGACATTTCCTAATACGGAGAAAGCTCTCCCAGGCTGGATTATTGATTATAAACGTGAGTTGCATCAATGGAACGGAACCGAATGGGTTAATTTGGCCAAGAATTACGTACATCCTGATTATCCACTGACCAACAATCCATTTCAGACAGATCAAACAAGCGGGCTTCTATTGCTAAGTCAGATTCTGACCAATAGTTCTGGGCATGTTATTAAAGTAGCAGGTAGAAATCTTACCAATGCAGATATTGTATCTATTTTCCTGAATGATGCGACTCAGTCAGGTACGTTTACCTGGTCATCTAATAAGATTAAAAATTATATTGAAAACTTAGTAGGGCAAAGTCTTACAGGCGCATTGATTTATCAGCCGGGCGGCTATATTCCTTCTACTGTTGAAGGCTCAATGACAACTCCGTCACCCGTTACATCAGCTACCATTAAAACAGGTATGGTATGGGTTATTACGACCAATGGTTGGGTGGGTAATGAACCGGTTTCTGTTGGTGATCACCTTATTGCCAATACTGATAATGCCTCCAATGCTCCTAAAAATTATCAGATTATAGAAAAAGGTATTCCTGACATCGTAGATGCTACAGCTACTGTGAAAGGGTTGATTCAAATAGCTACAGATGCTGAAGCTATTGTGGGCGCCAATGCTGTTAAAGCCATGACTCCAAAATCTACAAAAGCAGTTTTAGATGCAAAGATTAAATCTCTGACAGTGAATATTGGAGATGATAATTCCACTAGTTTTATAATTAATCATCAGTGGGGTACCCAGAATGTGGATTTTATCTGTTATCGTAATGCTGATAATAGAAAAATAAATGTAAGCTGTGTGCCTATATCTCCAAATGATGTACAAATAGATGTTTTGGTACGTCTTAAACCGAGTGAATATAGAATTACTTTAACCGCAAGACTAGATTAATGATTGCTCCTGAATATTTTAACAATCACATCGCCGTAGAAGGCGAGATCATTGTGAACAGTGTTCCAAACGATACTGGTTCTGTGTTGGTTTGGAACTCTGTAACGAGAAAGATAAGCATAAGAACACATGCAGAAATAGTTTCTGATTTACATTTAATGACTACCGACACTATTCAAGAGGTAACAGGGACTAAGTATTTTATTACACAGGGTGGTAATAACTATACTAATAATGCATTACAAGTAAGGTCTTATGATGGTTCTAACCCAGGTATTACATTTTATAAACAGGGTACTAATACGGCTACTATTCAATATACTAATGGTAATTTTGATTTTACAAATACAGATATATCTGACTATTCGTATGTAACAGCAAAAGGGTTTAAAAAAGATGGTTCATCTGATAATTTTTTCTTGACAGGTGGTGGTAATGATTATGATTCAAGAAGAAAAGAAGACTCATGGTATCATTCAGTACGAAATTTTCCGCAGGGAACTTTAATAGAAACTGATATAGATTATTCTGCCACCAGTGGAGATCAATTCCTTTTAGAAATGAAAGGAAATATGTATGGTGGGGGTAATCCTTTAATTGCAAATATACAAGGTTATATTTATGCTGATACGCTCTATTCAACAAGTGGATATTCTACTCTATATTATTGGAATTATATTATTGCTCTTAATCTAAATGGTAAACTTTGTTTTTGGTTTCAATCGTTGTCTTATTGGCAAGGGTTTGATGTAAAAGTCACTGTGGGGTACGGAGGTTTAGAGCAAGGCAGAAATAGGGTTACTTCTGTATCAGATAATCCAGACCCAGGAGGAATTAAGAGAGTTCAAATTAACTTAAAGCATCTCCTTACAAAGGAAGATCTTATTTCTGGAAATACATTTTGGGAGAAGAAAGATATAGGTGGATATTGGGCATTAGATTCAGATAAACCTATAGCAGGTTTAAATGGTAGTGGTTCTCAAATAATTTTATCAGGAGGCTTATTAGCTTCATCAGACTATACAGATTCAGCCTATATACCAAGGGAGGGTATTTTTTCAAGAGGTTTAATTCAAACAACAGAAGGTTTTCAAAATAAATGGTATAAGTCTAATCAAAGAAATAGAATTTGGTCTTTTGGAGATTCAGATACTGATGGTCTTTCTTATTTTCAAGGCGCTGGACTTAATGATGTAATGGGAGAAGGTATCGGATTTCATTTTGGAAATGCTTCAGACTATAAAACATACATCCATAGGTCAGGAGGTGTTTATACAAGGGGTGCTGTAACAGTAATGAGTCCAGATTCAGTAGGTAGTCAAAATATAGGAACTATTGGAACTGATTATAAATTAATACTAGGTAATGGTAAGGATGCTTGGGGAACAAAACCTAATTACGGTACCGCCTTTTGGATAGAAGGAAATGGGCAAGGTTATATACAACAACAAAGGTTTGACGGTCAAGAAAGGACATATAGATTAAATCTCCAACCTTATGGTGGCGAGCTTTATTATGGTAATAGTGAGGTTGCAACTCAAAACTGGGTAAATGCAAATTATGCATTAAATTCTCAATTGGGAAGTTATGTCACAACCAATACTGCTCAAACAATAGACTCTACTAAAACTATAGGTTTTCAAAATACGATATATTCTGGATGGGATAGAACATCAATGACTAATCCAGAGATGGGTCCATTCTCTTTACTTAACCTTGCATTACAAGGAGCTTATCCTTTATATGGAGATGAGGAATTTAGATATGGAACCAATAATATATCTGTTTATAATAACCATGGTAATGGTAATATAACTATGACCAGAGAAGTCGCATCTGATCTGCCAAATAAATCAGGAGTGCAGTTAAGATTCAATTATAATGGTAATGGAGCTACTCCAGGTTTAGGTGGGTTTTTATTAGGATTTAATGCTAGAGCTAATGCTATATTTGTCCAAAAATTTATGGCTAAACTTCCTGTAGGATATTCATTTAATAATGCTGAAAACTACATGGGAGATAATGCTTCAGTTAGTTGGTTAACATCAAGAGCTGGAACTGGAAAATGGGAAACTTATGTTAGAGCAGTTATATGTGGAACAGGAACTAGTTTTGGAAATGGAGGCCATGTTTATGTTGGAGGTTTAGATACTGCAATGGAATTCTGTTTAGCTTTTGCTGAAATTTATGAAGTAAATAGTTCTGTATTTTCTAGAATAAAAGAAACTTTTTACGCTAAGAATGAAACTATCCATTTTAATGGAGCTGTATCTGACTTAATTACAGTTGGAGATTCATATACTCAGAAAAGATTATTATCTACATCATGGGATGGAATTAATGGGGATCAAATTCTATTAAGGGTTCCAGGAAATAAAAATAATGAAGCTTATCTTAGATATTCTCAAAATGGAACTTTAAATGGTAATATAGGATTAGTTGGTTCAGATAATTTAACTGGAAATCAGATATTCAATCCTCAAGGAAATATCTTATATCTAGGAAATCCATCACTGCCCAATATAGTACTTCAGTCTGCAACTAATTTTCAGTTTAATTATGCTGGAGCTGGTAGTATATATACACTTAATGTAAATGGTGTTTACTTAGATAGAAATATTAATTTTAATTTAGATAATTCTGGAGTTAACTTCTATGAAGGAGGTAAGATTTATAAAAAATCTGGGGGAGGAGTCTATATTAATAGAGGAACGAATGGACTCGATCCTAGGATAGAAAATGCAGATGGGTCTCAATCATGGATGATATTCCATGAAGGAAATTTTAATCCTGCAAGTCAGGCAGATTTAGATAATTATTATCATATAAATAAAGGGGGCATATCTAATCAATCTGAATTAGTTACAAATGGATTACAAAGTATTTCAACAGGTAACTCAGGGGCTAATTTTGATGGTGAGCTAGCCAATAAAATAATTGAAGGAACTTTTGCAAGTTTTAATGGTCATTCTAAGACATCAAAAGATTTAGGTTTTTCTCTATTTGTACCAACATCTAAAGAACAAGGTGTTTATTATAAAACTTGGTATGGAGGAAATCAAACACCTTGGAAGAGGCTTGCTGAACATTCTGATTTATCAGGTTATGTAAAATCTTTTGAGAATGCTCAGGCATTAGGATTTTCAAATGGTTTATCAACAGCAGCACCTTATATATATCATGCAACTGATGGTTATGTATTTTTAGCAACACAAAACTGGGTTACTAGTAAGTTTGTTAATATTGATGGTCAACAAGATATTACTGGACTTAAGGTTATTAAAGGGAGAGCAAGAAATACGGGTACAGGCTGGGGGAATACTAATACACCAACGGACTATTCTTTTTTAATTGAAACTGAAAGTGGTTCAGATAGCAATAACCAATACTCTGCATCTATAGGGTTTTTCTCCAACAATGGAGCACAAGCTGGTATACATGTAAGAAGCAATGACTATGATGGTACCTCTATGGCTTTTGCAACAACGAACTCATTTGCGGGGGGACCTCTGATAGCCATGACTATTGATAACCAGGGTATTGTTAATTATACAAGATCAAGGCCTACATTTCAGGGGAAGGTAATTTGGGATGCTGGTAATCTTACACCTTCTATGATCGATAGCTGGAATTATATGTCTAGCTATGGTGTGATAGTAAACCAGCAGTTTACTCATAATACAGGTAACGGATTAATGATTGTTGATAATTCTAGTAGTGGAGAATCCGGTATATATAATGAAAATGATAAATTCTATTTAGCGGTACTGAAAGATAAGCATTATAAATATTCAAGCAGGGCTAATGGTTGGGAAGGTATTAATTTCAATAGAGGAAGCCACAAGATCGGTATTGGTATAGAAGCGGATTATGAAAATAAGGTATTCGTAGACGGAACTGTAAAAGCCTTAGGAAATTTCAAATCTGAAAATGAAGATCCACAATCTTTATTTATTCCTGATGGTAGTATTGCTCAATTGAAGTGTGAAGTAATTAACGAAGACAAAGAAATAAGATTAGACCCAAAAGAATATTATGTAAATTCAAATGGCTCCCTTGTAGTAAACGACAAAAATAGACTTATCCATATTATTGGGGAAGAGATTAAAATGGTTGTTGATTTTAAAGAAATCTATCCAAAACAACAGATAGTCATTTATAATTTTGATCCAAAAGGCTATAGTATGGCAGTTCTGATACAAGGCCAGACCAGATATAATATTGAGCCAGGTTGTTTCCTTAGATTGTATGTGACTAAATCATTAAGAGTGATTGCAGAAAAGCAACTGCCGTGTGAGTATATTTGGTAAAAAAATATAAGAGATATTTTATAGAGGGAAGGAATTAAAAAATGATCTTCCAAAAACTGAAAAATTCTCACGGTAATTTAATTTAACATAAAGTCCACATTTAGAGCACGAAAGTTTTCTGACTGTGGATTTTGTGTTGTATTATAGTGTGAGTTAAGAATATACTTAAAATAATTATTTAAGATTGTGAAAATTATCAGGGCAAGCATATCAAAATTTCTTTTATATAGTTTTGATCTAAGACCGCTTCCTGATCAATAAATGAATTGAATCCGACCTTTGCATTTAAGAAAAAATTCAGCGTATAACTTCGGGGAGTAAAAAACAAACCTGTTTTTTTAACCTGACAGTTAGATAACCGAATCCATTTCTTGCAGCTATAATTTGTATTGTATAAGCAGTAAGAGAGTAGAAATTTTTGAGAGATAATGCATCTTTAGTTGTTGTAAAATACATATTGTAATTGTGAATTAAGTTAGAATGTGTTGTAAATTAAATCCTTAGTCATAAAAATTAATCATCATTTAGTGATAAAAATAATATTGTAATGATATTTTTTCTTATTTTTATAAAACAAACTAATACCTGAAAATAAATGAAAATTATTCATACAAAAGCATTTACGCTAATATAATGTCTTGTAAATAATCCTTTCTTTATTTTAATCATATAATAGGCCTCACCCGATGACAGCCTTGTCTTTCTATGGATATAAAGGAAGCGTATCATTAAAATAAATACACAAACCATTAAAACTTAAACATACCATTAAACTAAATCATTCCTATGGAAAAATCACACAAACACACGCATGGGTGCACACATTGTTCTTGCAACAATCCTGTTTTGGAAATTCTTAAAGAAGAAATTTTCAGTGCAGAAAATCTAACGAAAATGAATCCTGGTTCCGGAAAAAGGGGCCATGAAAATCGACAACCCCTAATGATCAGCACAGGAATAGGGATAGGAATAGGAGCTGGAGTAACAATCAGAACTGGAACCATCCGGCCTATGATTGGAGGTTCAACGGATGAGGTTGATTCCATTGGGATTGCTGATGGAAAGGTTGTTGTAACCGGCAGCGGAGAAGACGTAGAAAATTATATGGACACAAACTATCCAGGTGCATATGAAAAGAAAGAATTAAAAGGAACCCAAACTTTACTCCCTGGCCTGATTGAGCCTCATGTTCATATGATTCCTACGGCAATAATGCATGATTGGCTGGATGTGAGCCCTTTTGATGGGCAGAATTTACGATCTGTGTATGATTTGTCTTTTGTTGAATCAATAGTAAACAAAGATATTCCTAAAATCCCGGGATATGTTATCTTAGGGAAAGGACTGGATCCGTCATTAATGCCTTTTGTGTTAAATGATGGTGAAGTAGGGCTACAGGATATTGATAATGAAGTGCTTGATGGTATTAATAAAGTTACCCCTATGATGCTGTTAGCTGCTTCCATGCATACGCTTTATCTAAACACTCCGGCATTAAAGCATGTATTTAATCATAGTAGTGAGGTGCGAAACGAGTATGAATCAGTTGAGAATTATATTAGTGAGACCGGTGGTAAGCTACAGGAAGGTCTGCATATGACCCCTGCATTGATGACCGTAAAGGTACAGATCATTGCAATGAGCCTGCAGATTAATAGTCATCTTACCGATCTTTTTAAAATGGCCAATTCCAGGGGCATTACTTTTATGTATGATGCCGGACTGAATAAAATTTCAGAAATACTTTTAACGATATATTCCGAGACTCATATTGAGCGGGTGAGAACGGGGGGTGCCTATCTTTGTACCAGCCAGGATGAGGTTGATCAACTGAAACCTTATACAGAACCCGATCAATATAAGCCTGCATATCTTGGGCATGCTAAAGTGGTTTCAGACGGTTCAAACCAAGGGCTGACGGGCTATCAGAGTGTTCCATACCTATGCAGTCCTGCAGATAATACAGGTATATTTAATTTTCCACAGCCAGGTATTCCTGCCCATACGATTCCACCAAGTTATAATACATTAATCAATACAGTAGTAGCTGTAAAAGGCTGGCCGCTAATGGTTCATGCCAATGGTGATCAGGCAGTAACATTTGCCATCAATGCATATCAACGTGCGCTTGCTCAGTATAAAGGTCCCGAGCTTCGTAATCGTATAGAACATTGCTCACTTCTGACTGCAGATCAAATTACCAATATGCTCCAAATGGGGGTGTCACCAAGTTTCCTTATTGGTCATGTAGGCTACTGGGGATATGCTTTTAAGAAAGTAATATTCGGTGAAAAAGCACAGATGCTCGACCTTTGCGGTTCAACGCTTGCCGCTGGTATGAGAATTACCCTTCACAGCGACAATGAGGTAAGCCCATTGGGACCTTTGAGAATGATGGAACAGTCGATTACCAGAATAATGGAAAAGCATACAACAAGCATTGAAGTTTTAAACAGCGCTGAATGTCTTACCCCTGAGCAGGCTTTGATTGCGGTTACGTATGATGCTGCTTGGCAATGTTACGCAGACAAATGGGTGGGCTCATTAGATGATGGGCACTTTGCTGATTTTGTTATATTGGATCAGGATCCTCTTACATTGACCACACAATCTTCACAATACATGAAAATGCGGGATATTCCGGTATTGGAAACCTGGGTGGGCGGTGTATGTGTATATGTGAAAGATCAGGCTGGAAAGCTAGCAACTGAAAAAGATATGAATTTTTCAGAAAATGGGTAACGGGTTCTGAAAAGAGCTTCCTAGCTTGTTGACCAAATATAAATCAGAGTAGATTATTTTCTATTCTGATTTTTTTTAGGTTTAATTTTACATTATTCTGGATCAGATTAAAGGAGAATTAGAGCTTTTTTTCCGTCTTAAATTTCTATGTATTTGTAAGCATTTACAGAAACAAAATCCCAACTCTCGTCAGGATTTTATTCATTCTTCAGTTTTTAGATAGCGTTGATATTAAAATCTGTACCCAACACTCAATCCATATTTGGCCATCACGTCATGATCTGTTTTGTCTGCATTGAACAAAAGTTTTCCGTAGCCTGCGTTGGCTTCAAAAACAAATCCTTTTTTGGTGACCAGTTTATAACCCAGCCCGGCACCCAGCGCAACATCATAAACATCTTTATTTTCAGTGAATGTCACATTATCTGCTGCGTATATTTTTTTTCCATCAATGGAAGTGAATGCTCCAAATCCTTCGACAAAGAAACCGGAAGCATATTTTTTTCCAAAATAATATCTGTAATAGGGAGAGATGTAGTAATTCATATCTTCATTTTTTTTATCATCATAAACAAAAAATGCAGCAATCCCCAGTGATGAATTTTTGTTGAGGTGCCGTTCAAAATTTACTTCCACAGCACCGAATAATGGCGCGATTACATTTAATCTAATTTCATTGTTTTTCTGATAAGGATTGGCATCAGTTTCATTTTGAGCCTTAACAGAATAAAAAGCAAACAACATGATTACTAGTAAAAAGGTTTTTTTCATAAAAAAATTAATTTGAATTATTTAAATGCAAAACTCAAATAATAAAAATTAATGCAGGTTTCAAAACCTTAAAAATGGATAAAATGGTACTTATTTGATGGTATTTTTATATTCATTGGGGGTCTGGCCCGTAACTTTTTTAAAGGCATTATAAAAAGTTGTTTTTGAAGTAAACCCAGATTCTAATCCAATCGTTAACAAAGTATAGTTTTCATATTCCGGATTTGATATCATTTCCTTAACGGCTTCCACTCGATATTGATTGATATAATGAGCGAAGTTGTCTCCTGTTATCGTGTTTACAATTTGTGAAACATATCCTGCGCTTATGCCTAGTTTCTCAGCAACTTTTTCTCTGTTTAATGTACTGTCGGTATAAATGTGCTGATCTTTGCAAAGAAGTTCCAGTTTTTGAAAATAAAGATTATCGGCCGTGATAGATTCCTTATATTCTTGTGGTGAATGATCTTCTATGATTTCCAGATTGGAATAAGAAACAGCTGAATCTTGATGTAAAAAATGGTAGATAGCATCTTTGTTTTTGGCCAATTTATATTTGTAAATGCCTATATAAGCTGTCCAGTGCATTACAAATGTTGCACATAAAGCCAGAACGCTCATGGTAGAGGAAATGTCTAATCCAAAAAAAGACCAGCCATATAGGTAGTAAGCCAGACAAATAATAACAAATAGATTATGGTTAATAAGGTAATTACCCATTTTTTCTCTTGCGGGTCTTTTAAATGCCTTATCATAAAATAAGAGTAAAGAGGTAGAAACGGGATAATGATAAAGGCAAATAAAAGCTGAATTAGCCTAAGTATATTGACTAGGAAAATGCTTGAATCTGGGATTTTATAAATTCCTGCAACATTACTAAGATCGTATGTAATACTAATAATAGATGAATAGGCAAATGGAATATAATATAAATAATGCTTCTGCCTGTTCTTTACAGTATCGTCAATCCGGTTTATAATGAACAGGAATATGAAAACGGGCAATAAAAATATCCACTCAATATCGTCTATAAAATGTAGAAAAGGATACGAAGTAAATGCATCTTCAAGTTCAAAAACATAATTTAGTAAAACAAAGGAAAGCGTAAATAGTAAATATGCTAAATATTTATTTGAATGACTATTGAATAGGGAAGACTTTAAAATAACCAAGCCTAAGATTATTCCTTGGAAAATTGCAATATTTAAAAGTGTTGTATAAATCAATTTTTTATAAAAGTTGTTTTAAAGATTTGTTTTAGGATAGGATCCTATTGAAGATTGTATTGCAAAATAGGTCCGATTTAGTATGTAAAATGAACTTATTTAGATACAATTGAAGATGTTTTCGTTTACTTTCAATATAATATTTCAGAAAAAAAAGAAGAACTGTTTGATTAGTAGGTTATTGCTTGGTGTTGTTACTAATTGTGAATATTAGATATTATTTTTTTAAATATAGCTCTTTCACACGAATTGGTAAAACGAATGTATCGTAATGCTGATTACTTTTTTAAGTGGATTAAGAAATGAGTCTCACTAAAGAGATTTGTTAATTTGTATAACAGCATTTTTAAATTTTATTCAGGAATTATTATGTGTTTGGTTATCAGGTATTTTTTTTGTAAGACTCAATAAGTCATATTTGAAATTATTTTTTGATTAAAAAAATCCTTAAAGAATGTGATTTAGATAAAGATTTGAATGATATACAAAAAATCAAATTTAGAAATTTAAAAAGGCTCTTAATTAACTTTTAAACAATTAGGGTGTATCTCATTAAATAAAAATGACGCCAACTGTCTTTAGTTGGCGTCATTTGGTTATTTTTTACCAAGGCGATAAATACATCAACGCTTGATGGGATTCTGCAAGATTATTATTCTCAATAATTTTAGCCTCAAATCTATGCGCCAACGAGGGACTTGCGGATGTTCCATATGCTCACTCAACATAATAAAAGTTACTATTAACATTGCAAAATTATGTCCTTGTGGTAGCAACATCGGAAAAAGCATTAATGCCCAACCTGCACCTACACACCAAAAACCGTGAGTGAGGCCAAATGAAAAAGCATCTTTATAAGCTTTTGATCCCCATGCAGCCAAAATAGGATGATAATGCCCCTTATTAAGACACCTTTGCTTAGTTGGAGAAAATTGCCAGATTAAAGCAATTACCCCAAAAATAACAACCGGAATAAAAGATCCAGGCATCTGAATATTGAGAAACAAGATGAGTATGTTTAATAAAAACCCGGCTACAATCCAAGTCAAAGCATATCCAACTACAAAAAGAAGAACCATTAAAAACCTCATATTTTTAAAACTGTGATCAATAATGATTTGGATAGGAACAATCAACTTAGGAAGCATCATCGCAAATACCATCAATATCCATCCCGCCATCATTTCAGGAAAAGGATTGATTTTCAGGAACATTTTTAATGAAGTCGCGCTTCCCTCACACAAAGTCATTTGACAATGTGCTGCAGTCATCAAATTACCGGGATTCCAAAGCAAGATAAACCAAAAGATAATGCTTATACCCCATATAATATCACTTATGAGATTTCGATTGGCATTTGATGTTTTCATGGCTATTGTTTTTCCCTGTAAACACTTATTCTTCCTACTGTAATTTTTGTATCGGATAAAATTTCGTTATCGGGAGTCACAGCAACATCTAAAGAGCTTACATTTTCAAGATCATTTTCAAGATGCAGCTCATCAATAATATTGGTAATATCCAAAGAAAAACTAAGACCGCTACCTCCTCCGTGAGAATCGCCCAATGATGCATTGCGAAGTCCAAAAAGCGAGATAAATCCTACGTGCTGATTGTTTACAGAAACTTCAAGTGTATTTGCGTTGATATTTCCTTTAACATTCTCAAGAACTAAATAAACACGGTCAGGAACTTCCTCTGCTGAGGCTTTTAAAAAGCTTTTAGAGACTTTTTTTAATCCTTTATCGGAAAAATTAACGGTGGTTTTAGTTATTGCATTCTTAATTTCAAAAGAACCTTGGTTTGCACCGACTAATTCTGTTGGTTTCTCATTATTATCCATAGTATCTTCAGTTAGTTGAACATGATCCAGATTCGGAATTCCTAGTTTTTTTAATCTTTCAGAAGTATTATCGGTTATATCACGTTCTGTTTTTGTTTCAAGATTATCATAGCTGTAATCTAAAGAATCCAGATTGGTTACATCATTTGGTGTATATACCCATTCTTTTCCATCAATTAAAGGCATTACAAACTCACGTTCACCAATTTCTTTCGGACCTCCCAGCCATTCTACCTGTGATGGATTAATGTTTCCTTTTGCGTTCCACGATGCCCACATTCTGTCAATATTGCAATGATGAAGATAAAAAATAGGATCTAATGCTGCGGTATTGGGATCAGACATAATGCCTTCACTTCCCTGAGAAACTCCTCCTACATCATTATGAACAAAATTGTGAGGATTAGTCTCTAAGCTTTCTTGAGGAAACAACGTTCCATAATGTGAAAATTCTGTTTCAGGCCCTCCAAAACAATTTTGATTGCCTGTATATACCGTTTTAAGTTCACAATTTTGTGTAACTCTTGGTTTACCGTCTTTAAATAATTTGATGTAAATATTTCCGTCATTATCCGGACCGTATCTTTCTGTAACAAAAAGAGGATTGGGGGTACCGTCACCTAGAAACTGTTGAGTAAATGCCGGGGGTATCTTATTCTCTTTTTCTCCATTAAGATAATTCCAATAGGGCAAAGCCCAATCATCAGGTCCCTTAAGCTCTATCACGATTGCTCTTATCTGTATTTCCAAAGCCATAAGATAGCCACGATGCCATGGTGCGAAATACCAAGTTTGGTGCTGACATTGATTCCAATACTGATTTTTTATGTTTGTAGATGGAAGGGGACTTGTAGGTACTTTTGGGGGCGTTTTAATTGTATTCCAATTAATGCTATCAGGATCTCCGGCAATATTTTCACCGTGAATTGCAGCAAAAAACCACCAACTCGTCGGGTCATCCAATTTTCGGGACTGCATTTCAGCAACTGCTTTTGCGTACCAGAATAAATCGCTATTATCAAACGTTCCCTCTTGATTCCACGCATTTTTTCGTAAGAATTTTTTCATGTATTAATAGATTTATGATGAGTAGTTTTTGATTGAAGGAAGAATGTTGATTTTCGCCTTCCATCACCTTGTAAAAGTATCATTTTTAAGATATCCGTCTATCAGTAGTAATACGTAATATTTTATTAAAGGAAGACAGATATAGCTTATCTATATACCTTCCATAAAGCTGAAATATGTATACAATAAAAAACGGCAAATATCTTAGATACTTGCCGTTTTAGTGGTCTTAAAGCACGTTTATACAAACACTTTTGCCGATGACTTAATTCAATTTTCCAAATCAAAGCTTGATATCGTATGAAAAGCATCTGCTTCTTTATTCTTTTCCCCTGGAAAAGTATCGTAATTAACGACTAATAATTTCCCTTTATAGATAATCGTTTCACAAGGATTATCCAGCTTTCCGTCAGAACCGTCTGCATCATCATTTTCCCAAATCAGCGAAATGGTGTTGGTGTCTAAGTTGAGTTGATGCACGCTGTTGTTCTCATAATTGGCAATAAAAATAGAATTTCTTTTTTCGTCATAAAAAAATCCGTCACAGCATTTTAACAGATCTGAATCAAAAACTATTGTATTTGATTTTACTTTTCCGTTTTTGTCAAATTCCAGTTTATTAATAACTCCATCTCCAAAATTTCCGGCGTATAAATTTCCTTTTTTATCAAAAGCAATCCCGTCAATTCCTATCGTGTTTTTCGTAACTTCTGGTTTTAAAGTAAAAGTTGCAATGATATAATTTTTCTTATTAGCTGTATCTAAAGTGATATTTTTAGAATTTAATTGTTTCATTGTAAAGCTGTAAATTCCGCTTTCTCTTCTGTTTTTAAATAATGCATCCGTTATATAAATTTGGTTTTTATACCATCTTACGGCTTCTCCGAAATTAAATCCTTCAACCAAAACCTCAGCATTTAAAGGTTTTCCGTCTTTTACATTAATCCGAATCAATCTTGAAAAGTTTTCATTTCCTGTAAAAAACTGATTGTCCATTATATATAAATTTCCATCGGGACCAAACTCCATTCCCATTGGATGTACTTTTTTAGTAATAGGATGCAATGGAAGTTTGTCAAACCAAATGACGGGTTTGTCATTTTCATCAAAAGTTAGAATTCTGCTCCCGTGTTGATCAAATGTAATTGGATTGGTGATCGATAAATATAGATTTCCTTTTTTATCTAAAGCCATTCCGTCTGGCGTTTGGTTGGTTTCTCCCAAATCAGCAAACAAGGTGGGTTTTATGAGTTTAGAAGTTGTACTGTATACTATTTCTTGTTTGGTCTCTTGCGAAAACAGATTTAAGGTAGTCATTAGAAACAGAATACCCATTACATTTTTAATTACTTTTTTCATTTCGTTTATTTGGTTTAATCATTTCTCGTTAAAAGGTTTTTTACATTACTTAACAGTGCTGTCGGTAGAATAATAAGTTGGATGATTTTCGATATTTTAAGCGAATATAATCACGTCATTAATATCTTGTTTTGAGTACAGTTGAAGAAGGTGTTTAAGCATTTAAATAATCGATTTTTAAGTTGTATTGAATTCGTATGCTGAAATGCCGTTTTTATAGGCTAAAACAGACTATTCAGATTAATTGGCGGACCTTATTTCTATATTTTGTTACTTTGCGTCTATTAAAATATATAATGAATTTTATCAACAGAATTGATTTAAAAAGGACGGCGCTTCATTGTTTATACTGGATTTTATTTTTGCTGTTTTTTTATTCAAATAAATCTGACAATGAAGATTCTTATGCATTCATTGTTATTTATTCCTGTAAAATTTTAGCACAGGCCGCTGTTGCTTACGGTTTGATATATTGGATTATTCCGGAAACATTAAATAAAAAAAGATATTTATTCTTCATAATTTCTGCCTTAGGCTGGCTTTATATTGTTTTTGCGCTTTTAATAACGTTAAAATTTTATTATCTGGAGCCCAGATTCCCAACTTTCTTCGATGATTGGTTGGGGCATACAATGACGATTCGTGAGCGTCTTACTTCTGGAAAATTGATAGTAAGAGAATTTTCTTTTATTACATATCCCGTTATTATTTTAGGATTTATCAGTTTTAATCGAAAACAACAACGTCTTTTAAAATTGGAAGAAGAAAAAAGATCGATAGAATTAAAGGTACTGAAAAACCAACTGAATCCTCATTTCCTGTTCAATACTTTAAATAATCTATACACTTTAACCCTAAAAAAAGATGATAAGGCACCTGAGGTCATTGCTAAATTATCTGAAATTTTAGACTTTGTATTATACCGCTGCAATGAAGATTATGTTTCTGTTGAAAAAGAAATTACGCTGATTGAGAATTATATTGCTTTGGAAAAATTACGTTATGACGAAAACAGACTGGATATTTTATTTACAAAAGATATTCAGGAAAGCAATAAGATTTCGCCTTTAATTGTGTTGACTTTTATTGAAAATGCTTTTAAGCATGGGGTCATTAATGAAACTGAAAAAGCAACAATCAGGCTGAATTTAGAAAGTAAAAATGGACAAATTATTTTTAGTATCGAGAACACAAAACCTCAAAATGAATGTGCCCAAATTTCAGAAAAATCTAAAATTGGCTTAGAAAATGTCCGGAAACAATTGGATTTATTATATCCCAAAAAACATCAATTGGAAATTGAAGAAACGAAGACGTCTTATAGCGTTAAACTTTGTCTGAAAAATCAAAACGGAAAAGAAGTTTTATAAGACTGCCGATAGACCATTCAAAAACCATTACATTAGCTTTTAAGAATTCTAAACTACTTATCTCACATGAAACACAGATGTATTATCGTTGATGACGAACCTTTGGCAAGAGAATTAATAGCTGCTCATTTGGCAAATTTTGACAATTTTGAGTTAGTAGATTCTTTTGAAAATGCATTAAAAGCGTATTCCTTTTTAGAGCATAATTCTGTCGATTTAATCTTCTTGGATATTGAAATGCCTTTACTGAAAGGTAATGATTTCCTGAAAAAAATAAAAAATCCGCCTCAAGTAATTTTTACAACAGCTTACAGAGAATACGCCATTGAAGGGTATGAACTTAATGTGATTGATTATCTTTTAAAGCCCATTACTTTTGACCGTTTTTTTGTTTCAATAGAAAAATTTAAACAGCTTCAAACGCCAAAGAAAGAAGTTAATGGGGGATCTGAAAATCATGTTTTTGTAACAAGCGGCCATAGAAATATTAAAATTATTTTTGATGAGATTATGTATATCGAAAGCCTGAAAGATTACATCACAATTCATTTGGAAAATGGAAAATCGCATCATATAAAACAGAATATCTCGGTTTTTGAAAAATTATTGAATGCTGATTTTATTCGAATTCATCGTTCCTTTATTATTCAGACCAAAAAAATGACTGCTTATACTAAGAACGAAATTGAAATAAACTCCATAGAAATTCCCATTGGAACCAGCTACAAAGAAAACTGGCAGAATTATTTGGAAGCAATTACTTCAAAATAGTAAAAAACTGTAATGATTTGCATTACAGAAGTAAATAAAAACACCCGCAAATAAGTACCAATATATGCACTTTTAAGCTTTTGAAACCTATTCTAATTTTTCTTATGTGAATTTTGCATTTAAATAATTCAAATTACATGTTATGAAAAAGTTTTTATTACTAGCTGTTGTTATTTTTATCACCTCGTGTAGCCATGACGATTCAAACCCTTCACCTGATAGAAAAGCGCTGGCACAGCAAAAACTTGATAAAGCTTTGTCCAATTTCCCCGGCTTAAGCCTTAGTGTAAAGACTGCTTCCGAGAGTTATACCTTGGTTGCAGGAGATGCGGTAATTAATGAAAGGCCGATGGCCGCTTCTGCACTTCACTATATGCAGAGTATTTCAAAAACCTTTACCGCAGTTGCTGTCCTAAAACTGAAAGAGGAGGGCAAAATTAATCTTGATGCCAAAGTAAATACCTATCTTCCTAACATTTGTAATCATCTTCCAAACGGAAATATCATTACGGTAAGGCAACTGCTTACGATGACATCGGGCCTTCCTGATTATTTAGATAACGATCAGTTTTTAAACGATGTTGTTGCAGGGTCACTTCCTATGACGAGCGAACAGGTATTGAGCTATATTTACGATCAACCTGCAAAATTTGCACCCGGCGCCTCATTTGGGTATTGCAATATAAATTATCACTTGCTGGCTCTTATTATTGATCGTGTTACTCCAAACGGGCATCGAAAATATATTACGGACAAAATAATTAATGCCATTGGACTTTCCAACACCTATTATATAGCGGGCTCGGCAAGCACTATAGCTCCAGTAGGGACGACGGCTAACTATCTGGAAATAGACGGCAGTTTTACCAATATGAGCGATTTGCAGCTGGGTACGGTACTTACCTTCATTGGCGATGACGGTATTGTGGCTTCCGTTCAGGATATAGCTGGATTTTACTACAAGCTGCTCCATGACAAAACGATACTGTCACCCACATCACTGGCAGAAATGAAGGTTGCCGTTATTTATCAGGGTACTCCGATATATGGCTTAGGGCTCCATTTTTATAAAACCAATGGTGGCCTGCAGGCAATCGGCCACGAGGGTAGTGGTGTCGGAGCTGGTGCCTATGCTTTTTATTTTCCTTCCAAAAATACCAGCGTCGTTCTATGTACAAATGTGGGAACGCTTACCGATGCTATAAAAGAGGAACAGTTACGGGTATTGTATGAGGAAGTTATAGGGATATTGCTTGAGTGAAAACTAATGTAAACCGTCGCATTGTGTTCCTTAGTTACTAATGTATTAGCTAATGATGAGCCATCAGTTAGCAGTAATGGAAAGGGAAGTAAAGAAATTATCACTTGTTTCTTTATCAAAATTCATACTGTCGAAAGTCTGCTGCGGAAAGTCTCCTGATTTAGAGCTAGTAAATAAGATTATTTCTTTTAAACTTGCTCCAAAGTCGGGAGACTTCGAAGAGCTAAGGAAACTTAATTTGTCCATTAGTTTTTTTACAAAAATAGGATATAAGTTATAAAGAGAAATGATTGTCAATAATCATTTTTAAAATATTGTGCTCTAGGGTGGAAAGTCGGGAGACTTCGGAAGAGCAGAGGTTTCGAAAACTATCACTTGAGCCAAGTAAGAAATATTTCTTTAACTCGAATAAAAAAACTCCTAACAAAACCAGTTGTCTAACGAAAAGAATCTTTAAGCATTTCCCAATCAAAAAAATTAGGATCAGCAACCATCTCTGCTTTAAACTTTTTGTCGGGTTGTATTCCAAAGTCTGCAAATGAAAGAGGTAAATTGGTTAATAAGTGGTAGTTTTTAATATATCCATTTGATATCCAAGTGTTTCCAAGGATACATATTGAATTGTAATATAATATAACTTGTTCAAAATTTGATAGCTGAGCCCTTAATATTTTCACATATGCATATTTAATCTTATTATCCTTATCCTGAAATACTTTGTGTTCCTGAGAATCAACATATTTTACAGTTTGAAAAAGATGTCTGTAATAATGACCAATTTTGGTTCCGTGTCCAGTAAATGGTTCATAGTGAAGAATGAAAATTGCTTTTTTGCCTTTATGCTCTACTTCTAAGTCTTTTAATCTAGTATTTCTTACTTTTTTTTCAGATTCATACCTAGCTTTGTCTCGGGTAAAATCTGAATACATTTTTTTTTCTTTTTCCAGCTTTTCGATTGTTATCTTAAAAAATTGCCGTGAATTTATTTGGGGTAAAATATGTGAAAACACACTGTCACTAACATGACCAATCCCGTAAAAGAAAATTAAATATGCTAAATTAGTTAACTGTTCCTTATCTAGCCTTTTATCCGTCGGAAATTCATCATGCTTAGATTCTAAAACAAAGTATATATATCTAAGCTCAAAATAATATGTTGTAAAAGCCTTTCGACCTAGGATTTTATTTTGAATATTTTGCTCGTCCACATTTTCCCTATGCAATCTTATGAGTTCGAAAAATCTATTTTCGAACCTTTCGATAACGATATCGTCTGCTTGTTTAGCAAACTGATCTCTTTGATCTTTATTTGCTTCATATTGAATATAAAATGCTAAGAATGTTAGAATCGATGCAAACCATGCTATAACTGGTCCTGCAGTTCCACCAAATGCATCACCGATAGCACCTCTGTTTCCTCTGTCTGCATCATAGAAATATCTTGACTGTACAAATTCAGGTCCTTCATAGTACAAGAATAAAGCACCAAGAACACCCACTACTGGAGCAACGAAAAAGATAATTATGGTTTTTGTTTTCAAAGCTATATCTTTAATTCAATTATTCCGCTTTATTATAAAACTCTTCTTCAGCTTTTATCAATGGTAAATGCCATTCCCACAGCTCTTCAAGTGTCTGAAAATTTTCAGGCACTTTATTTCCATCCTGAAACACTTCACCTGGGCTAAGCGGCATTGCCCAATGGCGGTAGCTTTCAACCATTCTTCTAGGATGTAGTGCTAAAGAACTTTTAAAATAATCTGTACAATAATGGTAATGATGAGAGTGTATAAATCTATTCCAAGCATTCCGTACATGATTTTCCTCCCTGATATCTATTAATTCAAATTCCTCCATTGCTCTATCTTCAACATTGCCCCACGCTTTACTTAACAAATCTATTGCTTCAACATCGCTAACAGGTGCTGAGTAACCAAAAACTGTCACTCTTTCTGCAATTTCCAATCGACTGGCAAGAGAATCCCACTGACCTTTTATGTAAGGATCGGTATTATAATCTTTCTTATCAACTGGATACAGCAACTGAGATGGTTCAAAAAGCTGTTCTGTTTTTTTTGAATACATTCCAGCAGGTCCAACCGTGCCGTTAGATTTGTCAAACCCTAAAGAGACACATCCATGTAAAAACAATATTCCTGGGCTTTTTGTGAACTTACCATTTCTAACATATGCCTTATAAAGAAAGGGATCCCAGTTAAAAGTTGCTATAATATCTTTTCTAGATCTTAATGCCAATATCATGTAATCATAAATCGTTGGTTCATCTGGTAAATCAAGTTGCTCAAAGTAGTTGTAAACAGCCAGCTCAATAACCTCTTTTTCCTCGGGAAACTTACCTTCATTAGATATTTTACTGTACAGCTTTTCAAAATCCTGCTTTAATGCTTTGTAATCAGCTGGTAACTGATCAACGATACCGTTTAGACCGACAATATCAACAATATTCCACATTAAGGGAAGATTTTTACCATTCTTTTCAGGATTTTTTAATGTTGATGCAAATGAGGTACCTGCTCCTAATAATAGTACATGCGTTCCACTGCCATGTACTTTTTCGATTTCATCTTGAGTAGTCATGTGTTAAAGTTTTTATTTGAACTAAAATAACTATTATCTTTTCTTAAATACCTCTACTAAACATTAAAATTTTAAATTTTTAGCATTATCATCCAATTATTGAGATGTTCAACTTCTGGTAATGAGAAAAATAGCTTTAACTAAAGTTATTTCATTTTTCTTCTGCTGCCCAAAGTCTCCTGATTTTGAGCTGGTGAATAAAATCATTTCTTTAATCTTTTATCTTATAATATTTTTTTTTTAAATATAAATATTTTTCTTCCTTATTTTTCTTACATTATTTTTTCTTCTTTAGCATTTCTATCTACTAAAATTTTAAATTTTTAGCATTATCATCCAATTATTGAGATGTTCAACTTCTGGTAATGAGAAAAATAGCTTTAACTAAAGTTATTTCATTTTTCTTCTGCTGCCCAAAGTCTCCTGATTTTGAGCTGGTGAATAAAATCATTTCTTTAATCTTGCTCCAGAGTCGGAAGATTTTGGAGATCTGAGAGAATATAAGTTATAAATATTTATATTATTGGTTAGAAATACGTTTTAGTGTTTCTTCTAAAGAAAAATCTGGGGGCAAAGGCTTGAATTCTTTACTTGTATTTATAGATGATTTTACTCTTTGAAAATTTCTTAGCTTTTGAATATCAATTTGACCAACAAGAATAGTATCATTAAGACCACCTTTTAATTTTAATAAATCTTTAGTGGCTGTTTCTTTAGGTTGTGTCAATCTGGTGTCACCATACTTACTTGTGTTGACTTGAGCAACAAAACAATGTAAATCTCTCGAAGTAGATTCAACGATATTGGAAAAGTATGGTGTATCTTTATTCCATTCTATTCCGATTAATAAGTCTATTTTTGATTTTAATTTTTCTCTATGACTTATATTTGCTAATTCAAAGCAATAGCAAACTGAAAAATAAATATTTCTGTAATTAATAATTTCATAACGGGAAGGTTTTGGTTTAGGGACTGCTAAGTAATGTTTATTAATTAAATGTTCCTCTCCAGGAGAATAATTATTTTTTAATCTAAAAATAATAGTAGCATCATTAATTCCATTTATTTTTTGTGGGAGAATCGAGATTACGAAATTAAAAGATGTATTTTTTAGAGTCAAATGTTCAATTCCAGAAACTATCATAATTTGATTATCAGTAGAAAATCTACCTAATGATGAAATTAAACGCATTGGCATAAAGTTTTCAGGAAATAGAAGTAGCTCAGCATCTGACTTTCTTGCTTTAGATAAAATTTTAGACAGTTTATTTATTCGTTCATTTGATAGTACGGGTGAATCTAAAATACTTGCTTCTATATTTTCTTCTAAAACATCGGTATTTGCCAATGCAATTCTTGGATTTAGTAATTTTTCGTCTTTATTTATTGTAAACTTGTTCAATAAAAAGTCTTCTTCCGATCCATATATCCTTTGTAATGTATAAAACTGATTTTTAAGATTTTGATTTAATTCGTGACTTGGTCTATGTTTAGAGTTACCCAGACAATATAAATCAAACGCAACGTCTAAATAATCTTTTTTATTATAGGCAATGCTTTTTTTCATATCATTATTTTCTTCATCATAAATTTCCTCTTCATATTCTTCCATAATATCATATAAAATATTCGTTTCTATGACTTCGGACCGATTTAAGTTTTCTGGGTTAAATTTTTGGAATTCTTCAAATGCCGATGCTATACAACATTCCCAAAATTTTATAGGACGTGGTGAATTTTTTAATAATGTGCGATCAAGCTTGTAATTTTTTATATGAAGATTTTTGTCAATTAAATTTAAAGCACCATTTTTTCCGTCTTCTGTATAGTTTAATAGAGGTATAGAAACATAATGATGCCTAATCATATTTGCCTCTCTAATTCTAAAGCCTATTTTTTTTCGTGATTTATAAGGATTTGTAAAAGAAAATTCAGCAAATAGCAAAGCGAAATTTTCTCGACTAGTTTTATTGGATTGAAATTCAAAATTTTTATTTACATCATAATTTTTTAAGAATTTTAAGTTCAAAGAAATACTCATTTCAAAGGCAAAAAATAAATATTGTGTTAATGTATCATGTACCTGCATTGCAACTTCTCTTGTAAGCCCATATTCATTAATTTTGTCATTATCATTGATATTGATTTTGTCAATTTGCTCTAAACAGTGAAATAAAAATTCAGTAAATGAGTTAGGGTCATCATTAACTACAAATAATGTCAATATTTTCTCCCAAAGTTTATAGAAAGTCAAACAGTTTTCTCCTTTAAAAAAATTTAAAATTTTATCTTTTTCTTGGTTTGAGATTTTCTCTCTTTTTCTAAGACCCAAATTTATTTTATGTGAAAGATAAACAGATAGGCCAAAACGATCCTCTTTGTAATCTTTTAGTGTTCTTATTTTACCTTCAGTACCATCATAGGATAAATGATAAGCATTTTCTTCAAATTCAACTAAATTATCTTCATCATTTGGCATATCTCTAAATTCACTAGATTTATCCTCAATTTCTTTCTTAAGCTTATCAATGACAACACTTGATTCATTTTTATCAAAATAATAAATTAGAGTTTTATCACTTTGGCAATATAAAGCAGGATATCCGTTTATTTTGAAAATTCTATTCTCTGGTTTGGTGAAGTTTCCTTCAATAGAAAATGGAGAGTCAACAACTTTTATTAATGGATGAAAGTTTTTTAATATATAGTGCTCAATTTCAGTTAAATCCTCTAAATTAAAATTTACATTTTTATCAAATGACTGTGCCTTATAAGCGTTAAAAGATGTGTAATAATCATCAAACAACTTATTTTCTTCATCAGTTGTATTAGGTTCTGATAAAACAATCAAAATATCATCCACATATCTTCCATAATATGCAGGTTTGTATTTGTCAAGTATAATTTTATCAAAATCTTTTAGATATTCATTTGCTATAATTAACGAGGATTGAAGACCAATTGGAATAATGAATTTATTAATTTCACCATTCTCTATAACTTCATTTTTAAAATCATATGGAATTTTTAATTGTAGAACTTTTTCAGTAAAAATTCTATGTAATTCTTCCATTAAGGTATTAAGGTTATCATATCTCTCCTTACCTCCATCAATATAACGAAAATATGTTTCAGGTATTCTTGCTGAATAGTAATAGTCTTTGATATCTAAATTTAAAAAAAGTGTGTTTTTATTATTATTTAATAATTGTTGTGCAGTATTAACTGCATTGTCTCTCCATTGTTGATATTGAGAAAAATATGGTTTATATAAAGCTGAACCAAAAACAACTTTTGATTTGTCTTTTGTTAATAACAGTCTATTTCCTACACACTCATCTGCTAAATCCGCATCTTTTTTAGCCCCATCGTTAATTGTCCATAAGACAGCTATAATATGAATTTCAATTGGTGCATGAATAAATGCTGTAACTTTATCTAGAATATATCTTTTTTTAATTCTTTTATTAGAAATAATAGAGTGAATGGAATTATTTTGAACAAATTTTTTAGGATATACTGTTACAGATATTTCTTTTAGAAGTTCATCAAAAAATGTCGAATCTTTATAGTAATTATTTATTTTCTCTGTTAAAATTTCAAATTTGTCTTTTAAGGTTATTTCTTGTAAAAAAGACGGAAAATTTAATTTGTCCTTATCTTCAACCTTAGAATATCTATTTGTAAATTTTAAATCAGAAAAAATAAAGTCATCCTTTGAGTAATTAGTCTCAAACTCAACGATTTGTTCTCTTAGTAATAAATCGCCAGAATCATAAAATATGGTTGTTTTTAATTTGTCATATGCATTTTCAATATCTTTAATTGAAAATTTTCTCATTTGTCTTGATGCCATGGAGTTTTAGTTTTTATTGATAACTACTTAGTAAGATGTAGCCTAAGTGAGAATATTATTTATAGTTGTGATATTAAAATGAAATTGAAATTTTTAAGATTTTATTTTTTACGCTATAGAAATTTATCAAGTTGAGTAACAAAAATAATTATGATATAAATATTTCTTTCCTCGTTAATATATTTGTTATTAAACTTTTGAAAACTCTAATTTAGTAAAGGTATTTAAGATATGATTAAAATGAGTACGGCTTCCCGTAAAAAACAAAAATAAATATGAGTTTAAACTTTTTAATCAATATTTATACGTAATCTTTTAAGATTTGAGATCAACATCAAACAAATTAAGCATAATAAATAGCAATTCTCGTTAAGATTTATTCATTTATAAGTTTAAAGAAATCAGATAAACTAATTTTTCTTGCTTCACATATTTTAAAAAGTGTTTCAACTGGTATTCTGTAAGTTTCTTCACTTTTAATTTTTCTAATGGTACTTTCTTCTATACCATGATTTTTGGCAAAAGAATTTTGTGACTTGCCTTCTTGAAGCCAAGGTATCAACCATTTTTTTGTAATGTATAAACAAATTTTTTCGTTTATATCTGTCATAGAACAAATGAAATAATTAAATAATAAAAAATTACGGTCGATCGACCGTAATTGAATTTCTTTTCTTACATTTATAAAAAAATATAAACTCATGGAAAAATATATACCATTAAGAAAATGAAGGTTTTAAGGAAAGTTAAGCTCCATCAAAGATGGATGAAGCATTTCGCTTTATAAGTAGCTTCAGCTATGTCCTTAACGATTCTTTATCACTTAAAAGGTCTTAATGGTTAAGAAAAAAATCAACAATAAAAAATACAAACAATGAAAAAGATACAAACAGATTTTGATCCCCGGTTTCGGGCAGGTAAGAAGTGGTCCGGGTTGCAGCTGATGGAAATTTTCTTTCAATTCAATGAGCTGGATGTTTCCAAAGAAAGGCTCAGCAACATTATGAATGCAAATGATGTTCGCACCACTTATGATTTTACATAGATAATATACCGTAACCTCATAGATGAATAAGAAATGCCCCTTAAAAAGGAGCATTTATATTATTGTGCTTTTACTTGCTCTATCTTTATGAATATTTTAGTAAGGTTGGGCTGGGCATTGCCTGAAGTAGGGGCTCCTGCCATAATGGTTGCGGTATAAGCGGTTTTTGAAGAAGCATTACTGTCTATCCAGGTATATCTTCTATGCTCAGGTCCGCCACTTGCTCCATCGATAATCCCTATGTTCCCCCAGTAAGCACTTCCCATTGCCCCTGTGCCTTGAGGATACCAAGTAGTTGATGCATCTCCCATACCGCCCCACACTCCTGAAGTAATATTGATTGTTGTTACGGCTGCACCAATATAACCACCATATTCGGTATTATAATTCCAATACAGATTAACGGTAGAACCGGTATTATTATACAATTGTACATTAGGATTGGCAGGGGTTGTACCACTTGTGGTATCAAATATTACCCTGATCGAATACTTACCATCTGAGGTAGTAAGAGGGAAAGTATATGCTTGTTTCCCGTTGGGATCGGTTGTTAGGGTAGGATACCCCATTGCAGCGACAGATGAAATATCTGCACGACTCGTATTTCCTACTGTATCGTTACAGTTTTGTCCTGCTGTTAAGAAAGGAACAGTGGTGCTGTTCATAGGAAGAGTCATATCATTACCAGTGGTAGGAGTTCCATTCACTGAGAATACCAATTCGCCATCCCCAAACTCTAGAGTTCCGGGTCTTAGTTGGAAGGTTAATCCGTTCACGGTAAAAGGAGTTCCTGAATTATACGAACCTCCGTTTCCTTGGTTATAGGTAACTCTCAGGTTTCCGTTGAAAGGAGTACCGGGAGTATAGGTAGAAGGATTTAAGTAAGCTGTAGTACATTGTAATGCGGAAATCACTGGAGAGAAGATGGTGTTTGTTGCTTGTGTAAGTCTTTGCCATACTGCTCCATCAAAATAATAATAGCCCATAGCAGTAACATTAATACGTTGTCCTGCAGTATCTCCACCAGTAACATCTGTAATATAAATTAATGCGCCTCTCTGATCGCTGCTATAGGTCGCGGTATTTACTGTAAGTTCAGTTCTTGTAAGTCTCGGAGCCTGTAATCCGAATGTTTGTGTGTTATCCGTAATCACTCCTGAATTATCTCTTTTAGCAGATACATCCATCGTTGTTTTTGGTAAAGATGTATTGAGGCCTACTTGGGCAAATGAGAATCCAGAAATAAGAATAGCACTGAATTGTGTAAATTTGGCTTTCATGTTGAGATGTTATTTTGTTTAACTCAAATGTAGCTTTTTTCGTTAAAAAAAGTAATGAAAAGTATTTATAAATGAAAAAAAATAATTAATTCGTAATATTTTGTTAAAATATGAAAATTATGAATTGGTTTGTAATTTCAGTATTGTATGTTTCATTAAAACTATTGATATCAAATTCTATTTTTCTCTAAAAGATGATTTTTGTTTAATATATAGGGTACTTTTTACAGACAAAGTATATAACTTAAAATAGTTTAAGTGTTTAAAAAGCTTTTGTGCCTTTTGTGGTTTAATATAATGCGCAATTATATTTATTTAATTTTATGAAATTCAGACTATAATTCTTTTAAGTTTGAAAGAAAGATGATTTACTTATATTTGTCCTGCAAAGTAAAATTAAATGTTCAAAAAAGTAAGCACTGTATTGATCCTTGGATTGTATACGGTTTTTTGTTCGGCCCAGCAGGTCCGACCTACCAAATCATCTGAAATTTACCGTGAACTCAAAACACTTAAACAGCTGCCTAAAGTTTTATATCTTGCGGCTCATCCCGATGATGAAAATACGGGGTTACTCTCTTGGTTAATCAACAATCAAAATGTAGAAACGGGCTATTTATCTTTAACCAGAGGTGATGGCGGTCAGAATTTATTAGGCACAGAGCAAGGGGCTGCATTGGGGTTAATCAGAACGCATGAGCTTTTAGAGGCAAGAAAATTAGACGGTGCCCAACAGTTTTTTACCCGGGCGATTGATTTCGGGTTCTCTAAAAATACGACCGATACCTTTAAACAATGGGATGAAAATAGCATTATAGCGGATGTAGTTTGGGTAATCCGTAAATTCCGTCCAGATGTTATCATTTGTCGTTTTCCTCCTACTGCTGCGGCAGGGCACGGACAACATGCGGCTTCGGCTGTGGTTGCGGAAAAAGCTTTTAAGCTGGCAGGCGATAAAACGGCTTTCCCCAATCAACTGAAATATGTTACTGTATGGCAGCCAAAACGCGTATTGTGGAATACGTTCCGATTTGGTGCGGTCAATACAACAGCTGAAAATCAACTGAAAGTTACCGTTGGGCAATATGATGCACAATTGGGAATGGGTTATGGCGAATTGGCAGGATTAAGCAGAAGTTTACATAAAAGCCAGGGTGCGGGAACACAGTCTGTAGCAGGGATTAAAACTGAATATTTTTCCCACGTTATTGGAGAGCCTGCAAAAGCAACCCTTTTTGATGGAGTCGTTAAAACGTGGACCGCAAAAGGAAACGCTGATATTGATCAATCACTAGATAAAATTATTTCGGCTTTCAATTTCAACGAGCCGGACCAGAGCTTGCCTGCTTTGCTTGCTTTGCGAAAAAAGGTGATGGAATTAAAAGATGTAGACCTAAAAAAGGATAAAATTGCGGCACTCGACAATATCATTGTAAGCTGTGCCGGGTTTATGGGCGAAGTAGTGACCAATCAAGCTGAAGCTGTCGCCGGAGACCATTACAATTTTAGGTTAAATTTGATTTCAAGAGCTGCAAATCCTGTCGTTTTAGAAAATGTAAAATGGTTAAGTCGATCAGAAAGCTTCAACAGAAAACTATCAAAAGATTCTTTAATTACCATTCAGCATGATATTCAGATTCCTGCAGATGCAGCACTTACAGAACCTTACTGGTTGGCGAAATCTCCCACAAACGCAGGGGCTTTCTCTGTTCCGAATGATACTTTAATCGGTTTGCCTGAGGCAGAATCACCATTGAATGTTTTGCTTAGTTTAAAAATCGACTCGGACAATTTTCAGGTTAAACTTCCTTTATCTTTCAAAAAACTAGACCCAGTGCGTGGTGATGTGGTCGAAGCCTTGCGCATTGTTCCTGCATTGGAACTGAAATTTACACAACCGCTTTATTTAGTTAAAGAAAATGAAGATCTACATTTGAATTTAAATGTAAAGGTTAATTCCAGCAAAAAGTTCAGTAATGGTAAAGTTAATCTGATGTATAACGGAGAACGATTAGGCGGTGGTGATTTAAAATCAATGAATGGACAAGATTTTACCGTCGATTACGTTATTCCAAAATCGAAGCTTACCTCAATAAATACTTCTCGCTTGCAATTGGATGCCAATTTTGTTGCAGATGGAGTTACTTATAATAAAAAACAGGTATTAATTCAGTATCCGCATTTACCTTCATTACAATATTTTACGCCTGCAACAGTCGCAGTGATGAAAGGTGATATTCAGACGAAGGTTAAAAAAGTGGGGTATATACAAGGTGCGGGCGATTTCATTCCTGAGTTCTTGCGTATTGCGGGTATTCAAGTAGATGTCTTGAAAGACGAAGATTTTTATGGCAACCTAGATGAATCTGGCGGAAAAGGTAGTCAAAACAAGCTTTCGCAATATGACGCCATTGTATTGGGTGTTCGTGCCAATAACACAGAGAAAAAGCTGGGTCGCTGGATGCCTTTTTTATGGTCTTATGTAAAAGGTGGAGGTAATTTGGTGATGCAATACAACACCAATCAGGATACAACCGTTGATCAATTGGGTATCTACAATTTCAGTATTGCCAATAAACGGGTTACTGAAGAAAATGCTGATGTTAAATTTTTAAATCCAAATCATAAATTGTTGAATTTTCCAAACAAAATTACGGCTGATGATTTTAAGGGTTGGGTGCAGGAGCGTGGCGCCTATTTCCCTGCTCAATGGGATGCAGCGTATGAACCGCTTTTTGAAATGCACGATACCGATGAAGAGCCTTTGCAGGGATCAACTTTATATGCCAAATACGGGAAGGGTAATTTTATTTATACACCGTTGGCATTTTTCAGACAGCTTCCTGCGGGAAATGTGGGTGCAGCACGATTATTTTTAAACTTTTTATCTGCACAGAAAAACTGATGAATAAACCACTTAAAAATTGGAATACCTGGTACATACTATTAGCAATTGCATTAGTTGTTCAGATCGCATTTTATTATTTGTTTACTAAATTTTGGGCATGAGTACTATAGATTGGACAGTTCTTATTGTTACACTTGTTGCAGTGGTTGTTTACGGCGTGTTTATCGGTCGTGGCCAAAAAAGCAATGAATCATATCTGAAAGCTGATAATAAAATGCCTTGGTATATTGTGTTGATAGGCATTATGGCCACGCAGGCAAGTGCGATTACTTTTCTTTCAGCACCGGGCCAGGCGTATACGGACGGTATGCGTTTCGTTCAGTATTATTTTGGTTTGCCTTTGGCGATGATTGTTATCTGTATTACTTTCATCCCGATTTTTCAGCGTTTAAATGTTTACACGGCCTATGAATATCTAGAAAACCGTTTTGATAAAAAAACAAGGGTGCTCACTTCACTGCTTTTTCTTTTTTCCAGAGGTTTATCAACGGGAATCAGTATTTACGCTCCGAGTATCATCTTATCAAGCGTTTTAAACTGGAATATTTATATAACCAATGTTTTAACAGGTGGTATTCTGATGATTTATACCTATGTTGGCGGTGCAAAAGCGATCGCTCACACCCAAAAACTACAGTTTCTGATTATTCTGGGAACCATGGCTTTTGCAGGGTATCTGCTTATTCAAAATATGCCGAATGGAATTGGCTTTAAGGATGCGCTTTATCTGGCGGGAAAATCCGGAAAGCTTAATGTAATCACCACAGAATTTGATTGGAAAGATAAATACAATATTTGGAGCGGATTAATTGGTGGTTTTTTTCTGGCACTTTCTTACTTCGGTACAGACCAGAGTCAGGTCGGGAGGTATATTACTGCGAAGGACGACACTAATGCAAAAATGGGCTTGCTGTTGAACGGATTGGTTAAAATTCCGATGCAATTTGCTATTCTCCTGATCGGTGCTTTGCTTTTCGCATTCTTTTCTCTAAAACCGGCTCCGATTTATTTTAACGAACGTTCTTACCAACATTTAAAGGAAGCAAAACCTGAACAGGCTGCGGTTTTTGAAAAAGAACATCAGGATTTACAAACAAAATTTAATGCAGAATCAAAAGAAATTTTAAAGTTGAAAGAAACTCAATCTCCCCAGCTTAAAAAAACAATTCAGGATTTTAAAAACACACAAACTCAGGTAAAAGCACTTCACGGCAGGGTAGAAGAAGCGATCAATCATTCAAACTATAATGCGGAGAAAACGGATACCAATTATATTTTCCTGTATTTCGTGAAAAATACCTTGCCAGTCGGGATGATTGGTTTACTGTTTGCCGTCATTTTTCTGGCCAGCTGGGGTTCAATTTCGGCAGCGTTAAATTCCCTTGCCGCCTGCTCATTAAAAGATGTTCATTTGATATTCAAAAAAGAAATTCCTGATGATGCGACCGAATTGAAATACAGTCGCCTGCACACTTTAGCTTGGGGAATCTTCTCAATCGGTGTAGCTATGTTTGCTACTCAAATGGGTTCCCTTATTGAAGCGGTGAATGTATTAGGTTCTCTTTTCTACGGCCCGATATTGGGGATTTTTCTTGTCGCCTTTTATTATAAAAAAATCAACGGCGCGAATGTATTTATTTCTGCAATTTTATCAGAAATTACGGTTATTGCCGTTTATCAATTCGATATCGTTTCCTTCCTTTGGTTGAATGTAATCGGGGCAGCGGCAGTCATTATATTTTCTACAATCGGATTACTGTTTTATAAGCCGAAAGCAGTAAATTCGTAAACGAACAACAGTAAAAACAAATAAATAAAAATAGTATGAAAACAATGATTAAATCTGCTACCGTACTTTTTGCAGCAATGACGATTTCAGTGAATGCTTTTGCACAGGAAACTAAAAAACCTGCCAGCCCTCCGGCTACTGCTACTGGAAAAATTAAGGATGCCACTATTACCATAGCGTATAGCAGTCCTTCTGTAAAAGGGCGTGAAATCTGGGGTGGGTTAGAAGCTTATGATAAAGTTTGGCGTGCGGGTGCCAATGAAGCAACAACTTTCGAAACGGATAAAAATATTACCGTTCAGGGTAAATCACTGCCTGCAGGTAAATATAGCTTTTTCCTGATCCCTAAAAAAAACGGAACCTGGACTGCGATTTTTAACAAAGAACCCAAACAATGGGGCGCTTATAAATACGAAGAAGCTAAAGATGCTTTACGTGTTGATGTAAAAACAAAAGCTTTACCTGCAACACAGGAAACTTTAGTGTATAAAATAAACAATAATGGATTCACAATGGATTGGGATAAAATCTCAGTTCCTGTAGATATAAAATAGATTTAAATACAAGAAATTAAAGTCCCGTTAATACGGGATTTTTTTGTTTAAAATATTGATATTGTATCAAAGAGTATTATTGATGTAATGTCAGACTGTTTATTTCAAACAGACTAAGCATTTTACGTTTAAAATATCGAATACAAAATTTCAGATTGTAAAAATATGATAAAGAGTAGTTTATGGGTAAAAAAAGAGACAGCTATATAAATAGTTGTCTATTAAATTGACCTCGACGAGCGTATCTTCAAACACTTTTATTGATGATTTGATTCGTTTGAGCCAAATTAAACAAGAGTTGGCAATTCCGAATTTAGAATTTAATTTTTTATAGTTGTGAATTTTTTGCAAGATGATTTTAAATATTTGAAACAATCGAAATTGGAATCGTTTGGCTTTATTTTACTTCGATTGGTTTCTCTCATTTATGAAGATTTGAAGGACAATATTTAATTGGAATGTAATTAATACGATTTATACAAAGATGAAGCCTGCTACATTCAAGTATACTGTTGCCTTAATTTTAAGTAAATCCCATAACTTAATTTCATCAATAATGCTTATTTAAGATAGTGACGTCTATTCCAAAATAATTGGTTTGGCCATCTTTTTTCCATCTTGTAATAGATGTAATGATGATATTCATAACGAGACCAAATATTTTCTGCAATACGATTGTATTCTGCTATAAATGCATTTTTAATGTTTCCTGATAAGGTATGAACTACATTCGATTTAATTATCAATTTGGAGTATTGAGCAGCCATTGCTAAAGCATTAAACATTCCTTGAGAGGATAATGGATCAAAGGTTAAACATGCATCTCCAATTGCTATCCAATTCAATTGCACTGGCAATTTAAGATAGGACGAATGGGATGCTTTTGTACCCAAAAATTCATAATCTAATGTTTCTTCTTCAATTTCTAAAATTTTAATTAAATCTTTTTCGGCTAAAAAATAATTTTTAAAAAATTCTCCATCTTTTGTCAACTTTTTATCGCATAAATCGGAATCTGTAAAGAAACTAATCAAGTGTTTATTATTAGGTAGTTTGGTAATATACCACCATCCATTTTCAACACTATAGATCGTAGAAAGTTCTTTTACAGTTGGAATGTGTATACTTCCATGAATCCCAATAAGTTGATCTTTTTTGAGATGCTTACTATTCATTTTTTGAGCCATCAAACTTCTACGTCCTGAAGCATCTATGATAAATTTAGCTTGATGATTATTTTCAAAACCCTCCTTTGTCTTTGTAATCAAAGCCCATTGTTGAGACTCTTCTACAACACTAATAATATTTTCTCTAATGATTTTAATACCTCGCTCACTTGTTATTTTTTGTAATTCATTTACAAAATTATTCTTATCGATGGACCAGCCGTGACCTTCAGGATTCTGTATGCTATCTTGTATGATAGGATAAGGGGTTCCCCAATATGATTGCATACCAATTGTAGGTTTGCCAACCCGTGGATTTTGCATTATTGCATCAATATCAATTCCTAATTCACTAAAAATACGTCTACTGGATGCAACTAAAGTTTCCCCATGTAAAACATTTGTGTTTTCTGGTTTTTCAATGACTAAAATTTTGTAAAACGAATGGAGGTGCATAGCAGCGATACACCCTGCTATGCCTCCTCCAATAATTATAATGTCGAAATCGTTATTCATTATTAAGCATTAAAACGTCTTCTAAATCTTTCATGAATAGTCACTATTTTTTGATTTGGTTTAACATATTCTATTTGTAAATCTTTATTTGTTTGTTGAACTTTTGACAATAGATTTTCTAATTCTTCTGAGTTATTTAATATATGCTCCGCTTCTTTTTTTAGATCTTCGTCAATTTGTAATTTAGAAGAATTTAATACATTATCTGATATTATTTCAATTACCTTATCTTTTGCGACATTATCTATTAGCTTTTGTCTGGTCTCTTTTAAAATGATATTTATAATTTTAGTGTATGAGCTGGTTAAAGCAACTTGCACCGTATCTGGAACTTTAGTGTTATCGTTATTCGTAATTGTTTCGTCTAATTTCATAGGTAGCACTGTGCCTACAGCATCAAAATGAGTAATCATTTTATTAATAATTTCTTCATATGGGGAATAAATGGTAGGGTTACCAGGTAGATCTTCTAACCACTCAAAACGTTGATTAAATATTTCTAATTGCTCTTCTGGATTTCCTTGTTTTTCCTGTAACGCTTTAAATTGCTTGTAAGTAATAATTTCATTAGGCACTCTTGCCGGCCAAAATGTTGGAATATAAGAGTCATATGAACTGTCGTATCCATCTTTACAAGAGGCTGTATCTGTTTGCCAAGGAATAGCCATCCAGCGTGTAATACCGCCTGCAACTTGAAATTCGAAAGGATTAACTATTTTATTAAGTAACGTTTGATCTATAAAAGGACCGTAATCAAGGTTGTCTTTAATAAGATGATCTTGATCAAATTTAAATCTGAAAGGAGAATCATACATAGAAGATATTCTTACCGGCCATGTCATTTCGCAGCCTGGATGGAAAGCATCTGCTAGACAAAAATCTAAAGCAGCTCTTGTAAGTAAGTCAGCCTGCTCTTCTACAGGATATTCATCTAAAGGTTTAGGACTAATATAATTGGTTTTATATTGATCCCAATCATCAATAAAATTACCATCTACCCATTGCTGCAACATTTTGATTTGTAGATCTGTCAATGTACTATGCTGTCTAGGGCTTCCGGTTCCTATTCTTTCTGTAGCATCTCCATATAACCAAGGCCATAAAGCTGGAGATTGAGAACCAGGAAGATCAAACTGCCTAAACTGATTAAACATTTGTCTTCTGAATTCTAAGTTATTCATAGTTCCATCTCTTAATTTTTCAATCCATGTATTTTCATTGAAATTATAAGCTCCATTGAACCCAAAAGTGGTTAAAAAACCTTTGTTTACCCACTGTAGTTCTGTCATTCTCTTAAAAATGGGAAATATGTCATAAGAGAATGAAGGACTAATTGGAGAAGGCAAATTAAGTTTACTTACAGATAGATCCCTCATTAGATCCCACATTGTTCTTACCGATTGTTGCATAGGAGCATAATCTGGAGGTGCACAAATTACCCAAGCCGGTTTTACATTAATTTCTTTATTATTGACTTTTACAGTTGCTGTTACCGGTCCATCAGAAGTATCATCATACCAACCATCATTATTTGCAAAATCTAAAGCAATTTCATTTTTAACACTTTTCGATATACCTTTACCTCCAAGTACATGTAATCTTTTGGAATTTGGTGAATGCTTATCGAAAAATATTTCTCCAAGATAAACTTCTGTGTCTCTTAAAAATTTCCCTTTAAATTTTGCTGAATTGTTGATTGATTTGCTATTTATATTTTTTATACCTCCATCAATAACGAGGCTCATGCGATCTTGGATGTCTGAATTTCTTTTAAATGAATATTTATATTCATCTTCATTTGCTTCCGGAATATCTAACGCAAGATTGAATTGATACCAAGCTGCTTTTTGGTTGGCTAAATGGCACGACCAGCTAATTTCAACATTGTCTTTACTATTAGGATGGGTGAGTTCTTTTACAACTTCTCCCTTAATATTCAGACCATATATTCTAAATTCTGCTGCTTGTCTTTTAATTTTGCCTTCTCTATCCCGATAAAAAGAAAGATCATTTGACATGATGGGTTCCGGAACTTGTGTCCCTATATAGTACTCATCACTATTTCCTACACGCATAATGCCTATTGAAGGATATATTGCTGCACTTACAATTTCGTGGTCAACTGTTTCTTCATCTTTATTTTGTCCACGAAAAGGGCAAATTTCTCCTAGAGGTTCTCTGAACTCTAAAGCATTAGCACTGTATCTCGTTTCTGCACCATATTTGTAAACATGTCTTCTCGCATCAGCAATACTGCCCAGAGGTTGATTTAATGAATTTATACGCCAGCAATTAAAATTAATATGATTACCAAGTTCTTTCACTCCAATCAGATTCAAATCTTGTTTGGGAAGGTTTAATCTACCAATTTCAATAAAACTTTCATCCCATTTTAGTTGTAAATTATCTGCTATTTTTTCATCAAGCTCTTTGATTTGTCCTTCAAGAATAAATTGGTAAGAATCATTAGATAATTTTTGTTGTAAATCTTTAGCAAGATAATCTTTCTGCTTCATAATGACAGGGAAGTTTTCTTTAACCGCTGGTTTAAGCCGTAGTTTTATCATATGTTTTTCACCTAAGCGGAATGGTATGATAGGGTAATATGCAGTGGTTAAACAACTGTCTTCGTATTTTTCCATTTGGTCTAAAATACGTTTCAATTCTTTGTTTTCTCTATAATATTCATTTAATTGGTTGATATCACCAGAAGAGGAAATCTGCGTGAATTCTACCATTTGTTGTGCATTTTGAGCAAAAAACACATCAATATTTTGAAATATAAAATCTGTATTTGGTCCATCAAACCCTTCAGCATTATTCGGTAAATCAAAAATCTTTAAACCCAAACCGATTGTAGACTTTACATCTGTTTTTTTAGGGTCTGTGTCACTTGAAAAACGCATTACACACTTGAAATTATCTTTAATACCAAAGAAACCAAGATCACCTACTAATTTTTCAACCGGTAAATTATTGGTTAAGCTTAATTCACCATGTACTACACCATGTTGTTTTCTGAATACGGCTCTTGGTGCTGGATTTGCACCATTTTCGATCATAACTTTTTGGTACGTATCTATGAACTGAGCTTTAAGATCGGATATGTATTTTTTTTCCATTTTTTTAGTTTTAATTAATTTGTTATTTAACTCATCATGGTTTTTGTAGAGCTACTTTTGTCTTAAATACTGGATCGAATTTGTGTCTTTCTTTTTTTTGACTTATTTAAAGTAAATTTTTTTAAAATTAAATACCAATCCAGTATTTTAATGGTATTATAACTACTTTTTAAGTAATTCTCTAGCTTCTTCACGAGACGATTCCCTTATGTTATTTTTTAACTTATTAATTTCATCTAAATTATTATAAGATTTTATTGTATTAGTATTCAATCCTTTATTCATTTCAGTTTTGGCTGTTCCTTGAATTGCTAATAATGCTGCTTTTAATTCTGTATATTTTTCAAATAAATGTGAGTTAATTAAAGGAGACTTAACATTTATTTTTTTTGATGCATTTGTTCTATATAAATTATTATTCATAGAGTGACAAGTAAAACAATTCATTCCTTCTGCTTGGAATGTGGTTTCCATAGTGACATTTGCTAAATCTAAACTACCAAAACTTTGCCCATTACCGGTACCATATGGTTTTGATAAATCTCCATCCAGCAACTCATTAATTGGAGCATTAGTTTTTGACCATATAGAGCCAACTAATTTATAATTCGCCCATATTTTAACTTTATTATTCGTAAGGACTTTTTTAGCTAATTCGTTACTAGATTTAATCATTGTAGCAAACTCTTTATCTTCTTTAATAACGTCCATTCCTTGAGATTCCTGATTATATCTAACTCCTTCAGGATAGGATTGAAATACTTTATTTTTAACTTTTGGAGTAAGAGTGGTTCTATCTTGAATAATTCCATCTTCTGTATTTCCAACAGAGGCTCCATCGAATAATGTGTATTTATCTGATTTAGAATTTACAGGGTCTCCATGAAAACTTGTTCTATCTGGTGCTAAATCTCGTTGATCAAAAGTTGACCATACTCCTTCAGGGTGCTCTGCTGTAACTGTAAATATATGAAAGCCAATCATAGACATTCTTTTTAGCTCAGCGTTATTATAATTTTCGTAGAAATTTTTATTAGGTTGATTAACAATTGCAGTTATATTAAAAGTTTTACTAGAATCTACTACTTGAGATGTTTCTATCCAAGCTATTTTAATTTCGGTAGCACCAACTGGATATTGATTTTTACTCTCACGAATAGAACGCTTTAAGCTATCATTTTTTAGTATTTCAGCTGCTTGGCTAATAATTGATGATGCATCGGCTGAATTAAACATCTCTAATATTCCGTCATTAGCATGTATCGAATATCTTACAAGAGAGTTGCTCTTGCTGCTCAATTTTGTTCCGTCTGCTTGTTGATACAAATCTAAGATTAATGGTAATTTACCATCTTTTATGTATGAAGATGGTAATCCTTTCTTTTTTAAAGAATCTATTTTTATTTCTTCGCCAAAATCATTAACCTGTTTTAATTCTTTCATAAATACAGGAACATTATCTTCGGTATTTGACGTTAACCATAAAAATTTTTGCCAAGACCAGTCAACAAACATTTGATCATTGTCAAGAACTATGGTATCAACTGTATTTTTAATTTCATTATTCTTATTGTAATCTTCAAAAATACTTGCTAAGCTTGTTTTAGTTGTAGAGTAAGTCTCTTTTTTACAAGATGTAAGCCCCAGTAAAGTAGCTGTTGTAATGCTCAAAAGCATCAGTTTTTTAAATTTTAATTTCATGGTTATTTAGATTATTAGTTTTTAGTTGATTATATTTTTAAAATTGCAATAACATTCTTTAGTTATAAACAGGGGGATTATTAAAAAAATTATTACACTGTTTTACGAATCCCATTTTATACAATATAAATTGTAAAATTTTAGTCTGAAATTAATTTCCCATTTAGGAACTCGAGGATGTTCCATATGCTCTGTTAGCATAATAATAGTTACTAAAATCATGGCTAAATTATGACCCATAGGTAAAAGCATAGGGAATAACATCAATCCCCAACCTGCGTTAATAGGTTTAGTTTATACTTTATCAATAAAACAATATTAATATAATTTCTGTAAAAATAATTCAGTATTATTACTGAATTTTGAAGTAATGTATTATGGAATGGTTACTAAATTTTTATTTGGTATTTAATTGAATTTGTTATCTTGTAATTTCATGAACTTCAACTAGATTGTGGGAAATTATAGCATCTAAAAGAATCTCTGTAAATATGTTTTGACAAATAGAAATAAATGCTTTGAAGATATCTTCAAAGCATTTATTGTAATTATTTAGCTAGTTTTAATAGTATGTAATTCTTTACTTTATTGTTATTGTTTTTCTCACTTCGACTGTTCCACCTATTAATAATATGGGACATTTTTTTGCTATCAAAATAACTTCTTCTATAGTTTCGGATTTTAGGGTTAAATTTCCATTAATTGATAAGTCATCTTCATCGAAAATTTTGTTTTATACAGATTGTTCACTTATTACAACCGCTTCATCACTTAATCTTGAAACATTGACTAATTTAACTTGTGCTGCTATCATTGCAATGTATTTTTTCCATTCCTGATGCAATACCGCATCATTTTCTTTTACAATTGTATATTCGCTTTTTGAAATTCTAAATATCAACATAAACTCTTTTAGATTTCCCATCTTATTTTATTCTTGTTCTAGGTTTGGTGGTATCAACTTATACATACAGGTGTTACAATTCTTGAAAGAATTGTTGAACTTATAAGCCCTCCGATCAAAACAATGGCAAGAGGTGCTATCTGAGGGTTTGGATTCATTGCGATTGGAATCAATCCACAAATTACGGTAATAGAGGTTAATATAACCGGAAGGAAACGTGTTTCACCTGCTATATGAATTGCTTCATCAATGCTTTTTCCTTCGATACGGAGTTGATTGGTAAAATCTACCAATTAGAGTGAATTCTTAAACTGGATTCGTGATAAACCGATAAATCCTATTAGTGAAACAAGAGACATTGGATTACCAGTGATCAAAAGGAAAATGACCCCAGCCAGCACACCTATTGTTTACTAATTTTTTTTTTGGTATTTCGAACCTAAATTTACTAAAACAATAAAAATCCTAATTTGGATTATTCTGGAATCACAAACAAAAAATGGCTCAATTTGGATTAAATTGGAGCCATTTTGCTTGTTGGTGACCTCGACAGGACTACGTTAAGTTAATTTATATTATTCTCTTAAACTGTCATAGTATCTGTCAATAGCTTATGGTAGGGACGTTTAATTAAGTTGAATTTAAATTAATTTAGGTAAAATAAATAAATCGGATACAAAATCGGATACATTTCAGTATTTTAGAAAACAAAAAAAATATTTAATTATGGCATCAGTAGTATTTTTTCTGAGAAGTAATATTAAGAATAAACCTAGTAGTATTTGGATAAGATTCAAGGACAAGGATACTGATATTAGTTTATCCATGAAAGAATTAAAATGTAGTGTTGATGAATGGAAAAATGGGAAATGTAAAAATGCTAATAAAAAAATGTTTGATACAGATTTAGAATCCATCAACACCAAATTATTAAAAATAGAAGGATATATTTTACAAGAATATAATAATCTTAACTCTATTTTGGATTTAAAGGTTTGGATGAAGTCTTGTGTAAATAACATTTTAAATCATAAAGAAAAAAGTGTCTATTCATCAAATCTAATTGATACTTATTTAGAACTTAGACAAAATTCAATTACAAAAAGAACAAATTACAAAATTAAAGTTTTGAAGAGTATGTTAATTGACTTTTGTAATTTCAGCAAAAGACCTCCTGTTATACAATTTAAGGAGATGGATAACTATTTTAAAGATAGTTTTGAAAAATATTGCTTAAATATAAATTATAAGCATGATACAATCTACAGCAAATTAAAGGATGCAAAAGCTATATCGAAATTTGCTGAAAATTATGATATTGAAACGCATCCGCACACAAAAGAATGGAAACTTGGAGTCACAAAATTTATAAAAGATAAACCAAAACATATATATCTAAGTTTGGAAGAACTTGAGCGAATTAAAAAGTGTGAATTAATTCAAGAGGATTTGGATATTGCAAGAGACTGGCTAATTGTTGCATGTTTTACAGGTCAAAGGGTGAGCGATTTTCTTAGATTTGAAAAATCTATGATTGTGGAAGATAAAGATATGAGATACATAGAATTCAGACAGGAAAAGACAAGGAAATTAATGCAAATTCCAATACTTAAAGAAGTACAAAAAATATTGGATAAAAGAGGTGGCGAGTTTCCGAACAAAATATCAGATGTTAGACTTAATCAAGATATAAAAATTGTATGTAAGCATGCTAAGATAACTGAACTCGTTTATGGTAGTAAATCTCAAGTTTTAGAAGACAAAACAAAAAGAGGAGTTTTAGGAGATTATCCAAAATATAAACTTGTTGCGAGCCATATAGGTAGAAGGAGTTTTGCAACTAATTTTCATACTCTAATTCCTACGGCTGATATTATGTATGTCACTGGTCATACTACAGAAAAACAATTCCTTATGTATATTGGTAAAACGGAAAAAGAAATGGCTGTGCGAACAGCAAATAGTTTTGCTAAAATTGGGTTTTAATTATATTTTTACATATAGTAATAGCTGAAGAATAAAAGCTAAATCAAGAACAAATTTATAGTTTAAGGTATTATGCAGAAAATAGACAATATCAGAAATAGTCTTCAAGTAATCAATATTTATGACAGGCATACGTTAGAAAAATTTATGCTTGGCAAAAATGTAGCTGTTTTTGATGAAAAACAAAATACTATCGGAAAAATCACTATTGTTGAGCATCTAATACCTATTAATAAAGAAATGAAAGAAGCTGTTAAAAATAAGGGCTTCATGTATGTTCTTGCTTTTGATTTCTTTAACAACTCTTCAAATACTGAAAATATAAGAATCATTAACTATTTTGATTTTATTGAACAAAAAAATAATTACTCTGAAATTTTATTGCAGAATTTTACATCAATTCTTACCCAAATTGAAAAAGATCTAGAAGATTATATACTAGATAATTATAAAACTGATCCAGAAGGAATAAAACTGTTTATCAATTCTGAACTTTTGCAACAATTTCATAATTGTAAAGAAAAAATAGAGAAAAATCTTACTTACTATAAATTTGCTCCATTAGTCTTTTCTAATCTTGTTACTTTTTATATTGATAATGAAAATATTAAAAAGATTTCGGGATTGTTTAATAGATCAATGATTCGAATAATAGAAAATCATAAAAAGTATATTGATATAACGTCTCCATTATATAAAACGTATAAAGAAGAAAATAAATTTATTTTAAAAAAGGATAAAAATCAGAAGAAAGATAATAAACATGAAAATAACATTGACTGGAAAGATATATTTAAAGAAAAATCTACCTATAAGCAATTTGTTAAATATTCTAAAAACCATATAGTCAATGGATTTGTTGACTATTCCTATCTTTTTCAGAAGATGAAACAACTAGAATTTGTTTTTAATCATAAACATTTCAAATATATTGACTGGTTGAATGAAAATAATTTCATTACGGAAAGAGACTATGAGGAATTTTTAAAAAATGCGGGTTTTAGAAGTCTTAGTAAATCATATTCAGAACAAAGAGAAAATAATTTTAGCAATATTTTTAATTTGTAATTCTCAATCGGAAAAAACTTCCGAAAGTCGGAAAAATCTCTCCTGTACCTTTGTATCATAATAATTAAACAAAAAATTATGATACAGTTAATTTCAATTTCAAAAGATGAACTACTGCAAGAGTTTGAGCAATTAGTTTATAAGGTATTAGAAAAAATGCAACAGGATCAAATGCCAAAAGATCAAAAATGTTTTTATACTCGTGTAGAAACGGCAAAACTGTTAGATGTTAGTCTTACAACGCTTTTTCATTGGAATAATGATGGAACTCTAAGAAATACTAAAATTGGTAAAAGAGTTTACTATTCTAAAAACGAGGTTTTAGCACGTTTAAATCCTTAAACATTCAATCATGGGAAATTCTAGACAATCCCATTTATAAAGTTAGATTTTTCTTCTTTATATCAAATTTTTAAATCTCCAAAAATTTTAACAAATCGAGGTATTAGCTGTAGTAAAAATACTATGGAGAGCTATTGTTATATCTTTTTTTAACAAACAACAATAAAATGAAACAATATAAAAGTAAGCAATCAAATCGCAATATCAACGCATCAGCCTTTTATCACGAGAATTATCAATGGAAAGTAGTGTTACCTACAATTATCGTTAACTATCTTCAGGAAAAAGTTCAGGAGCAACCACGGTTCAAAGAGTTCAAAATGGATAATGCCCTTTACTTCCTGAGTTTGGTTATCAGTATTCCTGCATACAAAAAAGATAAAGTTTATCAAGATGGATTTATACCTATGGATTCCCAACGATTAAAAAAGAAAGATTCTAGTTACAGTAAATATTTTGAATACTTTGTACAGATTGGTATTCTGGATAAAAAAAATCATTCAAAAGGTCGTTTCTGTAAACGTTACCGATACAACTTTGCAAATGTCAAACTTGAAGGCACTGAATGTCTGGATTTTTCAATATTTGAAATGACGGATAAGTTTCTGGTCAAAAACCTACTAAGAGAAGACATCGGCAATGACTGTCCATATCTTTCGAAATGGTTTGATAATGGTTTATTCCTTGATGTTGACCGCCTTAATGATGATTTGTCATCCGATTTCTGTTATAATAAGTACAGTTTGAGCTACACCAGATTAAATCCGATAATGGCAAAAGCGTATAGCTATTGGTACACTGCATTAATGTTTAGAGAGCAATGTTTCAGCATTTCCCGTGATCCTGATTCAGATAACAGACTGCACACAAACCTAACTAATATGCCGTCTAAATTCCGCCCATATCTGACGTATTACGGCGAAAACATTCAAAGTTTGGATATTAAAAACTCACAACCCTATTTTATGGTTTTAGTATTGGAAAGTTTGAGTAATAGTAAGATTATAGAGATTATAAGTAAAGTATTTGGAAGTGATAATATAGGTACTATGTTGCAGAAATTACAACAAATAACGTCTAGTAAAGCTTTTCAAGAGGAATTTATCCCGCTAAAAAAAGCCGTATTGACAGGCGAATTTTATGAGTTTTTAATGCCGCTCTTTCCAGATATTAAACCTGACCATGACGGTGTGTTTAGAAAGAAATTTTACAATTCAGATACAGGGAAAGCAGAAGTAAAAGATTTCCCGACTAAACGGGATTTGATGAAAAAACTTACATTACAAATTCTTTACACTCCGCTCAAAAAACCGTCAAAAGAGTATCTGATATTTAAACAGTATTTTCCTTTGTTGTGTGAATGTATCGAGATATTCAAAACGACTTCGGATGAAAAAGATTCATTTAAACTGTTTCCAAAACTTCTGCAACAGGTTGAATCTGATTGCGTAATTGATACTATTACAAAACAGATTGCAGAAATGAATCCTGATATGCCACTTTGGACAATACATGATTCTTTCTGTACTACTCAGAGTTGGTTTCCTATATTAGAATCTATGGTACAGGAGCTGTTTTTAAGCTATTCTCAGGGTGTTTTGCCAAGTTTTAAATCGGAATTATGGTGTAATAGTGATGAGTGCCTGAAAGTGGCTTAAATGTCTGAATTTATGCTTGTGAAAGATTAGATCAGCCTTATACACAAAGGTACAAGATTGGTCCCCAGACACTCAATAATAAAGCCCCACTAAATGTGAGGCTTTAAATTTTCATTCCAGATCTGATCAAATTCTGTTTTGGTAATAAAATCTGATGGTTCCAAATCCAGATCTGCAAGTGACTGATCGTACAGCATTGATTCTTTCTTCTTGTTGTGGATTTTCTAAAGTTAGAAAAATCTTTCCTGTAGAATTTATTTCAATTTATCTTACTGCTTCTCCATCTTGAAAATGTAAATAAAACCATGCATCTTCTTAATCCCAATATTTTTTTTACAAATGATTCTTGCACATAATGGATAGCATTAAAATATAACATTTTTTGTTCTAAAAAAGAAATTAAATTTATTAGTAAGTCAATATTTTAAACATATTACTTGCAAGAATATTTCTGAATTTTTAGAATAAACAATACTTTACAAAACAAAGCTTATTCCCAACCTATTTTATATTTTTTAATATCCAGGGATAAATTCTTATAGAATTCGGAAGTAAACTCAGTTGTTTTTAAGCATCCCCAATCAACAGGATATTCTTTTTCTATCAGTTTATTATTTTCTTCTTTATGAATAATATTAATAATGAATATGCTTCCATCGAGTATTTGGCAATCTCTCAGTTTATATTGCTTAAAATCCTTTTGAATAAGCCACTTTATATTTTTATTATCTTGAATATATGAATTGAGTGAAGTTTTTTTTCCTTTAATCAACGAGTATATATCTATACTAGTGGCAGAATAAGTCCATATATAAGAAACAACATTCCCAGAAGCAACTATTTCAAATGCATTCCCATTTTTTTTAAGTAATTTATTTAATAATCTTTTGTTCGTGGAAAAGCGTTGACTTTTAGTTTCTTGACCATAACTTAAAGAAATTATTAGTGTAAAAAGTATTAATAGTAATTTTTTCATAAACTTTACAAAGTTGTTAGTTTTTACATGTAATCTACAGTTTTTATTGCTTATAGAACTAACAGGCTTATAATTTATAGTATACCATTTATTGATTATTCATTAAGGTGTTTTCCCCATCCAATGTTATAAAAATTAATATCAGAAACTAAATTTTTAAAAAAATCTGTTTCATATGAACTATTTTTCAAACACTCTAGACTAACAGGAAAACGTCTTTCAATAAAAGATCCACCATCTTTAACTTTATACATTAATGTGAAACCATCAGTTGCTATACATCTGTCAATGCCACTGTCATCTTTCGATGGATTGAAGCGCCACTTATTATTTTGTTCTTTAAGATTAAGAGTTTTCTCATTTATTAGTTTTCCATTCCTTAAATTGTAAATAACTAAGTTTTTCTTAGTATAACTCCACATATAAGAAGATTCAAATTCAGATGAACCTAAAACAAAAATATTACCATTTGTTTTGTATAGTAAACTATAGAGTTTTTTATTCTTACTTAAAATATCATTTTTTTCACGCTGAGCTTGACATGAAAACACTAATACAATACATATAAAAATTAATATCTTTCTCATCTATTTAACATTAAATTTATAATTATAGAACCTACATAATTTACTGTAGCACTTACCCCTGCATTTTGCCAATCATCGTAGTTTACATTTACGATACTACCACTTCCATTAAAATAGGTGACATCATTACTATGTGTCCCTATTACGAATGAATTACCTTTATAACCCCTTTCTTCTAAAATACCTTGAACATCTAAATCGGCTTGTGAAGGATTAGAATCACCAAGCTGTTTAGAAGAAATTATGTTTACTACAGTATCAGGATGATCGTGCCACCACATTTCTAAATTTGAAGCATTTTTTGGCAGTCCTCCTTTACCGTTTGATGTAAATACTTGCATTGAAGCTTCTGTAACAATCTGATTACTATCATTATAATATTGTTTTGGAACATTTCCTTGATCTGCTCTTGTTACACTTTTATCACCTTTAAAGGCATACCCTCCATTTTCTCTACCAGAAGCTTTTGTATCCGCAACCGAACTTACAACACTTCCTAGCCTATTCCCTGTAGGAATATGTGCAACATTTGTACTTGCGGATAAGTCACCTGTATAATTTTGACCATTTTTTGTCGCTGCTTCAACAGCTTTTCTAACCTTCCCTGTTGCGATATATGCTGCTCCTGTATTTTTTCCATCATCACCTATCAACTTAAGTCCATTATTAAACACACCTTTCCTTCCGTAAATGGGATCCAAAGCCTCTTTACCATCTGGATCAATAAATCTAATAGGATTATCAAAAGCATAGTTATATGTTGACCATCTTCTCATTTTCTCTGCCAATGGATCGACAACACCCCATCTCCCGATATCTGCCATATAGAATCTGGCACCATAATCATACATTCCATTTTCCTGCAATTCCTTACCGTTGTACTTATATTGATAAGCATTCTGAGTAGTTACAGTATAATTATGCAATAACCCAAAAGGATAATAATTATTTACTTCTACAATTTCTCCTGGCTTCCAATAATCTATACAGTTTGGCGGATTCATAGGATCCCAAGATCCGTCACATTCCTGAACCCGATACTGTCTAGGCTGTATAACTCCATCCTTGTTGGCATCTGTGTAAGTTAATCTCACGTTTCCTAAATGATCTGTAAAGTTGTAAATATAGGAATTATTTATAAAATCAAAATACCCCTCAGATGTTGGCATAAACTGTAATCCCATAGGATTTATTGGTGTAAGGTCACCACTATAAAACTTATACTGAAAACCATCTAAATAATCTGTAGTATTGGTATCTTGTGTTGTACTGATTATTTTAGAAATTTTCACACCATCCGCTCTATAAATACTAGATACTATTTTCTTGGTTTTGCCAGGCACTCCTGTTATTACATTGGGAAGGTTAAGATAGTTATAAGTAATAGAAGCTAATCCTTTATCCTTATGGGTAGTCATATTCCCATTATCATCATAAGTAATAGTATTATGATTTGCAAGGTAAGGGTAACCGTTACTGTTTCCAACTTGTTCTTCTGTTACTTTGGTCAGTCTGTTGCCTGTATAATCATATTTCAGGTTATCGATAACCATCGCAATATTAGTTCCTGTTAACACCCCTTCAGATCTTTTTAATCTTAAAATATTCCCATTAAGATCATAATCTAGTTTTTCAAAATACTCTTTTGAAGACTCGCTTCCTTCTTTTTGATAAAATCCTGCTGAAAGCCTGTTTAAATTATCATAAGAATATCCGTATCTTTTTAAAGGATCATTTTCCTGAGTTAGTGTTCTCCAAGATATTTCTGCAATATTCCCGTTATACTTTGGTTTTACTTTTAGATCTGGAAAATCTGAATTTGGAGTCTCCAACCCTTCAACTGTATTGTAATTTATCTTATAACCAAAAAGATCAGTTCCTAAGTCAACAGGATCATTTACCTTTGTCATCCAGCCTCTAATATTGTATTTGTAATCAATAGTTTGAAGTGGAGTTGCTATACTTGTTCCTCCAACTTTTTTAGATTCTAACTGAGAAAGCTCATTGTATTTATTTTGAGCTAAAATTTCCTCAGTATTGTTATCTACTTTATGTTTATGAACGAGCAATCTATTTTGATGATCGTATGTAAATGTTTCAGTGATTATTTTTTCCGTGTCAGTATCTAATCTTTTGTGTCGTTTAGTAATTTGAATTGGAACACCTACAAAATCAAGCTCAGATTCTGTTTTGGTATAACCTCCCAAATGATTGATAGAGTAGGTTCCAATTACACGTCCTTTCTCATCATAATAACTATAGTTTTTAGTCCAATTATCCTCTTCAATGTTTTTAACCAAACTCATGACAGGAAAACTGTTGGTACTCATTCCTGAATTTGAAGGATCATCTGTCAATGTTGGCTTTCCGAAAATACTTGTCGGAAATGTCGGATTGAAGTTATATGCTTGGTATGTGTCATAATAATTGACAGTCAATACCTTAAAATTTGAAGTAGGATAAGCTCCAGATTTTGTGTAAAAAACATCCATACCGCTGTTATTCCAACTTAATCTATCTCTGGTTTCATTATTAGAACCTTGTCCGTCTACTGCGTTTTGCTGTTGAATTCTGCCAGAAGGACTGTCTAATGTCCCTGTGTAAATTGGTCGTGAGAATTGATCATATTTAGTAAAAAGCCATTGTCCTTTTCCTTTTAAAACAGTGTCTTGTATCAGAACCAATCGATCCTGCTTGTCATAGACCATATATTCCAACCCTTTTCCAGGTAATTTCTTCTCAACTAGCCTATTTCTACTGTCATATCGGTATTGATAACAAAGATTATCTAAAGTTGTAGGATCAGTTAAACCTGATTTTGCAGCTATGGGCGGAATGGTATAGGCCAATTGATTGTACTCATTATACACATAATAAGTATCTGCATTTTCGGTAGCAGAAATAACTTTTCTTACGAGCAGTGTTTGTCCTCTTCCGTTTTTAAATTCAATGGTTTTGTTGCCATCTTCATCGGTAACGGTAGTTTTGTATAATTGTGCAGGTGAAAAAAATTGAGAGGTCTGAACGGAAGAGGCAAACATTTTATTGGCAGCATCCCAAGTCGTTGTAGTTACATAATTTCTTACCAAATCTTCTGTAGTATTGGCTTCATAGTCAAATTTCACAGGTTTGTTTGCCCAATCTGTTCCAACTTGTTTTTGTTCTAATACTCGGTCTAAAGGAGAGTTTTCAAGAACCTTCTCTGCAAATATCTTTTCGTTTCCTAAAGGTGTATTGGGAGCATAATCTAAAGGATTGGGAACAATTACTCCATTCATTGTTCCTCCTTGTGGAACAGGAAGATAATCTTTAACCTGTCTTCCAAAACCGTCATATTCGATTTTAGTCACCACATCTCTTCCCAGAGGTGATGCTTTTACATTCACTACTTGTTTTAGTCTTCCAAGACCATCAAAATATTGAACGGTATGGATTTGTTTTGCAGTTGAAATGCTTGTGGTTACTGGTTCAAGGTAAGTTCTTGTCTGTACATAATTTTCTGTTATAGGCAGATTCTGTGCATGGGCTAAACTCGAGATCAGTAAAGCTCCGATTGGGATAATTATCTTTTTCATCGTGTGTTAGTTTTTGTAATTGTACTTAAATTCTTTCAGAATTTTTCCTGCTGCATCATTCTCTCTGATTTCTTTTAATCTATTGGCTGAATCATAGATATAAACCTGTCTTATTCCTGTTGGCGGAATAATATTCGTTACACCGATTAGTGGATCATAAGTGTAGGTGGTAATCTTTAAGCCATTCAGACTTGAATTATTTTTGAAGTTAGTAAATGCTGTTAGTAGTGCTCCTTCCTGAGATGGATTGGCTGCATCGGCATCGGAAGCTGAAACAATTCCCGAGATAATTCCCAAATTCGCCAATTGATTATAGGTAATTCCTTCTATTTTAGCAATAGGCATCGTTTCTTTATATCCCCAGACAATCGCTACAGGAGAATTGCTGTCTTTTGGAGTATACTGCAAAATATTTCCTTTACTATCGTATTTATTATACGTTACCTCTGTTGAAGAACTGTTACTTGGAATATCATACGATTTTATAGATAATGGAAGTATTAAACCATTACTGTTATTGATAATTTCAGCGGTTGTTTTGGGATAAAGCGTTTCTGTTTTTGCCAACATTTTTGTCGTTGTTCCAATAGTTTGATTAGAAGTTGTTTCCAATGGAATCCCGATCATGTTTTTATCAATCATTAACTGGTTGCCTTTCTCATAGGCGTAGCTATAAGAAGTTTCATTAAATGTTTCGTCTGGAGATATACTTTTTTTACTTTTTATATTAATAGGTTTATTAATATCCGTATCATAATATTCATACTTTGTTTTGGAAGTGATCTTTTTACCGTTAAAGTATTCTGTGGTTTCAGTCTTGTCTTTTTCAACTTTAGCAGATTCTATGAGATACATAAGGTGGTCAACATAGTAAATATCTACTGGTGTTTGTAGTACTTGTTTACTTCCTTTTGTAATATTAAAATCTGTAGAAAAAGCTACTACTTCAGGGATAGCGGTTGTAAATTCAGATAAGCTATTTTTTAAGGTGTTTAATTTATAAGTATTATTCACAATCCTCAAAGTATCATTATTTTGATTCAGATAAATCTCTCTTTTCAGATTTCCCCTTTTCCACTTGTTGTACATATAGTTTAAATCTGCATTATTATCAAATTCTCTAATGATTTTCCCTTTGCCTGTTATTTCTACTACAGATGGATACGTCATAATATCAGAACTTCCATAACTACTACCTGCCTGACTGGAATTATGAATACGGTAATATTTCTCTAACGCTGAGCCTATCTGAACGCTTCCGGTAGTTCCTAATTGCATGAATTCTCTTACATATCTTTGAATAACTGAAGAGAAATTATAAGGCTGGTTCAAGCTAAAATCAGGAATAAATGTTCCGTTTTCGTATTTTCCGTATGCATATTGATATACATTTGAAATGTTATTTTCATCAACATCTTCCATCTTTCGAAGACGAAGACTACCAAATTTTTTCGTATTTTCTGTGTAAGTAGGATACCTGTATCTTATACTGGTATACATACTACATCTACAAGCTCCCAGTCTGTCTAATGTTAATGTTATAGGGGCTGGTCCTGTAATGTTCCAATCAACCTGCTTAGGATTAAAGTGAGAAAAAAAATTATCTTTATACCTAGCAGTTCCTGTACAACTGGTTTCATCGCCCGGCTCAATTTCATTATTATGACCCGAATTATTCGCATTATCACAAATATTATTAAAAATGACTTCTAATTTTTCAGGTTGCGCACCAGGAATATTGGCAATTTGCTGCATATGCGCAGCAGTGATAGGGAATGTTTGAGCAATAGAAATAGGATCCCCAGATTCATCCATTTCTATGTTGCCAATCTCCACATGTCCCCAAGTATAGCCGGTAGATTGTTTCTCTGTATTGTAAGGAAGCTCATATTCGAAATTTTTCTTTGCTCCGGTAGGATATTGAATTGATTTTAAACTGCCTAAAATAGCATACGTCTCATTTGGCTCTCTGTCTCTTTTCTGAACAGCATTTAATACGTCTGCAGGAATTCCATATTCCACAGAAATATTATTGGGTATATTAGTTCCTTCATTATTATTAGTAGCGTTGATATATCCCCAATAGTCGTCATTGCTTGTATTCCTTTTAGGAAGGTTCAATTGCTCGTTGTATTCAAATCTGTAATCTGAATTCTGAAGATTATCATGTACATTAATTAATTTAAGCCTGTAATCTTCATAGGTTTTATTGGCTCTGTTACTTTCAAAATAACTGTAATTAAGGGTTATATCTTTTATTGTACTTCCTGACCTATTCGTTACGATAATTCTTCGCAGCGCAATTCCTGTATTGTTATTATTGAGATCTTTTCTGTAAGTTAGTCCATCAGAGAATGCATTATTAGCATCATTAGAATATAGGAAGGTAACTTCTCCACCATCAAACTGAATTTTACTGATTAAAGATTCTGAAAAACCTGAAGTTGATTCTGTTTTTTCATATTTGGGAAAAGGAGGCAGTTGTTCAAAATTACCACTTAAATTAGGCGTTATTTTGAAATTTGCTACCTGATTGATGTTTCTTTCCGTATACATATTACCTTTATAGTAAGAAAACTGAACCACATTATTATTGACTTTAACACTGTCTAAATTATAGAGAGATACGTGAGAAGAGGAGCCTCCAATATACATTGATTCTGCTGTATTTCTTGGAGACAACCAATATTCAGTCCCTTGTGTATCTTTTACATAAAACTTACTCCCATTTCGGGTAATGATAACATCATCATTAGGAATCAAAAACGTTTGATTATTATCCTTTAAGAGAAAAGATCCTGATGCAGTAGGTAGATTATAATCAAAAATATCTTTTTTCGTATCATAAAGATTATCATACAAACTGGCCAGATTTATACGCATCTGATTATTACTGGCCTGCTCATCATACAGCCCACTATAAGCCCCATAGTCAGCCATATTTTTAGAGAAAAATGGTGATGACAAATCATCTAACCCTATCATATTATGGGAAATATTTCCAGGAATATTTAATGACCAACCTAATCCTACACTACTTGAAACTTCATTAAGCTTAATACCTCCCGTATTGTATGACAAAGAGATAGGGATGCTTATTCCTCCTATACTAATGTTATAAATGGGAATACTGATATTGGCTTTCCCTCTGAAATAATCCATTGGTATTTTTTCAATCTTTGAAAGACTGTAAGTTTCTGCACTTGTAGGAAAAGGTACCAATTGCTTGGGCTGCTCCCCAAGATTTGATTGTCCTTTGTAAAAGGCACTGAGTATTAAAAATGAGAAGAGTATCTTTTTCTTCATGTGTTAATTTTTTATAAGTTTTGCATTAGCCGTTTTATTAGTATCCGTTTTAATCGTAATCAAATAAGCTCCCTGAATCAAGTTCTGAGTATTTATCTTTGTCACTTTATTCTTAGTTTTCAAACTTTGCAATTGTCTTCCTGACATATCATACAAAGTAATATCAGCTTCCTTAAATTCAAACCCAATCTCCACATACGCATAATCTGATACAGGATTTGGGTAAATTTTGATGTCTTGTTTTACGATTAACTGATCGATTTGTTTGTCCCCCAGCTTAATGATCTTCCAGTTTTCTTTACCAAGTTCTTCGGCACTGGTTCCTGCTAGAACAATACTCCCATCTCTGTTGAGCTTAATATCAGCTAATCTTTCTTCTTTCTTTCGAGATTCACCTTTGACATGCTTACGCCATTGCTCATTTCCATTTTGATCTAAATAAAGCATCCAGAATGTTTCATCATCATTTTCGATCCTTCCTTCTGCCTGAGTATATCCACCTAGTAGAATCCCTTTTGAAGTTTTATCATCGGAACCACGTAAAACACTCATTCCCATGAGTACATCTCGGTTTCCAACATTGTAGGATTTTTGCCAGATTTCTTCGCCTCTTTCATTCGATGAAATTAACCAAAGATCAGTTCCTTCTTCAATTCCTACTGTTTTATTTCCGGATCTTTCAGATCTTGATTCTCCTCCAATTAAAAACCCTGTTGAAGTCAATGCTAATGTTCTTAAATGATCGTCTCCTTTACCTCCGAAGTTCCTTTCCCATTCAGTCTTTCCATTTTTATCGAGTTTGATAATCCAATAATCTCCCTCGCCTTCATTATGAGTCGTTTTGGAATAATAAGTAATCGGTAATGAGTAATCAGTAATTTTTAAAGCAGCCGAATTGGCATTATCCATTACCAATTGCTCATTACTCATGATTGTAGCTCCGCTACGCGAATATATCCCTAGCAATACACCTCCATCTTTTGTAGGAATCATTTTCTCTACTTCATCTAATCCTTTTCCACCAAAAATAGATTGCGAGAGTTCTTTTCCGTTCTTATCCAGTTTAATGATCAAAACATCCTTAGCTCCGTGTCCTTTTGCGGAATTTTGAACATTTCCTGCTACAAAAAATCCCAGATCAGTTGTTTGAATGACAGCTCGTGCTTCTTCATCTGCTGAACTGCCTAACGTTTTTTGAAATAATTCGTCTCCAAATTCATTTAATCTGATCAACCAGAAATCTGAACCTCCTTTAGAATCGTCTTTTTTGTCCAGACCTTTTCCCGAGTAAGAAGTTCCTGCTAAAAGAAATCCACCATCTTGCGTTGATACCGTTGCAGAAAGGAAATCATGATTGTTTCCGACAAAGAACTTTTCCCAGACTTCTTCCCCTTGTTGGTTAAGTTTAACCAAATGGAAATCGTAACCGTTGTTTTGTTTGTTATCCGTAGAAAGTTTTTTAGATTGAATCGAGCTTCCCGTAATTAAATACTGTCCATCGATGGTTGTGGTAACCTGGCTTAGAAAATCCTGAGTATTGGATTTAATGTCCTTTTTGCCAAACTACCTCTTGAGCATAGCTCAAAATTGTGCATATCGAAAATGCACTCATGTAGAGTTTTCTCATCTATTTATATGTGTTTAAAGGTTAATATTAGGTTTTATTATTATAATTGTTCAAATTTAACATTTATTAATAGTTTATAAAATCCCATTAATGAGATTTAACATGAACTTTATCACTTATTAGTATTTTATCTATTGCAAAGATATTTCTACCAAGCGACAAATCATGTCGTGTTATAATTGTTTTTTTTAATTCGCGTGGCTATCCTTAATTTTCCCTTTTGGAATGATTAGATAGGTTTGAGAGTGATTAGAGTAGGATAATATTTGATATAAAATTTAGTATATATAGGTACTATGTAGCAGATTCTTTGTAATCTTTGTCTTAATAGGTATTTATAGAAAAAAACATAAGCCTCAACCCGTAGGTCAAGGCTCAAATTTATGCATTATAATTTTACCAAATTAATCCAAGATCCATTTCTGCTATCTCTCCATTGTGATGTAAGAAATATTGTTCTTCTCATATAAATCTTAATTATTTTTAAGTTGATAATTGATACAGTCATACAAAAAATTTACTAAAGAATTTGCCTGTGCATCGGAACTATAATTGATACTTGGCATTTGTTTCATACATTTTTCATCAAAGGAATTGAACAAATTTTGTTTTCTTTCGTCGGATATCTCCAAGTTTCTTAAATAGCCTGCAATCTTATTTACGGTATTTTGAACTTTTGCGACATTATTGTTATATCTGTTTTGATTTGTTGTCATTGCATTTCCCAAGCCTGAAATGTCTAATTGCTGAGGGTCTCTGTACTGTGTAGGTTGTCCGTATTGAGAATAACCATAGGTAGAAACACACACAAAAACCATTGTTAATAAAATCTTTTTCATAATAATTATTTTCCAAATGGGTTATTTCCTTCTCTCATAAAAACGGTACCCATCTTTTGGTATTTGATTGGCTGACCTTTTACACAGGCTGTATAAATACCACTACCAAAACCATTTTGCGCTCTGATAATGATAACTTCTTTTTCATCAACTCCGTTATCAATTGCTACAAACTTTTTTAATCGGTTGTTCTTGATTGGCTCTTTGAAGTCTTTAGGTAAATCGCACTCTTTTGCCGTTTCTTTTGGCTTTTCCTCCTGCGCAAAAAAATAATACTGGTGTCGTTGCTAATAATATCGTAAAAAATAATTTTTTCATATTGATAAATTTTTAAAAATTGTTGTTTAAAATAAGTGCTTTACAGCTGTTTTATCAGATTCTTGGAATCCTTTATTGTATTTATTGGTTGAGTCGGTTTTTGCCGTGCTCTTGTGCGTTATACAGTCTTCTATTACCTTTTTTTGGGTCTTATTATAGTTCAATATTGAGATTGGTAGAATCAGAATCAAAATCTTTAGACGGTATCTTTTGAAAAACAGTACGATTAGCGTGTATATTAACCAAAACAGTAAAAGATATTTGTAATCATTGAATACAGATTTTGCATACAACACACCTTTATTGGAGTAACTTTTAAAATCCGAACCTTCAAGTATAAGTTCACTACACATCATACCGTTTGTAGGAAGGTTTATCTTAGTTCCAAAAGGTGTTGTTTGATGTAATGTAGCTACTGACGTTGTAGTCGGGTCGTATGTTCCGCTTAAAATAAGTTTTCCCTCATTATCAACACTTGGCGTGTTTAAATTTGGAATATATGAGAATGTGCTGTAATGCTCTACTACAAAAACGGTCACAAATGCCAATACAAAACCTATCAATACTGATTTAGGTATGTTTTTGTCAATCTGAATAGTTTTCTTTTCCATATTAATAATATTCAGCTAAACCATCATTATCCATAACAATAATTTTCTTGTAATCCTGAGAAACAAATACGTAAATATTTTGTTTGGAGTTAGTATTATAGTACAGTGATTGCTTGAAAATTACACCTCCAATCTCTTTATATCCTGATTTTTTTATTTCAGCTGCCCAATATGCTTCATTATTGTTATTATAAACTGTAAAAAGCTGAGTTGCTCTTCCATCAGTAGACACTTCAAAGTAAAACTTATAACTAGAAGTTTCATCTGCAATGGTTTTGTATTGTGACTTTCCGTAACTGTCAGTGTATTTTAGACTTTCTTTTCGGTGACTGAAATAATAGTTTTGGGCAAAACAGAAAGTACTTAATAGTACCATTGCACCTGATAATAATAGTTTTTTCATAGTGATTTTGTGTCACTCGAGCCTAAAGTGTAGTTTTGTTTGGGTTGTATAATAGAAAAAGGACGCAGGCTCGTAATTCTTATTTATCAATAGAGGCTCTGGTAAGCCATAAGGAATAAATAAGCGAAACCCACGTCCCGTAATATATGGACGTGAGCGTTCAACTTATCATTCTACTCCTTATTTTGAATTTACCAGATTCCTATTGGTAGAATAATTATTAACGCTTTTTCGTTGTCGATAAAATTTGAGGTGCTAATATAAGAATTTTTGTAATTATATGACAGCTTGTTTTTTTAGTGGAAATGTAACGGTTCGTGCATCATCACAAACAAAAAAGAGACTTTGATAAAAGCCTCTATCTCTTTAAAATATTTCTATGATAAACCTTTAATAGTAGAGAAAGCTAACAAAGCTTGAATTTATCCTGAGATGGTTTAAGGATTGAACAGGGGTTTCATTATTAGCTTTGCAGGCTCAACGTTTCAGGGCTTGGCCGAAGGTGGGGATTTTTAGCACAAAAATTCAATAGAAATACTACTGTTGGACCTTGCACAAAAGCTTAATCGAAAAGCTTAAGCCCCGCTTTTGGCAAACCCTTGTTATAGGTTGCCCCATTTTCTGTATCTTTTCTTGTTTTATCCTATGCTTTTATAAATTCTGAAATTGCTTTTTCTCTGTCGTCATATTCTTGTTTATTGTTCCATTCGTTGCTTTGTGTCCAAATGTATTTTTCCGTCTTACAATCAAATGCGACTTGTTGTCCATTTAATTCAAAGTATTTCCAGTAATCTATTGACTTTTGGTCTTTGTATAAACTTTCGTCTAATGAAAGTTTGTTTTTCAATTCCACAAAAAGAGAATACGAATAATATTCTTTGTGAAATCCGCTTGTCATAGTTGAACCTAATAAAAGAATGTCAAATTCATTGTTGTCGTTAAAACGTGTAAGTTTTTGACTTCCGCAAGTGTCAATCATTTCAAACTGTTTAACGAAATAATAACGCCAATCATTTTTGTCAGAAAAATCTTCAACCATTTTTTCTAAATCTTGAATCAAAGTCGTTGGATTGACATTATCAAATAATGATTTCAAAACTTTACGTTGTTTATTATCATCTCTTAATAACCTTTTCCAACTAATATCGCGTTCATTACGCCCTCTACTGATTAAAAAACTATAATTTCTACCAATACTCAATAAATAATCTCCTGTTGCCAACAAGGCTCTTTCAAACAGATAATTGTCAAATTTATTTAATCCATCGATACTAAATACGGCTTTAGCTTTTTCTGCGTATTCTTTAAATTTATCAATATTGTGTATTCCGTTTTCGTCTTTACACCAATCTAAAATAAAACCGATTTGTCCATTGAAATATCCGTGATTTTCAATTTTAAAGATTGCTTTTTTCCAATCATCGTTTTGTAAAATAAGATTCGCTTTTATTTTTTCTTCTTCAATTATGAATTTTGGAAAGCCTTTATCTTCGGGATTTACGGAATCTTTAAAATATCCAACAATGTTGTTTCTATGTGGAATGAGCTTTGATAAAAACAATAGTGAATCTGCAAATGTGTTTGCATTATCATAATACAATCTATGAGCTTCAACAAGATTTCGGACAATTCTGAACCAATTTTGAAGATTCACTTCATCATTATCATTTTCACAAGCCAAATATTGGTATAAAGCAAATAATTTCAATAGTTCGGCATAGCCTAAATTATTTTGTATTGCACCATTAAAAATTTCTTTCTCATTTACATAAGTTGTGTCGGAAAGAAATGTTTTTAATCCGTTTTTATCAGTTAGTTTATTTAAAACAGATTTCAATGTTTTAAAATAACCCTCATCAAAACAGCCCAAATCTAAATATTGAATGAATGAAACTACTTGACTTCCCCTCAATAAATCTAAGTTCCTTCTTAATTTATCGTCTTTTTTTGCTTTGATTGTGTAATTTATTACAGCCATTGTTCTGAAAAAATTCAAAAGCTGTTCATCAAATACATTTTCGGTTTTATCACGATAATTCCAAAACAAATCTGTCCAAAGTGTATCAATTTGATGTGAAAATGTTTCGGTCGATTCTATGTTGTTTTCCCAACTTTCTTTGTTTATATGTTGCTCAAACTTTGCTTTGAAGTTTTCAAAATCAGTAAGAGGTTTACCTCTTGCGTTCATTTTGATATACAAATCATCAGAAAGTCCGAAGTTTTGCAATTCTATGTAATGAAAACTAATGTTGTTTAGCTTATTCCAAACTTCGGTTTCGTTTTGAAATATTTGCTGAATATCATCTAACATTGTCAACATTGATTTTATTGTCTGGTCTCTTTTCCACGAAAGAAAAAACCAAGAACTATCAATGATACGTTCAGAAATTTTTTGTTCGGTATTGTAAATAATTCCTTTATTGATAAGGTCAATGCAAAATTCTCTTGAACTTGTTCGTGTTTCATAAGTGAATTTTGTCAAAACATTTTTCACTTCATCATTTAACTTGTTCTCTTTGACAGCAATAAACCAATGCAATAAAAACAATGTTGTCAGTCGTTGTTGTCCGTCAAGTGGTTGCAAAATTTTATCTCTTACGCTACCATAAACAAAATCCAATTCCTTTGGTGTACCATTAACTGTTTCAAGTAAAAACTTTAAGAAGTTCTCTCTTAGTTCCTCTTTTCCTTCTCTACCTTGAGCGTAATCTCGTTGTATAATTGGAATTTCAATTTTACTTAGCGGTTGCCAAGTTTCATTTTCATAAATAGCTTCTTCGTTAGAAAGCAATTGCAGAAAATTTAATTTTTTTGATGTCGGATTATTGCTCATTTTCTGCCAATGTCATTTGAGGTAAATACTGATTGATTACTTTTTGTATTTTTTCAAAATATGAGGTTCTATCATTTTCATTCCAAACTTCAATGTCTTTCACGTTTACAGAATAATATTTCATAAAAATATTTTTAGTGCAAATTGGAATAAAAGTTCCTTCAATTTCTCTTTCAATTATTTTCTTTCGTTTTTGTTTAAAAGAATCGTTTTTGTAAGAGCGATTTGTTCCACTATCTAATAAACACAGGTTACGCAAGCTATTGTCTTCTTCGACCAATACATAGTCGACAATGTTGCCAAATTCATTTTCGTCAATTGTGTTGCCCGATTTTATGAATTCAATCCGATTATTCAACTCCTCATTTTGATGATTTTCTGTTTTGATAAAGTTATTTTTTAGCCAATCAATTTGATTTTCTTTTTTCACATTAACTTCCGTTGCAATAGCGTGAATATGTTCAACGTCCCAAGATTCTTTTTTGTAACGGTCAAAAGGGAAACGATTAGTTTCGTTTTCGTTGTTGAGCATTGTTTGTATGTTGTGAAGCAATAAAATTTCACGAATATTTCTTCCATTATATTCTACTACTTCCAAATTCATTTTTTTAAATTTGGATTCTATTTCTTGGTTTATCCAATTTGAAAACTCTGTTTTGGATTTCTCTATTTTTTCTTTAAGTATATTTTTGATGTTAGTTCCAATCGCAATTAGATAACCAATTTTGTGATACAATTCTCTGTCATTATAACATTCTTCAAGCGTTTGAAAATACTTTTTAATTTCCTGCCAATTGTCGTTTATTTCATTTTCCGATTTGGTTTGAAATTTTTCATTAAAGAAATGGAAAATTGAAAATTTATCATCACTTGGCTTTTCCGACATTAAATTGAAAATAAACTCTATTCTCGTTGCCAAGTTGTTTTCGTTTTTGTTGATGAAATACCAAAAAGAATCGTCTTGTAAGGCATATTCAATTCTGTCCCATTCTGAAGCAATTTCTAATTGTTTCAAACGTAGTTTTTCGCTGTCTGCTTTTGCGAAATTTGAACTATTTAAAAACAAAGCCTTAATCAATTCAGCATTTGTTAGCGGAATTTTACCGCTGTTGATTCTTGTGAAAATATCAATAGAATTATCATTTGTTAAAGTTTCATACCAAATAACTTTTGTAGAAAAGTTGAATTTTGATTCAAACGTATTTACATCAAATTGCTCTCCTTTGTTTTTGAACCAATCACAAATTGTTTTGTAGGCAGAAGAAATAAAATAATAGTCAATGTTCGTGTCGTTTATCGTTTCTCCGTTTAATTCTTTTTGTAAATAGTCGGCTGAATTTTCTCTTGTTTCGTATTTTAGACCAAACAATTTTTTTTGGCGATTTGCAATATAACCTTGATTTAAGTAATGCAAAATTAAAAATGTTGTTGTAAGGCGTTGTTGTCCGTCAATTACGTTCCATTCGTTTTCATCTTTTTGTTTTACCACTATTGGTTGTAAACAATACCAAGTTTTTTCATCGGTATTAGGAATTTCTTTTGGTGAAAATTCGTTGATGTCATTCAATAAATCTGTCACTTGTTGCCCTGTCCAACGATAGCCTCTTTGATATGATGGTATGAAGAAATTAGATTTCAGTAAATCGTTGATTGTTTTTATCGATATGTTATTATTTGCCATTTTCTATATGTTGGGCGGTGGGTGCGATTGGTTTCCGTCTTTTTTGTCTGTCTGTTCAAGTTTGCACGGTTGTCCTTTGGGGTTGCCTATAACGTTTTGGGTATTGCCGAAGGCGGGGCTTTTAGCACAAAAATTCAATAGAAATCCTAATGTTGAACTTTGAAAAATGCTCAATCGAAGCACTTCAGCCCCGCTTTTGGCAATACCATGCTAGAGGTAGTAATATTTTCAGTAAGGAATGTTTTGTTCATATTGTTCTCTCATTAACTCCTCATAATAGCTTTCGATTTCGTCAGCATAATCAGTATATTTCGCAAAAACGTCAGCGGTGTGAACAAATAATGTCATACTTTTTTCTAACAGTTCAGCGACATCTATCACATTAATCCGCTCTCCTGTTTTAAAGGAAGGATTTTGTTCTTTGTCAACTGGATATCTAAATGCGTCAGAGTTTTTGTCAAGTAAATGAAAAGTACTATTTAGTTTTTCAACTTCATTACACAATTCTTTGAAGGATTTCTTATCTTCTTTTTCAATTTCAATTCCATACTTCGCCTTTAAAGTTTCAAATGTTTTGTCAATATGCATTTTGAATGCTCTAAATAAATTTTCAAGGTCATGCGTCCCTGCCTTAACATAGTCATCTTTGTCAGAATACTTTGCGAAGTATCTAATATTTGTTTTTAGTCCAAGCTCCATGCAATGTCTTGCAAGAAATAATATTGGGTAAGCAATATAATCCACATGAGAGTTCGTTACCAATACGTCTTTTAATAAAATGTCAAAGCTCTTTTTATAACTTCCCAAATAGCTTGGAAAGCTCAGGTAATAGTCAATAAAAGCATTGAATTGGTGTTCTGTTCGTTTGTTTCTTTCAATCTGTGTCATATTCTCAAATTATTACCGCTAACTTTCTAAATTACGCATTGCGTCAATAATAACAATAAATATTGCGCCATTTTTTTAACCTTTATGAATTAATGTGCATAATGATTTGATTTTCAATAGTAAAAGATAAAATGTTTTTATACTTTTTTTGTGGACACATATTTATATTTTTGATTATACATTCGCTATAAACTACAAAATTTGATTCATTTTGTAGATTGTTACAAATCTACAGCGACTTAGGTAAGTAATCTTTGCGGTTTTGTTGGGCGTTGAAAAATCAGATTTGAAACAAGTATATTTTTGTCAATATATATCTACCTATTTACCCCAAAACCAAATTACAGAATCTTACCAAACAATCCCTATAAACTATTATATACAGAGATGTTTTCAGAGTTTCTGCAAAATAGTACCAATATATACTAAAATTTATCTCATAATTTATCCTATCCTAACCCACTTCTAAACTATCCTAACCAATATTTCGGGAAACTATGGTAAGCGATTTACTGTGTTCTGGATATAACAATTGTTTTACCTGCGGAGTTTTGGGAAAATGTATAATACTTGGTCAGCTATTTACGCCATACGCCAAATTTTTGCTGTAAAAACATACCCCTATACCGAATCTCAAAAATTTTATATAGGTATCGACAGGTAACCTACCTTAGAGAAAGTAGATACCCATCAGAGAGTTTTTTTCGGCATACCCCTCCCAAAGTATTTAGGTTTTTCGACGGCTGTTTTTGTTTTCCTGCGTTCCGAGTGGTTAAAAAGTTTTTAACAACGGTTGATATTTTGGTTAAAAAGTGCTTGTAAAGCTTGTGGTTATCAGGTTTTTGTCGTATATTTATACTGCTTATGTGAGCGACTTACTACCTTGTTTCTATGTGTACAAGGTTTCAGAAAAAACAAAAATGCCTAGAAGTATTGGCGTACTGCTAGGCGAATCAATAAATTTTAACGTATCTAAAACTTATCAACATGACAAATTTACAAAATTGTCTCGATACTGCTAGTATCTATGTAGGAACGTACGCGAAGTACAACAATGGCTCACTATTTGGGAAATGGCTAAGCCTTTCGGATTATTCCGATTATGACTCACTGCTCATCGCAATGTATGATTTACACAGTGACGAATCCGACCCTGAATTTATGTTTCAGGACTACGAATGTTCTTTTCTTGAAAAAATGGGGTTGTTGAGCGAATGCCATATATCTAAAGACATTTACGAAATAATTGAACAAATCAATGATTCAAGTCATGACCTAGAGGTTTACGAAGCGTGTTTGGATTGTTTAGGTAAAATGGATTTCCAAAGTCTAAATGAGTATGTAAACAATTTTTATTACGGCGAATATTCGAGCGATGAAGATTTTGTACAAGAATTATACGAAAATGATACCTTTAATATTCCTAATTGGGTTGTAATTGATTGGAGCGCAACTGCACGGAGCATAATGTATGATTATTTTGAAAGCAATGGTCATTACTTTCGATCTTAGTATATTTGTAAAGTAGAGTAGATGTTTGTAACTTCTAATTAATGTAGAGTTAATTAAGTTCAAATAGCTTTAAAAAATTATATTTTCAAACTTCGGATACAAAAACGGATACAAAAAGAAAAAAGAGAATTTGCAATTAATTGTTTTTCAATATATTACAAAATTCTCTTTTAAAATTTAGTGACCTCGACAGGATTCAAACCTGTAACCTTCTGAGCCGTAATCAGATGCGCTATTCAGTTGCGCCACGAGGCCGTTGTTACCTTGTTGTTTAAGGGTTTGCAAATATAGCACTTTTTTCTTTTCTTTGAAAGATGAAACAGAAAATTTTACTTTTATTTACAGTTATAGCGCTAATCTCCTGTAAAAGAGAACCAAAAATTTCATCTAATGAATGGACTTCTATCTCGAATCACCTTCAATACAAGGAAGCGGATAAGGTTTTAGACCTGAAATCTGGAAATTTCACTTATAATTTTAAGAAAAATCAGGTTCCGTTCAAGAAAATCATCTTATTGAATGCAAGTATGGCAGGATATATTTCTGAATTGGGAGCAGAAAATATGATCATTGGAGTTTCAAGTCCGGAATATATCTACTCTGAGAAAATTCAAAATTTACTTAAAGAAGGAAAAATTCAGAATGTAGGAAGCGAACAGAAATATGATGTTGAGAAAATCATCTCATTAAAACCGGATGCAATTTTCACCAATCATATTGCAAGTTTCGACAATGCCTATCAGCTTTTAAAAAACAATGGAATTCAGGTAATCTTCCTGGATGAATACATGGAGCAGAAACCATTGGAGAAAACAGCGTATATCAACCTTTTTGGAAAGCTTCTAGGGAAAGATAAAGAAGCGGTAGCAAAATATAGTGAAGTTGAGAAAAATTATAATGAATTAAAGGCGCTAGCATTAAAAGCGAAGTCAAAACCGGTAGTTTTAGCGAATGAAATGTATGGAGATGTTTGGTATCTTCCGGGTGGGAAGACTTCTGTGGCTAATTTTATCTCTGATGCGAATGCCGAGTATATTTTAAAGAATAATACAGATGAAAAAGCAGTGACCATGAGTTTTGAAGAAGTTTTTTCGAAATCAAAAGGGGTACAGTTTTGGGTAAACGCCGGAAACCATGTTTCTAAGAAAGAATTACTGAGCGTTAATCCTTTTTACAGCAAGCTGGATGTTTTCAATAAAGGAAAAATTTATGGGATTATGGGAAGAGAAAAACAAAAAGCCAATGATTTCTTTGAAAGCGGAATTGTAAGGTCTGATCTTATTCTTAAAGATTACATTAAAATTTTTCATCCTGAGCTTCTTCCGGATTATCAGCTGACTTATATGAAAGAATTGCAATAACTCAGAGTATTTGTTTATTTTTGTATTTCCTTTTTAATAGCTATGTGGAAAAAAATCAAACAGTTTATTTTTATTGTTCTTATACTCAATGTAGTATTCATTATTTGGGGTAGATTCTTCAATCCGCCTATTACGATTACGCAGATTGGTGGTCTATTTGAGTTTGGAAAGCTGCACAGAGATTATATCTCGTATGATGAGATGGGGGATAACGTGAAGAGAGCAGTCATTGCATCGGAGGATCAAAAGTTCTTTATGCATGATGGTTTCGACTACACGGCCATTGAAAAAGCGATGAAAAACAATGAAAAAGGAAAAAAAATAAGGGGCGGAAGTACAATTTCTCAGCAAACAGCGAAAAATGTTTTCCTTTGGCAGGGGAGAAGTTGGTTGAGAAAAGGGCTGGAAGCCGTTTATACTTTTATCATTGAGAAAGTCTGGAGTAAAGATATTATTCTGGAAAGATACCTTAACTCAATTGAAATGGGACAGGGAGTTTTCGGGGTAGAAGCGGCTGCGCAGTATTATTTTGGAAAGCCATCCAAAGATCTTTCGGCATCTGATGCTGCATGGATTGCTGCTGTTTTACCGAATCCTAAGAAATATGATCCTAAAAATCCTTCTCCTTATTTGAGAAAGAAACACAACTGGATTATGAGACAAATGAGGAATGTTAGTTTGAAATAGTATCTTTGTACTAATGAAATTTTTCAATTCAAGCACAAATTTTGAATCTGTTCTTAAAAAGTACTTTTCTTTTAAGAATGAAACACTCTCTTTAGAACCTTTTGCAGAGTTTTTAGAGAGTATAAAAAAGACAGACTTTACGGAGGTTCTTAATTTCTTCAAAAGTAATCCGAATTACACTGAAAATTTTAAGTATTACATTCATCATATTTTTGAGGGAAGGCCTTTCAACTTATCTTTAACAGAAGCTAATATTCTGTCTGAGAACGCCTTCTTTCCTGAGCTTAAGAAAAGAATTCTTAATAAAATATTACCTCCTGTAGAAAACGAAAAAACGGTTTGGTATCTGGTAGATAATATAAGTTTAAGACCTAAAGCAGATTTAAAATATTTACACAATCTTCCCGAAAACGAGATCAATGAATTGATTAAAATTCTTGGGGTTTCAGATTTTATTACAAAGCCAAAAGTGAAGAAAGAAATGATCTTCGCGATGAGTATTCTTTCTTGGCGTGCTACAGGAATGGCGATGGAAGTGGAAGTGGTAAGAATGGCTCCACAATACAGAAATTTCGATAACCCTTTTCTGGCTTTACAAAACGAATTGGAAGATCTTGCCGAAGATCTTGAGAAAAATCCTGACCTTCAATTACATTCAAGAGACAGCAGATACAAGCAAATTAAAATTTATACCGAACAATGTTTAGAGTTCGTAACTATAGCTTTCAAAAACTCTTCTAAGTATGGTATTTCAGGGAAGATCAATCAGTCTCTTCTGAAGATCCGTCAGCAAATGCAGAGGGTATATGAAATTGTAAATCTGTTGGTAATTGATACTGAAGAGGATATTTATATTAAATCTAAACAGTTAGTTTTTAATGTATTAAGTTATAAATCACATAAGAATAATATTTCTGAGCTCATCAATGACAGTACGAGATTGATTTCGCATCTTATTACCAATCATACCGCAGAAACAGGAGCGCATTATATTACCTCTTCTAAGAAGGAATATATGACCATGTTTTATAAAGCGAGTGGTGGTGGGATTATTGTAGGGGCATTATGTATCTTGAAAATGCTTTACGGATACAACCATGGAAGTGATTTTTCACATGCATTTTTATATTCGATGAATTATGCAATGGGATTCATCATGATTTATCTGATGGGATTTACCTTGGCAACAAAACAGCCGGCGATGACAGCGGCAACCATGACCAAAGTTCTTGCGGAGGAAGGTAATTCTAAAAGTGACAGAACAGAATTTGCCCATCTTGTTTCGAAGTTGTTTCGAAGTCAGTTTATTGCATTCGTAGGAAATGTATTGCTGTCTTTCCCGATTGCATTGGCAATTATTTACGGATTGGATGTCTTTTTCTCACAAAATCTAGCGGTTGACAGGTCTGATAAATTGCTGAAAGATTTAGATCCGTTTCAGTCTAAAGCTATTTTACATGCAAGTATTGCCGGGTTTTACCTTTTTATTTCAGGGATTATTTCAGGGAATATCGGGAACAACTCCGTGTTTTTTCAAATACCGGAAAGGATTGCTAAAAACATTGCGATCAGAAGGCTTTTTGGAGCTAAATTCGCGAAAGGGCTCTCTAAGTATTATGCTAAAAACTGGCCGGGAATTGTTTCTAATTTCTGGTTTGGGGTATTTCTTGGGGCAACGGCTCCTGTGGGATTATTCTTCGGATTAGACTTAGATATTCGTCACATTACTTTTGCCGCTGGAAACTTTGCAATCGGACTTTACGGAAAAGATTTTTCTGTAGATTCTTATACTTTTTGGATATCCTTTATTACCGTTTTCTTAATTGGATTCTTCAACTTCCTGGTAAGCTTCAGTTTGTCTATGTTTTTGGCCTTCAGATCAAGAAAATTGAACTTTGGGCAGGTAAGTGAAATCTATAAAGAAATATTCAGGTATTTTTTCAGACATCCATTAAAGTTTTTCCTTCCCATAAGTTCTGGATTGGATAAAAGAGCGGATGATCTGATGAGCAATACGATGTCTACAAAATCTGAAGATCATTAAATTTTTCTTCACCAAATTTGTCCTGAAACTTTTTAAGATAAAAACTTCTGCGCATTTTAAAATCATTCTTCAGTAGAGGAGAGATGATCTTAATGATGATGCATTTATTTTCAATATTGACACTTCTAATCTCGCTAAAAAGACTTTCATCAAGGTATTCCTCAAGAAAATCTTTGATCTCAAAGGCGACAAGCTTATCTTCAAAACCATGAATTCTTGCAAATGATTTTACTAATTCTGAGGACAGATATTCACGTTTTTTCTTCTTCATTTATAGAACGACTTATAGGCGTAAAATAACAAAAAGTTTTTATTAATAAAAACTTTTTGTTATCCTAAAATCGAGATTTTTAAATTTAATGGATATTTACAATATACAGTCGAAATAAGAGATTTTTAATTATTTCTTATAAATGCAATTACTAAATTGTAAACAATAGCACTATCTGGGGTTTCTAAATCCAACTGAATGTTTCCTCCATTATCAAAAAAACGATATGTAGGAAGGCTTGTACTTCCTCTATACTGTGTTATTACAGGAGTAAATTCGGAAAGACTAACGCCGGTTGCAACAGTTACGGGTGCAGCATTTACAGCCATTGATCCAGTATATGTAGCTGGAGTGGGTTTTGCTGAAGAACGAGTAGTATAGCCTAAATTACCGTTAGCGTCTGCTACTACATTACGAGTGTAAGTTGCATCTGAAGTTGCGTTGTTAAGGGCTCTTACTCTTTGAGTTCCATTAACGTCCAAACTTGTAGTTGGAGCGGTTGTGTTTATCCCTACTTGTGATAGGCAGAACGAAGAAATGCATAGAAATCCTAGGGAAAAGAATGATGTTTTCATAATGAGTTTTTTTATTGTATTATTTAAGCTAAAAAAATAATAAAAAGTATAAATATTTAAAAAAAAATATCTATTTGTTGGTTTATTTTAAGTGTAAAAAGCTCAAGTGAGAATAGTTTACATTTTGTAAATCATTAGAACATATTGTAAGTATCATGGATACAAGCTAATTAAGTATTTTATTCATCATAAAATGAATTAAAGCTAATTAAATTCGGTTTTAATAAATTGCTAGTATTGGTAATTCAAGAGGGATTATTATGGTGTTTTTTTGCTATTATTTTCTTTTTTTGATGCTAATTTTTTGAAATCATGAGGGTAATTCCCGCTCATATCTCAAAAATAATACTTTCCTCATTAATCTTTTTCACCACACTTTCTGTACGTTCTCTATGTGTATCTGTAATGAAGATCTGTCCAAAATTTTCCTGATTCACTAACTCTATTAATTGAGAAACTCTGTGATCATCAAGTTTATCAAAAATATCATCCAATAAAAGGATAGGAGTCTTTCCTGTCAATTCTTTTACAAGACTCATTTGGGCCAATTTTAAAGCAATAAGAAAAGATTTTTGTTGACCTTGTGAACCAATCTTTTTAATCAGAATAGAATCCATATCAAAAAGGAGATCATCTTTGTGAATTCCCTTTGAAGTGTAGGTGAGCATTCTGTCTCTTTCCATATTGTTTTTTAACAGATCTCTGAAAACTTTGTCAGGTTGAGCGGGATCGAACCCATCAAATAAATGAGACTCGTAGATCACGGAAACCGTTTCTTTTCCGCCAGAAATGATGTTGTAAAAGTTCTGAACAATAGGATTAAGTTGTGATACAAATTCTTTCCTTTTTTCAAAAATTTTAGTTCCGGATCTGGTAATAGGATCATCATAAATATCGAGAGAATCTTTATCGAAAACTCTGTTTTTAGCGAAATATTTTAACAAAGCATTTCTCTGCTGAATTGTTTTTTGATATTGAATCAGATCAAAAAGATATTCAGAATTGGTCTGCGAGATCATGGAGTCCAGAAACTTCCGTCTGCTTTCTCCGGAATCAGAGATTAAGTTAGAATCATAAGGAGAGATCATTACACTGGGTAAATAACCAATATGATCGGCCATTCTATCATAGCTTTTATCATTTTTTTTAATAATCTTTTTTGATTCTTTAGGTTGCGATATTTTAAGGATGTCTTCGCTGTCATCGTTTTGAATTTCAGCATCTATGGTAAAGAAATCTTCATCTCTTTTGATGTTATTAACGTCTGTATTTCCCAAAAAACTTTTCCCAACAGAAAGATAATGCAAAGCATCCAATATATTCGTTTTTCCCACGCCATTATTTCCCACGAAACAATTGATCTGGGGAGAAAACTCAAATTTTTTCTCAGAATGGTTCTTGAAATTATACAGGGAAAGTTTATTAATAATCATTCGTCAAAAATACTCCAATATTACTAGAAATAAAAAAGGAAGTACCGAACAAGTTTCAACGCCGAAAGAAAAATAGGCGTCTTTTCTATTGTTTTCGGCGAAATAAATAAAAAGATAGGTTATAATACTGGTCAGGAAAAAGGCCAATGAATAGTTAAAGTCTAAATAAAAAATAGCTAAAATAGTACTCACAAATACCAGTGAATAAGCAATATACTTTGTCTTTTGAACACCAATTAATATAGGGAATGTCTTCACCGTATCACTTTTCATATCCCGAATATCGAAGGGGAGAACCAAGGCGGTAATAAAAAAGAAGCTTATTAGAAAAATAGGAAGATTAAATTCATGTAAAGTTAACCAACAATTAACAAGAGCCCAAACCAACCCTACATAGAATACCTTTAGCAAAGGGATTTTCCGAATGTAAACATCAAGGAAAAAACTGTTGTAAAGAAGCCCTAAAACAACGATAATAAACCATTTTACCAATCGTATTTCATTGTGATTATAGATGATAAGAAAAGCACAAATAATGCCTGCCACCGCATTAAGGACAAGGATTTTAAAGAAGTGTTGGGTGCGTTGGTATTTGGTATAAAGATAACCACTGAAATAAGTGATGAATATAAGGATAACAGTAGGCCAACGGAACGTGTTTTGCTCTAGCATGAAAAATACTGCGAAAAGTGTTCCCATTAAGGAGACATAAAGTTGACTGTCTATAACAGTTTTTTTGAGTATTTTTAAAGAATTCATTTATACAAAAATAACATATATGAAAAAATTAGCCAAGATTTTTGTGCTTTTACTTTTAATGCTGAGTCATTCAGTCATTTTCGGTCAGAAATATTATACAGACCAATGGAAAAAAATAGAAGAGAATAGCAAAAAAGGAGCTTATAAATCAAACCTTCCCGTTATTTTAGACATACAAAACCACGCGATGAAAGAAAACAATCCCCTTCAGCTTATCCGTTCCTTAAAGGCAGAATTCAGTATTGTTAATCAGACGACAGATGATGATAAAAATGATGCTGCCTCAAAGTTTTTTGCTAAACTTCAAAAGGCTGATTCCAATTTGAAAGGCGACGGCAAGTTGGTGTATAAAGTCTTGCTGAATAGTTTTTTCATGGATTATTATAATGAAAACTCTTGGAAGATCAATAGAATGACCAACGTAAGCGCTCAAGATATTTCTCAGATTGAAACTTGGAGCAAACTGGATTTTAAAAACTATGTAACTAAAAATTTTCAGGAGTTAGATAAGGAACAAGCTGAAATGAAAAAAGTTTCTTTAGCAGGTTATAAAGAGGCTTTTTCCAATACAAAAGATATTGCTTATTTCCCCACGTTACTGGATTGGTATTCTTTGAGAAAAGTGAATTTCTTGTCTGATAACGGACTTTTTACAAAAAATGAACTTACAGAAAATAGAACGAAGATTAATACTATTTTTGATGAATTGATTGCTCAGAATACAGGAAATTCTAAGCTGTATTTCATGCATCAGAAATTATCAGAGAATTGTAATTTCAATCAGTGTAAAGATAAACTGGAGCAACTCCAAAATCTCGTAAAATCTAATACGGAAGGAGATTATAAAGTCTTGGTGATGGAAGAGATCATGACGCAGCTTCATGACAAGAAGAAATCAAAAGAAGCGCTGGCCATTGCTGTTCAGGCAAAAAGCCAATATCCCAAATCACCTTTTATTGAAAATATTAAAAACAAAGAAAATGAGATTATCAATCCTTCTTTAAACATTAAATACGAAAAGCAGACTCAGGCAAATCTGCCTATTCACATTGCTGCAGAATATAAAAATGTTTCAGATTTTTCAATCAATATCTATGAAGTAAAAGGAGATTATACTTCTGTGATGCAGTATGTGAGAAGTTCTTATGGAGATTCATACAGTAAGATCAAAAAGACTTTGGTGAGAAAAGAGGTATTTCAAGTGTCTGATCCTAAAGATTATCAGGCTCACAAGACGTCATTGGAGATGAAGCCTCTGCCTTCCGGAGTTTACGTTGCAGAATATTCTGTTGCAGGTTCTAATGCAAAGGATAATGATTCCAGACAGGATTTCTACTTTTTAGTTTCGAATAACAGAATTGTTTATCAAACTAAAACCGATAGAAATCAGCTTTCTAACGAGCTTAAATTAGTCAGCAGTGAAAACGGGAAGCCGGCGAGTAACGAAAACCTTACATTTTATGAATTTATTTCTAATAAGACATTAACAAAAGTTGATGGAAAAACGGATGATAAAGGAATATTTAAATTTCCATCTACCACAAATAAGGATTATTACAGAACATTCCTGATTCAACAGCCAAAGAGCAATGATTTCCAAATCATGGAGGTGTATGGAGATGATAGAGGGGTAGAATACCAAAATCCGAATAAAGAAACCCGTACAAAAGCTCAGATTTTTACAGACAGAGCAATTTACCGACCTGGACAAACTGTTTATTTTAAAGTAATTAATTCTAAAATTGATAAAGAAATTGAGTCGGTTTTTTCTGGTTTGAAGCAAAAAATAACGTTGCAGGATACCAATGGACAAGAAGTTACGTCTCAAAACTTCACAACGAATGAATTCGGGTCTTATCATGGAAGTTTCATTCTTCCAAAAGGAAAGCTAAATGGGGTCTTTTATTTAAGAACTGATAATGGAACCGAGGGCTATAAAGACATTCGTGTTGAAGAATACAAGAGACCGAAGTTTGAACTTAATTTTGATCCTGTAAAGGAAGAGTATAAATATGGACAAACCATAGAATTAAAAGGAAAAGCGATGATGTTTTCTGGTGTTGCGTTGAGTAATACGACAGTCAACTATGAGATTAAAAAACACAATATCAGATGGAGGTATTTCGGGTGGTATCCACAAGGTGATGATAACGAAAATTCAATTCTTGGGGAAGCGAAGACGAATGAAAAAGGAGAATTTGTTATTCGTTTAGATCTTAAAAAGGATGAAAAATTAGAAGGTATTCAGATTGATAATTATGAAATTAATGCTTCTGTTACCGATATCAATGGGGAAACCCAGTCTGCCGATACGCAGTTGAAAGTGGCTTCGGTTTCACATTATATTAAAGCAAATGAGATTAAAAATGTTTTTGCAGATGAAAATGTAAAACTGAAAGTAGAAACTAAGAATTATAATGAGCAGGATCTTAAAAAAGCATATCAGGTTAAGTTATCAAAATTGGAAGTTCCTAATAGAATTTTCAGAGATAATTTCAAATCGGCAGTTCAGGATCTTCCAAAATATTCAAAAGAGGAATTTATTAATAAATTTCCACACGATCTGTTTGATAAAAACGATGAACTAAAAAACTGGAAAATTTCTTCTGTCATTCTGAATGGAGCGACGCGAAGTGAAGAATCTCTTGATTTAGGAAAACTGGAAGCCGGAGATTATCAATTAGAATTATACAATATAGAAGGAAAAGACACCATAAAATCTTCTCAGAATTTCAGTGTTTGGGATAAGAATTCTTTAAAATCAACTCAGAAAACATTCTTAACCGTTTTGGAACCTAAGAATGAATTTTCAAGAGGGGAGAAGGCTAAGATCTTCGTTTATTCTGCGATTCCTGATGCTTTAGTAAATATTTTTGTACAGGACGGTTCAGGAAAAACAGTTTCTGAAACCCAAAAATTCAAAAACGGAATGTTGGAATTTTCGGTTGAAGTTCCAAAAGATAAAAGTGTATCAACATTGAATATTCAGTTTCAGGTAGTGGCATTTAATGATGTTCAGACGCAATCTGTCAATTTAAAAATAAAAGATACTGAACAGCCATTGAGAATTGAAACGGTGACGTTCAGAGATAAAATAGAGCCTAATTCGAAAGAAAAATGGTCAGTAAAAGTTTTAGGCAATGATAAGGAAAAGATTAATGCTGAAGTCTTAGCGAATATGTATGATATGTCTCTGGATCAGTTTGCTGCAAACAGCTTCAATTGGGAAAAATTATATACTTCATATTCAATCGTAACTTCTTATGATATCAGACAATATTTGGAACAGAGAAATTATGAAAAACGAGTTGGCTATTTAGATGGAGCCAATGTAGACGTACCGCAGTTTAATTGGTTTGATGGAGAAATCTATTATGATAAGAGGGTTTATGGTAGATTAGGAAATGCAGAAGGCGTGAAAAGTGCAGCTTATGCACCTGCACCAACAGTTGCAATGGCAGGAGCAAGAATGAAATCTAAGTCTAAAGAATTAAGTGAAGATAAAATAGAAGTAATTCAAAATGTGCTTCCAGAAGCTGTAAAAGCTCCTAAAGTTGAGACTCCTCCTCCCGGAGAAAATTTAGATAATGTGAAAGTTCGTCAAAATTTAAACGAAACTGCTTTCTTCTATCCAGATCTAAAAACCGATGCACAAGGAAATGTAAACTTCGAGTTCACTTCTCCGGAAGCATTAACAAAATGGAAGCTGATGTTCTTGGCTCACACAAAAGATGCAAGAGCAGCAACATTAGAAAAACAAGTGGTAACGCAGAAAGAATTTTCTGTAACGCCAAACTATCCGAGATTTTTAAGAGAAGGAGATGAGTTGAATCTTCAATCAAAACTATCCAACTTAACGAGCAAAAAATTAAGCGGATCAGCAAACCTTCAAATATTAGATGCGTTTACCAATGAAGATATTTCTTCAAAATTTGGATTACATGCAAGCACTCAGAATTTTGATTTAAATGAAAACGGAAATTCAGCTTTAACTTGGAAGGTAAAAGTTCCTAATAATGCTTCATCAATCATTTTAAAAGTGGTGGCAAAAGCGGGTGCTTATTCTGATGGTGAACAAAAGGCGGTGGCTATTCTTCCCAACAGAATGTTGGTGACTGATGCTGTGCCTGTATTCGTAAAAGAAGGCGAAACGAAAACTTTTGTGTTGGACAATCTTAAAGACGCAACCTCTCCAACGATTTCAAATGTGTCTAATACGTTGGAATTGACGACCAATCCGATTTGGGAAATTATGTTTGCGCTTCCAAGTTTGAAAAATGATCAGAATAATTCTGCGGATGTAATCTTTAATAAATGGTTTGCCGATGTGTTGGCTTCAGAAATATTCAAGGCTAATCCGAAAATGAAAACGGTGTTTGAAGAATACCAAAGCAAAGGATTATTAAATTCAAATCTTGAAAAAAATCAGGAATTAAAACAATTGTTATTAGAAGAGACGCCTTGGGTACTGGAAAGTAAAAATGAAGGAGAGCAGATGCAGAAACTGGCCTTGTTGTTTGATGCGAATACAATGAAAAACTCAATCAATCAGGATTGGGATGATTTCAAAAAACTGCAAAATCCGGATGGAGGTTTCTCTTGGTATCCTGGATATCCAAGTTCGTATGGAACTTCTCTATACATTCTTAAAAACTTAGGAAAGATTAATTCTTGGTTGAAAGATAATGTGAAAGAGTATCAAAATGCAGCACAAAACGAATTGGTTGCTAAACTGGTTCAATATCTAGACAATGAGATTGATAAATATTCAGAGGTGAAAAAAGAAAACGTTTGGAACAATTGGTCATTAGATTATCTTGATACCAGAAACTATTGGGAAAAACAATATCCTTTAAAAGGAAAAGGAGCCACATTGAAAGCTTTGGTAAAACAGAAAGCAAAAACAGCGAAGATCACAGATTTTACCTTCTTCGGATTGCATCGTGCTGCTTTATTGATGAGCAACTACGGACTGAAAGAGACTTCAGATAAATTAATAAACCACTTAAAAGAAACGTCTACCGACACAAAAACTCAGGGAATATATTGGAAGCAGAATTTAAATGATTGGGGTTGGTTTGGTTCTAAAGTGGTCAATCAGGCAGGTGCATTGGAAGCTTTTAATACTTTAAAACCGAACGATCAGAAGTTTATCGAAGACATGAAAATCTGGTTGATCACGCAGAAAGAAGTGAATTCTTGGGGAAGTTCAAGAGGAACGTCAGAAGTAATTTTCACAATCTTAAATTCAGGAAAATCATGGACGACTGCAGAAAGCGATAAAGCAACCATCGTTTGGGGTGGAAAAGAATTACAACCGCAAACACAGGCAACAGGTTATGTGAAATCTACAGTGAAAACTGATGTTGTAGATAAAAACCTAGGAACGGTGACAGTAACAAAACCAGGACCTGGAATTGTTCAGGGTGGATTATTCTGGCAGTATTATGAAGATTTAGATAAAATTAAATCATCAGAAAATTACATCTCGATTACTAAAGAGCTGTACAAAAAAGTGAAAACAGTAAACGGAGAAGAGTTACAGAAAATCTCACCGGAAACACCTTTAAAAGTAGGGGATAAAGTGACCGTAAGAATGATTCTGAATACAGACAGAGCCATGGAATTTATTCATATCAAAGACATGCGTGCTGCAGGATTTGAGCCTGTAAATGTATTGTCTGGTTACCAGTGGAAAAATAACTTAGGCTATTATCAGTCTACAAAAGATGCTTCTACCAACTTCTATATTCAGTACATGCCGAAAGGGAAATTCGTATTTGAATATGATTATGTAGCCAATGCTTCGGGTAAATTCTCCAACGGAATCACAACGATGCAAAACTTTTATGCCCCTCAGATGAATGCACATACAAAAGGCTCGAACATTCCGATTTCGGAATGATTTTTGGCTGTACCCGAATAAACAAAATGAGAAAAATGAATTATTTTAAAAAAGTAATTACAGGATTGGTTCTGTTAGCAGGCGTAACTGCTTTTGCGCAAGACAAGACAGATCAATATAAAATGAAAAGGACAGATGGAAAAGAACAGATAGATGCTTTTCCAAAAGCTAAAGAAGGCTATAAGCAAGTTTATATTCAGGTACCGACTGATAAAAATGAATCAGATTTAAAGATTGAATTTTTTGTAGGTATTGAAGGAATGTTTGATTGTAATCATCAATCTTTAGCAGGAAAAATAGAATCTAAAAATTTAGAAGGTTGGGGCTATTCGTATTATGAAGTAAAATATAATGGAGGAATGCTGACAACCAATAAGGGATGTGGTAGCCAAAAAGCAACTAAGAAATTTGTTTCTTTTCAGCCGGAGATTGTGAGATACAATAGTAAATTACCGGTGGTATTGTACGTTCCAAAAGATATGGAAGTACGGTATAGAATTTTACGTCCAGATGGCGACATGAAGAAAGCTATCTAAAAATAAAACAGGCTTTATATTATAGACTAAACTCCTCACAATCTGTGAGGAGTTTTAGTTTTACGAAACATCCAATTAAAAAATCTGCGTAATCTGCAAAATCAGCGAGAGAAAAATTAAATTTTACCATAGAATCGAAATTATTGTTCTATAAGAATCAGCTCCAAATAATACAAAGGATTTCAATAAATAAGCTAAATGATGCACAGAGATTAATTTTATGAAATGTTCCGGATGAATGTGCATAGAAAAGTTTCAAACGTTAAAATTTGGAACGATTTTTGGCTATAACCGAATAAATAAACAAAATGAGAAAAATGAATTTTTTAAAAACGGTAATTACAGGATTAGTGCTGTTGGTAGGAGTAACAGCTTTTGCACAAAACAAAACGGGCAAATACGAAAAACTTGATATAGAAATGTACCCAAAAGCCAAACCAGGATATAAGCAAGTATATATTCAGGTTCCGATTGAAGAAAATGAATCAGATTTAAAAGTTGAGTTTTTTGTAGGCATTGAAACATTGGTAGACTGTAACCGTCATACTTTAGTAGGAAATGTAGATTCTAAGAATTTAGAGGGCTGGGGATATTCGTATTATGAAGTAACGTATGATGGAAAAATGATGTCGACCAAAATGGGATGTGGAAAAGCAGCAAAGACCAAAGAATTTGTTTCTTTTCAACCTCAGATAACTTCTTACAATAGCAGATCTCCTTTGGTATTTTATGTTCCAAAAGATATGGAAGTACGTTATAAAGTGTTACGTCCAGATGGAAGCATGAAGAAAGCTATTCAGAAATAAATAAATCTAATATACATAACCAACTCCTCGCAATTTGTGAGGAGTTTTTAGTTTCCCAAAACATCCAAATAAAAAATCTGCGTAATCTGCAAAATCTGTGAGAGCAATATAAACTTAGAAAAGTCAGATAAAATCTAACCCACAATTATTCAAACATAATCAACCCTTTACAATCTATGAGGAGTTTTAGTTTTACAAAATATCCAAATAAAAAATCTGCGTAATCTGCAAAAATCCGCGAGAGCAATATAAACTTGCACAGCTCAGATAAAATCCAACCTTAAATTATTCAAAAATAATATACATAATCAACTTTTAATTTTAAATTCAGACTAAAGAATTATAAGAGCCGAATGTTGATATTTTGGAATACTTTTTGAGTGTAACGGAATAGACAAACAAAATGATGAAAATGAATTATTTTAATACAGCACTTACAGGATTAGTCCTGTTGGCAGGAGTAACTGTTTTTGGACAAAACCAGACAGAACAATACAAAATGAAAAGATCAGATGGAAAAGAAAACATAGATGCTTTTCCAAAAGCTAAAGAGGGATACAAGCAATTTTATATTCAAATACCTAAGGATAAAAAGGGAAAGGATTTAAAATTTGATTTTTTCGTAGGTTATGATGCGATGGTAGATTGCAATAGCCATTCCTTAACAGGAAATGTGAAAGTTAAAAATTTGGAAGGATCACGTTATAAATATTATGAAGTGGCATCTGACGGTTCTATGCTTACGACCAACAGAGGATGCGGTGGCCAGGCAGCGACTGAAGAATTTGTTTATTTTCAGCCAGAGATAAAGACTTACAGCAGTAAATATCCTTTGGTTCTTTATGTTCCAAAATCTATGGAAGTACGTTACAGAATTTCAGGTTCCGATGCTCCGATGGAAAAAGCCGATCAGAAATAAAATAGACCTAATTATATATCCTAAACTCCTTACAATTCGTGAGGAGTTTTTAGTTTCATAAAACATCCAATTAAAAATCTGCGTAATCTGCAAAATCCGCGAGAGCAATAAAAACCTACACAAATCAGGTAAAATCCAACCCTAATCAACTCCTTATAATTCGTGAAGAGTTTTTAGTTTCACAAAACGTCTAATTAAGAATCTGCGTAATCTGCAAAATCCGCGAGAGCAATAAAAACCTACACAAATCAGATAAAATCCAACCCTAATCAACTCCTTATAATTCGTGAAGAGTTTTTAGTTTCACAAGACATCCAAATAAAAAATCTGCAAAATCCGCGAGAGCAATAAAAACCGATACAAATCAGATAAAATCCAAACCCACAAAAACCACTATGCATCGCAGATGAATATTCACAAAAAAATCAATACTAATAAGGCTTTGGAATAGTTTTTGGCTATAAGCAAGTAGAAGAATATTAAAATAAAATAAAACGAAATGAAATTTTCAAAAACAGTAATGACAGGGTTAGTGATGTTGATCGGTGTAAATGCTTTTGCACAAAAGAAAGCTGACAAATTTGAAAAACTACAGATTGAAATGTTCCCTAAGGCAAAAGAGGGGTATAAGCAGGTATACATTCAGCTTCCGATTGCTAAAAACGAAAACGATCTAAAAGTAGAGTTTTTTGTAGGGACTGAAAAAATGATGGATTGTAACAATCAGTTTTTGATGGGAAATGTAAAATCTCAAGACCTTCAGGGTTGGGGCTACAACTATTATGATGTAGAATCTAAAGGAGAAGTAGCGAGTACATTAATGGGTTGCCCAGATCAGAAAAAGACGAAAAAATTCGTTTACATTCAGCCGGAAATCGTAAGATACAACAGCAAATTACCATTGGTATTTTATGTTCCGAAAGACTTGGAGGTTCGTTACAGAATTTTGCGTCCAGACGCTACAATAAAGAAAGCCGTTCAAAAATAAACTTGAACAATTTACATATCAACTCCTCACATTTTCGTGGGGAGTTTTGTTTTTATAAACCATAAAAATCTGCGTAATCTCCATAATCTGCGAGAGAAAAATGCCTTCATTTAATTACTCATTACCAATTGCTCATTACTTATTTTTCAAGAGCTATTTCCAGCTATCAACTCTTACTCCTCTCACCATCCACGCTCCAACTCTCAAACCCTCCAACACTCTCACTTTTTTATTTTTAGGAGCTATTTCCAGCTTTCCGCTATATCTTTTTTGTTACGACCTCCGCTTCGCTCCGGCCGCAACAAAAAAGGATGTCGCTCCAATCTGGGCTAAGGGTTTTGTCTTTCTTTTCAACAGTCACGATCATTATGAAGTTTGTCATCCTGGAAGGATCTCAACATCGAAATTCAAAAAATGGGATAGAGATTCTTCACTCTATTACATTCCATTTAGAATGACAGATTCACTGCTTATTGTTTGATAAAAGGAGTAAGCTATTTATTCACAGCATTCATCATGTCTAAACCTAACAGGTTTCGAAAACCTGTTAGGTTTGCTTTAATACTTAGAAAATTATATTTTAACATTTCATTTTTTAGACTTCTTAGCTTTACAAGAGATGAACTACTTATTACAAGTCAATGAATCTAATTTTTAACCTAAAAAAATGTAAATTAACATAGAATATCTGGGTAGGGTATTCGTCACCATTACCAATTCCATTCATTGCGAGGAGCGAAGCAATCTCAAATAAAATAATAAAGAAAACCATAACATCACTTTGTCTTTCTGGAAGAATCTCAACCGTATTATTAAAGTAGATTTAGATTCCAGGCTCCACTGTATTTCGCTCTGAATGATAAAAAACAGTGAATAATATTGCTGATTGAAATGACTTTGCGTTAAAAAAATATTCAAAATAAATGAATCCAAAGAATTTTTTCAATTAAAACAAAGATTAAATTTCAGTTAAACGATTCTTCTGAAACAACTATGAATAAAGGATTTGTGTTAAACGGAATTTAAACTTCTTTTAAACTCACCATTTAGTGAGTGTTTTAGGGGGATATAAGATATTTTTGCATTATATTTGTTGTAAACATGAACCATGAAAAGCAATTTATTGATTTTTACGCTCGGTTTTTTTCTCCTTCCAACTGTTGGTTGGGCACAATCTGCGCCCGAGTTTAAAGAACTTTTAGACAGTGCGATGGTTCGGGATTCGGATCTTAAAATGCAGATTACTCAAAATAAACTGACCGATCTTGACGAGCATAAACTTAAAGATATCTTTCTTCCAACACTGGAAGTTAGCGGACAAGTTGGCTACATTAATGCTACAGCTCGCCTTACCTCTCCGGAAATTAATCTCGCTCCTTTTATTCGTATTCCGGAAGGAAGTTTTAATAATAATTTAAATATATCCGGTTTCTCAGGAATTGCAAAAACAGAGGCAAAAATGCTTTTGTATTCAGGAGGTAAAGTGAAATATTTAAAGAAGGCGATTGAAGAGAAAAAAATGTCTGAAGATATTTTATTAGAGAAAACCAAAGATGAAGTAGTGGCGACTATTTCCAAAGCGTATGATCAGTTGGCATTAGTTCATCAGTCTAAAAGAGTGTTGGATGAAAGTAAAAAAAGATTGGATATCAATCGTAAAACAGCAGATAAAGCATTAGGTTACGGTTTGATAACTCCTTATGATCACAAGAAAATAGAACTGGCTCAGGCAACTTTAGATGCAAAAGTCGTGGAATATGAAGGGAAAAAAGAATTGCTTCTCACCCAATTGTTCATATTAACAGGAATTCAAAAAGAACGCCTGAGAATGATAGAACCTGTTCTTTCTCAGGTTGAGTTACTAACCCCCGAAAACGGAATTGAAAAAAGAGCAGAAGTGCGTGCCTTAGAACACGGAATTGTTGCTGCAGATTATAAAATAAAAGCCGAAAGAACCTGGATGATTCCAAAGGTTCAGTTAATGGCTTCTGCTTATTATATCGGGTTGTATGGAAGCAGAATTAAAACTTCTGAAAATGTAATTCCTGCCGTTCCTGCAATCGGTTATGAAGGAGCCAAATTAGATTGGCGACCAACCAATATCAATATTCTTCCTTTGTTTACGGCAGGGGTTGGATTTAAATGGGAGATTTTCGATGGAAGAGAAGGAAAACACGCCGAAGAAACTGCCCGAATTGGGAAAGAAGTTCTCTTGAATAAAAAAGAAGATGCGCTTAAAAAACTGACGTTGAATTTAGCCAACAATCAAACCAATTATGATATCGCAACGGCACAGATTGCTCTGAAAAGTAAGCAGAAAGAATTGGCAAAAAATGCATTGGTTCAGGCCGAAAAAGAATTCAGATACGGAATCAGCAAATCATCTCAACTCATAGAAGCTGAAAGTGATCTTGAAGCTGCTGAACTAGAATATCAAAATACGATCTTCAACCAGAGAAGAGCAGGAATAGAATTGATGAGGTCTACTCAGGAATTGGATATTACCAGACTTTATTAACCCCTTAATAGTAAAATGATGCAAAAAAATATATCTCTCTTATTTGTAATTCTGTTTTTATTGGGAAGCTGTGATGCAAAAAAAGAAAACCTCAATGATTCGGAAGGTAAAACCAAAAAAGATGTCATTTCTTTTGTTCCGAAAGTGACGGGTAGAATTGTGAAAATATATGTTACAGAAGGGCAAACCGTAAAAAAAGGTGATACCTTGGCTTTACTGGATATTCCTGAAGTTTCTGCTAAAATTGCTCAGGCTCAAGGCGCGGTAAGTGCAGCAACAGCTCAGGAGCAAATGGCAAAAAATGGGGCTACGGCAGACCAGATGAAACAGTTACAGGCTAAATATAAAGGTTTAAAAGAGCAATATGATTTTGCCCAGAAATCTTTTAAAAGAGCTTCCAATATGTATCGTGACAGTTTGATGTCTCCACAGGCTTATGATGAGGTATATGCTAAAATGCAGGGTGCAAAAGCACAATATGATGCCGTAGTTGCGGAATTGGATGATGTAAAAAGAGGAACCCGTTTTGAAAAAGTAGAAATGGCTGCCGGACAGGCTTCACAGGCAAAAGGGGCTTTACAGGAAGCCAATGTGGCGTATTCTGAAAGATACATCATCGCCACCAATGATATGGAAATTGAAACGATTAGTTTGAATGCAGGAGAATTGGCGACCGCTGGTTTTGCTTTGTTCAATGGGTATATTCCTGAAAGTACGTATTTCAGATTTACCGTTCCCGAAAGTAAAATTGCAAAATATAAAAAAGGGCAGGCTGTGAATATGCAGGTTGTTTACAATAAAGAAAATATAGAAGGAACCATTGTTTACATCAAGCAGCTGACAAGATATGCAGATATTACAACGGCTTATCCCGATTATCAATTGCAGGACGCGATCTATGAAATAAAAGTGAAACCAAAGGATATGAATAAAGCTAAAAATATTCTGGTAAATGCTAATGTTATCCTGAAATAATTATGAAAGAATTTTTCCGACTTTTAAAACGAGAATTCAAGCTGTTTATCGGCAATTCGACATTAAGAACCGTTTTCTTTCTGGCGCCGGTTTTCTATGCCACATTATTGGGTTTCGTATACAAAAGCGGAAAAGTTGAAAATACACCTGTATTGGTCATTGATAGAGATAATACGCCATTATCAAACCAATTAACAGAAATGTTGGAAGACAATAAAAGTATTAAAGTCATCCGATATTTACAGGAGCCGTTCAGTATTAAAGATGAGGTCATCAAATATGAAGCCGCTGCGGTAGTGATCATTCCTTCAAAATTTGAAGGCAACATGCTGCAGAAGAAATACCCTGAAGTCAATATTTACATCAACACAGGAAACGTTTTAACGGCCAATTTCGCGACTAAAGGACTTCAGTTGACCATTGGGACATTCTCAGCAGGAGTTGCCATGAAAGCCCTTCAAAAAGCCGGAATGCCAGCTTCAAAAGCAGCAACACAATACGAACCTTTTAAAGCCAATTATATTACCCTTTTCAATACCACCAGTAATTATTTGATCTTTATGTGGCCGGCCATGTTGGCAGTGGTTTTACAGCAGGTTATTTTATTGGCAATGGCGGTAAGTTTTGCAGCAGAGTTTCAGGGTGGATCTTTCGTTAAAGAATACTTTAAGATGAGAAAATGGGCGTTCCCAACAATGTTGATTAAAGTACTTCCGATTTGGGTGTTTTCAATTCTTATTGTTGGTATTTATTATTTCATGCACATGATTTTCAGGGTCCCGATGCCGGAAGGAATATTCAATTTTATCATGCTGACCGCCGTTTTTGTAGGTTCAGCTTCATTTTTGGGAGTTTTGATCAGTATTTTAATTCCTGATGCGTTGAAAGCAACTCAAATCCTGATGGTTATTGCATCTCCTGCATTTATCATTAGCGGATTTACATGGCCATTGAGTGCAATGCCTACTTTTGTTCAGTTTCTTGCGAATATTATTCCTTTAACCCCATTCTTACAGGCTTTTAAAATTTTACTCATTCAAAAAGGCTCTGTGGAACTTACTTATCCCTATTTAAACCATCTGTTGGTTCTTCTTATTGTCTATGCTGTTTTAGGCTGGATTGCTCTTAAAATTAAATTATGGTTAACATTCAGATATGTAAAACCCGAAGTAGAAAATAAAGAGGGTTCTGATGAAGATTTCGAACAATAATTTATTGTAGGAAAAACTTAAAATTTATCGATTTAATACTCATTATCAGTAGTTTATGACTAGTGATGCTTTGGCTGCTATTTCTTATTAAGCAGTTGCTTAATTCCTTTTTTCAAATGCGTGTAAAATGAGAAAAAAAACTGATATATTTGTTTTTTAACAATTAGAGAAAGATGGAAAACGTATTTGACGTAAAAGATGCTCAGAATTACATTGATAGAATAAATAAGTTGATTGAGGATACTCATGGGCTTTGGGGAAAGATGACGGTAGATCAAATGTTGGCGCACTGTTGTATCACATACGAAATGGTGTATGAACCTGAAAAGCATAAGAAACCGGGATCAATTGCAAAATTTATTTTAAAAAGATTTGTGAAGCCTAAGGTGGTTGGTGACAAGGCATATCCAAGAGATTCGCCTACTTCTCCACAGTTTTTGGTAACAGGAAGAAAGAACTTTGATGAGGAAAAGAAAAGACTGATTGGCTTTATTCAAAAAACGCAGCAATTAGGATCTTCAGCTTTTGATGGAAAAGAATCTTTCTCTTTCGGAAAATTAAATTCTGACGAATGGAATAATATGTTTGCCAAACATTTGAATCACCATTTGTCGCAATTCGGGGTTTAATCGTATGAAGAAATATTTGCTGTTTTTATTATTTGCTTCTACAATTATTTTCGGACAGGCTAAAGAATTTCCTTTAAAAAATGAAGATTTTAGTCAGATTGTTTTAAATAAGCAAATATATTTTGAGGGGGAAATATCAAAAGAAAGTCCTTTTAAATTAAAGTTTGAAAATATTGTTAAAAATCCAGATAAACCTAACATGTACTTTGTTTCCGGACTCACTGAAGTAGAAGGTAATCAGGCAAAGTTTTTAGGAGAAATGATTTTCACTGAAAAATATGATGTAAGGGATAGCCCTGACAAGATGCTTGTTTTTGGAGATTTTAATTTGATTGAAAATAAATCAGGAGAGCATTCCGGTATATTTAAAGGTAAATTTAGAATGCAGATCAATAAAGATTTAAAACCATTAAATGAAAATTTTTCAACAATCACTTTTAAAGGAAAGTGGAAAAATTATACTGGAAATTTAGATTTTGACGTTTGGTGGGCAAACTATACTCCTACAAATATTTCTAAAATAATATTTAAATAAAACTCAAATACACACATGAAAAAGCTTTTATTACTCCTCATTCTGGTTTCTAATTTCGCATTGGCACAAATGCCCAATATTTCTAATGTTTGGTTGAATAATAGCAAACCTTATACGGGAACTATTGGGAATAAGAAGCAGGAAATTAAACTGAAGATCAATACTTCAGAACAGAACAATAAAAATGATCAGGAATATTTTGTTTCGGGATATTCTCTGGTAGACAAAACCTACGCAAAACTTGAAGGCAGCTTAAAAATTACCAAATACAAAGACGGTAAGAAAAAAAGCACGATGTATGGTGAATATGAGTTTGCTGAAGAAAACAAAGGGAAACATTCCGGAGTTTTCAGAGGTAAATTTGTGTATACTTTCAAATGGAATAAAACAACTGAAAAGATAGAAGCTCAGGACATCGAATTCGTTGGTGATTGGAAAAGTTATGACGGAACATTAGATTTTAAGACCCGTTTACAAAATCATTAAACATGATTAAAAGAATTTTAGCCGTTCTTGGAGGGCTTTTCTTTGGCGTTATCACCATCACCATTGTTGAAAAATTAGGAAATTATTTATTTCCACGGCCTGCGGGAATAAAAGACAATGATATGGAAGCTTTGAAGCAGTACGTAGAAACGGCACCTTTGATGGCGCTGCTTTTTGTGATTCTGGGATATGCGTTGGGAGCTTTTGTAGCCGGATTTTCTTCTACAAAAATTGCTGGTGACGGTAAGAAAATGTATGCCATGATCTGTGGAATTATTTTTCTGCTTCAAGGTATTTATATGATGTATATTCTCCCGACCCCAATTTGGTTTTGGATCCTTGGAATAGCTGTTTGGGGATTGGTGTTAGCAGGATATAAATTAGCTTTAAATAAAAAACAATAAAATCTACATATGAAATTAGGTGCATTTTCAATAAGTTTAAGTGTAAAAGATCTTCAGAAGTCTAAAGATTTTTATGAAAAATTAGGTTTCAGCGTTATGGCAGGAGCTATTGAACAGAATTATCTTATCATGAAAAATGACGGCCATTTAATTGGCTTGTTTCAGGCCATGTTTGATGGCAATATGCTTACTTTTAATCCGGGATGGGATCAAAATGCCCAGAACCTGGAATCTTTTGATGATGTTCGTGAAATTCAGAAACATTTAAAAGAGAATGGCGTTCAGCTGGAGAAAGAAGCGGAAGAAACAACTTCCGGTCCTGAACATATTTTCCTTAAAGATCCCGATGGAAATATGATTTTAATAGACCAACACAGATAAACATAAACAACAAATGATATGAAAATTTTAAAAGGAGTTGCAATAGTCATGGCCTCGATCCTGATCTTTTGGCTGATCATAGCGGCTTTTATTTCAGGTGACTGTAATTACGAAAAATCAATTTCTATCAATGCTCCCGTTGAAAAAGTATGGCAAAATACCAATACTTTAAGAGGAATGGATGAATGGAGCCCTTGGAATGATTTGGATCCCGGAATGAAAAAAGATTGGATAGGGACTACAGGGCAACCCGGTGAAAAAGTGTGTTGGGAAAGCAAAGAAGCAGGAAACGGATGTCAGGAAGTCATAAAAATAGATGCTGTAAATAAAAGGATAGACACGGATATTAAATTCTTAACGCCTTACGAAAGTGAAGCTCATGCATATGTAACCGTTGTTCCGGAAGGAAATGGAAGCAAAGCAACTTGGGGATTTACTTCAAAAATTCCGTATCCTTTTACCGTGATGAAAATGTTTATGAAAATGGAAGAGGCAATAGGAAAGGATTATCAAAAAGGACTTTCTCGACTAAAAGAAATGTCTGAAAAACCATAGGTTTTAGCTTAAATCAAAATAAAATATTTAAACACGAATAACACAAATTCTTTTCATAAATGATACTAATTTTATTTGTGAATATTAGTGCTTAAAATATTAGTGCTATTCGTGTTTAAAAAAAAATTAAACTATAATTTAAAAAACAAACACAGTATGGCATCAGTAAACGTTTATTTAACATTTAACGGAAATTGTAAAGAAGCATTTGATTTCTACAAATCCGTTTTCGGAGGAGAATATCCTTACATTGGAACTTTCGGAGAAATGCCTCCCACGGAAGGTAAAGAAACTCCTGAGGAAGATAAAAACAAGATCATGCACGTTTCTCTTCCTATTTCTAAAGAAACAATTTTAATGGGAAGCGATACAGGTGGCGAGTGGGCTTCTCACTACAAAGCGGGAAACAATTTCTCAATTTCCATCAATGCAGATTCAAAAGAGGAAGCAGAGAAATTATTCAACGGACTTTCTGTTGGCGGACAAGTAACCATGCCATTAGCAGATACGTTCTGGGGAGCTTATTTTGGAATGTTTACCGATAAATTTGAGATCAACTGGATGGTAAATTATGACGATCCTGCAAAAATGCAACAGCATCCATAATATTCATATTTTGTATATGAAGCATACATAAAACTAACCGGCAGATCGTTCTGTCGGTTTTTATTTTATAATACATGTGCATCCCAAAAAATTCTAAATTTTGATTTAAGGCTTAGTACAATATAACTTAATGCTTTAAACCTGATGAGCTGTACCTATTTTGATCAAGCATAAAAATATTGGCTTGTTGAAGAAATTTCAACACGGTGATTTTAATAAACTTCTAAACTAAAAAGATAAATTTTCATAAAATATTTTTTTGCTTATTATTGATAATTGAAATAACTTTTAAAAAAACGATAGATTTTAATAATAAAGTTTTTTTCTTAAAGTAAATGTAAAAGAATAAGATTATGAAGATTTTAAAGTCGATGGCATTGGCCATTTTCTCATTAACAGCAACATTCTCCTTTGCGCAGAAAAACGATTTGGGAGCTTGGTACATGTATTTTGGAAACAATAAAATTAGTAAAAAATTAAACTTTCATAATGAGATCCAGTATCGTAATTTTGATGGGATTGGAGATTTAGAACAGCTTTTAATTCGTACCGGAATCGGATATGATTTAACTGAAAATAATAACAATGTTTTGTTGGGATATGGTTTTATTTTGAGCCAGCCTTATGTAAATGGAGAAAAAAAGGAAAATATAGAACACCGAATTTTCCAGCAGTATATCACAAAACAGAAATTCGGAAGATTTTACCTTCAGCACCGTTACCGTTTGGAAGAACGCTTTTTGGCAGATGATTTTAGAATGAGATTCCGTTATATGTTAGGAGTAAATATCCCGATCAATAACAAAGAAATGCTGCCGAAAACTTTTTATGGTTCAGTATATAATGAGATTTTCCTAAATTTAAACAGTCCCACTTTCGATAGAAATAGAGTCTATGGAGCGTTAGGGTATGTTATCAATAAAAATATGAGAATTGAAGCAGGTTATATGAATCAGATTCAGGAAAACAAAAACCGCGGACAGATTCAAATTGGTTTTTATAACAATATTCCGTTTACTAAGGATTAAAAGAACGGTGATATTGCCTAATCATTGAACTTAAACATCATTTTTTAAATTTAAAAATAAGCTTTTTACAGATCAGAAAAATTTAGCAGCTGTTTATACATAGAAAGTAATGAAAGATTAGCGGGAATAAAAAAGTAAAAAATAACAATAAAAAAACACATCAATAAATGATTCACACCTACGTTATCATATCAATCGCAGTCTTATTATCTGTGATGATATTGGTTATGATCGGACAAAAACTAAGAGTGGCTTATCCCATCTTTTTAGTAATTGCAGGTTTACTGATAAGCCTTATTCCGGGAATGCCGCATATTGAAATAGAGCCGGATTTGGTTTTCCTGATCTTCCTGCCTCCAATTTTATTTGAAGCCGCATGGTTCACGTCATGGCAGGATTTTCATAAATGGAGAAAGCAGATTTTTTCTATGGCTTTCGGATTGGTTTTTCTTACCTCAATCGTGGTTGCCTATCTTTCTTCATCAATAATTCCTGGGTTAACAGTAGCAATGGGATTCTTATTGGGAGGAGTGAATTCTCCACCTGATGCCGTGGCAGCAACTTCTGTTTTAAAGCACATGAAAATTCCTAAAAAGATCACAAGTATCTTGGAAGGAGAAAGTTTGATTAATGATGCATCAAGTTTAATTGTATTTAAATTTGCCTTAGCAGCAGTAATTTCAGGGCAATTTATCTTCAAAGATGCGGTGCAGGATTTCTTTACCATGGCAATCGGAGGAATTGCGGTAGGAGTAGGAGTGGGCTTCCTTTTTGGAGCTTTACTAAAACATATTCCTTCCAATTCTAATATTGATACAGTGATTACCTTGATCGTTCCTTACATCATGTATGTTGGGGCAGAGCATTTCCATTTTTCAGGTGTATTGGCGGTTGTTACTGGCGGTTTATTGATGTCTTATAACTCGCATTGTTACTTAAGTCATACTTCAAGAATTCAGTCTGGAAATGTCTGGAGCGTGCTGATTTTCCTGATGAATACCATTATTTTCATTCTTATCGGACTTGAATTACCGGTTGTGGTGGCAGCGATGAAAGATTATACCATTTCAGAAGGTATTTTTTACAGTGTTGTGATTGGTGGAGCGATTGTTTTAACAAGAATTATCTACAGTTATGCCTTAATGTATTTTCCAAGAATTTGTTCGAAAGAGCTAAGGGTAAAAGTCCCCAAACCCGATTGGAAGGAACCTTTTATCATCAGTTTTGCAGCAATGCGAGGCGTAGTTTCCTTGGCAGCAGCGCTTTCAATTCCTGCATTTTTACCAAATGGAGACGCATTTCCGCATCGAAATATCATTTTGTTCGTAACTTTCGTTATTATATTAATTACGTTAGTCGGACAAGGATTGTTATTGTCACCCATTTTAAAATTATTAAAAATAAGCGATGCCGGAAGTGAGCTGCCTGAAGAAAAACAGGAAGTTATTTTAATGAAAAAATTAAAAGAAACGGCTTTGCATAAATTAGATAATGATTTTTCAGAATTGGCAGAAACAAACAGCTTGGTACGTCATCAAAAACATAAACTGGAAAATGAAATGATGATGATGACCGATAAAGCCAATTGTATGGCTTCTACAGGAGATTATGTGACGGCGATGAATGAAAATAAAGATGTGTTAAGACAGATCATTCAGGCGCAGAGAAATGAACTTCACCGTATGAAACGTGAAAAAATATTTGATGATCATGTGATGCGAACCATTGAAATGCAATTGGATTTTGATGAAGCAAAGATCACAGGATTTGCCCATTAAATGAAAAATTAAAATAAAATGGATACACCCATCACCGTTCAGTTTAAAATCAATGCTCCTATTGAAAAAGTATGGAAAGCATTAACGAATAAAAACGAGATGAAAAACTGGTATTTTGATATACCGGATTTTGAATTGGAAGTTGGAAAACAGTTTAATTTCTACGAACCCGGAGATGAGAAAAAATACCATCATCAAGGCGAAATTTTAGAAATTATTTCTCATCAGAAATTAAAACATTCTTGGTCTTATCCTGAATTTTCAAATGAGAAAACTACTGTGAATTGGGAAATTCAACCTGCTGATGGAGAAACGATTGTTACCTTAATTCATGAAAATATAGATAATTTCAAAGAGTTTGGCGAGAATTTTTCACGAGAAAGTTTTACAGAAGGCTGGAACGGAATTATCGGACAGAGTTTAAGACAATATCTGGAGAAATAGGTTTCAGGGATATATAATTTGGCGAGCCCATTAGTAAAGCGGAATAAAATTTGCTATTTTTGGGGAAATATTTAAAAATTCAATGAAAAAAAATATAATTGCGGGTTTTGCAGCGATTTTGTTATTGGCATCTTGTGGTAATAATGACAAAAAAATTCTTGACTCTTTAAATGATTACAACAATTCTATGGAAAGCAAAGGGTATCATTTTGGTGATAAACTAGAGCTTCCCAAAGATGTTGCAGAAAATGCAGAAAGTGTTAGCATCAGCTTCGGAGATAAAGAAACTTCAAACCTGACGATAGATCCTAAATTTTTTACCTTAGGAGATAATGCAGTAACTTTTAATATCAAAACAAAAGGCGGTGAAACGCTGAATCAGGATGCAACGATCAATGTTTTTGCTAAGAGTCCTGAGAAAAAAATAGCCTATCAAATCGTAGCAGAATATCCTCATGATCCTAAAAACTTTGTACAGGGTTTTCAGGTAGAAGGAAATACAATTTATGAAAGTGACGGACAAAACGGTTCTTCACAGATTTTAAAATATACGTTGGGAACTACCACGCCTCTTGCTTCTACAAAACAGGCTCCGGAAGATTTCTCTGAAGGAAGTACGATTGTGGGTGATAAAGTATATCAACTGACTTGGCAGAGCAAAAAAGGATACATTTATGATAAAAATTCTTTAAAGCTATTATCCAGTTTTGCGTATCCAAATGTATTAGGAGAAGGTTGGGGATTAACGTACGACGGGACAAGCCTTATTGCATCAGACGGAAGTAAATTGTTGTATTTCCTAGACCCTAAAGATCCTACAAAATTGGTGAAATACATTGCTGTTGCAGGAAGTTCTCAGGCATATGATCAATTGAATGAACTGGAATATCACAACGGATTTATTTACGCTAACGTTTGGCAAAAACCAATTATTTTAAAGATTAATCCTGCCAATGGAGAAGTCGTTGGAACATTTGATTTCTCAGATATCGCAAAACAAAACACGAAAGGAAGCGATGATGTATTAAACGGAATTGCTTTTAAAGGTGAAAATATGTTGGTGACAGGAAAGAACTGGCCTAAAATTTATGAAGTTGCTATAAAGTAAATGGATACAAAATAAAATAAGATCTTAAACAGATCAATAGAAACGGGCTTTAGCCCGTTTTTTTATATAACAACAGTCAAATCAGCTTTAGCCAAAACCTAATTTAAGCAATAAATTCCCTATTTTTGGAACATATTTAAAGCATCGATGAAAAGAAATATAATAATTGGTTTTGCAGCGATTTTGTCATTAATTTCTTGTAATAAAGACAAGGAAATATTGGGGAGTTTAAGTGATTATAATAACTCAATGGAAACTAAAGGATATCATTTTGGTGATAAACTGGAGCTTCCAAAAGATGTTACCGAGAATGCGGAAAGTATTAGCATCAGCTTCGGTGATAAGGAAGCGTCTAACCTGACGATTGATCCCAAATTTTTTACATTCGGAGATAATGAGGTTACTTTTACCATTAAAACAAAAAATGGCAAAATATTGAACCAAGATGCTACCATTAATGTATTTACGAAAACTCCCGAGCAAAATATCTCTTACGAGATTATAAAAGAATATCCTCATGATCCTAATAATTTTGTTGAAGGATTTCTTATCGAAGGCAATACTATTTATGAAAGTGATGGGCTAGCGAATGCTTCTCAGTTGATAAAATATACATTGGGAACTACAACGCCCATTATTACAGAAAAACAGCCTGCCGATATCTTTTCAGAAGGCTGCGCTATCGTTGGTGATAAAATTTATCAGTTGACTTATCAGAATAAAATAGGCTTCGTGTACGATAAAAATACCTTAAAGAAAATATCAGAGTTTCCTTTGCCTGGTGAATTTGCAGAAGGTTGGGGACTTACCTATGACGGGAAAAACCTTATTGCTGATGATGGGTCAAATAATCTGTATTTTTTAGATGTTAATGATCCTTCGAAAGTAGTGAAAACCGTTCCTGTTGGTGGATATAAAGATATTTACAATCAGATCAATGAACTGGAATATCACAATGGATTTATCTACGCCAATGTTTGGCATAAACCGATTATCTTAAAAATAAATCCTGTAACCGGAGAAACAGTCGGGAAATTCGACTTTACAAAAATCACGGAAGAGAATACCAAAAATGACAGCGAAAGTGTTTTAAACGGTATTGCTTTTAAAGGTGATCATATGCTGGTAACAGGGAAGAAGTGGTCTAAAATTTATGAAGTTGCGATTAAATAAGCAACTATTTCAATTTGATTACAATAAAGTATGTAAATTGGTAGTGTCCACAAAAAATTATCTTAGAAAAAAGAACTTTTGAAATTATTAAACCTATTATTGATCCTTTTGTTCTGTTCATTCTCTGCACAGAAATCTATTCCCTTTGATACCTTGAAGTTGAAGGAAGCGAAAGATATGCTTGCCGATGATTATGGAAATCTATACATCTATAAAAACAAAGATTTCAGTTTTACAAAATATGATTCTTTGGGGAAGCAGCTTGGTAAAATGATGTTTACGGTTCCGTTTAAAGTTCAGAATGTTCAGAATCCTTTAAGTATTGCTTTCTTTTCAGAAAACGCTCAGGAAATGAAGTTTGTAGATCAAAACCTTAATGATATTCAAAAAGTAGATTTTAAACAGAAATTTGGGTTTATCAGAATGGCGTATGCAGAAGATCTTCAGCAATTATGGTTGTTGGATGATAGCATGAAAAGATTGATTCAATATAATTTCAGGAATGAAACCACCATCAATTCCTATCCTTTTGATGCCAGTTTTGATGACTTGATGGACCTGATTGTTTTTGAAAATAAGGTGTATATTTTAACAAGAAAAAATATTAGAGTCTATTCTTTAAAATTCGAAAAAATATTTGAAGCTCCTATTGAAAACGGAAAGCGTTTCAGACGTGAGAATGAATTTATTTTGGTGATTACCAATAACTCAATCGTAAAATATATTCCGGAAAAGGGAATGGTAAAACTTTTTGAAGATCCGGATGCGCAAATTGTGGATAAAAATACCCTTTCTTATTTTGAAATAAAAGCCAACAACCTTTATCTTTACAACATCGAAAAAAGTAAAGAAACTAAGCTACAAACAGAACCTGAACCGAAGCAGAAAACTACAGAAAAAACCGTAGATACCATTGAGGAAAAGTCTAAAGAAGGATCTTCTGAGCAACCTGCAGGAGAGAATTTACAGAAACTCATCAATGAAATTTCTGAAGTTCAGAAGTTTGGAATTTAGTGAAGCAATTAATCAGTAAAACATTAAGGGAAAATATGCATATTGCAGTTACAGGAAACATTGGCGCTGGAAAAACTACATTAACGACATTGCTTTCAAAGCATTATGGATGGGATGCGCAATTTGAAGATGTAGATCACAATCCTTATCTGGAGGATTTTTACGCTGATATGAGCAAATGGAGTTTTGCGTTACAGATCTATTTTTTAGGAAGTAGATTCCGTCAGGTAAAAGAAATTAGAGAGAGTGGCAAAAACATTATCCAGGATCGTACGATCTATGAAGATGCACACATTTTTGCAGAAAACTTAAATGATATGAAGCTTCTTTCGGACAGAGATTTTAATAATTATATTTCTGTTTTCAATTTGATGAAAGCTTTTGTTTCTGCCCCGGATATATTGATTTACTTAAAATCTGATGTTCCGAATTTGGTGAAAAAAATATACAAAAGAGGAAGAGAATATGAAGCATCAATCAGTATTGAATACCTTTCCAAATTAAATCAGAAATACGAAAAATGGATTTCTAATTACACAGAAGGAAAGCTTTTAATTATTGATGTAGATAATTTAGATTTTGTTGAAAAACCGGAAGATTTCGGATTTATCTTAGAAAAGATAGAGGCAGAGCTTCATGGGTTGTTTTAACATTAATTTATCAATAATTAAGACTCATGTAACTTTATTTGTTACTACATTTGATAGACTCAAGTTTAATTTTTAAATACAATAAAAATGTTAGTTAAGGTTTTACATAATGGAAGTTGTTCAAAATCAAATGCTGTTTTAGAGTATTTGGATGAGAATGGAGTGCCGTTTGAGATCATCAATATGACTGAAGATCCACTAAGCATTTTAGAAATTAAAACGGTCTTGAAAAAGCTTAATCAGAGTGTTTTTCATATCATCCGTAAGACTGAAAAGTTATACATGGATAATTTTGCCAATAAGAATTTTTCAGAAGATGAATGGATCAAAATTTTATCTGAAAATCCATCATTAATCCAAAGACCAATTTTAATAAAAGGTTCTGTGGCGATGTTGGGAAGACCAATTGATAATGTGAAGTTCTTTATCGAAAAGTAATATTGAAATACCATCAAGATATAAAAAAAGTCAGCTTTACGCTGACTTTTTTACTTTTAAAGAAGAATAACGCCTTCTATTTTTGCGACTTCTTTATAAATTTTAACCACCTGATGGGCATCTAAAACAAATGCATTGATATTGCAGGCTGTATATTTTCCATTTTTACTTTCGCGGTTTCCTAGTGTAAATTTAATTCCGTCAAAAACTCTGTAAATTTCAGTAAGTTTAGACTGATCGGTCGGGATTATGAATTTAAATAAATAATCTTCCGGAAAATCATGATGATCTTCCAGTTTTTCCCTTAGAGAGTTGTAAAACTCATCGGGGTTTGCGTGTTGATTCCCTTGTAATATATCCATCTGCAAATTTTAAATTTATATATAAATATAACGAATTTTTTTCTATTTTCCAAGAGGTCCCAAAAGAGCCTTAGAGTTCTGATGCTCGTAATCTTCAATGATATTAAAGATTCCATTCACCATCTGTTCGGAAGCTAATTGGCTTAAACCTCCTGAATTTACATTGGTAGTATTTCCGCCTAATAAACTACCTAATAAATTGCTTCCTGATAAAGCGGTGTTGATTGTTTTAACAATACCATATTGGTTCAACTGTTCTTCAACTTTAGGCATGATAGCAGCAACAAGCTGTTGTTGAGTTTTTTCTTTCAGGATTTGAGTAGCTGTAGTTCCCTGAATAATTCTGTTGACATCCTGAGCATTCAGACTATGCACTGCACTTTCTAAAATGGGCCTTGAAATGTTTACAGTATAAGAAGCTGCCTGCGCGATATAGTCTCTTTCTTTTGCAACCAATGAAGGAGCTATTTTTTCTAAAGTAGAATTAATATCTCTCAGTTCTTTTGGTAACGCTTTGTCTACCATATTATTTTGTAGGAAAGCATCTTTGTTACCATAAATTCCCATCCCTTTGTTAATTCCATTAAGTAAAAGCTTTTTAATAACGGATAATCCAAGGTCTGTAGTGGCTAACGTAGTGCAAGACTGCAGGGTTGTATTGATGATTGCGCCGGTTCCGATGAGCAAAGCCGCAGCAATAATATATTTTTTCATTGATTTTTATTAATCGTTATTATTTTCAAATTCTGAGCCAAATTTAATAAGTATTATCTGTTTAACAAAATATTAAATTTATTAGAGTTATTTGGGGAAATTTTAACCAAAAATCAAAAAAAATCAATTGAAAATTTGATTAACATTTAGTTAATATATTATGATGAAAATATTAAAATGTGAATTTTTTTAATATTAAATGCAATGTAATAAGATCATTTTTAAATTTTTAAGATAGTTTAACAGAATTGGATATTTTTTATAATTTTGGCTAATGTCTTTTTTTGAGATTTTGAAACTGATTTCAAGGAGGATAAATGAAAAGGCTGATTACCTTTTTATAAAAAATTGATTGTACAAATAAAGTGAAACTATATGAAACAAAGTGATTTAAAGTATCCATGTCTCATTGCTGTCTTATACTTCGGTATGAACGTCAATGCGCAGACTACCCCTAAAAAAGATTCTGTCACGAAAGAACAGAAGATTGAGGAGGTTGTAATGATTGGATATGGATCTCAGAAGAAGGAGAATATTACGGGGAGTATTGGTCTGGTAACAGCAAAAGATCTTGCTGATAAGCCAAATGCGAATCCTTTAAGTTCTATTCAGGGGAAATTATCCGGAGTACAGATTTTAAATTCCGGAGCCCCAGGAGGTTCACCAAGAGTTGACATTAGAGGTGTTGGTTCTTTAACCGGTAAAACTGTTTTTATCGTTGACGGAATGATTACCGATGATATTTCATTTTTAAGCCCTCAGGATATTGAATCTATGAGTGTCTTGAAAGATCCATCGAGTTTAGCTATTTTTGGAGCAAGAGCTTCAAATGGTGCTGTTATTATTAAAACAAAAGCAGGGAGAGGTAAGAAGCCTGTTTTTAATTTCAATTCATATTTAGGAATTAAAACGGTAACCAACGTTCCAAAAATGGTTAATGCTGATCAGTATCTAGAATTATATAACGAAAAATTAATTAATGATAAGGTAAAAGATCCAGTATTTTTAAATAGATCTGCTTATCCTACAGATAAAGATTGGTTCAAAGAAATCTTAAGAACAAGTATCATTAATTCTAATGATTTTTCAGCTTCAGGAAATATAGGTAAACTTAACTATTACGGAAGTGTGGGCTACCTACAGGATGAAGGAAATTTAGCTGCAGGACAAGGAATTAATTCTGGTAGTGGTTTTAACAGATTTAGTACTAGAATTAATCTTACATATAAAGTTACTGACAATATTACGATTGGAAATAATTTTACGTTTTCAAAGATGCGTACGGATCAGGCACAGAATACTTTACTAGATGCCTATTCTTCACCGCCGGTTTATGATACAATGGATCCAACTAAAGGAGGGTATCAATATTTTACACTAGCGAAAGTTCCGAATTCAAGAGCAAAATTAGATTTATACCGATCTCAGATAAGAGAAGAAAGGTTATTAAACAATATCTGGGGGGAATATAAATTCTTAAAAGATTTTACTTTAAGAGTGAGTTATTCTTCGGATAATATTAATTCTAATAAATACGAATTTACACCAACGTTTGATTATGTTCCTGTTGCTGATCAAAAGCCGGCTAAGCTAATAACAAGAGATTCCAGAACAAGAAATTATATTTGGGACAATACATTAAGTTGGAAAAAAGGTTTAGGGAACCATAATATTGAAGTATTAGCAGGTTACTCAAGAACAAGAAACTCTTATTCTCAAGCCTATGCAGAAGCTTTAAACGTTAAGTATAACGGAAATAATTCTTCGTTGGATATAGCGAATGGAACTGATATTTTCATGACAAGTTTTGAAGAAGATGGTCGTAATGTTATCCCTTATCAGGATAGAATAGAATCTTTTTTTGGAAGAGTGAATTATGATTATGCAGGAAAGTATCTATTAAATGCATCCCTTCGTAGAGATGGAACGTCTAAGTATTCTGCAAATGACAGATACCGTACATTTCCTGCTGTAAGCGCGGGATGGGTGATCTCAAAAGAAAGCTTTATGAGCGAGCAGAATGTTTTTAATATGTTGAAATTAAGAGCAAGCTGGGGTAAATTAGGAAATCCTGATGTAACGAGAGCATATACGCTTAATACAACAAAATTTGCTGATGGAGCATATTTTGGAAATAATGGATCACCCGCACAAACCATTGATAAAATTATAGATCCCAATATTGGTTGGGAGACTACAACGGGTAGAGATCTAGGATTGGAAATGGGGTTATTTAATAATAAACTGAAAATTGATGCTACCTATTTTGACAAAGACACGAAAGATGTAGTATATGGTATTGTTCAGGGAACGGTTTCTGGTGCAGGTAACTGGAATAATTATATTACGAATGCTTATTCTTTTAACAACAGAGGTTTTGAGCTTGCAATAAATTATGATACTAAGATCAATGAACATATCAAGCTAGGAGTTTATGGTAACCTTACTACGCTGAAGAATAAAATAACATCGGTTTTTAATGGATCTTATTTAGAAACAGGAGCAAGTTTATATGGTAATTCTATCATTAGATTACAAGAAGGACAAGCTGTTGGTTCTTATTATGGATATCAGGTAGAAGGTGTTTTCCAGAATGCAGCAGAAGTAGCGGCAGCAGCGGCACAAAATGGAGCAACTCCTGGAGGTTTTAAATTTGCAGATATCGACGGAAACGGAGTTATAGATGCTAGAGACAAAACTTTCTTAGGAAGTCCTATTCCAAAAGGAACTTATGGATTTGGGGTTAACCTGAATGTGTATGATTTTGATTTTGCGATTGATTTCCAAGGTGTTTTTGGAAACAAAATATATAATTTCAACAGAGAGCAACGTTACGGAAACGAAAGTTGGGATCTAGATTTCTATAATAACAGATGGCATGGTGCAGGAACATCTAACGACTATCCAATGGCAACCAATGACCAATCTATTATTTTACCCAATAGTTTTTATGTAGAAGACGGAAGTTATATCAGAATTAGAAATATTCAGGTTGGATATAATTTGCCTAAAGCATTTACGAATTCGATGTCTATTACTAAATTAAGATTGTATGTAAGTGCTCAAAACCCTTGGACTAGCTTTAAATATAATGGCTTTTCTCCGGAAATTTTGAATTCAGACAGAGTGCAAATGGGTATTGATAATAATATTTATCCTATTTCAGCAATTTATACTATTGGTATGAACCTAACATTTTAATAAGAAAGAATTATGAAAAAGATATTTTTATCAATCGCTTTATTTTCCGCTTTAGTAAGTTGTAAAGATGAGTATTTAGATATAAAACAGGAAGGACAAACAGAAGCTTCATCATTCTTTAAAACAGAAAGTGATGCTTTGCAGGCAACAAGTGCTATTTATACTTTTCTTAGAAGTTGGGAAAATTCGGCTTTTCCTTATCAGTTTGTTTTCGGGGTTCCGGCAGATGATGTTGTAAAAGGTTCAAATCCGGGAGATTCATCTTTTATTAATGTATATGATAATTTTACGTATACAGTAAGTGATGCAGGAGTAAGAGGATATTGGATCGGGCAGTGGCAGGCAGTAAACAGAACGAATCAGGTAATTACCAATGTTCCCGGGATCGAAATGGATACTACGCTAAAAACAAGATTGGTTGCAGAAGCTAAAATGTTAAGAGCTTATTTTTACTTTAATTTAGTGAGAATTTATGGTGGTGTACCAATTTATGATAAAGTAGAGACTGTTTATGAGAAGCCTAGAAATTCAGTTGATGAGGTTTACGATTTTATTATTTCAGATCTTAAGGCGGCAATAGATGTTCTTCCTCAGACGTATCCTTCTTCAGAATTAGGAAGAGTAACAAAAGGAGCAGCATTAGGATTACTATCTAAAGTATACCTTTATAAAAAAGACTGGCAGAAAGCATATGATACATCTACCCAGGTAATGGCTATGGGATATGATTTGGATCCTGATTTTAACCATTTGTTCAGACCAGCTGGTGAATTTGGAAAAGAGTCAGTTTTTGAAGTAAACTGTGATTGTGCACCTCCTTACGGTGGAAGTCAATATGCAGAAGTTCAAGGGGTTAGAGATCAGTTCGGATGGGGCTTCTTTACACCATCTAATGCTCTTGAAAATGCATTTGAAGGAGGTGATATTAGAAAAGAACTTACCATCCTTAGAAATGGAGAAACTACACCTGAAGGAGATCTAATCGCGATGGGAGATCCATTATCGGTTACTACGTACAACCAAAAAGTTTATGTTCCTAAAGCATTGAACAATAGTGCTTGTGGGTACGGATCTATTCAGAATATCAGAATATTAAGATTTGCAGAAATACTTTTAATCAATGCTGAAGCAGCAAATGAACTAGGAAATACCTCTACTGCAATTACGAACCTTAATAGAGTAAGAACAAGAGCAAGCTTAGCTGGTACTACTGCATCAAATCAAACTACTTTAAGAACTGCCATTTGGCATGAAAGAAGAGTAGAATTAGCTTTAGAAGGCGACAGATTTGTTGATTTAGTAAGAACAGGTCAGGCAGCTACTGTTTTAGCTCCTTACGGATTTAAAGCAGGGAAAAACGAAGTGTTCCCGATACCTTTAGATGCAATGGATCAGAGCCATGGTGCTTTTACTCAAAACCCTGGTTATTAAAAATAATCATATACTTAGAGGAGAATGAAAATTCTCCTCTTCTTTTAGTATTCTGTTTAAAAAAATGATATAATGAAAAGGATAATAGTATCAATTGCAGCAACATCATTACTTTTAGTTTCCTGCAAAAATTCTCAAATTGCATCACAGGGAGCTGCTCAAAAATCAGTGGTAAAAAGCAATATCACAGACGAGCAATTAATGGATAAAGTCCAGAAAGATGCTTTGAAATATTTCTGGGAGTATGCAGAACCCAATTCTATGTTAGGGAGAGAGCGCTATCACGAAGACAATATCTATCCGGATAATGATAAACATGTAGTGACTACAGGTGGATCAGGATTTGGATTAGCAACAATTTTAGTCGGAGTAGAAAGAGGCTTTGTTCCAAGAAAAGATGCGGTGAAAAGATTGACTATCATGATGGATTTCTTGGCAAAAGCAGATCGTCATAAAGGAGCTTGGTCACATTGGATCAATGGAGAAACAGGAAAAACAGTTCCGTTTGGGAAAAAAGATAATGGTGGAGATTTGGTAGAAACAGCGTTTTTAACTTCAGGGATTTTAATGGTTCGTGAATATTTCAAAAACGGGAATGCAGAAGAAAAAGCCTTAGCTCAAAAATGTGACGAACTTTGGAAAGGAATCCAATGGAATTGGTACACCAAAGGAGGCGAAAAAGTATTATATTGGCATTGGTCACCCGAATACCAATGGGAAATGAACTTTCCGTTAGAAGGCTATAATGAATGTTTAATTACCTACATTTTAGCAGCTTCATCACCTACATATTCTATCGATGCAGAAACGTATGACAAAGGATGGACGAGAAACGGAACCTATCTTTCAGACAAAGAAAAATACGGACTTCCAATGTATGTAAAGCACAATGGAGCGGAAGAATATGGCGGACCTTTATTCTGGACACAATATTCATACATCGGATTAGATCCAACCAACTTATCAGATAAGTTAATTAAAAATTACTTTGATTTAAATAAAAATCAAGTACTTATCGACTATAAATACTGCGTTGAAAACCCAAAACAATGGAAAGGTTACGGACCAAATTATTGGGGATTAACGGCAGGATATTCAAGAAATAAAGACGGAAGTGTTGGTTACGACGCTCACTTTCCTCAAAACGATCACGGAGTAATTACTCCAACAGCGGCATTGAGTAGTTTTCCGTATTCACCAAAAGAATCAATGGACTTTTTGAGATTTATCTATACTCAAAAGCCAGAATTTATCGGTTCTGCGGGCCCTTACGATGCTACATCAATCAATTATAACAATTGGACAACACCAAGATATTTAGCCATCGATCAAGGAACAATTGCTCCAATGATTGAAAACTACAGAACAGGATTTTTATGGAAACTCTTTATGAATGCTCCGGAGATCCAACAAGGTTTGAAGAAATTAAGCTTTACCTCTGAAAAATATAATATTAAATAATAATTTTTAGAAGCTATTTCCCGCTTTCCGCACTCGCTATTTTTGGGATTTCGGCGGCGGCAAAGCCGCCGCCGAAATCCCAAAAATGAGCTCAAACAAATGCTTCAATCGGGGCTAGTTAATAATAAACAAATCCTTGTCAAGGTTTAAAAATATGAAAGATTTTAATAAAATTATTGAAAAATAATTTAAAATTTAAATAATTATTTAAATATTTAGCTATTTTTTTTTGATTATAAAAAAAAAATAAAACAAATGCTTCAATCGGGGCTAGTTAATAATAAACAAATCCTTGTCAAGGTTTAAACCTTGACAAGGATAACAACAAAAATAAGGATAATAAAAGGATCACATCAATAGGAACGGGTTTTAACCCGTTTGACAAAATATAGAAATCAAACGGCTTTAGCCAAAACCTAATATTTAACATGAAAATTAAACTAAACCATTTACCACTTTTATTGCTACCATTTTCATTGAGTCTTAACGCTCAGGAAATAAAAGGAGAATTAAATAAAGAAATCAAAAGACAGGAAAAGATTTCCTACATTTTAGATTACCCTCAAAAAGTAAAAGGAAATGTTCCTTTGATTGTATTTCTTCACGGTTCAGGAGAAAGAGGAACTAATTTGGAGATTGTAAAAGCGCACAGTCCATTCACGTATAAAAACCTGATCAAGGAGCCTGTAGCAATTTTAGCGCCTCAATGCCCGGAGAATATGTGGTGGGATACGGTTACAGTATATAATTTAATTAAAGAGATTCAAAGAAAATATAAAATTGATGCTTCCAGAATTTACCTTACCGGGCTATCAATGGGAGGTTGGGGAACATTGAAATTAGCAATGGAACACCCTGAAATGTTTGCGGCCGTAGTTTCGGTTTGTGCTCCTACAGATCAGGTAATGACGGCAAATATCGATCAATACAAAGATTTAAACATGAAAATTTTTCATGGCGGAATGGATGATGTTGTTTTACCCGAAAATGCTTTCAAGTTTTACCAAAAACTTCATCCTGTAAATCCATCTGCAGAATTAACGATTTTCCCGAATGACAACCATAATTCTTGGGATTCGACTTACTCAAATCCTGCATTATATGAATGGATGTTATCAAAGAAAAAAGAGAAATAATTGATTTAAAGTTATTAAAAAAGCAAAGCGTAAAAAACTTTGCTGAGTGGAACGTTCTTGCGCCTTAAAAACATAATGTTTATAAAAAATTGCGCCTTTGCGTTTAACCAACCAAAAATAAAAAAATAGAACTATAATTTATAACGAAGATAGATTTATGAAAAAGTTAATTGTAATTGCAACATTAGCCCTGGCACCGATATTTTCGGCGCAGGAAATGGTAAACAAGCCCGTTCAATCTTATCAGACGGCTCAATATCAGGCAAAGAAAAAAGCTTTTGTAGATAATCTTTTGTCTAAAATGACTTTAGATGAAAAGATAGGACAGCTGAATTTACCAAGTTCAGGTGACTTTACTACAGGGTTGGCCCAAAGTTCTGATATTGGGAAAAAAGTTGAACAAGGTTTAGTGGGTGGACTATTCAATATAAAAGGAGCTGATAAAATTAAAGCAGTTCAAAAAGTAGCGGTAGAAAAAAGCCGTCTGAAAATTCCTTTGATTTTCGGAATGGATGTTATTCACGGTTACGAAACCACATTCCCAATTCCATTAGGTTTAGCAGCTTCTTGGGATATGAGTTTGGTTCAACAATCAGCAAAAGTGGCAGCAAAAGAAGCTTCTGCAGATGGAATCAACTGGACATTCTCTCCAATGGTTGATATTTCTCGTGAACCAAGATGGGGTAGAGTATCTGAAGGTTCAGGTGAAGATCCTTATTTAGGAAGTGAGATCGCTAAAAATATGGTATACGGTTACCAAGGAAAAGATTTAGCCAACGGAACCAATATTTTAGCTTGTGTTAAACACTTTGCATTGTATGGAGCTGGTGAATCGGGTAGAGATTATAACACAGTTGACATGAGTCACGTAAGAATGTTCAATGAATACTTCCCACCTTACAAAGCAGCTGTTGATGCTGGAGTAGCTTCTGTAATGGCTTCTTTCAATGAAGTGGACGGAGTTCCTGCAACAGGAAGCAGATGGTTGCAAACAGAAGTATTGAGAAACCAATGGAACTTTAAAGGTTTTGTGGTAACAGATTATACAGGAATCAACGAAATGGTTGACCATGGAATGGGAGATCTTCAACAGGTTTCTGCATTAGCGTTAAAAGCTGGTGTTGATATGGATATGGTAGGGGAAGGATTTTTAACTACCCTTAAAAAATCATTAGCTGAAGGAAAAGTAACACAGGCTGAAATTGATTTAGCCGCAAAAAGAGTACTTGAATCAAAATATGACCTAGGATTGTTTGATAATCCTTACAAGCATGGAGACGCAAAATTAGCAGCGAAAGAAGTTTTCAGCATGGAAAACAGAAATATTGCTAGAAATGCAGCAGCTCAGTCAATGGTTTTGATGAAAAATGACAACCAGGTGCTGCCTTTGAAAAAATCAGGAACGGTGGCTGTAATCGGACCATTGGTAAATAATTCATTAAACATGGCTGGAACTTGGAGTGTTGCTGCAAAGCATGACAAGGCAGTTAATTTAATGCAAGGTCTTCAGGCGAACTTTGGAAAAGACGTGAAGTTTATTTCTGCAAAAGGAGCTAATATCGATTATGATGCTAAATTAGAAGATATCTATGCGGCACATGGTAAGAAAACAGATAGAGACAACCGTCCGAAAGAAGTGTTAGTAAAAGAAGCAGTAGATGCAGCCAATAAAGCTGATGTTATTGTTTTAGCAATCGGAGAATCTGCTGAAATGAGTGGAGAATCTTCTTCAAGAACTGAAATTACCATTCCTCAGTCTCAGGTAGATTTATTAAATGAACTAAAGAAAACAGGAAAACCAATCGCAGTAGTACTTTTCACGGGTCGTCCATTGGCTTTAACAAATATTAAAGATACACCAGATGCTATTCTTAACGTTTGGTTTGCAGGTTCAGAAGCTGGAAACGCGATTTCTGATGTTCTTTTTGGAAAGGTAAATCCTTCAGGAAAATTACCAATGACGTTCCCAAGAAGTTTAGGACAGGTTCCAATTTATTATAACGCTAAAAATACAGGCCGCCCATTAAGTCAGGAATTAACTGATAAATGTGAATACCAAAGATTCCGTTCAAACTATATGGATGAGTGTAATACACCGTTATATCCATTTGGTTACGGATTGAGTTATACAAAATTCAATTATTCTGATGTAACGGTTTCTAATGCCAATCCAAATGGAAACCAAACGGTTCAGGCTTCGGTTACGGTAACAAACGCTGGAAACTATGATGGAGCTGAGGTGGTTCAGTTATACATCAGAGATATGGTGGGAAGTATTACCAGACCTGTAAAAGAGCTGAAAGGCTTCCAAAAAGTAATGTTGAAAAAAGGGGAGTCTAAGAAAATCACTTTTGATATCACTCCTGAAACCTTGAAATTCTACAACGGAGATTTAAAATTCGATTGGGAAGCTGGTGAATTTGATGTTATGATCGGAACCAATTCTGAGGATGTAAAACATTCAAAAATCAATTGGACAAAATAGATTAAAGAATTAAAATCATATTTTAAAGCCTTGCAAGTGTATAACTTTGCAAGGCTTTTTTTATTGTTCTTTGATGATTAAGAGCCTGTGATAATTTCTAAATTTGATTTTTTGTATACCCTTCACATCTTTATCTAAATCACATTCTTTAAGGATTTTTTGATTAAAAAGATAATCTACTGATGACGTGTTTTTCTAGCGCAAAGCTTTAGTTTCATTATGAATATTTTAAGGGGGCAAAGGATAGAATTAACTTCATTGATTCGTCGAAGCGCATGGATAAGCATACAGCTTCATCATCGATGAAGTCGCATCACTTTGCCTACTTACAATAAAGCAAATTTATTCATCAACTTTGTGTTAATCTTTTTAATCAAAAAAATAATTTCAAATATGGTCTATTGAGTCTTGTTAATGAAAAACGCCTAATAACCAGGTGTATAAGGGTTTATGAGTAAGATTTAAACAGGCTCTAGATTAATTATTTAATATTAAAATAATATGGAAAGAGATAAAAATCAATTGGACAAAATAATATTTCTAAGCCACTCATTTTGAGTGGCTTTTTTTTATATCTTAGACTTAAATATTATGTATCCCTACTTTGGCATGATTTTTACCAAATTGAATTTATTAAAATATAAAAATGAAAAAAACAGTTTTATTAAGCGCGATGTTCCTTGGGACTTTAGCTTTTGCACAAAAAGCAGATTCAGACAAAAGAATAGGAGGAGGTAAAGACGCTCATGGGTGTTTGGTCTCTGCAGGACAAACCTATTCTCAAATTCAGAAAAAATGTTTGCAGTCGTTTGCTCAAAAAGTAAAATTAGTAGAACAAAACCCAACGGAAAGTTATACTAAGCAAACGGGAGTTATCTTTAGTAAGGATATGAAAAAAGCAGAAATCTTTATTCCGGATGGTAAAGAAAATAGCATGATCCTTTCTAAAAATGGTAAGGAATCTGTTTGGAAAAACGGCGAATATGCGCTTTCATCAGCTGGAAAAGGGTATGCGCTTAAAAAGAATAATGTAGTTATTTACAAATAATTATTAAATACCAATTCATAATAAGTTAAATTTAAATATGAAGCCCGACTGTTATAGATTGGGCTTTTTTTAGGACTTGCCGGCGAATTTACAGGTGCATTTTCGGTCTGGTCTGGGAATTTAATATATTCAAATATCAAAAATAAACACATGAAAAAAACAATTTTATTCAGCACAATATTACTTGGTTCTTTAGTTTTTGCACAGGAATCAGGTAGAAAAATAGGAGGTAGTAGAGACACTCATGGTTGCTTAAATTCTGCGGGTTATACGTATTCTCATATTAAAGAAAAATGTATAAGATCATGGGAGCAAAAAATAAAGCTAGTAGAACTTGAAACTCCTGGCAAGACATGGGTTGGAAATACCGGAGTTATCTTCAGTAAGGATAAGAAAAAAGCAGAAATTTTTATAGGAAAGAGTCCGGAAAACAGTATGATTCTTTCTAAGGATGGTAAAGAATCTGCCTGGAAAAATGGAGAATACGCCCTTGTTCCTGCTAAAAAAGGATATGAGCTTAGAAAAAATAATGTAGTTATTTATAAATAATGAGTACGATTCATAAAATTTAATACATTTAATGATCAATAATACATATATGAAAAAGACACTTTTATTCAGTACACTATTGCTAGGTTCATTAGTATTTGCACAAAAAACAGATGCTAATATGCCTGGAGGGGATAAAGATGTTCACGGATGCGCTGCCTCTGCGGGTTATATCTATTCTCAAATCAACAAAGATTGTATCAGACCATTCGAGCAAAAAATAGAATTAGAAGGACAAGATCCTGAGTATGCTTCTATTCAAAGAACGGCTGTTATTTTCAGTAAGGATATGAAGAAAGCAGAAATCTTTATTCCAAGTGGAAAAGAAAGCAGCATGGTACTTACTAAAAAAGGGAAAGAGGTAGCTTGGAAAAATGGTGATTACACGCTTATTCCTGTTAAAAAAAGATATGAGATCAGAAAAAAGGATGTCGTTATTTTTAAATAATCATTAAGAATTTATAAAATACAAAGATGAAAAAAACAATTTTATTCAGTGCAATGTTCTTAGGTTCATTAGTATTTGCACAAAAAGCAAATCAAGTACGACCAGGAGATGGTAGAGATGCCCACGGATGTTCACCGTCTGCCGGACAAACTTATTCTCAAATTCAGAAAAAATGTTTGCAGTCGTTTGCTCAAAAAATAAGGCTGATAGAGCAAAATCCTACCAATAGCTGGACTTCTCAAACGGGAGTTGTCTTTAGTAAGGATATGAAAAAAGCAGAGATCTTTATTGCGGACGGTAAAGAAAATAGTATGATTCTCACTAAAAAAGGAAAAGAGTCTGTTTGGGAAAAAGGAGATTACGCTCTTGTTTCTGCTAAAAATAAATATGAGCTTAGAAAAAACAACGTAGTTATTTATAAGTAATAACTGAATATTTATAACAGACAGATATTAAAAATACAAAGATGAAAAAAACAATTTTATTCAGTGCAATGTTCCTTAGTTCTTTAGCTTTAGCCCAAACAAAAGAACCCGCTCCTGGAGATGGTAAAGATCCTCATGGATGCTCAGTTTCTGCAGGATATACCTATTCTAAAGTCAGAAACGAATGTATAAGAACTTGGGACCAAAAAGTACAACTTAAAGAATATAAGCCCAAAAGTTCAGAGAAAACGATGACAACAGCCGTTGTATTTAGCAAGGATATGAAAAAAGCTGAATTGTATACGATGGATAAAGAGGAGAGTATGGTACTTACTAAAAAAGGGAAAGAGACAGCTTGGAAAAATGGTGATTACATGCTTATTCCTGTTAAAAAAGGATATGAACTTAGAAAAAAGAATGTAGTTATTTATAAGTAGTAACTGAGAATTTATAATAGACAATTAAAAAAATAGACACATGAAAAAAACAATTTTATTGGGTGCAATGTTCCTAGGTTCATTAGCATTTGCACAAGAGAACGGTTCAATGATAGGCGGAGGTAAAGATGCCCACGGATGTTTAACCTCGGCAGGATATACGTATTCTCAACTTAAAAAAGATTGCATAAGAACATTTGAACAGAAAATTAAATTATCAGAAGTAAAACCTGAAGGAAGTTCAAGTTCAATTGCTGCAGTTATTTTTAGTAAAGACATGAGTAAAGCAGAAGTCTTTGTTCATGATGCGGAATCGAACAGTATTATCCTTAAAAGATTAGGAAAAGGGAAAGCCTGGAAAAAAGGAGACTATGTTTTAGTTCCTTATAAAAAGAACGGCTATCAGCTTAAAAAGAATGATGTTGTGATGTATCAACAGTAAAATAAAAAGCAGGAAATCAAATTAATCCTGCTTTTTTTATCCTAAAATTTAAATATAAAATTATCCTGCAACAACAGCTTCTTCAGCATAAACAACACCTTCGTAACAAGCGTTGTAAATTGCTTTCAATTCTTCTAATGAAGGAACTCTTGGGTTAAATCCTGTACAAGGATCTACCAATGCATTGTTGGCGATATAATCTAGGTTTTTATCCCAATCTTCTCTTGAAATTCCAAATTCTTTGATCGCTGACTGATTGTTAATTTCAGAACGAAGTGTTTCAATAGCCTGTGCTAATTCTTCAGTCGTTTCTTTTCCAATAACTTTTGCCAAATCAGGATAACGTTCAGTGGCCTGAGTATTAAAACGAATCACATTTGGTAAGAAAATCGCATTCGAAGCTCCGTGAGGAATTCCATACAATGCACCTACTTGGTGAGATAAAGAATGAACAATTCCTAACCAAGCATTATTAAATGCCAAGCCTCCCATAAAAGAAGCGTCATGCATATTCTGACGAGCTTGGATGTTGTTTGGATTTTCTACTACTTCTTTCAAATTATCAAAAACCAACTCCAGTCCTCCTTTAGAAAGGGCATCAGCGATATTATTTTCGATATTTGAAACATAAGCTTCCACGCAGTGCGTTAAAACATCAAGACCTGTATTAGCAGTAACATGAGCGGGCATTGAAGCACAGATTTCACCGTCAATAATCGCAATGTCCGGCGTTAGTTCGTAAGAAACAATTGGATATTTTACGCCTTTTTCACGGTCTGTAATTACGGCTAAACCTGTGGTTTCAGTTCCCGTTCCGCTGGTAGAAGGAATGGCAATAAATTTAGCTTTATTTCTTAAAACAGGTACTGTGAAAGGCTTGATCATTGCTTCGAAATCAGCATCAGGATATTCATAAAATACCCACATGATTTTTGCGGCATCAATTGCAGAACAACCTCCTAAACCGATGATCCAGTCTGGTTGAAAATTTTGAATCATTTCAGCACCTTTCATGCATGTTGCAGATGAAGGATCTTCTTCCACCCCTTCAAAAATTTGGGTTTCGATTCCGGCTTCTGTAAGATAAGCAATCGCTTTATCCAATGTTCCGCTTTTTCTCATCGAGCTTCCACCCGTTACAATTACTGCTTTTTTACCGTTGATATTTTTTAATTCGTCAAGACTTCCCGCACCATGGAAAACTTCTCCTGCAATAAATAATTTGCTCATTTTTATTCTTTAATTATAATGATGCAAAATTAAAAAGGGCAGAAGCAATGATGTTATACAAATAAGACTATCCGATATACATTTGCGCCAACTCTTGTTGAAGTTCGGTGGGAGTTTCCTTCAATTTAGCCTTAACAAATTTATTAAGGGCCGATGGAGAATTAAAGCCAAGATCAAAAGCAATTTCTTTATGGCTGAGGTCTGAAAAGAGGAGTTGACGTTTAATTTCTATAAGAATTCGATTGTGAATGGCCTGAATCGCCGTTTCTCCGCAATGTTTTTTCGTGATTGAGTTGAGTTTTTTCGGCGTAATGGCTAATTCTTCTGCGTAATATTGAACGGTACGCTGCTCTTTATAATGCTGATTGAGCAATTTTTTGAAACGAACATAAACAGGTTTATCAGCAGTTTCTTTATGTAAAATAGGGTGAAGTCCGTGAATAGATTCTATCAATGCCAATAAAAAAATCTTAATATGAAATCTCGCCTGTTCCTTTTTAATAAGACTTGGTTTTTGGTAAATTCCTTTGATGATTTCAATGGCATGTAAACTTTGTTCAAAATCTTCGGGAGAAAGAATAGTGCAATTCAGTTGGGTAGAAAGATTAACGTTATACGTACTCAATTCATTCTTTAAAATATCGGAACAAAACAGTATTTCTTCAAACAGAATAATTTTTCCTTTCAGATCATCACTTGATTCTATTATAAAATGAAACTGCTCAGGAAATACCACAGAAATTTTTCCGGCTTTCAGACCATGTATTTTATCTTCAATCTGAATCTGTAAATTTCCTTTCTCGATAACAATAATGAAAAAATGATCTTTTTTATGAGGTTTTAAATAGTCTTTCAGATTTTCTGTTGTTAAATCAAAAGCCCGAAAAGACAGATTTTTATCTTCTTCTTTCTGAATATTTTTTTTGATCTCCAGTTTCCTCATGCCTCCTATAATTTATTGTTTTAAAAAAGGCAAATGTAGAATAAAACATGCTGTATTCCCAATATTTTGATAATTGGAAAGCTTGAATTTCTAGGATGAGAAGCTTAATCGCGCTATCCACTCATACTCCTCACGCCAACCCTAAACCCTTCTTTCTCTCCAGCTCCGTGTTGCGGGGTAACCGTTACTATCACGGCTAGGGCATTTGTCATACTTTTCAACAGTCATCATCACCATAAAGTTAGTCATCCTGGAAGGATCTCAACAGCTGAAATGATATTGACCTACTTAACAACAAAAAGCCATTCAAAAGAACGGCTTTCTGTTTTATATAACTTTCATCAACCTAGAAGATGAAATATTATTTGATTCCTAATTTTGTCTTTACAGCAGCGGTAATGTCATCATTAGGAGCATAGTATCCAATATTACTGTTACCCTGAGATTTTGAGGTGTCAAAAACATAGGCTAGTCCTTTTTCTTTGGCAACTGCAGCAATAGCATCACCTACTTTCTTTTGAATAGGAGCAAATAGTTCATTTTGCTTATCAGAAACATCTTTTGTAGATTTTGTTCTCAACTCTTCAATTTTACCTCCAAGACCTTTTAATTCAGTTTCTGCATCTCCTAATTCTTTTGTTAATTTATCTTTGTTGGCAGCAGTTAGTGTTTTTTGCTTATCCTGAGCTGTTTTCAATTTGGCTTGAAATTCATTCACCATTTTATCAATTTCAGTTTGTTTGCTTTTAGCAAAACTTTCAGCAGTCGCGGCCGCCGTTTTTACTTCAGAATAATTAGCAAAAATAGTATCAGAGTTTACGTGACCTAACTTTTGTTGTGCATGTACAAGATTCGTAATCAAGAATAGTCCTGCAGAAAAAGCGATAATTAATTTTCTCATTTGTTCTTTTTATAAAATTTTTTTCAAATTTATAATATATAATATTGCATCTTGCCAAAAAAACAATTGTTAAAGTATTGTAAATGTGATGTTTATTTGTTATAATAACATTTACGGTTTAAATTTTAAACCATTTAATCCAAAACACATGAAAATATTTTAGTGAAATAAAAGACGGGTATCAATTTTCATCTCTCAACGAAAATCCGTATTTTTGTGCATCTAAAAGTAAAAGAAGAATGAATTCCTACAAAAATCCATTGGAAGAGCGATACTCCAGTGAAGAAATGTTATTTAATTTCTCACATAATAACAAATTCCGTACTTGGAGACAGCTTTGGATCGCTCTTGCAGAGATCGAAAAAGACCTTGGTCTTGAAATTTCTGACGAGCAGATTGCTGAGTTGAAAGCCAATGCTGAAAATATCGATTATGATAAAGCAGCAGAGTATGAGAAAAAATTCCGTCACGATGTTATGGCTCACGTTCACGCCTATGGTGATGTGGCGCCTTCAGCAAAAGGAATTATACATTTAGGAGCTACTTCGGCTTTTGTAGGAGATAATACAGACTTAATTCAAATCCGTGACGGATTATTAATTTTAAAGAAAAAATTAGTAAACGTAATGAAAAACCTTGCGGATTTTTCTATTCAATATAAAGACCTTCCAACATTAGGATTCACGCATTTTCAACCTGCTCAGTTAACGACTGTTGGGAAAAGAGCGACTCTTTGGTTACAGAGTTTGGTTCTTGATATCGAAGAACTTGATTTCTTCTTAGAAACATTACGTTTCAGAGGAGTTAAAGGAACTACAGGAACGGCTGCAAGTTTCTTAGAGCTTTTCAATGGAGATTACTCTAAAGTGAAGCACTTAGATAAGGAACTTTCAAAAAGATTCGGTTTCGATAAAGTATTTGGTGTTTCTGGTCAGACATATGATAGAAAGATTGATGCAAAAGTGGTGGCGTTATTAGGAAATATCGCTCAGTCAGCTCACAAATTCTCAAACGATTTACGTTTACTTCAAAATCTTAAAGAAGTTGAAGAACCATTCGAGAAAAACCAAATCGGTTCATCGGCAATGGCTTACAAACGTAACCCAATGAGAAGTGAAAGAATCGGAGCGTTGGCGAAATATGTAATGTCATTGACAACAAGTTCTGCAATGGTAGCTTCAACTCAATGGTTTGAAAGAACATTGGACGATTCTGCTAACAAGAGATTAACAATTCCTCAGGCATTTTTAGCCGTTGACGCTATTCTATTGATTTGGAATAACATCATGAACGGAATCGTTGTGTATCCAAATAGAATCAACAAACATATAGAAGAAGAACTTCCTTTCATGGCGACAGAATACATCATCATGGAAGAAGTGAAAGCTGGTGGTGACCGTCAGGAAATTCACGAAGTGATCAGAGTTCATTCAATGGAAGCTTCTAAAAAGGTAAAAGAAGAAGGTAAAGAAAATGATCTGATTGAAAGAATCTTAAATGATGATTCATTAAAATTAGATAAAACGAAATTAAAAGAAGTGTTAGATCCTAAAAACTTTATCGGTTTTGCTCCGATTCAGACGGAAGAATTCATCAGCAATGAAGTTCAACCTATTTTGGACGCAAACAAAGACCTGATAGGTTTGGAGGCTGACCTTAAAGTATAAATCAATATGCAGTCTTTTCGGCTGCATATTTTTTTTAACCCAAACATGAAGAAAGTACTTTTAATCATTTCATTGATACCAATGATTTCCTATTCTCAGAAGAAGGATGTTTTAAAGTATTTTATATCGAAAGATTCTTTAGTTGGAGTTAAAAATCAAAAAGGAGAGATCATTGTTCCTGCGCAATTCAGAGTTTTCTCAAACATTGAAAATGGTGAATTAGTAGAAGGAGAAACCATTCACTTTGATGGATCTAAAAAAGGAGAAGAAAGAGAGAAAAATGCTTGGGGATATATCTACGATCGGAAAGGGAATTTCTTATACCAACCTTTTTTATATGATAACGGAGCTGATTATTTCCAAGAAGGCGTAAGAAGATTGGTTAAAAATGGAAAAATGGGTTTTGCAGACCGTAATGGTACAACTGTTATTGAAGCAACGCATGATTTCGTTTTCCCATTCAATTATGGATATGCAGCTTTTTGTGACGGATGCGATTGGGAGAAAACTGATGATGAGCACAAAGCGGTTGTAGGAGGAACTTGGGGAATTATGAATGATAAGGGAGAAACTGTTCAGCCTTCATCAAAACAATCTGAAAATGATTTAGAAGTAGGCGGAGAAAGATATCCATATCCATTCAGATACAATGAAAAAGAGAAGGGTATTCTTCAGTTTTTCGAAAAACAAAATCAACAACTTTCCGATATCTATTATGTTAATCATTATAATAAGTTATCTGAAAATGATAAAAAACTATTCTTTGAAATTGTGGAAAGACCAAAAGAGAACTTTCCCTATTTTAATATTAATACATATGATAACGGAAAGATGAATTCAGGATTGTCACGGTTTAATTTCATAGTTTCAGAAGACGGTAAAAATTTTTACGCTTCGGATTATGACGTTGAAAAGATTACTTTTGAAAAATGGCTGAAAAAAGAAATGAAAGAAGTCGAAGAATTTCAAAAAGAACATCCCGATAATCCGAACAAATTAAGTAAATAAGAAAAGCTTTTACTCTAAAAAATTTCAAAAAATAATATAACATACTTTTATTTTTGAAATTATCGCATCAATGATGCGACAATTAGATTGAATAGCAAAAGATAAATTTAAAAATAAGTCTAATAATATTTAATATCTGGCATCTAATGTCTAATAACAAAAGAATTTTCGTAGAAAAAAAAGGAGTTTTCGATGTAGAAAGTCCAAAAATTTTTGATGAAGTAAAAGCGGTTGTTCCGTCGATCAAAAATGTAAAAGTGTACAATGTGTACGATATCTTTAATTTGAATGACGGTGAATTCGAAAAAGTGGTGAAGAGCACTTTCGTAGACCCTGTTACGGATATTTTGCACGAAGAAAATCCTGCAACAACCATTCATTTTGCAATGGAATTCTTGCCGGGTCAATACGATCAGCGTGCAGATTCTGCTCAGCAGTGTATCGCTTTACTTACAGAAAATGAAAAGTCTAAAGTAAGAAGCGGAAAGCTAATTGAATTTGAAGGGGTTTCTGATGCCGACATAGTAAAGATCAAAGACCTTTTAATCAATAAAGTAGAATCTCAGGAAAAAGATTTGGCGGTATTAAATATTCCGGCAGATGAAATTCCATCAAAAGTTTTAATTCACGAAGGTTTCATCAGTTTTGATGATGCTCAATTAGAAGATTTCTACAATAATCACGGTTTTGCATTAGGCTTAGATGATTTAAAATTCATTCAGGAGTATTTTAAAACTGAAGAGAGAAATCCTACGGAAACAGAACTGAAAGTTTTAGATACGTATTGGAGTGACCACTGTCGTCACACAACTTTTGAAACAGAATTGTCAAATATTGAATTTGAAGGACAATTTAAACATACATTGGAAACTATTTTCAATGATTATATTGAAAAAAGAAAATTCTTAGGACGCGAATTAAAGCCTATTTCTTTAATGGATTTGGCAACGGTTTGCGGAAGATATTTCCATAAAACAGGGAACTTAGAAAACCTTGTTGTTTCTGACGAGATTAACGCTTGTACGATCCAAATTGAAGCGGAATACGACGGTAAAAAAGAACCTTGGTATTTATTATTCAAAAACGAAACACACAATCACCCAACAGAAATTGAACCTTTTGGAGGCGCTTCAACATGTTTAGGAGGCGCGATCAGAGATCCATTGTCTGGAAGATCTTTTGTATTCCAAGCGATGAGGTTAACGGGTGCTGCTGATGTTTTAGAGGCAGTTGACCAAACATTACCAGGAAAGTTACCTCAAAAAACAATCACAAAACAGGCCGCAAACGGATATTCTTCTTATGGTAACCAAATCGGTTTGGCAACAACAATGGTTTCTGAAATTTACGACGAGGGCTACAAAGCAAAAAGAATGGAAGTTGGTTTCGTTACCGGAGCCGTTCCTGTAGACTGGGTAAGACGTGAAAAACCTGAGGTTGGTGATTCTATCATTATTTTTGGTGGGGCAACAGGCCGTGATGGTGTTGGTGGAGCAAGTGGAAGTTCGAAAGAACAGGATGAAACTTCTATCCACACCATGAGTTCAGAAGTTCAGAAAGGAAATGCTGTTGAAGAACGTAAAATTCAGAGATTATTCAGAAATCCAGAAGTAACGAGATTGATTAAAAAATCAAATGATTTCGGAGCTGGAGGTGTTTCTGTAGCGATTGGTGAAATTGCAGATTCTCTGGATATTAATTTGGATGTTTTACCTTTAAAATATGAAGGATTAAACGGAACTGAGCTTGCTATTTCTGAATCTCAGGAAAGAGTAGCAGTTGTTGTTGATCCAAAAGATAAAGAACAGTTTATCAAATTCTGTGAAGATGAAAACATTGTGGCTGTTGAGGTGGCAAAAGTGACAGATTCAGGAAGAATGCAGATGTTCTGGAAAGGCGATAAGATTGTTGATCTTTCAAGAGCGTTTTTAGATACCAACGGGTGTGCTAAAAGTCAGGAAGTGAAAATTACACATCTTGAAGAAGTAAAAGAAGAAACTCAATCATTCAACGAAGAGAATTTCTTAAAGATTTTAGCAGATAAAAATGTGGCTTCTCAAAAAGGATTGTTGGAAATGTTCGACGGATCTGTAGGAGGAACTACGGTTGCGATGCCTTTAGGAGGGAAATATCAGCAAACGTTGATGGAAGGAAGCGTTCAGACGTTACCCATCCTTGGCGCAAAAGATATTGAAACAGTTTCTTTAGCAAGTTGGGGATTTGATGCTGGAATTTCTAAGCAGAACTCACTGCTAGGATCTTCTTATGCGGTGGTAGAAAGTGTGGCTAAGATCGTTGCAATGGGTGGCGATTATAAAAATATAAGATTAAGTTTTCAGGAATATTTTGAGAAATTAGGTCAGAATCCTGAGAAATGGGGGAAACCTTTGGCTTCATTATTGGGAGCTTATGATGCGCAGATTAATCTTGGATTAGCAGCTATCGGAGGTAAAGATTCAATGAGTGGAACGTATCAGGATTTGAATGTTCCGCCAACGTTGATTTCTTTTGCTTGTGCTAATGGAGAAAAGAAAAACATTATCTCTCCTGAATTTAAGAATGAAGGAAATAAATTATATTTCTTTAATCATATTGCTCAGGAAAACGGACTGCCAAATTACGAAAGCTTAAAAGCTATTTTTGAATTTATTTTTGAAAATATCAAAGCTGGAAAAATTATTTCTGTGAAAACAGTGAAGGAAGGCGGAGTTGCGGTTTCTCTTGCAAAAATGAGTTTTGGTAACAAATTAGGAGCTGAGATTACGATTGATGATAGCGTTTTATTAGCTAAAAATATCGGAAGCTTAATTATTGAATCTAAAGAAGAATTAAGTTCTACAGCGTTACAATTAATTGGTGAGGTTAAAGATTCAAAAATTATTACAATTAATAACGCTGAATTTGCAATTGAAAAACTTTTAGCAGCGAACACCAATACGTTTGAAAATCTTTTCCCAACGATTGAAAAAGAAAAACTGACGGTTGAATTGGATTCAAAACTGAATTCAATCAATCCAAGAAATATCATTATTAAAAAACATGGAATTGCTCAGCCAAAAGTATTTGCTCCGGTTTTCCCGGGAACAAACTGCGAATATGAAACATTGAATGCATTCCAGAAAGAAGGAGCTATTGTTAGCAGCCTACCACTGAAAAATATAAGTCACCAATTACTTGAAGAAAGTATTGATGCTTGGGTAGAAGAAATCAGAACTTCTCAGATCTTAGCATTCTCAGGAGGTTTCTCTGCGGGTGATGAGCCAGACGGTTCTGCGAAATTCATCGTGAATGTTTTGAAGAATGAAAAGATGAAAAATGCCGTTCACGAATTATTAGAAAGAGACGGAATGATCATTGGTATCTGTAATGGTTTCCAAGCGTTGGTTAAGTCTGGATTGTTGCCTTACGGACAAATCAAAGATCTTGATGAAAACTCTCCAACCTTGGCTCATAATGCCATCAGAAGACATATATCTCAGATGGTGAATGTGAAAGTGGTAAACGATGAAAGTCCATGGTTGAAAGGAATGAAGGATCAGGTGTTTACCATTCCAATTTCTCATGGGGAAGGTCGTTTTATGGCTTCACAAGAAGAACTTGAAAAGCTATACAAAAACGGACAAGTAGCCACTCAATACATCGATTTTGATGGAAATATTGCGCACGGAATGCCATTTAATCCAAATAACTCTTTATTCGGAATTGAAGGAATTACCAGTCCATGCGGTAAAATTTACGGTAGAATGGGACACCCTGAACGTTTTGCAGAAGGATTGATGAAAAACATTCCTACTGCGAACTATCACAACATATTTAAAAACGGAGTGGAGTACTTCAAATAAATTTACAGCTATTGGCAATTAGCTTGTGGCTTATAAACCTCATAGATTTTAATTTCTATGAGGTTTTTTGATGATTGTTTAGCAAATAAATTTATATCTTATAAACCTAACGGGTTTTTAAAACCCGTTAGGTTTTGCTAATCAATACAGAAAAACAAATTGTTGTAATCTATTAAAATTTTTAAGTACTGAATAAATAAATGAAAAAAATAGTTTCAAATAAAAAAGTGATTGTTATCAACGGCATTCATTTTTCAAGTCTGGTAGGTTTCTACGAAGAAGTATCTAACGTTTTGACGAAAGATATCAATTGGAAAGTCGGAACATTAGATGACTTCAATGATATCTTATACGGTGGTTTTGGAGTTTTTGAAAATGATGATGAAGTGAAAATCATTTGGGAAGAATCTGAAAAGTCCAGACAAGATTTAGGATTCGAAGCAACAAAGGAGTTCTACGAAAATAAAATCAAACAAGGAAAACCTTTTAATATTGAATTGATTCAAGAAAAACTGAACGAATTGATTAAGGGAAACGGACAAACTTTATTCGATATTTTACTTGAAATTATAGAAGATCACAAAAATATTACGCTAATTTTGGATTAAATTGGACTATTAAGGAGAATTAAGTTTTTAAGTTTAGTTAAGCTTAAATTGCAACAACTAACAAAATAAGTATTAGCAATGTCATCTTGAGCATAAACTGAAGGTTTACGAAGGTAGTTCACGAAGGATCTCAATAATTCTTAACTTCTTAAATAAAATCTTAATGGTTTAAAATCAAAATCTATAATTAATACAATAAATGAAGAAAATAGTATATGGATTATTCTTTGGTGACAGCATAACGTACGGAGAATATGATGGTGTTTTTGGAGGTTGGGTTGACATTCTGAAAAGATATGCTTTGCAGAAATACAACGAAGGAGCAAAAAATGAACTGATTCTTTTCAATCTCGGAATTGGAGGAGAAACAACGGAAGGTTTGGTTAAGAGGATTCCACATGAATTAAGAGCTAGAAATTCTGCTGATGGAAATGTTGTTTTTATCGGTTATGGAGCTAATGATCTGGCGATAAAAGAGGGAATTCAGATGGTAAATACTGAGAATTTCAAAACTAATATTTTGACTGCAATTCAGCATGCAAAACAATATTCCCACGATATTTATTTGGTAAGTATTTTACCATTTTCTAAAAATGTAGATGGAGTAGTGGCAGCTTCTGGAAAGTTGAGAACCAATGAAGAAGTTCTTGTTTACAATCAGATCGTTAAAGATATTGCCACTGAAAATTCATTGACTTATATTGATTTTTACACTGCATTGTTAGAAGATAAAGAATTTTTACTTTCAGCAGACGGTATTCATCCTAACGAAAAAGGCTATGGAATGATGGCTGAACTCGCAATTCCAATCATTGAAAAATATTTATAATGCCTAATTTATTTTCTTACGGAACCTTACAAAAAGAACAAGTTCAAATTGAAACCTTCGGAAGAATTTTACATGGAGAAAAAGATATTCTGACAGGATATAAACTCAACATGGTAGAGATTACTGATCCCGAAGTGTTGCGAAAGAGTGATCAAAAATACCATCCAATTTTACGGTTTTCAGGAGATGATAAAGATGAGGTTGAAGGAGTTTTGTTTGATGTTTTAAATGAAGAAATTCTTCGGGCTGATGAATATGAGGTTGATGACTACAAACGAATTGAAAAAATCTTTAAATCTGGAAAGGAAGGATTTATTTATGTTGAGAGATAGAAATATGAAATCCTGCCAAAAAATGACAGAATTTCATATTGTTTTATCTTAATAGACATCAATCCATAAATTTTCTCCCATTGTATAGGCTTTGGCAGTAAAGTTGTAAGTGGTACCGCCAGATGTAGTGCCATTTCCAATTAATACGTCTGGAATACCAGTAGCTGTACAAGGATGATAAATTCCTACAGAACCTCCCATTCCGGGTATAAATTGCCCTGGGTTATTAAGTTCCCTAAGTTCAAATTTCATATAATTCCATCGTTGATTATCAGCAATATTTTGAGGAATTTGATTAGGTAAAAGATAGCTTCCATTATACCATCCGTCAATCGGATAAGGATGTCCGGATGCGGTATCGGAATCTGTATATGCTCTATATTTTGTTATTACACCTGGCCCTAAAGGTTTCTGCGGTCCCATAGCCTGATAACCTTGGCAGCTATTGACATCCAACGTGAAAAGTGTAAAATAAAGATCTAAACTATGATAATCATCATGATTAATAATGTGTACAATTCCGTTACCAGTTATTGGGTTGATCTGAGCAAAAGTAGAAGAACTTAAACTTAAGCCAAGAATTATGGTTAATATTTTTTTCATAATTATTTAAATTTTGAGTTTTGGTTGATTTGGTCAAGCTTTGCATTATAGATTTTTACTGCCCATGTAAGGATTTTATCTCTTTCCCCCTGAGTGTTTTTAGCAATTTCTGCATCTTTTACCCCTGTAGATTTTATTAATTGTAAAGCTGATGGAATAAGGATATCTTTACGTCTATCGCTCAACTCAAGAGACTTTCGGTTTCTCTCTTCTTCCGGGGTTTCTCTATTTTCAGGTTTTGAAAGACTTTTGATAGATTTCTCAAAATTCAAAACTTCTTCACTTTTTGTAACTTCAATTGGATTTGGAATAGAGGTTTCTGTACTACAAGAAACACATGCTGCTATGAGTACAGCATACAATAGTTTGTTTTTCATGTTAATATGATAAAATGGTTTTCAAGCAAATATATTAAAATATTATATCATTATTTGGTGATAATTAATATTTTCGTGAATATTACTAATGATATGCATTTATTTAAGGTTTATTCTGAAAAAAATAAATTTAAAAATTTCGTATATTTAAGAGAAAAGATTTGAAGAATGTTGATAGTGAAATTTATTAAAAGATGTATTTCCAATACACCAAAATTCCAACAATTACAGACAAAACAGCCATCAAAATTACCGCTCCCGCAGAGATATCCTTAATAAAACCAATTCTTTTATCAAATTTAGGTTGAATAAAATCACATATTTTTTCAATCGCAGTATTGAAAATTTCGGCAGTTAAAACAGCAAAAGACACAATCAAAATTAAAGCAGTATCAACTGTAGAAAGTTGTAAATAAAAAATTAATAAAAGATTAATAATGAAAGCAAGAAGCTCTAATTGAAAATTTCTTTCAGATTTTATCATTAAAAAAACACCTCGAAAAGCATTCAGAAAACTTTTATGGATCGGTGGTTTTCGCATAAATGAAAAGATTATTTACAAATATAATTAATTGCTTGAAGAAAATCCTTATCTTTATTCCTTTATGATGTTTTATCATAAAAAACCAAAGTAGAAGTGATGTGGATAATCTTTTGATGGTTGTTAATAACTCTCAGGATTATATTTTTTAATCTATTTTGTATTTATTATATTTGTAAAAATTTATTTTTAAATCTATGAAATTTATTATTTCAAGTGGAGAACTGCAGAAAGCTTTGCAAACTGTAAGTGGCGTAATATCAAGCTCTCAATCGAGACCTATTTTAGAGAATTATCTTTTTGAATTAAACGGGAATAATGTTACCATCACAGCATCTGATGGCGAGACTACTCTTGTGACTTCTTTAGATGTTAAGTCTGATGATTCGGGTAAATTTGCTGTTCCTGCTAAAATTTTTCAAGATTTTATCAAGACATACGGCGAGCAACCTTTGACGTTGTCTGTAAAAGATAATGATGAGGGAACCGGAAGTCAGCTTGAGATTTTAGATGAAAAAGATAATTTCGCAGTAGCTTTGGACAATGCTGAGGATTATCCGGAATTGCCGGAATTTGATGCTGCTCAAAGTATTACAATGTCTGCGGGAGTTTTGTCTGAAGCTCTTACGAACACTCTTTTTGCTACAAGTAACGACTCTCTTCGTCCTGTAATGACGGGGGTTCTTTTCCAGTTTGGAGAAAATGAAACAAACTTTGTTTCTACAGATTCTCACAGATTGGTGGTGTACAAAAGAATGGATTTGATGAATCCTGAGCCAATGGAATTCATCATGCCTAAAAAACCTTTAAATATTTTCAAAAATATATTAGCAAGCTCTAATGAAGATGTAACCATCGATTTTAATGAGAATATGGCTAAGTTTACTTTTGGTAAACATATTTGGATCTGTAGATTGATTGACGGAAAATATCCTAATTATACAGCGGTAATTCCTAAAGAAAACCCGAACGTATTAACGATCAACAGAAACCTTTTATTAGGAGCAATTAAGAGAGCCTCTATTATGTCTAATAAATCTACGAATCAGGTTAGATTTAAATTGTCGGCAAACATTCTTCACCTTCATGCAGAAGATACAGAATATGCTAACAAAGCAGACATGCAGATTCCTTGTGATTATAACGGTGAAGATATCAACATCGGTTTTAGCTCTAAATTCTTAACTGAAATGTTAACAATTTTAAGTTCAGACGATATCACAATGAAAATGTCTCAACCCAACAGACCGGGAATTATTGAGCCATTGGATGGTCTTGAAGAAAACGAAAATATCTTAATGTTATCAATGCCAGTCATTGGATTATAATATTTGGGTAAATAAAAATATAAGAGGTTCTGAGTTTTCAGGATCTCTTCTTGTTTTAATAAGTTAAAATTAACAAAACTATTTGTTTTAAGTTTGTTCTAAATTTCGATATTTCTCAAAAAAACACGACATTTGTAACTCGAAAAATTCAAATAAAATTTTCAAAATTTAATAGATGAGACCCAAAGGTTCCATCTGTCCTAATAAATAGAAATTATCAGATGAAACTGTGAAGTTCCATTTGACCAATTAAAAAATAGATTTAGTAAATGAAAATATCAAACAACTGGCTGAAGGATTATGTGAAAACGGAATTGAAACCTGAAAGAATTGGTGAATTCCTGACGGATATTGGTCTGGAGGTTGAAGGGATAGATAAATTTGAAAGTATCAAAGGAAGTCTGGAAGGTATTATCGTAGGTAAAGTTTTAACTTGCGAGAAACACCCTAATGCAGACAAACTAAATAAAACAACGGTAGAAGTAGGAAACGGAAAGGTGTTGAACATCGTTTGCGGAGCTCCGAATGTAGAGGCTGGACAAATAGTTCCTGTTGCGGTTGTTGGAACAAAAATTTATGACAAAGAAGGTGGTTTTTTTGAAATTAAAGAAGCCAAAATCAGAGGAGAAGTTTCTCAGGGAATGATTTGCGCAGAGGACGAATTAGGTCTTAGCAACGATCACGGAGGAATTATGGTGCTGGATGAAGAAAAATATGAAGTTGGAAAGAATTTCGCTGATTATTTTGAACTGACAACAGACGAAGTTTTTGAGATCGGATTAACACCAAACAGAACCGATGCAATGTCTCATTATGGAGTTGCAAGAGATCTATTTGCTTTCCTTTCTACCAATAAGCAGAAATCTGAATTTGAAAAAGTAAGTTCTGAAACGTTAAATAGTGAAGGTGCTCACAGTTTTACTTTGGAAGTTGAAGATGCCGAATTATGTCCGAGATATATCGGAGCCGTAATTGAAGATGTAAAAGTTGCAGAATCTCCGGCTTGGTTGAAAAGCAGATTAAAGGCAATCGGATTAAGCCCGATTAATAATATTGTAGATATTACAAACTATGTTCTTCACGGTTTAGGACAGCCTCTTCACGCTTTTGATGCAGATAAAATTGCTGACAAAAAAGTGAAAGTTGGAACCGTAAAAGAAGGGACTAAATTTACAACGTTAGACGGTGTTGAAAGAACTTTAAACGGTTCTGAGATCATCATCAAAGACGGAAGTGATAACCCGATGTGTATTGCCGGAGTTTTCGGTGGTGCTCATTCAGGAGTTTCTAATGAAACGAAAACTATTTTCTTAGAAAGTGCTTATTTCAACCCGGTAGCGGTAAGAAAAGGAGCCAAATTTCACGGTTTAAATACAGATGCATCTTTCAGATTTGAAAGAGGAGTAGATCCAAATATCACAAGAACTGCGATTACGCATGCTGTCAAAATGATTCAGGAGATTGCAGGTGGAAAATTGACAGGAGACTTGTTGGAAGAGTATCCAAAGAAAATTGAAGATAACTATGTGATCATCAGGTTCTCTAAAATCGAGCAGATTTTAGGAACTAAAATTCACAGAGAAAAAGTAAAGGAAATTTTAAAAGCCCTTGAAATTCAGGTGCTAAATGAAATTCAAAATGGTTTTGAAATCTCTGTTCCTGCTTACAGAGCAGACGTTACAAGAGAGATCGACGTTATCGAAGAGATATTAAGAATCTATGGATATAACAAAATAGATGCTCCACAAAAGATTTCTTTTACCCCTGTAAAGCTTAGTGCGAAAGATCAGGACGAATTGGAAAACAACTGGGCAAGAAGCTTACAGAGCCTTGGTTTCAATGAAGTGATGAATAATTCATTAACTTCTGTAAAAGACGAAACAGATGCAGTAAGGTTATTGAATCCGCTAAGTAATGATTTAGCATTTATGAGAAAGTCTTTATTAGAGGGGCTTCTAGAAAATGCTATTTACAATATCAACAGAAAGAATCAAGATATTAAGTTCTTCGAATTTGGTAAGATTTATCACAAAAGAGCGCAATACGAAGAAAGAAAACAAATGGCAATTTTGATTTCTGGAAGAAATGTTGCTGAAAACTGGTTACAGCCAAAATCTGCAACAGACTTCTATAACTTGAAGGCGTATGTTAAAGTTTTACTAGAAAGATTGGCTATTGATTATAAAGAAGTTGCTTTATCTGATGGAAGATTCTCTGATGCTTTAGCGTATGAAGTGGAAGGAAAAGTTCTCGTAAGAATAGGAAAAGTAGCTCCTCAGATGTTGAAAGATTTTGATATTGATCAAGATTGTTTCTATGCTGAAATTGAATTGGAATTTGCTCAGGAATTACGTTCTAAAAATGAATTGAAGTTTAAAGATATTCCAAAATTCAATAAAATCAGAAGAGATTTAGCTTTATTGATTGATAAGAACATCACGTATCAGGAATTGTATGAGACGGCTAAGAAGAATAAATCTCCATTCATCAAAAATATCAATTTATTTGATGTGTATGAAGGGAAAAACCTTCCTGAAGGTAAGAAATCTTATGCAATGAGTTTCGAGTTGTTGAATGAAGAAAAAACATTGGAAGAAAAAGAAATCTCCCAGGTTATGGATTCTCTAATCAAATCTTTCCAAAAGGAATTTGATGCAGAATTAAGATCTTAATATAAAGATTACAACATTACAATATATAGTATCAAAACGGACTTTTTTTAGTCCGTTTTTTTTGTTTAATAGAAGGTACTACAACTCCGATAAGTATGACTTTCTTTTGTTTTTGACATTGAATTTTAACGATGTTATGCTCAGAAGAGTCGAAGTATTTTTAATAATAATTCTAACAATTCTTATAAAAAGTATCATGTTAATTTTCAATTAATTCCTATCAAAAGGTTCAAAATAAAATTCAATAAGAAGGATGTAAGAAAATAATAAAATCCTCTGAAACCCGTTTGAATAATATAATTTCCGTAAATTTGGTTAAATCTAAAAAGAGAAAAATGAAAAATATTTTTTTAAGTATATGTACAGCAGCGGTATTGGCATCGTGTGGAACAATGTCGAGTCCTTCTGCTTCTAAAGTAGGAAAATCTCAACCGTCATTGTCAAACACAAAATGGACGCTGGCAGATAATGTAAAAGGAAAAGTTCCTACGCTGAATATTGAAGGGGAGAAGATCAATGGAAATGCTGGATGTAATAATTACTTTGGAACAGCAAAAGTAGATGTTACTACAGGTAGTTTTTCTGCCGGACAAATGGGTTCTACAAGAATGGCTTGTGACAATATGAGCGTAGAGCAGAATTTTATGGATATGGTAGGGAAAGCTAATAAATATGTTATTTCCGGAAATACATTAGAATTATATAAAGACAATCTTTTATTATTGAAATTTAATAAAGCTGAATAATAAAAAAGGAACTCAATTTGAGTTCCTTTTTTTATGCTTAAGAGTTTCTTAGTCTTCCTCTTCTTCGTCGTATTTAGCCAACTCTTCATCACACCATTTGAATGCTGCTTCTACCACTTTAGTAGCCTCATCTGCCATAGTTTCTTCATCATCACCTTCTAAATCATCTAACCACTCAACTTCTTCTTCCTCAACGTTTAAGATAAATCTTGGATATTCTGTATGAACTACGAATAAATCTTCTGGAAATTCCGAATTATCTGCTAATAAAAACTTTGGTAACTTCATTTTTTTAATGTTTTAACTTTGACCAAAGATAATAAAATTATTGATATTTGTTCTTGTCGATTTTAATTTTTTGCAAAACTTTACGTTGATTTTTATCTTCAATAAAGACTTGAAATCTGTCATATATCATCTCATTTTTTTATCAGAAATCAAATAAAAAAATGTCCGGCACTGTATTAAGTACCGGACAATAGATTTGTATGTTGATGCAAGTCAATCGTTCTTTTCTCATGTAAACTTTAAAAATTTACGATTAACAATTGAGAATTCATTTCTCTTATTTTGCAAACATTTTAGCTACTTTTTCTGCCTTTTTGCTTTCCGAATAGTCGTAGAAACCTTCACCAGATTTTACGCCTAATTTCCCTGCCATTACCATATTTACCAATAGTGGATTGGGAGCATATTTAGGGTTTTTAAAGCCATCATACATTACATTTAAGATTGCTAAACAAACATCAAGACCAATGAAGTCTGCTAATTGAAGAGGTCCCATTGGATGAGCCATTCCTAATTTCATTACCGTATCAATTTCCTCAACTCCGGCAACACCATTGTAAAGTGTTTCGATAGATTCGTTGATCATAGGCATTAAAATTCTGTTGGCTACAAAACCCGGATAGTCGTTCACTTCTACAGGAACTTTTCCTAATGTTTTGCTCATTTCATAAATAATATCGAAAGTCTCTTTTGAAGTAGAGTAGCCTTTGATGATTTCCACCAATTTCATAATGGGAACCGGGTTCATAAAGTGCATTCCGATTACTTTATCTGCTCTTTTTGTAGAGGCAGCGATTTTAGTAATAGAAATTGAAGAGGTATTGGTTGCCAAAATACAGTTTTCAGGAGCAAATTCATCCATCTGACCAAAGATTTTCAATTTCAAATCTTGGTTTTCTGTTGCAGCCTCTACAATTAAATCTGCGTTTGCAGCAGCATTTTTAAGTTCTGTGAAAGTAGTTATGTTCCCTAAAGTTTCTGCTTTTTGCTCTTCAGTAAGATTTCCTTTTGCAATAATTCTGTCAAGATTGGTGGTAATAGTTTTTAAACCTTTATCCAAAGCATCTTGAGATACATCTACTAAATTTACATTAAAACCGCTTTGAGCGAAAGTATGTGCAATACCATTTCCCATGGTTCCAGCTCCGATAACTACAATGTTTTTGATCATTTTCCTTAAATTATTTTTTATAGATAGTTAAATTTCTTGCGTTAGATAAGTCTGCTTTTTTCACAATTTCTGTTGCTTCAAAAGCTACTGTTCCGTCGTGATTTTTCTTTCTTGTGTTATTTTGTGTTTCAATGGCAGATTGTAAACCTGTTACAAACATGGTAGTCTGTTTTTTTGAAAGATTATCGGTTCCTATATACAAATTAAATTCACCTTCTCTTCCCATTCCGCCTTGTTTGTAGATTTCCAGATTTTTAATTTTATTTTTTTTCTGAAACTTGTTTATATAATTCATTACAGGATCTGTTGATGGAGTCCCGCAACAAATACTTCCATATCTTAACTGCAAATAGTTTTCACTTTTCTGCGCCGAAAAGAATGTAAAACCGAATACTGTTGCTATTAATACTATTTTTTTCATATCAATTTGTTTTATTGCTTGTTATTTTTAGCCCTTAAAACTCTTTAAAAATAAGCTTTAAAATTTACTTATTAAAATGGTCCCAAACTGTTTTTGAAATATCAGAAATTACTTTGCAATTTACGGCATCTGTTTCTGTAGAATTACTTACAAATAAGGCAATTGCATAATGTTTTCCGTTGGGCAAAGTTAAAATTCCTATTTCGTTTTCGGCACCAGTAAGTCCGTCTTTATTCTTTCCGGAAGCTCCCGTTTTGCGAGCTACAGGGGTATTTTTTGGAAGTTGCTCTACCATTTTATTTAATCCTGTTTGGGTTCCTAGCATTACTTTCATAAGATAATCTGTAGATTTTTTAGAAAGTAATTTTCCATCATAGAATTTTTTCAATACCTGAACTGCAGAATTGGTTGTGCTGTAATTTTCATATTGTACTTTCCAATCTTTGTGCATCTCTTCTTCATTGAATTTTATCTGAAAACCTGTTACGCCTTTAGAATCCATGAATTTTTGAACGGTTTGCGTGCCTCCAATGAGTTGTAAAAGGATATCGCAGCCGTTATTATCACTCATCGCAACAGTTTGATCAATGATCTCACTTAACGGAACTTCTGTGTTGGTATCTTTATATTTATCGCGAAGAGGAGACCACGTATTTTCTAATAAATTAGATTTGTTGAGTGTAATTTTCTGATCTAAAGATAACTTTCCCTTATCCACGAAATCCAATACTGCAGCTGCAATATGGAATTTAAAAACACTTTGCATCGGGAGTTTTTTCTCTCCGTTTTTATTGTAATTAAATGCATTTTCAAAGCCTAAAATAGAAACGGCAACCGTTGCTTTTTTATCTTTAATAATTGAATTGATCTTCTTGTCCAGCACTGTATTTTGTGCAAATGCGAATGCTGAGATTAAAAGAAAAAGGAGTCCTATTTTTTTCATAATATTTTGTATTAAAAAATCCCTTTTAGGTTATAAAAGGGATTTGCAATTTAAGACAATTATTATTTTACTTCAAAATAATTAAGGTTGACTCCATCATTTTCGAAATAGAGTCTGATTTTATTTTCTCCTTTTTTTAAAGTGATTCCTTTAGCAGAAACAGTTTTCCAGATTTCATTTCCTCCAGTAGGGTTCAGAGTGAATGTGGCTAATTGTTTTCCTGAAGCATCCTCAAGTCTAATTTTCCCATTCGTTTTACTTGAATATCTGATGTCGAAACTGTAGCTTTTATCGGCTTTTGCGTTGATGGTGTATTGCATCCATTCACCAGCTTCTGTTTTTCCTACGTAATATTGGTTGGTGATTTTGTCGTTACATGTATAAATGTCAACACCGTCATTTCGCATTTGATTTCCTGAATTCCATTCAGATCTTTTGGTAGGATCACTCACCCAAAGATTAACAAAGTCTTTATCTAAATAAGCTGAACCCATTCTTCCTAAATCATATTCTGACGCGAATACTCTTCCCGGAACGGTATGGTTTTTAAATGGTTTCGTAGAATCATCTTTCGTTTGTCTGAACATCGCATCAATTACATCATTCTTAATTTCAACGTTACTGAATTTATAGTTGTCAGCAATTTTCATCAAAGCTTTTGTTGCGAATTCTTTAGAAGGTTTCTCACCTCCGTTTTTCCAATAATCCAGCAGTTTTTGATATTCTGGCGTGATCTTTACATTAGCGATTCCTGCTATATTGTCGATCTTTTTCATTGGCCAGAACGCATATCCAATGTTATGCTTATCTAAAAGCTGGATCAATTCTGTAAACCAAACATTAGAATTTTCTCCGGTTTCTCCCAACCAGATCGGCATGTTATGCTTTTCTCTCAGTTCTAATGCGTTTTTCAATGTTTCGTCATCGTTATTGTTCCAATATTTGTGGAAGCTGAAAGCCATATTATTATCCCAAATCGGGGTCAACCCGTTATAATTATTTCCCCATCCGTTTCCTTCAAGAAAAATGATGTGTTTTTTATCAACCTGACGAATGGCTTCTGTAATGTCTTTTTGTAATTTCCAAAGTGGAGCATTTGACATCTCATCAGTTCCGTTCGGATTTTTTCCTGTGAAATTGATGTTAGGTTCATTAATTAGGTCATAACCACCAATCCATGGTTCGTCTTTATATCTTTCTGCCAGTTTTTTCCAAAGGGCAATTGTTTTTTTCTGATTTTCTTCGCTTTCCCAAAGTGAAGGTTTTGATTTATCATTATCAGAGATATTCGCATCATTTCCCTGTCCACCGGGAAGTGCGTGCATATCCAAAATAAGGTATATTTTATTGTCTGCACACCATTTCAAAAGATCGTCTGTCATTTTGAAACCTTCTTCCAACCAAGTATTTTGACCTTTTACAGATTCTTTTTCGATAGGTAAGGTATACAGGTTATAATGCATCGGAAGTCTTATGGAATTGAAACCTGACTTTGCTAGAAAATCTATATCCTGTTTTGTAATTCCATTTTTTAGATAGGCTTTATAGAATTCATTCATTCCGTTTTCACCAATCAATTCTGCAATTTTTTCTTTGATTTTATATTGCGGACCTGCAAAATCTGCTGTTTTCAACATATATCCTTCCTGCAACATCCATCCACCTAGACCCAGGCCTCTTAATTGAATATTTTCACCTTTATCATTTACGATTTTTTGACCATTGGTTTTTAACAACTGTGATGTCCCAAATTGAGACAATAAAACCGCGGACAATAGAATGGCTCTTTTCATAGTTTTGACTTTTAAAATATTAGGAGATTGATTTTAGAATTAATTACTTTTAAGTAAAGACAAATATATTTAAAAATTATTGAATAAAAAGCAAAATATTAATTGAAATCAAAAACTTAATGAAGGTTATTAGCCTTTGTTATATAATCAAAATGATTGCTTTAAGTGTTTTGGGTAAATCAAATATTTATGAATAAAAAAAACGGACATTAGTCCGTTTGTATTGATGTTTGAAGTTGTGATATTTGTGTAAATATTCGTGAAATTAGTGTTTGAAAAAATTAAGAAATCAATCTCATAATCTCCAAAGCCACTTTCAACGCTTCAGTTCCGTCTTCCAAAGAAACTTCTACATTTTTATCTTCTGTGATGGCATCAGCAAATGAATTCAACTCATCTAAAATCGCATTATTAGGTTGAATATTTGGATATTCAAATAAAATTTGATTTTTCTCTCCATCTGCATTTTCAATGATCATATCAAATGGAGTAGGGTTTTCAGGAGCATCTTTCATACGGATAACTTCTGCTTTCTTTTCTAAGAAATCAACAGAGATGTAAGCATCTTTCTGGAAGAAACGGCTTTTTCTCATTGCTTTCATTGAAATTCTGGAAGTCGTAAGATTGGCAACACATCCGTTTTCAAATTCTATTCTTGCGTTAGAAATATCCGGAGTTTTACTTACTACACACACACCGCTTGCGTGAATATTTTTAACCTTAGATTTTACAACACTTAATAAAATATCCAAATCATGAATCATTAAGTCCAATACCACAGAAACATCTGTTCCTCGAGGGTTGAATTCTGCCAATCGGTGAATCTCTATGAACATTGGATTTTTGATGTATTCCTTAGTAGCCATAAAAGCAGGATTATATCTTTCAACATGACCCACCTGAGCTTTTATCCCATTTTCACGACATTTTTGAAGGATTTCTTCTGCTTGTTCCAATGTATGGGTTACAGGTTTCTCGATGAAAAAATGAAGTCCTTTATCAATTGCTTTTAAAGCATAATCGTAATGAAAAATTGTGGGAGTTACAATATCCAACATCTCGATCTGATCCAAAAGATCATCAAAATTTTCAAAATATTTATATCCTAATTCGGCTTCTAATTTTTTACCGTTTTCTACATCTTTATCATGGAAACCTACAAATTCATACTTATCTGACTGATTAAGAAGTCTTAAATGTATTTTTCCTAAATGTCCGGCACCTACCAAACCTGCTTTTAACATAGTTGTATTAAATTTCTGTAAATATAATGATTTTAGGTATTAGGAAATAGATGATAGGTTTTAGGTTGATAAATAGTATTTGTTTTATTATTTTTGTGCAGACTACTACCCGAAAACCTAATAACTACTATCTAATGACGCACGATTCGTTTGTACATAAAGGAAAAAGAAAAAATTTGGTTGAATATCTTCGATATAGAATTGGAGTTTCAGATGAAAATGTACTTTCGGCAATGAATGAAGTTCCGAGACACCTTTTTATAGAAAGTATTTTTGAAGATTTTGCTTATGAAGACCGTGCCTTTCCTATTTTGGCACATCAGACTATTTCGCATCCTTCAACCGTTGCAGAGCAATCTGAATTATTACAATTAAAGGCTGGTGAAAAAGTATTGGAGATTGGAACCGGATGTGGCTATCAGACTGCGGTGCTTATAGCAATGAAAGGTTTGGTATATACAGTTGAAAGACAAAAAGATCTATTCGATTTTTCTAAGAAAAAGCTGAGAGAAATGCATCTGTATCCAAAGTTTCAGAGTTTTGGAGATGGTTTTGTTGGGCTTCCGACATTTGCCCCTTTTGATAAAATCATTGTGACTTGTGGAGCTTCCGTATTACCTACCGAATTATTGAAACAGTTAAAAGTAGGAGGTAAAATGGTTATTCCATTAGGTCCAACAGACGAGCAGGTGTTGTATAGGTTTACCAAAATCTCTTTAACCGAAATAGAAAAAGAAGAATTTGGAGCTTATAAATTTGTTCCGATGCTAGGTAAAACTAATCAATAATAACTCTAATTGTTGGCAAAACGCTAAGACGCAAAGATTAATAAAAAAATACTTTTTTTAAGGCGCTAGAAAATCAAAGATTTTCAGTGATGTTAACGTATTCAATTCTATCGAAGATAAAATCCTTGCGCCTTATTGTGCATAATTGAATTAGAAAATAGCGTCTTTGCGATAACCAACATTAATAACTTAATAAATTATCCCATAATATGGAAACCTCCGTCAACATGGCGGATTTCTCCGGTTATTCTTGTCTCTTTTCTGAAAAGATGCACAATTTCGTGGGCTAAATCTTCAGGCAAAGCATTTCCTAACGGACTTTTTTGATTTGCTTTCTCAACATCTTCAGCATTCAATGTAGCATTTCCGGCTTTACTTCCCATATAAGGTGAAAAACGAATGGCATTGGCACGAATCCCATGTTTTCTGCCTAATTCATGAGCAATTTCTAAGGTTAAACGTTCAAGCGCAGCTTTAGCAATACTGATATTAATATAAGGAAAAGACGAAACTTTTTCGGCTGCAATATAACTAAGTGATACAATAGAAGCTCCATTCTGAAGAACATTATTAGAAAGTAAAGCTTGCGACAAGGAAATCAAAGAAAATGCTGAAACATTCATGGTTTCATTAAATTCTTCTACGGTAACCTCCAGCATTGGTTTTACAGCTTTTTGTCTGATGGTCTTATCCATTGCGATAGCATGAAGAAAACCATTAAGTTTAATGTCCTTTTGATGAAGATCTTTCGCCAGAAAATCCAAACTTTCGGGCAGGGTAACATCTAGAGGAGCGGTGTACACCTGATCTCCTAAAACTTTGTGGCAAGCGGTTTGAAAGTCGGTATAGTTTTTATGAAGAAACCCCTGAGCTTTTTCAGAAATATTTTTGTGAAAAGGAGTAACTCCTAATCCGGCGCATACTACATTTCCGTTATTTTCAAGGATCTTTTCAGCGGTTTTCATGGCAAGGGAATTTTCATCCGCAATACCTGTAATGAGGAATGTCTGATCTTTCAGCATAATTTTTCTATATTAAATATTAATTTCTAAGCCTTGTAAAGCGCTGTTCCCCATGTCCATCCTGAACCTACGGCAGCAAATAGAAGGATGTTTCCGGGTTGTATTTTTCCACTTTTATACGTTTCGTCGAGAACAATCGGGATGGTTCCTCCAGAGGTATTGGCGTATTTATCCATATTGGTCATTACCTTTTCAAAAGGGATGTTCACTTTTCTGGCTGTTTCCTGAAGAATTCTGATACTCGGCTGATGCGGAATTACCCAATCTACATCATCTGCGGAAAGTTTATTAGCCTCAAGAATTTCAGTAATAGTTTCAGGGAGAACTTTGGTTGCCGTATTAAAAACTTCCTTGCCATTCATCTGAAAATAATGAAGTTTCTGTTTCAATGTTTCTTCAGATGCAGGCATTTCAGAACCTCCGGCAGGAATATTAAAATGATATTTACCTCGACCGTCTGCGTGAAGTTTAAAATCAAAAAATCCTTTGTCTTCCGTGGTAGCCGAAAGTAATATGGCACCGGCACCATCTCCGAAAAAAACCGAATCTTTTCTTTCCCAATCGGTAATCGTTGAAAAGGTATCAGCACCAATAACTAAAACATTTTGATACATCCCTGTTTCTATAAACTGGCAACCTATGGCAATTCCGTATAATCCGCCCGAACAGACTGCTGAAATATCAAATGCTACTGCCTGATAAGCTTCCATTTTTTCCTGAACAAAGCACGCTGTGGAAGGTGCCTGCCTATCTGGAGTAGACGTTGCTACGATTATCAAATCTATTTCTTCTGGTTTTATATTGGCTTCTTTTAAAGCTTCTAATCCTGCTTTATAAGCCAAGTCACTGGTTACTTCACCCTCTGCAATTCTGCGCTCTTTGATCCCCAAATTTTTATAGATCCATTCATCAGAAGAACCAATAGCTTCAAAGAAATCGTTTTTTAAAATTTTTGGAGGTACATAAGATCCTGTACCTTTTATAAAGGCATTTTTTTTAGTCATCGTATTTGTGTTATGTTGATTAATTTGTTTTAAATTTTGATTTTAATTTAAAAACAAAACAAATCTAGTAATAATTATATTAAACAACTGTCTTTTTGTTGATTTTTTTACTTGTTTTAAATATGCTGTTTTTTGAAGATAACTCTTAAATCCTGTAGTATAAATATGAATGTTTAGGATTGTTTCGGAATGAAAATTGTATCGTTTTTATTGTCGAATTTCTACAATGTTGAGGGTTATGAATGCATACAGATTTAAAATCATCCTATAATTTTAGTAACATTCAAAAAATATGCAAAACAATTAGATTGAGATGCAAGTGGTTATTCTCAATAAGTCAATCATATTTTGTTGATATGAAAATTGAAAATCAAAAAATCATTCAATAAGGATATATAATTTATGCTTACAATTTGCACATTCAATTAAAAAATGTCTATTGAAATAACTTAGGGAATATATGCATTAATACCTCATGGTAGTAGGAGTGAGGCTTTCTATTTTAAAAGCTTTAATAATTAATTACAAAATAAATAATGAAAGTATTCATCAACAAAAGAATTCCAGAAATAGGAATCAAAATGCTGGAAGAGGCAGGATTGGAAGTTACATTCCCATCACATGAAAATTTCCCTCATGAAGAATGGTTGAAGTATTGTGAAAATGCAGATGCTATCTTAAATGTAGGACACAATATATTCGATCATGATTTTTTTGATCAATGCCCTAATGTAAAAGCAATTGCTTTGTATTCTGTAGGATTTGATCATGTGGATATTACATCAGCTACCCAAAAGAATATTCCCATCGGAAATACACCAGATGTGTTAAGCAAAGCCACTTCAGATGTTGCATTTTTATTAATGCAATCGGTTGCAAGGAGGGCAAGTTTTAATTTCCAAAAAGTAAAAGAGGGAAATTGGGGAGATTTTGATCCTTTACATGCTTTAGGACAAGAATTGTACGGGAAAACGTTAGGTATTTTCGGATTGGGAAGAATAGGTTTTGAAATGGCCAAAAAATGTAAAAAAGCGTTTGATATGAATATTATTTATCACAATCGCCATCATAATGAAGAAGCAGAAAAAGAACTTAATGCAACCTATGTTTCTTTCGATGAATTAATTGAGCAATCTGATGTATTGAGTATTCACGCTAATTTTGTTCCCGACCAAAAAGATCTTTTTAATGCTTCCGTTTTTGAAAAAATGAAACCCAATGCTATATTCATTAATACAGCTCGAGGTGGTTTTCATAATCAAAAAGACTTGTATGAAGCATTGGTTTCAAAACAGATTTGGGGAGCCGGTTTAGATGTTACCAATCCGGAACCGATTTTTAAGGATGATCCAATTTTAGAGCTTTCAAGTGTTTGTGTACTTCCGCATATTGGTTCAGCAACCATTGAAGCGAGAAACGGAATGGCAAAAGTAGCCGCAGAAAATATCATCGCTTTTTCAAAAGGGGAAAAAATGCCGAATTGTGCTAATCCTGAGGTTTACAAAATTTAATGAAAACTAAATTTAGATTTAAATATTTCTATAAATGCGGAACTTGGAACCATTTTTGACTTCATAATATTCAACATTAAATACTCAAATTATGATACCTGAAGATAATACAAATGCCCAAAACAGAAAGTTGGAAGAGATGGATTATAATCCCAATGAAGATATTTTCAACAAAGAGAAACATATTCCTTTGGATGGCGATGGGAATCCTATTTTAAATGAAGATTTGGATGATGATAAGATTGATAAAGGACTGGATATTCCCGGAGTTGAAGACGACGATGAAATGGAAGAAATAGGCTCCGAAGATGAAGAAAATAACTATTGGAGTACAAGTGATAATAATGACGACCACGAGGAAACCAACGATGACGTACTTACTTAGAATAATAAACCTTACTGATAGCAGTGAGGTTTTTTTTTGAAGCAGAAACACATCGTTTACCTTTAAGTAGAATTTTTCTCCTCTGAAAAGGTGGATTTGATCAAAGTAAGAAGACGGGATGATTAATAAGATAAAAACAAAAAATCAGGATCTTTCAAAAGAAAATACTAAATATTCCGTTTAATTCTTAAATTTGGCCAATGCAAAAGAATCTTTATCTCATCATACTGTCATTTTCTCTTATCAGTTGCTATACTTACCAAGTTAAGAAACAGGCGGATACACCCACTGACAATAACAAAGAATCTAAAAAGAGTCCAACTCTTGCTAATGATACTTCTACACAACTGAGAAGTTCAACAGCTGAATCCCAAGTCCTGAAGTCTCAGCCAATGCCTATCCCGATTAATATTCAAGAGAAACTTGCCCCTAACAAGAAATTTAAAATTGATGTTGACGGTAAGAGCTATAAAATAATAGTTGACAAATGGGAAAGCGATAGTCTGGTTGCACATCCTATTAGTAATCCTAAAAAAATTCTGAAATTCCATAAGAATCAGATCAATGGTGAGAAAATTGCGGAAAAACGCTTTTCACAACCCATAGCTGATATCATTACTGTTGCTGCTTATACCGGAATTGGTGTTTTAATCTGGTATCTTCTCCGCTAATTTTTTTAAACTTTTCCAGTAATTATAGAAGATATTTCATTCTTAAAAATTTCATGATCCTCTTAGTTTAAAAGATACTGTGCTTCATTTGGGGTATTTGATTCATTATCCTTTCAAAAAAAATTTCCACCCCTTCATAGGAGAGGAATTTTCGTGATGAGGAATTTTTATCGTTTAGTTGCATTGTATTTTCTAATTTGAATATCTTTAAGACTTTCAAATTAAACTAAGAACTTTATATAGCAATATGACTTTCCAAGAACAAATACAGCAGGGTATTCCTAATCAATTACCTCAACCAAAACCATACGATACCAATATAAATCATGCGCCAAAGCGTAAAGAAATTTTAGGGGAAGAAGAGAAAAAACTAGCCTTAAAAAATGCGTTGCGTTATTTCGAACCTCAGTTTCATGCAGAATTATTGCCTGAATTTAAAGAAGAATTAGAAAAATACGGTAGAATTTACATGTACCGTTTCCGTCCGGATTATGAAATGAAGGCAAGACCAATTTCAGAATATCCAGGAAAATCTGAGCAGGCAAAATCGATTATGTTGATGATTCAGAATAATCTGGATTATGCAGTGGCTCAACATCCTCACGAATTAATTACATACGGTGGAAATGGAGCTGTTTTCTCCAACTGGGCTCAATATCTTTTAACCATGAAGTATTTGTCGGAAATGACAAATGAGCAGACGCTGACCATGTATTCAGGACATCCGATGGGTTTATTTCCTTCTCATAAAGATGCGCCGAGAGTGGTGGTAACCAATGGAATGATGATCCCAAATTATTCTAAGCCGGATGATTGGGAGAAATTCAATGCACTTGGAGTTACGCAATACGGGCAAATGACCGCTGGAAGTTATATGTACATTGGTCCGCAAGGGATTGTTCATGGAACAACGATTACGGTGCTAAATGCTTTCAGAAAAATCAATAAAGAACCCAAAGGTGGACTTTTCATTACGTCTGGTTTAGGAGGAATGAGTGGAGCTCAGCCAAAAGCAGGAAATATTGCAGGTTGTGTTACGGTTTGTGCTGAGGTAAATCCAAAGATCACAAAAATTCGTCATGAGCAAAAATGGGTGAATGAAATTCACGAAAATCTGGATGAATTGGTAGCAAGAGTCAAGAAAGCTCAAGACAGTAAAGAGACCGTTTCTCTAGCTTATCTTGGAAACATCGTTGAGGTTTGGGAAAAATTTGATCAGGAAAATTTAAGAATTGATATTGGTTCAGATCAAACATCCCTTCACAACCCTTGGGCTGGAGGATATTATCCTGCAGGACAAAGTTTTGAAGAGTCCAACAAAATGATGGCGGAAGATCCTGAATTATTCAAAGAAAAAGTTCAGGAAACTTTAAGAAGACATGCGGCAGCCATCAATAAACATACAGAAAAAGGAACGTATTTCTTCGATTACGGAAATGCCTTTTTATTGGAAGCTTCAAGAGCCGGAGCGGATGTAATGTCAGATAACCCGACGATTGGAAAAGAATTTAAATATCCGAGTTATGTTCAGGATATTATGGGACCGATGTGTTTTGATTATGGTTTCGGACCATTCCGTTGGGTTTGCTCAAGCGGAAAACCGGAAGATTTACAGAAAACGGATGAAATTGCGTGCCAGGTTTTAGAAGAAATGATCAAAACATCTCCTGAAGAAATTCAGCAGCAGATGAAAGATAATATTCAGTGGATCAAAGGAGCACAGGAAAATAAATTGGTCGTTGGTTCTCAAGCGAGAATCTTATACGCCGATGCAGAAGGAAGAATGAAAATTGCAGAAGCTTTCAACAAAGCCATCAAAAATGGAGAAATCGGACCTGTCGTTTTAGGAAGAGATCATCATGATGTTTCGGGAACAGATTCGCCTTACAGAGAGACTTCCAATATTTATGACGGTTCAAGGTTTACAGCAGATATGGCGATACAAAATGTGATCGGTGACAGTTTCCGTGGTGCAACTTGGGTTTCCATTCACAATGGAGGCGGAGTTGGCTGGGGAGAAGTAGTCAACGGTGGTTTCGGAATGTTGCTAGATGGAAGCGATGATGCTGACAGAAGATTAAAATCAATGCTTTTCTGGGATGTTAACAACGGGATTTCAAGAAGAAGCTGGGCTAGAAATGAGGGTGCCGTTTTCGCAATCAAAAGAGCGATGGAAATGGAACCGAATTTGAAAGTGACGTTGCCGAATTTTGTGGATGAGAATTTGTTTTAAGGACGTCATTGCGAGGATGAAAGACGAAGCAATCTAGAACTACTTTGAATAGATTGCTTCGTTCCTCGTAATGACGGAATATATAAAAACCTGCTGTGAGGCAGGTTTCTTTGTTTTTTATGAAAACAATAATCTATTTTAAATCTAAAATGTAATTTAAATAAATCATATATTTCCTATATTTGTATCATAAATCGATACCAAAAAACATAAGATAATGATAGCGGAAATAGAAAAATATATCGAAATTCAAAATAGCATCGATGAGATTTTAAAAAATTCCCCATTCAAAATGTCGTATATCATTGAGAAATCTGGAATTAAAAAGCCTACTTTTTTCAAAAAACTGAAAGAAAAAAGATTTACCCCGGAAGAGCTTTTAATCATTTCAAAAACTATTGAAGTAAAACAGTGGAGAAATGAAACCAAAGAAGAAATTCTGGAATCGTTGAGAAAGAGTGAGGAAGATTTTAGAAATGGAAAAGGAATTCCAGGAGAAATTGTTTTGGAAAATATGAAAAAACGTATAGAAAAGTACAGAAAAGATGCGTTATGAAGTTTCTGAAAAAGCGCAAGAAGATCTTCTAAATATTGAATCTTATCTTCTTGAAGAATGGAATATAGATGTTTTGATAGATTTTTTTCACAAATTTCAAAAGGCGATAGATATTTTACTTATTAAAAAAGTGATTTTTCAGAAATATGAAGACACTCATTTTTATAAATTTATATTGACAAAACATAATACAGTTATTTATAGTTACGGAGATGATGTTTTGTATATCCATCGTATTCTCCAAAACTTCCAAGACCCAGATGAAAATTACAAATCTGTGACAACATAAATCCAAAACAGAAGATCTCAAATGATCGTGTACGCAAAACTAAAACCTCTCGGAATTCTTTCATTGTTTATACTGATGGCATTTTACAGCCTTCAGGAGCTTCCGTTGGTTTATCCTTCTTATTTTCCGAAACCGATGTACGACTTTAAAGCAAATCCTTTGAAACGTGCTAAAATAGAATTGGGCAGAAAACTATTTTACGACCCAATTTTATCGAGAGATCATACGATTTCGTGTTCTTCCTGTCATAATTCAAATCAGGCTTTTTCCCATGTAGGAAATGGTTTAAGCAAAGGAATTGAAGATGGAATAGGAGACCGAAATTCACCTGCGATATTCAACCTTGCGTGGCAGAAGAAATTCATGTGGGATGGCTCAGTGGGAAATATTGATGTTCAGGCGTTGGCGCCGATCAATCATCCTAAAGAAATGGGTGAGGACATCAATGCGGTTGTTCGAAAACTCAATAAGTCAAAAGAATATAAAACGCTTTTCTATAGAAGTTTTGGAGACAGTTTGGCAACCACGGAACGGGTTATGAAAGCCCTTTCGCAGTTTCAACTAACCATTGTTTCAGCAAATGCTAAATATGATAAAGTAAAGCAAGGAAAAGCTAGATTTACGGAAACAGAAGAGAATGGATATCAAGTATTCAAAAACAAATGCAGTTCGTGTCATACCGAGCCTTTGTTTTCCAGTTATGGTTTTGCAAATAATGGACTTCCCATCAACCCTAATCTCAAAGATTACGGAAAATGGAATAAAACAATGGAGCCGGAAGACAAACTGATGTTCAAAATTCCAAGTCTCAGAAACCTTTCTTATACCTATCCTTACATGCATGACGGTAGATTTCAAACCCTGAATAAAGTATTGGAACATTATGAAAAAGGCATAGAAAAAAGCCCGACCCTAGCGAAAGAACTTCAACATCCGATTGTTTTTACAGCAAAAGAAAAAGAAAATCTGTTGGCCTTTTTGAGAACGCTTAACGATTCTGTGATGGTTTCAAATAGGGAATACAAAAAAAACAATAAATAAAAACACTAATATCACAAATGAGTTTACAAATTTTCACGAATCTTTAATTAGTGTTATTAGTGAAAAATATTAGAGCCATTTGTGTTTAAATAAAACGATAATATCACAAATGATTTTACAAGTTTTCACGAATCTTTAATTAGTGTTATTTGTGAAAAATATTAGAGTAATTAGTGTTAAAAAAAAGAGTTAAACAATGAAAAAAATAGGAATTATAGGATGCGGATGGCTGGGAGGTCATATTGCGGAGAGATTATCGAATCAATATGAAATTTTCACGACCACGACGTCCCCATCTAAAATAGAAGATTTATCGTCAAAAGGATATCATACCACAGTGGTTGATTTTCCGGATGAACATCTTGAAACGATTACAGAATGGGAGGTAGCACCTCAATTGGATGCTGTGATTATTACGGTTCCTTTTGCAGGCGTAAGAGGTGCTGAAATTCCATTACAGGAACGAGGTCAGAATTTGTTGGCGTTTCTTGGAGATTATAAAGGTCAGCTTTATTTGATGAGTTCTACGGGAGTCTATCCCCAAACTGAAAAAGAATTTACGGAAGACGACAAATCGGTGGACGATATTCCAAGCGAGTGTGTGATAAAAAACAAATTTCCTCAAGTCAATATTTTAAGATTGGCTGGATTAATGGGAGATCAACGATTGTTGAAAAATTATAATATCTCTAATTTGGATCTGTTGGTGAATCATATTCATTATGCTGATATTTGTTCGGTTGTTGAAAAAATGCTGAACAATGAATCTCATTCTAAAGTGTATAATGTCGTGGCGCCTGTTCATCCAAATAAAGAAGAGATCATCAATGCTCAGAAAGATTTACCATATTCAGGGGAACGTACTACTCAAGGAAGAACGATATCGTCTGCAAAATTAATTACAGAGTTGGATTTTGAATTTGAATATCCGGATCCGAGGTATTTTCATTTGTAAATGATGAAACCTGCTGTGAGGCAGGTTTTCAATTTCATATTAATAATAGAAATTATATCTTTTTCAAGCGAATAATTTACTAAGCTGCTGGTGCGAGCATCTTGCTCGTACCTTAGTAATATTTGCTGTTTTTATTCTTGATAATCAATTACCTCATATTCAATTTGATTATCCGCCATATAGATTTTTAATTCATCTCAAAAAATGAAGTGTTTTCAAGCAAATATTGAATTTCAGTAGTTTGCCTTTCAGTAAGCTTTGCTTTTAATTTATATTCAAATCCCATTGTGGTCGCTTAATATTTCAATGTTGTAATTTTAAAAGATGGCAATACTACAATGAATTTCGAAATTTTTATCATTTAGATATACTCTATGCTGGTGCGAGCATCTTACTCGTACCTTATTTAAACCAATAAAAATCAGTTAATAAATCACTAAAAGCTTTCACTTATTCACCAATATTTGTTCAATAGAATCAAGAATTTCCTGTTCTATGTTTTCTTCGTTTAATGTATCGGCGGTGTATGATTGTTCTTTCATAGCTGCATTTCCTGTGCTATTTTGAAAAATGGTATCCTGATGAATTACAATTTTTCTGGTGTTTTTGTCGGCAGCAAACATGATATGGGGGAACTTATTATTGGCATAGAAATTAGAATCAAGATTTCTGGAAATCTGAAGCTTTATATTAGGATAACCATTAATGCCTAATTTGTTGGTATTTTCTTCGGTAAATGTAATTTTACAACCATATCCATTCTCTCTCAACATTGTCCTAAATTCCAACATTTTAGGATCAATCAGATCTTTGCATACTATTTTAAAACTCTCAATAAACAGATCCTCTTCACTTTTCTTTTTTTCCAGACTTTCTTTCAGTTTTTGATCTTCTGATTTTAAATTTGAAAATAGAGAATTCAATTTATTTATATTTTCATCCTTCATTTTATGAATTTTTCTATCAAATATAAAGAAATGAACGTAATAGCAATAATGGTTTCTCACTATTGTAAACTTAATTCAACTCAGCTTAGCTTTTTTATGATGGATTACTGAAAATATTAAAGATCAAGTTGAAAGTTTTTTAACGCAAAGATTTATGGTTAACTCTTCAAATTTGAGTGAGCAAAGAATTGAATCAATTATATTGATTCTGAATAAGCTACCTTCATCAGTAACTTTGTCGTATGTATTGTTAAAAAAATACTAGTTAATGCCTTATGCTGAAGAAAATATAAAACCCGATTTAACCGATTAAAAAAAATATTCATACCTTCAAGACGGGCTTTTCAAAAGTTCGTCTTGTTTTTATTCCCTAATCTATGAAAAACTTTAACCTTATTCTATTGCTCATCGTCAGCTGTTTTTGTTGGTCGTGCATTCGGCCGGAACTTCCCAATGCTGAAGCTGATATTATATCCTGCGATGTAGATCCGCTTATTCTGAGAAAAGATCCTATTTTACAAAATGATCGTATTCAGATATTAGTAAAATCATCGACAGATTTAACTCAACAAGCGCCAACTTTTACCTTAACGCCAGGTGCAACGATCTTTCCAAAAAGTGGAACGGTTCTTAATTTCACGAAGCCTCAAATCTATACGGTAACCTCGGAGGATCATCAATACCAAAAGAAATATGAGGTTTCTTATATTATTTCAACCATTGGTTCTAAGTTCAGTTTTGAAAATGTACGCCTTGAAAATGGTAAATATGATGTGTTTTTTGAAACAGATCAAAATAATCAGAATATCATGGACTGGGCCAGTGGCAATGCAGGTTTCAGCTTAACGGGAGCGTCATCCAATCCGGAAGGGTATCCAACGGCTCGTTTGGCAGATGGCAAAGTAGGGCAAGGGGTAAAATTAACCACTCAGTCTACCGGAAACTTAGGAGCGATAATGGGAAAACCTATGGCAGCAGGAAACTTGTTTATGGGAGAATTTGATTTGGGATCTTCCATTTCCAATCCTTTGAAAAGTTTACATCTGGGAGTGCCTGTAGATCTTGTTCCGAAAGGGGTAAAAGGTTTTTTTAAATATACCGCCGGACCGGTATACAGAGAAGGCGGAGTCGTACAACCCAACAAGAAAGACACTTGGGATATCTATGCTGTTTTCTTTGAAACAGATGCCAATTTGAAATTCCTTGACGGAACCAATAAGTTCACCCATCCCAATATTTTTTCTATTGCCCGTGTTACAGATGCGCAGCGAATTGAAGCTTCGGATTGGACGGCTTTTTATATTCCTTTTGATGTCATCAATAATCAGACAATAGACCAACAAAAATTAATAGACGGAAAATATAGTCTCTCGCTTGTCTTTACCTCAAGTATTGATGGAGATACCTTTGCAGGTGCGGTAGGAAGTACCCTTTTAATTGATGAAATTGAATTAACCCATTAGAATGAAGAATAATCTATATCTTTTTTGTACCTCATTATCGATGTTTCTTTTCGGAGGAAATTCATTGATTTGTGCACAAGATCTGGAGCCTGCTCCAAAGGAATCGGGGGTCCTCGTATATCAGTTGAGAGTAGGCGTGAATATTGGTGGCGTTACGCCGATTCCATTGCCTGCTGAAATTCGTGAACTGAACAGTTTTAATCCAATGCTGAATATGAGCATAGAGGGGAATGTGGTGTATTGGCTGAATCAGTCTCCACGTTCTTGGGGATGGAGTACAGGTATCCGATTGGAAAATAAAGGAATGAAAGCCGATTCCAGAGTTAAAAATTACAGCATGGAAATTATTGGTGGAGAAGGCGAGAAAGTAGCTGGAAACTGGACAGGCGGTGTGTCTACCCATGTAGCCAATTCTTATATCACCATTCCGACGTTGGTCGCGTATAAGATGAACAACCGATGGTCTTTTTCAGGAGGTGCTTTCTGGTCATTGCTCATCGATAAAAATTTCTCAGGATATGTTTTTGATGGCTACTTACGTGAGGGAGATCCTACTGGCGCTAAAGTTGTTTTCGAAGGCGATAAAACGGCTTCTTATGATTTCTCCAATGACCTGCGCCATTTTTCTTATGGAATTCAATTAGGGGCTAATTGGAAGTTCTCTAAACATCTTAATGTCTTTAGTGATTTAAGTGTTGGATTAAATAATGTATTTAAATCAGACTTTAAAACAATATCTTTTAAAATGAGACCTGTTTACCTGAATGTAGGAGCGGGATATAGTTTTTGAGTTGAGGTGATTCATCTGGATGAGGTGATTAAAAGAAGAATGTATTTTTGTTGGATAATCGCGAAGACGCAAAGTTTTTTAATCTTTAGGCAGCTTTAAGGCGCAAGAAAATCGCAGATTTTCGTTCTAATATTATTTAATCTCTTTTGTCATTCTGAAAGAATCTCAACCAAACTTTGTTTAGCTCTGACAAAATGTAAGTTCATCTCTAACATAATCCATTTTATCGTAGATAAAATCCTTGCGCCTTAAAAGCATACACCTTATAAATCTCCTTGCGCCTTTGCGAAAACCAACCAACAAGATAAAGTTTAACCATTCTTATATCACCAAAAAACCTTCAGTAATTTTTGATTACCAGAGTCTCTTTTTGTTGGATAATCGCGAAGACGCAAAGTTTTCTAATCTTTAAGCTGTTGTAAGGCGCAAGAAAATCGCAGATTTTCGTTCTAATATTATTTAATGTCTTTTGTCATTCTGAAAGAATCTCAACCAAACTTTGTTTAGCTCTGACAAAGTGTAAGTTCATCTATAACATAATCCATTTTATCGTAGATAAAATCCTTGCGCCTAAAAGCATACACCTTATAAATCTACTTGCGCCTTTGCGAAAACCAACCAACAAGATAAAGTTTAACCATTCTACATTACCAAAAACCCTCTAACAATATTAATCGCTAGAGGGTTTTCAATTTATTTTAAAAAGCTACTTAATTTTTAGCTGCTTTAATCGCTGCTTCGTAATTAGGTTCTTGTGAAATATCAGCCACCTGCTCTTCATAAACAATTTTTCCTGAAGGATCAATCACCACAACAGCTCTGCTTAAAAGACCTTTCATCACAGAATCTGTAATTTCTACACCATATGTTTTTCCAAAATCAGAACGGAAATCTGAAAGCATTACAACATTTTTGATGCCTTCAGCACCACAAAATCTCTTTTGAGCAAATGGCAAATCTTTAGAAATACAAAGAACAACCGTATTTGGAATATTAGCCGCATCTTCATTGAAATGACGCACAGAAGCCGAACAAACTCCGGTATCTACACTCGGGAAAATATTAAGGATCAAAAATTTTCCTTTGTAAGAATCAAGGGTTTGATCTTTCATGGTAACATCGGTAAGCGTAAACTTGGGGGCTGCTTTATTTACGGCAGGTAATTTAGCATACGTATGTACAGGCTTTCCTCCCATTAAAACGGTATTGGCTGTTTTAGCATTTTGAGCAAAACTCAATGTTGAGAAAAATATTGCTGCGCTGAAAATTAATTTTGAAAACATAATGTTAATTTTTTTAAGTCTGTTTGATTTTTTTAACTACAAATGATTGTATGTCTTTGATCGTTAAAAATAATACTGGAAATTTCTAAGCAAATTTATTCTTTTTTCAAACGCCAAAGATTAATTTTAATTCAAATACCCATTACATAGAGCGAATCTATTAACCTGCTATTTTTAAAGTCGATTTTTACGGCTACCTTTATTCTGACAAAAGTCGACACTCAAATTATTAAACAAATAAAATATTTATGGATTCAGTAAATAGCTCAGCATTTCACGAAATTTTCAAAAGCGAAAACGAAATTCCCGAAGAATATAAAGTTCCCGAAATTCATCAACGAACCTATCTTTTAAATGGTGAACTGGTAGAATGGAACGGAGAGGTTACCAATATCTATTCTCCCATTTGCATTCCTACAGAAAACGGATTGGAAAGAAAACTCTTAGGAAGTATTCCGAATATCAGCCCAAAAGAGGCTATGGATGTTTTGGAAGCTTCTGTAAAAGCATACGATAACGGTCTTGGAGAATGGCCGACGATGTCGGTGGAGGGACGTATAAAATGCATGCAGAAGTTTGTTTACTTAATGATCGAACAACGTGATTTAATCATTAAATTATTAATGTGGGAGATCGGAAAAACGTTACCGGATTCCACCAAAGAATTCGATAGAACGGTAGATTATATCAATCAAACTATTGATGCTTTAAAAGATCTGGATCGTGAATCTTCAAGGTTCCAGCAGGCAGAAGGAACAATTGCTCAGATTCGTCGTGCTCCGCTTGGAGTGGTGTTGAGTATGGGACCATTCAATTATCCTTTAAACGAAATTTTCACAACACTGATTCCTGCTTTGATCATGGGAAACACCATCTTGTTTAAACTTCCTAAACACGGAGTCTTGGCACATTATCCTTTGTTAAATGCTTTCAAAGAGGCCTTTCCGAAAGGAACCGTAAATACGTTGTATGGAAAAGGATCAGATATCATCACTCCAATCATGGAAAGCGGAAAAGTGAATGTATTGGCGTTCATTGGTTCCAGTAAAGTAGCCAACGGATTGAAAAAATTACATCCAAAAGTAAATCGTTTGCGAGCAATTTTAAGTTTAGATGCTAAAAATGCAGCGATTGTTACTAAAAATGCTGATTTGGACGTGGCGGTGAATGAATGCATTTTAGGGGCTCTTTCGTTTAACGGACAACGATGTACAGCGCTTAAATTGATATTCGTTCAAAAAGATGTTGCGGAAGAATTTACGCAAAAATTAACAGCAGCAGTTTCTGCGTTAAAAGCCGGACTTCCTTGGGAAAAAGATGTAAAAATAACACCACTTCCTGAAGTAAATAAACCACCATATCTGAAAGAATGTATTGATGATGCAGTTGCAAAAGGCGCAAAAGTATTGAATGAAAATGGAGGCTATAATGAAGCTTCATTTGTATTTCCTGCGGTTGTTTATCCTGTAAATAGTGAGATGAAGTTGTATCATGAAGAGCAGTTTGGTCCGGTAATTCCGGTGGTTCCGTTTGAAGATATTGATGAACCGATCGAGTATCAGGTAAATGCTTCTCACGGAATGCAGGTAAGTATTTTCAGTGAAGATGCACAGGAAGTTTCAAAACTGATTGATGCATTTGTAAACTTAGTAAGTCGTGTGAACATCAACTGTCAGGCGCAGCGTGGCCCCGATGTTTTTCCTTTTACAGGAAGAAAAGACAGTGCAGAAGGAACGCTTTCTGTATTTGATGCTTTGCGCTCGTTCTCTATTCGCTCTTTAGTGGCAGCAAAACTTACGGACTCCAACAAAAAGTTACTGAATACGATTGTAAGAGACCATGATTCTAACTTTTTAAGTACGGATTATATTTTCTAATAAAATTTTATATTCAATAAAATAGAACAAATCCTCTGTAAGTCTTCTTGATTTTCAGAGGATTTTGTTTTTAATCCGTTTTAACTTTTGATATAAAGATTATTCAAAGTTTTATGTTACAGAATTATTTATTTAAGTAAGCAAAGAAGAATCAACCAAGTTGATTTAATGAAGTTGTATTTTCAAGCTTTGCAAAGCAAATTTTATTTGCCTCCTAGAAAATCAAAAAGTATGTAATGAAATCTTTGCGTTAAAAAATAAAACTCAAACAAATGAAACCTTGCATCATCAATAAAAGGCTTTTACACAACTCATAAAAGTCAGGATGAGTTGTGTAAATATTACTTGATCAAATTACGATCACGATAGTTTTTGTAACAAATATGTTCAGCAGTATATTCTTCTGTCATGAAAGGGGAAGTGATGAGAAAATCTGCTGTTGCAGTATCGCAAGCCATGGGAATATTCCATACAACACCAAGTCTAAGAAGTGCTTTTACGTCACTGTCATGCGGCTGTGTTTCCATGGGATCCCAAAAGAAGATAATAATATCTATTTTTCCTTGAGAGATCATAGCACCTAATTGCTGATCTCCGCCAAGTGGTCCGCTCATTACTTTTTTTGTTTTAATATGAACTTGTGATTCAATTAATTTTCCTGTTGTTTCAGTTGCAATAAGCCGATGGATGGCAAGTTTATCTTTATGAAGATGAGTCCATTTTATTAATTCATTCTTTTTTTGATCATGGGCAACGAGGGCAATGGATTTTGTAATTCCAAGAATTTTTTGTGTTTTCATGGTGTCAAGTTTTAATCAAAATTAAATATAAATAATAAATAAAATCACTTTATATTGAATAATATTAATTTTTAATGTGTTAGTTATGTGATTGATATGTGCTTTTGTGTGTTTTTTTGCTGAGGTTGCATATGAAAATTGAATGTGAAAAAAAATCAGACTGTATAATTTTTTAGAGAAATATTGTAACATTAGTTTTAAAATACAACTAACTCGATAGAGTAAAAAGCAATGACCTCAGTAGAACAGGAATTTTTAGCTAAAATCGGAAAACATAAGGGAATCATTTTCAAGATTTCTAAAATGTATATGGATGAAAAAGATGATCGCGACGATCTTTTTCAGGAAATCACCTATCAGGTCTGGAAAGCCTATCCGGGCTTTAGAGGACAAAGTGAATTTTCAACCTGGTTGTACAGAATTGCATTAAATACCGCCATTGTCTTTTTAAAGTCTGAAAAGAAAAGAAGTTTTATCGCTAATGAAGATTTTTCTAATTACAAGATCGTACAAGATGAATATGATCATGAAAAGGAAGATAAGCTAGATAAAATGTACAAAGCAATTCATCAACTCAACCCCATTGATAAAGCTTTTATTTTTTATTATCTCGAAGATTTTTCAGGAAAAGAAATTGCTGAGCAAATGGGTATCTCCGAAGGAAATGTAAGGGTGAAAATGAATCGCGCTAAAAATAAGCTAAAAGAATTTTTACTCTCTAATAATACAAACCTCTAAACAAATAGCAATGAATATAGATGAATTAAAAAATGCATGGAATGAAGATGATCATTTTGAAGAAACGCCTACCATTACGCTGGAACAAAAGAATAAGATGAACCATCCCTTGAAAAAGATGCAGCAGAATATGGTAAGACATTTCTGGTCGTTTGTTATTTCTTTTATTGGAATCTTTATTGGGCTTGCATTCTATGTTGAAAGCAAAGTTGTGATGGTGTATTCATTAACATTAGTGATTTCTGCGTTATTGGTAACCATCTTTTATGTGATGAAATTTATGAAGTTGTACAGAAAGATAAAGTTTGAAAGTTTTGATACGTATAACAGTTTGCTGGAGTTGGATTATCAGCTAAAGGTTTTTAAAGAAACTTATGTTTCGTTTTATATTTCCTATATCCCATTTATTTTATGTGAACTGATTTTACTGATTAGCTTTTCCGAAAAGGATGTCATAAAAACGGATGCCGAAATTATCCGACAATTTATAAATACAATAGCAGTTACTGTTATAGCAGGGGTGATCGGGATAAGATTAGGATTTCAAATGTATTATGGGAGATACATTAAGCAAATAGAGAATCTTTTAAAAGAATTAAAATAAGAGTTTCGGCGGGCTGAAAGCCCGCCGAAACTCTTATTTTAATTTTCATGACGTTGTAAAATACTTTTTGCAGAATCTGAGGCTATAACGAGCCCGGCTCCAAGCATAATAATATCTTTTATAACCAATCGGCCTGCTCCTGATAGATAAGGGAATCCGTGCTCTGGTCCGCCTAAATTGGGAACCCAAACTTCAGGAGTGGTAATAAGAAAAGATAAAGTGACAAACGACATTCCGGCCGTTAAAATTCCTCCCCATAATCCTATTTTTGGATAAAATATTCCTAATAAGACAGTGATTCCGATAAGTAAAATAGCGGTTCCTAAACCGTAAGAAAACCCATAGGTTCCGTTGGCCTCATGCCATTTTATATTTTGAGGAACAATTTCGCCTTCTTTGTTTTTGTGGAGTTTATAATTATCTGTATCAGACTCACTTTTATTCAGCAAGAAGCTCATAAAAGGAGAGTTGGCAACAAAAGGAACAATACCTTCGGCTTCATAATGAAAGGCTTTTAACCCTCCAATCCATGCCATGACAATAAAGATACCTATTCTTAAAAAGTGAATAAAACTTTTCTGTGAGTGCGCTAAGAATTCGATCATAACTTATTTTTTTTACAAAGTTAGGATGAATAGAAAGTTAATGGAATGGATGATTGGGGCTATTCCTTGTACAAATCTGCTACAATGGAGATGCCTGTTTCTTTGCGAAAATGAGTAGGAGAAATGCCCGTGTACTTTTTAAAATATTTACTGAAATGAAATTCATCATTAAAGTTGAGCTCAACTGCAATTTCCTTAATGGATTTTCGGGTAAGATGAATTTGTTTTTTTGCCTCCAGAATCACTCTTTCCTGAATGATTTGTGAGGGTGTTTTATTGAAACGTGATTTTATTTTCTTACTCAATGTATTGGGCGAAATATTCAGTACCTCTGCATAAAAGGATACGTTTTTTTCCACGATGAAATGTTCTTCCACTAAGTTTTGAAAAGATTTCAGTTCATTAAAATCATCTTTAACCAATTCTTTATCGGGTAATAATTTATTTTTTTCCTTGCTGGAAATAGCCAAAATAAGCTGTAGGTAAGATTGTAAAACAGAACTTGAAAAATCTTCATGATGATCAACCTGTTGAATTTTCGCAAAATAATCTGAAATCTCACGATAAACCTCTTCACTTAATTCAAAATGAGGGAAAAGATAGACGTTGTTAAAAAGCAATCCGTTGCAGGCTACTTCTTTTTTATGAAATTCAATACAATAAAAATCTCCATGAAAATTAAGCACTTCAACATCAAGGGCACTCGAACTTAAAATCTGAATATTCTGATAAGGCGATGAGAAAAATACGGTACGTCCATGAAAGGTATATTCTGCAAAATCTATGATGATCTTTCCATTACCATTGAATAGAAAAATATGATACATTGAGTCTCCAAAACTATTTTTAAAATCGTCGGAATTCTTTTTTTCAACAGAGAAAAAATTACTTTTCATTCCATAAAACTAAGGAAAATTTAGATGCAAATATTAAATTGAAAATTCAAAAAAGATTATTTAGATACATGCTCCTGTTCTTTTGCAATTTCATTTTTCACCCAATCCAGTTGCGGATCTTTTTTATCGATAATATCCTGCAGCGTTTCGGGAATGATGATATTAGGAATCACTCCTTTTTGTGAATAAGAAAGGGCAATGTTTGGGTTTACGAGAAGTAAGCCTATCGGTAAATTAAGTCTTGAATTGGGAAGTACCTGATAAGAGTAAAATCCTGCAACACTTCCGTCATTGGCGCCTCCTGTTTCTTCACCTACTAAAGTGGCTCGTCTGTCATATTTTAGTTTAGAACTTAAAATGGATGAGGAAGAAAAACTTCCTCCGTTCACCAAAACAAATATTTTCCCATGAAAAGCATTTTTATTGGGCTTGGTTACGTGGTCTGCTTTTATTTTATAGTATGATTTACCGTCTTTTCCTTTGTAAGTGTTTAGGGCCTTAAGGAAAATATAGGTGGGATAGGTCATTCCTTTTATAGCATATTCCAAAGCACTGGTTCGCTTAAAATAATTGGTTTGTAGCGGAGTCATACTCGAATTCAGCTCTGAAGGTTTTATGAGTATAAAAGGTTGGGTCGCCAAATAAGAATACAGATCATTGATCTCTTCCAGAGAACCTCCGTAATTATTACGGATATCTATGATGAGGTATGAGGTTTTAGCATCTTTAATTTCAGCAAAAGTTTTTTTATAAAAAGGGTCAGAAGTAGAATGTGAAAATTTTTTGATCTTCAAATAAGCAACTGAATTATTCTCACCTAAAAATTTGAAATTTCTGTTGTACGAATTGTTATCTGATGAATGACTGTTATCTGGTTTTTCCACACATACAACCTGTTCTTTTTCTCGTTCTACAATGTAAGTCTGCTTTTTATGGTCATACAATGTTTCAATTTTTGCGCTATCTAGCAGTCCGTTTTCCAACGTATAAAAATGAAAAAACATATCTTTAAGATAATAAGGTTGAAAAGTAGTATTGAAACCATCACTGCTTATTAATTTTTTATATTTTTCAATATAAAGAGATACCGGAACATCATTGATGCTGATGACTTCTGTTCCCGGTTTAATATGATATAAAGAATCTCTATTCTGTACAATGTATAAATGATTATCCTGAATACGGTATCTAAAACGCATAAACAAACGTTTTTTTATTCTTGATAAATCTTCTTTTGAAAGAAGATTCGGAGACTGAAGAGAAAGATGTCCTTGTCTTATGCTTGTAATAACGGGCTGTAGCTTAAAATAAAATTGAGTAGGGGTAAGGGATTGATTAATCGTTTGTTTTAAACTGTCTATTTTATAATCCAGATCTTGTTTTGAAATATATTGATAGAGTCTCGGATGCATCTTTTTAAGCTTGTAATAAGCAAAATCTACATCTTGTTTAAGCTTCTCAGGCGGAATATAATCTGCCTTCTGCTGGTTTTTTCTTAAAGAAGAGCAGGAAGCCAAGACGATAGTAGATAACAATAGCGAATAATTTTTCAAAGTGTCTGAGTTTTTTCAATCGGCTAAATTAAATAGTTTCCGATCATTCATTCGCCAAATGACTAATAAATTATTCAGAAGAGATTATAATTTTAGTTAAAAATAAAGGATAAATGCTTTTGATTCGTCATATAAGATTAAAGTCATACATTTGAAACCTATTTTTTAGAAAAATGATCTATACAATTATTACGATAGTTCTGCTGTTGGTAGCAGCTTATTTTATAGTAACCGGACAGGAAGTTTTTGGGGAAGCGCCTAAAGGAAAGAGACTGGAGCGCATGAAGCAATCTAAACTATACAAGAATAACCAATTTCAAAATATCAGTTATACGCCGTCTATTACAGAAGGTTATGGAATGACAACCGTATTGTATGATTTCTTTTTTGCTAAAAAAGATCCTTTATTAAAGCCGTTAAAGCCAGTTCCTTCTGTTCATACAGATCTTAAAAATATTCCAAAAGATGAAGATGTTTACATTTGGTTGGGGCATTCGTCTTATTATATTCAGGTTGATGGGGTCTCTTTTTTGATCGATCCTGTGCTCAGTAAATATGGTTCACCTTTCAAATTTTTCAATAAAGCTTTCGCGGGATCAGATATTTTTAAGCCTGAAGATATTCCGACTATTGATTATTTGGTCATTACCCATGACCATTTTGATCATCTGGATTATCCGACAGTAAAATCTATAAAAGATAGAGTAGGAAAGGTGATTCTACCGTTAGGGGTAGGTGCGCATCTTGAAAGATGGGGATATAAAGAAGATCAGATTATTGAAGATGAATGGGGAGCTTCTTTTGATTTGAAAAATAATCTGAAAATAACTTTTACGCCTGCAAGACATTTCTCAGGAAGAAATGTGAAAAGAAACGGAACACTTTGGACTTCCTATGTATTGGAAACTCCGACGAAGAAAATATTTTTAGGTGGCGATAGCGGTTATGATATCCACTTTAAAATGATTGGTGAGAAATATGGGCCATTTGATTACGTTATTATTGAAAACGGGCAGTACAACGAAGCTTGGAAATATATTCACGGATTACCGGATGTTATTGAAGATGAATGGGGAGCTTCTTTTGATTTGAAAAATAATCTGAAAATAACTTTTACGCCTGCAAGACATTTCTCAGGAAGAAATGTGAAAAGAAACGGAACACTTTGGACTTCCTATGTATTGGAAACTCCGACGAAGAAAATATTTTTAGGTGGCGATAGCGGTTATGATATCCACTTTAAAATGATTGGTGAGAAATATGGGCCATTTGATTACGTTATTATTGAAAACGGGCAGTACAACGAAGCTTGGAAATATATTCACGGATTACCGGAAGATGTAGTACAGGCATGTTTAGACCTAAAAGCCAAGAATGTAATTCCGGTTCACTCTTCAAAATTTGCATTGGCGCTTCATGCATGGAATGAGCCTTTGCAAAAAATTACAAGCCTCGGAAAAGACAAAAACTTACATATTCTTACCCCAATAATTGGTGAGACCGTTGACTTAAATAAAGCCGACAATCAATTTAAAGTGTGGTGGGAAGATTAATTTAGGCGTGCCAAATATCTTTATATCTGGCAGGATGATTTTCAAACTGCTGTCTTACAAAATCACATTCAGGGTCTACCAACAGATCCTTTTCTTCAGCGTAATGTACCAAGTTATCCAACAGTAATTTGGCATATCCATGACCTTCGTGCTCTTCATTAAGCTTAGTATAATAAACAATTAAGAGTCTTCCGTCAATTTTTATGGACATATAGCCTGCTTTTTTATCATCAATTAAAAGTTGCAGCTCATCTTGATAAGGAGATATTTCAAATTTTATATTTTCCATAATGATTAAGATTTGGGGTGAATAAATGATTGATTTGAATAGTATTTCAAAATAATCTACTTTAAAATTACAAATTTAAAATGAAACTAAAATACAAAAAGCGCAAGCATTCGTGTAATTTGTGAAAAATTTATTAGTGATATTAGTGTTTAAATTAAAATATTAAAAACCAGCATCCATCCGCGATTTGGGAAATGTTTAACAAAGATTGGGAAGATGTTGTATTGATTTGGCATTTTAATTGAGAATAGTATTATAACTAAAATAAAACGAAATGAAAAAGATATTATTAGCAGCATTTTTTGTAGGAACATTTACTTTAAGTTATGCTCAGTCAGATTATTATAATGATTATAGAAAAAGTGTAACTGATATCAATTGGCAGAGTGTAGTTGCAGATTTGGTATTGTCTAAAACACAGGCAAATCAGTTATATTCACTTAATGATAGATACCACGATTACAATTCTTGGAATAAGGCCTATGTGAACAATCCAAACAGATGGAAAGATGATAGATATGCTGAAATAGAAAGGATTCTGGGAAGAGATAAATATCAAAAATTCAAAACTAAATATTACAAAGGTCAAAATCCTACCGCTGTATATAATCGTAATAAAAATAACGACAAGAGATATAAACATATGGATAAAAAATCTCAAGATTATAGACAAGACGATAGACCTGACAACGGAAGAGGTCACAAGCATTAACCTATTATCAACTATATATTCAATTTTTTTAAATTTGACTGGTCGCAAGATCGGTCATTTTTTATTGAATTAATTGTAACTCTATTTTGTTTGAATTTTATAACTTTGATTCATGGAAACACCAGAAACGATAAGCGAGTTTTACGAACGTAATGTAAATAATATCACATTTAAGGATATTACAACTCCGGGAATAGGACATTTTAATGTCTTTAGCCGAGACGATTGTTCATTGATAACACCTTACAGCAGGCGCGATTATTATAAAATCTCACTAATCATCGGAAAAGGAAAACTTCATTATGCAGATAAGTGGATTCATGTGGACAGACCTGCATTATTGTTTTCAAATCCTGTAGTTCCTTACTCTTGGGAAGCTGATGATGAGGATCAAACAGGTTGGTTCTGTCTTTTCTCGGATCAGTTTTTACAAAATGGCAACCGTTTGGGTAACCTTCAGGATTCTCAGCTTTTTAAAATTGGTGGAACGCCCATTTTCTTTGTTGATGAAGAACAACAGAAGTCGGTTTCTGATATATTTCAGAAAATGATGGTTGAAATCCAGTCTGATTATATCCATAAATACGATATGCTGCGTGCTTATCTTCATCTTTTGGTTCATGAAACCATGAAAATAAATCCTGCTGAAAATTTTGAACATTATCAAAATGCGTCTCAAAGAGTTGCTTCTTTATTTATAGAATTGCTTGAGAGACAGTTTCCAATTGACAGTCCAGAAGCGTATCTCAAGTTGAAAGCGCCTACCGATTATGCGGAAAGTCTTTCCATTCATGTTAATTCATTGAATCGTTCTGTAAAAGAGATTACGGGTAAAACAACAAGTCAACAGATCGCTTCAAGAATCATTCAGGAAGCCAATGCTTTATTACAGCACACAGATTGGAATATCTCTGAGATCGCGTATGGATTAGGCTTTGAAGAACCAGCTTATTTTACCAATTATTTTAAAAAACAAACCGGACTTACTCCAAATACCCTAAGAAACAGTCTTGTTTGATTTTTATAATTCTTAGTTTGAATTCTATATCAAATAGTAAAAGTTCTTGTTCTAATTTTGTTCTTATAATTTAAAATCACAATCAATTATGAAATTCAGAAAATTAGGAAACACAGGAGAGCAGTTATCTGCAATAGGATTGGGTTGTATGGGAATGAGTTTTGCGTATGGCCCCGCAGACGAGCAGGAAAGTATCAACACTTTACATAAAGCGTTGGATCTTGGAGTTAATTTTTGGGATACGGCGGATATGTACGCAAACGGTGAAAATGAAAAACTGATCTCAAAAGTATTGGTTCCAAATCGTAATAAGATCTTCATTGCTACAAAGTTCGGATTCAGGTTTAAAGATGGAAAAGCAAGCCACAGCGGAGCTCCCGGAACGTATTTCGATGGTTCTCCGGAATGGATCAAAAAAGCGGTTGATTTAAGTCTTCAAAGATTAAAGATTGACGAAATAGATCTTTATTATGCGCACAGAGTTGACCCAAATATTCCTGTTGAAGAAACAGTTGGAGCCATGGCAGATCTTGTGAAAGCAGGTAAAGTAAAATATCTCGGTTTATCGGAAGCTTCTCCGGAATCGATTAGAAAAGCTCATAAAATTCATCCGATTACGGCTTTGCAGTCAGAATATTCTATTTTGACAAGAGATGTGGAGAAAGAGATTTTATCTACCATCAGAGAACTTGGAATTACGTTGGTTCCTTACTCCCCTTTGGCAAGAGGTCTTTTTGCTAATATTAATGAAGTGCAAAACTTCGGGGATGATGATTTCAGAAAATCGCTTCCTCGTTACCAAAGTGAAAGTTTAGAAAATAATAAAAATTTAGCCAAAGAATTCAATGATCTTGCTGAATCTAAAGGAGTAAAAGGGACTCAATTGGCATTGGCTTGGGTTCTGAATCAAGGTGAAGATATTATTCCGATTCCGGGAACAAAACGAATCAAATATTTAGAGGAAAATATTGCTGCTACCAATATTGAGCTTTCTCAATCTGATCTTGAAACGATTGATGCTATCCTGAAAAAATATCCAAATATTGGAGAAAGATACAGTGAAGGTTCTATGAAATTGGTGAATAATTAAAAAAACACCATATAAACCATGAACAGAAGAGATCTTTTAAAAACCGGATTATTGGCAGGAACATTGAGTGTACTTCCGTTTTCCAATGCGTTGGCAACGATGACAGAAATACCATTAAAGCTGGAAGATGATCTTTCAGGATGTAAAAAAATAAAATTAGGAGAACTTGATCTATTCATTTTAACGGATGGATTTATTCATGAGAAAAATTTAGAATCTTTTGCACCGAGAGGAAATGTTTCAGAATTAAAAGCAATTCTTAAAGATAACTTCCGATCTGATGAATATGTAGATATGGCCATGAATGTATTGTTGGTAAAAACAAAAAATAAGTTGATTTTACTGGATACAGGAATGGGAATTTTCGCTGATGAAAGAACAGGGTTTTTATTGAAAAGCCTTCAAAAAGCGGGTTTTTCACCCAAAGATATTACAGATGTTTTCCTTTCTCATGCGCATCCTGATCATATTGGTGGGGTAGTAGATAAAGAGAATAAACTGATATTTCCGAACGCCAATATTTTCATTTCAAAGGTGGAACACGACTTTTGGATGCAAGCGACGATTAAAGATTTCAATAACAGTATATTGAAAACAGTACCCAATGTTCTTAATCAGATTATTCCGGGGATTCAGGGGGTATTGAAAACCATTCAACCCAAATTGAAGTTCTATGATCTCAACACCAATTTATATGAGCATTTTAGCTTTCAATTGGCTCCTGGGCATACACCAGGCTTAACGGTTATGACGATTTCTTCAGGGAATGAAAAGCTACTTTATATTGCAGATTTAATTCATTCTGATGTCATTCTTTTTCCGCATCCGGATTGGGGATATTTCGGAGATACCGATCTTGATATTGCAATCGCATCGCGTAAAAAGCTGCTTCAGCAATTGGCAGAAACCGAAACCAGAGCTTTTGCCTATCATTTGCCTTGGCCGGGATTAGGTTTTACCAAAAAGAGAGGCAATACTTTTGAATGGTTTCCGGAAGCATTTATGAATTAAATTTTCTACACATAATTTTTAAACAATAAATCCTCTCATTGCTGGGAGGATTTATTTTAACATAAGAAAAGTTGATACTGTTACGTATCGTAGTGCAATAGTAAAGACGGGTACTATTTATTTTTACTTTAAATTTTTTCAATTTTCTTTTAAGTTGTTGATTTTCCATAATCAATTTAATCACAGATAAAATCTTTGTGCCTTAAAATACAGTGTAAAAGTGAAGAATTTGTGTCTTTGTGTTTAAAACCATTAAAATTATTTATTGGAATAAAACTTTAGTAGAACCTAATATTTCCCCAGATTTTGTATTCTGAATTAATCCAATCACTTCCCAGTCATTAGGATTAAAATTTTCAGGTAATGGAAAACTGGTTGCTCCTTCTGAAGTGTTTTTTAATGAAATTTGATTTTGTTGATGAACAATCTGCCAATGCTGTAAATGACGGCCTTCATTTTCACCTTTCATTACATTGGAGGAAGATTTCTTCTCAACCAAAGTGATCAGTAATGTATGTTGAGAGTTGGTTTCTGCAGTTTTATAATTGACGGTAATTTCTTTTGAAAGAACCTTTACTCCCAAATCTATTTTGATGTTATTTGAACTGAAAAGGGCATTTTGAATTGCACTTTCCACTGCATTTTGATCTGAACCAACAAATTCTTTTTTGCCATTAATAACCAATTGAGGAGTATAAACCTGAGACCGTAACGTACGGCTGTATTGCTGTTGACGCTCAGAGTTTTCTGCACTGCTGAATTTATCTTTCCAGCCCAGATGATTCCAGTAATCAACATGATAAGATAAAATGTAAACGGGTTTGTCTTTGTACTCTTTTTCGATTTCGCCCATCAAAGCATCTGCAGGCGGACAGCTTGAGCAGCCTTCTGAAGTAAATAATTCCAGAACAGCAAAACCATTGTTTTTGGATGATAAACTGTTAGGGGATTCTTCAGTTTTATTCTTATAAACAAAAGCGGAGACGATGAACATCAATGCTACAAAAGCGGCTGTTCCTATTAAGTTTTTTAGTATCATTTTCTTTTAATTTGATTCAAAAGTAGATACCTTTTAAAGATGAAAGAATACAAAAAAGGTTCAACCGGACAAAGTGAAAGATGAACCTTGAAAATAGGGTACTGAAGTTTTCGAGCTTATTAACGATCTTCCAGCCAAGTGAAAAAACTATGCGATTTTTCTTTATTAATTAAGAGCTGTTCAGGAGTTTCAACGGTTAGTTTAACGAGAATCTTGCGTTGAAAATAATGCTCCATTTCCTTAATAGCAGTAAAATTTATAATGTATTGTCGGTTAACCCTGAAAAATTGTTTTTGAGAAACCTGTTCTGCAACTTGTCCCAAGGTTTGGGTCAGTTGGAATTGCTGTTTATCAAAAGTCATAAGGTGCGTAATTTCATTATGAATATAGAAATAAGCAATATTTTCTGTAGGAATCGTTGTGTATTTTTGATTTTTAAAAACTAAAAAACTGCTTTTTCCAGTCGATTGTGGCTGATTGATTTTTTGTAGAAGCGCTTCCAATTCCGGTAATTCATTTTTTTGAAAAAACATCTTTAATTCGTCTACTTTTTTTAAGGCTTCAGCAATATCGTCTCGCGAAAACGGTTTTAAAACATAATCTACGCCTTTACTTTTAAAAGCATCCAACATATATTGATCAAAAGCAGTACAAAATATTATCGGACAGGTAATTTCCACCTGCTTGAAAATTTCAAACGAAAGTCCGTCTGAAAGTTGAATGTCCATAAAGATCAAATCAGCTTTAATTCCTTTGGATAAAGCTTCAACACTGGTTTCAATGCTGTCGTAAACATCAATGATTTTGGCATCCGGTTTTAATTCTAATAATAAGTTTTGAAGTGACTTAGCTGCTCGAAACTCATCTTCAATAATGATTATATTCATGGATAAAAGGTAGTTTTATTTGAAAAATTTTCTGGTCATCAAGAATGTCGATTTCTTTTTCTAACAGATGTTTGTAACGCATATTGACATTATTTAAGCCAACTCCCAAAGAATCTTCAGGAATCATTTTACGCTGAATCGGGTTCTCAAGAATGATCTTCTCTTCAGTAGTATAAATCTTAATATGTAAAGGTTTACTTTGTGAAACGATATTATGTTTGATACAGTTTTCAACCAATAACTGTAAGGTAAAAGGCGGAATTAATGTTTTCAACACTTCGTTATTTAATTCATTGGTGAATGTAATTCCTTCACCAAAACGTGCTTTTTGAAGAAAAAGATACGAATCTAAAATGTTCATTTCTTCCTGAACTGTAATAAGATCTAATTTTCTGCTTTCTAAAGTAAATCGATAAAAATCAGAAAGTTTCATAATGAAATCAACAGACTCGGAATCATGGGTTTCAACCATCGATTTCAAGGTGTTTAAACTGTTAAAAAGAAAATGCGGATTAACCTGTTGTTTTAATAATTCATACTGAGCGCCTAAATTGTCACTTTTTACTTTCTCTAATTCGAGTTGAACCTGTTGCCCCGCGTAATTATTTTGAAGCAAGGTCAAAAACATATAGCAAACAAGGTTAATTAAAATCCCACGAACCTCGATCATTAACATTGTCGGGCCAAAATTAATATGAGATAATATCAATTGTTGAATCCAGGCTAAACCAAACATCACAACCATCCCGAAAGCCAAGACAATCATCAATCTTGAATAAGAAATATTCTGTCTTCTTTTCCCTGAATTCCGATTCAGCATATAAATGTTGAGGTACCACATGATTACTGAAAATGCCGATGTTATCGCTGAATTAACGATAGCTTCTTTCAGGTTAAAATCATGGGATGCCAATTGTGGAATAGAAGATAATATTCCTAAAAATAAAGAACTTACCCAAATGACAGCCTGTGATATTTTTATTTTTTGTTGTTGCATGAAAAGGATTTCATTTTAAAGAGGTTAAATTAATATTTTTTACTGAGAGTTTTGTGAATTGTCAATAGTGAATTTGCTTCGCTTGTGAATCGTTGGAGTCTTATAGATTGACTATTCACAAGCGAAGCAAAATTCACCATTCATTAAAAAATTATTAAGGTCTTATGACAGGTTTATAACTCATGATATATTGTATTCTTTCTTTTTGATTGGATTGAATATTTTCAGTTTTTGAAGTGTTCTGTATTTGATAAGAAATTTTTCCGTTTTTATCGGTCTGAACAGTTTCTATACTTAATAATTCACCTGTAATAGTTCCTCCAATATATTGTGGATTTTCGTGGTATTTCCAAGTGACTAATTTTATAACAGAACCAATTTTTGGTTGATTATTTTCACTTGATAAGGAGGCTAAAGCTTCTGAATTTCCATACAAAGCAGATGAAGTTTCTTTCTTTATATTTAATGATGTCGAAATAAATTTTAAATTTCCCGGATCAAAAACAATACGTTTTAAATCTTTATCGGGTTCATCAATTTTACATGCAGTGAACAAAGCGCAGATTGATAAGGTGATGAAGAGTACTTTTTTCATTATTTCTGAAGGTTTTTGATTAATCTTTCTGTATTTACTTTCATTGGAACATCGAAAAGATATCCCGTTTTTTCAGCGAGTTGACGGTGGCAGGCAATGCAGGATTCTTTGGCGAATGATGCTGTTTTTCCTGTGGGATGCAAGTCGTTTCCCGAAAATTTCGCAAATCCCCAGCCTTCCGTATCGGTGTATTTTTCAGTATCTTTAACCATAAATTGAGCATTCACAAATTCTCCAGCTCTCACTTCTCCATTATCTAATTTTTCTTGTTTCCAAACAGATTTTACAATAATACTTCCATTAGGCCATGGATGAAAATTTTCTGTTTCAATGGCTTTTAAAGCAATGTCATTTCCATAAATTACACGAATTGATTGGTCAAAAAGAGTACTCATGCTAATGACTTTCCATTTTTTATAGTCGTCTGTATATTGTACGCCATTTGGAGAAGTTGGAAACTTTAATGGCGTATTATTTTTTGAAATTTCAATATTTTGATTACTCTCTTTTTCTTCTTTTTTTAGAGGAGCTATACTTGATAGCGAAAGGGTATATTTTCTAATTGTTTCAATATCTTGCGTCGTAATTTTTGCCGAAGGATGGAGTAGGGTATATTCATGGAGTGGCATTTTTCCGCTTTGCATCATATTTAAAATAGCGTACATTTTGCCCTGATGTTCACCTGCAGAATAATTCCATTCTGAAAAGTTGAGAACTTCTCTCGCTCTTTTTACATCTTTATTGACAGCCCACGAAATTGGGGCAATTTTATCATACCAACTTAAATTTGGTTGATTTGAATGGCAATTAAAACAGGAGTTTTCTAAGATGGCAAGAACTTCACGCGGTGCTTTGATTTTTTTTGTAACAGGATTTCCTTTTAGTGGCTGATTGAAAAACTGTAAAGCAGTACATATTCCTACAATCAGCAAAAATGCTAAGGCTATAGGTTTTACTCTTCGTTTTTTGTTTACTGAGTCCATATTATGTTATTTTTTATGGCTCAAAAGTAGATGCTTACAGGAATTTTTGAAATGTAAAACCAAGTGAAATAGACAAATCAAAAGGTGAAAATGGAATTTTGGGAGTTAAAAAGTTTAGAAGCTGGATGATGGAAGAGGGAAGTCTATGGCGTCCTAATATTAACTTCCGGCACCCAGCTTGAATTCTTTAATTTTCTTTAAACGTTTTCTGTCATTCAGAACGAAACGAGTGGAGTGAAGAATCTATTTAATACTTTGCTTAGATTCTTCCTTCGTCAGAATGACAAACGGCATGCTTGCTTATTGTGTTGTTTGTGAAAAATATTCGTGATTATTTGTGTTTAAAAAAAATTAAACCAACAAAAAAGCTCCTTAAAAAAGGAGCTTTTCATTTATAGTATATTCAGAAATTATATTCCGTCAATAATTTCATTTAAAACTGTACTTGGTCTCATTGCTTCGTACGTTTTGTAGGTATCCGTTTTGAAGTAACCATCAATATTTTGAGGCTTACCTTGAGCACCAATTAATTCAGAATTAATTACTTCTTCGTTTTCCTGCATTGCTTCTGCAACCGGAGCAAATTGTGCCGCTAATTCAGCGTCAGCAGTTTGATTTCCTAACGCTTCAGCCCAATACATTGCTAAATAGAAGTGAGAACCTCTGTTGTCGATTTGTCCAACTTTTCTTGCAGGAGATTTGTCGGTAGCTAAGAATTTAGCATTTGCCTCGTCTAATGCATCCGCTAAAACCTGAGATTTTGTATTCCCTTGTGTTTGTGCTAAATGCTCTAAAGAAGCCTGTAAAGCCAAGAATTCACCTAGAGAATCCCATCTTAAATACCCTTCTTCCAAGAATTGTTCAACGTGTTTTGGAGCAGAACCTCCTGCACCTGTTTCGAACAAACCACCACCATTCATTAATGGAACGATAGAAAGCATTTTTGCAGAAGTTCCAAGTTCAAGGATTGGGAAAAGATCCGTTAAATAATCTCTCAATACGTTTCCTGAAACAGAAATTGTATCTTTTCCTTCTCTTGCTCTTTGTAATGTTTCTGTCATTGCATCTTTAACATCAAGAATTTTAATGTCAAGTCCGTTTGTATCATGATCAGCTAAATATTTTTCAACTTTTTTGATCATTTCTCTGTCGTGAGCTCTTCCTTTATCTAACCAGAAAATTGCTGGAGTTTCAGAAAGTCTTGCTCTGTTTACTGCTAATTTTACCCAATCCTGGATGGGAGCATCTTTAGTCTGACACATTCTGAAGATATCACTTTTTTCTACTTTCTGAGAAAGAAGAACATTTCCAGCTTCATCCTGAACTTCAATTGTTCCGTCTGCAGTTGCCTGGAAAGTTTTGTCATGAGATCCGTATTCTTCAGCTTTTTGAGCCATTAAACCAACGTTAGGAACAGAACCCATTGTTGTAGGATCTAATTTTCCGTGTGCTTTCATGTCGTCAATTACAGACTGGTAGAAACCTGCGTAAGAACGGTCCGGAATAATACAAACGGTATCTTCTTCTTTACCTTCCTTGTTCCACATTTTTCCTCCGCCTCTTACCAAAGCAGCCATAGATGCATCAACGATGATATCAGAAGGAACGTGGAAATTCGTAATTCCTTTGTCAGAATTTACCATTGCCACTCTTGGTCCGTTTGCTAAAGCAGCTTCAATATCAGCTTTAATGTCAGCTTCCTGAGTATTTCCTTTGATCTTGTCGAAAAGGTCAGCAAGACCGTTGTTTGGGTTAACATCTAAAGACTTGAACGTTTCAGCATATTTAGCAAAAACATCTTTAAAGAAAGTTTCTACAATAGCTCCAAATACGATTGGATCAGAAATCTTCATCATCGTAGCTTTCAAGTGAGCTGAAAGAAGTACGTTTTTGCTTTTAGCTTCTTCAATTGCTTTCTCTACGAAAGATTTCAAAGAATTTAAATTCATTACAGAAGAATCGATCACTTCTCCGGCCTGAAGACCTGCGAAATCTTTTAATAAAGTTTCAGCACCATCATTTCCTTTGAAAACGATTTTATATTTTGTAGCATTTTCAAGAGTAGTAGACGTTTCAGTTCCGTAGAAATCTCCGTTGTCCATGTGAGCAACATCAGTTTTACTATCAGAAGCCCAATCTCCCATTCTGTGAGGGTTTGCTTTTGCGTAGTTTTTAACAGCTTTAGGAGCACGTCTGTCAGAGTTTCCTTCTCTTAACACAGGGTTTACAGCACTTCCTAATACTTTAGCATATTTAGCTTTAATTGCTTTTTCTTCGTCATTTTTAGGCTCTGCAGGATAATTTGGAACTGCGAAACCTTTAGACTGTAATTCAGCGATAGCTGCATCCAATTGAGGTGCTGAAGCTGAAATATTGGGTAATTTGATAATGTTTGCATCCGGTTGAGTAGCCAATTGACCTAATTCTGCCAATGCATCACCAATCTTCTGATCATCTGTCAAAAATTCTGGGAAGTTTGCTAAGATTCTTCCTGCCAAAGAAATATCCGGAACTGCGATCTCAATATTAGCTGATTTTGTGAAAGCTTTTACAATCGGTAAAAACGAGTGTGTAGCCAACATTGGAGCCTCATCCGTAAGGGTGTAATAGATTTTTGATTTGTCTGACATTATACTGTTATTTATTATTTGATTTTTAAAGTCCCACAAATTTAGTTAAAAATTAATTTTTTTAGATTAATACTAAATAAGATTTTTCACTTTAAGATTAATTTAACCTTTGTTTCATTGAAAAAGTTTTCATTTTGATTAAATTTGAAAAACTTAAAAAATAAATTATGTCAAATATTACCTTAAAAGGAAATGCAGTAAGCACAATAGGAACTTTACCTTCAGTAGGAGCTACAATCAAGGATTTTGCTTTGGTAGATTCTGGTTTAAATGTAAAAACATTGGAAAGTTTTGCAGGAAAGAAAAAAGTATTCAATGTTTTCCCAAGTATTGATACACCAACTTGTGCATCTTCTGCAAGAAAATTCAACGAAGAAGCTTCAAGCTTAGAAAATACAGTGGTAATCAATGTTTCTAAAGATTTACCTTTCGCATTAGGAAGATTCTGTGCAGCTGAAGGATTGGATAACGTAGAAACACTTTCAGATTTCAGAAGTAGTTTTGGTGATGATAATCAATTAACAATTGCAGATTCTGTTTTGAAAGGACTTCTTAGCCGTGCAGTAATCGTAACTGATGCTGATAATAAAGTGGTTTATACAGAGCAGGTTTCTGAAATTGCCGATGAGCCCAATTATGAAGCAGCTCTTTCTGCGTTAAAATAATAAAGAAATAAAACTCTTAGAAAAAGCCTTGCAAAGTTATTTGTAAGGCTTTTTTGTGAAAAAAAATGATCTAGTATTTATTTTATATGAAATTATCACTCTGTTATTGAATAAACCTTGGAGAACTGATATTGATTTTTAATACGTGTCAGTGGTTAAATGCAATGATGAAAATAATAAATTTAGAAGGATGTTTTTAAGAGGCTGTTTAAATTTCTAAATTTGATTTTTTGTATACCATTCAAATCTTTATCTAAATTACATTCTTTAAGGATTTTTCTGATTAAAAAGATAATGTACTGATGACCTGTTTTTCTAACGCAAAGCTTTAGCTTTATCATACCTATTTTCAGGGAGCAAAGGATAGAATCTACGAAGTTGATTCGTCGAAGCATATGGATAAGCATACAGCTTCATCAGCGACGAAGTCGCATCACTTTGCCCACTTAAAATAAAGCAAAATTATTCATCAACTTTGCGTTAATCTTTTTCATTGAAAAATAATTTCAAACATGACCTATTGAGTCTTGGCAACAAAAAAACAACTGATAACCAAATACATGAAAATTCCTGAATAAAATTTAAACAGGCTCTAAAACTTTCATTATCTTTATTTTACTAAAGTTATTCAATGAATCAATACAGGAAATGGGTATTGAGTATGTTTGAAAAGCTCAATATTAACTGAATCAAATCTTCACCAAAATAATTAAGAAATGGAAATAAAAATCAATTCATTAGCTGATTTGATGGCTGCATTGGATCAAAAGACTCCTCAGAACCTAGAAGTGCAAACTTCAATTCTTTGCCCATATTCAATCGTTTTACCCATTGGTTTTACCATAAAAGGAACTCATAAAGAAAGCTGTATGATTAGCTTTAACAATGGAGATGGTATTGGATTGACTGCTGATAATGAAATTAGTAATCTTACAATTCAGACGAATTCTAATAACCGTGCTGTTTACACCCTTAGCAATCATTCGGATTTAGGTGTTTTAACGTTGAAAGATTTAACCGTTTCCGGTCAAGTTCAAATAATAACGAGAGCGGGAACAAATAAAACGACACTAATTGCCGAAAATATTGATATCGTTGCTTGTGATGCCCGAAAATATTCTGAACAGCCGCAAAAATATGGGGTTAATGTATATCAAGGTGCATTTACGGTTTACAATTTTAATAGTAATCCAGACAGTATTATCAAAGCAACTCTTACCAATATCACGTTAGGAAGAAAAGGAGCTCCGGTTATAGGAACAGGATTATTTATCTGTGGTTTTGGTGACAATGGAGGATGGGTAATTGCGGATAAAATAACAACAGGTGATATTTATTCAAATGGGATGCTGCCTTTTGGACAGCCAGACATGATTACAGCGGGTGTTTTTATTGTAAACGGTGTTAAGGTAGAAAGCTTAGTTCATCATGGTTCAGTAACTACTTACGGGGTAAATGATATGGTGTTAGATACCTGGGGATATGTGAAAAAGTGGGTGGCGGAAAAACCAATCACGTCTTATGGGCCAAGTGGTATTGGCTTTGTGAATTTTGGTACGGTAGATGAATTTGAAGCGAAAGATAAAATTGAAACATTTGGTTCAGGGGCCAGAGGTTTTAATCAGTATGATGGCACCGTTAAAAAAGCAGTTTTTCATTCTATTGTTACGCATGGAAACGGTTCGATAGGAATGCAGTTTAGTAAAAGTGTAGGCAGTATAGAAGTGAAAAATGGCGTGGAAACAAGCGGCTCAGTAGGAGAGTCTCTTGTAAAAGGAGTGATTATGACGCTTCCGGCAGATGCAATAAGTGTGAAACCAGGTGGAGATATACAGATTTTAAAAATTGCCGGAGGGATTACCACTCATGGAGACAACGTCCAGAGCTACCATGTGGAAGGAGGAATTGTGCGTGAACTGGAAGTAGAAGGAGATATTACAGCTAATGGAAATAATTCAATTGCGGTAGCCGTTACTAATAATGGGGAAACACCATTGAAAAATATTACGGCCCTGTCAAAAAAAGGAATTGCTGTTCAGATCATCAATGGGAAAGTAACAGACCGTACAGGGCTTATTGCTAAGGAAATTAATGAAGAGACTGAATAAATTACGTTGTATAATGATGATTAATCAATGAAAATTAAGAGTTTATCGATTGTATGTAAAAGATTCATTTGAAAATGGAGCTAATATTTTTCGCCTCAATAAATTTTAAAAATTAGTATGAAAGCACAACAAGTTATCCCGATTCTCAGAATTTTCGATTACCAAAAAACAATAGAGTTTTATATTGACTGGCTTGGTTTTGAAATCGTTTGGGAACATCATTTCGAAGAGAATACTCCCGTTTATATGGAAGTGAAAAAAGATCATATTATTCTTCATTTAAGCGAACATCACGGCGATGGAACTCCTGGAAGCAGAGTTTTTATCTGGGCTGAAGGGATAACAGATTATCATAAAAAATTGATTGATAAAAAATACAAATACAACCGTCCCGGATTGGAGAAAACCTTTTACGATGCCATTTCTTTCACTGTTGATGATCCTTTCGGGAATAAGATTATTTTCAATGAAAAAATTTAATAAAGAGAAAATTTAAACCTGTATTTAATCCATTCATTTGATTTAAACACAAACACAAATAAGCGCAAACAAATAAAGCGTAAACATCTGCGTAATCTGCAAAATCAGCGAGAGATAAAAAAAAATAACAAACATCCGTGCAAATCCGTGGGAGCAAAAAACTCAAAATCATTTCATTTCAACCAAAGGAGAAATCTAGTTTAAATATTGATTCAACTCATCAAAATATGATCATAATAAAACTAACTTTACCGCTTCAATGAAACGTTCAGGAACAGCAGATTTACCCCTTCACTATGGCAAAGTACCGCCATGGCTGTATGAGCGTATGTCGATGCTTGGGCTTTCAATCATCGAGGTGATTTTAATGGATTACGGAAAAGATGAAGTAATCCGTAGACTATCTGATCCCTTTTGGTTTCAAAGTTTTGGTGCAGTGATGGGAATGGACTGGCATTCTTCAGGAATTACCACTTCTGTGATGGGCGCTTTAAAACGCTCAATCAATCCCAATTCACAATCGCTCGGAATTTATATTTGTGGAGGAAAAGGTAAATTTTCCAGAGAAACATCATCAGAACTCCTTCAAATAGCAGATAAAACAGGTTTGAATGGAGCAGAATTGGTAAGAGCCAGTAGATTATCTGCAAAAGTTGATAACACGGCGATTCAGGATGGGTATCAATTGTATTTACATAATTTTATTGTATCCGATAATGGAAACTGGAGCGTTGTTCAGCAGGGAATGCATGAATCTGACGGAACAGCAAGACGTTATCATTGGCATTCAGAAAATATAAAATCATTTATTGAAGAGCCTCACACAGGAATCAATGGAATTTCGAGAGGAACAATTTTAAACTTAACGGACTCAGAAGCATCAGAAAATAGAAAAGGAATTTTAGATATTTCGCATACCGATTCTGCGGAAATCATGAGTGATTTTTCAAGGTTAATTCTTCCTAATCATCACGATGTTCAGGCTTCTGATGTTGATTTAAAACGCCTTGGTGCGCTTTTATATGTAACGCGCGAGCAGCAACCTCAGAATTTCGAAGATCTTCTCCTGTTGGAAGGTGTTGGGCCACGCACCATGCAGTCTTTGGCTTTGGTGAGCGAGGTTATTCACGGGGCACCTTCAAGATTCAAAGATCCGGCAAGATTTTCTTTTGCGCATGGTGGAAAAGACGGTCATCCGTTTCCTGTTCCTACGAATGTGTATGATGAAAGTATCCAGATTCTTAAAACAGGAATTGAGAAATCTAAGCTCGGAAATTCTGATAAATTAAAAACCCTTAATAAACTTCATCAAATCGTTGAAGCCACGGAAAAAGATTTTATCCCAAATTTTGATATTCAGCAAGTAATCGAAGAAGAAAGACAGAACTCCTGGAAATTCGGAGGAAAGACCGTTTTCGGGGATGCCGAAAAGCCAACGAAGCCTAAAGCTATTCAACTTTCTTTGTTTTAAAAATTACAAACTAACGCCTTTTTTTTCATTCAGAACAAAACAAAGCGGAGTGAAGAATCTATTTCTATGTTTAGAGATTCTTTTTTTGTCAGAGGGACAGAGTGAAAATATATTTAATAATTCCTTCATCAATTCCAATAAAAATTCTAATTTTAAAAAGCTTAAAAAACATTGACTTGATGACAAATAAAGCGTTAGAAATCTGTTATGATTTTCCATTTTTCTTGCATGAAGAGCTGGAAGAGATTTTTCAGGCTCATGAAAAAGTAGCTTTTCAGAAAGGAGATGTTATTCTTGAAGAAGGAAAAACGGCTAACGAATATTATATTTTGGAGAAAGGTTTGGCTCGTTCATTTGTCAATGATTTTAATGGAAACGATGTCACAACACATTTCTTCGCCGAAAACGAAATCGTTATTGAAGTTTCTTCACTTTTTCAACGCATTCCAACACAGGAAAATATTGTTTGTATAACAGATTGTGAATGCTGGAAATTCGATTTTGATACGTTTCAGGAATTATTCCATAAAATTCCTAACCTCAGAGAATGGGGTAGAGCGTGGATGTCTCAGCAACTTTTCACCTACAAACAGCGTTCAGTAGAGATGTTTACCCTTTCTGCAACAAAACGTTATCTTAATCTTTTAGAGCAAAAACCTCAGGTAGTACAATTTGCACCGTTGAAACAAATTGCTTCCTATTTGGGAGTTACCGATACTTCTTTAAGTAGAATTCGTAAGGAAATTGTTTCTCATCCAAAGAAAATGTAATTCTTGTCTTATGGCAAGTAGATTTTCGCAATGATTTTATAATTTTGGTTAAAAGTTTAACATTAAAAAATACAAAATGAAAATCAATCAAATTTATGTCAATCTTCCGGTTAAAGATATTCAAAAAACGAAAGAATTCTGGACGAATATCGGGTTCTCAATCAACGAGCAGATTTCAGATGAACGAGCAGTTTGTATTGTGATGAGTGATAATATTTTCGTAATGTTTATAACGGAAGAATATTTTCAGACTTTTTCTGAGAGACCAGTTCCAAAAGGAGATACCACTCAGGTTTTGGTGGCTATTGGTTTAAACAGCCGTGAAGAAGTTGATCAGGTCGTAAATGCAGCTGTTGAAAACGGAGCGTATCAACATGAAGAACCACAGGATTATGGATGGATGTATCAAAATTCTTTTTGGGACATCAACGGACATGGCTGGAATGTAACGTTTGCAGATCTTTCTCAACTTCCCACAACATAAAATAAACAAGCCTCTCGCAAATTTAGTAGATTAGGAAGATTTTAATTCGTGTTTTCTATGCGCAATCATCTGCGTAATCTGTAAAATCTGCGAGAGAAAAAACGGTACCTAAACCAAAATGTTTTCACAAATAAGCACAATCATTTGTGTAATCAGTGAGAGAAAACTCAATACAAATCTTTCCACAAAGAACATAAAATTCTGCTGGAGATAGAACACCCCAAATCCAAAAACTATGAAAAACGATGTTGAAATTGTAAAATATCTGGTAGTCAGTAATTACAAAGTGATTTCGATGAATATTAATGATATTTCGCATGAAGAATCTATGATTTTCCCTAATGGTGAAGCTAATTGTATGAATTGGGTGCTAGGCCATTTAATTTATATAAGAAATGCCTTTCTGAATGTGTTGGGTGAAGAGTCGGTTTGGGATAATGAAAAATTTTCATGCTATAACAGAAGAGAAATTCCTTTAAACAGAAAAGAGGAGTTTGTGAGTTTTGATGAGTTAAAATCTTATCTGAAAGAATCTCAGAATAGGTTTGAGACAAAACTAAATAGTCTTGAGAGCATTGATCCTGCAATAATTAATGATGTTTCAGGATTGTCTTTTCACGAGATTTACCATAGTGGCCAATTCGGTTATCTCAGAAGAATTCTCGGAAAACCTGGAGCAATAAAATAAAGAAACAAGAATGAGTTACACTCAAATCCTATAAATATTTTCAGAATAAAACCACACTCATCTGCATAATCTGTAAAATCCGCGAGAGAAAAAAACGCTCCCTAAACCAAAATATTTTCAGAATAAAACCACACTCATCTGCGTAATCTGTAAAATCTGCGAGAGAAAAAATGCTCCCTAAATCATAAATATTATCAGAATAAAACATAAACATCTGCGTAATCTGTAAAATCCGCGAGAGAAAAAACATTACCAAACTGTAAATATTTTCAGAATAAAACCACAATCATCCGTGAAAATCTGTGAAATCCGTGGGAACAAAATAAAAAATCAAACAAAATGAATACTCCAAAATCACAAAAATTAGACATCATCATTCCTGCATTTCGTGGTCACAGCCAAAGTTTCCTAATGGTTCTTGATGGAATTTCTGAGGAAGACGCTCTAAAAAGAATTGAAGGAAGAACAAACCATGTTATTTGGATGGTCGGTAACTTTCTCGATATGCGCTATGCATTAGGATTTGTGCTCGGACTTCAGGAAGAATTTGAATTTAAAGACCTGTTCTTTCAGGGAAAAGCATTGGATGAAAGCTTAAAGTATCCTTCTTTACAACAATTGAAAGATAGCTTTCATACAATTTCGCCTCTTGTGTATCAAAAATTATTAGAAGCAAGTGATGAAGAATTAGACAAAGCATTTCCGATGGGAATGAATATCGATTTCTTCCCAGAAACGGTACTGAATTTTGTTGGAATGTGTATAGGTCGTGAAGATTATCTGAGCGGACAAATTGGATTGATGCGCCGAATTCTGGGATACGAAGGAATGAAATATGGTTTTGATAAAGATTTAAAATATTAAGCAATGAATCCAGTTGAAAAAGGTCATAAACGGGTTAACGGAATTCAGATGTATTATGAAATCTACGGTTCCGGAAAACCTTTGGTATTGATTCATGGCGGAGGTTCTTCGATTTTATTTGATTATAAAAAAGTTATCTCAAGGTTAGAAACCCAGTTTCAATTAATTGGAATCGATCTGCAAAATCATGGAATGACAGAACATCGAGATATTCCTGAAACTTTTGAACAGGATGCTGATGATGTTGCTGCTCTTTTAAAAGAATTAAATATTCAGAAAGCTGCATTTTTTGGATTTAGTAATGGCGGAAATACCGTGATGCAAATTGCTCATCGTCATCCTGAAACAGTTGGAAAGTTGATTATCGCTTCAGCGTTTTACAAAAGAAATGGAATGATGGACGGCTTTTTCGAATCTATGATGGATGCAACATTAGAATCAATGCCGGAGTCTTTGAAAATTAATTTTTTAAACTTAAATCCAGACTTTTCAGCACTTGAAAATATGTTTGATAAAGACAGCAAAAGAATGCAGACTTTCAAAGATTGGAGTGAAGATATGTTGAAATCAATTAAATCGCCAACCTTATTTATTTCCGGAGATAAAGACGTAATGAAACCCGAACATATTGTTGAAATGTGGCGTTTGGTGGAAGGTGCACAATTAATGATTCTACCTGCCAATCACGGTTCTTATATGATGGCCGATTTTGAAGGTAATATTGATGAAAAATTAATTGATTTAACAATAAATGAAGTGAAGAAGTTTTTGAAAGTTTAAGACTTATATAACTTTTTAAGAATAGTAAGTTGAGATTCTTCCTTCATCAGAATGACAAACTAGATGGCTGGGAAATTATACTTTCAATCTTCGCTGAGTGAAACGCCTTTGCGAACGAAAAATATTCACAATAATTAAAAAAAACTTTGCGCTCTTTGTGTTAAAATAAAACACTAACAACACAAATGTTCTACACAAATTTCACAAATAATATTAGTGTTATTCGTGAAAAATATTAGTGATAATTTGTGTTTAAATAAAAACAAAAAACAACTTATAAAAAATAAAATATCATGGCTAAATTAAACCCGTACTTAAATTTCGATGGGAAAGCAGAGGAAGCTTTCACTTTTTACAAATCTGTTTTCGGAGGAGAATTCCTGGGTGAAATTCACAAAATGGGTAATGCTCCTGGAACTGAAAATTTATCAGACGAAGAAAAAAACAGAGTAATGCACATTGCGCTTCCAATTGGAGGTGATTTGCTGATGGCATCAGACATTGTTCCAAGTTTCGGACAGCGTTTAACGGTTGGAAATAATAACTATGTTTCAATTTTCCCTGAATCTAAAGAAGAAGCGGACCGATTGTTTAAAGGACTTTCAGAAGGAGGAAATATAGAAATGCCAATAGAAGATCAATTTTGGGGAGATTATTATGGGAGTTTTCAGGATAAATATAATGTTCATTGGATGGTGAACTATAATGAAGAATACACAAAATAATTCTTATATTTAACTCATTATAAAAAAGGGGGACTGGTTTTTAGTTGCCCTTTCAATGAACTTTAAAAAAAAGAATGATGAGTCCAATAACAATAGACATTACGATTTTAGCTCCTGTGGAAAAGGTTTGGGATTACTTCAACGAACCAAAACACATTACCAAATGGAATTTTGCCCACGAAAGCTGGCAATGCCCAAGTGCTGAAAATGATTTGAAAGTAGGCGGGAAACTCAAAGCGAGAATGGAAGCAAAAGATGGAAGTTTCGGATTTGATTTTGAAGGGATTTATGATGAGATAATTCCCAACGAGAGAATAAAATACCATTTGGAAGACGGTAGAAATGTGGAGATTATTTTCGATAAAATAGATGGAAATACAACGAAAGTAACAGAAATATTTGATCCCGAAAAACAAAACTCTACGGAAATGCAAAGAGAAGGCTGGTATGCTATTCTAAATAATTTTCACAAATACGTTGAAAATAACTAAAAACCTTTATCGTACTCATGATCAATCTAGTAATAATGGCGAAATGTTTAAGCTCCTTTTGCGTTGTTAATCATGTTGTAAAAGGTGAATTTCTGCAAGGCGTTATTGCGATGCCCGCAAGAAGAACATTAGAAAGAGAAAAAATAGATTCTTTGGAAAAATTATCAAATTATTCTGAAGAAGAAGTCATGCAGTTTCATGGTTTTGGAAAGAATACCATGATGAAGCTAAAGAATTATATGAAAGAACAACAGGTTTCTTTTAAAAACTGAATATTCTAAACACGAATAACACTAATTTTTTTTCACAAATAACACAACATACTGAATGATGAAAATTTGTGTAAATGATTTGTGTTATTCGTGTTTCCTTAAAATAATCCTAATTTAAAACGATATGAATAACGATATTTTCCCATGTCTTTGGTACGATGGAGACGCTAAACAGTCCGCAGAGTTTTATTGTAAAGTATTTGATGGTAAAATTACAGCAGATACTCCTGTTGTGATGAATATTGATCTTTTTGGTCAAAAAATAATGCTTTTAAATGGTGGTCCACAATTTAAAAAGAACGCTTCAGTTTCGTTTATGGTGATCTGTGAAACGGAAGATGAGGTTCAGAAATACTGGGATCAATTGATAGAAGGCGGAATAGCGTTGATGCCTTTAGATTCTTACTCTTGGAGCAAAAAATACGGTTGGCTTAAAGATAAATATGATGTTACTTGGCAGATATTTTTAGGGGAGAAACAAACTGAACAGAAGATTATTCCGACCTTCATGTTTATCCATGGAAACAATGGAAAAGCATTGGAAGCAATGGAATTATACACCCACACTTTTCCCAACTCTACAATAGGAAATATTGTAAGATATGGAGAAGGCAGTGAAGGCCATCCGAATCCTGAACCTGCAAAAAATATTCAACATGCCAATTTTGAAATTAACGGATACAGTTTGTTCTGTATGGACAATTCTTATGACCATCCATTTGATTTCAACGAAGGAATTTCAATGGTTGTAATGACTGATGATCAGGAGCAGACCGATCATCTTTGGAATGCGCTTACTTCTGATGGAGGACGTGAAAGTATGTGTGGTTGGTTGAAAGATAAATATGGTTTTAGCTGGCAAATTGTTCCTAAAAAATTAATTCAGTTAATGAGTGATCCTGATCAGGAGAAAGCTCAGAAAGTCGTTCAGGCGATGATGAGAATGCAGAAAATTATCATACAGGATTTAGAAAATGCTTATGATTCTTAAAGCTGTTTCGGCTTATTGTTTGATTGTATGTAAAGTAGGCAGCTAAACTTTACACTAAAAGAAGAAAAATGGAAAAATTATCATTTGAAATTCAAATCAATGCAGATCCCGAAAAAGTATGGAATGTACTTTGGGGCGAAATAACCTACAGACAATGGACTACAGCTTTCACAGAAGGCTCATTTTATGAGGGAACTTTAGAAGAAGGAAGTATTGTGAAGTTTTTTGATCCGCACAATAACGGAATGTACAGCCGTGTTGAAAAGAATGTTGCGCATAAAGAAATGAAATTCTTACACCTTGGAGAAATTTATGATGGCGTAGAAAGCCCGCAAGATTGGGGTGAAGCAACGGAGGCTTATATTTTGGAAGAAAATGAAGATGGAACAGTTTTAAAAGGAGAGATTCAAACTCCGGCTGAGTTCAAAGATTTTTTTGAAGATAAATTTCCAAAAGCGTTGGGGATTGTAAAGAATCTTTCGGAGAATCAGCTTTAATTTTAAACATAAATTTCATTAAAAATTTTCACAAATATTAAACGCATTAATTTGTGTAATTAGTGCTAAAAATTCGTGTAATTAGTGTTTAAATAAATCAAATTACAAAAATCAAAAATATGGAAACCTTATCATACGAAACAGTAATCAATGCCCCTAAGCAAAAAGTTTGGGATGTTCTTTGGAGTCCGAAAACTTACGGTCAGTGGACGCAATTTTTCAATCCTAATTCTCAATCTCAAATTAAGTCCGATTGGAAAGTAGGAGGAAAAACCTATTTTTTGGATATGAACAATGAAGGAATGGTTTCAACAATTGACAGTTTAGAGGAGCCTAATCAAATTGTTTTCAAACATTTGGGAATGGTAGATAAGGATGGAGTAGAAGACACAGAAAGCATGGAAGTTAAACAATGGAGTGGCTGCTTCGAAAAATATATTCTCATTGATTTTGATGGGAAAACAAAACTTCATGCAGAAGTTCAGGTTGAAAAAGAATGGCAAGATCACATAAACAACGGTTTTATTAAAGGCTTAGAAATTGTGAAAAATCTAGCCGAGAAGTAATTTATATTTCTCTTAAGGGGTTTATACGGCTTAGATTTATATTTTCCAGTAAAAAATATACTTTATTAATCCTTGTCAAGGATTATCACTTCAATCTGTGAGAAAACAATAAATAGAAATAATACATGAAATTATTAACAATCCTTTTCGTCACATTCATTCTTGCTTTGATAGGAACAAAACTCTATCAGGGAGATTGGAATTTCCTGTTTTCAGGAAATCTGGGAATGGCCGTTTTCATTATTTTCACAGGATTTGCCCATTTTAAATTCCAAAAAGGAATGGCAATGATGATTCCTGATTTTATGCCGGCCAAAATGTTTTGGGTCTATTTTACCGGAATTATTGAGATTGCTGCAGGAATTGGACTGATGATTCCGGCAATTCGAGAACTGACCGCCATTTTATTGATTATTTTCTTAGTTCTTGTATTTCTGGCCAATATTAATTCTTCACAGAAAAAAGTGAATCTATTTAAAGGAGATTATTCAGGTCCTGGGATGAACTATCTGTATAAAGAGAGGATTCCGATGCAGATTATATTAATTGCATGGACTTGGTATTTCGGGATTCATTTACAATAGAAATAATGCATTTTATACATTAAAAGGAAGGTTTTGCTTTCCTTTTTTTTCGTGTTATTAGATTTTCTCACAAATAAGAGATTAATTTGTAACATTTTATGCTATTATGTAGTCTTATATAGTAGTATATTGTTTTTTTGATAATTTAATAAAATGATAAAGCGTACCTAATATTTCAACCAAATCATGACTTATGAATATAAATTCTAAAATTTTGACAACTGCCCACATTGTAATATCTACCATTATGATCAATGCACAAAGCGCTACCACCAAGCTACCTGGTGATCCTACATTAGTCTCTTCTAAGGCGACTTTGGATAAACTGATCTCTTTTGACAAAGGGAATTTTAAGTATAAAGTGGAAGATTATTTTGCGAGACCAAAAGCTTCTCAATTTAAAATTTCTCCTGATGGTCAATACCTTTCTTATAAGGAAAAAGACAAAGACATGAAGAATCATGTGTATGTAAAAGACTTAAAAACAGGGAAGGTGACCAAGGCTATTGAAGAAAAAGACGACTTGATTGGAAGTTATGGATGGTTAAACAAAAAACGACTGTTTTATGTTCAGGATAAAGGAGGAAATGAAAACCTTCATTTATATGGTGCCGATGTAGACGGAAAAAATCTGAAAGATCTTACGCCTTTTGAAGGGGTGAAAGTGGGTGCTGCAACCATTATAAAAGATACAGATTTCGCTGTGGTGACGCTGAATAAAAATAATAAACAGATTTTTGAACCGTTTAAGATCAATTTTGTGACGGGAGAAATGACTCAATTATTTGATAACAAAGATCCTAAAAATCCTATTGATGATTATCTTTTTGATAGAGAAGGGAATTTAAGAGGCTATATTGTTCTTGAAAATGGGTTGACTACAAAGACCTATTATAAAGATCTGCAGACTGGGAAATTTAATCTGGTAAAATCTACAGATTGGAAAGATACCTTCAATATTATCAAATTTAACGATCATTCAAAAAACAAAGATGAAGCTTATGTTGTTACAAATTTGGACAGCGATAAAGCGAAAATTGTTCTGTATGATCTAAAGAAGAATGCTGTAATTAAAGAAGTGTATTCTAATCCTACCTTCGATGTAAGTTCAGTAAGCGTTGCCGGAAAAAACAGAGATTATGAATTAGACTACATCAGTTATAACGGAATTAAAAATGAAACAATTCCGGTAAGCCAGTTTTACAAAGAAATTGATGCTAAATTAAAAGCTGAATTTGGCGACAAACAGTTTTCTGTAGTTTCTTCCGATGATAATGATTCTAAGCTTTTAGTGGTGGTGGGTAGTGATAAATTATACGGGAAATATTACGAATACGATACCAAAACAAAAAATATAAAGCTCCTTCTTGACCTGATGCCTCAATTAAAAGAAGAGGATATGGCGGAAATGAGACCCATAGAATTTAAAAGCAGAGACGGTTTGACGATTCACGGTTATATTACCTTGCCAAAAGCTGCGGTGGATGGGCAAAAAGTTCCTTTGATTGTAAATCCTCACGGTGGGCCACAAGGAATCAGAGATAGTTGGGGATTCAATCCTGAGGCGCAATTATTTGCAAGTCGAGGATACGCCACATTGCAGGTTAATTTCAGAATTTCAGGAGGATATGGAAAAGAATTTCAGAACTCCGGATACAAACAAATTGGTAGAAAAGCAATGGATGATGTGGAAGATGGAGTGAAATATGCGATCGAACAAGGTTGGGTGAATAAAAATAAGGTTGCTATTTATGGTGGAAGCCACGGAGGATATGCTACTTTAATGGGATTAATAAAAACACCTGATTTATATGCTTGTGGAGTAGACTATGTGGGGGTTTCAAATATATTTACCTTCTTTGATTCCTTCCCGGAATATTGGAAGCCATATAAAGAGATGGTAAAACAAATCTGGTATGATTTGGATAATCCTGAAGAAGCGAAAATAGCAAAAGAGGTTTCCCCTGTTTTTAATATTGATAAGATCAAAAAGCCTTTGTTTGTTGTGCAAGGCGCGAATGACCCGAGAGTGAATATCAATGAATCTGATCAAATTGTAAAAGGGCTAAGAAGTAAAGGTTTTGAAGTTCCTTACCTGGTAAAATATGATGAAGGCCACGGATTTGGAAAAGAAAAAAACAGAATTGAATTGTATACCTATATGTTAGGTTTCTTTGCTGAAAACTTCAATAAATAAGACATTCAAATTTTTTATAATGAAATGAAATGGAGCGTATTTTTATGCTCCGTTTTTTGTTTTAAACACAAATATCACTAATGATTTTCACAAATGACACGATGGAAATTATTTGTGACTTTAGTGTAAAGATTTGTGTTATTAGTGTTTATTTAAACTCAATGATTAAAAAATAAAAATATTTAAAAACCCCGATAAACAAAAGAAATCCCGAATTTCAGAAAAAATATTTTAAATTTATTAAAGTAAAACAAAAAGACTGATCGTCATAGCAATATGGAGGTTGTCGAAAAAATAACAATGCCGCAAAAAGAGAAAGAAAGCATTATCTCACAAACCGTTTCAAAGTACGGAGGAAAGCTGATGTCTTACATTCGTCCCAAAGTGAAAAATACGGAAGATGCGGAAGATATTCTGCAGGAAGTTTGGTATCAGTTCAGTAGCATTACCAATATTTCTGAGATTGTGAATGTTGGCGGTTGGCTGTACAGAGTGACGGCCAATAAAATCACCGACAAATACCGTAAAAAGAAAACTGAAAATCTTGAAGATTTCGTGTACGAAGATGAAGACGGAAGTTTTTCTATAAAAGACATTCTTTTGCTGGATGAAAGCGCGGGTCCCGAGGTAAAAATGTTTCAGGATGAAATTTGGAAGAAATTGTTTGAAGCGCTGGATGAGCTTCCAGAAAAACAAAGGCTGGTGTATGTTGAAAACGAGTTAAACGACAGAACCCTCCAGGAAATAGCCGATGAACAAGGCGAAAATATAAAGACCATTATCAGTAGAAAAAACTATGCTGTAAAGCATTTGAGAAACAGACTGAGAAGATTATACGAAGATTTAAATAGTTAGTAAAAAGAAAGTTATGAATCATAATAAACACAAAAAAGGCTGGATTTTTTTATTCTTATGTCCGCCGTTGATATTACTGGGAGTTACATGGATCGTCATGTCTCTTTGGAATTGTCTGCTTCCTGATATTTTAGGAGTAAAATCCATTACGTATTGGCAGGCTATGGGAATTTTGATCTTAAGTAAAATTCTTTTCGGAGGTTTCCATTTTGGAAAAGGAATGAGAGATTTTAAAGAGAAAAAAATGATGAGAGAGAAAATGATGAGTTTATCTCCCGAAGAGAGAGAAAAATTCAAAGAAGTTTGGAAAGACAGATGCTCAGGCGGATTCTTTAACCGAAACAACAGAACCAACGAATAATTTAAAATTTTTAAAGAAGTAGTAAAGTAAAATTAAAATTCATTCGTCTATATAAAAAACAAGAAGTAGTAAAATTTAAAATTTTGAAAAAATGAAAAATTCAGTATTAAAAGGAGCTCTAGGAGCATTAGCCGTTGTAGGCGTAGCATTAATTGCTAAAAAAATGGCAGACAGAAAAAGATTCGTAAAAGGAATTTTTAACGAATACGGAATCAAAGAAAGATCTCCTTTCGGTCTTGCAGACAAGATCAGAGAAATGGATGAAGATCAATATCAGGAATTGAAAGGGAAATTCAAAAAAGAATTCGCTTCAAGATGCCACCACAGAAGATTTGAAAGAAAAGAAGAGTCTTTTGAAGCATAAAAAAGTAGATAAACTAAATTGAAATTGTTAATTTCGACTCGGGAAGCTTTGCTTCCCGAGTCGAAATATTTTCATATAATCACGAGGAGCGAAGCGAGGTAGTAATCTCAATAAGATAAATTTTGTAATTGTCATTCTGACGAAGGAAGAATCTATAGTATTCATTACCAATTACTTATTGTTTATATTTTTTAGGAGCTATTTCCCGCTCTCCGCACTCGCTATTTTCTGTTTTTCGGCGGTGGCTTTGCCACCGCCGAAAAACAGAAAATGAGCTCAGACAAATGCTACGATCGGGGCTAGGGTGTTTGCCGTTCTTATTAATCTTCACGATCACCACAAATTTTGTAATTCCGCAGGAATCTCACCAAAGAGTTAGAAACAATACCTACAAAATAAGTGTAGATTCCACGCTCCATTTCGTTTCGCTCTGAAAGATAAACTCGATGGGTATTTCTGAAACTTTATAATCTTCGCTGAGTGAAACGCCTTTGTAAACTAAAAATATTCTCAATCATTTCAAAAAAATCTTTGCGACTTTTGCGTTAAAAAAGAGATTCTTCATTTCGCTACGCTACATTCAGAATGACAAAAATCGACGAGTAATTTAGTGTAAATAGAGGATAAAAAAGAAAATAAAATTCCTTATTTTTGCATAGCTACACATGAAAGATTACTACTATTTTCTTGGTATTTCACAGGATGCTTCAGAGGAAGACATCAAAAAAGTGTATAGAAAGCTTTCCATAAAATACCATCCGGATAAAAATGATAACGACGATTTCTTTTCAGATCGTTTTCGTGAAATTCAGGAAGCGTATGAAACATTGAGTGATAAAAGCAGGAGATCTGCGTATGATCAGAATTTAGAGAGCCATCAAAAAAGTTTCAGATATAATATTCCGCCAGCGATCAAAACTTTTACAGCGAATAAAATTCATGCGAAAAAAGGAGAGGAGATTATTATCAATTGGCAGACAAGCAATGCCGATGTTGTGAAAATTCTTCCTTTTGGACTAGAAAAGCCTTACGGAGAACGGATTTTTAAGATTACTGAATTTAAAGACGGTAAATTTCAGCTGTTGCTTCATGTCACCAATTCACTTTTACATAAAACCGTAGTTCAGGCCATCACAATCACAGAAGTTTTTGAGAATGATGCTGAAAAATTCAGAGACAAAACGGAAGACTTATTTAAGTCACAGCCCAGAACGGTCATGAATCCACATGGTCAACCCAAAATTATAAGATTACTTGCGGGAATTATAGGCTTGGCAGTTGCCCTGTTTTTCTTAGTAAAAAGCTGTAGCTAAACTAAGCTATTTTCTTTCTTCCAGGGCATTTTTTGCATCTTTTACCTTTCTTAAATTTCTTACAGCAAGACTTTTTTTCACAATACATATCTTCAGTATTGAAAGAAAATGCTGGAGTTAAAGCCGGCACTTTAAACGGGACAATCATATTCATGTTGCAAATATATTAATTTAGAATAAATATAGATAATATATTTTCATAAAAGATTACTCATTTGTACTTCAATTGTTTAGATTGTTTTCCGGAGCCTTTTATTATAGGGCTTTAACAGTTGGTATTGCCTAAAAGGCCAATGAGGTTGAAAACTGAAGTCTAAAAGCCTCTGCTTTTTTATTAGCGAAATTTTTAAAACTTCCATAATTTCCTTCTACTCCAACTCTCAATTTTTTATAAGGTTGGAAGACCAAGTTAAGGCCCGCATTCTGAAAATTCTTGGCCATATTTTCAGGCATAAAATTTTTATTTCCCACTTGAGAATAGCTGTAAAAAATTACAGAGCTCCATTTTGGACTCCACCAATGCTCATAGATTCCTACTAAATTCAATAGGCTTACAGTTTCTAATGTATTCTTCTCTACATTAGGAATTGCGTCATAATGCCCCCCATTTAAAACAATATTGTTGGTAGCATAACCCTTTCCGTAGGAAGATTGAAATCTGAAATTATTTAATGTATTGCTGTATAATCTTCCGGAAACCATGCCTCCAAATCCTAGGGTTGTATGCGTATTGTACTTGTCTTGAACATCATTTTTTATTTCATAGCTTATAGGGGCCAAAATACCTCCTGCTTTAAAATAATCACGTTCATTTCCATAACGGTATACAGTGGTAAATGCAGGGATTATTGCCTTTTGCTTCCAATCTGCCGGACTGTTGGGAAGAGTGACGCTTACTGTATTAGGATCTTCCAACGATAATGATAGCTGTTCTTTTTTAGATAGATTTGTTGTGTATCTAACCTGCATACTTCGAATAAACATCGTACCGTTGGGGCCTGCAAAATCAAAAATATTAGGGAAGATATCTACATCGGAGAAGTTACTCCAGTTTTGGCCCACCATAAATTTTCTCCAGGTAATATATCCTTTTCTAAATCGGGGAGCAGTTGTTCCGTTGGGACCCAGAAAATCAATCTCTAAATATACGGAAAGATTTTCATCTGAATTTTTTTGCTTGACGCCTAATCCGATTTGTGATTGTTTGATGGAGAAGCTGCTGCTCATTGAATTCTGTTGTGGAAGGGTAATAGCCGGAACCGCAAACCCGTCTTTAGACTGTATTTCCTGAAAGTCTAGCATAGCATCCATCTGTACATATCCTTTCATATAGAGATCCCATTCCGAATTAGGATCATCTTTTCCGGTAAGTTTAATCTGTGCCTGAGTAATGTTATTACATATACATACAATAACAAATGAAGCCCATAAACTCCCTTTTGTTTTATTCATCATAAAATTTGTGCTCTTAATTTTCTAAATAATTACTACTTCTTCATGTTTTTATTTTTGTTTTAGGTTATTGTTTTAGATTTTGTTGAAATATTTTTTAATTGAATTTTTAGCTTTCTGATTAAAAATATTCCGTTGTTTTAAAATTGTTGAAAATTAATATAAGTAATATTTGAATGAGGGATTTAAATTTTACCGTTTTGATTTTCAGTATTTTGTGTATAAAAAAATTGAAACTACGAAATTATTATCAAAGAGTTTTAACGGATAATTTTAAACGTAAAAACTGTTATGTAGGATAAAACAACAAAACAGTTGAATGTGTTGTGAAAAATGATAAGTTATGTGATGTTTTATTAGAATAAAATAAAGATTATGTAAGATCAAATAGGATTTAAGAATGATAAAAAACAGGATGGGTAATGAAAATTAAAATAGAATTTTCGCATATTATTGAATGATTTTTCGCTGTTGTACAATCCCTTAAAAAAATGTAATTTTACGCATCTTTTTTACAAACAAAATCTAATATAAAAAATGAATACAGAACAGTTTGTGAGCCGTCACATTTCACTAAATGAAGCCGATAAACAGGCAATGTTGGAAAGAGTGGGCGTTTCAAGTATCGAAGAGTTAATTTCTCAAACAATCCCATCATCTATCCGTTTAGAAAAAGACCTTGAAATCTCAGAACCACTTTCAGAATATGAAATGCTTATTCATTCGAAAGAATTAGCGTCGAAAAATACTGACTATACAAGCTATATTGGTTTTGGTTATCACAATACCTTATTGCCATCGGCGATTCAAAGAAATATTTTTGAAAACCCGAGCTGGTACACAGCGTACACCCCTTATCAGGCGGAGATCGCACAGGGAAGATTAGAAGCTTTGCTTAACTATCAGACTGTTGTGTGTGATTTAACAGGTTTTGCGTTGGCGAATGCTTCATTGCTAGATGAATCTACAGCTGCTGCAGAAGCGATGCACATGTTTTTTAACAACAGAACGAAAGATCAGAAAAAAGCAGGAGCAAACAAATTCTTCGTTTCTGACCTTGTTTTACCTCAAACAGTTTCTGTTTTAAAAACAAAAGCTGAAGGGTTAGCTATTGAGATCGTTGAAGGTGACCACAAAACGCACCCGTTTGACGAATCTTACTACGGAGTTTTATTACAGTACCCAGGTAAAAATGGTGTTGTTCTGGATTACACAGAAAATATCGTTGAATACAAAAAACTAGATCTACAGGTTGTTGTAGCTTGTGATCCGATGGCGTTGGTGAAATTAAAATCTCCAGCTTCAATGGGCGCTGATTGTGCCGTTGGTACTTCACAAAGATTTGGTATTCCATTAGGATACGGAGGTCCTCACGCAGCATTTTTCTCTTGTAAGGAAGATTACAAAAGAGATATTCCGGGAAGAATTATCGGGGTTTCTCAGGATATGTACGGAAAACGTGCATTGAGAATGGCTTTACAGACCAGAGAGCAGCACATCAAAAGAGAAAGAGCAACGTCAAATATTTGTACAGCTCAGGTTCTTTTGGCAGTAATGGCTGGTATGTATGCGGTTTATCACGGTCCAAAAGGATTAAACTATATTGCTGATCAGATTCACTTTAAAGCAAACGCTTTAAAAGGAGGTCTTAAAGCATTAGGATATGAAGCTGTTGAAGAGCCGATCTTTGATACCGTGAAAATCTTGATGAGTGAAGAGGAAAAAGGAAGATTATCAAGAATGATGCTTGATCACAAATTGAACTTAAACTACTTTACAGAAGGTGTTGTAAGTATTGCGATCAACGAAAGTACAACATTAGATAAATTGAATGTTCTAATGGCTTCTTTCGCTCAGTTTAAAGATAAGCAGACTTTCAAATTAGAAATAAAAGAAGGATACAGCATTCCTGAAGAGAATTTAAGAAAAGACGAAATTCTTACAGAAAGCGTATTCAACAAATACCATACTGAAACGGAATTGATGCGTTACATCAAACGTTTGGAAAGAAAAGATTTATCATTAACACATTCAATGATTTCTCTAGGTTCTTGTACAATGAAACTGAATGCTGCTACTCAAATGTTGCCACTTTCTTGGGACCATTGGGGAGCGATTCACCCATTTGTACCAGTTGACCAAGCTGGAGGATATCAGGAAATGATTAGAGAATTGGAGAAAGATTTAGCCGAAATCACTGGTTTCGCAGGAACTTCTCTTCAACCTAACTCTGGAGCTCAGGGAGAATATGCAGGATTAATGGTGATCAGAGAATATCACATTTCAAGAGGTGAAGGCCATAGAAATGTAGTATTGATACCTCAGTCTGCACACGGAACAAACCCGGCTTCTGCTGCTATGGCAGGAATGAAAATTGTTGTCGTAAAAAATCTTGAGAGCGGAGAAATTGATTTCGAAGACTTAAAAGCTAAAACAGAACTTCATTCTGAAAACCTATCTTGTGTAATGATCACGTATCCGTCAACATACGGATTCTTTGATGCCAACATTAAAGAAATTACAAGCTTGATTCACCAACATGGCGGACAAGTGTATATGGATGGCGCTAACATGAACGCTCAGGTTGGATTCACAAGTCCTGGAAACATTGGAGCAGACGTTTGTCACTTAAACCTTCACAAAACTTTCGCTATTCCTCACGGAGGTGGAGGTCCTGGAGTTGGTCCTATCTGTGTGGCGAAACACTTGGTTCCATTCTTACCTACGAATGCCAACATTCAGGTTGGAACTAAAGATGCTATTGAAGGAATCTCTGCTGCACCTTACGGTTCAGGATTGATCCTGAATATTTCTTACGCTTACATTAAGATGTTAGGAACTTCAGGCTTGAAAAAAGCAACTGAACACGCGATCTTAAATGCGAACTATTTAAAAGAAATTTTAGCGGAACATTTCCCTATTTTATATTCAAATACAGAAGGTAGAGTAGCGCACGAATGTATCGTAGATTTCCGTCAGTTCAAATCATTAGGAATTGAAGTGGCTGATGTGGCGAAAAGATTGATGGATTATGGTTTCCATGCTCCAACAGTTTCTTTCCCGGTTGCAGGAACATTAATGATTGAGCCTACAGAATCTGAAAGCAAGACTGAGATCGATCGTTTTGCAGAGGCATTAATCGCTATCAAACATGAGATTGATGAGATTGCAAATGGTGAAGCTGATGCTGCGAATAATGTATTGAAAAATGCTCCTCACACAGAGCAGTTGGTGATCTCTGATTCTTGGGATAAACCATACAGCAGAGAAAAGGCAGCTTATCCGCTAGAGTGGGTAAGAGATCATAAATTCTTTGCTTCTGTTTCAAGAGTTGATGAAGCTTACGGAGATAGAAACTTAGTTTGTACTTGTGAGCCTATTGAAGCTTATATGTAATAGACTAAATAACAGATATGAAACCACCCGTTTAGATGCTAAGCGGGTGGTTTTTTGTTTTACTTTTTCTTATTCATTTTTCGCAAAGTGAAAGATATTATAAAGGTTACAGCCATTATTAAGCATGTTACTAATACAGTTGCTATAAGGGTCGATTTATTTTCACTGACTAAAGTAGAGGCCGCTTTTAGGTTACAGGAAAAAAAGAATGGTATTACAAAGAGTAAATAATAGGTAAGTGATTTTTTCATAAGGTGTATATTTATTAAATTCAATAACAAATATAATATCTAAATATTTGACAAACAACTAGTTGACTCCTGTTGGGATTGGTGCTGAAGTGTAGGAAATTCTTAGGGTAATATAAAATAAGACTAGTTTATATGTATATTTTGAACTGATGCGAAATTTTTTATTGATCTATTAAAAATGAGTATTTTTTTTTTTTTGTTCAATTATAGAAAATTAGTAAAACTTATTTTTAATTGCGCTTTGTGATATAAAAAAGAGGCTGACCCTTTTCGGGCAGCCTCTTTTTTTTGTTCAATATTTAGATGAAAATTACAGTTTGTTTACATATCGTATAATTTCTTCTTATATTTCAATATGAATGTCTTTTGAGTATTACATTAAATATGATAAGAACTATATTAAAGAATGTATTTTAGCTTATACTATTTGTAATTTGTTATTATTTCATTGATTTTGCTGTAGAAATTAATAATTAGTTCGTACAATTCTTTATATGTGAAATTATTATCTAGATTTTCAGTTAGTTTTGTTTTGAAAATAAAGCAAGAATTTTGTTTTCTTTTAGTTAATTTTTTAAGTTCAATATTTTTATTCCAAATTTTGGTTTCACAATATCTGATTAATTTTTCTGCAGCCTCTTTATTGTTTGAGTGTAAATAGAATTTTAAATTATTTCCTTGAAGTTGAATAAGAACTTCTTCTTTTATTTTGTCTTTCCAGTGTTTAGGAATGATATTTAATAATGGTATTGATGTATTCCCAGGATTAATATGAAAATCAAAACACTGGTCATTGAATTTTTTTTCAAATTCTATAGCGATTTGGGAATTTAAAAGTCGAACCCAAAATTTTTCATCCTTATTTAAATTGGAATTGAATAGGTGATTACAATTTGATTTTAAATTTTTGTAAGTCTCTATGTAATTTCCTAAAAATGAGATATAATGTTTAACAAAAATATTTTCGTCATTTATCTTTTCACTTTTATAATCTTGTTGTAAAAATTCTAATAAATCTTTGTAGTCAAATATTTCCCAATCTGTTTCAAATCTAATGATACTTTTATCAAAACAAAATAAAATTTTCTTTAATTTAAGTGATTTGTCAAATTTGTTGTTGAAAACTATATTATAATTTTTTAATTGTTTATTAGTTGGAAATGATTTGAACTTATTTTCTATGAAGATTATATGTTTGCGGTCTTTACTTCTAAGTTCTATATCGATTCGAATTTTTGTTTTTTTGTAACTATATGATTTTTCTAGTTCAGAAACGTCAAAATCTTCTATATTTTCGTGAATAAATTGTTTCCTGAAGTTTTTATTATTATCGAGTAAATATGAAATAAATGCGGAGTGAATCAATTCTTTATTGTCCTTTTCTAATACTTTAAAAAAATTAAAATGTGACATTCTTTTTGTTTTAAGTTATGGTTATTTTTTTGTCCTAATGCTAATAATGACATGAAAACTGTATAACTTTTAATAAATGGAGTCTATTGTAAAAGCTTTGCTATTTCTGTATTACCTTTTTCTCTTGCCATATCCAAAGCTGTTTTACCATCTTTGTTTTTAATAATTAAATCAGGTTTATATTGAAGAAGAAACTTTACTGTTGCTAAGTTTCCTCCTTGCGCGCAGTACATAATTGGAGTTTCATGGTCTTTATCTATATTATTGATGTTTGCTCCATTTTTAATAAGATATTCTGCAATATTCAAATAGCCTTTTCCTATTGCTGAAGCTAATGGTGTTGCATTATCATTAGCTTGGGTGTCAATTTCAGACTTATTTTCTACTAAAAGTTTTACGACTTCGAATTGATTATTTCTTGTAGCAAATCTTAATGCTGACCAGCCATTTGCATCTTTAAAATTTGGGTTTACATTGCTTTTTAAAAGAAGTTCAACAACTTTTATAAATCCTTCTTGAGCAGCAATATTCAACGGGGTCGCGGTAGTTTTCAGTGGTGTATTTACATCTGCGCCTTTACTGATAAGAAGTTCAACAATTTTTGCATCTCCTGTTCCTGCTGCAGCATATAAGGGGGTAATGCCGTTCTCTTTTGATTTTTGGTTGACATCTTCTCCTTTTTCAATTAATTAATTTACTTTTTCAAAGTTCTGATCTTTAATGGCATTAAATATTTTTTGAGAATAAGCAGAAGTAAAGGTAAATAATGATAAAGCAATCATTAATTTTTTGGTTTTCATAAGGTTTTAGTTTTGTTAGAATTCAAATTTCAAAGATCCAAATATAAAATAATATTCATCATACTCCCAAGTCTTACCATCCTCAAAGAGAAAGCTTTCTCGATTTAGATCTTTTGCAAGAGTTAATAGATTGTAAAGTTTCTATAAAAGTAATTAGAATTAGCTCTTTTATTTTCCGTTTAAAATCATATTTACATGCTCAGTCCATTCGTATAGCGGTATACTTCTGTCCAGATAAAAGTCGGGTTGTAGTCCTTTTTCATCGATGGTAAAATCGGGAATACGCATGCTTCTTGAAAGTGAATACCCTAATTCAAATTCATTACAAGGCGAAGGAACATAATACATGTTGGAAACATCTAAAACTCCAAAAGTTGTTGTTCCAAATAATTTTACTTTCTTGCTTTGTTTTGCAGCGAGTAAAAACTGTTCGTCTGTACTTCCATTTTTTTGATTAATGATAATTCCTACATTTTTAGGATATTGATGAACGGTGTCGTATTTGGTAATAGTCACCACGTTTTCATTGAGATTGATAAATTGTCCTTGTTCTTTTTCTAGTTTGTCAAATGAAGTTTTGGCCCACTTTTTATTGTCTTCACTAAATCCGTATTCAGGTTTGTTGATGAAATCAAGCATTCTCTGATTGTTCAGTTTGGTAGATAAATATTCTACTCCTACGGTTCTAATAGGATTGGTGTAGATCAAAGGAAGGATATTGCTGTAGCTGGCATCACTTCCTCCTGTTCCGTTTCTAATGTCGATGATGAGGTTTTCTGTGGAAAGGATTTTGCTTTTGTTAGCGGCAATAACGCTGTCAATTTTTTGTTTCTTAGAAGCCTGAAAAGAAGGGATTCTAAAATATAATGTATTTTCGTTTAGTTTTTCAACATACGGTTCATTGGCGTTAAGTGACTTAAAATACTGCGCATATTTTGTTTCATCCTCAAGTTTAGGATAGATCCTTGAAAGGTTAAAATCCCCAATCTGTAGATTGTTTTTTCCGGTTAATGCTATTTCTTTTGATTCTACGGCAGAATGGTCACGCATATAATAAACGGAGTTTGTTTTACCGTTGGAGAAATCTAATTTTAGTTTTACCTGCCCTTTCGTCCAGGTTTCAGCACCCGATTCTATGATAAATCCGATGTATTGATCGCCCTTCTTTTTAATTCCAATGGTATAAGGTTCGGTGTACCAGATTCCTTCATAGTCAGCCGTTTTCTTTTTGTCTAAATACTTTTTGAAATCCGGGGTTTCTACCGACAAGGTTTCCCAGTTCGCAAATTGATTATTTGATTTTTCGGTAGGAGTTGATTTTGGAGACTGTTGTTTCGCAGTAGTTCTTATCGCCACATGGCCTGAACGGAAAAAAGTAAGCCATTCATACAAAATAGGACTGCACTCACCGAATGTTTTAGCTGATTTTACTTTTTCTGAGATTCTTTTATTAAGGTCGCCGTAGGCTTGATTCCCTTTTTGCTTTAATGCGTATTGAAATCCGGCATCATTTTCTTCAAAAGTTTTCTTTACCCACTCGAAATTTTTGGTGCAATTGCAATCTTGAGCGTAAGTGAATGTTGATAATAAGGTAAATAAAGACGAGGCAGCTATTGCTTTGAAGTTTTTCATGGGTTCAATGTATAATATGAAGACATCTAAAAGGCTTGAAATGTTACAAGGTTACTTGTTTTTTATGTATTTATAAATCATAGTAAGGTTATCAGCCACTTCAAAAGATGTTCTTCCAAAAATAATAAATTTTCAGTTAAATGTGGATTTAATAAGAATTAAGAAAAGTTTCTAAATAAAATCCCACTGGTAAAAAAGTGAGATTTTACTATGGTTTTCCGTAATAAATATGATATTTTTCTTTGTAATTTTATAGTCTAATTTTAAACTATTAAATATTATGGCAAGATTTATCGTGCGTGTAGAGTTATATGGATCTGAAGATGCTGATTATGATGATCTTCATGAAATTATGATCGAAAATAAATTTTTAAAGACGATTAAAAGTGATAAAAATACTTATCACTTACCTAGGGGACAATATCATTTATATGAAAAACTTCTTAATGAAGAAAATGAAATAATCGATGATGAAACAGAAGTAGCAAGAATAGCCAAAAATTTAGTTGAAACTGTTTGGACAGACTTTGGTCTTATAGTATCAAAGGTTGATGGACCAATAAAAATGCACAATCTTAAAATTGTAAAATAATTTTAAAAATCTGTTTCATCTGAACCTGTTCTGTATTTTTCTATATCATGTTTATAATCTACAAAAATATCACAATTAGGTTTTTCAACGGCTACCACAATATAATTTAAAGATCTATTGGGTTTTATTTCATTTGGTATTATATAAAATCCACGTCTTTTAAATTCTTGAAATAATTCTTCATTTGTAATTTTTTCAATGTTTTTGTTTTCTGTATTTTCCATTTTGGATTGATTTTAAGTTATATTATTCAAAAAGAGGACATATAGTCCTCTTTTCCTTTATATAAAATCCGTAAATAAGAATTATTATAAGATAGGTTAATCAGTAGATTTTAAAGTTGGTGTCAAATAGTATGTAGATGCCTAAAATATTACCACATATCTGGATTAAAAACGTCTTTGTTATTTATCAAAATAGAATCAAAATTTACTTTTTTAAATAAATCATTCCTGTCGTAATATTCAAACTCGTATTTATAGATTCCTATAATTTTTTCTTTAGTTTCTTCATCCGGGTTTTGATTATACTTTTCACAAAGACAAAGTGCTAATTTTCGGAGTGCAGACTCATATTCCCATTGATTTGGAATGGCTTCATAATTAATTTTCTTTTCTTTTTCTTCATCGTGAAGAGGGTAGTTTACTTTACAAGATTTAAAGCTTACTTCGCCGGTATATTCATGCTTTTCAGAACAAGAGGTTAAGTGTATTAAGAATAATAAAACAAGCCCGAATTTCATGAGTTTTTTAATTTTTTATAACTTGTTCCTTCCCTTCCAACTTCTCAATCAATCTCCCTTTCACCACTGTAAAAGCATAATCTTTCGCCTCTGCAAAAGAAATCTCGTATTTCCTTTCAATATTGCGCATGTCTTCAGGAAACTTCGACAATAAATTATCATAAAAAGAATCTAAAAATTCTTTAGAAGGCATTTCATAATTAATTTTCAACTGAAAACGTCGGAGGATAGCGGTGTCAATGATTTCAGGGTGATTCGTGGCACACAAGAGAAGGGCATTTTCGGGATAATAATCAATCAACTGAATCAAGGTGTTGACCAATCTTCTCATTTCACCTACATCTTTATCGTCGCTGCCCCTTGCTTTTCCTATCTGATCCAATTCATCTAAGAAAAGGACGGATCTTTCACGGCCGGCTTTATCAAAAATCATTTTGATGTTCTGAGAAGTTTCTCCAATTCGGGACGATACAATATTACTGAGGTTAAGGATCATGATATTTTTACCCAGCGCATTCGCTATTGCTTTGGCGGTCATAGTTTTTCCGCATCCTGAACTTCCCTGAAGAAGAATTTTATTATTAACAGGAAGTCCGTATTCCTGTATTTCTTTGATATAGGTATGCTCTTTAATCAGCTGTATAAACGCTTCCTTATTGGTAGGCTCAAGGAATACATTATTAAGGGTTACTTCTTCTTTGTCTTGAATAATAAGGTCATACAGGTTCATAATATCGAGAGGTTTTCTTTATAGATTCTTTACAAAGATAGAGTTTTCGAATTTTTTATGCTGTAAAGGGTGGAAAAAAGAAAAGCTGAACGCAGTGTTCAGCTTGACTAAAAAATATAATTAAAATTTGTTGCGTTGGGAAATATTGTTTCTTATGTTTTTTCTGCTCTTTTACCCAAGAAGAGTAAAAGAGCGTGCGATCCGAAAGCTCAGATCAAAAACATAAACAATATAAATAAGTTGAAGTTTTTCTATAGGCTATATCTCTCTAGAAAACTCAAATTAGTTTTTCTGCTCTTTTTTTACGGTCATAAAATAAGATGCGAATACTACTAAACATGTTGCTATACCGATGTATGTAATCATTTTTGTTTAATTTTTAATTTATTGGGGTTTTACTGACTATTTTTCAATTGCAATATTACTACTTTCAAATTACATGCCAAAGCAAATAATAGTGATGTTTATCAGTTAGTTATCGTGGTTTATTCTTAATTTTAGCTACTTGTTTGTTTACATTAATTTAATATATTATCAAAAATTTATGACTACATTTATTGTCTTATTCATAAATTTTTATCAATCTGTTAACCGTTTTATGTTTTGTATTTAAGACTTGATAATACAAAACAAATGAAATGGGATGCATACTATTGTGCTAGATGCATGTTTGAAATCGTCGAAATTGTAAGGTAAACGAATTTTTATGTTAACAGAATTTATTATTTATTCCAACTAGTGTGAATTTTATTCGTTGTTGGGATGTCAGTTTTTGTGCCTTAGATGACACTGACAATTAGGCAAAATGAAATAGCTGCCAAATTTCACTACTTTTGTAAGTAAAGTATAAGGAATTATGGGACGCAGTTATATCTATCTTATGTTGGCAATTGTTTTTGAAATTATTGCCACAACTTTTCTGAAAAAATCTGAAGAATTTTCAAAATTGATTCCTTCCGTCGTAACGGTGATAGGGTATGCAGCAGCATTTTATTTTTTAAGTTTAACACTGCGTCAGATACCGGTAGGCATCACGTATGCCATTTGGTCAGGGGTTGGGATTATCTGTATCACAATCATCGGAATTGTAGCATTTAAGCAGGTTCCTGATCTGCCTGCTATCATTGGACTTGCATTGATCGTAATTGGAGTGATTGTGATTAATGTATTCTCAAAAATGGGAACCCATTAACTGTATTCATCACAATAGTTTCGCTTGAATAGAAGGTTGATGAATCGAATGTCTTCTCTTATAGTTCACTTTTTCCATTCCGTTTCTCATTCCGCAAGAATCTAGACAGAGCTTCTCAGTTAGTTTGGATTTCTAAGGAATGACAGTGAAACAGTCAGTATTTTAATGGTATATTTGATTATTCGGGCTTTAAAAACAAAGTACTAAGCTTAGCTTTCCTGTTGTAATTGTTCAATCAATTCCAGTCTTTTTACAATACTTTCTTTAATTAAAATAGTACCTGGCGATAAGACGGCATTGGCTCCAATTCTTGAATCATCTCCAACGAACGCTCCGAATTTCTGAGTATTTGTTTGAATAATTTCTGAGTTAAAAAGCACGGAGATTTGTTTATCTTTTCTTTCGTTATAATGATTGGCGCAGATAGATCCGGCTTCAAAATTAATCCGGTTTCCAATAATGCTGTTTCCAATATAATTAAAGTGGGCAACGGCGGTATCGTTGAAGATTATACTTTGCTTGATCTCACTTCCCGGACCAATTTTCACATTTTTCCCAATATAAATCGGGCCTCTCAGATAAGCATTAGCACCAATGAAAGAATTTTCACCAATAATAACTTTTCCTTTAAAAATTACATTCTGCTCAACGACAGCCGTTTTATGAATGGCAACATCCTCTGAAATAACATAATCATCAGTAAGAGTTTTGAATTGGTCTTCCAAAATAGGTTGCAAATGATCGATAATCTCCCAAGGTTGAAAGTTTTCATGAGAATAAAAATCAGAAAAGTTTTTTATAAAGTCAGTGATGCGAATCATTTTTAAATCTGTTATTTTCGATAGAATACTAATAACAAACTTACATAATAATATCTTGTGTTTTTTCTTTCTGTTTCCAATGTTCGGCTTTTTTTTCATACAGAAAAAACTTTCCGAGTTTATATTTGAATTTTAAATAGCCACGAAATTCAATCCCATCAAATAATCGGTAAGATATACTAGGATCTTCCCGTAAAGACTGTGTAATTGCTTTACTGAAAACGGTAGGCCCTGTAGTCGCGTGAATGTTGTTAGGATAACGATGTGTTTTTATATTATCCAACATTAATTCTAAGGTTTTTTTTAGGAAAGGATGCTTTTTATTGAAAATAAGTCCCCATTGAACGTAAAGCTCCGGATGCCTTTCTGCGCTGATTACGGCTTCGTCTTCCTCTTTTATCAACTCTTTTAAAGGTCTTGTAATGGCGCTGTCTATATCTAAATAAACGCCTCCTTTTTTATACAAAATAGCATACCTGAAAAAATCTGCTTTTGCGGCGCCGATAGTTAATTTGTTATAGCTTTCAATATATTCAGGTGGAAACTCGGTTTTTAAAAAATGTTGGATATCGTGGTCATCATAAAAGAAATAACGGTATTCTGGATTTTTCCTTCTCATATTCCAGATGTGTAATTTCGTAATCAGAGGAAGTTTGTTGGTTTTAAAAGTTTGAAATATTTGTTTGGGTACAGCCATGGATAATGGATTTTAATAATGCTTCTAGGGGGTAAACTGTTTGGCAGTTATAGCCTTTAAAGTGGTAAATAAGAAATGATGAATTGAAAAAGCGTTAGAATTATTTCTTTCTAAGCTTTCCAAAAGGATTGTAAGAAACTCCGACATTGAAATAAAATGAAGGTTTGGGTTTGGCTTCAAAAATGTAATCTTTGAAAGATTCTTCTTTATCAAATATCCTGGAATTCGGGGTTGCTCTGACGCCGGTTTTTAAGGTTCCTATAAAATTTGAACCTAAATTATGTTCATAAATAATCCCTGAATTAATATTTAATTGTCTGAATTCATACGTTTTATCTGCCTGATAAAGGTAAAAAGAGGTATTGTTCATTTCTGAACCTAAAGAAATACGTCCGTTCGAAAAAACATCTTTCCTTATTAAAAGCTTTTGAGGTAAAATAACATCAGCAACCCAGCCATTACTAAATTTGTGTTCATAAGTAAAGATAGGAAGCACAGGAACTTGCGTACTTGGGTCGATCATCACCGCTAAGCCTAAGGTCATTCTGGTGGTTGGAGTGGCTTTTAAAATGATATTTCCGGTCAACATTCCTCGAAGTCTTTCAAAATGCTGATCACTTCCGTCTACCGAAGCGGTGGCGGAGTAGATGGCGGTTTTATTGAATAATTTTGAAAAATAAGTAAAATTCAAAGCTTCTGAATGGTAATGGAAATCGGCTTTATTACTGCTTTCATTAGAGAATAAAGAAGTCGCATTTTCTGTTTCAATCGAAGTATAACGATAATTCAAAGCCGTACTTAGCATCCATTTTCTGTTTTTAATGAAATAGATATTAGCATTGGCATTCACCTGACTGAAATTTTTCACCTTATTATCAGGCAAATCTGCTCCCTGAAATGCGGAAGAGTAGTTATAAGGAGTCAGCTGGGTGTATTCAATATTCAGATCTCGGGCTTGCGGGAATTTATCAGTAACAAAAGCGATTAGCTTGTTGGGAATACTGTCTTTTTTTTGTGCAAAGACAATATTTTTAAAAGGAAAAAAGGCTAGTGGAACCAATGCTTTTCTAAAAGTATTCATCGTTATTTTATTTTTTTTATGGTGGATTGAAAGAAGTTGAATAAGAATATGTTGTCATAAAATATTTCAATACTGTTTTCAATACTGAAATCGGTGTAGAGATGGGTGTTGGTGTTCATTTCTTCCTCTACAAAAACAAACCATAATTCCTGAAGGTGGTGCTGTCTTTTAAAGGATTCGTAAGCGTTAAGGTCAAATAATGAAGAATGCTTCAGGTCATAAAATAATATTCCTTTTTTAATGCCATTTTCCTCTATAATATTAATAGGGTGGTGGGTATAATTGATCATTTTAATTTTTGAATTATAACATTCTATAAAATGATGAAGGTCAATAAGCTGAATTACTTTTTCTTCTTTTTGAGAGTCTGTCATAAAAAAACATTCTAATGTAATCTGTTCTGTGAGTTCCTGAAAAACGGTCAATTCCATAAGCATATAAATTATACAGGAGCAAAGGAATAGAGAATAACCCCTCAGATTTTTGTTTTTATACCAAAGCCCCTACATTTTATACCAAATCGGGAGCGTAGAATTTTTGTATAATAAAATGGCAGGTTGGTATAATATTATGCAGATTGTTTTCGTTATTACTTATTTTTGTTTTGTTGAAAATGATCAAATTAATATGAAATATAAACCCAGTGCGCCTAACGATACGCTCGTTATAGATTTTCTTGTACGAAATCGTTATCGGTTTTGGAGACACTTGGTGTTTATGATCTTCTTCTTTGGATTGTTGTATAATGCGAGGTTCTGGCATGAGTTCAGTGGGGTTTCTCAATATTACATTCTGGTTTTTGTATATGTTTGCCTGCTCATCATGGCCTACATCAATATTTATATTTTGGTTCCGCTATTTTTCTTTAAAGCCTACTATATTTCATATCTCGTCTTGTTGGTCTTGCTTGGAATCATTGGTTTGAATATGATAGGGTATGTCTTTAACAGTTATTTTTTAGAATATAGGCTTCATGAAATTCCGAGGCCGAATAAAGGCGGATTGTATGAAGGGGTGATGATGTGTATTCCTATTATATTAACCACCACCACTGTGAAATTACTCCAGAAATGGACAAGGGATAATAAGAGAATTACTGAATTAAGTAACCTCACTTTAAATATGGAATTGAATGAGCTGCGAAATCAGATCAATCCTCATTTCTTGTTTAATATGCTTAATAATGTAAAAGCATTGATAAGAACCGATCCTGAAAAAGCAACCATGGTAATCATCAAGCTTTCAGAATTTTTAAGGTATCAGCTGTACGAAAACGGGGAAGAAAAGACGTTGTTAACTTCTGAAATAGATTTTCTATCCAATTTTCTTAATTTGGAAAAAATAAGAAGGGAAAGCTTTTCTGTAGAGATCAATAGCGAAAATGATAAAAGAGTTTTGAACAGCACTTTTATTCCGCCCAATTTATTTACCACTTTTGTAGAAAATGCAGTAAAGCATAGTGTTGAAATTGATGATCAGGAATCTTATGTAAAGATCAACATCAAAGTAGAAAACAAAAAGCTAACTTTTATCTGTACCAATTCTCAAAACCCTAATTATTCTATTTCTGATAAGAAGTATGGAGGATTGGGATTAGCGAATATCAAAAGACGTCTCGAGCTTTTGTATCAGAATCAATACCATTTAGAGATCATTTCTACCGATAAAGAATATACCGTAAATCTAATAATTCCTGTATGAATTGTATTATAATTGATGATGAACCGTTGGCAAGAGCAGAAATGCAGTCGCTGATTAATGAAGTGTCTCAGGTTGAAGTATTGGGCAAATTTTCAAATGCACCTGCTGCCATCGAGTTTTTAAAAACAAATGAAGTAGACCTTATTTTTCTGGATATAGAAATGCCTTTGGTGACGGGATTGGAGTTTGCTGAAATGCTTCCCAAAGAGACGTTGGTTATTTTTACCACAGCCTATTCTCAATATGCTTTAAAGAGTTATGAACTGGAAGCGGTGGATTATTTACTTAAACCTATCGATAAACAAAGGTTGGAAAAAGCCATAGAAAAAGCCGTTTTGTATAAAGAACTTTTATCCAGAGATACGGTAAAAAACACGGTGGAATCTAATACTGCAGATTTTCTGTTTATTAAAGCAGATAGAAGGTATTATAAAATCAATTTTTCGGAGATTAAATTTATTGAAGGGCTAAAGGATTATGTGGTTATCCATACCCAGACTCAAAAACTGATTACGGCTATGAATTTAAAGACAATCCATCAGAAAATTTCTGAGGATATTTTCTTGAGGGTAAGCAAATCATACGTGGTGAATATCAACTGCATTGATTCTTTTGATAATCATAATATATATATCGAAGATTCAGAGATTCCGCTGGGAGAAGTGTATAAATCAGCTTTTTTTACAAGATATTCTGGTGGATCTTTAAATTTGGATGGTAATTCATAAACGACTTTGGAAGCTGTAGCATTAATTCGTTACAGCTTCCAGTCTTGAACTTCTGGCCCGTTTGCTTCAAGGCAAAAGGACATCTTAAAAAGAGAATTTTTTCAACAATATAAATAAATAGGAACAGGTCTTAGCCCGTTTTCATTTTAAAATACCTCCAATTGGCTTTATCCCAAACTTACTGTACATAAAATGAAGTGCTTTGACTCGGCTCAGCATGAGATTCTGTTAAAAATCTACATTTTGATGACAATTAATAATCGACCTAGGAAGCTGTAGCGTTAATAAAATGAATTCTGTGAACGTCAAGAAAACTCTTATGTTTGAAGCGCGAGACAAATTTTGACTCGGAGAACAAATAGTACATTTCGCGCAAGTTTTAGAATTTTTAGAGAGCAGGACTCATTTTTAGCTACAGTTTCCAGTCTTGAATTTTTGGTCCGTTTGCTTCAAGGCAAAAGGACAGGCAGATTTCTAAATATTAAGATCTTAAAAATTTATAAGAGATATGATTTTAAGATAGATTATTTAATCCTCAAATATTTGTCCTGCAAAAGGATTGTCGACTAGCCATAACCAAATTCCTTCTTCATTTTTTTTCATCATACAGGTGGTTGCTCCATTCATTTCAATAGGAGTTCCATCTGGGGCGCTGGCTTTTAGGATCCATTTATCTGCCCATACGGCAAGATTTCCTACGACAGTCGCTTTATGTTTTATCCCTTGGATATTGGGTTTCCAGCCACAAAGGTGCTCTAATGGTTTTTTGATGTTTTCTAATCCTTTTATTTCTTCTCCGTCTCTTTCAATATATGTTGCATCTTTATCAAAGCAGCTTAATGCTCCTTCTAAGTCACCTGTTAAGATGCAGTTTCTGAAGTATTTTACAGCATCAAGAGGTTGGGTTCTGTCAAAATTTTCCGGCATTATTTTTATGAGTTTTAAAAGTTATTTTTTCTTTCCTACAAACCGAATCACAGATCCTGTTCCATTATGAAACACCCCTTCATTAAGCTCAATTTCCGTTTCTATTAATTCGATAATCTCATAATTTGGAAAATCAGAGGTAATTTCATCGATAGAAAACAGAGAACCAATGTCTTTAGGGCCACCTACTTTTTCATTTTTCAAAACCAATTTAAGATGATTTTTACTGAAAGCTTCGAAAATAATATAGCCCCCTTTACGAAGATATTGGTCTAACATTTTATGAATAGCCGACTTAATATCAGCCGGAAAATGGGCGTAAATAAGCGCAATCGCATCAAACTGTTCTTCCTGAAAATTCAATGTTTGCAATTCGCCTACTTGATAATCAATTGTTACGTTGTTGCTTTCCGCAAGCTGTAATGCTTTGTTTTTACCTTCAGAACTAATGTCAAAAGCAGAAACCTTCCATCCAAGTTGAGCTGCGAAAACAGCATTTCTTCCTTCTCCTTCAGCTGGAAAGAGAATAGAAGCTGGTTCTAATTTTTGTAATCGATCTTTTAAATAGTTGTTGGGTTGGGTACCATATGCAAATTCATCATTGCTGTACCTGTCGTCCCATCGGCCAAGCCACGTGTTGTCGGTCATTATATTGTTTTTAAGTTTTTATAAAAATAAGATATTTCTTTGTTCTTAAAAACATGATTTTTAATAAAGCTTTTGATCTTTATCACAGTAAAAACTACTTCTCTTTCCTAGGCCTGTATTTTTTTTGATGAGCTTCTGACCACAAATGGGACATATCTTTTTACTGTAAACCTGCCAGTGCTTTTTCAGTACAGATTCTCTTTTCCATTCTAGAAAATCGAAACTGTACTTTTGGGCTTCGGCAATGAGTTCTTTTACTTTTTTCGGAGGTAAATTTCCGATAAGACTTTCGGGTTGAATACCAATTCTGAACAAAACTTCATTCTTAATAATATTGCCAACGCCTGAGAAAATATCCTGATTCATCAAAGCGTCGCAAACCATCATTTTAGAATTTGAGCCTAGTTTTTGTTCAGTTTTTTTAGGATTCCATTCCTCACTCATGATGTCGGCTTCCCAATCTATTTTTAATAAAAGTTCAGGATCAACTAATGTTACGTTGCAGGTATAAAAGTACATTCCACCCGTTTTGAATTCCAGTCCTAAACGTAAGTTTTTATCTGGTTTTGTATGTCCGTTCACACTGTAAGACCCAAACATCAATAAATGAATTCTAATTGCAAATTCATCAAAAACAAGATACGTCTGTTTTCCAAAAGTCTTTATTTCTCTTAAAATTTCACCTTCTAAAGGTGCTTTTTCGAAGTTGGAATCTCCGGATGCAGTCATAACTTTTTTACCTGCAAATTTTTGCAGATCTTCTTTCATTAATAAGATGGAGGGACCTTCTGGCATGGCTTTACTTTTCAATAAAATTTCAAATACTATTCCATAAAATTAAAATTTGAAGTAATTTTGGAGAATGATGAACTTGAATCAGATTTTTACGAATCAGCGCACAGGAAATAATCCACATACCAGAGCTTCACGAACAGATTTCCAAAGAGATTTCGACAGAATTATCTTTTCTTCTGCATTTAGAAGACTGCAAAATAAGACGCAGGTTTTTCCACTTCCTGGGAGTGTTTTTGTACACAACCGTTTGACACATTCTTTAGAAGTTTCATCTGTAGGAAGAAGTTTAGGAAGTATTATCGGAGAGTTTATCACAGATAATTTTCAAAGTGATCTAAACGAAGATTCTAAAAGTTTTTACCTTCACAATTTAGGAAATGTAATTGCAGCAGCCTGCCTTTGTCATGACGTTGGAAACCCGGCTTTTGGACATTCAGGGGAAGATGCCATTGCAAGTTATTTTGAAAAAAATGAAAAGGATTTAAAGCCTAAATTCAATGAAAAAGAATGGGCAGATCTGGTTAATTTTGAAGGAAATGCGAATGCGATACGAGTATTAGCACATCAGCAACAAGGAAAAGACGCGGGAGGAAGCCAGTTGACCATGACGACGTTGGCAAGTATTGCAAAATATCCTTGCGAAGCCATTGCGAAGGAAAAAGGAATTATTCACAGAAAGAAATTCGGTTTTTTCCAAAATGAAAAAGATACTTTTCTTGAAATTGCGAAAGCGACCAATTTGATCTCAGAAAGTGAGGAACCTCATATTTTTAAAAGGCATCCATTTGTTTGGTTGGTAGAAGCCGCAGATGATATTTGCTATAACATTATTGATATGGAAGATGCCCACAGACTGGGGATTGTTTCAACAGCAGATTGTAAAAACCTGTTTTTTGAATTGGTGAAGTCTGAAACGGATGATGTGAATAAAGTGAAAAGAAAACTGGACTCGATTTCGAATGAAAATGAAAAAATATCTTATCTAAGAGCGAAAGTGATCAATGCGTTAATTAATAATTCTATCGAAAATTATAAATTAAACTTTAATACGATTCTTGAAGGAAAATTAGATAAGGCGTTGCTGGATATTTATAAATCCGAAAATAAAACGCTACAGGATATTGAAAGTTTTTCAATTGAGAAAATTTACAATCATAAAGCGGTTGTAGAGATTGAAAATGCGGGTTACAACGTAATGTATGAATTGTTGGATCATTTTATTCCTTCCATTTTAAAATCAAAAGATGAAAGAAAATCTTACGATAAAATGGCATTAAAGCTCCTTCCAAATCAGTTTATTTACGAAGACGGAACAGATTATCAAAGAGTATTGGGAGTGATTGATTTCGTATCTGGAATGACCGACAATTACGCCACCGATCTATACAGAAAAATAAAGGGAATCGAAATTGGAATGACGATGTAGTCGATTCCCCATTTTATTATTTTAAAAGAATTTTTGAAGCATCTTCTATTAATGATTGCATTAATGTTGATGCTTTTTTATGTTTTAATAGTGGAGCTATCTGGCCTGCCCAGAAGAAAACCAATTCATTTTTTTGCTGTTCTAAAGCAGCTTTTCTCATGGATGAAATGAACGTTGTTTGCAATGGAAAAGGTAACGTTTGATCTGTGGCAGTCAATAATTCTCTTGTTATTTCGGTGGTAATTCCTCGTCCTAATCTTCCGGTATACGCTCTGGAAAGGGTGGTGTATTTTGCCGCATCCGAAAAAAGAAATTCTCTGTGAACAGGCAATGCTCCTGATTCTTCAGTCGCCAAAAATGCAGTTCCTATTTGTACAGCTTCTGCGCCCAGTGTCATGGCAGCAGCAATTCCACGGCCGCTTGCAATTCCTCCTGCAGCTACAATGGGAATGTTTACTTTATCTTTAATTAATTGAATCAACGCAAATGTTCCTGTCGTTGAAAGCTCGGCTTTATCCAAAAATGAAGGTCGGTGGCCGCCACTTTCAAAACCTGAAGCAACAATCACATCAACCCCGATATTTTCTAAGGCGATGGCTTCGTCCAAAGTTGTTGCATTTCCGGCTACAATGGTTCCCTGATTTTTCAATCTTTCAATAATATCCTGATCCAGCAGCCCAAACATAAAGCTGAAGACTTTAGGCTTTATGTCAAAAACAACTTGTAGCTGATTCTGAAATCTCGATTCAAAAGAGGGTGGAAGTGCAGGGATTTCAATATGTAAACGATCATAATAAGGTTTAAAAATCTCAACAGTCTTTTTGTATTGTTTCTCTGTATGTTCTTTATCAATAATATCATGATCATTCACCCAAAGGTTAAGATTATAAGGTTTGTCAGTCTTTTGTTTGATTTGTTTGTCAACTTCATACATTTCGTCAGGAGATAGCGTATAGGCTCCGAATCCGCCCAGTCCACCAAGATTGCTGACGGTAGAGGTCAACTCGACAGTTGATAATCCGCCCCCAAAAGGTCCTTGGAAAATGGGATATTCTATTCCCAACAAATCTGTTATTCTGTTTTTATTCCACATGATTTTAATTTAAAATTAAAGTTCTACATCAGTTAATGTTTTATTGACGATAAGCCATTTACCATCAATTTTATGGAAAGTTATAAAATTATAATAATTAAAATCATACATTTTTACATTTAATTTTGCGGTAGCAATCGTGTTTATGACGTCAATAGAAATGATTGTTGCTTTAAACGCTTTCCCTGATTTTTCCGGACTTAGTCGGCTTCCAACACCCTCAATATATTGTGCGGCGGTTTTGTAATAAGGAACTCCTTTTACATCTCCAAAAAGTAAAGCGTCTTTATGAAAAATATCTTTTAAAAGCTCGGTGTTTCCTTCATAAATTCCTTTGGAATAATATTGCTCGATTACATTTCTTATTTCTGTTTCTTGTGTGGTATCTGTGTTCATGATGTTGGCTTTTTGAGCAAAGCTGCTTATCGGAAAGATAAACAGCCATACCCATAATGATAAGTATTTCATGTTATAAATTATGGCCGGCACCCATTCCTCCATCTACATTAATGATGGCACCGGAAATCAATTTATTTTTAGCAATAGCATGAACCATGTGAGCAATCTCTTCCGGTTCTCCAATGCGGTTGATTAAATGTAAACCTGCATTGTTATCAATATGTTCATCGTGCATTGGAGTTCTTATGAGGCCTGCAGCAACGGTATTTACTCTGATATTATCTTTCCCGAATTCTGCTGCCAGTTGTAATGTTAAAGCATGAATTGCTCCTTTACTTGCAATGGGTGCTGTAGATGGAGATTGTGCGATCGCATGGTAAACCAATGGCGTACCGATATTGATGATTACTCCATCTTTTTGCAGTTGCATCTGTGGAATTACAGATTGTGTGGTGAAAAATGTTCCTTTTAAATTGGTATTTAAAAATTGATCTAAATATTCTTCCGTAACTTCTAAAAAGGGTTTGTTGTCATAAATTCCTGCATTATTAACCAGTACATCAATCGAACCGAATTTTTCAATCGCCGTTTTTGCTAATTTTTCTCCAACGGCTTTGTCTGCGACACTTCCTGCAACCATGGCAAGATTCTCACCTGCTCCCAACTCGTTATAAACCTGTTCTAATTTTGATGCTGTGAGTGAATTGATCACTACGCAATCTCCTCTGTCCAGAAAATAGCGGGCAATTTCTAAGCCGATTCCTGATGAGGCGCCTGTAACAATAACTGTTTGTTTTTTCATTTTTAATTTACTTTTTTTCGGTTGAAAATCCTTGTTCTTTTAATACGGAAACCTGTTCTCCTGCATATCCCCAGTTGTCATCTTCTATTTCATTGATCATGATGTGGGTTAGATGCGGATCTTTATTCAGAACTGTGGTCACCGCCTCGCTTATTTTTTTGATTAATTCTTGTTTTTTTTCGCGGCTAAGGTCTTCGCGTAAAACATCTATTTTTATAAATGGCATGATGTTGAATTTTTAAAGGTTAAGTTTATTTGAACTATTATTTTAACCGCAAAAGAGAGAGAAAAGCTATTTGGATGTTTAACCTTTACTTGATTATTAGAAAAAAGAGTTTTGCAAAAGAATAATATTTCGACTCCGCTCAATATGCAAAGATTTTTTTTAAACTTATGTGTTCATCTTTTGTAACTTTTGACTCCGTCGAAATATCATTCATCGACTAAAAGGAGATAATCTTCGATTTGTGGTTGAAATAAGAATTGAAACAAGTTTGTTGTTAATAAATTACTGTGCGTCTGCAACTAAATGAATATTCAGATCAAAGTTATTGTAGATCAAGGTGTCACCAAGATTAGTGAAGAAATTGGATGATCTGAATTTGATATTGAATTTGGTTCTGTCGATAACAATTTTAGTGTCTAAAACTGCAATATTATCTGTCTTAACGATCTGTAAACTTGTATCAATGGAGTGGGTAATTCCTTTAATGGTAAGATCTCCGGTTACATGATAAAGATTATTTTCACTAGGTTCTGCATGCTTGATTTCGAAAACGGCATCAGGAAACTGATCTGAGTTAAAGAAATCATCAGAAGCCAAATGATGGGCAAATTGGGTATTGGTTTCAGGATCTTCGATATCAAGAATTTTGATCGATCTTGTGTTGATTACAAATTTTCCTGAAAAAAGAATGTCATTTTCAAAAGTAAAATTTCCTTCTTTTACTTCGATTGTTCCGTTGTGGGCTCCGGTTACTTTTCTTCCGATCCATTCAACTAAGCTGTTTTCGCTGTTGATTTTGAAATTTTTTGTATCCATTTTAATGGGTTTTAAATGATGATACAAATGTCAGCCGATTGAAGAAAAATGTTACGTGACCTACATCACGAAATATGGGAAGTTTATATTGAGTTTTTATTGATGAAGTCTGCTTAACGTCTCCCTTGTAACTCCTAAATAGGCTGCAATTAAGTGTTTCGGAACTAAATTATATAATTGAGGGTACAATGCTAAAACCTCTTCATACCTGAATTTGGCATCGTTATTCATAAAGGAAAGCAGTCGTTTTTGGGCGGCAACATACCCTTTATTCGTTCGCCATCTGAAAAAATGTTCAACCTCATGAATCTCTTTGCAGATTTTCTCTCGGTCTTCATTGGAGATGGATAAGATGCTGGCATTGCTAACACAGTCAACATTGATGGTTGCTCTGTCTTTAGTATAGAGTGCATCAAAATCTGTAACCCACCAGCTCGGCATGGCAAACTGAAGGATAAACATTTTCATACTGTCATTCAAGTAAAATGCTTTCAGACAACCATCAAGAACGAAATACTCATGGTTTACGAAATCTCCTTCTGTAATCAGCATTTGTCCTTTTTTTAAATCGATCCTATTAAAATGTGAAAAAACATAGTCCAACTGCTCGTCAGTAAGAGAAGCGAATTTTGAAATGTGTCCTTTTAATAGGTGCTTTGCATCAATCATAATGGGTAATTAATATTCAAAAGTAAGTTTTTTATTAAAATTATATTTTAAGAGGATGAAAATAATTTAAGTTTTACATCAATTAAAAAGTGTTTTGGTTTCCAAGGTATTAAATATGATTATTTTACCTATTTTTGAAAATAGGGCCTTTGAAAGATAAGTTCCATTTAACAAAACGTAAATAATTACGACATATTTAACAAAAATTAAAACTATGATCTATTTAGGTATTTTGGTCTTTTTCGGACTGATCACGTTGTTCGCCTCTTTTTTTACGGTAAAGCAGGAGTCTGCAGCAGTCGTAGAAAGATTAGGTAAATTCTTAAAAGTCAGCCATGCGGGTTTGCATTTGAAAATTCCATTTTTAGATCAGATTTCTAAGCGCCTGAATCTGAGAATTCAACAACTGGATGTTATCATTGATACCAAAACTTTGGATAATGTTTTCATTAAAATGAAAGTTTCTGTGCAGTATCAGGTAATCAGAGAAAATGTAAAAGATGCTTATTATCGTTTAGAAAATCCTGAAAATCAAATTACATCTTACGTTTTTGATGTTGTACGAGCAGAAGTTCCAAAAACCAAATTAGATGATGTTTTCGTAAGAAAAGATGATATTGCGGTTGCTGTAAAAAGTGAATTGCAGGAAGCAATGCAAAGTTATGGCTATGATATTATCAAAGCGTTGGTAACCGATATTGATCCGGATGAGCAGGTAAAACATGCCATGAACAGAATCAACGCTGCAGAACGTGAAAAAACTGCCGCAGAATACGAATCTGAAGCGCAAAGAATACGAATTGTTGCCGTTGCCAAGGCTGAGGCAGAATCTAAAAAACTTCAGGGACAGGGGATTGCAGATCAAAGAAGAGAGATAGCAAAAGGTCTTGAAGAGTCTGTAAAAATGCTGAATGCTGCAGGAATCAATGCACAAGAAGCTTCGGCTTTAATTGTAGTTACACAGCATTATGATACTTTACATTCCATCGGAGCAAATAACAGAAGCAATTTGGTGTTATTGCCCAATTCGCCACAAGCAGCAAGCTCTATGCTGAATGATTTGGTTGTTTCTATGGCGGCAACACAGAAAATGGATGAAGTTAATAAAGCGCAATTACCCGAACCTCCGAAAAACAGAGATCATCAGGAATAGATTATTACAATAGAAAAATCCCTTTCAAAATGTTGAAAGGGATTTTTTTTATTTCTTAGTTTTAGAAACTTGCTTCACTAAAGTATATTTAATTGAAGAGCCATCCATTGGTGGGTTTTCAATTTTTTCAGTTTTTACTTTTAAGACATATTCATAACCTGGCTCATACGTGAACCCTTCAATATTGGTGTAAAAGTTTGTCCAGCTTCCAGATTGAGTTTCTTTCACCTGAAGACATTTCATAGGAGCAACTCCTGTGCAATCTGCAGTTTGTGGTCCAACAATAAATGTTTTTTCATCTCCTCCAGAAGCATTTGCGGATGCTGTACATTGCGTGATGGCGAATATTGCTAGCGCCGAAAACGTTCCTTTTACAATAGTTGTAATACTTTTCATAACTCTGATTTTGATCCTTACCTGACAATTACTGTGCCGAAATTTCAATGAAATAAGCGTTGTTTTAGCCTTGTTCTTTGGTTTCTAGTCCTTTGAAGCTGCTTATGATTTTTAACAAATAATATAAAAGACTAAGAGTCAATAAGACGTATTATCCGCCATTAAATTTTTGCTTTCCAATCAATAATTCAAAGAATAATCTAAAGTCTGAGATCAGTGACCAAAGAGGATATTTAAAGGTGGCAGGCTTATTTTTTTCAATCACTGCATGGCTGAACCACGCAAATCCGTATCCGAAGATCGGAACGTACCATAAGAACCTTTCTTTGCCCGAATTGATCACATATCCAATGACAAAAAATACGAGCAGTGTTCCGATAAAATGAAAGATTCGAGTGCCTAGTTTATGATGTTCTGTAAGATAGAACTGATAGAATTCTCTGTAGGTTTTTATTCTTTCAGACATGGGTTTTTAGTTTAAAATTGTTGGAGGGGATAAAGCAATAAGTCCGCCAATTTTTAAGAACGGGTGATAAAAGCAAAAAGGGCAAAACTGCGATCTCACAATTTTGCCCTTTTATTATAATTTATTGTTAACTTTTTGAAAACTAAGCCTCTCTAAGTTTACTGTTTCTATATCCGTAGCAGAAGTAAATCACTAAACCTAATGCAAACCAAAGTCCGAACCAGAACCAGTTTTCATGGCTCATTCCGGTAAGAAGATATAAGCATGAACTCAATCCGATCAAAGGAATTAATGAGAAATTCTTTATAAAAGTAAAGACACATAGGATTAAATTAATCATAATATAAACAAGGATAGAAGCTCTAAACTCGCCTTCTTTAGGATCATGCCAGTCTTTTAAACTATGAAAAAATTCTGGTTGCCATAGGTAAAAACCAACTAATCCACCGATAAAAATAATAGGGAATATGATCTTTCCATTAATATAAGGAAGGTGGAATCTGCCTTTGATCTTCTCTTTAGCAGGAAGCATTAAAACTCCCGCACATACTAAAACGAAGGCGAAAATGGTTCCGATACTCGTAAAATCTAAGATGAATGTTTTGTCTGTAAACAAAATCGGAACTCCTACAGCGATCCCCGTAACAACAGTAGCGAATGATGGCGTTTTATATTTGGGGTGTACAGTCTTGAATTTTGCAGGCATCAATCCGTCACGGCTCATTGCGTACCAGATTCTTGGCTGTCCCATTTGGAAAACCAATAATACGGTGGTAATGGCAACAATGGCAACAAAAGAAACGGTAAGCTCCATCCAGGCAACATTGGCATTTGATTTTTCAAATATGAATGAAAGAGGATCTCCAATCCCATCAAATTTTCTGTAATCTACCATTCCTGTAAGAACTAAAGTCAATGCAATATAAATGACCGTACAAAGAACCAATGAAATGATCATTCCTTTTGGTAAGGTTTTTTGAGGATCTTTAGTCTCTTCAGAAAGAACACTTAAGGCATCAAAACCGATATAGGCAAAGAAAACTCCGGAAACGGCACTCATGACTCCTGCAAAACCATTCGGCATGAAAGAAGCAACGTGGGTCTCTGGATTCACTGGCGTCCAGTTTTCTGTATTGATGTAGGCAAAACCAACTAAAATAACCAAAACGATAACGGCTAATTTTAAAATAACCAATGAATTATTGAAGTTTTTACTTTCTTTCACTCCAACATAACATAACCAGGTGATTAAGCCGTTGATAACCAAAGCAGGAACGTCAACGATGAATTTTAGGCTTCCGATAAGAGGAGCAGATTTCCATGCGTTAAGAAGGTCTTTGTTTTGAGAACCATTCATAAAAGCTTTTTTAGCTTCGGTATAACTGCAGGTTAAATAATCGGGGATGTGCATTCCGAGTCGCTCGAGAAAGCTTGTAAAATAATCAGACCATGAAAAGGCGACATAGATATTTCCGAAAGAATATTCCATAATTAAAGCCCAACCAATGATCCAGGCTATTAATTCGCCAAAGCTGGCGTAAGCATAAGTGTAAGCAGATCCGGCAGTTGGGATTCTGCTGGCAAATTCTGCGTAGCATAAAGCAGTAAAACCACAGGCGAAACCGCAAATTAAATAGAGCAGAATAACGCCGGGGCCTCCTCTGAATACAGCTTCGCCCAAACTGCTGAAACTTCCTGCTCCGATAATAGCTGCAATACCAAAAAATACGATGTCCCAAACACCTAAAACCCTCAAAAGATGAGTGGATGTATCTGTCTCTGAGTAGTTTTTCCTTCTAAAAAGTTGATTCATTAAATGTCTATATTGGGGTTGAAAAAAACAAATGTAATTATTTCCTGGAAATAATTAATGTTTTCTTAATGTTTCTTATGGGAAAGTTAATTAATATTAAAAAAGAATCAGGGTATTAACAATATGTTAAAAGGCTTGTTTATGCAATATCTTTTCAATATTTTCGTTGATGAATTGTGGATAAAATCCACCTAAAATTTAAAATACTAGCCTTCATTTCATGGCTTACCCATTTTAAAATTTGATATTAAATGAAATCAAAAAAAATACTCTTAGCAGCTGCTGTATTTTATTTCGGTATTTCCGAGGGACAGCAGTCTCAATACTTTACCCAGCAAGATAATTACAGGTTCAATTTAGCCGAAAATCTTTATCAGACCAAAATATACAATGCTTCTCAATACGAATATGCAAGACAATATTTTTATAATCAAAATTTGTCTAGATCGAAAAAAGAAGCTGCCCAGTTTTTTGATAACGTAATTGGTGTTATTCTTCAGAAAAATCATGCTGAAGAAGGATTAACGGCTTTTATGAAAGAATATCCGAACTCTGCTTATTTTGCACAGGCCAATTTGCCGCTGGCAGATTATTATCTGGCGAAAAAAGATTTTGAAAAGGCATTGGAAACTTTGAAAAAAGTGAATCAGTATCAGCTTTCAAAAGAGGAAAATACACAGTATATTCTGAAGTTAGGGTATGCTAAATTTATGATGGGTGATTCCAAAGGGGCAACAGATGCATTGGAAGAAGCATATAAAACAGCTGATGAATCTCAAAAAGGAGACATTGCTTATATGTTGGGACATTTATATTACTCCAACAGACAAAACGATAAGGCTTTTCAATATTTTGATTCGGTAAAAGATCAACCTAAATTTTCGAAACTGGTTCGTCCTTATTATGTGCAAATGTATTATAATGACAAGAATTATGATAAAGCCATTTCAGAAGGGAATCTTTTATTAAATGAAGATATTTCTGCTGCTTATAAAGCGGAGGTTCACAAGATCATTGGTGAAAGTTATTTCATGAAAAAGGATTATACTTCTGCATATCCTCACTTAAAAGATTATCTGAATGTTCAGCAAAGCCCGTCTGAAAATGACCTTTACGAAATGGGATTTGTGGCCGCTCAGCTTAAAAAATATGATGAAGCGGTTTCTTATTATAACCAATTGGTGAACAGTAATTCTGCTTTAGCTCAAAATGCCTATTATCAGCTTGGAAATGCTTATTTGGCGGTTGATAAAAAGCAAGAGGCACTTTCGGCGTTTCGTTCGTCTTATCAGATGAATTATGATCCGAAGGTTAAAAAATTAGCCCACGAACAATACGCGAAGTTAAGTTACGATATTGGAAACCCGTTTGAAAGTCCATCAGCGGTTATTCAAAGCTATATCAACGAAAATCAGAATGGTGCTAATGCATCTGAGATGAGGTCACTTTTGGTGAAATCATATCTGTATTCAGGAAACTTTAAAGAAACACTGAATGCGATCGACAAGCTTCAAAGTTCGTCTCCTGATATCGATAAAGTAGATCAGGAAGTTTCTTATTTGTTGGGAACGGAAGAATTCAACAAAGGAAATTTTGACGAAGCCGAAAAATATTTCCTAAGAAGTTTAGGATTTAATATTAATAAAGAATTTAATAGCAGAGCTTTATATTGGTTGGCTCAAACCTATTATCAGAAAGGAAATTATCCTTCTGCAATTACACGCTATGAAAAATTGCTTACAGAGACTTTCCCTGAAAAACAGCAGTTGCCTTATGATTTAGGGTATGCTTATTTTAAATCTAAGAAATTTGATCAGGCAGAAACGTATTTTAAGCAATATTTAACCAATCCGAAACCTGAGTTTAAAAATGATGCAGAGCTTCGTTTGGCAGATATTCATTACGCGAATAATGACTTGAACGAAGCCATCGCGATCTACGATAAAAATGAAGACGCAACAGATTATACTTTATTCCAAAAAGCAATGGCTTTAGGATTTAAAGGAGATACTCAGGCGAAAATTACCAATCTAAAAAATCTTTTATCTAAATATCCGGGTTCTGAATATTATGATGATGCTCAGTACGAAATGGGAACGGCTTACGCTGCTCAGGATGATTTCTCTAATTCTAATGATTTCTTCGGAAAAGTAATAAAAACTTCTTCTGATAAAGATTTGATTGCCAATGCATCCATCTATAGAGCTCAGAATTATATTGATCAGAATCAAAGTGATAAAGCACTATCTGAACTGAAATCTTTAGGCGAACAATATAAAAATACAGCCTATGCTCAAAAGATCGTTCAGGCTGCAAAACCCATCTTTACGAAAAATGGAGATGTTGCAGGATATGAAAGTTTTGCTAAAAATATTGGTGTAAATGTGGATGCTTCTGAAATTGACGAGATCAATTTATCAACAGGAAAACAGTATTTCACCAAGAAAGATTACAAGAATGCAATTTCTTACTACGAGAAATATTTAACGCAAAATCCAACCGGAGAAGGACTTTATCAGGCTAAATATGAACTGGGAGAGAGTTATTATCAAACGAAGAATATAATAAAAGCTCTGCTTGTTTTACAAGAGGTTGCGAATGTTCAGAATGATTATCAGGATGATGCACAGACTCGTTTAGCTCAGATTTATGTTGCTCAAGGAAATAATGCAGACGCTAAAAAATACCTGGAGAATCTTAAAAACTCATCAGATGTTAACATTAAAAACTACGCGAATGTAGAATTAATGAAAATGTATGCAGATGAAAAGAATTTCTCTCAAGCTGAAAAATTAGCAGATGCGGTGATCTCTAATAATAAAAACTCAGCCGCAGTGATTGAAACGGCAAAAGTAATTAAGGCTAGAAGTTTGATGAACTCAGGAAAAGATAAAGATGCACAGGCAGCTTATGTTTCTCTTGAAAAATCTTCAAATACAGAAGTAGCGGCAGAAGCATTATACTCAAAAGCGTTCTATCAAAACAAAGCGAAAGCGTTTAAATCTTCCAATGAAACCATCTTTAAGTTGGCAAACAATTATTCTTCAGAAGAATATTGGGGAGCAAAAGCATTGGTGCTGATGGCTAAAAACTATATAGGCTTAAAAGATAATTATCAGGCGAGTTATACTTGTGATCAGATCATCTCTAATTACAAAGACTTCCCGGAGATCGTTGCTGAAGCTAAAGAGGTTAAAAAACAGATTAAAAAGTAACATGTACGTCGTATTCATGTAAAATGTATTCATATTAATTGCTTCATTTTACTTTAATACATAAATACAATACATAATGAACAGAAGAATTCAAATATTATCTATATTATTTTTAGGAGTTTCGCAGATTGCGTTTTCTCAGATCAAGGAAGAAAAACTGATTCTTAATAAAAAAAGAGAACCGGAAGTTAAAAAGATCGAGAAGAAAAAAACTTCTGTGGAAACCATTAAGAATTATCCACCGGAAGAGAAATCTCAGAACCCTGTAAAATATACCATCACCGATGTTCCTGCAGTTTCAGATTTTAAAACATCTACGATTCAGGGGCAAGATGTTACTCCGAAATTTGACGGAACGGCTCAAAATAATTATATCCAGTTTGGAATGGGTAATTATGGAAAGATCTTAGGAGATATGAATGTCTCAAAAACGCTTCAAAACAAGTTGGAGGTTGGATTAGACGCTCACTTCCTTTCCACGCTGGGACTGAAGAAAGAATATGCCTGGGATTCTAAACAAAGTGCAGCTACAATTGGAGCTTTCTTAAATTCTTATGGAGAAAAAGGAAAGTTTAATCTAAACGCTGAATATGGTTTAACGAATAATAATTACTACGGTATTTATGCCCTAGAGCCTGCTGCAAATATTGATTTAGATCAAAGAGTTAATCAGTTTAAAGTAAATGGATACTATGACTTCTATTCTAATGAAATTTTAAATGATGTAAGAGTAAAATCTTCATTCTTGAAAGATCATTTCGATGCACAGGAAAATCAGGTTTCTATCTTGGCTAATTTATCTAAACACGGTGTGGATGTAGGTAAATCCGGAATTGTTTTAAATGCAGATCTAGGCGTTGGTTTAGAAGCCGTAAAATCAGAATTTGATATCAGAGATAAAAACTCGTCTAATTTTGTGAATACAAGTTTAACTCCGAAAGTGACGTTTAGAAAAGGAGACTCTTACTTAATGGTAGGTTCTTCATTTTCATTCTTGAATGCCAAAAACAACAATGCGTTGATGGCAGAACAAATGAAAAACAATAAAGCGTATTGGTTTCCACAGGCTGAGTTCCAGTTTGCAGCAGCAAAAGAATTTAAGTTTTATGGTGGAGTAGACGGAGGGTTAAAATTAAATACCTACTCTGATCTATTGCAACAAAATCCTTTTGTTTTATCTGACCAGACATTGAAGCCTACCGAAACAAAATACCATTTCTATGTTGGTTTGAGAGGAGATATTGATGAAACGTTCAAATATGATTTCTCTGCAGGTTTTGGAAAAATGAAAGACATTATGTTCTTTAAAGCAAATGGTCTGTTTGATGATACCTACACGCTTAACCGTTCTGCTTACAACTATGCGAATACGTTCTCTGCGACCTATGATGATGGAAATGTAAGTGATATTAAAGGAAGTGTGCAGTATTTTCCATTGGAGAACTTAATTGTAGATGCAGACGTAAGATTTACGAAATATAGCCTGAAGAATTACGAAAATATCTACAACGTTCCATTGCTTAATGCAAGTATTGGAGCTAAATATACCATGCTTGATAAAAAATTATTACTAGGTTTCAAAGGTATTTTTGCAAGCGACAGAACAACGAATTCTTTTGCTATTGAGGGAGTTGGAAGTCCGATGATGTTCCAGTCAACAGAGAATACCAACGACAAAGTAGGAGGGTATGCAGATTTAAATCTTTCCGCAGAGTACAAAATTCACAAAAATTTCAGTATTTTCGCACTAGGAAACAATCTTTTCAACTCAAATTACCAAATGTATAAAGGATATAAAGTTCTTGGTGCACAGATTTTGGGAGGTGTGAAGATTACATTCTAATAATAAGTAATTGGTAATAAGCGATTTTAAATAGTACTTATTACCAATTATTCATAAAACCGGCTTCGTAGTTCAACTGGATAGAATATCAGATTTCGGCTCTGAGGGTTGGGGGTTCGAACCCCTCCGAGGTCACCCAGAGGGAGAAAGCATTTTTTTTATTGCTTTCTCCCTCTTTTTTATTTTTTAACTTGTTGTTAATGAGTAGTATAATGGCTGCTGCAGAATTTAGTTTAGGTGTTCGAAAAGCTATTTCTTGAAATTCAAGTTTTTCAGAGAAAATCGAACACAAAATCAATCTTTTTGTTTCAATATCACCTGTTTCATAGAGTTTTGAGAGATTTGGAAGTGATTTTAATGCACCGTCAAGTTTCTGCCTAATATCTATATTTTTACGGGTTAATTTTTGATTTTGTAATTCCATTTCTAGATTGTCAACTTTTTGTTTACTGTCGTTTTTAATTATTTCATAATCTTCATAATCTAAACGATCTTCCAAATATTTTTCCCTTGCGCTATTTAATCGGTCATTTAACTGTCCAATTTGGGTTGAAATTTCCTTTTTTTTATATCTACACTGTGCTGGATATGTTTAAAATTAGCCAAGATTATTTCTCGTAATAATTTGCTTGCACCTTCGTTATATTCAAATTTTTTAAGCTCACTTTCAAAGGCCTTATTGACAACATCTGAACTGTATCGGTATCCACATTTAGAATTACAATGGTAATAGTAATAAATGTTTTTTTTTCCTTTTGAACCGCTACCTGAAATATTGGAACTGCATTTTGGACATTTCAAAAAACCTCGTAGAGGAAGCTGTTCAATAGAAATTATTTTTCCTTTTGGCCGTTCATTCTTTTTTTTGTTGTTAAGAACACATTGAACCTTGTTAAATATGGCTTCTGATATTATGCCTTCGTGTTTTCCTGCAACAATACAATCATTTTCATCTTTATATGCTTTGATATAAACTTTTCCACAATAAATTGGATTTCTTATTGATCTATAAAAGGATGTGCTACTTATTTCTGAACCACCCATCGTATTCATTTTTAGTCTGATCTGATTTGCAGCGTGAATACCTTTGGAAAGCTCATTAAATGCCCAACGCATATTAGAAGCTTCAGGTTCTTTTAGAGCAACATATTTTCTACCTTCTTCAGTACATTTATTGATGTATCCATAAGAAGCGGTACCCATAATACGACCTTCCTTTTTTGCTCTTCTCATACCATAGAATGTATTTAGAGCTCTTCTGTCATTTTCAACTTCCGGTGCTGCGAGATATATAGCTAGCATCATCTTATTTTCAGGAATAGACATATCTAAAGGCTGCTCAATTGCTTGTGGTGAAATATTGTTATTTTGCAATAACTTGATCATCTGATAGGCATCTCCTGCGTTTCTACTAAATCTATCCCATTTTGTAAATAATACTATATTTGATTTTACACTTCTTTTTTTATATAATTAATATATTTGATCCACTCAGGTCTGGTGAAGTTTTTTGCTGAATGATCTTCAAAGATTACTTGTCCAATAGTAATTTGATTTTGATTACAATATTTTTCCAGTCTTTCCAGCTGATCTCTTTGAGAATAGCCTTTTTCTGCCTGTTCATCTGTAGAAACTCTTATATATAAATCTGCTATCTGCATAAGTGTTTGTTTGTTATTAACACGTTGGTTGTTAGTGCAATATATGGAAATTTATTTTACAATAAATCCGTTTATAATGAGTTCAGCTATATGATGAAGTAATTCTATAACTTCTTTCAGTTCATCTTCAGCTAAACGAAGTCCTGACTCAGAAAGAATTTTCCTTGATTTTTCTACAGAAATTTTTTGTAAAATATACTTACGGCACGTATTTCTTTCAACGTCTAATTCTCTTTTTTGAGACCTTTTTTGTGAAGAAGTATTTTTCATAACCATCTGTCATATTTATTTCTTATCTCTGAGATAATCTCATGATTCAGATGAATTTATAATACTGAATTTTAAAGAATACAGTTATGACGTTTCGATGAAATATTTGTCTTTAAATGTCTTCTTTCCATAAACAATCTTACTCAACAGCTGTCCAATTTTATCAAGACTATTTTATTGTTCAAAAATATAATCAGCTGGGAGTAAATTTAATTGATTTTTATGTAAAATATGTTTCATAAGAAACCGATTAAAAGGCAGCTAAGGTATAGCGGTCAGCCTTTCCATTTGCCAACCAAAAGACTACGGCATAAACGGCTTCCTCCCTAAAGGTACCCTCCAATTATTCCGTTTCCTTTTGGTTTTCCCTTTTTTCCGCTAAGATTATCTGCTTTCTTTTTTTCGGTTTTTCTTTTGAAAAATATTCATCGAAGGATGGATAGGTTTTAAGAGATAAAACAATGATGAGATAGAAAACAAGTCAATATGTACAATCTTAAAAAACAACGATTATGGACATTATCGAAATGTTGACAAAGAATGCGAAAACCTGCAATTTGTTCAGTGAAAATAGAGTAAGAAAGAAATTTCTAAATCCATATATAAGGGAAACAATGAGGAGGATTATTTCCCTTATTACCATCATCAAATCATTTTCTAATATCAAAACAATTATATCATGGCACACCAATTAAATTTCAACAATAGAACAGGAAAATATTCATTTTTCAGTGTGAAGGAAAAAGCGTGGCACAATTTAGGGCAAGTGGTAGAAGAATATCCTACAAGTGAAGAAGCGATAAAATTTGCCGGTATTGATTATGAGGTGGAAAAATCACCGCTTTTTACAAAATTTCTGAAATTAAAGAAATGGACGAAGTTATGGAATTAACTGATTCCGAATTAGAAGTTCCTGATTATTTCGCTAACATAAGAACAGATAATAACAAGGTCTTAGGAGTCGTTGGAAAGGACTATCAAATTGTCCAGAATCATGAAGCCTTTGTATTTTTTGATTCCATTGTTGGAGGTGGAAATGGAATTTTCTATGAAACTGCAGGTGCACTGGGAGATGGCGAACGAATATTTATTACGGCTAAATTACCCGATTATATTCGAGTAGGAAACGGGGATGATGTTACAGAAAAATACATATTTCTTACCACATCTCATGATGGTAGCGGAAGCATAACAGCTGCTTTTACGCCCATACGTATCGTTTGTCAAAATACTTTAAATGCGTCGTTGCGGAATATGAGTAATGTTGTAAGAATTAGACATACAGCTGGAGCAAAACAGCGTTTGGATGATGCTCACAAAGTAATGGGATTAGCAAATATGCTGAGCAATGAGTTAGAAGCAGTATTTAATCATTGGGCTAAAATCAATGTTAATGACAAAGAAATGAAAAAACTTATTCAGTTGGCCTTATGTCCTAATAAGGAAACATTTGATCATTTACAAAAGGGAAATTTTGATGAGCTGTCAACCGTTTTTAAAAATTCAGTTGATGATGCTTTTATGTACGCTATGATGAGTGATACCCAACAAATGGAAACTACAAAAGGAACTTTGTTTGGAGCATACAATGCAGTGACAGGTTATTATCAAAACGTAAAAAATTATAAAAATGATGAAGCGAAATTACAGTCTATCGTATTGGGAGGTACAGCACAATTAAAATCTCAAAAGACTTTTGATCTTTGCGAAAAGTTTGCTCATCAAGGTGTAGATGCAATTTTTATGAATTGATTTTTAGAATATTTTTTATCATTTTTAAGTACAGGAAATAAGAGTCTCTGCTGTACTCAGAGCAAGAAAGATGAAATTCAATATCGTAAACGAAATAAAATTAAGCTATTCTCGAAAAGGGAATTCAGAGAGACTAATTACAAATTCAAATGATGCTGTTAAGGTGTTCAGAGAACATTTTGACAGTGATGAAATTGATTACAGAGAATCATTTTACACACTTTACTTAAATCAGGCAAATAAAGTGCTGGGGATAAGAAAGATTTCTGAATCTGGAATTTCTTCATCATTAGTAGACGTAAGAATTATTATGCAGGCTGCACTTTTATGTAATGCTTCATGTATAATAATAGCTCATAATCATCCATCAGGAAATTTAAAACCATCAGTGGAAGATGTTAAAGTTACTCAAAATATAAAAGAAGCTTCAAAATTACTTAATATACAACTGCTAGATCATTGTATTTTGACATCCACTGAATATACTTCTTTTGCAGATGATGGTAAACTATAGATTTTTGACGAAGAATAAGTAAACGAGAAGAGCGGAATTTTTTAAATTACCGCTTTTTTTATCACTATTTTTTAGCGAAAAGATAATTCCTCTCTTTAGTCGGAAACATCTTTTCGCTTATTACATAATAAAATCATTTTTTTTGCCTTGCTAAGCTCTTGCTCAAAAAAGATTTACATCAAAAGGATTCTAATTATTTGTATTTATACATATTCTGTAATCATTAACTTAAATAGGAGTAAAAGTGGATAAACTAATCTTTAATGTTAAATTGAAATTTAATTTCTTTCTCATTTCCAAAATTATCAATGATCCAGATTGTAAATGATTGTGATATTTCTGAAGTAGAGGTGTAGTATAATCTGAATTGTTTTTGTAATAATGGATATAAGTCATTGGGTAAATAAGGCGTATTATTGAAATACTGTAGTGTTCCCGATCCGTCATATTGAAAATACCTTAAAAAATATTGGGTTTCAGAATAGCCTCCCAAAGGTAAAACTTGAAAACGGATCTCAACTGTTTCATCTTTAGAAATATTTTTCGGAGTTGGCATTACTGAAATTTCAAAAGGAAAATTCTGCTGTATTTGTAACTCGTCCTGGGTACATGAAGCAAGGCTGATCTCAAATAAAAATAAGATCAGTACACTATACAGAATGGAGAGAAACCCGTGGGCAATATTGATTGAGTTTTTCATAATAATTTTCTTTATAAATTAAATCGTATTCCAATACCGACTGAACATCTCAAAGGACTTAATGATGTATTCCACAAGTGTTGTAGTTTTCCAGAAGTAAGCAGTACAATCCGGTCGGAAAGATATATTTCCATGCTAAGTTTTCCGCTTACACCGTACACAAAAGAAGATTGATTTATTAATCTGGCACCATCATATAAAAGGAGCTCTCCTTTATTGATTTCTTCATATCCTGCCGTGGCAGATAATGAGGAATTGATCATCAAATTTCGGGTACGGTTGGCAATTAAGTTTAAACTGTAACCTGCCTCAGCAGTGTAGCTTTCAATACGAATTTCAGTGTTTCTGTACGGTATATTATCTCTGCTGTATTCTAATGTGTAACTATGATAATTTCCTTTTTTGGTATGAATGATTATACCTGTGTTCACAAAGTAATACTGTGAATCTGATGTAAACAATAATCCGAAATTTGCTTCTATTCCTTTTTGTTTCGGAAGCATACGTTGCGCTCTTACTGTAAGACTAAGCAATAGTAATACAATCATATAAATGAGTTTCTTATTCATCTTATTTCATTTTTAAGTGAATATCTCTAACTATTTTTGCATTGATCAGATCAATATTTTCAACTTCGATCTTCTGATGACGTCCCCCATTTTTTTCAAAAACTTCTATTTCCAGTATCTGATCATCAAACAGTGTGAATTGATCTAACAGATAGAGAACAATTGAGGAAGCTTGATTACTTACAGCGTTAATAATAGGATAGATGCGAAGAGGAGTTAATATTTTCTCTTGAATAATGGTACGTTTGAGATTTTTTTTATCTATAATTTTGAAGTTGATAAAGTCGATATCATACGATATATTACTTTTATTCGTCATTTGAAAAATAAAGTAAAACTTTCCTTCATATATATACAAAGACTTTAATAAAAACCGGATTCCAAAACTTTTGATACCGATATGCGTAATGGTTCTTTTAGGATTTTCATACAGCGTTTTCATAATTGCTTCATTAAGTGAAGATGAGTTTCCTTTAAGTTCTTCAAATTGTACATCCGTAGAATATTCTTTTTCTTGCGTTTGATGTAATTTAAGAAGATCATAATTCAGCGTATTAGGATGGGGACTATATAATACATCAAAATTGTAAAATTTACCGTCCTGAGTAATAACTGAAAAGTTAGTTTCTTCTTCAAAACCATTGATACCTGCTTTTATTCGGAGAACATTTCCCACATCTTCCGCTTTGTTGGCTATAAGATTTTCACTTCCTAAATCAACATATCGTATCGGTGATGGAAATATTAAATGAGTTGTTTTATTATAAGTTACTTCCAGTTTGAAAGGTTCTAATTTTGCATCGTTCAAGGAGGTAGATTCCTGCATTTCCTGAGAACTCAATAAGCTCATTGAAAATGAGAGTAAGATAAATACCAGCCATTTTTTTAGTATAATGTTCATTGTTTTAAATTTGTTATTTAACTCTTTTTTGAGATAAGAAAGACTTGATGACCTGCTTTTACAGTGACTTTTGGAAGCTTGATCTTCTTCTGAAAATATCCTGATATGCCTTGAACTGCCCCTTTTGTAAGATCTGCTGCGATCTGCTGCTGGGCAGATTGGGTCATCATAATATTCGTTCCTGATGTTTGACCCATATTGGCTAAGATGTCGGTCATGGCATTTTGTTCAGGAGAGTATGGAACGTTAAGTCCCAATTGTCCGTCGTTGTCATGTATATCTATTTCGACCTTTTGTACGTTCCCATTATATTCAATAGTTGATATCTTCAAAAGCAATCTTCCTCCCTGAAATTTTCCGGAGGCTTTTAATATACTTCCTTCCGGGATTTTGCTTTTTCCAAGGAGCATTGTTTCTAAAAGTCTCAAGGATATAAAGCTTTCCTGGGTTACAATTTTAGTTTCATAAATCACAGCACGAATGCTGTTTCTACTTTTAATACCGGAAGTATTTTGCTCTATATCATGAAATCTATTTTGATTCAATTCGGTTAGAAAAATGCTGTCATTCATTTCTCGATACAAACTGGAGACAAGATTTTGTGTTTCAGGCTTTGCAGTGGTTAAATGAACTTTACTTTGGTTAAGTGGTGGTTCGGTAATTTTATGTTCTTCGTTCTTTTCCTGATTAACCGGAAGAGGTAGATATTTTCCAGCCATCTGATATGATTTTTCCATCAGTTCAAGTTGTTCATTGATTCCGGTTTTTGTCGGTTCCGCGTCTTTTCGTGATGATTCATTCTTCAGTCTGTTGATTTCCTGTTTCAGCGTATTGATTTCCTGATCATCTCTACTGTAAAAAGAGCCTAAAGTCTGCTGTGCACTGTGATAACTGCTTACTGCATTCTGATCTGTAATACCTGTGTTTTTTGAATTATCAACAGAGTTTTCATTGATTCCTCTACCCATTGTGTTGTTCGCAGATCCAGGATCACTCCAATAATCAGATAGGCTGGTTAATGAATTTCTTTTTTCTCCATTTTTCTTATCCAGTAATTGTTGTTCATATGCTTTCTGCTTGTCCGACTGTAGTTTATCATCAGCCGCCTGTGGAATAGCTGAATTAATACCTGCATTTTCCATTTTCATTTTATCCTTCGGTTTAAAAATCAGATATAAACATCCCAGACAGGCAATAGACATCAAAAAATAGATGATGGGCTTCTTTATATTTTCCCATTGTAATTTTTTGTTTTCCTGTGATTCATTCTCTGCTAAAACTCCGAAACCATTTTCTATTATTTTTATATTGTTTTTTGTGGAATCATTCATTTTCTGATTTTTGTTGATGGTTAATAAGCTTAACTTCCGCTGATTCTGTCTTTACGTTCAATCCTCTCAGAACAGTACTGATATGTCCTCCAAGAGGAATGTTTTTACGACTCCCTTCTTTTAACCAATTCTGAAGGATAATACTAATGGTAAGCAGTGTATATCCTGTAAAAAATATTTTTGTTAATATCCGTTGGCGTTTTTCAGGTATTGCTTTCCAATGTTGTTCTACATTCTTTATATATTGATCAATTGCTTTATTCAACTTTTTCATAATGATTTATTTATCGGTCTACGGTTTCAACATCCTTATTTTCAACGACGTTAAATTTTTCAATGATAAATCCCTGAGGATTACTGTCTGATCGTACTGAATTAACCAATTCACAGTGGGTAATAAGGCTTCGTTTTGTAAGATTACTTGATCTGATAATGAATTGTCGAGCAAACGTTTTTACCTCATAAGGATAGCTGTTGAAATTGGCAACAACACTGTCAATCTCAATTCTTTGCTGTACATTTCCTGAGATGATCCTGTTATAGTACCCTTTTTCAGAAAGGTCTTTATAATAGTTGAAAGCAGATTGGTCAGCAAGATTGAATGCTCTTTTCATATTGCTTTCTATGGCATTTTTGTCGGGAGACATGGTAAAGAACAATTCATGAAAACGTCTTACATGTTCTCTAGCTTCCACAGGTCGGTTGATTGACATATCCTGAGAGAGTGCTACCATCAGTGATTTACCATTATCCAAAACATAAATTTTCTTTCGCTGCTCTTCTGCGAAATGGTAAGATTGATAAACAACTAAAGCAACCACACCAAAGCATAGCAGGGTAAAAACAAAGGTAAATAACCTGATTTGCTTAAAACTGTTTTCAATATTTCTTAAGATTTTAAATTCCATTGTGATGAGATTTTAATTATTTAAGTAATCTTTCAGATATATTTCCTATAGCTGAGCCTGCCGCGGCTCCCGCAATATTTCCCGATTTTTGTGCGATCTGATTTACATTGCGTGTGAAATTTCCTGCTCCGCCTGCCTGTATTATCCAGCCAGTAACGGTCGGAACCGTAAAATATCCTATGATTCCAATAATCATATAAATGATATAAACTGTGTTAGAAGTATCAGGAATAAAATTGGGATCAGCCAGTATTTCAATATCTTTTTCAATAATCAGAGATTGGATCTTAGCCAGTATCGCACTGAATATATCTGCAACCGGAAGCCATAGGTAAACACTGATATAACGAGTGAGCCACTGCGTTAATGTGCTTTGAAAACCATCCCAGACGGAGATGGCAAAAGCAATAGGTCCTAGTATAGCCAATACAATCAAAAAGAAAGTTCGTATCGTGTCAATGACAAGTGCGGCTGACTGAAATAAAATTTCCAAAAATTCACGAAATCCATCCCGAATATCTTTTTTAATAGAAAACATCTTTCTTTCAATATACATTCCCGACATCGTTATTAGGTCTGAAGGTGACCAACCCAGCTCTTCCAGCTTCTTATCAAACTCTTCATCAGAGATCAAATAAGCCATCTCGGGATTTCGTAACGTTGCCTCTCTTTCTAGCAGATCTTTTTTCTGCTGCAGCGCATTGAGATCTAAAACCTGACCTTCAAGCATTGAATGACTCCCCTGAACGATTGGACTTAATACACCATTGATACTTCCCAACACGATAGTGGAGAAAAACATGATACAGATTCCAATAGCAAAAGGCCGTAACATAGGAAACAGGTCAATCGGTTCAGCGCGGCTCAATGCCTGCCAAACTTTAATAGCCACATAGAATAATGCCCCTAATCCAGCGACGCCTTTTGCTACTGCTGCCATATCCGCACATAAAGGCATCATTTCTTCGTAAACCAAGCGCAATACTTCGTGTAAGTTATTCGTCTCCATTTTACCAGTATTTTTGATTTGAAGTTCCATACAGTTGTAAGACCCTTTCGGTATTGTTCTGTTTTTTAGCTCGTAAATAGCTTACAGAAATATTCTTGTTCGTGTAGTAGCGAACCAGATTGTGATACTCTTTGACCTCTTTGTATACTCTGTCAATTACATCCATACGTTCCTTGTCATTAAGAGACAGATTGGTTGTACTTACAATTTGTTTCAACTCTTTAAGAAGTTCTGTACTCTCTGTTAGTAGGGCAGAATATCCATTGGCAATAGCGGTAAGTTCCTGTGTATTAAAATTGGGATCATTGAGCATCTTTCCAAAATTATGAACATACATTTCGGATACATCACCTACAAGCAAGACGGTCTGCTGAACCTTTCGGGCATCCTTTATTAAATTATTGATGGCTTTAAGCTTATCATAATACTCTTTGCCTTGTTCGTACACTTTTTTAACTTCATTAAAATTTTTGACCACATTAGAGACGGTATTGGAAGTCTGCACAATTTCATTGGCAGAATTCAGAATTCCAGAGGCAAGATTCGTTGGATCGGTGACTACAAATTGTGCTTTCGCATAGGTTGTGGCACCAATAAATACTGAGATTAGTATTGTTATTATTATATTTTTCATTGTCGTAAATTGTAAATGATTAATTTTCTTTGTTCGATTTTATTCTTCTAAGAGAAATCCTCTTGATGGCATGTTCCATATTACCGTCAAGTTCTGAAGCCAGATTCATGACTTCCAATTTTTCAGTTTCTTCTGTAGTGTAAGCGAGATACTCTTCTGTGGAGACTTCTGTTGCATATACTGCTGAGTGTGTTCCTCCTAATCCGATCCAAACTTCTTTATATAACCTGCCCGAATCATTATTCATATTAATAGAAAGAACCTGTGCTTTTTCCTTATCTGTAAGACCAAGCATAGCCTGAATATCATCAAACTTGTTCATGTACTTACGCTGATCCAATAAGATCTTACAGTCAGAACTGTTGATGATACTTTCTCTAACAATCGGAGAATGAATGATATCATCGACCTCCTGCGTTACCACAATAGCTTCGCCAAAGAATTTTCTTACAGTTTTGAACAGGTATTTGATGTATTCAGCCATTCCTTCTTTAGCAATAGCTTTCCACGCCTCTTCAATCAGTATCATTTTTCGGATTCCTTTTAGCCTTCTCATTTTGTTGATAAAGCCTTCCATAATGATAATGGTGACAATCGGAAATAAAATTTTATGATCTTTTATCGCATCGATCTCAAATACGATAAATCGTTTGGATAGTAGATCAAGCTGCTGGTCCGAATTGAGGAGGTAATCATATTCACCACCTTTATAATACGGCTCTAAAACATTGAGAAAATTGGCGATATCAAAATCTTTTTCACGGACTTTCTTTTGCTCCAGAATCAACAGGTAACCGTCTTTAACATACTCATAAAAACCATTGAAAGAAGGAGTGGTCTCATTTTTTTTGATTTGCTCGATATATCCGCTTACCGCATTCGATAAGGCAACTTCTTCAGAGCGGGTAGGCGGTTCATCATCTCTTTTCCACAGGGTAAGAATCAACGTTTTAATACTTTCTCTTTTTTCTATATCAAATACGCCGTCATCGGTATAAAAAGGATTAAAGGCGATGGGATGATCTTCGGTATAGGTAAAGTAAACTCCATCTTCTCCTTTAGTTTTTCCCTTTATAAGTTCACATAAACCCTGATAAGAATTTCCGGTGTCTATCAAAAGAACATGTGCGCCCTGCTCATAATACTGTCTGACCATGTGATTGGTGAAGAATGACTTACCACTCCCTGAAGGGCCCAAAATAAATTTATTCCGGTTCGTAATAATTCCCTGCTTCATCGGAAGATCAGAGATATCCAGATGAATCGGTTTACCGGTAAGACGGTCTGCCATTTTAATTCCAAAAGGGGACGGTGAATTCTGATAATTGGTTTCCTCAGTGAAAAAACATAATGCAGGTTCGATGAAGGTATAGAAACTTTCTTCACTTGGAAAATCTCCTGCATTACCAGGCATGCCTGACCAATACAATGTTGCTACATCTGTTGTGTTATGTCTGGGCTTACATTCCATAAGTGCTAATGCACTTCCGGTATCATTTTTAAGTTGTTTGAGCTCAAAAGGATTGTCTGACCAGGACATTACGTTAAAATGCGCCCTAATGGATTGCAGACCATAAGAATGTGCCTCATTGAGATATTTTTCAATCCATTCTTTATTGATCTGATTGGCTCTGCTGTATCTGGCCAACGAATGCATATTTCTGGCAGATTTTTCAAATTTGCTTAAATTTTCATCACTGTTATCTATGAATATGTATTGATTATAAACATGATTACAGTTCAGTAAAAGTCCAACGGGAGAAGCAAAGGATAATAAACAGTCACTTCGGTCTGTGCTTAATTTTTCATATCTCATATGAGAGGATACACTCCCCGGAAGGTCATCTGTGTCAGAGAGTGTATGCATACTGATCCGATTATTACCAATCCGCATCTCTTCAGATCCCAGTGCCAAATCCTGAAGCGGAGTACCTGTTTCTCTCGATAACGTAAGATACTGATCTAACAGTCCTGATTGATTTTGAGTTCCAGTGATCTCATCTGTTGTCATTTTTTCCATATGGATGTAGCCACTGTCGTTCATAATCCTTTCGAATTGATCAACTGATTCCATGAATCTGCTGATCGTTTCTTTATCCCTTAGTTCTTTGGGAATAAGAGTTCCTTTACAAAGTGATGAAAAGTTACTTTGGCTTCTCATCCGTTCTTTACTCGTTTTGGTGATAAACAAGTAACAGTAATGATTGAGAAAAGGTCTTTCATTAAAATGACGTTCAAAAGATCTTGAAAGAAAGCTTTGGCTGTCTTGTGACAGATCAGGTTGGTAGTTTTCTTTGATGTACCAATCCTGCTTGTGAACGATACTGAAATCAGGTAATGTTTTTATGGCTTTATGCCAGGTGGAATGAATGGCTTCATATTCTGCTGATGCCACCGTAAAAAGTTCAGGTAACCTCACCTTAAAACAAATGGTGATATCTGCCTCTTTTGAGATAATGCAACTATCTTCTACTGCCAGCAATGGAAATTTACTCTCCAGGGTTGATGTTTTGGAAGTATTTCTCATGCTGCCTCTTTTTTAGAAATGATTCTGAGGATTCTGAATATGGGTTTTCGGTTAATGATGTATCGCGGATGCTTCTTCCCAGCACGTAATTTCATCAGACCATGTTCCCCATATTTCCTGTTCAGTGAAAAAGTCTGTCCTATTAAAACGCCGCTTGTTACACCTCCCATAAAAAGACAGATGTAACTGCGGACTCCTGCCATATACATGATCATTAAAAGAATAAGTATTCCGAGTGATCCTCCTGCAAAAATAAACAGGTACTGTGCTTTTAATCCTTTGAACTCTACGGTTCTTCCGATGCCGTTGTTGATGTTATATGTATTCATCAATATCTTTTTAAAGGAAGAATGAACGGAGTATAGTTGCCGCTACGATGAGGAATATACAGGCGCCAAACCAACTTGCTGCTGTTTTGCTGGTGTCAGGATCTCCACTGCTGAATTTATTGTAGACCTTGACTCCTCCAATCAATCCGACTACTGCGCCAATGGCATAGATAAGTTGGGTAGCGGGTTCAAAATAAGAAGTTACCATTTGGGTGGCCTCATTGATCCCTGCCGTACCGTTGCCTTGGGCGAGAGCTGCTGTCGTTACAAGTAAGCTTAAACTTACCATCAGTAGTTTTTCTCTTTGTTTCTCCATAACTAAAACATGAAATTTATTATTGTGATCCTGCACCTTACAGGTCTGCTGACAAAGATGTTATGGAAATAGATGGGTTCTGATAAATAGTCGTTTACAGGAGTTGTTTGGCAGTCATTGGCTTCCATTAATGAATAAAAAAATACCAACGTATTACGGTTAGTGTTTTCTTTTCCAACGATTTATTAATTAAATAAATTCTTCGATATCAAAATTGTTTAAATCATCTTTTAGGAATAAGGAAGTATGTATATCAGCTTCAGGAGGAAAGCTGTTATCTAACAGTTCTGCTATTTTTTGTGAGGCTCCCTCTATAGAGCTTTCCAATAAATTGAATAGCTCTGTACCGTGTATCTTTTGAAGTAGAGCTGTTGATGTCTCTTGCTCAGGTAAGTATACTTTATCTTTTTGCAGGAGTATCTTCGCAGCATTAAATTCTTCACCGGTAATCCCTTGTGCTAAACTGTGGTCCGAACGTGAAACTCTCTGTTTTTTAAATTCTTCTTCCTCCGCATTAAAATCAAGTTGGGTATTGGATGTATTTTCTTGTTTTTCATTAATATTTTGAATGTTATTTTGATCGGATTCCACATTTGTACTGTCAGAATTAATAGTTGGCTTATGAATCTGTGTTTCGATAAAATTCTTCTCTTTTGACAAGCTTATTACAGATTTAGGATGACCCAGCATGTGGGTATCCAGATTGAGTTTTTCCTTTGGCATTTTTTGTTTCGAATTTTTTTTGAAAATCTTATCATGCAAAAGCAATGCAATGACAATCAGAAGACATAAGAAGATGATCGTTTCCATAGCTATAAAATTGGTTTGTATTTATCATTAAAACTTTTGATGATCTGATCCCCAAATTCTTGAAAGTGATAGGAGAGTAAATTGTCTAAATAAGCATAAATAGTGAACTTATCCTCACCAATAACCTGTACTATGCGAGATAGCTTTTCATGGAAATCGGGTCTTATATAAACGGTCTTACCATCACGGGCATTGGTATCTGTTTTTCTTAAAAAAGTGCTTTCGTAATCTATTTCAATGGTTCTTTTTACTTTGCTCTTTTCTTTAGGAATAAGTTTTCCCTGCGGTACGGTTTCAAACTTAGATTTTTCATTTTCTACGATATGTACTGGCTGAATCTCTAAACCTTCTTTTTTAACGCCGTCAACCATCAGATTCATCATCAGTTCTTCATCGATATCGGGTGTTATTTTTTTAGTAGTATTTTTCTCCATATCGCTATAATTGAATGATTTTTAAAAATTCATTGATAAAAAGATCCAGCTGACTGGCTTTCATCAAACGCTCATCTGGAGGGAGTAGTGTAGAACGGAAGACCACTTTACTATTCACCTCACTTTCTTTACGGAAACGACTGCTGTTCTTGACCTGGCTTTGCATCAGGTTTAAGCCCAAATGTTTAATAAGTTGATCATAGGTTTTATACAAAGGAGTTGTTTCTCGTCCGTCAACCTGATTCCAAAAGAGATGGATTGTTTCTATAGAAGTTCCTCCTTTTTTCATGATAACATCTTGGAGCAGCTGTGTGAAAATCAATGTACTCTCCATGACCAGGCGGTCTGCTGTGATTGGAGTGAAAATATGATGCATGGCTGCTAAGGTATTCAGAATGCCTGGAGTATTCACAGTTCCCGGCAGATCAAAGAAAATGATATCGATAGGCATAGAGGAGTTGTTTATAAATTCTTGAGCGGCATCCAGTACACTCTCAGCCTTACCTTGAATAATGGGGTATGCTTTTTTGTTGATGGTGGTAAATTGTTTATAAGCAAGCTTTTTGAAATTTTCATTTTCCATTACCGTTACAAGATCACGGGACCTCATTTTTATTAAGCTATGTTGTGGAAAATCGACATCGAATACGGCAATATTATACCCAAGGCGATAATGTAAGATACTTCCTATTAAAGTTGTAAATGTACTTTTTCCGACACCTCCTTTTTGGGAAGAAAAAGCAATAAATTTTGTGCTGTGTTGTGAATTCATATTTTCAATATTTTTAATTATGTATGTATTGATGTATAACTTCAGTTATATTTTATCTCATGTATATTGGTAGTATCTTAAAGGTATACATATGTACAAAGCTTTCTATACAGTTGCATATATAAGGAGAGCTTTAAGCAGGTAAGTACTTATTGTACCATTGTACTGATGGATGTACATACATTCGTTCATATAGAACTATCTGCTCAGAGATCTCCATTTCAATAGGTATCTGTCCCTATTCTTCTGCATGGAGGTCTATGTAAATATTTACATGCCTAACTAATTATATCCCTGTACAATCCTGTAAAGACAAAGAAATGGAGATTGATAGGTACTTTTATAATGTGGGCAGATCTTGTCATCGAAAGGAAGTGTTTGGCAGATTGTTATACTACAATCAAAACATCATGAGATTTTACTTTGTAAGATGTTTTGACTGAAGAAGGTTTTATAAATTTTTTCAATGCTAATGAATAAAATGTCAATTGCTTTTGGTTGTTTTTGTTTCGTTATTTACTCAGTCAATAAGTGCTTTATTTGGTGTTCATAGGAACACGGCAAGTTGTGTTTTGAGTGCCTCATAACTGTTTTTTTGTACCTCAAAACAACTTGCCCTACCGGGGGGCAAACACTCTCCGAAGTCGAGGTTTGTTAACGTATTTAAAATGGATATAATGGATAAGAAAGATCATCATTACAGAAATAGAGGGGGACGAAAACCTAAAATAAATCCCAGCATCTATCGTCATGTTTTTAGATTGACCAACGAGGAAAATATAAAAATGATGAAGCTTTTTGAAGCATCTGGCTTTACAAACAAAGCAAAGTTTATTGTTTCCGCATTATTTTCCCGTGAGATAAGAACAGTCAAAATTGATAAAGGCTCTATGGATTTTTACATGAGATTAACTTCTTTATATACTCAGTTTAGGGCTGTGGGAGTCAATTATAATCAAGTGGTGAAAGTATTATACACCAATTATTCTGAACAGAAAGCGACTGCACTACTCAATACACTGGCAAAACAGACCGTAGAAATGACTGGTTTATGTCAAAAAATCATAAAGCTTACAGAAGAATTTGAACTGCAGTATCTGAAAAAATAGAGTGTGTTATGATTGCAAAAATTGGAAGGGGAAGTAATTTGTATGGAGCATTGGCATATAATAATGTCAAAATTGAACGAGGGAGCGGAATGATTTTACTTACAAACAGAATGATTGAAACTCCTAACAGGAAGTATACGGTTTCTCAATTAACAGAATCGTTTGAATCTTATCTTGTTGCGAACCGAAATACAGAGAAGCATACCGTACATATTTCGCTTAACCCTGATCCTAAAGATAAGGTAAGTGATGATCAATTCAGAGAAATGGCGGAAGATTATATGCAGGAAATGGGGTATGGAGAGCAACCTTTTGTGGTTTTCAAGCATACGGATATCGATCGTATTCATATCCATATCGTATCTGTGTGTGTGGACGAAGAAGGCAGAAAGATCTCGGATACATTTGAAAAAAGAAGGTCTATGAATCTTTGTCGAAAGATAGAAAAAAAGTATAGCTTGATCCCTGCTACGGAAAAAGAGCAACGTCGGAATGAAAAGATTTTTCGTCCCGTAGAATATGCCTCTGGTGATGTGAAAAGTCAGATTGCTTCTGTTATTCGTTATTTACCCAGTTATTATAAGTTTCGATCTTTGGGTGAATACAATGCGCTTCTTTCTCTATTCAATATTGCTGCTGAAAAGACAGAAGGTGAATTAAGCGGAAAGATGAAAAGCGGATTGTTGTATTTTCCACTCAACTCAAAAGGAGAGCGCATGGGGCATTCTTTCAAAGCATCTTTATTTGGTAAAAACTCAGGGCTGGCGGCTTTGGAGGATTATTTTACTAAATGCAAAGAAACCTTAAAAAATGATGCATCAAAACTAAGTCTTAGTACAGCTATTTTAAATACGATAAGATCTACCAATAATGAAAAGGATTTTAAAAATATATTAACGAAGCAAGGCATTAATACTGTAATCCGCAGAAATAATAATGGACATCGATACGGAATCACATTTGTTGACCATCATTCTAAAACAGTGTGGAATGGTTCGCATTTGGGAAAAGAGTTTTCTATCAATTCCTTTAATGAAAGATGGACTCAAAAAATAGGGGCGGATGTAAAACAGACCGTTGATCAAAAGACGGAAATTCTAAATGTTGAAGATTATAAGGATTCTTTATTGGATAGTATCCATCCTTTGTTTAGTTTTTTAGACAGCCCGCAAAGTAATCATCAGGATATGAGTGGAATTATTGATGGAGTAGGCGGGCTATTCTATCTGAATCAAAATGAAGATGATCAGGAATTGCAATTTGCGTCTCGGATGAAAAAAAGAAGGAAACGAAATCTTTAAAAAAGAATTACAACAGATACAGTCTGTTTATTTTCTTTTGCTAAGATATTGTGCTGTAAGCCAAATGTATCCATCTGAAAGCCAATGTCTCCTGTTTTCTTCTCGAAGGAATAGCAAAATTTATATTCACTCCCGATTTTAAATAATAAGAAATGCAGGGAGAAGATGACTTAAGAGGTTTAGCAAAGATTATGGCCTTCATGAGAGCAGTGAGCATACTCATTCTTTTGATGCATCTATACTGGTATTGTTATGGTTTTTTTATGGAAAGAGGATGGACGCTCGAGATTATAAATACCATATTGTACAATTTCCAAAAAACAGCAAAACTATTTTCCCATCCCCTCTATACCAAAATATTTGCACTGGTATTGCTTGCCTTGAGCTGTCTGGGAACAAAAGGGGTAAAAAATGAGAAGATTATCTGGTCTAACATTAATCTTGCTTTAATCGTAGGGTTTATACTTTACTTTTTTAATACCCCTCTATTTCAATTATCTTCATCTATCGGTACTTTCTTATATATGCTGACGTTGGGCATAGGATATATTATTCTTCTTATGGCGGGCTTATGGATGAGTAGGCTGCTATCCCATAATCTGATGGATGATGTTTTTAATCATGAGAATGAAAGTTTTTTGCAGGAAACCCAATTGATGGAAAATGAATATTCAGTCAACCTTCCCACTCGGTTTTATTATAAAGGAAAGTGGAATAATGGCTGGATTAATATTGTAAATCCATTTCGGGCAACCATTGTATTGGGAACTCCCGGATCAGGAAAATCATATGCGATTATTAATAATTACATCAAACAGCAGATTGAAAAAGGTTTTTCTATGTATATCTATGATTTTAAATTTGATGATCTTTCTACCATTGCCTATAACCATTTGCTAAAAAATCACAATGCGTATAAAGTAAAACCTACATTCTACATCATCAATTTTGATGACCCCAGAAAAAGTCACCGATGTAATCCCTTAAATCCTGATTTTATGACGGATATTTCTGATGCCTATGAAGCAGCCTATACCATTATGCTGAATCTGAACAGAAGCTGGATTCAAAAACAGGGAGATTTCTTTGTTGAATCTCCAATTATCCTGTTGGCAGCTATTATTTGGTTTTTAAAGATATATGACGGTGGTACCTATTGTACTTTTCCTCATGCTATAGAATTGCTTAACAAAAAATATTCTGATGTGTTTACGATCCTAACGTCCTACCCTGAATTAGAAAATTACCTGTCTCCTTTTATGGATGCCTGGCAGGGAGGAGCGCAAGATCAATTGCAAGGTCAGATTGCTTCAGCAAAAATACCTTTGTCAAGAATGATTTCACCCCAGCTATACTGGGTGATGACAGGTGATGATTTTTCATTGGATATTAATAACCCTAATGAACCTAAGATACTCTGTGTGGGAAATAATCCTGACCGGCAAAATATTTATTCTGCGGCATTGGGTCTTTATAATTCCAGGATTGTAAAACTTATTAATAAAAAAGGGCAATTGAAGAGTTCGGTGATCATCGATGAGCTGCCTACTATTTATTTTAGAGGGCTGGATCATCTTATTGCCACAGCAAGAAGTAATAAAGTAGCGGTTTGTTTAGGCTTTCAGGACTTTTCGCAATTAACCCGTGATTATGGAGACAAGGAAAGTAAAGTGATACAAAATACGGTAGGTAATATTTTCAGTGGTCAGGTCGTTGGAGAGACGGCTAAAAATCTTTCCGAACGTTTTGGGAAGGTTTTGCAGAAACGCCAAAGTATGACCATCAACAGAAATGATAAATCAACTTCAATTTCTACGCAATTAGACAGTCTTATTCCGGCCTCTAAGATTTCGACATTGACTCAGGGAATCTTCGTAGGGGCGGTGTCTGATAATTACAATGAACGCATAGAACAGAAAATGTTTCATGCTGAAATTGTCGTAGATAATGAAAAGGTGCATGCTGAAACCATGAACTATCAGAAGATTCCAGATGTTGTCTCATTTGTAAATGAAGAAGGTGAGGATACTATGAAACATCAAATTGATATCCAATATAAAAAAATAAAAAGTGATGTTGTGGCTATTATTGAAAAGGAGTTGAAGCGTATTGAGAATGATCCTGATTTGCAACATTTGATTACTAAAAAGTAAGCTAAATAATTCTGCGTTCTTACTAGAATTTAAACTTAGCAGAAAAATATGTTTATAAAAAGTGCTATCCAAATAGATGCTATGCTACAAAGCATAGCATCTATTACCATAAAAGTTACATCACGATTGTATTAATTAAATATGTAAAATACTAAAGTATTGATATGGTATTCAGAAATTTGTAGTATTCTTTTCTATTTTTTATTAGCTGATAGAATTATATTGTTTTACAAGCTAATCCGCCCTTTACATACTCATTAGACAGTTAATATTTTATTAGAAACTGCGATGAAGTTTCAATCTTGTTTTATCGATAAATATCTACATTATTGTCGATATATATCGATGCGTATTCTACGTGATTTGATAGTAAAATATCGGTACTTTGCGCCATTAAAATTTTAACGAAAATTGTGTTTTTAGTTAATAAAATAATCAATAATACTCTGTCAGGTAATTATTGGTGTTAAAAAATACAAATAGTAGAATTTAAATCATAGAATTATTCGGATTCTAAGAACATAGATGAACACTTTATTAGCCTCTTAAATTTCTTTAGATCCCAAAAAAACATAAGAATACCAGAGGCTATTTTTAATCTTAATTTATACTCTAACAATAATAAACTAAAAATGAAAAAAATATTCTTTTTATTAATTTTTTCAGCTTATGCAACTACCTTCGCTCAAGTTGGTATTAATACTGCTAATCCAAAAAATATGCTGCATATTGTAGCTAATGGAACTAATGATCCCTTGAGAGTTGAAGGCGTAAAGGCGGGATCTGGAGCTTATTTATTGATTGATTCAAATGGAGTGATAAAATCATCAACTGACAGAAGTAATCTTACCTTTGTCTTACCTTCTGTAAGTAACAGCACTGGATTGCTTCTTACACAAACAGGACAAACAGGTTCAACTACGTATAACGAAAATAGCGTTCCGGCAAGTAGTATTACACCAGGAAATGGGAGTTGGATAAAGATATCGGGATTACAATCAACTTTGAATATTATTCAGCCAAGTAATACGATTAATATTTCAGTAGAAGGGATGGTTCAATATGATTCAGCTGCAGCAATGACAGGTGATATGACTATTTCCTATGCTATAGGAATATTTTTAGACGGAAAGTTAATTGCCACCAGAATGTTTGCTATATCAGGAAATGGTTTTTCAGGTACTACTGATAAATGGTCTGTTTTAGGACAATCATCAAATCTATCAGTTGGAGCTCATACAATAGAAATATATGCCACAAGAAGAAATACCGCAGGAAGTGCATCTGCAGATTTAGCAATAGCTAGACCTGCACCATCAGTAAGTTCTTTAAATCAATTTATGGCTAAAGGTGTTTTACAGATTAATGGGGTTTATCAATAGGGATGAGTACTTCATCCTAATTCCTATTATTCTATTACATACCTCTTATTAGTGATGTGTAAAAAATTGAGGATCTACTCTAATTGATATTGTCAGCTAGATTTTGAGTACAAAATATTATTTATCTTATCATTATGTTTTTTATAGAACTTTTTTTGACTATTAGCTGCTTTTTTATTAAATTAGTGAATCACTAACAAACTATTTAACTATGAAAAATTTAAAAAAACTTTCTCGTTTTGAATTAAGATCTTTAAACGGAGGAATTGTTAACTGTTCTAATATTCCACCTAAAGATTGTCCTTGTAATCCACATACATCGTATAAATGCAATGGAGTATGTATTCCATTAGGACAAGCATGCAGCAATGGTCCTATTCTCATTGATTAAGAGTTTCCATGCTCATCCTTTATGGTATGTAAAGTTCTGTTATTTTTGAGAACTATAGTGATGAGCGTAAACAAAATCGATATTGAGGCTACTTAAATAGTAGCCTCAATTATTTTCATAATAAGACTGCAGATACAATGATGATGTAGAAAATATGAAACCCTCTTTTAAGGAGGTTACAAAAACATATAATAGATTGCATTTAAGGAAAATTAAAAATCAGAAAAAACATTTATGAAAAAGATAACTGATAATAAAAAAATTATACAACAATCTAAGAGAAAGATTTACCATTTAAACGTTCATAAGAAATCATTGTCATTCTACATCAGTAGGTATTGTGACTTAAATCATATGACGGGTTAAAACTTGTTTCTATATTACAATTCTATTCAAAGGATGAGGTTTAAAGCTGTTTATTTTATTCAAACGTAATCAGAATTTCTTAATCTTTAAAATTTACAGATTATGATCATTAAAGAAAGATTGCTGAAAACTCATGGGGCTCATCTGATAACCTTAGAAAAAGGTGAATATTTACTTCGTCCTGAAACATATGCCCAATATTATTATCAAATCAAAAGGGGCAGTTTAAAAATTGCAAGTGACAAAATTGGCAGTAATGAATTTATACATCAGATTCTAGGCAGGGGAGAGCCCGTTGGGGAAACTTATCTATGTGCGGAAACTTTCTATACTATTAATGCAATAGCTTTAAGTAGCATGGATATATATGCAATAAGTAGAGAAAAATTTTTTGAGCTGTTAGAAAAAAATCCTGAAATAATAATCAAACTTTACCAGTTTACTTCTCTATATATAAATCATCAACGTAAGCTTATAAATTTAATGGCATATGGTGATCCTCGTAGTAAAATTATTGCGGTGATTAGTTATCTCAAAAGCGTTGAAGAACTGCTTGAACCTTTTGATTATGAGGTACCTTACACCAGAAAGCAATTAGCTTCTTTAACTGGTTTAAGAACGGAGACAGTTATTCGAACAGTCAAATTATTAGAGAAGGAAAATTTTGTAAAAATCGTAGATGGTAAAATTTTTGGTTAGATAAGAGAGAGTTTGTAGATCAGGTAATTCGCTTCATATTTATTACTAATTGTTGTTTCTTTTTATAAAATATTAATGATTTAACTTCTATATTTAATATGCAGTAAAGGTTTAATTTAATAAGTAATTTTAAAAGTATTTACCAATAATTTCTATAATAATCATTGCGTCAACTAAGCTTTAAATATCAAATGTTTTTCAAATAGATCTCATCATCGCCGAAATTCCCAGACATCAAAATATCGTGATTCGATATTTCAGATTTACCTTGATTCGACTACAGCTTAATATTTGCGTCAAATCGCATTGCTACGTAAATAGTATATAGTGGAATTGAAGTAGAGCATCAACTTAACTTCATCATTAAGGATGATATTTTAATGCTAAGAATACAGCATTTATAAAAAAGAAATTTCAATAATTTTAATTTTTTTTGGTCTTAATTCTTCTACCGGTGTCTTTTGAAAAATTAGCGGCAGTTTTTGGCAATACAATTGATTTTGAGGTAAGCTTTCAATTAATATTGCCATTTTGCTTGCTTTTATACTATAATCTATAATTGCAGTTTACCTGCTTGAGAAGTATATACGCTATTTTGATAATCAATTTTTTCTGAATTATCTCTGCCTGAACTATCTTGTTATTATAAAATTGCCATTTATCTTATTTGTATAAACAGCTTGAGTGGTAATGATGATGATTGTAAATAAAGCAGTTCCTGCTTTAGCTAACTTTTACCATAGACGTCTAGGACTCTTCATGATTTATTCAACTATCAAATAAAATATCGAAAAGTTTTTCGTAAATATTAATACAGAATTTTTCTATTTGCAATTCGAAGTAGATTTTCTCGCTCCATCTTTTTTATAGCCCTAATAGTTGTTTCAACACATAAACCTGTTAATGATGCTAATTGCTGTCGTGTCATAGGAACTTCATAGGTGAATGGAGCTTTGTTTTCCTGCTCCTGTTTCATAAACTCCAGCACTTCTTTTAATCTTTCAACTGCACTGTGACACGATATTTTTTGAGTGAGAACAAATTTGCGGTAGAGATGCTTTGATAATGATCTGCACAGATCTAAATAATGACTTGGATTTTGATCTAAATAGTGTAGTAAACTTTTCCCGCATAATTTAATGATTGTACAATTCGTAAGAGCTACAGCATTCATAGGATATTTATTTTCTGTATACAGCATATATTCTCCTATAGCATTTTTATAAGTTAAAATACTTTGAATAAACTCTTTACCAGCGCTATTGTAATTATTTAGTTTAATATCACCGTTAACTAACTGAAAATAGAATTGAGGAGTTCCGCCTTCGCGAAATATATAATCCCCAGGTCTATAATTTTGTTCTGCTGCTCCAATAGAGTGCAGAAGTTCTTCTTTAATAAACATACTTTTAATTTTTTGTGGTTAATGATAAGGATTGACCTATATTCCCAGCAAAAAGGATCATCAGCGTATTACGGAGATCGTAATTTAGCTGTATGCTGCAATGTTTTTTAAAGCAACAATCTAGTGAAGGTGTATTGGAAAGTTCATGAGGAAATGGTGTAGTATCTCTTTTATAAATATATATGAGACGACTTCCCTATAAGAATTGCTGAAGCTCCATAATGGACTAGGAGATATTATAATTCATCAGCAAATTATATATAGCAAATATAATGCAAATCGTTTTTTATTATTATGTTTTGAATCATACTTTGGTATTTTTAAATTTTTATTTGTGTTAAATAGAATCAATTATAAAATATGTAATTAGATAAAGGTTCACCGTATAGAATGTTTGGATTTCTTTAATAAAATGTAATAGTTACCATAATTTCTGGAAAAATGATAATGCAATAAATAATATATAGTCATCTATTCGTCTCCCATTTTTCATCTATGATTATTATCATAGGACATACATATTGTATCACATTAATTTGTTCATAATAAATTATATGAGAATATGAAATACTTATTATGTTTCAGTCACTTGTCGTGGAACTTTGTTTATCAACGACCTCAACACCTTTTAACAAGGTTTTCAAAGGAGTATCAGGTATTTTATATTGAGGAACCAAAAATTGGAGATTCTGATACATATAAGGTCAACATACAAAATGGTATTTGTATTGTGGAATTGTTAGTCACAACCCAGGATGAAACTACCAATGGTAGAATCATAAATCTTATCGACAAACTTTTGGAAGAATATAATATTGAAGATTACATCTGTTGGTATTATACTCCCATGGCACTCCAGTTTACGGATAAGCTTAGCCCTAAAAAGATCATTTATGACTCCATGGATGAGTTATCAGCGTTCCGTTTTGCCCCTCCTCAGCTTTTACAATTTGAAGATGAGCTTTTTAAAAAGGCTGATATTGTATTTACAGGAGGCCATTCTCTTTATCAGGCAAAAAAAAATAGACATCACAATATTCATGCAATACCCAGCAGCATTGATAAGGCTCACTTTGGAAAAGCCCGGACCATTCTGCAGGAACCTTATGATCAAAAATCCATTGGGTTTCCAAGGTTAGGATTTTTTGGGGTGGTAGACGAACGGTTTGATATTGAACTCCTTCGTGAAGTTTCTGCAAAACGTACGGAATGGCAGTTTATCATTATTGGTCCTGTTGTTAAAATACATCCTGATGATTTACCAAAGGCAGAAAATATTCATTATTTAGGCCCCAAGAGTTATGCTGAATTGCCAATGTACATCGCATATTGGGATATTGCCCTAATTTTATTTGCATTAAATGAATCAACCGAATTTATTAGTCCAACCAAAACTCCTGAATATTTAGCGGCAGGAAAAGCTGTCATCTCAACTGCCATTAAAGACGTAGTACAACCCTATGGAAATGCAGGTTTAGTTCATATTATTGATGGTTCAGAATCTTTCGTAACTGCTGCAGAAGCAATATTTACAAATCCTGACAAGGATCATTGGTTGCGTACAGTAGATCATTTTCTGGAAGATGAATCTTGGGATCAGACATTTAATAGAATGAATGTATTAATTAATGAGGTGAAAGTTGTTAATATAAAAAAACAAATCAATCATGTATGATTTTTTAATAGTGGGCTGCGGTTTTGCCGGAGCGGTTTTAGCTGAGCGCTTAGCTCAGGAAGGAAAGAAAGTTTTAATTGTTGATAAACGCAATCATATTGCAGGAAATGCCTATGATTTTTATAATGAAGAAGGTATTCTCACCCACAAATACGGACCTCACATTTTTCACACCAATTCTGAAGATGTTTTCACATATTTAGGAAAATTTACAGAGTGGCGACCTTATGAACATCGTGTTTTAGGTAGTGTAGACGGAATGTTGGTACCTATTCCAATTAATCTTACTACGATTAATGAATTATATGGTAAAAACTTATCTTCAGATGAAGTAACAGATTTTTTAGCCACAAAAGCTGAAAAGAGAAATCCCATACTAACTTCTGAAGATGTTGTATTAAATGTTGTCGGAAGAGAACTTTATGAAAAATTTTTTAAAGGATATACCAAAAAACAATGGGATCTTGATCCGTCAGAACTTGATGCGTCAGTGACGGCAAGAGTTCCTACAAGGACGAATAAAGATGATCGTTATTTTACCGATACTTTTCAGGCAATGCCTAAAAATGGATATACTGAAATGTTTAAAAAAATGCTTTCACATAAAAATATCAGCATCATGTTACAAACTGATTATAAAGATATTCTTGATGTAATTCCCTTTAGAACATTAATTTATACAGGTCCGATCGATTCTTATTTTGATTATTGCTATGGAAAATTACCATACCGTTCTATTAATTTTAAGTTTGAAACACTAAATCAGGAAAATTATCAGGCAACTGGAACAATTAACTATCCGACCTCCAATCAATATACAAGAATTACAGAATTTAAATTCTTAACAGGACAAAGAAATGATAAAACGACGATAGTTTATGAATATCCGGCTGCTGAAGGCGATCCTTACTATCCAATCCCGAGAAAGCAAAATCAGGAAATTTATAGTAAATATAAGAAACTGGCAGAAGATTATCCCAATATCTTTTTCACTGGTCGCTTAGGAACCTACAAATATTATAATATGGATCAGGTAGTAGCACAGTCACTTGCACTTTTCCGTAAGTTGATAAATCAGAAAGAATATGTTCAGTAATGATTTTCTGCCATCAAATCTCAATCCTTTCAAAAGTTTTCTAATGGGTGGTTTTGAATGTGCAGATCAGCAAAATGCATTCGGAAACAGAGTAAACTTATACAAGGCTTCAGGACATGACAACTATTTGGAAGAAGACTATAATAACTTGAAAGTTTTGGGAATTGACACAGTAAGGGAAGGGATTCAGTGGAGCACCGTGGAAATTAAGCCCTATCAATATGACTGGACAGAAGTAGAACGTATTATTAAAATTTCTCACTCGAAAAATATGCAGGTGATTTGGGATATTTGTCATTTTGGTTATCCTGATGATCTCACGCCACTACATCCTATGTTTGCCAGAAGGTTTAGTAATTTATGCCGCGAATTTGTTGTTAAATATAGAAGTTTGGTTCCAGATGGATATTTGATTGTAACACCAATTAACGAAGTCAGTTTTATTTCCTGGTTGGGTGGTGACGTACGAGGAACTTCACCCTATTGTATAGGGCAGGGGTGGGAAGTGAAATATGCTTTGATGAAAGCCTATATTGAAAGTATCGAACTAATGAAAGCAGTTGATCCGTGCATAAGAATAATGGTAACCGAACCTCTTATTAGTATTGTAACCAGCAATGTAAGTGATGTTAAATCATTACTTGAAGCTGAAAATAAACATTTTGAACAATTTCAGGTTCATGATATTCTTTCTGGCAAGATGTGTCCCGAACTTGGAGGTAAGCCCGAATATCTAGACATTATTGGCGTCAATTATTATTACAATAACCAGTGGATTAATGAAACCCATGAATTTTTACCTTGGGCAGAAGAGCCCCCGCACCCTCTATTTCGCTCTCTGTATTCTTTAATTCAAACCGTTTTCACAAGATATGGGAGACCGATGATTATTTCAGAAACTAGTCATCCCGGAGAAGACCGTGCAAAGTGGATACGTCTTATAACCCAAGAATGTATTTCTGTTTTGAGAGCAGGAATACCGCTTTTAGGGTGTTGCTATTATCCAATAATTGATCGCCCTGATTGGGATGATTTAAATGTCTGGCATCACAGTGGGCTTTGGGATATTTTAAATCCAATTTCTCTAGCTAGAGAAGCAAATTTAGATAGTTTAAAAGCTTTCAATCAATTCAAAAAAAGTTTAGATATGTTTAGTTTATTTATTTAAACTTTGTATGAATCCTATCCAGAAGCTGTAAAGAGGTCTTTATTGATAAGCACTAAACCTTTTATAATCTTCACTTTTAGATATTATATGCAAAAGTTTTGATCATTAGGACTATATGTTGAGTGTTGCTCTTTATTATGCAGTTAAATTTATTTAATAAGTATGCATTATGACTTTGGTCATAGGGTGAGCTTATGTCTATTTGTAGTTTTGAAATACACCAAAATTGAATTATCATATAATTATGTATTGCCAAAAAATATTAGATGACTCTGTTATTCCAAATGCAGAGGGAAACTATATAGATTATAAGATTCTAATAGATAATGTATCCACAAAACGTAAATATAGTATGATAACTAATTAACATCAATGAAATTATGGAAAATGAAAAACCCGGATCCAATGCGAAGCTTGATCAACTTCAAAATGATACTATAGATAACAGTAATGAAAAACTGACGACCAACCAGGGGTTGAAGATTAATAATAATCAAGACTCTCTTAAGGCTGGGGATCGCGCACCTACCTTGCTGGAAGATTTTATCCTGAGAGAAAAAATTACACATTTTGATCATGAACGAATTCCTGAAAGGATTGTCCATGCCCGTGGATCAGGTGCACACGGAGTTTTTAAACTCACTAAAAATTTCGAAAAATATACCAAAGCAAAGTTTCTGAATGATATAGGTAAGGAAACTCCTGTTTTTGTAAGATTTTCAACTGTTGCAGGCAGTCGTGGAAGTACAGATCTGGCAAGAGATGTTAGAGGTTTTGCTATTAAATTTTATACTGAAGAAGGTAATTATGATTTAGTGGCCAATAATATACCGGTTTTCTTTATTCAGGATGCTATGAAATTTCCGGATCTGGTACATGCGGTGAAACCTGAACCCGATCATGAAATACCACAAGCTTCTTCTGCCCACAATACCTTTTGGGATTTTATTTCGCTAATGCCCGAGAGTACTCATATGATCATGTGGCTAATGAGTGATCGGGCAATTCCACGAAGTTATAGGATGATGGAAGGGTTTGGTGTACATTCTTTCAAATTTATCAATAGTGATGGTGCAGTCCATTTTGTGAAGTTTCATTTTAAGCCAAAATTAGGGGTTCACTCTGTTGCATGGCCAGAAGCACAAAAAATTTCAGGTAATGATCCAGATTTCCACAGAAGAGATCTTTGGGAAGCTATTGACAATGGTGCATTTCCTGAATGGGATTTTGGAGTACAGATTATTCCTGAAGAAAATGAACATGATTTTGACTTTGATCTTCTTGATCCAACGAAACTTATTCCTGAGGAACTTGTTCCTGTTGAAATCATCGGAACATTAACATTAAATAAAAATCCGGATAATTTTTTTGCTGAAACGGAACAAATCGCTTTTCATCCGGGACATCTTGTTCCGGGAATCGATTTTAGTAATGATCCTTTGCTGCAGGGAAGGTTGTTTTCTTATACTGATACACAACTTTCAAGATTAGGATCACCGAATTTTCATGAAATTCCTATTAACAGATCTATCACTACGGTTCATAATAACCAGCGCGATGGCCATATGAGACAACAGATTACCAAAGGAAAAGTGAATTATGAACCTAATTCGATTGGGGGTGGATGTCCTTATCAGGCAATGATGAAAGAAGGCGGTTTTGCATCTCAAGAGGAGGGAATATCAGGTCATAAAATAAGAGCTAGAAGTGAGAGTTTTGTTGAACATTATTCACAGGCAAAACTTTTCTATAACAGCCAATCGGAGCCTGAAAAAACTCATTTGCAAAATGCATTGATTTTTGAACTCTCTAAAGTCACCATTCCGGAGATAAGAGAACGAATGGTAGGTCAGCTAGCATTTGTGGATAAAAATCTAGCTCAATCAGTGGCCGATAAAATTGGTGTTGAAGTAAAGACATTATTGCAACCTAACCAAAGTATTCCTGCTGATACAGATTCTTCAGCTCTACAAAGTGAAGAAAGTGAAGGTAAAATAACTTCCTCTGAAGCTTTAAGCATGAAAAATACAGTAAAAGATACTATTGAAAGCCGTGTTATCGGTTTTATGATGACTGGTGGTGTCAATGCTTCTGCTACTGATGAACTGAAAAAGGAATTGGAAAATAAGGGAGCAGTAGTACAAATAATATCAGAAAATACATCACCTGTTATTGCTTCAGACGGGCAGCAATTTATTCCTGATCATTCACTTTCTACTACTTCTAGTGTTTGCTTTGATGCATTGTATGTATGCCCTGGAGATGAGTCAGTCAATGGATTAATCAAATCGGGTAATCTAAATATGACTGTAGATTTTATCAACGAAACGTACAGACATTGTAAAGCCATTTATTTTGGAGATGGGAGTGAACCGATTATTTCTTTATCAGATATAGCCAAAAAAAAACATACAGATCCAGCTATTATTACCTATAAAGATTCAGATACTCATCAACGGTTTATAGCAGCAATTGCCAACCACCGGGCTTGGGAGTTTGAAAAAGAAAGAAATGGATTAGTATGAAAATTTAAATTACTTCACTTAAAAATATTATTATGAAAAATACAGACAATAACGATGCAAAATCTGGAAAAAAAGTCGCTGCAAAATCTTCTGCCGCTGCTGGGCTTAGAGAACTGTTTATAGATGAGCTTAAAGATATTATCTATGCCGAAAGAGCACTCTTAAAAGCGCTTCCTAAAATGGCTAAAAATGCAAGTGAACCCAAACTCATTTCTGCGATCGAAGATCATGTAAAAGTTACTGAAGGACAGGTAAAGAGACTAGATGATATTTTTGAGATACTCGGTGAATCGAACCGTGGTAAAAAATGTGATGCAATGGAAGGTTTAATCAAGGAAGGTGAAAGCATTTTGGAGGAAACTGAGGCAGGACCCGTTCGTGATGCTGGAATTATTTCCGCTTCTCAGAAGATCGAACATTATGAAATTGCCTCTTATGGAACATTAGCTGCTTTTGCAAGAACTCTCGGTGAAGATGAAGTTGCATCATTGCTCGAAGCTACCCTTGCAGAAGAAAAAGAAGCAGACGCATTGTTGACAGATTCTGCTTATAATGCTATCAATTTTGAAGCGGCAGAAAATGATAAATAATTAATTAGTCCATAAACTGCAAACTGTAGTTTGTGGATTTTTTAAATAAAATATGGAGTAAAAAGACAAAATATTCAGATTGTAAGCAATAAAAATGATTCTTTGAAAATGTATGAAATCCAATATAAAAGATTAGTATGACTGATAAGATAAATCTGCTACTTCAAATAATCCAATAACTTATAAAATATCAAACCTATAAATTTTTATTATGAAAAAATTAATTGTAATGCTTTTAGCGACTACTGCAGTAGTAGGATGTAACAAAAAAGAAACAACTAAGGCTAATTACTCGGGAGACTCTACTGAAATGGCTTCTCCAACAGATTCAGGACTTGTAAAAAATGATTCTGCTTCAACTTCTCAGAAGGTTACTTCAACTTTAAATGATCAAGACAAAAAATTCGCTGATGCAGCAGCAAAAGGAGGAATGATGGAAGTCATGACAGGAGAACTTGCAGCTAAAAATGGAGCAAACCCCTCAGTAAAGGCATTGGGTGAAATGATGGTAACAGATCATGGCAAAGCGAACGGTGAATTGAAACAATGGGCATCAACTAATGCTTATACCTTACCTGAAAGCTTAGATGCCACACAACAGAAAACGTATGATGAGTTAAAAACAAAGAAAGGTGCCGAATTCGATCGTAATTACACAAGCCTAATGATGAGTGATCATCAAAAGACTATAGCTGATTTTAAAAAAGAAATAGCTGAAGGGTCTGAAACTTCTTTAAGAGCTTTTGCTAAAAAGACGCTGCCATCTTTAGAACATCATTTAATGATATCTGAAAAAGCTAAGGACGCTGTTAAATAAATAATATAAATATTTGATAATCCCATGTTGGGTGGGATTATCTTTTCTTATTGCATCTTAACCATTATTTTTTCAAACTTTCTTTTGGAAATTATCATTTTTGAACTGAAGAATAAAACCAAGTAATGGCAGAATGTTTATTTTAATAATTAAACTAGGTTAGGTGCTTATTCAAATCTAAAATATAAATGTACTATCGTATAAGTGTTGAATAAAATATAAGACCATGGATCATAGTGTTTTGTGCGAATTTGTTTTATATTAATATTTGCAATTTAAAGTATGAAAAAATCCAAATTACCATATACTACTGCAGTTCTTGTACTGGGTATTTCTTCAATAGCATTGTGTTGCTGTTATGGGATTCCCGGTATTCTTACTGGAATTGTTGCTCTTTTTCTTTATAAGAAAGATAAATTTATTTATGAAAAAGACAAGAGTAAATATAACAATTTTGACAATTTAAAAACAGGAAGAACACTTAGTATTATAGGGATTAGTATGAGTTCCTTGTATGTTCTTTACTTATTTTTAACTGTACTACTAGTTGGTAAGTCAGGACTTTCCAATCCCACACTTCTTATTAAAGAGATAGTGGATATATACAGCAAATAATTCAATCAAATTAAATTTTTAATATGACTTAAAATTGTTTTTTAAGTAAGTATACTATACATCAAATCAAAAATACAGGAATATGAAAGCAGCAGTTTTTCATTCGCCAGGTAATATTACCTGCGATACCGTAGAAGATCCGAAAATAGAAGATCAAAATGATATTATTCTCCGAGTGACCTCAACCGCGATTTGTGGCAGCGATCTTCATATGTATTCCGGAGGAATTCCACAGCCCCGCCCTATGATAATGGGACATGAGTTTATGGGAATTGTTGAAGAAGTAGGTAAAAATATTCATCATTTGCAGGCAGGTGATAGGGTGGTGGTACCATTTCCTATTGCATGTGGAGGATGTTATTTTTGTCAACATGACTTGCCATCAGCATGTGAAAATTCAAATATAGAGAATTATGGTCCGGAAGGAGGTCTTACTACCGAAAAGGGTGGAGGAATGTTTGGATATACTGACTTATATGGCGGATATAATGGTGGACAGGCTCAATATGTGAGGGTTCCCTATGCTAATTTCGGTCCTACGAAGGTTGCAGATTCATTGTCGGACGAGCAGGTTTTATTTCTCACCGATATTTTTCCTACAGGCTATACAGGTGTTATGTGGGCAGATCTTCAAGGAGGTGAAACGGTTGCTGTTTTTGGTGCAGGTCCCGTAGGATCAATGGCTGTAAAAAGTGCAATTCTTCATAACGCAAAGAAAGTTATTGTTATAGATACATTACAATATCGCTTAGATCAGATCAAAAACATTACGGGCTGTGAAACAATTTTATGGAAAGATGCCAAGCAGACTGTTGAAGAAATCAGAAGCATGACAAACGGTAGGGGTGCTGATCTGTGTATTGATGCCGTAGGTTTTGAACCTGACAGAAATTTGACAGATAAAGCTAAAGCTTTAGTTAATTTTGAAAAAGGATCTATCAAAGTACTGGACGCATGTATGAGTGGAGTACGACGTGGTGGGTTTGTTTCAATATTAGGGGTTTATCCCATGAATTACGATAATTTCAGGGTAGGTCAACTTTTTGATAAGGGTATTACACTAAAGGCAGGGCAGTCTCCAGTTCATACAATTATTGATAAATTAATGAAGTATGTGGAAACCGGGCAGGTAAAGCTAGATGATATAATAACACACCGACTCTCACTTAATGATGTTGCAAAAGGGTATGAGATATTTGATAAGAAGCAGGATGGATGTGTAAAAGTTGTTTTGGACCCTTGGAGATGAGGTGATATAACTTATTACAAAAGCTATATTTTTTGACAATTAAAAATTATTCTAATGGAATTTATGCAGTCGTTGTTGGATTACATCGGTGAGGCACTGAGAGATGCTGATGAATCAGTATCTGTAGCGGAAAGTGTTACTTCAGGTTGCCTCCAGTTTTCATTTTCGCAGATGAAAGAAGCATCTGAATTTTTTAAAGGCGGAATTACTGCCTACACTCTTGAAGAAAAACTTAAACTTCTTAATATAGATGAAGAGAAAGCGAGAAAGTGTAATTGTGTTTCGAAAGAAATGGCGGAGGCAATGTCACTTAATGTTGCTAAATTATTCAATGCAGACTGGAGGATATCCATAACAGGATATGCAACTCCTGTAAAAGAGTCTGATGAGAAAATTTTTGCGCATTTTTCATTTGCCTATAAAAATGAAATTGTTCTATCTAAAAAATTGGAACTGCATTATAAAACAGAGGCTTCAACAGCTCAGCTTTATTACGCAGAATTTATTCTTGGTTGTTTTAAATGTCAACTCAATCAAATGATTATATTAAAATAAGTCTTCATTGTATGCAGGCAGTGTTTGAAAATTATAAAAGTGAATTTTTACAAATGATACGCCGTTTAACTGAAGTTATATGATTCTCATTTTGGTTAATCATTTTAGAATCGGCGCAGTTAGTTTTCAGCAATTTTATCACTGATTATCCTTCAATTGGGTTAAGAAAAAAAGGATCTCGGTATCTAAACAATTAGAGATTTCTTATGGTGAAAACTAAGATAAAAATTTTATAAAAAATAAAATATGAAACCTAAATTAATTACAGGTGTTCCCACCCATGAAAAAGGAAGCTTCCACGATACTGAAAGTTACCGACTGTCTAAAGAATATCAAGAGACGGTTAATCAGTACAAAAGCCTGAAAAATCGTTTATTGTCTGTGAATTATTGGAATTATTTTACAGATGGAGTTGGTGCAGACTTTAAGCTACATGATAAAGAAGGAAATTTAAAAAAAGGATTACCTGAAATTGGAGATTTTATTAGAATTGATATTCCGGGACCTGGAAATTTTGAAGCGAGAGGATTTGATTGGGTTCAGATTACAGATATGTATGAAAAGGAATTTGAAAATGATGAGATTTTGGAACAGCTACTATTGGAGTGTAGGCCTTCAGCACTACCGGGTAAAATAAATGCACACATCGCACATTTCTATACTTCAGATGCGACTTCCACATTCATCATCTCCCGAGGGAAGGATTTTATAAAAATAGGTATTTACGGCCGCAACGAAACACCCAATATGGATGCTCAGATCGCAGACAAAGCAAGAAATTTGACAATTGCATTGGGAGGTATGGTGGGGATCTCAAAAATTCAGTGGAAAATTTTAGTCGATGCATTAGTTGAATTTTAATATTACAAATTCTTGTATTGATTTGAAAATAAGATATATAAATAGTAGTCTTTTAGAGAGATATAAGTAATACAAAAAAATACTATGGAATTAAATAAAGTTCTTTTAGAAGAAATAAATAAACATTTCATGAGTTGTGATCAGACGATTTCCATTGCAGAAAGTGTTACTTCGGGTGCCATTCAGTTAGCATTTTCGGAAATGACCAATTCAAAGCTATTTTATAAAGGTGGTATCACATTACATACTCCTGATAAAATAGTGAAACTGTTGAAATTAGATATTTCTGAGATCAAGAACTCTAACTGTGTCTCTTGTTTTATCTCGGATAAAATGGGACTTTATGCATTTAAAATGTTTGAAAGTGACTGGTGTATTGCTACATCAAGATACTGCATCCCGCAAAGGCATTCCGTTTTTGAGATTTATACTTATTATTCGATTTTATACAAAGGAATGGTTGTTTTTTCAGATAAACTTGAACTTTGTTATAATGATAATAAGCTGGATTCTCTTGATGTCAAGTTATATTATACCGAACAGATTTTACAAAAACTTCTTGAGCAGATACAGCTTAAGCAAATTGCAAATAGCAAATAAATTTCTGACTGATCAAAATAATTTAAATCTTGTAAAGTGGAATATATTATGAGTACTACAATTTGTTTAAATCAAAACAGCATCTGACTGTTTTTTTAGTGCCAGATGCTAAGTGTAAGTTAATTAAATCTAAAAAAATGTTGTAATTAATAAATATTAATCGCCAGCATGTATTTTAAAACTGAATTTTAAATGGCCCCTCAAAATAGGTTTTATATGTATCAACAAGATTTCCTTCCTGATCGTATACACCAATCTTTAAGTTTTGTTTAGATAGTTTCATCTGTTTTTCAGGAAAACTTATATTAATAGTTCCTTTAACAATTTTGTCTCGGTCAACTGGTATTTTATGAGAAGCACTAAATGAAATTTCACCATTTTGAGGTTCTAATATTCGAATAGTAACGACTTTCTTATCATTTGTTTTATTCAGAAAAGTATAGTTATAAGTGTTGGTAATCTTTCCATCCCTAACAAAAAAGGTGCTGCCCGCAGGTTTAATAAATTTAGCCTCCATATCAGCACGACTATAGAGCAGGTATCCAAGTGATAATTGTAGGGAAATTAAAAGGATAACAAAACCTTTCATACGAGCATTAAATTTTACTGGTTGTCCAGTTTCTATTTCCTTTTCTGAAGCATATCGAATGAGCCCCTTGGGCAAACCTACTTTATCCATTACTTCATCACAGGCATCAATACAAGCCGTACAATTAACACATTCAAGCTGTTGGCCATCTCTAATATCAATACCGGTAGGACATACAACGACACATTGATGACAATCAATACAGTCTCCTTTTCCTGCTGCTTTTCTATCTTCCCCTTTTCTCCATTTCGCTCTGTTTTCACCACGTTTAAAATCATAAAATACATTAATGGTCTCTTTATCGATCAAAACGCCTTGTAACCTTCCATAAGGACAAACCAAGGTACAAACCTGTTCTCTAAACCATGCAAAAACAAAATAAAATGCAGCTGATAAGAGTATCATTACAATAAAATTGGTGGGATGTTCAAAAGGTCCTTCCAGTACAATTCTGAAAACTTCTTTATATCCAACGATATACATAAACATAAAATGGGTAAAGATTAATGAAAGTATAATGTAAATTGACCATTTAAGGGCTCTTTTCCATATTTTTTCAGTATTCCATTCCTGTCTGTTTAGTTTCATCTGTCGGTTTCGATCCCCTTCAATAGCATACTCTATTTTTCTAAAAACGTTTTCCAAAAAAATTGTTTGTGGGCAAATCCATCCGCAAAATATTCTTCCAAATGCTATCGTAAAAATAATAATACATATCAAAGATACAATCGCACCTAATGTGAGTATGAAAAAATCCTGAGGATAAAAAGGCTGACCTGCAATAAAAATCTGACGGTTGATAACATTAAATTGTAATGCCGGATTACCATTTATCATTATAAAGGGTAGTGTAAAGTAAAACAGCAGTAAAGAATAGGCTACAATATTGCGGTAATTGGTATATCTACCTCTAGGTTTTTTAGGAAATATCCACTTTCTTTTACCTGATTGCTCCATGGTACCAATAGAGTCCCGATAGGTTTCTGGCTCTAATACCTGACCTTGGCCCCCTTTGAATTCAGATGTAGTATTATCTTCCATATGTTTTTTATATTAGTGCTGCTGAATTGCATACCACTTAAATGTTTATAATTATTCTCTTAATTATCATTTACTCTTTAAATTTTCTTTAATATGACAAAATAGATCCTTCTAGCAATTTACTTTCAATATCAAAACGGGATTCATGACAGGGACAGTCCGACCAATGTTTTGCACGATTCCCTGTAACATTATAACCTGTGTGGGGGATACGGGACTCGAGAGATATAATTCATTTTTTTAGTGGTGGTAGGTGGCATAAGTTATATTCTAATGCTTTACTATTCTTCCTTCTTCCTTATGTCTAAAAGTATGATGCATTATAATGTTATTGATATCGGCAATTGCTCCACCTGTCGTTCCAAATCCGGGATTTTCCTTTTTAATCAGAAGACAGCTATGAGCCCGATTCTATAGTTTCTTTATTAAAGTTGCTCCTGTTATTCAGATATCTACAGTAATGGGGTCTGAAGAAGTCTTGATCTAGGTTTGTAATTCATTCTTGTAGACCTTTCTTTACTAAAAGCTTTATCGTTTCCATCTCAATTCATACTATCATTTTAATGATTGGTGATAAAAGAAAAGTGCCGGAATACTTTTAGCAGTCCGGCACTTTAGTAATTGTAATTATCTTTTTCTCGTTAAGGCTCCATAAATGAACAAAACAATAATTGCTCCAACAACAGAGATTCCTATGGTTCCTAAATCCCAGGGATTTCCATCATCTCCAATTCCGATTGCACCCGCAATAAAACCTCCAACCATCGCACCAACGATTCCGAGAAGAATTGTTATGATCCATCCTCCACCTTGATTACCCGGCATTAAAAACTTGGCGATTGCCCCTACAATTAATCCAAAAAGGATCCATGCTAAAATTCCCATACTATTAATTTTTTATGATAATAATTTATTTTTTACTACCAAGTAAAGAACCAAATGTGTACCAATTTTATCATATTTCATCAACAGAAAATTAATAATTATAATACTATGATTACAGTCATAGAGGGGATTTTTATCATTCGTAAACCTGAAAGTTTGTTAATAGATTGTGGATTAAGTCGTAACGGTTTGCAAAAATTTAGTATACATTGTTTGCTGATCTTTGTATGAGTCTGTCAACTTCTATTTGGAAACCTAGTTTCTATTCATTAGGCAGTTTATACAGCATAGGTACAGTAATACCGCCCTCCATAAGATTTTCATCATCGTGATGCGACGTTGGCAACTTAAGGTAATATTGCAATTGCAAAATCACTGTTGTCATTCCCTAGGATGTTATGCTTAATTCTAAGATTTACATCACCGAAACGAGTCTTAATTAGGGTGTTACCTGAAGCCTGATCTTTTTCCTTTTGTCTACCATAGGTCTGGAAACCAATCTGTATAGCGGTAGTTCTCTTGTAAGACCTATCTTTAAGTTGGCCTGATGATCAATAAAGTATGGTTTTTTTGTAATTCTGCAGTTTCTCTTATCAACCTAACCATGTCAGTTTCGTACTGAAAATGTCCTACATCTACCGATAAGAAGATTCAGTAGTATCAGGACGATCCAGTCTCCATTTTTCTCATCTGAGCTGTTGGAACAGGGTTGAAAAGTGAATAGTTTTTGAATGACTCTTGTTGCGCTAAGCAGACAATAGGTAGGAATAAAAGACTCAAGCAGCATATCAATAGGGGATGACTGTACTTCATGGGTATAACTTTAATAAGTAAAAAAGCATGAATGAAAGATAAAGTAAATTGCGGAAACCTGATTTTCTAAGTACTACTATTTATATAATAGAAGGATTGACCTAGCTTTTTATAATGGCTCAATTTATGTAGTGTATCAATAACACCAAATTTAGATAATATGTATAAGAAAATGATTGCTGGCTTAGGAGGCGCTATTGCCCTAAACCTATTACACGAAATTATTAGGAAAAACTTTGACAATGTTCCCCAAGTACATAAAGTGGGACAAGAGGCCTTAAATAAAGCGTTGAACAAAGTAGAGATGAAAATAACAGATCATGATCAACTGTATGCTGCTACCTTAGCAGGGGATGTTATAGGGAATGGCTTATATTATGCTACCACTGCTACCACAGGATTTAGTATCGCTTCGGGGGTCACGGCAGGATTAGGAGCAGTCCTGTTGCCTAAGAAAATGGGACTCGATGATTCTCCAGTTGCAGAAACCAATCAAAAGAAAGTCATGACGGTTGTTTATTATCTTTTTGGGGCAGTAGTAACAAAATTAATCTATGATAAGATAAAATAATAGTTAGTCTCGTATTATTTTATATCTTTTAAAGCGATCAGCGTTTGATAAATTATAAAAAATATAAATAATTAACTCCAAAGTAATAGTACTTTGGAGTTAATTATTTAATGAAAGTTTTTGTATCAAATTATGGTTGACCGCTTCCACCGGCTGAACCATAGATCTGTCCTGTTGCAAAACTTCCATCATTATCTGCAAACTGTACAAATATAGAAGCTAATTCTGCAGGTTGTCCTGGTCTTCCTAAGGGGGTATCCTCACCAAATTTCACTAAGTTTTCTTGAGTCTGACCACCACTTACTTCTAAAGCGGTCCATACAGGTCCCGGCGCTACACCATTTACTCTGATGCCTTTTGGTCCTAATTGTTTCGCTAGAGATTTTACGTAACTGGTAGTTGCTGCTTTTGTCTGTGCATAATCATATAAGTCAGCTGAAGGATCATAAGCTTGGACGGAAGATAGTCCAATAATACTGGAACCTGGTTTCAAATGTGGCAATGCAGCTTTTGTGATCCAGAAGGGCGCATAGATGTTGGTTTTCATTGTTCTATCAAAATCCTCTGTAGTGATATCCAGAATGGATTCATTTGTTTTTTGATGACCTGCATTATTTACCAATATATCCAAACCTCCTAACTGGTTGACCGCTTCAGAAACTAATTTCTGACAAAATGCTTCATCCCTTATATCTCCCGGTATGGCTATGGCGTTTCGGCCTTCTTTTTTTATTAATTCGATCACTTCAATAGCGTCAGATTCCTCATCTGGCAGGTAATTGATAGCAACGTCTGCACCTTCTCTGGCGAATGCAATAGCGGCAGCACGACCAATACCAGAATCTCCCCCCGTTACAAGGGCTTTTCTACCATTCAATCTCCCGGAACCTATATAACTTTCCTCTCCGTGATCGGGAACAGGATCCATTTTACCGGCTAATCCGGGAAACGGCTGGAGCTGTTTGTTAATGGTGGTTGTGGATGTTTAGTTGTGGGATCTTCCAAATGGGTTTGTCCTTCGTTTTTTAAAGTTTCTTTATGTTCCTTTTCCTGATCATCTGATAAGGTAGCGGGGTTGATAAGAGTTGCTAATTTGTCAATTGCTTCTCTTCTTGTAATTTGTTCGTCCATATGTGATTGTGATTTGATGTTATAAGATATTATTGATTCATAATATAAGCAATACCTATTCCAGTAATTGAGAGTAATACATATAAAATAGTGCAAATATTTTTGTTTTGATGCATTAAAAATTTTTTTATAAAAATTGCCCTAGACAATCCACTTAACCCTCTCAGTAAATATTGCTAAATCCAGGTGTCGTTAATCATATATATCGAAGCCCAATGTAAATGTGATGTAGGTCACATAATAGATTGTTAAATACGGCCGTACTTTGTGGTACTATTTACAGAAAAAGTAACGAGGAATGGCAAGTATACCTTTGGCGAACTGATGAATAGAGACTTTATTTTACATATCTACGAGTATACTCGAACTTAAAATGAAATATGATAAGTCTGAAAAAGATGAGTTCATCATTATATGGTAGGGAACCAAGTATAATAACTCTTCGAATAATAAAGTGTTATATATAAGAAAATTAATAGTTAAATGATTATGAAAAAGATAAATTCTTTCAAATTTCTATTTTGCAGTATGGTATGGCTAGGAGTTCAGTATACCAAGGCACAAAGTTTACAAAATGACAAGGTGGGTGATATCTATGCAGAAGATATCAAATGGTCGGCGTTTCCATCTTTTCCTCCAGAAGCCCGACTTGCTGTTTTGATTGGGGATCCAAAGAATGAAGGTCCTTATGTGGTAAGGGTGAGACTTCCTTCCAATGTCGTATTAATGCCTCATAAACATCCTGAAGCGAGAGTGTATACGGTTATTAGCGGCGTATTTTATATTGGTATTGGAGAAAAGTATGATCCGACAAAATTAAAGGCTTATCCGCCGGGAAGCGTGTTTGTACTTCCTGCTAATACACCTCATTTTCATTGGGCTAAATCAGGAGGCTATGAAACACAGGTGAGTGCGTATGGTCCATTAGGTATTAGCTATATAAATCCTTCAGACGATCCCAGCGGTGAAAAAACAAAATAGTTGTATACAATTGGTTAGAGTAGGGGGTTGCTATAATCGATAATACAGGTTCTATTGTTGTTCTTGTCATTCTTTATCTGATGTATATTTCATATTATTAAAACATAGAAAATTACCTACTACAATCAGTATCCAGACAGGGGAAGCGAAAATAAGTGAAAAAATAAAAGTGGGTATTATTCCTTTTAACCCTGCTGTTATCATGTTATCAGAGGGTAGCCTGATTGCGATCGAAGTAAAAATACAGGCTACTAGCATAGAGGCGAAACCAGTAACTACGGCTGTAAAAACTATTTTGCTTTTGGTTGGTTTGTATTTTTGCTTGTTTGTTGTAAGAAAAGCAAATGCATAAATCGCAGTAGTACCGAGTGAAATTAGAAAACGGTAAATGATGGAGGTATCTGCTAGAAATGCTAATAAGACCAAATTTCCTATGATCAGATTGAACATCACACAAACGATAAATAACGTTACATTTTTATTCATTTTTTTCGGTTATCTAATTTTTTATTAAGATATACAAAATCCATGTGCCCTAAAAATATTCGAATCGTTAGTCAATGGGGAATGCGTGACTACAAAATAATCATAATTTTTTTTGTAAGAAACATGATTCAGAGACAATCTTTGCTGGGCCATCACATAGCCCTGAATGCGTTTTGGCTCCTGAATTTGCAGTGTCTCATTATTAAACTTTCATATTCTCCTTATTTATGTCTGTGAATGATGCTCTTACGTAAAATCGTTTTTGAGATTTATTCATATCTCTTATCAATAAGAATCGACTTGGTGATATGAAGAAATTTTAGCTAAAAAGTTCAATATAATTTCTAAAATTAAACCTAGTACAGATGTTTGATAGAAATAATCCAGGCGTGCTCTAGTGACAAACCGATTGAAAGCTCTTGGAAAAATTCACTTGAAGGATTTGCTTTTTTATAAAGTTCAAATGCTTTTTTAAAATTTTGTTTATTTCGATATTCAATTCCTAGACTATGAGTTGCAGTTGTTGATCCTTCATTCATCGCCTTTTCATATAGCTGCATTGCTAATTCTATATTTTTTTCACAATATAAATATTCGCCGTTGCTTAAATAGTCGGCATATTTTTCTTAACCAATCTATGCTTATTTTTGAAAAAGGGCTCAGATTATTAATCCAAGCCATAACTTTTTAAATTACGTACTTAGTGGAATAGTGTTGTATAATCAGCAATGAAAAATAGTTCAGAAAACTAAAATTTTTCGGCAGTTGATGTAGATGCTTTAATGAATAACAATATAGGCTGCCCGAAATGGGTAGCCTATATTGTTATTCATGATTTCTTCTGTTTTTCAGGAGGATCCAACCTGAAATTTTGATAGGTTTACCACTTATTCTGTCTTCCCATGAAGCAATATACCAGTATGTTGCTGTGGGTATTACTCTTGCTAAATATGTTCCGTCCCATACCGGTTTTTCTTTTGTGGCCTTGAATATTTGTTGTCCGTATCGGTCGAATATTGTTGCGGAAAAATTTTTGAATTTTGTAATTCCTTCAAAGCTGATTACGTCATTATGTCCGTCACCGTTGGGAGTTATTACATTTGGTAGAAAGAAGGTATAATAGAGTATGACCAAATCACATAATGTTCTTATATTCCTTACTCTGATTGCATATTCTGTATTTCTGTGAATATTGTTGAATATGTTTGAGTCTTGCCATGTTATTCCATCGTCTATAGAATACTCCATGGGAATATTCTCATTATTTTTTACTATAATTGTTAAAGTCTCATTTTGATAAATAATATCGATAATATCCGGTACTTGTGTGTATTCAACGGTTGCAGAGAATACTTTTGAGCATACTCCGTTGCTAATTGTTACACTATAGGTCCCTTCCAGTGTAGGTTTTATTGTTTGTGATGTCTCTCCTGTATTCCAGCTATAGGTATAGTTTGGTCCTGCACCTGCATCTAATAGCCCTTTGTTTCCTTTACATATTAGGATGTCTGATAATGAAGAGACAATGGCCGGAACAACAGTAATTGTAATTGATTTTTCTGTAATACAACCATTTGCACCTACTCCTGTCACGGTATAGGTTGTCGTTGATGTTGGCGAAACGGTCTGAGTATTTCCATTTCCAAGTAATCCATTCCATGTATAGTTTATTGCTCCTGATGCGGTTAGTGTTATGGATTCACCTTTGCATATTGCGGTTGCTGGGGTGGTAAGTAAAACAGGGGTGGTGTTGTATTTTGTATTACCGTTATGGAGCTTTGTTTTACACATCCTGATTGGGTGGCGCTGGTAATAGTTAGGTTATAAACGCCTCCTGCATCAACGACCGGATTTAGAGTATTGGCTCCGGAAATAATATTTCCACCCGCAGTTGCTACCCATAAGAATGTAGCTCCTGTCTGATAAACAGAAGCTGTTGCATCTAATGTAATCTGCTGTACAATACAAGTTATTTGTTGTGATGGAGGAGCTATTTTTACAATGATAGTGGGATCCATATTTACCGTTACGGATTCTTGATACTGACATCCCAATGGTGTGGTTACGGTAACCGTATATAGTCCGGGAGTTGTTACAGTAATTATTTTAGCCGTACTTCCTGTATTCCAATTATAGGTGTTTCCTGTTCCGTTGGCATTTGCTGTTAAGATGGTTGAATCTCCTTCACAGAATATTAATTTTCCTGTAATATGTAGATTAGGATTTGCATCCTGAGCAATTGTAATAGAAACAGGCTGACTTACACAGATTCCGTTATTATATGTTAACGTATAGGTTCCCCCGTTGGTAACGGTAATTGTTTGAGTGGTTTCTCCAGTCGACCACGTATTTCCTGTGGGAAAATTTGAAGTTAAGATTACAGGGATATTATTACAAATAACAGTAGCTGATGGGGTTATTACCGGAACGGGTTTTAGATTAACAGTTAATTGTAATTCTGCGATTTTAAAACATCCTTCTTGAGATTCTACTCTTACATAGATGCTTGTACTTGCTGAATTGTGTGCAGCAGGATTTGCAATGGTATTTGTATTTCCGGCGATGGCATCTGTCTGATTGATATAATAGTCAAAGCTTATTCCCGATGTTGTGCTGATGTTAACTTGCGCTGTAGTCAGGTCAAAAGTTGCCGTTGTTGAATCCGAACATAGGCTTAAGCTTGTATTGTGTATGACAGGATTAGGGTTTACCGTTAATTTCAGTTCAGCTATTTTAAAACATGCTTGTTGGGATTGTACTTTTACATAGATGGTTGTACTTGCTGAATTGTGTGTGGTAGGATTTGCAATCGTATTTGTATTTCCTGCGATGGCATCTGCCTGATTGATATAATAAGTAAAGCTTACTCCCGGTGTTGTACTGATGTTAATTTGCGCTGTAGTCAGGTTAAAAGTTGCTGTATTTGAATCCGAACATAGGCTTAAGCTTGCATTTTGTACGGTAGGGTTAGGATTAACAGTCAGCTGTAGCTCTGCAATTTTAAAACATGCTTGTTGAGATTGTACTCTTACATAAATGGTTGTACTTGCTGAATCGTATGCGGCAGGACTTGCAATAGTATTTGTATTTCCAGCGATGGCATCAGCTTGAGTTAGATAATATTTAAAAGTTACTCCGGGTGTTGTAGATATATTGTTTTGTGCCGAAGTAAGATCAAAAATTGCCGTTGTTGAATCTGAACACAAGGTTAAGCTTGCATTGTGTACGAGAGGATTAGTATTTACTTTTAATTGTAGTTCAGCAATACTAAAGCATCCTTGTGCGGATGCTACCCTTGCATATATTGTAGTATTTCCAGAAGTATAAGCTGTAGTACTTACAATGGTATTAGTATTCCCTGCGATAGCATCGGCCTGATTGATATAATAGGTAAAGGTTACTCCCGGCGTTGTTGATATATCCGCTTGGGCTGAAGTAAAATCAAAAGTAGCTGATGTAAAATCCGAACATAAGCTTAAACTTGTATTTTGAACTTCGGGGCACCCCGTTACAATTAAGCATTGAGAAACAATACCTGAAGCATCTAAGCTTACTCCTGAAGGAATCGTAATATTGGAAGAACTGTTGGTAAATGGAGATGGATTACCTGTACAAGAAGCGTTAATATGTCCTAAAACATTGGTGACATCTACTGATATTGTAGCACTTTGTCCAGGGTTAAGCTGAAGCCCTGAGACGGTTACTGCTCCTGAACCTGCAACAGCAGTAATAGTGCCTCCTGTTCCACCTGTAATAGAGGAATTCGGTATTGCTCCAACTCTTATACTACTTGGCAGGTTATCTGTAAAAGTAATGGACTGAACAATGGCATCAGCTTCAGTATTGGTTATAGTCCATGTATAGGTTGCTGTCCCACCATCATTAATGATGTAGGGTGATAGTATTTTTGTGAGTTTAGGTGCTGTAGCCAAATCTACCGAAATAAAGTAAGATCCACTAACTAACGCATCTCCACCCGTACTTAATTGTTGAAAAACAATATCAACCGGTGTTGCAGAAGGAGATAATATTCCTGTTGCATCAAAGATATCTGCATCAAAATCATACGCTTCTGCCACACCATACAAATGCCCGGCACTGATAGGATTACGCGCGATATAATTCCCCGATATCGCAGGCCCTCCATCCGAAGAGATATTATTGTTGGCAGTCCAGGCAATAGAACTGTTTAATGCATCAGTTGTAGATCCCGTCATGGGATCTTTAAGGTTTGTTAAAGTCGTTCCAACTTTTCCAAACTTTAATAAGTCTGAATATCCTCTGTCACCATAGGTCCCCGTAATTCCTACAACCGCTTTTACACTACCTGAAGCGGGAATCTTTAATCCTGAAATTTGGGTATTTACAACTGCGGGAGGAAAAGCTTTCCAGTCATCAGCTATAGCAATTTGCCTAAATTTAGAATTAGCATTTTTATAAACAACAATAATGGACCATCCTCCCATTGATGAAGGAACTGGAGTTGGGTTAGCAAGAAAATATCTTCCTGCCGGACCTCCCCCGGTGTACTAATATAACCGTTAGATGGTATCATTGAAGTGATATCCCATATCATTTGAGTATAATTAGATACACTTCTATTCGCAATACTTGTTCCTGGTGTTAAAGTAGTGTATGATGCGGCTCCAGGAACTTTTAGCCTTACTGAAGTAAAATTGGCAGGCGAATTTTTTTCTATTGATAAAATAGCTTTCACTATAGTTGAACCTGCTGGCAGAATCAAATCTCCTGAAGTAGACCAAGTCGTGGAAGCATCGCCATCGATATCCGGTATCAATCTTACGGTTGGACTTGATGCTACACTGTAATACCATGAATTACCAATGAGAGAAACTCCCCCTTGTATGGTTTGGTTATAACGGGTATTTGTTTGGGCTCTATATCCTTGAGAGAAAATTAGTAGAAGGAACCAAAGATAGGCAATAGTTTGAAAGTTGTATTTTATAGAATAAGAACTTTTTGCTTCTTTTCTATTAAGTATAAATTTTATCATCGCTTATAGTGTAATTTTATATAATACCCTCTATTAGAATGAGTAATATTAAAAAACACAAAAGTAAAATTTTTGTAAAAAATAAATCTGTGATATATAATACATATGAACTGTCTGCTTGTGTAACTATTTGATAATTAAAAAGATGTATCTTTACTAAAACGGTGGTTTGATTGTTTTTAAGTAAAAATAAATATAATTGTGTAGTAAAATATGATGAAATAGAACTGGTTATTTTCTTTAAGAGCCTGTTTAAATTCTGTTCAATAATATTTTATTGCAGATAATTCAATCACGTTTTCAGTGCCTAAAAACATAATATTTAGATACATTTGATTGTTATGTTCTTTTTATGTGTAATTCAGTATTTCTATAATTACTTCAGTGAATAGATAATATTTATTTTAAAATTATCATATTTTGTGCTTGTATGTAAAATAATATAAAATCTCTATGTAAATTAGAAGTATTGTTTAACCAAACTATCACAAATAACCATGAATAAAATTGCGATAACATTAGTTCCTATTTGTTTTGTCTTTTTTAATACTATAGATGCAAAAAATAGAAAAATTGACAGTATAAGTAAATTAATTCAACTAAATTATCAAACAGGAGTTATAAATCAAGATGTTTCTCTTCGAAATATTACCCGCCTGTATTATATATCTCGTGAAGCCGGGTCGTATATAGGTCAGATTAATTCAATTTTTGAAGAATCCAGAATTTATTATTTTAATGGAAATAATGAGGCGTCTTTAGCTAAAGTAAATGAGGGAATGAATTTGGCTAAAGCAAATAACGACAAGAATATGTTATGTAGATTTTTGTTATTATATCAATGTATTTTATTGCAATTAAAGAATACTATTATTCCAGAGCAAATTTTAAAAAAAGCTGAGGAATATAATATTTCTGTGACTTCAAAGATAGATAAGGAAATTAATCATATATACATTCTTTTAGGTAAGGCTGATTTAATTGAAGCTAGTGAAAATTCAGAGCATAAATTAAATGAAATTATAGCATTTAAAAAAAATGCTTATTCTAAGATATTACAAATAAATGATACACATAGGTTAAAAAAAATAACAGTAATTTATACTTTAGAGTCACTCGCTTTTACTCTTTCTTACTTTGGAAGGTTAGAAGACGCAAGTCATTATGTATCTGAAATTGATAGGCTTCTTACATCATTTCCTGATGAATCATTAATAATTCAAAGTTTAATAATAAAAGCAAGCATTGCCTCTAATTCAAAAAAGTATAAAGAAGCAATTTATTATCTCAATGAGGGTATTATAAAAGCAAAAGGCAATCCTTATAAACTTTATGAGATGTACGGTCTTCTCTCTGCTTCGTATGAGGAATTAAAAGATTTTGAAAGTGCCATTATTTTTTCCAAAAAGAGTAATCATTGTCGTGATAGTATCAGTCTAGAACAGAAGAAAGTAGAAAATATACGACTGATTAATACTATTAATATAAATGCAATGGAGGAAAATAAAAAAGTGAAACTTCAAAACATACCTTTAACTATTATTATTTGTATAATTGCTTTTGGTAGCTTATTCTATTTACTATTTTATTATAAGAAGTATTTAAGAGAAGATAAATTACAAACTATTCTAGAAGAGTTACCTATACAAGAAATTAATAGTAATTGTGAACTTCTTCAAGAAAATTTAGATATGCGCAATATTAAAGCGAGTATGTTATATGATGATTCTGTTATTACAAAAAAATTAGTTGCTTTGGCTAAAGAAAATGTTAACAGCTTTTATATTGAATTTCAGAGAGCATATCCTGATTTTTACAGATCCCTTAAAGATCAATATCCAGATCTTAATATAGCTGATTTAAACTTTTGTTCACTCTTGAAAATGAATTTTAGGATTAAAGAGATTGCTCAATATACGAATTGTAGTACTCGTGCTGCCGAAGCAAGAAGATACAGAATCAATAGAAAAATTAGCCTTAAAAATCAGGATGAGTTATATATTGTATTGTCTATGACAAATTAGCGTTTAAAATTTTGTCATGCATACATTCAACAATTCACTTTATATAGAAATAAACTACTTTAATGTATACAAAAAGTCACATTTGTCTACATTGTTAAAATCAATAAAAATCTTATGTCTAAATTTTACTATACACTAACTTAGTATATATACTAAGTTCCTTTTCTTTCATCATTTTTTGAGATTATATAATATTTTTTGCACTATACTAATTGAAATCATCAATTATATCTGATTCATTACATCTTAATTTTTGACTTATTTCTGTCAATAAAAGACCTTCATTAATCAGTTTTTTTATTATTTGAAAAGTATAATAATTTGGTTTTAATCTTTAACATTATACTTTAAAAATTAAATTTATTTACGGGAACCTCATTAGATAAATTATTAAAAGAACCTTTTATTAGTTTGATAATGACAGAAGGCTTTACTAAAGTTATGAATTACTAATGGAAAATTCCGAGAACATGGTCACATTATCTGCTATAAAAATATTATTGAATAATATTTAAACAGGCTCTTGAAAAATAATATTTTTCTTGCAATTTTGTCATTATACGAATTTTCTACATAAATACGATCTTCTACAGTTCTATAAATCCTCCTTTTTTACGAAAAAAAACTCATGAGAAACAACATATATCAATCATGTAATCTTGAAATAGCTCACAAATCATCACATAATATACCAAATCATTACAATATATCACAACAGCATTCATAAAATTGTTTTTTCAATAAAGCCATTGGGATTTAATGTTAGCAAGTAATATCTTTACTATAGCATTAACCCAATAAAATTTTTATTATGAAAAATTTAAAAAAGTCAAACAAATCCGAAACTAAAAATTTCAAGCAACTTAAAGATAATCAGTTGAAAAAGATTGTAGGTGGAGGATTGACGACAGTAGTATCTATAACTAGCTTTGAAGCATTTAGAATAGAGCTTGAAGGAAAACCAATTATAGGTGATTATCGTCCACATGATGGGGGGATATTACAGTTGTAGGTGAGTTGCCGTCTGTCTAAGGTACTATTTTATGCCCTAATTGAAGGATTCCAGTCTGTTGTATTCAGGAAAGACATCTCCTAAACATGAATTATGGCAATAACCCATATATATCGTTTCAAATCAGACGATTTATATGGGTTTTTTCATTTTGCTTGAGGAGTGGCCATATTAAGAACACATTAGTAGCATATGACCTTTCAAAATTATTAATTATTATTTTTTGTTCGACATTTTTTTAATTTCTTCATCAGTATGATTGTCAAGAACTTTAGCATACCTATAAAATGTTGCCCTTGTTAGTTCAAGTGGCTTATAAATTTCTTCTGGAGTTTTGGTTGGATCTTTATAAATAATACGCATAATCAAAAGTTTCGAGATTGTTTCCTTCGCATACCCCTTTGGTCTACCTCCAGTCCGTCCTCTAGCTCTTGCAAATTGTAATCCGGCATTGGTTCTTTCTCTTATTAATTCTCGTTCATATTCAGCTAAAGAAGCCATCAAATTTAAAAATAGTCGACCATTAATCGTAGAAGTATCTACACCATCAACAAGACCTTTTATAATGATACCTTTCTCATTTACACTTAAAACTAAATCAATAATGTGTTTTAGACTTCTTCCTAATCGATCAAGTCGCCAAACATAAAGTTCATCACCTTCTCTGAACTGTTCAATCATTTTATCAAGTTCGGGACGATTTTTTGTTTCGCCAGAAATTTTCTCTTGATAAATTTTCTCGCAACCTACTTTTTCTAAAGCTTCAATTTGCAAATCCAAATTTTGGTCTTTGGTCGAAACCCTTGCATATCCAATTTTCATATTTTGTTACATTAAACTCATACTCCGTAAATTTATGAAACTTTGTTTAATGATACGAGATTTTGAGAAAGCGAATTTTAAAAAAAAATTTGAAATCCATATTTTAAAAAATCTCAAAATACCACCGTTTTCTATATGAGCTTTTATAAATCTAGTTCAGTGAAAAATAAAAATTTAGAAGATGATTTTATAAAAATATTTAATCTTAAAGAGTTTTCTGATGATCAATGGAATGTTTTTTTTAAGAAATATAATTAAGATAATCTTTACCACGCCATAGGTCGATATTTACTCTTACATTAATCTGAAGGTAGGGTAGTTTTTCCTCTACAGAGATTTGATATCTAATGATAAAAGAAGCGATGTTTTTTTAATAGTATAGAAATTAATTGCTGATTCTGAAAGTAGAAGGTGCAGATGAAAAATATTAACTAAGCTGATAATTAGAAATCACTAATCCCAACATAAAATGAACATAATCCTGGTCAGCAGTTTTTCTGTTAATCAGTTTGTTTTTGTAATCATAAGAATTGATAACATTAATTAATTTTTGATAGGTATCAAATTCATCGTTTTTAATCTTTATCCTTAAATGTCCATTTCTTGTGGTTATGATATCATTATTCAGTGTTCTAACCTTAAATAAAATGTGACTAAGTTTTTGATTAAATCGCATTTTCCCTGTATATCTTTCAACAATATTCACTTTGAATGCATCAAAAATGATAGTATTAAAAACAATATTAGAGCCTTGTTTCTGGGTATTGAGTTCAAGGGTATAATTCATCAATTTATTTTTTGCAAATTTAGGAAGAAGCTAAAAGAATTCAAAATAAATAAAGCCCAGATTTATCACATGAGTTTGTACCCCAAAATTTGGCTTTAGGTATACCCATATTGAGTCTTGTAAATGGCAGGATGGACACTCGGAGGATATTTTGTATTATTTTTTAGATCTGATCTAACTTCATATTTTTAAGGTTGTATTTATCCGAAACTTTACAAAATTGTTAATTCTGTTCTTATCATTATAAAATCTTGATATAATATTAAATAACATTCATTTGTATAATAAAAGATGGGAGTTCTACTGTTTTCTATATTAACCGTGACATTCACTGTCAAGTAAAGCCATTGCCTGCTATCTGTTTTCAATAGGTACTATTGGTTTATAATTTATAGCCTCATTATATGAAGCTATGGAAAAAAACAAAACTCATGACACAGAGGCTATACAGAAAGTAGGGGATACTTTACTCGTATTACATCATAAGAATAATACAATTGGACTTGTTAATGGCGTAGATTCTCAAGGTCAGTTAAAGGAAGTATTGACTCAACATAAAGGTTATGGTGAAGTTCTTCATATTGAAGCTAATGATGAGTCGTTTGCTAAATTCTTTTCGGATTTCTATAATCAGCTGAAAAACCCATCTGATTTTTCTTTTTTTAAAGTAACGGAATATGATGCTGTTGAAACTGCTAAGGAGCTGCAGGCTTATGTTACGAATGCATCAAACGATGAAAAGGAAGGACTTAAAGAATATGAGGTATCAATAGATGCGGTAAAAGACCGAACTGTTCAGTCTGTTGCTCAATCTTTTGATTCTAATAAAATCGGACCTCCTTATCGGTATCAGATTGAGCAGATTAATTGGGGGATTATGGAAAAGTTTGGACTGAATCAGGAAAAGCTTGAAAAACTGAATGCACTGGAGCCTTTACTCAAAGGATATAAAACGCCTCATCTCATTCCTGTTAAGATTAATTTTGGTAAAGCAGTTACTATAATGGATGCAAGGCTTTCACTTCAATGTAATGATGTTGGAGAAGTGGAACCCTGTATTCATGGAATCCGTAAAGTGCCTGATCTTAATAATGCATTCTTTGGACATATATTTACGGTAGAAGATAAAAAGAAACTTTTTGAAACAGGAAATATGGGGAGGATTGTTAATTTGGTTAATCCTAAGACAGATGAGGTGATTCCTTCGGTGATTAGCAGAGATCGGCTAACTAATGAACTGGTGGCTTGGAGATCGGGATCTATTAAAGTTCCGTTGGTAATTTGTGGGGTGACTTTGAATGAAGTACAAAAGAAAACCCTTAAAGAAGGGAAAGTTTTGTTTATTGAAAATATGTTGTCTAAGAAGGGAACTTTGTTTAATTCGAATGTACAGTTTAATGCAGATAAAGGGTATGTAGAGTTTTTATTTAAGAAGAATATTAAGAGTCTGAGGTTTGGAGATTTAGGGATTAGAGGGAAGGTTGAAGTTCCGACTGTATTTAGAGGGAGTAGGCTTCGTTTGTGGCAGATGGATAGATTAAAGGCAGGGGAGACGGCGTATGTTGATGGATTGGTTGATGGGAACGGGAAGAAGTATCAGGGGTACTTGAGGTTTGATAAGGTGAAGGGGAGGTTGGATTTTTCGTTTAGGAATGAGGAGAAGGAAAAGATTAGTAAGAGTGATGTTCCCTCGAAAGGAAGGAAACTTTGATGTTATATAGACCGTGTGGTTTTTATATGTTTTTTCTTAGATGTATTTTTATTATAAATAAAAAATGGAGATGAGGATTCCCGTAAATACTGTGTTGTTTTTATGTTCATTTTTACAGGGTTAACATGAAAAAATATTTATGTCAAAAACAGCAGCTTTTTACAGTATTAAGCAAAATGTACATCACAACGACACGAAATGTACAGAGGGTAATAACATCGAAACAGTAAACAAACGCAGTGGAACAGGTGGTAAACCTCTGTGTTCACACTGTGCGAGACTTTAATGTTTTTTTAAATGCTAGGCTCATCGATAGATGAGCCTTTCTTGTTTATTAATAAATTCTGACATTTCTAAAATAGTAATTATAAAAACTTTTGCAATATCTGCTGAAAAATTTTTAACTTTCATTTTATAAATATTAATTAAATTAGAAGTAAATCCTGTCTAAAAGAGCTCAGATAAGTTACCCTCACGCTTTCTTTTTTAAATAAGTATAATAATTTTCTTCATAGAGGGTAGAAGTACTTAAATCAATTTACGTTCAATCGAATTACGGTAAGCCGTAAGGAAATCATCATTTCACATAGTACTTTTGCAAACTAAAAAATCAAAAACCATGAAAAAAATTATCTTATCAATAACCTTTATTTTTTCAATGATAAGTGCCGATGCACAAGTTAAGCTTTACAATGCTGATCTACCATATTTCAACAAATCCAATTTAGTTAAACTAGCTAAAACGGTTAAAAATGTAAATAATTTCACTAAACGGATAAACAACATTACTGAATATAATGAAAAAGGTCAATTGCATGGAATTAGCATCCAATATCGAAGCGACGCAAGTGTTGAACTTATTAGATATTACCACAATAATAAATTGGTATATATGGCACAACCTTTTATGAATGGAGATATAATACAAAAAGTCCTTAATTATAGTGATGATGGTAGCTTCAATGGCGTACAAGCCTATACATACTTAAATGCTGATAATAAATGGACGAAAATAAAATTAGTGTATAGTGATGGGCGGTTAACAAGCATTGATGATAAACTTAAATTTCCTAAGTATACTGTAAATTTTAAGGATGGTAGATTAGACGGTGAATTCTATTTCTATGACAATGCAAATTGTAATTATTACGGTTCAGCAAAGAATGGTAAGATTAAAAATATAATGAAACTTGATATACGTGAAGATTTATTTTTTAAAAATACCTTTTACACGATTAATGATAAGTCAATAAAAAGCACATTTTTTGTTCCTTATAATAAGCCAATTGAAGATAATATTGAAATCTTCGAAATCCCTGTAATTGTTGAAAATAAAAATGTACACTTAGATAATGATAAACAAGGAATTGTCTTTAAAGAAGGTCATGATTGGATGAATATACTTACATCACCAGAATCTTACAATAGTGGGGAAGATGAAATAGATTGGTCACAAGCATCAGTTGGTTTACCAAGTCCTTACAAAATACAGCAGGCACAACATTAAAACAAAGAGCCCACGCAAATTTGCCAGGGTTCTTTATTTGTTTCGGTTAATAGTAATATTTTTGAAGGAAATAAAATACCATGTTAAAACTTGATACCAAAGAATGTGAAATAGTAATAATGCTAAATTCCTTTAATCATAAAAAATACACATCAAGAACACCCTTATACTTTGACAAAAATTAAATAACATCATATAATACAGGTTTTGAATTGGGTAAAGTTGAATTTATTTCTGAATTTATTTTTGTATTGGGTATTACTTTGGTAAAAATAGTTCCATTGGAAACAAGACCAAACAAGGGTGTTTTTATCTTTAAAAACTGATCTTGTGTATTGGACATGTTGATTATTCATTTTATGGGCTCCACTACCTACATAAGTCTCGTCAGCCTGTGTATCGCTGTCAAAAACTACAATATGATCCTTATTAAATTTATATCTAATTCGATTTAGCAGAAATAAAGCTGATTTCTGAGTGATAAGGAGGTCTTTGTGCAGCTGTCGATATTAATTCCCTTTTTATGTGAATGTGTATAAATATCTGAAAGTTAAAGTTTTAAATAAATATGTTATGATTAAACGATAATCTATTTGATTTATATGGGGCTTTTATAGAGGAGATGCTATGTTAGTTTACTATAAGTTTGTAAGAAGTCAATATTTTTATTTTACATAGACCAAGACAATTGAAACTATTGATGAAATCGAATTCAAAATATTAAATGTGTTTACAATTAAATTATAACATTTTCCTCAACGGTGCAATTATTTGAAACATGTAGAGAAGTTCCGCAGTTAAGTAGTGACAAAATTTAAATTGACATAGACATAAGCATACTAGATAGGGATAAAAATATAGTATATAAAGGTATAAAAAGAAGCCATCTCACTATTTGTAAAATGGCCTTTGGATTTACCTTCACATTCTAATTATAGAATCGTACAAAACACTTTATGAATCTTGACAAAACCATGTAAAATCTGTTTTTATTGGACCAACATCTACATGTCCCTGAATGTTTACAGGTGCCGAACCATTAATGATTGTTTGATAATCAAGGTTATTCCAACTTTGATGCATGCAATCATAATTATAAGTGTTAAGAAAAAATGAAGTTTGTACACCAGCTGAGATACTTTTCATTTCGTTTCTGCTAATTTTTTTAAAATTTTTCATAACGTTTGTATTTATTGATTAATACTTTGCTAAATTTATAGACTTTTAGATTATCTTCAACACATTTAATTATCATTGTGATATTTTGTGTATTTCTATTGTAATCTGTGATGGTATGGTGTATTTTGGAGTGCTAGAATTGATATTTACATCCAAATTTACAAATTCTATCATATGAAAATTAGTATAAACTGTCAAAAAAGTAAGGTATATAATTATAAAAAACACATATATGAAAGCACTAAAAATTTTTAGCATAATTGTATTGTCAATTATTTTTATCAAGCTAAGAAATAATGTGATAAGACCAGAAAATAATTTAAAGAAAACAGGACAAGTTGTTCAGCAATGTTTTGATTGATATTATAAAGAAATTGAAAAATAAGAAATAATCTTAAAGAGAGTTAAGATTATATTTCTTTATAAAGAGTATTTAATCTGATTTTCCCGCTTATTGTATCATCTATTTCTTTTTAGTAATATTTTTTACTAATTGAAAAAAATCATCAATCTCTATTTTAAAATAATCAGATATTAAATCCAAATTTTCTAAAATGGTATTGGGTAGTATTTCTTCTCTTGCACTATTCCAAGATTTATTATATTTTTCCGAAATATCATTATTCAAGTATTGTTGAGTCATAGGTCTTCCATCAATTAAAATTTTTGTTCTTATCAATCTGAAAAAGGAAACAAAGCGTCAGGAACAAGAGCCAGGAAATCAATAAGCTCTTCAAGAACTTCAGAAAATTTTCTGTTGAAGAATCAAAGAAATAAAAATGTAGAAGAGTAAGGTTCTGCATTCAATGCAGGTTCTGTAACAACTATAATTAATAATATAAAAAAACCGAAAGTAAAAAAAACCTAAATACAGTGGGTACTTTAATTAGGGATATTTATGCCTTTAACATTTTCAAATTCTTTAAAGAATTTTTCTAATGAATAACACTCGTATCTAAGTATATTATAAATTGTTGACATTGGTATATTATAACCTTCTGGTAGTTTCAACTTCGAAATTGTAGAAGATGTTATTCCACAAAGTTTAGCATATTCATTTTGTGAAATAATTTCATCGTGTTGATTACGATATTCACGTAGAAATTTACTTTCAATAAAATTGCATAAATGTTTATTAACAAGCGCATTTTTTCTATTTAAAACTTCTTTATCCTGCATTTTTAATAAAATCTTTATCAAAAGAAAAGATTAAAATGAAAAATTCCGTTCGCTAAAGCAAATGATAAGGGTATTTTTCTTATATTTGTAAAATAGGTTACAATAAATGTAACTTTGCGATACTTCAACAAAATATTAGAAGCTATTCGCTTAGAATCTCGGATTGAAAACTGGTAATTTTTAGACAACGAGAGGATAAGCAAGATGCTCACGACCTAGGCGTGGGCTCTCTTATCGTTGTCAGGTATACCAGTACCCCAATCCGGTAAGTAGAGTCCCACGCCGTTTTATTTCCAATGCAGTCCGCTATCTCTACTTCCTAAGCCCGCTTTACAAAATATAGTATCAAACGACACGATACAATGGGCCTGTACAATCCATTGCGGCTTTAATAAGCTTTCACGGGAACATAAATTTCATTCATATTAATTAGGCTTTCCGGTGCCTTTTGATTACTGTTTAAAGATTTTATATGTCTTTTTTCAGGACAAAGGGTACCAAAGGAAAGTATTGTTTTCAAATACATGAATTCTGGAGTGATAATATAAAAAATGGAATAGAATCAAAAGTATTTAATAAAAAAAGCCCCTTCCATATAGTTTGAGACCTAGGAAGGAGCCGTAATTATTGAATCGTTTAATTAAAAACATAACAAAACTATGAAAAAATCCTATAATACTATAGGAAGTATTGGCTTTGCTTTTATGTTGACCCTTGTTTGCGGTCACATAAAAGCTCAGACCAAGACCGTTACGGGGAAAGTTACTGCAGGAGATCTGCCTCTTTCGGGAGTTAGTGTATCACAGGAGGGGAGTGATCAGGTCACAGTTACCACTATTCAAGGTATTTACCAGTTGCAAATCAAAGGGAAAAATCCTGTTTTGATTTTTCGGCATCCTGATTATCCGCAGCAAAGGGTTGAGGTGGATGATAGAAGGCTTATTAATGTCTCTTTGTTGGAGAGGATGTCGGGGATTGAGGAAGTGGTTGTGAATGCAGGCTATTATAAGGTTAAGGATAAGGAACGCACGGGGAGTATTGCGAAGGTTTCCGCAAAGGATATCGAGAATCAGCCTGTAACAAATGTGCTTTCTGCGGCGCAGGGAAGGATGGCAGGGGTGAGTATTACGCAAAACTCGGGCGTTCCGGGAGGAGGCTATGATATTCAGATCAGGGGAAGGAATAGTCTTCGAAATAAAAGCAATAGTGATATTGATGGAAATCAACCCCTGTATGTCGTAGACGGTATGCCGATCGGGGGTGAAATGAACTCTCTGTATTCGACACAGATCCTGCCCGGACACAGCATGAACCCGCTCAACAGTATTAATCCACAGGATATTGAAAGCATTGAAATTTTGAAAGATGCAGATGCTACTGCGATTTATGGTTCAAGAGGAGCCAATGGAGTGGTATTGGTAACAACTAAAAAAGGCAAGTCCGGAAAGGTAGGACTTAGTTTTAATACGACCTATGGGCTGAGTCAGGTACTCTCGAAAATGAAAATGCTGAGTACTTCTCAATATTTGGATATGCGGAGACAGGGATATGCGAATGATGGGATAACAAATTATCCTGCTACGGCCTATGATGTCAATGGTGTATGGAATCAGAAAAGAGAGACGGATTGGCAAAAGGAACTGATTGGAAATACCGCCAGTTCTTCTTCCACGCAGCTTTCCTTAACAGGAGGAAATGAAACCACCACTTTCTTACTGAGTGTAGGACATCAGGAGCAGTCTACCGTTTTTGCCAAAGATTTTAAGTATCTCAGCAATACACTATCCAATACAATTTCGCACCGATCTAAAGACAATGCTTTTCAGTTGAAAATATCAAACCTGTTTTCAATGCAGAAAAACAATGTGATTAATGAAGATGTCACCAAGAAATCATTATTTCTATCCCCCAATGCGCCAGCATTATATCATGAGGATGGCAGTTTGAACTGGGAGCATAATACCTTCACGAATCCCATTGCTGCATATAACGGCACATATTCAAACGAAAACAAGCAGTTTTTAACCAATATCAATACCCAATACGAAATCGTAAAAAATATTATTATCAAGCTCAATGGCGGAATCAATTATCAGACACTTGAAGAAAGGGCTCTTCAGCCTAATACTATTTATAATCCATCTTTTGCAACAGGGCAATCCAGTGCCTATTCAAGCGCTTCAAAAAATAATCAGGAACGTTTTTCTTTAATACTGGAGCCCCAACTGGGTTGGCAGTATGCGTATAATAAGCATAAAATAGATGTGCTGGTAGGGGGAACCTTTCAGAGAGAGGTCAATGAGCAGGGTTCTATGGTAGGAATTGGCTTTGAAAGCAATGTTTTTATTGAGAATATTGGTGCGGCGCAAACGAAGATCATCTCTGATCAGTTTCGGACTGAATACAGATATGCCGCTTTTTTTGGAAGAATTAACTATCAGTTTGATCATCGGTATATCCTGAACATTACAGGTCGTAGAGATGGCAGCAGTCGTTTTGGACCCAATAACCGTTTTGCTAATTTCGGAGCGGTGGGAGCAGCGTGGATATTCTCTAAAGAAAAATTCTTAGAAAAAGTAAAATGGCTGAGCTTTGGAAAGCTGCGGGGTAGTATAGGAACGGCAGGAAGTGATAACATTGGTGACTATCAATATTTAGATACCTATACGGTATCTTCTTTGATCTACAATTCTGTTACCGGACTCACGCCATCCCGTCTCTATAATCCTGATTACAGTTGGGAGAAAACGACAAAACTCGAAGCTGCATTGGAATTAGGCTTTCTTAAAAACCGCATCAATGTTACGGGCTCATGGTACAGAAACCGTTCGAGCAATCAGCTCATAGGGGTACAGCTGCCTTCCATGACAGGTTTTGGTTCTGTCCTTGCCAATCTACCTGCCACTGTAGAAAATTCAGGAATAGAGCTTGAACTGAGCGCTTCTCCAATTAAAACGGATCGCTTTAAATGGGAAACCTCTTTTAATCTCAGTTTTCCTAAAAACAAACTCTTGTCTTTTCCTGATCTCGAAGGTTCTACCTATGCCAATCAATATCTGATAGGATATCCTACCACGATTGTAAAATTATATCAGCTGGAAGGAATTGATCCGAAGACGGGATTGTATGTATTTACCGATTTTAATGGGGACGGAAAAATCTCTTCGCCCGATGATAATAAGGTCATTGAAAATATAGGGGTAAAATATTTTGGAGGCTGGAGTCATACTTTGACCTATAAAAACTGGGATCTTTCTGTACTGTTTCAGTTTGTCAGCCAGAGAAACAGAAATTACAACAGCCTGATGCCCACTCCCGGAGGAATGAATAATCAACCCCTTGAGGTATTGGATGTATGGTCCCCTGATCATCCTGGTGGATTCTATATGCCGTACAGCGGAGGTTCTAACGGTTCTAAAAACACAGCACAAAACTATTTTAGAAATAGTACGGCTTCTGTTTCAGATGCCTCATTCATCCGTCTTAAAAATGTACAGCTGAGTTATCGTATTCCTTTACAGAATTCTGCTTTCCGAAATGTGAAGGTCTATTTTCAGGGACAAAACCTTATGACATGGACCCGTTATTTTGGAATGGATCCCGAATTCCTTTCGCTGGGGTATCTGCCCCCTTTAAGAACCTATGCGCTTGGAGTACAGTTTACTCTGTAAAATCATCACAAAAAAGTAAAACAAAACAGTTGTTCTCGACAACGAAATAAAATCTTTAAAAATGAAAACATCCATTATACGATATATTTTCTTTTTCATGGCGGTGCAGTTCTTCTGTACCTCTTGTGAAAAACTCATAGAAGTTCAGATGCCTGATAATCAAATTAACACCAAACAGGTATTTGAAGATGTACAGACTGCGAATGCAGCTTTAGCCGGATTATATGCCGGATTGTGGGATAATTCTCCTTTGTCAGGAGATCAGTCAGGGAAATTATTGGGAAGCTATACCGATGATCTGAACTGTTATGCCGTTACAGCAACCAATGGCGCTTATGATATCTATATTAACCAACAGGTGGATACCAATACCGCGATATATTCGTATTGGTCTTCAGCCTACGAAAAGATCTATGCTGCCAATTCGATTATAGAGGGTGCGGAACATTCTTCTTTGCCTTCGGTAGAAAAAAATAGAATTAAAAGGGAGGCTTTATTGGTAAGAAGTATGCTGTATTTCTATCTGCAACAGATGTTTGGAGATATTCCGTATGTTGTCAGCACCGATTATCAGCTTAACCGAACACTGTCAAAAACATCGGCTTCAGAAATATCGGCAAGGTTAGAAATTGACCTGAGTCAGGCTATCAGTTGGTTGGTTGATGATTACCGCAATCCAGAACGTATTTTTCCTAACCGTAAAGTGGGACAGTTACTGCTTGCCAAAGTATATATGACGGAGGGAAAGTGGAGTGATGCAGAAATCGTACTAAAAGGGATTGTACAAAGCCCCTTGTATCAGTTTGAAAACGATATCACCAAAGTTTTTACGAAGTCGGAAAAACATATCCTATGGCAGCTGAAACCCAAGAACTCGGGGGATCCTACGAAGGAAGTGATCTTATATTATTTCTCCAATGCCCTTCCTAATAATTATGCTGTTTCTGAAGATCTGATGAATAGTTTTTCGGGTAATGACCTAAGAAAATTGAACTGGATCACTCCTGTTACTGTAAACGGAAATACCTGGTATCGGGTGGATAAGTATAAGAATAGAATCATTAATAATACAGAGTATTCCGTTATTATTAGATTGGAAGAAGTTTATTTTCTATTGGCAGAATCCTTAGTCCAGCAGAATAAGCTACAGGAAGCCCTGCCTTATATCAATCCTACCAGAGTACGTGCAGGTCTTAGCACTTTATCCAATCAATTGTCTAAAGCACAGCTAATAGATGAAATCCTGTTGGAACGGAGAAAAGAATTTTTTGCAGAGATGGGACACCGCTTTTTAGACTTAAAAAGACTGGGCCGACTGCATACACTCCTTACTGTCAAACAGAACTGGAAAGATACTTATCAACGTTGGCCCATACCACAAAACGAACTGCTTTCAAACCAACATTTAAATCCACAAAATGCAGGGTATTAAACTACAAAAGGCTAAGATGATGTTTGGTATAAATTACCTGATGCTTCTGTTAGGGCTGCTTTGTTATGCTTCTGTTTTTGGACAAAAAGATTCTTCCTTTAAGGATAATCGGATTAAAAAGAATCAGACAACAACCCATCAGGATACGATGCAAATCTGGAAGTCAAAATTCTTCAAACTGAATATCACCGACTATTCCCCGGATGGAAGATGGATAGCAGTAAAGAAATGGTATGATTATAACGCAGATACGATGATGATAATGGATGCCAACAGATCAAATGCTACAGCAGGCTATCTGGTCAAAAAGAGTCAGCTTACATTTTTGAAAGCAAATGTTCTTTTAGCGCGTGGAAATTCACAGACCGAGTTATGGAATTTGATCACCCATCAAAGAAAGATATTTGAAAATATCAGTAAGACAGATGCATTACAGACCGTCAATCAGTTTGTAATGCTGAGCAAGGATAAAGGTTTAACAGTGTATGACTATCACGGAACTTTATTACAGTCTGTCCCTAACGTAACCAATTATATCACGGATGGACGCCAAAAAGTTTATGCAGAAAGAAGAGTAGGAGAGTGGAGTGAAATAATATTGATTGAAAATGCAAAACCCCAGCAAGGAGAAAAGAATTTCAATTATAGAAAAAAGAACAACAACAACAACAACAACAACAACAACAACTCGAATGAAAAGAGTAAAGAACCTACCGTTTTATTTTCCACAAAGAATAAAATAGAGCGTTTTGAACTAAGTCCTTCCGATAAAAAGTTGATGATCACCGAAAAAGAAAACACAACAGATAAACGGAATCTTATTTTTATCAGTAGTAATGCTATGGCCAATCAAACCCCATTGTATCCATTGGGGAGGGATGCTCAGGATACCGATTTTTTTAAAGTTACAGAAATTCAGGATGGAGAAATGTATTGTATTGAATCTCAAAAGTATGTAAAACATAAAAATAATGTAGAGATATGGTATGGAAATGACGGAGCCTTGAAGGATATGGAGTATGGAACTGTTAAACGGGACTATGTAGTATGGTATCCCAAAGACCATTCGATAAGAAGAATTCCTACTGACCAATTTGAATCTATAGCTAGTTTCAATAATACCCGTTATTTTCTGGCTTTTAATAAAGCAGAACTGCAAAATTATGGCAGTTGGATTCCCGATATAAATATGCATCTCTATGACATTAAAACAGGAACTTTTCAACAGTTAGATGCCATAAAACCTTCGCTTTATAGTTCTAAAAGTGGAAACTGGTTCATTTATCAGGACTTAAAAAATCACTGGATGTTGTATAACCCGAATACCCAAATAAAGAAGCGGATAGGGGATTTCGATCTTAAAACTCCTGTATTCAGCTTTGATGAGAAAATGATTTACTTTGAAAGTGAAAATGATCTGTGGGAATATCATATTGAGAGTGAATCTTTGCACTCCTTACACATGGGCAAGAACAAAAAGACTGAGATTCTCAATAAAAAAGAAATGAGCTTGATCGATGGACTTAATTTTTTTCAGCATAGGATTGCCAATGCAGATTTTCTCCTTGTTAAAGTGACTGATCTGGTCAATAATGAAGTATCCGTAGTGCAATGGGATGGTCATACCATAAGAACGGTAGTAAGCCCAAGAATTGCTAACATTAAAAATATTAAATATGATGCAGATAGGAAGAAATTTTGTTTTGTAGAAGAATCTTTTAATATGCCTGCAAAGGTTGTAGTATATAATATAAGAAAGGGTAATGAACATCCGGTATTTGAAGATAGGAGAGATCAGGAGTCAATAGGAATGAGGCAGGAAATGATTCATTATAAAAATACAGAGGGAACGCCTTTAAAAGGAATTTTATATTATCCTATAGGGTTTAACCACCAAAAGAAATACCCGATGGTGGTCCGTGTTTATCAGGTACAGAGTGATGAAGCAACGCAGTATCTGACCCCGGGATATAATAACCCTATTGGTTTTGATCTTCGGGTACTCCTCAAAAGAGATTATTTTGTTCTTATGCCGGATATTGTTTTTACGAAAACAGGAACTGGTTTATCCGCGTTAGACTGCGTGAATGAGGCTCTCGATGAAGTAAGCAAAAATCAAAATATAGATATGGATAAAACGGCATTGATTGGACATTCTCACGGAGGATATGAAACCAACTTTATCGCCACGCATTCCGATCGGTTTGCAGCTTATATTTCGGGGGCAGGAAACAGTGATATCATAAGGTCGTATTTTTCTTACAACTATAATTTCAGCAGTCCTTTTTACTGGCAGTTTGAAAACGGACAATACGAAATGAATATTCCTTTTGGTGAAAATAAGGAATTGTATGTCAGAAATAATCCCATCTATAATGTTGAGAAAGTTAATGCACCGATACTATTATGGGCAGGGAAGAAAGATGAAAATATAGCCTGGGATCAGGGGATGGAATTTTATGTTGGACTGAGAAGAAATAAAAAAGAGGTCATTGCTTTATTCTATCCTGAGAAAGGTCATGACCTTGAACCCAACACTGAAGAAAGAAGAGATCTGCACCGAAGAGTATTGGAATGGTTGGATTATTTTTTGAAAGATAAAAAGGAAATCTCGTGGATTAATAAACAAATAAAGAAGGGATTCCAGCAATAAAAAAATAGTAGTGTTATGTAGCAGATATCTTTCCTAATTAAACTCTGTCATTTTTAAATTTCTTGTTGTTCTTTTCAGGTTGACGATAGCAGTAATTAGTCTCCAATTTTTATCATAGTTTTTGTGTTTTCCACGATATTTACTGCTGCAAATTCTGAATATTTTACAATCTCTATTGATATGTTCTATCATTACCCTCTTGGAAGCCTGCTTTTTATTTTCATCCTTTTGTTGCTCGGTAAGTGGTTTATATTTCGATTTTTTGTGTGGAATAATACTGTTTCCATGAATCTTTTGAATTCCTAAAAAACCTAAATCTGCTAAGATGGTAATATCCTTAGCCATTTCAAACGATTGGTTTTTAAACATCTGAAAATCATGAACAGTGCCTACAGCAAAGCTAATCCCTTTGATTAATCCTGTCAAAATACACCCGATGATTAATACCTTTATCGTATGTCGCTTTTTTTACCCGAATAATAATCTTCTTGATTTTTTAAGGGACGTTCTATTTCTTGCTCACATACATCAATAGCTACTAAATTGGTTTCTAGGTTCGTTTTTAAACTCCCAATATCAGGACAATTCAAACACCTCAATAGAATCATTTCTGTAAACTTACATCTCTTATAAGCATAAGATTCACTAATCCCAAATCTTTTACCTAAGGTTAAATAGGTTTCATAATTTCTTATATACAATAAGTAAATTAGAATTTGATTTTCTGGAGACATACTACTTCTATTGCCTAATTTACGGGTCCAAAGCTCAGATTTATAAACATCTAATTCTTTAAGAAACTTATCTTTAAGAACTATAAAAGCACCCTTATTAACGCCAACTAAACGCTGAAATTCGGACGACTTCCTCACTTTATATTCCTCAAATACATCCATTACTGCAAAAATATTATTATTCTTGAAATACTGAAAGATAATTAAGAAAGATGTCTAGCGTATTTATCTACATTTATTGTAAAGAATGGCAGAGTTTGCCATTCTTTTTCTTTTGATCCAAAAATAATGAATTTGATACCAATCAAAAATTAATCAATCTTATCAATTCTTATAATTACAAAAAGAAACTGATTTACAGAAAAACTGCTGATCAGAATTATGTTCATTTTATGTTAGGATTAGTGCTTTGGAGTTGCAACCTTTGCTAGGATAGATAAAAGCGGTATACAAAATATTTTAATCTCTCGAAAAGAGTTAGTTTAAAGTTCATGTTTTAATAGTAAGTTAGGTTTATGTTCTTTAAATTCTAATAAGTCGTAAATAACCTACCTGGAAGAGAAAAACGGAATGAGTGTATAATAAGTTATTTTCATTTTAATATTAAAATACTATGTGAATGGTTTAGTGGAATATTTAAAAAATGTCTTCTTACGATAATAAATTGTCCTATTCAGTATTAATTTAAAATCATTAATGCTCAATTTTGTATTGTCAATACCGTCAAATAAAAATGAATAAAAATAATGTAAATCAAGTTTTTGATTTTTGATCTTTGTGTTTATATTAGGTAGGGTTGCAATGTCTTACCTAATTTTTTAACAATACAAATTACTTTTAGTTAGACATTATTATTATACATATAAGTATATTAAAGTTTAGTACATGACAAAAATCACAAGTTATTGTAAATCAGTAAAATAAGTTATTTTTAATTTGGATAAATGACTGGTGTTTAGTAAATTAGATGATGTTTCCGAGGCATTCAACTAAGCACACAAAGACCAGTCAAGGGTGTGAAATTACAAAAAAAATGTTGTGCGCAAGCCAACTAAGTTTAGTTTTAGAGCACAGCTTTGAAACAAAAATCAACAAAGCCCGATTGAAATTTATTTCGATGATGATTATAGCTTTATGTAAGGTTAAAAAAATCAATTATATGTCCTTAGCTAGTGCATTCGATAGTTGTGCATCAGCAGAAAGTTCCTTTCGAAGAATACAGCGGTTTATGGCAGATTTTGATTTTCCTATGAGAATGATTTCTATCTTTATATTCAGTATTTTACCAGAAAAGAAGCATCTAATTTTGGTACTAGATCGTACGAATTGGAAGTTTGGGAATTCGAATATTAATATTTTGATGTTAGGGATTTGTTATAAAAATATAGCCATTCCAATTATGTTTAAAATGTTGGATAAACGAGGTAATTCTGACACCAATGAAAGAATAGAATTACTCACCCAATTTATAGATTGGTTTGGGAAAGACTGCATTGATTGTTTGCTTGCAGACAGAGAATTTATAGGCCATCACTGGCTTGATTTTTTAAATAAAACTAAAATACGGTATTATATTCGATTGCGGAATAATTTTAAGGTTTTCCGATTTGATAAGAATGAAGAAACACCGGTATTTTGGTTGTTTAACCGATTGAGAGTGGGTGAATTTCTTCATCATCCTAAAATTGTTAAAATTAATGGGGTAGAATGTTACGTTTCAGGCATGAAGCAGTATGACAGGACTGGGAAATTGGATTTTTTGATTTTGGTTTCCTTCAATAAACCTGAGGAATCTTTGGAATATTATAGGAAAAGATGGCAAATTGAAACACTTTTTAAGGCTTTCAAAACCAGTGGCTTTAATATTGAAGCCACTCATGTAACGGATCAAAAGAGGTTAGAAAAACTATTCATGATCGTAATGCTGGCGTTAGTTTGGTGTTATAAAATTGGAGATTATGTACATGAAAAAATTAAACCTATCAAATTCAAAAAACACCAAAGAAGAGCTGAGGGCACTGAAAAACAAGTACTATTTTGATTGCTTTGTTTTTTTCAGACAATGTTTAAGCGCTTATTACGGGATTTTAAAATCCCGTAATAAGCGCTTTTCTTTTTTTTAGCTTCTTATAAATTTTGATTATCTGAAGTTTATTCTAGTTTCTTATAGATTTTTTGCAGAGAGCAATTGAAGATTACTTTTTTACATTAATTTCAGTATTCTTTTTAAGTTAACTGTGAAAATAGCCATGGCTCCTTGCATTTGCATATTGGCTATACCATATGAAATCGCTCGGTCATAGCCGTGTACATTTTTCAACTCACTGTTTTTGGCCTCTATCTTGTAGCGGTGTTTCGCCTTTTCTTTGTAATACTCTGTTTCTTGAAAAGCCATTTGGCCTTGATGTAATTCTGATTTTATTGATACAGAATACGTTTTTGTTTTTGCTCCCTGTTTGTAACAGCCCTCTTTCAATACGCAGGATTTGCATTTTTCGACATCAAAATAGTAAGTATCTACTTGATTATTGCCTACATTTTTTTTGTTCTGACGGGCTTTCCTGATGGCTAAATATCCTGCAGGGCAAACAAATCTATCGGCATCTTTGTTATAATCAAACTTATCTTCATCTCTTCTAAAACCTTGGGTTATGGATGGATTGAGCCTTGCAACGATTTTAATGTTTTGCTGAGTGGTGAGTTTAAGATTTTCTTTTCCTGAATAAGCCGCATCACCAATAATAGTATCTACATCGATTCCGTTTTCTTGACTCATTTCTAAAAGCTTGGGCAATTCCGGACCGTCACCTTTTTCTCCCGATGTCACTACAGCAGCAGTAATGATACGTTCTTCGCTCATTGCCAAATGGGTCTTGTAGCCAAAAAAAGAACTCTCTGCGGACTTGTGACCTATTTTGGCATCAGCATCTTTTGAGAGTGTTAAATTTTCCGTGGTGTCTTCCACCGTTTCTTTGAGTAGATTTAACTTCTCTTTTACCGCCGGGATAGCGCTTATAGAAGGTTCATCTTCAATACGCTTTTCCAGTTCTTTGCAGTAAGCCAATTCTTTATCCAAATCGTTTTCAGTATTCTTTTGAGGCATCTGATTTTTAAATTCATCATCAAATTGATAAACCGTTTTTCGCAATAGCTTTGAACGCTCTCTGAGAACATCAAGTGCTGAATTGGGATTTGATCTGGAAAGGGAGTGTGTAGCATCAACAATAATGGATTTAGACTTGATTATACCTTTTTCAATAGCGATAGCCACGGTTTTGCTTATCAAAAGGTTCAATAAATCGGTGTCTTTTAAGCGAAGCTTTCGGAATTTGGTCAAGGAACTGGGATCAATAACGGCTTGCTCGGGAGACATCTCAAGAAAATACTTGAAGGACATGTCATACAGAGAACGTTCAACCACATCAACATCTGAAATGGCATAAATTGTTTTCAATAACAGATATTTGAACATTTTTATAGGACATTCTGCTATACGTCCATTATTAGAACAATACTTGTCCAGCAGTTCATCGTAGATGAAACTAAAGTCTATCAGCTCATTAATCTTACGAAGAAGATTGTCTTTGGGTACGATTAATTCATATAATTCCAAGTACGCACTGAATTGAATTTTTGATTGTAAAACTAACATTTAATACAGCTTTTATGCTGATTCAAAATACAAAAAAAACAGAAATTGAAAATTTCTGCTTTTTTAGGACTTTTCAGTGCCCTCGAAGAGCTTTTAGTGTTTTTAAATATGGATTAAATCAAATTAACAATATGCTTATGAATACTCTAAATAAAATGAATATCAATATTTTGCAATTTTTGTCATGTACTTAGATATTAAAGTTTAAAAAAAATCAAATGAAAAAAATGTTTACTGCTTTAGTCTTTCTTTTAATAGGCAAAGCTTATTCCCAAATTATCTATACACCTGTAACTCCCAATTTTGAAATAAATCTTTCACAAACAGGTGGAAGCAGTGCTAATCTATTTCCCATAGATTTTAATAACGACGGAGTAGTTGACTTTAATTTTAGATGGAATGTTTATGGTACTGGAACTTATTTTATGCATATTACAAGTTCTAACTCATATTCTTATAATTCTAATAATCAGGTGATTGTAAAAGGAATGTCTAATTCGTATGGTGTGCCATATGCAATGCCATTAGACGTTAGTACACCGATTGGTCCTTCATCAACGGGATGGATTACTGAGGCAAGAGGCCCTCTTATTGGAGACGGTGAGAGCAGTAATTTTTTAGGATTAGGCGATAAATATATAGGAATTAGATTTTTATCTGCAGGACAATATTATTATGGATGGGTTCTTGTATCTTTTGTTACAAATAAGCTTATTATTAAATCATATGCTTACCAAACTGCATCAAATACAGGTATTGAAGCAGGAAATGAAGGAGGGTCTTTAGGAGTAGAGAAAAAAGATTTCATTAATGTGTTTAATCTATATCCTAATCCTACTACAGAGTATTTAAAAATAGTTGGAAATAAAGAAACTATTGGTTATGCTATTCATAATATGGAAGGAAAAAAAGTAAGAAGTGGTATAGTGAACGCTGATAATGAGATCAATGTATCAGAGCTTATTAAAGGTACATATGTAATTTCAATTAATAATAAGAACTGGAGTACTAAATTTATAAAGAAATAAGAAGCGTAAAATATACCTAAATATACTTAAGGAATGTTTTTCTGGAAGATTATTTCTTCCAGAACTAAAATATTAGAATTACATGAACTTTATAATGATTGTGTGAAAAATAATTTTAATAAAAATTCCTTTTTTTAATCTTAGATGTTCATAGATAACATCTACTATTCCCACTGTTACTTCATCTTTAATTAATAATAGGATTTTTCATTGATAAAAAACGTAAAAATATAAATTTTATGCCCCTCTTTAAATTTATATCGTTAGTAATAGTTTTTCATTAAAATCCATAGTATAGAGAGGGGCTTTAAAAACAGATGGTTGTGAAAATAAAAATACTATTTACATTATGGACAATTTAAAAAATATACATATAGGAAACTTAATCAAAATTAGAGTGGAAGAAACTTTTCTTGATTCCTCACGTATCTGCAATTTTTTTAATTGTGATGATGAACTAATTCATAATATGTATCATAGTGAATCCTTAGATAGTAATATTATATTAAAATGGAGTAAGTTGTTGGAATATGATTTCTTCAGATTGTATAGCCAGCATTTGGTTTTTTATTCATCACAGAAATCAATGGGATATATGCAAATTGCAAAAATTAAACACTCTACACTTCCTCAATTCAAAAAAAATATATTCACCAGGGAGATGATTGAGTTTATTTTGGAACTTGTTAGAACTAATAAAAAAACAAAGAGCCAGATAATAAATGAATACAGAATTCCTAAAACAACATTATATAAATGGCTTAGTAAGTATTAAAAACTATTATGAAAACCACAACAGAAAGTCCAGATTATAAAAAAATATTTACGGATATTATTAGATTAAAATATCCACACAAAGAAATAGATTGTAGAAATTTACATTACGAATTTGATGGCTGGTAAGGAGATGATATTATTGAATGATTTCAATATTACATTATAAATTGGAGCGCTAAATTTGTTAATACATTCTTCCTATACTACTTATCTTTGAGAACACAGATATCATTTTTTTAAAGATTTATGGCTTGGATTATTATAATTCAGGCCATTTTTATGACTAGATTATAAATGTAATTATTCATTCAATATTGAAATCATGAAATTAATACTAAGCATGTAAAATTTAATTAATAATCTAAATTATCTTTTGTTTTTATTCTGACAAAAACCAAGAAAGTTATATCTTAAGTTTCCAGAAATCAAACATCGTCATCGGTATAATCATTTTTTGGATGTAGTATTAGCTTGAGTATATAATACTGAGTGAAATATTAAGCAAATATTTAGATCATCATTGAAAATTTGCTAATAAGGATCAAAAATACTTTTATAGAGATGGTAACCTCAAATCATGAGATCTATACTGGTGTAATTTTCTACTCATCCTTTTTTAAATATTTTGAAAAGTGCAAATGTCAAATATATTAATAGGTATTGGATTAGAAATAAAACAGCAACTCAATATAAAGTTGCTGCTAACAAAAAATTATTTATCAGTTGTAAATATATAAAGGTATTTTTTATCACTGTCATCCTTTACATCTACTTTAGTGATTATTTCACTATAAATTCTAATAGTGGTGTCATCGAACTCATATCCTTCTATAAATATTGGGGTGTCTTTAGGTATTCTATATTGCTCATTCAGTATTTCAAGTGGAATTATATCTGGAGTACCAATATTTTTCTTTAGTTTTATTTCAGTCAAACCTTTTTCAGCAATATATGCGAACTTTTCTAGGTGTTGTGGTAGTTTTTCCTTGGGCTTAAAAAAATGTTTGCTTTCTATTTTTTCTTTATAATGGGCAAACATTTCATCAGTTCCTACCACATCATTATAAATGGTAAAATTAACATTCGTATTTTTTTGTGCCAGCATCGTTGCTGAGGTAAAAACTAATAATGAATATATTATCTTTTTCATAATAATCTATTTAATCTTCTTAAACTTTAATTGTAAGTCTGTTATTAAGTTATTCTCTGTTTTTTACTAAGATCCAACCTGAAAATTGGATAGGTGTTCTATTTTTATCATTTTCCTGCCAGCTGATAATAAACCAGTAATTTCCAGTGGCAACTTTTTGTCCACCATTGGTGCTACCATCCCATTTATATCCGTTATTTTTATTTCCCTCATGCATTTTTGCCCCATAACGATCAAAAATTGTTAATATCAAATTAGGTTTATGAGCCAGAGCAGAATAATCCAGTATATCATTTATACCATCTCCATTGGGTGTGATCACATTAATAATATTGGGAATGGTAATATTGATTTCGATTGGATGACAATTAAAACTATCTTTAACATATACTGTACAATCTCCTCTAGGAAGATCCTTAAACTGATTAGAATCCTGCCACTGGATATTGTCTATTGAATATTTGTAGGGAGGCGTGCCACCTATCACTAATATTGTAATGTCGTTGTTTGTGATTTCAATAGCAGAAATGACAGGTTGTTTGGTTGGGAAGACATTTACCGTTTGTTTTGTGATACATTCTCCGGTCTTTAACTTTACCCAATAGGTTCCGACACCTACATTAGAAATAACCTGAGTTGTTGCCCCTGTGCTCCATTCGTAACTGTCAAATCCGGAACCTGCATCCAGAGTCGTGCTGTCTTCAATACATATTTCTTTATCTACTAATACAGAAGATTGAACAGGTGGAAAAGTTGTTGCCCCTGTGCTCCATTCGTAACTGTCAAATCCGGAACCTGCATCCAGAGTCGTGCTGTCTTCAATACATATTTCTTTATCTACTAATACAGAAGATTGAACAGGTGGAAAAACAGATAAGGTAATTTCAGCAACGCGGTAACATCCATTAGTATTGCTTACTCTTACATATACCACACCATTTGGCGCCACATAGTTTGTCGGATTATTAATTTCATTAGTCTGGTTATCTGCATCGGTTGATGATGGATAGTATTGCTTAATAACTCCGGGCTGATCTGAAACATTAGCATTGTTAAGATTAAATAATCCAGTTGCTACATTAGTCTCGAGAAAACAAGTTCTTAGTACGGCATTTTTAACGACAGGACTTTCAGATATGGTAAGTGTTAAAGTAATCTGTTCACAATCAATAAAATCGGGACTATTTCCGCAGAATTTGTAGGTAATGGTGTCTGTGCCTGTAAATCCGGCATTAGGAATATAGCCAATAACTCCTGTTGTTGCATTAAGTGTTGCGGTACCGTTTGTAGGTGGAGTGATGATTTGTACTGTACTGGGGTCAAAGGTTTGCGTAGAGGTTGTAAACGCCGGGACAATATCCAGATATCCTTCACAAACAGTTCTTGAAGACGCCGTTTCTTGGAGGCAGGTATATACTTTATACGCCGGGGTTATTGCAGGAGGACAAGATCCTACTGTAATTCTTACCGTGTAGTTTCCAGATAGAGTGGGGGTGTATGAGTTGCTGTTGGCTCCCGGAATTGCAATGTCATTTCTAAACCATTGATAGGTATCATAGCTGTCATCTACTTCCAGTATAAGACCCGGAATACATTCTCCGGTCTGCTTTGCAATAAGAGGAATAGAAGAGAAACCGGCGAAATAACCACCATAACCTGCAGAGCTATATCCACCGTTTATACCGGCTGTCACAGCTTTTGTGGAGGTAATAGTTAAGTTACCAGTAACCCCCAAAATAGCATATGTTACCCAGTTATTATTTCCGGTAATTGGGTAAGGTCCTTGTGCAGCAGTAGGAGGAACTCCATTTACGGTAACGGCTGCACCTGCTTCTGTTAGAATATTTAGTTTTAAAGTAATCGTTCCTATAGAGCCAGGCATTGCATTAACCATACCGATTTCATCGATTTTTCTAGGCAGAAAACAGTTAAGAGGAGGGATGTAATTATACCCACCTGTATTATTAGTAGAAGAAGCTGCTACCAATTGATACAGGTAGACATTTTTTGTCGTTCTGACATAAATATTAGAATGTCCACCACCTTGATTAATATATGAACTTTGTAAGATTCTGTAATATTCGCCTTCTCCTAGAGTGGCAACAGGGGTTAACACATCATTCAAAAAAACTTCGGTACCGTTTTCTGTAGCAATGATAATCCCCCCTTCCATATTTGTATTACTGGTAGAAATACTCTTCACCATGGCAAATTCATTTCCTAGGCGATCCACTGGAACAGATTGATCCATTATGAGGTCAGATCCGTCAGCGGTGGCTGTAGTGGCATAAAATCCGTTTGAATTTCCGTTGGTAACAGATATAGGTTTTGTAGCTAGTATTTTTGTACCAATGAATCCTTCTCTGTTTGCTGCAATATTTCCTAAACCTGCCAACAGGTAAGACTGCCCTTTATTGAGGTTAATGGTTATTGATGGTGAAGGTGATGGATTATTGATAAACTGAATATTCGGATCATATCCGGAAACTGTAACCTGTGTATTATCTTCAGTAGCTAATATACCGGTCGTAAAATTCGTTGCGCTACTACCTACGGTAATAGGAGTAGCAGCTGCATAAAACTTTGTGCCAATTCCTGCTTTTCCCTTAGACGTAATAATTTCTGCGTGAGAGCTTACAGCTGCTCTTAAAGATACAAAATAAGGCTTATCTCCTTTTGTGTATACACCTAAATTGATAACAGAAGACTCCATGTTGGTACTGTTGGTGCGGATATAATTGGTAGGTAATGTAAATGATTGAGGTAAATTTTTACTGATAGTAACCGTACCAATTACCGTATTGTTATTATAAATCTTTACTTGAAAGGGAGTAACAGAATCGGTAGAAAAGTATAGAGTATGGATGTAGTTACTTGATGATGAATCATAATAGGGTGCAAACCAATGGTCTGTGTCTCTTTGGGCACAAACGGTCATACTGATCATTATTAAAAATAAGCTTAATAGGAATTTCATCAATATAGAGTGGCTACGTTTATAAAATAATATATTAATCATGAGGGTGACATTTTAATTTTTAAAAAAATCATGATTTTTGAATCGTGATTATAAGATCTATTTTTAGATTATTCTCTGTTTTTTACTAAGATCCAGCCGGTATACTTAACAGGTGTTTTTTTGTCATTGGTTTCATTCCAAGTGATATGATACCAATATGTGCCTGTGAGAACTTTTTTTCCGGAAGATTTTCCATCCCAGGTGTAATTGTTGAATTTGTCACCTGTGAATAATTTATTTCCATATCGATCATAGATAACAAAGACTAGATTTCCTTTGTATGCCAGCTCACTGTAATCTATGTAATCATTTACATGATCACCATTGGGGGTAATTGCATTCACCAAATTGGGTACCGTGAGCTCAACTGAAATAGGGGCACAGTCATAAGCATCTTTTACATAGAATGTATGTTGCCCTCTTGAAAGACCAGTAAATACATTAGAGTCTTGCCAGTTTACAGTACCATCCACTGCATATTGGTAAGGTGCTTGACCCCTTTCTGTATTTACAGTCGCTGTATTATTAGAGATATCAATTGAAGTAATGACAGGTTCCTGAGCTTTTTTAACATGGACGAACTGTTTTATGGAGCATCCATTATCTTTTAGAATCACCCAGTATTCGCCAACTGTTACCCCTTGTATTGTCTGCGTAGTTGCCCCAGTGCTCCATTGGTACGATTCATATCCCGGTCCTGCATCTAATCTTGTTGTAGCATCAATACATATATACTGATCTACTAGCAATCGTGATCTTTTGGGAGGAATTACAGTTAGATTTATTTTAGAGACTGCGTAACATCCATTTGTGTTGAACACTCTTGCATAAACAAAGCCGTTACCCGAAATATAAACCGTTGGATTTGTAATTTCATTTGTATTATTGTTGGCATCAGCCAATGTAGGATAATACTTTTTAGTGATTGGATTCTCATCACTTACATTGGCGGTACTTAAGTCAAACTGTGCTTTCGTTTCATTATTTTCAATAAAACATTCTGTAAGGGTAGCTTCATGAACGACAGGAGTAGGGAAGAAGTCTAGTGTAATTTCGGAGATACCAACACACCCCTCTGATGTGGTAATTTGAACATATACGGAACCTGCTCCCGAGAAATAATTGGTAGAATTCGTAATCAGATTGGTATTGGCAGTAAGATCTGCTAAAGTGGGATAATATTTCTTAGTGGTCGGTACTGTAGTATCGGTTACATCAGCTGTTGTCAAATCAAAGTATCCTTTTCCTGAATATTGACAAGTTTTAATGATTGCATCTTTTACAACAAATGGAACCAGATTAAGATGTAAAGTAACCTGTTCACAATCTGCAAATTCAGGAGTATTACCACAGAATTTATAAACAATAGTATCAGGGCCAAGGTATCCGGGGTTTGGAATATAACTAATAACCCCTGTTGTCGGGTTTACAGTAGCTGAACCATTTGTTGGATTGGTAATAATTGTTACCGTACTTGCTAACGGAGTTTGCGTAGAACTTGTAAAGGTAGGGGTAATTTGTTTCGTTCCGCAGATATAGATAGATTGTATCGTCTCCTGCAGGCAGGTGAATACTTTATAAATAGGCGTTGTTACCGGTGCACAGCTTCCCATTGTTACAGTTACTGTATAATTACCTCCGATAGCAGGTGTATAAGTATTTGAGGTCGCTCCCGGTATGTTAGTACCATTTAAATTCCACTGGTACGTTTCATAGCTGTCATCTACTTCAAGAATAATTCCGGGAACACAATCACCGGTTTGTTTGGCAATTACGGGAACTGAAGAGAATCCTGCAAAATAACCGCCATATCCCGAAGTGCTGTAGCCACCATTTATTCCGGCAGTTACTGCTTTATCAGAAATGATGGTTACATTTCCTGTTATGTTTTCTATAGCATAAGTAACCCAAGCTGTATTTCCTGTTAGTGGATAAGGACCCTCTACTGATGTTGGAGCCACTCCGTTTACTGTTACTGCTGCACCGGCTTCTGTCAGAATATTTAATTTTATGATCATGCCGGAAGGCGTGGGATTCGGAAGCGGCATTTCATTAATTTTAGCAATTTCATCAATTTTTCGGGGTAGAAAACAATTTAATGGTGGTATATAATTAAAACCGCAAGTGGCATTGCTGTTATTTACAGCAACAAATTGATACAGATATACATTTTTTGAAGTAGTGATCAGCATATTAGCATGGCCTGAAGCACCTTGCGGAATATAATCATTTCCGGAAATTCTATACCATTGACCCTGGTTTAAGGTAGCAGCAGAAGTAGTCGATCCATTTAAAAATATCTGGGTATTGTCTTCAGTCGCAATCACAAGCCCTCCTTCTAAGTCTGCTGCAGTGGAGCGGGTTCTTACCATGGCAAAAGTACTTCCCAGCCTTTCAACAGGTACAGACTGATCCAAAATTCCATCTGATCCTGAATTTGAACCAGTGCCAAAATTACCATTTATGTTTCCATTAGTCAGCGTAATCGGTTTATCAGAAACAATTTTAGCTCCGATGAAAGATTCCATATTTGAAGCGGCAGCTCCATTGCCGGCGAATATAAAAGATTCCCCTTTATTTAATGTAAAAGTATGGGTTGTCCCTGTTGGTGTAGCTCCGATAAATAGCACCCCTGCATTCCAGGTTACCGTCACAGAGGTATTGTTTTCTGTTGCTAAAATTCCGGCAGTAAAGTTATTTGAAATCCCTGTAAAGATTGATGGAGTAGCGGCGACATAAAATTCTTTACCTATTCCGGCCTTACCTTTACTGGTTACAATTTCAGCATGAGTGGTATTACTCACCATTCTCAGGGTGCAGTAAAAAGGTTTCGATCCATTCAGGTACAGGCCTTTATTGATTACTTTAAAAGCATCTGTAGCAACGGTTGCTGCAATATTGACAACAGGGACAGCATAGGTCTGTGGATTGTTTTTACTGATGGTTACCGTTCCCAGGGCGATGTTGTTGCTATATATGGTCACATCAAAAGGAGTAACAGAATCTGTTGAAAGATACAATGACTGTGTATAACTAGTTGAAGCATAATAAGGTGCTATCCAATGTTCTGTATCTCTTTGTGCCAACAACGAGCTTACTGTTAAACATACAAGTAATAGACTAAATATAATTTTTTTCATTGACTTTGGAATTAAAATTTCTAAAATGAATAGTAACATAGGGGTTTGTTAGTACAATAGAGGATATTACTCTTTGATAAATTTCTTTTGTACAGATCCCTGGATGTCTTCTATTTCTATGATATATACGCCATTCAAAAGGTTGTTTACGTTAATGGCATTATTCAGAATCAGGCCATCTGATACCAGTCTTCCTGAAGTACTATAGATTTTATAGCTCGCTTTTCTACTGATGTTTTTCACGTACAATACAGTTTTCACGGGGTTAGGATAGATCAGGATTTCGGTTTGATCAATTGGGTTAGGAATTTTTTCTTTAGAAATTCTAACGGTATAATCCTCTACTTCACCATTTGGGAAACTAACACAGTTTACAGGAATTTCATCTTTACCCATGGCAACTCTCATGACAACATAATGATAATCTGTCAGGCTTATAAATGCATCATTCGGCACGGTGAATGTAGTGGTTGCTGTTAGGGTTGGTAGGTTGGTATTCGGTCCGTCAGCCATGATTCTTTCATTAATATCAAAGTATCCATTTCTATTGAAATCAATCCATATGGCTACGCCTGCTTTTGCGCCTGAGTTTAAGTTTTTATCAATGATAATTTTATTTCCGGTTGACCCTTGAATCAATTCAATAAATTTAAAGAATTTCCTGTAAAATCTGAGTAATTTGAAGCTAGAGATTCATTGATCATTTCCGGTTTACCATTGGGTTTTGCGGTAACTTTTGAAATATACTCTGTTGCAGAATTGGCTGATGTCATCTGGCAGTATACTACGGTAGGAGTTATGAAATAATAAAGCGCCGTAAAATTTGGAGGATTTCCACTACAAACATTGGCAACCTGCATTTCATATTTGGTTAATTCCAATAATCCTGTAAGAGTATACGTGTTGGTATTCACTGAAATGTCAGTCCAACTCGGGATTCCCACTTTTCTATATCTTAGAACATAGGTTGCTCCCGGGAACGCATCCCAAACTACTTCTGCAGTTGTTGGCGTAAGAGTTTGAATGGTAAGTCCCGGAGGAGGTAATTCGCAAATTCTTGTTGTTGTAAATGTTTTAGGGTTCGACCACTGATTTGGATTCGTTTCTCCTACACATATATTAGCCACTTGTACTTCATACGTTTTAAATGAACTCAAATTTGTAATAGTATAAGAGTTTGCCGGTGGCTGAGGAACAGTTGGGGTATTCCAAAGAATAGTACCCACTTCTCTCCATTGTAGAATATAGGTTGCATTAGGAACAATTGGGTTCCAGGTAACAACCGCAGAAGTGGAAGTAATATTGCTTATGGTTACATTAGGAGGCGTAGGATCGCATCTCGTTGTGAATGTTTTAATGGCGGTGTACGTGCCAGGTGTATTTCCGCAAACTGCTGCAATTCTCACTTCATAGGTAGTAGCCGGCAGTAAACCATTGATTGTTAATGGAGGGTTTCCTGCAAGAACAGACGGGTTTAAAGTAGTCCAACCTGAAGCGGGAATGGTAATAGCTCTGTACTCTAAGATAAATGCGTTATTGTTAGTAACAACAGCCCAGTTGATTGCAACAGAATTATGGGTAATCGCGTTAAATGTAGGAGCTCCTGGTGTTGTGTTGTTACAAGGTCTCAATTTTACGGCATAATCTTCAACTTCGCCATTAGCAGGATCTACACAGATTACAGGAGCGCTTCCACGTTTCAGAGCAACTCTCATTGTTGTCGTTAATGGTCCTGTATAAATACCGGTTGTTGGTACATCAAAGGCTGCTGTTACCGGAGTTGTTGTACTTGAGGTAGAAATCATAATTCTTTCGGCATCTGTAAACACTCCGTTTCTATCCCAGTCAATCCATGCATATACTGCATCAGCAGAGGTGGTTCCTGTCCATGCTTTTGAAACTGACAATTGATTTCCTATAGAACCTATTTCTAAATTGATTAATGTTGCTGGAGTAACATAGTTCATATAATTAGTCTGAACAGAGGTGTTATCCATAACAGGAAAGTTAATCGGTGTAACTTTTACGTTAGAAATATGGTCGTTAGTCCCTGTACCGGTCATATTACAATATGTCAAAGAAGGAGTTGTAAAGTTCAGATTTGGAGAAAATACCCCTTGAGTGCCTCCGCAGACTGTGGCTATCTGAACCTGATAAGGAGTCTGTTCGATAAGTCCAGTAATGGTATTGAAACTCTGTCCGGCTGGAAGGGTCAATCCGGCTGCATTCGGAAGCCATGGTCCTGTTGTTCCCTGTCTCCATCTAATTATATACGTTGCATTGGCAGTAGGAATCCACGAAACGTAAGCTGTGTTATGGGTGATATTATTGGCTGCTATATTAGTTGGAGAGGTAATTGTGCATGGTTGTAAATCAATAAAATTAACCTGATAATCTTCCACTTCACCGTTGGAAGGAAGGGCTGTACATGCATCAGTTGGTACAGAAGAATAGACAATAACACGCATTTTTACTTTACTTGTTCCTACATACGCATTGGCAGGAACGGTAAAATTAGCGGTAGTTGGTGTTGTAGTGGAATATCCTAAATTCATAATCCTTTCACCGCCGGTAGTTGTAGAAGGAGTATTATTAAAAATTCCGTCTCCATTAAAATCAATCCATGCATTTGTTGTATAGCTTCCTGAAGAAATTGATCTTCCTACTGATAATACATTATTGGTTGAATTTCTGAGTAGGGTAATGGTCTTTGTAGGATCTAACGAATAATCTGTATAAGTAGTGGGTCCTGAATTGTTATTTGTTGCAGGTACATTTGAACCTATCATTGAAATATTATTGATATACCCATTGGTAACGGTTCCCGTCCCCGAATTACAATACGTTAATGATGGTGTTGTAAAAGTAGTAACAGGAGAAAATGCTCCCTGTGTTCCACAGACTGTAGCAACCTGTACCTCATACTGCGTAGATTCTAGAAGCCCCGGAAGGGTAACGTTGTTTGTAAAAGGAGTCGTAACATTAATTGTCTGCCATACTCCGGAAGGCAGGGATCTATACATTAAAACATAGGTCGCATTGGCTGTAGGGGTCCAGGAAATTGTTGCTGATGCAGAGGTAATATTGGTAACTGTAATATTGGCAGGAGGCGTAGTGGTACAAGTTGGTAAGGTGGTACCTTCTAACTGGATTCTTGGAAGTACAGCATATCGAGTGATTGCAGTTGGAGGGTTTAGAGGATCAGGGTTTATTGATGTATTGTAATATAGAATTCCTCGGTTTGGTCCTGCATTGTAGCTTCCCCAGTTTGCCGTACATGATGATCCTGGTGAGTTTTCATCAACACCGATTACGAGATTGCTTGTGCCATCCCATAGGAATGGGGTGCTTAGCGGAATAGTTACCCATACTCCCGCAGTCATTGCGGGTAAAATACCTGAATATACCTGTGTTAGTGATAAGGAAGGTACCCAACTGGATGTCGTTGCAAAATCTGTCTGGGTGGTATTTCCCATATAAATATTCCATTGATTGTAATTAGCCTGAATAGCTGCAGAACTGGACACATAAAATTTAACTGAAGTAATGTAAATATTGTTTCCAACTGCTCCGGCAACTTCTGAGGCTAAATAGATTTGCTGAGAATAATTAAATCCTGAACAAGAATATACAGGCAGAAAAGTTTGAACGGTAGTTCCACCTCCAATTTGTCCGGGAGTAAAAGGTGCACCTTCAACCCATGGCGACTTATCGGTAGCAGAGCAAACAGATCTTACCCACCAATAATACGTCGTCCCCGGAATAAGTGAAGTTAAGCTTGCACTCGTACCGGCAGCGGCTATACCAGGAGTGGTGGCAACGGGTGGGGTATTTATTGTAGTATAGTAATATTCATACCCGTTCGAAGGAACGGGTGATGGAGCAGTCCAGTTGAGGGTCCCGGAAGTAGGATTAATATTACTTACAGGTAATATTGTAGGCTCAAAACAGGTAGGAGCCTGAGCGACCTTTATATCATCTAATAATAGATCATCATACAGATAACCATTTCCTGTTACATCTTTGTCAACGGTAAATTTTAACTGAATGGTAGTACCTACATAATATGTTGCTAAAAGGATACCTACTTTTCTCCATTTCGGATCATTGGTGCTATTTGCCCAGATTTGCACCCATCCGGTACCATCATTCACTTCAAGTTTTAATTGGTTATCTCCATAGGGAGGAACTGTTCCTGTAAGTGATGTTAAGTGGTTTTTAAACCATTCAAATGTTACATAGGGATTTGTTAATCCTGCTAGATTAATTTGTGGACTGATGAGTTCAACCGTATGTTCATTCGCATATGGTGTAGAAGCATCTACCCAAGCAAAAGTTCCGGCAGGTTTGCCACCATTTCCGGTTGCCCCATTTCCCGCAGCTCCATTAAATTTCCATTTTGCATTGACATTAGTAGAGCTGGAAGTAGGATTCTGGCTTATCCAGCATGAAGGAATGCTTCCGGTATTGAAAGACTCTACAAAGGGCGTAGTTAACGGAGGACATGTTTGTCCCGAGATCATTGACATAAAAGTCAGTAAAGCGCTGAAAATAAGTAATTTTTTTCTCACGTGATGATATGTTTTAAATGGTGATTGGATTGTGAATTATCATTACATTTTACATTCATATATTGCTTACATGAATTGCAGGAGACCTATGGATTAAAAAAATGTTTGCTCCTTAAGATGTACATACAATAAATTTTCATATCCAAAATGATATTTTTTTAAGTATAATGAGGGAGATGGTGTATTTTACATTCATACATATAATTTTTAGGATTGAAAGAGAATAACTAGAGAGAGGATCACCGATCTTTTAGAAAAAATCTTTGTAAATATTTAATCGTCAGACGAAATCCATTACAAATGATTTCAATCAGTACAATACTACAATTAATCTGATTTCTGTACTATCCATATGCCTTGCTTATGGGTTTATGCGTGTTTTTGTGTAGATCCTCAAACTATATTTGATGATATCCTGATTGGTATGGGGGATCTAGCTTACAGGAATTAATTTTTGCTTGATTTAATGTGTTTTTGAAATTCATATATAAACTAAATTCATCTGCATTATTGTTTTAAAGGTTTAATTTTGAGTGTTCATTAAATTGATTATCTGATTTATTATCACTAAATTTTCGTTTAATACTCTATAGAATGAGTGTAAAATTTTATTCAAAAAAGGGGTTAGATCTACATCTAACCCTTAATTTTTCTTCTTAAATACTTTGTAAATAGTGTTTTTTTAACATTATTTACAAAGTAGATCATTTAACCTCCTCATTCTGCACAATCTAAACATAATAGGCCACTTATTCCTAACGGGAATAAAGATATTCAAGAAGTCCATTTCCAGAGACTGTTTTCATTTCTTGTAAGTTTTTTTAAATTTTTCATACTATAAATTATAAACAGATTCAATATTAACACAGTTAAGATGCTTACATTTTGCTTATTTTGTGAATATTTAAAGTTCAATGTAAATATGTTTGAATATCTGTGAAGTGTCGTTTGCTCTTTTATTGCTTGTTTTTTTCATAGAGTCGTAAATTTACTATTGTTTTTATCCCTAAAAAATGCATTTCTATTATAAGCAATGGTCAAAAGAAAGAAAATAAAACTAATATGATGATAGTACTCTGTATTTTTGAACTGTACAGTCATTAAGAAGTATTACCATTTGATATTCTTATTTAGACATAACGATGAGGCTGCTTTTTGTATTGCTAATCTATTGTGAAGAAAATTAGTATTGCTCCCTCCAATGATACAGTCATATTTACGCAATAATACGTATAAAAACGGTTACTGGGATATTTTCAATCTATTCTTTAAAAAACGACCCTATTTCATATACTTTTGCAGAAATTTAAAAAAGAATGAAACTATTTTATATGATTCTGGGGGCTACACCCAACGGAAGAAATATTGAGCAACATGATGTATTTTTTGGAATTGCGGAAAACCTTAAGGAACTTGTTCCTCATATCAAAGAGTTCTGGAAAGATTCAGAGGGCAAGATCCATATTGATTGTTGGCAGGAAGTTAATTTTGCTGACGGATACGAAGTGAATATTGTAGAAAGAATTGATTAAAATTCAGAAGATCAATTATATTTCCTCAATATGGGAGGGTATAAGAAAGGTTTTTTTGAAGAATTTCACGAGCAACATCTCATGGTTGGAAATTCGATGGGGGAAATTATTAAAAGAGCTAAATCTACCGAATTTTATCAGACAATGGGTTTTGAGGGAGTGGCTAGCCATATAGATGATAAGTATGGAGTAGATATAGACGATATTTTTAACGTAACTGATATTCTTCCCTTAGCAATGAAAGAAAAATATTCTATTGTTCTAAAAAAGACTAATATAGAAAATCAGGAAAATCAAATCGGATTAGGATATTTGAATATCAATAAAGTTTAAATACATCATGAAGATTTTATTAATGTAAAAAAATTCAAAGACGATATTTAAAAGATAATTAAGAAATTAACTAGCACCGTTTTGCTTTTGTAAAAACGGTTTTTCTGTTTATTCTTTTTTTAATTCTACTGCTCTCACTATAATTTTGTGATAAAATATTACATATTCTTTTTCAATCGAAAAATGTTGGCCTAATAAAGCCTAATTCACTTTTTATTTTAATACTTGAATATATAATTACTATTCAGCATCGTATTTACGCAATACTACGCATAAGAACGCTCGAAAGGGTATGATGACTCTGTTGTTAAGAAATACTATTATATTTCACATACTTTTGCAAAAAAAAAATGAAATTATTTTATATGATGCTAGGAACGCTGCCCAAAGGAAGAAATATCGAGCAGCATGATGTATTCTTTGGAATTGGAAAAACTCTTAAAGATTTAGTTCCGGACATTAAGGAATTCTGGAAAGAAGCTGATAGAAACATTTACATAGGATGTTGGCAGGAAGTTAATTTTGTTGCCGGATACGAAGTGAAAATTATTGAAAATAAAATTTTGAAATCTGAAGAGCAATTATACTTTCTTAATTTAGGAGGCTATAAAAACAGTTTCGTTGAGGAATTTCATGAGCAGCATCTTATAATGGTTGGAAAATCATTTGATGAGGTTGCTGAGAAAGCGAAGTCTATTGAGTTTTATAAAACTATGGGATTTGAGGGAAACGCTGTTTATTCCGATCATAAACCATACATTGATACCGGTAACCTTTTTAAGGTAAATGATATTCTTCCCACAAAAATTAAGGAAAAATACAGTATTATTTTAAAAAAGACGAATGCCGAAAATCAGGATAACCCATGCGGATCAGGATACCTGAATGTAGATATATTGGCAAATGAAATTGTATAAAGAAAAGAGTAGTAGGAAGTCATATCTAAATAAATCAATCAAATCTGATTAATATAAAATCGCTACTCTGAATTCTATAATTATAATCCAGATCAATTGATTTTAAATAAAATACTCAACTTCAATAAATGTGTTATAAGAAGTCACTGTTTAGGCACAGTCTTTATAAAAGAATTGAAGCAAAGGTTTTTATTGGAAGCTGGGTGTTCCTGCTATAAAGGCAGTTTATATTAGATTAACGTACTTGAAAGCAAATAAGAAAACCAGTAAAGCTCCTGATCTTTACTGGTTTTCTTATTTTTATATCACTGTAAACTTTTGTATTTTATAAAATTTACTAATGGCATAATTGTAGAATTCGGTTGATCTACCAACTTGATAAGATAAATAGGATGAAGAAAATTTTTAACCATACATGATTAGGATTTCATTAGAATCCGGTGTGCTTATCCCATTTCTTCATCAGAGTTCTTCTTCTGAAACTGCTGAAAATTTTTCTCTCTGTCAGGCACTTGTTGATTTTTTTCACGTCGGTTTATATGACGTGCGAGTATTAGGATGTTAACCAAGACCATAAACATGGCCATAAAAATTTTAAATAAAATCAATGTGTTATTTTTTATTGTATAATAATTTAAAAGATACTCTATAGTAAATATTAGATTTCCATGCGATATATTTGCCTGTTACAAAAGTGTAGGGGATTAGGCAGTATTGTGCTAAGAGATTTAACTTCGATAAAAATATTCTGATAAGGTTTTAAGATGATGAAAAATAAAATGTTCGTTCTTCTCAAGTGATATTAAAAACTTATTGATAAAAAAAACTTTTTATAATCCATTACTTATGACGTTTATGTTGAAGGAAAATCAGATTATAAAGTCGTACTCCCATAAATAATAATGTTTCTTCATATACGGTTAATTGCAACAAAAGTAGCTCCATAAGCTGAGCTTTACTATTACTAAAAAACAGTATTTGTACTCGAAATTACGTTTTATTCAGCTCGATATTCAACACGTGTTATTAAGTGTTATTGCGTGCTCTGTGACTGTTTATTTTTACATGTAGCTGTTATCTTTGTTCAGGTAAATATGTTACTCTTTTCATCCTTAGAGTTGTGTTTCCCCTTTTTATTGATAAAGTTTCCCGATATATTCTTTGTTTTGAAAGGGGGATTTTTTTAATATACAAACAAAGTCCCGTGTATTGCATTCTTATACAAAGTGCAACGATAGAATCTTACGAAATTAACATATATTCTAATTTTAATTGTCCTAGCTCCTTTATAATTTTATTTTATAAGGGAGCTTTTTATTACTAGCCAGAATCGGCTCACACGAGCAGGAAAATGTGAATTATTATAAATATTTTTCATTATTTGTTTAATTTGGTTAAAACATAACGATATTACTGTTAAACTTCTATTTATATTTCCTATTCTTTAGAGCTTATTAAGTATAAAAATATAGAGGTGTCTTAAAAAATCGCATTACGATTCCGTGTCATTTATTTGTCTCTTATGTTACTCACTTTTATTTTCTAGTATTCTATAGTGATGAATTATAAATCCTTATTGGATTTATAAGATAGCTATCCTATACTGTGTGTTTTATTTCAATAACAGGCGAAGCAAAAAGTAATATTGAGTGTTTTTACCTATTAATGATTTGGTTGTTTTTTGAAAATCCAGTTATCTTTGTTTAAACCCCCTAATGGTGAAAAAAAATAAAAAATATGATTTTGAATACTTAGTTGGTAAGCATAAAAATTTCATTGTAGATGAATTGAATGTAATCACCAATTATTATTTGTGTGATATATGGACCCATGATCTTGAGATCGGACGCTTTGGGAGGGAGATGATGCTTTATCTATTTTTTGAAGATGATGTTGTTGTCAAAGTACACATTAAAAGATTGCAGAAAAATCATTTAAGTACTTAGATTTATCTTTTGATGGTATAAATAGTTATTTCACTTGTTTTTAAAACTTTACTATAGTAACCTGAATAGTTAGAAACAGAAGAAAAAAAGGTAGAGTAATATCCAGTTTTAGTTTTTCATGAATTTTAGAGGCATTGGGCATGATATGAAGTCGAAAAAAAATGAATTCAAGAAATACACGATGAATTTAATGAAAATTCCAGATTCTACTGTAAATAGTATCATTACTGATAGAAGATTTCGGATTTGATTTTTTACGATGAGAACTTCTAGTTCGTAATTTTAAATCATTTTTAATAGTCGTTGTGATGTCAAGGCTATATATATTAAAAGTTGAAGAAAGAGTATCGGATCACTATTTCAAATATTTGGAGTATGTTCAAAATATAGATCTTTTTATTTTTTCAGCATTTTAATAATTTTAAATTCCCTTCAGGATAGATTTCAATTAGAATACCGCTAAACCCTAAACCTCTAAAGAAAACTAAATTGATAATTAAACCGCTTAAGTATTTCCTCTAAAATAGATTAGAGAATTTTGTATTTTAGCATAATGGGAAGAAGCAATCGCCCTTTTTTGGACGAAAAAGTAAAAAGAATTTTAGAAAAAGCGCATCGAAGTGATAAGAATCATTCTTTTCGGAGCCGTTGTCAATTGATTTTGTTGAAATCAGAAGGCAGTAGTTCTCAGGAAGTGGGCGATATTTTAAAGATCTGTTCGATGAGTGTCAATAATTGGACGGCAAAATTCAACGCCAAGGGGATTGAAGGTCTTCGAATACAATCCGGACGAGGAAGAAAGCCCATTTTGAGCAAAGAAAACGATGCCGATTTAGTCATTGAAAATAGTAAAGAAGAACAGACAAAGACTCTCTGTGGCTAAGGCTGAAATAGAAAAGGAAAGCGGAAAACGGCTTTCAAACATCACGCTTCAGCGGTTTTTAAAAGTCTTGACGCAAGATACAAGCGCATAAGAAAACGTCCCAAAAGCAGTCCCAATACTATTTTATACGATTTTAAAAAAGAGCAGATTTTGGAATTAGAAAAGCTCTCAAACAATCAGGATATTGATCTGTATTATGAAGATGAGAGCCATTTTAGCAGCGAAGGCTATGTTCCTTACGGCTGGCAATTTCCAGATGAAGAGTTATGTATTCCTATTGAAAAGGGTTTTAAAATCAACGTTTTAGGAATCATAAGCAGGGATAACAAATGCAAATCTTCGGTAACTCAGGGAAATATTGACAGTGATTTTGTGGTTGCTTTTTTCGAAAAATTGTCATTGGAAATCAATAAACCAACTTGTGTGATTTTGGATAATGCTTCTGTTCATCGTTCAAAAAAAGTAAAAGAACGTCTTGAATATTGGCAAAACAGAGGTCTTTATTTTTTCTATCTGCCACCTTATTCTCCAGAGTTGAATATAGCCGAAACCCTTTGGCGTAAGCTAAAAAAGGAATGGATTGATCCTTTGGATTATACTAATAAGGATTCTCTTTTTTATGCGGTTAATAGATGTATGGCAAATATTGGAAAAGCAATACGCATCAAATATTCGCCGTTTTCTCTAATCTAAATTTGTCGGAATACTTATAAGTATTTAGCTTAGGGTTATCAGGATTATTTCTTTGGAACTTTACAAAATATTTTATTTTCATAGTATTAGCTTTTTTACTTTCGTTTTAAGAGTGATGATAAATGATTGATGGAAAATTAGACGAACACAATAAGAAAACTGATAAAAATTCTAAATGTGATCAATTTTTTTAGTTTTTTATTATCAATAATTCTGGCAGATGTTGTTTTTATTAATTTAAAAGCCACTGGTTCGTTAACTATATGTTATGGACAAAATTGCCGAAAATTTTATTTTGGTAGTTTGGCAAATTTATGCTAGGTGTTACCATATTATAAATGAATTCATCTATCACATCATTCTTATGCTTCCCTATAAGGTGATCATAATCGTATTGCTTTATTTTTTATCATTAGTAAATGCTTTAAACAAAGCTATCTTAATAAAATAAAAAAAACACTAATCTAAAGTACATAAAAACACATCATACTACAGATATTCTATGTTTGTCATCAAGCGTTATTTTAAGTAAAAATACTGTTTTTAAGTTTTACAATAACCATATCATAGAATTATATGTATTTAAAAGAAAAAACTATTATTATTTATAAGAGAATTGGACATGATTATCAATTATTATCCGTCAGATATATGGACTTATTATTTGGATGGGGGCGCTATGGCAGAGAGATAATGTTGTATGTATTTTTTGAGGAGGAAATTGTGTTCAAAGTTGAGATTGAAAAAACTTGATTGCTGTAATTTCTTCGAAGGAAAAATAAACTGTTATAAAGTTTTAAAGTATTGGATAAAGGAAGTCTTCGAGTAGAGTGGTTTTTCTCATCATAAATCCGGAGACTTCAGATCAAATTTTTTGATTCTAAAAGAATACCTCGAGGCTTGCCTCGGGGTCAAAGCGTAAAAGTTTGAAAAACGGAGGGTTTTTCATAACACTTTGAAAAAGTGTAGATTTGATTTGTGGATGAACATATTTACAAAAGGCACAATAAAAGTTTGCTTTTATATCATTTGGTTTTTCCAATGAAATATAGGAGAGAAGTTTTAACGAAAGAAATAGGAGATAGCCTTAGGCTAATATGCGTTGGCATTTCAGAACGCTATGAGATTCAATTTGTAGAAATTGGTTATGAGTGTGACCATGTTCATTTTTTAGTTCAAAGTGTTCCAAGTATCTCGGTTTCAAAATTAGTAACACTTATAAAAAGTTTGAGCGCGCGAGAATTATTTAAAGCACATCCAGAGATAAAAAGGATTTTATGGGGAGGTAATTTGTGGACAAGCGGTTACTATGCTAATACAGTTGGTCAATATGGAAATAAAGATGTTATTCGAAAATATATTGAAAACCAAGGGAAAGAAGTAGAATATAAAAAAATCCACGGCGAACAACTCAAGCTATGGGATTAACCAATACCTCGAGGCTTGCCTCGGGGTAGTTTATTTAATTTAAAACTCTGTTTAAATTTCTAAATTCAATTCTTGTATATTTTGTTAGACTCTATTAAAAGATCCAATTTGGAGAGCTTGATTGTAGATAATGTAGGTTTTATCTCTAATACTGTATTTTATACAACCTGTAAGTATTTGATATTTATATAGACAAAATACCAAAATATTCAAAAAATGTATATTTTGGTATTTATGGGTGATTTTTATGTTTAAATTATTAGAATTTGATAAAATAGTTAAGCCATCAAATGTACTTTCTGATGGCTTAGATTATGATTAAAAGATACAAGTAGAATCAATTACTATTACTATCTTGTAAAACAAATATGAGTTGACATGTGAACTTTTAATTATTATATACTAAGACCTGCATTTTTGTTAACATCGCCTCTGTATCACCATTATATCCTAAATATGCACTAGGAACAAAGTTTACGATTTGATCACCAAACCAAGAAGCATACTGTATTTTAAAAATGTAAGTTCCCGCACTAAGGGTTGTCGATTTTAAAAAAGTTACGGGAGCTGGTAAATTAGATAAATTCCCAGTAGAACTTGTTGAAGTATACGCTGAGGAAATTTTAGTTCCATTTTGTAATAATGTGAATACCCCTTGTGTTCCAGAATTATTAGCAGTTATGGATCTAACTGCATATCCTAGTATGTTAAAAAGAAACGTTTGCGTTGCTCCGGTAGGTACGGTTAAAGTAATGGTTGCTCCAGGTACATCAGCGACTGTCCCCTGAGTTATAGTAAGAGCAGTAGTTCCTTGTACATAATTTGCTGATGAAATTGATCCGCTAGTTGTGCTAAGGTTTGCCCAGCTCGGAGCTGCTCCCGCTCCTTTTGAAACCAATACTTGGCCTGAAGTTCCAGAAGAGCCTGTAGTTGTGGCATTTCCTCCAATATTTAGTTCATTGGTAAGCTGTAAAGATCCATTAACGTGTAGTGTCTTTTGCGGGGTGACAGTTCCAACGCCTAAAGTATGGCTAGCTGCATTCACAGATAAAGTTGTTCCATCTACCGAAAAAGCATTGGCAGCAGTTCCGGTAAAAGCTAAAGTATTGACTCCTTGAGTGACTATTCTATTACCAGCAAGGGTACCGTCAGCATTATAAATGTTTACTCCTCCACTAGAGTTGAACTTGGTCCAAACGGTACCATTATAATAATAGTAACCTACAGTGTCAATATTTACTGCCGTCCCAGTTTGAGTACCTGTAGCAACACTGTTTACATAAATAAGTGTTGAGATACCTACTCCGGTCATAGATTGGGCTTTTTGTCTGTCTACTCGGGGCACTAAGAGTCCTTCAGGAGTTGATGTTGTTCCTGTAGCATTCTTTGCCTGAACGTCGAGGGTAGCATTAGGACTAGTTGTATTCACACCAAGTTGAGAAAATACAACAACAGAACTTAATGTTGCTGCTAATAAAATAAATTTTTTCATTTTCTATGATTTTAATAAATTATACGTTTTTTAAAAGATCTCAAAATGATCAGAGCAAATTCAATATCTGGATAATTAAAGAAGATATTAGTCATAATACCAACTATAACATTTATCATATTTATAGCTTGATCTTAAATTTGTGTCTATATTTATCGTAAAAATAGGAACAATCAAAAAACAAAAATGTATGTGATTTGTATATGTGTAATACTGTGTATTAATATAATTAACTGTGTTTATGTTCTAAGAGATTGTGCTAATTTGAAATGTTTTTAGTGATTTATAGCTGTGTCCCATTTTGCTTTTGTTAATGATCATCTATATAATCGTAAGTATTCCCTCTAAAATAGATTAGAGAATTTTGTATTTTAGCATAATGGGAAGAAGCAATCGCCCTTTTTTGGACGAAAAAGTAAAAAGAATTTTAGAAAAAGCGTATCGAAGTGATAAGAATCATTCTTTTCGGAGCCGTTGTCAATTGATTTTGTTGAAATCAGAAGGCAGAAGTTCTCAGGAAGTTGGCGATATTTTAAAGATCTGTTCGATGAGTGTCAATAATTGGACGGCAAAATTCAACGCCAAGGGGATTGAAGGTCTTCGAATACAATCCGGACGAGGAAGAAAGCCCATTTTGAGCAAAGAAAACGATGCCGATTTAGTCATTGAAATAGTAAAAAAGAACAGACAAAGACTCTCTGTGGCTAAGGCAGAAATAGAAAAGGAAAGCGGAAAACGGCTTTCAAACATCACGCTTCAGCGGTTTTTAAAAGTCTTGACGCAAGATACAAACGCATAAGAAAACGACCCAAAAACAGTCCCAATGCTATTTTATACGATTTTAAAAAAGAGCAGATTTTGGAATTAGAAAAGCTCTCAAACAATCAGGATATCGATCTGTATTATGGAGATGAGAGCCATTTTAGCAGCAAAGGCTATGTTCCTTACGGCTGGCAATTTCCAGATGAAGAGGTATGTATTCCTGTTGAAAAGGGTTTTAAAATCAACGTTTTAGGAATCATAAGCAGGGATAACAAATGCAAATCTTCGGTAACTCAGGGAAATATTGACAGTGATTTTGTGGTTGCTTTTTTCGAAAAATTGTCATTGGAAATCAATAAACCAACTTGTGTGATTTTGGATAATGCTTCTGTTCATCGTTCAAAAAAAGTAAAAGAACGTCTTGAATATTGGCAAAACAGAGGTCTTTATTTTTTCTATCTGCCACCTTATTCTCCAGAGTTGAATATAGCCGAAACCCTTTGGCGTAAGCTAAAAAAGGAATGGATTGATCCTTTGGATTATACTAATAAGGATTCTCTTTTTTATGCGGTTAATAGATGTATGGCAAATATTGGAAAAGCAATACGCATCAAATATTCGCCGTTTTCTCTAATCTAAATTTGTCGGAATACTTACTTGTTAATAATAGGAATGAAAATTTTCTTTTATGAATGGTTCTGATATAGAGCATAAAAGGTTATTTATCAAATTCGATTCCAGTTTTGGAAGTGAAAATTTCAAAGGTATTCTGGAACAAAGAGAGATTATTGTGAATATTAAAAGTAATGTCTGTAATAGAAATATGAAAATGGGAAATATTTTTATGGTGAATTTTGTAAAAGAAGTTCAATAGACATCTTTCTTAATTATCTTTCAGTATTTCAAGAATAATAATATTTTTGCAGTAATGGATGTATTTGAGGAATATAAAGTGAGGAAGTCGTCCGAATTTCAGCGTTTAGTTGGCGTTAATAAGGGTGCTTTTATAGTTCTTAAAGATAAGTTTCTTAAAGAATTAGATGTTTATAAATCTGAGCTTTGGACCCGTAAATTAGGCAATAGAAGTAGTATGTCTCCAGAAAATCAAATTCTAATTTACTTATTGTATATAAGAAATTATGAAACCTATTTAACCTTAGGTAAAAGATTTGGGATTAGTGAATCTTATGCTTATAAGAGATGTAAGTTTACAGAAATGATTCTATTGAGGTGTTTGAATTGTCCTGATATTGGGAGTTTAAAAACGAACCTAGAAACCAATTTAGTAGCTATTGATGTATGTGAGCAAGAAATAGAACGTCCCTTAAAAAATCAAGAAGATTATTATTCGGGTAAAAAAAGCGACATACGATAAAGGTATTAATCATCGGGTGTATTTTGACAGGATTAATCAAAGGGATTAGCTTTGCTGTAGGCACTGTTCATGATTTTCAGATGTTTAAAAACCAATCGTTTGAAATGGCTAAGGATATTACCATCTTAGCAGATTTAGGTTTTTTAGGAATTCAAAAGATTCATGGAAACAGTATTATTCCACACAAAAAATCGAAATATAAACCACTTACCGAGCAACAAAAGGATGAAAATAAAAAGCAGGCTTCCAAGAGGGTAATGATAGAACATATCAATAGAGATTGTAAAATATTCAGAATTTGCAGCAGTAAATATCGTGGAAAACACAAAAACTATGATAAAAATTGGAGACTAATTACTGCTATCGTCAACCTGAAAAGAACAACAAGAAATTTAAAAATGACAGAGTTTAATTAGGAAAGATATCTAATAATAAAAAGCTAACATTTGCTTATCTTGCTATCGCGTTGATTTGTGTGTTTCTGTGTATAGTTAATAATTTAAATAATTTTGAAAAATTTATTTTTAATGTATTTTTGTTTTTAAATATATTTAAAATTAGCTCTATCAAGTATAACAGTGTGATTTTATTAAACTATTGCAATTGAAAAGATATTATATAGTTAATATACTTTTGATAACTACCATATTCGCAAGAGGGTGATGAATAATTTTACTATAATTAAGGGGATAGTGCATAGGTGTAGAAATTACTATTCCATCGCTAAATTGATACTTATTTCAGAATTTAAATTAATGCATCTTACTTCTGTTGCTCTCAATATGTATTGTTAAAGAGCATGAAGTGAAGATTGGATTTTATTGAACTAATTTTTTATTTTTAAATGAACAATATATATTAATGAAAACATATAATAAAAAAAATATATTAATAAGACTCGGAGCCAAATGATGGCTGAAATAGGTAATCAATCAAATGACTATCTTTCCGATGTATGGATTTGCCATATTAAAACTACCTGGCTTGGAAAAAAAATAGAATGGATCATTTATTTTGAGAAAGATATGGTATATAAAATTGAAACTAAGTAGGAGACGTGTAAAAATAATAAATAATATACTTCTAAGTACATGACAAAAATTGCAACATATTGATATTCATTTTATTTAGAGTATTCATTAGCATATTGTTAAGTACCTGTAAAGAATTAATTAAGAATATTTCGAGTAGTTAATACTTAAATTTCGTCCCACATTTTTGAGGCAACAAAAGATTGCATATCTTAAGTTATCAAAAAGATGTATAATCATCAGGTTTTATCCATCTGGATTTTAGTTCTTTCCATAATCTCTCAATAATATTTAAATGTGGAGAATAAGGAGGTAAGAAAAATAAAAATAAGCCTCTTTGTTCCCAATAGGGAATTCTTTCTTTGACCTTCTTAGCAAGATGAATACGAGCATTATCTAAAACGACAACTGTTTGTTTTAAAATTTGAAAATGAAAATTCTTCAAAAAAATTGATGATTAAAATCTGCATTTATATGATCTATTGTCATTTTTGAAAAGAAGGTGTTCTCTCTAGATAAACTACCAAAACAATTAATCTGCTTACCATGATTAGCAGCGATAGCTAGGTTTTCATTTTTTTCTTGCCAACCATAAGGAACATATGCTAATTCACTTACTCCTGTTTCATCACCATAAAAAAGTTCAATATTTCCTAATTCGCTTTGATGTTCTAAAAGAGCGAGTTGTTCTTTCTTAATAGATAGCAGTTCTGCATTAGGCTTACCTTTTGGTCTAAGTCTTATTCGTTTGTATCGCCAGCCAAGGTTTTTAAAAAATTCTTTAATGTTTTGATGTTGAATGTTTTATTTAATTCTTTTTTAAAAATTCTTTAATGTTTTGATGTTGAATGTTTTATTTAATTCTTTTCTAATATAATTTTTGCATTCTCTAGTTTCTGACGTTCTGCTTTAACTATTCTTTGAATGAGTTCTGATTCAGTTTCACTATCAAAGATCGATTTCCGACCTTGTCCTTCTAGATTACGTAGACACTGAATTCCAAGACTTGCATGTTCATTTTTATAACGTTTTACCCATTTATTAACTTGATTTTCACTTTTAATTCCTACGATTGCACAAATATTGCTAGTCTTACGATGAGATGCTTTTAATAAAATAATTTGACAGCGTTGGCGTAAAACATGATGAGTACTTTCTTTATAAAGACGTTCAAGTTCCATTCGTTGAACACTTGTAAGAAATACATTTAAGACTCTTCCCATAACTAGCACGAAAGATATGAAATAGTAGTAAATAATTTATTCCTAATACTTAATTTGATTTAATCCATATTTAAAAACACTAAAAGCTCTTCTTTGGTGTTTTTTGAATTTGATAGGTTTAATTTTTTCATGTACATAATCTCCAATTTTATAACACCAAACTAACGCCAGCATTACGATCATGAATAGTTTTTCTAACCTCTTTTGATCCGTTACATGAGTGGCTTCAATATTAAAGCCACTGGTTTTGAAGGCCTTAAAAAGTGTTTCAATTTGCCATCTTTTCCTATAATATTCCAAAGATTCCTCAGGTTTATTGAAGGAAACCAAAATCAAAAAATCCAATTTCCCAGTCCTATCATACTGCTTCATGCCTGAAACGTAACATTCTACACCATTAATTTTAACAATTTTAGGATGATTAAGAAATTCACCCACTCTCAATCGGTTAAACAACCAAAATACCGGTGTTTCTTCATTTTTATCAAATCGGAAAACCTTAAAATTATTCCGCAATCGAATATAATACCGTATTTTATTTTTATTTAAAAAATCAAGCCAGTGATGGCCTATAAATTCTTTGTCTGCAAGCAAATAATCAATGCAGTCTTTCCCAAACCAATCTATAAATTGGGTGAGTAATTCTATTCTTTCATTGGTGTCAGAATTACCTCGTTTATCCAACATTTTAAACATAATTGGAATGGCGATATTTTTATAACAAATCCCTAACATCAAAATATTAATATTCGAATTCCCAAACTTCCAATTCGTACGATCTAGTACCAAAATTAGATGCTTCTTTTCTGGTAAAATACTGAATATAAAGATAGAAATCATTCTCATAGGAAAATCAAAATCTGCCATAAACCGCTGTATTCTTCGAAAGGAACTTTCTGCTGATGCACAACTATCGAATGCACTAGCTAAGGACATATAATTGATTTTTTTAACCTTACATAAAGCTATAATCATCATCGAAATAAATTTCAATCGGGCTTTGTTGATTTTTGTTTCAAAGCTGTGCTCTAAAACTAAACTTAGTTGGCTTGCGCACAACATTTTTTTTGTAATTTCACACCCTTGACTGGTCTTTGTGTGCTTAGTTGAATGCCTCGGAAACATCATCTAATTTACTAAATACCAGTCATTTATCCAAATTGAAAATAACTTATTTTACTGATTTACAATAACTTGTGATTTTTGTCATGTACTAAAAATATACTTATCTAAGTTTTTTATAAAACTTATAATTTCATTCCAATATATGCATATGAAAATTAGATTTGTTAAAATCCTCAAACGTTTTATAATTCAATATATTATGCTCTCTTTTTTATTGTGCTAAGTTTCATCATTTTAAAAGATTATGAAATCTTTTAAAATGAATTTTTTACTATAAATTAACTCGGTTTTTAATAACTTGAAAAAACTCTACCATTGTATTATTCTAGCAATTACCTTTTTTGCTCATACTTCTTCTTACGCCATAAGATTGAATAGTATTATCAAACTTTTTACGAGTATATTAACTTCTTCTCTATATCTGAATTAAAAGTCAATCCTTTTTGAACTATTCCATATTTTAAAGCCATTTTCAAGACGCTAGTTTTTTTTTCAGTACTCATTCCATTAAGCTCTCGTGAATGATTTTTAGGTCATATAAATCAATAATTGTTGTTAGGTATAAAAATTCTCTTTGGTTTGAATATAAGTGATATTATATACTAAGAATTTTGATGAATCATCAACTACAAAGCTTTTTTTTTTGCTCAATTCACTTCTTAAACTGAGTTTTCTCATCTATTTCTCAACGATTCCTAATATCTTGTACCATAAAGAATTGAGCTCAACTATAATTCTCGGGTTTTAATACTGTTCTTTTGATGTAAAATAAATACTTATCTTTAATTTTATTTCTTCTAAAAATCCTATTGAAAAAAGGGTTATTAGTCTCACAAATGGTTAAAACTATATACTTTATTTAACTTTACTTTCAGTTTCTAAAAATATTATTTTTGTTTAGTGAATTATCAACACAGCAATCTTAATAGTGTAGGACATTAGAATCTTGAATGAAGTTGTAGCAAAAGATTATGTAAATATAGAATATCGACCAAATCAATGTATATGTACCCTTATTAAGCTGTTTAAAGAAAGAAGTTTAAAAAACTCAAGTTGAATTTACTAAATTAAGAAAGCCTTATTGCAGAAATCATTTGAGCTATAGGAACTGAATGTTGGAGTACAGGTAATATCATAGATAAATTTTGAATACTTATTTTGAGCATCATGGAAATCATATTGATCATAATAAAAGTAATATTATCATTGAATAGCTACTGACTAATCGTGGACTTGAACAAATCCATATATATACTTTAAGTTTATAGTTATTTATTTCCATTTTAAGTATGTATTTGAATCAACTTCCATGATCTTGCCCATTTTTTCAATCGAAAATAACGATTCATGACTTTTTATGAAATGATATTTCATCGAATACTCTTGGAGAAACTGCCGATTTTTTTAAAAATATATGACGTTATAAATCAGTATATTAAAACTTTTTCTCAAAATCAGGGATCGTTTCTTGCCTTGGTGTTAATTTTAATTTCTTTTCCCTGGAAAACTTCCTTCTAAAGATTTTTCTCCATTTGTAAAGCAAAGTAATCCCTATTTCTCGTGACAATTCTGAGATGTTGATTCTTTCATTGCATAATTCAACAGGTTTGGTCTTAAAAGCGGATGATAAATTTTTTTTATGCTTTTATTGATTACAAAGCGTTTAAAAACATGTTGTCAATAGATAGAATTAATTCTTAAAGAATATTTTTCAAGGAGAAAGTAAGTTGGAAAATTATCTACTATTATTTCAATAAATGGAGTAAGGATGGTAGCTGTAAAAGGGTTTGGATTCATCTTCTTATCAAAAATAAAAGATTACTTGATGTCTAGTGTTCAACTGAATGGCAAGTCATATCAGATGGAATTGGAGAAGAATCTGTAGGCTATCAGTGCAAAAAACACTGCAGAATCAGAACGAGTAATATTATTTTTCTTTGTGATATCAGGGACAGATGATCTAAATTGGAAACCCATGAGTGGAGAACATCATGATCCTTATACTATTGAGAATATTTTGGAAGATATTTTAGCTCTTCTTGAGCAAAGCACAATAAATCATAAAAGATTATTTCTTAACGCTGATGCCAGCTTTGCCAGTAAAAGTGTAGAGATTTTTAGAAAAATAGGAAATAACAGGCAATATAAATAAAATCCTAGTAATGGTAATAATTAAACTGAGCAATATTTCGACGAAAAACTATATAAAAGAATATTTAAAATAGAGAAGCAAATGCTTTGATAGATAGTTTCAAAGCATTAGTGATGAAATTTGAAACATTAAATATCACTTGGATAAATCTGCATTATTTAGCTTTCTCTCTTCTGTTTGTTCCTTAGAAAAATAAAAGTTTAAACAGGCTTAAACTAAAATTTATGCTTAACTTTTAGTTTACACTAAGTTTATATTCTAGTCCTTAAGTTTTACTCTATTTTAGAATAGCCATTAACATTTTTGTTGCATACTTTACAAAACTTAAATATAATTCGGATACAGTCTCTCCCTTTATATTTGGATATTTTTCGCACATAAAATGAAAAATATGAGGAGAAGGTAATTCATTATTTATAAACTTTTTTCTTATCATAATCAAAAGATAAACCATCTTTACATTCTCTGACAGAAGCATATGAATTGGTATTAATTCAAAATTATAATCATCTATTTCTTTTAGCCATTGGCACTCTGTATTTGAACGTATTGATATGTTTTTTCTTGCTAAAATATTTATTAGCGCTATTTTAAATGTATATATATGGCTGCATTCGGGTTGATTTGAATTCGTGTTTTCATTAAAAATTCTTTGTTGAAAGATTGTCTTTTCAAATTTCTGAATTTTTTTACATAAAAGCTCTCTTCTTATAACTTCATAGGAATGTGAATCTTTAAAGAATTCATGGGTTAGTTCCTTTTTGCTCCAGATACGTTCTGTATCATCTGACAAAAGAATCTTTGTTATTTTACCTGTTAATTGGGAGTTAAATTTGCTCATTTTAATAAACGTTAATTCGGTTCAAATATTTGTTTTATTCATCTTTTATACACCTCTAATTATCATGATTCCAATTCTAAATTTAGGTTAAAATTGAAGATTGCTTAGTCGGTTTTTTGTAATAAAAAAACAAATGATCATATTAATTGTGAGTGTTGATAGCTCTTTCAGTTATTTTCTTACCTCTTCATCCATAAAATTATTAATTTATTTAGAAAAAGACCTAGTTCTCTTTCTTAACATATTTTAAAGTTAAAAATTGCCTTTTGACTGTAGAGAGTTTTTTATAATTTGAATTTGTTTATTGATTAGCATGACTATTTTTAGAACATTTAAAATATTCTCTTTTTTTATTAGTTTTTTCCTTATCTGTGAGGAACGAATGGATTCCTATATATTATATTCTTTTATCAGTTTTAAACGCGTCTGAGCTATTTCTATTATATTGTATCCCTACATAGGATATGATTTATGGAATGCATAAGACTAAAAAGAAAATTGATGAAGATATTACGCCACATTGTTATATTAAGCAATATTACAAATTATATGAATTGAATAAATAGTAGTTTATTATGTTATGATATAATGTAGAGAATTAGTTAGTTGGTATGTAGTTTTGTGTATACTTAGAAATTGGATATATAAATAAAATTTCCAGTCCAAGTTAAGTTATAATTATGTAAATTCTGTTTTGATTATTGAACTCCTCGATCGTTTTGTATTCAATATACCATATCTTCTTTTTTTATTGTACCAGATTTCGATGTATTCAAAGATTTCCAACTTCTTTTGCTCTTTTTAGATGAGTTTATTATCATAAAATAATTCAGTTTTTAATGACTTTAAAAAACTCTTTGTGACTGCATTATACCAGCAATTACCTTTTCTATGCATACTTCTCCTTACACAATAAGATCCAGGTGTAATTGCAAATTTTTTATTGGCATATTGAACAGCTTTATCTGAGAGAAAAATCAATTCTTTTTGAAATATTCTATTGTCCAAGCCGTTAATCTTGTTTTTTTTCAGTACTCATTCCATTAATTAAGCTCCAGCTGTGAATAGTTAGAAACGCAAGAAAAAAAGTAGAGTAATATCCGGAAATCTTCTAGTATTTTTCGTCTCTATTTCAATGGTATTTTATCTATTCAAAAGAAATTCTTGGTAAAAAACAAAACATACTTCAATACAGTCAAGTGAAAATAATATTTTTAACAAATTAAAATTTTATTTTTTTTTGTACATTTCAATGATCTGGTTATCAGTTTTTTATATCGAATTGTGTTGTATTGTGTTTTATTGCGTATTTTTAATAATGTAGTTTTTTCTTTAAAATAAATTTATGGTATAAAATTTTCTTACGTACTTGAAAATTAGAAATCGTTATTTAATATGTATCGTTTAGCATACCTTATTTGCTTACCAGATTTTAATTTCTGCTATAGGGTGAAATGTTATTAAAATGATTATATGAATACGTAAATGGACACTTTTTAAATCAACACAATGAAGTCAATATTTATCAGGTTATTTTTATTATGTATTATTTTTTGTACAGTTACCCTTTTTTTTTCGCAAAAAAAGAATAGTAAAATTGATAGCATTAATAGATTAATAGATCAGAATTATTACAATGGAAATGTTACACAGAAAGATTTCGGTGAATATGTTACCCATTTATACTATTTATCAAAAGAATCAAAAAATGTTGAAAGTCAGTTATCATCCATTGTTGAGGAGGCTAGAATAAGCTACTCGTATGGCGATTTTAATATGGCTTTGAAAAAAATTAGTGAGGGAGTTCAATTGGCCGAGACAAATAAAGACTATAATATCCTATGTCATTTACTATTAGTGTATCAAAGAGTGTTGCTTAGATTAGATCGTTTACATGAGTCGGAATCCATATTAAAAAAGTGCAATTATTATAATAAATTGATTCCTATAAAAAGTGATCGGGATATCAATGATATTTATATTCTTTTGGGAAGAGCTGATCATATGGTAAATACAGAGGGCCTGAGTAATCATATGAATCTTGTGTTATCTTTAAAAAAACAGGCTTATTCAAAAGCGCAGAGTTTACAAAATTCCGATAAATATAAGAAAACAACTATTATTCGTGTGCTTCAGTCGCTAGCCTGGTCACAGGCATTGGCTGAAAAATTACCTGAAGCTCGGAAAAATATCATTGTAATCGATAGACTTTTAGAAGTATATCCTAATGAAGAGCTTGTACTTAAAAATTACATGATCAAAGGGGCTGTAGAGAATATAGATCACCGTTATGAGCAGGCAATAGAAAATTTTTCATTGGCTATTGCCAAATCCAAACAAAATAGAAATACTTACAATCTCTATGAAATATATCCTATGATTTCTGCATCGTATGGACAGTTGGGAGATTTTAAAAAAGCTGTTGATTATTCATGGCATTTTAAGCATCTGTCCGACAGTATCCATTTGTCAAACAGAAGATCTGATAATAGCAATTTGATTAATACCATCACTTCTAAAATTCCTTCTGCTAACAATAAGATCTTTGATAAGGGTACTATAGTAGTGATTATTGTATTTTCTCTATTCGTAATATTCGGTTCATTTTTGTTTTTTTATAAACGTAAATTGCTGCTATTGTACCATAAATTTACAATACGTCGAGATAAAACGAAACCTAAAACCGATGTTGATGGCAGCAAACCTGTAATTGTAAGAAATCTTGTCGAGTTGGCGAAACAGGATATTAATACATTTTATGTTGAATTTCATCATGCATATCCCACATTTCATCAGGATCTTAAAGAACAATACCCTGAGCTTACCATTTATGATCTTAATTTTTGTTCATTAGTAAAAATGAATTTCGAAAGTAAGCAGATTGCATTATTTACCAATACAACAATAAGATCTGCAGAAAGCAGAAGATATAGGATATTAAAGAAAATGGATATTAAAAGCCAAAGTGAACTGTACATTATGATGTCACAACTTACATAAAATTGAATATTTAGCACATTGAATATGCAAATAAAATTTCTAGCTTAAGTTAAGCTACATTTTGATACATTTCGTTTTGATTGTTAAATTCGTCTATTGTTTTGTAATTTAGAGTATTGTGACTTCATTTTTTATTGTACCAGATTTCAATATATTCAAAGATTTCCAATTTTATTTTTTCTTTGGATATGAGTTTGTTGCCATAAATTAACTCTGTTTTCAATGACTTAAAAAAGCTTTCCGCTACAGCATTATCCCAACAATTACCTTGCTACTCATGCTTCTAATTACACCGTAAGATTCAATGTTTTTTGCAAATTTCCTGCTTGCATATTAAACTCCTCTGTAGGGTGAAAAATTAATCCTTCTTCAAAATTTCTGTTTTTGAAAGCCATTTTTGAAGCTGCAAGACTTTTTTTTTCAGTACTCATTCCATTATTTAAACTCCATCCAACTATTTTACAGTCATACAAATCAATAACTATGGTCAAGTATAAAAATCCTTCGTTGGTTTGAATATAGGTTATGTCAAAAACCTAAACTTTAGAAGACACAGCAACGGTAAAGTTCCTATCCAAAACATTTTCCACCACCAGATAATTGTGTTTTGAGTTGGTGGTAACTTTAAACTTCCTGCTCTGTTTACTTTTCAAACCCAGCTCCCTCATATATTTTGCAAACGTGATATCTTATATCTCAATGAATTATTCAAACCATCGTGAGTATTATTGTGATATTTTAAGTAATTATAGATGATAGAAAAATAAATTGAAGCAAATATCTTTACTAAAAAAGCGATATTTTTAAAATAATAAAGGAAAGGGATGTTAAAATTGAGTACATGAATACTTAAAGTCTATATTCAAAATAATGGAATTCCATTAAATTTTGATGGCATCTTCAGCTTAATATTGATTTAAAATGTTTTTAGGAATACAGCCTAACCTTATAAGTATTTTATAATTAACCCTAAACCTTTATTGTTTTAATTAGAAAATAATAGAGGGATTAATGATTTTATATATGGAAAAAATAGACTACAAAAACATTCATATTGGTAACTTATTGAAAATAAGAGTAGAGGATAGTCAGATTGATATCACACGTATTTGCAATTTCATGAAGTGTACGGAAAAAGAGATTACAGATATGTATTTGGAAGAAGATATTCCAGTCAATTTACTTTTAAAATGGAGTAAACTATTAGAATATGATTTTTTTCGATTGTATTCACAACATCTTATTTTGTACTCTCCACCGAGCGGTATTAAGTATTGCGATGTTACCAATAATAATTCTTTGCTTCCTCAATTTCGAAAAAATGTTTATACTATTGAAATTATAAACTTTATTTTGGAAATGTTGGATAAAAAAATTAAAACTAAAGCGGAAATTATTAATGAATATAAAATACCCAAAAGCACTTTACATAAATGGATATTTAAGTATAGATAACAATGGATATTTTTAATAATATAATAATCATCGAAATAATAAAGCATTTTTATGAAAAATAACGCACCCAATTATAAAAAGATTTACGCCGATATACTAGATTATAAATTTCCTGAGCAGAAAGAAAAATATACATTTATTTTAAATAAGAGCGAATTATCTGTACTAGATATTCTTAAATTAAATAAAATGATTTTCAAAGATGAGAATCAGGCCAGTCAGAAATTTAAATCATATACCAAGGAAGATATTTTGGAGATACTGGAATATCAAAAGAATAATAACCTAAACAACACGCAGGTTGCCAGTTATTTCAAAATGAGTAGAAATACTCTTGGTAAATGGAAAAAGTTGTATCAGTAAATTATTTAAATTGATCTCTATTTCCTGTAAACACTAAATCATATTGATGTAAGTATATAAGAACCATTTTTAATTTCTAAATTTCATTTTTTATTTATGGATGATTTATGTTTTAATCTCTTTTAGTTTTAATTCCTCGAAGCTCTGCTTCGATTTTGTGTAATTTTGTTTTGTGAGCGAATATATTCATAAAAAGCATAATGTATCAGTATTGTTGTATCATTTTGTATGTCCAGCCAAATATAGAAGAGTTGTTTTTAGTGAAGCAATTGATATTAGTTTGAAAGAAATTTGTTTGGAGATATCAAAACGTTATGATATAGCTTTCATTGAAATTGGGACCGACGAAGATCATGTTCATTTTTTGATTCAAAGTGTTCCTGTTGAAAGTCCGACTAAAATAATTCGGACAGTGAAAAGTATTACGGCAAAGGAGATTTTCAAAAGACACCCAGAAGTTAAGTAAAAATTATGGGGTGGTGAATTTTGGAGTAAAGGATTCTACGTTAATACAGTTGGTAAACACGGAGATGAGAATACGATTCAAAATTATGTGAAATCTCAAGGAAAAGAACAAGAATATAAAAAGATACATGGTCAACAATTATCAATGTTCTAATACCTCTGGGGCTCTGCCCCGAGGTAGTTTATTTATCATAATTGTAAAATAGTAAAATCATTGACAATCATAGATATGAGCCTGGTTAAGTAAAATTTAAACAGGCTCTACTTTTCTCTAATACAATATATTTTAATTTTTTTTATATTTTTATCCTCGTATAGTAGATTTCTATATAATTGACAATCACATTAACTATAATTTAATATTGATGAGGCTTAATGTAATGAGAAAATATATATTGTGCACATTGTGTTTTACATGTTCGATTTTATTTTCACAGCAGAATAAAAAAATAAATAGATTAACAGGAATATTGGATCAGAGATATTCTAAAGGAGAGATTTCACAAAAAGATCTACTTAAATATATGACGGATCTTTATGATTTGTCTAAATATGAAGGATTTGTTGAAGGCCAGCTTAAGTCGATAATCGAAACTGCTAAAATCAATTATGATTACGGATATTTCAATGCTTCCCTGAAGAAAATTAATGAGGGTGTTGCCATAGCAAAACTTGAAAAAAATTCCATGGCTTTATGCAGATTATTTTTAATTTATCAGAGGATTCTGATAAAATTAGACCAATTTCATGAGTCACAAGATGCATTAAAAAAATGTGAATATTACAACAGTCTTGTTTCTGAAAATGATGAAAGAGATATCAATCATATTTTTATACTGCTAGGAAAAGCAGAACTTTTAGTTGATGCAAACGGATTGAGTAAAGATATGGATACTGTTGTTTCACTGAAAAGAGAAGCGTATTCTCAGGCAATGCTATTAAGAGATAATGATAAATACAAAAAATTTATTGTTATCAATACATTAGAGTCTCTAGCATGGAGCCTTGCTTTGGCTGAAAAACTATCAGAAGCAAGGGAAGTGGTTATAAAAATTGACGATCTTCTTATGAAGTATCCGAATGAAGAATTTATCACGCAAAGTTTTGTAATAAAAGGGGCAATAGAAAATATAAGCAAAGATTATCAACAAGCTATCAAGTATTTTTCGATAGTTATTGAAAGGTCAGCTAAAAACAGGAATACATACAATTTTTTTGAAATAACCCCTATGATTTCTGCTTCATATGGTCAGATTGGTGATTTTGAAGAAGCTACAAAATACTCGTGGAAATATGCTCATTTACTGGACAGTATAAACTCCGCCAATAAGAAATCAAATAATATCACTTTAATCAAAAACATCAACCTTTCTGCAAAAGATAAGCAAAGGGTAATTAGTGATGTTAACAAAATGCTGTTGTATGGAATTCTTGTTCTTATAATTTCTATTGAATTATTGCTTTTTTACCAAAGAATAAAAAGAAATTCGTTAGTTTTACCCTTTATCACTAATAAAGAGGATAAATTTCAAAAAGAAGAAATTGATATCACTATAAAAGTAATGAGACTAATCAATTTTGCAAAAGATGATATTAATGTATATTATGTTGAATTTCAGAAAATATATCCTTATTTTTATCAAAATCTTAAAGACAGATACCCTAAACTCAATATCAATGATCTTAATTATTGTTCTTTTGTAAAAATGAACTTTAACAATGAACAAATAGCAGAATATACTCAGACAACATTAAAGTCCGTAGAAAGTAGAAGATATAGAATATTAAAAAAGATAGAAATTAAATCTACAAGTGATTTATATATACTTCTATCCAAGCTATGATTTGATTGTAAGTATTTTATACAATTTCAATCGGGTATCTAAAAATTTTAAACACCTGCTTCAATAATTTATCAATATAAGTACTAATCGAAGCAGTTTTATATCATAGGAATGTAGTACATATCATTTACTTATTAAGAGCCTGTTTAAAAATGTAAATAAAAAAAGAGTAAGGGGTATTAATTGGATTAAAAGCTTCAATTTAGAGCTACAAAATAAAAAAATTGATTTATCCAACAGACTTAACCCTTACTCAGTGGTAATTTATAAAAAAAACGCTTGATTCTGATGATATAAAGCGAAAACTCAGGGTAACTGCATCAAAATGTCAAAATATCTTTCATATACTTTGGATCTATACCAGCTTTATATTGTCTTTTTTTAAGATTTAGTTTGTCGTTCATGCCTGATATTAGCTGTAACGCAATTTTTCTCATTATGGATAGATTTTCAGAGGCATTTCCTTTGCGTGCTCTACACATATCTTCTTTGAAGGTAACATCTAAATGCTAATGTAGTTTGTTTTCGATACTCCAATGTACTCTCACCAATGTTCAATATCTTCAAATAATTCCTGTTGGTTACCTTTAACAGAAAGAATATAATGGCCTTTTTTATCTAGGATATGTTCAACGATTTTGGTCTTAGTACCTATGGCATCAATGCTCACAACAGTATCTTCAATATCCAAATAGTTCAATATTTTAGGTATAGCAGTAATTTCATTAGATTTATCTTCTACTTTTTGCTGACCAATACAAATATTGTTTTCACTTACCCAAGCATTGAGGTTGTACAATCCGCTATTTCCTTTGTTGGTAAAACTCCTTTGAGCTTTTTACCGTCTAATACAATCTGCTTTTCTGCAAGGCAGGACAAAATATCTTTTCCATAAGTGACTAAACATTCTTGTAGCGAAGATACATTCAGCTTCTTAAAAATCCGTTCAGAGGTATCACTCGAAGGAGCCACCATGGGGAAGTGTCAAGAATCCTCTAAGCTGACTCCCGCGTTCTTTACCAAACATATGCATATCCTGATAATCAGAGCCGCCAGTCAAATAAGTGAAAATAGCAATTAATAAAATATCGGATAATAAATGGAAACAACGCTCAATAATCCGAGGGTCTTCTACATTGGAGAAATAATCAATTATCGATAGCATATTCAAAGATAATGCTAATTAGGAAAGAAAATTTGATGCGGTTGCCCTAATTATATACAGTCAGAGCGTTCGTTGGGAAACAATCTTTCCCTGAATGGATTTGATGGTAATAAAAATGTAAAAGGAATTAAATGGCATGTTGTAGTAGATAAGAATGGATTTTTATAGCAGTCATGATAAGTGTAGCCAATTTTCACGATAGTGAAGCTGCCTTATTATTGATGAGAACACTCCATTATCTTTTAGTTTCGGTTAAAGTAATTTTAGCAGACGGGTGGCTATAGGGGAAATATTATTGAAGAAATAAAAGATAAGTTTGGCTACATCATTCAGGTTGTTTTTACGCTCTGACAATAAAGAAAAACTCTTTAAGCAAGTACACAAAAGATAGATTGTTGCAAGAACGTTTTCTTGGTTTGATAACGACAGAAGACTTTGCCGAAATTATGAATTGCTAATGGAAAATTCTGAAAACATGCTCAAATTATCCGCTATAAAATTATTATTGAATAAAATTTAAACAGGCTCTAAGTAAGCTTATTGATTTACTCTTATTTTACTTCGTCTGTTTTCAGACATGATGTTTTACTTAACTTAATAAGGTTTGGCTAGTAAAATATTCTTTAACACAAAAAAAGCAAAGAATCCAAATTATTCATTTTATATAAATAATTAAGCAATAATTTGAGAGTAATGAATTTATGTTATTTACTACATCAATAATTTTGTGGTCTATATTGGAGTCTATTATAATTTCAGTTTAATAAAAAGTGCCAAAAATATTTTTTTGATACCACATTTGTAAACACATGCTTTCTGTTTTTAAAAATCTGATATATAGGTATTTGTCTTTTTATGAGTATTTTTGAGTGAATCTGAGTGTTTATGGTTTTGTTTTTTATTTTTATGATTATTTGGGTCTCTGTTTGTGTTTTTTTTGTATCAAAATAAATAATATATACACAAATTAATCAAGTGTGTGTTTTGATAGAATAATTCTATTGATTTTAAATATATTTGTTTAAATAATTAACCAAAAACAACCATGATAATGAAATTAAAAACAATTATTCCAATTTGCTTTGTTTTTTTTAGTACCACTTATGCACAAAACAAAAATAGAGAAATAGATAGTATAAAAAACTTGATAGAAAAAAATTATGTACAAGGAGATCGCAACGCGTATGCTTCTCTGAGAAATGTTACCAACCTTTATTATATATCGCGAGAGGCTGGTTTTTACAGTGGTCAAATTTATTCCATATTTGAAGAATCAAGAATTAACTACCTTAATGGATATATTGATGCAGCATTACTCAAAATAAATGAAGGGATAGATCTTGCGACTTCCAGAAAGGATTATAATATGATGTGCAGATTTTTATTATTATATCAACTTGCCTTATTACGTATGAATAATCCTCAATCATCACAATTAATAATTAATAAAGCCGAAGAATACAATAAATTTGTCAACTCCAGAGAGGATCAGGAAATTAATACAATTTATATTCTTTTAGCAAAGGCAGACCTACTGCATACCAATGATGATTTAAATATAAGAAAACAGATTATAGCACAAAAAAAGCTTGCGTACTCAAATATTTTGAGAATTAATGAATCTAATAGATTGAAAAAGTTCACCTTGATCTATGTATTGCAATCGATTAGCCTATCTCTCGCTTCTTTTAGTGACATTGACGCATCAAGAAAATATCTACGTATAGCAGATCATCTACTGATATCATTTCATGATGAATCATTTATTACACAAAGTTTAATCATTAAAGGAATTATTGCTAATAATACAAATAATTATAAAGAAGCGATCGCATACTTACATGACGCAGCTCTAAAAGCAAATAAAATTAATAATACATATAGATTATCTGAAATTTATGCTTTGCTTAATACATCGTATGAGCATTTAAATGATTTTGAAAATGCGGAAACGTATTCTAAAAAATATAAATTCTATGAAGATAGCCTCGATATCTTAAAGACCAAAATAGCAGATATAAATTTAATCTCATCTATAAATAATAAGGTTTTAAATCATGAAAAGAAAAAAAATAATAACAATATTATAATTATTATATCATTTTTTCTTGCAGTAATTGTTATGTGCTATTTTTACTATAGATTTTATTTAAATAAAAAAAATGTAAAAGAGATAAATGAGAAGGAGATTTCAAAAACAAATGATTATTCCAATCAAAGCATTGAGCTAGAAAGTACTAGCAAGCTTGTAAATCTCGCTAAAGTGGATGTAAATACTTTTTATGTAGAATTTCAAAAAGTGTATCCTAAAGTTTATAAAGAGCTTAAGGAAAGTTATCCTGAGATGAATATATCTGATTTAAATTTTTGTTCACTTTTAAAAATGAATTTTAAAATCAAAGAAATTTCACAATATACAAATTCCAGCATCAGAGCTGCTGAGGCAAGAAGGTTCCGAATAACAAAGAAAATGAATCTAAAGAATCAAGATGAACTTTATATTGTGCTTTCTACAATTAATTAAACAAAAATATTATTCGTATTACTACACAATAGCTATTAAAAATCACTTGTTGTAGAATTAACAGAACGTATAAATACACAATTGTGCACATCAACTTACATTAGGATATACTAAATATTTAATAAGAGTTTTATTGTTAGATTTGCTATAGAATTACGTTTCTAAAAACACAATTAACATTCCTAATTTTTTAAAGATTTATGGCCTGGATTATTGAAATTCCGGCCATTTTGTTTTATGCTTGGTAAAATAAACTGTAGTATTTTTATTAATTAACAGTTTAGTACATGACAAAAATCACAAGTTATTGTAAATCAGTAAAATAAGTTATTTTTAATTTGGATAAATGACTGGTATTTAGTGAGTTAGGTTATGTTTCCGAGGTATTCAACTAAGCACACAAAGACCAGTCAAGGGTGTGAAATTACAAAAAAAATATTGTGCGCAAGCCAACTGAGTTTAGTTTTAGAGCACAGCTTTGAAACAAAAATCAACAAAGCCCGATTGAAATTTATTTCAATGATGATTATAGCTTTATGTAAGGTTAAAAAAATCAATTATATGTCCTTAGCCAGTGCATTCGATGGTTGTGCTTCAGCAGAAAGTTCCTTTCGAAGAATACAGCGGTTTATGGCAGATTTTGATTTTCCTATGAGAATGATTTCCATCTTTATATTCAGTATTTTACCAGAAAATAAGCATCTAATTTTGGTATTCTTATTTTACAGAGACAATGACAATTAAAATTATTGATTGAATTATATTCAAAATATTTAGTGTGTTTATAATTAAATGGTAGCAGTTTTCTCAACGGTGAAGTTATTTGGAACATGTAGAGACGTTCCGCAGTTAAGCAGCAGTGAGAAAATTTAAATGAACATAGACATAAGCATACTAGATAAGGATAGAAATATAGTATATAAAAGTACAAAAAGAAGCCGTCTCACAATTTATTAGACGGCTTTTATAGTTAATTTCGGATTCTAATTTTACAATTGTATACAACACTTTAAGAATCTTGGCATGTAAAATCTGTTTTTATTGGACCAACATCTAGATGTCCTTGCATGTTTAGAGGTACCGAAATATTTGTATGTAGTACTGGTTGATAATCAATGTTATTCCAACTTTGATACATACAATCCCAATTTTAAGCATTAGGAAAAAATGAAGTTTGTACACCGGCTGAGATACTTTTCATTTCGTTTCCGCTGATTTTTTTAAATTTTTCATAATAATCATTTTATGAGTTAATACTTTAGTAATATTATGGATTTATATAAAATATATTGATTGTTAATTATATGTGTTAATGGTTTTATGTATATTTATGATTATTTGTAAAATTGGTTTGCTTTTCGACTTGAAATAATTGCTCGAACAAATGTCTAAAACTTTGGACATTTTTTCAATCGAAAATAAGATTCATGATTTTTAATGAACCTATATTGCATCGAACGCTCTTGGAGAAAATACTGATTGCCTTTTTTCATGCTATGGTGTTATTTCAAATTTTCTTTACCAGGAAAAATTCCTTCTCCAAATGCTTCGTATTCTTTTCGCCATTTGTAAAGCAACGTAATTTTAATGCTAAATTCTCTAGCTAATTCTGATATATTACTTCTTTCATTGCTTAATTCAACCGCTTTGGTCTGAAAAGTTGGATCATAATTTTTTCTTTCTTGTTTCATATATTTGTTAAAATTAATATTTTTTAAGTTTTTGAATTAACCGTAGAAGTTTAGAAAACAGCAAATGGAAAAAAACTTTTCAGTGTTTCCTGTAGCTAAGACAAAATATTACCTATAAAATATAACATGAAGAAATCATCCGTACGAACGAAATCACTCTTAATATTATTCTTTATAACGTTTTTTGTAACCAATAGCTTTGCGCAAGATAGCGGACGCAAATTAATCAGTTTAAATGACCAGTGGGAATTTAAAAAGGAAAACGGGGTCACAGAAAAAGTAAACCTTCCGCACACTTGGAATGATAAAGATGTAATGGATGATGAGCCTGGTTATTACCGTGGTTTAGGTATTTATAAGCGTAAGTTGAAGTTGGATGATTCTGCAAAAGGAAAAGATATTTATTTGGTTTTTAATGGTGTTGCACAGGAAGCTGAAGTTTTAATTAATGGTAAAACTGCTGGTAAACACATTGGCAGTTATACTCGTTTTACAGTAGCCATTACGCCATTTTTAAATTATAAGGATGATGTAGTTGAAGTTAGGGTTACTAACAGATTTAATGAAGATATTCCACCTTTAACAGCCGATTTTACCTTTTTTGGTGGTATATACCGCAATGTAAATCTTTTAATTACCAATCCTGTTCATTTTTCGCAAAAAGAAAATGGCAGTTCTGGTGTTTTTATTACAACGCCGAAAGTGTCTGCTGCTACGGCAAAAGTGCAGGTTAAAAGTATAATCGAAAATTCATCATCAGCTAAAAAAGTTCAGATACAAACTACAATATTTAATGCGCAGGGAAAGGAAATATCGTCCCAAATTTCCACCCTGAATATGCTTTCCGGAGGAAATGATACCGTGGTGCAGGATTTAAATAACATTAAAGAACCTGAACTGTGGTCGCCAGAAAGCCCTTATTTATACCGCATAGTGACTAAAATTATCGATATGAAAACCAAAACTGTATTAGATCAGGTTTCTAATCCACTTGGTTTTCGCTGGTTTAAATTTGATGCAAATCAGGGTTTTTTCTTAAACGATAAACCCTTAAAATTAATAGGAGCAAGTCGTCATCAGGATTATGAATATTTAGGTAATGCTACGCCAGATGCTTTGCAAATAAGAGATGTAGAGGTATTGAAAAAAATGGGCGGTAACTTTTTAAGAGTTGCACATTATCCGCAAGATCCATTGGTACTTGAAGCTTGTGACCGTTTAGGTATTTTAGCTTCAGTAGAAATTCCTGTGGTAAACACCATTACAGAATCAGAAACGTTTACCAAAAACTGCCTTGATATGCAGGTGGAAATGATTAGGCAGAACTTTAACCATCCAAGCATTATTATTTGGGCATACATGAACGAGATTTTGCTTCGCACAAAGTTTGAGAACGATAAACCTCGTCAGCAAATTTATTTTGATCATGTTCGGGAATTGGCTCAAAAATTAGAAGATTTAACAAGAAAAGAAGATCCATCACGTTATACTTTGCTTGTTAATCATGGTGCATTGGATATTTATAATAAAGTTGGCCTAACAAAAATTCCAATGATTGTTGGCTGGAATTTATATAATGGCTGGTATTCAGGCAGTCCGGCAGATTTTGCTAAATTCCTTGATCAACATCATAAAGAGCTGGCTGATAAGCCGATGTTGGTTACGGAGTATGGTGCTGATGCCGATCCACGCATCCGTTCATTTTCGCCGGTGCGTTTTGATAAAAGTGTAGAGTATGGCATTTACTTCAATCAAATTTACTTAAACGAAATGCTTAAACGCCCATTTGTAAGTGGCGGGATGGCTTGGAATTTGGCTGATTTTAATTCGGAAACCCGCGAAGAAACCATGCCGCATATCAACAATAAAGGGCTTTTAACCATTGGACGTAAACCAAAAGATACCTATTTTCTATATCAGGCGTATCTGGCAGATCAGCCTTATTTGAAAATTACTTCCGCACAATGGCAAGATCGAACGGGAGTGGCAGATTCTGCTTCCTTGTTTTGTACCCAACCTTTACAGGTGGCCACTAATTTAAAATCGGCCGAACTATTCTTAAACGGCAAAAGTTTATGCATAAAAGAAGCTGTAGATCATATTTGTAGCTGGCAGGTTCCATTTGTTGATGGTTTAAATCAATTGCGTGTGGTGGCTGGCAATAAAAGCGATGAGACTGATATTAACTTTCAATTGCAACCTTATCGCTTTACGAATCAGCCAGTTTCCTTTAAAAATATGAGTGTTTTGTTGGGTTCTAAACGCTTTTATATCGATGAGAACCAGCACCAATTGTGGATGCCCGATCAGTCATACAGAAAAGGTTCCTGGGGTTGGATTGGTGGCGAACCATATAAGGCCACAAATAATCGAATTACATATGGCAGCGACAAAAATATTTTAGATACCAACGATGATCCAATTTATCAAACTCAGCAAGTAGGTATTCAGCAATTTAAAATGGATGTACCTGATGGCGAGTATGAATTGTCGTTATACTTTGCCGAGCTGGTTGGTGGAATTTCTAAAGAGGCTTTAGTTTACAACTTAGATAATACCCATAAAAAAGAAGTAGAAGAGAATCGGATTTTCTCGGTAGCCATAAATGGAGGAACTTTTTTAAACAATATTAACCTGGCTAAAGATTTTGGTTATACCACTGCAATCATTAAAAAGACCAGAGTAACTGTTCAAAATGGAAAGGGAATCACCATAGATTTTACACCTGTTGAGGGCAAGGCTGTTTTAAATGCACTACAATTAAGAAAAGTTTACTAAACGGACAATGACACAACTGTATGTATTTTATCAAATGATGTATTAAGTGCATTAACCATGTTTTTGATGATCTTTGTTAATGATGTAGTGGGTGTATCCAACATTCCCGAATGGATTACACATGGTGCGGCAGATGTAGATGGAATAGATTTTTCTGATGTTATTTTTCATGCTTTTTTATTAAGTGTGGGTTTGTCGCTTCCCTTCGCCATCCAAAGCCGTATTACAAAGGGCGGTACATTTGCATCTGTTTCCATTTATATCGCTCTAAGGGTGTGAAAATATTTCTGTACGAACAACAGAAACAAAAAATACAAAATTAAAAAGAAATTGGGGCTGGATGCAAATACAGATTTTAATAAATTACTTTTAGATGTATAAAAAAATGACTATTTAGGATCAAAATTAGAAAACCAAAGATATAAGATCTTTGGTTTTCTAATTTATTTTTAATATTAAATTCTTTTATTATAATTTTAAAATGGTTACCATTTAGAAACTCTATCAAGACAAATTTCGGTTATAGAAATTCTATCCGCAGTATATCTCATCTCATCGAACCATACTCCTTCATATTCAAAATTACGAGTAAAAATATTAGTATCGCATTTAAAAGCACCAACATGAGTCTGTGAAGGATATACCTGTACTCCGTTTCTCCAGAAAGTAGGAGTGGTATTCGTTGTACTTCCATTAGCGTCAATGGTCATCCCTAGAAAACCCACCGGTTTATTGAATTTCCATGTCGTAGTTGTACCTATTGACATATGATTAAATTTACTGGCAACATTTGTTTGACACCATGATATGTCTGGAATAGAAGTTCTCTGGCTTACATTTCCTGCAACTGAATTTGTGACCTGAGTTATAAAACCTGTGGAACTATTACTATTATAGATAATATTAAAACATCCCGTTTTTGCAGGGGGGGTTGCTGGCAATTGAACAGCTTTGGAAACATTACAAGTAGTCGCACCACTAAATGATACCGGGATACTCATTGTTGTGACTGACGTAGGAGTACCTGTTACCGTGTAAACTAAGTTTCCACTCCCTATATTAAGTGTACCAGCCTGAAGTCTAAAAGTTAATCCATTTATTACCTGAGCTGTACCTTGAGGATAGCTTCCGCCATTTCCTCCTGTGTAAGGTACTGTCATTGTCCCTGTGTAGGCATTTCCTGCTGTGATGGTTGCTGGTGAAAAAGTAGCAGATGCACAAGTTAAGCTTCCTACAGACGCAGTTAAATTTTGTACGGTTCGTGTTAAAGTACATGTTTGCCCTCCAATATTAATGGCAAAACTAGCTGTACCAGAACCCGAAGGAGTTCCTGAAATTGTGTAAGTCAATGTTCCGTTTCCGGTGGCAAAGCTTCCTGCAGATAAAGTGGCTGTTAAACCTGTTACTCCTGTCGAAGCTACTGTTTGTCCACTATGGGCACTTCCATTTCCTCCAGTGTAAGAAATTACAGATGAAACACCTGTTGCAGCTTGCCCATTGGTTAGGGTGCCAGTATGAGTAGCTCCTGCACAATCTAAAGTTTGTATCATACCTTCACAAGAAGTATCACTTAAACAGTTACTCCATGCATTGGTTCCTTTATATAACCTTACGCAATCATTGGTACTGTCATAAATAATAGTTCCGGGTATTACATTACTTCCTAAAGGATTAATAATATTATTAACATTAGAATTGGTGGGAAGTACCAATCCCATTGTATTTGTATCATTATCTTTGTTAATATCTAAAGCTCCTCTTGGGTTGGCTCTGCCAATACCGATCTGCGCAAAAGATAATAGCGCGATAAATAATTTGGCTAAAATTAGAATTTTTTTCATCTTATTTTCTTTTTATGTTTATTAGTTATTCGATGTTTTTATGTTTTTAGCGTTTATGGCTGTTTTAGAAAATTGTATACAATTACTCCATTGGTCTGTTTTTTTATAAAATCTTATACAGTCTTTAGCGCTATCATAGATAATTGTGCCGGGGATTACTTTTCCTCCCATTGGATTAATTATATTATTAGTATCCGAATTTGTAGGAAGAATAAGCCCCATATTGTGAGTAGTGTTTTTATTTATATCCAAAGCTCCTCTGGGATTTGGAGTATTCATTCCAACTTGCCCGAATAGTATCGAACCAATACACAGAATCACTGTGATAAAAATTTTTTTCATTGCTTAGGTTTTTTGATTTGTTAAATTTTTTTGTTTTGTGTGTTTAGAATCGTATCTCAAAAGCGACGTCTCTTTTTCGATAAAGCTATGTATACTTTGTGTTCATTTATGAGCCTGCAATTAGATAAACAGCGACTTAAGGAGTATAGAGTTGTCGCTGTTATCTAATTTTTAAGGATTAAATTATTTTTTTTCCAATAATTGTGTTTTTTATTTATTATTTTTAACAGTACAAAATTGCGGAGATTATCTTGTATGAATAGATTAATAAGGTCGTTTTATTATGAAATAAAGACAAATTTTATATATCTATAAGCGAAGATTTATAGCTGAAATGGGGTGTTATCATCAATAATAAAGCGGTTCTACTATTATGAAAGTAGGTATACTTTCCATTACAGCTAAAAAAACATTCTTATCTACTATAACATGTCTTTTTATTTCTTTGTTTAAAAACACCCCTTTGGTAAGACAAGATTGTTTCATTTAACATTTCCCTTAATGTTTAAATAAAAAGAGGTAGGTTGGGATATTCCTACCTCAAAAAACACTAAACACGGGATAAAATTCAAAATAAATTTTGATAAAACGCTTTTCTATCATCCCACACTATAAAATAACTTTCTATATTATTTTAGTTAATACAATAGGTTTTATGATCTCATTGAATACTTTAAATTGCTGACTTAATTTATATTTTAATATATCAAAAAGAGGAGCTTACTATTTGTTGTCTTGTTATATTACATAAGCTTTCCTTTCTTTGTATGTTTGCAAAACTAAACACAAAAGGAATTGGAAAAAAATGCATTTTTTTGATTGAGAGATATTGCGTATAATTGCGTCTTACTCATTTGATATATGATTAATGCGAGGTAGAATGTCAGTGACATTTTTTTTGAATTGAGCGAGTTCGGATAATATTGAAACAATTAGAGTCTGTTTTTACAATATAATAAACGGCATTTCGAATGATACATAAATGGTATTTTCATATCATCAAAATCTAATACTTTTTTATAAATTGCCACTGAGTTTGGGGTAAGTCTTTTGGATACATTGATATTTTTTGTTTTGCAATTTTAAAACGATAATTTTCATGTAACTTCTAGACCTTATTCTTTTTTTCTACTACTTTTTTAAACAGGCTCTTATGGAGAAATTTATTTTTAAATATAGTAATGATTTTATTGATTTGTGTGAAAATATTTCTAAATCATTAAAATGTGAAATTATTAATAATTCTATAAATATTAATAATAACGATAATTTTAAAGGAAATTATTACTTTTCTGAAGTTGATCAAGATATATCATGTCTTTTAATTGATGTTATATACCAGAAGGATACTTTTTTTGAAATAAGAAATAACAATTCTGAATTTATAGCGCTGTGCTACAATATTTCCTCTTTAAATTTTGAACTCTTTATTGATGGGCAAATTTTCCAAGTGGGTTCTAATCAAAATAATCTTACAACATTAGATAGTTCTCTGAATTGCGATGTTATCATAAAAAAAGATTGCAAAGCATTTAATTTCTATATTTTTATTTCTAAAAAATTATTAAAAGATTATGTATTAAAAAAATCTGGAAATCTAAAACGACTAGAGGAACTAATAGACAGTTCTAAAAATACAATTGTAAGATTTGAGAGAATTAATTATTTAAGTAGTTTTGTTTTAGCGGAACTTGAGCAACACATTAAAAAAGATATGTTTTGGAGTCTTTTTATGAAAGGTGCAGTTTATGAATTGTTAGATATATACATAGAGAATCTTTTGATTTCTGAAACGATAGTTGATAAAGTAACAGCAATAGAATTAAACAATATTTTAATATCACAGCTGCACTTAAAGAATGCTTTAGAAGATGATTTTCCGGGTATTGAAAACTTATCTCAAAAAGCAGCTATGTCTCCTACTAAATATAAAAATATATTTAAAAAAATTACTGGAACATCTCCTAAATCTTATTTTTTAATACAAAAGCTTGATAAGGGTAAAGAAATGTTAATAGCAGGAAATTCAGTAAATGAAGTTTCAATAACTTTAGGTTATAAAAGCTCATCACATTTTGTAAGTCAATTTAGAAGTTATTATGGAATTACTCCAAAAGACTATATTTTAAAATATTAGATACATAGAAATGATAAAGCTAAACCATATTGATTCCATTCAAGACAATTGGACTAAGCCTTTTGTTGAAAAGCTTAATTTTAAAATAATTGAAAATAAATATTTATTAGCCCCCGAAGATATTTGGGATGGTGGAATTTTTTACAAATTATTATCAGATAATCTTTCTTTAGCTGTTATCGATTATATTGCAAAAAAAGAAATTGAATTTATTAAGGCTTCTGCTAATTCTGATTTTTGGTATCTTATATTTGATTTGAGTGATGGTATTAACAATCATATACTAAATAATTCTAATTATGAAGTTGGTAATAAATCAAATTATAATTTTGGATTTATAGATGGAACTGCCGAGAGAAAAGTGATTCCGAATATTGGAACAAGAACTTATTCATTTCGTATTGTAATAAGGAAATCATACTTTGAAGAATTAATACGTCCTTATGATTTAGGAAATTTTAATACTAGAATTCAGGAGAATATAGAAGAATATCATCATTATTATGGATATGTAGATAGCACTTCAAAAATTATTTTGAATAAAATCATTAATAAAAAATTTGGCGACGCTAATTATGAACTTATTGTTCAGGCTTGTGCATATAAGCTTTTGGGTGTATTCTTAAAAAATTTGGTGCGATACAATTCATTTACTTTAAAACATGCCAAAGCGGATCTTGATGCCATTATTAATACAAAAAAACATATAATTGAACATATTTGGGAACCGTTTATGGGAGTTGATTTTTTGGCTTCCGAAGCAGGCATGTCCCAAACAAAATTTAAATCGCATTTTAAAGATTTTTTCGGTTTAAGTCCCGCAATATTTTATAAAATTGAAAAACTAAAATTAGCCAAAGAATTATTAGAAACGAAGAAATATGACAATATTAAGGAGTTATCATCTGACCTTAATTTTGGTAAGTCTCCCAGCTTTGCGTATTTGTTTAAAGAATATTTTGGTATAGACCCTCATGATATTGTAAATTATTAATCTTTAAGGATTACAATTTTTAATACATTCTGGTGTTAAATAATATGGTAGAGTTACTATCTCTACCTTATAACACAACTAACACTAAATAATGAAAATCACTCTATTTTCTATTTAAATGTTTAGGTAAACTTCCCTGTTTTTCCAATAATTAAAATTTCAGCAGTCCTTTTTACTGGCAGTTTGAAAACGGACAATACGAAATGAACAATCCTTTTACTGAAAATAAGGAATTGTATGTCATAAACAATCCCATCTATAATGTTGAGAAAGTTAATGCACCAATATTACTGTGGGCATGGAAGAAAGATGAAAATATGGGCTTGATTACGTGATGAATTTTATGTTAGTCTTAGAAGGAATAAAAAAGAGGTCATTGCTTTATTCTATCCCCAGAAAGGATATGATCTTGAACCCAATACTGCGGAAAGAAGAGATCTGTATCGCAGAGTATTGGAATGGGGGGATTATTTTCTGAAAGATAAAAAAATACTTCGTGGATCAGTAAACAAATAAAGAAGGATGATACATAAGCCTCTTTCATGTTTACCAAGGGAGCTTGTAAAGAGAGCTAGAGTTCTGCCTTTTATGTCAAATCAGATTCTATTCCTCTTATTAAAGGCATGGTAAAAATAATCAGATTTTGTTGTGGTCGCAAAGCACATATTGATAACTCTTTTTAGTTTTTATAATCTTGAAACAATTAAGGTGACTTTTATATAAAAGAAATGCCCCGAAGATAGTCGAGGCGCTAAATGTTTTCACAACGGAATAATCCTTATTGTGAATTGCTTTTCAAAATTATTGAGACAAATATAAGTCAAAAATATGTTTATTGTTTTACGGAAAACCATAATTTAATTATTTTTTTTATTTCTATTTTTATACAATATCATAAAATTAATAGCTATGGCTAAAAAAATATTGGGTTTGGATTTGGGTGTTTCTTCAATCGGATGGGCGATTGTTGAAGAAGATGCTGAAAATGTAATGAATAATAAAATTGTAAAGTTAGGAGTTCGGGTTAATCCACTGACTGTTGACGAGCAAATCAATTTTGAAAAAGGAAAACCAATAACAACGAATGCAGGGAGAACTTTAGTAAGAGGAGCGAGAAGAAATTTACAGAGATTTAAATTAAGAAGACTCCATCTCATTGATATTTTACAAAAAAGGAATATACTGAAACAAGCTGACCTTCTTGCTGAAAGTGGGAGGAATTCAACATTTCAAACTCAAGAAATACGTGCTAAGTCTGCTAAACAAAAAGTGGAATTATCCGAATTGGCCAGAGTTTTACTTTTAATTAATAAAAAAAGAGGATATAAAAGCAGTCGTAAGGCCAAAAATGAAGATGAAGGACAAATTGTTGATGGAATGTCTGTTGCTAAAAAATTATATGAAGAAAATACAACTCCAGGAGAGTATTCTTATGAACTTTTAAAATCAGGTAAAAAACAATTATCTGATTTTTATCGTTCCGATTTGCAAGCTGAGTTCGATCGAGTATGGAATTTCCAAAAACAGTTTTATCCGGAAATTTTTAGTGATAATCTTTACAAAGAATTACAAGGGAAAAATAAAAATGCCACCTGGAAGATTTTAGAAATACCTTTTTCATTAGTTGGAATAAAGCAAGTTGGAACAACACAAGAAAAAAAGATAGAAAAATATTTTTGGAGAAGTGAAGCTGTTAAAAAGCAACTTGATTTTGAAAGTTTGGCTGTTGTTTTTCAGGAGATAAATAGCAATCTTAATAATTCTAGTGGTTATTTGGGAGCTATCAGTGATAGAAGTAAAGAACTTTATTTCAATAATCAAACGGTTGGAGAATATTTACATTGTCAGCTTAAAGAGAACCCTCATACTAAGCTTAAAAATCAGGTTTTTTATCGACAGGATTATTTGGATGAATTTGAAAAAATATGGGAAATCCAATCCAAGTATCATACAGTATTAACGAAAGAATTAAAAGAAGAAATCCGTGATGTTATCATTTTCTATCAAAGAAAACTAAAGTCTCAGAAAGGATTAATCAGTATTTGTGAGTTTGAAAACCGAGAGATTGAAATTACAGAGAACGGAAAAATTAAGAAGAAAGAAGTTGGGTTAAAAGTAGCTCCGAAATCTTCACTACTGTTTCAAGAGTTCAAAATCTGGCAGGTTCTTAATAATTTACAGTTTCAAAATATTGAATCTAAAGAAATATTTCCGCTTGATTTAGATTGTAAAGAATCTATTTTTAATGAAGTAAATATAAAAGGAAGGATTTCTGCGAAAGCGGTTTTAGATGTATTGGGATATTCAGGTAAAGAGTGGAAAACCAATTTTAAAGATATCGAAGGAAATAATTCTAACGAAAATTTATATAATGCTTACTTAAAGATTATAGCTAATGAAGGAATTGAGTTTCCAAAAGAATTTAAATGTAATCTTGATGATGATATTAACGTTTCTAAGATAATTTGTTCTGCTGGAAAAATAATAGAATTTGTTAGAGAAAAGTTTTCTGAATTAGGAATAAATACGTCTATTTTAGATTTTAATTCTGAATTGGAAGGAACAAATTTTGAAAAGCAAAAATCTTACCAATTATGGCACTTACTCTATTCTTATGATGGGGATGATTCTCCGTCTGGGAATCAAAAACTATATGAACTTTTAGAGAAAAAATTTGGTTTCAAAAAAGAACATTCCATAATACTGGCTGATATTGGTTTTCCACAAGAGTATGGAAGTTTGAGCACGAAAGCGATGCGAAAGATTATACCACATTTAAAAACCGGATTACCTTTTGCTAAGAAATCAGATAATGATACCATACTTTCAGCAACTGCAATGGCTGGTTATAATCATTCAAAATCATTGACTACAGAAGAATTAACAAAAAGAGTTTTAAAGGAACACTTAGAAATTTTACCTAAAAATTCTCTACGAAATCCTGTTGTTGAAAAAATTCTTAATCAAATGATAAACGTTGTGAATGAAGTTATCAAAGAATATGGAAAACCCGATGAAATAAGAATAGAATTAGCAAGAGAGCTTAAAAAGAATGCAGAAGAAAGAGCCAATATGACTTCTGAGATAGGCAAAGCAACCATACAGCATCAGAAATATTCAGAAATATTACAAAAAGAATTTGGAATAAAATCGCCTTCAAGAAATGATATTATCCGATATAAATTATATTTGGAATTGTCAAATAATGGCTTTAAAGATTTATATACAGATATTCAAATTAAAAGAGAAGAACTTTTCACAGACAAATACGATATAGACCATATTATCCCACAATCACGTTTTTTTGATGATAGTTTTTCTAATAAAGTTTTAGTTCCAAGAGGTGCTAATCTTAAGAAAGGAAATCTAACCGCATTTGATTATCTGGAAAGTGAAGGAAAAGATACGCTGGAAAAATTCATCAATACCATCACAGAGTTTTATGATAAAGGGATAATCACTAAAGCTAAATATGAAAAACTTCAGAAAAAAGGAACTGAAATAGGGGATGGATTTATTGAAAGAGATTTACGAGATACACAATATATAGCGAAGAAAGCGAAAGAAATTCTTTTTGGAATTACCAATTCTGTTGTTTCTACTTCGGGAAGAATTACGGATAAACTGCGTGAAGATTGGAATCTCGTAAACACAATGAAAGAAATGAATTTGGAGAAATATAGAAAGCGGGGTTTAACTGAAACTGTAATTAATTCAAAAGGAGAAGAAAAAGAAAAAATTATAGATTGGAGTAAGAGAAATGATCATCGTCATCATGCGATGGATGCTCTCACGGTTGCTTTCACTACGCACAATCATATTCAATATCTCAATTATCTGAATGCAAGAAAAAATGAAGATCATAAACAGCATAAAGTGATATCAAATATTGAAAATTTAATTACTAAAGTATTTGAAAAGAAAAATGGATCAAAACAGAGACGATTTTTAGAACCAATCCATAATTTCAGAATTGATGCTAAAAAGCATTTAGAAGAAATATTGATTTCACATAAAGCAAAGAATAAAGTTGTTACAAAAAATATAAATAAGATTAAGAAAAAAGGGAGTATTATTGCTAAAATTGAGCTTACTCCGAGAGGCCAACTTCATAAGGAAACCATATATGGGAGTTCTAAATATCTTAAAACCAAAGATGAAAAATTATCCGGAAAGTTTGATTTAGAAACCATTAATAAAGTTCAGAATGAAAGGTATAAAAATGCTTTATTAGAAAGATTAAAAGTATTTGGATATGATTCTAAAAAGGCATTTACGGGTAAAAATATATTAGCGAAGAATCCAATATTTCTGAACATAGAAAAAACGGAACAATTACCTGAAGTTTTAACTTTAGCTTGGTATGAGACAATTTACACGATAAGAAAATCTATAAATTCTGATAATTTTAAAGATTATAAAAATATTGATAAAGTTACGGATAAAAAAGTTCACAATATTTTAACAGATAGATTGAGAGAGTTTAATGGAAATTCCAAAGAAGCATTTTCAGATTTAGAAAAAAATCCTATTTGGTTAAACAAACCCAAAGGAATTGCGATAAAAACTGTTACGATTACTGGAGTTAATAATGTGGAAGCTCTGCATTACAAAAAAGATCACTTCGGAAAAGAATTTCTGGATGAGAAAGGGCATAAAATTCCTGTTGATTTTGTAAGTACTGGAAATAATCATCACGTTGCTATTTATGAAGATACTGCTGGAAATCTACAGGAAAGAGTGTTGAGTTTTTATGAAGCTGTTGAAAGAGTAAACCAAGGATTATCTGTAATTGATAAAGAATATAACTCTAGCTTAGGTTGGAAATTTTTATTCACCATGAAACAAAATGAAATGTTTTTGTTTCATTCGGAAGATTTCAATCCTCAAGAAATAGATTTATATGACGAAAAGAATTTAAGATTAATTTCTAAGAATTTGTTTAGAGTGCAAAAATTTACAGTTAAAGACTATTTTTTTAGGCATCATCTCGAAACAAATGTTGAAGATAATTCTAAATTGAAAGGAGATACCTGGAAACGTGAAGGATTAAATGGTATTAGAGGTATTTTAAAAGTGAGATTAAATCATTTGGGGAAAATTGTACAAGTAGGAGAATATTAAAATTTCAATCATGATTACAAGATCAATCTATATCGGTAATCCAGCCTATCTCAAACTTAAAGATGAACAGATGAAGATTCTCTGCCCTGAAACTAAAACAGAGAAAGGAAGTATTCCTGTAGAAGATTTGGGATTATTGATGTTGGATCATTTTCAAATTACGATTTCGCATAATCTTATTCAGAAAATGATGGGAAATAATGTTGTTGTGATAAGTTGTGACACTCATCATTTGCCGCATGGGATTATGTTGCCGCTTTATGGACATACCGAACATTCAGATAGAGTAAAAGATCAACTGGAAGCCAGTGAACCGCTAAAAAAACAACTTTGGAAACAAACGATAGAATGCAAAATTGAAAACCAAAAGGAGGTTCTCCGACGGCTTGGTAATTATTATGAACCGATGATTCACTATCAAAATAATGTAAAAAGTGGTGATATTACGAATATGGAAGGGATTGCTGCACAACACTACTGGAAATACCTTATCAGTTTGGATTTTTTAAGACAGCGTTTTGGTGATTCTCCTAATCCGTTTTTCAATTTTGGTTATTCGGTTCTCAGAAGTATTGTGGCAAGAGCTATTGTTGAAACGGGTTTATTACCTGTTCTTGGGATTTTCCATAAAAATAAATACAATCCCTATTGTCTGGCTGATGACCTTATGGAGCCTTACCGTCCATTTATCGATTTATTGGTGATGCATTGGCTAAAAGGAAATCCTGAAACTGAGGAATTGACAAAAGAGTTTAAAGCCCATATTCTTCAGATAGCCACAAAAGACGTAAATATTGATAGTAAAACAAGACCATTGTTAGTTGCTGTTAAAACAACAGCATCATCGCTCTATAAATGTTATACAGGAGAAAAACGATTGATCTCTTATCCTAAACTAATATGAATACCGAAAGGTTTAACGCTTACCGAATTATGTGGGTTTTAGTATTATATGACTTACCAACTGAAACTAAAGCAAATATGAAGGATGCTAATCGTTTTCGGAAAGCTTTGATTGATGATGGATTTACATTGTTTCAGTTTTCAATGTATGTACGCCACTGCCCAAGCCGAGAAAATGCTGAAGTTCATATTAAAAGGGTCAAGTTTATGCTTCCTAAAGCCGGAAAAGTTGCCATTATGAGTATCACAGACAAACAATTTGGTGATATTCAAATATTCTTTGCCAGAAATAAAGAAGAGCCACCTCCAACCTTTCAACAGTTGGAATTATTCTAAATTTTTAATTCTAAATATAGAAATAACCTACTAAATATCAGTAGGTTATTTTTTGAGGCTGTGATTAATCACGAAGATAATAATTTTTGAAAGCAATTCACAACTGATCAAGCAAGGTTTCATCAAAAGTTTTTGCTGTGATTAATCACGAAGATAATAATTTTTGAAAGCAATTCACAACTTGATACCATATTACCATTCCAAACACCGTGCTGTGATTAATCACGAAGATAATAATTTTTGAAAGCAATTCACAACCGAAACTACTTTGGCAAAAACTAACAATGGGCTGTGATTAATCACGAAGATAATAATTTTTGAAAGCAATTCACAACCAAAATACGATTGCACGTTTCTAATCCCAAGCTGTGATTAATCACGAAGATAATAATTTTTGAAAGCAATTCACAACCTAATAAATATTCTATAAAATGATAAAACAGCTGTGATTAATCACGAAGATAATAATTTTTGAAAGCAATTCACAACCAGATCACAGCATTGCCGGAGAATCTTTCCGCTGTGATTAATCACGAAGATAATAATTTTTGAAAGCAATTCACAACGGAATCCCGATAATACACATCTTGTTTGTAGCTGTGATTAATCACGAAGATAATAATTTTTGAAAGCAATTCACAACTGGCTATTTTATCAACACGTTGCGTTCCTTGCTGTGATTAATCACGAAGATAATAATTTTTGAAAGCAATTCACAACCGTTAAGGGCCTTTAGCTTTTGCTTAGGTGGCTGTGATTAATCACGAAGATAATAATTTTTGAAAGCAATTCACAACACTTAAACTCATTTCTAAGAATAACGCAGCGCTGTGATTAATCACGAAGATAATAATTTTTGAAAGCAATTCACAACGGTCGCGATTTGGTCGTCGAAGGTTCGCCCGCTGTGATTAATCACGAAGATAATAATTTTTGAAAGCAATTCACAACCCTGTAGGCGACTAAGATCTTTAAGCTCTTGCTGTGATTAATCACGAAGATAATAATTTTTGAAAGCAATTCACAACAGTCCCGTTAATATGGTTTACTTGTGGTTTGCTGTGATTAATCACGAAGATAATAATTTTTGAAAGCAATTCACAACACTTCAATAAAATCATCATCATGACTTCTTGCTGTGATTAATCACGAAGATAATAATTTTTGAAAGCAATTCACAACGAGCCTTTGCAGATTAATTTTAAATCATGAGCTGTGATTAATCACGAAGATAATAATTTTTGAAAGCAATTCACAACGTGGCCGGAATCTCATATAATTCCATTGTTGCTGTGATTAATCACGAAGATAATAATTTTTGAAAGCAATTCACAACACATCTCTCTGTCTACCGTAACAGTTCCCGGCTGTGATTAATCACGAAGATAATAATTTTTGAAAGCAATTCACAACTATATGTATTACATCTTCCACATCAAATCTGCTGTGATTAATCACGAAGATAATAATTTTTGAAAGCAATTCACAACGGATTCGGCTTCTTTATATTGATGCAAATCGCTGTGATTAATCACGAAGATAATAATTTTTGAAAGCAATTCACAACACAATAGCATTATTTTCGTAAATAGGATAAGCTGTGATTAATCACGAAGATAATAATTTTTGAAAGCAATTCACAACACACCCACTTAATTCCTTTTGCCCTTCTTTGCTGTGATTAATCACGAAGATAATAATTTTTGAAAGCAATTCACAACGAGCCGAAAAAAGTTATACTTTTACTAAAGGCTGTGATTAATCACGAAGATAATAATTTTTGAAAGCAATTCACAACGCATCTTATGTATGATATTAATTCATTAACGCTGTGATTAATCACGAAGATAATAATTTTTGAAAGCAATTCACAACAGTATTCTTTTGATGTTGTGAACGATTTTAGCTGTGATTAATCACGAAGATAATAATTTTTGAAAGCAATTCACAACACCTAACACTTGGTTGAATGTTTTAAATCCGCTGTGATTAATCACGAAGATAATAATTTTTGAAAGCAATTCACAACTTAATTTTGGGATTCAAGACTTTAAGAATCGCTGTGATTAATCACGAAGATAATAATTTTTGAAAGCAATTCACAACAATCATAATAGGTTCTTTTAGATTTGAAATGCTGTGATTAATCACGAAGATAATAATTTTTGAAAGCAATTCACAACGGTAACTAATGCAAGTATTAAGGGAGTGGTGCTGTGATTAATCACGAAGATAATAATTTTTGAAAGCAATTCACAACCGTCCTTGCGATTCTCATGCACATCCAACGGCTGTGATTAATCACGAAGATAATAATTTTTGAAAGCAATTCACAACAACTCAAATCCATAGGTCATAGCAGCCTTTGCTGTGATTAATCACGAAGATAATAATTTTTGAAAGCAATTCACAACTATCCGAAATTGATGCTTTATGAAGCATATGCTGTGATTAATCACGAAGATAATAATTTTTGAAAGCAATTCACAACTGACATAATATTTACATTACGTCCCATTTTGCTGTGATTAATCACGAAGATAATAATTTTTGAAAGCAATTCACAACTATCCCTGAGAATATGGGTGAGTGTGATCGGCTGTGATTAATCACGAAGATAATAATTTTTGAAAGCAATTCACAACTGGTTATGGTTATTATGGTATTATGCTGTGATTAATCATGAAGATAATAATTTTTGAAAGCAATTCACAACGATGCATGCACTGTTATAAGTTTTTAAAGCTGTGATTAATCACGAAGATAATAATTTTGAAATCAATTTACAATAATTTTAATAAAAAAATGTAGGAATGATTTGCTGTGATTAATCACGAAGATAATAATTTCTGAAAGTAGGTATTGAATTTTATAGTGGTCTGAGAAGAAATAAAAAGAGGTTATTGCTTTATTCTATACCGAGAAAGGACATAACCTTGAACCTAATCTGCAGAAAGAAGAGCTGCATTGCAGAGTATTGGAATGGCTGGATTTTTCTGAAAGATAAAAAGGATATATTGTGAATTACAAAACAAATAAAGAGGCGGCTCCTACCAATAAAAGAGAAATAGTAATGTTGTGTAGCGTATTTATCTACATTAATTTTTCTTTTGATCTAAATATACAACCTATTTAAACTTATTTATATGAAAAAATCCGAAAATATTTCTGCTTACTAAAAAGTACCCCAAAATTTAATTGGGGCACTTCAGAACATAGCTCTGTCATCTATTAAAGCATTATATGTTACTTGCTGTTGCCAATAACGCAATATCCTCTTGATCTAATGTAATGGTAGTCGCCTTAATTAAATCAGCCAATTGATCAATATTTGTAGCGCTTGCTATAGGCGCTGTAATTCCAGGTTGTTGTATAACCCACGCCAATGCAATGCTTCCAGCAGTAGTTTCATTCTTTTCTGCAACCTGATCAAGAGCCTTAAGTATATTAAGCCCACGGTCAGTAAAATACTTTTCTACAAAGCCAGCTCTTTTACTATCTTTAGCGTCATCTAAACTTTTGTATTTGCCAGTAAGAAAGCCACTTGCAAGAGAAAAATAACTGATTACGCTTAAATTATTTGCTGTTGTTATTGGTCTTATATTTTCTTCGAAATTAGCCCTGTCGTACAGATTATATTCAGGTTGAAAAGTTTGATAAACAGGAAGGTTATTATCACGACCCACTTGCAAAGATTTTTCAAGGCGTTCTGGCGTGAAATTAGAAGCACCAATAATTCTTATCTTTCCTTCTTTGATCAGCAACTCATAGGCGCTTAAAGTTTCTTCTATAGGGGTTTCTGGATCATCGTAATGTGACTGATAAAGATCAATATAATCTGTATTTAGCCGTTTTAAAGAAGCTTCTACTGCACTAATAATGTATTTTCTACTCAATCCTTTTTTATCAGGTGCTAATTCTGCACCTAGTTTCGTTGCTAGCACAATCTTATCTCTCTTCCCAGATTGTTTCAGCCATTTTCCAATAGCTAACTCTGACTCACCACCCACGTGTCCATCAACCCATTTAGAATAGACATCAGCAGTATCAATAGCGTTGAACCCCTGTTCAGTAAAATAATCTAATAATTTAAAAGTCATGTTCTCATCGGTTGGCCATCCGAAAACGTTTGTTCCAAATACCAATGGTGCAATCGTAATTTCTGATACACCTAATTTTCTATTTTGTAGCATAATACTTATGTTTTGTTTGTCAAAAGTACACTATAGGTGAGTTTTGATCTAACAAAAAATAATTAAATGTATATTTGTTCATTATTGATGAAAATATGATTCAATCTGTAAAAAGAACCTTTCAAATTTTAGAATATATTGCCGCAAATGGTAATTTTATTCGGGTAAATGATATTGCAAAAGCCTTAGAATTGGAGAAGACAACGGTGTATGGTTTTATAAAAAGTCTTAAAGAATTAGGATATCTAGAGCAGGACGAATTAAGCCCAAGATATCGGATTACTTCTAAATTGGAATGTTTATATGTTCCTCCATTTTCACTTATTGAATTGAAACAAGAATTACGGCCGATTTTAGAAAAAATAACTGCTGCCACATAAGAATCATCATATCTCGCTATACAAATGGGATATTATTATAGACATGAATTAAAATGTGAACCTAATAGGGCTGTAAAAATTACGCTCAATATGGGGCGAGATTATGAAATGAAGACCACTGCTATTGGAAAATCTTTTTTAGCTTATTCCGAACATTTGCAACATAATTTATCTAATTCAAAAGATGAGCAATGTGCTTTAATATCAGAATTAATCAACATTAAACAAATTGGATATTCTCTGGATATTCAGGCATATGATCCTGACCTAAACTGTGTTGCTATGCCTATTTTCTTTAAAAATAAAGTAATAGGAGTACTTTGTGTATCTGGTCCCTCTTACAGGTTCAAACAGGAACAGTTTATCGAGACGCTGAAAATTATGAATAGGCTTTTAGGGGAGCAGGGGAAATATACAACACAAGTAAAATTGTAAAATACGATTCAATACGTATGATTATTTTCAGAAAGATAAAAAGATATGTTGTGGATGAGCAACAAATAAAGAAGGATGCTATTGAGCATCCTTCCTTTTTATTACTCTACTTTAAATAGTGGAGTTCCACACATCGTTGGACTGATGGGTTGGTTCCTTAACTGGGTAGTCCCATCTTCCGACCAAAAACATAAATCGACTCCGACAGTGTTACATTTTTGGTCAGTAATTTCACATAAACCAGTTTGTTGGTTGATGTGATAACCGGATACCAATACGGCCTTCTTGTTGTCTGCTGTTTTAGTGGCCAAAGCAGATCCTGTTCCTATGATTAATAGGATAGCAGGAATAATTAGATTTTTCATAATAAAAGAATTTGTAATAAGTGCCTACTCTTTTTTACAGGTTTTCGGCTTTCCCTGTACTGTAGCTATCAGTTATTTTTTTGTTTAATTTATATTTAATTAATTCATTTCCAATAATTACATATAAGGAGCTACCACTAATCATCATATTTGAAATGCTGACGTCATTTCTGTTGTAGATATAAAAACTACCCAAGTATTCTTGCTTGTCTGTACGATAAATGTCAATAATGGAAGCTCTTTTCCATGTCTGTGGAGATTCATGTTTGCCAATTAAATTGGATTGATTAAATAAAATACCTCCGTACACTGTGGAACTTTTATTTACTTTTAATGGAGGAGCTACCATTTTATAACTACCGTTTGTAAGTTTCCGGATTTTAACCCGAGCAATGGTGGTTGTATCTATTGTATGAAGTTGGTGCTGTACTTTGAAATCATTGTTCATAACTATAATTTGATTTCGGTAGCTGTGAATATAGATAAGATTGGATTTTTTTCGGTCGTAAAGCAATTTTCCATCTGAATCAAAAATACCATCTTTCTGTTTCTTTAAAATAGAGGTATACAGATTGACGACTGATTGATGACTCTTTTCAAGTTTCAGACCTGCCAGTATGAATTGTTTATTTTTAGTAGCGATGGTTCTAAAAGCAAATTGGGTTGAGTCTAAAGGTATAAATTGATTAAAATATACCTCATTATAACTTATTGTTTTAGCTATAGAATCTTTGATACGCCCGCGATAAATGACGGGAACGGTGCCATCATACAAATAATAGTAGGTTTTTTGAACTTGTAATTGTACATTTCTAAATTGATAATGGGTATTGTCAAGGGTGAGCTTACGTGCTGAAGCTCTGATTAAGGTTGTATCTACGCTTGTAAGAATGAGAGGGGCTTTGGAATCTCCCAAATATATTTTCTCATTTTCAATGCCTGCAAGATAATAGGAATCAGTACTTAGTGGCAAAGCTTTGGATTCCATTACTGCCGTAGGAATAAATCTCCGCGTAAAATTATTCTCCTTTTTTATCATATGCTCTGAAGTCAAAAATAAATAAACAACAGTCCCTGAACTTAGAATAAGTAGTAAACTTATGTTGGAAATCAATCTTGAGGTTCTCATACTTCTTTTACGCTCCGATAAAGTGATTGCCACTATTAATACTATTGTACAAATAATATTAAAAGTTAAATGTTGTGTCCAGTTCATGTTTTGTAGTATTCCACCACAAGAACAGGGAATGAAATCACTGTAATTCAATATTAGATAGATATAAATGGTAAAAGCTGCCATGAGAAAAAGTGAAGCATACAATCCTAGAAGTCTTGTTCTTGAAAAAGACAACGCTATAACGATGATTAATTCTATAATAATTGTGCTGTAAGATATCAATCCCGCATATGTACTCAGTAATGGGGACTGTGCAATCTGGACCTGAAAGTTTTCAAAATCCATTATTTTACTTATGGCTGCATAACAGAATAAAAGGATGAAGAAATAGGATGTGATGTTGGGGATCTTAAGAATTAAATTTTTCATGATAATAATTTTATACTGTTATCAGCCGATCTGTATGAGTTTCCATTGGATTATTTTTCCAAAGTACTTAGGCATTTGACTACCCTTTGCAACAGGGCAGGTGGTTCTGAAATTACCTGTGCTTTCCCAAATTCCACTGATAGGGCAGGACGTTCCTGTTGTACGGATGATTGATTTTGTACAACGGTTCAGTGGCTCAGTTTTGCTTGTCATTTGGTATCTGATGTAAGCTTCCAATCCTGTCCGTCTTTTATGGGTGGATCAATTTCGTTACTGTCTGGAATCTTTAAAGAGTCTCCATTTTTTAAGTTTTCACCTTCGTTTTTTGTTTCCTGTTTGATTGTCAAAATTGGAGTTTCAGAAGCTGTAATTGTTTCATCTGACTCTCTGCAAGAAGAGAGAGATGATGTGCATAATAAAAGGGTTGTTATTGAGATAAACTTTTTCATGGTAATTGATTTTTAAGGTTATCTCGGCCGAGTTTTTATTGGAATTCCTGAGTCAAAGATATTGGACTAAAAGCCCCTGAAAAAGTGTTTATAGGCATTGTTTAAAAATTCATACGTCATGATTTTTAAATTTTGACAGATCCTTACAGTATTAAATGTTTATTAATAGGAATCCGCAGGGATATATCTTGATTTAGTGAATAACTTATTGTAATTCAGTGTTTTTTAGTCTAATTTGTTTAATTTTGGAATGATCCATTTCCCAAAAATACCATTATGACTATCGTCAAAAGTATGTTCATCGCTAGCTTTATTTTATTATCATCTTATTACTTGTATGCAGGTGAAAAAAATGAATATGCAGATATCAGAAAAAACTATGAGAATTTAATAAGAAATGATGTTCGGGCGATTCCGTACATCAATGAGTATATTAAAAAAGCAAAAAAAGAGGCGGATTTTCCACAGCTAGTACAGGGATACAGAGATGCTGTTCTTTACAATCCGTCAGAGTATATGAAATTGGCCTATGCAGACAGTACTATTTATGCTGCTTTACGTTCTAAGGATAATGATTTAATAACGTATGCTTATTTAGGGAAGGGTATTGTGTATTATTTCAGTTTTAAAAAATTTAAACCTGCTCTAGACCAATATGTAAAAGCTTATCGATATTCAAAAAATACAAAGAATGAATACCTTAAATATAAAGTGATTTACCATTTGGGGGTAGTGAAAAGTTACTTGGGATATTATGAAGAAGCAATAGAGCATTTTAATGAATGTATTGCATTTTTTGAACGGAAGACAAAAGATAAGCTACATCCTAATATACTGTATGATCATCAGAGAGGATATCTGAATAGTTTACACCAGATTACCATTTGCTATGGAAACTTACAGCAAAATAGTAAGGCAGACAGTATTGTTACCGTAGCCCTCTCAAATATTGGTGACAGTAAAGATTTTTTGCTTGAGAAAAGTTATTTTTTTAAATCGAAAGGGATTTTAAAGTTTTATCAGGATAATTATGAAGGAGCTATTGTAGATTTTCATCAGTCATTGCCTGAGATCATTAAGACGGGTGATTTTGAATGGGTATCTATTATCTACTTTTATCTGGGGAAATGTTATCTGAAATATGATACGGAAAAATCAATCCGCAGTTTTCAGAAAGTAGATTCTATTTTTAACATACATCATTTTGTAGTGCCTAGAATCAGAAGTAATTATGAATATTTGATCAATTACTATAAGAAAAAAAAGGATCTTGGTAAACAGCTTTATTATACCAATCAGTTGTTAAAAGCTGATAGTTTGATCTCTAAAGACTTTACCTATCTTTCTTCTAAAATACATAAAGAATATGATCGGCAGTCTCTATTGGATGAAAAAAAATATTTATTACAGACGAATTATAACAGAGCGCTGTTAACGATTACTTTTTCCGTATTAACTTTTATTTTTTTACTTCTTTTTATACTGCATTATCGTAAAGAGCGGAATAGTACAATCAAATACAAATTGCTGCAGGAAAAATTTAACGCTGCCAATAGCGCTGAAAAGGGTAAGGAAAAATATATTATTCCTGTTTCCGTATCCAAGAAAATGATTTTAAGTGTTGAGGTTATCAAGGATCTCACTGAGAAATTACATGCTTTTGAAAAAAATAATGAGTTCATTCAGAAAGGACTGACTCAGAGAAAACTGGCATTGAAACTAAAAACAAATACCTATTACCTTTCTACGTTTATCAATGAAACGAAAGGCATCAATTTTAACCGATATATTGGAGAAATGCGAATTCATTATATTACCGTACTCCTCTACTCTCATAAGAAATATCTAAATTATACTATTGAAGCATTGGCTGAAGAATGTGGGATCTCGACCCGCCAAAGTTTTTCTGATCTGTTTTTTGAATTTAATGGAATGCGACCTAAAGATTTTATTCGTAAAAGGAAAGAAGAAGTAGATAATAGCTGAAATTCAGTTGATTAATATGGTTTTTTGTAAATTTTCCTGAAAAAGGTATGGTTACAAAAACATTTTTTAGAAAAATTGAAAAGCTTTGGGAAGATTTAAATAAAGAATTGACTCTTATTTCAGAAGAAACAGAACATGTGATTCATATTTCTGAAAAAGCACTGATCAAAATTGATGAAGCAATTCGGGAAATAAAATCTGTCGTTACAGATCTTATCTTTGAAAGCATAGCAGAAGAAGTTTATTTTTTCAAAAGTATAAAGCCTTTATTTCTTTCAAAATTTATCTATTACTCAAAAATACTCAGTATTGAGACCTCACAACCCTCTGCAGGAAGGAAAGAACTTCGAAAGTATTATGAAAATGAACTTTTAAAACTTAAACGGTATCACTCAGAACATAAGGATTTTTATATTTATTACCATCGCAATGCCACCTATCTGGATCACAAATATTTTGTCCGTGGATCCTATGACCTGACCATGGAATTATCTTCTAATCTTTATAATTTTGATGAATATTTTACCACTTCTCATGATGGGATGATCTCCCAGATTATGGCCAACGAAATACTTGAAGAATATATATTAGAAAGGATCAATGCTATTGGAAAGCTTCCGCTCAATACAATTGCGAAATTTCCTTTGTCATGGTCGGCATCTAAAGTTTCATTGGTGGAACTGTTATATGCTCTTCATCAGACCAACTGTTTCAACGGAGGAAATATTGAATTTAGTGAGGTTATTAAAGCGACTGAAAAGTTGTTTGAACTGGATTTAGGAAATCCTTATAAAACAATAGGGGAAATTAAGAGCCGAAAAAATAACCGTACTAAATTTCTAACGATGCTCAATGACCATCTCAATCAGCTGTTTCTGAGCAGTGATGAATAGAATGACATGCTCTGTTTTCTTCCTAAAAGGCAATACGAACGAATAAGTATTTATTATAGACGTCTTTATCCATAGGCAGTATCTGACAATCGTACGGTAGTACCGAAAAGCTACCGAAAGAAATTTTGTGGGATAATCAAAATTTGTCATATCAAACAATTTTGAAATTATGGCAATATCTATTATCACAAAAGAAGACCTTCAGGAGTTTAAAACTGAATTGCTGGAAAGCATGGAAAAGCTACTTCAGGGTAACACATCAGAACAAAAATTATGGCTTCGGACCTCCGAGGTCAAAGAACTGCTTCATGTCTCTTCCGGAACTTTACAGAATATGAGGATCAACGGAACTTTATCCTACAGTAAAGTAGGAGGGATGCTGTATTATAATTATAAAGACATCCAGAAATTAATGACGGATTTCAAACGTTCACCGGTAATCAATACTCATGGAAAAGATGGAAGATAAAAATATCATTCTTTTTTTTGAAAGAATTATTGAAGATGATCGGATACATCCGGCGCATATCAGCATGTATGTTTCTCTGTTTCAATTCTGGACCTGGAATAGATTTGATAATCCTATTTCTATTTCAAGGAAAAAAATAATGAAGGAGAGTAAAATTAGCTCTATTGCAACGTATCATAAATGCATCAAAGAGTTGAATCAATACGGGTATATCATGTACGAACCAAGCTATAATTCCTGTAAAGGTAGTTCTGTTACCATGGTAGATCCTGATCATTTCGATTCGAGGCAAGAGATTGTTGAAACTAAAGTTTACAAAGAGAATATCTTTTTGATTCCTCAAGTTTCAGAGGTTACACTCTATTTTTTAGAAAGGGATTTGAAGGTGGAGGAGGCTGAAGCATTTTATACTCACTATCAATCTCAGGACTGGAAATTGGATCATCATGCGGGGAAAATGAAAAGCTGGCGGGCTGCTGCCAGATGTTGGATTATGAAATTAAAAGATGAGGATCAACAGATTGTTCTTGTAAAGGTTACTCCTAAAAATAACTTATTATGAACATAGACAGAGTGGAGTTTCTAGGATGGATGGAACGTATTATGAAACGTTTTGATATTCTTGGAGAGGATATCAAGGGATTTAAAGATCCGCATCAAACGATTGATGGTGAAGAACTCTTAGATAATCAGGATGTACTGCAACTATTGAAAATTAGCAGTCGTTCTCTTCAGCGTTATCGCTCTTCAGGTAAACTTCCATATTACACGATTAGTGGTAAATTATATTACAAATTATCTGATGTTCATCAGTTTATCAGACAGGGGTTTTCCAGATCGGTGGAAAAAGTATAGACAAAAATAGACTAATCGTGCCAGGCAAAGACGAGTCGATGAGATAAGGTTTTCTGGGTATTAGCTTAGGATCAAATTATAAAATCATCTGTTATGAATGAACCAGAATCATCTGCACCTGAAATTGCTGATCAGCTTTCTGATATTGTATTGGTTTTCAATAAGAAGAAAATGAAAATTGAAGCGGTTAAAGGGATAGGGCAAAATGGAGAACTGGAAACTGTCTCGCCAGATAAGAACCATCAGAATCAGTTTATGAAAATTGATAAAACCGGAGATTTTTTCTCCAATTTTTTTTCCAATTTTCTAAGCCAGCTTAAAAATCCCACCCAATTTTCATTCTTTAAAGTTCCTGCTCCTATCGCCATTGAGGCAGCTGATGAACTACAGAAAGCAACTTTAGATTCCTCTGAAGAAAGTAAGGGAGTCTTAGCAAAGTATGAGATTAACACAGAACAAGAAATTAACGAACAACAAAAACAGAATAAAATGGAAAATAGACCCAACATACCGGAGGCCAGTGAATACCGCTACAAAGCAGAAGATATCGATTGGAAAACCATGAGTAATCTTGGATTGAATCAGGAAAAACTGGAGAAACTGAAAATATTGGAACCTCTACTCAAAGGCTATAAAACCAATGATCTGGTTTCGATAAGCCTTAATCTGGGGAGTGCTATTACACGAATGGATGCCCGACTTTCTCTGCAGCAGAATGATGAAGGACAAGTAGTGGTTGCCATTCATGGTATTCGCAAAGAGCCTAGTCTGCAGTATCCCTTTTTTGGTCATGAATTTACGCAGGAAGATAAAGGTAATCTGCTGAAAACAGGAAATATGGGGAGGATTGTAGAACTTGAGAATCTTAAAAGTGGCGAAAAAATTCCTTCTATTATCAGTATTGACCGATTAACCAATGAGCTAATTGCTCTTAAAGCAGAGAAAATCAAAATTCCTCAGGAGATCAAAGGGATTAAACTGACGGATGAGCAGCAGCAGAATCTTATGGAAGGGAAGTCTCTGTATCTTGAAGGAATGATCTCTACGAAAGGGAAACCTTTTAATGCGGAGGTACAGTTTAATGCGGATAAAAGATATGTGGAATTTTTATTTGATAATAATCTTCAGCACAAAGTACAACAGACTCAAAATGAAAAAGTTCCTAAGGTATTTAGAGGGAAGGAGCTTGATGATAAGCAGTATGATAAGTTTAAAGCAGGTGAGACCGTGTATGTTGATGGGCTTATTGATAAAAAAGATCAGGAGTATAAAGGATATATAACTTTTAACAAAGATACCGGAAAAACTGAGTTTTCTTTTAATAACCCTGCAACATTAAAGGCCAATCCTAAGCCTTCTGAAGAACATAAAACGCAGGTTGCGGTAAATTCGGAAGGTAAAACAAATGAAGCAACAAATAATACGAAACAGTCTTTGAAGTCCGGACAGAAAGATCCTGATGCTCCACAAAAGGCTGAAACTCAAAAACCGGTGAAAGCCAGATCAACCCAAAAGAAAATACGATGAAATTAGTTATTGCGGAAAAACCTAGTGTCGGTAGAGAAATCGCTGCATTATTAGGAGCTCATGAAAAGAAAGAGGGATATTTTTACGGGAACGGGTATAGTGTGACGTGGGCGTTTGGGCATTTGATTAGTTTGGCTATGACTGAAGAGTATGGGATGAGTGGGTTTACCAGAGAAAGACTTCCCATCCTGCCTGATCCTTTCATATTAACAGTAAAAAAAATCAGGAAATCTCAATTGTATGTTGTGGATCAAGGAGCAGTAAAACAGTTGAAAATTATTGATAGGTTAATGAAGCAGTGTGAAAGTATCATTGTGGCAACTGATGCCGGGAGAGAAGGAGAACTGATCTTTAGGTATATCTATGACTATCTGAATGGGAATAAACCTTTTGAAAGATTATGGATCAGTTCTTTGACAGAAAAAGCGATTCGTAAAGGATTTGAGAACGTAAGACCTGGACGTGATTTTGACTCTCTTTATCAGGCAGGTTTAGGACGAAGCCGTGCGGATTGGCTGGTGGGAATCAATGCTTCTCAGGCATTAAGTATCGCTGCCGGTTCAGGTATTTATTCTTTGGGGAGAGTGCAGACTCCAACATTGGCTTTGATCTGTAAAAGATATCTTGAGAATAGGAATTTTGCCATTCAACCATACTGGCAAATTCAAATAGAGCATAGAAAAGAGTATATTGATTTTACCTGTGTTTCTCAGCAGCAATGGAAGGATAAAAAGTCGGCTGATGATGTACTGAAATCCATTCAAAGAAAGGGGATAGCCACTGTTATCAGCGCCGAAACCAAAAGTATATCAGAACAGTCCCCCTTGTTATTTGACCTGACGGGTCTGCAAAAGGAATGCAATAAAAAGTTTAATTTTTCAGCTGAAGAAACATTGAATATTGCACAAAGCCTTTATGAAAAAAGGTTTATTACCTATCCGCGTACAGGAAGCTGTTATATTCCTGAAGATGTATGGCCTGAAATTCCTCATTTGATCAGATTCATGCGTGAGAAAGAATCTTTAGTGCAAGCTGTTGCAAAGATTGTGTTAGGGCAATTGGCAAAGCATGTTGTGAATCCTCTTAAAGTAACGGATCATCACGGGCTGTTGATTACCGATAAAATACCTTCTGCACTTTCGGTGAAAGAATCAACTGTATATGATGTGATTGCTCTGCGTCTGTTAGAAGCAGTATCGCCTCCATGTCAGAAAGAGATTATCCATATTTTGACAGAAGTCAATCATTATGAGTTTTCTTGTAATGGTGTGATAATAAGAGAAGCAGGTTGGCGTAATATTCAGGGAGGTTTTGGTGAGGAGAATGAGGATCCAATACAGGAACTTCCTAGCCTTATTACTGGAGACGAACTTAAAATAAAAGTTGCAGGAGTATTGGAAAAAAAGACCAGACCTCCTGTTTTATTTACAGAAGCAGGGTTGTTATCGGCAATGGAAAATTGTGGAAAAGGAATACAAATAGAGGAGGAGCGGAAAGTCCTTCAGGCTCTAGGTATCGGTACTCCAGCAACCAGGGCAGCTATTATTGAAACCTTATTTAAACGTGATTATATGATCCGTAAAAATAAATCATTGGTTCCTACTGAAAAAGGACTTAAGGTTTATGACTTGATTAAAGACAAGAAAATTGCCGATGCTTCGATGACGGCTCAGTGGGAACTTGCCTTACAACATATTGAAAATGGAGAATCGGATGTTGCTACTTTTCAGAAGGGTATAGAAGAGTACGTATCGGTTATAACAAGAGAACTTTTGGCTTGTTCTATTGCCCATGAACAGAATCCTGAACTTCTTTGCCCCCGATGTAAAAAGCATTCTCTTTTACTAAGAGAAAAAGTTGTTAGATGTGCCAATGAAAGTTGTGGTTGGTGGCAGTTTAGAATGATTTGTGGTAAGCAGTTGAAGGTAAAGGATATTAAGGATCTCATTGATCATAAAAAGACTTCTTTGATCAAAGGAATGAAAAGTAAAATGGGGAAAAAGTTCGATGCATTTATAGTAATGAATGATCAAGGGGAAACTTCTTTTATGTTTGAAAAATAAAAAAAATTAAAGTAATTTTATGAGCAATCATTTGTTAAAACTAATCGTTTGTTATAATTGAGTTGCGCTCAATACATTGAATAGTCAATTTTCATTTTGTATTTCTATGTTAATATTTTTAATCAATTTAGATATTTTTCGTTATATAATTCTTTTTTTTACTATATTTATATCGATTCTCATCGTAATAATGAGTTTTCGCTTAATAGTTTTTATCCTCGGCTGTTGTCGGGGATTTTCATTTTATAATACTTTATACCTGTTTTTATCGTTTTGAATTGTATTTTTTAGATGGAAAACTTTTATACATTATTTTTTTCTACGTATGCAAAGTCGATCAATTCAACAATTGCTTTTTCGATCTCTGCTCTTCCTTCATCAGCTTTCATATCAATACCGCAAAACTTGTTGGCATTGTACCCTGTATAAAGATTTAAGTAGTAAGCTCCAGAAATAATTAAAGCCATAATTGCTCGGTATCTAGTAGCATTCTCACCAAAATGAGGATCGGTAATATGTTGAAACAACACACCTCCTACTTCTTCACGCTGTTCTACTAATTTTCTAAGAATAGGTTTACTTTCTGAAAGTTCCCAAAGAATAATCTTTTGAAGTTCTTTATTATTTTTCAGGTTTTCAAACTGGTTAAGTACTGCAGTTTTAGAAAGCTCTTTACCACCGTCGGAAAGATCTACCTCCTCCGTCTTATTAAACTTCGTCCAATAATCCTGAGATTTGATATATTCATCAATTAATTTATCAGTACTTCCAAAATATTCATAAATAAGTTTTTTATCGAAACCTGCAACGTCTGCAATCTTAGTTACTTTTAGACCTGAGTAACCTTTTACTTTTAAAATTTTACCAACTGCTGCAAGTAATTTTTGTTTAGTTTTTTCTTTGTCCCTGATAGGACCTTGCACTACTTTTCTAGGCATAATACTCGTATTATTTTTTTTTTTGCAATATGCAATTTTTTGTTAATATCTTCAAACGTATTCAGTGTTTTATCTAGATGTTCTTTTTCACGTTTTGCCATTACGCTCATTTTTTTATACGTGCGGCTTTTTTGGCAACAGAAGGGTATTAACATGATTGGTTAACTTCTCTGTAAATTGAATATTATTCAATTACTTTTATTAAAGAATAAGCACTAATTTTTATAGGAATTATAACAATAGGTTTACTATTGTATCTGTTCCCAAATCATCCATCCTTTTTTTGGAGTGTAATAGTACTGTTTTTAGATTTATTTATTCGGAACGAAGATGTTTGTGGGTACTATGTTTTACGGTCTTTCTAATTAGGCTGAGTTTTTTTATGGCTGATTATAAGTAATTTGTCTGTTTTTGTTTTTTTTCAATATTTGGTGATTTATAATTTAATTACTTAACTTTGATAGATAAGGAGTATGCAGAAAATCCTAAAGAGTACGCAAAATCACTAATAACAAATTTTTATGAAAACATCAAACACACTTCCAAAAATCTTGGAGAAGACCAAAAAATTGCAACTTGTTGCAGGCATTGTTTTATCACTTACATTTTCCAATTTGTTACATGCTCAGAACGTTTCTTATTCAATCAATAGTATCCCAATCGGAGGCTCACTTAATGCAGCTTTTGGTGTAAGTGCATTACCAAGTGTTTCAGGAGTGGCCAATGTTGCGAATGGCTATCTTTCGATGAATGCCAATACTTCAGGAAGTTATAATACAGCAGCAGGTGCTTATTCACTGAATCGTAACGTCTCTGGAAATTATAATGCTGCCTTTGGCTATCAAGCATTATTAGGGACTACGTCTGTAAACAATACAGCAATAGGATTTAGATCATTGTACTTAAACACTACGGGTACTGATAATTCAGCGAATGGTTTCGCTGCACTTTATACCAATGCTACAGGCACTTTTAACACGGGGCTAGGCAGTGGGGCAGATGTAGCATCCAATGCTTTGACCAATGCTACAGCTATCGGTGCCGGAGCCGTAGTAAATACGAGTAATAAGGTAAGAATTGGGAATGCTACAGTAACTGTTGTGGAAGGACCTGTTGCCTATACATTTTCTGACGGGCGCTTTAAGAATAATGTAAAAGAAGAAGATGTAAAAGGATTATCATTTATCAATCAATTAAGACCTGTAGTATATAATTTAGATACAAAGAAAATAACAGAGTTTTGGTCCAAAAATCTGTCCGAAGAAGCACGTGCAATATCTATGAATCAGAATTTCACTAGTGCTAATATTATCCGCCATAGTGGCTTTATTGCACAGGAAGTAGCAGAAGCTGCTAAAAAAGCTAATTATAACTTTAATGGGATTCATACCCCTGAAAATGAAAATGACAATTATAGCATCGCTTACAGTGAGTTTGTTGTACCCTTGGTAAAAGGGATGCAGGAGCAGCAAAAAATGATTGAAAATTTACAACAGCAAATAAATGATCTTCAGAAAAAATTAGAATCAAAACTGACAAATAATCAATCTATCGGGTTAGTTTCGTCCATGGAACAAAATGTACCTAATCCTTTTTCTCGTGAAACTGAGATTAAATATAATATAGTAGGACAATTTAGAAGTGCTACTATTATTATCTACGATTTGTCAGGTAAACAGATTAAAGCTGTACCAATTAAGCAGTCTGGTGCATCTTCTGTCATGATAACTTCTGATCAGTTGTTAGCGGGTCTATATATGTATTCTATATTAGTAGATGGTAAATTGATTGACTCAAAACGAATGGTTGTTACAGATTAATTGTTTTTGGATGATGATATTAGCTGCCCAAAGGGGCAGCTTTTTTATTATACTACCATGAATGCAAGTACTAACAAGATAGTGTCTTTTTTGCGTATACTATCATAGAAGTACTGCAAAAGTTGAGAATAAGATTTAAATATCCTGCTGATAAAATAAATTATATACTTGCTAAGCACTTGTGTCGTAAATTATAAAAACGTATTTATCAATATTCTGGAAATCTGACTGCAGGGTCAGTATAAATCTACCTCTGGAGAAATCATCTTCAACAAATCACATGAAGAAGGAATCCTCATTACTTTAGACTGGGAAAATGGATATGTAATTCAGTATAAAGCAGATTTTAATGCAATAAATGAAAATTCTATGTTGATTAGTTTTGTACTGAGTGATATAGATTGGGTTTGTCGTTGAAAATCAAAAGATTAACCTTTGTAACTTATTCAACATAATGTTTTTGTCAAAATTATCCTCGCTTGTTAATTGTAAATTATTGAGATGGTTTAAACTTTCATTTTCTGTTGAATAGAAAGGTGTTTTTCCTATAATTATGTAAATTCTCATATTAAAATGAGTTTTTTTGATATTAAAAGTTACTCGGCTCCAGTAGGGGATTTTAGTTTCAAATATTCTCTGCCTGAGAATAATATAATAAAGTTAGATATCCTATTTTTTACTACTTAAAATATTTGTGATTTTTTTTTATATTTACGTACCTCTTCTAGAGAGGTGCTTTTTTTTATTATTGTGTTTTTATAATTTCAACCTCCCAGCGCCCTTGGGAGGTTTCTATTTTTTTAAGAGAAGCTATGTAAAGGACTAGACACTCTTTTATAGAGATTTTTTTTAATGTGTTGATAGTGATTTATTATTTGAAATGGAAAATCAATAAATATATTTTTATAGCAGTTGAGAAAAGCTAACATATCTTTTGGGGGTAAAATAAAACCCCCAACCGTAGGTGGGGATAAAACCTGAAAACTCACGATTAAATGAGAATCGAGACTAAATTATATAAAAAAAGTGAATCTTAAAAAAAAATTGTATAGAAATCGACTTAATTTATTTTTAATTGAGACTTTATTGTTAATATCATTAGATACTTGTTCGTAAGTATGTAATTTTCATATAGTAAATGGTATCTGGTTTTCTTATTTGATTAGAAAGTAAATAAACTTTTACCTTTTACGGGTTGCATTTTTCTTTTTTGTATATTTATATGAAATACGAGTTGGTTATGAAGAAAAAAGTTGTTCTTGTTCAGGATAATGAAGATATCCTGGATATAATGGATCAGGTTTTGACGGAGGAAGGTTTTGATGTAATCCCATCATTAACAACAGAGTCTATCGAAAAAATTGAAGAGATTGAGCCTGATATAGTGATTGTAGATGATCATATCAAAGGAAATAAGAAAGGCTCAGAGGTTATTGAAGATTTGAAATCTGAGCCAGAAACAGAAGATATATCTGCTGTTCTGACTTCCACTTCTCATACCTTACCTAAGGAAGCAAGTGATTGCAAAGCAGATGACTATATAAGAAAACCATTTGATATTGATGATATGATAGAGGTGGTGAAAAAAAATTCGTAATTCTTAGGTCATGGTTATAATATGATTCTTTTCACTCAAAAGTAAATTGACACTGAATGGAGGTTAATAAGTTATTTCGTTATATTTAAACAGCCTCGTAATGAATAAAGTCTATTCTAATACTAATTCATCATCAGTTCATTTTTAGGTGATTAATTTTGGTAGTAACCATTTTAGTGTATTTGGGTCATCAAATTATTATTTCAATTGAAAATAAATTTATAATTTTTTTAGTAATCGATATTTCATTGGATATTCTTGGAGAAAGTGATGGTTGTTTTTTCTAATATATTATATTTCCTGCTCTTCATTCTTCAACTTAAGAGCAGAATCATAAATTTTTCTTTAATCCTTTCACATATTAAAATAATTATTTTAACTTATAGATGTAGATAAGAGCGTTTTGCCATTAATTAATAAATTCCAAAATTTTAGGAATATCAGAATTTTTATATTCGGAGTATAGGTGAGCGTGAAATTCATTGAGTTTTTTAAGTATTCTCAGAAGTTCATTCTTTTCTTTTTCGTTTAATTTTCCGGATAAGATCTTAGAAGTCTTATTGACATTGGCTACTGATTCATGAAATGTTTTCTCCCCTTTTTCTGTAAGATTAAGTCGTTTACTTCTTTTGTCTTCTACGTCATTTTTTTCTTCTAAAAGCCCGGCTTCGAGTAACCTTTTAATAATCTGGGTTCCTGTTTGTTTTTCGTGACCATTTCTTTCTATCAGCTGAATTTTTGTAAGATCAGGCTCATCTTTAAGTCGGTATAAATAAGTAAATTCTTCATTGGCTAAATCCGGAAAATCACTTAAGCCTTTTCTTATCAGAAGCTTAGAGTATCTTCCTAATAACAATATTTGTTTGCAGATTTCGTTTTCTGTAAATGATACTTGATGATTTTCATTTTTAAAAAGCTTGGTCGGGCTCTCTTCTGCATATTTTTTATCATTCATCCAAACACGGAAATCTTCCACATTACAATTGGGTTTGTAGGCGTCAGAATTTTCAAAATCTTTTACTTCAAGCAGAAGATTGATAAAAAAATCAGTTTGCATAGTTTAAATTTAAGGTAAAGATATTTGTTTTTTTCAGTTCATCAAAGTTTAATATTTCCCATGCCTCCGTCAATTCCTATGATTTGTCCTGTGATCCAAGATGCTTTGGAGGATAATAAAAATTCTGCCATTTTTGCTATTTCTTCTGCATTTCCGATTCTCTGTAATGGATGTCTTTTGGCAGAAGCTTCCCGTTTTTCAGGAGTGGAAAGCAGTTGTGAGGCAAGAGAGGTATCTGTTAATGATGGAGCAATTGCATTCACTCTTATCTTTTGATTAGAAAATTCCGCGGCAAGACTTTTTGTTAAACCTTCTACAGCGCTCTTACTAGATGCAATAGAAGAGTGAAAAGGCATTCCTAATTTAGCAGCTACAGAACTGAATAGTACAATAGAGGCATCTTCGGATTTTTTCAAATTCGGAAGCAATTTTTGGATACATATAACGGCGCCAAGAACATTAATTTCAAAATCATTTTTAAAGTCATCAGAGGTAAGTCGATTAAAAGGTTTCAGATTGATACTTCCTGGTGCATACACTAAGCCGTCAACAATATCCGGGAAATTAATGTCCTCAAGATTTCCATTAACAATATCCATTTGATGAAATTCAATACTAAGATTTTCAACTTCAGGATTAGAACTTCTTGAAATCCCGATAACGTGATTGCTTTCTGATAATAACTTTGCAGTGGCAAATCCAATTCCCTGACCGCAGCCAATGATCACTATGTTTTTCATTTGTTTATATTTAGTTTTACAAATAGTTTAATGTATTCTACATCAAATTTTATCGTTTTGAAATTTTATTATGGCTTATTGTTCGTTGTCTGCTGCATTTAAATCTGTCCATTTCCAGGCTTCTTTTCTTTGCATGTTTATGACTGATTCCTGAGTTGACTCTTTTTCTCCAAAGCTTAAAACTTGAAGATTTTAGCTCTGAACGCATCACTTCAATGACTTCCGATTCGCTGATGCCAAATTGAAATTCTATGGCTTCAAAAGGGGTTCGGTCTTCCCATGCCATTTCAATGATACGGTCTGTTTGTTCTGTAGTAAATTGCTTCAGCATTCTTATAAATTTTTCATGAGTTGTATTGCTTCTTTAAAATGAGCTGACTTCTTTTCTTCAGGCATCTTGTCGAGTGTTCTCAACATCATTCCAAGCCTTGGATTGGTTTTGAAAAATGTACGGTTATCATTGATGAAATTCCAAAAAAGGGCGTCCCATTGTTCGGTCCATTTTCCATCAGAATAATCACTCATTTTTTTGATGTAGTTACTTCCGCTGATATAAGGTTTAGTACTCATTTTCCCACCATCAGAAAAACTACTCATCCCATATACATTCGGAACCATCACCCAATCGTATGAATCAATAAATAATTCCATAAACCATTGATAAACCTCATGAGGATTGAATTTGCAGAGATTCATAAAATTGGCGAAAATCATTAGCCTTTCGATATGGTGAGCATATCCCGTTTGCAAGACCTTCAAAATACTACTGTCAATAGGTTTAATATTTGTTTCGGCGGTGTAAAACGATGTAGGAAGAGGGAGGGCATGCTTCCAGTAATTTTTATTTCTCTGGAAACTTCCCTGATAGAGATAAACACCCCGCACAAATTCTCTCCAGCCTAAAATCTGTCTCACAAAGCCCTCAAGAGAATTGATTGGAATACTATGCTCCCTCGCATAACTTATAGATTTTTCTAATACATGTACAGCAGTCAAGAGGCCGATGTTAAGCAAAGGAGAAAGTACACTGTGATGAAGAAAATGCTCATGCTCCACAATACTGTCTTCATAAATCCCGAATTCTGAAAAACGTTGTTCCAGAAATTGATTCAACCAGTTTTCAGCTTCGTCAAAAGTAACAGGATAAAGTTGATAAGAAGTTAGATTGCCATAATTTTCACTGTAATGTTTTTTCGTATATTTTTTTGCTTCTTCATAATATTTGCTATTTTCCGGGAAATGTAGGGCTGGGGCTTTTTTATGTTTAGGATATTTCTTTCTGTTCTCTGTATCGAAAGTCCATTTTCCGCCCATAGGTTTCCCTGCAATCATTAAAATATTCCGGGATATTCTTTGCTGTTTATAAAAATCGGTCTGATGATAAAATTCTTTACCTTCAAAATAATCTTTTAGATCATCTCTTGTATTAATGAATAATGGAGTATCAAGAATATCCAATTCCAATTTTGTTTGTCTGATTCTTTTCTCCAGCCAGTTGTCGCAAACATCAGTGATGATGATTTTTTGGTATTTCTCTTTTTCTAAATTGATAATGAGATTCTGAACATCAGATAATTCTGATGTACTTTCTATGTAATGAACTCTGAATCCGGATTTAATCAAATAATCTTCATAAAATTTCATGCTGGCTCTATGAAGAGCAATTTTTTGTTTATGAAAAGCATATTGCCTGAATAATAGAAATTCCTCCACCAAAAAAATGGGCTGATCTTTATCCAGATAATCAGTGTCTTTAAAAAGCTGATGAGGAAATATCAATTGTGCAACACATGATTTTATTGTAGGCATAATTCAGGATTTTAATTAACTCTTTTGTGGAGCTGATGATATTGATTTTTTATTTTTTCGGCATTTTTCACTGCAGTATTTTACATCATCCCAATTTTTCTTCCACTTTTTTCGCCAGTTAAAAGATAATCCACAGACTTCACAAATTTTTGAAGGTAAATTGGCAGGCATTTAGGCGATAAATTTTTTATAATTATTAATCACAATATCTTTTGCTCTTAAATCGTGCATCATATGATACAAACCAAAAAAAGTTCTGTTTAGATAAATAAAATGTTTAGAGCCTCTATTGGTATTCATTCCTTTTATATCGCTGAGTTTTGCATAACGTTGCCCAAGATCTGCAATTTCCTGAAAGAATTTTTCATCAGAAAAGTCAAATTTTTCACTGTTAAAAGGTCTTGTAAATAATTCAAGCAATTCGTAGAAAAGTTGGGTAAAAAATTCCTGTTCCTGCTGAGAATCATCATCACGTAAGATCTCAAGCTGGTATAATTTTTCTTTAAAAATTTCAGGATTGTTTAAATTTTCTTTTTTGGCCAATTCGAAATAAGGAATATAAAATTCTTGCGGAATTTCTTTAATACATCCAAAATCTATGACAAGTAAGTTTAGATTCTCGGATACTAAAAAATTTCCAGGATGCGGATCTGCATGAACTTGTTTTAAGATATGCATTTGGTACATATAAAAGTCCCAAAGCGTTTGTCCGATTGTATTTAACTCTTCCTGAGATTTTTTTTGCTTGATGAATTCTGAGAAATGTTTTCCGTTCAGCCAGTCCATTGTGATAATCTTTTCACAAGAAAATTCAGGATAGTATTGAGGAAATTGAGTGTTTGGCAGGTGACTGCATTTTTCAACAATATACAGACTTCTTTTCAGTTCCAAATTATAATCTGTTTCCTCAAACAGTTTGCTTTCAACTTCTTGAAAATAAGATTCTGAACCTTCTTTTTTGATGTTGAACATTTTCATGGCGATAGGTTTTACCATTTTCAAATCACTGGAAATACTTTCTCTTACTCCGGGATATTGAATTTTTACAGCAAAGTTTTTATCTCCTTTTTTAGCTTTGTGTACCTGCCCAATACTTGCTGCATTCACAGATTCTGTAGTAAATTCATCAAATATGTCTTCTGGGTTTTTCCCAAAATATTTTCTAAAAGTTTTCTTTACCAAAGCTCCGGAAAGCGGAGGTACTGAAAATTGAGACAAAGAAAATTTGTCTACATAAGCCTGAGGCAGAATATTTTTCTCCATACTCAACATCTGTGCTACTTTTAAGGCAGAACCTTTGAGCTCTTTAAGAGAATCGTAGATGTCTGTTGCATTTTCTTCATTGAGGGTTTTAAGGGCTTCCTCTTCGTTTTTATCTTTTGTTATTTTATTACCGTAGTATTTGATGTAATTGACCCCAACTTTTGCTCCGGCTTTCAACAAACTGCTTGTTCTTTCTAACTTTCCTGTTGGTATTTTATTGAGTGTTTTCATTTAACTTTTTTTGAATGTTTCTTTGAATAAAAATTTCCCAAGATCAAGTACCTTTCGCAATGGTTCATTATCCATTAACTCAAATCCGGTATCAATTGTTTTCTCAATGAATAGATCTGTTTTTTCAAAGGAAGGTGAAGTGTCTTTTTTCCAAAACTCAATGACTGAAACCAGGTGCAACCATAATGCTTCTTCTCTAGCTTTTTCGTGTAGGTTTTTTATATCATTTTTGGCTTTTTTCAATATTTCCCAGTCATTAAAGTCTAATGTTTTAATATAATTACGGTGTGTTTCTTTAAGATGATTCGAAATTTTTGCAGCATGTAATTTATCATTTCCCAATATCATAAGAACCAATGATCTGTTCATTGTTAAATTTTCAAAGAAGATAAAATAAACATTCAATAGTTTTTCTTTTGAAGTGACTGCTTCTGAATCATTCACTTGTGAAGCCAATTCTACCGATTTGGTAAAAAGATTAGTGAGCATCTGTTTTTCAATCTGCTCAAAACTTGAAAAATAATCATAAAAGTCTTTTTCTTCGAAATCATTATCTTTTGCAAAACGATACATGTTTTTAGGCCTTTCTGCATGATTCAGAATATAATCACCATACAATTCAAATAGTCTGTCTTCTGTAATCTGATTTTCCTTTTCCATTTTAAATTTTATTTAAAACAAATTTAGTAATTTATTTTACTATTTAAATTAATAATGTATAAATTTGTACTATATTAATGGTTCAAAATATAACTAATGTTGAAAATACAGGCTCAATCTAATATACCCACAGATTTTGGAATGTTTACCGTTTATGCATTTTCTGAAAATGAAAATGACTGGAGTCCTCATTTGGTATGGGTCGCTGAAAAAACAGATCTTAATACTATTGTTAATGTACGCTTCCATTCGGAGTGTATAACTGGAGAAGTTTTTCATTCAAGGAAGTGTGAATGTGGACAACAACTGGATGCTACAATGAAATTTGTATCAGAAAACGGAGGTATTTTAATTTATTTAAGACAGGAAGGAAGAAATATTGGGATTATTAACAAACTAAAAGCGTATGCTCTTCAGGAGCAAGGTTTTGATACGGTAGAGGCCAATTTGAGACTAGGTCTGCCGGCAGATGGGAGAAATTTTGATGTAGGAATCCAGATATTGAAAATTCTTAATGTCTTTAAAGTTAATTTACTTACCAATAATCCTGAAAAATTAAAGGTATTTAATAATAGCGGGATTTTACTTAATCAAAGAATTCCTTTGGAAATTGAATCTAATCCAATCAATGAATCTTATCTTACTACAAAGAAAGATTATTTCGGTCATCTTTTAGATAAGCTTTAATTTTTCTATTGGTATCACAAAATGTTTATGTAAATTATTAAAAATAATATTTTATATGAAAAAAATATTACTCACAGGAGCAACTGGTTACATCGGCAAAAGAATGATCAGTGTAATTGCGGAGCATGGCTATAAAGTTATTTGCTGCAGTCGTGATGTTAGTCGTTTTTCAAAACCAGAAGGAATCAAAGATGATTTTATAGAAGTAATTGAGGTTGATTTTCTGAAAGAGGAAACATTGAAGAATATTCCGCATGATATTTCCGGTGCATATTATCTGATGCATTCTATGAGTACAAGTAATGATTATGAAGAATCTGAAAAGACTTGCGCTCAGAATTTTATTTCTGCTATTGAGAAAACCCAGTGTGAGCATATTATATATTTATCAGGATTGGTGAACCAAAAAGAATTATCAAAACATCTCAATTCAAGATTTAATGTGGAAAAGTTATTGATTGAATGTGAAATTCCTGTTACTGTTTTGCGGGCTGGAATTATTATCGGTTCGGGGAGTGCCTCTTTTGAGATAATCCGTGATCTTGTTGAAAAGTTGCCTGTGATGGTTACTCCTAGATGGCTTAATACGAAATGCCAACCGATAGGAATTGCGAATGTTTTGGATTTTCTCATTTTCACTCTGTTCAAGAAGGAAACGTACCATAAAAGTTTTGATATTGGTTGTGATAATGTTCTTACTTACAAAGAAATATTGATGGGCTACGCCAATGTGCGCGGTTTAAAACGAAGTATTTTTATTTTACCGGTAATGACACCAAAATTATCATCTTACTGGCTGTATTTTATCACTTCAACATCTTATAATTTGGCAAGTTCATTGGTAGGAAGTATGAAAATTGAAGTTGTTTGTAAGGACGAAAGTTTATCTCAGATTAAAAAAATAACTGGAGTTAACCCTTTTTCATATAGCGAGGCTTTGGAGAGAACGATGGCTAAAATTCAGGCCAACGAAATACGTTCTAGTTGGAAAGACAGCTTTATCAGCAGCAGAAATGATTCCTCACTCAAAGAATATATCGAAGTGCCTCATTTCGGATGTTTCAAGGATGTTAGGAGTGCAAAATATGATGACAGGGAAAAATGTCTTGACCGGGTTTTTGGAGTGGGCGGCAACAATGGTTGGTATGGACAAGGTCTTTGGAAAATAAGAGGCTATATGGATGTTTTGGTTGGCGGTCCAGGTCTTAGAAGAGGAAGAACACACCCGTTACAACTTCACGAAGGCGACGCTTTGGATTTCTGGCGTGTCATTTATGCCAATAGAGAAGAAGGTAAATTAATCCTTTTTGCTGAAATGAAATTACCTGGAGAAGCTTGGCTTATGTTCAAATTATACAAAGGAAAGCTTTGGCAGAAAGCCGTCTTCCGACCCAGAGGGTTATGGGGAAGATTGTATTGGTATTCTGTATTACCGTTTCATGGATTGATTTTCAAAGGGATGCTGAACAGACTTACAAATAATTATTTTAAATAGATTGTTTATTTCATAAAATATTTAATGTAGTGAGTTTATTTGCATCTTTTATAAAAGTGTTCGTATATAGAAGCTTTTTGGACAATATAAAAGGATTCTATTCTAACCTGTATCTTAATCCATCACGAATGTCAAACTACATTGAAATTAACAGATAAGAATCTCCAGAAAAATATGTTTACTCAACTTATATTAGTTCAATTTACTATGAGTAGTAGAGTAGGTGATACTATTCTGGTAAATAGGGCTCACCTTAATTAACTGCTAAATAAATTGGTGATCGAACTTTTATAAATGATATAAAAAAAATGATATGTTATTATGGAAAAGCTTCTTGAAAATATTACGAAAATAGAGCACGGCTTTAACCATATCATTGAAGCCGGAAACCTTATGCTTAAAGATGAAGTCCTTGATTATTTACATACGGCGAAAAGATTCATAGAAACTGCTCAGGTTTATTAGATAAGGATTTTAGGCGTTTATGTGTTAGGCGAAATTTTCTATAAAAATTTAAAAGCGTTACATATTATGGAAGATATTGTTCCAAAAGATGAAAGCTAGTGGATGTAGGAAATGCTTGCAAAAGCCTTCAATTCATATTATAGACAAAAGGAGTATAAAATGCAATGCCGAAAATTTAATCTTGGATCAACAATGAAAGTATAAATACTAAACGTGCTGTAATGGAAGGTTTGTGCATCTGGACTAGCCATGATCTCTTTAAAGACCATCAAGAAATTGCCATAGAGCTCATTACTAGAAATAGATTGACAAATAGCGAATATTTAAGTAAGTCGATCGGAAATTCCTTACGGGAGATCAGGAAAAAATATCTTGAAGCAATCGAGAGAGAAACGTCGACATGGGATGTCAATGAGCATAGATTAAAGTTTATATTAAAACTGATAAATAAACTAAGTTATTTTATTACTATGGATGAATGGGTTGTGAAAATTTATTTTCATAACCCATTTTTGTCCTAGTTCGTTTTTTCTGTATATCCAGTTGTTAGGACTTGTTTTATTCTATTATCAGTCTGTTTTACTAAAATTTAAATATTTTTTTAAGTTAAATGTTTTGTAATTTCATCTATTGGTAATAATTTAATAGTCCTTAATCTATAGATTACTGTCCCAAATAAATAAAGACATTAAGGTTAAGGTGTTTGGGGTCAATAGATACGGGAGTGGCTGATCCACCAGTGTTTACAGTATAGGTGTGAGTGTGGTTTCCTGCGGTACTTGTGGTATATGTTCCGGAAGTATCATCGGCATTATTATTGCCAGCACCTCCTGCATTTACTGAAGTATTTCCTCTATCTGTATATGTGTGAACGTGACTACCTGCCGAAAGAGCTGTACCATTAAAAGTCATTGTTGGTAGATTTGCTTGTACTAATGTAACTGTTGAGTTCCCTCCTGTGGTTCCCAAGACTTCAGCTCCGGTTTTTGCTTTAAAATATCTATCCGTAGCATCTGGAATCGTAGTTACAAATCCGAGAGATGCAACATTTGTTTGTGCAGGAGCTGGTAAAGAAGAAATACTTCTTCCATTCAATAAGTACCAACCGCTATGGTCACTTGTTAAAACACTATATTTTACATGCCCAAAAGGGATATCCTCTGTAGATAAGCGAAACCACTGAGATCCATTATTTACATAAAGTCCTTCATTTACAAATGCATTATTTACAATATTATAGACAATTATTCCTTTAACGTGTTGAGCAAGTGGAGAAGCACTGGTTATGTTGACTAAAGATATCCGTGGAGGTAATAATCCTTTGTTGCTGGTAAACATTTCCAGCAATGCATTTTGATTGGGAGCAGGAGTATTTATTCCCACTTGTCCACTTATAATATGATAATTAAAAGTCATTATCAATGAGGCTATTATAATTTTAAAATTTTTCATCATTTTTTAATTTCCTAAATAAATAAAAGTGTTGGTTACCAGATAACTAGGGGTGATGTTTACGGGCTGGGAAGTTCCCCCTGAGCTGAACGATAAGGTATGGGTATGAGCTCCAGCAGCAACTGTATTGTATGTTCCTGAAGTGTCGTCAGCTACAGGATTTGTGGCTCCACTTCCACTATTTACAGAAGCTCCTGATCCTCTATCGGTATAAGTATGTATATGATTACCATCAGTTGTTGTACTACCTGTAAAGATAACATTTGGAAGATTGGGCTGTGCAAGAGCTATCGTAGCATTTCCTGTCAAAGAACCTAAAGTTTCTGATATGTCTTTTGTTTTAAGTAATCTGTCATTTGCATTTGGAAGATTAGCAGTAAATCCGAGGCTTACTGCTCTTGCCTGTACATTTGTGGAAAGTGAAGAAATAGCTCTTCCATCTAATAAGTACCATCCTTTGTTATCTGCGGCTGCAAAACTGTTTGAAATTGTACCATAAGGATAATCATGGGAAACAGCAGACCAGCTGGTTCCATTATTCTGATATATCCCTTCAGAAACATTGTTAGAATTGGCGAGATTATAAGTGATAATTCCTTTTACATGGGCTGACAACGGTATAGGAGATCCAGTATTGGTAAGGCTGTTTCTCATAAGTAATATACCTTTATTTGCAGATGTAACTTCTAAAATAGAATTGGAATTTGGAGTGCTTGTCCCTATACCCACTTGTCCTTGAATACTAATGGTGATAAGGGTTGGGATTATATAAAATAGTTTCTTTTTCATAATATATTTTTTAAACCTAAAAACCTAAATAAATAAAAGCATTTGCGGCCAAATTCTTTGGCTCTGTATCAATACTTGTGTTTGATCCTCCAGAAGTTACCTGTACCGTATGAGAGTGATTGCCCGCCGAGCCGGTATTTTGATTGGTTAGCTGAGCTGTATTTGCTAGCTGCACTGAGCCACTGCCATGATTCCATGTTGTGTTACCTCTGTCGGTATATTGATGACTATGGTCACCATCACTAGAAGTTGTACCGCTATAATTAATGTTTGGCAGATTCTGTTGTGAAAGGGTAATGGTTTGTGTACCTCCTATACTTAATAATGCAGACGATCCCTTTTCTTTCAAGTAACGATCTGTAGCGTTAGGAAGTGAGATGGTTATACCGACTTTAGCTGCATTGGTCTGAGCTCCTGTTGTTAATACGGTTAAATTCCTTCCATCTAACAGATACCATCCTTGATGATCTGCTGCCGCAAAGCTGTAATAAACATCACCAATATTGGGTTTATTGGTGTATAATCGGTTCCATTTTGTTCCATCATTAGAATAAATACCATCTACTACATCATTTACTACAGCTATATTATATATTATCATTCCTTTTTCATGAGCAGAAAGGGGTGACGCTGATGAAGTACTTGTTAAAGATATACGAGGGAGTAGTAATCCTTTTGAAGTGGAAGATAATTCTAATGCTGAATTTATATTAGGGGCACTTGTTCCAACACCTACTTGGGCTGCGTAATTACTCAATACACTTGATAATATTGCGAATAATGTAATTTTATTTAAATAGATTTTTTTCATTAAATAATTGTTTTTGGTTTATGATGTGATGTTTTAATTTCATAAAACTATATAATTTTTTTTAAAAGCCAAAATTTTAATATATATTTTAACATAGAATTATTTTATTAAAATAGATTGATTGATTAAATAGTTATCAAAAAATATAATTTAAATAAACAGTCAGAACTCTATTTTTTAGTTCTTAAAGAAGTAATAAACTTTAAAATCAGAATAAAGAAAATATATAAATAAACTATAGTTTTATAGAATGTATAAAGTTGTTTAATAGCTTAGATTTTCATTAATTTTACTTACTTAATAATTTTGGAAATGGTCATATGTGAAGATTTATTGTTTTCTTACGGAGCTAAATTGGAAGGTTATAATTCTAATGATTTTATTTTTCAGGAAGGAACTTCTTTAAAATATTATTTGCAAATCAAGTCGGGTACAGTGAAGATTAATAATTTTATGGAAAATGGAAAAGAATTTGTTCATGGATTTCCTTTTGATGGTCATTGTATAGGAGAAAGCTATTTGTATACTGATAATAAATATGCTGTAAATGCCGTAGCTATCACGAAGTGTGAAATTATTAAAATAGAGAAAAAGACTTTTTTAGAAATTTTACTCAAAAATCCCAAACTCATGCTTAAGTTAAATAGATATACTGCTGATCGTTTACATTTTAGGTATATTATTTCTACTTTTCTTACGATATCTGATCCCTTATTAAAACTTACAAGATTATTGGACTATCTAAAAGCCTACTTTGGGTTTATAGAGAAATATACATATATAGTTCCCTACACCAGACAACAGTTAGCTACTTTAATAGGAGTAAGAGTAGAAACAATCATAAGAACTATTAAAAAGATGGAGAAACAAAAACTTCTAAAAATAAATAGCAGTAAGATTCTTTATTAAGTTAGTAAGTCATTTGAAGGAATGTAGTTTAATTTTAAACTTTTCTTCAAAACATTTAATACCTTTAAATGTTTTGAAGAATAAGCAAATTCTTACCATATAGTTTTGAAAAATTCACTTAATAAATGGTAAATAATTTTAAATCTAGATTGAACTTTCTATACTAAGATTTACTAAGATGCGGTAGGAAGTAATTCTAAATCATTCAGAGTGTTATTATGTATTGGATGAATATTATAAAACTTATAAAGATCTTTAAAATAAAGATTCGTTTCAATTTCATACTTTTCAAGGATTTCAAACGTCTTTAATGCAGAGGTTTTTTGTATACATCTGCAATGTAGATGATCTACTTTTATATGCTCAGAAATAGTAAGTATTTTTATCTCTATGCGCTCATATTGTGTGTGATCTTTAAAGGTGTTATCATCTAAAGTAAAATAAGGTTCTCCATGATAGAAGTAATGATCAATAATTTCAGGATGCTGACAATGTTTTTTTTCTAGAGGTGTTGCTGAATTATAACCACTGCATTCCTTACAAAATGCTACTTTAATTTTAATTGACATATCGTATGATTTAAGATGAGTGTATCCTATATCACAAGTTATGCCATAGGTAGTATTTTTTTTTAGTCAAATTAAAAAAACTTAGAAAATAAATAAGGTTTTGGATAAGGAATAGTAATGGTTTGTCGTAAAATAGAAATATTATGTTCAAATATTATATTAATTTAAATATGGATCATTACAAATGATAGTATTTCATAAAATAATTTTTGAAGAAAATTCTCTTCATACTCATTAGCTTCGTTTTCAGATAAAAAATGTTCAATATAATCCAATAATTCCTTTGGAAATTGATAATATTCATCTGAATTAAATAAACGGAGCTCATTCATAGATATTATTAAAAATAGTATTATATTTATTTGTCTTAATTTTAGACTTTTTTTTCATCATTTGTGTTTTTAGCTTCCCCATAAAGGAGGCTTTTTTCTGTAAAGGATTATTTAATCGCAGCAAATTTATGGTCTAATTCTTTGATATCTTTTCTCAACTCTAAAAACATATCTCTTAGATTATAGTTGTCAAGTTGATCGTGTTCAAAGTCTTCAGGAAAGATTCCTGATGCATACTGCCATATTTCTACAATTTCTCCGACCGGAATATCATACGGTTCATAGAATGAATTGTCGGCACTTACCGTTATAGAATTTCCGTTTGTAGCATTAAACCGTTTGTAGGTAATCCCATCATTTAATGTAACAAAAACATAACTTCTGTTCGATTTTAAATCATTGATGCTTTCTACATATTTCCCTACAATATAAGAGCCGTCTTTAAATGGAGGCATTGAATCTCCCTGAGCGGGAAATGCCCTGTATTTTCCATTGGTTAAGAATGGTAAAGAAATGAGCTGAAGACTTTCTATATATTCGGGATCAGTGTATCCAGATAAATATCCCATGGATGCTTTTTGAGGGATGATTTCAATACTGTTATTTCCCAATTGATCAACTACGACAGGTAAGATAATTCTGTTGTCCGGTAAATTGACCATTTGTTCTAAAGGATATTTCCGAATATCTACGGTAAGTAGGAGATCAATACTAATATGAAAATATTTGGAGATCTTAATTAAAATCTCATAGGGAGGCTCAGAACGGCCACTTTCATACTTAGCATATCGTTCTCTGCTAATGATAAGAATATCATCTGTAAAACTTTGTTGGGATAAATTTTTCTTACCCCTTAAAAACCTGATGTTATCTGAAAAAATTGACATTGGTATAATTTGTACCAGCAAATATAGTTATTTTGGAACAAATTGTATCTAATTTTGTAACGTGAACCGAGCAATTGTACATATGGATATGGATACATTTTTTGTATCCTGTGAGAGGCTAAATAACTCTAAACTTGATGGAATCCCTTTAATCATAGGAGGTGGAGACCGTGGAGTGGTAGCCTCATGTTCCTACGAAGCCAGAAAGTTCGGGGTCCGTTCTGCAATGCCGATAAGAATGGCACTCAGATTATGTCCTGATGCAAAAGTGATTCGAGGAGATTATGAACTGTATTCCAATTTATCCCACTTGGTCACAGAAGTTATTCAGGAAAAAGTTCCGGTCATGGAAAAGGCAAGTATTGATGAATTCTATCTTGACCTTTCCGGAATGGATAAATTCTTTGGTTGTTATACTTGGACAAAAGAAATTGCTTCAGCAGTCACAAAGGAAACCGGACTTCCGATAAGTTTTGCTTTATCAACCAATAAAACTGTTTCTAAGATCGGAACCGGAGAATCTAAACCTGTGGGAAGATTAGAAATTAAAGAACTTGAAATTAAACCTTTTTTAAATCCATTATCGGTAAAGAAAATTCCGATGGTTGGAGACAAGACTTTTCAATTGCTGTCGAGAATTGGAATCAGAACCATTCATACGTTGTCCGAGATGCCGGTTTTGGTCTTGCAACAAATGATTGGACTGAATGGAAAAGAACTTTGGAAAAAGGCCAACGGAATTGATGAAAATCCTGTGATTCCTTATTCTGAAAGAAAATCAATTTCAACAGAAAGAACCTTTACAACCGATACGATGGATATGATAGAATTAAAAAGACTAATATCCGGAATGGCTGAAAAGTTAGCCTATCAATTGAGACAGGACAAATGGCTGACTTCAACCGTGGTGATTAAAATCCGTTATTCCAATTTCGATACTGAGACGAAGCAAATCAGAGTGACCTATACCTCTGCAGATCATACCTTATCCAGAGTTGCGCTAGAACTTTTTAATAAAGTATATACCAGAAGAATGCGCCTTCGGTTGGTTGGTTTACGCTTTACTGATTTGGTTCATGGTAACCATCAAATGAATTTATTTGAAGATACGGAAGAGCAGATGAACTTATATCAAACGATGGATCAGATCAAAGATCGTTTTGGAGCGGGTGCTGTGGGCAGGGCTTCAGGATTTGATTTTGGAAAATAAATTTTAAATTCTTACAATATGTATCTTAACTGTCATTCTTTTCACAGTCTTCGTTATGGAACTTTATCAGTGGAAGCACTCGTAAAAAGAGCGTATGACTTAGGAATTGAAACCCTAGTGCTAACGGATATCAATACGGTTACTGCTATTTATGATTTTAAAAAAGAGTGTGAAAAGTATGGGGTTAAGCCTATTGCCGGAATTGAGATCAGAAAAGAAAACAGGCTTCTTTATATTGCTGTTGCGAGAGAATTCAGTGGAATCGGTGAAGTGAATAAGGTTCTCACGCAGCACAATTGTGATGGGAAAGAACTATCAGAAACAGCTCCGAAGTTTAATCAGGTATTTGTTATTTATCCGATGAATAATATTCCGGAAAAGCTAAAAAAAAATGAGTTCATCGGAATTAGAGAAGAAGAGCTTAATATCCTGATTCGACCTGAATTTCAACAATTGATTCCCCACATGGTGGTTCTTCATCCAGTCACTTTCAGTACCAAAGAAGAATATCAGGTCCATTGTATTCTCAGAGCCATTGATCATAATACTTTATTGTCTAAACTTACTGAAAATAATACCTGCAGGAAATCGGAATACTTTAAGTCTTCCACAAATATTCTAAAAGGCTTTGAAAGGTATCCGGAGATTGTGAATACTACAGAGCGTATTTTGAATGAGTGTAGTTTTGAATTTGATTATAAAGAGGTTAAAAACAAAAAACACTATACAGGATCTAAAGCGGATGATTTGAAACTTCTTAGAAATCTTGCTTATGCAGGATTAAAAAAAAGATATGGACTTGGTCATGAAGAGGCTTGTAAAAGGGTAGAGAAAGAACTTAAGGTTATTGATGATCTGAACTTCAGTTCTTATTTTTTAATTACCTGGGATATTATACGATACAGCAATAGCATGGGTTTTATGCATGTAGGACGGGGAAGTGGTGCTAATTCTATTGTCAGTTATTGTTTAGGCATTACCGATATCTGCCCATTGGAACTGGATCTTTATTTCGAACGTTTCCTGAATCTTAACCGCAAAACTCCCCCAGACTTTGATCTTGATTGGAGTTGGCAGGATAGAGATACGATGCTGGAATATATTTTTGACCGCTATGGAAAAGATCATGTAGCATTTTGTGGAACGAATGTAGAGTTTAAATACAAGTCTATATTCCGCGAAGTCGGGAAAGTATTTGGTCTGCCTAAAGAAGAACTGGACGAGCTGACGACAAGGTCTATGGATATGCATGAACAAAATTCTGTCATAAAACAGGTTCATGAATATGGTAAGTTACTGGAGAGATTTCCCAATCAAAGAAGTATGCATGCCTGTGGGATTCTGATTACTGAAGAAGCTATAACAAAGTATACAGCTCTCGAAATGCCACCCAAAGGATTTCCTATTGTACAGTTCGATATGCACGTAGCAGAGGAGATAGGACTTGAAAAGTTTGATATCCTTTCCCAACGGGGACTTGGAACGATCAATGACACAGTAAAACTCATTAAAAAATCAAGAGGCATTACTGTTGATATTCGCGATACTACTTTATCCAAAAATGAAGCTAAAGCCAATGAATATTTAGCTCAGGGAAAAACGATCGGATGCTTTTATATTGAATCTCCTGCAATGCGGGGGCTTCTCAGAAGATTACAATGCGAAGACTATATCACTTTAGTTGCAGCTTCATCCATCATCAGGCCAGGTGTTGCACAGAGTGGAATGATGCGTGAATACATTTTCAGGCATAATAACCCGACTCAATTTGAATATTTTCATCCCATATTTAAGGAGCATTTAGGAGATACCTATGGCATTATGGTATATCAGGAAGATGTTATTAAAATTGCCCAATATTTTGGAGGATTATCTTTAGCAGATGGAGATATACTCCGAAGAGCTATGAGTGGTAAGGGAAGATCCTTATCTGCACTTCAAAAAGTAAAAGAGCATTTCTTTGAATCATGTAAAAACCTTGGACATTCGATGGAGCTTACTGCTGAAGCGTACAGGCAAATCGAATCTTTTGCAGGATATTCTTTCTGTAAGGCGCATTCCGCTTCCTATGCTGTCGAGAGCTATCAGAGTCTTTATCTGAAAGTCTATTATCCTTTGGAATTTATGGTTTCGGTAATTAATAATCAAGGAGGGTTCTATAGAACCGAAGTGTATATCCATGAGGCAAAAATGTCCGGAGGAATTGTTCAGACTCCGTGTGTCAATACCAGCGAATTTCAGACAATTCTAAGAGAAAATGAAATTTACCTGGGATTTATGCACCTAGAAAATTTTGAAAATAGTGTATCGATCAATATTGTGGAAGAGAGAGTAAACAATGGTAATTATAAGTCATTGGAAGATTTTATCAGACGAATTCCCATTGGTATTGAAACCTTACAGATTTTGATTTTTATAGGGGCTTTTCGATTTACCGGTAACCCAAAGAATGAACTTTTGGTAGAAGCTAGATTACTGGTCGTAAATTTTAAACCAGAAAATAGGGGATTAATGCTTTTTGAAGAACCTGTAGAGGAATTCCAGCTTCCAAAATTAAAAAGAGAACAATTCGAAGATGCATTCGATGAAATTGAAATAATAGGTTTTCCTATTTCCTGCAGTCCGTTTGATTTACTAGAAACAAAATACAGAGGTTCTGTGTTTGTTAAAGATTTACTCCAGCATCATAAAAGACAGGTAAAGATGTTGGCCTATCTTATTTCCAGAAAACATGTTCCCACCAAAAAGGGGACGATGTATTTTGGGACCTGGATCGATATAAACGGTGACTATTTTGATACGGCTCATTTTCCAAATAGTCTTGAGAAATATCCGTTTCAGGGTGGTGGATGTTATTTATTATTGGGAACCGTGGAAGTTGATTTTCATTTCCCAACGATTAATATTCATAAAATGGCTAAGATGCCGATGATTCCAGATCCGAGATATGCTTATGATAAGGACAAGCAATATGATATTCATAGACAAATTAAAGAAGATGTGAGTATGACATCCAGAAAACCTTATCCCCAAGAGCATGAGATTGGATTACCGAGAAAACGCGTAACATAATTAGGATAAATTAAATCACTAGAAAAGCTAAATGCTATTTATTTGGGTTTTTAATAATTTACATAATGTTAAATTTTTAAGGTAATATATTTTATTTGTATGATTTTTTTTATTGGTTTAGGATAATTTCATATGTTTGAGTAATTATTTATCAAATATAGGTGAATTAAATTCTATTTATCTGTTTCTAACTTTCTTCTTTAAATGAACGACAAATATAATAATAATGAAAAAAAATAATCCTAAAGACTATCTTGATAAAACTAGATCACAAATGATGGCAGAAATAGGAAATCAATCGAATGCATATCTTTCTGATATCTGGTACTGCCATGTTAAAACCAGCTGGTTAGGACGAAAAAAAGAGTGGATCATTTATTTTGAAAATGATAATGTGTGTAAAATACAAATTAAAAAAAAATGATGGAAGAATTATATAATTACAAAAATTAAAATCCTTATTAATCTACATCTTTTCTAAAACTGATAACTTGATAATCGTCATTAGTACAGAATTTTTTGCAACTTTTATCATTAAATGATTTTGGATTTGATAAGAAAGTCTCAATGCACCGCTGGCTTTCTTCTATATTAGAGGGAGCAATAATCAGGTGGTAGTTTTTCATTACTGATTCATCTGCATTTTCCAAAGATTCTTTTTTATGTTGAACTGCTTCAGTATATGTCATGGATAATGTTTTTTATTTTATGATATAATAGTAACTCAGTATCATCTTTCAGTAATTAACTGGATGAATTTTTATAATTACAATTATGAGACCAATAAAATTAAATAAATGTGAGAGATTTTTACTTTCACCTAGATTCAAGTTTTTTTATCGCTTTTAGTATATCAACTCCTTTACCAAGCACCGTTTTGAAGAGATCACCTTTATCTTTTAATCTATCTAAAGAATTGTGAATGTTAAAATCCGTGGGTTTTAGTCCGGATGTAACCTCATTCCATTCTAATGGCATTGAAACAGGTGCCCCCCTTTTAGGACGAAGGCTGTAAACGCTTGCTAAGGTTTGTCCGCGACGATTCTGAAGATAATCCAGATAGATTTTATTTTTATCTCTTTTTTGAAGGCTTCTTTCTAAAGTTGTAATTTCAGGTAATTTTTGTTGAACTAACTGCATAAGTAAGTGTCCAAAATTCTTCACTTGGTCATAAGAATATTTACCTCCCATTGCGATATAAATATGAACTCCTGTACTGCCTGAAGTTTTTGGAATGCCTTTTATTCCTGCAGAATCCAGCACCTCTTTTACAGCTTGTGCTGTTTCTATAACATCGTCAAAAGTGTTTTTTTCTGACGGATCGAGATCCAATACCAAATAATCGGGAAAATCTGCTTTTGGAATCCTGCTTGTCCAGGTATTTATTTCGATACATCCTAAATTATTAAGATAGGCTAATGTTTCCTTATTATTACAAATAATATAATTGATGTATTTATCACTGTTTTCAGAGAAGACTTTTTGAATCTGAATCCAATCAGGAGTTTCTGTAGCATCTTTTTGATAAAAGCTCAGTCCTTTGATTCCGTTAGGAAACCGGTTCATAGATTGCGGGCGATTCTTGAGATGAGGTAAAATATATTTTGAAATACTTTGGTAATAGTTGATCACATCTCCTTTAGAAATGTCATCTTCCGGAAAATATATTTTGTTTTGATGGGTTAATTTCAATTCCTGTTTTCCAATTTTCTTACTCATATTATTATGGAAAGTTTTAGTTTTAGATTTTGATTTTTCCATGATTTCATTTTTTAACTCAGTTTCATGAGTAAAGACTACATTTTTGGGTTCAATATCATCACGAAGTCTAATAAAAACGGGATGACGATAAATATTATCTTTTGTTAATTCTGTAAATTTTATTTCTGCCACGAGTTCAGGCTTTACCCATGTTGCTTTGGCATTTGTTTTTGGTGTAATAGTGAAAATTGAATCTTTAGTAATCAGGGGTTCCATTTTTTGATGAATTTCAGTTAATAATATATCACTAAAACCAGTTCCGGTATGACCACAAAAAATGATTTTATCATTATAATATTTACCTAAAATAAGAGATCCTAATTTCTTTCTTGAGCCTTTTGGTTCTGTAAATCCACAGATAATGGCTTCATCTGTTTGATGAATTTTTATTTTTAACCATTCAGAACTTCTGATGTTTTCTCTATAAATACTGTCTGTTTTTTTTGCAATAACTCCTTCCAGCCCCATACTTTCTGCAGCTTTATAAAAATCATTACCATGATGTAGAATATGGTCATGATACTGGATAATTTCGTTTTCGATAATGGCCTGCTTCAAAAGTTCCTTACGTTGAAGATAGGAGAGGTTTTCTGTAGAATGCCCATTTAGCCATAATAAATCAAATACTTGATAGATAAGTGCTAAATTAGGATTTTCGCCTATTCTTTGCAACCACTGAAAATTGGGTTTACCTTTATCATCGTAGGCTACAATTTCACCATCAAGAATCATTTCATGTTCTTGGATCTTAAGTGCATTGGTTATTTTTTTGAATTTCTGCGAAAAATCAAGACCGTTTCTTGAGTATAAGTTGATATCATCATTCCGCAAATCGGCAATGGCTCGATAGCCATCCCATTTTATTTCAAATGCCCAACTACTATCGTCAAAAGGTTTTTCGACACTTTTGCAAAGCATAGGATGTATAAAATCAGGGATTTTTTTTTCAGATGAAAGGGCAGGAGTATAATTTTTAAAATGTTTTAAACTTTCGGAAGGAATGTTTTTTTTTTATTGCTCTTTTTTTCAAGATATGCGGTTACTTTTGATTTTGCAGCGGTGTGTTCTTCTGCATTGTAATTAACAGAAACTGAAAAATCATCTTTATGTTTGATAAGAAGCCAAGCATTGTCTTCTTTTTGATTTTTAATTTTAACAAGGGCAAATTCCCCATTTAATTTTTTCCCGTGAAGGATAAATTTTAAAGATTCTTTATGTAATTCTGTGCGCATTATGAGATCATCTGTTTTACCCTTTATTTTTTCAATGGGTTCATAAGTTCCCTCGTCCCATATTTCTACCTCACCGGCTCCATAATTACCTTCAGGAATAGTACCTTCAAATGTACGATAGGCGTAAGGATGATCTTCTACCATCATAGCTAAACGTTTGTCAGAAGGATTAAGTGAGGGACCTTTGGGAACTGCCCAACTTTTTAGAACATTGTCCATCTCCAAACGAAAATCATAATGCAGACGCGATGCAGCATGCCGTTGAATTACGAATTTCAATTTTTTACTGCTTATTTTCTCTTTTCCGTTAGGCTCAGAGGTCTCCTGAAAGTTGCGCTTTTTATTGTAATCTTCTAATGCCATGGCTCTATATATATTACGTTAAAATATGATGTAAAAATATAATTTTATACTGCTTTCTTTTTTCCTTTTTCTAGACTGGCTTTTAACATTGTCATCAAATCTGTTGTTTTTCCCTCAGGTTCTTTTGTTAGGGTTAATTTTACTTTCTTTCCTTTGGCTTTTTGTTTGATTATTTTAAGGAGATCAGCATTATAAGTATCTTTGTATTGTAAAGGATCAAAATTACTTGTTAGTGACTTTATAAGAGTTTCTGCCATTTTTAGCTCATCTGGCTTAGGAGCAATCCCTGCAGGAATCTTAAGATCTGTGTAGCCTCTTAATTCTTCAGGATATCGCATTCTGTTGACCATGAGTATTTTACTGTCGTATGGGCGAACAAGGCAAAGAATTTCTCTTTCTCTTAAAATGAAAGATCCTACTCCTGCTGTTTTAGTTTTAACTAGAGCTTTTAATAATAATTGATAAGCGGCTTCTCCATTTTTTTGAGGTTCTAAAAAATAAGGGGTTTCAAAAAAAGCAGGATCTATTTCATCCTGTTTAATGAATTGAGAAATACTTAGAATTTTAGATTTTTCAGGACTTACAGCTGCGAAATCATTATCATCAATAACAATATATTTATCTTCTATTTTGTAGCCCTTAACAATATTTTCCCAGACCACTTCTTTTCCTGTCTTTTCATTGATTCTTTTAAATCTTATATTACTAAGATCTTTGCTGTCCAGCATATCTAGATCTAATGTACTAGATTCAGTGGCAGAATATAGTTTAATTGGAATATTAACAAGACCAAAACCGATAGCACCATTCCATATTGCTCTCATAATTTAGAATTTTGATATTCATACGATTACATTCCAACAATAAACATTCCATCCTAATATAAAATGAAATAAAATTGATGTTTAAGTTTGGTACTAGCTCAGTATATTATTACTTAATCCATCTGTAATGCAAATAAATATACAAAAGTTTTACCTTGTATATTTAAGCATGTTTTAGTAGAAATTAATTGATGATAATTGCGCAATTTTTTCTAAATCTTCCACAAAAGTGTTCGGAAAATGAACCGCTGTGGTCACAAGAGGGAAAAAGTATTTTTTAATGCTTTTTCCCTCTTTTTTTGTTCATAACTGTTTGTTCATAAATAGGATCCTAATGGGTGTGAAAAAATGTTTCTTGAAATTCAAGTTTTTCAGAGAAAATCGAACATAAAATCCGCCTTTTTGTTTCAATATCCCCTGTTTCAGCCTAATATCTATATTTTTACGGGTTAATTTTTGAATTTGGTGCTTGCGAATGTTTAGTTATAGGATCATTCAAATGGCATTGTCCTTCGTTTTTTTAAGTTTCTTCATATTCCTTTTCCTGATCATCTGATGGGATAGCTGGGTTGATAAGGGTTGCTAATTTGTCAATTGCTTATCTTCTTGTAATTTGTTCGTCCATATGTGATTGTAATTTGATGTTATAAGATGTTATTGATTCATAATATAAGCCATACCTATTCAAGTAATTGAGAGGAATACATATAAAATAATGCAAATGTTTTTGTTTTGATGCATTAAAAACTTTTTATAAATATTGCTCTAGACAATCCACTTAACCCTCTCAGTAAATATTGCTAAATCTAGGTGTCGTTAATCATATATATCGAAGCCCAATGTAAATGTGATGTAGGTCACATAATAGATTGTTAAATACGGCCGTACTTTGTGGTATTATTTACAGAAAAAGTAACGAGGAATGGCAGTATAAATAGTATACCTGTGGCGAACTGATGAATAGAGACTTTATTTTACATATCTACGAGTATACTCGAACTTAAAATGAAATGTGATAAGTCTGAAAAAGATGAGTTCATTATTATATGGTAGGGAACCAAGTATAATAACCCTTCGAATAATAAAGTGTTATAAATAAGAAAATTAATAGTTAAATGATTATGAAAAAGATAAATTCTTTCAAATTTCTATTTTGCAGTATGGTATGGCTAGGAGTTCAGTATACCAAGGCACAAAGTTTACAAAATGACAAGGTGGGTGATATCTATGCAGAAGATATCAAATGGTCGGCGTTTCCATCTTTTCCTCCAGAAGCCCGACTTGCTGTTTTGATTGGGGATCCAAAGAAGGAAGGTCCTTATGTGGTAAGGGTGAGACTTCCTTCCAATGTCGTATTAATGCCTCATAAACATCCTGAAGCGAGAGTGTATACGGTTATTAGCGGCGTATTTTATATTGGTATTGGAGAAAAGTATGATCCGACAAAATTAAAGGCTTATCCGCCGGGAAGCGTGTTTGTACTTCCTGCTAATACACCTCATTTTCATTGGGCTAAATCAGGAGGCTATGAAACACAGGTGAGTGCGTATGGTCCATTAGGTATTAGCTATATAAATCCTTCAGACGATCCCAGCGGTGAAAAAACAAAATAGTTGTATACAATTGGTTAGAGTAGGGGGTTGCTATAATCGATAATACAGGTTCTATTGTTGTTCTTGTCATTCTTTATCTGATGTATATTTCATATTATTAAAACATAGAAAATTACCTACTACAATCAGTATCCAGACAAGGGAAGCGAAAATAAGCGAAAAAATAAAAGTGGGTATTATTCCTTTTAACCCTGCTGTTATCATGTTATCAGAGGGTAGCCTGATTGCGATGGAAGTAAAAATACAGGCTACTAGCATAGAGGCGAAACCAGTAACTACGGCTGTAAAAACTATTTTGATTTTGGTTGGTTTGTATTTTTGCTTGTTTGTTGTAAGAAAAGCAAATGCATAAATCGCAGTAGTACCGAGTGAAATTAGAAAACGGTAAATGATGGAGGTATCTGCTAGAAATGCTAATAAGACCCAATTTCCTATGATCAGATTGAAGATCACACAAACGATAAATAACGTTACATTTTTATTCATTTTTTTCGTTTGTCTAATTTTTTATTAAGATATACAAAATCCATGTGCCCTAAAACTATTCGAATGGATAATCAGCGGGGGAGAGTGATTACAAAATAATCATGATTTTTTATTAAAATCATTTTTCTTACATAAGAAATTTCATTCTGATAAAAATTTACATATGTCGTTTGATCTTAAATCCTGTTATTCTCTATCTGAAATTATTGTAGTTTTATAGATAGAGATTTTTTTTATGAGGAATGTTGATAAAGAAAATAGGTAAATTGAAAGAGTAACCAACTGACCTTTAGCTTCTTTTTTTTTATAATATGCCTTTATTAATTTATCCCTAAAAAACAAATAGGAATAATAAAATTATCAAAAAAATGATCTATTTTTAACTTTTTAAACAAAATAACAATGAAAAAACTATTTTTTGCATTTTGCATGATCGTTCTAAGCAGCAGCCAGGTTGCAATAGCACAATCAAAACCTACCCAGACCAAATCTTCTATGTTAAAGGGATTGAGCAGTAAAATTGCTAAAGGAATGATCGAAGACGGTACCTCTAAAGAAAAGTCTGAAAAATTTGCGGATTGCTTTACAAAAGAATTAGGCGAAAAATTGAGCTTAGAAGAACTTAAATTATTTTATAAGCTAAACAATGTAAAAACTGGACAAGCACCTCCCAAAGAACTGATTAAACAGGCGGAAAAAATAGGTATAAATGAGAAAATGAAAACAATGGGAATGGATTGTGGATCTATTTTACAATAGTCATTTAATTTAGTTAGTCTATACAAGGTAAAGTTATTCGAGTATTAGTTTGTGAGTACATACGGTCAGACTATTGAAAAAGAGGGAACTTATGACAGTAATATTGTTGGAGATTGTCTAGCTTGCTTTATCTAGCTAAGTCTCCTGATTTCCATCATTTACGAATCGAGTAAACTAAATTGAAGATAACATTTTCGAAAGGCTCATTCATATTGTTAATATTACAGCAGTATGATAGAAAACGCATATATATTATGATTTATCAGAAGAGAATACCTCGGGGCTCTGCCCCGAAATCATTTGTTAATGTTTAAAATAGTCGCTTCCCTTTTTTATCGATGTAAAACCTGATCCCTTTTTGCTTGACCAATGCTACCCCGTTACTAAAGCCATAAAAATCTTCATAAATTTCAGGAAATGACTCTTTGCCCTGAGCATCCAGAAATTTCCCCTTCTTATCAGTAATGACTCCATTTATCCCTTCTCCAGGTACTATTTGTTCATAAATTATAGGAATGATTATTTCGCCCTTTTTATTGATACGCCCTCTTTTACCGTTGACATTTACTGTTGCCAGTCCATTAAAAAAATCAGAAACATCATTATACTGTATAGGTATTACTACTTTGCCCTGCTTGTCAATAAAACCATATTTATTATTGAGCGTTACAGCTGCCAAACCTTCATTGAAACCAGGGTAGCCATCATATACTATTGGAACGACTAATTCTCCCTTATGATTGATAAAACCGTATTTGTTATCTATCTCTACGCAAGCCATACCTTCTCGGAAGAAGAATACCATGTCGTATTTAGGTTTGATTACAATTTCCCCCTCTTTATTCATATAGCCCATTTTCCCATCAATTTTAACAAAAGCCAATCCTTCGTTAAAAGAAGAGATGCTGGTAAAGTTTTCGGAAAGTGGTTTTTGGTGATTCATTTTGTCTATGATATACCACTTTCCGTTTAGCTTGGCGGTGCTTAATTCCTCAATAAAATCATTTATGTCATCATATATAACAGGGATAATTTCTTTCCCTTTTCCATCAATAAGGCCCCGCTTTCCATTCAGTTTTACCATTGCTCTGCCATTTACAAAGCTTGTAGCAAAATCATATTTCAATGCGGTGATTTCTCTTCCGGTACCATCCACAAATCCATATTTGTTATTAACTTCTACAACTGCGAAGCCTTCTTCAAAATCATTAGTATAGTCATACTTACAGGAAATAACGTTTTGCCCTTTCTTATTGATAAAACCTCGTTTTTTATTGAGTGTAACTTCTGCAAACTCGTTTTTAAAAGGACTTATGTGATCATAATATTCTAAGCTGTCTTTTTTACCTGAATTGTTGTGGAAGTCAATGTTTTCTTGTCTAGTAGTAGCTGGTTTTTGATAACCGAAAGCCCAAATGATAGTTGTACAAAAGAGTAAAATTTTCATTTTTTCAGCAATATGAGCTGTACTATTTTTTTCATTGTTTTTTGAGATTATTTGAAATTTTACAAGTTTACAGAGTACTTAAGGCACTCAGCAATTTAATAAATTTTAAAAAACTATTTTTGGTATTGTTAACTTTCGTTTTTCTAATCAATACTTATTCGAAAAGGAACATAAGGCATACCATACCAAGTTACTACCTCCGGTTTGTCGAGGTGTTTTTCAGCATCTTCTTTTTCTATGTTGTTTCCTGCGAGATTTGCTTCACGAAGTTTGGGCAGTTTATTCAATATGCTGACATCAGAGATTTCGTTGTAATAGAGGTTCAGACGTTCCAGTTTTTTTAGATTTTCTAAACCTTCAATGTTTTCAATCTGATTCTCTTCCAGATTGAGCGTTTTTAAATTGGTGAGGTCATCCAGTTTAGATACTGTGGAAAGGCTGCAATTACTTAGATCCAGTTGTTCAAGATGAGGAAGATTTTTTAAAGATATAATACCGTCAAAATCACTTCCTGAAAGCACAAGTATTTTTAATTTTTCCAAGTCGTTGATTCTTATTTTCTGCTTTTCTGAGGTAGTTAAATCAAGTTTTTTAAGATTGGGAAATTTATTGTGTAAATTTATTTCACAATATTCTCCTCTGCTATATAAGTTAAGTACTCTAACCTGTTCTAAACGAGGAAGCTTATCCATTGCATTTACCTCTATGATTAACTTTTTAAGTGAAGGCAACGCTGCTAAACTTTCCAGATCACCATCATCATATAGAATAAGCATTTTTAAAGATTTTAAATGACCGATTCCTTTAAAATAAAAATCCTCATTGGTATCAAGCTGTAATTTTTCCACATTTTTCAGATGTTGCAAATCCAGAATGATGGGCTTGGCAATCTCCGGCGTCTGTTCTTCAATATAAATACTTAGCTCAAGATCTTTAAGGGATTTCATAGATAGGATTTCCTGTGCAAATTCTACAGATTCTGCTCTGATAGTAAGCTTTTCTAATGCTGTAAAATGTTTTATCTGTTTAATATTTCGAATAGCATCAGTATCCAGAAGAATGATTTTTTTTAGATTTCTTTTCAAAGGCAAAAGCTTTTCAACGTCTATATAATTTCGATCCTCAAAACGATCTACTGAAAAATATAGATAGTTTAGTTTTGTAAAATATCTTAAAGCCTCCTGATTTTTTATCTCAGCAGTGTCAAAATCAATCCGTTTAATTTGTGGGGCAATGGATGAATAATCTTCCAGATCGATGGAACATTTATCAAAACGGAGTTTCTTTAATCTCAAAAAATGCTTCAGATAATGCGTATTGGTGAGTCTGCATCCTTCAATTTTTAAACTTCGGATATATGGAGCGATTGATAAGAGAAGTTCTGTATTAAAATCAGGTATTATCGAATCTTGATCCCAATCATAAGACGGTATTCCTGATTCAATGATGCATTCCTCTAAATTAAATGGATTTATATCATTATCAGGAATACTGAGATCATTAATTTTTATACCATGATATAAGTAAAGTCTTTTTAAATCTGGAAAAAGGCAAATACTTTTCAAACTCTCCACTTCACAATCGTATAACTTTAAAGTTTTTAAACCGTCCGAAATTGGAATAAAGAAATCGAATTCCTTCAATTTCATATTCCCAAATGTTAAAAAAGTGAATATTCTGTCTGGTTCTCGTTGGTGTTTAATGTCATTTGCTGACTCAATGAAATTGGTATTATCTATGGTCAGGCTATGTAATTTGGGGAAAAGATTTAATTCATGAACATTACTGACTGTACATTTAGTAAATGTGATATCATAAAGATAATTAGAAACAGGTAAGAAAAAACCGGGATGCGGAACAATCATGTCTTCCAAATCTATACATCGAAAATTACCGGGAGATGTCTTAGCTTTGGGTACGTCCGAATCAAAAGTTCCTTCCATGGAAATTGAACATTTTTTCAAAATGAGAGTTTCCAGCTTCTTCATTCGATACAAGTCCTCACCATCAGCAATCAAGCATTCTATTAAAGTCAATTTTTCAAGTGTTTCGAAAACAGGTTCGAGAGCAGAGAAATTTTCAAAGCTTAAGTTTGAAAGATATAAATAGCTCGATCTGCCGGAAATATAAAAATAGTTTTCACTTTTTGTATCTTCTTTCTCTAATTTGATATTGAGAGCATTCTCCAGTTTGCTTACAATGGTATCAGTATCATTCATATTTTTTAATTAAAGCTAATGCTGGCTCTACGCGGCACAGCATTCCAAATTATTGTTTTGTTATATTTATATTTAGTAATATGTGCTATAACCAGCCAATAACACTATACTAATAATACTTGTATTCTTTAAATTAACAAATTTAATCTCTACTCTGCTGGTATCATTATAACCGTAAATGACAGTAGGGTTTTCATACTTATCAAATTCTTGCACTATCTGGAAATCGTAGGAGACACTCACTTTTCCGTGATTATTCATTGTGGTTGTTTTATTAATTTCCTTTATTCTGTCGTTTTTGTATATGGGTTCAGTGTCTTCTGAATATTCTATCCCTTTAAAGACATCTTTTATCAATCTATAATTTTTATGCAAAGTCACAGTACTTAGATAGATACTATTATCTTGAGAAACAATGCATAGTGATATTCATCTGATCATTTATATTTATAACTAGTTTCTGTAATTCCCCCTCTTAGAGCCTGTTTAAAAATGTAAATAAAAAAAGAGTAAGGGATATTAATTGGATTATAAATGTCAATTTAGAGCTGCAAAACAAAAAAATTGATGTATCCAACAGACTTAATCCTTACTCAGTGGCAATTTATTAAAAAAACGCTTGATTTTGATGATAGAAAGCGAAAACATGATTTATGTATTATCTGGAATGCTATTTATTATATCGTAAAAACAGGCTGTCAGTTGGCGAATACTTCCTTCAAATTATCCCAAATGGCAATTGGTTTACTATTATTACTCTAAATGGAGTAATTTGGAATTATTCGACTTACTTCTGACGAATTTAAGAGAGACAGTACGAGTTAAGAGAGGACAAAATGCAGAAGCAAGTTTAGAAATTATAGACAGCCAAAGCGTACGCTGTGTCATGTACTACATTTAGATGTTTTGCCAAAAAGCTAAAAAGCACAGATATTTGAGTATCTGTGCTTTTGATATGTAGTGGATATGTATGATTATAAGTACGATCTAAAAACCATACATACCACCTGAAACGGAAATCTGCTCACCTGTAATCCAAGCTGCATCATCGGAAGCTAGGAATACTGCTGCTTTCGCAATATCTTCAGGCTTTCCTCTACGGCCAAGCGGTGTTTTCTCGATAAACATCTTTTCATAATCACTTCCCGCAGTAACGCCTGCACTGGTTGCACCTTCTGTATCGGTAGCGCCCGGCAAAATAGAATTAATGCGTATATTTTTAGCACCCAATTCTTTCGACAATGCAATGGTAAAAGCATCTATCGCAGCCTTGGTTGAAGAATATAGAGATGCATTGGGAAGCGGAGATTTACTTGCACCCGAACTGATATTGATGATGTTTCCCCCTTTTTCGCCAAAAAGTTTCATAGCTGACTGGATGGTTAATATAGTTCCCAATACATTGACATTAAAACTTTTGTGGAAATCCTCCACCGAAATTTGTTCAATAGCTGCATATCCCTGAGATACCGCATTGTTTACTAAAATATCCAGCGTTCCGAAAGCTTTTTTGGTTTCTTCAAACAACCTGCTCACATCGACTTCATTGGATACATCAGCCTGCACAGCGATTGCTACACCGCCGTGATCGGTAATCACCTTTACTACGTTCTCTGCAGCTTCTTTGCTTGAAGCATAATTTACTACAACCTTTGCACCTTCGTGGGCGAAGTATTTTGCAATGGCTGCACCTATTCCTTTTGAAGCACCGGTAACAATTGCTACCTTGTTTTCTAATTTACTCATGATTTCTACTATTAATTGTTTTAAAATTCTTCAGATTTTTTTCCGTTCTGAAGTACATGCAAAGTTGCTGCATCAAAACAATCTGAACATTGATATTGATCATTGATGAGAGCTGACAAATGTCAATTAAAACCGGTGATATAAATCAAATAAATGAACTAAATGATTGTAAAATAGAAATTTATGGAAAAGATAAAAATCAAAAATTCAGAATGGTGTAGAATAGAGAAGGTGTAAATCCCGTTAATAAATATTTTTTAATTAATTAAAAGCTGCAAGTTGGAACAAACTGAATTGAGATATTAGGGAGAACAGGTCAACAAAGTTTTGCAGATTCAGATATTCATTAATAGGACGTTTACGTTACATGAAATGAAGATTTTCGTTGGCTCGTCTTAAAAGTTGTAATAGATAGCGAAGCCCCACGAAAAGGAATTTATTTTAAAGCGTTTTTCTTGATTCTACTCAAAGTTTCAGATGTTAATCCCAGATAAGAAGCAATCATATTTTGTGGAAATCGCTGTAGAAAATAAGGATAAACCTTAACCAGTTCTTCATAGCGCTCTTCAGCCGAATAGTTTATAGCCTGCATTCTTTTCTGTGCTGCAATGGCGTTGTTTTGATTGATGATGCTGGACATTGCAGAAAAGGCAGGGATATGTTTTAGGAATTCCTCAATTTCCGTGTTTGTTGTTTGTAGAATCTCCAGTTCCTCCAGCGCTTCAATATGATAGCGGCTCGGTATCAATCTGTAAAAGCTTTCAAAATCTGTAAGCCACCAATTTTCTACAGACAATCTCAATATATTTTCATGCCCTTTTTCGTCTACTGTATAGGTCTTGGCAGATCCTTTTACAATAAACGCAATAAATTTGCACACGTCACCTTCCTGTAAGAAATATTGTCGTTTTCGGAGTTTTCTGGGTTTAAAATGCGCAGTCAGCAAAAGCTTATCATCTTCTGACAGCATTTTGCTTGATATTTCTTGAATGTAATCGAAAAACATTTCAAAATTGGACATTGTAAAAGTAGCTTAGAGGCCTGCAATTTAATCAATTTATAACATATCTCAAAGATGCCGATAACAGGTATTGGAAGTTGTGGATCTATTTAAAGATATTAAACCGCATATCGCTTTGAGCGTTTATGCGGTTTCACATCAATTATTATTTATACTTAATTGAATTAGTATTTAATGTGTTTTATGATTTGATTATTAATGGGTTATAGTTGTTTTGAGATGGGTTTGTTTGAATGTCCAATCTTTTCCTCAAAGAATCAAAAAAGGGGTGTTATGATTGGTATTCCTTGTATTTCCTATATAATCTCTATATTGATAATCATTATTAGAGATCTATAGGTTACCTTGTTTTATTTTATTTCGTCTTCAAATTCTAGAAAATCTTCATGAAGACCTTGGATTATCTGTCCTGTAGATTCAAAATTTTCATCGGTCTTCATCAGGGTCCAGCTTATTTTATCCCGGTCAGATTCTTGGTTTCCTTCGTCCAATAGCCCAATGACGTTGTAAATAATACCTTTGGAGTAGGCGGAAAGAAAACTCAATAATTTTTCCTCTCCCACGGCATCTTTTATGGTATTGTATTTTTCATCCAGCTCATCATCAAAGTCAGCGGCCATAGCAATATTGTCGTCTGTAGATTTTGCAATGTCGAATAGAGACTTAAGGACTAGAAATCGGGCAAATTGTGGGAGTCCTTCTGTGACTTCACTGGAAGCCCAACTGGACGGGTTTTTGGCGCCTGCATTGCCCAGTCTCATGACTAAGCTTTCATATTCTTCTTTTTGTACGTCTGTGAATGTAGATCTCATAGGTTCTTTATATTTTTTGTGAGGGGTATAATGCTGAATGTATTTTATTCTTTAATGAGGTACAACCCAAATTGGTGGGTAAATAGATACTGCTTTCCATTTAAATTAATGGTGGTAGGCATCATCATATCATCACATTTAAATTGATAGGTATTCAGTTGATGATAGGCCAGATAAATAGGGGTTACCATTTTTCCGTTTTCCCAGCGTATTAAAACATCGTCATCAAACTTAGGGATAGCAGTTGGTAATTTAGAAAAATCATTTTTAAATAATTCAGTTTGCCTCACCACTAAAGTATTGTTTCTGATTTCAAATATATTGCAACGTTCTTGATGAACCACGGTATATTCGCATGGGGTTAAATGATATGTTTTTAAGAGGGATATTTCAAATTCATCTAGCATTTTAAATTTGATGCTGTCAGGATATTTTGTTCCCAATTGTTCTGATTTTTTATCCAAACTATCTTTGAAAACAACCGTTTTGAAATCTTCGTGTTTTTTATAATCCGGATAAAAATATTTCTGTTTGTTAAGGTATACATTACCAGCTTTATCAATATAAAATGGCTTTTTCCAGTCTGCTACCTGATCAAAATAAACAGTCTTATTGGCATCAATAATTTTAAATGAAAGTTCACTGTTGCTTGGTTTTAGAAGTATTTTATCATCTTTTAGAAAAATAATTTCGCTTATATTCTCGGTGCCAATGATCTTTTTAAACTTAGTCTCATCCTTAAGGAGATCCTCTAAAAAGGGTACCTCAGGGTGCGCATCCTTTTTAGGAAAAGGATTACAGGAAGTAAGGATTACGACCATACAGAATAGGATATTTTTCATGTAACTTTAGTTGAATAAATGAAGATTTTGCTATTTTTAAAATGAATGTACACCCTAATTACCTATAATGGCGGTCTCTTTTATGATGAATATTCAAGAATATATACGATGTCTTTTGTTGGGTCCAGCATCGCCAGAATATCACCACCTCCATTAATTGACATAAATCGATAGCGTTCTGTTGCGGCGACAAACATTTCTTCGTTTATTTCATAGTCGAATGTTACATTATACTTTAAGTTGATAAAAAATTCTTCAAGAATGGATAAGGCATCCTCTTTATCAGACAGGAACGGTTTTTTATTTTTTCCATAGCCTTCTGTTATGACCGAGATATGGTGATGGGTTCCAAACTTCTCATAATAGTATTTTGTGAATTCATAGCTATAGAAGGCTTCTGCGTAATATTCAGCATTGGATAAGTTTTGAAATTTTGACACTTTTTTTAACTGTAGTTCAATGCTTTTTAAATATTCAGCATCTGTAGTTTTGTTGGCAAGATACTGGTCCCGATTCAGTAAAAAATCCTGTTGCAGAAATTCATAGAGTTCAGGGACTTTATCATATTCTTCAAAAACTCTAAGATCCCCTAAAAACTCGTATAATCCATTGTTATACTTGAACCCAAAGAAGTTCTGCTCGGCATATTTAAACTTGTCTTCACAAAAAAGCCCGTCTGTTCCCAACAGATGAATTTGGTAAGGTTTACCAGCAATGGATATTGTAGCTGTTAAAAGGGGTCTGAAATAGACTCCCAATGATGGGTCTTTAAAAACATTTTCCAGCCTTGGGTAAAGTAAAACCGTATTTTCTTTCATATGTATAATATTATTTTTTGGTAACTTTTATTTTTCAAATGTTCTTCGGATCTCGTTTTGTATTTTTAAGGTGTATGATAATTTTTAAGAGTACACGATTGCTTAGTTTGAGATACTGATATTTAATCCTGTTACTTTGTAGAGGAATCATATTAATGAATTGATATGCTCTTCGTTGGATGGTTATTCCTAATTTCTCCAAGTTTTCATCCAATCTAAATATTCACTGTTGTACTCATTGTCATTGAGCCTGTTAATAATATTTTTTATATCGTTGTTTTCAAATTCATATTCGGAAACGGTAAATGTTAAGAAGATCTCTTTTCCTGTAATTTGTTTGAAAAAATTCTCATTTTTTAGTTTTTCCAGAACGTTAATACAGGTGTCATACAATGTTTTCTGAAATTGGAGAAACCATTCGTTATCCTCTTCATTTTTATCCAGCTCAGCGCGAAGTTGGTTGCCAATTTCATTAAATTCCTGGTCAGCACCTTGCATTTCGTATTTCCATTCTGCGGGTTCAAATTTGTAATAAGTCAAATCTTCCTGATCAGCGCTGTCCAAATGTTTTAAAGTATTGGTGGATGGGCAAACAGTCATTGCACCCTCATCGCTGTACAGGGCAAATGCATAGATTGAGTCGGAGCCGTACGCGTTAAATATTTCTAAAAATGCTTTTTTTGTGGCCTTTTCAATGCTTTGCTGTAAAATTTCAAAATTCATGGATGTATTTATTAAGTTCGGGATGTTGTTTTTGAAGTTTCTAAAATAAGGTATTGCTAATGAAGTATAAATAGTATTGACTTCATTATCTATTGTTTTTTTTAATTAATAGTTTATTAAATTAATTATTGTAACTCTTTTCAATCTCTGCAATCCTTTTTAGGACTTTAAAGTTTTTACCTCCATCAATCTTATTCCATTTGTTAAATAATTTTGTAAATGCAGCTTTAGTAGATTCAATGAAATAATCCATGTTAAAAGAATAAAAGTGATATTCTTTCTTTTGAATGTCAAACCACGATATTTCTCCATTATTATTTTTAATCCGATACATAGTATTGGATTATCTGTGCCTTTTAATTTAAAATAATGATTTGAGAAATAATTTTCAATTGTATCATAATACTCAATTTCTTCATTTAAATCTTTAAAATCGTTTTTCTCATATAAAATATCTCTGCAATTTGCAATACATCTTTCATTTTCAAAATAGAACGGAAATGATTCTGTTAACAATATGGCTTTATTTTTTTGAAACCATTCATAAACTACAAGAATATCCCATTGATGATTTAATATTTCAACTGTTTTTGATTGATCGCTAAGTACTAACACAACTTCTCCCCAAATCTCATATTCTGAATTGAACTCTTCTTTATAAGGATTTGATTTTAATGTTAAATTAAATAACAACTTATTTATAACCTACTATTTTGATAATTCATACTATTTTCATTTAGCCATTTTCTTGATTTTACCACATAAATTCTTCATGGTCTAATCCTATTTTGCTTATTACCTTGGCTGGGTTATTTTCCTGGTTATAGAAAAGCTTTTTGGTAATTACCTATTCTTGTGTAGGAGGGAATGGATAGTCATCTAAAGGCAATAATTCTTCTCCTCTTCTTGCTAAATAGTTTTGAATTCTACCTAATTCATAAGAGTATTGAAACACTAAATCTTGATTAGTTTCTTTAAAATCAATCGTTACAAAAGGAGAACCGTCTAAGTATTCAACACTTTCTTTTTCTATACTTGTATTATTTTCTCTATTGAACCTGTACGTAAATTGAGTAACTGCTGTTGGGGCATACATTATCTTTTTTACTTTCATTACTTCTTATTTTCCATATAGATCTTATAATTAGTATCATCTAATTCTACCTGTATTTCCTTAAAAGGTTTATACTTATGCTCTTCTGGTAATAAATCGTAGATATCTTCATAGTAAACTATTTCATTACCAAATAATATTCCTTGTTCGGAAATATTTTCATATTCCAAATCATCAAACTCGAGATCCGTTGCACCATACTCAAAGCACAGGATAATAAAATCCCTCAAAAAGCTATTGAATCTTGGTGTATTTAAATAAGCTGTTTCTGAGTTATCAATTATCACATTGGAATTATCATTAGAAAGTTCATCAAAAAAAGCATCAGAGCAAAATGTTATAAAAAAATGGTCTTTTAAAAAACTTATTTTAACGGGTGCTGCATAAATACTATCATCATTATTAAAAATAACATCTTGATAGGTAATTAACAAATCTGCATTTACAATTTCTTCTAATTTGATTATTGAATTTCTTTGAGTATATATATGAATTATGTAATAGTTTTTTGTTATACGTATAGAGGTTATTAATTCTAAAAGTTGTCCAACCCTCAGGATATATATATTTATCAGTTCTAATAAGACTTAATACATCTTCCTTTATATGATCACTCATTTTAATATGATGAGGCAATAAAATTCCATACTTATTTGCCAATAGAACATATCGATGTATAAAATCTTCTTCATTTTCTTCCAAATATTGTTTTGCCTTTTTATTATTCCAATCAATAGTGTAAGAAGAAACATCAAAATCCATTTCTGCCCAATACTCACTTGTATTATTTATTGTATTACTCATTTTTGCTAATTTTAAAAGTTCCTTGGTATCGCACGAATTCTTTTGTGTGGTTTAGTATTGAATAAATATTTTATATTAAAAGCTCTTTAAAAATACCAATATAATCAATGATCGCAAACTTATTTATAAAATATAATTCTTCGAGATTGTGAAACTTCTATTAAAAACTCAGCGATTATGCTTTTATGAAGGTTATTTTTTTGAGAGAGAGTATTGAAAATAAAAACGACATGATATAATTGTTTGATTATTAGATTTTTTATCTTTCACTAAATGATTACATATTTGATGATTTGCTCTAAAGTAATAGGGTCTTTTTCTGTTTCAAAAATTTTTTTCAAAAAACCTTGTTGCTCTAGTATATTTAGATCTTCAATACCATATCCGTCCCAACCAACAGCAATGTTATAGCTATCCTGTAACATTGCTTCTCCTATATTTAGAGATTGTGTAGGGAAATCAAAAATCCATTCTGTTTGAAAAATTAATTCATTTAACTTTAAATCTTCTGAAGCTTTTTTTATTTCTGTTCTAAAGTTTTCTAATTCAATACTATTTAATGCCATTGTTTGTTTAATTTAACATTCTATATCTTTTCAAAAAATTAATTTATTTTTTGGATGTTACCTTTATATAATTATCATCTCCATGAATTCATTTTATACTTAAAAAAGTTCGTTTTTATATCTTCTATTCTGTTTTCAAGAGCTTTAATGCCTATATGCAAGTAATTTTCTTTTTCAGATTCATTTAAGATGTAAATGATATCAAATCCCGGGTTGGGTTTAGGAATTGGGATCAATAATTCAATGTTATTGTCTTCTTCAGAAATATAATATTCCCAATCTTTTTTTTCTAATAGTTTTTTACTCATTATTTCAATCAATTTAGGTATAGATTTAGTCAATATTATTTCGGAAATTTTTTATTCTTCAAAAGAATGATACCATTTTTGTATCATTTCTAATGTATTGAGCTCGGGATATACGATTTCTATTATTGTCTTTATCTTGTGTACAAATTGTAGGGTGTCTTTTTGTAACTCTGCAATGTTTACATATTCGTATGGAATTGGAGATTTCCATTTTTCACCAGAGCCATTTTCTATTTTTATTGTTGTTTCGTCAGTTTTAGTAAGTAGAAGTTTTCTTTCTGTTCCTTGTGCGTAAAAATCTAACAAATACTTTTCTTTTGTATTGCCATTGCATAGTTGGTAAATATTTAGCAACTGTATAGTAAATACCGAAAAATCATAAAATAGAAATACATTCCAATTTTCTTCTAAAGAACTAAATGTAAATTTTATTTCTGCACTTTCATTGAAAGCGTCTTCTATTATATTCAAATAACTGGGAATATGATCATAGTCTCCGTCATAGATTTCGTATTCGAAATTTTGTAATTTATTTAATTGTATATAAGTTAAATCAAATTTCATATTATTTATTCAATACTTTTTATAGTAGTCCGTTTCTTTATACAAAAAAAGACTGGCTTATTGTGATTAAAATAGCCATTTTAATTATTGAACTTACTTGAGTTTTATAATGATATCATTTTCCTGTAGGCGCATGTTTTCATTATTAATCATAACCTCTCTCCAGTTTAATGGATTGTCTGATTCGCAATCATTTATAATTCGATATTCAGAATGTCCTGTATTTTCTTTAGGGATTTTAAAAATATTTTTGATTTCATTCTTAGAAATATGATATTTTTCAGACATATTTATTAAAAATAAAACTTCAAGTAGTTCATTTTTTAATTTTATACTTTCGTTTTTATTTTCATTGATTTTTATCGATTCATTTATCCTTTCAATTTCACTTGAAATCATGTTTTTTACTAATTCCATCAGCCTGTTTTTTCAATATGTTTCTTTTCTTCAAAATTTTTCTTGAATAAAGGTAATTGTTCGAAATGTAATACTGTTACCTATTCTTGTTCCTCATCCTCATTAGGAGGAAAAGGATACCATTCTAGTGGTAAGAGCTGTTCTTCTTCTTCTTTTACTAACTGACATTGGATCCGCCCCAATTCGTAAGTGTATACAAAAATTAATTGAAAAGGAGTTTCTTTAAAGTCTATTGTTACGAAAGGAGAGCCATTTATTATTTCGGCTGTATTTTCAATATTTGTATGTAAATTGAGTAACTGCCGATGGGGCATACACTATTCTTGATCCTTGTGGCTTTAATTTTTATTAATTTTACCAGTTTAAGAAATCATTTTGAGAAACTAGTGAAAGTTTAGCATTTGCTCTTGAGAGGAAAATCTATCTGCAAAATCAAATAATTTCTCTGCTAAGATCTCCAATCCAGGATTCTTTTCACTGTTATTACTAATGCTTTTGTATAAAGCCCGTAATTCCTGAAATGTATACATATCTTCTTTTTTCACCAGCTCTATTCTCTCTTCGTTTATAAATTGAAAGACATCCCAAAAACTTTTTTTCAAAAGAGGAGTAACCGGGTATTTTTCAATGGGAGCTATTTTATTTACCAAAAATTGTTCAGGACTTTTTATAAGCCATGCACAATACAAATTATTCTCATTAAACAATAAAGATACATTTTCAGCTATTTGCAATTCGGTAAATTCTCGGCTATCTAAAAAAACATCTCCATATCCTAACCAGATGCTGTCAGAAGATGCACAGTATCTATACTTAAATGGCTCCAAATCGAATGACAAAGGCTGAACAATTTTAGGAATACCCACTATTTTTTTGCTTCATTTACTAAATCATACATACCATCGGGGTATCTGTCTAATTCACTGTAATCTAAATAAATAGAGGTGAGTAGATTATCTTGGGCATTAAATCTAAATGTATCATTGTCTTCTGTAAATAACCAGCCTCTATCGCTTCCATTAGTTGTTAATATTTCATTGCTTATTTCCTTAGTACTATTGCATGTTGTTAAATAAATTGTGACATCATAGAGAAGCAATCTCGGAGTTGCAGACAATTGCTGTCCAATACTAATTTCTATATCTACGGTATTCGTTAATTTATACATAGTTTTATTTGATACTTTAGATTATGGATGTATAACCCCTTTTTGTTGTAGGTACTTTACCATCAAATAATTATTTGAGAATTAATACCCAATGTAAGATTTATTAGTAAGACTTTTAATACTGCAGTTTTACTATTTTCTTTTGAACTTCATAACACCTCTAAATTAATCTATTTCCATTTTATCCACTTGTTTTTTTAATTTTCCTTTAACTTTCACGTTTTCCAAAATCTTTATCATATCTTTTTTTGACAATTCTATTAAAATTAAAAATAGCATAAGTTCTAAATCAAACTGAAATATTTTAGTTAAATTACTGAGCAGTAAAGAAAATTAGATCCTTTTAATTTAATATAACGAGGAAGAGTAAGACCGTAAAATATGGGAAATTTTAATACGACATTTATACTATTGAAAAAGAATGAAATTGCTAGAGAATTCTTATTTTATTTTCATGAAAAACTTTTAAAACTGGATATTTCTTTGGAAAAAGAGTGGGGAAGAATTATTTTTAATGATAAAAGAAATGATGATGAAAAAGAACCTTTTGAATTAAAGAATTTCAAGACAGACGAAGAGATTATTGATTCTTTATGCTCTTGGGAAGGGCTCGGGCTTTTATCCTATAAACATATCAATATTGAATTCCCTTTTTATATAAATTATATCTCATGGGATGATACCTATTTACAAGGTATTGAAATTTCATTCAAAGGCTCAGCAGAGAATTATACAAATAGAGATCGTATTAAGAATAATGTTATTTTAAAAATCGCTGAACGAGTTAATTTTCAATTAATAGTAGGAAGTATGGGAAATAGCGAAGATGATTTTAGGGCAAACTTAGACTTAGTATATAATTTGGAATATATAAAAGATAAGAAGTTTGATATTGATATAAGATGACAAAATATCCCCAAGCTCCAGCAGTAGTATAGTACTAAATTCTAAATAGTACCAATAATTAATCTTTGCCCATCTACTTTTTCACTTGCGTACTCAATAAAGCATAATTTTTATTTTCTATATCTTTGCAGCTGAAAACTAATACACTAAGCAAAACAATTACAACATGCAAGCTAAATTGCCTTTCCATTTCGATATGGAAACTGCCGATCCTGATGATTCTATGACCCTGGCTATTTTAGCAACACATCCGAAAGTTCACCTGGTAAGTGTTTCCGTGCATCCGGGGGAACAGATCAGATTGGTTTTGTACGCCATATTTTACGAATTCTTGACAGAGAAGACATCCGCATCGGAGCAGGAACTCCCAAATCAATTGCCAGCCGGGTTTCAGGTTTTTATAGAGATTGGGTTGGGAAATTTGAACATTCAGAAGCAGACGATACTGCGGCAAATATCATGGCGGAAACACTTCTGCAATTTCCCGATTGTACTTTATTAACCGGGGCAGCACTTACGAATCCGCACGCTTTATTTGAAACCGGAATTTTCTTTGATCGTTGGTTTTGTCAGGGAGGCTTTGCAGGAGACAATATCGTTCCAAAAGAGCACCGTCTGGAGAAATTTGAGGGAAAACGTACTTGTGCTACTTTTAACCTGAATGGTAATCCGCTTGCTGCAGAAGCATTGTTTTCAATCCCGATGAGCGAAAGACGTATGATTAGTAAAAATGTATGCCATGGTGCCATCTTCACCAAAGCGGATGCTGAACTGCTTATTCCGTTTCGCAGTCACAACAAAGGACTGAGCTTGTTTCTGGATGCGGTAGAATTAAAAGAAAAAGCGCTTCACGACACCGTAGCAGGTTTACTGGCAATTGATCCTTCGAAAGCACATTGGGCAGAAGTGATTCCCTATAGAAAAAAGGGCGAATGGGGCTGTCTTGAAGCAAAGGAACATCCGGAGCAGCATTCATCACTCATTACGACTTATGTTCCAAATTTAACAGATCTTTGGATGGTGATTAAACCTTAAATGAATTTCGAATTTATTAAATGAACCGCTAAAGGGAGAGAATGAGCTCTATTTGGGTTAAAAAAAGTTAAAATAAAGACCATGATAAATAACGATGAAATCATTAGCATCATATTAAATAAAGATATTGATGCTTTAAAAGAATGGATAAATAATGGTGGTGGTGCGACAACTTTAATTGGAGATTCTGATTATAAAGAAAGTCTAATAAATTATATCATAGATGAAATTGAAGATGAGGACGGAGAGAATATTTACCTTCAAATGTTGGAAATTGTAATTGAAAATGGTGCTGATGTAAACTATTTTTATGCAACATTTAACGCTCCTGTTTTTCAGGCGATCTCTTTAAAAAGCCAGAAAGTAATGAAGTTGCTGTTAGAAAATGGAGCTAATGTAAATTTTGTAGGTGAAGAGTCAATGACCCCGCTTATTGATTTGGCTTACTACCCAAATATTGAGTTGATGAGATTACTATTACCCTATACAAGTGAAGAATTTATCAATAAATCCGGGTCTTCTCACGCGAAAACAGCTTTGGGATTGGCATTTAATAATGGAAATTTAGAAATGATAGAATTATTGCTACAATACAAAGCGGATCCTTATGTAAATGATGGAGAAGGTTATTTAACGATTGAAAATATCCCAAGAGATATGGATGAGGGTCTTAAAAAAGAGATTTTTAATCTTATAGAAAAATATAAAGCGAATTAAATATTCAGAAATCTTTGGATTAACTAAAAAGTCCATCAATGAATATAAAAACAACAGCAGAAAAAAAGCTTAAAATTGTGAGACAATATATCTTTATTCATACAAAAGAATATCAATCAGGAAGGTATATGCTATTAAATGAATTATTTAACATACAATGAATCAGGAAAAATTTATAAATAAAATTAAGTCAGGTAAGACATGCCATTATATTTATAAAGTGAATGAAGGGAATGAAAATTCTGGACTAATACAGGTATGGTTACATGATAATCAAATCATATTAACTTGGGAGGAATGCCCTGAAGGATTACAATATGATGAATCTTCCTATTCAAAAGATGAAGTTCACAATTTTAATAATTTTAAAGAATTGGACGATTTTTTTAATGATCATAATATCCTTTATCTAAAGTTCAAATCTTAAGTATTCTCGCCCTCATGCTGAACGATTGCTTCGTATAGTAGTTTTATTTAGCAACACTTCCTCAAAATTTTTATCTTTATAAAAACATAATTAATGAGTCACTAGTATTTTGTGGTCGTAGGTTGGCATGATGAAAATACAAAGACATTTCTTTTGAAATAGACGGCTGGTTATATTTTTATGAATAAAGCATTCAGTTTAACGAATTAATTAAAAAATATGGGATCTTCCTATTCAACAGATACTATTCTGGTAATAGAAAAAACATTTATTGAGGATATTGTAAATGTCATACATGAAATTATGCTTGAAAACAATTTTACAATTGATCATAATTATAGCAGTTTTCACTTTGAAGATACAGATCCTAGTCCTGATAGTGATATTGATGATGCAAAAACAATAATGGTGGAAACCTTAGAAGATGCTTTAAAAACCTTAGAGGAATTTAAGAAACATCCTACAGGAGGTTCTTATAGTTATGATATGCATTGGGGGTATAATGAAGGTTATAGTACGTTGGTAGCTTTTCTATCATTTGACTACAAAAATATAGAAGCTGTTATTTTTTACGTTAGGCAAAATGTTTTTGAACTGGCACATGAAAAAGAACTCAAAAAAGTGTTTTCAGAAATAAATAAACGTGCTAAAGTAATTGCAGCAGCCCAAAACACCGATTATGGTACAGACGATTATCATGAAATTATTGTAATAGAAGAAATTCTGTCAGGAAACATTCATACAAAATATGAGTATAAGTTTAGGGAGTAAATTAGATCAGATTGTTGTTGTTAGAATATTTTATTTATGTTACATTTTTTATTCTTGATGAATATGGAGATAAATTTCTTTCTTACTCTCCTTAATGGTTTAAAATTTTCACACATCAATTATTAACTAAAATTTAAACAGCCTCTGGTATCTTAAAAATATTATTATGGGAAGAATAATCATAGATTTAAACAATCCAAAATCAAAATATTTTATTACTCAGAACAAAGAAATAGTAAATAAATATTTGTCGGGTATTCAAGATGTTAATATAGTCAATAGATTGATAAATAAAGTCATACATGATGAATTAATATTATATGTGGAAGAAGGGTTTATGTATTTGAGTTTGTGTAAAACAAATTATAATACCGTATCTCAAAACACTTTTGTAGAACTACAAAACAATACACTATTACCACGATTTCTTCAATATTCAGAGAATATGTATGTAAATTTTGATTATGAAAATGATATATTTATTAATTCTGAATTAGGAGAAAATTATCTAAAAAATAATATTCCATGTTTAGTTCATTTAGATAAGGATATTATAATTTTTTATGTTTTGGATGAAGATGACGAATCTTTCATTATACCTCAATAATCTAAATGCCTTATATGATAATGGTAATTATGAAGATATTATACAATTTATAGACAAACAACCTTATTATTGGGCAATTTCTATCATAGAAAATAAAGAAACCATAACTGTTTTGAATGAAAACCAGTTAGAAGAGTATAATAAATTTCTAAATGAGTTTTTTGAAACCAATAATATAACATCTTTTATTGTCTCAGAGATTTAATTTTTAGTCAAATAACCAAACAACATTTTTTTCAATATTATCACTTATTGCTGAAAAAGACTTGTCTGTGATTTCAAATTGTGTATCATTTATTATATTATCACTAAAAGTAATATTAGTGAAATTACAATTCTTAAAAATGCACGTTATGATTTTTGCTCCCATTATTTCAGAACCAGCAAAAGAGCAAGATATAAAGGAACAAGATGTAAATGATGTATTATTTAAATTAGACTTTGTAAAATCAACATTTAGAAAGATACATTCTTCAAATGATGTTTGAACAAAGTATGATGAATAAAGTGATATGCAGTTAAATTCAATATTGCTGTATTTAGATTTTACAGAGATAAGATTGTCCAAATTAATATCCTTAATGATTAAATTTTTCATCTCTATTTCATTAAAATTAGGTAAATCACTGAAAGTATAATCAAGTTTTTCCATTATTGCGCTATACAAATTAAATCTGTTTTCCATTTTATTTAAAATTTCATAATTATTTCTAGTATTCCGGATAATTCTTGTGGAGTTAAATTTGTATGATCAAATTTCTTTATATATTTTTCGTGTTGGATATACTAATTTAGTGTGAAGTTAAAGTTAAGGATAAAACCTTATTTTTAAAATATAAAACTGAATATTTCGTGTACTATTCAAACCAATCATAAAAGCTAATTCAATGAATGACCAACTCCATGAACTTCTTTATTACTATAACGAAGAAGGATACGAAGGATATGATTTAAATGAAGTACAACTCCTTGAAAAAATAGATTTTGAAAGAGTTGAAAAATTAAAATTGCTTCTTCATCATGAAGATCAATATATTGCTTATCAGGCAATGCTTATTTTACTTGCATGGTCTATACCCGAAGGCTTTAAACTCCTTGATCGGTTTATTGCTGAAAAATGGGATGAAAAAGAAAATTTTGAACCTCATAGAATAAATAATGAAGATAATGTATATGATGTAATTACAGATGCCTTATATATTGCTACCCTAAAAGGAAAATCCGAACAGGAACTTTATCCTTATATCAAATATTTTCTGAATATGTATGGTGACCAATTTTTTGAATCCAATCTAAAAGATTTTCTTTTAAAGAAAAATTGCAGACCGCTTTTAAAAGAAATAGAGCTGGCAATACATAATGCTTTACAAAATAAAAGGTATTATCAGGCCAGTCAACTGTTTCCGGTACTTGTGCATTATGATAAAGATATTTTTAATAAGTATATAGATATTTTTAAATCTTTGATAAATCAAGATGATAGAATTCGGTATAATATAGAAGAAGCAGAAAAAAGGAGATTATGCCAAGGTTCTGAATCTTGACCGAACTGAAATCAGTAATATACTCCCAAAAAAGTTTCAATTAATAAGAACCAGACAAATGTATACAGATTTAGAAGATAGGCTAACGAAAAAATACTATCGAGAAATAGTTGAAAAAGCTTTAGCACAGGCAAAAGAAGAATATGAACAATTTCCGAGTAATCCCATGAACATTTCTTTTTATCATCAATTACTGGATATAAAAAAGACGGTAATTGATGATAATGTAGTCTATACAGAAGATGAAGCGTATAAAAAATATCCAATGGCCCTAATGGTCGTAAGGAATTTTCTTGGCGACGAAGCAAATACGGAGTATGCCTATATGCTGCAAGATATAGTCTGGGGAATATCATTATATCCTGCTATGATTGAAAAAATTGAACTCATTAAGCAAAAATTATTTGATGGAGATGAAGAGGAATGCCTGAAAGAGGTTTTTGAAATTGAAAATCAAAAGATCAAATTAATTGATTTTTACAATAACCCATTGAGAGGATTAAAAAAAGAAATAGGGGCTAAAGGCTTTAATACATTAATTAAAGAAAGTAAATTCAGTCTAATAAATAGTTTTATTGAAAAGTATGTTTCTGAAAATGGATTAGAAATTAATTATCTTACAAAAAATGAGGCTATTTACCTTTTTTCATACGGAGAATATCAACCGGGAAGATATATGCTATTTTTAGAAGGTATATGTCTAAAGAAACTTTTTACAAAGAATGAAAGAAGCTAATATCTACATTGATTAACCATCAAAAAAAATGAGATAAAGAGTAAAAGGAGAGAAGATAGTCAAATAAATAAGCCATTGGAAATTGAAGAAGAAATTAAAAAGATAGAAGAAATTTTAGGTATAGCGTCTGAGGAGGAAGACAAAAAATCAAATTCGATTACAAGATTAAAGCTCAAAGATGTAATAATTGATGATTTTTCCAAATTTTCACCCTATCTCAGCAAGCTGAGAACTTTAGATCTCACCAACTGTACCATTTCCTGTTTTTCCGAATTATTGAAATTGGAGCATTGCAATTATTTCTATCTGGATAATGTGACGTTCAGAAACTATGTAAACGATAATGATATACTAGTATCTACCAAGCCGTTTCTAATTATTGAAAAATATAAATATTGAATGTAATAACATTCAAAAAAATCAATAAAAAGAAGTCATTTTATAAGACCTCTTTATTTAAATTCTCTAAAAAAGTGTTCGAAAACTGCATATTTGGGGTCATCAAGATGGGAGAAGTATTTTTTTAATGAGTAATATAAGTGTGGCTGCGGCATTTAGTTGAGGTGTTTCTTTAGGAGTATGGAAAAAGTAGAAAAAATGGGATGGTATAAAAAAGAATCTTTAACGTCATTGATGTGAAATGTGAATATTTTCTTTAAGTAAGTGGCAAAGCGATGTTACTATTATACAAAGTTCTAATAAACCAAAAACCCCCTGCAGAGTTCAACTCGGCAGGGGGTTACATTAAACAAATCAGTTATTAATTTCTATTTTTGACTAAAATCCATCCGGAATAGGTTATTTTTTGTTCAGTATCTGGTTCTTTCCATTGTATTTGATACCAATAGGTTCCGGTGCTTACGGGTCTTCCGTCAATGCGTCCGTTCCATTTATACTCTTTAGTTTTATCTGAGGAGAAAACGGCTTGTCCGTAACGGTTGTAGATGATGAATGTAAAATCTTTGAGGTAAACAAGTTCGGTGTAATCCAGGGTATCGTTTATTCCGTCATCATTGGGAGTGATGGCATTCACAAGATTAGGAACGGTTATTTGAATCTGGATAGGCTGACAATTGAAAGCATCTTTTACATAAAACGTATTCTTCCCACGAGGGAGGTTTGTAAATAAATTTGAATCCTGCCATGCAATGTCGTCTCTTGAATATTGATAAGGAGGTGTTCCTCCTTCAACGGTTAGTGTTACGGTATTGTTTTTCACTTCAACATGCTTGATCTTTGGAGTTGGAGTATTCATTACTTTTACGGATTGTTTGGTTTGACAACCGTTAAAAGTAAGAAGTACCCAATAGTTTCCCACCGCAACATTCTGGATAGAGGACGTAGTAGCGCCTGTGCTCCACAGGTAATCTGTATATCCGGGTCCGGCATCCAGAGAAGTCATGGTACCTGGGCAGATGTATTGGTCTACCAGAAGAGGGGACGGCTTAGGCGGAGTAACATGCAATGTTATTTTCGCAAAATCAAAACATCCGTTGGCGGTAATTACCTTAACATATACCACAGCATTGGGAGAGATAAACGGGTTTGGAACCGTAATCTCATTGGTATCATTTTGAGCATCGTTAAGAGTTGGGTAATATCTTTTTGTTACGGGAATGGTTGTGGTAACGTTCGCTGTTGTTAAATTAAATGTTCCCAGATTCGGATTGTTTGCCGTAAAACAACCTTCGATAGTCGCATCCATTACCACAGGAGGCGGCGCAAACGCAAGGTTTATTTTTGTGGTATCGGTACATCCATCTACCGTTGTTACTTTTACATAAACAGAGGCCGGAGCAGTTGAAGGATAAGCATTGGCAGGAATAATTTCATTCGTCCCGGCCAGCAAATCAGCCATGGTAGGATAATAATTCTTCACTGCAGTTGCTGGACCTCCTACATTGGCAGTGGTAAGGTCAAAAGTCCCCTGGCCGTTATTGTTACATGACAGTACGGTTGCATTATTCAAAACTAAAGGCTGTAGGGTTACATTCACTTTCACTTGTTCACAGTCTATAAATTCGGGTGCATTTCCGCAAAATTTATAGGTAAAAGTATCGGTTGTAGTTCCTGCATTAGCGGTATAAGTAAGAAGTCCTGTAATAGGATCTACTGTTAAGGTACCACTCGCGGGAGGGGTTATAATTTGCACGGTTCCGGGTACCGGAGTTTGTGTTGAAGTCGTAAATGCAGGAGTGATGGTTGTTGGAGTACCAGTGCTGCATATAACGATTGGTTTTACACTGTTTGCCAAACAGGTAAATACTTTATAAGGGTAGGTTACAAGCGGAACGCAGGTGCTTTCCGTGATCGATACGGTATAATTTCCTCCCTGTGTTGGAACATAGGTATTTGAGTTGGCTCCGGGAATAGGATTTCCATTAAGATTCCACTGATAATGAGTAAATCCGTTTTCTACTTCTAAAGTAATTCCTGGAATACAGTCGCCTGAAGATTTTTTAATCACGGGCATGGAGCTGAAACCTGCAAAATAACCACCATATCCTAAGTTTCCACTTCCTCCGGTAATCCCTGCGGTAACCGCTTTGGTAGAAGTTATGGTCACATTTCCTGTAATATTGGGAATAGAATACGATACCCAGTCCGTTGTTCCTGTCACAGGAAATGGACCTGTGCTAGCTGCGGGATTAACATTGTTCACAGTCACTGTTGCGCCGGTCTGAGTCAGGATATTAAGCTTGACAAAAAGAGGCGGATTGAAGGTTGTAAAATAGGGCATTTCACCTATTTTCCCAATTTCATCAATTTTTTTTGGAAGAAAACAGTTTAAAGGAGGCATATAGTTAAAACCCTGAGTCGCATCATTGTCTGCAATCCCGGATAGAAGCTGATACACATATACATTTTTAGTTGCTTTAATGTACATATTGAGATGAGAAGGTCCGTTTACGATATAATTCATCGCACTTACGCGATAGTACTGCCCTTCGTTCAGGGTGGCTACAGGGGTTGGATTATTGTTGAGTCTGATCTCGGTATTGTTTTCCGTGGCAACAATAATCGCTCCTTCAATTTCCGGAATAAGATTCCCCATTCCTTTGATAAGGACAAATTCATTGCCCAGACGTTCTACAGGAACAGACTGATCCATAATAATATCTTCTCCATTATAAGGAGGAGCCATTCCAAACTGACCATGATAATTTCCATTGGTTACCGATACGGGTTTATCGGCTTCAATTTTAGCCCCAATGAACCCGTCTTTGTTTCCTGGTTTATTGGCATATCCCGCAAATACATAAGACTGCCCTTTATTCAGGGTAATGGTGATGGTAGGTTGGGTAAGTCCGTTAAAGTTATTGTAGAACCATGTGGTCATGGCATATCCTGAAACTTTAACCTTGGTATTGTTTTCTGTTGCTAAAATTCCGCAGGTAAAGTTTTGGGACAGCTCGTTGTTCATCAATGGGCTGTATACTGCGTAGAACTTTGTGCCAATTCCTGCTTTTCCTTTTGAGGTTAAAATCTCCCCGTGGTTAAGTTCCGAGAATCTATAGGTTGCAAAATAGGGTAGATCTCCATGAAGATAGAGCCCTCTTGTTTTTATGCTCATGGCATCAGATGTATTCTGTCCCATCATGAGGTTTAGCGGAACATCAAAAGTCTGCGGACTTCCCTTGCTGATTGTTACGGTTCCTATGGCCAGATTATTATTGTAAATGGTTACCGGAAAAGGAACCACCGAATCTGTTGATAAAAACAGGGCCTGTCTCTGCGAACCATTACTGGAACTCGCCACCATGGGAGCAAACCAATGATCTGTATCTCTTTGTGCCCAAATAGAAGTGGAGAAAAAAGACAGTATTAATAGTAATAGTATTCTTTTCATAAATGATAAGGAAGATTAAATTAAATATATCCTAACAGCCGTTTCATCAACGTGTTGCTGTTTTGATATCATGCGATGATTAAAAGTGTTGAAGGATCAAATGCTAATTCAGGTTTTTCAATAAAATCCATCCTGTATATTTGATGACAGCATTTTTCAGGTTAGGCTCTTTCCATGAAATCTCATACCAATAGGTGCCTGTAAACATTTTTTTATTTCCTGACATCCCATCCCAGGTATAGTTGTTAAAAGAAGTTCCTTTAAATACATTGTTTCCATATCGGTCATAGACTAAAAATGCGAAGTCTTTTTTATAGGCAAAATCGGCGTAAGAAATATGGTCATTAATGTTGTCCCCGTTGGGAGTAATTGCATTGATGACATTGATGATTGTAATTTCTAGACTCACAGGTTCACAGTTGAATGCATCTTTTACATAGAGTCTGTTCTGTCCGTTTGGAAGTCCCAGGAATATATTGGAAGTCTGCCAGTTTATATTGTCTTTAGAATATAAATAAGGTGGTTTTCCTCCTGTTACGGTAAGAGTTACTTTATTATTCTCAAGATCAATATTTTTGATGACCGGTTGTGGTGCTATTTTTACAGAAACTTTTTGCTTGGTAAAGCAGTTGTTGTATTCTAAAATGACCCAGTAATCTCCAGCTTCTACGTTAGATATAGAAGAAGTTGTTGCGCCTGTGCTCCATTGATAAGACTGATATTGTGAGCCTGCGTCTAAAGTGGTGAGTCCACCAAGACAAATCAGTTGATCTACGAGTAACGGAGATGGGTGAGATGGCGTTACGGTAAGGGTAACGGCAGCTATTGAATAACAACCCGCTGCATTGGTTACTTTGATGTAGGCTGTTCCGTTCGCAGAAAGATAGGTATTCGGCGTAGCAATAGGATTTACCGCAGAAACAGCATCCTGTATGGTTTTATAATATCCTTTTGTAATCAATGTTTCTGTGGTCACTGTTACAGCGGTAAGATCAAAGATTCCTTTATCCGGAGTTGCTTCTATATAACAAGCGGTCAATGAAGCATTTTGTATTTGAGGGCTTGGGCTAAACTGGAGACTGATTTTCGCCTGAGCAAAACATCCTTCAGGAGTTGAAACCTTCACATAAACATCTTTGGGAACAGCAGAAGGATAGGCATTGGCAGGAATAATTTCGTTGGTTCCCGCTAATAAATCTGCAACGGTTGGATAGTATTTTTTGATGCTTCCTATCGGTCCGCCCACGTTCGCAGAGGTAAGATCAAATAGAGCAGTACCGTTACTGTTGCAGGCTTTTAAGATGGTATCTGTTGCGGTGACTGATTGTACGGCTATATTGATTTTCACTTCTTCACAATCTGTAAACTCAGGGACATTGCCACAGAATTTATAGGTAAAGGTATCTGTTGTTGCTCCTGCATTGGCTGTATACGTAAGAACACCAGTGGTTGGGTTTACCGTCAGTGTTCCATTGGCTGGAGCCGTGATAATTTGTACAGAACCTGGTGATGGAGTCTGGATAGAGCTTGTAAAAGCAGGAATTATTGTTTTTGCTCCTACCGAACAGAGTGTTACTGCTTTTATGGTATTAACGACACAAGAAAAAGCTTTATAAACCGGAGTGGTTGCCGGAGGGCAGCTTCCGCTTACGGATACTGTTGCGGTATAATTTCCGGGTTGGGTTGGGGTATAGGTATTGGAAGTAGCTCCCGAAATTGGATTTCCATTAAAATTCCATTGATACGAAGCATAGCTGTCGTCTACTTCAAGGATCATTCCCGGAATACAGGTTCCATTCTTTTTGGAGATAACGGGAATTGAAGAGAACCCTGCAAAATAACCACCATAGCCTACAGCCTCATGGCTAGCTACAATACCAGCGGTCACCGCTTTTGTTGATACTACCGTAATGTTACCTGTAACATTAGAGACAGAATATGACACCCAGTTAGGATTTCCGGTCACAGGATAGGGTCCCTGAGTACCTGATAAAAAAATTCCATTGACTGATACCGTTGCACCTGCTTCGGTAATGATGTTTAATTTAACGATAGGATTCGTAGGTGTGATATAAGGTAATGTATCAATCATTCCTATTTCATCTATTTTTTTGGGAAGAAAACAATTGAGTGGTGGAATGTAGTTGGAGCCTCCGGTATTATAATACGTCCCTGCGTTACCACCAGAGAGTAACTGAAAAACATAAACGTTCTTGGTGCTTTTGATTCGCATATTATAATGTCCACTGAAGTTCTGACTGATAAATGAAGTAGATCCGATTCGGTAAAATTGTCCTTCATTAAGGGTCGCAATTGGAGTTACCTCATCATTTACATACACTTGGGTATTATTTTCTGTTGCAATTACAACAGCCCCTTCCAGTTCATAAGAAAGAGGTGCCATGCCTTTTATAACTACATATTCATTCCCCAATCGTTCTACCGGGATGGATTGGTCCATATAAATATCATTCCCTCCGGCACCGTTACCTATAGAGGTATGTTGGCCGTTAAAATTACCATTGGTCACGGAAATAGGTTTGTTGGCCACTATTTTTGCCCCAATAAAACCACTGAGATTTCCGGCAACAGAACCTTTTCCGTCTATTGTATAGGATTGTCCTTTGTTTAAGGTAAAGGTCATAGTGGGGTTGGTAGCTCCTGTAGTTCCGTTGGAGAACTGAACAGAAGGGTTGTAACCTGATACCGTTACCGTTGTATTATCCTCAGTTGCCAAAAAGCCGCATGTGAAATTAAAATCACCACTCGTTGCTGATAATGGTGCATAGGCCGCATAAAATTTGGTTCCGATACCTGCTTTTCCTTTTGAGGTCAGGATTTCGCCATGCTTATCTATTGAAAATCTGAATGTACAGAAAAATGGTTTTTCTCCTTTTATATAAAGTCCTCTGGTTGATGTTGTGAATACTCCCGATTGAGCGTCTGTCATCATTAAATCCTTAGGAATATCATAGGAAACAGGACTCCCTTTACTAATGGTAACTGTTGCTAAGAGTATATTATTGTTGTATATGTTTACAGGAAAAGGAGTTGTAGAATCTGTGGATAAAAACAAAGCCTGCCGATTAGAATCTATAAAATAACTTTGCTTCATTGGAGCAAACCAATGCTCGGTATCTCTTTGTGAAAAAAGATGATTGCTCATCAGGAGAATAAGCAAAAGGCTAAACAAAATCTTCTTTAATAATGAAGACCCATATTTTGCCTGATGGTAAGAATTATTGAGTATCATAAGATAATGGTATTGTAATAATAAAGGTGAGAGTGGGCTGATCATGATGTGAGTGTATTTTTTAATACAGTGATCAGAGATATTAAATGATTGGAGAGGCGTTATCAGCCGATATACATGATGTCTTATCTCCAATAATGTGATAATGAATAGATTTTCTTCATAGAGTTTATTTTGAATGGATAGTGTTGGTAAAAGTGATTGTAAAACTGCCATAATAGCGGCGCTACTAACTCGCCGCTTTATTATGGCAGAGACAACATATTATTTTTTAACTGCTTTTATCGTTTTAGAAGTACCGTTCTTCATTATCAATTTTACCATATACACTCCTGAAGTAAGGGTATGTAATGAAATTGTTTTTTCAGAACCTTTATATTCTTTAATTATTTTCCCTGATGCATCATATACTGCAACAGACTGCACTTCTACATCTCCTGAAATAGTAAGGGTATCAGTAAACGGATTGGGGTAAATAACCACATCATGTTTTGCTGAAATTTCATTTACTCCCAACGAAGAAGTAGGTGCCCAAGACACATCATCGTAATAGTAAATTAGGTTTCCGCCATCCGTATATATAGCCAATCTTGCAGTAGAAGGAACTGTATTGGGAACTGCTATGATATACTCACTTGCCCCTGTATATGATGTGTTGGTGATCGCAAGATCCTGAATAGATACAAATGAAGTAATATCTGTTAAATTTGTTATATACCCAACATGCAGTATCCCTGTATTGGCACTACAATAAGCTCTGAGTTTTAATGAATGTGTGCCTGCATTAATATTGCTGAATTCTGGTAAAACAGCCATTGATGATGATGTAATGGGTCTTTGCATAATATGCTTGCTGCCAGAATAACCTCCTGTACTACTAATGTTTACACTCCCGATTCCTGTAGATAATTTTTTCCAGCATGGTACATTGGTTATTAATCCTGTATTATATGCCTCAAAATCTTCAAAAAGAGTAGTCTTTGGTGCGCAAAGCGTTAATACCGATGCAATATTTGCCCAAGAGCTTTGGTCTGTTGCGCTGCATCTTGATCTTACCCAGATGTAATATGTAGTTGCAGAATTCAGCCCGGATAATGTATAAGGATTAGCTGTTATCCCAGTTAGATTGGGTACTGTTACAGCTGTTGGAGGGGTATTGCTTGTACTGTAATAGATATCATATCCTACTGCCGGAGCAGAAGATGGTGCTGTCCATGCTACATTTACTGTTGAGCTGGTTGTGTTAGATAGAACAACATTTGTAGGCGTAGAACAAGTTGCTTTTGGTTCCCAATATACATTATCCCAATATATATTTTCAGCAGGTATGCCTCCGTGTCTTATCGCTAATCTTGCATTGGAAGGAACTGTATTAGGTACCGCTACAGTATATTCATACCCATCAAATACTGTATTGCTGATGCTTACTGATTGAATAGTAACAAAAGAAGCCACATTTGTATCATTCGTAACATATCCAATATCTAATAACCCTGTACTGGTAGTTGTTTTGGCTTTAAATCTCAGCCAATGCGTCCCTGCATTCACATTGCTAAATGCCGGAAGCACAGCAATTACAGTATTGGCTGCCCCATTGGCGTTTTGAAACATTCCTTTGGTGTTATTAACGCCATTTCCATTGGCGACACTTAAATATCCAGTACCTAAGGTTATTCTGTCCCAGCAGTCTGCGCTGTTCGGTCCTGCTGCAACAGTTTCAAAATCTTCAAACATAGAAGTCATTGGAGTACATTTGGTTTTAAATACACCTCGTAACGACCATGCGCTTTTAGCCGAAGTACTGCATGCAGATCTTATGTAGTAATAATACGCAGTAAATGGTGTCAATCCACTGATGGGCGTAGAAGTCGTCGTAGTAGTTCCTGAGGCTACAGTTGTATTATCCGGTGGTGTAGTGGTTGATGAATAATAATATTCGTAGCCATTACTTGGTGCTGTCGCTGGTGGATCCCAAGATAAGGTAGCAGAACTGCTGGTTATATTGGCAGAAGTAAGGGCTGTAGGAACAAAACAACTAGGTGTTGGATCGATCTTTAAGCTGAAATCTACCACGTTTCCGTAAGGAACAGGTCCACATGGGTTCCCCGGAGAAGCAATTGAATTACCTGTTACAATTCTTATTCTATAGGTTCCCGGAGCCTGGCTTGGAGGGATGAAAAAAATGTCATCAACAATAGTATAGTTGGATGGGCCTATTGGGTTTTCATAAAAATCATCAAAGTCTCCATCTTTGTTCCAATCTACCCAAACATAACACTTAGGTCCGTTTGTACTTGGTTCTAAATGAACATTTACTGTTCCTCCGGGATAAGAGGTGACCATTTTACTGGTATTGTCTACATAGGCTTGATAGGCCCCTGCGTTATAATACATGGCTCCCTGATCTGAAAGTACAGCGTTCTTCAGATAATTGGTTTGGCTGGATGAGCCTGCTGTTGGAACACAGTAGGTCTGGGCGTTCAGATTAAAAAATGGAAGAAGTAAGATCATCCATAATAGGTAATGCTTTCTCATTATATTTAAAATTAAGTTAAGTAAGCCCTTTGTGCATTTTGAGTAATGCAGACTTTGAATTATTAATATTTCTAAAGGGTTTTTATCATATTGTATTCACTTAGATTGTTCCGTTATGGAATATCAAAGTGAATTTTAGCTTATGCGGGGCAAACAACTGTTTTATAATTAAAGCAGATTATTGATTTTCAGCAACAATGAAAAAGGTTATTTTTTATAACCACTAGCAGAGGGAATGCTTTCATTGAAATTTTGCCGTTTTGTAAATATTTTTCCTATTTCTGTGAGTTTTCTTATTTGGATTGGTCGAAACAATATTAATATTATATTTACCCTTAGAAAAGAATTTGATTTGTAGATTTCACGAAATCTACAAAAACTAAAATTTAAATATCTGTAATACAGTTGTATACAAAATACTGATTTGAAGACAGATTTTAAGAAAACTACGAGTAAGCTTATCATGGAGCAATTATTTACAAAAGAAAATCAGAAAAATAATTTTCTGATTTTGATTCTATTGCTAGGGTCAATTTTTATAAATGGGCAATCGAGTCCGGACTTTACTATTTTAGTAGATAAAGCTTTTCAGAAATTATATCAGAATCCAGATGATTGTATCAGCTATTCACAAAGTTTACAGATAAGTGATCGAAATACTGAACATAAAATTATTATCCAGAATATTATTTCCCAGGCATATGCAATGAAAGGAGACTACGTTGAGTCTGTTAATATTTTAAATACAAGGGAAGGGCCGGAAGAGCGACCAAGCCTTTCTCGTTTTATGCAAATTTACAGTGATTATAACCTAGCAGAGCAGTACCAAAATTTAGGGCTGTACAATCAGTCACAAAGGGTTGTGTTACGTCTGCTTTCCCAGAATAAATTATTTAAAGATGATGATCCCAGAATAAAAATAACGTTGGTAAAGCTCTATCAGCTTCAGGCAATTAATTTTAAGATTAAAAGAGATTATACAGCAGCTTTAAAAAATCTTGATAAAAGTGATTATTATAATAGCAATGATAATGAAGAGAATAAAATCATAGGATTTGAAAATGAAATTTTCCGATCTTCTTGCTTAATGAAACTGAATAAATTAGAGGAATCCAGAAAGCTTCTTGAAAATGTTATTGATAACAGAGATATCCAGAATAAACCTTTTCTGCTTGCTCTTGCATATGAAAGGCTCTCACAATATTATTTTTTGAAAGGAGCGTATGGGGCTTCTGCTCAAAATTTAGAAAAGGGGCTTTCAAAAATTGAAAATCTTCCTTATAACAGTTTTAAAAAAAAGATCTATGAATCATTAACAAAAAGTTATTTTGCCCTTCATAATGATGAAAGATACCATTACTACAGCAACCTTTATAAGACGACCAATACAAAGCTGGACGCTAATAAAAAAGAAGGAGTGCGGTATATTGTAAAACTTTTTGAATTTTATCAAAACAAGAAAGTAGAATTTGAAACACAGAATGAATTAAGAAAAACCTGGATTTTGGTTGGCGTGATTTCGTTTGTGATCATTAATGGTTTGATTATTTATTTTATTTTTGAAACAAGGCGGAATAGAGACTTAAAAAAACAGTTTGAATTCTTTAAAAAACATGAAACAATAGATACCTCTCCTGGCAGAGATCAACACCCTCTTTTGGAAAAGGCCGTTGTTGGGTATAAAAATGTAGATAAAGAATCCAATAAAATTTCAAAAGAAAAGGAAGATGAGATTTTGCGCAAGCTTGAAGAATGGGAGCAGGCAAATCGATATTTAAACCAAAGTATGTCGCTTTCATTGCTTTCTACCCAAATGGGAGTAAATACCAAATATCTTTCTGAAGTAATCAATAACCACAAAGGAAAAAATTTCAATGGATATATTAATGAATTGAGGATTAACCATATTATACATTTATTAAAAACAGATTCTACCTACCTTAACTATAAGGTGAGCTACCTTGCTGAATATTTAGGATTTTCCTCTCACAGTGCTTTTACAAATATATTCAAGTCTTTAACAGGGATGTCTCCCAACGCTTATGTTCAAGAAATAACTAAAGGTAAAATATCATGAGATTAATTTTAAAAATTATAATATTTACTTTTTTACTTGCTCAAATCTTGGTTTTTGGGCAGAATACTTCTGATGATTCTTTACTGAAGAAGGCTTATTCTGAAATCTATGATAGGCCAGACAGTGCTATATCTATTGGAAAAAAAATACTCAAAAAAGAAAAAGATATTAATCAGTTAATCAAAATTTATTCACTTCTTTCTACCGCGAATATTGCCAAAAGAAATTTCGAAGAGTCTTTACAATATATCATAAAAGCGAAAGAATTAGGAAAAAAAACCAATGATTTAAAAACCCAGACCAGTCTTTTGATCTCGTTGGCTATACAGTATGAGCAAATGGAGCTTTTTAGTAAAAGTTTTGAAACCCTTGATGAAGCAGATACTTATCTGTCTAAACTTCCGGATGGTTTGTATGAAAAGTATTTTGAAACGGGTAGAAGCTATGCTATTCGTGGGATGATCTATAAAAGCCAGTCAAATTCTGAAATAGCCCTTGAGAAGTTCCTTGTTTCGGTTGCCAATTTTGAAAAAATAAAAGCAAAAAAAAGAACCTACGTTAATTTAAGTATCGTGTATTATAATATAGGATCCTGCTATCTTAACCTTGATCAATCTGAAAAAGCAAAATCTGCATTTCTGAAAGCAATTGATTATGCTCAGAAAGATCAGGCTAAAAGTCTGGAAGCATTTGGGTTGAAAGGCTTAGCAGAAATGTATAAGCTAAACCATGAAAGTCAAACGGCATTAGATCTTTTACATAAAGCAGAAAATCTTTGCAGTAATACAGGGGATCTTGCCCTCAGCGAAGGGATTTATAAAGAAATGTCGGATAATTATCTGGCTCTGGGAAACTCTGCATTATATCAAACTTACAATAACAAAGTTTTTGCATTGCGTTTTAAAAGAGAAGAGAATGAATTAAGCTCTATCAATCATTCTATTGATGATTACAACAAAGAAATAATAAAGAAGATCCAAGATGTAAAGCTTCATTTTAAATACATCAGAATTTCTATCATTATCATCGGTTTGGCAATCAGTTTATTATTGATTAGCTTGATTTTAAAAATAAAAAGGGAAAATAAAAAATATCAAACAGAGATTCAGAAACTGATCAGATATTAAGATTATGTAAAAATGGACAATTCAAATCTGATTTTCTATTTTTTTATATTGTCGTCATTTTACCTCCAAATTAGCTAGGACACTATTTATAATCAATCATTGTAAGGATTATTTGGCTAAAAGTTTAAATAAAAAACGGATCTATAAGGAGACCCGTTTTTGTTTTCTATTCTAATACTTGAATTTTTCAAGTGTATAAGTTGAAGGAGTTTTATCATTTTTTTAGATGATAATTTAAGATACTGTTTTAGAAAACATAAGTAACTGTTGAGCTTCCTGAAATAGTAACGGGAGCTGTTTGCTGATTATATTTAATCGTAAATGTTTGGTTGGTAGAACTGCTGTTCTGAACAATTAAAACAGCTTTTCCTGCCGGAGTTTTAAAAGCAACTGTTGAAAGATTAGTGGCTTGCGTAGAAGCGATTCTCTGAGAATTTGCAGGGACAAACTTTGAAGCGTGAGCGATAATATAATAGGCTACATTTTTATCATAAGCAGCATTATTGGTCACGGTAATAGCACCTTTGCATTGTGTGCAGCCGCCTGGGGTATGAGGTCCAAACGAGGTGTTATTGGCAACATTCCATTCCAATGCGTTCTTACTCCAATTTCTCATAGATCCAATAATAACGTTTTTCATATGCCAGTCTAAATCTCCGGAGAACCCTCCTAAAGAACTTGTCCATTGTTCTGTGAAATAAATATTTTTATTCGGAAATAGATTATGAACATTGCTTAAAACCGAAATATCTCCTGCGTAAAGGTGGAAAGCAGACCCGTCAACAAACGGATTGGCAGCAGGATCATTTAGTATAGCCAAAGGATAAGCCGGATTATCACAATTATGATCATATGTAATGATCTTTGTATTCATATTAGCCGTTCTGAAGGCAGGCCCTAGTCCATTTTTAATAAATGCAGCCTGTTCTGTAGAAGACATATACATACTTGGATTATTTCCTGGGTGTAGCGGCTCATTTTGAGGAGTTATGGCATCAATTTTAATTCCCTGAGCTTTCATGGCCTGAATATATTTTACGAAATATTGCGCATAAGTAGTATAATATTCAGTTTTTAAGTTTCCTCCGATAGCACTTCCATTCGTTTTCATCCAGACAGGCGCTGTCCATGGAGTTGCTAAAATTTTAATAGTAGGATTAATTGCCAAAATATCTTTTAACATCTGAATAAGTGGCAAGTCTTTGCTTAAACTAAACTGAGAAAGGGTAGGATCTGTCTGGCCGGAAGGGATATCGTTATACGTAAAAACTTCACTGCTAAGATCCGATGCCCCGATACTGATTCTTAAATAACTTACAGCTATTCCGGAGGTACTAAACAGATCATTTAATAATTCCTGTTTTTTAGCAGGGGTCAGCTGATTAATTACGTCAACACTTCCTCCTGTTAATGTATATCCAAAACCATCTACGGTCTGGAAAATTTTTGAGGCATCAACTTCGATGCTTGTTCCCGTGCTTGGAGCTGTAGAAAAAGTGGCATTATTTTGCTGCTGAAGTTTTACTGATTGATCTCCTTTGGTCAGCCAGACTTCTATGGCACCTCCGGAAATATTTTCTTTTCCTTGATTGTCATTATTAGAAATATCTGTGCTATTGCTGCAACTGGTATTTAAAAAAGAAAGAAGTGCGACACTACAAAGTGCAGCATTTCTCAAGACGAAACGGGATGAGTATTTGATTTTCATATTAAAATTTTATGGTTAATTAGTTTTATATTTTACGGAATTCAACTTTATCAATGCTTAATCCATTCACTGTTTTTCCTCCGCATTTGATAAATAAATATACCTTTCCGGTTGTTGTGGCGGTATAAACCCCTCCGTTTTTGGATGGATTACAGCCTATAGAGGAAACTTTTCCTTTAAACTGACCTTTTCCGCAGCCATCCCAAGTATTAATATTTCTGTAAACCGTACCACTTACGTCTGTTCCGGAAGCAGGAATACTGTTTAAAACATACACTTCAAACCAGGTATCTACTAAAGCTGTTTCTGAAGAAGCTACCATATCTATAGCATATTTTTGTCCTGCTTCTACGTTAATAGCCTGATAAATGCCTTGCTGCCTGCCTTCATTAGCAACCATTGTAACAGCACCATTTGCAAAAACCCATTCTGCCTGTGTAGAGCTGATGATGTGTTTAGACCATTTTGAGATTTCTTCGGGAGTATCAAACCTGCCTCCCTGAATTATATTTCCAGAAACTGGATCTGAAGTAGGCACAACAATGGTCTGGCTAGAAGTTCCACCAACCTCACCACCAATTCCTATTGCTTGGTGCTGAATAACATAGCTTCCTGCATCAAGGAAAGAAATATCTTCTTCACTTTTTCCTGTATTGTAACCGTTGTTATCTATATTCCATTTGGAAAGAATATAATTGTTATACGTCCTTTTTAGATGGTATTTGTTTTCCGCAGTTTTGGTTACCGTAAATGTTGCATCTACAGGGGGTTGGGTAAGACCGTTTCCATCACCAATACTGTCAGAAGAACAATTTACCAAAAAGAATAGGGCAGGAGCTAATAATAACCTTTTACCAATGTATTTATTTCTTTTTCTTGGATTGAAATAAAGAAGGCTATGCACCTTCAAACGTTTAAATTTTCTTGAATTCATATCATGGTTTAGTTTAATTCTCAAATTGAGACAATAAAGATAAATATATTTTTGAATAATCAATATATTTTTTGTTATTATTTTGATTTTTGTATTTATTAATGTGTGTAATCTTTTGAATTTAATGGTTTAGTCTGTTAAATGTTATAAGATGAATAATTGTTATGTGTTCTTGTGTAATAATTGTATTGAGTAAATTTCTGGACCAAAAGATTCATTTTAAACTTAGAATACAGAAGTAGACTGGGTAGAAATGGGAAATGAGGCAGTCATTGAAGAAGTCCGTTTTGAAGATTCCCGCGTTGGAGGTGATTGCTCTTTTCGTAAAGTAGATGATTTTTTTGATGATAAAGAAACTCCATATTCTATCTGTGTAGGGAAATTCCCCACAGGAACCCATAAATTTCATGCGGCATTATATGCTGTCAGTGAAGGGAAGTCTGGTCTACCTTTCGTTGCACCAGTACATTTTATTGAAATGACTAGAAAATTAAAGTCGGTAGGATTTAAACTGCCTAAGAAATAGTTTTGCTAGAGAATTAATTGATCTAAAATCTAAACATGTTGATTATAAAAAAAGAGAGATTGTAAGATCTTACAATTTCTCTTTTTTGCTAAAAATGTATCTAGATCTTATGATAATCTTTCATTATTTATTTCACTCATTACTTCAGCAAATAATTGAGTAGACTTTATTCTGTCCTCAATAGAATACATTGTTGATACCATAATAAGTTCGTCAACTTGGGTTTCATCGAGGAAAGACTGAACCTGTCTTTTGACGATTTCTTTCGTGCCAACAAATGAATATTTCAGCATCTGATGCAAACTTGGATGGTGTAGAACTTCTTTAAGGTCATCAGTCATTTCTGTTGGTGGTTGTAAGGGTTCAGAATTACCCGTCAATATTCCAAAAAACATTCTTATTAATGAGGTGAATAATCTTTCGGCTTCTTCTTCGGTATCTGCAATTACTATATTTATGCCTGCAATGGTGTAGGCTTCTTTCAGGAATTCAGAAGGTTGAAATTCTTCTCTGTAAATCTGTAGCGCATTCAATAGATGCGTAGATGCAAAATGACTGGCAAAAGCATAGGGTAGACCTTTACTTGCCGCTAAATGTGCACTATCAGTACTTGATCCTAATATATAAATAGGAACTTCTGTTCCTTCTGCAATGGCAGCTCTCACTTTGGAGGTCTTGTTTTCTGATGAAAAATAGTTTTCAATCTTTTCAACTTCTGCAGGAAAAGAATGCGCCGCTTTCATAAAATCTATCCGGATGGCTTGCGCTGTCAGGGTGTCTGTGCCGGGAGCTCTGCCCAGACCCAGATCAATTCGGTGAGGATACAGATGAGCAAGGGTTCCAAACTGCTCGGCAATAATTAAGGGGGAATGATTAGGAAGCATAATCCCACCAGAACCCACTCTTATTGTATTTGTATTTTCAGCCACATAGCCGATAAGGATGGATGTAGCACTGCTTCCGACAGATTCTGAATTATGATGTTCTGCAAACCAATATCGTGTATAGTTATTTTCCTCCGCCACTTTTGCTAATGCCAGAGAATTATTTAATGTTTGTTTAAAAGAGCTGCCTTGCGATACGATGGCAAGTTCTAAAATAGAGTAGGATATTTTCTTTTTCATAAAAGATGGAATTTATAGTATTAACCATGCTATTACAAAGTTAGAGAATGTTATTTAACAATATACAGCAGCTATTGAATTTAATGAATTTCAAAGCATTTTCTTTCAAAAGAAAGGGCTGTAAATCTTGTAAAAGAGTATAGATTTTAATGATAAAAGCCTCAATTTACTAGAATTTACTAAAGCCTTTGTTGTAGAATTAAATTTATAGACAATCTATGATGTCGTATTGTTGCTTCGGTGGAAACGGGGATATAAATATAAACACTTTAGATATAGATTCTAAGCAAAAAAATAGCAGAGAGCCCTAAGGATTCTCTGCTAATTATTATATTGAGAAAAAAGCTGTTGAAAGCTTTCGTCTTAATTTAAGCTATTTTTACGTTAACAGCGTTAACGCCTTTTGCTCCGTTTTGTACGTCATAAGTTACGACATCATTTTCACGAATGTCATTTACTAAACCTGAAGAATGTACGAAAACATCTGGACCTCCATTAGAAGGTGTAATAAAACCAAATCCTTTAGTTTCGTTAAAGAATTTTACTGTTCCTTGTTGCATTGTATTGTATTATAAAATTGTTGTATTTACTGATAATTTTTTGGCTACTGCCATACCTGTAATGATGATTAAATCAAAACAGTATTTTAATTTAAGCTATTTTTACGTTAATTGCGTTAACGCCTTTTGCTCCGTTTTGTACGTCAAATGTTACGACATCATTTTCGCGGATATTATCTACTAATCCTGAAGTGTGTACGAAAACATCTGGACCTCCATTAGAAGGTGAAATAAAACCAAATCCTTTAGTTTCGTTAAAGAATTTTACTGTTCCTTGTTGCATTGTATTGTATTATAAAATTGTTGTATTTACTGATAATTATTTTTTTGGCTATTGCCATTACTATATTGATGATTAAATCAAAACAGTAAGTAATCTATTTGTGAACAAGAAAATGATGTTGGTATTTTTAGAATCTTGAAAGTTTTCAAGCTGAAAAAAGGTACTGCACCTGTAATATTGAGAACAAAATTTAGCATCTGAAAAAGCGAAGACTGATAAAAAGATATAACTCAAGAGTTTCAGAAAAAGCATTAGGCAGGAGCCTGATTATTCTGCAAATATAGAAAAAGTTTTTTAAATAAACAAATAATATTTTTTAAGTTGCTGAAAATGGATAGATTTTATAAATGCGAATTCTTGATGATTAAAGAAAAATTTACCAAAAATTGATATTTAAAGTTAATTAAATTAATTAAAAATATACCACAATGATACCTCATTATGTCAATTTTAAGATTAGCAGCATAAAATTTGCTTTATAAATTGTAATAATTCAAATAAATGTGAATATCAGAATTGATTAAATGTAAGTAGATGAGATTTTTCAATGCATTTATAACGTTTTACTCTTATGTTATTTAATTTCCTAATCAATAATTATTAAAGTGTGAAAGACACATGGGTACACAATAACATCTATTATAACATGCCCAATGATAAAAAAGATTTCCAATATAGAAGCAGACACGGATTTGTTTTTATTAATAAAAGATAATAAAAAAGCCGGTTTAGACCAATTGTATGATTGCTATGGTTGTACTTTGTATGGTTTAGCTATTAGAGCGGTTCATTCACAGGAATACGCAGAGGAAATCGTTAAACTTACTTTTTTTAAAGTTTGGAATCATATAGATCTTTTTAAAAATCAAAAAAATTCAATGTGTATTTGGGTTATACAAAACTTGATACTGGCCATTCAGGAATTCTTAACTTCAAAGAATATTGGCTATCATTTTAAAACAGACAATTTTCCGGATTTCAGTTTTGAGTGGGTAGAGTAGAGACTTCTTTAAGGAGAAACTATTAAAACCAACTTCCAAGTAAATTCTTTAACAGCTGTAGATTTTCATTACATTTGAAATAATTACCAATTTTGCTCATATGAATTTTAGAAATGCCACTATAAAAGATTTGGAAGAAATCAATGCCATAGAAAATCAATGTTTTCCTCCCAACGAAGCCGCTTCCTTTGAATCTTTGTCAAAGAGATTAAAAGTCTTTCCCAATCATTTTTGGATACTGGAGAATGATAATAAGATGATTGGATATATTAATGGGATGGTTACCAATAATAAGACCATTCATGACGAAATGTTTGCGAATGTAGAATTGCATGACGAAAATGGAAGCTGGCAATCTGTTTTTAGTTTGGCCGTATCTCCTGAGTATAGAAACAGTGGCCATGCAGCTCAACTTATACATCATTTAATTGAAAAGTGTAAAGAGCAAAAGAGAAAGGGAATCACGCTTACTTGTAAAGAGTATCTGATCTCTTATTATAACAAATTTGGCTTTGTAGACTTGGGTATTTCAAAATCTGTTCATGGAGGAGAAATTTGGCACGATATGGTACTTGAATTTTAGGAAATTCAGGTATTCGTTCAAAGTAAAATACTGCTTTTATGGTTATAGAGTTCGTTGGTTCTATTATCTCTATTTCTTTACCATTATAAATTAGGAATTAAGTTTAACAGATCACCTGCTGTGGTCTGTTACTTCATATATTTTCCAAAATAAGTATTCAGAGCTTCTTCATTGTATTTATCTTCTCCACGCCAATATTCTACAAAAGTCCAATCGCTTTTTCCTCTGCTTGGCCTTTCGTAAGAGGCTGGTTTTAGAATGTCAATACACGCTAGAATTTCAATTAATATTTTCCTTTCGTCTTTTGTTGATTTAATAGCTGTTGAAAGATTTTTTTCTAACGTCCCTGGATAATCGGTGGGTTGGGAAGTGCTGATAATATCCAAAATATTTTTGAAGATTTCAATATCTTCTGCCGTTGGCTCCGGAATTTCTGCGATCTGAAGCTGTTGAAGATCTAACAAAGTATAAATAAGTTGTCCGTGTCTGACTCCGCCCCATTTTATTCTTTCAAAATTTAAAACATTTAAGTCTTCATTTTGATATTTTTTTTCACCGATAATGCCATATTTTAAATCTCTGCAAATTCCACACGTATGGCTTATGTGTGTTTCCTCTCCATTTTCTCCAAAACTTTGTCCGCTTACCACTTGGGTATAATGATGAGGCACCAATCGTTTAGCAATGAAATATGAAGCTAAACTTGAACGCCAATCTAACCGTCTGCTTGAAAGGCTGCTTAAAAATGCTGTTGCCACTTTATCCATTGAAATTGTGGGAAGAATCTCAAAAATATTTTCTAAACATTGATCGTGCGAAATTGTTAAAGGGTCAAACATTATGCTTTTTGATTTGGCATATTCAAAGTCAGCGGGATTTGTTTGTCTTTGTGGGGCATCAATCCAGCCGTTTTTCCAATAGGTTTTAAATAATATATTTTTAGCTTTTTTGTCCATGGATAGTCGTTTGAAATTTTGTTTGATACGTGTTAGTTTGACTAACTCTCAAATATTTGATGGAAAAATTGATAATAATGAGTTTAACTTATAGATATAAATAGGAGCGTTTTGCCATTAATTAATAAATTCCAAAATTTTAGGAATATCAGAATTTTTATATTCGGAATATAGGTGAGCGTGAAATTCATTGAGTTTTTTAAGTATTCTCAGAAGTTCATTTTTTTCTTTTTCATTTAATTTTCCGGATAAGATCTTAGAAGTCTTATTGACATTGGCTACTGATTCATGAAATGTTTTCTCCCCTTTTTCTGTAAGATTAAGTCGTTTACTTCTTTTATCTTCTAGATCGTTTTTCTCTTCTAAAAGCTCGGCTTCGAGTAACCTTTTAATAATCTGGGTTCCTGTTTGTTTTTCGTGACCATTTCTTTCTATCAGCTGAATTTTTGTAAGATCAGGCTCATCCTTAAGTCGGTATAAATAAGTAAATTCTTCATTGGCTAAATCTGGAAAATCACTTAAGCCTTTTCTTATCAGAAGTTTAGAATATCTTCCTAATAACAATATTTGTTTGCAGATTTCGTTTTCGGTAAATGATACTTGATGATTTTCATTTTTAAAAAGCTTGGTCGGGCTCTCTTCTGCATATTTTTTATCATTCATCCAAACACGGAAATCTTCCACATTACAATTGGGTTTGTAGGCGTCAGAATTTTCAAAATCTTTTACTTCAAGCAGAAGATTGATAAAAAAATCAGTTTGCATAGTTTAAATTTAAGGTAAAGATATTTGTTTTTTTCAGTTCATCAAAGTTTAATATTTCCCATGCCGCCGTCAATTCCTATGATTTGTCCTGTGATCCAAGATGCTTTGGAGGATAATAAAAATTCAGCCATTTTTGCTATTTCTTCTGCATTTCCGATTCTCTGTAATGGATGTCTTTTGGCAGAAGCTTCCCGTTTTTCAGGAGTGGAAAGCAGTTGTAAGGCAAGAGCTGTATCAGTTAATGATGGAGCAATTGCATTCACTCTTATCTTTTGATTAGAAAATTCCGCGGCAAGACTTTTTGTTAAACCTTCTACAGCGCTCTTACTAGATGCAATAGAAGAATGAAAAGGCATTCCTAATTTAGCAGCTACAGAACTGAATAATACAATAGAGGCATCTTCGGATTTTTTCAAATTCGGAAGCAATTTTTGGATACATGTAACGGCGCCAAGAACATTAATTTCAAAATCATTTTTAAAGTCATCAGAGGTAAGTCGGTTAAAAGGTTTCAGATTGATACTTCCTGGTGCATATACTAGGCCGTCAACAATATCCGGGAAATTAATATCCTCAAGATTTTCATTAACAATATCCATTTGATGAAATTCAATACTAAGATTTTGAACTTCAGGATTAGAACTTCTTGAAATGCCAATAACGTGATTGCTTTCTGATAATAACTTTGCAGTGGCAAATCCAATTCCCTGACCGCAGCCAATGATCACTATATTTTTCATTTGTTTATATTTAGTTTTACAAATAGTTTAATGTATTCTACATCAAATTTTATCGTTTTGAAATTTTATTATGGCTTATTGTTCGTTGTCTGCTGCATTTAAATCTGTCCATTTCCAGGCTTCTTTTCTTTGCATGTTTATGACTGATTCCTGAGTTGACTCTTTTTCTCCAAAGCTTAAAACTTGAAGATTTTAGCTCTGAACGCATCACTTCAATGACTTCCGATTCGCTGATGCCAAATTGAAATTCTATGGCTTCAAAAGGGGTTCGGTCTTCTCATGCCATTTCAATGATACGGTCTGTTTGTTCTGTAGTAAATTGCTTCAGCATTCTTATAAATTTTTCATGAGTTGTATTGCTTCTTTAAAATGAGCTGATTTCTTTTCTTCAAGCATCTTGTGGAGTGTTCTCAACATCATTCCAAGCCTTGGATTGCTGCTGATGAGGAAATATCAATTGTTCAATACATGATTCTATTGTAGGCATAATTCAGGATTTTAATTAACTCTTTTGTGGATCTGATGATATTGATTTTTTATTTTTTCGGCATTTTTCACTGCAGTATTTTACATCATCCCAATTTTTCTTCCACTTTTTTCGCCAGTTAAAAGATAACCCGCATACTTCACAAATTTTTGAAGGTAAATTGGCAGGCATTTAGACGATGAATTTTTTATAATTATTAATCACAATATCTGTTGCTCTTAAATCGTGCATCATATGATACAAGCCAAAAAAAGTTCTGTTCAGATAAATAAAATGTTTAGAGCCTCTATTGGTATTCATTCCTTTTATATCGCTGAGTTTTGCATAACGTTGCCCAAGATCTGCAATTTCCTGAAAGAATTTTTCATCAGAAAAGTCGAATTTTTCACTGTTAAAAGGTCTTGTAAATAATTCAAGCAGTTCGTAGAAAAGTTGGGTAAAAAATTCCTGTTCCCGCTGAGAATCATCATCACGTAAGATTTCAAGCTGGTATAATTTTTCTTTAAAAATTTCAGGATTGTTTAAATTTTCTTTTTTGGCCAATTCGAAATAGGGAATATAAAATTCTTGCGGAATTTCTTTAATACATCCAAAATCTATGACAAGTAAGTTTAGATTCTCGGACACTAAAAAATTTCCAGGATGCGGATCTGCATGAACTTGTTTTAAGATATGCATTTGGTACATATAAAAGTCCCAAAGCGTTTGTCCGATTGTATTTAACTCTTCCTGAGAATTTTTTTGCTTGATGAATTCTGAGAAATGTTTTCCGTTCAGCCAGTCCATTGTGATGATCTTTTCACAAGAAAATTCAGGATAGTATTGAGGAAATTGAGTATTTGGCAGGTGACTGCATTTTTCAACAATATACTGACTTCTTTTCAGTTCCAGATTATAATCTGTTTCCTCAAACAGTTTGCTTTCAACTTCTTGAAAATAAGATTCTGAACCTTCTTTTTTGATGTTGAACATTTTCATGGCGATAGGTTTTACCATTTTCAAATCACTGGAAATACTTTCTCTTACTCCGGGATATTGAATTTTTACAGCAAAGTTTTTATCTCCTTTTTTAGCTTTGTGTACCTGCCCAATACTTGCTGCATTCACAGATTCTGTAGTAAATTCATCAAATATGTCTTCTGGGTTTTTTCCAAAATATTTTCTAAAAGTTTTCTTTACCAAAGCTCCGGAAAGCGGAGGTACTGAAAATTGAGACAAAGAAAATTTTTCTACATAAGCCTGAGGCAGAATGTTTTTCTCCATACTCAACATCTGTGCTACTTTTAAGGCAGAACCTTTTAGCTCTTTAAGAGAATCGTAGATGTCTGTTGCATTTTCTTCATTGAGGGTTTTAAGGGCTTCCTCTTCGTTTTTATCTTTTGTTATTTTATTACCGTAGTACTTGATGTAATTGACCCCAACTTTTGCTCCGGCTTTCAACAAACTGCTTGTTCTTTCTAACTTTCCTGTTGGTATTTTATTGAGTGTTTTCATCTAACTTTTTTTGAATGTTTCTTTGAATAAAAATTTCCCAAGATCAAGTACCTTTCGCAAAGGTTCATTATCCATTAACTCAAATCCGGTATCAATTGTTTTCTCAATGAATAGATCTGTTTTTTCAAAGGAAGGCGAAGTATCTTTTTTCCAAAACTCAATGACTGAAACCAAGTGCAGCCATAATGCTTCTTCTCTAGCTTTTTCGTGTAGGTTTTTTATATCATTTTTGGCTTTTTTCAATATTTCCCAGTCATTAAAGTCTAATGTTTTAATATAATTACGGTGTGTTTCTTTAAGATGATTCGAAATTTTTGCAGCATGTAATTTATCATTTCCCAATATCATAAGAACCAATGATCTGTTCATTGTTAAATTTTCAAAGAAGATAAAATAAACATTCAATAGTTTTTCTTTTGAAGTGACTGCCTCTGAATCATTCACTTGTGAAGCCAATTCTACCGATTTGGTAAAAAGGTTAGTGAGCATCTGTTTTTCAATCTGCTCAAAACTTGAAAAGTAATCATAAAAGTCTTTTTCTTCGAAATCATTATCTTTTGCAAAACGATACATGTTTTTAGGCCTTTCTGCATGATTCAGAATATAATCACCATACAATTCAAATAGTCTGTCTTCTGTAATCTGATTTTCCTTTTCCATTTTAAATTTTATTTAAAACAAATTTAGTAATTTATTTTACTATTATTTAAAATAAAGTGTATAAAATTGAATATTTGAATTATTCAGTTTATCAATTATGTTGAAACTGATAAGGAAGATTAGGGATGAAAAAATATTGCTTGCTGAAGCGAGTTGATTTATTGGCTGAGAAAAATGAGAGGGTTTATTTATTTGATGCGGAAAAATTTTACGGCCTCAAAAGTGAAAATCCCCAACAGCAGTCGAGGATATAAAAACTAATAATTTCGAAAACTCATTTTAATATGAGAATTGGTGTTAAATGTATTAAAAAAAGCTGAAATATTTAGGTGTTTAAAAAGAAGCTGAAATAAAGAGAATTTGACATTTTATATATTCGAGAAAACTAAATAGAAGTGGATAAAAAATTAGAAATTATAGTGTCACAGATTGCAGATCTTCAGGGGCAATTAATACATATTCAAGATTTATATTATAGTATATCTAACAAGCTTGATGGTAATGATATGGAAGCAATTAATACTTTACTACAATGTATAAAAGACCAAAAACGATAATGTAATTCTAAAAATAGAAGAGTTATCAAGTAATATTTTCAGGATAGAGCATTGCTAATAACCAAACCCCCTGCAGAGATCAACTCAGCAGGGGGTTACATTAAACAAATCAGTTATTAATTTCTATTTTTGACTAAAATCCATCCGGAATAGGTTATTTTTTGTTCAGTATCTGGTTCTTTCCATTGTATTTGATACCAATAGGTTCCGGTGCTTACGGGTCTTCCGTCAATGCGTCCGTTCCATTTATACTCTTTAGTTTTATCTGAGGAGAAAACGGCTTGTCCGTAACGGTTGTAGATGATGAATGTAAAATCTTTGAGGTAAACAAGTTCGGTGTAATCCAGGGTATCGTTTATTCCGTCATCATTGGGAGTGATGGCATTCACAAGATTAGGAACGGTTATTTGAATCTGGATAGGCTGACAATTGAAAGCATCTTTTACATAAAACGTATTCTTCCCACGAGGGAGGTTTGTAAATAAATTTGAATCCTGCCATGCAATGTCGTCTCTTGAATATTGATAAGGAGGTGTTCCTCCTTCAACGGTTAGTGTTACGGTATTGTTTTTCACTTCAACATGCTTGATCTTTGGAGTTGGAGTATTCATTACTTTTACGGATTGTTTGGTTTGACAACCGTTAAAAGTAAGAAGTACCCAATAGTTTCCCACCGCAACATTCTGGATAGAGGACGTAGTAGCGCCTGTGCTCCACAGGTAATCTGTATATCCGGGTCCGGCATCCAGAGAAGTCATGGTACCTGGGCAGATGTATTGGTCTACCAGAAGAGGGGACGGCTTAGGCGGAGTAACATGCAATGTTATTTTCGCAAAATCAAAACATCCGTTGGCGGTAATTACCTTAACATATACCACAGCATTGGGAGAGATAAACGGGTTTGGAACCGTAATCTCATTGGTATCATTTTGAGCATCGTTAAGAGTTGGGTAATATCTTTTTGTTACGGGAATGGTTGTGGTAACGTTCGCTGTTGTTAAATTAAATGTTCCCAGATTCGGATTGTTTGCCGTAAAACAACCTTCGATAGTCGCATCCATTACCACAGGAGGCGGCGCAAACGCAAGGTTTATTTTTGTGGTATCGGTACATCCATCTACCGTTGTTACTTTTACATAAACAGAGGCCGGAGCAGTTGAAGGATAAGCATTGGCAGGAATAATTTCATTCGTCCCGGCCAGCAAATCAGCCATGGTAGGATAATAATTCTTCACTGCAGTTGCTGGACCTCCTACATTGGCAGTGGTAAGGTCAAAAGTCCCCTGGCCGTTATTGTTACATGACAGTACGGTTGCATTATTCAAAACTAAAGGCTGTAGGGTTACATTCACTTTCACTTGTTCACAGTCTATAAATTCGGGTGCATTTCCGCAAAATTTATAGGTAAAAGTATCGGTTGTAGTTCCTGCATTAGCGGTATAAGTAAGAAGTCCTGTAATAGGATCTACTGTTAAGGTACCACTCGCGGGAGGGGTTATAATTTGCACGGTTCCGGGTACCGGAGTTTGTGTTGAAGTCGTAAATGCAGGAGTGATGGTTGTTGGAGTACCAGTGCTGCATATAACGATTGGTTTTACACTGTTTGCCAAACAGGTAAATACTTTATAAGGGTAGGTTACAAGCGGAACGCAGGTGCTTTCCGTGATCGATACGGTATAATTTCCTCCCTGTGTTGGAACATAGGTATTTGAGTTGGCTCCGGGAATAGGATTTCCATTAAGATTCCACTGATAATGAGTAAATCCGTTTTCTACTTCTAAAGTAATTCCTGGAATACAGTCGCCTGAAGATTTTTTAATCACGGGCATGGAGCTGAAACCTGCAAAATAACCACCATATCCTAAGTTTCCACTTCCTCCGGTAATCCCTGCGGTAACCGCTTTGGTAGAAGTTATGGTCACATTTCCTGTAATATTGGGAATAGAATACGATACCCAGTCCGTTGTTCCTGTCACAGGAAATGGACCTGTGCTAGCTGCGGGATTAACATTGTTCACAGTCACTGTTGCGCCGGTCTGAGTCAGGATATTAAGCTTGACAAAAAGAGGCGGATTGAAGGTTGTAAAATAGGGCATTTCACCTATTTTCCCAATTTCATCAATTTTTTTTGGAAGAAAACAGTTTAAAGGAGGCATATAGTTAAAACCCTGAGTCGCATCATTGTCTGCAATCCCGGATAGAAGCTGATACACATATACATTTTTAGTTGCTTTAATGTACATATTGAGATGAGAAGGTCCGTTTACGATATAATTCATCGCACTTACGCGATAGTACTGCCCTTCGTTCAGGGTGGCTACAGGGGTTGGATTATTGTTGAGTCTGATCTCGGTATTGTTTTCCGTGGCAACAATAATCGCTCCTTCAATTTCCGGAATAAGATTCCCCATTCCTTTGATAAGGACAAATTCATTGCCCAGACGTTCTACAGGAACAGACTGATCCATAATAATATCTTCTCCATTATAAGGAGGAGCCATTCCAAACTGACCATGATAATTTCCATTGGTTACCGATACGGGTTTATCGGCTTCAATTTTAGCCCCAATGAACCCGTCTTTGTTTCCTGGTTTATTGGCATATCCCGCAAATACATAAGACTGCCCTTTATTCAGGGTAATGGTGATGGTAGGTTGGGTAAGTCCGTTAAAGTTATTGTAGAACCATGTGGTCATGGCATATCCTGAAACTTTAACCTTGGTATTGTTTTCTGTTGCTAAAATTCCGCAGGTAAAGTTTTGGGACAGCTCGTTGTTCATCAATGGGCTGTATACTGCGTAGAACTTTGTGCCAATTCCTGCTTTTCCTTTTGAGGTTAAAATCTCCCCGTGGTTAAGTTCCGAGAATCTATAGGTTGCAAAATAGGGTAGATCTCCATGAAGATAGAGCCCTCTTGTTTTTATGCTCATGGCATCAGATGTATTCTGTCCCATCATGAGGTTTAGCGGAACATCAAAAGTCTGCGGACTTCCCTTGCTGATTGTTACGGTTCCTATGGCCAGATTATTATTGTAAATGGTTACCGGAAAAGGAACCACCGAATCTGTTGATAAAAACAGGGCCTGTCTCTGCGAACCATTACTGGAACTCGCCACCATGGGAGCAAACCAATGATCTGTATCTCTTTGTGCCCAAATAGAAGTGGAGAAAAAAGACAGTATTAATAGTAATAGTATTCTTTTCATAAATGATAAGGAAGATTAAATTAAATATATCCTAACAGCCGTTTCATCAACGTGTTGCTGTTTTGATATCATGCGATGATTAAAAGTGTTGAAGGATCAAATGCTAATTCAGGTTTTTCAATAAAATCCATCCTGTATATTTGATGACAGCATTTTTCAGGTTAGGCTCTTTCCATGAAATCTCATACCAATAGGTGCCTGTAAACATTTTTTTATTTCCTGACATCCCATCCCAGGTATAGTTGTTAAAAGAAGTTCCTTTAAATACATTGTTTCCATATCGGTCATAGACTAAAAATGCGAAGTCTTTTTTATAGGCAAAATCGGCGTAAGAAATATGGTCATTAATGTTGTCCCCGTTGGGAGTAATTGCATTGATGACATTGATGATTGTAATTTCTAGACTCACAGGTTCACAGTTGAATGCATCTTTTACATAGAGTCTGTTCTGTCCGTTTGGAAGTCCCAGGAATATATTGGAAGTCTGCCAGTTTATATTGTCTTTAGAATATAAATAAGGTGGTTTTCCTCCTGTTACGGTAAGAGTTACTTTATTATTCTCAAGATCAATATTTTTGATGACCGGTTGTGGTGCTATTTTTACAGAAACTTTTTGCTTGGTAAAGCAGTTGTTGTATTCTAAAATGACCCAGTAATCTCCAGCTTCTACGTTAGATATAGAAGAAGTTGTTGCGCCTGTGCTCCATTGATAAGACTGATATTGTGAGCCTGCGTCTAAAGTGGTGAGTCCACCAAGACAAATCAGTTGATCTACGAGTAACGGAGATGGGTGAGATGGCGTTACGGTAAGGGTAACGGCAGCTATTGAATAACAACCCGCTGCATTGGTTACTTTGATGTAGGCTGTTCCGTTCGCAGAAAGATAGGTATTCGGCGTAGCAATAGGATTTACCGCAGAAACAGCATCCTGTATGGTTTTATAATATCCTTTTGTAATCAATGTTTCTGTGGTCACTGTTACAGCGGTAAGATCAAAGATTCCTTTATCCGGAGTTGCTTCTATATAACAAGCGGTCAATGAAGCATTTTGTATTTGAGGGCTTGGGCTAAACTGGAGACTGATTTTCGCCTGAGCAAAACATCCTTCAGGAGTTGAAACCTTCACATAAACATCTTTGGGAACAGCAGAAGGATAGGCATTGGCAGGAATAATTTCGTTGGTTCCCGCTAATAAATCTGCAACGGTTGGATAGTATTTTTTGATGCTTCCTATCGGTCCGCCCACGTTCGCAGAGGTAAGATCAAATAGAGCAGTACCGTTACTGTTGCAGGCTTTTAAGATGGTATCTGTTGCGGTGACTGATTGTACGGCTATATTGATTTTCACTTCTTCACAATCTGTAAACTCAGGGACATTGCCACAGAATTTATAGGTAAAGGTATCTGTTGTTGCTCCTGCATTGGCTGTATACGTAAGAACACCAGTGGTTGGGTTTACCGTCAGTGTTCCATTGGCTGGAGCCGTGATAATTTGTACAGAACCTGGTGATGGAGTCTGGATAGAGCTTGTAAAAGCAGGAATTATTGTTTTTGCTCCTACCGAACAGAGTGTTACTGCTTTTATGGTATTAACGACACAAGAAAAAGCTTTATAAACCGGAGTGGTTGCCGGAGGGCAGCTTCCGCTTACGGATACTGTTGCGGTATAATTTCCGGGTTGGGTTGGGGTATAGGTATTGGAAGTAGCTCCCGAAATTGGATTTCCATTAAAATTCCATTGATACGAAGCATAGCTGTCGTCTACTTCAAGGATCATTCCCGGAATACAGGTTCCATTCTTTTTGGAGATAACGGGAATTGAAGAGAATCCTGCAAAGTAACCACCATAGCCTACATTTCCATCTCCACCGGCTATACCAGCGGTCACCGCCTTTGTAGATTCAACAGTAATATTTCCAGTGACGTTAGGAACTGTATACGATACCCAGTTAGCGTTTCCGGTTACAGGAAACGGACCTTGTGTTGGAGTTAACGGACCTCCGTTAAGAGATACCGTTGCACCTGCTTCGGTAATGATATTCAGTTTAACGATGGAAGTAATTGCGGTATAATAAGGCAGTATATTAATCATCCCGATCTCGTCTATTTTTTTGGGAAGAAAACAGCTTAATGGTGGAATATAATTCGCTCCAATGGTTACTTCACTCATCGTTTGAAGACCTGCCATCAACTGATAAACGTAAATGTTTTTGGTTGAACGGATGCGCATATTATAATGTCCTGTACTGTTCTGGTTCATAAATGAGGAAGATCCAATGCGGTATGATTGTCCTTCATTAAGAGTCGCAATTGGAGTTGTTTCATCATTCACATACACCTGGGTATTATTTTCTGTAGCAAGCACCATGGCACCTTCAAGATTTTGTGCAATAGGAGCCATACCTTTGATAAGGACAAATTCATTTCCCAAGCGCTCTACGGGCATCGACTGATCCATTAAAATATCGCTTCCGTTATTGGAGTTGATAATTTGTCCGTTAAAGTTCCCGTTGGTAACGGTTACCGGTTTATTGGCTTCAATTTTAGCTCCCATAAACCCGGTTTGGTTTCCGGCTACGCCTTTGCCTTCTATAATATAGGATTGTCCTTTATTCAAGGTAAAGGTCATAGTGGGGTTGGTAGCTCCTGTAGTTCCGTTGGAGAACTGAACAGAAGGGTTGTAACCTGATACGGTTACGGCTGTATTATCTTCTGTGGCTAAAATTCCACAAGTGAAATTATTGCTGGTTTCTAAAACGGCGATTGGTGCGTAAAGCGCATAAAATTTGTTTCCGATACCTGCTTTTCCTTTTGAGGTCAGTATTTCGCCATGGTTTTTGGTGGAAAATCTGAATGTACAGAAAAAAGGTTTTTCCCCTTTTACATAAAGTCCGCGTCCTGTAGCTTTAAAAACTTCTGACTGATTTCCTGTGATCATTTGATCTGTAGAAACATCAAAAGACTGCGGATTTCCTTTACTGATGGTAACCGTTCCAATCTGCGCATTATTGTTATAAATGGTTACCGAAAACGGAATAAGAGAGTCTGTAGATAAGAACAGAGCCTGCTTGTTGGATTCGTTGAGTCTGGACATCATGGGGGCAAACCAATGCTCGGTATCTCTTTGTGCCCAAATAAATGAAGACCAAAGTACTAATATAAAAATAGATAAGATTCTTTTCATAAATGATAAGGAAGATTATAAATTAGACATTTTGCTTTTCATAAATTTTCAGTTTGATGATGTGGTGGATATGGTGAAGTGTGTTTTTAATGGTTATTTTTCAACAAGATCAATCTTGTGCTAATCGTTTTATTATGATTGGATTCTTTCTGAATAAAGGATTCTTGTAGACCATTGGTATTATAAAATTTATCATTCCATGGAGGAATGGATAAAGACAGATAATTCCTGTAAGCAGAAGAGAAAATAGTTTTTTTACAGAAGTATTGTGTTTGAGAGACAATTATCAAAGCATAAAATAACCGAGTATTTTCCTGTTGATAGATGAGAGAGAAAGGGAGCAGGTTTCTATATTTTTATGGATAAATCTGACGGATTCATAAATAAAGAATAACTCAATAAGCATAATTAAATGAATATCCTCGAAATAAAATAATCTTTTGTAACTGCCTTATAAGCAGCAGCGAAATTACTGCTACTTACAGTTGGCAGAGACAATATAATTACTTTTTAACTGCTTTAATTGTTTTGTTGGTTCCGTTTTTAAATACCATCTTTATCATATACATTCCTGATGATAAATTTTTCAACGATACAGATGACGATGGATTGTTGATCATGGTGATCTGTCTGCCAGTGCTATCGTAAACTACCAGAGAAGATACTTTTGTATAATCAGAAATATTGATTGTATCTGTGAACGGATTAGGATACACCGTAACAGTTGGGATATTTTCTGCTTCATTGGTTCCTAATGTTCCTGCTTCCCAGCTTAGATCATCCCAATAAAAAAGGGCATCTCCACTCGTTTCAAAATCATTACGGATAGCAAGTCTTGCATTAGCGGGTACCGTATTAGGAATATTTACCGTGTAATAATTAGCATTGTAAGCAGTATTCGTAATATCTAATTGTTGAATCAGTACGAATGAAGCTGCATTGGTAGGATCTGTTACGTATCCTACTTTAAGTTTTCCTGTATTTACAGAAGAACGTGCTTTAAATTTAAGTCTGTGTGTTCCCGAACTAACATTAGAAAATTCAGGTAATACCGCAATAGAAATATCTCCTGCCACTACGCAAGTTTGAAACACTTGTTTTGTGCCCGAAGCTGCCGGAGAACCTCCGTTAATAATACAGTCAGAGTATCCTACAGTGATTCCTTTCCAACAAGGGACATTGGTGATTAAACCTGGGGTATAAGAATCAAAGTTTTCTGATAAAGTGGAAACAGGAGCACAGTTGGTTAATACTGAAGTTACAGTGCTCCACGGGCCTTGATCGGTACTGCTGCATCTTGCTCTTACCCAAATGTAATGCGTTTTACCCGGTTCAAGATTTTGAATCGTGTAAGGATTAGCTGTCACATTGGTTATGTTAGGTAGAGTAGCAGCCGTTGGAGATGCATTGGATAGGCTGTAATAGATATCATATCCTGCAGGAGATGATGGAGATGCTGTCCATGCGATATCCGTTGAAGTACTGGTAGGATTAGATGCCGTTAAATTAGTGATCGGAAGACACGTTGGTTTAGGCTCCCAATATACCTCGTCCCAATAAATATTCACAGCAGGAGTTCCTGCGTGTCTTATGGCAAGTCTGGCATTAGCAGGTACCGTGGTTGGAATCATTACGGTATACTCATATCCTGGATATACGGTATTGCTGATATTTACCGATTGAATGTTTACGAAAGTAGACGCATCTGCATCGTTGGTCACATACCCAACATTTAATACACCTGCTGCACTGCCTACTCTAGCTTTAAATCTCAGCCAATTCGTTCCTGCATTTACATTACTGAACGCTGGAAGAACCGCAATAGCTGTGTTAGCAATATTACTTGCATATTGGTACATGCCTTTTGTACCGTTAACACCGTTGGAAGAAATTGTCTGGTAACCGCTGCCTAGAACTATTCTGTCCCAACAGGTAGCATTATAGGCTCCAGATTGTGTGGTATCAAAATTTTCAAACATAGAGGTCATCGGGTCACATTTTGTTTTAAATGTACCACGTAAAGACCATGCACTTTTGGAAGTTGAACTACATACCGATCTTGAATAGAAATAGTATTGGGTAAGTGAAGTTAGGCCGTTGATGTTAGCTGAAGTTGTTGTACTGCTTCCTGATGGTACCGTTGTATTATCCGGTGGTGTAGTGGTGGAAGAGTAATAATACTCATATCCATTAGCTGATGCAGAAGTCGGAGCTTCCCAAGATAGGGCAGCGGCTGAATTGGTAATATTAGCAGCGGTAAGCCCTGTGGGTACATAGCATGCAGGAGCAGGATCTACTTTTAAACTAAAATCTACAAAATTCCCATATGGGTTATTCCCACAAGGAGAAACAGGAGCAGGTAATGAAGATCCGGTCTCAATTCTTATTCTGTAGATTCCTGTAGCCTGTGATGGAGGTATAAAAAATACATCGTTTACAACAGATTGGGTAGGAGATGTTACTGGGTTTTCGTAAAAATCATCAAAATCGCCATCATTATTCCAGTCTATCCAGACTAAAAATTTAAGACTCGTAGTACTGGATTCGAAGTGTACATTGACCGTGCTACCAGGATAAGACGTTACCATCTTGCTGGAATTATCTACATAAGCCTGATAAGAGGTCGTATCATAATACATGGCCCCTTGGTCAGAAAGTGAGGCACTTTTCAGATAATAGGTCTGGCTTGTTCCACCCGCTGTAGGAACACAGTAGGTTTGGGCGTTCAGGTTAAAAAATGGAAGAAGTAAGATCATCCATAATAGGTAATGCTTTCTCATTTTTATTTTAGTTTAGAGTAATTGATATTATTATGTTTCAATTTTTTTATTCATTAATAACTGCAGAAGTTTGCTGGATTTCCTCTTATCGTATTTGCTTTCTAGCGTAAAATGAGTGTTCAATCATGTTTTTTTTCTGAGCTGTACATTCATTAGATTATATTGATTTTTGTTTTTTTCAATGGGTAATTATAGGGCGTAAGGAAGGTGATGGTTTTTCTGAAATTTTTCAGATAAGTCTAATATTTAGAATCAGGAATAAAGGTTTAAACAATATTAAGATTATATTTGTTGTTCGTAAAAGAATAAGCTTGCATAATTCCTTTAATTTACAAGGGTTGAAAGTTTAAAATATTGTAAATAAGGTGTTTGCGTGGCGATGTTGCAAGAGAGAATGATAATAGGAATATCAAATAAAATTAAACTGAAAATCAATTACGGATCAAAAAATACGTTAAAAAATAATATTTTAATATTATTTTTCACCCTCTTACTTGCAGGATTTATGAACGGGCAATCTGCCCCTGATTTCAGTATTTTAACAGACAAAGCTTTTCAAAAACTATATCAAAATCCGGATGAGTGTATCACTTATTCTCAAAGTTTTTTGATTAGTGATAAGAATATTGAACATAAAATTGTTTTGCAGAATATCGTTTCCCAAGCCTATGCGATGCAGGGAAATTATATGCAGTCTGTAAATATTTCCAACCAAAAAGATGACAGTCAGCAAGAAGGTTTATCCCGTTTTGTACAGTTTTTCGGAGAGTACAATTTAGCAGATCAGTATCAGAATTTAGGATTATATAATCAGTCACAACGGATAATTTCCGGTATTTTGGCAGATCATGAATTGCTCGATACTACAGATCCAAAAATGAGGATAACATTGGCGAAATTATACCAGCTTCAGGCGATTAATTCAGGGATTATCAGGAATTATAATGCGGCGCTGAAAAGCCTTGATAGTAGTGATCAGTATCTTGACAGTCATAATGAACAAAATAAGATTATTAGATGGGAAAACAAGATTTTCCGTTCTTCTTACTTAATCAAACAGAATAAGCTGGAAGAGGCAAAGAAAATGTTAGAAAGTACAATTCATGATATTGATAATCATGGGAATAATGCTTTCTTGTCCGCTTATGCTTATGAAACGTTATCACGCTATTTCTTTTTAAAAGAAGATTATAATGCTTCTATAAAAAACCTGGAAAAGAGTCTTTCATACATAGAAAGGTTACCCTATAATAACGTGAGGATTATAATCTATGAATTGATGTCTAAAAGCTATCTGGCGCTCAATAATGACGAAAAGCATCATTACTATAACAAACTGTATACGGATCTGAAAACGAAGCATGATGCCAGCAAAAAAGAAGGAATACAGTATATCGTAAAGCTTGTAGATACTTATCAAAATAAAAATCTGGAATTCCAGAAACAAAATAAATTAAGACAGCTTAATGTTATCATTATCATTGTGTTACTTCTTGTAGTGGGAGTCGTTAGTTATTTCTTAACGGAAGTACGAAGGAATAAAGATCTGAAAAAACAATTCGGTTTTTTTGAAAAACAGAAACAGAATGAGCAACTGATACCGATAGAAACACTCAAAGAAAAAGAGGCGAAAGAGAATAAAACGGCTGACAAAGATTCATCTAAAATATCAAAAGCAAAAGAAGATGAAATTTTGCAAAAACTGAAAGAATGGGAGAAATCTGATCATTTTTTAAATAAAAACATGTCTATTTCTGTCCTTTCGGCCGAAACGGGAATTAATACAAAATACCTCTCAGAAGTTATTAATAGCAATATGGGAAAAAACTTTAACGGATATATTAATGAATTAAGGATCAATCATGTTGCCAGACTGTTAAAAACCAACCCTTCCTATCTCAATTATAAAGTAAGTTACCTTGCAGAATATGCGGGTTTTTCTTCCCACGGAGCATTTACCAATGTCTTTAAATCCCTAACAGGAATGTCTCCCAATACCTATATTCAGGAAATTACCAAAAATAAAAAATCGTGAGAATAGTCTTTTATATTGCTTTATTGTGTGCTTTGCTTGGTCAGATTTCGGTGTATGGACAAGAAATTTCTGATGATTCTTTGATGAAAAAAGCAAATCAGGAGATTTATAATAATCCTGACAATGCAATACGTATTGGAAAAAAATTAATTCAAAAAGAAAAGGATATCAATAAATCCATTACAATTTATCTTCTTATTTCTACTGCCAATATTGCGAAAAGAGACTTTGATGAATCTTTGCGGTATATTTTGATGGCAAAAGAGCTCGCTCAAAAAACGAATGACCTGAAAACGCAAACCAATGTTTTGGTGTTAATTGCCATACAATATCAGCAGATGGAGCTGTTCAGTAAAAGTTTGGAAACGCTGGATGAAGCTGAAGAATCTCTGATGAAAGTTCCGGAAAGTGCTTCGTTCAAACATTTTGAAATGGCCAGAAGTTATGCGGTACGCGGAATGATTTATAAAAGCCAGTCGAATCCTGAAATTGCTCTTGAAAAGTTTAAAATTTCCATTAAAAATTTTGAAAAAATAAAGGAAAAAAAAGAAACCTATTATAACCAGAGCATCGTTTATTATAATATAGGATATTGTTATCTTATTCTTAATCAGACTGAAAAAGCGCGGCCTGCCTTTATGAAATCTATTTACTTTGCCAAGTTGATTAAGGCGAAAAGCTTGGAAGCATTTACCTTGAAGGGGCTTGCTGAAATGCATAAACAAAAACATCAGAATCAGAAGGCGCTGAATTTATTGAAAGAAGCTGAAATTCTATGCCAGGGAACAGGAGATCTTACCCTTAAAGAAGGAATTTATAAAGAAATAGCTGATAATTACCTGTCGATGGGGAATCAAAATCTATATCAGGTGTATTGTAAAAAATATTTTGAAATGAGGTTTCAAAGAGAGCAAAATGAATTGGTTTCTATCAACCGCTCTATCAATAATCAAGATATGGAAATGTTGAAAAAGAGTCATGAGATCGACACTCGTTACCGTTACTTTAGCATTGCAGTAGCTGTTTTTGGTTCGCTTGTTTTTGCATTGTTTTTATATTTCACATTAAAAATAAGAAGAAAAAATAAGAAGTATCATAAGGAGATTCAGGAATTGATCAGATCTTAAGTTTTTAATATTGCATTTAAATGATTGGTAATCTGTTGTTTTAATGGATTTCTTTTTTAATATAAACAAAGTTATTCAAGCAAAGACACGAAATGAAAAACGTTAAAACAATAAAAACTGTTAATATTTTTGAAAGGACTGTTTAAAAATATACTTTTGTAGGAATGAGTTTTCAGAAGGTATATCAAAATAGTAAAATGAGATCTGTTTTAGGGATAGTTTTCATTTTGTGCATTCTGATTTCTTCGTGTGCTGTAAAGTTTGGAATTAAAAATCTTCTGAATATACAGACCAATTCGAAAAATAATTCATCAATTCCTAAAGAAAAATTTACGGGCAGTACTTCTGCATGGCAATGTAATTTTTGTAAAGAAAAAGACATCATATCGAATGGTGATGTCCCATTTTCGGTTTCAGATCTTCAGGGATTTATAGCCTTTGCATTCATCTTTTTAGGAGGCGCTTTTCTGCTTCTTACATCTCAGAAACATCCTGTTTACGATTCTTCCAAAATAGGAAATAAAATTCCCATATTTTTAGAATACCGCAAACTTATCATTTGATGTTGAAATCAAAAAAATCTGCTTTAATAAGTAGATTACATTGATTTTAATTTCTTTAATCTTTATCGGCCCTAGAGGTCTGGTAATCATTAATACATCAAAAATAATAAGAGAAATTTATCAATTTTATCAGGAACTTTTATAAAAGAAGTTTCTTCTTATGCGATGACCAAAGTTGTCGGGGCATTTTCTCTTTCTAATCAAATTCTTAAAAACCTTCAAAAGAAGGAAAAACAGAATCTCAAAAAAATAATAAAATGAACAAATTTTTAAAACAAAAAAGAAATATTTTTATCTTGTGTGCTGCTTTAATCTCTTTCGGAATAAAAGCCAATCAACCTTCAATCAACGATTTTAAAAGTCCGAATCATTCTCATAAAGTAGAAAATCCGACCAATGAGGATCTGGTTTTTATGGGTGAAAATGGAAAAAAGGTATCGTTGAAAGAACTCAAAGGAAAAGTAGTTTTTGTCAATCTTTGGGCAACGTGGTGCGGACCATGTGTAGAAGAAATGCCGACCATTAATAATCTTAAGAATAAATTTAATGGGAATAGCAATATTGTTTTTGTACTCTTGGATGTGGAAGGAAATATAGCGAAATCTAAAAAATTTATGAAAGGTAAAAATTATGATTTGCCTGTTTATATTGCAGGAAAAAAGATTCCTTCTGAATATTTTCAGGGAGCGATTCCTACCACTTTGATCTTTAATAAAAATGGAGAATTGGAAGCCAATATCAAAGGAGGAACAGACTTCGACCGACCTGAAGTGTATGAATTTCTAAAGAACTTAACAGAGAAATAATTGAGCACAAAAATGGATAAGTTTAAACAATGGTTCAAGAAAAACTGGAGTACTGCAATCTTGGGAGTACTATTTGTGGTATTATTAGTCAGTCCAAATGCTAAAGCCTGGTTAATGAGGCAAGCGATTTCAACAGGATTATTTAATGCTAAAATAGAAGAAAAAACGAGCGGAAAACAGCAAGGTGAAAATAAAGACTCACCTTCTGTTAGCTTGAGTGTACGAGATGAAAAAGGAAGAATTATCAGTACTTCTGAATTGAAAGGTAAAGTTGTATTTATTAATTTTTGGGCTTCTTGGTGTCCGCCTTGTAGAGCAGAGTTTCCTTCAATACAGCAATTTTACACAAAATATCAATCCAATGCTGATGTCGTTTTTCTTACCATAAATCTTGATAATGAAACTGCTGACGGAAAAGCATATCTTGAAAAAGAAAAATTTACAGTTCCTTTTTTGGTTCCGAATGATAATATTCCCTCAGAATATTTCAACGGATCACTTCCTACAACGGTAGTATTGGATAAAAAAGGAAAAATAAGATTGCGTCATTCAGGGATGGCAGATTACAGCAAAGATTCTTTCTACCAAGAAATTGACCAACTTTTAAAAGAATAAAAATGAAAAACTTAAAGAAAATACTATTTCTGGCGACCGCTTTTATTGCTGTAAAACATTTGGCTCAGCAAACTATATCAGAACATCCTGTCGCAAAAGCAACTAAGAAACACTATAATGCCTTGTATGTCATCAATGAATCTGATGAAAACAAAATAAAAGCAATTATCAGAAATGTAGGCAATGCTTTGGAAGATCCTCGATTAAAAGGGAAACTTGAAGTGGAGTTACTGGCGTTTGGAGGAGGTGTAGAGATGTTTAAAAAAGACAATTCCTATGAATTGGCACTTACTGCATTGAAAGATAAAGGAGTGGTGATGGTAATGTGTGAAAATACACTGAAAGAAAAGAAAATTGCCAAGAGCGAGCTTTTCGATTTTGTGAATTATACCCCCAGCGCCAACGGTGAAATAATCCTTAGAGAATATGAAGGCTGGGCGGTTGTTAAACCTTAAATTTTATAACCAATCGTTACCTCAAATCTTAAAAAATAATTGAAAACGCTATGTTTGAAATCACAAACCACCTTGTTATTAAGAGGTGGTTTTTTGTTTTATTATAAATGTAAATCAATGGAGTAATTATCCTTAAGAATAACAGGATCAAGATGATAAATTTTTAGTAAACTCATTGTTTTTTAGCTAACACTTGTTAGTCGTAGAACTACTACAAAATATGAAATAATGCTAAAAAAGTTTTTTGAATTAAAATGTGGTATCTATATTTGTTATAACAATACATTGAAAAACACAGTATTAACAATTAAAGATTAGAAATTATGGCGGAAAAAAATTCAACGGAAGCGAGGGTCAAAAGTTATTAAAACTGAATTACAGTGTCGCAAGATCTACAGACGTTTCAGGACGTGTAGCATCAGACCCATCGAATGCAATTATTAAGTTAACCATCGAAGCTACAGAGAAATCTGATATTCTGGAAAGTTTACTTAATGGTAAATACAAACCAACAAGCGGAGAAGTTACTTTCAATAAATCTCATGAAGAAGGAACATTAATTACCCTGAACTGGGAGAACGGTTATGTTATCCAACATGAAGTAGATTTCGACGCAGTAGATCAGAACTCTATGCTCATCAGTTTCGTGATCAGTGCAGAACAAATCAATTATGGTAATTCTGCTTACGAAGGACTTTGGCCATCTACTTAAGATTGATGCTTATTTAGAGATTAGCACTTACAATAGGCTGTCATTGATGATGGCCTTTTTAATCCAATTTCATTTAAATACTGTATTTATTTTATGAAATAGTAAAAATTATTTTCGATAACAAAAAAACACCAAAATGAAAAACAAAAACAATGAAAATGAAATTCCTTCTAACGAGGATTATTCAAAATTAAGAAAATCGTCTTTTACACCGGATAACAATGCTGATGCTATTTCAGAAAACAGATTATCAGGAATTAACTGCGTCGTAGGAATTGAGATTCACGCAGACGGAAAACCCATTAACCATTTCAACCATTTTAAATTAACACAAAGTGCCGTCAGACATCATGAGTTTGAAATTGTGTTGGCCCATGACAGTTTGGAAAACAGACAATCTGAAAATCTGGAAGACGCCAATAAGCTATTAGGAAAAAGATTCACCGTTAGTTTCAAATATAAAGATTCCGATGCTAAAGACAATCCCCAGAAATCTTTTGTTGGTGTAATCACTTCCGTAAGCTTCAGTCGGAAAAAGACAAGTTTGGGTAATATTGTTCTTAAGGGATACAGCCCAACCATTTTTTTAGACGGAGAAAATCATACCCAAAGTTTTGGGGGAGATCAGCCTGCGAATATAGGAATCATTGCCAACGAAGTCATCAAGCAAGGGATTGATACGCAGTTTTATGATATTAATGTTGATACCAACGACAGTTCACAAATTTTATACAGCAGTCAGTACAACGAAACGCATTACAATTATCTGGCAAGAATGGCGGAAGCTTATGGAGAACAATTCTATTATGATGGCTATGTACTGCATTTTGGAAAACTTCCTGCGCCTAGTAGTAAACGCATTCAATTAATCGAGGGTAGCAATGTAAGTGATCTCAATGTAGAGATCAAAGCTGTACATACCAAGCCTCAATTTTATGGGTATAACAGCAGCAAGAATCAAAAGCTAACTTCTGGGGCCACGCCGATACAACATTTAGGAGATTTGGCACAAACAGCCTACGCCAACAACAACAAAATATATAAAACTCCTTCTCTGCAAGTGGCTCCTATAAAAGCAGCAACTCATTTGGATGTAGAATATTCCCAAAAAAGTAGCTCGGGAAGCAAAGCCGTTGATGTGATGAATGTTTCGGGGTCTACGTCTATTCCTTTTCTTCATCCCGGATGTGTGGCTGATATTCAAACAAGGGTACGGGATTCTAATAAAACCCACCATCTTACCACCCTTATGATTACAGAAACGACTCATGAAGTAGATGCAAGAGGCTATTACAATGGAAGTTTTGAAGCTATTTCCGAAGGAACGGGCTATATGCCCAAACCGGAATTTCATGTCCCAAGACCGGAACCTCAGATTGCTACAGTAATTTCAAATACCGATCCTTTAAACCAAGGTCGGGTTCAGGTAAGATTCGACTGGCAGCTCAATGTTACAACAGATTTTATCCGTATGATGAGTCCTGATGCTGGAGGGACAGATCAGATTAGCCAGAACAGAGGGTACGTAGCCATTCCGGAAGTTGGCGATCAGGTAATGGTTAATTTTCAACATGGACATCCTGATCGACCTTTTGTAATGGGTGGAATGTTCCATGGCGGAATTGCTTTAGGAGGCGGAATAAATAATCATCTAAAATCTATACAAACAAGAAGTGGAATCCGGATTTTGATGAATGATGAAGAGGGAAGCGTTAAGATTCTTGATCCTAGTGGAAACATCTATTTTATGGATGGGAAAGGAAATATAAGCTTAAATGCACCTAAAAACTTCACCTTGTATGCAGGCGAAAATATTAATATTACGGCAGGAAAAGAAATTGTGGTGGACGCTGGTGAAAGTATTTCAAGCACAGCTAACCAGAATATCAGTTCTACAGCAGGAGTTGATATTGTTCAAAATGCAGCAGGAGATATAAGAGAATCTTCAGATACAAGAACGGAGATGGTGGAGAAAGAATTTAATAGACAATCCGAGACTTCTAATGAAATAGCCGGAGAGATCTCCATGTTTAGCGAAAAAGAAAATATGACCATGCAAAGTGGAAAGATCGTAGAATTTAACAGTGCTGAAAAATCTAAACTTTTTTAATTATGGCTATAAGAAAAACTGCTAAAAATATATGGATCAAAGTAAACAATTCCTATCATTTAAGGGTTGGACAAAAAGTTGAAAAAATCGCAGAAAAGATCAATGCGGAAGCAAAACAAGGAAATCTTGTTTTGGCAAGCAATAAAAAAATAATGTCTCATGGGCATAAGTAATGGCAGGTGAGAAATATAGAATTTGAAAATGTATTTTCATTTTATGAGTAGTGAACAAAGTGCGAGTAAATTTAGACGGGAGACAAAAAGTGATTTTTTTGCTGGTGCTTTAGTAATAAAATAAGGAATTTTAAAAATAAATTATGTCGAATGTAGTATTTGGAAATTATACTCCATCACCACCGCCAAAAGGACAAATAAATATCCGGATAGGAATTTTTTTTGATGGCACACAAAATAATAGGAGCAATACAAAAGCTGGTGGAAATGAGCCGGGATATGATCCTACTATTGAAGAGAAAGAAGCTTACAATGAATATTCTAATAAAAAAGATGATAGCTATACCAATGATTTATCAAATGTGGCAAGAAAGGAATATCATTATTTTGAAGATAAAAGTAAATATATAGGTAAAGTATATATTGAAGGTATTGCAACAGAAGATTTACAAGGGGATATAGATAAACCACTAAATCATAAAGGGCTTGCTTATGGCGCGGGAAGTACAGGCATAATAGCTAAAGTACAAAAAGGATGTCAAATAGTGGCTGAGAAAATTGATGAGCTTAAAAATAAATTTGAAGTAAATACCATTATATTAGATGTTTTTGGTTTTAGTAGGGGGGCTGCTGCGGCAAGAAATTTTGTTTATGAAGTCAATCAAACTAATCCTAAAAATGGACTGTTGGGATTTATTTTAGATAATAATAAAGTAGAGTATATGTCCATTCAAATTAGGTTTCTATGATTATATGATACTGTATCTTCTTATGATCCCAAAGCGAGTGAAATCACAGTAAATCCTGATTATCACAATAATGTAGAAGAATTGAATTTGAATACATTAAAAGCAAAAAAAATTATTCATTTCTGTGCTGCAGATGAACATAGAGAAAATTTCATATTAACAAGAGTAAGACTTGCAGGGGGAGCAGATTTCTTTCTACCAGGTGTTCATTCTGATGTTGGAGGTTGTTATACTCATAATATGTCGGAAAATAGACAGATTATGGATTTTGATAATGCTTTGGGAGATGGTCTATCTGATGAAGATTATACAATCGCTTTAAATAATGATTTAAATAATCTCATTGAGCAAGGTTGGTTTAAAAGTAATGAGGTTGTTGCTCCAAACTTTTGGCTTGAGACCTATATTAACAGAATGAAAATAAGTAATAAATACAGCTTTGTTACTCTCCATATAATGAGTGAACAGGTTAATAAAAACTATTTGAATACGATTAAAATGGATAATTTGAATATGGCATATAAAATTCCTAATGGAACAGAAGATGAATATTATTCGCTTGATTTAACTAAAGTTAAAAAGAGGCTTGATGATTATGTCAATGGATTAGCTCCTGAGATGACCTATCATACGAAGATCGAGATTGAAGAGTTGGAAAGACAATTAGTTGCAAAAACGATAACGAAGGAGAGATTTGATTTAATTGTTCAGGATCATAATTTATTAATATATTTAAGAAACAGATATCTACACTGGAACTCAAGATTTGGGGAAATTGGGTATAGACCTCATTTCATATTTGATAAAGAAACTTTACAAATAAAAAGATTTCGCGAAATGGCTTTTAATTCATGAAAACTCTTGTAAAGCATATACTTTATATTATTCTAGAGAAGATATTTTAATTAAAATCTCAAAAAAGAAATCAAAATGCATTTTAAAACGAGTATAATCTATATTTTACTTTTCATCAGTACATTAATTTCATGTCAAAATAAAATGGAAAAATATAAATGGCTTCCTACGGAAAGTTCCCCTCTTTTATACCCGATGAATATTTATCAGGGGCACCTTTTTCTTGAAGATGGTACAAATGTGTATATTCCTTGTTCGGGTAGTTCTCATACAGGCTGGGGGTATAGTGGCTCTCTGCATAGTCAAGGGAGTGATTTAAAATCAGTACCTGTTAAATTGGAGGTGACTTGGGCTTCTTTTTTAGAAAATAAATTTTATAAAGGAAGTTGGGACTTGCCGGTAGATAATATAAAAAAACTATTTAAAGAAGGCACGGTTAATTGGCGAACCAATGAAAAAGAAACTTATTCTTCTGTTGTAGTAGGTTTAGCACCGGGAGGTGTCGTTGTCGTTTGGATGTATGGTAATGATCAACAGGTAGAAATAGGGCGATACCAGGCAAAAGAAACTCATGTTTCTATGAAAGATTATGTTCCGGGAAATCCTACAGTTTCTCAAAAAGAATTTTTTGAACAATTTGGAAAATTAGATGACTCTGAATTAGAAAAAAATATAAGGAAAAAGGAATTCAGTTTGGGATTTGGGATACATATCGTAAAAAATACAACTGGAGAACTAAGATAGAAATTCCTAATCATGAATTAAAAAATGTAACCTTGGAAATGTATAATGGAGAAGAGGAAACATTATTTAATGAAACGATTAAAGAAAATCCATTTAAACAAAGAGCAATTCCACGTCTTTTATCTTATTTATTTGAAGATAAAAATGGGGAACAGACAGTTTTTGAAGTAAGATATTTTGATGAAGATGAGATATTCTCATTATTTAAAAAAGTAGATGAAAGCCAGCCGATAGAAATTATACTTCGAATGAATGAAGATTTCAGTAATACAAGATTAGTCTTAAAACAAGGGGATAAAGAATTTCCAATACAAAAGATTGATCCTGAGAATAGGTGGAAGTATAAAAAATATAAATCAAAATAATAGACTCATCTACTATGAAAAAGGACATGGTGATTATTGACCCCTTACATTTTCACGATTAAATAAAAACAGCAGACAGAAAATAGAATATCATTACCAGATCATGGATATGCAGACATTTAATAAACATATTGTTCAAAAAGATGAAACCTTAAAAAGCGTGGCTGTTTTATACGGATTATGCGCTGATGATTTGAAGTTTTTTCATAATAATCAGTGTGAGGTAGAAGATATGATCCTGATAGAAATTACCCGGCAGATTGAGCTTTTTATACCAAGAACTTCGGTAACGGATACAAGTAAATTAGTCAATTTTGGTAGCGGAAATAGATTGGTTTTTCAACCTGAGAATTCTTTTTCTAAATATGGAGTCACCATCAATATTGAAAACGGAACTCGTAAAAATGAACTGAAATATGAAACTTCTGTACGCTGGTTAAAAACAGAAAACAATCTGCATTTTTTTGAAATAGACCGAATCTCAAAGTTATTTCTGAATGAAGAAGAAGTAAATGAGATTGCTGATCTGTTAGCCTACAAAACATCTAAAGTTTTATACCCGCTACAAGTGAGTGTAGATGAAGCAGGGAAATTCAATGATATTGAAAATACCTCGGTGTTTAAACAAAGATGGGCAGAGGTAAAAGAAGAAGTATATAAAGAATATGATGGTGAAACAGTAGATGAATATTGTCTTACAATAGAGGAATTACTCAATGAACCGGATACTTTACGTCTGTTTTTAAAAAACGATTATTTCACGAGAACCTTGTTTTTTGGAGTCTATCAGAGTTTCGGTCAGGTTTTTAAAATAGAAGGGATAGAAAGTTTTCCGCTAGTGAATAATGCCGTAGAGCCCAATTATAAAATGGAGTTGGAGATTGATCCGTTAAAAGATGAATATAATTTAATCAATATAAAAGGAAATGGAACTTTACATGATGAACGAAGCAGGTGTGATTTTATCAACGGTGCGCCTTTTTCATCGATTGTAAAGGAAGATCCAGTGATGAATAAAGAAGGATCTTTTAGGATTCAATATTATTTAAACGGAAAGACCTCACTTCCGGAATCGCTGTATTTAGAATGCGATATCATGCTACAGGAAAGAAAAAAAATATCGGTTGTTGTAGCATGTATCGATGAAAAATAAAAACATAACACAAATAAAAAGATTAAAAATTATGGCAGAAAAACATATTGTAGTACAAGGTGCTATGTGCAAATGCCAGTTTGGACAAATCCCGGACAAACTCAAAGTGCTGACGCATCAGAAAGAATATGCGAATGATAAAGATGCTTCCAAAAAACTTATCGTAACCACGAAAGAAATAGGAGCGGCAACATTTGAGAAAAATACATTTGGTAACTGTACAAGGATGGGATCTCCACCACCACCGTGTAGAATAATGGTAACCCAATGGCAGGACTTTTACGATAAAGTACAGCTCAGTAATGGAGGATTCATTATTTTAGAAGATAGCAAAGCCATTTGTGCGATTGCCGGAACGCCATGCATTGAGATTATAGATCATGGGCAGAGAGCTGAAGCCAGTCAGCAGAATTTTAAAAATGCAGATCAGGATGTACAGCAGCAGATCAATCCGTTGGTGAATGCAGAAAGTATGCATGAAAAACAGCCTACCCATAAAGGAATTGAACACGGTATAATATAAAATTTACACTATGGCAAGAGGTATAGATAAAATAAAATATGTAGGAGGTGGTATCTTTATCAAGATGTCTGTTCCCAATCTAAGAATTACCGTTCCACCCGATAGAACTATAGGTTTTAAAGTAGAATGGGAAGCTGGTGCTACTTCTGCAGATAAAACGCAGCCCATCACTTGGTTTGTACGGAGCACAGATAAAAGAGATTATGTGAGCAGTGATACTTTGCCATCATCTCAGACATTTGGTTTTAAAATTCCAAAAATACTCTGCGGAAGTTATCATTATTTCATTGATGCAAGCTTATTAGGAGTTCCTGGCGCAAATTCTAAAGGCATTTTTGTAAAAGGATATTGCCCTCCAAGGATCGTAAAGAGTAAATGGTCTACAATAAATGATGGCGAAGATGTGCGAAGCAGTCACCAATTTTTTTACGGAGACAGAATCTGTTTGGGGCTGGAAACCGAAGGATTAAATGGAGATTTTGTGACAATAGATATTTTCAGACGGGTAAGAAGAGGAGGCGGTGTGGATGATGATCAGCATATTGCAGTGTATACAATGGCAAAAGTGATCGATGGTGAAATAAATATAACGTTAGGAAATACGTATGGATGGCTGGGGAATATAAAAAAGCCCAGTGATGTAGAAGAATTTTATGTGAAAGTAAAATCTACCGATGGAAAATATATTACCGATGGCAAGGATGATTTGCATGCGAGATATTTAAGAATTAAAAACAAAATTTCTAATACAAGAGAGCAGACATCTACCAGCAATACGCCTGTAAAAATAGGGGATACCGAAAAATCCGGTGAAAGAATGTCTTTGGCAGCAGTATATTTCAGACCTTTAAATACCTGGAATGGTGAATTTGGTTTTGATTGGCTTCGGGAAAAAGACAATGGTTTAGCGCCATCAAACGATCCTGCGTATGCAGATATTATTGAAGGAGGATATTTGGATGGGATTTCAGATTTAACGGGAGGGGCTACAGGAACAGCATATGCAAAACTTAAAAACCAATATCAAAGATTACCTGTTACCAATACAGGATATGCCGTTACAGAATATTTTGCACCTTATTTAACGTTGTTTCCTAAAAGCTTTGTAGACACACTGCCCGCAACATTACTGGTAAAGCCTAAGTACGAAGCAGAGTTAAAGGTATTGGTGGCCATAAACGGACCTATTGACAGATTAGAATTTGAATATGATAAAAATTTACTAACCGTAGATAAAAATATATTATCAGACAAAACCAAAACCAACAGTTTAGTACCTTCTGCAGATACTTCCATAAAAATAACCTGTAAAAAGGATTTGACCTCCGACAAAGACATTAAAATCTACTGTTATCCAAAAAATAATATGCCACGTATATTGGCTGGGAAAATTAGAGTGCTGAAGAATGATGTTTCTGTTAGGAAAAAAATGGATTTTGTCTTATTGAATGTTTGGACGGATTCAAATCAAGATAATAGAAAAGAAAAAGGGATTTTTGGTCCGAAAGAAATAGAGAACTTGTACTATTCATTACACCAAGCTCTTATTATTCCAAATATTGTAAAAACAACTTTGGATCTATCTTCCAATTCAGATTTTCAAATAGGAGGGAAACATGTAGAAACTGATTCTTCAGGGGGTAATCTTATTGCTTATGTAGACCGTATCAATCCTAATTACAGAAATCCGGCATTGTATACTGATGTACAAAGCTTATTTTTTAATGATAAAGATGCAGCCGGAAATTATAAGAATATCCGTTACAGAACTTATTTTACAGTGTTTAAATTTGGTTTAGAATCCAATGATCCTGGTACATTAGGTGCGGTTGACCATATAGGAATTCATAATGTAATTATGTTTACTTTAGTACCAGGTGATGATTGTACGTTGAATCATGAAGTTTTACATGGTTTGGGATTGAATCATACACACCGAGATGATAGACCAATAAAAATGGGGTATAAATATATTTTTCCATGTGCTATTCCTACTCACTTCCAGCCTGCTGCAAACAATAGAGCATCAACAGATAACATGATGTCCTACCGTTCGGTTACCCGTTCTACGTGGCGCTGGCAATGGAATGTTATTAACTTAAAAATTTCAGAAAAATGAAACAAATGATTTTAATAGCATTTTTGCTAATTTTAAGTAATTGTGATGGTCAGAATAAAGAAAAATCAATACACAAGAGTATAACAGTTAAAAATAAAATACCTCATTCAATAAAAAACGATACTATGGAATATTTTAATGAAAATGAATATATAGATTGGCAGCAGGACCCAGAACATTGTAGCTCTCAGTTTCCATGTGAAGAGAATAATAAATTTTTAATGAAAGCGAATGAAAGAGTAAATATATTTACAGATACAAAAACTTTCATCCAAGTAGATAAGAGTAATAAAATAAATCCTTATAAAATTATCAAAGTTTACTCTTTTAAAAGTAAAAATCTTTTAAATATTTCAAAAGATTTTTACTCATTCCCTGTATCATATCAAAAATATGATGAAAATGGGAAATTAATTGAAGAGAAAGATTATAATAAGCCGTATGAATTTTCTATAAAAGATTTAGTTGAAAAAATAAAAAAAGAATATAAGGTAGATTTAGAAGATAAAAGAGAAAAAGCATTTGCCGGAAGAAAAGCAAAAAATGGAAGTTTTTATTATGAAGTTAGTATAGATATGAAGGTACCTCTTGTTACAGAATTGAAATATATCTTAGTGGATGGGATAACTGGAAAAACTCTTTTTACAAGTATTTATTATACAAAAGGAGGTGGGGAAATTCCTTTTGACAAGTATTTAGAAACTTTAAAGAAAAAATAAATTGAGGGTCTATTTATTGGTCTCAGAAATAGTTAAAACTATGTACTTTAGTGCATTTTACTTTCAGTTTCTAAAAATGTTATCTTTGTTTAGTGGATTATCAACGCAGCAATGGTCATAGTGTAAGTAGATTAACGGCACATCTTGTGTGGGTTACTAAATATCGTTTTCCAGTTCTAGAAGGCGATATCAAATTACGCTGTCGCAGTATTTTGCTTCAAATCTGTGAAGCAGAAGATATTCGAATTTTGAAAGGAGTTGTGTCAAAAGATCATGTTCACATGCATATAGAATATCGTCCGAATCAAGATATAAGTACACTTGTTAAATTGTTCAAAGGAAGAAGTTCAAGAAAACTTCAAGTTGAATTTCCTGAATTGAAGCAGCGTTATTGGGGTCGTCATTTTTGGGCTATAGGATTTGGATGTTGGAGTACAGGTAATATCACAGATGAAATGTTGAATACCTATTTGGAGCATCATCTCAATCCCACTGATCAGGACCAAAGTAATTTTATCATTGAGTAGGTTGCATACGAATCGTGGACTTTAAGTCCACAAACCAAACCTATGGACTTTAAGTCCATAGTGGTTTAGTTTAATCCTAGTATTTTCAAAAGATGAGAGAAGTATTTTTAATAATGATTTTGTTTGTTTTGAGCAGCTGTGATGGTCAGAACAAAAAAAACTTATCATCGGATAAAATAGATACATTAAACAATCCTTTAAAAAAAGATACTATGGAACGCTTCAATCTATACAAATACAAAAATTTACCAACTGATGATATGGGATTTTATAAAATGACAAATGGAGATTTGGTACAACTAATTGAGAAAAGCGACAAGCATGGTTATGCTGAAAGAATAAATCTAAATGGTTCATCTTTGGGTGTTTATAAAGAATACGATATGAGTAATATTCTTATTAAAACAGGGGATTTCTTTTATCAGACCAATGTTGGTAAATGGAAAGAGTTTAATGAAAAAGGCAATCTTATCAAAGAAATAGACTATGAAAAACCTTATAAGTTTGCTATTAATGATTTAATTGAAAAAATAAAAAAAGAATATCAAATTAATTTAGAAGATAAGAGTGAAGGTTCTGCAGCAGGCAGAACTTTAAAAGATGGTGTTTTCTATTATGAAGTATTTTTAAAATATAAAACGGGAGAGCAAAAAATGGAGTATTTATTAATCGATGGAACTACAGGTAAAACGGTTCTTAAATCTGATTACCATGTTATAAAGTAACGGAGTATTTCGTACCAGTTCTTACCTTATTTTCTAGATGATGAAACAGGTAAAATACTTAACAAGTAATTATCGATTGTTGTGTGAAATTTAATGTTGATTTATTTTAATCCTAGTATTTTCAAAAGATGAGAGAAGTATTTTTAATAATTATTTTTTTGGTTTTAATTGGTTGCGATGGTCAAACCAAAACTAATCATAAAACTACTACAGATAAAATGGAAACATTTGATATTGAAAATTTTGAAAAAAATAAAGGTAGAGGTAAAATTTATGATGATCCACATATCTATGATTATAAAACTCAAGATGGATTATATATAGTTCAGTCTAAGTATGAACAAGATGATTATTACTCAGAAGAAGTTTCAAAAGAATTTAGTCCTTACAGATATAGATATACATATGATCTTTCTGGGTATAGAGAAACCGAAATGAATGAATTTAATAATTCTGTATTAGTAACAAAAGGATATGATAAAAATGGTAAATTAATAAAAGAAACCAATTTTGACAAAAACTTTAAACACACCTTTGAACAGATTCGTGAGATCGTATTAAAAGAAAAACAAGTGGATATCTATGATACAAGGCAAGCTGTAGCATTACGCCACGATACTCCGGATGCTACTCTAAAAAAATACTATCAAATCCATGTTCTCAAAAGCGAACTTGTAGGTGGAGAATGGTATTCTCAGCCTAATTATAGTTTTCTAATAGATGATGAAACGGGTAAAATATTTATCCACGAATAAATCAATAAGATTAAAACTATATTAAATTAACACCATCGAAATACTAAAAAATAATGTTCTATAATAAATCACTAATACTTTTAATGATTTTTACTTTCTGCTTTCACGTATTTGCCCAAAGCCAAAAAAAATACGGAACATGGAAAGTAGAAAGATACACAGATAATAAAGGATATTTGACAATTTTACCAAATAATAAATTCAGTTTTTATGAAAAAACAGCTGATAGCGAATCATTATCAGAAGGAAATTGGACGCTCCAGAATAATTTATTAATCTTAAATTCTGTGATGCCAAAAACATGTTTATATGTTAGCCATTTTTCTCTATTATGCCCAGAAATGATGGAACGAATTAAAAAGAAAATAGTCACAACAAAAGATAATTGTAGACCAAAAATAGAAACAAAGTTTTTTATAGAATTTTTTAATGAAAAATTTTTAATGAAAAAAAATTCCTTAATCTATTTAAATCAAAGAGATGCAGACTGCGAAAATAAGCAGAAAATATTTAAAATTTATAGATAAAATAGGTATTCCTGTAATGTAATATATTTTTTAATGAAAGTTGTTTTCAATTAAGCGTTGATTTATTTTAATCCGAGTATTTTCAAAAGATGAGAGAAGTATTTTTAATAATGATTTTGTTTTTTTTAATTGGTTGCGATGGTCAATCCAAAACGAATGATAAAAATAATCCAAAAAAAACAAGGATTTTCAATATTGAAAATTTTGAAAAAAATAAAGGAAAGGGAAAAATTACTGATCATCCGGATATGTATGACTACGAAACAAAAGACTTTCATGTGGTTACACAATATGGAACAACTTTTACTTCAAAAGGGCATGAAAAGGAATATATGGAAAATATAGATCAAAAATTTAGTCCTCTCAAGTATAATTATATTTATGATCAATCAGGTTCATTAAAACATGAAACTATGAATTTCAATAATTCAATAGTATATGTAAGAGAATATGATAAAAATGGTAAATTAATAAAAGATACCAATTTTGATAAAAGCTTTAAACACACCTTTGAACAGATTCGTGAGATTGTATTAAAAGAAAAGAAAGTGGATATTTATGATACAAGACAAGCTGTAGCATTGCGCCATGATACTCCGGATGCTGCTCCAAAAAAATACTATCAAATCCATGTTCTCAAAAGTGAACTTGTAGAGGGAGAATGGTATTCTCAGCCTAATTATAGTTTTTTAATAGATGATGAAACAGGTAAAATACTTAACAAGTAATTATCGATTGTTTTTATTAAATATTTTGTAAAACTTAGCGTCGATTTAAAATATTATCTTGTTACACCAACCATACTATATGCTTGATTTAATTACCTCTGCATATCTTTTTGAAATAAGAATTTAAATGTAAAAATAGTGGAATGAAAAAGATCATCATATGCCAAATTGTTTTCAGCGTTGTTTTAATGAATTGTCAGGAAAAAAAGGCTGAGAAAACTACTTCTAAAGCACATAAAATAGATAATACGATAAATAACAGTCAGAAAGAATTTGATTTTAAAGAATTGAAATTCGGATCTAATATAAATGATTTATTAAAGGGAATAGGGCTAAGTAGTAATGATAATGCCTTAGATGAGTATAATATTTCAGGTGATTATGAAGAGTTTCAATTTCCAAAAGATAAAAATATTAATCTGTCAATATTTAATAATGCCTTACAGTCGGGGACAGATAATATTTCCGTTTTTTATTTAAAGACTAATAAAAAAATATGGGGCTATGAAATGGAATTGATTAATAATTCTAATGCAGAAACTATAATCAGCTCGATTGAAAAAAGAGTAGGGTATAAACCCGATTTTGCAGAGAAGAAAGTGAATACTAAAGAAAGGCCTATCTTCCTTGATGAGAATGGTGAGTTTAAAAAAGACCATATGGAGGAAAATATCCAAGTTTGGGAAGATAAAGGAAATAAAACCGTTTATTTTACAATCTATACGGCTAATTTTTCTAAAAATCCGAATGAAAATAGGTTGAAGATCTTTGTTTTAGATAAAGCAAGTGTAAAATATAAAGAGTGGATCTCTTACCGTAGTTTAGATATGCTTTACAACAAATAATAGATTTATAATTTTAATCCGAAACTTTGTCATCAATTGAAATTGCTACAGGAATTTTTGCATCTTTTTTATAATTACCAGGCATTTGGAATTCAATATTAATATATCCATTTAGCGTTTTAAATTTTTTATTTAATGTTAACTTAATGCCTAAATTTTGAAATAAAACATTGTTATAATCCCATAGAGATAATTCTTTTAAACCTTTATGAAGTTGCTAAAACAATAACTTGTATGATTGGTAGAGGATATATACATTTGCCAGCAGTCTAATATCCCTTTTTTATGAAACTGATTGTCTTGTTATTGCTGTTGTCTATCTCCTCACCTGTGCTTGCAGAGGATAATGTGAAGTCCAAAGTAGATCCGAGGGTTGAGCTCTTTAGTATTATTTTCAGGCTGGCAGGCAACCCTGAATATAATATGAACTTTGCCAAGACGTATGTAAAGGATATTCATGTTTATTTTGATCCTTATAAAAATGATCCGGTTGTGCAATTTGCCAAAGAGCTTGCCGAGAAGAAAAATATAGGCTTTTCGAAAGTGATGTTTCTTGCTGTTCAGCTAAAGTTTAAAAACAATGAATTGATCAGAGTGAAGGAAAGCGCCAATAGTCTTAATGATAAATGGACTGAAGCAGATGCCAACAGATTTGTTAAGCTGGCCAATACTTTTTATAAAACCACAAAATTCTCTGATTTTTTTGATGCGCATAAAGAAGTCTATGCCGAAGCAACAGAAGCATTTGATCAATCGGTTAATGAATTCGATAAAAACTGGTATTTAAACTATTATGGTGATCATGAAGTTGATTATCAGGTCGTAATCGGTCTTGCCAATGGAGGCGCCAATTACGGGCCAAGCGTTATGCCTGTAGGAGGTAAGAAAATGGTGTATGCAATAATGGGTTCATGGACTTTTAATGAGAAAAGCAAGCCTTTATATCCAAAAGATGTTTATCTTACTTATCTTATTCATGAATTCAACCATTCTTTTATTGATCACCTTCTTGATCATAAAGATTTTAAAGTTGGCCTGGAACGTAGCGGAAAAATCTTGCTACAAAAAGAGGAGAAAAAGTTGAATGCAGAAGGGTATGATGACTGGCACAGTGTAATCAATGAATCGTTAGTTAGGGCGTGTGTGGTAAGATATATGATGGATCATCATGAAAGTGATAATGCCGTACAGGCAGAAATATCCAAACAAACCGATAAAGGGTTTCTCTGGACAGCCGAACTGGTAAAGCTTTTTGGAAACTATGAAACTTCACGATCTCAGTTTCCTTCTTTTGAGAAGTTTTACCCAATGATTATTACTAAAATCAATGAGCTCACAGAAAGTGCAAAGCCTTCAGATAAGTAGAAAGAAATAATGATGTTTTCTAACCTGTGATTAAGCAGGTTACTATGATGTTAAAACCATATCAATGCAAAATTTAAAGATAATAACTTCCATTCTTGGCTTGTGTTCGGCCATGGTATTTTCTCAAAATTATACAACTTCCATAACCGCATTGGAAGGAAAAGAATTTCCAAAAGTTGATACCGAAAGGCAAACTCAGTTTAAAGTATATTTTCCGGACGCAAAATCTGTTATTTTAGAAGGAGGAGATGGGATGCAAAATCTGAAACCTACGATAAATAAAGATAAAGAAGGCTTTTGGAATGTTTCTACTTCGCCGCTGGAAATAGGGTTTCATTATTACTGGTTTACTGTAGATGGCAAACGCACCAACGATCCCAATACAAAACTTTACTTTGGCTATGGCCAGCCAACAAGCGGAATTGAGATCCCTTCCGGGGAAGATTTCTTCTTTGAGAAAAAGGTAAAACACGGCAAAATTATGGATGATAGTTTTGATTCAAAAGTTACGCTGGGAAAAAGGAATTTCAAAGTATATCTTCCTCCGAATTACGGAACTGAAAAATTTCCGGTCTTATACCTTTATCACGGAACTGGTGAAGATATTACGGGTTGGGAAAAGCAAGGTTATATCAGGAATATTCTTGATAATCTTTTTGCGGAAAAGAAGGCAAAAGAAATGATTGTCGTGATGGATTATGGTATTGCACTGAATCCCGAAGAAGAAAAAAGGCCGGATGATTATCCAAGAGCGGTTTTGTCTACTAAAAATCTGGATAAAATTGTTGTTCAGGAGCTGATTCCTTACATCGAAAGTAAATATAAAACGAATGGTAAAAAAGCCATTGCAGGCCTTTCTCGCGGAAGTTATCAGGCGATGTTGATTGGAGCTAATCATCCAGAGCTTTTCTCAGCCATTGGTTCTTTTAGTCCTGTTATTTATGAAGGGACAGAAAGTCAGCCTTTTAAAGAACTTCCTCTCAGTAATTTATTAAAATCAAAGCGAAAACCGTTTTTCTTTATAGGAATTGGAGGAAAGGAAGAAGCCCGATTTTTCGGATTTAATCAAACGATCGTTACGTATCTTACTCAAAATAAATATCCTTATTCTCAATATGAATCTCCCCAAACCTACCATGAATGGCTGACTTGGAGAAGATGTCTTTACCAGTTTTCGCAGAAAATATTTAAATAGGTTGAATCGTTTTGAGATCAATTGTATTGCAATGAAATAGAAGGCTAAAAGTTATAGTAATGATGAGGTTATTTAAACTTTTTAATGCGGCTAAAAGTTTACATCAGTTCTATGAATAAATTGATTATTTTGGGAGACATAAAAATAATACCATGATTCGCTTTCAAAAATTACTATTACTGCTTTTTTTCTTTTTTTGTGGTCTGTCAATTGCCCAGGTTCAAGGGTCTATTCTCTATAAAATACATATTAAAAATGCCAAAGGAAAACTGATTAAAGAGGCTAAAGTGGAAGTGCTGAGCCGAAATGTATCCTGGATAAAAGGTGAAAATGGCGATTTCATGCTGGGGTTTGATGCTGTGGAAGTTCCTATAGCAGTGAGTGTAGCCTATATGGCAAAAGGATATAAAACCCAAAATTTTCATTACGAATCGGTGCCCAATTCCACTCTTGAATTCAATATCATATTAAATAGAGGAAGAGATGATGAAGCCGAAAAAAAGAAGTTGGAGATTCTGAGGGCAACCAATGGGAAATACGATCAGGTACCGGAATAAATGTAAAATAGTGAGGTAGAGTTTGTTTAAACGCTTGAAAACTCAACAGCAATTAGGATAGCTAGCCCTTATTTAATTAATACAGAATAAAATGATCACAAGTTTATTCTCCTTCAAAAGAATAAGATATATAAAGTAAAAAAATCTTTACTTTGCCGCTGGCTAATACCCTTTTTATGGAAGACCAAAATAAAACTGAAATATTTTCTTTAGGAATTACGATGGCGGGGGCTGTCTCAGCAGGTTGCTATACCGCCGGAGTTATGGACTATCTTTTTGAAATACTCGATCTTTGGGAAAAGGCAAAGAAAGGGGAGGTGCTTCAAGAATATTTTGATAAAATCCCTCAACATTGTGTGAGAATTGATGCCATGGGTGGTGCTTCAGCAGGTGGAATGACTACAACAATGTCTGCTATTTATGCATTGAATGGCGCTATCAATCCGGTAGTACAACCCGAAGAACCCAATGAAATAAAGAATAATCTGTTGTATGACAGTTGGGTTCTAATGGATGACAATAATGAAAAGGATACAAGACCATTATTTGAAAAACTATGGGATACTGATGATCTGGATGAAGGAAAGTTTGGTTCACTTCTAAACTCTAAATTTATTGATACCATTGCCGACAATGCGTTTCATACAAAAGAGAATTGTAACATAGCCCTAAAGACGGCAGAACTTCCTTCTTATATTTCTAAAGACCTTCAGCTGCTGTATTCTCATTGTTTTCTTCGCGGTATTCCGCTTGATGTGAATTTTGAAACGCTCATTTCAAAATCGGGTCGAAAAAGTGTGATTCCTAACCACAGTACATTTGAACATTATATTGTTACTCAATATCATTTAAATAATGGCGTTAAACCCGATACAGATAAATATTTGTGGTTAAACCCTTACGATAAGCCTTATGCTGATATCTTAAAACTGTCTACGATTGCCACAGGAGCATTTCCCATCGGATTGGCTTTTCGTGAATTTAAGACAGAGCATTTAAGCGATAAGTATTTAAAAACAGCCATTAAACGGGTTGTTACAGGAGAGTTTGGGAATGATAATCCTGATTCTGAAAATAAAATTCATCTGAAATATTTTCCAAAGAAATATTCCTCTATTGCGATTGATGGGGGAGCGATTAATAACGAACCTTATAGAGAGGTGTTAAGTATTTTAAGTCATCAAAGTAAAGATACTCCTGCTGATGGATATCCTCGTTACGGAATCATTATGATTGATCCTTTTCCGGACCGAGCCCAACTGGAAAAACCTTATTCCAAACCCAATGATGCAATTGATGTCGCGCAGACCATTATTGGGACGCTTATGGATCAGTCTAGAATAAAACGCAGGGAAATGCTGGAAACAGACCCTTCTCAATATTTCAGGAGCATCATCTTTCCCAGAAAATGGAGAACCAATGAAAAGAATAAAATTGTAGGACCTCCCGATACCATTGCCTGTGCTTCAGCAATGGCGTTTGGTGGTTTTCTTGATATCCGTTTTCGGCAGCATGATTTCTTTCTTGGGCGTAATAATGCACGTAATTTCCTGCGTTACTTTTTTTCGTTTCCGTATTATAAAGATAGCGCAGATCCGAGTAAAGATGACATTCATCCTATCCACAGAAACTGGACAGCTGCAATGATTGATGCTTTTAAATTTGAGAAAAAAGAAGGAAGCGGTATTTTTTATTTGCCTATCATCCCTGATCTTCATCTGTTAAGTGAGAATGTTGATGAAAGAATAAAGAAGCGAACACATTACGATATTCCACAAAAGCCAATATATGATCCTGAGCAGCTTTTTAAACTGGAAGGAAAAATAAAAAAGAGATTCAATAAAATATTCAGTCTGTTACAAAGCCGGGATTTTACGGAAGCCATGCAACTAGCGAAGGAAGCTGAATTGGCCAAGCTAACCGACAGGCAAAGAAAGGCTGTGGAAAAAATAGATACTGAAGCCGAAAAGAAGCAGCTGGTGGCAGAAACTTGGATCAATAAAAAGTACGGACCAAGCCTGTTATCTAAACTGGGATCATTGGCAACCAGACCATTTCTACTGCTCGGAATATTCTTTGCAAAACGTATGGCAGCGAAAGCAATAACACAGAAAATAGTATCAGAAATTTTAAGAGATCTTGCTTCAAAAAGACTATTGAAGAAAAGGTAACAACGATTAGAAGTACGAAAGAACAGTACATTTGGAGTCACTTTTAAATCAAAAGAGAAAATGTAATTATTCACATTTTCTCTTTTTTATTTTATGAAATAGTTGAGTTTTTTTACCGTTTTATTAATTACAAAATATAAATAGCTATTTAATGATGACACCGTTTATTTTTATAGTATTCCAATTGTCTTCCAATCCTTGTCCTTTAAGGTAGCTAATCGTGTTGGGATGTCCTTTCAGGTTGGGATGGTAAACCGTATCATAGGAAAAAGTCATTTTCTTGTCGGATTTTGCAATGATGGTCACTTTATGATCATTCACAGTTTTATCATTAAGGGTAAAAAAAGTGTCATTCACTTTTCCATTGAATTGAGCGCGGAGATATTCCTTACCAGCTGCGGATGGCCAAGATTCCAGTAATTGATTGTCTTTATCAATTCGAAGATAAGTAGTAGATACCGCATCGCCACCAATTAGAGAATAAAATTTAAAATATAATTTCCCGTCAATTCTCAGGGTATCCTGTATTTCAGTATAGTTTTGCGCATCAACCTTCCAATAATTGCCGATTTGCATCGGTAAAAAAGATTGCGAAGCGTCATAATCATTATTCTTTTTATTGTGTAGAGTACACGCCACAAAAGATAAGGAAAATAACAGCGATTGAAGAATAGCTTTTTTCATAATTTTTATTTAAGGTATTGAGGTATATGGTTTTACTTTTTGAACAGTACTTTGCTTTTAGTCTTTATTACAGTATAATTACAGGGTTGATATTGGTGACTTTCGATTTTATGTTCAGACAGAAGCTGTACAATTATTTGCCTTGTTTCATCTTCCTCAAGTCCTATCATTTCGCCGAGATCAATTTCGTTTAATCGACCTTTATTTTCCGCTAATGCTTGGTAGTGTCGTTCTTTATTTTCCATAGGGAGTTTGTTTTTTACTGCTATCATCACATGAGAACTTTTAGAATAGGGAGATGTGACTGATTTTTAATTAATTGTGATATTAAAATTTGTTTACGAGTTGGATGCAGTTATCTACGCATTAAAAAATCATGGGATTTCAATGTGTTTTTAACTCATTTGTTTGAGCAAGCCTTTATAAAGGGCTAATGTGGTATGTGACAGAGAATAACAGAGGACAAAGGTAGAAATTGAAATCAACTAATAAATGGTTATTATTAATCATTTTAGGAACTCATGTGATGCAGTATATTTGAGACTTATTTAATGAGCATCCTTATGTTTATTCAATAAATAAAAGGGTTGTTTTTTTTCTTGAAATTATTGAAAAGCATGCTCTTAAAATTAAAACCTATGAAACCAAAAATAATACTATTCACTCTGTTTATTACTGCTTTTTTAAACGTGACAGGTCAAAATAAACAAGAAAAACTAGATCAGTTTTTTTCTGCTTTAGCCGAAAATAAACAATTCAATGGAAATGTTTTGATTGCTGAAAATGGGAAAATTCTGTACGAGAAATCTTTTGGTTATGCAGATTTTTTAACTAAAAGAAATAATAACGCTAATTCTTCTTTTCCCATTGCTTCTATTACCAAAACCTTTACTTCAACAGCCATTTTGCAACTCAAAGAGAAAGGGAAATTAGAATTAAAAGATCCGGTTTCAAAATTTTTGAATGACTTTCCCTATAAAAAGGTTACCATAAAACAACTCTTATCTCATACGGCTGGTTTAGCGAATTACGATTCACTCTTTTTTCCTTTAATAGCTAAACATCCGGATACTGTTTTTACAAATAAAGATCTGATACCCGCTTTTACCTCTCAGAAAAAATCCTTAGTATTTACCTCTGGAGATGATTTTTCTTATAATAATGTTAATTATAATATCCTTGCATTGATTATTGAAAAAATATCAGGATTATCTTATGGAGCCTATTTGGAAAAGTATATTTTCGAACCTGCCGGAATGAAAAATACTTCATTATCTAATTTTTTTAGTCGTGTTGATGAAAATCTTTCCAAGAGATATATTGTAAAGTATCCGTACTCGGAGGAGTTGCAAAGAGCTGAGACGATTGAAGAATTTAAAGTGGCGGAAAGGTTCAATTTTCAGGGACATGGAGATTTAATAAGTACTTGTGAAGATTTACTAAAATATGATGCGGCTTTATATGATGGTAAATTACTAAGCGAAGCCACTTTAAAAGAAGCTTTTACTCCCGTTTTGCTAAGTAATGGAAATGATAATGTACAACGATATGCTCTTGGCTGGATTACAAGAAAAGATGTTTCGATGGGAGAAATTGTAAAGCATGACGGCGGTTTGCCAGGAGGACGTACCATGCTTCTTAGAAATATAACGAAACATCAGGCTATCATTCTTTTTGATAATAATGCCAATAATGTGGTTCCGATTGCAGATAATGCTTTAACGATTTTAAACGGAGGAAATGTTGAAAAGCCAAAGAAAAGTGGGGCGAAAACTTATGGAATTGCCTTGGCCGAAAAAGGAATAAAAGCAAGTGAAAAAGTATTGAGTAAAATAAAAAAGGATACTGCGAATTATTATGTAAATGAAGATGAAATGAATTCATTAGGGTACGCATTGATGTTCAATAACAAAAGTGTGGAGGCTGAAAATGCATTCAAACAAAATACGGTTCTCTTCCCTTTAAGCTGGAATACGTATGATAGTTATGGAGAAGTACTTTTAAAGCACGGAAAAAAAGAGGATGCCATTAAAATGTATAAAAAATCCATCGAACTCAATCCTAATAATGACAATGGTAAAAAGGTGTTGAAAGAAATCTTAGGATAAAAAGATAGCCTATTTCTTGACTCAACCAAATTATCATAAAATTTCCCCATCAATATTCATACAAACGATTACTTTAGCTAAATATTAAAAGCGTTTTACAAAACAACATGTATAAATTTTTCATATTTCCATTCTTATTATTTCCATTGATCATAATGGCGCAGCGAGACTCAACAAGTATGGTTGACAGTGTTAAAACATATTTAGATAAAAGCTTGAATATTATTGAGACCAACGCATTAAACAGTAAAAATGTTAATTGGGAACAATTGCGTAAAGATGTTTATGCGAAGGCTTCCGGAGCAAAGCGTTATGAAGATATTTTGCCGATCTATCCTTATATTTTTGAACAAATAGATGATCATCATGGAAGTTTACACTATAAAAACAAAACGTTTGGTTGGAATAAAAAGGCTGATGTTCAGGTAAATAATACCATACAAAAAGCGACTAAGAAATACACATTTGTACATTCAGAAAAGATAGGAAAAGACATTGGCTATATTCTGATTCCCGGAAATAATGATTTTGGAGCAAAGCATATGGATAGCATTGCGAAAGACATTAAAGATGCGATCGCCAAGGTAAATGACCGTAAAATTAAAGGATGGATTATTGATCTGAGAGTCAATACCGGAGGGAATATGTATCCGATGATTGCCGGTTTATCAGAATTGATTGGTGAGGGAAGAGTAGGAGGATTTATTACGCCCAACCATCAGCCTGATGGAGATTGGATCATTAAAGAAGGAACTTTTTATGTAGATTCCATAAAAGTATCGACGATAAAATATGAAGGATATCCCATTAAAAAAAATCTTCCTATTACTGTTTTAATAAGTGGAAATACGGCAAGCTCTAGAGAAATGACGGCAATAACGTTCATCGGGAGAGCTAAATCTACTCTCATTGGTGAACCTTCTGCAGGATATACAACCACTAATTTAGGTTTTGAATTGAATAAATATTCTGGTCTTAATCTAGCCGTAGATTATGCCTCAGATAGAAATAAAAAGATCTATCCTAAAAACATTGAACCCAATATCATGGTTTCCAACGGTGATAATTTTGAGGTTTTAAGTCAGGATGAAAAAATTAAAAAAGCAATAAGTTGGTTAAAAGAGAAGAAATAAAACGATATATTTTTACCATCACTCCTGTTACAAAACTGACCATGAAAACTCTATTATTCTCATTTCTCATATTTTTGTCAAACACTACTTTTGCGCAATCAGGAGCAGTGTCTGATAGTATTGTTCTGAAAATAAATAGTTGATTCTTGATTCAATGAAATAGCATCTGCCAGCAAAATTGCGGTAGAAATTTTAGAAATTAGTTAGAAAAAATAAATTACAAACGAGGCATAAAGTCTTACCAATAAAAATCATGAAACACTCCATCCTTCTTTTACTTTGCTGCTTGAGCATAAGCCTAACAGCGCAAAAGACCATTGCATTATCCAATCAAACCGACTTTACCACGGAAGATATTAACTTCAAGAGTAGCGGGGTTAATTTGGCGGGAACGATTTACAAACCTCAGCATCCCCATGCCTTGGTAGTCCTCGTTCATGGATCGGGTAAGGAAACAAGAATGATAGAAATGGCTTCACTTTTGGCGAAAAATGGCATTGCGGTGCTGACGTATGATAAACGCGGAGTTGGAAAATCAGGTGGAGTATATGTAGGACCGGAAGTGGGCACCAATAATGTGGATTCCTCCAATCTTGATTTGTTGGCCCTGGATGCGAGCGCTGCCTCCAAAGAACTGTTAGCGCATGTTCCGAATGTTCATGTTCCGTTGGGTTTAATGGGTTTTAGTCAGGCTGGCTGGGTCATTCCTAAAGCGGCTAAAAATAATAGTAAAATTAGCTTTATGATATTATTTAGCGGACCGGTTGTTACAACACTCGAACAGCTGAGGTTTCAGTTTTACACAGAAGGAAAACCTCAATTTTGGGATACGCATACGGAAGCTGATGCAAGAGAACATACCCATCACGATGCTGATCGTTATCAATTCACAGCTACTGATCCTAGTGATGCATTAGCCCAGCTTTCAATTCGTGGACTTTGGCTTTTTGGAGGCAAAGATGTGCAGATTCCTGTAGGGTTATCAATTGATAAACTAAATGAATTTAAAGCACAAGGTAAGCCTTATGAATATCACTTATTTCCAGATTTAGGTCATAATACAGCTTCTTCTAAATCCCCGGAACCCCTTAATCTCGCTATTCAATGGATGAAGGGTTTAGGGAGCCATAAGAAATAGGGAATCGCTTTCACTAGGAACGGATGGATTTGTTGATGATGAAGTCTTTTCAATGATCTTCTTTCAGATTACTTATTTTGAGGAGAAAGTTTTTATATGGTTTTAAAATTGCTACATTTAATTCAATATAAATCACATCAAACAACTGTATATGGCTTTTAGCAAAGAAAACTATCTTACCGAGATGAAATCTATGGTGGATAAAGCAATAGAAAAATTGAAAGCAGAAAAGCCAGAATATGTAATCTATACGGTGAGTATATGGACAGACCCAAATGCAGGCTCCAGTTCTATCAATTTTGATAGCAGACAAAATTCAATTCATGAAGTGCAGCAATCCAATGCATTTGACAAAGAAGAATACGAAGACCTTATTGAAGAAGGAGATCTCGAAGGAGCCGAATTGTTTAAACCCGAGACATGGATACAACGAAATTGCAATCCCGCTAATTTTGAACTCAGAGATTTTGAGGAAGTGACTCATGCTGATTTTCCTATAAATTGGGAATATCAAAAGGGAGGAAAATGTTGGTCTCAGCTACAACCTGCATTAACAGAAATTGGAAATTATACCTTCAATAAAATACAGGAAATGCAAATGGACCCTGATTTTGAATTAGCAATCAACAGTAAAAAAGATTGGTATGATAAGATATGGAAACTTGCATAATGAATCAATAATAAGAGCCTGTGATAACCTATAAGTTTGATTTTTTGTATACCGTTCAAATCTTTATCTAAATCCTTCATCAGCGACGAAGTCGCATCACTTTGCCCACTTAAAATAAAGCAAAATTATTCATCAACTTTTCGTTAAACTCATTCATCAAAAAATAATTTCAAACATGACCTATTGAGTCTTTTCAATAAAAATTAACAACTAGACATATAATGATTCCTGAGTAAAATTATCACAGGTTCTAAGCAATATTCAAAATTTATTCAGAATCATTCTTTTATTTTGCAGATATAAAATGCTAATTATGAGATTTTCCTCTTTTCAAATCAAAAAAATAGAACCTTTTGTATATGTTATTTTTGCCGTGCTTATCTTACTATTTATGTTTTTAAGTTGGTATGTCATCGCGGAACCACCTCAGTATTTAGATCTACATATTTCAAGGGAAATCCAGGAGAATCAAAGTTCAGGAATGAATAACTTTATGATATGGATCAGTTGGTTTGGAAGAACCTCCACCTCTGTAATGGTCGTTATTTCCTTGTCGTTGGCTTTACTTTTATTACAATTTAAAAGAGAAGCGATTTTATTATTATCTACCTTATTTTCAGGAGTGGTGGGATTGTTTTTCAAAGTGATTATAGACAGGCCTCGTCCGTCTGCCAAGTTGGTAACCTTACTTGAAGATACCAAATTTCAAAGTTTCCCAAGCGGACACGTCTTGTTTTACACGGTTTTCTTTGGTTCGCTGATTCTTATGATAATGAATACAAATAGATTGAGTAAAAAAATAAAGATTGTTCTTTCAGGCATTTGTGTTATCTTAATAGTTGTTGGCGCTGTATCAAGGGTTTATTTAGGAGCACACTGGTTTACGGATGTGCTAGGAGGCTTTGTGCTGGGATGCATTCTTTTGGTAATCGCAGCCCATTTTTATCTTGAAAATACAGGAGGTATCAATAATAAAGAAAAAGCTTTTTGATGTTAACTTAAAACCTTTACTATGTGGATTTATTATGCATTACTTTCAGCGCTATTTGCTGCATTCACGGCTGTTTTTGCTAAAATAGGAGTGTCTAATATCAATTCTAATCTTGCAACAGGAATTAGGACAATCATCATTCTTATATTGGTTTGGAGCATTGTATTGATAAAAGGAGAAGCCAAAGAAATCGGTTCATTATCAAAACAGAATATTATATTTTTGGTGCTGTCGGGCGTGGCAACAGGTTTGTCGTGGTTGTTTTATTTTAAAGCATTACAAATCGGGAAGGTTTCGCAAGTTGCGGCAGTAGATAAATTAAGTGTAGCAATAGCCATTATTTTTGCGGTACTTTTTTTTAAAGAAACATTGACCTTAAAAACAGCAATGGGAGCGCTTCTTATTATCGGAGGAACGATATTGTTGGCTTTAAAATGATTAGATAAATGATGAACTTGTTTAATTTTTTTCTTTTAACCACAAAAGAGTCAAAAGAATTAGCCATTATTTAAGTTAACCATGAATTGTAAACAAAGAACACATAAGTTAAAAAAAAATATTTGCATATTGAGCGGAGTCGAAATATTATTCTTTTGCAAGCTTTGTTTTCAAAACAAAATAGCTAAGTGTTAAATGATCCAATAATAGCTTTTGTACCTTCTGTGGTTTAATTTTTTGATTCGTTTAAACAGTTTTTTTTATTATTTAACTTCAAGACTATAATCATAGCGATGTCTTTCCGAATAGTATGTCTTGTTTTCAAAAACTCCCTTTTTGTCAACATATTGATCCAGGCGGATAAGATAATTTCCTTTTAAAGATAGAGGAAATGTTGCGGTACCATGATCATCAGGCGTCACTTTTATATCCTGATTATTGGGCAAAAATATTCTTATCGAAGTTCCTGCTTTTACCGGAACGCCATTGATAAAAGGAAAAACGAGTGCAGTATCTTTTTTAATCTTAACAGATAGATATAAATAAGGCATCTCTTCTTTATATTTTTTACCGTTATTTACCGTGTAGGTAGCATGTAAATATTGTATAGGCTTAATGTTTTGCAGATTTTTTTCTCGCTCAACTACGGGAAGCTTGGTATCAATTGCGGCAACTTGAAATATTCCGTCTTCTTTTGGGATATAATATCCTATCCAATGATCATATTTCTGTTGAATAGGAACGGTGATTTTTTTACCACTTGGGCTAAGGACTGTAACGGTGAAGTTTTTCATTTTATTAAGATCATCTCCGTTTTTGATGTATCGCACTTTTTCGTCGTTTACCCCACCATAACGAATTTTTATGGTGAGTGTATCATTGCGCTTACCGGAACCATCAAGTTCTAACCAATATCCATCAGCATAGGCAAAATTGCTGAGTAGGAGGAAAAATAACAAATAAAAAATCTTATTCACAGCGGGTATCTTTTAGAGGGTATTTAAAATTTTAATGCAAGGCTTGCTAAAAATCGGATAGGAGCCTGAGGAGTCAGTCTTACAGACCATGCTCTTTCGCTCGTAATATTATCTATTTTTAAACCGAGTCTGTATTTAGGACGATCATAAAATATGCTGGCATCAAACATTTTATAAGAAGGGATAATCACTTTAGCTGTTTGGGTGTTGGTTTGATAAGACATACTGCCGATGTTACCTCCGAAACCTGCTCCGAAACCACTGAACTTACCTTTTGTCAACGCATAGCTTACCCAGAAATTATACATATTCTGTGGACCTGAAGCGGCAGGACGAAGGTTCAATACAGAGGCGTCAGATTTTGTAAACTTACTGTCGTTATAAGCATATCCGGCAATAATGGTTAAACCAGCAATAGGATTGGCCGTAATATCTATTTCTACTCCTTTGCTGTATTGTGATCCGTCTTGTATTGAAAAATTGGCATCATCAGGATCTGTTCTCAAAACATGATCTACCTTGATGTCATAATAACTAATGGTTCCGACTAGTTTATGATTAAACAAATCTGCTTTTGCTCCGAATTCTAATTGATTTCCTTTTTGAGGAATAAAGTTATTTCCGTTTTTATCAACCCCGCTGATGTTAAAGAATCCATTCAGATAATTTCCAAAAAGAGATACTTTGTCTTTTAAAACTTCATAAATTAATCCGGATTTGTGAGATAATGCGGTTTGCGTATAAGGTCCTGCCTGTAATCCGCTTACACTAAGACCGCCAGCCGTTTCACCCGTTAAAATGTTATAAACCCCATTGTAATGGAAATTATCAACTCTTAAACTTGCCATTACTTTTAATCGATCTGTAATATCAAAAACATCAGAAACATAAGCGGCGTAGGTATTATCACTACTTTTTTCTTTTCGTGGAGTTCCGGTGTTGGCAAGCGTATCAAGCATATCTCTTGTCACTCGGTAATCTTTTGGAGTATTGACAAAATTAACGACCGGAGCATTCACAGTAACTCTGTCGAAATTATTGAAATTGTTGTAATAATCTAACCCTACAACCATTCTGTTACGGAATTTCCCGATGTAGAAATCACCGATGAAATTTTGCTGTAGATTGGTAGCGATAAAATTGGTATTTCCTACAATAACGCTTGGTTGTAGCGTTGTATCAGAACGACCGTTTAAAGCGGTAATATAACCATTAATTGTTGATCTTGCGCGAGAGAATATCGTTTGTGACGTCCATGAAGATGATATCTTATAGTTTAGCTGTCCAAAAATATTCAGCATTTGAGTAGAGTAGGTGATATCATCTCCCAAAAATGTTTTATTGTAAGGGAAATTCATATCGGCAATAGATTGAATCTTGTTACTTTTTGTATAAGGATTAAAACGAACCACAGAAGTTCCTTTTGCGATCCCAAATTCCACGTCTAATAATAATGAAAGTCTGTCGTTGATCTGATAAGAAAAACTTGGTGCAAGGGCTAAACTGTTGGTGAAGCCATTATCTTGAAAGCTTTTTTCGAAAGTGGTGGCACCGTTTAATCTTAATAATGCTGTTTTATCAGGATTTATTGGCGTATTGGCATCGAAAGTCAATCGGTTAAAATTCCAGCTTCCGCCTGTATAGCTTACTTCTCCACCCGTACCGTTGTATGGTTTTTTAGTGACTCTGTTGTATAATCCTCCGTAACTGCTTGAAACCTGCGTACCGAATAAAGTTGTTGAAGGTCCTTTAATGGCTTCTATTCTTTCCAGGTTGGCATTGTCTAAAAAGGAGAATGCGGCACCGGCAACTCCGTTTCTGGCATTAGGTTCCGTATCAAATCCGCGGGAACGGAATGTTACTCTTCCCTGATTGGCAATCATCGGAATACCGGCACCGGGAACATTTTTTGAAACACTTCCCAGATCCACAGCCATTTGCTGATTGATTAATTCTTTGGGGACGATATTATAAACCTGAGGATTTTCTAAGTATTTAATGGGAAGCTTTGCAACATAAGGGCTTTCTTTTCTGGTAACTTTAGAATTATTTCCCGCAATTCTTACTTCCTGTAATAACTGAATATTCTCTTTAGACAGTTTATAATTTACCGGTGAATCTTCACCCTCTTTTACTTCAATGGGAATTTGCTGCTCTTTAAGACCCAGCATCTGAATTTTCACAATATAATTTCCCGGTGCTATTTGAGAGAAATTAAAGTTTCCTTTAATATCAGTGGTTGTACTTTTATTGAGTTCCAGAAGCGAAACCGAAACAAGCTCTAGAGGTTCATCATCAACAGAAGTGATGATTCCTGAGATGCTTCCTGTTTTAGTTTGAGCATAAGATGAAAAATAAGAGAGAATTAAAAATAAAAAAATTAATCGTTTAAGCATAATTAAAAAAATTTATTCCTTAGCTAATCATCAAATTTGATTTGTTTCCTAGGGAATGATTAAGGTGTTGGGTGAATGTTGTAGTTTCTGGTGGCAAATGGCGACGGAATGCAGAATGATAACTGCCATTTTTGTATACTCATGTTAATTAAACGGAATTCGCTTTCATTATATTTATTTAGACCAAATATTAATAATTTGCAAATGTAAATATAAAAATCAGTAAAAAGAGAAGTTGAGGTTTAATAATTGAGTAAAATCAGTTTTGTAATGCCGTAAATGATAGATTTGAAAATATTCTAAAATTCTAAAGAGTATTAGAATTTTATTTCTATACTTCAGATAAATTCAAAATTTTTACAGAATTGGGTTTCATTTTTGTGGCTTAATTATATAACGCTGTGAAACAAGTATCAATTATTTTTATTTTATTATTTACCCAATTGGTGAATGCTCAAACTACAAATTCAGGAACAATACCTGCAAAAGCAATTGATTCCTTATCAGGAAATCGAACTAAGACAATAGAAGGAATAATCATTGTTGGAAAAAAAAACATTGTTGAAAATAAAATTGACAAGATTGTATATAATGTAGCGAATGATGTAACCTCCCAAAGCGGAGCAGCGATTGATGTTTTGAGAAAAGTTCCGCAGGTAACCGTAGATGCTGATGGGAATGTAGAATTACAAGGGAATCCTAATGTTAGATTTTTGATCAACGGGAAACCTTCCAGTATATTTGGTAACAGCCTGGCAGATGCATTGGCTTCTATTCCAGCAAGTCAGATCAAAAGTATTGAAGCGGTAACAAGTCCCGGAGCAAAATACGACGCACAGGGAACCGGAGGAATTATTAATATTGTTCTGAATGAAAGCAAAGTAAAAGGAATCAATGGAATTGTAAACGCTTCTGCAGGAACACGCTTTGAAACAGGTTCTGTCAATCTGAATTTCAGAAATAATAATTTCAGCCTGAATGCTTTCTTCAGCGGAAATGCACAGTTGAAATCCAGAACACCTTTTTCTCAGGACAGAATTTCTCACTCAGCGACCAATGAAACCCGTTTGTTACAAAATGGGTATACCGATTTTCAAAGACATGGATACCGTACAGGCTTAGGTTTTGATTGGTCAATTAATAAAACCAATACCTTAAGCGGTTCTGTTTCTTATAATGATTTTGCCAACAAAAGCATTGGTTTCATCAACCAGGAGCAATATATTACCGATCTTTCTAATTCAAGTGAGCAGTCGATTATTGGCTATAGAAATTCATTAAACCGTTCTTCTGTTAATTCCATCGATGGAAATCTAAGCTACAGAAAGACATTTCAAAAAGAAGGTCAGGAGCTGACGGCAGATTATGTTGTAAGCTATGGCTCACCCAATAGTAATTATTTGCAAACGCAAAGCTTAACAGGAGGTTTATCTCCTTATAATGGTATTTCGGGGAGGAATCCCGGAACAGATTACACGCATAATTTATCCATCGATTATGTACAGCCGATCAATGATAAAGTAACGCTTGAAATGGGAACAAAAGCCATCCTTCAACATATTACCAATGCTACGGATGTCAATGTTTTAGACCCTTTATCTGGACAATATCAATCAGATCCGTTTCAATCTTACCACTTGAAATATGATATGGGAGTGTATGCGGCGTACCTTTCTTCTTCATTACAATTATTCAATTGGCTGGATGTAAGAGCTGGTGCGCGCTATGAATACACCACTGTAAAGATAGATTATCAGAATACCCATATTCCTGCTTATAGCCTTTTGGTGCCTTCTTTCATTTTATCACACAAATTTGAAAGTGGAGAAACGGTAAAACTTGCCTATACGAGAAGAGTGGAACGACCTGAATATTCTGAGCTTAATCCGTTTTTAAATTTTAGCGATCCTCATAACATCACAACTGGAAATCCTGGATTGAAACCTGAAATAGGAGACAATATGGAGCTAGGCTATAATAAGAATTTCAGCAATGGAGCGAATCTTTCACTAACGCTTACAGAAAGAATTAATAGTCAGGATTTAAAACAAATCACGACTTTTTACCCAATTTACAACGTAAACGGTACAGATTATACCAATGTATCGGTAGCTTCCAGAGATAATATTGGGAAAGAGTATAATTCCGGAGGTATTGTATCAGGATCTGTTCCTCTCTTTAGCAATAAACTCAATATACGTGGGAATATGATGGTGTTTCACAGATATATTGTGAGTGATTATTTTGGTAATGTGGATATGGGAGTTCGTTATCGATTCAATATAAATATGAATTATCAGTTTCCAAAAGATGTTATGTTGGAAATGTTTGGAAATTACAATTCTGCTGCTAAAAATATACAGGGTAAAAATCCTCAGTCGATCACCTACAGCATTGCAGCAAGAAAACAGTTTTGGAATAAAAAAGCCAGTATAGGAATTACAGCAACCAATCCTTTTAATAAATACATCAAGCAAGTAACAACAGTGGATACCAATGATTACAGCTCATATTCAGTCCGTGAATTACCACTTCGTTCGTTTGGAATAAGTTTCAGCTACAAGTTCGGAAAAATGGATTTTAAAAAGGAAAAAGATATTAGTAATGACTATTTAAACGGAGCTTCACAAGGCAATTAATACAATAGAACTATGATACTTTTACTCTTAACAATCTATTCTTTACTTAAGAAGAGCTTCATAAAAAATAAAAATTTACGTCAATGATAAATTGTATTTCAGCAAGAAAGTAAAATACGATCAGAAATTTATGCTACAAAATTTTGATAAAAACAGAGATAAGGAACAAATCTGGATCAGCTCCATTCCAATAAAAATATAGTGGACTAAAAAGGAGTTTGTTCAAATAAAATTAGAAATTAGTAGTCAATAGCTTTATGATTTGTTGATCACAATAATCTTTATTGGATTGATATTATTCTATAATACGAATTATTTCGATAATGCTGTTTTTTATTATGTAATAATCAGTTAAAAAGATATTGTTTTTCGCTTTTGTTAAAAATTTAGAAAAATCAATATTCAGAATGATCTATGCTTATTCATCTATCTTTTTATCTTGTTTACAAAAAAATAAATTTTAGAACTACGATAAAAAATAGTAAAACACTATCAGCTTATAAATGAGTGACATGTAAAAAGATAGGTGATTTTTTTCATGCTTTTATTTTTTTACTAATTAGCATTTCCGTAATTTTATACTCCGTAAAATAGAATTCATATAAATATCAATAAAAATGGATAAATATAATTACGGGATGGTTGGTCTCGGAGTAATGGGGAGGAATCTTCTGTATAATATTGCTGATAACGGTTTTTCGATTGCAGGATTTGATCTTGACGAAGAAAAAGTAAAAGAATTACAAGACGGTGCCACTTCAGAAATGAAGGTAAAAGGTACAGTGACTTTAGAAGATTTTGTGTCGGCATTGGAAACTCCAAGGAAAATCATTCTTATGGTTCCTGCGGGAAAACCGGTAGATGCAGTTTTGGAGAGTATTACGCCACTTTTAAGCAAAGGTGATATCGTTATAGATGCTGGGAATTCTTATTTCAAAGACACCAACAGACGTGTGGCTGATCTGGCTTCAAAAGAGCTACATTTCATGGGAATGGGAGTTTCCGGAGGTGAAAAAGGAGCAAGAACAGGTCCTAGTATTATGCCTGGGGGAGATCTGGAAGCGTTCCACCTTCTTCAACCTATGTTGGAAGCAATTTCTGCAAAAGTAGACAATGAAGCCTGTACTGCTTATATGGGGAAAGATTCTGCCGGAAACTATGTGAAAATGGTCCACAACGGAATTGAATATGCCATCATGCAGCTCATCAGTGAAGCTTACGATTTACTGAAAAGAGGAGCTAACCTGAATAACGATCAGCTTTACCAAGTCTTTAAAGAATGGAATAATGGTGAGATGAACTCATTTTTGATCGAGATCACGAGAGATATTTTCCACCAGAAAGATTCATTAACAGACGGTTCTCTTGTAGATCAGATTTTAGATAAAGCAGGCGCAAAAGGAACCGGAAAATGGACTTCCGAGCAAGCCATGGAAATTGGTGTTTCTATCCCGACTATTGATATTGCCGTTACTTCAAGAATTTTATCAGCGTACAAAGAAGAGAGAGTTCAGGCTTCTCAATTGTATGCTAAAAATGAAATTGCAACTCCGGAAAATATAGAATTATTTATCAAAGAAGTAGGAGATGCTTTGTATTTAGCGACCTTAATAAGCTATGCACAAGGTTTAGCCTTATTGGTAAAAGCATCTGAGGAATATCAATTTGAAATTCCATTAAAAGATGTGGTGAAAATTTGGAGAGGAGGATGTATCATTCGTTCAGTATTGCTGGAAAAATTCTACACAGCGTATTCTAAAGATTCTAATTTATCTAATATTTTATTAGACCAGGATATTTCTGTTATTGTTAAAGATAAAATCAGTTCGTTGAGAAAAACAGCATCTTTCGCTGCTTCAAACGGAATTTCAAGTTTAGGAATTCAGACTGCTTTAGGATATTTCGATGCCTATACCACAGAATCACTTCCTGTAAATTTAATCCAGGCTCAACGTGATTATTTTGGAGCACACACGTATCAAAGAATTGACAGAGAAGGTGTTTTTCACACTTCATGGCAAACAGCAACTCATTAAAATTCGGAAAAATGAATGAAAATAAAGCCTTGCACCCAACAACAATCATAATTTTTGGTGCTACAGGAGATTTGGCAAAAAGAAAACTTTTTCCGGCATTTTATAATTTATATATTGATGGTAGAATGCCCAAAGGTTTCAATATTTTGGCACTGGGAAGAGCAGATAATACCAACGAATATTTTAAAAATTACATTAAAGAAAATCTTGAAAGTTTTTCAAGAAAAAAGATAACTGCAGAAGATTGGGCAGGTTTCCAGGCTCATATTACGTATTTTCAAAATCAATTAGATGAGGAAAGTTCTTATAAGAATCTTCATCAGAAATTAGAAGATTTTGATAAGGTGTATGGAACAAGAGGGAACAGATTATTTTATTTATCAATCGGTCCCAATTTTGTTTCTACCATTTCCAATCATATCAAAAATACGTCATTAGCTTCCGATGCTAAAAAAGACCGTATTATTATTGAAAAACCTTTTGGTCATGATAAACAATCGGCAATGGAACTGAACAGTTTGCTGGCTGAGACTTTTGAGGAAGAGCAGATTTACCGCATCGATCATTATTTAGGAAAAGAAACGGTACAGAATATATTAGCATTTAGATTTGGAAATTCTATTTTTGAACCTTTATGGGATCATAAACATATAGAATCGGTACAAATTACAGTAGCTGAAGAGGTTGGAGTTGAAACAAGAGGTGCTTTCTATGAGCAAACAGGTGCACTGAAAGATATGATTCAAAATCACTTATTACAGATTCTGTGTATGGTTGCGATGGAACCGCCTGCTTCATTGGAATCTGGGGAGATTAGAGACCGTAAAGTAGATGTGCTTAAATCTATTCGCAGAATTTCAGCAGATCAGGTTGATCATTATGCGGTACGAGGTCAATACGGGAAAGGAAAAGTAAATGGAGTAGAGGCGAAAGGTTATCGTCAGGAAGATGGCATTGCTGAAGATTCTAATACAGAAACTTTTGCGGCAGTAAAATTCTATCTGGACAACGAAAGATGGCAAGATGTTCCTTTCTACGTTCGTACAGGAAAAAAAATGAAGGAGAAGCATTCTTATATTACGATTCAGTTTAAACCGCTTCCACATTCTACATTCTCAGAAAGTTCACAACATTTGTCGGCTAACAGATTGATCATTAATATTCAACCATTGATGGATATCAGACTGCAGTTTATGACAAAAAAACCGGGACTTTCATTAATTCTAAAGCCTGTTGAAATGATCTTCGATAATTTCGCTTGTCAGGAAGATACTCCCGAAGCTTATGAAACATTACTGTTGGATGCTCTTTTAGGAGATCTTACTTTGTTTATGCGTTCAGATCAGGTAGAAGAAGCTTGGGATGTGGTAAAAACCATACAGGAAGCATGGGAAAGTACTAAAGATTCTTCTTTTCCAAACTATGAAGCAGGAAGTTGGGGACCGAAAGAAAGTATTGCATTGGTTGAAAGACAAGGCCATAAATGGGTTTAAGATTATATTAATTTAAAAAGACGAAAATGAATATTACCGTATTTGATGATTTGGAGAAATTATATAAAAAGGCTGCAGATACCTTTGTTGATCTTTCACAAAAATCTATTCAGAAAAATAACCGTTTTGTTGTCGCATTAAGTGGAGGTTCTTCACCAAAGGCAATTTTTAAATTGTTAGCGACTCAGGAATATGCAGAAAAAATTGAATGGAATAAACTGTACTTTTTTTGGGTGGATGAAAGATGGGTTGCTTTAGATGATGAGAAAAGCAATGCAAAGATGACGTTTGAAGCCCTTTTTGATAAAGTTCCTGTGAACAAAGATCAAATTTTCCCAATGTATCAGGATGGAATACTTCCGGAAGAATATGCTGTGAAATATGAGCAGCAGATTAGAAATGTTCTTGGTGATGAAGGTGTTTTTGATTTTATTCTTTTAGGAATGGGAGACGATGGTCATACCGCTTCTTTATTTCCGGGTGAAGCCATTTTAGATGAAAAGGAAAAATGGGTTGCGGCATATTATCTAAAACCTCAGGAAATGTTCAGAATTACGTTGACTGCCCCAATCATCAACAAAGCTGAAAATATCTTGCTTGTTGCATTCGGAGAATCAAAAAAGCATGCATTGAATGAAGTATTGAACGGAGCATACAATCCTCAATTATATCCATTACAGCTTATTGATAAAAAAGAAAGCTTTCATTTGTTTACAGATGAAAAAGCGAAAGGGTAAAATACTATAAACATATAATCTTTAAACATTTTAAAGATACTAGGATGGACGAATCATTTATAATGGTTCGTCCATTTTTTATATAATGCTTTCAGTGATTTATTCAGAGTATATAAATTCAACAAATTTACTAGCAATAAAATAGGGAAACGTCAACATATGTTGATGATTTTGGAAATTATGAAATCTAAATTTGCTTCAATAATTCAATACAAAAAATATCATGAAACGTATATTATTGAGCCTGTCTGTCTTCTGTACAGGATTTCTTGCCTTTTCACAAAATACAAATCATCACAAAATAATGGATAAAAGTAATACCACTATAATCATCAATAAAAATCCAAAAGCGCTTTTTGATCCAACACCGTTTGCCTTTTCTCACTCTACCACCAACGAGGTTGATGGGAAATATGTATTTATATCCGGACAAAGCGGTGGAGAAGATCTAAAGCATAGCCTTTCTAAAGATTTTAGAACGCAGGTTAAGTATTCCTTAAAGAATTTGGAAACCGTGTTGGCAGACTATGGATTAGGAGTTCAGGATGTTCTTAAAGTCACAGTGCTTATTGTGGATCACGACCAGGAAAAGCTTAAGATATGGACAGAAGAGATGCACAAAAGCTGGGGAAATCATCAATTTCCTGCAAGTACTTTAATTCCGGTTCCAAGATTAGCATTAGATGATATGTTGATAGAAGTGGATGCTACTGCTTTTATTAAGAAATAAAACAATCAAATTATTAATGTAATAAAGAGCGGTTCATCATCATGATCCGGCTCTTTTTTATTTCAAATACTTTTATCAAATATGATGCTTAGGGTATTACATTCTTTAGATTAAAAATTACAAAATCTTGTGGAGCTTAAAAACAAAAAATCCCCTACGAGAAGTAGAGGATAAAACTAATAACCATGAAAACTCAAACTAAACATGAGTTATGTTTTACTATTGAAAAATTGTGCCAATAATCTGGGAGTATGCCTTTTTAACGTTATTTTAAGACTATTAGGCTGTTTTTAAGAAAGTGTTTATCAATAGAAGCTGAATTAAATATTATGAATTAATGATCGTCTTCTAAAAACTGCTGATCTTTATTCCAAAGCTTTTTACTTTTAATACAATTACTATGTACTATTTTTTTACAAGGCAAGAATGAACTCTAGATCTATAAGAGGTTGGAGTTTCTTTTTTTCATCACGCGTTTTTTTCTTTCTGAAGAAATAGGAATGTTTTCTTCTTCTTATCGAAATCTAGTGTGAAAAACACGGTAAAGTTTTACTTTATGGTAGATCTTTGTAATGTTATTTCTTAATTTTTTTCAGAGTTAATGATATATTTTTTGTTAACTTTTTAAAATTGAAATCTACATGATATGTGTTAAAGTGGTTGTAAGCTAGATGAATATGAATAAGTGTAAGGAAATATTTAATAGATAGGTGTTAATTCCATCTCTACTATTTCTTTGTTTAATAGATCTCTACTCAATAATAACTACATTTAAAAATACCAAGTCCAACTTAATATTATGAAAAAAAGCATGATTACTTATGAAGAATCTTTCAAACTAAATGATTCTGTTGTTTTGGCTTACAGTTCTATCGTTCCCGATTGGTTAGCGCTAAAAGATGAGGTGCTGAAAGACTTTATATATGAGGATTTTTTTGTTAAGGCAGAATATGATTTAGCAAATATTGAAGATGCTCTAAAAAAGAAAGCTAAAAGAGAATTTCATACATACCAAAAAATTATCAATAATAATTTAAATTATATCCCTTCTGAAAAAGAGGAGTGGATTGCAGAACATGAAGTTAAAATTGAATCTGCTATTCATGATTATTTAATTGTATCTACCACTCATTACTATTGTTTAGGAGCTGTTCGTGGAACAGCCAGTGATTATCACGTAACTGAGATTACCTACAGGATTTTTGACGTAAGGAAAAAAATAAAAGTTAATTTGTATGATGTCGTAAATCCCTCTATAAATTGGAATCAACTTATTAGAAGCGGAACCGATAGGACTCTTTTTAGAACCGGGCGTTTTAAAGGGGTAAATATAAAAGTAGATTACAATAAAGACACTACGGTTGAGAAAATTCCTGAACCACCATCTTTTTATTTTAATAAGGAGAAAATATATTTTCTATATCCTGCACTCGATCTGATAGATAGTGAAAGATGTGCCGTTCTTGAAATTTTTAAAAACTTTAATGATATGAAGTCTTATTTTTCTATGGAGTTTAAAAAAAGAATGGGAATTGAATGATATATCTAAAATCACTTATGGGAATCTAAACAATGATTTCGTTTGTAATGAAGAGTTTGAAAATTATACCGTAAATTTTGAAAAATTCATAGCTCAACCAATAAATTTAATTAAAATATAGAATAAAAATCAAATAATAAATTGAACAGCTATAGGTTTAATCCTTTGGTTGTCGGAACTTTATTTCTAAGCAGTACTTTGAGTGTTAAAGGCTGATCGCTGGTTTTTACACTGATTGAGAGGATGCTCTCAAAAAAAGACAATTTAATTCCCTAAATTTACATCCCGCTTACTAAATGGTGGAATTAAAAAACATTCAAACAAGTGAAAATTGATAATAAAAGAAAATACCTAAGTTTTCTAAAATTCAAAAGAGATTTTCAAAAATATGGTCTTGAAAAAGTACGGAGTTATGAGCTTATTCTCCATTGGCTAAGCAACAGGTTAAGCCGTAATCAGTTTCTCGTTCTTTCGGGTATTATTGTGGGATGTAGCGCGGGATTGGCAGGGGTTGTATTAAAAACTCTTGTTCACCATATTCATTATTTTATTACCAATGAGGTTCACTTTGAATATCAGATCTTATTTTATATTGTATTTCCTTTTTTGGGAATTGTAGCCACTACAAGCGTTGTTTTAACAATATTTAAAGGACAGGACAGAAAAGGAATTGGTGCTATTTTATATGAAATTGCACAGAATTCAAGTATTGTTTCTTCTGTTAAAATGTATTCTCAGATCGTACAGAGTGCGATTACCGTTGGGCTTGGAGGTTCTGCCGGACTAGAAAGTCCAATTGCTGTTACAGGTTCTGCCATCGGGTCTAATTTTGCTCAGACGTATCGTTTAAGTTATAAAGAAAGAACATTATTGTTGGCAGCAGGAGCAGCGGCGGGAATTGCATCGGCTTTTAATGCGCCGATTGCGGGGATTATGTTTGCTTTTGAAATCTTATTGACCGGCGTAGTTTTTACAGACTTTATTCCTTTGGTGGTTGCTGCGGTTTGCGGAAGTCTTTTATCGAGAATTTTACTTCAGGAAGATATTCTTTTCAGGTTTTATACCAGAGAACCTTTTAATTATAAAAACGTTCCTTATTACCTTATTTTAGGAATTGCAACAGGATTATATGCGAGATATTTTGTGGTAGTCTCTCAAAAAGTAGAACATTTTATAAAGGGTCTTAAGATGTCACGATTGCGAAAAGCAATGTTTGGTGGAGCGGTCTTATCCCTTCTTTGTGTACTTTTCCCTCCTTTATTTGGGGAAGGCTATGATACCGTAAAGGCTTTTACGAACGGAAACACGCATTCTATTATTGAAAACAGCTTTTTCAGATATTTTGAAATTAAGGAGTGGACAGTTATTATATTTTTAATCTTAGTATGTCTGTTAAAGGCTTTTGCTACGTCTTTTACCATTTTTAGTGGTGGTAATGGCGGAAACTTTGCCCCTTCACTTTTTGCAGGAGGTACGGTAGGCTATTTATTTGCTTTGATTTGTCAGCATCTTGGGTTTTCGGATGTTCCGGTAACCAATCTTGTTCTTGTAGGCATGGCAGGAGCCATGAGTGGCGTATTGTATGCTCCGCTCACCGCAATTTTTCTAATTGCAGAGTCTAGTTTTGGATATGACCTTTTTATTCCCCTAATGATTGTTTCTGTGATGTCATACCTCATCGCGAAATGGTTTTCTCCGATTTCTCCTGAATTGAAATCATTAGCAGATCAAGGAAAGATCTTTACGAATAAGCACGACAAGAATTTATTGTTTTCATTAAAAACAGAAGATTTTATCGATAAGTTTTCAGAAACAGTGAATGAAAATGCGTCTATAGCAGATTTGTTTGAGCTCGTAAAAGACGGAAACAAAAATATATTCGGAGTTATTGATGATGTTAAAACATTACGCGGAATCTTTACAATAGATGATATACGCCCTTTTCTATTTTCGGATACAGATACTTCGGCGAGTATTATTAAAATTATGAAAGCCCCTCCGGCCATTATTCATCCGGAAGATAAACCGTTAAAAATTCTTCAGATATTTGATGATACCGGGGTGTGGAATCTCCCTGTTGTAGATCAGGATAATAAATTTGTAGGCTTTATTTCAAAATCGTCTATCTTAATGAGTTATAGACAACTTTTAAAAGAGTATTCTGATTAATGAAATAATGGCTTGAAAGAAAATTTTTAGGATATTTTGAAAAGAATTGTTTGTAGCAAACAGTTCTTTTTTCGTATAAAAAACAGGGGCTTGGAATTGCCCCCGCAACACAAAAAACACGAACACAAATATGAGAGTGTATTCTTTTATAATATGAACTACAAATAGATTTTGCAGATACTTTTTGTCTTTGTTAAAGCAGGGACAAGGATGAAAAACTTAAGAAAAAAAGCCCCTGCTTTGTAATAATAAATGTTGCTATTTATATTTCAAATGTATTATGTTTGCCTTAAAGAAAGGGTACTGCATATCTACTGATATTGTTAATTTGGTGATAATTAAATGCTTAATTAGACGCTTTAGTAAAGATGAAGTAGGTTTTTTGCAGCAGGAATGCTTTTATGGGATTTTAAATCAATAAAATCATCAGTATTAAAAATAATAAAATCAATAATCAGAAGAATATAAAAGAAATGGATTATAAAGAAGGGGTAGAAAAAGAAATTTTAGATTTTCATGAGAATATTGAAAATTGGTTTACACAAAATACAACCCATAAAGAAGCTCTGCTTTCAAGTTTATTGCAAAATTTCCATCCTGATTTTAAAATGAAAGGGAGTAGAGGAAATGAATTGGATTACGACGGTTTTGCCAGTTGGTTGCCTACTGCTTTTGGCAGATTTTCAGAAATGGAAATTAAAGTTTCAGATATAAAAATTCAGCTTTCAGATAAACATGCGTTGGCTGAATATGTAGAAACTCAAAATGCCGATGGAGAAATGAATACAAGAAAGGCATCTGCCGTTTTTTTGCTGGAATCTGATCATAAGATTCGTTGGTATCATTTATTGGAAGAATGGATATAGAAATCAGTGAATAGTTGAATGTAAAAATAAGAGTAAGCCGCTCATTATTCACATAAAAAACCATCTGAACAAAACTTATGTCAGATGGTTTCAATTGTATAGAGTAAAATTATTTTTTTTGAATTTCCTCAGAGGGAGTACTCATTTTTCCTCCTTTTGTACCTCCTTTTTCAGTGAGGGGTGTAGGATTGTCTAAATCGGTCTTGGGTAATTGAGGTTTCCCTTTCTTTTCTTCTTCGCTCATATGAAATTGATTTAAGATGGTTATTGTATTTACTCTAAGCAAGATACATGTTATAAAATATTTTGAAGTGGATTAGATGGATGATGTAGGATTAGAGCCTTCATTATTTTTATTGGTGATCACTTTCCCTATCATGTGGCTCATGAAAATATCCTTGTAGGTTTGTCCAATGGGAATTTGGTTCTTTGTAAATTCCAGTTGCACAAGATTTCCATGAATCATAATAATAAATGGTACAGCAATAATGAATGATTTATGGATTCTCAAAAATTGGTCGCTGGGAAGTTTTTCTTCAAGTCCTCCGATATTAAGGAGCGCGGTCACTTGCTCTCCGTCTCGGGTATGAAAACAGACGTATTTGCCTTTTCCTTCTATGTAGATGATATCATTTATTTTGATTTTTAAGAGTTTACCTTTGTATTCTGTCTTTACCAATATAAAATCATCTATCTCTTTTTTAGGTGATGAAATTACTTCCTGTGCACGCTGTACAGCTTTAAGAAATCTAGGGAAGAAGATAGGTTTCAGAAGATAATCTACCACATTGTGATCAAACCCTTCCATTGCATATTCTCTGAATGCAGTGGTAAGAATCACCTTATATCTGTCATTCAACAATTGCAGCAACTCAATCCCAGACATTCCCGGCATTTGAATATCCAGAAAGATCAAGTCTACCTCTGTGGTATTCAGTACCTGTAGTGCTTCTGCCGGATTAGTAGCCGTGCCCACGAGTGTCAAAAAAGGGGTTTGTTCAATATGAAGGGTTAGCAGCTCTATAGCATGAGCTTCATCATCTACAACAATACAATTAATCATAACTTAAAGGTTGATAGTTATTTCATTTACATAATAATTTTCATCTTCTTTAATGGTAAAGGAATGTTTGGTTCCGTACATCAGTTGCAAACGTTGTTGCACATTACTTAGTCCTATTCCTTTGGAAGGCTCTTTTGGACCTTTTTTCTTTTTATTACTTACCAGAAAATAGATCTTATTTTTTGTAGCTTCCAGATGAATGGTTACATGGTTGTTTTCATCGTTAAGGTCGCCGTGTTTAAAAGCGTTTTCCACCAATGTTAGAAAAGCCAAAGCAGGAATATACGCATTATTAGGTTCTATATGTTCAGAATATTTAATGTTCAGGATATGATTAAACCTGATCTGATTCATCTCTATCACTTTTTTCATATGTTCCACTTCTAATGCTAAGGGGACCTTTCCAAGCTCATCCCACTCGTCCAGCGCATAACTCATGATTTCAGAAAGTAGCAGTACAGCGTGGGCAGCTTCAGGGTTGGTAGTTACTGTTTTAGTATAAATAAAACTCAGTGAGTTAAATAGAAAATGCGGATTGATCTGGTATTTAATCGCTGAAATTTCTGCTTTTAATTTTTGTTTTTCAAGTTCTTCTTTGCGTCTGTGTATTTCATATGATGTTATGATACCCGCAATAAAAAGAGCGATAAATATTTTTGAAACATCCAAACAGGCTGTATATAATAGAAAAAAAATGTTTGTATACGCTTGTTCTACAAAACCCTGGTTGATAATATCGAAATTCCAGAAATACTCATACGTTGTAAGAATTAAGAAAAATAATAAACTTTGTATACCTATTTTTTTCCAATTCTTGGTTTTTATTAAAGGAATGATGAGGAGATAAATCAGAACATAATAAACAATGGTACCCTTAAGGAGGACATGGATAATATGGATAGGGTTGTCTATTTCCATAAGCCTCCGAGTTGTATGTTCCCCTTTTAATATGACAAGGATTGCCAATATCGCTACAGCCCAAATTATATAAGCTAGTAAACTGAACAATATGGGTTTCCAGTGTTTTTTCATTAATTGCCTCATTTTTTGTATGTATTAAAATTAATCAATATAAAACTATTCTATATTGACGGTGTAATATTAGATCATGTAAGAATGATGATGAAATATAATACGCAAACACTAGGATTCTAGGCATCAACAATGGGATTGATATTGTTTTGGGTAAATGAAGAGGAGGTTTATATTCCTTTAAATCAAATTTTTTATAACCTGTTTTAATGGATAATTAATGAATATTTTATATTTAATTAAAGTCATTTGGTGTAAAATATTCGTTAAATTAGTAAATAATAAAGGATGGATGATGAAATGAGCGATTCAAATGAAGTGTAGAAATGTTAGTTTATAATAGATATTAGTTAACGATTCACAATTAAATAATAAGATATGGAAACAGCAATACTTCTTGAAAGAATGAATGAAATAATTTCTAATAATGGTCCCGTAATTGAAGAATTTGATGAACTTACAATGATGATTAATGGATTGGTTCATCAAGTGAGTGAAAACAGATTAACGCCTAATGAAATAACAGATTTAAAAAACAATTGCGAATTTCTGAAAGATCAAAAATCAATAGTGGGGCACACTTTTGCCAAACCTCATGGTTATGCGGGAGATTTTCATATTATTGATAAGTTATATACAAAAGAGGTTTCCTCTAAATTTTCAAAATGGGACAGATATACGGTCTCAATTTCTTCGGCAAAGGCGGTTAGAAACAGAAAAGAGTATTTTAAGGAAAAGGTATCTCAACGTTTAAAAGAAGGAGGATCTCTTTTGAATCTGGCGAGCGGGCCGGCACGCGACCTATATGAATTATATAATGAAAACCCTCAATTAGACATTGCAACCACTTGTGTTGAAATGGATGAGAAAGCCATTCTGTATGCGAAAATATTAAACCATCCTCATTTAGATAAAATTACATTCATCAAAAAGAATATTTTTCGTTTTCACACGGATCATAAATTTGATATCATTTGGTCTGCCGGACTTTTTGATTACTTTGATGATAAAGCATTCATCATGTTATTGAAAAGAATGAAGGAATGGCTTAAAGTGGAGGGCGAAATAATTATTGGTAATTTTAATGAAGATCATAATCCCACCAGAGCATATATGGAATTTTTTGGTGATTGGTATCTAAACCATCGCACTGAAGAACAGTTGTACCATCTTGCAAAACAGGCAGGATATGAGGAATCTAAGATGAACGTTGGCCGGGAGCCCGAAAATGTAAATCTATTTCTTCACTTAAAAATATAAAAAAAGCAGAGATTAATTCTCTGCTTTTTCTTTTTTCAATGTTTTACTCATGATAAGGATGATACCAAAAAGTAAAAAGGCTATAATAAAATATCGCCAACCCAAATCTTTTTGTTCGCTTACGTTTCCACTTACCGAAATAATAAAGCTCGTAAGAGAAGTGATGATATACACCAATCCACCCATTAATCCGCCTGCTGTTCCCGCATTCTTAGGGAAATACAACATACTTGTCGTAAAAAAGGAGGTAAATAAAATCCCCGAACAAATATGGATGAAAAATGCAAAAGGAATGGTAATGTAAAGGCTTTGTGCGAAGTAACTTACTGCAATTAAACTCGCTATTAAAACCAATTGTATAATAACAGGTTGTAAAATACGGGAGTTAAAATCTAATGCAATTCTTTTCTTTCCTATAAAACCGCCAATCATCCAGGAGAATCCTAAAATCAAAGTACAATATCCAATAACAACCGGAGTGAAATGGAAGGTGTTTTCAATAATAAAAGGTCCGGTAATATTAAACAACATCACAATCGAATAACTTAATCCCAAAATAAAGATTCCCAACATAAAAATGCGGTTCTTCAACATCATCTGATAGAGCTTGATATTTTCTGAAAAACTGACTTTCTTCTTCTCGGGTAAACTTTCTCCGCTGAAGAATAATTCAAACAGAAATATGGCCCCCGCGTAGAAAGCTAAGAAATAAAAATTCGCATGCCAGTTAAACAGTTTTTCAAGATAACCGCCAAGAAACGGTGCTAAAATAGGTCCACAAGACCAGACAATAGTGAAATAACTTAAATAGTGTTTCACTTTTTCCGCATCATAAATATCTACAAAGATTGCGCGGGTCGCCACTACCAGAACAGAGACGGCAGCACCCTGAAGAATTCGGAGGAGGCAGATCAACAAAATACTATTCGTCATTGTGATCAAAAGACTGCTGATGATCAAAAAGAATAAGGCTACCAATTTAGGTCGGTAACGTCCGATATTATCTAAGATGTTTCCTACAAATAACTGACAGATCCCATAACTCAGTAAATACGATGTTAACGTAATCTGGATGTCTTTTTCCGAAACCTGCATTCCTTTGGCCATCGATGGAAATGAAGGCAAATAAATGTCCGTTACAAACCCCGAAAGAGGGATCGAGATAAAGGCCATTATCGTAACTAATCTGATGCGTTTTTCAGATGCTTCTTTCAACAACATGTTTATTCATTTTTTAACGATACAAAAATAGAGAAAGTATCATTAATATGAATTTTAAAAGACAAAGTAAAAATTACAAAATTCAAAGAATTAAACAGTGCTCTTAAATTTAAGCGGAGAAGTGTTGGCATGCTTTTTAAAGAAATTATTGAAATGAGAAGGTTCATCAAATCCCAGTGTATACCCAATTTCCGAAATATCCCAGTTGGTATATTTTAATAGATTTTTAGATTCTTCAAACATTCTTTCTTTGATGATTTGAGTGGTGGTAAGATTGGCGACTGATTTTACAGAAGAATTTAAATGATTCACATGCACATTAAGATGCTCCGCAAAATCTGAAGCTGTTTTTAAAGTTAACGGGTAAGCCGGAGAATCCAACGGAAACTGTTTGTTGAGAAGCTCATCAAACAATCGGTATAATCTAATGTTGGCGGGAAGTTCATTAGGGTCAATGTCTTCCACACGGTTTTCCAGGGCAAGGTGTAAAACGGATGCCAAATGGTTTTTAATACTGTTGCATCGAAACGGGTAGGAGGAGTTGTTCAACTTATACATCTGCTCAAAATAGACGGTAACCAGCTGAGTTTGTTCTTCGGTTAAAAAAACAAGCGGCATGCTCCATTCTTTAAAGAGAGAGGTTTTCTTGAATAATTTAAACTCTGAATTTCCATTAAAAAACTCCTGATTAAACAAACAGAAATAGCCTTCCTGAAGATCTCCGTCGCATTCCCACGAATAAGGAATATTGGGAGAAGGGAAAAATAGAGCAGGACGATCAATATACAATTGTTGCTGCCCATATTGAAACGTTCCTTTACCAATAATAAAACTGATCTTATAGTAATCTCTACGGTTATAAGGACTTTTGAAACTGCAATACTTTCGCATAGAAATATTGAAATGCGATTTTCCTGTTTCAAAATCATCAGTATCAAACATTTTATTTTTGTTTTCTCTGATCCGTTTGTAGTAATCTGCTATAGTTTCTAATTGATCGCTCATGATGCAAAATTATAAAAATCAAATATACTAAATGTGCTTTTATTTTTGAATTATTTTCAATGAAATCATTTATTAATTTTATAATCTATAAAAGTGGTGATTTTTTTACCACAAATCGAAGATTTTATGGAACCAAAAGTCACAATTTTTCAATGGATATAAGCATCCTTTTTGTCATTCCGGAGGAATCTCTGCAAAGTAATTCAATCTCTTTATAAGAGAGTTTAAATTCCTCCGGAATGACAAACTAAATGGAAAATTATTATGCAAAATATATTAATAGTAAAACTTTTGCGCCTTTTGTGGTTAAATTTTTATTCCAAAATTTCCAAAAGATCACTTTTACTTAAACCCTGTAACTTTGATTCACTGGTTTTTATTAAGCCTTGGGCAAGTTTACTTTTTTTCTTTTGAAGATTTAAGATTTTCTCTTCAACAGTATTAGAGCAGATCAACCGAACAGCAATTACATTTTTGGTTTGTCCGATTCTATAACTTCTGTCGATCGCCTGATTTTCCGAAGCGGGATTCCACCAAGGATCTACGAGATAAACATAATCTGCTTTGGTAAGGTTAAGCCCTACACCGCCGGCTTTTAAACTGATTAAAAACACACGGATATTTTCGTCAGTCTGAAAATTATTAACCTTAGTTCCACGATCTTTAGTTTGTCCTGTCAGATATTCAAAAGGGATATTTTTCTTTTCTAATTCAGCTTTAATCAAATCAAGCATGCCTACAAACTGAGAAAAGACAAGGATTTTATGTTCCTTCGATTTATTTTCAATCTGCTCGGTCAGGATTTCTATTTTAACAGAATTATCTCCTGAATGACCTTCTTTTAACAAAGCAGGAGAATTGCAAATTTGTCGGAGTTTGGTTAATCCTGTCAAAACATGCATGCTGTTTTTGAGGGTTTCATCATCAGTAGATGCGGAAATGAATTCACGAAGTTCACGCTCATAAGTGTCGTATACCTTACGTTGTTCTGCATTCATTTCACAGTAAATCACCATTTCCGTTTTTTCGGGAAGCTCTTTGGCGACTTGCTTTTTGGTTCTTCGGAGGATAAAAGGATTTATTTTCTGCTGAAGCTCGGTTCCTCGTTTGGTATATTCAAATTTATCAATCGGAATCGCGTATGTATCTTTAAAATATTGTTTACTTCCCAATAATCCCGGACAGGCAAAGGAAAGTTGCCCGTACAGATCAAAAGTATTGTTTTCAATTGGCGTTCCGGTCAATACGATTTTATTCCGCGACTGTAAAAGACGGGAGGCTTTGTATTTTTCTGAATTGGGGTTTTTAATCGCCTGCGATTCATCAAGGAAAATATAATTAAAATGGAAGGTTTTCAGAAAACGAATATCCGACAGCAGCATTCCGTAACTTATCAAAACCACTTCGTATTGATGCATCAACTCGGTTGTTTTCTTCCTATCAGCCCCATAATGAAGCAATACTTTGATGGAAGGTGCAAATTTTTCAATCTCTTCCTGCCAATTGAAGAGTAAAGAAGTGGGAACAACAATCAGGTTGGTTGTCGATCCATATTTTTCCCTTTGATGTAGAATAAAAGCGATGATCTGTATGGTTTTACCCAGTCCCATATCGTCAGCAAGGCAACCTCCAAAATTAAAGGTGTCAAGAAAACCTAGCCAATTTAATCCGTCCCGTTGATAATCTCTCAATTCTGCTTTTAATTCAGCAGGGACAGCAATTTCAGGAATGTTTTTGGTTTGCGAAAAGCGTTTTGAATAGGCCGTAATTTCTGCATGTACCTCATCACTAAGAATTTCTTTTTCAAAGAGATTTGATATTTCTGTAAAATTAATTTTCGGGATCTTCAACAATTCTTCATCAATATCTCCCACCTGAAAATATCGGGTGATTTTATTGATCCATTCATCAGGTAAAATACCTTGGGTACCGTCATCCAGCTGAATAAATTTCGATTTGTTACGGATCGCTCTGTGAACCTGTTTTAATGAAGCTTCTTTTTTGCCAAATTTTACGGCCAGTTTAGCATTAAACCAATCGACACCGCTGGTGATCTGGATGTCTACTTTAGCTTTATTGGGGTTTAGTTTATTGTTCTTTAATTCATTGAATCCAAGAATGGTTATCTTTTCATTTTTCCATGCTTCAAAGGCTTCCAGAAACCAGTTTTCGTCCAGAAATTTATCTTTATGAAGGTAGAAATACTCGGTTCCTTCCATTTGTTCTTCAAATTCAGAATGTTGCTGCATGATGATAGAAGTCAAGCGATCTTCCTCATGATGATTTCGTTCTATGGTGAACTGGTTTCCGTTTTGATCGGTATCAAATAATTGTTTTCGTGAATAAACGATCACCTCAACCGAGCCATATCTCATAACAGGCGTAATAGATACAAAATTGCCTTTCTGTTGCAAGTAGATAATGCGCTCTGTCTTGAAGTCTTTCTCAGCTAATTCCACTGGAGTTGCTTGGCGAATATAGCTATAATTGATATGAATATATTGTTCTAATGAAGATAAAACTGTCTGTAAAAATTCCTCATATTTTGATGCATGAAGGATTAATATTTCATTGTTTGATTTAAAAAACTTAATCACACGAAGCATATCAGGATTGTCAACCAGGCTCAGCGTATTTTGAAAATAAACAAAATAATCGTTTCGGATCACTACGTTTTTAAAGGGAAGTGAAATGTCATTGAATAACAGTTCTCCCGTAATTTCGTAAAAAGGATCTTTCTTGAAAACGGTAAGCTGTATTTCTGATTTTAATATATTTAAATGAATTGGAACCAACGACTTTGAAGAAATAGTTTCAGCTACATTATGGTCATGATAATAAACATCCACGTCCAAAGGGTTCTGAACGATGAGTTTTAAAGCCTGTAATTCTGCCGCACTTTTCTCTTCGCTATATTTATTTTGAAAAGTGATAATGGCGGTGTAAAATTTGATTTCTGACGGTTGTTCTGCTTTCCAGATCAACTGCATGGGATCAATGGTTGTAATGGGATTTTTAACCTTTCCTGATTGGGTAATATCGGCTTCCATCAATGAAAAATTCAGTTGATTGTAAAAACGGTGTTTCCCAATGACCAGTATTTGTCTTTTGTCAGTATTCTGTACGGCTAATTCATCTAGTATAGAGACACGTTGAGGAAGCAGATTCTGTTTGAAAACCTGTTCGTCTATTTGAATGAGCTCTTTTATTTTAGGTTGAATATCAAGTTTACCATCGGTATATTCAATGTTGAAAAAAGCATCCAGATTCGTTTCATTCTCTAATCCAAAACCTTTGGCGACTAACATCAATGATCTTTGTCTTACATGATGATCAAAAAAGATTCGGAAGTTTTTCTGTTCTAGAATGCAATAAATGATTTCTGCCTGATGTTCGCAGAGTTTTTGGGTTTCATTATCACATGAGCAAGTAGTGATCAGCGAAGTTCCAACCTGACTTACGGAAACGTTAGGGAAATCAATGACAGAAGTTGATTTAGTAAACACTCCGGCATTGCATTCCAACGCAAGAGGGTAGATGTCTCGGAAATCTTTATTTTCTATAAAATTTGCAGTTTGGGTATGCTTCAAAAGTTCATATGTAGAAAGTGTACTGATATTGGTATTCGGTAAAATATATTCTTTTGGAAGCTCCATGACGACGTACAGAAAAAATGATTAATGGTAGGCGAATTTACGTAAATCTGGAAAAAGGAATAAAGTATTGATGAGAAAAAATATTTTCTTTTTAGAATTAAAAAAAAACGTGAATGAGAGTGATTTGTTTGTTTTCTTTTATTCTTTCCATCGCGTTAATCGTAATTATAGGTGAGCGTTATACGAAATGAAAAATGAGCTTCCTAAGAAAGTTGATGTCAATAATCTGCTTTACATTTGTATTACCAAAAGCAGGGTACATGAGAAAAGACGAAAACTTATACGGCATACAGCGAACCTGTTATTTTAAAAGCAGCAAATCGGGAGAGCAGTTCATTAAAGAACATGGGTTGTCTTATATTGTTTCTGGAGAGATGGAAGCTTATGACGGCTATACAAAACATACCTATCGGAAAGGTGATGTGGTGCTGTACCGAAAAAATGCACTGATACGCTTTGTAAAGTATCCGGCAGCGGAGGAAGCTTTTGAAGCTGTTTCTGTGATATTGGATGAGAAGCTGTTGCAGGATTTTGCCCATCAGAATCAGTTGACCTCTCAAAAATCTGTATCCGAAAGTTTATTCAAACTGAAACAGGATGACTTAATTACCTCTTATTTTTTCTCATTGCTTCCTTGGTTCGGTAAAGAGATAAGTCCGGAGCTTGTTGATCTCAAGAAAAAAGAAATAATACATCTGCTGTTGCAGCATGACAAAAATGTTAAAGATATTTTATTTCATTTTGAAATTCCCGGAAAGATCAATCTTGAGGGCTTTATGAACACCCATTATCGGTTCAATGTTCCGTTATCTCAGTTGGCATTTCTCACGGGTAGAAGTCTGGCGACTTTTAAGCGTGATTTTGAAAAGACCTTTCAGACCTCACCCAATAAATGGAGACAGCATAAAAGACTGGAAGAAGCCTATTATCTACTGAACAATAAAATAATGAAATCAAAAGATGTGTATGTGGAGGTGGGTTTTGAAACCTTATCTCACTTTTCCTTCGCTTTTAAAAACAAATTTGGAGTAAATCCTTCAAGTATTTAAATCAACATATAATTTATGAATAAGACCGTTTTAATTACGGGCTCTTCCACAGGAATTGGGAGAGCTTCGGCTATCCTTTTTGCTAAAAACGGATGGAATGTGGTGGCATCTATGCGAAGCCCTGAAAATGAAAAAGAACTTACAGAACTAGACAATGTTCTGGTGACAAAACTGGATCTTGAATATCCGGAAACGATTGAAAAAAGTCTTAAAGAAACCTTGGAGCGTTTTGGAAGTCTTGATCTTCTTGTAAATAATGCCGCTTTTGGACAATATGGTGTGTTTGAAGCCATCCAGCCGGAACAGATTGAAAAGCAATTCCGTGTTAACGTTTTTGGAACAATGAATGTAATCCGTACAGTGCTTCCTTATTTCAGAAAGAAAAAGCAGGGAAGTATTATCAACGTGAGCTCTGCAGGAGGACGTATCGGTATTCCTTTGATCTCTATGTATGTGGCTTCAAAGTTTGCATTGGAGGGCTTTTCAGAATCACTTTCTTATGAATTGGCTTCACAGAATATCAGCTTAAAACTTATTGAGCCGGGTGGAGTAGCTACGCCTTTCCATGAAACCTCAGCAAAACATTTTGCAGCAGATCCGGAATTGACAGATTATCAGTGTTTCATTGAAGATTCTACTGCGCTGCTTGGTACGATGGGTGAAAAAATGTCGAGTGCGGAAAGTGTTGCCGAAGAAATCTTTAATGCAGCAACGGATGGAAGCAACCAGTTTCGCTATGCAGTAGGGGCTGATGCGCAAGAATGGATAAAGAACAGAACTTCTATGGATGATCTTACTTTCTCTGCCCACATGCGTAAGTTGTTTAAAACCAATTAAAATAAAAGAAAATAATGAGGTAATTCTGATTGTCAGAACCTTTTATTTACGGAACTCATCTTGACTTTTATTAGTAGTGTAAAAATATTTTTATTTTATTCATCATACATTTTTCACTTGTTCGAATTTTATTTTTAACGCAAAGATTTTATTATATACTTTTGATTTTTAGAAGGCAAAGACAAATGAAATTTGCTTCGCAAAGCTTGAAAATACAGCTTCATCAAATCAACTTGGTTGATTCTTCTTTGCTCACTTAAAAAAATCATTCTGTAAATAAAACTTTGCGTCAAAAAAACGGTTGCATTATTTAATAAAAAAGAGGCATAATTCGTTGAATAATCTTTATATCAAAAGTCAAGATGAATTAACAGATTGAAAAATATGTTTAACATTAATCGATAAAAAATGAAACCAACCATATTCATCACCGGAGCATCTTCCGGAATAGGACAGGCAACGGCGCTGTATTTTGCAGCAAAAGAATGGAATGTAGTAGCTACCATGCGGCAGCCTGAAAAACAGAATGTTCTTAAAAATTCAGATCAGATTTTGGTATTGCCACTTGATGTGGAAAAGCCGGATACTTTTGCCGAAATTATTGATACAGCAATTGCCAAGTTTGGTAAAATAGATGTACTGTTCAATAATGCAGGGTACGGACAGCATGGATTATTTGAAGCGACTACTGCGGAACAGATTCAGCGGCAGTTTTCTATTAATCTTTTTGGAACCATGGAAATTACAAGAGCTTTGCTTCCTCATTTCCGTAAGCAAAAAAGCGGGAATATTATTACCGTAACTTCAGGAGTAGGAAGGGTAACGGTACCTCTGGTATCTGTCTATGCAGCGTCTAAATTTGCGCTGGAAGGATTTTTAGAATCGCTTTCTTTTGAATTGGGCGCTCAGAATATCAAAGTGAAAATTATAGAACCGGGAAGTATCAATACCAATTTTGAGCAGACGACAAAAGCTAATTTTGCATCTGACGAATCATTGACGGATTATAAAGACTATCTACAAAAGATGGATGAGGTGTTTAAAGGAATATATAGCGGAGCTACAGCTTCAGTAGATGATGTGGCGGCCACTATTTTTAAAGCGGCTACGGATGAAACTGATACGCTGAGGTATATAATTGGTACCGATCTGCAGCCTCTTATTGATATTAGAAACGGCGGTACAGATGAAAATTATATGAACACATTGAAAGGGATATTTGGTTAATATGATTTAGCCTAAAAATAGCCTGAAAAATAAAAATAATTTCCTCATTTTTTGTAAAAAAATAAGAGAATGGGAACGGTCGAACAAATGTTAGTTTTTTCATATAGAGACAGGCTTGTAGGCCGATAAATAGGATAATTTTTCAATTTTCATTCAAAATTTTAATAATTATCGAAATTTATGAAGTTTTTTTTACTCTAACTATTGCAAAATCCACCATAAAACCTATATTTGCACCCTAAATTTTAAAATAATGAAAGAACTTATTGAAAAGATCAACGCGGAATTTGAAGCATTCACTGCTGAAGCAAACCAACAAGCAGAAAAGGGAAACAAGGCTGCTGGAACTAGAGCTCGTAAATCAGCTTTAGAACTAAGCAAATTGTTCAAAGATTTCAGAAAAGTTTCTGTTGAAGAATCTAAAAAATAATCGATCTCACAATCGATATAAACCGACTTCATTGAAGTCGGTTTTTTTGTGCCCCCAATCTGTCGTAGACTGTTAATTTTCCTCAATTTTTAAGCGTTTTTATTAAAATTTTTCTGGAAGAGTTAAATACTCATAAATACTATTAAATGATTCATCATATCTTGAATTATAATACACTTTGCCTTTATATTTGCGCGGTAATCATAAATTATAATACAAATGCCTATGAGAAATTCTTACTTCTTGGGTGTCCTTTTTTTTGGACTCTTTTCTGCTCAAAAAATTCAAGTGGTGGATGCTGAAAACGGACATCCAATATCAAATGCCAGAATTATATTAGAAGATAAAGTAGTTTATACTAATGAAGATGGCTTTGCCCCAATAGAATCATCATCCAAAAACTTTGAAATCTCTGCTTCAGGTTTTAAAAAAGAGAAAATAAGCAATTTTAATACAGCGATTAAGCTAAAGCCTTCTGTTCAGGATATTGAAGAAGTGAAAATAGTGAGTGTAGATGTTAAAAAGATTTTTGAAGATGTTTTAAAAAATTATCAGCAGAGGTATTATGACCAACCGTCTTTATATGATGTCGTTATAAAAGAGAAAACTTTTGATAATAACAATCTGTACTTCATGGGGATAGGCGAAGCTAAGATTTGGAGTAAGGCCAATAAGTATAATTATAGAGATGGTTATCATAAAAGATATGATGATATTATGCAGATACAGCTTAATAATGTGAAATACTTGAAAAGAGTACAATCTGACAGTATTTTTACAGGAAAATCTACCGAAGTCTTACATCAAACGCTTGGAAGTTATTTCATGAATTTTGAATTAAACAGTATCGTAGAAAGTCTTAAAGATAAGAGTACAAAAAAAGCAGGTATTCTAAAGTCGAAAGAAGGGGATGAAGAAGTTGTAAGTTTTAAAATAAATTCAGATAATGGGATTAGAAGAGAAGGTGAGTTTAATTATAATCTTAAAGATAAGGTGATTACCTATCTTAAAATATCCTATTTACAGAGTGAGTATCCAACGGAAAAAAGAACGACAACTGATGGTAGAGAGTACGGCTATAAATTAGGTGATGCTACTTTGATCTTCGATTTTTATAAAATAGAGGGAGTGTATGTTCCTACCATGACTCAATATGAGGCAGATAATTTTACAATTTTCTATAAAGATCAAGTGCATGTGAAAAAATTTAACAGAGAAGTCGTTTATAATACTTTTGAAAAAACGAATCAAAAAGGGTTAGACCCCAAAGTAGATTTCAATATAGGCATCTGGAAAAATATTCCGTTGAAAGAAGATAAGGCAGCTGCCATGTTGCTTTCAAAAGAAGAACAAGAATTTATCGATCAAAAATAATACAATATGAAAACAGTTTTTTTATCTGCTTTTTGCTTTCTTACAGGTATGGCGCAATCTCAAACGCACAGATTTATCTATGATGTGGAATATAAAAAAGATTCAACTCAAAGCCTTACGACAAAAGAAAATTACCACTTAGATATTGGAAGTAAAGACGCTAAATACTATATCAGAGATTTTTTTACCGCTGATTCTTTAATTGTAAATAATATTCCTTTTCCTAAAGATCTAAAAATGAATACTTCAAATATCGTGGTTCATAAATTAGGAGCTAACGACTACGAAGAGTACGATATGTTGGAAGGAACTATTCTTAAACTTCAAACCAAAGATAGCCAAGACTGGAAGCTTACGAATGAAAAAAAGAAAGTTAAGAGTCTGAATCTTCAAAAGGCGACAGCGCATTGGGGCGGAAGAAATTGGATTGCTTGGTTTACATCGGATATTCCATTTCAGGAGGGACCTTATAAGTTTCATGGGCTTCCGGGACTTATTGTAGAGCTGTATGATGATAAAAATAATTATAAGTTTGAATTGGTGCAGTCTCAAAAAGTAAATCAAGAGGTAAAGAATCAATTTATAGACTATTCAACCCAAAAAAGTATATTGGTAAACAGAGAAAAGTATGTAGATGCTAAACGTAAATATTATGATTCACCGGTGAATTATCTGAGAAATGCCAGTGGAGGTGCAAAATCAAGTGATGAATATTATCTTAATGACGGAACTTTAGTAGGCCAAGCCAACTCAAGAGAAGTAAATTTGAGATTAAAAGAAAATATAAAAAAGTATAACAACCCCATTGAGCTTGATAAAGCGATACAATATCCTTTATAAACATACAGTCTCCCCACTTTTCTTACGATCAGTGGGGATTTTATTGGGACTCGGGATTATTATGATTTCATATTCTGTAGGAATTCCTTTATCTTTATCCCAATCAATGAAATTATGAAGATAAATCGATTTTTTGTAGCGCCTGCGGTGGTATTGGCGGTACAATTTTCATGGGCTCAGACAACAATCGGCTCACAAGAAAAGCTAAATCCTGTAGTTGAAAATTTTGTAAATGAAGTAAATAACCATTCTCAGCTTGAAGATATGGCGTATGAACTTCTTGATGGGATAGGGCCACGTTTGGTAGGAACTCCTGAAATGCTTTCCGCCAATGAATGGACGGCTAATAAACTTCGTTCTTGGGGAGTAGATGCCAATTTACAGCAATTCGGAACCTGGAAAGGCTGGCAAAGAGGAATCACACACGTAGACATGACATATCCTCGCGTAAAATCATTATCTGCAACCCAATTGGCTTGGAGCCCATCTACTAAAAAAGCGATAGAAGCTGAGGTAGTTGTGCTTCCTAAAGTTTCTTCTAAAGCAGAATTTGATCAATGGTTGCCTTCTGCAAAAGGAAAGATCGTTTTGATGGCGCAGTATCAGAAAATAGGACGTTCTGATGAGCAGATTAAAGAGTTTGCAACACCGGAATTATATGAAAAACTGAAAGCGGAAAAAGAACAGGCTTCAAAAGACTTCCGTGATTATGTAAAAAATGTCGGATACGATAACAATACGCTTCCTGAAGCATTAGAAAAAGCAGGCGCTGCCGGAATTGCGATTTCCAACTGGACAGGAATTATGGGAGCCAACAGGATTTTTGGAGCAAAAACAAGTAAAATTCCAATGATTGACATTGATGTTGAAGACTATGGAATTCTTTACAGAATGGCTGAAAAAGGAAGTAAACCTAAAATTAAAGTAGAAGCGCAGTCAAAAATACTTCCGGATGCTAAAACTTTTAACACCGTAGGAATTATTAAAGGAAAAGAAAAGCCGGATGAATATGTAATTCTTTCTGCTCATCTTGATTCTTGGGATGGTGCTCAGGGTGCCACAGACAACGGAACGGGCGTTTTAACGATGCTTGAGACGATGAGAATTCTTAAAAAATATTATCCCAATAACAAAAGAACCATTGTTGTCGGACTTTGGGGAAGTGAAGAGCAAGGTTTGAATGGTTCCCGTGGTTTTGTAGCCGATAATCCTGAAATTATAAAAGGTACTCAGGCTGTATTTAACCAAGATAACGGAACAGGCCGAGTGGTGAACATCAGCGGACAAGGATTTGTAAATTCCTACGATTACATCGGAAAATGGCTGAATGGAGTTCCCAAAAAAGTAAAAGATCAAATTAAAACAGATTTCCCGGGAATGCCTGGTGGAGGAGGATCTGATCATGCTTCTTTTGTAGCGGCAGGAGTGCCCGGATTTTCTCTAAGTTCGTTGAATTGGGGATATTTTGGTTATACTTGGCACACTACGAAAGATACGTATGATAAGATTGTTTTTGATGAAGTGAAGAATAATGTAATCTTAACGGCATCATTGGCTTACATGGCATCAGAAGATCCCGAATTTACCAATAGAGAGAAAAGAGAAATGCCTCTTGATGATAAAGGGCAAATCACTAAATGGCCTGAAGTAAAAGGTCCTAAAAGAGATTCTAAGGATTTTAAATAACGAACTTATTTAAACTTTTTATTTTAACCACAAAAGAGATAAAAGATTAGTATATTATTTATTTAAGCTCATCATGAAGTGCAAACAAGAACGCATAAGTTTAAAAAAAATCTTTGATTTTTATTCTTTTGTAAGCTTTGTTTTCAAATAGCTCAACTTTAAATGATTCAATAATAGCTTTTGTACCTTTTGTGGTTTAATTTTTCATTTAGACTGTTCTTGGTTGAGTAAACTTCTAATTTCATCTATTGTGTTTTCTTTCACAATATGGGTTTTACAGATTTGATTATTTAAATGCATACTGAAATTCACTCGTGTGGCTGTTCGTTTTCCCATTGCAACCGTATTGAAAACACATTCTGAAAACTCAGGATTGAAATTAGCCAGACATAAAATATTTCTTACTAATGATTTCAAAAAGCCAGGATAGTTTCCTTCATCATCAATAACCTTTATGTTGAATATTTTCTTTCCGAGTGTTGTTCCAAAGAAAGATTCACTTACAGCACCAACAATAATTACACATGCTATAGAAAGTAAAATGCTTATAATCGCTATTTTATGAAATACAAAGAAAAAGATGAGAAAGAAAGGCAGCGTATCAATAATTTTTGCAAATAATCGTTCTCTTTCGCTTCCTTTGTAAATGGTCTGATAGGGCAAATCATATTCAAATTCATTATAGATACGATTCCCTTCCCAATCAAAATTTCGGGTCGCTCGGCGGACTGTTTTTCGCTTTTTGAGTTCAGATATTTTCAAATGGCTTTTCTTTTAGATACTCAAAATTAGATGTTTTTTAGAAACTATCAATGGAGTTTACCTAAAGAATGTTGACTGTATCTATAAATTTCAATTTTTTTAAAAAAAACAAAAGCAAGAACATAGCTGCTCTTGCTTTTTTATAGGTGGTTTTTGTTGTGGCTTACTATCTCATTGATAAAGTTAATATAGCTGTTTTATGACTTGTATATTAAATACAAAATTCCAGATCTGAAAATTTTGAAACAGAAGGTTTGTATTCTGGAATATTCAATGTTCCAAAGCCATATTCACAGAAAATAAATGATAATTCATTTGCTTTCGCAGAATCATAATCTGTCTGAGTATCTCCAATATACACTGAGTTTTCAAGGCTTACATGATTTCTTTCCATAATCAGCTTTATATTCTCAGCTTTCGGTTTTTTAGTGCGGCCATGAGATTCAATATCTGTAAATAGATGATTAAATTGATAGTATTCTAAAAATGCTTCAATATATCCATCCTGGCAGTTGCTTACAATGAAAAGGTTGTGCGTTTTTGCCAAATTCGTTAGGGTTTCTGCAACTCCTTCATACAGAATACCGCCATGAGTATGCAATATCTTATTTTCTTTCTGTACAATTTCCAAGAGAATATCCTGCACTTGCTGATCTGAAATTCCGGGAATGATATCCTTTAAAATATCATCAAATAACAGCCCCATATATTGGTCCATATCTTCGGGCTTCAATTCCCTTTTTATCAGTTGATGTTCACCTAAAACCTCATTCCAGATTTTGATGATTGTGGCTCTGGGATCCCAGAGAGTTCCGTCTAAATCGAAAATTAAATTTTTTTTGTTCAAAATGTATTGTTATTTAGTTTGATGTATAGTATTGAAGAGTCTTTTCAAAGGACAATTTATAAAATCATACTCAACTGAATTCTTTTTCTTGCTTCATCCACTTCTGTGACTCTCACCTGAACGTGTTGGTGTAGTTTTACGATCTCATTTACGTCAGAAACAAAACCTTCTTTTAACTGAGAAATATGAACCAGTCCACTTTCTTTAATTCCAAGATCTACAAAACATCCGAAAGCGGTAATATTATTAACAATCCCGGGAAGAATCATTCCGATCTTCAAATCGGTCATCTTTTTTACACTAGGATCGAATTCAAAAACTTTCGCAGCTTTTCTAGGATCCAAACCTGGTTTTACAAGTTCTTTTAAAATATCTTTTATGCCTAAAATTCCTATATCATCAGTGGTGTATTTTTCAGGTTGTATGGAGGCTATTTTCTCTTTATTGGCAATTAATTCATCGGTTTTAATACCAAGATCTTTTGCCATTTTTTCAACAATTTTATAGGCTTCAGGATGTACAGCAGAATTATCCAACGGATTTTTACCATGCGTAATTCTAATAAACGCTGCGGCCTGTTGATAGGCTTTTTCACCCAAACGAGGAACTTTTTTCAATTGTTTTCTGTCTTCAAAAGCTCCGTTTTCCGCGCGGTAATTCACAATGTTTTCCGCCATCTTTTCTCCGATTCCGGAAACATAACTTAACAATGATTTACTTGCTGTATTGAGATTGATTCCGACCGAGTTAACGCATCTCATAACAGTAGAATCCAATTCATTTTTTAACTGAGTTTGATCTACATCATGCTGATATTGACCAACTCCGATCGATTTAGCATCAATTTTAACCAATTCAGCCAACGGATCTGCTAATCTTCTTCCAATAGAAACCGCACCACGAACGGTTACATCATAACTTGGAAATTCATCTCTTGCAATTTTACTTGCAGAATAAACCGATGCTCCGGCCTCCGAAACTACAAAAACCTGCAAAGGTTTATCAAATGCTATTTTTTTGATGAAGAACTCAGTTTCACGACTTGCAGTACCATTTCCGATAGAGATGGCTTCAATGTTATATGCATTGACCATGGAACGGATCTTTTTCATCGCCATTCCTGACTCGTTTTGTGGAGCGTGAGGATAGATGGTCTCGTTGTGGAGTAAGTCTCCTTTTTCGTCGATACACACGATTTTACAGCCGCTTTTATATCCCGGATCAATGGCCAGAATTCTTTTTTCGCCTAAAGGCGGCGCCAATAATAACTGACTTAGATTTTCAGCAAAAATTTCAATGGCTTTTTTATCTGCTTTTTCTTTGGCTTCCTGTAAGGTTTCGTTAGAAATTGCGGGTTCCAATAGTCTTTTATAACTGTCTTTTATGGCTAATACAATTTGATCTGAACTTTCATTATTGGACTTAATGATCGCATTTTCAATAAAATCGATTGCTTCTTCTTTATCAACGCCAACATTTGTTTTTACAAAGCCTTCCGATTCTGCTCTTAACATGGCAAGCAGCCTGTGAGATGGAGTTTTATATAAAGGCTCATCCCATTCAAAATATTGAGAAAACTTTTGTGCACCTTCTTCATCTTTTTTGGCTTTAACAACTTTAGAAGTAATCAAGGCTTTACGCTGAAATAACCTACGGAGATTTTTACGAACGTACATGTTTTCGTTGATCCATTCTGCCATGATATCTCTTGCTCCCTGAAGGGCTTCTTCTTCGGATGCAATGTTTTCATTGAGATACTTTGAAGCCAAAAATATAAGATCATTACTTTTCTGGCTCATAATAATCCGAGCTAAAGGTTCCAGCCCTTTTTCTTTGGCAGCATCTGCTTTTGTTTTCTTACGTTTTTTGAAAGGTAAATAGAGATCTTCAAGCTCCTGAATATCGAAACTTTCTTCTATTCTTTGCTTAAACTCTGGTGTTAAGGCGTTTTGTTCTTCAACAGATTTTAAAATCGTTTCTTTTCGCTTTACAATTTCTTCAAACTGTTTACTGATTTTTGAAATTTGTTCTATCTGTACTTCATCCAAATTTCCTGTTCTGTCTTTTCTGTAACGCGATATAAAAGGAATCGTACAGTCTTCGGCGAGTAACTCAAGCGTTGCACTGATACTTTTTTCAGGGGCATTTACAATCTTTTGGATGAATTCAATATTTGTCATTCTGTAAAATTAAAGTGCTAAAATAGGGATTTTTGCCCTCGATTTAAATTTTGAGATTTACTATATTTGATTTAATTATGATAAGAAAGGCTCTTTTTTCATTTCTTGATGTATGGTAAGAGGATGAAAAGGTGTTTTTTCTATTTTTGACCCATCAAAATATATGAGTTGACCTATTTATTCATAATTTGATAGATCTTAATAAAACGAATAATAATTTTTTACAATTTAATAATATGAAAAAACTTAGTGTCATTGCATTGGTTGCTGTAGGTTTATTAGCAACATCATGTAACAAAGAAAAATCAGCAGATACGGCTGCAACTGCAACTGAAAAAACTGTTGCAGAAGGAAAAGGTGAAGTTTTACCTGTGGATGTAGCAACTTCTGTGGTTAACTGGAAAGCGTTCCACAAAGGAGGTTTTGCACCACGTTGGGGGACTACTAATGTGAAGTCTGGTGAGTTAAACATTGAGGGAGGACAGCTTTCTGCAGGTAGCTTTGTTATTGACATGGCTTCAATTAAAGTAGATCCAGCTTCGGTAACGGAAAAAGATAAAAAACCGGCAGACTTAGAAACGCACTTAAAAAGTGCTGATTTCTTTGATGTAGCAAAAAATCCTACTTCTGATTTTAAAATTACAAGTGTTGTAGATTTAAAAGATGCACCTAAAGATGCTATCGCTGGAGCGAATAAAACGGTAAGTGGAAACCTTACGTTATCAGGAAAAACAGTGAATGTAACTTTCCCTGCAAAAGTGGATGTTACGGACAATTCAGCTTCTATTCAGGCTAAATTTACCGTAAACAGATCAGATTGGGGAATTAAATTCGGAACTTCTGAAGCAGATCCTGCAGAATGGATGATCAGCAAAGACATCGAAATTGCTGTTGATGTAAAAGCTAAAAAATAATTAATAGGTTTTTAAATAATCTATAGAGCTGCTTTCTTTGGAAGCAGCTTTTTTGTTTTATAATGTAAGAATATTGAATATCATAACTTCGAAAAAAGATGTATTGAAACTTTTTTATATGCTAATTTAAAAACTGTGAATTCTTTATCCTTACACAATACTCACTCCCCAAATACAAAGGATTACCATGTTTCTCAGACCAAAAACCATCTAGTAGATCCTTGCTTAAACAACGGTACACTGCAACCCCTTTATAGATTTCTTGGTCATCCCCTTCATAATTAAAGTTGAGAACTAAAATTTGATCTTTATAAAACCCTGTGCCGTTTTGTATGTGATCACCGATAATCCATTGTGCAATAATACGGTTGTTTTCATCGATGGATAAAGTTAATACACCATGGTAAGAAGGTTGATCAGATTCCTCCTGATTGCTGCCTTCAATAGAATAACTTCCTGCCAAATCCTCTACAGTCATTGATTTTGTTTTTATTGTACAAATTTAAAAACTTTGTCTTGATGAGATGATGAATAAAGAATGTTTTTTTATGAACCTGTTTAAACGAATTAAAAATTTAACCGCAAAAGAATCAAAAGCTATCGTTGATTTATTAAGGATTGGTTACTGAGTAAGCAAAAGTCTACAAAAGAATAATATTTCGACTCCGCTCAATATGCAAAGATTTTTAAAAACTTATGCGCTCTTATTTGTAACTTAATGCTCAACTTAAAGTGACTAATGTGTTAATCTTTTGTCACTTTTGCGGTTAAAAAAAAGTTTAAACAAGTTGAATTATTCTTTTTTATGTTAGATTTGTTGGAATGCTTTATTTATTATTAATCATCAATCTTCTCAGTTTTATTGTTTTTGGATTAGACAAAAGAAAGGCAATCAGACACCAAAGAAGAATTTCTGAAAACACGTTGTTGTTCACTACATTTTTGGGCGGAACCATTGGTTCTGTGTTTGCAATGTTGGTTTTCAGGCATAAAGTGTCGAAGCAGTCTTTTCTGTTGAAGTTTGGATTGGTTGTGCTAATTCAGATTGTAATCATTTACTTTTTTGGAAAATATATAATACAATAATAGCCTCATCAATTGATAAGGCTATTACTTTTTAATTAAGCATCAGTTCCGTCAGATTTTACCCATTTTGCTCCTTGCCAATAAATAGGCTTTCCTAAGGTAGAGTCAAAATAATGTTGTCCGCCATAAAGATTATTTACAGGGCGTTCTGAAGATGATCCAAATGTTTTATCGGTAATATATCTTCTTTCTACGTCTATAAATTGTTCATTAGATCCGCTACAGAAAAACTTTGGAGCATTGGCTTTCCAATTATTGTTTGTGTACTCGGTAAATTCATCCTGATTTTGAGAAATAAATCGGTCTAACTGTTGTTTAGTTGTTAGTTCAAAAACATTTCCTGTGGAAGTGCTTCTGAATTGAGTAAAGAACTTATGTGAACGATACAACTCTTCTTTGGAACTTATATAGTCATTATTTATAAATTTATTATCAGAAGCATTATTGCCATAGAACCAAACTAAATAACTTTGTATTTTGCCTGCTTCAAGAGGGCCGTTGTCAGGACAGAAATAACAATTTGTGAAGGTGTTTTCATGAGAGGAGTCTAATATTGTTGTTACAAGATTATTTTCAAAATAACACGCTGAAAAGTTAATGTTTTGGCAATTTTTCAGAATTACACCAATATCTCTGGAATTGTATGCGGATTTGTTAAAGTCTATTGTTCTCAAATAGTTCGCATCATTACTTTCTATAATAGTGTTTGTAAAATTGCAGGCAAAAGAATCTTGTAAGAGTAACCCCACTGCGTTTAATCTAACGGTTGTGTTTGAAACATATATTGTTGTACTGGTTCCATCTGCCAGTAATCCTATCTGGTTATTAAATAAAGTACAGCAATCAATGTTAATGTAATAACTTTTGTGTGAATATATTGCACTTGTTTCAAATCCTTCGATAAATAAATTTTTTAAATTTATTTTGGTTGTATCTTTAATTAATACACCGCTGTTATTTGTGCCTAGGGCTCCTTTTTCTACATAAGGATTAATGAGATAATGAGGGCCTGCAAGCGTTAAATCTGATATGGTAGTAAACTCTTCACCGATATTAGTGTACGGATCACTCTCAAGCCTATTATGACGATTATTAAATACATCTCCTTTTTCTGAAGGGAAAAGAATGGAAATATCATTTCTGTTTGTAAATAATACGGTGCCATTTGTTGATTCTCCTTTTAAAGTACAAGATGTTGGAAACAATAAAGTGTTTTCAATTTTATATTTTCCATCAGGGATAAAGCAGCAAAGATCATAAGAAGGTTTTGAAATATGTCTGTAATTTCTAAGATCAATTAGATAATTAAAAGCTTGCTGTATATTTGCCGTAGCGTCGCCTCCATCGCCCATTGCCCCAAACCATTTTACATTAATGTGATCTTCAATATATCTTTTGTAATACCTATCAGAATCTTCGGGCTTTCCTTTGAAATAAATAATTTCATCACAGAAGGAATCTTCCATTAAAGTTCCCTTATACCAATGAGTCACGGGAATTAAACTTATCATTTCGCCTGTTTTTGGATCTTGAATATGTTTTGTAATCATAAATTTTGTTTTTGATGTTAATTATTAAAATAACCTTGCAAGAATTATTAAAACAAAAATACGGGCTGACAACGCCAGAACTTGACGTATTAAAACTTATTTAAAGAAAAGCTACGAGGCCTATTACAAGGATTATTTATTCGAATAATCATTTTGAGATAACGTCCTTATTTTGTTTACGTTTTAGGGCTTAAACAATAACGTGTTCATTATTAAATTGTTAAATAATACATAATCTTACTAATTATTTAATTAAAAAACACTATTTTTGCACCCGTAAAAATCATTCATGCAAAACATTAGAAATATTGCGATTATCGCACACGTTGACCACGGTAAGACGACTTTGGTGGACAAGATTATTCATGCTACAAACATTTTCCGAGAAAATCAGGACAGTGGAGAATTAATAATGGATAATAACGATCTTGAAAGAGAAAGAGGGATTACCATTTTATCTAAAAATATTTCTGTTACTTATAAAGACGTTAAAATTAACGTAATCGATACTCCCGGTCACGCCGATTTTGGTGGGGAAGTAGAGAGAGTTTTAAAAATGGCTGATGGAGTTATTTTGTTGGTGGATGCCTTTGAAGGTCCAATGCCACAAACAAGATTCGTACTTCAGAAAGCATTAGAATTAGGATTAAGACCATTGGTTGTTATCAATAAAGTTGATAAACCAAACTGTCGTCCTGACGAAGTTCATGATAAAGTATTTGATCTATTCTTTGCTCTTGAAGCTACTGAAGCGCAGTTGGATTTCCCAACGTTCTACGGTTCTTCAAAAGAAGGTTGGTTCAACTCTTCATTAGAAAAAACAGAAGATATTTTCCCATTATTAGATGGTATCTTAGAATATGTTCCAGAACCGAAAGTTGAAGAAGGAAACTTACAGATGCAGATCGTTTCTTTAGACTTTTCTTCTTTCTTAGGAAGAATTGCTATCGGAAAAGTAATCAGAGGAGAGATCAAAGAATCTCAGTGGATCGGTTTAGCTCAGGCAGACGGTAAAGTATTGAAAGGAAAAGTAAAAGAACTTTACGTTTTTGAAGGATTAGGTAAGAAGAAAGTTACAGAAGTAAAAGCTGGAGATATCTGTGCTGTTGTAGGTTTTGACGCTTTCCAAATCGGTGATTCTTTCGTAGATCTTGAAAATCCTGAACCATTGCCAAGAACTTCTATTGATGAGCCTACGTTGAACATGACGTTCTCTATCAACAATTCACCTTTCTTTGGAAAAGATGGAAAGTATGTAACTTCTAATCACCTAAAAGAAAGATTAACTAAAGAATTAGAGAAAAACTTAGCATTAAGAGTTGAACAAACTGCAGATGCAAACACATTCCTAGTTTTCGGTAGAGGTATTCTTCACTTGTCAGTTTTAATTGAAACAATGAGAAGAGAAGGATATGAAATGACAATTGGTCAGCCACAGGTTATCTTGAGAGAAATTGACGGAGAAAAATGTGAGCCTTATGAATCTTTGGTAGTAGACGTTCCGGACGAGTATGCGTCTAGAGTTATCGACTTAGCTACACAGAGAAAAGGTGACCTTCACGTTATGGAAACTAAAGGGGAGATGCAACACATGGAATTCGAAATTCCTTCAAGAGGTTTGATCGGATTGCGTTCTCAAATGTTAACTGCAACTGCTGGTGAGGCTATTATGGCACACCGTTTCACAGAATATAAGCCTTTCAAAGGTGCTATTCCTGGAAGAAGTAATGGAGTATTGGTAAGTAAGACTCAAGGTCCGGCTACAGAATATTCTATCGCGAAATTACAAGATAGAGGTAAGTTTTATGTTGATCCGGGTGAGGAGATCTATTCAGGTATGATCATCGGTGAACAAAACAAGCCGGGTGACTTAGTAATCAACATCGTTGAAGCAAAACAATTGAACAACATGCGTGCTTCAGGGAAAGATAAAGATACGGGCGTTGCTCCAAAAATCCTATTCTCTCTTGAAGAATGTATGGAATATATCCAAGGTGATGAAGCAATCGAGGTAACTCCAAACTTCATCCGTATGAGAAAGAAAATCCTTTCTGAAGAAGAAAGAAAAAGAATGGAAAGATCAGGAAAAGCATAATCAGCTTTTTCTATATCAATCAAAGCCTCGAATTTTCGAGGCTTTTTTTCTATAACCCAACGTTAAAATGCTTATTTTGGCAAGATAATCTTTAAGGAATAAAAAAATAATTTAATGTAGTTTTGCAAGCTATGAGAATGAATAATTTAAAACTTATTATATTTTTGGGCGCTCTTGCTTCGTGTAGCAGTGCGAAAACCGTTCGTACTACGGGCGTTAGACCAACACCAACAAAAAGTACAACAAAGCCAGACAATAATATATCAAAACCCAATATACCGGTAGCAACCACAAAGCCTGTTACAGCTTTACCTACAGAAGAAATTTTCAAAGTAAATCTTCCGGCTATTAATAGAGAATTCCGTGGGGTTTGGATCGCGAGTGTTGCGAATATCAACTGGCCTTCAAGAAATAACTTATCAGTAGATCAGCAAAAACAGGAAGCGATCAGTATGCTGGATATGTTGAAAGATAATAACTTCAATGCAGTAATTTTCCAGGTTAGACCTTCTGCAGATGCTTTATATACAAGTAGTTTGGAACCTTGGTCGTATTTCTTAACCGGAGAGACAGGAACGGCTCCTTATCCTAATTATGATCCGTTACAATTTTGGATTGATGAAGCGCACAAAAGAGGATTGGAGCTTCACGTTTGGTTAAACCCTTATAGAGCGCATCATACAAACGGTGGTTCGCCAAACAGTTTATCAATGGCAAATAAATTGTCAGACATTGTTGTTAGGTTAAAAAATGGAATGTATTGGTTTGATCCTGCCAATCCGAAAACGCAAGGTCACGTTTCTAATGTGGTGAAAGATATTGTAAAAAGATATGATATCGACGCGGTACATTTTGATGATTATTTCTATCCTTATGCTACTTATAATAAAGGAGCAGATTTCCCTGATAATGCGACTTGGAATGCCTATGTAAGCAGTGGAGGAAACCTGTCCAGAGCAGATTGGAGAAGAGATAATGTAAATAAATTTGTAGAGCGTATCTACAAAGAAATTCATGCTGAAAAAAATTATGTAAGATTCGGGATCAGTCCGTTTGGAATTTGGAAGCCCGGATACCCTGAAGGAATCGTTGGTTCTTCTCAATATGACGAATTGTATGCTGATGCTAAATTATGGCTGAATAAAGGCTGGGTAGACTATTTCTCGCCACAATTGTATTGGCCTATCGAATCAAAAGGTCAGCCCTTCGGTTCGTTATTGAACTGGTGGAAATCAGAAAATACAATGAACCGCCATTTATGGCCGGGATTGAATACCGTTGAAATAAAATCTTCAGACCGCCCGACAGAAATTAAAGATCAAATCGAATTATCAAGACAGATTTTAGGTGCAGATGCTGGGGAAGTTCATTGGAGTATTGCAGGTTTGACGAAGAATTCAAGCATGCTGCCAACGTTGAAAAACGGACCTTATAAAGAAAAGGCATTGATTCCTAAAAGTCCGTGGATAAAAACGGTCCCGTTACAAACTCCGACCTTATTTACCAATGATAACGGAAGTTCTATCCAAACAAGCTGGAGCAATAAAAATATAAAGGATGTTTTCCAATGGGTCGTTTTCACTCAGTATAATGGAGTGTGGGAAACTGAAATTTTAACATTAGATACCCTTTCAAAAGATATTCCTAAAAATAAAAATGGTAAAACATTAAATGCCATTGCTATTAAAGCAATCGACAGATTAGGAAATGAAAGTGATTACATGGCGAAAAAGATCAAGTAGAGAATTCCCAATCTCAAAATTCTCCTTCTTTGGAAGATTGATGAAAATTCAAAGCATTTTGATGGGATTCACAGTAAACATATACTGTTTATCAAAAAAACACTAAACAAAACCAGTTCGAGAGAGCTGGTTTTGTTTTGCAGCATACTTTACAAATTTGAACAGTCTAAATCTGGGCATAACAAGATCTGAACCTGCGTGAGGTTAATAAGTCCTGATCCTGCCAGCGTACAAATAAGCCTGCATACCGGATCAAGCAGTCCGATTCCTCCTGAAATGTTTTTTAACTCATTTCTGTCTAATTTTTTTACATTTTTCATGATAATAATTTTTATTTGGTTAATAAGATTCTAAAATATGAATAATTCTAATAATCGCATTTCCCTCAATAATAATCAATCTAAAATCATGAACTATGGGTTAGTTGCATAAACTTTATTGGAGAGGTTTGTATTCTTGAAGATGTTCATCGATGTAATATCGATTTTTATATTTTAGAATAACTATAAATTATTAATTTAAAATAATGAATTTCAGTTTATTATAAATGCATTTCATTTGTTTTAATTAAAATTAATAATCTTATCGGACTCATTTTTGCATCAGTAATGATATCACACAAAAATATACATTATGAATACTAAAAGACTTTCCGAGAATATCGAAAAAGCATTAAGCAATCAAATGAATAAAGAAATTCATGCTTCTCACATTTTTCTATCGTATGGAATTTGGGCAGATGATAAAGGCTATCAGGGAATTGCCAACTTTCTTTACAGACATTCACAGGAAGAAAGAAACCACTCCATTAAATTCATGGAATATGTATTGAACAGAGGCGGAAAACCGAAAGTAGATGCTATTCCTGCACCGCCACAAGACCCGGATTCTTTAACCGCTTGTTTTGATGGTGTTTTTAAACATGAGGTTGATAATACAACAGCTATTTACAATATCGTAAATATGGCGTTAGAAGAAAAAGACTGGGCAACATGGAATTTCATGCAGTGGTTTGTACAGGAACAAATAGAAGAGGAAACTTTAGCATCAAGTTTAATAGATAAATTAAAAATTGCCGGTGGAGACAGGGCTACCGATGAGTCTTTATTCACTTTAGATAAAGCATTACTCAATACACCCAACGACGTACCTTTAGCTCAGGAAGCTACGGGAGCGAATCCTTAAAAGCAATTTAGATAAATAAAATGCATTACAAATCTGTCAAAAAATTGGCAGATTTTTTTATTATGAAACTCATGTTAAAATCACTATCTTTGCACACCTTTAACGAGCAATAAGTCAAAAGCTATTTGCTAAAAGCTAAGAATATATGAAATGTGGAATCGTAGGCTTACCGAATGTTGGTAAATCAACTCTTTTTAACTGTTTAAGCAACGCAAAAGCTCAATCAGCAAACTATCCTTTTTGTACAATTGAACCGAATTTGGGAACTGTTTCAGTACCGGATCACAGATTGTTTGAGTTGGAAAAATTAGTAAAGCCTGAGAGAGTTTTACCTGCAGTTGTGGAGATTGTAGATATTGCCGGTCTTGTAAAAGGAGCGAGCAAAGGAGAAGGGTTAGGAAACCAGTTCTTGGCAAATATTCGCGAATGTGAAGCGATTGTTCATGTATTGAGATGTTTTGAGAATGGAAATATCATTCACGTTGAAGGTTCAGTAGATCCTTTAAGAGACAAAGAAATTATTGATATCGAACTTCAGTTGAAAGACCTTGAAGTGGTAGCAAAAGCAGTTGAAAAAGCTAAAAAATTCATCAAGTCTGGAAAGAAAGATGATATTTTAACATACGAAACGCTTCAAAAGCTTGAGAAATTTATCGAAGACGGTAAAAATGCAAGAGAGTTTCCTATGGATGATTTTGCAAAATCAATTATTGATGATGTTCAGCTTTTAACAAACAAGCCTGTATTGTACGTTTGTAATGTAGATGAAAATTCTATCAAAAACGGAAACGAATGGATCGCTAAGATCGAGGAAATGGCTAAAAATGAAGGGGCTGAAGTTGTTGTGTTGGCAGCACAAATTGAAGCAGACATCAACGAATTAGAGACTTTTGAAGAAAGAGAGATTTTCCTTGATGAGCTTGGACTTACTGAGCCTGGTGTAAACCGTTTGATCAGAAAAGCATATGATCTATTAAAACTTCAGACGTATTTCACGGCGGGAGTAAAAGAAGTAAGAGCTTGGACAATCGGACAAGGATGGACTGCTCCTCAAGCTGCCGGAGTAATTCACACAGACTTCGAAAAAGGATTTATCCGTGCTGAAGTTATCAAATATGATGATTATATGACGTATGGTTCTGAAGTTAAAATTAAAGAAGCAGGAAAGCTTTCTGTGGAAGGTAAAGAATATATTGTGAAAGACGGAGACATTATGCACTTCAGATTCAACGTATAATTAGAGAGAATATTAAAGTTAGTTATAAATGAAAAACGCTTCCAATGTATTTTGGGAGCGTTTTTTGCATTCCATCGAAAAACCTTTTAACTATGAAGTTTTTATATTTTTTTGTTTTTACATTATTTTTTTCATGTACGAAAAGCTTAGAAGAGAGATGTTTCACTAAAGGTGAAGAGAAGTCTAGCTATGTTGAAGAAAAACCCTATACCGTAAAACAGATTCTTGAAGAAAAACCTGATTATCTTGAAATTATTAATTTGAAGAAATTCAGAGACTTCAAACAAGACAGTTCAGAATATAGAACTAAAGTTTACAATCTTGAAGCAAATGAAAAACGTTGGAAAGATCAGAAAGTAATATTTGCTGATTTTGATCAATATTTTTTCGGACAATTTGAATATTCATTTAAAACAAACGATGGAAATATAAAATATGCTTTAGGAAGAAATGGATTAGGCTATTGGCTTTTGGAAATTAAAAATAATCAACCTTTCGCGTATTTTTTAGGATTAAGTTTTAGTCATTATTATTTTAATAAGATTCAAGATAAGCCTATTGTAAAAGATGGATTTTTTCAGATTGAAGGGAGTCTTGTGAAAATTGTAAAAGTCGCCGGACTTCCTGGATATGATGATTATTCTGCTATTGAAGATGGGAAGTTATTTAAAATAAATCTTAAAGATCTTTTGAAAGATTCTGATAAAGATGGTTTTAATGATATTTTTGAAAAAAGTTTTGGTCTTAATCCAAAAAATAAGGATACAGATGGAGATGGGGTTAATGATTTTGATGATACTAATCCTATGTTTAGATCTGAAAAAAATAAATTTAGTGAACTTTATCAGAGGTTATTGCCTGAATATGCAGGAGCCCCTGATTTCAAAAACATGCATTATTATTTTGAAGTTTTTGAAACTGATTGCGATTATTTTCATCAAGTAAATCCTGATTATAGAATTCTATTTGCTTCGGACGAAAAAAATAAGCAAACAAATTATATAAAAGTAACTAATGTTTTTCATCATGGAATTTCAAAGATTAAAAAACATGAAAAAGACCCTAAACGGTTTTATATTTATACATGGGGAAGCGGTTCTACAAACGATTATTCTGCCGAATATAAAAATGGAAAATGGATTTTTAAATTAATTGGTGGCACAGTTTCTTAAAATAAAAATACCGCTCAAAAAAAGCGGTATTCATTTTGAAAATATAATATTTTAACTACGGTAATATTTCCGGGCGACATATTTTTTGTGCACAAGATATTGAAATCGTTGTACAGCCATTAGGATAGGGAGATGGTTCGCAAGGATTAGTAGTACATAAGACAGGCTCCATGCAATTTAGTAAACCTCCTTTAATAGTTCTTAATTGGTTTTTATTTAATTTCTTTCCATTGATTAAATGTTGACTTTTCATAGTATTTGATTTTTAGTGAGTTAGTTAAAACGAAGTTATGAAAAATTATTATTAATAAATCACATTTGCTAGATAAATTTAATTAGAATTATATTTAAACATAAAAAATACCGCCAGTTTTGGGCGGTATATTCATTATGCATTGCTAAATTTATTTAGGTCTACATTGGGGTTGTCCACAGTATTTAGAAATCATTACACATCCTGATTCACTTGGAGGGCAGCCATCAATTGATGGGCAATTTCCGTTTAAACAATCAATTAATCCTCCTGTTATGGTGCGTAATTGGCTGTTGGTTAATTTTTTTCCGTTGATTAAATTTTGATTTTTCATAGTAAACACGTTATTAATTTGATGTAAGCTAAAGTAATAAATATTTCATAGTAAATCACTTAATGAAGAAAAATTATTTAAAACAGAAAAAAATAGGCAAGTCTTAAGTCTATAAAACTTCATATATTTGAATTGTACAAATCATAGATCATGGAAAAAATCGCACATGCTTCTTTGGAAGACTTCTATAAAGAGATGACGGCTAAATTGGGAAAGGACCTCGAAAGTATCTTTCCTAAAGGTCTTCACAAAGATATTGGGCACTTTAACGTCTTTGATATTGCTCAGACTATTGAGAAAATAAAGATAACTTCTGAGATGCCTTATAACAGAAGAAAGTATTACAAAATCAGCCTTATCCGAGGAAGAAATAGGGCAGAATATGCAGATAAAGTTATTCAGATCAAAAATAATGCTCTGCTGTTTGCTACTCCAAAAGTTCCTTATCACTGGGTTCCTGAAGATCCCGACCAGTCAGGTAGTTTTTGTGTTTTTACGGAAGATTTTTTCATTAAAAATAATTCCAGAAGCTCTCTTGAAGATTTACCAATTTTTCAGCCCGGAAATATTCCTTTATTTGAAATCGATGATGAATTGGCCAACGAGATTGAGCAGCTTTTCACCAAGATTAAAAAAGAAATTGCTTCAGATTACCTATTCAAATATGATCTCATTAGAAATTATGTCGTAGAGCTTATTCATTATGGTCAAAAATTACAGCCGGCTACAAAGCTGTCTACTTCCAGTGACGCCTCATTAAGAGTGGTTACTTTGTTTATAGAACTGCTTGAAAGACAATTTCCCATAGAATCTAATGAGCAAAGATTACAACTTAAAACGGCAAAAGATTATGCTGACAGGTTAGCGGTGCATGTGAACTATTTAAACAAGAAATTAAAAGAGAATACCGGGAAAACTACAACTGAATTTATTGCAGACCGAATGATTCAGGAAGCAAAAATATTATTAAAACAAACAAAATGGAATGTCTCAGAAATATCTTATGCACTGGGATTTGAAGAGATCGCTCATTTTTCAAACTTCTTTAAAAGGAAAACGACTGTTACGCCGTTAGAATTTCGTTCGTGATTTGAATTTTGCAAATATCAGATTGATTCAAGCAAATACATCGATCATAAAATACCGCAACTTTGTCTCATTAAAATAATGAAAAAAATGGATACTCAAACAAAAATCGCATTAGTAACCGGTGGAAGCCGTGGATTAGGAAAAAACTCAGCACTTAAAATCGCTCAGAAAGGTCTTGATGTCATCATTACGTACCGAAGCAATAAGGAGGAAGCAGATAAAGTAGTGGAAGAAATTCAGGCATTAGGTAGAAAAGCAATTGCTTATCAATTAGATACAAAAGATATTAAAAGTTTTGATGCTTTTATAAAAACAGTTGGTGATCATTTGGAAGAAAATACAGGAAGCCGAAACATTGATTTTTTGATCAATAACGCGGGAACAGCTTTATATGCACCCATTGCAGAAGTTACAGAAGATCAGTTGGATGATATGGTAGACATTCATTTCAAAGGAGTGTTTTTCCTGACTCAAAAGTTGTTGCCTTTTATTAATGATGGAGGAGGAATTGTAAATGTTTCTTCGGGATTAGCAAGGTTTGCATTGCCGGGATCTTCTGTGTACGGATCTATAAAAGCTGGAGTTGAAATGTTGACAAAATACATGGCGAAAGAATTGGGCTCAAGAAAAATCAAAGCCAATGTTGTAGCTCCAGGCGCTATAGAAACTGATTTTGGAGGTGGTAGAACGAGAGATGATAAACAGATGAATGATATTATTTCAAGCATTACAGCATTAGGAAGAGCTGGTTTGCCGGATGATATCGGTGGAGTAGTGGCTTTCTTGTGTACAGAAGATGCGCGTTGGATTAATGGACAAAGAATTGAAGCTTCTGGAGGAATGTTTTTATAACATTTAATAAAATAAGAGAGCCTCACTTGAAGCTCTCTTTTTTCTCTCGGAGATGTAAAATAACGCAGATTTTGGATACAATCATCTGCTTGATCCGCTACATCTCCGAGAGATTTTAAAATGAATTATATTTTCGACAAATTTTCAATCGCCCTTTCCAGAGTTTCCTGTTTTTTAGCAAAACAAAGGCGTATTACATTTTCATTCAGTTTATTTTTATAGAAAGATGAAAAAGGAACGCTGGCTACTTTATGAGTAATAGTTAGTTCACTGGCAAAATCAAAATCGTTTTTATCTGAAATTTTATCATATTTCAACGCCTGGAAATACGTTCCTTCACAATCCAGTAACTCAAAAGAGGTATTGGCTAAACCTTGTCTTATAAAATCTCTTTTTTCCTGAAAGAATTGATTCAGATGATTGTAATGATCATCATTTTTCATGTATTCAGCCAAAGCCAGCTGAATCGGAGTGTTCACACAGAAAACATTGAACTGATGCACCTTCCTGAATTCATCAGTTAAAGCCTTAGGCGCCGCACAATACCCAACTTTCCAGCCTGTAACATGGAAAAGTTTTCCGAAAGAGGCTACCAAAAGACTTCTTTCTTTTAGCTCAGGATATTTACTGATGCTTAAATGTTGTTTTCCATCGAAGACAATATTTTCATACACTTCATCACTTAGAATCAATATTGAAGTATCTTTTACAATAGAGATCAGTTCCCGAATATCATTTTCCTTTAAAATCTTTCCAGACGGATTATTCGGATTGTTAAGAATGATCATTTTTGTTTTTTCACTCACCAATCCTTTCACTGCATTCCAGTCGATTTCATAATCAGGTGCTTTCATTTCAAACCGTTTCACAATTCCCCCGAAAAGTTCTACCGTAGGTTCATAGCAATCATAAGCAGGTTCAAAGATAATGACTTCATCACCTTTTTTAATGAACGTTGCAATGGCGGTAAAGATAGCCTGAGTTCCGCCTGCTGTAACTGTAATTTCTGAATCCGGATGATAAGTTGCCTGATGGCTGTTTTCTATTTTTCTTGCGATCTCTTCCTTTAAACCGATCATTCCGCCCAAAGGAGCATACTGGTTAAACCCTTTTTTAATGAAGTGATCTACATGATTCAATAACTCAAGATCAGGCATGAAATCCGGAAACCCTTGTGATAGATTAATAGCTTCATTTTCGTTGGCCAATTGGGTCATCTGGCTAAAAATGGTGGTTCCTACATCGGAAAGTTTAGAAAGAGGAAGTTGTATCATTGAATGAAATTTTTAAGGAAAATCGAATTTACTTTATTTTTTCAAAAAATAGTAGAAAAGTTCCAAGATTATAATGGCTTTTTTTAATGCGGAAAGTTTTTTGTTGTATTGAAAAACAGATTCTAACAAAATAATAAACTAAACGACAGCATTTCGATAGTCGTTTAGTTTTAAAATTGAATGGATTATTTTGAGATTAATAATTTTTTCGAACTTATATTTTGGTTAGATTTCAGTTCAACGATATACGCTCCCGGGAGAAGATTTTCGGTATTGATTCTTATATTTTGATTGCTGTCTAGGTTCCCTGATTTTTCAATAAGTGTTCTTCCTACGGAGTTGGTGAGTTTTACAGTCACAGCTTCTTTTTGGGAAAGACTGGAGGAATGTACGTCTACATATTCCTTTGTAGGATTAGGACTTAAGGTAAATGTTTCAGCTTTTAATGTCTGAATATCCTCACTTTTGCACGATGAATTTATGGTTTTTGTTTTAGAGACAATTCTGCCTAGAATATCTTCTAAAATTAATTCTACTTTGTCGCGCTTGTTTGCAGAAATTGAGACACTTGTTTTTTGTGGATTTACTTCGGAAGCTACAATTGAATTGTTAATTTTTATCGTGTACTTAAACTGAGGAATTGAGGATGTAGCTACTTTCCATGATATATTGTTTTTTGATAAAGATTGAATGGTGAAATTTAAATCAGGAAAAAGAGTGTTAGGCGTTGAAAGTACTTCACTTGCAGGAAGACTGAGGGTTAGAGGAGGGTTTCCCGTAAAACTAGGAGTTGTATTTCCACCACTTTGCATAAAAAAAGCTCCATTAACTATTCCGGCATCTACAGCATTGGTATAGTTTGAAGATCTAGGTTCTACATTACGTCTATAATTAGCTTGAGCCATTGGTTCCCATGTTCCATTAACTAATCTTTTAAATCCATTTTTTATTTCAAATCTTCTGGTTTTAGCCCCTTTGTCTAGCCAGTCTTCCAGAAAGGAGTTTGTTTTTCCATTGAAACGGACATTGGCAACAGGATAATCCATCGTTACCATATGGTACCATTTATTTTTATGATCTCTGTATATCCAAAAACCAAAATAGGTGTGATTATTGACATCCCAAGATCGGGTAATCACCGTATTCCATTCATTGAGGTCCCATTTAATGTCTTCATTATAAGATTTTAATCCTGTTCCTTCACCACCAAAGTTTTCTACAATAGTGCCTGGTCCTTCGTAGGCTGCTGTAATAGGTTGATGATTGCTAGGATCCCAGATAGAGAAGATGAAAAGTTTCCCTTTGTCCGGTGAGTCTTGAAATCCGCAATAGCCACCACCTTCTGCACCGGCATTCCATTGCATGGTAGAATAATACGTTGCTTTTGCGGTGATTGTAGATCTTACTGTTCGCACAAGTATATCTCCTGATCCTGTATCATTAGCAGTTAGATGTGAGGAAGGAGCGGAGTTCTGGGCGAATACATGAGCCGTTATAAAAATTGAAAGAATAAATAATGTTTTTTTCATAATTGAGATTTTAAATGTTGTTTTTTTATGTTAATCATCATGATGATTGGTTTTTTGTGATGTTGTAAAAAGTATTATGAACTAATTATTAAATTAGAAAAATCTGTCTGTGAAGAGGTTTGGCGTGGCCAATACTTTCCTCCAATGCCTAAAATGGCAATGGGTTATACTATTTTCAAAGAAGTAAATAGAGGAGAGCTTAATTTACTTCTCTCTAATATAAGAAAAAAATAATAACCAGCAAGGGATTGGTTTTGGATTTGAATTTTTACATTATACAGGGTAGATCATCCATAAAAAAAGACTATCCATATCAGGATAGTCTTCATTATTGTAATATTGTGTTGATCTATTTAGAGATAATCAGTTTTTGAGAACTGGTTTTTCCGTTTGATTTTATTTCAACAATATAATTTCCTTGGATCAGGTTTTCGGTATTTAGCTTAATACTTTGTCGGCCGCTATCAAGGTTTTCAGATTTTTCAAGCACTACTTTTCCGGAAACATCCATTACTCTTACAGATAAGATTTCTTTTTTAGAAAGGGTAGTTTGTATTTCTACAAAACTTTTAGCAGGATTAGGAACCAGAAAAACGTCTTTTTGTTCGGCTTGGCTCAATTCTGTTTTGGAAATTGCTTCTAGCTGCGGAACAGGTGATTTTAGATCAAGGGTAGCATCATTTTTTGTAGCCAGGCGGTCTTTTGTGTAGCAGAAAGTAAAACATTTCATGCATATTACTTTTTTCTCTCTAGACTCAGTTACACATACCGTATACGTTCCCGGATTAGCATAATTGTGAGATAAAGTAGATATGATGTAAGGTTGTGTAGCAGTTCCGTCACCCCAGTTTACCGCATATGTACTTCCAGGATTTCCAGGGGTAGAAACAAGGATAGGGTTAAGCAATGTAAGGTTGGCAGTAGATGCACCGGATGTTGTATTGAATGAAGTTTCAAGTTTGAAATCTGCCGTACAGCCATCACAAGATTTTACACAGATATTATCATAATACACTCTTTCGCTTGGGCTTGATGTATAATCTGGAGATACCATTACCGCGGTAGAATTATTCATAACATTATTGAAATCTGCACACGTCATGCCGGCAGGCATCGTCCAGGTTCCTTCAGAGTTACTGGGCAGAACACCGCCTACACAATTGGCGATAGGTGCACGTACTCGTACCCAGCCACTGTTTGGGGTTACGGTAATATTCGCTACAAAAGAAATAATTTGGCTTCCTGCCATAATGTGGATGGTAGGATGAATCGGCGCACCATAACCACCGTCTTTTTCAAGATAAAAATCAAAATAAAGGCATTGTCCTAAAAATCGTTGCCCCAAACTTTTAAAATCTGAAGGATTGATATACCATGAACCGCCAGATTTATCATCCAATATAATATACTGGGTTCCATCTAAAGGGTTGGGGCTACCGCTGGAAACACCTACTTGCCCGTTGGGATAGGGAGCCGGAGTCCACAATCCCGGAGGATTATTGGGATCATTAAAATCTGAACAAGGAGCCTGTGCATTGAAAAGACATCCTAATAAAACGAAAAATGTTAAAAAATACATTCTTACCATAATCTAAGATTGATTTTATATATCAAAAATCAACAAAAACTTTAGGGATTAATATTTTATGATTTAGTTGTATAAAAGTAGATGGATATTCAATATCACGGTATGGAGGACTAACAAGTGTTGTGTTCTCACTAATAAGTGTTGATTCATTTCTCTTAAATGTGATTTAGTTTAAGTTTTATTGATTTCCCAAATAGTTAAAAATAGAAATGCCCTGCAGTTGTCTACAGGGCATGTTGGGGATTTAATCGGGTTGATTTTTAATGAGGATTAGTCGGTTTCACAGGTTTTAAAATATCCCACATAGAGCATACACTTACACAAGTTTGAGCCAAAACAAAATCTCCTGCATAATCATTTCCGCAGTAGCATGAATATCCACCGCTTACAGATTTCAGCTCTTCTCGGGACAATTTCTTTACGTTTTTCATAATAATTCTGAATTAATTTAGATTTCAAAAATATTCTGAACGGTAAATATTCCCAATCAGGAATCAGTAACTGTGCCTGTTTTTCTAATAAGTGTAATCTAATCCAGATGTTCTATTTTATATAAAAAGTCATTTTTTTTACGAACGGACACATCCAAAATAGAATTGTCTGTCATCACTACCTGTCCGCCTTTGCCTTTCAGATATTCTTTTAAATGAATAAGATTGATAAGATGTTTATGATGGATCCGGAAGAAATTATGCTCCGAAAGATGTTCTTCAAAGTCATGTAATGTTTTAGATACAATGATCTTAGTTTTATCGGTAAGATAAAATGTAGTATAGCTGGAATCGGCCTCACAGCGGATAATATCAGTGATATTGGTGAGTTTAAACCCCTGTAGCGTAGGAAGGCTTATCTTGTTTTTAGAAGGATATTGAGCAGAAGAAGTACCTTTATTTTTTTTAATGTTATCTAAAGCTTTACGTACTGCAATAATAAAATCAATTTTTTTGATAGGCTTTAAAAGATAATCTGTAGCGCCGTTTTTTATCGCCTGAATGGCAAAATTTTCAAATGCGGTAATAAATATAATCTGAGAATCAACCTCCCTGAACTTCGATAAAAGATCGAAAGCGGTACCGTCTTTCAGCTGTATATCCAGAAAAAGAATGTCGGGGGTATTTTTGGTCAGATAAATATAAGACTCCTCAACACTCGATGCCTGAAATGAGATCTGAATGTCCGGAAACTCGTTTTCTAATAAAAGAGAAATGTAATCTCTCCCGTCTTTTTCGTCATCAATGATGCAGACTTGTGTTTTGGTTTTCATAGGGCGTTATATATAGTTTAATTTGAGTTCCTGGTTTTTGTTGGCTGTCCTGAAGATTATTGATTTCTAAAATAATATGAGTGTCGAAAAGTTGTTTGAAAGTTTCGATTCTTTTTTGCGATAATTTTACCCCAAAAGAATTTATTTTCCCCATGGATTCAGATGTATTGTTGATGCCTACACCATTATCTTCAATCGTTATGCAAAGCGAAGAATCAATATGATCAAATGAAATATCAATAATTCCTTTTCTGTCTTTAAGATTGGCAATCCCATGTTTTAGGGCATTTTCAGCGAAAGGCTGTATCAATAAAGAAGGAATGATCCAGCTTTTATCTACTTTTTCAGAAACGGTGATCTTATATTCAAACTGGTCTTTTAAGCGAAGTTTTTCCATATTTAAATATAAAGATAGATACTCGACCTCTTCATTGACAGGCATAAAGGTTTTCTCTGAATAATGAAGCGTTTTTCTGATCATTTGTGAAAAAACATCAAGATAGTTTTCCGTTTCCTGGTAATCTTTTTTATACAGCAAAAACTGAATAGAATTAAGACAATTATAAATAAAATGAGGATTGATTTGCGCTTTTATAGCCTGAAGTTCAAGCTCGGCAATTTTCTTCTCGTAGTAAAGGTTTTCTAGTTTCTTATTTCGTTTTTTCTGAAAATATAGGTTGATAAGAAGGAAAATAATCGCGGCAAATACCAAGATTGAGAAAACTTTAAACCACCAGGTTTGCCAGAATTTAGGACTGATTTCAAAAGCCACATCAGACGAAATATAAGATTGTTTGCCATTATAGCCCAATCCGAAGACTTTAAAAATATACTTTCCGGGCGGAATCGCATTAAAGGTAATAATGGGTGAATTGCTGATCTGCCAATTCTCATTTAAGCCTTCCACTTTATATCTATAATTGATTTTTCCTTGTGAACTATAATCAGGAAAACTTAGATTAAAGCTTATATTATTATCCGGAGTTTGTCCTGTAAGGTGCTGTTGTCTGTCAAAAAACTCTTTGTTTCCAATAGTAACCGAGTTGATAATTACTTTTTTGTTTATGAATTTTTGTTGGGTAAAAAGATCATGAATGGGAAGAACGCCCAATCCTTTTGAAGTTCCTACATAAACGGTATCATTTTTTATTACGCATCCCGCCACCACATTAGAAGGAAGCCCGTCTGTCTGAGTGAAATTATTGATTTTAAAATGCTTCTCTTGTATTTCAATTCTGCAAAGGCCTGAATTTGTACTTGCCCAAAAGGTATGATCATTTTCAACTTCTATTTTTTTGATCTGGCTGGTCGGAAGCCCCTCTTTTTCTGTGATTTTTCGTGTAATCCCTTTATTATTAAATAAAATGATTCCGTTGAGATTAGTTGCTCCTACATATACATTTTGCTTGAGTTTTTTAAGGTCGGTAAAATAATATCCTTCTAAGAAAAGGGTTTTCTTCTTGGTGTTACTATTCAGTTTGTAGAGGTCTTTAAAGCTCCCGACAAAAATACTGTCCTGATGATAAGGTAAAGCATTATACACTCTTTCTTTGAGGATTTCGATGAAGGTTTTATTGAGGTAATGATAGGCTGTCAGGTCATTGCTCGTACAAAGAAGAACAGAATTCTCAGTGTATGGAATGATATTTTTAATGTTACATTCCCGTAAAATTTCTTTTTTCCTGGTACGGATATTATACTGAATAAGAGTTAAACTCAATCCGAAAATGAGGGTGTTTCCTTTCGCATAAATTGCTTTATGTTCAATTTTTCGGTTTTTCTCAAGGACGATGTTTTCTATCTTTTTTGAGTTGAAAATTCCGCTTTTAGCTTCATTGTATCCTAAAATTATGTTGTTGTCATTTTTAGCAATAGCCGTAATATATCCCGAATTATTTTTAATGGGTAAATGAATGTAATTTTTAAAAAAACGATCTCCGATAAAGAAAATACCATTGTTCCGAGTAGAAAACCAAGCGTTATTATCTTTATCCATCATGATATCATTGATAATATAATCGTCTAAGATTCTGGTAGGCGTAGACAGTTGTAGTGTATCAAATTCTAATAAGGATTCTTTAAAGTATAAGGAGCCGCCTTTCTCCAGACAAAGCCAAATTTTGTAGTTTTTATCGACAATCATTTGGTGAATATTTTCATTAATGGTATACGACTGAAGCTTTTTAAAATGAAAATTATTTTCTCTTTTATAGATCTCTATTGTTCTTTTATGCCTGAAAATGAAATAATCTCCTTTTCTAAAAATGGCAGTGCCTTTCCCAGAGAAAATATTACAGGGCGTCATTGTTTTGTTGATGATATGGTAAGCCTGAATGTTTGTCTTTTGGTCAGAAAGATAGAGGAGATGGTTTGATGGGTCAAAACCAAATACATAATTTGTGATATTGGGGCTATTCTTGAAGTATAAAGGGATGGTACTTACTTTTCCGTTTTTATATTGGTATAAATTTTTAGGATTGTAAGTGGTGTAGATAATGAGAGATTCTTTGTCGATATAAATGTCCGGATTATGCCCGAACTGTATTTTTCTGAGCTCTTTATTGGTGTCGGAATTAATGATTTTCCCATTTTTAAGATAAGCAAAATCATTCAAAAAAGGATTGATGAAAATTTCACCGTTTGATAAAGGATAACAGGCTAGAACGTCAATATTTTTAAGGCCGTCTTTTTTATTATACTGTTTAAATTCTTTTCCGTCAAATCTGAATAATCCATTATCACTTCCTACCCAGATAAATCCATTATTGTCCTGGCTCAACCTGTACGTGTAAGAACTGTTTAACCCATTTTCTTCACTATAATTTACCAATCCCGGAATTTGGGCTGAAAAAAATGTGGAAAAGAAAATTATAAATGAAATTAAATAAAGTATAGTTGGTTTTTTCACATTATATTGAATAATACTGTAAATATATAGTTTGATTGATAATATTACAATACATAGAAGAAAATCTTTAAAAAACGAATTGAAAAAATTCGGATAATTTTGTCCAATTTCGTACTTTTGTATGTTTGCTGAAATAATATATGTCACAAGAAATAAATCCAATCTATTCCGAAGATAATATCAGAACCCTCGATTGGCAGGAGCACATTCGTTTACGTCCCGGAATGTATATCGGGAAGTTAGGAGATGGCTCATCTGCTGATGACGGTATTTATATTTTGCTTAAAGAAATTCTGGACAACTCTATCGATGAGTTCAGGATGAAGTCGGGTAAAAGAATTGAAATAAAAGTGGATGACGGTAAAGTTGCGATTCGTGACTTTGGCCGTGGAATTCCATTGGGAAAAGTGGTAGACGCTGTTTCCAAAATGAATACCGGAGGTAAGTATGATAGTAAAGCCTTCAAAAAATCGGTAGGTCTGAATGGGGTAGGTACGAAAGCGGTGAATGCCCTTTCAGAATATTTCCGTGTACGATCTTTCCGTGAAGGGAAAATGAAGATGGCCGAGTTTTCTCGTGGAATGATCACGGAAGACTATGAAGAAAAAGATACTTCAGACAGAAACGGAACTGAAATTTCATTTGTTCCGGATGGAGAAATTTTCCTTCATTTCAAATACAGAAAAGAGTATATCGAAAGAATGCTCCGTAATTATGCGTACTTGAATCCCGGATTGAAAATTATCTTTAACGGAGAAACATTTTATTCTGAAAATGGTCTTAAAGACTTATTAGAGGAAGAAGTGGAAAGCGAAATTCTTTATCCAATTGTTCACCTGAGGGATAATGATATTGAATTGGCGATTACCCATTCTGATAAATCTCAAACGGAGACCTATTTCTCATTCGTTAACGGACAAAATACAACACAGGGAGGGACGCACTTAAATGCCTTCCGTGAAGCGTATGTAAAAACGATCAGAGAATTTTTTAATAAGAATTTTGATGCTTCTGATATCAGAAAATCAATCATTGCAGCGATTTCCATTAATGTGGAAGAGCCTGTTTTTGAATCTCAGACCAAAACGAAATTAGGATCCAATGATATTGGCCCGAATGGACCAACGGTAAGAACATTTATCATCGATTTCCTGAAAAGTAAACTGGATAATTTCTTACATAAAAATCCTGAAATTTCAGAAGCCATTCAGAGAAAAATATTGATTTCAGAAAGAGAAAGAAAAGAGCTTTCAGGAATTCAGAAGTTAGCAAGAGAAAGAGCAAAGAAAGTGTCTCTTCACAATAAAAAACTTCGGGATTGCAGACAGCATTATAATGATCAGAAGGCAGAAAGAAAAGGAGATACACAGATCTTTATTACCGAGGGAGATTCTGCATCAGGATCTATCACAAAATCCAGACAGGTAGAAACGCAGGCCGTATTTTCATTGAAAGGAAAGCCTTTGAACTGTTATGGTCTTACGAAGAAAGTGGTGTATGAAAATGAAGAATTTAACTTACTTCAGGCCGCTTTAAATATTGAAGAAAGTCTTGAAGATTTAAGATATAATCAGGTTATCATTGCAACCGATGCCGATGTGGATGGGATGCACATTCGTTTGTTAATGATCACTTTCTTTTTACAGTTTTTCCCTGATCTTATTAAGAATGGACACCTTTATATCCTTCAAACCCCTTTGTTTAGGGTAAGAAATAAAAAGGAAACAAGATATTGTTACACAGAGGTAGAAAGAGTAAAAGCATTAAACGAGTTGGGTAAAAACCCTGAAATTACTCGATTTAAAGGATTGGGAGAGATCTCACCCGATGAGTTCAAACACTTCATTGGTAAAGATATTCGCTTAGAGCCTGTAGTGCTCGGCAGAGATCAGACCATAGAACAGTTACTGGAGTTTTACATGGGTAAAAATACACCAGACAGGCAATTATTTATTCTGGATAATTTAGTTGTAGAAGATCCGGATATTGATAAAAAAGTAATACCAACTGAAGGATAGATGAAATAAATTTATAAAGTAAAAACCAAATCACAACCACAACACTAGTAATATGAGATTAAGTAACCGTAACAAAGCTTCGGTATATAACTTTGTGAATACGCTATTAATAATGGGCGTTTTGGTTGGTATTGCAGCTTTTCTATTAGAAGAATACAGATTCAATGTATTAGGATTAGAAGGCTATTTATTACCAATTATTCCTGTCGGTTTATTAATTGCTTTTTACTTACGAGGAAGGCAGATTTTTGAATATGATAGTGATGGGGAAGCCCTGAATTTTAAAAACAGAAATATTGTTCCTTTTTTAGACAAACCATTAAGTGATGAATTCCCAAAATACAAACTGCTGAGCTATGAAATAATAGATATTTTCTTTATTAAAAGACTTTATATTACCATTTCAAGCAAAGTTAGTGGGTCCACGATGTTAAAATACGAAATTTCGTATCTCACAAAAAAAGAAATTACCGATTTAAAATTCTCTTTAAGTAGAGTCATAAAAGCTAATAACGAGAAAAAAGAGTTAAAAATAAAAGATGACAGAAGAACACTCTCATGAAGGTGAAAGCTTAAAAAAAGTTTCCGGTCTTTACAAAGATTGGTTTCTTGATTATGCATCATATGTAATTTTAGACAGGGCAATTCCGTCTGTTTATGATGGTTTAAAGCCTGTTCAGCGAAGAATCATGCACTCCATGCGTGAGCTGGAAGACGGTCGTTACAACAAAGTTGCCAATATCGTTGGAAATACCATGAAATATCACCCTCATGGTGATGCGTCTATTACTGATGCCATGGTTGCCATTGGACAAAAAGAACTCTTAATAGATACTCAGGGAAACTGGGGAAATATTTATACAGGAGATTCTGCGGCGGCGGCGAGATATATTGAAGCAAGATTAACGCCTTTTGCATTAGAGGTTGTCTTTAACCCTAAAACAACAGATTGGGCAAAATCTTATGACGGAAGAAATAATGAACCGATAGACCTTCCTGTAAAATTCCCATTGCTTCTTGCTCAGGGAGTTGAAGGAATTGGTGTTGGACTTTCAACCAAAATTCTTCCCCATAACTTTAATGAACTAATTAATGCTTCTGTTGCCTATTTAAAAGGTAAAAAGTTTGAGGTATTTCCTGATTTCTTAACCGCAGGATATTTAGATGTTTCTGAATATAACGACGGTCATAGAGGAGGAAAAGTGAGAGCCAGAGCGAGAATTACGCAGACGGATAAGCATACTTTAGTGATTACCGAGCTTCCTTTTTCTAAGAATACAAGCGACTTAATTGATTCGATCTTAAAAGCAAATGAAAAAGGGAAGATCAAGATTAAAAAAATTGAAGATAATACATCTGATAAGGTAGAAATTCTTATTCACCTTCCTAATGACTCTTCACCTGATAAAACAATTGATGCTTTATATGCATTTACAGACTGTCAGGTAACCATTTCACCCAATGCATGTGTAATTGTTGGGGATAAACCGATGTTCCTGAACGTTTCTGAGATTTTAAGAATGAATACGGATCATACGGTTTCATTGCTTAAAAAAGAATTGGAGATTGAGCTTCACGAGTTGCAGGAAAACTGGCATTTCTCTTCATTGGAAAGAATTTTCATTGAAAACAGAATCTACCACGATATTGAAGAAGTTGAAACCTGGGATGATGTTCTATTAACAATTGACAAAGGCTTAAAACCTCACACGAAACATTTGTTAAGAGCAGTAACACAGGAAGATATTCTTCGATTAACAGAAATCAGAATTAAAAGAATTTCAAGATTCGATTTAGATAAATTTAAAGAAAATATTGCCGCTCTTGAAGGAAAGATAGAGTTGGTAAAACATAACCTGGCTCACCTTATTACCTATGCGATTGATTATTATTTAAATATTCAAAAGAAATTTGGTAAGGATAGAGAAAGAAAAACAGAGCTTAGAATTTTCGATACCATTGATGCAAGTAAAGTTGCCGTAGCCAATGAAAAATTCTATGCTAATTTTGAAGAAGGGTTCATCGGAACTTCTCTTAAAAAAGATCAGTATTTATTCGACTGTTCAGATATTGATGATATTATTACTTTCAGAAAAGACGGAAGTATGAAAGTGGTAAAAGTGGAAGCCAAAACTTTTATCGGAAAAGATATTTTACACGTTGCCATTTTCAAGAAAAGTGATAAGAGAACGGTTTACAACATGATCTACCGTGAAGGAAGAGAAGGACCTTATTATATGAAACGTTTTTCTGTAACTGGGGTAACCAGAAATACAGATTACCCATTGGCATCGGATAAAAAATTCTCTGAAACGCTTTATTTCTCAGCAAACCCGAATGGTGAAGCTGAAACGGTATCGGTACTTTTAAAGCCAAACCCAAGAATCAGAAAAAATAAAATGGATATCGATTTCTCAGAATTAGCCATCAAAGGGCGTGATTCTAAAGGGAATTTGGTGACCAAATATTCAATTAAAAAGATCGATCTTAAAGAAGAAGGCGTTTCTACGTTGGCTCCAAGAAGAATTTGGTTTGATGATACGGTAAGAAGATTGAATGCAGACGGAAGAGGAACTTTACTCGGAAGCTTTAAAGGAGATGATAAAATTTTAATTGTCACAGGGAATGGAGAAGCTAAATTGATTTCTTTTGATTTAGGAAACCGTTTCGATGATGAATATCTGATCTTGGAAAAATGGAGACCTAACCAGCCCATCACCTGTATTTACTATGATGGCGAGAAGGAAATTTACTTTATCAAACGATTCTTGCTAGAGAATAATACAAATCCACAGGCCTTTATGCCATCAGAGCATAATAAATCATTTATTGAAAATATAATTGTGGCCAATAATTGTACTGCAGAGATTGCTTTTGCAAAAGACAAAGGAAAAGAACGTGATCCTGAAACCATTAATATCGATGAGTTTATTGCGGTGAAAGGAATTAAAGCTATTGGTAATCAGTTTACGAAGTTTAAAGTAAAAACAATCAACGTAACCATTCCGGAACCTGAAGAGGAAGAGCCTGAAGTATATGAAGAACCTGATAATACTGAAGGGACAGATGATGATGGAGGAGTGATTGGTGATTTGTTTGATGCAGGAGAAACTGAAAGCGAATAGAATATAAAACCATGAAAAAAATTGTATTTCCTGTGCTCATCTTTATGATGGGCTTTTCCTGCAAAGAGAAAAAAGAAAAAATAACTGAAACACCCAAGGTGGAAACCAAAATTGCTGATTCAGCCCAAACAATAGAGCCCGAAGAAGCAACAGAAGGAGAAATTAGAAAAGAAGATACCGACTATGAAGCAGTCAATAAAAAAGACTTTGCAAAATGGAAAGGAGAGTATCATTTGGATTATCTTGATTACGCAGGAGAAAATGATGGGACAAAACTGAAAGCCAAATTAGTATTGGATGGTCCTGAAGATGGTCATTTTTATCTTTGGTGTGAAAAGCCGAATGATACCACAAAATTGGTCATGCAGCATGTGTATGGAAGTTTCGGTAAAATGAATAATGAAAATACAGCCGTTAAATTTTTACCCGAAATCATTATTGAAGGAGAAAATACAGGAATTGATCTGGACTTTTTTTTATACAACAAAAATAATACGTTTTATATTAAAAGTGACATGATTCCTTCCGAAGGTGGAGCTACAAAAGAGCTTCCGATTCAAAAAATTAAATAAAAAAAATATGAATATCATCGTTTTAGTAATTATTGCCGTGACCTGTATCATCAGTTATATGGGGCTTAATAATATTCAATTATTTGAAAAATATAAGTTTAATATTAATGCAATCAATTCAAAAAAAGAATATATAAGATTGGTGAGTTCAGCGTTTCTTCATGCTGATTTTATGCACTTATTTTTCAATATGTTGTCTTTATATTTCTTTCAAGGAGTGGTTATTCATTTTTTTGGAAGTATAGGTTTTCTAATTATCTACTTTGGATCCATGATCCTAGGGAATTTATTTAGCTTACTTATTTATAAAAATCAACCTTGGTATTCTGCAATTGGGGCTTCAGGTGCTGTTTCAGGGATTATTTTTGCTTCTATAGCAATGGCTCCCAATGAAATCAGCGTTAACTTCTTACCGGGATGGCTTTTCGGAACATTATATTTTGGATATTCTGTTTATATGATGTTAAATCCAAAGCAGTGGGATAATTTGGGACATTCAGCACATTTGGGAGGCGCATTCTTCGGATTGGTATTCTCTATTGCGATGCATCCGGATCTTGCGATCAATAACTTTTTATATTTAGGAATAATGTCACTTCCCTTATTATACCTAAGTTATGAGATCTTTGTGAAGAAAAAAATAGGTTAAAAATTAATCTTTTTTAAAATAATAAAACCAATGAACACTACAGAGTTAAACAATTTTATCGTTATACTTATTTATGGTTCATTGGTTTTACTTTCTTTATTGGAGCTGACCAATCCTTTAAAGGGTAATAAAAAAGCAAATGCCTGGTTTGGAATATTTCTATTTTTATGGTCTACCTTTTGGCTTGATGAAATTCTGTCATTGGCGAAAGGTTCAGAATTTGATGTGCATTCGTTGCTTTTTGTACAGGTTATACAGTTCTTGACGCCTATTATATTTTATTTCAGTGTTCTGTTTTTCACGAACCCTGCCTTTACATTCAAAATTTCAGATCTGAAATATGCTATTTTACCGGTTATTTTCTTAGCCAATATACTATTTCATCGTTTTGTAGTTTTTTATATTGATGGGGTCTTTCAGATCGTTTTTCTTATACTTATTTTGTCTCAGGCATTATTCTATACAGTGCTTTCTTATATTACCATTCGAAAACATCAGAAAAGAATTCAATTATTTTCTTCCAATACAGAAGGGATAAATTTAAACTGGCTCGAACACATTATTGTAGTCATCTTTGTCATGAATATTATATTCTTGATCTACAATATCTTTTATGACGCGAATGCGCTGAATTATTTAATGAATTTCATTTTTCTGATGGTTGTTTATTTTGTAGGATGCTATTGTTTAAGACAAAAGGAGATCTATCCTGTAGAAGAAAAACAGCTTCATGAATTGATTTCCATAGAGGATATTTCTAATGACAAAGAAGAGGTAAAACGCAAGCTGATTTCCGACGAAGAGCTTTCTAAAATTAAAACAGCATTGGAAGACGTGATGAAAGTTGAAAAACCATATCTCGATAGCGAACTGAATCTGATTAAGCTTTCTCAAATACTTTCTGTATCTACTCATCAACTTTCTTATGTAATCAACACAGGATTCCAAAAGAATTTTTTCCAATATGTTAATGAATACAGAATCGAATATGCCAAAATACTATTGAAAGATAATGGTAGCAAACTTTCGACTTTAGGAATAGCCTACGAGTCTGGATTCAATTCTAAAACTTCTTTTAATACAACCTTTAAAAAAATCACCCATCAGACGCCTTCTGAATTCAAAAAAATAAGTTCAGGTTTATAAGTTTTAACTTTTCTCAGATTTAACCATTTGATTATTAATTGATTGTTTTGTGTTCTTTTTTTATGAAAAGACGTTCGCTCCGATAGGTTGGAACATTAAAGAGGCTTTTTGAAGATACTTTTGTCCCATAAAATTTGCTTTATGGAAATGAAAAGAGAGTCATACGCAGTGGTCACAGGAGCCAGTCAGGGGTTGGGGAAAGCATTTGCCGAGAGTCTGGCCAAGAAAAATATCAATGTAATTTTAATAAGTCTTCCCGATCAAAACCTGAAAGAAGTAAGTCAGGAAATTGCAGAAAGCTATCACGTAAAAACCGAATATTATGAAGTAGATCTTTCGGTGAATGAAAACATTTTTAAACTGACAGAATGGTTGAATAACTCCTTCGATATTCATATTCTCATTAATAATGCAGGGTTGGGAGGAACCATGAAGTTTGTGGATGCCACGCCTGATTATATCAATACTATTTTACAGGTAAATATTGCTGCAACTTCCTTAATCACTCATCAATTACTTCCCAATTTATTGAAACAGCCTCAGTCATACATTCTAAATGTTTCGAGCATGGCAGCGTTTTCTCCCATTGGTTTTAAAACAGTTTATCCAGCTTCAAAAACCTTTATCCATTCTTTCTCAAGAGGTTTATATGAAGAATTAAAAGATACCAATGTTTTTGTAAGTGTTGTAAATCCGGGAGCCATGAAAACCAATAATGACGTTTGCAAAAGAATTGAAAAACAAGGCTTTTTAGGAAGATTAACCCTTTTAGATCCTGATAAAGTGGCTAGGTATTGTATTGATCAACTTTTTAAAAGAGATTCGGTGATTATGGTGAATCCTTTTAGTTGGCTTGTGATGAAAGTTTTACCTATCTGGATTACGTTGCCTTTAATGACGATTGCAATCAAAAAAGAAATAGAAGCATGAAAAAAGTTTTTGTCACCGGAATTACGGGACTTCTGGGAGCTAATGTGGTTAATAAATTATTAGAAAATGGTTATTTTGTTATTGCTTTGGTGCGCAAGAAAAGCAGCTATTTGGGTGAAGAAAATAAAAACCTGAGATTAATTGAAGGAAGTTTATTCTATGACATTTCAAAATATTTGAAAGGGGTAAGCTATTTCGTTCACATTGCTGCAGAAACCAGCCACAATCTTCTCTCTTATACAGAATATATAAAGACAAATTATGATGCTACTATTCATTTATTTTTACTTGCTGTGGATGCTCAAGTTGATCGATTTCTATTTGTAAGTTCGGCCAATACATTAGGTTTTGGAAGTTTGGAAAAATTAGGAACTGAAAACTGTTTGCAGAAATATCCTTTCACGCATTCTTTTTATGCTAAAAGTAAATTGGAAACCGAAAATTATCTTCTTCAAAATAAGCAAGGAACCGAAGTGATTATTCTGAATCCCACTTTTATGATTGGAAAATATGATCGCAAACCAAGCTCAGGTAAAATTATATTTTGGGCATGGAAAAAAAAGTTTGTTTTCTACCCTAAAGGTGGAAAAAGTTTCGTTCACGCAGAAGATGTAGCCAACGGAATTTTGAAAGCCATTGAGAAAGGAAGAAACGGGGAGAAGTATTTGTTAACCAATGAAAATTTGAAATATAAAGGATTCTTTAATCGAGTAAATGCAGTAACGAATCAAAATCCGTTGATGATTCCAATTCCTGACTTTTTATTAATCTTTTTGGGGTTCATTGGAGATGTTTTACGAAGATTTAAAGTTAAAACAAACGTAAGTTCAACCAATATGAAAGCCCTTAGAATCGACAACTTTTACGATAATCAAAAATCAATTGATGAATTGGGTATGGAATATCAGCCTATTGAAAATGCGATTGAAGATGCGGTCTGTTTTTTTGAGGAGAGAAAATAAAAAAACCGCCCCAACAAATGAGACGGTCAAAAAAATATAAGGTTAGCTGTTAAAAATTATTTCTTGATGATCTTGTGATTTTCAATACCTTGTTTTGTTTTTACTTGAAGGAAGTAGATTCCGGTTTGGAATCCGCTCATATCAATAGATTGAATGTTTCCTTTGATATTTTTAATGATTTCTCCTGTACTATTCATTAAAATGAGATTTTCAACAGGAGCTTTTTCAGAATTTGAAATATAAAGAACTGTTTCTACAGGATTGGGATAGAATTTTACTTTTTCTACTCTATTTTCAAGAGTTCCCAAGACCCCTGAAGAGGCATATTGTGTTTTGATGTAAAATAAATTGGCAACACTTCCTTTGGTGATAGAATGTGAGCCTGTACTTACGGTAGGAATGATTACAATTCCTGAAGAAGCTGTATAAGAAGTTCCATCTACTTTTACTGTTCCACTGAATGTAGGATCAAAAACCAATGTTAATGATGAGGAAGCAGCGGTTGTAAAATTGATAGTGGTTGCAGACTCAATTTTCAGGCGCTTTGTTAATGTTAGTCCATCATAGTTCGTTGATCCATCTGTAGAATTGATATTGGACGAGGTAAACGAGTAGAATGAACTGCTTAAGTTAGAAGCTGTAAAATTATGGATTTCATTTCCTTGCGGATTCGTTCCCGTTGAAGTTACAGCAATACTTCCTGTTCCCGAAACTGAAGTTCCTGATGTTCCCATTGTGCTTATTGTGAAATCTACATCAGCAGTGGGAATACCCGATACGGTGATTGTTTTGTTCGTGGCATTTTTCACAAAGAGAATTCCGGAAGCGGGAAGGCCTGTTACCGTAGCATCGGTTGCGGTTCCTCCCCATGTAAAGACCATAGGTTCGATAGCACTTCCTGATGTTACGCTTTGGTCATTGTTTGATGCAATAAGCAATGTTTGAGAGCTCACAGGAGTTGAAGCTTCTCCTTGTACGAATACCAGAGCAGGCGTGTAACCTTGTAATACTGCCATCAATCCTGCATTTACCGCATCGGAAGTGTCATCAACAGCATTATTGAAAGCCCAATTGATGTCTCCACCAGAAACCCTTCCTGAATATTGTGTTACTTTATCTTTCGCGGCAGTCGGAGAATCCGGGACTAATGAATTGATATATAATGAAGCATTAGTATCAAAATTATTATACGTTGCATTTCCTTGGAAAGCTTTGATATTTGCACCTAATACCTCGTTTCTGGTTGTCGCTACATAGGCATCAAACTGAGCAGATGCACTCGTTGCATTGTAAGGAATAAAAGCATTTTGATTGATCATATAATTATCGAAAGCTTTGATCATTCCACCGTTTTCACCTGAAAAAGTTCCTGTAGAGTTATTGGCGATATCTGTTCCTTGTTTTGAGATCAGCATAGGGTATTTACAGTTTCTGAAATAATTTCCTTCTACAAAAACAGATGAACCTAAAGTTGATCCCACGCCATATTTTGAGTTTCCGTCATAATAATTGTTGTAAACATGAGCAGAATAATAACGAACACGCGGATGTCTTGAATCTGAATGATCAAACCAATTGTGATGATATGTAATGTAAAGTCCGGCTGTTGTTCCTTCACTTAATCCTAAAAGACAGCTTTTCCCGTTGTCCCAGAAATGATTGTAGGAAAAAGTAATATAGGTTGATTTTTTAGCATCCAATGCGCCGTCGCCTTTTGCCTGATCCGCATCTCCGCCTGGTTTTCCGTAGAAAAAGTCGCAGTTGTGAGCCCAAACATAGCTGTTATCCTGTTGTAAACTTAGATTATCACCTTCTGCAGCATCTGTCAGCATAAAGCCGAGATTCCTAACTTCAACATTGGTGGCATTTTTAATTCTTACGCCCCAGCCATTCACGACAGCGTCAGAACCAACACCTTCAAAAGTAACTGAATTGGCAGCAATTCCTTTGTTTTCAATAACAGCATCGCCATTCAGCAGATAACTAGGATCTGTAATGTTTCCAATTAATCTTACAACTAAAGGTCTACTGTCATTTCCTTTTTTAAAGCCATCCAAAATAGTTTGTAACCCAACACAAGGATTGGTATTAGCTCCTGTCACGTTCAGGGAAACCGTATTTTTTGTTCCTTGGGTAATATAAAGAACTACAGCATTTGATTTTAATGTACCGTTGAGGTTGTAGGCTCCGGGAATTCTTCCGTTGCTGTGGGCAAAACCTGTTCTGTCATGAGGAAGCACTGTTAAAGTATTTGATACTGCTTCAGGACCTTCCACATTGTTCGTCACGGGAACCACTTTTACCGTGTAATTTCCTGCACTAAGTCCTAAAATATCAGCTCTAAAATAAGAGCCGTAACTTCTGATAAGTTGGGGGTCTATAAGTTTGTTCGTAAGTCCACCGCCTGTATAATAGACTCTATAGCTGTCAACTCCGTTTATGGGAGTCCATTTTATATAAGCTGTTTCCAGCCAGCCCGTAGCTTGGGTAATGGTAACCTGCGCTTTCAGCCACATGGAGCTGAAGAGAAGCACGAAATAAATAAAGAATTTTTTCATGATTAATAATATTAATTGAGTTTAGTTTTTAACTTGATTTTGTTTGCGTAATCGATTGCGCACAAATATATATAAATTATCAATATAAATCATTTTGTTGTGAAATTAATTGTTTAATAGTTGTTAATTAGATTATTGTGTATTGTTTTAGGGGTTAAATTACAGATGTGTTAATTTTGCATTTAAAGTGTCTTTGTTAGAAGGCTTTTGAGGATTATTGAGACTTTTAAATGAGACTAAATACTCTTTAATTTTTAGGAACAGTATTCTTGAGAAATTGTTAAAATTTAAATGTCATTACGGTGAAAACAGACCGAAATTGATAGACTGATTTTGTAAGATCAAAAAAATACCGTTAAAAACAGGTTTTTTTTATTTTGTTTTAAACTCGAGTTTAGTAAGTTGGTATTTGTAAATCTTTTTTTAACAATTAAAAATCAACACAAATGAACCATTACAATGAAAAAGAAGGCAATCCTATTGCTGAAAAAAAGAAAGAAAATGCAGAAGAAATTATTATTAAAGCAACTCCTTACGATTACCCGTATAACAAAAATTTCACCGTTGAAAATACAGCGCTTATCATTATAGATATGCAAATAGATTTTTGTGGTAAAGGAGGCTATGTAGATTGCATGGGGTATGATATTTCTCTTACCCAGGCACCCATTAAGCCTATTAAAAATTTACTTGAATTAGGCAGAGAAATACCAGGGTTTACCATTATTCATACACGGGAAGGACATGATGATAATTTATCAGATCTGCCCGATAATAAAAGATGGAGAAGCAAAGGAATTGGTGCCGAAATAGGATCAGAAGGTCCAATGGGAAAAATTTTAGTAAGAAACCAACCCGGATGGCAAATCATAGAAGAATTAACGCCTTTAGCTCATGAGATTATTATAGAAAAACCGGGGAAAGGTTGCTTTTATGCAACAGATTTAGATTTAATTCTGAAAAATAAAGGCATTAAAAATTTAATATTAACCGGAATTACTGCAGATGTTTGCGTCCACACAACGCTTAGAGAAGCCAATGATAGAGGGTATGAATGCTTATTAGTAGAAGACGCTACAGCGGCTACAGAATACAGCAACTACTTGGCAGCGATTCATATGGTTAAAATGCAGGGCGGTATTTTTGGAGCTACGGCTACCTCTGATAAAGTATTAACAGCATTAGAAGCACTGAAACAAAAAGCAGAGGCCATACAATCTGTCATTCCTCTTAAAGAAACTCAAGTTTTAGAAGGTGATTCTCTTCCATGGCTCCCTTTTGAGGTACATCGTAAGGTAACGTATCAGGAAATTTTACCAGCAACTGTTGCTAATCAGATCAAAGTAAATGTAAATGCGGTTTTACGTGAGCGCATAGAAGTCGGCGGTCAGGTGTTACCGCATTACCATGATGTGGCAGAAGTAATACATATTATCAAAGGAAATGTAAAGTTGTTATTAAATGGAGTTTGGACCTCCTATAAAGCGGGAGATACCTTCATTGTTCCGGCTGAGGTGGTGCATTCTGTCGCCAATGATGATGTTGAAGCCACAGAGCAGGTCAGCATCTTTATACCGATCATCAATTCGGGAGTTTATAACACTGATTTTAAATCTTATTTAGTAGAAGGGTATGAGCAATAATAAAAACGAAAATCATCTAGAGGCAGAATATGAAAATTCGCCAGTTCCTTTGAGTGCTCGTAAAAGCCTATGGTCTGTTACCATGATCTGGCTGGGATTTCCAATGATTATCTCTGTTTCTGCTATAGGCGCTTTATTGGTTACAAGTCTTGGTTTTTATAAAGGAATTATGGCAATCCTATTAGGGAATTTTATTTTGTTTTCCTATGTTGGACTTTTAGGCGTTTTAGGGACCCGAAAAGGATATAATTTCACGTTGCAATCCAGTGTTACATTTGGAAAAAAGGGTGCTAAAGTGGTTTCTGCATTACTATCTACTTTAGTAATTGGGTGGTTTGCCGTACAAGTAGGAATGGTAGGAGACAGAGTTCACCAAGCATTTGGAAGTAATATTTTCTTAATTACCCTATTGGCGGGGATTGCTTATTTAATTCTTACGTTATTTGGCATAAAAGCACTCACTTATATTGGTATTATCTCGGCTCCTTTATTTTTTTTAGTAGGCACTTGGGTTTCTTACGAAGTGATTGCTAAAGTAGGGTGGGAGGTTATTAGTTCTTCAGAAGGAAATAATGCATTTTCTTTTGGAACAGGTCTTACGATTGTAGTGGGGACGTTTCTCGATTCCGGAACACTGACAAGTGATTTCAACCGATGGTCCAAAAACAGCAAAGAGTCGGTATTTGCTACTTTTTCTGCTTTTCCATTTGCCAATTCTGTGGCGCTGATATTCGGAGCTGTACTTGCGGGAGCCGCAATGAAAAATCCTGATGTATTTTTATTTTTAACCAATAAAGGAAGTGCAGCATGGTCTGTATTTGCACTGATTGTTTTGGTGATCAACTTAGGAAGTGTTTGCGCCCATTGTCTGTATAATGGAGCGGTGGGATGGGCTGCCATTTTGGGTGGAAAAATGAGATCTACAGCGACTGTTTTAGGGATTATAGGCACGATAATAGCCATTTCGGGCATTTGGGCTTATTTTGATAAATGGTTAATTATGTTGGGGGTTATCATTCCCTCCATAGGCGCTATCATTATTGTAGATCAGTTTATTGTTCGCAAGGGAGCGAGTATTGCATCAGCCAGTTCTTTGTATAATTCAAAAGCATTTGTAGCATGGGCAATAGGGGCTGTTTCGGGTATTATTACAGAGGTTTATATTCCTTCTTTATCTACTGCAGTGATTACGATGTTGCTTGGGGGCGGAGCTTATTATTTATTAACATTAAAGACGAAAGAACAATGGGTTCCTGAGAAAGAATGATTGTAAAATTGATTTCTATAGAATAATGAAACTACTTTTGTTTAAAAGAATAAATAATGAAAAAAAGAGTATCCTTCAAAATGTTTCTAAAGCCAGGCTGTGAAAAAGAATATGAAAAAAGACACAATGAGCTTTGGCCCGAACTACAAGCGTTATTAAAAAACGCTGGCATATCAGATTATACCATCTATTGGGATGAAGATACTAATATCCTGTTTGCTCACCAAACGGTTTCAGAAGGTTCGGGTTCTCAGGATTTAGGAACTGCTGAAATTATAAAAAAGTGGTGGAGTTTTATGGCAGATATTATGGAAACCAATCCGGATCATTCCCCGATAAGCATTCCTTTAAAAGAGGTTTTTCATTTAAATTAAAACAATAAACTCTCTTTATTTTATCTTGAAAGCCTTTCTAAAGCTTCCGCTAAGGTTGATATAAAATTGATGTGTCGAGTTGTATTACTTTCGAAGATAAAATCTTTAATACTGTTGCTTTTATATTGGCTAAAATCTCCAACAATAGCCAAACGGACACGATAATTTGAAAATTTTTGAAGAATATCACCCGCAATTCTTGTTTTAAGATCAAAGAATTCAGGGGTGATATTTTTTTTGTAAATCACAATTTTATCAAAATCCTGATAATAGATATTTCCCAGAAGTTCTAGACCATCTTGAGCGTTTTGTATGATAATTTCATCAGAAATTACTTCTGCTATTCTGGTTTGGTTGATTTCGTGAGTTGTGATTTTCATAGATATTACTTTACGCCAATAACAAATCGGTCATTCTCAGATAAATCTTTAATAAGCTCAACTTCTGAAAATGAATCTTGATAAAGGTTCAATGTTTCGGGTCCTAATTTTTGATTGATCTCTAAAAATAAAAGTCCATTTTCCTTCAAATGTTTCTTAGAGTCTTCTGCTATTTTTCTATAAAAGATTAACGCATCAGAAGTAGGAGAGAAGAGTGCCATGGTAGGCTCAAATCCTTTTACAGAATCTTCAATTTCAATCTCTTCCTCCATTCCGATATAGGGCGGATTTGAAATGATAATATCATAATAATCAGTTAATTCAGAGTTAAGATAATCACCATGAATGAAATTGATTTTCAATTGATGAAAAGCGGCATTCCTTTTAGCGACTTCCAATGCTTTTTCTGAAAAATCAATCGAGGAAACTTCAGCTTCAGGAAAATGTTTTTTTAAAACCAAAGGAATGACGCCGCTTCCGGTTCCGATGTCAAGGATTCTCAGCTTCTGAATCGTAAACTGTGAATTGTGAATTTTTTTAATAGCAATCTCCAATAATTCTTCCGTTTCAGGACGAGGAATCAATACATTTTTATCTACGAAAAACTTCATTCCGTAAAATTCGGTTTCCCCTAGAATATGTTGATAAGGTTTATTGGTTTTTAACTCTGAAATAACTTTTTGAAGTTTATTTTCATCATCAATCAATAATTCCTGATCAGATAATCTTCTTTGATTAAAAGCATCCAGACCTAAAAAATGCTCTATAAAAATGGAGTATAAAAAAGTGCTTTCCGATTCTGTATACAGTTCGGAAAGTTCATTTTGAAAGTGTTGTTTATATTCTAGAATTATCATTACCTTGTGAAAACCAGTTTAGTGTCAGTAGATTTTTCTTCGTTAATCATGTACCCTTCATAATTGAAAGCTTTTACATCATTCAACGTTTGTGCATTGGTTTCTGCGCAAAATCTTACCACCAAACCTCTTGCATGTTTTGTGTACACAACAATTGTTTTCAGTTTTCCTTCTCTTAATTCATAAAAATCAAAATCGATTACGGGGTGATTCAGTTTTTTCCTGTCGATTACTTTTCCATATTCATTACTGCATAAATGGAGAAGAACTTCATCCTTTTTCATTTCAGAATTCAATTGTTCTGTCACTTTTTCTTTCCAGAATTCATACAGATTTTTATAATGATCAAATTCGAAATTACGGCCCATTTCTAGTCTGTAAAGCATTACTTTGTCAGATGGCTTCAATAAACCATACAATCCGGAAAGTATTCTGTAGTTTTTTTGCAAATAGTCTACTGCATTTTTATCCAATGTTTTAGCATCCAATCCTCTGTATACTTCACCTGTAAAGGCAAACATGGCGGGTGCAGATTCTTTTGCAGTAGGTTTTGCGTTCCATTTTTGGTTTCTTTCCCAGTTTTCATCGGCCAGTTTTGGCGATATTTCCATGAGCTCGGAAAGATATTTTGGAGATTTAAGTTTTAAATGAGATTGTAAAAGTGCTGCTTCTTCAATGAATTTAGGGGTTGTAGTTCTCAAAAGGTCTGTTGAGTTTTCTACGTTCATTAATTTCGCAGGAGATGTTATTATTTTCATACTGTTTAAAAAGCGGATAAATGTTTAATATCAATAAAATTCATGATCATTAAAGACACAAAATCAAATAGAAAATGGCACATGATAATGATTTTAATATTCGAATATAATTTATAAAATACAGCGAAAACGATTCCGATAAAGAAAGGTCCTACAACCTGGCCTATGGTTCCGTATGTGCTGTGGAGAATTCCAAATAAAATGGCAGAAATGGTGATTCCTAAAAACGGACTGTTGTATATTTTTTCAATTCTTGGCTGAATATAACCTCTCATGAGATACTCTTCTACAACGCCTGCCGTTAAGCAGGTGAAAATAATTAAAAAATAATTGTTTTTAAAAATAGATTGCAGCTGAATAAGCTTATCACTCATTTTTTCATGAGTAATCACTGAGATTAATCCGTTTAAAAGCGCTCCACCAATCGCGCAAATAAAATAAAGGCACACCACTGCGCCAATATAAAATGAGACCGGATACTTTTTATCGTTCCAAATGGTAAGAGAACTTTTTTCGATGAACTTACTGTAAAGGAAGATTATCAATAAAACGGCCCAAATGACAATTCGGCTATTCAAAAACAGACCCGCTGTCATGGTTTTTGTGCCGGTTATCAAGGTGAGAAAAGGGAATACATATAGCATCACTAAAGCAAGTAGTGCAAAAGTGAGTAGAATTCCTAAAGAATATTTTCCGTTAAGACTCATAGATAATGACCGAGGAGGTGTAATTAAATAATTCCTTTTCCTTGTCTGATTAATTCAGGTTCTCCGGAAGTCAAGTCTACGATGGTAGAAGCTACATTGTCTCCATAGCCTGAATCAATAACAATATCCACCAAATGATCATATTTTTCAGCAATTAATTCTGGATCTGTAGAATATTCCAATACTTCATCATCATCTCTAATAGAGGTTGAAGCAATCGGATGTCCTAATTTTTCTACAATAAGCTGCGGAATCGGATGATCGGGAACACGAATACCAATTGTTTTATGACCTTTATAAGCTAACGGAACATTTTTGTTTGCATCCAAAATAAAGGTGAAAGGACCTGGAAGGTGACTTTTTAAAAACCTGAAAATAGAAGTATCAATAGGTCTTGTAAAATCTGAAAGATGGCTTAGGTCGTTACAAATAATAGAGAATTGAGCCTTTTCAAGTTTCATTTTTTTCAGCTGAGCCAGTTTTTCCATGGCTTTTATGTCAAAAATATTACAACCTAAGGCATAAATTGTATCAGACGGATAAATAATTAATCCACCATTATTCAAAGTTTTAATAACCTCATTTATAAGATTTTCCTGAGGGTTGTCTGGGTAAATTTTCAATATTTTTGCCATAGTACAAAGATACAAATATTAAAATAGTTTTCATAAAACTCCTTTATTTAAAAGAAAAATTAGGATTTTGAAATTATTGTTGTACATTTGCAATCCAATAACGCGGGATGGAGCAGTAGGTAGCTCGTCGGGCTCATAACCCGAAGGTCATAGGTTCGAGTCCTGTTCCCGCTACTAAGTTTAAGTGTTTTCGGTAAACACTCTAAAGATACACCGCGGGATGGAGCAGTAGGTAGCTCGTCGGGCTCATAACCCGAAGGTCATAGGTTCGAGTCCTGTTCCCGCTACTAAGTTAAGTGTTTTCGGTAAGCACTCTAAAGATACACCGCGGGATGGAGCAGTAGGTAGCTCGTCGGGCTCATAACCCGAAGGTCATCGGTTCGAGTCCGGTTCCCGCTACTAAGTTTAAGTGTTTTCGGTAAACACTCTAAAGATACACCGCGGGATGGAGCAGTAGGTAGCTCGTCGGGCTCATAACCCGAAGGTCATAGGTTCGAGTCCTGTTCCCGCTACTAAGTTTAAGTGCTTTCGGTAAGCACTCTAAAGATACACCGCGGGATGGAGCAGTAGGTAGCTCGTCGGGCTCATAACCCGAAGGTCATAGGTTCGAGTCCTGTTCCCGCTACTAAGTTATAAGTGTTTTCGGTAAACACTCTAAAGATACACCGCGGGATGGAGCAGTAGGTAGCTCGTCGGGCTCATAACCCGAAGGTCATAGGTTCGAGTCCTGTTCCCGCTACTAATGTTAAAAGAGAATCACATGGTGGTTCTCTTTTTTTTTGGAATGTATTTTTTATGTGTTGAATATAAATTTTGCAATCATTTACTTCTAGATTGTTTTACTTATTGATGATGGATCAAGGATCAATACCAAAAGTTGGGGACTAGGCAAAAAGTTTAGATAATCTAAATAGGAAAAACGATTTATCTCGCACACCTCTAAGTTGTAATCTGAAGTTTTTTATTTTGGCATTGAAAGACTCAGCTGCAGCATTCGTGCTACGAGCATTAAAATAATTGAGAATACCATCATAGTTTAATATAATTGTCCTAGTTAAGGTATTGAAGGATTTAAATCCGGATTCTTCCACATCTTTAAACCAATGGGCTAACTTTAACATGGCTACTGGTTTTTCAATGTTTTGATTATAGATTTTCCTGAGCCCATCTGATAAATTGTACGCTTTTTCTAAATCTGGATACTCTGAGAACAAGATTTTCGCCCTCTGTTTTTGTGATGGAGTCCACTTTTCTCTGGTTTTATAAAGTAAATATCTACTTCTTGCCAAAAGTTGCTTTCGAGTGTCACCGTTTAGGAAAATTTCAATTTGGAGATTTTCTTTCTTTTGCTTTGCTTCCAACAAAAGATTATTTTCTTGTTCAATAGCTTCCCAACGATGGCTTACCCTGATGTCCTGCAACGCTTCTATGGCTAATTTCTGAACATGGAAACGGTCGATAACCTGTATTGCTTTGGGGAAACATCTTTTGGCGATGAGTTTCATAGAACCAGCCATATCGAGTGTTATTTCTTTCACTCTCATTCTCGACCTTCTGCTGATTTTTAAAATATATTCAGCTATGATATTGCTTTTTGTACCTTTGATTACAGCTACAAGAGAACCTTTTTTGCCTTTTGCTTTTTTGGAAGTGAGAACACTGTACAGTTCTCCATCAGAAAGGGCAACTTCGTCCAAGGAAAGCTGCTCGGAGAGGTTTTCAGGGTAGAGAATCCAATCTTCTGCATGCGATTTTTGTTCCCAATCTTTAAAATTACTGATGCTTTGTTTGTACTGTCTTTGGAATTTTCTACCATCTACGCCGTACATCTCACCAATGGTTTTACAGGGAAGCGCTTTAGTATCTGCTGATTTTTTTTAAGAACTCTGCAAAATCTTGTGTCATGCGGGTTCCTTTGGCAATAAGATTCCAATCTCTTTGAATGATGTTTCCTGTTTTAGTATCAGTCCACCTTCTACGTCTGATGTGGAGCTTCACTGTTTTTCCGCGGAGAGGAAAATCATCTACCATAATTTCAGGAACAAAACCTTTTGACTGTAATATGAGCGAAGAAAATTCTTTTGGAACTGTATTTTTTTCTTCAAAGTAAATATGTAGAATTTTGTTTTCCTCTTCAAATTTTACAATCTCAAAATATTCAATCAAGAGTTCAGGTAAAAATAATTTAAGCAGTTCGGCATCATTTAACATACTACAAAAATATCATTTTTTATTTTCTCCCCAAGTTTTGGAACTGATCCTTGATGATGCCAAGACATCTAGTATAATTATCCACTATTTTTGTACAAAGATACTGTGAGGGATAACAATATCTTCTCCTTCACTGCCATATTGTGGTATAATAAACCCTTGGGTTTCATAACGTTTTGTTCCTGAGTTATGATACCAGTTTTCACAACCGCTCACTTGTAATTTAATATGATAGACATAATTATCGGCTTCCTTTTGATATTGACCGAAATCTGGCAATGATGTATGCAAGTCATTTAATTCTTTAGCATATTCATCATGAATTCTCATTGCTTCAGTACATGCTTCCTGATATGAAAGTTTATATTGATGACTTAGAATGAAAATAATATTCAGACTTTCAGTTTCTATTTCGAGTTCTTTTTTCAGAGAAGCGAAATCATTTTGTATGACAATAAGCATACTAAGTAATGTTTTACAACGTTGAATAATAGGATGATTATAAATATGAACAGGCAATGCAAAATTAGTAGCAGGTTCTATTAAGTCTCCAAAAGGTCCCATTCCTATAGAATACTGACGAAAATTTAAATAATGAGCGAGTAAAGGATAGGTTCTTATTTCTGCTTGTTTGAAAGGGATTTCCTCGGCCATACCATACATTATAAATTCATAGAAATTTTTAGAAATCCGCTCTATAAAAAATTGAGGCATTCCATTTGCTATCCATTCTTTTCTTGCTTGTGCCATTTGTCGTAAAATTCCTATTTCGTCTGGTCTCGGTTCCTCACCTAGCATCACTTCATATACCCGATCAGCCATAATTTTGAGTTCTTTTCGAGGTGTTAATCCAAAATAATCGTCAAAAACTGTGATGTAAATCATAAGACGAGCACAAGGGCGCATTAAATCAATATCATCACATGTTGGATTCATATAAGTTGCGACCCGAGATTGTAATTGTTTTTTACATCTTTTGATTCCTTCTTCAGAAATAAAAGTATAATCATTATCAAACCAAACTTTCTCTTCATCATCAAAAGCATTGGCAATGGGGCTGGTAATTGTTGGCCAGGGATAATTACATCTAGGGACTATTAGTTCATCTTTCATAGGTTTAATTTTTATTTTGTAATTAGGAATTATATTTTATTTAGCTTTGCTTTTAGTTCGTCAGCCTGTGGAAATTCCATAGCATTGTAACGTCCTAGCTTTGTGGAGATGTTCTTCCAACCACTTAAAACCATACTCATGTAATGCACCCAGTTCACGACAGCGTCTTGCCAAATTCCAAAATCAGGAAGAGAAGATTGTAGTGCTAGAAATTCTTTAAGATCTTCATTATGCAGACGTAGGTCTTCTAGACATGCGTCTTTTAGAGAGATATTGTGTTCGTGTTGAATCACTTTTACAATATTATAATAAATACTGTCTGTTGCCTCATCTTTTATAACCGATTGTACTTCATTAAAAAAAGTAACCAAGTGGCAAGCCAAAGTCTGCAGACGGAGGATCACGGGATGATCATGTATTTCCTTTGGGAGAACAATCCCTGTTTCTAGCTCTGTAAGCTGTAAGAAAGGATAGAGGCATATGGAGTTTTCACGTAAAGCTATACATTCTGCAATACTGGGAAAAGTTTTGTTTTTCTTATAATTCAATTCGGTTTCCAAACCGTTAAAATACTTACTGATCATTCGCGTAAAACGAGATACTGATTCCTGTGGTATAAACTCCAGCAGTTCCTGTCTTAATGAAGCCAGCATATTTCCTAGAGGTATTCCAGAGTCTACAGCATTTATCTCACCATTTAATATTGCAATAGATTGAGCGTGAACATAGCCTATGTCACAGGGTTCACTTTCTTCATAAAGGTCATCATTATAAAGGGTCCAGAGCATAAGTCTGCAAATAGGCTTGAAGCGTTCAGGTGGTGCGGTAGGAAACCATTGGGCAGCAATATGTGCTGTTTTAGTTTTTTTATACTTCTTACGGAGATCAGGATTTTGTTCATAAAGCCATAGGTAATCTCCGTCAATCCATTGATTTTCTGTTATTTCCTGTAATAGCTCCGCATGAGGATTTTTTAATGTTGGAAAAGGGTACCTAAACTGATTTTTGAGCAGCTCAAGCGTGTTAAAATTTTCATTACTCATGATTTGATGGTTTTTAGTTTATTCTGATTACTAATATATTTAGTTTTACCATACGATGTATATTTTATTTCATCATATGGTGATATTTATATTACGATAATAAAAAAACATCGTTTTAATAAGGTATTGAGAAGAGGGAAATATTTAACTACAAGATGAAATTTGAACTTTTTTTGACTTTTTTCACAATTTTTCTGTGTTTTATTTTTATTTTTTTTCCAAAAAAGAGTTCTGGGATATGAAACTTAATAAAAAAGATTGAAGCTTGAAATCAATTATTGAAATATTTTAATACTAAGTAATTTCATAAAGAAATTTTATCAAAGAAATAATGATAGTAATTTGTGTAATTATTTTAAAATCAGAATGATAATGTAAGGGAATTTTGAAAGCTCCTTAAAAACAAGGAGATTGGTGATTTTTTCCCAATTAAGTAGTGAATACTTGCAAAGAGAAAAAATAGAAATTAGGATTTGAAAATGATCGGAGTCTAATAGTTCTTTAGATAGGATGCAAAAAAAATCCCGCTTTTAAAGCGGGATTCTATATTATTGTGCTATTTCAGCGTAAGGTCTTAGTTTGTAGTCTTCAGAATTTGTTTGATCTAAAAACTCTTTCTTTTGATTGCCTTTCATTCTTGCTGCAGCGTCGCTTGCGTTAAAATAGGCATCGCTTAGTTTAGTAGCCATTTCAGCAGGTTTGAAATCTATCTTAGTATCACCTTCTACCCCAAGATATCCATTCTTTTTAGTAAGGTAAGTGATATAATTTTTATAGTTAATCATAGTATCTCTGAACATTCTATTGTGATACTCCATGCATTTTTTAGATTTTTTTGAAGAATTGTTTAGAATACAGCTAGACATGTTTCCTCTATACAGACGCCATTCATCCTCAACTTTTTTATATTCTTTTCCTAAAGCAATTTTTCCGTTGGTAAGGATATTATTGTCCCCTTCTTTAGTTGCAATGGTTTGTAAATGTCCTATAACAATAGGCACTGTACTTTCAATTTTGGATTTAGTCTCTTTTAAAGTCCCAAAATCTGCAGCAGGAGAGTTTTTCTTTTGAGCAGTCGTTACATTAAAAATAAGTAGTAATAGTACAATTAATAAATTATATCTTTTCATGAGAAATTTTTAAAGCACTAAAATAAATATATTTTATCACTTTAAACAAGTAGATTTTAATTTTATTTAATAAATTTTAACAAGTTTTAAGAATTTGTATTCTAATGTCACATTTTACTGCTAATTAATGAGGTAATAATTTCGATCAATTAAAAATTTAACATATTGTAATGAAATTTATTCATTTGATTTTCAGTTATTTATACTTTTTATATTTTTATCACTAAAAAAATAGTTGTTAGCTTCAGATTTATTTCTACATTTGTATAACTAATTTCTTAGTGATATGAGATTTTAATACAATTTTATATCATATTTAATGATAAATGAAACAGGATATGAAAATTCAGACTTTAACAAAAGCAGAAGAACAAGTGATGCAGTATTTATGGAAACTTGAAAAAGGATTTCTAAAAGACGTTTTAGATTTATTTCCAGAGCCTAAACCGCATACCAATACCGTTTCTACGATTTTAAAAGTATTGAAAGACAAAGAATTCGTAGACTATAATGTGTACGGAAGACAGCATGAGTATTTTCCACTGATTACGAAAGAGCAGTATTCTGGAAAAACAATGAAGAGTCTTGTGAAAAATTATTTCAAAGGTTCTTATAAAAGTGCCGTTTCCTTTCTTGTAGAAAAGAATGAGATGACGGTGGAAGATCTTGAAATGTTATTAAGCGAACTCAAAAAGAAAGACTAGTCATGGAAACATTCGTTCTATACTTTGGAAAAGTAATTTTATCTTCTGGTGTAATGTTTTTGTACTATCAGTTGTCTTTAAAAGATAAGACGTTTCATCATTACAACAGATTTTATTTACTGTTTGCGATATTGATATCCTTATTATTGCCTTTAATCAGGGTAAATGATTTTACGATAGAGGTAAATAATGATGTATACAGACTATTAGATAAGATACAGAATTTTAATACAACCAAAAATATAGACAATGACCACACTTATTTTAGAATTATTTTTTCAGCTTTGGGATTGGGTTCTCTCTATTTTTTAGGAAGATTCATTTATGGGATCTTTAGGATCCAACAGCTTAAACAGCAATTTCAAAAAGAAAGTTTTGATGGGATTAATTTTTACCATACCAACCTTTCTGAAGCTCCGTTTTCATACTTTAAAAACCTATTCTGGAAAAATACAATTGTATTGAATTCAGATATTGGGAAACAAATTTTACAGCACGAGATGGTGCATATTGAGCAGAAACATTCATTTGATAAAATCTTTATTGAAGTGATTACTTCCATTTTCTGGTTCAATCCTTTTTTTCATATCATTAAAAAAGAAATCAATTTAATTCACGAATATCTGGCCGATAAAAAGGCCGTAAAACAATCGGACACCAAAGCATTTGCGCAGATGCTTTTAGCAAGTCACTTTTCCGGAACACAGTTGCCTGCCACCAGTCCGTTTCTAAGTTCAAATCTAAAAAAACGACTCAAAATGTTACAAAAACCTAAAACCAAATTCGGGTATGCGCGAAGAATTTTTGCATTGCCGGTTTTATTTTTAGTGGCTTTTGCCTACATGGTAAACGCTAAAAATAAAGAGATTAAAGAAACAAATAAAGAAATTGCGCAAGCTGTTTCTCAGATTAAAAAAGATACAGTAAAACAGGAGAAAATTAAAGAAATTCCTGTTTCTACTAAAGGGTATGCAAAATCTGATCATCAGAAAAAGCTTGATGATCTAAGCAAAAAAATTAATGAAAAAAGTAAAGCTTTAAATGAATTAAAACCAGGAACCAAAGAGTTTGAAAAAAATGTTGATGAATTAGGAGAGCTTTCATCAGAGATAGGAAAAATTTCAGTAATAGTAGGAGAAAGGGCAAGAATTGAAGGTGACAAAGCACGAGTAAATGGAGAAAAGGCAAGAATTGAAGGCGAAAAAGCAATGAGAGAAGGTGAGAAAGCCAGAATAGAGGGTGAGAAGGCAAGAGTAAATGCAAAAATTATAGAGGAAAAAGTAAGACTAGAAGTAGCAAAAATAGCTGGAAATGACAACTTAAAAAATGTATATGTCTATAATACTTCTTTAAAAACAGCTTCTAAAGATCTTTCTAATATACACATGAATGCGGATTTCATAAAAAAAGATGGAAAAGGAAATATTACCATTAATGGAGTGAAAAACTTCAAGTATGATGGAGATTCAGATATGAAGCTCTATATCGACGGAAAAGAAGTTACAAAACAGGAAATGGATGGTTTAAGCCCTAGTAAAATTGAAAATATTAATATCAATAAGCGTGTTGATAACGGTAAAACAACAGGAGACATTAGAATCGAAACAAAAAAATAAAGTTCACCTAGCTTTGCTGATCTTTTGGTAAGCAAAGCTTTTTATTTAATCAATTAAATATGAAAAAAAATATTTTATTCTTTTTGCTTGTAAGTGTTTTTGCAACAGCACAAACCAATAGATTTTTCTATGAATACAAGTACATTCCAAATTCTGATGATAAAGCAGATGTAAAAAAAGAAATGATGCTTTTGGATATCACTAAGGATGGATCAAACTATTATAGTCAGGACAAATTTGTAGGAGATTCTATAGCAAAAGCAGATCTTGAAAAGCAACTGAAAGGAGGTTCCGGAAATATCAGTATTAATAGAAGAGAAAAACCCGGACAGGTTTCTTATAAAGTGACTAAGCAGTATCCAGATTTTAAAACCTATTTGTTTAGAAATATTTCTACAGATCAATATAAAATTCAGGAAGATAAAAAGCCGGAATGGAAAATTCTTCCAGATAAAGAGAAAATTGGAGCTTACAATACCCAAAAAGCAACCACCAATTTCGGAGGAAGAGAATGGACGGCTTGGTTCACGACAGATATTCCTTTTCAGGACGGACCGTATAAATTTTATGGTTTACCGGGCTTGATTGTTAAAATTGAAGATGTTACCGGTTCTCATAGTATGACGTTGGTTGGAAATAAAACAGTGCAGACGCCCGCCAACGATAAGGAGACGCAAATGCCTCAAGGGATGACTATTTTCGGAATGGGAGGTAAGGATATTGAAGTTACAAAAGATCAGTTTAGAAAGGTATGGAAAGCCTATGTAAATGATCCTACCAAAAATATGCGTGAAATGATGATGAAAAACGGAGGAGACTCTAACCAAAAAATAGTTTTTAAAACGAGAACGGCAGACGGAAAAGAAATCTCAGATCCTAATCAGGTATTTAGAGAAATGGAAAAGAGAACGAAAGAAACATTAGCTAAAAATAACAATCCGATAGAACCAGATTTGGTGAAGTAGGTAAAATAATTTTTAATAGTAAAGAACAGGATAGAAAGTAATTTTTATCCTGTTTTTATTATCTTTAAACGCTAAAAATACTAAAAATCAAATTAAAGCATGAAGAAAATACTATTGTTATTCTTTCTATTGTCAGGGCTGATTATAAATACACAAAATCAGCGCTTTACCTATGAATATAAATATATAATTGATTCTACTGCTAAAGACAAGCTAGAAACCGAGATGATGCTTCTTGACATTTCTCCTAAAGGTTCAAAGTTTTATAGTAAAAATCGTTTCGAGTCTGACTCTTTAATGAGAGCATCTATTGAAAAGCAGACAAAAGGTGGAAATACAGATGTCAATCTTGTAGGATTTCAATCTAAAGGTAAAATAAGATACAGTATTGAAAAAGCGTATCCTGATTATTCAGTTAATTTCTTCACCACTTTGGGTTCGGATGAGTATATGATACAAGACAGCAGATCGCAAAACTGGAAAATTCTCCCGGGAAAAGAAAAAATAGGAAATTTTATGGCACAGAAAGCCACTTGTAATTTTGCGGGCAGAAATTGGATCGCTTGGTTTACAACAGAACTTCCTATTCAGGATGGGCCGTATAAATTTCATGGGTTACCAGGATTGATTGTAAAACTTGAAGACTCGGCGCATACTCATTCGTTTGAATTAAAAGGAATTAAAAAACTTCCAGACGGATATGAATGGAAAAGTACCAAAGATAAGTCACGTTATAATCCACTGATTACGCTTAATGAAGTGAAGTATAAAAAAGCTTTTAAGGATTTCTGTAATGATCCTATAAAAAGTGAAAGACAAATGTTTGCTCAAGGACTTATTCTTGAGATGAGAGACAATTCGGGAAAAATTATTGATCCTGAAAAAAGCTTAAGAGAGCAGGAAAAGAAAATGAAAGATAATATAAAAAAGGAAAATAACATTATCGAGCTTGATCTATTACAGTAAAGTATTATTGTAAAATAATTTTAAAAATTAAAAAACAGGACGGAAACTACTTTTCATCCTGTTTTTCTTTTATTATCTTTAGGCGTTAAAAATACCAAAAAGCAAATTATGACAGAGAAAGAAAAATGCGAAAAAGGATTATTGTACGATGCAAATTATGACCCTGAGTTAATCAATGAACGGATTTTTATTAAAGATTTATGTTTAGAATATAATCAAATCAAAAACTCAGACCTTCCTAAAAGAAAGGAATTGATTAAGCAAATCATTAAAAAGACAAAAGAAAATCTCTGTATAGAACCCAATTTTTGGTGTGATTACGGATATAATATTGAGGTAGGTGAAAACTTTTATGCCAATCACAATCTTGTTATTTTAGATTGCGCCACAGTAAAGTTTGGAGACAATGTTTTCATAGGTCCCAACTGTAGTTTTTATACCGCAGGGCATCCTTTAGATGTTAAACAAAGAAATGCAGGTCTTGAATATGCACGTCCCATCACGGTTGGAGATAACGTATGGTTCGGTGGTAATGTGGTGGTTTTACCGGGAGTTTCTATTGGAAATAATTCGGTGATAGGAGCGGGAAGTGTTGTCACAAAAGATATTCCTGATAATGTTGTGGCAGTAGGAAATCCGTGCAAAGTTGTTAAAGCTATTGACGAAAACTAAACACAATTCTAAAATTAAGTTATGAAAAAAATATTTTTAGTATTATTTCTATTGTCAGTACTTATTATTGATGCACAAAGTCAGCGTTTTGCGTATGAATATCGGCTCGTTGCAGATTCTACAGCCAAAAAAGACGTCAAAACTGAGATAATGTATCTCGATGTTTCGAAAAAAGGATCTAAATTTTACAGTAGTGAGGTAGCCATCTCAGATTCTATGAGAGAAGACAGAATTAAGAAAGGTATTCATGATTTCTCAGGAATTAACTTCGGATATATTCCTTTTGTGGTAGAGAAATCTTATCCGGATTATAAAACCCTATTCTTTAATAGTTTGGATATAGATAAATATAAAGTGACAGATGACAGGCCTCAAAACTGGAAAATTCTACCGGACAAAGAAAAAATAGGAGAGTTTACAGCTCAAAAAGCAACTTTAGATTTTGGAGGAAGAAAATGGACGGCTTGGTTTGTAACAGATATTCCTATTCAGGATGGACCGTATAAGTTTCATGGGCTACCGGGTTTAATTGTGAAGATTGAAGATAAAACGAACTCTCATTCATTTGTATTAAAAGAAGTGAAAAAACGAAATGAAGATTGGATCACTGAGAGTGAAAAAAAATCATTTACTAAAGTAATTCCTGTCAATATGGAAACGTATAAAAAGCAGTTTATAGAAAGCAGAAACAATCCTACAAAGGGTCTACGTCAGATGCTTGCTTCAGGGACAAAGGTTATAATGATGGGCGAAAACGGAAAACCGATCGAGCCTGAAATGATGATGAAAATGCGAGAGAAAGAAGGGAAAGAAGAAAATGCGAAAAATAATAATTTGTTAGAATTAGATTTATTGAAATAAAACAAAAACCCGAAACTCAGTTTCGGGTTTTTTATGCTTTATAGTGAGCGTAATGTTAAGCTAATTTCGCTGAATCTGCAATAAATTGAGCCAATCCGCTGTCTGTTAATGGGTGTCTCAACAAACTCAAGATTGGAGGAAGTGGAGAAGTAATAACATCAGCACCAATTTTAGCACAGTCAATAATGTGCATTTGGTGACGGATAGATGCTGCTAAAATTTCAGTGTCATACATATAGTTATCAAAAATTAATCTGATTTCCTTGATTAGGTTTAATCCGTCTGTAGAAATATCATCAAGTCTTCCTAAGAAAGGAGAAACGTAAGTTGCACCAGCTTTTGCTGCTAAAAGAGCTTGTCCTGCAGAGAAAATAAGTGTACAGTTCGTTTTAACTCCTTTATCTGAAAAATATTTTAATGCTTTGATACCATCCTTAATCATTGGGATTTTCACAACGATATTCGGGTGGATTGCAGCCAACTCATCACCTTCTTTGATCATTTCTTCGTAAGTGGTAGAAAGTACTTCTGCAGAAATATCTCCGTCTACGATATCACAAATTGCTTTATAATGATTTTTAATAGCCTCAGCTCCCTGAATTCCTTCTTTAGCCATTAAAGATGGGTTGGTTGTTACACCATCTAAAATTCCAAGATCTTTTGCTTCTTTTATTTGCTCTAAATTGGCAGTGTCAATAAAAAATTTCATTTGTTTAAAGATTTATTTATACAAAGATAAACATTACTTTTTGAGTGGGAAACTTTTAATCTTGGTTAGAAGTTATGAGTGTATTGAGATGCTTCGATTTCGCTCAGTATCCCAAATAAAAACAATTTTATAACTTTACTTCAATGAAAAACCATTTCACAGCACAACTCAACATCATTGGTATCAATCCCTTTGTTTTTATTCCTGAGGAAATTTTAAATGAAATTTTTGAAACTTCGGGAAGAAACAAAAGTCCAATTCCTGTGAAAGGAACAGTAAATGGTAAAGAATTTAAACAAAATCTAATGAGATATTTAGGAGAATGGAGGTTATACATCAACCTAACCATGTTAAAAGATTCTCCCAGAAGAATAGATGAAATTATTGAAGTTGTTGTTGAATGATGCAGTTACCTAGTGATCAGGTGAAAAGTGGTTGTGTGAAGTTGTTGTTGAATTTGATGATGCAGACAGAACAATTTCCATTCACCCTCAATTAGATAAAGCAATCAGGGAAAATCCTGTCACGGTACAAAATTTTGAAAACCTTATTCCTTCAAGAAAACTGGAATTGATTCGTTATATCAATAATTTAAAAACAGAAGCGAGCATTCAAAGGAATATTGAAAAGATCATCAGGCATCTGCAAGGCGAAGTAGATTTTTTTGGAAAAAGGATTAATTGAAATCAATAAAAAAATCCGAGAAAATTTCCCGGATTTTAATTTCTTTATGAATTTAAAGTTTTACTTAATTTTAAAGCATCTTGATTGGTAGGATCATATTGTATTGATTTAGCAATATGTTCTTTTGCTTTTGCAGGATCAGACTGTTGTTCTGAAAAGGCGATATAGAAATAAGCGTAAGCCAAATTTTTCTTATTTTGTTCTACTTCTTCCGGTTTTACCGTAGCAATGTATTTTTCATAAGAAAGTTTTGCATTGGCATCATCTTTACCTGCCTGATAAGCGTATGCCTGACTGTAATAAGATGGAGCCCAATCGGGTAACAAAGCAGATATCTTTTTCCATGTAGCTACTGCATTGGTCCAATCCGAAGCGTCTTGATAAGCGCCCGCCAATTTGGCTAGTGATTCTGTATCTTTAGGATTAGCTTCAATTTGTTTTTTAAGGCCATCAATCGTAGCATTACCAGATTGAGTTGTAGCAGCCGTAGTTGTTGTACTATTGGCAGTATCTGTCTGAGTGGTTTGTGCATTCGCAAAACCAGCACTTCCTACAAGGAATAAACCTAAAAATAGATTTTTGATATTAATTTTAGTCATTTTCATAATCGTACATTTTTAAAATTTCTAGAATCTAAAATTCAATAATAATTCCAGAAAGTCTCAAATTTTAGAAGCTTTAAGTTTTTTTAGAAAATATTAACGGATAAACGATTTTTTTTAGCTTAATTTTTGATTCCTACGCGTTTGAGTTTATCTTTGTAACTCAACTGTTTTTTTAATAATCAATATAATTTCCCGGTATGAATATCATATTAGCCTCAACTTCCACAATTTTTGGTGGAGAATATTTAGAATATTTAAGAGAAGAATTAATACAATTATATAAAGGAATTGATGAAATTATTTTCATTCCTTATGCAAGACCCGGTGGAATTTCCCATGAGGACTACACCGCAAAAGCACGTTCGTTCTTCGAAACAATTAATATCAAGGTAAAAGGTCTTCATGAATTTGAAGATACAATGGAAGCATTAAATAGCGCCAAAGGTTATTTTACAGGCGGTGGAAATACATTTTTATTGGTTAAAACGTTACATGAAGAAGGTTTGATGTCAGTTTTAAAATCAAATGTAGAAAACGGAAAAGCTTATTTAGGCTGTAGCGCAGGAAGTAATATTGGGGGACAAAATATGAAAACCACGAACGATATGCCAATCGTTTATCCGCCAAGTTTTGACTGTATGGGCTTGGTTCCTTTTAACCTGAATCCACATTATTTAGATCCAAATCCGGATTTGAAACATAATGGAGAAACAAGAGAAACCCGAATTATGGAATTCTTAACGCAAAATGACCTTAAAGTGGTTGGACTTCGTGAAGGAAACTGGATCAGAAGAATTGGGGATACAATTACTGTTGAAGGAAGTGAATTAACAAGAATTTTTGAAAAAGGAAAAGTACCTTATGAAATTGAAGCTGGAAGTTTATTATAATAAGCAAAGCCAGACTATCATAAACAGTTTGGTAGTTTACTTATTATTAGGATCTGTATATATTAAGGCTCAAAACTCCAATATTTCGGATATTGATATATACGGAGTAATAGATTATGCAATTAAAACAAAAATTGATAAAGTAGAAACCATAAAGATTATTACTGAAGATCCAAATTATAAAAATAACGAGAGGGATTATAATTATTTAGATATTAAAATACTAAAAAAGTTTTTTACTAAGAATGATGTAATTTCCATGAAGCAACAATATGAAGAATCGGAAAATTTTTTGCTTAATCCAAAGTATATTATTAATATGAGAATAATTCATAAAGAAAAGTTATTGAGTTATAAAAAAAATAACCAATCTTTTTGGACTGAATTTAATAAATTACATGGAAAAGTTTCATTTATGTTTGTTAGTAAACCTCTATTTTCGATAAATAAGAAAAGAGCTATTGTTAGTTATGGTCATTATTGTGGTGGCCTTTGTGGAGGAGGAGAAAGAGTTATAGTAAAAAATGAAAATGGAAATTGGAAAATAGAAGAAAAATTATCCGGTTTTATAAATTAGTTTAATTTTATATAAATCTGAATTAAATTGTAATCTTTATTATATTTGAACAAATAGTTAAATAATATTGAATGCTTCGACTTCGCTCAGCACGATAAAGCTACAAAATGTCATTTAGTATTAGAAATGTCATGCTGAGCGAAGTCGAAGCATTTGAATGTGATGTCTTAGCATTACAAGAGAATAAAAACAAAATGCAATGAAAAAAACATTTGCGGTCCTTGCGATTTCAAGTCAGCTCATTTTCGCTCAAAATATAGCCCAAAAATTAGATAAAGTAACCAAAGACTTAATGGATTCCTCAGGTGCTGTTGCAACTAATTTATCTTTTTATGTGTCTGATGAAAGCGGAAATTTTATTTATGAATATCAAGGGAATAAAGGCCTTTCAACAGCGTCTACGCAGAAAATATTCACTGCCGGAGCGGCGTTGGAAACTTTAGGCAAAAATTATACGTATAAAACTACTTCAAGCTATTCCGGAACGCTTTCGGGAGGAAATTTGAATGGAAATCTTTTCATTACATCCAATGGTGATCCTACGCTGGGAAGCTGGCGTTATGACTCTTATAAACCGGAAAATTTTAAAAAGAAACTTATTGATGCTATTAAAAAATCGGGAATTACAAAAATCTCCGGTGATTTAATTATTGATGATTCTTATTTTGACCATCAAACAGTTCCCGGAGGATGGCCTTGGGATGATATGGGAAATTATTATGGAGCCGGAGTTTGGGGGATCAATTGGAAAGAAAATCAGTTTGATATTAATATCAATGGAGCCGATTTTAAAAACTTTTCTTATCCGTTGGAAGGCGTAAAATGGTTGAATGATTTAAAAACTGGCGGAAGTTCAGACCAAAGTTTAATCTTTACGGCGCCTCGCTCTCATGTTGCTTTGATCAATGGAACGTTGCCTGCAGGAAAAACGGTTACTGTTTCAGGATCTACCCCCAATCCGCCATTGCAGTTAGGTATTGAAGTAAAGGATTGGTTAAAGGAATCCGGAATTGAGTTTTCAGGAAAAGTAGTTACCAATTCCCAACTCGAATTGGAAGGGAAACCGTCTTTAGAAGCCCCAAAAACGAATGTCATTCTTACATATGAATCTCCAACGTTGGATAAAATCGTATATTGGTTTTTAAGAAAGAGCATCAATATGTATGGTGAAACATTCATTAAAACGCTAGGAAAAGAGAAGAAAGGAAATCCTAGTTTTAAAAGCGGAGTCGCTTTTCTTAAAGAATTCTGGAAATCAAAGGGAATCAATCCGAATATGATCAATTTTGCTGATGGAAGCGGACTTTCACCACAGAATTATGTTTCAGCAAAAGCAGAAGTGCAGGCATTGTTATATGCTAAAAAACAGCCGTGGTTCGAATCTTATTATGATGGTTTTCCTATACAGGATAACGGAATGAAAATGAAAAGCGGAACCATGAGAGATACAAAATCCTATGCAGGCTATCATACAGGAAAAGATGGTAAAAAATATGTGTTCTCTATTATTATCAATAATTATCAGGGGAGCGGAAGTACAGAGTTGCAGAAAATTCTGAATGTTTTAAAATAAAATTAATGAAAAATCGTCCATTCTTTTCAAGGTTGAACAATTGGTTTGTGTTTACATTACTTACTATAATGGTAATTGCTTTGATTGTTTCGTCAAATATTCTTATTAAAAATTTGAGAGAAAAAGAGGCTGAAAGAATAAAGGTTTTTGCTACAGCGATAAAAATTTTACAAGATAATCAGCAAAAAAGTTCTGAGACTCAAGAACTATTGTTTGCTATTCTTACTGAAAATGATCAAATTCCATCTATTTTAACGGATGAAAATAAAAAGCCTTTTATATTTGATGGAAGCTCTCGAAACATTTCGCAAGAGATATTGGGTAATCCAGAAGAAATGAGAAAGCTAATTACTAAAATGGAGAATAATTATGCTCCATTTGAAATTGAGGTAGCCAATGGAGATAAACAACTTGTTTTCTATGATAATTCAGAACTGCTTAATAATTTACGTTATTATCCCTATTTTTTAGGGTTGTTTATATTTTTCTATCTGCTGTTTTCATTCTGGCTGTTAAGAACCATTAAAAAGACAGATGAAGGGTATCTTTGGGCTGGTTTAGCAAAAGAAACGGCGCACCAGATCGGAACTCCGTTATCCTCAATGATTGGCTGGATGGAAATCATGAAATTAGATAATCCGGATTCTGAAGGGGTGCATGAAATCGAAAAAGACATTGAAAGGTTGCGAACGATTTCCGAACGGTTTTCAAAGATCGGTTCTGTTCCTGAGCTCAATGATATGAATTTTAATAAAACCATTGATGAGAATTTCGATTATTTAAAGACAAGAATTTCAAGAAAAATTGATTTTAGTTTACACCTTCCGAAATACGATATTCTGGTTCCCCATAATAAAATTCTGATGAGTTGGGTGATTGAAAACTTAGTTAAAAATGCGGTTGATGCAATGAGAGGAGAAGGAACGTTGCAAATGTTTGTCTTCGAAAGAAATAAAAATATTCTCATTGAAGTAAAAGATACCGGAAGCGGAATGACCAAACAGCAAGCCAGAAATGCTTTTAAACCGGGCTATTCTACTAAGAAAAGAGGTTGGGGATTAGGTTTGTCTTTGGCGAAAAGAGTTGTTCAGGAATATCATAATGGAGATATTAAAATTTCCCAGACCGAAGTTGGAAAAGGAACTACTTTTAGAATAACTATTAAAAAAGGATAAGAATATACTTTTTTTTAAACACGAATAGCACAAATTTGACCACTATAAAACCACAAATTTTTGTTAGTGCCATTTGTGAAAAAATATTTGTGTTATTCGTGTTTAAAAACAAAAAAAAGCGAGGAAAATTTCCCCGCTTCATTATTTACTATAACTTTTAATTATTTCTTCCCAGTTAACCACTGATCTTGCAATTTCTTTTCTGCCGGTGTTGGGTTGGCTTTATATTGAAGCGTTTCCATCGTTAGCTTATCAAGAATAGCTTTTCCTTTAAGGTCTATTTTATCCATTTTATCGCCATTTTTTCTCAAAACAGTTACGATAACGTTTTGTCCGTCTTTAATGGTTTTAGAATAGTTGATAAAGGCGGGTACATTTTTAATATCGATGGTTTTTCCGTCTAATGCCAACACTTCATCTGTAATTTTAAATCCGATGCTTTTTGCGAAAGGAGATAACGCCGAGCTTTCATCAAAAACAAACGTATTGTTTTTCTCGTTGTAACCTGTTTGGTTAGGGTCTTTAATTAACCAGAAAATAGGTGGCGTTTCTTGCTTACTGATTTCTACGCCTACCTGACTCAGATATTCTGCGTAAGGCGTTGGTTGGCTTCCCGCAATATATTTATTGTAAAAATCCTTTATTTGAGGATAGCCCGTAACGGTTACCAACTCGTCAATTAATTTATCATCTTTGAAAGGTTTGTTTTCACCAAATCTCTGAGATAATTTTCTGATCATATCGCGGTAACCCATTTCACCGTTGGATAGTTTTCTCAATTCAATATCAAGACACATCGCCAATAAAGTTCCTTTTTCATATACATTTCTGTACTGATCTTTGTATTGATCTAAAAGAACGTTTTTACTCATTACCGTAAACGGCATGGTATCGTCATAGTTCTTAGAATTGGTAATTTTTTCGTTGATTCTTTTTAAGAATTCATTTTTATCAATTAATCCTTCCTGAATTTGGAATAAATTAGCAAAATATTCTGTTCCGCCTTCATACATCCAAAGGTGCTGAGACATTTTAGGGTCAGCATAATCAAAATTATGAATCTCTTCAGAATGCGTTTTCAAAGGATTTACCGTGTGGAAAAACTCGTGAGAAACTACATCGGTAATCGCTTTGTCGATGGCGTCTTTTGGCATCATTTCAGGCAATACAACACTCGTAGATTCGTGGTGCTCCAACGCTCCAAAACCTTTGATCTGCGGACCATCACCTCCTGAAAGATAGAGTAGGATCGCATATTTTTTATTGGTATTCATGTCACCCAAAAATTTCTTTTGAGCAATGACCATTTTCTCTAAATTGTCTTTGAAATCTGCTGCTTTATATTTTCCTGTTGGCGAATACACTCCCAGAACAAGATCCATTCCGCCTGCATTGAACGTGATGTAATCTGGTTTTGTGTACATTAATGGTGAATCGGTTACTTTAGCATAATTAGCCAAAACATAGGTGTCTGTAGATTCAGATTTATCCTGATCCACTAAAGCGGTCGTTCCGTAAAAATCGGTTGGTTTTTGAATCACCAATTGATAAGGCACATCCTGCATATTATCAATATAACCAATGAAACCGTGGGTATTAATCATGTATACTTTTCCTTGCTCAATATCAGTTCCTGACGGAGAAAATACGGCTTTATGCTTGGAAGTATCCATTTCGTCATCAAAACTATCATTCACTAAATACGTAACTTTAGTTAAGTTCTGAGCGTTTTTAAGAGAATACGTATTGTCGTTCACTTTGTTGAAAGTCAGTTCTTTTCCTTTATTGTCGAAAAATTTAATTCCTTCTATAAACCTTCCATAATCATCCACAGAATAAGTACCGGGAACGGTTTTAGGGAAGTGGAACTTGATGTCACCAGATTTCATTTTCGGAAACTCCATCGTAACGGCCACTTTATCGTCCTTTACATTCACAAGGTCGATATTGGTTTTAATAGACTGAGCATTGACTAAAGCAGTAGCCAAAATACCTAGACTGAGTGCTATTTTTTTCATTGAGTTTAATATTTATAGTTAAATAGTTGTTGTAAAATTCATTTTGTTACGAATGGCTGTATTAAACTTTTCTTAAAGTTTCAAACTAAAAATTATTAAAATAAGTCAATACGTTGTAATCTAGCCTTTAAGATTTTTATTAAAGGATTAAAAATGTTAAGCTTGGCATTGCTTTACCTTTAAAATCTATTTGATTTTCTTAATTAAACTTAGCTCCTTTAATACCTTTAATGCTTCAATAAAAAAAGGCAAAACCGATATTTCACGATTTTGCCCTGTTTGTATTTATTGTACTTTCTTATAGTTGATGTAATAATTCTTATTGAATTCTATTGGAGTACTTTTTTTCAGTTTTATAGTCTGCCAGTTTTCTGTTGGAGTAATGGTTTGTTCTCCGTCAATTATAATCGGAAGTTTCAGATTTTTAACGATATCCGTATAACGGAATTTCAGTTCATTTCCTTTTTGAGAATATTCCAGCGTCGGAATTTTTATCGTTCTTAAATATTGATTAAAGACACTTGAAAAATCAATGCCTGATTTTGAAGAAATATAATTTTCAACCTGTTCCGTTGTTACGGTTTGATGATAGAATTCTTTACTTAATCCTCTTAAGAGCTGTCTGAATTTTTCATCATTATTAATCACCTGACGAATGGTATGAATCATACTTGCACCTTTGGGATACATATCGCCGCTTCCTTCATTTCTTACCCCATATTTTCCAATAATAGGAACGTCATTCTCTATTTTATTTCTATAGCCTTGAGCATAAATATCCGCAGACTTTTTATCCATATAGTTTTCGGTAAAAAGTGTCTCAGAATAGGTTGTAAAGCTTTCGTGGATCCACATATCGGCCTGATCTTTTGCGGTAATATTGTTGGCAAACCATTCGTGCCCGCTTTCGTGAACGATGATATAATCCCAGTTTAAACCAATTCCGGTTCCAAAATAATCTTTTCCTCGGTATCCGTTTTGGTAACCGTTTCCGTACGCAACATTGCTTTGATGTTCCATTCCTAAATAAGGGGAGTCTACCAATTTATAAGAATCCTCATAGAAAGGATACGGGCCAAACCAATATTCAAACGCAGAAAGCATTGGCTTTACCTGCTGGAATTGTTTTTTTGCTTTATCTAAATTGTATCCCAATACCCAATAATCCAGATCCAGGGTTCCTTTTTCACCCTTGTAAGTATCTTTGAAATTCACATATTTTCCAATATTAGGAATGATAGAGTAGGCGTTGATCGGGTTTTTCACCTCCCAAGTATAGGTTGTTTTATCTCCTTCTGTTTTTTGATCGATCAATCTTCCGTTTCCAACCCCTACCAAATCTTTAGGAGTAATGATTTTCATAACGATTCCATTGTCAGGTTCGTCACTCCAGATATCTTTTGTAGGAAGCCATATGGATGCTCCGATTCCCTCATCGGCAACGCTCATCCACGGATTTCCATTTTCGTCTTTCGTGAAAACCCAACCTCCGTCCCACGGGGCATTTTTAGCAATCACAGGATTTCCGGAATATGTTACATCAATGGTATATTTTTCTCCTTTTTTAAAGCTTTTTTTAGTGGTAACAAAAATGAAATCACCGTCTTGTTTATAGGAAGCGATCGGGAAACTTCCTTCTATTTTATCAGCTTTCATCGGCTGTTGAAGATCAATCTGGAAGGTAGGATTTACAACGTCTTTTATAATCTCAAAACTGATTTTGTTGGTTCCTTTGATGCTTCTCTGTTCAAAATTAGGTTCAACGGAAAGCTCATATTTTTTTACATCCCAAAAGTTTCGAAATTTGGTATTGGAACCTTTTAAAGTGTCTTGTTTTGTGAAATGTTCAGGTCTTTCGAAGAATTGTCCAAAAACAAGTCCTGACGCCAATAAAAGTGTGTATGAAAGCTTTTTCATTTGAAATTAAATTAATCTACCCAAAAATAGAAAATTTTAATAATTAAATAGCAATTTAGATTCTTCCTTCGTCAGAATGACCGTAATGTTGACCAAAGTATTTACAAAGTTTGTCATTCAGGTCGGAATGTGGAATCTATTTTTACACGAATAAAAGTTGAGATTCCTCAGAAATGATTAAATAATGTTTTAATTTTCATTAAAGAATCTCTTCAATGATATTTTTCAATTTATTACAATAACTCTCGTTATGATCTGTTATATCGATAAAATATTTCGTTTGCCAGCTTTTAGTTTTCTCAGCCTGCTTGCTTTCTGGTTCATCCCAATTGGGGTAAACCCTAAAACCTCGCTTGCCTTCTTTTTGATTGATGGTAAGAATTTGTTTTTCGGCCAATACTTTTTTAGGAAAAATAAAAAATCCGGATTGTGTACCTTTTTCTGTCGCGATGATATAAAAATCAAAATTATCGGAAGCATTGAACGGTTCTGTTTTCCCTTCAGAGTTTCTTCTCCACAACGTTACAAATTGCCCGTTTTTGGTAGGTGTAATTTTAGCTTTTCGGAATTTAATTTTTAAAGTAGTAAGAGAGAAGTTGTGACCAAAATACTCTTCGCATTCTAAATCTGTTTCAATGTTTGATAGATTTAGCTGTAACGTTTTCAAAATAGCATCTTCAAGTCGGCTTAATTCTTTGATCATTCTCTTGTTGTTATTTAAAAAAAGAGATCAAAGCTTTATTTAAAAACTTTGATCTCTTTCGTTATTTAATTTTAAGTTAAAAGTCTTTCTTTAATTACTTCTGAACAGTTGGAAGATTGCTTTCACCCTCACGCTTCAGGACCTTTTTTTGAGTATATGCACACATAAGAATACTGAACTCATATAGTAAAAGTAAAGGCAGAGCGGCCATAATCATACTCAAAACGTCCGCAGGAGTAATGATTGCTGCAACAACCATGATTAAAACAATCGCGTGGCGACGGTATGTTCTCATGAATTTTGGCGTCAGAATTCCAATAGTTGTAAGGAAATAAATAAGGATTGGGAAAAGGAAAATAACACCCATACCCAAAATAACCTGTAAAAATAATGTTGTGTAATCGCTTAAGTCATACAACGGAACAATAATATCTGAAATTTTGAAGATCACCCCAAAATTAATAGCAAAAGGGAGGATTAAAAAATATCCACATAAAACGCCTGTCATGAAAAGAATCCAAATGGCATTGATGATAAAGATTGAGTTTTTTCTTTCTCTTGGATGCAAAGCCGGGCCAATGAAACGCCACAATTCCCAAACAATATAAGGGAAGGCCCCTACAATTCCTCCAAAAATAGAAACAGACATCATCACATTAAACTGCTGATAAAGCCTTTGTACACGCACTGGGAATTCCTTGGGAAGGTGAATACTGTCATCTCCCAATAGCATTCTTGAAAAGTGATTCACCACTCTAAATGTCGGGAAATCATTTCTGGTAGGTCCAAAAAAGATATGGTCCATGATCCAGTTGATATTAAAACCAACAGCGAAAGCGGCAATTATGATCGCAATCATTGATCGTACAAGATGACCTCTTAATTCTCCAATATGCCCAAGAAAGGACATTTCTTTACCTTCACTCACAGAATAATTTTTTAAAGTTCCAAATTTATGAAAAAAGTTTCAGTAAAGTGGGAAATTTAGAGAAGGAAGTTTAATATTCAACAGGATAGATTCTTTGTTTAATTTTCATTCCTGTCAATAGTTCCTCTGCAATTCTATTTATCAATTTCCAACGTTCATCATTATCTAAATCTATTGTTTCAAAAAGCCATTCATTCTCATTGATTTTTGAGATAATGAATTTGAAATATAATAATCTAGGTTGTAAAATTTCACTAATCAGATTATTTCTGAACATACTGTTTAAGCTATTTTGACGAAATGCATCATCTAAATCATCTTTCAGCCCTCTTAAGGATGGTTCTTCATAATGAATTGTCCAAAATTTATTAGAATTATAAGTGCAAAAAATTAGGCATTTTATTAAAATTTCAAATTGTTCATTGCAATATTTATCATATCTGTCGTCATCATAATGAGTTATAATTTCCTCAGGTCTAAAATGATTTACAGGTCGTGGATCTGTCTGTTGATCCAAATATTTTTTAAATAATGAAAGAAACCATTTTATTAAATAGAAAAATCCCATAATGCTTTCAATTTCATTTGTTGAAAAAGTTTTTTCAGTTTCAAACTCTGATCTTAATTAATTCCTTCGTCCAACAACTTATGCAGATCAATAATCCCGAAATACTTTCCGTTTTCTGTTACGATAAGCTGTCCGATATTATTTTCTTTTAATATTTTCATGGCTTCCTTGGCCAATGCATTTCTTTCAATGGTTTTCGGATGGGCAGACATGATATCTTTCGCCAAAACTTTAGAAACATCTTCGCCTTTCATCAGCATTCTCCTTAAATCTCCGTCTGTAACAACTCCAATGATTTGATCTTCATTTGTTACCACAGTAATTCCGTGTCTCGATGCGCTGATAGAAATAATAACATCTCTTACGGTAGCATCTTCAGTAACCTGAGGTTTTTGAGAAGATAGAAAATCGTCAACTTTTGAGATTAAATTCTTTCCTAAGCTTCCTCCGGGATGAAATTTCGCAAAATCATTTTCTTTAAAATCATTTAATTCCATCAAAGCGATGGCTAAAGCATCTCCCAATGCCATTTGTAAAGTGGTAGAACTTGTTGGTGCTAATTTATTTGGGCACGCCTCCATATCCACATGAGTGTCCAAAATAATTTCTGAAAATTCTGCTAATTTGCTTTTTTTATTGCCCGTCATTCCGATCAAAGCAGAAGAATAATCTTTTAAATAAGGAACAAGCGTTACAATTTCAGGAGAGTTTCCCGAATGAGAAATACATAAAACAACATCCTGTTTTTGAATCACTCCTAGATCTCCGTGAATGGCTTCTGAAGCATGAAGAAACTGGGATGGAGTGCCTGTAGAGTTTAATGTAGCTACAATTTTATTTCCAACATGGGCAGATTTTCCGATTCCTACAACGATTAATTTTCCTTTGGCGGAGTGAATAATTTCCACTGCTTTTACAAAATTGTCGTCTATTCTGTTCTTTAACTTTTCAAGTTCTGAAATTTCTATTTCTAAAGTGCTTTTTGCGATTGAAATGATATTCGGTCTTTCCATTTTTACTTTTACAATGTTGTATACAAAAATCTCCTGATATAAAATTATACTTTAAAAAGAATATTTAATATAAATTTTATTTTTATAAATTCGTTCGCTTTTATTTTCAGCAAAAATTTTATAACTTTGGGATAGATGCAAATTTAGCAATACAAAATTAGATGAGCGCAAAAAAAGCCAATTTATCAGGCGAATTGAAAAAATATTTCGGATTTTCTACCTTTAAAGGTCAACAAGAGGAGATCATAGAAAATCTGTTAGACGGAAAGGATATATTTGTTTTGATGCCGACAGGAGGGGGTAAGTCTTTATGCTACCAACTACCAGCTCTTATTTCCAAAGGCACTGCAATAGTGGTTTCGCCTTTAATAGCATTAATGAAGAATCAAGTGGATGCCGTAAATGGCCTTTCGTCTGACGAAGGGGTTGCGCATGTTTTAAATTCATCACTAAACAAAACACAAACCAAACAGGTTTTTGACGATATCAAAAGTGGAAGGACAAAACTACTGTATGTAGCTCCTGAATCACTGATCAAAGAAGATTATCTTGAGTTTCTGAAAGATGTGAAAATTTCTTTCGTAGCTATAGACGAGGCACACTGTATTTCGGAATGGGGACATGATTTCAGACCTGAATACAGAAACCTAAAATCGATTATCGATAAAATTGCCGATGTTCCGGTAATTGCATTAACAGCCACTGCCACTCCAAAAGTTCAGGATGATATCCAGAAAACATTAGGAATGACAGACGCATTGGTGTTTAAGGAAAGTTTCAACCGTGCTAATTTATACTATGAAGTACGTCCGAAAGTTAATGTAGACAGAGAGATCGTAAAATTTATCAATCAGAGAAAAGGAAAATCAGGGATTGTTTACTGTTTAAGCCGTAGAAAAGTGGAAGAATTTGCACAGCTTTTACAGGTAAATGGAGTTAACGCACTTCCTTATCATGCCGGACTTGACCAGAAGGTCAGGGTTGCCAATCAGGATAAATTCCTGATGGAAGATGCTGATGTAATTGTAGCTACAATTGCATTCGGAATGGGAATTGACAAGCCGGATGTACGATTTGTGATTCACTATGATTTTCCAAAATCGTTGGAAAGTTATTATCAGGAAACCGGACGTGCAGGAAGAGACGGAGGGGAAGGATATTGCCTTTCATTTTATGACCCGAAAGACATTGAGAAATTAGAAAAATTCTTGGCTCAGAAGCCTGTTTCCGAAAGAGAGATTGGATTACAGCTTTTAAATGAAGTGGTTGGTTATGCCGAAACTTCTATGAGCAGAAGACAGTATATTCTGTATTATTTTGGCGAAATTTTTGATCCTGTTACGGGTGAAGGAGCGAGTATGTGTGATAACGCATCCAATCCTCCCAAATTGAAAGATGCCACAGGAGACCTGAAAAAGGTATTGGAACTGATCAAAATGACGGGAGAAAAATTCAAGTCTAAAGATTTGATTTCTGTGATTGTGGGCAAGGAAAGTGCCGTAACAAAATCATATAAATTAGAACAAACTTCTTATTTCGGTTTCGGAAAAGCGGAAACAGATAATTACTGGAAAACAATTTTAAGACAGGCAACCGTTCAAAATTTCTTACAAAAAGATATTGAAACGTATGGTGTTTTAAAAATTTCCGAAAAAGCGAAGTTGGTTTTAAATAATGAATTAGAACATTCATTCTTAATTGCCGAAGACCGTGAATTTGATTTATCTCAAACAAAAGCCGAAAGCGATCAGGTTCAAATGCAGGCGAGTGGAAGTCTCGATCAAAATTTATTCGGACAATTAAAAGAATTAAGAAAAAAGTAGCAAAGAAATACGGTATTCCGCCTTACACGGTGTTCATGGATCCAAGTTTGGAAGACATGACGGTGCAGTATCCGATAAGATTAGATGAAATATCTAAAATCTATGGAGTTGGTGAAGGAAAGGCTAAGAAATACGGTAAAGAATTTGCAGATTTTATAAAGACTTACGTTGAAGATAACAACATAGAACGTACTCAGGATATGGTACTGAAACAGGTGGCAAATAAATCAAGCCATAAAGTTTTCATTATCCAAAGTACAGACAAAAAGATTGATCTTGAAGACATTGCAAGAGCCAAGAATTTATCAATGACTGAATTGTTAAAGGAAATGGAAAGTGTGGTTTATCAGGGGACAAAATTAAATATCGATTATTATATTGAAGATAATTTTGATGAAGATATCGTAGACGGTTTCATGGAATTCATGACCGAGTCTGAAAGCGACAGCATGAAAGTCTTATTAGACGAGTTTGGAGATGAACTTTCTGATGAAGAAGTAAGAATGTTGAGAATCAAGTTTATCAGTGATGTAGCTAATTAAAAAAATACTGCCTTACCCAGTTGAGGGTAAGGTTTTTATTATGACGAAAAAAATTTCTGTTATGTTTATTCTGCCGGATCTAGAGACCGGAGGTGCAGAAAGAATTATTACCACCATTGCAAATCATCTTTCCCGAGATCGGTTTGAGCCTAAGATTTTGCTTTTACGTAAGAAAGGTGGATACCTTAATCTTGTGAAGAAAGATGTTGAAATTATTGATATTAATACAGAGAGAATCAGACATTCTTTAAAACCTATTTTAGGGGAAATCTATAGAAGAAAACCAGATATTGTATTTTCAGGATTTGGAGAAGTAAATGCTTATTTAGCCCTGTTTATCAAGCTTTTTCCGAGAACAAAATTCATTGCAAGAGAAACCAATGTGGTAACGGAGCATGTGACGAGAAAAGAAATAAAGTTTTTCTATAATTTTTACAATAACTATCAGAGAATCATTGCGCAGAGTGATGATATGATGAAAGATTTGACCAAAAATTTTAATATTAAGTCAAAGAAAATCATTAAAATAAATAATCCTGTTGATTTTGAATTTATAGATCAAAAGTTATTAACCGCTGTTAAACCTGAGAGTTTTAAATACAATTATAAAAATGTTGTAGCTATTGGAAATCTATCTTCCAGAAAAGGGTTCGACAATTTGTTGAAAGTTTTTTCAAGGCTTAAAAATGAAAATATTTTACTCCATATTTTAGGAGATGGAAACGACAGAGAGATTTTACACCAAATGAAAGATTTCTTAGGGTTAAAAAATGTTTTCTTTCATGGAAGACAGGAAAATCCTTATCAGTTCCTGAAGTTTGCAGACCTCTTTATTCTTTCCTCAAGGTATGAAGGCTTTCCAAATGTTTTATTGGAAGCTGGGGCTTGTGGAACCTATTCTTTAGCCAATAATTGTCCGGGAGGAATTAATGAAATCATTCAGCCTCGTATTAATGGGGAAGTTTCTGATATAGAAAATCATGAAGATTTTTCACAAAAAGTAATGAGTATTCTGCATGAAACGTATGATAAAGATTCCATTAAAAACTCAATCAGTTCAAGATTTTCAAAAGATATTATTTTAGATAAATATGAAAAGGTCTTGCTAGATTTGATGAATAAATAGTCACGGTAGATATTTTATCAATTCTTATATTTCCTTACCTTTGGCGTTATTAATTTTATCTAAAAATCAATTTTTCATACATGAAAAAAATCCCGAAAATAGGATGTGCCTGCGAAAAACCTACCCAAAACTACACTGAATATAGAAGTTCTGAAGTAGGTGTAGATCATACTAACGGAAGAAATGCAGAAGTAACAATTCAACAGTGCAAGCTTTGCCAAAGAATATGGGTTCATTACTTTGTTGAATTTGAGAATGATTCTAATTCAGGGAGATGGTATAAAGGGATTGTAGCTAAAAAAGATCTTTCAGGAATTACGCCTGAAAATGCTGTAGAACATCTGGAAAACCTAGAATGGTATGTGTACGGAGGTTCATTTTTTGAAAATGTCGTAACATTTGGAGAAGGAAAGGTAAATGTAGACAGATGATACATTGGTGAGAAGTCTTGAGCTTGAAGATAATGCGAAAGCATTTTACTTTGAGTAAAAAAATGGGAGATTTACAACAGAAAATAATTTCAATACTTTAAACTTCTACCATCTAGCTCCTATCTTAAAAACTTGACAAAACTCACTTGGGGGTGTGGCAATTTATCTGTAAATTTGTGAGTAATAAGAAAGATAATAATAAACAAATTCATAAAATAACATGAGTCAATTTGATGTTACCGTAATCGGTTCTGGTCCTGGTGGTTATGTTGCTGCCATTCGTGCTGCACAATTAGGTTTCACAACAGCAATTATTGAAAAATATCCAACTTTAGGAGGAACATGTCTTAATGTAGGGTGTATTCCTTCAAAAGCGCTTCTAGACAGTTCTGAGCATTTCGAAAATGCGAAACATAATTTTGCAGGTCACGGAATCATTATTAATGAGCCTCAAGCTGATATCGCAAGAATGATCGAGCGTAAGAACGAGGTGATCAAGCAAAATACAGACGGAATAAGCTATCTAATGAACAAAAACAAAATTACTGTTTTTGAAGGTGTTGGAAGCTTCGAATCTGCTACTCAGATCAAAGTAACGAAAAACGACGGTTCTACTGAAACCATCGAATCTAAATATACAATCATTGCAACGGGTTCTAAGCCGTCTTCATTGCCTTTCATTACATTAGATAAAGAAAGAGTGATTACTTCTACAGAAGCGTTAAACCTTAAAGAAATCCCTAAGCACTTAGTGGTGATCGGGGGTGGAGTTATCGGTCTTGAATTAGGTTCTGTTTACCTAAGATTAGGAGCTCAGGTTACAGTTGTTGAATTTATGGACAAGATCATTCCTACAATGGACGGAGCTTTAAGTAAAGAATTAACAAAGGTTCTTAAGAAGCAAGGAATGAAGTTTATGCTTTCTACAGCGGTTTCTGCAGTAGAAAGAAACGGAGATACCGTAAAGATCACTGCTAAAGACAAAAAAGGAGCAGAGGTTGTAGTAGAAGGAGATTATTGTTTAGTTTCTGTAGGAAGAAAACCTTTCACAGACGGACTTGGATTGGAGAAAGCAGGTGTTGAACTTGATGAAAGAGGAAGAGTAAAAACAAATGATCACTTACAGACTAACGTTGCAAACATCTACGCGATTGGTGACGTTATCAAAGGAGCGATGTTGGCTCACAAAGCTGAAGAAGAAGGAGTTTTTGTTGCTGAAACATTGGCTGGACAAAAACCTCACGTTAACTATAACTTAATTCCTGGTGTCGTTTACACTTGGCCTGAAGTTGCCGGAGTTGGTAAAACTGAAGAGCAGTTGAAAGAAGAAGGTGTTGCTATTAAAGTAGGATCTTTCCCAATGAGAGCATTAGGAAGAAGCCGTGCAAGTGGTGATGTTGATGGATTAGTGAAAATTATTGCTGACGAAAAAACAGACGAGATTTTAGGAATGCATATCATCGGAGCAAGAGCAGCCGACTTAATTGCAGAAGGTGTAATTGCAATGGAATTCCGTGCTAGTGCTGAAGATATTGCTAGAAGTTCTCACGCGCACCCAACATATGCAGAAGCTATTAAAGAAGCTGCATTGGATGCTACAGGGAAAAGACCAATTCATATGTAATTATAATTGATTAATTTTTAATCGTTTAAATATAGAAAGAGAAATCAATACTGATTTCTCTTTTTTTTGGCACAAAAATGGAGATTGACGTAAGAAATCGATCTATGAAAAATATTTTTATTGGCTTACTATTTTTTGCAGGAATTTATTCATTTGCACAGGAAGCGGGAAAAGCAGGTGAGCTTTTAAGAAATGAAGCCTCTGTATCAGAAATGCGGTCGGCAAAGAGCAAAGGTTTTGATAACAGAAATAATAATTCAAATAATTCTGGGTTTAGAAATCAGAATAATCAAAATGACAGAGGAAGAAATCCCAATTACCAGTGGAATAAAAATTACGGATATGCAGAAGTTTTTCTAAGAATTCCTGAAATGGGATATTTTACAGTGGAACTTGGTGATCAAATGATTTCAAATGGTTCAGGGAAATATCGTTTTTTCGATTTACAGTCGGGTAGAGTTCCAATCTCGATTTATGATAATGGATTTTTATTATACCGAACAACTTTACAACTTAGAAATAATAACAGATTAGTTCTGGACTTTTTCACGGATAATGGCTTGTATTTATTAGATTCTTATCCTGTAAAAAGTGATTCTTATGGTTTTAATGACTGGAATGATGTTTGGAACAATCCCTACGGAAATCAATCAGGGAACTGGAATAATTCAGGGAATGTGATGGATAATAATACCTTTAGTCAGTTTTTTTCCATTTTTAAGAATGAGCCATTTGATGACAGTAAAATTGCAATGATCAACCAGCAGATGCGGAATTCGCAGTTTACTGCTGAGCAAATCAGAGATCTGGTAAAATCTATCAGTTTTGATAAGAACAAATTGATGCTGGCCAAATCGATGTACAAAAAATGTGTGGATAAAAATAGATATTTTCTTGTGAGCGATGCGTTTGATTATGAAAGTAGTAAGCGCGAGTTGAGGGAATTTATAGCTAAATAACAAGATCAAAAAGAGAAGTAGATTGCTTCTCTTTTTTTTTTGTTTGGCAGACTAAATTAAGTTATAATTAAAAGAATAAGACTGTTTTAATTATAATGGTCGCTTTTTAAAGCTCAAACTCTCAAACACAGTCATCCAAAAACTAGCAATTATTTTCCGTACCTTTGTCGCTTAATTTTATCATTAATGCAATTAGGGAAAACTCAAACTTTAAAAATTTCAGAAAAAACAAGTTCTGGATTAATATTAACGGACGAATCTGGTGAAAAAGCTTTTTTACCTAAAATTTTTGTTCATGAAGAAAAAGAAATCGATGAAGAAATTGAAGTTTTCGTATATCAGGATGATAATAAATTAAAAGCGACTACTGAAACTCCATTGGCAGAAGTAGGAGAGTTTGCAGTAATGGGCTGTGTACAAAGCCTACCAAGTGGTGCGTTTATGGATTGGGGAATCATTAAAGATCTTTTCATCCCTTATAAACAACAGAAGTCTAAGATTATCGAAGGAAAAAGATATTTGGTTTATTTGTATGTTGATGAAAGATTAGATTTGATCACAGGAACTACAACGTTCAAAAGAAATCCTCAATATGAAGATCTGCCTTTCCAAAAAGGAGATAAAGTGGATTTGATCTTAATGAACGAAAGTGAATTGGGATGGAATGTGGTAATCAACAAAAAATACATCGGACTTATTTATACTTCTGATGTTTTCAAAAAACTATATCCTTTATCTGAAGAAACGGGTTATATCAAAGCAATCCGTGAAGATGGAAAAATTGATGTTTCTTTACAGCCTGAAGGTTTTGAGAATATCGATGAGTTTAAACAAAAGATCTTGGATAAATTAAATGACAATTACGGGTTACTTTATCTTTCTGATAAATCTACTCCGGAAGAGATTCAAGATGAACTCCAAATGAGTAAAAAGAACTTTAAAAAGGCCCTTGGCGGACTGTATAAAGATAAGATTGTTGAGATCTTAGATGATAAGATCAAATTAGTATAAAACAAAACGGAGCAGAATTTTCTGCTCCGTTTTGTTTTATTTTTGACATTTTGAATTATAATCATTTTCAGCTGTTTTTTGCCCCTCAAGTTTTAAATATTCAAGTATTTTACAGGCTTTTTCAGTTTTACCTATTGCAAAACTAATAGATGCAGAGTTATAATAAGCATCTAGATTATGAGGATTTACTTTATATGCTTTTTCAAATAAATCAACTGCAAGTTCAAGATTATTTTTTTGATATTCTTCCACACCCTTTTTAAAAAAAGAATTAGAATTTGCAAGTTGCTCACGACTGGGACTATTATCAAGAAAAGAATTAAAGTCAGTTGAATAAAAATGATAGACTTCTCCATAGCTTTCAACTTCATCACTTAATTCATAATAACTTTCAAATGCAAATGGTATCTTAATTATTTTAAATCGTTTTACGGATGATAAATTCCAATTGCTAAGCTTTGTAAGTTCTTTATATTTTTTTTCAATATTATTTATAAAAGATTTTTCGTAATCTTTTAATTCAATACTAATAGAATTTGATTGTAGATTAATGTATATATTTCCGTTGAATCTATAATTCATACTTCTTTCTGTTAGGGGAAGAGGCTTTTGTCTAGTAAGATCTTTAAGATGTCTTTTGGTTATGGAGAATTTAGGTCTCGGTCCTGACACTGAAGTTGCTACTAAGGTATCCTTTTTATTATTTTCTAAATTTTGAAGAAGGATATCTTTTCTTACGTAAAAATATTTATGCAAATCTTTGGCTTCAAATCCTTTAATGTTTTGAGATAATATTAAACTGTCTTTATCTAATTTTTCTATAGTAAGGGAAGATTCAGAAGATGTTACAAGTATGTTTTTTACAAGGGTATAATGAGTATTAAATTTTAGACTTCTTTGTGTATCAAATAAAGTATAATCATTTACTAATGAGTAGCTGTTTTTTTCAATGATAATATTATAATTTTTATCAGGTATATTTTTTAGAAGAAATGGTTTGCTACCATCTTTCATTTCCATATTATATAAATACCAATCGTTAATTAGATAGTTAGTATCAACTTGGGAGTAGCAGTTTAAAAAACTTACAATTAGAATAAGTAATATTGATCGCATTTTAATTTTTTATAAAAGTATTATTTTTAATGATTAGAATTTCGTGTATGTTTATTCTCTGTTTATTCTCTGTTTTTAATGAGTAACCAACCGGTATAAATTCTTCCGTCAGAAACTTTTATGGTGTACCAATAGTTTCCTGTAGCTAGTGGAGTTCCGTTCAGTTTTCCATCCCATTCAAAGGCTTTTTTGATTGTTATTTCATTAAATACCAAAAATCCTCTTCTATCATAAACATTTACTTCTGTTTTAGGATAGTTTTCAAGGCCTGCTATTTTCCATTTATCATTTTTTCCGTCTCCGTTTGGACTCATTGCATTGGGAATATTGAAAATAGAAAAATTCTTTTCACCAATTATACATCCCGCTTTAGTTCTCACATATACCGTATATTCTCCCATATTTAAATTATTAAATACATGAGAATTCTGCCAAGTAAAATTATCTAGAGAATACTCATAATTTCCCGTTGCAGATAAAATTACGGTAGCGGTGTTATTGCTAATATTCACAGAGACAATTTCCGCAAGAACGGAATAACTGATCTGAACATTATCCGTATTTTCACACCCAAAGTTGTTGGTTACTTTTACAGAATATGTTCCGGGAGTAGAAACAATAATCGTTTGGGTAGTTGCACCCGTATTCCATAGATAAGAAGTAAAACCACTTCCTGCATCTAATGTTATTGTTTTACCCTTACAGAACTCTATATTTTCAGGGAGGCTGATTTTGGGTTTAGGATTTAAAGTTATATTTAATCTTACAGTTTTAAAGCAGCCATCGGGTGTCGCCACCTTCACGTAAATGATAGTAGTTCCTATATTTAAAGTATAGTTTGATGGGTTCGCGATGATATTTCCTGTATTATCTGTGTAAGTGAAAACATAGTTACTAGGTGTATTAATGATATCATCCTCGTAAGAATGAAGATTCACAATCATTGTATTGGCGATGGTTGTGTTACATAATGTATCTGAAAAGTCTATAGCAGGAACATTATTGGTGGAAAGGGTAACAGCAATAGCTAATTTTTCAGATTCACAAGCATTTAAAGTTTGGGTCACAAAATAAGTTTGCCCATGAACAAGTGGGGTCGTATTAGGCAAAGTAGTTCCCGTAGCATTATAAAACGTCAGGGAACCTCCTGTTATCACTAAATTGGATAGGGTAGGATTTGCAGAAGCACAAAAGTCTTGAGTAGCATTTGCTATTGGTCTTGGCGTATTGTTTACCGTACTCTGAATAGCAATTTTACCACTTTCACAACCGTTTATTGTTTGTGAAGCATAATATGTTTGTCCATTTACCAATGGTGTTGTTACCGGTAAACTCGTGTTAGCTGCATCATACCATTTGATGTTTTGTCCTGTGATTTGGATATCTGATATTTTGGGTTGATGAGTAGCGCAGAATGTTTGAGTTGCATTTGCTGTCGGTGTTGTTCCCTGTATTGAAAATACTTTGAAAGGTACCTTTTCACTTTCACATCCATTATTATATTGAGCTATAAAATAAGTTGCTCCCGGAACGATATAGGCATAATTACTTAATAGATTTCCGTTAATATCATAAAAATGAATATTTTGATTATTATTAATATTTAGTTGATTAAGTGTCATCGCATTTACATTCGTACAGAAATAAAAATCATTTACAACTAACGGAGACGGAGAAGTTTTAATGACCACATTAACCGCTAATCTTTTTGGATTAAAAGGGCAAGATTCATCTTGTACAGAGGCATAATAAGTTGCGTTATTTTGTAATGGAGTATTACTAGCTAAAGAAGTTGTAGAAATCAATGAGTCATACCAAGTTGTATATGAAGTTTTGGGATAAAGATCTTGAATCGTAGGATTTGTTAATGAACAAAAAGTCTGTGTTTTATCTCCGTCGGGAGTTCCATTGTAACATTTTCCAAATTTTTGGACAAAAGAATTCTGATAACCTTGATATGCTACAATTTCCTTTACATCAGGATCAGGATTAAAATCCTGAAAACTATCAAAATTCCCGGCATTAATAATATTTCCTTCGTAATCAATATTTTGACTTAAAGAATAAGTGGAAAAATCACTTTTATTAAATATTAATTTCCCGTCATTTCTAAATTTCAAATAATAAGCCCTCGATGAGTGCGAGCCGTAGCCAATATAATTTTGAAGCAGGTCTAATCTTTTTACCGTTTCCTCGCTACCATCATGCCCGTTAATAACTTTAAAAATTTCATCTGAATATTTTACAAAAAAATTGATTGTATTATCCGTATTTAAACCAATTGTAAGAAAATCATAACCGTCATCAGCCTTAATCACAGAATTCCAAACGTGCTGTCCGTTATTATTCACTTTATAAATTACATTTCTTCCTCCTGCAGGCAGATTTACCGATGCATTCGTGAAGTTAAAAGTTTGTGGTTCATAAAAAGTGTTGGCAGTATAAATATTATTATTAATATCAATTGCAATTTTTGAGTTTGATACAGCGTTCATTGAAGGGCCATAGGCTAAGTGCTGAAGCCATTGAGTACTTCCTGTAGAACTAAATTTTGCCAAGAAGAATCTATTCGTTGCCTGAGGAATATTCGCAGGAAAATATTGGGAAGAATTGATGGTCAATGTTCCATTGTAATTTCCTAAAACAACTATCTCATTGTTTTTATTAATCTTTACACAGTTGAGTTCTGCAGTATGAATCGGAATCGCCCAAGACAATGCTCCATTTGATGCATTTTTCATTAGGAATGAGCCATTAGGAGCTGGTAAAGGATGAACAATATTTGGATCGGGATCAAAATCTGTGAAAGATCCATTGTAGTTTGCGTATCTGCCTAAAGTTACAATATCATTATTTTCATCTACTGTACTCGTGAAGCTAGAAGCATATCGGTAAACATTTCCAAATATAAAAATACCATTGTTATCCCATTTGGTAATAAACCCAATTCCTTCAAAATTATTTTGAGCAAAAATATCATTGGTATTTGGGTTTAGCTTTAAATTATTTCCATCAGCATACCCGGAAATAATAAGATTATCCATTTTATCAACTGCCAAAGAGGTAACATATGAAACATAATCTGATTTAATTTCCTTAACCCATAATACATTTTTGTTTTTATCAAGTTTAGCAACAACGGCTCTTCCCATTTCTGTACTATTGGTGTTAAGAGAGACAGAACCAAATGAAATATTACTAACACCTATTGAAAACGGGGTTCCATAATTGCCACCTACAAAGATATTTCCTTGAGAATCTGTTGCGCTGAAATGTACAAAATGTTTGGTTGTATTTGTGGTGGTTCTTGTTTCAAAGTGCCATTGCAGACTTTGTGAAAACAGGAAAGCATAGCCAAAGAGTGTGAAAAAAAATAGAATTTTTCGCATGGGTTATTAATTTTCGGCAAATATATAAAAACCCTTTATCTAAAAGAGTTTTAAATAATAAATCTCTAACTGTATGCTATAAAACCTGATGCAAATCATAATATTTCCATTAATAATTTTGTTTAACAATTTTGTCAAAACAGATGATTGATTTATATTTGCACAAAATTGTTTAACAATAATGTCAAAACAGGCGAAAAAAGATCAAACTCAGGAATTAATCAAGGACACCGCAAAGCATCTATTCTTTGTGAAGGGAAAGTTTGACGCTACAACGCAAGAAATTGCAGATGAAGCAGGAGTCAACAGAACGCTGATCAACTATTATTTCCGATCGAGGGATAATTTGATTCAGATTATTTTTGATGAAGCTCAGAAGGTAGAGCAGGAAAAATCTAAGATCATTCAGAATTTAGATTTACCATTCAAAGAAAAAATGAGCCAGTTTATTGAGCATAGCTTGTCTACAAGCCTTCAATATCCTTATCTGGAAACCTATATCGTTTCGCAGATCAATAAGGGAAACTGTCATAAAAAAGATATTGAGGAAGATGAACTGAAAAAATTGTACAAAGATTTAAAGAAGGAAATGGCATTGGGAAATATTGAAAAAATGGAACCGATCCAATTTGTTTTAAATATGATCTCATTATTGGTGTTTCCAAGTGCAATCAGACCGTTATTGATGGAAAATCTTATGATAAGTGATGAAAAATTTGATAAGATTATTGCAGCAAGAAAGGAGATCATTTTAAATATGTTGTTTAAAAATTAAACAAGCTTAAAGTATTTTTAAAAATGAATCGTCCTTTAGAAATAAAAACGCTCACGAAGAACATTAGATTAAAAAAAATAAACGAAGTAATAATATTATGAAAAGAAAACGTATAACTGCAAATAAGCTAAAAATTGGGATAGCTGCTGCATTTATGATTTTCGGCTTTTCATCGGTGTCTGCTCAGAAGCAGGTTTCTTTACAGGAAGCTATTAAAGAGGCACTTCAAAATAAAGCAGAAGCCAAAAGAGCTGCTTTACAGATTAAAAAAGCTGAATATAAAATTGATGAAGCCAAAGCCAGTGCATTGCCACAGATAAGTGCTACTGCGGGTTTAACCTATAATCCGGTGATTCAGCAGTCTTTGCTTGAATTTGGAGGAGAAAGAATAACTGCCCAGTTGGGACAGCCTTGGAGCTCTAGTGCAGTGGTAAATGTTCAGCAGGCTATCTTTGATCAAAGAGTTTTTATTGGTCTTAAAGCTGCGAAATCTACAAGAGAATTTTATGTTTTGAATGCTCAGTTGACAAATGAACAGATCATTGAAAATGTAGCAACGGCTTACTATCAGGTTTTTGTACAAGTTGAAAACCTTAAAACCATAGAAGCAAGTTATGCGAATACTCAAAGGGTACGAAATGTTATTAAAAGCTTAGTAGATAATGGTTTGGCGAAAGCAATCGACTTAGACCGTACGAATGTTCAGTTAACGAATATTGGTTCAAACAAGCAAACATTAATCAATTCAGTGGAGCTTTCAAAAAATGCATTGAAGTTTTATATGGGAGTTCCAATCGGAACTGATATTGAATTGGAAGAAAAAAGCATTGAGCCAAGACCAGAGCTTATTGCGAGTAATGTGAATCTGGATGATCGTTTGGAAATCAAAGTAAAGACCAAAAACAGAGAACTTCTTCAATTCAATAAAAAAGCTACTGAGGCTTATCTTTATCCTACTGTAAGTCTTCAGGCCAATTATGGTTGGGCTGGGACAGGAAAGAATTTCCCTCTTACCAATGGGTTGAAAAATGGGGTTCTTTGGAGTGATTATTCAGCGATCGGTTTGAATATCAATGTACCTATTTTCACGGGTGGTGCTACCAAAGCTAAAATCCAGCAGGCAGAAATTGATATTCAGGATCTAGATATGGATATCCAAAATACGCAGTTAACTTTAAGCTTAGATTATAAGAATGCCATTACGAATATGGAAAATTCTATCATCAATATCCAAAGCACGAAAGACAATGTGGATCTTGCAGAAAGAGTTCAGAATAATACACAGTCTAATTATCAATATGGTTTAGCAACCCTTACCGAAGTGCTGGATTCTGAAAATGCTTTAACACAGGCAAAACAAAATTATTCTAATGCATTGTTAGATTATAAGCAAGCTGAGATCAAGTTAATTAAAGCTAAAGGAGAATTAAACACATTACAAAACCCATAATAAACTAGAAATGAAAAAAACTTTAATATATATCATCGTAGCAGCCGTACTTGTAGGTTTAGCCGCATACAAGATTGCCGGTAATAAAGAAAAGCAAAAGACAGAAGTTGCTGAAGTTGCAAAGCAGGTTGATAAAATTAACGTAAATGTAGTAACCGTAAAAAGAGAAAACATCAATACAGATTATTCTGCAAACGGTACTTTTCTTCCAAAACAGGAAATGAATCAGTCTTCTGAAATTGCTGGACGTATTGTGAACGTTATGGTTAAGGAAGGATCAAGAGTTTCTGCAGGTCAAGTCTTGGCAACGATTAAAAAAGATGCCATTGAAGTGGATGTAGCACAGGCTCAAAACAACTTACAGAATGCTGTTATTGATAACCAACGTTACGAAAATGCATTTAAAACAGGAGGGGTTACTAAACAACAGGTTGACAACTCAAGATTGCAGTTGAAAAATGCTCAGGCAGCTGTTAAAGCACAAGGAGTAAGAGTAAATGATGCAAGCATCCGTGCGGGGATTAGTGGAACAATTAACAAGAAAATGGTTGAACCTGGAACCGTGGTTTCTATAGGTACTTCTATGTTTGAGATTGTTAATATCAACAGTTTAAAATTATCTGTATTGGTGGACGAAAGCCAGATTGGAAGAATCCAGTTAGGTCAGGAAGTTCCCATTAATGTAAATGTATTGCCTGAAGATTCTTTCAGCGGAAGAATTACCTTCATTGCTCCTAAAAGTGATGCTTCTTTAAATTTCCCGGTTGAAATTGAAGTGCAGAACAGAGGAAACTTAAAGGCAGGTATGTATGCAACAGCTTTATTCAAAACCAATCATGGTGCTGAAACACAGAATATGTTGACCGTTCCTGCTGAAGCTTTTGTAAATGGAGTAAGTTCAGGACAATTATTTATTGTTGAAAACGGAACCGCTAAACTGGTTAAAGTAACGATCGGTAAAATTTACGGAGATAAAGTACAAATTTTAAGTGGTCTAAATGATGGCCAGCAAGTAATTACCAGCGGACAGATTAACCTTGATAATGGTTCAAAAATCAATATTGTAAAGTAGTACATCTATGAAGTTAGCAGAAATATCGATTAAAAGACCTACGCTAGTCATTGTATTATTTACATTGCTAACGTTAGGAGGGATCTTGAGTTATTCCATGATGGGATACGAATTGATTCCGAAATTTGAAACCAATATGGTTACGATTTCCACCATATATCCTGGAGCTTCACCTGCGGAGGTAGAAACTTCCGTTACCCGAAAGATTGAGGATGCGGTAGGATCGTTGGAAAACGTAAAGAAAGTAGAATCTTCATCTTATGAAAGTTTATCGGTAATCATGGTTCAGTTGAACGATGGAGCTGATGTAAACTATGCTTTGAATGATGCTCAGCGTAAAGTAAATGCCATTCTTTCGGAACTTCCGACGGATGTAAAAGCACCTTCACTGAATAAATTCTCTTTGGATGATTTACCGATCATGACGTTGAGTATTTCAAGTGATAAACTGAACAGTAAAGAACTTTACGATCTATTAGATAAAAAAATAGAGCCTATTTTCTCTCGTGTAAATGGGGTAGCGCAAGTTGACCTTGTTGGTGGGCAGGAAAGAGAGATTCAGGTGAATATTGATGAGAAAAAATTGCAGGGTTACGGGCTTTCTATTAGTGAAGTTCAGCAGGCAGTTCTTTCATCAAACTTAGACTTCCCAACGGGAGCTTTGAAAACAAGAACTGAAAAATCTACCATTAGATTATCAGGAAAGTATAAGTCTATTGAAGAAATGAGCAATCTTGTTATTTCTTCAAAAAACGGAGCACAAGTTCGTTTATCAGATGTTGCAGCAGTTTTTGATACACAGAAAGATACTGAAAAAGTAGCTCGATATAATCAGAACCCTACGATTTTATTGCAGGTTAAAAAACAGTCTGATGCCAATGCGGTTGCCGTTTCTGAAAGTATTCAGAAAACAATTGAAAGAGTACAGACAGATTATAAAGTACAGGGAATTAAGATTAAAACAGTAGATGACAGTACCGACTTTACGTTGGAAGCTGCCAACCACGTAATCTTTGACTTGTTCTTAGCAGTAATCTTGGTAGCGATTGTAATGCTATTATTCCTTCACAGTATCAGAAATGCATTTATTGTAATGGTTTCAATTCCAATCTCGTTGATTGCAACGTTTATCGGAATGTACTTAATGGGATACACGTTGAACTTAATGAGTTTACTAGGACTTTCATTGGTTGTAGGTATTCTTGTGGATGATGCGATTGTGGTATTGGAAAACATTTACCGTCACATGGAAATGGGTAAAAGCAAGATCAGAGCAGCGTATGATGGTGCTTCTGAGATCGGGTTTACTGTTTCGGCGATTACCCTGGTAATTGTGGTGGTATTCTTACCGATTGCAATGAGTTCAGGATTGGTAGCTAATATCTTGGCACAGTTCTGCGTCACGGTAGTTATTGCAACATTATTCTCATTGTTGGCTTCATTTACGATTATCCCTTGGTTGTCATCAAGATTTGGTAAACTAGAGCACTTAACAGGTAAAAACTGGTTCCAGAAATTTATCCTTTGGTTCGAAAGAATGATTGATAAATTTACCCACTGGATCACAGGAATCCTTGAATGGTGTTTGAAATCAACATTAAGAAGAATCATGACGGTAATTGTAACGTTTATTATTTTGATCTCTTCATTCATGTTAGTTGCTTTCGGATTCATTGGTGGAGAATTCTTCCCGAAAATGGACCGTGGTCAGTTCTTGGTTCAAATGGAATTGTCTAAAGATGCAACGATTGAAAAAACAAACCAGGTTACTTTAAATGTTGAAAAATATTTAAGAGATAATAAAGATGTAGTAGACATGATCACAACAGTGGGTCAGCAGTCTTCTGGATTTGGTGGAGCGCAGGCTACCATTTATCAGTCAGAGATTCAGGTAATCTTAACAGATAAGTCTATGCGTGCTGAAAGTACAGACATCATCGCGGCAAAAATGAAGCGTGATCTTGAAGAAAAATTCACAGGCGTTGAGTTTAAAACAGCACCAATCGGATTAATGGGAGCAGATAATGCACCTATTGAAATGGTAGTAACCGCTGCAGATAACGAAACAGCAACGAAGGAAGCAACAAGAATCTTAGAATTATTGAAAAAAGTTCCGGGATCTGTAGATGCTGAATTATCAACAGACACAGGAAGTCCTGAAGTAAGAGTAAATATTGACCGTGATAAGATGGCGTCTTTAGGCTTAAATCTTTCAAGTGTAGGACAAACAATGCAGACTGCATTTAACGGAAATACAGACGGAAAATACAGAGCAGGAGAATATGAATATGACATCAACATCCGTTTGGCTGACAACAACAGAAAATCAATTGAAGATGTTAAAAACTTAATCTTTACAAACCCTGCAGGTGAGCAAGTTCGTTTGAGCCAGTTTGCCGCTGTAGATATGAGTTCAGGACCGAGTTTACTTCAACGTAGAGATAAATCTCCATCGGTAAAAGTATTGTCAAAAGTAGTGGGTCGTCCTGTAGGAGACGTTGCTAACGAATGGTCTAAACAATTCATGGATAGTGATAAAAAACCGGCCGGTGTAAACTATATGTGGGGTGGTGATATGGAAAATCAGGAAGAAGGCTTCGGTACGTTAGGTATTGCTTTATTGGCAGCGATCGTATTGGTATACCTGGTAATGGTTTCACTGTATGACAGTTTTGTATATCCATTTGTGGTATTGTTCTCTATTCCGTTAGCGATGATTGGGGTAATGGTAATTCTTGCCTTAACCGCCAATTCATTGAATATCTTTACAATGTTGGGGATGATCATGTTGATTGGTTTGGTGGCGAAGAACGCGATCTTGATTGTCGACTTTACCAATGCGAGAAAAGCAGCGGGAGCAAATACACATGATGCCTTAGTTCAGGCTAACCACGCACGTCTTCGTCCGATCTTAATGACAACGATTGCGATGATCTTCGGGATGTTACCAATTGCTTTGGCAAGTGGAGCAGGAGCGGAGATGAACAAAGGATTGGCTTGGGTAATCATTGGAGGTTTAACTTCATCATTATTCCTTACTTTGATTATTGTACCGGTAGTATATTCAATCTTTGATTCTATCCTAAGACGTATGAAAAAAGGAGAAGTAATAGACTATGAAGCTGAAATTAAAGCGGATTATGTACATAAAGAACTAAGTGAAGACGGTTACACCCCGAAACACGTAGATTAATATAACAACCTTAATTAACCGAAAAAGCGCATCAGAAATGGTGCGCTTTTTTTTGTCATTGCGATGAGTGAAACGAAGAAGCAATCTCAAGCAGTAATTCTTAATAAATTGGATCTGTAATTATTTTGTAAGTCTTTGTTGAGATTCTTTCATCCAGTAAGGATCTAAGCAAAATTATTAGAGATTAATTTGGAAAGATTCGTGTTGAGATCCCTACGGGATGACAAAGTGAGTGTGAATTTGCTAAGTCAATCAAAATCCAGTATGTATTAAATCTGCGCAATCCGCCAAATCTGCGAGAGACAAAAGAAACTAAGTATTTTAAATCCTTGTTGAGATTCTTTCAGAATGACAAATCACACGCTTATTAATAACGTCATCAATTTTATCGCAGATAAAATCCTTGCGCCTTAAAAACAGTGAATTAATTATAATTTGCGTCTTTGCGATTTACCAACTAATCAAACATCCATAGTTTCCCAAGTCAATCAAAATCCAGTATGTATTAAATCTGCGCAATCCACCAAATCCGCGAGGGATAAAAAGAAACTAATTATTTTGTAAATCCTTGTTGAGATTCTTTCAGAATGACAAATCACACGCTTATTAATAACATCATGAATTTTATCACAGATAAAATCCTTGCGCCTTAAAAACAGTGAATTAATTATAATTTGCGTCCTTGCGATTTACCAACTAAGCAAGCATTCATAACTTCCTAGGTCAATCAAAATCCAGCATGTATTAAATCTGCGTAATCAGCCTAATCCGCGAGAGATAAAAAGAAACTAAGTATTTTAAATCCTTGTTTAGATTCTTAGGAAATGACAAATCACACGTTTATTGATAACATCCTCAATTTTATCACAGATAAAATCCTTGCGCCTTAAAAACAGTGAATTCATTATAATTTGCGCCTTTGCGATTTGCTAACTAATCAAACATTCATAACTTCCTAAATCAATCAAAATTCAGAAAGTATTAAATCTGCGTAATCCGCCAAATCAGCGAGAGATAAAAGAAATCAACCCGTCTTGTATTTTTCCTGAAATTGAAATAAAAAAGGCTTCCGGAATGAACCAGAAGCCTTCGCTTATATTGTCTATGGAGAATTAATCTACCATCACCTCACCAGACTTTCTGTAGATGAAGCTTCCATAAATATGTCTTCTTGCAAAACGGCTTGGCGAATCTGCGTTAACCATTTTGATATATGTATTTCTTGGAACGCCGATGTATTCATACATTTTTCCGTTTAAATGCTGAACTTTCAAGACCGCTTTTTCAAGATAGAAATCCTGAATATTAGATTTTGTGATTGTTTCCGTATATTCTTCTTTATATTTTTCCTGCGTTTCTGGGTTGATGCTCACCAAAAAGTGGTAGGCTTCAATGATTGTTTTGCTTTTTTCTTCAGCTTCCAGTTTGCCAGCTTCGTCATTGATGAATTTATCAGGATGCGTATCTTTCATCGTATTCCTGTAAATTGTTTTTAATTCTTTCAATGTAACGGTTTTATCAACCCCAAGAAGCTTTCTGTGCTCACCAACTCTTTTCATATGTAGATATTTATTGATTTAAGGTCATCTATGAAATCGCCCTTCCTGTATGTTGTACAATACTTTTATTGGAGATTTAATACGTATGATCCTTATTTCGGGGTGCAAAATTAAGCTTTTTAATTGAAAAAGCCATAACTTATTCAGTATTAATTTATTATTCTTTTTCGTAGATAACTGCAATGAATTTTGCAGGAGCCCATTCTCCCTTTTTACTATTTTTATCTTTTAATTCTTTAAAAAGATTGTACGGACCATTAATTGTCATAGTGTATTGATCTCTATTTTTTAAATTAAATTCGTTTGCTATATATGAAATGCTATGTTCTTTACCATTAACAATTTTTTCAATTTTGGGTTTTAAATAATCATTAATAGCTTTAGGAGAGGAGAATATTTCATTTTTAGGGAATTGTAATTCAAAAGAACCTTCATAAATAAAAGTTGGTTTACTTACATATAAAGTTTTTTCTTGTTTTAATATTTCTGTATTAAACTTATTAAATTCTTGTTCAGTTTTAAATTCCTTTTCATACCATTTATAAGTTAAAGGATATTTTTTTGAAAGTTTTTCTAAGACGGAAATATTAAATTTGTAGCTTTTACCATTAATGTGTGCATTATTTAGTGCTGGACTAATAGAAACTCTATAAAGTTCCTTGTTTGCTTTTGTTAAAATGATAGTAAAATGATTTCTTTCCCACTCATTTTCTGTATTATCTCCATACTCAACTGATTCTATTAAAGAATCAATAACTTTTTTATCTGTAATTATAAAATTATATTTTTCGTAGGTTTTATTTTTATCCCATTTGGGATACATTCCTATTATTTTAACAGAATCTGTAGTTGTTAATTTATCGGATTTTAAAAGTTTGTTTTGACTATAAATACTTTGGCTCAATGCTAAAACAATTAGCAAAATAGTTCTCTTCATTTTAATTTAATATAATTTTCAAAATTATTGATTTTCATGAAAATATTCATAGGCAAGTCCTTCCAAATCTCCGCCTTCAGAGATTAAGTTATCTTCTTCATCATAAATTTTAAAACTTTCCTGATTGTCTCCAATACTTGCAGAGCCATCCAAACCAAGTAAGATAGTGTAAAAGCTATCTGTCAATAGGTGAGAAACTATTTCTTTTAATTTCTCAGTTTGTAATTTATCTAGATTTAATTTTTGTTGAAACAAGAGTTCTGTATTCTGATTGCGTATCAAAACTTGAGTTGAGAATGTTCTGTTTTTCTTTGTGGAAGTTTTTTACGAATTCTTCGGTGGTCATTTGAATATTAATTAATTTAAAAAAAATTGCTCATTAAGAATTTGACGCTCTTAAAATACAAGCCCACAAGTTACCATGATTAAACCAAGAAAATAAATATTGATTTTTTAACTCAAATAATATTTTTTTACCACCAATGCTTGTATCATATATTTTAGCTTCTGATAAGAAGTTATTAGATATGTCATAGCTCCAATTCTTAGAAGCTTTATTTTTAGGATTTATAAAATGTTCATAATCCGTTAAAACTAAACATGTAGTGAAAGAAACAAAATTGTTTATTAGATATAACTCAGAATAATGTAAATCTTTATAAACTTCACACATAAATATATCACTTCCTCCTCTGTTTTTCCCTGAGTACGCCAATTTTTTATAAAACTTTAATTCAATGGAATGTTTTTTATGGATTTTTGAATCTTTGTAATCTATAATAATGTCTGCAATAACTTGTCTATTATTTATAATATATGATGATTCTAGTTCTATCTCAAATCTTTCATCAGGAGAGAATCTTACTAATTGCAAGATGTTATTTAAGATATTTGCATAATGAAGTTGTAGAGAGGCCTCTTTGTTAACCTTTATTTCATTGTTATTAATTTTTGATAAGCAAATTTTCCAAGCAAAATCAATTGACCATTGTATTTTTTCATCCAATGCAATAGGTATTTCATTCATGTAATTTTAAATTCATTTTAACAAAAATAAATATTTATTTTATATTAATTATAAACAAAAACAGGAGCCCAAAAGGCTCCTGAAAAAAATATCAATAATTTTAAAGCGTCTCCAAAGCAAACTCCTTACTCATCTCCCTCGAAGCTTCCACCATCGCAATCAAAGCCTTCTCCGTTTCATCCCAATGACGGGTTTTCAACCCACAATCCGGATTCACCCAAAGTTGCTGTGCAGGAATTACGGCTTGTGCTTTTTTCAGCAATTCCACCATTTCCTCTTTGGATGGAACTCTTGGCGAATGAATGTCGTAAACTCCCGGACCAATTTCATTTGGATATTTGAAGTCTGCAAAAGCATTCAACAGTTCCATCTGGCTTCTGGAGCATTCTATGGTGATGACATCGGCATCCATATCGGCTATATTTTGGATGATGTCATTGAATTCAGAATAACACATGTGCGTATGAATTTGGGTCGCATCTTCCACACCGCTTGCCGAAATTCTAAAGGCTTCAACGGCCCATTTCAGATAATTCTGCCAGTCAGATTTTCTTAAAGGAAGCCCTTCACGAATGGCGGGTTCATCAATCTGAATAATTCTGATTCCTGCTTTTTCCAAATCATTCACCTCATCACGAATCGCCAAAGCAATTTGTTTGCAGGTTAATGAACGAGGTTGATCGTCACGAACGAAAGACCATTGAAGAATCGTAACAGGGCCTGTCAACATTCCTTTTACCCATTTTTGAGTTAAAGATTGAGCGTATTCCGACCAATACACCGTCATCGGATTGGGTCTGTGAACATCTCCAAAAATAACCGGCGGTTTTACACATCGACTTCCGTAACTTTGAACCCAACCGTTTTGCGTAAAAGCAAATCCGGACAATTGTTCCCCGAAATATTCAACCATATCATTTCGCTCAAATTCTCCGTGAACCAAGACATCAATCCCGATTTCCTCCTGCCAGCGGATGGTTCTTTCGGTTTCCTGTTTCAGTAAAGTATCGTATTGTTCAGCGTTCAGTTCACCTTTCTTAAATTTTGATCTCCAGGTTCTCACTTCTTTTGTTTGTGGAAACGAACCAATTGTGGTCGTTGGAAATAATGGAAGCTGAAGAACTTCTTGCTGAGTTTCCTTTCGTACATTAAATGGAGAATTTCGTTTTGCATCATCTTCAGTGGTTACCTCCACACGGTTTTTCACGTCGTGATTATGAATTAAGGTTGAAGTTTTACGGTTTTCAATCGCCTTTTTATTTTCAGCTAAAGCTTGTAAAACATTGTAATCCGGATTTTCTGAAGCGAGTTTTTTTAACGTAACAATTTCATAGACTTTTTGTTTGGCAAATGCTAACCATTGCTTGATTTCAGGAGATAGAATCTCTTCATTTTTCTCTGAATCAAGGTCGAAAGGAGCGTGAAGTAATGAACACGACGGAGCAATGAAAATTCTTTCAGAACCAATTTTTTGAACGGCTTTATTAATGAAAGTAAGAGACAGACTGAAATCATTTTTCCAGATATTTCTTCCGTCCACAATTCCTAAAGAAAGGCTTAATGAATTTGGAATGATTGATAACACTTCATCCAATTGCTCTGGTGAACGAACCAAATCAATATGTAAAATATCGATGGGAAGGGAAGTTGCCAAGGCAAGATTATCTTTTAATCCATCAAAATAAGTGGCTACAATGAATTTCAGATGAGGAAATTGCTTTCTGATCTCTGCGTAAATAGATTGATACGTTTCTTTAGCTTTTTCAGTTAAATCTAATGCTAAAAACGGTTCATCAAACTGAATATATTCTGCACCATGATTTTCCAGTTCCTTTAGAATTTGAATATAAACCGGAATTAAGTTTTGCGCTAAATCTAATTTGTCAAAGCCTTCTTCTTTTTCTTTCCCTAACAACAAATAAGTTAACAACCCAATAATTACAGGTTTTGCATTGATTCCTGCCTGTTTTGCACTGATAAATTCTTGGATGATTTTATTGGAGAATAATTTGAATTCCTGATTTTTCTGAAATTCAGGGACAATATAATGGTAGTTGGTATCAAACCATTTGGTCATTTCCATAGCGGTGATGTCCAAGCCGTCTTTCTGGAAACCTCTTGCCATTGCAAAATAAAGGTCGAGTTCAGATTTCTTGAAAGCTATCTCCTGGTAACGCTCTGGAATGGCTCCGACGGTCAATGTCATATCCAACACCTGATCGTAATATGAAAAATCATTGCATGGAATAAGATCGATTCCTGCTTCCTGCTGTAATTTCCAATTTTGGTGAGAGATGGTTTTACCCACTTCTAATAATTCGTTTAGTGAAATTTTGTCAGACCAATAATTTTCACAAGCTTTTTTTAGTTCTCTGTTGCTACCAATACGCGGATAGCCAAGTACGTGTGTTTGCATTTTCTTTTAAACTTTTTAATTAGTAAATCATTATTTTAAAAGTTCTTTTAGAATGCTTCGCAATGTCGCAGAAGAAAAAGATTTTAGGAATAGAGTAGATACATTGAGACCGTGGTTTTTCTATTAAATAATAGAATTAGATGGATGTTTTTTTGACGCAAAGTTTTAATTCAACATGCTTTATATTCTAAGAAAGCAAAGAGCTAATCAATAAATTGATTTTATGAAGCGGGCGTATAAACCAGAAGCTTCATCATCGACAATGTCGCAAATCTTTGCTCCCTAAAAATAAGAAGCTATATCAAAAAAACTTTGCGTTTAAAATTAAATCAAAATTAAAACTCAATTTAAATTAAAATTTCAAACCCAATACGTTCACAAGTATCATCTGTATGACCCAAAAGCTTCAAACCGCGAAAGCATTGTCAATTCGGAATAGGCAGGTCTCCTGACTTGTAACAGTTTTTGTCATCCTTCCCGTTTGCACAGTGGATTTTCTAGGACAAAAACCTTTGGTTTGTTACTTACAGTTGCGCGACAGTTCGTGATTTTCACACGATTCCCTATTCATTTACCTTACGTAAAACCTTTTCCGTTTGATGAAGTATGTTAAAGAACAAATCTTGGGTAAAGGTATTGAATAAAGTGAATTGATTGGTTTTGTTTTAAATATTAAGCATATTGTTTTGTTTTAATTATTTTTAGAAGTTAATTATTCTGTAAATTTGAAAAACATAATCAAAAAAAGAATATTATTCTGTGGAAAGACTGGATGAAAAGGATCTTCAACTGTTAAGAATCCTACAAAAGAATGCAAAATTGACGGTCAAAGAGTTGGCGAAAGAAGTTAATCTTTCAGCATCGCCTGTTTTTGAACGAATGAAAAGACTCGAACAGGAGGGTTATATTAAACATTATGCAGCCGTTTTGGAAGCCGAAAAACTGAACCGAGGCTTCACCGTTTTTTGTCAGGTAAAACTGAAAATTCATGACCGTTCTGTTGGAAATGAATTCGTTAAAGATATTTTACAGATTGGTGAAGTAGCTGAGTGCTATAATATTTCCGGAGATTTTGATTTCCTCTTAAAAGTTCAGGTAAGGGATATGAAACATTACCAAGATTTTGTATTCAATAAATTAGGTTCTGTAGATTCTATCGGAAGCACGCACAGTACTTTTGTAATGGCAGAAGTGAAGAATATTTATGGGGTGAATATTTAGAAAATTGATGAATCAAAAACCGATTACTGATTCTATTCATCTCAAAAGATAATATTGTGCAAAATTCAACATTTTTTTATCTCGCTGATGTAACAGATTGAGCTGATTCTTTGTTCAATTTTAAGTCTAAAAAATATTTTTTACAAACGAAATTTACTAAGTAATGATGCTGGCCGACCTAGGAAGATGTAGCGTTAATAAAATGAGTTCTGAGAACGTTAAAAAAATTCTATTGTTTGAAGCGCGGGACAAATTTAGAACCGAAGAACAAATAGTAAATTCGCGCAAGTTTTAGAATTTTTAGTGAACAGAATTTATTTTTAGCGGAATATTCCAGTCTTGAACTTTTGGTCCTTTTGCTTCAAGGTAAAAGGACAAATGAAAATAAGATTATTCAAAATGAAATAGTCTACAACCTTCATTTAATTAAAATTTACTAAAAAGATCAATTGTTTTTAAATCACTTTCTACTCCTTATTCTACTCAAAGAAACAGAAGTAATTCCCAGATAAGAAGCAATATAATGCTGTGGGATTCGGCGGATGATTTCTGGGAATTGCGAAAATAAATCATGATATCTTTGTTCAGCAGTGTCTTTTATTCGGGAAATAAATAATTTTTGATACTGAAGTAAGCGCTTTTCTAAAGAAGCATAATAAAACTCCTTAATATCCGGATCAAGATCCATTTTTTGTCTGAATTCTTCGAGAGAGGTGCTGTAAACATCAATGGGCTCTATTGTTTCTATATTGTATAAGCTGGGAGAATTATAGAACAGACTTTCCCAAGACGAAATAAAAGCACCTTCAAACATAAACTGAAAGGTAATTTCTTTTCCGTCATTATTAAGCCATCCTCTGGTAACTCCCTTTTTTATATAGTATAATTTACGGGCTATTTTACCTTCTTCGATTACAATTTCTTTGGCTCCAAACTTTTCTTCCGTAAAATTACTGAGGATGATAGGGAGAATTTTTTCATCAAGTTTCATAGGTGTTAGGAAATAATCTAAACTAAATTAGTTATTTTTTTAATCTCCTTTTCATTAAGTGTCCTATTTAGAATGATTTAACTTAAGTAGTTGCTTACTTCAATGAGATTCTCATCAGGATCGCGGAAATAAATGGATCTTATTTTGCCTAAAGCACCTGTTCTGTCGACAATGCCTTCAATGATTTCAATATTTTTCTGTTTTAATTCTTTTAAAACGTCATGAATATCGGTTACCGAAATAAAACAAAGATCTGCAGAACCAGAAGTTGGATGCTGAGCCTTGGGTTCAAATTCATGGCCTTTTTGATGAAGATTAATCTTCTGATTTCCAAAAGTCAATGCTTTTCTGTTATCTCCGAAGGTTACGACCTGAAAGCCCAAGATATGGGTATAGAATTCAACTGTTTTTTCAATATCAGCCACGGTTAATACGAGATGGTCTAAATGGTGGATTTCCATAATTTATTTATTTGTCATTCAAATTTCGGAAGAATTTTCAAATTTATAAAACGTTTTTTTTCGATGACATTGATCGGTGAAAATGATTATGAAATGGAGCTTTACAATGATTTAAGAGGGATTATTTTTTCTTGAATAAGCTTAGCTTTCAAAGCATCTGCATATTGATGGGCAAATTTCTCTTTTTCAACTTTTGGAAGACGGAAATAAAAATTGTTTCTGGCTTCTTTTAACTCATCTTCTTCCTCCTCATTTCCGGGTCTTTCAACCAGTTCTAAGTAATGAACATAATGTCCAAATTCGTGCAATAATGTTCTGTAAAGTTGCGTGTTTCTTGAGGGGTCAGGTTTTATATCAGCGATAAATTCTCTTTTATTTTCATTGAATATATGTCCGTCCTGTTTGAGTCTTTCAAACTCTTTTTGATCTTCAATACTTTGTTTTCGAGACCAGATTACTTTTTTACTTAAATCAATAGTATCTAAAATGATAGCGGGAAAGTATTCATTTTCAAATTCATAACTATAAATTAATCTCCCCCAGACTGAAGAAATGAGCTCTTCTTTTCTTTTAGGCTGTCTTAAAATAATGAATTTTAAATCTCCATAATCTTCTGATGGAATGTGTTCAATAATGTTAGCTAAATCATTAACAGAACATGCATGCATTGAATTTTCACGAGTTTCTTCAATGACAAATAAAAATTCATGATTATTAATAATCCTGATCTCCTTTGTATACTTTTCAATTCTTTCATAAAAAGAGAGTAAAGTTCCGTAAGGTGTAGAAATTTTAAGCTTGTTATTTTGCCCAAAACCTTGGTTTTCGGTGCCTATATTTCTGTTTCGTCGAGTTGGATTAAACATTGTTATTCTTTTGTATTTAGAAAAAATTATTCGAGATAGTTTATGTTGATGAGTCCTTTATTAAAATCCACTTTCACGGTATCATTATTTTGATATTCAAAAATAGATTTTAAATTTTTTCTGATTCTGCTTTTATTGATTTTTTCTAGATCCTTTTCATCTTGAACGGTTCCATTATTATGTAATCAAAAGGTTTTATCCTCTTTATGATTAATTACTTTATAGGTTTTTATGGTTTTTTGACCTTCCGTTATTGAATTGATGTAAAGTATGGTGTTGTCAATAAGGTTGTGTACTCCGAAATAGAAGCTAATTCCCAAGAATATAAGAACCAGAATAATTCCGGGAATCTGATGCGTTTTAAACGATTTTCGTATTCTAAAAATAATGATTGCTGCAATTACTATAAAGATTGAAACGGTATATTTCCAAGAATAAGTTTTAAAATGTTTTAGATCCTCAGATAAATACTTTTCTTTTATAATAGGGTCTAATATAAAGCTTTGTAATAAATACAAAATGATAAAACAGATGATAAATATAATTTGAACCCTTGATATTTTTGCCATTTATGAAGTGATATTATTTTTTACGACTATTTATATAAATTACTTCAGGGTTTTTTCCGTCAAGATCTCTTTTAGACCTCCCATACATTCCCACTTGAAGGTCGTCAGTATTTTCAAGTTCTGATGGACTTACATAAGTATACATGCCATACCCATGTCCTGAAACAATCCAACCTTCAGTTTTGGTTAGGTGGATGGTATTGAAGTCACCTGCTGGGCCACCTGCAAATACAGGTCCGAATTCTCTCATTTGCTTTATTGCTTCATGATTAACACTTTTTATAGTGTCAGCATTATCGAAAATTATATACGTCCCATTTTTAAAAAGAACCCAATCTTGAAATTTTGGATTGATGGCTAACTTAACATTCTTAATCAAGTCCTCTTTGTTCATCTTATTATTAGTATTTAGCTTGCTTTCATTTTTTGTGGATATTTGATTGGGATTTGAATTTGAAGAATTACAATTGCTTAATAAAAAAGAAATTATAATTAAAAGAAGATTATTTTTCATGGGTTAATTTTAGTTTATAATTTGTAGGAAACATTTGCTTTAGCGGTATCTATTTTCTACAATCCATTTTTAATTTTTCGGGTTAAAAGAATGATCAAAAATGTATTGATGAACGTAAGATAAAACCCTATTTTAATTTGGTTTAGATCTACAACAACTTCACAGGCATAATAAAGAATTATGGAAGTCACTAATAACAAAAGATTTAAAGTCCCGAGTATTGTAATGAAGGTTATTTTTTCAAAAAATGAAAGAATCAACATGCTTATTGTAGAGATAAAAAACAGGATTAATGCTAAATATGGATAAAAATTTAAATCGGAAAATAATGATGCATCAAATGTTCTGTTATTAGACTTAAAAGCTTTTAGCAAAAGGGTATAAAAATTATAAGTGTACTCTTCTTTTGCTTTTTGAATATTTACTTTTCGTTCTTCTAAAGCATTTTTTAAATACTTTTCACTTTCTTGTTTAGATAGTGCTTCTACTTTAATAGTGTCCGTAATAACGGTCTCAGAAGTTTCGCTACCCTGTACTATTTCAGTAGGAACAGGAATGAGCTTGTCCAGCGATTGGTCTGAACACGTTCGTAAAAAGGGTAGGAGAAATAAGAGAAAACTTACTGAGAGTAAGGATCTTAGTTTTGTAAGGTCTTTCATGGTTGTTAGTTCGGGGTTTTATAAAATATTTTTCACCCTCACATGCTGCAACAGCATAATTGTTTTAGCATCTTTTATTGCTCCTGTATCAATCATTGTAAGCGCTTCATCAAAAGAAAGCTCTAACACTTCAATATCTTCTCCTTCTTCTTCAAGGCCGCCGCCTTCTGCCATTTTCATTTCCTTAGAATATTCGGCGATGAAAAAATGAAGAATTTCAGTAACCGAACCCGGAGACATATACGATTCGAAAACCTTTTCCACTTTGGAGATCTTGTAGCCAGTTTCTTCTTCCGTTTCTCTTTTGATGCATTCTTCGGGGTTATCGTTGTCTAATAATCCGGCGCATGTTTCAATAAGCATTCCGTCTGAGTTCCCGTTGATGTAAGTAGGTAATCTAAATTGTTTCGTTAAAATAACGGTATTCAGATCTTTATTGTATAGCAAAATGGTAGCGCCATTTCCTCTGTCATAGGCTTCTCTGCTTTGGGTTTGTACAGAACCGTTGCTGTTTGTTTTTTCGAAAGTGATTTTATTTAAAGTATACCAGTTATCGGATAAAATTTCGGTCTTTAAGATTTTTATTTTGCTATTCTGCATTATCAATGTCTTCTTAATTAAATTTTTAAACTTGTAGGATCAGGTGCTTTTATTTCAACTATAACTGTTGAAGGAAAGTCAGTTTTGAGTTTTTGATGAATTCTTCGGTGGAGGTATCTTTTGTAGCTCCTTTATTGGTAAGCTCGATGATGTAAATAGGAGTACCGAGAATTTTACTGTCGTTGCATACCAATTTAAATCTTTTGATTTTTGGATCTGTACTTAAAGAAACAAGTTCATCAGAATCATTGATTTTCATATTATTAACATCAAAAGAAGCGCGGGGATCTTTTTGAAGTTTTAAAAATCTTTTCTGAGTTTTGTCGGTTGTTTCATCCAGGAATTTTTCCATTTGGTAATCGGTCAGAAGTTGAGGGTAAATAAGACCTGCTTCCAACAGTAACTTGGTGGTTGTATCAGATGTATCATAATTGATTACCTTATTATCAAACTGAACCAAATTATCTTTTACCAATATTTTGCCTTCAAATTTTTTATAGTTTTTCTTTTTGTAATCATTTTTAAAACGCTCAACAATCATTTTATCTTTTGCATTTGAGGTCTCTTTTTTCTGCGCAAAAGCGGTCATTGATAATGATAAACAAAGGGCTAATGAAAATATATGTTTCATAAATTTTGTATTTTTAATTTATTTTTTGTCTAGCAGATCTTCCAAAGCTGCTTTTAAATCAGGGAATTTAAACTGAAATCCTGCCTCCTGAATTTTTTGGGATGATGCTCTAGAACCTTCCAGCAAAGCGTCTGCCAATTCTCCAAATAGCAGTTTTAAAACAAAACTGGGAACATTTGGCATAAACAATGGCTTTTTGACAACCTCAGCAATTTTCTTTGTTAAATTTTCGTTCGTTGTATCTTGTGGAGAAGTCGCATTATAAGCGCCTTCAACTTGAGAATTTTTTAATGCAAATTCATAAATAGAGCAAATATCCTTCACATGGATCCAAGGCATATATTGTTTTCCACTTCCAAGGGGCGAACCGATACCTAAATTGATGGTAGGCAACATTTTTTTTAAGGCACCTTCTTTTTCGGAAAGTACCACTGCGGTACGAATTTTTACCACTCGCTCAGCCATTTTTTGCTCCTTAAAATCATCAGCAGACTTTTCCCACAGAACAACAACTTCGCTTAGGAAATCGTTTCCCGCGGCATCGTCTTCGGTGTAAATCTTTTCTGTTGTTATGGTTCCGTAGTAATTAATTCCTGAAGCAGAAATGAAAGATTTAAGGATAATGTTTTTGTTCCTTAATGTATTCAAAAGCAGCTTTGCAGAATCTACACGGCTTGAAATTAATTCTTTTTTTCGCTCATCAGTCCAGCGTTTTTCAGAAATATTAGCTCCGGCTAAATGAATAATATGAGAAAGATTTTCAAATGCAGACTCATCAATCGTTCCTTTTTTTATATCCCATTCGTAATCATTATCTCGTTGTTTTTTTCGGGTTAAAAATCGAACGGTATATTCTTTTTCAAGCATCTTCGAGAGCTCTTGGGCAACCATTCCATTGGCTCCGGTGATCAAAACAACTTCTTTCATCATAATTAAATTTAAGTTTTGGGGTTATTACGCTTGATTTTTTACAATCAAAACAAAATCATCTTCTAACAATTTATAGCCATAATCGTAGATGAATTTATATTTGGAACCGTTTTTATAGACTTTTAAATTGGTGAAATAATCAAAATCAAAACCTAAGCCATCTAATTTAGATTTAGGCGTTTTTGTTTTACCATCAATATTGAGTTCACCTAAGATCCGATAATTTTTACGAAGTTTATTATTAACATTTCGCATGAAATTATTAGAATCTTTATTCTGCTTATTATTATAGGCATTTCGGCAGGCGTCATTACAGAATTTTTTATCTGATCTGCCAATAATTTTTTCACCGCATTCGAGACAATTCATAATTTTTTATTTTTTCATTCTGTGAGTATGTTTTTTTCTTAATAGCTTTATAAATCTACTGTGAGTAGGGTAGCTTCTATTGGGGGTGAGATTATTGAAAAACAGAGCAACAATCAACAATATAATACATCCTGATAAAACAGGGGAGAGCACATACCAATATCCTAATTCAGGAATTTTTCCTGTTGAACTTACGGCAATTAAAGCTGTTGCACCACCTGGCGGATGCAGGGTTTTGGTGTACTGCATTAATATAATTGAAAATGCCACGGCTAATGGTGCAGATAACCAAATAATATCCGGAACAATTTTATAAACGGTAACGCCTACAATGGCAGAAAGTACATGCCCACCGATTAAATTTCGGGGCTGTGCTAATGGACTTTGAATGGCTCCATAGATCAATACACTGGATGCTCCGAAAGAACCGATCAGAAATACATTTTCTGTTTGCAAAAGCTGATGAGACTGGATAAATGCAATAAGTCCAATTCCAAAAAATGCACCTAAAAACGACCAGAAATGTTCCTTATAATCAACAAGAGTTTCTTTGTAAATCACATATTTTGAAACCCTGAATGTTCTGTTTATTGTCCTCTTCTTCATTTATTCTTCTTTATTTTTTATAATTTGAATTAAATTCTCTACGAAAGCTGGGCTATAAATACCATCTTCATCATAATCGGGATCTAAAATGGTAATCTCAATTCCACAGCATTTTTCGTTGTTGAGTAAAGGTTGTAGAATTTCTTTAAGATCACTATAATCAATTCCTTCTTCCATTCTGCTATCAACGGCCGGCATGATCTCATCTGTTAAAATATCAACATCAAAATGAATTAAAAATCCATCCAGGTTGTTATGATGAATCATTTGCAGAAAATCTTCAGACGTTTTTCTAAAGCCATTTTTCCTGAGATTCTCAAGATCAAAATAATGAATCTTTGAATGTATAATCTGTTCCACATACTCTTCATCATCCATTTCTGCATTTCCGACACAGAATATATTTTCCTCTAAAAAATAAGGTTTAAGATGGTCGATATTAGTCAGTTTTTCATGACCTAATCCTGAAACAATGGCTAGATCCATTCCGGCAATGCCTCCGCTCGGAGATAATTGAGGTGGAATATAATCGGTATGGCCATCAAGATAAAAGAGCCCGAAATTTCCCAGTTTTTTCAACGCTATTGCATTTCCAATTAAAATACTGCAGTCACCACCGATGATGATATTGAATATATTTTTATCGAAATTTTTTAGAATAATTTCAGATTGTTTTTTCGCATATTCAATAATTTGGTGTGGATTTTTAACTTGGGTTTCTTCATCAAAATCCATCGCATAAGGAGGAGATTCTAATCTGAAAATATTTTTAGGATCTATTCTTTTATGAAAGTCAAATGCTCTGAGCCAGTCAGGAAGCTTTTTAACGCCGGGTTCAATTTCGTGTTGTTTTTTAATCAGTCCCAAATTGAGAGGAAACTCAAAAATATTGATGTCCCTTTTCATATCGTAATATTTACCCAAAGATACAAAATTATCCGTTTTCAAACGGCTGTAAAGACATTAATCTTGATCTAGTGTTTATTCGTTATATATTTAAAACCGGCTTATAATATTTTGTCACTTTAAAATTATTGATTAAATTGGGATTGAAACACGCTTGATTTATGATTATTTATTTTATTAAATCCGGAGAAACGCTGGACACTATCGCCCAAAAGATAAACATTGAAAATCCGAAATATCTTCGGGAATATCATAATGCACGCTGTAATATCTTAGACCGCATTCCGGAAAATGGATCGGTAAGATTTTCTCAAAGATTCTGTATACCCAGCGCTAAAGAAATAGAGGAGATCAATGCTTTGATACGGAAACGTGGGGAGAGTTTACGATACCTTCTTCCAAAAGGGAAATTTCCTATTACGATTCTATTAATGAGTGGAGAATATGCAGTAAAACAGAGTGAAGTAGAAAGTGATATTTCAAAAAATGAACATGCTTATCAAATAGATTTACAATATACTAAGAAGGAAAATAATCAACACCACTTTCATTTTTCAGTGACCAACTGGAAAAAAGAGGGTGAAGAACCCGACGATAAAATAAACAGTCTGGCTTCAGATATCGCTAAAATAATGTATCCTGTAACCTTAATCGTAGATGAAGTAGGGAATTTTGTGGCTGCTCAGCCGAACAAAGAAGAGAATGAAATTATCACTCAATTAGAAAAGTTGAAAAAATATCATTACGGTTCTGTGGCGGCTTCACATATTGATCGAATGAAATATCGGATAGCAGATCCGCAGGTGATTGAGCATAGTTTGAAAAAGATAATGGCACTGCAGTTTCTTTTCAGCCCTTTTCATCAGATCAATTTTCGTTCTTATGATACCTCAGTAACTTATCAGACGGAGATTTCGTGGCTGCCTCTGTCTCCACCTGTTGTTGTGGAAGTAGAACATCAAATATTGCAGCAGGAAAATCCTATGTTTATAGAGATTCTGCAAACGGGAAAGTCAATACATTCAAATTGTAAAGAAGATAATCCATCTCCTGAATTGTATTCCCAATCTTTCGAAGCGGAGCATTCTGCAAAATATATTGTAGATGCTAAGGATTTTTCTATTCAAAAAATAGAGGCCCATTTTAGAAGTCAAGTTGTTGATAAAGAGATAGAAATGCAATTTGAGTTGCAGCGGATTTTAAAATAATTTAGTATATTTGATTTTTACACCCACACAAAAACCACAAATTATGAAAAAATCCACCTCCCCGCATGACGGGAAACATTTCGTTATCCAAAAAGGCAAAGCCGAGTGTAACCAAGGCAATCAATATCCACAATTCAAAGTCACTTCTCAGCAAAGACATTATTTTAATGATCCGGGTGATAATCCCGATTATTTGGCTGTTACAGAAGATGATCTGCAATTTAATCCTCCCGGACCCAGTTTCGGACAATGCAAACTCAAACCTTCATCAGGCGGAAATCTTCCCTGTGCTTTTGCCGCCGCAGGAAAATGGCAAAAAACCTATGAGAAAACCAAAGTAGATGGTAAACCTTGTCTTTCAGAAATCTCAGAGCTGATGTGTAGCACAGGCGGTACAATAACGGTGAAAGACCACGGACAGCGTTCTGTGATCAATGAAAGGAATATAAGAAATGCAGATCCGAAGACGTATGCCATGATCAATCCGTTTATGGATTTGCAGGAACTTCAGGAAGAGCTGGAAGAATCAGACAACGATTACGAATAAAAAGACTTACCATCATGACAAAATTAACAATAACAGGGAATACAACGCCTACCGTTGGCATCATAGAAACGTATGCACTTTCCGTTTTCGATCATTCAGCTCCGCCTAACGTTTTTCAACCTAATTTATCCAAAAAGGCAGAATGGTATATCGAAATTCTGGAGAAAGGAATCTGGAAAAAATCAAAAGGGGATCATAAAGTAGGAGATGCTGTCACGTTTAGATTTTCACAAAGAAGTCTTTCTCGTAAGGCGATTAAAATTGTAGTGAAAAGAGGCGAAGATAAAGGTGAACTCCTCATAAAACCACAACGGTCAAAAGAAGCTAAAATAACAAGAGTAGAACTGCTAGACGAAAATTATCAACCGATTCCGAAAGGGAAAATCCTAAACTATCATGATACGCTGATTGCTAGGGCTCATTGTGTAGAAATGTTCTGGAATTATATCTCTTTTACCTTGTGGGAAGATGATGCCAAAGGAGAAGGGCATGATCCCGTTATCAATATGATGAATAAAATCAACCCCATCCCTTTGCGTGGAGAAGTGAATGAAAAAGGAATTGCAGAAGTAACCTTCCGATTACCATTCTATACGATGGCGGTACAGATTGCCAATGCCCATATTGCCGCCGGAGATACAGATGAAGGCCCTACTCATGAATATTATGTAACGGCAGAGCTGGTTTCTAAGCATATCATGAAAGCAAGCCCGAATGTGAACGTGGCTAATCCTACCCACATTCCGCCAGCACCGCCTTCAAAAACAAGTTCCAACACGCCCGAAGAAAAGCCTCAAAAACCAAAACCCAAGGCTGATACTCCTAAATTCAAGATCAGTTCCAACGGAAAGAAACAGGCTGATCCGGATGCGAAAATTCTAAACGCCGAATTTCTTAATGAGCGAGGGCAACTTATAGAAAAAGCTGAGGTTGGCGATACCGTTATTATAAAAATTACCACTCAAAACATGAAAGGTAGAAATGTAACGGTAAGAATCTGGGAGGAAGAAACAGGCTACAAAACTTACGATAAAATATACGAAAAGAAATGGGTACTTCCCGGTAATGAAAATTTCATTAAAGTTCTTATTACCAAAAGGATCTATGAGCTAGGTATCACTCCTGAGGACATGGCAAACGAAAAGTATGACTATAAATTTCAAGTTTACTTCATAGAAGTGGAACCTGATAATACGCATGTCACCTCACAAGTTATTCCGATAAGTAAAACTGCTCCGAAATTGGAGGTGGAGAACAGTCCGTCTGTGGCTATTATTAAGAAGCCGAGAATTGTGGAGAAGAAGGAAGAAAAAGGAAAGTGTCCAAGATGCAAAGAAAAAATTACTATAACACAAATAGAAAATTTATTTGGAACATATACTAAACATAGAAGCTATAGACAGGAAATAATTGATAACTTAAACAAATATATTTTTGATTCTGGCAAAGAAATACATATTAATACATGTCTCAGAAAAGCTCATTTTTTTGCTCAAGTAGGTGCAGAAACTTTAGGAATGAATCCAGATTGGATGGTTGAAACTGATGTTTATAGATATTCAAAAAATAGATGTTTTGAAGTATTCGGAGAAAGAGCAAAAAATTTAAATGCAAAAGGTTTACTAGATAAATATTGTATGGATAATCCACAAAAGAGACTTTTGAATTATTTATATGCTCATGAAAATGGATTTGGAAACGGAAATAGAAATGAAGCTAGCGGTGATGGTTATATTTATAGAGGAAGAGGCCTTAAACAATTAACCGGTAAAGAAAATTATAAAAATGCTTCACAGTATATTAAAGAATATTTTCCAAATGAATATATTGATTTAGTAGAGGATCCTGATAAAGTGAAAACTGCAAAATATGCAGTCTTAAGTGCTATAGCATACTGGGAAAAACATGAAATATGGAAAGTTGCAGATACATTAAAAGTTTCTAATGATGAAAATATAAAAAAATAAGAAAGATTGTAAATCCGGGTTTAGCTGGATGGAAAGATGCAAAATCTTATTTTGAAAAAGGAATAAGTGTTTTCCTAGTTAACAAGTGTACACCTGTAAAAAAAGAAAATTCAAAATCCAAAAGCGAATGGCATGATCCAATTGATTATTCTCAGAGAACTTATTATAATTCTAGTGGTGCTCATAAAGAACAGAATGGAGCTTTTGGACCAGTTAGAACTAAAATAGTAAAAGGTAACGCCATTCCGAAAAATCACCAAGGATTAGATATTTTTGCTAATATAAATACACCATGTAAAGCATGTTTAGATGGCAAGATTGTAAGCTATACAAATGAAGGAGCAAATGGATATGGTAATGTTTTAGTTTTAGAAGTTAATGGTGATGACTTAAGAAAAGCAAAAAGAGATTATAAATTAGAATTTTCAGCAGAAAAGGAAAATGGATCAGGTTTTAATATGGATGCAGATAAATTTTATTTAAGATATGCACATTTAAAATCAGCAGTTAAGATAAGCGGAGAAGTTGACGCTGGAGATACTATTTGTTTTTCAGGTGATTCAGGAAATGCAAGTGGAGTTCCTAATCCCCATTTGCATTTCGAAATAGCGATGAAGCCAACAAAAAATGGAAGCGGATTGACAAATAGATATAATCCTGCATTTTTTGTTAGATTAAAACCAATTGTTCAGAAAATACAAGATGATGTAAAAAAAGAAAGAACAAAAAAATAATATGTTAATATGAATAAATCATTTCTAAGTTTTTTCCCTCTTTTGGGGCTAATATTAATTAGTTGTAAATACGATGTGCAAACAGCTTCGAAAGAAAAGCAAATACAAACGGATTCAAGTAAAACGACTCAAAATACTAATATTAAAAACAGTCAATCAATTGAGAATATTTCAATCAATTTAGTTGAGCCATTTAAAGAAGTTCCGGATGAAAACTCTTTTGTAAGTGGAGATTTGAAAATAACTCAAAAAAGTAATAACAGTTTCATATTAACCAAGAAAGACCTTGTGATTACAGATATTGACTTATCTGATTCAGAATATGAAGGTCCTGGGTTTACAATCTACTCTTACAAATCTAAAGAAGATAAGGAATTAGAAGTAATATTAATCGAAGCAACAGGTGATATTGGTACAGACTGGTATTATGCGGTAATTGTAAATGGTAATGATGTGATAGATAAATTTTTTATCAAGGAACCAAGGGCTAACTCGGAAATAACTGAAATTCAAGATTATATTACTATTTCTCTAATTGATAATACGTTTATTTTTAAATTCAAAAAAAGTAAGATTGCACCTTATTCTCAAATACCTAAAAATCTAAAAAATGACAAAGAATATATTTATATTGAAAAGAAAAAATAATTAAAAATTCTCTACTCTCCGAAGTTACCAACTTCGGAATAAATAAACGGCAAAGCTTTTTAAATAAATCTTCTATAATAATAAAACACTACTTACTAAAATCTTAATCAAAATTCCCGATCACATCCAACGGAAAGAAACAGGCTGATCCGGATGCGAAAATTCTAAACGCCCAATTTCTCAATGAACGAGCGCAGCCTATAGAAAAAGCTGAGGTTGGCGATACCGTTATTATAAAAATTACCACTCAAAACATGAAAGGTAGAAATGTAACGGTAAGAATCTGGGAGGAAGAAACAGGCTACAAAACTTACGATAAAATATACGAAAAGAAATGGGTACTTCCCGGTAATGAAAATTTCATTAAAGTTCCTATTACCAAAAGGATATATGAGCTAGGCATCACCCCCGAAGACTTTAAGAACGAAAAGTATGACTATAAATTTCAAGTCTACTTTATAGAAATTGAACCCGATAATACGCATGTAACTTCACAGGTTATTCCGATAAGTAAAACTGCTCCGAAATTGGAGGTGGAGAAAAGTCCGTCTGTGGCTATTATTAAGGAGCCGAGGGAGAAAAGGAAAGAAAAAACTAATGATACATGTGGAATAGAGTATCGTGATAAAATAAGCTGCACTAAGTATGGAAATACATATGGACCTGTCTTTTGGGGTGATTTAAAACTGGCTAATTATAACGAATGGAATCTTCTATTGTCTAAGAATAAAATAACTTTAGAAGAAAAAGAAATTATAATTGGGATGTCTGAAAATGAAGGAAAACTAGATTCAGTACAGTCGTATGATTCAGAAATAGTCACAGTTGGAGCTATGCAAAAAACGGTAAATCCTCAAGGATATGGAGAGTTTCCAATACAAATGCATGAATTCAAAGATGAGTATCCAGATAAATTTAAAAGTTTATTTCAAAATTGTGGTTGGGATGTAAAAAAGGAAGTTATAAAAAATGGCAATAAAGAAATTATTAAATGGAAAGCATACTATCAGGATATAACAGGTAAAGAATTAAAAGATAAAATTAGAGCTGGATTTAATGCTAAAAATTATAAGAAAAAAGTTCAATGTATTCCCGTTGAACCTTTAGTAAGTGCAGCGAGAGATCCTTATTTTCAAGCAAAGCAAATTGAAGATTTTATAAAAAGATTACATGTCGCATTAAATGAAACAGTTGTTAAAACCTTTCATTTAAATACAAAAAAAGTTAAAATTGCAGATAGCAATTTTGCATTTAAAGCAAAAGATATTCTAAAAAGTAAACTAGGAAAAGCCACACTATTAGATCAAAGTGTAAATAGGCCAGCTTTAACTAAATTTGATTTGGGAAGTGCAATAAATCGTTTTTTTGAAAAAAATCCAAAAGTTTCTCAAAGTCCTAATGATTGGGGCTTAAAACATGCAGAATATGAAAAACAAATATTAGATGATTACGGTATGCATAGGAATGGCACCGATATGCCAGGTCGTTATAATCGAATGAAAAATAATTCTCATTTAAAATAAATATATAAATGAAAACTAAAAATGTAATAATTATATTGTCTTTATTATTTATGATCTGTTGTGACGGACAAAACAATAAAAAAGAAATTGTTAATCATGAAAAAGCTTTAAATAAATCAAATTCTGATAAAGAAGAAAAACAGGAATTGAAATGTGGTAACATTACGTTTTATAATCAAAATCAGAATTTATGGTCAAAGTTCAAAATTAATAACTCTGAATTTTCACAAATAAATTCTGAAAAACATTTATACTTTATAGATGGCTGTGGTAATATAATAGTATCACCAGATAAAAGGATTTACTTATTGAGGGAAGTTTTAAATGAAAGTATTCAAAATAATTATGATTATTATGAAGCGCCATATATTGCTGTCGATAGTTTTACTCAAAATTATGCAACTTATGCAAATATAACAGATAGAAAAATAACATATTTATCTATAACTAATGCAAAAGCTGATTTTATAAATAATCATGATTTTATTTTTGAAAATAATGTATATAAATTAACTGATGAATTATTAAAGCAGTTACCTATATTAGTGAAAAACCATAAACTTGATTTAGATGCTAATGATTTAGAAGAACTCATAAATAATGAGCCATTATCTGAAGAAAATATTCAAGAATATAATAATATAGCATTCTATTTAGGAGAAAATAAAAAAAATAATGATGCTGTATTTCTATTAAATAAAATTATTGACAAATTTCCAGAAAGAGTTGTAGCATGGTTGAATATAGCAGATATTTATTGGAATTTGAATAATCAAGAAAAAGCAAAAAATGTATACCAGAAGTATCTATCTTTAATGAAATTTCAGAAAAAAGATTTATCTAAAATACCCCAGAGAGTATATGATAGAATAAAAAACTAAAATTCTCACATTCAAAGTAAGCAAAGATAAATGATGAAGAATATATTTAGATTATCATTTTTACTATTTTCTTTCATATTTATTTCTTGTAATAAATTTGAAAATAACCAGAATAGTAGTGTAATAAATAATAATGATACATTAAGCTTAAAAGAGAATAGTGTGATATTCATTTCTCCAAGTCCAAAAGAAATTGAAAAATTGAAAAAAAAACACAAGGATGATTTTTATACGATTGCAGATGACGCCAATTTTTATTTTGCAAACGCCACAGAATATCTAGATTCTTTGAAAAAAAAATCTTTAAATTATCATGAAGATATTATAATGAGCTATAAGAATGGAACAGAACTAAAAATTATTCCAAAATATAAGAATCCTTGGTATGTGGTATTTTATAAATCGGGTACGTATAAGATTGTAGATTTATTGAATTTCAAAGAAGAATATATTTCTTTTTTTTAATGATTCTCCTAATGTAGAAAAAGGTTTACAACAATGGTATGGAACTTACCTTAATACAGATTCGAAAACGATGCTAGATTATGATGCAATAATTAATAAAGTAGGCTGGTATAAACTTACTGTGAAAGAAGGTGAAATTCATTTTGAAAGTGATGAAAGAATGGAAACACAATTTCCAACTGAGGCTCCTGGAGGGTATTTTATTAATTATAAATGTGATTATAAAATTGTAGGAGACACTTTAAAATTATATAAAAAAGATGGTAATGATAGTAAAGTAATCCCTCAACAAAAAATAGTAAATTCTAATGCACCAGATTTAATTTTATATAAGAGAGGAGATAAATATTATGGTATATCTCCAAATATTTCTGAGTCTGAGGATTTAATTAATTCTATAAGATCAAAAAGTAAAGCTCCCTATACTTTCTTAAAGTTTGATGTAAAATAAATTATAGAAACCCAGCACCTCGAAATTTGCAACATTGGAGTAAATAAAATAGCAAATCCTTTTTAAGAAACCCTCAATAATGATTAGCCAACAAGAATATTACTAACTTTGTCAAACATTTCTGAATAAAAAAGAAGGAATGGTCAGCCATTCCATTTTTAAAAATATAGTAAAATGAAAAAATTAATTACAGTACTATTTTTAGCTTTCCTATGTAGTATGTCGAATGCACAGAAAACTGATCAAACCGAAAAAATTGCACAAATAATTGCAACCACCAAAAATATAAACGCTGCAAATGCAGCTTCGGAAAAAGAATATGCTAAGGGTGCCATAAAATATATTGCCGAGGAAATAGACTGGCAGGCTCTGTATGGTTCAGAACAATGGTCGGATATTATTTCATCTTGGGTGTATTTGCAGACCAGTGTTATAATGGATTTTTATTATTTTAAAAACGATTTTAAAAGCATAGACAGTAAGATAAAAGATCCTGTTCAATATGCAGATTTTGTTGGGAAACTGGCCTATTTCCTGACCCAACAAAATAAAAAAGACTACATCAATTTTTTTGCACCTCTTGTAAGAGCTTCTGGAAAAATAAATAAGTACGATGGTATTTTAGCGTCTTACATCAAAGGAACTCCGGGTACTTATGCTCCAGATCTTATTATTAAAGACCAAAATAAAACTACGGTTCTGAAAAGTAAAGAATTGGCAAACGGAGATTATACCAAAACATTGCTTATATTTTATGCATCGGGATGTGCCCATTGTGAAATCCTTTTTCAAAAGTTGCCGAGCCATCTTGATAATATCAAAGCAAAAGGGGTAAGAATCATTTCTTTGTCTGCAGATCAAGAGGAAAAGGTATTTAAAGAGAAAGCAAAAACCTTCTTATGGAAAGATGTATTCTGCGATTATGAAGGAATAAAAGGCACTAATTTCCAAAATTATGGGATAATCGGTACTCCAACGATATTTATAGTAGACCATGATGGAAAAATTATTTTGAGAACATCCTCTTTGGATGAAGTTTTAAAGAAGATCAACTAGACTAATGAATACGGATAAGTAATAAATTCGAATATCACTTCTAGTCAGTATAGAAGTGATCGCTGAAATACAAAATTCCCAATAACCTTTGAAAGAATAAGGTTATTGGGAATTTTTTTGAATAAAAGCCTGATCTTTTTATCCGATCACAAACGACTACAAACGGATTTAAATAGTTTATAACCGACTTTGGTTTTCCGATTCAACAACCTTTGCAACAGAGATTTGAGAAAACAGTGAACGTCTCTTATCTAAAGTATTAATCTTAAAAATTGTAAAGTTATGTCACTAAGAAACAAGACCACATTGATTGGTCATACAGGAAAAGAAGTAGAAATAGTAAACTTCGATAGCGGTGCTGTAAAAGCGAGTGTATCATTAGCAACAAGCGATTATTATACCAATGCAAAAGGAGAAAAAGTAGAGGAGACGCAATGGCACAGTCTGGTAGCATTTGGAAAAACGGCAGAGATCTTTCAAAAATATGTGCCCAAAGGAAAAGAGATTGCTGTAGAAGGAAAATTAACGTACAGATCTTATGACGATAAGGATGGCGTAAAGAGATATATTACGGAGATTAAAGTAGATGAGATCTTATTTTTAGGAAGTAAATAATGATAAAAATACAAATGATGAAAGTAAAAGTTTTTAAAATAAGATTACCCGAAGAATTTCTTTACCAAGATCAAAAAGCATTAGATAGTTTTCTTGAATCTCATGAAATTGTTAAAGTAGAAACAGCGTTTGTAAATGATGAAAATTATTGGTCTGTTGTTTTGTATTTTGAGGAACTGCGGCTTAAGCAAACCTCAAATAGCGTAAAAGAAACGAAAACCACTAAATATTCTCTCGAAGATGATACGCTCAACTTTGATGAAGAGAAAATTTTAGATGCCTTAAAATTGTGGAGATCAGAAAAGGCTAAAGAGCAAAACTTACCCACTTACTTTATTGCAACCAATAAAGAATTGATGTCGGTGGCGAAATATAAACCCATGAAAAAAGAAGAATTGCTGGATATCAAAGGTTTCGGAAAACATAAAATTGAAAATTATGGCGAAGAAATACTGGAAATCCTTGATAGTATTTGATTTTTTCCTAGCCGAATACAACATAAATGATGAAAATAAAAAAGAAAAGTTGGAGATTCGATTCTTCGACTTTTCTCATAGAAAGTCTGTTGAAACTAATTTTAAATTTAACCGCAAAAGAGGCAAAAGATGTTTTTGCAATTTTTAATAGATGACTAAAAGTTCTCAAAAGAATAATATTTCGACTCCGCTCAATAGGCAAAGATTTTTAAAGGCTAATGTTTTCTTTTTTTTCAGTTTAATGATAAGCTTTATATTATATCATCTGAACTTTTTTTTCTTTTGTGGTTAAATAAAAAGTTTAAACAAGTTTAGAGTTTAAAAAGTCCTTTCAATTCCTTATTTTTGCAATACTTATCAATTATTAATCATCATTTATCAATTATAAAATGAAGCAAAGCTTAGCAAAAGGGACGAGAGATTTTACAGCAGAAGAAGTTTCAAGAAGAAAATACATCATCAATATTTTACAAAAGAACTTCGAATTATTTGGGTTCCAGCCATTGGAAACACCAAGCTTTGAAAACCTTTCGACATTGACGGGGAAATACGGAGAAGAAGGAGATCGTTTGATTTTTAAGATTTTAAATTCAGGAGATTATACTTCTAAAGTGAATCAGGAAGATTGGGATAATAAAAGTCATCAAAAACTGACCTCTCAAATTTCAGATAAAGCCCTTCGTTATGACCTTACAGTACCTTTCGCAAGATTCGTTGCAATGAACCATGGGAAACTTACTTTCCCTTACAAACGTTACCAGATTCAACCGGTTTGGAGAGCAGACCGTCCTCAAAAAGGGAGGTTTAGAGAGTTTTATCAGTGTGATGCAGATGTTGTAGGAAGCGAAAGCCTTTTACAGGAAGTAGATTTGGTTCAGTTGTATTTAAAATCATTTGCAGACTTAAAAGTTCCCGTAACGATTCATTTAAATAACAGAAAAATTCTTTCTGGTTTAGCAGAATACGCAGGAATTACAGATAAATTAATTGATTTCACGGTTGCTTTAGATAAGCTTGATAAAATCGGGAAAGAAGGCGTTGTTAAAGAATTATTAGAAAGAGAGATTTCTCAGGAGTCTATCGATAAGTTAGATTTCTTGTTTACTCAATCTGATGATGCACTAGAAAATCTTCTTCAATTGAAAGAGAAATTTGTAGGAAATGAAGTAGGAACAAAAGGAGTTGAAGAATTAGAATTTGTTTTGACGAAATCTGTAAGCCTTGGTGTAGATATTCAGAATCTTGTTTTTGACATTACATTGGCAAGAGGATTAGATTATTATACCGGAGCTATTTTCGAGGTAAAAGCAGATGAGGTTCAAATGGGTTCTATCGGTGGAGGTGGAAGATATGACAATCTTACAGAAGTTTTCGGGGTGAAAAACATTCCGGGAATCGGGATTTCTTTTGGTCTGGACAGAATCTATCTTGTTGTAGAAGAACTAGGTCTTTTCCCTGCAGAAGCTACATCGAAAGTTGAATATCTGTTTGCCAATTTTGGAGGTGAAGAAACTTTGGATGCTTTAAAACTGATCATGCAGCTAAGAGAAAAAGGAATCTCAGCAGAGTTGTATCCTGAAAGTGCAAAAATCAATAAACAATTTACCTATGCTGAAAAGAAAGGAATTAAAAACCTTGTTTTCTTAGGGGAAGAAGAAATTAAAAACGGAACAGTTACCTTTAAAAACCTTGAAGCCGGAGAACAGAAAACAGTTTCTTTGGAAGAGTTTTTAGGATAAAATAATAAAACATAAAAATGAGTCTTCTCAATATTGAGGAGACTCATTTTTTTTATCAGTTCTAAATTAAAGCTTATTTTACTTTAGCTTTTAATTCATCATAGAGCTTTTGCGTGGAAGGAACCTGAATTCCTAGTTCTGCTCCGTATCTTATAATAGCACCTGCAAACAATTCTAGTTCGCTGTTGTCTTTTTTAGAATTAATATCTAATTGCAAAGAAGTTGGAGTTTCGGGTGGAAATGTAGATGCTTTTTCAAAGGTTTTATCAATGATATTTTCTCCGAGATGAATTTCTTTTTGCGTTGCAATAAGTTGTATTTCTTTCATTATTTCAGCTGCTTCAGCTTTTTGAGAAGAATCTGTACATACAGTTCCGATTGAAGAATTGTATTTAGCCGTTACCAAGCCAAAGCTTGCTACAAAAATAAATTTTGTCCAAATATCGATCAACGAATTATCTTTAAAATCAAAATCTATTTTACTTTCTTTGATAATATTGATGACCCAATCGATAGAAGCAGAAAAATGCGCAGGATCTTTTCCTATGATTAGCTTTCCGGCTTTTCCTTTATGCTCCACAATTCCTTTTTCTTTAATGTGAGAGGCAACATACAGACAAGATGGTAAAATAATATTCTCAGGGATTATTTTTCGTATTCTGTCATAAATATCAACACCATTCATCATCGGTAACAAAATCGTTTCCTTGGTAATGACTTGTTTTAACTGATCACAAACTCTTTCCAGATCGTATTCTTTTACACAAATTAATACCAGATCGGGATTTTTAATGTCGCTGATGCTTTCGTAAACTGCATTGGGGCGTGTCAGTGGGATAGGATGTTCAGGAGAAAGCAATGTTAATCCATCTTCCTTTACTTTTTTATAAGTTTCACCTCTTGCGATAAATGATATTGTATGTTCTTGTGACGTTTCATTGGTTTGGTTAATTTTAAAACCAAAATAGCCTCCAACGCCTCCAAGGCCTATGATAACAATATGTTTTTTATTCATAAATTTATTTTAATGATTCCAGAATGTAAATTTTAAATATAAAGCCTGTTTAAATTAATAAAAAAATTAAACCGCAAAAGGTACAAAAGCTATTATTGAATCATTTAAAGTTTAGCTCTTTTGAAAACAAAGCTCTCAAAAGAATAATATTTCGACTTCGCTCAATATGCAAAAATTTTTTAAGCTTATGAGTTCTTGTTTGCATTTCATGATGAACTTAAATAAATAATATATTAATCTTTTGTCTCTTTTGACTCTGTCGAATCTTCGATTTGTGGTTAAAATAGAAAGTTTAAACAAATTCATTTCTAAATTCCCTATTCAAAGGGTTTGCCAAGGTTAAAGGTCGGGATTTATTTTAATATTCAAGAAATTTATAATCTATATTTGTTATAGAATACGACCATGAAAAATTGATAAATGAAAAAAGAAATTTCTCAGGATATAATAGGAAAATGGCTAAAAGCCTGGAGTTTATCACGAGACTTGCCTTTACCCACTCAATATAAATCTGGTTTTAAAGTGGATGTTGGCTATGAAACACAGAAATCTCGTTATGTTTTTACAGCGCTTAATGAGGATTTCTTTGAATTAGCAGCATCAATAAATGAACCTTGGATATATTTAAAAGTTTGCGCTTCTCCTTCAGAATTAAAAAATAGTCTGCCTGAAAGATGGATCATACAGCCACAAGGATACATGATGGAATGTTTTCCACCGATGAATATTCTGAATGTTACTTTGCATGAAAATTACCAATTAGAATTTGATCATTATGATTCAACTTTTGTTGTTAGAATTGTTACTAAAGATGGAGAATTAGCTTCTGTCGGTCGTGTTATTATTGTCGATGATCTGGCAGTGTATGATAGAATTTCAACCGAAGAAAACCACAAAAGAAAAGGTCTCGCTACTTTTTTAATGAAAGAGCTTGAAAAGATCGCTTTATCCAAAAATGTTTCCAATCACTTTTTAGTGGCCACTGAACAAGGGAGATCTTTATACGAATCATTGGGCTGGAAGCTTTACAGCCTTTATACTTCGATTGTTATACCATCTGAAACATCAAAAAATTAAACGGAATTAAAGTATTTTCATAAAGAAATAGTATTTTAGTCCCATAAACTATTATAAAAAACTAAGACAAATGAGTGAAAAAAAATCAAGACTTGAGGAAATAAAAGCCGAGCTTGAAAAATTAAATATAAATCCTACCTTTTTTGCGAGAAAAGAAATTCGCGAATTACCCAATGTACTTTCAACAGATGAAAAAATTGTCTATCTCGTTGAAGGAAGAAATAAAACCACTCAACATCATATTATTTTAGTAGCTACCGACAGAAGATTGATTTTTATTGATAAAGAGTTCATGTACGGATTAAAAGTTGAGGATTTCTCTTACAGCAAAGTGAGTTCTATACAGTATGAAAAATCATTGATGTTGGCATCAATAGACATAAGTATCTCAGATAATATTCTCGAAATTGACGGTGTTGGAAAGTATGAAGCAGAATTATTTTGTGAAAAGGTAAGAGATTTCATGTCTCGCCCAAAAGAATATTTTCAGCCTAGAAATGAACCTTCCGTATTGGATCAACTGGAACAGTTAGGAAGACTGAAAGAAAACGGAGTAATAACGGAAGAAGAATTTACAGAACAAAAGAAAAAATTGATAAATAAATTATGATAAAGGAAGTTGTTTTTAAAATGTTTAATTGGAGGTGGTATTTTACTTCTTTTATAACGCTATTTGTTGGTGTTTTTTGTTGGCTGACGATTCTAATTTTGCCGATAAGTAATTTTACCTGGACTTTTTTCTCTGCTTTTCCATTTATTGTGGGCATTGTTAGTTTTATGTTGGGGATTTCGAGACTTTTTAAGAAGGATGAATTTAAGAACGGACTTTTTCAATGCCTTCTTAGTTTTTGTGTATTCATGATGCTGGGTGTTATGTTTGCCTTTTTCCCGCCTAAAAGTCCTTACAAAGCGTATACAGGGATAAAAAATCCTAAGAACGCAAGATTTGCAATGCCTTTAAAGGTTTCTGCTGGTGGCGAGAAAGATTTGATTGAAGTTAATGGACAAGATATATTATTATATGATAATCTAAGGCCAGGAACTTATAAATACGATGTTTTTCTTAATAAGATAGAGAAAGGAAAAGTGTACTTGAAAATATTTGATTTCAATACCAACAGAATTCTTTCTGCGGCAGAAGTTAAAAAGAAATCTCAGATTGAAGTTTTCAATTCAACGAATGAGTTGAAGGAGTTTAATCTTGATGACGATTTCATTGTGGAAGAAGGAGATTGGGGAGACTATTATGGAAGTAAAGTCGAAGTATGGTTTAAACCTGAAGACGATACTAAACCAGAAAGAAGAATTTTAAGTAAAAACTATGTGATTCAAGGTTCATAATTTGATTCTTTGTGAACCATGAAAATCTAACCACAAAAGATGCAAATAAACTTAAGTGTTCTTATTTGTAGTTTTTAGATCAACTTAATAATAACGTATGTGCTAATCTTTTGTGGTTAAAAAACTAAACATTTAAGTAAAATAATTAATGTCATGGAAAACTATTTAGAAATAAATAAAACCTCATGGAATGCCAAAGTAGATACGCATGTAAAATCTGATTTCTATTTTGTAGATGAATTCTTAAAAGGTAGGAATTCTCTTAATTCTATTGAGTTGGATCTTTTAGGAGATGTTAAAGGAAAAAGCATCTTGCATTTGCAGTGCCATTTTGGGCAAGACTCTATTTCATTGTCGAGATTGGGTGCAAAAGTTACAGGAGTAGATTTGTCTGATAAAGCAATCGAAACAGCAAGAGATCTTACAAAACAATGCGAAACAGATACCCAATTTATTTGTTCGGATGTATATGATTTGCCAAATGTTCTGGATGAAAAATTTGATATCGTGTATACAAGTTACGGAACGGTGGGCTGGCTTCCGGATTTAGAGAAGTGGGCGAATGTTATTCATCATTTCCTAAAGCCTGGCGGAAAATTTATTATGGCAGAGTTTCATCCTGTAATTTGGATGTTTGACGATGACTTTAATGAAGTGAAATATAATTATTTCAACGAAAAACCAATTGTGGAAACCAACGAAGGGACTTATGCAGAAAAAAACGCAGATCTTGTACTGAATAATATAACGTGGAATCATCCATTATCGGAAGTTCTTCAGAATTTAATTAAAAAAGGATTATCGATTGAGAATTTTCAGGAATTTGATTGGTCACCATATCCTTGTTTTAACCAAGTTGAAGAGTTTGAGAAAGGAAAATGGAGGATTAAACAGTTTGGAAATAAAATACCAATGGTGTATGCATTAACGGCACACAAAAAGTCATCGTAAAATATTTTACGATGACTTTCTTATATATGAATGTTAAAAAAAACTAGTCTTAGCTTAAAGAATCTTCAGCTTTTGTTTTAGCTTCGTCTACTTTGGTCTGAACTTGGGAAGCCACGTCATTTGCTTTACTTTTAAGATCATTCCCCCATTTATTAAGGTTATCTTTCGCAGTATTGATTTTATCTTTTACTGCTTGTTGTTCTTCCGGAGTAGATTTTTTGTACTTCCAATATGCTAAAGCTCCTAATCCTAATAAAGCAAGTATGCCATTTGTTTTGTTTCCCATGATTTCTATTTTTTGAATGTTGTGATTACTACTAAAATTTGTTATTAATAACTAAGTAAAATACGTGCCAAAAAAATAAATACAATTATAAATTTATGTTAAAATTTAATTGAATACTTTAAAAATTTCACCATCAAAACTTGCGAATACCATCGTAGGATAAGAATCCTGATGATAGATATTCCCTTCTTTATCAATGGCAATCGCACCTGCAAAGCCATCAATTGTTTTTAACTCCTCAAAAGTTTTATGAAAAGCATTTTCCAATGTCATCCCATCTGTAACCCTGGTTACAATTTTGGTAGAAGTGGCATTGCTTACAATATCCTCTCCAACACCTGTGCAACTTACCGCACAGAAAGCATTGGCATAATTTCCTGCAACGGTTGCAGAGTCTGAAATTCTTCCGGGGATCTCAAAACCTTTTCCTCCGGTTGAGGTAGCAACAGCCAATTTACCGTCTTTATCAATCGCTACACAGCCAACCGTTCCTTTTCCGCCATTTGCTAATTTAGCTTCATATTCTTTTCGGCGTTGAGGGATTTCAGTAGAGAAGTTTTCAAAACCATGTTCTGTAGCATATCTTTTGGCGCCTTCACCTCCTAACACTCTGTCGTCTTCCTTCATTAAGTCTTTAGCCACAAAAATAGGATTCTTCACATCCTGAATATTGATAACACCACTTAATTTTTGGGTCTCACCATCCATAATAGCAGCACTCATGCGGATCACGCCATCACTTTGGATCTGGGAACCGATTCCTGCATTATAAAGCTCATCATCTTCCAAAAGAGAAACGGCATACGCTACCGTATCAAATGCGGAATTTGACTGTAAATATTCAAAAGCTTTTTGAACAATATTTTTTAATGAATCTTGTTTCGCTATTTTTACTTCATGGCTTTGGTCACTTTCTGAGAAGAAACCGCCGTGGATGATTAATTTCATAATGTTGTATTGGGCAATTGTGAAAAGTCAATTGTCAATTTTAAAAATAAGTAAAATTATCGTAAGAAAAATTCACATTTCACCATTGACAATTTATTTGTCTTGCGGTATCGGGTTAAATTGAGAATTTTCAATAGTCAAAGTTTTTGTCGTCAGATCATAATGATCATTCATCGACATCACATGTACGGTTAAATTATCAATAGAAATAGGCTCTCCAAGGTTTATATTGGTAAGGTTGGTATCTTTAATGAACCTACCATCTACAATAATCACAAGACCTGACCCTACGGCTGTCATCGTATCATTATAAATAAAAAGTCCGGTATCTTCCCCTAAACCAATTCCCAACGTTCTCGGATTATTAACCACCGCTTGAAATAAACGTCCGATTCTTCCTCTTTGAACAAAGTGAGTATCGATAATTACGTTGTCAATTAATCCTAACCCTTGGGTAGTTTTTATCTCACCTTTCAACAATGCTTCAGAACTGCTTCCCTGATAAATCATATTTTCAGAGGCCGCCGCCGCTCCTGCAGAAGTTCCGGAGTAAATAAAATCCTGCTCCTGATACTTCAATAGAATTGTATCGTGAAATCTTGTTCCGCCAAGAATAGAAGTCAGCCTTAGCTGATCTCCACCTGTAAACATGACAACATCGGCAGCATTAGCTCTTGCTACCATGGCATCAGAATTCGCTTCCTCACGGTTGTGAATATCAAGAATGTTTACATTTTTAGCACCTAGAAATTCAAAAGCCTTCTTGTATTCCGTCCCTACAATCTGCGGGATTTGTGAAGCAGTTGTAATAACTTCTATTATAGAATCTTCTTTAAGCCTAGACTCATTAATTATTTTTCTTAGAATACCTCTTTCAAAGAAATTGAGGTTCTTTTCTATATTCTGGTCGTAGTCGGTTTCAGCAAAACTGCCTTTGTTTACAGCGCCTCCAATAACGATTAATTTTCCTACTGGTTTCATCATAGTGTGCAAATTTAAAAAATTATTAACATTTGACGAAATCTATGCCATATTTTAATTGATCCTGAGTATTTTAGAAATATTAATAATTTTCAATTTTATTTTGAGAAATCTACAAGTGTGGTATAGTTTTTTTTATGGTTTTGCATTATCTTTGATCTTAGAATATGTTATCATTAATAAGAAAAATGCAAACTGATTATGAAAATTGAGAAGATACAGGCTTTACGCGGTCCGAATATTTGGAGTATAAGAAGGAAAAAGCTGATACAGATGAGGTTGGATCTTGAAGAATTAGAAAATTTCCCTACCAATAAAATCGACGGTTTCAGAGAAAGGATAGAAAAGCTCATGCCTTCTTTGCTTTCACACAGGTGCTCGGAAGGGGTGCAAGGTGGTTTCTTTCACAGAGTGGAAACAGGAACCTGGATGGGTCACGTTATAGAACATATCGCTCTCGAAATTCAGACTTTATCAGGAATGGATACCGGGTTCGGAAGAACAAGGGAGACAAAAAGTCCGGGGATTTATAATGTTGTTTTTGATTATATTGAAGAAAATGCAGGAATTTATGCGGCAGAACAAGCCGTACAGATTGCAGAAGCTTTAATTGAAGGAAGAGAATATGATATCAATGCCTGTATTCAAAAATTAAAAGAAATCAGAGAACGTGTTCGTTTGGGCCCGTCTACCGGAAGTATTGTTGAAGAAGCAGTTTCCAGAAAAATTCCATGGATCAGATTAGGGACTAATTCTCTGGTTCAGTTGGGATATGGGGTAAATCAGCAGAGATTTCAAGCGACCATTACAGGAAATACAAGCTCAATTGCAGTAGATATTGCATGTAATAAAGAATTAACAAAAAGAATGCTTCATGATGCTGCAATCCCTGTTCCTATTGGAGAGGTAATCGTAGATGAAGAAGGATTGGATTTTGTAATCAAAAAAATAGGATATCCGATTGTTTTAAAACCGTTGGATGGAAATCACGGAAAAGGGTCTTCTATTAATGTAAACGATTGGGAAGCTTCTAAAATAGGATTGGAGCATGCTCAGAAATATTCTAATAAAGTAATTGTTGAAAAATATATTACAGGATATGATTTCAGAGTATTAGTAATCAATAATAAAATGGTTGCTGCTGCAAGAAGAGTTCCTGCTCACATTGTAGGAGACGGAGAATTAAATATCCAGCGATTAATCGAAAAAGAAAATAAAGACCCGAGAAGAGGCTATGGCCACGAAAATGTGTTAACTGAAATTGCAGTAGATAAAGACACAACAGAACTTCTTGAAAAACTTCATTATACGCTTGAAACAGTTCCTCAAAAAGGAGAAATTGTTTATTTAAAATCAACAGCTAATCTTTCAACAGGAGGAACGTCTATAGATGTTACCGACATGGTTCACCCTGAAAATATTACGATGGCAGAAAGAATATCTAAGATCATCGGTCTTGATGTCTGCGGAATTGATATTATGGCTGAAAACCTAACGCAGCCTTTAAAAGAAAGCGGTGGAGCTATCATTGAAGTGAATGCAGCTCCAGGTTTCAGAATGCACTTGGCACCAAGTGAAGGGCTTCCAAGAAACGTTGCAGCTCCGGTTGTTGATATGCTGTATCCTACAGGAAAACCTTTTACCATCCCGATCATTGCGGTGACAGGAACAAACGGTAAAACGACAACAACAAGGTTGATTTCTCATATCATTAAAAATAATGGGTATAGAGTAGGTTTTACCACTTCAGATGGAATCTATATTCAAAATACAATGCTGACGAAAGGAGATACTACAGGCCCTTTATCAGCTGAATTTATCCTGAAAGATCCAACGGTAGAATTTGCAGTATTGGAAACTGCCAGAGGAGGGATTCTTCGTTCTGGGCTTGGTTTTTCTCAATGTGATATCGGTGTTTTAACCAATATTACAGAAGATCATTTAGGAATGAATGATATTCATAACCTGAAAGACTTAACCAAGGTAAAAAGAGTAGTTCTTGACAGTGTTAAGAAAAACGGATGGAGCGTAATGAATGCTGATGACGAGTATTCTATGAGAATTGTGAATGATCTACAGAGCAATGTGGCAATTTTCAGTATGGATGAAAACAATCCTTACATGAAGAAATTCGCAAAAGAAGGAAAAATCACTTGCGTGTATGAAGAAGGTTTTGTGACGATCAAAAAAGGAGACTGGAAGATCAGAATAGGAAAAGCAAAAGACTTTCCTATTACAATGGAGGCTAAAGCAAAATTCATGATTGAGAATGTGTTGGCTGCAAGTTTAGCATGTTACCTTCAGGGGTTGGGAATAGAAGATATTTCAAATTCACTGAGAACTTTTCTGCCAAGTGCACAACTTACTCCAGGAAGGTTAAATGTTTTCAAATTTAAAAATTTCAAAGTTTTAATTGATTTTGCTCATAACCCGTCAGGATATGAAGCGATTGAAGATTTCCTTAAAAATATTGAATCTACCAAAAAAATAGGAATTATTTCCGGAGTTGGAGACAGAAGAGATGAAGACATCAAATTATGTGGTAAAATTGCCGGAAGAATGTTTGATTATATCATTATCAGAAATGAGAAACATCTTCGTGGCAGAAAAGAAGAAGATATCAATGCATTGATCATTGATGGAATTAATGAGGCTGGAAAAGATGTGAGCTATGAAATTATTCCTAAAGAAATTGATGCCTTAAAACATGCCATGGGCATGGCTGAAGAAGGAGCTTTTATTACAGCGTTAAGCGATGTTATTTCTAACGCCATCGATCTGGTGCAGGAATATCAGGCTAGGGAATTATTAGAAGAAGATAAATCTTTTTAATCAATATATTGAATTTCGGGCGGCTTCAAAGAAGCCGCCCGAAATTCATTTTGAAAAAGGGGAAAAGTTATTGAGTAACTTTTAATATTCCATAATTTTTAGGTTCAATTATTTCAGTAAAAGTATCGTAAGAGTCTACCTCCCAATTATTTTTACGAAATATAAATGATAAAAATTCTATCCAGGATTTATTTCTTTGGAAATTTATTTGCAAATTATCTCCTTCTTTGGGCTGATACTCAAAATCGAAACAATTTTTATTGTTGAGTTGCTCAAGTACAAATTTCTCAGTCAAAGAAAAACCAATTTTATTACTGGGCATATTTAAAAGTCCCATAATCCCATCATTGTATTCAGAACCCATATATTCGTATATAATCCAACTGAATGGTTCTTTAGATTTTGGGAGTTTTTTACTATGAAATTTTTCTAATCTTTTATGAATATTTATTAATTCTTTATCCTTAATTTCTAAACAGGTACAGAATTTTAATTCATTACTAATTTCACACATTTCTTTATGTATTAATCTATTCCTCCACAAAAAACGCATTAGAACTTCCAATCCAAATTGCATCTTTTTTGTTGAAATCAACGTTTACCATAGCGGCTTTAGTCATTCTTCCTAAATTTTCTAATAGGATAGGGCGTTCATCATTTTCTCTCCAAATGTACAGTAATCGGATTTCTGCTTTTGAAAATTCCCCATTGATATCTTCAAAAAGAGGGGCGTATTCTACTTTTCTTTGTAAAATATAGTTTTCCTTATCTTCAATAGCATCTGTAATTTCCTGAGTAGGATTCAGATTAACTCCGCTTCCTGCAAATGAAAATAAAGGTTTTAAAACAAAGTTTTCAAGAGTTTCACTTTCTGGGAACTCATGTAAGAAATAGCTTTTCGGAACAAACTGATGTTTCAGCATGGGAAGAAGGAATTTTGAAATTTTAAAAAACCAATTGGGATGGGTAACCCAAGTGACATCTACCTCTTCACGGAAATCAAATTCAGTGGTAAGATCTGGAATTCTATCTAATTCGTCGAAAATAACACGGTTATAGATTCTTTTGATCTCAACTAATTTTCCATCATTTTCATAATATAATTTCTTTCCTTGTTTCTTTACTTTGGTTAAGCAAACGGTTTTTATTCCTAGTAACTTTTCGGTAAGAATGAAGTCTATGAGGGTTTTCTGCTTTTCTGGAAAAATTTCGAGGAGAATTACATTTTCGGGATTTTCATTGCCTACAATTAATTCTTTTACATACGTTGCAAACTCTTCCTGAGGCATTTTGTTTCTAATCTCCTGTAAGAAAGGGTAAACTTCACAAAAGGTATCTTCATAAACTTTTTGAAAAGCATACAATGATGGAAATGCCTGAAGTTCTATTAATTGAGGCTCAATTTGTCCGTTTTCACTTTTACAGATTCCAAAATCTATCGTAAAAAAATGAGGTTGATGCGTGTCATTAGGAACTTTACAGTTTTCAGGAATGGCTTTTTGTAAGGTTTCAGGCGATAAAGCTTTAATCTGATCAATAATACTTTCGCTGGCATCAAGAAGCTTATCCTTAAATTCATTGGTTAGAAAAAGAGGACTTTCAGAAATTCTAAAAGAAGGCTCTATGCCACTTTTCTGTTTTAAAATCTCTTTAAATTGACTGTATTTTTCCTGAGAAAATTCCTGATTAAATTGTTTTCTGTATGTTGAGATCATATTCTTTTTCTTTGTGATTTTAAAAAATCGAGCAATATTGCTCGATTTATGTATTGATTTTTTGTTGAATATTTTGAAATAGTTCATTACATGATATCGCTACAAAATGACAGTTAATATTAGAAATGTCATGCTGAGCGGAGTCGAAGCATCTGTTGAACTTTATTTAAACCATGGCTTCAGCGCCCTTCAAAATGTTTTTTTTTGCAAATTGCAAAAATCTTGGAAGAATCTGAGCCTGTGTAAGAACAATCTTATCTTCATCATCCATTCTGTCTACGGTTTCAAGATATTTTTCCATTCCATAATTCTCGATCATAGCTTCTTTATTTTTCTCGTCTTTTAGGTTTTCAATCATGCCTGCTGGGTTAGCCTCAGGATGGAACTGAGTTCCAAAGATTTCTTCTGAAAAACGGATCGCCATAATCGCTCTTTCCAAATTAATATGTGGACGGAATTTTTCTATCGCAACGATTTTCATTCCTAATTCTTCGAAACGTTCATGGTTAGGTTCAATAAACTGAAATGCTCTTGAATCTACCGCATAAAAAGGATTCGGAAGATTTTTTAATAAAAATTCTTGCTTGCCTTCATCTGTTTTATGAATAGGCATTACCCCGAAAGAATAAGATTTTCTTTTGCAGATATTTCCCAGTTCCCAATGAATACTCGCCAATTGAAATGAGTGGCAGATAAGGAACATATACTTTTTATCATCATTGTATTTATTATGATCATAAACGGTATCTAGAAATGTTGCAAATTTATCTTCCCATTCAAGTCCTTCTCTGTGCGGATCTCCGGGACCTCCCGAGGAAATAAAGATGTCAAAATCTTCTACATTAGGAATTTCATTCTTATATCTTACGTCAAATATAGTGATGGTCACATTCTCGTCAGACCTTTGTTGGAAAGTTTCAGAAATTTCTTTAATATTTCTAAAGCCTTGATTAACATGGTTGTTATTCATATCCAATAAAGCGATTCTAATATCTTTCATACGACTTCATATTTTTTACAAAGTTACCAAAAATATTACGAAGCGGTTTCGCCATGTGTTATGCCATACTCCGTTTCCGAGATCATATAATCTACTACTTTTGTAAGATCACCGGTTTCTTCAAATATTCTAAGTTGCCTGTCGGCCCCTGTTCCGTTTTCTAAAATTGTCCAGGCGTATTCAACTTCTTTTCTGCATCCTAGATCATCCACAACATCATCAATGAACTCAAGAAGTTCTTTTAATAATTGCGGATAAGGAATAGATTCTTCTTTACCAAAATCAATAAGATGAGCGTCAATTCCACTCTTAGAAGCCCTCCATTTGTTTTCGTTCAACAGCAATCTTCTATAGCTTCTAAAGCTTAAATTCTGCTGATGAAGTTTATAAATTTTAGCAACCAAACTTTGCATAATGGCAGCCATACAAACGGTTTCATCAATTCTTAATGGCATGTCGCAAATTCTAAACTCAATGGTAGGGTAGAATGGATGTACCCGCAGATCCCACCATATTTTCTTGGCGTTGTCTATGGTTCCGGTCTTGATCAAAAGATCCACATAGCTGTCAAATTCTGCCAGAGAATTAAAGAAACTTGGTATTCCTGTCCTTGGGAACTTTACGAAAACTTCCTGCCTGTAAGACTTAAACCCTGTATTTCTTCCGATCCAGAAAGGGGAATTGGTAGAAAGAGCATACACGTGAGGTAGAAAATAGCGCATAACATTCTGAATTCTAACGCCTTCTTCACGATTTGGGATCCCGATGTGCACATGCAGTCCGAAAATAAGATTTCCACGGGCAACATCACCCATATCGTCTACAATTTTGTTGTAACGCTCCCCATTGGTAATGGTGTTGTGTTCCCAATTTGAAAAAGGATGCGTTCCTCCTCCGGAAACCCGAAGTCCCTGATCGTGGGCTGTCTTAATAAGATGCCTTCTTAAAGTGGTGAGTTCGGCCTGTGCTTCCTGAATATTCTGGCAAATACCGGTTTCCATCTCGATCATGGACTCATGCATTTCATGCTTTAAGTTTTCACTTAAAACCGCTTTTCCGCCTTCAATAATTTTTGAAACATGAGAGATTAAATCTCTGCTTTCAACATCTATAATTTGGTATTCTTCTTCGATACCAATCGTAAATTGATGCATTTTTTTTCGGTGTTTTTTTGTTTTTTTATTTTACGGAATCTTTTACAAAAGTTCCCCAAGAGATATTAGGTTTTCCCGGAACATATTCTTTCGCTTTTTCAATCGCTAATTTAGCTGAATGTTCTACGATCCATGCGAAGTTTTCTTCCCCTACTGAGTTGATATCTGCGTCAGGAGCAGGATTACAGAAATCAATAGCATAAGGAATTCCGTCTCTAATCGCAAATTCTACAGTATTGAAATCATAACCTAAAGCTTCATTCATTTTGATTGTATAATCATGAATTACTTTGAGTAATTTTTTTAGTTCTGCGCCTTCCGTTTGATGCGTTGTTGCATATCTTAAATGATGGGCATTTCTAGGTTCGTAAGGCATGATGTGAACATATTTCTTGCCTAAACAATACACTCTGTAGTAATCTTCAAAAACAATTTCTTCCTGAACCATCATTACCAATTGCTCGGTTTCTCCCAGTTTATTCCAAAGGTCTTCCGGGTTTTCTACGCGGTAAACACTTTTCCAGCCGCCACCATCATGAGGTTTCATATAAGCAGGGAAGCCTACATATTCAAAAATATAATCCCAATCGTGAGGGAATTTTAAGTTTCTGAATGATTTTTCTGAAGTGTCTGTAGGTCTTTCGTGCGATGGCAATAAGACCGTCTTGGGAAGAGGGATTCCCAGCTTAGACATCAATGCATTATTGAAAAACTTCTCGTCTGCACTCCACCAAAAAGGATTATTGATAACATACGTTCCGTTCAATGCTGCATTTTTAAGATACGCTCTGTAGAAAGGAACATCTTGCGAAATTCTGTCTATAATTACTGCATATCCGTAATCAGCACCTTGCTCTAATTTGTCAATGGTCACTGCTTCAGCAATAATCTCTCCGCCGCCTAATTCATTTACCTTGTCTATGAATGCCCAAGGAAATGTATCTTCCATCCCAAATAGAATTCCAACTTTTTTTGCCATAATTGTTGTTTTTAATGTTTTATACTATTTAATTTTCTATAAAATGTTAAGAGAAAAAGGTTCCTATAAATTTAGGAAAGACCATTCGCCAAAGAACCCAGTCGTGGCTGATCCATTTTCTTTCATCATACCAGAAATCAATTCCTTTTGATCTTAAGATGCCTGCCATTTCTAAGTTTTTATCTTTACAGATATCCTGATCGGAAGTACTTAATACGATGTGCATGTGTTTGTATTTCCAGGCTTCATCATTTTTCACGAACTCTCTCGGGCAATTGAAATAGACCAATTCATCAGAGTATCCATCCATAAAATTACGGATACTGAAGGCTCCCGAAAGGCAGAATAAATGAGAAACTACGTCAGGGAATCTAAACGCGAAATTAGCCGCATGATAGCCTCCAAAACTAGCTCCTGCAACTGCTACACGATGGGTTTTATGTAGCTTTTGGATGTAAGGAACAAATTCCTGAATGAGAAACTGTACGTATCGCTCATAGTTTTTAATCCTTTGCTGTGGCGATATGTTGTTGTCGTAAAAACTCCAGCTGTCAATGGTTTGAATATTATATAATTTTATTTTTCCTTGTTCAATAAACCAATTGATGCTTCCATTAAGGTTAAAATCATGGTTTTGGGTATATTGCCCTTGGGAAGTAGGGAACATGATAATGGGATGCCCATAATGTCCGGTTACCTCTACTTTAAGGCTTGTTCCTAATATGTTTGAATAGTAATCAGTATGTTCTATCTGAGGCATTTTTTTTCTTATTTGAGTTTTACTATTTTATTTCATTACTATCGAAGAAGAATTATATCAATTCTATCCATTCAATTCCGCCCAATCAATCCTCTGTAAGGATATCGAGAACGATAATTCCTTTTCTTGTATGCTCTGTTTTTAGCATTTTCTAATGCTTTATTCAGATTGGGATTTTTAGAAATTGAGGAATGACTTCTTTGATATTCATGTCTTTATTCATCACTGAATTATGAAGTTGGTTTGCTTTTAGGCGGGATGATATTTAATAATTCTGCATGTATTTTTTTTGCAGCATAATCTAGTCTTTCCTGCACAACGGTAGAATCGCTGGATTTATATACAATACCAACGTGGTATTCTATGGGTAAGAATTGTACCGCTTCTTCACATTCAAATTGATTATAATCTGGTTCTCTATCTTTAATTAAAGCAATAATTAACCCTGAATAATAGGCTGTAGGTTTTGATACCTGATATTTTTTACCTTTCAAAAGAGCATCTTCTATTTTTGCCCATTCCCTCCAGATGTTAACATTACTTGAAGCTTCCACCAGATCAGGGATGTGAGCGCCCCCAACTCTTGATGAAGTTTCCAGGAAATAATATTTACCATCTTCTTTACTTCTTATAAATTCTGTATGAGTAGCACCGTTTAGCAATCCGAAATTTAAAATTACATCTGCATTCACTTCATCCAATGCTTTAAATTCATCAGAATATCTTCCTAGTGTTTTCGTTCTGAATACACCACCTTCATGAGAAACCTCCATAGGTGGGGCAAGATATTTGGATGCTGAAGTAAATACAATTTCTTTGTTAAATGTTAAGCTGTCCACATGATAAACATCTCCAGGTTTAAAGCTTTCCAATAGAAATAAATGACGCTCTTCTCCAAGTTCATATAAAGCTTCCCAAAGTTGGTCTTTGTTTGTTATTTTTTTAATTCCTGAGGCAGATGCTTCCGAACGTGGTTTTAGCACCCATGGATCCGGAACCTTTTCTATAAATGTATTTACTTCGTCAATATTAAAAACTGCTGTAAACTCAGGGACATTGATTCCAGAATCTTTTGCTTTTTGTCTCATCGCCAATTTATCTCTGAAATAACGGTGAGTGGTTTGGCCCATTCCCGGAATGCGGAAAGTTTCTCTGATGAGGGCTGCTTTTTCAACATCATAATCATCTAAAGCCACCACAGCATCTACTTTTCTGGTTTGCATAAGATAAGAAAATCCCTGAATAAGATGATCAAGATTCCAAACAGAAGGTTTGAGTTCCGGCATGTAAAATACCTCATCGATGGCTTCCCACGGCCAATTTTTTTCTTTAAGATTTTCAGATGTTATTAAGATTACTTTATTACCGAGCTTCTTCATTTCATCCATGAAATCATAGCCCTTGTAATAGCACGAAATACATACTATTGTTTTCTCCTCCATATAATGTTTTTTTAATTTTAGTGAATATTCAAAAATAAAACAGATTCTTTGTTGGTTAATTATTGTGTAAAGTAGTCTATTGTTGTGTTTTTGAGAATTACTATATCAATTATACAGACATTTTTTGTAATAAACTAATTTTTAGTGATAATTTTCAATTAAATCGGCCAATAACTGCACTCCAAAGCCTGTTGCAGCTTTTTCTTTGGCATATCCAACGCTTCCAAAGGCAACTCCGGCAATGTCTAAATGGGCCCATTTTGGATGATTTTCAATAAACTGTTCTAAGAATTTTGCAGCAATAATACAGTCTCCAATAGGTTTCATTGAAATGTTTTTCAAATCGGCAACATCAGATTGTATATCGTCTTTCCAAATGTCCCATAACGGTAAATTCCATAGTCTTTGATTGGTTTTATCACCGGTTTTTATTAAAAGATTTTTCAGCTCTTCATTATTGGAAAACAAGGCTCCGCAAGTATCACCGAACATTCTTACTGAGCTTCCTGTTAATGTAGCAAGGTCAATCAATATATCTGTTTTGAAATTTTTAGCCATATAAGAAAGTCCGTCTGCCAAGATCATTCTGCCTTCCGCATCGGTATTTAAGACCTCAATTGTTTTTCCATTGTATGCGGTAATCACATCACTCGGAAGGAAGGCTTTTTCAGAAATAGCATTGTCTGTAATCGGTAAAATCGCAACAATATTTACAGGAAGCTGCATTTCTGAAGCATAAATTAAAGCGCCTAAAACAGCGGTTGCTCCACCCATATCAGATTTCATATAATGCATATTATCAGGGTTTTTCAATGAAACTCCTCCGGTATCAAACAATACACATTTTCCGACCAGACCAATGGTTTTAGCGTTTTTAACACTTGTCTTATACTCTAAAATGGTAAAAGCAGCATCATAAGCACTTCCTTGATTTACAGAAAGATAAGCTCCCAAGCCTAGCTCCTCACATTTTTTCCTGTTAAAGACGGTGTATTTTAAATCATTCTTCTTGGCTAAATTTTTAAGATATAAATTAAATATATCAGGGTTTTTAAGATTGGCGGGTTTGTTTAGCCAATCCTGACAGGCAATTTGTCCGTTACATAATGCTGTAACTCTTTCGGTTATTGCATTTAATTTTTTCTGGCTTACATTCTCAAAATGGATTTCAAATTTTGCATTCCAGAAAGGATGGGTTTTATCAAAAGGGTAGTTGTAGGTTCCTATTAATAGCCCTTTCACAAATTCTTCAAACTGTTTATCTGTGATGAAATCTGCTAAAAGCAACGTGGGAACTGGCTGTAAATTCTTTTTCTGACTTTGGGAGAATTTCTGGGCTACCTGTTGTGCTTCAAAATTCTGAAGTGTAGATTTACCCAGACCAATAAAATAGGTAACGCCTTCTTCATGCGCATTTATAAAGACTTCGTTTTTCTTTCCTGTGAAAAAAGGTGATATGTTTTTATTGAATTTTCCTTCTTTTTTTGTCCACTCTTCTTCTGTGAATAATTGGAAGACTTGCGTATATGTTTTGTTTTTTTTATTAATTAGTTCCATAGGTCTTGTAATAATTTAATAATATATTTTTAAGCTGATTAGATTTTTTTTGTTTGCTTATCTGTTAATTTTTAATGCTTTTTTGTTGTGGCTCTACTTCTACAGGGTTTTCTATGTTGTCATAAAATAGCCATTCTATAGCTCTTGGGAATTCCTGTGACCAATAAAATTCATTGTGTGTTCCTTCAGGATTAATACTTGTTTTAAACTCGAAATCAAACAGTTTTTTTTCCTCCCATTTCTTTAAATATTCTTCAAAAATGTGAATTCTTTTTACCATTTTAGATCCTTCCTGCGCACCACCGTATAAATATATTTTTGTGGTAAAAGGGGTTCTGAAATTCATCATCGGAAAATTATTATTAGGCTCAACCCAAAGAGAAGGTGAAAAAATTAATAATTTAGAATAGACTTCGGGATACAGAAAACCACTGTAAATACTGATCAATGCTCCGAGAGAACTTCCTCCGATTCCTGTATTGTCTCTGTCTTTTTTGGTCCGGTAATTTTCATCGACAAAAGGTTTCAGGGTATCCGTGATAAAACGAATGTATTTCTTTCCTTCAGAACCGTGGGCTACATGATCATTATCAAAAATATATTCTTTAATTCTTTCCTCGCTTCCATGTTCTATGGCCACTACAATAACATCACCACGCCCATATTCTGCAAGAATAGAGAGTTTTTTATCGATTTCCCAATTCCCATATCCACTTCCTTCATTGAAGAGGTTTTGAGCATCCTGAAGGTATAAAACAGGATAGTCTTTGTTGGAGAAATAATAATCGTAAGGCAATAAGGCCCAGACTTTACGGTAACGGTCAAGCTGTGGAATATAAAATTCTTCCGAAATAATTTCTGCAATAGGGAAATATTCATCTTTAAAAGGTCCCCAGTTGAGTCTCCATTTTTCAACAATATCAGAGGTTTTCCCTAAAGATTTGTTTGCTTTTCTATTAGGAGTAATACTTCCGTATTTGTCTAATTCTACATTTTCCCAACCGCCTTTTGTAAATTTATACTCAATCACAGACGGGAGAGCCTGATCATCAATTTCGATAGAATATCGGTGAAGATCCAGTTGTTTAAGTTGGTAGTTAAAGTCTTTAGGATTCCAGTTGTTGAAATTTCCTGTGATATATATCGGTCTGTCATCACTTTCTTCAGTGTACATTTCAAACTTCATCATGTGCGTTTAATAAATTTTAATAGTTAAATTTATAAAAAACTTTTTATAGTAAAATTTTAAATTAATAAATAATTAAGATTAAAAAATTTATATATTTGATCAGGAAGGGAGTTAATCAAATTAACATAATAATTATTTCAACAATAGTTAATAGTGTTTGTTGATATTTTTTGTAGCTTCAAGAATTATATAAAAATTAATCAAAGACTTGATGAATTCTGTTAAAACGTATACGCTTTTTACTGAACATGATGTTTATCTCTTTAAAGAAGGGAAGCATTATAAGCTATACGATATGTTTGGTGCGCATTCTGTAGAAAAAGAAGGAATTCAAGGAGTTTATTTTTCGGTTTGGGCTCCCAATGCGAAAAAAGTTTCGGTGATAGGAGATTTCAATAATTGGAATGATAAAGACCATATTTTGTTTCCTCGCTGGGATGAATCGGGAATTTGGGAAGGCTTTATTCCTGCATTACCATTAGGAACTTTATATAAATATGCTGTTGAAACGCCCCGAGGAGAAATTTTAGAAAAAAGTGATCCCTATGCTTTAAGTTGGGAACAAAATAGACAGGCCGCTTCATTGGTTGCTACTACTTGGTATGAGTGGGGTGATAAAGAATGGCTTAACAATCGTTGGAAAGTAAACAGTCTTAATGCTCCGATTTCGGTGTATGAACTGCATCTGGGCTCTTGGGTAAGAGATTTGGATGATCCTGAACGATTTTTAAATTATCGGGATATTGCCAAAAAACTCGTTCCTTATATCAAAGAAATGGGTTTTACTCATGTAGAATTCATGCCTGTGATGGAGTATCCGTATGATCCGAGCTGGGGATATCAGATCACTGGTTTTTATGCAGCGACATCGCGTTTTGGTTCGCCACAGGATTTAATGTTTTTAATTAATGAATTGCATAACAATGGTATTGGCGTTATTTTAGATTGGGTTCCATCTCATTTTCCGGGTGATGCGAATGGTTTGCACCGTTTTGACGGTTCCCATTTATATGAACATGAAGATCCTAGAAAAGGTTTTCATCCCGATTGGAAGTCTTATATTTTCAATTATGGAAGAAATGAAGTAAAGTCTTTTTTAATTTCAAACGCCATGTTTTGGTTAGATCGTTATCATGTTGATGGATTGCGTGTGGATGCAGTAACCTCAATGCTTCATCTCGATTATTCACGAAAAGAAGGCGAATGGGAACCTAATATTTACGGAGGAAATGTGAATCTTGAAGCGAAAACTTTTTTACAGGAATTTAATACTGCTGTTTATAAAGAGTTTGGAGATAATATCATCACCATTGCTGAAGAAAGTTCAGATTTTCCAATGCTCACAAAGCCTGTTCACGACGGAGGAGTTGGTTTCGGAATGAAATGGATGATGGGTTGGATGCACGATACATTGGATTATTTTAAAGAAGGTTATGGAGGCAGAAAATTTCATCATCATAAACTTACTTTTGCTTCCATGTATATGTATAATGAAAATTATATGATGCCTTTGTCTCACGACGAGGTAGTCCACGGAAAAGCAAGTTTGATCTATAAGATGGTAGGTGATGAATGGCAGAAGTTTGCCAATCTTCGGTCGCTGTATGTGTATATGTTTACGCATCCTGGCGCAAAGCTTCTGTTTATGGGAGATGAATTCGGACAAACAAATGAATGGAATTTTAAACAAAGTTTAGATTGGCATTTGTTAAAATATCCGGTTCATAAAGGATTACAGACTTTGGTAAAAGATCTAAACCATTTGTATCGGTACGAATCTGCGTTTTATGAAAATCAGTTTGATAAAACAGGTTTCGAATGGGTAGAAGCTGATGATCTTGAAAATTCTGTTTTCACTTATATAAGGAAGGGAAAAAGGAGGGACAATATATTTATGGTGGTTTTAAATCTCACACCAAAGGTTTTAGATTATAAAATTGGGGTCAATGAAGGAACGCATTGGGAAGTTATTTTCAATTCGGATGATGAAAGATATAATGGAAGTGGTGTACAGCCTGAAATTATAAAAGAGCAATCTGGACCATGGATGAATCGTTTAAATTCAATAATTTTAAAACTTCCACCGCTTGCAGGAGTTGTTTTAAAAATGAAAAAAGATAAAAAGTATAAATTACATAGAATTAAATTACACAAAAGATAAAAAATGATAGTTTATCATCTTAGCACCGAGTGTTATCCGGTAGCAAAAGTAGGAGGGTTGGCAGATGTGGTAGGAGCGTTGCCAAAGTATCAGAATAAAATAAAAGGAGTTGATGCAAAGGTGGTAATGCCTTGGTACAACAAAGCTTTTGTTTACGATCATGAGTTTGAGGTTGTTTTTGACGGATTTATTCATCAGGGACAAAACATGCTTCAGGTTCAGGTGTTGAAGGAGAAAACTGATGTTTTGGGATTTGAATTATATATGGTTAAAATACCCGGACTTTTAGACAGAGAGAATCCTTATGGATATCAGGATGAAAGTTTTCAGTTTTTGGCTTTTCAGCATGGAGTGTTACATTGGTTAAGTTCAATGAAAATTCGTCCTGACGTTTTGCATTGCCACGATTATCATACAGGATTGGTTCCTTTTATGATAGAAAATTGCCGTGAATTTGAGTTTTTAAAAGGAGTAAAAACCATAGGGACTATTCATAATGGCGAGTATCAGGGAATGATGAGCTGGGAAATGGTAAATTATATGCCTTCTTTTGATAGCTATAAATGGGGATTCTTGGATTGGAATGGTTATATCAATCCTTTGGCAAGTATGATCAAATGCTCAACTGCTTTTACAACGGTTTCTGAAGGATATCTGGAAGAACTTTTTGTAAGTTTCAGAGGTTTGGAAAGCTTGGTTCGTGATGAATTTTCAAAGGCATACGGAATTATCAACGGAATTGATACCGAAGTCTGGGATCCTGAAACTGACCCGATGTTGAATTTTAATTTTAACAGCAAGAACGTAATCCAACAGAAAAAGAAGAATAAAGAAAAGCTTTGTAAAGAATATGGTTTAAAGCCTGAACTTCCTTTATTTGCTTTTATCGGAAGATTTGCCACAGAGAAAGGAGCAGATTTGCTTCCTGATGTAGTATGGAAAAGCATTAAACAAAGTTATGGAGCATTAAACATCATGATTTTAGGTTCCGGAAATTCTTACATTGAAAATAAATTGAAAGAATATGATTATACCTATTCCAATTTTGCTTTGGATGTTGGGTACAAAGAATTTCTTTCGCATCAGATCTATGCTTCGGCAGACTTTTTATTAATGCCTTCAAGAGTAGAGCCTTGTGGATTGAATCAAATGTACTCCATGAGATACGGAACCGTTCCTATTGTAAGATATACAGGTGGTTTACGAGATACTGTTGAAGATATTTCTACGGGTGGAGCTGGAATTAATTTCACCTATTCCGGAGTAGACGACATCGTTCATGCGATGAATAGAGCATTAGCCATCTACAATCAAAAAGGAGTGATGGAAAATTTAATACATGCAAATATGAGTTTTGATTTTGCATGGGAGAAATCTGCGGAAAAATACATAACTTTATATAAGAAGTAGTTGTAATGATATTGAGTTTGAAAAATATATCCTTTAGTTTAGTATTATTTGTTTCAATTAATATGTATTCTCAAAATACAACACAGATGATGAGGCAAACATTAATGACGCAAAATCAGCAAATGATAAGGAGTAATCAGAAGCTTTCATTAATGAATAATAGTAATGGAATGTTTTCTATTGAAAAAGATCTTGAAGTTAGTAAGAAACAGGTGGGTAGAATGGATGAAAGAATCAGGAAAGTTGAAGAAGAAATAATATCACAACAGCTTGACCTAGATAAAACTGAAAATAAAGAAAAGCTTCAGAAAGAGATTGAAAGAAATCAGACTAGGTCACGTCGACTTCAAAAAGACAAACAAACTATGCAAAAACGGATAGATTTGTTAGAATCTCAAATTGCTAAAACTCAAAAAAAATAGTGAGAATAAAGCTGAGGAACTCAATTAACTAAGAAGGATAAAAATTAAAATAAAAACGCAAGATAAATTATGAATCGCAATGTTATTTCCATTGTTTTAGGAGGAGGAAGAGGAACAAGATTATTTCCTTTAACGTATACAAGATCAAAACCGGCTGTTCCTATTGCAGGAAAATACAGGTTGGTTGATATTCCTATTTCGAATTGTTTAAATTCAGGATTAAATAAAATTCTGGTTCTTACACAGTTCAATTCAGCTTCTTTGAATTCGCACATCAAAAACTCTTATCACTTTGATATTTTCAGCAAAGGTTTTGTTGATATTTTGGCGGCTGAGCAGAATGTAGAAAACGAAAGCTGGTACCAGGGCACAGCAGATGCCGTTCGCCAGTCTATGAAGCATCTTGAAAAGTATGATTATGAGTATATTTTAATTCTTTCAGGAGATCAGCTTTATCAGATGGATTTTCAGGAAATGTTGAATTTTCATATTGAGCATGGAGGCGACGTTACCATTGCAACCATTCCGGTAAATGCTAAAGATGCTACAGGTTTTGGTATTTTAAGTTCTGATGATGAAGGAAACATTACTTCTTTCGTTGAAAAACCAGGGTATGATATATTGGATGGTTTGAAGTCTGAAGTGTCTGAAGTGAATAAAGAAGCCGGAAAAGAATATTTAGCCTCAATGGGAATCTATATATTCACAAAAACGATTCTTAAAAAAATGTTTGATGATGGAGCCGGAGATGATTTCGGAAAAGATATTATTCCAAACTCCATCGGAAAATACACCACATTAAGCTATCAGTTTGAAGGATACTGGACGGATATCGGAACAATTGAGTCTTTTTATGAAGCCAATATAGATCTCTGTCAGGATTTTCCTCAGTTTAATTTATTTTCATCTTCGCCTATTTATACAAGAGCGAGAATGCTTCCACCATCTAAAATCAACGGTTCTTATGTAAGTAAAGCTGTTTTTGGAGACGGTTGTATCATCATGGCAGATAAGATTGAAAATTCCGTGATTGGAAACAGAACAAGAATAGATAAAGGAAGTACGATCGTAAATTCCTATGTGATGGGAGCAGATTTCTATCAAAATACCACAGAAATTGTGATGAACGATAGAAAAGGTAAACCGAATATGGGAATCGGAAAGTACTGTTTTATTGAGAAAGCAATTTTAGATAAGAACTGTTATATTGGTGATAATGTAAGGATCATCGGTGGAAAACATCTTCCCGATGGCGATTTTGGGACCCACTCCATACAGGATGGAATTGTAGTCGTGAAAAAAGACGCCGTGATTCCTCCGGGAACGCATATCGGATAATTTGCATAAACATAAAACTAGAGTGATCAATATATTGGTCACTTTTTTTATTTGTCTTACTTTTGTGTGATGCGTTTTTTTAAAATCATAGCAATAACTGCGATAGTACTGGGAGGAGCTTATGCGGCTTCCATGTATTACTTTGTGGATGAAAGTAAAAGCTTTACCATAGAAAAAGAAATAGATTATCCGGTGGATAAAGTCTTTTCTCAATTTAATAATCTACAGAACTTCACCCGTTGGAATAATTTTTTTAAAAATTCTAAGTCTATTGACATAGATTATTATACGCCTTATGAAGGGCAGGGGAGTTCTATAAGTTATGTAGATAAAAAAAACGATACGGATGGAGAAATGTTTATCCGATACGAAAATCCAAACAAAACACTAAGGTATCAGCTTTTTGAAGATAGGAATGAAAATCCAACATTGGTGGATGTTAAATTTAAACCTGTTTCTGCTGAAAAGACGAAAATCATTTGGTACGTTCACACCCCAAAATTATCTGTGCTCAAAAGAGTGGAGAATTTCTGGACAGAAGACCGATTTGCAGAGAATATTAATAAAAGTATGGTCACCTTGAAGAATGTTTTGGGGAATAAAGTAGAAAAAGACAACCAGATGGCGGCCATAAAGTACGATAGTTTGATGGTTGAGAAGGAAGAAGACAAACTTTTATTGGGAATTAACGTCAGTACGTCAAATAAAAAAGATGCGCTTTATAAAAATATTGTGATGAATTATAACAAAGTTTATAATTATGTAACGATGGATTTAGGCAAAAAAGATGACGAATTTGGGTACCCGATTATGATCACAGATGCGGATAATTATAAAGATAAAGAAGTCTCTTATTTTCTAGGAATTCCTTTATCTAAAAAGTTCGGCGTTACAGATAATAACTTTAATTTCAGGTCAGTAAGTCCTACCCAAAACTATGTAATGTATTATAGAGGAACCTACGAAGGAAGGGTTAAAGCTGTACAGCAACTGATTCAAAAAGCCAAAAAAGACGAGATGCGTTTTGGTGATATTCGTCAGACTTTTATCGAACGTCCTATGGAAGATCAGAACGTAAATATGAAGCTCTCTTTATCCGTTTATAAGTAAATTAATTATATTTATTTGTTTTATAGTTTTTTTAATAGTTTTAGGCTGTCCCACCTCGGTTTTTTTTATTAAATTTGACCATTAATTCTACAAACAAAATTTAATAATAGATAAACTGTAATAATGGACAGATTTTCATTCCTAAACGCAGCTCATTCTCAATTAATTGAGGATTTATACCAACAGTATTTAAAATTCCCGGACTCTTTAGAACCATCATGGAAATCCTTCTTTCAAGGATTCGATTTTGCTTTGGAGAACTACGGTGAAGGCGATAACATTCAATATATCCAAGCTCCGGCTAGTGTTGCTCCGGCAGTACAGCAAATATCTCAGGCAGCAGCTAACGGCGAAGTCCCTGAGCATATCAAAAAAGAATTTAAAGTAGTAAACCTTATTGAGGCTTACAGAACGAGAGGGCATTTGTTTACCAAAACAAATCCAGTTAGAGAAAGAAGACACTATACTCCGACTTTAGATATCGAAAATTTTGGTCTTGATAAGGCTGATTTAAATACAAAGTTCAACTGTGCTGTTGAAACAGGAATGAAAGAACCTGCAACTTTACAGGAACTTATCAAACATTTAGATAGCATCTACTGCGATTCTATCGGTGTTGAGTATACCTACATCAACAATGTTGAAGAAAAAGACTTTATCAAAAAATGGTTACAGGTAAACGAAAACCATCCAAGTCTTTCTGCTAATGAGAAAACTGATATTTTATTGAAGTTGAATCAGGCAGTAGCTTTCGAAAACTATCTTCACACAAAATTTGTGGGACAAAAAAGATTCTCTCTTGAAGGAGGTGAAACATTGATTCCTGCGTTGGATCAATTGATTTCAAGATCTTCTCAATTAGGAGTTGATGAAGTTGTTCTAGGAATGGCTCACAGAGGTAGACTAAATGTTTTATCTAATATTTTCGGAAAGTCTTACAAGCAGATTTTCTCAGAATTTGAAGGAAAAGAATTTGAAGAAGATGTATTCTCTGGTGATGTTAAATATCACTTAGGTTCATCTAAAAAAATAAAAACAGCTTCCGGAGAAGAAGTGGCAATTAACCTTACTCCGAACCCATCTCACTTAGAAACAGTATCTGCTCTGGTAGAAGGGATTTGTCGTGCTAAAATAGATGATAAATACAAAGGAGACAGTTCTAAAATTTTACCGATCGTAATTCACGGTGACGGTGCATTGGCAGGACAGGGTATTGCTTACGAAGTGGCTCAGATGATGACGTTGGAAGGATATAAAACAGGAGGAACTGTTCATATCGTTGTAAACAACCAGGTTTCATTTACAACCAACTATGCAGATGCTAGATCTTCAACGTATTGTACAGACATTGCTAAAGTTACAGAATCTCCTGTAATGCACGTAAATGCTGACGATGCGGAAGCAGTAGTACATGCCATTCATTTTGCTGCTGATTTCAGAGCGAAGTTTGGAAAAGATGTTTATATTGATTTATTAGGATATAGAAAATATGGTCATAACGAAGGGGATGAGCCAAGATTTACGCAGCCTAATTTATATAAACTAATCTCTAAGCACCCGAATCCAAGAGAAATTTATAAAGATAAATTAATCAACGACAGCATTATTTCTAACGATGTTCTTAAGAAAATGGAAACTGATTTCAAAGCGCTTTTAGATAAAGACTTTGATGCTTCTAAAGAGATCGAGAAAAACGTAATGGACTTGTTTATGTCTGAAGATTGGGTAAACTATCCTATCGGAAAAAGAGGCGCAGTTCAATTACCTGTTGATACAAAATATGACTTAGCGAAGTTGAAAGAATTGGCAATCAAAATGTCAACACTTCCGGCTGATAAAAATTTTATTAATAAAATTACAAGACTTTTCGAAAACCGTCTTAAAGCAATCGACGGAAATTCTTTAGATTGGGCATTAGGAGAGTGGTTAGCATATGCTACATTGCTTACTGAAGGTCACAATGTAAGACTTTCTGGGGAAGATGTAGAAAGAGGAACATTCTCTCACAGACACGCAGTAGTAAAAACTGAGGATACTGAAGAAGAATTTATCCCATTAAGACATGTTTCTGAAAGCAGATTTGATGTTTTCAATTCTCACCTTTCTGAATACGGAGTTTTAGGATTTGATTATGGTTATGCCATGGTTTCTCCTAATACATTAACAATTTGGGAAGCTCAGTTTGGAGATTTCGTAAATGGAGCACAGATTATTGTTGATCAATATTTGGCGGCTGCAGAAGAAAAATGGAAAATTCAGGATGGTTTGGTAATGCTATTGCCTCACGGATCTGAAGGTCAGGGTGCAGAGCACTCTTCAGCAAGATTAGAAAGATTCTTAACGCTTTGTGCAAACGAAAATATGGTGGTAGCGAATATTACTTCGCCTGCTAACTATTTCCACTTGTTAAGAAGACAGTTAAAATGGACGTTCAGAAAGCCATTGATCGTAATGAGTCCAAAATCTCTATTGAGACATCCAAAAGTAGTTTCTCCATTGGAAGATTTTGCAACAGGAAGTTTCCAACCGATTTTAGACGATCCAACTGCTGATCCTAAAAAAGTAGAAAAATTAGTACTTTGTTCAGGTAAATTATACTTCGAATTATTGGCTAAAAAAGAAGAACTAAACGCTGAAAATATTGCTTTGGTAAGATTTGAACAATTGTATCCGTTACAAAATGATGCAATCGAGGCGATCTTTAATAAATATGAGAACAAAAAAGAAATTGTTTGGGCTCAGGAAGAACCAGAAAATATGGGGGCTTGGTCTTACATCTTAAGAAACTTCAGAGATACAGGAATTCAGGTTATTTCTCCTGTTCCTAGTGGTGCTCCGGCTCCGGGAAGTCATAAAATGTTCGAGAAAAACCAAAATGCAGTGATCAACAGAGTGTTCGATAGAGACGATGCTCCTGCTAAAAGACCTGTAACAGCTTAATTAAAATAATACTCAATTAAAAAATAAAAAATACTCAATATGTCAATTTTAGAAATGAAAGTTCCTTCACCGGGCGAATCAATTACAGAAGTTGAAATTGCAACTTGGCTTGTAAACGATGGTGATTATGTAGAAAAAGATCAACCTATCGCTGAAGTAGACTCAGACAAAGCAACGCTTGAATTACCTGCAGAACAAAGTGGAATTATTACTTTAAAAGCTGAAGAAGGTGATGTAGTACAAGTAGGTCAGGTAGTTTGTTTAATTGATATGGATGCTGCTAAGCCAGAAGGTGCTGCGCCGGCTGCTCCAAAACAAGAAGAGGCTCCTAAAGCTGCTGAACCAGCAAAAACAGAAGCTCCAAAACCAGCTGCACCAGTTGCTGCACCTCAAACGTATGCTTCTGGAGCTCCATCTCCTGCTGCTAAGAAAATTCTTGATGAAAAGGGTATTGACGCATCACAAGTTGCTGGACAAGGAAGAGACGGAAGAATCACTAAAACTGACGCTGAATTAGCTGCTGTTCCTGCAATGGGAGGTAACTCTTTAACAGCTACAGGTTCTAGAGCTTCAACAACAACTAAACTTTCTGTTCTTAGAAGAAAGATCGCTTCAAGATTAGTTTCTGTGAAGAATGAAACAGCAATGTTAACTACTTTCAATGAAGTAGACATGTCTGAGATCTTTAGATTAAGAAAACAATATAAAGAAGAATTTGCTCAAAAACACGGAGTAGGACTTGGTTTCATGTCTTTCTTCACTAAAGCGGTTACAAGAGCATTAAAATTATATCCTGATGTAAATGCATCAATTGACGGAGATTTTAAAATTAACTATGATTTCTGCGATATTTCAATTGCTGTTTCAGGCCCTAAAGGATTAATGGTTCCGGTATTGAGAAATGCTGAAAACATGTCTTTCAAAGGAGTAGAAGCTAACATTAAAGATCTTGCTGTTAAAGTAAGAGACGGAAAAATCACTGTTGATGAAATGACAGGTGGTACATTCACTATTACAAATGGTGGTACTTTCGGATCTATGTTATCTACCCCAATTATCAACCCACCTCAATCTGCAATCTTAGGAATGCACAATATCATTCAAAGACCGGTTGCGGTTGACGGACAAGTAGTAATTCGTCCGATGATGTATGTTGCAATGTCTTATGACCACAGAATTATTGACGGAAAAGAATCTGTAGGATTCTTGGTAGCAGTAAAAGAAGGTATCGACAACCCTGTTGAAATATTAATGGGAGGTGACGAAAGAAGAGGCTTAGAGTTATAATTATAAATAATTTAAGATATCTTATAATCTCGCCTTAAAAAAGGCGAGATTTTTGTATATATTTAGCAAATACAAAAATGATGTTCTCAAAAATGACTTCACATATCAAAGTTTCAGTAATACCTGAATATGATAGTAAAAACAGTTATCCATCCGAAAACCGTTATGTTTTTAAATACAGCATAACGATAGAAAACGACGGAGAGTTTCCGATAAAAATTCTTAAAAGAAAATGGTTAATTTTTGACGTAGGATTTGGATACACAGAGATTACAGGCGATGGTGTAATAGGATTGACACCGGAGATTCCTGTAGGTGAAAATTTTGCTTACTTTTCTAACGTAATGCTACGTTCCGGAGTAGGGAATATGAGTGGAAAATATCTAGTAAAGAATATGGACACTCAGGAAAGTTTTGAAATTGACATTCCAAAATTCAGTTTACTTTCTGAAGTTTTAAGTAATTAATTGTGATGATGCTTAAGACACAAAGCCGAAAATAATAGCTTAAATTAAAACATTATTATCCGTTTTACGCTGTGTAATATTTATATAGTTAATTCAAATGAATAATAATTTGACCTACTGAAAGTGGTTCTGCAAAGCAAATGCAGATGCTCAAGGAAAGACAAACTCTATGCTAGATTTGAGCTATTTATTAAAGCTTTTTAATCTTCAATTTCATATAATCAGAAACCTCTTCATTGCTGGTGATAAATAACTTTTCAAAGGCTAATAAAGATATTTTTGCACATACTTCTGCATCGGCACCCGCTCTATGATGTTTAAACTTTATTTGATGGTATTCCGCTAGATGCTTTAAACCATATTTAGGAAGATAATTCCATGATTTCTTAGCCAGCTGAATGCTGCATAAATAGTCTATTTTTGGAGTAAATATTCCATAATGACTCAGACATGCTCTTAGAACTCCGGCGTCAAAACTCGCGTTATGAGCAATCATTAATGTTCCGTACATCATATCTTGAATCTCATACCAAATTTCATCAAAAGTGGGAGAGTCTTTAACATCCTCGGGTAAAATTCCGTGAACAGCAACGTTATACTGGCTGAAATAAGGAAAGCTGGGAGGTTTTATCAACCATGTTTTCGTTTCAATAATTTTAGAATTTTCTACAACGCAAATTCCTACTTCGCAAGCTGAGCTTCTGTCATTAGTGGCTGTTTCGAAATCTATTGCGCAAAAATCCATTGAGAAAAGATGTGAATTAAGGGGTTTGAATTAAAAGTTTAATGTATGAATTTATTTTAATATTTCTAATAAAACTGAACGTTAAAAAAGAATTTCAAGTTTATTCTAAAGAAAATGTTTAAAAATTAACCATTTAGACTGATAGAAATGATCCTTTTGATGTTTTTGTCGAAGTTTCCAAGTTCCCGGAAGTTGTGCATAGAAACCAAAATGTGCTCTTGCAACGGCCCAAAGATGAGGAAATCCGTGTTTAAATCCAAAATAAACTCCTGCAAGGCCATCCAGACAAAGTCTGAAGAAAATTAGCCCAATTAATGTAGGGAAAGGTAGGTTTTTAAGCATCATCGAAAGGTTATTTCTGATGTTTAAATAGGTCTTTTGAGGACTTTGTTTATGTAAAGTTCCCCCTCCAACATGATACACTTTAGATTTCCCGGTATAAAATATTTTTTTTCCTGAATTAATTAATCTCCAACAAAGATCAATCTCTTCCTGATGCGCAAAAAATCTTTCGTCAAACCCTTTCTGTTCCCAAAAATCTTTGGAACGGATAAAAAAGCAACATCCCGAAGCCCAGAAAATCTCTGTTTCATCATTGTATTGGCCTTTGTCTTCTTCCAGATCATCAAATACTCTTCCTCTGCAATAAGGATAACCAAGGTTGTCTATAAGACCACCAGCAGCCCCTGCAAATTCAAAGAAATTTTTATTGTTAAAAGATAATATTTTAGGTTGAACAGCCGATATTTTAGCATTTGTTTCAAATAATTCCAACACAGGCTCTATCCAGTTTTCACTGACTTCAACATCAGAATTGAGTAAGCAATAATATTCAGCTTCAATATGCTTTAACCCTTCATTATAACCTCCGGCAAAGCCGAAATTCTGATTGTTTTTGATAATGTGAACCAATGGAAAATGAGTCCTTAGATAGTCTATAGAATCATCTGTTGAAAGATTATCAATGACGTAAATCTCTGCATTTTGAGAAAACTGAACAACGCTTGGAAGAAATTGTTCAAGCCAAGCTTTTCCGTTCCAATTTAATATAGCAACTGCTATTTTTTTTGACATGTAGATCTATATTTTTTCGGAATCAAAATCTTTAATAGAATCTTGATATTTCCATTTTCTGTGTGACCACAAATAATTATCAGGACGTTTTTTTATCGTATTCTCCAACAATTGATGGAATTTTTTCACGACTTCATTTTTTACAAATTTCTCTCCGTCAGGTCTTACTCGATGATAATTAATTTGATAAAAACCTCTCTTAACCTTCTTCATTTCACAATAAATGAAAATAAGATCCATTCTTGTGGCTAATTTATCATATCCTATAAATGCGGGAGTTCTTTGGTTTAGAAATTCTAATCCGTAGCTGACATGTGAAAAATGCGGTGTTTGATCTGCTACAAAAAGATAGATAGAATCGCCATTATTTTTAGATCTGAAAATATTTAAGACAACCTCATTTGCTTCCAATGCATCATTACCGAACTTACTTCTGACCTTTTTCATTTGATCTTCCCAAAAAGTACTGTTCACTTTTCTGTAAACCGGATGACAGTTTGTTTGTGGTACTATGGTAGCCAGCGTATTCATCCATTCCCAGTTGAAAACGTGACCTGCTAATAAGATAATGTTTTTTCCTTCTTCTTTAGCTTCGTGAAACAAATTTTGGTTGATGTGCTGCATCCTCACTTTTGTTTCAGTTTCAGACATGGTGAAAGATTTTATGGTTTCAGCCAAATAATCTGAAAAGTTGGAATAAAATTTCTTTTTGATCGCATCAATTTCCTCTTCCGATTTTTCAGGAAAAGAATTTTTCAAATTTTGGGTAATTACTTTTTTTCTATAACCAACGACGTAATAATTCAGAAAGAATATTATATCTGAAAATGTATAGAGTATTTTCAGAGGAAGTCTAGAAATTAAGTATAGTATTTTGATAAGGAAATTCATAAAACATGCAAATTTAGTGATAAAAAAATTATAGTTTCATTTTTGCTGATAATAAGTATTAATTTTTTACTTTTATACTATGAAAAAGAGATCAATAAAATATTTTGCAGCTTTATGTCTGGCATTTGGATCGATGGCGTATGCACAGACGGAAAAAGTGAAAGAAGATGCAGCGGTATTAGAACAAAAGAAAAAGGCTGCAACAGAAGAAAAGGCAAAACTGCCTAAGCCTTATAATGCAAAAGCAGATGCACAAAAAGATATTAATGCTTTAATTGCTAAAGCTAAGAAAGAAGGAAAGAACGTTATGATTCAGGCAGGAGGAAATTGGTGTATCTGGTGTCTTCGTTTCAATCAGTTTGTTCAAACTACTCCTGAATTAAAGGAAATTGTTGATAAGAACTATGTATATTATCATTTGAATTTTTCTCCGGATAATAAAAATGAAAAGGTTTTTGCTCAATACGGAAATCCTGGAGATAAATATGGTTACCCGGTATTTATTGTTTTAGATAAAAATGGTAAAATGATCCACGTTCAGCAGAGTGATGTTTTAGAGCATGAAAAAGGATACAGCTTAGAAAAAGTAAAAGAGTTTTTTAATCAATGGGCTCCAAAATCATAAAAATTAAAACCGAGAAAATTTCTCGGTTTTTTTGTTTTTTTATAAAAATTTTCGAATCCAGCCGATTTTTTTTTCTGAATAAGGAGGATATTTAATATTCGGTTCTCCCCAGGTTGCTTTTTCCAGAATAGGTTTTTGATGTGAAAAAGTTTCAAAACCAAACTTTCCATGATAATTTCCCATTCCTGAAGTTCCAACACCTCCAAAAGGAAGATTGTCATTGCCTAAATGCATCACAACATCATTAATACAGCCTCCGCCAAAAGAAAGTTTTTGAGTGAAAGCTTCTTTCTCTTCCGAATTATTGGTGAACAAATACGCTGAAAGTGGTTTTTCAAGTTCAATTAAATAATTTACTATTTGATTAAAACTTTTAAACGAGATCACAGGTAAAATAGGTCCGAAAATTTCTTCCTGCATCACATCATCTTCCCAATGTACATTGTTTAAAATTGTAGGTTCGATGTATAACTTTTCTTCATTGTAATTTCCGCCGAAGTATATTTTTTCTTTATCGATCAATTGAATTAATCGGTGAAAATTCTTTTGATTAATAATTCTGGTGTATTGCTCAGAACCGGGTTCATATTTAAACGCTTTAATTTGATTTCTCAGCATTTCAATAAACTGTTCATGAATAGATTCTTCCACCAATAAATAATCCGGAGCAACGCAGGTTTGTCCGGCATTTAAAAATTTACCCCAAACAATTCGCCTGGCTGCAACTTCAAGATTGGCATCTTTAGTTATAATGACAGGTGATTTCCCGCCTAATTCTAAGGTTACGGGAGTCAAATGTTCAGCCGCCGCTTGGTAAATAATTTTCCCAACTTTAGTACTTCCGGTGAAAAATATTTTATCGAATTTGAATTTTAAAATCGCCGTTGTTTCCTCAATTCCTCCTTCAAAAACATATAAATATTCGGGAGGAAAGTTTTCATTGATGATTTTAGACATCGCTTTCATGGTGTTTTCAGCTATTTCACTTGGCTTTAGAATACAACAATTTCCGGCAGCTAAAGCAGCAATAATAGGTGAAAGGGACAATTGATAAGGATAATTCCAGGCACCGATCACTAAAACGCAGCCTAAAGGATCAGAATAAATTTTGCTATTTCCAATTTGGTTGGAGAGATTGGTTCTTACTCTTTTAGGTTTGGCTAAAGCATTTAAATTTTTAAGATAATAATTAATATCCTTTAAAATGAAAGAAAGTTCTGTAGTGAAAGTATCAAATTTAGATTTACCAAAGTCTTTATCAATGGCTTCATTTAAAAGATTTTCGTTTTCAAGAATCAGATCTCTTAATTTTTCAAGATACATTTTCCTGAATTTAAGATTCTTTGTTTTCTGTGTATTGAAAAACTCTTTTTGTTTTGATACGATTTCCTGAATTTCCATAAATCAAATTTCAGGAATTATTGCAAATCTTCTGCCTAAAAATTACATTATATTTCTAATGGCAATTTTTACGGGATGATACAGTAATAAAAGCAATGCCGTGATGAATGCCAACCAAAATAATCCTGTGAATATTTCCATGTTCGAAAGCAACATAGATTGCGCTGTAATTTTAGCTTTAAAAGCGCCTGCCGTCATCGACAATGAATCATTAATGGGGAGTTTAGCAATGTTGCCTCCAAAGATTTGATTCCATTGCGAATAGAAAACGGGATTAGTATCTGTTAACTGAGAACTTAAGGTATCCGAATGTTTTAAGGTTAAAAATAACATTAGATTTTGCATTAGAGCATATCCAATTGCGGTTGTCCAGAAACGGGTAGAAGTACCCAAAGCTGTGGCATTGGAAACGTATTCTTCGGGCATTCCCGAAATTAGGAAAAATACCAATGGCGTAAATAATAAGCCTTGTGCGATTCCCTGTAAAAATAGTGGCGGACAAATTGTTGACAGCGTGGTATCGGGATAAAAAGTATAGGTAAACCATGCACAATCTATCGCTAACAATAGAAATCCGATGAAGAATACAATTCTTGAAGAAACGCCTTTCATTAAACAGATTCCGGATAAAAATACACCTATAACGGTTCCTAAAACATTCCAGTATTGAATGTCTACAATATAATCCCAAGGCCATTTCCAAACGGTTGCCATGATACTGTAAACATTATTTAATCCCGAACGAATTAAATAAAAGATGAAGAATAAAAGCATTCCCACGATCACATTTTTTGAACTGAAAACTTCAAAGTGAAAAATCGGACGTTTAGAATTTCTCTGTTTTAGCATAAATAAGCCGCCTGAAATTAAGAATATAAACAGACATAGAATGATTGTATCAGATTCAAACCACATGAGTCTTTTCCCGTAAATAATGGCATACGCTCCAGCTTGTAAACAAACCCAAAGGAGAAACCAACTTGTAATATCTAATTGATATAAGGGTTTTTTAGGGAAAAATCTGTTTCTGTTGAAAAGTGCAATTCCGATAATTAAAACAAAAATATGAAAGTAAAGAATCATCAAAATCATATGCTGAAAATCATAATCCTGAATGCTTGATTTTAGTAAAGATGTGGTAACCGTTCCACCTGTTAACATGATGGTATACATGAAAAGATAGGTGATGATTTTAGCATGTTTAGTTTTTAATTCAGCAACAATTAAGGGGAGAAATATAGCACCTTCCATCAGCCCGAAAATTCCTTCTAAGAATCTGATGAATAAAATAACATGATAATCATTAGTGACGGATAAAACATACAGAATGATGACTGAAATAGAAGACATCAGCAGAATGTAATATTTTACACTAAAATAAGCCATAAACCGCTGTAAAACCAACATGGTTACCACGAATGTTCCGTACATCATCATCAGTAAATACTGAATATCATCAGGATCTACGTCCATAAAAGAGGACGTAAAAGCGCTGTTGGAGTGCAGGATTGACAGTAACATCAAGTGCGGAAACAATGCCAGTATAAGAAGTGGCAGCTTCAGCCATTGCGGAACCCATTTATAATAAACTGAATTGTGTTGCATTTTTTATTGAATAAAAACGAAAAGGCCGAAAAGCAAAATGTAAAAAAAGTAAAAGGTAAAATAGCAAAATGCGTAAGAAAAAAATGGCAATTTTGCGGCTTTGCAGTCCAGCCTTTTCGTTGAAAAAAGAACTTAATTGGTTAATTTTAAATTTGAGAAAGAGGAATTTGAAAGTTAAAATCCTTACATAAAATCTAACACTACATAAAACTCTCAAATCCTCATACTCTCAAACTCTATATTTTCTTCGCACTCACCAAAACATTCATTCCGGAAAGTAGTTTTTCGTTATTTTGATTGTTATCAAGAATAATTTTCACTGGAAACCGCTGTTCTATTTTGACGAAGTTTCCCGTTGCATTGTCTGGTTTTACTAAAGAAAACTGAGAACCCGAAGCAGGTGAAATTGACACAATTTTTCCTTTAAATTCTACATCAGGAAAAGCATCTGCGGTAATCGTAATTTCTTGCTTTTGATCAATTTGTCCCAATTGAGTTTCTTTATAATTGGCAATGATCCACTTTTCTTTGCTTACAATTTGAACCAAAGCCTGACCCTCTTTAATTAACTGACCTTCCTGAATTGTTTTCTTTCCAACCCAACCATCATAAGGCGCTGTAACTACCGTGTAGGAAAGGAAAAGTTGAGCATTATTCAAGCTTGCAGAACTTTGTTGAATCTGACTTTTCGCCGGAGCAACTTTAGTTTCCTGTTCGTTTGCGCTTGCTTTCACAGCATTTTTTTGCTGTTCCAACGCTAAAAGATTGGCTTTTGCCTGATCATATGACGCTTTTACGTTTTCAAACTGTTGTTCGGTAGCGGCATCTTCTGAAACCAGGTTTCTATATCTTTTAAAATCCTGCTCCGTTCTCCAAATATCAATTTTGGCAGAGGCGATTTTTGCATCGATGATTTTGGTGTCACTTTCTTTTGTATTGACCCCACTTTGAATGGTGGTAATATTTTCAGAGTTGGCGTGCAGATTGGCTTCTGCCATTTTTACTTGGTTTACAAATTCTCTGTTATCAATGATGATCAAAGTATCTCCTTTGTGAACGAATTGGTTTTCGTTGAATTTTATTGTTTTAATGAAACCTGAAACTTTACTGGAAACAGGCGTAATATATTGTTCGATCTGCGCGTCGTTTGTAGTAACATTTTTTCTCGAAAAAAGATAGAAACTTAGCATTCCTGTGATTCCGCTGATAATAAGGATCCAAGCCAATAAAGTGATCGTTTTATTGATTCTTTTTTCTTTTTGTGTTAATTGCTTCTGTGCCATAGTTTTTTAAAGATTTCCAATCGTATATTGGAGTTGGTAATATTTAAGTTGTCGGTTTATTTTTACAGATATAAGATTGGATTGTGCTTCCAGATTGGCGTTGTCGGCATCAATAAGTTCAGTAATTAAGCTTAATTTATTGATGTATTTTGTTCTTACAATACGGTAGTTTTCTTTCGCCTGATCAATAGCTTCTTCAGCAATTTTCACTTTTTGATCTGTTTCTTCAAACTTTTTGTACGCTTCATAGACATTGTGTCTTACGTTTTCATCATTTTCCTCGATTTGAAGTTTTGCCAGGCTTATATTTTCCTTTGCTTCCTGCATTTTGTATTTATTTTTATACAAACTTTCAATAGGATAAGTAAGGTTTACTCCAATCATTCCTAAACGGTAAGCGTAAGGCTCAGGAGGGAAAAACATCATATTCGGATATTTTAAAAAATATTCTCCGCCTGCTGTTATTTTAGGTAAATAATTCGCTCTTGTTATTTTTTGATCCAGTTGCTTTAATGAAAGGTTTTTGTGGGTCATTTCCACAGATTCATTCTTGGTTAAAGCAGTTTCTGTTAATTCATCTACATACGGAATTTCAGCTTTATCAGAGATCAGATCTTCTGTATTAATGTGCATTTCCTGATTTTCTGGAAGGGAAAGAATTGTTTTTAATTTATGTTCTGCGATTTGAATATCGTTATCTAATTCTGTCCAGCTCATTTTGTGATTAGAAAGTTGTAAAGAGGTTCTCAACACTTCATTCACTGTTACCACGCCGTTTGCTTTTAAGGCTTTTACCTGTTTGATATTCACAGAATCTTCTTTCATTTTATCATCGATCAAATTTTGCTGTTCTTTTAAATGATGGATCTGAAGAAAAGCAGTGATGATTTCCATCGTAAGTTGTCTCTCATCGAGATGTGTTTTTAAACTTGAAATTTCGGTATCAATGGATGCTTTTTTCTCGGTATTTTTAATTTTTCCTCCCATGTAAACCGGAATAGAAGCTGAAAGCGTGAAATCATACATTCCATTAATGATATCATATTTAGTCGCTTTTCCGAATACGCCATTCTCATGTTGAAAAAGATTGGAAACTTGATTATAGCTTGTATGAAATTCAATATCCGGTAATTTTTCCATTTTGAGATCTTTCTCTTTGGTTTCGGACATTTGTTGTTTTAAATGGCTTATCTGAATGTTTTTATTATTCTTTAGACCCAATTCCAAGGCTTGTTGTAAGCTTAGAGATTGATAATCTATCATTTGTGAGTGTAGAAAGCTGCTTATTAATAATAAGCACAACGCAATGCCTTGATATCTACATGCGTTAAATATCATTTTCATAATTTAATTGAATGTTTTTTGATAAATTGATTTTGATAGTGCAAAGTTACGAGGTAGAGTGTCAGACCTGATTTGTGAAAACAGAAAAAGATTTGTTCATTTACGCCAATGTGAAATTTTCTTCTTACCTTTATTCTATGAATGATAGTCATTTTGGAGCCGTAGAAGAAGAAGATGCCGAGTTTTATGTATTTAACGTACTTGCAGGAAATATAACAACGGATGTTCATTATCACGGATCTGCACAATTAGTCTATGCAGAGGGCGGTATTGTGCATGTTTTTACAGATTTAAAACATTGGTATCTTCCTGCAAGATGTTTTATGTGGATTCCCGCTGGAACTCCACATTATATCTTTAGTTCAAGTCCGAAAGTAGATTTATATAATTTTTATTTTAAAAAGGAAGAAAATGAAAATGGCTTTTATGATGAAATTAATGTGTATTCGGTAAGTCATTTGCTTCGGGAGATGATTTTATATACCAAAGACTGGGATGGGAAAATCACAAAAAATGATACTTCAAAATATTATTTCCTCAAAGCGCTGAAAAGTATTCTTCCTGAGAAGAGAGACAAGAATTTAGCATTTCCGGTGCAGCATCCTTTTCCGAAAGATGAAACCTTATTGAAGATTGCTAAATACGTTCATGCTAACCTTGAAAAGCCTCTTACGATAGAATCTACTGCAAAAGAATTTGGAATGAGTACACGAACCCTGTCCAGAAAGTTTAAAGAGATTTTAGGGATGAATTACGTTCGTTTTTTGCGTGCTTTAAGAATCACCCGTTCTTTAGAGCTGATGTTGGAAGGAAAGTATAATATGTATGAGATTGCGATGATGGTTGGCTATAACAGTTTGTCTTCTTTCAGTAATATTTTTAAAAAGGTAATTGGTGTGGCTCCGAGTGAATATCAGCAGAAATTGAGAGGGAAATAGGTAAGTGGGAGGGTTGGTGTGTATGAGGGTTTTAGTGTCATTGCGAGGAGCGTAGTGATGAAGGAATCTCAAAATAAACTTCGCGCTGCAACTTCACCATCTACTTTGTCATTCCGTAGGAATCTCAATAATAATTTTTACTATTCTGTCGCTACAAAAAAAGTCTGGATTCTTCCAGAATGACAAACTTCGTGGAAACTTAATCACATAATTAAATTTTTTTGCAGTAAGAGATTGCTTCGTCGCTTCGCTCCTCGCAATGACAAAAAATAATGATGGCGACGAATGCCCTAGCCCCGATAGGAACGGTTACCCCGCAACATGGACTTGGAGAGTGAGAGGGTTTGATGTTGGAAAGGCTGGCGTGAGGAGTATGAGAGGATAGCGGGATTAAGCTTCTAAAAAAAATAGTGTTAATCAGCAATTGGTAATAAAAAACAAAAAAACCACTTCAAACGAAGTGGTTTATATATTTGAGAAAATCTCTTTAGAATCTTAAGCTTCTTCAGAAGGAGTTTCTTCTACAGCAACTACTTTCTTAGGAGCAGCTGGTTTAGGAGCTTCTACTGGAGCGTCAGATACGATGTCGAATTCGAAGTTGTACTCAACATTTCTGTGTAATCTGATGTTAGCAGTTACTTTACCAGTTCTCTTAATCGTGTTTCCTGGGATTTTGATGTATTTCTTCTCTACAGAAACTCCAGCTTTAGCAAGAGCAGCAGAAAGATCTGCATTGTTGATAGATCCGAATAATTTATCACCAGAACCTACTTTTGCAGGAATGATAACTGTAGCTTTCTTCAATTGATCTACTACACCGTTAGCTGTAGCGATTAATTTAGCTTCTTCTTCTTTTCTAGCTTCCAAAGTAGCTTCTAGAGCTGCTTTGTTTTTAGGTGTAGCTAAAAGTGCAATTCCTTGAGGAAGTAAGAAGTTTCTAGCATAACCTGGTTTTACGCTTACTGTATCGAATTCAAGACCTAAGTTTTCTACGTCTTTTTTTAGGATAATGTCCATTGTTGTTGTCCTTTTTTAGATTTTAGATCACTCTAAAATCAAGTTAGAATTAAAATTATTTATTCAGCAACAAAAGAAGAAAGCGAGCTCTCTTCTTTTATTTATTTTTTGTTGTGGCTTATTTCAACAAGTCAGCTACGTAAGGCATCAAAGCAAGGTGTCTTGCTCTTTTGATAGCAGCAGAAACTTTTCTTTGGTATTTCAAAGAAGTTCCAGTGTATCTTCTTGGTAAGATTTTACCTTGTTCGTTTACGAACTGTAATAAGAAATCAGCATCTTTGTAATCAACGTGCTTAATTCCGAATTTTTTGAATCTACAATATTTCTTTTCAGATTTTGTATTGATATCAAGTGGAGTTAAGAATTTTACTTCTGATTCTCCTCCAGCTGAGGCTTGTTTAGCCATATCATCTATTGCCATGTCTTGTCTTTTTTAAAAAATTGGGTTAATAATTAAGCTTTAGCTACTTTTACTTTAGTTCTTCTTGTTACAGCGTACTCAATAGCATGCTTGTCAAGTTTAGTTGTAAGGTAACGGATCACTCTTTCGTCACGTTTGAAAGCTAATTCTAGATCAGCAACGATAGTACCTTCGCCTTTAAACTCGATTAAAGTGTAGAATCCGTTCTTTTTTAATTGGATCGGATAAGCTAGTTTTTTTAATCCCCAGTTTTCTTTAGCAACGATTTCACAGTTCTTTTCTTTTAAAAGATCTTCAAATTTTTTCACTGCTTCCTCCACCTGAGCGTCAGATAGAACGGGAGTTAAAATGAAAACAGTTTCGTAATTGTTCATAATGTTAAATGAATTTGTTAATTATTTCGAGGTGCAAAAATATGTATTTTATTTCTAATACACAATGTATGACGTAAATATTTGCGGAAAAATATAAAATAAAATTGGTGAATTGTTAATCGTGAATGGCCAGTTGTATGTAATTTTCACACTAAAACACTAAAACACTAAAACACTAAAACACTAAAACACTAAAACACTAAAACACTAAAACACTAAAACACTAAAACACTAAAACACTAAAACACTAAAACACTAAAACACTAAAACACTAAAACACTAAAACTAATCCTCCTTACTTCTAATCTCCGTCAAGAAATTCGCTTTTATAACATCATACAATGAATGGCGGCTTACCAAAATAGAAACAATAGAAGAAACCATTCCTGCCAACATCAAATGGAAAATCAAAGAATGTCTGTCGGTCATTTCTAATACGATAATTGCAGAAGTAAACGGAGCTCGGGTAATTCCGGTAAGGAAAGCAACCATTCCGCCTAAAATAACCACATTGCTTTCATTTGGAGTTAGGTGGATTGCTCCTGAAACAACAGATCCTATACTCGCTCCTGCAGCTAAGGCCGGTGCAAAAATTCCACCTGCGCCACCAGAAGTAAAAGATAGAGCAGGGCCAAGCATTCTTAAAATAGGAACATACCAATCTTCATGTTTATTCTGTGTAAAAAGTACCCGTTGCATGATTTCTTTTCCTGAACCTAAAATTTCTCTATTGATAAAATAGGCTATAGAAGCTATAAAAAGAGCGCATACAATAAGGAAAGCGACATTTGATCTGTCGGTTTTCAATTTTCTTTTTTTCCAGTCATTCATTTTGAGCATGGTCACTGAAAGCTGACTCGCCATAATTCCTGAAATTCCAGCGACTAAAATAATGGGAAACATCACCATTAAAGAAACATCATGGGTTTTAGGATAGCCTAGATATAAATAAGATCCAGCAAAGGTCTGAGCTGTTAGTCCAGCAATGATAACTGCGGTAAAAAGAGCTGTTTTAAAGTAATTAATGTGTGTTTTTGAGAGTTCTTCAACGGCAAATACAATTCCGCCAAGTGGAGTATTAAAAGCGGCTGCAAGACCTGCAGCAGCGCCTGTCATAATCATGTTTTTCTTAGATATTTTTGGCCACCAATGGGGAAGATATTCATTGACTTTCCTAAAAACCGAACCTGCGATCTGAATCGTTGGGCCTTCTCGTCCCACAGCGCCTCCGCCAATCACCAATATAACAGAGGAAAGAATTTTGAAAAAGATGATTTTAAGGCTTAAAAGGCTTCTTATTTTGGTGTGTTCTTTTGGATTGGCCAGTTCAACAGCGGCCATTACCTGAGGAATTCCGCTTCCTTTAGCATTAGGCGCGAATTCTTTCACAAGCCACCACGAAAGTATAAAGCCAATCGGAGCAATGATAAAGATCATCCAATCATGCCAATGAAGAATGATTTCCAACAGTTTTTCTCCCCACGCGAAAATTTTAGCATACATCACAGCAACAAAGCCTGTAATCACAGACCCAATCCAAAAAGGAATCGCCTGAAGCAGATTGTACTTCAATTGTTCGTTTCGGATATTGTCGAAGGATTTTTTGAGACTTCTTCGAATGAGGGTAAAAATTTTCAACATTTGTTAAATTTGAGATGCTAAAATACGTTAAAAATGCGAATTTTATATTTGTTCGAGGAAATCTGAAATTATTAAAGCATTATTTAAGGTAAGTTTTTTCGGGATGGTAAAACTTAAAATATCGTTTTTAATTTCCAGATGAAAATCTTCGTCCGGAAAGCTTTTGATGATTTCTTTTCTTGCAGGATTTAAAAATGCCATTGTTTTATATTTATCACTTCCCAGTACATAAAAATCTTTAAAGTCTCGATCATCTTTAAAATTGATGTTGAAACTACTAAAAATTCCTGCGATTTTATCTGTAAATTTTTTCTTATTGATTGAGATGAAATTAAAGTCCTCATCTAATTTTTTAAACCCTAAACATTGTAAAGTATCAAATTTATTGTTTGTACGAGCTCCTTTTACTGTTGTTTCTATTTTGTTGATTATAAAAAGATAAAAACCGGTTGTATTGTTTTTATTAGTGATATAATAGCAAATTTTGGGTATGATTAAAGGGTTTTCACTTTTAGAAGTGAATTGATTATAGGGAGAATCTTCAATGTTAATCACAGAAATAGAATAGTTTTCAATTAGCTTGTCATAAATTTCAAAAATTAACCTTTCTTCCTCTTTAGAAAAATCAAAAAGTTTAATGACGTCTAATTTTCTAAAATCAAGTTCCATTTTTTTAATATTAGGTAAGTCTAAATTAAGCAATAAAAAACCTCCGAAAAATAAATTCCGAAGGTTTATATGTAAATGCTTCAATAAGCTCAACATGATAATTATATCATTTATGACTTATGAACAATCATGTATTGATTTATACTTCCGTATTCATATCCCAGTTCTGAAGATAGTCATGAACATGTTTCAAGAACATACCTCCAAGAGAACCGTCTACGACTCTGTGGTCATAGGAGTGAGACATAAACATTAATTGACGGATCGCAATTACGTCACCATCTTTAGTTTCAAGAACTGCAGGTTTTTTAACAATCGCTCCGATTGCCAAAATAGCTACCTGAGGCTGAGGAATAATAGGAGTTCCCATTAAGTTTCCAAAGCTTCCTACGTTAGAAATAGTGTAGGTTGCGCCTTGAGTATCTTCAGGTCTTAATTTTTTATTTCTTGCTCTGTATGCTAAGTCATTGATTGCTTTTGCTAACCCTGAAAGAGATAATTGGTCTGCATTTTTAATAACAGGAACAATAAGGTTTCCGTCTGGAAGGGCAGTCGCCATACCAATATTGATGTTTTTCTTTTTGATGATATTCTCACCATTTACAGAAACGTTGATCATCGGATAATCCTGAATTGCTTTTACAATCGCTTTTACAAAAATTGGCATGAAAGTTAATTTCTCTCCTTCACGTTTTTCGAAAATATCTTTATGTTTGTTTCTCCATTTTACAACGTTGGTAACGTCTGTTTCGATGAAAGAAGTAACGTGTGGTGCAATATGTTTCGCTTTCACCATGTTTTCAGCGATGATTTTTCTCATTCTGTCCATAGGAATGATCTCGTCACCTGCAGCAACCGGAACCGTAGAAGCCGGAGCTGATACTGGTTTAGCCACTACAACTGCTTGTTGAGCAGGAGCTGCCTGAGGTTGGTTTCCTCTGTTAGCAACATGTGCTAAAATATCTTCTTTAGTAATTCTTCCTTCTAAACCGCTTCCTTTGATGGTTTTAAGTTCAGTTTCAGAAATGTTTTCTTGTTGAGCAATAGATTTTACAAGAGGTGATAAATAAAGATCTCCTGAGAATTCTACATGTGAAGTAGCGGTAGGTTGTAGGGCGCCTTCAATTGTTTTTAAAGTTTCAGTATCTGGAGCTGAAGTTGGAGCCTCCGTTTTTACTTCTTCTGACGATGCAGTTCCGCCTTCTCCTTCAATTTCTAAAATAGCAATGGCTTCACCTACTTTGGCAACTTCGTCTTTTTGCTTTAAGATTTTCATAATTTTCCCCGAAACTGGTGTCGGAACGTCTGAATCTACCTTATCTGTTGCAATTTCTACTACGGAATCATCCTCTTTTACACTATCACCTTCATTGAATAACCAAGTGATAATTGTCGCTTCCATAACACCTTCTCCCATGGAAGGAAGCAATAATTTGTATTCTGCCATTTTTAATTTTTAGATTTTGACAAATATATAAAAAAAATCGGTTTTTTTATGGAATGTATAATTTTAGAAAAATTCGATGTAAATATTTTCCCCAACATTTAATCCAAACAAAGATTTTGCCCCATTTTTTTTGCTGCCTTTGTAGATCGTAAGTTCCAAAAGCTGACTGTCATTGAAAATTGCAGCCGACTGACCATGGTACTCTGTCTCTCTTTCCCAATCGGAAACAACTTCCGTATGGCTTAAAAAGATTTTTGAAAGGCTTAGATTTCTGAATTTTATGGTGAAATTTTGAGCTCCTTTACTGGCAACTTCAAAAATTTCTTTGTTGATATTTGAAATTATATTTCCGAAATTATCAATATACATCACTTCACCAATGATCATTCTTTCTGACTCATTATGAACAGGTTTCGGGAATAAAAGTTCTTTTACGGAATCTATTTTTCTGCCGATAACTTCAGGAAGACCACCGTTGGCTAAATGCACCGCTGCAGGAACAAAAATGTCTGTTGATGTAAAGCTTACGATGTCATCAAATCTGCTGTTTAGCGTGATTTCATAAATCGCTTCTGGTTTAATATCGAAGAAAATAAGACTTAAAAGCCCATTGTCGGAGGCCAAAAAGTATGATCCGTCCGATTTGTACACAATATTTTTTCTTGATTTATGAAAAAAACTGTCTACCGATAAAATATGAATACTGCCTTTAGGAAAATATTTGTGCGCATTCCTAAAGATATATGAAGTTTGTATAAGGTTGAATGCCTGGATGTCGTGGGTAATATCAACAATATTAACCTCTGGGTTTAGAGACAGAATCTTGCCTTTCATAGCAGCAACTCTGTAGTCTAAATTTCCGAAATCCGAAGTAAGGGTAATGATTGACATTTTGTATATGTAGAATGATAGTATTGCAAATTTATTTAAAATAAAGGAATTAAGTAGGATTTAAATACTTAAAAATATCCTAAAATAGGACAATGTACAAGAAATTTATTTCTTAATAAATTGAATTAAAGAAAGGTGTAAGGCTAAAGAAGCGTATTGTGAAATATTTTTTTTACCCTTTAATTTTAAAGTTTTTGTTTTTAGAGGGTTAATTTTTGTTTGCTTTTAACATATACTCTGATGATTTCAATAGACCAAGCCCACACAATATGACCAAAAAGCTCGGAAAAGTGTTCTTCCCAAGGTTGGTCCAGAGGAGATGGAACGATTCCGATTAACGGCATGATGATAACGTGAAAGAGTACATAAATGATAATGCCATAAAGTGCGCCAGATCCTAAAGTAACCGATTTGTAACGTTCTGCAAGCCAAAAATACAGCCAGGCGAAGAAAAAGCTAAATCCAAAATGAACGATGAAACTAAAAATAGGCCTTGCATTTTCGTTGTACAGATAAGAAAAATGTGATAGTTTTTCCGGGACTCCAAATTTTTCTAATAAAGCTTGAGGAGGGTTGGTAGAATCTCTTTCCGGAGTACGGGGAGGAAAAGGAACCTCCCATCCAAATTTTACAATTGCCGAGAGAAAACCGCCTAATAATGTGGCTTTAAAGAGTGGTAACTTTTCTTGTGGATTTTTCATTTTCTTGTGATTTTTGCTTAGAGGCTTATAAACTTACAAATAATTTAGTTTTCTTCATTTATTTTAGGGTAAAAAAAGATAATGTTTTCATAATGTTTTACTTAAGTGAAAAGGTTTGCTAAGCAATGATTAAAATAATAATTAAAGGGAAAAACATTAAGTTGTATTTGAAAAAAAACTCTAAATTTAGATTCTAATAAAAAATATTTGCATGTTTGAATTAACATTTGATTTGGAAGGTACTGATGCAAAGATCTTCTATGGCGTTAATAACCAATATTTCAATTTAATAAAATCTAGCTTTCCGACACTTAAAATTACGGGAAGAGATCATTATATTTTTGCAATGGGTAACCAGGAAACTTTAGATATTTTTAAGCTAAAACTGGACGATATTGTAGGATTTATTTCGAAAAATAATTCGATTGAATTAAAAGACGTTGAAAATATTCTTAAGTTAAAAGATGAGAATGAAAAACAACTGATTTTTGATCAGGATATTATCGTAAAAGGAGTAAATGGTAAAGTAATTAAAGCTAAAACAGCCAATCTTAAAAAATTAGTAAGAGAAACTGAGAAAAAAGATATGGTCTTTGCTATTGGCCCTGCAGGAACGGGTAAAACATATACCAGTGTAGCTTTAGCAGCCAGAGCATTAAGAGATAAAGAGGTTAAAAGAATTGTTCTAACAAGGCCTGCCGTAGAAGCAGGGGAGAGTTTGGGCTTTTTACCTGGAGATCTTAAAGAAAAGCTAGATCCTTATTTACAGCCTTTGTATGATGCGCTTCGAGATATGATTCCACACGAAAAACTGGAAGGTTTTATTGAAAAAAAAATCATCGAGGTAGCACCTTTGGCTTTTATGAGAGGGCGAACTTTAGATGACGCTTTTGTAATTTTGGATGAAGCTCAAAATACGACTCATTCTCAAATGAAAATGTTTTTAACGAGAATGGGGATGAATGCTAAATTTATTATCACAGGAGATCCTACTCAAATAGATTTGCCTCCAAAACAACAATCTGGTTTGAAAGAAGCGATGAGAATTCTAAAAGATGTGAAAGAAATTGGTTTTGTACATCTTACAGAAGAAGATGTGGTGAGACATCCGGTTGTGAGAAAAATTATTTTAGCGTACAACGAAGAAGATAAAAGACAAAAAGATTAATTTTTTTGTTACGTAAAAGTTATGTTTAAGTGAAATGATATTTTGCTAGAATGGAACTCTATAAATTGAGTTTATTTTAGCCTTACATTAAACGTAACCATGAAAAAACTTTTACTTTTAATCCTGCATCTGTTGGTAGGAATTAATTTAAATGCACAGGAAAATACATTTGGAATCCGAACCGGGATAGGACGTTCTACTTTGAAAACGGACTATGCAGGTTCGGATTCCGATTTTGTATCCAAAGGAAAACTTTCTTTTCATCTTGCTGTTTTTGCTGAACATAAACTTTCAAATCATCTGGCACTACAAGGAGAGATAAGTATTTCGACTACAGGAGGTCGGAACACCTTCTATGATGATGATGGTTCTAAAAATACAAACGCGATCACATTAGGAAAGTTGAGTGTTCCTTTAATGCTTAAGTATTATTGTACGCAACAGTTCAGTATTAACGGGGGCATAATTCCCAGTTTTATCTTGGAGACAATGAGTGAGGACAGGAACAACGAAAAGTTTTTTTCAACTCTTTTAGGAGATTCAATTGATATAAAGAATGATGTAAAAGTTTTTGAATTAAATCCATTTTTAGGGGTTGAATTCCGTATTAGCAGAAAAACATTTCTTGATGCCCGATATATTTTTGGAATTTATGACATTGCGAAAAACAATAAGGATAGCGGATTTGATTCATTAAAAAATAGTTATTTACAAGTTGGGGTAGGATTTAAAATTAAAAAATAAATATTGAATAAAGAATATGTAATGTGTGTTCCTTGTTGATAATAATTTGTTATGGTTGTTTTTTTTTGTTAAAATTTGTTAATTAGAAAAAAAATATTAGTTTTGCGGCATCTTAAAATTAAAACTAATAGGTATGAAAAAAATATTACTAGTTGCAGCAGTCGCTGTTATGGGAATTTCTGCAAACGCACAGGAACTTAGATTTGGTCCTAAAGCGGGTTATTCAATGTCTACACTTAAATATAAAGATAATACAGGTTCTGCAAGTACAGATCCTTTACACACTTTTTATGTTGGAGGTCTTGTAGAATACAAAATCAGTGATAAATTTGGTCTTCAAGGAGAAATATTATATTCTCAACTAGGAGGTAAAATTACTGAAAGTGTTGAAGATGAAGATGGATTTTTCAAAATCCAAAATAAAATGACTTTTGGAACTTTAATGCTTCCTATATCTGCTAAATATTTTATTACTGAAGGGTTGTCTGTTTCTGCAGGTGCAAGTTTCGGATATATTCTTTCTGCAAAGTCTAAAACAGTTGCTGATCTTGGTTTAGGAGGAATTATACCTGGATTAGAGGTTGGAGGTAGTGACGAAAGTGATATCAAAGATCAAACGAATAAATTAAACATTGCCCCTTTCGTTGGTGCTGAATATATGTTAGAAAACGGATTATTCTTTGATGCTAGATATAATATGGGTATCTCTAACTTAGCTAAAGATCCTATTGATGGAGAAAAAACTACAAACAGCTTCTTACAAATAGGAGTAGGTTTCAAATTCGGAGGTAATTAATATTTCCAGATTTAAAAATATAAAAGGCAAAACAAGATTACTTGTTTTGCCTTTTTCTTTGTAGGGAAGAATTGCTAGTATTATTTAGAGGATAAGAAAAGAATTGGTAATTTTGAAGCTACACAATTTGAAATTATTGCGATGAAAAAATTATTATTAGGAGCTTTTGTTTTATTAGGAAGTATAGCTCAGGCACAAGAAGGTTTTAAACTTGGTGCTCATTTTGGTGTTCCGGTAAGTGATGCAAATGGCATTTCATCATTGACACTGGGAATAAATGGAACCTATTTATGGAATGTTACTAAAGGACTTGATGTAGGACTTGCCACAGGATATTCTCACTTTTTTGGAAAAGATAGCTGGGATGATTTTGGATTTATTCCTGTAGCGGCCTCAGGGAAATATAAATTTTCGGGGATACCTATTTTTATAGGACTTGATTTGGGGTATGGAATCTCTGTTCAAGGAGAAATAGACGGCGGTTTTTACGCTTATCCGAAGTTTGGATACCAAATATCTAAAGGAGAGTTGTATTTAGGCTATCAATCCATCAGTAATACACGTGATTTTGGGTGGTATAAAGCAAGCGGAAACCTAGGATCTGTTAATATTGGATACAATTTCTTCTTAAAGTAATATATTTAAAAAGAACCATTTTTGGATTGCACTTGAAGAATTGTAGTTTTTTTATGAAAAAGATTGTTAAAAAAATACAAACAGTTGTTTAGTGTATTTTATCTCTGAAATCACCAATATTTGCGAATGATTTTAATCACATTAACAAATTTTAATATTTAGGGTGCCCAATGTAACTTTGCCCTCAGAAAGTATTAAAATTTTTATAAAATGAAAAAATTATTATTAGCGGGTGCTGTTGCACTTTTCGGTTTATCTAATGCTCAAATTGCAAAAGGAACTGCATATTTATCAGGATCAGTTGGTTATTCTCAAGAAGAAAGTAACAGAGGTGATCTTAAAGTAGAAAACTTTAACGTATTACCTACAGTAGGATATTTCGTTAACACAAACTTAGCAGTTGGTGTTGGAATTGGTTACCAGACTGAAAAAACGACTTCAACAACTACTACAACTTTATTCAACACAACAGTTGTAAACGAAAACGTAACTAAAAAGCCAGCTTTTGTTGTTGCTCCTTTCGTAAGAAAATACTGGACTTTATCTGATAAATTATTTATTTTCGGACAATTAGCAGTACCAATGCAGTTTGGAAAAACAGAAGTTGAAAGCAGTTCAGTTGCTACTACAGGAAACTCAGTAGTTACAAACTCTACTTCTACTGAAGCTAAATACACTCAAATTGGTGTTACTGTTAAGCCAGGTTTAGATTATTTCTTAAACAAAAACTGGTCTATCGAAGCTACAATCGGTGAGTTAGGTTACAGCAACTATAAGCCAAAAGATGGTGATGCAACAAACAACTATAACTTTGGATTGAACTTATCTTCTGTAACTTTCGGAGTTAAGTATGTTTTCGCTAAATAATTAACGAAGCATTCAAAAAATAGAGTCCTAAGATTTATTTCTTAGGACTTTTTTCACATATAAGAATTAATAAATTAATAAACATGAAAAAACTATTATTGGCAAGTGCTATGGCACTTTTCAGCCTTTCAAATGCTCAGATTAAACCAGGAACTGTATATATTTCCGGACAAGTAGGATATACACAGAAAAAAATAATAATACAGAAGATGATACTAAAGTATTTAAAATAATGCCTTCTGTTGGAGTTTTTGTAGCTCCTAATTTAGCTGTTGGGACAGGTATAGGATATCATAATGGAAAATCAGCAAAAAACGAATTTTATTCTGAAGACAGTTCTTATTCTAATCATGCAACATTTACGAATGAAACAACTTCGTTTAGTGTAGCACCTTTTGTAAGAAAATATTGGATTTTATCCGAGAATTTATATATTTTTGGGCACTTAGAAATTCCGGTAGAAATTGGCAAGGAAAATTGGGGTGTGAATGCAGTGTTTATGGACCCTACGAATGGTTTTTATCATACACAATCAATGTCTATTGAAAAGAAATATACGGCATTTGGAGTTAATATTAAACCAGGTTTAGATTATTTCGTTAATAAAAACTGGTCTATCGAAGCTACTATTGGAGAGTTCGGATATAGACACTTAAAAATTAAGGATCAGGAAAAAGGAACTAATGATTTTAATCTTGGTATAAACTTATCTTCCGTGACTTTTGGAGTTAAATATGTCTTTGCTAAATAATCGTTAAAAATATAAAAGGCCTCATAGATTTTCTTAGAGCTTTACTATAATATAAACTTTAAATTAATAAACATGAAAAAATTATTACTAGCTGGTGCAGTTGCACTTTTTGGTTTATCTAATGCACAAATGACTAAAGGGGATTGGGTATTTAGTGGAAACACAGGGTTAGGTTTTAATAACAGTACTAGAACTTATAAAGTAGAAGGAGAATCTACAGATGGTCCTAAAGTTTCTACTATTACTTTCACTCCTTCAGTAGGATATTTTGTGATGGATAAATTGGCTGTAGGGATTGATCTTGACTTGATAAGCACAACTACAAAAGTTTCAGGAGGAAGCTTTGGAATTGATTTTAAATCTAAATCTACAAGTACAAACTTTTCCGTAATGCCTACGGCTACTTATTATTTTGTAAACGGGACTAAGTTTGTTCCTTATTTAGGAGCTGGTGTTGGTTTTGCTACAGAAAAAACGAAATCTACTGACACCGTGATGGGAGTTGCTAATTCTACGAATAATACAGCAGGTGGGTTATCTTGGAAAGTAAAAGGAGGTATTAATTATATGGTTACTCAATCATTGGCTATTAATGTTGGAGTTTCTTACAACCAATTCTCAAGCAAGCAAGATATTGATGGAACTTCAAACCAGTTGAAAACAAAGGTTAATACTTTTGGTGCAAACGTAGGTTTCTCTTATTTCCTTAAATCTAAAGCTCAAAAATCTGATAAATAATCAATTTATTTCAAAGATAAAAACAAAAAATCCGACTCAATTTGAGCCGGATTTTACTTTTATATAAAGTTTTCACTTTTTCTTATTTTCCCATACCGCCCATTCCCGGCATATTTGGCATTTTACTCATCATCTGCATCATCTGCTTTCCTTGAGGTCCCTGCATCATCTTCATCATTTTACCCATTTGATCAAATTGCTTCATCAATTGGTTTACATCTTCAATTTTTCTTCCTGCACCTTTTGCAATTCTCTGTTTTCTCTGAGTGTTTATGATAGAAGGTCTTCTTCTTTCATCCGGAGTCATAGAGTGAATGATTGCTTCAATATGTTTGAATGCATCATCGCTGATCTCAACATCTTTAATGGCTTTTCCAACTCCCGGGATCATTCCCATCAAGTCTTTCATATTACCCATTTTTTTGATTTGATTGATCTGCTTTAAGAAGTCATCAAAACCAAACTCATTTTTAGCAATTTTTTTGTGAAGTTTTTTAGCTTCTTCCTCGTCAAACTGCTCCTGAGCTCTTTCTACTAGGGAAACAACATCTCCCATTCCTAAGATCCTATCGGCCATCCTTTCTGGGTAGAAAAGATCTAAAGCTTCCATTTTTTCTCCTGTAGAGATAAATTTGATTGGCTTTTCTACAACAGAACGAATTGTTAATGCAGCACCACCTCGTGTATCACCATCTAATTTCGTTAAAACAACCCCATCAAAATTCAAAGCATCGTTGAACGCTTTAGCTGTGTTTACAGCATCCTGACCAGTCATTGAGTCAACTACAAATAGTGTTTCGTTAGGTTTAATGAAATAATGAACAGATTTAATCTCGTTCATCATCTGCTCATCAATCGCTAAACGACCTGCAGTATCCACAATAACCACATCATGACCATTTGATTTTGCAAAAGCAATTGCATTTTCAGCAATGGTAGATGGGTTGGTAGAACCTTCTTCAGTGAAAACGGGAACGCCGATCTGGCCACCCAATACTTTCAACTGCTCAATAGCAGCAGGACGATAAACGTCACACGCTACCAATAAAGGTTTTTTATTTTTTTTCGTTTTTAAATAACTCGCTAATTTTCCGGAGAAAGTGGTTTTACCAGAACCCTGAAGACCGGCAATAAGAATAACAGATGGTTTTCCGGAAAGATTAATTCCTTCCTGAGAGCCTCCCATTAGTTCTACCAATTCGTCATGAACGATTTTCGTCATCAATTGTCCTGGAGTAAGAGACGTAAGAACGTTTTGTCCCAACGCTTTATCCTGAACTCTTTTCGTAAGGTCTTTTGCAACTTTATAATTAACATCGGCATCTACCAATGCTCTACGAATCTCTTTTACGGTTTCCGCAACATTGATTTCTGTAATTTTTCCACGTCCGGAAATATTTTGAAGCGCCTTGTCTAATTTATCCTGTAAACTATTAAACATATTTATTTGTAAATTATAGGTTGCAAAAATAAGGAATTTTTGCTACATCTAAAGTATAGAACACGTAATATTATATATAAGGATAAAATCATGTGATTAAACGCTGTTGTATTATAATTAAAAATCTTATTTTTGCGCAAAATAGAAATACATATCGGTTTACGGAATCTGCGTAAACTGTAAATAAATTTTATAATGAAGCTTAATCCTAATATTCTAGTTGTACTAGTAATCTTTTTGACTTTTCTAATTCATTTTTCTTTGTGGAAATTTGTTTTTCATTTAGACGAGATTATTATAGTAAAATTTTATCTTTTTTTGAGTGTAATGTTTGCAATGATGATCACATTAATTATTTTAATTAATAGAGTAGCACCGGAATTTTTAGGCTTATCAGTAATAGGATTGATCCTTTTAAAATTCGGATTAATGTACCTTATTAGGAAAAAATTGGATTTTGAAGTGATTCCAGGGTACAAATTCCATTTTATAATACCATATTTTGTCCTGACAACGCTGCTTACGTATTATGCGATCAAGCTTATTAATCATGACAAAAAACAGTAAAATTATTTATTGAAAATAGAAAAAAAACTCTATTTTTGCACAACGAAAAAAACCTATCAATGTTAAAGAAATTTGCAGTTTTATTCTACAGTATTTTTGTATTAAGTTTAGTGTCTGCGCAACATGGCGAGACGAATGCTGTAGCTGCTCCAACTCAAGAGTTGTCAGAAAAAGACAAAGTAAGTAAAGAAAACAGAGAGTACATCGATCATCACTTGTTAGATGCTCACGATTTTACATTGATGGTTGACAAAGACGGTCACCACATTGGTTTTCCACTTCCTGTTATTTTTTATGATAACGGTTTCCACTCTTTCATGAGTAATAGTAAAGAAGGATTCATCCACGGTGAGCCTACTGAAATTGATGGTTCACATTATGTATTACACCACGAAAAAATCTACAAAACAGACGCAACTGGAAAATTAGATTTAGATAAAGATGGTTATCCTACTAATGAGAAGCCATTAGATCTTTCAATTACTAAGAGTGTATTTATTATTATATTAGTATCAATCTTTCTTTTAGTTTTATTTGGAGGAATGGCGAGATCATACAAGAAATCAGTAGTTCCTACAGGTGCTGCGAGATTCTTAGAGCCGTTGATCATCTTTGTTAGAGACGAAGTTGCTATTCCAAACATCGGACACAAGTATAAAAGATTCATGGGATACCTATTAACAGTATTCTTCTTTATACTTTTCTTAAACGTATTAGGATTAATGCCTTTCGGAATCAATGTTACAGGTAATATTACAATGACATTCTTCTTGGCTATCCTTACGTATCTAATTACTACATTCTCTGCGAATAAAGATTATTGGAAACACATCTTCTGGATGCCGGGAGTTCCTGTACCAATGAAATTGATCATGTTGCCAATTGAATTATTGGGAACAATCACGAAGCCTTTCGCATTGATGATTCGTCTTTTTGCAAACATGACTGCAGGACACATCGTAGTAATGAGTTTGATCGGATTGATCTATGTATTTAAAAATGTTGCAGCAGGAATTGCATTCCCGTTCTTAACATTAGTAATTTATTTATTAGAAGTATTAGTAGCGTTCTTACAGGCTTATATCTTTACAATGTTATCCGCTTTGTTTATCGGAATGGCTGTACAAGAGCATGAGCACGAACATCACGCTGCTCACTAATAGAAAAGTTAAATAAAATAGTAAAACAAATTTTTTAAAATTATATATTATGGAAATTCCTAAAATTGTAGGTGCTGGTATCGTTGTATTAGGTGTTGGTATTGGTCTTGGTAAAATCGGAGCTGCTGCTCTAGAAGCTATCGCTAGACAACCAGAACAATCTGGAAAAATTCAAACAGCTATGCTTATCGCTGCTGCACTTGTTGAAGGTGTTGCGTTTGCTGCTCTTTTCGCGGTAAACTAATTAAAATTAAACCATTACCCGTAACGGTTGGTTACAGGTAATGGTTATTTAAGAAAAAGTAATAATTTTTTATACATTAATATAATGGAATTAATTCATCAGTTTTCATCAGGATTATTTATTATCCAGTCTGTTATTTTTCTAGCACTATTATTTCTGTTAGGTAAATTCGCTTGGAAACCTATTTTAAAATCTATTAATGATAGAGAAACTTCTATTGTTGACGCTTTAAATCAAGCTAAATTGGCTAGAAAAGAAATGGAAACATTAAAAGAAGATAACGAAAGAATCATTCGTGAAGCTAAAATCGAAAGAGATGCTATCCTTAAAGAAGCTAGAGAGATTAAAGATAGAATCGTAGGTGAAGCTAAAGATGCTGCTAAAACTGAAGGAGATAAATTGATCGAAGCTGCAAAACAAACTATCAATGCTGAGAAAAATGCTGCAATGGCAGACATTAAATCTCAAATTGGTACTTTATCTGTAAACATTGCTGAATCTATTTTGAAGCAAAAATTAGACAACAACGAAGCTCAGAACGAGTTGGTTCAAAATTATTTAAACAAATCTAATCTTAACTAAGAATGCTTACATCTAAAGTAGCTAAAAGATACGCGCAGGGTTTGCTTGAGTTCACGAATGAAACAGGTCAAACAGCTACTGTATTTTCTGAAATGAAAGATGTTGCGAAATTGATGTCTCAATCTACGGATTTGAACAAATTTTTCTTAACACCTTACATTGATGCTAAAAAGAAAGTAGAGGTAGCAAAAGAGATTTTCAAAAGTTTGTCGGCTTCTTCTCAAAATTTAATCACATTGGTGATCAGACATGGTCGTGAAAACCAATTGAAAAATATTGCTCAGGAATACATCAACAAAGTTGAAGATATTAATGGGGTACAAAGAATAACTCTTACGACTGCAACTCAACTTTCGAAAGAAAATATCGATCAGATATTAAGTTCTACAAACTTAGTAAAAGCGGGTTCAAACTTTGATTTGAAACTAAATGTAAATCCTGATCTTTTAGGAGGTTACATTTTAAGAGTAGGAGATCAGCAGGTAGATGCCTCTGTGAAAACTAAGCTTAATCACATTAAAAAAGATTTTCAGTTAAATTAAGACAAAAACAACCATACAATGGCAGAAATAAATCCGGCAGAAGTATCTGCGATCTTAAAACAGCAATTGGCCAACTTCGACACTCATGCAAACGTTGAGGAAGTAGGTACAGTTTTAACCATCGGTGATGGTATTGCTCGTGTATACGGGTTAGAAAACGTACAATACGGAGAGTTGGTGAAATTTTCTAGTGATGTAGAAGGTATTGTACTTAACCTTGAAGAAGACAACGTTGGGGTTGCTCTACTTGGTGAAAGTAAATTAGTAAGAGAGGGAGACACTGTAAGAAGAACAAACAGAATCTCTTCTATTAAAGTAGGAGAAGGTATGCTTGGTAGAGTAGTTGATACTCTTGGTAACCCTATCGATGGTAAAGGTCCTATCGCTGGCGAATTATACGAAATGCCATTGGAAAGAAAGGCTCCTGGAGTTATCTTCAGACAGCCGGTAACTGAGCCTTTACAAACAGGTATCGTTGCAATTGACTCTATGATCCCTGTAGGAAGAGGTCAAAGAGAGCTTATCATTGGTGACAGACAGACAGGTAAAACTACTGTTGCTATTGATACAATTATCAACCAAAAAGAATTTTTTGAAGCTGGGCAACCAGTATATTGTATATATGTTGCAATTGGGCAGAAAGCATCTACAGTAGCACAAATCGTTAAAACGCTTTCTGATAAAGGAGCTTTAGCGTATACTGTAATCGTTGCTGCTAACGCATCAGATCCAGTTCCAATGCAGGTATATTCTGCAATGGCAGGTGCATCTATTGGTGAGTTCTTCAGAGACACTGGTAGACCGGCATTGATCATTTATGATGATTTATCTAAACAAGCAGTAGCGTATCGTGAGCTTTCTCTTCTATTGAGAAGACCACCGGGACGTGAGGCTTACCCTGGAGACGTTTTCTATCTTCACTCAAGATTATTGGAAAGAGCTGCAAAAGTTATCGCTGATGATAAAATTGCTAGCCAAATGAATGACTTACCTGAGTCTTTAAGACCAATCGTAAAAGGTGGTGGTTCATTAACGGCACTTCCAATTATCGAAACTCAGGCTGGTGACGTTTCTGCGTATATTCCAACAAACGTAATCTCTATTACTGACGGACAGATCTTCTTGGAGTCTGACTTGTTCAACTCAGGGGTTCGTCCTGCAATCAACGTAGGAATCTCAGTATCGAGAGTAGGAGGTAACGCTCAGATCAAATCAATGAAAAAAGTTTCTGGTACGCTAAAATTAGACCAGGCTCAATACAAAGAATTGGAAGCGTTTGCTAAATTCGGTTCTGATCTTGATGCTTCTACTTTAGCAGTTATCTCTAAAGGAGAAAGAAACGTAGAGCTTCTTAAGCAGCCAGTAAATTCTCCACTTCCTGTAGATAGCCAAGTTGCTATGATCTATGCAGGTACAGAGAACTTAATGAGAAACGTTCCTATCAAAAAAGTAAAAGAATTCCAAATTGAGTATATCGCGTTCTTAAGATCTAAGCATCCTGAAACAATGGCTGCACTTAAAGCTGGAAAGATCGACAACGATATTACAGCTGTTCTTAAGCAAGCGGCTAACGATTTAGCTTCTAAATATAACTAAAATTAGTTGATGATTGTTGGTTGATAGTTGACGGAATTTTCTAAAACTAGCAACCAACAACCGACAACCAACAACTAACCCAATATGGCAAACTTAAAAGAAATACGAGGAAGAATCAGTTCAATTTCATCTACGATGCAAATCACACGTGCTATGAAAATGGTTTCGGCAGCGAAACTTAAAAAAGCACAGGATGCCATCGTAATGTTAAGACCTTATTCTGAAAAACTACAGGAGATCATCCAGAATGTAAATTCTAGTTCAGATCCTGATCAGGTTTCTATTTATGCTCAAAAAAGAGAGGTTAAAAGAGTACTTTTCATCGCTGTTACTTCAAACAGAGGTTTGGCGGGTGCTTTCAACTCATCTATTGTAAAAGAACTTAATATTCAGTTTGATAAGAATGCTCAATATGAGGTTGAAGTTCTTACAATTGGTAAAAAAGCTCATGATGCTGTAAGAAAAACTCGTACAGTATATGCTAATGGAAGTAACGTTTTTGATAATTTGACTTTCGAAGCAGTTTCTAATCTTACTGAAGCAGTAATGAGCAGTTTCAAGGAAGGTAAGTTTGACGAAGTTTATTTAATTTATAATAAATTTGTTAATGCTGCTACTCAAGAAGTTACTACTGAGCAAGTTCTTCCTATTCATATGGCAGAAGTTGATGTAACAGTACCTCAAGTAGAAACAGATTATATTTTTGAACCAAACAAAGCTGAGATCTTAGATAATTTGATTCCAAAGTCTATTAAAACTCAGGTTTTCAAAGGTGTTTTAGATTCTGTAGCATCTGAGCATGGAGCGAGAATGACTGCAATGCACAAAGCAACAGACAATGCTCAATCTATGAAAAATGATTTAGTAATCTATTACAACAAAGCAAGACAGGCTGCTATTACAAACGAGATCCTAGAGATCGTTTCAGGAGCAGAAGCTTTGAAGAATTCATAAAGAATTAATTTTACATAATATTAAAGCATCGACATCCTCGATGCTTTTTTTGTTATTTTTATTTTGTATATCTTTGTAGTCAATTAAATATATATAATTTCTAAATGGACTCGGACATAGTCAGGCTTTTGTTAGCCTTGTTTCTAGTATTACTTAATGGCTTTTTCGTAGCCGCAGAATTTTCAATTGTTAAAGTTCGTTACTCACAAATCCAATTAAAGGCAGCCGAAGGTAACTCTATGGCTAAGCAGGCAGAGCACATTATCAAGCATCTTGATGAATATCTTTCTGCTACTCAGTTAGGTATCACATTGGCATCGCTAGCGTTGGGTTGGGTAGGAGAAAGTGCTCTCCACCATGTTGTAGACAATATTTTCCATACGTTGGAAGTAGAATTGGCTCAGACAACAATCACCACAATTTCAGTGGTAACCAGTTTTGTTTTAATTACGGTGATGCATATTGTATTTGGGGAGCTTATTCCAAAATCAATTGCCATCAGAAAATCGGAAGCAACTACAATGGCAACAGCAGTTCCATTGAGGGTTTTTTATACGGTTTTTAAACCATTTATCTGGTTAATGAATTTGATGTCGAATACTTTTTTACGATTAGTAAAAATACACCCGGCATCGGAACAGGAAATTCACTCTACTGAGGAACTTCAGCTTTTGGTAAAACAAAGTGCAGACAGCGGAGAAATTGAAGAAGAGAACTATGAGATCATTAAAAACGCGTTTGATTTTACAGATCACTCTGCAAAACAGATCATGGTTCCCAGACAGAATATTACATCCATTGATTTTGAGGAAGATATCAATGAAATAATTAATAAAATAATGGATAGCGGGTATTCAAGAATTCCTGTTTATCTTAATTCTATTGATAATGTGATTGGTATTTTATATACAAAAGAAATTATCAGAGAATTTGTTAAGAGAAAAGGGGTGCTGAGCCACGATGATCTTAAGGAATTAATGCGTGACCCTTTCTTTGTGGTTGGAAGTAAGAAAATTTCAGATCTATTAAAGATTTTCCAACAGAAGAAACAGCATTTAGCTATTGTAATCGATGAATTTGGGGGTACCGAAGGTATTATTACACTAGAAGATATTTTAGAAGAATTGGTAGGGGAAATTCAGGATGAAGAGGATGATGAAGAAAAGTTGGTAGATAAGATTGCTGATAATACCTATTGGGTACAGGCTACACAGCCGTTAGATGAGATCAACGAACATTTACCGAAGAAACTACCTCTTTCTGAAGAAAGTGAATATAACTCATTAGCTGGTCTTATTCTTCATGAATTACAAGACATTCCGGAAGAGAACCAGGAATTTGACTTATTGAATTATCATTTCAAAATTTTGAAAATGAATAATAAGAGCGTAGAGCTTGTAGAATTGGTTTATTATGGACCCAATTCTGTTAGTGACCTCGCGGATAAATTAGGAGAAGCTTAAAAATAATTAAATAATGATTTTTTATAACAGTATAAAAGATTACGAAGATCCGAAACGTCAATATGAAGAAGAAGTACTCGTAATGGAGGAAACGGATGATGTTTATAAATTGATCTTGCATAACGATGACATTCACACTTTTGATTATGTGATTGATTGTCTGATGGAAATTTGCAAACATACTCTTGAACAGGCCGAGCAATGCACGATCTTGATACATTACAAAGGGAAGTGCACAGTAAAAACAGGATCTATGGATGTTTTAAAACCCATGCATGAAAGACTACTTTCAAGGGAATTAACAAGTGAAATCGTATAAAGTAAAGCTCTAACATTGGTTAGAGCTTTTTTATTTTCGTTATCTAAATTCATTCATTGTTGAATTAATATTAAATAAGAGGTGTGTTTTCATAATATTTTGTTAATTTAGAGTACTTGAAAAAACAAAATATGAATTTAAAAATTAATTCTTTAATACTGGGCTGTGTTATTTCATGCTCAGGATTATTAGCTCAGCAATCTTCTTGGGAAGCTCCTGCAAAAAAATGGATCAATGAAAACTCCAGAAACTTAGGCGTTCAAAACTTTAGTCAACTCCAATTAAACTTTGTAAAGAAAGGAAGTGCTGGAGAGACTCTGCGTTTTCAACAGATGATTAAAAATGTGCCTGTTTTTCAATCAGAAATCGTAGTGCACTTTAATAAAGAGGGGAAAATCACATATACTTCTTCGGAAAGTTTGAAAAAAGAGGTAAAAGACATCAGTACAAATCCATCTTTTACAGATTCAGAAGCTCTTAAGAAGGCTCATGTAGCTTCCAAAACAAAAGGTGAAATAACTTTTGAAGAAAATAAACTTTTCGTTTATCTTACCGAATCAGGAGATACAAAGCTTGTTTACAGAGTGCTTACAAGCTCTCATGATCATCCGGGAAGTTGGGAAACAATTGTAGACGCACAAAACGGCAATGTAATCAGCGTAAAAGATATCGCTAATTATCATCATGATAAAAACGAGAATCCAAAACCTTCAAAAAAAAATCAAAAGAAAGAAATAAGCGCTAAGAAAGTTCTTGTTTCTGGCTCCGGATATATCTTCAATCCAGATCCGCTTTCTAAAATGCAGATGGCTTATGGAGGGCAATATGTAGACAATAATGACGCTACCAACGCAAGTTTAGATGCAGCAAGAACGTTAGTGACCATACCAGAATTAGATTTCACAGGAGGTGTATATAAGTTAAAAGGATCTTATGCAGAAATCAAAGAGCTTGAGGCGCCTGCTACAGGGCTTTTTACCCAAGCAACCAATCAATTCTTATTTAATAGAAATGATCAGGGATTTGAAGCTGTAAATGCGTATTGGCATATTGATAACAGTTTACGTTACATCAATGAAACATTAAATATTGTATGTAAACCACTAACGAATGGTGGAATATTGTGGTATGACCCACATGGGGTGGATGGTGATGATAATTCATACTACAGCAGTGGTAGATTAGTATTCGGAGAAGGAGGAGTAGATGATGCTGAAGATGCAGACGTTATTTTGCATGAATTAGGGCACGGTGTTCATGATTGGTTAACCAACGGAAGTTTATCTCAGGTTCAGGGGCTAAGTGAAGGTTGTGGAGACTATTGGGCGCAATCATACAGCAGAAGTTTGGGTCAATGGCCTTCGTCGGCAGCAGCTTATAACTGGATGTTTAGTTGGGACGGGCATAATGAATATTGGTCAGGGAGAATTACAAATTATACCGTTTTGTATCCGGGATCCGGCGCAATCCATACAAGAGGGCAAATATGGGCTTCCGCTTTAATGAGAATATATGATAGAATTGGAAGAGCAAAAACAGATAGAGCCTTTTTAGAAGGTCTAACAATGACGGGTTCAAGCACTAATCAACAAAACGCTGCAATTGCTGTGAGACAGGCTGCTATAGACATGTTGGGGCAATTCGGATTCGCATGTGGAGATATTACAGTAATGACGGAGGAGTTTACTGCTGCAGGATATGTTTTACCGGCTTACAATTGTCAGTTAAGTGTAGATGATATTTCTAAAAAAGAACTTATTGCAATTTATCCGAATCCCGTTTCTGATATCTTAAATATTTCAATGAAAATAAACAAAGAGGAAAAAGTAGAAATCTACAATATGGAAGGAAGAAAAGTATTAGAAACCACGATTAATAATGGTAAAAATACAATTAATGTTTCTCATCTTCAGACAGGAAACTATATTTTGAGTAGTAAAGGATTAGGTTTATCCACTAAATTTATCAAAAAATAAGAGCATATAATTTCTATTAAAATCCGGTGTTTTAAGCATCGGATTTTTTTATTGGATAAATTCCGTGCCCATTATTTTATTTGCATTGATCTAAAATGGTATATTTGTAAAAACTATATAGAAACAAAAAGAATGCTAGTAATAGGAATTGCAGGAGGTACAGGATCCGGCAAAACTACGGTTGTGGATAAAATTATTCAACAGCTTGATATCGAAGGAATGAATATTTTATCTCAGGATAATTATTACCATGATAATCATAATTTAACGCTAACAGAAAGAGAAGCACTGAATTATGATCACCCAAAGTCTATAGATTTTGAACTGATGCTAAAGCACGTAAAAGCGCTGAAAAACAATGAGGCGATAGAGCAGCCTATTTATAGCTTTGTAACCCATTCCAGAACTGGAGATCATGTTACCGTAGAACCTAAAAATGTATTGGTGGTAGAAGGTATTTTGGTACTTACAAATAAGGAACTATTGAAAGAGTTTGATTTGAAGGTATTTGTGCATGCAGACTCTGACGAAAGGTTAATAAGGCGTATCAGGAGAGATACACAGGAAAGGGGAAGAGATTTGAGTGAAGTATTACACCGTTATCAGACTACTTTAAAACCAATGCATCAGGAATTTATTGAGCCCTCTAAAAACGAGGCCGATCTTATTATTCCAAATATGAGACAAAATTCCGTAGCGATTGATTTTTTAACTACCGTTATTAAAAACTCGTTGAGAAAACACTAAAATGGAAGAGAACAAACTTATTAAAGAAATTAAACCTAAGTCAGAGACTTTTATATTTATTAAGAATTATATTTTTAATAAGTATCTCCTTACGATCTGTCTGTTCTTGGTTTGGATGGTTTTCTTTGATAAAACTTCGTTCTTGGTTATTAATGAACTCAATGGTGAGATCAGTAAATACGAAGAACAATTAGAATATTATAAAACGGAATATGCAAAAAATGACACGTTTTATAAGAAACTAATGAACAATAAATCGGAAAAAGAAAAATACGCAAGAGAAAATTATTTTATGAAAAAGCCAAATGAAGAAATCTTTATTTTGGTTGTTGACAGCACAAATGTTGCTAAGAAATAATTTAAAAAAGCGAATGATGATGAGTCAATTCATTTTGCTAGTTGATTTTTAAAGATTTATTGGATTACTAATTACCTATTACTCATTACTTATAATTGATATGTCAAATACAGATACTTTTCCCAACTGGGAAAATTTAGTAAAAAAGCAACTTAAGACAGAAGATATTTACACCATTCTGAAAAAAGAAAATTTAGAAGGAATTGAGGTGAAACCTTTTTACGATTCGGTTCAAAAGCCTTTAGTAAACCTTCCAAAAGTTGAAGAAAGTACACATTTGGTGGCAAAGTATCATGAAAGCTTAGAAGATGATGTTTTCGCTTTTATATTGGATCATAATGTTGAAAATCTTGATGAAAAAACAATTTTCATTCATAATAAAGAGTTGGCGGAACATATAAGTCCTGAAGATAACGATCAGTATTTTTCTTTGATTGATGTATTCGATGAAAAAAATGGAACAATTGATGATCAGCTGGCAAAAGAATTATTAGCAAAAGATTTTAAAAGAAACATTTGTGTTGATATTTCCCTTCATCAAAATGCCGGAGCTTCGATTTATCAGCAATTAGGGATTGCTTTGGCAAAAGCGAAAGAACTGATAGAAGTTTACGGACAGGAAATTGTAAATAAATTAATATTCAAAATTGCGGTAGGAGGAAATTATTTCTTTGAAACAGCGAAGCTGAGAGCTTTTAAACTGGTTTTTAACCAACTCTCTAAAGAATACGGATTAGATGAGATTCCTTATATTTTTGCAGAAACTTCATTAAGAAATAAAGCAACTGTAGACAGTGAGAATAATCTTATTCGCTCAACATTAGAACTTGCTTCTGCAATGATTGGTGGAGCAGATGCTGTATACAGCACGAATTATGCTGTCGGAAAAAGCACTGAAAACTCAGAAGAAATATCTTTCAAACAGCAGATTGTTTTGGCATACGAATGTATTATCAATGTCTTTGAAGATGCGGCTAACGGAAGTTATTATGTTGAAGATATTACTCAGCAGATCGCAGAAAAGTCTTGGGCTTTCTTTGTAGAAATTGAAGAGGCTGGAGGATATCTGGAACTTTTAAAGCAAGGAATACTTCAGAAAAAGATCTACAATCAGGCTATTGAAGAGCAGCAATGGGTAGAAGAAGGTAAGATCAAAATCATCGGAGTTAATTTATATCCAAAATTAGACGTTAAAAAATCAATTGCTGAATTGTATGACGAAAAGGAAATAAAAGCTGTTCGTTGGGCTGAGATGTTTGAATAATGAAAGAAAAACTAATCGATTTATTTGAATATACCTATCATTTCAACCAAGAAATGATAAAAGTTATTTCTGAAAACCTCGAAAAGGTCGATGAAAAGATGATCAGTTTGATTAATCATACGTTGAATGCCCAGCAAATCTGGAACTCAAGAGTTTTAAGGGAAGCATCTTTCGAAGTTTGGCAGATGAATCCTTTTGAAAATTTGCAGGAAATTAATCATCAAAACTTTAAGAAAAGCATTCAAATTGTTGAAAGTTCAGATGTTGACCAAAGAATTGAATATCAAAATTCAAAAGGTACAAAGTTTGAAAACAGTATTTTTGAAATGCTTTTTCAGGCCATCAACCATTCAACATATCACCGAGGGCAGATCAATTCTTTATTAAAACAAAACGGAATTGCTCCTATATTGACAGATTATATTTTTTATAAAAGATAAATTTCTAATAAAATAAAAGGATGCTTCGACTTCGCTCAGCATGACATCTCTAATACTAAACGTCATTTTGTAGCGTTGTCATGCTGAGCGAAGTCGAAGCATTTTATATAAAAGAATCTTACAGATCTGTGGGAAATAAAGTATTAAATCAAGACATTCAAAACTATATCAATGCAAATCTAAACACAGACTTGCATTCACTATTATTAAAAAAATCTCCATTTCCTGAGGTTTCCATGCAGGAAATTGTCCAACAAATCAAAGGAAAGCAAGTCGCGCAGAGGAAATTTCCGTTTTTATTGAAAGAAGGAATTATTTTTCCACCGCAACTTAATTTAGAGCAGTCTTCTTCCGAAAAAACAGCGTTGTATAAATCTGAAATTTTAAAAGGAAAGAAATTCATTGATCTGACCAGTGGTTTCGGAATTGATGCCTATTATCTGTCTCAAAATTTTGATGAAATTACCCTTATTGAGCAGAATTCTGAGCTTTTGGAGATTGTAGAACACAATTGGACTGTCTTAGAAAAGAAAGCGAAATTTATCAATCATAAACTGGAGGATTTCCTTGCTGAAAATCAGGAAAGCTTTGACGTTGTTTATTTAGATCCTGCGAGAAGAGATAATAATAAAAACAAAGTCTTCTTATTGGAAGATCTTTCACCTAATATTCTTGAAATTCAGAAAAAATTACTTTCTATTTCAAATGAAGTGGTGATCAAACTGTCTCCATTGATCGATCTAAAATACCTAGTTTCCGTATTGCCTAATATTTTCAGAATTGAAATTATTGCATTGAAAAATGACGTAAAAGAAGTGGTTGTCTTCTTATCCAATGAAAATTTCGGGAAGATTATTTGCAAATGCGTCAACTTGGAAAGCGGAGAATCTGACTTTGAATATCAGTTCGGGGACGAAGAAAATGCCAATGCAACATATTCTGAGCCTGAAAAATACATTTATATTCCTAATCATTCCATTTTAAAGGCAGGAATTTTTAATTTGATTTCTGAAAAATTTAATCTGAAAAAACTTCATCCTAATAGTCACTTTTATACCTCTGAGGAAAAAATAACCGATTTTCCGGGAAGAGTTTTTGAAGTTAAAGTGATTGATAGCAAGGAGATTAAAAAGAAAGAGCAGTTTAATATTATCTCTAAAAATTATCCGTTAAAACCGGAAGAACTTAAAAAGAAATACGGATTAAAAGATGGTGGTGAACACTACCTTATTTTTACACAATCCAAAAAAGGTAAAATTATTTTAAAATCAATATAAAAATGTTGCCGAAAAAAGCAAGTTTTCTTAATTTTGGGCAATCAAAAATTTAGGCATGAGAAAATTAATTATATGTTTAGCTATTGCAACTGTAGCTGTAAGCTGTAAAAAGATACAAGCTGGAGGAAATAAGAATATCATTAAATTGGAAGAAGGAGCAGAGAGATATTCTGATGATCACCAGGGAGGTACTGAAGCTCACGGTCACGAAGCTGCTGCAGAGCATAAAGAAGCGGCTACCGCTGAAAAACACGGGGCTGAAGCTCCAAAAGCAGATAGTACAGCTGCTGTAAAACCTGCAGAGGCTGATAAAGCTAAAGCTGAACACTAATTATTTTAGAAAAATATAAAGAGTATCCTACAGGAATGTAGGATATTTTTTATTTAGTTAAACGCTTAACTTTCAAAAGATAGCAAACTTAGAGAAAATCATATGTTTTTATTTGCCCCTGCTGGGCATATTTTTTAATTTTATCGAAACAAATTTTTACAATGCAAGAGACATTAAATTACATTAACGAAAACAAACAACGTTTCGTAGATGAATTATTTGAGTTACTAAGAATTCCTTCTATTTCTGCAGACCCTGCTTATAAAGATGACGTATTGAAGTGTGCAGATGTTGTTGCAGAATACCTTACAAAAGCAGGAGCCGACAATGTTGAAGTATGCCAGACAAAAGGGTATCCTATCGTTTTTGGTGAAAAGTTTTTAGACAGTAACTTACCTACCGTGTTGGTATATGGACACTACGATGTTCAACCTGCGGACCCACTAGAACTGTGGAAAAAACCACCTTTTGAGCCGTATATCGAGAAGACAGAACTTCATCCTGAAGGGGCAATCTTCGCAAGAGGTTCAGCTGATGATAAAGGACAGTTCTTTATGCACCTGAAAGCTTTTGAAGCGATGATGAAGACTAATTCTCTTCCTTGTAATGTTAAATTTATATTAGAAGGTGAGGAAGAAGTAGGTTCTGTAAGCTTAGGAGATTTCGTGAACGAAAACAAAGAGAAATTATCATGCGACTGTATTTTAATTTCAGATACTCATATTTACAGCAATGAGCAGCCAACGGTAACCACAGGTTTAAGAGGGTTGAGCTATGTGGAAGTTGAGATTGAAGGTCCGAACAGAGATTTACATTCAGGGCTGTACGGTGGAGCGGTTCCAAACCCAATTCACGTTCTTTCAAGAATGATTGCTGATTTGATTGATGAAGACGGACAAATTACAATTGACGGATTCTATGATAGCGTAGAAGACGTTTCAGAAGATGATAGAGAAGCGATGAATAAATTGGAGGACAATCCAGAGGAATTCAAAAAATCTATCGGATTAGAAGGCTTAGAAGGCGAAGAAGGATATACAACGTTGGAAAGAACGTCTATCCGTCCTACATTAGACTGCAACGGAATTTGGGGTGGCTACACAGGAGAAGGCGCTAAGACAGTTATTCCTTCTAAAGCATCTGCTAAAATTTCTATGCGTTTGGTTCCTTATCAGACTCCGGAAGAGATCACAGAAAAGTTCACGAAGCACTTTATAAAAATTGCTCCGGATAACGTAAGAGTAAAAGTAACGCCACATCATGGAGGGATGCCTTACGTTTTACCTACAGATACTAAAGAATTCTTGGCTGCAAAACATGCAATGGAAACAACATTCGACAAAGAAGTTCTTCCTTTCAGAGGGGGAGGTAGTATTCCTATTACCGCGATGTTTGAGCAGGTGTTAGGCGCTAAGTCTGTGTTAATGGGATTCGGATTGGATTCTGATGCTATTCACTCTCCAAACGAACACTACGGATTGTTTAATTTCTATAAAGGAATTGAAAGTATCCCGTTGTTTTTTGAAAATTATTCAAAGTAATTAAACTTAGTATATTTATAGAAACGCTCTTATTATAGAGCGTTTTTTTATTATCATATCCGGATATTTTGCAATATGTTATAAATAATAAAATTACTGACAAATATTAGTATTGATAAAACGCTCCAATTGGGGCGTTTTTGTTATTTTAGGAAACTAAAAACAAAGACATGTTAGAAAATAAAGTCGCATATATAACAGGAGGGACCAAAGGAATAGGTTTTGGTATTGCAAAAATTTTGCTTGAAAATGATATTTCGGTGGCATTTTCGGGGAGGAAAAAGGAAGATGTAGAGAAAGCAGAGAAGGATCTTAAACAATATTCACAGCATGTTATAGGAGTTGTTTCTGATGTGAAGATTCTAGGCAACGAAGAAGAAGCAGTAAAAAAGACGGTAGAAAAGTTTGGCAGACTTGATTTTGTGATTGCGAATGCCGGATTAGGGATTTTCAAGCCAGTTGACGAATTATCTGCTGAAGAGTGGAATGACATGATAGAAACCAACCTTACAGGAGTTTTTTATACGTTAAAAGCTTCTGTTGAAGAGTTAAAGAAGTCTGAAGGGTATTATATTACAGTTTCAAGTTTGGCAGGCGCTAATTTTTTTGAAAAGGGAACAGGCTATAATGCCTCAAAATTTGGGGTCGTTGGTTTCACGCAGGCAGCGATGATTGATTTAAGAAAATATAACATTAAATCAACCGTAATTATGCCCGGATCAGTGGCTACAAATTTCAACGGAAATGTACCTTCCGAAAAAGATGAATGGAAGATTCAGCCCGAAGATATGGGGAATCTGATATTGGATATTTTAAGGATGAATCCTAGGGTTTTGCCCAGTAAGATAGAGTTTAGGGCAAGCCAGCCAGGCAAGTAAGTACATCTAATGTATTGAATAATAAAATAATAAGTATTATGCATGCATAATATATTTTTTATTTATATTTACAGGAATTAATAAAAACAAAATCTCTGCATAAAGCGATAAAGTTTTATGTCATAAAAAGGGAAACAATAAAATAGTACACATGAAAATATTAGTTTGTATTAGTAGTGTTCCGGATACTACTTCCAAAATTAACTTTACAGCAGACAAATCTGCTTTCGACAAAAACGGAATTCAGTGGGTGATCAATCCATTAGACGAATTTGCGTTAACAAAAGCAGTTAAACTTCAGGAGTCTCAGGGAGCTAATGTAACAGTAATCAATGTAGGGGATGTAACGACGGAACCGGTAATCAGAAAAGCTTTGGCAATTGGTGCTAATGATGCAGTAAGAGTAAATCTTGATCCTCAGGATAGTTATTCTACAGCAAAAGAAATCGCTGCTGTTGCTCAAAACGGTGGATATGACCTTATTCTTTGTGGTAAGGAATCTATTGATTATAACGGTGGTTCTGTTCCAGGAATGGTGGCTCAGTTATTAAATCAGCCTTTCGTTAATGCATCTGTAGGTTTAGAAGTAAACGGAAGTGAAGCTACTGCAGTAAGAGAAATTGAAGGAGGTAAAGAAACTATTTCTGTGAAATTACCTGCTGTAATCGCTGGTCAGAAAGGATTGGTAGATGAGAAAGATCTTATCATTCCAAACATGAGAGGGATAATGTCTGCAAGAACTAAATCTTTGCAGGTTGTAGAACCTACTTCATCAGAAGTGAAAGTTCAGGGAGTTTCTTATGATAGCGTTCCTCCAAGAGCTGCTGTGAAACTTGTTTCTCCGGATAATTTAGATGAATTAGTAAGATTACTTCACGAAGAAGCTAAAGTTATCTAATCTTTTAATCATTAAATTTTTTAATCATTTAATTTTAAAACAATGGCAGTATTCGTATACGCAGAAAATATAAATGGAGTTTACAAAAAAGCAGCTTTCGAGGCAGTTTCTTATGCTAAGGCTGTTGCAGACCAAGCTGGAGATACCGTTACAGCGATCTCTGTAAACCCTACAGATTCTTCAGATTTATTGTATAAATATGGGGCATCAAATGTTATCAATATTAAAGACGAAGGTCTTAAAAGCTTTTCAGCTAAAGCGTATGCTCAGGCTGTAAGTGAAGTCGCTAACGGAAACATCATCGTTTTCCCTCACACGACAGACGCTTCTTCAATCGCTCCAATGTTGGCAGTAATGAATGGGTTTGCCTTAATTACAAATACGTTGGCAGCTCCGGAAAGTCTTTCTCCATTTCAGGTGAAAAGAAGAGCTTTCTCAGGAAAAGGTTTTATGCACGCAAAAGCAGAAGGGAATAATGTAATTCTTACCGTTTCTCAAAATGCTTTCGGTGTTAAAGAAAATGCAGTTTCAGGTACTGAAGAAGTGAAAAACTTGTCAGTGGCTAACGAAGATACTAAAGTGATCTCTCACGAGCAAAGTTCAGGGAAATTAGACCTTAAAGAAGCTGAAGTAGTAGTTTCTGCAGGTAGAGGATTGAAAGGTCCTGAAAACTGGGGAATGATCGAAGAATTAGCAAACGTTTTAGGCGCTGCTACCGCTTGTTCTAAGCCAGTTTCTGATATCGGTTGGAGACCTCACACAGAGCACGTTGGGCAGACAGGTAAAGCAATTTCTCCAAATCTTTATATCGCAGTAGGTATTTCGGGAGCGATTCAGCACTTAGCTGGTGTAAACTCTTCTAAAACTATCGTTGTAATCAACAGTGATCCTGAAGCTCCGTTCTTCAAATCTGCTGATTATGGAGTAGTAGGAGATGCTTTCCAGATTATTCCTGCATTAACTGAGAAAATTAAAGCAATTAAAGGATAAAAAGTGAGTTGTGAATTCGCCTTGCTGGTTAACGTTTTTAATTAAACTTATTCATTTGCGAAGCAAAATTTACAATAAGCATTCAACAATACAGATAAAAGCTCGGTTTTCCGGGCTTTTATCTTTTTTAAATTATAAAACTTAGTTTACAGTTCTTGAATAAGAATATAACAGGTACCGTTATTACCTGATCCTGCGCTGAGATCAAAAGATCCTCCTGCTCCTGTACCAAGAGTTCTTAGTTTAATAGTAAGGGGAGAGGTTCCTGTATTAATTATTGCGGTAGAAGGATTTACTCCTCCGTCTTTATACTGTTCGGTACTTGCTTCTTGAAACCCTGCCATATTAACACTTCCTACTGCCGTATTAGAAGTATCTACGAAATTATATTTAATCCATGCATTAGCGTCAGGTACGCCTGAACTTTTTAACCAGGAAACGTAGCCTTGCAATAAAAATATTTTATTGGCAGGTAAAATAATATTGCCACTAGACAGCGTAATAGCATTTGCGTTTGATCCTGTTATGGTTTGCCATGTAATATCACTCCCACCACCACCGGGGATTGTTTGAGTCGCATTTTTAGTGGCAACAGAAAATATCTGAGTCGCTGCTGCTGGGGTAACAAGTTTTTGCCATACACTACCGTCAAAATAGTAGAAACTAGGTGAGTTTATATTTATTGCAGTACCTGTTTGGGTACCTGTAGCAATGTTATTCACATAAATAATAGTTGAGGTAGGTACGTTCGTCATACTCTGGGCTCTTTGTCGATCTACTCGCGGAGCAATAAAGCCATCTACGTTGGTAGAATTACCTGTTGTATTTTTAGAGATTACATCTAAAGTAGCTGTAGGGGATGCTGTATTAATACCAACCTGAGCGATATAAAATGCAGGCATCATCACTATTGTTGAAATAATTAGATTTTTCATCATTGATTTTGGTTTTTGTGTATTATAAATTTACACAATTTAAATCGTTTATATTGTTTTATTTGTGTTAAAATAAGTTAATTTGATAATATTTACATTTTTAAATCAAACTTAGTTATTGTTGTGTGTATTTCTGTAAAATACTGATTAGTAAGTTTATTTTAATGGGTAACAATGTGTTTATGTTGAATTTTTTCTGAATCAATAATGAGTTATTGGTAATTCCATGGATTTATTTAATTTTTATACTTCTTTTAAGGGGATTTTCATCCCTGTAATTTTCCAGTTATTTAGTATCTTTACAGGCTTTTATTTTTGACTAAAAATAGAAACCTGCAATTAAAAATTAAATTATATTTGTAGCTATGGATTATAAGCAGCTAATTATTCGCGGAATATCGTACAGCCAGACCCAATCAGGGGCGTACGCTTTGTTATTGGAACATGAAGAATCACACATAAAATTACCTGTTGTTATAGGAAATTTCGAGGCACAATCTATTTCTCTTGGTTTAGAAAAAGATATTCATCCACCTCGTCCACTTACACACGACTTATTTTCAAAATTTATAACCTCTGCGAATTATGAATTGATCTCTGTGATCATTTATCAGATCGTAGATGGTGTTTTCTTTTCGAATATTAATTTCAAAAATAAGAGTAATGATGAAGAATTAATTCTTGATGCCAGAACTTCTGATGCAGTAGCAATGGCAGTAAGATTTGATGCTCCCATTTTTACGACTCAGCAAGTATTAAATGAAGCCGGAATTCTCTTAGAACTGGAAGATGTTGCCAAAGAAGATCAACCGTTTTCAGAAACTGTTCAGGCTGAGGATAATTTAATATCTCTTTCTATGGAGGAGCTTCAGAAATTATTGGATGAAGCCGTAAAAGAAGAAGATTATGATACTGCTTTAGAGATTCAGGAGGAAATCAAAAGGAGGAAAAAGAAAATTGACTAAAAGAGATATTTTACACTAACTATGAATTTAAAACTACGATTGACCATCCTTAGTTTTCTTCAGTTTTTTGTCTGGGGAGCATGGCTGATTACGATGGCTAACTTTTGGTTCGGTACAAAACATTGGGAAGGAGCTCAGTTTGGGGCTGTTTTCGGAACAATGGGGATCGCTTCTATTTTTATGCCGACCATCACTGGGATTATTGCTGACCGTTGGGTAAATGCGGAAAGAATTTTTTCGGCTTTGCAGATCTTATACGGGATTACGCTTTTCTTTTTACCACATAGTACAGACCCTAATTCTTTCTTTTCTATAATGCTTGTTGCGATGTGTTTTTATATGCCAACAATTGCATTAGCAAATTCTATTTCTTATACAGTTCTTAAAAACAGTAATCTAGATGTAGTGAAAGACTTTCCTCCCATTCGTGTTTGGGGAACTGTTGGGTTTATTGTTGCCATGTGGATCACGAATCTTACAGGAAACAAAGCTACGGAAGGACAATTTTATATTGGTGGTGCAGCAGCCATTGTATTGGGGATTTATGCATTAACATTACCAAAATGTCCACCGCAAAAACTAATTGATAAAAGTGCTCCTTTAATTGAGCAGTTTGGACTAGATGCTTTTAAGCTTTTTGGAAATTTTAAAATGGCGTTGTTCTTTTTATTTTCCATGTTATTGGGAGCTGCGTTGCAGTTAACGAATGCGTATGGAGATGTTTTCTTAAGCGAATTTGCTCATTTTCCAAAATATGCAGATTCTTTTGTTGTACAAAGATCAACCATTATCATGTCTATTTCTCAGGTTTCAGAGACCTTGTTTATTTTGGCAATTCCTTTCTTTTTAAAGAAATTCGGAATTAAAAAAGTAATGCTAATGTCTATGTTTGCTTGGGTATTAAGATTCGGATTCTTCGCTTATGGAGTACCGGACGGATATGGATTATCATTAATTATCCTTTCTTGTATTGTTTACGGAATGGCTTTCGATTTCTTCAATATTTCGGGCTCTCTTTTCGTAGAAACTACAACGGATAAAAAGCTTCGTTCTTCTGCACAAGGGTTATTTATGATGATGACTAATGGTTTTGGAGCGGTTTTCGGAAGTTATATTGCAGGTTGGGCGATCGATAAATTCTTTACCCATAAATTTACAACGGCTTCGGAGCTTTCTACGTATTTACAAACAACACCGGATAATCCTACTTTTTTACAAATTCTTAAAAATAGTTTTAATTCGGCAGTAAATCCAGATGGAACATTATCATCCATTGTAATGGTAAAAGATTGGCAACAGGTATGGCTTTCTTTTGCGGCTTATGCCTTCGTTCTTGCGATTTTGTTTGCTGTTTTATTCAGACATAAACATGATCCGGAAGACGTTTCAATGGTTAAACATTAATTTATTTGAACAGATTATTAAAATACTAAAATGCACTTTTGAGAAAAAGGTGCATTTTTTTTGTTTTTACAGGTGGTCTTTTATAAATTTTACCGTCGTATTGTTAATATATTTATTTTTATAAAGACATTTAATAAGAATATTAATCTCGCGGCCAAATACGGACTTAAAATAGATGTTAAATAGATGAATGTTAATTTTTAATTAATTAATGAAAGTGCATTTTTATTGTTAAATAATTAAATTTACAATGATAATTTTGAAGCTAACGACTGTTTGGGTGCGAATAATTTGATTTTAAAACACACTGATATAAAGTGTGTTTTTTTTTGTATTTTGGCACTTTAGGAATTATGAAAAATATTCAGTTATTAGGATTGTTATTGGTGGTTGTGGGGAGTTTTTTACCCTTAGTCCATGTTCCAATTATAGGTAATTGGAATTACTGGAAGCTAGACCATTCTTTGGCCATTACCTGTTGGATTCTTTCGGCAGGCGCCCTTTTCGGAATTGTAAATAATAGTGCGAAAATCGCAAGAACTTTTGCTGTTCTTCTCATCCTTTTATTCATCCTTAGTTTGATTGCTATTAAAGTTCAGTCTTTAGATTATTTCAGCTTTGTACCTTTTAAATCTTGGAGAGAAACTTTTGCAGGCGTTGTTAAGCTAAAGTGGGGCTGGGCAATTGAATTCCTAGGTGCTTTTCTAATCATATTAGCAAAAAATAATAAAGTAAATAACACAACACAGATATGAAGTACATAAAAATAATCTCCGTTGCAGTATTGTTTTTGGGTGTTTCTCAAATGAACGCTCAGAAAAAAACAACTGCTAATACTCCTAAAAAAGAAACAACACAGCAAAAGCCTGTTGATAATCCTACCAAATGTAGTAATATAAAGGAAGGAACATTTCTACGAACTAATTATCCCAAAAATCTTTGGTATATGACCGTAAAAGATAATGTGCAGACTGAGTATTATAACGACGGGAAAGATCATATAAAATCAAGTATGGTTTTTGTGGATGACTGTAATTATAAATTAATTGTGCTTGAAAAAACAGAGGAAGCTAACCGTATAAAAGTAGGCGATGTTTTTAGTAATAAAATTGCAGCAACGCAGGATAATTATATTAAAATTCAGAGTAAGGTTGATAATGAGCAATTTGATTTGGTTTTAATAAAAGCAAAAACAAAATAACCGAAAGCTTTATCATTAAAGTTTAAAATAGAAAAAATAAAGATATACACATGAAAGAAGTATTCATCGTTTCTGCAGTAAGAACTCCAATGGGAAGTTTCTTAGGAAGTTTATCAACTGTTCCGGCTACAAAGTTGGGATCGGCTGCAGTAAAAGGAGCATTAGATAAAATTGGTCTAGATCCTAAAAATGTTCAGGAAATCTATATGGGTAACGTATTACAGGCAGGTGAAGGACAGGCTCCGGCTCGTCAGGTTGCTTTAGGAGCGGGACTTTCCAATGAAACTATCGCTACAACGATCAATAAAGTTTGTGCTTCAGGAATGAAAGCAGTAAGTATGGCTGCACAGGCTATTAAAGCAGGTGATGCAGACGTAATTGTTGCGGGAGGTATGGAAAACATGTCTTCAGTTCCTCATTATTATAATGCAAGAAACGCTACAAAATTAGGAGACGTTAAAATGCAGGACGGAATGGTTCTAGACGGTCTTACAGACGTTTATAACAAAGTTCACATGGGAGTTTGTGCAGAAAAATGTGCAACTGACTATAATATTACAAGAGAAGAACAAGATAATTTTGCAATAGAGTCTTACAAAAGATCTGCAAAAGCTTGGAGCGAAGGGAAATTTGCTGAAGAAGTAGTTCCTGTTTCTATTCCTCAAAGAAAAGGAGATCCAATTGTATTCGCTGAAGATGAAGAATACAAAGCAGTAAAATTCGATAAACTTCCAACGCTTCCAACGGTATTTAAAAAAGAAGAGGGAACAGTAACAGCAGCGAATGCATCTACTTTAAATGATGGTGCTTCTGCATTAATTCTTGTTTCTAAAGAGAAAATGGAAGAACTAGGTCTTAAGCCTTTAGCAAGAATCGTTTCTTATGCTGATGCTGCTCAAGAGCCTGAAAACTTTACTACAGCACCTGCAAAAGCGTTACCAATTGCTCTTAAAAAAGCGGGTTTAACACTTGCAGATATTGATTTCTTCGAATTTAACGAAGCTTTTTCTGTAGTAGGTTTGGCAAACAACAAAATCTTAGGATTAGATGCTGCTAAAGTAAACGTAAATGGAGGAGCAGTAGCACTAGGACATCCACTGGGAAGTTCAGGTTCTAGAATTATTGTTACTTTGATTAATGTTTTAAAACAAAACAACGCAAAATATGGTGCTGCAGCGATCTGTAATGGAGGCGGTGGTGCATCTGCAATTGTTATTGAAAATATGTAATACCCTAGATCTTAGGATTAAATTATAAAAATGGAGTCTTTTGGCTCCATTTTTTTTGTTGTAAAGCTAGATTTGAGTGTAAATGTTTTATCTTTAGGTTATCATTTTACCATCATCCAATGTTCGATAATTTTAAAAATTATTTAGAAAACAAAATTACTCTTTCAGATCAGGAATTAGAACTGATAAAAGATGTATGCATCTTAAAAAAGCTTCAAAAACGTCAATATTTAGCGCAGGAAGGAGATGTTTGGCAGTATAATGCATTTGTGTCGAATGGTTTATTGAAGACTTTTTCGATTGATCAAAAAGGGCAGGAGCATATTATGAATTTTTCTCCTGAAAATTATTGGACGGGCGACAGAGAAAGTTTAACGACAGGAAATCCTTCGGATTTCAATATTCTTGCCTTGGAAAATTCAGAAATCATATTGATTAAAAAAGATGATTTTGAATATATCTGTCAAAAAATACCTCAGTTTTATAAAATGGTAAATGATATTCTTCATAAAAGTTTTCTTGTCTCTCAAAAAAGGATACATGCCAATATGAGCTTATCAATCGAAGAAAAATACCACAATTTCATTCAGCAATTTCCGTCAGTAGCTAATCGTATTCCCCAACATATGATTGCTTCCTACTTGGGAATATCTGCAGAAACACTGAGCCGAATTAGAGCACAATCAGCAAAAAACTAAACCACTATGGACTTAAAGTCCATAGGTTTGGTTTGTGGACTTAAAGTCCACGATTCGTATGCAACCTACTCAATGATAAAATTACTTTGGTCCTGATCAGTGGGATTGCGATGATGCTCCAAATAGGTATTCAACATTTCATCTGTGATATTACCTGTACTCCAACATCCAAATCCTATAGCCCAAAAATGACGACCCCAATAACGCTGCTTCAATTCAGGAAATTCAACTTGAAGTTTTCTTGAACTTCTTCCTTTGAACAATTTAACAAGTGTACTTATATCTTGATTCGGACGATATTCTATATGCATGTGAACATGATCTTTTGACACAACTCCTTTCAAAATTCGAATATCTTCTGCTTCACAGATTTGAAGCAAAATACTGCGACAGCGTAATTTGATATCGCCTTCTAGAACTGGAAAACGATACTTAGTAACCCACACAAGATGTGCCGTTAATCTACTTACACTATGACCATTGCTGCGTTGATAATCCACTAAACAAAGATAACATTTTTAGAAACTGAAAGTAAAATGCACTAAAGTACATAGTTTTAACTATTTCTGAGACCAATAAAATATCATTGATAATTGTCAATAGTTTTTCCCGTTAAATATCAAGGATTCGAAGCGAATTCTGTGACTAATTTTGTCTCAACATTTAAACAAAAGATTTAAAATAAAATGAACAAAATAGTTTTCATCACAGGAACAAGTACGGGATTCGGGAAATTAATGACAGCTACCTTATCTAAAGAAGGACACACTGTTATTGCAGGAATGCGTGGTACCCAAGATAAAAATAAAGTAGTAGCTGAAGAACTTTCGGCATTGCCCAATGTAGAGGTGGTAGATATTGATGTGGCTGATGATCAATCAGTAAAAGAAGCATTTGAAAATACATTAGCCAAACACGGAAATATTGATGTCTTGGTTAACAATGCAGGTTTATCAGGTTTTGGTTTGGTAGAAGCGTATTCTATTGATCAGATCAAGAAGTTTTTTGAGGTCAATTTCTATGGTGTTATCCGTACGTATCAGGCTGTTTTACCAAGCATGAGAAAAGCAAAATCAGGGTTGATTATTAATCTTACTTCAGGTGCGAGCGGACATTCTCTGCCCTTTATGGGACCGTATTTAGCGTCTAAATTTGGGGTAGAAGCAATCACGGAGTCCATTCAGGATGAGTTGGCGCAATTCAACATAGAAAATGTAACAATCCAGCCGGGAGTTTATCCTACAGAAATGAATTCAGGAAGCAAAGCAGGTGTGCAGGCAGATAAACCAGAAATTGCTAAGGAATATGATCCTGTTGCTACTGATATGTTTAATGCAATTGGAGCCGGCTTATTCGGAAAAATGGCTGAGTTTGATATGAATCCGCAGGTCATTGCAGATGGTGTATTAAATTTGATTAATATGGAACAAGGTACACGTCCGCTACGGTATCCACTTGATGCTATCGCCCAAGGTACAGATGTTGAATTTATCAATGCCAGAGCTGAATTAAAAGCAAAATGGGTTTCAAAGTATACAGGATAATTTTAGGGAATTATTTCTAATAAATGGTGTTTAAATAATTCATATCTTCCGAGATATTCTAATTAATAAAAAAAACTGCAGAATATTCTGTGGTTTTTATATTTTTGTGCAACTAATATTTATTTGAAATGTCTGAAATTGAGAAGAAACAACCTCAAAACATAAAGAATAATCCAAAGATTATGAAAGCTTGGGCGGTCTATGACTGGGCTAATTCTGTGTACTCTTTGGTTATTACATCTACTATTTTTCCAATTTATTACTCCATTCTTACCACAGCGTATGAAAAAAAGGAATATATAGCGGAAACAAAAAAATGGATTGATGTTCCGGTAAGACACATGATCAAGATCTTCGGAAAAGAATACCAGCCGGATGCGGTGTACGGATATTCATTAACGATATCCTTCTTTATCGTCGTTTTATTATCTCCATTTTTATCTTCTTTGGCAGATACCATTGGTAATAAAAAATCATTTTTACAGTTTTTCTGTTATTTGGGAGCTACCTCTTGTATGGGATTGGCGATGTTTACAGGAATGCATAATGTCTTTCTGGGGCTCCTATTCAGCATCACAGCGAGTGTAGGATTCTGGGGAAGTTTAGTGTTTTATAATTCCTTTTTACCGGATATTGCGACACGGGATAAACAGGATGCATTGTCTGCGAAAGGATATGTTTACGGATATATTGGCTCTGTAGTATTGGTAGTTTTATGTTTGGTATTAATCCAGGTTTTTGCAAAAGGAGCTGCACAGCAATTGTTATTTACAAGAATTAGTTTCTTATTAACAGGTGCTTGGTGGTTTGGTTTTTCTCAATATACTTTCAAACATTTACCTCAATTTGGAGATGTTAAAGAGAAATTGCCTAAAGACCTTGTTCTATTAAACTATAAAAATATCTTTAAAAAACATGAAGATCAAGGAGGTTTCTTCGAAGTATTTAAAGATAATATCAGCTTCTATAAAGACATTGCGAAAGAAAGTTTTCATGAACTTTTCAAAGCAGGAAACTTATTATTTAAAGATAGAAATCTAAAATTCTTCCTGTCGAGTTTCTTTTTCTACAGTGTAGGAATGCAGACTATTTTCTTGATGGCAACATTATTTGGGAAAAGTGAGATCAACCTGGCGCAGGATAAATTGATCGGAACTCTTTTGGTTATTCAGATTGAAGCGATTATAGGAGCGGTTATATTCTCAAGATTATCTAAAAAAATAGGGAACAGAAACGTGATTTCAATTGCTATTATCTTATGGATAGTAGCATGTTTATGGGCATTTTTCTTAAATAAAGAAAACCCAACAGTAGAATATCAGTTCTACGGAGTTGCTGCTGTGGTAGGTTTGGTAATGGGAGGTCTTCAGGCAATGTCTAGATCTACTTATTCAAAACTTTTACCGGAAGATTCAATGGAGAATACAACATTTTTCAGCTTCTATGATGTATTAGAAAAGTTGGCGATTATTTTAGGGACGTTCATCTTTGCAACATTAATAGAGCACTTTAATAATATGCGTATCGCAGCTCTTTCTATGACGATATTCTTTGCAATAGGTCTTGTTTTAATTCGTTTTATGAAAGTTAAAATGATGAAAGACAGAGATACATTATAATTGATTATAAAGAATTTATAAAGCCATTAAAGAAATTTAATGGCTTTTTTATTTGCAAAATATTTTATTCAATATATGGTGATAAATACTAAGGAGGTATCTGATTTTTTTTGTTTATTTGTAAAAAGTAAATTATATGATTAAAAAAATTCTATTTCTTTGCATTATTCAATGCAGTATGCTGGGCTTTTCTCAAAACTTAAGGCCAATTGCTCAAAAAATTTCAGAATATCATATTCAAAACAAAGATTTTAAAAGGTATACTTTGTTTGAAGTCAATACAACTTCCAATAAGGCTATGGAGTACAAAAGAGCAGCTACAGATATTACAGTTCTTAGTCTTAACGTTGGCGAACTTCAACAGATTATTAAAGATAAGCCTCAGGTTATTGAAATCTCTTTTCCTTTTCAGGGAAATAAAAATGTTACAGTAGAGCTATATAAGAATCAAATTCTAACGAATGATTTTAAAGTAAATACCAATAAAGGTGAAATTACCAATTATACTCCTGGAGTGTATTATCAGGGAATTGTAAAAGGAGATGATTCATCTGTAGTAGCATTCAGTTTCTTTGATAATGATATAGTTGGAGTTGCTTCAACCTCAGAATTAGGAAATATAATTCTTGGGAAAGCGAAGAATTCTAATGATTTTGTAAGCTATTCAGAATCTAAATTAACCGGAGCAAATCCTTTTATTTGTGGAGTTGATGAATTAAAGGAAAATAAATCTCAGAAAATTTCACATAATCCAGCTACTGTTAAAAAGGCTTTAACCGAAAATTGTGTAAGGTTGTATTATGAGATTTGTTATACGCCTTATCAAAATAATGGTTCTAATATAACAACGACGACGAATTGGATTACAGCGATTCATAATAATATTGCTACTCTTTACAGCAATGATGATATCAGAACAGCTTTAAATGAGGTTTTTATCTGGACAACTCCCGATCCTTATACAGCAGGATATAGTGCCAATCTTTCTAACTTTAGAGTAAATAGACCTGTTTTTAATGGAGATTTGGCGCATTTGATTAACGCACCTGCAACAACAAGTGTTGCTTATCTTAATTCACTTTGTGGGGCTAATAGATATGCTTATTCAGGAATTTCTCAAACGTACAACAATGTTCCGGTATATTCTTGGACCATTCAGGCTATGACTCATGAAATGGGACATGCATTAGGCTCTCCTCATACGCACTCATGTTCTTGGAACGGAAATTCTACGGCTATTGACGGATGTGGTCCGCAGATAGGGTATACCGAGGGATGTACAGGTCCGATTCCTTCATCTACTGTAAAAGGAAGTATTATGAGTTATTGTCATTTAGTAAGTGGGGTTGGTATAAGTTTTAATAACGGGTTTGGTCCTCAGCCGGCAGCTTTAATTAGAAATACGGTAGATTCAAAAGCGTGTTTAGGTCAAAATTGTATTACTCCATGTGCTATCACGATTACAGAATTAAATATAAGCAACGTCACTCAAAACGGAGCAAATGCAGCTATTACAGATGCTGTGTCTACATTATGGAAATATAAGATGGCAACGATGGATGGAGCAATAGTTTCATCAGGAAATACAAGTAATCAAACGGTAAATTTCACGAATCTTCAGCCTGCTACTTATTATAAATTATCCGTCGGAACAGATTGTTCAGTTGGATACCAAAGATCACAGATTTTCTTAACAGATGCTGAATGGTGTGGTGGAGCTTTGTTTACAGATACTGGCGGCCAGGTAGGAAATTATGGAAATAATGAAACCATTGTAAAGACATTTTATCCTACTTCAGGAGCACTAACATTGATGTTTACCGAGTTTGCTTTAGAAAAAGATTATGATTTTTTATATATTTATAATGGTCCATCCACAGCGTCTCCGATGTTTACAAATGGCAATGCATTAACAGGGAATACATTGCCAGGTACGTTTACATCAACTCATTCTTCAGGTGCTATTACGGTGAGATTTGTATCAGATGAGGATTATAATGATACGGGATGGAAAGCTAATTTCTCGTGTGGAGTTTTGGCAGTAGGAGATGATAATCTAAAATATAATCCAGTAAATATTTTCCCCAATCCAGTTAAAAATAAGGTTACAATTTCGTCTAAGGAAGGATTGAAATCATATAAAATTTATAATGAATCTGGAAGATTGATACAGTCTGCTTCATCTTTAAAAGGAAACAAAATGGATGTCAATCTATCATCAATACAAGCAGGAAATTACGTTGTTTCTATTGAAACTGAAAAACAGACCATAAACAAGAAATTGATAAAGCAATAACTTATAAAAAATTAATAATAAAAGCCTGATGATGTCAGGCTTTTTTGCTATCTTTAAGAGAGTTATATTACTTTTTAAGATTTAATTTAAGAATTAGGATCCGTTTTCTGTTAAAATAAGTTATAATTCGGCGTGGATTTTGCTTATATTGAGCGGAATAATTTTAACTTTGCAAAAAAGATTTATTATATAATGACAAACCCCTTATTTTACGCAAAAATTCTTTTGTTCGGAGAATACGGAATCATTGAAGATTCCCAAGGTTTGACATTACCTTATAGTTTCTATAAAGGTACCCTCAAGTTCTCAGCATTAGATTCGGATTTTGAAAAGAAATCGAATGAACACCTTATAAAATACGCAGATTATTTACTGAATTTAGAGCTTCCAAAAGGTTTTGAAATCAATGTTTCAAAATTTAAACAGGAGATTTCTGAAGGCTTATTCTTCGATAGCAATATCCCGCAAGGATACGGAATCGGGAGTTCAGGCGCTTTAGTAGCTGCTATTTTCGAACGGTATTCTATTAAAAAACACAGTCCTGAAAACATCTCTAAAGACGAACTTAAAGATTTGAGAAGTGTTTTTGGATTAATGGAGAGTTATTTCCACGGAAAAAGCTCAGGAATTGACCCGCTTATTTGCTACATGAATCTTCCGATTCTTATTGAAAGCAAAGAAAGTGTAGACAAAGTAGCGATTCCTAGAAGCCAGGAAGGTAAAGGAGCCATCTTCTTAATTGACTCTGGAATGACAGGTGAAACCGGGCCAATGGTTCAAATTTTCTTTGAAAAAATGAAAACTGAAGGTTTCCGTAAAACATTGAAAGAAGAGTTTATCCGTTATAATAACGCTTGTATAGAGGCTTTCCTTAAAAAAGATATGAATCCTTTCTTTAGAAATTTAAAGAAACTTTCTCATTGGGCCTATGAACATTTTCGTCCTATGATTCCTGAAAGCATTTTTAATGTCTGGAAAAAAGGCTTGGATTCTAATGCATATTACCTAAAACTTTGCGGAAGCGGAGGGGGTGGTTATATTTTAGGGTTTACTAAAGACTACGAAAAAGCTGAAAAAATGCTTGACGGCTTCCATAAAGAAGTGATTTACAGATTTTAATTGTATTGGGAATGAATTCTGAAAAAGAAAATTTCCAAGAAAAAAACTTTGTCTCAAAATCTCTATTTTACAGATTTTCACAATTCGTGGGCTTTCTTTTAGGTGCACGATTTTTTGTGGCCATCTTGCTCACTTTTGCCCTCTATGTTTCTACCTTTTTCCTCTTTAATCAGGATGAAAGTTTCAGAAAATTCGTCTTTGATTTTAAGGTTCACGGCATTATTTTCTGTACTGTTTTAACCATTTTGGCGGGAGGAATTATCAATCAGTTCTATGATTTTGAAAAAGACCATATCGTAAAACCCTTCCGAACGAGGATTCAAAGTTTCATAAAACAGAAATATTTTCTCTATGCTTACTTGTTTTTAAGCATTATTTCGTTGGGCGTTGCGTGGACAATTTCGCATAATGTCTTTGCTTTTTTTGTGGTTTATCAATTTTTCATGTGGTTCTACAGTCATAAATTAAGCCGGATTTTAATCGTCAATAACCTCACTTTTGTAAGCCTTACGCTATATCCTTTTTTTGGAATGATGGTCTATTATGAGACCTTTTCAAAGAAGGTTTTGTTGATGGCGATCTTCCTTTTTCTTATCCTTTTATGCATTGATATTGTAAAAGATACCCTTACAAAAAGTGTAGATAAAGCCTTTGGATACACCACAATACCTAATTATTTTAAGACTAAAACAACAAAAGGAATCATTATTTCTTTGCTGGTGATCACCATGGCTGTTTCTATGAAATTGATTCTTAAAACAGGGATTTCAGGTTTTATGGCCTATTATTTTTCTGGGGGATTGTTTATATTCATCCTTTGTATTTACTTGCTGTTAAATTCTTCAAGAAAAAGTAATTTTCTGACGATCAATATATTAAGACTTTGGGTTTTTATAGGAATCATTGCAATGCTTCTGAACGGAATTGAAGGTAAAATATAGAAGAAAATGTTGGAAAAAGATTAAGGTTATCCTTACCTTTGCAACACTAAATTTAATATAAAGGAATGCCCATTTTTAACGATACTAAAGTTGCATTTGCAGACAAGTCTGATGCACAGTTAAGAAAAGCGTACTGGATGTTCAAAATGATTGAACAGCCCGCTCTTACAAGTCTTGGAACTTCTATCCTTAATTTCACTGTTCATCATGATTTCCCTTTCGTTACCGGAATTGTAAAAAACACTTTGTTTGACCAATTTTGTGGTGGAGAAACGCGTGAAGAAAGTATGAAAGCCGTGAAACAACTCTTTAAAAGAGGGGTAGGAAGTATTTTCGATTACTCAATTGAAGGTAAAGAAGACGAAGAAACATTTGACGCTGTTTGCAAAGAAATTAAAGATATCATAAGATTTTCTGTAGGAAATCCTGCGATTCCTTTTATTGTTTTTAAACCTACTGCCTTTGGTAGAATTGATTTATATGAAGCAGTTGGAAAGAATGCAGAGCTCACATCAAGCCAAAAAGAAGAGTGGGAAAGGGTAGTGAAAAGATTCGATGAGGTATGTAAACTTTGCTATGAACACGACAAAAAAGTAATGGTAGATGCCGAGGAAACTTGGATGCAGGACGCGGCTGATCACCTATGTGAAGAGATGATGGAGAAGTACAATCAGGAAAAACCTATCGTTTGGAATACGATCCAAATGTATAGAACCGGTAGATTGGAATATATGGAAGAGAATCTTCAAAGAGCCAGAGAAAAGAATTATTTTATTGGCTATAAGATCGTTCGTGGTGCTTACATGGAGAAGGAAAGAGCCAGAGCTGCAGAAAAAGGATATCCGGATCCTATCCAGCCTAATAAAGAAGCTTCAGATAAAAATTACAACTCAGGTATTGATTTTGTAATGAATCATTTAGATAAAGTTTCAGCATTTTTTGGTACCCATAATGAGATCTCTTCTGAGCTGATTATGGATAAAATGAAAGCGAAATCTCTTGATAATGGAAATCCGCATATTTACTTCGGACAGTTGTACGGAATGAGTGATAATATCACGTTCTATTTGTCTGATAAAGGATATAATGCTGCTAAATATCTTCCTTACGGACCTGTAAAAGATGTTGTGCCTTATCTTACAAGAAGAGCTAGAGAAAACACTTCTGTAGCTGGGCAAACAGGAAGAGAGCTAGGTCTTATTAAGAAAGAGCTAGATCGAAGAAAGAGCAAATAAGTTGATACTTTAGATACAAAATACCTTCCAATAGCTGGGAGGTATTTTTTTGATTTTATATTGAAAATAGACAGCAAATTTCAGAATATGATAATATAGATTTAATAAAATTTAATTTATATTGTGAATTAATTATTCTTTTTGTAACTTAGTTGTATAACCTTGAAAAAGCAATGAAATGAGTAAATCATTTTAATCGTAATAGCTGAAAAATATAAAGCAATAGCTTTAGTTTTCTTCTTCAAATATTTTTTAGCCTGATCATTTTCTTTGATCAGGTTTTTTAGGCTAAAAATTTTCAAGTTTTCCATTTTTGTAGACTAAAACAATAATTCTATTATATTAGACTGTTTTTCAATGCATTAAAAGTATTTTAATTACTGGATTTTTCTAATCGCTGAGAATCGGATATTTTTCTCAAAGTAGTATCTAGTGCGCTATAAAAGGTTCCTGAGAGTCCTCTTTTGAGTGCTCAATTTCTGAATTATTGGTGGAAAAATCTCCATCTTTTTTCATCATTGCAAAAAGATACGGAAGGTAAAATGAGGATTATATTTCTCTTTTCCAAATGTTTTTTAGCCAGATTTTTATCCTTTGATTAGGTTTTTAGGACATTATAAAAGCTTCTCTAGAGCAGTTTTTGAACTTCAATTTCGCTAAAATTTTCCTTTTTATTCATCATTATAAAAAGATAGGGAAGGTAAAATGAGCATTTTATTTCTCTTTTCCTATGTTTTTTAGCTGGATTTTTATCCTTCGATTAGGTTTTTAAACACTAAAAAAGACCTTTTTCGAGACTTCAATTTCTGTATTATTGGTGGAAAAATCTCCATTTTTGTTCATCATTATAAAAAGATATGGAAGGTAAAATGAGCAATTTATTTCTTTTTTCCTATATTTTTTAGTCGAATTCTTATCCTTTGATTAGGTTTTTAGAACACTATAAAAGGTTTTTGATAACTCTTTTTAAGGTTTCAATTTCCGCATTATTGGTAGCCAAATTTTTCTTTTTATTCATCATAATAAAAGGATTTAAAAGGAGAAATTAGGTTTTAAGTTCTCTTTTCCAAATATTATTAGCATGATTATTTTCTTGAATTTGGTGTTTTAGGGCTTAAAACTTTAAAATTTCTATTTCGAAGGATGAAACAATGAGTTGTATTGTACTGGTTTGATTTACAGTATTTTAGTTAATGATTTATGTGTTTGTTTTTCTAATCGAGGAGAATGGGATATTTTATCCGAAACAGTACTTTGTACGCTATAAAAGGTTCTCAAAAACCCTTTTTTGATGCTCAAATCTTCATCTTTATTCGTCATTATAAAATGATTCGAAAGGGAAGTAGGCTTTGATTTTTTGTCATTAAATATATTTTGCTCTGCTTATTTTCTTTGATTTGGCCTTTTAGGGCTCAAAACTTTCAAATTTTCCGTTTTCATAGAACAAGACAATTCTTTTTATCTTATTGGTCTGATTTCCAATAGCTTCACTAATGATTTGATCTTTTGATTTCTCTAATCGCGGAGAATCGGATATTTTTTCCTGAGCAGTACTTTGGGGCGCTATAAATGATTCTCGAGGGCTCTCTTTTGGGTCATCAATTTCTGTTTCGTTGGCTCCAAAATCTTCATCTTTATTCATCATTGTAAAAAGATCCGGAAGGGAAGTAGGCTTCGATTTTTCTTCTTCAAAGAGGTCTTCTTTTTCCAAAACTTCACTTGTTTCGGGTAGATCTGATTTCAACATTTCGCCTTCCCCGGTGACCAACCAATCCCATAATATTTCTGGAAAACTCGATTTTATTTTGATGATGAATTCTAATGAAGGCTTATTTCTTCCCGAAGTAATATGCGAAATAGAAGAACGCTGAACATCTATCTCATCTGCAAATTCGGAAGGAGTAAGATTAGAATACTCTATAACTTTTGAAATTCTTTCGTTTAAACTCATATTATAAGCTTTCAATTACGTTACAAATGTAAATAATTAAATTTACAAATGCAAACCTTGATAATGTACAAATGTAAACGATTAGGCAATACAAATGTAAATAGTATAACGCCTTATTAAATAGTTAGTTACAATGATGTAAATTCTGGTTTCTAGATTTGTAAAAATGTTTTCCACGGACTGTTTTTCATTTTTCGACAGATATTCACAAAAAAGTCAATAACTTATTAGTAAGTTCAGCGGTAATTATTTCGGTTAATTGACTAATAAAGCTATTTTTGTTAAGTTTCATTTGTAAATAGTAGGATCTGGCCATAAGTCTAGGTAAGTAAGTGTAAATAAGCATAAATAGGGAGTTTACTATTGTAATATGTACTTTAAATACTGATTAAATACCGGTTTTTAGCTGGATTAAGTTAGCTTTTATGAGTGGATCCCATTGGACTTAAATTAGAATTACATTTCTAAATTCAATCATAAATTGAGGATAGAAAATAATCAGTAAACTTCAAAATTCGGTTAGTTTACATTTGTATATAGTAATTTTGTGAGTATTTATCCACACTGTAGATGTTTAATTATATTATGCTCAAATACTGATAAATAGACAATTAGCCACTTCAAGTAAACTTCAAACTATCATTGAGATAAGCTACATAACTTATTGCTTTTCAATTAATTGAACATGTGTTGTTGAATTATATGTAATCCACAATTTTATCCACCGACATTTTGGCAATAAGCGTTGTTTATTCTATTTACAAATGTTAATTTTATTTTTTGACTGAAATTGGTTAAATTTGACTCTTGTAAATTATTGCACAATGAATTTTGAACACATCTATTTAGAAAACTCTAATTTTCCTAATCGCTATATTTCCCCTGAAAAATTATTTTCTTACCTACAGGCCAATCTCGCCGATTATATTCAGGAGATCGGAAAATCGTATTTAGAGAAACCTATTTATATGCTAAGCCTCGGAACAGGAAATATTAATATTCTTGCTTGGTCGCAGATGCATGGAAATGAATCGAACGCTACTCATGCCCTATTGGATTTATTAGCAACATTAGAAAAAGCACCTGAATTAAAAGACGAACTTTTTAGTAAGATTAAACTCGATTTTATTTTTATGCTAAATCCGGACGGTTCCGAAAGATGGACAAGATTGAATGCTTCGGATATTGATCTTAATAGAGATTTTCATAACGAGGCGAGTAAAGAAATTAAATTTCTTAAAAATGCAGTGGCTTCAAAGAAATATGATTACGCTTTGAACTTGCATGAGCAGAGAACAATCTTTACAACAGATGGAGTTCATCCCGCTACACTTTCATTTTTGGCGCCTTCTGAAAATGTAGAACGAACAGTAACGGAGAACAGAAAAAAATGCATGGCGGTAATTGCTGAAGTTTATCATCATCTGAAAGAATTAATCCCCAATCAAATTGGTAGATATTCAGATGAATTTTATCCAACTTCCACGGGTGATAATTTCATCAAAGCGGGAATGCCTACGATTTTATTTGAAGGCGGACATTTCGCAGAGGACTATACGAGAAAAGGAACAAGAAAATATTATACGATTGCATTGTACTATGCACTAAAAGCAATAAGCGAATTAAATTCTGATACGACAGGTTGGGAAACGTATTTAGAGATTCCCGAAAACCAGGAAACACATTATGATATTATTTACAGAAATGTAAAACTAAATACAGATCATGAATGTATTTTAGATGTGGCGGTTCAGTATCGAGAAATCATAGAGGAAGGGAACGACGAAATATCTTTTGTTCCTTTTGTGATGGAGGTGGGAGATGTGAAGAAAAAAAAGGGTTGGCTAGAAATCGACTGTACTGGAAAGAAATTTATTTCTGCAACTAAATATCCGAAATTGGATGCTGTCGCAGAATTCAAAATAGAAGACTAAAAAAAGCGGAACAAGAAATTGTTCCGCTTTTGTTTTTTATATCGTTTCGTTCAGAATGACAAAGATGATTAGTTCACAACTTTAATTCCGTTAGCTACAAATCTGATCTCTTCTTTTGGAGTAGTGATGGCGTCAATTTCAGCTTGAGGTTTTTTAGCATCTTCTGCATAATGTTTCTGCTCGTCAATAGAAGTTACTTTTCTTTCTGCACTTCCGTCCAATACAACCGTTTTACCTTTCAAAGCGGTTGGAACAAAAAACGCATAATCTTTCATCTTTACGAAGAACTGCGAATTATCTTCAGTTTGGATCGTTAGCCAACATCCTTTTTTATCGCAAACATCAACTACTTTTCCTTTTATCGCAACGTTTTCTACTTTTTTATTCTCTTTTTTAAGTTTTTTGCTTAGTTTGTCAACGGAGATTGCCTTAGATTCAGTCCCAGAAGCTAATGTGCTCCCGTAAGTATCCCCAACGATTGCATTTCCTGCAGGAGGACCCATTTTCTTTCCTTCTTGTGCAAAAGCCAGCGTTGAAACGCTTACCGCAACTGCAAATACTATAGCTTTGAATTTCATTTTTAATAATTTTTCCAAAAATACTAATAAAAATTGAATCATAAATCGTTAAAAAATTGATAAAAAACAGGTTTCTATCGAAATTTTAATCAAAATCCGAAACGAACCACATATTTATTTATATTTGACGCCTATACTTGACTATGCAAAAAAAATTAAAACTTTGGGATGCCATCATGCTGGTAATGGGTTCCATGATCGGAAGTGGGATCTTCATTGTAAGTGCAGACATGATGCGGAACCTCGGATCAGGATATTGGATGATCGTAGTCTGGGTCATCACAGGAATCATGACAGTGGCAGCAGCCATAAGCTATGGAGAGCTTTCGGCATTATATCCAAAGGCGGGAGGTCAATATACGTACCTTAAAGAGATCTTCGGTAAGAAGATGGGGTTTCTGTATGGCTGGGGATTATTTACGGTAATTCAGACGGGTACCATCGCTGCAGTGGCCATGGCATTCGGGAAGTTCACTGCATATTTGGTTCCTTCGCTTAATGATGCGGCTCCAATCTTCCAAAGTGGAGAATTTAAAATCACCTGGATTCAGATATTAGCCATCGCCATTATTGTTTTACTTACCTACATCAACACAAGAGGTGTCGAAAGCGGAAAGATATTGCAAAATATTTTTACAGGATCAAAGATTATTGCCTTGTTGGGTTTAATAGCGGCCGGATTTATTTTGGTTGATTTTTCCCATTTAGCAGAGAACTTCAATTTCGGATATGATTCTTTTAACAATCTTAAAAAAGATATCAGCGGTAATTTTCTTAAGGAAGGTTGGCAGCCGATTGGCGGAATGACTTTGTTGGGCGGAATTGCAGCAGCCATGGTAGGTTCTGTTTTCAGTTCGGTAGCTTGGGAAAGTGTGACTTTTGTTTCAGGGGAAATAGAGAATCCTAAAAAGAATGTTGTAAAATCTATGATCTACGGAACTTCTGCTGTAATGATTTTATATATCGCCGTAAATTATGTTTATCTGAATGCTTTAGACAGAGACGCGATTGCTTTTGCGGGAAATGATAGAGTAGCGGTTGCCGCTTCACACAATATTTTTGGAAGTGCAGGAACCGTAATTATTGCTATTTTGGTAATGGTTTCTACATTTGGATGTAACAACGGACTCATCTTAGCAGGCGCAAGAGTTTTCCAGACGATGGCAAAAGACGGAATGTTTTTTAAACAAGCCGAAAAAAATAATAAAAATGAAGTTCCTGCCAACGCTTTATGGATGCAGGGAGTTTGGGCTTCCCTTTTATGTTTGAGCGGACAGTACGGAAATCTTTTGGATATGATTTCTTTTGTAATTGTTTTATTCTACATGATTACCGTTTTCGGAGTTATTTATTTAAGATTCAAACAACCGGATTTAGAAAGGCCTTATAAAACCTGGCTATATCCAATTACTCCAATTGTGTATTTGTTGATAGGATCTGGTTTCTGTATTTTACTTTTAATTTACAAACAACAATATACCTGGCCCGGATTTGTAATGGTTCTTCTCGGACTTCCGGTATATTATTTTATCAATCGAAAAAATAGAACGTAAGAATAAATTTCAAAAGCTGTTTGACTAAGTCGGACAGCTTTTTTATTATTCTTAAAACAGGTTGATGACTTCCTGACATCTTCGGAGGTATTTGTTTGAAGATATTAAGCAGAAAACCTCCGCTCAATAATGAGCGAAGGTCTCTGGGATTACTATAACAGGTTTCTCGCGCGATGAAAAAACGAGAGAAACTCTGATTATAGAAACAAAAACACTAAACACAAATTTTGTTATAACTGCAATATCTACAAAACAGCTCCCTTTTCAGCTAAAAAAATATCGGACAAACACGAGGGAGCATGTTTTGTAGTTGACCTTGAATGAGGGATAAATTATTTTTTCATGAATTTCATTTCGGTTTTTTGATCTTTATTTTCAACAGACAATACATAAGTACCATTAACAAATTCTGATACAATAATCTTGTTATTCGTAGTATCAATAGTACCTCTTTTTATTATTCTGCCTTCGGTATTGTAAATTTTGTATTGAGACGTTCCTTTCAAACCAGATAGCTTTACAAATTCTGTAGAGGGATTAGGATATAACTTTACTTTGTCTGTCAAATTACGATCTTCAACGCCTAAAGATCCTCCTTTATTTCCTGCTTCAATCGCTACATTTGGAGTGTTTTGGTAAGCATACGATTTGATAGTAAGCTTATTGGTTGCAAAAGAGACCAGAACCCAACCGTAATAATATTGTCCAGCCACTAAGAATCTAACTCCGATATAACGATCACCTAATCCTAAAAAGTTGGAGCTCTCACCGTCTCCAATGAGAGGGCCTCGTGGCTCGGTAATCCATCCTGCAGATGAAGAACCAATCATTGTATCTACATTTAGAGGCATTGCATAAGGTACTCCATACGAGTTAAAAGATCCCAAACCCATTACCTGATTATTTGGGTTATAAGAATTAGAGCTCGTGATATGCATAAAATATGTTCCAGCGCTGAAAACATCCCATCTGAAATTAAAATCTACAGCTCCGTCATTATTAAAATCAATGGGAAAGAGATTGGCTGCACTTCCTCCTGTAGGAGAAAGATCTATTTCAAAGTTGGGATTAACCGGAGTGTATACAATTTGAGAAGAGGCTTTACCCATCATGAGTAGCGTTAAGCCAAGAAATAATATTTTTTTCATTTGAATAAATTTTTAAATTGTGGTTTTTAGAATCCTATATAGACTAAGGTAAATCAGACATGGGAACATTAATTATAAATAAAAGAGGGAGCTTATAATTGTTTAGTCTGATCAATTTTAAATCCTAGTTAGCGATAAATCGAGTTGTAATTATGAGGGTATAATTTATGAAGCATTTAAGGATGAAATTGTTTTTAATTTATTGGTAAAGCATATAATTGGTTTTCACTCCAACTACCTCCAAAAGTATCAACAGTACCAGTTGTATCTGTAAATGCATAGTAGTAATAGGTTTTATCTGCACCCGATGTGTTGTTAATGATTAAAGAACCATTCATAACATGCCAACGTGTGCCGGAATTCATTATACCACTAATCCATCTTCCTTGCGTCCCGTTCGTAACAATATCCGGAGAAATAGACGTACTCATTGACGAATCAGAAAATGTACTTCGTACATTGAACCAACCTCCAGACATTGAAGTTAGATTAACGAGTTGAGTTGTCATTACAAGCCACCTGCCTGGTCCTAGTGTTAAGAAACTTCCTGTTTGAACTGCTAAACCACCAGTAGAAATATTAGCACCAAGACCCATAGTAGCTAAAACAAGAGATTTTGTTGCTGTTGAGGTTTGCCAAGAAGCTATACCATTGATATCTGAAACAAGTACTTTTCCAATTCCTTCAGTCCCATCTGTAATTTTTATATTACCCACTACATCTAGCTTTGCGGAAGGAGCAGTAGTTCCAACGCCCACATTTCCTATACTGGTAACGGTAAAATCATTTGCTTGTTGAGTAGCAGTAGGAGTTCCTGTTTCGGCATTGTCTTTAGCTCCATCAACGTGGAAAGTGCCTTGAGGGTTTGGAGTATTAATGCCAACTTGCGAATATGCTAAAGACGAAACAGTCATTAGGCATAAAATAATAAGATTTTTTTTCACTTTGAATAAATTTAAATTGTTGTTTTTAGAATCATAGCATAGAGTACAGGTACATCCGAGGCAGTGGGTGTATTAATTATGAGGTAGAAGAGGGAGTTTATAATTGGGATGTGATAGAGGAATGTTTTTTTTTAAATTATAAGTAAAAAGGATTTAAAATGTTTTTTTTATTTTGATTTTACAAACTTTTCCATTTTCAAAAAAGATAATCCATAGCGTCTTCATTCCAAACCAATTGGTTTTAATATGGCAGCTCCAAATATCAGATAGATAATTATTAGATTGATTTCCTATCTCTGCCATTATTTGTGATCTGTTTTTGCCAAGATATCTAAGGTGATTAGAGTGTTTGCTTTTCATTGAATAATTTTTTTTGGATGTTTTGTATTTTTAGAATCGTTTTGATGCATGCACTATAAAAAAACTTAGATGCAAATTTATCACATTGCTGAAAAGCCGCTTCACGCAGTCGATAGCAATTATACATAATTATACGCAACAGCAATTGCAGTAGCTATGCAGTATCTTTTTGTTAACAGTAAAACAGACGTAATGGGGAACAATAAAAGCAACTCCACAACACAAGGGTTTTGAGTTTAGGGAAGTTTCAGTGAAGAATAAAAGTAATAGAACTTGGTTGGATTTGTTAAAATTAGAATGCAAAAAAAAGACATCATGGAAGCCGTAAAATAAGAGATGAAACTAATTAGTAATTTGAAACACCTCAATAATATATTAGGCATTTCTTTATATTTTAAAATGCAGTACAATTACAGTAAATTATTTTGGCGAAATCCTCGCATTATCTTAATTACAGATTTTCTTAATCTAAAAATTACATTGTATATTTGTATATACACATCATAACTAGGAATGAAAAAAAATATTCTCAATAATCTAATTTCATTATCATTTCTTCTTTTATTCACTATTTGCTCAAATAAAGCATTTTCCCAGAATTCTACTACAAGAATCAATAAGTTAATTGAAACCCTAGATCAAACTTATACTAAAGGCAATGTTGATAAGAAAAAAACGTTAAACCTTGCAGCTGATATTTATTATTTATCGAAAGAAGCGAAATTTATTCATGGCCAGACATATTCTATTTTTGAAGAAGTCAGGATATATTATTTTGATGGTAACTTTGAGTTGTCATTAAAAAAAATCAATGAAGGAATTGCGCTTGCAAAATCACAGGAAGATTATGATATGCTTTGCAGATTACTGTTAATATATCAAAGTTCTCTTTTGAGGTTAGGTTATCCTATTGAAGCTCAGCAAATTTTAAAGAAATGTGATGAGTATAATGATCTAAATATCTCAAAAGAAAATAAAAGGATTAATGATATTTATATTACCTTATCACAAGCAGATCTGTTAGTAGATGATCTGGGGCTAAGTACTGATATGAGCGCTGTACTATTGTTGAAGAAAAAAGCACTTTCAGAAACCCTAGAACTTAATGACTCTAATAAGTATAAAAAAATAACCTTAATTTATTGTCTTGAATCTCTTGCGTGGTCGGCTGCTCTGTCCGGAAACCTTGATGAAGCCAGGAAATATACACAGCAGATTGATCAACTTTTAGTTAATTTTCCGAACGAATATTCTATTATTCAAAATCTTATCATTAAAGGAGCAATAGAGAATTTATCTAAAAACTACCATCAGGCCGTTGTATATTTTTCTGAGACTATTGTAAGAGCCAAAAAAAGCAACAGTATTTATAAGTTATATGAAACCTATCCAATGATCTCTGTTTCATATAATGAGTTAAAAGATTTTGAAAATGCAACTGTTTATTCTTGGAAGTTCAAATATCTTTCTGATAGCATTAGTCAAGTAAAGAAAAAATATGATAATATAAGTCTGATTAATAAAATTAATTCTCAAATTAATAATCCCCCTAAAAAAAATATTTTCAACGCTATGAATGTTGGAATCATTGTATTTATATTAATTCTAGCCTTAATCGGAGTGTTATTTTATAAAAAAGCTTTTATGAAAAATATTCCCGTTAAAGAAAATGAAGAGGTATTACAAGATGCACATCTTCACCATATAACAAACACTGAAAATATTGAAAAACTTGTTAGTCTTGCTAAAAATGATATTAATTCGTATTATTTGGTTTTTCAAAAATATTTCCCTTCATTTTACCGATTACTAAAAGAAAAATATCCTGATCTTACCATAATGGATCTTAACTTTTGTTCTTTGATAAAAATGAATTTTGAAGTAAAAGAAATTTCACTGTATTGTAAATCCAGCACTAGATCTGTTGAAAGCAGAAAATATAGGGTGATGAAGAAAATGGGGGTTAAAAATCAAAACGAACTTTATATTACAATATCAGCTATTGAATAACCATAAGGCAGGCTTTTTTAACTTATACATTGCAACCTATCTCAATGGCTAGTCGGGGCTTTTTAATTTTTTCAACATACGAGAAAGTAATTATTAATACAGTTAATCACGATTTTTGTCTGCCTGAAAGCACATCAACATTTTTACTTTCAAATAACCCATTATTTCGTGAAAATGTTTAATTTGGTATTTCGTTTCAAGTAAACGTTATGATGAAATAAAAAATAAAGGATTTATGGACACACCAAATTACAGAATGCCTTTTGTTCCATCAACATTAATGACCGAGGGAGGAAGTATTGATACCTGCGGTATGGGGGAAAGTATTGCCCATAACATTATGCTGATGATAACAACCAAAAAAGGGGAAAACAGATATGATGAAAATTACGGAAACGATGTTTGGAATCTGGAATTCGATAATGGAGTTACAAGTGCCGTTTGGGAAAGCGTTTTTATTAAAAGTCTTAAAAGACAGATACAACAATATGAACCCCGAATTGTTCAGCCTCAGGTTGAAGCGTACATACAATTTGTAGAACACAACTACGACACAAAAGAGCATACCGAGATCAAGAAAAAAGTGAGAATTGCCATTAATGCAAAAATGGACGAAACGGGAGAACGTTTCAGCTTTTCCACAGAATTATTTTTGAGCCCCATGTCTGTCGATTAAAAATGTATTGTAATTAAAATTTATGAATTTAGACCAGAATATTTATTCCAAAGAATCTGTAAAAGCAAGAATGCTTCAGAATGCTACTAAAGTTTGGGGACTAAAAAGTCCGCAGTCTTTGGATCCTTTCGTTAAATTACTGATCGACGCGTTCAGTACTGAAGTTTTTAAAGCCAACAATGAAATACAGACCGTTAATGCCCGCATTTTAGAAAAGCTGGCCAAACTTCTTACGCCTTCCGTTTACACCCATCCAATTCCGGCGCATGCCATTGCCTTTGCAGAACCTTCGGAATCTGCAGAATCATCTGAGGTTTTGTTGGATCATACAGAGTTCTTTTTCAAGAAACAAATGGTTTCCACAGTAAAAGCAGAATCAGATAAGCAGTTAAGCATAGCATTTACGCCAATTGGAAATGTGAAAATTAATAAAGCACAAACCTCAATAATGATGGTGGGGAAAAGTTGCTATAGTATTGATGAAAGATTAAACAAAATTCCGATTTGCCGAATTGATGCAAAAAATGAAGATTACAGAAAGCTTACCATTGGAATTGACGTAAGCCAATACACCAACGAAAACTTTCCTAAATATATAAGCCTGTATTGTTCGAATCCTGCTTTCGAGCATTTGGATTTTGTGCATAAGCTTTTGCCCTATGTTACGGTTACCAGCAACGGAAATCCTCTGTTTGTAAGAGAAGGATTGTCGTATGTTAAAAGCAGCGAGGCAGAAGGGTACGAGCAGATGTTTCATGAACAGTCGATCAAAACAAAGACTATTGAAGATATCAAAGGGATCTATCATGATAAGTTCATTGAGATCACAGGGATTTCAGCAAGTTTATTTTCCGGACCTGGAAAGCTCCCTGAAAATCTTGATTTAGGAGAAAAGACGAATGATGTCTTAAGGTATATTGAAGGAAAACGTCACCTGTGGCTAACGTTCGAGTTTCCTCCACAGTTTTCTTCTGAAATATTAGATAATTTTTCATTTGTCTTAAATGCTTTTCCGATTTACAACAGAGGTTGGAAGAAAACAGAATATAGTCTGGATATCATGGGGAATAACATTCCTTTGGTAACAGACGATGGCGAACACTTTTTATATGTAGATGAAGTTCAGGACGGGGAAGGAAGAAGGTATACCGAGATTCCTTTTACGCCTGCAGAGGATTTGAAAAAAGGCTTATACACGGTTCGAAAAGGCGGTATGGAACGTTTTACCAACAGAAATGCAGTAGATATGATTGCCAATGTGTTGGAACTGACAAGAGATGAGGTCGCTGCATTTTCTCTTTTAAACAGAGATAATGTGAAAAATGTCTTAAATGAAATGTCAGATAAAATGAAATCGATGGTGCAGAAAGTGAATAACGCGAAAAGAAGCACTAAGCAAGAGCTGAACTACGTTATCATGGAACCTGTAGAAAAAACTGACAGTACTTATGCGACATTTTGGGTAACCCATTGTAAACTGGCGAATCATATGCGTCCGGGAACAGAATTAACCAATCAGCTAAAATCACAGAATATTATCCTTCTTACCGAAAGTATCGGCGGCTCCGAAGAACAAAAAGGAACTGAGAGTATTCAGGCGTATACCTATGCTTTAACAACAAGAGATAAGATCATCTCTCTGGAAGATGTTAAAAATTACTGCCGAATGATTCTGAAAGACGAATTGAAAGAAGTAAGGGTAAAAAGAGGAACCATGATCAGCAACAAACCTAAAGAAGGTTTTGTAAGAACTGTTGAGATTGAAATTATTCCTCAAAACTATTCTTTTTACGGAAGAGCTTACTGGGAGAATATGGCTAATATTTTAAAAAATAAAATTATTTCCAAAGCGATTGACGGAATTGAATATGTGGTAAAGGTTACCAATGAAGATATAGATTCTTAGGAAATTTGTAAAATAATATTTGAAATCCAATAAACGATACATAACAAAGACCGGTAATTTTTATCGGTCTTTGTTTATTTTATCAATAAGCCATTATAGAAAGTCAGCAAGGCATTAAGATTTGTAAGATGGGCTATGGAAAAACTATTCTTCATTTTACACTTAAAGCTTGATTCTTTTTATTCCTTTAAAACGTTCACTTAAAAAAAGTAACAAAAACAAAATTTTCATGCTTTTGTAGTTAAGTAATCTAACACTTTTTAACACAAAAAATTCCATAAAATTCCGTAATTTTGCACAGCGTGATTTTCAGGTAAGATCACATCAAATTATGAGTAAATCAAAAGAATATATAGAAGTTTACGGTGCACGAGAGCATAATCTTAAAAACATTAATGTCAAAATTCCTCGTAATGAATTGGTCGTAATTACCGGACTTTCCGGAAGCGGGAAATCTTCATTGGCTTTTGATACGATTTTTGCAGAAGGTCAGCGTCGTTATATTGAAACATTTTCAGCATACGCCCGTCAGTTTTTAGGAGGTTTAGAACGTCCTGATGTAGATAAAATTGAAGGACTTTCACCCGTAATTGCCATTGAGCAGAAAACAACCAACAAAAACCCGCGTTCAACCGTAGGAACTGTTACAGAATTGTACGATTACCTGCGTCTTTTGTATGCGAGAGTTTCGGATGCCTATTCATTATCCACAGGGAAAAGATTGGTAAGCTATACGGAAGATAAAATTCTAGATACCATCAAAGATAATTATAAAGGAGAAAAACTAATGTTGATGGCGCCTGTCGTACGTTCCAGAAAAGGTCATTATCACGAGCTTTTTGTTCAGATGGCGAAAAAAGGATACGGACAAGCGAGAATTGATGGTGAATTAACAGATATTGAATACGATCTAAAACTGGATCGATATAAAACCCACGACATCGATATTGTAATCGACCGTTGGATTATCGGAGAAACCGCTTCTGAAACCCGAATGGAAAAATCGCTAAGAACAGCGATGGACATGGGAGAAGGATTGATCGGGATTCAGAAACTAGGAAGCAAGGAAATTGAATATTTCTCAAAAAATTTAATGGATGCCGAAACAGGACATTCATTGGCATTGCCTGAGCCCAATACTTTTTCATTCAACTCTCCGAAAGGAAGCTGTCCGGATTGTAAAGGATTAGGAACAATCAAAAAGATCAACACCGATTATTTTGTAGAAAATCCTAAATTATCAATTAACCAAGGAGGTTTGTTGCCTTTGGAAGACATCAAGTCTAATAAATGGATCTTGTCTCAGATTAAAAGTATTCTTGAGATTTTTGGACTAGGCTTAACAACTCCATTTAAAGATATTCCGGAAGAAGCATTAGACTATATATATAATGGTTGCAATAAGGAATTCAACAAAGATCTTAAATACGCAGGAATTGCCAAGAAGATAAAAATTAGTTTTGATGGTTTGATTCATTTCATGGAAGAAATGATTGATGAAAGAGAATCTTACGAAGCTATTTTATTGGAAAGACATTTTACGACGGAAGAAATTTGCCCTTCGTGTGGTGGAGCTCGTCTTCAGCCGGGAAGTTTAAGTTTTAAGATTGATGGAAAAAATATTGCTGAGGTTAACGGATTAAGTCTTGCCGACCTCAAAGATTGGTTAGCGGATATTAAAGATAAATTTTCAGAGAAAAATAAAATCATCGCTCACGAGATCTTAAAAGAAATTGAAACTCGACTTCAGTTCTTACTCGATGTGGGGTTGGATTATTTAAGTTTAAGCAGAAGCTCAAAAACACTTTCAGGAGGAGAATCTCAAAGAATTCGTCTGGCAACTCAGATTGGTTCTCAATTGGTGAATGTCTTATATATTTTAGATGAACCAAGTATCGGATTGCACCAAAGAGATAATGAAAGGCTTATTGCTTCATTAAAAAATCTTCGTGACATTGGAAATTCTGTTTTGGTGGTAGAACACGACAAAGATATGATCCTTGAAGCCGATGAGGTATTGGATATTGGTCCAAGAGCCGGAAAATTTGGTGGTGAGATTCTTTGGCAGGGAAAACCGGAAGACTTATTGAAAGCCGATACCATAACAGCCGATTATATTACCGGAAAAAGAAAAATTGTCGTTCCTACTGAAAGAAGAGAAGGGAACGGAAAAAATATAGTACTAAAAGGAGCTACAGGAAATAACCTTAAAAATGTTAATCTTGATATTCCATTAGGGAAATTAGTGGTGGTGACAGGAATTTCAGGAAGTGGAAAATCTTCTTTGATTAACGGAACTTTATATCCGATTCTGAACAAACATTTTTACAGAGCTGTTCAGGAACCTTTACCTTACAAGAAAATTGAGGGTCTTGAAAACATCGACAAAATTGTAGATGTAGACCAAACCCCGATTGGAAGAACTCCTCGTTCAAATCCTGCAACCTACACAGGAATGTTTACAGACATCAGAAACCTTTTCGCAGAATTGCCGGAAAGTAAAATCCGTGGGTACAAACCGGGAAGATTTTCTTTCAACGTAAAAGGAGGAAGATGCGAAACTTGTCAGGGTGGAGGTTTGAAAGTGATTGAAATGAATTTCTTGCCAGATGTGTATGTTCATTGTGAAACCTGCAACGGAAAACGATTCAACAGAGAAACGCTGGAAGTTCGTTACAAAGGGAAATCTATTTCTGATGTATTGGATATGACGATTGATGAAGCCGTAGATTTCTTCCAGCCAATTCCTAAGATTTTTGCGAAAGTAAAAACGTTACAGGATGTTGGATTGGGATATATCACATTAGGACAACAATCGACTACACTTTCTGGAGGAGAAGCTCAACGTATCAAGCTAGCAACAGAATTAGCAAAAAGACAAACCGGAAATACGCTATACATTCTTGATGAACCCACAACCGGACTTCACTTTGAAGACGTAAAAATTCTAATGGAAGCCATCAATCAATTGGTAGAACTAGGAAATTCATTCATTATTATCGAACATAATATGGATGTAATAAAATTAGCAGACCATATTATTGACGTTGGCCCGGAAGGAGGAAAATACGGCGGTGAAATTGTTGCGAAAGGAACTCCCGAAGAAATTGTAAAATCTAAGAAGAGTTTGACTGGGAAGTTTTTGAAAAGGGAATTGGAGTAAAATTATATAAATATATTACGGGAAACCACAATGAAAATTGTGGTTTTTTTATTTATTTTTGGGAAAAACTAATTAAACATGAGCTTTAAATTACTTGCAATACGTCCATTAGAAAGTTGCAACAAAAAATTTTTGAAAAATTTGGAAGCAAACAGGATTTATAAATTTTATAATGACTATGAATTCCAAGACTCTAAAGAAAATGAAATAATTGATTTTTCACAATTAATTGATGTTTCAGATATTAAAATTGAATCAACAATTCCCACGAATTTATATGGTGATAACATTAATATTTCTGCAATAGTTGGAAAAAATGGAAGTGGGAAAAGTGCTTTAGTTGAACTATTTATAGCAATAATCAATAACTTGTCATTTTTATATGGTTTTAATGTAAATCATAATGGATATGAAGATGTTGATTTTTTAAGATATAACCCTCAACTATTCTTAGAATTCTATTTTGAAAATAAAGGTTTAATCTATAAAATTAAAATTGATAAATCTAAATTAAAACATTCTTTCTATTCATTGATTGATAATAAATTTGAAATTTTGCCTATTAATGATCATGAAAATTACAAATTGTTTATAAATGAAAATTTCTTTTATACAAATGTTATTAATTATTCTTTATGGTCATATAATCATCGTGAAATAGGAAATTTTATAACTGCACTATTTCATAAAAATGATGCATATCAAGTACCTATTGTCCTAAATCCTTTTAGAGGACAAGGTGGTATAATAGATCCAGAATCGGAAAAAGAATTAGCAATGGATAGGCTTTTATTTAATGTTTTCCAGCAAAATGAAAATGCAACAAAAATAACCGATACCTTAGAACTAATAAAAATTTCCCTAGAACTAAGAAAAGGGAATTATGATAAATACTCTATGTTTCGTGAAAATAAAAATGGGATTGTTAGGATTATAGAATTTAAAGAGTTCAAAGATAATATTGAAAATCAACATCAAAAAGAAAAATTATTAAAATATTTATTTGAATTTTATGGATTAAATTATGAAAAATATTTTTATCAACCTGAATGGGAAAGCACTATAGAGTATCTTCTTTACAAAACAGTTAAAATAGTAACTAGATATGAAGAATTTCAAAGATTCATTAATATTGACTCTAAAACTTTTAAGGAAAATAAATTTGATGATTTTTTAATAGAATTTTCTAGAGATTCGACACATATTACGTTAAAAATAAGACAGATATTTAATTTTATCAAATACCATTCATATTTAGAACTAAGTCTTGATACAAAAGAAATTAACATTCAAAGATATTCTGAAAAAATTTTTGAATTAAAAGAAAAGTACGATACTAGTTTACTAGATATGTTACCTCCATCAATATTTAAAATTAAGTTACACTTAACAAATGATATTGAGTTTAGTCAATTAAGTTCAGGAGAAAAACAGATGATTTCTACAATTAATTCAATTTTATATCATTTAAATAATTTATACTCTGTAAAACAGAAGGAAGGTAAAATAAAATATTATAATTTTAATTTAATCCTAGAAGAAATTGAGTTGTATTTTCATCCTGAATATCAAAAATCTTTTATAAAAAGAATTTTAAATGGGATAAAAACTTTAAACTTCTCTGGTGTAAATATTAATATCTTATTCATTACACATTCCCCATTTATATTATCTGATATCCCAAAACAAAATGTACTATTCTTAGAAGCAAATCTCCCAAATAATAAGTCTATAACTAAAAATTTCAACGAAATGAATACTTTCGGAGCTAATATTACAGATTTGTTAGCTGATAGTTTTTTTATTGAAGATGGTTTAATTGGAAATTTTGCTAAAGATAGAATTGAAGAAATTATAAGTTGGTTAAATTCAATTCTAAATATTAAAGATAAAATAGTGCTATTAGAAGATAATAAGTATAAAAAAGCAAAAAAAAAAAAAAAAAGATTAAAAATAAGCTTAAAGAGGAAACTGATGAGGAACATAAAAATTTTAAAAAATATTATAAATTAATTCAAGCTATTGACGAACCATTCTTAAAGCAAAAGTTAAACGAAATGTATTTAGAAGCAACTTTAGAATTTCCAAGAAAAGAAATTTTAGAAAAAGAGATTGAAAGAATGCAAAAAGAGCTAAACATATTAAATAATAAAACAGTTTAAAATGCTTAATTTAAAATCTTCAGACATAAATGCTTTAAACTATTATAATTCAATAAAGCATAAAATTAAAAAAATTGATTCTTTAGGCTTGATAAAAGAAGATGTTAAGAATCTTATTTTATCAAAACCAAAAGATTTAATAAAACTCAGTAGTCATCTGATGCCACAGATAATCCCAGACTTTGATTTTGATGAGTTTTTAATTTATTTAAAAAAGAAAGAAAAAGGCAGAATGAAAGATATTAAATATCATTCAAAAATTTTAGAAATTAAAGATGTCTTTAAGTATAGCCAAATTGTAGGAAATGAATATTTTTTAGCAAAATTATTAGATCAACATACCTGTGTGTATTGCAACAGAAACTATGTGAAAACAATTGGGGATACTCAAAATAAGGTTCTAAGAGCAGACTATGATCATTTTTTTAGTCAGAGTAAGTACCCTCTCTTAGCATTAAGTTTTTACAATTTAATACCTGTTTGTTCATATTGTAATAGTAAAAAACTTGACGGACATTTTCAGTTGGATACTCATCTACACCCATATCTCATGAATGCAGATGATAAAAATTTTTCTTTTAGTTTTAGAAAAAAAAATTTTATTGAAAATAATGTTAAGCTTAATATTATAACAGAAAATGCAAAATCTAAAATTAGAATTGAAAATACATTTAAGGATTTATGTTTAAAAGAAATCTATAATGCTTATTCGGATAAAGAACTTCGAAATTTATTAGATTTAAGATATAAGTATTCTAAAAATTATTTAAATATTTTATTGAATGAAACATTTAAAGAACTTTCAATATCAAAAGAAGAAGTTTATAGAATGATTTTTGGTATAGAAATTAAAGAAGATGATTATCATAAAAGACCATTCTCAAAATTTAAACATGATATCATTGAAGAGCTTAAGAAAACCTTTTAACTCCCAATATTAAATTTTCAATTATTTTTTAAATGTTAACTATTTGAAATTCAATCATTTGAATTTTAATGTTAACCCAATGTTAACCCAATGTTAACGATATGTGAATTTAATGTAAACTATTTTTAATATCTTTGGTAAGAGATACAAAATAATTCAATTATAATATTTAAAACCAAAGAGTTATGAAAAATAAAATTCAAACATTTGTTGCTGCAGTTTTTATTTTTGGGTTTGTTGCTGTTATGAATTCGGTTAAAGCTCAGACTACTTCAAATAATACGATTCAGGAAATTCAATTAACCAAAAGTGATACTTTTAATGATATAAGAAGTCGACTGATGGAGAACTTCGATCTTACCAACGTTGATTATAAACAAGGCGTGGTAAATTCAGTCGTTAAATTTGATATTGCCAAAAACGGAAAAATAGTAAATGTTCATTCTAACGGAGAATGCAAAAGTGTAAGTAAGGAAATCGAAACCGTATTAAGCGAACTCGACTATAAAGTAGATCGCAAAAAATTAAATGAAAATATGGTGGCCTATACGTATGTAATGCCTGTAACCGTGGAAATCAACAATAAATAATATTCATCCAACCTTTTATATATAAACCGCACAATCAATTTGTGTGGTTTTGTTTTTATTGCCACAAATGGTACAAAAGCTTTTACACTTAAGTATTTTAAAGTTCATTATTTTACTTCATAAAAGTACACTTAAGTTTTGAAAATCTTTGATTTTCTGTTTCGTGAGCTTTTGATTAGAAGATGCTTACGTGTAATAATTTCTTTTGTATTAAGAAAAAACAAAAGATGAAAATTTTTAAACATAAAACAGTAATAAGCAAGGCTAAATTCCGTTCTACCTTTAACCAAATAAATTAAAACAATATGAAAAATCTAAAGAAACTCAACAAAGAAGAACTAAAAGCAATATATGGCGGACAGCCGAAAAAGTACTGTGTCTATTGTGAAAGATTAAATCAGACGGTATGCAGCGAAGTTCCCATCGCTCAATGCCCTTAAAAAACAAAAGCTGCTTAACCCAAGCAGCTTTTTTATTATCGTAAAATGGATTTCACTATTTAGCACCAGAGATAAAATTCTGTAAACTTGATTTTAAATTATTTTCTCCGGTTAGGTTCTCAGAAAATGTAATATTATCAATTCTCCATCCGGCGTGATAAGGATTAACGAGATGTATTTTATCGGTCCAGGTAATTTTTGGAGAAACCTGTGAGTTTTCAAAATCAATGATAACATCAGCGGCAGCACCTAAGGGCTGGGTACTTTCCTTTACATCAATTGATTTTATAGTGTAGCTTGTGTAACCTTCGTATAAACTTGTAAAAACCGATCCTTCCATTAATAAAGGTTTATCTGTAGGATGATCGCTATTTTTTACTTTTTCAATATCTGCTTTTGAGGAGTCTATTGCTTCCTGAAAAGTTTCTTCCAATTCATGGGAGAATAAAAATTTTGGAATTGACTGATTATAAATGGCGTCACTGGACTTTCCATACGTCTTGTATAATGTATTTATTTTTTGAGTGATTTCAACATCAGCTCTTGGTATTTTTGGATGTTCCTCATTTCTCTTACAATTGATACAAACGAGGAAAATACTTAAACCAAGAAATAATTGCTTCATAATTTGTGTTTTTAATTTTTCAAAAGGAAACTTTTCAAAATATATGCCAATAATCAGGGTATTTGTCGGTTATATTCATCCTTGATTTTTAACATTACGTAAGGTTTTTAGAATATTAGGGTTGAGCTTCGTTTTAAGATGGCATATTTAAGGAAATCTGCAGATTTTTCTTAATCGCCTTAACAACTAAAATTATCCTTGATGGTTTAAAATTTTCACACATCAATTATTGACACTCTGATTGGCAGTAAATGTAATGTTTATATTTAAAAGCAAAAGGATTTGTTTGAATTTGAAATTATTCTAAAAGGAAAACATAAAAATCAATACATTTGATAGTATAAATAAATTCTTGTGAATCCCATTCTAGATGTAGTTGTCCGCTCGCTTTGTGTTTACCTTTTTATGATGGTAGCCATTCGGTTGTTTGGCAAAAACCAGCTTTCTCAGCTTAATGCAGGAGATGTGGTTTTGTTATTGCTGATTTCCAATGCGGTTCAGAATGCAATGGTGGGGCAGGATACTTCTTTGCAGGGAGGATTAATTGCGGCTTTGGTTCTTTTTGCAGCCAATTTTATTGTAAAAAGATTAATGTTTTCAAATCAATCTTTTAAAACTTTTATGGAAGCAGATCCTGTAATTCTGATAAAGGATGGTAAAGTTGATGAAAAAGCTTTAGATGATGTTAAAATAAATATTGATGAACTGGAAGAAGCTATTCGTGAACATGGCGTTGACGGAATTAAAAATGTAAAATTATCTATTTTGGAAGTTGACGGAAACATCAGCGTAATCTCGGAAGATGAAAAAGATAAGCAGACCCATTATTCAAGAATAAAAAGAAAAAACAAAAGAAAATATCATTAAATACAATGAATTACGAAATAAGAGAAATGCTTCCCGATGACGAACCCAAAGTGTTGGAGATCTACAAACAGGGAATAGATGGAGGAATGGCTACTTTTGAAACAGAAGTTCCGAACAGAGAAGTCTGGAATACAGAGTTTTTTAACGATTGCAGATGGGTGCTTGAAAACGAGAGTAATGAAGTGGTAGGCTGGTGCGCACTAAAACATGTAAGTAAAAGAGAGTGTTTTAAAGGCGTTGCAGATGTGAGTATTTATTTGGATAATAAATACCAAGGACTAGGTTTAGGGTCGGTTTTACTTAAAAAGATGATTTTGGATAGCGAAAGCCACGGATTCTGGACTTTACAAGCCAATATCTTCCCCGAAAATGAAGCCTCCATCAGATTTCATCAAAAAAACGGTTTCAAAAACGTTGGCCTCCATAAAAAAATCGCAAAATTAAACGGAGAATGGAAAGATCTTATCTCGTATGAAAGAAGAAGCGAAATAATTTCTTAGATTAGATTTAAGTTGATGGAATTATAAAGTTTCTTAAAAATTCTTCATAACTCAATAATAAAGTAATATTGGCATTAGTCTTGCAAGTTTTCGTAATGTAATTTGAAAATAGTTGATTTATGAAAGTGCTAACTAAAGTAGTAGGGTTTTTCTTACTGATTTTTTCTTTTGCTTATTATCAAGCATCACCTCTCCAAAAAGGCCGTCATCATCGTGGGCATGGACCTTCAAAACATTATTATCACGGGCCGAGACCACATTATAGACCTGTCGCATACAGGCATCACAGACCTGAAAGACATTATTATAAACCAAACCATTATTACGGACAAGAAAGACCTCACAGGTATTCTCATCACAAAAAATACAGAAGGCATCATGTTTCTAGCAGACCGGTAATTGTGGTAAGGTTATAAAAAAATAAAAGCACTGAATATTTTCAGTGCTTTTGCTTTATGGTAAAATGTAATTGTAAAGACAAATGATGTAAATACAATAATCGCATCAATGGGAGCGGGCTTTAGTTCGTTTTAAATTTAAAATCTAGATTTCTTTGGATTTAGAAAAGTATTGAAGATCATCACTTCTTCTCCAAATTTATTTTCAACGATTTCGGTGATGTTTAAAAGTTCGCTCTCCATAAAATCATTTCGAAGATCATCATTATCAAACATCAAAAGAAGGTTATAATTTTTTCCATCTTCGATATACTCACTATGTACCTCAGAAAGGATATATTTGGTTACATCCATTAGGTTTTCTGTCATTAAAACCAATGTTTCGTCCATATAATTTTCCCATTCTTCAATATTATTTTTCGTGCAGTGGAAAGTTATACTTAATACGCTCATATTTTATGAATTTTTAAGATTTTGTTGATAAATTCTAGGGCAAAAATCGGCAAATTTTTCGTAAATTAGCACGTTAATAAAAAATCAAAATAGATAATTTTCAGGCTCACAGCTAATGGTCTGAATATCATTATAATAAAATTTGTTTATGCAAAAAGAAGGAGAAAGACTGATTCCTATCAACATTGTTGATGAAATGAAGTCATCTTATATCGATTATTCGATGTCGGTTATCGTGTCAAGAGCGTTACCTGATGTAAGAGATGGCTTGAAACCCGTTCATAGAAGAGTGCTGTATGGTATGTATGGATTAGGGGTTTTTTCTAATAGAAAATATTTGAAATCTGCGAGAATTGTTGGTGATGTTTTAGGTAAATATCACCCGCACGGAGACTCTTCAGTATACGATGCAATGGTAAGAATGGCTCAGCCATGGAGTTTACGTTATCCTCAGGTTGATGGTCAGGGTAACTTTGGATCAATGGATGGTGACCCGCCTGCAGCAATGCGTTATACGGAAGCAAGATTGAAAAAAATCTCTGATGATATTCTTTCAGACTTAGATAAAGAGACTGTTGATTTCCAGAATAACTTCGATGATAGTATGACTGAGCCTACGGTTATGCCTACAAAAATCCCTAATCTTCTGGTTAACGGAACATCAGGTATTGCAGTAGGGATGGCGACAAACATGGCTCCTCATAACTTATCAGAAGCGGTAAATGCTATTGGTGCTTATATTGACAATAGAGATATTACTATTGACGAATTAATGCAGCATATCATTGCTCCGGATTTCCCTACAGGAGGGATTATCTATGGGTATGATGGTGTAAGAGATGCTTTTCATACAGGAAGAGGAAGAGTTGTTTTGAGAGCTAAAGTTAGTTTTGAAGAAATTGGAAACAGAAATGCGATCATTGTAACAGAAATTCCTTACCAGGTAAACAAAGCTGAGATGATTGCCAGAACAGCTGATTTGGTGAAAGACGACAAGATTCTTGGGATTTACGAGATTAGAGATGAGTCAGACAGAAATGGTCTTCGTATTGTTTATGAATTGAAAAATGATGCGATTCCTAATGTAGTTCTGAACTTATTATATAAATATACTTCACTTCAGACTTCTTTTAGTGTTAATAATATTGCTTTGGTACACGGTAGACCAGAACAATTAAACCTAAAAGATATCATTCACCACTTCGTTGAGCACAGACATATTGTCATTGTAAGAAGAACTCAATACGAGCTTAAAAAAGCGAAAGAAAGAGCTCATATCTTAGAAGGGTTCATGAAAGTGATCGGATCTCAGGCTTCGTTAGATAAAGCGATTGCTATTATCCGTAACAGTACCAATCCTCAAGGAGCAAAAGAAGGATTAATTCAGGAATTTGAACTTTCTGATATTCAGGCTCAGGCAATTCTAGATCTTCGTTTGGCTCGTTTAACGGGTATGGAATTGGATAAGATTCGTGATGAGTATGATACCATCATGAAAGAAATTCAAGACTTAGAAGATATCTTAGCGAATGAGTCTAGAAGATTTCAGATTATTAAGGATGAATTAGCTGAAGTTAAAGAAAAATATGGTGACGAAAGAAGAACGGAGATCGATTATTCTGGAGGAGAAATGTCTATTGAAGATATTATTCCAAATGAAGCGGTAGTTCTTACAATTTCTCATGCAGGATATGTAAAGAGAACGTTGCTTTCAGAATACAAAATTCAAAGTAGAGGAGGTGTAGGAAATAAAGCGGCAACAACAAGAGATTCAGATTTCTTAGAGTATATCGTTTCTGCAACCAATCACCAGTATATGTTGTTCTTTACTGAAAAAGGTAAATGTTACTGGCTAAGGGTGTTTGAAATCCCAGAAGGATCTAAAATATCTAAAGGTAGAGCAGTTCAAAACCTGATCAATATTGAGCCTGATGATAAGATCAAAGCATATATCAGAACCAACGACCTGAAAGATATAGACTATATCAATCAAATGAGTGTAGTGATGATTACTAAAAACGGTACTATTAAGAAAACTTCTCTTGAGGCGTATTCAAGACCAAGAGTAAATGGTATCAACGCTATTGAGATTAGAGATAATGACCAATTATTAGGAGCATGGTTAACGAATGGGACTTCCCAGATCATGATCGCTACTAAAAATGGTAAATGTATCCGTTTCCCGGAAGAGAAAGTAAGAGAAGTAGGAAGAGGATCTATCGGAGTACGTGGTATTACGATGGAAGAAAATGATGAGGTTATCGGAATGATCGTTGTGAATGATGTAGAAAACGAAACGGTTCTTGTAGTATCTGAAAAAGGATATGGTAAGAGAACTGCGGTAGAAGACTATAGAATTACCAACAGAGGAGGAAAAGGAGTTATTACCCTAAACATCACCGAAAAAACAGGAAATCTTATTGCCATTCAGAATGTAACAGATGAAGATGGATTGATGATTATCAATAAATCCGGTGTTGCTATCCGTATGAATATGGATGAAATGAGAGTGATGGGTAGAAATACGCAAGGGGTTAAAATGATCAATCTTAAGAAGAATGACGAGATCGCTGCCATCGCAAAAGTTGCAATGGATAAAGAGGTTGAAGAAGATTCTGAAGAAATAGAAGAAGGAAGTGAAATTGTAGCTGATAACCAAGAAAACGATCAGGCACCTCAGGTTGAAAATGAAAACCCAACAACGGAGGAAGCAGGGAGTTCTGATTCTGAAGAATAAATTGTACAATTAATATAAAATAGTGATTATGAAGAAACTAATTTTAGGTATGGCTATCGTAGCATCAGCTTTAGTTTTCGGACAAAAAGAAGATGTAAACGCTAAGTTACAGGTTGCTAATAAAGCAGCAATGGATGCTTATAGTGTAAAAAATTATGCGGTTGCTGGTCCTAAGTTTTTAGAAGTTTATAACTTGTTGAAAACGAATGGTCAAGACGACAAAACGTATATGTACTATGGAGGATTGAGTTATGCTTTAGCAAATAATAACGAAGAGGCGATTAAGATCTATAAAGAATTAATTAATTCAGGATATACAGGAGTTCAGACAACGTATACTGCAAAAGAAAACAAAACAGGAAAGGTTACTCCTTATGACAAGAGTACTTGGGAGCTATTGAAGAAATCTTCTTCAAAAGACTTTTCTGATTTTAAAACTGAGGAGTCTCCAAGTGTTGAACCAGATTTGTATGAAACGTTATCTACGCTACTTTTAAATACTAAGAAGCACGATGAAGCAATTGCGATTATCGAGAAAGGATTAGCTAAATATCCAAATAATGCTAAACTTAAAGAATTGCAGGGAACAGCACTTTATGCTTCTGGAAATACAGATAAATTCATGCAGAATTTAAAGGAGCAATTGGCTAAAAACCCTAATGATGCTACGAATTGGTATAATTTAGGAGTATTGCAATCTAAAGATCCTGCAACTACAAACGATGCAATAGCTTCGTTCCAGAAAGCACTTGAATTAGGTTCAGCTGATCCTAAACTATCTAATAACGCTCATCAAAATTTAGTGTATACAGCTATTGGTGACGATACAAAAGCAGTAGAAGAAATCAATGCGCTTAGAAAAACAAAGCCGGATGATGCTACCAAATTAATTGAAGCTAGAAAAGAGAGATTCAACAAAGCTCTTCCTTATGCTGAAAAATGGTACCAGGCTAATCCTACAAGTTTAGATGCGGTTTCAACGTTAAAAGATATTTATAATATCACTAAAAATCCAACAAAAGCTGCTGAAATGAAAGCTAAAGAAGCTGAACTTTCGGCTAAGGCAAAATAATACTTTTTAATCTTAAAGGTTAAAAATCAAAACCGGAGCAATTGTGTTCCGGTTTTTTTTGTTTTAATATTTCAAACGAATTAAAAACATAAAGAAGAATCCGACATTTTTTTTAAAAAATAAATCATTAAAACGTATCAATAGGAACGGGCTTCAGCCCGTTTAGAAAAATAGAACATACAATTTGGCTTTAGCCAAAACTTAAAAAATATAAATGCGACAAATAAACACAATCATTTGTGTAAAGATGCAAAATCTACGAGAGAAAAAAAAGAACCACAAGTTTTGTTATTTCGACGAAGGAGAAATCTATCTTTTATAAATTATTCATCCAGTCTTCTTTCTTTGTAATTGAAAACCTCTTCAATAATGTAAAGATACTTAGTATTCTTAGCGTTAGATTAATAGTATTCAAAAAAAATCAGAATCATCTAAATCAAACTAAAAAAATCAACAAATTTCCCAATGACTATCATCAAAAATCAATGTTAAAATTCTCTGTAATTCCGTATCTTTGAGAAAATTTTTACAAGATGATCGAGTGGAAAACCGTCAAAGAATACGAAGATATTACGTATAAAAAATGCAATGGTGTAGCAAGAATTGCTTTTAACAGACCAGAAATTCGAAACGCTTTTCGTCCAAAAACTACCTCAGAATTATATGATGCTTTTTATGACGCTTCTGAAGACTCTTCAATAGGCGTTGTTTTGCTTACGGGTGAAGGGCCAAGTCCTAAAGACGGTGGTTGGGCATTCTGTAGTGGAGGAGACCAAAAAGCAAGAGGGCAGCAGGGGTATGTAGGGGAAGACGGCAGACATCGTTTAAATATATTAGAAGTTCAGCGTTTGATTCGTTTTATGCCGAAAGTTGTTATCGCGGTTGTTCCGGGATGGGCTGTTGGCGGTGGGCATTCACTGCATGTAGTTTGTGACCTTACGTTGGCAAGCAAAGAACACGCTATCTTCAAACAGACGGATGCTGATGTTACAAGTTTTGACGGAGGTTATGGTTCAGCGTATTTGGCAAAAATGGTTGGACAGAAAAAAGCTCGTGAAATCTTCTTTTTAGGGAGAAATTATTCTGCTCAGGAAGCGTTGGAAATGGGGATGGTCAATGCGGTAATTCCTCACGACGAATTAGAAGATACGGCTTACGAATGGGCTCAGGAAATTTTAGCTAAATCTCCAACGTCTATCAGAATGCTGAAATTCGCAATGAACTTAACAGACGATGGAATGGTAGGTCAGCAGGTATTTGCTGGTGAAGCTACGCGTTTGGCTTATATGACGGAAGAAGCAAAAGAAGGAAGAAATGCATTCTTAGAAAAAAGAAAGCCGGACTTCGGAGAAAATAAATGGATATCTTAACATAAGTAATTGGTAATAAGAAATGAGCAATATAGGCATTACTTATTACCAATTGCCCATTACTTATACATATGAAGGATTGGATAAAAGCCGCAAGGCTAAGAACTTTACCGCTTTCTTTAAGCGGAATTATCATGGGAGCTTTCATTGCAAAGTGGAGACTTTGGGGTGAAGGTGGACTTTGGGACTGGAAAATTTTTGCATTGGCATTGGTGGTAACTTTGTTGTATCAGGTGCTTTCAAACTATGCTAATGACTATGGTGACGGAGTAAAAGGAACGGATGCCAAAAGAATTAGTGAAGCAGAATCCAGAGCAGTAGCTTCAGGGAGAATTACAGCAAAGCAAATGAAAAATGCGGTGATCTTGGTTGCTATACTAGCTTTTGTAGTGACTATTGCTTTATTGTATGTGGCTTTCATTCCAAATTATATGAATGAATTTTACATTTTCATAGGATTGGGTGTTGCATGTATTTTAGCGGCAATAGGGTATACCGTTGGTAAAAAACCTTATGGATATATGGGATTAGGAGATCTTTTCGTATTTATCTTTTTTGGATTGGTTTCAGTTTGCGGAAGTTATTTTCTGTTTACAAAAACATTCAGTTGGGATATGTTATTACCGGGAGCGGCTGTAGGAATGATGAGTATGGCGGTGATTAACCTGAACAATATGAGAGATATTGAAAGTGATAGATTATCAGGAAAAAACAGCTTTGCATTAAGAATAGGATTCAGAAATGCAATGGTATACGAGATGATCTTATTGCAACTTCCTTTGATCTTGATTATGATATTTCTAGGAATGAATGGCTTTATTCAAACGCAAAATTATTACGTTTTCATTGTAATGATCCTGTTGATTCCGTTTGCAAAACTGAGAAGAAAAATAATGGCCGTAAAAGAGCCTAAAGAATTAGATCCGTTCTTAAAACAAGTCGGAATTTTAACATTTACAATGGCGATTCTTACAGCGATTGGACTTAATTTTTTTAAATAAATAATTAGGCTTTCACTCTTATAAACTTAGGTATCATAATGCTCTTAGCATTTAAATAAAACACAAATAACACTAATGTTTACACAGATTTTCACTAAAATTTTAATAGTGTTATTCGTGGAAAATATTTGAGTTATTTGTGTTTAAATATTTAAAAATTAATTTAAAAATAACTTTAAAAATGAAAATACAATTTTTAGGACAAAACTGTTTTTTGTTCACGTATAAAGACAAAACGATCTTGAGCGACCCTTTTTATAACTATAAAAAAGCAGAATCAGGATTTGACATTTCAGCTCAAAAGATTGATTATATCTTATTAACTCACGCACACGGCGATCATATTGCAGATGTGGAAGAAGTTTTACAATTTCACCCGGAAGCTACCATTATTGCGGTTCCTGAAGTTTGTGGATATTTCAAGACAGCTAAAAACAGAGATGATGTAAACTTAGGAGGGTCGGCAAAAATCGACGATCTTAAAATTTCCATGGTACCGGCTCATCACACAAGTTCTTTCCCGGATGGAAGCTATGGAGGCGTTCCTGTAGGATATATTTTCAGATTACCTGAAGGAAAGAACATCTACATGGCAGGAGATACAGGAGTAATGGCAGATATGGAGCTATTTCCAAGGCTTTACGGTAACCTTGATCTATCAATCTTACCCATTGGAAGTCACTATACCATGTGTCCGAAAAAAGCAGCTTTTGCAGCAGCAGAATTATTGAAAACGCCAAAAGTAATTGGATGTCATTTTGATACTTTCCCTGCTATTGAAATTAATCATGAAAGTGCTTTGAAGCATTTTGCAGATAAAAATGTAGAACTTGTATTGCCTAAGTTAGGAGAGGAGTTCGAATTTTAAGTAAAGAGTAAAAGGTAATTTGAAAATGATAATTGAAATGTTGAAAAGTATAGAAACAAAAAAAGATAATTCTAAAATTACCTCTGTTCAACTTAAAATAAAAAAAATGGCAAGCTACCTAAATCACACCGCTACGACCAATTACCTTTGCTGCGTTCCCACCCTGGAGGGTTCTTAGGAGCTGGTTGTTTAGGACTTGCCGTTGCAAAGGTAGGAATTTTTTATAAACTTCAAAATAAAATCAAAGAAAAATAAACTGAAAAATCCTTTATTGAAGCTAAATTGCTGAAATTTAGACTTATAATTTTTCAAAATTTTTCAAAAAAATTAAACATGACTAAAAGTCCATCAACAATAGGAATTATACTTTTTATAGCCACTATGATTGTTTTTTTCATAGTATACTTCTTTTTCTCGGGAATACATTACTTTGATATTTCGTTGAAAGCCAATGCTTTCGTGTTGCCTCTTTTATATGCAGGGGGTGCATTTTGGTCGGTAAAAGTCTATTGGAACAACCACCGACTGAATTTTAGACAAGCTTTTAAGAGAGCATTCATTCCAATGTTTATTGGAGGGATTCTTTCGATCTTCAGTATTTATGCATTTTTAAATTTTGTAGATCCGCAGGCAAAAAGCCTGTTGAATTACCAATATGTTCACACTCAGAAATCTGAATTGGATAAAGAATACACTTCTGCAAGGAAGATTATGAAGCATCAAAAGGATATTGATGAGCTAGACCAAAAATATAAAGAAAGACTTCAGAGTTTTACTCCGGCAGCTGTTAAAGGAAAAGATATGCTTACGGCAAGTCATTTTTCGGGATATTTTGCAGCAATTCTTATATTTTACGTAGTTTTGTCATTGTTTTTTGGAGCATTTTTCAGAACAAGAAGTGTTCACGAGGAACCAATAAATCAAGAAAATCAAGAATAATTTTTATTAAAATTAAATGAATCTATCTATAGTTATTCCGTTACTTAATGAAGAGGACTCTTTGGAAGAGCTTTTTTCAAGGATTAATACTGTTTGCGTCACAAATAATTTATCTTATGAAATCTGGTTTGTGGATGATGGAAGTACGGATTTATCGTGGAGTATTATCGAAAACTTAAAAATACAACATCCTCAAATTCATGGAATTAAGTTTTCCAAAAATTACGGAAAATCGCAAGCATTACACGCTGCTTTTGAAAGAACAAATGGAGATGTAATCATCACAATGGATGCTGATTTACAGGATTTTCCTGAAGAAATCCCTGAGTTGTACGACATGGTAATTAAAGAAAATTACGACATCGTTTCAGGTTGGAAAAAGAAGCGTTTTGATAATGTGATGACGAAAAATGTGCCATCAAAATTATTCAATGCAGCCGCCCGAAAAGTTTCAGGCGTTGAGCTTCATGATTTCAATTGTGGACTAAAAGCGTATAAAAAACAGGTGGTAAAAACGATTGATGTGTATGGAGATATGCACCGTTACATTCCTGTTTTGGCTGCGAATGCAGGTTTCAGAAGAATTACGGAAAAAGAAGTTCAACATCAGGCAAGACCTTACGGAACATCAAAATTCGGAACGGAAAGATTTATCCGTGGCTTTTTAGATTTGGTAACCCTTTGGTTTGTAAGTCGTTTTGGAGGAAGGCCCATGCATTTCTTTGGAGCGGTAGGAACCATGATGTTTATCCTTGGTTTTCTTTCTGCGCTTTGGTTGGGAGTTTCAAAACTCATTGATGTGGCAAGAGGAATTTATGGTCATCTGATCACCAATAATCCGTGGTTTTTCATTGCTTTAACGATGATGATCATGGGAACGCTGCTTTTTATCGCAGGATTTTTAGGCGAAATGATTATCAGAACAAATCGTGAACACAAAAATTATAATATTGACGAAGTTATTTAGGTAGCTTCCTGAAAAATAACTCACAAAAGAAACGAAATATCTTTAACATTAAGTTAATTGTATTGAAAACCTTGCTATAGTAAGCAGAATTAGAATATTCTTTTTAGGTAAATTTATTATGATCAAGGAATTGAAATCCTAAAACGTAAGGAGTAAAATAAAACTTTTGTGAATAATAAATGAAGCCATTTAACTTTTAAATGGCTTCATTTGTATGATAAAAACACTATAAAAAATGGCTGAAACTAAAATTTCTAACATTGCTAAATTTATTCTGAATAATGCAAATTCTTCAAGTATTAACAGATCTATGCAAATTTATCCTGTTTTAAAATCTATAAACAATAACAATTTTGTTTTTGAATATAAAGGCTCTGCAAAGAAGCCCTACATCATTGAGATTTATTGTGATGATATCATTACCGTAGATTGCTCTTGCCCGTATGATTATGATGGGATTTGTAAACATGGCGTAGCTTCTTTAGAGAAATTGGCATTGATTTTTAAAGAAGAAAAAAAGGATAATACAAAACCCCGCCAAAAGGCTCAGTTTGTAAGTAGTGCAGATGTTTTAAAAAAAGAAGATAACAGTTTGAGTTTTACGTTGGAAAATGGAATCATTGATGATGAAAAAATAAGAAAAGAATTGCAGAGCAACGGAGGAGGAAACTCTTATCATCAAGTTTTTATAATTGATGCAGTTTCAAACAGTATTGTTGTACAGGCGAATAATTGGGAACGGGAAAAGCAAACTTTTACTTATTACAAAAAAAACAGTACGTTAAAAGTATCCTGTACTTGTAAAAAGAAATTCCAAAAAAAGTATTGCCAGCATCTTTATCCTGCTTTTGAAAAAATAATGCAAATATTTGGAAATGATTATTTTAATGAGAATTACTTAGAGAATAAAAAATCAAATTTTTTAGCAGATTATGGTCTCGATCTACAGGATGACTATCAAAAATATTTTGATTTTAAGCTTAATGATCAAGGGTTCTTTGCAACGAGTAAGTTTCCCAATCTTCATAGAATAGATACTCCTTACGAAAGTGATTTTTCTAAAATATTAAACCAACCCAATTATAGAATACCGGATTCTGAAAAACAATCGGCATACGGGGAAGCTTTAGTTTTTGAATTTGACAGGAACGGTTTTGTTGGATTTGTGCCTGTAACAGGTAAATTTAACAAGGAAAGAACAGAGCTGGCGACTCATTTCAAAGAAATTTCTTACTATTCTTTGGATAGTAGTATTAATAATTATGATGAAAAGTTTATACAAGTTATTTTAAAAAGCTACAAACTGTCAAAAATTTTATACAGACTTGATAGGGCAGATGATTTTTCAAAGGCCATTCATAGTTTTAGTGAATTGATTTCTTTACTGAAAGACTATTCTCTTTTTGCTCATCAGGAGAGAAATACATATACCCGTAAAAATTTAGATGCACTTTTTATTGTTGAGAAAGAATTGGAAATGGTATTTCAGTTTAGTGAAGATCCTTTATTCTATCAGTTGGAACCGAAAATAAAAATTGGGGATCAAACCTATAAAACAGACTCTTCAAAACTGCAAATAACTCCGTTATTCATCAAGAAAGATAATGAGATTTATCCTATAAAAAGCCCGGCCTTTTCTGCAGATTTACAGTATTATATACATCATCCGCAGACCAATTATATTAAGAAAAATGCAATTACTTTTAAAGAAAAAATCTTATCTCCGTTGTCTCAAAAATATCAGATAAAAACTGATAATTTCAAAAATATCAAGAGCAAGACAGATGAAAATGGTTTAGAAAAGCAAGTATATATTGAAGATGCAGATGAAATGGTGAGTTTTACGCTTGCCGTGCAATATCCTGAAAAATTAATTGATATAGAAAGCAAAGAACTTCGTTTTTCAATCAATGAAAAAGGCGGTTTTTCTTATTTGGAGCGTAATATAGCTTTAGAAAACCAGCTTCGGGAAGAGTTTTTACAACTGCATCCGGATTTTCAGGATCAAGAAGGTATATTTCATCTCAACGCATCTCAGTTAATGGAAGATTTTTGGTTTTTAGAGGCTTCCGAAAAATTGAGAAATCAAAACATTAAATTATTGGGAGCTAAAGAGCTGAAATCATTTAAATATAATCTCAATAAAGCATCCATAAGTGTTTCTGTAAAGTCGGATATCGATTGGTTCGACATAAGTATTGATGTTTCTTTTGGAGATCAGAAGCTTTCATTAAAAGACTTACAGAAAGCATTCGTTAAAAAATCCAATTTTGTAGTGTTGGGAGATGGAAGCATCGGTATTATGCCCAAAGACTGGATGGATAAATTCGCCGGTTATTTTAAAGTGGGCGAAATAAAAAAAGAAGGGCTGCAAATTTCTAATTTCCAGTTTGGTATTATTGATGAGCTGTATAATGAATTAGAAGAAAAACCCGATTTCCTGATTGATCTTTATGAAAAAAAGAAACGGATTCAGAGCATAGAAAACATCGAAAAAGTTCCTGTTCCGAAAGGAATAAAAGCTAAACTTCGGGAGTATCAGATTCATGGTTTGCATTGGCTTAATTTTCTAGATACGCATCAGTTAGGAGGTTGCCTGGCAGATGATATGGGATTGGGGAAAACCCTCCAGATGATCACTTTTCTACAACATTTGAAAACTACTAGAAAGCCAAAAAATCCGTCCTTGATTATTGCGCCAACTTCGCTTATATTTAATTGGCAGAATGAAATTAATAAATTTTGTCCTACGCTTAAGCTTCTGGTTTTTACAGGACTGAATCGTGCAGAATTACTCACAGAGTTTACTAAATATGATATTATCATTACCACTTATGGCTCTATTATAAATGATGCTGAGTTTTTAAAGGATATCGATTTTAATTATTTAATTTTAGATGAAAGTCAGGCGATTAAGAACCCAAATTCTAAGAGGTATAAATGTGTCAGGCTTTTGAAAGCGTACAACAGAGTTGTTCTTACCGGAACCCCTATTGAAAATAATACGTTTGATCTGTATGCACAATTCAATTTTGTGAATCCCGGATTACTGGGGAATATGACCCATTTCAAAAAAGAATTTTCTGATGCTATTGATAAGGAAAAAGATGTGCAAAGCTCAGAATTACTCTCAAAAATCATCAGTCCTTTTATTTTGAGAAGAACCAAAGAACAGGTTGCAACAGAATTACCCGATAAAGTAGAAAGTATAATTTACTGCGAGATGGAAAAAGAGCAGCGTAAAGTATATGATACTTTCAAGGATCAGTATCGAGATTTTCTTTTGAATAAAATTGATGAAAACGGCATCGGAAAATCTCAAATGTATATTTTGGAAGGTCTTACCAAATTACGACAGATCTGCAACAGTCCCGCCATATTATCAGACAAAGAAGAATATACTCAGGAGTCTGTAAAACTGGATATTTTAATAGAAAATATCATTGAAAAAACAGGAAATCATAAAATATTGGTTTTCTCTAGTTTTGTGAAAATGCTGCAATTGGTAAAAAACAGACTCGAGGAAAATAATATTACGTATGAATATCTTGATGGGCAGACAAAAGACCGCCAAAACAGGGTAGAAAATTTCCAAAACCAAGAGGATATCCGTGTTTTTCTAATCAGTTTGAAAGCAGGTGGAACCGGACTGAATCTTACCGAGGCAGATTACGTATTTATCATTGATCCTTGGTGGAATCCTGCGGTAGAAAACCAGGCAATAGACCGTTGCTACAGGATCGGACAAAAAAAGCAGGTCATGGCCTACAGAATGATTTGTAAAGATACCATAGAAGAAAAAATTATCAATCTCCAGCAAAAAAAGAAAAAAATTGCGAGTAGTATTATTTCTGTAGATGAAGAAAGTAAATCTTTCAATGCCCAAGAAGTAAAAGATCTGTTCGGATAAATAGAAATATAACTGTTTAAAAAGAATGGGTTAAAAAAAATGAAAAGAAAACCTCAAGAAGTACTGTGCTTTTTGAGGTTTTTTGTTGGTGTCATATTATTTCCGATATTAGTAATACATCAAGAACAAATACACAAAATGGAAACTATTACCATAAAAATTGAAAATATAGTAGATATTGACGCTCTATCCAGAGAGTATGATATGGCTAATGAAGATTTAATATCCTTTCATAACCAGCACTGTGCTTTGCATGAGATCCTTCCGGAAGCGCTTCCCAAATACATTCAATACCTTTATCTTCCTGCAGATAAATATAGAAATTGGGAGAAAAAGCAAGTTCAGATTTCACGTATTGATATGCCTGCGACACTCGATATTCTTACGTATGGAGTATTGATCAGGCAATATCCATCTGATATTCAAATAAACTATCTCGTTGATATTCAAAAGAAACAGGAAAATGAAGTATCTGTAAAGAGACATAAATTGTATGTAGATGAGATTGAAGTAGAGCTTATGGTTGAAAAAATAATGGAGACCGCAGGAGAAGCATTATATCCGTTGAGACTTTCTTTGGGAAATGAAGGGAAAATAGAAAAGATCCTCAATGTAAAAGAGATCCTTAGCCGTTGGAATAAGAATTATCTGCCTGCGCTTCAAGCCTATTACAAAGGAAAAACGGCAGAGGATATTATGGAAAAACTGGATCGTTTTTATAAAAATATGGGAAACGGCCGCGAGGTATTGGATTATAATATTTTTTATTCCATTTTCTTTTTACCATTGTATGGATCTTATCCTGATTATCAGAAAAAAGAAGAACTGAGTTTTTACTTTTCTGCAATTGATGAAATGGTTTCATTTGATGCTTTTTTTTCTTTGCAAAAGACCTATACAGAACAGGGTAAAATAGTCATCCAAATAAGAGGCGAGCAAAACAATGCAGAGGTAGGGCTGGAGAAAGGTTGTCTGGATTTAATTTATAAACTGGATAAGGAAACGAACAGTATATTTTCTGTAGAAGGCAATCTGTCAACGTTTTATAATAAGGAAGAATGTAAGGTTTATATTGAAATATATCATCAAAAATCTTATATTTGATATACCAAACACATAAAACACATTGATATGATGATACATTTTAATTCTGCATAGTGCTATAAACACTTCAATTTTCGATCCTCAATTTCTGTTGACAATAGAAAAGTACCGAGATCATCTTACTGATTCATCCACAAACAAAATAACGGGCAAAGGCTGTTATATGCACAAATATCTTTGTAGGGCTGATTATTCTTGAGCTCAACAAAGGGGTTTATAGAAATAATAAAAACACATCAAATTTGCCTGATGTAAATGGTGAGAATAATCATAAGAAAATTATTCTAAATACAATCGGGCAACATATACTAAAAACACACAATAAGATGAAAGAAAAACATTTAGTATGTCAGGGAGCCATCTGTAAATGCCAATTCGGCACCACTCCCGATAAGCTGGTGGTGAAAACCCAAAGCAAACGATACATCAACGATAAAGAAGGTCTCAGTAAGCTTACGGCGACGAATGTAGATATTGGCTCAACCTTCGACAAAAATACATTTGGAAGCTGTGCCAAAATGAATAATAATCCTTGTGCTCCGGTTGTTACAAAATGGGAAGGCTATTATGATAAAATTACGGTGGTAGACAATGGCGGAAAAGCATTATTGGAAGACAGTAAAGCAACTTGCGCTGTAAGCGGAACACCGAGTATAGAAATCGTATTTCACGGACAAACAGCCGAACCCAATCTACAGAATGTCAACAATGCACGACCGGAGGTGCTGGCGCATTTGATGCCGTTCGTGGAAGAAAAACTCAATGGGTATTATTATAACTACAATGGAATATACGAAGGAAATATTACCAATCAGAAAAAAGGGAATGCAAATGATGTATATGCTTGTAATGGAAAAGGAAATGAAGAGGGAGATTTTTTGAATGCAAAGAAATTAGATATTACTCATGAAGATTTTTGTTTGGTAGCTGGAATAATAAAATTAGAATCGGGGAGTAATGATTATAACGAATTAAAATGCATTAGCAATACTGCTTCAAATAGAGCAAAGCACAAAAAAATTACTTTAAGAATTTTATTAGAAAAAGGTGAGCCTATAGGCAATAGTAAATACATTCCTTATTCAACTGTTCCTAAAAAAGATAAAAAACAATTAGATGATTCTAATATTACTTCTTATGACTCTAATACTCGTAAGGCGCTAATAGATGTTTTAAATGGAGGAAGTGATAATTCTTATTCAGCTGAACTATGGGATGGTGATGATTTTCTTGTTTGGGGAGCTGGAGAAATCAATCCCTATGGTAAAATATCTCATGCGAAATTTAGGGAGTATGCGTTTATTAAGATTCCGAAAGACATATATGAAAAATATAAAAAAGAAATAATTGACAAATATGGCGCAAATATTTCCTACGGAGATGGAGGTACTCATATTAAATTAGCAGAGAATAATCAAGAACATACACATTATTCTACACCGAAAGGTACAAAAAAAATAAAATATTCTATTCCTCAAAGTGTATTCAGTAATAAAGAAAACTGGGGAAATGGATATTTTTATTATGATACAAAACAAAATAAAAGTGAGGGGTTAGTTGCTACAACAACCTATGGTAGAACAATTTTTTGGAAATTACAGAAGAAATGAAAAAGTTACAAATAATAATATTGATATTTTTTTCTATTGTTTTAAATGCACAAAGCAAAGTATATTCTTTACATGAAGGAAAAGAACTAAATGAGTTATTTATTTTTAAAGAAAAAGTAGTTTACATTAATAAAAATGATACTGTGAGATATACATTAAAAAGAGAAAGTTCAGAGTCTTTGGCTGTAAATAATGATAATTTTTCTTTTTCTATTTTTTTTGAAAAGGAAAATACAATAAAAATATTACCTTTTAATTTTAAGATAAAAACAAATTCTGAATTATATAAATACCTCAAAAATAGTATACTAAATGAAAATGAAATACAAAAAATAGGATTGTTATTTTATCCGATCAATAGATTTTATGATGATTGTTGTTTATATTTTAATCATGATATTTTTATAAAAGATTGGGATCATGATATGTATTCTCCAAAATTTAAAATAATATCCGTTGAACAACTTGAAAAACAGAAAATAATACTAAAAGGAATTTATCGGTATAAAAATAATGTAATAGATAAAATTAACTATTATAAAGATGACGGAGGAAGTCTATTTGAATTTTATGCTGAAAAACTTAATAACGTAAACCACAGGGATGGGCAATATGATTTTATTTATTATGCTTCAAATGAAAAATATATATTGAGAGGCATGCATTTTAGGAATAAATATAATCGTGTGATGAAAGCTGTCTATAAAGAGGAAAATATGTCAAATGTTAGTAAAACGAAAAATAAGACATATAATTATCCATATTTAAAAGTCGAGATAAAAAAGAATTGATATTCTCAAAATGAAAAAGTTACGAATAATAGTATTGATATTTTTTCTATTGTTTTAAATGCGCAAGCTAAATATGATACAATAGATTTTGGAGATATTACAATCAATAAGAATTTGTTGTATACTAAATTTACTCTTTTTAAAAAAAATGTTAATGATACAAAGACGAGTGCTAAAGTATATACAGGTAAGGAAATGAATATTCCATTTTATGATTGTAAAGAACAAGATATTTTTTACACTGTCTTTTCTGAAAATTTTATTTTTACTTACAATGAAAATGCTCCTGACGATATATTCATTACGTATATCAAACCCAATAAAAATCTGAGCTTAAGAGTAAAAGTGAATAATAACTTTTTAAAATTAAATACAAAAACAACGATTAAAAGCTTAGGGAAATATTTTAAGAACTCTGTTTATAGTTTGATGAAGGATAAAAAACACTTTAGGCTGCTGGTTAAAAAAGATAGTAGATATGCTTTTTGTGATTTGGTATTTAAGAATGGATATCTTAGTGAAATGTATTTGGAAAAATAAAAGATCTATTACTATTTAAAAAGTATATTTTGGAAGTTAATGCTTAACAAGTTACTTTAAATAATTGAATACTATGAATCTACAAAAATATATAAACTATATTTTCATATTTGTATTACAACCGTTTTTATTTGGCCAATCATTTCATAGTATAGGCATTGCTGAAAATTATGAAGCTAAAGAAGTATTAAATGAGAAACAGAAAGACACATTTTATTATATATATTCTTATAATAATTCGAAGGAAAGAGTGCTAGTCTATACTAAGAGTTCATCAGGAACAGATGGGTATTTTGAAGTGACTGATTATGAATTAAGCAAAAAAACATTAAATAAATTAATCCTTACAATAAAAGGATCTGATGATAAATCTCGACAGCTAGAAATCACTTTTTTTGATAAAGATAGGTCGATTGATATAGATAAAAGTGTGTTCTTTTTAAATGATGCGTATTATTCTTATTTGAAAAAAGAATTACTTGAAAAAAGAAATATGAGTGAATTAGTAGATGTAATGGATGATTTTTTACTAGAAGATATTTTTAACTTAGAAAATCTTAGGTATTTTAGTTCAAAACAAAAATATATAGCCAAAAATTTTAGGATCTTAAAAGCAAAAATGACCACAGCGAATGCCCAAAATGAAACTATTGTTACGAATTGGACGATTTATTATTCCTATAATAAAAATGGAGTTTTATCTTCAGTTGAGCAAAAGGCAAAAGATGAAATACGATATACAAAGACATTGATAAATGCTACAAAAAATATTTTGTCCTATAAGATATATCGGCAGATAGATGAAAGATTTTCGGATGATAAAAAAATAACAATGGATTTAGTACAAAATAAGTATTCTGAAACAGGAACATTTTTGCAAGTGGGCTTAAACAAGGAAACTGATTATGAAAAACTAATCTCTAAAAGTACACATTCAGTATCATCAAAAATAGAGTTGAGTAAGAATGAATTGATGAAAATTTATCAGGAAATGAAATAATTAGATATGAAAAATGTGTCTGTTTGCTTGATTCTATGTGTTTTATTTTATTCTTGTAAGAAGAGTAATAAAATTCAACCAGATGATGTCCCAGGAAAAGGAGATACAATTTTTGCTCCTTCGGGATATGCTGCTAAAGAAGAAAATTGTAAAAAGGATATGATAGGCTTTGTTAAAAAATACAATCTCTTTATTTCAAGATTTTATATTGTGGAAAAGGGATTGCCTTTCAATAAGAAAGACAGTATGACAATTGCTAAACCTTTTTATATGGATACAAGTTCTTACGGCAATTGTTTTCCTGAAGAATCTTATGGCAATTTACTTTTAATCTATAATAGTATAGATGATCATACTGCTATTTTTAAAAACGCTTTATATGCAGATAGTCCGGATATATTTCAAGAATTAGTACCCAATAAAAACGGTTTTACTATTTCTGTAGAAAAAGGGAATTCTTCAAAGATATTTTCAAAGGTTAAGGTTTCATATCAATCAAAAAGATTATATGTGGATAGTATTAATATTGAATCTTGGGGGGTAAGCAATATCAAAAGCGATATGGTTTTAATAATTTAAAATTTGAAAATTATTCAGTTAAACTGATGGATTCTTTACAGACAATGAACGAAAAATAATATTATTTACGTGAACAAAAAACACAAACACAAAATTTATTAATTATGATAATTCATGGAGAAAAACACCCATTAGCCAATGAAAGCTATACTTATACCATAATGGGCGCTACGGGAAAACCCAAAGTAAAGCAATGGAAGATCACAGATAATGGTAAAGAATTGGCCTCCAATACCACGGGAATCTTCACTTTTACCCCTACATTGGCAGGGAAAATACTGAAACTAATAGCAGTAGTAGATCTATATGGTAAAGATTACGATTATTTTATAGAGCTGTTTATTCAGCCTGCCAAGCCGATGATCTTAGAAGTATACTGGCTGGATATCAATAATGAGAAGATTGTTAACAGGGCAGTAGCCTATTTAGATACTGTAAAATTAGTGATTCGGACGAGAAATATTCCGATGCACGACAAGATAAAAGTGATCATTTATGAAGATGAATACGCGGATGGCCATGATGAAGATACCTCAAGGAATATGGGAACCTATGATGCTTTGGTAGACCGAAAAGGCTATGCCCGTATTACCTTCAATAACATACAGGTGTATCAGAAAACACTCAATAAAATGGATTATGTGAACGAAGATGAACATGAATTTTATGCAAGAATCCTCTACAGCAATACCATAGATCAGGTAAAAGATAAAATACAGCTTAGATTAAAAAATCAGCTGTTACAAATGGTAAAACCCTATGTAGGAAATAACCCTGTATTGGTAGGAAAACCGGAGTCTATAGCGAAAGATGCAAAAATTGGTTTGGATTTCACCTTCGGAATCTTTATTGACGGCACGCTGAACAATATGTACAATACCGAAATTAAACAGAAAGCAGACGGTAAGAATCCTCCCAATGCCACCGGATTGGTATTCGACAAAAATAAGTCCCTGGAAATATATAAAAGCAGAGGAGATGAAAAATACCGCGACAGCAGCTATGAAAACGATCTGTCGAATCCGGCTATTTTGTTTAAAAATTATAAAGCAGATCTAATTACTATTTTCAAAATCTATACGGAAGGAGTAGGAACCAATTCAGCTCCAGAAAAGCAGGGTGGAATACTCGAAGAAAGTGATTACAAAAAAGATGATGCTGCAGAAGGTCCGGCCTTTGGAATGGGAAGTGCGGGAATTAAGGATAAGGTTCGTAAAAGTATAAAAGATGTTATCAAAAAAATTAAAGAAAATACTTTCGGAAAAAATAATGTTTATGTAAGCACGATTACTTTTGATGTCTTTGGGTTTAGCCGTGGAGCCGCAGCGGCAAGACATTTTGTACATGTAGTGAAGTATCCTGCGTATCCATCTAAAACAACCTCTGTAACAAGTGAATTGGTAAAGACTGCACGAACGAAAGTTGAAGACCAATTCGGATATGCTTTGTCTGAATCTTATGCCCATAAAACAATGCCTTCCTATGGATATTTGGGACAGCTTTTAAAAGAGGCCGGTTTATTGGGAGAGCAAACCAAGATAGACATTCGCTTTGTAGGTATTTATGATACGGTTCCACATCATGGATTAAGACAAAAGAATGATGCTAAAGATTTAGGGTTAAATGATGTAAATAAAGCCAATTATGTGGTGCATATGGTAGCGGCAGACGAACATCGGTATAATTTTGATCTGGTGGATATTTCATCAGTGGCAAAAGTTTCCCCTGAAAGTGGTAAAAAAGGAGGCATTGAACTCACGTATCCCGGGGTGCACTGTGATGTGGGGGGTGCCTATGTGGAAGGAGACGGGAACCACCCTTATCGGATTGAGGTGGATAAAAGCAAAGGACCTCTTGAAAAGCTAAAAGAAAAAATTGTTTCACAGGGCTGGTTTAGAAAGGAAGAAATGAAAGTCGATTTTTATACTTCAGGGATTATAATGGCAGGGGCATTTGGAAATTATTACCGATTAGAAGGAAATAAAAAATATGTAAGCAACCAATACAGCTTTATTCCGCTTCATATTATGGCTGAGTTTTGCAGAATAAAAGAAGTACCAATTAACCAAGATGCATTGAAAGGGTTTAAGGATTTTTCAAAATCTAACACTATATTTTTAGAGAATATAAAGAAAACTCTTTGGAATTATAGTTTTAAAGGAGGGGAATCTATGAAATTTATAGAAGCTGAGGTATACAAGGAGCAGGCAATCGTGTATGAAACAGGAAGCCCACACGCTAACCAATATAAAGCAGAATGGGAGAGAAGGCAAAAGGAAGGACAGGCAAAAATGGACGCAGCAGCAGAACAGAAAAATACTGAGTTAAAGAAATTACGATACCACTATCTTCATTGGAATTCTACGTATGCTTCACCCAAAGAAAGCATAGGAACTTTTGCTACAGGTAAAAATAAGCCTAATATGGTTCACGGAAAAAGAAAACGAGATGTACACTAATCTAAAAATAATGCTGGGGTATGTATTTTTGATCATACTGCAGAGCTGCGAAAAGCAGAAAAAAATAACAAATGTGATGGAAAAAACTGAATTTTCTTATGCAGTTACGATAACCGCACCCAAAGAATATCCTATAGAGGTGCATGAAGGTTGGCTACTGGATAAAAACAAGCAAGTAATTTGTGGAATGCCTAAAGCTGGTGCTACCACAGGAAGCTGGGAATATGATGGATCTGAAGCCGGACAGGGAGGAAATAAAATCCCTACTCATCTCAATCTTACTTATGTTGCATATGCCGAAAAGAAATTTTATACGGTAGATGCCGATTTGCCATCAGGTAAAATATTGGAAGAATTCCGAAAAGGATTTTCTGTAGTAGATGTTCCTAACAAAGAAAGTATTTATAATGCTGTGAAGCATAGTACATATGATACCTTTACAGTGGGCGCAGCCCCGGGAGGCGTTATTGTTGTCTGGTTATCAGCAGGTCATCATAGGGTAGAGATTTGCAAACTTCAAGCAAAAGAAGTTTTTGTGGATAAAGATCAATTTAGACCCCATCCTGATCCTGATGAAACTCAAGATCAATTCTTTGATACCTTTTATGAAGTAGCTGTTAAAGATAGCGTGAGAAGAGAAATCAGTAAAAATGGGATTCCCTTTGGTTTATGGGATACATACCGAACGAAATATAAGTACCGTTTTAAAATTTATCCTTATGATGAGAAAGATAAAATTACGTTTGAATCTGTACGCTACTTTAACGGTGAAGTCACGATCTATTATCCTCAGGATTTAGAAAAGAATGAATACAGACTGGCAGCACTTCCTTATGATGCGAGTATTTCCTTTACGAAATACAATACAAAGATGATCTTCAATGATAAAGAATTAATGAAAGTCTTTGAAGGTTTCAAAGCCAAATACCCCGATGAACCAATAGACATTGTATTGGTACCCACGTTTATGTATAATGAAATTAAAGTTTATGGAGAATGTAAGGGCGAAAAGATAGAATTGGAAAAGGTTAAAATTGTGAAGATCTGGGGAGGGTAGTATGAATAATACAACATGGGTACAAGTTCAGGATTATCATGTGTATTTTTAATAAGGGTTGAGGAATCTTTGATTTAAAATTGAAAAGACACAACTTTTTTTATAACCATTGCGAGAAGCTTGAAAAAAATATTTTTTTTTGACTGTTTGACTATTGATTTAATATTATTTAGTGAATAGTAATTATGAATAGTTTTATTTTTATATATTAATTATATGTAATTATTAATATTAACATCTGTTTTGTTGTTGATTTTTATCTAATTGCCTGTTTTTTTTGTAGACTATTTTAAAATGTATATTTTAGTGATAGAAAAATAAAAAATACAATTATGGCAGAAGAAAAAAATTATGTCCAGACTGCATTAGGAGATGTAGCAGCAAGACATCTTGCAATTGCAACAAGAACCGTTCCCCAGATGGAAACGATCACTCCCAGATGGCTTACCCAATTACTCAATTGGGTTCCGGTAGAATCGGGTGTTTTTCGTTTAAATAAAGTGAAAAATGCTTCACACATTGAAGTAGACTGTTCTGCAAGAGATGAAAAAGTATTACCGAGAACTTTTGTGGATTATATTGAAAACCCAAGGGAATACAACTTAGCGGCAGTACAAACTATTGTGGATGTTCATACCAGAGTATCGGATCTTTATAGCAAACCTTATAATCAGATATCGGAGCAGTTGAGATTGGCAATTGAAACGATCAAAGAAAGACAGGAAAGTGAGCTGATCAACAATAAACATTACGGACTTTTACATAGTGTAGCAGACTCACAAATTATAAAAACCCGTAACGGAGGAGGCCCGACACCTGATGATTTGGATGCATTAATCACCAAAGTATGGAAAGAGCCGGGATTCTTTTTACTTCACCCTTTGGCTATTGCAGCTTTTGGCAGAGAATGTACGAGAAGAGGAGTTCCCCCTCCAACAGTTTCTTTATTTGGCTCTCAGTTTATTACATGGAGAGGAATTCCATTAATTCCATCAGATAAATTCCCTATCGTAAAAGGTAAAACCAAGATTATTTTGCTGAGAACTGGGGAAAGTAAGCAGGGAGTAGTAGGATTATTCCAGCCGGGATTACAAGGAGAGCAAACTCCCGGATTATCTGTAAGATTTACAGGGATTAATGACCGTGCGATTGCTTCTTATCTTGTTTCATTATATTGTTCTTTAGCAGTATTGGTAGATGATGCTATTGCTGTTTTAGACAATGTAGACATAAATAGCTACTATGAATACAAATACTAATTCATTACCAGATATTAATGAAATTCAAGAGCTGGCGAATTCTCTATTCAAAGCTTTACCTAATGAAGCCCCCAAAGAAATAGCACTGAACCCTGAAGAACATCCCAGAGCAAAAGCGATCGCAGAAAATATTTTGAATAACCTTAATAAGCCTCAAGATTTTTACCCAGAATTAACAGGAAATTTCCCCCTTTATCCGGCAGGAGGTTTTGGAGCTTCTCCATCTGTGAGCAGTCTTGATTCATTAAATGTAAAGCACTTAAATAATGAGAAAGCTGACATTTCAAGTTTGCATCATAGTTCCAATGGAGGAAGGGTTCCGGTTTCAGTGGCAGGAAGTGGAGTGACTCCTTCATATATTGGGCAGGGAGAACATTTTAATATAAATGATCCTGAAACAAGCTTTAGTGATAATAATTTAGATAATTCTGATCTTAGAAATAAGAAGTCCACAGGATTTTTTGAATACGATTCTTTTTTAATAGAACTTCCGGAAATATTAAAATCGGATAATTTTGATTATCAAAGACAAAAATCGGTTTATGAACCTTTCAGTAAAACAGAGAATATTCCCTCATTTTATTTTTTGGAAGATAAAATAAAGAATGATTATGGCCTATCTTCAGGAAACATTTCTCAACTTAAAACATCTTCTGGTCTTCAAGTACTTGATGCTTATGCGATAAAAAAAGATTTTCCGATTCTTCAAGAAAAAATAAACGGAAAGCCTCTGATATGGTTGGATAATGCTGCAACGACACAAAAGCCCAGAAAGGTTATTGAAAGAATTACAAGGTTTTATGAATATGAAAACTCAAATATTCACAGAGCAGCTCATGAGTTGGCTGCAAGAGCCACAGATGCTTATGAAGCGGCAAGGGAGAAAGTAAGATATTTTATAGGAGCCCGTTCAGTGAATGAAATCATCTTTGTAAGAGGAGCTACGGAAGCCATCAACCTTGTAGCTCAGAGTTGGGGAAATCAAAATCTGAAATCTGGAGATGAAATAGTGGTCAGTAATCTGGAACACCATGCGAATATTGTTCCCTGGAAAAGATTGGCAGATAAAAAGGGCTTGATTTTGAAAGTAATTCCTGTAGATGATGATGGACAGATTATTCTTGAAGAATTTGCAAAGCTTTTGTCTGATAAAACTAAATTAGTAGCCTTTACGCAGGTTTCAAATGCGTTAGGAACAGTAACCCCTGCTCATCAGATCGTCGCTATGGCACATGCAGCAGGAGCCAAAGTATTGGTAGACGGAGCGCAATCTGTTTCCCATATGGCGGTTAATGTACAGTCACTGGATGCTGATTGGTTTATTTTCTCCGGACATAAAGTTTTCGGACCCACAGGAATCGGGGTTTTATATGGAAAAGAACATATTCTTAACGAAACAGAGCCTTGGCAGGGAGGAGGAAATATGATTCAGGATGTAACTTTTGAAGAGATACAATACCATCAAGCTCCCAATCGTTTTGAAGCAGGAACAGGGAATATTGCTGATGCGGTAGGACTAGGAGCAGCTATTGATTATGTTTCCGCAATCGGAATGGATGTCATCGGAAAATATGAACATTCATTATTGGAATACGCTACTTATTATATCAAACAGATTCCCGGACTTAGAATAATAGGAACAGCGGCAGATAAAGCCAGTGTTTTATCCTTTACGCTGAAAGGATTTTCTAACGATGAGGTAGGAAAAGCATTAAATCAGGAAGGAATTGCAGTAAGGACAGGACATCATTGTGCCCAGCCGATTCTCAGAAGAATGGGAGTAGAAACTACAGTTCGTCCGTCACTTGCTTTTTATAATACTTGTGAGGATGTAGATAAGCTGATCGCTGTCTTGTGGAAACTTAGAAAATAATAAAAAAGACCATCTGACTACAGAAGGCACTGAAAAAAGTGATCTATTTCGATAGGTTTCATTTTTTCAGAGAATATGTAAGCGCTTATAACGGATTTTAAAATATCGTTGTAAGCGCTTTTTCTTTTCTGATAGCTAAATATTCTGCAGAGCAAAAACAAATCTGTTGGAATCTCAATTTAATTAAACCTTAACTCAAATTCAAAAGTGAAAAAATGGAACATAAATAATTTTTGAAAGTAAGGTTTACAAAGGCTTTTAGATCAGCAAAAGAAAACAGCAAGCTTGTCATTCTGAACAAAGCTAAGCGGAGTGAAGACTCTTTTTTAATACTAATTAAATAGATTTCTCATTCCTCGAAATGCCATACTCCGATTCAAATGGATAAAATAACAGATTTTAAGAATAAAGTTGAAATTTGTCAGGTATTTTATGGTAGGAAGAGTAAGCCTTTTAGAAATTTAAATACTATTTTTGTTCGGTAAAATTATTTTAAGCTCCGTAGAGGTGTTAAAAACTTCATGAGTTTTCAATAAGATGAAATGGTATTACAACAGTTGTATATAGAATATTTAAAATAAGAATGAAAAAAGTATTGTTCACATTGATGCTCATTGTGGTAGTTTCTTGTGGGAAAATTTCGCCAAAAGGAAATATTGAGAAAAAAGAAGTCGATGTTTCAGAATTTGTAAATCTTGATCTGGAGGGGAAATTTCGGGTATTTTATGCAAGAGGACCAAAGAATTTCGTAGAAATTGAGACGTATCCAAATGTTGCCGGAAACCTGAATGTAGATGTAAAAGATAAAACACTCTCTATCAAAGAAAGCAGAGGGACAAAAGGGGTAGATTTTTATAATGTTACCATTTATTCAAAATATAATCTGGAGAAAGTTTCTATTTCAGACTCTGTAGAAATGAATATTTCAAGTGAAATTAAGACCGATAACTTTAGATTGAACTTAAAAAATAACGCTACTTTTATGGGTTCAGTCAACACGAGAAGGGCAGAAGTAGAAATGCAGAACAGGAGCCGGGCAAATTTTCTTGGACTAACAAAAGATGCAGTAATAAAAATTTCTGATACCGCGAGTTTAATTGCTCCTTACTGGAAAATTACGAATCTGAAAATAGACTCTAAAAACGGAAACTATGCAGAGGTAAATGTAAAAGACTCATTGAAGGGGAATATTCAGAATACTGCAAAATTTGTTTATTATAATAATCCAATCAGAGCATTTAAAATAGATAAAACCACGAAAGTAGAAAATAAAAAGCTGGATTAAGTATAAGATACTTATTCGGGTTGTCATTCAGAACAGAGCGAAAGCGAAGTGAAGAATCTCTGTTTAGTAATAATTAAATAGATTTCTCGTTCCTCGAAATGACAGTTCAAAATCAAATTTTACAAACTATAAAAGAACGAAATACACATATGACAACATTAGAAAAAGCAGAGCTTTGGCTAAGCGATACATTTGATAAAGAAACAAGAGAGGCTGTACAGTCATTAATTGAGAGCAATTCTCCAGACTTAGAAGATTCTTTTTACAGAGAATTGGAATTCGGAACAGGAGGTATGCGTGGAATTATGGGCGTAGGAACCAATCGTTTAAATAAATACACGTTAGGTCAGGCTACACAAGGGTTGGCAAATTATATGCTAACACAATTTCCAAACGAAGAAATAAAGGTGGCCATCGCGTATGATGTGCGTCACAATTCTAAGGAATTTGGAAAATTGGTTGCAGATGTTTTAACGGCAAACGGAATTAAAGTATTGCTTTTCAAAGATCACAGACCGACTCCTGAATTATCTTTCACCGTTCGTGATAAAAAATGTAATGGAGGAATTGTATTAACGGCTTCTCATAATCCACCGGAATATAACGGGTACAAAGTATATTGGAATGACGGAGCGCAGATTGTTCCGCCACACGATGAAGCAATCATTAATGAAGTATATTCTGTGAAATTTGATGAGATTAAATTTGATGGAAACGATGATTTGATCGAATGGATTGGCGCAGAACAAGATGAGGTTTATATCGATGCTTGTATTGAAAACTCTACGTATCAAAACGTTGGAAAAGAAAATTTAAATATTGTTTTCACTTCCATCCACGGTACAACCTATACAACGGTTCCTCAAGCGTTGAAAAAGGCTGGATTTAAAAAAATAGATCTTGTTAAGGAACAGATGATTCCTAGTGGAAATTTCACCACAGTAGAATCTCCAAATCCTGAAGAGCCTGCTGCATTGGAAATGGCAATGGATTTAGCCAAAATTACAAATGCTGACATCGTGATCGGAACAGATCCGGATGGTGACAGATTAGGAATTGCGGTAAGAAATCTTGATGGTGAAATGCAGTTATTGAATGGGAATCAAACCAATACGATTCTTACGTACTATATTTTAAATGAATGGAGAAAGCTTGATAAAATCACAGGTTCTGAATTTATTGGTTCTACGATTGTAACTTCAGATATTTTCTTTGATATTGCTCAGAAATTCGGGGTGCAGTGTAAAGCTGGACTTACAGGATTTAAATGGATCGGAAAAATGATCCGTGAGGCAGAAGGAAAAGAAAAATTCATTTGTGGCGGGGAAGAAAGTTTTGGCTTTATGACCGGAGATTTCGTTAGAGATAAAGATTCTTGTGGAAGTATTCTTGTGGCTTGTGAAATCGCTGCTTGGTGTAAAGCTAATGGCAGAACGATGTACCAATACATGATCGAAATTTATCAGGAAACAGGAATGTATTATGAAGGATTGGTAAATCTGGTAAGAAAAGGAAGAGATGGAGCAGAAGAAATTCAGAATATGATGAAGAACTTCCGTGAAAATCCACCAAAAGAGTTGGCGGGTTCTCTGGTTGAAGAAGTAAAAGATTTTAAAGAGCAGACCAACTTTGTCGTTTCTAAAAATGAAAGATTAGTGATGAACGATATTCCAAAATCTAACGTATTGATCTATTATACACAAGATGGAACTAAAGTTTGCGTAAGACCTTCAGGTACAGAGCCAAAGATTAAATTCTATATTTCAGTAAAAGACAGCATCACTTCTGAAGCAGATTTCAGAGATAAACTGAAATCATTGGATGAGAAAATTAATCAAGTAAAAAACGACTTACAGTTAACGTAAAGTTACATGTACCAATGTAGCAGTGTAATGATATACCAATTATTGTTAGACTGTTACATTGTTAAATTGATATATTACAATAAATTAAATAAAAATAAAGTGAAAGTATCAAAATTAGCAGCCAACCTGATTGGTTCTGAAATTGTAAAAATTGGTAATGAAGTAAATGATTTAAAGGCAAAAGGAGCGGAGATAGCCAATCTTACCATTGGTGACCTGAATTCTAATATCTACCCGATACCGGCAAAGTTGAAGGAAGAAATTCAGAAAGCATATCAGAACAATCTGACAAATTATCCTCCTGCAAATGGACTTTTATCTTTAAGAAATGAAGTATCTAAAGACTTAAAAACAAGATGGAATCTTGATTATAATGCGAATGATATTTTAATCACGGCAGGGTCAAGACCTTTGATCTATGCGGTTTATAAAACAATCGTTGACGAAGGGGACAAAGTAATTTACCCTACACCATCTTGGAATAATAATCACTATGCTTATCTTACATCAGCAGATGCTGTAGAAGTTAAAACAACACAGGAAAATAATTTTCTTCCTACCGCAGATGATTTAAGACCACACCTGGATGGAGCTGTTTTATTGGCACTTTGTTCACCATTGAATCCAACAGGAACTATGTTTACAGAGGCGCAACTTTCAGAAATCTGCGAGTTAGTAATTGCTGAAAACAAAAAAAGAGGTGAAGATGAAAAGCCGTTGTACTTAATGTATGACCAAATTTATTCTAACCTTACTTTTGGAGCAAAACATGTAGACCCTGTGTCTCTTTTCCCAGAAATGAGAGAATACACAATTTATATTGACGGTATTTCTAAGTGCTTAGCAGCAACGGGAGTACGTGTAGGTTGGGGATTCGGACCTGCTCTTATCATTGATAAAATGAAAGCTCTTTTAACACACGTTGGAGCTTGGGCACCAAAACCGGAACAGGAAGCAACAGCAAAATACTTTGAAAACCCAGAAGATGTAAACACTTTTGTAGACGATTTCAAAGGAAAATTGGAAGCGAGCTTGAAAGTTCTTCACCAGGGAATTCAAGATCTAAAAGGAAAAGGATTAGCTGTTGAAAGTATTGAGCCAATGGGTGCATTGTACCTTACGATCAAATTAGATTATATCGGAAAAACAAAACCGGACGGTTCTGTTATTGAAAATTCTTCTGATTTAGTATTCTATTTAATTAACGATGCGGGGGTAGCATTAGTTCCATTCTCTGCTTTTGGAGAAGCAAAATCTGAGCCTTGGTTCCGTGCTTCTGTAGGAGGATTGGCTACTAGCGAAATTGAATTGATGATGCCTAAATTAGAGAATGCTCTAAACAAGCTTGCATAAAAAAAACATCCGCAATTAATTGGTTTGCTTATGAATATAAAGGAAGGACTATGAAATTATTTTGATTTTGTATTTATCCGTACTTTCTAAATCAAATAAGCTTGCAGTTAATTGCGGTTATTAAACACATAAAATGATGAATAAAATTAGATGGTTACTACTACCGATCTCGGTATTGGTATGGTCTCAAAAAAATGATAGTATAGCTGTTGATAAAATTGAGAAAGGAACACAGTCTCAAAGCTATACCTTGAAAGATGGTTCTGTTAGAACGTATCCCAAGCCCAAACTTCTTGAATTTATTACAAAGGCTCCAAAGGATTTTATCGATACGAATAAAGATTTTGTAGCAAAGGACCATGCCTATTATTTGGGAGGTGCCGTGGCCAGTACTTTGATTTTGATACCTTTTGATCAAAAATTAATAGATAATTCTAGGGAAGTTGCAGAAAAATGGGGAATGAGTGCCGATAACAACTACAACAAAGTAGCTGGAATTGTGAAAGTTCCAAAAGATATCGGGGCCGGACTTTACCTACTGGGAAACGGATCTACCGTTGTACTATTAGGGGTGGGTTTTGCGACCTATGGTTTACTCAAAAATGATTACAGAGCCCAGGCGACAGCCAGTGGTTTGATGGAGAGTTTAATACTATCAGGCGTATTTTCACAAACCATTAAAAGGATTACAGGAAGAGAAAGTCCTTTCATTGCAGCAGAAAATGGTAATCCCGGAGGAGATTGGAATCCTTTTCCTAGCTTTTCGGCATTTCAAAAGAATACACCACATTATGACGCCATGCCGTCGGGACATTTAACAACATTTGTGTCTGCTTTAACGGTAATTGCAGATAATTATCCTGATTCAGTCTGGATAAAACCTGTCGGATATACGTTGGCAGGAGCGTTGTGTTTTCAAATGATGCAAAGTCAGGTTCATTGGGCATCAGACTATCCTTTAGCTTTGTTAATGGGATATTTTATAGGAAAAACAATTTCCAAAAACAGATATTCTGTTTCTGGGTTTAGCGCCGGACATGTAAAATATAAACTAAATGTTACAGCTTCTAGAATTTCAGAATACAATACGATAGGAGTAAAGCTATCTTTTTAATAAGAAAGGCTTATATTTAAATAAAATTATAAAAATTAGAATTATTCAATGAAAATCATCGCTGTTATTCCCGCTCGTTATGAAGCAAGCCGCTTCCCAGGAAAATTAATGCAGATGTTAGGCGAAAAAACCGTCATCACTACAACCTATCAAAATGTGGTAGATACAGGTCTTTTTGATGAAGTTTTTGTGGCTACAGATTCTGAAATTATTTTTACTGAAATAGAAAATAACGGAGGAAAAGCAGTCATGACCGGACAACATGAAACAGGGAGCGATCGTATTGCAGAAGCAGTTCAAAGTATTGATTGTGATATTGTTATCAATGTTCAGGGAGACGAGCCTTTTCTTAAGTTGGAACCTTTAAGACAATTAATTGAAGTCTTCAAAGAAGATGTTAATCAGGAAATTTCTTTGGCCTCATTAAAAATAAAGCTCACTGAAAAAGAAGAAGTTGAGAATCCTAATAATGTAAAAGTAATTACAGATAATAGTGGTTTTGCCCTGTATTTCAGTCGTTCAGTGATTCCTTTTCACAGAGAAATTTCGTATGACATCAGCTACTTTAAACATATCGGTGTGTATGCTTTCAGAAAACATGCCTTACTTCAGTTTTCAAAACTGGAGATGAAACCATTGGAAATCTCAGAAAAGATCGAATGCATCCGTTATTTAGAATATGGAATGAAGATTAAAATGATAGAAACCAATTTCGTAGGCGTAGGAATTGACACGCCTGAAGATCTTGAAAAAGCAAGAAAGCTGATTTAAGAGGATTCTTAATTGTGTCATTCAGAGCGGAACGAAGTGGAGTGTGGAATCTAAACATTTATATAAATTTTTCCTTGTGTCTAAATGATAGAAGAAACGTTGAGTTTTTTCACATAGGATTATGTTTTACTTAAATACAGAACCTTTTTTGAAGGTTTTGATGAATATCATTGTTGAGATTCTTCCAGAATGACAAACTGTTATGTGTGTATTTTAATTGTTAAAACATAATAACCAATACACTAGCTGGAACAATAACGATTCCTCCACAGTAAGAGTTGGTACAGAACCTCGGCTACCAACACAAAAAAAATTACCATACACCCAATCCATTTAGCATATTATTAATAGAAGAAGTCATTACAAAGCCTTATATTTGAATTTATAAATTGAATTAATGAAGAAATTACTTTTAGTTTTCGTCCTGATTTATTCGCAACTCTCTTTTGCGCAGACGGCAAAGGAAATCATAGATAAAAACATCGAATTATCCGGAGGATTAACAAATTGGAAACTGTTAAATTCAGTATTACTTCAGGGAAAAGTAATCTTAGGAGTTAAAGATGAATATCCTATCAAAATCTATCAACAGCGCCCAAATCTTACGAAAACTGTCCTTACAATTAATAATAAAGATACAGCTATAGAAGGATATGACGGAACTAAAGGGTATGCGATGAACTATGCTACCAATAAAGTGCAGGAATACACAAGCTATATTCCTGAAAGTTTTGATAACGATTTTATAGATTGGGAGAACAAAGGTTTTGAGGCTAAATACTTAGGTAAGGAAAAAGTAGGAGATATCTATTGTCATAAAGTAGAGCTGACGAAAAATGTAAATAAGAATTTTTACTATTTCGATACCCAGACCTATATGCTTTTGAAAGAAATAAAGAAAGAAGAAACAATAAGCTATTTTGATTATAAGAAAGTGGGAAGCCTGCTAATGCCTTTCAGAATAGAATCTTCAAGTGCTAAAAAAGACGGAGATTACGTAATGCTCATCAATAAAATTGATATCAATAAAGTGTTTCCTGCCAATATTTTTAAATTTTAAGGACTAAAAACAACAGCAGCAAAACTGCTAACTAAAATAGATAAGAATGAAAAAGTTTTTTTTATTACTGCTTTCTTTTGTAACTTTTTTTAATAGTTGCGCGCAGAAGAAAGGTGAAACGTCTAAAGCTAAAACCAAAGAACTTATGGGAAAGACAATATACGATTTCAAAGTTAATGCCTTAGAAGAAGGGAAAGAAATTAATTTTGCCGACTTTAAAGGAAAGAAAATCCTTATCGTGAACACAGCTTCTGAATGTGGATTTACCCCACAATACGCTGATCTTGAGAAGGTATACGAACAGTATAAAGACAAATTGGTGATTGTAGGTTTTCCTGCCAATAATTTTGGCGGACAAGAACCGGGAACAAACACTGAAATTGGAGCATTCTGTCAAAAAAACTATGGCGTAACATTTCCATTAGCCGCAAAAGTTTCTGTAAAAGGAAAAGATACAGCACCTATTTTTCAGTATCTAACAGAAAAAGACTTAAACGGTGTGAAAAATACCACCATCCTTTGGAACTTCACAAAGTTTTTAATTGATGAAAACGGTAAGTTGATCGATACATTTATCAGTACAACAAAACCCACAGACAAAGCGATTACGAAGTATTTGCAGTAAAATAACAAAAATATATTTTTTGCAGAGTGGGTGTTTTTCATCCACTTTTTTTATTTTTGAATATGAAAAAACTACTAATCATTTTTATTTTAATCTTTTCTATTAAAGGGTTTTCGCAAGACGGCTATTTTTTTGGAAAAACAAATTATTGTACCCCTGAAAAATCAGAATCAAAAAAGAATTTTGAGATAGGTATAAGAGCACTTCAATATCCTGAATTTTACGAAAAAGCAAGTAATATTCTTGTTTTGACTGCAGATAAAGATCCCAAATATTGTGATGCTTTTTTCCTGGCAGGATATCTTTTAAGATTACAAAACAAGCATGAGGATGCTATTGCTTATTATTATGTTGCCGATAGCTTAGCACAAAATAAGGCTCCGATATTTAAACAGAATCTTGCAATTGAATTCATGAGATTTGGAAAAGCTGATGAAGCCAGAAAAAAATATGAAGAAATGGTGAAATATTTCCCAACAAATCCTGAAGGATATTATGGGATTGCCAATACATCTATCATGCTAGCTGATTATGATAAAGGGATAGAAAACCTTAAGGAAGCAGAAAGTCTATATAAATATACGGGTGGAATGAAAGCTGACGGAAAGTATATGTATGGAATGTTGTACACCCTGAAAGGTAGCTATGACGAGGCTTTACCTTATCTTGAAGACGTACATTCTGCCTATAAAAAAGATGATAATTATTTAGCGCTTTATGCTTTATCTCAAATAAAAGTTGGGAAAAGTAAGAATGATGAAAAACTAATGAAAAAAGCTAAACAGATTTATGAAAAAATAAAAGATAAGCCTATTGCCGAAGAAATTTCTAAGAAATTAAAAGAAGAGTTCTCCTAAATTTAATACAATATATCCTTCGACTCTGCTCAGCTGAGTGCATTCAAATCATACGATTAGTATTAGAAATGTTAAGCTGAGCGGAGTCGAAGCTTTTATATCATAAAAAGGCAGTAATTAAATAGAGTAAAATTCAAAATTGATTTTATTCACTTTTCACATTAAAATCAGGCATTACTTTTCTCTGCAAAACAAAATATATTCCCCAGTTTAATACTCGAATAACCATTACTCTTTATTTTAGAAGAATTAATCATTGCTTTGGCTAAAATATCTGTGGGAAGTGGTTTCTGACTTTCCAACAACCCGAACTTATTCGCAAATTTTATAATTCTGCTTCCTAAAACTTCTCCGGTTCTTTCGGAATTTTTTCTTTCCAACATTCCGGGTTTAAAAATGGTGATTTTATTGAAATGTAATTGTTTTACAGCTTCTTCCAATTCACCTTTCATTTTAGAATAGAAAATTTTTGATTGAGGATTGGCTCCGTACGCAGACACTAAAATATAATCATCAACCCCATTTTCTTTAGCAGCTTTGGCAAATTCGTACTGATAAACAAAATCAACTTTTCGTTGTGCTTCTTTACTTCCTGCCGCTTTTAAAGTGGTTCCTAAGCACGAAAAGGCAACATCTCCCTTTACAGAATCTTTCCATTCCTCGGGTTTGTCAAAATTAACAACATGAACATTGAGTTTGTCATGTTGCAGATCAATAGGTTTTCTTACAAAAATATCTACTTCCTTGAAATTTTCATCATTAAGTAATTGACTCACCAAATCCTTTCCTGTAGCACCTGTTGCGCCGATTACTAAAGCTTTCATAATAAATGTAATTCGTTACGATGGATAACTTTCGTTTTCCTTTCTTAAATTTACTAAATTTGAATTAAAATTTACTATTTAATTTAAATAATAAACCCGTGTTTCGATTCAGAAGTATGATAAGGTAAAGCTGCTTAGTTTTAACAATGTCATGCGGAACGGAGTCGAAGCGTATATAAAATTATTACCAATTACTCATTACATATAAACAAATGGATGCCAACGAAATTTTAGATTATTGTCTTGCGAAAAAAGGAGTTACAGAAACTTTTCCTTTTGATAATGAAACGCTTGTAATGAAGGTCGGGACGAAAATATTTTTATTAATGGGCTTAGAAAGACAGCCATTAGGAATCAATGTAAAAACAGATCCGGAATGGAGTGCAGAGCTTCGTGAGCAACATCCACAAATCACAGGAGCCTTCCATATGAACAAAACACATTGGAATTCGGTTTCTATAGATGGATTAAAAAGAGATTTGATTTTTAAATTAATTGATCATTCTTATGATTTGGTATTTAAATCTTTAACTAAAAAAGTGCAAAGTGAAATTAATGATTTTACATAAAAACAATAGATAGTGTTGAATTAAATCAATTTTTTAAGGTTTTAGGTAGTGATTATTAGTTTATTGTAATGTTTTATGTACTAAAAAATAAAAATTATTTTTAAAGGCATTAAATTTGTTATGAATTGCTGTAAAATGATATTAACAAAAAATAAAATACAAATGAGAAAAAATCTTACATTACTAGTGGCTGCAGGAGTATTATCGGTAACTGTATTCAGTTGTGATAAGGACGGTAAGAAACCGCTTTCTGAGAATACTGAGGCAAAATCTGAAAAGCCAAATCCATCTGAGAATCAGGAAAATCTAAAATTAGAATTTACAGGTACGGATAATTTTACCATTAAAAATCCAAAATTAAAGGTCAGTTTATATGCTCATGATCCGCTTTTAGCAGATGCACCGGCTACCTTAATTACAGAAAAAGAGTATGTGCAAACCTCAGTTCCTTTTACGATTGATATGCCTATTCCTAAAGATGCAGCAAGCCGTATTGATCCAAAAACTGCAGACCGTATGAAATATTATGTTTCTATAGAATGGGATTCTGACGGAAATGGTAAAGCGGGTGAAAAAAGAGATATTTATATAGACCATGATAAGGAATTTCCTAATGTGAAATTAAATGGAGAACTACAAAAGGTCTATTTGAAAATACTAAAATAAAATATAGAAGTCAACTGTTTCATACACAAGGTGTGAAACAGTTTTTATTTTAAAAGATAAATTCTTTTGGTTAATTTTATAAGACCTTCAAAATTGATTTCCTTATTGAAAACAATCTATGAATTTACAGCGATCTTTTTAAGGCATACAATTTGTAAGGAAGTTCAGGTAATAATAACAAAAAAATAAAGAGACAAATGAGAAAAAATCTTTCATTATTAATGGCTGCAGGAGCATTATCGGTAACCGTATTAAGTTGTAATGCGAATGAAAAGAAAACGCTTTCTGAGAATACGGAGGCGAAAACTGAAAATTCAAATACAGCTGATAAACAAGATATTTTAAAAATTGAATTTACAGGAACCGATAATTTTACGATTAAAAATCCTAAGCTTAAGGTAAGTTTATTTGGTCACGATCCGCTTTTAGCAGATGCAGCAGCTACCTTAATTGCAGAGAAAGAATATGAGCAGAAATCGGTTCCGTTTACGATTGATTTACCTGTACCTAAGGATGCCGCAAAACTTGTTGATCCAAAATCAGCAGATCGTATAGAATATTACATTTCTACGGAATGGGATTCTGACGGCAACGGGAAAGCCAATGAAAAAGGAGATGTATTCATTGATCATGATAAAGCATTTCCTAAGGTGAAATTAAATGGAGAATTACAAAAGGTTTATTTAAAAATACTAAAATAAAATGTGTTAAAGAGCTGTTTCATACCAACGTGTGAAACAGTTTTTTTTAAAAGATAAATTCTTCTGTTAATCTTTTATCTTCATCAAGTCTTTCGATTAATTTTTCCAATCCTTCAAACTTTATTTCTTCATGAAGGAAATCTCTGAATCTCACGGTGATCTTTTCATCGTAAATATCTTCATTAAAATCAAGGATATATACTTCAACCGTTAGTTTATCCCCATTAACAGTAGGATTCGTACCCACGCTTAGCATTCCTTTATATTGCTGACCTTTCACAAAAGTTTCAACAATATAAGCTCCTTTTTTAGGCAATAGCTTAAGAGATTCTGTGGCGATATTGGCAGTGGGATAACCGATTGTTCTTCCGATTTTCTTACCGTGCGTTACGGTTCCGGAAACAGAGTAGGAGTACCCTAACATTTCATTAGCTTCCTTAATATCACCTGTTAAAAGCGCATTTCTTACTTTGGTAGAGCTGATATTGTTCTCATGAATGTTGATGGCTTCCATTTGCTCAACCTCAAAATCTAATTCTTTAGATAATTGTTGAAGCAATTCAAAGTTTCCACTCTTATTTTTTCCGAAAGAATGGTCGTAACCAATAATTAAATACTTTACGTTGAGTTTTTCAACTAAAATCTGACGAACAAATTCTTCACCTGTTAAGTTTCTAAACTCTTCATCAAATTCTTTTAGGAATAAATTATGGATACCATATTTTTCCATCAATGATTTTTTTTCCTCCAGTGTATTCAGAAGCTTTAAATCTTCATTGGGGTTAAAAATAAAACGTGGATGTGGCCAAAAGGTAAGGATAGCAGTTTCCAAATTGTTCTCTGAACCCACTTTTTGTAATTCATCGATAATACTTTTATGCCCTAGATGCACTCCGTCAAACATACCTAAAGACAATGCTAGAGGCTTTTGAGAAGAATAATCATTAAAATTCTTGAAAACTTTCAAAACGGAAAAAAATTTGACTGCAAATATAAAGCCTTTAAATTATCTATAGTAATATACTAAGGTTTATTTTCAGGGAATGCTATTTTACACTATTTATTATATGGTTTCTAATGCTTTATAACGTTCTTTTTGTTGGAAAATTATAAACAATAAAAAAGATTTCACCTTATTTTTAAGAGAAGTGCGTCGTAAAAACGCATTATTATATTCAAATTAAATGAAAATTCAAAAAAATAAGCATCAAAATTTACATTTAATAGGGCGAAAAAAGCATGATAAAAATCTTTTTTTTACCAATTGCGGGTTTGCTAAGAATCATTATATTTGCACCAAGAAAAAATTTAGCAATGGCAAACCAAATTAAAGGAAAAATTTCTCAAATTATTGGTCCTGTAATCGACGTAGTATTTAAAGATGTGGAGTCAATTCCAAGTATTTATGATGCATTGGAAATTACAAAAGGAAACGGTGAAAAAGTAGTCTTAGAAGTAGAACAACATATTGGTGAAGATACAGTAAGATGTATCGCAATGGACGCTACAGACGGTCTTCAAAGAGGGCAAGAGGTAATTGGATATGGTAATCCTATTACAATGCCAATTGGTGAAGCTGTGAACGGAAGACTATTCAACGTTGTTGGTGATGCTATCGACGGTCTTCAAAATATTTCTAAAGAAGGTGGTCTGCCAATTCACAGACCAGCTCCAAAATTTGATCAACTTTCAACTTCTGCAGAAGTTTTATTCACAGGTATTAAAGTAATCGACTTAGTTGAGCCTTACGCAAAGGGAGGTAAAATTGGGTTGTTCGGTGGTGCAGGTGTAGGTAAAACAGTATTGATCCAGGAGTTGATTAACAATATTGCAAAAGGACATGGTGGTCTTTCTGTTTTCGCTGGAGTAGGTGAAAGAACGAGAGAAGGAAATGACCTTTTGAGAGAGATGCTAGAATCTGGAATCATCAAGTATGGTGACGCATTCATGGAGTCTATGGAACACGGTGGTTGGGATCTTTCTAAAGTAGACCTTGAGGTTATGAAAGAATCTAAAGCTGCATTCGTTTTCGGACAAATGAACGAGCCACCAGGAGCAAGAGCTAGAGTAGCACTTTCTGGTCTTACATTAGCTGAGTACTACAGAGATGGAGGTGAAAGCGGGCAAGGTAGAGACGTACTTTTCTTCGTAGACAACATCTTCCGTTTTACACAAGCTGGTTCTGAGGTATCTGCACTTCTTGGTCGTATGCCATCTGCGGTAGGTTACCAACCAACATTGGCATCTGAAATGGGGGCGATGCAGGAGAGAATTACTTCAACTAAAAATGGTTCAATTACTTCAGTACAGGCGGTTTACGTACCTGCGGATGATTTAACTGACCCGGCTCCGGCAACAACGTTTGCTCACTTAGATGCAACAACAGTACTAGATAGAAAAATTGCTTCATTGGGTATTTATCCAGCAGTAGATCCATTGGCTTCAACGTCAAGAATCTTGGCTCCGGAAATTATCGGTGAAGAGCATTATAACTGTGCTCAGAGAGTAAAAGAAATTCTTCAAAGATACAAAGCGCTTCAAGATATTATCGCGATCCTTGGTATGGAAGAACTTTCTGAAGAAGATAAATCTGTTGTTTACCGTGCTAGAAAAGTTCAGAGATTCTTATCTCAGCCTTTCCACGTAGCAGAACAGTTTACAGGTCTTAAAGGATCATTAGTAGATATCAAAGATACAATCAAAGGATTTACAATGATTATGGACGGTGAATTAGATCACTTACCAGAAGCTGCTTTCAACTTGAAAGGAACTATCGAAGAAGCGATCGCAGCAGGAGACAAAATGTTAGCTGATAACGCATAATAATGCTAATTGCTGATAGCCAATAGCTATTAGCCAAAAGCCAAAAGCAATTTAAAATGAATATAAAAATTTTAACACCAGAATACGTAGTTTTTGAAGGAGAAGTAAACTCTGTATTGTTGCCTGGAAAGAATGGTGAATTTCACATCATGACAAACCACGCAGGAATTGTTTCTTCTTTAATCGGAGGTAATGTAAAGATTTTTGCTGATTCTATTGATGAAGCATATGCTAAAAACTTTACACCTACTCAGGAAGGAGGAAACGGATCTGTTTTTTCTTATCCTATCAAAAGCGGTGTTGTAGAATTTAATCATAATAAAGGAATCATCCTTTGCGAATAATTAAATGAAACGCTAAATATATTTTCAAGAAAGTGTAACTTTGGTTACACTTTTTTTATGCCTTGTAAAAATCTGATTCTATGAAGGGAAATATGATCATGTTGTTTACAGTTTTGAGTATGATAGTAAACGCTCAAAATATTAAAACCAAGAGAGGAATTGTAAGTCTCGATGGAGTGCATGTTGCCAAGATATCCAATAAGTCTAATGAATATACTTTTCTGGATCTTAAGGAAACTCCAATATACACAATCCAATTTATTGATAAAAGCATCGTAGATTCTGTAAGAGACAGCTACATTAAGCTTAATCGTGTTTACAACAGAGAAAAAATATTAGATCTGGACTATATTTCTCCATCTGCTTTTTCAGGTGAAGAACGATCGGCTGTATTTACCTCTATAAAAGACTTGAAAATCATTGATAATAAAGGAATCAATGTAAAGACCCTGGATGATATTTTTAATAATCCACCCAAGCGAAAATTGGATAGCAAAACGAAGGATGCCTACACCACAAGAAGTAAAATTGATCGACTTAAAATTGAGGTCAATAATGTAGGTGAAATTATAAGCAATGGTGTTCCGGTAGGCTACTTTACCAATCTACCCGCAAGTTTCGGTTCTGAGGATACTATTTCCGAAAAGACTTTTGTGGATATTGAGATCTATGATGCTAAAAGTAAGTATATAGGAAAATATATTACCACCACTAAACAGATTAAAACTGCAGGAGGAAAGACTTTTACGCTGTACAGAGAGATGTCTGGGAGAGCTTCCATTTTAAAATTTCCTACTTATAAAGCGATCGTAGAACGAATGGCCATAATGGATCCTACCTTTATTAAGTTTCAGGACAAAGTAACCGTAGGAGAGGTTGTAAAAGATGGTGTTCAAAAATAAAATGATCAATAAGAACGAGCTTTAGCCCGTTTATATAAGGATAAATTCAATTGGCTTTATCCAAAACTTACAAAAAACTCTTGAAAATTAATTTTCAAGAGTTTTATTTTCTATTTACTTTGTCATTCCATAGGAATCTAGACTCTAATATTTCTATAAACTATGTTGAAGACAATGGGTATAACACTAATTTTTTTTAACGCAAAGTTTTGAATACAAAAATTTATTATTTTTAAGTAGGCAAAGAGATGCGGCAAAGTCGCTGATGAAGGTAGCTTCTTACGAATCAATTATATTGATTCAATTCTTTACTCCCTTAAATATGTAGAATTAATAATAAACCTTTGCGTTAAAAAACTTTCAACTTAATTTCTTTAGTAATCCATCTTAACTATAATCTTTATACCAATCATAAAAATTAGCTTTTTTATGGAAATAAACTTACAAACTCAAAACAACACCATTATCTTTCAACTGCTGCATCGGTTTTGAAAACCAGAATAATTCAAAGTCTTCTAAATTTTCCTCAAACTGCATCTTCAATTGTTGAAGGGTAATTTTTTTAGCATTATCTGTCGAATTTTCCTGAAGAACTTTTATCAGCCATTCTGCTTTTTCCTGCTCCAAATCTACCGTTATTACATTCGTTTTTAAATGGAATGTAATTCGTGTATACGGCCACGAGTTCTGCTTTTTTGTTTTTATGTAATTCTCAGCGATTACGTTTTTACTTAAAAATATGATTTTTGAATTGCCTTTAAATTTGAAATCACCATCATCTAAAAGACAATCATGAATGTAATCGGGATGAATGGTTGTTTTAGGAATTTTAAAATCAAACCAGTCATTGAGTGGAATTTCAAAATTAATTCCATGCATATAATTGAAAAGAGATTTTTTTAAACCAAAGCTAAATTTACCATGATCTATTCCTGTTTTGTCTGTAAAATCAATGTCGTTATTGGCAAATAAAATCTCTTGCTTAATAGGAACAACACCAAACTCCTCCGGATTTAAACCAACAGGGGAATGGGCAGTCATGGCAAACTGATGCCAAAATCCACTTTGTAAAATTCCCATTTCAAATAACTGGCGTACCATTTCCAAAGAGTCAATCGTTTCCTGAATCGTTTGGGTAGGGTAGCCGTACATCAGGTAGGCATGAACCATAATTCCCGCTTCAGTAAAATTTCGGGTAACCTGAGCCACTTGTTCTACAGAAATTCCTTTGTCGATTAATTTTAGCAATCGGTCACTTGCTACTTCCAATCCACCTGACACCGCAACACAACCTGAAATTTTTAATAGAAAACAAAGATCTCTGGTAAAGCTTTTTTCAAAACGAACATTCGTCCACCAAGTCACAACGAGATTTCTTCGTAAAATTTCCAAAGCAACTTCTCTCATTAAAGCGGGTGGGGCTGCTTCATCTACAAAATGGAATCCTGTTTCGCCAGTTGTGGCAATTAATTCCTCCATTCTGTCTACCAAAATTTTGGCAGAAATAGGTTCGTAAATTTTAATGTAATCTAAAGAAATATCACAAAAAGTACATTTTCCCCAATAGCAACCGTGCGCCATCGTTAATTTATTCCATCTTCCGTCGCTCCATAAACTGTGCATCGGATTGGCAATTTCAATAACGGAAATGTATTTATCTAACTGTAAATCAGTATAATCGGGAGTTCCGATATCTGCTTGCTTATAATCGTGTCTTTTTGAATTGTTTTTATAAGTAACTTCTTGATTTTCAATTAAAAAAGTTCTTTTGAATTCTGATGTTTCTACTTCGTTATTAACGCTTTCACAAAGCAATTCAATCGGAAGTTCACCATCATCCAACGTAATAAAATCAAAAAACTCAAAAACTCTTTGATCTTTAATTTCTCTTAATTCCGTGTTTGGAAAACCACCTCCCATGGCTATTTTTATATGAGGATAATTTTCTTTAATAAACTTGGCACATCTAAAAGAAGAGTACAAATTTCCCGGAAAAGGAATTGAAAAACAAACCAATTTGGGCTGTACAAGTTCTAGTTTTTCATGAAGAATTTTTAATGAAATATGATCAATAAAAGTTTGATCTTCTGATAGTTTTAAATAAAGCTCATCAAAAGAATTGGCACTTTTGCCTAAGCGCTCTGCATATCTGCTGAAACCAAAATCTGAATCTACATTTTCAACAATATAGTCGGATAAATCTTCTAAATATAAAGTGGCTAAATGTTTAGCTTTATCTTGAAGTCCCATATTTCCGAAAGCAAATTCCATATCATCTAACTGATTGAAACGGGAAGCTTCCGGTAAAAAATTCATGCTGCAGATCTGTCTTGCCAACGTAGGATTTTTCCCCTGTAAAAAGAGAATTACCTGATCTATGGTTTTTACATATTCATCTTTTAACGCAAAAATTCTCTGAGAATTTTCTGAAATATTTTTAAGATCAATGGGTGTATCGAAAATTTTCTGAATTCCTTCTTTTGAAAATAATTCTAAAATAACTTCAATCCCCAAATCAATCTGATAGCTTGAAATATTTTTGGTATTTAAAAAACCTTTAATATAAGCGGTAGCAGGATAAGGAGTATTAAGTTGTGTAAATGGCGGAGTAATAAGAAGAAGATCTTTCAAAAGAAATTTTTTGCAAAGTTATTTTAAATATTTAATGTATGAAAACAAATGAATGCTTTAGGCATTTTGTAGTTCTTTGGGCTTTCTACTGTCTGAGATCACATTGAGGATGACGGCTATAACAATAAGGATAATCCCAATGAATAAATTACGGGTAAATTGTTCGTGGAAAAGTAAAACACTAATCAATACCGCAACCACAGGTTCAAATGCCCCTAAAATAGCAGCGGGCGTAGAGCCAATATATTTAATGGTAAATACCAAACATACACTGGAGATAACGGTTGTGAAAAATGCGAAAACAGCCAAATTAAAAAAAGTACTTACATCAGGAATTATAAAAGACTGATTTCCGACGAGTGCTTTTATCATGAAAAATGATGATGTAAAGATCATAGAATAAAAAGATAGTTTAAACCCTGAAATTTTCAGATTCGATTTATTGACAATGATCATGTATAATGCGTAAAAAAGAGAACTTAGCATTACAATTCCCAATCCTGCAAAATTAATTTCTAGTCCTGTTCCTTTTAAACAAAGGACAATAACACCGGCAAAAGCCAGAAATAATGAGAGTGCAGATGACTTTTTCAGTTTTTCTTTATAGATGAAAAACATGATTAACGCGACAATCACGGGATAAATAAATAAAGCGGTTGATGCAATTCCCGGGGTCAAAAAATCATACCCTAAAAATAAAAATTCCGAAGAAAATGCATAACAGATTCCTAAACAAATTAATATTAAGGCTTCTCTTTTGTTGATGGCAAAGCGCTCTTTGGAATACAATAAATAAGCTCCAACCATTACCGCCGCAAATAAAAATCTATAGAATAAGGTAATATCTAATGAAAAATTAGACTGCTTGATAGGTAAGATAAAAATCGGAATTAAACCGTACGACACAGAAGATAGAATACCTAATGCATACCCTTTGAATTTCATTGACTATTTATTTTATAAAAAACCACTGAAAATAATCAGTGGTTTTTTTGTTGTTTATATGACGATATCGATATTACATCTGTTTGTACTCGATATTCATTTGTTTTTCCATTTCTGCGTAGGCACCTGAATCTAATTTTTCTTTGATTCCCTCAAAAGCAGCTAATGTTTCATTAATTTCTGAATCTGTATGAGAAGCGGTAGGAATTAATCTTAATAAAATCATTCCCTTTGGAATTACAGGATATACTACCACTGAGGTAAATACTCCGTAATTTTCTCTTAAATCTTTCGCTAAAAGAGTCGCTTCAATAGTAGTTCCTTTAATGAATACAGGCGTTACACATGTATTGGTGTTTCCAAGGTTGAAACCTCTTTCTTTTAACCCGTTTTGAAGTTTAACTACGTTTTCCCATAGTTTAGCTTTAATTTCAGGACGCGTTCTTAACAGCTCTAATCTTTTTAAACCTCCGATTACCATTGGCATTGTTAAAGATTTAGCAAAAATCTGAGAACGAAGATTATATTTTAAGAATCTGATAATCGTTTCATCTCCTGAAAGAAATGCTCCGAAACCTGCCATAGATTTAGCAAAAGTTGAGAAATATACATCAATCTGGTCTTGGCAACCTTGCTCTTCACCTGCTCCAGCTCCGGTTGTACCCAAAGTTCCGAAACCGTGCGCGTCGTCTACCAATAATCTGAAATTGAATTTTGATTTTAGATCACAAATCTCTTTTAATTTCCCCTGCATTCCTCTCATTCCGAAAACACCTTCCGTAATGACTAAAATTCCTCCTCCGTTTTCTTCTGCTACTTTAGTTGCTCTCGCCAAGTTTTTTTCTAAACTTGCAATATCATTATGCTTAAACGTAAAGCTTTTGCCCATATGTAAACGAACTCCGTCTACAATACAAGCGTGAGAATCAGCGTCATAAACAATTACATCATGTCTTGTAACCAATGCATCAATTGCTGAAACCATCCCTTGATAACCGAAATTCAATAAATAAGCAGCCTCTTTTTGAGTGAATTCTGCTAATTCTTTTTCCAGTTGTTGATGTTGTTGTGTTTCACCAGACATTGCTCTTGCGCCCATCGGATAAAACATTCCGAATTCTGCAGCTGCTTTGGCATCAGCTTCTAAAACTTCCGGGTGGTTGCAAAGTCCTAAATAATCATTTGCACTCCAGAAAATTACATCTTTACCCTGAAATTTCATTCTTGGACCAATTGGGCCCTCCAATTTTGGGAAAACAAAATATCCTTCTGCATAATCTGCAAATTGCCCTAGCGGACCAGGATTTTGTTTAATACGTTCAAAAATATCTAACATTTTATTAATGATGTTTAAGTAAAAAAAGCCTTTTGTGATGTACAAAAAAGGCTTAATTTGTATAAAATTATTTATTATTTGATGAATTCTGTTTTAAAAACTTCATCGTAATTGTGAACACAGTTATTAACGAAACCTTGTTCCGCCATCCATTTGTCGCTGTATACTTTGGTAATATATCTTGACCCATGGTCAGGATAAATTAAAACCACTAAGTCATCCTTTGTCAACTCGTGAGATTGTGCATATTGTATCAATCCCTGAGTTACAGCTCCGGTGGTATAACCTCCCATAATAGCTTCTTTCAAAGCAATCTCACGGGTTCTGTAGGCTGACATCTCGTCATTGACTCTTACAAATTCATCCACTTTATCAAAAAGCAGAGCAGAAGGGATCAAGTTTTTTCCCATTCCCTCAATTTGGTAAGGGTGAACATCTTCTTTGTGGATTTCTCCTGTTTCGTGGAAACTCTTTAAAATAGAACCATCAGCATCTACACCGATTATCTTGATATTCGGATTTTTTTCCTTTAAATATTTTGCTGAACCCGACAACGTTCCACCTGTTCCAGTGCAAGCCATAAGGTGAGTGATCTTACCTTCGGTTTGCTCCCAAATTTCAGGACCTGTAGTCTGATAGTGTGCATCAATATTCAACTCATTAAAATATTGGTTGATGTACACTGAATTTGGTGTTTCTGAAGCAATTCTTTTGGCAACTTCATAATATGATCTAGGATCGTCTGCTGGTACATTAGCAGGACATATATATACAATGGCGCCAAGTGCTTTAAGGTAAGCAATTTTTTCGGGCTTCGTTTTATCACTTACAGCAAGAATACATTTATATCCTTTGATGATGCAAACCATTGCAATAGAAAATCCTGTGTTTCCGGAAGTAGTTTCTACAACTACGGAATCTTCTTTTAATAAACCTTTTTTCTCAGCGTTGTCTATAATATGAAGTGCTATTCTATCTTTAGTGGAATGTCCAGGATTATATGATTCTAACTTGGCATAAACGGTTGCAGGAATATCTTTCGTTACAGCATTTAGCTTTACCATAGGCGTGTTCCCTATTAGGCCAAGGATATTATCGTAAACATTACTCATTATTTGTTATTTTTCAATAAAAATCTGACCGCAAAAATACAAAAAAATAAATAATTTCTAAACTTTTGTTTGATTTCTAAGTACCTATTGGTAAATAATCATTCTTTCATTTGCAATCCAGCTCTACTATGGTCACAAATAATGAGCCAAAATTTTTAAATTTTGTTAAAATCGACATAGAATCATATAAAAGGCTTATTTTCGCGTAATTGATTTAATACTATGAAAAATTGGACTTTTAGGCAATGGAACACCGTTTTAGGCTGGGTGATTTTCGTCATTGCGTTTTTCACGTACTTATCAACTATTGAACCTAATTTTAGTTTTTGGGATTGTGGTGAGTACATTTCTTCTGCTGTAAAATTAGAGGTAACGCACGCTCCCGGAGCGGCTTTATTTCAAATCGTGGGTGCTGTGGCAGCCATTTTTGCATTAGGGAAAGGTGAAAATTATTCTATCGTGATCAATGCGATGTCTGCATTGTTTAGCGCATTTACTATTTTATTTTTGTTCTGGACGATCACTCATTTCGTGAGAAGGCTTCTGAACAAAGATTTTGAAGAAATTACGAAACATCAGGAAATTTCTATCCTGTTTGCCGGAATGGTAGGAGCGTTATGCTTTACCTTTTCAGATACATTCTGGTTCTCGGCAGTAGAAGGGGAAGTTTATTCGATGGCTTCAATGTTTATGGCATTGCTAGTCTGGTTGATCACCAAATGGGAGAATGAATATAAGGCAGCAGATAATGAAAGATGGATCATTCTTATTTTCTTTATTTTAGGACTTTCTGTTGGAGTGCACATGATGTGTATGTTGGCAATTCCGGCAGTATGCTTAGTATATTATGCTAGAAATTATAAGTTTACGTGGAAAAATTTCATCTATGCTAATTTAATTACACTAGGGATTTTAATTATTGTTTTCAAAATCATCTTCCCTTTAATCATGTCAATGTTTGGTAAGCTAGAGATATTCTTTGTGAATGGTTTAGGGCTTCCTTTCCACTCGGGAACGATTGTAGGATTTATTGTAATGGTAGCTATTTGCTATTTCATGATTAAGTATGCAAGAAAAGCGAAAAAACATATTTTTCAGACAGTTGCTCTTTCTATTGTTTACATGATGATTGGTTTCTCTTGTTGGATGGTAATTCCTATCAGAGCGAATGCCAATACTCCAATGAACCTTAATGATCCTGATACTGCAATTGGAATGTTGGATTATTATAACAGAGTACAGTACGGAGACTGGCCAACAATTTATGGTCAAAACTATACGGCTTTCCTTGATGCTAATGGTATTGAGAAAAATGAAGACGGAAGTTTCAAGACAACCAAAACGGGAGATATCTACGAAAAAGACGAAAAAACAGGAACGTATAGAAAAACGGGTGACAGATTCAACTATGTTTTCAGTAAGTCTCAGGTAAGTTTAATGCCTAGGATGTTTAATGAAGATAAAGATGTGATGGCCAATTACATTTCTATGTATGGAGCTCCTGATTTTACATTCAATTATGCCAACGAAGATGTTGCAGATAGCCCTCAGGCTAAGCAGATCTTTGACGAATTAAGGGGTAAATATGAAGATAAAACAATTACGGCAGCAGATTATTTAAAGGTAAAACCTTATAATTTGATTAATGTTCAGAAGCCTTCATTGGCTCAGAATATGGATTATTTCTTTACGTTCCAGAACGGATATTACTTTGTAAGATACCTAATGTGGAACTACGTAGGAAGACAAAATGATCTTGAAGGAAGCTATGAAGACACGAAAGGAAACTGGATTTCAGGAATCCCTGCTATTGATAATGCAAGATTAGGAAACCAAGAGGCGATGCCTGCAAAATTCAAAAATGAAAGTACGGTTGCCTTCTTCTTTTTACCATTAATATTAGGTTTAATCGGGTTCTTTTTCCAATTAAACAGAGATTTTGGAAGATTCTATGCAATACTATCTCTATTTATTGTAACGAGTGTAGGTATTATTTTCTATACAGGAGTAAAACCTTTCGAACCAAGAGAAAGAGATTATGCAATGGTAGGTTCGTTCTACGCATTTGCTATATGGATTGGTTTAGGAGCGGGAGCCATTTTATGGTTCTTACAAGGTAAAATAAAATCTAACGCTGCTAATATTGCTTTTGGGGTAATTCTTTTGGGAGTGCCTTTTATGATGGGCTTCCAGAACTATAATGTACACAACAGACATGGCAGATATACTTCTTATGATTATTCTTATTCTGTATTGAAATCATTGCCGGAAAAAGGGATTTTATTCGTGTACGGGGATAATGATACGTATCCGGTTTGGGCGATTCAGGAGACTGAAAACTTTAGAGATGATGTAAAAGTAGTTAACTTTACGTTAGCATCAACTCCTTGGAACATCGATCAAATAAAAAGAAGAACCTACAACGCAGCAGCAATACCTAGTCAATTGACACACGATGACTACAGAGATGGAGTAAATGATCAGATCTATCTGATGAAAAAATCAGATTGGGAAGGCGTTTTCTCTATGTTGAAAGAACAAGGGGCACCCGAAACAGAATTTGCAGAATTCAGAAAGTATCTTACTCAGGATTCTATGACGATGAAAGATGCAATGAGCTTTATTAAGCATAATTCTGCTGCAAAGAATGAACTTTTAAAAATGTATTTCGGAGAAGATAAATATGAAAAGTATAATATTCTTCCGGTTAACAAATTCATTTTACCTGTAAATAAAGACAACGCTTTAAAAGCTGGAATCATTAATCAGGCTGATCTTCCGAATACGGCAAATCAGATTATGATCACGTATAAAGGAAATACACTTTTCAAAAACAACTTAATTATGCTGGATATTTTAGCTAATTTTGATTGGAAAAGACCTATTAACTTCTCTTCAGGAGGTATTTACGATAGCGAAAACATTTTCTATCTTGATGAATATCTTCAGTTTGATGGTTTCACTTATAGATTAGTTCCTATCCATACACCACCAAGTGCAGATGGAGAAATGGGAAGAGTAGATCCGAACTCATTATACAATGTAGTTAAAAACTTCAGATGGGGTAATTTCAAAGACCTGAATGTTCATTTTGATGAAACGGCAACGTCTAACATTATGAGCTACAGAAGTTCTGCAAGTAGAGCAGCATCGGCGTTAGCTTTAAGCGGACAAAAAGGAAAAGCAATTGAATTGTTAGATTTAGCTTCAAAAGAAATTCCGGCTGAAAAATACAATGATCCTCGTTCTTTAAGTTCAATGGTTTACGGATATATCGTTGCCGGACAAGAGAAAAAAGCATTGCAATTGGCAGAAGTTCTTAAGAAAGGAATTTTTGAAGAGTATGATTACTATTTAAAACTGACTCCTTATGAACAGCAGTTTGTAAGAAGACAAATGAGAACAAAACCAATGGAATATTCATTAGTAGTTTCAGCGGTTACAGATGCTTATACGAAGATCGGCCAAAAAGATAAAGCCTATGATTATTTGGTGAAATCTATTGAGCCAATTGATAAGAAATTTAATAGATTTGTTGAAAATCTTAAAGAAATGGGTAAAGAGAAAGCAATGAAAGAATCTGAAGGGGTTCAAAAGATCACACCTTTCTACCAATATCTTTTTGATATTATGCAGCCTTTTGACTCTACGTATTCAAAAGAAAAAGAAGAGCAGATCACAACTTCAATTATCAAAGCAACACAATAATCAAAACGAATTTTTGAAAAATGATGAATATTTTAAAAAAAACAAATTTTCCCTTTACTGTTTTTTTAATAGCAATCGTTACTTGGATTTTTTTAGCAGTAGCGGTATTTTTAATAAATAAATATGTGGTATTTACCGGAAACAACCTTTTATTTCCGTTTTCGGTAATCTATCCATCCTCATTTCTAATAATAGGCAGTTTATTCTGCCTATTATTTTTAGGTACAGGGCTATGGGCTTACCAGTATCATCAGAAGCTCAACTTCTTTGTGATATACATCATCTGTACGCTACTCATTGTATTTGGGAACATGGGGCAGGGCAATGTAGATATTGCCTTTCTACAGCCTTTTTACTTTAAAGGAAGACAATATTACGCAGATGCCATCAACATTACAGACTGGAGATTATGGATATTGAATTTCAACCACAATCTGGAGTCTTTCCAGATGCATACACGCACGCATCCACCTTATACAACGTTAATTCATTATGCTTTTCTTGAGCTTTTTAATGGAAATATATTAGGATTAAGTTTATCATTTTTGATAATTTCTCTTTGTAGTTTTCCGTTACTGAATTTATTAATGAAAAACTTTAGGATTGATAAAACAAAAAGGAAATTTTTGTTGATATTATTCGCCATCATTCCTTCTGTGAATATCTATCTATTGGTTTCTATTGATGCTTTGGTTCTCACATTCACATTATTGTTTTTATGTGGAATTTCTACCATTTTCGTTAAAAATAAATTAAGCTTTGTAGGTATTTTAATGAGTGTCGCGGGTTTGATCCTAACCAATATGATAACGTTTTCAGGGCTGTTTTTGTTTGCGTTTTTAGGACTTTTAGTTTTATTTACGTTATACAAAAAACAATATTCTGTTTTTTTAAGCTCTATTATTTGCATTCTTCTAACAGTTGCTTTTTTCTACGGAAGTTATGAACTTACTGGAAGCAACCATTGGGAGACTTTTAGAGCGGCCAGCCATTCTGAGAACCCCAATGGTTTTTTGTTATTCCATTCACCAGTTATTTATTTCTTTACAAGATTGGAAGATATTGGTGAAATTTTAATCTTTCTTTCATTTGCTTATATCGCATTATTATTTAGCTTTAAAAATGAAACGTTAGGACTATTTTCAGATGAACAGATCACTGTTTTTTCATTAACAGGAATTATTGCGTTGGGAGTGATGTTTCTTACAGGGGCTTATGGTACAGGAGAAACAGCAAGAGCTTGCTTGTATATTGTGCCATTTTTTATGTTATTTTTAAAAGGATTGAATAACAACAGAACACTTAAAATCTTATATGTACTATGTTTATTACAAACTTTCGGAATGCAATTAATAGGAAATTATTACTGGTAAAAACGTAAACTATGAAATACTGTGCTTTTCTTCGGGGCGTTAATGTAAAAGGAGCCAACATGAAAATGGTTGATGTTTGCCAGGTTTTTAAAGATGCCGGAATGGAAGATGTTAGTTCAGTTTTAGCTTCAGGAAATATTATTTTTTCGTCTGATAAAAAAGCGGATGAGTTGAAGATAATTCTTGAAAAAGCCATGTCTGAACATTTCTCTTACGAAGCTTTTCTATTTATTAGATCTCAGCAGGAAACCGAATCTTTCTGGAAGAATAATCCATTTAAAAAGGATGAAAATTTGCATGTTTACACTTTTGTAGGAAGTCCGGAAGTTGAAAATATCTTAATGAAAGAGTTTGAAAGTGCTGCTAAAACAGAGCATGAAAAAGGCGAAATCATCAATAATATATTCTATTGGCAGGTTTCAAAAGGAAATACTTTAGATTCTACTTTCGGTAAAATTTTAGGAAAGAAAAACCTGAAAGATCAGTTTACGAGTAGGAATATCAATACTTTTGAAAAAATATTGAAAAAAATCTCCTAAATCATTTATATCACAAAGTTTATTTTTAAATTCGCTTCAATAAAAGAAAAAAGATTACTACCCTAATACTTTTTTCTTTTATTGAAGTTTATTGTTAATTATAGTTTATTATGAAATATTCAAAAGAGTATACCGTTAAGGATGAGCATATTGATGTACAGGGAATTATGGATGGGTTGTATTATCCGTTTTATATGGAGTACTGCAGACATTCTTTTATTGACGAGATTTTAGGCTTTAATCTTGAAAACGAAGCAAAAAATGGGGTCAATATGGTTTTATCTGAATATACAATTAACTTTCTCAGATCATTAAAGAAAGATGATGTTATTACAGTAACATGTGAGTTACACCGCGATAAAAATAATATTCCTAAACTGCACTTTAAGCAATCTATCATTTTGAATAATAAAGTGGTAACAAAAGCAGTTTTTTCAGGCACATGTGTTCCCGCAACAGGAGGGCGACCATTTATTCCGGAAACATTAAAAACGATAATTGAAAATGCTTCTGTTTTAGAGTAAACGAATCTCAATTCGTCAATTTTTCTTGTTTTTAATTACTTTGGAATACTGAATTATAATCAGCTAAGGATAGATTCTGGTAAAACCTTTAAATAATTTCCGATTCTGAAACTTTATAAGTATTTTTACTGAACTTTTAATTTATAATAAAATGATTCAGTATTTAGATAATATCCATCACAAAGATTCCAAAAACTTTTTCCTTATTGCCGGACCTTGTATTATTGAAGGTGAAGACATGGCATTAAGAATTGCCGAAAAAGTAATTGAATTAACCAATAAATATAACATTCCATACATTTTCAAAGGAAGCTTCAAAAAAGCCAACAGAAGTAGAGTAGACTCTTTTACGACGATTGGAGAAGAAAAATCTTTGGAAATTCTTAAAAAAGTGGGTGAAACTTTTAATATTCCTACCACTACAGATATTCATGAGAACGAACATGCAGCTTTAGCGGCTCAGTATGTTGATGTTCTGCAGATTCCAGCATTTTTAGTGCGTCAGACAGATCTATTAATTGCTGCTGCAAAAACAGGAAAATGTGTTTCTTTGAAAAAAGGACAGTTTCTTTCTCCGGAATCAATGAAGTTCGCGGTTCAGAAAATTACTGATTCTGATAATCAAAAAGTTGCAATTATCGAAAGAGGAAATTCTTTTGGATATACAGATCTAATTGTTGATTACAGAGGAATTCCTACCATGAGAGCATACGCTCCTGTTATTTTGGATGTTACACACTCTCTACAGCAGCCTAATCAAAGCTCAGGAGTAACAGGAGGTAGACCAGATCTTATTGAGACCGTTGCAAAAGCAGGTATTGCAGTAGGGGCAGATGGAATCTTTATAGAAACTCACCCAACTCCGGAAACTGCGTTATCAGACGGAGCTAATATGTTAAGACTTGATTTATTAGAAGATTTGTTACAAAAGTTGACAAGAGTAAGGGAAGCAATTCTGTAATTCTTTACAACAAACAAATAATTTTATACTTATCTGAGTTATTTTAGATTTTTTTGTATTAATAAGCAAAAAATATAAAATATTATGTAAACTTCATTTTAATAAATGTTAAAGAAAGTTTAAATAAGTTAAAATAAAATTTATATATTCACGTTTGAAATTTTAAAACATTTCTTTTGAAAAAACTAGTTTTACCACTGAGCCTTATGGTTCCCATGTTAGTGTTCTCTCAAACAAAAAAGAAAGATACAGCACGAACAACAGATATTGAGGAAATTGTTTTCCAGAAACAAGTGAAAGGAAAAACGAATGACCTTACTGCTGTAAAAATCAAAGCAGAAGATGCTAAAAATGTAGCAAGTATTTCTGGAGGTATTGAAGGGATTATTAAAACCTTACCTTCCGTAAACTCCAATACAGAACTTTCTTCACAATATATGGTTCGTGGTGGAAACTATGATGAAAACCTTATTTATATTAATGATATTGAAATTTACAGACCTTTCCTAATCAGGAATTCTCAGCAGGAGGGGTTAAGTATCATTAATCCTGATATGGTTTCTACCGTTAATTTCTCTGCAGGAGGTTTTGAACCAAAATACGGAGATAAAATGTCTTCTGCATTAAATATTTATTATCGTGAGCCTCAGAAATTTGAACTTTCAGGGGAAGCGAGTTTAATCGGAGGAAGGTTAACAACAGGTTTTGCTTCCGGAAAGAAAGACAGTAATGGGAATAAAAAGTTTACTGCTTTATTTTCAGGAAGGTATAGAAATACAAATTTGATACTTAATACGTTAAAAGAAGATACCAATTTTAACCCTAGATATTTTGATTTCCAGACGTATCTTAATTATCATATCAATGAAAAGCTCTCTCTTTCATTCATAGGGTATTACTCTAAGAATGATTATGAGATGATTCCTAAAGAACAGAGTATCGATTTTGGTTCTTTACAGAGGCCTATCAATCTTAACGTGCAGTATGCAGGTAAAGAAGATGATAAGTATAAAAATATGATGGGGACCTTCTCTATGAATTATAAGCCATCAGACAAGTGGAAGTTTACCTTAGATGCATTTTCTTACCAGAATAGAGAAAAAGAATATTATACGATACAATCTGCATACATTCTACAGACTTTTGATCCTGTAACAGGAGATCCAACCACTTCATACGATGCGGGTGGACAGATAGAGCATGCAAGAAATGATTTATTTGTAAGAACCTACGGAACGCAGTTCAGAACTAAATTTTCTCCTAACGTAAATACAGATATTGAAGTAGGATTTAAATATGAAAAAGAAAACCTTAAAGATCTTACCAACGAATGGAAATTGGTAGATTCTGCAGGGTATAGCATGCCTCACGAAGAGTTCATTGACCCTAGAAATCCACAAGATTTAAAGTTGATGTATAATATTTCAGGGAATAATCATATTGAGCCCACAAGAATGTCTGCTTACGCACAGTATTCTCAAAAGTTTTACTGGGGCTCCAGTAAGGTTTTTGTAAATGCAGGAGCAAGGGTTTCTCATTGGAGTTTTAATAATGAAACGATATTCTCTCCAAGAGCTCAGTTTGCCATTAAACCGGATTGGGATAGTGATATGTTATTCAAACTTTCAGGAGGAATTTATTATCAGTCGCCTTTCTATAAAGAGATTAAAGATTTAGATGGTAATTTTAATCAGAATATTAAGTCTCAGCGTTCTATTCAGGCTATTTTATCGAATGATTACGAATTTACGATGTATGACAGGCCGTTTAAATTAACGACAGAATTATACTATAAGAAAATGAATAATCTGATTCCTTATTACATGGATAATGTGAGGATTCGTTATTCAGGTCAGAATAATGCGACAGGATATGCATACGGAATTGACACCAGATTGTTCGGAGAATTTGTTCCTGGAGTAGATTCTTGGTTATCTGCAAGTTATGCCAGAGTGTATGAAAATATTGACGGTAGAGGAGATATTCCTAGACCAACAGATCAAAGGTTTAGATTTGCGATGTTCTATCAGGATTATATGCCTGAATTTCCTTCTATGCGTGTGAATCTAACGTTAACCTATGCAATGGGATTACCAACAGGTGCGCCGGTTCTTACAGATCCATATACTTACCAAAGAACATTACCTTCTTATAAAAGAGTAGATCTTGGACTTTCTAAAGTATTCATTGACAGAAAAGACAACAAGAAAACATACGGTTTCTGGGGGAATTTTGAAGAACTAATCTTAGGAGTTCAGGTTTTCAATGCCTTTAATATCAGAAATACGGTTGCCAACCAGTGGATTACCGATGCAAATACCAATTTAATGTATCCTGTTCCTGTTCGTTTAACAGGTCGTTTCTTCAATGTAAAACTTGAATTTAAGATTAAGTAATCAGGTTATAGGGTTTAGGTTAAAAAAATAAAACACAATCATCTGTGAAAATCAGTGAGATCTGTGGGAAAAAGAAAAATCAACAACAAAATAAATTAGAAATCTCCTGAGTAATTTCAGGAGATTTTTTTGTTTCCTGAATTTTGTAACAACATCACAGAATTTTATAACAGTCATTCAATACTTATTTCTACCTTTGCTACAGCATATGAAAAAGATTCTTGCCATATTGTTTTCTATTTTCTACTTCGGATTTTCTTCCGGGGCAGTTGTTAGCGTACACTATTGCATGATGGAAATGATTTCTGTAGGTCAAAAAACGGATGATCTATGCAGCAAATGTGGTCTCAAAACGAAGAAAGACTGTTGCAAAACAGAAGTTAAAATTGTAAAAGTTGACGATTCTCAGAAATCAGATCTTTTGAAAATTGATTTTTTAAAACAGATTTCAGAGATTCCAAATCATCAGGTTTTCTTTGTAGACAGGTCTTTTTCAGCTACAAAATTTACGCAAATTCAGATCAATGCACCGCCTGAACGCAGGACGGTCCGCATCTTTATAAATCATTGTAATTTTAGAATTTAGAATCTGTCAGTCGTTTGGTATTGTTACCATTACGGACGACATGGCGTGTCGCAATAGGCGATATTAAATTATTCTTTATTAATTATAATTCTAAATTTTAAAACAATGAAAAAATATATCATTACAGCAGTATTCTCTTTATTTTCAATTATTTCTATTTCGGCACAATCAAAATCTGATGCTCAGGTTTCTAAGTTGTATCAAAATTATATTACCATAAAAACGGCGTTGGCTTCTGATGATGCCGATAAAACTTCAAAAGCAGCTGCAGAATTCATTAAAACAGCTTCAGCGATTGACTATAAAGTAGTTTCTGAAGGGAACTTAAATGTCCTTAGAAAAGATGCAACGGTAATTTCTGATGCCAGAAGTATTGCAGCACAAAGAGAAACATTCTCTAATCTTTCAGATAATATGATTGCGTTAACGAAAGAATTCAAACTTTCGGCTAAACCGGTCTTCGTTCAATATTGTCCAATGGCAGACGCGAGTTGGTTGAGTAACGAAAAACAAATCTCAAATCCTTACTACGGAAGTTCTATGCTTACTTGTGGAAGTGTGAAGTCAGAGATAAAATAAGTAATGTACTTATTTTTAAAACAATAAGTTGTATAGCTTAAATTATAATTAACTTTAAGCTATACATTTTCAAATAATTCGAAATATTATGAAAAAGCTAATCCTATTTCTGATATTTTTGTTCTCTGTTTTCAATTTCGCGCAAACAACAAAAACGTTTTATACATGCCCAATGCATCCGGAAGTCGTTTCCTCAAAACCTGGAGACTGTCCCAAATGTAAAATGACATTGGTAAAAAAAACAGTTGTTATAAAACCTGCGGTTACTCCAAAACCGGTAGCGAAGCCTATTCTAAAACAAGAAACAAAAGTTGTAGAAAAAAAGAAAAATACACCTCTAACTAAGGTTAAAGCAAAGGTTGAGTCTAAAATAAATACAAAACCCAAAACAAAGGAGGTTCAAAAATCAGATAAAATCAAAGAAGTTAAAACGGTATCTAAATCTTTACCTCAATCTCAGTCTCAAAGCACTTACACCTGTCCGATGCATGCGGAAGTCATTTCCAATAAACCCGGAAGATGCCCGAAATGCGGAATGGATCTGGTTGAAAAAGAAAGCAAAGAGGAGAAAGTCACTGAAAATCATCAGAATGAAAATTCAATCTTTAAAAGAAATTCCGAAAACGGGAAAGTAAGTTTTGGAGGAAAGACAGTTCGCTATGATTTGTATGTAAAAGATACGATTGTCAATTTTACAGGTAAAAACCGAAGAGCAATTGCGGTAAACGGTAAATTACAGGCTCCAACTTTATATTTTACAGAAGGAGACACAGCAGAAATTTATCTTCACAATATGCTGAAAGAGAACACCGGTTTTCACTGGCATGGCGTGATTTTACCCAATGAACATGACGGCGTTCCTTATCTTACCACAAAACCTGTAGAACCTGGTGAAACGCATTTATATAAATTTAAAGTTTCACAGAATGGAACCTATTGGTATCATTCCCACCAAGGGTTGCAGGAGCAGATTGGGATGAATGGAATCTTAGTTTTCAATAAAAGAGAAGGTGAACCAAAAGTTCAGTATACTAAAGAAATTCCAGTGTTATTAGGAGATTGGAGCGATGATGATCCCATGCAAATCGCAAGAAGACTTCACATGGCCAATACAGATTGGTATGCCATTAAGAAAAATGCTGTTCAGAGTTATTGGGAAGCCATAAAATCTGGAAATTTCGGAACAAAAGCATTGAATGAATGGAAGAGAATGGAGGCAATGGATGTGAGTGATGTGTATTATGATAAATTTCTCATCAACGGGCAGCCGAGTTCTGATTATTCAAATTTAAAAGCTGGCGATAAAGTAAGGCTGAGAGTAGCTAATGGAGGTTCTTCCACTTATTTTTGGTTGAATTTTGGTGGCGGAAAATTTAGAGTGGTTGGTAATGACGGAAATGATGTTGTTCCTGTTGAAGTCGACCGTTTGATTGTCGGTGTTTCTGAAACCTATGATATTGAAGTTACCATTCCTGAAAATAAAAGTTTTGAATTTCGGGCTACTTCAGAAGATAGAATTGGTCATGCTTCGCTTTGGCTAGGCTCTGGAGAAAAAATTGAAGCTCCGAATTTACCAAGATTAATGCTTTTTGAAGGCATGAAAATGATGAACGGAATGATGGAAATGAGCGGGAATATGAAGCCTATGAACATGACGATGGGAAATCAAATGATGGATATGAATGAAGTAATGTATCCTGAACTTCCTGAAAGTCAGCGAAAAATGACGGCTAAACATATGAATGAAATGATGGGGGTAAAAGAAAAGGAATCCAAGAAAGAAGAAGATCATTCGAATCATTCAGAAATGAATATGAAGGAAGAAAAACCGATTAAAAGATTATCTTATAATATTTTAAAATCTCCTGAAAAGACCATTCTTCCTACAGAAAATGTAAGAGAAATGAAGTTTACGCTGGAAGGAAATATGAACCATTATCTCTGGACATTAGACAATAAAACCGTTACAGAGACAGATAAAATTTTGGTGAAGAAAGGGGAGATTTTAAGAATTACGCTCTATAATAACTCAATGATGCGTCACCCGATGCACTTGCATGGTCATGATTTTAGATTGATCAATTCAAAAGGAGAATATTCGCCATTGAAAAATGTGGTTGATATCATGCCGATGGAAACAGATGTCATTGAATTTGCAGCGAATCAGGATGGTGACTGGTTTTTCCACTGTCATATTTTATACCACATGATGGCAGGAATGGGAAGGATTTTCAGCTACGAAGATTCAAAACCTAATCCTCAGCTTCCGAATAGAAAACTGGCTTGGAAAGATTTTATGAAAGACAACAGAATGGTAAGTTCTATGGCAATGCTGGATGTTGCAAGCAATAAAATTCATGCAGAAACAATGACGATGTTCGGACCAAGATGGGCTAATTTAAATGAATTTCACACCAATTGGAATATGGATCATTTTGATGGAAACTTTAAAGTGGGAAGATTTCTAGGAAAGTTCCAGTGGGCATTGCCTTATGCAGGTTTCAGGATCCAGAAAAATCATGAGATCATGGAAAGAAAAATGGCAGAAGAAATGGGAATGGATTTCCATGGGAAGAAAACCTGGTTTGGGCAGCAAAAAGCGTCAAAAAACAAAGCTACCTTTATTATGGGAGCTCAATATGTTTTGCCAATGTTGGTGACCGCTGATGCCAGTGTAGATCAAAATGGAAAGGTTTTATTGGAACTGAGCAGAGAAGATATCCCAATTTCCAGAAGGATAAGAGGGAATTTCAGTCTTAATTCTGATGGCGAATTTACAACCGGTTTGAGATATATTGTACAAAAATGGTTCTCAATCTCCGGAAATTATGATAACGAAATGGGCTGGGGAGCCGGACTTACCTTAACCTACTAAAAACAGAAGGAACTCAATTTGAGTTCCTTTTTTTATATTTAAAATACTGATAGAACAACGAAAAGCTAATGAGTGAAATTATTGAAATAAATATCCAAAAAGCAGCCTTGCTAAAATGATCTTCATTAATTAATTTAATACAACAAGCCAATCCAGATAAAAGAGTTACAAACCCTAAAGATAAATAATTGCTTTTGTCATAATTGAAAGAAGGAGACTTCCCTCCGGTATAATGTCCCGGATTATACCTATTTTTGTTCCATTCCTTATAGCCTTCAAGCATTTCTTCATCAGGTTCTACATCGGTTTCATCTATTTTTAAATCTTCTATGATTTTTAAAATTTCATCTTTTGTTCTTTCATCCGAAAGAAGAGATTTCGTTTTTAAATCTGCAAAATGAGGAATATGTTGCTCTTTTAAATAAGAACTGGTAAAGGCAAGATTAGATTCGAATTTGAAGGTTTTTACCGTGATCATTATAATTCCAAATGTATAATTTTTTCAACTAATTTTTGATTGGTCGTTTCCGGAATAAGCCTCATAAAGAAATTACGTAGAGAATTTCCTTGTTCCCATTGTGAGATTTGTCCGATTCTCCAACTGGTGTTCACAATATGATCGACCTTTTTTCTTCTGATTTTTTGAAATTGCTCGAAAATGAAATTAAAGTCTTTATGCTTCCCGAGTAACTTCCCAAGAATATAAGAATCTTCAATAGCCTGGCAAGCGCCTTGCCCCATATTTGGAGTGGTTGCATGAGCTGCATCACCAATCAGGCAAAGGTTTTCAGAATACCATTTCGGAATGGGAGAGAGGTCTATAATATCATTCAAAATAATATTTTCTTGTAGGGTTGATTCAAGAATATGTAAAACTAACGGATTAAAATCAGAGAAATAATCATGCAAATTTAAATTATCATTAAATTTTTTTTCGTTGATCAATGCATACCAATATACTTTCTTCTCTGATAGTTTCACAAAACCAAAGCGTTTTCCATTTCCCCATATTTCAAAGGCTTCATGATGATATTTTTCAGGCAGTTCAAAATCAGTGAGCCCACGCCAGCATTTTTGCTTTGCATTTCTAATCGTTCCTGTTTCAAAGATTTGATTTCTTATGTTGGAATGTATTCCATCTGCTCCGAAAACAATGTTGCTTTCTATTTTTTGTCCGTTTTTAAAGTGTAAAAGATAATGTTCTTTCTTTTCTATTTGCTGTAAAGAATGATCAAGCTTAATATGTTCGGAACCTATATTTTCAGCCAATATCTTTTGTAATTCTGCCCTGTGAATGGCTACATTGCATGAATTGTATTTCTTTTCTAATTCAGAAATATTGGTTTTTGTTATGGGTTTCAGTTTTTCATCGGTGATAGAAATACCGTGAATTATATTTCCTGCTGTCTCAATTTTTTCTTTTAATCCTAACTGATCAAACACCTGCATCGCATTGACAGCCATCATGATTCCGGCTCCGACAGGTTTTATTGCTGGAGCAGATTCATAAATAGTGAAATCTAAATGATGCTGTTTTAAAATGTTACCAAGCGTTAACCCTCCAATTCCGGCTCCGATTATTGAGATTGAATTCATTACTATACCGTTTTATTGTATGAAAATAGACTTTTATAAAGTCAACATATAATTTTCAGATACTTTTTTAAACCCATATTTTTCAAAAAAATGATGGGCTCCTTTATTATTAATTCCGCTTTCTAGCAAGATAAAATCGATTGACCAGTTTTTAGATTCCTGAATGGCCTTTTCCAATAATGTACTTCCAATAGATTGCCCGCGAACCGATTGATCCAAAAGCATATCTTCAAGGACGGCATAACTTTTAAATCCACTATTAATAACATAGAAAACAAGCATTCCTATGATTTTCCCGTCATTATTTTCTGCGATTAGGATTTTTAAATTTGATGTAGAAGTATCTTCTTCACTAAATTGGGCAGTTAATATTGATTCCAGATTTGCGCTCCATTCAGCTGGGTTTGCTGCACGCCCGGTTATTATTTCGCTGTGAGAAATATAAGATTCGGTTTTGTGGGTGATAAAGAAGTCAACCAATTCTTTAATTCGGGTTTTATCGTTGAGCCATTGAGTGGTGTATTGCATTGTAGAACGTATTTTTCTTTATGATCGAAAGATAGGACTATCTGAATATTGATGCCAAATTTTTCCTTTAGTATCTTCAATAATTCTATTTAAGAGGTAATGTAAATCTAATTTTTTCTTTTCCTGAAGCCCCAATTCTATTATAGAATTTAATTGCTCGGACATTAAAGTCCGGTGTTTGCCATTGCATATTTATACAATTTTGTGATTTTCCAATTTCTTCTATTTTCTCAATAAGAGCTTGACCAATACCATAGCTGCGAAAATCATCTTCTAAATAAAGACAGTCGAGATATATAAATTTCTCTGCATCCCAGGTTGAGAAATCAAAAGTATAGGTGGCATAGCCAATAATTTCTCCGGATACTTCAACAATAAGACAATTTAACACCTTTTCTTCTGAGAATAATGCTTTTTTTAGATTCTCTTTTTTCCCCTGTAGATGATAGGATGCTCTTTCATAGGCTGCATGTTTCTGGCATAAATCAATAAGTTTATCCAAATCACTTTCTATAGAGGTTCTGATTAAATAATTCATTTTCTTTCTATTTTGATGTAAAATTATGATGACATTGGATTATATTTATAGTCCAATACAAAGAAAATGGATAGTCCGATATTTACACAACTCATCAATGAATTGAAACTCAACCGCTCATCAGATAAGGCTATTTATTTACAGTTGTCTGATTATATTCTTCTCTTAATTAGAAATGGTCTATTATTACCCCATCAGAAGTTACCAAGTTCCAGAATATTAGGGGATATTTTAGATATAAACAGAATTACGGTCTGTAGGGCGTATGAAGAATTAGAAACCCAGGGATGGATTGAAAGCTTTATAGGAAAGGGGACTTTTATATCTTCTCATATTCCGGAAAATAATCCTGATATACTTAAGAAGCCATCTTTATTATCTCCTCAGAAACAAGCTGGATTTTCTATAGATGAAAAAAAATATTTAACTACCTATACATCAGTTACCTCAAAAATTCATTTTGATGATGGTTTTCCTGATCCTAAACTGGCACCGCTTCATGAGCTCTATCGTTCTTATAGAAGACAGCTAACAAGGCATGGATTGTATGATAAATTTGGCAGCTACAGCTATCCTGAGGGGTCCGAATATTACAGAGAGGCTGTTTCTAACTATGTAAATGAAACCAGAGGATTAAAAACGACTTTTAAGAATATACTTTCTGTGAGAGGAACTTTAATGGGAATCAATTTGGTTTGTAATGGTCTTATAAAAAAAGGGGATGTAATTGTATCAGGCTTTCCCGGATGGGGAAGAGCAGAGGCTAATTTTGAACATGCAGGAGCAAATCACATGATGATTCCTGTGGATGAGCATGGACTTGTAATGAATGATCTGAAAAAGATATGCGAAAAACATCCGGTAAGAATGGTGTATGTAACTCCGCATCATCATTATCCAACAACCGTATCGATGAGAATTGACAGAAGGCTAGAACTTTTACAACTATCAAAAGAGTATGGATTTATAATATTGGAAGATGATTATGATTTCGATTTTCACTATGCTCATCGCCCTTTATTACCTTTAGCAAGTGCAGACGAAAACGGGATGGTAATATATTGTGGCTCTTTTAGCAAAAGCTTTTCTCCTGCTTTTAGAATTGGTTATCTCGTTGCTTCTGAAAATATTATTGAATATCTTTCTAAAGTTCGGTTATTGCTTGATCGGCAGGGAGATCATATTCTTGATAATGCCATGGCTGAAATTTTGAATGATGGTACCGTCCAGCGTTATCTCAGAAAAACAGTAGGCGTATATGAAGAAAGAAGAAACATATTTTGTAGAGCACTAAAAAATCAATTAGGAAATAATGTCGAATTTACTATTCCGGCAGGAGGAATGTCTGTCTGGGTAAAGTTTAACTCTTACATAGATCTTGAAAAATTAGCAAAGCGGGCACTCAAAAAAGGGTTGTATATTTCCAATGGTAACGCTCATAAATATCCCAAATTTAATGAAAACACGATAAGATTAGGATTCGCATCTTGTTCAATTGAAGATATAAAAGAGGGAATTGGTATTCTAAAAGATTTGATGTAGAATGGGTTATATCTTTATGCTTTAGCTCTAGTTTTTTACAAAGCACATTTTTCCCAAATGGCTAATAATGAAGCAAAAAGGAGATGTTTATTTTAACTAAATACAAGTTCTATTTTTTGTTGATAGGAACCAAGATATCTCCAGTACTTAAGGTATATGTCAAATTAGGATAGATGAAATTCAATGATTTATTTTCTTGGCTTCGAAGTTGAAAAAACTCTGATTCCTGCTCTTTATCAGCTAATGTAAATAATTCTCCGGTAGGAAAATAGGGCAGATTGTTTTTAAACTTAATATTTGTTTTCGATTGTCGGAATGTAATTCCTAGCCATTTATTGTCATTATTCTTTGAATTGGGTTGTGAATTCAGGATAATTTTATGTTGAAATTTTTGATTGGCTTCACATGAAAATAAAACTACAGAATGATGATCTAATATAATTTCAAATTCTTCATTGGTTATTTTATCTTTTACAATGAGCTTTCTCAGATGGCATTCTTCCAATTCATCCGGTTGTTCGTAGCATGAAAAAAGTCCTATAAAAGAATGATTAACCAAATCTAAAGCCTGATCAGAATGAAAATTCATTTTAGTGTAAGTAGAATCATATACTTCAATTAGCGCATTATTGAAATTTTGCACAGGTATTTCTGGATGATTAGTTACAATAGTATGATTAATAGTATCAACAAGTGTATTATGGATTTCTGAAAATCTAACAGCGGGAATACTGTATCTGGTTGTTGTTCTAACAATTGGAATATTCTGATCATCCACCTTTACAAGATGATTTCCAAGTCTGCCTTTTCCCGTAGATTCAAATTCAACGGAAGTTAATAAATCATTAAACAGATTTTTATCTAAAGGAAGTTTTATTATGTAAAATTCAGAGTTAATCATTTTCTTTGTCTTATATTTAAAATATAGGTTTTTCATAATCACCTGAATTCATACTGAAATTGATTTTTCCATATTCTATCATTTTTTCAGAAACATTTTCTTCGTAATAAGAATTCCTTAATTCCTCTTGTAGTTCAGCGGTCATTTTTTCAAGTTTAATGTGCTTATCGTTTTCTTTAATATAAGTTTGATCGCCTGTATGCATGGCTTCCAGATTAGAACAACGAACAACATAACCCATTCTTATTGGGATTTGATCGACTCCCAAAATAGATGGTTTGATTTCATGTGTATATAATCTATTGGTAGATAGCGGGATTATAAATGCAGAATTAGGATATAAAATAACAGTAAACTCCTTTTCAAGAGAATCATCATCAACTGTTTTCTTTAACTTAAAATGAAGTCTGGTTAATGCGCTTGTTTGTTTATAACACCAATCAAATCTGTCAGTTACTGATGGTTTTATCTGTTCTATATTAGAATCATCATAGAAGGTGCAAAATGCAATAAGCGCTTCCTGAGGCATATCCTTAGTTTTATCCGAATGGGCTTTGATTTTAGCTTTTACTTCTTTTTCTGAATCAATACTTTTCTTTTTGTTTTCATAAATCTGTACCAAAGCATGGTTCAAATCTGTGTTTAATTCAAAAGTTTCCTGAGCGCATTCATTCAATAGCGTAATAATTTTAGTATCCGTATCTCGAAAATTATCAGTTGATCCTGTTAAATTGCTAGAACATCTTAAAAGATTATAATGAAAGGCTTCTTTCCCATTTTCAGTAACCTCTTTATTAACTTTACTCAGATATATTCCTTTTCTTAGAGCCTTGCTTTCTTTGTTAGATTCTGTTAATTCTTGAAAATCATGTTCAGATTTAATCTTATCGAAATTATTTTCATCAATAAACAACTTTCTATAATAAACTCCTGCGTTGCTGACAATTATTGGAACTTCTCCAAGACTTATTATTGTTGAATTTTCTTGATTGTAATTATCATAATTAATTGATAACTCCTTTATAATATGGATTAATTGAGAAGGTTCTGTAACAGTGCTAATGTCACCGCATACATAAATTTTCCCCTCTTTTACATTGTTACTTATTTCATTAATAACTGATCCACAGAAATGATTAATCAGATATTGAAGTTCAGGATTGATATCTTTATCATTTTGCAAAACAACAAGAATATTTTTATCCTTAGTAATTTTATTTTCAGTGGGTAGAGTATTCATTTTAATGGTTAAGTTATTGGAGTTACTTATATTCTTCAGGTTTGGATAGGTACAAATATAGCATTAGTTGTACATACTTAAAATATTGTCATAAAAAAAACGGAGCTTGAAAAATCAAACTCCGCCTAATAATTGTTGCGCTAAAATTATTTACCTAAATAAGATTTCAGGATCTTGCTTCTGGTATTATGTTTTAGTCTCTTAATTGCTTTTTCTTTGATCTGACGTACTCTCTCTCTTGTAAGATCGAAAGTTTCACCAATTTCTTCTAAAGTCATTGGGTGTTTTCCGTTCAATCCGAAGTACAATCTTACCAAGTCAGCTTCTCTTGGAGTTAAAGTATTCAATGCTCTTTCAATTTCAATTTGAAGAGATTCAAGCATTAGATCTTTATCCGGACTTGGAGATTCTCCTGAACGCAATACATCATAAAGATTAGAATCTTCACCTTCTACTAGAGGCGCATCCATAGACAAGTGTCTACCGGAGTTTTTCATAGATTCTTTAATATCTTCCTCACTCATATCAAGAACTTCAGCCAATTCTTCCGGAGAAGGGGGTCTTTCGTTTTCTTGTTCAAGGTGAGCGTATGCTTTGTTGATCTTGTTGATGGAACCAATTTTATTCAATGGTAATCTTACAATTCTTGACTGTTCTGCCAAAGCCTGTAAAATAGATTGACGAATCCACCAAACCGCATAAGAGATAAATTTGAAACCTCTAGTTTCATCATACCTTTTTGCCGCTTTCATTAATCCTAAGTTACCTTCATTAATTAAATCGGGTAAAGAAAGACCTTGATTTTGGTATTGCTTAGATACGGAAACTACGAAACGAAGGTTGGCCTTGATTAATTTCTCTAGTGCAGCTCTGTCGCCCGCACGTATTCTTTGTGCCAAATCTACTTCTTCGTCCGCAGTGATCAGTTCCACTTTACCAATTTCCTGCAAATACTTGTCTAATGAAGCAGTTTCCCTGTTGGTTACCTGCTTAGTGATTTTTAATTGTCTCATTTATTTTATCCTCAAATATAGAGTTACATTATATTATACGTTTGAAAAGGTGAAAAGGTTACACAGGTTTCAATATTTATTATTTAATTAAAATAAATTTCAAAAATAAAGCGTACATTGTAACAATTAATACTCTGAAAATAAGAGTTTAACCGTTAGGGCTAAAGGGAAAAATTAGGATAATAAAAATTTAATATTTTTTAATTATTCGGTGTAATTTCTATTATTTAACAACGAAAAAAGTGAAGCCGAAGCCTCACTTTTATAGAGTAAATGAATTAAAAATTCAATATTGACGATTTATATTAAAAAAGGTCATTCAATAATTTTGCTAATCTCAATCCTCCGTAAAGAAGTTGTCTTTCTAACGTATCATTAAATTTATATTGATAGTCATAAGATAATTTTGAACCCTCTGGAGTCTGCGCATAAATTTTATTCGCAATTTTATGAGAGTCATACAACCAGTCTTCCAATGTTCCTGTTTGAATTTGTTTTACTTCGTCCTTAGATTTAATATCCAATAATGTTGAATACTCCGTGTAGCTGTATTTTTGAGAGTCTACTAATTTACCATCCCAAACGGAGTGTAAATTTGTTTTTTCGCCAAAATAAGTGACGTTAATTTTGTTCCCGCCTAAATCTTCAGATCTTCCTGTGTGCATAGGCTGAGCAAGATCTCCCATAATGTGAATTAAGAAGATTAACGCAATTTTTCTGTCTTTTTCAGAAGTTTTCTCATCTTTTATCTGAGCAGACAATGTTTTCACTTGCGTGTAAAGACTTGGCCCCGCCTGAGCTTTTAAATTTTGCTCAAATGCTTTAAAATCAGTCTGTGGATCAATATTCACATAATGCCAAGCTGAAGCCTGCTTCCAAGCTCCTGTAGTGTCAGATTTAATAAAATCCGGCCAGTTTGCCCAATATGCAAGACGTTCTCTCCCCATTATTTTTTGATCTCTCTTCTCGCTTTACCAGATAAATGGTTTTCTGCGATTTCTGCAATAATTCTGTGCCCCGTTAATCCCCATGCATAAGAATACAGTGAAGACGTGATGAATGCTAACATCAGAATTTTAGAATAAATACTTTTCATTTTTTAAATAACATTTTTCAGGCTGCAAAGATACGGCTCGCTTTCTGAAATGTATAAAAAATTGAATGATTTATTACGGTTGCTAGATTAATAAAATTTAATCTAAATAAAAGATTTTCGTTAAATCATTTTTGAACCTTGTAGTAATGCTCTACATGGTTAACACATTGTGAGTGTACTATTGATAATAGTGTGACAAAAATTTAATGATTTAATTGTAATGTATAATTTTAACTTTGTCATTAAACCTAATAAAAATAATAAAATACACGCATTTACCGTATTTTCACGGAATTTACTATATTATTCTTTCTAATGTCAATAAATTAGTACTTTTAGAAGAAATTTATTGAGAAAATACTTTTTCAATAATAAGAGATATATTACCTTTACAAGCAATAATCACAGGAAACACTATGTATGAGAATAATATTGTAGATATGAATTACAATAAACTGCAGACAGACTTCAAAGCAGAAGCGGTAGCAGTGAATTTGTTGAAGTATCACAGATCGGTAAGTAATATTTTCATTGAACGAATCGGGATCAATGATAGAGCTTATTTAAAAGATATTAAAAATATTTCGAGCAATTATTTAGGCTTTGATGAAGAGGTTTTTACCATAGAAACCTATAGAGAAGGTATTTACGATTACCTTCCTGAAGGGCTTTTTCATCCACCATCATTAGGAGCTACAAGAAAAAATGTAGAAAGCGTTGTCAGGGAAATCCGTAAACAAAAAACGGTAGAAGATGATGCTAGAAAATTTTTCCGTCCGTTTGAGTTGGAAGTATTTTTTACAGAGATCAGTGCTTTGCTTAAAGAATTCGATTTTGACCTTACCAGCGATACCGATACTTTGCTGGATACCGTGAGTGAACTTTGGCCTCTGATAAAAATGTTAGACAAGCAGAATGCTTATATTTTCATTTATATTCTGCCATTTTTTCATCAGATACGAGGAGATAAAATGTGGTTTGAAAGATGTATGACTGCATTCCTACAAGTGCCGGTAGAAGTTACTTTTACACCCAATGTGATCGAAAATATTGAACAGAATAATGATTCTATGTTATTGGGAAATTCAATATTGGGCGTTACTTATATTCCGAGTGGCAGACATATGGATGGGCAGAGAAATTGGGTAGTAAATATTGGCCCGATTCCTTATCATCATATGAAAAAGTATATTGATGGAAATCCTTTCAGAAAAGTACTTCAGGCTTTATATGATTATTTCCTTCCTGTAACGGTAGATGTGGAAGAGAATTTTATCACAGAGAAGAAAGAATATTCATTTATGCTGGAAGATGATGACCGAAATTCAAACCGCCTTGGATACTCTACTTTCCTGTAAAATATTTTATTATATTTACAATTACCAACATAATATAAATTCGAAAAAAATAAATGGAAATTTCTTCAGTAAAAGGGATCTTTTTGAGATACATTTTAATGCCTTTAATCGCAGTTATCATGATGGTTATCTTGGGGATAATCAGAAGAAACAAACCTGCCATAAAAATTAAAGTAATTATTATATACGTTTTGTTGTGCAGTTTATGCCTTGCTTTACCTGGTTTTTTTGGGTTTGCAGGAAACTTGTTTAACCCGTATTGGTATCTTATTGCGCAGATAATCTATCTTATTTTAGGGATTATACACGTTAATTTATTACATAAATATTTCAAAAAGCATATTGATTCTCTATCAATGAGCATTCTGTTTGAATCTATTCTTTCATTGACCTGTATTGTATTCGGAGGATATCTTTTCTATCTTATTTTCAACTGGATGAGTAAAGAAACAGGGTATGCAGTAATGTCGGCTACAAGTATGTTGATCTTTCTTGTTCCTATGGTATTTTATTACTGCTATATCCAATTTATCAGCATTCCGTTTGATATTTATAAAACATGGAGATATTCGCCGGATCAGAAATTACCTGATTTTGAAGGAGCGGATTTTGATAGATTAATGGTATTGAATGTTGAGCTTAGCAAGAATTTAGAAGATGCCAACAGATTTAGAATTAAAGCTAAAACTTTACCAACGGGAGTTACCTATGGAGATTGGTTTTATAGAGTAGTGGATGATTACAACCATAAAAACCCAGGTTCTATCATTCATTTATCAGATCAGGAAAAAGAACCCTATTATTGGATTTTTTATACAAAAAAATCGTTTTTCAGCTTCAGAAGATATATTAATTTTGATATGGATATTTCAACAAACGGCATTTCAGAAAATGAAGTGGTTATTTGTAAAAGGGTTATCCAGCATGAAGAAGAAGGAATTACGAAAAAATCATAATCACAAATTTTAAAAGTATTACATATGATACAGCCTCTAAAACACTTTGCAGTCAATTGGGTAGATGGGATGAAAGTTTCCCAGAAGCACCTGAATGATCAGGATGATTTTCTAATAGACACCATCAGAGATTCAAATTCTTTGGCGATTACTACTTATAATTACGGACTTTTGCCAATTCCGGCTGAGTTTACAGATAAAACTATTTTTGACGTTCAGAATACCGCTACAAATGATGTTCAGTTAGTAATAAAGCATTGCAGTGCAGTAACTTTAGCGGGATATAGAGTTGAGCTGGCAGACAGAAAAGTAAATGTGAAATCATTGGCGAAATCCAGAACTGAAGAAACGCCTGATGGTGAGTATTATATCTTAATTTCGGTAAATCCGTTTGATAAAGTACCTTTTGGAGAGGTAGATCCGGAAGAAATTCCCCCTCGCCATCCAAGCACGCAACCCAACCATCTTATAGAACTCGTTGCAGTAGCTACTTTAAACAGCAGCTATTCCGGAGGTAATTATTTGATTGCCGGGAAAGTAGATTTGAAGGGGAATATTGCCCAAATTGATTCTAATTTTATCCCACCTTGTACTTCTATTCAAAGCCATCCTGCTTTGGTGGAGTATTACAGCAGTTTTGGGAAATCTATTGGGAACCTGCAGCAATATGCTTTTAAGATCATTCAGAAAACATCTCATAAAAATCAAAATACAGCATTAGCTCAGAACGTTAAGTATTTGTGCAGTACCATGGTTACCATTTTTGGAGATATGTATTTCCAATTCAGAAATATTACTCCTGGGCAACCGCCTATTTTTATGGTTGAATCTTTCGCAAAATTAGCGCTTCATTTATATAATGCGACTCAGGTTTTGGTGCCTGCAGAATTGGAAGAAATGTTGAATTACAGTTTAGAATGGAGTGAAATTGCGCCTCATACGTTACTGAATCAGTTATCTCTTGTAGCTGAAACCAATTACGAACACCATCGTTGTGGAGAGCCACTTCGTGATATCAATTTGATGCTAAGAAGTTTAGAAACTATTTTCTCTAAATTGAGTGAATTGGAATATATTGGTCAAAGAAAAGAAAATATCATTGTTAATGAGCAAGAAGTTTCTTCTAATAGCAATCCGAAGAGAGGGTGGAGCGTTCTTGATTAATTTTAAAATCAATTTCAAAAAATATCTAGTCCCGAACATCATAATTCGGGATTTTTTGTATAAAATTGTTTAATTAAATTTTCACAGATTTTTAATTAATAGTTTCCATAGTTATTTCTGTACATCTGTGGGAGATAAAAATAATAAGAAAATGAACATAGACCTAATAAGACAAGATACAAAAGGATTATCTGATAATAAATTATTTTTAAACAATGCCGGTTCATCATTAATGCCAAAGGTTGTGGTGCAATCCATGATTGATTATCTTCAGCAAGAAGAACAATTCGGAGGATATGAAGTAGCGAACCGAAATGCAGGATTATTGGAACAGTTTTATGAAGAAACAGCAAAATTAATCAATACAAAATCTTCAAATATTGCTTTTGCAACAAGTGCTACAGAAGCGTATACGAAAGCTTTATCAAGTATTATTTTCAAAGAAGGAGACTGTATTATTACCACAGTTGATGATTATATTTCTAACCAGATCACCTTTATTTCATTACAGAAAAAATTAAATGTAAAGATCATAAGAACGAAAAATCTTTCAGATAATGAATTAGATTTGGAAGATCTAGAAAATTTGATCAAACAACACCGTCCAAAATTGGTTGCAGTAACTCATATTCCGACCAATTCAGGATTAGTTCAAAATATTGAAGGAGTGGGAAAAATTTGCCGTCAGTATGATATTTTATATTTAGTAGATGCCTGTCAAACTGTTGGACAAATGAGTGTTGATGTTGAAAAAATTGATTGTGATTTTCTTACTGCTACAGGTAGAAAATTTATGCGTGGGCCTAGAGGAACCGGATTTTTATATGTGGCCGACAGAATATTAGAACAAAATTTCGCCCCTTTATTATTAGAATCAAGAGGTGCAGATTGGACTGGATTTAATGATTACGAATTGTTTAAAACGGCAAAAAGATTCGAGCATTGGGAGAATTCTTGTGCTTCAATACTTGGTTTCACAGAAGCGATTCGCTATGCCAATACGATTGGTTTAGACAGTATTGAAAATTATAATAAAAAATTAGCGGAAAAACTGAGAGGAAACCTCCAAAATGCTGGATTTAAGATACAAGATAAAGGAAATCATTTGAGTAGTATCATCACTTTTTGTGGACCTGATGGTGATCTTGAAAATATTCAGAAAGCTTTAAAAGAGCACCAAGTATTTTTCTCTGTAACGTATAAAAACTCAGCGTTGATAGATTTCACCAATAAAAATGTAGAGGGTATCGTAAGACTTTCACCCCATTATTTCAATACAATGGAAGAGATTGAAACGGTTTCTGAAATTTTGAAAAATAGTTTGAAATAAGATAAAATAACCCCTTAAAATTTAAAATGACTTAATAAATCTTAAGGGGTTAAATTGATAATTAAGGTTCTTGAAACCTTCAGTTTTATTTTTTTACCAATATTTTTTCTGTAGCTTTTTTTCCTAAAATTTCCTGTTTTCCGTCTACTTCAACGGTTACAGATTTATCAAAACTTTCAATTTTAATAATTTTTATTTTAGTATTTAAAAGCAATTTTCTTTCTGTTAAATAGTTAAGAAAAGCGTCATCAGAAAGTGTAACAGAGGCAAAAATTACCGTTTCACCTACATTACAAGAACTCAATTTCTGTAAATCCTGAGCGATAATATTTCCGTCTTTATCAGGAATAGGTTCTCCATGAGGATCAAACTTTGGATAATCTAAAATCTCATCCATCTTATCAAAGAAGATAGTGGAGTGTACATGCTCAAGTTGCTCAGCAATTTCATGTACATTTTCCCAGCCAAAATTCATTTTTTTTACCAAAAACATTTCGGTAAGACGGTGTTTACGCACGACTAAAGAGGCTTCTCGTTTTCCTTTGTCGGTAACTCTTAAAGGTTTATAGGTTTCGTAGATAACCCAATTCTTATCCGCAAATTTCTTCATCATGTTATTGACACTCGGCATTTTTACATTTAAAAATTTGCTAAGCTCGTTAATCGTAACCTTTCCTTCATTGTCAACTAAATGAAACAAGGCTTTCAGATAATTTTCTTCTGTTAATGTTGTTTTCAAAATGTTAGATGATTTTCAATACAAATCTAACAAAATATTATTAAAATTCTGCTCTTGTTATTTTAACTTTTTTTACTTTTACTGTATGAAATTTTCATTTAAAAACGACTATTCGGAAGGATGTCACCCGAATATTTTACAAGCACTTTTACAAACTAATTTTGATCAGCAGGCTGGTTATGGCGAGGATGATTATTCTTTAGAGGCTAAAGAATTAATTAAAGAGAAGATTAAAAATCCTAATTCAGACATTTACTTTGTTTCTGGTGGAACACAGGCTAATTTAATTGTAATTTCTTCTATTCTAAGACCTTATCAATGTGCAATATCTGCTTCTACAGGGCATATTTTAAATAATGAAACCGGAGCTATTGAAGCTACAGGGCATAAAATTTTAAATATTGAAAGCGAAGATGGAAAATTAAGACCGTCTGATATTATTCCTGTGTTGGAAAATCATCAAAATATTCCGCACCAGGTAATGCCCAAATTGGTTTATATCTCGAATTCTACGGAGTTGGGAACTATTTATAATACAAAAGAATTAGAAGAATTATCTACTTTTTGTAAAGAAAATAAACTCTACTTATTCATGGATGGAGCCAGGCTGGGGCATGGTTTAACTTCTGAAATTAGTGATCTTAGCTTAGAAAAAGTAGCAGAACTAACCGATATTTTTTATATTGGAGCTACCAAAAATGGAGGTCTGATAGGAGAGGCGATTGTTATTAATAATCAGGAACTTCAACAAGATTTTGCTTTTAATATCAAGCAAAAAGGAGCGTTATTAGCAAAAGGAAGACTATTGGGAATTCAGTTTTTGGAACTCATGAAGGATGATTTGTATTTCAATCTTGCAAAGCATGCGAATGATCAGGCTATGAAAATCAAAAATGCAATGAAGGAAAAAGGAATTCAATTTCTGTCGGATACTTATACCAATCAGATATTTCCGATTGTTAGTAATGAAATGATCAATACTTTATCTGAAGAATTTGAATTTTATGTATGGAAAAAAATAGATGAAGATTATTCGGCAATCCGACTTATCACTTCTTGGAATACCAGTGATGAAGCAGTGAATAATTTTATTGAAATTCTAAATAAATAAAATAATCATAAAAAGAAAGACAGCCAATGTAGGCTGTCTTTCTTTCTATTTATCTTCGACAAGTATTTTTTTGATCCCTTCAATGACTTCATTTTCAAGGTTTTTTATCTTTTCCTTTTTCATGTACATATAAATACCAATCGGAAAACAAAAGATTAAATATAGTAAGGCAGAATCGGAAGCGGTTTCAGTGGTTACTTTACCAATTTCAGGTTTTGCATTTATTTTCACATTTCCTGTTAATGTAAAACCACTTGTTCTTACCTGTAATGCTCCAAGACTTGTCTGAATTTTATATTGTGGAAACGTTTTCTTCAATCCATTTATTAATTCATCCTTTGAAAACGGTTTAAAATTTAAACTTTGCATAGTGTTATTTGTAATTTATGTTAGTATGAGAGTGAGCCCGTACTATAGCAAATACCATGCAATGTATTTCAATATTTAGGGAATAACGAGTGTCTTTATTTTAATGCTTTCTCAACCAATTTACAATCAGCTATTTTGTATCCTTTTCCTTCATATTTTATTTTATTTTCATTGGCGTATTTAGTACCTGTTTCAGCATCTCTCTCTCCAGCGCCTTCAATGATAGCATCTTTCTTTTGTAGAAAATAAATATCATTTGTGTTGCCTTTTTTGCCTTCCGCGGCAAATTCGTAAGTCAATTTCAGCGTATCACCAGATTTTATTCCAGATAAGGTTCCTTTAGATTGATCTTTTTCAAAGAATTTACGATACATTTTCCCTGTAACAGTTCCTAAATTATCATCAATACTTACAAAAGTAGTGTCTTTTCCAACGACTTCCATGTAGCAAAAAGATTTAGGACCCAAAGTATCAATTACGGGTTCTACTATTGCAAGAGAGTCCGTTTCAGCTTTTGGGACAGGAACTTCAGTTTTTTTATTACAATTCAGTAAGAAAGCAGAAAATGCGCTTAATAATACTAATTTTTTCATATCCTTTTTTATTATGTTAAATTCAAATTTCGTGCTGCTAAAATACCAATACTATTTTTAATAGCGGTATTTGTAGATTAAAAATATTTTTTGTTTTATAAATATTTGTGTTTTTATTTTTTGAATATTTCATGCCAAAAGAATGATTTTCCTAATCGCTGAGAATCGCTTAAAAAAAATATTTCTGGATAATTTCCCGTACAGCGAAAAATAAATTAAGGCACGATAAATGATACTTATTCTATAATAAATTCATGGTTATGAGAGATTTACTTAAAATTATTTTTATTAGTCTATTTATTTTTGGACTTCATCTATTAAAAGCAGAAACTCCGCAAAATTATATTTATACTTCATCTGGAGATTTGCAAAAGATTGAAAAACTGATCACTAGGAAAGATATTGGTGGTGTTCAAATTGTTTATAATTGGAGATCTTTAGAAACAGCGAAAGATATTTATGATTTTTCAAGAATTGAAAAAGATCTGGAATATCTAACTCATTTGAATAGAAAATTATTTATACAACTTCAGGATCGTTTTTTTGAACCTAAAGCCAGATATGTTCCTGATTATATATTAAATGAAAAAGAGTTTACGGGAGGATTGGTTCCCCAATTTGATAATCCAGGAGAAAACAAACCTGTTGGAAATGGATGGGTAACTCAGCAATGGAATCCTGCGGTTCAACAAAGATTTCAAAAATTGATAGGAGAGTTGGCCAAAAAGTTTGATGGAAAAATTCAAGGAATCAATCTGCCGGAAACTGCAATCGACATTGATATGAAAAGAGATAAAACAGGTTTTAGTTGTGATACATATTTTCAGGCTGAGCTTGACAATTTGAAATTTGCCCGGAGTGCCTTCAAAAAATCTTATGTTTTACAGTATGTGAATTTCTTTCCGTGTGAGTGGGATAATGATCATAAATATATGTCTAGGTTATTTGAGTTTGCCAAAGAGAATAATGTAGGTGTGGGTGGGCCAGATATTGTTCCCAATAAAAATGCACAGATGAAAAACTCGTATCCGTTCTTTAACAAATATAAAGGAAATTTACCTTTGGTAGCGATGGCGGTGCAGGAACCCACATTAACTTATAAAAATCCAAAGACTAAGAAACCTTTCACAAAAGAAGAGTTTGTAGAGTATGCAGAAAATTATTTAGGAGTTAACATAATATTTTGGAGCGTAGAATCTCCCTGGTTGAAAAATTCTTAATATTTTTGATCGATTGGCTAACTATAAAATAAGGTGGGTTTACGAACTCACCTTATTTTTTAAATTGATAAGGAAGCGAATTTGACAATCTATGATTTTATAATCTGAGTAGGAGGAACTCCATATTGTCTTTTAAAAGCAAAAGAAAAGTGTGATAAAGATTCAAATCCTAAGTCAAGATAAATATCAGATGGTTTCTTATTACTTTTGTCAATAAGAAAATAAGCTTCCTGCAGGCGTTTTTGTACCAACCAACGGTTAGGCGTTTCATTAAAAATAGTTTTAAATTCTCTTTTGAATGCAGATAAACTTCTTCCCGTTAAAAATGCAAACCTATTGATACTTACATTAAAGGAAAAATGGTGGTTCATAAATTTTTCAAGATTAATTTTTTCTGGAATTCTAAAATCAAAGAAAATCCCGGCGAGTTCTGGTTCATTTTGTAATAGTATAATAAGTAATTCTTCATATTTTACATCTTCAAATGCCGTATCAATTTTACCCGAATGATCAGAATAAGATTGTAAAGAATTGATAAAATTGGGAATCCGTTCTGTTTTTTTTACTTTTATAAAGGTTGAAACTGACTTAAAAGAAGGAGAGATTATCTTATGCTTTTCTTGGAAATTTTTAAGAAATGGTTCATCAAAGCAAAATATAAAAGGTTGAAAACCATCTTCATTATTTTCTATTGTATATCTGGCCAATCGATTTTTTCGTGCAATGGCATATTCTCCGGCTTTAAAAGTATAGGTATTATTCCCATCATAGCAATGCATGGTTCCTTTGTTAATATAAAAAAGAACGTTATCAGGAATAAATTGTTCTGCTAAGATTTCTACTTCTGGTAATTTTGCGGGATTTATCATTTTGTAATATTGTATGTAATGATACTGTCTAATGAGGCAAGAATGGTCTGTTCATTGTTGGCAATTGGTGTCCATTCCAAAATGTTTTTTGCTTTTGCATTGCTTACGTTACGGCTCATTTTCAGAAACATAGATCCCGTTCTGGCTTGTGAATTAAATAAACCAGCTAGATGAATCAGCCAATTAGGCAATGTTTCTTGAGATACTTTTGATGCAGCATCAGGCATTTTATTTTTTAGCAGTTTAGCAATTTCGGGGAGTGAAATTTGTCCATCTGCTGATGCTATAAAACGTTGTCCGTTTGCATTAGGATTCATCATAGCGCGAATATGAAGGTCTGCAACATCTCTTACATCAACAATATTTAAGGGAATATTGGGTACTTTTTTCATAGAACCATCCAGTAAATTGGTTAATAGTTCAAAGCTTCCGGAAATATGTGGACTTAGGGAAGGTCCTAAAATTGCTACCGGATTTATGGTTGCAAATTCTAACTGATTTCCCTCTTTATTGATGAAATCCCAAGCGGTGCGTTCTGCTATTCCTTTTGATTTTTCATAGATTGATAAGCCTTTTAAGTTTGGATTTGTCCAGTCTATTTCTGTGGTTTCTTTATTTTTATCGGTATTACTAAACCCTATTGCCCCGAAGCTAGAAGTCATTACGACACGCTTCACGCCTTCTTTTTTAGCAAATTTTAATATTCGAAGTATGCCTTCAACCGCTGGGCGTATCGCTTCATCTTCATTTTTTGGGATGTCGAAAAAAACGGGTGATGCTACGCTCAAGACATATGTACACCCTTTCATGGCTTGTTCCCAATTATCATCTTTTGTTAATTCTGTTTCAAAAAAATGGAGGTGCTCCAAGGAAGTTATCCCATTAGTTCTGAGTGTTTCAATTATTTTATCCTTATTTTTTAAAGAGCGAAGTGTTGTATTTACCTGATATCCTTTTTGTAATAACTGAAGAAGTATTTGGATACCTAAAAATCCGGTTCCACCGGTTACTAAAACTGTTTCTGAATTTTTCATTGTTTGCTTATTTATAATGTAAAGGTCGGGATTAAGCTTTTACGGTACTTTCCCGAAAAGTCCAAATACAACAATTATTTTGAAAGACTAAATTAGTACAAGACAGGAAATCTGTAACGGTATCGGTTCCATACACTATGAAATTAAAGAAAAGAAAATGGATGAAAGTATAATGGTAAGTAATTAAAAGAACTTATAATCAGACTTTTAATAAACCCCGGAAACCTCTTGCAGCATAATAAGAGTCGGCTCCATTGTGATACATGAAAACCGTATTATACCGACGGTCACAGAAAATGGCGCCCCCTAATTCTCTGATATGGGATGGTGTTTTTACCCAACTTGACGTTTTTACATCAAATTTTCCGAGCTCTTGAAGCTGACGATATTGCTCTTCAGTTAATAATTCGACCCCCATTTCTGAGGCTTTATCAATAACATTACTTTCTGGTTTGTTAGCTTTTCTTGCTTCCCAAGCCTGATAATCATAGCAGAGACTTCTTCGTTTTGGACTTTCTACAGAACAGTCAACCAAAATATATTCCTCAGTTTTTTTATCATATCCAATAACATCTGGCTCACCTTCAGTATCTTCCATTTCATTTAAAGACCAAAGTTTATCCGGATTCGCTTTTAGCCTTGGCTGAATTTTATCCCAATCTAAGTCTTTATGGCGGTTCATATTTTTTTCAAAACGAATTTTCAACGTTGTAAGCAAAGCTTCTGTATGCTCGGAAGAGAGTTTTTTATTATTTTTCATACGGATGATATTTGTGTTAGAAATTGAAGTTTAAATGTATTCAAAAATAATTAAATAAATTTTCTGTCGGCCGGTCGGAAATACCAGGAAATACAAGTAATTGTTAGAAGTAACAAAGGTGGGAATATTTTGCTAACAGGATCTCCCACAATAATATGGGAAGCCAAAGCTCCGGACATCGTAAAGAAAAATCCTGCATAGGCCCATTCTTTTAATAGTGGGCATTTAGGGATTAAAGCAACTATAACTCCTATTATTTTCCAGATTCCGATGATGGTCATCAGGTAAATGGGAAAACCTAGTTTTGTGAAATTTTCTACTTCATCTTTATTTTTCATTAATTGAACAATGGCTGTTGAAACCATTCCCAACGACATCCAAAGAGTAAAAATCCAGTAGATAATCTTATTTCTTTTTTGTGACTTATTTTGTGTTTCCATTATTTAATTGTTTAGAAATTAATCATTTATACCTTTACCAATAAGAATGTCGGGAATATGTTTTTCAATCCTTGACTCACGTGTTTTTGCTTGTTTAGCAGAAGAAAAGTAGAGTAGGTAAGCTCTTTGTCTTCCGGGAGTTAGGTTTTCGAAAGCTTCTTTTAAAGCTGAATTTTCATCTAATTTATTTTGAAATTCTTCAGGCATTTCAAATTGCTTCGTTTCTTTCATCTCAACTTTTATACCTGATTTTTCTACTTCAAGCGCTTCAAATAGATAGGTTGTAATGATTTTTTCCAGATCAACAATCTCTTTCAGTTCTGTAAATCTGATTTGCCTTGCAGCCTGCACATTTTCAGATTGTTGAATTAAAATAGAATGGCTGTCACTCAGTAATGCACCTTTAAAGAATAGGAGCGCGCAGTATTCTTTAAACCCGTGAATCAAAAAAATATTCTTGCCACGATAGGTATAGCAGGGGCATCCCCATTTTAATTCTTCATCAAGTCCTGTATTCAGGGCAATTGCTCTTAACTTTTCAAATTCTTTCTGCCATTGTTTGGCTTTATCAAAGAAGAAATCTACTTTAGGATTCATATCTATAAATAATAAGTGATTGGTAATGAGTAATAATGGATCAATTTCCAGGAGTAGAAAAAATTTCCTGCAGACGATTATGTGCTTTATTTAAACCTTGCGCAAATGGAAGTTTAAGGAGTTGGTCTCTGTATTCAACAGATTTATAAATGGTTTGGATTGTTATTTTACTTGTCTCATGAGTTAGTTTTTCAAATTCTAAAAATTCTAACTGAACAGGAAAAGGCGTATTTTCCATTTGAAAAGTTCGTGTAATTCTTTGATTAAGAATAAATTCATGGATAGTTCCATTGGCACGGAAAACAACATCGCCTTTGGGATTTAATGTTTCAAACTGATAACCGCCATGTTGCTGATTTTCAAGTTTTAAAACATTTGTTCCCATCCATTGTTCAACCAATTCGGCTTCTGTGTACGCTTTGAATAATAGCTCTAAAGGCAGATCAAACGTTCTTGTGATAAGTATTTCCTGTTTGTTATCTTCAGCGTGTATTTTCGTTTTAAGTTCCATGTTTTCTATTTTTTCTGTTGATAGGCTTTCATTACACTTTCTAACGTATTGAATCTTTCATCCCACATTTGACGGAAAGGTTCTATAAAATCGGCTATTTCTTTCATTTTATTTGGATTGAGATGATAAATAATTTCGCGCCCATTTTGTTCCTGATGGAGTAGTTCACATGCGGTAAGAATCTGTAAATGCTTTGAAACTGTGGGTCTTGCAGTTTCAAAATTTGAAGCAATAGCTCCTGCAGTCATTGATTGTGTGGCAACCAACATAAGGATTGATCTTCTGGTAGGATCTGCTATGGCCTGAAATACATCTCGTCTTAAATTCATTATGAAGCTATTTGACTACAAATATATATGAAGTTATTTGGCTACGCAAATATTTTGGTGTAAATTGTTGATTTTGAATAAGAAACCTCTTGTAATGCCTTATTACAAGAGGTTTTTAAAATTATGATTTCTTACGAATTGAAATAAATGTCTGCAAAATAACTGAAATCACGATGAAGGATAGGCCGGCATAGAATGGCAAACCGATCTCTTTGCTTTCATTGAAGAATAGGAGAGCCATGATGATTGCATAGATGGGCTCAAGATTGAAGGTAAGATTTACGGTAAATGCAGGAATTTTCTTCAAAACCTCTGCAAATGCCACATAAAGGCCTACTGTACAAAAAAGCGATAAGACGCCCAAATAGGCCATATCTTTTAAGTCAGGTATTATGCTATCTGCCGGAAAGAACACTAGGTAAATGGGCAAAAAAGCTCCTAGGCATAGGGTTCCTGCAAACATTTGATAATAATTGATAACCTTAGCATCGTATTGATTGACCAGCCGTTTGTTATAAATTGTATACAATGCTCCAAAGGCTGATGATACCACACCTAGGCCAATTCCTAATTGATAGGAAGAATCAAAATGAAAAATTAAACTGATCCCAAAAATTGTCAAAGCGCTCAGCAACAGTTCTGAAGCCTTAAATTTTTCTCTATCAATTAAAGGTTTAAATAAAGCGGTAAAAAAACTGGTGAGACAATAACAAACTACGCCAATTGAGATGTTCGAATATTTTATACTGGCATAAAAAAACAGCCAATGCAAAGTAATGAGTAAGCCAACTTTGGCTATACGGAATTTTTCACGATGCGAAATGGTATAATCGATTCTGAGCAGTTTTAAAATCGCATATAATATTAAGGTTGAAAAAAGAAGTCTATACCAAACCAATAAGCCTTCATTAAGAGATATTAGTTTTCCGAAAACACCGGTAAACCCGGCAAGTATCACAGCAATGTGCAATAATAAATATGATTTTTTCATTGAGAATGATCTGTCTGTACAACAAGATTTTAAATTAATATTTGGCTAAATCTGAAGCATTATAAGACAGCCAATAAAAATTTATCAGCGTGAAATTATAAATACTTCATTTACTTTTTAGAAATATTAAAATCTTGGAGGAGGCAAACAGCTCGCGTGGTTCATATTTATTTATATAGCTGCAAATTTAGGAAAATTCCAGAATGTATATGGTATACTCTCTTTAAATGTTCAGTTAAATAAAATCCTATAATTTATATTATGTTAAATAGAATATAGTAACAGTTTCAAAACAAGTTATTTATAGAATCTCGTTTTAGCGTTCAATTCAAATTAATTTTTTTTATTTTTTACTAATTTAAGCTCCTAAAAGCATTCGGCGTCATTCCTGTTTTCTGCTTAAATAATCTTGTAAAATGCTGTGGATATTTAAAACCTAACTCATACGCAATTTCACTAATTGATTTATTAAGATCAAACATTTGCTGCTTAGCAACATCTATAAGTTTTAGTTGAATATATTCCTGAGCAGATTTGCCTGTTTCTTTTTTGATAAGATCTCCAAAATAATTAGCAGATAATCTAAGTTCTTCTGCACAGTAATTAACATTTGGCAGACCTAATTCTAAAGGTTTATCAGAACTAAAATAGCCTGTTAATAAACCTTCAAATCTTTCTATAATACCATGATTTACAAAATCTCTTGTCATAAATTGTCGGTCATAAAACCTTGTGCAGTAATCCAGAAACATTTCAATATTTGAGACAATTAAATGCTTACTGTGCTTATCTATAGCATGTTTCAGCTCATACTCTATTTTTTCAAGACAATCCATGATGATTTTCCTTTCCTGCTCGGATAAATGCAACGCTTCATTTACAGCATAGGAAAAAAAGCTGTACTCTCCTATTCTTCTGCCCAAGGATGTTCCATGTATGATGCAGCATTTCAACATTATTGAAATCATTATACTCTTTTATACGCTTGACATTTACAATATCATCCATTATTATGTTAAATAGCTTATTTTTGAAGTATACAATTATTTTTTAATAAAATGAGTTGTATTTAATCATAAAGATAGATAATGAAGACGAAGTTTTTTATTTCTATAAAGTAATATTTTATCATTAAACTCCCTATAACGCAATTTGAAATAAGCTTACTGTTGCATTATTATAATGAGCTGGAAGTCCTTCTGTATTTTTTAGTTTGGAAAGCCCTAAAAAACTAAAACCGCATTTTGTATAATAATTAATCAGCCCCTGGTTTTCGCCAACAGTATCCATTCGGATAAACTTTTTTTTGTTATCAAAGACATATTGTTTTGCCCATGCTACTATGTGCTCCACAAGATTTTGCCCTTTAAATTCAGGATTACTAGCAATTCGATGAATATAAACTGCAGAATCATTATTAAGTTCTTCCCAAATTTGAGGATCGCTGAATGCTATTGCCCAAACACAAGCTATTTTATTACCAATAACTAACTTCCATTGCCTGTTTTCAGAGATTTCTGTTTGTACAAGATTTAATTCAAATTCTGGCCAATGAACGATATACTTTGACTTTTGAAAATCTGTAGCTATTTTGTAAAGTCTGAAAATTTCATCAATATCGTTATTTGTAGCGTTTTGTATTTCCATAGCAAAAGAAATTAATTATTGATTATTGCTGTAACTTCAACTTCTAATAAAACATCACTACTAAAAAGCTGCTTTACTTCTACAGAAGTCTGTGCGGGTGGATGCTTAGTATCAATATATTTATTTCGTATTGTTCTATATGCCGGAAGGTTTTTAATATTAACAAAATAGTTATTCAATTTTACAATATTATTCATTGACCCGCCAGCTTTCTCTAAGATTTTTTTGATGTTAGAAAAAATATAATCTGCCTGCACTTCAAAATTTCCTAACCCTACTGTATTTCCTTTCTCATCAAGTGCCAATTGGCCTGATAAAATAACCATCTTTGAAGCTCCTAAATTAATTTCAACATACTCGGAATATCCAAAAGGAGAAATATCATTAAATTTAGGATTGGTTTTTTGTTGATTGTTATTGTTTTGTGCTTCCATTGTTGTAGAAATTAATAGGCTAATAAATATTGTCAAAATTGCTGCCTTCATCTTACTAAGTTTAATTACTTGAATGTTATTGATTTATATCGTACAGTTATTTATTTACCACCTCGTCAATTTCGGTTTCAGTAATTCCATACTTTGCCATTCTTGTACGATGGTCATCCGAACCGATATATTTACGAAGTTGTTCGTTAACAGCTTGTAAAAGTTCATTATTGTCTTTACTGAAAGAGAATGCTCCAACAGGTGATTTCCCGTCTCCACTATTTTTGTGAGGTACTGATTCCAATTCTGGATTAGCTTCAGCAATTGCATTATTTCCAATCGCAGTTGCTGCAAATGCATCAATTTTTCCTGCCAGTAAAGCAGCAACTGCATCGGGCTGATTATTAAACATCATTATTTGGCTATCATTCACCCCTGTTAATTTTGCAGCATCAAATTGCTTTTGTCCAGGAATGAGCCCCAATCGTGCATCACTTCTCATTTTAACAGCCTCATAGCTTATCAATCCTTTTGGATTCCCTCTAAGTACAACGAAACCATCACCAAGAGACCAAACTGGTAAACTGAAAGCCACCTCTTTTACACGTTCAGAGGTTACGAAAATTGGCACGTTCATATCCCAACGACCAGCCAGAACACCTGATAAAAGTTCTTCGAATGTTGTGTGGTAATATTCGATTGATATTATACCAATTTCTCGAAGTACGACTTCAGCCAGTTCAATATCTGCACCCTTAACGAGATTACCTTCAGTCCAATAGAAAGGAGGTTCATCGACATATGCGATTCTAAATTTCTTATTATTATCCCACTTGAATGTTGAATTTTGTGCTTGCATAGCTGTAAAGATTAGTGTGCTGAAAAAAATATCAAAATTGTATCTTTCATTTTCTGAGTTCTATCAAAATGAATCTCTCAGCAAAATTATAAATACAAATCCGTTTATAACAGATACAGATTTTGAATATTTTAATGTAACAGAATAAGAATTATGATCTAATTTATTAATTATCATATATTTAAATTCGGAAAACTATTTTACGTTAATCGCTGATTCAATTCTTCAGTAAGCAATCGTCCTAATTTGATAAGTGCATTTTCAATTTTTTTTCCCATAAAAAACAATAACTTATTCGGATGTAATTTTGGTAATCACCTTTTGATGAAAATATTTCACCCGGTGCAAAAGAAACGTTATTCTCAATAGCTTTTTCCTGAAAATCGGAAGTATTGATACTTTCTGGTAACTCAATCCAAATAGCTAATCCTCCATTAGGTCGTGTTATTTTGGTTCCAGCTGGAAAATATTGCTCAATAATGGAAATTGTATGATTTAGGTTTTTATGTAATTCTAATCTGAATTTTTGCAAATGCTTTTCGAAAGCCCCCGAATTTACTAATTGTAGTACAACTCTTTGATTGAAAGTTGAAGTAGAATGATTGTGCATTGATTTAATGCGAGCTACTTGATCTACAAATTTTCCTGCTGCACACCAACCGATACGAAATCCGGGAATAAGCGTTTTGGTAAAAGAGCTACAATACATCACCCATCCATCGGTGTCATAGGATTTAATAGTGTCTGGCCTGCTACTTTTAAAAAACAATTCGCCGTAAATATCATCTTCAATTATAGGAATATGATTTATTTTAGCCAGTTCAGCAAGCTGTTTTTTGGCTTCACTAGATATACTTGCTCCATCGGGATTATTGAAATTACTAACTATGACACAAGCTTTTATAGAAAGTTTCTCAAAAGCTTCTTTTACATTGTCTACTGATATACCTGTTGTTGGATGAGAAGGTATAGTGGCTACTTTTAGGTTTAGGCATTCTAGAATTTGCATTACACCATAATAGCATGGATCTTGTACTAAAACTGTATCTCCTGGTTTAGTCACTGCCTTTAAACAGCATAGAATTGCTTCAGTTGTACCATTTGTAATAACAAGTTCATCAGCATGGATTAAGCCTTTCCAAAGTAATGATCTTTTAGCTATTTCTTCGCGTAAATTTTTGTTACCATTTCTGCTTTCAAGCCCCAAATAACTTCCGCTAATGTCTCTCGATGTTTGTTGAATTACTCGTTTAATACTATTAAAAGGAAACAACCTGTTATCCGGAAGCGAACTAGAAAAGGATACAAAAGTTTTATTGAGGCTATCGAAAGATAGTTTTTGTAATAACTGATCGATATGAACACTTCTTTCCGATAATGAAACCGGTAGTGCTTTTGGTAAGGGTAGTATTTCAGAAGGCCGATCATTAACAAAATAACCTGACTTTTCTTTGGAGATTATCAGGCCTTTATCCATCAAATAATTAAAGGATTGCAATATAGTCCCTATACTCAATCCCTTTTTCATGTGCAAGTTTCTTAACGATGGTAGCTTCTCCCCCGGTTTAAATATTCCATCATCAATCATTTTGGCAATTCTATTCGCAAATGTGATATAAATCGGTTCTTTCATAAGAATTAATCTGTTACAGAAAAATATATAAAAAATAAATCTGTCCAAGATAGTAAAATTATATTCTTTAACATTGTTTCAAAACCTGCTATTGGTAGTATAATGCTTGCGGAAAGGTCTTTGTGATTTATCATCTTGGAGCTCCTTTTCATTAATTCTATGTTCCTATTGCGATAACAGGAAGAGAAAAAGGACCCACTTTATGGCTGGAAGAAGTAAATAACGAAGAATATAAGGCCAAATAGCTTACTTTTTATGATATTAAGGGAAGGTTTTACCCTAAAATTGATGTTCTCCTTTAAACAATTTGTATTTTTGTGAATCTAATTTTTAATAATGTCAATTTTTTCAGATAACATCAGGCTTTTGCGAGGTAAATTAGGAATCACCCAGCGCGAATTGTCTGAGCAAATTACCATAACCACTTCACGATATATTTCCTATGAAAACGCCAGATCAAAACCTCCTGTTGATATATTAATCAGGATTTCAAGATTGTTTCATGTAAGCATTGATCTTTTGCTTTCGGTAGATCTGATAAAATATCCTTTAGATGATATGCTGAAACTTCCCGATAACAGGATTGTATTGCCTGTTGTGGTAGATCAGAATGGAAACGAAAGTATTGAAATCATTCCTCAGAAAGCGTCTATGGGCTATTTACGAGGATATAGCGATCCTGATTATATTGAAAGTCTGGACACTATTTCTTTACCTTTTCTGAAAAATGGAAAGTTCAGGGCCTTCCCTGCCAGTGGAGATTCTATGCCTCCTTTTAAGGATGGATCTTTTATTATTGGGAAATATATGGAAGGAATCAATGATTTAAAATCAGGGACTTCTTACATTTTTGTAACCTCAAATGACGGAATTACCTACAAACGATTGAAGGCAAAAAATAAAGGTTCTATCACTGTTGCTTCTGATAATACATTTTATGAGCCTTACGAAATTCCTTTTGAAGAAATTTTAGAAGTATGGAAATATGCTTCAGGAATTTTTCCGGAGGAATTCTAGTTACGCCCATTTATATAAATTATCTTTCTGTTTTACCTTTTTTAATATCTTGTAAAACAGAAAGATAATCCTATTTTGTTGATTTGTTAAAAATCCATTACCGTATCTAATCCACGTTGTAAACCTGTAAATGTTCCCACTTTTTCTATTGCCAGAAGAGCTCCTTTTACATAAGGTTCAGCACTTGAGCCTGAATCGTGTCTGATGGTTAGCTTCTCATCTTTTAATCCAAAGATGGTTTCAATAGAAATAACATGGCCGGGTAATCTTATGGAATGCACCTGAACACCTTCAAGGTTGGCGCCGCGACTGTCTTTTTCCCCAACCAATTCATCATTTGAAATATGTACCGTAGGTTTCTGAACTTGGGAAAGCCGATGGGCTAATTCTCTTGCTGTTCCGCTTGGGCTGTCAATTTTATCTTCATGTGCATAATCAATAATTTCAAAATTTGGAATGTATTGTGCTGCCATTTCTGAAAACTTTTGAAGAAGAACTACGGTTAGGGAAAAATTACCAACCGCTAACACAGAAGAATTATTCTCTTCAGCTATGGTAGCTATTTCTGAATAATCTTCGGCGGTTAACCCCGATGTTCCTATCACTACTCTTTTCCCTTTCTTTAATGCTGAAATTGTATTTTTCTTGCAAACATCAGGTTTTGTATAATCTACCAAAACATCAAAATCTACTTCAGATAAGGCATTATCAATATCATCATAAATGGGAATTTCAGCATTTTCTAAACTTAAAATTTCTCCGAGGTTTTTACCCTTATTCTTTCTGGATAAAGCGCCCACTAATTTCATATCCTCTTTTTTGTAAACTCCTTTGCTTAATTCAGAGCCTGCCCATCCGGTAGCTCCGGCAATAAAAACTTTGATCATTTTATTTTGTTTAAATTGGTTTATGTCTGTCTTTATCAATTTTCTGAATCGCGTTATTTTTAATTTCTTTTTTGTCTTTTTGAGGAAGGATTTTTAATCAACACGATCAACTACAATGTATGATTTTTTACGGATGATTATCTTCATTTTTTACTGAAAAAAAATTAAAAGCAACAAATTGGTGGTAGTGAAATAAAAATATTATATTTATTTCCCCAAAAAATTGACTGGTTATGCCGACTGATGCTTCTCACAAGCTGATTCCGATGACAACTTTTGTTATTGAATACTATTTAAACGAAGGATATGCAGATCTTCAGACATTAAGTTTGATGAATAATTATGCTAATTTCCTAAAACAGCCTTTAACTCTTGGAATGTTTATTCCGGTAGATGCCAATGGAAATGTCCTTAAAGAACCTAAAAATTATAGCGTTTGGAAAACATTAAAGCATAATGACGGAGAAAAAAATGATGGTGTTGGGTTTGAGGAAAACAGAATATATCAAATAGCAGAACGAAACTGTTATTTTGAAGGATTTGATATTGTATACAACGGCTATTCCATCGTTCGTATTGTTGCATCTTATAATAATTCTATTGAATTATCTTTTAATAAGAGTGACTTAAAATGTTCAACATTTACTGATATTGAGTCGTTTACTGTTCTAGATGAAATATATTTAACGCCTACTGCCTTAAAGACTATTGGAATTAAAAAAGGATAAATAATAGGAGTAAGTACAAAGAACGTGTCATATTCTTTGTACTTATTGTGATTTTAATTGCTAAACCTTTTCTGGAACGAAAAACCAGGTTGGTGCATGGCAATTTCATTTTTACTCGTTTCTAATTGTGCTTCACTTATATAAACTCTCATTTGCTGTTCATAATTGTTGATGGCATCTTCTATTGTTTCAAACCTTCCGTTGGTTAGATTTTCGGATAAAATTAACGCGTCCAATAATGCGGTATTGGCACCCTGACCAGCAAAAGGAGGCATCACGTGTGCAGCATCTCCAATTAATGTGATCGGTAAAGGACGATTAATTTTCCAAGGATCTTCTACAGAAATTTTACGGGTTGGTAACCCTACAAAAAAGGAAGTTGAACGGAATAATTGATGATAGCATTCACCCCAATCAGCTAACATATCAGAAAGAAATGTAGCCATACTTTCTGTATCTTGAAAGTTTAATTTATTTTCATGAATCCATTCCTCAGGTTTTCTGAACGTTACATTATACGTTAATGCGCCGTTGTTATTTGGGTTTGCAATTACATTGATTCCATGATTTGCGGCCATCAATATATTATTATCACACAGTTGAAAAAAGCCTGGGCATTGTATTTCAGGCTGAAAAACTTCGCCTTGTATAATAAAAGTTCCGGTATATTCTACTTCTGCATCTGTTATATATTTTCTGGCTTTGGACATTCCTCCATTTGCCCCAATCACAAAATCTGCGGTTGCAATTATATTATTTTCAAAATGTAGAATCCATTTTTCGTCAGTTTTTTCCAGGTTTGTAAATTTCCTGTCCCAAATCACTGTATTGGATATTAAGCTGTCGAGTAAAAGCTGTCTTAAATCATTTCTATTGATTTCAGGATTATCGTGATAGCTTTCGGGTGTCTGATTTTTAACGAATAAAACCTTGCCTTTTTCATCAGCAATAGTTCTTCCCATCGGGATTGCTTTCGCATAATAACTTTCCAGTAATCCTGCTTTTTTCATAGCATCCTGTCCCGAACCTTTGTGTAGATCTAAGGTACCGCCCCAAATTCTGGTTTGTGAATCTTGATCTCTTTCATAAACCTTTACGTCTGCTCCTTCTTGTTGTAGTAATTTTGCTAATGTTAATCCTGCCGGTCCGGCACCAATAATAGCTATTTCCTTATTCTTTAATAACATGATTTTGTGTTGTTGTATCTGAATACAAAATTCTGAAATCTTGATGCAACAGGATTGTATAAATGCGACAAAATATGTTTTTCAAATAAATCAAATGAATCGAGTTAGACTATTTTATATTTCGGTTTGCTTTTTTTTACTTTCACTAAAAATTGTAGCGCCCATACTTGCAGAGATGACACACGCCACAGAGATCCATTGCAAAAGGGTAAGCTTTTCTGATAAAAATAGCAATCCAGAAAATGCGGCAAAGGCAGGTTGTAAACTCGTTAAAATACTAAAGGTTTTTGCCGGAAGTTTTTTTAATGCTACCAAATCTAACGAAAAAGGCAATGCGCTTGATAAAATAGCCACGCCCAAACCTTTTAAGAAAAGTATTGGTGTAAGTTTAAAAACTCCCCCATCCCATAATGCAAATGGTAAAATAATCAGGATGGCGAAAAGCATTCCTGTGGTAACAGCGTCCTTCCCTTGCATTATTCCTGCTACTTTGCCACCCATTACAATATATACTGCCCAAAAAACACCCGCAAGAAAAGCCAGTAAAAGTCCTAATAAATCTACATTATTACTTTGCCACGGAACAATCAATAAAATACCGGCACAGGCGAGTAATCCCCAGAGAATGTCTATCCATTTACGAGATAAAGATAAGGCTAAAAATAAAGGACCAATAAACTCTACTGTTACGGCCAATCCTAATGGAATTCTTTGTATTGCTAAATAAAAAATCAGATTCATGGCCGCAATTCCTATCCCATAAAGGCCGCAATATAACCATTGTTGCTTGGTGAATGTTGAAAATTTTGGACGATTAATGATGGTAAGAAGTAATGCTGACAAGCCAATTCTTAATACACTTGTTCCTACTGCTCCAATTGTAGGAAACAGCTGTTTTGCTATAGAAGCCCCACCTTGGACACAAACCATAGATAACAATGCTGCGGAAACGGCTTTATTCGATTTTTTCATTTATAAAACAATTGATTATAAAACACTAATCAAGAAGGCTTAGTATTTTTTTATTGATTGGATGGCATTACCCAATTAAAATGCAAATCTCTTAAAAATAATTCTTTTATAGCCTTTTTTGAATCAATTTTCCTGTGATTAAAAAATGTTTTTTATTTTGAACAGGCTAAAACCCCGTTCCTATTGATAAAGCCTCTATAGAACCATGTCAAGGTTTTAAAACAAAAAGATTAAAAACTAATGTGTCCTTATTTCCAGTTTAATGATCAACTTAAAATATTAATGTATTAATCTTTTGCTTCTTTTGTGGTCAATTTGAAATTTTATAAGTTTATTAATTATTTTTATGATTGTCCGCAAATCGCCTGAAATTAATTTTACCGCAAAATCTGTAAATATCTTTTCTTACTTATCGTTTTAGAGTTCGTAATGGCATTTCATTCAGTAAAAAACCATAGACTTTTCAGTATTTTTTAAGTTTTGGCTGAAGCCGATTGGTTTTCTATTTTATTTGAACGGGTTAAAACCCGTTCCTATTGATAAAGACTTTCTGTTTATTTAAAAATTAACCGCAAAAGCAACAAAAGGTACATGGATAGCTAAGCATTATGTAATTCTTAGAGAACAAGAGTTCTTAAAAGATTAAAAATCAAAGATTTTTAAAAACTAATGTGTCCTTATTTCCAGTTTAATGATCAACTTAAAATACTCATGTTTTAATCTTTTGCCTCTTTTGCGGTTAAATTGAAAGTTTACAAGTTCAAGATAAAACACTTAAAAGCTAAGTATTTGCGTATTTCTTTGACGAATGGCTTCTTCCGTTCTTGGGATGAAATTATCTGTAATGTTTATTGCTGCGGTAGTTTGTACTTCTTCAATAAATGGTTTCAAATTTTGGTTGTATTCTTGAAATGCGAGTGTGAAATTATCTTCATATTTTTCCAATGCATCCGCTAATGTTGCAGCTCCAATCATGGATAAAGAACCGCCCATTCCTGCAGCAGGAGAAGCACAATATCCGGCATCGCCTATCAGCGCTACTCTGCCTTTTGTCCATGATGGCATTTTGATCTGACAGAATTTATCGAAATAAAAAAATTCGGAGTTTTTAATTTCTTCTAATAATTCTGCAGTTCGCCAGCTTTGTCCTTCAAATTGTTCCAGAATAATTTTTCTTTGTTCATCTTCATTTCGGTAATCATAATTAATCTCTTTTTCTGAGAAGAAGCAAAAAATAATATCGGTTTTATGGTTATATGCATTCAATGTAATAGCCTTGTCCGGCACATTGTACATTTGCATTGTTTTTTGTTTAATCAAAAGTTTATCGGCAATCGTGATAGAAAAATACGCTCCCATAAAATGAGAATATTCTGTTTCGTCACCAAACCAAATTTTTCTCACTCCCGAATGAATGCCATCGCAGCCTAATACCAAATCAAATGTGCGCTGCGAACCTTCTTTAAAACTCGCTTGTATATTGTCTTGTGTTTCATTTAAAGCTGTGATGCTATTGTTGAAAATAAATTCGACATCTTTTTTCAGTTCATCAAATAAAATATGCGTAAACTGATCACGTTCAATTTCAATCTCATCATCAGTAGATTCGGGATCTTCATTCAAGACTATTGAACCTTCTGAAATATCATCAGCATTTTTAAATTCTATCTTTTCGACATTCAGCCTGTTTGCTTTTAATTGCTCAAAAATTCCCATGCGTTTAGAAATATCTGAAGCCAAACCTTTTATATCAATCGCTGCTCCTGCAGTTCGAGGTTTGCTGGCGAGTTCAACTACGGTTACTTTATAGCCTAATCTATTCATCCAATAAGCGGTTGAAAGTCCGGCTATACTCGCACCGGAAATGAGGACTGATTTTTCTTTTAATGATTCCATTGTATTTATTTTTTTGTTGATACAAAGGAACATCGTAAAAATAGGGACTGCAATATCAGAACAAAGTAAGTATTGGACTAATCGCGGTTTTTGTTTCGAAAAGTCAAAGGAGTGATTCCTGCAACTTTGGTAAAAAGGCGTGAAAAGTAAGGATAATCATCATATCCTAATGCTGTAGCGATTTCTTTTACCGATTGATCTGAATGATAAAATAAGCGCTTGGCTTCTAAAACAATACGCTGTTGAATATGATAAGAAACAGAATAACCCGTGGTATTTTTGATACACTCGTTCAAGTATGGGGTCGAAATATTAAGTGCCTGGGCATAATCTGCCGGACGTTTGACAGTTATATATTTCTGTTCTAAAATTTGTTTAAAAGCCTTGGTGATAATTTCAAATCGGGATAGTTTTTCCGGAGATTGAGTATGTTCTAAATATTGAGAAATAACCAATGATACCAAGGTGTTGCAACTATCTTTTAATAAAGAATGATAAAGTTTTTCATTTTTCCGGTCATAAAATTTTAGAGAAAGTGATAGAGCCTCTGAAATAAGAGAGTATGTTTCTTTATCTAATAGTAAAGGTTTTACAGGTCTGATTTCATCCAATAATTTTAGATATTCAGGATTCAGATATTCACTGTTGAGTGCAAAAGTACTGACGGTTATATTCTCAACGGCTGTGGTATAATGCACCTGATCGGGATGGATGTAAATGACAGATGATTCTTTAATATCATATTTTTGAAAATCAATTTCAATGGAAACAGTGCCTTTTTCAAGCAAGAAAAATGAATGAAGATCATGCCGATGAGATTCTTTCTCCTCTTCCTCAATCATTGGATAATCAAAAGATATTCTTTCCATAACAATGCCCGGGCTGCGTTCGTCAGCCATGGAATTAACAGGAATTGATGTTCTGTTTTTGTTCATTATATGATTTTAACCACAAAAGATGCAAAAGTTTTTGTTACATACTTTAGAACCTTTTGTGGTTTGATTTTTTAAAGCAAATTTATGCAGGTTCCCACAGCTCTATTTTATTGCCATCTGCATCCATAATATGTACAAATTTTCCGTATTCGTAGGCTACAATTTCGTCCACCACTGTGACACCGTTTTCTTTTAGATTATTTACCAATCCTTCAATATTCTGAACTCTGTAATTGATCATAAATTCCTTTTTTGAAGGCGCAAAATACTCGCTTCCACTTTTAAAAGGGCTCCATTGCAAAGAATCTACTTCTTCTGGATTATTCACGTTTCTGGATTTAAAAGTTGAACCCCAGTCGTTGGTATCTAATCCTAAATTTTTCGCATACCATTCTCTTGTTTCCTTTGGATTGTCTGTGAAAAAGAAAATCCCACCAATTCCTGTTACTTTTGGAGTGGTATCAGCAGGTGAAGCTGGGTTCTCAGTTTGATTTTTTTGGTCTTCCATATTGTTTTTTAAGTATTGAATATTAGCTTACAACTCCTATCGTAAGCAAAGCTTTTATTAAATTTTCTTTTGTTTGAATGTGATAAAATCACTGCTGATGATTTGTTTTCCTTTCTTTGCTTTTCGAGCAAATGCTGCCGGTGTTGTACCGCTGTAGCGCTTGAATTCTCTGCTTAAATGAGCCTGATCGGTATAGCCCAATTCAATGGCTAAAGCAGCTAAATTAGATTCAGGATCTAGCCATAATTGATTTCTTACCTGCTCAAACCGAATCAAACCGGATACATCTTTTACTGTATGACCAGACGATTGTTTAAACTTTCTTTCCAAGGTACGCACCGTTGAGTGTGCCTCTGTAGCTATTTGACTTACAGACATGGTTCCCTTTGTCTCTCTCATGATATTTCCTGCTTTGGAAAGTGTATTGTCGTTAAAAATTTGTGGTATACTTAAGAACTCCTTTTGTACATGAGTTATGGCTTCTTCTATTTTCCCATCCTTAATATATTGAGCCAAAATAGGCTGAAGTTGAGCGATAGAGTGTTCAAAAATCTGTACATCGTCTTTACCGGATGGAAGTTCAAGCAGATCAAAAATACTCCACGGATAACATCTGATTCCTATAATCTCTAAACTGTTTTTTGCATAAAAATGAGCCGGTTGATTAAGAAGTCCTATCATAAATGGTGAAGGTAAAGGCTCTATATTTCCGTTGTGAGCAATGCTACAGCCACTTCCAAAATGAAAAATAATTTCTGCATAACCATCAGGAACCACTTCAAAACTTGATTCTACTTCTCCGAATTCTCTTCTGTCATACCAAAAACATTGGATGCTGTTTTGTAGCGCTTCAGAAGGTTCAAATTCTAGGTGTTGCATGTTGAAATATTAGAGTTCTTGACTACGGTTTTGGTGAAAATATTTTTTGAGCAGATGGAATCAAAATTAATAAATAATTAGATAAAGAAGAAATATTTATTTATTAGCGAAAGATTTTACCTTCTTATTTTAAAGCCTAAGTTTTAATTATTTAGATTTTAATCAATTATAATGAAAAATTTATAGGTGTATGGCATAATAATAGGTTGTTTTTAATGAAGTATAATCCTAAAAACCATTCACACAATGAAATCAGACCATATCATACAGAAAAGCCTTAGGGGAAAAACAGTTGTTATTACAGGAGGAAGCAGTGGCGTTGGAAGAGCAGTTGCTGAAGCTTTTGCGCTTGAAGGATGTAATATTGTTGTTGCAGCGAGAGGTAAAGAGGCATTAGATGAAACCGTAAGTTTATGCAGAGACCTGGATGTTGCGGCGCTTGCTGTTCCTACAGATGTTTCGATTGCAGAACAGGTTGAGAATTTGGCACAGACTGCTTTACAATTCAACGGAAGAATTGATATTTGGGTGAATAATGCCGGAGTAATGGCTAGTGGAAAATTTGAAGATATTCCGATGAAGCTCAATGAGCAGGTAATTAAAACAAATTTGTTTGGCTATATGCATGGCGCCTATTCTTCATTGCCTATTTTCAAAAAACAAAATGAAGGAATCCTTATCAATAACGTTTCGATTGGCGGATTTATGCCTGCGCCCTACAGTGCGGTATATTCCGCTACAAAATTTGGAATTCGAGGGATGATGGAATGTCTTCATGGAGAAATTTCAGATTTCCCTAATGTGCATATTTGCAATCTCTATCCACAGATTCAACGATCTACAGGAAATATGCATTCTGCTAAATATTCAGGTTTAGATTTTAAAATTCCTCCCTTTGCAGCAGATCCCAGAGATACCGCAACCAAAATAGTTGAATTGGCAAAAAATCCACGAAAAGATCTATTTCCAGATGCTGTTTCTATGATCTTAAAGAACGTTTATGGGCTATTTCCAAAACCAATCATGAATATAGCCTCCGCAGGAATGCGATTGATGATGAAGATTAAAAAAGCGCCTTCTGATGACGGAAATGTCTTGTACCAATCATCAGAACCTCACAGAATTTATGGTGAAACGATGTTTCCGGTGCCATCAAAGAAAACTAAAATGGCAGTGTTGGCAGGTGTTGGTTTAGGATTAGCGTATATGCTATTCACCAACAAATCTTCAAATAAAGATTAAGTATAGAAAAACTCAGTCACAAAAACATCTTTCAAATCGAAGGATGTTTTTTGTTGCTGATCTCAACGCTTTATTCTTCATTTAGTTTAAGACTACCATAGCAATTCCTCTCCTATTTAAAACCAAAAAATCCCAACTTTCGTCGGGATTTTATTATTGTGTGCTTTTCAATTCAGAAAAATTGAAGAGAAATATTTTCTACTGAATCACAAAATCTTTTGTGCTTGAGGTGTGTGCCGAGAAATATCCTAAAGCGCCATTGCTAATATTACTTGGCGGATTGGAAGGCGTAACTCCACCTCCATTGTCTCCCGTAATTTGAAGAAGCGCACTGTAGAACGTAAAGATATTGTTGTCAATACTCTGCATTTCAACATGAATGGTATCTCCTACCACTACTTTAACGGCATCCGCCTTATCGCTGTCATCATTAGGAAGGAATAAAGGTCGCTGATTAGGTAATCCGTTATTTACATTATCTGAAAATACATTGAATGTCTTTTTAGGTTTATTATTAACCGTAAAATTAAAAAGATAACGGTTTCCCAATGCCACAGGATCTGTAAAAACAGGTAAAAGGGTATATGTTGTTACACCTCCAAAAACAAAAGAATCCTGCGTAAGTCCTTCAAAAGCTACCACCGCAGGCATCGTGCTTTGCGCCGTATACTGCTTTCCTTCAGCCTGTACTTTCATCGTGTAAGTTCTTCCTGTTACCGCCGTAAAAGCAGTCGTCTGGTATTTTCCGTCACCTACATAATGTAAGGCCTCGGTTTGTCCTGTGTTATCACTTAAAACAACCTGAGCATCTGCAATCGCAGGATATTGATTATTTTGTGTAAAAGCCACCGATTTTGTGATTCTCACGGTATAAGGTCCAGCCTGATCGGTGATATTTCCTTCAATAACAATGGTTCCGCTTTTATCGTCAAGATCGAGGTCGATCTCTTTTTCACAAGACGTTAATGCCAACAGGGATAATATAATAAAAAATGTATTCTTCATGATTTAAAATTTGAAATTGTAAGTGATGTTTGGTACCCAACGGAATAATGAGGTCTGCATAGCTTGGGTTGTTCCAGGATTGTCAGGATTATCTTTAAACGTAATGGTGTAAGCATTTTCACGACCATACACATTATAAATTCCGAATGACCACGAACCTTTGAAACGTTTGTTAGAGTCCGGTTCATACGTAGCACTTAGATCCATTCTGTGATACGCCGGCATTCTGTCTGCATTTCTGTTGCTGTACTGGAATATCGTTTGTCCGTTCAACTCATATTTTCCGGTAGGGAAAGTAACGGCATTTCCTGTGCTGTAAAGGAATAATCCTGAAACCGACCACTTTTTATTCAGTTCATACGTTGCAACGATAGAAAGGTCATGGGTTTTATCCATTCTTGCATTGTACCATTCGTTATCGTTAATGCCATCAATTTTTCTTTCTGTTTTAGATAACGTGTAAGAAATCCAACCTGTTAATCTTCCGCTTTTCTTTTTCGCTATTAATTCTAAACCATACGCTCTTCCTTTACCGAAAAGCAGTTCACTTTCTACATCGGCAGCGGTATCAAATGAGATCTGAGCCCCATTTTTAAAGTCGATTTGATTTTGCATTGATTTATAATAAATCTCTGCATTCACTTCGTAATTGTTATTCTTAAAGTTTCTGCTGTATCCTGCACTGATCTGATCTGCAATTTCAGGCTTCACGGTATAGCTGCTTCCAATCCACTGATCGGTAGGGTTTCCGCTGCTGCTGTTGCTTAAAAGGTGTAAGTTTTGGGTATTTCTAGAATATCCTCCTTTAATACTACTGACCTCGTTGATTCTGTAATTCGCCGTAATTCTTGGTTCAAGATTTACATACGTTTTTCCAAATTTCCCTTTTTCTAAAAATCTACTGTCGGTAAGATTTCCGTTTTCGTAGGTATTAAATGTATCGCCTCCTAAAACACTGAAACCGGAAAGTCTTAACCCATAATTAACGGTTAGCTTTTCAGTGGCTTTAAAATCATCATTGATGTACACGGCATTTTCCCATGATTTTCTCGGATTTCTTGGAAAACTGCTCACGCTTGTTCCCGAAGCGCTGCTTGGCGTAATGGTATGATAAATAGACTGCAGACCAAAACGAACCGAATGTTTATTTCCTGCAAACCAAGTGAAATCCTGTTTCAGGTTCCAGTCTTGAATTTTTGAATTTAAACCAAATGTATTGTCATTGCTTTCCAGACTGATTTTATAATCATAATCACTGTAAATCAATGACGTATTAGAGAATAATTTGCTGTTGATAATGCTGTTCCATCGTAACGTTCCTGTGGTATTTCCCCAATCTGTTGCAAAGGTCTTTCCTATTCCCAACACATCTCTTCCAAAATATCCGGATAGGTAAAGACGGTTGTTTTCGTTGATCTGATAATTGGCTTTTAAATTAAGATCATAAAAGTATAACTTGCTGTCTTTGAAATCATCTGTTCCTCTCAGAAATAGATCGGCATACGTTCTTCTTCCTGAAACTATGAATGACGATTTTTCCTTTTGAATAGGCCCTTCCACACTCAGCCTGCTGCTGATTAAACCGATTCCTCCATTAACGTTATAATCTTTATTATTTCCGTCTTTCATTTTAACATCCATCACCGAAGAAAGTCGTCCTCCGTACTGTGCCGGACTGTTTCCTTTGATAATACTTGCATCTTTTAAAGCATCACTGTTAAACGTACTGAAGAATCCCAATAAATGTGAAGCGTTATAAACAGGAGCTTCATCTAATAATATCAAGTTTTGATCTGTTGCGCCTCCTCTTACACTGAATCCGCTGCTTCCTTCACCATTGCTTTTAATCCCCGGTAATAACTGGATGGTTTTCATCACATCTTTTTCGCCGAATAAAACAGGAAGTTTCTCTATGTTTTTGATGCTTAATGTTTCCGTACCCATTTGAGCAGTCGAAAGATTTTTATCTTTTTTTACTCCGGAAATAATCACTTCATCAATATTCGCTGTTCGTTCTTTTTTATCTTCCTGATTCAAAGGAAGGTCCAGCTTAATATTTTGATCTACTTTTATATCTTGTTCGAAATCTTTGTAGCCGGGATATGAAATAATCATTTTATAATTTCCCTCAGGCAATGATAGAGAATAAAATCCGTATTCATTAGCCACCACGTTGATCGAAGGATCTTCAGCTACTTTTACTGTCACCCCGATCAGTAATTCCCCATTTTTTTGGTCTTTTACCGTTCCGCTTACCGAGTATTTTTGCTGCGCCACAGCTAAAGTACTGAAACAGAGCGCAGCTGAGGCAGCCGCGATTTTAAAAAAAGATGTTTGCATTCAGTTTATTGTTTAATGTAGTAGAGTTTTTTTATAATAATTTCTGTTTATGGATATGGAATAAACTTTAATCTATCATTTAAGTTAAATCATGAATATTTTAGAGAAAACTAGGTTTATAAAATCCGAGTTTTAAATTTCTATACTTATTTTAAAGAAATGATTATTGTCTTTTATTTTTTTAAGCTGCATTGGTAGGTAGAAGTTTTTGTTGTTCCATTTTCGGTTTTTGTATATGTATTTTGTGCTTCTAATTTTTTAATATCAGATTCGCTTTTATCACAAAATACAGTGGTAGAAGAACTTGACCCTAACATTGTATTATTTTCTTTTACCTCATAGGTCTGTTGCCTGCATTCATAGCATGTCTCATCATTATCTTTTGTACAAGAGGTCATTATTACTGTAGAAGTAATCGTTAAAAAGCTTAAAAATTTCATTATTATTTTTATTTAAGAGGTAGATAGAATATTTTTGAATTACTGTAGTCCTGTTTTTATTTTCTTTTGAATAGCATATTTTGAAAAAAAATGTAAGATACATATATTCAACACATTGCTAATGGTTGTTTTATATTTAACGGTTTAAATATTTCTGTTTTTTTGAAACGGTTTGATAACAGCCGCTGTAAATAGGAGAAAGCTTAAAACTGCAAAAAGTGTTCTTAGTACATTAATAGACTGCCACCTGCTGATTATTGCTTGCCAATTATAAGGAGCATTGTCTTTTGTCCATAGCATAATTTGGTTATTAATTGGTACTTCATATATGATCGTGAGGAGTAGAGCAAAAATGAAAAAGATGAGACTGAATATTTTAAAATAAAACCATTTTTGTTTTTTTTCTGGATACATATAAATAGTACTACTTATAATTACTATAGTAGCAATAGAAAGAATACGCATCGGGACTGCCAGATTATGAACAATATTTTTTGCAATAGCTATTATTTCTGTTAACGAAAATTGGTCAAAAGATCTGCTGAGTGAAATATAGTTTCCCCAAAAAACACCTACCGTTAGCAGTAAAAAAAATAATCCTATATATTGTATTACTTTTAATATTGAATTTTTAATATTGTTTTTCATTTGGTAGAATGCATGTTCTAAATCTTTATGAATTCTGTTATCTGCGATACTTGTTTCTGTTTGTATAGGCTTGGTGTACGCATTCATTTTTTTTTCATAGTCACTAATAGCTGCTTCAATAGAATGAAATTGATTACCCGTTAGATTATTAGTAAGCAGTAAAGCATCCTTTAATCCCATATTTACTCCCATCCCTCCAAATGGTGTCATTGCATGAGCCGCATCTCCAGCCAAAGTAACCTTTTCGGTTTGGTTTTTCTTTTTATAGTTTGTATTGAAAACACGAAGAGGAAAACCTTTGTATTCATTGGATGCATTGAAAAGTTCATGATACAAAGGATTCCAATCTTTAAAAATTTTAAAAAGAAATTGATTGACTGAGCCAATATTTGTATAGTCTAATCTTACATCAAGAATCCATTGTTCCGTCTTTCTAAATGAGATGTAAAAACAGGTACTCCCGTCGCTACGGTTTTGTAAGAATATTGTTTTCTTGTCCTGAACACATGCCAAGTTATTTTTATTGATGATTTCATAAAGCTTTGGGCAGTCTTTTTCCAAATTCTTTATTTCTCCTTGTATAACATAAGTTCCTGTTTCTTGAGGTAATTCATCTGTAACAAATTTTCTTGTTTTGGAACGGCTTCCATCTGTTGCTATCACTATATCTGCTGTCGCTGATAGACCATTCTCAAATATTAATTCGTAAGCACTGTCTATTTTTGAGATAGTTACTAGATTAGCATTCCAAATCACAGAATGATCCAATAAACTTTCTAACAAAATTTTACGAAGTACCGGCCTGTCGATTTCTGGTTTAGATTTATCCGGACTTATTGTTATAAGTAATTTTCCATTCAGATCAGCAGAGCACATTCCTGTCGGTTTCGAATTTTCAAATAGCTTCTGTAATAATCCAGCTGCTAAAAATGTTTTTTGCCCCGTATTTTTATGGATATCAAGAGTCCCTCCCGAAACTCTTGATGATGAATTAATATCACGCTCATAAACTTTAACATCAGCTCCTTTTATTTGGAGAAGTCTAGCAATAGTTAATCCCACAGGTCCTCCGCCAATTATAGCTATTCTTTTGTTGTCCAATAATGAGTTTTTCATGTTTGAAATATTTATAAGCACAAAATTAAAACATCTTATATGGTTAAAATAACTACATTTGACCTATTAATAGTCTTAAACGGTCAAAATGGAATTAGAAATAAAAGCAACTGGAGGTATCTTATTTTTATCTTCTATTGCAAAATCAATTGGAAGTAAGGTAGAGGGAGATTTAGTTAAAATTCCTGAACATTTGGGCAAAGGGCATATTAAAGGATATATCATTAACCCTAATATGAGTATGATGATAAGGCAATATGAAGTTCACAAGAATCTGAAATTTAAAATAGTAGCCGATAAACAAAGATCAGAAACCATAATGATCGCTTTTCATAATGTTTTCAGAGAAAAAGAGGCAAGCAGAGCAGAACTGCCTTATGTGCAAATGGCTTCGGCTGGTTTAGACACCTCATTTTTTATTCCGGCACAAACAAAAATGAACTCAATAATAATTGGGATAAATGCGGCATATTTGAAAGACTTATTGGGCTTGAAAGAAGGTCATTGGTTTTTACAAGCAATTATGCCAAATAATAAGCCTTTTTTATTTGAACAAATTATTTCACCACAGATACAGGAAGTCGCTGCAGAAATTGTTGAAAAAGAAATCATTGAAGAATTACAGAAGTTTTATCTAAAAGTAAAAACTGAAGAGCTCATTTTTCTTTTACTATTAGAATTACTTAAACGTAAGGACACCTCTATTGGTTCATTAAATATTGCAGATGTACAAATGATTTATAAAGTGAAAGATAAAATTCTTACAAGACTTGATATTCCTCCCAATCTTTCTGAACTAGCTGCTTTTGCATGTATCAGTGAATCAAAACTGAAAAGATTATTTAAGCAAATTTTTGGAAATAGTATTTATAGTTATTATCAAACAATTAGAATAAATGAGGCCGCTTATCTATTAAGGGAAGAAAAATTATCTGTTTCTGAAGTTGGTTATAGACTAGGGTTTTCTAATCTTAGCCATTTTTCACGAGTATTTGAGGAGCATATTGGAACTAAACCGAAAAAATATTGGTTAATGCAATCTTAAAAATGGCTGTGATACAAACCTCGTGCAGTCTTATTTTTTTTAAGCTATTAGATTGAATGATTTAATATAATTCTTTTACAACTTAAACTGAGTTTAAATAATTAACAGTCAATGTATTTTGGTCTTATTCTTGAAAGTAATAAAGAACAGAATTAATGATGTTAGTTCTTCAACCATTTTCAAAAAGTAACACTCACTAAAATATAAAATATGGAAACTAAAGAAATATCTAGAATTGCTCTTGGTGTATTTTTAATCACGGCAGGCGTTGGGCACCTTACCTTTGCCAGAAAAGAATTTCAGGCTCAGGTTCCGGATTGGGTTCCTTTACCGAAAGATGATACCGTTGTTTATTCAGGAATAGCGGAGATTCTTTTAGGCACAGCAACCATTGTAACTCCTAAGAAATATCGAAAAACGATGGGGAAAGTGGTCGCAACATTTTTTGCTGCCGTTCTTCCGGGAAATATTGCACAGTATACCAATCGGAAAGATTCTTTTGGGCTAAATACAGATAATCAAAGATTGGGAAGGCTTTTCATGCAGGCTCCTTTGATCGGTTGGGCTTTAAAATCAACTGACTGATTTTTTGATTGATCATAACCGAAGATGTAAAAGGCAAACATTGCTTTTCTATAAAAACCTTACAATCAAACCACTTAAGTGTAATGCTTTTGTGGTTTGATTTTTTTTAAGATGCTATTCCAATCTACTCTTATTTTACTTTATCCATAAAAGCAATGCTGCTCATGATACTGATTTTTTTCGGACAATATGGTCTTGTTTTTTAGTGAGTTTCATTTTATTGATTAAAAAACAAAACATTTTTTTTAGCAAAGGCATAGTATATGCTATTATTTAACCGAATCACTTAAAAATTTACTATTATGAAAAGTTTATTATGGTTAGTAGCAGTCATTTGTATTATCGTATGGCTTTTAGGAATGTTGGGAATTGTACCGGGAATAAGTAGTAGTTATTTAATTCATATTTTATTGGTCATTGCCATAATTGTTATTCTTTATAATATTATTTCGGGCAGAAAACCGCTTGATTAAAAATTTTAATAATTAAATCCAAATCATAAAAAGATGTTCGTCAGTTGATGAACATCTTTTTTTTGTGGAAAAACTTTAAATGAAATTCTGATTGATCATTATGCCTATAAAATGTAATATAGCGTTAACTATTCATTGATATTCAAATAATAAAGACCACCTACTTTTGTATAGATGAAAAAAAATTGGTGATGTTGAGATTGGCCTCAGTTGTTCTCTCTTCAGCAAAATAATAATGCATCCAGATTGTGATTCATCTATCTCATGATTATTAAAAATTGATGATGGCCGGCTCACAGAGATGTATTTAATGTAAAGAAACACACATATACACTATGTTTTTAGATGAAATCATGTCTTTTTTAGGTGAATCAGGTTTAACTACGGGGCTTTTGACCGTTTTTGTACTCTGTTTGCTTGCGGTAGTAGCGTTTGAATTTGTAAACGGATTCCACGATACAGCCAATGCGGTAGCAACCGTAATTTATACCAAAGCACTTAAACCCGTTATCGCCATTCCTTGGTCGGGATTCTGGAATTTCTTAGGCGTTTTTACCGGTGGAATCGCTGTTGCTATGGGAATACTAAAACTGGTTCCTATGGATGCGCTCATGAGCCTGCCAACAGCCGTTGGAGCGAGTTTGGTACTCGCTGTTTTATTGGCTTCCATCATTTGGAATTTAGGAACTTGGTATTTAGGAATTCCGTGTTCCAGCTCTCATACCTTAATTGGGGCTTTAATAGGTGCCGGTTTAGGATTTACCTGGTATTATGGAGGAAGTGGTGTCAACTGGCATAAAGCTGAAGAAATTGGATTATCTCTAATTTTGTCACCCATTATCGGTTTTGGTTTGGCCGTTTTGTTAATGTTGTTTTTAAAACATGTAGTGAAATACAAAGCCCTGTTTCACATTCCAACAGGTGAAAATGATAAACCTCCTTTGCTTATTAGAGGTATTTTAATTCTTACGTGTACGCTGGTTAGTTTTTTTCATGGAAGTAATGACGGACAAAAAGGAGTTGGACTTTTTATGTTGATATTGATTGCATTTCTGCCTGCCAAATTTGCTATTGATCATAATATTCCCAATGAAAAAATAATTTCTACCTTAAATCAAACGGAGAAAACGCTGCAAACCATTGCTTCAACAAATACTCAAAGCATGGTAGAATTTACGAAACTAAACAAAGATATTGAGGCTGTAAAAGTACATCTTAACTTAAAAAGTGAGAAAAATAAAGAAGCAACCTATACCTTCAGAAAACAGGTAGAAACTTTAATAAAATCTATTAAAGCGTTGGACGAAAATAAAGCAGTAACGATTGATGAAAATACAACCAGCGAACTTCATCATGAGGTTTCAGAACTTAAAAAAATCACTGAGTTTGCTCCTATTTGGGTTATTATTGCCATCTCTATTTCATTGGGCTTAGGTACTATGATTGGTTGGAAAAGAATTGCTGTAACGATTGGTGAAAAAATAGGAAATGAACATTTAAATTATGCACAGGGAGCTTCCAGCGAAATTGTTGCTGCTTCCACCATTGGGATCAGTACCGTTTTAGGGTTACCGGTAAGTACAACCCACGTTTTATCGAGTGGTATTGCGGGTTCTATGGTGGCTTCGGGCGGTAAGAATAATTTAAATCCCAGCACCTTAAAAAGTATTGGTCTGGCATGGGTTCTTACCCTTCCGGTTTCTATTATCTTATCTTTATTGTTATTTTTATTCTTCCATTTGTTTATTTAATTAAGAAAGGTTTTTGATTAATTTACAGTATTAAAACACGAAAAAAAAAATGAAACAGATACTCGTTGCCTCAGATTTCTCCAACAGCGCAAGCCATGCAATGACCTACGCTTTGTCTCTTGCCAAAATTCTACAGATGGAAGTGGCTGTTATTCATGCGATACATCCTACAGAAGGTATTAATAACAGCACCTATAATGCAATTTTTATTGAAGATTATTATGCTAAAAAAAGATCTGCTTTAAAAGAATGGGCAGAAACATTCAGGCAAAATGAGACCTATAAAGAAGTACCCATAAAAACGGTATGTGATGTAGGGTTTTTACGCAAGGTGATCAACAAATATACAGAGTATAATTCGGTATCATTTTTAGTGATGGGGATTACGGGCGCTACAGGAATTAAAGGGATTGTGGGGAGCAATACCAGTATGGTGGTTACAAAAATGAGAATTCCTACCTTAATTGTTCCTCTGGAAAGTGTCTTGCCTGCATCCCCTTCAGTGGCTCTTGCTACAGATTATAAAACAACCAAATTATCCGTTAAAGACGTTAAAGCATTGACTCAGATATTGAAAGCTACCGATCCTAAAAGACTCGATGTCCTTCATATTGCCGAAAAAGTGATGGATGCCAAATCTATAAAGAATGGCGAAAAGAAATTAAAAGAGCAAATTCCTGATGTAGAAATTAAGTTCAATTATATTGATGATGAAGGGAAAACATCCAACGGAATTATTGATTTTATTGAGACCAATGAAACCGATATTTTATGTTTGGTAAAGCACAATCATAATATCATTTACCGCTTATTTGCAAGCAGTACGATAAATGAGATATTAAATAAATCAGTGAAGGCTATATTGGTATTGCATGAATAGATATGTTAAGGAAATGGCATAATTATAATAAAGATGTTCATCAGATGATGGGCATCTTTTTTTGTGGATCATAAGCAAGGATTATAGATAATTAATCATTGGATCATAAAAATAGGGAAACATTCATTAGATATGTTATAGTATGCAATAAATAGATTTGTTTGCATAATAAAAGGCTTTCAACTGTATTCACGATAGTATAATCACTTATTTGTGAAATTTATTTTTAATTTAACATAAAATTAATAAAATAATAGTAAATTAGCTATTGATAGTTTATAATTCATTAAATACCAAAAATCAATTACTATGAAAAAGTATTATTTATTAATTGGAGTTTTTTTTTCTACTCTGTCTGCTAGTGCTCAGGTAGGCATAGGGGTTTCAAGTCCTGATCCTTCTTCTATCCTGCATTTAGAATCTTCCAGTAAAGGAAGTCTTACCTCCCAGAAATACGCTTACAGGGGCTGGCGATGCGGTAACGATTCCAACTCCGGCTACAGGTCTTCTTGTTTATCATTTGGGAAATGCTGCGTTACCTGCTGGTATTTATGTTAATCTGGGAACTCCTATAATTCCTGTGTGGACGAGAACTGGGCAGAGTTCTACGAGTAGTGAAGGAAGTAAAATCTACAAGACCAAGTACAGAGGGCGTAACTCTATCCTACAGAATTACCCTAAGCCAACGCTAATCGTTCCCGAGATGAATATAGAAATGCGATTTGGAGAAGATGCAACAGACAATTATTTACAAGTTAGACTTTTACAGGCGCCTGCCGTAAATGTTTCAGCAAGATTACTAGGGCATTGGCAAGGACATACTCATAACTCGTATGGTACCTTTCTCACCTTTACACCAACGAATTGGAATACTTGGCAAAATGTGGGTGGAATTCCGTGGAATTTTGAATGGGGATATTATTACGTAATATCTACAGACGAAAACAGACTTATTGGAATTAATCCGTTCAATTATACAATGAACATGTATGGACTTTGTGGATATGGAACTTATGGAAGTTCTGCTGCAGAACCTTACACATTGGCAGCAGAAGTGTTTTAAAGATCTGTTTTACATTAAAAACTTCAATACACCAAAACTCATTACTATGAAAAAATATTTATTAACAACAGCTATGGGTATAGCTTCTTTTGTTTTTGGTCAAGTCGGAATCGGAACATCCACCCCTGACCCATCGGCGATTTTACATTTAGAATCTTCTAATAACGGTCTCTTGCTTCCGAGAAATACACTTACGGGTACCGGTGATGCAACTACAATCCCTAATCCATCTACCGGACTTTTTATTTACCATACGGGAAATACCGCATTAACATCGGGAATGTACGTCAATCAGGGAACCAGTACTTCTCCTATATGGAATAGAACCGAACAAGTTTCCAGTAGTAATGAAGGGGCTAAAATATATAAAGCGAAATACAGAGGACGTAACTCTTATTTACAGAATTTTCCGAAACCAACGCTAATGATTCCGGAACTCAATATGGAAGTACGCTTTGCGGAAACCATTAGCGGGGCTACTGTTGATCATGTTTTTCAATTTAGACTCTTGCAACAACCTTCCACTAACGTTACCCTTAGAATCAATGAGCATTGGCAAGGAGATGCAAGTGGCGATCATGGGGCAAACCCTTACACTGCCGATTATACAACGGCTAATTGGAATGTTTGGCAAAGTGTTGCAGGATCATGGAAAGGCGAATGGGGATTTTACATCGTAGTATCTACAAGTGAAAACAGGACAGCAGAACCCAATCCATACAATTTTAGTATGATTCTATATGGTCTTTGTGGTTATGGTATCTATGGAAATGTTCTCTCAGAGCCTTATTCATTAGTGGCGAAAGTATTCTAATAGATTAGTTACAGTATAAATTTAATTATAAAAGATGTTCATCAGCTGATGGGCATCTTTTTTTGTAGAAAAATAGTAAAAGCAAAATTATTTTATATATTTGCATAACTAATTATGTAATTAATTATATAATAAGATTAAACCGCAAGCCAAAGCTTTTCTACAATGTCAACATATACTGAAAATAATAAAAAGGTCACCACTCGTTCTTTGTACAAAATGAAACAACAGGGCGAAAAGATAAGTGTACTAACGGCTTATGATTATACGATGGCAAAAATCATTGATGAAGCAGGAATTGATGCCATTATTGTTGGTGATTCTGCATCTAATACAATGATTGGAAACCCTACTACCCTGTCGATTACCCTCGATCAAATGATTAATTATGCTGCATCTGTTGTAAATGGTGCTAAAAGAGCGTTGATCATTGTTGATATGCCTTTTGGAACGTGTTCGGGCAACCCTTTTAAGTCTCTTGAAAATGCGATCCGAATGATGAGAGAAACAGGTGCTGACGCAATAAAAATAGAAGGTGGAGAAGAGATTAAAGACGATATAAAAAAAATAATTGATGCAGGAATACCGGTAATGATTCATCTGGGTTTAATGCCGCAATCTATTAACAAATATGGAAGTTATGCGGTAAGAGGAAAAAATGAAGAAGAAGCTCAAAAACTGATCAATGATTGTCTCTTAATGGAAGAATTAGGCGCTTTTGGATTGCTGCTTGAAAAAATTCCGGCAAGGTTGGCTACGGAAATTGCTCAAAAAGTAAAAATACCCGTGATTGGTATCGGAGCAGGCGTTGGTGTTGATGGGCAGGTACTTGTTATACAGGATGTAATGGGAATGAATAAGGAATTCTCTCCAAAGTTTTTGCGACGATATGCAGATCTTCATACGATGATGACCGATGCTACTAAAAATTTTATTTCAGATATAAAAGAAGGAGATTTTCCTAATGAAAATGAATGGTATTAATTAAATAACAATAAGTAAAATATGGACTTTTATAACAGAACAGGAAAAATGGCGATTGGAAGCAGATTGAGATTACTCACAGGAAAAGTAACCGAAGATGCTGCCAAGATCTATGAATTATACAATATAGAATTTTCTCCAAAATGGTTTCCTGTATTTTTTATTCTGACAGAAAACGGAGGCAAAACCATCACAGAAATTGCAGAAGAAATTGGTCACTCACAACCTTCTGTTACGAAGATTATTAAAGAAATGACAGCAGCAGATTTAGTTCATTCAAAATTACAATCTGATGATAAAAGAAGAAACATTGTAGGATTGACTAAAAAAGGAATCGAAGTTTCAAAAACACTAGAAATTCAGTGTGCTGATATTGAAGATGCCATTGAAAGTATGACCGCCGAAGCTTCACATAATCTTTGGGAAGCAATAGCTGAATGGGAATTTCTGTTAGAAAAGAAATCGCTTTTTAAACGCGTACAGGATCAGAAAAAAAGCAGAGAAAGTAAAGATGTACAGATCGTGGAATATCAACCCGAGTATCAGGAAGCTTTCCGAGCTTTGAATGAAGAATGGATCTCTACTCATTTTGAAATGGAAGAAGCCGACTACAAAGCCTTAGACAATCCGAAGGAATATATTCTGGATAAAGGCGGAAAAATATTTGTGGCTTTATACAATAATGAGCCTTTAGGGGTTTGTGCTCTTATTAAAATGAATGATGGCAATTATGATTTTGAAATGGCAAAAATGGCTGTATCTCCCAAAGCACAAGGGAAAAGTATTGGTTGGCTGCTGGGGCAGAAACTTGTGGATACCGCTAAAGAATTAGGCGCTTCAAAAATCTATCTTGAAAGCAATACAATCCTGAAACCTGCTATCAACCTTTATTATAAATTGGGTTTTGAAAAAGTTGCGGGCCACGCTACGCCTTATAAACGTTGTAATATTCAGATGGAATTGAATCTTAATAAATAGCTTATCATGTACGAAAAAATCAAACAAAGCTTCGATAAACAAGGTTTAATGAAGACGTTCAATGCGAAATTAATTGCAGTTGAAAAAGGACAGGTAAAAATAACCTGCGATTTTTCAGAAGGGTTGACCCAACAACACGGTTTTTTCCACGCAGGCGTTGCGACAAGTATTGTCGACAGCGCTTGTGGCTACGCCGCCTTAACGATGATGCCCGATAATATGGAAGTATTGTCTGTTGAGTTTAAAATAAACTTTATGAAACCTGCAAAAACAGATAAGCTTGTGGCCATTGGAAAAGTACTGCAAGCCGGAAGAACGTTGACCATCTGCGAAGGCTATGTTTATGACAGCAGTGAAGAAAAACTGATCTCAAAAATGATGGCTACGATGATTGGGGTTAAGAGGTGAAACTTTCTATTTTTTACCCTCTAAAAAGTTTTAAAAAAAGTAAAAAATATATCATTAATATAATACAGCAAATACCTCCTTGAGTATACAAAATAAGATTTCTTTGCTGTATTGGAATTGAACTTTTTAAAATATACAATAAAAGCATTCCTATAAAAGGGGCAAACCCTGCTAGACCAATCATTAATGCACCTCCTAGTCCATCAAGATAAGAACCATGAGAGCTTCCTGTGCCCAATGAACTGCCAATAATACTTCCCATTAGTATTGAGATTATAACATTGGCAAATAGGACAATTATAATTGTGAGTATACTTTTCATTATTTCTTTTTCTTTGGCCGCACCATAAACAACCCACCATGACTGAAATAAACACCGCCATCTATCATCTTACTATTATGATATTGTTGATGAATAAACAAAATACTGTCATTCCCCCCCTTGAAGAAGGAAGCTGGTAAAAATCGGTAAGATTGCCTAATCCATCACCTAATCTTCGATAGACTAATGAATCTCCACTGGGAAGTCCGGCACGTATTACCCAAAATCCTGTACTAAACTTGCCGAGCGAACCCAATGCATCACTGCCTTTATGTTTTTGAGTAGAAACATAAAATTGTTTAACAAATGAGGGGGTCCCATCGATTCTAATATCTTTTAATCTTGGTGGTGGCAATTTTTCAGGATAGTTTTTTTTAATGTATCTATCTCCCCAACTTGTCATCCTGTACCAATCACCTTTGTAATAATAATAATAATAATAATAAAGCCCAAAATCTGTATACCGTACAATTGACGATTTAGTGTAAAATTCCAAATGTTTTTTTTTGTATAATAATGTATCCCTATCTTCTAATTGATAGGGTAAAATATCTATAAACTTCTTCAATGTTTTATTATCATTATAAAACCATGTGGTATAATTATCACGATGACTGTTAAAAGTATAGGGATCTTCTATTAAAAGTATTTTATCCCTTTTAATAGAATCCTTAAAAATACCATCTGCTGTATATTTATAAAATTCATCTTCAGTTTCTATTACTATTTTTTTTCCAATACTATCCCATTTTACTTCTCCCCAGTCTGCTATTGGTACGATTTCATAATTCTTCGTCTCTTTTAGCTCATTGAGAAAAGGAATATGGGCATATCTGTCATTGTCTTTTTTTGTTTCCTTACAGGAAAATATAATAATACTTAATATAAATAATAATGATAGATTTTTCATTTTTAAAATTTTGGTCCTTCGAAAGGGCTGCTTCCACTCTCTATCTCACGTTCTAACTTTTCACGTTCACGATCAGCTTGTTCCTCCTTTCTTTGTACCTCCAATTTAGCAATATTTATCCATTTTTCAACTTCTGCATTATAAGCGATTTGAGGATTAATTAAAAGTTCCTTACCTATATTTTTCACATAATTTTTTTCATCTATTTTCATTTGTTTAGGATCTTTTTTCTTTTCCTCTATTTCTTCTTTCAATGGCTTTTCTTTGCTATTATTCGTTCTATAAAGATTTCTATTAAAAAAATTAATACCATAGCCTACCCTGTAGAAAATATCTCCATTATCTTTTGCCGTTTTCTGAATTCTATCCCATATTGTACTTCCTTCATTGATAGGCCAATTGGCTTCATCTCTTTTTCCTGAGCCATTGGAAAGATTAAAAATTTCGGGACGGTTGATAAATGCTACCGGAGCAAAGTGAGCTTCTAACTCTACATGATGTACCCAAACATAGCGGGCCATCATATCACTATGCAGATCTTTCACATTTGCATAATCAAAAGCCTTGGTGGTGTTGGTTAAAATTACCCCTTCTTTCGTATACACATCACCGGAGGTCTAGGATTCTTTATATTTTTTTTCGTAAATCACTGCTGATTGTTTGAATTTTTTATGGAACACACAAAACTCATCCACCCAACTTGCATAGGTGGTTTTTAAGTAAATGACTTGTTCGGGATGATCTTTGGGTATTTTTAGTCGGGTATTCATATACCCTTGATCAAATTCTGTCACCTTTATGGAGAAATCGCTGTTGGGAGATAAACCGCCTGTTCCTACAGGAACGTTATGCCATCCTTTCCATCCCAATAAAGTTGCATCATCTGTACTCCCTTTCGCATTGGCAATTCCGGGAATATCGCCATCTATCATCACGGTATCTGCACGGTCATTGGCGAAAGTAAACTGTACCGCTCGTTTTTTCAATGTATTCCATCCGTCTGTTCCCAAAAGTTTTGCACTCCATTCATCAATGCCATATTTTTGCTTGTTACGGTCTTTTGTAAACATATACGCTAAGGTAGGACTATAAGGGGTTACGGCACTTTCTATTTCTGTGGCTTTGGCATAGAGCTCATTCAGCATTCTTGGCGAATTACCTGCGACTTCCAGCACTTCACTTTTAAACCATTTATAGGTATTATAATCGGTGTAATATTTTCCTTCCTGATGCCTGTTTTTGTCATAAGGTTCTTCTGACCAGAAAGCAACAGGCTGGTGGATACCTAGCAGGATCATATTAACCGCCATCTCGTCCCAACCACGTTCTGCTGCATAATACATAGCGCCGATACAGGCGCCTACTGCCACCGCAGCTCCCTCGCTATGTCCTACAAAAGTAAGAGGATGATAATGGGGAGAATAGCTTTCAGCATTAGGGTTCTTCTCTTTTTCTCTTTCAACTTCTTCTCTGGTTTTCAGCTTCCAGTTTTTTACGGTCCAATGATAGCCTAATGTAATTCCATGACATTGCCTTTCCCAAGCAGGAGAACCCATGCCGTGAGATCCATTGATATAATGATCTCTTCTTTCTGCATTAAAAAAGCTGGTGTATAAATCTACTGCTTCACCATAATTTCTATACTCATTCCAATAGCCTTTAAACTTTTCAAGCGCCTGTTTATAAGATGAATCTTTCTTTTTAACGCCAATTCCTGTTAGCCAATTAAACCCCAGACCATACACTTCTTTAGGTTTTCCTTCTGCTTCTAAAACATCAGATGAACTCATGATATCTTTATCCATATCTGAAGGAACAACAGGTGATTCTACATCACCTGTTCTTATTTCTTCATCATGATGATGGGTATTATCTCCGTTGGGGATATACCAAGGTTTATCATCCATTCCAATGGTTACATTAAATGCTGCATTAACGGCACCTCCAACACCACTATGGAATCCGTTACAGAAAATGACTTCACCTTTTAAAACGGGTTCTAGTCCATACATCATGGGAGTTTCCGGCGGCGCTTTGGGTTTCCCATAACTTACTCCTTTCTCTATCCCCGTTTCTGTAACTAATTTCTTGGAATTGAAGGTAATATTTTCTTTGGCATACATATTATATTCTCCCCGAACAATTTCTGTAAGCTTACCTTTTATGATTCTTATATGACTCATAACTTAAAAGTTTTTACTTTTTTCTTCGCTATTATTTTGTACCTCTTTATCAGAATGCTTATTGATATTTTCGTCACTACTCATATCAATTCCTTTTTCACTAACTATTGTTTTGCCTTCCTTCGTCTCACTATGCACATCACTTTCAAAGATTTCTGTAACTTTTCCCATCACATAACTATTCACACTTCCTGAGATATTGCTGGTATAGTTTACTCCAACAGTTTGGGTATAGTTTAAGATAGCCGAAGTATTAATGTTGGTTCCTGCGGTAATGCTTATGTTTTGTCCTGCATTGATGCTTACATTTTCACCTGCATTTATCGTGATGTCTTTAGGAGCTGTAAGTGTGATACTTCCTTTTCCATCCATAAAATAGGAACTTCCACTTGGGTCAATAATATTCACACTGCCTTCGTTATCATTCATCAGAAATTTTATTCCACTTTTGGTCTGCCAAGATCTCATGTGATTATTCGCACCACCGCCTAAACCTGTGCCACCATGAAACATTCCTCCCATCACAAAAGGTCTGTCGGGATGTCCATGTTGGAAATTAACCATCACCTGATCACCTACTTCGGGAATCGCAACATAGCCACGGTTTTGCGTGATTTGATCTGTTCCTCCAGCATCGGGACTCATCATGCGGATAAAATCAGTGGTATCATTGATTTGCCAATCGAATCTCAGCTGAACGCGACCTTGGTTTAAGGGATCTGTATTTGATACAACAGTTGCAATCTGAGGATGGGTTGTCGGCGTTGTAAATTCTGGCTTAGGCATATATCCCGTTCCTTCGGAAATGGCTTCAAAACTTCCGGTATAATATCCTCTGGCATCTACTTCATGCGTCGTTTCCGTAATCATAAGGGTAGTAAGATGGCGGGTTTGATTAGAATCCTGTACCCGTATTTTGATATCAGCTACACAACCGGGATGAAGAAATGGTATGGTCGTAGAACCTGAGACATTCATGACATCCACCGCTTTACTTCCTGAAGCACTTTTTTGAGAATATTCAACATCAAGATGAGTGGAAGCCTTTATCGGAGCTACTTGTAATGATGGGGTTTTGTATATATTGTCGTTGTTGTCGTAAGCTGTTTGCGCTAAATCACCCAAATGCTGAATGGGTGTAGCTCCTGATGTAAGCTTTTGGTTTTTGCTACTATTGTAACCATAATATTGAGGTTGGGTATGAACTGCTTTGATTTCTATCTTGAGATTACTTACATTACTGCATTCTATTAACTGAATACGATCGCTGCTTGGCTGCGGAAGTTTTCCAAAGTGCAGCACATAGCCATCATAGTAAAATTGCTCTCCGTAGGCCTCGGCCATTCTCGCCAGATAATTATAATGGGTTTCATTATATTGACAGCTGTATAAAATCTGTGAACTGTCGTTGGTATCAATATTAAAATCGAAATCAGAATCTCTGAGCCCTTGTTTAATGACTTCATTAGCAATGATTCCCATATTCACAGGCAAATCTCCTCCGAAACTTTGAGTATGAGGCGCTCCATCTAAAAAAAATGTTGGACTGTACCCCTTCAAAACCAGATCTCCAAGGCTTGTCTTTTCCCTACTAAACCCCACAGAAGTAATAACACCTACGAACGACTTATTGGGATTATCTTCTGTATCAACATCTTTATATTTAAAAGTGGTTGTAAATCTTTTTCCCAATAACTTACTGGCATCTTCCAAATTTTGAGACTGCTGATTTTCTAAGCTGTCATGGGCCAGAATAATTTCAAATTCATGATGTTTGATGGCGCTTTGGGTTAATTTAAAGTGTTTGAAATGTTTAATAGGTTTTCCATCGGCATGCACTTCAATTCCTACCACGCGGTTAATTCCCGAGATGTGATTTGCCGAAATGCTTTTAGCATTATTGTCAGGCGTAAAAGAAGCTTTTCTTAATTTTGAATAATCTTCATTAGAAGGTAATTCATTTTCATTGTTTCTGTTTTTCATAATAAATGTTTTTGGGATTGGTATATTATTTTGTTATCTAATCATTGTTTTCTTTAGGTGGAGGGCTTGAAAAGAGAAGATTAAAAAAATCCATCGGAGGCAGATAAAGTCTTTTTCTTTCTTCATCGTCCAGATAATCTGAGTCATCGGTATTATAATCTATACCTACTGGCCGATTTTTATAAGGATACATTTTTTCGGGATGGTAGGTAAGAAGCCAATCTCTGAGGCGGAGCGCCATATGAGGAACCCAGGTTTTCTCAAAGTCAGGACTGAAACTATCGTCAGATTCTGAACTTACAAGAGTGACATGCTGAGGAGTAACTCTGTTGAATTTTACCATTTTTCGAGGGATATCTGCTACGACAACCCAAATGAAACCACCTATGCTATCGGTTACGGATCCAACAATAAAGTCTTCATTAATTTCTAAAATTTGATAAATCATTTGTGTGTTTTTAAGACGTTTACCTATCAAATGTAGAAAATTAATTTCATAAATATTTACTTCATATTACTGAATATGAAATAGTTATGTTTTATTTATGAGGTTTTTAAACAAAAAAAATCATACCATACTATGATGGCATGAAAAAAAATAATTGGTATTACAATTCACAATGAATCATATTCATGTAAAACTTAAAAAGAAGAAAATAAATTTTAGTGCGAATTTTTAGTGCCTGTGATAATTTTATTCAGGAATTATTATATGTCTGGTTATCAAATGTTTTTTTTATTGAAAAGACTCAATAGGGCATATTTGAAATTATTTTTTGATTAAAAAGATGAACGCAAAGCTGATGAATAATTTTGCTTTATTTTAAATGGGCAAAGTGATGCGATCTAGTGGCTTAAACAGACTTTCAAGAAATAAATATTTGAATTTTGAAGTAATAGAAAAACAAAAAACCATGAGAAAATTCCCATGGTTTTAAACAATATATTAATTAAAATTTAACTAAACCTTATCTTTCGAGATCCACTTATCAACTTGTGGAGCTTCGTAATTTTTTATTTTATGGAGAAGTGACTGGATATCTTCATCTACAATGAGCATCTTTTGATTGACTTCTTTCAGAAAACCTTTGTCAACCATGGTCTGAACCATCTTTAGTAGGTCATCATAAAAACCATTGATATTTAATATCGCGATAGGTTTTTGATGTAATCCTAATTGAGCCCATGTTATCATTTCAAAAAATTCTTCCAATGTTCCATAGCCACCAGGTAAAACGATAACACCATCTGAAAGTTCATTCATTTTAGTTTTTCGTTCATGCATTGTTTCCACTAAAATCAGTTCGGTAAGTTGCTTATGGGCAATTTCTTTTCCTTGCAAAAAATGAGGTAAAACCCCAATAGCTTCTCCGCTATGCTCTATGACTCCATTAGCAACAGTACCCATCAAACCTGTGATGGCGCCACCATACACCAATCCGATTTTTTGGATGGCCAATTGTTTTCCTAATTCGTAAGTTTGTTCTTCATAGAGCTTGTCGGCTCCAAAGCTTGATCCGCAAAATACAGTAAGTCGTTTTATCATGTCTTTAATTTTTTAATAATAAATAGATTAGGATATCGCCATTTCTGCTCGCTTACTTTTTACTTCTTTTACCACTAAATAAGTCAATATCCCGATGGCACCAATTGCATAAGCAGTTAAAATTACTAAGCTTAAATTTCCAACAGCCCATTTTGACGGGAAAATCTGGCTCATCAACGTCATAAAAGATAAGCCTATTCCTGCGCCTAAGAAATAGCTGGTGCTGGTTAAACTTGAAGCAACGCCATAATGGAAAGCTTCTACGTCCTGAATACCCAAAATGGATAAGCTGGTAAAACACAATGTCATTCCGACTCCTGAGATACATGCTGCACCCAGTAAAACGGTTGTTAAAGGATGGCCAATATAAACAGATATCAATAATGATAAAGCTCCTATGAGCATAAAACTCCAACCAAAAACTCCCATTTGAGAAGGATTCATTTTTTTTGCAATATGAGGCAGAGCAAATTTAGAAATTAGGGCAGACATCAAACTGAAGGGAACTAACATTAATCCTGCTGAAGCCGCACTGTGATTCATATCTTTCTGCAACATCAAAGAGATTAAGAATAAAAATGAAATGAAAAAGGCTCCTAATGCAAAAAATGTAATATTAGAAATTACCAACGATCTGTGTTTGAATAATTGTAAATCTATTAAAGGTTGAGCCACCGTTTTTAAACGATAGAATACAGTTCCCAATAAGGCCAGTGAGATGGCTAATGAACCAATAACCTGAATTGGCTGTTCTTTGATATGGAATAATTCGTGGGTTCCGTACGTTAAAGATAACAGTCCCAAAACAAGGAGAATCCCGGAGATGGCATCTGTTTTTTGAACATTCGGATTCTTTTCATCTTTAGGCAAATATTGATAGGCTAGAATAAGCGTAACCAAAAGAATGGGAACATTGATAAGGAAAACCCAATGCCAGCTCATATACGTGCTGATAATACCTCCAATAGACAGTCCACTCCCCGATCCAATCGCTGCAAATGAACTAAATACTCCTAAAGCACGGTTTCTTTCCTGATTTTCTCTGAATGTATTCGTAACAATAGATAATGCTGAAGGCATAATAAATGCAGCTCCTAACCCCTGCAGGGCACGAAATATCGCTAACACCTGAAAATTGGTTGAAAGTCCGGCTCCTAAAGAAGTCAACATAAAAATAAGTCCGCCAAGAAGAAACACTTTTTTTCGTCCGATTTGATCGGATAATTTTCCACCAATAATTAAAAAGCCACCAAAGAATAGTACATACAAAGTCTGTAACCATTGAACTGTATCTGCTCCAATACCGAATTGCTCTTGTATGGAAGGGATGGTTAAGTTAATGATCGCAATATCAAGAGCTTCTACAAAAGTTCCTATAGAGGCTAAAATTAAGATCAGGTTTTTTCTTGCTTGCATATTCTTCGAAATTTCTGGCAAAATTAACATTATTAGAACGTTTATGAAAATTATGTGTTAATTTTGGAACAAATAATATTATAAGAGATTAATAAAGAACATGTGTTCTTTTAATTAGATTTTAAACCTGAAAAATAGAACAAATGGCAACCGAAAATTATTCAGTAGACGAGAAAGACCTTTCTATACTGCGTTTGTTGCAGAAAGATGCAAAGCTTAGTATTCGTGATCTTGCGGCAAGAATTAACCTGAGTCCTACGCCTACACATGAACGTATTAAGCGTATGGAAAAACTAGGAATCATTAAGGAATATACTGCGATTGTAGACCGTAAAAAAGTGAACAAAGGCATGATGGTAGTTTGTATGATTGCTCTGAATGCCCATAACAAAAGCATTGCTACAAAATTTATAGAAGAGGTGAGCAAACTTAAAGAAGTGGTTGAGTTCTATAATATCAGCGGTGAGTTTGATTTTATGCTAAAGATCTTAGCGCCTAATATGGACGAGTTTCATGATTTTTTTGTGAATCAACTTTCAGAGATTGAAGGTATCGGACAAACCAAAAGTATCTTTGTGATGAACAGTATTAAAGAAAGTTCTCAAATTCTTTAATTTTTTTTTATCATAAACAATCATTTGGGAATTAATAAATATGAATAATTTTAATCATTTCAACTCATTGAATATCTTTTGTTTATGATTTTATATTTTTAATTTTAGAATATTTAAATTAAGAGAATAATGCAAATATTTTAACTTATTTCGTTAAATAAAATAAATATTTTCATCAATTACGTAAAGTTTATGTGAAACATAATATTATTTGCTATATTTGCGGATCGAAATAATTTTTTTTCATCATTTGTGTTTTTTTAGACCTCCTTCTTGGAGGTCTTTTTTTTGCTTTAAATTAAATTGTATGTAATTGATTACGAGCTTTATATATTTTTTAGTGGAAATAAAAAAGGTATTAATTTGATATTTTATGCATTATTCTATTTCTCATTTTAGTGATAATTTCATTATTCTGTGAAAAACAAATGAGAAATTACCCTCTATTTTTAAAATTTCAGTGAAAAAAATTTTTTTTTCAGCTTGCTTACACCTTTATTTTAACCATAAATCGAAGATTCGACGGAGTCAAAAGAGACAAAAGTATTTTACTGAAGTGTATCATGAAGTGAAAACAAGAAAACATAAATTAAAAAAAAACTGATTTTCAGTTATTTAAAATTTTAGCCAAAATTCAGAAATGTTTGATTCAATATTATTTCACGATACATTTTTGTCGTTTCATATTAAAAAATTGGCAAACTTAAACAAACTGACAATCTTAATTTTGTACCAAAATAGTTCTCTTATGATGACAAAGCCTGAAAAAAGGAAAAACGCCTCTTATATTTTACTGATCATTAATGTTTTGGTGGTCGTATTGGTATCAAGCAACTTGCGATCTCCGATTATTTCGGTAGCTCCCGTGTTGAGTGATGTACGGGAAGCGTTAGGTCTGGATAATTTTCAAGTGAGTATGTTGACCTCTATTCCACTGTTTATGTTTGCTACATGTTCTGTTTTAGTAAGCAGATTTTCACATAAATTCAGCATCAGTCGGTTTTTGATGTACTCCTTAATTATTTTAAGTTTTGGATTATTCTTACGAATCACAGGATCTCTCTGGATGTTATTTTTAGGATCAATTTTCATCGGCTTAGGAATTTGCATAGGAAATGTGGTCACTCCGGGATATGTTAAAAACAATTTCCCTAAACAGATCGGTTTAATGACAGGAATTTTTGCCGTGTCAATGAATCTTACCGCTGCCCTAGCTTCAGGTTTCAGCGTAAGAATTGGAGAATGGACAGGTTTTGGGTGGCGAGGATCTTTAGGAATTTGGCTGATCATTGCAATATTAGGATTGATCGTTCTAAGTCTGGAAATTATATTCAATAAAAAGAATGCTGATCAAACGAAAACAGCTTTAAGTGTTTCAGATTTTAATATGTTTAAATCTCCCCAAGCCTGGAGCATCAGTATTTTTATGGGATTACAGTCTTTATTTTATTATTGCCTGATGACTTGGCTTCCCTCTTTGCTCACCGATTATAATATGCAGGCAGAAAGTACAGGTTGGGTTCTTTTTGTAATCCAGATTACGATGATTCCTGTTGCTTTTTGCTGTCCCATTATTGCAAGTAAAATGAAAGATCAGAGAATATTAATCGTTTTTATTTGTACGTTAATGTTCGGAAGTACCATGATGTTTGTATGGCTGCAATCTCAATGGATCTATCTGAATGCTGTTATTATTGGGATTTCAAACGGACTGTCTTTTAGTTTATCCATTTTATTCTTTTCTACCCGAACAAAAAACTGTGCTAACGCCATCAAAATCTCCGGAATGGCTCAGTCTGTAGGATATTTGATTGCTGCATTCGGACCGCCGGTCTTCGGAAAGCTTCATGATTGGGATGTCTCTTGGAAGAGCTCGTTTTACTTTTTAAGCTGTGCGGTAATGGTCATGTTTTATTTTGGAATGAGAGCCGCGAAAAACAAGAATGTGGAAGAGTAATACATGTAAAATAAGAAAAAGTCTCTTTCGAGACTTTTTGTATTCATTCAAATAAGATTCATCAATATTATTTACTATCAAAAAACCGATTAAATAAAGCAAGTTGATTAGCCAAAGATTGGCTCCAATAGCTGGTTGTATGATCTCCAATAGATTCTATATACAAATGTTGTACTTTTTGAGCGGTCAATTTTTCATGAAACTTTCTGTTTTGCGCGATCATTTGAACATCATCTGTACCACAATCAAAAATATAGCTTTGCTGGGCATCTTTCATGATTTCTACTTTGCTGTCGGTAAGGTATTTTGGATCTAATGACTCTATGGGACCTAAGACTTTATTAACCTGATAATGCGTGTAACCTTCACCAAAAGTTTTAAAATCTAATGCACCACAAGAACTGCCGACGATTCCGAAAGTGTTATGATACGTCACTCCGATATTCACAGCGCCATAGCCACCCATACTCCATCCTAGAATCCCTCTGTATTGTTTCTCTTTTTGAGTAGGATAATTTTTATCAATAAAATCGACTAATTCTTTACCTATAAAAGTCTGGTATTGTGAATCTTTTACAATGGGACTGTCTACATACCAACTGCTGAAATTTCCATCAGGAAGAATATAAATGGTATTGTATTCTTGTGCTTTTTTACTTAAACCCGGCAAGTCTTCCTTTACGGTTCTATCAGGGTTTCCGCTGTAGCCATGTAAAATATAGACCGTTTTATAATGCGCAGAAGGCTTTATGTTTGGAGTGATAATAATCGTCTTAATGTTTTTCTTCATTACAGGACTATACACCTCTTTATGAACGATTTTTTGAGCAGAAAGCTCAGTGAAACTAATGGTTGCGAATACAATGATGATTAACTTTTTCATGGGATAAAAATGTTTAATTAATGATTTCTTTTATTTCGTAATGAAATTGTACTCTGCAAAATTGCGCGACATAAAGGCTAAAACCATCAACATATGTTGACGACTTTCTTATTTTAATTCTTTTCTTATTCTGCTTAGCTGAGTTGGGGTAACTCCCAAATAAGAGGCGATATGATGTTGTTTTAAACGATGATACAAAGATTCGTTTTCTAATAATGATACATACCGTTGCTTGGCTGTTTCATATTTTAAAGAGATCTCTAGTGGTTCTTTCTTTACGACCCAGTTTTTCTCCAGATAATGAAGGTGAAACATGGCAAGATCATGGTGTTTATGCAAGAGTTCCCGGTATTCTTTTACGGAATATTGTATGACCTTACAATCTTCTAAAGCAATGATATTAAAATCACTGGGTTCATTTTTAATAATGGATGAAGTGGAAGCAACAAAACTCTTTTCTTCAAAAAATATCTTATAGACAGAATCTCCATTTTCATTATTAAAATAATATCCTATTAATCCGGATTGTAAGAAATAATAGTACCGAGACATTGCTCCGGATGCTAACATTAATTCATTTTTAGGATAATTTTCTTCGGTACAGATCTTTGATAAAGCTGCGATGGTTTCCTGTGATAAAGGATAATAAAGATTGATTTGTTCTAAGAATTCTTTCACTGTAACGATTGTTTCTGGTTGTAAAATTATGAAGTTATTAGGGATATATTTTACGTCACTCTTTTTTATTGCATGAAAGAACCCATTCTTCTTTTCGGCATTTAGGGCATTGTCGGGAATCTCCTGGAGTTTTTATTTCTGTATGTCCGCAAAAAGTACAGGCATAATGTCCGTCTTTTTTAATCATTTTTAACGGATTTTCTAATGAATTAGGCATAATGGGAAGACCATATTTTACCTCTTTATCTTCATAAAAGAAAACACTGATCTCTCCGGAAATTTCTTCGATAGCGGTTTCAACCTGTCCTAGTTGAGAAACTCCTTTCAAGCGCAGTTCGGTGAAAAATTCATCACTTCCGAGATTTTCCTTTTTAAAATTATCGATGGCAAATTCTCCATTTTCGATTAAACAAATAGGTTTTCCTTCAAGCAACTGCTCAAAACCTTTATATTTTCCAATAAAATAAGTAATGATACTGTAGAGTAAAATAATGACAACGAAAACAATAATGGAAGATATAATTCCTACATCTTTATTAAACATGGGGTCTCCAGCGGCGGAACCCAAGCCGATAATCACAACCAGTTCAAATATCGAAAGTTGTTTCACGCCTCTTTTCCCTAAAATCCGTAATCCGATAATGATCGTTAAAAACATGATGGCTGTTCGCAAAATGATTTCCAGAATAAATGACCATTCTTCCTGGCCCATTAATAATTCTTTCCAGTTTAGATGTAATAGAAATGAAGCGAACATAGAAAAGTATTTATTTCACCAGTTCAAAAAATAAGCCACAAGCATAAAAGAGGCCGTCACTGAGGACAATTAGCTTTATGATTTGTTTTTAATGAAATTACATTTTAAATTTTTCACCATAAATGGAAATACAATACATGATTTAATCATTTATTGTTGTAATTTTATGGTATCAATAAACTAAATACCAGAAAACTTAAGAAATATGAAAAAATTAACATTCTCAATTGTTATTGCGTTGTCTGCTGTTTATGCGGAAACAAGCGCTCAGGTAGGTATTAATACACCTTTGCCCGCTGCCTCACTAGATATTACCGCTAAAAATACGACAGGTAATTCTCCTACTGTAGATGGGGTCCTTATCCCTCGTGTAGACAGAGAAAGAGCTCAAAGTATGGTAGGCGTTCCTGCTTCTACCTTATTGTATGTAAATAGTGTTGCTACGGGAACTCCTTCAGGAACTGCGGTAAATATAGATTCTATGGGGTATTATTATTTTGATGGCTTTGTATGGGTGAAATTATATAATCCTAGTAATGCTCCTTATGTTTTAGGGAATATCTATACGACCAATGGTACACTTCAGTCTAATAGGCTCGTAACACAAGATAATAAGACTTTAGCTTTTGTTGGAACAGCTGTAAATGCCTTCTCAATAGATGGAGGTACATTTTCGGCAGATGCTACTAATCATCGGGTGGGTATTGGTACCACAGCTCCTTCTGTGAAATTAGAGGTACAGGGGAGCCAGTTTCTTAACGCTGCTGTAACAGGTGCTGCTACAAAAAATGCATTAGATATTAATGTTGGTCAGGATGGCTTTACCTATGGAAACCGTACAGACAATTATGGGATCAATATGAGGTCGGCTTCATCAGGATTTCCTGGGCCTATTTCGCGTATCAATTTTGGGGACACCTCCACAGGAACAGCTGTTGGTACACGTTATATGTCTTTCAGTGTAGGGCAAACGCCTAATGAACTGATGTATCTTACGGATGCTAATGCAGGTAGAGTAGGTATTGGCACCACTTCTCCTTCAGTAAAATTAGATGTACAAGGAAGCCAGTCTTTAAATGCTGCGGTAACAACTTCTACGACAAAGAATGCGATAGATATTAATATTGGGCAGGATGGTTTTAGCTACGGTAATAGAGCAGATAACTATGGTATTAATATAAGATCAGCTTCGTCAGGATTTTCTGGGCCTGTTTCACGTATTAATTTTGGAGATGTTTCTGGAGGAACGGCAGCAGGACCTCGCTACCTTTCTTTTAGTGTTGGAAGAGGGCTTAACGAGTTGATGTATCTTACGGATGTTAATAGTGGTACAGTAGGTGTTGGAACTACAACGCCTCAAAAAACATTGCATGTAAACGGCGCTTTACAGGTTACCAACGAGCTTAATGTAGGAGGTAATGCTTCTACGGCGGGAAGTGCCGGCACTTCAGGTCAGTTTCTTTCATCAAGTGGCACTGGGGCGTCGCCTATTTGGAAAGATGTACCGTTTGATCCTAGTGATGGTAGGGTGAATGTTGCTAAGGTAAGTTTTCCTTTTGTAAATGTAAACTCTAGAGATAATGGAACTTATTCTTTAGATGGAACTAATGCACCTAACTATACAATTTGGGTTTCTATTCCAAAAGGCTCCGGATGTGATGTACAATTACCTGATCCTAATTTACAAGAAAGAAGAACTATAAATATAATTGCTGCTGGTACCAGTAACGTAGGAGTATGTGGCTCTTCAATGTATGTAACTGAAGCAAGTACAATTACTTCAATACCTGCCGGTAAAAGAGTTATGCTTTTAGCTTCAAATACTTTTGGAGGTAGATGGTATGTTATTATGAAAGATTTTTAAAGGATTCTTTTTCTAAATAAGAACATACAGTAAAAAAGAGCTTGGATTGATAAAGTAGCTCAAATCCAATATCCTTCAAGTAAAAATAATAAACCTTCCGTTGTATTGATGAGCTCAACCGGAAGGTTTATTTATTATGCAAATTTAATGATCACTCAGAACATTGAATGTCTACTTTTAATAACTATAGATTATCTTTTTCAGCGATAAGGATTGTTTCTTCTAAAACTTCTAAAATACTACGGTAAACAAATTCCAATTCCTCTGACGTAATACAATAAGGCGGAACCAAATACATCACATTTCCTAAGGGACGCATAATGATTCCTCGCAATAGGAAAGCATCATACAGCATCTTCCCTATTTCATTAAAATAAGAAGTGCCCTGATCTGTTTTAAATTCCCAAGCCAAAATTGTTCCGGTTTGACGAACATTTTCAACGTTTGTATGTTGTTTTAAAATAGCTGAAAACTGAAAATGCTGTTCAGAAATTCTTTGAATATTCTGTTGAGTTTCTTCATTTAATAACAATTCCATGCTCGCTAAAGCAGCTGTACAGGACAACGGATTGGCAGTAAAAGAATGGCCATGAAACAACGTCTTGTATTTATCATCGGATAAAAAAGCATTGTAAATTTCATTGGAACAGGTGGTAATTCCCATGGGAAGTGTTCCGCCAGTGAGCCCTTTTGAAAAACACATAATATCAGGCTTTTCTGAAAGGTGATTTGCTGCAAACAGTTTTCCTGTTCGTCCAAAACCGGTAAAAACTTCATCCTGAACCATTAAAATTTCCTGTTCTCTGCAAAATTTCATTAATTCCTCCAAATCCTTAGCTTCGTACATCAACATTCCAGCAGCCCCTTGAATCAGTGGCTCGTAGATAAAACATGCGATTTCATTGGCTACATTTTTAATCTGATTTTTTATGCTTTCCAGATTTTCAGAATTGGGGGTATCAATAAAGATCACTTCAAACAGCATTTCGCCGAAAGGTTTTGTCCAGACACTTCTTCCACTCACAGACATGGCGCCAAAAGTATCTCCGTGGTAGGCGTTTTTAAAAGCTAAAATTTTAGTCTTTTCTTTTCCATGATTATAGCAATACTGAATACACATTTTCAATGCTACTTCCACCGCCGTTGAGCCATTATCAGAGTAAAAAACTTTCTGCTGATTATTCGGTAGCAATTGCAATAAATTTTCGGAAAGTTGTATCGCGGGCTCATGAGTAAAACCTGCAAAAATTACTTGTTCCAATGTATTTAACTGTTCAGAAACACGCTGTGCAATATAAGGATGCGCGTGCCCATGCAAGGTCACCCACCATGAAGAAACAGCATCAATATATTGCTTTCCTTCGTGATCATAAAGATGTACCCCTTTCCCTCTAACGATAGGAATGGCGTCACTTGCCGTTTTCATTTGGGTATAAGGATGCCAGTTGACGGCCTTATCACGTTCTTGTAAGTTCATAAATAATGGATAATTGGTAATGAGTAATTTGGTGAATGATAATAATGAATTGTGAATTATCCAAGCTTATATTGACAATTGAGTATTCACAATGCATAATTCTAAAAATTAAACTAAGCTTGTTTTCCAGGTTTCAAATTGATCCATCACTTTTTCTGTTTCTCTTTTCATAGGCTTTAATCCTAAAGTTTGCAACATCTGCATGTCTTCCGAAACTCCCGGGTTTGGCGTTACCAATAAGGTTTCTCTTTCTCCTGTAAAAATAGAATTAGCTCCAGCCATGAAACACCAGCCTTGCTCAAATTCTGTCATTTCAATTCTTCCTGCGCTCAGACGAACCATCGAAGAAGGCATTACAATTCTTGCGGTTGCGATCATTCTTACCATTTCCCATGTATCTGTTTTTTCATTATTTTCAAGAGGAGTTCCTGCTACTCTTGCTAATGCGTTGATTGGAACTGATTCAGGATGTTTTGGCATGGTGGCTAAGGTTAAGAGCATCGAAATTCTGTCTTTATGACTTTCTCCAAGACCAATAATACCTCCTGAACAAACCGTTATTCCTGCTTTTCTGACGTTATTGATGGTGTTGATTCTATTATCAAAAGTTCTGGTAGAAATAATCTCTTCATAATACTGTTCTGAAGTATCAAGGTTATGATTGTAAGCGTATAAACCTGCTTCCTGCAAACGAATGGCTTGATCTTCTGTCAACATTCCCAACGTACAACACACTTCAAGTCCAAGATCATTAACACCTTTTACCATATCAATCACGCGATCAAAATCACGGTTATTTCTTACTTCTCTCCAAGCTGCAGCCATACAAAAACGGGAAGAGCCATTGTCTTTCGCCTTTTGGGCATGCTCAATTACGGTTTCTGTAGGCAACAACGCCTGAACTTTAATATTGGTATGATAACGTGCAGCCTGTCCGCAATACGAACAGTCTTCCGTACAACCACCCGTTTTAATGGATAATAAGGTAGACATTTGCATTTCTTCCGGGTTGTGCCATTCGCGGTGAACGGTTGCTGCTTTATAAATTAATTCAAGTAAAGGCTGATGATAAATTTCTTCTATTTGTTCTTTAGTCCAATTATTTCTAATTTCTGTTTTTCTATCCATTATCCTAAATTTGTTAATTGTTTTGTACTCCTTTCTATATTTTCTTTTGTTATATTTTCGATGTCTGTAATTCTGATGATTTTTGTTTCTTCTTCAATAGAATTACAGATTACTCTTTCCGTATCTGGTGGGAAATTCCCATTGAGAATCAAATATTCCAGTTTTAAATTTCTTTGTTGTAAAGCCATGATCGATAATAAAGTATGATTGATGCATCCTAAATAATTCCTCACGACCAAAGCCACGGGAAGCTGTAGTTTTTCAATTAAATCAATGATAAATTCTTTATCGGAAAGAGGAACCATTAATCCTCCGGCTCCTTCTACAATTAGATTATTCTGAGTTTCGGGAAGGGTAAAATCATTAACTGTAATCAAAACCCCTTCCTCCAATGCCGACTGATGCGGTGATGCAGCCAATTGTAAACGATAGGTCTCAGGATGACAAATGACACCATCTCCTACCCAATCTCTAATTTTCATACTATCGGTAGCATGCAAATCTCCGGATTGTAAGGGTTTCCAATAATCAGCTTTAAAATATTTTGTTAAAATAGCCGAGCAAACTGTTTTTCCTATTTCTGTTCCGATTCCGGTTATGAAAAGGAGTTTTTGTTCTGTTTTTTTTGTTTCTATTTCTAAATTCATAATTTTAAATATTCCACTTTGCGGTTCTTTTGTCATTTCGACGAAGGAGAAATCTATTTAGATTCTTCTCTTCACTACGTTTCGTTCTGAATGACAAACTAAATAGCAATCATTACTCTAAATAAAATCTTTAATAATTTTAGTTAATCCAGTGATTTCTTCTACTGTATTAAAGCTGTGTAAGCAAATTCTTACTCTTTCCGTTCCTTCTTTTACGGTTGGGCTATACACTGCGTACGTTAGGAATCCATTGTCTGATAAATTTTGCTGTACTGTTTTTAATTTTTGATTATCAGGAATTACCAGGGCTTGAATCGGACTGTTTTCTGCCGATGGTGTTTTTAAACCTTGGTTCCTGAAAATTGTAATGTTTTCCTGAAGTTGAGTAGAAAAATGTTCATGCGATTTTAGAAATTCATAGCTGGTTTTAATCGTCATCCACTGTACATTCTGAGCCGAAGTTGTATAGATAAAAGGAGAGGCAAAATTGATGAGATAAGATTTTACAACATCTTCACAAAGTATAGCAGCTCCATGAGCTCCAAGTGCTTTTCCATACGTGATAACGGTTGCTAAAACTCGATTTTGCAATTGATGTTTCTCAACCAAACCATATCCAAAAACACCAAAAGCATGCGCTTCATCTACAATTAAGTTGGCTTTATATTTTTCTACGATTTGAATGATTTCCTGAATGGGAGCCACATCACCATCCATCGAATACAAACTTTCTATAGCGACATAACAGTTTCCGTTTTGCTTTTTTAAAACCTGTTCTAAATCTTCAACATCGTTATGCTTAAATTTCAACTTTTTTGCATGTGACATTTTGCAGGCATCATGCACAGACCGATGGATTTTCTCATCAACAATAATCGTATCATGGCGGGTTGGAAGCGTTGAAAACAAAGCCAGATTAGCATTATAACCCGATGAAAAAAGCAAAGCAGCAGGATATTGATGTTCTCGCGCAATAAAATTTTCGGTTTCAATTACCTCAGAGCTATTTCCACTGATAAGCCTTGATCCGGTACTTCCTGATAATAAATGAGGATTTGCAATGATCTTTTCAAGCAATATCTGTTGTAATTCCTTATTTCTCGCCAATCCCAAATAGTCGTTGGAATAAAAATCAATCCCTTCCGATCTTGGTTTTAAAATTCTTAGCGTTCCCGTTTCTTTTCTTTTATCGAGAGCTTCTTGGAAATTATGAAGCATAATTAAGGAGCGACACTTCTTCAGTTATTGCATTCATCCATTGCTCGTGCAGCTCTTTCTCAATTTCTAAAATTACATCAGCATGCGTCTGCCAATCTTCTGCAAATTCGTTCAGTTGATTGATCATTTCTTCCAAATGTCCTTCTTCTTCCAGGATAATTGATTTTACCATAATTTTAGAAGATTCTTTGGTAAGAACATCTTGATAAACAGGATATAATTCATCGGCACGAACTTCAATGGCATAGGTCACAAAAAGATAAGCAGCATATTTTAGCTCTTCTTTTTTTAATTGAAAGGCTTTCTGGATATATCGGCAAGCCTTAACATCTAAAGAATGAAGATATTGACGAGTTGCAATTGGAGCCAAAAGTTCCGTGTTGTCATACGTTTTACAAAAATCAGGATCTAGCTTACCAATTTGTTTTTTTAAGTAATACGCATGGCGATGCTCTTCAGCAGCATGTTTTAGTTGTATTAAACTCACTTTGGTAGGATGCTCACAAGCAGATATTTTTCTTGCTCCGGCATTTTCCATAAAAGAAAGTGTGTTGAGCCATTTGGCATGGGTCTCATTATCCTGCACCATTCTTTCGAGTAGATTGTAGAATTCCATAGATTTTTATTTTATGGTTCAAATGTAGTATATTGCCGGATGGTTGAACGGTACCAGTTTTTATATTATGGATAGTCCGGTTGAAATTCCTTATAAAAGTTTTGTGAAAATTGATAGAAAGTCTGAAACTTCTATCTACATGCAAATTGCCAATCAGTTGATCAATGCGATACAGAGAGGCTATATTCCCTTTGGAACCAAACTCCCGGGAACCAGAGCTTTAAGCCAGGTATTGGAAGTGCACCGTAATACCATTGTTGCCGTGTATGACGAATTATTTGCCCAAGGTTGGGTAGAAAGCCTTCCGAATAAAGGAACTTTTGTTATTGGAAAGAATCAGGAAAAACCATTAGAAATTAAGACTTTTGAGAAGAATCATCTTGAAAACTATCCAAAATCGACAGGTTTTTCATTTAAAACGTCGAATATTTTAGATAATCCTTTTGAGCATTCCACTTGTGAGTATGTTTTCAATGATGGCGTTCCGGATATCAGATTAACTCAGATTGATCAACATTCTAAATTTTACAGTTCTATTCTAAAGCGAAAGTCTCAGCAGAAAATGTTGGGACATTACAACCATGATGGAAGTGAATTTTTCAAGAAAAACCTTTCTCATTATCTCAATTTATCACGAGGATTACCCATTTCTAAGAATAATCTTCTCATTACAAGAAGCACAGAAATGAGTATTTACATTGTTTCTGAAATATTATTATCCCAAGGAGATACCGTTTTGGTAGGCGCTTTAAGTTACTTTTCGGTGAATATGATCTTTCAGAAAGCAGGAGTAGAGATTGTTTCTATTCCGATTGATGAAGAAGGGATTATGGTAGAAAGCGTAAGAGAAGCCTGTAAGAAACAAAAGATCAGAATGCTGTATCTTACACCCCATCACCACTATCCTACCACCGTTGCGTTGAGTGCAAAACGGAGATTGGAGCTTCTTAATTTAGCCAACGAATATGGTTTCATCATTCTTGAAGACGATTACGATTATGAATTCCATTATGATAAAAGTCCTATTCTCCCACTGTCTAGTGCAGATACGAACGGAATGGTGATTTACATTGGTTCTTTCGGGAAATCTCTTGCTCCGGGATTTCGTACAGGATTTATTGTAGCGCCCGAAAATTTAATGATAGAAATGCGAAAATATCTCGGAATTATCGACAGACAGGGAGATGTTTTAATGGAACGAGTCCTTGGAGAAATGATTGCGGAAGGAGAAATCAATCGGTATTTAAAAAAATCATTGAAAGTCTATCAGGAAAGGCGAGATCATTTCGCGGAACTATTAGACAAACATTTAGGAAATGCTATCCGTTTTCAGAAGCCTTCAGGTGGTTTGGCGATCTGGGCAGAATGGAATATTCCAATCAACCTGATGCAACTTAGCAGACATTGCGCCCAGAATAATTTATTCATTCCCAAAACATTACTGTATCAGAATAAAAACATAACCGCTATGAGGCTAGGATTCGGAAGTTTAAATTTCGTTGAAATGGATAAAAGCATTGAAATTTTTTCGGAAAGTGTAAAACATCTCACCTAACGTTCAGTTTTGGGGATTCTCATAAACGACTCAATGAGGTGTTATGATCTAAAATTCATCATTCAATATTACATATTTATTAATTTTTCATTTAAATTAAATTTAGTATTTCTCATTTTGAGACAAGATTATATTAATCATCTAAGCTGATTTATCGGTTGCACATGCTATTAATTCTAGGTTAATTAGTAACCCATTCACTTTAGCTTGAATTATATGATAAATATCATTTTGATTATTCTTAAAATATTCATTTATATTTGTCATCTTATTTTTAATTATTCTAAATAAATGAAAAAGCAATACGCGCTTTCTATATTCTTGTTGGCAGCTATAGCCACAAATACTTCTGCTCAGAGTAAGCAGGACAGTCTAAACACAACAGACATCAATGAAATTATTATGGTCTCATCACGTTCTCCAAAGCAGATCAGTGATATTCCGGGAACGGTTTGGGTGATTAGTGATAAAGAGCTTCAAACCCAGATTAGAGGCGGTGCCGGTCTAAAGGAAGTATTGGGAAATATGATTCCCGGGTTTGATTTTGGAAATCAGGGAAGAACCAATTATGCCCAAAACATGCGGGGCAGAAATGTTCTTGTTTTGCTTAACGGTGTTTCCCTAAACAGCACAAGAGCTACAAGCCGACAATTTGATGCCATAGATCCTTTTAACATCGAAAGAATTGAAGTGCTTTCCGGAGCTTCTGCCATCTACGGAGGTGATTCTACGGGAGGAATTATTAATATCATTACCAAGAAACCAACGTCTAATCAACTGGCTTTTGAAACTTCTGTTGGTTTGAAATCAGGATTTCATAAAGATGATCTCGATAAAAGAATTGCTCAGTCTGTTTCAGGGGGAAATGATAAAATAAAATTCAGATTAGGCGCTGCCTTTACGCAAAATGAAGGCGCTTTTGATGCGAGCGGAAATCAGATTATAACGGATGTTAAGCAGGCTGATTTTCAATACAACAGATCGATCGACATTTTAGGAGGAATTAGTGCAAAATTAAGTACTGATCAGGATTTGAGCTTAGATTTACAATATTATAACTCCAAAGTTAGAAATAAAAAATGGCTTTCTTTTGGACCCAATTTCGTTGGATTTACTACTAAAAACCCTGATCTCATCAATGTTTTAGGCGGAGCAGATTCTGATATTGTTCCAAGAACAGAGCGTTTTATGGCCAACTTACAATATAACCATCGTAATATTTTAGGTGGTCAGAATTTAATTCTACAGGCGTATGCGAGACGAGAAGAAGTAGATTTCGGGGCTTCTTTTGCGGAAGTTCCTAAACCTCCGGCCGGCGTTATACTTCCTGTATTTTTGTCTTCAGCAAGAGGGAATACAGATGTGTACGGTGCGAAAGTCGTGTTGTCTAAAAAATGGGATTCATTCAACTTCACCTACGGCGTAGATACTGATTTTGAAAATTTCACAGGAGATCAGGCGATATTCAATCCTCAAAAAAGCAGTGAGTCGGGAGGATTAATTAACAAAACAGATACTTTTGTCGGAAGATATCCCGATACCAAAATATTTACATTGGCAGGTTTTATCCAGGCAGATTGGAATATTACTAAAAAACTAACCCTTTCCGGAGGGGTAAGACAGCAATTCATTAATGTGAAATTGGATGATTTTGTTGGATTCAAGGAGCAGGTATACATGCATTTCGGATATGGAAATTCTGCAGATGTGGTGAAAGGCGGTAAAAACAACTACGATGTAACCTTGCTTAACGGAAGTTTACTATATAAATTTAATCCTGCTTGGCAGGCTTGGTTGAGTTTTTCTCAAGGATTTGCCGTTCCTGATGCTGCAAAATCTTATGGTTTTGGAAAATATCAGTTGAATAACAACCGTTGGAACGTACTCAACAGCATCAACATTGCAGAACAGCCCTTAAGCGGAATAAAAACCGATCAGATGGAATTAGGTTTCAGACATAACAGAACTTCTGAAGCCGGATTCTATGGGCAGGGATCATTTTTCTACGCCCTTTCCAACAAAACATTGAAAATAGACAATGCCACTTTTACAATTTCTTTACTTGACCAGAAATTGAGAAACTACGGTTTTGAAGGCGCTTTAGGCTATCGTTTTGCCGAAGGATTGGAATTGGGAGGTAACATTTTATTGATGCAATCTGAAACAGAAACCGTTGATAAAGGCTGGCAGAATCAGTCTGTTTATACAACCAATCCATCGAAATTTATGGCTTTCACAGGTTGGAATGCTAAGAGATTTTCTGTAAGACTACAAATGCAGAATTCTATGAATTATACCGATTTAGCAGATATGAAAATCAAGGGATACACCCTATTCGATTTTATTGGAGATGTAAAACTAAACAAAGGAACCATCAACTTTGGCGTTCAGAATATTTTCAATAAACAATACACCACCATTTGGGGACAGCGTTCTGTATTTTTCTACGGAGCGCCTCAAAAGGCCTTTGCATACCAAGGGCGAGGAATTACATTTTCTGTAGGATACACGATAACGTATTAATCATTTAATTCAAATTTAGATGAATATTTTAAACCATTAAGATTTAATTTTTTGACAGTTAAGTAGATTTTTCTATCATCGAAATGACAAACGCGATACCAGAATAAAGTAAAGTGTAATGAAGAGTCTACTTAACGTTTTTAACGCCTTAAAGAAAATCTTAATGGTTTACTCTAAAATTTAATAGTAAAAAAGAAACAACCAATCCAGAACTTCTATGAACACAGTGATTACCGAAAAATTGGTTTCGGAAAAGGAAAGTCTTTTCCCAAATCTGGAGAGCTTATTTTGTGATATCAACATTCATGAATATCAAAAAGCAGTCAACAAAGCGCAGGAAAGTGTCATTTCATTTTTGGAAGACACCCACAAACCTTTCAGTGGAATTTCTCCACGAGAACTGAGAAAACAGTTTGAAAATATTAATCTTAACGATCCTTCGCATACCTATGAAGAGGTTTTTGAGGAAGTTAAAGAATTGTATACCCAACATGCAATTGCCTTTCATCATCCTAAATATGTTGCCCATCTTAATTGTCCGATTGTCATTCCTGCAATTGCAGCAGAAATGTTGATCAGTTCTATCAACTCTTCACTTGATACCTGGGATCAAAGTGCAGGCGGAACATTAATTGAGCAGAAACTCATTGAATGGACTTCCAATGAAATAGGTTTTGACAATCTATCAGACGGGATTTTCACCAGCGGAGGTTCTCAAAGCAATCTGATGGGAATGCTGTTGGCAAGAGATCATTATTCTCTGAAATATTTAAACCACAACATCAAAAAAGATGGATTATCAAAAGACGCGCATCGTTTCAGGATTTTTGTTTCAGATGCAGCCCATTTTAGCATTCAGAAAAGTGCCTCAATTTTAGGATTGGGCGAGCAGGCTGTTGTTAAAATTAAAACCGACCGCTCTTTCAGAATGAACAGCGTGTTGTTGGAAGATGCCGTTAGAAAAGAAATTGAAAGCGGAAATATCCCGATTGCAGTTGTTGCAACGGCAGGAACCACAGATTTTGGAAATGTTGATCCAATGATTAATATTGCAGGAATTGCAAAGAAATACAATCTTTGGTTTCATGTAGATGCCGCTTACGGATGTGCTTTGTTGTTGACAGACAAATACCGGCACTTAATTAAGGGAATTGAAGACGCTGATTCTGTGACCGTAGATTATCACAAATCGTTCTTTCAGCCTGTAAGCAGCAGCGGATTTATCGTGAGAGATAAAAAATATTTCGGACTGATTACCCATTACGCCGATTATTTAAATCCAAAAGATCATGATGAAAATGAAATTCCTAATCAGGTTAATAAATCAATACAAACCACAAGACGTTTTGACGCGCTAAAACTTTGGTTTACCCTTAGGATCATCGGTAAAAAAGGCTTGGGAGGTTATATTGAGAGAATTATATACACCGCAAAAGAAGCAGCAATTCTATTAGAAAATGATCAGAATTTTGAATTATTAAACCGCTCGGATCTCTCTGCTTTGGTCTTCCGTTATTCGGCAGATCCTTTTAAAACTTTTGATCTGAACAGGATTAATACCTATATTAAATCACAACTCTATAAAAACGGAAATGCCCTTGTTGCAGGAACTAAAGTCAACGGGCAGTTTTATTTAAAATTCACCATTCTAAATCCTTTAACCACGGTTGAAGACATCAAATCAATATTAAACACCATAAAAAAACACGGAAATGAATACATTGAAGTTAACTAATCAAGACTACGCAGAACAGATCAACTACACGGCTCTCATCAATTGTTATATGAGAGAATTTACAAACTGGAGCCGTTATTTGGGAATTCCAAAGTATGATGAAGCCATTGCCAAACATTTGAAAAAAACACCAACTGATTTACATATCAGAATCGATTTTTCTTCCATTGGATGTGATGTATACGTTCCGGTAAACTATTTTTCAGAAACAGGAAGACATCTTTTTGACTTTCCTGTAATAAGGAGAGTTATTGATACCGATGAAGTTTCTGAAGTGGACATTTATGGTTTTATGACCATGACTGCAGAATATTCCAAAGGACTGTATCCCAATATCGATGCTTCAACAGTCTTAAAAAGATTGAACAATAGTATTGAAAATTTGACTACTTATTTAGATTATCTGGTTGAAAATAATAAGTCGGTGAATGATCTGGAAATGTCTTTTATTGAGGCTGAGCAATCACTTGTTTTAGGACATATTTTACATCCGGTTCCCAAATCAAAACAAGGATTTAATCAAGAAGATTTATTAAAATATTCACCTGAAACTTCCGGGCAATTTCAGTTATTTTATTTTTTAATTAACCCTGAAAACATCATTGAAAAAAATGCGGATGGAACGCCTGTCACCAAAGAATTAGGCGAAAAAATATACCCTTTTTTAAATCCTGAGCATAAAAAATTATGGGATCGATTTCCAGATTATCAAATTGTTCCGATGCATCCTTGGGAAGCTGAGTATTTATTGGTTCAGGAAGATGTTCAAATCATGCAGGAGCAAGGGATTTTGTTTGCGTTAGGTCATTATGGAGAGTCCTTCACTCCTACTTCATCTGTAAGAACAGTTTACAGCGAAAACAGCAAATGGATGTATAAATTTTCTCTTCATGTGAAAATTACCAACTCAGAACGAATCAATTTATATCCTGAATTGCACCGTGGTCACGACATCAGTCAGTTATTAAAAACAGATTGGGGAAAAAATTTACAGAGAGATTTCCCAGAGATTGATTTTATGGTGGATCCTGCTTTTATTGCGGTTACATTCAATGATAAAATCATCAACGGTTTCAATATCAGTATCAGAAGAAACCCTTTCCAAGGGGAAAATAAGACTAAAAATGTAACGCTTTTAGCAGCGCTGTGTCAGGACGGAATTTTTGGACAACCTTCAAGGCTTCAAAATATCATCGAAAATACAGCTAAAAACCTTGATGTACCAGTTGAACAGGTCGCTTTAGATTGGTTTAAACAATATCTTCATATTTGTGTAAGGCCCATCGTTGGGATTTTGAATACCTACGGATTGGCTTGTGAATTCCATCAGCAAAACGTAATGATTGAGCTTGATAAAAAAGGTTTTCCGGGGAAAATTTATTTCAGAGACAATCAGGGATTTTTCTTTAGAGAAGGCAGAAAAGACTTGGTTTCCAATGCGCTTCCTGGAATTGCAGATGAAAGCCAGTCGATTATTGATGAAGAATCATTGGCTCCAAAATACACCTATTATTTGGTAACGAATAATATTTTAGGCGTTGTTAACGCTTTAGGATGCAGCGGATTAGCCAACGAAAGAAAACTCATTAATTTAGTTTATAAAGCATTTAAAGAGCTTGAAAATGAAGATGAAACAGGGTTAGTAGATTACATCATCAACAAAAGAAATTGGTACACGAAAGGAAATTTAATCACAAGCCTTCAAAATATTAATGAAGCAGACGAAAATCTAGAATATCCTGCCGTTTTCCTGGATACTCCGAATCCTTTAAATAAATACTTTTTTTCAAATAAATTAATCAAACCAGAATCTACAGAAACGGTTTATTCAAGGTATTTTGAAGATGATAACGTACACATTAGCATAAGACCTTTCGACATTGATAATGATTTTGGAATGATTCACGAATGGTTCAATAGGGAACACGCAAAACCTTTCTGGAAAATGGATGGCCCGAAAAGGGACTTGGAACTTTGGTTCAGAACCATTCTTCCGAGTGACGAACAACACAGTTTTATTGGAGAAGTAAACGGTGTCGCCCAGTTTAGTTTTGAGCCTTATTGGCCGATGAGAGATGTTGTGGGAGCTTATTACGACGCGCTTCCGACTGATTACGGAACGCACTTTTTTGCTGCTGAAACGCAGAAAGACAAGAAATTCTCTTTCCAATCTTTCCAAGTAGCTTTAGATTATATTTTCATGCTTCCTGAGGTAGGGAAATGTATTGGCGAAGCGTCTGTAGATGCGGTTCCGACTGATAGAATCATTACTAAATTAGGTTACACCCGTGAAGGAATTATCGAAATGCCTCACAAAACTGCGTACTTGACTTTCTGTACCCGTGAAGGATATTGGGAGAAATGCCCTGAAAGCAGATTGGAAGCGAAAAGTATTTAAAATAATTTTTCAAGCTAATTAAAAATTTAACCACAAAAGATACAAAAGCTCACATTGAATCATTTAAAGCTAACTATTTAGAAAACAAAAGTTTGACAAAGAATAAAAATCTTTGATTTTTAAAACTTATGTGTTCTTGTTGACAGTTTATGATCAACTTAAATAATTAATGTACTAATCTTTTGAAACTTTTGTGGTTAAAATAAAAGTTTAAATAATTCAAATTTCAAAAAATAAAAACATTGGAAAACAACAAAATATACGACATCATCGGGATCGGAATTGGTCCTTTCAACCTTGGCTTAGCAGCACTTTTAGAGCCTGTAGAATCCATCGATTCGCTTTTTTTAGATCAGGCAGAAGGCTTTGATTGGCATCCGGGTTTGATGCTTGATAATGCTACGTTACAAGTTCCTTTTATGGCAGATTTGGTAACAATGGCAGACCCGAAAAGCAAATACAGCTTCCTGAATTTTTTAAAGGAAACCGACCGTTTATATAAATTTTATATCAGAGAAGATTTTTTCATTTTAAGAAAAGAATACAATCTGTATTGCCAGTGGGCAGCGAACCAATTGCCGAATTGCCTGTTCGGGAAAAAAGTTGAAAACATCAGTTTTGAAGAATCTCAACAAATCTATACCGTTGAAGTGTTGGATTTAAAAAATAATGATGTTAAAAAATATTACACTAAAAAACTGGCTTTAGGAACGGGAACTCAGCCAAGATTGCCTGAATTTATGGAGGGTAAAAATTATCCTAATGTTATTCATACATCAGAATATTTGAAGCATAAAGATCATATTCTGAATGCAAAATCAGTTTCTATTATTGGCTCCGGACAAAGTGCAGCTGAGATTTTCCAGGATCTTCTTCCAGAAACAAATGAGAATTTACACATGAGTTGGTTCACGAGACCAGACCGTTTTTTCCCGATGGAATATTCAAAACTGACACTGGAATTAACTTCTCCCGAATATGTAGATCATTTCTATAACATGCCACCTTCTCAAAGACAAAATGTATTGGCAAAACAACCGCCACTTTATAAAGGAATTAATTTCGAGTTGATCAACGATATTTTTGATACATTATACGAAATGAGCGTGGGAAATGTGCCTCTGCATGTAGATTTGAAACCAAGTTGTCAATTGGATAACATTTCTCCTGAAGGCAATTCTTATGTTCTGAATTTCACGCACATTCAAGATGATATTACGTTTACCAATATCTCAGATTATGTTATTTTGGCGACGGGGTACAAATATAAGGAACCAAAATTCTTACAAGGAATTAAAAATCAGATCCAAAGAAATGAAGAAGGATTGTTTGATGTAAGTCGTGAATACACCATCGACAGCGCAGAAAATATTTTCGTGCAAAATGCAGAACTTCATACCCACGGTTTTGTAACGCCGGATTTAGGAATGGGCGCGTACCGAAATGCCATCATCATCAATGCGATTGCCGGAAAAGAAATTTATACAGTAGAAAAGCGAATTGCCTTTCAACAATTCAACACAACAAAAGCATGGACCGCAAAACATTCATCTTAAAAGGTGATCTCAAAAAGGTCATGTGGGAAACCTCATGGCCTGCTGTTGCGGCGATTGTTTTATACGGAATCAATAATTTCCTGGATGCCATTTTTGTGGGGTATTTAATTAATACAAAAGCTCTTGCGGCAGTCGGAATGGCCTTTCCATTATCTCAAATTGTTCTCGGATTTGGGCGATTAGTAGGAACAGGAGCTGGAGCTGCAGTAAGTATGTGGATTGGAGAAAATAGGCAGGATAAACTGTATAATTTATTTGGAAGTTTCAACTTTCTATGTATTTTTTCTCTATACTTTGTACGGTTCCATCTTATATTTTTGCCCACGAATTAATGGCGATGATGGGTGCAAAAGGAGAATTACAAACCATTGCAGTAGAATATTTTAGAGTAACATTAATCGGAACTATTTTCTGGATTTATGGGTTAGCCTTAAACATGTTGATTCGTGCAGAAGGAAAAATGAAAACCGCTGCCGGTATGATTGCAGTCGGTTTGGTGATTGATATTATTTTAAAACCAATTTTCATTTCCACATTCGGAATGGGTGTTTCAGGGGCAGCTTGGGCAACGAACTGCGGAATGTTGATCTATTCTCTCCTTGGATTTTATTATTACGCTAAAGGAAAAAGTTCTTTTACAACCAATTGGAAATCAATTTTATTTGATCAAACAATTGGAAAAAAAATATTGAAATTAGGACTTCCCGAAATGATTTTATCGGTAATGGGTGTGGTTCAAAGCATTATTATTTTCAACGCTATTGCCAGATACGGAACAGAAAATGACATCTCATTTTTTACCGTTTTGAATCGATTTTTCCTGTTTTTATTAACCCCTTTATTTGGATTAATGCGAGGCTTACAGCCAGTGGTTGGAATTAATTTTGGAGCCGGACAATTTGAAAGAGCGCGTAAATTTCTGAAAACCTATATTGTAGCCGGGATTGCGATATTGTTGCCTTTCTTTTTGATCGCCCTTATTTTTCCGAAACAATTAATTGGCTTAATGCTTCCGGGATATACAGTGAGCGATAATCAAATGAATGATTTCAGGTTATTTTTCTCCATACTTCCTTTATTGCCGATTACCGTGTTGGCACTATCCTACTATCCTGCAGTAAATGACAGTAAAAAAGCAAGCTTTCTGGTATTTTTACGCCAATTGATATTATATATTCCGCTGATGTTGATTTTACCCTATTATTTCGGGGTTAAAAGCATCTATTGGGGAAGTGCTTTGATTGAATTAACAGTCGGAATTGTCACTTTCTTTTTACTGAATAATTATAAGCTAAAATTGAAAAAGGCTTAAAAATTTTAATTTCCATACATTCTTAAAGTGATTGGTTAGATTTTTGAATATTAAATCTAAACCAATCACCGCATTGAAACTAATCACATTCACCAATAAAGGTATTTACTGTCCGCAAGGGAAATTTTATATTGATCCTTGGCGACCTGTTGATTATGCAGTTATCACCCATGGTCACGCCGATCATGCCCGCTGGGGAATGAAAAAATACCTGTGTCACCATTTCACAAAACCTATTTTACATCAGAGAATTTCTCCGGATATTGAATGCCAGACCTTACAATATGGTGAAGTCTTGGATATTAACGGTGTTAAACTTTCACTCCATCCGGCAGGCCACATCATTGGTTCTGCCCAAATCCGTTTAGAATACAAAGGATATGTAAGTGTAATTTCCGGAGATTATAAAGTTCAGGACGACGGATTAAGTACGCCTTTTGAATTGGTCAAGTGCAATGAATTTGTTACAGAAAGTACTTTCGGACTCCCGATTTATAATTGGCTGGAAGTTCCTGATCTTAATAAAAGACTTCAAAACTGGGTGTTACGAAATCAGGAAAATCAAAAAACATCCGTTTTTATCGGCTATTCTTTAGGTAAAGCGCAGAGGATTATGAAAGCGATTGAGGGAATGGGAAAAATCCATGTTCACTACTCTATTGGTAAGCTCAACAAAGCTTTTGAAGAGGTCGGAATTGTCCTTCCAGACTATGAAATTCCCGATTTTAGAGAAAGTATAAAACATGTTCAAGGTGACATTGTCATTGTTCCGCCCGCTTTATTAGATAGTAATGTTATTAAAAAGATACCTGATGCTGCAACAGCCATTTGTTCAGGATGGATGCAGGTTCGCGGAGCAAGAAGATGGCGAAGTGCCGATGCGGGATTTCCTATGAGTGATCATGCCGACTGGAAAGGATTGTTGCAAGCCATTAAAGCAACAGAAGCGGAAATTGTTCATGTAACACACGGACAAACTGAAGTTTTTTCTAAATATTTAAATGAAATCGGAATAAAATCTGATGTCGTTGAAACGTTGTACGGTGATGATGAAGAGGAAACCGAGAAGGAAGTTATTAAAGATGTTGAATAGTCTCTTAACCATGTCAAGGTTTTGAACCTTGACATGGTTAACGAAAAATGGAAAAAATGAACAAAAAAATGCTATCCCCTACTTATGAAACATTTTGCAGAATTGATCAATGCTTTGGAAAGTACCAACAAAACCAACGCAAAAATTGATGCCATTATTGAGTATCTGGAACGCGCTCCTGATGAAGATAAATTGTGGTTTATCGCTTTGTTCACAGGTAAAAGACCAAAACGAAATGTCAATACCAATTATATGAAAGAATGGGCACTGGAAATTACCCAATTACCATTTTGGCTGTTTCAGGAAAGCTATTCTTCGGTTGGAGATTTGGGTGAAACGATTTCGTTAATACTACCTCCTCCAACGGAAAAAATTGATAAAACATTGTCGGGATGGATGAATGAAATTATCAGTTTAAAAAATAAATCAGAAGCAGAGAAAAAAGAATTCGTTTTGCATTCATGGAATGGATTGGATTATACAGAACGTTTGATTTTCAATAAATTACTAGGTGGGAGTTTTCGTATTGGCGTGTCTTCTAAAACATTAATTAATTCTTTAACGAAGTTTTCAGGACAGGAAGCAAGTACATTAATGCACAGTTTAATGGGAAAATGGCAACCTGATGAAGTTTCATTTAAAGAATTGATTTCAGCGGAAAATATTAACCCAGATAATTCTAAACCTTATCCTTTCTGTTTGGCTTATCCTTTAGAAAAAGAATTGGGAGAACTCGGAACTCCGGACGAATGGCAAGTTGAATATAAATGGGACGGAATTCGTGGACAAATTATCAGACGAAATGATGAAGTTTTCATTTGGTCGAGAGGTGAAGAATTAGTAACAAAACAATTTCCCGAAGTTGCAGAAACCATACAGGCAATGAAAGGAAATTTTGTTTTGGATGGAGAAATATTAGCCGTAAAAGATAATAAGGTTTTAAATTTTAATGAATTACAAAAAAGATTAAACCGGAAAAATTTACCTAAAAAAATGCTCTTGGAAATTCCGATTGAAGTGTTCTGTTATGATCTTTTAGAATTGGAAGGAACTGATCTAAGAGAAAAACCGATTGCTGCAAGACGTGCCATGCTGGAAGAATTGTTATTAAATCAAGCTCCTGAAAATATTAAGCTTTCTCAGGTTATTGATTTTGAAAACTGGGAAGATCTCAATCAAATCAGAGAAAATTCAAGAGATATTAATAGTGAAGGGTTGATGTTAAAGCAAAAGAATTCACCTTATCATTCCGGAAGAAAAAAAGGCGATTGGTGGAAATGGAAAATCAATCCGTTAACCATTGATGCTGTTTTAATCTATGCTCAAAAAGGAAGCGGAAGACGAAGCGCTTATTACACCGACTACAGTTTTGCCGTGAAAAATGGCGATGCTCTGGTCACCATTGCAAAGGCATATTCAGGCTTAACGGATAAAGAAATTATGGAAGTCAGCAAGTTCGTCAATAAAAATGCGATTGAAAAATTCGGACCTGTTCGTACCGTAAAACCGGAATTGGTTTTTGAGATCGCTTTTGAAGGAATAGGTTTCAGCAAACGTCATAAAAGCGGTGTCGCATTACGGTTTCCAAGAATTGTAAGATGGCGAAAAGATAAAACGGTGAATGAAATTGATGATTTGGAAGAAATTAAGAAATTGATTCAGTAAATTAAATTTTATAAACGCTAAGACGCAAGGAAATTGTTTAAAATTAAAAATATCCTTGCGGACCTAGCGTTAAAAATCAAAAAAAACAAAAATTTGGCTGCATTTGAAAATACCGACGGATTTAAGGTCATTCAACAATGGATGGCTGATAAAGGCAATTCCCCTTTCATTTTTCAGATAGAAACCTGGCGGAAATTCGGCAACGGATACAGCGGAATGGTAATTGCTCCGACTGGTTTTGGGAAAACGTTCTCCGTTTTCTTAGCCTTACTATCCGATTTTCTAACCCATCCCGACAAATATAAAAAAGGATTGAAAATGATGTGGGTAACTCCCCTTCGTTCGCTGTCAAAAGACATTGCAAAAGCAATGCAGGAAGCGATTGATGAGATCGGATTAGACTGGGCGGTCGGTGTTCGAAATGGGGATACAGACCCCAAAGTAAGACAGCAACAGGTGAAAAACATGCCTGATATTCTAGTGGTAACTCCCGAAAGTTTACATCTTCTTCTCGGACAGAAAAACCACCTCCGATTCTTTACCAATCTCCAATGTTTTGTGGTGGATGAATGGCATGAACTGTTGGGTTCAAAACGTGGCGTGATGGTTGAATTAGGTGTTTCTCAATTAAGAAAATATGTTCCAAAAATGAAAATTTGGGGAATCACAGCAACCATTGGGAATTTAGATGAAGCATTGGAAACTTTAATTCCTTATGCTATTAAAAAGGCTAAAATTACCGCTAAAGAACATAAAAAGATTGATATTATTCCCGTTTTTCCTGATGAAGTAGAAATTTTGCCTTGGGCAGGACATCTTGGACATAAATTAGCGGATAAAGTAGTTCCGATTATTTTAGCTTCTAAATCAACCATTGTTTTTACCAATACCCGAAGTCAGAGTGAAATGTGGTATCAATTATTGTTGGAGGCTTATCCTGATTTTGCGGGTCAGATTGCGATTCACCACAGTTCGATTGATGCTCATTTAAGAATCTGGATTGAAGAAAATTTAAGCAATGGAAAGTTGAAAGCCGTTGTTTCCACTTCATCTTTAGATTTAGGAATTGATTTTAAACCTGTTGATACCGTAATACAAATTGGCTCGGCAAAAGGAGTAGCAAGGTTCCTGCAAAGAGCTGGACGAAGCGGGCACTCCCCTTTTGAGACCTCAAAAATATATTGTGTCCCTACCCATTCTTTAGAGTTGATTGAGGTTGCGGCATTGAAAGAAGCTGTGAAACAGAAAGTCATTGAACCTCGTGATCCGCAGGTGTTGTGTTTTGATGTATTGGTTCAGTTTTTAATGACTTTAGCAATTGGTGACGGATTTCATCCTGAAGAAACCTATGAAAGGATTAAACAAATTTATACTTTCCAAGAAATTAGAGATGAAGAATGGAAAAGTATCCTTGAGTTTTTGACGATTGGTGGAAGTGCATTAAAAAGCTATGAAGAATACCACAAAGTGGTTATGATGGAAGATGGTTTATTTAAAGTAACCTCCCGAAGAATAGCCATGCTTCACCGGATGAATATGGGGGCCATCGTAAGTGATGCGATGTTGAAAGTGAAATTTATTTCAGGGGGATATATCGGAATGGTTGAGGAATATTTTATCTCAAGATTAAAAAAAGAAGAAAAATTTATATTAGCTGGAAGAGTCTTGGAGGTGTCCATGATTAAAGATATGACGGTCTATGTTCGATTATCAAAAGGAAAAGCGATGGCACCAAGTTATTTGGGCGGAAGATTGCCTTTAAGTTCGAATTTAGGACACTTTTTAAGAGAAAAACTATCAGGCGCATTGAATCCAAAAGCTTCTGAGAAAGAACTGAAATTTCTACATCCATTATTGGCAAAACAGGAAGAGCGTTCTCATATTCCAAAAGATGATGAATTTTTGGTTGAATTAATTAAAAACCGCGAAGGTTATCATTTATTTATGTATCCTTTTGAAGGACGTTTGGTACATGAAGTAATGGCGGCATTGATTGCTTACCGAATTTCAAAATTAGCACCGATTTCCTTTTCAATGGCAATGAATGATTACGGTTTTGAATTGTTCAGCGATAAAGAAATTCCGTTAAATGAAGATAATTTGCAAAAAATATTAACCAGAGATAATTTGATGGTTGATGTAATTTCAAGTATTAATTCTGCTGAGATGGCGAGAAGAAAATTCCGTGATATCGCCGTAATTTCTGGAATGGTAATCCAAAACTTTCCCGGACAACAGCGATCTAATAAAGCGCTACAAAGTTCTGCGGGTTTAATTTTTAAAGTATTAGAAGATTATGATCCCAATCATTTCTTAGTAAGACAAGCTTACACCGAAGTTTTTAATATGCAGTTGCAGGAACAAAGATTAGTGGAAGCCTTTAAACGAATTGAAAAATCGAAAATTATTTTGAAATTTGCCAATACTTTTACCCCTTTAAGCTTCCCGATAAAAGTGGATAGCTTACGACAGACATTATCGAGTGAAAGTTTAGATGCAAGAATTAAAAAATTGATTGAACAGGCGAAGAAAAAATGAAAAAAGGTTAATTGTCAATACTTCAAGAGTGAGTTTTGTAATGAAAAAATGCTTAATAAATTATGTGTATTTCTAAACCTAACAGGTTTTTATGGTAAATAAGCAAACATTCTACTGGAAAAGTATTTTGAGGAATTAAAAGGATACACAAAGTTTGTCATTCTGACGAAGGGAAGATTCTTCATTACACTTTGTTCCATTCAGAATGACAGGCGGTTTTTAAAACAAGATAGATAAATGAATTTAGCAACAAAAAATACAATTATTCAAAACGAAACTTTCACTTTAACCAATCAACGTGCGCTGTTTTGGAAAAAGGAAAAAGCCCTGATTTTATCTGATCTTCATATCGGAAAAACTGCTCATTTCAGAAAAAACGGAATTGCCTTAGCGAATCATATCATGAAAAATGATTTAGAGCGATTATCAATTTTAATAGAATATTTTAAACCTGAAAAATTCATTGTTGTTGGGGATCTTTTGCATGCCGGAGATAATTCTGATGTTGATGAATTTTGTACATGGAAAAACCAATATTCAAATATAAAATTTTATCTCGTTGAAGGAAATCACGACCGAATCTCAAAAACTTTAGTTCAGAAATTAGACCTTGATTTTAGAGCTAATCAATTAAAAATTAATGATTTTATTTTTGTGCATGATTTTGATAAATCAATCGAAGGTTTTCAGATTACAGGTCATATTCATCCCGGAATTGTGCTTAATTCTGCTGTAAAAAAAATACGACTTCCCTGCTTTGTACAAACGGAAAATCAGTTATTGCTTCCTGCTTTTAGTGAGTTTACAGGACTGGATACAAAAAATCTTCCGAAAGGCGGAAGATTCTATGTTTTTACAGATTCTGAAATTCATGAAATTTAGAGTATTACAGCATTTTTTTCATCATTAAATCGGTCTGCTCATCATCTCCCAGCCTGAAAATATGTTTATCGAATTCAACAAAACCGTTTTTCGTGTAGAAATGTACAGCTCTTAGATTTTCTTCCCAAACACCTAACCATACATATGATTTTTTGTGCTGTTGAGCTATTTCCAAGGCTTTGTCGTACAATAGTTGTCCGATTTTTTTGCCATGATGGCTTTTCTTAACATAAATACGCTCAATCTCAAGAGAAGTTTCATCCTGTAATTCTGTTTGAGCTTGTCCGGAATTTAATTTCAAGTATCCTATTGCATCATCTTCTTCCCAAGCGATAAAGAAAAATGAATCGGGATTATTGAGTTCTGATTTAATTTTTTCCGTATTAAAGCTTTTTTCAAGATATGTTTTCATTGCTTCTTCAGAATTATTTTCTGCAAAGGTTTCAGAAAACGTTTGGATTCCGAGATTTTGTATGGTTTCAAGATCTTCAAGAGAAGCTTTATTAATGATAATTGATGCCATTCTATTCATTTATTCCTCTAATTTATTAATAAGATTCTTTATTTCGGGTATACTTAATTCTGTTTTTGTATCTGTTTTTAAAATATGCTGCAGGGCTTTTGCATGAGCGACTTTTAAAGCATTCTCAACTTTTGTTTCCTGATCCGGACTTACCCCGATGTGTTCCCAATTGCTATGGCTTACCGATGACGTAACTTTACCTGCCGGAACAAGCAATAAGTATTGATTCTGAATAATAAAATCCTTCACAGGATTGGCTGCACCACCTGTTTTTTCTCCAATTATTTCGGCTAATTTATATTCTTTTAAAAAATAAGCAAGGGCTTCCCCCGCAGAAAATGTTTTGTTGCTTGTCAGAATATATACCTTTTTATTCAGATATTTCTCTCCAGAAACCTTTGGTAATGTACTGTTAAGATCAGTTGTATTATTGTATCTGGAATAGGTTGTATACAAATCGGTTTTGTTATTGAAAAAATAGCTGCAGAACAACAGAAGCATACCGTTATCTCCGCCTCCATTTTCTCTGAGGTCAATGATTAGAGAATTGGTATTCGCTACAAAATTCATGGCAGATTCTAATACTTTTGCACTGGATTTAGGATCTGCAAACCCTTTAAAATTGATGTAACCAACATTTCCCTGTAATCTTTGAACATGTTCAAATCCGAAATTTTCAAGACTGTTATGAAAATTATTTAATTTCTCCATTTCCTTTTCATTTCCTTGTTTTTCGGGGGTATAGTTCTCAATATATTTAACAAAAAAGTGTTTGTCTTTAATAGTTGTTCTCAATTTTTCAGTGACCAATGCCGCGAATTCTTTTTGAGTTAAATTGTTAAACGACCCTTTCTTAACTTCACTTTGAAATAAAGAATCTACCTTTTTATAAGTATCCTTATCAATATAATATTGCTTTACCTTATCTGTAATATCAGACAGTACTTTTGTCGTGTTATCCCTCTGAGCATAAGAGATCATAGAATGGAATAGAAAAATTCCGGCGATTAATTTTTTCATAGAACAAGAATGTAATGTTTCAACAAAGGTATTTGAACGGATAAAACTTAAATTGTAAAAATGGAAACTCAAATAAAATCAGTCAGGACAAGATAGATATAAAGATCAAAAAGTTTAAACCATTAAGAACATTGAAGAAGTGAAGTTTAATTAAGAATAATAAAATAGATGTCTAAGCCATAAAGCAAAGCGAAACTTAATATTCTTACCCTCTTAATCACATCTTAGTAGTGAAATTCAATAATAATCTTTTCATCAAAGACTAAATTTTAAAATCTGAGAAGGGGTAAGATTAAATAAACAGCCAGATATTATTCTGCTCAGTATCTACATTTTCAAAAAACTTTTTAGGGTTTATCTTGGTGAGTTCTTTAAAGTCTTTGATAAGATGTGATTGGTCATAAAAAAGGTTTTCATAGGAAAGCTCGGTAAGGTTTTTCACTTTCCTATTGGTTATTAAAACTTTTCTGAATCTCTGGATTTTTCTGTATTCAGAAGCGGGTTTGCCCAAATATCTTTTAGAAACCTTATTTACATATTGTCTGGTGATCTTATTTTTTGTGGCGATTTCTTCGATGCTCAGTTCAGAATCTAAATCATACGTGATGGCAGAAGCCAAGGTTAAATCTTTCAATTTAAATTTTAAAAGCCAATACTCCTCCAGTAATTGGATCTGCATTTTTCTGTCGGATTCTTTTAAGATTTGACCCATTATTTCTTTAAAATCTGAATCCTGAATGTTAGCCTTTAAATCTGTACTCTGATCTGCCTCAAAAAAGTGATACATTCCTAGCGGTTTAAAGTAAACGGTAACTTCATTAATCGACTGTTGATAAAGAATTTCCGTCGGGACAGAACATTGAGAAACAAAATCAATGATTAGATTCTCTGATGAAGATTCATGAATTTTCAACCATCCTTTTTCCTGAACAATAGATACATTTTGACAAGCGGATAAAATAAAATAGTTGTCGGGAAACGTAAGGTATTTGATAGGCTCCTGAGATTCATCTTTAGACATAAAATAATATCCTTCAATATATTTCTTAAGAATAGGATGAATGGGCTGATAGAAGTTGACTTTCATAAAATGGAGCAGAAACGTAAAAATACAAATTGAAAACAAAATCCTGAAGAAAAACTTCAGGATTTGTATATAATTTTAGGAGAATAGTATTTTCTTAAAAGCCTCAGAAGCCAAATGTACCTGTACAGCCCAATCGTCTGCTGCATCGCTTCCGGCGTCATCTGAGATATATTTTAAACATAGAAACGGAATGTTCTCTTTCATTGCAATCAATGCTAATGGATAGGCTTCCATATCTACAATATTATAATCGGTTTCTGAATGATTCATTTCAAAGCTGTCACCGCTTCCGCAAACGCCTTCTTTTAGCTCATGCTTTTTCAAACCATATTCCAACACAGGCGGAATTCCAGACAACGGGGTTTCATATAAACTGAATCCAAGACCTCTTACATCCATATCTCGCTGGATAAATTTTGTACAGCAAATAACTTCGCCTTTATTAAAACTTTTGCTTCCTGCCGAACCTAAATTTACAATCAATTTTGGTTTTCTGAGATGAATTTCTTTGGTTAATTCCATGGCTGCATTTACTTTACCAATTCCTGTAACCAATTTATTTTTATCGTTAAAATCTTCCCCAGCTTCTGAATCTAAAGCAAAAACAAAAAGCGTATCGGAAACCGAATAATGAAGTTCGTCGTTTATTTTTATCATGAAATAGGAATGTTAAATGCTGCAACCATCGGCATCACAAGAAGCTCCACCATTAGAAATATCTTTAAAAGGAACTACAGTTTCTTTATAGGTCTGTTGAAGGGCTTCTGCAAAAGCTTCTACAGGCTGTGCACCTGAAACCGCATATTTCCCATTCAGAATAAAAAACGGAACACCGCTAATGCCATTACTTTTTGCATCTGTAATATCCTGATTTACTTCATTATTAAATTCATCAGAACTTAAAACCTGTCTTGCTTCTTCCTGATCAATTCCTAATTTTCCAGCAATAGAAACCAGTACTTCAAGATCTCCAACATTTTTACCTTCCAGAAAATGTGCTTCAAATAAAGCTTCTTCTGCTTCGGAAGCTTTGTTGTGTTTTTTAGCTAAATGAATCAATTTATGGGATGAAAATGTATTGGTAATTAATGCTTTTTCAAAATTAAAATTAATTCCCGACATCGCTCCCATCTGTGCTACCTGACCAATCATTTGCTTAGCCTGAGCATCAGGAAACCCTTTCTTTTCTTTAAAATATTCAGTGGTTGTTTTTGTTTCCGAAGGATCTAACGTCGGGTCCAACTGAAAGCTCTTCCACTCTACTTCTACTTCATCTTTGAATGGCAATTTCTCAAGCGCCTGTTCAAAATTATGTTTTCCTATATAGCAAAACGGACACATTACATCCGACCAGATTTCTACTTTCATTTTTTCTTATTTTAATACTTTAATGAATCTTCTGTAAAGATTTCTTCACTTATTTTAAGTCAATCAAAGTTAATATATCTGGCTATTTCGACCAAATATATTCCGGTTTATTCCCCGCATAGTACCACAGTTTTTTCTCTGCGTTCCAACAGGCTTCTCACTCCTATCATAATGAAGGCCAGAATCCCGAAAACAACTCCAATCCAAGGATTAAATTCTACCCCTTTTGTGATGATCATCCATCCGCCCACCGTTGTTCCAAGGGTTACGCCTAAATTACCGAATGAAGTTGCCAGGCTGTTGGCAAATTCCAATGATTGAGGTACTGAAGAGATCATATAAGTGGAAGCGTTAAGGAAACTTGGAGAATAAAGAAAGCCCCAAATACCAATGACCACAATCGTTGCCAGTAAATTTCCATCTGAAAAGTATAATAAAACTGGGACTAAAATAGTTCCGGAAAGGAAAAAGGCGGTGGTTCCGGTTATATTTTATTGAGCATTTTTCCTGAGATCCAATTGGAAAAAACGCCGATGATCCCGAATAGAAAAAGCATATAGCTAATCATTGTGCTGTCCATTCCTTTTGCTTTGTTCAGATAATCTGCAAAATAACTGTAGGTAGAAAACCAAGCCGTAATCATGAAAAAGTTCATCAGCGTACTGATGATAAACGTAGGCTGTGCTAATATTTTAAGCTGACTTCCGTAAGATTTTTTCTCTTTTACAGGCATTGGAGGCAGTAAAAAATAAATTCCTGCCAAAGCAATTACACTCACAACAGACTGAACGATAAAAGAAGATTCCCAAGACCAAACACTTGATAGCCATGTCGCAAAAGGAACCGTAGTTACCATAGCCAGTGCAACACCGCTGAATACAATCCCCATCAATTCATTGCTGTGTTTTTTATCGGCGTTAGAGACTGCAACCGATAAAGCACTGGCAATATAAACAGGCTGTAAAAAGGCAGGCAATATTCTGACCAACATCAGCAACCAGAAAGGGGGCGAAAATGAGGAAACAACTCCCGTGATCAGAAACATAAATATGGCAGCAAACATTACTTTTTTACGGTCAAATCCTGACATTAGTAATGTCATAAAAGGTCCTGTAAGCGCAATAATCAACGCAAAAGCACTTAATAAATACCCAGCCTTATCGATACTGATTTGATAATGCTCTGCTATCTGAGGAAGAATACCAATCACACCGAACTCGGTAGTAATAACGGCCAGAAAGCCCAAACATCCTATATATGCGAATTTTTTCATTTTTTTAAGTCTATTATTTTTCTAAATTTTCAGTTGTAAATTCTGCGATTTCTTCAATGGCAGATTGTGTTTCATCGAGAATAATTCCCATGTGCATAAACCCATGAACCATATTTTTATAAAGGCTGGTTTTCACTGAGATTCCCGAGTCTTTCATATGTTGGGCCAGTTCTTCACCTTCATCTCTTAAAGGATCATGTTCTGCCACGATAACCAACGTGGGAGGGGTTTCTGTAAAATCTTTTATTAACATAGGAACAGCTAATGGATTCTTTTGGTCTTCTTCGGATGATAAATACCATTTCCATGCTTGTGATCCCCACTCTTTATTAAGAACCGGACCGTCTTGATAAGTTTCCCAAGATGTTGTGTTGAGCGTATTATCAGCGGCAGGATAAATTAAAACCTGAAATTGTAATTGATTTCCCAATTGAGTCGTTAAAGCTGTGGCTAAAGTTCCCCCTGCGCTGTCCCCAATAATCCCGATTTTTTGAGAATCAATTCCTAATTTTTCAGCATTATGGATAAGCCATTCAGCAGCCGTTTTACAATCATTTAATCCGGCAGGAAAAGGATGTTCAGGCGCAAGACGGTAATCTACAAACAAAATTACGGCACCTGTTGCATTCGCTAATTTTCTGGCGATTGCATCATGAGTTTCATAACCACCGGAAATAAACCAACCCCCATGAATGTAAATAATAGCAGGCGATTTTGAAGTGACGCCTTTAGGTCTGTATATTCTAACTGGGACTTGATGATCTTCTTCCGGAATATTTAGTTCTTCGATTATTGCAACCGGTTCTTTTTTACCACTCAGTTGCTGAGTCATGATCTCATAATTTTTTCGACTAATCTCTAAAGGATTCTGACTGTCGAATACTTCTATTTTTGGTAAATAGTCTAGTACTTTACCTATTGTAGTGGTTAATTGCATATTTGTTTCTCTTTTGGTATTACTGATGTTTTTACAGGAAATAGTTCCCAGAATGAGAAGCGTTCCTATTATTTTCTGCACGTTTATTTATTTTGAGGGAGCAAAAGTAAAAAACAAACCCTAAATTTGCACTGTACACAGTTAATTGTATGGTACTAACAAATTTGTAAGTAATGGCAAAGAAAAAGGAAAACTCAACGAACAGTATTAATTCACAATACATTACGGAATGTGATTTAACGTATGCGGTTTGCAAAACTGGAGGAAGATGGAAACTCTTGATCTTATGTAAGCTTGAAAACGGCAAATTGCGTTTCAGTGAGATCAGAGACCGAATTTCAGGAATCACAGAGAGAATGCTTACCCTACATTTAAGAGAAATGGAAAAAGATGGTTTACTAAAAAGGACTGTGTATGCCCAAGTTCCTCCAAGGGTAGATTATGAATTAACAGAAATAGCCAGAGATCTGATTCCTATTTGGAGACAGTTGGAAGATTGGGGAAAAAAGCACAAAAAATTAATCCAAGAGCAGCTATTGGAAGTTGATGAAAATTAATGAGATTTATTGAAATATTTTAAACTTTAAAAGAATCTAGTTTCCAGTCTCTTTATTCACCTTGTTACAGAACAGGATATGAGCAATCAAGGCCAATAGACCAAAGGATGCTCCCACGAAACAAACACCGTCCCATTGCGCATATTGCCATGCGATTGAAGCCAGCCATGTTCCTAATGATCCGCCGATGAAATAACACACCATATAAACGGTGTTTAATCTGTTGACGGCATTAGATTTTATTAAAAAGTAATTGGTTTGATTCATAATGTGACTCGATTGTACACCTAAGTCCACAAGGATTACGCCTACAATCAGTCCCCAATACGTTTCGCCTCCAAAATACGTGAACGCCCAACTTCCCAACACAACCAATAAAGAATAAGAAATAATTCTGTTGATATCTAAGAATTTTTGAAGTTTCCCAACTTTCGCAGCAGCTAAAGCACCCACTGCACCAGCTAATCCGAAGCTTCCTACAACGGATGCCCCTGCATTGAATGGCGGTTTCTCCATGTGAAAAACCAATGTTGTAAACAAAGCACACATCGACCCAAATGCCATCGCGCCACGGAATGAAGCCAACTGTAAAATAGGCTGTGTTTTAGCTAAGTGTCCCACAGAACGCATCAATTCTTTATAGGTTCCTTTAAAATTAGGTTGCATCTCGGGTAGCATTTTGTAAACGGCAAACCAAACCAAGATCATCAGTCCTGCAGCGATTCCAAACATCGCTCTCCATCCCCAGACATCGCCTACAATTCCGCCTATAAATCTTGACAAAAGAATTCCTAATAATAAGCCCGACATCACGGTTCCGATATTGGAAGATTTTTCTTTATCAGACGATAGTTCTGCGGCAATCGGGATAAATAATTGGGGAATTACAGACGTCACTCCAATCAGTAAACTTGCAGCATACAACATCCATAACTGGGTTGCAAATGTCATCCACAATAATGATCCAAAAACTAAAAATAAATCAATCAAAATTAATCTTTTGCGGAAAAATTTATCTCCCAAAGGAACAATCATTAATAATCCAATCGCATATCCTATTTGAGTAAGCATAGAAATTCGACTGGCTGCACTTTCAGAAACATTTAAATCTTTCGAAATAAGTCCCAATAAAGGTTGGTTGTAATAATTGTTGGCCACTACAAGTCCGGAAATAATGGCCATTAGCCAAATTACAGTACGCGAAATACCGTTAGAAGCGCTCATCTGCATGGTAAAAATTTACTTCAAATTTAGTTATAGAATTCTTGACTTTTGATGTATTTCAAATTGTTAATGATTAATTATAAAATCAATGAAATCAATCAGCAAAGAATATTTTTTAAAGACCTGCAAAGGTACTTATTTTTGTAAAAAGAGATTTGTACAAATTATCTATTTTCGAGTGTTTAATTAATTTTTTTTTGGACAATCTCAATCGCGCAAAGGTTTTTAATCGTTATGCTGTTTTTAAGGTGCAAAAAAATCATATATTTTCAGCAAATGTTTAGTGATATACGATTTAAATTTTCAACTTGTTTAAACTTTTATTTTAACCGCAAAATTGACAAAAGATTAACACATTAGTCACTTTAAGTTGAGTATTAGGCCACAAATAAGAGCACATAAGTTTTTAAAAATCTTTGATTTTTATTCTTTTGTAGACTTTTGCTTTCTCAATAACCAATCCTTAATAAATCAACGATAGCTTTTGATTCTTTTGCGGTTAAATTTTTAATTAGTTTAAACAGGTTCTTTATCAAAGATAAAATCCTTGCGCCTTAAAACATTATTTTAGTTATACTTTTGCGCCTTTGCGATTCTCCAACTACAAAAAATAGAATATTTTAATTATTCTCACTTTTCACTGAAATCAAGACTTTTCCGTACATTTATCTAATAGGATTAATTAGAAAAGATAGATTCATGAATATTCAATTAATATCAAAAAATGCATTAGTAGGAGCCGCTACCCAAGGAATCGGGGCAGGAATTGCAATAGAATTGGCAAAATGCGGGGCAAACGTCACTGTAATGGCTCGAAATGAAGAGAAGTTGAAAAGTTTTGTAGCTTCTTTACCCATTGTTAATGAAAAACAGAAACATCAATATCTGGTAGCAGATTTTTCTGATTTTGAAAAATATAGAGGTATTATTTCGGAGTATTTTAAAAATAATTCGGTTGATATTCTTGTCAATAACACCAATGGTCCCGAGCCTGGAGTTGCCTTAGAAAAAAAGGTAGATGATTACCAAAAAGCTTTTGATCTGGTTTTTAAAACGGTTTGTGAAACTACCACTTTAGCGTTGCCTTATATGATTAGACAAAATCACGGACGAATTATCAATGTTTCTTCTCTGTCGGTAAAATCGCCGATTAATAATTTAGTGCTTTCAAATTCTATTCGTTCAGCAGTAGCAGCATGGGCAAAAACATTAGCCAATGAAGTGGCGCAATATAATATTACGGTTAACAATGTTCTGACAGGATATTTTGATACCGAACGAATTAAAAAACTGATCGATCACGAAGCAGAACGGAACAATCAATCTGTGGAAGAAATAAAAAAAGGCAGAGAAGATAAAATCCCTATGAAAAGATTAGGAAAGCCTGAAGAATATGGTCATTTGGTTGCTTTTTTAGCCTCAGAATATGCGGCTTATCTTACAGGAACCAATATCCCTTTGGATGGTGGATTAAATAATACCTATTAAAAAAGAGGTTCAATGTGAACCTCTTTTTGTTGTTTATTTTAAGAAGTTTGTTTACACTAATTTAAGAATAATATTTCGACTCCGCTCAATATGCAAATGTTTTTAAAACTTATGTGCTCTTATTAGCGGTTTAACAATTAACTTAAAATACTAAAGTGTTAATCTTTTGTTCCTTTTGTGGTTAAAAAAAGTTTAAACAAATTTAAGGTCTTAAATCCTTAAACTGTTTATCCGCAGGGAAAACATGCTGTACCTTTTCTACAACAAGATCCGAATTTACTTCAAACTCAGCAGTTTGTTTGATATCCAAAGAGGATGCGCCAACAGCAATCTTATATTTTCCTTTTTCAGCGACCCAAGCACTTTTCTCGGTGATAAATGAAGCTAAATCTTTTGGATTAAGTTGTAAAGTAATCGTTTCACTTTCACCAGGCTGTAATTCCTTTGTTTTTGCAAAAGCTTTCAGCTCAGATTTTGGCTTGTCGATTAATTTATTTGGAGCAGACAGGTATAATTCTACCACTTCTTTTCCGGCTACTTTTCCGCTGTTTTTAACGGTAACCTTCACCTCCAATTTATCTTTAAAAGTGGGTGAACTTATTTTTATATTCGAATAATCAAAACTGGTATACGACTTTCCAAATCCGAATTCATACGAAGGTTTTACATTAAAGGTATTGAAATAACGGTATCCCACATACACTCCTTCTTCATACGTTACTTCTTTCGGGTTTTCAGCAGGAACTCCCGGGAAGTTTTTCGCAGAAGGCGTATCTACATATTTTACAGGAAACGTCATTGTCAGTTTTCCGGAAGGGTTTATTTTCCCTGAAACAACGTCTGCTACAGAATGTCCGCCTTCCTGGCCAGGTTGCCAAGCCAATACAATAGCGTCTACTTTATCTTTCCATGATGCCGTTTCAATAACACCGCCGATATTTAAGATCACCACCACTTTTTTACCTTTTGCGTGGAAGGCTTTTGAAATCTTATCCAGCATTTCAATTTCTTCGGTCGCCAGATTAAAATCATTATCAACAACTCTATCACCGCCTTCACCAGAATTTCTTCCTAAAGTCACGAAAGCAATTTCTGACATTTCAGCTTTTTTAGCAAGGAAAGCATCGTCCATTTTCATTTCAGAAAGTCTTCCAGGTAACGCTAAAATCCCTTTTCCTTTTCTTCTTTCTTTTTCTGCAATTCTTTCTTTTTCTGCGTGAGGTTTATAGAGATTCACCAACTCTTTATCCAGTTGATATCCTGCAGAATTTAGCCCTTCCAATAATGAAACGGTGTGTTTATTATTCACACTTCCACTTCCTGTTCCCCCGTGATCCAAGCGTAAGAAGTAACTCCAAATAAGGAAACCTCTTTCTGCTTGTTAGCAAAAGGCAGTGCGTTGTTATCATTTTTAAGCAAAACCATTCCTTCTGTAGCAGCATTTCTTGTGACTTCTGCATTTTGAGCAAGGTTGGGCTTGTCGCTGTATTTGTAGTGTGTGAAAGTGGGAGTTCGGAAAATATATTCCAAAATTCTTTTCACGTTTACATTGGCAACTTCCTGAGATAATTTCCCTGAATCAAGGGCGGCAAGAAGAACTTTTTTCTGTGCAGGAATTCCCGGCATCAAAAGATCGTTCCCTGCATTCATCTGTTTTACAACATCAGAAATCCCTCCGTCTTTGATGGATTCAAATCCTGGGAAGCCACCAAACCAATCGGTCATTACAATTCCTTTGAAACCCCATTCGTTTCTTAACACCTGAGTCAGTAAATCTTTGCTGTCTGAAGTATAGACTCCATTCAACAAATTATAAGAAGACATTACCGTCCAGGGTTGAGATTCTTTAACCGTGATTTCAAAACCTTTTAAATAGAGTTCTCTCATCGCACGTTCTGAAACGTGAGCATTGATCGTCAAACGGTTGGTTTCTTCATTATTGGCCGCAAAATGTTTGATGGAAGTTCCCACTCCTTGAGACTGAATTCCATTAACAATAGCAGCGGCTGTTTTTCCTGAAATTAAAGGATCTTCAGAATAATATTCAAAATTCCTTCCGTTCAGAGGGTTTCGGTGAATATTTAACGCCGGAGCCAATAATACGTCTACTCCATATTCTTTTACTTCGTTCCCCATTGCTTTTCCTACTTGCTCTAGCAAGGTTTTGTTCCAAGTAGAAGCTAGCGCTGTCCCCACCGGAAATGCTGTTGCATAATAGGTTTTTGAATTATTCTCTCTGGTCGGCGCAATCCTTAGCCCCGCAGGACCATCAGCAACTACTGTCGCAGGAATTCCGAATCTCTCGAAAGAAGCTGTTCCACCCGCTGCTCCGGGAACAAGACCTTGTTTTGAATCACCCACAGGACCTGTCAGCACTTCAATTCCGGGCATTCCTGTTCCAATCAATACATCTACTTTTTCTGCGTTGGTCATTTCTTTAACAATCGCATCTATTCTTTTATCCACGGAAAGACGCATATCTTCCCAAGGATCTAATTTTCCGTTTTTATTGGCATCTTTAAACGTTTGACCGTTTACGGTAACCGTCTGATTATTTTGCTGAGCATTTGCAACCGCCGATGTTGCTAATAAAACAAGAAATAATCCTGAGTTTTTAGCTTTTTGAACAAGTTTGATCAATGCAGATTGGTTCTTCTTCATATTTTTTATTTTTTGAATTAAATAATTTGAGTTTAGTATAAAAATATTCGAACATGAATCAGGTATCTAAATAGTTAACTTTCAAAGAATAACGAAGCTATTTTATAATAATTGATTTCATGCGATACTATTATTACCACAAAAGGGACAAAAGTTTTTTTTAAGCTTGAAATAAAAAATCACAAGGTCACATAAGATAAAAATCGAAAAATTTTGAATACTGTTGTGCTCTTAAATAATTTATTAATGAGATTTTTTATTAAAGCATAAGCTTTTGTTTCTTTTGTGGTTACATCTTAAACAGATTAAAATGTTATAAAAACTTATGGTATCTCAACCAATCCAGATAGACATCTGACCATTTGTCAACAGGTAAATTTTGCGTTCCCATTCCGAAACCATGGCCTCCTTTTTCATACATGTGAAGTTCCACAGGTTGTCCCGCTTCTAACCATTTATTGTAAAGCTGAATGCTTTTTGGAGCTAGTTTCAACTGATCATCGGTTGCTGCACAAATAAATAATGGCATGGGTGTTGGGATTTTTGAAGTTAAAATATCTTCATTCGGTCCACCATAAATGGAAGCCGCAAAATTGGGTAAAGTAGAAGCATCTTTGCTGTGAAGAACACTTTCTAAAATTACACTTGCTCCAGCCGAGAAACCGATTACCCCTAATTTATCAGCCTGAATATTTAATTCTTTAGCGTGAGCTCTTACATAAGAAATAGCTGTTTTGATATCTTCGCCTGCCATTACTTTAATGGGAGCGGTTTTCGTATCAAAAGCTTTTCTGTCTTTGATGTTCTCCATCATTTCACGGGCAGGATCGTTGGATTTTGTTTCCAATAAACGGTATTTTAGCACAATGGCAGTAATTCCGTTTTCGGCTAGTTTTTTTGCCATATCAATCCCTTCTCTGTTAATCGATAAACTTTGAAAACCACCACCCGGAGCAATAACAATCACTGTTCCGTTGGCTTTAGCCTTATCCGCTTCAAAGACTAAAATTGTGGGTTGTGTTACATTGTAAACAACCTCGGTTTTAAACAAATCAGAATAGGTTTGCGCTTCTTTTTGCTTCCAGTTTTCTGAGCCCGGAGCTTTTCCACTGTATAATGAAATGCTTTTCTGAGCCTGTACATTGTTGATCCCGATAAGGAATAAACTTGCTATGATGAGTTTTTTCATTGTATTAAGTTTTAAGTATTTTTATTAACCACAAAAGGCTCAAAGGTTTTACACTGAAGAATTTATTTAAGTTTAAATATCATGCTGTTGAAAAGGATACTTCTGTTTTTTGAAAATCTTCTTATATAAACTTTAATATTTTCAATATGCTAAAATATTTGAGCCTTTTGACTCCGTAGAATCTTCGATTTGTGGCGTATTTTTTTATTGAATTATTTAACGTATTTCTGCGTTCTTGCATCTTTAATAACGCCTGACCAGTTCAGTCCGTATCCAAAATCATACGCATGACCTTCCGAATCTTTGTAAGGAATCATATCAAACGGAACATCTTCTTTTTGGGTTTCCACTGTTTTCATATCGGCAGGCATCTGAAGTGGCAATAATCCTGAGGGCTCATATTTTCCGGCGATAATATCTACCACAGCTTGGTTAGATACATTGAAATTCACTAAAATTCCGTCTGCATGTTTTTCAAACTCAGAAAAGATCATGGGTTTTGAGGCAGTTACAGAAACAATCACAGGCTTTCCGTTCATTGCTCTATAGGTATTTTCAATATTCAATAAATCTGTGAAATTAGTAACAGTCGTAGTTTTGTTTTTAAACGTTCTGTCTTTAACCGTTGGTGCAATAACAGCATCTCCTGCGGCAATGCTTTTTTCACGAGCTTCTGTTGCCGTATAGGTTTGATATTGAAGAGAGATTGGTACGTATCCGTTTCCGCCATCTTTTACATCAACATCGCTGTACCCACCTTCTTCACTGTGCGGACTCTGAACAAAAACAATAGCGAAGTCTGCTTTTGCAGGATCATCCGATACGTTGTAATGCTTTTTCACAAATTCTAAATCCACAGGATAATCTAAAGACGGAGCCGTGTACACTCCCCACCAGTTGAATGTTGCAGGAGAATATCTCTTCGGAATATATACCGTTTTGCGTTCTTTAATCGGTAAAACCTGCGCTTTATTTTTAAGCATAACGATAGATTTTACCTGTGCATCGTATCCTGCTTTCATAAATTCAGGGTTTCCTACGATTTTCTTGGTTTCGTCTACGTTTACATAAGGATTTTCAAACAATCCGGTTCTTAAAATGTTCATTAACAAACGAACGGCTGACTGTTCAAAACGGGTACGCATATATTTTTCACCATGTTCTTTTACGCCCATTTGGTAAGCTTCCAACACAGGTCCTTTGTCGTTGTTTCCTCCAAATTGGTCTACTCCAGCTTCCAGTACTTTGTAATGACGTTCTGCAATAGAAAGCTTTTCAACGCCCCAAGGTTTTCCGGCGAATGTTCCCGGAGTTTTTCCTTCTTCAGCGGTAATCAGCCAGTCGGTACATACTACTCCATCATACCCATATTTCCCTCTCAATAAATCCGTAATTAAATATTTACTGAATCCATTTCCTACATTTTCCCCATTCTTTGTATCCTGATTGAAACTGATGGTGTAATAAGGCATAACCGCAGAGGCTTCTTTGGTTCCTCCATTTAATTTAAAAGCTCCTTCTGTAAAAGGTTTCACATGATTTTGAAAATTATTTCCCGGATAAACGGCATATTTTCCCATTGCCCAGTGACCATCACGACCACCTTCTTCAGGACCGCCGCCCGGCCAGTGTTTTACCATGGCGTTGACACTTTTGTAACCCCATCCGTTTTTGATCACATCTTTTCCAAAAGACGTCTGAAAACCATCGATATAACCTCTTGCCAAATCGGCTGTTAATTCCGGGCTTTCACTGAATACATAAGCAATTCTGTACCAACGGGGCTCAGTCCCTAAATCGATTTGTGGAGATAAAGCTGTTGAAATTCCCAACGCACGGTATTCCTGAGCCGCAATATTTCCGAATTTTTTCACCAATTCAGGATCGAAAGTAGCTCCCATTGCTAATCCATCCGGCCAAAGAGAAATTTGTCCGCCTGCTCCTTCGTTAAACTCAGCCGTTACAGAAGCAGAATGTCTCGGGTCGGTACTATTATTAGAAGGAATTCCCAATCCTAAACCTTCAATGTAAGACTGTAAATTGTTATTCCATTTGGCGGCGACTTCCGGCGACTGTAAAGTGGTTACCAAAACATGACGAAGATTATCATCCTTTAAAAATTTCTTTTGTTGATCCGTCAAATCCCAAGGATTCGCACCACTTTCATTGAAAAATTTACCATTGTATTTTCCTGCTCTGAAACCTTCTGACGGAGCCGGAACTGCCTGATGTGCACTGTAAAGCATTAACCCTGCAATTTGCTCAATAGACATTTTAGAAGCCAGATCTTTTGCTCTTTCTTCTACGGGCAAACGCCAATCTTCATATTTGTCGAGTTTTCCGTTTTTATTTAAATCTTTGAATTTTTTCCCTGAAACATCAAGGATTTTCACACCTGATTCTTCGGAATATCCTAAAACGAGTCCGTTGTTGTTTTTTATCTGATGAATATTTTGTGCAGAAACCGAGATCCCAAAACACAAAACGGCTATACTTAAAACTGTCTTTTTCATTATTCTACCTGTTAAAAATTAAAGCTTACTGAAAACTGCCCTGTCAACGGCATAATGTATGTTCCCGTTAATAGTTTTCCGTAATATGGACTGGCATCGGTGATGAGTTCAGCCCCGTTGATGGTTCCACTTGCTCCCCTTTGGTTCAGGAAGTTGATCACGGTAGCGCCAAGGTTGATATTTTTGTTTACGGTGTAATTCACTCCTCCAAAAGTTTCCCATCTTGGGGCGAAGTATAACGCATTCGTAAGGTTGGCATACTGTTTTGAGAAATATCTGAAACTCGCCCAGAATCTCCATTTGTCAACCGTGTAACTTGGATCGATCTCCATCAATACTTTAGCCACTCCCAAAACATTGTTATCATTGTAATCGTAATCTGTTCCGAAAGCATTGAAATTGAATTTCTTATATACCGGATTCTGTAACGTGATCAAATAGTGAAGATTAAACCCTTTGAAAGGCTTTAGTACAAAATCTGTTGTCCAACCAATAGTCTGAATGTCATAGTAAACCGTAACATTTTGAGCTTGCGTTGTATTAGCAGGATTTACTAAGTTATATCTGTTAAGATTGTTATTCTTTTTAAGGTACGTTGCCTGAGAAATCAATTGAAGATAATCTGTATTCCAAAATACTCCTAACGCTCCCAACGGGCTTTTAATTTTCTTTGTATTGGGATCAAATGCCTGAGAATAACTTTCCAGCCTTCTGTTTTCTTCTGTATAAAGTAAGTTGGCAATAACTCCAAAGTTTTTACTGATGTTATACGTCGCATTTAAACTTCCGCCGATCTGGAACCAGCTTTCTTTAATGCTTTGAAAATCATTAGGTCCAAAAACAAACCCCGGAGTTCTTGGTGTCATTGAGAATTCACCATCAACTAAGTGATTTCGTAGATGTAAACCATAGCTTAGATTAAAGTTATCAGATACTTTCCATTCATCTGTTGCATATACAGACAGCTTGTTTTCTGTTCCGCTGTGGTATTCTCCACCTGCATTGTAGTTGTAAAATCCTGAAGCATCTGTGGTTGGGCCAATTAATCTTTGAGGTTGCGCTTCCACGGTCTGGAAGAAGAAAGATCTGTTGGATGTGTATTTATTTACATTATAGAATTGCTCTAAAATCCCCACCGTAACGTTATGATTTCCCAGCTGTTTGTTTAATGAAAAACGTCCTGCAATATTGGTAATTGGAGTTTCAGGCGTGTGCATTGCCAACTGAGTTCCCACCGCTCCGGAATAAGCCTGTCCGGTTGAGGCAATTGTATAACCCGCTGACTGATCTGCCTGGAAAATACTCAAAGGAATAATCGTTGACATTTTTACTGTTGAAAAATGGGCTCGGGTGGAGAATTTGAAATTCCAGCCGTTGTTTAATAAATAATTACCGAAGATATCTATGTTATGAGCTTTTGATCGGTTGTCATTTCCACTCATAGATGCCCAATAATTCTGTCCTGATAAAATATCTTTCATTCGGATCTGGCCATCATTTACCACATAAGAATCTCTACCGATTTTGAAATTATCCAATTCGGTAACCTTCCCGTTCTCACCATATTGGAAAACAGCATAGTTTCCTACGTTATAAGAATCTGAATATTTATATAAAATTGAGATCTTCCCTTTATCATCATTAAAATATTTCGTAACACCCGCTCTGAAGATTTTTGTTTCATCTACATTCCTTGCAAAACCTAGCTTAAAAGTACTGGGATCGTAGTTTGCAAAAGCCCCAACAGTGTATGTCCAGCCGTTTTTAGAAATCGGTCCTGAAGCATTGACATCCCCTTGAAGCCATCCAAAAGTACTTGTAGTAAATTTTCCTTTCAGTTTAAAATCTTTGGTGCCTGTTTGAGCATAAGAGTTCACTGCAAACCCAAGATCGCCCATGGTATTGGCCAATTGATCCATTTTTAACAATCCCGTTTTTTCTAAACCTACACTTTGTCTCCACGTTTTATTGGGAAGTTCGGGCCAGAAAAAATAAACCACGGGAAGGTCATTTTCAAGGATGGTAATTCCGCCAACTGTAGAAGGAAGCCCGATATTTACATCTCTTGGGCTCGTATTATTAGCAGCATTCAACATCACATTTCTGTTGTTGTCTTCTTTTACATTGGCAATCTTAAGCTTTTCCTGCAGCTTCACAGAGTCTTGTACAGCAAGCTTATCTGTCTGTCCAAATGCAAGATTGGAACAGAACAGAATGATGCCTAATGCTGAAATTTTTACAATTGATTTTTTCATTGCTTAGTTTATATAATTTCTTCTTTAGTTTCTTTGTTTTACATCTAATTCTATGATAATCAACACTCTGTTGTCTTTATCGCCAACAATTAAAAGACACAACATTTCCTGCACCCAAATTTTCATTGGATGAACTGTTATCATTTAAAATCAGTACTGGATTTTTTATTAATACAGCCAGCTGTTCATTTACCTCTGCATCGTCATGAAATCAAGTGAAAAGCCTATTTACTTTACTTTTTTCATGCAGGCTTAGTGGATTAAGCATCATATTTGTACTGAAAATTGCATACTCTCAGGGGAAAGTATTTTCGAAGCAATTTTATCTCAATCTTTGTTTTTTTTCATTGCTTCAATGCGAAGCATTACAATACTACATTTTTTCATTCAATTTTTGAAAAAAAATATTAATAAAATTTAATACTGGGGTTAATTATCTAAATGTCAAATAATTAAATTTAATCTAAATGAATATTTTTCATTGTTTCGGAGTGAAACAATGAAAAATAAAGTCTTAAAATTTCCCCAAAATTGAATTCAAGAATGCATTTTTGAGGTTCTTTCAAAATTTTTATTAGTAAATTTGTGATATCACGTTTTTCTTATAACATCCATGGATTCCAAACAACAACTTTTAGATAAATCAAACGAAGCAAAAGAGCTTTTTCTTCCTCATATATCTGCTGACCCTGTGATATTTGGCTTTGATCAAAATGATTTAAAGGTTTTACTGATCAAGATGAATTACCGAAAACAATGGCTATTGCCGGGAGGTTATGTAAAGAAAGATGAAGACCTGGATGAAGCCGTTGAACGAATTTTAAGGGACAGAGCGGGTGTAACGGGTGTTTATCTTGAAGAATTCGGTGTTTTTGGAAAGAAAAACAGAAGTGAATTTTATTTTGAAGATTTTGATGAAACGCTTTTCCATAAGCAAAGATTTATCTCTATCGGATATTACGCGTTATACAATCCTACAAAACTAAATCCTATTCCGGATGAATTCAGTGAAAAAGTGGAGTGGATTTATTTAAATCAATTATCAGAAATTGATCTGGCTATGGATCATCGTGAGATCGTTGATAAAGCATTGATGACTTTACGCGAAAAAATATCAACAAAACCGATTGGATATAATCTTTTACCCGAAAAATTTACCCTTTCTGAGCTACAGAAATTATATGAAGCTATTTTAGGGAAAGAACTTAACCGTGGTAATTTTTACAGAAAAATTAAAAACCTAGGTATTCTAAATAAGTTGGAAGAACAAAGACGTGGCGGCGCTCATAAATCTCCTGATCTGTATTCTTTTGATGAAGAAAATTATGAAAAAGCGTTGGAAAACGGATTGAGTAATTGGTAGGATTCTGGGTTGGAAGTTATCCTAGCTGTGTGTGATTTATTAACCACAAAAGGTACAAAAGCTTTATCTATTTTTTAGTTTAAAATAATGCTAAAAAAGAAGAACACAGAAGCTTTTAAAAATCTTTTGTGTTCATTTTGTGAACTTTAAAATCTTTACCTTCAAGATTGGTCTTTTGTGACTTTTGTGGTTAATTTTGTTCTTCAGTTTACATATCAAGTTGCCTTTGGAATTCCTCCAAATACCTTGCAATGTGAATTCCATCTGCTAAACTGTGTGTTATTTATCAACCACAAAAGAGGCAAAAGTTTTATCTATTTTTAGTTTAAAATAATGCTAAAAAAGAAGAACACAGAAGCTTTTAAAAATCTTTGATTTTTATTAGATATTAAGTTTGTCATTCCGGAGGAATCTAAGCAAAATTTTTAAAGATTATATTTTAATAGATGTGTTTAGATTCCTCCGGAATGACAAATGTGGTGTATTATTTTCTTACTTAATATATTTCAACTCAATTATCAAGCTGTCTTTGGAATTCCTCCAAATACCTTGCAATGTGAATTCCATCTGCTAAACTGTGTGTTATTTATCAACCACAAAAGGTACAAAAGCTTTATCTATTTTTTAGTTTAAAATAATGCTAAAAAAGAAGAACACAGAAGCTTTTAAAAATCTTTGATTTTTATTAGATATTAAGTTTGTCATTCTGGAGGAATCTAAGCAAATTTTTTAAAGATTCTATTTTAATAGATGTGTTTAGATTCCTCCGGAATGACAAATGTGGTGTATTATTTTCTTACTTAATATATTTCAACTCAATTATCAAGCTGTCTCTGGAATTCCTCCAAATACCTTGCAATGTGAATTCCATCTGCTAAACTGTGTATTATTTATCAACCACAAAAGAGGCAAAAGTTTTATCTATTTTTAGTTTAAAATAATGCTAAAAAAGAAGAACACAAAAGCTTTTAAAAATCTTTGATTTTCATTTTGTGAACTTTAAAATCTTTACCTTCAAGATTGGTCTTTTGTGACTTTTGTGGTTAATTTTTTTCTTCAGTTTACATATCCAATTGTCTTTGGAATTCCTCCAAATACCTTGCAATGTGAATTCCGTCTGCTAAACCATGATGCGCTTCAACAGAAACCGGTAAGAACTTTTTGCCATCACGAATACTGAATTTCCCGAAAGTGATTTTGGGTACAGATTCCGTTTTATCCAAAGGAGTGGGATGAAGCAACGCGCTGAAAGAATTCCACGGAATGGTAGAATGTCTGATTAAGTCTTTGCCCAATTCTCCGTTATTCATTCTGATTCCTGTTGTATTTTGTACTCCCTCAATTTCACTTTGTAACTCAGCATTGAAAACATCAAAATCTTTAGAAAAATGAATGAATGCAAAACCAAAAGTTCCATCTGCTCTTCCGATTGTTGTGCCTGCATGAATATTATCAAATTCCACCACTTTACCCTCAAGAATTCTTAATCTTAATTCATATACAGAATTTACAGCAACCATTGATTTGTGAAGGTATGAGGCAAAAAAAGAATGGCCCTCATCTTTAGATTTTTGAAATGCTTTTGTACAGTCTACTTCGGTTGTAAAACCAAAATATGGACTTGCCATTCTTGAGAAAAATTCGAAATGTTCTTTCCTGTTCCAGTTTTCTAAGTCTATGATCTTCATTATTGTCTTCATTTTTACTTGATGCAAATTTCAGGAAGTTTTCTGATTTTAAAAAATTGTAGGAACAGAAAATTGTATTATACGATTGCAGTTATTTGAGATTATCTGATTTGTAATCATAAAAAAGAGAGCATTGAGCTCTCCATTATTGATAATATATATTGGTCATCATATTTTTCGCTATAATCTGAAAAGCAGGACAGAAATATTCCTGAATACCCCAATGTTCTCAATTTCTCTGTCTCTTCCATTTACAGCTTGATTTTATTTGATTAAATCTAGCAAATTTATTGCTTTAAAAATGATCAAATCTTATTGTAAGGCTCAATTATCATTTCTTACAAGCTCAAAAAGGATTATTTTTTTTCTAAATTTCGGATTCTATCTATTTAAAAAGACCAATACCGCGTGAGGGATAGAAACGGAAATCCTTTTGTGAGGAACGAACAAAAGATTGCAGTGGATAGCCCGACCCAAAGGGGCACGCCCAAAATAAAAGGCCTCACAATTTTATTATCGTAAGGTCTTTCTAGAGATTGATGATTAGGAATAAAAAAACTGAAGTCATTACCTCATCATTTCAACGAGAGATCATTCTTACATGCCAAAAACCTTGGCCAAATGTGCAGGATAATTCTCTAAATCTTTAGCAATATCTCCATCTTTGAAAATATCAAAACAATTATAATCCGGAACAACCTCAACTCCGCAGAAACGGTAATTACTGGTAATGTGTAATAGATAATCCTGTGTACTTATTCCTTTAAATAACTGTTGACCAACATCATTGAAGCTTTCTGACGGAGCGTTCCAGGTACTGCAGACCATAAACTTTTTACCCTGCATTTTTCCACCTGTTCCATATTGTTTGGTAGGATCTTCTCTTGTTCTGCCATCGCCAGAAAGGAATTTGGCACTGTGTAAGCCACTATTGAAAACCTCATCTACATATTTTTTGTAAATCCAGGGAGCACCGAACCAATTGATGGGCGTTTGCAGGATGATAATATCTGCCTGTAGATGTTTTTCTACTTCTTCGTCTGCATCATAACCATTCTCAACTTTTGTTTCTAAAATTTCAAAACCTTTTGATGCAAGAAACTCTTTTGCTTTTTGGTTGAAAGCATCATTTAAAAGGCCTTCTGACCAATTAGGATATGTTAAATGGGTATTGATTAACAGTACTTTTTTTGTTTGATTCATTTTGATTTTATTTAAATATTTTTAATAACTACTCACAAATTGCCATTTGCATTGCATTCATTCTGCCTCCGTATACTTTTAGTTTTAAATATTCTGTTTCTAATTCCTGCAAGTCAGCATTGGTAAGTTGAATAGGTAATGCTCCCAAATTTTCATTTAAATGAGGGATGTTTCTTGTTCCCGGAATAGGAACAATAAAGGGTTTTTGAGCGAGCAACCAAGCTAAAGCTATTTGTGAAGCAGTTGCATTTTTCTTAGATGCAAAATCATTAAGCAAATTAACGATAGGCATATTCAATGCTAAGTTTTCAGGACTAAAACGGTCGAAAGTTTTGCGTAAATCCAGTTTTTCATCAAAATGACTTTGAGCATTTAATTTTCCGGTTAAATACCCCATTCCAACAGGTCCCCAAGGAACAAAACCAATTCCCAGTTCTTCACAAATAGCTAAAACTCCATTTTTTTCAACAGTTCTTTCCATAAAAGAATATTCGGTTTGAATAGCCGAAATAGGCTGAACGGCATGTGCTCTGCGAATGGTTGACACCTTAGCTTCTGACAAACCAAAATGCAACACTTTTCCTTCTTTAATCAAATCTTTTACTGCTCCGGCTACCTCTTCAATTGGCACATTCGGGTCAACTCTATGTTGATATAAAAGATCTATGCGATCGGTCTTTAAACGGATCAAAGATTCTTCAACTACTTTTTTAATATGCTCAGGACGGCTATTTAATCCGCCATTTTCGAGGTCAAAGCCAAATTTTGTAGCAATAGTAACTTTGTTTCTCATGGGCAATAAAGCTTCACCTACTAGTTTTTCGTTAGCGTGTAATCCATAAACTTCGGCTGTATCAAAAAAAGTTACTCCATTTTCATAAGCTGTACGAATCGTTTTTATGCCATCTTCAATTTTTACCCCTGCCCCATAATTTGCAGTAATGCTCATACAGCCTGCGCCTAAAGCTGAAACTTCTAACGTACCCAATTTTCTTTTAGTCATTGTATCCTCTTTTTTATCCTTATTATTTTCAAGTGGCTCATTTACTGATGCAGACAATATATTCGGAGCTAACATTAATCCAAGTCCTGCCATTGCTGTTTGCTGAATAAATTTCCGTCTTGAATTTTCATTATTACTGTTTTTCATTTTATCCTATTTTGTACTGAACAAATGTAGAAACGAATAAAATTTTTAACAGAGACAGATTACCAATAAAAAAGATACAAATTACTGATACAAAAAAAACGCCTCTTGTTGAAGGCGTTTATGATAAGTTTACTCTTTATTAATGCGTTGTAAACGATACTCTTTGGGACTTAATCCCACTTGTTTTTTAAAGAACTTCGAAAAGTAATTGGGATATTCAAAGCCTAATTCATATGCAACTTCAGTGGTATTCATTTCAGCGTTTTGTTCCAATAATTCTTTTGCTTTTCTAATGATGAAGTCATGAATATTTTCAAGTGCCGATTTTTGAGTATAATGTTTAATGATATCTCCTAAATAATTAGCCGTTAGTCCCAGCGCATCTGCAAAGTACTGAACATTGGGAAGCTGTTTTATGGGATGATTGTAATACTCTATCAAACGCTGCTGAAAATCGGTCACAATTCGGTTGTATTGTTTAGGATCCGTTGAAAACTGTCGCTTATAAAAAGCTTCTACCAATGAAATTAAAACATTTACATAAGACAATAAAACCCCGAAATGCTTTTTTTCGCTTTCATAATATTTAAACAACAATCTGAAAACAGCACTTATTTCATCTACTTCCTCTTCTGTTAAATACAGCGCTTCATGCTGTCCGTAATCTAAGTACGTTTTAAATAAAAATCTATTTTGATCAATGACTTTTTTAGAAAGTTGAAGATACATTCCCGTATAGGTAGGTTCAGCATCCCAACCCGGTGCTATGACCAGATCCGGACTGTTAAAAAAGACAGCGGTAATAGGCTCTGCGAACGGTGTTGCTTTACGTTTGAATTTAATCTTAATAGATATTCTGTAAAAATCTACCATCACAGGGTCAGATCCCAATATGATATTGGGCGGATCATAATATCCAACATCAATATCTTCATTCAAAGGTTCAGACATTCCCATGAATTTATTATATGAAGCAAAATCTTTAAAAACTTTCATTACGTAAATATATCAAATTGAACTGTCAAAAAGATTTAATTGGGTTTACTAATTCCTAAGTTTTCATTGATATACAAATTCGGATAATTAATCAATTTTGAAACAAAATCTGCAATGCTTTTTCTTGAAATGGCGGAACCAATTTCCGGAGAGCCTTTAATTGTGGTTTCGTAATCAACCTCATCTACATTGGTAAACCAATCGGGTCTGAGAATCGTATAGTTTAATCCTGAACTTTCAATAATATCTGCCAATTTTCTGTAAGGAACCAAAACGGGTCTCAACGGAACAGTGTAAATCCCAATAGAGCTGATCCCAATGATTCTCTTTACCTTCTCTTCCTGCATAGCTTGTACAATATTACCCGTCATTGTTTCCAAATCGCCATCAAGGTTAATATAAACAATGTCTTTTCCTTTTACGGCATTTTTAATATCATTGAAATTCAAGGCGTCTCCTTCTATAATTTCACAATTATCTGAAAGGTCTTTTGAAAGTCTGTTTTTATTTCTTACGAATAAGGTTAATTCTATATTTTCTAAAGGTTTCACCGCCTCAACAACGTATTTTGCGAGGCTTCCGGTAGCTCCTATGATAAGTACTTTTTTCATTTAAAATTTTATTTTCCTACTCTGTTTTGAAGATGTTGAGGATATCTCTCTCCTACAATGGTAATTTTTGAAGCTGTTTCTTCAATCTGATGTAAATCTTCCAGCGTTAATTCAACACGTGTTGCACCAATATTTTCCTGCAAACGGTGAACTTTAGTTGTTCCAGGAATTGGAGCGATGAAAGGTTTCTGAGCGAGCAGCCAAGCCAAAGCAATCTGTGCAGGAGTTGCTTCTTTCTCTTGCGCAATATTCTGAAGAAGATCTACCAATGCCTGATTGGCTTTTCTATTGTCTTCTGTAAAGCGTGGAACAATATTTCTGAAATCTGTCTTGTCAAACTGTGTATTTTCATTAATCGCTCCAGTCAGAAATCCTTTTCCCAATGGGCTGAATGGAACAAAACCAATTCCCAGTTCCTCTAAAGTGGGCAAAATTTCGACTTCGGGCTCTCTCCACCATAATGAATATTCGCTTTGTAAAGCTGTTACAGGTTGTACTGCATGCGCTCTTCGGATGCTTTCTACTCCGGCTTCCGACATTCCAAAATGTTTAACCTTTCCTTGTTGAATAAGTTCTTTTACTGTTCCAGCTACCTCTTCTATTGGAACGTTGGGATCTATTCTGTGTTGATAAAGCAGATCAATAACATCAGTTTTCAGTCTTTTTAATGAAGCTTCAACGAAAGCAGTAATGGTTTCCGGACGGCTGTCCATTCCCAGATCAGGTCTACCTTCTTTAAATCCGAATTTGGTAGCAATTACGACCTCTTTTCTAAAGGGCTCTAATGCTTCTCCTAATAATTCTTCATTCGTGTAAGGTCCATACGCTTCGGCGGTATCAAAAAATGTTACTCCAGCATCAAATGCTGTTTGTAATAATTTGATGGCTTCTGTTTTATCTGTTGCAGGACCATAGCCAAAGCTTAATCCCATGCATCCTAATCCTAATTCGGAAACTTCTAATCCTTGGTTTCCTAATGTTCTTGTTTTCATATTTTTTTTGATTTTTAATTAAAATATTGTGGCAACGGATTTTAATATAATCCATTTACCGTTACGTTTTTCAAGTTGCATGGTCTGTTGTAATCTCCATGTGTTTCGCGTTCCCCAAATTCGGGCATCCAAAAGATTTTGACCAACAAAAGTTGCTTTATCAGCAGTGATACTTACCGATGTTTTTACTTCTGTATAGGAATAGTATTTCATTTGTTCACTTTCTATTTCTGTAAACCAATCCTTTTTTGACTGTACATATCCTGTGATGTGCGTCAGGGTAAAGTCTACATCTACAATTTTATTAATGCCAGCTATATCTTTTTCGATCATCAACTCCGTGAGTGTTTGTGTCACCGTTAATATTTGTAATTGGTTATCTTCTATTTTTGCAGTTTCCATATTATTTTTTAATTGTAGATTCATAAAACTTATTCTTCAGAGATGCTTAATAGTTCTTTTGATAACCTCTCTCCCTGAATATGGATGGCAGAAAGTCTGTCTTCAATTTCTTGTAAATCTCCCGCTGAAAGTTCTAGATCTGCAGATTTAATATTATCTTCCAGGTATTCAATTTTATCCATTCCAGGAATTGGGACGATAAATGGCTTTTGGGCTAACAGCCAAGCCAAAGCAATCTGTACTGTTGAAACGCCCTTATTTTTAGCAATATCATTCAGCATTTCTACCAAAGGCATGTTGGCTTTCATTGCTTCCTGCGTGAACCTTGGAAATGTAGCTCTCAAATCTGTTGCCGGATCAAATTTGGTATCAGCAGATATCTTTCCTGTTAAAAATCCTGTCCCTAATGGTCCCCACGGAACAAATCCGATTCCCAGTTCTTCACAAACCGGAAGTACAGAAATCTCTGGTTCTCTTGTCCAGATAGAATATTGATTTTGTACCGCTGAAACAGACTGAACTTCGTGTGCTTTTCTGATGGTTTCGGTACCTGCTTCTGATAGTCCGAAATATTTCACCTTACCTTCGTTAATCAGCTCTTTTACGGTTCCTGCTACCTCTTCAATCGGAACGTTGGGATCAACTCTATGTTGATATAATAGATCGATATAATCTGTCTTTAATCTTTTCAATGATTCCTCTACAACTTTTCGAATGTGTTCAGGACGACTGTTTAATCCTCCTTCTTCAGAGATCATTCCAAATTTTGTAGCGATAATAATATCTTTACGAATGGGTTCTAACGCTTTTCCTACCAATTCTTCATTGGTAAAAGGTCCATACGCTTCGGCGGTATCAAAGAAAGTAATTCCTTTTTCAAATGCTGAACGGATTACTTTAATCCCTTCATTGATATCGGCTGCTTTCCCGGTTCCGAAACTTAAATTCATACACCCCATTCCGATGGCTGAAACTTCAAGTCCGTTATTGCCTAATTTTCTGTATTTCATATTTTGATTTTTAGTAGGTTTAAATAAACTTTGTTTAAATTTTTATTTTGCAGGTTGGTCAATCGCAAAGGCGCAATGAAAGTTTAAATATTGTTATTAAGGCGCAAGGATTTTATCTGCGATAAAATTGATTGTGTAATATATATATATCCGTTTACTTTGTCATTCTGGAAGAGTCTAAATACATTTATTAAAATACTATCTTGCTAAACTTTGTCGAGATTCTTCCAGAATGACAAACTTTATGGAAATTAAAAGATTACCAATCGAAAATCTTTGATTTTCTTGCGCCTTGAAACATTGTAAAGGTTAAAATCTTTGCGCCTTTGCGATTTCCCACAAAAAAAATCTTGATCATAAATCATCTATTCCTTTTCTCTCTTTGCAAATTTCAGAAGATAAAACAACGATGACTTTATACAGATTACTGTATTTGTTACCAAAATTACTGATTGAGGTTTTCGGATGATTATCAGTGTCTTATAATATGTAAATTTGTATCATCAAAACGAAGAGAATGGAAAAGATCGCAAAAATTGACAGCGTAGATGTCTATAATAAATTAAGAGGAGTAGAAACGCTTAATCCTTTGATTAGTATTATTGATATGTCTAAGGCAACAGCAATGCCCGCCCAAACGTTGAACTTTGGAGTCTATGCAATTTTCCTGAAAGAATTAAAATGTGGAGAATTGAAATATGGCCGTGATTACTACGATTATCAGGAAGGAACTTTAGTTTTCATTTCTCCCGGGCAGGTCATTGGAGTACAGCCCAAAGTAACTCAATTTGAACCAAAAGGCTGGGCTTTGATCTTCCATTCCGATTTGATAAAAGGTACATTATTAGGAAAGCATATTCAGGATTATTCGTTCTTTTCTTATGAATCTAATGAGGCTCTCCACCTTTCAGAAAAAGAAAGACAGATTGTGATGGATTGTTTTGAGAAAATTCAGGATGAGCTGGCGCAAAACATTGATAAACACAGCAAAACGTTAATCGCTTCCAATTTAGAACTTTTTCTTAATTATTGCACCCGATTCTATGACCGTCAATTTATTACAAGAGATAACATCAACAAAGGAATCGTAGAACGTTTTGAAACGCTTTTAAATGAATATTTCTCTTCCGATAAACCACAAACAATCGGCTTACCTTCTGTGGCTTGGTGCGCAGAAGAACTCAATCTATCGGCTAATTATTTTGGAGACCTTATTAAAAAAGAAACAGGCATTTCGCCTCAGGAATATATCCAGACAAAAGTTATTGATGTAGCGAAAGATAAAATTTTTGACATTGACCAGTCGATTAGCCAGATTGCTTATCATTTAGGGTTTAAATATCCTCAGCATTTTACACGCCTTTTTAAACAGAAAGTAGGGATGTCTCCTATTGAATACAGGAATTTGAATTGATTAACTTCTTAGAGAATGACAAAGTGAACGGATCACAGTCAATTTTATCTGCGATAAAATCCTTGCGCCTTACCAACAGTATTTTTTTATAAAACTTTGCGCCTTTGCAAAAAACCAACAATTCAAAATACAAGTATAAATCAAGATATATTTAACAAAATCGTAATTCATTATTCAATAAATTCTTGTTGGAAAAGACTACTTTTCTGCAAAATTTTATTGATCAATTATGGAAATTTCTGGTGCTTTCTTAGCGGTAATTTTAGAAGCCATACTCTCCTTTTTTTTAATTAAAAGAGATAATTCCAAGAAGAATATTTTTTTAATTCTTTATATTGTAACCATCACATTAGATTTCCTTTGCGAATACTTTATTTTTAGTTTTGGGAATAAAAGCACTTTTCTGATAGACCAATATCCGTCAAGCTTCAGACTTCTAAAAGGTCCGCTTTTGTTTTTAGCGGGCAGATATTTACTTCAACACACCAATACTTGGAAACAGTATCTCCATTTTGTCCTTTTTTTCGTAGTCTTTATCTGTAATATTATTGTTCTTTTTATAGGCTCGGAATCTCAGAGTTTTCATCAGTTTTATTTATGGATCTTTAAACTGTATCCGTTGTACTGGGCGGGTTACCTGATTGCGACTTTGATTGCACAGATTAGGCATAGAGATCGTGAAAATGCATTTCAAAAACTGTTTATCAAGTTTATAGGTTTCGTTCTTTCTTTAGTGATCTTATATGCTATTTGTCATTATGCAAAACTTCTAGATAAAGAACTATTGAGAACCATTTACACCCTCTCCTTTTTTATTCAGTTTGCTTTTTTGATCAGATTAAATCAAATAGAAAGACAACCTCTCCATATTCAGAAAAAAAATGAAAACATGGTTGTTGTTGAAGCTCTTGATATCATAATCGATGCTAAAAAAAATACAAAGTACAAAACGTCTGTCCTGAGTAAAGACTATATCACAAATACCAATAACCGATTGATCGAGCTTTTAAAAAACAAAAAAATATACACGAAAGAAGATTTAAACTTGGAAGATATTTCGAACATGATCCATATTTCTAAGAATCATCTGTCTCAATGTATTTCTGAAGGTCTTGAAACCACTTTCTACGATCTTATCAATAAATACCGAATCGAAGAATTTATTGAACAAATCAATCAAAAACCTGATCTCCAAATCAGTGAATTGTATTACCAATGCGGATTCAGATCGAAGGCTACTTTTTATAAATATTTCAAACAGGAAACTGGAGTAAATCCTAATGATTACCGAAAAAAAATACTTGAAGAAAAACTAATAACCCCACAGATTTAGTATTGAACAGTAATCTGTTAACAAATAATTAAAACAAGCCAAAACACTGTTTATCAATTAATTAAAAGTTCAATTCATGGAAATAAGTTCATCTCAATCTAAATGAACTTTTAAAAATGAAAGTCGGAATAGTTTTGCAGCAAATCAAACTGTACCTGTAAAAATGAAAAAACTAACATCGACTTTGGCTGTTGCCCTTTTCTTTGCTTCCATACAATCTTATGCCCAGATTCAGGTAAGCGGAAAAGTGGAAGATTCACAAGGAAGACTTCCTCAGGCGAAAGTTCTAACGAATGACAACAAAACTTTTGTTCTCACAGACAATCAAGGGAATTTTAACATTACCGTTCCTGAAGGATATACGTCTATTATCGTAACCTATGAAGGATATGCTGATAAAACGATTGTTATTGAAGCTTCTGCAAATCCGAAAATAGCTGATGTAGGAGTTATTGTCTTAGAAAACAGAGAAAAAGTAAAGAGTATTGAAGGCGTTACCATTACTTCTGCTTATAAACCTTCCCAAGCCAGAGCCTTAAATATTAAAAAGAATTCTGAAAATATTTCTGATGTGCTCGCGTCAGATGCAATTGGAAAATTACCGGATCGAAATGCCGCAGAAGCGATCCAAAGATTACCCGCCGTAACCATCGAAAGAGATATGGGCGAAGGTAGATTTGCTGCCGTACGAGGAACACCTATTCAATGGAGCTCATCTACGCTTAACGGAAACAGAATGCCCAGCGCCAGTGGAGATAATGCTAACAGAGGATTGCAAATGGATATTTTCCCTTCAGAATTAATCCAGTATGTAAAATTATCTAAGACCTTAACTCCCGACATGGATGGAGATGCCATCGGAGGAACTATTGATTTTATTACCAAAACGGCAGTAAATAAAGAAACCTTTTCGGTAAATCTAGCAGGAGGTTATGTTAATCAATCTCAATCGCCGAGCTATAATGCATCGGTAGTCTATGGAAATAAGATCACCGATAAATTAAAATTCATCACGTCTGCGGTGATATGGAATCGAGATACCGGAATTGATAATTTCCAGATGGTATATGATTTCAACAATAAAGACAAGACAAAATCTTTTGCAATCAATCAACTACAATTAAGAGATTATATTGCGCAAAGAAGAACCTTAGGGTTCAATGGCGCGCTGGATTATCAGATCAATAAAAACAATAAGCTTTATTTCAAAGGATTATACAGTCAGTACCTTGATCAGCAGACGGTAAGAGAATCTTATTTTAATTTTAATACAAAAAATGTTCAGCTACAGGCCAGACATGCAGATTACATTACAGATCTCTACTCTTTTGATGTTGGAGGTGAACACAAATTATCGGATAAATTAAAACTGGATTGGTCTTTAGTGAATTCAAAATCAAGCTTTGAATTTAATTCCCCTAAAAATGTAAGCAAAGATGAAAGAGGCTATCCTATTGTCCTTTTCAGGCAGGATATGACCTATGGAAATCTTTCAAGTGACGGACTGAAATATCTAGCAATGGATTCTCCCGACGGTGTCGGAGATGCTTCTGATGTTGTCTTACCCCATAATCTTAATAATTTAGATGCTTCTAAACTGTATTTATATCAAAACATTATCAGCCGAAATAAAAACAGCGAAAGAGATTACAGAGCGCAATTCAACTTTAATTATAAATTGAATGATAATATCAATTTAAAAGCGGGAGGAAAGCTCATTAATAAAGATAAAACTTTCACGTCAAGTGTGTATGCATGGATGCCTTCCAAACTATTGGGAATTCCGGGAGCTGCGCCTTTGGTATATCTCAATCAGCTACAGACCGTGGATTTTCCGTACAACGGTGGATTTCTTAATCCTTTAGGGAATCCTTAATCCTTTAGGGAATCCTTACAATAATGTGTTGATCAATCAAATCACCAACGGTCAGATCGATCAAATGTACAACCCTGATTTCATGGCCAATCATACGATGACTAATGTGCAGGGAGCAAATACAGCAAGTAATCTGGCTTCCTCTTATTCAGGAAAGGAAAATGTGTATTCTGCTTATTTGATGGGAAATTTCAGACTTACTGAAAAATTTACGGTGATTGGAGGTTTCAGAAATGAATATAACGTTACCAATTTCAAAGGAAACCGTGTGGTACAGCAAGGAAATACGGCAACAGCAGAACCTGTACAAAAGGAAAACAAGTACAACGCTTTCTTACCTATGGTGAATATGAAGTATAATCTGGATGATAATACAATTTTCAGAGCTTCTTATACCCGATCATTTGCAAGACCGGATTTTAGCGATCTCAATCCCGGGTTACAGATCAACGATGCACTTCAAACAATTACAGAAGGAAACGCAGGTTTAAAGCCGACTTACGCTAATAGTTTTGATTTGATGTTTGAAAAGTATTTTTCTAATTTAGGAATTATCTCTGTCGGAAGTTTCTATAAAAGATTGAGCAATATCATTTATCAGGATCAAACAACGGAACAGCGAAACGGACTTACCTATCTTAAAATTTCGCCCAGTAATTTAGAAGGAGGCTGGTTGTTTGGGCTGGAAGCTAATTTCAGTAAACGTTTTACAGAATTGCCGGGCATATTGCAACATTTCGGATTGGAAGGGAACTATACTTTTGTAGATTCAAAAACAGAAATTCCCGTATATCAGAACGGAATCGTATTAGAGAAAATTGAGACTACTCTACCTAAACAGGCCAAACATATTTTCAACGTAAGTATTTTTTATGAAACAGATAAATTCATGATACGACTTGCCGGAAATTATAAAGGAAAATACCTGAATGCCATCCGTTCTTTGGCAGGGCCAGAACATTATCAGTGGTTTGATAAAAACTTTACCCTCGATACTACAGCTTCATATGCTCTTTCAAAAAAAGTAAGATTGTTTGTAGAACTTAATAATCTTTTAAACGAACCCAACAGGTTTTATCACGGAGAACAGGCAAGAACAGAAAGTGTTTCCTATACAGGCTTCCGTGGACAAATGGGAGTTTCATTCAACTTTTAATTTAAATATTTCAACATGAAAAAAATAATACTATCCACCTTCGGATTGCTATCAGCTATGGCTATAGGCCAACATAAAAAAGAATTCAGCGCTTATCCGAAAGACTTAAAGATCAATCAGATTCAGGTCTTGGGAACCCACAACAGCTATGCGAAACCTGTAGATCCGAAAGTGATTAAACTAGCAACAGGCATCATGGAAAAGTTCAAGAATTCTTTTTTTGACAACATGTCGCCATCCGAAAAAGAAAAATTTCAGGAATATCACCCGAACGGATTAGATTTCTCCGAAGCCCTGAACTACAATCACCCCGATTTTAATGAACAACTGAATGCAGGCTTAAGAAATCTCGAAATAGATGTGTATTACGATCCTACAGGAAACAGATTCAACAAACCCGCAGCGTATGAAATGTTGAAAAAACAAGGCGTAACAGACCTTGCTCCTTTTTCTACGGAAGATCTGGATAAACCAGGTTTTAAAGTAATGCATATTGCAGATATTGATTTCAGAACCCACTACACGACTTTAAAGAAGGCACTTCAGGCTTTAAAAGATTGGTCTGATAAAAACCCTGATCACATTCCGATCTTCATTCAAATTGAAGCTAAAGATTCAGGAATGCCAATTTTACCCAATTCCGCAGAAGTCTTGAAATTTGATAAAAAAGCATTTGATGATCTGGATCAGGAAGTACTTGCTGTCTTGGGAAGAGAAAAGATCATTACGCCTGATGATGTTAAAGGAAAATATAAAACGTTAAACGAAGCTGTTCTTCATAACAATTGGCCAACAGTGAATGATGCAAAAGGAAAGTTTGTATTTATCCTCTTGCCGTCCAGCGCAGGAATCAGCAATAATGAATCTCCTTACCTGGCAGAACATCCAAGTCTTAAAGGAAGAATGATGTTTATAGAATCTACCCCCGGAAAAGATTATTCCGCTTTTATATTGTATGATAATGCGATTGTAAGACAGAATGAAATTCAGAAGTCGGTAAAAGAAGGATATTTGGTAAGAACCCGATCGGATATAGAAACGTACGAAGCAAAGGTGAACGACAGAACAAGGGAAAAAGCAGCCTTTAGTAGCGGAGCTCAAATTGTTTCCACCGATTTCTTCAAAAAAGGAAATACGTACGGAACAGATTATTTTGTAACACTTCCCGGAGGTGAAACGGCAAGATGTAATCCTGCGAATTCTCCCAAAAACTGTAAGAAAAAATAGGTTGAAAATGGTATTCAAAAGTCCTGAACGTAATTGTTTGGGACTTTTAATGTTTCAATTAAAATAGAACTCTGAACCTCTCAATTCCTCACCAAAAAAAACATTGACTTTTTTAACGCAAAGATTTATTTTTAATTCTCCTTATTTAAGGGAGCAAAGAAAGGAATCAATATAATTGATTCTTAAGAAGCAGCCTTCATCAGCGACTTTGTCGCATTTCTTTGCTTCCTAAAAATGACACATTTTCATATTAAAACTTTGCGTTTAAAAATGAATTTTAATGCTTATTCTACATTCCAGAAGAAATCAAATCCTTGCACCTTTACGAAAAGCCAACTATGAAAAATTAAACCAACTGAAATTTATAATCCGTCGGGCTTATACTGGTTTGTTTTTTAAAGTAATTCGTTAAATGGCTTTCATCTGTAAATCCGAATTCATACGCAATTTGCTTCATCGTCATTTGTCCGGATTCTATTCTTCTTTCAATTAATTTCAGCTTATAATCGGTAACGTATTTTCGGTAGGAAACATCAAAATTTCGTTTAAAATAAGCCCCAAAATAGGTATTGGAGATATTAAAATGATCTGAAATAATGCCTATTCTAATCTTTTCAGGATGGTAAATATTTTGATGAATATAGGAGATTAAATCATCTTTTCTCAGTGCAGCATGATCTAGATTCACTTTTAAGAATTTAGCGGAAGCTTCACGAATTAATCCAAACAAAGACAAAACCTGAAAAAAGATAATGGGTGAATCCGAAACTTTACAAAAACTATTGTATTCGATAATATTTTCAACCGTCTTTCTTAAGATCGTTTTGCAAGGCTCATCAAAGATCAGTTTTTCTTCCTTCAGCAAAGGGTTTCGCATAATGTCCGTTGGCGACGCCGTCGTCAGATTATCGGGAGAAAGATGCTTATTGCTTTCAAAATAACTGTCGTTGAACTTGATAAAGCAAAACCTGGTTGATTTCTTGACATCAAAGTAGTGTTCATCATCGGGAGAGATCAAATATAGGTCTCCCGCTTTGTAAGGAATCACAATTTGGTTGATATGATGATTTCCGCAGCCTTTGAAAATATAGATCATTTCATAATACGTATGGCTGTGTTTGGGAAATGGAAAGACAGAAGTTTCAAAAGTATCTATTTCTAAAGGTTCAAACTGTTTTCGTTTCATCTCTTAAAATTACAACATGTTAAACGATTTCTACAAGCTAAAATTGATTTTTTTTGCCAAAATTTGTATAAGACTTTATAGAGATCTTAAAATAGTACTTTTAAGATTAATTTCTTTTAATCATTAGATAAAAAATAGATGGAATACAGAAAATTAGGAAACAGCGATTTAGAAGTTTCAGCAATCACTTTTGGAGCTTGGGCTGCCGGAGGTTGGATGTGGGGAAGCACAGACAGAAACGAAGCCATTGAGGCCATCAAAGCATCGTATGAAGTTGGAGTAACTTCCATTGATACAGCGCCTATTTATGGGCAGGGAGTGAGTGAAGAAATTGTTGGGGAAGCCATCAAAGGGTTTTCAAGAGATAAAGTTCAGATCTTAACCAAATTTGGAATGCGTTGGGATCTTGCAAAAGGTGATTTTGCGATGAACAGCTTTAAAAATAACGGAGACGCAATCGATGTTTACAAATATGCAGGAAAAGAAAGCATCATCTATGAATGTGAGCAGAGTTTAAAGAGATTGGGAACAGATTATATTGATCTGTATCAAATTCACTGGCCGGATTCTACCACGCCTATTGATGAAACTTTTGAAGCCGTTTCAAAGTTGATCGAACAAGGAAAAGTACTTCATGCAGGAGTTTGTAACTACAACGCTGCACAAATGGCAGAAGCCGAAAAAACGTTGAATTTAGTTTCAAATCAAATTCCGTTCAGCATGGTAAACCGAGGTATTGAAGCAGAAACCGTTCCTTATTGTATTAAAAATAACAAATCTATTTTGGCATACAGTCCATTAGAAAGAGGATTATTGACAGGGAAAATTCATTCGGATTATAAATTTAAAGAAGGAGACCATAGAGCCAATCTGGCGCATTTCAAACCTGAATTTATTGAGAAAACCAATGTTCTTTTAGCTAAAATAAAACCGATTGCAGAAGCGCATCATGCAAGTTTAGGTCAGTTAGTTTTACGTTGGACCATCGAAAGACCAGGAATTACGATTGCATTGGCCGGAGCTAGAAATGCAGAGCAGGCGGTTCAAAATGCGGAAGCAATCAACATCAAATTAAGCACAGAAGAATTGAAAACCATCGATGATCTGGTGAATGCTTTTTAACCATTGATTTTAAATAATAAAAATATATTGCAAAGGCACAAACAAATCGTTGTATAAAGCCTTTGTAATGTATTTAATACAAACAATACATTATAATGAAATATATTACCCTTAACGACGGACTTACCTTACCCTCCATAGGTTTTGGAACCTATAAAGCAACCGAGGAAGAAGGTATTGCATCTGTAAAATTAGCCTTACAAAAAGGATACAGATTGCTGGATACCGCAGCCAGATATGAAAACGAATCAGCGGTAGGAAAAGGAATTAAAGAAAGTGGAATTCCGCGTGAAGAGATTTTTGTAACCACCAAAGTTTGGCGAGACAATCTAGGCTATGAAAACACTAAAAAAGCATTTGAAGAATCACTTCAAAAATTAGATTTGGACTATATTGATCTGTATCTGATCCATTGGCCCGCAAACGAAAAGAATTTTGACAACTGGCAGGAAGTAAATGCGGAAACCTGGCGTGCGATGGAAGAACTTCAGGCAGAAGGAAAAATTAAATCCATCGGGGTAAGCAATTTTTGGCAGGAGCATTTGGAGGCTTTAGCAAAGACAGCCAACGTTACGCCATCTATCAATCAGATAGAATTTCACCCGGGATATTGGCAGCCTGAGGTTACCCAATTTTCTCAAGACAAAGGAATTGTTGTCGAAGCTTGGTCTCCATTGGCAAGAGGGAAAGTTTTTGATAATGAATTACTAAAATCTATTGCCGAAAAACACAATAAATCGGTTTCTCAAATCTGTTTGAGATGGTGTATTGAACATGATACGATTACCATCCCGAAATCTACTACCCCCGAAAGAATTGAAGATAATATCAATATCTTTGATTTTGAATTAAGCCTTGAAGAAATCAAACAGATCAATGAAATTCCGGAAATGGGTTTCAGTGGAGAATTACCCAATAACTGGCCGGATATTGTTTAATTAAAATTAAAAAAACAAACAAAATGAGTATCGAAAAAATAGGATTTATAGGATTGGGAAACATGGGATTTCCGATGGCTAAAAATTTAGAAAAAGCAGGATTTCCATTATCCGTTTACAATAGAACGATTGAAAAAGCGGAGGATTTCAAAGAAAAATCTACCGTTTTTACTACCGTAACAGAACTGGTTAAAAACAGTGATGTTATTTTCACGATGTTGACCAATGATGATGCTGTGAAAGCAGTCTATGAAGAAGTTTTGACCCTGGATATTCAAGGAAAACTATTCATCGATATGAGTACGATTTCTCCTGAAACCAGCAAGAAATTAGCCGCCGCAGTTATCATCAAAGAAGCTTCATTTATAGACGCGCCTGTTGCCGGAAGTACAAAACCTGCAGCTGACGGAACACTGATCATTATGGTAGGAGGCAATGAAAAAGATCTCCAACGTGCAGAACCTTATTTTCAGAAATTAGGAAAAGAGATCAAGCATCTCGGTGAAAACGGAAAAGGAATTGCGGCGAAACTGTCTATTAATTATTTCATCTCCACAATTTATCAGGGGCTGGCAGAAACTATTTTACTGTCAGACAAATTAGGAATTGAACGTAAAGATATGCTCGATATCATCAATGAAAGTGCTAGCGGAAGCGGTGCTACCAAAATAAAAACCCCATTGTTGATCAATGATACTTATGCGCCTGCATTTGCTTTAGATTTGATGTTAAAAGACATTCTCTTAGCAAAAGATGCCGGAGCAGATTTTCCTTTATCTAAAACGTTGATAGAAACTTACCAATCTGCTCATGATGCAGGTTTCGGAAAAGATGATGTGATAGGAATCATCAATTATTTGAAACAATAAATTAGAAAAAATTTAAAGACGATATCTTTTTTTTACAGTTATTATTAGCGAGAGAAATCATTATTTTTCTGTAGGAATCTGGATGTAGTTATCACAAAGGCTTCGACTCCGCTCTGCCTGACAGTGGATAATATTTGGAATAGTATTAGCAATGTCAGGAGCGGAGTCGAAGCCTTCTTAATGAACAATACAAAGAAAATTCAATTGTTTAAATCATCGGTTTTGCCGATGATTTGTATCGAAAAAAAACGTTTTCAAGATTGGTTATTTATCAGGAAATTTGCAATATGAAGATCGTACCACTAAAAGAAGGAAATTTTTCGGCGAGTAAAACCAAAGACTTTACTCTTTTAACAGAAGAAAACAGGGATGCTGTTAAAGGAATAAAAATGTCTATTCAACCTTTTCTTATTATTACGGAAAATGACTGTATTCTTTTAGATACCGGTATCGGATGGGAGAATGAAGCGGGGAAAAACGTTATTTCTGAAATTTTTGATCGGGAAAACATTACCCCTGATCAGATCACTAAAATTTTGCTTTCGCATCTTCATAAAGATCATATTGACGGCATTATAAAAAATACGGAAAGCGGTGATGAGGCTAGCTATCCCAATGCAGAAATTTACATTCAAAAGCGCGAGCTTGATTTTGCAATGGAAAATAAAGGCAATCCTTCTTTTGATTTTGATATCCTGGAAAAACTGATTCAATTGCCCAATATTGTTTGGATGAACGATGATCAAGGGCAAATAACGGATGAAATTTCTTTTGAAGTTGTTGGTGGTCATACTCCGTTTATGCAGGTTTTTTGGATCAAAGAAAACGGGGAAACGGCCTTTTATGGAGCAGATGATCTTCCACAGGAATCTTATCTTAAATACCATGTTGCTTATAAAAGTGATTTTGACGGAAGAAAAGCAATGGAATTGAGACAGAAATGGGAAAAAGAAGCCATAGAAAACCATTGGAAAGTTTTGCTTTACCACGATTTAGATAAAGCCATTGTAGAATTTTAAACTAAAAAAATGGTTTAAATATCATTAAACCATTTATAAATATCAAGAGTTGACGGGATATTCAACTTTTTTCTTATTCTGTTTTTTCTGTTCTGAATTGCCTTTGGGGTTACATACGTATACGTAGCAATTTCTTTGGTTGTAAGGTTTAGTTTTAAATAAATACAAAAAATAAGTTCTGAATTTTTAAGATTGGACTGTATCACAGATATTTTGTCGAAAAAATCAGGGTAAGCCAATCTGAATTTATTCAGCAAACGGGGTGAGTTTTCTTTAGCGAGTGCAATAATTTCATCTTGGGCTAAAAATTTTTGGTTTAAATCTTCTAAATTCAATTCAGGTTTTTCGTTTTTCATAATAATTTTCTCATCTCTACGGTACTTTCTGTTGCTGCTATTTTTATTTTAATGGTCAGCGTCAGCGTTGGGTTCTTCATTTTCTACTATTCTTTCCGGTGTTTATTTTACTTATGACAGTAATTAGAAACAATAAATTAGATGCTGAAGTTTTATTAACAATGTTTCTTTTAGAATCCTACTCTATTTATAAAATAAAGTTGTTTTTCTTTTTCTTGACTTAATTTTCTCTATTTTTGCATTTGTGATTAAAATTATTCTAACAATGTGACTGCGGTACTATTTTGTAGTAGGCAAAGAAAGAAAAATGATTAAAATTTTCTTAAATTAAAATACCACATACATACCACGTAATTGTTTAGAAGGTCTATTTTAACTCTTTTTCATCAAGTTTTATGAAAACAATTTCATTTTAATTATCTATGGTCAAATATATAAGGTTGATATATTTCCTTTTTATGACCTTAATCAATGTTTTCATTTTTTTTATTTTTTACTCTGTAAAAAGCGAAAATGAAGATTTGTGGTACTGATGTGGTATTGCTTTTTATATAAATTGATGAAAATTATTATTTCTTTATTTTTTGATAGTGAGCTCAATGGTGTTTGATTCTATAGATGAAAAAAGGAAGATTGAGAATATTGAAAAAAAATATAAAAACTATCAAACCATTTAATTGTATGGATTTAAAATTCATTGAAGGTAATTTATGGACCGCCAGGAAAATAGAAAACACGTATGTCGTATGCTTAAAAGATTTTTCAAACATCATGGAGGGCTTAACAGATTTTGTGGTCGACCAGAAGATTAAACACGGAAAAATAAAAGGACTAGGAAATGTAAACGAAGCCATTTTAAGTTTTTTCAATCCTTCAACGAAAAGAAAATTTCATATAAAATTTGACGCCAAAATACGTTTATCAGAGATCTTTGGTACGCTTTCTGAGATGGATGGCATCCCGATATTCCATCTTGAAACTACTTTAGAGCGGGAAAACCACACGAATTTGGTTGGCCACCTTTTGGATGCCAGAATAGTTGGGGATAATGAATTCTTTTTTTACCCCTTAGAAACTAAAATCATTGAATTCAAAAGTGAGTTTTTTGGTTTTAATTAATGGTTGTGCATTTTGACACTTTGTTTAAAAACACCTTTGTATTGTCTTATCACCGCAAGGATAAACAAGGATTTGGTGTTTTAATTTGACTCCCAAAATGCACAACAGGTATACATTAGTTTTCTACAATCTTTAGATTTTGTAAGTAGGTAGTACACCCTTCAAAATCAAAATAATTGGTTTTTAATAATTCTATCTGATATTTTATCGGTAAATAATGCCCCCATTTTGAAAAGTCTAAAATCCCGGGATTACGCTCTATTAATTCACTTAAAGCCTGATCTACATTGACGCTGCTTAACTCATTTAAAATAGATATAAAAGCAGAGGCTGAATAATGGATGATCTCAAATGAAATATTTTTTTTGTCCAGATGATGATCAATATTTATCGTATCCATAATAAAGCTTAAAGTTCTGTTGATTCTTGAACTTGTAAACGAATACAATGTAAGATGATAGTTGCTTGATAATAAAGGTCTTTGCGTTTTAACATCAGTAATTTCGTAAGGATAAAACTCTGTACGGAGTTCATTAATCACTTCTTGCCCAATCTCATCTAAAAACTCAAACGTTTCTTTTGAAAGGAGAATTTCCAACATTTTTTCTCTTATTTTAAGCGCTACATCAGTTCCATCACCACCAAACAACGGCTTTTTACCATCATTCGCAGGAGTCACTTCTATTTTTTTTGCTTTAAAATCAATATCTATAATTTTCCAAATCTTTGCAGATAAAAAAACATTCTGATCATGTATCAACTGAGATGAGAATGGCAATTCACCAATTTTAATTCCTTTATTTGAAACTTTAAAAAGGGTATCTGATTTAAAAAGAGTGTAGAAATCTTTATTGTTAACTACTTTTTCACCTTCAATACCGATAATAAATTCATTGCCTAATTTTTCAAGAAAGTCGATAGCAGTAAGATGAAGAATAATGTCTTTTATTTCCTCCGTTTCTATATTCGAAAAAGTAGTATTATTTTTCAGTTGTTCTAAAAGATCCGTTAAAATAATTCCGGAAATTCCTTTTACAATGGATAAAAGCTGATGAACCAACACATCGTAAGGCTTTTTGTTGACAGCAATGGGTTCTATATACTGTTCTTTATACAAAAGCCAGCATGCCAAAGATTGCAGTAAACTCCAAGGATCGGTGGCGTATAAAAACAAATTACTTTCTTTACCTTCTCGCCTTCCGCTTCTTCCAACTCTTTGAATAAGGGATGCAATGCTGTGGGTGGCATCAATTTGAACAACTTCATCTACATTTCCAATATCAATTCCCAATTCTAAGGTTGATGTACAGGAAATGCAAAAATTTTGGTGAGATTGATTTTTTGCGAAAAATTCTACATATTCCCGAACTTCTTTATCAACCGATGAATGGTGAGAGAAATAATTGGGATGGCCTCCTACCTGATCTGAAATCTTTTTAAGTTTAACCGCCACTTCCTCTACTCTTCCTCTGGCATTCGGAAAAACCAGAACTTTGCTTTCTCTGGTCCGAACATACAGATCTTTTAACAACGCTAATGGAAGCTCTGATGAACTTGCCTGAAAGTATTTAAAGACAGCATTGATGGGCTTAGGAGTAATATCTCTAATGATCTTTGTGTTCCCCGTATTTCCCAGAAATTCTTTTAATTCAACATATTTATTGGCATCACTCACCGTAGCAGAAAGTCCTACAATACTGAATTTATTTTTATTAATGCTCTGCAAACGGTTGAGTAAAGATTTAAGCTGAATACCTCGATCCGAACCTAAAAAAGAATGAATTTCATCAATAACGACATACTCCAATGAAGAAAATAAATGATGCACGTTGTAAGGTTTATTCACAAACATCGCTTCAATAGATTCCGGAGTAATGAGTACGATGCCGTTCGGATCTTTTATCAACTTGTCTTTTTGTCCTTTACTGGCTTCGCCATGCCATTTGGTCACGGAAACATCAAGATATTCACAAAGCTCTTCAACACGGCGAAACTGGTCATTAATCAAAGCAATCAACGGCGAAATATAAAGAACTTTTACGCCTTGTTCCTTGAAATTGACTTTAGACAAAATAGGCAGAAAAGCAGCCTCAGTTTTACCCGAAGCTGTTCTTGATATCAGTACATAATTATGATCCGTAGAAATTATTTTTTGGATAGCAGCCTCCTGAATAGGCCGTAAGCTCTCCCATTTTTTATCTCTGATGTATTTTCTTATCGGCTCTGAAAGTAAGTTGAATGAACTCATAATTCTTCAATGCTATCTAAGGCTACCAGATCACTTGGTCTTTCGTCTGAAATTTCAATATCTCCGAAAAGTCTTCTTTTATCCACTTCTGGATTTTGCCTGATGATATTCAGAATATTTAAGAAATCACGAATCACTTCCCTTGGCGTTAGAAATTCTGAGGCACCCGGTTTGTTGAACATCTCTTCCATAAAAGCTGAAATCTCATCGTCTGAAATACTGAGTTCCGTTTTATAATTCAAATCAAAAATTAGCTTTAATTTTTTCAGAAGGACAAAAATTTCATTGTGATCTAAAGGTGTTAATTTAATCACGGGTTGTGCAAAATCTCTTATCTCCAGGGTTTCAAATTTATTGGTTTCCAGCCTGGATTTTAAAGCCTGATAACTAAAAAGCCCTCTCCTTTCATTCTCCAAAAACTCTTTAGTTCCTGCAAAATTGATGAATAGATTTGAAATTTTCCCCTGAAAACAATCGTTGTAAATCGATAATATTTTTTCGTAATTTTTATCTCTCGCTGCAGCCGTAGAAATTTTATACAGATTGATGGCTTCATCCAAATTGATCATAAAACCGCTGTATCCCATGCTCACAAATAGCTTACAGAAGTTTTTAAGCATATCGTAATAATTGGAATCATTAATGATCTCTCGAGCGCCAAGATCTTGTTTGGCTTCTGTTTTCGTTTTGTATTCTCCTTTTAGCCATTTTAGGGCATTTCTGCGCAATAGCTCATCATTTTTAATGTAGCCTTCGTAGTATTTTACAATCACATATCCGAAATCAAAACCACCAACTTCGGTGATCTCATTAACGGTTTTCATAATTGAATGTTGAATCAGATTTAAATACTGTTCATTTCTAATTTCAGAAAGCGGAATCGTATTTTCTTCGGCAGTTTTAGCAATCACCTGCTCAATCCATTTTTCCAATAAAGTCTGCAATGCGCCTCCTTCTGGTTTTGTCTGAATCGCAATATTATCCATGATGGCAGAATATAGAATCACACTTTTTCCATCGTTGGAATACAGCCTGTTATCAGGTGTAAAATCTGCATTGGCAACCACAAATTTCTGTTTTAACGCTACGGTATTGAGCAAATGAAGCATAAAAGATTTTCCGCTACCGAAATCTCCGATCCAGAATTTCACTAAGCTGTGTCCATTTTTCACGTCTTCTAAAGAACCAATACATGCATTTACTTCTTCGGATCTTCCTACGGTAATATGCTGCACTCCTATTTTGGGTACGACACCGCTTACCAGAGAGTTGATAATAGAGGTGGCTTCTTTAGGTTTTATATTGTCAATCATTGTTTAAAAGTTTTTGGTAATAATTGGTATTAATAGTAAAGTATTCATCTTCTTCTTCAATCAGAATATCATCAAGGATTTCAAAACAGGTATCATTAATGGATTCAATGGTTGATCCCATAAACAGGTTTTTAGTTTTAATAAAATCTGAAAATTCGCTTTGCAGAATATTAAAACTCTGTCTTTCGAACAGGTCTAATATTTTCTTCTGAATATCTGTCAGATGAAGTTCCTCAATATATTTTGATTTTTGAAGTTCCGGATGTTCACGGGTGATGTTAAAAGTTATTTCTTGGGTGTTTTCTGTTTCTTCTGATTGGATAAAAATATTTTCTGTTTCCAACTCATCGCTTAAAAGATCGCCTAATATTTTACTTACTTCCGAGTCCAGCTTCTGAACATTTTCAATTGCTTCTCTGTTGATGATGATTTTTTTCCTTTTGGGTTCGTATAATAGATTCACCTTTTCAATGGAGGATTCCAGATTTCGATGGGAAACAAATTCACTCATGATCTTCTCGAAATCCACAAGTTGCTCATTCGTTGAAAATAAATTCTTCTGAATGGTTTTTGTGAGCTGTTTATTATCGAATTTCGGTGAGTTTAAATCTTTATCTAAGTAATGAATATACAGTCTTAACGCACAAGTTTTATGGTGTTCAGAGATGAATTTCGAGGCTTCGAAATAGATCATATCAGCCGATGGATTTTTTATATTTACATCCGCCAATCTGAAAATCTCCCTTTCAAAAGCAATGGGATTGGTGTAATCCTGTTTGATGATCTCGAATTTATCTTTCCAGCGATTGGTATTATTTTCATTGAGAATGATATTGGTTTTAGCATCTGCATCCAGAATCTGACCTTGATTTTCAAGTAAAAAAAGATCTAATTTAGAGACTATTTTTCGATTAAACTGATGGAGAATATCCTGATGCGTATATGTGAAATCGGTATTGACTTTTCTTTTAATTCCGTAGACTTCCCGTATATTATTTTCGCATAATTTTAGAATATGATTATAAATTTCACCTTGCACAGACTCATAGGTATATTTATAATTCATGCTTTCTTTTCTGTAGTTGTATTGCAGTGCTACAATAATTTCCGATAGCTCATCAATAACTGTCGGATACGATTTATTCACCGGAATACAATGGTTTTTAAGATATTCAACGGCTCTTAAAAGCTGTTTCAGAATCTGAATCCTGCAATATTCAATTTCATTAAAAACGTTATCTCCAAATCTTAAGGTATTGAGAAGGGTAATCTGCTCTTCCGAAAGATTGAGTTTTTGGGTATATTTTTTTCCAATTTTCCAATCATCAGGATTGTATTGTTGGGCAGGAATAGAATGAATATTTTCCTGAATGATTGGCAATATCATTTCAGCTCCAAAATTAATCGGAGTATCGGTATTTCCTGAAACATCAATAATAGAGTCGTCTTCACTATTGGTAAAAGACGAATTATTGCTTAGCATAATATCTGTGTTTGAAAGTTTAGTGGCAAAAATTATTTTTATTTCCTGTAATGCTGGTTATAGTATTGTAATTTTCAAAATTGGTCATTTTAAATAAAATTGAGTTATGGCTATACTAGTTTTTGCTTGTATTGATCAAGAATCAATAGACTAATATAAAAATATATTCATTCAAATGTATAAACAATTGAAAAAAATTATTTACGGTTTTCCGTAACATGAAGATCAACTTGTTTAAACTTTTATTTTAACCGCAAAAGTGACAAAAGATTAACATATTAGTGACTTTAAGCTGAGTATTAGGCTACAAATAAGAGCACATAAGTTTTTAAAAATCTTTGCATATTGAGCGGAGTCGAAATATTATTCTTTTGTATACTTTTGCTTTCTCAATAACCAATAAATCAACGATAGCTTTTGATTCTTCTGCGGTTAAATTTTTAATTAGTTTAAACAGGTTCAATATTTAAAGCAAAAAAAGACCACTCAAAATGAATGGTCTTTTGCAATTTATTTAATTATTTACTTCAATCTATTTTTAGAAATACGGATGCTATACATCGTAATTAAAACAGTTACCAAAAGGAATAAAGCTCCAATCCATGGGGTACTTTCTATTCCTAATGCTGAAGTTACAATCAAACCTCCTGAATAAGAACCAATCGCGATCCCAATATTAAACGCCGCAATATTGATTCCTGAAGCTACATCTTCTGTGCCCGGCAATTCTTTTTCAGCGATCTGAACCACCAAAAGTTGTAATCCCGGAACCGTAGCAAACGATAATGCTCCCAAAAAGAAAAGCGTAATAATACTCAAAACCGGACTGTTTACCGTGAAATAAAACGTCAATAAAACCAAGCCTTGTGCTGCAAACATCCAAAGCAGTACTTTCAATGGATTCTTATTGGCTACTTTTCCACCGATTAAATTTCCTAAAGCAATCGCAATTCCGTAAATCAATAAAATAATGGTTACCACTGATTCTTTAAACCCTGTAATCTCCTGTAAAATAGGCGATAAATACGTGAATACCACAAAAGTCCCACCATATCCCATCGCAGTCATTAGGAAAGCAAAAATTAAACGTCTGTTGGTTAATACTTTCAACTGTTGTTTTAAAGATGCCGTTTTTCCTTTCTGTAAATTTTTCGGAATCAAAATTATACTTGCTATTAACCCGATTATTCCTAAAATGGCTACTCCGATAAAAGTGGCTCTCCATCCAAAATGTTGTCCGATAAAAGTTCCCAACGGAACACCGGTTACAATCGCCAACGTTAATCCTGCAAACATAATGGAGATTGCGGTAGCCCTTTTTTCCTCAGGAACCAGAGAAGCGGCAATCGTAGATCCGATAGAAAAATAAACCCCGTGTGCAAAACCTGTTAAGATTCTTGCCAATACCAAAGTGATAAACCCAGGAGCAATAGAAGCTAAGCCGTTTCCAATAACAAATAGTATCATAATGGCGATTAATAAAGCTTTTCGGGGTACTTTTCCTGTTAAAGCTGTTAATATAGGAGCGCCAATCGCAACCCCGATGGCATATAAACTGACCAACAGTCCGGCTGATGGAATGGAAATATTCAGATCACTGGCAACGGTTGGGAGAAGTCCTACAATAACAAACTCCGTTGTTCCGATTCCGAAAGCGCTTATCGTTAATGCCCAAAGGGCTGCAGGCAATTTTTTCTTTTTTATGATGGGACGATCAGGATTCATGTTGATCTCATTTTGATAATTCATTGTATTTATTTTTAATGATTTTAACACTACAAATTTCCGAGGATTTATTGTATTATAAAAATTAGATAAATAGTAGTTAGTTATCATTAAAATAATAGATAGATTTAATTCTAGCTAGAAGTTGGGTACGTTTCTAAAACATCAATTAAATTATAGATATTTATAGGAGGTTTCGACTCCGCTCAGCCTGACAGTTGATAAAACAGCGGATAGTATTAGTATTGTCAGGTTGAGCGGAGTCGAAACTTTTATTGCAAATTATACCTAAGTTTATCTGAAAAGTATTAGATAAAATTAAAAACTTTCTACCCTTACCATTTTCAAACAAAAGCTTTGAGAGAGTTCATCAAAAAAGTTGTTCCTTTGTATAAAATACCAGTTAGTATCTTATGAAGAAATCGGAAGCAACCCGTTTAAATATTCTACGAAAAGCGTTTGAATTGATCTATGAAAAAGGCTATCAGACGACCAGTGTAGATGAGATCATTGCGACCACTCAGGTTACAAAAGGGGCGTTCTATTATCATTTTAAAACTAAAGATGAGATGGGCTTGGCGATCATCAATGAACTGATGAGATCTTCCTTTCAGGATACTTTTATTGATCCTTTTAAGCTTTCGGAAAATCCGTTAGACACCATTTATAATCTAATGGAAAATATTCTGATGGACAATGAATTTTTAAAGGTTGAATACGGCTGCCCCACTTCCAATTTTACACAGGAAATGGCACCATGGAATATTGAGTTTACCAAAGCACTGAACAAGCTTTCTTCAGAATGGGAAAATGCAATGATTGAAGCTATAGAAAAAGGAAAGAAAAACGGAAAAGTACAACCGGATGTTAATGCAAAAGGAGTGGCCATTTTTGTGATGTCCGGATATTGGGGAATTAGAAATCTGGGGAAATTAGAAAACTCAAAATCAATATATCTTGTTTATTTAAAACAACTTACATCTTATTTTAATTCGTTAAGATAATTTTTTATTAAAAAACATACCAATTAGTATGTTTTTATTTTACCTTTGCTGCATCTAAAAATGAAAAGATGTACCAAACGCTTACTTTTTTGCATTCTATATTTCGTTGGCTGGTTTTATTAAGCCTTATTTATTCCCTATTTATCGCTTACAAAGGGTATTTTTCTCACAAGAAATTTTCAAAAACAGACGATTCGGTAAGACATTGGACGGCAACAATCGCCCACGTACAATTAATTTTGGGAATCACTTTATATTCTCAAAGCCCGATTGTAAAATACTTTTGGAACAACTTCAGTACTGCCAAAGAATCTATTGATCTCTTATTTTTCGGATTAATCCATATTTTTATGATGCTATTTTCTATCGTCTTAATCACCATCGGATCGGCATTAACAAAAAGAAAAACAACGGACAAAGAAAAATTTAAAACGATGTTAATCTGGTATACGATTGCCCTAATCATTATTTTCATTGCCATTCCGTGGCCATTCTCACCTCTTGCTAACAGACCTTATTTCAGATAATTATGATAGATTTATTTAAAACAAAGATCGGACGATTAAGAATTCTTGCTATTTTGGAAGGAATCTCTTTATTAACCTTAGTATTCATCGCAGTTCCATTAAAATACGGAATGGAAAATCCTGCTTTAGTAAAAATGATGGGCCCTATCCACGGTACCTTATTTCTCCTTTTTCTTTTCAATACATTAAGTGTAGGTGTAGAGCAACATTGGAAGTTTAAAGAAACAACCTGGAAAGTACTTTTAGCGTGTTTTATTCCGTTTGGAACCTTTTATATTGATCATAAAATATTAAGCAAACTATGAAAAACATATTAATTTTTTGCGGAATTATTCTTACCGTTTATGTTGTTTACCGTGTCTACAGATACCAGACATTAGAGAATGGCTTAGATAAGCTGATTAAAAACGGAGCCGTTATTTTAGATGTAAGAACAGAGAAAGAATATGCAATGGGACATATTGATGGATCTTTGAATATTTCTTTAGGAACGATAAGGGAAAGATATGTAGAACTGGATTCAAATAAAACCTATATCACCGTCTGTTCACACGGACTTAGAAGTGTAAAAGTTGAACATATTTTGAAGGAAAAAGGCTTTAAAAAGGTTTATAATGGTGGTGCCTGGAGTGATTTACAGAAAAGTCTTAAATAAAAATATCGAAAGAGTTTTTTACAGCTCTTTCGATATAACAAAGTATAGAAACTAAAATATTGAAGGGTTTTTACAATATGGTTTAGTTCTTAGTTATTTTTAAATCCTTAAAATATCCTATTGTTCCGATATCTACCCATAAACCAATACTACCCGATTTCATTTTTCCTTTTCTTTCATTTACAATAAAAGATGGAAATTTTTGATTATTGATATAAAGAAATATTTTCTCATTTTTTAATTCCAATCGAAAAGTTATCCATTCGTTTAATCCTACATCAGCGTAAGTTTCATACTGACCTTTAAATTCTTCTTTTCTTAATTTTTCAAATTTAAAATCAGGATATGCATAATATTGTACGCTGTGATTTCTATGAAATTGAACTTCAGATCTTCCCACTTTAGGTCTTAAATAAACAGCTTCGAAAGCCGAATTATCATCATTAATATTAAATGCCAATCCTATAAAACCTTGCGCAAATTCAAATGGTGAAGGATTCTGAATTTGACTTAAAACTTTCACCTCAATAATACCATTTTCCATATTTTCATTGCTAAGCTTAACAAAAGTGGGTTCATCTACAGTGTTTTCGAGGTGATTTACATCGAAAGGTATTTTAGTTAAATCTCTTTCAATTTTCAAAACTTTTTCGCCTTTAAAATCTACAACAGAAGATGTAACATTAGAAATTTCAAATTGCTTATTTTCGAATTGTATGGTTTGTGCTGACATAGTAAAAAATGATATCAAAGAAAATATAATGATTAAAACTCTCGTCAGTCTAAATTTTTTGTTTTGCTTCTTCAATTGTTACGGTTTTTCCTAATGCCCCAAACTCATGAAGATCTCCAAAAACCTCAATTCTGATGGATTGATCCAACCCTCCTATTTTTAAAGCATCAAAACCATTCTCCTGAATTAGTTTTTCAATTTCAGCATCAATCGTTTCATCATTATTGGCATAAAACAAAACAGCTTTTTCAGGAGTTTGATGAGAAGAGCCTGATAAAGATGCTACGCCTAACGTACCAAATGCTTTAACTAATTTTGCATCTTTAGGCAGATAAGAAGCATTAATTTCTCCCGCAGATTCATTTTCTCCTATAATTTTTTTGAAACCTCCATTTTCATCAGGGGCAATAGGATTTGATGGATCAATAATAATTTTCCCTTCTAAATCTGTTGAATATTCTTTTAAAAATCCTCCAATTGTTTCAAATGGAATGGCTAGAATTACAATATCTGCATCTTTTACAGCGGTTGTGATATCATTGGGTTTTGCGTTCCATTTTTCAGCAAGTTCTTTTGCCTTTTCTGAACTTCTATCAGCGGCGATAAAACTGGTATTTGATGTTGCAAAATTTCCTGCAACTGCCTGTCCGATGTTTCCTAAACCGATAACGGCTACTTTTGAATTTGATGTCATAACTATTTCTTTTATTTAATTTATACTGCAAATTTCTGTTGAAAAGAGGCTTCTTTCCAATAAACTGCATCAAGAAATAGTATTGATCTAGATTAAGACTTTGACTTTACGAGCCTGTTTCTCAATCTGCTCAGGAATTCGGGAGTGATACCTAAAAAAGAAGCGATTTGCGTTTGTGGAAGGCGATTGGATAAATGAGAATAGGTTTCCATAAAAGAAAGATAGCGTTCTTCCGCAGTAGAACTGATATTTTGAAGCAATCGATTCTGAAGGGTAACAAAACTATTTTCTATTAAAACCCTAAAAATACGGTCAAATTTTGGAGCTGAAATATATAATTTAATAAGATCTTCATGAGTGATTTGCAACACCATGGTATCTTCTATAGCATCTATACTCAATTCTGAAGCACTTCTCTTATGAAAACTTCCAATGTCAATCATCCACCAGTTTTCGGGAGCAAATTGTATGATATGGGTGTTTCCTTTTTCATCAATTTTATACATTCGTAAACATCCACGAACAATGAAATTGAATTGATTACAAACATCCCCTTCCTGCAAAACATACTGTCTTTTGCGGTATAACCTTGATTTAAAAAGTTCTGTTACAAGCTTTTTTTCTTCCGAATTCAACGGAATAATCTGATTAAAATAATCAATCAGAGGCTCCACCGAAGTTTGTAAAATTTTTTCTTTCATCGTGAAATTTTGCGTCACAAATGTAAGACAAAAAACAAATAAGCTATCCTACATCTAGAATAGCTTTTGTATGAGGTTTTTAATTATTTTGAGCATCAATCCAAACCACTTTTTGTTCAGATTGATGATCTTGACCGATAATATCTTTATATAATTCAGGTCTTCGAGCTTGAATATATCGAAATCCGCCAGCTTGGATCAATTTTTCAGGAGTTATAGCGATGGTTTCAAAGCTATCATCAAACGAACGACATTCTGCAATGATGTCACCAAAAGGATCAATAATCATGGAACAGCCATTTTTTAATTGATCGTCATCCATTCCGATAGGATTTGAAAACACAACATATGCAGCATTGTCATACGCTCTCGAAGGTAACCATTTCATTAGCCAGTCTCTTCCTTTCATTCCGTCGAATTCAAGTCGTAAAGAGGTTGGGTCTGCTACTCTATTTTCCCAAAGTTTTGGATCTACAAAACCTGCGCCCGGCCTTGTGGAAGGCGTACACATCGTAACATGAGGCATGAAAATAATATCTGCACCCAGCAATTTTGTAGCTCTTACATTTTCGATAATATTATTGTCGTAGCAAATCAGAATGCCACACTTCCAGCCATGAATTTCAAATACACAAAATTCATTTCCCGGCGTAAGATTAGGATTAATAAACGGATGTAATTTTCTGTATTTCGCAACCAATCCGGTTTTATCTACACAGACATACGCTTTGAATAGATTATCATGTTCATCTTTTTCAAAAAGACCTGCTAAAATGGTGATGTTATAATTCTCTGCGATTTCTTTTAGTTTTTGAATACTTTTTCCGTCCGGAATAGGCTCTGCAACATCTAGAAGCTGTTCTTTATTGAGTTTTCTGGCAAATGTATAACCTGTAATGGAACATTCATGGAAAGCAATCACATGAGAACCTTTAGAAGCCGCTTCCTTCGCCAGTTTTTCTATGATGGAAAGATTGTAAGCTTTATCGCCGCTTTTATTTTCAAATTGTGCTGTTGAAATTGTAAGATTAATCATCTTTTTTTTCTACAAATCTATGATCACTACAAATCTAAAAATTGTAAAAAACCGACATCCATTATTTTGAATGAATTTCTATAAAGTTTACTGCCAGTTTATTTTCTGTTTTTGAATATTGATTAGGGGTGAGTCCGATATTATTGTTGAATTCTTTAATCAAATGAGATTGGTCAGCATAACCCGCATGATAAGAAAGTTCTGTAATATTTTCTTCAGTATTTGTTTTCATCAAGTTTAAGAAATAATGAAGTCGGGCAATATTGCTGTATTTTTTAGGAGATAATCCCATATACTGTTGAAATTTTCTTTCGATTTGACGCTCAGAATATCCGGTGAAATGTTCCAATTCTTTTGATGTGACAATGCCTTTATTCTGAAGAATATACTGTTGGGTTGCTTGTATAAGTTCATAATCGGAATTAATTATTTTAAACAAAAATGTTGTGAAATAAATATTTAAATCATTAATAATTAATGTAGGATCAACGTTGTAAAAAAGCTTTTCCTGAAAAACCTGCATTTCTTTTTTTAAAACATCTTCTACAGAAACAATTTGATTCTGAACTTCTTTTGCAGAAATCTTAAGGAGAATATTTAGGAAATAAGGCTGAAATACCACTGCCATTAAAGAAAACGAACCGTTGGTCACCAAATCTTTGTACTGCGTTAGCTGTCCATAGAAAAATGAAAGTGGCAGGCTGTTTCCTGATAAATCCTGCAGATTGATATTACCCGATAGAATAAGCCCGGTATTTCCGTCGGTAAATAACCTCAATCTCTTTACATCATTCTCAGAATTTTCCAAGAATATATAATGTTTGATGTAGGATGCTAAATGTTTCGGCGGAGAAATCTGCATAGACCAAAATTAGTCAAATTAGGGTTAACCTGTTTATGATTTAAACTTTTTAACGATCCATGGTAAGGTAAGCCCTTGTCCCAATAAAGAAATTAAAACTACAACCACTGATAAAAAGACGATCTCATTCCGCATAGGAAATGGTTCGCCATTCTCTAATGTTTCAGGAATACCAATGGCGATGGCCAAGGAGACAATTCCTCTCATTCCTGACCACGTAATGATAAAACTTGTTTTGGAATCAAACAATGCATCTTCACTGATCCTACGTTTCCCCTGAAAGGCTTTTTGAAGGTTAAACTGCTGCAGATAAACACGAGCCATTCTTATTAACAAGGTTATCAAAACGATGATGGCGGCATAGCCTGTAAAGGTCCAAACTTGTGCCTGAGGCATTTTCTTTAAGATAATAGGGAATTCCAGACCGATCAATAAAAAGATCAAACCATTCAGTAAAAAAATAATGATGTCCCAAAAGTTTCGGGATTGGTCTTTTACATGATCCGGGAATTTGTTTCGACTTAATTTAGACATTCCCAATCCTAAAATTACCACCGCAATCACTCCGGAAACGTTAAAATGCTCTGCAATAAGATACGTCACAAAAGGCATTAATAAAATCAAACTGTTGACCACCATCGCATCGGAACGAAAGAACCTAATGGTAAGTGATAACGCCTTAAAAACTAACCAGCCTACAACAAAACCGCCGCCTAAAACCAGTAAAAATTCTAAAGAAGCTTTCCAGGTTACAAAGGCAATTCCCGTTACAGCTGCTACCGCAAAACGATACGCTACCAATGCTGAAGCATCATTGATCAAGCTTTCACCTTCCAATATGGTTACCGTTTTATGAGGAATTCCGAGTCCTTTGGTTACTCCAACTGCAGCGACAGCATCTGTCGCAGAAAGAATAGATCCCAATACAAAAGCTAACGGCCAGGTCATTCCCGGAATTAAATAATAGGCCAGCACCGCAATTCCGGCGGTGGTTATAAACACCAATCCTATCGCTAAGGTGCTAATGGTATTGATATTGGTTTTAAAATCCTGAAAAGAAATATTGAAAGCTGCATCATACAGCAACGGTGGCAAAAAAAGAAGCATAATAATTTCCGGATTCATCTCTATTTCCGGCATTGCAGGAATAAAACCAAATAAAATTCCAACAACCAGAAGAAGCATCGGTACCGGAATTTTAATTTTCCCCGCAAAACCTGATGCCCCGATCATCAGCGCCATAATCATTAAAATAACTGCATAGTTTTCCATTAAACTTCTTTTTTAATTGCTATTCTTTCTTAAGTGTAACGAATAACCCTATTACCATTAATTTAAAAGTAGCGAAAAAAAGTAGAATATAATTTCAAGCCTCTATAAATCTGGAATAAATTCTTTTGGTCAGGTTTTTGAATAATAATTAATATCAATGAATTACAGCATTATAATTTATTTATTTTTCATTTTCACTCAAATCACTTAAAATACTATATTATGTCAACACAAAATCTTACGCATCTCGAAGCAATTAAAAAAATCAAAGAACTCTCGGAAAAAGCCAGAATCTGTATGTTCTGTACAGAATTGGATGTTACCCCAATCAATTCCCGCCCCATGGGCTTACAGGAAACGGATGACAGTGGAAATCTCTGGTTTATCAGCAGTGCAGACAGCAATAAAAATTTCGAAATTAAAGAAGACCGAAGAGTACAATTGTTTTTTATGAATAACGGAGATTCTCAATATCTTTCTGTTTATGGAACGGCTTCGGTCTATAAAGACAAAGCAACGATTGAAGAAAAATGGTCGCCTATAGCAAAAGCTTGGTTTGACGGAAAAGATGACCCCAATGTCACCATTATTCGGGTAGAGCCGAAAGAAACCTATTATTGGGATACCAAAGCCGGAAAACTGGTAAGCCTACTCAGTTTTGCAGCCTCTGCTATTACCGGAATTAAAACCAATAATTCCGATGGTGTAGAAGGAACTGCATCTGTATAATTTCTTCAATTTTCAATGATAAAAAACAGGCTGCCTTTTTTGAGACAGCCTGTTTTATTATTTTACCATTTATTGAGTCCAAGTAATTTTTTGCCTAGTTCAGAAAGCTCAGCAATTGGATAGTTCTTTTCTCTTTTTAAAGGATCTCCAGGGAATCCGTCTCCATCCGGACAAATTCTGTCGTGCCAAGAATTTAATCTCCATTGTCTAAGATCTTCGTTCTCTTCATCCGCAGGAACCATTGAAATATATTGTGCTATACGTACTTTGTCTTCACTATTATTAGCTCTTATTCCATGAGGTTCTGAGCTGTTGAAAATTAAAAGATCTCCTGCTTCCATTTTTACTTTTGTAGGCGTAAATCCTGTTGTATCAGGCTTAAAAGGGTTACGATCTGCAGGTTGCGTTAATTTCCAAGTGTCATACGTTCGGAATAATTCAGGAATACATTGGAAACCTCCCATTTCCTCATCAGTTTGATCTGCTAAAGCCAATACTCCTTGTACATTCTGTGGTTTAGTTTCAGGATCATAATCCCAATGAATAAAGCCTTTATATTCAAATCCCGGGCGAATCGGAAAATTAAGATTAGCTCTGTCAATGCTTACCCAAAGATGATCTGTTCCCCAAATATCCGCAAAAGCCTGTTGTAATTTTGGAGCCTGACGGTTTTCCCATAAAACAGGCGTGTTATAAACTTCTACCATTCCGGCATTGTTGAGCTCCTTCATTTTGTGCTCAGTTTGCGGTACAGTATACCAAGTGTCTTTATTATTGTGATCTTTACCTTCATATTCCCAAAGAAAAGCAGCGCTTTTTGCAGCCTGTTCTTTTGAGATGACTCCTTTTACAACAACGTATCCGTTTTCAATCCAAAATTTCCAATCTTCCTCAGAAAGAATTCTTAAAGGTTCGTTGTGTACTCTTTTTGATAATTTAGGGTTGTTTTTTGTAATTGTTGAAGGATTTCCTGGATTTGGCTCCCCCATTTTACCACCACTCATGTGATTCATCATTGGTCCTTTTTCTAATTTTTTTTCCATGTCTTTTAATATTTTATGTATGTTAGTAATACAAAGTTGTGGATAAAACTTTCTCACGAATTAATCACTAATGTCTATTTCTTGCTCTCTATTGACATTTTTTTAGTTAATTTGTTTTCTAAATGAAAAACACAGTACCAATGAAAATTGAAAAAGAAATTATCTCTTTTGAAGCTGAAAGCTCATTTAAGATTCATACACCCCGTCTTAAAAATTATTTTTTCTGGCATTATCATCCAGAAATAGAAATTGTGTATGTTGAAGCAATCAATGGAATAAGCCATGTAGGGAAAAATATCTCTGGTTTTGTGGGAGATTATTTAGTTTTGATTGGTCCTAACGTTCCTCACCTCAACTTTGACTATGGAATTGAAACGGCATACAAGCAAATCGTGATTCAGCTAAACGAAAAATTTCCTGAAAACACCATTATCTCAACCCCTGAATTTAATTGTATCAAAAATTTACTGGAACGCTCTTATCTTGGACTTTCATTCTATGGAGAAACAAAAGAAAAAGCAGTAAAATGCCTTAAAGAAATGCAACAAATAGGGCTTTTTGATTCCTTGTTAAAACTGATCGAAATTTTAAATATCCTGGCTAATTCTAATGAGTATAAGCAGCTTAACCAAGAAGACACGAGGGTGAAGTTTTTTTTAAATGATAAAGTAAGGTTGGGAACCGTTTATAATTATATTCATGAAAATTATGATAAAACGCCCAATGTGAATGTAGTTGCAGAAATGGTACATCTGAGTACTTCTGCTTTTTGTAGATATTTTAAGAAGCAAACGGATATAACCTTTACAGATTTTGTAAATCAGTACAGAATAAACCAGGCAAAAACATTATTGCTGTATGATGTAAGTATCTCTGAAATTGCTTATAATGTAGGTTTTGACAGTATTCCTTATTTTAATAAATTATTTAAAATACTCGTTGGAGAAACACCGACAGAATTTAAAAATCGACATAAATCTGTTGCCAATTCTAAATTGATTTAAATAAAATAAAAAATCCCGCAGAATCTACAAATCTGTAAGATGTATAAATCTTTTCAGCCTGTTTGTTCTGCGAGAATTTCAAGATTAAAAAATATATTTGAATTAATTATTCAACTTCAAAAATAGCCTGTATTTCCACAGAAGAATTCACTGGAATAGATGAAGCGCCTAATGTTGCTCTTGCATGCTTTCCTTTATCTCCAAAAACCTCAACGGTAAGATCTGATGCGATATTCATCAAATCCGCATGTTTCGTATAATCATCTTTGGTATTGAAAATCCCTGTTAGTTGTACGCATTGCTTCACTTTGCTTAGATCTCCGCCAACGGCTTCATTTAAGACTGATAAAACATTTAACATAGTAGCTTTTGTAGCGTCTTTCACTTGTTGTTCATTCACATCCACTCCTAATTTTCCTGGATTTAAAATTTTTCCATCTTTCAAAGCAACCTGATTAATGAAAACCAAATTTCCTGAACGTACAAAAGGCTTATAGTTTCCTGCAGGTTTCGGAACTTGAGGAAGGGTAATATTTTTTGTTTCAACGTTTCATTAACATTAACCGACTTTTCAATCGTCGCCATTGCCTTTTTAGCAAATGTACCTTTTAAAGCCAACGCTACTTTTGCGAAGTTTTTCCCTTGAAGTTCAGCAAGGTTTCTTTCGTCTTTTGTAGGTCTTTCAACATCTTTTAAAGAAGCCATGCTGGTTACTCCCAACACTGTGTTTCCCTGAGGAATTGCTTTGTTAATTCCTTCTGTCCCACGAATTCCGTTAGAAACCAATACCATTCCGTGAACAGCAAGACTGTTCCAAAAAGCCTGTAAAGCCAATTCTTTCCCTGCTCCACTTCCTGCAGACATAAAAACTGTTGCAGGCAATCCTTCCAGCGCATGGTTTGTCCAAAGGTTAACCGTTTTAGACAAAAATTCACTCATTCCGGTACTGATATTTCCGAAATAAACCGGTGAACCAAAAGCAATCCCATCATACGTTGGAAGTTCTTCCACTGTTGCCACAGGAACACCTTTTAATTTTTGATTTTGAGATTCTTTAACCTGCTTGATTATTGCCGTTGCATTTTTGTCACTTTCAATTCCTTTGGCGATTTCTTTGGCCAGTTCGTAAGTCCCACCATTATCTGAATGGATCAAAACCAATACTTTAGCTTTATCTTGTGCCATGATGTTTGTGATTTTAAGTAGTAAAATTAATACAAAAAGAGAGCCTAATTTTTTCATTATTAATATGATATATTTTTATAATACAAAATTAGTAATGACGTTTTTATTAAATTTGCCAAAAACTTTATGCAGAACGACAAGGTAAAATGCGGTTTGACCGAGCACAAGGAAAGCGAATTTATCGACACGATCGAAAAAGAAGCCTATGTTTGGTGTGAAGAAGACTGGAAACATGACGATTATGAGCATACTCACAACCGTTCTCAGCTAACGTATGTGGAAGAAGGCTATCAATATTTTCATATTGATCAGAAGATTTATCTCGTTCCACAAAATCATGTGATCTGGATCCCGTCAGGAAAACCTCATCGTATCACTTCGGAAGCGAAAACAGTGAAGCTGATGCTTTTTTTGTTTAATTATTCCTTCAAAGAAGATTTTTATGAGCATGTTCAGGTTTTTGCGATTCCTCCGGTTTTGCGAGAGATGCTTTTATATGCTTCAAAATGGAATAAACTGTTGGCAGAAGATGATGAACAAAGTATATTTTTTAAAGCTATTGTAAAAAGCCTTCCCAACTTCTGTAAGGAAAGCAATTACCTGGAAGTTCCTGTTCCTACAGATGTACGGTTAATTCCTGTGTGTAACTACATCAATGCTAATTTCAAATATAATCTGAACATTGATCTCCTAGCTGAAAAAGCACAAATGTCGGTAAGAAGTTTACAACGCATTTTTAAACACGAAACAGGAATTACGCTTCAAAAATATTTACAGTTGATACGAATTCTAAAAAGTGTTGAATTCATCGATATGAAGCAGTATACGCTGAGTGAAGTAGGCTTTAAAGTGGGCTATCAAAGTCTTTCGGCTTTTACGTCTTCTTATTTTTCTATTATGAAATCAAAGCCCAGAACGAAATAATTACCCTTCGAATTTGGTAAGCTTTCCGTTTTTGTAACAATAGAACTCATAAACCGGTTTCTTGTTAAAAGTGAATACTTTTTCAAGATGAATTTTATCGTAATGAGGTTTTAACATCGTATACTTTTCTTTGAGATGATTCGGAAGTTCATCGGCTTTTATCGGTCTTTCTACTTCAAAACCCTCATCAAAAGTAAATTCAAACACAAAATCAGTTTGTCTCCATGAAATAACAGATTCTATTTCACTATTGAGGTGCGTGGTAGAAACAGAAATGCTATCCTGCTGAATAATCTTACCCGAAGTACCCACCATCAGCATAATTCCGGATAGGACCATTGCTCCGTATCCTATTTTTTGAATAGAAACTCACTCAGGTACGGAAGTATATATTTTACGGTGTAAGACGAAATAATAGTAGCCGCTGCAATCGTAAGACCAAGCCATAAGGCCGTATTGGAATACAATCCGAGGGAAATATAAATAATCAACTTTATCAGGTGTAAAAAGACCTCATTGGCAGCTCTTGTTGCTACAATTTCTTCTTTTTTGAGTCCGAATCTTAAATAAAACCTATTAAATAACAATCCGATGGCGCCTGTAATACCAGAAACAAATCCGGCACAAAACCCAATGATTCCTAACATAAATTTTGGATAGGCTTTTTCTGTGGTTACTTCTGCTTTTTGTTGATTTAAATAATTCAGGAAGATTAATGATCAGAAAAAAGGCAACGATCAATTGAAGATAATTAGGATTAATATATTTAATAAGCCAAGCTCCCAATAAGACCGATGGAATAGAAAACGGAACAAACCAAAAGAAGATTTTCCAGTTGATGTGTTTTTTAAAGACGGCAATTCTTGAAACTGAACTCGTAAAAGTGCCTATTGTTAATGAAAAAGGAACCACCGAACTCGGTAATAATAGATTAAGGATAGGAATAAGAATTAAGCTTGCTCCACCACCACAAATAGCACTGATCCAAAAGGCTACAATGGTTCCCAGAAATAGAAGAATGATATTGAACGTCATTATCTGAATTTTAAAAATTTTTCACCAAACCGATTCCCATATTGCCCTGCTGATAAAACGGCATAATCATCGTTTGTGATTTTTCTTTTTTACCTCCCAAAAGGGTATTGATTTTAGGATATAGCCAATACGCCAATTCTGTAGACAGGATTCCAAAGCCTGCGCCGCCTACTACATCACCAAACCAATGTTTGTTGTTCAACATTCTGTAAACCCCAGTGAAAACAGCAAAGGAATATCCGGAGATGCTCAGCAAAAAGTTGGTATCCTTATATTCTCTGAACATAAACTGAGCAGAAGCAAAGGCAATAGCGGTGTGCCCTGAAGGAAATGAGAGTTTATTAGACTCATCCGGTCTTTCTTCCTTTACGATATGCTTTAGCGGAACAGTAATCGCCGAAGTGATCAACATAGAAGTTCCGTAAATAATGCTTCGGTCTCTGAAATTATGTTTTCCCTGAACTCCTGCAGCGTTTAGTCCGTACACCAATACTGCCGGAGCAAATTGAGTATAATTATCCAGTTTTATTTTGTCAGGTTGATGCTCACTGATCTCGTATTGCGTGGAAGCGTTCAATTGCTTGAGGCCTTTTATGCTTAAACTGGCAACTCCGTAAGAAATCAAGGCTGCGGGTATAATGAGTTTTTTATAGGTAAACTGATGAGAAGTATCATGAATCTCTAATTTTGAAGGAACAACTGCGGTATCCTTAATTGTATTAACCGCTAAACTATCTTGCGCAGCAGCCTGTTGAAAAATGATCAAACTTAAAAATAAGCCTGCGAATAAACTTTTCATTTGAACTTGATTTTTATTTGAATTAAAATTTATAACTGTATCCTAATCGGATGACCTGTGTTTCGTAATAATCATTACTCGTATATTGGAAGCCTGATCCTTGAATCTGCTTTTTAACCACCATTGTATTCAATAAGTCGGATGCATTAAGGAATACTTCTCCTTTTCCGTTTTGAACCGATTTTTTAACCCCCATATCAATCGAGAATCTTGAACTGATTTTTCCCTGTGGAATAATATCAGGAGCCAAATACACAGCCGTAAGCTGCGCATCAAACCCTTTGGCGAATTTGAAGGTATTGTTGAATTTTATATTTCCTGAAACTGCGGTCTGTTGGTCTGCCGAAAAAGTATTAGGAACCGGATATAGATTCTCCACCGTAAAAGCATTGATCTGATTTCTGTAAAGATTTCCATTAACATTAAAAGAATATACTTTTGAAACTTTCTGATTCCAAATGGCCTCAATCCCCGAGTTAAAACTCTTACCCGCATTTTGGAATATGGCATAAATTAATGTACTTCCAGGTGCAGTGCTTGAGATCCTGCTGATGGTTCCATTAGAAAAACGATGGTAGGCCGCGGAATATAAATATCCGTTGTCCCAATTGTGTTTATAGCCTAACTCCAGCGAATTGGTAAATTGTGGTCTCAGGGCAGGATTTCCCACTTTAATAATTTCTGCATCGTCATATTTTGGAAATATTCGGATGTCTACTTCATTAGGTCGGTCTACCCTTCTGTTGTAAAATACAGACAACTTATTTCGGTCATTAAGCTTGTACGCCAATCTCATATTCGGAAATGGCTGTGTATAATTGTAACCATCGCTTTTATAAGTGGGATGATTAGGATTTACATCATACTGAATCTTCACATATTCCAGTCTTACGCCCAATTCTGCTTCCCATTTTTCATTTTCAAAAACATAATTCCCATAGACTGCAGGAATGAGTTCCTTATAATCTGCCCAACCGCCAGCATTTACATCCAACACAGAATTAGCGCCAGGTATAAAATTCATATTCGTAGGAATGCTTCTGTTTCTTAGCTTAATTCCGGCTTCAATTCTTCCGTATTGTAGCGGTTTTACGTAATCTACGTTGAAATCATACACCTGCTCATCAGACAATAGTTTAAAAGCATCGGTTCCTGTGGAAATAGGCAAATAATTGTCATAAAAATACTTTTCGTCTTCTCTGTGAAAGGTGTAATTGAAACCGACATTTAAAAGATGTCCAGCTTCTTTAAATTTATGCTGATACGCCACCGAAGCCATTACCGTCGTTTTTAATTCATCTTCTAAAAACTGCCAGAGACGCAGGCGCTGTGAAAGATCTTTATTGAAAAAAGGCTGATCTCCACGGTCAATGATTTTTTCACTTCCGTACATTCCTGAAACGGTTAAAGTATTCTGACTATCGATTGTCCAGTCTATTCCGGCTTTTGTCGTCAGAAAATTGGTATTTCGGTTTCTTTTTAGTTGTGAATTGATGATTGTTCCGTCATCATAGGTTCTGGTTACAAATTCATTCTTGTTAAGCGTCTGCGTATATAAATTATCAGCCTGCAAGAAAATATTGATCTTATCTTTTCTATAATTTAAAGAAACGGAAGGATTTATTTTTGGTGTCAGCGTATACTGCGGTCTGATGCCCGGAAGGTTTTCTTTTCTTTCCCAAAGAGATCCTAATCCTGTAGTTAACCCAACTTTTCCGTTCCACCCGTTTTGCTTATTTTTTTTCATAATGATGTTAATAATTCCTGCATTTCCATTCGCATCATATTTTGAAGACGGATTATTAATGATCTCAATTTTGTCAATCGCCGAAGATGGAATATTATCCAATCCTGTCTGGCTTCCAAAACCGGTTAAAGCAGTTTGTTTTCCATCAATTAAAACGGTTACTTTATCATTTCCACGCAACTGAACTTTTCCGTCCTGAACGGTTATTCCCGGTAGGTTTTGCATACTTTGAAGAACAGATCCTCCACTTTGGCTAATGTTATCGGCAACAGAATAGGTCTTTTTGTCGAGCTGATTTCCTATTTCATTTTTTTTAGAAGCCGTTACCACCACCTCTTCTATTTTGGTTTCTTTTTCACTGGTATTCGATTCAATTTCTATGGAAGGAATATCTAAAAATGGAGAAAGACTGCCTATAAAAAGAGGATGCTCTTTAGAAACATAGCCTGAAAGAGAAATTTCTAAATGATAATTTCCAGGTTTTACTTCGGCTAAAGAAAATCGGCCTTCCTCATTGGTAATTGTTCCCAAAACAAAAGCATTGTCTTTTGTATCTTTTAAAATAACATTGGTGTATGGAACAGCAGCTTTATTTTTATTAATAACAATCCCGGAAACGGTTACAGAAGAAACCTGCGCCATTGCCATGGAAGAGAAAAATAATATCGTGAGGAATAGGAACGGTTTTATTGTATTCATAAGATTTAGTCTTTAGTTTCCTTTAAAAAATTCCCTTTTGTATCAAATATTACATCTTTCCCATTAACCTCTGCTTCATAGGTTACTACCCCTTTTGAATCTGTTATTCTAGAAGTTTCTTTTATTTTTTGATTAGGATATTTTTTAAGAATAAACGCTTTGCTTTGAGCAGGAAAAGAATTGATCGCTACAGGAATCTCGGTTTCCAAAAGAGTTCCCGAAGAATTTACCAAGACTGAATACTTGATACCCTTCGATTGAAAACCCGCTTCATAATTACCATGTTCTTTTTCCCATTGTATATTTTTGGCGTCCGGAAATTGCTTTTGCACTCTTGCCTGAACTAATGCAGGAATATCTTTCTGCTGTATTTTCTGTGCATTGATCAACACTATACTTGCTGTGATGGTGAATACAATTGTTAACTTTTTCATATTATTCTATTTTTATTTTATGGTACAATATTCCATAATGATTTAGAAGAAATTTTGAATTTCTATGGGGTAAGGCTTATTTCTTTGTTTTGTTTTTTATGGGAGATCACAATCATTAAAAGCAAAAGTGCCAGCGATACCAGCGAGGCATTTAGTGTTCCTAAATTGAGTCCTCCATGAGAAATCGGTTTCGTTAAAAAATCGCCGAAAGTAGCTCCAAACGGTCTTGTGAAAACGAAAGCAATCCAGAATAATACCGCATGATTGATTTTGGTGAAATAATGAAGCAAAACAACAATCAGAATAATAACTCCTGTGATGCAAGCTCCAATGAGATAACTCAGTCCTAAATTATCACTCAAGAAATCACCAAATGCGGTTCCCAGACTGTTAGAAAAAAGAATGGCAATCCAATAATAGATTTCCTTATTTCGGTCTATAATGGGATATACTTCAAGGTCTTTATATTTTTTATACCATAGAAAAAGTGTCAACAACAGTCCGCTGATCAATAGCAGGCTACCCAATAAGTATCCGGCTTTTAAGGTTCTGTCTATAAAATCTGAAATTTCAGTCCCTAATATTGTAGTTCCTACAATTACCAGCCAATAAATAATGGGGATGTATTTCTTTACTTTTAGCTGGGTAGCGAGTGTGATTCCAAAGAATAACAACGTAATAAAAATTCCTACGGTGTATCCTAAATTGAGCGTCATAGAGATAAAATCACCAAGTGTTTCTCCCAATGTTGTTGCCGTTATTTTCATCAACCAAAAAAGAAGGGTAACAGAAGCTACTTTATTGACCGCTTTCATATTTTTTATTCAAAGTTCTGATGCAATTCTGTAGAAATTTCGAATTTGTGAACTTTGAGTGATGAAGCCTTTTTTAACAGACTGAAAAGTTGGCACATCGCTAAGACGCAAAGGTTTTCAATCCTTATTCTGTTTTAAGGCGCAAGAAAATCTAAGATTTTCAAATGGTAATATTTTAATTTCCTGAAATTTCAACTATAACACAATCAATTTTATCTCTGATAAAATCCTTGCGCCTTACAACACTTCCTTTTTAAAAGAAATTGTGTCTTTGCGAAAAACCAACAAAAAAGTTATTTTGCCAGATTATTATTTGAATCAATAAGTTCAAAAAAACTGCACTTTATCATAAAGCACAGCCTAAATTTATACGAAGCATTGTTCTATTAAAATTTCACAGAGAAAGTGTGAGTATTATTGTCAAAGCTATAATTCAGTTTCCAATGTTGATGGGCACATATTTCTTTAATAATCGATAATCCTAAACCGCTTCCGGCAGTATCTGTAGAGGATTTAGAAAATCTTTTGAATAAATTTTCTTTGTTAAGTGCTATCATTCCTGAATTAGAAATAACCAATTCGTTTTCAGAAAGCTTTACATCCGCTTTTCCATGAGACATAGTATGTCTTACGGCATTAATTAGAAGATTATTAATGAGCGTCTCGGTTAATGTTCTATTTCCATTGATCTCTACCCCATCCAAAATATGAGTATGGATGGTAATATCTTTTTGTTCAAAATGTTCGCGTATGCCTTCTATACTTTGATTCAGCAACTGACTTAACGGTAATTTCTCATTTTGTGCGAATTGCAGGTTTTCAATTTTGGCCAATAATAAAAGGTTTTTATTGATTCTTGTGCTTCGGGCCAGGGTTCTGTTTAATTCTTCAACGGTGTTGTACTGACTTTCGGTCATGTTTTCGTCTTGAAGAAGAAGATCCAGTTTGTTTTGAAGAATAGCCAGCGGAGTTTGTAATTCGTGAGATGCATTTTCGGTAAATTCTTTCTGGGCTTTATATACTGAAATATTATGATCAATCAGCCTTGTAAGAACTGTATTTAATTCTTCAAATTCTTTAACGTCTGTTTTTTCGAAATTAATCTTGGTTTCATGGCTCAAGTCGAATGATTTTAATTGGCGCAACGTATCATGAAACGGTTTCCAAACTGTATTGGAAAGTCTTCTGTTTAAAAGCAATAATCCAACGACAATAACTATAAAAAAGAATATGGTAATCATTGCAATGACAAGTACAGTCTCCTGAGTTTCTTCCACATTGGTTTCTACCGTAAATAAGTAAGGCTTTTTATTGATGAAAACAATCTTCTTTAAACATCTGAAACGGTCTGTATTCGGTTCTGATGAATACGATTTTTGCCTTTCCACCGTGTATATTTGATCTCTCTTTAAACTAGCATACGGAAGTTTTTCAATATTGGTTCCGGGTTGGATATTATTCCAAAGTGCTATACTTTTTTCTAGTTCTTCATCGGAAAGCTGTAACTTATTAAGTTCATGAGCTGATTTATCGGCAATAATTTCATTATGCTCGTCCAGTTCACTCAACCAGATAGCATCAACTACAATATAATACACCGGTATACTGATAGCCAATACAATAAGAACGTATATTATAAACGGCTTTGTTGTTTTACTGAGTAAATTTTTCATAGCCATATTAAATAGATTCCCATTTATATCCTGTTCCGTACACTGTTTTCAAATAGCTGTCACAGCCTGCGTCACTAAGTTTCTTCTTTAAATTCTTAATGTGGGCATATACAAAATCATGATTATCCAGCATATCCGCAAAATCACCCGAAAGATGTTCTGCCAAAGCACTTTTTGAAATCACCTTATTTTTATTTCCAATAAAGAAAATCAAGAGATCGAATTCTTTTTTGGTGAGAGAAATAATTTCATTATTAATAGAAACTGTTTTGGCTAAAAGATCAATCTGTAATTCATTTTGGGTAACAACATTTGAATTGTTAAACTGCTTTCTGCGAATAATAGAATAAATCCTTGCCATCAGTTCAGAAAGATGAAAAGGCTTGGTTAAATAATCGTCTGCACCCATTTGCAATCCACTGATCTTGTCATCTAAAGCATTTTTTGCTGAGACAATGATAACGCCATCCTGTTTATTTTGCTTTTTTAATTCTTCCAAAATAGTTAGTCCATTCCCATCAGGAAGCATAATGTCTAAAAGAATACAGTCATATTGAAATGTATGTATTTTCTCCATCGCATCCTGAAATGTTGAAGCGAATTCACATAAATAATTTTCCTCCGAAAGGTATTCTGCAATACTTTTCGCCAATTCGGTTTCGTCTTCTATGATCAGGACCTTCATCAGTATACATATTTTATTTTGCTAATGTACAGATTCAAATTTGAAGATATTTTGAATTATATATAATTCTCATAAATTCAAAAGAGATTTCAAGAATACGAAAAATAAAAAGTAGAATTTATCAGTTTGAACCCACAGATTCAAAGTAACTATTTTGATGCAATAAAAAATAAAGTTTACGGGATTGGCACTCCTTTCTTTATATCAATATTATGATAGGCTACAATTTTCCAACCATTTTTTTCCTTTTTCAGAACTTGTAAAAGGCGTGTATTGAGAGCACCTTTTTCATCGATATAGATTCCGGCAAGAGGTTCGCTGTTTGGAAACCCTGTAACCCGAATCATTGTTTCAACATACGCAACGTTTCTATCAATGATTTTTAAACTCGTTACATCTTGCTTCATTACACTTCCTTTAAACGCTCCATTAAGAAGCTGTTCGTGCCTTGTGAAAAATGCTGTATGCCCTGTAAAAGACATTCCAAACAGATTGGTAAACAACCCATTTTCATCAAAATCAACTGAATAAGATTTTGCATCTCCATTATTCCAAGCAACTTCTTCGTTGAGGACCAGTTTTCTGATTTCTTTTGTTTCTAAATCTGCATTAAAATTGTAATCATCTGAAGATGATGAACATTGAACAACTATAAATGTAGCTGCCACATAAAAAATAAGTTTTTTCATAATGTCATTTGGTTTAGATACAAATGTATAAAAAAATATCAATCCCTATCTTATCACCTCTTTCATAATGAGTATCTTATGTTTTATACAGAAGCTTTTAAAAAAAAAACAAAGCCATAAAATATATCATGGCTTTATCCTTAATTAAATATAATAAACATTAAAGTGGTCAGGGGGATTATTGAAATGAAATACTCATCAAATCGTTATTTCAAAATCAATAATTGGTTCATTTCGCTTTTAAAGCATCCTAAAATAAACTCCGTATAATACATTTGGGCATTAAAAGATTGAGTTTTTGGGTGTAATTCTAATTTTTTTGTGAGAACAATTTCACCTTTATAGGAAAATGAAAAATAAGCGAAAACTTTATACAATGAATTACGTATGGGTGTGCTGTAGCCTGTTGTCGCAATAGACCAATCAGATTCAAAGAGTTTGGCGACGTTTAGGGCCATTGTTTGAGCTATACTTTCTGACACGCAGTCGTATTCCTCCGCTTCATCTTGGTCAATTTTTAATAATCTAACCTTTTCCGGTAATGTATACGCGGTCATTCCGCCTTTATAAAACAAAGAGGCATTAGGCATTTGTGAAAAAGCCATTTGCAGACATCCCGAAGTTACGCTTTCTACAACTGAAATAGATTCGCCAACCGTAATCAGTGATCGACTGATGTATTCGAGTAAGTTCTGTTGAAATTTCATAGTAATTAGATTTAAATGATTGGTTTATATAGCTATTTGGTGTTTCTATTTTCTATGAGAATCAACTCATATCTTTTGAGAACCTTTACTCTTTAATTTCTTTTTTATGTTTTGTGTTTTATAATTTTTCAGTCTTCCACTTTCATGAATTTCTTTAAATAATGTAAATCATATTTTTTCTTAATTGAAAGATAAAATAGAATTTGTTTCGGTTCTTGCTTTCCGATATTATTAATGTTATCAAATTGAGCAATTAGTGCTCGAATATCCTCCATGTTCTCTTTTTCTTCTGCAATAAGAAATAATAAAAAAACAGTTTCCTTAATTTCTTTTGCATAGATATGAGAATGAGTTTCTAACCAAGTCCCATTATTTATTATTTTAGCAAAATGACTCGCTTCCAGTGATTGTATTATTTTATGACAATTCATTTTCGATTATTCATGGTTAAAACAAATCACATCCATTTTCAATTCTAAATAATCAATAAGTTAGCTGTATCTTACCGCTCATAACTCTCTATTATCTAGTAGATAAAGATACGCTAAAATATTTCACCTTTTTATGATTTGGGTCATAGCTTTAATATAGAATTTTTCGATTTATTATTTTAAGCAGATTGTCTTTTTCCATTCTTTTTAAAACCCTAATAACCGTTTCTACACGCAGACCTGTTAAATTGGCGATCTGTTGTCTGGTTAATTCTATGCGAAAACAATGTTGACAATCGTCTTCATAATAGCTTTTTAGATATTCCATTAATCCCTTTAATCTTAATACAGGATTGGTAGAAGACATATTTTGGGTCATTAAAACCTTATAATACAGCCTTTGTGAAAGACAGGCGTTCATTCCCAACGAAATTTTGGGATGTTGTTCTAATAATTCAAGAAAATTATTTTTAGGAACCCTTACAATTTTAGAGGACTCTAAACTTATAGCATTGATAGGATAAAATTTCTCCAAAAAAATCATAGAATCTCCGAAACTCTGATTTTTCCCGAATATATTCTGGATAAACTCTTTCCCATTATCATCATAATTATTGAGTTTTACTTTCCCTTCATTAATCTGAAAATAATACAGTGCATGATCTCCCTCTCTGAAAATAATATCTCCCCTCTTATACACTTTTGTTTCTCCACCGAATGAGTTTAAAAGCTCCATATCGATATTCATACAGCTTATTGTTTTCATACTACTAGTTTAAATATTTCGTTTAATCACAATAAAAATCGGACCAAATTTTATGCAATACAACTTTTTTTGTCAAGCAAATTTTAAACCGTATTCATTGTTTTAAATTAAAAACATTCACAATATCATACAATTAGCCCCGTTTACTTTTATAAACGGGGCTAATTGTATGTTTGGAAAAAATTTATTTTTTTAACTTAAATACGTATTTTTCGATTAATGATTTTAATAAAGAATTATTTAGCAAATTTTTTCGTGCCTGCTACACATAGAATAACCCCAATGGTAACGCCTAACATTCCCATGCTTACAGGTTCATGAAGAAAGTAAGCTGCCAATGCCAATCCAAAAAATGGTTGCAATAATTGAAGTTGACCCACAGTAGTAATTCCGCCTTGTGCTAAGCCACGATACCAAAAGATGAAACCAATGAACATACTGAATAAAGAGATGTAGGCCAAACCAAACCAGCCACCGGTAGTTACCATTTCAATATTATTGGGAAAATAAATAAAAAATAAAACAACCATTAATGGCAATGCTAAGATCAAAGCCCACGAAATCACTTGCCAGCCTCCTAAGGTTTTTGAAAGTTTAGCCCCTTCTGCATATCCTAATCCGCATAAAACCACAGCGGCTAACATTAAAACATCTCCAATCGGAGATGCAGAAATGCCTTGAGAAATGGCAAAACCAATTACTAAAAGACTTCCGATAATAGAGAATAACCAAAATATAGGATGTGGTCTTTCTCCTCCTCTAATCACTCCGAAAATCGCTGTCATCAAAGGTAACATTCCTAAAAAAACAATAGAATGTGCCGAAGTTACATATTGAAGTGCCAGTGCCGAAAGCAAAGGAAACCCAATTACGCAACCTATTGAAACCAATACCAATGGAAAGAGCTGATCTTTTGTCGGTCGTTTTTCTTTATAGATTAAAAGGACGATCAAAGCCAAAAGTCCTGCAATCGCAGCACGTGCTATCGTTACAAAAATTGGGCTCATATCATTCACTGCCAATTTGGTGGCAGGCATGGAACCACTGAATAAAAGTACACCTATGAATCCGTTGATCCAGCCATTAAGTGTTTGGTCTTTTGATATTTGATTTGTCATCATTTTATTGAGGCTTTATTTAATGAGTCAAAATTATACAAGTTAATTCAGTAAGCACAATCTCAGTTTTGTATATTTGCATGAGCACAGTTAGAAAAAAATATGACTAAAGAATTTTTATATACAGAAATAGCCAACGGAATTGCTTCTCAAATCAGAGGCGGTGTGTTAAATGCTGGAGATAAACTTCCCTCTGTGAGAATTTTATGTAAAGAGCATCAAATCAGTATGAACACAGCAAAACGTGTTTTTCTTGAACTGGAATCGATGTCTTTAATAGAATCAAAACCGCAATCGGGTTATTTTGTAAGTCAGTTACTTTCGATTACACTTCCCCTTCCAGAGGTTAGCCGACCTTCTTTAATTGCGAATACAAATGAACCTGATGAGCTAATCAGCAAGGTGTATGAAAATATGGGTAAAAATAATCTTACGCTGTTTTCTATTGCCATTCCGTCTGGAGATTTGTTACCTCAGGCTAAACTTAAAAAAGAAATCATCAACGCGACAAGAGAATTAAAATCTGGCGGAGCTGAATATGAAGAACTACAGGGAAATCTGAAATTAAGAAGAATGACCGCCTTACGATCGTTATCATGGGGTGGAAATTTTAATGAAACTGATGTTGTAACAACAAACGGCGGAATGAATGCCCTATCTTTTTGTCTCATGGCTTTAGGCAAACCCGGAGATACCATTGCTATTGAAAGTCCGTGCTATCCTGGAATCTTACAACTGGCTGCCGGCTTTGGATTAAAAGTATTGGAATTACCTACGCATCCGGCTCATGGGATTGAGATTGAAGCATTAAAAAAGGCTATCCCTAAAATTGACATCTGTTTATTGATTCCCAATTTTAATACTCCGCTGGGAAGTTGCATGTCTGATGAAAATAAAAAAGAAGTGGTAAAACTTCTGTCGGAAAATAACATTCCATTAATTGAAGATGACGTGTATGGAGATCTTTATTTTGGAGCCAACCGCCCGAAATGTTGTAAATCTTTTGACAAAGAAGGAAATGTGCTCTATTGTAGCTCAGTTTCAAAAACGCTAGCGCCAGGGTATCGTGTGGGATGGATCGTTCCCGGAAAATATAAAGAGAAAATTTTAAAGCTGAAACTCCTTCATTCTACCTCATCAATTTCCATTGTAAATGAAGCCGTTGCTAATTTCCTAAAAAGTGGAAGGTATGAGAAACACCTTCAACAAATGCGCAGAACGTTGCAAACTAACTATCAAAATTATGTTCAGACGATTGCGGAATCTTTTCCTGAGGGCACAAAAACCAGCAGACCGCAAGGCGGATTATCTCTTTGGATAGAATTTGATAAAAAAGTTCGTACAACAGAATTGTATGATCTGGCCATAAAGCAAAATATAAGCATTGCTCCGGGAAGAATGTTTACCCTTCAGGATCAGTTTGAAAATTGCATGCGACTTTGCTTTGGCTTACCCTGGTCAGAAGACACCCAATTAAAACTAAGACAAATAGGGAGTTTAGCGAAAAGGCTTTCGTAATTATCTGTCCGGAACAAAGTTTTTTCTCGCCAATTCTTTTCGAACACGGCTTAAACTTTCGGGCGTAATTCCTAAATAGGAAGCAATCATCCATTGGGGAACTCTCAGTAACAAATCCGGATACATTTTGACAAACTTCATGTATCTTTCTTCGGCTGTTTCTCCTAATAAAGAATTGATTCTGTCTTGAAGGCTTTTTATATGTTTTTGCACTAAAACATCACTTTTTCCAAGGCTGCTTGGGAACTCTCCTACCAATTTACTGATGAAATCCGGATGCAGTAAAAGGATCTCACAATCTTCAATAGCCTCAATGTAGTAAATTGATTTTTCGTTAAAATAAAGACTACTTCTATCCGAAATCAGCCAACTTTCAGGAGCGAATTGGATAATGTGTTCCTTCCCGTTTTTATCGATAGAATACATTTTCAAAAGTCCTTTTTCTACAAAGTAGATGTGTCTGCACACCTCGCCATATTGTAAAATGAACTGATTCTTCTGAATTTTCTTTACTTCATAGTGCAAGCTGCACATGTTCACTTTTTCAACAGGAACATTTAAAACTTTAGATAAATAATTATTAATATTTTTCATTAGAGGATCTGGCTTAAAGATATATCCTGATGTGAAGCGTTGCTAATTGCTTTTCCGTTTTCAATAACAATAAATTGCGGGCTTTCATGTCTTACTCCCAAATCTTCTGCTATTTTATTGGAAATAGGTCTGTGAGCCAACAAATCTAAGAAATACAAATCTACTTTTTCATCTGTATTTTCTATTTCTTTCTCAAAGTTTCGCAATACCGTTTTACTGATAAAGCAACTTGTAGAATGTTTGAATATTCCGATCTTATGACGGGAAGAATTTTCAATAGCCGTTTGTAAATCTTCTTCAGATTCTATTTTTTTCCAGAAAGATTTTTCTTCTGGTTTTTCTTCTTTTCCGCCAAATATTTTATCAAAGAAACTCATACATTAAATTGTTTAAGATGATGATTAAGATGTTTATACTCTAAAAAGCCCCAGTCTTTTTCGGTCATTTTACCAAAAAGTTTGTGCCGGTTAGATAGATGATTATTTTCAAATGCTTGCCAATAATCATCCAGTGTTTTTAGAAGATTTTTCTTTCCTTCATCGAAATCACATTCAAAATTAACGATTAGTTTTTGAAAAGTGGGCATATTTCGAGGAATTCCATTATTAAACATTTGCATTTCATATTTTGCAAGAATCCCTACTGCGCCAAATAAAACGTTGATATCCGGAAGAATAATTTTCTGCAAAGCCACCTGAAGAACAAGATCACAGTGCTTTAGCATTTGAGCAGCAGACATTTTTCCCCATTTTTTTGGAGAATTTTCTGCGAGATTAGAAATTCTGTTGACAATTTCCTCGAAATACATCCGATGATGAAGGCTCTTTTTTACCAACCTTTTTCTTTCTTCAAATTTTCGATGTGTGCAAAATGATGATTACAGTGCCAAACATACAAGGCAAGATAACTTCTCAGATCATAATTCTGATGATGTTCAGGATGATGAAAAGTTCTTTCAAATTGTTTATTCGTAAGTGTTTTAAGCAATGCTGCCCATCTCTGATGCGTTCCTTTTATCATTCTCATAGCCGGCTTTATCGGCATATTGGCACTATCCTGAAGTTCGGCCCATTTGGCTTCGTCATAAGGTCTGATGGTTGGGTTGTCTTCTGTTAATGCTAATTTAAGACGGATAAAACTGTTGATATGGCTGTCTGCAATATGGTTTACAAGCTGTCTTACTGTCCAGCCCCCATCTCTGTAAGGCGTGTCCAACTGATCATCCGAAAGGTCTTCTATTAAGTTTTTTAGCTTTTCAGGAAAGTTTTTGATGACTTTAATATATTCATCAAGTTTAATATCACAGATGCTCTCAGGTTGTTGGTACTCACCTATTGGAAACCTCTTTTGTTTTAAATCACTCATTTTTAATTATCTTGGTTATTACGTCTAATAGAATTACAGCATCTTTGTCTTTCAGGTAATACAGCATTTTATTTTTATATTGGTCATTTTTTGAATAGATTACAAAATGATGTCTGTAGGTTTTTATATCTAAGTCTTTAATTAAAATTTCATTTTTGTCAAATTCTATTCTATCATTTAAAACTTCAACTCCAGCCAGATTGAACTTTTCATTATTTTTAAATTTCACCCAATAAGACTGTGAAATGTCTCCAATGAAATTATCCCAGACTTCATCCAAAATATCATTATACAATTGATGTTTTTCATTTAATTTTCTACCATAAAAGAGTTTAAAATAAATTTTTAACTCTTTGTTTGATTTGTTCCTTATGAAAATCTGATATTCCCTTCCTATATAAATACTATATCCGTTGATAAAATGAATTCCATAGCGGATTCCCACAATATCTTCTTTCTTTAAAATAGTAAATAAGTTCTCATTTTGGTCTTTATCTTCATATTTTATAAAGTTCTCGTTAATTACTAACGATCTTTTTCTGGTATCAAATAGTCCTCGAACTATAGTAAATTCTTTCATAAAATGCTGTTTTGTCCATCATCACATTCTGGACAACTTTTCAAATAATAGTTTTTGGTAAATTTATCAAAAATTCGAGAATTTAAAATGAAAAAAATGTTAATTGAACATATTACAATACAATTAACAATGTAAAATTGTATTACTGAAAAGAAATCATAATTAAAAAAGCTCCAATTCTATTAAAATTGAAGCTCTTGTTATATAATTTAATGGATTAATATCCATGTAAGTCGATTCCTTCTGTTCTTTGTAAAGTAACTTTCTTACCCATTTTCTTTTGAATGACTCTGAAATGCTGCAGTTCGTCGTCTGTTAGAATATTAATAGCAGTTCCTTTTTCGCCTGCACGTCCTGTTCTACCAATACGGTGAATATAATCTAGTGGCGAACGTGGTAATTCGTAATTGATAACACACGGTAAAGACTCAATGTGGATCCCACGACCAATCAAATCGGTAGCAACCAAAATCTGAGCCCCATTTACTTTAAATTCTTCTAAATTATTTCTACGGGCACCTTGCGATTTCTGACTGTGAATGGCTACTGCTTTAATTTTATTCTTTTTCAATTTTTCAACTAAACTATCTGCAGATTTTGTAGATGAAACAAAGATCAATGCTTTTTCAACCTTCTTTTCTTTAATTAAATAACGTAAAAAAGGACCTTTATTTTCCGGAGAAACATGATATGCCAATTGTTCGATATTATCGATTTCAACTTCTTCTTTCTTGATCTCAATCAGCGTAGGATTGATTGATAAACGCTCCTTCATTTCAGAAACTTTATCATCTAACGTCGCAGAAAACAAGGTAGTCTGCTTCATAACAGGCATTTGAGCGAAAAGCTTATTCATTTCTTCCCCAAAACCTAACTGAAACATTTTATCAGCTTCATCAATCACCAAATGTTGGATTCCTGAAATACTCAACGCTTTATGATCAATCAAATCTAATAAACGACCAGGTGTTGCAATCAAAACCTCAACGCCAAACATTCCTTTCATCTGTGGATTGATGGACACTCCTCCATAGACTGCCATCGTACGAATCTCACGCTTCAGGTTGTCTGTAAAAGCTCTAAAAACCTCATCAATCTGAATAGCCAACTCACGTGTAGGAACCAATATTAAAACCTGAATATTACGGTCTTTCTTAACCTCTGCATTTTGTAGTTTTTCTAAGATAGGCATCACAAAACAAGCCGTTTTTCCGGAACCTGTTTGTGCAATTCCCATTAAATCTTTTCCTTGTAAAATAACAGGTATTGCCTGCTCTTGTATAGGAAATGGCTTCAGATAGCCTAACTTTTTAACAGAATGAATAATATTGTGTGATAATCCTAACGATTCAAATGACATAAAATACTTATTTACTGCAAAGATAAGCTATTGGTATTTGTTTTATATCCTGAAAATAAAATAGTAATTATTTTTATAATAAAGAGAGATATTGTGTTGTTGGAGAATCGCAAAGGCGCAAAGTTTTTTAATCTTGATACTTTTTTAAGCCGCAAGAAAATCAAAGATTTTCATCTAAAACAGTATAAATTTTATCGTAGATAAAATCCTTGCACCTTACAACAGCATTTTTTCATCAACCTTTGCGCCTTTGCGATTTAAAACCTTTTTTAAATAAAATCTCAGTCAAAAATTATTAATCTAAATGCCGTTTTGTCCGATAATTATATTTTGGACAAATATTTGAATACTATTTTTTATAAATTTATCTATAATTCGAGAATCTAAATATGAAAAAAGCGTTAATAATAGTAGATGTACAGAATGATTTTTGTGAAGGAGGTGCTTTAGCAGTTCCTGGAGCTAATGAAGTAATTCCTTACATCAATCTTCTGATGGAAGAAAATGCGTATGATCAAATTATTCTAACTCAGGACTGGCATCCTGCGAATCATAAAAGCTTTGCAAGCAACAACGGAAGACAGGTTGGGGAAAGTATTATTTTAAATGGGGTACCTCAGTTTATGTGGCCGGACCATTGTGTTCAGGGAACTTTTGGAGCAGAATTTCATAAAGACCTTAACAGAGACAAAGTAACTCATGTTATTCAAAAAGGAAAAAACACTGAAATTGATGCGTATAGCGGTTTTCAGGATAACAACCACTTTATGAAAACAGGATTGGATGATTTCTTAAAATATCACGAAATTCAGTTATTGGAAATTGTAGGGTTAGCAATGGATTATTGCGTGAAATTCACTTGTACAGATGCAGTAGCCAACGGATATGTAACTTGCCTTCATTTCAATGGAACCCGTGCGGTAAACGTAAAACCGGATAACGGCAAAGACGCAATTTATGATATGATTCAAAAAGGAGTAACAGTCTTAGGATAATCTTTTAATCAATACATAACATACAAACGCAGCAAATATTTGTTGCGTTTTTTATTTAGCAATACTTTGTAAGAATCAACAGGAGTGACCCAAATAATTAATTTTATCTATATTTGAAAAAACACTTTTATGAAAAAAAGTATCCTATTTACTGTATTTCTCTTTACATTTTCAGGAAAAGCACAAAATACATCTGCTCATCAATTTAAATATTTGGAATACGATATTGAAAAAATTCAGCACCTCTATAAAAACAATAAAGCCTCTGTAAAAGAAGTCGTTCAGGCCTATTTGCAAAGGATTAATGATGTTGATAAAAACGGAGTGAAGCTAAATTCTATTATTACCATCAATCCGGATGCGATAAAAATTGCAGACTCGCTAGATCATCTGGATGCAAAGCTTAAAAACAAGCCGTTGTTTGGTATTCCTATTTTATTAAAAGACAATATTGATACCCACGATAAAATGCCCAATACGGCAGGATCTTTGGCTCTGAAAAACTCATTCCCTTTACAAGACAGCTATTTGGTAAAAAAATTAAGAGAAGCCGGTGCTGTCATTATTGGAAAAACCAATCTCAGTGAATGGGCCAACTTTCGTGGAATGAAATCTACAAGTGGCTGGAGCGGTTTGGGAGGCCTTACAAAAAATCCCTACATTTTAGATAGAAACACTTGTGGTTCCAGCGCCGGCTCAGGAGCTGCTATTTCTGCCAATCTAGGTATAATCGCTATGGGTACAGAAACTAATGGTTCTATTACTTGTCCATCCAGTCTCAACGGAATTGTTGGACTAAAACCTACCGTAGGATTAATTTCCAGACAAGGAATCATCCCTATTTCAAGTTCACAGGATACAGCGGGACCAATGGCAAGAACCGTAAAAGATATTGCTATAAGTCTGGGTACTATGGTAGGCGAAGACAAAGCAGATCGTGAAACAATGGGATCTGATCAATTTAATCAAAAAGACTACACCCAATTTCTGACTTTAAACGGATTAAAAGGTAAAAGGCTGGGATATTTAAAAAGCATGACCCATGGCAGTAGTAAAAAAGTAGATCAACTATTTATCCAAACCTTAAAGTTTTTAGAAAACCAAGGAGCAATTATTGTTGAAATAGATAAAGATCTTCTTTCTCCGGAGGTTCAGGAAAAATCTTTAGAATTGATGATTGATGAATATAAAGATGGCTTAAATAATTACTTTGCGTCTTTAGGTAAAAATGCGGTGATAAAAAACATAGATGAGCTGATTGCTTTTAATAAAAACAACAAAGAAGAGTTACACTATTTTGGACAAGAATTTTTAGAACTTTCCGCCAAAAGTAAAGGAACGAAAGATGAAAACTATGCAAAAGCAGTGAAAATTGCCCAAGAAGGCAGTCGTGAAAAAGGAATTAATCTTGTCATGAAAAAATATACTCTTGATGCTATCATCTCTCCAACAACCGTAGAAGCTTGGAAAACCGATTTGAAAAACGGAGACAGAGAAGATATTTTTGGAGGCTGGGAAGCTGCTGCCATCGCAGGATATCCCAGTATTACTTTACCAATGGGATCTATCGATGGATTGCCTGTTGGAATATTGTTTTTTGCAGAAAAATGGCAAGAAGGCAAGCTCATTACAATGGCTTATACTTTTGAACAGACAAATCCTCAGAGGAAAGTTCCTCAGTTCTTAAATAAATAAAAAGTTTCCAATTTAGGTTCTCATATAAAAACAAAAGACGTTGAATTAATTTTCAACGTCTTTATATTTTTTTAAAATTTAAAAATTACTTTTTAAATTAAAGCATTTTCAAAGTATTCACTTCCAAATCTGTAAGAATTCTCCAGTGTCCTCTTTTGATATTTTTCTTCGTTAATCCTGCAAACATTACTCTATCCAGAGCTTCTACTTCATATCCTAATCGTTGGAAAATTCTTCTGATCACACGGTTCCATCCGATGTGAATTTCAATTCCGATTTCGTTTCTTGGTTTACCTTCGATAAATGAGATTTGATCTACTGTAGCAATACCTTCATCCAAACGAATACCTTCAACAATAAGTTTCAAGTCTTCATTGGTTAGTTTTTTATCCAACGTTACGTGATAGATTTTTTTCGCATCAAAAGATGGGTGCGTTAATTTCTTCGTCATGTGCCCGTCATTTGTTAAAAGAATAACACCCGTTGTAGAACGGTCTAATCTTCCAACAGGGAAAACACGGTACGGAGAAGCATTCGCCACAAGATCCATTACTGTTTTTCTTGCCTTGTCATCTTTTGTCGTAGAGATATACCCTTTAGGTTTATTTAAAAGTACATAAACAGGTTTTTCCGGAGTGATATTTTGTCCGTCAAAAATTACTTTATCAGTCTTTTCAACCTGATAACCCATTTCAGTTACTACTTTTCCGTTTACTTCTACTAAACCTTGAGTAATTAATTCGTCAGCTTCTCTTCTGCTGCAAATTCCTGAATTGGCAATGTATTTATTAAGACGAATGGTATCTTTATGAACATCCTTTTCTATCTTGTTTAATCTTCTTTTCTGTACAAAAGATTTAGCTCTGTCTTCATCTCTGTCGCTTCCGGTAGAAGGTCTTCTACCATATTTTAAGCTACCTCTTTCGTATTTATCTCTTTTGTTATCTTTAGGATCAAAATCTCTTACCCCACCTCTTTGTGAAACTGATTTTCCAGCGTATGTTTTTCTTTCTCTACCTTCGTTTTGTGAAGTGATATAAGGTTCTCTACCAGGTTTTGAACCATGATCTTCATCACGGTCACGGCTCTCAAAATTTGTTTCACCTCTCCTAGAATCAGGTTTTTTAAAAGATCTAGAGTCGGTATCTCTATCACTTTTGCTGAAAGGCTTTTTCTCAAATTTTGAATTGCCATTTTCATTTCTATCTTTTTGGCCAAAACTCTTATCACCGCTTTTAGAAAAAGGTTTTTTGAAAGGTTTTGATTCTGAAGAATTTCCAGATTTAGGAGCGCGAGAACTTCCGGAATTTCTTGTTGAAACTCTCGGTCTTTTAGGTTTTCCTGAATTATTATTGTCTCTGCTCATTCTAAATATTTTTGCAAAGATAGTAATTTAGTTACGAGTTAAAAATTAAGAATCATAACTTTGCAATATAGTTTCACTATTAACATTATAGAAATTCTGAAAATGATAACAATATTAAACGATAATTTTTCTCAACTTAACTACTTCTTACACGAAAAATCATTCAGCAAAATCTTTATTTTAGTTGATGAAAATACGCATGAGTATTGCCTCCCTATACTTTTAGGGAATATGGAAACCGATCTGGGGTTTGAAATTTTGGAGATTGAAGCGGGTGAAGAAATGAAAAATATCCAGACGGCAAATCAGCTGTGGGAAATTTTAACAGAAATGCAAGCAGACCGAAAAGCACTTGTTATTAATCTTGGTGGCGGTGTGATTACCGATATGGGTGGATTTGTAGCTTCTACGTATAAAAGAGGAATTCAGTTCATTAATATTCCGACAACTTTATTATCTATGTGTGATGCTTCCATTGGTGGAAAAACAGGAATTGACCTGATGCATTATAAAAATATGGTAGGAACTTTCACGTTCCCGGAGCAGATCTTTGTATATCCTAAATTTTTAGAAACCCTTCCTTTTAAACAATTAAGAAGTGGTTTTGCCGAAATGCTAAAGCACGGATTGATTGCTGATAAACTACATTGGGAAAACCTCATCCAGATTCATAAACTAGATATAGAAGGGATTATTCCGCATATTCAAACTTCTATGGATATTAAACAGGATGTTGTAGAAAAAGACTTTCACGAAAAAAATATCAGAAAAACACTGAACTTTGCTCATACAATAGGCCACGCTATAGAAAGCCTATGTCTGGAACAGGGAAATCCTATTTTACATGGAGAAGCCGTAGCAATGGGAATGATCTCTGAGGCACATCTCTCCTATCTTGAAGGTTTGATTTCTGAAGAAGATTCAAAAATTATTATTGAAAACGTTCAAAGATATTATCCTTACTTAGATATCAGCGATTTTAAAGATGAAGATATTTTTGCACTCCTATTAAATGATAAGAAGAATATTGACAGTAAAATTAATTTCTCTCTCCTATCAGGAATAGGTTCTTGCACCTTCGATCATCAATGTGATCAAAAAAACATCGTGGAATCTTTACATTTTTACAGAACATTAGATACTATTTAACTCCATTTTATAAAATTTTATCAATATTTACCTTTCTAAACAAATGTTTATTTAAGTTTCTACTTAGTTGAATTTCAGACATTTAAATTCAAATTAGTTGGTTTTTTAATAAAAATACAACCTGATTTTAATCATGTTTTAGTTTTTGGCAAGCAATTTGAAAGATACTCTGCGTCAACGAAAATTGACAGTAGTAAAATTTAAAATTAAGAATAGTAAATATTAAAAAAAATTAAAGTTATGAAAAAGTTAATTTTAGGATTAGCAGTAACTGCAAGTTCACTAGCATTCGCACAAACAACTACGACTACAGCTTCATCTTCAAACCCAGTTACATTTGGTGTTAAAGGTGGGATGAACGTTTCTTCTTTATCTAAAAATGAAGGATTAGACGATACAAAATCAAAAATTGGTTTTAACGCAGGTGTTTTTGCTAACATTCCGATTGCAAGTTCTTTCAGTATTCAACCAGAGGTTATTTATAATGATCTAGGAGCAAAATCTACAAGAAAATATACTGCTTTTGGAAATGATTATAAAGCAGATTATTCTACAAATCTAGGATATATTGCAGTACCGGTAATGTTCCAGTATAATGCTCTTCCAAACCTTTATTTAGAGGCTGGTCCTGAGTTTGGTTTCTTGGTAAGCGCAAAAGATAAGTTCAAAACTTCTACAAACGGAAATACTGATACTTCATCTACTAGAACACTAAACAAAGATGATTTCCAAACATTTAACTTTGGTATCGGTATTGGTGCAGGATATTACTTCACAGATAATTTAGGTATTACGGCAAGATATACAGCTGGTGTAACTGATATCTTCAAAAACAATAATGGGGACGCTGTAAGAAACAACGTATTCCAAGTAGGATTAGCTTATAAATTTAAATAAGCCTAAACATTTAGAAAACAAATTTTAATAGATAAGAGTCAGATCGTAAGGTCTGACTTTTTGATTTAAACATGATTTTTATCATTTTTCTCCTTTTGGCGGGGATTTTGCTGCGCTGTGGGGGAATAAGTTTAAACTTTAAAATCATGAAAAAACTAATTTTAGGATTAGCATTTGCAGGAAGCCTTTTGGTGAATGCACAAGAAAAAACTAAATCTTCATCTCCTATTACTTTTGGAGTTAAAGCGGGATTCAACGCTTCTACCCTTAGCAAAGCTGATCAGTATGATAACGATCAGAAATTGAAACCAGGTTTTAATGCAGGAGTGTTTGTTAATATTCCGGTTGCACAGAAATTCAGCGTTCAGCCTGAACTTCTTTTTAACCAATTAGGGTCAAAAACTGAAGAAAGAGAAGATTATTACATTAATGCTGATAGATACAGAAGAGTAGCTGATTACAAAAAAAGCCTGAACTATCTTTCTATCCCTGTAATGGTACAATATAATATCCTTCCTCAACTTTATGTAGAAGCAGGACCAGAATTTGGTTTTCTTTTAGGAGGAAAAAACAAAGGAGATATTACTACCACTAGAAACTCAGGAAATACAACTGTTACAGAAACAACAACGATCTCAGATAAGATTGTTAAAGATCTTCACAATACTTTCAACTTCGGAATTGGGATTGGAGCAGGATATTATTTCACTCAGAATTTTGGCGTAACTGCTAGATTTACTGCAGGTATTACAGATGTATACAAACACAACACAGGAGATGCAATTAGAAATAATGCATTCCAAGTTGGTGTAGCTTATAAATTCAAATAAGCCTACATATATTTAAAAAAACAAATTTTAATAGACTAAGTCAGATCGTAAGGTCTGACTTATTTTGGTTTATAATTTATAGTAAATTGCAGATTTTCAATAAAAATATTTTAATAGCTATGGCTATAAAGCATTCTTTTATTATTGATTCTTAAACGAATTAATACTTTTTGGCAAGAATTTTGTATATAAAAATTTGAAAATCAAAAATATAAATAATAAAAATTAATTACATTAACTATGAAAAAAATATTTTTAGGATTAGCAATTGCTACAAGTTCATTAGTATGGGCGCAAGAGAAAACTCAATCTTCTACTCCACTTAAATATGGGGTGAAAGCAGGGTTAAATGTGTCTACAATTTCCGGAGGTGATTCAAAAGCTAAAGTAGGATTCTATGGAGGATTATTTTTGAACGCTCCAATAGCATCAAATTTCAGTCTTCAACCAGAGGTTTTATATAATGGTGTTGGCGCAAAAGCAGACGGATTCGAGGATCTTAAAGTAAATTTAAGTTACATTTCGGTTCCGGTAATGTTCCAATATAATGCTACGCCTAATTTCTATCTTGAAGCAGGACCACAATTCAGTTTCTTAATAGATTCTAAATTCAAATACCAATCTGTATCCGTAAAAGCTAATGATTATATCAAAGGTTTTGATTTTGGAATTGGGATTGGAGCAGGATATTTCTTTACTCCTAACATTGGTATTAATGCAAGATATGTTGCAGGGGTAACAGATATAGGTAAAAAAGTTGGAGGAGATCAGCCTGAAGGAAAAAACAATGTATTCCAGGTAGGTCTTGCTTATAAATTTTAAGAACAGATTTTGATTTCAATACAGAAAAGGTCGGGCTTCATCATAAAGTCTGACCTTTTCACATTTTTTACTCAGGAATATATTGAAAGTAAAGAAATAATGATAATAAGTTTAAGGAATACATTTTTATATTCAATAGGAAAAGCCGGGATTATGGATGTAATCTTGGCTTTTTATTTTTCGTAATACTTTTAGTTTTAATGAAAATTACCAACCTATTCCAGGAAGCCAACTATTTCTACCAGAATGTAGACTCTCTATTCGAAGAGTAAAAATTCATTTTACACCAAAATTCTGAAGCAATTAAGATTCAGCTTTTATGTTAAATTATATTTTTTTCTTAAAAAAACAAATTAAATAAGAAAAATTAATATAATACATATAATAGTGATTTAATGAATCTGTTAGCACAAAAAGTATTTTAAATTGAAAATATTTAATTTATTTACATAAAATTAAGATTTAGTTCACATTCTTTATTTTTTAAAATACCCTATCCATTACTGGTTAAACGTATAAATTTTCAATTTTGGCAAGCAATTTGCAAATTACTCCACATCTGATTGAAAAACCAGACAAGAAAATAGAAAAGTAAAATTAAAAATAAACAATTATGAAAAAGTTATTTCTAGGACTAGCAGTAGCTGCAGGTTCATTAGCATTTGCTCAAGAAACAAAAACTACTCCTACAGTAACTACTGTGAATAATCAAAAAGACCCAATTAGATTTGGTATTAAAGGGGGTGGGAATGCTGCTTCTTTTAACGATCAAGATGTAAGTCTTAATAATCAAAAATTAGGATTTCATGCTGGGGTATTTGTTAACATTCCACTTTCTCAAAAACTAAGCCTTCAACCAGAGGTTTTATATAACCAATTAGGATCAAAAAGTGTATTATCATCTACTGATGTAACTAATGGTTCAACTACTGTTAAAACAAAAAATGACTATTCAACTACTTTGAATTATGTTTCAGTACCATTAATGCTTCAGATGAGACCTACTAAAAACTTTTATATAGAAGCAGGTCCTGAATTCAGTTATTTTATTAATGGTAAAAATAAAGGAGAAAGCAGAGTTGAATCTACTACAGCAGGAGTTACAAGCACTACAACTACATCTGTATCTGAAACTATTGACAAAGACGATATCAAGAAATTTAACGTAGGTTTAGGTCTTGGTGTAGGATATGATATCACTCATAACTTAGGAATCAACGCGAGATACGTAAACAGTTTAACAAATATTGAAACAAATTCTCCTAAAGGAGATGATGCTCTTACAAACAGAGTGTTTCAATTAGGATTGAACTACAAATTTTAGTAACAAATTTTAATATCAATAGAAAAGGCCAGACTTAAACTAAGTCTGGCCTTTTCATTTTTATTTAATAAATAAGCTTAATTAAATAATTCTATTTCTTCTCCTTTGGCTACAGGATATTCTTCTGTAAAACATCCAAAACAATGATTAGAAGAACCTAAAATTTCTTTAAGGCTATCTGTACTTAAAAATTCTAAAGAATCTACTCCTAAGTAGTCTCTCAATTCCTCAGTAGTCATGTTAGCAGAGATCAAATCATCTTTTGAGGGTGTATCAATTCCTAAATAACAAGGCGCTATAATAGGTGGAGAAACACTTCTGAAGTGAATTTCTTTTACTCCTGCATCTTTTAGAATTTTAACCAATCTTTTAGATGTAGTTCCACGAACGATAGAATCATCAATGATCACTACTCTTTTGTCTTTGATCTCAGAAATAATAGGGTTCAATTTCAGGTTCACTACCCTTTCTCTCATTTCCTGAGTGGGTACGATGAAACTTCTTCCGATATATCTGTTTTTAATTAAAACCGGGCGGAAAGGTATTCCTGAAGCTTTAGAGAAACCAATCGCAGCAGGAACTCCAGAATCAGGAACTCCAATTACGATATCGGCTTCTACAGGAGCCTGCTCCCAAATTTTTTCACCAGATTTCTCTCTGATCTCATAAACATTGATATTCTCTAAAGTAGAGTCAGGTCTTGCAAAATAAATATATTCAAAAGAACAGATTCTCTGCTTTCCTCTCTCTTCATTTACCATGTAAGAGTTCAATTTCCCAGGTTCGTTCTCATTTGTATAAATGATTTCTCCCGGTAAAATGTCACGAACATATTGAGCGCCTACCGCATCTAAAGCAACAGATTCCGAAGCCACAACATAGGTGTTTTCGTTCACTGCACCTAACACTAAAGGTCTGATTCCGTTGAAATCTCTGAATGCAAAGAATTTATTTCTCGTCATCCCTACAACCGAATACGCACCTTCTATTTTTTCCATGGTTGCTTTAATAGCGCCACGAAGTCCTAGATCAAGATTTTTTTGAATTAATCTTAAAATAACCTCAGAATCCGAAGTTGCTCTGAAAACAACGCCTTCAGCTTCCAATTCTGTTTTTAATTCTCTCGCATTGGTTAAGTTACCGTTGTGAGCGATAGAAAGTATAATCTGGTCATATTCGTTTTTCGCGAAAAATGGTTGAAAATTATATTTCTTTTTGTCTCCTGCCGTCGTGTAACGAGTGTGCCCGATTGCAGAATTTCCCATAAAAGCTTCAGGATCTTGGATCTCTTTATAAACATCCAAAACCAAACCTTCATCTTTCATATTGGTGATTTTTCCGTCTTTAAGAACAGAAATACCGCAAGCTTCCTGACCTCTGTGCTGTAAAGCAAAAAGCCCGAATTGTGAAAGAGAAAACGTATCTAAATCATTATCAGAATACATTCCGAAGATCCCACACTCCTCATTGGGAGCATCCAGCCTTTCTTCTTCCTGTGTTCTGAAAAGATTCCTTCCGTAGGTTTGATTTTCAAACTGTTTTAAATATTCACTTTTATGAATGTCTAAACTTTTCATTTCTATTTTTTCTATTATAGATAGCAGAAGTCAGTGATTAGAGATAAGACTAAAAACCGACTTCTAATTTAATTTTGTTGAATAACAAATCATTTTTAAATGCCAGAAACCCAGCATCAGAAATCTTACTTGTTAAGTAACGTTTTCAATCTGTTATAGATCTCAACGTAAGCTTCAGTTACTTCTCCAAGATCTCTTCTGAATCTGTCTTTATCTAATTTCTTCATTGTATCCTTGTCCCAAAGTCTACAAGTATCAGGAGAAATTTCGTCAGCCAAGATGATCTCACCGTCTGAAGTTTTTCCTAATTCAATTTTGAAATCAACCAAGATGATATTCATTTTATCGAATAAATCGATCAAGATTTCGTTGATCTCAGAAGTTAATTTATACATTACCGCAAGCTCTTCATACGTAGCTGCTCCTAAGAAAACTGCATGGTGATCGTTGATAAGCGGATCTCCCAATTCGTCTTTTTTGTAGCAAATATCAAAGATGGTAACCGGAGATTTAATTCCTTCTTCAACCCCTAATCTTTGAGCCATACTTCCTGCAGAATAGTTTCTTACAACCATTTCCAAAGGAATGATAGATACTTTTGTTACCAATTGTTCTCTTTCGTCCAATTGCTTAATGAAATGAGTTTTGATCCCTTTTTCATTTAAATATTCAAAAATCAAAGTTGTGATGGCATTGTTCATTTCACCTTTCAAATCCACAGACCCTCTTTTTTGAGCGTTAAATGCTGTAGCATCGTCTTTGAAACGCACTACTACTTGATCTGGATTATCGGTAGCAAATACTTGTTTTGCTTTACCCTCGTACAACATTTCTTTCTTTTCCATTTTCTAAATGTCTTGTTAGTTAGATTTATATTTATTTTACTTAATTAAAATTCCTGTTAAAACTGCCATTCCAAAGCTCAGTAATGTACCTATTAATACATACTCTGTTAATTTTCTTTGTTTAGCCTGTGCCAAATCGCTGAATCTGAAAACAGATTTTGCAGCCACCATAAAACCTACGCCTTCCCAATGATTCACCATAATAAAAGTGAAAACCAGTAAACGTTCTAAAATCCCAATATATTTTCCGGCACTTGATAAAGATTCGGTTTGTATATTATTTGTTGTCTCTGGAACGGGCGTCCATGAAGACAATAATATTTTAATAAAAATAGAAGCAGGTGTTGTTAAAAACAAAGCTGCCATTGCTATTTTTAAAGTATTTTGGTCTTTTAAATATTCAAAATTAAATTCATTAAAATAAAAAGATACTCCTGCAATAACTAAAACATGAAGAAGTTGATCCATAAAAAACCAGTTCTTTTTATTCTTAATCGTTTGGAAACTCAACTTAGCAGCATCAATCATAAAATGAGAAACACCCACTAAAACCGCTACCCACCAAAGCTGCAGGTCCCAAAGGAAAATAAAACTTAAAATAGTATGAATCAGAATATGAAGATACAAATACTTGCTCTTCAGTTTTTTGCTTTCTTTATCAAAAACCCATGAATTTGGCTGGAGAATAAAGTCTCCAAGTAAATGTGCCAATATGAGTTTAGTAAAGATCATGTTTTACAATTCTGAGATTTTCTTTCTAAAATATTGATTGGTCTCTACGATAAGCTCGTAGTTTGCACGTTTCAGTCGCTGGCTTATTGACGATTGTGAAATCGCGAATTTCTTTGCCAGATCTTCCTGGGTAATGTCTTGGTTCATGATCATTTCGTGAATGATTTCTGAAGTCGCCATCGTCCAGTTGTCAAAGTCTTTGGAAGACCATTTCAAAAGGATGTTAAGATCTCTGTCTACATTGTCGTTGGAAGTTTTAATGGCAACGGTGTGCCCATCACTTTTTAAATCATTTAATAATCTTCCGGAATTCACATATGCTGTTCCGTTGGATTCGGTGATTTTTTCGGATGAAAAATTTTCTTCACCAATTCCTATGGCAATTCTTACATCTAAATTTTCCTGACTTTTTATAAGAGATTTTATGGCTAGAAAACGCCAAAATGCATCATCAATGTTGCATTTAAACTGAAACTCGTCTCCTCTGTAGATTTCCCATACAAGGGAAGAGCTTCCCCAATGTTCCAGAAGATTCTTTAGCTTGGTAATCCAAACTTCTGTGTCTGCGTGTTGCGAATTTATAATATCACCCGTAAGGACCGCTATCATTTTGCAAATATAAGCATAATTACTTATAAATAAAAAATATAAGCAGAAACACTTATAGATAATGATTATTAGTGAATCTGCTTATATCAATTAAGCTTTGCATACAAGGTTTTACAAAGATTATCATGAAATTATGAAACCAAAAATTAGGTTTAATTATATCTTAGTCTCAATTTACCTCTTGATAAACTGATATATTTTTCCGTCAAGATTTAATAAATACATTCCCAATGGCAAGTTTTGTACAGAAATATTTTTCTTATTTTTAAAAGGAGCTTTCTCCGTATAAATTAACTTCCCAGAGAAATCTATGATCTGTGCTGTTTTAATATTTTCTATTTCATTCCCATCTACAAAAAGATTTTCGTTAACAGGATTAGGATATATTTTAAACTCTTTGTTTGAAGCAACAGGATCAATTGTTGATAACGTTCCACCAATATTTTGACAGTAATCAGACGGATAAGAATCCCACTCGTTGATAGTAAATGTTAGATTAGGTTGGTTGACAGTATTTTTTCTATAAAGAGAAACATTGGCAAGTGTAGAAGAATTAGATTGGTTCTTAACGCCAATTGCATCCACCGTGGCCGATTTGTATCTCAGTTCCAAATACCTACTTCCATCAAAAGCCATTTGAGGAGCTGCCGTTGCAAATTTCGCCTGACTGATTGTAAAACAACTAAAATTTGAATTCGGATTTACAATAACAAAACTTTCGTTGTTTTGAATAACCCCTTCCATTTCAAAGGGCGCTGGAAAATAGTAATTATTGTTCCCATATGCCTGAATAGACAATCTGTAATCACTTAAATTCACCGGATGTCCTGTTCTATTAGTAATTTCTATGGCTTTATTGTCTGCAGTCCCTTCTAAATATTTGCTAATTATTAAATCTTTAGCAAAGCTATCTGAATTTAAGGTACTTGCACTAGCAACATTACTGTCCGGAGAATTCAAATAGCCATTATCATAGGCTTTTACCGTATAATTATAAGTAGTAGAGGGTGTGAGATGGTCAATACTTATCGTTGTTGATTTTGTTGATTTCAAAAAAGTCCCGTTTTGATAGATATTATATCCAATAACATCAGAACTTGAACTTGCTGACCAACTTAAATTAGCAAAATATGCCCCGGTCTGGGAAACCGTAAGATTAGAAGGCGCTTGAGGCGCTACAGCATCTGGCGACTGTCCCCAGATTGCATTTACCCATTGCGGATTATCAATAAACGGATTTCTATTATTTTGAATACTATATATTGCATTATTTCGGTCAATCTCCCGTTGAGAAACTGCATCCTGGTTATGCCACTGAATAAGCATTGCGATATATTCCGGATCAAATGCCCTTTCCGCCGTCCCGTCCAAAGGAGATCTGTCTATGGCCGGATTAATATTAGTGAAATAATTAAATGACGGCAATTTATCTTCATATCGTGCCACAAAATACAAAAGCATTCTCGCAATATCCCCTTTAAATTCATTAATCGGTTCATACACTCTGTTGGTGTACGCATAATTAGGAATAGCGCTATTAGCAATTTTAGAGGAGTTTGAAAAAGTGTAATGTACTGTAGAATTACCAATTCCATAAGGGTAATTATTTCGCAACTGATTGATCCTTGCATCCGTAGGAATCACAAAATGCAGATCAGAATACATTGGGTAATTGCTGTTAAATGTACTTTGTGGAACCGCATGTTCCCTATTGTACCCCAACCCTTCAGCTCCGGCGCCAGAAATGATCTGAGCGGTTGTATATTCGTAAGCATCCGGCCCAGAAGGTATTTCAGAATACATATCTAATAATAGTGTCGTATTGCTTGCATCATGATCATAATATATATCCAAATCTGTCTGATTATATAGCGCTTGCAGGTTATCATAATTCCAGTTGATATTCCTTTCAGAAATGATATCGTGAATTTTGGACTTCAGAGCATAACCCGTAAGCCCTGTTGTTCCGTTGTAATATCCTGCTGGAGCCTGTGCAGAAATATAAGACGAAAATAAAATGATAGGAAGGAGAAGTTTTTTCATGCTTTAAAATTGGGAGGCTAAAATAGTAAATTAAACCCCTTACAATTTTTAATTTTTCATTAAGAAATCATTAAATGTTGAAATATAAAAAATTGATAATTAAAACTTTGTCAATTAAATAACATGTTAAAAATAATTTTTTTTCGTATACCAACAATTTAAGTATCTTTGGGCACTAACTATTTTACCTTTATGAATACAGAAACAATGGACAACATTAAAATGATAGCTGAAACGGCAAGAGAATTTGCTGAAAAAAATATCAGACCGAATATTATGGAATGGGATGAAAGCCAAACTTTTCCAAAAGATTTATTTCATCAATTAGGAGAGATGGGTTTCATGGGGATTGTTATTCCTGAACAGTATGGAGGTTCTGGTCTTGGTTATCACGAATATGTTACGATCCTGGATGAGATCTCTCAGGTAGATCCATCTATCGGGCTTTCTGTAGCAGCACACAACTCTCTTTGTACCAACCATATTTATGAGTTTGGAAACGAAGAGCAAAGACACAAATGGCTTCCTCAATTGGCTTCTGGTAAAGTAATCGGAGCTTGGGGACTAACAGAACACAACACAGGTTCAGATTCTGGAGGAATGTCTACCACTGCCGTAAGAGATGGAGATGACTGGATCATCAGCGGTGCTAAAAACTTTATTACCCACGCAATCTCTGGTGATATTGCTGTTGTAATGACAAGAACTGGAGAAATTGGTGCTAAAAACAACTCTACCGCTTTCGTATTAGAAAAAGGAATGACTGGTTTTTCTTCTGGTAAAAAAGAGAACAAATTAGGAATGCGTGCTTCTGAAACGGCAGAATTGATTTTCGACAACGTTAGAGTTCCAGATTCTCACCGTTTAGGAGAAGTTGGAGAAGGTTTCAAACAAGCAATGAAAATTCTTGACGGAGGTAGAATTTCTATCGCTGCCTTAAGTTTAGGTACTGCAAGAGGAGCTTACAAAGCTGCTTTAAAATATGCTAAAGAAAGACATCAGTTCGGGAAATCAATTTCTGAATTCCAGGCAATCAACTTTATGTTGGCTGATATGGCTACAGAGATCGATGCATCTGAATTATTGATCCAAAGAGCTTCAACATTGAAAAATGCTAAGCAAAAAATGACAAGAGAAGGAGCTATGGCAAAATTATACGCTTCTGAAGCTTGTGTAAGAATTGCTAACAATGCAGTTCAGATCTTTGGTGGTTACGGATATACTAAAGACTTCCCTGCTGAAAAATATTACAGAGACTCTAAATTATGTACTATTGGAGAAGGAACTTCTGAGATCCAAAGACTAGTTATTGGTAGAGATATTACAAAATAATTTTATATGAATACAAAATATCACGGATTTGTTTTCGATGATAAAATGTAAAAATTAGAATTATATGATCATAATTGAATAGCACACGTGTTTTGCGTGTGCTATTTTATTTTTAAAAACATTCTGTATTAAATTACACTCAATGTATTGCATAATAATTTGAATATATTATCATAAATCTTCTTAAATAATTTTGTTTTTCGTGATTAAAAATTTATTAGCTTTGATATTCCACAATCAAAATAATATTTATATGAAAAAACAATTATCAATGATCGGAATGCTTCTCATCACGGGCATTTCTTTCGCTCAGACAGATCGTCTTTGGTCTGAAGGCTCAAGAAAAACAAATTCAGAAGTCTTCGAAAACAAAAATTTTGTTACCAATCCGAAGGTTTTCAGCCTTGATATCAACGGACTGAAAAGCATATTGGCTAAAGCTCCCAAAAGACTGGCTGTGGGTGAAAAATCCATGATCATTATTTCTTTCCCGAACTCAGAAGGGAAAATGGAAAATTTTAAAGTAAAAGAAAATTCAAACTTCGATCCCCAATTGGCTGCAAAGTATCCTGACATCAAATCTTATGTTGGTGAAGGTCTTGACGATCCAAATTCTACCGTTTACTTTAGTATTTCCCAACTAGGATTATCTTCAATGGAAATTTATGGCGATAAATCGGCCGTTTTCATTGAACCTTATACTAAAGATCTTTCTACGTATGTGGTTTACAAAAAATCAGATAAAAAAGATGATCTTAATAAATTTGAGTGCTCCGTAATTGATGTTGCTCAAAAAGGTGTTGCCAATACAAATAGCCTCGCAGCAAGACCCAACGCTGATGATGCCAAACTAAGAACCTTCAGACTCGCACTTTCAAGCACAGGAGAATATACTGCTTATTTCGGAGGAACAAAAGCCAATGCTTTAGCCGCAATGAACAACACCATGACTCGTGTAAACGGAGTTTTTGAAAAAGATTTTGCAGCCAGAATGGTGCTTATCGCTAATAATGATGCGGTAATTTATACCAATGCTTCTACAGATCCTTACGCGGCAGCTTCAGGAATGAGCAGCTGGAATTCTCAACTTCAATCTACTTTAACTTCAGTTATTGGAGAAGCGAATTATGACATTGGCCACTTATTTGGAGCTTCCGGAGGCGGAGGAAATGCGGGCTGTATCGGTTGCGTTTGCACCAACGGCTCAAAAGGTAGCGGATATACTTCTCCGGCAGATGCTATTCCGTCAGGAGATAATTTCGATATCGATTATGTAGCTCATGAAATGGGTCATCAATTCGGAGGAAACCACACGTTCTCTCATACCAATGAAGGAACTGGCGTGAATGTAGAACCTGGTTCAGGATCAACGATCATGGGATATGCAGGAATTACAGCTCAGGATGTCCAGCCTCATTCAGATTCGTTTTTTCATGCGGTAAGCATTCAGCAAATCACCAATAATATTAAAGCTAAAACTTGTCCGGTAAGCACATCAACAGGAAATTCAATTCCAACCGCTAACGCAGGTTTAGATTATACCATCCCTAAAGGAACTCCATTTGTATTAACCGGAACAGGAACTGATGCCAATGGAGATTCTCTAACTTATATTTGGGAGCAAATGGATAGCGCCTCTTCTTCTCAGACAGGAGCAAGCTCAGCTGCAAGTGCTACAAAAGCAACAGGTCCTAATTTCAGATCTTGGACGCCAACTGCTTCGCCAGTAAGATACTTTCCAAGAATGGCTTCCGTTTTAACAGGAGCCACCACAACAGCTGGGTCAGAAATTACAGTTGAAGCTTTGTCTAATGTCGCCAGAACGCTGAATTTCAGATTTACCGTTCGTGATAACAGAGCCGGAGGTGCCGGAAATAATTCTGATGACGCCATTGTTACCGTAAACGGAACAGCGGGACCATTCAGTGTGAGTTCTCAAAATTCAGCAATAGCATATACAGGCGGAAGCTCTCAAACCGTAACCTGGAATGTGGCAGGAACCACCGCAAACGGGGTTAACGCAGCCAATGTAGACATCCTTTGGTCTACAGACAGTGGAAATACCTGGACGACCTTATTAGCAGGAACTCCAAACGATGGAACACAAGCGGTAACTATTCCAAATTCTGCTACCACTACAGGAAGAATTATGGTAAAAGGATCTAATCATATTTTCTTTGATGTAAACAATGCTAATATTACTGTAAATGCAGGTTCAGGAATTATTGATACAACTGCTCCAACTGCCGCTACCCTTTCAGCTTCTGGAACGACTTCTACAAGCACAAACTTGTCTTGGAGCGGAGCAACGGATGCTGTAGGCGTTACAGGCTATGACGTATACCAAGGAACTTCATTGATTGGATCTACAGCTTCAACTTCTTATACCGTGACAAGTTTAACACCATCAACGAATTATAATTTCACGGTTAAAGCAAAAGACGCTGCAGGAAATATTTCGGTTGCCAGTAATTCTGTGAGCGTTACAACTCTTGCAGGAAGTGCCGTTTCTTATTGCTCAGCTACTTCAACAAATACTGCTGACGAGAGAATAGGAAATGTAAAATTCGGAACCATCAATAACACCTCCACAGGAACTGCGGGTTATGAAAACTTCACCGCAATTTCTACGAATGTTACAAGAGGAAGTGCTTATGCTATTTCTGTAACACCGGTTTGGACTTCAACCAACTACAGCGAAGCGTATGCAGTATATATTGATTACAACGGTGATGGCGACTTTACGGATAGCGGAGAATTAGCTTGGTCTAAAGCAGGTTCTACCACCACTCCAGCTACAGGAAGCATCACGATTCCTGGAACAGCAACCGTAGGAACTACAAGAATGAGAGTAATGATGCAATACAGCTCTATCCCAACATCATCTTGTGGATCATACACCTACGGGCAAGTTGAAGACTATACATTAAACATCGTTTCTTCAGGAAAAGGAGTATTATCAGACCCTAAAAACTTATTGACTGATATTAAATTATATCCAAATCCTGTAAGAGATGTTCTGAATGTTTCTAATACAACTTCGGAAGATTATAAAATTTTCGATATGGGTGGAAAACTCATTAACTCAGGAAAACTTCAAAGAGGATCTGTAAATGTAAGCGGTCTTATTAAAGGTGCTTATATGATCCAGATCGGTGAAATCTCAAAAAGATTCATTAAAAACTAATCAAACTTCAGTATTTTAAACTTTGAGATAAAAGGCTGTTCGGAAACGAGCAGTCTTTTTTTTATCGGTAATGAGTAATAGGTAATAAATAATTTTGATTATGAATTAAATCTAATAAATTTCAACACTCCAATTGCCAGTTTAAAACAAAGATAATCTTCATTCAGCTTTAGCTAAAATCTAGTTTTCAATGTTTTTCCACTCGCTTTGTTATACTGAAAGCATCTCAATTTTAAAACTAAAACAATAAATTCCACATTCATTCAATGACAAAACCTGAAAAACTAATCTCTAATTTCTAGCTTCTAACTTCTAAAAATTTTATATTTGCTCTAAATTTAAAATTTCATGGAAAAAATTGATAGTCTGAACCAAGTAGCAGAATTCCATACTACTTTCAAAGCACCTATTTTAGATACCCCACAAATCCCTTCTCCGGAAAGATGCAACCTTAGAGTTGAGCTTTTACAAGAAGAATTAAACGAGTTAAAACAAGCAATTGCAGATAATGATATCGTAGAAATTGCAGATGCTCTTTGCGACTTGCAATATGTTTTAAGTGGTGCGGTTCTGGAATTCGGACTGGGAGATAAATTTGTAGAGCTATTCAACGAAGTTCAGCGTTCTAACATGTCTAAAGCTTGTGACAATGAAGAGCAAGCCAATGAAACAGTGGCGTTCTATAAAGAAAAAGAAGTAGAATCTTTCTATGAAAAATCTGGAGAAAAATTCAATGTATACAGACAGGCAGACCATAAAGTGTTGAAAAACAAATATTATTCTCCTGCCGATCTTAAGACCATTATCGAAAAATAATATGAAAAAAATAATCACAAATGTTGTTACCATTTCTTGCTTAGTCTTGGCAACCCAACAGTTCAGCGCTCAAAAAGTAGTGGTGAACCGCGAAGTTGAGTCTACAAAAGATGGGAAAATGCTTTTAGGTGTTCAAACCAAACAGCAATTTACAAAAGCTCCTTACGCAGATTGGTATGTGAAAGAGCATGATGAGTATGCGATTGATCAAAAAGCGGTTAGTGAGCTTAAAAAAGATAAAATAGGTTCTTACAATATCACTGCTTTTATCGGAACATGGTGTGAAGATAGCCACAGAGACTTTCCAAGATTGATGAAAGTTTTAGAAGCTGCAAAATATCCTGAAGGTAAACTAACGATTATTGCTGTAAACCGCAAGAAAGAATCGCCATCTGGTGAGGAAGGTTTATATAACATTCAAAAAGTTCCTACTATTATTATTGAAAGATATGGCAAGGAAGTTGGAAGGATAATAGAAATGCCTACAACAGGTTATATAGAAAGAGACTTGGTTGAAATTTTAAATAAAGACGACCAATCTGTGATCAAAGAAATATTTAAAAAATAGATTTGAAAAATATTAGAATTATTATCCCATTTTTAGCAGGAATTCTCATCATGTTGGTCCTGTTTTTTAGCCTTAAATCTTGTTTGAACCTTGGAGGAAAAACGGAGAAATCAGATTATTACATCCTGACCAACCAAATCTCTAAGATGAATAAAATGGTGGTTTTAGAGCAAAATGTTTCAAGCATGCAGAAAACGAAAATGGGCTATGAGATGTTCGGAAGTGAGGTTTCGAGCAACAGCATCATTACGTACACGAAAACCAATGCACAAGTTTCTTACGACTTAAACAAAATGAAAATGGAGATAGATTCTATCAATAAAAAATTGATCATTACAGAACTGCCGAATGCTGATATAAGAATTACGCCAAGTGTAGAAATACAATCTCTGGATGATTCTTTTTTCAATAGAATCTCTGAAAAAGACATTAAAAATGTAACTCAAAAGGCTAAAGATGTAGCCATTAATTCTATTGATCAAAATAAGCTAAGAAACGAAGGACATCAGCAGTTAATAGAAAACCTGAATAATATCTTCGTGCTGGCAAAAGCATTGAATTACACCATAGAAGATAAGACCGGGAAAATTGGTACCTTAGGACTCTAAAATAAAAACCATGGATCCAAAAGAAAACAACAAAGGTAAATCTTCAGAAGTACAAGCTGATCAGGATGTAAACACTTCTTCGTTATCGAAAAAGACAAAAGAAAACGAAAAAGAGAATGTTCCCAACTCTACAACCAATAAATCTGGAAAGAACGGAGGTTAATTCTGTTATTTAATGATAGAAATTTTATCATATTTTCATTTTGGCAAAGGCTTTGAACTATACTGCATAAGACAAAACAAGTCAACTCGGTATTGTAAAACTTTAAAAAATGAAAGCTATGAATAATTCAAAAGAGAACAACAAAAAGAAAGAATCTACGAATTCTTCTGAGTCGAAAAAGCAAAATCAGGATTTCCCTGATATCCCTGCTTCATCAAAAAAGACCAGTCCTCCGGATATTGAAAAAGAAGACATTCAGAAAGCTTCTAAAAATAAATCCGGAAAAACGGACAATACAGATCAATAAAAAATTAAAAGTCTGCTTCGAAAGAGGCAGACTTTTATAAAAAAAAATAAAATCAAACTTATAGTATACTATACGATCGTGGACTTTCCTATTTTAACATTCTCGAAATTGTAATATGTTTTTTCAGAATATTTAATATAATCTACGATAAAGTCTCCTACTTCACTTGTTGAATAAGATTGCTCAGAATTAAGATCCGCAGTAACATATTTATTTTCAATGGCATGTTCTACAGATTCTCTTAGTTTATATGCTGCATCTTCTAATTTTAAATGATCCAACATCATGGCCGCACTTAAAATAGAAGCAACAGGATTGGCAATTCCTTTTCCTTTTGCCTGAGGATAAGATCCGTGAATCGGTTCGAATAAAGCATTGGAATTTCCAATAGAAGCTGATGGCAACAATCCTATTGAACCTCCGATAACACTGGCTTCATCAGAAATAATATCTCCAAACATATTCTCTGTTAAAATAACATCAAACTGTTTTGGATTTAGAATCAACTGCATCGCTGCATTATCTACGAACATAAAATCTAAGGTAACATCAGGATATTCTTTCGCAATTTCCTTACACACTCTTCTCCATAATCTGGAAGTATCCAAGACATTGGCTTTATCGATAAGGGTTACTTTTTTTCTTCTTTTCTGCGCATCTTGAAAGGCAAGATGTGCAATCTGAATAATATCTTCTCTGCTATATCTGCAAACATCGTATGCATAAGCTCCGTCTTCTTCCGTAAATTTTTCACCAAAATAAATTCCACTGATCAATTCTCTGTAGATTTGAATATCAGTCCCTTCAATAATTTCTCTTTTTAATGGACTTTTTGAAATCAATGAAGAATAGGTTTTCAGAGGCCTGATATTCGCAAAAAGACCTAACTCTTTACGAAGTCTTAGAAGCCCTTGCTCAGGTCTTACTTTTGCATCAGGATTGTTATCGAATGAAGGATCTCCGATGGCACCAAACAGTACAGCATCAGAGTTTTTACAGAGTTCAAGCGTATCTTCCGGCAACGGATTTTCCGTTTGAAAAATAGCTTCTGCGCCTATCATTCCGTATTTAAAATCAAAATTACAATTGAACAAACCTCCAATGGTATTCAATATTTTCACACTCTCATTGGTAACTTCAGGGCCTACGCCATCTCCGGGAAGTACCGCGATTTTAAAATAATTACTGTTCATACTTTTTGTGTTTTTAGTTCAAATTCTTGTATCACCTGTTTTTTGCTGATTAAAAAATCAATATCGTCATAGCCATTTAAAAGGCATATTTTTTTATAAGAATCAAGTTCAAAACTTTCTGTTTTGCCTTTAAAAGTGATCATCTGTTTTTCTATATCAACGAAAATCTCACTTTCTGGATTTTCTGTGATCTCAGTTAAAATTTCTTTTAAAAATTCTTCTGAAACTTTTACAGGAAGCAATCCGTTGTTGAGTGCATTTCCTTTAAAAATATCAGCAAAAAAACTTGATACTACTACTTTAAAACCATAATCCGTCAAAGACCATGCCGCATGTTCACGGCTGCTTCCACATCCAAAATTATTACCTGCAACAAGAACCTCTCCGCTGTATTTTATATCATTTAAAACAAAATCAGGATTGGGTTCATTGGTATGAACGTTGTACCTCCAATCTCGGAAAAGATTATCTCCAAAGCCTTTTTTATCGATACTTTTTAAAAATCTTGCCGGAATAATTTGATCTGTATCTATATTTTCTACCGGCATTGGTACGGCACGCGATTGTATTGTAGTTAGTTTTTGCATTGGTATATTGTAAATAATTTAAATAAAAGCTGCTTTTGAGAATAGGGAAAACACATCATTGAACATGCACAAAAGCAGCATTCTCTCTCATCATTTGTTTTATTATTTTTTTTAATTTAAATTTTCAAAGACAGAAATTCGTCCTTCAATGGCAACTTTCGCTGCAGTTAACGGACTTGCCAAAATAGTTCTGGAACCCTGCCCCTGTCTGCCTTCAAAGTTTCGGTTAGATGTTGAAACACAGTACTCCCCTTCCGGAATTTTATCATCATTCATTGCTAAGCAAGCAGAGCATCCGGGTTGCCTGATCTGAAATCCTGCCTCATTAAAAATCTTATCAAGTCCTTCTTCATACAATTGTTTTACAACCAATTGGGATCCGGGAACAATCAAAGCTTTTACATCCTGAGACTTATTTTTTCCTTTAATATATTCGGCTGCTGATCTGAAATCTTCAATTCGGGCATTGGTACAACTCCCTATAAACACGTAATTTACATGGATATCAGAAAGAGACTGCCCCGCTTTTAATCCCATATATTGCAACGCTTTTTCTTCGGATTCATTTTGAGGTGCAGGAATCACTTCATGCAATGGAATTCCCATTCCGGGGTTAGTTCCATAAGTAACCATAGGCTGTATTTCTGAAGCATCAAATGTAAATTCTTCATCAAAAGTAGCACCTGATTCTGTTTTCAACGTCTTCCAATAGGCTAATTTATCTTCCCATTCCTGCTCTTTTGGAGCAAAAGCCTTCCCTTTTATATAGGAAAAAGTGGTTTCATCCGGAGCAATCATTCCTCCTCTGGCTCCCATTTCGATACTCATATTACAAACAGTCATTCTTCCTTCCATCGACATTTCTTCAAAAACCTGTCCGGCATATTCACAGAAATATCCTGTTCCACCATTTGTCCCGACTTTAGAAATAATATAAAGAATAACATCTTTGGGCTGAACGTTATTTTTTAATTTCCCATTCACCGTTATTCTCATTGCTTTAGGTTTATTAAGCAACAAGCACTGGCTTGCAAATACCTGCGCTACCTGGCTTGTTCCTATTCCAAAAGCAATAGATCCAAAAGCACCATGCGTAGAAGTATGGCTGTCACCGCAAACAATACTCATTCCCGGTTGTGTAATTCCTAGTTCAGGAGCAATAATATGCACAATCCCCTGATACTGATGCCCCAAGCCAAACAATTCAATATTGTTTTTCTTGCAGTTTTCTGTCAGACACTCTACCTGATTTCTAGATAATTCATCTTCTATCGGTAATTCCTGATGCAGCGTAGGAACATTATGATCTGCTGTAGCTACAATTTGCTTAGGCCTGAATACTTCAAGATTTCTGGCTTCAAGTTCCGCAAAAGCCTGAGGACTCGTTACCTCATGAATTAAATGTTTATCGATATATATAATTTGAGGGCCATCCGGAATCGTTTCTACAACATGCGCATCCCAAACTTTATCAAAGAGTGTATTTTTATTATTGTTCATTTTTGAGGTATTTGATTTAAAACGCTCCTATCCTATTTTTCTGCTAAAAGCTGTCATCATCATCATATGAAGATCTTCGTTGTCTATTTCTTTTTTCATATCGGCGGCTTTTAAAAATTCATGATATAAAAATCAAGTTCATTTTTAGTAACATCAAAACCAATATGCTTAAAACGATAGGCCAACGCTGAACGCCCGCTTCTGGCAGTAAGAACGATAGAAGATTCATTAACACCCACATCTTCAGGATTAATAATTTCGTATGTTTCTCTATTTTTAATAACGCCATCCTGATGAATTCCTGAGCTGTGAGCAAAAGCATTAGCTCCTACAATTGCTTTATTAGGCTGAACATATACGCCCATCAAGTCCGAAACCAACGTACTTATCTTGTTAAGCATTTTTGAATTGATACCTGTATGTAAATTTAAATCTGAATGTTGTTTTAGAATCATGACGACTTCCTCCAGCGCTGTATTTCCAGCTCTTTCTCCAAGTCCATTAATTGTACATTCAATTTGTCTGGCTCCATTTACAACGCCTGAAATTGAATTAGCAGTTGCCAATCCTAAATCATTGTGGCAGTGACACGATAATATCGCTTTATCAATACCTTTTACATTTTCTTTTAGATATTTAATTTTTGCACCATATTCTTCGGGAAGGCAATATCCTGTAGTATCAGGAATATTAAGAACCGTTGCTCCGGCTTTAATGGCTTCTTCACATATTTTTGCCAAGAAATCATTATCTGTTCTTCCGGCATCTTCTGCATAAAATTCTACATCTTCAACAAAGCTTTTGGCGTATTTTACTGCACCAACAGCCCGTTCTATAATATCTTCTCTTGTAGAATTGAATTTATATTTAATATGAGAAGCTGAAGTCCCTATTCCTGTATGGATTCTTGGTCTTTTAGCATATTTCAGGGCTTCTGCAGCTACTTCTATATCTTTTTTATTGGCTCTGGTTAATCCGCAAACCCTAGCATTTTTTACTAATTTTGAAATTTCAGTAACAGAATGAAAATCTCCCGGACTAGAAACCGGAAACCCAGCTTCAATCACATCAATTCCTAATTCATCCAGTCTTTCTGCAATGGTTAATTTTTGCTCTGTATTAAGCTTACACCCAGGAACCTGCTCCCCATCTCTCAACGTCGTATCAAATATTTCAATTTTTTCGGAATTCATAATGATGTTTTTACTTAATTTTGAATCAAAACTAAAGATTGAATATTTTTTTTATTTTCATATTAACTTAAATATACAATATTCAATAGATGAAAAATTAAAATCAAACAAATGATAATCAAGTATTTAAATCATTAAAATTTACAATGGCAGAATTACAAAAAGATTTTTTATTTGTACTCATTAAATCGTTAACAACTTCCGAAAAACGACAATTTAAGCTCTATGTGAACCGCTTAGGAATCAATATAGATGCAAAATTCTTGCTGCTTTTTTCAGAATTGGACAAAATGAATGAATATGATGAAAAGATTATTCTAGAAAAAAAAATATCTACGAAACAACAGCTTTCTAACCTCAAAGCGCATCTTTACAAACAACTTTTGGTAAGTCTTCGTATGAATCCGAGCCATCAAAACTCTCGAATTCAACTTCGGGAACAACTGGATTTCGCCAATATTCTTTATCAAAAAGGCCTTTACAAACAAGCCTTAAAAATCTTAGATAAAACGAAACAGTCTGCCTTAGAATTAGATGAAAAAAGCATCGCCTCCGAAATTATTAATTTAGAGAAAGTAATTGAATCACAATTCATTACACGAAGCATCGCAGGAAGAGCTGAAGAATTAATCAAGCAGTCTAAGGCAGTAAGTAAACAAAACCAATATACAACGCAGCTTTCTAATCTTTCATTGAAATTATACAGTGAAATGCTTACGCATGGTTATGTAAAGAATGATGAAGGGCGAGAAGAAATTTTAGAAATATTCAATTCACAGATCAAAAATATAAAACCTTTCAAGCTTAATTTCACAGAGAAATTATGGTATTATAAAGCACATGTATGGAAAAACCAACTGTTACAGGATTATAAATATACGTTGAAATACGCCTTTCAATGGGTGGAATTATTTCATCAAAACCCTGAAATGATTGCCAGCCATCCTGTTTGGTATATCAAAGGAAACACCTATCTGCTTAAGATTCTTTTCCTTTATGGTAACATTGATATTTTGGAAAAACAGTTTGAGAATTTTAATAAAATGGTGAATTCTCAAAGTTTTGCCCAGAATGAAAACTTGCAGTCCCTTATTTTTCTGACGCATTATAATACGTTGATGAATATTCACTTTATAAAAGGGGAATTCTTCACAGGAACCAAGCTCATCCCTGAAATAGAACTGAAGATGGAAAAACTTCGGGATAAAATTGATGAGCACCATTTTATGATTTTCTATATTAAAATGGCGGCCATGCTTTTTGGAAGTAAGAAATACAATGAATCTCTGGAATATTCTAAGAAAATCATTGAATCAAAAGGAATGGTACAGGAGGATTTATTATTTCATACCCGAATTCTGATCTTAATGTCGAAACATGAATCAGGAAACGATGAAGATTATGATGAATTTATCAAAGCAACACTGAAGTTTACGCATAAAATGAAGAAACCGGAAGAGTTTCATTTTGAAAGCATTGACTTTTTTAAAAATTTGAACAATCTGGTTTTAAATAAAAGACAAGAAGCCTTTGAAGCTTTTGATAAAAAACTGGCCCTTTTTTCTGAAAATGAATACTATAGAAGATCACTTTTCTACATTGATATTCATGGTTGGGTACAATCTAAGGTTCAAAATGTAGATGTTATAGAAATTATTAAACGAAAAGTAAAATATAAAAAGAGAAATTAAATGGCAGTTTAACATTTATTACTGCCATTTACTATATTTATTTCCATAATCTCGTGATAAAATTCACTGCATTTTTATGACTGATCTTTTCCATAATTTCAGGAGAAAAATCTGCTGCTAATTTTTTATTGATGGAATTGTATTTTGTGGCATCTTTAAACTCTTCAAAGAAAAAAGGATAACGGGATTGATCTGGATGTTCAGCGTCAAAGAAAAAGTCGGCTCCATACGCAATACAATTTTCAGCGCCTAAATCTAAACCGTACTGAATGTGTTCATACAATCTTTCCGGATGTTGAAGATCAATATAATCTTTAATGAAGTTAAGTCCGATTACCCCTTCTCTTTTAATCACTTCTTTTACCAATTCGTCAGGAAGATTTCTATCATTTTTATATACATTTCTATAATTAGAATGGCTCGCAAGAATGGATATGTTGTAATTTCTCTGATCAATATAATTCAGGATGTCATAGGCTAGTTGGTCACTTGTATGAGCCAAATCGATCGCAATTTTCTTATCTGCCAGGTAATCAATAAGTACTTTTCCATCCTCTTTTAAGCCTGCTTCAGAATTATTTCCACCTCCGAAACGATTTTCAGAGTGATGCGTAATCCCTAAATACAATACTTTTTGGGTATTTTTAATAATCGTTTCAAGGTTTTTAAATCCGATATCCAGATTCATTTCCTCTTCACAAAATGATGATGCATTTTCAATAGCAGCAAGAACGCCTACCCGATCATTATTATCAATATTGTTGTATTTTTCAGTGTCAAAAAGGAAAAAATTATCGGTATTCAATAGATCTGCGAAAATTTCACTTTGCAGAATTCCTTCTTCTGTACTATTCTTTGCTGTAGCAGCATAAATTGCCATTACCTGAAGCTTTACATTTCCTTCTTTTAAATAAGGTAGCGCACATCTTACTTCTTTATCATTCGGTTTTGAGTTTTCTTTTAATAAATAGTATAATAAGTCGCAGTGTAAATCTATATTTAAGTCATTCATAATGAGTACATAAATTATTTATAGAAAATTTAAAAAGTTTTTATTTACTTTTAGCATTAAATATTGCCTTAAATATACGTTAATATACCATTTTAAATAAAAAATGCGTATTTTTGCAACTTAAAATTTCTTAGTAAACAATGATAAAAATTACACTTCCAGACAATAGTGTCAAAGAATTTGAAGGAGCAGTTACTCCTTTAGATGTGGCAAAATCTATAAGCGAGGGATTGGCTAGAAACACCATTTCCGCAATTGTTAACAACAAACAAGTAGAGACCACCACACCTATAACCACGGATTCTACGGTACAATTGTTAACCTGGAATGACGATCTTGGAAAGAAAGCATTCTGGCATTCTTCTGCTCACCTTTTGGCGCAGGCGATTATGGAATTTTATCCTCATGCTAAGTTAACAATCGGTCCAGCGATCGAAAGTGGATTCTATTATGATGTAGATTTCGGAGACGAAAGTTTATCTGATAAAGATTTTGAGAAGATTGAAAAGAAAGTATTAGAAAATGCTAAAAAAGCTTCAACATTCTCATTATACCCTGTATCTAAAGAAGAAGCGTTAAAAACGTATGCAGATAATCCTTACAAAGTTGAGTTGATCTCTAATCTTAATGATGGAGAAATTACTTTTGTAACGCATGATAATTTCACAGATTTATGTCGTGGAGGACACATTCCAAACACTGGAATTGTAAAAGCGATGAAAATTCTAAATGCAGCGGGAGCGTACTGGAGAGGAAATGAAAAAAATCCTCAATTAACAAGAGTGTATGGTATTTCTTTCCCTAAACAGAAAGATCTTACGGAACATCTTGAAAGATTAGAAGAAGCTAAAAGAAGAGATCACAGAAAACTAGGTAAAGAATTAGGGATTTTCGCATTCTCTGAAAAAGTAGGTGCCGGCTTACCACTTTGGTTGCCAAAAGGAACTGCTTTGAGAAGAAAACTAGAGAATTTCCTTTCTGTTGCTCAGAAAAAAGGAGGTTATGAATTTGTAATGTCTCCACATATTGGGTCAAAAGAATTATACGTAACTTCGGGGCACTGGGATAAATATGGAGCAGATAGTTTTCAGCCGATCAAAACGCCTAATGAAGGAGAAGAATTCTTATTGAAACCGATGAACTGTCCTCACCACTGTGAAATCTACAAAACTTCACAATGGAGCTACAGAGATCTTCCTAAAAGATATGCAGAATTCGGAACGGTTTACAGATACGAGCAAAGTGGAGAACTTCACGGATTAACAAGAGTACGTGGATTTACTCAGGATGATGCTCACCTTTTCTGTACTCCGGATCAACTTTCGGAAGAATTTGAAAAGGTAATTGACTTAACACTTTATGTATTTAAGTCTTTAGGATTTGAAGATTTTGTCACTCAGGTTTCTTTAAGAGATCCTGAAAACAAAGAAAAATATATCGGTTCTGATGAAAATTGGGAGAAAGCCGAAAGCGCGATCATTAACGCGGCAGAGAAAAAAGGATTAAAAACAGTTATCGAATACGGAGAAGCTGCATTTTATGGCCCTAAGCTAGATTTCATGGTGAAAGATGCTTTAGGAAGAAAATGGCAGTTAGGAACTATTCAGGTAGATTATAACTTACCGGAAAGATTTGATCTTCATTATATCGGAAGCGATAATGAAAAACACAGACCGGTAATGATACACAGAGCGCCATTTGGCTCTATGGAACGTTTTATCGCGATTTTATTAGAAAATACTGCAGGAGATTTCCCATTATGGTTAAGCCCTGAGCAGTTCATCATTCTACCAATCAGTGAAAAATATGTAGATTATGCGAAAAAAGTTTCACAATTTTTAGAAAATCACGATATTAGCGGTCAGATAGATGACAGAAATGAGAAGACGGGTAAAAAGATCCGTGATGCAGAATTAAACAAGATCCCATTCATGCTGGTTGTAGGAGAAAATGAGGAGAAAGATGGAACGATTTCTATAAGAAGACGTGGAGAGGGAGATCTTGGAGTGATGAATATGGAAGATTTCGTCAATTATTTTAAAAAAGAAGCAGCAATTTAATAATTGCTAAATAGAAAGTTAACCAATAAAATTTAATACAATAGCACAAAGATTTAACAACAGGGGCCCACAAAGACGTCCTGTACAGGAGGACTTACACTTGATCAACGATAAAATTCGTGTGAGAGAGCTTCGTTTGGTGGGCGATAACGTAGAGCCGGGAATTTATCCAATTGATAAAGCAAGACAATTTGCTGCAGAGCAAGAATTGGATCTTGTGGTAATTTCCGATAAGGCAGAACCGTTTATTGCAAGAATATTAGAATATAAAAAATTCTTATATGAGCAAAAGAAAAAACAGAAAGAGCTTAAAGCTAAGCAAGTAAAAGTGGTAGTAAAGGAGATCCGTTTCGGACCTCAGACTGATGACCATGATTATGAGTTTAAGAGAAAGCACGCTGAAAAATTCTTAGAAGAAGGTTCAAAATTGAAAACCTACGTATTTTTTAAAGGACGTTCGATTATCTTTAAAGATCAGGGAGAAATCTTACTTCTAAAACTAGCTCAAGAATTAGAGCACGTTGGAAAAGTAGATCAGTTGCCTAAACTGGAAGGAAAAAGAATGATTATGATGATGAGTCCTAAAAAACCAGCAAAATAATTTAAGTAGATTTTAGATCTATTCTTTAAAATATAAACCTCAAAGCAATTTGAGGTTTTTTGTTTTAATGAATGTTCCGTTAATTAATTATTAAAGTTAACCTATGTCAATATCTAGTGAGAAGTTTAGCTCTACATTTGCTTTAGAAATAACAAAGAAACTTTTTTAATTAATAACAATATAAACAAAATAATATGAGCACACTAAAATTAAAAGACGGAACAGAGATTTACTATAAAGATCAAGGAGAAGGACCAACATTGATGTTTCACCACGGATGGCCTTTGTCATCAGATGACTGGGATGCACAGGTGATCTTTTTCTTACAAAAAGGTTTTAGAGTGATTACTCATGACAGAAGAGGTCATGGACGTTCCAGCCAGAATATTTACGGTCACAATATCGAAACATACGCTGCAGATGCTGCTGAATTAGTAGAATTCCTTGATCTGAAAGAGGTCATTCACATCGGACACTCCACAGGAGGTGGTGAAGTCATTCGTTATGTTAACAAATACGCAAATGGCAGAGCAAAAAAAGCAGTATTGATCAGTGCTGTTCCACCAATTATGGTGAAAAGCGAAAGCAATCCTGACGGTGTACCCATGGAAGTTTTTGATGGTATCAGAGAACAGACCCTGAACAACAGACAACAGTTTTATATTGATCTGACTATTCCTTTCTACGGATATAACAGAGAAGGTGCTGTTATAAAGGAAGGGATCCAAAGAAACTGGTGGAGACAGGGAATGATGGGAGGTATTGTTGCTCATTATGATGGTGTCAAAGCGTTTTCTGAAACTGATTTCAGAGAAGATTTGCAATCGGTTGAGATTCCTGTTTTAGTATTGCATGGAGAAGACGATCAGATTGTACCTTATCAAAATGCAGCATTAAAATCAATTAAATTATTGAAAAACGGTAAGCTTATCACTTATCCAGGTTTCCCTCACGGAATGCCTACTACAGAAGCGGCAACAATTAATAAAGATCTTTTAGAATTTTTTACATCATAATTTAGTTTACATATCATAAAAACTGTGAGTGATTGTATCACTCACAGTTTTTGCTTTACGTTATAAATAATATACAGTAAGCGGTGAAACTTCCGACATAAGAGGACTCCTCTCCCAGCCTTAAAAAAATCTTTCAGGTCTCACTTTTTTTTCGTAATTTTGCACCCTATTATTCTGGAGATTCTCCAGAGACCAATACAGATATTGATAACAAAAACATAAAAAAGCAAGACAATGCCAAAATTAAAAACGAAATCAGGTGCTAAGAAGCGTTTTAAACTTACCGGAACTGGAAAGATTAAAAGAAAAGGTGCTTTCAAAAGCCACATTTTGACAAAAAAGGAAACTAAGCAAAAGAGAAATCTTACGCAAACTTCTTATGTTGCAAAAGTGGACGAAAAAAGCGTTAAGCGTCAATTAGCAATTCAGTAGTTTTTATAAATCCTTTATTCGGTTTATAAGAATAACAATTCAATATTTAACCCTGAAATGGTGCAGATAAGTGTAATGAAACAGTTTACCGCCCTTTTCAAAAAAACAATTTAAATTATGCCTAGATCAGTAAATGCCGTAGCTTCAAGAGCTCGCAGAAAGAAAATTATTAAGCAAGCTAAAGGTTTTTTCGGTAGAAGAAAGAACGTTTGGACTGTAGCTAAAAATGCCGTGGAAAAAGCAATGCAATATGCTTACCGTGGTAGAAAAGAGAAAAAGAGAAATTTCAGATCACTTTGGATCATGCGTATCAACGCAGGAGCTAGAGAGCACGGAATGTCTTACTCTCAGTTTATGGGAGCTCTTAAAAAGAACAACATCGAGCTTAACAGAAAAGTTTTAGCTGACTTAGCTATGAACTATCCTGAAGCTTTCAAAGCTGTTGTAGATCAAGTAAAATAATGTAAAATTTTTTGTTATCAATATAAATCCCGAGTTTTTTGCTCGGGATTTTTTTATTATCTACATTTGCTGAATTATTAAATACATAAAACTTGATTTAAAAGTGAAAAAAATATCTACTCTACTACTCCTTTCATTATCAACTTACAGTTTGCAAGCTCAAAGTTTTATTCAGGCTTATCAAGACAGAGCCAACCAGATCACCCAAACCAATATCACTACAAACTTGCAGGATTTTGGAAATTTGGGAGTGAAAACAACAGGTTCTCCAGCCAATACGGCCACCTTTAACTGGATAAAGAATAAGTATCTTTCTTATGGCTATACGGTAACCCAGATGGAAGAAGATCCTTTTACAGCAGGAGGTCTAAGTTCTCAAAACCTGATCATTACCAAAACAGGAACTGTTTATCCTAATAAATATGTAATTATCTGTGGGCATTACGACACGATTGTAGGGCCTGGAGTAAGTGATAACGGAAGTGGAACATCAATTATCTTAGAAGCAGCGAGGATTTTAAAAGATGTACCTACAGAGTATTCGATTAAGTTTATTCATTTTTCGGGAGAAGAGCAAGGATTATATGGAAGCGATCATTACGCCAATAATGTAGTATTTAAAAATGGAGTCCGTAATTTAGACATACGTTTGGTCTTCAATATAGATCAGGTAGGTGGTAAATTATCAAGCCCAAGTAATTCTATAAAATGTGAGAGTGATCAAAGCGGGCAATCAGGAAATAATGCTGCATCCTTATCTTTTACTCAACAACTAGCAAATTGTACTACTTTGTATTCTCCATTACAAACTGTAATGTCTAATGCCTATTCATCAGATTATATGCCTTTTGAAGCTAACGGAGATATTATTACAGGATTCTATGAAACGCCTCAAAGTCATAATGAACATACTGTAAATGATACTTTTGCTAATGTAGATCCTGGTTATGTATTTAAAGTTGGAAAGGCTGCTCTTGGAGCATTACAACATTTTGCAGTGGCTTCAACTACTATTTTGGGAGTAAATGACGTTTCATCAAAAAAAGCATTAGAGTCTATCAAAATATATCCTAATCCTGCAAAGGAAGTCCTTACTATAGAATTACCAAGAAAGGTAAAAGCTTTTACCGTTGAGATTACAGATCTAAGCGGGCGTTCATTATTCTCAGTAGAAAATCAAAGTAAAATAAATGTTTCTACACTGGTAAACGGAACCTATTTATGTACCGTAAAAACAGAAAATGAGAGCGTTACACGAAAAGTAATTATTGAGAAGTAAATCTCTTTGCAATAATAAAATTAATAGGTCCTGAGTTTTTTGCTCGGGATTTTTTTATTATCTACATTTGCTGAAAATTAACACAAATGCAATAAATTTAAACAAAATGAAAAAATCAGTTACGCTTTTTCTATGTTCATTATCAATTTATAACCTTCAAGCCCAAAGCTTTATTCAAGCTTATCAGGATCGGGCGAATATGGTTACTCAAACTAATATTACGACCAATTTACAGGATTTTTCAAATCTTGGAATCAAAACTACAGGTTCTGCTAATAATGTAAATGCCCTAAACTGGCTTAAAAGCAAATATGCATCGTACGGATATTCTGCGAGTCAGATTGTGGAAGACCCGTTTACTTTTGGAAGTACAAGCTCTAAAAATTTGGTTATTACCAAAACAGGAACTCTATATCCCAATAAATATGTGATTATTTGTGGACATTTTGATACCCTTAATGGTCCCGGAGTAAATGATAACGGAAGTGGAACCTCAATTATTCTGGAAGCAGCAAGAATTCTAAAAGATGTTCCAACGGAATATTCAATTAAGTTTATTCATTTTTCTGGGGAAGAGCAAGGTTTAAAAGGAAGTCAGCATTATGCGAATACAGTCGCTTATCAAGGAAACAATCGAGTATTAGATATCAAATTAGTTTTTAACCTGGATCAGGTAGGCGGAAAAATGGGTAATAACAACAATACCGTTTTTTGTGACGAAGATATGGGAGGAAACTCTAGTAATACAGCGGCAGGAGTTGCTGCTACTCAGGAATTGATAACCCTTACAGGACTTTATTCACCTCTTTTAACAGATATTGACCAAGCAGAAGACACCGATTATATGCCTTTTGAAGCAAAAGGAGAAGTGATCACGGGTTATTTTGAAAAAATAAGAAGTAGCTACCCACACACCATTAATGATACCTTTGCCAACACAGATCCTGTATATATTTACAATGTTGGGAAAGCGTCTGTGGGAGCCCTTCAACACTTTGCTGTAGCCACAACTACAAGCACACTAAGCACTAAAAATCTTTCAGTGAATACTTTAGAATCTATTAAGATCTATCCTAATCCTGCAAAAGATATTCTGCACATCGAATTTCCTAAAAAGGGTAAAGATTTCAGTTTTGAGATCACAGATATGATTGGACATACATTGATAAAAGAAGCAAATAAAACCCAAATTAATATTTCGAATCTAGCAAATGGAGCTTATATCGGCGTAGTAAAATCCGAAGGCCAGACGGTTGTCAGAAAGGTTTTAATTGAAAAATAATATTACAAAAAAAAAGAGCCAATCAGTAAAATTGGCTCTTTTACTATTTTTTATCCTCCTCTTGTACCGCCTTTTGCAGTTTCGCTATTAATAGTTTTCCCTGAACGCTCACCGCCTTTCTGAGAAATACCTTGCGTGTTTTCTTCCTCTTTTTTTATCGGTTGAGGACTTTCTTTCTTTTCTTTTTCTGACATGGTAATTGTTTTTAATTCAATGTAAAAATAGTCTTTTATTTTACTTCTCCATTTTTGAAATACACCAATAAAAATCAATTATTTATTATCCTAAAAAACGGATAAAACAGTCAATCATTTAATACGTAAAGCTAAACGAAACCGTATAATATCTTCCGTTTCCTCTCACGTATTCTGCATCTCTTGCTGTAAATTGAGCCGTTGGAGTATAGTAAGACTTATTCAAAACATTTTCAATTCCTAACCCAATGGTCGTAAAGGTATTCAGCTTATAACTTCCTTGAAAATTAAAGAGATTAAAATCAGTAACTGTTCCTTCTCCTTCCTGATATTTCCCTGAGGCATCCTTTTCAAAACGGTCTCTTTTAAATGAATACATATGATACAGCCCCATTTGAAGCTTGTTGTTTTTTGTATTCCATTTGATATAAGAATTAAGTCGCGCAGGCGTCACTCTCAGACCGCTCAGATATTTTTCATATTTGTTATCACCATCCGTATCTACTTTTCCCTCCTGATAGGTGTAATTTGCTCCGATATTTAGATTTTTAGCAGGATAAACGTCAATAGAAACTTCTACTCCACTGATATATTGAGGCGCTCTTAAAGGAACCCAAAAGCCATTCACAGAAACAAGATCTGCCCCGAGTTTAGAATAATTATAGAAATAACTCGCAGATACATCTATTGATTTTCCTATTTTACTGTTGAAACCAATCTCATAACTCTCTACGACAATAGGCTCTGTATTGATCTTCTCTAAGGTATTATCTTTTGCCTCTCTCAGAACGCGTCCCAGGTCATAGATATTAAATCCTCTTGAATAGGATGTAAAAGGTTGAAAAAGATCAATAGCAGTATAACTCAAACCAACATTATAAGAGAGATTATTATATTTTAATTTTCCTCCAAGAATATCTACGGCAGTATCTTTACCTGATGGAAGGGTTGTATAATTAGGAACTTTCACATGCATTTCATCCCATCGCACGCCGCCTTTTACCGTAAGATCCGGAGTCAGGAATAATTTTCCCTGAACAAAAGGTGCAGCTGCAATCATATTGAGCTCAGGAACCCAGATCCTTCCATCTACCAAAGGTTGGCTTGTTTTTTCGTTAAGGAGATCAACCCCATAGGTAAGAGAACCTGTTACCTTATCATTTTTCTTAAATTCAGTAGTGAAATCTGTACGGAAACCATATTTTTTTTCTAAAATAGCCGATTGCCCACCCGTTTTCCAGCGAGGTGCATCTCGATAATCAAAGATTGTATAAAAGTCCTGAAAATATAATGTTGTATTTAATGATGTATTACGGAAAATAGAGTTATTGGTGTATTTAAGATAGCCGTTATGATTGTATTTTGTACCTTCCTTAGCCCCTTGCCTATCTCCCAGTTTTCCTGTAGAAGGTATTTCTCCATATTTTCCAAGATCTAGAATATATTTTGAATCCTGCATACTTGAGAAATAATTATACATTATTTCCAGCCTGTTATTCTCATTAATAGCATAGCCTATTTTTGCAAATGCGTTGCTTATATTGGTTTCTCCTAATCCGTACCGTGGATTTTGTACAAGCCCTTCTCCGTCTATTTTCACTCCATTTCGGGTAAAGGTTCCGTTCACCAAATAATCTATTTTTCCCAGTTTACCATATAAGCTTTGTGAAATTCTGTAGCCGGCACCTCCGTTGGATTTAAACATATTTTTATCAAAAACATCATGACTTGTAAAGCCAAAAACTGTTTTACCAGCAATCGGTTTATTGCTTGCATTTTTCAGGGTGATGTAATTGATAATCCCTCCTTCTGCGCCATTTCCATAGATAGAAGTTGCTCCTTTTACCACCTCAATTCTTTCTAATATTGATGGATCTATGGATCGTATTTCTCTATCGCTGTTTCTTAAAGGACTGGATTGTGGAATTCCATCAATCATCACCAAGACATTTCTCCCTCTCAGCGTTTGGCCCCTATTTCCTGTCTGATTATTTCCAAAAGCCAGTCCAGGAACCTGATAAGCTAAAATATTACTCAGATCCGGAGAAATAAGAGATTGCTGTTCGATATCTTTTCTCTTAAGAATAGTAACGGTAGCCGCTGTTTTCTTTACAATTTCAGGAGATCTTGTTGCCGAAACAATCACTTCTTCTAACCTCTCTGCATGTATCGTATCATTCACTGAGGATTTATTTTGAGCGAATACCGTTGCGGAGAATACAAGGCTTCCTAAGCAAATAAACTTTTTTGTCATCAACGTGTTCTTTTTATTTAGAATAATTAATGACAAAAATACTATTTTTAACTACTTAAAAATGAAGCAAAAATGGTTTTTCATTCTAATGAATGGCTTATTCTTAGTATTTTTTCAACCGTAATAAGTTACGGTTGAATAGTAATATCTTGTAATAATATGTTTAATTTTTATTTCGTTTTTCTAAAATTCCCTCAATTTCTTCTAAACTAGAACCTTTCGTTTTCAATAAAATTAAAAAGTGATACAATAAATCTGCGGCTTCATTTTGAAACAAGTCATCATTATTATCTTTCGCCTCAATCACCAATTCTACGGCTTCCTCTCCCACTTTTTGAGCCACTTTATTAATGCCTCTCTGAAAGAGTGAATAGGTATAAGAAGATTCTACTTTATCATCAATTCTTTGGGAAATCTTATCTTCCAGTTCATATAAAAAACCTTTTGCGTCTTTCTCTCCGAAACAACTGAAGCTACCCGTGTGACACACGACATTTTTAGGAATGGCTTTTATTAAAATCGTATCATTATCACAATCAACCTGAATATTTTCAACCTTTAAAAAATTACCAGACTCCTCACCTTTCGTCCAAAGTCTGTTTTTAGAACGGCTGAAAAAAGTAACAATTCCTTCTTTTTCTGTTTTCTCAAAAGCTTCCTCATTCATATACCCCAACATCAAGACTTGTAAGCTTCTGTTATCCTGAATAATTACGGGAACCAATCCGTTGGTTTTACTGAAATCTATTACCATCTTACTTCAATTTTTTGATTATTTAATTCTTTTTTCAACTCCAGAATACTGACTTCTCCGAAATGAAAAATACTCGCTGCCAATGCGCCAGTTGCTTTTGTTTCTTTGAAAACCTTATCGAAATCTTCTATTTTTCCGGCTCCACCAGAGGCAATCATGGGAATATTGATGTTTTCAGAAACCAATTTTGTTATTCTTATATCAAAGCCTGTTTTAGTTCCGTCACCATCCATCGAAGTAAGAAGAATTTCACCTGCCCCTAAAGATTCTGCTTCTTTTGCCCAATCTATAGTGTTTAAATCGGTTATTTCTCGCCCGCCTTTTACATGAACCCAATCGGAATTATTGATCAATTTAGTATCTATTGCCACAACAATACACTGGTTTCCAAATTCTTTAGCCAAATCAGAAATCAACTGAGGATTGGTAACGGCGGATGAATTGATGCTGATCTTATCAGCGCCCGCTTCCAAGAGTTTTTGTACATCCTGAATAGAAGAAATGCCACCACCAACGGTGAAAGGAATACTCAGCTCTTTAGAGATATTTTGCACCAGTTCAACGAATGTTTTTCTCTTTTCAATGGTAGCCGTAATATCCAGAAAAACCAATTCGTCGGCTCCATTTTCTTCATATCTTTTCGCTAATTCTATGGGATCTCCGGCATTTCTAAGTCCCTCGAAATTGATTCCTTTTACCGTTGTTCCATCCTTGATATCCAGACAAGGGATTATTCTTTTTTTAAGCATGATTGATAAATTTTTGAAGTTCCTTTAATTCTATTTTTCCTTCATAAATGGCTTTTCCGATGATTGTTCCGGCGCAGCCAATTTCTTTCATTTTCGTTACATCTTCAATACACGAGATTCCACCGCTTGCAATAAGTTGGATTGATGTCTTAGCGATCATTTCCTTGTAAAGCTCTGTTGATGGACCTTGTAGCATTCCGTCTTTTGAAATATCAGTACAAATAACCTGCTGAATTCCTTTTTGCTGATATTGAATAATAAAATCAATCACTTCTTTATCACTGCTTTCCAGCCATCCTGAGGTTTTTATCTTTCGGTGATCACAATCGGCACCCAGAATTATTTTATCAGCACCATATTTTTCAATCAATTCAAAGCAAAATTCAGGATCCTGAACGGCAATACTTCCAATCGTAATTTGTTTTGCGCCGGAATTAAAAGCAATTTCAATATCTTCCAACGTTTTCAAACCACCTCCAAAATCAATTGATAAATTGGTTTCTTTCGCGATACTTTCCAGTACTTTTTGATTGACAATATGCTTAGATTTGGCACCATCTAAATCTACCAAATGAAGAAACCGGATTCCAAAGCTTTCAAACTCTTTTGCCACTTCTACAGGACTTTCATTATAGATTTTTTTGGTACTATAATCACCTTTTGAAAGACGGACACATTTACCGTCAATAATATCAATAGCAGGAATAATTTTCATCCTTAGAGTTTTAAAAAGTTGTGTAATAATTCTTGTCCAATCTTTCCCGATTTTTCAGGGTGAAACTGTGTTGCAAAGAAATTATCCTTATGCAAAGACGCACTGAAAGGCAAAATATAATCGCATACAGAACTTGTATATTTTGATAACTCACAATAATAGCTATGAACAAAATAAACATCACTTTCATCATTAATATCCGAAAATAAAGGAGATTTCAGCTGTGAAATGGTATCCCAGCCCATGTGCGGAACAATATCTTTTGCGGGAAATCTCTTTACATTGATATCAAAAATTCCTAATCCTTCAGCATTTCCTTCTTCATTGCTTTTACACATTAATTGCATTCCCAAACAAATTCCCAAAACGGGTTGTGTTAAAGTGGGAATCAATGTATCCAACCCTTTATATCGTAATACTTTCATTGTAGAAGAAGCTTCCCCAACTCCGGGGAAAATTACTTTATCAGCTTCTTTAATCGCTGCAAAATCATCTGTAATCATAGATTCTGCATTTAATCTGTTCAATGCATTTTGCACCGAATTTACATTTCCACCGTTGTATTTTATTATTGCAATCATATTAAAGACTTCCTTTAGTTGAGGGTAAATTAAAGTTTTGATCTGTCTGGTTCACTGCCATTTTTACAGCTTTCGCAAAGGCTTTAAAAACAGATTCTATTTTGTGGTGTTCATTACCTCCTTCCACTTTAATATTGAGGTTAGATTTAGAAGAATCAGTGAAAGATTTAAAGAAATGATAAAACATTTCAGTGGGAACATCGCCAATTTTCTCTCGATTAAAATCGGCTTCCCAAACCAACCAGGGTCTCCCTCCAAAATCTATTGCAACCTGAGCCAGACAATCATCCATCGGAAGTAAAAAACCATATCTTTCAATGCCTTTTTTCTTTCCTAATGCCTGGAGAATTGCTTCTCCAAACACGATTCCTGTATCTTCAATGGTGTGATGCTCATCCACCTGTAAATCACCATCAACTTTAATTTTTAAGTCTAAATTTCCATGTTTAGAGATCTGTTCTAGCATATGATCAAAGAAATGCAAACCCGTTGAAATCTCAGAATTTCCTTTTCCGTCGAGGTTAACTTCAATATCAATTTGTGTTTCATTCGTTTTTCTTGAAACTTTCGATTTTCTGGGTTTCTGCTTTAAAAACTGATAGATTTCTGTCCAGCTTTCCGTTGTTAATTCAGCCTTTTCGTTGGAACTTGTAGTAATAAAAATTGATTTAGAACCAAGATTTTCTGCTAATTGAACATCCGTAAGTCTATCACCAATTACATAAGAATTTTTCAAATCATAATCTCCATAGACATATTTACCCAGCATCCCAATTCCTGGTTTTCTAGTCGGTAAATTTTCATGCTCAAAACTTTTATCAATTAAGATGTCGTTGAAAACTATTCCTTCATTTTCAAATGCATTCAACATTTTTTCCTGAGGTTTGATAAAGTCTTCAAAAGGAAAACTTTCGGTTCCCAAACCATCCTGATTGGTGATCATCACCAATTCATAATCCAGCTCTTTGGTTATTTTTGCTAGATTCTTAAATACCCCAGGATAAAACTCTAGTTTTTCTAAAGAATCAACCTGAAAATCTATCGGAGGTTCCTTAATTAAGGTTCCATCACGATCTATAAACAAAACTTTTTTCATCTTATATGTTTTTTAAAATAGTAATCAATTGAATATTTTCTTCTCTGTTTCCAATATTAATCCTGATACAATTGGGGATTTGTGGCGTTCTTTTGCTCGTTAAAATCTCTTGATCCAACAAATTTTGGTATACTTTTTCAACGTCTTCAAATTCAATCAAAAAGAAATTGGCATCTGTAGGGAAAACGTTTGTGATACCATTTATATTTTTGAATTCATTTTTCAGCCATTCTCTTTCTGTGAAAATATTTCTAAACTTTCGCTGAACTGATCTTGTTGGTCAATATTTTTCAATACCAATTCCTGGCTTAAAGAATTGACATTGTAAGGAGCTTTTACCGTATTGATGAAACGAATAATTTCCTTTGAGGCATATGCTATTCCTACTCTTGCTCCGGCCATTCCCCATGCTTTCGAGAACGTTTGAAGTACAATAAGATTAGGATATTTCTCTAAGAGTTCAAGGCTTGATTTCTGATCTGAAAATTCAATATACGCTTCATCTACAACAACTATTCCATCAAAATTCTGAATATAAAATTCAATGTCTTCAATACTGTTTCCTGTGGGATTATTCGGAGAACATAAAAAGAAAACTTTAGGTTGATTTTCTTGTGTAACTTTTAAAAACTCTTCTTTTTCGATTTGAAATTTATTGTTTAGATCAAGCTTCACAACCGCATTTTCATTAATGGTAGCATAAAATCCATACATCGCAAAAGAAGGGTTCATCATCAGGATCGAGTCTTTTTTAGGCTCACAGAAAATCTTAATAATTAAATCAATCAATTCATCACTCCCATTTCCAACAGCAATTTGATTTGAAGAAATATTTTTGAGCTCCGACAATTTATTTTTAAGCACTTTCTGAGTAGAATCCGGATAACGGTTACATTCTCCAAACGGACTTTCATTAGCATCCATTAAAATAGGAGCATTAAATTCATTATGATCTCTAAAACTAATGTAAGGTTGTAATGCTAAAATGTTCTTTCGAACGAAATTATTTAGGGTAAATTGTTTCATTTTTTATTGATTTAATCGGATGGTAACGGCATTTTTGTGAGCGAACAATCCTTCCGCTTCTGCCATGATTTCTATTGTTTTTCCCAAATTTTGAAGTCCTTCTTTCGACAAGTGTTGAAAAGTAATTTTCTTCACAAAACTATCTAAAGAAACACCGCTGTAATTCTTTGCAAAACCGTTGGTAGGAAGCGTGTGGTTGGTACCACTTGCATAATCGCCGGCGCTTTCGCATGAATAATTTCCCAGAAAAACTGAGCCTGCATTTTGAATGCTTGGGATATATGCCTCAAAATTATTCAACGCTAAAATAAGGTGTTCCGGAGCATATAAATTGCTAAAATCGATGGCTTCTTCGATGGTATTAAGAAGAATAAAATGGCTGTTATTCAACGATTGTTGAGCAAACTCATTCCTTGGAAGTTCTTTAACCTGCTTTTCTATTTCTTCAATCGTTTCGTTGAAAACTTTTACATCCGTTGATATAAAAATAACCTGACTATCACTTCCATGTTCCGCCTGTGATAGCAAATCTGCTGCACAAAATTCGGGAATAGCCTGTTCATCGGCAATCACTAAAACTTCACTCGGCCCTGCAGGCATATCAATGGCAACTCCATAATTTTGAGCATATTCTTTTGCTGCAACCACAAACTGATTTCCAGGTCCAAAAATTTTATAAACATTCGGAATACTTTCTGTTCCCAACGTCATCGCTGCAATCGCTTGCGCCCCGCCTGTTTTACATATTTTTGCAACACCACAAAGTTGGGCAGCATACAGAATCGCAGGATTAATATTTCCATTTTTATCTGGCGGACTGCACAACACAATCTCTTTACAACCTGCTAATTGAGCCGGAATTGCCAACATTAAAACGGTAGAAAATAAAGGCGCTGTTCCTCCTGGAATGTAAATTCCGACTTTTTCAATCGCTCGATTTTCTCGCCAGCAAACTACACCCTTGGTTGTTTCTATTTTTTCAATATCAGACTGTTGCGAAGCATGAAATTTTGTAATATTTTCTTTAGCCTGTTGAATCGCTTCTTTCAATTGTTGGCTCACCAAACTCTTCGAATTTTCAATCTCTTCTGTTGAAACAGTGATATTTTCAACCTCTGCAGAATCAAATTTTTTATTGAATTCAAGCAATGCTTTGTCTCCATTCTTTTCTACTTCTGAGAAAATATCTCTGATTGTTTTTGAAATCTCTTCTCTTGTAAAAGCTGGTCGTTTCGTAAGTTCCTGCCACTTTTCCTGATTGGGATATTTGTATATTTTCATATTAAATCACCATTTTATCAATTGGAATAATTAAAATATCCTGAGCGCCATTTTCTTTTAATTCATCAATAACATCCCAGAAACGATCTTCGTTGATTACAGAATGAATACTGCTCCAACCCTCTTCTGCCAAAGGAATAACGGTTGGACTTTTAAGCACCGGAAGTATTTTAGAAATATCCGCAATTTTTACATTGGGAACATTCATCAAAATGTATTTTGAATTTTTTGCTTTTAAAACAGACTGAATTCTGAATAAGAATTTTTTAAGAATGAGTTCTTTTTCCTGATTGAGATTTGGCGTTTTAGCCAACACCGCTTCTGATTTCAACAAAGTAACTGTTTCTCTTAATCCGTTTTTAAATAAGGTACTTCCAGAGCTCACAATATCACAAATTCCATCTGCCAACCCGATATTCGGAGCAATTTCTACAGAGCCTGAAATAACGTGGATATCCGCAGAGATATTGTTTTTTGTTAAAAACTCTTTAAGGGTATTCGGATAAGAAGTCGCTATTTTTTTATTCTGAAAATAACTCAAATCATTCGTTTCAACTTCTTTAGGAACAGCAAGTGAGACCCGGCATTTTGAAAATCCAAGCTCCTGAATAATGTCGATCTTTTTTTGTTTTTCTACCAAAAGATTCTCCCCAACAATGGCAATATCTACCACACCATCTTCCAAATACTGAGGGATATCTGAATTTCGAAGGTACATGATCTCCATCGGAAAATTATCTACCGAAACTTTAAGCTGATCTTTTCCGTTGTTGACGAAAATACCACAGTCTTTCAGAAGTTGTAAAGAATCTTCGTAAAGCCGACCGCTTTTTTGGATTGCAATTTTTAATTTACTCATTTTTTCTACATTGAGTCTGAGTAAATAAAAACTGATTATTGAAAAGAAATTCCAGAGAAATTTAGAAACAAAAAAACCGTCTATTACTCAGACGGTTTTAAATATTTTTGATTTTAACACATGTAAATATCAATCAATTCCGTCTAACAGAGATGATGATGATAATGATGTAGTGTTAAAAAATTAAGTTTCATTGTTGAATTATATGGTACAAATGTAGAAATTATTTTTAAACTTCAAAGGTTTTTCTACAGAATTTTTTGGTAAAGATTCATTAATTCGTTGGCAATTGGTTCGTCATTAAACTTTTGAACAAACTCAAAACCCTTATCAGCACGGCGTTTTCTCTCCGATTCATTAGCCCATAAAAATTTTATTTTTGACTGAATATCTAAATAATTTTTAGGATCAATATAAACAGAGTCTTTTCCACCCGCTTCAGGAAGACAACTTGTATTGCTTGTAATGGCAACCGTTTTTGAAAATAAAGCTTCAATTACAGGAATTCCAAAACCTTCAAAGAAACTTGGATAGACAAAAATATCGGCTAATTTGTAGATCACAGCAAGCTCATCCATAGAAACACCTTCAAGGAAATGAACTTGATTTTCCATTTTATTTTTCTTGATGTATTGCTCTATTTTGCTGTAATATTTTGTCTTTTTTCCAACGACAACTAATGGAATTTCTGTTTTGTTGATGGCTTTTACAACATTCAACAAGTTTTTACGATCTTCAATGGTTCCTACATTAAGAATAAATCTTTCAGGAAGGTGGAATTTTTCTTTTGTTTGTTGAATAAATTCTTCTGATTGCTGCTCTTTAAAAGCATGATGACATCCTTGATAAATAACTTCAATTTTACTTTCAGGAACTTTTAAATATTTAATAATATCTCTTTTCGTCTGTTCTGAAATCGCAATGATCCTATCGGCAGTTTGCGCTGCTTTTTTGAACTTCCAGAAGTGGATTTTCCGATCAAAAAAAGAATAATATTGTGGATAACGCATGAATATTAAATCATGAATAGTCACCACCTTTTTAATTGGTTTTTTATCCCATTTTAAAGGTAATTCACCCGACAAACCATGGAAAATATCTGCATTTTGCTTTTGTGCATCTTTTCCCATTTTGAATTGGCGAGACATTGTTCCTTTTGATGTTTCAACAAACTGAACATGCGGATTATCAAGAATTCCAGAACCTCTTTCGGATCTATTTTTATTAAGTAAAAGATATTCGTTTTCAGGAAAGTATTGAGCAAGAATTTTTACGAGATCTCTTGAATAATTCCCTAAACCTGAGGTATTGTGAAAGTAACGTTTGGCATCGAAAGCTATTTTCATGATTCTATTTGTTTTTGAAATTCCTGAAATGTTCCGAATGAATAGTTTTTATTTTTTAACCAAGAAATAAACTCATCAAACCTTTTTACCATATCTTTTCCGGAGTTTTTCACTGTAAAACCAGGCAATTTAAATGCTTCATCTTTGATTTCTGCAAATTCCCATGGATGGAAATAAACATTCAGATAATTATCTTTCTTTAAGGTATCTGAAGTCAATTTTTTATAAAATGACAGCGGAAAGTTATGAAAGCTCAACCAAAACAAAGGAATTCTAAAGTTAGGCGAAACCGAAGCCGGAATCTGTGTTACATTTCCTTCTTTAAAATAGGTTCTTGAAACTTTTAAGTTATTATACCTTCCCGGAAGAAAAGTAGGATTCACAGATGAATTGTAAGAATATCCAGCTTTTTCAACTTCTTTTTCGTCGACGGGCATCATTCTGGGCATTCTTAGTCCTGTTACTTTCGTAGAAAATAATTCTTCTAATTTCTCTCTGGATTCTTTTAAATGTTTCTCTTCAAATTCAGAATGAAACCATGTGTGAGAAGCCAATTCGTGACCTTCCTTTAGCAATCTTTCGATAAGATGCTTGCTATTTTCTGCAAAAACTACAGTCGAAAAAAAGGTAGCTTTTGCATTATATTTTTTAAGAATATCAAGTATTCTTTCTAGTCCGTTTTGTGAGATCGAGATCTGCTTTTCAAAGGATATTTCACCTTTATATTCGAATGGCATATCAAATTCTTCAATGTCAAAACTTAATAAAACCATTATTGAAAATTTTTATTTTTTATAATATAATTAGGTCTCTGTTTCACTTCTTTAAAGATCTTACCTAAATAAATCCCAATTATTCCCAAGATAATTAATTGTAATCCACCAAAGAAAACAATAGTCATAATTAACGATGCCCAACCTGAGATTTCTGTTTTAGCAATGAACGCATATAGGACATACAAGCCATATCCAACCACTGAAAATGCAGAGAATATAAACCCAAGATAAGCTGCAATTGACAACGGTTTTACACTAAAAGCTGTAATTCCTGTAAAAGCAAAAGTGATCATTTTCTTTAGATTATAGCTGCTTTCTCCCGATAATCTTTCACACGCTGTAAATTCGATTCCTGTTTGTTTGAAGCCCATCCAGCTTGTTAATCCTCTCAGAAAAAGGTCATCTTCATTGAAACCTCGCATCACCTCTACCGCATTGGCATCCATTAACCTAAAATCTGAACCGCCTCCTTTTGTAAGATTTACATCAGAAAGGCTAGATAAAAGTTTGTAGAAAAAATCAGAAGTTTTTCTTTTAAATAAAGAAATTTCTTTTGGATACGTTCGTATGGTAAAAACAATATCATTGCCTTCTTCCCACTTTTTAATCATATCCGGAATCAGTTCAGGCGGATGCTGCAGATCACCATCCATTGAAATGACAGCGTTTCCATAGGCATTGTCCATTCCTGCTTTGACGGCTGGCTGATGTCCAAAGTTTCTTGAAAATTCGATGAACTTTACTTCATCAAATTGTCGGGAAAGTTCTTCTAATTTTTGTTGCGTATTGTCTCTGCTGCCATCATTAACGAATATAATTTCAAAATCATAATTGCTTAATCCTTCAAAAACCTCTTTGATTTTCTGATGGATCATAGCAACATTTCCTTCTTCGTTATAAGCGGGAATTACGATAGAAATCTTCTTCATAAATAATTAATTGAGACTGTAGTTTTTTTCAAAATCTTTGGTTAAAAGCTCATAAATAATCCTAAACCAAACGATGACGCAAGGTACAGCTTTTAAAGAATATTTGATGATGTAAGCATTTTTTACACTTTTCGGGAACAAATCTGAACTTGAAAAACAAGTGAATATAATAACAAAAACCAATAATCCTATGGTAAAAGGTGTTCTTTCTTTTTGAAGGAAAAACCAAATCATAACACCGGTTACGGCAATAATATACGTAGGAGACTCAGAACTTGAGCTGAACAATACCAAAAACAGTAATGTGGAAGCCAAGATCATCAATTGGAAAGCATAATTTTTATATTGTTTAATTCTGATATAAGGTGCTGCAAATAAGGGTAACCCTACGGCTAAAAATACCAAATTAGAAATAGAAGCATCTCCTAAAATTCTTCTAAAAAATCCCATCAAAGAAATGTCCTGCATGTTTCCTAATACCTGATTTTCACTGTTTTTTTCAACAATTGAATGGAACCAATCTGCATAACTTTGAATCACAAACTGCGGACTGGAATACGCCATCGGAAGCACAAAAAACACCACTGCAATTACTACTCCTGAAAGAATAAATTTAATCTTATTTTTAATAAAGAAAAACTGGGTAAGACCAACAATTCCATAGATTTTAACGAAAACTCCGATTAAAATTGCTGTTACAGATTTTATCTCTTTCCTTTCATAAATATAGGTTGCAGATAATAATAAAAGCCCTGTTAAAGCCACATTGAACTGCAAACTTAAAGCTGCTGTAATATATTCCTGCAAACAAAGTAATGCAAAAATTGCCTTTTTAGCATCTGAAAACGGTAATTTATAAATCGCATACACGAAAATAAAGGTATTCGCTAAATTCCAAAGAGAAATTCCTAACCAATCTGGCATCATGGCAAAAGGTGCAATCAATGCACTGAAAAATATGCCATAATGGTTGAGATCAAAATAGAGATCAGGATAATGAATAAATAGGTTTTTCTGATGAATGGTATTAAAAAATACATTCTTAAAAATGAGATAATTATTGATCGCATAATCTCCTCTCAAGTATTTGGAAATCGCGGTAACAACCGATATAATAAGATAAACCCCAAATATATATTTAGGGTTTAATAGTATCTTAAGAAATTTTTCTTTCAAAATTGCGTGGTATTAGTGTAAAGAATTAATCTTAAACCGCTACATTATTCTCTCTCAATGCATCATTAAGAGATGTTTTTTTATCTGTAGATTCTTTTCTCTGACCAATAATCAAAGCACAAGGAACCTGATATTCTCCAGCCGGATATTGTCTTGTATAACTTCCAGGAATTACTACTGAACGCGCAGGAACTCTTCCCTTGATTTCAATAGGCTCAGGACCTGTTACATCAATAATTTTTGTAGAAGCAGTTAATACAACATTAGCTCCTAAAACAGCTTCTCTTTCAACGTGAACTCCTTCTACAACGATACATCTTGATCCGATGAAACAATCATCTTCAATGATTACCGGTGCCGCTTGAAGAGGCTCTAAAACACCACCGATTCCAACACCACCGCTTAAGTGAACGTTTTTACCAATCTGTGCACAACTTCCTACCGTAGCCCAAGTATCAACCATTGTTCCTGAATCTACATACGCTCCAATATTTACATAAGAAGGCATTAAAATTACTCCTGGAGCAATGTAAGAACCTTCTCTCGCAATTGCATGAGGTACAACTCTCACTCCTTTTGCAGCATAATTTCTTTTCAAAGGAATTTTGTCATGAAATTCAAACGGACCTACTTCAATAGTTTCCATTGTCTGAATTGGGAAATACATTACTACAGCTTTTTTCACCCATTCATTTACCTGCCATCCGTTTTCTGTAGGTTCAGCAACACGAAGTTCTCCAGAATCTAATAAAGATACAACCTCTCTTATTGCCTTTTTGCTATCTTCATTTTGTAGTAACTCTCTATTGTCCCAAATGTTTTCAATTGTTTGTTGTAACGACATATTTCTGTTTTAAATTATTTTCTCAGTACCCAACACAACCTTATGTGCCCGTTATTTGAGGCGATAAAAATACGAAAGTTTGTTATAGTATACAAGTTGAATTCTGGGAGAAAGCGTTGAAATTTATCATTAAATTATCTTAATATAGAAGCACTATGAAAGATGGATTATGATTCATCAATAATAAACTCCATCGTTTTTTCTACATGCTTTGTTTGGATTATTCCTTTTGCGTACTCCATATTATGTTCAGAATTGTATTTCGTTAGGTAAGCATTGTTAATACCTTCTGTAAGTTCATCCATGTCTGTCGGAACGATGGCGTTGATATTCACAATAAGATCACCACATTGTAATTGACCTTCTGGATTTTGAAGGAAACTATTGTACCAGCTTTTTTCAGCTAAGCCCCAGGATCTCGCGAAAATTCGATTATCAACCACAACCATCCAAATTTCTAAAAAAGCAGAACGATTTGTACCTGCTTTTATTCCTATTAGATTATGCGTTTTGATGTAATCTAAGACCGTATTTTTATTCATTTTATTTTAATTTTTAACAAAACTAAAGTGAATATGAATATCAGAAAATATTATTATTTGGTCTGTAGGAAATATTATTCCGTTAGCCTAATTACTGATGTAGATGGATTACAACATCATCTTCTGCAAAGTATTCATCAAACATTCCCGATAGCTTTTGGCCACGGTCAATTTTAAATCTTTGCATATAATATGGTTGTCCTCGAAAGAATCAATGTTTGTTACATTAACGATGTAGGAATTATGAATCCGCATGAATTCATCAGGAAGACTTTCAATTAAGTCTTTAAGTGTTTTATAGTAAATGTATTTTTTATCAGAAGTGGTGTAAATTTCAACGTAGTTTCCCAATCCTTTTATGGCTGTGATATCATCAAAGAAAAGTTTAACAAACTTCTTATCAGTCTTAATAAAAGCAAACGTTTTATTTATCATCCTCGCTGTTTTCTTCTGCTATTGGTGACTTTCACAAAACTCTTTGTGCATGAAGATATGCTTTATTCCAGTATTTTTCATTCAATGAAGAAATGATAACCCCTTTTGAAGTAGAGGCATGAATAAATTTCACTTCGCCATCCGTATTGATATCATGAACAATACCTACATGTGAAACTCTGCTTCCGCCAGCTGTGGCAAAAAACAGAAGATCTCCCGGTTTGACCTCACTGATATCTATTTTCTGACCTGCTTCTGCCTGATCAGATGACCTGCGCGGTAGGTTAAAATCATTTTCTTCAAAAACTTTTACGGTGAAGCCTGAACAATCAAATCCTGAAGAAGTATTCCCTCCAAATTTATAAGGTGTTCCCATATACTTTTCAGCATCTTTCAAAACACTATTGATGGATTTAGGGACTTTTCCGTCGAACTTGGAATCTAACTTTCTGATGTTTTCAGATTTAGCAATTGTTTTATTGCTTGTGTTTCTTTTACTCGCAACACTTTTTGAACTTCCGCAAGAAATAATAAGTGAAGATGCAATCAGTAAAACAGATAGCTGCTTTATTTGTAAGTTGTCTTTAAATAATCCCATTTTCATATTCATCTGATTTTTAACACTGTACCTAATTATTTACAAATATACATTTTATATTTAAATTATGTTTAAACTATACTAGAACTATATACTAAATATATGTTAAAATATGATATTCAACTAATTATCATTATATTTGAATTCAATTTTGGATATGGCAACCTATGAAAGTCTAATTAAAATTAAAGGTGCTGTTGGCGACCTTGTTTTTTATACTTTGAATGGCAAAAATGTTGTTCGAAAGAAAAGCGGGTTCAATAAAACGGCTTTTAAGAAAAGTCCTGCTTATGAAAAAGTACGACAAAACAGCTCCGAATTCGGCCATTGTTCTAAAGTTGGAAAGATGATCAGACATGCTTTAGAGCCCTATATTAAACAGGCGGAAGATCCTCTACTCTATCAGAAATTTGCCAAATTGATGACAGAGATTAAAGACTTAGACCTCATTTCAGAGAGAGGAAAAAGAAATGTTGCCAAAGGAATGATTACAGAAAAAGGAAAACTACTCCTCAGAAAATTTCAATTTGGAATAAAACCTAATTTTGAAAACAGGGCTTCAATTTCTTTAGATTCAGCAGGAAATAACCTTTCTATTGAAAATCAATTATCCAGTGATGAAGTTGTCATGCTGACTATAAAAGTGGATTGTGAAAACTATATAACAGAATCTTTTGAAGAAGCCATTTTATTAGAACACCAGAAAAAAATATCTTTTGGGAAGCATTTTCTGGAAGAAGATCTGATTCTTTATTTTATGATTGCAAAAAAGGATGAAAAAATTTTGAATATGGGGTTTGTAAATGAATTAGATTAGGAAATCACTTTTACAGATTTAAAACAAAAAAAAGACTATCCAAGTAGATAGTCTTTTTGTATATTGTAATAATTATCTTATTGCTTATTCTTTTCTCCAGACCAAGTTCCAGATCTTGAAGGGGTAGGCACAGAATTCGTCCAGCCTCCGCTTCCTTTTTTATCTCTTGTTAAAGCCCCATGAAAGTCACCATCTGAAGGTGAACCTACTACTCCGGTAATATCTCCTGCATTCGTTACCTTTCCTGAAATAACATAATTTTCATTTTTTACTGTAGAATGCATCGTCCCTGTTAGTTTTCCGTCACTAGCGACCACAAAATTAAAATCGCCTTTGTCACTTCCATCATAAGTTCCAGACCATGTTCCGATAAAATCGTAAATCGTATCGTCATCAGAGCTACAACCAACAAACAAAAAAGCGGTAAACAAGAGTAAAAATAGTTTCTTCATAGTTTTTATAATAGTTATATGGAATAAATTCTGATATTTTATGGTGAATATGGAAAAACCACTATTCTACCTCTTATATCTTAAAATATTTATCTATATACTTTAAGAATCTGGCAAATATATAATATTAATTTAATTTGTGCACTTTTTGTGCATTTTTATTTTAAACTCGATACGTTATTTTGAAAAATTCAGGAATTTTAGGCTTATTATTTTTATTTCACATCAGATTTACTTACCATAAGGCGAATCATCTCCTCTGCCAGTTTTCCTGTAGAAGCAGGATTTTGCCCCGTAACCAGACGCTGATCTACCTGCACATTTGGCTGCCAATTGTCAACAGATTTAAATACACCGCCTTTTCTTTCTAGTTCATCCTGTAGTAAAAAGGGCACTATCTTATGCAGTTTAATGTATTTTTCTTCCTTGTTGGTAAATGAAGTTAATATTTTACCTTTAACCAAAAACTGGCCATTAGAAAGTTTTACATTCGTTAGCGCTGCAGGCCCATGACATACGGCACCCACTACTCCATTATTTTCATAAATCTTTCTTGTGATCATTTCACTGATGGTATCATTAGCCAAATCCCACATTACACCGTGGCCCCCGCAAAATAAACGGCATCATATTTTTCGGGTACGATTTCAGATAGTTTTAGCGCATTAAACAATTTATCAGTAGCCTCAATATTCTGCATAAACCAAGCATCTGTTTCATTATTCATATCAGCCCCATAATGGTAGGTTTTACCTCCTTTAGGACTGGCAAAATCGATATCATAACCTGCTTCATAAAAAGGTTTATAAGCCTGAGCTACTTCTCCGAAATGATACCCTGTCTTTTCACCACTGTTGCCCAATTTTTCATGACTGGTCGTAATAAACAATACCTTTCTACGAATGGCATGTTGGCCGAGTACCTTATTGGCAATAGCCCATTTACCATCTATTTTCAGCAGGTTCATATAATCTGCATAGGTGGCGTTAGGATACATGATATCAACTTTTGCCTGAGCAGCAGTTCCTGCAATATTAATGGAAATAATTTCACCTTTAAAATTGTTCTTTTTTCCCGGTGTGAATGAGCGAACATAATCGGCAGTAGGCCAAATGACAAGTTTCCCACTTTTTAGATCATGATACCGAAAATCTGCTTTTTGGTGAAAGGCACTTGATAAGCGGGCTGTATCGCTGTTAATTTTTCCTTCAATATAGTTGGTGAGGACTATCCTGATAAGTTCTGTATCAGATTGCTCTTGTTGACCAAAAGTGAGAATCGAACAAGTAAATAGGTAAATGAAAAGTAAGCGTTTTTTCATAGTTTTCGAATTAAAATGAGTTAAAAAAAATGTTCCTTTATTGGAGTAGTGCAAAATTATAGGAATAGAAAATCCAAGAGGTCCTGAGTTTTAACATCAGGAGTTTCAATTTATAAAATAGGACGAATCATCTCCTCTGGAGTGTATTCTATTAGTAAAAAAGAAAATGAAATCTATTGATGAGCTGGGTAAATGGAAAATATCTTACTGGCAATTACCCATTTTTCATCGATCTTTAGCAAGTTAAAATAGTCTGCATACGTCTTATCAGGGTAGTAAAGTTTAATTTTTGCCTGAGCCGCGTTTCCTGCTATATTGATAGAAATGATTTTGCCGGTGCAGTTAATTTTTGCTCCGGGAGTAAACCTGCTGATATAATCAGCAATAGGCCAAATCATAAGCTTCCCGGTTTTTTCATCGCGCGAGCGAAGATCTGCTTGAGGATGAAATGCACTTGACAAACGTGCTGTATCTCCATTATTCCTTCCCTCGATATAGTTTGTAAGGACTTTCCTGATCAATTGTTTATCTGATTGTCTTTGTTGAGCGAAAATGACGAGAGATCCCGTAAATAGATAGAATAAAAGAAAGAGTTTCTTCATAGTTTTTGGATTAAAATGAGTTAAATTTTTATCCCATTATTGGAATGATCCAAAACTATAGAAAAAGAAAATCTACGAGGTTCTGATTTTAAAAATCAGGAGTTTCAATTTATAAAACCCTACGAAATAAAGATATGTTAACTCGCTGAAAGCTGTTCTTTGTAGCCTTTAGGTGTGGTATTTTTATGTTTTTTAAATGCAGCGTAAAAAGTAGATTTAGAATTGAATCCTACCTCATATCCTATGGCTTCAAGCTTAATCGCATGTTCTCTTACCATCAGTTGGCAAGCCTCCTCTATGCGGTACTCATTAATATAAACAGTAAAACTCTTTCCTAAATTATCATTGAGTAATTGCGAGAGCTGATGTGCAGAAATATTCATTTTTTTAGCCAGATCACCTAATTTAAGATCTGGATTTTTATACAATTCCTGCTCTGTAATTATTCTTTCAAGTTTTTCTGTTAAAGGCAGTGCATATTCGTCTAAAATCTTCTTATTAACATATCGTTTTTCATCCTGATCTACCAAAAAGACGGTATTGCTTTTTTTTCTGTTGATGAACAACGGTATATTTAAGTATAAAATGAAAGAAAAGAAGAGCGCTCCACTAATATACATCCCTCTAAAGGCTCCCATTATGGATAAAACAAAAGCAATATGAATAATTAAAACCCCAATAAAAATCGATAGTAGTGATTTTTCAGTCTCCGATAATTTTTCTGTTGAGTTAAATAATTTAGCAAATAATCCTCTAAGTTGCCATCCCGACAGGATTACAAAAACTGACCATTGAATATAAATCAACTGCGGACAAAGGTATTTCCAGATATGTGGATTGTTTTGATAGGGAAAAATAATACCGAATAGAACAATCGCTAAAAACCACCCCCAATAAGTCCGTTTCCATACAACAGGTGTTTTTTCAGGTTCAATCAATGCAGATTTCGTAAAGTAATACAATGACGGACCAATCATAAAGCAAGCTGACAATCCTATTTGAATATAAATAAGGGGTAAGTCCGGATAGAAATACAGAAAGATAGATTTAACAATCCTGATAGACAGGACGAGGAGCAGTAATCCGAAAAAATAGGATGTTGGAGTTTTCGATTTCTTAAACAACAACAGGTAAATGCTAATGATGAATCCATTAAACACCCCTAATGCACTAAAAAAAAATAAGATTTCCTGGCCTAGCTCCATCTCACAAAAATAATATTTCTGAGCGAATGTGGGCTGAAAATTATTATTAATTCAATGTAATAATCGTTACTAATAAATTATGTATTGTTCAATGATCTCATGTTGCTTTTAAATTGATAGTACTGTATATATTGTTTTATTATTTCTTACTACCAATCGTTACTTTTATACTCTTCAATTCCTTTTTTAAAATCTCTAATAAAATTATTTGCAAGTGCTTCAACAAATGACATAATATTCTCTTTTCTAACTTCTCCTCTACTATCATAAAGTACCGTTATTTTAGCTATAGAATTGTTTTCTGTATTAGAAAAATGAGAAAAATATGGCCTAATCATAAGCTTACCATCTTTGAAATTAAACTCATATCTATTAGAAACTTTCCAAAGATTACCACCTTGTAAATTGATCCAAATTTTTCTGTAATCTCTACTCAAAACATCAATAATAATCTGCTCATTTTCAACTTCATTATAACCATCATTCCTAATACCTTTATAATTGAAGTTCAAATATTTTTTAGACATAATGAAAAGCTCTTCTTTCGTTTTCTCAGGAATTTCTACGACTATATAATCTTTTGAATTATCAGCTTTTAATTTATAATTATCATTTGTCATAATAAATTCCTGAGAAAAGATAAAGGTTGAAAGTAGAAGTATTAATAGTGTAAATATTTTTTTCATAGTATAAATTATTTAGTGGCCTTGTAATCTTTATTTACTTTATACATTGTTTGATTTTTAAAAACATTCATCTGGTAATAAATATTATTTTTTTTATAAACTATATAATATATATAATCAGATGTATCTCTTTGTTTTCTAAGGATATCAATAATATTATTAAAAGTAATTTTCTTCAAATTAATATCATCTTCTATACTACTTATAAATGAATCTACCATTTTTGCAGAAGGATCTTGATTTAATACTTTGCATATGTTATACCATGACTCTTTATTCTCTAAACCTTTTTTAGATAGAAAACTAAATTCTGTAATTGTCTTACTTTCATCTCGCTCGTAAGCCAAAACATTAAAATATGGAAAATCATAAATTCGACTTTCTAAACCAAAATCAATCTCCTTATCATATGTTTTTTTATTCAATTTTTTCTCTAAAGAATCAAAGGTATTTCCAAATTGTGAAACAATATCATTAAACTCTTTAGTCGTTTGGCTTAAACACATTACAGGAAATAATAGAAATAACAATGTTTTTCTCATAATTAGATCTTTACCACTCATTATTTTTTAACATTGCTTCGAAAATACTATCATTCAAATTAGTTTGCAATTCCATCATTCTATCTAAAATGTCATTTAAAAACTTTTTTTTAGTTTCGTCCAATGCGATGTCATCTTTAGCTAAAATTACATCTTTATAATTCCATTCTAATTTACTATCAAACTTATCCATTGATAGAGATTCAATTAATTTCAACCTTTCTCGTATCAACTTCAAACCTCTCATTGTGGTTTGAGAATAATCATCATTTTTCATACTTATCATGATTATCGGAGAGAGATATGAAATCTTATATTTATTATCTTTTACCTCTATTTTCAAATTAAATTCTGTATTATAATATACACCAATCCCACTACCTAAAGTTGCATTAATATTCAACGAAACAACTCCTAAATTAGAATCACTTACCAAAATATTTTTAATCCTAAGCTCTTTAGAGTTTTGTGCCGCCCAAGACAATGCATTTGTATAATTGTTTACTTTTGTTGCATCATTGTCTTTGATAATTTCTTGATCTATTTTTTGCGAAGAAGCAAAACCCGATAAAGTAATGCATAAAAGAAATAAAATCTTTTTCATGGTTATAATTTCCAGCAAATATATTATTTAAAAGAATTCGGTTTTTATGGAATCCCGTAAATACTAAAGGTTTATTCAATTCAAAAAAAAAACACCTAAAACCGTATTAAATACGACTTTAGGTGTTGTGGAGAATACGGGGATCGAACCCGTCACCTTTAGACTGCCAGTCTAACGCTCTAGCCAGATGAGCTAATTCCCCTTGTTTTTTCGAAGCGGTACAAAAGTAAGTATTTAAACCATATATACAAGTTTTTAATTGAATAAAATTTAATTAAAACCCTAATTAGCTATGCGATAATCATCCCTTTCAATTTTCCACAAACGATATAGTAAGAATGAAATCATTTAACTGTCAATTCTTTATCAGTAATTATATTTCTTTTTATTAGTCGTATTCACCTCCTGAAAAAACAAAAATCGCATGTTAATTTTAACATGCGATTTTTATAATTTATACAATATTAATTATTGCCATCCGCCTCCCAAAGCTTGGTAAAGGTCTATTCCGGCTTTCATTTTACTGTATTCTGCATTTGAAATATTCAACTCTGCGTTTAATGAGTTTACGCTGGCATTCAATACTTCAAGATAATTAGCCATCCCGTAGTTCACCAATTCCTGAGAATAATCTACAGATTTTTTGTAGGCATTCAATTCTTTTTCTTTTAACTCAATAAAAGAATCCTGAACAGAGAAAACTCTTATCGCATCAGAAACTTCTTTTCCAGCGGTAAGAACCGTTTTTCTGAAGTTCAAATACGCCGTTTCCTTATTGGCTAAACTTACTTCATAGTTGGTTCTGATGGTTCTCTTATTTAAAATAGGCTGAAGTAAGCCTCCAACTACACTTGCAAATAAAGAATTTACACTGAATAAATGATCAATATCTACAGACTGTACCCCTCCACTTCCTGTAATTTTCAACGTAGGATAAAACTGAGCTTTTGCAGAATTGGTTAATTCAAAAGCATTCATCAAACTGTATTCTGCTTGCATTACATCTGGACGGTTAGCTAACAATTGAGCAGGATACCCTAATTTCAGATCAATAGGAATTTTCTGAGTTTCCAACGTTGATCTTTCAATCGCGTGAGAAGGTTCTCCCATTAACAAGCTCATTGTATTTTCTAATGACTGAATCTGAGTATCAATATCAATCAACATAGATTGTGCATTGAAAACCAATGCCTCACTTTGTTGAACAGCAACTTCTGTAACCGTTCCTGATATTTTCAAGGCCTTAGTGGTTTCATAGTTTTTCTCACGAACAGCGATGGTCTCAGTAATAATTTTTTTCTGAGAATCAAACGTCAACAATTGATAATATGCAGAAGCAACAGATGCAATCAAACTGCTTTTCACTGCTTTATGAGCAGCTACTGTTCCTAAATAAGTAGCCAACTGTGCTTTTTCCTGAGCTTTCAGTTTACCCCAGATATCCGCTTCCCAGCCAATGCTTCCGGTGATATCGTATTGATTTACATACCGTCTTTCTCCAAGAATCTGTCCAAATTGTGTATTGATAGACTGTGTCTGGAAAGTATAATTGGGACCTACGGAAAGTGTAGGCAGATAAGCAGCTTTACTCTGCTTCAAATAAGCCTCTGCAGAAGTAATACTCTGCAGGGCAATTCTTATATCTAAATTATTTTCTAAAGCTTTTGAAATATGCCCTTGAAGTATTGGATCGGTAAAAATTTCTTTCCAAGAAACATTCGCGATACTAACACTGTCTTTAGGAAGCATATCTGTACGGAAAAGCTTTTCGTCAACAACATTTTTCGGTCTTTCATATTCTTTCCTCGCCATACAAGATGAAACGGCTGCAAGAATTGCGACTGAAAAAGTTATTCCTTTTATGATGTTTAATAAACTCTTCATTATTTTTTATTCTGCTAAATTGATGTCTTCTCTTTTAATAGGCTTCACCTTTTCTTGTAAGGTTTGGAAAATCACATACAATACAGGAATTACAAAAAGTCCTAAAATTGTACCTATTAATAATCCAATTGCCGCACCCGTTGCAATAGATCGGTTACCAACTGCTCCAATTCCGCTTGCCAACACCAATGGTAATAAACCAAAGATAAAAGCAAATGACGTCATCAAAATTGGTCTTAACCTCGCTTTTGCAGCATTGATGGCAGACATAACAATGGTTTCACCGTGATGCCTTCTCTGGACAGCAAATTCAATAATCAAGATGGCATTTTTTGCGAGCAATCCTACCAACATGATCAAGGCGATCTGGAAATAAATATTGTTTTCCAAGCCCATTATCTTTTGACCGAAATAAGCTCCCATTACCCCAAGAGGAAGAGAAATTACCACAACCAAAGGAAGAATATAACTTTCATACTGTGCAGAAAGAATGAAGTAAACAAACACTAAACTTAAACCAAAGATCAATAATGTTTGAGATCCGGAATTTAATTCTTCTCTTGTTAACCCCGTAAACTCTACATCGTAATTTTGATTTAATGTTTCTTTCGCTACATCCTGAACCGCTGTAATTGCATCTCCGGAACTGAATCCTGCTGAGTTGGCTCCTGTAATCTTCACAGAAGTAAACAAGTTATATCTACTTACCGATTGTGGACCGTATGCTTTTTTAAGCGTTACAAACTGAGAAATTGGTGACATTACTCCAGAACCAGTTCTTACGTACAATTCATTTAAATTCTCGATGCTCTTTCTGTTATCAGGAAGTGCCTGAACCATTACTCTGAACTGTTTTCCGTATTTCGTAAAGTCAGCGGTGTAAACCCCTCCAATATATCCCTGCATTGTACTTAAGATCGTACTTACAGAAACACCTACTTGTTTAGCCAAAGGAACGTTGATGTCCATTTGATACTGAGGATATTTTGTATTAAATGAAGATTGAGCAAATTCAATTTCGGGTCTTTGCATCAATTTCCCGATAAACTCATTTGTTTTATTATCTAGATCGGCATATTCACCGCCTGATTTATCCAACAATACCATTTCAAAACCAGCACTGTTACCAAAACCTGGTACACTTGGCGGTTGGAAGAATACTACTTTCGCATCCGGAACTTTACCTGAGATACCGAATAGCTTTTTAGTAATATCTTCAGAGGTCTGACCTCCACTCTTTCTTTCTTCAAATGGTTTTAACTTAATGAAAGCAAGACCGTTATTACTCCCATTTCCTGATAAGAACCCTCTACCTGTAGAAATGGTAACGTTTTGTACTCCAGGAACTTTCATTGCATTCGCCTGAAGCGTTTTCAAAACATTGTATGTTCTTTCCATTGAAGCCCCTGGAGGAAGCTGTACATCGGTAAAGATGATTCCTCTATCTTCAGTAGGTACGAAACCTTTCTTCATTGTAGAATTCGCCCAAAATAGAATAGCACCGGTCACCGCAAAGATGATTAACGTTACCCATTTATGTCTTAATAAGAATACAAATCCTCTTCCGTAACGTTCTGTAGTTGTTTTAAAAGCAATATTAAACTTATAGAAAAACTTCTGAAGGAAATTCATGCTCTTGTATTCTGCATGATGCTCTGTGTGAGGTTTTAAGAATAATGAACATAAAACCGGGCTCAACGTTAATGCATTGACTGCCGAAATAATAATCGCAATAATCAAGGTAATACCAAACTGTTGGTAGAAAACTCCTGTTGGACCTGTAATAAATGTTACCGGAACGAATACCGCTGCCATTACCAATGTAATAGAGATAATAGCGCCTGTAATCTCATCCATCGCTTCTACCGTCGCTTTCTTGGCATCGGAAATACCATGTTCCATCTTGGCATGTACGGCCTCGACGACGACAATCGCGTCATCCACCACAATACCAATCGCAAGAACTAATGCGAATAACGTTAAAAGGTTTAATGAATATCCAAATAAATTCAGGAAGAAGAACGCTCCTACAATAGATACCGGAACCGCAATGGCCGGAATTAAAGTAGATCTGAAATCCTGTAAGAAGATATAAACCACAATAAATACTAAGATAAATGCTTCAATTAAGGTATGAACTACCTTTTCAATAGATGCATCCAAGAATTCATTGGTATCAAAGTTAAAAGTATATTTTACGCCTTTAGGGAAACTTCCTTCTGCTGATTTCAGATACGTTTTAATATTTTTGATGATCTCCTGAGCATTAGATCCCGGCGTCTGGAAGATCCCCATACTGATGGATGGATAGTTTCCATTTTCCCCGACTCCAGTGTAAGACTGTCCTGCCAGTTCAACTTTAGCAACATCTTTCAGCATTAAATTCTGACCATCCGGCAGCGCTTTAATGATAATATTATCGTATTGATCTTTTTCGTTGAATTTTCCGACATACTTAATGATGTATTCGAAAGAACTTCCACTGTTTTGTCCGATAGAACCAGCGGCAGCTTCTCTACTCTGCTCATTGATCGCTGCAGTAACATCATCCGGAGTTAATCCGTACGCTGCCATTTTTGAAGGATCCAACCAAACTCTCATTGAGTAGTTTTTACCCCCGAAAACGTTGGCATCACCTACTCCATTAATCCTTTTTAAGCTTGGAATAACGTTGATATTCAAGAAGTTTTGAAGATATACATCATCTAAATCTTTATTCTCAGAATAGAAAGACATATACATCAAAGCACTCGTTTGCTGTTTCTGTGTTACAACTCCAGAACGCGTTACTTCACTTGGAAGTAGTGGCGTTGCTCTGGTAACACGGTTCTGTACGTTTACCGCAGCAATATCCGGGTCAATTCCTTGTTTAAAAAATACCTGGATCTGTGCTGAACCATCATTTCCTGCACTGGAAGTAATGTAATCCATTCCTTCCACCCCATTGATCTGCTCTTCCAACGGTACTACAACACTTTTCATCACGGTTTCCGCATTGGCTCCGGTATAGTTTGCTGTAACACTTACTGTAGGAGGCGCAATATCAGGATACTGTGTGACTGGCAGGGATATCAATCCCAAAACACCGAGAATCACAATCAAAATTGAGATTACGGTGGATAAAACCGGTCTGTTAATAAAGTTCTTTATCATGTTAGAATTTCGGTTTTATAGATTGTACAAGGCTATCCATTTTAATTGGTTTTTTGATGATCGCAGTTCCCGGTTTCAATGCTCCGATACCTGCAGCAACAATCGTTTCCCCTTTGTTTACCCCTGATTTTACTAACGCCATATTGTCTATTCTGTCGATCACATTAATTACAACATTTTTAGCCGTATCTTTTTCTACTTTATACACGTAAACAATACCTTGCTGCTCAAACGTTGCACTTTCAGGAACTACCAATACGTTATCATAAGTTTTCGGAAGTCTGATGGATCCACTGTTCCCATTGCTCAATAATTTTTGAGGATTTGAGAAAGCAACTCTAAACTGAATGGTTCCTGTGGTAGGGTCAATTTGTCCTGTAATCGCTTGTATTTTCCCTTTTTCAGAATAAATACTTCCGTTCGCTAATTGTAATTCTACCATAGGAAGATTTCTGATCTTCTCAGGCATTGTAGCCCCAGGAGATTTTTCCAAGAAATCGAAATATTCTTTCTCATTCATTGAGAAGTAAGCAAACAATTCTGAAGTATCTGAAATGGTTGTTAAAGCAGTTTGATCTGTCGGACCAACCAAACTTCCCACTTTTAAAGGAAGCTTCCCAATAACTCCTGAAATAGGCGCACGGATAATAGAATATTCGATGTTGGCTTCTACTCCTTTATAATTAGCCGAAGCTTGTTGTTTTGCTGCCATCGACTGTTGCAATTGAGCCTGTGCCTGAGCTAAATTAGCCTGCGCAGTCTGTAACTGAACATCACTGATGATATTTTTAGCCACCAAAGGTTTTAGTTTATTCACTTCAACCTGAGCTGCATTTACAGCTGCCTGAGAAGCTGCAATTGTTGATTGAGCTGCCCCGATTCCTGCTTTTGCTGCTGCTGCATTTTCGTTCAGAATATTAGTTTCAAGACGAAACAAAGGTTGCCCTTTTGTAACATATTGCCCTTCATCCACTAAAACCTGAGTGATATATCCTTGTATTTTCGCACGTACATCATTGTTTACTCTACCCTGAATGGTAGCAGGAAACGTCTGATAGCCGACGATATTTTTTGACTCCACTGTAATAACAGGATATGGTTTTGCGCCATCCTGTTTCGGAGCTTCTTTTTTGCAGGCTGTGAGTGAAAACGCTGCAATAGAAAGTATAACTAGCTTATTATTCATTTTATAGTTTATTAAGAGATTCTTGAATATTTATTATGTTTTTATCTAAGAGAGCTTTGTAAGCTTCTATTTTCTCGTTGTACCCTTCATCTTGAACTTTTTTGAAATTATTTAAATCATCCAATAATTTTAATTCGTCTTTCATCTTTTGAACTATTTTTTCAAATCTTATCTTTTTGTACTCATCATTGATGAAAAAATACCGCTTCCGCTCGTCCATTTTATTATGATCAATAATAAGTTGTGAGCTTAGCAATAAGGAAATACTCGTAGAAACGGAGCTTTTACTTGCGGAAAGCACTTCAACAAACTCATCAAATGTAATACCCACCTTATCATAATCGAAAAGAAGGTAGGCATAGATTTTTGAAGCTAACGGTGGTAGATTAAAAACGGTGCCGTAGAACTTTACAGCATCTTGAAAAATTTTTTCATCAATTTCTATACTTTTATGCATTGTATATAATTTGAAGCAAAAGTAAAAAATTAGTTCAGAACTAAACGAACAAACTTAATAGAGTTTATAAATAGAGTATCTTCTAAAAATTCAATAAAGATTGATTTAACTTTTGGATTAAATGATAATCTTCTCAAATGCCTTTCGCATTCCACCGGCAAGAAATACTTCTCCACAGTAGGAATAGCCTTGCTTTTCTAAGATTTTCAGCATCGCAATATTGTCGAAATTGGTATCTACTTTTACACTTTGTACCCCATTTTCTTTTGTAAAAAGTTCAATATGATCAAAAAGTTTTTTCACCAATCCTTGTCCCGCAAACTTTTCAAGCACCGCTACCCGATGTACAACAACAAATTCTCCGTCACTCAACCAAGCTCCTTCAATGGTGCTGTACGCAGGTTCGTCATTAAAAATTAGGGCAACATACACCGCAATTTCTCCATCAACTGTTAAAACATAGCCGAAGTTCTTTGCAATATCACTTTCTACGGTATCAAGATTGGGATATCCATTTTGCCATTGTGTGCTTCCGTCGATTCTTCTTCTTTCAATTGCTTGCTGTATAATTTCCCAGATTAGATCTCTGTCGTTAATTTCTGCTTTCCTTAGTTTAATTTCTTTCGTCATGTTTATTATATATTGAAAATTGGAATATTTAAAAAAGTCAATGTTTATGCTGACTTATTTTAACCCCGAAAGGTTGATAGAAACTACATCTATTGATAATTTTAATAAGCATAAGTTAAATGTAAATTCTATATTTTTACTACAAATAATTATTTAATTACTGAATATCAGACTTTTTAATTAAATAAATTGATTAAATTTTGTTCAAATAAGAGTTTATTAAAGCCGTCTCATAATGTAACTTCAGCTTTATTTTTTTGGAAGAGGTCCATTTTTTCTATAGCTGATTTTAAGAAAAATCATTATAATCAACATGCTTAGCATGAGAATATTGGTCACCCAAAGTGGTTTGGCATCTTTCATTACCCCATAAATAACCCAAAGTATAGCATTTAGGGTAAGGAAAAATAAGGTAACCATAGAAAGGTCCTTACCAGATTTTGTTTTCCATAATTTTATAACTTGTGGTAAAAACGATACGGATGATATAATTGCTCCTGAATACCCTATTATTTCTTCTGTCATTATTAATAATTTTAAAATTTAATCTAAAGATATTAAAAAATTAAGAACTGATTAAACGTTAAACCATTGTTTTAATGAAAATAAATTTATCCTTTAAGCAAAAGTGGATCAATCGTAAAAATTAGAAGAATATCCAGATTTTTAATCATTTTAATATTCTTTCGGTTTGTGAAATTTGCCTTTAATACATTCTTGTATTGTCCCGATAATTCATCATTTAACTCAATAATTATTTCAAAAAAGCAACTAAAAAAACCGAAAATTAATTAAGATTAATTTTCGGTTCGAAGTAGTAAAATTTAAAATTATGAAATTGTTTTTTATTGTTTTTCACTTTGTTGAAGATAAGCATCAATAATTTCAAATGCTTTGTTTTCTTCTTCCAAATCTACCATAATTTTTAATGATGTTGCTGTCGGCGTTGTTGTAAAAGTTAAATAACTGTTTTCAACTGCATTTGTAATTTGTGCATCATCCAATTTAGATTTGATTAACTGTATTTCTGAAGGTTTATCACTTTCAAAAACGGATACTCTCGTACTTCTTTCCATATTCTATATCGTTTGAGTATCTAAATGTACAATGTTTTTTTTAAAATTACAAATCTTCAGTTTTAAATTTTGTTAATATTATTTTCAATTTTGTCTAAAGCCAACTGAATTTCTTCTTTGGTAACGTTCAAGTGAGGTCTGAAACGAACTGCCTGATCTCCACATGATAAGATGATCAAACCATCATTAAAAAGCTCATTTACTAAGTGATTTCTTTCTTCTCCCGACGGCAAATCTATCGCACACATTAGCCCTCTTCCTCTTGCATTTGAAATTTTCTCAGGATATTTCTGAGCCAAAATTTTCAGCCCATCCAATAAATATTCTCCAACAATTTTAGCATTTTCCACAAGGTTTTCCTGCTCAATAACTTCCATCACCAATTGGAAACGAAGCATATCAATAAAATTACCTCCGAAAGTGGAGTTAATTCTTGAACTTTCTCTGAAAACGTTATTCGGAACCTGATCAAATTTTTCTTTGTTTGCTAAAACACCACATACCTGCGCTTTTTTCCCGAAAGAAATAATATCCGGCTTTGCAGTGAAATGTTGGAAAGCCCACATTTTTCCTGTAATCGCAATACCTGTTTGTACTTCGTCAAAAATCAATAAGATTTCATTCTGATCACAAATTTTTCTTAAGCCTAATAAAAACTCATCTCTGAAATGATTGTCTCCACCTTCAGCCTGAATTGGCTCAATGATGATACAAGCTACTTTATTCGGGTTCATTAAAATCGCTTCTTCGATATTTAACAGCGCCAATCTTTCATTCTTAATTGTTTCTGCCAAATTCTCCTCTGTAATTGGGAAACTTAGCTTCGGATTTAAGATTCTTGGCCAGTCGAACATCGGGAAATATTGATATTTTCTTGGGTCAGAAGTATTGGTTAAGCTCAATGTATAACCGCTTCTTCCGTGGAATGCCTGCTTGAAATGGATACAAATTCCGGCTTCTGTTTGAAGTCCTTTTTCAAAATTCTTACGGGTTTTCCAGTCGAAACATGCTTTCATAGCATTTTCTACGCCTAAAGTTCCTCCTTCAATAAAGAAAGCATATTGCAATTCTTCAGGAATTACCACTCTTTCGAAAACTTCTAAAAAGTGTGCATATTCCTCAGAATAAACATCTGCTAACGTAGGTTTATTTACAGCCATTTTTCCTAACCAAGCCGATCTTTCAACAAGGTAAGGGTGATTATAACCGATGGATGCTGAGGCAAACATTGAAAACATATCTAAATATTCTCTGTCTGAAAGTTTGTCATACAACCATGATCCGTGAGATCTTTCGATATCCATCACGAAATCAAAACCGTCTGCTAAAACGTGCTTTCCTACTGTTTCTTTTACTTTATTTGCCTGTATATCTAATGTGTGTTCCATATTTTGGTGTGAATTGAAAGGTTTTTATTCAAAGATTAAAGAAGTTTAAAATCAGACCATGCGAATGATATTCTTTAATCTTTGAATGATTTATTTGATTTAAAGCTTTGGTTTACAAATCGAATTTAATTCCTTGTGCTAAAGGAAGTTCAGCCGTGTAATTTATAGTGTTAGTTTGCCTTCTCATGTAGTATTTCCAAACATCAGAACCGGATTCTCTACCGCCTCCTGTTTCTTTTTCACCACCGAAAGCACCCCCGATTTCAGCACCTGAAGTTCCGATGTTTACGTTGGCAATTCCACAGTCTGAACCTGCCTGAGAAAGGAATAATTCTGCCTCTCTTAAATTCTGAGTCATGATCGCAGAAGATAAACCTTGAGGAACATCGTTCTGAATTGCGATAGCCTCCTCCAACGTTTTGTATTTAATTAAATATAAAATTGGTGCAAAAGTTTCATGCTGAACAATCTCGTAAGAGTTCTTTACTTCAGCGATACATGGTTTTACATAACATCCGGATTCGTATTCTTTTCCTTCTAATACACCTCCTTCAACGATGAATTTTCCACCTTCTTTTTTACATTTTTTGATGGCTTCTTCATACTGATTCACTGCATGAACATCGATCAATGGTCCAACGTGATTATTTTCATCCAATGGATTCCCAATTTTCAACTGACCGTAAGCTTTCACCAATCTTTTCTTTATTTCCTCATATACACTTTCGTGAATAATCAGTCTTCTTGTGCTTGTACATCTTTGTCCAGCAGTTCCTACTGCTCCAAAAACAGCTCCGATGATTGACATGTTAATGTCTGCATCTTTAGATATAATGATCGCGTTGTTTCCTCCTAATTCAAGGATTGATTTTCCGAATCTTTCTGCCACTTTAGTAGAAACCATTCTTCCGACTCTTGTAGAACCTGTGAAAGAAACCAAAGAAACTCTTTTGTCTTCTACTAATTTTTGACCCATCTCATGATCAGAAACCATTAAACTAGAAACTCCTTCAGAAATATTGTTTTCTTTTAATACTTCAGCCATAATGTTTTGGCAAGCTACCGCACAGAAAGGTGTTTTTTCTGATGGCTTCCAGATCGTAACATTCCCACAGATCCAAGATAAAGCTGTGTTCCAAGCCCAAACCGCTACCGGAAAGTTGAAAGCAGTAATAATGCTTACAATTCCAATTGGATGATATTGCTCGTACATTCTGTGACCAGGTCTTTCTGAATGCATGGTATACCCGTGAAGCTGTCTTGATAAACCAACTGCAAAATCGCAGATATCAATCATTTCCTGAACTTCACCTAAACCTTCCTGCAACGATTTACCCATTTCATAAGAAACAAGTTTACCCAGATCATCTTTATATTCTCTTAGTTTTAATCCTAACTGTCTTACTAACTCTCCTCTTCTTGGAGCGGGAATCATTCTAAATTCCTGAAATGCTTTTTGAGCAGATTCTATCACCACATTATAATCGCTCTCTCCGGAAGTCTTTATTTTACCAATCAGTCTTCCATCGGCAGGAGAATAACTTTCAATAGTCTTCCCCGAAGCAAAGTATTTTCCACCTATGGAAGTTCCTTTGTTTTCATCTTTAATACCTAGGTTCTTGAGTGTTTTTTCGATTCCGAAATCTTTGACTTTTTTAGACATAAATATTACTTTTCGTTTCCCCTAAAGATAAAAATATTATGCGAATCCCAAAATTTTAATTTTTTAGCGACTTTTTATTTGGACTAATTATAAACATGCTTATCTTTGTAGGGTAATCATTTGAATTTCAGAAATGGAAAATAATAAAACGGTAAACGAACCCGTAGAAGAAAAGAAAAACTCTAAGTGGAAACAGCTTCTGAAGAAATTTGGAATTGGCGGAATTATATTCTTTACCGTAAAAGGAATCATTACTTCTACTTTAATTTATTTTCTTGGAAAGAATTTCTGGAGCATTATAAGTGGTTATTTCACAGGAATGTTTGATTAATTAATTGATAAATTTTGAATACAATAAAAAAGCAGAGAATATTTTCTCTGCTTTTTTATTTTTTGAAACTGATCTGCTTTTTTATTCTCTCCCTAGTTTTACAGATTTCGCATCGTTTTTAAGATAACTCCTATTAAATACCTATCATTTCAACGGAATTTTAAATAGGGGAAAGACTCAATTATTTTGTCAATTTAAATGATTTATTTTTCGTGAAAATTACCAAATTATTCTTTTTTCTTTCTACCGGATTCTACCAGTTTTTGATGTAGCAAATACTCAATCTGTCCGTTTACACTTCTGAATTCATCACCTGCCCATTTTTCCAAAAGTTTGTAAGTAGACTCATCTATCCTTATGACGAAAGATTTTTTGCTTTTGTTTTCGGTAGAGTTTTGAGCTTTTTCTGATTTCATTTTACTTGTTTTATAATGCTTTTTTTAAACGCAAAGGATTTACGTTACTTTGTCATTCAGAACGGAACAAAGTGAAGTGAAGAATCTATATTTAATAACTAAAATTATATTCATTAACATCACTGTTTAAATTCCTACGGAATGACAAACTTTGAGGAAATTTTGCTTCTTAATTTTTAGATTAATTATACAAAGTTCCTGCATTTAAAATAGGTTGTGCCGCTTTTTCACCACAAAGAACAACCATTAAATTGCTTACCATTGCTGCTTTTCTTTCATCATCTAATTCAACAATATTTCCTTCTGAAAGCTTTTTTAAGGCTAAATCTACCATTCCCACTGCTCCTTCTACAATTTTAGTTCTTGCTGCGACAATTGCTGTTGCCTGCTGTCTTTGAAGCATTGCTCCTGCAATCTCAGACGCATACGCTAAGTGTGAAATTCTGGCTTCCTGAATAACAATCCCTGCTTTTGAAAGTCGGTCTGTTAATTCCTGTTCCAAGATAGAATTGATCTTGTCTCCCCCTTCTCTTAAAGTAATCGGCGCATGATCATCTTCTAAATTATCATACGGAAAGCTCATCGCCAAATGACGAACCGCTGCTTCACTCTGCATTTTCACAAAATCTGAATAACGTTCCACATCAAAAGCTGCTTTATAGGTATCTCCTACTTTCCAAACCATTACGACTGCAATTTCGATTGGATTTCCCATTTTATCATTTACTTTCAACGTCTGTCCTTGTAAGTTTTCAGAACGAAGCGACATTTTCTGTGAAGAATATAAAGGATTAATAAAAAACAATCCGTTGTCTTTTACTGTTCCCACATACTTTCCGAAGAAATTTAATACTCTTGAGTGGTTAGGCTGAATGATCATTAATCCTTTAATAAAAAAGAAAAAGACAATAAAGCACAGACCTGCCAACGCAATATTTGCAATATTTTCACGGCCCATTCCTGTAATAAATAAAAATACAGAGGCAATAAACAAGACTAAACAAATTACCAAAGCAAGATAACCTGACATTGGTTTTAAAACTTTTTCCATAATTATAATTTTTAAAGTGATACTATTTTGATATCATAAAGATATGAGTAAATTTTGAATTATGCGTTTTAAACTTGAAATTATTTAATCTGTTTTAGAAGTTGGTTAAATTATAATAGATAGTGAACATATAGAATTTTCAACCTATTAAGAAAACTTTAGTTGTTAAGGAAAATCACGGATTTTCTTGAGCAGGTCCTTTTAAACCAAAGCTCAAGCTTACTATTCTAAAACCTTAATGGTAAAAGTCAATGACAATAAAAGGACAGATGATTTGTAAAAGGTAAAAATGTTTAAAATTTAACCAACAGGCGATTACTTATTAAATATTGAAATAAATCCTTGGGATTAACCTGAGTATATTTTCTATATAAAAAATTGATGATATCCTTAACCGATTTTTGATGCACTTCTTTTAACAAATCAACAATTAAAATCTGATCTATAAATACAAAAGGATTTTCATGAGCATTGAGTTGTATTCCCTGTCTTTGTTCAATAAAATCACTCCCCAATACAGAAGTATTTTTAAAAATAATAGCGGGATTAATGATCAAAAGATCATTTGCCTGTAATTGTATATTCTGCTCCTGGATTAAAGGAGTTGGTGATGGCAATTTATATTGCCGCCAAAAAGAACTGTCAAAATGTTGTTGCTTGCTATAAAATGTATTGATCCATTGCGTGTTTTTAACAACATCTGTATGAATTAGGTTTTCATAATAATCAATTGCTGTTTCAGCATCTTCTGAACGATTTAAGATGGTATGAACTACTTTCGAAGCATGAACTGCAGTTTTAATAGCCTTCACAACCCCTTGAGAAGAAATAGGATCTGTGGTATACGCCGAATCTCCTATTTTTATATGATCGAGTGACACCGGATTTTGATCATAGTAAGACGATGCATTACAACTGAATACCTGTAATGCTTGCGGAATTTCTAAATTGACCGTTTTCAATTGTTTCAGCCCATCATTTAAATATTCTGCAACGGTATTGAATGATTTAATATGGGATGGATTACCAAAATAAGCTAACAAACACTTCTCTTTATAAGGAGTTCCCCAAAACCAGCCATTCTCACCCGCTTCGATAATTGAATGTTTAAAAGAAGCCGGTAAGAAAGTATAAGTAGCATTCAAGGGTGGTAAATAGGCTACTTTTGTGGTTTTAATAATGGATTTTCGTCCAGTTGCTTCAACAAAAAAACGTACTTTAAATTGTAAATCCTGATGATCTTGCTGTAAGAATAAAGTCCAGGTATGATCCTTATTTTCTTGCAATTGCAGTTTATTAACAGGCTGAATTATCTTCACTCCCAACCGACTTGCATATTGAGAAAGTAATTGATCAAACATTCCACGATCTACACTGACTCCATGATTTTCTTTGGTAATAACTTGTGACTCCTCCCAAAGCAACGCTGTTTTGCTATCATTACCCAGTATTGCAGGAGCAATTTGATCTCTTAGATTCAAAACATCCAACCAATGAAATAATCCTGGAGAACAGCTAAATCCAATATGAAAACGCGGAAATACACTTTTTTCAACCAACAGGACTTTATAGCCAAGCTTTTGCAATTCTATAGCTGCGATGCATCCCGCCGGTCCCGCACCCACAATTCCGATATCATACTCTATTGACATCTTTACTGAACCGCTGTAAATTTAGTAACCCGATCATAAGATTGAAGGCAAAATGTTAACCAGCTTCGTATAAATTCACAAGCAGTTCTGCCGTTATCAATAATTTCATGATGACAACCTCCTCCACATAAAAAACGGGCCCAGCATTGATGACAAGGTTTCTGATTGAGTACATGCCTTTCCTCAAGCCATTTATTTTGTTTTAAAGAATCAATTCCTGCACTTAATGATCCCATTGCGCCTTTATCATCATTCACAAAACGATGACATGCTGCAAAATCTCCTTCTGCCGATACTCCTAAATATCCGGCGCCTGCACCACAAGGATAGGGTTTATGGGTATTCTTTTCAATTTCTTTATAGGCATTCATCATGTTTAAAAAAGGATACGCCTTTCCTTGTAAAACTGCCTTTTCAAAAGCCAATCCACACGCTATCATTTCAGAAAGTAAATGTTCCAATTGCTCTCCATTAAGCTCATTATGATGGTCGTTCGCATTAAGTAATGGTGATAATCCTACACTATGAAATCCCAAATCTATAAAGTTTTGAAGCGTTTCTGAAACATTAATATTCTGCGGCGTTACCGTGATCCGTGCAGACACTTGCATCTTCGACTGACTTCGTAACATCGGCTCAATATTTTTAAGAATTAGATTAAAAGAACCTTTTCCGTTTTTCATAGGACGCTGCAGATCATGTTCCTCCTTGCCTCCATCTAAACTTATCGTAACCGCAAAACCATGTTTTTCAAAAAAAAGAATATCTTCTGTACGAATTAAGGTTCCGTTAGTGGTAATAGAAAAATTAACTTCTACCCCTTTTGCCTGAGCCTGATTTTGAGCATAGATAGTCGTAGACTGAATTCCTTTTCGGTTCATCAAAGGCTCTCCTCCCATAAAACTAATCTGAATTTTTTCTCCTTCTACTTTATCATTCAAAATAAAATCGATTGATTGCTTTGCAGTTTCTACATCCATCATCTTAGAAGCTCCTCCAAATCCGCCTTGTGCCGCATAACAATAACTACATCCCAAATTACAGCTCTGTGCAATAGCTAAAGACAAAGCGTAGGTTTTGGGATTTTGTACAGGGGTGGGATCTATGAATTCATGCTCATATTTTTGATAGGATAACAATAAGGTATCAATAAGTGATTTTTCATTATGGCTTTGTAATTTTTGTAAAGGACCACGCACATCAACGGGCAAACGAAGCAACCTACTTCCATTGGTAATGAAAAGTAGGGGCTCGCGTCCACTATTAATAAAATTATATTCTTTATTAGAAGGCTTAGAATCTAATATTGCCTGCCTTGCAAGCTGATCATAAATTGATTTTTGATTTGAAATCGTATTCATTTTGTGTTTTTTAGATGAATTAAGAATATTGTTCATCATTTCCTTTTATGATAAAATGTAAATCTTGTTCCCAATCTGCAAACAAATCGGTATAAGACAGTAAGTTGGTGTCTAGTCTATTATCCGGAATGTAAGTTCCTGTACGGTCTTTAGCCATCCAGTTGTCTCCTGTTGTATACCCTGCCTTACTTGTTTCAATATTTACGTAATCTGGTCTGCTCGCTGCCCAATAATAACAAGCACATTCTTTAAAATCATTTTGCCATGGAGAACATAAACCACGAGTAAACTCACCCGGTTTCACCAAATCTTTATTAAATTCTATTGAGTTTTCCTCAAAAAAGGATCTCACTTTTAACCTCACCCATCGTAGCTCTATCCCGCTATCCGTTGTATAAAATAGCTTTCCTTTCTCATCAATCTCTTTTTTAAATTTGATCAGATCTTCTTCAGTAATCAGGATTTCTCTCTCTATTACATCTTTTGTAAAATAACAATACACCTCCTCGCCTGCTCTCTGTAAAGTATATACTAAATTATTAGACCATTCCATAAATACCGCCGAATCAGGATTAGCAGCAGTAGATAGTGACGTATTGCTTGATGCAGGAAGATTGGGCAGAACCGGACCATCTGTTTTTACCATAGTTGGTTTTTCATTGATTCCCACTAAACGGCGATGCTTCAAATCCGAGTACCTTTCATTAACGTTCATTACGAAATTGTTATTCTCAGATAATTCGATGCCTTCAAAAGCACGGGGCCATAAATTTTTAAAGTCGTATTCAAGACCGGGGAAACAATTTGAAATAGCTCCCGAAGGTAAGATACAGAAAGGATTTCCCAATCCTTTATAATGCAACTGTGCTTTATAATCTTTAATAGCAATTGCATTTCCAGAAGCACTTGCATCTTTAATAAGTCTTTGTAAAGATCCTTGTGCCATCGCTCTGATAATGGTGTTTATCTGGCGATAGGTTAAAGTTAGTGCCCGCGCATCTGCACCCCGCATCATAGCAGGCATTTTTCTTCGGGTTTCGTTATCTAATTTTCCAATTTCATAAGGCATTCGAATGGAATTGATAAACCACGGGGCGATTCCGGTATCTAAACTGTTGAAAATACGTTCGTGCAATTTTCTTACCGCCAAATTATCAACAATTTCCGGAGCCATAACCGGCTCAAAAACACGATGTGTATCATTAGTATCCTGTCTGGGCATTGTACTTGCCGTGGCAGGAATGCCATAATACGGGTTGCCATTCATCATAGCGGTATTCATCAAACGTATGGTCTCAAATGCTCTACGCATAATCTCTTGGATATCATCAATATATACCGTATCGTTTTCATTAAGATCAGGGCCATACAAAAGCTGTTCTAATTCGTCTGTAACCACACGAATAGGCAATATATCCGGAGCAAACGCGGGAGGTGCCGTAACCAAAGAAGCTCTTGCTTTAAGCATTTGTTCAGGCGTATTGAGCGTTACTTCTAAAAAGCCATCACCTGCATCATCGAACAACCCAATACTATAATGTAAATCTCCTTCGTCATAGCCTGCAAAAATCTGGGCAGGATTTGTTTTTGTGGGTCCTTCTCCTTCTTTATATTTTGTCCAGTCTCCTTTTTTACTGTCGTAAATCCGTTGATAATCCTGAAGACTCTTCAGGTAAGAATTCATGTCTTCTGGGAGCACATTCTTAGCTATAATTTCATCAATAAATGCTGAATCTGCACCATATACTTTACCATGTGGCGGGGTAAATCTAAAACGAATTTGGTTGATGCCTTTATGATCAGTATCTACCGTAGGTTTAACAAACTGGAAATGCCCCATGTTCATGGTCGCTCCTTTTGTGAAATTGACACAATGTGCATCTAAAGCATGTTTTGCATGTTTGTGTTCCAATTCAGAGGAATCTAGCTGCACATAAATTTTATCATTAGCTTTCTCAGTACGTCTAAAGATTTTATGATTCTCCAACGTAAGACGGAAGTTCAAGTCTGATAATTGTAATCCACAATCCTCCAATACTTCAAGCGTAAGAGGAATAAAATGGGCCTCGTCTTCTTTGGTACGAACAAAGACTTCTAAAAATGGAGCTACGGGTTTAATGACCAGCTTATCATCTTTTAGTACTTTGAACTGAATTTCATCTAATGCCGGAGCCACAGAAATTGTTCCATCCGCATTAACCATATAACTCGGTTCAGGAACAATGGTTCGGAAATCTAAAGCGTCCTTCTCGTCTATGGTAACGCTATAAGCCTCTAATGGAGTATCTGCAGAGCCAAATCTGGCAACAGCAATTGGAGGAAAAATACGAAGTTCTATAATTTGATTTGTTGATTTCATGGTTGGTGTAAAGTTTAGGATTGAGGAAGTAATAAGGCTAATAATTCACGATCGTTATTTTGTAAATTGAGTAAAAAACGATTATTCTCATAATCAGGAATCTCTTTTATTACAGCGTTAGATTCCTGTATAAACTTAACATATAAATCTTCGAAATTGGACTTTGAAACATCAGCATCCTGTTGCAATACTTTTGAATATCGCTTTGCCAAAATAGGACGCATCTCAAATGGAGGACCTGCTAATAATTCTGTATTTCCTTCAACCATCGGTAAACTGCTTAATACCGCTGAAATTGCTTTTAAGTGATACATTTCGCCAAAACTACTGTTAATTACAAGCCCTCTTAAAGACGAAGCCTGGTTTGCAAAATTAGCTTCTATATTAAAAGAATGTTCTATAAAAGCAATTAAAAGGCTGTATCTGATATTCAGTAACCGAGCCCATTTTAGCGTTGTAGGATCTTGAATTAGTGATGTTTCTATTTTAGACCCTACATCACCGGTACTTGTACTTGGATTTGTCGCCATATTTTTTGATGGTTTAAACCCTTTTCCATCTCCCAATGTATCCCATTCCTTAAATATCTTCAGAAAACGATTGAAATGGGTACTGGTATCTTTATGTATAGATTCATCTGGTGCATCTTCTCCTTGTTCGGCAACCAATTTTATGGCTTCAATACATTCCCAACGGGTCATAGCAGTTTGCACTAAAACATGTGACGCCGGGATTTTTATTTCTTTACCATTAATCATCAGGATTCGTTCGTCACTACTATAGCCTCTATTCCACTGTTCAGGGCGGGCCTGCTCGGTGACAGACGGAACAGAAAAATCCGTTGCTGTTGTAAAATGTTCCAATATCAGTAGAATAACATTAAACAAAACGCTAATCGGTATCCCGTATTTTGCGAAGTAGCTTGCCAAGTTAGAAATATCATTATTGGATACGCTTTTTTCAGATTTGATTTCAGCATCAATTAATGCCCTCACTTTTTCAGCATAAGGATCGTTAGTATTGATCCAATTTTTGGGAGATTCAGCAAAAATATATTTAGCTAATGAAGTCTTAGAAAAAGGTTCCAGTTTTGAAATGTAAGGAAAGATATTCGTTAATTCCGACAGATCGTTTACCTTAAAATACATATTAAGCCCGAGACTTTTACGCACATTCTGAACGGTAATCAAGTGTCCCATCTCTTCTCTGGCAATTGAAATTAATAATTGCTGCCATTCTAACACCTTTTCTTTTAAAGCACTGTCTTCCTGTTCTGTTTCTATGCTATACGCCGCATATAAGTACTCTAACATCAAGCGCTGTTCTAGCTCAGAGTCAATTAATAAAAGAACATCCAGCAATTCCAATACAAGTTCTTTGGATTTTAGATTTTCTTCAAGAAGTTTTTTTACTTCGGAAATGATTTCTTCAATTGAAGTACTGGATTTCAATAGATTCAATAATAGATGTGTTGAATCATTTAAATCAGATTTCAAAGTGCCTTTTGAAGCCATCATCTCTTGTTGAGGTAAAGAAGGTGCTTGCGTGAAAACCTGGATTGCCTGTGAGAGTGTTTCTAATGAAGCTTTATTTTCATGTTCTTCAGATGCTGATTTCTGTAAATTCTCATCTGTTAAAGCACGAAACACTGAAAATAGATCTTTTAATTTATCTATTTTATCATCCTGTACATTTTGTACATTGCCTATTTTACTGTAGCTCTGTAAGCCGGATTTCAACAAGCCTTTATCAATAGGCTTATTTTTGCGAAACAAGTCGTTTAATTCATTCATTATATCAGGGTTATTAGTTTAAAATTCTAACCATTTATTCAAAAACAAAATAATATTTCTATTTTTTTAGTTTACGCTACCTCGAGTCATTTATATCAATCTCATCAGTGAAAAAAAAATTCACTATTAAATGATTAATTTTTAAAACGAAACAATCAAGGTTGAATAATGGTATTACATTTCTTTAAATTTAGAAAAAAATACAATACTAAAAATAAATAAAAAACAATATTTTAAAGAATAGCAATGACAAATGGTGAATGCCGATGACGACTCAGAATTTTGAAAATTTTCAAATATTTCGCCCAGATAAAAGTGCAGATAAACTTACATTTTGCCTTCTATGTCTTTATTATATATAACAACAAAAATCCCGAAAATTACTTTTCGGGATTTGATTTATTGATGATTTTAAAAATCTTATTTTTTATTTAAAGCTTTAAACTTAACATAAGAAACGGCAGATAAAATAACCATAGATGCAAGTCCTATATATACCCAAGCCGGAACCGGAACCGGATCTCCTGCTGCGTAAGAGTGAAGTCCGCTTAAGTAATAGTTTACTCCAAAATACGTCATTACCATAGAACAGAATGCAAACATTGTTGCTACGTTGAAAGCCCATTTGCTTCTTAATCCTGGAACCAATCTCATGTGTAAAACAAAAGCATAGACCATGATTGAGATGAAAGCCCAAGTTTCTTTCGGGTCCCAGCTCCAGTATCTACCCCAAGATTCATTTGCCCAGATTCCTCCTAAAAAGTTACCTACTGTTAATGCAAATAAACCGATTGTAAGAGACATTTCAGATACAATCACCAATTCTTTTAATGTTGTATCATGATGAATTTTGTACATTTCTTTACTAGAAATAATATAAAATACTAAACTGATGACCGCAATAATCATTGACAGGGCAAAGAAACCATAACTTGAAACAATAATCGCCACGTGAACAATCAACCAATATGATTTCAATACAGGTACCAATGGCGTGATCTGTGGATCAAGCGCTGAACCTCCGTGCGCAAATCCCATCATAATTACTGCAACCATAAATCCTGCTGCAGGAATTAATGCATTTGAGTTTCTGTATAACGCTAAACCAGCTGAAATTCCAACCCAAGAAATAAAGATAATTGCTTCATAACCATTACTCCAAGGTGCGTGACCTGAAATATACCATCTTGCCACCAATCCTAGGAAGTGAAAGATATATCCTACTATTCCAAGAGCAATAATGACTTTAATCGTTTTGTTTAAAACTTTATTAGGCTTAAATAATTCAACAAAACCTAAAAGCAACAATAGTCCTCCAATTATTGTATAGAAAATTAACAATTTGAAGTTGATGTTGACTTCATTCATGAAAACCTCTAAATCAACTTTAGTCTTTGAAGGAACTACACTTTTCCCCCATTTTTGCTGGTATTCTGAAAGCTTTGCCAATTCAGCATCTGCTTTACTCCAGTCTCCTGATTTTTGAGCCGCCAATACTTCTGCAAAATAAGGTCCCATTACTTGTTGAGATTCCATATCCGGTTCAAATTTCTGATCCAACCAAGAATGCCAAGTGTGATTTGCATCGTTTTTCACAGGAACAATTCTCATAAACTGACCGCTGAAGAACTCGTTGAAAATCTGAACTCTTTCGTTTACTTTTATAATCTGCTTGTCGTATTCAGTCTGTTCTGATGCTTTCTTACGAAATGCCGTGTTATAATCTGCCTCTAAAATATACGTTAAATTTCCATTGGCATCAGCCGGGAAAAGATTCATCAAAGAAGTATATCCATCTTCATTGGCTTTTGTTTTTTCTAAAAGCGCTTTTCCTCCTTTTGATTCTACTTTAATCATCGGAACCATCGTCCAGCTCGGAGTATCCGTATTAATTGAGATAAACCATTGGTTAGCCGTTAAAGATTTTCCGTCTGTACCTCTGAATGCATCTTTTTGGTAAAGTTTTCTTAAAATATCTAAAGCCTGAGTATTGATAGGAACAATTCTTCCTTCAATATTCTGAACCAATAAATATCCAAATTTATCGGCATGCTCTGCACTGATTTTATTTCTTGCAATAATCTCATCAGGTGAGATTGTTTTCATTTTAGTAAGCGGCGCAGCCAAAGAATTTTGTTCTGGTGCTGATTGAGCTGGAGCCATGTCATGAGTATGACCGTCACCTTCTACATGAACATGTTCTGTACTACCGTCTATTGTTCCGTGTGTATCAATTTTCTGAGCATTTAAGCCTAAACTTAAGAACAATAGTACAACCATTGTTGCTCTCTTTTTGTTAACATCCGTCAACATTTTATTTAATTTCCAGAAGTGAGTTCCTTTCCAGAAGAAAATAATAAACATTCCTAAGAATAATAGTCCGTACCCAATATAAGAGATCAAAGTTCCCCAGAAATCGTGGTTTACAGAAAGTACTGTTCCCATTCTGTCCGGATCAAAACTAGACTGGAAGAAACGGTAACCGCCATGATTTAAAACGTGGTTCATATAAATTTTATAAGGCGTTTGTTTTCCTTCATCAATGATTTTAATGTGACTTTCATATGCACTTGGAGATGAACTTCCAGGATAAGTTTCCATTACGAAATCATCTAATTTCAACGCGAAAGGTGTGTTATACACTTTAGGACCGAAACCAACCATAATGTTTAACCCATCCATGGTTACTTGTTTGTAAGCATTTGGATTTCCTCTTTCCACAGAAAGCTCTACCAATTGTTTTGTTTTTGGACCCTGAAGTTCTACCGTTAATACGTCTGGAACGTTCTGGTCTTTCTTTTTATCACCTTCTATAGATAGGAGTTTCCCTTTTTTAAGACCTTCAGGAACAACTAGCTTTAACTCATTAATACTGTATAAACTTCTTAATGCTAAAGGCTGGAATTCGTCTTTCGTTGTATTTCCTGTCGCCTGAGTTGCCATCGTCATATACGTAGCATCCACAGGAGTTTTAATGAATATTTTACCTCCTTCAGTTTTGAATTCAACTGCACCTTCAATCGCTCTGTTGAATGTTACCAAAGTACCGTTAATAGACTTTGTTTCACCCGGTTTGATAAAGATGTTTTGTCTTCCTGTTTTTCCTGTAGATACCAAATGTAGATATTCGGCACCGCTAGGATCAGCAACTAAGCTGTCTTTTTTTCTTTGCACATAATCCTTAGTGACTACTTTAATTTCCTTTCCTCGGAAATCGTACGTAGCATTCAAATCTTTGTGTAAAGGAGACATCAGATAAGGAACGTCTTGGTAATTAAGAACATCACCCTTTTCTTCAATCTGAATTTTAAAGAAATTTTTGTCGGTTACAATTTCGTTTGAAGTTTCACCTTCTCTGATGTGCATTTGCCCTTCAAAACTAATGTATCTGGTAATTGCACCCCCCACAAAAATAAATACGAATGCAAGGTGGAATACCAAAACCGGCCATTTTTCTTTTTTCCAAAGTCTATATCTTCCGATATTTCCTATGAAATTTAAAATAAGCAGAACCATAATGAGTTCAAACCATTTTGCTTCATAAATTAAAGCTTTTGCTGTTGGAGTTCCGTAGTCGTTTTCTAAAAACGTGGCATAGGCCATCGAAAATGCGAATACCAGTAACAGCACAGCCATTGTTCTGGTTGAGATAAGAATATCTTGGAGCTTCTTCATGATTTATTTTACTTGACATGCAAAAATAAGCATGATAAACTATAAAGAGGATAAAAAAAGCTGTTTTTTGTCACTTTGAAGCCTACATTCGCTATTTTGAAACATTCTTAATAAGCAAAAATAGATTGAGGAAAATTTAATATTGAAAAGCCTGAAAATGTGAATACAAAATAGCTATTCCCGTGATTGAAGCTATCTATTTCCTAGTATTGTTTTCTTTCTTATTTTACTTAAAAACTCATGAGAAATTCCCAAATAAGAAGCCACTTGCTGTTGTGTTAATCGCTGTTCAAGCGTTGGATATTTTTCTAAAAACTCCAAATAGCGCTTGTCTGCCGTTTTATTCATTAAAGATAAAATACGTCTTTGCAAAGCCACTGAAGATTGCTGATTCATCATCCTGAAAAGTTTTTCAACCTGCGGCATCGTTTCGTAAAGAAGCTCTTTATCCTTTTTTGAGATCATCAAGACTTCACTGTCTTCCAATGCTTCAATATTCAACGTGCTTGGAACATTATTAATCAGACTGTCAATATCTGTAATCCACCAACTTTCAACTGCAAAATATAAAGTTTGTTCAAACCCGTCTTCTGTTAAAAAATATACTTTAAAACAACCATTCAAAACAAAGCCTTCAAAAAGGCAATAGTCGCCTTCTCTCAATATACTTTCTTTCTTTTTAAATTTTTTAAACTCAAAAGGTTCCGAAAAACGTTGAAATTCTTCTTCTGAAAGTGAAATATGACGAGTGATATTTTTATAAAGTAAATCGAGCATCATTACTATTTAACGCAAAATAAAGATACCAATAATTATCGGTATCCTTATGTATCATTGATTTAAATATTGCTATTTCCCTTTTAACAAATCAGCAGTTGTAATAACTCTAGCGTAAAGATTACCTAATCTTGAAATCCCTGCTAAGAATGATCTCTGAATTTCTTCAGCTTTTACAACTTTCCCAAACAGCTCTCTGTCTCTGGTTGCTGTTGCATCACTGATAATGGTATTACTGAAGCCCAAATCGAAAGCAGCTCTTGTCGTAGATTCTACACAAACATCCGTCATCATCCCTGTAATGACAAGATTTTTGATTCCTTTTGACTGTAAATATTCCAAAAGTTCCGTATCTCTAAAACTGTTTGGATAATGTTTTACAATTACTTTTTCACCACTTTTTGGTTCAACCACAGAATTAATTTCTGCGCCTTTTGTATCCGGCAAAAAGAAATCTGCTCCTTCATTGGTTGCAATATGTTTGATATTGATTATGGGAAGATTATTTTTTCTAAAATATGCTAAAACCTGTTGTGTTTTTTTACCGGCTTCTTCCGCTCCTACCAACGTCATTTTTCCTCCTTTGAAATAATCATTTTGAACGTCAATGATTAATAATGCTGTATTTTCCATGTTTTCTCTTTTTTGTGCGTTAATTCTGATTAATGAGATTAAGACCATCCCCATGGTCATTGTTATTTTAAATAAATTTTTCATAATTTCTACTGTTTAATTATTATGATGCAAAATTACAGAGCCTTGAATTCAAAAAAATTGAACTAGTTCAAAAAAGCATTTTGTCTCACATTATTTCCACTAAAACCAATCAATTACTTCAGTTATCGAAAATTCCTTTTAAAAGTGAACTTTATTTTAAAAAATTTAACATAATTTACAGTTCTATTTTTATTAAAAATATTTATTGGTGTTTAAAAAACACTAAATTTGCCAACATTGATATTATGGACAAAAAGACACAAAAACAACAAACGGAATCGCCTGACAAAGGCAGAACTTTATCCAAGCCCCGTATATTCATAGGGCTTACTTTTATACTTTTTTCTGGAGTACTTGTTTTCTCGTTCATTTCTTATTTAATGAATTGGAAAGCAGATCAAAGTCAGGCAGGAACAATGCTCGACAAGGGTATAAAATCTTCGAATATTTTTGGAAAACTGGGCGACTGGCTCGGAAACCTTTTCATTTTTGAAAGCATAGGCGTTGCCTCTTTTATTATAGCATTTCTTTTTATGGTCATAGGAACCATGATCCTTAAAAAGAAGATCTTTAAACCTTGGATGACCTTTGGCCATTCATTATTTTTCATTTGTTGGCTTCCTGTTTTATTTGGAGCCATAACAAAAGGACAAGGCGTTTTAAGTGGGGTGTACGGATATCAAATTATGGATTCTCTTAATGCCATCATAGGAAGTGTTGGGCTTTGGACGGTTTTGGTATCGAGTATTGCATTGTATTTTTGAAAGCATAGGCGTTGCCTCTTTTATTATAGCATTTCTTTTTATGGTCATAGGAACCATGATCCTTAAAAAGAAGATCTTTAAACCTTGGATGACCTTTGGCCATTCATTATTTTTCATTTGTTGGCTTCCTGTTTTATTTGGAGCCATAACAAAAGGACAAGGCGTTTTAAGTGGGGTGTACGGATATCAAATTATGGATTCTCTTAATGCCATCATAGGAAGTGTTGGGCTTTGGACGGTTTTGGTATCGAGTATTGCATTGTATTTTATTTTAGAATTTAATCTTCGTCCAAGTTCGATGAAAGCAAAATTCGACAAGATTAATGAAAATACAATCGGGAAAGTAAAATCTATGATCCCAAGTTCTGATGAAGATTTTGAAGCCGATGAAGAATTGGAAGAAGAAATTCAAGAGGCTCCGGATAATAATAATAATAATAATAATAACAGCAGCAGCGCCAATGAAAGTAGCAATGTTTCGGTAACGGATATTCCTCAAAAAATAAAAGTTGAAGAACCTGTAAAACCAGTAAGCGTTCCTAAAGGATTTCCTGAGGTTCTTCCTGTTTCAACCGTTCTGGATCCTGTTACCATTACAACTCCAAATCATACTTCATTTGAAGAAAGTAAGAATGATTTTTCACAACCTGTTAATGTAAATCTAAAAACAAAATCTGCGGTGCCGGTTTCAACTCCGGAGGAAGCATTTGATATTAATCCTCCAAAACCAATCGTTAAAGAAGAGATTAAATTCAATATAGAAGTAGCACCTGTTATCGATGTTTTAGATGAATCCGACAGAAAATCTAAAGAGCTTGTAGATAAACACGGTCTTTATGATCACAAATTAGATTTGGCTAATTTCCAAATGCCTCCGGTTAATCTTTTAACAGATTATGGAAATGAGGAAATTTCTATCAATCAGGAAGAATTAGAAGAAAATAAAAATAAAATTGTAGGGCTGTTAAAAAATTTCAATGTTGGAATTTCTGAAATCAAAGCTACGATAGGACCAACTGTTACCTTATACGAAATTGTTCCAGAAGCGGGAATCAGAGTATCAGCCATTAAAAAACTACAGGACGATATTGCCTTGAATCTTTCTGCATTAGGAATTAGAATTATCGCTCCAATGCCAGGAAAAGGAACAATCGGAATTGAAGTTCCCAGAAAAAATCCTACCATGGTTTCTATGCGCTCTGTTATCGCATCGCATAAATTCCAAAATACAGACATGGACCTTCCGGTTGTTTTTGGAAAAACAATCTCGAATGAGGTCTTCATGGCCGATCTTTCAAAGATGCCTCACTTATTGATGGCGGGTGCTACAGGACAAGGGAAATCAGTTGGTATCAATGCCATCCTTACTTCCCTACTCTACAAGAAACACCCAAGTGAATTGAAATTCGTGATGGTGGATCCTAAAAAGGTGGAACTTTCTTTATATTCAAAAATTGAAAGACATTATTTAGCGAAACTTCCGGATACAGATGATGCTATTATCACCGACACCAATAAAGTAATTAATACGTTGAATTCTCTTTGTGTAGAGATGGATCAACGATATGACCTACTTAAAAATGCATTCTGTAAAAACTTAAAAGAATACAACAAGAAATTCACGGAAAGAAAACTAAATCCTGAAAATGGGCACCGTTATTTACCTTACATCGTTTTGGTTGTTGACGAGTTTGCAGATTTAATCATGACGGCAGGAAAAGAAGTAGAATTACCTATTGCAAGATTGGCTCAGCTGGCAAGAGCAGTAGGAATTCACTTAATTGTTGCTACACAAAGACCTTCTGTAAATGTAATTACAGGGATGATTAAAGCTAACTTCCCGGCGAGAGCAGCATTTAGAGTAATTTCAAGTGTGGATTCAAGAACGATTCTGGATTCTCCCGGAGCAGATCAGTTGATTGGTAAAGGAGATATGCTTTACTTTAACGGAAATGAAATTTTAAGACTTCAATGTGCTTTCGTAGATACTCCGGAAGTAGAAAGACTGGCGGAATTTATCGGGGAACAAAAAGGATATGCTTCTGCATTCCTTCTTCCTGAATATGTTTCAGAAGAAGCAACAAGTAATGTCGGAGCTTTTGATCCAAACGAAAAAGATGCGTTATTTGAGGATGCTGCAAGAATTATTGTTTCTACGCAACAAGGATCTACCTCTATGCTTCAGAGACAATTAAAATTAGGATACAATAGAGCAGGAAGAATCATGGATCAATTGGAAGCAAGCGGTATCGTAGGCGGCTTCAATGGCGCGAAAGCAAGAGAAGTGATTATCAGTGACCTTCATTCTTTGGAACAGTTTTTGGAAGATCTGCGTAGATAAAGGGGAAAACGCTATTTGATGTTGACCTTTTGAAGTTGGAAAATGTATAAAGAGTATAAAATTAAAAAAAATGAAAAACAGTATTTCAAAAATAATATTAGGAGGATTTGTTGTAGGAGCAGTTGGATTTACCAATGCACAAAAAATTGATGCAAAGGCTAAAAAAATATTAGACGACATCACAGCAAATTACAAATCTAAAAAGAACACCTATTTTAAGTTCTCTTTTGGAAGTGGAGTAAATGGAGAAGTTGGAAAAACAGAACCTGGAATTTATTATGCTTCTGGAGATAAATACAAACTGAAGATCATGGATACAGAACAGATCTTCGATGGAAATAAGATTTACAACATCAATACAGAAGACATGGAGGTTACTGTAGCAAAACCTAATGCCAACAGCACCATGTTCTCCCCTATCAATTATCTTTCTACCTATAGAAATGATTATAATGTAACATACGATGGGAAGAAAAATGTAAATGGCGTAAACACAGATTTCATTAAATTAACTCCGGTTAAAGCAAACGGATTAAAATATGTGTACATCTTTGTAGATTCTGCTAAAAAACAAATGGTAAAATTAGAACAACACGGAAATAATAAAGATGTTGCCGTAATTGCCATTAAAGAATACAAAGAAAATCAAGATCTGGATGCAAACATGTTTGTATTTGATAAAAATAAATATAAGAATTACGTAATCACAGAATTGTAAAAAGCAGATTTTCAGCGTTACAATTTAGTATTATTACTTAATGATAAAAAAATAATAAAATATAAAGTCACAAAGAAAACTTTGTGGCTTTTTCATTAATTTTGGCGAATGTTAAAAATACTAGACCGATATATCATAAAAACCTTCTTTGGACCGTTTTTTTTCATATTTAGTGTATTGTTTTTCATCTTTATTGTAAATATTGTATGGGTGCAATTGGGGCAATTTATGGGAAAAGGCCTAAGTACTTGGGAGATCCTGAAATTACTTTTTTACCTTGGGGTAAGTGTAATAAGTATGGTTCTACCGCTTACTATTCTTTTGGCTAGTATTATGTCTTTCGGTGAATTTGGAGAACGGTACGAATTGGCAGCCATGAAAGCTGCCGGAATTTCTTTAACCAGAGTGATGATGCCCCTTTTAGGAGTATCTACTGCGCTGGCCATTATGCTCTTTTTCTTTTCGAATAATATTATTCCGGATTTTCAGAGAAAGGCTAAAAACATGCTTTTTAATATTGCTCAGACCAAACCTGCGCTGAATTTCACACCGGGACAGTTTATCGATCAGCTTCCTGGATACATGGTCAAGTTTGATAAAATTTATGGGGAGAATGGTGAAAATATAGAAGGCGTTTTTGTTCACAGAAAAGCAAGTACCTATGAAAACCAACAATCCATTGTAGCGGAGAAAGGAAAATTTGTTCCTGCAGCGAATAAGAATTTCTTAAAATTGGTTCTTTTTAACGGGTATATTTTTGAAGATAACTTTAGTGGAAAACCTGACAACGTAAGGCTGAAGCAACCCGATCAAGCGATAAAATTTGATACATTAACCTCCCATTTTGATATTAGTGAAATCATTAATAAAGCAATTGATGAGGAGCAGATTACTGATGATTACCGTTTCCAGACTTTTAACCAACTTCAAAAAACGATTGATAAGAATAAAAAGGATAATGAGAAATTCTTTGCAACTTCCAGTGGAGATGTTTTGAATCAGACCAATTCTGTCATCACCTATATGGAGCAAAATAAATCTAAAGCCATTCCGAAAGCTCAGGTTAAATTAGACACCGTAAAAAGCGATAAGAAATTGGAAATGATCTACAATGCTCATAACAGATTAGACAATTTAAAATCTACATTAGAGACAAAAAATAACGAAATAAATCCCAACGTAAAATACTTCAGTAAAGTGGTGATCTATCAGCAAAGAATTCTCACCTATTCATTTACCTGTATTATATTCTTTTTAATTGGAGCAAGTTTAGGTTCCATCATTAGAAAAGGAGGGATGGGACTTCCGGTGATCATCGCAATTGTAATTTTCATTATATTCTATGTTATTAATGTTGGTGTTGAAAACATTGCCTGGGCAGGAAAAATGAACCCTTATCTAGCGGCTTGGCTTCCCAACATCATCCTCTTCCCTTTTGGCGTTTGGATGACTTATAAAGCGCTTACAGATTCACAGTTATTTGATGCTGAGAAATACAAAGGCTTATTGAAACCCATTACAAAACTGTTCTCGAAGAAAAGCGATGAACATAAAAGATATCAGTAGTTTTACTTCAAAAAGTAAAGATCCAGAAAATTCTGGATCTTTTTCATTGGTATATATTAAAATTTTTCGTCTTATATTTATTTTCAAGATAAAAAATTATCTTTGGGAAATTAAATAAAATTATATGAAGAAATTATTATTAGTTGGATTATTTAGCCTTGCTTCTTTCAATGCATACGCACAGGAAGATAATATGGATTACGAAATGAGAGCAGGTGAAAAATATGGTTATATAATCGATAAAGGAGGAAAGAAAATTGAAGGTATTGTAAGGTTGAATGGAAGTGATAATAGCCCGTGGCAGAATCAGAAAAAAGTAAAATTCATTGCTACTTCTGATATTGATAGCTCTAAAAAAAGACAGAAATTTAAGACGTATGATTCAGATGATCTGAAAGCATATATGGCTTACGAAAATGATACTGAAAGACATTTTGAAGTTGTAAAATATACCAACACCAAAGAAGGGTTCAATACTGCTACGGGAGGTTTAAGCGGAGGTATAAAGGCTTTTAACAATCTTACAAAATCTAATCAGTTTGCAGAATTAATCACAGATGGAAAGATAAAAGTGTATAAATTATATGGTTACCCAACTACGTTCTCTGCGGGAGGTCAGGTTGCAGTGGCTGAAGAAGAAACCAGAAGATTAAAACAAAGTCCATCTTATATCTATTCAAAAAAAGGAGGCAAAGTAGAAGAATTAACGCTTGATAAAGCTAAAATAATTGTTGCTGACTGTCCGTATGTAAGAGGTAAAATTACAAAAGGAGAATATGGTTCTCTAAAAAATGATGCAAAGAAAAGATCTGGATTAGGAAAATTCATTAAAAACGAAATTGACAACGCAATGTCTGATAACCTTTCTATCGTAAACGAAGTGATCTACGATTACAACGAAAACTGTAAATAATCAATCATTCATACCAACAAAAAGAGGTTCCAAAAAATTGGAACCTCTTTTTTATTTTCAAAAACTGAAAATTATACTTTCATAATTTCAGCTTCTTTCGTCTTAAGATGATCATCACAAGCCTTTACGTGCTTGTCTGTAAGAGCCTGAATATCTTCTTCCACTCCTTTTATAACATCTTCAGAAACACCTTCTAGTCTTTTAAGTTCTTTCAAACCGTTTTGTCTTGCGTTTCTTACAACAATCTTTGTATCTTCAGTTTCTCCTTTAGCCTGTTTTGCCAAATCTCTTCTTCTTTCCTCTGTTAAAGGGGGTACATTAAGGATAATCGTTTCCCCGTTGTTTGAAGGAGCAAAACCTAAGTTAGAGTTGATAATAGCTTTTTCTATCGCACCTACTGCAGTTCTATCCCAAGGTTGAATAGCGATAGTCATAGCATCAGGAACAGAAACGTTGGCAACTTGGTTAATAGGAGTCGGAGCTCCGTAATATTCTACCATAACATCCTGAACCATAGATGTAGATGCACGTCCTGCTCTAATTCTTTGAAATGCATGATCCAAATGCTTAATAGCTGCTTCCATGTCTTGTTTTACAGTTTCTACTATAAGATCTAATTCTTCCATTATATATCTAAAATTTGAATAGTTACACATTTTTTATGAATAATAAGTAACGGGTAACGAGTCCTTTTTAAAACAAAAAAACTCTAAACCCAGAACTTAATTATAAATTGACTAGAGTTCCAACATTTTCTCCTTCTACAATCTTCACTAAATTACCTTCTTTATTCATATCAAATACAATGATGGGTAATTTATTTTCGTGACTTAAAGTGAATGCAGTCATATCCATTACTTTAAGATTCTTTTCAAAAACTTCGTCGAAAGATAAAGAGTTGTATTTCACGGCATCCGCATTTTTCTCAGGATCGCTGTCATAGATACCATCTACTCTTGTTCCTTTTAAGATAACATCAGCTCCGATTTCGATAGCTCTTAGTGTAGCAGCTGTATCAGTTGTGAAATAAGGATTTCCTGTTCCAGCTCCAAAGATCACTACTCTACCTTTCTCAAGGTGTCTCACAGCGCGTCTTTTGATGAAAGGTTCAGCTACTTTATCCATTTCAATAGCAGACTGAAGTCTCGTTTTGATTCCTGCATCTTCCAAAGCACCTTGCAAAGCCATTCCGTTAATTACAGTGGCAAGCATTCCCATATAATCTCCCTGTACTCTGTCCATTCCCTTCGCAGCACCGGCTACTCCACGGAAAATATTTCCTCCTCCAATTACAATGGCAATTTCACAGCCTCTTTCTACTACTTTCTTTATTTCCACTGCATACTCTTGTAGTCTTTCAGTGTCAATACCATATTGTCTGTTACCCATTAAGGCTTCACCACTAAGTTTTAGAAGGATTCTTTTATATTTCATCTTTAATTTTTAATAACTTTTTAAGAAGGGATAGCTCCCTGAAATTTGATTTTGCAAATATAATCATTAAAAATATTGCAATAAGAAAAATATTTAATCAGAAATAATGTGAGAAATATTTTGATACGTACGAAAAAGGATTATTTTTGCATTAATTATAAATTGAATTGAAGAAAATTGTCATTTTTTCATTATTTCTGTCAGGTATTGTGTCTTATGCGCAATCAGGAAGAAATGTTTATCCATTTTTAAATATTCCTGTATCTGCAAGGCAAGCAGCCTTAGGTGGAGACGCAATTACCATAAGAGATTATGATGTTTCCTTTGCTATTGCAAACCCCGCGTTACTAAATAAAGATTCTGATAAACAGCTTTCTGTAAATGGAGCTGCCTATCTGGCGGATTCAAAATACGGAACAATAGCTTTCGCCAAAGATTTTGAGAATGGTCACATGGCCACCATCAATGCAAGGTACATGAGCTATGGTGACATCCCGAGAACGGATGAAAGTGGTTTTGAAAATGGAAACTTCACCGCTTCGGATGTTGCTGTGGGAGCCGGATATGCCTATCAGTTTGAAGAAGACTGGACAATTGGTGGAGGAATCAACTTCATCACTTCAAAAATTGATAATTACTCTTCCTCTGCCATTGGAGGAACTTTAGGGGTTACTTATCACAATAAGAAAAGCAAAGAAGTTGTTTCTGTGGTAGCCAGAAATTTCGGATATCAGTTTAAATCTTTCAACGGAACGAGAGAGAATCTTCCCTTCAGAGTAGATTTAGGATATACCAAAATTCTGAAAGCAATTCCTTTAGCCATTACCATTACTGCTCACGATTTACAACAGTTTGATATTTCATCAGATTATAATGTAAACGGACAGGAAGTAAATGTGGGGAGAAAAATTGCCGACCACTTCTCTATTGGTGCAGAATTATTCCCTGAAAAAGGTTTTAACATCAGATTAGGATATAACGTAAAAAGAGGAAACGAATTGGCCGTAGCAGATCAAAGAAACTTTTCAGGTCTTTCCGGAGGTTTTGGGATTAAAATTGCCAAATTTAGGATTGATTATGCTCACGTAAGATATCACAACGCATCAAATGTCAACCAAATAGGAATTTCTTTAGATCTTAGCGGACACAGATATTAATTTCTTCATCAGAAAAAATTAATATCTTAATGAAGAAAATTTCTTAGTATCTCTTGGTTTTTCAGAAAAAATTTTGAAAATTGCGGTATGAAAAAACCTGTAATAGCTATCGATGGGTACTCCTCTACTGGAAAAAGTTCAATCTCCAAGGTCATTGCCGATAAACTAGAACTCGTTCATCTGGATACAGGTGCGCTTTACAGAGGTGTTACTTGGTTTGGCCTGCAACACTGTATGGATGATAAAGGAGCTATAAATCTTGAAAAACTATTTTCTTCTTTAGATCAAATTCAACTTGAGTTTAAAAATAACGAGGGCGAATTGGTTCTTTATCTTAATCAAACCGATATATCTAAACAAATCAGAACCAATCAGGTTTCTGATAACGTAAGTTTAGTTGCTAAACAAAAAGAAGTAAGAGACTTTTTACTTCAATCTCAACGTACCTTGGCAGAGAAAGGCGGAATTATTATGGACGGACGTGACATTGGGACAGTAGTTCTGCCAAATGCTGACTTCAAATTTTTCCTTACTGCCAGTATTGATGAAAGAACAAAAAGAAGATATAACGAACTTCTAAGCCTTGGTATTGAGGCCAACGAACAGCAAGTAAAGGAAAACCTAATTATCCGTGATAAAATCGACAGCGAAAGAGAAATTGCCCCATTAAAGCAGGCTCACGACGCCATTGTAATAGACAATACCAACCTCACAAAAAAAGAAACCATTGAAAGTATTCTTTCCTATATTAAAAACTTTTAATAATTTTTAATAGAAAATAGCCTGTTTTGGTACATTAATTGTAGGATTTAAAGCGTAAAAAACTAATATTTATTAACTATTTAAAAAACGAAAAATGTCTAGAAAAGAAAAAAATACAGCGGGTATATTAGCGGGACTTCTTGCAGGTGCTGCGGCAGGTGTAATTTTAGGAATGCTTTATGCTCCTGAAGAAGGAAAAGAAACTAGAAAAAAAATTAAAACTAAGGCTAACGATCTTAAAGATCAGGCAAAAGAAAAGTATGGTGAAGTTTCTGAAAAAGTGAAAGACCAGTATGGTAACATTTCATCTACTTTCAAAGAAACAGCTAATAACGTAGCACATACTATGAAGGATGGTTATGATAAATATAAAGATCAAATTGTTTCTAAAACTACAGATGTAGTAAAAAACGTAGAAGCAGAATTAAATGATCTTAAAAAATAAATAATTTATTTTTAGAAGTAAATTATGAGAAGGAACTTTGTGCACGAAAGTTCCTTTTTTTGTAAATTTAAAAAAAACAATGATGATAGAAACTATTAAAGAATACGCATCTAAGAGAATAGATCTTCTGAAAATTGAAGCGACTGAAAAGTCATCACTTTCTGCAGGTATTATCACTTATCTTGTTGTATTGATTATTGCTTTTGCCTTTTTTATTATTCTCTTTAATTTCGGAATTGCATTCCTGATAGGTAAAGCTCTCGATAATACATCTTATGGATTTTTAATTGTTGCTGCATTTTATTTTTTAGTCATGATCTTTATTATTGCCTTCAAAAATAGGATTGTAAACTCTGTGGCAGATCAAGTTATTAAATTTTTAAATCATTAAACTATGGGTAGAAATTACGAAAGCTTACAAGAATTAAGAATTAAGAAAAAATTATTGAAAGGTGAGATCAGTGATTTAGAGAATTTGCTGACTTTTAAAAACACAAAAGAAAGTTTAAGTGCATTTACAAACGGTTTAACAGATCAGTATCTGCAGGAAAAAACAGATGAAGAAGGCGATGAAAAAATTGTTCTCAGAAAAGATGTTATTGCCAAACAACTAACCTCAGAGGTTAAAGATATGTTGATCAACAGAAACTCAGCGATGAGTCTTGCCAGTTCTGCATTTAAAGGAAATGCTGTAGACAGTATTATCAAACTTGGAGTTGCTGCGTTGGTAGGAAACTATGCCAAGAAAAATATGAGCAGCCCTAATTGGAAGAAAAAGATTTTGGGCGCTGCAATGATTTACCTCGCTCCTATTGCTTTAAAATTTGTAAGAAAGAAATTAGAAAGCTATCAAAAAAGTAAAAGCGTTTCAAGTATGGAACAACTTATATAATTTATTAGGTATCAGATGCTAGAAATTTCAGTCTTGCATCTGATATCTAAAAATATTTTTTACTTTGAAAACAATTGCCCTAAGATAATTCCAGCAGCCATTGAAACATTCAGGCTTTCCGTAGATTGAGATTTTCCAAATCTCGGAATACTAATACTTTTTTGAAGTAATTTTTCGGTTTCAGGACGCATTCCATTGCCTTCGTTGCCTAGAATTAGATTAAATTTCTCGGGTTTTTGAAAGGTGTAAATATTTTCTCCTTCCATATCTGTTCCAATGTTCACATTTTCTGTTTTAGAAAGATATTCTACAAGATTTGTATAAACTACATTTACTCTTGTAAAAGATCCCATAGTCGACATGATAACTTTAGGGTTATAGACATCCACCGTATCTTCACTGCAAATAATCTGTTCTATCCCAAACCAATCTGCCAATCGGATAATCGTACCTAAATTTCCTGGATCCTGAATACCATCCAATACCAGTTGAATATTTTGATCATGAAATTTTTCTTCCGTTTTCAAATAGCAGAGAGCCACAGAATCTTTAGGATTTTTCAGGAAACTAATTTTTTTCAACTCATTTTCAGATACATGAGTGATGGGTACATCTGTACGGTCCAATTTTTGAGGATCGGTAGAGAATATTTCTTTAATTTTAAAGTTAGAATTAAAAAGTTCGCAAATGATTTTATTACCCTCAACCAAAAACAAATTGTATTTTTGTCTGAACTTCTTTTTATCTAAAGTCTGTAAAATTTTTATTGTATGAGCTGTAAGCATTATAAGAATTCTCCTCAAAAATATTATAAAATTATCTCATTTGCAACATTTGTTGGTCTTCTTTATGCTTGTAGTACAACAAAGAAAGTTCCAAACGGTGAATATTTGCTCACGCAAAACAATTTTGAGTTTGAAGATAAGAAAGATCTTTTCGATAGTGAACTGAAAAACTATGTTCAGCAAAAGCCAAATAAAAAGCAATTTCTTTTCATGCCTTTAGGTTTATGGCTATACAATGCAGCAAATCCTAAATACGACACCATTCTTAATGAATACATGACCTATCCTAATGAAATGAGAGATCAGAAATTAAGAGATTCTCTTTTCATTAAGTATAACATGAAAAGCAGTGTGGGAAAAAATTTGTTAATCGATAGATTATACCACAATTGGGGTTCGCCTCCTGTAATTTTAGATCAGACAAAAACTGAAAAAAGCGCTGAATCTATTAAGAAAAGATTAACCTACCGAGGATATTGGGATGCTGATGTGAAATTTAAACAGGCATTAGATTCAGCTTCTAAAAAAGCGGCTGTCACTTATTTTATCACCCATAAAGATCCTTCTCTTATTAAAGAATATTATTACAATATTCCGGATCCTACAATTAAAAATATTTATCAGCAAAAAATTCATCAAAGTCTTGTAAGATCAGGGAAAGTTCTTGATCAGACTGTTCTCGAAAAAGAGGTTACTAGAATTACCGACCTGATGAGAGAATATGGTTATTATAAATTTAATAATCTTAATGATGAAATTTATTTCGTAGCTGATTCATTAAAAAGTAGAAAACAAATCCCTTTGACTCTTGAGGTTCATAAAGATTCTTTAGATACCCCTTACAAAAAAGCAACCATAGGAAATATAGATGTTGCTATTGTAGACGAAGCCAATGAGTACCCTAAGAATACAACCAAAGACAGTTTAAGAGGAATCAGGTTTCATAAAGTAAATAATCAATATACTACACGTTCTATATGGAGAGCGGTTATTGTAGCCAACAAACAGGTTTATGACCAGAAGAAGCTAGACCTTACCAAGAGAAATCTTTTATCCATGAACAATTTCAGTATTCTGAAGGCAAAAGATTCTTTACGACATGGTGGTGGCACTTCTCCCAACGACAGTATTATTGACGTCATGTATTTGTTAAAACCCCTTCCAAAATACGAATTGAAGTTAGGAACCGATGTTAACTATTCTCAGTTATTAAACTTAGGAGTTTCTCCTTCTGTAGATTTAACAACAAGAAACATTTTCAACGGCGCAGAAAACCTTTCGACAAGTCTTTCCGGAACTTTTGGCTCTATCAGAAGTACAAAAGATATTAGTCAGAGAGTTTTAGCGTATGAAATCTCTGCGCAGGCCTCTCTTAACTTCCCGAGACTTTTAATCCCTTTTGATTACTATAAATTTCTCCCTAAAAGATACAGCCCTACTTCTTCTATTGTGCTAGGAGCTGCGATTCAAAATAATATTGGTTTGGGAAGAGTAAACTTTAATACGGGACTCAATTATTTTGCTACAGTCAACGACAAAGTTTCTCATAGGCTTACTCTTTTTAACACACAGCTAAGTTTAACAAAGAATAAAGATGCCTATTATGATTATTTCGTCAATGATAATATTATACGAAACGAAATCTTCAAAGATTATTTTCAGTATAATGCTGAAGCTGGCACAGATTTTACTGCAGGAAAAACAACTATTGATCAAGTTTCTAAAGAGATTGTATCTGACAAAGAATATCAAAGTCAACTTAATCAAGGAGGAATTGACCTCTTAACCGCATTTACAGGCACATTGATAAACAAAGACCGACAGACTCAGGATGTTATTATTTCTTCTATGATCTATAATTTTGTTTATAATGAAATTGGAAAAAAAGATTATCCCAATGCATTTTATTTCAATGGAAAAGTAGAATTAGCAGGGAATGCATTAAGTATATTCAATAAGAAAAGAAATGATGGTGGTATTGTAACCAATCCGGAAAGAACCATTTTCGGAATTCCTTATGCACAATTCATCAAATTTGATTTTGATGTAAGAAAATATTTCAAATTCAATGGCAATCAAACCTTAGTATTGCGTCAATTTATTGGGTTAGGTATTCCTTATGGAAATTCCTCTTCGATGCCTGTGATCAGGTCTTATTTCAATGGAGGATCAAATGATATCAGAGCTTGGGTTGCGTATGGAGGATTAGGTCCTTCCGATTCACAGGTTGATGAAAGAGTGCGTACCTATATGACAGACAATGTGAAATTAACGACCAATATTGAATATAGAATTCCTTTTACCGAAATGTATGAAGGCGCTATTTTTACGGATATCGGTAACACATGGAGTCTTCGTAACCAAAATAACGGTTATGGAGATGAATTTAAGTTCAATAAATTCTTAGGTCAAATGGGGGTCGGTAGCGGTTTCGGGTTAAGAGTGAATGTTGCTTATATTACCCTTAGGCTAGATCTTGCATATAAAATTTATGATCCCAATAAAGCTGAAGGTGACAGATGGAGGTTGAAAAACTTCCAACCTTTCAAACCTACCTTAAATATTGCTTTCGGATACCCTTTTTAATCAGGAGAAATTCCCAATATAAAATATACTACAGCAATCACTCTGGCGAGAATTTCTCTGGATTGATTTCTGTAGAAACTTTCAGGCTTATTGACATCCTGAGCGTCAAAACCTAATGCATTCATATTATTATTTCTTGCAAAAAATAAGGCACGAAGATTATGAAAACCTTGTGATACAATGATCACATTGTCTTTTTTATAAACATCTTTACAGCGTAAAATACTTTTATAGGTATTGAAACCTTTTGGGTCTTCTGTTATGATTTCTTCGGGAACACCTTCCTGATAAACAAGATAATTTTTCATAGCTGCAGGCTCATTATAGCCCTTGCTTTTTTCTCCGCTTACAATGATCTGTTTTATTTTTCCGTGATGATATAGCAGCGCTGTTGCATCCATTCTCTTCGTAAAATACGGATTAGACATTCCCGATCTCATTTTGGGCGACGTTCCTAATACCAAAGCAATCTCTCTGGGTGGAATTTTAGAGATCTTGGTGTATGTTCTTCCTCCAGTAAGGGCAAAAACCCAAGCATTAGCCAGACATATCAGCAGAACTCCTATTTCTACTGATATAAATGTAAGGTTGAATATGTTTCTTAAGACTCTCAAATGAGATCAAAGTTAAGCTTTATTTTCTTAGTTTTTGCAATAGACATACAAGCTAATATTTTACCTTGTGCTTCTTCTTTTTCTGTTAAATATTCATTTTCTAACAGTTCAACTTCTCCTTCTTCAAGATAACATTCGCAGCTTCCACAAATCCCCGACTTGCATGAATAGGGTACAGAAAATTTTTGACCTAATAATTGCTGAAGAATTTTGTCTTTATTGTCAGGCAATTCTGTGTGATATTCCTTTCCAAACATCTTAAATTCTACTTCAACATTTTCAATTAAAGGAAATTCTTTTTCAATTGGATAAATATCATCATTAAATTCTTCAAAAAGCTCAAAGTGAATATTTTTCTTCGGAATACCGTGGTGATAACAGGCATTAGCAAGCGTCTTGATCATTTCTCCCTTTCCACAGATCAATACTTCATCTACAGCATCCCAAATCGTAGATTCTTCATCCGTATCATCTAAATGCAGAATCTGATTAATAATTAAATTCAACTTCTTAGCATCTAATCTTCCATAAAAGAACTGATCAGCCGTTTTTTCCTGAGAAAAGAAATAGAAAATCTGTAATCTGTCGCCACACGTTTTAGCAAGATTATCAAGCCATTCTTTGTAAACGAGCTCTTCCGAATTCTTATTTCCAAAGAATAAAAACAATCTCGTTCTTGGTTCAGTATGAAGAATGTTTTTAAAATGACTTAATATTGGAGTAATTCCGATTCCTGCTGCAAAAGCAACGATTGTTCTGAATTCATGAGGTTTAGAACCCAATGTAAACCTTCCACTCGGTTCACTCACAAGTAATTCGTCTCCTACATGATAGTTTTTAAACAATTGTGAAGTGGCTCCGTCTGGAGAAGTAATCTTTATCCCTAAACTTATTTTTTTCTCATAAGGCGCGGAGGTCATCGAATAGTCATTAATAACTTCTTTACCGTGAGACTGAAATTTCACACTTACAAACTGTCCAGCTTCAAATTCGAAATTTTCCTGCAGGCTCTCAGGAATCTCAAATTCCAAAGAAAAAGTATTTTTGGTAAGTTCTTCCTTTTTCGTTATTTTTAGCCAATGAAACTGTGTCAGTTTCCCTTTATAGATTTGTTGTTCCATACTTCAATTCAAAAATAGCTAAAAAATAATTTATGAGGAAGATAATTTTATCCACGATTGTTCTCGTTGCACTTTCTAGTTGTAAAAAAGAAAGTCAGAAAACTGATGATAATGCAAATAGTACAGATAGTGTTTCGGTTTCACAAAACACAGAACCGGCTTCCCCGGCAGTAGGTTTGAAAGTTTTGACGACACAGCAGGCATCTGATTATTTACAAAAAAAGAATGACACTTTATATGTAACCAATTTCTTTGCAACCTGGTGTGGTCCTTGTGTTCAAGAAATCCCACATTTTAAAGAAAAAATAGCTGAGTTAAAAGGTAAACCTGTAAAAATTACCTTTGTAAGTATTGATAATAAAGATGTTTGGAACACAGAAGTACCAAGTTTCGTAGATAAACAGGGAATTCGTGAAAATACCGTCTTGCTCGACGGACAACTTCTAGATGCCAATTTTTTTAAAAGTAACTTCAAAGAATGGACAGGTTCTGCCATTCCTTTTACCTACATGAGAAAAGGTGACAAAACCGAGGAATCTTTGGGAATGATAACTTCACAAATGTTGGATTCTAAAATAAAATCTTTGCTAAAATAAATCTTACAGAATTTTTTCTGAATGATGTCAAATAAATTCAAAATCCTGTGTTTGCTATTTTTAATCGCCATTATTATTACTGCGATCATTAATCTGAACACAGGATTTTTAAGTCTCAACTTTCAGGACTTCTTCATGAACTCCGAAAATAATCAAATTGCCGAAATTCGTATTAACCGGGTTTTAGTGATGCTATTAGCGGGAATTTCAATTCCTACTTCCGGTTTTTTGATGCAGGAATATTTTCAAAATCCATTGGCCGGACCGGATATTTTAGGGATAACCTCTGTCGCCAGTTTGTCCGTTGCCTTTTATATCTTTTTTTCCTACAACATTTCTCTACCTGAATTTCTTCAAAATAGTTTTTTGAGCTTATCTGCCATTGCTGGAAGTTTAGCTTTGATGTTGATTTTATTATCAATGTCGAATAAATTTCAGGATAAATCTTACTTAATTATTTTCGGATTTTTAGTTTCTGCATTTGCCGGAGCCATTGTTTCGTTGCTTCAATTCTATGCTGAAAATCAAAGTTTAAAAAACTATATTTTATGGTCTTTCGGAGCAAATAATATGGTGACGAGAAATCAAATTTATGTTTTATCCGTTTTAGTTTCAATCGGATTATTTATTTGTTTTAAAACCATAAAACCTTTAATAGGAAACTCGTTAGGAAGTTCGTATGCCCAAAGTTTAGGTGTTAATTTACAGCATTTAAAGCTATTGATCATTGTAGCCTCTTCCCTACTTTCCGCTTCTATTACAGCATTTTTAGGACCCATTTTATTTATAGGAATTATTGTTCCTCACTTTTGCAGACTGGTTTATAATCCTGCAAAACTCTGGCAGCAATGGATCTTAAATATGTTTTTGGGAATGCTGATGATGTTGTTATTTTCAATTGTTGCTGAAAAATCTCAAATCCCATTGAATGTGATAAGCTCTATATTTGGAATTCCTGTGATATTGATGATGCTATTGAAACAGAATAAGGTTTAGTTGTTGGTATGATGATGAATTGTAAAGGAATTAATTGTCAATTTTAAATTCTCTCGCAGATTTTGCTGATTAAGCAGATGATTGAAAATATTTTAATTAAACTTAAATAATATTTAAAAAATACAACCCCATTTTGTCATTCCAGAGGAATCTAAACTAACTTTGTAAAAATGCTTCCAGCATGACAAGCTAAACGTAAAAAAATCTGCGTAATCTGCAAAATCCGCGAGAAAAGAAATAAAAACGCTGTAAATCTGTGTAAGTAAAAATTAAATAAAAATGCACCTACAAATAAACCAAGCAAACATAGGCTACAATAAAACCTTAATTTCAAATGCTTCTGCCCATTTGAATTTAGGAGACGTATGCTTATTGATTGGTAACAACGGTGTCGGAAAAACGACTTTAATTAAATCTATTCTCCATCAAAATGCTTTATTAAGCGGAGAAATTTCAATTAATAATAAAAATATAAAAAACCTTTCTGTTAAGGAAATTGCAGAAAATATTGCCGTGGTATTTTCAAAGTCTGTTATTCCGCAGAATTATACGGTTGAGGATCTTATTTCGCTAGGAAAATACATTTATTATCCTTTCTATTTTGAGCTTAAAAAAGAAGATCGTGAAGAAGTTTCTGATATTATTACAGCTTTAGATTTAGACGAATACAAACATACTCTTCTTAAAAACCTCTCTGACGGAAACCTTCAAAAGGCTTTTATTGGAAGAGCTTTAACGCAGAACTCTCCTATTATTATTCTGGATGAACCTACAACCCATTTAGATGAAAAGAATAAAATTATCATCTTAAAAACGCTTAGGAAATTAGCCAAAGAACAGAATAAATTGATTCTATTTTCGTCCCACGACTGGCGATTGGCAAAAGAATTTGCAGATAAAATTTGGTATGTAAAAAACCATCATTTGTATTCCGGGATCGTGGAAGATATTTTACTTCAACATGATGAGCTAACCAACGCTTCTTTATTTCAGGTTAATGAAAATTTTGTAGCTCCAAAAATCATTGCACCCGATTTTTATAAAGAAATGTTGTATTCTTTACTTCAAAAAAACTTCCAAAAAGACCTTTCTTTATTAAATTTTGAACTCCAACACAACTTTTGGGTTATTTCTAATGATTCCTTGAAACAACAATGCGAATCCTTCGAAGAAATTGTTAATTTCGTGAAAACCATTTACTAATACACGCTTTTCTTTATTAACTTCATATACTATGCATGCATAGTATTATGCTAATCATACAATTTAATCGCCTAACTATCAATCTATTAACAAAATTTAACGTTAATAAATACTATGCATGCATAATATTTACTACATTTGAATTAAACCATTTCCCAAAAAATGATGGACAACAATAAAGATAAAATAGAAAACGTAGATCTAATTTTAAAGCAGACTTGGTTGGCTGTTTCTAAAATGTATACAGATCTTGCTCAGGAACATGATTCAACAGCCGTTCAGGCCCTTACTCTTCTTAAAATTGACCCTAAAGAAGGCACAAGAAGTACGAATTTAGGACCTAAAATGGCCATTGAACCTACTTCATTAACAAGAATTATAAAACTTCTTGAAGACAACGGATATATTTACAAGGAAAAAACAACTACAGACAAGCGTGAAGTAATTATAAAACTTACCGACAAAGGATTGAATTCCAGAAACATGTCTAAGGAAGTTGTCGTTAACTTCAACAAGAGAGTGATGGAAAAAATTGCTCCAGAAAAGCTAGATACTTTTAAAGAAGTGATGGTTGAGATCATGAAAATTGCGATCGATTTAAATAATAAAAAATAATAACAAATCAATAAATCAAATGAAAAGAAGAATCAAACACGTAACGGTTCTTGGTTCAGGAATTATGGGAAGCGGTATTGCGGCTCACTTCGCTAATATTGGCGTAGAGGTTTCGCTTTTGGATATCGTTCCTTTTGAATTAACTGAAGCAGAACAGAAAAAAGGTTTGACCAAAGATGACAAAGCGGTAAGAAACAGAATCGCTTCTGAAAACTTTGAAAAACTAAAAAAAGCAAGTCCGGCTCTCCTCTATTCTCCAAAATTCGCAGATAGAATCAAGGTTGGAAATTTTGATGATGATTTACCAAAAATAAAAAATACAGACTGGATTATTGAAGTGGTGGTTGAAAGACTAGACATCAAAAAATCAGTTTATGAAAAAATTGAACAATTCAGAAAACCTGGAACGTTAATTTCTTCCAATACATCTGGAATTCCTATTCATTTCTTAACAGAAGGAAGAAGCGATGATTTTAAACATTATTTTGCAGGAACACACTTCTTTAATCCCGTAAGATACCTTCCTCTTTTAGAGATTATTCCAACAAATGATACTGCTCCAGAAGTAATTGACTTCTACATGAGCTACGGAGCTAAATTCTTAGGTAAAACAACTGTTTTAGCAAAAGATACTCCTGCATTTATTGCCAACAGAATTGGAGTGTTCTCTATAATGGATCTCCTTCACAACGTTCAAAAGTTAGGATTAACGGTATCTGAAGTTGATAAATTAACAGGTCCTGTAATCGGTCGTCCAAAATCTGCGACGTTCAGAACAGCGGATGTTGTTGGTTTAGATACCTTGGTGATGGTTGCGAATGGCGTTCGTCAAAGCGGCGCTGAAACCAATAATTTCAATGATGTTTTTGCCCTTCCTGATTACATCCAGAAAATGGTTGATAATAAATGGTTAGGTTCAAAAACGCAACAGGGTTTCTACAAAAAAGTGAAAAGTGCAGATGGAAAATCTGAAATTCACGGATTAAATCTTGAGACCTTAGAATATGAACTTCAAGGAAAATCATCTTTTCCTACGTTGGAATTAACTAAAAATATTGATAAACCAATTGACAGATTTAAAGTCTTAATTGGTGGAAAAGATAAAGCCGGAGAGCTTTACAGAAAATCTTTAGGTGCATTATTCGCTTATGTTTCGCATAAAGTTCCTGAAATTTCTGATGAAGTTTACAAGATCGATGATGCTATGAGAGCTGGTTTCGGTTGGGAAAACGGTCCGTTTGAAATCTGGGATGCCGTTGGCGTTCAAAAAGGTATTGAATTGGCTAAAGATGCTGGTTATGAAGTATCAGACTGGGTTAAAAATGTAGAAACTTTCTATAAAGTTAATGATGAAGGACAAAGTATCTTTGTTGATAAAAACTCAGGTGAATACAACAAAATTCCGGGTCAGGATTCTTTTATTATTTTAGATAATATCCGAAAAAACAAAACACTTTGGAGTAATTCAGGCGCTTCTATTGAAGATTTAGGCGACGGAATTATCAACTTCGAAATTCGTTCTAAAATGAATTCTCTTGGAGGCGAAGTGTTGGACGGATTAAACAGAGCAATTGATTTAGCTGAAAAAGAATATGACGGATTAGTAATTGGAAATCAAGGCACAAATTTCTCTGTTGGAGCAAATTTAGCAATGATTTTAATGATGGCTATCGAGCAAGATTGGGATGATTTAAATATGGCGATTGCTTATTTCCAAAAATCAATGATGAGAGTTCGTTACTCTTCTATTCCTGTTGTTGTTGCTCCTCACGGAATGACGCTTGGTGGAGGTTGTGAAATGACCATGCACGCTGACAGAGTGGTTGCAGCAGCAGAAACTTACATCGGATTGGTAGAAACCGGAGTTGGTGTAATTCCTGGTGGTGGTGGAACGAAAGAATTGACCTTGAGAACTTCAAGAGAATTCCACAGCGATGATGTAAAAAATAACAGACTTCGTGAAGCTTTCATGAACATCGCAATGGGTAAAGTAGCAACTTCTGCTTATGAAGCCTATGATATGGGAATCCTTGAAAAAGGAAAAGACATCGTTTCCGTAAGCAAAAACAGACAGATTGCAGAAGCTAAAAAGATTGCAAAATTATTAGCTGAACAAGGCTATACTCAACCAATCGAACAGAAAGTAAAAGTATTAGGTAAAGATGCATTGGGAATGTTCTATGTTGGAACTGACCAAATGTTGACAGGAAACTTTATCTCTGCACACGACAAAAAAATTGCCGATAAATTAGCCAACGTAATGGTCGGAGGAAATCTTTCTGAACCAACAATTGTAACTGAACAATACTTGTTGAATCTTGAAAGAGAAACATTCTTACAGCTTTGTGGGGAAAGAAAAACATTGGAGAGAATTCAGTACATGTTGCAGAACGGAAAACCATTGAGAAATTAATAGAGAGCTCCGTAGGAGCGAACTGTTAATAGCAGCAGAATAATTTTAGAAAAACATTGAGCCTCGTAGAGGCGACCTGTTAGTTTTATGGCAAACACATACACACAAATTTATATTCAAATTGTTTTCGCTGTCAAAGGAAGACAAAACCTGATTTCAAAAGAGAACAGAGAAGAATTACATAAATTTATTACAGGTATTGTTTCCAATAGAAATCAAAAATTATTCGCAGTTTTTGCAATGCCGGATCACGTCCATCTTCTTGTAAGTATGAGTCCTGTTATTTCAATTTCAGACTTAGTAAGAGACATTAAGGCCGGTTCTTCAAAATTTATTAATGATAAAAATTGGAGTAATGGAAAATTCAACTGGCAGGAAGGATATGGAGCTTTCTCCTATTCTAAAAGCAGTGTAGATTCTGTTATTAAATATATTTTAAACCAAGAAGAGCATCATAAAAAGAAAACATTTAAAGAAGAATATTTGGGTTTTATGTCAAAATTTGAAATTGAATATGATTCGAAATATTTATTTGAATGGATTGAAGATTAACAGGTCGCTCCTACGGAGCTCCGCAAAGCAAAAACAAACAAATAGCTATGAACAGTTTACCTCTACGAGGCAAAAAACTCTCAGAAAATAATATTAATCAATAAAAAATATGAAAACAGCATATATAGTAAAAGGGTTCAGAACTGCCGTTGGAAAAGCTCCAAAAGGAAGTTTAAGATTCACGAGACCCGATGTAATGGCGGCAACCGTAATTGAAAAATTAATGGCTGAACTTCCGCAATTAGACAAAAACAGAATTGATGACCTTATCGTAGGAAACGCAATGCCGGAAGCCGAACAGGGCTTGAATGTAGCTCGTTTGATTTCTCTAATGGGATTGAATACAGACAAAGTTCCCGGAGTTACCGTCAACAGATATTGCGCATCAGGAAGTGAAGCAATTGCGATTGCTTCTGCAAAAATTCAGGCAGGAATGGCTGACTGCATCATTGCAGGAGGTACAGAATCAATGTCTTATATTCCGATGGGTGGTTATAAGCCTGTTCCTGAAACAGAAATTGCAAAAACAAACCCTGATTATTATTGGGGAATGGGTTACACAGCAGAAGAGGTTGCCAAACAATACAATATTACAAGAGAGGAGCAAGATCAGTTCGCTTTTGAATCTCATATGAAAGCTCTAAAAGCCAATCAGGAAGGTAAATTTGCTAACCAGATTGTTTCAATTCCTGTTGAATATAATTTCCTGGATGAGAATCAGAAAATGCAGACTAAAAAGTTTGATTTTTCGGTGGATGAAGGTCCAAGAAAAGACACTTCTCTGGAAGGATTAGCTAAGCTAAGACCTGTATTTGCCAACGGAGGAAGCGTAACAGCCGGAAACTCTTCTCAAATGAGTGATGGAGCCGCTTTCGTAATGGTAATGAGTGAAGAAATGGTAAAAGAACTAGGCCTTGAACCGGAAGCTAGATTAGTGGCTTATGCAGCTGCAGGTCTTGAACCAAGAATCATGGGAATGGGTCCAATTTATGCGATTCCAAAAGCATTGAAACAAGCAGGGCTGGAATTAAAAGATATTGAATTAATCGAATTAAACGAGGCATTCGCATCACAATCTGTTGCCATCAAAAAAGAATTAAACTTAAATCCTGATATTCTGAATGTAAACGGTGGCGCTATCGCGTTAGGTCACCCACTTGGATGCACCGGAACCAAATTAACCGTTCAATTGCTTGACGAAATGAGAAAACGTGGAAACAAATACGGAATGGTTTCTATGTGCGTTGGAACGGGGCAAGGAGCAGCGAGTATATTCGAATTGCTATAAAAATTATATTGGGAAGATCGAACTTTCTTTCTTCCCAAATTTTAAAACTCCATGAAAAACAAATTATCTTTTTTATCTCTTTTTACAATTGTTTTGGTGAGTTCTCAACAGAACAAAACAACTTATTTTGACAGGTCATGGAAAGAGACGACAAAAGATAATGCCGCTTTTTACAGGATTCAGGAAACAACTCCAATCGATTCCATTATTTATAACCGTGATTTTTACGGTAACGGTAATCTTCAGAATCAATGGTATTCTCTGAAAAACAATATCAATGAAAGAATTGGTACAGCATATTGGTATGATGAAAATGGATTTGATCAAAACAGTAGTTTCACCTATCCGAATTCATGGAAGCAGGATGACATCAAGAAGTTCAGCGGTGTAGAATTAAAATTTAGCTATTCTGATGGTTCACTTTGGAACATTCAAAAGATTTTAAATGATACTCATGAAAACCGAATTTATAATGAGAATGGAAATTTCATTCAGACCATTCAATATCAGAATCATTATAAAGTTGCCAAGGTTAATAATGAGCAATTAATCAATAAGGATCAGTTCATTGAAAAGATTTTCTGGAAAAATCTTCAACCGGCTCAGGAAAAAGCATATCAAGGAAATTATTTTCTAATACATGTCAAAGATTTTGATGAAAATGGCAAATTAATTAATCTAATATCCCCTGAAAATATAATTGAGGATGAAATTTTTAACCATCAACAATATAGCTATAAAACAAAAAATGGTTTTGCCGTTGAAAAACAAAAAATAAAAAATTCGAATATTAGTATTCAGCAAATTATTGATTATGAAAACATTGCCTATGTTAAAATAGGGACTAATTTTGACCTTTATGCTAATGAAAAAGAAAACTACAAGTTGGTTTATGATAATTATAAAGTAAGTAAAGATAAAAGGAGGTACCGTGCTTATACTATTATCAAAGGAAAAGGTGAGAATATTTTCACACAAAAAGATATTCAAAAAGAAAACAATACTTATCAAACAGTTATTAATACGGATGACATAAAATCTCAAAGTATTAAAAAGCTTCAAAAATTTGTTGCTGGGAAGGTTTTTACGTATCACGACAAAGAAAAAAACATTTTATATAAATCCTTTTTTCTAACACCTGAAATTTTCGTCAATCAAAGATATAGATTTGGTACAAATTCAAGTCAAGGATTCGGAACGTATATTGTAAAAGATGATGATAATGTTGAAAAATGGAGACTTCAAAATTCTCATTACTCTGCAGCATTTATTCTTAATTTGAATAGAGACAAACCTATTTTTAAACTTTCCGATCGTTCCGATCAATCATTTATAATGACAAAAACAGGATTTTATGTCCGTGAAATCCCTTATGAATTAAACAGTAATGAAAAGATTGATTACGAAAGTGTATATGAAAATTTTAACACTGATTCTTTTTATTCTGTAGCTGAAAATAACGGAAAATATAATTTGTATTCGTACTTCGGAGCAAGACTTTTAGATCAAAACTATGACAGCATAAAAACGGAAGAAAACTTTGTAATACTTCAAAATAATGGTAAAACTGAAATACTAAATTCAAAACTTGAAAAATTACCTTTGGACAACATAAAGTCTTATTATATTTTCGGTGATTATATTAATGTTTTACATAGCAATACTGCGGAAAATTTAGATTTTTTAGGAAATAATCATATACCTTTCGAAACAATTACTATCGAATGCGGAACAGGAAAATGTTACCATGATACAGCTTTCGAAAAAAAAGAAAATGAAATAAATTGGATCTTATCTTCATCCATATCATGTGACAGTTTTAAAACAATACATAAAATATCATTTGAAAATATTTTAATTGAAGAAAAGCCATTAATAGTCCCTGTATTATCTCAAAGCTTTAAATATACACAAGGAATAATTGAAAAGTATAATCATGATCAGGATAATTGGTTTATTGCTAAAAATGGGAATAAATACGGATTATATACATACAATAAAGATTCTTTAAGAGATAAGCTAAATGAAGATCAGATAGTAGAAAAGGGCGAGAAATTGACTAATAAAGAATATAAAAAAAGATCAACGGTCAACCCAAACAATAATAAAAAGAAAAAAGGAAAAGCAAAAAATCTTATTGAACCAGTTGTTTTACAGGTTTACGCTCCTCGAGAATATAGTAAAACAAATACTTACGACAAAAAAGCAGAAGCAATACAATTGTTGCCTCCTGAATATGATGAAATAAAGTATTTGGAAAATGAACCACTTATTGTTTTCAGAAAAGATAATTTATATGGTATTTTTCTTTATAATAAGGTTCCAACATATAAAAAGATAGGAGCTCGAGTAGGAAACTTTATTGAAGTTACTGACAAAAATGATAAAAAAGGCTGGCTTGATTTAGCAGCTAATAAAGAATATTATAACTAAAAAAAATAAAAAATAACATATGGCTACATTAAAAGGAGGAGAATTCCTGATCAAGGAAATCCTTGCAAACGAAATTTTCAGTCTTGAAGAATTAAGCGAAGAACAAAGAATGCTTCGTGATTCTGCTAAAGAATTTATTGATAGAGAAGTGATCCCACAGCACGATCGTTTCGAGAAAAAAGATTATGCATTAACTGAAGAAACAATGCGTAAGTTAGGAGAAATGGGACTGTTAGGAATTACAGTTCCTGAAGAATACGGTGGTCTTGGAATGGGATTCGTAAGCACTATGTTAGCTTGCGATTATGTATCTGGAGGAAACGGTTCATTGGCAACAGCTTATGGAGCGCACACCGGAATCGGAACGCTTCCTACCCTACTTTACGGAAGTGAAGAATTGAAAAAGAAATATCTTCCGGATTTAGCTACCGGGACAAAGTTCGGTGCTTACTGTTTGACTGAGCCTGATGCAGGTTCTGATGCAAACTCAGGAAAAACAAGAGCAAAATTATCTGAAGATGGAAAACATTACATCATCAACGGACAGAAAATGTGGATTTCCAATGCAGGTTTTGCAGATACTTTCACTTTGTTTGCTAAAATTGATGATGATAAAAATATCACAGGTTTTGTGATTAATCGTTCAGAATTAGAAGATCCAAACAGCTTAACATTTGGTGAAGAAGAACATAAATTAGGAATTCGTTCGTCTTCTACCCGTCAGGTTTTCTTCAATGACATGAAGGTTCCTGTAGAGAATATGTTGGGCGAAAGAAACAATGGTTTCAAAATCGCTTTGAATGCTCTGAATGTAGGTAGAATTAAGCTAGCTGCGGCCAATCTTGACGGACAAAGAAGAATCCTGAACCATTCTATTCAATATTCAAATGAAAGAAAACAATTTGGTGTTTCTATTTCAACTTTCGGAGCGATCAGAAAGAAAATTGCTGAAATGTCTACCGGAGTTTTTGTAAGTGAAGCAGGTTCTTACCGTTTAGCAAAAAATGTAGAAGATAAGATTGAAGAATTGGTTGCTGGCGGAATGGATCATCAGCAAGCCGAATTAAAAGGAGTTGAAGAATTCGCTGTAGAAGCATCTATCCTAAAAGTTTTTGTTTCTGACCTTACTCAAAATACAGCCGATGAAGGAATCCAGATCTATGGTGGAATGGGATTCTCAGAAGATACTCCAATGGAAGCTGCATGGAGAGATGCAAGAATTGGAAGAATTTATGAAGGAACCAACGAAATCAACAGATTGCTAGCTGTTGGAATGTTAATTAAAAGAGCAATGAAGGGAGAATTAGACCTATTATCTCCTGCAATGGCAATCAGCAAAGAATTGATGGGAATTCCGTCATTTGAAGTGCCTGATTATTCTGCATTCATGAGTGAAGAAAAAACAATCATTGCCAATCTTAAGAAAGTATTTTTAATGGTTGCGGGTGCTGCGCTTCAAAAATATATGATGGATATTGAGAAACAGCAACATTTATTATTAAATGCTTCTGAAATTCTTAACCAGATCTACATGGCTGAATCTGCAATTTTAAGAGCTGAAAAACACTTCTCTCCTGATTCTGTAGAAGCGGCAATGGCTCAATTAAACCTTTATAAGGCGGTGGAGAAAATCATTTCTGCAGCTAAAGAAGGAATTATTTCTTTCGCAGAAGGAGACGAACAGAGAATGATGCTTTCAGGATTAAGAAGATTCACGAAATATACCAACAATCCAAATGTGGTGGCATTAACTGAAAAAGTGGCTGCCCATTTTATTGAAAAAGGAGCTTATTAAGCTTTTATATATAAGTTAGGTTTTTAATAACCTAACTTTTACACTGCCTCTGAAAAGTTGAGTACTTTTTAGGGGCATTTTTCATTCAAAAAAATATGGTATCATCTCTTTTATTCAAGTTAAAGAGAATAAACAAAACTATTAACAATTAATTAATACATATTAAACAGCTAATAATCAATTGATTAAAATTAAAACATTTTAATTCCTATTTTTTTATTTGTTAAAAACAAAAATACATTTGTTATTGTAATAAAAATAAATACCTTTGCAGCGAAAAAAAATAGCTACTCTTCAAAAGCAGCGCCCAATTAATAACTTACACACACAATGATAAAAAAACAAACCTTTCTATTTACTGATAACACCTAAGTTGTCTATATTAAATTTGTCCACTAAGACAATCCTCCCACAATTATTTACCCGCTTTTATACATTCAATTAATTTAAAACTGAATAGGATTTTTGTGCAAACTAAAAACACTTACACTATTCAGACTATTTTTTAATTAAATGAGAGAGTTTATGTAAAATATGCCACTGGTTCACAGCGACACAGCAACAATACGAACATAATTAATTATAAATTTAAATACACAACACAATGAAAAAAAACAAAATTTACTCTTTAATCGCTCTATTTTCAACAAGTATTGCAACATACGCACAGGTAGGAATAAACACCCCTTCTCCTGCGTCTACGTTAGATATTACAGCGAAAAATGCCACCGGTAATACCACCAATGCAGATGGAATACTCATTCCAAGAGTAGACAGAGAAAGAGCACAAAACATGGCCAATGTTCAAACTTCCACTATGATTTATGTTAACAGTATTTCAACAGGCTCACAATCAGGAGCAGCCATTAATATTGGAAGTACCGGCTTTTATTATTTTGACGGAAATGTTTGGGTAAGGCTTTCCACAACTTCTACCAATACTTTCGTTCCAACCGTTGTGGCTGCAGGAACAGCTTCTAATAGCTATGTTATCAATGATGCAAGTGGTTTTAATAAATTTGCATTTACAACAAGTACCAATGATGGGGGTTGGAACACCGCTAATAATGAATATACTGTTCCTAAAGCAGGATATTATCAGGTATCATTACAAAGCATGATGGCTCCTAATAAAGGCGGTAATAGCTTTGCCTGGAATGTTAAATATGATAATACGCAATATCAATATTCTTCTTTATCGAATGTAAATGCCCCAGGCAATACCTATAATTCTGGTGGAGTTATTGTTTTATACTTAAATCAGGGTCAGGTTGTGCAACTTGGAGGAATTCCATGTAATGGATGTACAGGAACCAATTATACCATCAGTACTCGATCTTTTACAATAACTTATATGGGGGCTTAATTCACTATTTTTCAATGTTCTAAAAATTTAAAACACTATAGCCTCTGCTATGGTGTTTTTTTAGCAATTGAATAAAACTTTAGTGTATCGATGTAGTGTTTAATAAAACAATAAAAGTACTATGGATAAAGGGAATTAAATATCAAATTAATATCACAAACTTTAGACTTACAACACTTTAACAAAAAATTATCAAATAATTCTATAGATTATAAAAAAAATAATTTTATATTTACTACATAATACTATTTTATATTTATTTATAAAAATTAAAAAAACACGCCAATGAGAAAATAAAACCTTTCTTAGACATTATTATAAAAAATAGAAATATTTTAATTGAAATGAAATACTTCATTTTTTTATTTCATATTTTGATTAATCGATTAACCTAATATTTAATTAATTTCGTGTCGTTAAGAAAAATATTAATCTTAAAAACTATAATTCTCCATATTTCAATTGTTGAGCTGAGATAAAGTAAACACAAAACCATTTCTGCTCAGAAATTATAATAAAAAAACATACATTATGAAAAAAGTTATTTTACCTCTTGTAATGGCCACATCGGCTTTTTCAATGAAATCTTATGCTCAAGTTGGTATTAGTACCACCACCCCTCAGAAAACCCTACATGTTAATGGATCTCTACAAGTAGTCAATGAATTGAATGTGGGAGGCAATGCTACTACCGCAGGATCTGCTGGAACGGCAGGTCAACTGCTAGCTTCTAACGGACCAGGCGCAGCTCCTTCATGGCAAAACTTTTCAGGCACAGGAACTGCCATTGTAATCAATGGAAAACTTATCGTAGCTCAAGAAATAACAGCACAGATGACTGCTGATTTTACAGATGGTAGCGGAGCACCAGTTGCTATAGGAAACTTAAATAACGTAATTATAGACAATCAAAACCTTTATACTGCTTCAGCGACTAGCAATTCATTTAAAGTATCTGCTGATGGAGTATATCAGGTTACTATCAATGGGCAACTTTCAACAACTAATGCCTCGTCTCCCGTTTTAGGAGTATGGGATAATACAGCCAATTCATGGATAGCACGTGTGAATGATCTTTTTACAGCAAGTTCAGGAGGTTTGCAAACATATACACTGATAACTTCTGTTCCTATGTTGGCATCAAAGACGTATTCATTTAGACAAACCAACACGACTGCCAGTACAACTTTGAAACAATTAAGTTCAGGAAGTACAGGTTCTGGCCCCGTAACACAAGTATCCGTAAAAAGATTAAAATAGAAATATATTTTAATATTTCATAATTTGTATTTGTAGATAAGCGCTTCATTTTTTTGGAGCGCTTATTTTATGGGTAATAGGTAAAAAATAATTTTCATTTAAATTATTTTTTTTCTAAATTTACGTATTATTGTATAATAAAATAAAGCAAACACTATGAAAAAATTAAATTTATCTATTGTAATGATGATATCAGGTTTTATCACATTATCATATGCGCAAGTTGGTATCAGTACTACAACCCCTCAAAAAACATTACACGTTAATGGATCGCTTCAACTTGTTAATGAGCTTAACGTAGGCGGCAATGCTTCTACCGCAGGATCTGCAGGAACTGCTGGTCAGGTATTAAAATCCAATGGACCAGGGGTAGCTCCTACATGGCAAAATCTTGCAGGTGTACCTAATTCTACAGGTACTGTTATTGTAGTTAACGGGCAGTTTATAGTAGCACAAGAGATCATTGCCCAAATGACAGCCGATTTTACAGATGCTGGTACTGGTGGTGCAGTCGCAGTTGGTAACTTAAATAATAAAATTGTAGATAATGAAAATCTTTATACCGCTTCTACAACCACTAATTCATTCAAAGTATCCGCTGATGGAGTCTATCAAGTAACCATGAATGCCCAACTATCAACAACTAATGCAACCTCTCCTGTGATAGGAATCTGGAATGATACAAACAGTACTTGGGTTGCACGTGTAAATGATCTTTTCACCGCAACCACCGGAAGCTTACAGACCTATACATTACTAACTTCCATTCCTATGTTAGCTGCCAATACTTATTCGTTTAGACTAGCTAATACAGCAAGTATAACCATGAAGCAATTAAGCTCAGGAAGTACAGGTTCAGGTCCCGTAACACAGATGTCTTTAAAACGATTAAAATAAAAATGGTTTTTCTAAATACTCTTATAAATAACGCTTCTAATGAAGCGTTATTTTTTTATTGAAGCTTTAAGTTTCATTTACTAATAAGAAATCAAATAAATTCTTCATTAAAAATTAAAAAAATATCCTGTGATATCCTGTTATATGAGTGGCGTTTTTTATTTTTGTAGTCTACTTTATATACAATGACAAAAGATGCAATGCTCCACCGAGCAATAAAAATAGCTGACAAGGCACATAAAGGACAAACAGATAAATACCACGCTCCATATATCGCTCACGTTATGCGTGTCATGGAATATGGTAAAACAATGGATGAAAAAATTGTAGGCGTTTTACATGATGTGGTAGAAGATCACCCTGAAACTTTCAGCCTTGATTACTTACGAGATGAAGGTTTTCCTGAATACATTATTTTTGCAATCAGCTGTCTTACAAAATTTGATCCCGATGAAGAATATGACGATTTTGTAAAAAGAACAGAAAGATCTCCGTTAGCAGTAGCTGTAAAACTCAATGACCTTCGCGATAATATGGATCTTCGAAGAGTAAATCGAGAATTGACTTCAAAAGACATCAAAAGATTCAACAAATATCTGAAAGCGTATCATTATTTAATTGATAAATATTAATACACCGAACCTGTTTAAACGAATTAAAAATTTAACCGCAAAAGAATCAAAAGCTATCGTTGATTTATTAAGGATTGATTATTGAGAAAGCAAAAGAATAAAAATCAAAGATTTTTAAAAACTTATGTGCTCTTATTTGTAGCCTAATGCTCAACTTAAAGTGACTAATGGGCTAATCTTTTGTCACTTTTGTGGTAAAGATAAAAGTTTAAACAAGTTGACTATTTAAATTTAAATTCTTAGGGACAAATTTACCAATTTTACTGTAATTGTCATTAATTTCACTCATCTTGTAAATTAAACTTAATGGTTTAAAAATATTTAGATACAAGATAAATAAGGCTCTTAATCTGCTCCAGGGAAATGATAGGTCTTTGTAGGAGGATTGGTATCGTCTATATTGATGTTTAATGCGAGATAGATGAAGTGAACATTTTTATTCCCTTTCGCTTCAAATTCTCTCTGCCAAAGATAACCTCCCAAAATTCCGAAGTTTTCATCAATCTGATATCCTAAACCACCATATACTCTATTTCTTGCAAATGCAGGTTTTGTAGGCGTTACTACAAAAATTTCGTCATAAACGTTGGCGAATACAGTCCCGGGCCCAATTTTTTTGGCATTTAGAGGAACGGAAACATTTAAACGGTAACGGTAACGCATTCTTTGGGAACTTTTATCACTTTGAGGCTCGTAGAACCATGATTTTTCAATACGAAATCTGTTCTCAAACTTTACGATTCCTTTTTTGAAATCAATAACATCCTGCAACCATACTCTGAATTCTTCTTTGTTAATGGCGTGGTCTTTATAAGTAGCATATCTTCCCAACCCAACGAATGGTTTATGGTTTTTGGTAAGGTTATACCCTAATCCCCCTTTCATTTCGTAATAATCAGGATACGTGTAGTCTTCAATACCTCTCATCTGCCCTTCTGCATAAAGAAAAAATTTAGGATGGAATTTATACGTTAATGTTAAAGCATTAAAACTGGAAAGATGCTCTTGTGCTTTTAGAAATGTGATGCTTAAGAATAGACTCAAACTTAGGAACAGTTTCATAAATTTTTTCTGCAAAAATAAATTATTTAATAAACCGTTAACATTAACTTTACGTAATCTCAAAATTAACAATTACTTAATATTGATATTATACGTAAAACCAACGTGAAACCATCTATTAGGCATATTCACCCCAAAGGTTTCAGTATATTTCGTGTTTGTTAAATTATTAATTAAAATATACACTGAAAAGTCTTTATTAACGAAACTTAACTTTTCATCCAAAAGATTATAACTCCCCAAATTTAGCCTGTCATTGTATCTGTAAACAACTTCATTGGTAAAATTATTAAGGAACTTTGTTTCTAGTTTTGCAATAAACTGATGCTTCAAGTTATCCAACACATATCGGGAAACAAAATCATTAGAAGCATTAAATTTATTATCCAAATAAGTGTATCCTGCAGTGTATTTTAGCCAATCAAAGACTCTGTGATTCAATTCAACTTCAATCCCTTTTATTGTTGTATCACCAACATTTTGGGCATACCAGATCGGATCATTTAAAGAAGCTTTAACCCAATCGATAGAGTTATTGGCTCCTCTTAAAAATCCACTTACTTTAGCTAAGATATTTTTATTCTGAAACTGATACCCAATTTCTGAATAAACAGCATTTTCAGGAATTAAATTAACATTTCCCTGCTCCGTTTTACTTACATAATAAAGATCTGTAAAGGTCGGAACCCTATGAACTTTTGAGATATTTCCATAGATTTTATTGTTTGGATTGAAGTTATAGCCTACATCCAATCCAGGATAGAAGAAATTTCCTTCATTAGAGTAGTTTGCCCAGGAAACCCCGGGGGTAATATTTAATTTTTTGTCTAATAAAGAAAAATGATGTTCAAAGAAAACCTGAGAAACAAAGCGATTTCTGTTGCCTAGATTATTACTTGCCAACAGTTCTTTTCTCAGTTCTACCCCAACGCCTGTGGTTCCCAGTTTCCACTGATAACTAGAATTTACTTCACCACCTACATTATTTCCAATGTGCATGTTTCTGTAAATTTCAGGCTTTTCACGGTTGAAAAGATACATATCCTGGCCTCTTCTCCAATACACATTTGAATTGACTTTAAACTTACCAAAACTTTGCTGGTGAACCAAGCTCACAATAGAAGACTGAAGTTCCTCGTACTGCTCAGTAGCCTGTGGAGACGAATAAAAACCATTCGCACCAAACTTTTTCTCTGAAAAACCTGCCTGTAGCTTAAGATCCCCATTTTTTATAGCCAACTTACTCTGATAAAATACATTTCTGATTTCGTAATCGGTATTATGCATATATCCTTGTGAGGAAGCAGAATTAGCCTGAAGTGAATTCGAGAATTTTTCATTTCCAATACTCGCATTCATTCCTAAACTATAGGTTTCATAATCTCCACCCTCTGCGCTTATCTTTACTCTTTTTCCAGGATTTATTTTAGTAATAATATTAATGGCTCCCGCATAGGCATTCTGACCAAATCTTCTTGCTGCAGGGCCTTTTATCACTTCTATTCTTTCTACATCGTCAAGATCTACAGGGATATTCATTGAATTATGACCCGTCTGAGAATCATTCATTCTGATACCGTTCAATAGCAAAAGCACTTGCTCAAAAGAGCTTCCTCGAAACCCAATATCACTTTGTACACCGTTCGCTCCTCTCCTTCTGACATCCATTCCGGGAACTTGCTGAAGAATCTCATCAATACTTTTTGCAGGCGAGTTCATAATATCTGCTTTCGTAATAATGGTAATATTTTGGTTGGCACTTTTATAAGGTGTGGCAATAAATTTACCTTGTACAGCGATGGTATCAATCTCAGTTGTCTTTTCCTGTGCTTGAGAGAAAAGCATTGTTCCAAGAAAAAAAGCACTTCCTACTTTTTTAATCATGTTTTTATCAGAATTATTCTTCAGTTAGTTTTTTTGCATTTTAGCAAGCCCAAAAGTAGTAGAGTTAATCAAAACAGGCAAATGATAGTTGTCATAAAAAAAGATGCAGTAAACACACTGCATCTTGTAGGGGAAGTAAATTTTATCTTTTTCTCATTAAATGTGTAACAAGATCTCTGAATAACTTTCTCATTTCTATATTACATATTTATGAATACAATTTTAATTAAATTTAAAATACAAAACAATAGTAAATTTAAAAAAGATAATGAAAATCATAAAATTTAACATAAGAGAATGATAATATGCTATGAATATGATATTTTGATTATTAATCACCTTATGCTCTCTTCTTTATTTAAGGGGTTTAAACCTCAATTATCATCAACAGATCTCAATAGATTTTATGAATGAAAATGAAGTGGTTATAGTTAAAAATTTTCCACTAAAAATTCGTAATTTTGTTAGTCTTAAATTTACTATGGCTTCAATTACAGATATAGATATAAAAAAACAGGTTTTTGTTAAAAATGCACATCTTAACAACCTGAAACACATCGATGTATTAATCCCGAAAAATAAATTGATCGTTATTACAGGAGTTTCCGGAAGCGGAAAATCTTCTTTAGCGTTTGATACCATTTATGCAGAGGGACAGAGAAGATATGTTGAGAGTTTAAGCTCTTACGCCCGTCAGTTTTTGGGTAAATTAGAGAAACCAAAAGTGGATGATATTAAAGGGTTAGCGCCCTCCATCGCCATTCAGCAAAAAGTAATCTCGTCTAATCCGCGTTCTACAGTAGGAACTTCTACCGAGATCTACGATTATATGAAACTTTTATTCGCAAGAATCGGGAAAACTTTTTCTCCTGTTTCGGGGGAAGAAGTGAAAAAAGATTCGGTGACGGATGTGGTAGATTTTATTAAGTCATCAAAAAAAGATACTTCTTTCTTATTGCTTGCTCCGCTGGAATATGATGTTGCTAACTTTAACGAAACACTGAATATTTTGAAAGTGGCAGGTTTTACAAGATTGGAGATCAACGGAAATGTAGCAGGAATTGAAGATCTGGAAAGTTTTGGCTTTGTGCCAGAAACAGGAATGGTGATTAATTTGGTGATCGACCGTTTTTCTTATGAAGAAGATGAAAGTTTCCTTCAAAGGCTAGCCGATTCTATTCAGATGGCTTTCTATGAAGGCCGAGGCCATTGTTCACTTAAAAATATTGAAACAGAAAGCGTTAAAGAATTCTCCAATAAATTCGAATTGGATGGAATGGAATTTCTTGAACCCAACGTTCATTTCTTCAGCTTTAATAATCCTTACGGTGCTTGTCCGACTTGTGAAGGCTACGGAAAAGTGATCGGAATTGATGAAGATTTAGTGATCCCCAATAAAGCATTATCTATTTTTGAAGACACAGTTGCTTCCTGGAAAGGAGAAACGATGAGTGAATGGAAAAAAGATTTCATTAAAAAAGCGAAAGACTTCCCTATTCATAAGCCTTACCATCAATTAAGCAAAGAACAGAAAAATTACCTTTGGAAAGGAGATGGAAGCACAGGATTTCCATCGCTTAATAATTTCTTCAAGATGCTTGAAGAGAATTTATATAAAATTCAATACCGTGTTATGCTTTCCCGTTATCGAGGAAAAACGCTTTGTCCGACTTGTGAAGGGTTGAGATTGCGTGAAGAAACGACATGGGTAAAAATTGACGGTCACAATATTCAATCGGTTATTGAGCTTCCTCTGGATGAACTATTTCCTTTGATCGAAAGTTTTAAACTGTCTGATCACGATAAAGAGGTCGCGAAAAGATTGCTATATGAAATAACGACTCGTATTGAGTTCCTGTTAAAGGTTGGTTTAGGGTATTTAACTATTAACAGAACCTCCAATACGCTTTCTGGTGGTGAAAGTCAGAGAATTAACCTGGCAACAAGTTTAGGAAGTTCTTTGGTTGGTTCCATCTATATATTAGACGAACCATCAATCGGATTGCACTCCAGAGATACCGAAAACCTAATTGGAGTCTTAAAAAATCTTCGTGATCTTGGAAACACGGTGATTGTTGTGGAGCATGACGAAGATGTGATGAGAGCCGCAGACTACATCATTGATATTGGTCCGGAAGCGGGCTATCTTGGTGGTGAATTGGTATTTGCAGGCGATTATAAACAATTGAAAGATGCCGATACGCTTACTTCTAAATATTTAACTGGAAGACTGGAAATTGAAGTTCCTGCGAAGCGTAGAAAAGCAAAAGAATGGATTCATATAAAAGGAGCCAGACAAAATAATCTTAAAAATATTGACGTTGACGTTCCGTTGGAAAGTCTGGTTGTTATTTCAGGAGTTTCAGGAAGTGGAAAATCTACTTTAATGAAAGAAATTCTTACGAATGATATCCAGATCCAACTGGGAATGGGCGGTAAAAAAGGAGATTACGATTCTGTAGAGTTTCCGAAAAAATTAATCAAAAACATTGAATTAATTGATCAAAATCCTATCGGAAAATCATCCCGTTCAAATCCTGTAACCTACTTAAAGGCGTATGACGACATCAGAGATCTTTTTGCCAAACAGAAAGTTTCAAAAATGATGGGTTATAAGCCTAAGCATTTCTCGTTCAACGTTGATGGCGGAAGATGTGATGAATGTAAAGGTGAAGGAGTCATCAATGTTTCAATGCAGTTTATGGCGGATATTGAGCTGGAATGTGAAACCTGTAAAGGAACCCGTTTCAAAAACGAAATTCTGGAAGTGAAATTCGATGAGAAAAACATTTCCGATATCCTTCACATGACTGTTGATGAATCGTTAGAATTCTTCAAAGAAAATAAAGAGGAAAAGATCGTAACCAAATTAAGGCCTTTACAAGAAGTTGGTTTGGGGTATTTACAATTAGGACAAAGCTCTTCTACCCTTTCCGGAGGTGAAGCGCAGCGTGTGAAATTGGCTTCATTCCTGGTAAAAGGGGTTACAACTGACAAGACTTTATTTATATTCGATGAGCCGTCAACAGGTTTGCATTTCCATGATATTCAAAAATTACTGAAATCTCTGCAAGCGTTAATCGATCTTGGACATTCAGTGATTGTTATTGAACATCAACCGGATATTATAAAATCGGCCGATCATATTATCGACATCGGTCCGGAAGCCGGAAAATATGGTGGCGAAGTGGTTTTCACAGGAACACCGGAAGAATTAGCCAAAAATAAAAAATCTCATACAGCAAAATATATTAAAGAAAAGCTGGAGCAGTAAATATTAAATAGAGCGTCACATTGACGCTCTATTTTTTTTGAATTAAACACTAATGTTTTTTCACGAATATTCACGAATAAATTATTACATCTTAAAAACAAGAATCATTTTTTCAGTGCTTTAAAATGGTGTTATTTGTGAAGGAATTTGTGAAATTTGTGTTTAAAAAATTAAATATTATACAAAAACGGACTTTGCTTGATAAAGGTTCTGTCCTCAATCTGAGAAACCAGAAAATCAGACAAATCTGTAGCACTGATCTTTTCTCCTTTACAATCTTCCAGGCTTGTTTCTATAGGAAAACTTTCAGAAGTCGGGATAATTAATGGAAGCCTTACCAATGTCCAATCTACATTAGAATCCACAAGAATGTCATATTCATCCTGTTTGTCTTTTGTGGATTTTGGATAATTTTCGTACATCCACGCTGTTGCCATTTTTACTTTCTCATTTTTATGATCAAATGGAGTGTCAACATTCAGCCCAGTTATTGCAATATATCTTGAAATCCCGTGTGAATTCATCGATTGGATTACATTTTTTGTAGCATCCGTAAATATAGATTTCTCACCCACAGGCTGTCCTATTTTACTAATTACCGTACTGCAACCTTTGATAAGCTGATCTACCGCATCAAAATCTCTTGCGTCCCCTTTTACAATTTCGATTAAAGGGTTTTGAAGGGTAAAGTTTTCAGGAGTTCGAAGCAATAGCTTCATAGAATATCCTTTATTGAGAAGTGCCTGAACAAGATAATTCCCTGATTTTCCTGTTCCGCCAATAACGGCAATGGTATTTGTTTTCATAATAATCTCTTTGTTTTCGACAAGATGGCAACATCGTAACCTAGCCGATTTGCTTTTTTGTCTTTTAAATGTAAAAAATAGAATTATTAGGCTCGGAAAATTTGAACCTTAAGATTTCAAGCCAAAAGAAATGTGCTTGAATAAAATTGTAATATTTATAAAGAGATATTAATAATCCAAAGATAGGATTTTATTCTAAAGCTGTATATGATAATGACAAAATAAGGAAATTTATAAGTAAGCGCTGAATAATTATGCTTTGAAACTGCCTAAAGAAAAGCAATCCCAAAGTTATCCACAATAAATTGTGGATAACTTGTTAGTTTTAACATTAAATTTACACACGGTATTAAAATAATTCCTACATTTACTATGTAATACAACTGAAATGAACACTTTCTTTGCGTTTTTCAACTTTGGAATTGCAATTAAATTTGAAATAAAAATTTAAGCACAGCATTGTCGGCTGTGCTTTTTTATTGTTGTCTAATTAAAAAAATGAGATGTATTTATCTATTGAATCTGCTCCTAAAGAGCGGATTCTTTTCATTTTCAATACTTTCCAAGCAAAATCCCACTAATCAATGAATAACTTCAAGTGCGTAGAGGCTTCTTACTTCAACGGATAGGATAATAATTTTCTAATCTTTAAGATTGAAATCAAGCTTTGATTCTGGGTAAGATTATTTTTAAAAATCTATATTTGCCGAAAAATTATAATCTAATAACTCAAGTAAACACTATGAAATTTAAAATCACAGCTTTCCTGTGTCTGCTAATTTTTGCCGGAAAAATGAGCGCACAGGAAGTTAAAAAACATCTTTACAAAGGAACGATTGATAAATATCCCGTTACATTTTATTTAATAGAAGAAATTTCAGGCTGCCCAACCACCAGTTACACCGGAATGTATAAATACGACAATATAAGCAAATGGCTTTATCTTGAAATTTCAGACGATGAGGAAAACCGTTTGGTTATGGTAGAAGGCGGAATTACAGGAATTATCAGTGTAAAGAAAACAGGTGGTGCTCTTCAAGGATTCTGGATTTCTCCGGATGGAAACAAAAAATTGAATGTGAATGTTAAAGAAGTTCCTACCACTTCCAAAACATTACAATCTTATGACGAAAAATACGATCAGGTAAATTACGAAATGAATGATTGCTAAGGGTTAAACATGTTTAATATTTACCGCAAAAGATTAACACACCAATTATTTTAAGTTCATTAGTAAACTCCAATTAAGGGTAAAATTATTTTTGATACATCAGACACATCATTATGAAAAAATTGATACTAAGTTTAGCGATACTTTCTTTAGTATCCTCTTGTAAAAAAGAAGAAAAAAACACCAAAAAACCTTCTGAAGAAAATAAAATTACCAATACACCAACTCCCTATTCCTTACCTCCGGTTTATTTGGACTCATTACGGTCAGAAAATGAAATTCTAAGTCATCTTCAACATCGAAAGAGTGAAATTATAAGCATGTTGGAAAATTCATCGTCGGAAAAGAACAATTTGATATATGAAAATTATAAAAAGGAAAACGATTCTGCCCTTGCATTATTGACATTAAAAGAAACCCATTTACTCGATCAGTTTTTTGAATTTTATGTATATCATCCAGAAACGGATACCTCTACATTAAAGGTTCCAGAAAAATATAAAAAGACGGTTGATTCTTACACACAAACTGGAATTGAGTTTTGGGATGTTGGTGAAGCCTACACAGAACTTCGTATGTTGCCTGATTTTTATTTCAATATTTTTAATGGAAAGCTAACGGCAGATTATCAAAAATATCTGGAAATCATGAAGGAAGAAGATAAAGTTCTTTTTCAGTCGGATGCCTCGATCTCAATTCCGTGGCGTGATGTAGCAAAACGTGTTGAAGTTCGCGAGAAATTTTTGCAAGACTTCCCTAGTTCAAAATTGAACACAACCATTAACGAAGAACTTCAAAGCTATAAATATGCTTATCTTTTAGGCTACGACAATACTTCAACTCAAAATGATGAAGGTGGATTTATTCCTGAAAATTTGCAGGAATTCCAACGTTTCATGAAAGAAAATCCCAAAAGTGAAACCAGTGCTATGCTAAAAACTATGCTTTCTATGCCGAAAGACAGAGAAAGGATGTATCAATTCGTTAATGACAAGCTAAATCTTCCTTATCGTGAATAAAATTCATTTTAATTAAAAGATTGTTTATAGCTCAGCGGCGTTGTATTCATTTTCTTTTTAAATAATTTATTGAAAGATTGTGAATGTTCAAAACCTAATTGATAGGCCACTTCCGCCACTGAAAAATTGGTGGTGGTAAGATATTCTTTCGCTTTTTCAATCAGTTTTTCATGAATGTGTTGCTGAGCATTTTGTCCCGTCAGATTACGAAGCATATCACTTAAATAATGGGGTGAAAGGTTGAGTTCGGATGCCAAAAATTCTACGGTCGGAAGTCCTTTTGTTAAGGTTTCCTGTCTGTTAAAATAGCCATCCAATATATTTTCCATGTTGGAAAGCAAATCATTATTAAAGCTTTTTCGGGTAATAAATTGTCTCTTGTAAAAACGGTTGCTGTAATTCAGTAAAACCTCAATATAAGATACGATCACATCCTGGCTGATTTCATCAATCGCGGTATTGAGTTCACCCAAAATATTTTGTAATAATCCCACAATCACGGTTTTCTCTTTATCCGATAAATGCAGTGCTTCATTGGTATCATAGGAAAAGAAACCAAAATTTTTAATGTTTTTTGCTAACGGATAATTTCTTATAAAATCTGGGTGTACCAACAAAGTATACCCATGATATTCAGCTTCTTCCTTGGTAGATAAAATCTGATTGGGTGCTGTGAACATCATTCCTCCTTCATTGAAATCATAATATCCCTGTCCATACCCCATTTTCCCGTTTTCAGAAAACTTGTAGGATATTTTGTAAAAATTCAGTGCAAAATTTCGATTGAGTAATTCTTTATTAACACTCATTTCGGTATTGTCTACCAAACTAATCAATGGATGCAGTGGTTTCGGAAGCTGCAGTAAGCGATGCAATTCCGAAATGGATGAAATTTTTAGCGGGGCATTTTCTTTCTTTTCCATAATGATAAATGTAAGAATTATTTAGATGAAAAAACAGCACAAATACTTGTATATCTGTGCTATTTTTACTTGAATTTAATACAGATTTTCTAAATAAATTGTTGACCTAATTGCTCTCTGAAAGCTTCATCTCCCAATTCCAAACGCTGTGCATATAATGCATTGGCATCTTCTCCTGCAACATATCTTAATTTACTTTTTCCATCAGTTGCCGCTTCATACACTACTTCTGCAATTTGTACAGGCTCAGAAGCTGCGTCCATCATCCCTTCCATGCTTGAAAACAGTCCGTCAATCATTTCCTGATATTCCGGTTTGGTAGCTGTATCTAAAGAACGGCTTACAAAATCTGTTTTAATACCGCCTGGAGAAACCGTTTTTACTCCGATTCCGAATTTACTCAATTCAAATGCAAGACTTTCGCTCCAGCCTTCCAACGCCCATTTTGTAGCGTGATATGTTGAGGTTAAAGGAAATGCAATTAATCCACCAATAGAAGTTGTTGTGATAAACATTCCTTTTCTTTTCTCTCTGAAATACGGAATAAACGCTTGTGTTACCCGGATAACTCCCAGTAAATTGGTATTGATTTGTTTTACGATTTGATCATCATTTAATGCCTCCAACGGACCAATTAAACCATATCCGGCATTGTTGAAAACCAAATCAATATCACTGATCTCTAATGCTTTTTTTACGGTTGATTGAATCTGCTCTAAGTTGGTAACATCTAATGGAAGAACCGTCACGTTGTCAAGCTGAGAAAGTTCTGTTTCAGATTCCGGAGTTCTCATCGTTGCGATAACGTTCCAACCATTGCTTTGAAATAATTTTGCGGTTGCTTTTCCTAATCCTGTAGAAGCACCTGTTATAAAAATTGTTTTCATTTTTTTTGTTTGTTTAAATTTTACATGACAAAGGTCTGCATTCGGTAAAAGGATGGAGTTGCCAAATTGGATAAAGATGTAGCCAAAATGGAAATGGCGAAAGAAATAACTTAGTTTTAATAATATTCCAAAGTCATTAAAGTTTAATATACACCCCTTTATCATTATATTTTTTCATTTGTCTTAACACAAAAGAAAGAAAAAGTCAAGACTGGAAACTTTCACTAAAAATGAAATCTGCTCTCTAAAAATTCTAAAACTCGTGCGGATTTGCTATTACTGTTTCAGATGAATATTTGTCCCGCACTCAAACAGTAGAATTTTATTAACGTTCACAGAGTTCATTTTATTAACGCTTCAGTTTCCTAGGTCGCACATGAAAATCTTCGATTTTCTATCTTATGAAATTTCTATTTTCAATTACTCTACTCAAAACCTTTGATCTTTTTATTGAACTAAGCTGTAAGTCTATTTTGTATAAATTTTGTAGGTCGTTGTTTTTTAATTTAAATTTGCAGGGTAATTCTTCAATCCATATAACTATAGTCAGATTCTATATGAGAAAGTATATTTTTCCTTTGATCATTTTTTCTTCTTCAATCTTTTGTTCCGCTCAAAACAGTTTCAAAGTGGTTCCATTAGGGATTTATGGAGGTGGCGAAGAAAGTAACTTATCAAGTTATATGGCTGCTCCGGCAAATTCTGAAAACTATGTATGCCTTGATGCCGGAACTTTACGCTCAGGAATTGAAAAAGCCATACAGAAGGGGAATTTTAAAGGAAATTCAGCATTACAAGTAATCCAAAAACATATTAAAGGATATCTTATTTCTCATGCTCACTTAGATCATGCAAGTGGTCTGATTTTAAACAGTCCGGATGATACTAAAAAATATATTTACGCCCTTCCTTCTGTAGCCGAAATCCTTACCGATAAGTATTTTTCATGGAAATCGTGGGCCAACTTTACCAATGTGGGGGAAGCTCCCCGCCTTCATAAATACAGCATCGTAAATTTAGAAACAAGCAAGGAAATCCCTTTAACAGACACTGAAATGTATGTAACGGCATTTCCACTCAGCCATGTAAAACCTTACGAGAGTACAGCATTTCTTTTACGACAAAACGGTGATTATCTATTATATCTGGGAGATACAGGTAGCGATTCTATAGAGCAAAGTACCCTACTTCAGAATTTATGGAAGCAGATTGCTCCCTATATTAATGCCCAAAAATTAAAAGGTATTTTAATTGAAGTTTCTTTTCCGAATGAACAACCTGACAAATCTTTATTTGGTCATCTTACGCCCAAATTATTAGAATCTGAATTAACCATCCTAAACAGTTTTTGTCAACCCGGGAAATTAAAACAAGTTCCTATCATTATCACCCACCTTAAACCTGTGGATAATAATATAGAGCGAATAAAAAAACAACTAAAAGAGCAAAAGACTTTAGGAGTTACCTACATCTTCCCGGAACAAGGAAAGAAAATTAACTTATAAAATTGGCAGCTATGGCAAGGGTGTTTCAGTCTGCAAACTTATTAGGGTGATGTTATTTTTAACATTTTAGTTTTTTAAGGGTAAATAAGTGTCTTTATCAATTATAGTTGATATTTTATTTCCAGATTTATCTTCAGTTACTACCTCAATATTGTCTATTACAAAACCTTTTTTGTATTTTTTCATATAATATGTTGGTTCCTTAGAGCTTGAGTCTTCTCTCCAAACTCCTTCCTTCAAATGATTGATGACTTCCCCTTCCTCTAACTCACTTTGATAGTATCCAAAACTCTTATCAAAATATCGTACTATATTTCCTCTGTCTGTAATTTTATATTTTATGTAAGCAATCATCTCACTTGAATATTCCTCAAACAGATCTAAGTATTTAATATGTATAATATAATGACTATCAATATAAAAATATTTGAATACTGCACCCATGAAGTACCGGGTATTATCATTAGCGTTTGGATAGTATTGATGAGAAATATTTATAGAATTGATTATATTCCCTTGACGATCACCAAGTTACTTTCAATTTATTTTTTACTCATATTTTCTTGCTTTGAAGAAATAGTATCCCATAGAGTGTTTTTTAATTGAAAAACAGTTGTTTCTATTTTGCATCAACCAATGGGTCTACTAATAATCAATGTTTTATTATTTTTATTAATTTCCAATCGTTCTATTGATCTCGCTTCATTTCCTGTAAACTTCGGAGAAAGGATATATATGTCTATTAATGATTTTATTTAATATAACATTAATTTTAGGGATATCTAAAATCTAATTTAAATGAAAACAGGCATAATGATCAAGTTCCCTCATTTTCTTTGAAAAAATTTGTAGTGGTGTTAATTTTATTCCGTTCATACTTTATCTTGAGATCCCTCTGACTTCATTTAATTTCATCGTCATTGAAATAGCTTCATTTTCTGTCCACTTTTCGTATTCAAGTATTGTGTTTATGCGTAAATCATCATCTAAATAGCCTTCTTCTACCATCTGAGAAGAACCTGCGACTTTTGTCCAAACACCAACTTTAGACTTGAAATTATGACTATTTTTATCATAATATTCATCGGAGTTGTTTACTTCTATATTCTCTATACCAGCCTCTGAAAAATATTCTTTCAAATTATCTGCAATACAATTATCCATTCCAGCCTCTTCTCTCCATTTTAAAAAAGTATTATAAAATTTTAACATACTTATAGGTGGAGATGGATTCCATTCAATTTTTTCGTGATTATAATCTAATACTGATAAGATTCCGTTAGACTCTAAGAAAGACTTCATTTTTTCAATAGCTTCTAAGGGATTATACAACCACTGTACAACTCTAGCACATATTATCAAATCAAACTTTTCTTGAGGTTTATAATCAAATAAATCTGCATGAATTAATTCCATATTTTTGTATTCTGCATATCGTAATTTCCCATTATTGATAAAATCAAGTGTATTATCAATTCCTATTATTTTACCCGTAGAACCAATTAATTTTGCAATATCTTTTGTTATAGCACCCGTTCCACATCCTATGTCTAATATTTTCATCCCTTCTCTAAGTAAGGGCTTAATTGTTGGATAGTCTGAATCTAAATTTCTATCATTAAAAATTTGGGCCGCTTCTTGTCCTTCTCTATTGATTTTTTTTTGCATGCTTTTCTATTTTTTTTATTACAATATTTGAAATCATCCGATTATTAAAATTATTAATTTTTTCATTTTATTCTATCATAAACTCTCTGTGGGATTTTTGAAAGATCTTTTTTCTGGCTTTTCATTTGAGATAAATAAAGACTATAATTTTTTTTAGCATTTTCTTTATCCCCCAGTTTCCAATCTACATCAGCTAAGTTTATATATGCTACAATTCTATTTGGGTATTGACTAATAATTGCAGTTAATAAATATTTTGAATTGATTACTGCCCCTTTTTGTTCTAAACTATAAGCTTGATTATTTGCTACTTCTACATTATCTATAATTAAAGGAGCTTTTTCTAAGTTTGGATAATTTATGAAAACGTCTTCAGGTGATGATTTATGTATTATTTTAGCAAATAAGATATTTTTTGAATTATATATAAAACTTGTAATATTATTTTTTCTAAATTCTTCACTAAGATTACTACCTAAAGATTGTAAATCTTCATAGGATTTATTAAGTATATCAAAATTATCTAGGTACAATCTGTTTAATGTAATTCCATCTTTACCAAATTTTATAATTTCTTTATACACTAACGCTAGCCAATTTTCAGAATATATAAAATCATACTTTTCTTTGGTTTTTGTTGTTGAAGCGTTGAGTTCATATAATAATGAAAAATTACCTTTAGCATCATTGATTAAATTAGTTGAAACAGACATCTCATTAATAATTAAATCTTTATAAATGATTTTCTTATCTCCGCAAATCAACAACAAATCATGATCTTTAATTAGAACTCTGCAAACGGGTAAAATCTCTTTTTTCTGAATATTTTCTTTAAATCCTTGCTTACAACTTATAAAAGTCAGAATAATTAGAATTAAAAAAGTTTTCATTTTCATAGTTTAAGTTACTTTTTATGGATTTCATATCCATTTTTTTGAGGCTTAGTAATAATGTCTGAATCTACCCATTCTGATTTGAAATAATATTTACCCTTATCTTCTATTAATACAAATTCAGGGTTCATATTTTCTCCAAGACTATAACCATCAATGTTTTTTTTATGTTTTAGTATCAACTTATTTCCATCTTCTACTGCTGTTAACTCATCTTTAAATCCAATTTGATAACCGTTTCCGCTAGCGCTTATATTTTCATTATTTATATGAATCTCCAAATCCCATCCATTATTTATACCTGCTCCATTTCCATAATCAAGTCTTGATGTATAAGTCCCATTCCATTTTGAAATTGGATTAGCAATTTTTTTTTGATTTGAAGAAAAATCACTTTTATAATATTTAAAACTTTTTCCATTGTCGGAAGATGCTTTAATTAGAATGATATCATCTCCAGACCAAGCAATCTGATATATTTTAATATCTTCCGATATAAAACTCCTGTATTCGGAAATATTCTTAGCTGCATCTATTTTAAGTATTCCTAAGAAGCTATTATTATCTGTATACATTTGATTGTAATAATATGCTACATATTTTGATTTGGGTGAGGGTATAGGATTTTCTACTTTATCATCTCCAGGCGAAATAATTGTATATACTTTTCCATTTGATTTATTAATAAGTTCAAAATCACTAAATCCTAGACTCTCACTTACAGAATTTCCTGTTATAGTGTACATATCCAAAGATGGATAAAATCCTAAATATTCATACCAAATATCCCCATCTTTTCTAACGTTATTTTTTTCGTTTCCTTCTTTCAGTTGCAAAATTTTATTATTAGTTTTTATATAAAAAAATCCATCTTTTCTTTCTACGGAATTATTTATCAATAAATTTTCCGAGTTTTTTAATTTGTTAAATTCGGACTCATTGATTTCTTGAATACTTAGTTTTGGCAACGAATCGTATTTGTCTGAAAAGCCTACCTCAATATTTTTGACTTTATCAATATTGATGGTTTCAATAGGACTTACAACTTTTGTTTTATTCTCATCGTTTTTTCGACAGCTTAGCACACTGAATATCAATAAAAATAACAATAGATTTTTTCCCATTTTTGTGTAAATTAGATTATTATAAATATTCATAAAAGATATTGAATTCAACAAAACACTTACTTTAAATTTTCAATAAAGTCGTATGAAATATTTTCAAAATTCACAATACCAAAATCTTTATTCGTCCAAGTTTTTACAGGTAAATTCTTATCTGCTTTTGCATCATATATTTCTTGACTAAACTTATGTAGTAAGAACTTATTACCGTCAAATTTAAATGTTAAATAATTAGACTGATTATATTTATCTTCAATATCTCTATTGTATTCTATTGTGAAATAAGCTCCTTTTGTTACAGTCTTACTATACTCTTTTTGTCCCATTATTGGAGAAGTATCATTTTTCGCCCATAATGAAAAAGAGTTGTTGATATTTTTAAAAATCAATATTTGTGCATTTGTTATTTCATCAGATGATGATGTTATGTATATCTTGTCATTCTTTAAATCGCCATCTAAATCTGCACTAACTTCGTCAATGACATGATAGCCTTTTTTTAAATATTTTTGCACAAAATTTTCTTGTGATGGAGAGTTTATTTCTTTTATTTTTATCAGATCATTATTTTTTCCTTTACATGATATTGTAATTATCATAATCAAGATGTAAATCCATTTTAAATATAATTGTAGGTTCATAGTTGATTTTCATTTGTATTATTTTAGATCTACTAATTTGCTTTTACTCTACTTTTATGAACATATCCCTGCTTACCTTCTTTAGTTTCTACTAAAAACCAATCTCCCGAATTATCTAGAATATTAATATGTTCGCCGGATTTTATTTTTTGTAAAACTTCTGATGAGGCATTTTTATCCTTTCTTAAATTTGTGTATCCGTCAGAATCTTCAATATGATTTTTTAAATATGCATTTATAATAAAAGATAAAATTTCATCAATTTTAGAATAAGCAGGATCATAATACTCTTCTGTATCTAGCTTACCTTTTAACGAATCTTTATATTCTTTTTTAGATTTTGCATGATCAAGTTGCTTTTTTGAAAAAATATAATTTCTATTTAATATTTTTACAGCCGAAAAATTTTCTTGAGTTATTGCGGTATTCATCAAGCTATCAATAATAGTTTTACTAAAAGAATACTTATTGATAAAATATTCTAACCAACTACTATCTACAAAACGTTCATTATTCGTAAACGTTTCATTATTAATAAGTAATAATAAATCATTTAACTCAAAATCATAAGGTTCTGGATTTGAAGATTCAAAACTATTAAGTTTTGATTTGAAATTTTGGATTTCAGAATTATTTTTATTTAAATCTTTTGGGGTAAATGTTATATTACTTCCTTCATTAAATAGTTCTGTAAAATTTATTTCTTCCATCTTATCTTTCACTTGTTCGGTGCTTAAAGTAGAACTTTCTTTTTTCTGCCCTTTACAACATAGAATGAAAAAAAATGATAAAATGTAAGTCCATTTTGAATATGATTGTAGATTCATAGTTAATTTATCATTGTATTTTTCTTAAAGTGTATTTTTTGTTTTTTCCGTTTGAAAAATTAATGTCAATGTAAGGGCAGGACCATATATAGTTTTTACCATCAAAACTTAATGTACCGAAATCTTTGGTTTTGTTTAGTGCCCAACTTTCTGTATTGTCTAAAGACTTTACATATTTAAGTTTTATAGAGCTATCTTTTTTAATAGGGGATAGTAAATAATATTGGTATAATTGAAATCCTTTTGCCAGATATGTAATAGAATCTTTAGAAATATTTAAATGAATTTCATGTATATCTCGCCAATCTTCATCATTCTCATTTATAACTAATGAGTATTTACCCAACCATTTGTTATTTGAAATTTTATACGTGTTTTTCTGATAAAGAAAAACTTTAAGATAGCTATTAAAAATATTAGTTAATCTATTTAATGATTCTTTAGAAGATGATAGGTTTTCTTTTTTCTCAATGTTGATTTTGGGATTTGAGTTTACATAAATAGGTTCTGAATATCTATATGTTGTACATTCTCCATTTTTTAAAGTTTTATTAAAAGTAAATTTATAAGTAGATTTTCCTGTTTCTCCCAATATTTCACTTTCAATAATCGAATCCTGATTTTTTGTATTTATTAATACTTTAACATTTTCTCCTTCTGAAGAATTTATAAAAAGGGTGGTGTCTTTAATCTGTTTTAATGAACCTTTATTTATTTCAATTATTTTTCTACTATCATGTTTGTTGTTGGTGATTTTATTCTCTTTTTTACATGATGATGAGAAAAAAACAAATAATGTTAATAAAATGTTTTTCATATTATAGTGAGATTTTTGTATGATCTTTTTCATTCTCTTCATATAGTTTTCTTAATTCTGAAAGACTTCTACCAAATGTCATTTCGAAATGAGGTTTATCTTTTAAACTTTTCCAGTCTCCACCCCATTCAAAGCCCCATTTTTTCCCTATTGGGGCTATTTTGGGTAATATTTTTTCTTGTTCATTCCAGTCTATTTTTCCATTTTTAATTTCTGCAACATCAATTGCTAAACCAAAATTATGGTTACTCTGCCCTCCTTTTGCATTTGTTACTTTACTGCCTTCTTTAGTTCTACCTTGCGCATATAAAGCATTTTGCTCAGCATAGGTTCTTAACCCTTGTATAACACGTAATTTAATTCCCATTGTTTTTTCTACATCATTAATAAAATTCTTTACTGCACAGCGAATTTTTGGATGTAGTTTCCCTATTTTTTTATTTGTACTATCGTCCCAAGTATCAAGACAATCTCCTGTTTTTTTAGGAACGTCTTTGATTAAGTTGCACGTAAATTCTTTTACTTTTTTTCCAATTCCTTTATTATAAACATCTTGAGCTACTTCAGTAATTTCCCATACATAAGTTTTTCCATTAGGGTTTGTAGCTTTTTTATATTTTATTATTTTTCCATGTTTGTTAACTTTAGTTGCATATTCCCATTCTCCCTTTTCTTTGTAAAATAAAGGATTGCTTAAATAGGATGCTCCATCCAAAACAATATAATTTCTTTCTGAACCATGTCCACTTGCCGAAGGATATAAAACAGCTAAATATAAATCTGTTAGAGTTTTATATTTTGATTTGTTTTTATTCAAATGTTTTTCAACATAGATCATTTTTCAACAAAAGACATTTTTACTAATTTATCTTGGCTTGTACCAATATCTTTAGCTGCATTTTTTCCAAATTGAATTAATCCAACATATCCGATACCATTGTCAATAGATGTGCTAAATGTTTCGCTTGTTTCTAATGCTATTACTGTCATTAACCAATTAGGATCAATCCCTAAGTTTTTTGCAACTTCTATTACTTTTTTTCTTTCATTGCAACCGATTTTCTCTCCCCAAATTAAATCTTTATATTGCTCCTGACAAATACAGCTTGAAACTTTCTTCTCCACAACTTTCGGCTCCTTAATAATCGAAGGGCTTTTCACCTGTTCCACTTCAAGAAGACCATTTTCCATATCCACTCCAAACTTCACCGACTGGGCAGATAAATCTAAAGAAATAATTTCAATAAAATAATGCTGTTCAGTGAGATCGGGATCACCAAAAGGAAAATTAATTCCTTTTTTAAACATATCTTTATCTAAGATAATGGCATAAGTATCACAAACATCACCCGGAATCTTGATCATCTTGCTGCGGTAGATTTCATCATGAGAAATTTCATCCTTCTCCCAAATCACATACTGAATGTGCTTGCCCACCATATTTTTACTGTGTATTCTCACCCGCAAAGGATCTCCCACTCTAATTTTTGACAATTCCTCCCCTTGATTATTAACAAAATGAGCCTCTATAATATTTCCTTTGGTCGGGATTCTTTTGTTATACCTTGGGTTTTCCGGAAACTTTGGGGTGTCTTTTTGAGGTTGAGGTTTCTCTTTTTTATAATCAGGATTATCAACATTCACGTTGACCTGACTCGCACCAAGTATTTTCCCCGCGTGACTTGCCGTTACATAGTATTCATGATAAGCACCTTCATTCTGATCGCCTCTCATCATAAATTTATTGGCCATTTGACGAAGTATTTTTTCCTCAGACATCAGGGATATTTTCACTTCGGCTAGACCATTTTCGTTTACCCTGGCTTTGTATGTTTTATAATGGCGGTTCTTTTTGTTGATCTCCGTATTCGGACCTCTTCCTTCCGCATCATCTTCCCAGAGATGAAATTCTATTTCCTGATTATATAAGGCAATGCAATGCGCCTGTGCTATTAACGTATCGCGATAATTGGCTTTATTTTTATCTTTTGCCCCTCTGTTGAACAAAGTAACCCGATCTATTTTAGGCACTTCATTTCTTGTGGGAATTACAGAAAGAGTTCCGATTAAATTCTTTGAGGAACCTATTCCGGAAAGCAGTCCATGTTTGATTTCGTAGACCTTCATTTCAAATTCAATTCCCATCGCTATTTCTCCAAATTGATAGGTTACCTTATTTCCTTTTTTGGGAGTGTTGGTAATATCTTTCCATCTTCCGGTTTTTTGTTTTTTGAAAATATGCCATTCATAGTCACTTCCCAAAGAACCTAAAATACCTAATGGGTTAAGCTCGTAGCTGTAGATTATTCCGACTACAGGATTCTGATTTCCAATAATATTTCCTACCATAGCTTATACATAATAAAGTTCATCTGTTCCGTTAATCTCTTCTTTAAATTCCTCAAAATCAACAACAGGATTGTAGACTTGCTGTTCTCTTGAATCTGCATCTGCGACTTGTTTTTTGCTGAGTTCACTCTGTTGTCCGTGTTTGAGAACGGTAATTTTACCTCCTGTGCTGCACATCAGTTCAGAGATCTCTGAAAGAAAACTGTTGCCATCTACTTTTGTTTTTTCATACACCTTTTGCCATTTTCCGGCAGGCGCAAAAGCACAGGGAAGGTTGCCGCCTGATGAGGGTTTCAGCTTACATTGTCCGAAACTTGGCCCCGAAGGATTAAATTGCAGATCATTTTCTGTGACGGCAAGATAATCAGGATTATCACCCGGATCATTACAATAATGCCTGTGATGGGAACTTACTTTAAACTGAGGAAACTGATTTCCCTGATTGCATTGGGCCTTCCCTTTCTGAATAATGAAATATTTTCCGTCATGGTCGCTTGCTTTGTTTTCCTGTGGTGTTTTTTCAGTTTTTTCCTCCTCAGATTTCAGTGAATCTGCAGATGCTGTAGTTTCGGGTTCGGCCTCATTTTCTACTAGTTCATCATAACCATTCATCGGATCTGTTACCTCATCTTGTACATTTTCAGAGATTGATTCTTTGGTTTCAAAAAACTCAGGATCTTCAGGAATGATGATTTGTTTTCCCGGAATGGGTTCCTGCATCACATCTTCGATCGGGCAGTGAAGGTTATGATAGGTTTTTAGAAGTCCATCATATTTAATGTTGAATTGTTGAGAGAGCGAAACGAAAGTATCGCCTTGTTTAATGGTGTAATTTTTCATATCATTTGTGTTAAAGTGAGATGGTGTTTGTAATCAACAGCTTCTTCATTTCTGAAAATCAGGCTTGACTCAGCTCGGATCAAACATTTATTTTGTTTATGGGTGGTATATTGTATTTGGATTTCTCCTGATGTATTTTTTTCAATCGTTTCATGACATATGATCCCTCTCTTAATTTCTTGAAAGCTCCCTGAATCTATGGTTTTCCCAGTTACAATAGTTTGAATAACATCTTTCTCTTCATCTCTATGCTCAGCCTCCATACTGCATTGTACTCGAAAAGAGTTTTGAAAAAAGTAAAAACTTTCTATCCAAGGTGCTTTCTTTTGGAACCATTCTATGTTGGGAAATAAGGTCTGAAAAAGTAAGCTGGAACAGAATTGTTTTAAAAATAAGTTTTCATCGCTGCAGTTTTCCTGAAATAAATTGAGGTAACTTGTATTCGTTTCTCCGAGAAAATATTCTTCCAGATCATGACGTTTTTGCAGGAACCGCGTTTTTATTTCTTTATGATTTAAAAAACCTGCCATCAATCCGTTATCATGAAGGAGAAAATCTACAGGCAATACACTTTCCATGCAGGCAAGAATAAGCGTACTTACTTTGTTGTCGGGAATTTCCCCGTTGGTTACAAAATCTTTCCGATTAAATGTAATGATCGATTTGTTTTGATGCTTTCGGGTTTCTAAACTGATGGTATACTCCACTGTTAAAGGAGTTTCATCACTGCTTTCAAAAGTTTCACAAACTTTATATTCCTTAGCATGTAATGCATTCAACAATTCTAGCGAAGGAAGACTTTCTCTTTTTTCCTGTTCTTTCTGCTCTTCAGTTTTATAATTCAGTGGAACCAAAATGAATTCTATAGGCGGGATATTATCAAACCAAAGCGTTTCTATCTTCTCGCAGTGTGCATTATGAAACAGTTTTAGGTCTTCAGCAGTCATTCCTAACCGGGAAGCAATTGAATGAAGAGAATCTCCATTACGGATCTTATATTTTATGTAATCTATTACCATCAAGTGTGTTATATGATAAAATTAATAAAAAATATTTCTAATCCCTAAGTATTCGTGTTAAAATTGAAAAATTGTAGTAGAACTACGATTGGATATTCAGAAAATTTATACCAAAAAAAAATACCTATGAGGTCTTAATAATGAAATAACTTCCCAACACTGCTGTATTTCTACTTCTTTTTTAACTTCTTTAATCTGCATTATATAATTATTGAATACAAAGCTAAAATAGATGCTGCAGAACTTATTGTTCCAATTGTAAAATAAGGCACAGCCCAAAGTTTAAGATAGCACTTCTTTAAGTAGCGAAAGTGCTTTTATCATTTCAGTTTCATTTAATGAAGCAAAGCCCAATCTCATTGAATTGGTATTGAAAATTTCATTCTTGTAAAAAGTTCCATTGTCGATGAAAAGTCCTTTTTTCTCTGCGTTTTCAGACATTTTCACCAAATTAATATTTTTATCAAAAGTAGACCAAACCGCAAGACCACCTTCCGGAGTCTTATATTCAACCAATCCGTTAAAATCTGATGTTAATATATCACAGAAAAGATTTCTTCGCTGTTTATAAATTTTCAATGATTTTCTAAAATGTCTTTCCATTTCTCCGCTTTCAAACATCATCGCGAACGCATCTTCCAACAGCGTATCACCTTGTTTATCAATCAATTCTCTTAAACAAGCTGCTGCGTTAATAAATATTGATGGACCAGCCATAAATCCTATTCTTAAAGCCGGTGCAAAAGTCTTGGAAATCGAACCAATATAAATAACGTTATGATTGTGGTCAATACTTGCCAATGGCAGATAAGGTTTATTATCATAGTGAAAATCAAAATCATAGTCGTCTTCAATGATTGCAAAACGATATTCTCTGGCGAGATTTAATAACTTTAATCTGCGTTCCATGCTTGTTGTGACCGTTGTCGGGAAATGATGATGAGGAACAATATATAATGCTTTTATAGTTTTCTTTTTTAAAACTTCTTCCAGAAAATCAATATCCATCCCATTTTCATCGATCGGAATTCTAATATGCTTAGCCCCTAAATGTTTAAAAGTATCATCAGCATACGTATAATTTGAAACTCCAACAGCTACAAGATCTGAAGGATTAATCAATAATTTGGAAGCAAGATAAATCCCCATCTGACTCCCTTTTGTGATGAGTAAATCATCTGTTGAAACCGTCAGCCCTCGTGTGTTGGAAAGATAATTACAAATAGAATCACGAAGATGTTCTGAGCCTTTCGAACTTCCATATTTCAGATAATTTTTACCAAAGAATTTTCTTGAAAGACTTCTGTATTCCCGCATTAATTGATCTACAGGTGCTAAACGAACATCCGGAAAACCATCATCAATCGTTAAACCAATTTTCTGAAAATTTTTCCCGGGCACTTTGTTTTTAAATTCATTGCTCCAAATGAAAGATTCATTAGAATCATTATTTTTAATTGTTTCTGATAATCCTTTTTTGGAAATCACAGGCAAATTAGAAAGAACAAAAACCCCCTTCCGCTCAACAGATTCTGCCCAACCTTGACTGATCAATTCTTCATAAGCTAGTTTTACAGTATTCCTATTAATTCCGATGAGGTCGGCTAATATCCTCGAACTTGGAAGGATATCTGAAGGTTGTAAAGTACCATTAGTAATTAATGATATGAAATTATTACAAACCTGTATATACAAAGGAACAGGTGTATTTCTCTCAAGCTCAATTAAAGTTTTATAAGGTAACATCTGGGCTGCTATTTGTTTAATATTAATAAACAAATTTAATCCAAAATCATTATCCTTTCATTATTAAAGAAGTTAAATTGATATGCTTGTAAAATCAAATTCAATTCCATCAACAGAATTTATGAATTTACTTCTGGGCTGTATTATTTATAAGAACTGGAATATATGAACATCCCAAATCTATCTTACTTTTGTGTCAGAAATAACAACAATTAAGATCAATTTACATGGAAAATTCGTTTAAAACACCTCAGCTTCTTCTAAGATTTGCCTTAGGAATTACTTTTCTAACACCAGTCTCAGACCGACTTGGAATTTTAGGACCTATGGGTGAAAGAAATATCGAATGGGGCAATTGGAACAATTTCATAGATTACACCACCACTCTAATGCCTTTTCTCGACAGACCAGCCGTGAATATAATGGGAAGCATTGCTACAATCGCTGAAATTGTGATCGGGATTCTTTTGATCGTTGGTTATAAAACGAAATATGCAGCCATTGGAGGTTGTATTCTTACCTTGATTTTCATCCTATCAATGACTGTATTTAAAGGAATAAAAGCTCCCATCAATTATGCTGTATTTGTAACCTGTACCTCAAGTTTATTCCTTTCGAGGATGAAGTCTTATGAATGGAGCCTAGATCAATTCATGACCAAAAGCAAAAATGACTAAAACCACAGTTATTTACTTATTATTTAATGTAGCAAAGGCTCTCAATTTGAGAGCTTTGCTTTTTTGTATCTACAAAAACTTTAAGAAGGAATCAGAGCGGTTGCAATTCCGATTCTATTCCACATATTGATCGTAATGATCGCTAAGATAACCTGTGCCAAATAAGTTTCATCCAAAACCTCAGCAGCATTTTTGTAGGTTTCATCACTCACATGTTTACTGATCAACGTTACTTCCTCAGTCAATGCCAGAATTGCACGTTCTTCTTTTGTAAAAAATGGTGTGTCTCTCCAGGCATTCAATGCATAAATACGCTGCTCTGTTTCTCCTGCTTTACGGGCGTCTTTGGTATGCATATCTATGCAAAAGGCACATCCGTTGATCTGAGAAGCTCTGATCTTGATTAAATCTTTATGGGTTCTCGTTAATGGAGTACTTTCAATGAATTTCTCCATTCCTAATACAGCTTTGTAACCAACCGCTTCTACTTCGTCAATTCTAATTCTTTTTGTCATTGTATTGAAATTTATATATTTTGTTTAAATAAAAACATGAATGGCAATAATTAATTCAACTATTTAATTTAAAATAATTTACGCCTTATTTATTCAACAAAATTAGAGCTTTAAAGTATCCGTTTTCTATACCAATTTTAAAATTATGAACAGCCCAGAACCCAAATATCCACCACAAAAAAACCGACAGATATAGCCTGTCGGTTAGAAAAAAACAAAAATTGATATGGATATGATTAGATATGTGTTTTTACTGTTTAATTATTTTTTCTGTACTTATTTTTTTGCTGTTCGTCTGAATTTTAATCAAATAAGTTCCCGGAACAAAATCACTGATGTTGATGGTTGTAGAATTTCCTTCTGATAACTTTTGTCCAGATATATTGTAGACTTCAAATTTCTCTACCTTCTCTGTGCTTTTAATATAAACTAAGCCTGTGGTAGGATTGGGATATATTTTTGATGATTCTTTAGCCACTTCTTTTGTAGAGAGACTTGCTGGCTGTACATTGATCGTGTAATCTTCTACCTGCCCAATGAACCAGTCTTTCGGACATGGTAAGTTTTCTAATGTTCCCATCCATGAGCTGGATTCATACGCTTTTACCAATCTGAAACGCGTTGCCCCCAACAATGCATCAGCAGGAATCGCAATCGTAGCCGAAGTGATACCGGACTGCTCATTCGGAACCGGATTTGAATTGTCTAAATACCCCAGATTGAATTTTTCATGATCCTCAAAAGTATTGTTATGGTTAAAATCGATGTAAGCATACGCTGAAACCGTAGTTTGTCCGTGAGTTCCTCCTGTTACAGAGATAGGATATGAACCTCCTCGGTTAACGTCAAATACAGTACTGATAAAGTTTTCTATCATTGCAGAAGAACCGTTAATCGGACTATTTTTGGTAAGGTCTGCGAATTCTACTTTGGTTATTTCGCTAACAGTAAGACTTGTAATATTTTCATCTCCGCAATAAGGCGCAGGGAATACTGAAGTATTTCCTATAATATTAATGGTGTAATCTTCTGTTTGTCCTGCTCTAAGGTTTGTATCACATGCTGTATTGATTGAGTTTGCAGCATTGGGATTGGAATAGGCTGCCGTATTACTATTTTTAAGAACTCTCATTCTTGTAACTCCGGCAGTTGCATTGCTTGGGATGGCAATATTTGCTGTAACCGTAAATGCATTAGCAGGATTAGCTGCCTCTAAACGACCGATATAAAAACTTTCTCCTGCATCATTGAAATTTCCGTTTTGGTTGAAATCAACAAACACCACCACATCACTCGGAAAAGTTCCTGAAGGTCCTTTTACGGAAATCGGATAACTTACTCCTGATTGTACATCTGTAGATTTTGAAATGAAATTTTCATAAACAGGCGTTGTTCCTGCTTGAAACGGAGAGGTATTGTTGATGCTTCCAAAAGTAACATTGGTAATCATGTTGCTGTCTGCACCATATTGAAATGTGGGTGAACAATATTGAGCTTCTACAAGAGCGCAAAATGCAACAGCAGAAAGGATAAAAGTCTTCTTCATTAATAGTTATTTTTATTGAGACAAATTTATATTTATTTAGACTGAATAAAAATAATAAAGATACTGACATTTATCAGTTTATTGTGATTTACCTAAAACAACCTTTTGTATAGACGCTTATTGCATCATAACTTCCAGCATATCAGTACTTTTTCATCATCATAAGGATAGCCTATTATTTTTCTTTGTTTATCGAAAATCTGTAGAATTCTTATGTTTTCTTCAAAAATGAAATGATTTTCTATCTTTTTATGCTCTAAGGAATATACCCATACCCTATTGTCTTCGTAGAAATAGACCCTTTCTTCATCGTCAGAGACTAAAAAATCGGTAAAATGGAAATCTAATTCTATTGTACATGGTGCTTTATCCTCCAGCGATTGATAGATGATAAGCTTTGGAATAGGTCCTATTCTTTCATGTTTTGTTTCTGTAGCGGGCTCTAAGATTCCACCTTGAAGATAGAGCTTTCCCGATTTCCTATGAATCACATTTCGGTAGATTTCTGTTTTCAGTACTTCTTCTGTTTCATTTTTTGTGAGATCATACCTCATCACAGCACCATAATGTCCACAGAAAATAAGAAAACTGTTTTCACTTTCTTTGCTGATTCCTCTGCAGGATTTCATTTTCTTTTTTGCTGAGGTTTCCGTAGCACAATCATAAATATTCAGAACATTTGAACTGAAATTCATCATCAGCAAAATATCTTTTTCATTCGAATTGATATAATCACTGTATTTTGGAACTCCTTTCTTTAACTTCTTTTCAATAGCAAAGTGAGTTCCGTCTATCTGAAATATGGTATTGTCAGAAACCGCAAAAAGATCTTTTTGATTCTCATTCCAATATAAACAGCGAACAGAATTTTTAATGGAAATGCTATTGACCTCATCGCCCGTTTCAAGAGTAAGCTTTCGAAGTTTCATCGAAGGAAATGAAGATCCCCAACCATCACTTATATAAAAATGCGTGTCATCAAAAGGATCAATCTCTGGTTTTATGCTTCCAAAAACTGCATTCTTAAGTGGTATTCTCCAATGTTCTTTGACGTTCATATTTAAAGTAGATAAGGTTTAAGAGTTTCTTCAGCTTCTCTTTCATAGATCTCAAATTGCTTAACGGCCGCTTCTTTTTTCTCTGCTGCATTAGAAGCAGTAGATTTTATCGTTCGTGATCCTTTACCCAGAAAATAGATATCTCCATTATTACTATTCTTTTGGTAGTACGCAGACCATGAAGTCTCCTCCTCTGTATAGCCTTTGGGAACAATCGTCCAATATTCGTCTTCACGGTATAATAAATCTGCAAAATGGTGTTTCATGTTTTATTGAATTTTTAATTATTCCTTTTTACACAATCGTTGTTTCTTCATCAATAGATTTCAATCCATTCAAGTTAAATAAAATAGATTTTATCACAGTAGCTTCTTTTTGGTTTCGCTCGGACTGAATCCGAAATGACTTTTATACAAACGGGAGAAATGTGATACATTTTCATAACCTACTTCATCGCAAACATTGGCAATCGTAAGCTGGGTAGAAAGGAGTAAATCTTTGGCTTTTTGTAATCTCTTTTCCTGTATCCACTTCGCAGGTGAGCTATGATACAGAGATTCAAACTCCCGGCGGAAGCTAGACAAACTTCTTCCCGAAATATGCGCCAACTCTTGAAGGGTATAAGGTTGAAAGCAATACGCTTCCATCGTTTTTACCAAATCTCTGGTTTCATACCGATTAAGATGAATCAATTGTTGTAAAAATCTTGGATTTTCCTGTGAAAGGTCAAACAGCAATTCTAAAATTTTAAGCTTAAATAATTCTGTTTTTATATTTTCATTATCATCAAAGTAAGGCTGTAATGATGCTAAGAAGGATTGCAATCTCCCACCGTAAGAATGAACGATTACTTCATCATCCGGAACGGGCTTTCCTAAATAATCATCTGTTTGAATCAATTTAATAAAATCAATAATGATGTCTTTCTTCAAAGTGAAAGAAACACTCTCATACATAAAGTTATTGAGGGCATTACCACTTTTTATGATCTCAACATACGTCGCTTTTTTTATCAATAACATATCGCCCTTTTTTAAAGAAAAGAGTTGATTTCCAATGCGCAATTCATTCACTCCTTCCATAGCAAATAACAGAAAATGTTCTTTCAACATATTCTGCTTATGAAAAGGGGTGGTATGTTGTTGGCGACAAATCTCTATGGTACCTATCCCCTTTGATGTTAAGATAATATGTGTTCCCGGAAATGAATCTTGATCTGCTATTTGTTTTACAACGTTCATGTAGGATTTTTTACAAAAATAGAAAATCTATTCACCAATCATAACCCTCTTTTCCTGTTGACACAAATAGTCATGAAATATGGCATTGTAAGCAATCTCATTCCGCTGAATATAGTAGAATTTTGCAGAAAATTAATTCATTCAATTATGTTACAGTTTAAAAATTCAGAAAAAGTATTTACGATAAAAGGGTTGTCACAAGCCGTAGAGATCCCGTTGGGGCATCAGAAGATGATTATCCTGTCGGGACAAATTCCACTCAACAAGCAAGGGGAACTAGTGGGTCATGATGTAAAAACGCAAACCATTCAAATTTTTGAAAACATCAAGGATATTTTAGAAACCTGCAATGCCGGTCTTAATGATATTGTAAAACTCGGGATTTTCATTTCTGATATTTCGCAAATCGCAGGATACAGAGAAGCCAGAGATCAATTTATTAATTTAGATAATCCGCCCGCAAGCACACTTGTAGAAGTAAAAGGTTTATTTAGAAGCGATGTAATTATTGAAATAGAAGTTACTGCTGTAGTAGGAATATAGTCTGACTGACAGTAAACACAAAAGTGTGTTTCGTTGTATTGGATATGACGAAACACACTCATTATTTTACCACACCATCTATTGCATGTTGGGTACCTTACTATTGGCGAAATAGTATTTTATTGAATTTCTGTGCAGATCTCAACTAAATAATTATCAATATCCTTTATATAAGCCGTTGTTTGTCCCCAAGGTTTTACGGTGATTTCTTCGTATAAGGAAGCGCCATTGGCTATAGATTTTTCAACTAAAGCTTTTACGTCATCGGTTACAAAACCCAGCTCTATTCCGAAAGGCTTATCAACTGTTTTAGATGCTAAAAATCCTTTTTTAATATTTGAACCCGCAAGCTCTAACGAAGCGAAAGAAAGTGTGGTTTCTCCTGAAATTAATTCTCCATAATCGTTTTCCGGAGTGATAAATTTAATCTCGAAATCAAAGGTGTTTTTGTAAAAGTTCATCGACTTCTGTACGTCTTCTACGTAAAGGATAATGTATTTTAGTTTGATCATGTAATTTTTATTAACCACAAAAATAAGCAATTGTATATTTTGGTTTGAATTCTTATACTTTTTCTTTTGTCTTAAATAAGAACTCACAGAGGTTTTAAATATTAAGAGAAGGTCGCCCTGAGGCAATAGTGTAGGCTTCTTTCAATACCTCGGCGTACGTAGGATGTGCATAAGACATTCTGGCCATATCGTTTGCAGTTACTTCATACTCCAATCCCACAACTGCCTGTGCAATAAGATCTGCTGCTCTGGCTCCAATAATGTGAACGCCCAATAATTCGCCATATTTTGGATCTGTCAATACTTTTACAAAACCTTCGGTATCCATTCCTGCGCGGGCTCTTGCATTGGCAGAAAAAGGAAACTTCCCAATGCTATACTCAACTCCTTTTTGTTTTAATTCTTCTTCTGTAGAACCCACAGACGCCACTTCCGGCCAAGTGTATACTACAGAAGGAATTCGGTGATAATGAATATGTGGTTTTTGTCCATTAATTCTTTCAACCACAAATACGGCTTCTTCTTCGGCTTTGTGCGCTAACATCGCTCCGCCGATGACATCTCCGATGGCATAGATATTTGGGACATTGGTTTGAAGTTCTTCATTAACGATAACCATTCCTCTTTGGTCCAGCTGTACATCCGTATTTTCGAGGCCTAAATTTTGGGTATTGGCTTTTCGGCCGACTGCCATCAGAACATACTCAGCTTCTAACTCTTGTTCCGCTCCATTTTTATCTTTAAAGCCAACTTTTGCATAATCTCCTACATTTTCAGCTTTATAAACAGACTGTTGAAGATGAATTTCAATTCCTTCTTTTGTTAAAATCTTCTTTAAGTTACTCCCTAAATCATGATCCATATTGGCGATCAGCTGGTCGGCATATTCCAGAATGGTTACCTGAGTTCCCATTCTGTTAAAAATAGAAGCCATTTCTACTCCTATAACACCGCCGCCAATAATGATCATGCTTTTGGGCTGCTCTTGGAGAGATAGAGCTTCAGTGGAAGAGATAATTCTTTTTTTATCAATGATAATTCCCGGAATAGAAGCAGGTTTAGATCCCGTAGCAATAATATACCGGTCTGCTTTAATTGTTATAAAAGATTCATCCTCTGCCGTTATTTTTAAAGTTGAATGGTCTACAAAAGAAGCAGTTCCCTGCATACAGGTTATTTTATTCTTTTTCATCAGATAATCCAAGCCTTGGGTGTTTTTGAGAACAACCTCTGTTTTTCTTTTGTACATCTGATCAAAATTAAGTTGAACGGAATCCAGATCAATACCGTGAGCTTTAAACTTATGTACAGCATCATGATAATGATGCGTGCTGTCTAATAGTGTTTTTGTGGGAATACAGCCCACATTAGTACATGCACCTCCCAATGTGTCATATTTTTCAATAAGAAGCGTTTTATAGCCTAATTGAGCGCTTCGTATAGCAGCGACATAGCCTCCCGGACCTGAGCCGATTACGGCCAAATCATATTGTTCCATTTCTTTATAGTATTTTAGATGATTATATTTAGGTAAATGTGATGGTGGTTAATTATATATCAGTCTATATTTTCGATGATAATAGCTGAAGCACCACCTCCACCGTTGCAAATTGCTGCAAGTCCGTATCTACCTTTTTCCTGGCGCAATACATTGAGTAACGTCACAATGATTCTGGCTCCTGACGCTCCGATAGGATGCCCCAGTGCAACCGCTCCGCCATATACATTTACTTTATTTAGGTCGTAGCCCAGAATCTGCTGATTGGATAATATCACCGAAGCATAGGCTTCATTGATCTCAAAATAATCGATCTCCTCTAAGCTAAGACCCGCCTGTTGCAATGCTTTTGTTATCGCAATAGACGGCGAAGTGGTAAACCATTCCGGAGCCTGAGCGGCATCTGCATAAGCAATAATTTTAGCTAAAGGTTTTAGATTGTGCTTTTCTACCGCTTCGGCGGATGCCAATATCAAAACGGCGGCTCCGTCATTCAGGTTGCTGGAATTAGCAGCTGTTAGTGATCCTTCTTTTTCAAAAGCGGGTTTTAGTTGTGAGACTTTTTCAGGAATAAGTTTGTCGATGTCTTCATCTCTATCTACTATTGTGCTGTCTTTTTTACCTTCAACGGATATTGAAATCAGTTCATTTTTAAATTTATTATTATCAGTCGCTTCCTGAGCTTTTTTGTAAGAATGTAAAGCGTAATCGTCTAACTGCTCTCTTGTATGTCCGTATTTTTTTACACCCAATTCGGCAGCACTTCCCATATGGAAATCATTGTATACATCCCAAAGCCCGTCTTTGATCAGTCCGTCTGTCAGGATTGAATCTCCTAATTTTTTGCCATTACGCAAATGGGAATAATGAGGAACGTTGCTCATGCTTTCCATACCGCCAGTGACTACAACATCCTCCAACCCAAGCTGAATCTGTTGTGCGCCCAACGTCGTGGCTTTCATTCCTGAAGCACAGACTTTATTAATGGTGGTTGCATCTTTATCAACCGGAATCTTTGAAAAGATAGCTGCCTGTCTTGCGGGTGCCTGACCCAACCCCGCACTCAATACATTCCCCATATAAACACTGTTTACATATTCGGGAGACAGCGCAATACTCTCGTAAGCATTTTGAATGGCAGCTGCTCCCAATTGTGATGCTGTAAAACTTGATAAGTTGCCCATAAAACCGCCAATTGGGGTACGTTTTGCGGCAACAATAAATACTTCTTTCATAATTAATTTATTTTTTAAATATACCTATCGGTATATTTTTAATTAAAAAAAATTTTTACTTTTAAATTCTGTCTTCACCATAAAATTAGGAGGCAGAATTAAATTGATGATACAAAGATAAATAAAATATACCAATCGGTATATTTTTGAGCAGTATTTTATTTTTGAATCAAAACAAAGGAATATTTCTATTCTCTGGTCAATTGATCAAGCTTTTTAAGTAAAGTCGGCATTCTGTAGGGGCCGTGCATTTTTTCTACGTTACTTTTCACTTCATCTACATCAGTTCCTTTACTGGTCGCAAACAGAGGGGTTTTACTTTCTCCTCTGTAAATATTTCTTCTTTGAGAATCGGGAGTTGTGAATTCATTTTTAGCAATCCCAATGATTGGATATTTTTGGTCTAGCGCTTCATACAAATAGCCACCCAATCCTATTTTACCATCATTATCCAACGTTACATAGCCGTCAACAATGATACAATCGCCTTCTTTAAGTTCAATTTTTTGTAATAAACTTACAATACAAGGCAGCTCTCTTTTGTAGAATGCACCGCTTTCATAATCGGAAGTGATTTCTGTCTTCTCACTGAAAATTTCGGTTTCTATTTCAGAAGTCCAATCTTCAAAAGCAATACAGATCGTATTGGCGTAATCATCGTAATAGTAGGTATCGAAAGCGTAAATCATTAGTCCTTTAATTATAACTTTAATAAAAGCCTATAAGATTCTATATCCTATAGGCTTACTTGTATTTTTTCACTGATAAAAAAAGTATCAATTATTTTTTATCAACTACAATTCTATCTGCTCTATTCGCTATTTCCCAAGCGGTTGCAAATACCAATTGTGTTCTTTTTTGTAACAAAGGATAATCTATTTTATCCGGCTTATCCGTTGGCTTGTGGTAGTCTTCATGAATACCGTCAAAGAAGAATGCTACAGGCACATTGTTTTTCGCAAAATTGTAATGATCTGACCTGTAATACAATTGTTCCGGGTCCTTAGGATCATCATATTTATAATTCAGTTCCAGATTATTCGTTCTCTTGTTTGCCGCTTCATTAATCACTTTTAACTGAGCGCTTAACATTTCAGAACCAATAACATACACGTACTGTTTCCCTCTGTTCTCAGGGTCATCACGACCAATCATATCGATGTTTAAATCTACAACTGTATTCGCTAAAGGAAACACCGGATTATCCGTATAATATTCAGATCCAAACAGGCCGTGCTCTTCTCCTGTTACATGAAGAAACAGAATAGATCTCTTGGGACCGTTTCCTGCCTTTTTAGCACTCTGAAACGCCTTTGCAATCTCCATTACGCCAACCGTTCCGCTTCCGTCATCATCAGCTCCGTTATAAACTACTCCATTCTTTGTGCCCACATGATCGTAGTGTGCAGAAACTACAACAATCTCATCCGGCTTTTCTGTTCCTTCGATAAAGGCCAGAATATTTTCAGAATCAGGAAGGTTTCCACCACCTCTTTTCTTCATAAAATCTGACGGGACTTTTTGATAATAAGACCCTAATGTCTTCGGATAAGAGATTCCTAAGCTTTTATAGTAATTGATCATATACTCTCCCGCTTTTTTCTGTCCGGGACTTCCGGTATCTCTTCCGCCCATTTCATCAGAAGCAATCACATATAAGTTCTTCTTTAGGTTATCTGCACTAATCATCTTATAAGCAGCAAGAAAAGCCTTATCTCCTTTTGCAACAGTACTCGCAGATCCTTCCGGTTTCGCAGTATCATTTGAAACTTTTGACGTTCCACAACTTACCAGTAATGCAACAGAAAATAATGGTATAAGTAGTTTTTTCATTCTAGAATAATTTGCTTAAAAATAACAAAATTTATTTAATCTGTAACGGATTACAATTTTTCATATATTTGATTTAAATGCACAATACATGGAAAATATTTACGGATTTACACATTACTCTTTTTTTACCGATATGGCAGAGCTTGCCTCGAAGCACAACAGTTTTGATCTCTCTTTAGGATTACCCGATTTTGAAATTGATGATCGTTTAAAACAGTATTTAAAAGAAGCCGCTGATCTTAACAACCATAATTATGAGCCACTTGCAGGAAATCCTCTGCTGATTGAAAATATAATTCAATATAATGCTAAACGGAAAAACAGTATTCAACTGAATGAAAATGAAGTAACCATTGTCCCATGTGCAACCTTTGCTTTATATACTTCCCTTAAAAGCATTTTAAATCAAGGAGATGAAGTGATTGTAATACAGCCTTCTTATTACACCTATGCTCCTTCGATTGTGTTAAATGGTGGAGTCCCGGTGTATTATGACCTTGACAATGATTTTGCCATAAACTGGGAGAAACTTCAAAATTGCATTTCACAAAAAACAAAAGCAATTATTGTCAATTCTCCACAAAACCCAACAGGAAAAATCTGGTCTAAAGCAGATTGGAATCAATTGTATGAACTGATAAAAGATCAAGAGATCTATCTGATTTCCGAAGAGATTTACGACACTTTTTGCTATGATGGTATTGAACATTACAGTTCATTTCTACACCCCGAATTAAAGAAAAGAACGTTCTGTATTTTTTCCTTTGGCAAAATGTTTCATACCACTGGCTGGAAAGTAAGTTACTTATTAACTCCCAAAGAATTAACTTCAAAATTCAGATGTCATCAACAATATATCTCTTACAGCGCCAATGCACCTGCTCAATATGCTTTAGCAAAATATTTGGCCATTTTTAACCCTTCAGAAACACAACAACTCATGCAAAATAAAAGGGATATTTTTAATGAATTGATTAAAGACACCCCTTTTGAAGTTGAACAAAAAGCAGAAGGAAGCATCTTTCAAGTTGTTAATTTCAGGAAAATTTCTAAAACGATGACCGATGTAGAATTTTCAAAATGGCTGACCATTGAAAAGAAGGTTTCCTGCCTTCCTCTCTCTGCGTTTTATAACTCAAGACAAAACTCTGACTATGTACGTTTTAGCTTTGGTAAAAAAGATGAAGTTATTATTCAGGCGTTGGAATATTTAAGGAAAAATTTGTAGTTTATTTGTCATTGCGAGGAACGAAGCAATCTCCTCATTATTAAAATCTTAGTTAAAATTGTCACTATTTTTTTCTCCCACAGATCTCGCAGATTTTCACAGATGATTAAGTATGAAAAAGCACCGCTTATTGCAGTGCTTTAATTATATGTTTTGAAATCAATCTATTTACAGAGAAAGGACTCTTACATCAATTCTTCTGTTTTTGGCTTTACATTCATCCGTATCATTTGCTTCACAAACAGGATGTTGAGAGCCATAGCCTTCCGCTTCTATTCTGTCTGCAGAAATGCCCAATTCCAGTAATTTCAATTTTGCAGTTTGTGCTCTTAAATTAGATAGCTTCTGATTGCTTTCTATATTTCCGGTATCATCTGTATACCCTCCTAATTTTACTTTCAGATCAGGATATGCATTTAAGATTTCCGCTAAATTATTTAATTGAGCATCTGAACCTACTTTTAAATCACTAGAACCACTTTGGAAATACAAATTCTCAATCGTATACCAATTATCCGGTTCTAAAACCGCTTTACTTTTCTGTTTTACAGCATTGTACATTTGATATAACTGGCTACCATCACCAAGAGAAATCATTTTCCCGTCTTTTAATTTTATTTCTTCGATCTTTCCTGTTTCATATACAAAATCTCCGCTCTCGTTTAAATGACCTTTAATTTCTTTAATAATCAATACTTTGCCTGTCTCATTATTCATTCCCTGTGCACTGGCATGAGCAGCCTCCATGGCAAGTAAACTTTCAATTTTAGCCTTTCTATTCGTTTCAATTTTATCTTTATGCAAGACTGCTAAAGTTGGTGCAATCACCAATGATACAATTGACATTAATTTGATCAAAATATTCATCGATGGCCCAGAGGTATCTTTAAACGGATCTCCCACCGTATCACCTGTTACCGAAGCTTTATGGGGCTCTGAACCTTTGTAATACATCTTCCCGTTGATATCAACTCCTTTTTCAAAAGATTTTTTAGCATTATCCCATGCTCCACCGGCATTATTCTGAAACATTCCCATTAAAACACCACAAACCGTAGCTCCAGCTAAAAAGCCTCCCAACACTTCAGGACCGAAAATAAATCCCATCAAAAGAGGTGAAATGATCGCAATAGCTCCAGGCAACATCATTTTTCTAATGGAGGCGTCGGTAGAAATCGCAACACATTTTTCATATTCGGGTTCTGCTTTGCCTTCTAATATTCCCGGAATTTCACGAAACTGCCTTCTTACTTCTTCCACCATGGCCATAGCAGCCTGTCCAACCGCAGTAATCGCCAATGATGAAAAGATAAACGGAATCATTCCACCAATAAATAATCCGGCCAACACATCAGCTCTATAAATATCAATCCCATCGATACCCGCAATCCCAACAAAAGCAGCGAACAAAGCCAGCGCCGTCAACGCTGCAGAAGCAATCGCAAAACCTTTTCCTGTTGCTGCTGTTGTATTTCCTACAGCGTCCAAAATATCTGTTTTTTCACGAACTTCTTTTGGCAGTTCACTCATTTCTGCAATTCCTCCTGCGTTATCAGCAATCGGTCCAAATGCATCAATAGCCAGCTGCATTGCCGTAGTAGCCATCATCCCTGCTGCTGCAATCGCAACACCATACAATCCGGCACACAAGTAAGAACCATAAATTCCGCCTGCCAATACAATGATCGGAAGTAAAGTAGATTCCATCCCCACCGCTAAACCACCAATGATGTTAGTTGCATGACCTGTAGATGATTGCCTCACAATGCTTGACACTGGTCTTTTTCCTATTGCCGTATAATACTCTGTGATGATACTCATTAAAGTACCCACAACCAATCCTACAATTATCGCCCCGAATACCCCCATTTTAGTGAATTCGTGTCCTCTTAAAACCATTTTTTCAGGTAAAATATAGGTTGTCAAAAAATAAGAAGCGACCGCTGTAATTACGATGCTTCCCCAGTTTCCAAGATTTAAAGCATTCTGGACGCTTGCCATAGACGAGCCTTCATTATCATTAATTTTAACAAATAAGGTTCCTATCATTGAAAAGATGATTCCTGTTCCTGCTATTAACATCGGCAAAAGAATCGGTGCAAAACCTCCGAATGAATCATCAGACATCGTTTCTCTTCCCAACACCATTGTTGCTAAAACAGTCGCGACATAAGAACCAAATAAATCGGCTCCCATCCCGGCAACATCTCCTACGTTATCTCCTACATTATCTGCAATTGTAGCAGGATTTCTAGGATCATCTTCAGGAATTCCCGCTTCTACTTTTCCAACCAAATCAGCCCCCACATCAGCTGCTTTTGTATAGATACCCCCACCTACTCTTGCAAAAAGTGCAATAGATTCGGCACCAAGAGAAAATCCGGTAAGAATTTCAATGGTTCTTTCCATCTCATGGGAATCTACTCCTGCATCTGGGGCAAAAATTTGTTTAATGATTAGAAAAAGTGATCCTAATCCTAACACAGCCAATCCGGCAACGCCCATTCCCATTACGGAACCGCCTCTAAATGAAACTTTAAGCGCCTTAGATAAAGATGTTCGCGCCGCCTCTGCTGTTCTTACATTGGCCTTAGTGGCAATTTTCATCCCAATAAAACCCGCTAAAGCAGAGAAAAATGCTCCAATCGCAAAAGCAATCCCAATACTCCAATGCGAACTGGAACTGTTCATTCCCATTATAGCTAACAAAACAGCAACTATAATCACAAAATAGGTTAATACTTTGTACTCAGCTTTCAAAAAAGCCATGGCACCGTCAGCAATATGCCCGCTGATTATTTTCATTTTTTCATTTCCTGCATTCTGCTTGCTTACCCAATTACTTTGAAGAAACGTATAAAGCAACGCAATGACGCCAAAAACCGGAATTAAATAGAACAAATTCATATTTATTATTTTTATATTAAAAAAACACAATTACTTTTATAAATATAATAAATTTTCTAAATACTTTGTAAAATTCAATATAATTATATATAATTTTTGTACATTTATTCATCACCACTTAATGAATTACAATGATTATGAAAACATTATTTTATACCATCTTTTCAATGCTGTTCATCTACAGCTGCCAAAACAGACCCCCGAAAGAAACAGCCGATTCTCTTTATTTCGGAGGCACCATTTTAACCATGGAAAACAGTCCGGCTCAAGTAGAAGCTGTTGCCGTAAAAAATGGTAAAATTCTTTTCGCCGGCACAAAATCAGAGGCAGACCATTATATAAACGATCAAACAAAACAGATTAACCTTAATGGTAAAACACTGTTACCCGGCTTTATAGATGTTCATGGACATTTTACTTCAAGAGCCGGAATGATGCAGGCTATAGATCTTTCTCCGGAACCTTACGGTACCGTTAATTCAATAAAAGACCTTCAAACAACCATAAAAAATTATATAAAAGAACACAACATTCCCAAAACTCAACCGCTCATTGGGAATGGATATGATGATGCTATTATGGTAGAACACCGACATCCTACGAAAGAGGAATTGGATGCAATAAGCAAAACCAATCCCATCATTGTTATTCACACTTCCGGCCATGCAAGCGTTGCCAACAGCGCCATGCTTAAGTTTTTGGGGATCTCTGAATCTGCAAAAGATCCTGAGGGCGGACATTATGGAAGAAATAAAAAAACAGGAAAACTCAACGGTAAATTAGAAGAAAATGCAAGTTTTATGGCGCTTCTTAATTTAACCGAAAAGATGAGCAAGGGAACCAATACCCAAGCTCAGGCCATAGATAATTTAATGAAGGCCCAAGAGGAATGGTTAAGTTACGGACAAACAACCATTTGCGACGGAAGAACCATGGGAGAAAGCGTAAATCTTTTAGAAAAAGCTGCTGCTGAACATTTGTTTAAAGCAGATATTGTTTACTTTCCAGACTATGAATACTTTAAAAAAGATCTGGATGCCTTTAAACCTAAATATATGCATTATGATAATCATTTGAAAATGGCAGGTTTCAAATTTTCAGACGATGGATCTCCACAAGGAAAAACGGCTTGGCTTACTCAACCCTATTTGGTTCCGCCAGAGGGTCAATCTAAAGACTATAAAGGTTTTCCTATTTTCACAGATGAAGTTCTATATGAAGATTTAAAAACATTATTTCAAAATAATATCACTGCACAACTGCATGTAAATGGTGATGCAGCCATCGATCAGGCAATACGTGTCATTCAAAGATTAAAAGACGAAAAAATATACAAACCTGAATTGCGTGTTACGTTAATTCATGTACAAAACAGCCGTCCAGACCATATTCAAAAAATAAAAGATCTAGGTCTTATTCCATCGTATTTTTCAACCCACGCTTATTTATGGGGAGATTGGCATTATTCAAGTGTTTTTGGTCCCGAAAGAGCGTCTTTTATCAGTCCTGCAAATTCTGCGTTAAAAGCTGGAATTCTATTTACTATTCATCATGATGCTCCTGTAACACCACCCGATTTAATTACTGCGGTATACGCTGCTGTTAACAGAAAAACGCGTTCAGGAATGATCTTAGGACCTAATGAAAGAATCGAACCTATTGAAGCTTTAAAGGCCATCACAATTAATGCAGCTTATCAATTACAGGAAGAAAATAGAAAAGGTTCTATTAAAGCAGGAAAGTTGGCTGATTTTGTCATACTCGATCAAAACCCGTTAACAATAGATCGTGACAAACTTCGTGATCTTGTTGTACTGGAAACTATAAAAGAAGGGGTTACCGTGTATCAAAGGAAATAAAAACACGCCACAGTTTTTACTTAAAAAAATTACTTCGAATAAAATTTTAATTATGAAAAAAATTATAACGTTAGCATTAGGGCTATTTTCAGGAATGGCAGTTTTTGGACAAGGACATTACAATGGTTCTTCGTTCAATCCTAATGATTATTTTGCACCGCATGCAGGATGGATTATTCCTGTATGGTACGGATATGCCAATATGGATTATCATAATGCTGCCGGAAATAAATCTGATCAACTGATTAATCCTGCTCCCGGAAATCCTACCGAGCTTACTCTCAAACAAAAAGTAGTTACCCATTCTTTTATTTTAATGGCTATTTATGGTGGTAAAGGAAAAATTTTTGGTGCCAATTGGGGAATGATGATTATTCCTACCTTAAATAGTCCAACCGCTGATATTGCGTTAGATTACTACTCTAGCCAAACCGGACCCGGAAATTATGTTTTCACCAATAAAAGTATTGGGTTGGGTGATATGTATATTCAACCTATTTGGCTGTCATGGACAAAAGGAAAATTCAGTTATGCTGTAAACTACGGAGTTTGGGCGCCTACAGGAAAATACAAACCCAATGATTTAGACAATGGAGGCCATGGCTATTGGTCTCACAACATTCGTGTGGCCGGTAAAACGAAACCTACGCCAAGAACCAATATAAGTGTAGCAACCACGCTGGAGATCAATCAATGGCAAAAAGATACTGACTTTAAAGAAGGAAGCCATTTCACCGTGGATGTTGGTGGAACCTATGTTTTAGATAGCAGAGGAGATGAAGTGGGGATTTTTGGAAATTACAGCACCCAGGTAAGCGATGACAAAGGAACCAATGGTGGTTTTGCTTCGGATAAAATTGCAGGAATCGGTGCTTTTGGTTCTTATTGGATCGTTCCTATGAAAATCGGATTGATGGGAAGAATTACCCAAAACTTTGGAGCAGAGAATAGATTTGCAGGAATTGCGGTTCAGGCGGGCGTTAATATCTTAATTCCGAATTCGCATTAAAGAATATCAATATGAGGCCGAGAATTTGTTTTTAAAATTTACCACAAAAGCAGCAAAAGCTATATGAATATCTAATCATAGCTTAATTTATAAAAAGGAAAAGCTCTCAAAAGAATAATATTTCGACCCTGCTCAATACAGAAGAATTTTTAAAAACTAATGTGCTCTTGTTTGCAATTCATAATGAGCTTAAATAATTCATTAACCTTTTGTAGTAAAAATAACAAGTTCAGGAATAAAAAAAGCAGACTTTTCAGTCTGCTTTCCTATTTTTATGAGGTTAGATCATTGATTAACCTCCAAATTTATCTGCGTAATCTTTTTGAGATGCAATGATCACTTTCTTAGCATGCTCAGCGCCATATACTTCCTGAATTCTGCATTTTGCAGGCTCGTCCGGTAAGTTTTTGTATGTTAAGAAATAGTGCATTAATCGTTTCACTTCAGCTTCAGGTAATTCAGTGATATCTCTGAAATGTCCAAAAGCATGATCACCGATCATTACTGCAACAATTTTATCATCAGCCTCACCTCCGTCGATCATTTTGAAACCTCCGATTGGAATAGCCTCCATAAACAATCCACCTCCGTGAATATTGTGAGAACTCAAAACACAGATATCCAACGGATCATGATCTCCCATTGATACATCTGTAGCTCCTCTTTCAACTGCCAATTTCATTACTTCATTATCACAGTATGTTCTTGGAACAAACCCGTATAATGCCGGAATGATATTAGAAAATTTCTGAGGTCTGTCTACCTTTAAATATCCTGTTTCTTTATCTACTTCATATTTAATAGTATCTGAAGGAACGATTTCCACGAATACGTTAACAACATTTGGCGCATCTTCTCCTGCAGAAACTCCATGCCATGGATGTGCTTTAAAATTTGGAATCATTATTTATTTATATTTTTAGTTAAGCTATTATTAAAATTTCTCTTCTCAGGTCTTCCATTGTCGCTGCAATATAGTCTTCATTTTCCATAAAATTCATGATGAAGATGGTTTTAAACTCATCAAGATTAGCATTTCCACTTAATCCTTCGTATGTTTTATGAAGCAGATCCAGCACCGCATTTTTAGAATCAACAATATTGTTCCAAGAATTTTTCGTTACGTAAAGCTGTTGTGAAGAATTATATTCAAACTCTTCATTAATTGTTTTTTCTGTAAGAAAAATAAATTCGTGTACCGCAAGATCTTTATCAAACCTCTGAATAAGGTTGGAAGGTTTCATTCTTTCCAGGAAAAGCGTCATTCTTTCATAAGACTGGGTCTTATTTTCAGAATTCGATTTCACAGAAAGAAGTTTTATTTCCTGATTTTTAAGATTGATATACGTGTGTACAAACTGTCTCAGCAAAACCAAAAAAGGTATCGCAATGATCAATGCAAATGCATATGGTAGGTATCCTGAAAAACTTGTCATAATTTGAGGTACAAAAATAATGATAATTTTATAATTATTACGCCGTCTTATCCAATATTTGCTTTTTTGAACTTTGATACGCAATTAATGATAAAATTATTAATAGGTAAAAGCCTACCATCATTCTATTGACAAGACTTGGAAACATGATGAAGCGTAAAAATACCGTCACAAATATCGCAGCGTAAAAACTCAGGAAAATCAGACTTTTTCTATTTCTGTTGATGATAAGTTTATAATCTAAAATAACAATGATAAAGATGAGCAATAAGGTAAAATACGAAGTATTAAACTCAAATAGCAGTTTGCCCTTTACACACGCTAAATAGTCATTGAAATTAAATGAATCGGGGTTTGAGATGGGATAAAGCTGAACCTTCGTAAATTGATTCATAAACAACACATACCAAGATATTTGATTGAAATATTGGATGATCCCAAACGTTAATGCAAAATAAATAAAAGAGAAAAGAATTTCTTTTGTTTTAAACCTAAAATCCGACTTAAATATATACAGTAATGCTAATGAAAAACTATAAAAAATAAAATATTCCGGTCTTGTAAGAATACATAAAATTCCAAATACTGTTGCCACAAACATATTTCGCTTCATTACTGCAAAATAGAAACTAAACAGTAAAAGCATACACGATAAACCATCTGGCGTGGCGTGGCGGGAAGTATCTAAAAGAGGTTTAAATATAGATATTAAAATCGTTAATAATAACGCTAAATAATTATTTTTAAGGACTTGTAATAAGAAGGAAAAAATTAGGATCACCATTAAAACATAAGAAATAATTGTAATAAGAAACGTAGATAGTGACGCACTAAACCCAAGTTTAAAAAAGATCGAATTAATGAAATTATAAAAAGGTTTTACGGTAAATAACTGAAGCTCTTCTTCATATACTTTAGGATTTTCTGATAAAACATGATAATAGCTGTTATCTCCTATTGCTTCTTCTTCTCTGGTAGTATTTACCTCACCCGCTCCCGGCTTTTTCTCTTTTAATTCTGTGTAAACTTTTTTATGAATTTCCTCAATTTTCATGTCTGGAAAATTGGCTTTGTACACCAATCCCATGTATGCCTCTATATCTGCATTGTAATACTGGTGAGTGTATAAATACAAGGACATGACCAATAAATAAACAGACAATATAATAGAAGGTATATTTTTTTTCATGGAAATAAGGATTAAATGCAAAAGTAATAATTTAGAGTACCAATAAAAGTATTTTGAATGATGATGGATAAAATTATCTGATTTTTAAAACTTTCTTTAAAAGTTCTTTTTTAGAATTAAATGTAGTAGGATACATTTTTAATTCCGGTCTGAAACCCCTGAAAAACTCTTCTATAGCAGGAACATCACTTCCTTCAAAATCAAAAGTCTTAGTCTGAATATTTTCTGAAATAATATGATCAATAATCACCGAAGAACCAGAAAGCTTTATATGTTCTTTAGCATTAAAAGTTCCTAAAAGTGCTAGTGTTTTTTCATCAGAATAAACAGCAATGATATTAATAATGGTTTTATGGTAAAAAAATGCAGTAAGCTGCAAATGCTGAGCTTTCTCAAAATCGGAAAAGGTTTGTAGAAACTCCTGCTTATCTTTTTCATCTTTAGCCCCGATTGTATTTTGAGAAATAAAACCCAGCGCTTCATTCATCGTAACCTTTCTCACTTCAGAGTTTTGCAAAACCTCTTCATCAAGCCTTAATTTCCGTTTTCTTTTGGGAGAATATTTCTGTCTTACTTCATTATAATCCGCGGGATAAATAAGAAAATTCTGTCTTTCTTTTAATTTCTTTGTGAATTGATTGGTATCATTAAAAGCATAATACCAAATATTGTATTTTTTTTCAAAAAAGTCTAACAACTGATCGTTAACCTGAATGTTATCTGTTTTTGAAAAAATACCTAACTGCTGGCAAAGTTTAGGATTAATAACGATTTTCAGTCCAAACTTTTTCATGTAAGGAACAGGCATTACGGCCTCATAATCATTATAAACCAATATTTCCCATTGTTTACCGGAAACAACATTCAAAAAATCGAGTGTTGCAGAATATTTTTGTTGTTCAGAATTCTCTAAACATTCAGTATATTTTTTAAAATCAATTTCTTGATATTTCAATCTTCTAATCATAATAATCCTTCGTCTGAGAAACTCAAATATGAATTCTGTGTAACAATTAAATGATCCAAAAGCTGGATATTTAAAAGCGCTCCGCCTTCTTTTATTTTCTGTGTAATATCTATATCTTCTTTACTGGGTTTCAAATTTCCGGATGGATGGTTGTGAGCAATGATAATTCCGGTCGAAAAATGATCCAACGCAATTTTAAATAAAATCCTGACATCTACAATCGATTGATTGATTCCTCCTTGAGTTAATTGAGAAGTATGCAGAACTTTATTACTCTGATTCAGAAAAACAGCCCAAAACTCTTCTGTTCTGAGATCTGACAATTGGTTTTTAAGAATCTGATAGGCATCATTACTATTGGAGATCACAGGTTTTTCAGGAATTTCCTGACTTGCCCTCCTCTTTCCAATCTCTAAAGCTGTAGCAATGGAAATGGCTTTCGCCTCTCCTATTCCTTTGAACTTAATTAAATCTTTCACCGAAAGTAAACTCAACTGATGCCAATTATTATCGACAGAAGCCAGTATTTTTCGCGCTAATTCTACCGCGGTTTCATTTCTACTTCCGCTGCCCATAATAATTGCCAGCAACTCGGAATCAGAAAGTGAGCTCTTGCCTTTAAGCAAAAACTTTTCTCTGGGTCTGTCGTCTTCTGCGAGGAATTTTATGGACATAATATTGGTGTAAATAATTAATTAAATCCTTTCATTTTAGGAGTAATTGTAAACTTAGCAGTTCCCCCACCCATTTGAACAGGCATATTTCTTTCAGCAGAAATTAAACTTTTTGTTTTACCATCAAAGATATATTTCCCTTCAATATCTGTATCCTTCATAATGTCTCCTCCCTGCATTTTAGAAGTAAGCTTAATTTCTATTTTGTTATCTTTCGAGCCTTTGTACATGTAAGTACTTGAAACAGGCATAATAGATTTTGTAAGCGGGTTTGATGTATCTTCTTTCCAAGTAAACCCATTTTCAATAGCTTCATGAGGAAAAACCAAAGGAATAATATTGTATTGATCTGCACCTAAATCACTTGCAGTTTCTTTGGTAAACTTTTGTTTTTCAAGAATCTTACCGTATTTATCAATTTTAAATGTAAAAGGATTATTAATCATCGGCCTCATCTCTGCCGCCATTTCATCGTCTGAACCGGTAGTTTCTCTAGAATCAAAATGAATTTCTTCACCAAACATTTTTTGATTATATGTCATTCTTAAAATCTCACCTGTAATGTAATAATTAGATTCTTTATCTACAGAATCTACTTTGTATTTTACTTCTGTAGCATCATTCATGCCTCCATTATCATTTCCATCTGTAGATGTAGAATAAATTAAAGTCTGCTCAAAACCTTTGTCAAGATTTAGTGATAGATTTTCTTTCTGAACTTCTTTTTTTCCACATGATACCATTGTAACTAAAGCGGAAGCAAGGATAAAAATATTTTTCATTGAAATTAGTTTTAATAAAAAGCGTATAAAACAATAGGCAATTTAGATTCATCAATATATTTTGCCGTTTCATTAAACGCATTTTTTGAAAGCATCGGACATCCAAAACTTAAACAAGCCTGGCTGGTTGATTCTTTATCGGAAACACAATCGTAAGAATGAAGCACAATCGCTCTCGATCTTGCATTGCTGTTGGTTTCATCAAGCCCATCTAAACGATATGCCTTTCCAAATTTACCGTTATAACTTTCACGGATCTCATACTTTCCTAGAGACGATTGATGAGAACCATCTACATTACTGAATTGTAAATTACTTGAATGAGAAACTACAGAACCTTCGCCATGGGCAACAATCGCTTTCTGTAAAATTTTGTTATTCTTCAGGTTGTAAACGAAATACCTGTACTTTCCTGAATGAACTCTAAAATTGATGAAGACTGCCAAATCCTGACTGTAATTTTTCCCTTTAATAAAATTTTTAATTTCCGAAATCCTTGATTTTGGTAAATCGTTAATTCCATTTCCAGCCTGAGATTCAAATTTTGAACAGGAAATAATAAATAGAAATAGGAAAATAAAGCATTTCATCATGTAGCAGAGGTTTACTCGATAATCATCCCGTCTTTCATGACCAATTTTCTATCCGTAATTTCTGCAAGATTCGGGTTGTGCGTTACAATAACAAATGTCTGATTGTATTTTTCTCTTAGATCAAAAAATAATCGGTGTAGATCATCCGCATTCTTTGAATCCAGGTTACCCGTTGGTTCATCTGCAAAGATAATTTTAGGAGAGTTTATTAACGCTCTGGCAACCGCTACTCTTTGTGCTTCACCCCCAGATAATTGGTTGGGTTTATGCTGCAATCTCTGTTCAATTTTTAGGTCTTCAAACAAAGCATAGGCTTTCTCCAACGCTTCCTTTTCGTTAGCTCCGGCAATTTTTGTAGGCAACAATACATTTTCTAATGCCGTAAATTCCGGCAATAACTGATGAAACTGAAATACAAAACCAATATTTTGATTTCTGAATTTAGAAAGCTGCTTATCATTCATATTAATAAATGATTCTCCTGCTATTGAGATTTCTGTATCATATTTATTAGAGTTCGAAGGAAGATCCAATGTTCCTAAGATCTGCAGCAAAGTAGATTTCCCTGCCCCTGATTCACCAACAATAGAAACAACCTCACCAGTTTTGATATGAATATCAACCCCTTTTAATACTTCTAAATTCCCATAAGATTTATGGATATTCCTTGCTTTAATCATGAGTCAAAAATAGTGATTTGATTTGAAATATGAGAGAAATTCAAGGTGAATTGTGAATGGTTAATTGACTTCGTTTATCATTTTTTTTTAATTTAAATTTCAAACGTAAGGTTCGCAAGTGTTTTTGAAATTCAATCTATCTATTTTTTTATTCGCAAAGGCGTTAACACTCAGCAAAGACGAATGTTTAGAGATTATTACCATCCACTTTGTCATCCTATAGGGATCTCAACAAGAATCTTCCGAAACTATTTTCCAATACTATATAAAAAGATCATTGATATTCTTTCCTCCAATTTATGTTAAAACAAACCTAACAGGTTTTAGAAACCTGTTAGGTTTAAGTTTATAATATGAAAGATTAGAGTCTAGATCTACGGGCTGGTAAACAAATCGTGAATTTTAAACACAAAAAAACCTCTCGAAGTGAGAGGTTTTAATATGATATATACTAGAAGATTACAGTAACAAAGTTAAAGGACTTTCTAGATATGTTTTTAATGTTTGTAAGAACTGAGCACCTGTAGCACCGTCTACCACTCTGTGGTCACAAGCTAATGAAAGCTTCATGATATTCCCCACTACGATCTGACCATTTTTTACAATTGGCTTCTCGATGATTGCTCCTACTGAAAGGATTGCAGAGTTAGGTTGATTAATGATACTTGTAAATGTTTCAATTCCGAACATTCCTAAGTTAGAAACAGAGAAAGTAGAACCTTCCATTTCGTTTGCCTTTAGACCTTTAGATTTAGCTCTTCCAGCCATATCCTTAACACCAGCAGAAATCTGTGTATACGTCATCTGATCTGTGTTTTTAAGAACAGGAACTACCAATCCGTCAGGAATAGCTACCGCTACACCAACGTTGATATTTCCTCTGTGGATCACTTTATCTCCAGCCCAGCTAGAATTAACTTGTGGATGTTTTCTCAAAGCAACTGCAGTCGCTTTAATAATCATATCATTGAAAGAGATTTTAGTATCTGGTAAAGAATTGATTTCTTTTCTAGCCTCAATTGCTTTATCCATATTAATCTCTACCATCAGGTAATAATGAGGAGCAGAGAATTTACTTTCAGCAAGACGTTTTGCAATAATATTTCTTACCTGAGAGTTTGGAGTCTCTGTATCTTCTCCTTGTACAAAACTCAATGCAACCTGAGCAGCCGAACTTGCAGTCGGCGCAGAAGCAGCTGGTTTTGCCTGAGATGGCTGATAATTTTCAATATCTTTTTTAACGATTCTTCCGTTTTCTCCAGAACCCTGAATACCGTGAATGTCAACTCCTTTATCCTGAGCCATTTTTTTAGCCAAAGGAGAAATTGCAACTCTGTCGGTAGATGAAGCACTTACCGCCTCAGCAGCAGGTTTTTCTTCAGTCTTAGCTTCCGCTTTTTGTTCTGCAGGTTTTTCTGAAGATTGAGCAGCAGGTTTTGCAGCACCAACGCCAGAAACATCAGTTCCTTCAGGGCCAATAATAGCCAATACTGAATCTACAGGAGCAGCACCACCTTCTTCAACACCTTGCTTCAATAATATTCCATTGAATTCAGATTCGAAATCCTGAACCGCTTTATCTGTTTCGATTTCAGCAAGAAGATCACCTTCTTTTACTGTATCACCAACATTTTTGTGCCATTTAGCTACTTTACCTTCTGTCATTGTATCAGAAAGTCTTGGCATTGTAATTACTTCTACTCCCGCAGGAACTTCCGCAGAAGTTTGCTCTACGCTTGTAGAATTATTTTCTGTTTTTGCTTCTTCTTCAGATTTTTTCTCTTCAGAACCTCCGGCAGCAGAAGCAGCAGCTCCGCCCGTTAATCCTGAAATATCTTCTCCTGCATTACCAATAATAGCCAAAACAGAATCTACAGCAGCAGCATTTCCTTCTTCCACACCAACGTATAGAAGAGTACCATTTAATTCAGATTCGAAATCCTGAACAGCTTTATCTGTTTCAATTTCAGCTAAAATATCTCCTTCTTTTACTGTATCTCCTACTTTTTTATGCCATTTCGCCACTTTACCTTCCGTCATAGTGTCGGAAAGACGCGGCATTGTAATAACTTCTGCCATAATTTAATTTATTAATTTGTTAATGTGATGAAGTGATGATAATAAAAGTGAAAGTTAAAAAATAACACACCATATCATCCTATCAGCAAATTATTATTGATTTTCAAATTTATCTAAGAATGGATAGTTTTCCTGAGAATAAACATACTCATATACTTTATCAACATCCGGGTATGGAGAATTTTCCATGAACTCGATACACTCATCAACAAAATCTCTTGATTTATTATCGATTACTTCCAATTCTTGTTCAGTAGCCCAATTGTTAGCTAAAATTCTTGATCTTACCAATTCGATAGGGTCATCATTTTTATGAATTGCCACTTCATCCTTAGATCTATAAGGCTCAGCGTCAGACATAGAGTGACCTCTGTAACGGTAAGTTCTTGCTTCGATGAAAGTTGGTCCGTCACCTCTTCTTGCTCTTTCAATAGCCTCGTAAGCAGCTTCAGCTACTTTTACAGGGTCCATTGCATCTACAGGAAGACAAGGCATTTCGTATCCTAAACCTAATTTATAGATATCTTCGTGGTTAGCTGTTCTTTTAACAGAAGTTCCCATTGCATACTGGTTGTTTTCTACAACGAATACTACCGGAAGTTTCCAGTTCATCGCCATGTTAAACGTTTCATGTAATGATCCCTGTCTTGCTGCCCCATCTCCGAAGAAACAGATATTCACCGCTTTTCTGTCAAAAAACTTATCCGCGAAAGCAATACCAGCACCTAAAGGAATTTGACCTCCTACAATACCGTGTCCACCATAAAAACGGTGTTCTTTACTAAAAATGTGCATAGAACCTCCCATACCTCCTGACGTACCTGTAGCTTTACCACAAAGTTCTGCCATGATTCTCTTAGGGTCTACTCCCATTGCCATTGGATGGATGTGACATCTGTAAGCAGTGATCATACTATCTTTAGTTAAATCCATTGCATGCGTGAAACCAGCAGGTATAGCCTCCTGTCCATTATACAAATGTAAAAAACCTCTGATTTTTTGTTTTAAATAAAGAGAACGGCATTTGTCTTCAAACCTTCTCCACATTGTCATATCTTCATACCACTTCAGGTATACCTCTTTAGAAAATTCTTTCATGTGTTAGCTCTTGCTTATTTATTATGAAATAGTTGAGCAAAATTATAAAAAAAACTTTGTTTTTATTGTATACATACCAATTGTTTTTTTGCGTATAGTGTTATATTTGATTTTTAAACTTAATTATGGAAGAAAAACAACCCTCTTTTGTACATACTGTCTCAAAAATCATCTCTGATTTTTTTAATCCTCTGGTTTCACTGATTATATTTTTCGTTTACATGAGCGTTCAAAAATATTCTTTACAGGATTCTGTATCTTATTTCCTGCCTATATTACTGATGGTAATAATCCCTGTTGTGATCTGGCTGGTTTGGAATGTGAAAACCGGAAGGTATACCAATATGGATGTTTCAAACCGTATTCAGAGAAAAACTTTATATATTTTTATTGCAGCATGTGTAGGGGTTTATTTAGCTTTTAACTATATCAAAAATGGCTATATCGATTTTGTAATGCTGTTTATTCTAATCCTGCTTTTTGCTTTACAGATTAGTAATTTTTTCATTAAAAGTTCCATGCATACTGCTTTTAATGTATTTGTTGCTGCTTTGTTTTTTGTTCTTAGCTGGACAATGGGAATTGTTTGGTTGGGGATCGCAACTTTGGTAGGAATCACAAGAATTATTTTAAAAAGACACACCGTAAAAGAAGTATTTATGGGCGCAGGAATAGCTTTTCTGGTATCTTTTATTTATCTTTATTGCAATATACAATTTCAACATTAAGACTACCCTATGAAAATAAATCATCTTACCTCTGCCGAAGAAAACTTAATGAAACTTTTTTGGAAGCTGGATTCCTTTTATTTAAAGGATGTTATGGAGCAGCACCCTGAACCAAAACCCCACCAAAATACCGTTTCTACCTACTTAAAAATCTTGGTTGAGAAAGGATATTTATCTACTGAAAAAGAAGGCAGAATTTTCAAATATACTGTTATCATGCCTTTTCAAGACTATAAAAAATTCTTATTAACAGAACTTTTTCATAATTTTTTTCATGACTCCGGAAAAGAGATTTTAGAGTTTTTGATGAGTGAAAATTTAATTTCTCAGGATGATCTAAGAGGTTATTTTGATCTTAAAATAGAAATAAAACCTACGAGAGTAAAAGCTCCTAAATTGGAAATTGCTAACGAGATTTTAAATCCAAAAAAAGAGAAAAAAACCAAAGAAAAGAAAAAGGAGAAAGAAAAGAAAAAGAAAAAATAAAATTCCACAAATCATTAGAAAATCTAATAATATAGAATTTCGAAACCTATGATTTTTATTATAGCTCTGCTCACTTCAGTCGGAGCTATTTGTGTAATTTGAAATAACTATAACGAAAAAACTCCCCTTTTCCAAAACCCCTATCTATTATGGAGTAAAGTTTTCTTTTAAAATCCTTTTTCAAAGAATGAAAGAGGATTTAATTCGAAGAGAACACCTCAAGGTTCTACCTTGCAATTATTTCCAGAAAAACTCAATTAAAGCATTATCGCAATCTTTCTTCTATTCTCCTCGTTAGTTTCTTTTTAACATTATTAAAAAGACAACATCACTATCACAGTGTAGCGGACTACAAATCAACAAGGCAAAGCAATCTTTAATCTGCTTTTTCATTTTGTCTCAGCATTCTCTTCGAATAAGATATCAAAAAACTTCTGACGATTCTAAATCTTTAAAATTCCCAATTTTCCATATTCAATATTAAATTTATTTTTTACTCAAATATTTCAATTTAAATAATTTTCTATTTTAAAGCCATTCTCTTTATTATTAATCTACAAAACCTATAGACTAATATTAAACATCTGCAATAATCAAATTAAATAAAAAAAATTATTCACATTTTTAATCGATATAAATGTAGATAATTTCTAGTTTTATAATTTATTAACATTTATTTAATAAATATAAATAGATTATATTATATATTTGCAAAATAAATAAAGATTCAACTTTAAAAATAAAATAACATCTCTAGTATGAATAAAACACCCTCATTTAGCTCCTTAGAACTAGGCCATATAGGATCTAACCTTATAAAAGAATTAAATAATAAAGGTTACGAAGTGAAAGCACCTACATCAAAAGTACCTAATCGTCACCATCCCATTAAAATCAGACATCAGATAGAAGATGAGCAAATTATAATATCAATTAACCTTACCTTAAAAAAGAAAATTAAAAGTAATGAACATTAAAAAAGTAACCGTATTGAATGCACAAGGATTTATAGGATCTCAAGTTGCGAAAGAATTTAAAAACCGAGGGTATCAAGTAGAGACCAACTTAGAAAATTATCAAAATTTCAACATTAGCGAACAGCCTATAGAAGTAAGACACCAAAAAGAAAATGGGAGAATCTTAATCTCAATGAGCATTCCTTTGAAACAGGAAAAAAGAAAAATTAACACTACAAATTTTAAGAAAAAATTCATCTTTAACAATAATAATTTTGTTTAGCCCATATGAAAACAGAAGTACCATCTGAAAAACATGTATTTGCAAGAAATTCAACTCTAAAAAACACAAAAGTAATTACAGAAAAAACACCTGACTCTTTAGGTAAAAATGAATACACATTAATGACATCTCATTTTTTTGGCATTAACAATAACCAATCCCTAGCAAATCTAAATAACAATATCAAACCTCAACAAAAACACATAATAGTCTTAAATAAAACAATAAGAAAGTCCTTATTATAAAAAAACAAATCAAACACAATTGATCTCTTAAAAAAAACACCACTCTAAAGAAGAAGCACAGCTATCTAAAGCTTGTATTGAAAATAACAACAATATTTTCTAACTACTTTCTTCAACAAACCACCCCACTCCCTTCAACACCTTTTAAAACAAGTTCAAATTTTCATTTGAATTCAATCTACAACATCTTAGAATCAACAGCTAGTCAAAACCAAACAATTATTCAACTTATTTAAACAAAATTTATGAAACCACAAAAGATAAAAAAAATCAAAAAAAAATTCCCGTTTTTTTATCCGTTTTAATGATATGCAGCTTAGTTGCATGTAATTCTCCTGAAACGACTAAGAAAACACTATTAAACATTGATAAGATAACAAAAAATGTCTTTACAGACCGATATGGAGACAAAATGGAAGTCGCCATAAATAGTACAAAAAAAATTGTAGACATTTCCTTATATGGCAAAAGACATACATTAAAACAAAATAAAACCACATCAGGAGTATCAGCATCCAATGACACGTACGAATACACAAAAACAGCAAATGAAGTAACATTCTTAAAAAAAGACATCGATGTCGTACTATTCCACCTTATAAAAAGTACCGAAAATGGTAAAATAATGCCTCACTAAATCTTCCCCAAAAAAAACATAAACAACATTATGAAAAATATTTTCAGGTACATCATTATTTCATCGATTGTACTGCTATCACATTCATGTAACTCAGATAGAGAAGACATCATTGAAAAATCAATGAGAATTACCAATGCCTTCTATAAAAATTCAGATGAATTTGCGCTCACCTATGATAAAGCAGGAGCAACCACCCCAACCATAAGAAATCAAGCCTTTAATTTATACAAAAAAGCTAACTGGCGCGACCTAGAGATTCTTTTTAAAGAAAACAATTTAAATAACGGATGGCCTCCTGCAAATGGCGGATATAATATCGTTGACGAAACCCCTCTTAAAGCAGGACAAAAATTTGACCGATACAGCGGAGCTATTGGCAACTATAACGGAACAGAAGCTCCAAATTTAGGAGGAAGTTTTACAAGCCCAATCGTAAACGGATATGCCTATACTTTTAGCCAGAGAGCTTTAAATCAAACAGAAGACAAGTATGATTTCTACTATGAAATAGATGTTTTGAATAATTTATTATCCTTCAAATCTCAAACCGCAAATATAATTCCCTGGTTCAATCAAGTGGGAGGTGGTAAACAAGTAATGTGGAAAATCCCAATAGACCCCACAACAGGATATCAGAAAACATGGAATAAACTAGCAAAAGAAGGATACATAAAAGTAACCATCAAAAAGAGTCCGAGCGGAAAATACAATAACTTAGTAGGAACAGTTATTCAGTAAAAATAAATTCAAATGTATTCAATATCAAAAAAAATAAACATTCTGGAACAAGCTCTTGTAGTAAAAAATCATTTGATCAATGATGAAATGATTCCTTCTGTGGTAACAAAATTCACGTGCTGTAATTGCAGTTCCGAAAACACAGTCGAGATAAAACCCTACGAATCGGGATTTCCGATCCTTCAAATTTATATTGAAGACAAAATATTATCCAAGAATGAATTATTAAAAAATAAGATGGTTACCAAAACCTCCAATAGAATGTCGCATCTTGGACCACTAACAGTAAATGATCTACCTACCCTTTATTTTGGAACAAATTGCTCATTCTGCTTTTCAAAATACATTTACATATTTAGTTATGGAGAAAAACAACCAGGCTTAACTTTATTAGAAATCTCAGGGGTATGGAAGTATGAAGAAGTGGACTAATGAACTAAATCTTTCGATAAATTGCAATAAAACATAATAGAATTTTGATTTAATATTGTTAAGAGCGCCTTACATTAATGTAAAGCGCTCTTTTTATTTAGTCCTTCAGTATTTTAAACGATTCATCTTTTCCTTCAGATTTTACCCGTAATAAGTACACTCCTTTTTCCAAACCAGACATATTTATTTGTTTAGCATTATTATCTACTTTTTGCAGCAATTGACCTGTTAAAGAAAAGACTTCAATACTCCTTAGTTTTTTATCTGAGTTTATATTTAAAATATCTTTCACGGGATTCGGATACAATTTAATGCCACTGTTTTTAGCAACGTCACCAACTCCAAGGGTTGCGGAAGTATCCAAAATCAACACATTATCAATATTCATTCCTCTTGACCAATTCGAAGCTCCTTCAAAAGCAATGAAATAGTTTACAGATTTATTCGGAAGAGGAATACTTACATCCAGCCATGATGAATTTTCAGTCATATACGAACTTCCTACCTGAACCCAAGCATCACTAGGATTCGATTTATAATAAATCCTTAACTCATCAACTTCTCCAAGCCAGTTGACATTAGCCAAACTAAATCTAAGTTCCGGATTGGCGAGTCCTGAAATATTCAATGGAGGCATTAATAATTTTGCTCTTTCACCCGCTGATTCAGTTCTGAACTCAGCCATTCTTGGTGCAGATTTAGGATTAATTGATGAATTTCCATTTGTAACAACATACTTCCAGATAGCACTACCCGCTCCTGCAACAGATTCATTATTCCAACATGAAGGAAGCGTGGTATTATCAAAATTCTGTACATAAGGGAATGTCGCTATAGGAACACATGTAGTTGTAAATGATTGCGCAGAAGACCACGCACTAAAACCATTTGTTGCACAATTTGATCTTACGTAAAACTGATAAGCCATAGACGGATTAAGATTAGAAAGCACAGCAGACATATTCCCACTATTCACAACAGTTCCCGTTCCTTGAACGAATCCAAGTGGTCCATATTCTACCTGATAAGAAGCATTTCCTGTAAATGACGGCATCCAACTTATGCTTGCTGAATTTGATGTCACGCCATTTACGACTATAGAAGACGGAACATCACAAGCAGGTACTGCCCCATTAAAAACATCATCAATGTCCATGTAAAAAAGATCCGTAGTTGAGGAATAGAATCCAATATAAATCGTTTGTCCTACATAAGCGGAAAGATCATACGAATATCTATAAAAGTCAGCTCCACTTGCCGGAGCTACAGAAGCTGCTAATGTATCTGTAAACGCGGCAGCCGTAGTTGTTGTTGTAGAAATTTTCAAGCTGATTGTTTCAGGATAGTCTGAATCTCTACTCCTTGCATAAAAAGAAAGAAAATCACTGAGTCCTGCAGTAACTGTTATGGCTGGCGTAACCAAATAATCATCATGAGCAGATGAGCCATATCTCAACGAGGCTGTACGCGTACCGCTGTACGCCATAATATCACTCGTTGTATACTCTATAATCTCCCAAGTATTCCCATCTCCTCCGTTAAGAGCGGTCCATCCTGTAGGAATAGCATTAGACGAATCAAAGTTTTGAAAAAATTGAGCATTGACAATCAATGGAATTGCAAATAATCCCAAGAGTAATTGTTTTTTCATGTTAGTTTTTAAATTAGACGTTAACTTACATTTTTAATATGAATCGTCAAAATAAAACCTAAAGCACACAGGAAAAAAACATAAAACCAATAAAAATATGATTATCTCATCATAGAATCAGAAATAATACATAAAAAAAAGCGGCTTAAAAGCCGCTCATATTTTTTACCAACGATTTCCACCGCCATTTCCACCACGGCTGTTTCCACCACCACCGTAGCCAACTCCGCCGCCACGACTGTTTCCACCACCACCGTAGCCTCCGCCACCGCTTCTGTTGTTATCGAAGCTTCTTCTTGGCTTCTCTTCTCTTGGCTTAGCTTCAGATACGTTAAGATCTTTTCCGTTGAAATCTTGTCCGTTAAGAGCTTCAATAGCTTGCTTTCCTTCTTCATCACCCATTTCTACAAAACCGAAACCTCTAGAACGACCAGTTTCTCTGTCTGTAACTATTTTAGCAGAAGATACTTCTCCATATCCTGCAAATAAATCGTGCAACTCATATTCTTTAGTTGCGTAATTGATGTTTGAAACAAAAATGTTCATTTTGAATAAAATTAAAAAATTAATAAAAATTTGGTATATAAAAGAAAAGCAACATAAATTAATGAACAAATATTGATTCCAAATATAAACGTATGCAAGATACAATTTAAAATTTCAAATCAAAGCTTTTTTTAACCGTATTTATTACATTTTACAAGGCCTAAAACAATGAATATTAAAAAAGAACAAATATTCATTGTTTATCAATAAATATTTACTGATATTTGTTTTAAAATTAAGAATAATTTAACATGAAAATAAATACAAAAACGATCCTAAAAATGTCTGATATATAATCCTGAATTACATTTATTAGCCTTTGTACGCAGACAGGAGCCATTTTGGTCTCTTATGCTATAAGTCTATTTATGAATTCTAGAGGCTCGGAAAATCTACATCTTGGACTCGATGTATCCGAACTTTAAAACAACAACAAAACTTATTATTCAACATTGATCATATTAATCGTCTTGCTATCTGCTTTAAAAGCCTATATGTTCTATTTTCTTATTAAAATATTTTTGAAAATTAATCTTATAAATTCCTTTAATAACGAAATTTATTCTTTTACAGTAAAAATCAGCAATGTTGCTTTAATAATAGGAATTATGGCTTTTATAGGTGAAAAATATTACGAATGGCTACTCCATAAGAATATTAATTTTTCTGCTTTCAATATAGAACAATATGTAGAGGGAAATCAGAATTTTTATTCATAGCAGCGATCATTTTTATCATCGCACAACTATATAAAAGAGGAGTTGAAATACAATTTGAAAACGAATTAACAATATAAGACATGCCCATAATCGTAAACCTGGATGTCATGATGGCCAAGCGCAAAATGTCATTGAACGAACTGTCCCAAAAAGTAGATCTTACCTTATCTAATCTTTCCATTTTAAAAACAGGCAAAGCAAAGGCTATTCGTTTTAGTACGCTTGAGGCCATTTGTAAAGCATTAGACTGCCAGCCCAGTGATATTTTAGAATATAAAGAATAAAATAGTAAGGATAATTTATCACATCCATTCAATATAAAATGATTGAGAAAATAAATAATTCTCTTTTAATAACTAAATACCATTCCTTTGATAAAGCCAGTTTTTAACGCTAAATTTGCAGCACAAATAAATGAAATATGAATTACCATACTAGAAAATGGGTAAAACCAGAAGATCTTAATCCTAATCATTCACTTTTTGGAGGAAGACTATTGCAATGGATTGATGAAGAAGCAGCACTTTACGCCATTATTCAATTAGAAAACACAAAAGTAGTTACCAAATTTATTTCTGAGATCAATTTCGTAAGTTCTGCTAAGCAGGGAGATATCATTGAAATTGGGATTGAAGTTTCATCATTCGGTTCTTCGTCAATTACGCTACAATGTGATGTAAGAAATAAAATGACCCATCAAACCATTATCACCGTAGATAAAATCGTAATGGTAAATCTTGGTGAAGACGGAAACCCTTTGCCACACGGTAAAACCAAGGTTGAATTTGTGAAAGACAGATTAAACAGTCAATTATGAAAATTTTTATAAAAAATATGGTTTGCGGCAGATGTATTTCTGCCGTTGAAAATATTTTTAATGATGCTGATGTCAAAATCAAATCCATAAACCTTGGCGAAGTTGAAACTGAATCTGAAGTTTCAGCCGATATGCTGGATTTACTTGAAAAAAAATTAGAACTAACCGGTTTTGAAAGGATAAAAGACTCTGCACACCAACTTATTGATAAAATTAAAACGCTGATTATCGAAAAGATCAGTGAACTCGATATTGATGAAAACTTCTTAGTTTCAGAGTTTCTTAGCTCAAAATTACATAAAGATTACAGCTCGCTTTCTAAAGCTTTTTCCCAAAATGAAAATATTACACTGGAACAGTTTTTCATCCTTCAAAAAATTGAAAAGGTTAAAGAACTGCTTCTTTATAATGAATGTACTTTAACAGAAATTGCAGGAAAGTTAGGGTATAAAAGCGTTCAGCATTTATCTTCACAATTCCGCAACAGCACAGGCTTTACTCCTACTGAGTTTAAAAAACTGAAGGTTCACAACAGGAAACCGCTTGATTGTGTTTGAGAGTATTAGAGTATTAGAGTATTAGAGTATTAGAGTATTAGAGTATTAGAGTATTAGAGTATTAGAGTATTAGAGTATTAGAGTATTAGAGTATTAGAGTATTAGAGTATTAGAGTATTAGAGTAAAAATACAAAATAAAACATCCACATACTCCTACTCTCAAACTCCCCCACGCTCAAACTCTCAAACCCTCGAACTCTACAACCCAAAAGCCCAACCTAATTCTATAACTATTATCCTTAAATTTATAACAAGCTTTCACTTTCATTTTGGAAATTTGTAGTATAAATTTAGGATCATGGAACAACAATATAAAATACTCGGAATGACGTGTTCCGGTTGTCAGAAAAAAATATCAGAAAAGCTGAATAGCCTTGAAAATATAAAAGCTGACATCAATTTGGAAAACAATACAGCAACAATTACCTCCGATAAAGAAATCCAACTTTCTGTTTTAAATACAGCGCTGGAAGAAGCTGGAAATTATAAATTAGAAGATCCAAACAACCCTGACAAAGCCTTTGTAAAGCCTCAAGATCGAGTTTCCCCATCTTCGGTATATTACTGCCCCATGGAATGTGAAGGCGATAAAGTATATTTCAAGCAAGGACAAAGATGCCCTGACTGCAATATGTACCTTGTTCCCATCGAGGAAAAACTAGCCAAAGATCCCAATCATAAGCCCACTTATTCTTCATCCCATTTACCTGAAAACTTCAAAGACAATATTGGAAAATACTATTGCCCGATGTTCTGCGAAAGCGATAAAGTGTATGATGAAAAAGGCGATTGCCCCGTTTGTCATATGCATTTGGAGGAGATTACAGAAGATTTAGTTAAAAATTCAGCCTCGCATACACATGCTCATTCCCACAGCCACAGCCACCATCATGAAGCTCCAAAAGTGACAGATGAAATGGCAGGGAAATATTTCTGTCCCATGTATTGTGAGGATGATAAAGTTTACGACAGTAACGTTGGATGTCCTGTTTGTGGAATGGATTTAGTAAAATATCCCGAAAAAAAGGTCGCAAAATACACCTGCCCTATGCATCCTAAAGTAATTCATGATGAACCTGGGGATTGCCCGATCTGCGGAATGGATCTGGTAAGAATGCCCGACAGTGGAGATGAAGAAGAGGACGAGACTTACAATATTTTAAAACGTAAATTCATTATTTCTCTGGGTTTTACCATTCCTGTTTTCATTCTTTCGATGGGTGGAATGTTTATTAATTTCCCTTTTTCTCATCAGATCCAAGGTATTATTGAATTAATTTTAACGCTTCCTGTCCTGTTTTATTCAGGTTGGTTTTTAATGAAAAGAGGTTGGATCTCATTCAAAACATGGAATTTAAATATGTTTAGCTTAATTGTTTTGGGGGTTGCCGCAGCATTTATTTTCAGTATGGTAGCTTTAGTGTTTCCTGATATTATGCCCCATGAAATCCGAGGTCACAATCATGAAATTCCGTTATATTTTGAAGCGGTTACCGTTATTTTAACGCTTGTTATTTTAGGACAGTTAATGGAAGCTGCTGCCCATAAAAAAACAGGAAATGCCATACGGGAATTAATGAGCCTTTCTCCTGATGAAGCCAATTTGATGGTAAATGGTGAAGATAAAAAGGTATTGCTTTCTCAAGTTAAGATCGGAGATTTATTAAAAGTGAAACCGGGTGAAAAAATTCCTGTTGACGGAAAAATTACCGAAGGAAACTCTATTGTGGACGAAAGTATGATTACGGGAGAGCCTATTCCTGTTGAGAAAACGATCAATGACAGAGTATCTTCCGGAACGATTAACGGAAATCAGGTTTTCATCATGAAAGCTGAAAAAGTGGGTGATGAAACCTTACTTTCACAGATCATTAAAATGGTGAATGATGCAAGCCGAAGCAAAGCCCCGATTCAGAAATTGACCGATAAAGTAGCTAAAGTATTTGTTCCAGCTGTTATTCTGATCGCTGTTCTTACGTTCATTTTGTGGCAATTTTTCGGTCCGGAAGGAAAAAAGACCCTATTTGCTTTTGTAAATGCCGTGGCTGTTTTAATTGTGGCCTGTCCGTGTGCTTTAGGTCTCGCAACGCCGATGTCTTTAATGGTAGGTATTGGAAAAGGTGCTAAAAATGGTATTTTAATTAAAAACGCCGAAGCGCTTGAACATATGAATAAAGTAAACGTTTTAATTACGGATAAAACAGGGACTTTAACGGAAGGAAAACCTTCTGTAGAATATATTGAGACAGTGAATAACGAAGATAAAAATCAGCTTTTACAATTGGCTTTTTCATTGAATCAGAATTCAGAACATCCTCTTTCGAATGCAGTCATCAAAAAAGCAAAAGAACAAAATATTTCGGCTGAAAAAGTACAACAATTCGAAAATATTTCAGGAAAAGGAGTAAAAGGAAACATCAATGGAAAGACCGTTTATTTAGGAAATGAAACACTGTTAACCTCCAATCAAATTTCAATTCCAGAAAATCTGAAACAAAAAGCGGTTAAAGTTCAATCAAAAGCGCATACAATTTCTTATGTTGCTGAAGGTAATTCCGTATTAGGTTTCATTAGTTTTACGGATAAAATTAAAGAGAGTTCCAAAAAAGCGGTTCATCAATTAATCAGTGAAGGGATTGATGTTATGATGATGACAGGTGATAACGAACACACTGCAAAAGCAGTTGCCAATGAATTGGGAATCAAACATTTTAAAGCCAACTGTCTTCCTGAAGATAAATTAAATGAAGTAAAAAGACTTCAAAAAGAGGGCAAAATCGTAGCCATGACAGGCGATGGCATCAACGACTCCCCTGCTTTAGCGCAAGCCAATATCGGGATCGCCATGGGAACCGGAACAGATGTAGCCATTGAAAGCTCTGAAATCACGTTGTTAAAAGGAGATCTTTTGGGTGTAGCCCAAGCTAAATTATTAAGCGAGAAACTATTGAAAAACATCAAAGAAAATCTATTCTTTGCTTTCATCTATAATGTGTTGGGTGTTCCGATTGCGGCAGGGTTATTATATCCGTTTTTTGGAATTCTATTATCTCCAATGATTGCAGCGGCGGCAATGAGTTTCAGTTCATTATCGGTAATTTTAAATTCATTACGATTGAATTCAGTTGATTTGAATATTAAATAAATGATCTCTCACAGATTTGGCAGATGATTGTGTCTTAATTTTTTAAGCATAATAAAAAGATCAGCGTAATCTGCTAAATCTGCGAGAGAAAAAAAATACTCTTATTAAATATGAAAAAAGAAAATCTTTATATCGGCTGTTCAGGGTTTTACAATACAGATTGGAAGGGATCTTTATATCCTGAAGACGCCAAAAACAAAGACTTTCTTACGCTATATTCCCAGACCTTTACTACTGTTGAGATCAATTCTACGTTCTATAGAAAACCAACTGCAAAAACACTTATAAAATGGTTTGATGAAACTCCGGATGATTTTAAATTTTTCATTAAAATTCCAAAAACAATTTCTCATGAAAAGCGATTGAAAGATTGTAAAGCCGAAATTTCAGAATTTTGCAGTCACATCCAAACCAATGTAAAGGGAAAACTTGCCGGATTTTTGTATCAATTTCCACCTTCCTTTAAAAATACTAAGGAAAACATTAATTTAATTTTAAACACCATTGATTCTAACTTTGTAAACGTCATAGAATTTCGTCATGAATCTTGGTGGACAAATGAGATTTTTGATATGTTAAAAGAAAAAAACATCGTTTTTTCCGGAGTGAGCTTTCCTGGGAATTTACCAGAAGATGTTATTATTAATCATCCTGAAGTTTTATACTACAGACTTCACGGAAAACCTATCCTTTACAAATCTGAATATTCAGAGGAATTCCTTAATGATTTAGCTGAAAAAATTAAGAAATCAAAACATACAATATTTGTATTTTTTAATAACACTTGGGGAACTGCTGCAATTCATAATTCGTTGTATTTGAAGAAAATTCTGGAATAAATCACGATGAAATTTAACACTAAAGCATATCGTGTTAACTATTTCTGAGACCCATAAAAAACAATAATTCCCCAAGATCATCTTCTCGGGGAATTATTTGTATTAAATCGTTTTGAATATCTTCCTTATAAAAGCTTCAATAATTCTTCAGCAACTTTTTCAGAAGAAGCAGGATTTTGGCCTGTTACTAATGTTCCATCTACCACCGCATAAGGATTCCAATCTTCTATTTTACTGTAAATCCCGCCATTCTTTTTCAGCATATCTTCTACTAAAAAAGGAACTATATCTGTAAGTTGCACCGCATCTTCTTCCGTATTGGTAAATCCGGTAACATTTTTACCGTTAACCAAATATTCCCCGTTTATTTTTACGTCTTTCAACACTCCGGGAGCATGACATACAAATCCTACAGGCTTATCGCTTGTATAAAAATCAACAATTAGCTGTTGAGATACTTTATCTTCAGCCAAATCCCATAAAGGGCCATGACCTCCAGGATAAAATACCGCATCAAAATCTTCACTTTTCACCTCAGATAATGGAATTGTATTTTTTAATTTACTCATTAAAACAGCATCTTTATCCATTCTGCGGGTAGCATCTGTTTGAGATGAAGGATCTTCGCTTTTAGGATCGATAGGCGGAAAACCACCCTTTGGAGACGCAATCGTGATGTCTACTCCTTTATCTGATAAAGCATAATATGGAGCAGCTAATTCTTCTGTCCAAAATCCGGTTTTCAAACCTGTATCTCCTAATGTGTCGTGGCTCGTAAGCACGAATAAAACTTTCTTGTTCATTTTGTTATTTTTAATAATTAATAATACAAAGTTGGCCTTATTTGTCTTTTGAAAACAGGACTTACATCACTTATTTCGTGTGATGAATGTCACAGTTTATTTGAAATCCTACTCAACGTCTCTCTTGAAACCCCTAGATAAGATGCGATTACCGCTTTGGGAATTCTTTGAATCAATTGAGGATACTGATGAGAAAACTGCTCAAATCGTTCTTTTGCATTGGTGGTAAGCAGAGATAAAATTCTCTGTTGTAAAGCCACATAGCCAAAACTATTTTTAACTCTAAAGAAATGTTCCATCTTATGGTTTTCTGAGCACATTTTTTCTAAATTCTCTTTAGATATCCCAAATAATTCTACCTCTTCCAAACAGTCTATATTGATAACCGAGGGCAATCCATTGTAAAAAGATTGAAAATCTGATATCCACCAGTTCTCCATCGCAAACTGAATAATATGTTCTTTGCCTTCTTTATCAATGAAAGAAGCTTTCAACAAACCTTTCGTAACAAAGTAAATAGTGGTCACCAATTCATTTTCCTGAATTAAGTATTGGTGTTTTTTAAGCTTTTTAAATTTGAAAAAAGATTGGATATGTTCAAACTCTTCGTCTGTGAGAGATATCAATTCTTCTAAATGTTTTCTTAGTGCTAAACTCATCAGGGGATTTCCTATTTTCTGCTATTTCAAATATACAAATCCTTCCTCTTCTTTTAATGTGTGAAATTTTTAAATCTTCGCGTCTTTTCAAATTAATAATGTAAACAATTCAAACTAGTATATTCAATATCGCTTAAAGGCTTTTATTGTTAATTATGAATGATAAAATCTTTATCTAAAAAAACAAAATAATACAAAGAATTAGAAAATGGAATCCTCTAATAACAAATAAATTAAAATATCCTTAAAAAGTGAAATTTTAAGCACATATGGCATATAATTTGTTAACACTTATTCGTAAAATTTAACGATTTTTAACAATCAAATTTCCAATACTTTTATGAAAAAACTTTTTGCGGAAAAGTCTAAAAACAAGACTTTTCTTGGGATGATTGCATTGATGAGTGCAACTTCAATTTTATTTAACAGTTGTGACAAGAAAAAATCTGAAAAGATAATTTCTAACGCCCATCCCGTCGCAAAAGCAGCTCCTACTATTGATGATGAAAATGTTTCTTCAGATAAAAGAGTTATTTACCTTACTTTCGATGATGGTCCTAATCAGGGAACCGAGAACCTTCTGAGAATTTTGAATAAAAGAAACGTATGCGCAACCGCTTTTCTGGTAGGTCAACATGCCTATGGAAGTAAAAAGCAAAAAGATGGCATTGAGCTTCTAAAAAAAGATCCTTTAGTGGAATTGGCTAATCATAGTTATACCCACGCCCACAATAAATATACAGATTTCTATAAAAATCCTGAGGCTGTAGTCCGTGATTTTGACATTGCAAAAGACAGTTTAAAACTAACCGATAAAATTGCAAGAACTCCCGGAAGAAATATCTGGAGACTTAACAATATTACTGCTACCGATATCAAGAGCTCTACTCTTGCCGCCAACAGCCTGAAAAAAGCCGGCTATAAAGTAATCGGTTGGGATCTGGAATGGAAACCAACCAATAAAATGGCGTTGAAAGGAAATCATCAGCTAATGTTGAAAAAAGTAGATAGTATTTTCTATAATGACCTTGAAAAAACATCAAGACACTTGGTATTTCTTACGCATGACCAATATTTAACCGACTCGGATTCTCTTGATGAACTAGATCTTTTTATTGAGAAACTTCAAAAAACCAACAGGTTTGTATTTAGAAAAATATCTGCCTATCCGAAGATCAACGAGATTTTGAATTAATTTTTTTAGCATTTAGTTGTCATTCAGAGCGAAACGTAGTGGAGCGTGGAATCTATATCTAGTAATTAAAAAATATTGGTTAGATTCCTCCGGAATGACAAAAATAATGTGGAGTTTTTATCCTACGGAATGAGAACCAGATTTAATATTCACAACTAAAATTTTGCAAATTCATTAGTTTTTTGCTTTTAAAATTCAGAAATTTGCAATTATGAGCATTACAGAAAACTATCATATAATAAAAAATCAGCTTCCAGAAAATGTGCAGTTGGTTGCAGTTTCCAAAACCCACCCTGTTTCATCGATTCAGGAGGTTTATGAGTTGGGACAAAAAGTTTTTGGAGAAAATAAAGTTCAGGAATTATTAGAGAAATATCCTCTGCTTCCAAAAGATATTGAATGGCATCTGATTGGGCATTTACAGACCAATAAAGTAAAATATATTGCAGAATTTATTGACACTATTCAAAGTGTTGATTCTGAGAAACTATTGGCAGAAATTAATAAAGAAGCAGGAAAACACAACCGCAGCATCAAAGTATTATTACAGGTGAAAATTGCTAAAGAAGACAGCAAGTTCGGACTTGAAATTGCAGAGGCTGAAGATTTGTTCAAAAAATACATCAATGGCGATTTCCCCCATATCGAAATTACCGGTTTAATGGGAATGGCAACTTTCACAGATGACGAAGATCAGGTAAAAAAGGAATTTTTAATCTTGAAAAAAGTTTTTGATGAATTAAATCAATTAAAAAAACTAGAAACATTATCAATGGGAATGAGTGACGATTTCCCGATAGCCATTGAATGCGGTGCCAATTCTGTACGCGTTGGATCGGCAATTTTCGGAAGAAGAGATTATTCAAAATAGAATATTTAGGTATAGTTTTTGCTAATAATTCAATCAAAAAAATTAAATTTGCAACTATGCAAAAAATCCTTATTGTAGAAGACGAAAAAGCAATCTCCGGAGTACTTCACAGTATTCTTTCGGATGAGCTTACCAATTACGAATTTGTAATCGCCGAAGATGGTTTAGAAGGCTATAAACAAGTAGAAAAAGAAGATTTCGCATTGGTGATCTCCGATATTAAAATGCCTAAGCTTTCAGGCACAGAGCTTTTAAAGCAAAGTTTGGCTTTGAAACCTGAAACTACTTTTATCATGATCTCAGGACACGCAGATATTGATTCTGCTGTTTCTTGTTTAAGGGATGGTGCATACGACTTCATTTCTAAGCCTATAGACATCAACCGTTTGATTACAAGCGTAAAAAATGCTTTGGTAAAAGAAACATTGAAGAAAGAAAACAAAAATCTTCAGACCGAAAATAAAACGCTAAAGAAAAAAGTTAACAAAAAGTACCAAATGATCGGTGAATCTGCAGGATTACAGAAGATTCAGGATATGATCGAAAAGGTGGCTGTGTCTGATGCAAGAGTATTGATCACAGGTCCCAATGGTGCCGGAAAAGAATTGGTAGCCCACTCTATCCACAATCAAAGTGAAAGAGCAAGAGGCCCGATGATTGAAGTAAACTGTGCTGCAATACCTTCAGAATTAATTGAATCTGAACTTTTCGGACACGTTAAAGGTTCTTTTACAGGAGCTATTAAAGATAAGCAAGGAAAATTTGAGCAAGCGAATGGAGGAACGATTTTCTTAGATGAGATCGGAGACATGAGTCTTATTGCTCAGGCTAAAGTTTTAAGAGCTTTACAGGAAAGCAAAGTATCTCCTGTTGGAAGCGACAAGGAAATTAAAGTTGATGTAAGAGTTCTTGCAGCAACGAATAAAAACATGCAGAAGGAAATTGAAGAAGGAAAATTCAGAGAAGATCTTTACCACAGACTTTCTGTAATTGAAATCTATGTTCCACCATTGGATGAGAGAAAAGACGATATCAAATTATTGGTAGACCATTTTTCGAACATGATTGCTGACGAACATGGTACTGCTGTGAAAAAATTTGATGATAAAGCTATTGAAGCATTGAAAGCCCTTTCTTGGACTGGGAATATCAGAGAATTAAGAAATGTGGTAGAAAGATTAATTATTCTTGGTGGAAATACTGTTTCCGCAGAGGATGTTGCAAGTTTTGTAAGGAAATAATTTAATTATTATTTTAAATATATTAAAAATTGCAGTATCATTTGTTACTGCAATTTTTTTTGTTTTAAACTCTAAAACAAATTTGATTAAAACGATATGAACGATAAACTATTATGAAATTTTTAGATAAAAAATATACAAAAGAATGCCTTACGCTGGCTCTTCCTGTCATGTTGACGCAGGTGGGGCAAGTCTCGGTGAATCTTTTCGACAATATTATTGTCGGAAAATTATTAGGAGCTGATGCGTTAGCCTCTGTTTCTTTAGGAAATGCCGTATTTTTCTCCATGTTTGTATTGGCGTTGGGATTTTCTTTTGCCATTCCACCATTGGTTTCAGAAGCGCAGTCCAGAGGTGATCACAAAACAATTAATTCCGTTTTCAGTCACGGATTCGTTATCAATATGACTGTAGGAGTTGTGTTAATGGGTGTCCTGCTTTTGGGACTTCCTCTACTCTATCATTCGGGGCAGCCTGCAAAGATTGTTCCTGATACAGTCCATTTCTTAGGAATTATGGCGGTGAGCATTGTGCCTTTCATGGCTTTTCAGACCTTAAGAGAGGTTTCTGAAGGACTATCCTATACCATTGGAGTTACCAAAGCGACCATCTTTGCGAATATCATTAACATTGTTTTAAACTATGTTTTCATTAAAGGACTTTGGATCTTCCCAGAAATGGGTGTAAAAGGTTCTGCATTAGCCAGTTTAATTGCCAGAATTTTCATGGTGGTTTTCTTATACTATGTGCTTTTAAAAGAGAAGAAAACAAGACAGTATATCAAAGATTTTTCGTTAAAAATTCAGGTCTTTACGAAAGCAATGTTTGAAAAAATGGTGAGACTGGGTTTCCCTACTGCTTTACAAATGTTTTTTGAAGTTACCGCTTTTGCAGGGGCTGCTTTTATTTGTGGACTAATTTCCGCGCATGATATTGCCTCCCACCAGATTGCCTTAAGCATGGCTTCATTCACCTTTAATTTATGTATCGGATTCAGTGTTGCTTCAACCGTGATGATCGGTAAAAAAATGGGTGAACAAAACTTTGTTGAACTTAGAAAAGTAGGTATCAATAACCTGAAAATTGCCTTTATTTTCATGTGTATTTGCGGAGTTGTTTTCATCATTGGGAAAGATATCCTTCCTACTTTCTTCACCAAAAAAGAAGAGGTAGAAGTAATTCAATTGGCATCAAAATTAATGATCATTGCTGCTTTATTCCAACTTTCAGATGGTGTTCAGGTAACGGCTTTAGGAATGTTGAGAGGTTTACAGGATGTTAAAATCCCTTCTATTTATACCTTTATTGCGTATTGGGTGATTACTATTCCTTTAGGGTATTTCCTTTGTGTAACGATGGAAATGGGAGCATTCGGAATGTGGATTGCCTTAGGATTGGGATTAACAATCTCTGCGGTAATGCTTGTTAAACGATTTTTAAATATGTCTGCGAAGAGAGTGAAGCAGAATGCATAAATAAATAACAATAAATTGCTAAAAAAGCTACGCAAGGTCTAGGACTTTCCGTAGCTTTTTTTATTTTTGCGCACTTATTACAATTAATAAAACATGAAAAAATTGATATTCCTGCTGGCTTTATATGCAGGTTCATTCTACCAATCCCAAACGAACAGATTTATCTATGAGCTTCAGTCCCGAAAAAATAATTCGGAAGACTATAGAAAAACACTCATGAATCTTGATATTAGCCCGAGATCAGTGAAATTTTACGACACGAAATTTGCAGAGTATGATTCCATAAACAAAGCAAGAAAACAAGAAACTTCTCATTACAGCACAAAAACAGATCAGATTATTGAAAGGGCTCCCAATTCTTTTCAAAATAATTGGTACAGAGATTTTTTTGAATATTTCGTTGTAAAAACCAACGATGAAATGAAGTGGAAACTTCTTCAGGAAACCCAGGAATACAACGGATACAAACTGCAAAAGGCAACAACCGATTTTGGAGGAAGAACATGGGATGCATGGTTTTCCAATGAAGTTAACATCAAAGAAGGTCCTTATAAATTCCGAGGACTTCCGGGGCTTATTTTTATTCTGGAAGACACTGATAAAAATTTCATCTATAAACTGGTTAGCAATAAAAAGCTGGATACGAATTATGATACCCATCAATTTGTAGAAACTCATTATGGTAAACCGGCGATTCCTATTTCCAATCAAAAGTTCAACACTTACATTGAAGATATTTACGAGAATCCAACAAGAATGCTTTCAGAAAGTATAAAAAACGGACAGAAAACTACATTTAAAAATGAAAGTATAGAATCTATTGAAGAGCTCAATAAAAAAAGAGGAATGCTTCAAAGTGGGATAAAAAACCGTTACATCTATATTGAAAAGGATAAAGAACCTCTTTTTAAAAGTAATTAATTAAAAAACCTGCGTGAAGTCTTGTACATCACGCAGATTTTTTTTATTACATTAATTACTCTTCGCTGTTATTTTCTTTGAGTTCCTTTAAAGCCCTGTTCAAACTCCTTACCGTGATTCCCAAATAGGCGGCCATATCTTCTTTTGAAATTTCCATTTCTTTGGATTTTAACTCAAGAAGTTGAGACAAGGTGTGCTCTGTGGTATGAAGCTGTTGATAAGAAGCTCTGCTTGAAGTATTAACAATACGTTCCGCAAAAACATCAAGCAATAAGTTATTTAAAGTCAAATCACTTTTAATCAATGATTGAAAATAAGGAATTGTCATCGAATAAACGCTTACTTCTGTCATCGCTTCAATGCTACAAAGGCAGGAAACATTTTTTATTACTTCAATTTCACCTATGATCTCGCCTTTTCCCAAAAACTCTACGATATATTCTTTGTCGTTTTCTTCAACAAAATAACATTTCGTAATTCCGCTTTTGATGAGCATTATTTTAGTTGAAATTTCATTCTGTGTTAATATTCTATCTCCTTTTTCAAAAGATTTCAGGACAATATCGTTTTTATTTTCCTGCTTGTTATAAAGTTCTTCCAGATAGTCTAAAAATAGTGGATTCGTACGTAGCATATTCTTGTTTGGGACAATTGTCCTTTTCTTTTTTATTTTTTATACTGAATTTTGTCGGCGGAAAATTACAAAAATTAACGTGAATAGAATATGAACAATACTATAACAACAATTGCCTTTGATGCAGATGATACTTTATGGATTAATGAGCCTTATTTTCAGGAAACCGAAAAAGAATTTTGTGCTCTTCTTAAAGATTATTTACCACAACATGCGGTATCAAAAGAATTATTTACTACCGAAATGCAAAACCTGCCCTTATATGGTTATGGCGTAAAAGGCTTTATGCTTTGCATGATAGAAACCATTAATAGAGTTTCCAATGGGAAAGCTTCATTAGAATTGGTCAATAAAACAATTGAACTTGGCCATGAATTATTACAAAAAACAATTGAACTTTTAGATGGCGTATCGCACACATTGGAAAGCTTACACGGAAAATACAGATTAGTCATTGCCACAAAAGGAGATTTGCTGGATCAGGAACGTAAACTAAAAAAATCAGGGTTACAAAGTTATTTTCATCATATCGAAATCATGAGTGACAAGAAAGTAAGCGATTATGAAAAGCTACTGAAACACTTGGATTGCAAGCCTGAAAACTTCCTCATGTTAGGCAATTCAATACAATCGGATATTTTGCCTGTATTGGAAATGGGTGGAACTGCAGCTCATATTCCTTATCATGTTACCTGGACCCACGAGCAACATCACCAACCGTTGAAACATGAAAACTTTTTTGAATTAAAGAGGATTGATGAAATTTTGGGATTGCTTGGTTGCTGATTATTTTTGAAAAAAAGAACAAACCTCACAGGTTTTCGAAACCTGTGAGGTTTAGATCTATAAGAAAGAGTTTATGAAGATTATGAAGAAGTAGTTTTCTTCTTTTGCCTTGAAATATTTCTGAAATCTGTCATTCTGAATGAAATGCAGTGGAATGAAGAATCTCTAACCGTTTTTTGAATGTTACTGTTGAGATCCTTACAGGATGACAAACTTTATGGTGATTGTGACTGTTGAAAAGAACGACAAAAACCTTAGCCCAGATATTCTATGTTTGCATTTTTTATGTTAATTTTTATAAGCAGTAAAACAAACCTAACAGGTTTTTGAAAACCTGTTAGGTTTAGGCGTATAAGGAAGCGCTTATGAAGATTGTGAATAAATAGTTTTCTTCTTTTGCCTTGAAATATTTCTGAAATCTGTCATTCTGAATGAAATGCAGTGGAATGAAGAATCTCTAACCGTTTTTTGAATGTTGCTGTTGAGATCCTTACAGGATCACAAACTTTATGGTGATTGTGACTGTTGAAAAGAACGACAAAAACCTTAGCCCCGATTGGAGCTTTGTTTGAGCTCATTTTTCTTTTACAAAAAGAAAAATAGCGAGTGCGGAAAGCGGGAAATTGCTTCTGAAAATTAGCAATGAATAATTGGTAATGAGTAATGAAATTTTGAGATTGCTTCGTCGCTTCGCTCCTCGCAATGACCCCAAATGACTAATTGATTCTCTTGCCAAGAATCACCAAGCTCCTTTCTATACCATCCAAAACAGCGACATCAGGAAAGGTGCCCCAATCTTCGAAACCGAAATGTCTGAAGAGTTTTAAACTCGGTTCATTATGTAAAAAGATAAAGCCCAGCAATGTTTTTACGCCAAATTTCCCCGCGTTATCAATACAATATTGAAGAACTTTCTTGCCAAGACCTTTTCCACGGCAGCTTTCATCCATATAAATACTGATTTCAACAGTTCCGTTGTAAGCCGGTCTTCCGTAAAATGATGAAAAACTCACCCAACCCAGCGTATTGTTTTGAAGATCTTCAATCACCCAAAGTGGTCGGGTATCAGGATTGTGTTCATTAAACCATTGTTGTCTGCTTTCCACAGAAACATTTTCTGTATCAGCCGTTACCATTCTTGATGGGATGGTTGAATTATAGATCTCTACAATTTTTGGTAAGTCTTGGGGGCTTGCGTTTCTGAATTTTATTTCTTCCATTCTGTTTGTGAACTTTTTTGCAAATATCTTAAAAATGATTCATTTAACTAAATACTAAAAATTGAATTCCAAATATCAAACTCAGAATCAAATTGTTAAATTTTAGATATTATAAATAATTCTATTTCTTACAATGAGATTGCTTCTTCGCTTCGCTCATCGCAATGACAATCATAAAAAAACTCGCTCTAAAAAGAACGAGTTGTATGATCAATTATTATTTCTTCAAACATTTCTCCAGAAACTGATCCTGTTCCCAAAGAAGGTGAAGTATATTTTCTTTAGCTACATAACTGTGCGCTTCTCTTGGAAGTAACACCATTTTTACAGGAGCTCCAAGGTTTTTCAATGCCTGGAAATATCTTTCTGTCTGTAAAGTGAATGTCCCAGGATTATTGTCTGCATCACCATGAACCAAAAGTAACGGCGTTTTCATCTTATCTGCATTCATGAACGGAGACATCGCGTTGTAGATTTCAGGAATATCCCAATAATTTCTCTGTTCGCTCTGGAAACCGAACGGTGTTAAGGTTCTGTTGTACGCTCCACTTCTTGCAATTCCACAAGCATAATCTTTAGAATGCGTTAAAAGATTGGCCGTCATAAAGGCGCCATAAGAGTGACCTCCTACTGCAACTTTCGTTCTGTCGATATATCCTAACTGATCTACCGCATCAATTGCTGCTCTTCCGTTAGCCACTAACTGAGGGATAAAAGTATCGTTAGGTTCCGTTTTCCCTTCTCCAATGATTGGGAAAGCTGCATCATCCAATACTGCATATCCTTTGGTTGTCCAGTACACAAAAGAACCGTAATACGGGAAGGTAAATTCATTAGGATTTTGGGTGTTTTGCCCAGCTGTATTTTTATCTTTATATTCTGTAGGATACGCCCAGATTAATAAAGGAAGCTTTTCTTTCTTCGCTTTTCTGTCGTAGTTGGCCGGAAGATAAAGCGTTCCCGTTAAGGTAACTCCGTCATTTCTTTTGTAGGTAATCACTTCTTTATATACATCTTTGATGCTTTCAAAAGGATTGGCAAAATTAGTGACTGCTTCTGTTTTATTAGACTTGATATTCTTTTTGAAATAATTAGGATACTGACTTGCCGATTGCTGAATGGTTAAAACCTCTCCTTTTGATGGATTCAGAATATCCCTAATTTCTTCTTTAGCATTTTTAAGGTTTGAAGTGTAGAGCCTTTTCTTTTTCAGCGTTTTCATATCCATTTCGTCGATGAATGGATGCTGCCCGTCTTTGGTAAAACCTTCTCCGATAAGATAAGCCTTCCCTCCTTTCATATCAACAACCGTTCTTCCGAATTGGTTTTTAGTCGTGTTGAAACTCCCCGGATCGCTATAAACGTCCTGATAATTTCTATCATCAATGACTTTAGACTCATTGTTATTTAAGTCGATTAAATAAGATTTTGTATTTCTGGTATCATACCAACCTTCTGAAACGATGGCATAATGATCATTTGTCCAGCTTACATCTTCATATCTTTGTTTTGTCTTAAAGAATGATTTTGGATTGGCGCTAAATGGTGCTTCCCAAGTAAAGATCTCATCTCTGTAATCTACCGCTTTAGATTGATCTCCTCCATCCAACGCTTCAGTATACACCAATGTAGCAGGCGCATCACTTCTCCAGCCCAGATCTCTTTTTCCTGTTCTTACCGAAGAAAAACCTTTAGGCATTATTTCATTCAACGGAACTTCGTTCACTACTTTTACTACATTTCCATTGACATCATATACCGTTGTCGTGATGGGAAATCTGTTGAGAGGAACGATATATGAAAATGGCTTTTTGATTGTTGTTGCCATCATATAGTTTCCATCCGGCGAAAAACTTAATCCAGAATATAGATCCTGTTCTTTTACTTTCTTCAAGTTTCCATTTAAGTCAACGTTGTAAATATCAGACGCAGTAAGGATTTCAAAATTCTTTTCGTCTTGTGGATTTTTAAGAAGATCCTGATATGTTCTGTTTTGAGACACTTTTCCGTCTGCTGTAGAAACAATAGGTCCAGTTGGAAGGTCTTTGCTTGCATCTATTAAAGTTCCTCTGTTTTGAGGAAGGGTTTTAATTAATACATTCTGAGAATCTTTATACCAAACATATGGACTTCCTAAATTGGCATTCAGATTATCGCTCGTTATTTTTTTTGCGGTAGCCGTTTCCAGATCAATGATCCAGAGCTCTACTCCTTTAGCAGTTGTGTTGGTAAAAGCTAACTTTTTTTCGTCCGGTGAAAAAGAAGTATTGGTGATTTTAGGATTTGCAGGTAAGTTTTTAACCTGAACTTCAACCTTATCATTCAATTTTCTAACCTTCAGATTATTTGAATAAGTCGCTGTACTTGAAATATTGGTCACAGGATTAATCCTAAGCCCTCCCAACTTCATTTCCTGCTGACTAAGATCTTCCAATGTTTTGTACGTCGGACGGTAAGCGAAAATAACCCAGTCTTTTTTACTGTTCATTAAAACATTGGGTGGTCTTTCGTAATCCGCAAGTTTAAGAATTTCGGCAGATGGCTTTTGGTACGTAATATTTTCCTGAGCATCGTAGAAATTAAGAAATGCAAGCAAACAGATCGTTAATTTTATCTTCATTATATATTTATTTCAATTGCTACGAAATTAATGAATTTTTAACCATACAAAAAGCAGCAAATACATTATTTACTACTTTTTTATTTATTGTTGAATATAACTTGTTAGAGATATGCATTACACTTACCGAACTTAATAATATCCCTTCCCCTTTCGAATGCAATATCATAAAAAAGAAAAAGACATAATTTTTAATTATGTCTTTTAGTTTATGCTATTTCTATTTTAAATAGAAATAAATTATTTCTTAATAAATCTTACCAATCAGATGCTCTTTTTCTTTTTTCAATCATATGATCTACAGAGAACTTTCCTGCTCCATATGCCATTAAAAGAAGATAGACTGATAAGTAGATTAGACTCAGTTCTTTCTTATCAAAACTATCTGCTCCGTGAACCACAAAACAGGCAATAATCATTGTGAAAATAAGAAACCCTAATGATATTCTTGTAAAAAGCCCTAAAATAAGGAGAATTGAACAAGCAAATTCTGCGGCAACCGTTAGTATTAAAGAGATCATAGGACCTAATCCGAGAAAATTAAAAAATTTAATTTCGCCCCCATCCAACAGCATCTGAAGTTTCGGAAAACCGTGGGAAAGCATCGCAAATCCTATAAATACCCTTACAATTAACAAGATAATATCTACATAAATAGGGTTAGACTTTGAGTTTAAATAATTCATCAATCAAAATTTAAAGATAAAGTTAATAAAATTCTTTTAATATGACGATGAATATTGACTTTTTTAGTTTATCTGTACCCGAAATTCTTTAAATCTCTATCATTTTTTCTCCAATCTTTTTTCACTTTTACAAATAATGTTAAGTGTATTTTTTTAGAGAAAAACTTTTCAAGATCCAGTCTTGCTTCTATTCCAACTTTTTTAATAGCCTCTCCTTTGTGACCAATGATGATCCCCTTCTGCGTATCTCTTTCTACATAAATTACTGCGTCTATGAAGATAATTCCATCAGTTTCCTTGAACTGTTCTGTAACCACTTCCACTGAATAAGGAATTTCCTTTTCATAATTTAAAAGAATTTTCTCACGAATAGCCTCGTTTACGAAAAATCTTTCCGGTTTATCGGTATACTGATCTTTGTCGTAGTACGCCGGACTTTCCGGTAACATCGATTTAAGTTTAGGAAGAATAATATCCGTATTAAATGCATTCAATGCAGAAATAGGAAGAATTTCAGCTTTAGGAATTCTTGCATGCCACTCCTCTACCAATTTTTCTAAACCTGCCTGATCCGTCTTGTCTACTTTATTCAATAAAAGTAAAACCGGAACCGGGATTTTATTTAATTTTTCAATCAAAAATTCTGATGGCTCAGATCTATCTGTTACGTCTACAATAAATAAGAAAACATCAGCATCCTGTAAAGAATCCTTTACAAAATCCATCATTTTCTCCTGAAGGCCATATTTAGGATCTAAAACTCCAGGCGTATCCGAAAATACAATCTGTACATCCTCTTCATTATAAATTCCAAAAATTCTGTGTCTTGTTGTCTGTGCTTTTTGGGTTACAATAGCCAGCTTCTCTCCCATTAATTCATTTAATAAGGTAGATTTTCCGGCATTGGGTTTCCCAACTATATTTACAAATCCTGCTTTGTGCATAAAAATAATATTACAAAATGCAAAGTTACTAAAACAAAACTGGTCTTTAAGGCTAATGTTAAAAGATTTGAAATAAAAAGCCTTTCTTATGATAGAAAAATTTATTATTTGTAAATTATAGGTAACTCATACTATGATCTTTCATAAATTCTAAACTTCCCAAGGCCAATTCTTCAGCATCGTGTGGCGACTTTTGCCATAACGATACCATTTGCTGCATTCCAGGAACTGATGATGAAAAATTTTCCAGTACGAGGTTTCCTTCAAAATTGATTTCATTCAGTGATTTAAAGAGTTCATTCCAATTTACCGTGCCCTCACCAAGCATGCCACGGTGAGATTCTGTCATGTGAATATGTTTAAGTTTATTGCCCGCCATAATAATCGGATCATAAAAATTATTTTCTTCAATATTCATATGAAAGGTGTCTAAATGCAGAAATAGATTCTCTTTTCCTGTTTTTGAAATCAAATCCAACACGTTTTTTGCAGTGTTACAAACATAACTTTCATACCGGTTAACAGGCTCTATGGAAATATCTATTCCTTTTTCTTTAGCGTAATCGGCAACATTACTCCATACTTGAACAATCTTTTCAGATTCATTTTCAGTTAAAGGGTTTCCTGAAAAAACTCCGATTCCTCCATGAAGAACTCCCGTTAAATGATGGGCTTCTAATGCATCCGTTTTATCAACTGCCTGCTTCATTAATCTTTCAGCAGCCTCGGGATGAAAAGCAATATGAGCTTCTTTGGGAAGGTTTAATGAGCAAACAACCTCCAGCTGATTGTCTTTAAGCTGCCTTCCCACTTCTTGAACATTGAATTCCATGGAAGGAGGAAGTAAAATTTCGATTAAATCAAATCCAGCTTTTGCTGTTTTTTCAATGGCGTATTTTCCCGCTTCCGGATTCCAGTCTGGGGTAACCCATGAAAGAAGTGAGGCTCCAAATTTTATATTCATTTTAATTAAGATTTGATTAGACCAAAAGCTTTAGATAAAAACATGTATCGTAAGTGTTATTTAAGCGTCTTGGGTTTGTAGAATTTTAATGCAAACAGAATAATGATCACATAGCAGATGATTGGCAACAAATAGGCATGTGCAACATCCGTTTCTGCAATTCTTCCCATAATGGGCGGGAAAACTGCTCCTCCAAACATCGCCATCACAAGGAAAGACGAAGCTTGCTGAACTTTGTTTCCTAATCTTTTAAGACCAAGACTAAAAATAGTAGGATACATAATGCTCAGGAATAGGTTCAACATAATTAAACTGATAAATGATACCCATCCAAAACTTTGAGAAATAATAAGACAAAGCACGATATTACAAACTGCTGAAATCGCCAGCAGCTTGTTGGGAGCAATATATTTCATTAAGAAAGTTCCCACAAAACGCCCGATCATCATCATCGCCATACTTAAAGAAAAGTAATAGGAAGCCTGAATCTCCTGAAGATGCATTTTTTCTACTCCATAATTAATGAAGAATGCCCACGTTCCTCCCTGTGCTGCAATATTGAAAAACTGAGCAATAACAGCAAAAATAAAATGTCTCTGTTTCCAAAGTGGCGCAGCGGGATTGCTATCGTGGTGGTGATCTTCGCCCGTTGCCTGTTCAAGAAGTTCAACTTCTTCTGCATGAGGATCTTTTAAATTCGGAACTTTTATAAAGAAAAATATAATGGTAATGGTCAAAATGATCATCCCGATCCAAGCATATAAGCTTTTTACAGAATCTAAAGAATTGCCATCATCTCCGCCAGATCCAAAGATGAAAAACCCACCGAGAAGTGGACCAATAATCGCACCCAATCCGTTAAAAGACTGTGCAAAGTTCACGCGTTGATCACTGGTTCTTTCGTCTCCTAAAGCGGCAACAAAAGGATGAGCCACCGTTTCTAACGTTGCCATCCCCATCGCCAGGATAAATAAAGCAAGCCTAAAGAAATTAAAAGATCTGTTTTCGGCAGCCGGAATAAAAAGAAAACATCCACCGGCAAACAATATCAGTCCTAAAATAACACCCAACTTATAACCAAACTTTTTCATAAAAAGCCCTGCAGGAATTCCCATTAAAGCATACGCCCCAAAAATGGAAAGCTGTACCAATCCTGATTTTGATTTGGAAATACTCAAAACATTTTGAAAATGCTTATTTAATACATCTCCCATCGTAAGCGCAATCGCCCAGAAAAAGAAAAGAGAGATCACAAAAGAGAATACGACTAGGTATTTCTTTTCAGTAAATTTAGCTGAACTCATGGCTGCTTTTTTAATATTAAAAGTTTATTGACTGATTTTTAATTTTTTGTAAATGCTGCGTTTTTCAAACGACCGTATCTATTTTCAAGTATAAATAATGCTAATCTAAAGCAAGCATAAGACCTAATGTCTTCAATAGGAATAAAACAAAAATGTCCAGTTGCAAAAATGGATACCCTAATTTTTTTATTAAAAATCCTGACGGAATTCCTAATAAAGCATAGGCTCCAAAAACGGAGAACAATATCACTTCTGATTCCGATTTAGAAATACTAAGGATGTCTTCAAAATTATTGTTGACCTCTTTTCCAATCATAAAGGCAATCCCCCACAAAAGAAAATAGAGATTACCAAGTAGAATACGAAAAGATATTTCTTTTCTTTAGATTTAGCTGAATTCATATTTGTGTGTTTTTAAATAAAAGTCTGTTAATTGATCCTATTTTTTGAATTTTTCAAATTCTTCATATTCATAATCCGGGCAAGCACCCGATTTTGAAGTAATAAAAGCACCCAACGAAATGGCTTCTTTCATAATTTCTTCAGGACTTTTCAGTTGAACTCTTTTAGAGATGAAACCAGCAAGAAAAGCGTCTCCACTTCCTACGGTATCAGCAATTTCTATAGGAACCGCAGAAAAGCCATAATTTTGATCTCCCACAAAATATCGGGCTCCTTTACTTCCTTTCGTAAGAACAATTTCTTTGATATTAAAATGATTTTGAATAAAAGCAGCACTTTCATCTTCGCTTTTGTATTCTTCACTGAAAAACTGCATGATCTGTCTCATTTCAGCTTTATTCATTTTTACAATATCTGCCTGGAACAATAATTCTTTAATCAATTCAAGATCAATGAACGGTGGTCTGAAGTTAACATCAAATATTTTAAGTTTCGCAAACTTCAAAAGTTTTAACAACGTTTCTCTAGACTTTGGATTTCTTGCAGAAAGACTTCCGAAAACAAAAGCTTCTGCGTTGGATATCAACTCTTCATGTTCCGGTAAAAAATCAATGTAATCCCAAGCTACATGATTTACAATATCATACGTTGCTTCATTCTCTTCATCTATTTTTGCGATAACAGTACTTGTAGGATGTTCGTTGTCTACCTGAATATAATCTGTAGTCAGCCCCCAAGTATTTATCTGGTGGATTAATTTTTCACCCAATTCATCATTCCCAATTCTACTGAGCATTTTCACATCAGTTCCCATTTTGGAAATATTATATGCTGCATTGAAAGGAGCTCCTCCTGCTCTGGTACCCTGAGGAAATATATCCCAAAGAACTTCACCAAAACACACTACATAAGGATTTTCTTTTATCATAAGATTAAACGTTTAAGCTGATTATTAAATTTTTTATTGTACTGATTTTTTATTGATTAGTTTAGCCGGAAAGCTGATTTTTCTTCCATCAACGGTATAATTATAGATCTGGGCATCAAGAACTTTCACCGCTTCTTTTGCCATATCCATTAAAGGTTGCTGCACATAGCTAACCTCAGTTGGGAAAAGACTGTATGCCTCTGTTTCATCAAAAGCAATGACTGAAACTTCCTGCGGAACTTTAATGTTTTTTTGATTTAAATAACTCAATCCTGCAATCCCCAATTTGTTACTCGAAAAATACAACGCTGTTTTTTTAGAAAGATTCAAATGCTCGTCCAGTCCGTTATAGATTTCTTCCGTGATATTATGAATTCCAATTAATACTTTTTTATATTGAATATCAGCAGTAGAAATACGTTTGTCAAATCCTTCTTGTCTATCCAACAAATGAGGAAGTTTGGTATCGTACCCTACATAGATAATTTCTTCAAAATTTTTCTCTACTAAAAATTCACAAATGCTCTCAGATATCTCAGCATTATTAATCATAATCCCCGGAATATTGATATTCTTAAGATAGCGGTCAATCGTTACAATAGGATATTCTTCTTTTAAGAGTTTCAATACTGCTTCATCAGAATCAACCACGGGAGCTAAGATCATTCCGTCTACTTGCTGTTCAGAGAAAAGTTCGGTGAGTTTTCTAAACTTTTCAGGATTCTCATCACAACTTCCAATAAGTAATGTATAGCCAAACTTCATGGCCTCATCTTCAATATGTCTGGCAATATTCGAGTAAAAATCGTTCGAAATATCAGCAAGAATAAGCCCTATCAGCTTACTTTTACTCATTTTCAGACTTTTTGCAATTTTATTGGGAATATAGTTGATACTTTCCGCTACTTCAAGGATCTTTTCTTTGGTAGCATCACTTATTCTGCTTCCTTCTTTTTTATTTAAAACATAGGAAACCGTTGCAACAGAAAAACCGGCAATTCTCGCTATGTCTTTTATGGAAGCTCTTTTCATACGATCAATTAATAGGCAAAAATATCTCATAAAATACAAACAAAACAATAGGCTGTTTTTTTTGGTCAATTGGAAAATTATTGTACTTTCGCAGCTTTTTAAAAACCGGATCAACAGAATTCACAATTAGTTAAATATCAACATATTAACCAAAAACAACTCCTTGTATTAATTTAATATTAACTCAATATCAATTCTTTACCTTATGATTTGGTTATGATTTTGGTTAAACGTTTATCTTGTTAAAATTCAATATATTTTTAAAATAATTATATTTTTGATGAAAATATCCTTTTAAACCAATAATTTTGGTGTGTTACACTTCATTTTTATGAATATAGATATTATCCTTGACCAAATTTACCCTTTACCGGAAAGCTCTCGACTGAGTTTGAAAAAACATATTATCGAGATTTCACATCCGAAAAATTTTTGCCTGATGGAAGCTGATAAGATAATTCCCTATATCTTTTTTATAAAAAAAGGAATTGTTCGCGCCTACGCCTCTACTGCAGAAAATGACATTACTTTTTGGTTCGGAAGTGAAGGAGAAACTGTCATTTCAATGAAAAGCTACGTTGAAGACAAGCCTGGTTATGAAAATATTGAACTCCTTGAGGATTGTGAATTGTATAAACTTGAAACGGAAAGTTTAAGAAAATTATTCAACGAAGATATTCACATTGCGAATTGGGGGCGAAGGTTCGCAGAAAGAGAATTGGTAAAAACAGAAGAACTTATTATTTCGAGACAATTTAAAACAGCGTTGGAACGCTACAAAGATTTAATGCGGGATAAATCTGATCTTCTAAAAAGAGTTCAGTTAGGCTATATTGCTTCCTACTTAGGAATTACCCAAGTGAGCTTGAGTAGAATTCGGGCGGAAATTAAATGATAGATTTTGAGGATTTGAATGTCATAGAGTTTTAGTATGAATGGGTTTATTATTTAGTTTTACTTTCATTTTTTAACATTTGTAAAATTTTAAATGCTGATAAATGCAGAACTTTGCAGCAGAAAAATTAAAAAAATGAATTGGATTATCTTAATCATCGCAGGATTATTTGAAGTTGCTTTTGCATCTTGTTTGGGAAAAGTAAAAGAAACAACAGGAACCACCATGTACTATTGGTTTGCAGGTTTCTTGATTTCTTTAACGGTAAGTATGCTTCTATTGATTAAAGCAACTCAAACCTTACCCATAGGAACAGCCTATGCAGTGTGGACAGGAATTGGGGCGATAGGAACTGTATTAATGGGAATTTTCTTTTTTAAAGATCCTATAAGCTTTTGGAGAATATTTTTCATTGTAACCTTAGTAGGTTCTGTGATTGGATTGAAAGCGGTGTCTCACTAGGATTTTTTTTTTCATATCTTTGTGAAAAATTTTTAACCTTATGAAAAAAGCTTTATTCCTTTTATTAACAGGCGGTTTACTCGCTGCCCAAACTTCTGACTTACTTTCTAACAACTGGTATATTTCCAAGATGGTAACAAGTACAGGACAGACTACGAACACTCCTTTTATGGATAATACTGTTTCTCCTTCTACATTTAACTCGGCAGGAGGTACAAGTTATGTTTTTAATTCTAGATATTATAATACTTCTCTTATGGCTTTTGGAATTATGCCGGGCACTACAAACCTTATAAAAACCGCCAGTACATGTACATTGGCAGTTTATGATGGAGGAAATGCCATAGCCGCTAGAAATTATGATCAGAGAAACTGTAATATTTATGGTAATGGAGCATACTCATCAATTTATAGTTACCAGATAACAACGAATGGTAACGTAAAAACATTAGCTATTACAGATCCTTCAGGAAATAAAGTATACTATAATAATACATCTCAATTAAGTACTAAAGAAAGTGAAGTAGAAAAGAAATCTTTTATCGCCTATCCTAATCCGGTAAAGGATGTTTTAACCATTGAAAATCTTAATAAGAACCTTTCTATAAAAGTATATGATTTATCAGGAAAATTAGTTCTTGAAACAAAAAGCAACGATCAAAAAGTAAAAATTGAAACAAGCAGTTTACAGAAAGGGCAATATATTGTAGCTGTAGAAAATTATGCTCCGTATAAATTTACCAAAGAATAAATTTCTCAATCGATAAAAAGCAAAAACGTCTTCAAAATTTGAAGACGTTTTTTGTTATTTATATACTACAGGTAAGATCTCATTTTGTCTTAATCCGTACTTTTTAATTTCTTCTTCTGTAAATTGTCGAGAATAGAAATTAGGTTCTGTTTTAAAACCTGCTTTTCTCAAACGGTCAAAATAATCCATTCCGTACCAACGGACGTGATCATATTGTCCAAAATGTTTTTGACGCTCTTTCGGGTCTTTAATCGTGAAATCTTCGTAGGTTTTCTCCAATGAATTTCTCATCGGAACCTGAAAAATTCCCCATCCACCCGGTTTCATTACTCTATATAGTTCACTGATGGCTTTTGCATCGTCTTCAATATGTTCCAATACATGATTACAAAAAACAATATCAAAACTTTCATCAGGGAAAGGAAGATCCAGAATATCAGCTTTTACATCTACAATTGGAGAGAATAAATCGGCTGAAATGTAATCCAGATTTCTCATTCTTTTGAATTTTCTTAAAAATTCCTGCTCTGGAGCAATATGTAAAACTTTAGCGTTTTTAATAAAAAAATCAGTTTCATTTTGAAGATACAGCCACATCTGGCGGTGTCTTTCTAAACTTAACGTTCCCGGAGAAAGAGCATTTTCTCTCTGATTTCCATAGCCGTAAGGAAGAAACTTTCGGTAAGATCTTCCGTCGATAGGATCATAGAAATTTTCTCCTTTAAAAAACTGATAAATAAGAGGTCTTGCCCAGATACTCATCTTAATAAGCATCGGACGCGGAATTTTATTTAATAAAAGCTTCGTTACTTTTTTCATTAAAAATCCATTTGGAAAGGCTCCTCTTCATTACTTACGATTCCTAAAGCCTCGTAAACATATTTGAAAGTAGAAAGCAATACCGGCTTCCCATTGATTACCGCAACATCATGTTCGAAATGAGCAGAAGGCAAGTTATCTAAAGTAGTAACCGTCCATCCATCATTATGGAATTTTACTTTCTCTGTTCCAAGGTTGATCATAGGCTCAATAGCAATGGCTAAACCGTCTTTGATCACCTTACCACTTCCTTGTTTTCCGTAGTTAGGAACCTGAGGATCTTCATGCATTTTTCTTCCTAATCCATGACCTACCAGTTCTTTTACCACTCCATATCCTTCTTTTTCACAATGAGCCTGAATAGCGTGAGAAATATCTCCGATTCTTTTTCCTCTTACACATTGCGCGATCCCTTTGTATAAAGATTCTTTGGCAACTTTCAAAAGTTTTTTAACTTCCGGCTTTACTTCTCCGATTTCAAAAGTATAGGCATGGTCTCCAACGAAACCATTCAAAATAGCTCCACAATCCACAGAAAGTACGTCGCCTTCTTTCACAATATCATTGTTTGGAAAACCGTGTACTACCTGATCGTTTGGAGAAATACATAAAGAATTTGGAAAACCTCCATATCCTAAAAATGCAGGTTCAGCGCCATGATCTTTAATAAAATCATGTGCTAATTTATCTAAATATAAAGTGGTGATCCCAGGTTTGATCTCTTTCGCCAACATTCCTAATGTTCTGGAAACCAACTGAGCACTTTCTCTCATAAGACGAAGTTCGTCTATTGTTTTTAATTGAATCATTGTTTAATTTATACATGTAACAATATAACAGTGTATCAGTGCAACAATATTTGTTTATCCTGATTGGTAGATTGTTATATTGATAAATTGTTACATTATTTATTCTACCAGAATAAACCTTTTTTCTTTTCTTTTTTAAGCTTAGAATACGCTAAGACTTCTTTTCCTTCCACACGGAATTCTATTCTTTCATTAATGATATTATAGATTTCGCCCCAACCTGGGAATCCACCTAAATTTCTATCATCAATAAACCAATCGGCATCCAGTTTTCTTGATTGTGCTTGAGGATCAAAGACTTCTCCTTCAAAACTTGAATTTACTGCATAGAATTCAATTCCGTTGTTTTTGCAGAATTCTACAGCTTCATCCAGTGTTTTTCCGTGTCTGTATGTCCAAAGGATTAATCTGAATCCTTGACCTTGTAATTTTTTTAATGTTTCGAAAGCGAAAATTTTCGCCTTACCAATTGCCGGATATGCATCATCTACGATAGTTCCATCAAAGTCTACAGCAATTTTTTTATTGTTCATCATGTTCCCTTATGATTTAGAAGTGCAAAGATAAGAAATAAAAAGAGTGCCAAAAACATTGAGCACTCTTACTTTATAATTTAATGATAATATGGAACTAACTTTTTACCCAGCTAAACTGAAATTGCAGATCCGGAGTAGAAACTCTGTCTGTAATTTTCTGTAACCTTCCCGGTAATTTCATTAGATATTCCTGAGCTTTTTCTGCCTTTTCGTTAAGACCTTTTACGTGCTCAATCTTCCATTCATCCAATAAGTCTTTCATAATATTGATGTAATCCTGACCCGTATACACCATACATCTTTGTGCAGCATCTGAGAAATGCCCCCAAAGTTCACCCGCTTTCTGACCAGATTGTCTCATCAAATGCGCAGGCATTACAATTTTCTTACGCATCATATCTTCAAATGCCAAGATCATTTCTGATGGATCCAGTTCAAGAATTTTTGCAACGAAATGTTTGTAAGCTTTAGCGTGTCTCGCTTCATCTGCAGCAATTACCCCACACATTTTAGCTAATTTTCCGTTTCCAGACTGCTTTGCTAATGTTCCTACTCTTCTGTGAGAAATATTGGTTGCTGTTTCCTGAAAACTTGTATAAATAAAGTTTCTGTAAGGATCCATGCTTGTACCGATATCGAAACCGTCACTGATCAAATATTGAGTTGTGATCTCGACTTGTCTCATGTTTACTCTACCGCACAGGTAAAGATATTTATTTAGTAAATCTCCGTGTCTGTTTTCTTCACCAGTCCAAGATCTGATCCAGTTTGCCCAACCTACTTTGTTTTCCTCCTGATTGATTCCTTCTACCCCCATTAACCAAGATTCATAAGAAGGAAGAGCTTCCTCAGTAATACAATCTCCGATTAATGTAACAAAAAGATCATAAGGCATCTCGCGAGCAAAAGTCTGAATTTCCTCTAAATCGTGTTTGAAATCTGCACTTGAAGGGTCCGGAAGGTAATCTGAGGGTTGCCAAATTTTTTCAATTGGAGTCAAAAATTTATCCAGAAAAGAACCTACTTCCTTTTCCAAAATTCCCATTACTTCTCTCCTTACAAGCTTCTGATACATTTTTACTATTTAAATTTTAATTTGCAAAGATATGATTTATTTATTATTTGGCGCATAATACTATATGTGACTCATAACATCTGATAAAAATCATAAAAAATACCGTCACATAAATATAACGGTATTTTTTTAACTTTATTATTGATTTTAACTAATTAAAATATCTCCAGTCATGATTTCAGGGATTTCTACTCCCATAGCGGTAAGAATAGTTGGTGCCACATCTCCTAGTTTTCCAGGTTTTAGGTTCCAAGTATGTTCTTTATCCATTACAATGAATGGCACTAAGTTCGTTGAGTGCTGTGTATTTGGAGTTCCATCCGGATTGATCATTACATCTGAATTTCCATGATCTGCCAAAATGAAAACAGCATATCCGTTTTCATAAGCTGCCGTTGCTACCTTCTCAATACATTTATCCACCGTCTCAGCTGCTTTTACTGCCGCTTCGAAAACTCCTGTATGCCCCACCATATCGGTATTGGCAAAATTTAAACAGATGAAATCAGCCGTGCCATTTTCCAATTCAGGAACAATCGCATTCGTGATATCATACGCTGACATTTCCGGCTTTAGATCATACGTAGGAACATCTTTCGGACTTGGACAAAGCAATCTTCTTTCTCCCACAAATTCCTCTTCTCTCCCTCCTGAAAAGAAGAACGTAACGTGAGGGTATTTCTCTGTTTCCGCAATTCTGATCTGTGTTTTATGATTTCTTTCTAACACCTCTCCCATCGTGTCCTGAAGAACATTTTCATCAAAGACAACATGTACATTTTGGTAGGTTTTATCATAATTGGTCAATGTTACATAATAAAGATCCAACTTACGCATAGAATAATCCGGATAGTCTTGCTGAGAAAGTACTTCTGTAATCTCACGACCTCTGTCTGTACGGAAATTGAAAGAAATTACCACATCATTATCTGTAATTTTGGCAACAGGAACCACATTTCCGGTTTCTGTAGTATGCACCATAATGATTGGCTTTAAGAATTCATCTGTAACGCTATTATCATAAGAATCTTTGATTGAAGCTAAAGCATCCGTTGATTGTAAACCAACACCATTCACCATTGCATCATAAGCCAATTTTACACGCTCCCATCTTTTATCTCTGTCCATTGCGTAGTATCTTCCCACTACGGTAGCAATTTTTCCGGTGGTAGCATCCATATGCTTTTGAAGCTCATCAATAAAACCAAATCCTGAATGCGGGTCGCAGTCTCTACCATCGGTAAAAGCATGAACAAAAACATTATCATGCAATCCAAACTCCTGAGCTGCAGTTAAAAATCCTTTTAAGTGATTGATATGTGAATGTACTCCTCCATTAGAAACCAATCCGATAAAGTGTACTTTTTTATTTTCTCTTTTAGCATATTCAAATGCCTCCTGAATGACTTTCTCCTGACCTAATGTTCCGTTTTCCACCGCCATATTCAGTTTAACAAGATTTTGGTAAACCACTCTTCCTGCTCCCAAATTCATGTGTCCCACTTCAGAATTCCCCATCTGACCGAAAGGAAGTCCTACTGCTAAACCACTCGCTTCGAGCGTTGTGTGCGGGAATTTTGTATAACAACTATCTATAAATGGTGTGTTTGCTTTATCTAATGCTGAAACATCCGGATTCAGACCTAATCCCCATCCGTCAAGGATCGCTAATATTGCTTTTTTTGACATTATTTTATAACTTTTATATTACAAATTTATCTATTTTAGAATGAATTTAAGAATTTGAAAGACTTAAATTTTTATTAAAAGATTTTGTTTATTCTGTAGCTGATTTTTAAATTTAAAATATAATCTATGTGAAATATTTTAAACACAAATTACGCAAATGTTTTACACAAACTTTCACTAATGTTAGGATTGAGTTTTGATTTTTTTCTCTCGCTGATTTTGCAGATTGCGCTGATTTTTTTTAAATTTTAAAACATACCATCTTTACCAATCCGTGGAAATTAGTTTAAACACAAATTTCTACGAATATTTGGATTGAGTTTTGTTTTCTCCCGTTGATTACACAGATTTACGCAGATGATTGCGTGTATTTTTTAATTCAATCTTTTTATTTACCTGCTTTGGAATAAAAATAATTATTAATTTTGCGCTATGGATTTACGAGATCAATTGAAGAACCTTTTTCCTACTCATGAAGAGCAGGATTTTGAGATGCCCGAAGAACAATTTAAGCAAAAAGAGCCTTTGGTATGTAAGTTTGAGAAAAAAGGACGAAATGGAAAACCTGTAACAATTGTTGAAGGTTGGGAAGGAAATGAAGAAGATTTAAAGAAAATCTCAAAAAAAATAAAAACCACACTGGGAATAGGTGGTTCTGAAAAGGATGGAACGATCATCATTCAAGGGGATAATCGTGATAAAATAATGGATATCCTTAAAGGAATGGGCTATAAAACCAAAAGAGTTGGCGGATAAGTTTAGAAATAAATCTGCGCCTGAGGAAGTAAGGTTTTTAACTCCTCAATTTTATTTTTTGTCATTGGATTTCCTGTTAGAATCAATGTTTTAAGATTTTTCAAATATTTAATTTCTGTTGGAAGGTCTTTTAAATTATTGTTTGCTAAATTCATACTTACCACATTCTTTAAGCCTTTTATTTTAGGAGAAATTTCTTTTATATTATTATTGCTTACGTTCAGAAATTCCAATTTTTTTGAATGAAATAAATTTTCAGGAAGCTTGGCAATGGCGTTTTGCTGTAATTCTAAATATTTAATGTCTTTTGGGAATTTTAGATTCCCTAAATCGTTGATCTGATTTTCTGAAAGGTTTAGAAACTTTAAATTTTTAATCTGATCTAAATCATCAGCAATAAAACTGATCTGATTTCCCTGTAAATTAATCTCTTCTAACGTTGGAATCTTCATTAATACTTCAGGAAAGACATTTAAACTGTTAGCATCCAAGTGGATTACTTTCAGGTTTTGAAGTTTTGCCAGGTTTGGATTAATGCTTGTCAAGCTATTAAGATTAATAGAAAAAGAAGTCAATTTTACTAAATTACCGATTTCATCCGGAATGAATTTAATGCTGTTTTCATTGACATTTAATATCTCCAATTCTTTTAATGAAAATATTTCGTCATCCATTTTTTCTAATTTGTTTCCCATGATATTCAGGAAAAATATCGCATTGAATTTTTTAATATCAGGAGGAAGATTAAATAATCCTTTACCTCTGAAACTCATACTGTAGACCGTTTTACCGCTTTTCAACGCCTCATCAACATTGGTATACGTAGGATATTTCACAGGATCAATCTGGGCTTTTGCCTGAGAAAGCGATATCATAGAAATAAGAACGAAAAGTTTTTTCATATAAAAAGATAAAAAGCCACCGATAATAAATTACCGGCAGCCAAAAAAATTATTAATAACTATTTTTTTAGAAGTTTCACTGTTTTCTGGAAACCTTCTGCTTCAATGTTCAAGATCAATGCTCTTGAAACTTCAAGTTGTGAAGTGAAATCAAGATCTAATGATTTGTTTGAACCTGTAAATTTCTTTGTGAAGACAATTTTACCGTCCATGCTATATGCTGTTACAGAAATATCTTTCAACCCTTTTACAGAATTGATTTTCACCATACCTGAAGTTGGGTTTGGAGCAACGGTTACTGTATTTTCTGCAACGTGCTCAATTGTTCCTAAAGAACCTGTTGTCCCTAAATTATCTTTAAGAGCCACTACGATCGTTGCTGATTTCCCTCTGTAATCAATTGTATTTCCTGTTGCATCTACATCCGTTAGAATCGTAGAATCCGGGTGTTGAATAGAGAAGAATCCAAATTTATGATCCGGTGTAAAAGTAAGACCTGTAGGTTCTGATCCTGCCGGCATAGAAGCAAATAATTTCACTTTTGGATTAGCCTGTGTGTGATCTGGAGCAATTACCCAAATGTAATTTTTACCACCATCCTGCAATACCCAAAGATTTCCTAATTCATCGAAAGTAAGATTATCATTACCATCTCCCCAAGCTTCAGATTTCGTTCCTTGCGCTGTTGTGAAAGAATATACAGTAGAAAGTCCTCCTACGAAAGTTTCTACCTGGGAAGCGGTAGTTCCATTATCTTGTAAACGATATACTTTGTTTAATCCTTTTGCCGTAAAATATACTTTCCCGTCTAATGGACTGATATCTACATCTTCTATTCCATTAAATCTTGTTCCGCCTAATGACTGAGCAAGTGTAGCTGTATTATTTTGATCTGCTTTTTCTTTGTTAGGAACCTGAATCCAAGTTGCAGTAGTTCCTACAGGATCACCTCCTGTGCTTAATCCCTGATCTAATTTCAACACATATAAGTTCCCTGAAGAAAGGTTGTTTGGTGTATCCATGATGTATTTATACACCATGTGCGTTCCGCCATCTTCTCCGTAATAAGCAATTGTTCCTGCGTTATTAATCACCACGTTTTCATGGTTCATAATACCCATTTGCCATAGTTTTCCTTTAGATCCGTCTGCATTTTTAGAAATGACCTGAGCTGTTGCAGGGTCAATTTCTACCAACCATCCGTAGTCTTTCATTCCGTCCCCATTCGTGTCATTTGATGTTACAGATTCTTCAGCAGTAACCACCGTTCCCCAAGGAGTAACCCCTCCAGAACAGTTTCTGATTGTCTGTACCAAACTTGGTGCTGAGAAACTTACCGCTCTTGATCTTGTTAATTGCCAAAGCTTTGTTGAAGCATTATAATTAATTTCCGCCATGGTCACCCCACCCGGATTTGTTTCGTGATTTACAGAAAGGTAACCGTTGGTGCTGCTTGCATTTTTAGCAACATACGCCGTAAAGTCATTTTGACCGCCAACTAATCCGCCTCCTTCTGTGTAATTATCTCCTTCTTTTAAAACAAGTTGATATTTATGCTCTGTAGGAATGATTAATTTCCCAGTTTGCCCTGTTGGAACAATAGAAGTAAAGCAACTGATGTGCATTGAATTACAAGCCGAAGGATTTGTTACTGGACCTGTTGTTTTAAGATAAGCATCAATTCTTAGATCTGAACTTGCCGCACCTCTGTTGTGCAATTCGATAGAAATTCTGTTGTTTCCGTTAACGAATTTTGATTTTGGAATTGAGAAAATATTATACACACTTTCTGCAGCGCCGTCTATTGTAGTGCTAGACCATGTGTTGAAATCAATTACCCCAGCAGGCATATTGTCTCTTACCACTTCTTCCCCGTTCAAATAAACCACGATACCATCATCTCTCATCACACCTAATTCCATTGTGTCACTTAAGTCAGATAAGTTGACATTGAAATCTTTAGCGAAATATGCCGTGATAAGACCTGAATTGATAGTTGTTGTAACAGGATCTCCATAACCAAGAGGACCTGCTCCTACCGTCCAAGTTGAAATGTCGAAAGTTTTATCTTTCCATTGAGCAACCTGTGCCTGATTGTTGTCTTTGTAGCTCCATGATGAATTTTTGTTGAATACAAAAGTTTGTGCCTGAAATACAGAACTTGTCATTAATCCAAGTGCTGCAATTGTTAGTAGTTTTTTCTTCATTTTAATTTTGATTTATTAGACCTTGCAAAACTATTTTTTAATCACGAAGCCTCTATTAATAGGACTTTAAATAAATCTTGCTGAATATTAATAAATCAGGAACCTAATGTTAATTAGATTAATTTTATGTTAAATTAAAAAAATATTAAAAAGTGAATGAGTGGATAAGGAACTGCAATTGTTAACTTTTACATTCTTTAAACCACCCTTTCACAAATATTTTATTTTTTTGTTTGACTTATATCAGTCAATGTATTTAGGAAAGCAATAACTTGCTTAATTTCGGTTTTAGTAAGGTTTAATTTATCTGCAGGCAATGTTTGGTTTTTCATTTTCAACCCTGCACCTTCACCGCCGCCTTCGTTATAGAAATCCATCACTTCTTCCAATGTATTGAAAGCTCCATTATGGAAATACGGTTTTGTAAGCGCAATATTTCTGACGGTAACGGTTTTAAATGAATTCTCATAGATCCAGGAATTTTCTTTTTTCACAGGACTGTTTACTCTTCCTTTATCTGTATCTAGTTCTATCGGAAGCTGATTCAAAGGCTTTTTGGTCACGCCCAATACCTCAGATTCATTTTCATTAAAGAATGGCGGAACCAAGCCTGAAAAATGTGGAGCGAAATGGCAAGTCGCACAATTTGCCTTTCCCATGAAGAGATTGTAGCCTTTTTTAGCATCATCAGAAATTTCTTTTTCATTTCTCATGAATTTATCGAAATCACTTTCGAAAGAATACAAAGAAGCCACGTAAGAACTTAATGCCTTCGAAAAATTCTCTTTGCTTATTTCTCCATTTTTAAAAGCTGCACGGAACGCTTTCTTATATTCAGGCTTTGTTTTTAATTTTTTAATGATGCTTTCATAGCTTGTATTGAATTCATCTTCATTGTAAATTACGTGTTCCGCCTGTTGCTCCAGATAAAAAGCTCTTAAATCGTAGAAAAACCTTTTGGCAAAAACTGCATTATATAAAGAAGGTGAATTTCTCAGTACCGTTTTTCCTTCCACATTACTTTGAGATTTCGTTTTTAAATCTGTAAAAGCATTTTCAGGCAAATGGCACGTTGCACAGCTCATTTTGTTGTTCTCACTTAAGTTTTGATCATAGAAGATCTCTTTTCCTAATGTTCTCAAATCAGGATTATCTTCGGAAGATTTCAACAGAGTGTAGAAATAAGGATCAAGGAAATCACTTGCAAAAAGATTTTTACTTTTCACATTCCAACCCGAAAACTCTTTCAGATCATCTGAATTCCCATCCCAATTTCCAAATTCTTCATACAGCGGCTGAATATATTTTTTATAGAATTCTATTCTGTCAAAAGTTTCAAAATCTTTATTTTTTGAAAGATAATCAATGCTTTCCGTTAAAATCCCATTGGCTTTTTGAACAGAATAGTTTTTGAAGTAAACATCATTATTGATGTATTTCTTCATTCCCAACAAGGCATGGCTTGCTTCTTCAGAAATATTTAATGAACCCGGAGTATCAAAACCCGTTACGCCTAATGTATAAATCCTGATCAATTCAATTCGCAAAGGCAAAGTTTTATTATTTCCTTTGCTCAACCCATTTTTCACAGAACTTAAATAGAAACTAGCATAACTGTTATACAAGAAATTAGTGATTGTTTTTATTTCCTCTTTTTGTTCCGCGGCTTCATCAGAAAATATTAATTCATCCAAAACCTGCAATCCTTCCGGAGGCAACGTGTACGCCGAGGTTCCCGCTGCCTCAATATGAAATAAAGGCGCTGCATTCAAATGAGTTTTAGAAAATTCCGGATAATGATAAGCAATGTAAAACTCAACTTCTTTGTAAGAATTTCGGGTATTACTCAATGATTTTCGTAAATCCTCAAGAGATATTTTATCCTCAGAAAATTGATGTACATCTAATTTTAGCTGCTCAAGTCTGCTTTTAAAATCAGTTAACCCTTTATTAACAACGGTATTTTCATTTTCTATACCTGTATCAGTAGGATTAAATGACATTATTGCAAAACCCATCAACAAAATGATGATAACTAACGGATAAGATCTCATTAAATTTTTAACGGCAAAGCTATCATTCGTAGGTTATCTTAACTTTAATTCAGGATTAAATAATGTTTATATTTTACTTCAAAGAATTTTTATTAATTTTAAACCCCGAAATCAAATTCATCATACTCAAAAACGGTCGCTACTTTCTAAGACCCGTTTTAAAATAATGAAGAAAGGATATTGGGGAGGATTTTAAAGATTTACAACAAATCAAAATTAAATATTAAAATGAGAACAAAATTACTACTGACTTTTGTGGCAGGACTTTTTTCGTTGGCTGCTTTTGCTCAAAAACTGGGACAGGAAAAGGCTGTTTACGCAGAAAAGAAGGGTAATGATTATTATCTGTTTCGCCTCGCACAAGACCAACCTGTTCCTAAAGTTTATCTGTATTCCAACGGAGAAACCCAACCTTACAAAAGCTACAAAACATTAAAAGATGTTGCCGTAGATTTTCCGGGAATCAATACCTATCATCAATCTACAAAAGAAGAATTAATTTCTATTCTCAACAAAGACAATCATTTGTATGAGATCTCGTCTCAAAAAAAAGACGAAAAGAAAACCGTTATCGTTTACGAAATTTCTAACGGGCAGAGAAAGATGGTAAAAGAATATCCTTCTATTAACGAACTCGAAGCATCTCCTTATAAAGGTGCTATTTTCATTGATCAAAAAAAATAAATCATATTATGCTAAACAAACTTGCTGCCTCAGAATTGGTTCTGAATGAAGACGGAAGTGTGTACCACTTAAACCTTTTACCCGAAGATATTGCCGATAAACTGATCCTTGTAGGAGATCCGGACAGAGTACCAAAAGTGTCTCAATATTTTGATAAAGTAGAGGTTAAAAAGAACAAAAGAGAATTCTATACCCACACAGGAACGTTGCGTGGCGAAAGAATTTCTGTTATGTCAACAGGAATCGGTACAGAAAACATCGATATTGTAATGAACGAGCTTGATGCTTTGGTGAATATCGATCTAAAAGAAAAAGAATTTAAAAAAGAACACAAGTCTCTTCAGTTGTTCCGTATGGGAACTTGTGGAAGTGTAAATCCTGACGTACAGGTTGACAATATGCTGGTTACCCAAAATGTTGTTGGATTGGACGGATTAATGCATTTCTACCAAGATTATGAGTTTGAAAATGATTTCTCAAGAAACTTTATGGAGAAATTCCCGTATGCGAAGATCAAACCGATGCTTTATTTTGCAGACTGGTCAGAAGAATTAGGAGAACTATATAAAGATGCCAAATACCACGGAAATACGGCTACTTTCCCAGGATTCTATGCTCCACAGGGAAGACAGCTTCGTTTAAAAGCTTTGGATGACAAATTCCTGGAAACTTTAAATGAGCTAGGCGTTACCAATTTCGAAATGGAAACTTCTGCAATCTATGCACTTTCAAAACTATTAGGACACAAAGCCATTACCGTAAATAATGTAATTGCCAACAGAAGACGTGGAGAATTCTCTGCAGATCATCATGCTTCTGAAAAGAACCTTATTACTTGGGTTCTTGATAGAATTATTAAGTAATTTTCAAATAGATACAAAGAAAGGATTTCAATATTGAGATCCTTTCTTGTTTTTTTATGGGCAATTCTTTTCGTAATTAAAGAATAGGTTGAAAGTTTTTTCAACGCAAAGATTTATTTCACTACTGTATATTTAAGGGTGCAAAGAATTGAATCAATATAATTGATTCTTACGAAGCGTTCTTCATCAGCGACTTTGTCATATTTCTTTATATCTTAAAAATTACGTCTTAGCAATTTTCCATCCCTACGAGATAAAAAAGAGACTTCAAAAATTAATTCGAAGTCTCCACATTCATATATTTAATAGTATTCAAAAATCAAATGTATTAAAACTCATTAATCGTTACATAAAAATGAGCAGAATTAAGACTTGCTGCATTCCCTGAAATATTATTTAAAGCAATCGTAATGTTTGAAGTGGATGTTAATCTTGGATTTAAAATTCCAAAATCAGAAACTCCTGCAAAATCTCCAGCCGGAGACACGACAACAGATGCTTTTGTTGAAGTTGGTTGATATGCTGCCGGAATTGTAAAACTCAAACTTGTTGTTTTTCCGGAAGCTAAATTGTTGATAGAAACTGATGGCCAAATCTCAAAAGTAATCTGATTCTTTTGTACGCTTCCCTTTTCTCCCAATTTATATTGTCCGTTCACATCAATCTTCGTTGTATTATTTGGAGAACTCGTACCAATTCCTACAGAAGCGTTATTATTCCCAAGAACAATCGCATTAGGTTGTGTTGTAGAAGCACCATATCCTACAGCTGTTGAAAATTGGCCCGTTGCCGAAGCTCCAGAGCCCAACGCTGTTGAATTTTGATTATTGGTCTGAGAATTAATTCCCAACGCCGTTTCCCCATTAGAAGTTGTTTTTGCATTATATCCTAGCGCAATAGATTGAAAACCTGCTGCTGTAGAGTTTTTCCCAATTGCTGTTGCCTCATTGGTTGTTGTTTTTGCACCATATCCTATTGCCGTTGACTGGAAACCATTAGCCTCAGCATTATTTCCTACCGCGGTTGCTTCATTTACTGTCACTTTCGCATTAAATCCTAACGCTGTTGATTGGTATCCTGATATTTGTGTATTGGCTCCTATCGCCACAGATTCATTAGCTGATACAGAAGCGTTTGTTCCAATAGCAATTCCCTGATATGAACCACTTGAGTTTCCTATTGCGATTCCGTTTTGAGCTGCACTAGCCGATACTCCTAAACTTATAGAGTTATTAGTTCCCAATCTTCCTATCGTAGAACCATTTACTTTAAATACCAAATCATCCAATGTAGATGTTCCTAAAGATAAAGGCGTATTGGATGATGAATAATTACCTGCATTTGATCCTGTGGTATTCCATCCTGAAGAACCTCCGGTAATTCCATTATTAGAACCAGATCCACTAGATATTAAGTTCCATTGATTGTTATTCCAAAAGTAAAACCCTGTTGCAGCCAAACTCCCAGATCCGTTATTCCAAACCAATAATCCGGTTGCCGGAGATGAAATAGTAGTAGCGTCTGTTAATGAGCTTAGAGAGATGCTTGGAATAAGTAATCCTTTATTTTTAGAGTTAATTTCTAACATTGCGGAGGCATTCGGAGCAGAGGTACCTATCCCAACTTGGGCGTAAGCGAAGCTATGAAAGACTAAAAATAGTCCAACAGCTGTAATAAAATTTTTCACGAAGGTATATTTGTTTATTAAATGCTAATTTTCGATTGCAAATATACGATATTTTCAATAAAACATAAAATATTTTACATTTTTCGCAATAACAACACCCTGTAGTGATTAATAGATATCTTTATCACCGTTTAATGAGAAAAACATACTCTAAACACCTCTCATAGATCCTTTATCCATAGGCATTAAAGAAAAAAAATAAGTAAAAAACAATTTTAATATTATTTAATAATTAAATAAATAACACAAAATCGTGAATAAAATTAAATTATTCACAATTCAATGAAACAGTTTTTGATTCAATAATTGCTAATTTCTATTCTTATCTTGTAGTCTAAAGCATCTGTAAATAGGATGGTTTAAAGCATTATATTTTTAAGATTTTGAATAAAGTAATTGGAAATTTGATCGTTATAAAGGAGTAAAATAAATTTTAAGAGTATTCGGAATCATTTTCGTTCTTATAAAACTTTAATATCAAATTTGAAAAACATTCTATATTTTAAGGAATTTCAGCGTTTTGAATGGTTACTAAAACTTTATATTATTCTTATAATTATAGAATTCATCATTGTTTTTTCATTTTTAAAGATAAAAAACTTTATATTTTTCATCATTAAATTAATCGACAGACTGTTTAAAATTTCGCATAATTATTGACGCCTCCTACTCTATTAATTCAACTTAAAAACTTTCAAAAAATCAACTATTTTCTATCATGCTCGTTTTTTCATCTTATTATTTTGATGTTTTATCTCTAAATCATCCTACTTCCAATGTACTAAAATACTATTGAGTAACCTGTTAGTCTCCATTAAAAAACAGATTCTGAAAATTTTTAAATGAAAATAAAAATATTATGAAAATTTTAACAAACACCTCGAACTTTAGGAATGGTTATTGTTTATTTATTAGTCAACACGCAAAAAATATTGAACATTATGAATAATTCAGATTACAACAAAGCGGAAAACGCAGTAGACAACACACAGAACTCTTTAGAGAATGCGGCTGAAAAAGCAAAATGGAAAGTTAATGAATTAGCAGATAAAGCTAAGGATTATATCAATGAAAAAAGAGCGAACGATGAGGAAGCAAGCCATGAAGATTGGTTGGATAAAGTAAAAGCAAATGCTTCTGATGCTTGGGATAGCGTTAAAGATCATGCAAGTGATGCTTGGGAGAAAACCAAAGATGCCGCAGAAGATGTAAAGGCAGAATGGAACAAGAAAACCAATTAAAAATTTCAGTTATTTAAATATTTTCAAGAAAAACGGAGCCTTTTTACAAAGGCTCCGTTTTTTTATTATGCTCTAAACACAAATTATTGCTACATTTGTATATATTAATAAACATTAAAAAATTATGTCATACGGTTTACTTAAAGGCAAAAAGGGAATTATTTTTGGAGCCCTTAATGAACAATCTATTGCATGGAAAGTTGCAGAAAGATGTCATGAAGAAGGTGCTGAATTTATACTATCAAACGCTCCGATTGCTTTGAGAATGGGAGAACTTAATGGTTTAGCAGAAAAAACAGGTTCTGAAGTTATAGGGGCAGATGCTACTTCTACAGAAGATCTTGGAAAACTTTTTGATGCTGCAATCGCAAAATTCGGGAAAATAGATTTTATCCTCCACTCTATAGGAATGTCCGTAAATGTAAGAAAAGGGAAACATTATACAGAAATGAATTACGACTGGACTGAAAAAGGTTGGGATATCTCAGCAGTTTCTTTCCATAAAGTAATGCGTACGGCATGGGAAAAAGACTGTATGAATGAATGGGGAAGTATTTTAGCCCTTTCATACATTGCAGCTCAGAGAACATTCCCTGACTATAATGATATGTCTGATAACAAAGCATACCTAGAAAGTATTGCAAGAACTTTCGGATACTACTGGGGCGACAGAAAAGTACGTGTAAACACGGTTTCTCAGTCTCCTACGGTTACTACTGCAGGAAGCGGTGTAAAAGGTTTCGGAGGTTTCTTAGGATATGCTGAAGATATGTCTCCACTAGGAAATGCATCAGCTCTTGAGTGTGCAGACTACTGTGTAACTCTATTCTCTGATCTTACTAAAAAAGTAACGATGCAGAATCTATTCCATGATGGTGGTTTCAGTAATACTGGAGTTTCTCAGAAGGTTATTCAAAAATATGATCTTGAAGAATAAAATATTGATCGGTTTGTAAATAATCTTCATTGATTATTGACTCACATTATATTAAACCCCCAAAGCGAGTTGTTTTGCTTTGGGGGTTTTAATTTTTTATACCATTAAAAAATGATTGATCTCATTTCCGAAAAGCTATCCCGTTCTTTATTTTGCAGTTTATATGCAAAAATGATATCAGCATGGGCTTATTCAGATATATAAAGCCCACATAGACTATCACTTGTATATACAGTACCTTCTGTGAGAGGTTTTACATCAACATCTTCTACATTAAATCCAAACTTTTGAAAATCATCATCATTAAAATACGCATCTATTGGATCAATTTTCAAGGGGTATTTTTGTCCGACCATTATTTTATTCTTTAGTTTTAATGTACAATTCTTTTCAGATAAGACTAGTTCCCGAATGTTGCTGTTTCTAATCTGTATTAAATACATATTTTTAGTACTATCGATTTTCAATATTTCATATGTGTTACTAGGATCAATGTTTCTAACATGAAATTTATAAAATGAACAGCTTATTACCAGGATAAAGGATACAAATAATATAATTTTCATTTAATTTTGTTTAGCTTTTATTTTCATGGTTACAAAGGTTTCATTCTTGGATTGCCTAATATTGATATAGCAGCAATAAAATTACTTTTTTTAAATCGTAAAGACTATGCTGACCAATAAAAAGTTTAAAGATTTTTTTGCTGAAAACTCTGCAGCACTATAAAGCACAAAAACCTCGCAAAATACGAGGTTTTTATTATAAATTACCAATGGGATACGAGCGAGATGCTTGCACATACTTGGGGAATACTAAAATACTTTATTCAGAATCTTTACATATAGGATATAGTATAGGTTTAAAATTATTTTCATCTTTCAAATATGTTTTTTTATTATTTGAAGTAATAACTCTTTTATTATAAAAGTTTAATTTGACAAAGCCTAAATAGAATTTATTTATATCTAAAGGAAGTTTTAATATTATCAAATTGCCTCTTTCCTCTCTTTTTATATAGCCACATTCTCCAATGCTTACATTATTTTTTTTTCTATCAATTGAGCTGATAAAACCTATTCCATCATCATTATATAAAAAATTTTTTGATTATTAATTCCTTTTTGAAAATTTTCAGTTTCTTTCAAAGATTCTTCACTTAATATGAATTTACCATCATAACCTTTTACAATGACAATAATCGGCTTTTTAATGACTATTGTATCTTGAGTTATATATGAGTCATTTATTATTGATTGTGAGAAAATTTTATTATTTAAAATCAAAAATAAAATAATTAATAAATATTTACTCTGCTGCTTGTAAGCTTCCATTTTTAAATTTTTTATAATCTTTATCTGTTTTTAAATTATTGCTTTCAAGATGAATAGTTGCTTTACCTAATCCACCACTTGTCTCTTTAGCTTTATTGGGATCAGATGAATTTCCGATAAAGCCACCTAAAACATCTGAAATATTTGAAGAGATAATATCATTTGACCGGTTTTGATCACCTGCAGAAGACGTAAGAATTCCACTTGATTTATGATCAGCCCCTAAACTATGACCAACTTTATGTGCTCCTATTTCAGTGTCAGTTCTAGAATCTGCTATCCTAATACTATTCCCTCCTACTGTAGATCCATTATCATCCGCGCTCATATCTTTGCTTGCAGCAACTCTATAAATATTACCCTCTCCTTTTGTTACGGATTCCATTGTTTTATTAAGGACATCTAATCTTTTTTTGCCCTTACCTACATCCGTGATTGTAAAACAAGAAAAGCGTATTCGTGAAAATATTGCAATACTCTATAAATACAAAACCCACCACAATTGCGGTGGGTTATTTTTATCTGCTCAAAAGCTGTTTAATTATCCGATTACTTCCTGAGAATAGTCATCTGATTTATAAAAATCACTGAGCTTCTGTCCACAAAAGGGACAATAGTTTATAACCATTTTCTTTATACTAAAATCAGTAATAGGACCACTATAACCATCCGTAACAAAATACGCTTTATTAAAAATATTTTCTATTTTTTTATTATATAGTTCAGCTTCTCTCTCAAGAAATTTTTCGCCATATTTTACTACTCGAAAATTTAGCCCCATTGTCTTTTCACCATTATAGCGAAATTCAAATTTTTCACAACAGAAATTTTTATTACTCATAATCTTAGATTTTAAGGATTGTGTGGTTTTGCTTCTCCATTAACTGCTTTTACTAAATTTTTCCCTTTGAATAAGTATTCGGTAGATGTCGTATTAGAGCCAATGTGTAAACCAGTTTTATATTCAAGTTCTCCAGTTTTTTCTAGCATATACAATCCAGAATTACTCAAATCATATTGCATAACCTGCCCGCCATTATTAGTATAGGTTCCTGCCACTGCTGCTGCATCAGTTAGGAATAAAAAATTACTTCCAGCTTCTTTGCCTGTCGTTCCTCTAAATAAAGTTTTTGAAGGGTCGAATTCACTAGTAGAAGTAAGCATTTTAGAATAATTTACGCCCTCAGAAGCTTTTCCAGCTACTCTTGCCGCTCTACCTCCTACTTTTGATATAACTCCCTCTTAGGGCGCTTCCCGCGCCTTCTGTACCCGCGATCATACCCACTTCAGCTAGAGTTCTTCCTGCTACCGTTCCATCTCCTGATTGTAGACTAGCTCTTGCAATTGCAGGAGCAGCAGCTACGGATGCCATCATACCTACAGATTTAGATATGCCTGCTTTCAAAATACCTCCTGGATTATTATATATTGATTTAGCTGTTCCCCCTGGATCAGTAACAATTTGTTTAGCGCCGTGATATGTTTCTGTTACGGCACCTTTTGCACCTTGATACATACCAGAATAATAAGTTTTGGCAAGATTCCACAAATTGCCACAACATCCCTGAGCTTCTCTACCATCCGGATCAACAAACATGATCGGATTGTCTAAAGCGTAAGTATAAGTAGAAAATCTTCTTGATTTTTCAGCAAGTTCATCCACGACTCCCCACCTTGCAATATCTGCCATATACATTCTAGCCCCATAATCATACATACCCGTTTCCTGCAATTCCTTGCCGTTGTACTTATAATTTTGGTATTCTCCCAATAAGCTTTTTATACCGCCAATATGATTCATTCCAAATGCATAGTAATTATTTGTATCGAGGACCTCAAGATTTCCTCCTTCATTCTTTGCAAAATTCACTCTTGCATTTCCTAAGTGATCTCTATACTGGTAAATATAACGATTTTCCGTAATTCTGAGTTGGGTATTCAGTCTAATACTAACCTAGAGACGATAGAGTTTGAATAAATAAGAGTGATAGAATACCATTTTCAGACTCGTGGAAAAAATGCTTACCAATAAAAAATTTAAAGACTTATTTTTTAGTACATGACAAAAACCACAAGTTATTGTCATGTACTAAAGACTTTTTTACTTAAAATTCTGCTGCACTCTAAAACACAAAATCCACCGCAAATTGCGGTGGGTTTATTATAACTTTCCCTTGGGATACGAGCGAGACGCTCGCACCAGCAGGGGGGATCTACGACTCCCCAACGTCCTAGGTCCGGCATATACATTCTTGCACCATAATCATACATACCCGTTTCCTGCAATTCCTTGCCGTTGTACTTATAATTCTGGTATTCTCCCAATAAGCTTTTTATCCCGCCAATATGATTCATTCCGAACGCATAGTAATTATTTATATCGAGGACCTCAAGATTTCCTCCTTCATTTTTAGCAAAATTCACCCTTGTACTTCCTAAGTGATCTCTATACTGGTAAATATAAGAATTTTCTGTAACCTTCTTAGTTGGTAATTTAGTCTAATATCAATCTAGAGACCATAGAGTTTGAATAAATAAGAGTGATAGAATACCATTTTCCGATTCGTAGAAAAAAAGCTTACCAACAAAAAGTTTAAAGACTTTTTTGCTAAAAATTATACCGCACTATACAACACAAAAACCTCGCATTTTGCAAGGTTTTTTTATAAATTTCCAATTGGATACGAGCAAGACGTTCGCCCCAGCTTAGGGGAACATAAATCATGTCTTTTTGAGCCTTTGTTTCCTTTCCTAACCCTAGTAACTCTTTCCATCATAGGATCATGGGTTATATCGCATTATTCTAATTTAGCTTTCTTAAATTTGGACAGAAATAAATTATTATTAGGAAAATAGCCAATAATATTTGTTATCAACCATTCATTATTTTCTTTTGTAACTATAAATTCACCAACTATACCATACTTATAATTTGCAATATAAACTTTTGCTAAATTTAATGTGTAATAATTACCTACATTATCAATTTTAAACAATCTAAATTTATTTTCATCTGAAATTATATCACTAAAAAATAAAGTTTTTAGATTCAATGAGTCATTTAGATCAAAGGAACCGGATTTTTTATTAGAACTAAAGTCAAATAATATTTTATTTTTATCATAATAATATACACTATCTTTAATATATAATTGATGGTTAATAGAATAATTATTTGAAAAATATTTGAATATTCCAGTCATATAAGTCTCATTATTCTTGTTATTGGAATTAATTACAAGGCTTGTCTTGTTGGTTTTATATTTGTTAGAAAAAGAATCATCTATTATATCTTGTTTTTTTTCACAATTTAAAAAAAATAACCAAAGAGTACATAGAATTATTGTATTTACTTTTATTGTTTTCATTTTTCAGGTTTTTCAAGAATCTGTTCCAATTCTTTTAGATTGATATTTGCTTTTGTGCCCTCATATTTTTTATCTGTCAAAACAGCTTTATCCTCGGGAGATGTTTCTCTGTATTCACCATAATAACTTTTATGTCCTGAAGCATTAGACTGCTCTTCATTCTTTTTTATTACTTCTGTACTATGTGCTACTTCTTCATGGTTTAGAGTTGCTGCAACATCAAAAGCAGGTGTTTTTTTATCCCCAAAACTCACTCCGATAAGCTGTATTTTTTTTGAGCCATTTTCTGAAATTTTATCATATTCTTTTGCACTTACACCAATCTTAAAATCTTTAGAAATATCAGAAAATTCTTTCTTATTATTTATTAATGGTGCAATACCTGTTGCATTAGTATTGGAAAAATTAGTATAAAGAACGTTGATTTTATTTTGTGAACTTAATGTATTTGAAAATTCTTTTCCACCAGTAGTCTGTCTTTCTGCCTGATAAGCTTTTTGAAATCTTTCGTCTTTAAATAAAACATTTTGAAAAAACACTTTTTCTAAACCTTCAAGCTCTCTAGAATTTATAACACAATCCTCCGAAAAATTATAATGCGATTGATAAGCATATTTCTCACTCAAAGGATCAATATTAAAAAAACTACCCATTGTAGAATCATAATTTCTCCATTTAAAAGAACTCCACCCTGTGTCTTGTTACTTTTCCTGCTCTTGGAAACCATAACTATAATTAGGGGATGTGCTACCGCTATTACTACCACCGCCGCCAAACTCTAAACCAAACGGATAAAAATCCGTTGTTCTGTCTATTGCAGGATTTCCTGAAGTGTTTTTATAAAAAGCTAATCTGATATTTCCCACCTGATCTTTATACTGGTAAATATTTTTATTTAAGATATAAAACCACTACGAAAGCAGTGGTCTATCTTATTTATAAATTTAGTTGTAACGTCATCTTTATTAGAAGAACAATAGTTTTACATACAAGAATAACTTGGAAAAATTTTATTGTACTGGATACCCCATTTTGTCTTGTCATAAGCATCCCCTATTTCTATATAATCATATTTTTCAATAAATGGAATAATAATATCCTTTTTACCCTCAACTGATAATTTTATTTTTTTTAGAGATTTATTTATTTTTCTTGAAGTTGCTCCATAGCAACCTGATGATCCTGGTTCTATTTTAAAAGTTATAGAATCTTTATTGTTAATAACTATCTTTTTTCCTTTAAAAGCTTCACCATTGAATATTACTAGAATATCTTTATCTGTTTTTTGATATTGTTTAGGCACATCGTTTAGATAAGTTTCTTCATCCATTTTCTCATATTCCGTTTTTTCTGTCCTATCATTATAATAAAATTCCCCAACAGTACTTTTACAATTATAAAGAAATAAGAAGACTGTTAAAAAACTGAAAAAATGTAAAAATCGTTTATTGGCTAATTTCATCTATATTGATTTTGGGTTGTACTAATTCAATAGTTTTTTCCATTCTATCTACTTGTTGTGGTAAAACCAATTAGACCTAAATATGAATTGAAATAAAACCACTACAAAAGCAGTGGCTTATCTTATTTATAAATTTAGTTGTAACGTCTTCTTTATTAGAAGAACAATAGTTTTACATACAAAAATAACTTGGGAAATTTTTACTATAGTTAACTCCCCATTTAGTTTTTGTTGCATCACCAATGTCTATATAATCATACTTGCTAATAATAGGAATGAAAACATCTTTTTTTCCTTCAACTGATAATCTTATCTTTTTTGTTGACTTAGGAATTTTTTTAAATAAAATCCCATAACATCCTGGTGGATCTGGTGGCAAATCAAATAATAATGAATCTTTTTTATTGATAATTATAGTTTTACCATTAAAAGCAGACCCATTGAATATCACTAATACATCTTTATCTGTTTTTTGTTGTCCTTTGGGAACAGTACTAAAATAGCTCTCCTCTGCCATTTTCTCATATTGCGTTTTTTCAGTCTTATCATTATAATAAAATTCTACAGCAGTACTTTTGCAGCTATAAAGAGCTAAGTATACTATTAAAAAACTGAAAAAATGTAAAAATTTTTTATTGTGTAATTTCATCTATATTAATTTTGGGTTGTACTAATTCAATAGTTTTTTTCATTTGCTCTACTTGTTGTGGTAAAATATCAGTTCCTGAATTATTTCTCATAGAAGCTTCCGAATTACCATCTGAATTCTGCAAATTATTCTTATTTCCCTGAGTATTAGACACAGTTGGATCCTCCCATATATGGTCTACCCCTAAAGCATGTGCTATTTCATGAGCTGTTACTTTTATACTTCCATCAGAAGTGATAGTCTGACCTACTGGATCACCTAATTTTGCTTCACCAAGTACAAATTTTTGTCCTATAATATTGCCTTCTTTATCTGTAATTACTTTCATGGATTGATGTGGTTTTGTCATATCAAGTCCAAAAGTTGCCTTAGGATTATTTATCATATTAATTTGTAAACCCGAATTTTGAGACAATATCGCAGAAACTGAGCTTAAATGATTTTTCACATCTTGTGAACTCATCCCACTTTTAGCTGTTACATTTACATAATAATTCACATTCATTTTATCTTTAGTCTCATTCACGATTTTAGGTTCCAATCCTTCTAATTCCCTTGCATCAATAATCCTATTCCCACTAAATGCATAAGTAGACCAAGTATTATATTTCTCACTCAAAGGATCCACATTAAAAAATCTTCCCATTGCAGGATCATAATTTCTCCATTTAAAAGAACTCCAGCCTGTGTCCTGTTGTTTTTCCTGCTCTTGGAAACCATAATTATAATTAGGCGATGTGCTACCGCTGTTACTACCACCGCCACCAAACTCTAAACCAAACGGATAAAAATCCGTTGCTCTGTCTATTACAGGATTTCCTGAAGCATTTTTATAAAAGCCGATCTGACATTTCCTACCTGATCTTTATACTGGTAAATATTTTTATTTAAGATATAAAACCACTACAAAAGCAGTGGTCTATCTTATTTATAAATTTAGTTGTAACGTCATCTTTATTAGAAGAACAATAGTTTTACATACAAGAATAACTTGGAAAAATTTTATTGTACTGGATACCCCATTTTGTCTTGTCATAAGCATCCCCTATTTCTATATAATCATATTTTTCAATAAATGGAATAATAATAATATCCTTTTTACCCTCAACTGATAATTTTATTTTTTTTAAAGATTTATTTATTTTTCTTGAAGTTGCTCCATAGCAACCTGATGATCCTGGTTCTGTTTTAAAAGTTATAGAATCTTTATTATTAATAACTATCTTTTTTCCTTTAAAAGCTTCACCATTGAATATTACTAGAATATCTTTATCTGTTTTTTGATATTGTTTAGGCACATCGTTTAGATAAGTTTCTTCATCCATTTTCTCATATTCCGTTTTTTCTGTCCTATCATTATAATAAAATTCCCCAACAGTACTTTTACAATTATAAAGAAATAAGAAGACTGTTAAAAAACTGAAAAAATGTAAAAATCGTTTATTGTGTAATTTCATCTATATTAATTTTGGGTTGTACTAATTCAATAGTTTTTTTCATTCTATCTACTTGTTGTGGTAAAACCAATTAGACCTAAATATGAATTGAAATAAAACCACTACAAAAGCAGTGGCTTATCTTATTTATAAATTTAGTTGTAATGTCTTCTTTATTAGAAGAACAATCATTTTACATACAAAAATAGCTGGGAAGTATTTTACTATATCCTACTCCCCATTTAGCTTTTGTTGCATCTCCAACATCTATATAGTCATATTTTTGAATAAAAGGAATAATAATATCTTTTTTACCCTCTACTGATAATTTTATTTTATTTTCCGATTTATTTATCTTTCTAAAAGTTGTCCCATAGCATCCTGATTCTCCAGCTTCTGATTTAAAAGATATAGAATCTCTATTGTTAATAACTATCGTTTTTCCTTTAAAAGCAGAACCACTAAAAATTAATAATACATCTTTATCTGTTTTTTGATATTCTTTTGGAATATCATTTAGATAAATCTCTTCGGCTTTTTTCTCATAATCAGTTTTTACGATTCTATCATCATAATAAAATTTTGCAGAAGAGCTTCTACAGTTATAAAGAAATAATAATATTACAAAGCTGAAAAATAATTCTAAACAATGTTTATTGGCTAATTTCATCTATATTGATTTTGGGTTGTACTAATTCAATAGTTTTTTTCATTCTATCTACTTGTTGTGGTAAAATATCAGTTCCTGAATTATTTCTCATAGACTTTTCCGAATTCCCATCAGAATTCTGCAAGTTATTTTTATTTTCCGAAGTATTAGACACAGTTGGATCTTCCCATATATGGTCTACCCCTAAACCATGTGCTATTTCATGAGCTGTTACCTTTGGTGTTCCATCTGAAGTAATGGTTTGCCCTACGGGATCACCTACTCTTGCCTCTCCAAGCACTATTTCTGTTGTAACATTACCATTCTTATCAATTGTTACTTTTTTGGATTGATATGATTTTGTCATATCAAGTCCAAAAGTTGCCTTAGGATTATTTATCATATTAATTTGCAAACCAGAATTTTGAGACAATATCGCAGAAACTGAACTTAAATGGTCTTTCACATCTTGTGAACTCATACTACTTTTAGCTGTTACATTTACATAATAATTCACATTCATTTTATCTTTAGTCTCATTCACGATTTTAGGTTCCAATCCTTCTAATTCCCTTGCATCAATAATCCTATTCCCACTAAATGCATAAGTAGACCAAGTATTATATTTCTCACTCAAAGGATCCACATTAAAAAACCTTCCCATTGTAGAATCATAATTTCTCCATTTAAAAGAACTCCATCCTGTGTCCTGTTGTTTTTCCTGCTCTTGGAAACCATAATTATAATTAGGCGATGTGCTACCGCTGTTACTACCACCGCCACCAAACTCTAAACCAAACGGATAAAAATCCGTTGCTCTGTCTATTACAGGATTTCCTGAAGCATTTTTATAATAAGCTAATCTAATGTTTCCTACCTGATCTTTATACTGGTAAATATACTTATTTTGTGCAAAATCAAAATATCCTTCTGAGGTAGGTACGAATTGTAAACCTTGCGGAACTGAAGGAACTCCTATTATCCCACTATCATTACTGTATTGAAAACCATCAAAATATTCTGTTACTGTAGATGCATCTGTTTGGGTACGACCGGAGAAATAATTGTGAACCTTTCTTAGTTTCACTCCATCTGCCCGATAGATATAACTTGTATTTTTATACTTTGTTACCTGCCCAAACCCAAATGGATCTTCACGTACTACATATTGATCAAATTTAATATAATCCGGAAGATTCAAGTGATTGTATTTTATATCTAGAATACCTTTATCAACATGATCTGTCATATTTCCATTTACATCATACTGAATCAAATTACCCGATGTATCAGGGTACCCAAAATAATTAGATGAAGAATCAGTTACTGTATTAAGACTGTTTCCGGTGTAGGTGTACGTAAGATCATCCATTAACTGCACTCCAAAATTATCCAGTTTCCTGTTTCTTTGTAATGAAGTTATGTTTCCGTTGCTGTCATAATTTATGGTCTCATTGTAATAGTTATTCTCAGGAATCGATGCATTGGGTTCAGAATAAATTCCTTTTTTGAGTCTGTTTAAAGCATCATATTGATAGGAATATCTTTTTAATATCCCATCTTTGGAGGCATTCCAATTTACTTCTGCAATATTTCCATTGTATTTGCCTGTTGAAAGTGATGTATTGGTTGGGTTTATATATTTTATCTCATATCCAAACAATTTTCCATTAAGATTAACGGGATCATTGATCTTAGTCATCCAGCCTCGGATGTTATATTGATAATCAATCTGCTGAAGTGGAGAGTTTGCTATTATCCCTCCGACTTTTTTAGATTCTAGCTGAGAAAGTTCATTGTATTTATTTTGAGCCAGAATTTCAATTGGATTATTGTCTACCTGATGGGTATGGGTAACTAATCTATTTTGATGATCATAGGTGAAGTTTTCAGTTATTATTCTGTCAGCATTAGTGTCCAGTCTTTTATGGAAGGTTACAGTTTGTTGAACAGCTCCTGCGAAATCTAATTTAGAATCTACTTTCGTACGCCCTCCCAAATGATTTACAGAATAGGATCCTATTGCTCTTCCTCGAGTATCATAATACGAGTAATTCTTTGTCCAGTTATCATCTTCAATGTTTTTAACCAAACTCATGACAGATAAGCTTTTGGTACTTTTTCCTTCTGTATCAGGTACATTATTCAAAATGGGCTCTCCTAAAATAGTAAGAGGAAAAGAAGGATTGAAATTATATGATGGATAGGTATCATAATAATTCACAGTTAACACTTTTTCAAGAACATTAAAGTGATTATTGGTATATTGTATCTGCATCCCATTAAGCGTAAAGCCTGAGCTGTCCCTGCTCTCGATAATTATATTACCTCCAGCCTGAGATTGCATATTTGCTCTTTCTCCTCCTGAAATTATTGCAGTGTAAGCAGCTCTTCCAAACTTATCATATTTAGTCATCAACCACTTACTTTGTAATTTCATAACCGTATCTTGAGTAAGAACAAGCCTGTCTGCTTTATCATACACCATATATTCCCAACCTTTGCCAGGAAGCCTTTTTTCTACTAAACGGTTTCTGCCGTCATATCGGTATTCATAAGCCAAAGCATTCTGTTCTTCAAGTCCCCAACCAGACAACTTGGAAAGTAACGGTGGTACAACCCATGCCAGCTGCCCGTATTCATTGTAAACATAATAGGTATCGACATTATCAGAGGGGCTTAATACTTTTCGGACTAATAGAATTTGTCCCTGTCCGTTTTTAAACTCAATCGTTTTATTTCCGTCCTCATCAGTTACAGTAGTTTTATAGAGTTGACCTGTGCCATAGGTTCCTCCATTTTCAATAGTCGATCTGGAAGCATTATTTTCCCAAATTGTATTGGTGGTAAATTTTCTCACTCCGTCTGCTGTTACAACAGCATCATAATCAAATGTCACAGGCTTATTGCTCCAATCTGTTCCCACCTGTATTTGCTGTTGAACGCGATCAAATGGAGAGCTTTCTAATACTTTTTCTGCATAAATCTTCTCGTTTCCTAAAGGAGTATTTCCTGCATTAGCCAATGGCGTTGGGACCATCTCTCCGTTCATCGTTCCTCCCTGAGGAACGGGAAGATAATCTCTGGTTTGCCGTCCGAAAACATCATATTCAATATGAGTGACCACATCTCTTCCTTGTGGTGATGCTTTTACGTTTACCACCTGTTTTGGTCTTCCAAGCCCGTCGAAATACTGAACAGTATGGATTTGTTTTGCTGTTGAACTGCTTGTGGCTACCGGTTCAAGATAGGTTCGGGTTTGTACATAATTTTCCGTGGTAGGTAAATTCTGTGCATGGACTAAACTTGTGATCAGCAAAGCTCCAATGGGTATAATTATCTTTTTCATCAGTGTTAGTTTTTATAATTGTAGTTGAATTCTTTAAGGATTTTGTACTCTAAGCTACCATTGGTATTCTTCATCTCTTGCTTTATCTCTTTCAATCTGTTGGCGGTATCATAAATATACACTTCTCTGATTCCTGAGGGAGAAGTGATACTTTTTACTCCGATCAATGGATCGTAAGTATAGGTACTCGTTTGGTATAACGATAAAGCGGTGTTATTTCTGAAAGAATTTAATGCTGTAATTAAAGCCTGCTCCGAAGCTTCTGTCCCCAGTTGACCGTCCGTATCTGAAGCGGTAACAATTCCTGAAATCAAACTTGATACTTGGGCATAGGCTGCTCCTTCTATTTTTGCAATAGGCTGAGTATTGTTATACCCCCAAACAATAGAGACAGGAATTCCATCTTTTGTGGTGTATTGCTGTAAGTTTCCTTTCGAATCGTATTGATCATGGGTAACTTCGGTAGACGGATTGTTATCGATATGAGACAGATCATAAGATTTTATTGACAATGGAAGCACTAAACGAGCATCATTATTGATTATTTCAGCAACTGTTTTAGGATAAACCGTTTCAGTTTTTGCTAACGTTTGAGTAGTAACACCTATTGTTTGGGTTGAGATGGTTTCTAATGGAATCCCGATCATATTTTTATTGATCATAAGCTGGTTGCCTTTTTCGTGGGCATAACTATAATCTGTCTGCTGAATTTCTCCGGAAGGGAAAACACTTTTTGTATTTTTTAAGTTAATCGGCTTGTTTATATCGGTATCATAATATTCATACTTTGTTTTGGAAGTGATCTTTTTACCGTTAAAGTATTCTGTGGTTTCAGACTTGTCTTTTTCAACTTTTGCCGATTCTATAAGATCCATACGATGCTCAACAAAATAAGTATCTACAGGGGTTTGCAAAATAGTTTCCATTACTTTTATAATATCAAAATCCGTAGAAAAAGCCACTACTTCAGGTAGACTAGTGGTAAACTCGGATAAACTGTTTTTTAAGGTGTTGAGCTTATAGGTATTATTCACAACCCTTAAGGTATCGTTATTTTGATTCAGATAAATCTCTCTTTTCAGGTTTCCGGCTTTCCATTTATTATACACATAATTGGAAGATGTATATTCTTCAAATTCTCGAATAATTTTCCCTTTGCCTGTTATTTCTACCACAGAAGGATAGGTCATAATATCAGAACTTCCGTAACTGTTGTTAGCCTGACTGGAATTATGAATACGGTAATACCTCTCAAAAGTTGATCCTATCTGAACCTGTTCTCCGTTACCTGTACCTGCTCCAGAGCCTCCGCCTACATCGCCTGTAAATTGTCTTACATATCTTTTAATAAATGAAGAAAAGTTATAGGGTTGGTTCAGTCTAAAATCAGGAATAAATGTTCCGTTTTCGTATTTTCCGTATGCATATTCATATACATTTGAAATGTTATTTTCATTTACATCTTCCATCTTTCGAAGACGAAGACCTCCATATTTTCTTGTATGATCTGTGTAAGTAGGATATTTGTATCTTATAGCTCCATAGATATTACATCTACATGCCCCTATTTTATAAATTGATAATTGTAAAGGGGAACCCATTGAAATATTCCAATCTACCGTTTTTGGACGCCAGTCTGAAAAATATTTTTGTCCATTTCTGGCAGTTCCTGTACAACTGGTTACATCTTCCGGGTCTATAACTTGACCAGGTCCCGGATTATCACCATTATCACATGAGTGACTGAAATTCAGTTCAAGTTTTTCAGGAGCTGCATCAATACCCAAGTCTACTATTTGCTGCATATGAGCAGAGGTAATTGGAAATGACTTTAATTCAGAAAAGTCATCATTAGATTCATCTACAATACTACCAATTTCCACATATCCCCAAGCATACCCTGAAGATTCTCTTTCGGTATTGTAAGGAAGTTCATATTCAAAATTTTTCTTTGCTCCGGTCGGATATTGAATTGATTTTAAACTGCCTAAAATAGCATATGTCTCATTCGGCTCTCTGTCTCTTTTCTGAACAGCATTTAATACGTCTAATGGAATCCCATATGACGCAGGAATATTATTAGGAATATTAGAAACTTCATTATTATAAGTAGCATTTATGTATCCCCAATAATCGTCATTGCTTGAATTCCTTTTAGGAAGATTCAGTTGCTCATTATATTCAAATCTGTAATCTGAATTTTGAAGATTATCGTGTACATTAGTTAACTTAAGTCTGTAATCTTCGTAGGTTTTATTGGCTCTGTTACTTTCAAAATAACTGTAATTAAGACTTATATCTTTTATTGTCTTTCCTGCTTTGTTTATTACAATGACTCTGCGCAGCGCAAATTCCTGTATTGTTATTGTTCAGATCTTTTCTATAAGTTAACCCATCAGAGAATGCATTATTGGCATCATCAGAATATAAAAAAGTAACTTCACCACCATCAAACTGAATTTTTCGGATCAAAGATTCTGAAAAACCACTAGTTGATTCCGTTTTTTCATATTTAGGAAGAGGAACTAAATGTTCGAAATTCTGACTCAGGTTAGGAGTTATTTTAAAATTTGCCACCTGATTGATATTTCTTTCCGTATACATATTAGATTTATGGTAAGAAAATCTAGCTATATTATTGTTCACTTTAAGACTGTCTAAATTATAAAGAGATACATGAGAAGAAGAACCACCAATATACATTGATTCCGTAGTATTTCTTGGAGATACCCAATATTCAGTACCTTGTGTATCTTTCACATAGAACTTATTACCTGTTCGGGTAATGATAACATCATCATTGGGAATCAGAAAAGTCTGATTATTGTCTTTTAAAATAAAAGCCCCCGATGCAGTAGGAAAATTATAATCAAAAATATCTTTTTTTGTATCATAAAGATTATCATACAAACTGGCCAGATTAGCACGCATCTGGTTATTAATAGGTAATTCATTAAATCCCCCGTTGTAAACTCCGTAATCATTTATATTTTTAGAGAAAAACTGAGATGTAAGATCATCTAATCCCTGCATATTCTGAGAAATATTTCCGGGAATATTTAAGGCCCAGCCTAATCCGACAATACTTGAAACCTCATTAAGCTTAATTCCTCCCGTATTATAGGATAAAGAAATAGGAATATTTATTCCTCCTACACTAATGGTATAAATAGGAATACTAATGTTGGCTTTCCCTCTGAAATAATCCATCGGGAGTTTTTCAACCTTTGATAGACTGTAAGTTTCCGGACTTGTAGGAAATGGTACCAATTGCTTGGGCTGCTCCCCAAGACTTAATTGTCCTTTGTAAAAGACGCTAAGTAGTACAAAGAAGAGTATCTTTTTTATCATGTATTAGTTTTTATAATTGTAGTTGAATTCTTTAAGGATCTTATACTCTAAGCTACCGTTGGCATTCTTCATCTCTTGTTTTATTTCTTTCAATCTGTTGGCGGTATCATAAAGATAAACCTCTCTGATTCCTGATGGTGGGGTAATACTTCTTACTCCAATCAACGGATCGTAAGTGTACGTAGTAACCTGATAATGTTGCAAATTATCTTTGAATGTTTTTAAAACAGATAAAAATGCAGTTTCATCGTTGTTTCTTCCCGCTAAAGCATCGGTATCGGAAGCAGTGGAAATCGCTGATACAAAACTTTCTACCTGAGAATACGTTGCCCCTTCAACTTTTGCAATAGGCTGAGTATTGTTGTAACCCCAGATAATTGCTACAGAAATCCCGTCTTTTGTGGTATACTGTTGTAAACTACCTTTGCTGTCATACTTTTTATAAGTTACTTCTGTTGATGGAGTGTTATTTTGAATATCATAAGATAATACAGAGATAGGCATTACCAATCCTGATGTTTTTGTATCAGCTTCGCTTTGAGTTAACGGATAAATAGTTTCACCTTTTGATAAGGTTTTGGTTTTGGAACCAATCGTTTGGGTTGAAGTTGTCTCTAATGGGATGCCGATCATGTTTTTACTAATCATTAATTGATTGCCTTTTTCGTGGGCATAATTGTAATCTGTCTGCTGAATTTCTCCGGAAGGGAAAATACTTTTTATATTTTTTAAGTTAATCGGTTTGTTTATATCCGTATCATAATATTCATACTTTGTTTTGGAAGTGATCTTTTTACCGTTAAAGTATTCTGTATTTTCAGTAGTGTCATTTTGTACTTTTGCAGATTCAATCATGTACATCTTATATTCTACATTATAAATTTCCACAGGCATGTCTAAAACAGGCATAACACCTGTTGTAATCGTAAAGTCCGTAGAAAAAGCGGCTACTTTCGGGATATTGGTGGTAAATTCTGATAAACCATTTTTTAGGGTATTATACTGATAGGTATTTTTTATTATTCTTAAAGTATCATTGACTTTGTTTAAATAAATTTCCCTTTTCAGTTTTCCGCCTTTCCATTTATTATAGAAATAATTTGAACCGCTGGAAGTTTCATATTCCCTGATAATTTTGCCTTTATCTGTAATTTCTACTACAGAAGGGTAGTTTATTACATCCGAACTTCCATAGCTGGTATTAGCCTGGCTGGAATTATGGATACGGTAATATTTTTCAAAACTATAACCATCCTGAGTAAGATGCCCGTCATCAGTAAATTCTCTTAGCTGTCTTTTGATAATAGATGAAAAATTATATTTCTGATTCAGTTTAAAATCAGGAACAAAAACTTCGTTTTCATATTTTCCATATGCATATTGGTATACATTGGAAACATTATTGGCATCAACATCTTCAATTTTTCGGATACGGAGTGCTCCATATTTTTTCATAGCCCCTGTATATGAGGGATATTTATACCTCATACTTCCCGAGAGGCTGCATTTACATGATCCCATTTTATACAGGTTCAATTCCAGATTTCTGTTTGTTGTTATTGGCCAATCAACAGTTTGCGGACGCCAATGAGTGAAAAATCTGGATCCATATATTGCAGTCCCCGTGCATTGGGTTTCAGCTATAGTCTGTCCGTTTCCAGTGTTATTTGCATTCTTACAGGTATTGGCAAAAGTTATTTGAATTTTATCAAGTTCTGCATCAATCCCTAAGTCTTGTATTTGCTGTATATGCGCTTCTGTAACAGGGAATGTTAGTGTTCCATCAAATTCATCTTCCGAGACTTTTGTACTAATTGCTCCTATTGGTAAAGCTCCTTGGTTATATCCTATAAATTCCTTTACCGTGTTATAGGGAAGCTCATAGTAAAAATTTTTCTTTGCCCCGGTAGGATATTTTATAGATTTCAAACTCCCTAAAACAGCATATTCTTCATTAGATTCCCTGTTTCTTTTGGCAATAGTATTAAATTCTTCTGAAGGTATATTATAATCAAAAACTTTGCTTGGTATATTCGCTGTTTCTCCATTATAAATATCATTGATATACCCCCAGTAGTCATCATTACTGCTGCTTCGTTTAGGAATTTTATACTTTTCGTTGTATTCAAATGAATAATCTGTGTTTTGTAGATTATCCCGAACACTCATAAGTTTTAACCGGTAATCTTCATAAGTTTTGTCAGTATTATCCGTTTCAAAATAACTATAATTGAGACTGACATCTTTGACGGTAATACCGGCTTTATTGGTCACTATAATTCTACGAAGGGCAATTCCGGTACCATTGCTTAGATCTTTCCTGTATGATGAACCATCAGAAAACGCAGAATTAGCATCATTGGAATATAAAAAATTAACTTCCCCATTATCAAAACTGATTTTACTGATCAGAGATTCCGTAAAGAAAGTGGATGTCTCCGTTTTTTCATATTTAGGAAGAGGAATCAATACTTCCCAACTTCCACTGGGCTGGGTACTTACTTTAAAATTAGCAACCTGGTTAATATTTCTTTCATCATAACCATGGCTCTTATTATAGTAAAACAGAACCGATTTATTATTAATCTTGAGCTCATCAAGATTATATAATGTTTTATGCAACACGCTAGGACCACCCATACTCTCAGGGGTAATCCCGTTTCTTGGAGACATCCAGTATTCGGCCCCCTGGGTATCTTTTATATAAAACCTATTATTGTTTCTTGTGATCAGAACATCATCATCGGGAATTAGAAAAGTCTGATTATTATCTTTCATTAAAAAAGAACCTGATGCAGTTGGCAAGTTGTAATCAAAAATATCTTTTTGGGTATCATAATGGTTATTGTATAAACTTTCGATTTTAGCCCGCTCCTCATTACTGGAATTTATACTAATATTCCCGGTATAAGCTGCATATTCGTTTATATTTTTAGAAAAAAAAGGAACTTCCAGGTCATCTAAGCCTACAACATTTTGAGAAATCGTCCCGGGAATATTAAGTGACCATCCCAATCCTACTGTAGTGGCTACTTCATTTAATTTGATCCCTCCCGTATTATAAGAAAGAGAAATGGGTATGTTGATTCCATTTATATTGATGGTATAAATCGGAATATTCATATTCGCTTTTCCTCTAAAATAATCCATAGGAATAGCTTCAACTTTTGAAAGGCTGTAGGACTCTGCACTTGCAGGTAAAGGAACAACCGATTTAACTTGTTCACCAACAGTAAGCTGTGCTTGGTAGAATGTACCAAGCAATAATAATAGTATTATCTTTTTCATCTCCGTTTATTTCTTAATCAGTTTAGCATTGGCAGCTTTGCCTGTATCAGTTTTTATGGTAATCAGATAAGCTCCCTGAATCAAAGCCTGCGTATTCATCTTCGTTACTTTATTCTTCGTTTTTAGACTTTGCAATTGTCTTCCAATCATATCATACAAAATAATATCAGCTTCCTTGAAATCAAAACCAATTTCCACATACGCATAATCTGATACAGGATTTGGATAGATCTTGATATCTTGTTTTACAATTAATTGGTCAATTTGTTTGTCTCCAAGCTTAACAATTTTCCAGTTTTCTTTTCCCAATTCTTCAGCACTGGTTCCTGCTAAAATGATGGAGCCATCTCTGTTAAGCTTAATATCAGATAACCTTTCTTCTCTTTTACTGGATTCGCCTTTTACATGTTTTCTCCACTGCTCATTTCCATTCTGATCTAAATACAGCATCCAAAATGTCTCGTCATCGGTTTGTATTCTGCCCTCAGCTTGCGTGTAACCACCTAGTAAAATACCTTTTGAAGTTTTATCATCCGAACCATGTAAAACACTCATTCCCATTAATACATCTCTGTTTTTGAAGTTGTAAGACTTTTGCCAGATCTCATCTCCTTTTTCATTCAGAGAAATCAACCACAAATCCGTACCTTCTTCAATACCAACGGTTTTATTTCCTGATCTTTCAGATCTCGATTCACCTCCAATTAAAAATCCTGTTGATGTTAAAGCTAATGTTCTCAAATGATCATCTCCTTTTCCTCCAATGTTCTTTTCCCACTCGACTTTTCCGTCCTTGTTAAGTTTGACAATCCAATAATCACCTTCGCCAAAGTTTTCAGTCTTTTTTGATCCACCAATCGTGCTTCTGGAGTAAATCCCAAGCAAAGCACCTCCGTCACGTGTTGGAATCATTTTCTCTACTTCATCTAATCCTTTTCCACCTAAAATAGATTGTGAGAGTTCTTTTCCGTTTTTATCCAGTTTGATGATCAAAATATCTTTTGATCCATACCCTTTTGCGGAATTTTGAACATTCCCAGCCACAAAAAATCCTAAATCGGTTGTTTGTATCACAGCTCTAGCTTCTTCATCTGCTGAACTGCCAAATGTTTTTTGCCATAATTCGTCTCCAAATTCATTTAACCTGATCAACCAAATATCAGATCCTCCTTTAGAATCGTCTTTTTTGTCCAGACCTTTTCCCGAGTAAGAAGTTCCTGCAAGAAGAAAACCTCCTTCCTGAGTAGCAACCGTTGCTGAAAGGAAATCATGATTGTTTCCGACGAAATACTTTTCCCAAACTTCTTCGCCTTGCTGATTTAGCTTAACTAAGTGAAAATCGTAACCGTTGTTCTGTTTATTGTCCGTAGAAAGTTTTTTAGATTGGATGGAGCTTCCGGTAATTAAATACTGTCCATCGATGGTTGTGGTGACCTGACTTAGAAAATCCTGAGTATTGGATTTAATGTCTTTTTGCCAAACCACTTCCTGGGCCGAAATTTGCCCAATAGTACACATAAAAAATGCACCAATATAGAATTTTCTCATATATCGTTTTCTTTGATTGTTAGTTTTTAAGCGATGCAAAAATAATCATTTTAATTCACCTAACTGAGGCTTGTTAAAAATAATTAACTTGAAAATTATTACCCCATTTTCTTTATTATGCAAAGCTAACCCCTCAATGCGACAGAACTTGTCGTATTATATAAGAGATGCTTTTTTATTGAAGTGGGTTGGAAATGAAATGGTCAAAAACAAATCGGCGGGCTCAAATGAGCCCGCCGATTCTAATAAAAAATATTAATATGAAGTTTATAAAATTACGGTTTGTATTGAGTGTGCCGGTGCAGAAAGCTTCGCAGACATTCCTTCGATCCACAGATTGGTATCAATATCGTTGTCTGAGTCGTTCATGATAACGGTAACTAACTGTCCATTTTCATTCATAAAAGTGGTCGATGTTAAAGCAGCTCTGTTTGATGAACTTCCGATTCTTTGCGCATTGGGCTTAATGAATTTCGAAACGTGACCTACATAATAGTATTCATACGTATAATGAACTTCCCCAGTTTTTGTATCTGCAATGATTGGTGCAAAACAGAAATTCCCAACATGGTTTGGTCCACCCGTTTCGTCTAGAAGAACATTCCAGTCTGTCCATAAAGCGGTTCCTTTGTTGAAATCGTTGATCATGTTTTTCCCGTACAGTTCACCTAGGCTTACATCGTAGATTTTAGATAGATCAAATTGCTCTTTGCACCCTTCCGTAAACGCTAAAAACTTATCCGGAAAAGCTCTTTGCGTTTCAATTAAATTATCAAAAAGCTGTGTTTTGTTATTCCATGTTTCATACCAGTGGTACCCGATTCCTGCTGCATATTTTGAAGTCTCAGGATCACTTAATGTTGTGGTTGCTCTTTGGTAAATCAAGTCTCTATTATGATCCCAGATCATTACTTTTTTGTCTTTGAATCCGTTTTTCCAAAGGGTTGGGCCTAAATTATTTTTCAGGAACTCTCCTTCTTCTTCAGCCGTATAAATACAAGATTCCCAGCTCTGGGTTGCCATTGGTTCGTTTTGAACGGTCAGCCCCCAAACATTAATTCCTCTTTTTTCGTATTCTTTAATGAATTTCACGTAATAATCTGCCCAAGTTTGATAGAACGCATTTTCCAATCTACCTCCTTTCAACATACTTTTATTAGATTTCATCCAAGCCGGTGGGCTCCAAGGAGAAAAATAGAAGGTAAAATCTTTTCCAATAGCATTTTGAGCTGCTTTAATCATTGGAATTTTATACTTTTCGTCGTGCGCAACATTGAATGATTTTAATGATTGATCATTTTCCGTTACATACGTATAAGAATCGCTTGAGAAATCACAAGAGTTCATATTCGTACGAACAACCGTATATCCCAATCCATTTTTTCCATAATAGGCGTCAAGAATTTCTTTCTGCTTATTTTTTGGCATTTTATAAAAAGTTTCAGCCGACGCATCGGTAATAGCACCTCCGATTCCGATCAGTTTTTGGTATTTAAAATCAGGATCTACAAAAACACAGGCATCTGTTTCTTTGGGTTGATCCATTTTTTCGAATTTCACCATTCCTTTATCCACCATTTTTTCATTGGTCTTAGCATTGGTGAAAATTACTTTCGCTGTTTTTCCTGCATTCTTTTTCCAGTAATTCTGAGCATTTGCATTAAAAAAAGCCCCTACTAAAAAACAACTTACTACTAGTTTCTTCATAATTTCTTTCTATTTTATGGAGAGAAAACCACTCTCCCTTCATTATTTATTTTGATAAACTCTTACATAATCGATGTAATATTTCTGAGGAAAGACAGAATCATCAATTCCTTCTTTTCCACCCCAAAAACCACCGACTGCCAGATTTAAAATGATAAAATACGGCTGATCAAAAGGCCATGCTTCATAGGTTTTTTCTTTATTTTCATACGTGAAAAACTTTTGATCATCAATATAAACATCAATTTTTTCAGGGGTCCAATCTACTTTATACACATGAAATTTTTCGCTTACCTCTTTCACCATCAACGTATCGGTTTTCTGCGTTCCGATTTTATGATTGTACTTTTTCGTATGAACGGAAGCATGAACATAGCCTTGATTATAACCCACATGTTCCATAATATCCAGTTCGCCATCATCCGGCCATTTCTTCATATTTTCGCTCATCATCCAAAGGGCTGGCCATGTTCCTCTGCCTTTTGGAAGTTTTGCACGAACCTCAACCGTTCCATATTGAAAGGAAAACTTTCCCTTTGTTAAAAGCCTTGCAGACGTATATTGGCTCTTTTCCCAATTTTCTTTCTTAGCTTCAATGACTAAATTTCCGTTTTCAACTCTTGCATTTTCTAAACGGTCTTTGGTATAAAACTGAGCTTCATTATTTCCATATCCATCGCCTCCCACATCATAATTCCATTTAGCGGCATCGGGTAAACCTTTTCCATTAAATTCATCATTCCAGATGAGTTTTCTTTTGGAATCGGGCTTATTTGAAGCACAATTTGAAACAGAAAGAGCTAAAGTTCCGCTGACTAAAATGGTGATGATATATTGGAATTTTATTTTCAAAATTTTATTTAAATTAATTTATTTTCAAAGTTTGTCATTCTGACGAAGGAAGAATCTCTATTATATTTAAAGTAGATTCTTCACTACACTTTGTTTCGTTCTGAATGACAAACGCGAATTTATTTTCAAAGTTTGTCATGCTAAAATCATTTAGATTCTTTCAAAATGACAAAGATTATGTTGATTTAAAACTCACCTTCCTTTACCACCAAAAGCGGGTTTTATCCCGCTCTCAGTTTTTGTAAACTAATATTTATTTTGACCAGTTGATCCTTTTTGTCTGAACATCCTTAGAGTTCGTTCCTACCATAATATCAAATTCTCCGGCTTCCCAGTCATAATTTAATTCATCATCATAGAATTTCAAATTTTCCGGAGTCAACGTAAAGTTGACCGTTTTACTTTCTCCTTTTTTGATGAATACTTTTTGAAAGCTTTTCAATTCTTTCACAGGTCTCACCACTTTCCCGAATAGATCTCTGATGTATAATTGTACCACTTCTTCCCCATCATAATTTCCGGTGTTGGAAACATTCACAGTGATGTTTAGCGTTTGATTTCCTGTAAGATTTGTTGAACTTAGATTCATATCAGCGTATTTAAACTGAGTATAACTCAACCCATAACCAAATGGAAATTTCGGGTCATTATCTAAATCGATGTAAGCTGAAACATAGTTTCTGTCTGTATTATTTTTTGCAGGTCTCCCCGTGTTGTAGTGATTATAATAAATAGGAACCTGTCCTTCTGTTCTTGGAAATGTCATTGGTAATTTTCCACCTGGGTTTACCGTTCCGAAAAGAACATCAGCAATAGAATTTCCAGCTTCCGTTCCCAACCACCAAGTGTAGACAATGGTAGGAATGTTATCTGCTGCCCAATCAAAAACCAAAGGTCTTCCTGCGTTAATCATTAAAATAATCGGTTTTCCGGTTTTAGCAATTTCTTTTAAAAGATCTTCCTGAACTCCTGAAAAATGAAGATTACTTCTGCTTTTCGCCTCACCGCTCATGGCGTGGCCTTCACCCAATGTCATGATGACAACATCCGCTTTTTTTGCCGTTTCTACCGCTTCAGCAAACATTGATCTGTCCTGATCATCAGCATTAGCTCCTTTTGCATATAATAAGGTTGAATTTTTATCTAATTGATTTTTAATTCCGTCAAACTGAGAAATAATTCTTTGGCTGTCATCTTTAAAAGGAACGGACCAAAAACCATGATTGGCCGTTGTTTCTTTTCCGAAAGGTCCGATTAACGCAACCGTTTTCGTTGATTTTGAAAGAGGTAAAAGCTGAGTCTGATTTTTTAACAATACCACACTTTTTGAACCAAATTCTCTTCCGAATTTTCTATTATCTTGATTGTTTACCTGTTCTTTTTGTCTTTTTTCGTTGCTGAATCTGTAAGGATCATCAAATAATCCCATTTCGAACTTTTTAACCAAAATTCTTCTTGCTGCATCATCAATCAACTTTGGATCAACCTTTCCTTCCTGAACCAATTTTGGAAGTTCAGCCATATAAGCACGGCTTTCCATATCCATATCGCTTCCGGCAATAATTGCTTTTTCAGCCGCTTCTTTATTGTCTTTTGCGTAACCGTGAGGAACCATTTCGCCGATACTTCCCCAGTCTGAAACTACAAAACCTGGGTAGTTCCATTTTCCTTTTAAAAGATCTCTTAAAATGTATTTGTTAGCCGTTGCCGGAATTCCATTAATATCATTAAAAGAATTCATAAATGTAGCTACTCCCGCTTCCGAAGCTGCCTTAAAAGGTGGTAAATAAGTTTCATGAAGTTGTCTTAAACTCATATCTACGGAATTGTAATCTCTTCCGCCAACCGCTGCTCCGTATGCCGCAAAATGTTTTGCACAAGCCATGATAGCATCAAGATTTCCTAAGCCTTTCCCCTGAAAACCTTTGATTCTTGCCAATCCAATCTGCGTTCCCAAATACGTATCTTCTCCGGAACCTTCCATCACTCTGCCCCATCTTGGGTCTCTCGCAATATCAACCATCGGAGCAAATGTCCAGTGAATACCGTAAGCCGAAGCTTCTATAGCGGCAATTCTTTCAGATTTTTCAATTAAACCCAGATCCCAGCTTGCTGCCTGACCTAGATTGATAGGGAAAGTTGTTCGGTATCCGTGAATAACATCCTGACCAAACAACAATGGAATTTTTAACCTAGACTGTAGTGCCAATTTTTGAAAAGAACGTGTTTCCTCAGCTCCTGCGACATTCAGCATAGAACCTACTTTACCTTTTTTTATTTCATCTAAAACACTGGCAGAATTGGAGTTTTGAGGCCCCGTTGCATATTCAAAACCGCTGTATTGAACCAACTGACCTACTTTTTCTTCTAAAGTCATTTTAGATAAGATCTCTGAAACTCTTTGGTCTATCGATTTCTGTGCAGAAGTACCCACACCGATTGCTACGAGTAATAATACAAGATATTTCTTCTTCATGTCTGTTCTTTTTTTAAAAAACGTAGGTCGCAACCGAATTTCCTGAAAGGGCAACTGTTGCTGTTTTTCCGTTATATTTTATATTAAATGTTTCTTCATTTTTCGCTCCGTTCTGTACAACCAAAATTCTCTTTCCTGCAGGCGTAATAAAAGCCGCAGTAGCAAGATTGTCGGTTTGTGTAGAAGCTATCCTTCTTGAATCAGCAGGAATAAATTTTGAGGCATGTGCAATGATGTAATAGGCAACGTTTCTTGTAAAGTTTTCACTGTCTGAAACGGTAATTGCCCCTTTGCATTCTGTACAACCTCCGTCTGTGTGAGGTTTATATTGTGTATCATTGGCTACGTTCCACTCCAGAGCAATTTTACTCCAGTTTCTCATAGAACCGATGATTACGTTTTTGGTATGCCAATTTAAATCTTCATTAAAAGTTCCCTTCGCGCCTGTCCATTGCTCGGTAAAATACAAATTTTTATTTGGAAAAGCGGCATGAACAGTACCTAAAGCTGAAATTTCACCTTCGTATAAATGGAAAGCTGAACCGTCTATATATTGAGACGCTTCAGCATCACTTAAGATATTGGTAACATATTCAGGCTTGTTGCAATTGTGATCATACACCACAATTTTAGTTTTAATATGATTTGATTTGAAAATCGGACCTAAACTTTTCTTAATGAAATCTTTCTGTTGGTCTGAAGGCATATACAAACTCGGATTGTTTCCGGGATGTAATGGTTCATTTTGAGGCGTAACCGCATCAATGGTAATTCCTTCTTTCTGCATTTCCTGAATGTACTTCACGAAATACTTTGCATATACATCGTAAAATTCAGGTTTTAAACTTCCTCCTTTTGATTTCCCGTTGTCTTTCATCCAAACCGGAGCCGACCACGGTGCTGAAATGATCTTAATTTTTGGATTGATTGCTAAAATCTCTTTTAACATCGCAATCAAATCTTTATCTCTCGCTAAACTGAATTTTGAAAGAGAAGGATCTGTTTGCCCTTCCGGTAAATCATCATAAGAGAAAACCTGGCTATCCAAATCGGAGGCACCAATGCTTAATCTTAAGTAGCTTATAGAAATAGAATTTTTATCATTCCCAAAAAGTTCATTCAATAAGGCTTTTCTTTTTGAAGGAGAAAGTCGGTTAATTACCTCAACACTTCCTCCTGTTAATGTATATCCGAAACCATCAATATATTGAAACTTCTGCGTATCATCAATGTCAATATTTTGAAAGTTGTTGGAATTATTTACAAAACTAATCGGAGTCTGTTGCTGCAATCTTACGCTTTCATCCCCTTTTGTAAGCCAGATCTGAACTTGATTTCCATTACTTGCCAGATGAGATCTGCAAGAACTTAAAGGCAAAAGTACCACACCGCCAAACAGCAGTGTAGTACTTTTTAAAAAGAAACTATATAAATTGTGAAACTTCATATGTTAGTAACCAGGGTTTTGTTTTATTGCTGTATTTACTAATTCGTTAAAAGGAATTGGTAAAATCTCACTCTTTCCTGCAACAAATCCTCTTGATCCTAATTTTGCAGGTGCATCACCCCATCTTACCAAGTCGAACCATCTGTGTCCTTCCCCGGCTAATTCTCTTCTTCTTTCATCCTTAATCGCTTGCTTAGAAACAGGTACGGAAGCTAATCCTACCCTTGCTCTTACTGCATCCAATAACGCCTGAGCTCTTGCCCCTGAACTACCCAATGCTTCTGCTTCCATTAAATAGGCATCTGCCAATCTAATCACGATATAATTCTGATGAAAGTTTAACTCTGTAGCTCCCGGTAAATTACTTTTATCGGCATTTCTCGGTAAGTACTTATTTAAGAAATAACCTGTGTCTTTATAACCGGAAGTGTAAGTGATTTTATTTTCTTCTTTTAATTTTTTAGCATTAAAAATCGTTGCATCTAAACGAGGATCTCCCTGCATAAAGTTAAACAGATCATCTGTTGCCGGATTGAATCCCCATCCTTTATAAATGTCTGGCGCATCAGGACTTGGTGGAGTTCCCACACGTCCATACGATATTACAGCTACCATCTGATTAATAGAATTCCCTTCATCTTTTCCTGTTCCCCAAAAATCCCACTCTGCATTACTTTTATTGGTATGCATTACTTCCAGAATAGATTCAGTGGTAAATTTATTATCTACTTTCCATAAATCTGCAAAGTTAGCAACTAACTTATATCCATATTGACTGGTTCCTCCAGGAGTTCCATTGACCATCTCGAACTGTGCAGCCGCCTCCGTATTTTTATTATTATACAAATAGATCTTTCCTAAAATAGCACGCGCAGTCCCTTGCGTAATTCTTCCGGTTTCACTTTTATTGGCAGATGGAATAGAAAAAGGAAGATCGTTAAGAGCCGAAAGAATATCTCCTTCTATCTGTGTATAAACATCTTCAGGTTTTGCCTGCGCAATGTTATAGTAATCGTCAGTAGGTTTAATTGGTTTTAAAATCAGAGGAATATTTTTGAACATCCTTACCAACTCAAAATAGTATAGAGATCTCAATACTTTTGCTTCTGCTACAAATCTTTTTCTGGTTTGGTCATTCATATCTGCACCAGGGATTCTTTCTAACAAAAGGTTAGCTTTTGCAATACCCTGATAATAATCTTTCCAATAGCTTAAAGGCATGATAATAGGATTGATCGTATAATTAGAAAACCCTTGGATTCCTGCTCCATCTGTAGAACTCCCTCCCCCTGCATAAAAATCATCAGAAGCTCCGTTAAAGAAGGTTACATCATTTTCAAACCCTCCTGAATATTTTCTCAACATATCGTAAGTAGCTACTAAACCACTAAAAGACTGTTCTTCATTTCTAAAAAAATTATCCGGTTCAAATGTCCCTGAGTTTTGTACATCTTCAAGATTACTTCTGTCACAAGATACTGCTCCGAAGCTCACTCCTGCTAATAATAACACAGATAAGCTTCTATATATAAATTTTTTATTTTTCATTTTTTATCTTAATTAAAATTGAACATTAGCTCCGAAAAGGAAAGTTCTGGATTGTGGATAATACGCTCTGTCAATACCAAAAGTATCTCCTCCAGCAATTTCCGGATCATACCCTGTATATTTTGTGAAAGTCACCAAGTTTTCTCCTGTTACATAGAATCTAATTTTAGAAGCGCCTATACTGTGTGCAACATCTTTAGAAAGTGTGTACCCAAGCTGAACCAGTTTCAAACGTAAATAATCTCCTTTTTGAAGATAGTAATCAGACATTCTTGTATAATTCTGATTAGGATCGTCCTGGCTTACTCTTGCTACGCTGTTAGATGTTCCTTCTCCTGTCCAACGATCTAGAATTGTAGTTTGATAGTTGGCTTCCTGAATATCTAATCTTCTCAGACCCTGGAAAATTTTATTTCCTGCCTGCCCTTGAGCAAATACCATGATGTCAAAGTTTTTGTAATTCATATTCAATGTTAATCCAAAAGTATATTTTGGCACAGAATTACCTAAATTAACGTAATCATTGTCATCAATTTTACCATCCCCATTCGCGTCCAATCTTTTGAAATCTCCCGGCTTTGCATTAGCTTGAATTAACCCTCCGTTTGAATTTCTGTAAGCATCAATTTCCGCTTGATTTTGGAAAACGCCTAAGTTTTGATATCCATAGAATGAACCATAAGAAGATCCAACCTGTAATCTGGAAACAGGTCCCATAGACTGGAATGAAGCAAAATTAACATAAGGTTTACCATCTTCAAGTCTTGTAATTTCATTTTGTAAATACGCGAAATTACCATTTGCTGAGAATCCAAAATCTCCCCAGTTCTTTTTGTACCCTAAGCTTACCTCAATTCCGTCATTGTTCATATCTCCAATGTTTCTCCAAGGATTGTTAGTTAAACCAATATATCCAGGGATATCAATTTTTCTCAAAATATCACTACTTTTTTTTCTGTAAACATCTACTGATAAGTCGAAGTTTTTGAATATTTTAAGATCTGCAGCAATGTTGAACTGTGAAGTTCTTTCCCACTTCAGTTCAGGGTTTTCTAATGTACTTGGAGCATACCCAACATGAATCACTTCATCTCCAAAAGTATAGTTACTTCCAGGAATTAAAAAGTTAGCAAACTGGAAATTATCGATACCGTCGTTTCCTAATACTCCATATCCTCCTCTTAATTTCAAGCTGTTAACGATTTTGTTTTCAGGCCAGAAATCTTCATTAGAGACATTCCAACCCACAGACATTGCAGGGAAGTTCCCCCAATGATGAGCAGTTGCAAATCTTGAAGAACCATCTCTACGAATTGTACCTGTAAATAGATATTTATTCGCATAATCATACACTACTCTTCCAAAATAAGAAGCTTTATGCGTTTGTATTCCATCCCATGCTCTTGTCGCTCTGTCGGTTTGTGGAATATCAAAATTGAATGAAGCCTCTCTCCAATCATTTGTTGGAAGATTTTTATAGGTTGTATTTTGTCCTGAAGAGATGTTATATTCGTAATATCCCTGTCCTAACAATACATTTAAGCTATGCTGCCCAAATTTATTTTGATACGTCACTGTATTTTCTGTACTCCACTCAAATTTTTTCTCAATTTGTCTGAATAAAGTATTAAAATCATTTTTAGTTGCAGAACTTAAATAATTAACAGGAGTAAAACCTTGATTTCCCCAATAAGAAAGCTTTCCATTGACGCTTGTTTTAAAATTAATATGTTTATCAATTTTTAAGTCAGCATAAACGTTAGCAATAATATCATCAGACCAATTGTATCTTCCTAATTGGGTTTGTTGAAAAGCCAGTGGATTAGACATTTCTTTACTTACATAATGTGAGATTCCATAAGGATTTCCGTTGGGGTCTCTTACAATATTAGGATTATTAAGATAATCACTTGGGAAAGGCTGATTGTTTACTCCATTAGTAACTACTAGGGGTGTTAATGGATCAAGGTTGATCGCTGAACTTAACGGACCTCCAAATTCACCATTTGCATTAATTCCCGCAGATTTTGTGTGAGTATATGCAAAAGTTTGTCCTACCGTTAAAAAGTCTAATACTTTATGGTTTGAGTTCAATCTTGCATTCATTCTCTTATAATTAGAAATATCTCTCAATACAATACCCTCTTGGTCATAATAACCAAAAGAAGCATAGTAGGTTGATTTATCACTTCCACCATTGATGCTGAATTCATGAGATTGACGTTGTGCACTGTTGAAAATTGCTTTTTGCCAATCTGTTCCTACTCCATATGAGCCAGGATTTGCGTAAGGAGCGGCACGGCCATCATTCCTATTCGCTTCATTGATAATGGTTGCATATTGATTAGCATTCAAAAGATCTAGCTTATTAGCCGCACTTCCAACACCAAAAAATCCGTTATAAGAAAGGTTTAATTTTCCTTTAGCTCCTTTTTTAGTAGTAATCAAAACAACACCTTTTGCAGCAGAAACTCCATAAATGGCAGAGGAAGCACCATCTTTAAGAATTTCCATTCCTTCGATATCAGATTGATTTAACCATCCGATATTATCTACTACAATTCCATCAACTACCCAAAGAGGATCATTACTCCCAGCCCCAAAACTGGTAATACCACGAACTCTTACCGTAGCAGTAGATCCGGGTTGTCCTGAATTTGAAATTACCGAAACACCAGCAGCTCGTCCTTGCATGATTTGTTCCGGTCTTCCTGCAGCAGGAGAATTTTCAATGTCGGAAGCTTTTATACTTGATATTGCTCCGGTCACATTACTCTTCTTCTGAGTACCATAACCGATCATTACCACTTCCTCGATTTTTTGCTCTTTTGGAAGGGTGTCATTTGCCTTCTTCTGAGCACTGAAATTTGCTGTGAAATAGAGGACAGCAACCAGTCCTAAACTTCTTGTTATTTTAACATTCATATTACAGTTAGTTTTTTAATTCTCAAATTGAGACAATAAAAATATATTTTTTTTTAAATAATTAACATTATATTAATAAATATTTTAATTTTTCGTTTATTTTTGGGGGTTTAAAGGCATAAATTTTATGTAAAAAATCATAAAATATTGCAAAAAGTAAATGAAAATAATCCCCGAAATGAATACCAAGCTCACCAAAATCTCTCTTCCGTTGAAACTTACTTTTCTAATTTTCTCCATGGTTCTGAACTGCATGGGCATTGTGATACTGCAACTTTCGGAGGCAAAAATCACCTATGAAAAGCTCGGTTTTCTGGAGTCTTTTAAGGATCTTCCGATTGCCTTTATTTCACTTTTTGCCGTTAATTTTATCAGCAAAATCGGGACTAAAAAAGCATTGATTTTGGCTTTAACAATTGTTGGCATTTGCTCAAGTATTTTACCTTTTGTAGAAGTATTTTGGTTTTACAAACTTTGGTTCGCCATTATCGGAACTTGTTTTGCGATTGGAAAGATTTGTGTTTTTGGAATTATCAGAAATAATATTTCCGACGAAAAATCTCTGGCAAAGATTATGAGTAATGTAGAAGCCACTTTTATGATTGGTATTTTTGTGGTCAATACAGGATTTGGTTGGCTTATTTCCAGTCAGTTCTCTGAATATTGGAAATTTGGATTTTTATCGATTTCACTTTTATCCATCATCACCATTTTTTTATTTTCAAAAATAAAAATTGCAGAACCTGTACAATCCGGTAATCAAGGGATCATTTCAGAATTATCAAAATTAGTTAACCCATTAATTATGTTATTTTTAGGGGTAGTATTCTGTATCGTTTTTGTGGAGCAAAGTTTCAATTCATGGTTACCTTCGTTTTACAAAAATCATTTGAAGGTCAATTCTTTCTTTGCATTGCAAGCCTCCTCTTTTCTCGCTCTTTTTTCTTACATAGGAAGAACCATCACTGCTAATGTTATTCACAGATTTTCTCTATCAAAATATTACGTTTTATGTCTTTCATTAATTATTTTAGTTTTAATCATCATTTTAGGATTACAATATTTTGATTCGGACAATTCAATGGCCCTTTTATTTTTATTTCCGGTTATTGGTTTCTTCTTATCTCCGCTGTATCCTGTGATCAATTCTAAAATGATTGCGAAGATTGATAAAGAAAAAGCGAACCTCTTTACCTCACTTATTGTGATTTTTTCATCGCTAGGTAGCTCTGTCAGTTCAATTATTATGTCGGTATTGTTCGGAAAACAGCTGCTTAATTTGTATCCACTATACATTTTACTCGCTGTAACTGTGCTTTTTACAATAAGTTTGATTTATTTTAAGGCTGCAAATAAAAATATTTAGAAAATAATTTTACTTTTACTCCCATGGAAATCAAAGACACAAAAAATAAAGAAACGCTTCGGGAACTAATTGATACAAAAGACTTTGTAGCACACATATCGGTGGACTGCACCATATTTGGTTTTCATAATAACATCCTGAAAGTTCTTTTATTAAAGTATCACGACCTAAATTTGTGGTCTCTCCCCGGTGGATTCGTTTTTAACGACGAAGATCTTCGTGAAGCTGCTGCCCGCGTCTTATATGAGAGAACCCATCTTAAAGATTTATTTCTAAAACAGTTCCATACTTTTGGAAGAATAGACCGTACAGAAAATAATGTACACCAAATCTTGCTCAACAATAAAGGAATTGAAGTTCCTAAAGACCACTGGATCTTTCAAAGATTCATCACTGTAGGATATTGTAGTTTGATTGACTTTTCTATTGCCAATACGTTCCCTGACTCTTTTAATGAAACCTGTGAATGGTTCGAGGTCAACAAATTACCTCAAATGGCTTTTGACCACGACAGAGTGATAGAAACCGGCCTTGAATATTTAAGAATGAATATCAATACCGAAGTAGCTGCAAGTAACCTTCTTCCCGAGAAATTTACCATGAAAGATCTTCAATCCCTGTATGAAACCATTTTGGGAGAGAAATTCAGGAGAAATAATTTTCAGCGAAAAATTTTGAGTTTAAATATTCTTGAAAGATTGGAGAAGCTTTATGACGGCTCTGCCAACAAGGCGCCTTATCTTTATAAATTTAAAACAAGGATTTACAATCCTACTAATCAGTACCCTATCTCAAACGATGAAGGAGATGAAGTTTAATATTCATTTCTAAAAAATCAATTTAAAAACCTAATAAACATAGTAAAAATAACACCTAAAAAAAATTTCTCAGGAATAATGAAAAGTGCTATTTTTAGAAAAATTAAATTACATGTCATATTATCCTCTTACAAGCATTCCTGATTATTATGGAATTGATGCTTTACTTACCGAAGAACATAAACTGATTCGTCAATCAATAAGAGACTGGGTTGAAAGTTTTGTGATGCCACAGATTGATAAGGCAGCACAAGACCATACAGACATTCCGGGTTTGATGAGAGAATTAGGAAAAATTGGAGCCTTGGGTCCATATATTCCGGTTGAGTATGGCGGTTCAGGCTTAGATCAGATCTCTTACGGTCTTATCATGCAGGAATTGGAAAGAGGAGATTCTGCTGTTCGCTCTGCAGCTTCTGTACAGAGTTCTTTGGTGATGTTTCCTATTAACGAGTTTGGTTCTGAAGAACAGAAAAGAAAATATTTACCCAAATTAGCTTCTGGTGAAATGATCGGTTCTTTTGGATTAACAGAGCCTAATCATGGTTCAGATCCGGGATCCATGGAAACCTATTTTAAAGATATGGGAGATCATTATCTTTTAAATGGTGCTAAAATGTGGATCACAAATTCACCTTTATGCGATATTGCTGTTGTTTGGGCTAAAAATGAAGAAGGAAAAGTTCAGGGACTTATTGTAGAAAGAGACATGGAAGGCTTCACTACTCCTGAAACACACAATAAATGGAGCTTAAGAGCTTCAAAGACAGGAGAGTTGGTATTTAATGACGTAAAAGTTCCAAAAGAAAACCTACTCCCAGGAGTTACAGGTTTAAGAGGACCTCTTTCTTGTTTAAATTCAGCGAGATATGGTATTTCTTGGGGTGTTATTGGTGCAGCTATTGATTGTCATTGTACTGCTGTTCAGTATTCTAAAGAAAGAAAACAATTCGGAAAACCAATTGGTTCTTATCAGTTACAACAGAAAAAACTAGCTGAATTTTTAACGGAAATAACTAAAGCTCAATTGCTTTGCTTACAGTTAGGACACCTTAAAAATGATCATAAAGCAACACCTGCTCAGATTTCAATGGCTAAAAGAAATAATGTGAACATGGCTATTGAGATCGCAAGAGAATCTCGCCAAATTCTTGGAGGAATGGGTATCATGGGAGAATTCCCAATGATGAGACACGCTGCCAACTTAGAATCTGTTATTACTTATGAAGGAACTCACGATGTTCATTTATTAATTACAGGAATGGATATCACAGGGATTAACGCTTTCTAGAAATTAAAAAATATTGATAAATAAAAGAGTCTGATCGAATGATCAGACTCTTTTATTTTAATCACAATTCCGGGAACTGATATTCAATGAATAATTATTGAGTCAATAATATTTTGAGTGATTTATTAAAAGTATCTACCTTAATCAAAACTTAAAATATTAATATGAAAAAAATTACATTCTTTTTATTAGGACTCTCCGCTCCTTTCTATTTTGCTCAACAAGCGGGAGATGTTGCAAACGTTGAACAAAAGTTAGATCTTACTCCACAAGGAGTTGTAAATTTTATTTCAACAAGTCTTGGCCAACAGAGCCCTCCAGATTTTGTGAGTTACCTTAACGGTTTCAATGTAGGTTTAAAAGCCTATAAAATAACATACTACACCAAAAACGAAAACAACACCCTAGTAAAAGCTACAGGACTGATTATGTACCCGAACGTTAATTACAAGCTATCTACTGTTGTTTCAGACCATGGGACAACCGATAGCAGAAATAACGTTCCTTCTAATTTAAAAGGAACATTAGAAGCTGGTTTTGTTGTTGAATTATCTTATGTTTTAAACGGTTATATCCTGATGGCTCCAGATTATGTAGGTATGGGTTCCGGTGACGGCGTTCACCCTTACGTTCACTATCCTACTGAGGCAAGTGCCAATATTGATTTTGTGACGGCAGCCAATAAAGTTTTATCGCAACTCAATATAAAACGGTATGATGAATATTTTTTAGCCGGCTATTCACAAGGTGCGCATGCAGCCATGTCTACCTTAAAAAAATTAAGCAGTTCCAATCCCACTCAGCTAAGTTTTAAATATGCTTATATGGGAGATGGCCCCTATGATTTTTCCGGAGTTACGCTTCAAAAAGGGGTCGTAGAAAAAGAGGTATATCCTTTTACTTCCTTTCTTGCCAACGTTGTTAATACCTGTAATAATATTGGCTACAAAACCTACAACAACACTATTTCTGAGGTCATTTCTACAGAATATCTTGACAAGTACAATTACCATGTCATCCAGGATAATGGCGGGCTGTTATGGGGGCCTTTCATCTGGAGGAAACTATTTACCCAAAGCTTTGTGAATGATGTCACCAATAACAACAACAATAAATTAAGACAATGTCTGAGAGCAAGTGATGTCTATGATTGGTACAATAAAACGCCGATGACCTTGGGTCATGCTACTGTAGATCTGGCCATTCACCCTGAAAACACATCCAAAACAATTGAAGTACAAAGAGGATATTATCCTTGGTGGGATCTGAATAAATACAAATTAAATGCATTCTATTGGGGGCCTGTAGGTCATGTAGGAGGAATTCTTCCTTTTGTATTGGCATCCAATGCCAAGTTTAATACATTAAGAAGTGGCGGACTGTTGAATCAATGGGCGATATTGACTTCAAAAAACACTGAGAATAATCCTAAAGTCAATACATTGTTTTCATCTCAAATTAAGCCTGATTTACAAGGTATGCAGTTGCTTGAAGTCACAGATTTCAACAAAGAAAGTACAGTACGTAAAACAATGGTTAACAACAATTTAAATACATTGAAAGACGGTGTTTATTTATTAAAAGTATCAGAGGATAATAAGAACAAATTAATTCCCTATATCAAAAATACACCTACGGAAATTACTGAAAATGAGATTATAAAGTCTGATAACAATAATATTCTAAGCTTGAAAATTAATCCGGAAGAATTATCGGTCATTAATATTTTTGATGAAAATAAAAATTTAGTAAAAACCATATCTCAGGAACAGTATGTTAAAGACGGCGGAATTGACTTAAACACCATTGATAATCAAAACCATACCTTTGAAATCATCACCCAGTTTTACAGCCTCCAGTTTAAGAAAAAAATTGGTGATGCCACACTAACTGACAGCCCTGAAATCTTTACAAAAACCCTTCAAATCATTGTTCAAGCTAAAAGTGCGTTGAAAAACATTCGTATTTACAATATTTCCGGAGCTTTAATTCAAAATCAGGAAATTAACACCTCACAGTTTGAATCAAATAATTTGGAATCAGGAGTTTATGTGGTACAAATCACTCAAACGAATGGAAAAATAATGAGTAAAAAAGTGAAATTATAATATTTAACCTTTTCAATAATTTTTTATAATTAATGCGCTTCAGCAATGGAGTGCATTTTATTTAATAAGACTTTACATCCTCAATAAAAGTAAGATTGGGATCTAAAATTTCCAGAATCAGACTTCTGATAGACTTCATCGCATCATCTATACTTCCCTTCTCAAATTGTAAAGAAACGACGCCTTTTCTAGCTTCAGCAAAACTCCAGATTCCCGTTTCTATAGGGAGCCCCCAAAACTCAGGCAGATTCTGAACCACATACTGATAAATACACAACTGTAAAGCTTGTTTTCTTTCGCTGTTAAGGAAATAGTTGTCTACATTATTTTCATCGATTTTTACCGTTAGGTTTTTAATTTTCGCGGTCTTATAATCAATGATTCTTAAAGTCCCGTTAAGGCGGTCAATCCTATCAATAAATCCTAAGAAAGAAATTCGGTTGGTGTTATTTTCATCCAAATAAAAATCAACATTTTCAAACCTTTTTTCGATATCTAAAATCTCTAATTTACTTCCACTTTTCACCAATTCAAGATCGACTCTTAAGACACTTTCAATGACCTTTTTAGCAATGGCCTTGTGAATAAAGTTCATCCCTTTTTCATAGAACTCAGGCTGATGTTTAAGCTTTTCTATCGCCACATCAATATACCTATCTATTGCTTTAATTGATTCTAGTAAATCGTTTTCTTTTAACACCTTACCCTTTAACACTTCATAAACCTCTTGAAGTGAATAATGAACTAAATTTCCATAATTTTTTACAGATAATTCTTCTTCAATTTCGTCTGTTTCAGAGGTCTTCAGAATCTTTGACAAATAGAAATCAATAGGATTATAAAGGTAACTTGTAAGGTGCGATGCCGATACTTTCTCTTTCCATTTCTCAAGACGTTCCAAGACAATATCAGTCTTTGGAATTTCGATAGGCTGAGTGGTAATAGGCTCGGAAGAATTCTCAATAATTAAGTGTTCAATATCATGAGAACTTTCCATTTCAATCTGGGTGATAAATCTACTTTTTTCCCCTGTATTCACCCCTGAACTTAACGCATTAAATAACAAATGAACATTCTGTGCATCCTGTATCAATCGATAAAAGTGATAGGCATAAATACTGTCATTTTCCAGGAAGGTATGAAGATCGAAAAACCTTCTGATATCAAAAGGAATGTAGGTATTCTGAGAATTCCCCAAAGGTAATTTTCCTTCGTTCACAGAAAGCATGATCACATTTTCAAAATTCAAAAGACGGGTTTCCAAGAGTCCCATAATTTGTAACCCACGCAAAGGTTCCCCTTGAAAATCAATACTCTCCGTATTCACGTGTTGATTGATCAAAATTTCCAATGTTTCCATTTTAATTTGGAAATCATACGGAGTCACCTGATTTTTTATAATTCTAAACGCATTTTCAAAATGAGAAACGTTTTCATACTGAATATCATCTATTTCCAGCCACTTGATCTTCTTACAAAAGTCGATAAGCAAATCGAGATAGACATTCGTGGAATTTGCTTTTTCAAGCAAATTAAAATAAGAAAGCTCACTTAAAAGCTCATGCAATAACTTTCTTGAAATATAAACGATATTCCTCTCCTCTATTTTAGATTTAAACTGAATGATAATCTGCTCATCTTCAATAGATTTCGGAAGCTCTTCAAGAATAGGAAAAACATCTCGGTAGTAATAAGAAGATTTATTTTTTTCTAATTGTTTCTGCAAATAAAACAGTTGTTTTATCGCATTAGAAAACGACAAATTCTTCAAAGGAAAACCCATGGTAATATTCAGGTTTTCAACAGCGTTCATCACATCTAAACTTGCAGGAAGCAAGTTTTCATCCAACAAAACAACTGCGGTATTTGAATAGGTTTTATTCTCTATTTCTTTAAAAATTTCAGGAAGAATTTTTGTCTGGGTTACATTCCCTGAAACCTCGTAAACTTTTATATTTTTCGGTTGGTTAAAGTCATCCTCAATCCATTGAAAAGCTCTGCTGTCATTAAATTCTTTCCATGTTTTATGATGTCTCAGAAACTTTCCGGCTTCCTGCCTTTCATCATCAAAATAATAATGATCTGCCTGAAAAAAGCATTGCGCCTTATCCCACTGCAAAAGACTTCTTACTAATTTTTCTTCAACCGGAGTAAAGGCGTTAAATCCACAAAAAACAAATTTATCGGGCGTGTTTTTAGCAAAATCAATGATCTTCGATTTAGCTGTTTCGTGAATCATTCCGGATGTTGCCCAATTTTTTTCCTGTAGCTTTTCTTTTAAAACAGGAAGAAAAACATTCATATTTCTCCAAAAATTAAGGAATTTTTTTCTGGGAACATCATCATCCTCTCCCAGATCCTGAGCCCATTCTTTGATTCTTTCTTCATCAAACATATATTGTAAAACTGCCTGATCACTTTCAGAAAATTTTAAAATATCATCCCAATCCTTTTGCAACGTAGGAAACCATTTCAAGAAATCGGCAAAATCATCGTTGGGAATAAGATTGAGGCTTTTATATACATCAAATGCAAAAAGCCAAACTGAGATGCCCTGAATTGGCTGTTTATCTGCTATCTGATCTATTAATTCTTCGATTGTAAAAAAGTTGGGAAGAAACCCGGAGTAATTATTTTCTTCTAAAATCTGTCTGATAAAAACGATAGGACGTTTTCCGGGCAAAACAATATTAAATGCAGAAAGATCTGTATTTTGAGCTAATAATTCGTTGATTATTTTATTGAGGAATTTCAAGAGGCTTTATAACTTTTTAGATTTTCTAATTCTTCGGCGATTGTGCGGTCATATTCAGTTTGTTTAGCTTCATCCATCCCATGTTTGGTATCTTTATCATATACCACCTGAAAGCTTTTGTAATCATTGGAAATTCGATGATAAATACCTTGAAAACTTTTATTAAAATCGCCTGAAGTCTTTATTTTTTCCTGAACTTCTTTTCTCAGTTTGCGCGCAAATATTTCTGCAATATCAAAATGTTTCTGCTCATGCCCTAAAATATAATCATTGATTTTTTTGGCATCTTTCCAGGATTTATCTTCGTTGAAAATAGTTTCAATTTTAATGGTGACAGGAGATTTTGGGTTGGAGGATTTTACCACAGAATATATCCAACCGCAGTTTGTATAAGCAACAACGTTGGTCCCGCGTTGATTATTTATATTGCTTTTAAAATTATTCCAGTTGAGTTTTATGTCTTCTTTCCAAACAATCTTTTGTCCTAATAAAATATTGGTTATCAATAAACAAACTACAAAAATCCATTTCATTATTATTGAACTACAATTGTTTTGGTGATCCAGTTATTCCCCCCATTCCAAAATTTAAAACTATACGTCCCAATCTTTTGTGGACTAAAATTTATTTGACTTGCCACCACGTGATTTCCCTGTATACAAGGCCCGCCCGTTATAAATTTATAGGCGGTAACTGTTCTTGCTAAATTGTTGTTATAGATATAATCATACCCGTAAAAGCCCTCACATTGTGAAGAATATGCAGAATATGTTTTAATACTTTGTACCGTGAAAACAGCCATCGTATCTTTCACCACTTTCACACTATCAATCTTTATTTTAGCTATGGATTCGATGGTTTGATAATCATCTTCGTCATTACAGGAAGTAAAGAATAATCCTAAAACTACTGCTGAAAACCCAATTTTTAAAAGTTTTTTCATAACACTTTACAATTTTTGATTATTAATACATAATTAGCAAAAATTATTCATTAATTACTATAAATTAAGAATTAAAATTACCTTTTGATAGATAAACTACCCTTTTAGTATCAAAAAATTCTTCATCAAAATAGTTTTTAAGATTGTAGATCTCACATTTAAGTCCGGCAAGCTCCTCTGCAAGGTCTCCTCCTTTTAAATATAAAATCCCGTTGTGTTTTGTATTGATTTGTTCTTTTTCAAATTTGCCTTTCAACCATCTCAGGAATTCCGGCATCTGAGTCACCGCTCGGCTTACCACAAAATGGAATTTTTCTTTTACTTTTTCGGCTCTTCCGTGGATCGCCGTAACATTGGTAAGTCCAACCCCTTCTGCAACCGCATTTACTACACTTATTTTCTTCCCGATAGAATCTACCAATGTAAACTGTACTTCAGGAAATAAAATAGCCAAAGGAATTCCAGGAAAACCACCACCGGTTCCAATATCCAGGACTTTAGTTCCGGGAGCAAACTCCATCACTTTTACGATTCCCAACGAGTGTAAAATATGTTTTTCATACAGAGACTCCATATCTTTTCGGGAAATCACGTTGATTTTTTCATTCCACTCATTGTAAAGTGCTTCCAATTTTGTGAACTGCTCAATCTGTGTTTCTGTAAGATCAGGAAAGTATTTTAATAGTAACGATATAGACATGTGAATTATTATAATTGGCAAAAATAAGTTTTTATTGGCGTTATTCAAATTTTGAAATCCCCCAAAATCATAAAACTGTAGTTCTAGGCCGAATAAAAAAACATCAATTATAAAAAATTAAGCTTGAATATTAATTTTAGCTATAAAAACCGTCAAAAAAGTTAACAAATAAGTAGTAATCTAAATCTCGTGATTAAAAATAAACTAGATAAAAATCATTAAAATAGAAATACTTTTATTTCCCGACAAAACGTTTTTATTATATATTTGTTAGAATACAAAAAATACTACATGAGCAAACTTTCAGATAGAGTAACAAGACTAGGCTTTTCACAAACTTTTGTAATGTCTAACAAGGCAAGAGAAATGAAAGCGAATGGAATAGATGTAATAAGTTTAACGCTTGGAGAACCCGATTTCGATGTTCCAGACAATATAAAACAAGCGGCTTTTGATGCCATTAATGAAAATTACAGTCACTACTCTCCCGTTCCGGGATTTTTAGAACTTCGTGAAGCTATTGCTCACAAATTAAAAAGAGATAACAACTTAAGCTATAAGCCTACACAGATTTGTGTTTCTAATGGGGCTAAACAGGCCATCATTAACGTGTTAGCAGCCATCATTAACGATGGTGATGAAGTAATACTTCCTGCGCCGTATTGGGTAAGTTATGATGAAATGGTAAAAATGATGGGAGGAAACTCTGCTATAATTGCCACTTCATATGTAAATGATTTTAAAATTACTGCAGAGCAATTAGAAGAAGCCATTACTGATAAAACAAAAGCGGTATTATTTAGTTCTCCTTGTAATCCGTCAGGTGGATATTATACATATGACGAGTTGAAATCTTTAGCTCAGGTTATTGCTAAATATCCTCACATCACAATTATCTCTGATGAGATCTACGAATACATCAACTACGAAACAAAAACAACTTCTATAGCTCAGTTTCCTGAAGTATATGAGCAGACAGCTGTAATCAACGGGATGTCAAAAGCTTTCGCAATGACAGGTTGGAGAATCGGTTATTCTGCATGTCCGGAATGGTTGGCAAAAGCTTGTGAAAAAATTCAGGGTCAAATGACGAGCGGTGCGAACACAGTAGCTCAAAGAGCCTCTATCGTAGCTTTACAGACTGATCCTTCTGAATACAAATACATGATTGATGCCTTTAAAACAAGAAGAAACTTGGTGTATGATCTCATGAAGGAAATTCCTGGTTTTAAAGTTCTTTTACCTAAAGCAGCGTTTTATTTCTTCCCGGATATCTCTCATTACATCGGTAAAACACTAGATGGCACAGAAATTAAAGATGCTGATGATTTTGCCATGTTTATCTTAGAAAATGCTCACGTAGGATGCGTAGGTGGTGTTTCATTTGGAAGCCCTGAATGCATCAGATTCTCTTATGCTGCTTCAGAAGAAGAGTTAAAAGAGGCAATGAGAAGAATTAAAGATTTATTAAGCAAGTTCAATTAATCAAATTACGAATACTTAAACTTTCACTTTGACCACAAAAGAGGCCAGAAATTATCATATCAGTTATTTTAAGTTTATTATTAAGCTACCAATAAGAGCATACCAATTAAAAAAAATCTTATTGTATTGAGCAGAGTCGAAATAGTACCCTTATCAATAACTGAATTTCAACAGATAACTTTTGCATCTTTTGTAGTCAAGGTTTTTTCGTTGAAGCAAAAAAAAATTAAAACATAACCACCCATAAAAGAATGAACTTTTTCAAAAAAATAACCATCGCGTCCAGTATTGCAGCGGCAAGTTTCACAGGCTACACTTTCGGACAGGACTTTCAATGGAAAGAAGCAAAATCTAACGGATACTCTTACAAATACGTAACAAACGACCCTACTTCAGCAAGATATTACAAGCTGCAAAATGGGTTAACCGTGATTTTAAGCCCAACCAGCAAAGACCCAAGAATCCAGACCTATATCGCTACAAAGGCGGGAAGCAAAACTGATCCTTCTGACCACACCGGTCTTGCGCATTATTTGGAGCACATGCTTTTCAAAGGAACAGATCAATTCGGTTCTAAAGACTGGGCAAAAGAAAAACCCCTTTTAGACAAGATTGATGCTCTTTATGAGAAATACAATCAAACGACAGACGAGGCAAAAAGAAAAGAAATCTACAAAGAAATTGATAAAGTTTCAGGAGAGGCTTCAAAATTTGCTATCGCCAATGAATACGACAAAATGATGGCGGGAATGGGTGCAGACGGATCCAATGCCTTCACTTCTTTTGAGCAAACGGTATACACAGAAGATATCCCTGCCAATGTTACGGATAAATTTTTAGCCGTACAGGCAGAAAGATTCAGAAAACCTATTTTAAGACTTTTCCATACAGAACTGGAAGCTGTTTACGAAGAAAAAAACAGAGGGCTAGATAACGATCCGAGAAAAGTATACGAATCTATGTTTTCTGCTATTTTCCCTAACAACAATTATGGAAAACAAACAACTATCGGAACTGTTGAGCATTTGAAAAACCCTTCTTTAACAGCTATCAGAGAATATTTCAACAATTATTATGTTCCTAATAATATGGGAATTATCATGTCTGGAGATTTCAATCCGGATGAGATGATTGCAAAAATAGATAAAGCTTTTTCTTACATGAAGTCGAAGCCGGTTCCTGAATATAAAATAGGTCAGGAAAAACCAATTACCGCTCCTATTACAAGAGAAGTTTTCGGTCCGACTCCTGAAAACATCACAATCGGTTTCAGATTCCCGGGCGCTACCACAAAAGATGCGAGATTATTGAATCTTGTAGGAAGCATGCTTACCAATGGTCAGGCAGGATTGATAGATTTAGATTTAGTAAAAAAACAAAAATTATTGGGCGCCTACGCCTTCCCGTATGTTTTAAAAGATTATTCGGTTCTTTTACTACAGGGAAACCCTACGGAAGGTCAATCGCTGGATGAAGTTAAAACGTTATTGCTTCAGGAAATTGATAAATTAAGAAAAGGGGAATTTTCCGATGATCTTATTCAATCTATTGTATCTAACGAAAAGAAAAACCTGATCCAGAAAGATGAGAAATATTCTTCAAGAGCAGATATTTTAATGGACGAATTTACATCTGAGGTAGATCACAAAGTAGCGTTAGAATATATTGATGAAATTTCCAAGCTTACGAAGAAAGACATTATGGATTTTGCTTCAAAATATCTTCAAGACAACAATTACGTTGCGGTTTACAAGAGAAAAGGCGAAGACAAAAACATTGTAAAAGTAGACAAGCCTACTATTACTCCGATTTCTGTGAACAGAGAAGACCAATCTCCTTTCCTTAAAAAGGTTGATGAAATGCCTGAAGCGGCTATTGCTCCGGTTTGGTTGAACTACGATAAAGACATTGCTAAAAATAAATTAGGAAACATTGATGTTCTTTCTGTAAAAAATACAGACAATGCTTTATTCAGAATGTACTATCATTTTGACTCCGGGAAATGGAACAACAAAATCCTTCCTTTAGCAGCAGAATATTTAGAATATTTAGGAACAAAAGATAAATCTTCAGAGGCGATCAGTAAAGAATTTTACAAGTTAGCGTCAAGCTTCAATGTAAGCACAGGGAATGAAGAAACCTATGTTACTTTGGAAGGATTAAATGAAAATTTCGATAAAACAGTTTCTTTATTCGAAGACCTAATTAAAAATGCTCAGGCAGATCCAAAAGCACTGGAATCTTACAAAGCAAGACTAAAGAAATCCAGAGCTAACGCAAAACAAAATAAAGCAACGATCATGGCTGGATTGAGAAGCTATGCTCAGTATGGTGCTCAAAACCCATTCAACAATGTTTTAAGTGATGCCGAATTGGATGCTTTAAAAGCAGAAGACTTAATTAATGTTCTTCATGATTTGTTCAACTTCAAACATAAGGTATTGTATTATGGACCAAAAACAGGAAATGAAGTTGTCGCTTCTTTAACTCCGGTTCATAAACTTCCTGCAACATTAAAGGAATTACCGAAGTCTAAAACTTTTGCGCAAGTTTCAACAGATCAAAACAAGGTCTTATTTGCTCATTATGATATGGTACAGGCTGAAATCTTCTGGGTACGAAATGCAGAGCAGTACAACCCTACTATTACGCCTACAGTAAGTTTATTCAACAACTATTTTGGTGGCGGAATGGGATCTATTGTTTTCCAGACCATCAGAGAGTCTAAAGCATTAGCGTATTCTACATATTCTTACTTCTCGCTTCCTAGTAAAAAAGAAGATAAAAATATCGTGACCGCTTATGTAGGAACTCAGGCAGATAAATTTAATGATTCTACCTTAGCAATGAACGAGCTTCTAACAACGCTTCCAAAATCTGACCAGTTATTTGAAACAGCGAAGAATGGATTGAAAAAATCTATTGCCTCTGAAAGAATTACGCAGGATGGGATTATCTTCTCTTATCTGAAAGCGCAAAAGCTTGGAAACAACTTCGATATCAGAAAGAATGTTTACGAACAGGCTCCCAAACTAACGTTTACAGATATCAATACCTTCCATGATAAGGAGATGAAAGGCAAAAGCTTTACATACTGTTTAGTTGCCTCTCAAGATAAAGTAAATGAGGCGGATATGAAAAAATTAGGTGATGTAAAAAAACTTAATTTAAACGAAATATTCGGTTACTAAAATAAATGAAAAGCTCTGTTTCCAGAGCTTTTTTCTTTCAACAAATCAAAAACAATTATAGATTTTATTTATCAAAACAAGCTTGTTCGATAGATGAAATAATCTTATCTTTGCCTAAGAAAATTTAAATATAAAAACGAGAAAATTATGTCTTTAGTAGGAAAAAAATTCCCGAATGTAACGGTAGACGCAATGTCTGAAATGGGTGATGATCTTAAAATCAACATCTTTGAAGAAACAACTAAAAACCAACAAAAAGTTATTTTGTTCTGGTATCCAAAAGATTTCACTTTTGTATGTCCAACTGAGCTTCACGCTTTTCAGGAGGCTTTAGGTGAATTCGAAAAGAGAAACACCAAAGTAATTGGTGCTTCTTGTGACACAAACGAAGTACACTTCGCTTGGTTGAACGTTTCAAAAGATAACGGAGGTATCGAAGGAGTAACTTATCCACTTTTAGCTGATACCCACAGACAATTGGCTAATATCTTAGGAATTGTAGATCAGGATTTCGAATATAACGATGATGGAGAAGAAGTTTACACAGGTTCTAATGTAACGTACAGAGCGACTTACCTAATCGACGAAACTGGAAAAGTTTTCCATGAGTCTGTAAACGATATGCCTTTAGGAAGAAACGTAAAAGAATATTTAAGATTGATTGACGCTTACACGCACGTTCAAAAGCACGGTGAAGTTTGTCCTGCAAACTGGGAAGAAGGAAAAGATGCAATGAAAGCTGATAGAAATTCAACTGCTGAATATTTATCAAAAAATTAATATCTAATTTTAATATAACAATGTAGCAATCTAACAATGTAGCAATTCTTGTCATTCTGAACGAAGTGAAGAATCTTATTGTTACACTGGTAAATTATTAGATTGCTACATTGTTTATTTTATTCTAAAAAATAAACAATGTATACAGAATTAACAGAAGATACGTTACAAAATATAGTAGCAGACAACGAAAAAGTTGTGGTGCAATACGGAGCAACATGGTGTGGAAACTGCAGAATTATGAAGCCTAAATTCAAAAAATTAGCTTCTGAAAACGACAGCATTCCTTTTCTTTATGTAGATGCAGAAAAATTACCGGAAAGTAGAAAATTAGCTAAAGTGGACAACTTACCTACTTTTGCGATCTTCAAAAATGGCGAATTGGTCAACCAGGTTCAATCTAACCAAGCAGAAAGTTTAATTAACCTTTTTAATGAATTAGCATAATGAAGTTACCCGTAATAAGACAATTTTACCAAAATCAAACCCCTGAAAATCTTGAAAAAACGTTAGAAGTTTTAGAGAGTTTCAGCGAATTCAGAGGAACAAGCGAAGAAGACCTAAACGTTACAGGTGAATTGATTACAAACATCTGTGGAGCATTGGAAGTTCACGCTAACGTTCAAAACGGAATGAGTGAAAAAGATGCTTTAAATTCTTTTGCTCAAAAGGTTTTAGGATCAATTGATAAATAAAACTTAAACACTAATACCACAAATATTTCACGAATCTACACCAATTAAGCTTATAAAAATTTAGGGTTTATTTGTGACAAAATTAGTTTCATTTGTGTTTAAACCACCAAAAATAAAATCCCGATGAAAAGACATCAGGATTTTTTGGGTTTATAAAATTTCTTTACTTTATATTAGCTTCTTCTGCTCATTAAAATACTTAAGATATACCAGAACAATAGCATAATAGATGCGAAAAGCTGTAATGCAGCTCCTACATACTGATTGGTAGCGTAAGACTCTTTAAGTTTACTTGTTTGATACAAAATAGTTGCAGAAGCCAGGATTACCATTCCTACAGAGAACCAAAGTCCAAGATTGAACCCGAAAATCATTCCGGCAACAATCAATCCTAGCGCGATAAATCCACCGATCACAATAATATTTCTTAAAAAAGAAAAATCTCTTTTAGAAGTAAAAGCTACTGCCGAAATTCCTGCAAACATAGCCACTGTTAATGTCGCAGCCTGAAAAATAACCTGCGCTCCGGAATACACCATCGCAATGTAAATTAACGGTAAGAAAATAACCGCTTCAAGCAAAACATAGAATCCAAGTCCCATATATTGCGTTGATTTACTTTGTGAAAGCGACCATTTTGCAGCCAACACTGAAGCCAGCCAAAATACTCCGATAATTAACAACCAAGCAAATCTTTGAGCGAACATCGCAACAATTAATTGCTCAGGTACCACTTTCAATAAAACCGCTTCAACCCCGATAAATGCGAGGATCGCTAAAGCAACGTGTAAATACGTCTTCTTGTAAAAACTAGCCTTTTCTACATCTGTAGATTGAGCTACTAAAACATCTGTCATCATAGTTTATATTTTTTATTTAAATATAATTAAATTTTAACTTATTTCCCAGCCTTATACGGCTTAATCCCTAAGATCTTTCCGTCTTCTTCAAAAACAGCGGTAATAATTTCTTTCGGATCCTGAGATTTATCGTCCGAATATTTATACTGAATCATAGGATAATTACCTCCATTCACCAATGATTTATACCCGGTCTTAAAGATCTCCATCTTCTTATTAGAATCAATATCTTCCGATAGCTTCTTATACACTTCATCTGTAACAACCTGCCTTGATTTATCAGAAAGTAAAGCATCCATTGCTTTTCTGTCAGAAGATTTCAACGCACTGATAAACTGCAAGAACTTTCCATTGAACAATTCTTTTTTCTCTTTGCTGAGTTCAAGCTTCTGCTCTGTTGTTTTAGCCTCCTTTATGGTAAGACTTTTTACTTTCTGCGAAAAAAAGACCTGCGCCGTAAGAACAGAAAGGATTAAAATTGTTTTTTTCATAAATTTCGTGATTGAGTGTAATTATATTGAAGATACGAAGAATTAAATTACTTCTAAAAATTTCATCGTATCTACATTGTCTGCATAGGTATCCAAACCTGGATTTTGTGCTTGACCAAAATATACAGAATCTAAGCCAAGTTCTTCTTTAGCCACAATACACTGAATATTTTCTTCATTTTCAGCAATAAAACTTTTAACATCATCCAAAGAAGAATATCTGCTGAAATTAATCACAGAAAGTGGACTGAATAATTTATCATCCTCCTTCATCATCACAAAATTATTATCCCAGAATTTATCCTGATTTAAAAGATAAACCGCTCTGTTGTATTCATAATTGTTTGCATATTTATTATGATTGATGACATCCTGAAAGCCTACAAAACTTTCAAATAATCTGTCGATTACAAAATCCTGTGGAATTAAAATTCTTGTTACATTTCTGCAACCCAACCCGAAATACTGGAAAATATCATTGGCCAAAAGCTTCAATTCTTCCACCGTTTCATCACCTTTTAAAACAGCAATTGACGTTCTGTTTTTACGGATAATATTCAGATGCTTTTTAAAATAATACTCTAGATACCTTGCCGTATTATTGCTTCCTGTTGCAATCACCGCATCAAAGTTTTCTAACCTTTCAATAAACTCATATTCAACGTTATTATCAGAAAGCTCTTTCCATTTTTTTAATAAAAAAGGAACCATCAATTTGTCTTTTGAAGACAATTTAATAACCGGAATATGGTTGCTCAACACTACAGAAATCACATCATGCAATCCTACCAAAGGAATGTTTCCAGCTAAGATCAACCCTACTCTTTTTGTTGTTTTAGAGACAGAATATTCCTTAAGCCAATTCTTTATATTTTCTTCCGTGAGGAGATCCGACCATTGCTGTAAAGCAAATTTCTGATTATCAATGGTAAACCACGGGTTTTCCATTTCAGACTTTCTTAATAATAATTCAAAATCAGAATCATTCTCATTATAGTCTGCTGAATTTTTTGCTAAAAACTCTTTTATCCAATTACTTAGGTTAATAAGTCCTAAAACTTGATTTTCGATATTCATAATTACTGTAAAATTGGGGAATATTTTGTAATTTTGTGCAAATTTAAAAAAAATTAGCGATGGCTATTAAAATAACTGATGAATGCATTAATTGCGGGGCCTGTGAACCAGAGTGTCCTAATAATGCAATATATGAAGGAGCAGTAGATTGGAAAGCTTCCGAGGGTACTGAGCTTAAAGGTACTGTCACATTGCCATCAGGACTTACAGTGGATGCAGATGCACCACAAGAGCCTGTGAATGATGATGTTTATTTTATTGTAACAGATAAGTGTACGGAATGCAAAGGATTCCATGAAGAGCCACAGTGTGCAGCGGTTTGCCCAGTAGATTGCTGTGTTCCTGATGAGGATCATGTAGAATCTGAAGAAGCCCTGCTTAATAAGAAAGCATTTTTACACGGTGAATAAAAAACGCCGTCTCAGCCAGTATGAGACGGTTTTTTTAAGCATATATTTCAAAAATCTAAATTAAGATAGTAAAAATCAAAGTGCAAGCACGAAAGTTCTTGTAAAAACCAAAAAAAATAAAAATATGAGCAAAAAGCACAACTTCAGCGCAGGACCATGTATCTTACCACAAGAGGTATTCGAAAAATCGGCAGAAGCTATTTTGGATTTTAACGGTATTGGTTTATCTCTTCTTGAGATCTCTCACAGAAGCAAAGATTTCGTAGCGGTAATGGACGAAGCGCGTGCGATTGTAAAAAGATTAATGAACCTTGGTGACGAGTATGAGGTTTTGTATTTAGGAGGTGGCGCCAGTCTGCAATTTGCAATGGTTCCTTACAATTTATTGAAAGTTGGAGGAAAAGCGGCTTACCTAAACACAGGAACTTGGGCTGCAGGAGCCATCAAGGAAGCAAAAAAATTAGGTGATGTGGATGTTGTAGGTTCTTCAAAAGAAGAAAACTACTCTTTCGTTCCTAAAGATTATACAGTAGGTTCAGAATACGATTATTTCCACTGTACTTCAAACAATACCATTTACGGAACTCAAATGAAATCTTTCCCGGAAGTAGATACTTTGATGGTTTGCGACATGAGTTCTGACATTTTCTCCAGACAGCTAGATTTCTCTAAATTTGATTTGATCTATGCAGGAGCTCAGAAAAACATGGGTCCGGCAGGTGTTACTTTAGTGATCATCAAAAAAGAGATCCTTGGAAAAACAGGAAGAGAAAATATGTTGTCTATTTTAGATTACTCTCAGCATATTTCAAAAGAATCAATGTATAATACCCCACCGGTTTTCCCTGTGTATGCGTCTTTATTGACTTTACAGTATTTAGAAAAACATGGAGGAATTGCTGCTGCTGAGGCAAGAAACGAAGCAAAAGCAAAACTTTTATACGATGAGATTGATACGAATCCGTTATTTGAGACGTTTTGTGTAAAAGAAGACCGTTCTTTGATGAATGTTTCTTTCAAGATAACAGACGAAAGCAAAAAAGAAGCGTTCGATAATGCCTGGAAAACTGCCGGAATCAGTGGATTAAACGGACACAGAAGCTTAGGAGGATACAGAGCGAGTTTATACAATGCCTTACCTATTGAAAGTGTACAGGTATTGGTAGACGTAATGAAATCTATATAAATTTAAAAAATATAGCATTGTAACAATTTATCATTGAATTTTATATACATGCTAAATTGTTACATTTGCACATTGAGAAACTAATCATATGAAAGTTTTAGCTAACGACGGAATTTCCGAAGCAGGACGAAAAGCATTGCAAGATGCCGGAATTGAAATTTTGGACAACCGTGTTGCCCAAGATCACGTTATTAATTTTATCAACGAAAATAATGTGGATGTCCTTTTGGTAAGAAGTGTAACGAAAGTAAAGCAAGATATGATCGATGCCTGTCCGAATCTTCAAATCATTGGAAGAGGCGGTATCGGGATGGATAATATTGATGTTGAATATGCCCAAAGTAAAGGCATTAAAGTAATCAATACGCCGGATGCCTCTTCAAAATCGGTGGCAGAATTGGTTTTTGGCCATTTCTTTTCACTGGCAAGATTCCTTCACGAATCCAACAGACTGATGCCATTGGAAGGAGAAACGCATTTCAATGCAATGAAAAAATCTTTCAGCAATGCGTATGAACTTTCCGGTAAAACTTTAGGGGTTATCGGCTTCGGAAGTATTGGTCAGGAAGTGGTGAAGATGGGAATTGCATTGGGAATGAAAATTAAAGTATTAACCAGAAAACCCAAAACAAAAGTTGTTACCTTAGACTTTTTTGACGGACAGACGGTTAACTTTGAAATCACTTCAACAAATGACTCAGATGCTTTCTACAAAGACACTGATTTCATTAGCATTAACACGTCAAAAACAAACGAATATATCATAGACACCGAACAGTTTGAGAAAATGAAAGACGGTGTTTATATTGTGAATACTGCAAGAGGTGGCGTTATGAATGAAGTTGCTTTAATTGATTTTATTGAATCAGAAAAAGTAGCTGGTGCAGCCTTAGACGTTTTTGAAAACGAACCTACCCCCGAGTTGCCTTTATTGATGAATCCTGCATTATCTCTTTCTCCTCATGTTGGAGGAAACACCATAGATGCTCAGGAAAAAATCGGACTGGAACTTGCAGAACAAATTATTAAGCTACAAAAAGAAACTATAAAATAAAATATGCCTATTTTTAAACCATTTCGCGGAATAAGACCTCACAAAGACTTTGAGAGCACTTTCCCTACGCATCCTCTTGATAATTTTACGCAGGAAGAAATCGCAGAGAAAGCTCAAGTTGAAAATACTTACATCAACATGATTAAACCTTATGTTGTAAGTAAATCTAAAGATATTGACCGAAATCTAAGGAAGATTCGATCTACTTTTGAAGAATTACTGGAAGATAAAAAATTGGTTCAGGATAGTTCGGCATATTACCTTTATGAACAAATTTACCCTAATAAACAGATCTTTAGAGGATTGCTTGGTTTAGCAAGTATAGAGGATTTCTGGAGCGGAAAGATCAAAAGACATGAAAGTACCATTCCTCAGAAAAAGGAGAAACTGGCACATTATCTTGAAAAAGTAAACCTGCAGGCAGAACCTGTATTGCTTACCTACCCTTCCAATTCAAAGATAGAATTATTAATGAATCACGAGGAGAAAAATGTTCCGATTTTCAATCATGTGGATACCATAGGCATTAGACACAAGATCTGGAGAATTGATAACCGTTTGAAATTACAACAGTTTAAAGAAGTTATCGATCAGATCGACGCATTTTATATTGCGGACGGGCACCACAGAATTGGTTCCACTGCATTGAATGCTAAGTTTCATAAAGACAAGAACAAAAGACACAACGGTACAGAAGCGTATAACTTCGTGTACAGTTTTATAGTTTCCAACCAGTCTATTAAAATTCACGATTACAACAGAATTGTAAGCGATCTTAATAATTTAGAAACAGCGGATTTTTTAGCACAGTTAGATCAATATTTTCTAATTCACGAGAAAGATGGAACGGCATATTATCCTTCTCAAAAGTTTCACATTTCGATGTATCTGGATGGTAAATTCTATTCTCTTCACGTAAAACATGAGCTTCGTTCTCAAGAGATGTCATTGGATAATCTAGACCACCATCTTATTGATAAATATATCTTTAAGAGTATTTTAAAAATTGATGATCCGGACAGTTCAGATAAAATCTCTTATGTAAAAGGGACTTCAAACATTCAGGGAATCAATATTTTAAAAGATAAAATAGACAATGGTGAGGGTCGTGTTGGCTTTGGAATTTATCCGGTAAGTTTTAATGATATGATCAAAATTTCAGATCTGAAATTAAGCATGCCTCCAAAATGTACATTCATTGAACCTAAATTGGTTACAGCCCTTTTAATGTACGACATGAAACAATAATATATTCTTAATTTTTTCCTACTTTTATGCACGGAAAAGAAAAGGTACCCAACAAATGAAAAGAATATTCATTATCATACTTCCACTCTTTTTGAGTGGATTTTTATTTTCTCAAAAAAAACCTCAGAAAAAGCCTGTCAAAAAAGGAATCGTTACCAAATTAAACTATCATGATGAGTTTAAAAAGATCTCTGATGAAATCATGACCAACGGCGCTGCCTATGAAAATCTTGGCGAACTTACCAAAGGAGTAGGATCTCGTTTTAGTGCGACTCCCGGTTATATAAAGGCGGTAGAATGGGCAGAAAAAAAGCTTAAAGAGGCCGGTATTGAAATGATCTGGAGACAGGAAGTAAAAGTTCCGGTTTGGATAAGAGGAAAAGAATCTCTGCAAATAAAAGCAGCGAATGGAGATTGGAAAAACATTCAAATGCTTTCTTTTGGGAATTCTGAAGGAACCGGAGGAAGAGATCTTGTGGGTGAGATTGTTCAAATCAACACCACTTCTGAGCTTAACGCTTTATCGATCGGACAATTAAAAGACAAAATTGTTTTCGTAAACCTTCCGATAGATCCTAAAATCATTAATACAAGTGATTCGTATTTAATTACCGCAAAATCAAAGTTAATTTCCGCTTCTGTTATTTCTAAAACTGGTGCAAAAGCTTTAATTATAAGATCATTAACCACCGCATCTAATGATACTCCACATGCAAAAATGGTGTATTACGAACCGGACGACAAGGTGAAAATTCCTGCGCTATCTATCGGCGTAAAATCAGCAGATGAACTGGAAAAATTATTAAAGAAACAGAAAATAACGGCAAAACTCAATATGTCTGCCGAATCAAAAGGCGACACCACCAATCCGAATATCATTGCTGAAATTCAAGGTAAAAAAGATTCTAAGGTGATTGTTTTGGGAGCTCAGCTAGATTCCTGGGATTTTGCTGAAGGGGCTCATGATGACGGAACCGGAGTGGTTCAGTGTATTGAAGTATTGAGAACATTAAAAGCCTTAGGCTTTGAAAATAACCATACGATCCGAGTGGTATTGTATGCAAATAGTGAAAATGGCGGACAAGGCCGTGAAATGTACGCAGCTTACGTTAAAAAGAGAGACGAAAAGCACATTTTCGCGTTAGGAACCGATGCAGGAGGTTATTCGCCAAGAGGTTTTGCATTAGATATGTCTCCTCAAAGAAGAAGGTTGATATTTGACTGGAAAAACTATTTTCTCCCGTATGGCATTTATGATTTTGATCAAACGGATGCTATTCAGGATATTTCTCCTTTGAAAAAACTGGATATTCCCTTGGCAGAAATGGTGGTAGACACCCAAAGATATTTCGATTATCATCATTCGGTTGAAGATACCTTCGATAAAGTAAACAAAAGAGAACTTCTTTTAGGCGCAGTGGCCATGACTCAAATGATTTTTATGATTGATAAAAACTGGTAAAATGAAAAAACTATTAGGAACATCATTATTACTTCTTAGCTTGACCGTTTTTGGTCAGGTAAAAGAAGACTCAATACAATTCAGTAAGATCTCTGTAGAGATTTTAAACAACGGAAAAGGCTATACAGAATTAAGAGATTTAACTAAAAATATTGGTCACCGTTTAAGCGGCTCCGAATCTTATGAAAAGGCCGTAAAATGGGCAGTACAAAAATTAAAAGAAGCAGGCGCTGATAAAGTCTGGCTTCAGGAAGTGATGATCCCGGTCTGGGAAAGAGGGAAAGAATCTTTACAGATAAAAACCTCCAACGGAACATGGAAAAGCCTTAAAATGCTGTCTTTAGGAAATTCTGAAGGAACAGGTGGAAAAGATATTTCCGGAGACATTATCATGGTGAAATCTATGGCAGAATACGAAAGTCTTCCTGCTGAAAAAGTGAAAGATAAAATCGTTTTCTTCAACTACCCTTTCAGCCAGTCTTTTGTAGAGACTTTTAAAGGATATAGTGATGCCGCTAAATACCGAGTGAATGCTGCTACATTAACCGCTAAAAAAGGAGGTAAATTTGCAATTATCCGCTCACTTTCTTCTGCTTTTGATGACGTGCCTCATACAGGTGCCATGCGCTACGAGGATAAAATCAATAAAATCCCTGCCGTTGCCATCGGAAATACCACAGCAGATGAATTGGAAAAACTTCTAAAAAGTCAAACCATTTCTGCGAAACTTAATTCCAATTGCGGAATGAAAGCCGACAAACTCTCCCACTCTGTTATCGGTGAAATCACAGGTAAAAAAGATAAAAGTGTAATCGTTGTGGGTGGACATTTAGATTCTTGGGACGTAGGTGAAGGTGCCCATGATGACGGTGCCGGAATCGTGCAAAGTATTGAAGTCTTAAGAACCTTCAAAAAATTAGGAATTCAAAATAACCATACGATACGAGTAGTTTGCTTCGCGAATGAAGAAAACGGGGTAAAAGGAGGAATTCAATATGGTAAAACAGCCAAAGAAAATAATGAAAAACACCTGTTTGCGATAGAAACAGATGCCGGAGGTTTTACGCCACGAGGAATTGCCTTGGAAATGGATGATACCAAAAGAAATCAGATTAAAAGCTGGTCTGGTTTATTTTTACCCTACGGAGTCTATGATTTTCAAGGAAAATATTCTGGGACAGATATCTATCCGCTTCATGACATGGGAGTTCCCACCGCTGAGCTGGTTCCCGATTCCCAACGTTATTTCGACATTCACCATACCGAAGAAGATACGTTTGAAAAGGTTAACCGCCGAGAGCTTCTTTTAGGAGCAGTGGCCATGACGCAGTTGATTTATATGATTGATAAGAATTGGTAAGATATAGGAAAACCACTGAGTGTTCAGTGGTTTTTGTTTTATTCAACTTTTAAAATTTCTATTTTTTTTACGCTGGTGCGAGCATATCGCCATAAGTGTTCGAAACCTCATTCTGGATTTAAAATTTCATTTACTTTATCAGGATCCTTACCGCATCTTTCCACAATATCTTTAATAATTAGAACTTCTAACTCTTGGGCAGTAAGACTCTAACCCTTTTGTTTCCACATAAAGATTATCTACTACATTTATTTGAACTCCTTTGTATGTTATCATTTTTCTTAATCGAATATCATCTAAAAAGTGGGTTTTGATACCCTCACCAAAATATAGCTTCTTAAATAGCCGATTTTCTATTAATATCAAATATGTCAATATCTTTTTCCTGAAACATGTCTTCTAATGCTGATGCACCATTTTCCATTTTATATTCGAGTTCTTTATCAGAAATCGGAATACACAAAAGCCAATGTACAGTTTTCTTTTCAAGCTGCAATGGTTCTAATTTATCCTCCCATAAAAAGGGTGATACAAACATAATATGTTTCATCTCAGAAGTTTCACAGTACATTTCAACAATTCTCATGAACACTGAACCTGGTTGACATTCCCACCCCTTATTAATAATATAAAACCCTGATGTGGAAAGAATATTAGCCAACATGTTAAATTCGGTGTATCCGCCAATTAAAAGCTCTATTGGAATATCTTTAAAGCTATTATCATTCATTTCAATTTTATTGGGGTAATCGGAAACACCTATCGTACCACAAATTTTTATTTTTGGATAAAGTGGATCATCACATGTGAAAATATCAATAATTTGTTTTTTTTCTTTGTCATAATGACGATCAATCATTTTATTAATACCGACAATATTTGTTATATAATCAGATAATTTTTTGTTTTCTTCAGAAGTTTGTTGAGACATAACTTAATTTTTTATATAATATGTTTGTATTAATCCACAATTAATAACCATAAAGAATTAAAACCAGCAACCTCAATCGTATTAATACTATTTTTGATAAAGTATAATTAATGTACAGTGGGATACGAGGAAGATCCTCGCACCACCGTGGTGCAAACCTTCAGTATATAAATAGTTAATATTCCATCATTCTTATTTTTAAAAATTAGCACATCATTTTGATATGCTAATTTTAATATAAATTGATTTACCAAAAGTACTTATCCCTATTTAAATCCCATAAATTATCTACTTCGTTCTCCTCAAGAAATTCTTCAAAACTATTCCATCCTTTCTCTTTTATCAATTGGGCTTCTTCATTATAAATAGGAATTATAAGAGGAAAAATTACATTTTTGTTTTCTAATTTTAGTTGCTGTAAATTATCATCAAAATAAAATGGTAAAGTAAAGTATAATGAATTCATTTGAGTTTGTGAAGTCATTGTAAAATCAAATGATAAAACGTCACCCCTACGCACACCGTTTCCTGCATCAATTAAATATTCAGCAAAGCTGGTTAGAAATGAGGCTATTTCATTTTCATTATATTTTGCCATACAGACAAAAATAAATTCATAATAATAATCTATAAAATATCGATTCATTCCAAGTGTAGAATATGTCCTAATCTCTTCGAAAGGAATATTATCATATACTGAAATTGTAAGATTATATTTTTTATCTACAATATCTGTAGCTCTGGATATTGTACCAATGTACTTTTCTAAATGTTCTACTACCTTCATCTAATGAATGCTTTAAAAAAGCCATAATTTGTGGCTTTCCTGGTAATGTTTTTACTGTATCTTTTCAAGTTCTTCATTTAAATCTCGCGTAAATTCTTGGAGATTTACTACAAAGCCTGTCATATCGTAAATTGGAAAAACATTGATTAAACAATCCCTTTCAGTAATAAAATCCATAATTTCATCTTCTAAATCATCAAGACTAAGCTCTTTAATTGTATATTTCTCCCAACCACCAATTTTACACAACTCGGCATATTCTTTTGCACTCCATAAAGGAAGCAATTTGTAGTCATCTAATTCTGAAAGTACATATTCTCCATCTTCATCAAGTATTGTGAAAAATGTTTCCCAATCTGCTACCTTTTTGATAAAGTATTTATACCTTTCGATAGGTTCTAATGACACTACGTTTTCAATTTCTTTTTGGTTCATCTTATTCCCAATTGTTCCATTCTGAATTCTCATCTTCTCTCCATAATCCATCTTCGATATTTAATTTTAAAATAGCTTTCAATGAATCATCGATCCCCAATAAAGTAGCTATTGGAACCACTCTTAAATTATCTTTATCTACATCTTCGCCATTTTGAGTAAATGCTTCCCATTCATTTTCTTCCCACCTTGTTACTTCAGTTATTTTTTCACCAAATAAAGCATTTAATTCGGTTGTTACTTGCGAATCTCTAGGCACGTCCAAGTCCCATTTAACTTTATCATCCAACCACTTCCAGATTATATTTTTAGCGTCCCATCTTTCCGACATATTTGGAATATCTAATGTATAATGATCATTGTCAGATAAAATTTGATATGCCTTAAAAGTTTCAACTTTAAAATAGTCATAAACCCCAAGCATCATTAATTTGCTCCATGATTCATCAACTTGTATAAGTTTAAATACTCCCTGTCCTTCTATTTCTACAGAAAATTCTCTTATGTTTAAGTCTGCAGTTAATTTAGGAACGATGGAATTAAAAATTCTTAAAATATCTTCATAGAGATAGTTTACATTTCCGGCAAGGACTAATTCAAATTGCAGCCTTTCTAAATTTCCAATTGTATATGCAAATCTTGGATTCTCACTTGTTTGGACTACAGTGATATGAAAATTATCTCTTTCAATATTATTTTTAATTTTATTGAAAAACTCTTCTTTATTGTTCATTTATATTGCGTTAGTTAAGAACTAGCGTATAATTAGATACGCTAATTCTTAAATTATATATATATCTGACTATTTATTCATCATACTTTTCAATTTTCCATTCCTCGCCAACTGCTTCTCGCCACGCGTGGCTTCCATTATTTAAAGTTAAAATATCTTTAATACTTTGATCAATTTTTAATACTTCCCCTAAACTTATTACTCTTGCATCTTCTTCTGTAATGTCTTTTTCTTTTCCAAAAAATTGCCAATCTCCTTCATTATCTTTAAATACAGAAATAATTGGTGAATTATCTTCTAAAACAAATTTTGTGCTTATAACAGCTAAATCTTCCATATGCATTTTTTTTCTTTAGAGATCGGCGCATTAAATGTGAATGCGCCAATATTATGATTAATAATTAAAAAAGTAAGAAACATTTTCCCAACCAGTGTCCTGTGAAATATCATATTGAAACTCTCTTGTATAAGTATTTTGTTCAATAAGCTCGTTTAGCTTTTCATGAATATCTTGAGGAGTTTCCACATAGTAATAAAGTTCTCTTTTACCATTATCAGTAATCCTACCAATATATTGATAAGGTACAATTCTATTGATTAATGATGTAAAATTATCTTCTACTAAATTAAGTATTTCTGCTTCTTTATCAGTTGGAAGACTAAATGGTTCAATCACATCTACTAAATCAATAGTAATTAGCAAAAACCAAGGGATTTTTTTTTCTCTTTAAAGTCTTTTAATGATTCATTTACAATCATTATTTTATAAAAGTCTTCTCCTTTTGCCTCTCGAATGTTAAATAATTCTTTTGGATCCTGTGTATTCATATATTTTACTTTGTTAATTTCCAAAACACCTATACTATTTCTTGCGAAATAATTTATTTAAACTTGAAAAATATAGAATTGCAAACACTTTGTCTTAAAAAGTTAGCAACAGTACATTAAAAAAAGATTATTCATCCTCATCTTTTGTTACTTCTATTTCATTGTTTTCCATTAAAAATCTATATCCAAATGGTAAAGCTAAATATTTCAAAATATCTGGACGTTTAAAAGCAACATGGTAAAAGTGAACGGTCATTAAAGATTTGATATCATCATCATAATCATCTGTAATTAACCACCATCCTGACATATGTTCAGGTGAGTCATATCTAATTGCTTCAATGTCTTTTCCTTCGTATACACCTTTTGATATAACAATCATTTGACTGAAATTTGGAAATAATGGAATCAGCCCATATTCTGCACATATTTCTGATTGATCTTTAGTAAGACTAATTGCAAACTCACAACCTTCCTTAATATCTTCACCATTAATATTTGCTTCATATAAATCAAAGAAATTTGAGTCAACTATCTTAAATTGTAAAGCCCATGAATAATAACCAATTTTTTGATTTTCAGAAATTACAGGTTGATTATCAACAACATAATCAATGATATATTTAATAACATCAATATAATCTATCTCTTGAAAATCTCCTTTAATTAATCTTACTTCTTTATTAATATAGGCTATCAAACCTTCTGTATATATGTAATTATCAATTACTTTTATTACAATTTTCTTATGTTGTATCATTAATTTCCAATTTTTGGAAGAGCTCCATTTCTTTTAATACCTCCAATAATACCACCTTGACTTGTACTATAATACAATATTTGCAATGCGGATAAAAGTTTTTGGAGAGCTATGTAGGATTAACGCATTATCAGGGTATTTTATATTTTCAATAAGTTCATGTTTGAAATTTTTCATATCACTAACCTTTGGAACGTTATCTACGTTAAACATTTTTTCTAAACGTTTTCATAATATTCAAATATAGCTACCAAATGGCAGCTATATTTTAAGATTATAGATATTTTTTAAATATCTTTTAAAGTCATATCTATTATTTTTTGAATTCCTATATCCCAAACTCCTCCAGAATTTTCTTCCCAAACTCTCTTTGCATCAAAAAAATCTGGGGTAATTTTCTTATCTCCTGTATATTCAAAAATTGATTGAATAAACAGAGAATAATTAATAGGAATATGAAAAATAATAGCTTCGTCATTTTTTAGATAAGCAAAATGAACAATCTCATTTTCTTTATCTAAATCAAAAATGAATGCTTTTCCATTTTCTTCATTTTTGACAGACCATATCTGTCCTATTTTAATTTTAGTTTCCAATTATTAATAATGTTTTATTATTTTGTTGAATATTTAATAGAAAATTATAGAATTTTTCAAGATTAAAATTTTCCTTTTTTCTTTCAATTTCGATTAACTCAATTAGTTCATTAATATGATTTTTGTAAAATCTAAAATCATTATATATATCAAATAAGTTATTATATTTTTTATTAAATGATTCTATAAGATCATTATAATATAAATTATCAGAATCTGCTATACTAAATAAAATTATATTCCTATTTTCAATATCTAAAAAATTAATTGCCATGCTTAGTTAGTTTTTTGAGGGAATGAAGTTACAACTTTTCCTGTTTTTTTCTCTACGATTACTCTATGAGAAGTTTCTCCTTTTGTACCAATAACTCTTTTAAAGTCTTTATCATATCGAGTTCTTCTTCCTTGTTCTGTAATCTTATCTGGATTTTTAACAGTTCTATTTTGAAGTTTTTCTAATTGAGAGGGTTTTGCATATTTACTTTTTTCAGGATATTTCGATCTATCAACATGTCTATTGTCCGTATGTTTTGTATTTTTTAGATCTTTATCACTCTTCATATTATCAACGGTATTCTTCATAATAACACCGGCACCCGCAAGTTCTACCGTTCCTTTTGCGAGGGCTGCACCACTAACTAGTGCACCAGCTGCTCCGGGTAAAGTTCCTACACCCGAACCCGATGCTGAAGCCGAAGCTACCAATCCCATTGTTCCCCCTCCAATGCTTCCTCCACCATCTAGTGCCATTGCAGCACTCAAAATCATAGAAGCTCCATGACCATTACTCACTCCATTTCTATAGTCCTGAGAGTTTGTGGCATACGTATTACGGAAATTTGTTCCCATAACATTGTCTGCCATTGTAAGGGCAAAACCTTTTAAATGGGCACAACATTCGCGAACTACATCTTCAGGAGCATTACCATCAGGATCAGTAAACCTTATTGGATTATTGAATGCGTAATTATATGGAGACCAATCAGAAAACTCTTCGCTTAAAGGATCCGGGCTCATCCATCGTACTCCGTCATTCATGTACATTCGGCTTCCGAAATCATAGAAACCTGTTTCCTGCAATTCTTTTTTACCGAATTTGTAATTTTTAAAACTGCCTTGTCCGAAGAAAGCGTTACCCGTTTTCAGATGGTTCATCCCAAAAGGATAATAATCATTACCATCTACAATTTCCAGAACACCTGCGCTATTTCTTGCGAAACTTACCCTTACATTTCCTAAATGATCTGAGTAGTTGTAAATATATTGATTTTTTGTATAATCATAAAATCCTTCAGCTGTCGGGAAAAACTGTAAATCGGGAGTTTTAAGATCAGCGATCACACCGCTACCAAAAGGAGGATCTATTGTTGGTTCAATAATTCCAATCGGTGTAAATGCCTGTGGTTCAAAAGCACGTTTTAACTGCACCATCATCTCTGAACTTTCTCCACCGCTGCCAGAAGTCATTGTGTTAAAATACTGAAAACCATCTAAATAATCTGTAGTTTCTTTTGTGGTAATTGTCCCTGCTACACCAACAGACGTTTTAGTATTTTCCTTTCTTACTTTTATACCATCAGCCCTGTATTTGGTTAAAATTTGGGAATAAACCTGATCAAAACCAATGTTTACTGTATTGGGAAGGTTCAAAAAACCATCTAAATAATCTGTAGTTTCTTTTGTGGTAATTGTCCCTGCTACACCAACAGACGTTTTAGTATTTTCCTTTCTTACTTTTATACCATCAGCCCTGTATTTGGTTAAAATTTGGGAATAAACCTGATCAAAACCAATGTTTACTGTATTGGGAAGGTTCAAATGGTTATAAGCAATCTTTGTAATTTGCTTATCCATCATATTTTTCATATTCCCATTAGCATCATAATCTATCGGGAAACCTGTCGTTCCTTCATATCCTGTACGGTTTCCGCTGTTATCTTTGATCTTTATTGCCTGATTTCCTGCATAAGTATAGTCAAGATTATCAATAACAGTTGCAATACCGCTTCCATACTCCATTACGGAGGTTCTGTAAAGAGCAGTTACATTTCCGTTAAGATCATAGGTTAGTGATTCCGTATTCTCTTTGCTGTAAGGATTGTTAGGATTCTGATAATAACCTGCCGTTAGCTGATTTAATTTATCATATGCAAATCCATATCTTTTTGGACTAAGCAAAGGGTTTGCACCTAATGTTTCAAAGCTTCTCCAATCTGTCTCTGCAACATTACCATTAAATCTTGGAACTACATTTTTTCCTGAAAATAATCCGGTATCAGGATTGTCAATTCCGTCTCTGCTTGTGTATTTTGCTTTATAAGAAAACAATTTCCCACCCAGATCTGGCGTATTCATTTGGTTTTTATTGATATTGGTCAACCATCCTCTGATATTGTAATCGTAATCAATACTCTGTAAATTGTTACCTACTTTTTTATTAATCAGCTGAGAAATATCATTGTAAGAATTGTCTGCCAGCAATTGCTCAACATTGTTGTCTACCTGATGATAATGCTGAACCAATCTTTTTTGATCATCATAGACAAAACGTTCTTTTACCGTTATTCCTGCTTCATCAGCTCTTCTTGCATGCTTCGTAACTGTGTTTTTTGGAGCTCCCGTAAAATCAAGTTCCGATTCTGTTTTGGTAAAACCTCCTAAATGATTGACTGTGTTGGTTGAAATAAGTCTTCCTTTAGAATCAAAATAATTGTAATTTTTGGTCCAGTTATTATCCTCAATGTTTTTTATATAGTAAGCCGTTTGGAGGTTATTGGTAGACGCATCATCATTTGACCCCAATGTTTGTGACAAAGTATGTTGCCCTAAAATAGTGGAAGGAACAGCGGGTGCACCTTGAGGATAGGTATCATAATAATTTACGGTCAGCAGCGTCATGCTCCCTGTAGGGAAAGCCCGTTTGTCATAATACACCTCCATGCCTTGTAAGGTAAAAAAGGCTGAACTTCTCTTTTCATTATTCGAGGCATTGTCAGTCATGCTGTTTAAAGCATTCTGCATCACCTGTCTTGTTGCCGCATTGGAGAAGAAACCGGTATAAACCACTCTGTTGAACTGATCATATTTGGTAAACATCCAGCCTTTGCTGCCGAAATTATTGTTTACGGTTCTAAGTATTCCGTCCTGTGCCAAAACGGGTCTGTCCTGTTTGTCATATACCGTAAATTCCCAGTCTTTTCCGGGCAGTTTCTTTTCTACTTCACGACCCTGTCCGTCATATCTATATTGATAACAGAGGTCATTTAAGATACCCTCCGTGATCACCTTATTGTTTTGCTCAATTTGTTTTACGGCTTTTGGAGTAATAATGAATGCCTTCTGATTATATTCATTATACACATAATACGTATCAATATTCTGCGAACCGTCTGTTCTGCGAATCAAAACAACTTGACCTTGTCCATTTTCAAACTGTACCACAGGATTTCCATCCTCATCCGTTACCGTATTTTTATACAGTACACTTGCAGGGTAATATCCTGAACCATCAGAAGGAATAAACAAAGAAGAAACGGTATTTGAAATATTGTTTACCATATGGGTTGATGTATTGGTGACAAATTTTCTCACTTCACCCTCTGTATTGGCTTCATACTTGAATTTCTGAGTATGTCCTGAACTGAGTTTCCATGCATCACCTGCGTTCGCCTGTTGTAAAACCCTGTCTAATGGTGAGTTTTCAATTTCTGTTTCTGCAAATGCGTTGGTGACACCATAATATGAATTCGCTGTACTTTCATTCGTAATTCCGGAATGAATCAGTGAATTTTGAGTAGCTACAGGAGTAGGCAGGATATTTTTTGTTTGTCTTCCGAATCCGTCATACGTAACAGGGGTTACCAAATCTTTTCCCGTAGGACTTGCTTTTACATTGATAATTTGTTTTGCCCTCCCTAATCCGTCAAAATAGGTAATCGTTTCTGATATTTTGCTGCAATCATTATTTAAGCAGTTTTTAGACTGCACATAATTTTCGGTATTAGATTGTGCATACGATATTCCTGCGACCATCAAGCCTAATATCGAAAGTGCTTTTCTTATGAATTGTTTTTTCATGATGTGTGCATTTAAGGTTTATAGTTGTAATTGAACTGCTTCACTGTTCTCAGCACGTAGTTTCCTGCGCTGTCTTTTTCTCTCACCTTTACTTCTTTTAACCTGTTGGCAGAATCATAGAGATAAATTTCTCTCACTCCTGTAGGTGCCGTAATACTCGTTACCCCAATCAGTGGATCATACGTATAAGTTGTTATTTTCTTGTCTGCAAAAAACGAATTTTTCCTGAAGGCAGTTAGGGCATCGAGCAGCAATCCTTCTTTACTTGGGTCAGTCGCATCTTCATCTGAAGCTGAAACTATAGCCGATGGGGAAACCTGTCCCGTCAACTGATCATACGTCATCCCTTCAATCTGCGTAATGGGCTGAGTTTTATTATAGCCCCAAACAATGGTCACAGGAGTTCCCAGTTTTGTGGTGTATTGAAGTAGGTTTCCTTTTTCATCATACTTATCATAACTCACCTCTGTAGAAGCTGTACTTGGATTCAGCGTATCATAAGATTTTACAGATAATGGCAATACTAAATTTCCTGCTTGTGAAGTAGGCAAAGCGGTTGGATACATAGTTTCCGTTTTTCCCAATGTCTTGGTTATAGTTCCGATGGTTTGAGTGGAAGTGGTTTCCAGTGGGATGGCGATCATGTTTTTGGTGATCATGAGTTGGTTGCCTTTTTCGTGGGCATAACTATAATCTGTCTGCTGAATTTCTCCGGAAGGGAAAATACTTTTTGTATTTTTTAAGTTAATCGGTTTGTTTATATCCGTATCATAATATTCATACTTTGTTTTGGAAGTGATCTTTTTACCGTTAAAGTATTCTGTGGTTTCAGTCTTGTCTTTTTCAACTTTAGCAGATTCTATGAGATACATAAGGTGGTCAACATAGTAAATATCTACTGGTGTTTGTAGTACTTGTTTACTTCCTTTTGTAATATTAAAATCTGTAGAAAAAGCTACTACTTCAGGGATAGCGGTTGTAAATTCAGATAAGCTATTTTTTAAGGTGTTTAATTTATAAGTATTATTCACAATCCTCAAAGTATCATTATTTTGATTCAGATAAATCTCTCTTTTCAGATTTCCCCTTTTCCACTTGTTGTACATATAGTTTAAATCTGCATTATTATCAAATTCTCTAATGATTTTCCCTTTGCCTGTTATTTCTACTACAGATGGATACGTCATAATATCAGAACTTCCATAACTACTACCTGCCTGACTGGAATTATGAATACGGTAATATTTCTCTAACGCTGAGCCTATCTGAACGCTTCCGGTAGTTCCTAATTGCATGAATTCTCTTACATATCTTTGAATAACTGAAGAGAAATTATAAGGCTGGTTCAAGCTAAAATCAGGAATAAATGTTCCGTTTTCGTATTTTCCGTATGCATATTGATATACATTTGAAATGTTATTTTCATCAACATCTTCCATCTTTCGAAGACGAAGACTACCAAATTTTTTCGTATTTTCTGTGTAAGTAGGATACCTGTATCTTATACTGGTATACATACTACATCTACAAGCTCCCAGTCTGTCTAATGTTAATGTTATAGGGGCTGGTCCTGTAATGTTCCAATCAACCTGCTTAGGATTAAAGTGAGAAAAAAAATTATCTTTATACCTAGCAGTTCCTGTACAACTGGTTTCATCGCCCGGCTCAATTTCATTATTATGACCCGAATTATTCGCATTATCACAAATATTATTAAAAATGACTTCTAATTTTTCAGGTTGCGCACCAGGAATATTGGCAATTTGCTGCATATGCGCAGCAGTGATAGGGAATGTTTGAGCAATAGAAATAGGATCCCCAGATTCATCCATTTCTATGTTGCCAATCTCCACATGTCCCCAAGTATAGCCGGTAGATTGTTTCTCTGTATTGTAAGGAAGCTCATATTCGAAATTTTTCTTTGCTCCGGTAGGATATTGAATTGATTTTAAACTGCCTAAAATAGCATACGTCTCATTTGGCTCTCTGTCTCTTTTCTGAACAGCATTTAATACGTCTGCAGGAATTCCATATTCCACAGAAATATTATTGGGTATATTAGTTCCTTCATTATTATTAGTAGCGTTGATATATCCCCAATAGTCGTCATTGCTTGTATTCCTTTTAGGAAGGTTCAATTGCTCGTTGTATTCAAATCTGTAATCTGAATTCTGAAGATTATCATGTACATTAATTAATTTAAGCCTGTAATCTTCATAGGTTTTATTGGCTCTGTTACTTTCAAAATAACTGTAATTAAGGGTTATATCTTTTATTGTACTTCCTGACCTATTCGTTACGATAATTCTTCGCAGCGCAATTCCTGTATTGTTATTATTGAGATCTTTTCTGTAAGTTAGTCCATCAGAGAATGCATTATTAGCATCATTAGAATATAGGAAGGTAACTTCTCCACCATCAAACTGAATTTTACTGATTAAAGATTCTGAAAAACCTGAAGTTGATTCTGTTTTTTCATATTTGGGAAAAGGAGGCAGTTGTTCAAAATTACCACTTAAATTAGGCGTTATTTTGAAATTTGCTACCTGATTGATGTTTCTTTCCGTATACATATTACCTTTATAGTAAGAAAACTGAACCACATTATTATTGACTTTAACACTGTCTAAATTATAGAGAGATACGTGAGAAGAGGAGCCTCCAATATACATTGATTCTGCTGTATTTCTTGGAGACAACCAATATTCAGTCCCTTGTGTATCTTTTACATAAAACTTACTCCCATTTCGGGTAATGATAACATCATCATTAGGAATCAAAAACGTTTGATTATTATCCTTTAAGAGAAAAGATCCTGATGCAGTAGGTAGATTATAATCAAAAATATCTTTTTTCGTATCATAAAGATTATCATACAAACTGGCCAGATTTATACGCATCTGATTATTACTGGCCTGCTCATCATACAGCCCACTATAAGCCCCATAGTCAGCCATATTTTTAGAGAAAAATGGTGATGACAAATCATCTAACCCTATCATATTATGGGAAATATTTCCAGGAATATTTAATGACCAACCTAATCCTACACTACTTGAAACTTCATTAAGCTTAATACCTCCCGTATTGTATGACAAAGAGATAGGGATGCTTATTCCTCCTATACTAATGTTATAAATGGGAATACTGATATTGGCTTTCCCTCTGAAATAATCCATTGGTATTTTTTCAATCTTTGAAAGACTGTAAGTTTCTGCACTTGTAGGAAAAGGTACCAATTGCTTGGGCTGCTCCCCAAGATTTGATTGTCCTTTGTAAAAGGCACTGAGTATTAAAAATGAGAAGAGTATCTTTTTCTTCATGTGTTAATTTTTTATAAGTTTTGCATTAGCCGTTTTATTAGTATCCGTTTTAATCGTAATCAAATAAGCTCCCTGAATCAAGTTCTGAGTATTTATCTTTGTCACTTTATTCTTAGTTTTCAAACTTTGCAATTGTCTTCCTGACATATCATACAAAGTAATATCAGCTTCCTTAAATTCAAACCCAATCTCCACATACGCATAATCTGATACAGGATTTGGGTAAATTTTGATGTCTTGTTTTACGATTAACTGATCGATTTGTTTGTCCCCCAGCTTAATGATCTTCCAGTTTTCTTTACCAAGTTCTTCGGCACTGGTTCCTGCTAGAACAATACTCCCATCTCTGTTGAGCTTAATATCAGCTAATCTTTCTTCTTTCTTTCGAGATTCACCTTTGACATGCTTACGCCATTGCTCATTTCCATTTTGATCTAAATAAAGCATCCAGAATGTTTCATCATCATTTTCGATCCTTCCTTCTGCCTGAGTATATCCACCTAGTAGAATCCCTTTTGAAGTTTTATCATCGGAACCACGTAAAACACTCATTCCCATGAGTACATCTCGGTTTCCAACATTGTAGGATTTTTGCCAGATTTCTTCGCCTCTTTCATTCGATGAAATTAACCAAAGATCAGTTCCTTCTTCAATTCCTACTGTTTTATTTCCGGATCTTTCAGATCTTGATTCTCCTCCAATTAAAAACCCTGTTGAAGTCAATGCTAATGTTCTTAAATGATCGTCTCCTTTACCTCCGAAGTTCCTTTCCCATTCAGTCTTTCCATTTTTATCGAGTTTGATAATCCAATAATCTCCCTCGCCTTCATTATGAGTCGTTTTGGAATAATAAGTAATCGGTAATGAGTAATCAGTAATTTTTAAAGCAGCCGAATTGGCATTATCCATTACCAATTGCTCATTACTCATGATTGTAGCTCCGCTACGCGAATATATCCCTAGCAATACACCTCCATCTTTTGTAGGAATCATTTTCTCTACTTCATCTAATCCTTTTCCACCAAAAATAGATTGCGAGAGTTCTTTTCCGTTCTTATCCAGTTTAATGATCAAAACATCCTTAGCTCCGTGTCCTTTTGCGGAATTTTGAACATTTCCTGCTACAAAAAATCCCAGATCAGTTGTTTGAATGACAGCTCGTGCTTCTTCATCTGCTGAACTGCCTAACGTTTTTTGAAATAATTCGTCTCCAAATTCATTTAATCTGATCAACCAGAAATCTGAACCTCCTTTAGAATCGTCTTTTTTGTCCAGACCTTTTCCCGAGTAAGAAGTTCCTGCTAAAAGAAATCCACCATCTTGCGTTGATACCGTTGCAGAAAGGAAATCATGATTGTTTCCGACAAAGAACTTTTCCCAGACTTCTTCCCCTTGTTGGTTAAGTTTAACCAAATGGAAATCGTAACCGTTGTTTTGTTTGTTATCCGTAGAAAGTTTTTTAGATTGAATCGAGCTTCCCGTAATTAAATACTGTCCATCGATGGTTGTGGTAACCTGGCTTAGAAAATCCTGAGTATTGGATTTAATGTCCTTTTGCCAGATAACTTCCTGCGAATACAGGCTGGCCATTGTGCACATAGAAAGTACACTCATGTAGAGTTTTTTCATACTTGTGTCATTTTATTAAAGTTGCTAAAATATTTTTTTTATTCTAATTTTTATAATGGGTGAAAACCCCATATTTTGAATCGTGATTATACGGAATTTTTTATTCGGATAAAGCTGGTTTTTTCATAGGTTGCTGTTTTATATTAATCTATTATTGTTATAAAGCAAAGCTACCACAGCACAGCGACAGAACATGTCGCATTATATTACCAAATTGCATTTCATAGAATAAATGCAAAAGGCGTAGTACTGTAATCAATCTGTTAGAGAGGTACCGCGAAGAACCTAACAGCTCAGATATGACTTACAGCCCACGCCAATATAAGCACGGGCGCAAGTCTATCATTATAGAGCTGTTATAGAAAGTTCGCGGTTTTCTCTAACTCAAATGATAGCTTACGCTTTTGTTTCGTTAAAATTATCTGCCAAATGTAATGATTTTCTTACAATGCATACCCCCGTATTTTTACGGTATTCTATAATTGCTTTTTTTAGGTTATTTATTGCTACAACATCAATGATAGAAAGGCCTACCCTCTATTAATATTTTTCTACAAACTTTCATGAACCATAAATAATTTACTTTTAACAGTCATATTAACAAAAACTTTCAGGTGCCTTCAATAAATTTTTGTTCTTTTGCAAATAGTTTTAATTTTAAATAATTACATGTCGAAGTTCGATGAAATCAGGCCTTTTTACGATAATGAAGTCAATGACGCATTACGTGGAATAGCTCGTGATCCTATGATGAAAGCCCTAATGAGCTTTACCTTTCCTGATATTGATAGACAGGTTTGGCTGAGCAAGTTTAAAAATACCCATTCTATAAGTGATTTTCAGGCCCATTTTATATCCTATACCGTTCGTAAGATTCTTGAAAAGAGTTCTGAAGGTTTAACGACTTCTGGATTTGATCAATTGGATAAAAATACTCCTTATCTGTTTGTTTCGAACCATAGAGATATTGTTCTGGACACTTCACTTCTTAATCTTGTCTTACTAGAGAAAGGTCATATTATGACTTCTTCTGCGATTGGTGATAATCTTGTTCAGAAATCATTTTTGCACGTATTGGCAAAACTGAACCGTAACTTTTTAGTGCAAAGAGGATTGCCTCTTCGTGAGCAGCTAAAGAGCTCTCAAATCATGTCTGAGTATATAGATCAGCTTTTACACCACGAAAAGCGTTCTGTATGGATTGCTCAGCGTGAAGGCCGTACCAAAGATGGAAATGATGCTACGCAGCAGGGCGTTTTAAAAATGCTGGCCATGTCGGCAGGAGATCTGTCTCTGATTGATTACTTTAAAACATTGAAGATCGTTCCGATATCTATTTCGTATGAATATGACCCTACGGATATGTTAAAAGTCCCTCAACTTCTGGCAAAGCACAGAGATGAGGAATATATTAAAGACAAGGATGAGGATTTTACCACGATGCTGAGCGGAGTCTTGGGACAGAAGAAACGAATTCATATCAATGCCGGTAAAGTATTGGATACCGAATTGGATGATATTGCCACGAAATTCGACAATAAAAACAAACAGTTGCAGGCTATTGCTCAAATCATTGATGATTCCATCATCCAGAACTATAAACTTTGGCCTACCAAATATATCGCCTACGATTTGCTTCACGATACGAATACCTATGCTGATCAGTACACAGAAAAAGAGAAGCAATTATTTATGAGAAGACTTGATATGCGCCTCGATTTATCTGATGCCATTTCGAAGGAATATTTTTTAGCGATGTATGCGAATCCTTTAATTAATAAAATTAAATTTGAAAACAATCTTTCTGTTTAACAGTTAATTAAAACTTTTATTTAATTCATTAATTTAAATAGAATATATACATAAAATCCCAACTAAAAAGTTGGGATTTATTTATTTTAATAATGTTCTTTACTATACATTTTTATTCTTTTTCTATACTTAAAATTATATATGAACATTTTCCATGAGTGAAAAATTCCACCCGACTTCCAATTAACGTCAAACTTTTTTCCATCCTTAGCATACATAGGCATTGCTATTTTCGAATGAAACATCGGCTGATTATCTTTAATTGTATCGAAAAATTCTTTATCTAAGCTAGATTTCCTATAATATTGAATTTCAATAATTGTATGAAACTTTTTCGCTTTAAAAATATAAAAATTAATATCATAAAGATCAGCATATTCTTTTTCTAACATTTCAGTGACCAAGTTTAAATCTAGAAGACCACTTCGTTTATTAGTATTTCCACCACCTTTCTTATGGTATTGAAAATCAGAATCTTTAATCTCAGAAAATATAAATAAATAATTATTAGATATTTTATTCCAACAAGATATTTCCGCCAATTTTAATAAATTAGCAAGGGATAGCTCAATATTTGTTTGTAAATTTTTCTGAGTCATTGAATGAATAAATCAAAGATAAAAATTAGACAGCAATTATAAAGAATATTTTGAAATATTAAAAAGCAACAACAACTTTCCCAAAATGGCTTCCTTTCTCCATATATTCAAATGCTTCAGTTGTTTGATCTAATGAATACTCACGGTCTATGACAGGTCTGATCGTATGTATTTCCATAAATTCATTCATTGCTTCAAAACTTTTCTTTGAACCAACCTGAACCCCAATAACATAGAGACTTTTATGCAAAATATCAAACACAGAAAAATCAGCTCTCGGTCCGCCAAGCAAGCCTACGACAACAACTTTTCCGCCTAATTTCATCGCTTCAAAAGTTTTACCTACTTCTGCCCAAGACATTTCAAGAGCGATATCAACTCCTTCTCCTCCAGTGAGAGCCAACACCTTATTTTGCCAGTTTGGATCTGTATTATAATTAATTGTTTCATCAGCACCCAACAATTGGGCACGTTCAAGTTTATGATCGCTACCTGAGGTAATGATAACTCTGGCGCCCATTGCTTTAGCAAACTGTAACGCAAAAATAGAAACTCCTCCTGTTCCCTGTAGCAATACCGTTTGACCCGCTTCTAATTTCCCTGCATTCACCAACGCCTCCCAAGCTGTTAGCGCTGCAATAGGAAGTGTTGCTCCTTCCTTGTACGTAAGATGGGAAGGTATTTTAACAAAAGCGCTTGCAGGCAATGCAATATATTCTGAAAAAACACCTGCTCTATCCATTCCTAAACGAGTTTTTAAAATATCCGGATTAAGGTTGCCAGACTGCCAAGCGTGTATGAAATGGGTGGAAACCTTATCTCCAATTTTCAGGTCACTCACATCCTTGCCAACTTCAACAACATGGCCTGCAACATCAGAACCTAAAGTATGTGGTAATGGTCTTTCAAAAAAACCTTTTGCAATCATTAAATCCAATTGATTTAGGGAAATCGCTTCTACTTTTACCAACACTTCGTTATTTTTAATGACAGGAATACTTTCCTCCTCTAAACTTATATTTTCAAATCCGTAAGAATCTTTTATACGTATTGATTTCATAACTTTGAATTTTTAATTATTGTGTCACAAAAGTATCGCATTACCATCTGACAGTCAAGTATGTACTTTTTTGTACGCTAGGCACTAAAACTATAGCAATACTGATTATCAGCATGAAAATTTTGTATAAAAATGAAAAAACATTCAGACGAGCCCATTTGTCCCATAGATTATGCCTTCAAAAGAATCGGTGGAAAATATAAAGGCAGAATTATATTATCTCTCTACAATAAAGAAATCATGCGGTACGGAGAGCTCCGAAGAGCGCTTGCCGATATTACTCCTAAAATGCTTACCCAAACCCTAAGAGAGCTTGAAGATGATCATTTGGTTGAGCGAAAAGCCTACCGCGAAATCCCTCCGAAAGTAGAATATTCCTTAAGCGAGATCGCCAAAGATCTTATCCCTTTCATTACCTATTTAAAAGAATGGGGCAGCACGCAAATGATAAAAGCAAATATGAATCAAATTACTGATTGATCTCATTGATTTTGCTTGCCATACTTATATAAGAATATACAAACCCGTCCTGTAAAACAAGACGGGTTTATACTTTTTTAAGTAAAAGAAGCCTTATTGCACCGTAAACTTCCCTGAAATAGTTTGGGTCGTACTTTTAGCATTATAAAAATAAACTCCACTTCTTAAACCTGAAGTAGATACTGATGCCTTTCCTCCTCTTACGTTTTGAGAATTCACTGTTAATCCTTCTATATTGACGATCTTTAATTCATAAGAATCCTGCTCCGGAAGATTGATATACACCATTTCTCCCTGCTTTACAGGATTAGGATATACCGTAGATAATTGATTATTTTCTGTTAAAATATTAGTCGTTGATTTCATAACATTTCCCGAAACAGCTTCAAGCACCCATTGATGGTTCACGCCTGCAGCTCCATTCATATCCTGATCCCAAATATTGATATTCGTTCCTGCAGTTTGTGAATTAGCCGGATTATCCATCGCTTTCATATTCGACAGTGCAGTTCCAATAACAATTGTGTTTGAGGTATAAGGTCTCAATACCCATTGTTGGTTATTGCCACCATGTTTTGAATACTGAACCAGGCTGGTTCCATTTGTAATATTAGAAGCAGGAACATCAATCGCCAAGCCGGATGCACGGTTAATGATCATATAGTTATTTCCTGTTTTCTCTAATTTCCACTGTTGCGCCAAATTGCTGTTCAACGGCTGCTGAACCATTTTTGTATTGACTGCCGTGCTGTAATTGGCCGGACTAATATATTGTCCGCTTCCTACACATTTAATTCTATAAAAAGCAGTAGGATCAACCGTTACAGGCTGTACGATATTACTCACCGCTAAAGAATTATATCCAAAATTAGAACTTTGTTTAAAGATATCTTCCAGCACCACACTTACATAATATTTTCCGGGTTGAGAATTAGCGGGAAGCGGTACTGAAACATTTCTTTGATCGGGACGAATTCCTGTCACCACCGCAACAGGTGTATATCCATTTTCCCAACTTGCTTCCGTGTACAGAGAAACCTTGTAAGAAAGCTGTGGACTTGTAGTTTCCGAACTCGCCCAAGACACATTCATAGAATTGGTACCCGCATTGTAAGAAGGCGTTACCGTAGTCACCGTAATTGGTAAAGCGGTACTTGGCTTTGTTCCATCTTGAATAATATTGTTAAAAGTTACAGAGCTCCCTACAGGAGCCGGAGTGGTTCCGCAAGACGTTACTTTGATCGCTGTATTATTAAATGCTGTTTCTGCCCCCAAGAACCTGTTCCTGCTGCTGCGGTATATCTTGCGGGCTTCGACCAGTTTCCCTGCGTATTCATACTCCAGAAGTTCCTGAAATATCCGCAACGGGTAGCTTTACTCGCCGCCGAATTCCAGTTTTCTACAAAACCACCAAGTTTTGTTCCCGTAAATTGGGCATCGTTTTCAGGAGTAACAATTGTTACATAATGTTTCCATTTTTGAGTGCCATAGTTGTACATAAAAAATCCGATTCTGGTTTTCCCATCACCGGTTGACCATCTTCTTACCACCGTCGCATACCAGGTTCCGGGCGTCCATGACATCGGATTATCGGTATGCAGACCTGTCCCCTCACCTCCAAAACCATCCACATAGGTATTAGGAGCAACATACTCTGTCGTACATTGCGGAACATGAGAATCCTGAAGATCCCACATCGAGAAAATATTGTTATAAATTTCGTTGGCTTTGTACTGAATTCCAGCATATCCGCCTCTCGGACCTAAAGAGAAATTGAGGGTAGAATAATACGTATTTACTTTTTTACAGGTATTATCCGCCATCGCTTCCGAATACCAGAGTTCACCGGAATTGGCCATATCAAAACCTTCAAGGTAAGGTCCCCAACTTGGGCATGACGCCGTTTGAGCTTTCATTGTTTGTAAAGAGCATACTGCCAAAAAAAGCAGTAGAAACAAGGTGTTAAATTTACTTTTCATTGTGTACTATTTTTGTGATTAGCTTCCATGAAATTAAGAATATTTTAACATACTTTATGTTAAATCATTGAATATTTTTAATCGAAAAAATTAAATCAAAGAAATTAATGGATCAAACTCGGAACGGTTTAATTGATCTCTCACTGATGAAGCTGATTACACCGATCAATACCTCTTATTTGTAAACTTGAGGCTGAGCAATCTGATTTTTAATGTAACAAATACCTATTGACTACTTTTTGGTTTGTTTACGTTAAGATATAGAAACAAACGTGCACTTTGTCATTCCGCAGGAATCTAAACACCGTAAGCCAGCGTAATAGGTTACATTTGAGCATTTTATTACAGATCCTTCGTAAACCTTCAGTTTATGCTCAGGATGACATTGCTAATACTAAGAGCCTATTTAGATTTTACTCAAGAATTATTATATATCTAATTATCAGTTATTTATTTTCATCAACAATACTCAATAGATGATGTTTGAAATTATTTTTTGATTAAAAAGATTAACGTAAAGTTGATGAATAATTTTGCTTTATTCTAAGTGAGCAAAGTCATGCGACTTCGTCGCTGATGAAGCGGTATGCTTATCCATACTCTTCGACGAATCAACTTCGTTGATTCTATCCTTTGCTCCCTGAAAACATACATAATGAAGCTAAAGCTTTGCGTTAGAAAAATAGGTCATCAGTACATTGTCTTTTAAATCAAAAAAATCCTTAAAGAATATGATTTAGATAAAGATTTGATTGTGATACAAAAAATCAAATTTAGAAATTTAAACAAGCTCTAAGTGTTTGACGCAGGAGAATAATTTATCTGCATTGTTTTGGGCAGCGTTGAATGGTCTCAAATCTGAAACAGTATCACCAAACAAAAACCTCTTTCAAATTGAAAGAGGCATAATATGATTAAGTCTAATATATTTTATAGTGATTTCAAATACTCTTTCTTATCGAGTTTAAAATCAAGGATCTTGCCTTCTCTTTTTACCTTTACTCCAATGGTTCTGTAGTCCTTCTCTACTCTATTGATCATATAATGGCAAGCAGATTCTTCATTCAGATGATCAAGATCTACATTATTAATGCTTACAATAGCATCACCAATCTGAATAGGCAAACCACTGTCTTTAAACACAAATACCACCACAGGTTTTGCATCGATGAAACGATATCCAAAGCCAAAAGATTCAAATTTTGGTGGGCTTTTTTTGATATGCTTCATGTAGATCTTATTATTTTTCCAGTCCATGATGAAAATAAAGTCCTTGAAGAAATCATTTCCGATCAGGCTTGTGCTTCCGGTCATCACCATTTCTTTTGGAAAGGCTTTATCTCCTATCACCAATTCATCTGTCCTGAAAATATACCCAGGGACCGATTTTCCGGCCCCAAATGCGCCGACAGAATTCGTTCCGAAGGTTTCTACTACTTCTTTTACTTTTTTAGGATTATAATAGCTGTCTGCGATTTTCAGTTTTCCTGTGAATCCTGTATCGAAAGTAAGTTCTATTTTTTTATCTAAAATTTTCGCAATTACGGTTGGCGTTTTCTGCGCTTTGGTCTCAAACGGAATCACCGTTTCATAACTTTTCAAATCAAAATTTGCCAAATCGTTGGTGGTTTCAATGGAATTTTCTGAGTAATTGATTCTCCAAAACAGTTTTGCCATTTGGTTCGCTCCTAAAATACCATCAATTTTAAAACAACCCAATTCTCCATTAAAATCCATCACAATCGCTCCTATATTTTTGAAAACCACATTGTCTACCGTCATTTCAGGCAGCTGCGTGAAGATTTGTTCGTGCTTATTTTTCTGTGAATCTTTTACTTTGCTTGAATGCTTTTTCTCAAGATTCAGTTCATTATAAATCGCTGTAGAAATCACAGTCGGTGCCCCGGAATCAAACAGGAAATTATACATCTTTCCATTGATATGAACCTTTACCAAAGGAAGATCTGCCATATAGTTTACATTGATTTTCTCAACCGGATTTTTTAATTGAACCTCTCCATCTTCAAAGAATCTTTTGCCTTGCGCTGAAATGAGGACTACACAGAATAGGAAAACGAGTTGAAAAATCTTTTGCATTAATCTTATTTTGGGCTAAAGTAGGGAAATTACAATCGTAAAAACTACGACAACTTAATATTTTAAATTTTAATTAAGTTCATTAATTTTATTTTCGACAGAATAATTCATTTGATCTTCAAGTTTTGACCAAAATAACTTGTAAATAAAATCTGGAATTAATGGACTCAAAATACGGTTATTAAATATTCTATCTTGAATATTTCTCAATTTATGCTCATTAATTACACTGGAGTTATTGGATATACTTAATTCATGTTCTATTATTTCCTTTAACTTCTGTAAATTGTCAATAGATTCAATATTAGCATTTATCTCTTTATATGAATAATTAAATATTGGTAAACAAGGAAGTAGTACTTGTAAAATAAATGATTTTAATGTTATCCCCATATATAGTGAGATAAAAAGTAAAATAATAAAAGTAAACAAAGATAACCCTCCTAAATAAATATTATACTTTCGTCTAATTGAAAAATCATAACAAATATTCATCCTTTGACAGAAAAGTATTGAAACATTTGTAGCTAAAGAAACAATCTTATCAGAATACCAATTCGTTACTTTTTGAACTTTCTGATTATCTTTTCTAGCTTTTTTTGAAAATTCACGGATTATATCTAAATCAATGTATGCTAGATTCAATGTTTCATTCTCTTTAATATTTAAAACGTCAAGGTCAAATTTTTCTTGAATAGAAGCTGCAATTTTTTTATTTCTATTTATAATAGTTTCAAAAACTTTTTCTAGTACAATCAATATGATTGTAAGAAAAACAAATATCAAATTCTTATCGTCTATTTTGGGGTAAAAATTAATGAGAAATGAAATAAAAATAGGAATTGGAATTGTAATAAATAATAGTAATCCTTGATAGCCTTTACCTATTGAATATAAAGTCCTTTGAGCCAATAATTTATCAATATTATTAGCTTTGTTTTGATTTTGTAAAATTTTATATCCTGTATTATCCATATTGAGGAAAATTATTTCCGAAGATTTCTCTCCATTTATTGATTGATTTCTCCTGATTCTTCTCATTAGTTTCAGCAAATACTGCATCTTTAGCCTTATTGTAAGCCCAATCTGCTTTAAGTGAAACAGAATCTTTTTCACTTAAAATTAAATTGTTTATGTCACCTTGAATTCCCTTTGGGTCATACACCGAATTATAGATATTTATGCTTAGATAATTAAAAAAATCTCTTATATTAAAATCCATATACGTACTAAGTTCATATTTAGATTTAACAAAATTAATAACTATTTGTTCAAACAAATACGAACCCAATGTATAAGTAGAATTATGTCTATTCCAATACTTCAAAGTGCGTATTAATTGCAATACTTTACTTTCATAGCTTTGATTGGTTTCAGTAAGTAGCTTTTGATCAATCCGAGGGTCTGTAGCTTTCCAGTTTCCATTACCATCTGGAATTAAATATAATGCAGTATCAGTATAAAATGCTGGGACTATATCATAAACCCATACATACGAATCTAGCTTTAAAGTCGCAGCTTCACCTTTTCTATGAATTTCAGCAGATTTGTAATGTCTTAATTCATATAGTGAATTTACAAACTTATTTACAATTTTTCTAGAATTTAAAGTACCATTATCAGATAAATTCTGTAGACGTTGTCCTGAATTAACACTTGAAATAACATAAGTATCTCCAATTTTTGTATAGTAAGCACCGTCAGCTTTTAAACAAAATAGTAAGTCAATATCATCTAACTCCCTAATCTTTGTTTTTCTTGCAAAAGATCCATATTTAACATGCATTCCTATATACTCATAGGGAAAATCAAGACCATCTTTCATATCAAGACTACTAAGCTGAGTAACTAGCCAATCTCTACTATTGTTAGCCGTCTCTGTAATATTTGAATTTAAATTAACTATTTCTCTATTAAATTCTATAAATGAATTATCAACCGTATTTGCCATAAATTTAAAAATTATTACTATTATTTACAAAAATAGCTAATATATTAAATTGGATTTTTACGGGAATCCGTACTTCTACTTAATTTTCAAACACTTACTTATATAAAACAAAAAAAACCGCCCTTACGGAGGACGGCTTTCAATATCATAAAGCTTCAATTATGGAACTTTCACAAGCTCAACATCGAATACTAACCATGCATTTGGTGGAATCACTCCTCCTGCACCTCTTTCTCCGTAACCCAATGTTGGTGGGATTAATAAAGTAGCAGTTTCCCCTTCTTTCAATAATAGGATACCTTCGTCCCATCCTTTGATCACTCTTCCCATTCCGATTGGAATTTCGATCGGCTCATTTCTTTTGAATGAAGAATCAAACTCAGTTCCATCTACCAATTTCCCTGCGTAGTGTACAGAAATATTATCACCCGATTTTGGAGCTTTTCCATCTGTCGTCTTCGTGATTTTGTAGTATAATCCTGATTCAGTTTTTTGCATTCCTGCCTGTAAATCCTCAACCATTTTCAACTGATTCGCTTTGAATTCTTCTTCTTTCTTCTTTTTGTCAGCCTCTTCTTTAGCAACATACGCTTTATTGTTTTCAGCGATCTTAGCCTTACCTTCAGTGAAAGTTTTTGCTGCATCGTAGTGCTTGTACTCGTCTCCTTTACTGAAAATTGACACTTTTTCAAGTACAATATCAGTTCTAGGCTTATCCTGAGCTCCTTTATCTACATTAGCAATGGCATCAATAACATCGTTACCTTTTACTACTGCTCCGAAGATCGTGTGTTTTCCGTCTAACCAAGGCGTAGCTACTTCAGTGATGAAGAACTGAGAACCGTTGGTATTAGGTCCAGAATTCGCCATTGATAAAATACCTTTTCCTGTGTGGTGAAGATCGTTTCTTTCGTCCTCGAATTTATATCCCGGATCTCCAGCTCCTGTTCCTTTAGGATCACCTCCTTGGATCATGAAATCTTTAATCACTCTGTGGAAAATAGTTCCGTCATAAAAAGGAACTCCTTTAGCTTTAGATTTGTTATCGATCTTTCCTTCTGCAAGACCAACAAAGTTAGCCACAGTTACAGGCGATTTTTTGTCTTCAAACTTTACAATAAGGTTTCCTTTAGTTGTTTGAAGATTAGCATAAAGTCCGTCTTTAAGCCCTTCGTAAGTTTCTTTGTCTACGTTCATTTTTTTATAAATTGGTGTACAACTCATCAGCGAGATACTAGCCGCTGCCAGAATTATATTCTTGTTAAACAATTTCATTTATAATGCTTTTAATTTTATGATCAATGGGATATCGTTATCTATTTTTTTCTCGTCTCCAAAGGTTCCATAGGCCAGTGCAGACGGCACCAAAAGGGTAACTTCTTCTCCATCATGTATAAAACGCAACGCATTTTCTACCGCTTTTAATTCATCAAAGTGTCCAAATTTGGCATCTCTTCTTGCAACAGGTTCGTCATAAATCTTGGTATCATCAAAATCATACAGATCATAAGAGTAAGAAATAAGGGAATTATCTTCTCTTGCTTCCCTCTTATCAAAACCTTCGGCCGTTACCCAGTAATTAAGCTGTGTAGGATAAAATTTCACAGATTGCATTCCGATCCATTGCTGAATCTGGTTTCTTTCTATTGAATTAAGATTCTTCATTCTGTCTTTGGAGACATCCAGATCTTTTTTACTTAAAACTCCACCCACAGGAGGATGAGACTGTGTATTACTATGACAGCTCAGCAGGCTTATTACCGATATGAAGAGTATTTTTTTCATAAACTTTTGCGAAAATACGCATTTCAGGAATCATTACAAAAACTTGAAGAAGATATTAAATAAAACTTTTTTATTTTTTCTTCGTTTTAAATCATTAAAGTTTTAAAGAAGGAATGAATAGTTTTATATTATATCGCAAGGATAAACAAAGAGTAAAAAGTTTTTTAACGCAAAGATTTATTTATAATTCTATGTAAGGAAGCAAAGAATTGAATCAATTGTATTGATCTTTATGAAGCTAGTTTAATCAGCGACTTTGTCGCAACTCTTTGCTTCCTAAAAACAAAACGTGTTTATCGTAAAACTTTGCGTTTAAAAATTAATTTTAAGGTTGATACCTTATTATCATCTGGAAGAATCTAAACATCGTTAATAATAGACGCTTCGACTCCGCTCCGCCTGACAGTGGATAATGTTGTGAATAGTATTAGCGTTGTCAGGCGGAGCGGAGTCGAAGCCTTCATTAAATATTTTAAAATACCTTGCGCCTTCACCATTCACAAATAATACAAGTTCAAAGCTTAAACTATTTTTCACATCACCATTCTTAAAACTCTAAAAATCAAAACAAACAGAAAACAAAAAAAGCCAAGAAAATCTTGGCTTTAGTATATTATATGGAAGTTGAATTAAACTGTTTCAAGAACATTTTTCTCAACCAATACTCTCCATCCGAAAGTATCTTCTGCATTGTTTGTCTGAATGCTTACCAAATCATTTTTAAGGGTAGCTGCATAGCTTTCATCATCAGAAAGTGAAGGCAACTGTAGCTTATCTCCGTTGTATCCTAACGCCTGGAAAACAGTAGTTACTACCGCAGTTCCAACTCCCCAAACTTCCTTCAGAGTTCCGTTCTTTTGCGCTTCTACAACAGTCTTTACAGCAATTGGTTCAACCTTTACTTCAATCCCTCTTTTCTTAGCCAACTGAATAAAGCTATCTCTTGTTACCCCATCTAAAATCTTCTCAGAAGTTGGCGGCGTGTAAATAGTATTATTAATTCTAACGAATACATTCATTGTTCCACTTTCTTCAAAATATTCGTGCGTAGCATCATCTGTCCAGATAATTTGCTCGTATCCTTCTTCCATTGCTAACTGAGTCGGGTAAAAAGATGCTGCATAGTTTCCTGCTGCTTTTGCAGAACCAACACCACCGCTTGCCGCTCTTGAATAATGGTCTGAAATTTTTACAGAAACAGGTTCTGTATAGTAACTTTTTGCAGGTGTTGCTACGATAGCAAACATATATTTATTAGAAACTCTAGCTTTAAGAACCTCTTCTGTAGCGAAGATCAATGGTCTTAGGTATAATGATGTTCCTTCTCCAGAAGGGATCCACCCTCTGTCTAGATCCACTAATGCTTTTAAGCTATCTAAAAATATTTCTTCAGTTACTTCCGGCATTGCAAGACGTGTAGCTGATTTATTGATACGCTCAAAATTCTTTTCAGGCCTGAAAAGGAAAACCTGTCCGTCCTTATCTTTGTAGGCTTTCATGCCTTCAAAACAAGCTTGCCCGTAATTTACCCCCATCATAGCAGGCGTAAATAATAATGGACCATAAGGAACTAATTTTACGTCACCCCATTTCCCATCTTCATACTCACAAATGATCATATGATCAATGAAAGTATCACCGAATGAAAAATTATTTGGGTCGAATGTAGAAATTCTTGAGTTTTCAGTTTTTTGAATTATCATTTCTAAAATTTTTTATGATGTTCTACAAATTTAACATAATTTTCTAAATATAAAAATTTTACATTAAATTTGACAAAAAAAAGCTTGAAACGAGAAATTAAAACCACGAACGACGGTAGTAAAACTTTGTTTATCAACGATTTAAATGAAAACTACCATTCTCATCACGGAGCTCTGCAAGAAGCAGAACACGTGTTTATTAAAAATGGATTAAATTTAGTAAATGATTACGAAATTAATATTCTAGAACTCGGTTTTGGAACAGGTTTGAATGTTTTGGTTACAATTAATGAATATTTAAAAACTGACAAAAATCATATCATCAATTATTTTTCCCTCGAAAAGTATCCCATAAATGAATCAGAAATTGAAGATTTAGCCTACTTTGAGCATTTTGACAACCCAGAATTAAAAGAAATTTATCAAAAAATTCATCAGGCAGACTGGGGGAAATCGGTTGAAATTGTTAAAGGGTTTACGCTACAAAAGATACAATGCGACTTCTTTGATCTGAAAGACATAGAGTTACCGAAAATCAACCTTGTTTATTACGACTGTTTTGGAGCAAGAGTTCAACCCGATCTTTGGGAGATGCCATTATTTGAAATGGTTTCCAATAAAATGAGTGTTAACGGTTTATTAACAACTTACTCTTCTAAAGGAAGCGTAAGACGAATTTTACAGGAGCTTAATTTTAAGGTTGAAAAAAAACAAGGTCCTCCGGGGAAAAGAGAAATGATCAATGCAGTGAAGCTCTAATATAGTAGGCTGGAAGATAGAAGCTGAAAGATTTACATCCTTATATATAGGAATAAACTTCCAGTATCTATCTTCCAACTTCACCCCTATTTTTAATCAATTTTCCTTAATTTAGCTTTACAAATTTTAAATATGATAGATAAGATCAACGTTAGAGTGTACGCATGTGCCGTGAAAGACAAAAAAGTTCTTACATTATTTGAAGAATACGTGGGTGAATCTTTAATGAAGTTTCCAGGAGGTGGCTTAGAATACGGAGAAGGCATTATTGACTGCTTACACCGCGAGTTTGATGAAGAACTCAATGTGAAAGTAGAAATCGTAGAGCATTTTTATACGCAGGAAAATTTTCTGGTTTCGCGCTTCAGAAAGAACGAACAACTGCTTACCATATATTATATAGTACATATCACCAACGAAGAAGATTTTCTTATCATGGATCCATGCATCGAAAAAACAGAATGGATTTCCATCGACAGACCGGATAATCCGTTTTCGTTACCAATAGATAAAATAGTATTCGATAAACTAAAAGAAAAATACCTGTAATTGCTTACAGGTATTTTATTTATTTGGTCACTTTAAATGTGCTTGCTCCGGGATACGGCTGAAGGTAGCCGGAATTCCAATTGGATTGTAAAAGAGATTCTAAAAATTCGTCTGTTCTGTTTTTATGCGGATTGTATCGGTCTTTCAAATCGATATCTGCCATTTTACCTTTTAGATTCCACCAAAATGCGTTAAACCCTCCTCTAAGCTCCTTAATAATTTCAAATACACTTTGGTCCGTTGCTCTGTTCATTAATTTTGCAAAAACCTGACCTTCCGTGGTGGTAAGATCTCGCAGTTGCTTTTCATATTGATCAGCCAGCATATTCTGTCTGTCTCTTACATACTTTCTTTTTGCTTTACTATCCAAATCTGTCATTTCCTTTTGAATATCTCTGTACTGCTGAAGTGCGGTTACAAATAAAGGATAGACTCTGTATAATTTTTTATTAAGAAAATAGTAATAATTTTTATCTAGCTGATTATTGAATTTAGGTTTGTTCACTAATACCAACTCATCCATCGCTACTACCGTTTCACCGTTGATCTCATAGATCCTGGCTTTTTGGCTTTCATCGTAATAGTATTTGTTTCCAAATTCATCTACTTTTAATAGCTCTTGTGGATACTGACTCAAAGGCTTTGCAATCACGGAATCCTTTTGTCCGAAAACAAAGACGCCAAAAAAGAAAAGAAAAAGACAAACAATCTTACTAAAATTCATTATTTTTACAAGTATTATAACGAAAATTAAACGCAAAAATCATTCCTTTTTATGAAATTTGAGAAGAAATCTTTGAAATTTTTAGAAAAATACTTAAACACTTCATCACCAACCGGTTATGAACACAAAGGTCAAGAAGTCTGGATGGACTATATTAAACCTTATGTTGATAAAATTGAAGTAGATCATTACGGAACGTGCTATGGGATAATCAATCCCGATGCCGAATTTAAAGTAGTAATTGAAGCACATGCTGATGAAATCTCTTGGTACGTAAATTACATCACCGATGACGGATTGATCTATGTAATCCGAAATGGAGGCTCAGATCAGACCATTGCGCCTTCAAAAGTGGTACATATTCACGGAGAAAACGGAATCGTAAAAGGAGTTTTCGGATGGCCGGCAATTCACACAAGAGGAGCCAATCAGAACGAACCCATTCCTAAAATTGACAACATTTTTATCGACTGCGGTGCGGTCACCAAAAAAGAAGTTGAAGAAATGGGAGTTTACGTTGGATGCATGATTACTTACCCTGACGAGTTCTTCGAAATGAATGACCGCTACTTTGTCTGCAGAGCGTTAGACAACAGAATCGGAGGTTTTATGATCGCTGAAGTGGCAAGACTTTTAAAAGAAAACAAAAAAACGATTCCTTTTGGGTTGTACATCACCAATTCTGTTCAGGAAGAAGTAGGTTTATATGGAGCTGATATGATCGCAGATACCATAAAACCCAATATTGCTATCGTAACCGATGTTACCCACGATACAACGACTCCAATGATCGAAAAGAAAAAAGAAGGCGACCAGAAGTGTGGTGACGGGCCTGTTGTTTTCTTTGCTCCAAGCGTACATCATGTAATCAGAGAGTTGATTATTGACACTGCAAAAACCAATAAGATTCCTTTCCAGAGAGCAGCAGCAAGCAGAGCTACAGGTACTGATACAGATGCTTTCGCACACTCTAATGGTGGAGTTCCTAGCGCATTAATTTCTTTACCGTTACGCTATATGCATACAACGGTAGAAATGGTATCCAAAGAAGACGTAGCCAATGTGATTAAGTTGATCTACGAAACGATTCTGGAAATAAAGCCTGAAATGAAGTTGAAATATCATTAGGATAAGACATTAGATACCAGACACTCAATATCAGATTAAATTATTAGGTAATTTTTTAAATCTGATATTGAGTGTTTTGAATCTAAAATCTAAATAAAAGTATAAAAAGTAAAAATGAAAACAAAGCTTATTGCTCCTTCCCTTTTATCTGCAGACTTTGGGAATCTGCAAAGAGACATTGAAATGCTAAACAATTCTCAAGCCGACTGGTTGCACGTGGATGTAATGGACGGCAGATTTGTACCCAACATTTCATTTGGTTTTCCTGTGATGAAAACAATTCAGCAGTATGCTAAGAAATTTGTAGACGTACATTTAATGATTGTAGAGCCTGAAAAGTATGTGGAAGAATTCATCAACCACGGTGCTGATCTTGTTTCTATTCATTATGAAGCATGTACTCATCTTCACAGAACGATTCACCATATCCAAAGTTTGGGAGCAAAAGCAGGGATTGTTTTAAACCCATCAACACCTGTTTTGATGCTGGAAGATATCATTGCTGATGTAGATCTTGTATTATTAATGAGTGTAAATCCAGGATTTGGAGGACAGAAATTCATTGAAAACACTTACAAGAAGATCGCTGAAACGAAAGATATGATCTTAAGTAACAACTCCACCGCTCTTATTCAAATAGACGGAGGCGTAAATTTAGACAATGCTTCTAAACTTTTCGACGCTGGAGCCGATGTTTTAGTGGCCGGAAATGCAGTTTTCTCAACAGAAAATCCTGAAAGAACCATTGAGCTTTTAAAAATCTAAGTCTTTTAATCGCTAAAAATAGAAAAAGGCAGCTCTTGGGGGGCTGCCTTTCTTCTTTCTCATAATCTGAGCTTATGATGGTTATTAGTTTCGTTTTTTAAGCCTTAGTGTTTAAATCCTTATGTTCTAATGCTGATGTAAAGATCAACAATATTTTCAAATAAAAAATCCGTAAAAACACTGAATTTTCATTACGTATTTTTACTTATTGAAAGTTTTTAGCGAAAAATATTTTCACTATTACCTACCACACCATAAATTGTAAATCATTAAAAACAAACAAATTACATTTCCTAAAATCGGTGATATTCAAAAAATAAACAATTTTCAAAATCGATCTTCCTCTGGCTTCATTTTTTCAATCGTAAAATAGCAACATCAACAGATTCAATTGATCAATAAGAATTCCATTTTTTAATGATATTTTTAGCAGTATTAATCATCTCTTTATTCCAATCTTCTGACTTGAAATAATGAAGTTTTTCAGTCATAATATCTTCCGGCGTATTTGATTCGCAAAGAAGTTTGGTTAGTTTTTTCTGATCCTCAAAAAGAAGATGATCTTCAAAAGGTTCAACAATCTTCTTTTCTTTTTTAATCCAATGGTTCGTAAGCAAAGGAAGCTTTATCGCATCAATGATTTTTTTTGCTCTTCTAAAATCTTTGATAAAAGAAGCTTTATCTTTTTCCGCCCCAATTGTATTTCCAAGCCTTTCAATGATAACATATTCAAGATTCTTACATTGCTTCAAAACATAAGGAAGAATCTGAAAGATGTCTTCAGGAATACAGTCGTCATGGGTATCCCTTCTCACATATTTATCTTTGCTGTAAATACTTTCCTGCCAGCTTCCTCCGGACAAATGAATTTCTTTTACTTGATCAAGAGGATATAAACGAATAAGCTCCTTCATATCAATCTCAAAATTATGAGCCTGACAATATATATTATGCAGATCTAAAATTAGGAATCCATCAACATCTTCAATTAACCTGCTCAAAAACTCACCTTGCTCTTCTACATCTTGTTTTGAAAATGAAAAAGCAAGATTCTCTATTCCTACAGGAACATCTAATACATTTTGAAGACGTTGTAACCTGTCTTTTCCCGTCTGTAATGTGACAGCATTCAATGGTAAAGGAAGAGGAATTCCCTGATGGAAATTCTCAGTATTCATAAACCCAAAATGTTCCGTAATATGAGTATACCTACGTTTTTGAGTTTCCGTTTTTAGATTTTCCAGCCATTCGTGGTGACGATCAGTCCATACTGCATTTAACAGCGAGTAATACACTCCGTGACCAATAAGCCGATTATTTTCAGCATAAAAATTGAGGAGATTACTGAGCCATTGCGGCTCTTCTACCCCATAGAAAGTATCAAATGACCATTCTAACACCTCAATTTCACTATTCTCCAAAAGAGGTAAAATGGCAGTAACAAAATCTGGTTCTGCCATCATTGATAATCCTAAAAGTGCCTTTCTCATTAATTATCCCATTCCACATGCAGGACAGCCGTGTCCAGAATATTTTACAATGGTATCTTTTTTCACAATAGGCTTTGGCACCGTATCTTTTTTTATTTTACTTACTGGTTTCTTCGCCTTTTTTGGCGTTGGCTTTGTAGTCTGTGCAGACGCTCCTACTGCAAATAAACTTGCCATTAATAATGATGGAATTTTCATACTTTAAATTTCATTGGGAAATTACAATTATTATTCCATTTTTACATTTAACAAAACGATCCTTCAAATTCATAATCAATATATCAAACATTTATTATTTTCTTTAAGCATTCATAATTGCCACCACAGAATACGATTTTATTCTATTTTCAATGGTTATTTTATGATTGCCAATAAGTATTGTCTAAAATCAATCTTAGCCCAAAACCAAGAGCCTGTAGCGTACTTTCAAAAAAGAAACACACCATTTACCTTAACTTTAGGCTTATTGTATTAATAGAAATAAAAAATGGGATTACCAGATTGTGAATCATTAAAGAAGCTTCTATGATCATCATAAAATTTACAGTAAATGATGTGGGAGCGACCGGCTCGGAATTATTTACATTGATATTCCCAAAGAAAGATTTGATAAGGACATGATTACCATTGTGATACTGATAGAAAAAACTATAGAATTGTATCTGGAAAAAAGTAGGTATTATTGAAAACAGCGTATAAATCTGCCAAAAAACAGGACAACATGGCATAAAAAAAAACAAAAAATCCAGAATTACTTCTGGATTTTTTTATTGTAAAAGAAAATTCTTACTTAGAAAATCTCTCTTCCAGAAAAATGGAATTGAGCTTCGATAAGAGCGTTCTCGTTAGAATCTGAACCGTGAACCGCATTCTCTCCGATGCTTCTAGCAAACATCTTTCTGATGGTACCTTCTGCAGCTTCAGCTGGATTAGTAGCTCCGATTAAAGTTCTGAAATCATCAACTGCGTTGTCTTTTTCTAAAACAGCAGCAACGATTGGTCCTGAACTCATGAATTCTACTAATTCTCCGTAGAAAGGTCTTTCTGCGTGTACTTCATAGAATTTTTTTGCGTCAGCAACAGTAAGTTGAGTTAATTTCAACGCTTTGATCTTAAAACCTCCTTCAGAAATTTTACCTAATATAGCACCGATATGTCCGTCTGCAACAGCATCAGGCTTAATCATAGTGAATGTAATGTTAGACATAAATGTATATTTTTTTAATGCCGCAAAACTACAAAAAATATTTTTGATTTTAATTTTAATTTTTTTTTAACATAAAAATAACTTTTATTAAGAAACGGAAATAAAAGTTGGCACAGTAATTGTTTATTCTATTCCGATTCTCATGTTTAATTTGAGTTTTCATGGTTATTAGTTTTTACCCAGCTTCGGCTGGGTTTTTTATTTCCTCTAAATTCAGATAAGACTTATCATATTTATTACAAAGAAAACGATCGATTCAAAAATCTTTATCATTCAGCTTCTTTTTAAAGCAATGAAACAAAAATCAAAATCTTTTTAATTTTATTTTCAAGAAAAAGCAACAGAATATTCTCCCTTCATCCCGCTTTTAATGACAGTTATGGCACATTCTGTCACAAATCATAACCAATTGTCAGGTTTTATGCCATAAGTTTCTTTCGATCATAAATTTTATACGCCAAGCCCATTGCTATTAGTCCAAGTAAGATTCGTGTAATAATCATTGGCATAATTGATTTTGACTCTAAAAACCCCACCAATGCAGACATTATGAACGTAACCATTAATTGTGTAAACCCCATTAATGCTGCTGCCGTACCTCGCCCTTCCTTAAAAGGTGACAAAGCATGACCTGTTGTAATGGGAAATAAAAGTCCTATTGCGATTAAAGATGAAAACAACATGGCGATTTCTAAACTTACTGGCAGATTATAAGCAGAAATAAAGAAATGCAACACATTCGTAGAAAACAAAAGCACCGTGGCTGCCAATAATATTTTTGTATCTTTTATTCTCCGTATTAATTTTGGAGTTATGAAAGCTGCAAATATTAAGGCCAATGAATTAAACGCAAATATAAAACTGAAAACTTCACTAGAAAAACCATGGATCTCCATAAATAATAACGGAGCATTTGAAATATAAATAATCAAAGAAGCAAAAGCACTACTTCCAATCACTGTATTGGCAATAAAATCTTTATTGGAAATTATTACTTTTAGCTGGTCTTTTAATTTTGCTTCATCTGCTGCAGTATCAGGAGAGGTAATTCTTGAATTGGTTTCCGGAATATATTTAATGACCAGAATTAGCGTTAAAGCGCCTAAAATACTTAAAAAACTAAAGGCACTATTCCATCCCCAAAACCTTAGGAACACACTTCCCAGCAAAGGAGCTACAATGGGAGCAATTCCGCTTATTTGGGATTGTTTAGAGAAAATAGTCACCGCTTTTTCTTTGTCATAAAGATCGATAACAATAGCCCTTCCGATTACAATTCCGGCACTTCCACCAAAAGCCTGTAAAAAACGCATAGCCCACAATACAAATATATTCGTGGTGAAATAAATCGCTAACGCCCCTATAATAAAAAGACCCAAACCAATATACAATACCGGTTTTCTTCCTTTTTTATCAGATAAAGGTCCCCATAACAACTGTCCTATTGCAAAACCTGCGAAAAATATAGAAATGGAAATTTGAATATGCCCAATATCGGTCTGGAAAATTTGTGCCATCATCGGAAAGGCAGGCAAATACAGATCGATGCTCAACGATTCGAGCGTGTTTAAAAGGGCGAGAATAAAAACAATAATACTTAAGTTTCTCATAAAGAATTTTTATAAATCATTAACCAACTCCATGAAGGCTTTACAGCTGGCAAAATTCCTTTAAAAAAGAATAGCTTCCCATACAAGAACTGAGGGAAGTAAAGCACAAACTGAGGATTAATTTTAAGTCTTAAATGTTAGAATTTTTAAACTGTTCAGGGTTATATCCTGTATGTTTTTTAAAGAAACGGGAAAAATAAGAAGCATCATTAAACCCTAATTTAAAGGCCACTTCTTTTACTGTTAAAGCTCCAAAGCTTAATTCTCTTTTAGCCTCAAGCAAAAGACGCAGACCAATCATCTTTTTTACAGTTGTTCCTCTTAAAATACGAACGATATCATTAAGGTGATGATTGCTTACGCTTAATCTTTCAGCATAAAATGTGGTATCTTTTTGCGTCGTGTAATGTTCTTCAATAAGCGCAACGAGCTGTTGAATTCTTACATTGTCATTACCCATATTATCCGAAGTCGTAAGCTGCTCGGTAATAATGATACAAAAAGCTCTTAAGTAGGCTTTTATAATATTATCCGAAGTCGTAAGCTGCTCGGTAATAATGATACAAAAAGCTCTTAAGTAGGCTTTTATAAGATTGATCCGGGAGTTGATATTCCTCGCGGATTAATTCAGCAATAACCTGACAGGTTGTATAACTTTCGGAATCTAAGATAAAAGGGTGCGTTCCACTTTCAAGGATCACTTCTATTTCAGAAACTTCCTGAAAAATCTCTCTACTTATGGCAAAAACAAAACCTTTCTCGCCACGCAGTTTCATATTGAAAACCTGCCCTGGCGCAATAATGCAAATATGATTATTCTTGATGGAATATTCTTTGAAATCTAATTCTAACCGACTGTTTTCATGAGTTTCCTGAAACCAGATAATTTCGAAAAAATTATGCCGATGAATGTCATGAAAATTTTCAGGATGACCATTCTCCAGCTTCATCACTTGAAATTTTTCAAATGTTAGATTATGGATAGGAATATTTTTTCCTGAGTTCATTAAAGAATTATTTTTGGGCTAATTCATCCGCCTCGTCCATTAATTTGATATAGGTAGAATATCTTGAATGTTGAATTTCTCCAGTTTCCAATGCTGCAAGAACAGCACATTTTGGTTCATTAATGTGCATGCAGTTGTGAAATTTACATTCTTTTCTCTTTCTAAATATTTCAGGGAAATAATGTTGCACCTCTTCTTTTTCAATATCAATCATTGCAAATTCACGAACTCCTGGAGTATCAATCACATTTCCTCCAAAGTTCCAGAAATGCATTTGTGCAAAAGTCGTGGTATGCTTTCCTTTAAGATGAGTGTCTGATATTTCAGATGTTCTGATATTCAAACCTGGCTGTAATGCATTTACCAGCGTAGATTTTCCACATCCGGAATGCCCGAAGAATACGGAAGTCTTGTCTTTTAAAAGCAATTGAAGATCATCTAGATTCAGTTGAGAATACGATGAAATTTCTAATGAATTGTATCCTATTTCCTGATAAAGAAACTCAATATCTTTTACCAGTTCTATTTCATCCTCATTTAAAACATCAATTTTATTGAACAAAATCAAAGGTTCGATATTGTATGCTTCACAGCACGACAAAAATCGATCTAAGAATCCAAGGGATGTTTCAGGATGCTTCAGGGTAAAAATAAAGCACGCTACATCAATATTAGAGGCAATAATGTGTGCTTCTTTTGAAAGGTTCACTGATTTTCTGATCAGATAATTTCTTCTCGGTTCAATTTTAGTGATCCAAGCGACATCATCCTGTTCCAGTTGAAATTCCACAAAATCTCCTACAGCAAGCGGATTGGTTAATCTCGTTTTGATTAATTTGAATTTGCCTCGAATTCTGGCCTCGAAAATTGTACCGGTTTCCATTTCTAAAACCTGATACCAACTTCCTGTAGATTTAATGATTTTCCCTTTCATATATTAAGATGGTGCAAATATAAGGAATTAGGAATTAGGGCTTAGGATTTAAGGCTCCAGATGTTAGAAAAATTTGATAAAATTAAACTCAACCGTAAACCCTGACTCCTAAGCCCCAAATCTAATTATTGTCTGTCTATCATAATGCTGTTCTGCACTTCAATAGATTCTTCATGAATTGCTTTGAAAACTTTCTCAATAAAGTCCTGAGACATTCCTGTTTCTTTTGCTTTTTGTGTAGCGTATTCTGTAATTACTTTCCAACGTTCCGGCTGGAAAATAGCGATATCGTTTTCTTTCTTCAACTTCCCGATTTTTTCAGAAATTTTCATTCTTTGAGAAAGAAGTTCGATCAATTGGAAATCCAGATCAGAAATCAATGTTCTGTGTCTTCCCATTTCACCGTCAAATCCTGCCAATCCAGAATTTCTAACTTTTAGATTTCCGATTAATTCAGCTAATACTTCAGGCGTAATTTGCTGTGATGCATCACTCCAAGCTTCATCAGGATTACAGTGAGACTCAATGATAGCACCTTGGTAACCAACGTTCATTGCTTCCTGTGTGATATCTGCCAATCCTGTTCTGTTTCCACAGATGTGAGAAGGGTCAATCAACATCGGAATATTCGGGAACTGACTCTTGAAATCTAATGCAATCTGCCAGTTCGGGTTGTTTCTGTATTTTGTTTTTTGGTAGGTAGAAAAACCTCTGTGTATCGCTCCAAGGTTCTCAATACCTTGTCCTAACAATCTTTCTAATGCTCCGATCCACAATGCTAAATCTGGATTTACCGGGTTTTTAACCAATACGGTTTTTTCTGTTCCTCTTAGCGCCATTGCAATTTCCTGAACCGTAAATGGGTTTACTGTAGAACGTGCCCCAATCCAAAGAATATCCACATCTGCTTCCAATGCTGCAAAAACGTGGTGTGCATTTGCCACTTCTGTAGCCGTTTTAAACCCGTATTCTTCCTTTACTTTCTTTAGCCAGTTAAGACCAATTACTCCTACTCCTTCAAATCCGTTTGGTTTTGTACGCGGCTTCCAAATTCCTGCACGGAAAATAGGAACCTGCGCATTTGTTTCTTTAATCCTCTTTGCTGTTTCCAACATTTGCGCTTCACTTTCCGCACTACATGGTCCTGCGATAATCATTGGTTGTGAAAACTCATTGATCCAATCGTTTTTTAAATCTCTTAAATTCATCTTGTTAATTTATTTTATTTTTAATTATTTTGATATTATATACAAACAGGAAATTCCTTATAAAGTTTTCTTTATAATTTCTTTCAAAAAAATGCCGTTAAAAAAATTTAGTGGGAGAAGGAATGATGATAGAAAATCAAATTATTCCTTGTATTATTTTTTGAGAAAGAAATTTAGTTAGCTATACCAATAAAATCGATAATACTCTCTAAAATTTCTAAGATAGCTAAACGATAAACCAAAATAACTGCTAAAAAAATCAGCAGTTGCAAAACCAAAAAGGTTTTTAGAGTTAGGTTTATGTAATATAATTTGTTCCACTTTTATGGTGTGAATCTTCTATTCTAGCTATTAAATAATAATAATTTGTACTTGTTAAAAAGTTATTTTAAACAAATTGACTTTGCAAATATATAAAATTATGACAAATCAAACTTCATTAAATCATCAAGATCTTTCAACAAAGGATTTTTCTCAATGAACTTTTCAAATATACTTTTCTTGGTAACAACCTCAACCTTAAGGCTTTCGAAGTCTCTTTTGTATTCAATTTCAATAGAATAATTATGTACTTTTCTTTTGAAATGATTAAAAAATTCTCCGCTTATCTTATCAAATTCTACTTTTGCAGAATCTGAAGGATAGGAAACCTGAATATTATGTTCATCTATCTTAACTAATTTAAAAGCCTTAATAGCATTAAAAACAAATGTATTCTTGGATTGCATTTGTTTTAGTAGCAAATTCCATTCCATTTGTAAATCGGTTTCGGTAAAATGATTTTTTGGGAGATCGTCCGTTTTTATCGCAAGATTTTCATCTTCCTTTTTTTCTACCTTCTCTTCTTTGTTCATAAAAGAATTGATGCTGAAGCCGGAAGAGGTACTTTGTCTTGATAATGGTTTGGAAGTTTTTTTAACAACCACTTCCTCAGAGTTATCTACAACAGGTGGTTTTACAACTGTTTCTTCTTTCTTTTCTTGTGATTGTTGCGGAATTACTACTTCAATTTTTTCATGAAGGAATGGCGCCAGTATTAAGAACTTTTTTTTTTTGTAACGTCTATATTAGCCGTTAAAGAAGCCAATTGCATTAAAGCAATTTCTACTGTAAGTCTTGGATTTTTAGAATTTTTATAATTAATATCCGCATGATTACAAATCTCAATAGCATCTATTAATTGTTGGGCGTTCCATTTCCGGGCCTGTTCAACAAATTTGGCTTTTGTTTTTTCCCCTACTTCAATCAAATCGATTGTGGAAGTATTCTGAGCCATCATGAGATCTCTAAAGTGGCTTCCTAGTCCTGCAATAAAGATATGGGCATCAAAACCTTTTTTTACAATTTCGTTAAAAGCAAAAAGAGCTTCAGGAATTTTATTTTCTTTGGCAAAATCTACAATTGTAAGATATTGATCATAATCTAAAATATTAAGCACTTCGGCAGCTTTTGCCAGTGTAATATTTTTTTGAGAAAATGTAGAAAGTCTGTCGAATATAGAAAGGGCATCCCTCAAAGCACCATCAGCCTTCTGAGCGATAAGATATAAAGCATCGTCTTCATATTGAATATTCTCTTTATGAGCAATATTCTTTAGATGCGACTGAATATCTTCAATCACAATTCTTTTGAAATCATAGATCTGACAACGCGATAAAATGGTCGGAATTATTTTATGCTTTTCTGTAGTTGCCAGAATAAAAATTGCATGCGCAGGAGGTTCTTCCAGCGTCTTAAGAAAAGCATTGAAGGCAGCAGAAGATAACATATGTACCTCATCTATGATATATACTTTGTATTTACCAACCTGAGGTGCAAAACGTACCTGATCTATCAACTCTCTGATATCATCAACCGAGTTATTGGATGCAGCATCCAATTCATAGATATTATACGCAAAACCATCTTCTGAAACGGAACCATCTTTTTCGTTGATCTTTCTTGCCAAAATTCTGGCACATGTAGTCTTACCAACGCCTCGAGGTCCACAAAACAGTAAAGCCTGGGCCAACTGATTTTCTTCAATAGCATGTTCTAGCGTATCTGTAATATGAGATTGCCCAACAACAGTGTCAAACTCTTGAGGACGATATTTTCTTGCAGATACGATAAAATTTTCCATTGGTCAAAAATAAGAAATATAGTTCTAATCTGAAAATTTAAATTTTCAAAATTTCTGCTCAACCTTAGTTTTTAACAAATGGAAAATTTTTAATAAGTTATTTTTTTTCCTCGTATGCAAAATCGATCAATTCAACAATTGCTTTTTCGATCTCTGCTCTTCCTTCATCAGTTTTCATATCAATACCGCAAAACTTGTTGGCATTGTACCCTGTATAAAGATTTAAGTAGTAAGCTCCAGAAATAATTAAAGCCATAATTGCTCGGTATCTAGTAGCATTCTCACCAAAATGAGGATCGGTAATATGTTGAAACAACACATCTCCTACTTCTTCACGCTGTTCTACTAATTTTCTAAGAATAGGTTTACTTTCTGAAAGTTCCCAAAGAATAATCTTTTGAAGTTCTTTGTTCTTCTTCAGGTTTTCAAACTGGTTAAGTACTGCAGTTTTAGAAAGCTCTTTACCACCGTCGGAAAGATCTACTTCCTCCGTCTGATTAAACTTCGTCCAATAATCCTGAGACTTGATATATTCGTCAATTAATTTATCAGTACTTCCAAAATATTCATAAATAAGTTTTTTGTCGAAGCCAGCAACAGCTGCAATCTTACTTACTTTTAAACCTGAGTAACCTTTTACTCTTAAAATTTTACCAACTGCGGCAAGTAATTTTTGTTTAGTTTTTTCTTTGTCCCTGATAGGGCCTTGCACTACTTTTCTGGGCATAATACTCGTATTATTTTATTTTTTTGCAATATGCAATTTTTTGTTGATATCTTCAAACGCATTCAGCGTTTTATCAAGATGTTCTTTTTCATGTCTTGCCATTACACTCATTCTGATGCGGGCATCTTTTCTGGCAACAGCAGGGTATAAAATAGGGTTTGTATAAATTCCCTGTTCAATGAGTAGTCTTCCAACGTCTCCTGTTACAAAAGGGTCTCCAATTTTTACGGGAACGATAGCAGAACGTGTAATTCCTGTATCCAGTCCCAAATCATCCAATCCTTTTTTAAAGTAATTGATATTCTCCCAAAGTTTCTGTCTCCAGATAGGTTCTTCATCAATTAAATCAATCGCCTTAAGAATTCCTGCTGAAGAAGGCGGTGCCGTTGCAGAAAAAATTTGTTGGCGAGATTGGAATCTTAAAATTGCAGCTATTTTTTTATCTGCAATAACATACCCTCCTAAATTACCAAAGGTCTTGCTAAAAGTTCCGGTAATAATATCTACTTTGTCTAATAAATTCGCTTCTTCTAAAGTTCCTCTTCCTGTTTCTCCAAGAATCCCTACTCCATGTACGTCATCCACCATCAGGAAAGCGTTATACTTTTTTACCAATGCATAAATCTCTTTTACATGAGAAGCATCTCCGTCCTGTGAATATACTCCATCTATAACTACGAGTTTTGTGCGATAAAGGTTTTCAGAAGTCTTCAAAATGTGTTCCAAAGCCTCTAAATTGTTGTGAGGGAACGTTTTTTTATTGGTGAAAGCACATCCTTCATGCACACTTGCATGTACGGCCATGTCTAAAATAGCAATATCCTCTTTCTGCATCAGACATTGCAATGTAGCACTATTAGCGGTATATCCGGTCGTAAAAACGACAGCTTCTTCTTCATTTCTTCCAAAAAAAGAAGATATTTTTTTCTCAAGGTCATTATGATAGTCAAAATACCCACCAATAAGCGGTGTAGCCCCGGTTCCGGTTCCGTATTTTTCTATCCCTTCAATCGCTGCCTGCTTTACTTTGGGATGCTGTGTAAACCCTAAATAATCACTAGAAACAAAACTGACATATTCCCTATCTTTATTGGCAATATTTACATGAACCAGAGAATTGGTTCCTGTTGTATTTTTCAATCTGTAGTTCATGTGCCCGTTCGATTTCATGTACTCTAGAAATTCGTAAAAGATTTCTGCTCTTTGAGAGATGTTGTAATCTGGGATATTTTCAAAATCCCTAAAAGTGGCTGTTGTAAAGTTAATTTTCATCCTTAATTTCGTTAGCTGTTTAAATAACAAATATAGGATTATTTCACCTTGAAGACTTTTAATTTCCTATTAAATTTTGCTATGCATACAATATTTTAATCATACAATTTGAAAATCAGTGCATTTCACTTCTACCACAACGTTTTAACATCAATTTTAACCCCTGAAAAGAGGGTGTATTTCACTTTAAATTAATAGAAAATGTAAAAATAATTCAACAAAACAGGATAAAAAAAGACGACTACCTCCGTAATCATCTCACTTTCTCATGAAATATTCTGTTATTTTTAACAATATATAATTATTTAACAAAAATAAATCAACGTATTACAAAATTCACATTAAATTAATCATCATAATCCAGAAAAACCACCATTAAATGCTTTTATAGAATTCTTCACATTTAATTTCTCTAAAATATTCTGACGGTGACGGCTTACGGTGTTCACACTGATGAAAAGAAAATCAGCAATTTCTTTACTTGTAAAACCTTCGCCTACAAATTTCAGCACCTCCAATTCTCTTTGAGATAAGATATTTTTATAGTTTAATTTGTCTTCCACCACCACTTCTCCTTTGGAAGAATCTATAATTAAAAAATCTGATGGTAAAAGGACCGATTGATCCAGCGCAATGCTGTATAAGCACAGTGCAAATCTCAGCTTGTTATTGTAGGGTGAATAGGTGTAAAACATACGATGCTGCACAAACCTGTACTCATCATTTTTATCCTTCATCCGAATTCTGGATACCACATTGTGATTGATGCGTTCTTCAGGTGTAAAAGAGTCCATTAGTTTAAAAAAACGCAACTCATGGATGTATTTTTTCAGTTTATCGTCAGGATGTATTTTCTTCAAAATCTCTTCTTCCCAAATTGAATCTATCACCGTAGGATTTTCCTTGAAATTTAATCCTAGCTCTAATGCCGATTTGGAAGTAAAGACATAACTTTTATTGCCCTGCATATCACTCAACACCGAAACGATGTTTTCAATCTGAGCATACATTGAAGCCTGCTGTATATAAACAGCAATATCCAACAGACAATCACTCCCATTTTTATTCAACAGTGTTTTATTAAGTGTATCTAAAATTTCCATAAATGGTTATTTATAATCATTGATGATAAGACGGTAAACTTTTACTTTTGCTAAGTTAAAAATTTACATCCAGTTACACTGACAAAGAAAGATCATGAAGAGAATAATTTTAAGTTTTTGCGTGCTACTGCTGGTTCAGAAGAGTTTTGCGCAGACTTTAGAAAAGATGACCTGGTTCAATGAACCTGAAAAATGGGAAATTAAAAACAATACTTTATCAATGGTTGTCACGCCACAAAGTGATTACTGGAGAATTTCACACTATGGCTTCACTGTAGACGACGCTCCTTTTTATTATACGACTTATGGTGGAGAATTTGAAGCGAAAGTAAAAATCACAGGAAACTACAAAGCGAGATTTGACCAAATGGGACTGATGTTGAGAATAGATAAAGATCACTATATCAAAGCAGGTGTTGAATTTGTGGATGGTAAATATAACCTAAGCACGGTTGTTACCCATACAACAAGTGACTGGAGCGTAATCACTTTAGACAAAACCCCTCCTTCTGTATGGATAAAAGCGGTAAGAAGGCTTGATGCAGTAGAAATCTTTTATTCATTTGATGATAAAAACTATATCATGATGCGCAATGCACATTTACAGGATAATGTTCCTGTTATGGTTGGTTTAATGGCTGCTTGCCCGGACGGAAATGGCTTCAATGCCACTTTTGAAAATTTCAAAGTGAAACACCTTCCCGATGAGCGACGCCTACAATGGCTTGAAAACCACAAATAACGATTGAATTAAATTCAATATACAGTCAATTTTTATTTAACCTCTCATTTTTTGGGAGGTTTTTTGTTTTATATTTTTCATGAAAAAGCCGGATATCGACGATCCGGCTTGATTTGTGTGTTTAGAATCTAAGAGTAAAAATATTGTCCTTACTTATTATGAGGGATAATAAGTAATTCTATTTTTTTAATAGGTGTGTTTATAATTGATGACAAGAATATTAAAATTGTCAATTTTTGAAGTTCATTATTATGAGGGGTAATAATAAAATTTTATTTTTAAGTAAGCCTTGTAAGAACTATTGTATATGATCTGGTAATATTACCATCATTTTTAACATTTATTTGACTACCAGAAGGCATTATCAAGGTGAAATTTAAAGCCGTTGAATTTCCTGTGTCTGCACAAGTAGGTTTACCAGTCCATGACGTAGCTGTTGTATTCTTGTCGATTTCATTAAAAGTAGGTCCCTTAGTATTATTAGTGCTATTGCTTATAAGCCCACTTATTCCTCTAATGGAAAAATTACTATTAGCAGCAATATTAAAAACATAATATTCTGCTACAATAGCATAGCCGCAAGCATCACCCGATGTAACAACTGCTTTATATATAGCATTATCAACCATACCGGCCGTAATAAATGTATTGGTAGCACCACTTGCTACTGAAACCGTATTTGAAATAACAGAACCATAAGTCAATGAAACAGAAGCCTTTGACAACACACCATTAGCATCAGAATATACAGGTGTTACTGCATTAGATCCGGCAACCTGAGTCATTGTTCTCACTCTTGTTGTACCGTTTACGTCCAACGTATTGGTTGGAGATCCATTATTACCAATTCCTACACTTCCTCCAACACTGCTTATGGTTGCATTTCCTCCATTAGTACCAAGTGCTCCCCCCATAAAGGCATTTCCGTTTTCAAGCAATACTAAACGACGAACACTATTGGTACGGTCAATAATACTGAATTGGGAAGTAGGTGATGTTCCTTCAGGGTCAAGTCCCCATCTGGAAGCAGCATTAGTAAGCCTAACTTCTGCTCCTTCTACATGAAACTTTGTAAGTGGGTTTGTAGTTCCCACTCCCATATTTCCGGTAGATAGCATGGTAGCCACTGTTGTTAACGTTTGACCATCACCATAGGTACCTACAGAATTTGATCCTACATTAAATTGCAATCCCGATTCCGCTCCGGAAGCATTGATAGATGGGATACTTGGAGTAACATTAAACCATAAATTATCCCAACTTCCACTTGCTGAGGAATTTTTAATCCCAAAAGTAGTTCCCACAATATCAACTTTCGCAGCAGGGGCAGTCGTCCCAACTCCCATGCTTCCTGTAGCTGTTACCGCAATATCATTGGCTTGTTGAGCTCCTGTAGGAACTCCTGTTGCCGGGTTATCTCTGGCAGCATCTATATTAAAAACGCCTTGCGGATTGGATGTTTGAATCCCAACTTGCGCGTTAGCATTTATTGCAAAAGCCGAAATAGCCATTACAATAGATAATATAATTTTTTCATATTTCTAATTGATTATTAGTATTTATTGTGTGAATCTACAACATATAAATTATAAAATCAACAAAAAAGCGTCAAATTATTATTAAAATTAGTTAATTATTTATTTATAATGACTTAAATTTAGCGAAAATACAATAATTAACTAAAAATAACTCCACTATCATGATTCCTATTTATAGTACGCTAACCACTTATTATAATGATAAAAACATTAATTATTATAGACAAAATCATTTATGAAAATTTTAACATTTACATGAAAACTTTTGTACCATGAATAAGTAGAGTTATAGAAACAAAAAAAATAGTAAGAAATAAGATAATTTCGGTGTGATGGTTCTATTTTACATTTAAATAGGAATAAAAAACAGTCATTGCTTTTTTTTCATACGCATCTTTTAAAGAAATCAACATCGCGGTGCGGATCATATTCTTCCCTTTGATCGGGATGGTAAGCAAATCATCTTTTTCGGTGACTGTTGTTTGTGCTAAAATGGTAAACCAATTTCCACTTTTGGTAAGCTCAAGCAAAGTGGGAATATCATTTATTTCTATGAGAATTTGAGGCGATAAATTATTGCTTTCAAAAGCTTCAGTAACAAATTTAGTGGTGCTATACCCTTTTGTAGGCAACGCTAAGGGTAATTCTGTGATTTCTTTTAACGTAATGCTTTCTTTATCCTTAAAATCAGATTTTTTTGAAGCTACCAATGTCATTGGAGAAGTAAAGAGAGGGATGTAATTAAAAATCTTTTGCTGGGCTCCTGTAGCAAAAGTCAGTGCAAAATCAATTTCCAGATGGCTCAGCTTTTCAATCAGCTCAGAAGTAGTTCCGAAAACGATATTTACCCTCACTCCCGGATATTGTTTAGAAAACCGAATGAGCGCTTCTATTAAAGTAGAACGCATTCCGTATGTCACTCCTATTGTAAGCTCCCCTTTTTTTAATTCTTTCAAATCCCGTAAAGCCAAAAAGCCTTCCTGTGATTTAAGGAGGCTTTTTTCTGCATATTCTGAAAAAACCGCACCGGCTTCTGTGAGCACAATGCGCTTTCCTATCCTATTAAATAAAGGAATACCCAATTCATCTTCAAGCTGTTTGATTTGCTGTGAAAGCGTACTTTGACTTATGTATAAATGACCAGCAGCTTCTGTAAAATTAAGAAGTTCTTTGGCTTTAAGGAAATATCGAATTTGTCTGAGTTCCATTTTTGTCAATCGGTTTAAACGATGAATTACCCCGAAAGATACTATTTTACAAATTTAGAAACCTTAGCACCTGCCAAAAATTTTGTCTAATTTTATTTCTGCAACATTTTCGTCTTCAAAAATAAGCGACAACACTATTTTTCTTCTCAACCAAGCTGTTCCTACTTCATAGGTCCAGGTTCTATTATTAAAATAATTAAACCTATCCCCCATTTCTTTCTTGATTTCATTACGTGTTTTACCCAATAAATGGGAGAAATTTTCTTTTTTCATTTGTGTGTGTTTAGCTCTACGTATCAAAATGGATACCAATAATGAAATCATCTTTCTTATCAACATCATCACTAGCAATCTATTAAGTGTTTTTTTTTGTAAGATTTAATTGAACAATAGGTTACGGTTTTCTGGTTTTGATATTCTTTTTTTAACGCGAAGACCGCAAAGTTTTTCAACCCTAATTCCGTTGATTTTTAAGTTCGCAAGGGCGTTTGATTACGTCAAACCTTCTATTTTCACTCAGCGAAGATTATTCGTTTACCATATCCATTCTATCTGTCTTTCAGAGCGGCGTGGAATCTACGTTCATTTTGTAGAAATTATTTTGTAAATCTTTGCTGAGATTCTTACAGAAATCGAAGATTCGATGAAGTCAATCACAACGTGTGTGTCTTTAATTATAGCAGAAAGTATAATATTTTGGTTAAAATCATTGTGCATTAGCCTAGAAATATAAGTGCTATTTTTTTGTTTCTTACAATTAGACTCCATATATGATTAAGGATAAACCGTTTTATCAAAAATAATCTATCAGGTACCACAAAACATCAATAATAACTAGGTTTTAAAAGAAATACTACATTAATAAGGGTTTTTATTACAATAATTCGATACATTTGAGAAAAGGAAGATATTTTGGTTAGGTTTTTGAAGTGAAATATTTTATACAAAAAGTAAATTCATCCTTTATTTTTTAGCATTAAATAAATATTAATATCATGAAATCATCAAGCTTTATTTCATTACGAAAAAAACGTATGCTGATCATTGAAAAGCAATTTTCAATACCCGTCTGATGATCATCTGATATTGCAGTCCCTGTGTTTTAAAAAATTTCTTACTTATTAAAAAACTTTTACCGATTATGATTTTTGAAAATGAACAACATTCTGTATTGCAGGATACGCATAATCTTTCGTTTGCAGCCAACGTCATCAATTTCCACGGAGACAAATCATTTATTTTAAACTCTTTACAAAAAATAAAGAACAATACGATATGTAAAATAAAGAGAAAGGTGATTAGTAAATACATTAAAGATTATACGCTTCACCTTAATCAATATATTGAAAATGAAGACCTTCACTCAAAACCAGAAAATTACCAGCTCTCCCCTGCCTATGTAAGACAGTCTTACAATAAGGTTTTCAAAGAAAATGAATATTTGGAAAGGCTTTTATCTATTATTAACGATTGAGTAAGATATCACAGGAAGCGTAGAACCTTCTTACTCTCTAGATTTCATGAACCCGATCACCTATTAATACAGTCTTTGTACCGATAAAAAGAGTTCTCTTGTATTATCTCCTGTATTTGAGTCTGAGGTTGTTGCATTGCTGCTTCCAGTCGTAGATTTATTATCCACTCTGAATGCATAATATACTCTATACCACCTCGGTTCCGGTTCTTGCATGGTGATGTCAAAAGTTACGGTTTCATTATGAGTTTGTGATAAATAGACCCCATCATCAAACTGTCTGTACGCGCCTGGTGACAATTTGATATTTCCATTATCTGAATCTCCTGTATGTGTAGACATTTCCGAAACCCAAATTTTAATATCTGAATTACTGACGTTATAAAGACGCGGATTGAAAGTAGTGACCGCTCCGTTTCCTGAAGAATTGCCATCAAACTGAGCATCAAGCCTTACCATACCTCCCAGCACCGGAATATCATTAAGATAGGTGCTCGCTAAAATATTGGCTCCCGAGGTGCTTGCCGGAATGCTTCCGTGATAATATACCAATTCCCCAATCACAATATCATCATTGGCGCCTCCAAAAGCAAATTTCCAGGTTTCTCCGTTGTACATGTAATATCCGGCTTTATCAACTTTTGCTGTTTTTACAGAAGGCAAGCTTACTGCCTGAGTAACATAGACTAAAGCTCCGGTCTGCGCGGTAAGATATACCAAATCCTTTGCTTTCAACTGATCTCCGGTCATTCGGGGAGCTATTACGCCGTCTGCTGAGGTTGTTATATCTGGTTTTCCCACTACATCCAAGGTTGCTTTAGGAGAAGCTGTATTGATGCCTACTTGCGAATACGCTCCTACTGAAAAAAAACTCAACACCAAACTGCACACCGATAATTTAATTTTACTCATGTTTTTTTTATTCTGTTTTTATTTATAATGATTACAATTTCAGATCTATTACATTATTTTATTAAGTCTTTTTTATCTTTGTGTTAATAAAATTTTTCGATTAGGATTTAATGCAAAGTTATCCGCTCCATTAAATCAATTTTTAAACACATCAATGAAAACCCAAAAACAGCTTATCATTAATATCAAATTATAATTCAACACTTTACATCAATGAATTTCTAAATTTGATTGGTATAAAAGTAATTGCTGGCGGTGAAATAATATTTTAAACAACACATGATCATTACAGATTCAATAAAACTTCAAAAAATAGAGAAACATAAAAGAGATCTCATTCATTATTATGTCATTTTAATGTCTGTTATTCTTTCTATTTATGCGCTCATTTTCACATTTCTTATTCCGGATAAAGCGATTGCCTGGTATCTGTATGGTGGCTTGTTTTTTATGGTGTATTCTTATTTCATTATTCGTAAGAACTATAACATCAATATCCTGATTCATTCCTACATGATTCTCGCGTCGTTTTACAACTTTTATATTATGCTTGCTTTTTGGAATAACTCTGTGGCAAGTTTTGTATGGCTTATGCCTATTCCTTTGGCTGCCTATGTATTTTTTTCAAGAAAATATGTTATTCTTTACAGTGTATTTATCCTTCTTACGATCATTGTAGGGTATCTTATTTCTAAAAATTTCGATTTTAATTTTCAGGAACACAGCAGAGAGGATGTAAAAATGACGGACACTTTTCTCGTGATCTCCAATGTTGCCGTAATCTCGCTTATCATCTATTTTAAAGACAAAATAAGAAGAGAAGAAATCTATCATGAAATTGAGGAAAAACAGCAATCAGAGCCGAGAATAACGGTGTCTATAGAAAAAGATTCAGCGTCTGCAGACGAACTGTTTGAGAAAATAGAACAGATCATGAAAGAGAAACAAGCCTATAAAGATGTTAATTTCAACATCTCAAAACTCTCTACAGAGCTGGAAGTCAACAGTACTTATATTTCAAAAGCCATACGGCAGCACGGTTTTCCGAATTTTAATAATTACCTTAATATTCACCGAATCAATTGTGTTAAAAATCTGTTGGCTGAAAACGATCTTGAAAAAGTAACCCTTATGTATATTTATACCGAAGCAGGATTTTCTAATCAATCTACTTTCAATCGTGTTTTTAAACACATTGAAAAAATTACCCCCTCTGAATATCTTCAAACGATTCAGTCCATTAAAACTTCAGAATAAAGTCATGATTCTAAATCGGTTTAAACGATGAATATTATCGAAATAAAGCGTTTTACCAATTAAAAAAAAATCAGGAACTTTATTGAGTATAAAAACTCAGCAAAAGGAGGTATTCCAGAAGAGTTTTAATGATAAAATTTTTATTTAACCACAAAAGGTACAAAAGATCAGATGATATAATATAAAGCTTATTATTAAACTGAAAAGAAGAAAACATTAGCCTTTAAAAATCTTTGATTTTTATTCTTTTGAGAACTTGTAGTCATCTATTAACAATTGTAAAAACAGCTTTTGCCTCTTTTGTGGTTAAATTTAAAATTAGTTTAAACAGACTTGATAATAAATAATGAATATTCCTGAAAAAGCAGATAAAAAAAGTACCCGTTTCCGATATATAAAATTCTGTATTTTTCTTTCAGGGCTTTCTGTCTTTGCCCAGCTTTATCTTTTTCAGCCTTTGCTTCCCATGGTGGCAGAGCAGTTTCATACTACGGTTGGCGACAGTTCATTACTCGTTTCTTCTTCCACCATAGGAATGGCCATTGGGTTGTTTTTTTTCGCTTTCAAAGCAGACAGCTATTCCAGAAAGAAACTGATGATATTTTCACTGCTTTCCTCTGCGGTATTGACTATTATTTCCTGTTGGATTCAAAGTCTATCTTTATTAATCGCCATTGGAGTAATTAAAGGGTTTGTTATTTCAGGCGTGTCAGCCGTTGCGCTCGCCTATCTTACGGAGGAAGTTGAGCTTTCGGTAGTCGCTTTAGCCATCAGCATGTATCTCAGCGGAAATACGATTGGCGGGATGAGCGGAAGAATCTCAGCAACCATTATTGCCGGAGAATTGGGTTGGAGAAATGCAGTACTCATCATCGGGATAGAAAGCCTGGTATTAGGGTTACTCTTTTGGAGGTTTTTCCCAGATTCAAAATTTTTTCATCCTCTAAAAACAGATTATTCCCTGAAAATGAAGCAAATGAAAAAGTTCTTAACTGATCCTTATATGCTTCGTTTATTTGGTATTGCTTCACTGCTCATGGGAAGCTTCGTAAGTGTTTATAATTATCTTACGTTCCGTTTAGAATCGGCTCCTTTTTCATTAAATCATTTTCTGATTGCCTTTATATTTCTGATGTATACTTTCGGCGTTTTCGGAACCATGATTACAAGCAGACTCTCAAAGAGAATGGATCAAAAATATATTTTAAAAGGTTCTATTGTTTTTATGATTGCCGGAATTTGTCTTCTCCTGTCTTCTCATATTTATATTGTTATTTTCGGGCTCGGATTGCTTACGCTTTCCTTTTTCGCTGCGCATACAATGGCCAGCCAAATGACGGCTTTACATGCCAAAGAAGGAAAATCTTCTGCCACCTCTATGTATTGGCTCTTTTATTATTTTGGTTCCAGCATCTTAGGAAGTGGTACAGGCTATATTCTACATGCTACCTCATGGAGTTTTTTCATTATTTTCCTCGTTCTTGCTATTGGTCTCGCTTTTTCCCTTACCATCACCAAAACATCTACCCGATAAAACATTTACATACCACACTTGTACCACGTTTTATACTTCATAAAACACACACTCATTACTGTTATCAACAATAAATCAATTATTTAAGAAAAATATTAATACTTAATTAACAAAACTTTAAATTTATTTACCGTGCGAGGCATAATATTTGCAACTCTAACATTACCAATTACTCACTTATAGTAGAGTTTAACCTTAAACAAAATATTATGAACGTTGTAGATCTTAAAATTAAAAATTTAGTGGAATACCGAAATCAGATATTTACGATTACGGAGATCTTCCAAGATGATGAAAAAGATTATTTTGTAAAAATAGAAAATGACATTCGCAGTGTTTCAGTTCCAGCGGATTCTATTAAACCTATTGATATCACTGAAGAATGGCTTGAAAAATTGGGTTTTTTAAAAACATATACTTCTGAGCAACGCATCAGATATGAAAGACCCGAAACTTTTATCAAGTATGATATTGATTTGAGTTCTAGAAAGATCGTAGAAGGTTTAAAAATCTACGGAAATTCTATAAAATGCAAATACATCCATGAGTTCCAAAACATATTTTCGTGTTTGTTCGGAAAAGAACCGAATTTAATGAACTATGGCCTATTAAAGACCGAATCTTAGTTATAGTATATTATTACACAAAATCCACAACTCTAGGAGTTGTGGATTTTTTTATTGAATATTAGTCTTCAACCAAAGCTTCTTCATAACTTACAGGATCAACTACTTCCTGATACTGCTCCCATTCTGCTTCAAGCTGTTTGTTAGTTTTCATTTCTTCTTCCAGTTTCAAAGTTTCTCTGTATTGTTTTGCTTCTGCAGCAAGGGTCCATTTACAAGTAATTCCAATAGTGTCAACATAATTTTTAATATCATTAATTCCTAATTTAAAGAATTCTTTTCTGGGATTAATTTTATTAAGCTGACTTTTCATAAATTTCCTATGAAGCTGCTTTTCTAACGTAGGTGCATCGTCAGAATACATCATTGCATGCACATCAAACTCAAAAGGAACGCTTGCATCACCCAATTCTTTTACTCTATCCAACGGTTCCAAACGTCTTGTCATTCCTATTTTATAAACATCTTCACCAAATGATCCTATATTTGAAATAACATACACATTCCCCGATCTTGTTTGTTGTGCCATAGAAATTGCTCTCTGATTTTTTTCTTCAGCTTGCTCCAACTTATTTTGTAATTCCTCCAGTTTTTGTTGGAAAAGCATTTTTTCTTCTTCATTTGCTCGGGAAACTTGAGATTCAGCTTTCTCTATCAGTCTTTTTAACGTTTGTTCTTCTTTTTCAGCATCTTTTATTGCTTTCTCAAATTCTTTACGGGCTTTTTCCTCTTCTCTTATCTGCTCACGGATTTGCCTTTGTTCCTCTTGCTCTTGTGATCTCAATTCCTGTGCTACTACTGCCCACTTTAACTCTTCAAGTCGTGCTTGATGATAAACAGTATAAATCCTTGCTTTTCTGAATGCTTCACCGTTAAAATTAACTAGCTGAAAAGCATCCTCAATTTTCTGTTTAAGAATACCATAGTTGTCTTTTTTCACAGTAGACAGAATGCTTTCTACCTTTCCGTTATAGGCATCAATTACAAAATCTATAGCAATGTTTCGTCTGTACTCATCAACATATTCACAAAGTCCGGCCTGTCTGTTTGTGATCATCAATTTGTTATTCAAGCGAAGTTTTTTAAGATTTTCTCCCGCTTCTTTATGATTGAAATCGTCTGCTAACTCATCCAATAAAGTATAGGTTGGAATGATATACTCATTACCATAACCTTTAATTACATTCTTCATGGCTTTGATTCGGTCTGCAATCTGGTCCGCTTCCCTCAAACTACGATAAGCATCACCTCCTATAGATTCAGCTTTATTTTCTGCATTTTCAATAATTCTCTGAGATTCTCTTACTGCATTTTCGTACAATAATTCAACTTCTCTCGTCCTTTTTTCTGTATATTCTCTGCCAATTCTGCGGGATTCTTTTGACTGTTGTTGAGCATTATCTAACTCCAACTGTGCTTTTTCTCTTAATTTTACACTCTCCTTTTCAGCTTTCTTTAAAAGATAATCGCATTCTACCTGAATATTGATGATATCCTGATATTTACTTAAAGCATCATTATTATTTTTAAGCTGAATATTTTTATTCTCAACAGATCGTTTATCAATTTGAAGATTAGAGAATTCTGTTCTTAATCTTTGAATTTTGTCATTTAATGATCGCTTATCAGTTTGGTGATTGGATATCTCAATTTTCAAGTGACTGATTTCTCCATTCAAACTAGCAATTTTTGCATCTTTTTTATCTCCTTCTTTCTTTATTTTCCCTGATCTTACAAAAGCAAAGACCATAAAGCAAATCAGAATAATGATTAATATAATTTCCATGGTTTAATTATAAATTAGTTTTTAACGATTAGCACTGCAATAATACTACTAATAATTTCACCTTTTTTATGGTTACCCGTAATTTTAAACTAAAATAGTCGGGTTTAAATCATAGATTTAAGCCCGACTATTTATGCAAATGGTATTATTAAAATCAAAATTTTAATTCATTACTCCACTTCTTCATACTTCCAAACCCCTGAAATTTCTAATAAAGTTAGGCCCGGTTGTTTTTCTCCATAATTAAATATACAGATGTACTTTGAATGGCAAGATGTGCAATCTGTTCCAAAATAAAGAGTGGGCAAATCATGGAATGTCAACTCTCCAAAATGGAACATTCTATTTGATGTTTCAGTAACCATTTTATTTTTTAATAATTCATTCTTAGATAAAACTTTTTCTTCATTGTAAATTTGAAGGATCGGAAATCCCGATTCGTAGGGTTTTATCTCGATTGTATTTTCAGAACTGCATTTACAACACGTGAATTTTGTTACCGCAGAAGGAATAATTTCATCATTGATAAAATGATTCTTTACCACAAGCGCCTGCTCAAGAATGTTTATTTTTTTTGATATTGAATACATCTGAATTTATTTTTACTGAATAACTGTTCCTGCTAAGTTATTGTATTTTCCGCTTGGACTCTTTTTGATGGTCACTTTTATATATCCTTCCTGTGCTAACTTATTCCATGTTTTCTGAAATCCTGTTGCAGGATCAATAGAGATCTTCCACATCGTTTGTTTCCCTCCTCCAACTTGCCCGAACCAAGGAATTACATCAGCCGTTTGAGATTTGAAAGATAATAAATTATTCAAAACATCTATTTCATAGTAAAAATCATACTTGTCTTCTGTTTGATTTAAAGCTCTCTGGCTAAAAGTATAGACATATCCGTTTACGATCGGGCTTGTAAAACTTCCTCCTAAATTAGGAATTCCGGTTCCATTATAGCTTCCGATAGCGCCACTGTATCTGTCAAATTTTTGTCCGGTAGTAAGAGGAACTTCATCCACGATATTGTATCCACCGTTGGCAGGAGGCCATCCGCCATTCAGATTATTGCTTTTGAAAAGCAATTCAAGATCACTCCATTTACCTTGTTTGTATAAATCAAATGCTTGATTTCTAATTGCCTGACTTACCGTTCCTGCGGTATCATAGGTTAGTGCAAATTCGTTAGCATCCTTATAGAATACCGTTGTGATTCCCGTGGTTTGTTCAATAATCTCTTCTCTATCTGAGCTACAAGAAGCTGATAGTAAAGTGACTGATACAAAAAAGGCATACTTAAAAAGTTTTTTCATGATGATATATTAATTTTAATTGAATTCTAAAAAAAACAGTCTTTAAATCATCGATTCAAAGACTGCACTAACTAATAAACTTAACTTATTGAATTCTATTGATCTCTTCAGAAATCTAAAGAGATATGGGTTGTATAAAGAGTGATTATTCTTCCGTTATCCTGAAAAAGTTTAACAGACCGTGATGGGCTTATTAAATTATACGATGGATTACACGAAAGAGAGTCTTCGATCCTATTCAATTGAAAAACGAAACATTGTTCATTTATTTCTCAATAACAAATAGTAAAAAGTGAATACGATTCACCTCAATAAACTCTGGATAGACGGTACAATTAAAAGATTACTCTTTTCGGATATAAAAATAAAATAAAAAACTCAAATAGTAGTGAATTTTTTAAAAATAAATTATTACTGAATTTTTAAATTGAATAATAACTCCTAATGACTACACAATTCACATCTGATTTTTTGTTAATTATGATTCTCGCATAAAGACGAATAAATTAAAACCTCTTTAAATCTAGGACTTAAAGAGGTTTTATATTAAAAGAAGCTATGTAAAGATAGTTCTTCTTTATTTTTATCAATTAGTTATATATAATAAGAGACAAATTTTAATGTAAGTTCTCAGGATATATAAAAACTTTTTTAGTAGGATTTATTTTATTATGCACCCCCTCCTGTTCTAAGAATACAAGAGCAAGAACAATTAGGTTGGCCTTCATCACATTGCTCTACTGAAGTACATACTAAACGATATTTAGCTGGACATACAGGAATTACAAATCCTCCTTGTACTTGTCTTAATTGCTCTCTAGAAATTTTTTTTTAAATTTTTCATGGATAAAATTTTAATTTGTTAGTTTCCAAATATAGTAAAATTCTCCATGTTGAGATTTATTTTAAAGAAATATTCTATTTTTATCCAAATAATAAAGTAGATTTTGTTATTTGCTGTCATTTTAACAATAAAGACAAACAATCTATAAATCCCTTTAAATCTAAGATCTAAAGGGATTTATATTACCTATCAAATAAAATTAATTTCGCTTATTTTCCATGAGCAGCTGCGGAAACATCTTTCCATTCTTCAAAGCCAGCCAAACGTTCTTCATATACTTTTTTAATTCCTGAATACGCAATTTTACCGAGTAATAATCTCAATGGAGGATTTTCAGCATCTACCAATTTTACAATTGCTGCTGCAGTTGCTTCAGGATCTCCGAAAATATCGGGTGTTGCACTTGCCTTGAACGCTTCTTTAATTGGATTATACACATCAATGGCTTCAGTTTGAGCTGCTGAAGCTCCTGACCAATCGGTGGTAAATCCATTCGGTTCCACTAAAGATACTTTAATTCCAAATCCGGCCACCTCTGTTGCCAATGTTTCACTAAATCCTTCTACAGCGAATTTAGAGGCATTATACAATCCTAAGACCGGCAATGTAATTAAGCCTAAATAACTTGAAACCTGAATAATATGACCCGATTTCTGAGCTCTCATAATAGGAAGAACTGCCTGTGTCATCCATAATGTTCCAAAGAAATTGGTTTCCATCTGGCCTCTTGCCTGTTCTTCTGTAGTTTCTTCTACTGCTCCAAAAAGTCCGTACCCTGCGTTATTGATCAAGACATCAATTCTTCCAAAATGTACATTCCCCTTCTCTACTGTTGTAAAGCAAGCTTCACGATCTGTTACGTCCAGCTGCAACGGAAATACATTTTCACCATACTGATCTACCAAATCTTTAAGATCATCTGTATTTCTTGCGGTTGCAATTACTTTATCACCTCTTTTTAAAAATGTTTCTGCCCAGATCTTTCCAAATCCTCTTGACGCGCCTGTTATTAAAAATACTTTTGCCATGTTTTTACCATTTAATTGTTAATCATTTAATTCTATATGAGATACCATTTGCATGAATGCTTCCAAAAGCATAATTTTGTAGTTGCAAATTGCAAGTGCAAATATAAATACAATTACTTTCATTTTGCAAGTAATTTTTAATTGATTTCTTAAATGAAAGATATATCACAACGCTCAACCTGCCCTGTAAGCTTTTCACTGGATTTTTTTGGTGACAAATGGACCTTGCTTATTGTAAGAGATATGATCTTAAAAGGGTATACTACTTTCGGAGATTTTCAACAATCTGATGAAGGTATCGCCACGAATATATTAACCGACAGACTAAAAATGCTGGAGAAATACGGCTTCATCATAAAATATCCATTGGCAGGAAAAGCCCGTACAGGATATTGCCTTACCGAAAAAGGAATAAGCCTGATTCCTGTTGTTATTGAACTGGCACTTTGGGGATCTCATTTCGACAGTACCGAAGATACTTTAAACATATCTCCGAAAATTGAAAGCGGAAAAGAGGCCTATATCAATCAATTAAAAAAAGAATTGACCGCCTATTTGGAATCTAAAAAATTGTTATAAAACTTAATGCGAATTTAGATTTTGTATTTTAAACTGATTCTCTATTACCCAAAAAACCTTCAAATCTAAGACTTGAAGGATTCAATATGATTTTTAAAAACTGATAAAATTTATACTTTGATTAGATTTATTTATTGAATATTTCGATGGACTATTCTTTAATAAATTTATACCCCTCCTTCTGATCACCGATCTTCAAAATATAAATCCCTTTTGAAAGATCCTGTACATTTATTTTACCCTGCTTAATCTCTCCTCTTTTTACAGATTGGCTTACGGTATTGTAAATATTGAACTTTTGATCTTTCACCCCTTTCACATGAATAATATCTGCAACAGGATTTGGATATATACTCACCGATGAATGATTCGCATGCACCTCATCTGTACCAAGGGTAGGTAAAACAAGACTTTGAGCATATACTACAGGATTTGCATCTGTAGATTTCTCTTCATGAAAAACAATTACATTTTGTCCGTTGATTGGTTTTAAAGAGGATACAAAAGATTTTTCTGCTGGATATGTTGCCATAGGGATGTATTGCTGTTGCCACGCAAAATCTCCATTATTATCTAACAAAACCGCATTTAAAGACTCGTCATTAAAGTCATTTTTTTTCTGAACTACAAAAAACGGGTTATCATTGATTAAATGCAAATCCCCAATATGATACATGTTTGTGCTATCTATTGGAAATACCTGTTTTGCATTATCTGTCAATAGTCTGGCTCCTGTCTGCTTATCAAATTTTTGAACATATTCGCCATTTTGAGTTTGCGAAGGATTGCTATACTGTGAGATTGCCCAGATATATGGAGAGTTGGGTGTATGAGACACTTTCAGTCCCATCTCATAATTCGTTTCATTTACATCAAAATCAACTCCATCAGCTCCCCATGGTAAACTGCCATCTGAATTTATTCTCTGTAAATAGGCGTCAAATCTAAAATTCTCCGAAACGCTAAGCCCGTAATACACCGCGTTTCCATCAACAACTCCGCTATATCGATTCACAATATTGGTTCCCTTCGTTAATATTTGTTTGGGCGTATTCCAAAGAATTGTTCCATCAAAATTCAGTTTTTGAGCAAAGAGATGGCTGTATATTCCTGTATCTACTTGATGGAAAATAATCTCAAATTCATTGTTTGGCAATTCAAAAAGATCAGCCGGAGCCGTATTTTTTGTAAGATCATCAGTCATAATTTCTATCGGAGATGCCCACACCGGTTGTCCGCCGGCACTGAATCTCTGAACTTTTGCATACTCTTGATTTAATGGCTGATAGCTGGCTATAATATCTCCATTAGATAAAGGAAGAATTTCAGGAGTATAACCTTGTCCTATATTAATTCCATTAGGCCATACTGAAGTTCCTTGTGGGGTAATTTTAAAAATATAGGCACTGTTATTCTCTGTCCCGCTCAGTCCAATATACAGATTGTCTGAAGAATCTACTGCTGTTCTTTCCGAAGCAATGTAAGTTCCCATTGGGATTTGATTGCTAATGAGAATCCCGTTATTTCCCAATTGCTTGTTGCCATTCTGATCTAAGATCTGTAGCCATAATTCGAAATTGGTAGGAGCACCCACCTCTTTCCAGAAAGCTATGTAGGTTTTTCCATCGCTCATTCTTTCTGAGAATGCAAACCCGCTTTCTCCCGGATCGGTAACAAGTAAATTTTGTGCAGTATTAGGGTTCCATTGAGAATGTATTGTTGTCATACCCCATAGCAATACAACAATAGTAAATAGTTTTTTCATCATAAAAGTGTTTAAATATTGACACTAAGGTAACAACGAATCCCTATTTGCGCAACTATTTATCGAAATTTAACTTTAATTTTATATAAAAAAATATTCATTTATAAATATCATGTAAATGTATTATCCTGAATTTCAAGGTAAAACTTGCCATAAGCAATCACAAGATCATCAAGGGAAAAACCACGATTCAAGCCGCTTGTATTGGGGAGAACCCAAACGTTAGCACCGCAAAAATCTTCAGGTTGCAAGCCCCACTCCATCTGTTTTTTTCCAGAGAATACCTTGTAGGCCGCTTTACCTAGAAAAGCAATATATTTTGGCTGAAACTTGGTCATTTTTAATGAAAAACTTTCAAAAGCTTGAGTAAATTCTTCTTTTGAAAGCTCATCGGCGCGGGATGTTGGCCTTTCGACAGCTGTAGTTAAGCCATATCCAAAATCTAAAAGACTCCGATCATTTACAGCTTCAATCTGATGAGGAGTAAAACCTGCTTCATGCAAAACTTTCCAGAAACGGTTGCTTCTTCCCGAAAAGTGATGCCCGTCTTCTGATGATTTTAATCCGGGATTAATTCCGCAAAAAATAACGGTCAGGTTGTTGGTGATGATATCTGTTAGCATTGTTGATTGTAAATTTATAAAATGTTTATGACACCTTAAAGTTTTAAAATAAAATAATCCCCAGGAAGACCTGAGGATTATTCACAACAACATATAGTAATGATTCTATTACTTCTTGATAAATTTGGATCTGAATGTTTCTTTTTCTTTTTCATCAAGGGTAATAAGGTAAACTCCTTTCGTCAAAGAAGATACCTGAATTTTTCATCTTTAATCTAACTCATTATTCCGTGTATTTTAAAATACTTAAGAGGCAACCATTTTATCTTTCAAAAACTGTACTCTATATTCTTTAGGAGTAATTCCGGTGATTTTTTTAAAAAGTTGGGTGAAATGGGAAGCAGTATGAAAATTAAGTTCATACGCAATCTCGGCGATGTCTTTACTTGAATGCAATAACGCTTTGCTGTAATTGATATCCATCTCGTTGATCCATTGTTTGGGCGCTTTTTGGGTTACATTCTTAATGCATTTGGTAAGATAATTTTCGGTAACAGATAGTTTAGCCGCATAGAAAGCCACTCTTTTTTCAACCACATGGTATTTAAATAAAATATCCCGAAACTGAAGCGATAATTCCATCGGACGCGTAGACGATCTATGATGACTGTTGGAATCTGTACTTACTATTTTAACCAAAATAAGATGAAGCATCGTAATAATTACTTCATTTAAATTTAAGCCATTAAGCCATAATTCCTGTTCCATAATGGTTAAAAGTTGGGTAATTGTTCCATACGTAAGGGTATCTAAATTCAGCAAAGGAGGCAAAAAGAAAATACTGGTTTTATGCTTAGGCAACTCCTGTTCAGATAAAATATTGTTTTCATAGGCTAAGAAAAAACCTTCAACATCATCAGATAATTCGATAGTTGCGGTAATCGTCCCTTGCTTGATAAAAATAACCCCTCCTTTTTCCGCTTGAAACTCCTGATTCTCCAAGTACTGTTTAATATGTCCTTTGGTAATAAAGATGATAAAATTAAACGTCGTTCGGTAAGGAATTACAGGCATGAGAATCCCTTTAAGGTAATCCTCAAGCCTGTAAAGCTGTATATCTGCGTTATTAGAAAGAATTTTCTCTGTAATATTCGGGAGAAAAAGCTTTTTATATTGAAAATTGGAAAGTACTTCCATATTTTGAGTTATGATTAATAAATATACACAAATTTAGTACTGAAAATAAACACTGTTTACAGCGCCTAAAATTCCCTTAAAACTTATAAAATACCCCCATTTTTATTCCCAGAGGAATTCCGGGAGTGTAGGTAATATCTGTTATAGGCTCGGCTTCATTTTTCAGTTGTGTTTCTGTAGCAAACTGCGCTTCGTTCCATTTTACGTTGAATAAATTATTGATTTGTAGATTTGCCCCCCATTTTGCTCTGTTGTAAGAAAGAATCACATCATTCACAAAATAAGATTTTGTACGAAGCGTATTATCTTCAACCGCTGGTCGGTCACCCAAATAACGGTATTGTAATCCCAAAGAAAATCCGTTCAGGAAATCCCAGTTTACAGATCCCGTACTCGTTATTACCGGAGCCAGAGGAACATAATCTTCGCCTTTCTTTTCTTCAATAAATCGGGCATGCGCATAGTTGATATCTGCATTCAGATACAGATTTTCCAAGGGTTGGAAACGAATTCCCAAATCTGCACCATACCGTCTTGATTTTCCTGACGGTTCTACTACCGCATCATCTCCCACGTATACAAACTCCTGTTGCAAATAAAGATACCAAATGGTTGGGGTTATAATTAACGATTTAAAAGGATGTAACCTTACTCCAAGATCTCCACCTAAAGAATACGGCAAAGTCTTCGCGTTTTTCTCCTGAACGACCACTCTCATATCATTCGAATGGAATCCCATTCCTGTTTTTAGGAACCACATCATCTTATCATTAGCTGCATAAGAAAAATTAAGTTTAGGGCTTAACCTTGTTCCTTCAGAGGATTGTCCGGAAGGCAACTGCTCAGGATCCAATAAATTATGCATATTAAAAATGAAATGATCTACTCTGAATGCTGGATTAATGGTCCATTTTCCCGTTTTCCAAATCAATCCTGAATAGGCATGAAGATTGGTTTCTGTTCCATTTACATCTGCCATTTTATCCAACAACAAATCTCTGTGGTATACGTGGTTCAGCTGTAATGTATTAATATCATCATTTCGGAATCCTATTCCTGAGATCCAATTTAATGAACTGTTGGGCAGAGAAAAACTTTTGGTATATTTTATTTCTGCACCGTATATATTTCTGCCGTCTTTCTGCTCAATTTCGTCGCCATGGTCTTTATCTTTAAGGTAAAATGTAAAATCAGAATACAGATTGAAATTGTATTTAGAATACCAAAGCATGGCATCAATCTGTTCGGATGGAGAAATAATACGCTTATAATTCATCTGAAGATTCGTACGTGACGTGCTTCCTCCTTCTGTAGGATCTATACTTCCCCATCTGCCAATAATCCCTTCATTTACGGCACGTTCAGGGATCTGTCCTGAAGCATTCCATGAAGAATTAAACGTAGAAAACTGAATATTAAAATAGTCTTTATCCGTAATCCACTCATTATATTTTCCGAATACATTTACTCTGTTGAAATTTTGTTTTACATCAAACGGACCATCTGTATAATTGTATTCTGCGGCAACGTAAGCATTCTTTCTTTTGTTCGGATCATTGATGATATTAAACATTCCCAATATCCTTTTTGAATTGAAAGAACCTCCTTCCAGCTTCACCATGCTGTTTTTCAACTTATCATAGGTCTGAAAATCTACATACCCCGCGGTATCAAAATCTCCGCGATCCATATAATATGCTCCTTTTCCAAAATCGATATTATTAACAGTTTCCGGAATGATAAAATGCAGATCCGAATATCCTTGTCCGTGCGCATGAGAAACAACATTCACGGGCATTCCGTCTACATTTACACTCACATCAGTTCCGTGATCGGCATCAAAACCTCTTAAAAAAAGCTGTTCTGCTTTTCCTCCTCCTGCGTGTTGGGCAATAAATAATCCTGGGACTTTTCTCAATAAATCCTGAGCAGAATTTACCGGAAATTTATTTAAATCTACTTTGGTGATTGCCGATAAAAACGAACTGTGATTAATTTCCACCTCAGAGATCTGAAACGGTTTATGCTGTAGGAAAATAACTTTATTTTTATCTTCTTCACTTGTAATGATCCATTTCACCTCATCATATCCGGCACGATTGATCACCAATGTATCCGGTAAAGACTGAACCGAAAATTTAAAAGATCCGTCGGATCCTGAATGGGCATGTTCACTCCCATGATTATACTTTATCAAAGCCTCACTAATCGGAAATTTGTCGTCTGCATCTTTAATAAATAATTGTTTTTCTGTGCCTTTTTCCTGTGCCAACGCAAGTCCGTTAATCATTAAGGCGAGAAAAGCAACCAATACTTGAGTTCTCTTCATTAGATATTCTTTTTATTGATTTTTTACTGTTAAATATTTTAGTTTTGTTGTTTAGGGATGATTAATTTTTGAATCAATAAGGTGATCCATGTTCCTGCCACAAAAGGAAACGTAAGGACTCCACCCACTTTGGTGAGAATGTTATTATCGATTAAAAAAACATCGATTCCAACGGTAATCAATACCGCCAATAACACCCATAAACCGTCTATTCTTTTGAAGCCGGAGAAGACAATAGCAGACAACACGGCATTAAAACCAAACAGTCCCATGTGGATTTGCTCAATAGGCTCTCCGTTCATATGAGAAAGATAAGCTCCTATTACAGAACCCATAAACCCATATAAAGCGGCTGCCGGTGAGCTGATGAAAACTGCTATAAAGAAAATAGCTGCAGACAACATTCCTCCCTGAAAAATTACTTCTCCAAAAGCATTGATGGGCGTTATTATATCATCATAATCCAGATTTTCGGCCTTTGCATTGATGAGCTCAGATGGTGGGATTTCGGTAAAATGATGCAACATGAAAACACTGATCCAGATGACAATAATAAAAGGAAAAGTGAATACAGGGATTTTTTTACTGATAAAAAAATGCTGAATGATTGCTGCCAATGCTCCGCCAACAACAACCAAAATCCAGATCATTATGGTACACTGAAAAATAAATGACAACGCCACTCCTACCAAAGCTGCACTAAAGCCATACAATCCTGCATTTATTTCAGATTTATCAAACTTCAACTTCATTGCTGTAAGCGTTCCTATACTGGTAGACGCCAAAACAGCAATTCCACTTTCCCAGCTTCCTATAAAAATCCCAATAAGGAATAAAAGCCCTGTCCATCTGTTTTCCTGAAGCATGATCTGCCCAATTCCTTTTAATACCGTATCAACAAAAGGTACTTTTTCAAAAAATTTGTTCATCATTTTAATTTGTTTACTATTAAATTATCAATTGTGAATCATCAATTTACTTCGCTCATTAATTTTTTTAGTTGTGGTAAAATTCATTATTGACCTGCAACGCAAAATTCACCATTGACATTAAAATTACCATCCTAAAAAGACCATTCCGATACCACAAACGGTTACTACCGCTCCACTTATCACTCCCATATAACGCTCTAGTTTTTCTGTGTTGAATAAGGTTGAATACCCATATCTTCCCAATAAAACCATTCCAAGCATGGTGGCTACCGTAGTAATGGTAAACGGCACTACCAATGCCAGAATTTCTGTTATAGAACGGTTTAATCCTGAGTAAAAAAGAAGGGGTGTAAGCGGTTCACTCGGTCCCATTACAAAGATCATAAAAAGGACGAAAGGCGTTACTTTTATTCTGCTTTGTGGCATAACCATTTCATTATGATTGTGCTCATACACGTAAACATCCTCGCCCATGACATCAAAATGCTTGTGAGGTTTATTTCTTGCTGCCTGCACTAAGCCATAGATAAGATAGGCAACTCCAAATATCAACAATGCCCATCCTGAAATATTCCCTCTTATATCCTGAAACCACGCAAACTGATTAAGCTGCCAGCCCAGAAAAACGCCGATAGCACCAATCACCAAAGAACTTAAAACATGGCCAAAACCACACGCGATAGTCAAAAAAATCGTTCTGCTCCTGCTCCATTTTTTTGATTTTGACAATACAATGAATGGCAGATAATGATCCGGTCCCGTTGCGGTATGGATAAAACTTATAGAGATGGCACTCAGCATTAATGCCCAAATAGTCGTATTCATTTTTTTATTTTATTTATTCTAACTCCCAAAGAATCTCCTGAACGGTGAGGAAAAAATTATACATTACTTCCCCGCCGTGCCCCAAAGTTCTTATGATAAATCCGTTATCTTCCATGGCTGAAATACCAATTTCCATTTCACTTTGTAGTTCGATGTGGGCATAGATGGTTTCAATGAGCGCATTTTTATCTACATGCTTTTTGGTGGTGTAGAAAATTAACGTTCCCTGATGGGTATATTCTTCCAGATTACCGATGCTTTTAATAGGAATAAGATCCGGCTGAATAAGAATATTATCCTTAACAACCAGCTTATCTTTATGGTAAATCTCCGTTAGATTCTGAAAGCTTTTCAGTTTAAAAAGTTCACCGTAATGCTTTCGCCCACAGGTAATAATTTCACTGATGATGATCTGGCTGTTTTCTCCGATATTAATCTCCGCTTTGCTCTTAAAATTAGAGTCTTCATGCGGAACCACAGGATGCGGAACGTAAGCAAAAGAGGTATTGTCTTGCATGGAAATATTCAGCTGCTGAACCGCGCGATCTTTCATGTTGAATAATCTCTGATAAGACTGTGACTGAAGCTGTAATGCAGCTCCTTTTTCTAAGGCAATATCCAGCTGATAGCGGTCACCATCCAGAATTCCGGGCGAAGAACTCATCACAATCTGATAAAGTTTATGATCTTTTTTCCGTTGTCCTACAGAAACCACCCGAAAAGGCGGTGATACATAAAGATCTTTCACATAGGATTTCCCTTCTTTATAGCCGGCGATGATATGTAAGCGACTATCCATTTATCTTACAAGATTCGGTTCTTCACATTCTTCCAATAAAGCATATTTCTTTACCCAACCGATCACTTTATCCAGTCCTTCATCCGTTTTAAGGTTTGTAAATACGAAAGGAGTTCCGTTTCTCATTCTTCTGGCATCATTTTCCATTACCTCAAGGCTGGCACCTACATGCGGAGCCAAATCTATTTTATTAATGATTAATAAATCTGATCTCGTAATTCCAGGACCTCCTTTTCTAGGAATTTTCTCCCCTTCTGCCACATCAATAATGAAAATAGTAACATCCGCAAGATCCGGACTGAAAGTTGCCGACAGGTTATCTCCTCCACTTTCGATAAAAATAAGTTCGATCTCCGGAAAACGTTCTGCCAATTCATCCACCGCTTCCAAATTCATACTTGCATCTTCACGAATCGCGGTGTGTGGGCAACCTCCTGTTTCTACTCCGATAATACGATCATGGGGAAGAAGGCTGTTTTTCGCCATAAACTCAGCATCTTCTTTGGTATAAATATCATTGGTGATTACGCCAAGATCATAGGTACCGTATAATTTTCTGCTTAATCTTTCTAATAAAGCAGTTTTTCCTGAACCTACAGGTCCTGCCACTCCTACTTTTATATACTTTCTATTTTCCATTTTAAATTACTTCTGTTTTTTATTTTTATCACAAAGTCCGCAAGGATTTTTTTGATTTTAGTTATGAATATTTTTAAGTTCGCAAGGGCATTTCACTCAGCCAAGCTCACCAAGTTTTTTAATGATATGATATTACGGATGATTCTATATTTTTTAATTATCCAGCCTTTGATTAAGACATATACAGTCTGGAATACAGTCTTTCATGCTGCATGCAACGAATATCAAAAGAGGTATTACAAAGCCCTACCAAATCTCTGTCAAGGTCTATGGTTTCCTGCGCTGTCCTTTCCATGATGGGATATAATTCGAACAAAATATCCTGCCCGTCAAGCTGCCCCAATGGAACCAACTTTACTGCATTGGTAATCATTCCCGCCAAGGAAGTATAATAGAATCCGAAAAGTGCTTCGTATAAAGGAATACCCAACAAGCACGTGTAGATTCCGAAGACAACGCCATAATGAGAGCTTGCTTCACGGTTTTTAATGGCCTTTTCGTACGCTTCCATAAACTCGAAATTTTCATTTCTTTTGAAAATTTTGATTAAACGCAATCCTAATTTCTGACTTGCCTGACGAATTTCTTTCGGACATTTCAACGCATTACATTCTTCATCCAACTTTAAGATGGCTTTCAAATCTTTAGATTCTGTTGCTTCATACGCCAGTTTTACAAAAGCACCATCATTGTATTTCAGGTTATATTTGAGCATATTTTCAACAAATTCCTTTGCGGTCGCTCTATTGTTTACGATCCTTTTCTGCACATATGTTTCCAACCCGTTAGAATGAGTGTAACCTCCGATCGGTAAGGTAGGATCTGAAATATGTAATAAGCTGGCTAAAAATTTCATGTTATTCATCTTTTGGAGCTGCCATTTTTAAAATTTTAGTAAAAATTGATGAACCTAAACTGCCATGTCCGTGAGGTTCTACGTTTGATTTAAGAAGATTCAACAGCTTTACAAACTGTTTTTCGGGTTTATAGCCACTTACTTCCAACCACCTGTACATTGGTGTTTCAAAAGGCAACAGCACTTTATCTTCCTGTATAAAAAGAGGAATATGCTTATTCCCTATTTCATAACACACCGTGCCCATTTCCAACATTGAAGCCGGAGAAATAACAATCGCCTCCGTTTCTAAAATATTAACAACAATCAGTTTCTCTTCATTTTCGAAAAGAATATCTCCTTCTCTGAGGCGTTGCCCTTCTCTAAGAAATTTAATCGCAATATCTTCTCCCTGACGTGTCTTTTTACGCTGAATCCTTTTAGTAGATTCATACCATTCAAGATCAAGATAATCTATTGATTTTTCAATATCAGCCTTGTCTAAAATATTACCTAACGTTTCATTAATGATCATTATTTTTATTTTTTTTTCTGAAATCAAAACTTTTAGAAACTCCGCCTCCAAAAGTAGCACCTCCCATACCTCCTACATAATTTTTCGTCCAGCCTTCATTTCTAAGTTTAGTTTGCAACATAGATAGTTCTGCAAACTTAAATGACAATGCCCATCCTCCTCCTAACAGCACAATAATTAAAGGATATGCCCGTAAGCGATACCCATTAAAATGATCTTCATTGGCAGAGACACTAGATAATTTTTGCCCCCATACATAATGCGCTTCTATCTGGCCTGCTAAAACAAAGTGCTTACCCAGATTAACAGACGGGCTATACCAAATTCCGGTTTCATTTTGTTTATATGTGGTTTGTTCATCTATTGCATTTCTTGCAAATGCATAGTTGATTCCTATTAAATCATTATTATTTATAAAATACCCTAACCCAATAGGAATTCCTGCATTACCATTAGTTCCTAATGAACTGCTACTGCTAGAAGGTGTATTCGTTTTAGAATAATTGAAAGAACCGTATAATAAAAATCGTCCTTTAGGCCCACTTTCATCATCTTTTACTCTTGACCCTCCTAAAAACTGTGCATGTAATGAACCTGAAAACAGGCTAACTCCTACTATTACGAGCATAAAAATGTCTTTATAATTTTTTTTCATCTAAGTGTTTTTTAAAGTTATACTATGATTTATTCTATGCTAATTTTATAAAGGCTCCGATTTTTCACAGAGCCCTGATCAATTATTAGAATAAAAAATACAATTGAGTTAACGGAAGTTTCTCCGCCGGTTCACAAGTGATATGCACCCCATCTACTGTTACTTTGTAGTTTTCAGGATTCACCTCAATTACAGGTGTTTTATCATTATGAATAAGATCTTTTTTAGAAATATTTCTGCAATTTTTTACCGGAAGAATCATCTTCTCTAGTTTATAACTTGCAATCGCTCCATTATCAATAGAGATCTGAGAAACAAACGTAGCACACGTTCCGTATTTCGCACGGCCATGAGCACCAAACATATTTCTATAGATAACAGGTTGTGGCGTTGGAATAGACGCATTCGGATCTCCCATTTTGCTGGCAATTACAAAACCTCCTTTAACAATCATTTCAGGTTTTGCTCCAAATAATGCAGGTTTCCAGATTACTAGATCAGCCATTTTCCCAGCTTCAATTGAGCCTACATATTCTGAAATTCCATGCGCAATAGCAGGATTAATAGTATACTTTGCGATATATCGTTTTGCACGGAAATTATCATGCTCTGTATTTTCATCTTCTTCTAAGTGACCGCGCTGTTCTTTCATTTTACTAGCCGTCTGCCATGTTCTGATGATGACTTCGCCCGGTCTTCCCATCGCCTGAGAATCTGAACTCATAATACTGAACACGCCTATATCATGTAGAATATCTTCTGCTGCAATCGTTTCCGGACGGATACGTGAATCTGCAAATGCTACATCTTCAGGAATGTTTTTACTTAAATGGTGACATACCATCAACATATCTAAGTGTTCATCTATCGTATTAATGGTATAAGGACGTGTAGGATTTGTAGAAGCCGGAAGTACATTCGGATACATGGCAGCTTTAATAATATCCGGAGCATGCCCACCGCCTGCACCTTCTGTGTGGAATGTATGAATTACCCTTCCATTAATCGCTCTCATTGTATCTTCCAAAAAGCCACTTTCATTCAACGTATCTGTGTGGATCGCCACCTGAACATCATATTTATCAGCCACTTTTAACGAAGCATCAATTACTGCAGGCGTAGCGCCCCAATCTTCATGAATCTTCACACCCAACGCTCCTGCTTCTACCTGCTCTTCAATTGGTCCTTCGGTAGAACAGTTTCCTTTACCAAAAAATCCTAAATTCATAGGGTATTCTTCCGCAGCTTCCAACATTTTTTGAAGGTTGAATTTCCCTGGAGTAACGGTGGTTGCATTCGTCCCGTCATTAGGTCCGGTTCCCCCTCCGATCATCGTCGTAATACCGCTATAAAGAGACGTTTCAATCTGTTGCGGACAGATGTAATGAATGTGTGTATCAATTCCTCCAGCCGTTACAATATGTCCTTTTGCGCCATGAACTTCTGTAGAAGCACCAATAATCATATTGGGAGTTACTCCATCCATTGTATCAGGGTTTCCTGCTTTACCAATACCAACAATCTTACCGTCTTTAATTCCGATATCTGCTTTTACAATTCCCCAGTGGTCAATAATCGTTGCGCCTGTAATACAAAGATCTAAGACTCCTTCATCTCTTTTGGCGGTCCCGTTTTGTCCCATCCCGTCACGTACCGTTTTACCTCCTCCGAAAACAGCTTCATCCCCATAGTGGGTAAAATCTTTTTCGATCTCAATGATCATTTCTGTATCACCCAGTCGGATTCGGTCTCCTGTCGTTGGGCCTAATATATTCGCGTATTGTTTTCTGTCTACGTTTAAACTCATATTACAGATTTTTATAATTTAATTGATTGGCTTTGGCTACACTTTCTTCTTTTTGAGTATCTGAATCTACAGACCCATCTACAAGATTATTGAAGCCCACTGCTTTTTTATTTCCTCCTATTTCCACAAGTTCTACTTCTTTCTCTTCTCCCGGTTCAAAACGTACCGCTGTGCTCGCCACAATGTTCAATCTCTTTCCGAAAGCTTTCTCACGATCGAAGCTCATGGCTTTATTCACTTCAAAGAAATGAAAGTGAGATCCCACCTGAATAGGACGGTCTCCTGTATTAATCACTTTTATAGTCACTGTTGCACGGCCTTCATTACAAATAATAATGCCTTCTTTTACAAAAATTTCTCCTGGTATCATAATAAGTAGGTTTAACGAATTGGGTTGTGTACGGTTACTAATTTGGTTCCATCCGGAAAAGTAGCTTCAATCTGAACATCGTGGATCATATCTGCCACTCCCGGCATCACATCATCAATCGTAAGAATCTGAGCGCCTTCCTGCATCAGATCAGCGACTCTTTTTCCATCTCGGGCGCCTTCCATTAGAAAATGACTGATCAAAGCAACCGACTCGGGATAATTTAACTTAACACCTCTCGCCTTTCTTTTGAGGGCAAGTTCTCCTGCCATGTGCAGCATCAGTTTTTCTGTTTCTCTGGGGGTTAAATGCATAAATATTTTTATTTAAAATTGAACATATAGTTTATTTTTGCCTTGTTAAAAAAAGCAAATAAAAGTATCTGAAAAATAAATATAGGAAATATAAATCATTGTCCAGTAATCGAATACGGACAAATTATAAACTTAAAAAAGTGAATTAAATTAAAATTAGCAACCAGATATCTGCAAAGAATGGTAAAGAATATACCTGGGTAAAGTAATAAACGAAAAATTGTGAGCAATAATTGGTGAAGACGAAAAATGTTGAATGTTAAATAAATCAGCAATCCATTTTTCTATGAGTACCTCAACAGCAAATTGGGTCTTATTTACATCTTCTATAATAAGCTCGTCCGGAATATCTGATAAATTGTAAATATCAACCTGATTTTGAACATCCGCTTTCTGTAGGGATGTAGTTGATTTAGTAACACTAGAAGGTGACTGATTTTTACTTTTGAAAAGGTTCAATCCTACTAATACTATCGTTAATAAGAACACGATAGGAAGGAGTAAGATTCTATTTTTTCTTTTTATCATTACGAGTATAAAATTACGACAATGAAAAACACATCACTATCAAAAAGGTCATTTAAAATGTTCAAAATCGTGACAAAGCATAAAAACAGACTAAGTCTTTGAAAGGTGATGACTTATCTTTATTATTCTTAGAATTTTCTCTAAAATTTGCTATTTTTACGCCCAAACCAACCCCATCTCCTTGAAAGTATTTTTAATCTTTTAATGATAAATGGCGTAATTTTAGATAGACATTAACTTATTATCATCAGCTATACACAAAAAACACTACAAAAATCAAAATTATCAGTTTATGGAAAAATTTAAAAAAATAATTTTGAAATTTTTTAAATGGACGGGAATTTCTTTAGCATCAATTCTATTTTTGATGTTTATTATTCCTATTCTATTTCCAGGAACGATTTCTGACCAGGTGAAAATATTTGCGAATAAACATCTGGCAGGAAAACTAGATTATAAAAAAACACACCTTACCTTTTTCAGACACTTCCCTTCTCTTACCCTTTCTGTAGATGATCTTATCTTGTACGGATCTAAACCTTTTCAGCAGGATACTTTGCTGACGGCAAAAGAAGTAGCGGTAGGAATCAACTTGAAAAATCTGATTCTTAACCGTGAAGTAAAGATCGATGAAATATATGTTACCGATGCGTATGCCAATGTTTTTGTGAATACGAAAGGAGAAGCCAATTATAACGTCTATATCTCAGAACCTTCTGCAACTCCTAAAGACAGTACCGAAACGGGCACTTCTATAAAACTTGATCTTATTAAATTCAAAAACAGTCATATCAAATATGTTGACCACGCTGCTAAAATATTAATAGATGCAAAAGGACTGAATTATACCGGAAAAGGTGGATTAAGTGAAGATATTTTTGATCTGGAAACCAATCTGGATATCGACAAAGTAGATTTTAGCTTAGACAGAATATATTACGCCAAGCAAAAGAAATTACATGCTGATCTTATTACAAGGATTAATACCAATGCATTGACTTTCGTATTAAGAAAAAACGAATTAAGAATCAATGATCTTCCTTTAAAGTTTACCGGTTTTGCCAGCATTCTTAAAGATGGATATAACCTTGATATTAAAGCGGCTTCCGAGAAAACAACCATCAGAGAAATGATCTCGGTATTGCCTCCACAATATTTGGATTGGGCAAAAGATACTAAGATAGAAGGTAACAGTGATCTGTATTTTAATGTAAAAGGAAGATTCAGTGAACCACAAAACCTTAAACCCAGAGTAAAAGTTAGACTTTTAGTGAAAAACGGATTTATCTCCAACGGAAAAGCTCCGGTTCCTATGAACAATCTGAATATGGATCTGAATGTTGACCTTCCCTCTTTGGACCCCAACCAATTGGCTATTAATCTAAAAAAACTAAGTTTTGATCTTGGCCCGAATAATAGTTTCCTTGCCTACGTCAATACAAAAGGGCTGAATGAAATGAATGTAAATGCCAATATAAAAGGGGCTGTAAATCTTCAGACCATGCAACAGGCATTAGGATTAAAAGGTATTGAAGTACGAGGGCTTATTGATACCAATATCAAAGCCAACGGAATGTTCAGCATGGATAAAAAACTGTTTCCAAAAACCAATGGATACATCAATCTTAAAGATGGTTTTGTAAAAACTAAATATTACCCCAACCCTATTCAGAATATCAATATGATGGCGAACGTCATCAATACCGATGGTACTTTTAAGAGCCTTGGCTTGAAGCTGGATCCTTTACGATTTGATTTTGAAGGAAATCCGGTTTCTGTGAATGCAGATCTGCAAAATACGGAAGATCTATTGTATAAAATAAAAGCCAAAGGCGTTTTAAATGTAGGAAGAATTTACAAAGTATTTGCAAAAAAAGGCTTAGATATCAGCGGATTGATCATGGCTGATCTCTCGCTTAACGGCCGACAAAGCTATGCAACAACTGGCCAATACAGCAAGCTTGATAACAAAGGAACTTTAATTTTAAAAAATATAAAAGCCACCACAGAATACCTTCCAAAATCATTCTATATTAAAGAAGGGAATTTCCAGTTTGAAAATGAAAAAATGTGGTTTAGAAAGTTTAATGCCACCTATGGAAAATCAGATTTTGCGTTAAATGGATATCTTTTAAATACCATTAATTATTTCCTTGAAAGAAAAGGTACGCTCCACGGAAAGTTTACCATGAACTCTAATTACATTCTCGTTGATGAATTTATGGCGCTGAAAAGTGGTGACAATCCCAATAAATCTATCGAACTAGAATATGCCAAAGAAGAAAACCCAAAAAGCAGCGGCGTTGTTATTGTCCCAAAAAATCTGGATGTTTCTTTGGATGCCAATGCTAAAAAAGTTGACTTTAAAGGCCTAGTTCTTAACCATCTTAAAGGGAATGCCTCTATCACTAATGGCCAGATCTATCTTAAAAATACCGCTTTTGATATTATTGGAAGCCGAATGAATATGGATGCCCGCTATAAAGACCTATCTCCATTAGCCGCCAATTATGACATGGCTTTAAAAGTTCAGGATTTTAATGTTCAAAGAGCCTATAAAGAAATTGACATGGTGCGCCAAATGGCCACTGCCGCAAAAGATGTTAAAGGAATTGTATCGCTGGATTATAAACTGAAAGGTGATTTAGATAAAAATATGAGCCCGATTTATGCCTCGCTGGAAGGCGGTGGTATGGTGAATCTTCGTGATGTAGAAGTGAAAAATCTTAAAATGCTTTCGGCTGTAGGTGATAATATTGGAGCTAAAGCATTCGATAACCCGGATATGAAAGGCGTAGATATCGAAACTCATATCAAAAACAACCTTATTCATATTGAGAAATTTACGTTTAAAGTTTCTGTTCTCCGACCTACGATCAGTGGAACTGCAAGTCTTAACGGATTACTTGATATTCAAGTAAGAGTTGGACTTCCTCCAGGCGGATGGATTGGCTTTCCGGTGGTGGTAACAGGAACTCAGGATAATCCTAAAATAAAGGTTTTCAGTAAAAAGGGTCAGGGAATCATCGATGCTTTGTATAATAAAAAATCACACAAACTGATTCGTGAAGAACGACGTGCCGATAAAAAAACAAGAAAAGAGCAACGTAAAGATAAAGAAGCTCAGGAACAGAAAGCGAAAAACGCGGAACAACAAATCAATAAAGATCTTAAGAAAAAATAGAAAAGTGCTGTCTGAAAATTAATATTTTTGTTGGTAAATCGCAAGGGCGCAAAGAAATTTTTTATAGCTCTATAATCTAAGGCGCAAGGATTTTATCTTTGATAAAATTGATTGTGTTTTAAGAGCCTATTTAAATTTCTAAATTTGATTTTTTGTATATCATTCACATCTTTATCTAAATCACATTCTTTAAGATTTTTTTTGATTAAAAAGATAATCAGCTCTAGAAATGCTAACTTTAAATAGAAATTAAAAATCTAAAAATTGATCTGATAGTTTCTTCCATTGTATTTTTGAAATTCCGATCATTCCACCCACGGCTACGGAGAAATTTCTTATTTTATCTGAAAAATTAGCGTTCCAATTAGGACTTTCATTTCTTCCATAGATGGCTGCTTTGACAGAATTCTTTGTTCTTGAAATCATAAAAGTTGAGGTGGCTTCCGCAGAATAAAAATGATTGATATGACGATTTTTTTCATCTCCGGGAATTGATGATGGTCTGCAAATGATCATTAAATTTTCCAGTTCATCTTTATTAATGTGATGATTATTGATCTCTACTATTTCTACCCAATCATACCCTTTTGCTTCAAAACCTCCCGGCCCCGGAATATCAATTCTTATGTAATCTCCCACTTTCGGAATTCTCTCCACATATTCTCCTAGGGAATCATGAAGTCTGAAATCGGCAAAATTTTCGCCACAATAACTCTTCCATTCATTAACGGATAGAAATCTCTGCTTTAAAACAGCATATTGCTCAATCGTTTTTTCGGTATCATCAAACTGTTTATAACTTTCTGTATCATGAAAGCCTCCTTTTTTCTGTACCGGAACTCCGGGAATCTGTTTAGGTTTCATTCTTTAAAATACTTTAAAAAAGTTGACTATAAAATCTAATTAAAGGTAAGCTTAAAATAAAAAACAAAACCACTTTTCACCAATGCACGCCTACAAAAGTTAATCAATGGCTTTGTTCTATCATGATAAATAGTGTATTTACCTCCTCTGTTCATTAAATTCTCATGGTGATTATCTTAAAATTAACTGTTGATTAATTTCACTTTTAAAGCATCCCAATACAAACTCGGTATAATACAACTGTACATTAATAGCCTGCGTTTTGTGATGCAATTCTATTTTCTTCGAAAGAATAATTTCATTTTTATAATGTATAGAGAAGTAAGAAAATATATTATTGGTAGAATTACGAATAGAAGCAACATAGCCTGTGATAGCAATAGACCAATCGGTATTAAATAATTTAGCCACATTCATTGCCATGGTATCTGCAATATTTTGAGATACGCAATTGCATTCTTCTGCTTCTTTTCTATCAACATTTAAAATTTTCACTTTTTCATTCAAGGAATAAGCGGTCAATCCTCCTTTATAAAATAGGGAAGCATTTTTCATTTGAGAAAAAGAAAACTGTAAAAGCCCGGACGTTACACTTTCTGCGACGGAAACAGTCTCATTCGTTGTCATTAAAGATCGGCTGATATATTCTAATAAATTCTGTTGTAAATGCATGATGCTCAATTTAAAAGTGAAAATGTATTGTTCTTTCAGGTTGGCTCCTGATTAAGCAGGATTGTTGCTCTCTTTTTCAAACTCCCAAATGCTGTGGCTTGTTACGGCATTTATCTTACTATAACCATCTGAAACGGTATTGAAATAATGATCAATCGTTTCTTTAGCCTCTTTGCACATAAGCAATAGTTCGTCTTTGTTGGTGTTTTCAAAAACAAAGTCATCTGGAATTTCTACGATAAATTCGGTTACTTTTTCGGTATTTATTAAATCGAATGTCATTAAATCATTCAAAGAATTAAGTTGGTTTTCCTCCTCAAAAAACGGCATTTCACGACTGATAGAATCTTTACACTGAAAGAGCTGTATTGTTTTCATTATTAATAATGTTGATAATTTATTATGCTGTTAAACGCTTTAATTTTTCCCTATGTGTCAAAAAAAAGGATAGAGACTAATAAGCTTCTATCCTCTTATTAAAACTCGTTGAAAACATATGTACTATTTTCTCTTAGTTTTAATGAGTATTTGAAAATAGTTTATGAAATATTTAATTCTTTGATAATATCCATAACTTCTTCACGGTTTTTTCTTAATCTGTTTCCCACTCTGTCAAGAAAATCAATGTCTTTGCCCTCATCAAACCTGAGGTCAAAATCTGTTAACTGTGAAAATTTATTTTTCAATAGTCTTGAATTGATGGTTCGATCTCCTATAATTTTAAAATTATTATTCGTTATATTTCGATTTACTTCCATGATAAGAACTATTTGTATAATAATTATACAAATATCGACACTTTGGAGTATAAAATATTGTAAATCAATTAAAAAAACTTACACATTTCACACAATTAAATATCTTCTAGATTTTTGGTACGCTTTTGTTTCAGCTGTTTATAAAAAGAAGGAGAAAGCCCTGTTATCTTTTTAAATTGGTTAGAAAGATGGGCAACGCTGCTGTAATTGAGTTTATAGGATATCTCGGTAAGATTAAGTTCATCATATAGAAGAAGTTCCTTCACCTTTTCAATTTTATTCACGATGATAAAATGCTGTATGGTAATACCTTTTACTTCAGAAAATGTATTGGCCAAATAGGTATAATCATACCCTAGTTTTTCACTTATATAATCAGAAAAATTCTCTTTTGGTAATTCGTCAGAATAATGAATCATTTCTGTAATCACATTCTTTATTTTCTCAATGAGTATGCTTTTTTTATTATCCAGCAATTCGAGACCATATTTCAACAGGTTTTCCTTTAAAATTTCTCGTTGTTGTTTCGTTATATCATTCAATATTTCAACAATACCAAGATCAACCACCGCATGCTTGATGCCGAGGTTATTAAGTTCTTCGTGTACAACCATTTTGCATCGAAGGCTTACCATATATTTTATATATAATTTCATGGAAGTATTGAATAATTTAGTAAACTTATTATTAATGAAATCGCTTAATTCATCATGTATAATACACTCAAAGTTACGTCTTTAATCACCTATCACTTTACAAAGTGGCTAATGATTTCTTTATTTCTCAAAATAATATCTATGATTTATGCAACAAATAACAATCTATGTATAAATCTTTCGTTTCTTTTAAGGCGAACTTTACCCTAAAGTAAAATAGTATTATGTCAAAAGAAAAAGACGTCAAAAAGAAATCTGATAAAACGGCGCCCCTAAAAACGGCAAAGGAAAAGAAAGCAGATAAAATCGCCAAACGAAATGATCGTGATAATGAAGGCAAAAATACAAGCGCTTAAACCTTAAGTACATTATAATAAAAAACCTTGTTGGTACTATTACTCACAAGGTTTTTTGTTTTTTTATCTAAAAATATCTCTGTAAAGAAGAGGCTATCTATTTCTTAATTGCTTTGCTGTTGAGTGTAATATCAGCGACTTTTGACAATAATCTATCGCATATTTTCTCTTCATTTAACGTGGCTAAGAGATTTTTAAGACACGTTTCTTCTTTAAGAACTTTGGCATACGCAGCAAGTGTACCGTAAGTAGCAATTTCGTAGTGTTCTACTTTTTGTGCTGCTGCTATGATTCCTGCGTCTCTTACCGCTCCAGGTTCTGTTTCCTCCATGATGCCTTTCCCTTCGTCTAATAATCCTTGCATCGCATCACATTTTTTAGCCTGTGCTTTTTTACCGAGTGAGGCAAAACATTCTTCTAATCTTTTTACATGCACATGGGTTTCGGCAAGGTGAAGTTCAATTGCAGATTGTAGCTTTTTATCCGTCGCGTTTTTATACATTTTTGGAAGCGCTTTCACCAACGCCTTTTCAGCCCAGTAAATATCTTTCAAAGAATCTTCAAACAAATCTTTTAATTCTTTGGCTGCATTTTTCTTAGCCGGAGTTTTCGCTTGAGTTTTTGTTTGAGTTTTTGAAGGTGCCGCTTTTTTAACCGTCGCTTTCTTAGCTGGTGTTTTAGTTTTCATAGGATTATAATTTAGTGAGTATTTGTAGAATTCGTCCTCTAACTCTAACAATTATGAGACCAAAGACGATAAAGGTTACTTTCATCACTCTTTATAAATTACGTTGTTTTTTAGAGCTTAATTAGATTTTAATAATTTCATATTTTATGAACAATTTATTGTATTCATTCTTGATTTCGAACATTAAGAGTACTTAAGATTTTTAGAATATTAAGTATGAGCTTCGCTTTAAGACGGCACGCTTAAGGAAATATATAGAGTTTTTCTTAATTTCCTTAACAACTAAAATTATCCTTAATGGTTTAAAATTTAAACAGCTTCTTAATTTTCCAATCCGAAACCAAGGTTCTAAATCCATTTAAATAAACATTATATTTGAAAAAACTAATCCAATGAACTCCCAAACACATTATTTATAAGACTTCATTAGAAATCATAGTAATAAAATGAGAAAATCACTTTTAATTGTAAGCTTATCATTCTTCAGTATTTTTTGTTTTAGTCAAAAAGCTAAACATCAAAAAAACAATCTACAGGAACAAATCAATAATTTAGATAAGCTCATGAAAACCGTTCATGAAAACGGAATCTTTAATGGAAATGTGCTTGTTTCACAAAATAACAATGTCATTTATGATGCTTCGTTAGGATTTTCAGATGCAACAAAAACCACTCCATTAACAGATGACTATCGGTTTCATTTAGGGTCCATTACGAAAGAGTTTAGCGGTGTTGCCTTACTTCAGTTAGAAGAGCAGGGAAAACTAAAATTATCTGACCCTGTTTCCACTTTCATTCCTGAACTTCCTCAATGGGCCAAGAAAGTTACCATTAAAGATTTATTACAATATACAAGCGGAATTCCTAATGTCAACTGGAAGAAAATTAAAAATGACACCGATATTTTTAACGACTTATTATTGATTAATAAGCTATCTTTTAAACCAGGTACTGAATATGATTATAATAACAACAATCTTTTCCTGAGACAATTTATTATTCAGCGTATCACGGGAATGCCTTATAAAACGTATGTTCAAAAGTTCATATTCCAACCCTTGAAAATGAATACAACCTTAATGACTCCTTTTGAAAATGAAAAAAACATTGCCAAAGGATTTAATAATCAATGGGTACAAGATCCTGTAGAATTACCTATAACAGGTGGAACTTACACGACAGCCGCTGATCTTTTGAAATGGGCAAACAGTCTGCATTCTAAAAAAGTAGTCAACAAAAATTCTTTATATAAATTAGGTCAAAGTTTTAACGTAGCAGACAGTCAATCTGCATTGGGAAATGCCAAGTTTGAAAATAAAGAATTAACAGAACATTCTCACGATGGAAGAGCCGGAAATTTTGAAGCGCTCCTATTCTCAGATCTTAAAAGTAAAATAACCATCATTTTATTATGCAATAACTATAATAATGGAAAGCTTTCTGATATTTCAGAGGCAATCCTTGCCATTTTAAAAAATGAGAAATTTACATTTCCGCAAAAATAATAAATCATTAAAAAAACAAATAAAAAATGACCGTTTTTCCCGTAACAACTTCCACGTTATCAGAAATAGAATTAGGTAAGTTTATAAAAGAAAAATATCAGTTAAAAGAAGATATTAGTTGTAAGTTGTTTAGAACCGGAGTTAATCACACGTATATTATTTCAGATAATGAAGCCAAATTTGTGATTCGTGTGTACTGTTATCATTGGAGGACAAAGACTGAAATTAAACAGGAACTCGAACTTTTACTTTTACTCAAGGCTGGTCATCTTTCAGTATCCTATCCAATTCCTGATAAAAACGGAAACTTTATTCAGGAAATTAATGCGCCCGAAGGAATTCGCTATGCCGTAGTTTTTTCATTTGCAGAAGGTGAAAAAATACGATTCATGACTCATGAAACCTGCTCTGCCATTGGATCATTGATGGCAAAAATTCATACCCTAACAGCAGATAAAAAAATTGATAGAATACATTATAATTCGGAGGTTCTTTTACATCAGGCTTATCGTTATCTGAACTTATATTTCGACAAAGATTTAGATGAAATGAAATATATCAAAGAAATTAATGATACCCTATCAAGCAGGTTTAAAGAAAGTAATTTATCGGAAAACCAAAACGGTATCGTTCATCTTGATATTTGGTATGATAACCTGAGTGTAAACAACACGGATCAAATTACGATCTTCGATTTTGATAATTGTGGAAATGGAGCGCTCATTTTAGATGTAGCTTATTTTTGCAAACAACTGTTTTTCATTGAATCTGATAAAAAAGAATATGAAACTAAAGTTCAGAGTTTTCTAAACGGTTACCAAAAAGTAAGAAGTTTATCCGATAAAGAAATTGCATTAATTCCGGAAGCAGGAGCATCTATATTCGTTTTTTATCTTGGGGTACAAGCGCAAAGATTTGATTGGTCTAATATATTTTTTACCGAAAACTATCTTAAAATGTTTGTGGGAAGAATAAAAAACTGGCTGGATTATTATGCCATACAGAAATAGTTTAGGCTACATTCCAATCCTAAAGATTTGTGTTTATTTTTTTGAAGTGTAATGAAACCTTTTTCAGAATTGTTCTATTACTAAACTGACAAATTAATTAAACCATTGAAATAAAATGAGAAGAATATTTTTTTTAATCATACTGACTGCTTTCTTCAGCACGACTCTTTCGGGACAGGAATTCAACACCTTGTTTTCAACCCTTTCAAAAAATAATCTGTTTAATGGAAGTGTACTCATTTCCCAATCAGACAAAACTGTTTTTTCCAATTCGTATGGATATGCCAATATTGAAAAGAAAGAAAAAATAACTAATCAATCTCAATTTCCGATTGCTTCCGTAACCAAAACGTTTACTGCAACGGGCATACTTCAACTTAAGCAGAAAGGAAAACTCAATATTGATGATTCGGTTCAGAAATATCTTCAGGATTTTCCTTATCCCAATATCACGATTAAACAATTACTGAATAACACTTCAGGATTGGCGCAATATTATAATTTATTTGATACGGTCATCAAAGAACAACCGGAAAAAATAATTTCTAATCAGGATATTATCCCAACCTTTATTCGTTTTAAAACTCCGCTTTCATTTGTACCGGGAAGCCAATGGGACTATAACAACCTAAATTTTTGCCTTGCCGCCATGATCATCGAAAAAGTGTCAGGAATGACGTATGCCAATTATATGGCCCAATATATTTTTGACCCTGCAAAAATGAAAGATTCATTTGTTCCGCTTAACAGGAAAATCAAGAAAGCCAATCAGGTAGAATTATATACCTATCCTAACTCCTATTCCACCCAACTTGTGAATACCACTACCCTAAAAGATCCTTTTGTAATTTCTGAAAAAAGTAACTTTTACGGAAACGGAGGTATCGTAAGTACTGCCCTAGACTTACAAAAATATCTAAAGGCGTTGTTTACTTATCAGATTTTAGGGAAGAAAGAATTAGAGGAAGCTCTTACAGCAACCATCTTGAATGATGGAAAAAAAGTAAGTTATCAATTCGAAGGAAAAGAAGGAAGCTACGGTTTAGGCTGGGCCATGTACACTGATGAAAGTAACGGGAAAATTGTTTTTCATGATGGCTTGATTACCGGACTTACCAGTATTTTATTGCATAACATCACTAAAAACGAATCCTTAGTATTATTATCCAGCATCGGAAACAGCCCTGTTTTTCCAATATCCAATGCCGTTTTACAAATAACGGATAACAAACCTTATACAATTCCTGCACAAAGTCTGTCGAGGATCTATGGGAGCCTACTTGAAAGCGGAAATAAAGAAAAAGCAGATCAGTTGATTCAAGAATATCTAAAAGACCCAAGTGGTTATGAAGCAAACGAAAGAGATTTTAACCGATTAGGCTATCAATTTCTAAGACTTCAAAAAAATGATATTTCCTTGCAGACCTTCTATTCGGCAACATTGATTTTTCCGAAAAGCGCGAATATATATGATAGTTATGGCGAAGCATTGCTCCAATCCGGAAAAAAAGAAGAGGCGATGAAGATGTATCAAAAATCTCTTGAATTGAATCCTGAAAGTACGAACGCAAAAGAAATGATTAATAAGATTGGCGGAATGTTGATTAAAAAATAAGTTGGAAGATGTTTCTTAATTAAATTTTCATGTCCTTTTGCCTTGACGCAAACGGACCAAAAAGTCAAGACTGGAAGCTTTCGCTAAAAATGATTTCTGTTCACTAAAAATTCTAAAACTTGCGCGAATTTACCGTACGTCCTTCGATTCAATAGTATTCTCGCGCTTCAAACATAAGAATTTTTTTAACGTTCTCAGAACTCATTTTTTTAACGCTACAGCTTCCTAGGTCGATAATACCAACTCTTTTCACATTCACTCTTTGCCTTTTTGGGTTAATATTAATCTATAATTTCCATACCCTTTAAAGTTCATGAACCTTTGATCAAAAAATAAGTTGAAACATGTTTTCTAATTAAATTTTCATGTCCTTTTGCCTTGACGCAAACGGACCAAAAAGTCAAGACTGGAAGCTGTAGCTAAAAACGATTTATTGATCAAAAATAAGATATTTGAAAAATTTGTTCTTTATCAGTCTATTTTCTTCACAACTTATATCCTATTTTTGCAAAAAAACTAATGGACAAATTGAATTTTCTGGAAGTTATTGCAGCGATTGCAGTTTTTATATCGCTGTTGCTTGCTGTATTTTTATTAACGGTAAAAACAGAAAGAAAACTGGAAAACAGATTATTTGCCGCGTTCCTTATCATTAATGCCATTGATATCAGCGGACTTTTTATGCATCTTTTTGTGGATAGTTATAATCTGAAAACGTTCAAAATATCTGCTTACCTATTAGTGATGCCTCTTTTCTATCTGTACGTTAATGCCGTTTGTTATTCTGATTTCGCCTTAAAAAGAAAACATTTACTGCATCTTATCCCTTTCATTGTTGCCAATTTAATTTTAGTTCCAAGACTTTACCTGGCAGAAGGCCCTGCTAAAGAATATTTCTTTAAACACATGTGGAACTCCCCCGAAATGTTTTTGTATCAACTCATTGGGGAACTGCAGTATTTCTTTTATATCATTGGCGTATTCCTAATTCTTAAAAAATACAAGAAAATTTATTCCGAAAACTATACTAACCCCAATACTCTGCTATACAAATGGCTGTCTCAGCTAACCATTATTTTTTTAGTCATTCACGTATGTATTATTTTAAAAAACATCGTAAGATATACACAACATAAAGATCTATTTATCTGGCTGAATATTGTTGCGGGAACCGTATTTTTATTGGTTGCCTGTTGGTTTATATTAAAGGCATTAAATTATCCTGAGCTTTTTCGCAGAATTGATTCTACCTTACAACCCACAAAAGATTTTGCTGAAACGCTGGAAACTGAAAATAAAACTGACGAAACAAAAAGTTTTCAGATCGAACAGCTTAAAAATTTCATGCTTGAAAAAGAGCCCTTCTTAGAACCTTCATTAACGATTCAGGAATTGGCAGATCAGGTGAAAATTCCGGTTCGTGATTTGTCTGTTTTAATTAACCATCACATCAATCAGCACTTTTTTGATTTCGTGAATGAATACCGCGTTAAAAAAGCAATGACCCTTCTAAAAGATCCCACAAAAAAAGAATATACGGTGTTGGAAATTTTATATGAAGTGGGTTTCAATTCAAAATCTTCTTTTCATACCTCGTTTAAAAAATACACAAACCAAACGCCAACCGCTTTCCGAAATAACTGATAATAAAACAATTGCATATACTCAAACTCCGGTTTGTAGAAAGTCGGACTCATTTTAATCAATAAAATGAGTCCGACTTTTTTTACATGGACTTATCTCAAAACTTTCTACAGCATATTTGTATCAATCTATTTAAAGTCAAATTAAAACTTAGAAATCATGAAAAAAGTAAGTCTTTTTATCCTAACATTATTATCAATATTTTGTTTAGCACAATTACAACCGGTAAAAATTGACACTCTTTTAACCACCGAAATTGGTGGAATAAAGCAGGTAATAGAAATTAAAACCGATGATGCCAATAAACCGATCCTTCTTTTTTTATCGGGCGGCCCGGGAAGCTCAATGATGAAAAATGCGGATTCTTTCACCAACATTTTAAAAAATAAATTTACCCTAGTTCAATGGGATCAAAGAGATGCGGGAAAAACATTAGCCTTAAATCCTTCACCCGTACAACCCTCTGTTGAACTAATGGGAAAGGACACCTATGAAGTCATTAATTTCCTACTTAAAAAACTGAATCAGAAAAAACTTTATTTATTAGGAAGCTCTTGGGGAAATGCTTTAGGCTTTTATATTGTTAGACATCACCCCGAATTATTACATGCTTATTTTGCTGTAAATCCTGTAATCAGCCAGTTAGCGAGTGAGAAAGAATTGCTGAAAACACTGAAAATTCATTTTAAAGACAACTCTGTTGCCACGGAAGAATTATCAAAAGTACATTTTCCTTTTACCAATGATGATGACATGTTTTATTTAAGAAAGTGGCTTTTTTACAAAGACGGTAAAGAATATGTAACAAGTGATGATTTCAAAAAGGGCTTTCTTCAATGGTCAAAAACATGGTCACCTGCATGGAACGAAGTCATGAAAATTGATTTACCAAAAACGTTAAAGAAAGTAGACTGTCCCATTTATTTCTTTGTTGGTAAAAACGATATTCAAACGTTAACATCCATTACAAAAGGATATTATGAGCAATTGAAAGCCCCAAAGAAAGATCTATTTTTATTTGAAAACTCAGGACATCAAATTCATAAAGATGAAGCAGAGAAATTTCAAAATACGATCCTTAAAACATTAAACTAATACACTTCCTATTAAATTATAAATTACTACAATGAAATATTTAACCCTTATTTTATTTTTTGTCTTACTTGGATGTAAAAGTCTTCAGCAAATCAATACACAAAATGTTGAAAATGCGATTACAAAAAATGCGCTTCAGTTATTAGAGGACAAAAGATTTCATTCTGTTTCCATTGCGGTGCTGAAAGATGGAAAATCTACCATAAAACATTTTGGAGAATTAACGATTGGAAAAGGCAACAAACCAAATGATTCTACACTTTATGAATTAGCTTCCGTAACGAAAACCTTTACAGGCTATGTAGCCGCTAAAGCTGTACTTGATAAAAAACTCAATTTAGATGATGATATTAGAATTTATCTTGATGAGCCTTATCACAATTTAGAATTTAAAGGGGAACCTATAAGAATCAAACACCTCATCACCCATACCAGTGGATTTCCTAATATGCCTCTGAAAAGCGAAAATAAAAAGGCTTTTTTCGAAGGATTAAAACTCATCAAAATTGAAACGATCCCTGGAGAAACATATTCGTATTCAAACACTGCTCCAGAGTTGATAGCCTATATACTTGAAAAAGTGTACCAAAAATCTTTTGAGGAATTGGTCATTGAATTTATTTTGAAACCCAATACAATGAATCAAACGAAGTTTACACTCAATGAAAATGATAAAAAAAGATTGGTAAAAGGCTATAACGATAAAAATGAGTTAATGCCCAACTTCAATAGAATTTTATGGGGTGGAATTTCAGGATTACATTCTACGACTACGGATTTAGTGAAATATATTAAATTGCAACTTGACAAATCAAACCATATTGTAAACGAATCTCATAAAAAATTATATAAAGAAGGTTCTGATTTTTGGGAAGGTTATCATTGGTACATCATAGAAAATGATCATCAATTAATGTATAGACATCACGGAGGCATATACGGAATGCAGAATTGGTTTGTGATTTACCCAAAACAAAATATAGGAATATCCATATTGACAAACACCAGTTTTAATGAAGCAGGAAAAATTTTGCAAAAAGTAGTTGATAACTTGTATAATGATATAAAGCTAAACTAAGTTTGATTTAATCCCAGAAATGTAGTCATCATTATAAGAGCCTGTTTAATGTCTGTTTTCAGGGAGCAAAGGAGATAATCAACTTCGTTGATTCGTCGAAGCGTATGGATAAGCTCTAAAGGATTTTTACTTTATTCAAACTCATTTTTTTTGTTTAGTTTTATCAGCGTTTTTCCACGAGAGAACTCTTTAAGGAAGCTCAAACATTTACAATAATAAACACTAACCTAAAACAATCCATGAAAAGAACCATTGTAGCTTTTATCATTCTACTTTCCAATCAATTATTTTCTCAAAAAATACCTTTTCAGTTATTACCATCCGGTCATATTGTGGTAAAGGCCACTATCGAAGGAAAAGAAGGCAATTTTATCTTTGATACAGGCGGAGGGATCAATTTATTTTTCACCGATTTTGCTAAAGATTTAAAACAGAAAACAAGCTACAATTTTTTCACCGCCTTCAGAGCAACCGGTGAGAGAATTGATGTCCCTCTCTTTCAAAGTGAGGAAATAACTTTTGCAGGAACAAAATTTAAAAACACCCCATATTCAACTTTTGATATGAAGCTGGACGGACTTAACGGTTTGATTTCTTTACCCATGTTGAAAGACAAAGATTTTATCATTGATTTTAATAAAAAAGAAATTGAACTTGTACCCATTGATCCGTTGAAGAATAAAAAATCTTTTGATATTCAGCTCTCTACCCACGCAGATCATTCTATAGACATATTTACCTACATAAAATTAAATGACCAATACAAAATACAGGTGATGTTGGATTCCGGTGCAGGAAATAATTCGTTTTGGCTGAGTGACAAACTGATTCCATTATTGAAAATAGATAAGGAAAAATTAAAGTTAACTGAGCGAAAAAGTGAGTTTAATGAAAAGATAATGACTAAATATTATTCGGGAACGATCAATTCAATTTCAAATGAATATGCACACCTGAAAGATCCCAATGTTGTTTTTGTGGACGGATTAATTTATGAAGGAAAAACCAGTATCAATTGGCTGGGAAATCGATTGGGAATTAGTCTTAAAAATAATAAAATCTATGTTTTAGATTAAGGTTTTCTTGCTGGGGAAGCTTCAGATATTCTTAAATCATTACATTTCGGAAAAGAAAAAAAGGAGACCATTGTCTCCTTTTTTCTGTATTAAACAATCTTCTAAAAGACTACTTTTGGCTTGTCTATATATAATTTTGTGTTTTTTTAATAAATAGCTTCCAAGAAGTCCGTTAAAGATTAAAAGATTATTTATATACCTATTTCATCATTTGCGTTTAGTTTCACCATTTGTGTATTTTGATTTCATCACTTGCGTTTTACTATAGCAATCGTTTATTATTTTATAATTAAGATTTACTACTTCGAATAATTGGATTAAAAAGCTAAAACATTTTTAATACTCACCCTTTTTATTCTTTCAGTAAATTTTCTACTACAAAGTAACAACATCCGTGTATAAAATTATCTACAAAACCCGTCGATATATATCGATAAGAGTCTAGATATTTATCGACAAAGGGCTTTAACAGCTAAGAAATGAAGATTGGAGCTTAGAAAATCCTATCCAGTAAATGTGTTTTAGTGAGACAAACTATGACAAAATTCAATACAGATCCAAATGCATGACATTTTGCTAACCTTATTTTTGAATTTAATATAAAGCATTCTGAAAGTCATCAATTATAGCAAAGAAAAAAAGGAGACCTCTGCCTCCTTTTTTCTGTATCAAACAATCTTTTACAAAACTAATCTCTGCCAATTTACCTATTGAAATTTGTGTTTTTTTTAATAAATAGCTTTTAAAAAGTCGGTTAAAGATCATTTACATACCTTGCGTCAAAACCAATATTTTTTTTCATCACTTTGTGTTAGAACCTCATCACTTGTGTATTTTTATTTCATCACTTGCGTTTCACTATAATGATTGTTTATTATTTTATAGTTAAAAAATCTACCGTTTTGAATTATTGGATTAAAAAGCTAAAACATTTTAATACGTATTCGTTTTATTCTTTCAGTAAATTTTCTACTACAAAGTAACAACATCCGTTTATAAAATTATCTACAAACTCCGTCGATATATATCGATAAGCTTGTAGATATTTATCGACAAAGGGCTTTAACAGCTAAGAAACGAAGATTGGAGCTTAGAAAATCGTATCTGGTATGATGGGTTTAATGAAGCGAACTATGACAAAATTAAATACAGATTCAAGTGTATGGTATTTTGCTAACCTGGATTTTTGAACTCCATATAAAGCATTTTCAAATCATCAATTGCAGCAAAGAAAAAAAGGAGACCTCTGCCTCCTTTTTTCTGTATCAAACAATCTCCTACGCAACTCATCTCTGCTAATTTACCTATCGAAATTTGTGTTTTTTTTAATAAATAGCTTTTAAAAAGTCGGTTAAAGATCATTTATCTACGGGCTTTCATCATCTGTGTTTTTAGTTTCATCATTTGTGTATCGAAATTTCATCATCTGTGTTTAGGGTCATCACCCCCTATTTTATTTTCACCACTTGCGTTTTACTATAATCGTATTTTATTATTTTATAGTTGAAAAAATTTACTCATTTTAATTATTCAAATAAAAGTAAGAGCTAAAAACTTTAGTTTCAATTGCTTTCATTTTATTCTTTCAGCAAACTTTCTATTACAAAGTAACAACATCAGATTATAAAACAGGTAGATATATATCGATTAGCCCGCAGATATTTATCTACAGGAAGCCTATTAAATGGAGGAAAAATGAAGATTAGGTTCTAGAAAATCCTATAAGGTATGATGGGTCTTAATGAGATCAATAAGCTCAACAAGGTTTTCTATTTTTAATTTATCAAATATATTTTTCTTGATCGTACTAACGGTATTCTGTTTGACATCCAGCTGATTTGCAATTTCCAGATTTCCGAGTCCTTCGGCATACATTTCAGCAATTTGCAATTCCCTTTTCGTTAAATGATGAAGAGGATTTATTGAGTTCGGATTATTTGCAAACTGTAATAATAAGTTCTGAGAAACGGTAGAAATATATTCCCCTTTCTCTATCATGCTGATAACCGCATGTTTTACTTCTTCCTCTTCACTTAGCTTACTCAGATAGCCATTTGCTCCTGCATTAATGAATTTAAGAGCATATAAATGTTCTTCAAGGCCAGAGAAGATCAGGATTTTAACATCTGGGTTTGCAGCTTTTATGTCTGGTAAAATATGTAAACTGTTTCCGTTCGGAAAATGGGCATCAATGATAAGAATCTCTATTCCTTTAGACTTCACCTGCTCTACCACCTCTTGTAAAGAAGAAGTATGATGCACTATCGCATTGGGAGCAATTTCATCGATCATAATTGCCATTCCGTGTCTTACAATACTATGATCATCTGCTAAAAGGAAGGTGATTTCTTTATTTTCCATTGGTAATTCCATCATTGTTACTATTTAAATTGATCCTGAATGTTACTTTTGTTCCTTTATTCAACTGACTTGAGACTGAAATTTCGCCATTAAAAAGTTCTATAATTTCCTTGCATAAGTTGAGCCCCAACCCTGCCCCAAGATTATCAATCTCATTAGATACCATCCCTTGATAATACGGTTCAAAGATTTTCCCAAGATCAGCTTCTGATATCCCTGCACCTGTATCCGCAACGATTGCCGTTAAGGAAATTCTATTTTTATCAATTAATTTTGTGGTTAATGTAAGATTGATTTGCCCGTTTTCTGTAAACTTATTGGCATTCCCCAAAATATTCATAAAAATCTGATTGATCTTTATGTTATCTGAATTTACAACCAGATCTGCAGGGATTTCGTCTGTTACCATAAACTTATTATTTCTGGTTTCCAGATAAGGAGTAATGGCCGTTACAATAGAATTAATTTCTTCTTTAAGCGTAAAAACCTTCGGTATAAGCTTGGTCTCTGCTTCCTGATTTTTTGTGTATTCTAAGATTTGGTTAGACTGTATCAACAAAGTACTATTGGTAAACTTAATAGATTTAAGATACTCTTTTATCGTCTCGTCTTTTGTCGTTCTGTTGATTTTATCAATAAAAATATTAATGATTTTGAGCGGAGATCTTAATTCGTGGCTCAGCATTCCTAAGATTCTGTTTTTGAAATTAAGATTGTTCTTAATCTCTTTATTCGCCGCATTCAGCTTTAGTTCGTAAATAAAGGCAACCCTTGTGAAATACATGATTAGAATTGATACAATGAACATTAAAACCATTAATCCCAAGACCAAATAGGTTCTGATCTCATTATTAATCAAGCTTTGTTTATTGTATTCTTTTTCCAATTCTGATTTAAAACCTTTAATAGCACTTTCATACATATTGATAAGCCCGTTGCTGTACACCAATAACCTATTGAAATTGCTATAAAACACCCTATTATCCTGCTGATTTTGAGCGGCAGATAATTGGATTTTCTTAATTTCAGTAGAATAATGTTTATCCATAGACTTTATGGTATTATTCATTTCTGATTTTACGGTAGAAAGATCTGCTGTTTTTTTATTTTTTAAGGTGATAACCGTATTTTGTTTTTGTACATCTACTTTACCGGAAATGGCATCTCTTAAGCGTCCTACAAAGCCTTTCTTTTTAATCGTATCAGAATAGGTCTGGGTTTGTATATCCAGATCTTCAAAATTATTTTTATATTTTTCGGGAGTATATTCTTTATCCTTAATTTTCGCTGGCGGATTTAGAGAATAATGGTATACAGAATCTATTAATGTTTTTAGCTTTATGATTTGCAACGTATCTTTTTTGTGCAGCGCTAATTTACTTTTTAACCTTGGTGTTTTATCTTCAAATTCACTTATTTTGTCGAAATTTCCCTTAAGCTTTCCCAGTGCATCAAAATAGAGTTTAAGATCTTTATCATCCTGACTGATCATGTATTTCTGAAGATAGTTTTGAGCCTCCATGAAATCTTTCTTCGAATTATCGGTTACCCCTTCCAATTCTCTGCTTTCTTTCAATTGATTTTTTATAAAGGTCAATTTCTTCTCATTCACAAACTCATTATAAAAAAACACAGCAATAATTACCTGTATTAATAAAATACACATAATTAAAGAGTAATGAACAATTTTCCTCAATTTAAAATTCAAGAATTTATATTTCATGTTTATTTATCCGCTAAATTAATTATATCCAACTACTTACGTGTTTATGACATCCGTACTTAAAAGATATGATAATATTCCTAAAAATCAATCAGTTGGAGTATAATATTCAAGTATAGCAAAGTTAAAGTAATTTTTGAATTTTTATAGGGGTAAATATCATGCAAAACGAAAGAATATAGCTATTTATTGCATACAAAATGTGAGAAAAACTCACTATATTATTGTGTCTAAGTTGGCTTTTGTCACACATCCTTTGCTATTTTACCTATTTAAAATTGATGTACATTAGCTTTATTAATGGATAATAAAAATGAAAGAATCTCCAATCCTCTTTAAAGAATTTGCCAACTCTCCTAAATTAATAGCACAACTTTACCAATACGGAACGATAAAGGAGTACAAACATGGGGAAATTATTTTAGATGAAAAAGCATCCGTTCAGTCTATTCCTATTGTAATGAAAGGAATGATGAAAGTAATTCGGACAGAGGAAGACGGCCGTGAAATTTTACTCTATTATATCCAAGCGGGTGAAAGCTGTATTATGTCTTTTCTTGGAGGAATGCACAATGAGAAAAGTATTGTGAGAGCTGAAATAGAAGAAACTTCTGAAATTCTCTTTCTTCCGGTAGACAAAGTTTCTCTTTTTATACAGCAACATCCCGAATGGCTGGATTATATTTTCAGACTTTATCATAAACGATTTGAAGAGTTGCTGGATATTATCAATGCTATTGCTTTCAAAAAAGTCGACGAGCGATTACTGAATCTTCTCCTTAAAAAATCTGAACTATCACAATCCAAAACCATTATCGTTACCCACGAACAACTTGCCAATGAGCTTGGAACCGCAAGAGTTGTGGTATCAAGACTGCTAAAACAACTCGAAGATATGGGAAAAGTACAGTTGGGAAGAAATAAAATCACCCTCCCCGATTGATCTTGAAAGTTTCTTATGTAACAAAAGTAGCTGTAGCGTTTCATAATAATCTCCATCTTTGCTTTAAGAAATTAATTACATGCTAGATATCATCAAAGAACCATGGCCCTGGTATATTGCTGGCCCTCTCATAGGTCTCACCGTGCCCACCTTACTTATATTAGGGAATAAATCGTTTGGAATAAGCTCCTCATTAAGACAGATTTGTGCCGCATGTATTCCCTCCAACATCAGCTTCTTCAAGTATGACTGGAAAAAAGAATCATGGAATTTATTTTTTGTTTTAGGCATATTCTTCGGTGGAATGATTGCGGCTCAATTTCTTATGAATACTCAGGAAATCATCGTAAACCCAACGCTTAAAGCAGAGTTAGCAGGTTATGGAATTACAGATTATAGACATCTTGTTCCTGCTCAGTTGATGAATTTTGAAAACCTTTTCAGTATCAAAGGTTTCATTATCATGATTGTTGGCGGATTTTTAGTGGGCTTCGGAACTCGTTATGCAGGAGGTTGCACCAGCGGACATTCCATTATGGGACTTTCTAATTTGCAATGGTCTTCTTTAGTCGCAACAATTTGCTTTATGATAGGCGGTTTTTTAATGGCCAATTTCATTTTACCTCTTATTCTTTCACTTTAATATTTCCCTCATGATCAATACAGAAACAACTATTCAGAACTCACACCCCGCTCATGAAAATAATTCTAAGCCCGCGTGGTATCATTATTTAAAATATCTTTTGGTAGGAATTTTATTCGGAATTGTATTTGTAAAAGCAGAAATTATCAGTTGGTTCAGAATTCAGGAGATGTTCCGTTTACAGTCTTTTCATATGTATGGCGTGATTGGAAGCGCTGTGGTAACAGGTATTATTTCTGTTTGGCTCATTAAAAAATTCAATATAAAAACCATTAATGGAGAGCCCATCACAATATCTCCAAAAAAATTCAGCAAAGGTCAAATATATGGAGGTTTGATTTTTGGGTTTGGATGGGCCCTCACCGGCGCTTGTCCAGGTCCGTTATTCGCTCAAATAGGAACTGGTTCTTTAGTTGTTATATTCACTTTGATAAGTGCTGTTTTGGGAACTTGGGTGTATGGATATTTTAGAGAGAAATTACCGCATTGATTATATTATCAGGAATCAGATTAAATTATTTTGACAAAAGAAATAGACCTCTTAAAGTGTCGTTTTTCATTTCTAAAGTCATAAAAAATCGCCCTAATTAATAAAAAAAATCCAACAAAGCAGAAAAGGCGAAAAACTAAAAAACCTCTCACAACTTGAGAGGTCTTACTTTATCGAATTCTAGCGAAATAGCACTAATCAATCTTAATACTTTCAATTGCTTTCTCCATTGCCAATTCTTTTAATCCCGGAACTTTTAATCCTTCTGCGCGAATTACTGTTACGTCAGTCATTCCTAAAAAGCCCAGGAAAGCCTTTAGATAAGGAGCGACAAAATCATTGGTATTCCCTGGAGCTTCTGAATAAACACCTCCGGAAGACATTGCAATATATACTTTTTTGCCTGTCACTTTTCCTACGGGAAGTCCATTTTCACCATACCCAAAAGTAATCCCAGGTCTGGTGATGTGATCAATCCAAGCTTTTAATGAGGTGTGGATTGTAAAATTGATCAACGGTGCACCAATCACGATGATATCTGATAACATTAATTGGGTAACCAATTGATCAGAAAGACAGATAGATTCTTTTTCATTTTCATTCAATTTTTCTGCAGGGATAAAAAAAGTATGCAGCACTTCAGGAGTAAGATGTGGCATTTTCATTTCTACCAGATCTAATTCTTCCAATTCATTATTAGGATATTTTTCCTGTATTTTTTCAATGATGGCATTACCTAGTTTAACGCTGTACGATTCTTTGCCCAATAGGCTTGATTTCAAATGAAGGATACGTTTCATAAAATTTAATTTGTTTAATAATTTTAACAAGGCAAAGTTATGTCCCTTCAGTATACATAAGTAAGCAGTTACCCAAAGGATAGCGCTTACTTTTAGGAAAGTGTTTATCTTTGTTACCATGGAAACAACTGAAAACAAAACACTTCTCACCAAGGCAGAATGTGATGGTTCTCTTAAAAACGTTATCGATGCCATGTATGTTCTCAACGGAAGATGGAAGCTGGCTCTGATCCTTTGTTTGGTACAGTCACCCAAGCGCTTCAATGAAATTCAGAAAGAAATGGCGGGTATTTCTCCCAAAGTATTATCTAATGAACTCAAAGATCTAGAGCTTAATTTTTTTATAGAACGTAAAGTGTTTTCTACTACCCCAATTACTATTATCTACGAAGCTACAGCGTATACGCGTACGTTAAAAAATGTTCTGGCAGAGTTAAGCAGCTGGGGTGAGCAGCACAGAAATAAGGTAAAACAGACTGTATAAAATCGTTAATTCAAATTCATAAGCTTTGAATTTGAACATGATTTACAAAAGAACTGAATCCATGTTTTCCATTGTAGTTTTCATACCTTAAACCTCTTACAGTGTTACCACAACTTTTCCTACCGTACGCCCCGTTTCAATTTGCAAATGTGCTTTTGCCATTTCATCAAAGCTGAATACATGGGAAATATGAGGTTTTAATACCCCGGATTCTAACAGGGAAGCAATATATTGTATATCAGAAGAATTGGAATAAACTGCCATAAAATAGCAGGCATGCAGATGCTTAGCTTTTGCGCTGATCTCATCGTCATTCGTATGACCGGAATTCAAACCAACAATGGTCCCGAAAGGCTTTAGAACACGAACTGATTTTTGGAAATTTTCTCCGCCAACCGATTCCAAAACAAAATCAATGTTTTTAAGAGCTTGCTCAAAATTAACATCCTGATAATCAACATGTTCATCTACTCCCAATTTTAAAACAAAATCTCGATTGGATGCCGATGAGGTGGCAATCACATAAGCTCCGACATGCTTGGCAATCTGCACTGCAAAATGACCTACCCCACCCGATGCTGCATGGATAAGCACTTTATCCGTAGACCTCAATTTTCCATAACGGTCAAAAGCCTGCCAGGCAGTTAAAGCAGCCATCGCACTTGCAGCCGCTTCAATATGGCTGATGTTTTGGGGTTTCAGAGCCAGATGTTCGGCAGATGCAACCACATATTCTGCATACGCCATGCCGTGTCCTACAAAGTTGATCATCCCAAACACTTCGTCTCCCAGACGAAATCGGGTGACGTTATTTCCCACCTCAACCACTTCTCCTGAGATGTCCCAACCTAAAATCAAAGGATTACAATGAGCCAAATCCTCTGCCAATGGCGCTTTTCTATTGCGAACTTTAACATCTACAGGATTAATACTGATTGCTCTTACCTGGATTAGGACTTGATTTTCGTTTATTTCAGGTTTTTCAATATCTTGATGAACGAGATTTTCGACTCCTCCAAAGGTTTTCAATACTATTGCTTTCATATATTCAACTATTAATCCAACAAAAATAGACTGAATTACCACCAAAATACAGGTACATTTAAAGCCTATTTGGGTATCTTTGCGCTATGGCAAGAGAAAATATCCATCATTCATTGGAGGTGTATTACGAAAAGGTAGATTGTTGTCCGCTACGGGATCGTCAATTCAATTTCTTTGAATTTGTTTATGTATTGTCCGGAAAAGGAATGCATGGAATTAATGGGAACCTCCTTCCTTATAAGACAGGAGATCTATTTTTAATTACGCCTAATGATTATCATTCATTTGATTTGGAGGAGGTCTGTGAGTTTATGATCGTACGTTTTGCTCCGTCTTATGTAAAAAGTTATCGTTGGGAAAGTATAGACCATATTGAGTGTCTGTTGTATTATGCCTCCCATTTTTCGGGTTCCATTTTAATAAATGAAGCCGATAAGCTTATGGTGGGCAATTTAATGCAGAATTTACAGCATACTGCCGAACTAAAGTCTATCTACTATGAGGATCTCATGCGTCATTTGGTTAATGCCATTATTGTAATTGCTGCACGAAACATATCGCTTATCAAGCCTCAATCTATCTCACCCAATGCAGACGCCCGAATATTACAAATAATTGATTACATCCAAGAGCACATACGTCAACCTGAACGATTAAAAATAAGCATGATTGCTGATAAATTCGGGTTGTCTGATACGTATTTAGGCAGTTATTTCCGAAAGCAATGTAATGAATCAATACAACAATATATCTCTTCCTACCGGATTCGACTGATAGAACATCGGCTACGTTTCAGCGATAAAAGAGTTCACGAAATAGCCGATGAATTTGGATTTGCAGATGAAAGCCACATCAATAAGTTTTTCAAAAGACATAAAGGTTTAAGTCTGCGTGCCTACAGGGATACCTTTAAAAGCGCAAATAAGATGAGTTCTTGATTTTTACCTTTACCGTTTCGTGAATTCGATTGATTACATTTGATACTGTTTATCATCTTTAATTACTTTTTCAGATCAAGCCATTCTTCATAGCTAATGACCCCTAATTCTGGCTGACTGTCACCTTCCAAAATAGAAATAAATTCTAATTGATTGCCATCTCTGTCATCAAAATAAATAGCAAGCGCCGGCATCCAGCTAAAAACCATTGGTTTTTCAGATTTATTTTTCAAGAAATTATAGGGTTTTAAACGACGATCATTTAAAAAGCTTTCCGCCGAATTCAGGATAAATTCTTTATCACAAGTAAATGCAAAATGACGTTTTTGCAGATTCTCTTTTTGTTCCCACAGACCCAACATGGCTTTCTTATCATCTCCGATCCATAAAAAAGCAATCGGTCTGTTTTCATCATAATGGGCCAATGTTAATCCTAAAACCTCGGTGTAAAATTCAACTGATTTTTCTAAATCACTCACCTGAAGATGCGTTTCATAAAGTCCTTTTATCATTATATTAAATTTATTTAGTTGTTTTTTTTAATAATATTACCATTGCTAATAACGGGGCAACGGAAAAAATACCATACAATAGTAAAGATGCATTTTGCGCTCCTATTACTCCACCGGGCTCAGTGATGCCTCCCATATTAGAAACCAATCCTGCAATAGAAGCTCCGAAAGCCGTTGCCATTAATTGTACAGTTGTAACAGAAGCCGATGCCAATTCTTCTTCTCCGGCGGGTGCCCTTGTAAATACACTCGTTAATAAATGAGGCCATCCCATTCCGATTCCGACTCCTATTAAAAATAAAAACAGGCAATTCAGGAATAAAGAGAATGTTGCTGCATGATTTTTGGTTCCGGTAATCCAAGTTAATCCTATTAAGCCAATCACCATCAATAGAGTACCTAAACGTATGATTTTAGCCACAGATTTGCCTTTTACCCCTGAAAACAGAAGAGAAGAAAAAGTCCACCCTAAAGCAATTAAAACTGTGAGATAACCCGATTCTAAAGGGGAAAAACCATTAATGACCTGTGCAAAATAGGGCACAAAAATTTCTATGGAGGTGGCAATCGTCAATAATGTCATCACTGCATACGTAGCTCCCAAGGGAGACGAAAGATTGTATGCGCCTGTTGGTAAAAGACGCACCGTACTTTTTGTCTCTGTTATAATTAAGATATATAAAAGAATCAAAGCAAAAATAACTCCCAACAGATTAGCCAAAATATTTTCAAAAATACTTCCTACAGAAACCGATAAGGCAGCCAGTACAAGCAATATCAATTTTAAATAAGGTATTAATGGTATGTTGTTTTTACTTCTATCGGCAGGAAGAATGATAGAGCTTATAATAAATATAGCGATGGATATTAATAACAGCGTCCCAAATGCCCAACGCCACTGGTTATTTTCTGCAAAGAGACCTCCGATAAAAGGTCCGGAGAAAGCGGCTATCCCCCACATTCCTGAAATCAAAGCCATCGCTCTTGACCATAGTATTTTATCAAAAACAATACGAACCATGGCGTATGATAAAGCAAAGAGCAATCCTCCACCTAAACCTTGTATAAATCTACCAATCAGCAATGCATACATGCTAGGCGCATAAGCACAGACCAATGATCCTAAGAAAAATAAGATAATCGCCAATTGGTAAGCCTTTCTAGGTCCTAATAAGGCAAGCCTGTTAGCAGAAATAACAGATCCTATGATGGATGCCACCACAAATAAAGTGGTATTCCAGGCGTAATATTCCAGTCCGCCTATTTCTTTTATAATAGAAGGCATCACGGTTGTTGCCAAATATATATTGGTAGCATGCAGCATAACCCCCAATGCTAAAGCAATGGCTTTTATCCCGTTACTGCCTGTAAATAATGCTTTCCAAGTCGCCGTTTCTGGAAAAGATTTCTTCTGATGGGTTGGGCTCATTTCGATTTGAATTTATATTGACAAATTTCGAAATGAAACCGCATAGATACCAGCTCAATTCTTCGGAATCTATTTCATTTTTTTCGGATTATAAGAATAACAAGTTACCTGATTCATTAAACAAAAATCAATGTAAATCTGAAAACACATTATTGTTCTCTATACGTATGAGGAGAAATTCCCATCTGCGTTTTAAAAAATCGGGTGAAATAAGAAGGGGTATCAAACCCCAATAAATAAGCACATTCTTTTATAGAGCCTGAAGTATGCTTTAATAGATACTGACTTTCTAACAGGAGTCGCTCATGCAGAATTTGCAATGCGGTATGTCCGGTTTCTATTTTAACCACTTCGGTTAAATGTTTTGCGGTAATTCCCAAATGATCTGCATAATGACCTATAGACCTCCATGCTAAGAAGTGCTCATCTACCAATTTTTTGAACTGATAGGTCAATTGATAATTGCGATTCATATTTTTCTGAAAACCGAGTAAACAATACTCACAAGCGCGGTTATACTCGTACAGAATTTCTATGGTAATTAATCGGGCAACATCTAAATGATAAGCAGATTTCGTTTCCAATTCCCTACCAATTTGATTAAATTTTTCTAACACGGGATGAAAAGAATCTTCTAATGTAAATACGGGAGGATAGCTAATATTGAGTTCTAACAGTTCATTGATGATCTCATCTTTAATGAATATTTTCTGCAAAAAAGATGTATGAAAAAACAACTGTATTACCTCAAAATCATCTGAAGGTTGATCTGTTGAAAAGATCATATTCGGAGCCAGAATAGATATCATGTTTGGGCAGAGTTCAAAACTATGATAGCCAATTTTCACAGATAAATTCCCTTTCAAACAAAGTAAAACACTGTAAAAATCATTTTTTCGTGGACTTTTCTTAAAAAGATTGTCGATAGACTTTGTGTAGATAATTTCAAACTCCATCTTTGATAAAGCATATAATTAGTTTGCAAATGTAGTTTTTATGTGGATGATTTCAGCTACTAAAAAAGGATTATTCATTTTCAAATCCATAAAAAGTAATGAGTAATATTTTATGGGAAAGACTTAATTTACTTAAGCTAAATATCCTATACAATGAATGAATTGCTGAATATTGGCTTTAATAAAAAAATCCTTTCCTTACATTTGTTAGATCATAAAAAATAATGAATTGGAAAAAAATATTGATTTGATTAACAGCTTAGGAAAACTGATTGTTTTTCTGATGTTGCTGTTTTCTGTTTTTCTTTTTACGGTAAAAAGTAATAAAAGACTCGCCAATCAACTATTTGCTCTATTTCTATTGCTGACCGCATTTGACTTTACCGGTTTTTTTATGAGCAATATATGGGAAGATTATCCTACACTCAAAGCCTTGAAAATATCTTCTTCTCTATTGCAAATGCCCGCTTTTTATTTATATGTGTTGGCTACCTGTTATTCTGATTTTAAGCTTAAACCAAAACATCTTTTACACACGCTCCTATTTGTTTTCTATTTTCTTATTTTCAAAATAGATGCTCCCTCCGACCGTAGTTTTTTATCTTTTACAATTGTGGGAGAAATCCAGTATTACGCTTATATTATCCTCATATTTCTGAGTTTACAAAAATACAAAACGGTCTATTTAGAAAACTATTCCAATACTGACAATAGAACTTATAAATGGTTGTTTCAGATCACTTTATTCTTTTGTTTTGCCCATCTTTTTGTCTTGATAAAATTGGGGCTTTTATATGTTGGAAAAGATCAAAATCTTCTGCAAAATATCTATTTGGTGATTAGCACTATCGCTCTCTTCACCATATGCTGGTTCGTATTAAAAGCGTTATATAATCCACAACTCTTTACAGGCGTTACCATCGCACTGGAACCTATTGAATCTGCACATGAAAAAGCAAAAATAAAAGCTGACAAAAAAGTAGTACACCATGAATCTGCGCTAGCGCTTACTTCCTATATGGAAAATGAAAAACCTTATCTGGATTTTGATTTAACCCTTCAAAAATTGGCTACCAAAGTAGAAATGCCGGAAAAGGAATTGTCTGTATTGATCAATCAAACCATAGGAAAACATTTCTTCGATTTTATCAATGAATATAGAATTGAAGATGCCAAGATGCTTTTGAGAAATCAACCTCAGTTAACCGTCTTGGAAATTCTGTATCAGGTTGGTTTTAATTCTAAATCATCTTTTTATACAGCCTTTAAAAAAGAAACTGAGCTCACCCCATCAGATTACAGAAAATCAAACACTTAAACAGGGTCCGACTTTTAATCGGACTCATTAATCAACCCTAATCAGTCCGATTATCGATACTCGGACTTTTATGATTAATCAAAACTTCAACTTTGTTTCAAATTAAATTTTGAATCAAATGAAACATCTATTTCAAGTTACCTTTATCCTCGGATTTGTGTTGTTTTATCATCTATTTCATGCTCAAAAACAAGACAGAACGAATCAAATCAACACAATAGATTCGTTATTACATCACTATTACCAAAAGAATAATCCGGGCGTTGCTTTAGCGATTATTGAACAGGGAAAAACGATTTATAGTGGTCACAGCGGTCTTTCAAATATGGAATATGGCATCGCAATTACAGATTCTACAGCCTTTCATATTGCTTCTGTATCCAAACAGTTTACGGCCTATCTTGCGGTATTATTAGAGAAAGAAGGCAAACTTTCGTTAGATGATGATATAAGAAAATATTTGCCGGAATTAAAAGGTTTACCCTACAAAATAACACTTCGGCAATTGGCAAATCACACGCATGGCTTGCCGAATTTATATGAATTGGCTCAATTAAAAGGTATAGAACCCGGCGATAAAATGACGCACAAAGAGATTGTACACATGTTGCTTCACATCAAAGAAATCAACTTTAAACCTGGTGAAAAATATGAATATAATAATACAGGATTTGTCTTGCTCGCCGAAATTATTGAACGGATATCCGGTAAACCATTTCAGGAACTCCTAAAAGATAAAATTTTTGCTCCGTTGCAGATGACCAATAGTTTAGCGGTAAATACCTCATCATTACTAATTAAAAACAAAGCCTATTCTTATCGATTAAAGAATGGAAAGTATGAAAACTATGCCTTTAATATGATGGCCAACGGTTCTTCGGGAATCAGTACAACGATTAATGATTTAAGCAAATGGGCCATTACCATGCAATATTCTTCCGCAGAAAATAAAGAAATTTTAGATGAAATGCTACAGCCTACTGTTCTCAATTCCGGTGAAACCATCCGATACGGATTAGGCCTAGAATCCAAAACATACAAAGGGCTGGAACTTGTTTTTCACGGAGGCGGTGACGCTGGGTATCGTTCTTATATTCTGACTGTTCCAAAGTATAAATTTTCGGTGGTTATACTCGGAAATAATAATGATTTCAAACCCTTTCAGTTGGTGTACGAAATTGTAGATCTATTTTTAAAAGAACACGAAAAAGAAAATCCATTACCACAAAAAACGACCTACACCACCCAGGAACTGAAACCGTTTGAAGGTACTTATGAGATGTTTCCCGGATCCTTATTCACCATCATCGCCGAAAATAATTCGCTTTATTATCAAGCTTTTGGAACAGAAAACAAGGTGCTGTTACCGATTATCGGAGATGGCGTTTTTGCTAATCCTAATTTACCCATCAGTTATTTTTCATTTGATAAAAATGGCTGTCATTTTCATATCGCAGATTTTACCTATTCAAGTAAAAAGGTAAACGTAAGCCCTCCAAAAACCAATGAACTGAATCTATCTGAATTTGTAGGCATTTATAGAAATGAAGAATTCAACACCGAATATGAATTAGTTATTAAAAATAATGAATTGGTTGCCCACCATAGTTTTAATGATGATATTCTTCTCCATCCACTTACGAAGAATAGTTTTTATTCAGATGAAGGTTTTTTTGGAAAAGTGAGTTTTTTAAAAAATAAACAAGGGAAAGTCATTCGATTTTCGTTATCCGGACAAAACGTAAACAATATCATCTTTACAAAAATCAAATAAATCCTTTAACAATAAAATATTACCCCATTTTCTCTTCTGTGTTTTTATCAGTAATCACCATCCAGACATTATGTATTGATGGTGATTACTTTGTTCTCATTCCTTATAAAAGCAACCGACACTGATGATAAAATAAAGAGTACCCCCGCTAAAAGAATAGCATTTGAAGGATCACTTCCTAATATTTTTTTATAGATGAAGCCAAAGGAAACCGTCTGAATCAACATCGGAATTACGATCATCATATTAATTACGCCCATATATACGCCTCTTTTATTCGGCGGAATTGAAGGAGAAACCATTGAATACGGTAATCCCATCATTGCTGCCCATCCTATTCCAAAGAGTACCATAGGAAGTAAGATTATATATTCGTTGGTTATGAAAGGTAAGATTAATAATGATATTCCTGTTCCCGAAAGACAAAAAGCATAGACATTTTTAGATGAAAATTTAACCGCAAAAGGAATCAGAATCAATGCCGAAATCATTGTTATTAAATTATAAAAACCATTCATCAACCCTGTTTGTCCAACAGCTGTTTCTACCAAATGCAGGATATTTTTTGCCCAAGACAAATCGCTGTTGGCAACTGCAGATCCTTGTTTTGAAAGTTCGATAAGATGATTGGCCTTTTCTTCGTCATTTTCAGAGACGTTGTACAACGTCTGCTTAATCATAGGGGTTACAAACTGCCAATAGCAGAATAAAGCATACCATTGAAATAAATAAACCAAAGCCAACTGCCAAAGTATTTTCGGCATTTTTATAATAGCCGTGAAAATATCTATAAATGGGGTTAAAAAAGTGTCTCCTTCTTTTTCAGCTTTTAATTGCTTAAACTCTTCCTCAGTGGGCGGAATTTCGGGAGTTTTATAAACCGACCATACCACAGAAGCGATAGAACAAAAAGAACCTAAAAAGAATGAGTAATACACCCATTTTGGAATCCCTCCTGATTCTGAACTTCCCCCAAGATACTTCTGGAAAACGAAAAGGGATAAATTGGCCAACGTGATTCCTGCCCCTACAAAAAGACTCTGCATCTGAAAGCCATAGGTTTGCTGACTTTCCGGTAGTTTATCTCCAATAAAAGCTCTGTAAGGCTCCATTGCAGTATTATTCGCTGCATCCAAAATCCAAAGAAGCCCAACCGCCATCCAAATTGAAGAACTAAATGGAAAAACAAATAATGCCAGACTGCAAAATATAGCACCCAATAGAAAGAATGGTTTTCTGCGACCCCATTTTACGCTCCATGTTTTGTCACTTATTGCTCCTATCAAGGGTTGAATAAGTAATCCGGTAACAGGGCCCGCGAGATTAAGAATAGGAAGCTGATCTGCATGAGCACCCAAAAAAGAATATAGCGGATTAACCGCAGTCTGTTGAAGCCCAAAACTGTATTGAATACCAAAAAATCCAACATTCATATTCCAGATTTGCCAAAAACTAAGCTTGGGTATTATTTTTTTGTCATAATTAAGGCATTACAATTTGATAATCTTTGTCAAGTATTACACTTGCCTTTTCCTTAAAATTTCTGATGATTTCATGTTCAATTTTCAGAACTTCTTCTATAAAATCGGTCTGTTCATCACGATTTCTATTCATTCTGCTTTCATAAGTATCTCTATAATTTTTATCTATAAAAATACTGATATCAAAATCATCCATCTCAAGGATGTAGGTCCCTTCAATAATCAATACCTGTACCTCATCTACGTTTATTATTTCTTCAGAAATGGAGTTCTCCTGATAATTAACAAGTGGCTTTCTGAGAAATGATTTTCCCGCTTTAAATTCTAATACGTTTTCATGAATCAAATTCAGCTGAACTTCATGTGTTCCTACATGCTCTAAACTCTTTTTTCGGTTGTCATGATTGCTTTTTGGAGGCAGTTTAAAATAATCATCCATCTGCAATACTCTACTTTGTATTCCATGCATTTCCATCACCTTCTGCAAAGAAAAAGCAGTTACAGATTTCCCACTTCCGCTTTCTCCACAAATACCAATAGCAAACTTTTTATTATCCTTTAATTTCTGCTTTATGATATTAAAAATGGCTTCTCCTGTATTTAAATGTTCCTCCCGTAAATTGATTACATCTCCAATCATCCTCTATTTTATTTTAAGTAAATAATTTCTTATTTTATTGTAATATTTATATGTTAAATGGTCATCAGCAGATAACCAGAAGCCGAAAAGCAAAGTTGGTCTGTCCCTGACGGCATTAAGTGATCTGTGGAATAATATTCTTTAAAACTCGCCCCTTTTTTCTCCAATAAATCTTCATACTGTTCCAATATTTTAAGGGAAGTTTTCTGATATCCCCTCTTCTTCAATCCCCTGCACAGCCAACCCAAATAGATGGGCCATGAGCCCCCATTATGGAAATGATAAGGCTTATTTTTAAAATTGTAGCTGTAATTGTTTTCCAGTAAATTCCAGTCTGCATCGTTAGGTAAAATAACAGGATAAAAAACAGGAAGCATCCAGTGACCAAATTCTTCACTCAGCTGTTCCAAAAACGTATTAAATGCCTCCAAATCCAGATCAAAACCTAAAAGAATGGCCAATGAGTTTCCTGCAAGATCAAACCTTTCGTCATATCCATTTGCATTAAGAGATGCCCATAAATAAGGCTTTCCTGTTGCTTTTTGAAATGCTGTAGGATGATATTTTACCTTATCGGAACTATTTTTTCTAAAATTATTTTCTATTAATTCTTTTGTCTTTTCAGCAAGAAGCTTCAGTTCTTTATCTTCATATACCTCTGCTGTAATTTTCAGTGCCCAAAACCGAAGAACATTATCATACAGAACATACCCTGATGTGACATATTCATCAGCCCAGTTTCCTCCCAGTGGACTATACAGAAGCCCTCTCTGGTTAAATTCCCAAGTCCTTAAACATGAAAGTGCTTTGTATATTTTATCTTTTAAAATCTCTTTTAATGGTGTATTTTTCGAATAGCTCATGTACTCACAAGCCCCAATAATCCACCATATGGTAGCATCGGTTCGCCCAACGAGTGTACCATAACTTGCTTTATTGTCATAAACATTTGAAGGAATTTGCCCGTTTTCTGCCTGATGATTTGCGAGGGTTATGATCGATTTTTCAAGACCATTTACTATTATTTGGTCTTCCAGGAATATCCCCGTAATGCCAGTCATTATAGAATCTCTAGACCAAACTCTCCCATAATTATCACGATTCTCTGATGACGCCAAAATACCCTGTTCCGAAATTGAACGGTATATTGTTTCGATAGCTTTTTGTTTAAACATATATTTAAAAAATTTGATAGTTGACACTTATCTTAAAGAATTCATCCTTGTAAAATAAGCTTTGAATAGCATCAAGGGAACGATGATAAATCATATTAATAATCAATCTTACACCCCAAATCATGCTATTATTTACTGTGTAGAAACTACCTTAGAAGTCTAATTTCACACTTGCTCCAAAAGTTCTTCCTGGCAATGCTCTTGCTCTGATAATTCCATTGGTACCAACCAAAGAGCCTTCTTCTGCTTCCGTTATTGCAAGTGCATTGAAGATATTATTAGCATTAACATTCAACGTTAGATTTTTCAAAAGTCTGTAAGAAATATACGGATTAACGATTGCATATCCCGGCATAATCAACTTATTGCTATCCTGAGTAAAAGCTTTTGTAGATCCAACAACAAAGAATCCGAGACTCAACTTTTCAATATTTACATTCGGGTTTACAGAATACATTACTTTTGGTGTTCTTCTCGGCATATTTCCAATGATTATTGGATCAATTGCGTCCTTAATTTCTGCATGAGTATATGTTAGTCCCGCTTTAATATCAAAGTTTTTATTGATTTTGTAATATCCATCCAATTCAACTCCTAAAGATTCGTATCTGTTTTCTGTTCTTCTTTGGGTTGTTGCTTCATAATTAGCTTCTATGGTTTTTGCATAGAAAAAAGTGGTATTCAGAAAATAATTGGCTCCTCTCATTTTATACCCCGCTTCTATCTGATTAACCTTATTTACTTTTACAGCGTCTAAAGCGGGATCATCATTATTGGTATAATCATATCCTGCAAAAAGAATTCTGTCTGCAGAAGCACTTCCCCCTTGGCTTACTCTCGCAAAAATTGCATTTCGGGAATTGAGGGCATAATTTGCCCCAAAAGAGTACCCAAAAATCCCGTACGTATAATCTACCGGAACGATACCATCTACCACAGCAACAGAATTTTCGGGTGTTTCAATACTACCGTTTTGGTTGACATCAATTGTACGCATTGTATTTTTTGTTCCTGCAAAACTTCCTGATACTTTTCCGAAATCATATCTTGCTCCTAAATCTAACGTAAGATTTTCAACCGGATTAATTTCTACTTGAACGTGAGGCGCAATCACTGAATATTTTGTGTCGTAATTTCTATTGACCCCTCCCCAATCCGGAACACCATAATGAAGTAAACCGTTGTCTGTGATTTTAGTTCCTGTTGGGGTAACAACATCCACCAATCTTGCATTGTGGTCTGAAACTTCCATAAGATAGGTATTCCAATTCCATGAAAGGTTGATATTTTGTGTACTGTTATACAGGCCTGTATTCAACTTTATTTTATCCCATTTTTTGGTAATATTTAAGTCACTGAAAAAATTATTCAGATTATTTATTTTTGTATTGAACAGTACGGTTTTCATATACATGGCATTATTATCTACCAAGGTGTTTGTTCCGGCATACAACGCACTCCCATATCCTGCTATAGACTCCAAAATATCTGCTTTACTCCCAACTAATGCAGGAAATGGCGCTAAAAACTGTCCGCTATTTGCGGTATATCTGGCTTTCTCTTCCAGTTTCCAGCCTGAACCTAAATCATAATTAAATTCTAGCCCTACTGCTTTAGATACCGAATGCATTCCGTCTCTGATATCGCTCTTCAATATCTGTCCATTTCCACCTACAGTCAGGTCATTTATAAAATTAGAAGATTGCAAAGCTCCAGTTAATATATTATAAGAAGGCAGGGAGCTGTAATTAGGATTTGAGTCCGACCCTGAAACAGCCACCGGCATAGGCATATAAGCTGCTGTACGGTCATCTAGATATTTACCATATATTCTAATACTTCCTTTTTCAAACTTTTTTAATAGAGATAATCTGAATTGACCTCCGTTATTAGATGTATACCCTGTTTTTCTCGGGCCGTCGCCTCCTCTGTAGAAACCGCCAACGCCAACGAAATAATTGTTGCCTAAAGGTGTTCCGTAATCTATATCGGTTCTAAAATTTTTATAATTAAGGCCAACCTGCTGCGTAATACTTCCTCCTTCCTTTTCTCCCGTTTTTGTAATAAAGTTGATAATACCCGCTGGTGAATTGGATGCAAAAACAGATGCGGAACCTCCTCTCAGGGCTTCTATCCTTGACACAAAAGAGTCAAATCGTATAAACTGATCTTGTGTACCGAAGGCAATATCTCCAAACTGCATTACCGGAAGACCATCTTCCTGAATCAAAAGATATCTTGATCCTCCTGCAGAAACCGGAAGTCCTCTAACGGTAATATTAGAGTTCCCTTCCCCTCCGGAAGACTCGGAACGGATCCCCGGAATTGTTCTAAAAATTTCAGCTGTAGTTCTTGGTGCTGCATTTATAATATCTGCCTGTTTCAAGGTAGAAATAGAAGTACTTGTTTTTATTGACGCCTTTGCATTAGAGTTTCCTGTAATGACAACTTCATCTATTACTTTGCCCCTTATATTTGTGGTGTCCGCAACTGTTTTCTGAGAAAACATAATTGCCGCTGTGTTTAACGTTCCTAAAATTAGCAGTCGCTTCATGATTTTAGATTCCATAATTCCGAGTTTATTATGTTCTAAAAGTATTTTTTTACCCTATCAATAAATGATTTTAAAGGGAAGGTTAACCCAATATGAATTTCAAACGGTTGCGCAAACGGTTGCGGTTAGTAAGTTATTTTTAATTTAACATATTATTAAGAATTAACCGCTTTAAATTTAACAAATATTAACAAAATAGATATGTGAAAATATTGGTAATTTCTCCCAATAATTGATCTCACTTTAACGAAATGAAAAGAACCACCCTAAAAGACCTTGCAGGAATGCTTAATATTAGTACATCTACTGTATCAAGAGCATTGAAAGATCATCCAGATATTAGCAGCGCTGTGAAGTCAAAAGTGAGAGAGGCAGCAGAAACATTTAATTATATCCCCAATGATTTTGCCATTAATTTCAGAAAAAATTCTTCTAAAGTTATCGGGCTTATTGTTCCGGAAATATCGATGTTCTTTATCCCCTCCATTATTAGAGGAATCTCTTCTGTACTTAATAAAGAAGGATATCATTTTTTTATTCTTTCATCTGACGACACTTCTGCAACGGAAGAACAAAACATACAAATATGTATTAATTCCAGGGTAGATGGTATTCTTGTATCTCTCACAAAGGAAACAAAAGACTTTCAACATTTTCAAAAAGTAAAGGAAATGGAAATACCCGTTGTTATTTTTGATAAAATAATCCCTCAACACAGCTTTGATTCAGTGATTTTTGATAATGCAAAAAACTCAGAATTATGTGCAGAAAGCCTAATAAAGGATGGCTGTAAGAATATATTGGCGATTTTTGGTGATGAGAGTCTTGATATCACCCAAACAAGAATGAATTCTTTCTTAAAAAAAATGAAGGAGTTTCCGGAAATTCAATGCAAAACCATATTTTGTGAATCTGCAGATGTCGTAAAAGAAAAACTTACTATTCTTTTGAGTGAAAATAATTTTGATGGCTTTTTTGCGATGAGTGACGAAACGTTAATTGGGCTCCATAGTTCCCTGATTAAAAGAAATCTCAACAACAGCAACATAAAAGTGATTGCCATAAGTGAAGGCACGCTTCCCAAATATCTTGACGAATCTTACCAATTTCAAATTAATGATGGATATAAAATGGGAATTATGGCAGCATCTGAACTCCTTAAAATTATAAACAAAGTAGATAATGGTGGCCCGAAAGATCTTCCTACCACTCATTTTATATAATTAATGTAACACTGTTCTCTTACCCGAAAAAAATCTGATTTTAATTCTTAATGAAATGCTTCACGTCTTATATAGGGTGTAAAATATTATGAATTAAGCTTATTATTTAAAAAAATCGCTTTAATTTGTTAAATTACAAGGCAAATATCAATTTTGAAATCTTTAAATGAGTAATTTAGCACCGCATTAAGGATGCGCGAAGATCTCTATGAAAAATATATTCTTTTTATTGCTTATTTCAAGTGTACAACCCGTATTATCACAAACTAAACTAGACAAAGCAATTACCAATCTTGAGAATAATTACGACCAAGAAAAAGTATATTTACTTACCGACAAATCACAGTATGTTGCGGGTGACCAAATCTGGTTCAAAAGCTTTGTATTTGATGGCTATAACCGAACGACACTGTCTACCACTCTATTTGTTGAATTGTACAGTGCTGATAAAAAATTAATAGACTGGAAAACCATCCTTCTAACCAATGGTGAAGGGAGCGGAGATTTTAAACTGAAAGAAGATCTTCCGGAGCAGGTTTACTTCGTAAGAGCTTATACTCCCTACATGACGAATTTTAGTGAAGATTTTCAGATCGCTAAAACGATTCCGATTTATAATCCAAAATCCACCGAAACATTAGAGATTGCTAAGAATCCTAATTGGTCTGCTAAAGCTTTTCCAGAAGGAGGAACTTTCATCAATGGGATGCCTACAAAATTTGCAGTAAGATTATCAAGCGATAGTTCTTTACCGGAAAAATGGACCGGGAAAATTATAGATGCACAAAATCCAAATGTATCGATCACCACGTTTACATCGTTTGATAAAAATGTTGCTTCTTTTACCTTAACTCCGGCTTTAGGAAAAAAATATCAAGCCCTTATTCAGGACAATACAGGAAAAAAACAAACAATAGATTTACCACAAGTGGCAAGCAGTGGTCTTAATTTAGAAGTTCACAGTTCTAACGATGGTATTAAATACAGCTTAAAAGGAGTTAATTTAAAACAACAGCTTCAAAATTATAAGATTGTTGGAACCATCAATAATCATCTTGCTTACAGAGCCAATATTACTCAGCTAACGAATGATGCTTCAAGTCTTATTCCTACAAAAATAAGCACTGGAGCTAATGCTATTTTACAATTAGCTATTTTTGATGAACAGGATAATCTTGTTGCTAAAAGACTTTGTTTTATAAAGCCTAATAATTTAAAGATTGAGAAAGCAGACATTATCAGTCAGAATTTAAAGCATACGCCAAGATCATTCAACAGTATTGACCTTTCCCCAGAGTCCTATTTTAAAAATTACACCGTTTTGGTAAGCGATGATGATGGTAGCAACCCGGTGGAAGAAGAAAATCTACTCAGTGGTCTTTGGCTAACAGGAGATTTTACGTCAAAAGTAGATGCACCCGCACAATATTTTACTAAAAATGCCAATGCCGAAGCGTTAGACGCATTACTTATTTCTGAAAATTGGAAAAGATTTGATTGGAATTCTGTACTTAGCGGATCTCAACCTACCATTACAACCAGTTCTCAAAAATTTCTATCTTATAAAGTAAAACCGATTAAAGACAATGCTTTACTAAAAGATACCAGTGTAACATTAGCTTTAAAATTAGGGGAAAAGGAACCCATTATTAATCTATTTAAAACTGATCAAAACGGATATGTTTATTTAGATAACCTTAATTTCAATGAACCTTTGGGAATTTCATTATTTGTGAATTCAGAGAAAAGTAAAGAATCAAGTACTGATAATTTATTCGTCACAGTAGAACCCTTGGTAAATCCCACACAATTTAAAGGTAATTTCCCCAGTACAAAATACAAATTGGTGAAAGCTACCGAGAATAGAAAACTTCCTCCATCTATTTCCAGAGCCATCACAAGTCAGAAAAACAACAAAAAAGCTGAAAATATTGATGTGCAAATTGAAGAAGTAAAAATAGTAGGAAAAAAACAAGATCCAAAAGAAGAATTAAACAAACAACTGTCCAGCGGAATGTTTAACTCTATGAATTCTACGATATTTGATTTTGTAAACGAAAACCAAAATGCGGCTTTATCAACTAATATTTTAGATTGGCTACAAGGAAGAGCTGCCGGTTTAACCTTTCAGAGAAATAATTCAGGGGAGAATGTCCCTTATATTCGTGGTCAACAAGCTAAGCTATATTTAGATGAAATGCCTGCTGAGCCCTCTATGATTACAAGTCTTCCTATAAGCAATATTGCTATGGTGAAAATTATAAAAGCATCAGGATTAATAGGCGATGCGGTTGCAATCTATACCATGAGAGGTGATCTGAAATCTAAGAATGTTGAAAAAGACACGAAAAAAAATAACCTCTCTATAGTAAAAGGTTATGATATGCCTTCAGAATTCCCTATTGAAATGTTAGACGATGATGCTTCAAAAAAAATCGAAAATGACACTCGAGAAACCCTATACTGGAATCCTAATTTATTTGATAGCGATTATGTTCCGCCGAGAATTAAATTCTATAATAACGACAGCGCCAAACAATACAAAGTTTTGATTATAAGTTTTGATGAAGACGATAATCTGCTTTATGATAATAGAATCTTAAAATAAACCATTACCAATCTAGAGCAACTAATCAACGAGTCAGGCTATGAATGCAAAAATATTGTCAGACTCAATGTGTACACAATAGACACTCATGAGTTTTTCATCCATTGCCTGCATATTTATGTACCATTTATAATGAAACATAGCATTCAACAAGCTAGGACTTTGCTTGAAGTAAAAGGGCTTTTTGCGACCTTAACGGTAGAACATTAAGCAACGGTAGCCAAGTAAAATATCGTAAGATTTTATTCTACCAACCCTACCTTATGATGAAAATAGTTAGCAAAAACCGTTTTTCAAAACAGGCTGTAGGGTTTTGCCTTACATAACAAAGATTCTGAAAAACTGAGTATTTGAAAGTAGTTTGTATCCATTATCTGCATAGACCGCAATAGAAAATACGAAGAATGGGCATCTAAATATTATTTTTCTTGATTCTTGAAAAGAAAATTCATCTTAACATCTTCACCTGTAATATAAATACTTGAACCAAGTAACCTCTAAGAGAACTAAGATGATATCTCACAATTCCTACCTTTATAATTGAGTATTCCTTTTTTATTATTTGTTCTCTATAATTCCTTCTATATAATAATATAAATCTTCTTTTTCAAATTCGTATGGGTAAATATATCCATTTATAAAAATTGAGGGTGTGGAGATAATTCCATTTTGGGAAAACCAGTCATTTAAATATTTAAAGGAGTCTTTATTTTCTTCAGTATTATATTCATCAATCTTCCATGGTGTCAAACTTTTATTTTTAAACCAAAAGCGCAACGCTTTTAAAAATTCCTTTTCTCCCTTAAATAAAAAAATACCATGAAGTAAATACAAAAAAACGTTCTTCTCACGAGAAATTTGAGTTTTAAAAAAAAAATTTATTTTTATTTGATCTTCATATGCAAAAATTATTTTGTCAATAATTTCACATATATCTCCACACATTTCACAGTGTAGACTGGTAAATATCGTTAATTCTAAATCACAATTTTTATTTCCCAAAACAAACATAGATACTGGTAGTTCTAATCTTTCTTGCTTCTCCAAGGTATTAATAAAAACATTATGATTTCTGATGACTCTATTTTTTCTTATAAGCTGATTTCTGTTTTGCTCATTCTGTTTTAAAAACATCTTGATATAATACCATAAAACAAAGATGATTAAATAGATAAGAGCATATAAAACTAGAGGAATAAAAGATTTCAAATTCATATCAAATCATCAAAATATAGGTTTGTAAGAGTAGAATAATTATAATTCCTATACACAAAGGACATACTTTTTTAATTTTGAGCAACTGATAAAAAAAAGAATAGGCTATTATAGGTAGAATAATTACCAATAATAATCTTTGTATATTAAAAAAAACATCATTAATCTGGCTATTGATGAGAAATAAAATAAAGATTATATTAGTAAAAAAGTACACAAGGCTGTAATCTCCAAAATTTGAGAGAAAGTTTGTACTTTTGACATCTGAAAATGAACAGTCTGTATAGTTACCAAAACACATTTTACTAACAATAGAACTTTCTATTCCAAATACGTTTCTTAATGAAAGTACTGATATAAAAAAACCAGATAAAGATAAAACCAGATAAATAAAGAAATATAAATTCATAAAACTGTACAAAAATATTAACAAAAATAGGAAGCAAATTGCGACAAATAATAAATGATATTTTCTGCTACTTATCTTTTTTGGATGTACAGTCTGGGTTTCATCAATTAAAACAACTATATTAGTCCATTTTGAAAGTAGCACTTGTTCACTAATATTGTATTTGCCATTAATTACGTACCCTTCACTTATCTTCTCAATATAATTAAGTTCCTGTTTATGGCTTGAAACTGTCATAAAAGCCATAAAATCAATAGGAAGCTCACCTATTTCGGAATCATCTATTTCTATCACATAATTACAGATCTGGTTAATATTCAAAGCACTAACTATCGATAATAAACTTGGAAATGTTGGATGGGAATTAACTTGGGAAGAAAATTTATTTCGATCTAAGGTAATTTTTTTTTTTTCAAGATATTTTAAAATATTGCCAATACTTTCAACCATATTAAGTCTTTAAAAATTATTGAAAATCTATTGCATTTTTTTTCCACAGATTCTTATTAAGGTCGAAAAAAAGATTATTAACCTCACGGTGGAATTTTTTATATTGAGGATCATTTTCATTAGGATTGTTCAGATTAATAAATCTCACTACTCCACCATAATATTTTCTATAAATATCTATTATATTCCATTTTTCAAAATTATATATATATAAAACTCCATTTTCCAAGCTAACATCTGGCGTTTTATTATAGTCTTTCATCACATCCTCCAATGATGTGTCTTCATAATAAAATCCTAACAAATTATTATAAATACTCATATTGGTATACATAAATAAGAATTGTTGACTGAAAGGTTTTTTAATATTTTCTTGGAGGAGACGATTTATATCTTTAGTCGTAAAGAAAATATATTTTTTATTTAATTTATTGATTTGATAATCTGAAAAAGTAATAAATTGGATATTCTCATTAGAAATTTTTAAATCATGTATGCTATTTCCATCTTCATTATAAGCTACAGGCCTATGTTTCAAATAATAATAATTTTTACAACTTTGCATTATAAAGATTAAACAAAGAACAGTCAATAGTGTTTTCAGTTTTTTGATCATCTTAATTTAGTTCTGCCTTGTATGGATCATAATTACAATTCACTGCATACCCATTCTCTTTTTTTAAAGGAATATGGGCTACTGTACAACATAATCTAAACTCACAGATATTACATGGAGCTATACTATCTTTCCTGATATTCCAAAGGATAGATAGTCTTTTAATTGTCTTAGTTGATATTTCTTTATACGAATCTGTGATATTACCATAACTATTCCTTTCTGAAATATTATACTTAATTTTCCCTTCATGATTTACAATTATTGTTTTATATATTGATAAATTATAATTTCTTGCAATATTATAGGCAGCAGTATTAACTTCTACAGTATTGATATTAAATTTTGGCAAGAATATCTTAGCATCGCTTACAGTTATAAAAATATTAGTTACTTCATTATTTTTTTCCACTTTTTCTTTGGGAGAACTAAATAGATATATTTTTTTAACCGATTATTATTGTATAATTTTTTATCAATTTTTTGATAAGGTATTGAAAATGAAACATTAGTAACTCTGGAATATTCTAATAAATGCAAAAGATAATTTATTTCTTCCATACAATTATTGCTATCAATATGAAAATGTAATCTTTTTACTCCCAGTTCATTAATTCTTTTTATAACAATATCTAAATTATTTTTAATAAACTCTGACAGTATTATGGTCATAAACTGTATAGTAGATGTATCTTCATTTATACTTTTGGCTGCTAATTCAGGAAAAAAATCTGTATTTGAATAAAAGATAAATTCATTCTTTTCTAAAAAATCAAGATATGTTTTAGCCATTATATCTGATTCAAATTCTTTCAGGATAGAACTAACTTTTTTGTTTTTGATATAGTCTAAAAACTCTATCATTGTATTAGGTACCAATTCAATTTCTTCTCTCTGAAGATCATATATAGCACCTCTTTCATGTCCTTTAACAGGTATACAGCATGAAAATACATGAATATATTTATCTTTATTATTCTGTAGATATGTTAATTCCATCTTTATATATTCTTAAACAATAGATTTCTGACTGATGAATGGAAGTTTCAACCATTCTAAATGGGCGCTCTCTTTTTATTTTTTTAATATCCATTGGCATTGTATGGGAGAAAATAATAGGAAGTAACTCTTTCTTTTTTTCATATCCCATTTCTTTTAATAATGTTTTTTTCATGTATTCATTTTTTTTAAACAGCATGCAACCTCATAATGAAGATTATAATTACATGGCATTGATGTCATCCTAAACTGACCGGAAGGATTTACTTCCAAAAAATAATATTTTCCATCTTTACCTTTTATGATATCCAATGACCCTGTATCAAGTTCAAGTTTTTTCATAAGGTGGCAAATTTTTTCATCAATTTCCTGAGGTAAAGAATAGGAAATCATTCTATTTGGTCTACTATAATTATAATGCCTATAATCTACTCCTGTTTGTGTATCTCTTTGAGAAAAAATAGCCATAGGATAGTTTTTCCCGTTTAAATGAAAAATTCTAAGCTCGTACTCTTTATTTACTTTCTCCTGAAATAAACTTGGAAAGAAATTTTTATAATGACCCATTGTTTGAAGGTTAATTTCCTTTGTCAAAAAAAAGAATATTTTTTCCTTGACATTAATAACTGTGCCATCTTTTATTGATTTAGTAATATATGATTCGTTCAGATCTAATAAATCTTTATTATTTGTTATTTCTGTTTTGGGAATACTTAATCCTATTTTTTGGGAAGTTATAAGAGTACTTATTTTATTTAATTTTTTTACTTTTGAATAATGATTAAGCCATTTTTTATCTTTGAGAAACTCAAAAAAGATATCTAATATAGTAGTATATTCTGATTTTAAATAATCTAACATCTCAATGTTGATTTCACTCTCAAAATTTTGTTTAAATTTATCGAAGAAGCCAAATTTCCTGTACCATACACATTTAATATCTGATAAGTTTATCTTTCCAAAAAAAATATTCTCTACAAAAAGGCTAGGTACTGGTGAAAGTTCATAATACATTTTTGTATTTCCATTAAATAAGTCCAGATCATTTATTCTTATATATTTTTCTTCTAGAATAGCCAAATGCTCCATTACAATATTTGTATCGTCATCATTTGGAGTTGATAAAATTAAAATCATGTTTTTTACAAATTAATAGATAAAGGAAGACTCTTTATTATATAAAGAGTCTTTAATTTTTTTCTAAAAATAAAATGACTAGTCACATCCGTCATTTTTACCTCCTCCGCCTTTAATCAATGTAAGTGTTTCTAATACATGAGGATCGTCGTATGAACCTGTTCCACCGCAAGGGCCAATAGCATTGTTCATATCAATTTTTCCACCAATAACATCTTTTAAATTACCTAGTTTTTTTCCTTTTAATTTTTCTAAATTTTTCATAGTTAATATTTTGTTTTTCTTCCTACTCTTTTAGCTTTTCGGAATCCGCTTATTACAAATATATAATAAATATAACTCTCCATAGTAGGATTAATTAATAAATTTTATTATGTTAAATAGCTCTATGAAATTATTATAAATCAATTTAACATCCAGCTAGAGACAAAATTAAAAATCTAAGAGCCTGTTTAAAAATGTAAATAAAAAAGCGTAAGGGATGTTAATTGGATCAAAAATATCAATCTAGAGCTGCAAAACAAAAAAATGATTTATCCAACAGACTTAACCCTTACTCAGTGGCAATTTATAAAAAAACGCTTGATTTTGATGATAGAAAGCGAAAACATGATTTATGTATTATCTGGAATACTATTTATTATATCGTAAAAACAGGCTGTCAGTGGCGAATGCTCCCTTCAAATTATCCCAAATGGCAATTGGTTTACTATTATTACTCTAAATGGAGTAATTTAGAATTATTCGATTTACTTCTGACGAATTTAAGAGAAGAGGTACAAGTTAAGAGAGGACAAAATGCAGAAGCAAGTTTAGGTATTATAGACAGTCAGAGCGTTCGTTGGGGAAACAATCGTTCTCTTAATGGTTTTGATGGTAATAAAAAGGTAAAAGGAATTAAAAGGTATGTTGTAGTAGATAAGAATGGGGGTTTGTTAGCTGTAATGGTAAGTGTAGCCAATTTTAACGATAGTAAAGCTGCTTTATTATTGATGAGAACACTCCATTATCTTTTGGTTTCGGTTAAAGTGATTTTAGCAGACGGTGGCTATAGAGGAAATGTTATTGAAGAAATAAAAGATAAGTTTGGTTACATCATTCAGGTTGTTTTACGCTCTGACAATAAAGAAAAACTCTTTAAAGATGGATTGTTGAAAGAACGTTTTCTTGGTTTGATAATGACAGAAGACTTTGCCGAAATTATGAATTGCTAATGGAAAATTCTGAAAACATGGTCAAATTATCTGCTAAAAAATTATTATTTAATAAACTACCCCGAGGCAAGCCTCGAGGTATTGGTTAATCCCATAGCTTGAGTTGTTCGCCGTGGATTTTTTTATATTCTACTTCTTTCCCTTGGTTTTCAATATATTTTCGAATAACATCTTTATTTCCATATTGACCAACTGTATTAGCATAGTAACCGCTTGTCCACAAATTACCTCCCCATAAAATCCTTTTTATCTCTGGATGTGCTTTAAATAATTCTCGCGCGCTCAAACTTTTTATAAGTGTTACTAATTTTGAAACCGAGATACTTGGAACACTTTGAACTAAAAAATGAACATGGTCACACTCATAACCAATTTCTACAAATTGAATCTCATAGCGTTCTGAAATGCCAACGCATATTAGCCTAAGGCTATCTCCTATTTCTTTCGTTAAAACTTCTCTCCTATATTTCATTGGAAAAACCAAATGATATAAAAGCAAACTTTTATTGTGCCTTTTGTAAATATGTTCATCCACAAATCAAATCTACACTTTTTCAAAGTGTTATGAAAAACCCTCCGTTTTTCAAACTTTTACGCTTTGACCCCGAGGCAAGCCTCGAGGTATTCTTTTAGAATAAAATTTAAACAGGCTCTTATTTATGAAACGAAAGTAAAAGTTTATATACTAATATTTAAGATTAAAATCATTGAGTTAAGCATACAAGAGTTAGTATATCAGATATTCAATGGAAGATATACTATTTTTAATCTTATGAAAAACTATCTGTTTTCAACTTTTCCTCCTTTAACTCCGAGACAAACCTCAAAGTATTCCCTTATAAAAATTATTTGGAATAATTCCCTTGATTGTTATTACGGTAAAGCATGATGCGTGCTATAAAATAGGCTATATTTGAAATCTTATTTATCTTTCCTTGTAAACGGGCTCTATCTATGCTCCTAACAAAATTAAAAAGATTATGAAAACTTTTAAAATTTATCAAATAGATGCTTTCACAAAAGAGAAATTTAGTGGAAACCCAGCAGGAGTTGTCGTAAATGCAGATGGATTAAATGCTGTACAAATGCAGCAAATTGCAAAAGAACTAAACAATTCTGAAACGGCTTTCCTTTTTTCTCCCGACGATAGTAATTCTGACGGTTTAATAAGATATTTTACACCACAATCAGAAGTCCCGATTTGTGGGCATGCTACAATTTCTGCAATGTATGCGAAAGCGATTGAAGATAATTTGGGTTCTTGTATTTTAAGATATAAAACTCAGGTTGGCATTCTTCCCTTCGAAATCATTAAAGAAAAAGAAGATTACCAAGTCATCATGACTCAAGGTACATTTGAACTCAGTCCTACATTTGATCCTATTGTAGCGCAACAACTATTAGCAGCTTTGGGACTTGAGCATTCTGATACTGATGAAAGATGCCCGATACAAATTGCTTCTACAGGACACTCAAAAGTGATGATTGGTATAAAAAGTAAGGAAAAACTCAACAGCCTGAATCCCGATTATAATAGTTTGATCCATCTAAGTAAACAGATCAACTGCAACGGATATTTTGTTTTCACATTTGATTCGGACGATAATGACGTATTGACCTATGGAAGGATGTTTGCCCCGGTAATCGGAATCAATGAAGATCCGGTTACAGGGAATGCAAACGGACCTTTAGGCGGATATTTAATACAGAATAAAATCATTGATTCTAAAGATAACATATACGAATTCAAAGGCAAGCAGGGAGAAAAAATGGGCAGACTTGGAGTGGTAAACGTAAGTGTTACCATTGAAAATGGCCTTCCTATCCTAATTAAAATAAAAGGTGAGGCTACCGTAGTATTTAAAACGGAAATTGAAGTCTGATGATTCTTAGATTTGGTCTATAGCAAAACGAAGCCACAAATTCACTTTAATAATTGGTTATAGCTGAATAGGTTGATAAGAGAGTGCCTTTTCAACTATTTCTTCGGCTTCAAGATCTTCATATTCAACTGAAAAAAATAAATTACTGGCGTTCGGATCTGGTACATTCTCTAAGAACCTCTGCAGCATCCTATCATTCTCTCCTTCGGTTTTTCCAATAGCATTCATTATATCTTTTGCTAATTGTATTAATTCATTTGTATTCATCATCATTGAATTTAAGAATATAAATCTTTTTTTGAAACAGACCTGCATTAAGAATGCTGCTATAACTCATTTCGATAAAACGATGGAGTATCATTGGTTTGGTTACGAAAGAAATGATTAAAATGAGAACTGTCTTTAAAACCTAGGCTGTAAGCTATTTCAGAGATGCTCCAATTTGTATGTTTCAGTAAAATTATAGATTCTTTTACAAAGCGTTCATAAAGCAAACTACGTGTTGATTTCCCCGTAAGTTCCTTTAAAACACGGTTGAGATAATTCACATGTACGTGTAGCGCATCAGCAAAATCACTTGCCGTTCGTAACTGTTGTGGATGAGAGATATCTACCGGAAATTGACGATCTAGCAGCTCATTGAAAATAGTACACAGACGCTCTTTAGCTGAAAATTTATAACTGCGTTCCGATGCAGAACGTAAACTGTTAGCATAATGCATTAATTCGTTGAGGTAATTTCGAATAAGATCGTCTTTTAAAGTATAGTCCGAAAAATTTTGTTGTTCGATTTTTGCAAACATTTTTTTCACTATTCCTTTCTGTTCTTGATTCAATAAAAAAATAGGCTTATCTTTTTGGTTGAATAACGGAAAATTTTTGATGCTTTGTTTAAAAAAAGTATCATAATAGATATCTGTAAAAATAAAATAACCTGCATTTTCCTCTTCCCGAATTTCCTCAATTGTATAGGGAATTAAAGGGCTGAAAAAAGATAGCGAAACACCCGAAATCTTTAGACTTTCATCACCATAATGTACTATATATTCACCTTCCAGCAAACTCACTTTGTAAAAATCTCTTCTTCTATACAAAATGGTTTTGCCCGCTAAACAATCACTCGAACTGAAAAAGCGAAAACTATTTTGTGCCGTAACATTTTTTTGTAATTGCAACTTTTGTTTTTCAAATTCTTCGAAGCGCTCATTCTTAGGAATTTTTTCTATATCCTTCATTTTTTATCCAAATAAATCAAACTGTACTCATTATGCGTACAGTTTGAAGTAGACTTTAAATGTACATAAAATTATGCACCAGTAAATGCATTAACCATTAATAAGGCTTCATCGGGTGAACGAAGATAAGTTCTATAAATATCTTCTGTTAAGCCTGGTCGAATTTCAAACTCTTTCTTTTTGATGCTTTCTACCAAGTTCTCAATGACTGCTTCTGGAGAGATCTTTAGGTCTGATTGCACCGCTTGGGAAAAAGGAGAATCTACCAAAGGAGCCATTAATTCGTACACCTCAATTGGTGATTTTTTACGCTGTAGAGCCAACCTTAAACCTTTACTATAATTATGCAAAGCTGCTTTGGTTGCGCTATACGTTGGATGCAATAAATCAGGTGCAAATGCAACACCAGAAGTCGTAATGATAAATGCTGCCTCTTTTTTATTAGCCAAAATCGGCTCGAATTGATGGGTTAAATAAACGGCCGAATGATAGTTCGTTACCATTTCTGAAATGCTCGTTTGATAAGCCTCATCATTATTCAACAACTGATAATTGGTAGCAATACCTGCATTTAAAAAGACCATATTTAAATCTGGATATTCATTTTTAATTTTTTTCACCAAAGATTCCATTTGATCTAATTGAGATAAATCACAGACGATATACGAGGCATTGTCTAATTCTGATGCTGCGGCTTTCAAACGTTCTTCATTACGAGCCACCAAAATCACGTTGTTACCTTGCTTCGAAAACCATTTTGCGGCAGCCAAGCCCATTCCAGTACCGGCGCCAGTGATGAGAATTGTATTATTTCTTAAATTCATTTTAAATTATTTTGCTAAATATTCCGGAATAAATCTTTCACGCATATACCTTACATAGGCTTGGTCATCCCCTTCTTGCATTTTTCCCACATACAATTCGGTGTCTTTACCCGCTTGGTACCTCAATTTTTCGCTTTTATCAGTTGAAGCCAGAAAAATTACATCAGCAATTTCTTCTGGTAGAGAAGTCATTGTGTCATACTTTGCCCAATTGCCCAACCCTATTTTAATAAACTCTTCATATGCTGGAATCTGACCTGTTGTGATTTCTGCAGCACCTACAAATCCCGTTGCCGTAGATCCTGGTTCTACAATTTTTGTTTGGATACCAAACGGAATGAGTTCGTAGGCCAAAGCTTCAGTTAAGCCTTCCAAAGCAAACTTTGTTGCATGGTAAATACTACAAGTCGGAAAGGTAACTCTACCGCCTTGCGACGAAATATTGATAATCACTCCTGATCTTTGAGCCCTAAAATAGGGTAAAATCACTCTTAACACGCGCATCGGACCATATACATTGATATCAAAAATCTTACTCACCTGTTCCTCGCTTGTCAATTCAAATGCTCCGAATACAGCATGTCCCGCATTATTCACGATAGCATCTATTTGTCCAAATCTTTCAATTCCTGTTTGAATCGCATTCTCAATTGTTTGAATTTTCTGTACATCCAAGGCTACTATGAGCACATTGTCCAATACATTGAATGCTGTTTCTTTTTCAGGACTACGCATCGTGGCAATGACATTCCATCCTTCTTTTTGAAATTTTAAAACCGCGGCTCTACCGATTCCGGATGAGGTACCTGTTATTAATACTGTTTTCATTTTTTTGCTTAATTTAATGTTTGACCAATGATATTTACTAATTCGTTTTCTAATAAAACTTCGGCATCAGCCGCATACCCCTTTTCTATCACGCTAGTTATATGATTTTGCAGATCGGCTTCGGACATCCATTTTTCAATAACGTAATAGGAATTAGGAATTCTTTGTACCACAAGTACTTCGTATGCTAGGTTTCCTTTTTCAAGAGGTGTTTCACGGATTAATTTTTGAAAGATACTTTCTAACTCCGCTGCCGCTGTGGCATGTTTAGCTATAAACTGTGTAAATACTGTTACCATAATAATTTCCTTTTATTGATAAGGCAAAATTATAAAGGTTGAAGAAGAAGAAATTGTAATATCCAAACTAAGACTTGTTCAATTCAAACCTTTTATTAAATTCCAGGTCTTACCTTTAGAAACTTTTTCATTCTGTATACGAATCGCAACATTTTTGAAGTTTTGTAAAAACTATAGGATCATCAGAAAATTCTTGTTTGAGAGATCAACAAGGAGTAAAGTTTTATATTCTTCTGATATATTAGAATATTGTATTAATCTATAACTATTGTAAACATTATAAAGTAGTGAAAATGAGCAAGAAAAATAACTTGTAACGATTGAGCTTTCCTTGTTTAACGAAATCGTATTACCAGCAGAATCTGTAATTTTTTTTAGAATTTCCAATAAGATACTTAAAGAATATCTTTGGTTATAAACAAGTGGAATCAGGATGTTTATTGCTCTAATAGATCTTGTTAGAACTATTATTACTAAAGATCGTTACTATCAAAATGCAGAATTAATTATTGACAAGAAATCACCTTCTTTTTCTCCAATATCTCCTTTAGGAATATTCCCTTTACTATAGTGATCCAAAAGAGAATTTAACCATTTGCTTTGATAATCAGAATTTACAGCATCCATTAATAAGGCAAAATCATCTGATATATAAGCTGCTAAATCAGAACTATGAGATTTGCTAAATATTTCTTTAAAAACTCTTTCTCTAATAGAATCTATCCGTATTTTATTCTCTTCTTTTTGTTTTATTTCTTCAGTTAAAAATTTTATCATCATGCTTAACAACCAAAAATGTCCTAAGATAGATAAGGGTTTAAAATATAAATAATGAGAGGTCCGTTTCAATACGCTCAATTATAAAAATATTCATTGCAAAATGGCATCATAAAAAAGCTGCTCAATATCATCCAGTTTCACCCTATATTATTAATTAATGACTTTCCGATACAACCTTTTTTAACTATTTTTACCTCATAATATATAAATGAAATATGAGAAAATTCGTATTTGCAGGAATAGTTGCTTTAGGAGGATTTCTAACAGCAAATGCACAGTGTAAAACTGTATCTACCCTTACTGAAAATTTTGATACCTGGAAAGAGATCAACAAATGCTGGACTGCTCAGCAAGGAAAAGCAATGCTTTATGCCAGCGAAAAAAGAATCGTATTTTACTCAATGAGCAGTCCCGGAGAAAATATGTATTTAGTGACGCCAAAAATTAAGGCTGGAAAATATACACTTACCCTTGATATTTCAGACAATGGTGGAGAAACTACACTAGAACTTTTCTCAATAAACAATATATCCGATCCAAAATCGCATGTTTCAATCGCTAAATCCTCTAAAATAACAGGAGGTAAAAAAGAATTTGATATTACTTTAAAAAAAGATTCAAATTTGGGGCTGAAAGTTTTACTGAACGGAATACATCAAGCAGTATATGTGGATAATCTTTCTTTGAAACAAAAAAAGTAAGTCGCTTACGATTAAGCTACTGAGTAATACTTAAATTAAAAAACTCGATATTCCCTACTCTCCAAAGCCTTCCGCCTTGGAGAGTTTTATTTTCAATCATCATAGAATATGGATGTATTTAATCATCTAAATTTTGAAACAATATCTTTGTGAAATATATTATGAATTCTATTCAAATATAGGAATTTCAATCTCATCTTTAGTACTCTCTTTTTTTCCACTACTAAACAATCTACCAATCATCTTAAAAGGACGACTTGCTATCATTGATGCTACCGTATTCACTGCGCTAACGCCAAATTTTGATTTAGGATGAGCAAGCCAAGGAACTCCGGGAGGTAACTTTTGAATTTTTTCTACAAATGGGCGCATCCTTTTTTCATACGCTGAAAATGCATCTTCATGTTTCTCATGACGGGAAAGTTCACCCGCCAATAAATAGGCGCCTACCATGGCTAAAGTAGTTCCCATTCCGGTTAAAGGTGTCGGACAATACGCAGCATCACCAATCATACCTGCCCGGCCATCAAACCATCGTGGAGCATGAACCTGGCTGATGCCATCGAAATAAACATCGTTATTATCATCTATTTCTTTCATTAAGCGTTCCTCTTCCCATCCGGCACCTGAGAGTTTGTCTTTCAATACTTTTTTTTGCTCATTATTAGATCCTTGTAAATAAGTTTTATCATCCGATAAAAAGCTGAAAGAAGCTCTTACGGTACCATGATTATCAGGACGGAGAACCATCACTCGTGATTCTGGTGCTGTATACCATCGTGCCCACTGCGTATCTCTTTCCATCTTAGGGATTGTATACCAAGCGTTATAAAGTCCCATAAATTTCACTTCTGGTTCATCTCCAAAAATTAATTTTCTTGTGGTAGACCGAACTCCATCGGCAGCAATTAATAAGTCGAATACTTCAATTTCGTTATCACTAAATGTAACCTCAATTTTATCAGGTCCTTGATTTATGGCGGTAATATATTTACCAAAAACATATTCTACATCATTTTTAGTGCAATTATATAAGATATTCACTAAATCTCCTCTGAGTATTTCTGCTTCACTCGTAAAACTGTCCCCACCTTCTACTGGAAATTCAGCTTCAACCTCATTATTTCGGTTAACGAATTGTAAACCTTTCTCTCCCGTATTGGCAGCTAGTATTTCTTTCTCAATACCCATCATTTTTACTATAGCACGACCAGCTCCTCTTACATCGAGATTCTGACCCCCTAATCTCAAGGCTTTAGAACGCTCAACAATCGTAACTTCAAAGCCATACTTTGCCAACCAAAACCCTAAGGTTGGGCCTGCAATGCTTGCACCGGATATTAATACTTTCTTTTTAAGATTAATCTCGTTTTTTATCATAAAATTTTCGCTTGTTAAAGATTCTCTCAGTGATTTTTATAACGCTCTTAAATACTTTTTTTTATAATTTCAGATTTTTTGAAAAGATCCTCTAAACTCAGGCTTTTATAGTTTATGAATATTTCATTGTGGTAATAATCCAGTTTATGTAAGAGGAAGGATAGTGAACTAATCTCTGTTGGTTTTAAATTACCCACAACCATACTGCCCACCAATCCCATTTTAGGTAATAATTCGGACAATTCTGTCTTACCTTTTGGCGTAATTGCGACCATTATACTTCGTTTGTCGTTTGGATTATCGAATTCATAAATCAACTCCTGCTTTAGTAAACGCTTGATCACTTCAACACCAGATGTTTTTTCCATAATCAGTTTATTGATGAGTTCAGTTTTGGTGAGAAATGGATAGGTCATCAAGACAATTAAAAATGAGAATTCATCTAATGTATTGATATTACTTTCCTTTAATGCTTTTTTAAAATACATTACCGCATACCGATAATTAAAAACTAGCATTCTTGCTATTTCAGTGTTCTGATCCTGATTATCTCGAACCCATTCTTCTTCCCCTCCTGCTAGTTCCCTAGCGCTGGGAGGCGGATGATCCTGACTTGAATTTAAATACCCCAGAAAGTCAGCCATATTATAATCTTTATCACCTTGATATTGATTATCGAATTCAAATAAATGTTCGATTACTTGTGTCAAAACTTCTTTTCTAGACATACCTACAACGTTTACATTGTAAATATATGAATAAAAACACGAATACATTTAAAATTAATGAAAATATAATTTTTTCGTACTATATATTTATTAATGATGAATACATACAGTATGCAAATACGAAGTGTTTCAGTACATAAGTAATGGATATAAACTTGTGATAGGGGTGTCACGAAGGGGTTTAAATAACTAGAATATATTTT
>NZ_LIRF01000002.1:5000-7297 GCF_001297705.1 Chryseobacterium sp. ERMR1:04 | reverse complement strand
TGCAGGACTTAACCTAACACCTCACGGCACGAGCTGACGACAACCATGCAGCACCTTGAAAATTGTCCGAAGAAAAGTCTATTTCTAAACCTGTCAATTCCCATTTAAGCCTTGGTAAGGTTCCTCGCGTATCATCGAATTAAACCACATAATCCACCGCTTGTGCGGGCCCCCGTCAATTCCTTTGAGTTTCATTCTTGCGAACGTACTCCCCAGGTGGCTAACTTATCACTTTCGCTTAGTCTCTGAAGCTTAAAGCCCCAAAAACGAGTTAGCATCGTTTACGGCGTGGACTACCAGGGTATCTAATCCTGTTCGCTCCCCACGCTTTCGTCCATCAGCGTCAGTTAAGACATGGTAACCTGCCTTCGCAATTGGTGTTCTAAGTAATATCTATGCATTTCACCGCTACACTACTTATTCCAGCTACCTCTACCTTACTCAAGGCTCGCAGTATCAATGGCAGTTTCATAGTTAAGCTATGAGATTTCACCACTGACTTACGAGCCCGCCTACGGACCCTTTAAACCCAATAAATCCGGATAACGCTTGCACCCTCCGTATTACCGCGGCTGCTGGCACGGAGTTAGCCGGTGCTTATTCGTATAGTACCTTCAGCTTTCCACACGTGGAAAGGTTTATCCCTATACAAAAGAAGTTTACAACCCATAGGGCCGTCGTCCTTCACGCGGGATGGCTGGATCAGGCTCTCACCCATTGTCCAATATTCCTCACTGCTGCCTCCCGTAGGAGTCTGGTCCGTGTCTCAGTACCAGTGTGGGGGATCACCCTCTCAGGCCCCCTAAAGATCATTGACTTGGTGAGCCGTTACCTCACCAACTATCTAATCTTGCGCGTGCCCATCTCTATCCACCGGAGTTTTCAATATCGAATGATGCCATTCAATATATTATGGGGTATTAATCTTCCTTTCGAAAGGCTATCCCCCAGATAAAGGCAGGTTGCACACGTGTTCCGCACCCGTACGCCGCTCTCTCTGTCCCGAAAGACAAATACCGCTCGGCTTGCATGTGTTAGGCCTCCCGCTAGCGTTCATCCTGAGCCAGGATCAAACTCTCCATTGTATGTTTGTCTGACTCACTCAAAGTTATTAACGTTCTAGTCTTTTCCTTACTTGGTTGTTATATCTATTTTTCAATGATCTTCTTATATCTTACGCTTTTTACTATACCTAATTTTCTGTCGTTTTCAGTATAGATTTGCGTGTGCAAAAGTAAAACTTTATTTCTAATTGACAAAGCGTTTTCTAACTTAATTTAGTGTCTTGTAAATAACCCTAACCTCGTTTTTAATACTCCTTATCTTCTACTCCTCTGCTCCCGTTTTACCGGACTGCAAAGATACAAATCTTTTTAACTTTTCCAACTCTTTCTAAGAAAAAGTTTAAGTTATTTTTTGATTCGTTTTTGTTGTGTAGATTTTGTCTTACTATCTTCTGCGCTACCAATCAACATATCGTTTTTCAGTGGGGCAAAAGTACTCTCTTTTACCCCACCAATCCAAACTTTATTAACTTAATGTTTACTTTGGGTTCATATTAAACTTTAAACTTCTGATTATAAGAGCTAAAAGTTTTAAACATTCGTTTGAGAGTTGGGGGTAATTGGGGTGATACGCGGGAGAGTTGGAGGAGTTGAGAGGTGGTGAGTTCTTAGTGATGGAGAGGTTTAGGGCTAAGATAAACTATGGTTGGGTAATATAAATGGGGGAGAATAGCTCCAGAGTTTGGTTTATGGAAAAAGAATATGTAAGGAAATATTGGAGTTCTACACGAAATCAAGTTTGAGGATAATAATCTCTCGCAGATTTAGCGGATGAAGCAGATTCTTAAATGAATCAATTTTTATCTAAAAAGGAAGGTTAGACGCTTACAGAAGATGGCAAAGATTTACACAGATGCTGTAAAACACTAAATGAGTTTTTTTTTGAAGGAATAAGTTAGGTACAGGAGAATGAGCTTTAAGGAATGATTACTTTTTTATTTCCCACAGATTTTCGCAGATTTACACAGATATTGGAATATAGCGTTCGAGGATCTTAGCCTCGGAATGTTTGAAGGTATAAATGTGTGTGATCATTTCCTAGAATTGGTTTATGGAAAAGGATATGCAAAGAAATATTGGAGTTCTACACGAGATGAAGTTTGAGAATAATAATCTCTCGCAGATCAAGCGGATGAAGCAGATTTTTTAATGAATGAATTTTTATCTAAAAAGATAGTTTAGATCATTACAGGATGACAAAGTGAGTGGTTACTGTTTTTGAGAAAAAATATT
>NZ_LIRF01000001.1 GCF_001297705.1 Chryseobacterium sp. ERMR1:04 | reverse complement strand
GCAGGCGGAACTTATACCCTAACCATTACAAGTGCTACTCCATCAGGATGTGTAAAACAGTCTTCTGTAACAGTAATACAAAATACAACACCTCCTCCAGTTTCATTAACTGCCACCTCCCTCATTATATGTAAAGGAGAATCAACCACCATTACTGCAGCAGGAGCCATATCATACACTTGGAACGGATTACCCGGAAATGCAAACATACAAACCGTTTCTCCAATAGTCACCACAACCTATACCGTAACAGGAGTAGGTACCAACGGTTGTGTCGCACAAAAATCAATTACTATTACTGTGGTACCCGAAATTGTTTCTTCATTAGCAGATATCGAAATCTGTAAAGGAAATAAAGGTTCACTAGATGCAGGAGCAGGACCTAACTACACCTACTCATGGAACACAGGCGAGACTACACAAATTATTAATCCAACTCTCGAAGGAACTTATACTGTAACCATTAGCAATGGCGTTTGTGCTAAAACCTTCTCTGCCAAAGTTACCTATACACAAGTTCCGGAGATTCTGGATATTGTATATCAAGATGATGCCCTAACGATTAAGGTGAAAAATAATGAAAATTTACCCCTAGAATATTCTATCGACGATGGGGTAACATGGCAAAGTTCAAATATATTCTACAATGTTCATAAAAACACAGAATATGCCATCAGAGTAAGAAACATAAGAACCCTATGTGATGCTTCCGTTCTTTATTATACATTCTTTCTACCCAATGTTATAACTCCAAATGATGATGGACACAATGATGTGATAAGTTTCGCAGGAATTGCAAAATTTAAAAACTTCTCTGCTACAATATTTGACAGGTACGGACTCCAGATATTCAAAGCTACTAAAGAAAATCCTGTGTGGGACGGAAAATTCTTAGCTCGCGTGATCCCTACGGCCACCTATTGGTATATCGCATCTTGGGAAGATAGGATAACAGGAAGACCAATTAAATTATCCGGCTGGATACTCCTAAAGAATAGACGAAATGATGAGAGAATAATTCCGATCAATAATTAATAAAATCCTCAAAAACGGCAAGCCTATTCTCTCTGAGAAATGGCTGCCTATTTATTTTTTTAATAAAAGACAAACACAGAATGAATAAAAAAATAGCATGTTATTTCTTAATTATTTTATTTTGTTTATCATACAAAAGTTCAGCCCAAACTTATCAAGATACCCCCAACATAATTAATAAGTCCGGAGCTCTAAAACTAAATAACTTAAGAAACTTAAGAAATTTAAATACCCAATGTCCTAGTCATAATATAATCATCAACGGAACATTTACTGATAATGCTAATAATTGGATATTACAGCCCGGATGGGATGCTCCTGGTTCACAAGCACTTTTTTCTGAAAACTATGCAACAAATAAAGATATTTCTCAAAGCTTAAACAATTTAGATTTAGCAAATACTAATAATTTCATTCCTTTAACCCTCACATTAGGAACTCAGGATGGAAATCAGAGTGCAGGATCTACGGCTAAATTACAAATATTATTAAACAATACCGTATATGCTACTATTGATAACGGTACACAAAGAAATCCCGCTATAAATAATGTTAAAATTACCCTTAGCAATGGTGCAACTTCCAATTTCATCCCTTTTACTACAGCCAATATAAATGGTTTTACTAAACAGACTTTTACAGTTTATATCCCCAGTAGCACCATTCCTAATACTTCGACTCTAATTTTCAGAGCAACAACCGGAATTGATGATTGGTTGTTAGAAGATATTTCAATATTAGCTTTTACTTGTGATCATGATGGAGATGGAGTTCCTGATTATATAGACTTAGACAATGATAACGATGGTATTCTGGATACCGATGAATGTCCCAATATTTTTGAAAATGTTGATTTTTCAACCAGTAACAATGTTCCATATACATTTACAGCTCCACCAACGGATTTAGGTTTTATTTTTGATGTATATCAATTAGATAATTCATTTAATTTAATTATCAATGGAAATAGTTTAGCAAATCAAGAAATACAATTCGAAAATTTTTTAATAAATAATATTAGATTTGCTGACGGTTCAAGATATGGACAAAATGGAATACCGGACATATGGAATATAATAGGTTCTTCAGCTACAAACCCTGCTGTTAGAATTATTATTAATCCTAATGGAAGCATAAATATGTATGGAAGTAAAACATCGGGAGGCCCACTTCTTCCTTTAGAACTTTTTAACGGAGCGTTCTTTAATAATATTATCTGGAATAGCCAAAGTAATAATATAGTAAAAATAACGCAATTAGTACAAGGAATGACATATATTTCAGGTACTGGAGGAGGTTACAAATCGGGATTTTGCGACTTGGATGGGGATGGTATATCTAATCAATTTGATTTAGATTCTGATGGAGATGGATGTTTTGATTCTATAGAAGGTGATGAAAACGTCACACTATCTCAAATCAATGCCAATGGATCCATAGCAGGACCTGTAGATTCACAAGGAGTTCCTATCTTAGTAAATGCTGGTGGAGCCGCAGATATTGGCGGAGATCAAGGACAAGGAATAGGATCTTCTCAAGATGCAACTATTAACACGTGCTCTTGTGATCCGCCTACTATTACAAGCTCATCATCAACAATCTGTATTGGCCAAACCGTAACTCTTACTTCAAGTCAAGCTACAGGAAACACTTGGTCTACAGGTGAAACCACACAATCTATTGTTGTGACAACTCCAGGAACATATACGGTAACGCATTCTGACAGTGTATGTACAAGTGCTCCCGCATCTATTACGATAGTACAAGGACTTGTTCCCACTGTCCAAAATACAGGTTTAAGTGTATGTTCAGATTCAGCAACAGCTACTTTTGATCTTAGTTCAGCGCAAGCTGATATTAGTGTAACTCCCGGGGTAAGTTTTACCTATTATACCAACCAAGCAGATGCCATAGCAGGAAATACAAATAATATTGCTAATCCTTCTGCATATACTTCTGCAAATACAACTCTTTATGTAAGGGTAGCATCTGCACAAGGCTGTTTTAATGTTGCCGAACTTCAGCTCAACATAAATCCGAATCCGGTTCCGGTAATTACAGCATCTGCCAATGTAATTTGTAATGATAATCCCGTAACGCTAACTTCAAATTTACCTACAGGAAACGTTTGGTCCACAGGAGAAACAACACAAACCATTACCGTTTCAAATGAGGGAACCTATACCTTAACCAATAACAACGGTACCTGTATAAGTACACCGGCTTCTATTGCTATTCTTAAACAAATAGATCCAAATCTCCAAATAGCAGGAAACCTCCTATTTTGTGAAGGTGATTCCACGATATTAACCGCAACTGCTAACGGAACCGGAAACACATTCTTATGGTCTAATGGAACCACAGGACCTACAAATACGGTGACAGCTCCCGGTATTTATTCCGTTACCCTAACAACAGCTTTAGGATGCCAGTATCAACAATCGGTAACCGTTGCCATGGATCCTATTATCATTGTCAACATATTACCTCCTTCACAGACCATTACCTGTCTGGTAACTGAAATAACACTGGATGCTACGGCATCTGTATATCAACCAGGAGCTACTTTCCTATGGACAGCTACAGCAGGGGGAAATATTGTATCAGGGGGAAATACTTTAAATCCTGTAGTAAATGCAGGCGGAACTTATACCCTGACCATTACAAGTGCTACTCCATCAGGATGTGTAAAACAGTCTTCTGTAACAGTAATACAAAATACAACACCTCCTCCGGTTTCATTAACTGCCACCTCCCTCATTATATGTAAAGGAGAATCAACCACCATTACTGCAGCAGGAGCTGTATCATACACTTGGAACGGATTACCCGGAAATGCAAACATACAAACCGTTTCTCCAATAGTCACCACAACCTATACCGTAACAGGAGTAGGTGCCAACGGTTGTGTCGCACAAAAATCAATTACTATTACTGTGGTACCCGAAATTGTTTCTTCATTAGCAGATATCGAAATCTGTAAAGGAAATAAAGGTTCACTAGACGCAGGAGCAGGACCTAACTACACCTACTCATGGAACACAGGCGAGACTACACAAATTATTAATCCAACTCTCGAAGATTTTAGGGGTAAATTTTTTACTTTAATCGTTAGGGCATCATCTTGATATACAATATCCAGAATCTCCGGAACTTGTGTATAGGTAACTTTGGCAGAGAAGGTTTTAGCACAAACGCCATTGCTAATGATTACGGTATAAATTCCTTCGAGAGTTGGATTAATAATTTGTGTAGTCTCGCCTGTGTTCCATGAGTAGGTGTAGTTAGGTCCTGCTCCTGCGTCTAGTGAACCTTTATTTCCTTTACAGATTTCGATATCTGCTAATGAAGAAACAATTTCGGGTACCACAGTAATAGTAATTGATTTTTGTGCGACACAACCGTTGGCACCTACTCCTGTTACGGTATAGGTTGTGGTGACTATTGGAGAAACGGTTTGTATGTTTGCATTTCCGGGTAATCCGTTCCAAGTGTATGATACAGCTCCTGCTGCAGTAATGGTGGTTGATTCTCCTTTACATATAATGAGGGAGGTGGCAGTTAATGAAACCGGAGGAGGTGTTGTATTTTGTATTACTGTTACAGAAGACTGTTTTACACATCCTGATGGAGTAGCACTTGTAATGGTCAGGGTATAAGTTCCGCCTGCATTTACTACAGGATTTAAAGTATTTCCCCCTGATACAATATTTCCCCCTGCTGTAGCTGTCCATAGGAAAGTAGCTCCTGGTTGATATACAGATGCCGTAGCATCCAGTGTTATTTCAGTTACCAGACAGGTAATGGTCTGTGAAGGAGGTAATATGTTGACAATGATAATAGGATCCATGGCAACGGTTACCGATTGTTGATACTGGCATCCTAAAGCTGTTGTTAGGGTAACGGAATAAATACCGGGAGCTGTCACCGTATTTGTAGGTCCTGTGGTTCCATTAGACCATAAGAATGTGTTTCCGGTTCCGTTAGCAGTTGCGGTTAATATCGTGGAATCACCTTCACAAAATAGGAGGTTTCCTGCTATTTGGAGATTTGGATCTATTTGTTTAAGAATAGCAATAGAAGCCGGTGTACTTATACAGGTACCGTTGTTATTGGTTAAGGTATAGGTTCCCTCATTTGAAACGGTAATGGTTTGTGTTGTTTCTCCTGTGGACCAAACGTTTCCTGTAGGTAAATTTGAAGTTAGCGTTACGGGATTATCATTACAAATTACATTGGCAGATGCTGTAATTACCGGAACCGGATTCGGATTTATGTTGAGCTGAAGTTCGGCAACATTAAAACAGCCTTGTGCAGATGCTACCCTTACATAAAGAGTTGTATTTGCAGAAGTATATGCAGAAGGATTAGCAATATTATTTGTATTTCCTGCTATGGCATCTGCTTGGTTGGTATAATAGGTAAAACTTACCCCGGGAGTTACACTAATATCAGCTTGCGCTGAACTAAGATCAAAAGTAGCTGTTGCTGAATCTGAACATACACTTAAACCTGTATTTTGGACAGTGGGAACAAGTCCTTGTACTATCGTAATAGATGCGGGAGCACTTGTACATACACTGTCAGAATGCGTTACCGTATATGTTCCTGGAGTTGTCACAACAATAGATTGTGTGGTTTCACCTGTAGACCAAGTGTTTCCTGTAGCTTGACTTGAAGTAAGAGTTACGGTTTGGCCAATACAGATTGTTGATGATGAGCTTGTAATAGTAGGCGGATCACAAGAGCACGTGTTAATAGTTGCATCTTGAGAAGATCCTATTCCTTGTCCTTGATCTCCGCCAATATCTGCGGCTCCACCAGCATTTACTAAGATAGGAACTCCTTGTGAATCTACAGGTCCTGCTATGGATCCATTGGCATTGATTTGAGATAGTGTGACGTTTTCATCACCTTCTATAGAATCAAAACATCCATCTCCATCAGAATCTAAATCAAATTGATTAGATATACCATCCCCATCCAAGTCGCAAAATCCCGATTTGTAACCTCCTCCAGTACCTGAAATATATGTCATTCCTTGTACTAATTGCGTTATTTTTACTATATTATTACTTTGGCTATTCCAGATAATATTATTAAAGAACGCTCCGTTAAAAAGTTCTAAAGGAAGAAGTGGGCCTCCCGATGTTTTACTTCCATACATATTTATGCTTCCATTAGGATTAATAATAATTCTAACAGCAGGGTTTGTAGCTGAAGAACCTATTATATTCCATATGTCCGGTATTCCATTTTGTCCATATCTTGAACCGTCAGCAAATCTAATATTATTTATTAAAAAATTTTCGAATTGTATTTCTTGATTTGCTAAACTATTTCCATTGATAATTAAATTAAATGAATTATCTAATTGATATACATCAAAAATAAAACCTAAATCCGTTGGTGGAGCTGTAAATGTATATGGAACATTGTTACTGGTTGAAAAATCAACATTTTCAAAAATATTGGGACATTCATCGGTATCCAGAATACCATCGTTATCATTGTCTAAGTCTATATAATCAGGAACTCCATCTCCATCATGATCACAAGTAAAAGCTAATATTGAAATATCTTCTAACAACCAATCATCAATTCCGGTTGTTGCTCTGAAAATTAGAGTCGAAGTATTAGGAATGGTGCTACTGGGGATATAAACTGTAAAAGTCTGTTTAGTAAAACCATTTATATTGGCTGTAGTAAAAGGGATGAAATTGGAAGTTGCACCATTGCTAAGGGTAATTTTAACATTATTTATAGCGGGATTTCTTTGTGTACCGTTATCAATAGTAGCATATACGGTATTGTTTAATAATATTTGTAATTTAGCCGTAGATCCTGCACTCTGATTTCCATCCTGAGTTCCTAATGTGAGGGTTAAAGGAATGAAATTATTAGTATTTGCTAAATCTAAATTGTTTAAGCTTTGAGAAATATCTTTATTTGTTGCATAGTTTTCAGAAAAAAGTGCTTGTGAACCAGGAGCATCCCATCCGGGCTGTAATATCCAATTATTAGCATTATCAGTAAATGTTCCGTTGATGATTATATTATGACTAGGACATTGGGTATTTAAATTTCTTAAGTTTCTTAAGTTATTTAGTTTTAGAGCTCCGGACTTATTAATTATGTTGGGGGTATCTTGATAAGTTTGGGCTGAACTTTTGTATGATAAACAAAATAAAATAATTAAGAAATAACATGCTATTTTTTTATTCATTCTGTGTTTGTCTTTTATTAAAAAAATAAATAGGCAGCCATTTCTCAGAGAGAATAGGCTTGCCGTTTTTGAGGATTTTATTAATTATTGATCGGAATTATTCTCTCATCATTTCGTCTATTCTTTAGGAGTATCCAGCCGGATAATTTAATTGGTCTTCCTGTTATCCTATCTTCCCAAGATGCGATATACCAATAGGTGGCCGTAGGGATCACGCGAGCTAAGAATTTTCCGTCCCACACAGGATTTTCTTTAGTAGCTTTGAATATCTGGAGTCCGTACCTGTCAAATATTGTAGCAGAGAAGTTTTTAAATTTTGCAATTCCTGCGAAACTTATCACATCATTGTGTCCATCATCATTTGGAGTTATAACATTGGGTAGAAAGAATGTATAATAAAGAACGGAAGCATCACATAGGGTTCTTATGTTTCTTACTCTGATGGCATATTCTGTGTTTTTATGAACATTGTAGAATATATTTGAACTTTGCCATGTTACCCCATCGTCGATAGAATATTCTAGGGGTAAATTTTCATTATTTTTCACCTTAATCGTTAGGGCATCATCTTGATATACAATATCCAGAATCTCCGGAACTTGTGTATAGGTAACTTTGGCAGAGAAGGTTTTAGCACAAACGCCATTGCTAATGGTTACAGTATAAGTTCCTTCGAGAGTTGGATTAATAATTTGTGTAGTCTCGCCTGTGTTCCATGAGTAGGTGTAGTTAGGTCCTGCTCCTGCATCTAGTGAACCTTTATTTCCTTTACAGATTTCGATATCTGCTAATGAAGAAACAATTTCGGGTACCACAGTAATAGTAATTGATTTTTGTGCGACACAACCGTTGGTACCTACTCCTGTTACGGTATAGGTTGTGGTGACTATTGGAGAAACGGTTTGTATGTTTGCATTTCCGGGTAATCCGTTCCAAGTGTATGATATGGCTCCTGCTGCAGTAATGGTGGTTGATTCTCCTTTACATATAATGAGGGAGGTGGCAGTTAATGAAACTGGAGGAGGTGTTGTATTTTGTATTACTGTTACAGAAGACTGTTTTACACATCCTGATGGAGTAGCACTTGTAATGGTTAGGGTATAAGTTCCGCCTGC